>OY282378.1:885000-5732555 GCA_958295835.1 uncultured Gammaproteobacteria bacterium
AGGTTCGACGTCCGCCCGAGCGATAGTCCCGGAGGTGACCGAAGACGTTTCCACAGCGTTGGGAGCAAGCCCGGCGTTCGCGACAGGGACGACCTCATGGCCGGAGTCCGGCGAGTTGGCGACCGGCTGCGATGAAGATGTGGCGACGGAGTCTTCGATCGTCGCTTCAAGCAGCTCATGCGAGTGGCGACCGCTGACGCGGTCGCGCCCCGACCAGCGCCGAGGGTCGGCGGGAAACAGGTTTGTTCCCTGCGAGACCGGATGCCGGTCCGAGAACGAATCCGGAGAGGCAGTGTTCCCGGCGCCCGCCGTCAGTCTCGATCCGTCGGGTACATGGTCCGGCTCCGCCGCCGGGTCCGGAAGTACGAGATCGATCACCGTCGTCTCGAACTCCGGTGTCGAACCGATGGAAGCGACGTTCAGAACGGCGGCGCCGGTTGTGACAACGAGCGCCGAACCAACCACCCCGCCGATGATCAGTCGCTGCCGATCAGATGTTCTCGGTCCACGCCGAGCGGTCCTGTCGAGAATTGGCCTGCTCCTTGGTGAAAGTGTCTCCGCATCTTGCGAAGATTTGACATGTTATTACCGTAGCTCCTTGATAACTGTCAACTTCCGATCGATGATGACGTTAGCCGGAATCCGAATCACGGTCAACAGGGTGTGTCCGAAATCCGCAACCCCTGCCAACGCACCGAGACCCTCCAGGGCACACGAGTGACCCCGGTGGGCAACAGCGTCCATGCCTGACTCGCGTCAGCGGTAGTCGCCGCGCACCCGCCGCTTCTCCGGGTCGAAGTGCGGGAAGGGGACGACCCGGGCCGGGATGCGCTTCTGGTGGCCGTCGAGCTGGCCGACCTCGACCTCGGTGCCGAGCGCCGCGTGGGCCACGTCCATGCGGCAGAGCGCGATCACCTTGCCGAGGATGGGCGAACGCACCGCGGAGGTGATCTCGCCGACCTGCGCGCGCCCGGTGCGTACGCAGTCGCCGGTGGAGGGTACCAGCCCCCCCTCCAGATCGAGCCCGACGAGCTTGCGCACCGGATGCGCCTTGCGCCGCTCAAGCGCCTCCCGGCCGATGAACTCGCCGGACTTGGACTTGAGTGGCACCGTGAACCCGATCCCGGCCTCGAACGGATCGGTCTGATCGCTGAACTCGCAGCCCGCGAAGACGAGCCCCGCCTCGATGCGCAGCATGTCGAGCGCGCCCAGCCCCAGAGGCGCGATACCGAAGGGCTTGCCCGCCTCCATGACCGCCTCGAACAGGGTCCGGGCGTCCTTGGGGTGGCAGAAGAGCTCGTATCCGAGCTCGCCGGTGTACCCGGTACGGGAGACGACCAGGGCCATGCCGTGGAAATCGTTGAGGCGGGCGACCGAGAACCGGAACCAGCCGAGCTCGCCGATGCCCTGCCACGTTGGCCCCGTCCAGAGGATGCGTTCGAGGATCTCCCGGCTCTTCGGACCCTGCACCGCGACGTTGGCGAGCTGATCGGTCGACGTTTTGACCCAGGCGTCGAGCCCGCGCTGCTGCGCCTGCTCGCGCAGCCACAGCCCCGAGAGGTCGTTCCCCCCGACCCACCGGAAGTTGTCGTCCCCGAGCCGGAAGACGGTGCCGTCGTCGATCATCCCGCTGTGCGGGTAGCACATCGCGGTGTAGACCACCTGCCCCACCGAGAGCCTGCGCATGTCCCGGGTCGCACAGAGCTGCATGAGCGCCTCGGCGTCGGGGCCGAGGACCTCGTACTTGCGAAGCGGCGAGAGGTCCGTCACCACCGCCCGCTCCCGGCAGGCCCAGTACTCGCTGATCGCGCCGTGGGCGGGGAAATCCTGCGCGAGCCAGTACCCGTTGTACTCGACGAAATTCCGCGTATGCGCGGCGAAGCACTCGTGGAACCCGGTGGTCTTCGTCATCCGTACGTCGGCGTCGGCGGTCATTCGGAACCCCGCGGCTGGCTTGAAGTCCTCGTTCCGGTCGTACACCCGCACCTGGACGTCGGTCGGGTTCCACCCGTTCGCGGGATCGACGTCGCACGGACAGCCGGTGGAGAAGCAGACGAGGTCGGTGAGGGCGCGCATGAGCACGAAATCGCCCGGGCGCGACCAGGGATCGTCCATCCCGATGGCGTTGGCGTCATCGAGCATGGTGTTGAAGAAGAAATTGATGGCCGGCCATCCGCCGCGCGGACGGATGCCGAAGCGCTCGCCCTCGGCATTGATGTTGTCCGAGCAGTTCGCATGGCCGGGGTATCCCAGATCCTCGTAGTAGCGCGCGGTGCACGCGAGGCCGAAGGAATCGTGGCGCCCGCAGGTATCCTGGACGAGCTCCAGCAGCGGCTCGTGATCGACGGTGTAGTACTTCGAATACAGGCCGGGGCCGGGATAGAGCGAGCCCATCAGGGAGCGGGTGGTAGTGGGGTCGATCTCGCGTTCGAGGCCCCGGTCGAGGGCTCGCAGGCTGAACGCCTGGAAGTCGCTGCACTCGCGCCCCTTCACGTCCACGACCTGGATGAACTGGCCTGCCCTGACCTCGTAGCCACTGACAGTACCGGGCTGGATGTTGAGGTCGATGAGCGGGTCCGCGAGCGGCGACGGCGGCCCGTCCGCCGGCTTCAGGTTCGTCCTCGACTCGCGGCGGACGTAGAGCACGATCTCGGTCGGGGGGCATTGCGCATCGGCCGGCATCGGACCGCCGGGAGCGCCGGCGACGAGGGTGGCCGGGGCGGTGGCGACGAACGAGGCCGTTGCTCCGGCGCGCGACTCGTCCCCGAACAACCGCACCGCGGCGGCCCGTCCGAGGTCGAGGCCGCGGGCCGCGAAGGCATCACGGGCGCGCTTCGCGGAGGGGGTCGGGCGATCGAGGATGGCCCGGATGCCGAACGGCGCCCCGGCCCCTGTCGCGCCGATGAGCGCGGGGTCCGGGCGCCCGCCGGAGTCGAAGGCCACCAGCTCGCAGGACTGCCGGCCTTCCCGATCGACGACCGTCAACTCGTCTCCGGCGTCGAGGGTCAGGGTGCGGGTGCCTCCGCCCGGGACCGGATGCCGCTCGACGTTGGGCGGCAGCACGGGAAGCCCCGGCACCAGCACCGGCCCGCGCCGGGCCGGCATGGGCGCGATGGCCGCAGGGATCACGTCACCGTCCTTTCTTGACTCATGTCTTCGCGCTCCTGGCGGTCGGCGATCACTGGCGCAGTCGCTTCGCGATTCCGCGTAGCAGAATCGCAGGCGCTCCGACCAACGCCGCGGGCGGGCGAGAAACAATTTTGCTCCATGCGAAATCGGCCGTGTCCGATGGAAGCCGGGGGGAATTGCATTAGATTTGTACCGGCCGGTCAAGCCAGGTGTTAGGAGCCCGTAATCTGTCCGGTGTAGTAGCACGTCAATTGTCCGGTTTCATGGAGTGCCTTGAGGAGGTGACCCATGAGACGGACGGAGCTGCTACAGGAGGTTCGGAAGATGCGATTCGAGGAGGCTTACGGAGGCTGGCAGGAGAGGCGACTGACGCAGGAGGAGGGGGCGCGGCTGCTGGGGGTGTGTGAGCGCACGGCCTGCCCCGCGAAAGCGGGGGTTCCGGCGCTATGTGGACCGCTACGAGGAGGAGGGGCTGGACGGGCTGGTGGACAAGCGCCTGGGGCAGGTCTCGGCACGGCGCGCGCCGGTCGATGAGGTGGTGCGCACCGAGGCGCTGTACCGGGAGCGCTACGAGGGGTGGAACGTGAAGCACTTCTACAGCTTCTACAGGCGTACGCATGGGGGTGCGCGCAGCTACACCTGGGTGAAGCGGACCCTTCAGCGTGCGGGGCTGGTCGTGAAGGCGCCGGGGCGTGGCAAGCACCGCCGGCGTCGCGAGCGTGCGCCGCTTGCGGGGATGATGCTGCACCAGAGCCTGCCCCCGCGAAAGCGGGGGACGGTTCGACCCATGAATGGGTGCCCGGCCGGCATTGGGACCTCATCATCACCCTCGACGACGCCACCTCGGAGCACTATTCGATGTTCTTCGTCGAGGAGGAAGGCACGGCGTCGAGCTTTCGGGGGCTGGCCGAGGTCATTGAGACGCGGGGGCTGCCGTCGAGTCTGTACACCGACCGGGGTTCGCACTACTGGCTCACGCCCGAGGCCGGGGGCAAGGTGGACCGGGAGCGTCCGACGCAGTTCGGGCGTGCGATGCATCAGCTCGGCGTGGAGATGATACCCGCCTACTCGCCCGAGGCGCGTGGGCGATGCGAGCGGATGTTCGCGACTCACCAGAGCCTGCCCCCGCGAAAGCGGGGGAGCGGCTGCCCAAGGAGCTCGCCGCCCAGGGCATCGACACGATGCAAGGGGCGAACCGTTATCTGGCCGAGCACTACCGGGGGGCGTTCAACGAGGAGTTCGCGGTGCCTGCCGCCGAGCCGGGCACGGCCTTCGTCCCCTTCATCGGCCCCGGATTGGCCGACATCGTGTGCGAGCACCACGAGCGCACGGTCAATCGGGACAACTGTGTGAGCTTCGAGGGCAAGCGGCTGCAGATCCCCGCCCAGGTCCACCGCTGCCACTTCATCAAGGCGCGGGTGCGGGTCCATCGCTACCCCGGCGGGCGTCTGGCAGTGTTCCACGGGCCGCGCAAGCTCGCCGAATACGAGCCCGATGGCTCCCTCGTCTCAGAGCTCGCCCCTGTGTCGGTGCGCGCCCGGGCCGGAGGCGCTCGCTGAGCGCATCCCCCTGTGTGGAGCCCTCGACATGGGACTTGCCCACATCAACGTCTCGGGGCCGGGGCATGGGCCTGGAGAACTCGCGCTGCCCCGACGCGTTCGCGCTGCCGTCCTCCGCCGCGGCGAGCTTGCGCTCCCCGCGGCTGCGGTTGGCTGGGACTGGCAACCCCGATGGATGACAGTGTGCGTGAGGTCCCGAGTCGGGAATCGGTATCGGCCCATGTCCGCGGCCAACCTGCCACCGCCAGGCGGGGCACGGTCAGTCCACTGACCCACCCCACCAAAGCGGACAACTCATGTGCTACAAAACCGGACAGGTCTATTTGTTGCTAACAGCCAGGAAGACCGGATCCGATCCAATCGGGGGCAAATAGCGGACCCGGGATTGACACGGCTTTTCATAAACGGTCTCAATGCGCAAGCTGAACCGCCCCGGGAAACCCCGGACGGTCCGGTCCGCGGCGGCGCTCCGGCGTTCCCGCCACAGTCGAGGAACCGTGCGGCGCATCCCGTGCCGACACGTCAAAGAGGAGGGAACAGGCAGTGGACAATGAATTGACTGCATTGGGGATCATCTTCACGGAGTTCTACTACTGGCTCACCGTGGTGATCATGTTCTTCATCCACGTGGGCTTCTGCATGTACGAGGTCGGCGCGTCGCGCCACAAGAACCACATGCACACCCTGATGAAGAACACCATGCTCATCCCGCTGGTGACCATCACGTTCTTCTTCTTCGGGTGGTGGATCTACTTCGCGTTCCCGAACGGCCCGGGAATCATCGGGGGGCTGGTGGAAGCGCCTCATGCCGTGGCGTGGAGCGAGGTGATGGGCGCCCACATGGGCGGCGCGGACGATCTCGAAAACGGCTGGGCGCGGATCAACGGCGTGTTCTGGGCCGCGTTCCTGCTGTTCTCCTGGACCGCCGCCTCGATCGTGTCCGGCTCGGTCATCGAGCGCATCAAGTCCTCCGGCTTCTGGATCCTCGCGGTGAGCATCGGCTCGGTGTGGTGGATCATCGACGCCGCGTGGGGCTGGCACTCGGAGGGCTGGATGGTGCAGTTGCTCGGCTACCACGACGCCTACGCGAGCGGGGTGATCCACGCGATCGCCGGCGGCTTCGCCCTCGGGGTCCTGATGGTGCTCGGCCCGCGCATCGGGAAGTTCGCGCCGGACGGGACCCCGCGCAACATCAACCCGCGCAATCCCTGGCTGGTCACCATCGGCCTGTTCCTCATCTACACCGGGTTCTGGGGCTTCTACGTCGCGTGCAACGTACCGATGTGGGACATCCAGGCCGGGGACGGCGTCTTCTACTCGGCGACGAACATCTACCTCGCGCCGACCACGCTCTCCGCGATCACCTTCAACTTCCTGATGTCCCTCTCCGGCGGACTGCTGATGGGGTACATCATCTCGAAGGGGGACGCCTTCTGGACCTACTCGTCCGGTCTCGCGGGCGTCATCGCGGCGTCGGCCGGGAACGACCTGTACCACCCCATCCAGGCGATGATCATCGCGGCGGTGGGCGTGGTGTTCATGTACAAGATGCACTACTTCGTCGAGCGCAGGTTCAAGGTCGACGACGCGGTGGGCGCGGTCGCGGTCCACGGATACGCCGGGTTCTTCGGCGTCGTGGTATGCGGCTTCGTGCTGTGGGGCTATCCCTCGTCCCCCACCGAGGGCTACGCGGCGATCAACCCCCTCGGGCAGATCCTCGGGGCGCTCATCATGTTCGGCCTGCTGGGCTTCCTGCCGGGCTGGATCACCGCGAAGATCCTCAACGGGTTCGGACTGCTGCGCATTCCGCGCCAGATCGAATTGATGGGCCTCGATACCGCGGTGGCCCATGACCTCGCGGCCGAAGAGCAGGCGATCATCGACGCCGAGAACGACGCGGTGGGCAGAACCACCTGAACGGACACCACGGAGGACGACGATCATGGCAACGATAGAGAGCTGGGGCGGGACCATCACCGACATCGGCCCCATGTACCCGATGGTGGGCATGGAGGGTGTACTCGTGATCATCGGGGTGGTCGCGTGGATCGTGTGGCACGTGATCCAGGCGAAACGCGAGAATCGCGAGTACGAGGAGCAGATCAGGAAGTACGGCGGCCCGGAATCGCTCAAACGGCTGATCGCCGAAGAGGATCCGAAGCACCCGTAATTCCCGCCGGGATCCGGGGACGGCGCCGGCGTCTTCTACACGTTCGCCGGCGGTGGCGGGACCCTGCTCTGGTTCTGGGTCTCGGTGATCCTCTGCATCGTTCCGCTCCTCGTTTCCTGGAGCGCGGAGAAGAAGGCGGAGGAGCGGCACGGCAAGTAGTGGCCAAAGCACCGCCGGCAACGGCGAATGAAGGGAGGTCGCGGCCCGGTAACGGGCCGCGGCAGCCTCCGCCGATCTCCACGGAGCCACGGTCGATCCCGCCGAACCACCGTTCACGGGAAGGTCGATACTCGATTCCGGCGCCGCGGACGTCCCGGTGACACTCTCTCGGGAATGGGCTGTCGTGACCCGCTCCACCGGCTTCCCCGGCGTACCCGGGTCGCAAGATTCAAGATGACGCGGCGCTGACGAGGGATCTCCGCGCAAGATCCAGATGCGCCGTCATCACCGCTGCGCTCCGCTCGGCGTCGCGACGGCGCACCGCCTCGAAGATCTCCCGGTGCTGCACGTTGTAGCGGCGGATCATCTCCGCAGACAGCGTGAGCTGCCGCATCCTCGCCCACTCCGTATTTTTGCGGACCTCGCTCACCCGCTTCGTGATCCACACCAGCATCGCGTTCCTCGTGCATTCCGCCAGAGCGAGGTGGAACGCTTCGTCATTCACGGAGAAGGAATCCGCGTCGTGCTCGCTGTGTTCCATCGCTTCGAGCGATCGTTCCGCCTTCACGAGCGCCTGCTCGGTAGCGTTGAGCACCGCCAGGCGCACGATCTGGGGCTCCAGGGCGTAGCGGGTATCGATCAGCTCCAGCGGGCTCGTGGACTGCGCGATCGACGTCGTCTCGGCATCGGACCAGGTCACGTAGGTGCCGCTCCCCGGCCGCTTCTCGACGAATCCGCCTTCCTCGAGCCGCCGCAACGCATCGCGCACCGTCCCGCGCGAGACGCCGAACTGGTCGGCGAACGCGCGCTCGGGAGGGAGCCTCTCGCCGTGGAGCAGCTCGCCGCCGGTGATCCGGCGGCGGAGGTGGACCGCGATGTCCCCCGCCCCGATCTTGTAGGGGCGGTCCCGGAGCCCGAGGGGGTGGCCGGTGAGGTCGGTGATCATTCACTCTCCCGAGAGTCAAGGGGCCGCCCGCCGGGGTTTCGGACCCACCGGCGGGAGCCGGCCCGGAGGCGCCCTGAGCGTCCTCGCCTGACATGAGGCCAGCATGAGGATTCCGGCGCCGCGACACGGGACAGCGTACCAGCCATCGCGGATTCCGGATACCAATCACGATATATTGGTTGAGTTTTGGTGTTGAACTGGTCATGATTCCGCTGGAGCCCGGCGACGGCCAGCGGCGAAACGACAACCGGAGACCGAGGGAGAGCGGAAGAATGGCGATGGACATCGAAGGCTTCGTGGAAGCACCCGGACGGGTCGATCAGGTCAGGCAGGTCCGAGAGATGATCGACCGGCTCGGCATCGAGTACCTGTACCTCCAGTTCGTGTCGATCACCGGCCGCATCTGCGGCAAGGGGATCCCCGCCGACCACTGGGAGAGCATCGCCGAGAGGGGCTTCCAGCTCGTCTACGGCGCGACGGTCAACCTCTTCCTCAACCGCCACGGCGAGTACCTGGGCTACGGCCCGCAGGACAAGGAGCTGGTGGGCATCCCGGAGCCGGAGACCTTCTGCCAGCTTCCCTGGGACAAGCGGGTGGCGCGGCTGTGGTGCACCCTGTTCCGCAACCGGGAGGAGCGCGAGGCGCCGGGCACGTTCCTGACCGCGGACTGCCGCGGCAACCTTCGCCGCATCCACGAGCAGTTCAAGGCCGAGCACGACGGACTGCACCTGCGCCACGGCACCGAGCCGGAGATGATGTGGCTCAAGCGCGGCCCGGACGGCAAGCCCGACGGCGGGTTCTCGAACCCGTACTGCTACCACATCGACCAGTTCGAGAGCCTGCGGCCGGTGTACCTGCGGGCCATCGAGTACTCGCGGGCGATGGGGCTCGACATGATCCAGGGCGACCACGAGGACGCGCCGGGGCAGCTCGAACTGAACTTCACGTTCGACGACCCGCTGCGCACCGCGGACCGCCTCACCACCTACCGCCAGATCTGCGCCCAGGTCGCGCGCGAGCACAACCTCATCGCCTGCTTCATGTCCAAGCCCTTCATGGGGGTGTCGGCCTCGGGCTGCCACCACAACATCAGCTTCTGGCGGGGCGGGGAGGAGTCGGTCAAGCCGCTGGGTCACGACCCGGGAGCGCTTCCCGGCATGGCCGACAACTTCACCTACCTCGGCGGGGGGGAGAACACCTTCATGCCCGACACCGACGACCCGCAGTTGCCGGGCAAGGTGGGCTTGCAGGTCGTGGGCGGCATCGTCACCCATCTCGGGGCGCTGACCGCGATCGGCTGCTCCACCGTCAACTCGTACCGGCGGCTGTGGGACACGGGATTCTGGGCGCCGGTGTTCGCGGACTGGGGCTACCAGAACCGCACCACCGGCCTCCGGATCTCGGCCCCGGGACGCTTCGAGTACCGGGCGGTGGACTCGATGGTCAATCCGCACCTGATGGCCGGCGCCATCATCAAGGTGGCCGACGACGGCATCAGGAAGGACATCGACCCCGGCCCGCCGGAGGACCGCAACATCTACCAGGCGATGGAGGCGGGCAAGCAGGTCAGGAAGCTGCCGATGACCCTGGGCGCCGCCCTCGAAGCCCTGAAGAACGACGAGGTCGTCCGCTCGGCGATGCCCGGCGAGATGTACCGCCTGTTCGACGAGTACAAGCGCGACGAGTGGGAGCGGTTCCTCCACACCACCACCGAGTGGGATATGGACACCTATCTCGACTGTCTGCCCTGATCGGCATCGCCGCCGCTGCCGCCGCGCCGTCCTGCGGGGCAGCGGCAGCGGGCGGGGACCGCCGCGGGAGGCGGCGCCTTTGCAAGAGGCGGGCGCCTTCAGAGGAAACTGACCCGCGGCCCTCGCGACCCTTCAACGGAAGAACGAACGGAAGACAAGACATGTGCGGAATTGCAGGAGTCATTCACCGGGGCGGCGTGAGCGGCATCGGCGCCGAGATGACCTCGATGTTGCAGGCGTTGCGCCACCGCGGACCCGATTCGACCGGCTTCGCGATCTACGGCACGCCGGCCGAGGGCGACTACGTGATGCGCTTCAAGGTGGCCGAGCAGGAGGACATGGCCTCCGGCTTCGACATCCACGACCGGATCCGCGCCCGCGTGGAAGAAGTCGACCGCCGGCTCGCCGAGCAGGGGGTTACCGTCAAGGACCGCGCCGCGTCCACCGAGTACGCGATGCGCTACGTCGTCTCCTTCGACGGCGACATGGAGCATCTCGCGCGCTACGTCGAGGACGTGGAAGGCGCGGAGATCCTCTCGCTGGGCGGCGCGCTGGAGCTCGTCAAGGATCTGGGCGACGCCACCACCGTCTGCGGGCAGTACGACCTGGGCGGATTCCGGGGCACGCACGGCATCGGCCATACCCGCATGGCCACCGAGTCCGACGTCGACATCCGCTCCGCCCATCCGTACTGGGCGTTCCCCTACAACGACGTCGCGGTGGTCCACAACGGCCAGATCACGAACTACTGGATGATGCGCCGCGAGATGGAGCGCAAGGGCCACCGGTTCATGTCGGACTGCGATTCCGAGCTGCTCGCGGTGTACACCGCGCACAACCTCGCGAACGGCGTGGCCCTCGATGAATCGCTGGAGCGCTCGGTGCGCGAGATCGACGGCGTGTTCACCTATCTCGTCGCGACCCGCGACCAGCTCGGCATGGCCAAGGACACCATGGCGGCCAAGCCGCTGGTGCTCTACGAGAGCGACGACCTCATCGCCCTGGCGTCCGAGGAGGTCGCCATCCGCGCCATCCTTCCCGAGGAGATCGACACCAGCGACCCTTACGACGAGGAGACCAGGGTATGGCAGGCATGAACCCCCAGGACGACCGCTCCTATGCGATGGGGATGCATACCGAGCAGCTCGCGGGCCGGACCCAGCAGGTCTTCTTCCGCCCCGAGGAGGGAGAGCGCTTCCTCTACCCCTGGGCCCCGGAGGTCGACTACAACAAGCGCGCCGAGCTCGACGCAGATGCGCTCACCTCGACCGAGGTCAACTCCAGGCTGCGCGCCCTCATGCAGGAGGGCCACGGGACCATCGTGGTCAGGAACCCCCGCGGCAAGCACTCGCTCGGCGTGGGGATCCTCAACCGGCTGAACCTGATCTTCGAGGGCTCCCTCGGCTACTTCGCGGTGGGTCTCATCGACGGCCCCAACGTGCGCATCCACGGCCGCGTGGGCTGGTCCTGCGGCGAGAACATGATGGCGGGCACTGTGCTCATCGAGAAGAACGCCGGCTCGACGTTCGGCGCCGCGATCCGCGGCGGCGATCTCGTCTGCCGGGGGTCGGTGGGGTCGCGGACCGGGATCGACATGAAGGGCGGCACCATCATCGTCGGCGGAGACACCGGCGCCTTCTCCGGCTTCATGATGCAGCGCGGGCGCATGGTGGTGTGCGGCAACGCGGGGAAGAACCTCGGCGATTCGATGTACGACGGGACGATCTACGTGGGCGGGACGATCCGCGACCTCGGCGTGGATGCGGTGCCGGCGGAGCTGACTGATCTGGACAAGGCATGGCTCACGCGCAAGCTCCGGCAGTACGAGCTGCTCCCGGCTCGGGGCGTCGATCACTTCACCAAGATCGTCGCCGGCAAGCAGCTCTGGAACTACGACAATCTGGAGCCGACGGAGAAGAAGCTGATTCTTTAGACTCCTCGCCCATCATAATTCTTCAGGAGACATGGACATGAGATGTCAGGCATATACGGCCGATGGGGATCGGTGTCAAAACAAGGCGCGCGAAGGCTTGAACTACTGCGGTAAGCATCGGTACAGCCCTGAGCCCCCACAATGCATGGCGGAAACGCAGGATGGAGATCAGTGTCAAAACCGGGCGCTCGAAGACTCGAATTACTGCGGTAAGCATCAGTAGCGCTACAGACAGGAGAACCCGCAGATGGCAAAGAGCGAAACCGCGCCCCGGCTCGACCCGGCCACCGCCAAGCCGAGACGCAACACCAGCATCCTCGGACGAAGCGGGATCTTCACCCCCGAGGTCATCGACGACATCCACATCAAGTCCGAGCTCGGGCGCTACCGCATGCGCGGGTTCTCGATGTTCAAGAAGATCCCGCACTGGGACGACCTCACGTTCCTCCCCGGCACCCTCACCCGCTTCGTGATCGAGGGCTACCGGGAGAAGTGCGACACGAAGACCGTCATCGGACCACGCGCGAAGGTTCCGCTGGAGCTCGACATCCCGGTCTACGTCACCGGCATGAGCTTCGGCGCGCTGTCCTACGAGGCCAAGACCGCGTTGGCCCGCGGCGCCACGATGGCCGGCTCGGCGACCTGCTCGGGCGAGGGCGGCATGATCCCCGACGAACGGCGCTACTCGACGAAGTGGCTCTACCAGTGCATCCAGTCCCGCTACGGCTTCAACCCCCATCACCTCATGCTCGCGGATGCGTGCGAGTTCTTCATCGGCCAAGGGTGCAAGGTGGGGCTCGGCGGGCACCTGATGGGTCAGAAGGTCACCGACCAGGTGGCGGAGATGCGCAGCCTCCCCGCCGGCATCGACCAGCGCTCCCCGGCCCGCCATCCGGACTGGCTCGGCCCCGACGACCTCGCGCTGAAGATCCTGGAGATCCGGGAGGCGACCGATTGGCAAATCCCGATCCAGCTCAAGCTCGGCGCCGCGCGCGTCTACGACGACGTCCGCATGGCGGTGAAGTGCGACCCCGACTCCATCTACATCGACGGGATGGAGGGCGGCACCGGCGCCGGCCCCCACTTGGCGACCGAGGAGACCGGGGTGCCCGGGATGGCAGCCATCCGCCAGGCCCGCAAGGCCATCGACGATCTCGGCAAGCGGGGCGAGATCTCGCTCGTCTACGCCGGCGGCATCCGCAACGGCGGGGACGTCGCCAAGGCGCTCGCGCTGGGGGCGGACGCCATCGCCATCGGGCATTCGGTGCTGATGGCGCTGAACTGCAACAAGGACATCCCGGAGTCCGACTACGAGACGGAGATGGGAGTCGAGGCCGGATACTGCTACCACTGTCACACCGGACGGTGCCCGGTCGGCGTTGCGACCCAGGATCCGATTCTGCGCAAGCGGCTCGACCCGGACGCAGCGGCGGAGCGGGTCTACAACTTCCTGCACACCCTGACCATCGAGGCCCAGATGATGGCCCGCGCCTGCGGGAAGACCAACGTGCACAGCCTGGAGCCGGAGGACCTGGCCGCGCTGACGATGGAGGCATCGGCCATGGCCGGCGTCCCGCTCGCGGGCACCAGCTACACGGTGGGCATCGAGGATTACCATCACCTGTAGAGGCTTTGACGAAGCGGGAGGCGATGGCCTTCGAGGGATCGATCGTTCCGGCGACGAGAGAGGAAACCGTGCCTGAAATCAGCCGATTTCTCGGAATTGTGATCAGAATGTATTTCCGCGAACATGCTCCGGCACACTTTCACGCGGAATACGGAGAATATGAAGTGACCGTGGATATTGAAACTGGCGTAGTGACCGGAAAGTTTCCCAGAAGAGCACTGGCCGCCATACTCGAATGGTATGTGCTGCACAAGGATGAGCTCATGGCCAATTGGGAGGCGGCGATGAATAGAAGGCCCTTGTCGAGAATCGAACCGCTGGAGTAGATGATGTTCGTACACGTGACCAGGGCAGAGTATACACGCGACTACAAAGTGTGGCTGGCTTTCAATGATGGAACGCAGGGCGAGGTCGATCTTTCGTCCGAGCTGCATGGCGAGGTCTTCGAACCGCTGAGGGATAAAGTGTTGTTTCAGTCGTTCACCTTGGAGGGACATACCCTGTCCTGGCGTAATGGAGCCGACTTCGCCCCGGAGTTTCTACGGGAGCTCCTTGCCTGACCAGCAGGGGAAGTTGCGAATCGAATATCCCATCCGCAGGTGCACCAGAAACCTGATTGTTACGTAAATCAAAGGGCTGTCATTCCCGCGGAAGCGGGAATCCAGAGACTTTCGTCATGCAACCGGCAGGAAAACCGGAGAGACTCATGGCAGGCACCAGCTACAAGGGCTCCGAGATCAGGAGCGTCGACCAGTTCATTTCCAGCGATGGCCTCGACTCCGAGCGCGAGAAGGAGATCGGCCAGCACATCGGCTATCGCTACGACGTCAACCTCCTCCCCGACTACGATCGCCTCACCCCCTTTCTACGGAAGTACATCGAGATCATGGGCTGGGACGACCTCAACTGGCTGGAAGACGTGCACATGGGCTACGAGGAAGGGCACGCCGCGGTGTTCGACCGCAACATCAACGGCTGGGTACGGGTCCCGGACGACATCGACCTCCCCGACAACCAGCAGGACCGCGACATGATCGCGCGCGAGCTGCTCATCAAGTTCCAGATGTCGGAGCGTCATCCCATGGTGGAGCTGCGCGAGGCGTACAGGAAGTTCTGATCCGGTTGTGCCTCGAACACTGCGGGCGGTGAGCAAGAAGCCGGAGCTCACGCGCTTACTCCGCCAGTCCCGAGCGAACCGTCGACATCGCGATGAACATCCGGGATGGGCGTGACGGGAAAGGGACGAAGCCCATCCGCTCATAGAACCGTTGCCGCTTGGCGAATGCGATGCTGCCGCCGTCTTCGAGGACATCCAGAACGATCGCCTTGATTCCGACCGTTCGCGAAGCGACCTCCAGACGCCTCAGCGCATCGACGAGGAGCGCTCGCCCCAACCCTTGACCCTGTAAGGACCGGTCAACCCCGACCATCGAAAGACAGGCGGCAGGAACGTAGCCGTGGCCCGGTGCGCCCTTCACAAGAGAGGAGGGCAGATCCTTCACTTCGATTGCGTGAGCGTTGATGGCGTAGTAACCGAGTACTCTGCTTTCTCCAGGACGGATAGCGACCCAGATGCGCGTGAAGTCTCCTTTCTGGTGTTTCCTTGCGGTGCGTTTCAGGAAATTGTCGATCCTGCCGGCGCCACTGAAAAACGTCGCTCGATCATGTCCGGCTGGATCGAATGGTTGTATACGGACACGAAGCTCCGTGGTGGCCTCAGTCGCCATCGAGAACCAGGTGCCGGTGCAACGCGGAAGCCTCGCGAAGCGCATCCGTCGGCTCCGCGGGCGTATCGAGAGCCGCGAGGAACACATCCCGATCCTGGGGTGTGAGAACCGTCCTTTCATGGTCCATGATGGTCGCCCGCGCCCGTTCATAGGCGACGCTCGTCACGAAGGTGGTCTCATCCATGCCGAGCAACACGGCGGCGCGCTGGATCTCCGCCTTGACATGCGGCTTGGTACGCTGCTCCATCCGTGCTGTCTTGGGTTCATCAATCCTGGCCGAAGTGTCTGTGAATGCCAGCATGATTCGTCTCCTTGTGCATGGGATCGGGTATACAGGAAGGCGAAATGTACGGCAATTCGCCGGACGTTCCAAGAACCGCTCTCGCTCCATCTACTCTGACCTCGTTCGGCACCGCAACACGATTGCGCGGTCTGCTCGTCAGGCTTCGGGTGCCGGGACGCCGTCTCCTGGTAGAGTTGGGTGAGGCGTACAGGAAGCTTGGGGACGACAGCCGGATTCCATGACACGATTGCGCGAGATGCACGAGAATCCGGAGCGTCCGGGTCCAGGCAGAATCCGCGGCAGGGAGGGAGTGCAATGACACGAGAAGTTCGCATCGGCTGTGTCCAGACGAGGCCGCTCGCCACCTTCGACGAGGCTATCGAGGAAGCGCGCCGCCTGGCCGGCGACGCGGTCGCGGCCGGCGCGGAGCTGGTATGCCTCCCCGAGTACTGCGGCGGCCTCAAGAGCGAAGGAGGGTTGTTCGCGCCGCCGACCGCCCCGGAAGTGCGCCATCCGGTGCTCGACGCGTTGCGCAGCTTCGCGAGCGACACCGGGGTATGGATGCTGATCGGCTCCATCGCGGTGGACGGCCCCGGAGACCGGCTCATCAACCGCGGCTACGTGATCGACGATCGGGGCGATATACACGCCCGCTACGACAAGATCTTCCTGTTCGACGTGGATCTCTCCCCCACTCAACGCTATCGCGAGTCCGCGGTGGTTGCCCCGGGCGGGCACGCCGTCCTGGTGGACACGCCCTGGGGCCGGCTCGGCATGACCATCTGCTACGACCTCCGCTTTCCCCAGCTCTACCGTTCGCTCGCGCAGGCCGGGGCGGAGATCCTCGCGGTGCCGGCCGCCTTCACCAAGGTGACGGGTGAAGCGCACTGGCACGTGCTGAACCGCGCCCGCGCCATCGAGAACGGCGCGGTGGTCGTGGCCCCTTGCGCGGTGGGCGAGGTGCCGGGCGGCGGCGCCGCCTACGGCCACTCCCTCATCGTCTCGCCCTGGGGCGAGGTGCTCGCCGACGGCGGGGACGGGGTGGGATACGTCGTCGCGACGGTGGACGTCCAGAGCGTGACGAGCGCCCGCGGGCGCATCCCGAGCCTACAGCACGACCGGCGTTTCAACGCTCCGGAGCCAGCCGGCAGGAAACCCCGCGTCGCGGCATGACCGCGCCGTCCGTGGGCCGGCACGGACGGATTCGGTGCGCGTCGCAGCATGACCGGCAGCCCCGATGGCCGCGCCGTCGCGACCACGTCACGCGACCGTCCTTGCTGCGCCCACGACGATCTCGTCCTCCCGCACCCGCACCTGCGCCAAGTCGTAGTTCATCTGCAAGTGCAACGTGCAGGATGACGCACAACAGTACCCATGATGAACACGCGGAATGAAGACGACTCGAACGTCGTGCGCCTCGATCGCGCCAACGAACGGATGCGCGACGCCTTTCTTCGCTGGCAGTGCCGGATCCGCCAGATCTCGATGCGCAGCCACGAAGGCCGCCCCACGGGCGGGATGGCGCCGATCGCATCTCCGATTCCGGGATCGGCTCCGGGTTCGGGACCGCGCCCGGTTTCAGGATTGGCCCCGGATTCAGGACCAAGCCCGACTCCGAGCCCGGGTCCGAGTTCAGGACCGGCTCCGGGTTCGACCCAGGGCGCCGGCCCCATCGTCCGCATCGTCACCGTGCTGTGCAAACGGCCCGAGTACTCGGCGACGATGGAATTTCGCCACATGGCGCGGCGCACCCACGACCCGGCCCAGCGCCGCGAGGACGCATTGAAGTTCCTCGCCGAGCGCTACTACCAGACGCCGCGCGAGTTCTCCGACACCCTCACCGCGAGCTTCCCGCCGGATTCCGCAACCGCGGCGACGCTGCTGGCACACCGGGAATGCCGGCTCGACTTCGAGCAGTTCAACCAGCGGTACCGCGTGTCCTGCACCGTCCGGCGTCTGTCGCGGAACAACCCCCTGCGCGAGGCGACGTTCTGGCACAACCTGCTGTTCAACCCCCGGCTTCCCGTCGACTGCACCATCCTCGGCTTCGAGCCCGACTGGCCGAGAAGCGACTCCGAGCCACCGGTGGATTGAGGGGTCAATCCCATGATGACGCGGCCGAGGGTTATCTTGCCGGAACCCGATTCGCCGGGACCATGTGACGCGAACGTCAGAAGATTGTGATCTGCCGGTCCGTGATCGCGTCGAAGCTGGTGTCGAGGAAGTGGAGGAGGCCGTCCGCGGCGGGGGCGAGCTGGCGCTCCCGGTAGTGGTCGTAGTCGGGACGTGGCGGGGGCCGGCCCTCTTCGACCGGCTCGGGTCCCGACGCGGTGATGACGTAACGCACCCAGCGAACCTTTCGCCCGAGCTTGCGAGCCGCCTGCACGTGGGGCGGGACGTTGCGGGTGTATTCTTCGACGCTTTGCCGCAGTCGTTTCCGGTACACGAGCGCCTCGTCGTGCTCGCCCGCGAGCATCGCCTCCAGGGTGTCGCGCACATGGACCTCGAACGGTTCACCGAAGAAGACGCGCCGGTAGAGCTCGCGTTGAAAGGACCGGGCGAGCGGCGTCCAGTCCGTACGCACGCTTTCGAGACCCTTGAACACCAGGTCATGATCGCCGTCGTCGGTGCGCACGAGGCCGGCGTAGCGCTTCTTGCTGCCGATCACGTCACCGCGCACCGTCGGCATGAGGAACTTGAGGAAGAGCGTCTCGAACTCGATTTCCAGGGACGATTCCAGGCGGTGCTCACGCTCGACGGTGCGACGCCACCAGTCGTTGAGCGTCGCCGCGATCGCGCCACCCCGCTCGCGCGCCGCGGACTCGTCCACGCCGGGGCCGAGCAGCACGAACAGCGAGTCGGTGTCGCCGTAGATCACGGTCTCGCCGCCTTGCTCGATCACCTCGCGGGTGCGGCGGATGATCTCGTGCCCGCGCCGGGTGATGCTGCTCGCAAGGCGGGAATCATGGAAGCGGCAGCCGGACGCGCCCAGGATGCCGTAGAACGAGTTCATCAGGATCTTCGTGGCCTGCGACATCGCCGCGTCGCTGCGCCGCTTCGCGCGGTCGCGCTCTTCCCAGATCGACTGGACGAGCCCGGGCAGGATCGCCCCCTCACGCGCGAACGACGCGCCCGCGAACCCTTCGATGCGGTCCTCGCCCGGAGCGTGCAGTGCGTACGGATCGATGCCGAAGGTGCGGATGATGCTCGGATACAGGCTCTTGAAGTCGAGCACCAGCACGTTGTCGTAGAGCCCGGGCCTGGAATCGAGGATGTAGCCCCCGGGGCTCCCTTCCCCGGACCGCGCATCGGCCACGTCCGGCGCAACCCGCCCTGCCCGGTGCAGCCGCGGCAGATAGAGGTTGTCGAACGCCGCCACCGAGCCACCTTGCCGATCCATCCCGAGTCCGGTCAGCTCGGCCCGGCGCATCGAGAACTCGATGAGCCCGGCCTTCTCGACGATCGCGGCCACGAGCCGGCAGTCTTCGATGTTGTAGGCCGCGAGCCGGGCTCGATCGCTTTCGTAGAGGCGGTTGATCTCGGCGACGCGGTCGCCGGCGTGATCGATGCGCTTGCCCCGTCCGAGCATCGCCTGGGCGACGTGTTCCAGCTCGAAGGATTCGAACGTCCGGAACGCGGTGCGCAGGGTGTCGATGCCGTCGAGCACCACGCGGCCGGGGATGCGCGCGACGCAGGTCCCCGACCGGGACCCCGGTTGCAGGATCGCGGACCGCTCGCCGCCGCGCGCGACGTCGAACCCGACGCCGAGTCGCCGGCACCGCCGGGCGATGAAGTCGAGGTCGAATCCGACGACGTTCCACCCGATGATGAGGTCGGGGTCGTGCTCGGCGAACCACGCAAACAGGCGGGAGAACAGGGCGCCTTCGTCGGGCAGCGACTCCACCGCCGCGTCCTCGCAGTGAACCGGATGGTCGCTCACCATCAGCACCCGCTCGTCGTCCGGCGAGTGCAGCGCGATCGAGTAGAGCGCGCCGTCGAGCCCCGCGGTCTCGATGTCCAGCGAGACCCACCGCAGCGCCCGGCGGTAGTCGTCGCGCCGGATCGCGGGGTTGCGCATCTCCAGGTGACCGGATCTGCGCACCGCCTCGCCCCGCGCCGCGAATCCCGCGGTCACGAACCGCTCCATCAGGAAACGGTCGCCGGGCTTCAGGTCGGACTCGCAGGTCGCAACGCCCCGACCGCGAAGCAGGTCCCGCGCCGCCACCAGATCGCGCTGGCGCCGGAAATACAGCGCGTCGACCGACACGCCCTCCAGGGTGGTGAGGTCCAGCGCCCGGCGCCGACACCGCAAGCTCGCGAGCGCATCGTTCCCGGGCATCGCTTCCCGCTCCACGAAGCACACCGCCTCTTCCCCGTCGAGTACGATGCGCAACGGCCCGTGCTCCGACGCAGCCCACAGCGAGAGCTCCAGTCCATCGGAGACGTCCCGCCAGTGGCGGGTCAGGAGGAACGCGCGCAAGGTCTGCAATCGAGGTCCCCGGTTGACCGCGGAACGCCGTGCATCGCCATCGCAGGCGCTCCGACCACGATGAAGCGCACCCCGGCGCCGTGCAGGGTGATCGGCGGATCGCGGAAATCTTCGTTCACCGGGCGCCGCCGTCCGGGCGAATGACCCGAACGGGCATCCGGTCGCGCGGGTAGTCGGGCATGGTGCGTCCGGCCGGCGTCCGGAGCGGGCGGCCACATCATCGCGAGACGTTCATCCGCCGTCGTGGCCGCGAAAAGATCCGGACCCGGCGGGTCTTCCAGCCGGAACGTGCGCACCGGCCACCGCGCGCGGGCCGTGCGTCGCGCCTCACGGGCCGGGCCGATGCGTGCCTTCCCGGTACCGCCGGAACGAGTGCTCCGCTCGCGAGTTCGTTCAGCCACGTTGCGTGAAAGGTCGGGCCGCGAAGGAACGATTGTACTCTGGCCGGTAGACTGCAACATGCTGGCGAAGCGTCCGGCCGCGGCCCGGATCCAAATCTCTCTCCCCCGGCGGGGTGAACCGCCCGATTCCTCGTTGCGGTTCGCGGTTGCCGGAAGTCTCCGGGGGATTGCGCGACAGGCGCCACGGCGTGCGCCATGTTCCGGGCTCGACGGCAGGCCGCGCCGGCACGTTCTCGACACGCGGGACGGAGGCCGTCATGCGCTCGAAGCGCCGCATCCATACCGTTGGCATCGGTGGTCTCGGCACCGTCGGCTTCGAGGTCGCGCGGCGCATCGACGCCGGCGAGATCGACGGCCTGACCCTGGGCGCGGTGTCGGCGCGCGATCACGCACGAGCGCGGGCAAGGGTGGCCGGATTCCGATCGCCGGTCGACGTCGTCTCCGCCGGCGAGCTGGCCGGGCGCGCGGACATCGTGGTCGAGTGCGCACCGGCCGCGGTGTTTCGCGAGATTGCCGAGCCGGTGGTGCGGGCCGGAAAGATCCTCGTCGCCATCAGCGCCGGAGCGCTGCTCGATCACGACGACCTGGTGGAAGCCGCACGTGCAACCGGGGCACAGATCGTGGTGCCGAGCGGCGCGGTGATGGGGCTCGACGCGGTGCGCGCCGCGGCCGAGAGCGGCATCGGCTCGGTCACCATGATCACCCGCAAGCCGCCCGGCGGACTCGCGGGCGCGCCGTACCTTGCCGATCACGGCATCGACGTGGACGGACTCGACGCGCCGCTGAAGGTCTTCGAAGGCAGTGCCCGCGAGGGGGCGCGGGGGTTCCCCGCCAACGTGAACGTGGCGGCTGCCCTGGGGCTCGCGGGCATCGGCCCGGAGCGGACCCGGCTCGAGATCTGGGCCGATCCGGGAGTCACCCGCAACACCCACGAGATCCGGCTCGAAGCGGAGACGCTCCGGTTCCAACTCCGGATCGAGAACGTCCCGAGCCGGGAGAACCCGCGCACCGGCCGGTCCGTCGCGCCGAGCGTGGTTGCGGCCCTGCGCCGGTTCGTCGCGCCGCTCGTCGTCGGGACCTGATCGCCCGCCTCCAGGGCGCCCGCCATGCCCGCAGGCATGCATGCGCCGATCTTGCGTGTAGCCGCACGCTGAACGTCCCGTCTCCAGGATCCTCGCCATGCCCGCCGTCCTCGCGCCCCTCTCGGCCATGATGCTGGTGCAGACGATGACCGCGATGGCGCTCGTCACCGTGCCGGTGCTCACCCCGGAGATCGCGGCGGCGCTCGACATCGACACCGCAACGGTCGGTCTCTACCAGTCGGTCGCGTTTGCCGGCGCGGCGCTCCTCGCCCTGATGAGCGGCTCGCTCGTGGTTCGCCACGGCGGCGTGCGGGTCAACCAGATGAGCGTCGTGCTCTCGGCCATCGGTCTCGGGCTCGCGATCACCGGGGCCGTGCCGGTCATCGCCCTGGGCGCGATCCTCGCGGGAATGGGCTACGGGCTCGCGACCCCGGCCGCGAGCCACGTGCTCGCGAGGGCCACGCCGATGGAGCGGCGCGGTCTCGTGTTCTCGATCAAGCAGTCCGCGGTGCCGCTCGGCGGTCTCGTCGCGGGGGCACTGCTCCCGCCGGTGGCGGAGCGTTTCGGGTGGGAGGCGGCGATCGCGCTCTCGAGCCTCATGGTCCTGTCGGCGGCACTGTTCATCCAGCCGCTGCGCGCGCGGCTCGACGACGACCGCAACCCCGCGCATCGGGGCTGGATCGGTGCGCCCGGCCAGTCCATCCGCCTCGTCCTCGCGACGCCGGGGCT
Organism: uncultured Gammaproteobacteria bacterium; assembly: GCA_958295835.1. Classification (GTDB taxonomy): domain Bacteria; phylum Pseudomonadota; class Gammaproteobacteria; order HK1; family HK1; genus HK1. Next base: position 906,986 of record OY282378.1, read on the forward strand.
CCGCCCGCTGGTGATGGTGGCCTTCAGCTTCGGGGCGATGCAGTTGTCGCTGTTCGCGTTCCTCGTCACGTACCTGGTCGAGCGGGTCGGGCTGGATCTGGTGACCGCGGGGGCGCTGTTCGCGGTGATGCAGGGCGCCGGGGTGGTCGCGAGGATCGGGTGGGGGTGGGTGAGCGACCGCTGGGTCCCCGCCCGCCCGCTGCTGGCGATGCTCGGCATCGGCACCATCGCGAGCACCCTGGCGGCGGCCGCATTCTCCGATGCCTGGCCGCTGGCCGGGCTCGCCGGCGTCTGTGTCGTTCTCGGTCTCACCGCGATCGGCTGGAACGGCATCTATCTTGCCGAGGTCGCCCGCGTCGTACCCATCGAGAAGGTCGGGGCGGCGACGGGCGGGGTGATCGTGTTCACGTTCATCGGGGTCGTGCTCGGCCCCTCGAGCTTCGCCGCGATCGTGGCGATGACCGGAAGCTATGCCGCCGCGCTCATCGCCATCGACGCGCTGGTGCTGGCGACCGTCGCCGCCCTCGTGATCCGGCCGAGGTCCGGGGAATAGAGACCACGCATGATCCGCATCGGTGGCGGGCCAGAGCCTCGATCACGGATCATCGAAGCATGAACCTCCGTTCATCCCACCCGGCGCCCGTCCGCACCTCCACGAAGACAGGGGGCGATGAGCGGTGCGACGATGCGCGTCCTGGCGTTTCGGGGCGCCGGGCGGGCACCGCGCGCCGCAGAGCTCGCCGGTCCGGCCGGCAGACTCATCGCAGGGCGTCGATCCCGAGACGGCGCATCCTCTCCCACAGGCTCTTCCGGCTGATGCCCAGCTCGGCGGCGGTACGGCCGATGGCCCCGTCGTTGCGCATCAGCACCTCGACGATATGCGCCCGTTCGCAACCGCGGAGGTAAGCCTTGAGATCGGGGTCGCGGCCGTGCCTTCCGGCCGTCACCGATTCGAGGCCGCTGAACAGATCGTCACACTTCAGGGCGGGGCCGCGGCTCATCACCCAGGCACGCTCGATGCAATGCTTGAGCTCGCGCACGTTGCCCGGCCAGGGGTAGTGCACCAGGGATTCCCTGGCCGCGACGCCCCACCTCCTGGAGTGCGTGGGATGGGTCTCGTTGTATGCGGCAAGGAACCGGTCGGCCAGCCAGAGGACGTCCTCATGCCGCTCGCGCAACGGCGGTACTTCGATGTGGACGACATTGATCCGGTAGTAGAGATCTTCGCGGAATTCTCCGCACGCGACGAGCGGCTTCAGGTCTCGGTTCGTCGCGCACATGAGCCGGAATTCGATCGCCCTGCGCTGCTCGCCGCCTACGCGGACCACCAGGCGGTCCTGGAGCACCCTCAGCAGCTTGACCTGCATGCCGAGCGGCATGTTCGCGATCTCGTCGAAGAACAGCGTGCCTCCGTCGGCCTGCTCGAAGACGCCGCGCCTGGCCCGCACCGCTCCGGTGAAGGCGCCTCGTTCGTGGCCGAAGAGCTCGGATTCGAGCAGGGCTTCGGAGAGGGCGCCGCAGTCGACGGCGATGAAGGGGCGTTCCTGCCCGGGAAACGCAAGCGCATGCAGCCGTCTGGCGACCACTTCCTTGCCGGCCCCGGACTCTCCGGTGATGACGGTGTGGGGCGCGTGGGCCGCAATCCGGTGGAGCGTCGCCTCCAGGTCGCGCATGGCGCCCGATACCCCGAGCACCGATGCCCGCGTCCGCCCTCCGGTGCGGTCCGCACCGGGACCGCAGTGCGCGTTGATCTTGCCGAGCAGGTCCTCGATGTCGAACGGCTTGGTGACGTAGTCCATCGCGCCGAGCTTGAGCAGCGCCACCGCCCGGTCGATCGATCCGAATCCGGTGATGAAGACGGTGGGCGGAAGCGGCGTCGGCGCCGTTTCGTTCAACGCCGCGAACAGGTCGCCTCCGGTCCCGTCCGGCAGGCGGTCGTCGCAGATGAGCATGTCGTAGCGGGTCCCGGCGATCGCCGCCCGTGCGCTGCCGGCGGTCCGGAGCCAGTCCACCGCGAATCCCTCCAGCTCCAGGCGGTCGCGCAGCGCCTCGCCCATGATCGGATCGTCCTCGACGATGCAAATCGCCCTGTCGCCTGCCCGCATGTCTCACCCGTTTCCGGCCCGGCCTCGTCCGTTGCCGCCTTGAACCGCCGACGTCATATTGGAGCTTCCGGCGGGCGATGACCACGTCGAATCCCGTACCGGCAACGATGCCCGCCGCCGGCAATCGAAGACGCCGTCTCCCTTGCCGGACCGCGATCACCCGCCTCCGCTTCGGGTTCGGACGGGACGTACGGACTCAGGCCCATCGCCCGCCGCCGGCGAACGGCAGCTCGACGCGGAACCGGGTCAGCCCCGGCCGGCTGTCCACGGTGAGCTCCCCCTTGAACTGCTGCACGATCTGATAGGTGACCCACAGCCCGAGGCCGCTGCCGCCGGCGTGGTGGCGGGCAAACGGCTCGAACAGGTGCTCGACGTGCTCGTCCGGGATCGGGTCGCCGTCGTCCTCGATGGTGATGTGGAGCCGTTCCTCATGCCGGCGGACGTCGCAACCGATCGCCCCTCCGTCCTCGACCGCTTCGATGGCATTGAGGAGCAGGTTGATGAGCACCTGCCGGACCTGGGTGGAGGGGAGCGCCATCGACCCGGTCACCGTGCTCTCCCATCGCAGCGTCGCGTGCTTCTTGTGGACCTCGGGCAGGACGAGGGTGCGCACGTCGTCGATGTCCTGCGCGGACAGGGGATGGGTCTCGAGCCTGGCCTCGACCAGCAGCGCCGAGACCGTCTCCCTGATCTGCTGCAACCCGCGCTCCAGCAGCGACACCGTCCGGTGCGAAAGCGCTTCCTGGCCGCCGTGGCGCCGCCAGGTGCTCAGCGCGGTGAGCATCCCGCCCAGCGGATTGTTGATCTCGTGGGCGACGCCCGCAGACAGGCGCCCGAGGGCAGCAAGGCGCTCCGTGGCCACCATCTGCCGCTCGACGTCGCGCTTTTCCCGAAGGTCCCGGAGCATCATCCGGAACTGGCCGGTGAGCCGGCCGATCTCGTCGCCGGACCGGATTTGCGGGAGCACGATCTCCTCGGGTGCGAGGGTCGCAACCTTGGACATGCCGTCGGCCAGATGCACGAGGGGGGCGGCGACCCGGCCCCCCCAACCCCAGGCCAGGGGGACCAGCGCGAGCAGCACCAGCACCGTGGTCCACACCGTTCCGCGCACGATCTCGTACAGGGGCGGCAGCAGGCGCGAGCGCGGATAGATGAGGACCACGCGCCCGAGGTTGGCGCCCGCGAATTCGATGGGCACCATCATCAGCAGGCGGTCGCCGGCCTCGTCTTCGATGGCCGCCGGGGTTCGACCCCCTTTCGCCGCCGCGCCGTCCCGGGGCGATCCCGCCGCGAGTCCCACGTCCTCCAGCCGCGCGAGGATGGGGAACTGCTCGGGCCGGCTCGAGACGAACACCCGTCCCCGCGCGTCCGCGACCACCACCGCCAACGGATCGGACATCCCCGCCTCGGCCGAGGCGAGTCCCTGGATGCGGAGGTAGGCCGTCCACACCGCATCCTTCCGAATCGGGTCCGCGAGCGCGTTCGCGAGCACCGCCCCGAGTCCTTCGGCGCTCGCGAACAGGTCGGACCTGGCGGACTCGTACGTCCTCACCGCGGTGGTCGATGCAAGAGCAATCGCCGTCAGCAGGATGACGCCGGTGAACGCGAGGGGGATCTTGTACCTATAGCTGAGGTCCCTGAGCATATCGGCCGTCCACGAACCGGATGATCTGTTGGATTCGGTCGTACCAGGTATCCTCGCCCGGCACGAACCCGTCGAGGTTCATGCGTCCCAGCAGCAGCCGTCCTTCGTCGTTGTCTTCCATCGACACGAAGATCCGCCGGATCGCGTCGAGATCGTCCGCGGCCAGGGAAACCCGGGCGACGATGGGCGGGAAGCCGTACCAGTCGGACCTGGCGACCACGCGGGTCTGGCGAGTCAACTCCGGTTCGATCCGGGCGAGCGTCTCCCAGATGTAGCCGTCCACCGCCCCGGCCTGCGCGAGCCCCACCGCCACCGCCCGTACCGTGTCCTGATGCGCCCAGGTGAAGAACGTCTTGCGAAACAGCGTGGCGCTGCGAAGCCCTCGTTTCAGCATCTCGTACTGCGGCACCAGATACCCCGAGTTCGAGTCCGGATCGGAGTAGGCGAACACGACTCCCCGGAGGTCGGCATAGGAACGGCGGCGCGTATCCGATGCCCGTACGATGAGGTAGGACCGATAGCGCGGCGTCCCTTCGAACACCGGCACCGCCACCAGCCGCCACCGGTCGCGATGGCGAACGTAGGGGGCGCCGCACACCCATGCGATGTCGATCTCGTCCTTCGACAGCAGCTCGCTGATCTCGGCGTAACTCCCGCGCTGGACGAACCCGACGTCCCGGCCAAGCCGCTCCTCCAGATGCGCCTCCCACTGCGCCAGGAACTCGCCCTGGTCTTGCAGGATGACCGCGGTGATGCCGAATTTCAGCGCTGCGCGGGCGGGTGGCCCGGCGCCTGACGCGGAATCCGCGCACCACAGGCCGAGGACCGCGATCAGGGAGCAGGCTGTGCGTCTCATGTCGTCGCCCCGCTCGAATGGCGCCCTGGACTTTCGAAGCGCCCACGTTGCCTCCCGTTGCGCCGCACCGCCGCAGGGCCGGGTCACGCGGACCTCGCGTTCGCCGGCCGTTCTCCGATGGCCTGTTCCCGGCGCGCTTGCGCAAGCTCATAGCTTACCTGCATCCGCATCCAGTGCTGGACGGTACCCGAACCGACATCCTCCAAGGCCAGCGCCATGTTGACGGACACCCAGGCCCTGCCGTTCAGGCGGTGCACGAGACAGCGCTCGGCTTGGCGGAGGCGGGCGTCATGGCGAAGCGAACCATGAGGGCCTTCGGCGACATGTGCCTCATGCCGGTCGAGGAGGTATGGCGTTACTCCTTGGTAACGCCTCCCTCCTTTCGGCGGCCTCCGGTCTCCGCTCTCGTGCCGGCCGGTAAGGAAGTCTCCGCGTTCAACCGGTTGTCGATGTTCATGAACGCGAGTGACGGAGGCCGGGCGGCAGACTACGCTCGATGCCGTGGTTACGGTCCGGTAACACAGGATGAAGGCATGTGATGCGACGGGCGTCGAGCGCGACGCAACCCGTTGAATCCCGGCGGATATCCCGATCGGGAGGCCATTCCTGTACCTGGTACGGCCCTTGCAGGAAATTTCTCTGACTCAAGACCGGCTGGCGCGAGCCAACCCGGTGATACACGCATCCGGTACCACACCCATGAGGAGGCGAGACGGGAGATGAACAAACTCAGCAGACGTGGATTTCTCAAGGCGGGCGGAGGCGGGGTCGCGGCCGGGGCGGCAGTGTCGGTCGGCGCGGTCGTCGCGAGCCCGGAAGCCAGGGCCGCGGCCGGGGCGATCCTGCCCTACGAAGAGAAAGTAATCGGCCAGGCCGGGAAGCTCACGGTGGGCCGGCCGGTCACCTTCGCGTACCCCGACGACGCCTCGCCCTGCACCCTCGTGAAGATCGGGCGAGCAGTTCCGGGCGGGGTCGGTCCCGAGGGCGACATCGTGGCCTACAGCAGCCTGTGTACCCACATGGGCTGCCCGGTGGTGTACGACAGCGCATCGAGCACCTTCCGCTGTCCGTGCCACTACAGCACCTTCGACGCCGAGCTGTCCGGCCAGATGGTCTGCGGGCAGGCCACGGAGAACCTTCCGCAGATCGTGCTCCGGCACGACGAGGCGGATGACAGCGTCTCCGCGGTCGCGGTCGACGGCCTGATCTACGGCCGCGTCTCCAACATCCTGTGAAGGGGGGAAAGTCGATGAGCATCAACAAGGACAGGATTCCGCTGCCGCCCGCCGACGCCCGGAAGACGCTCATGACGTGCCACTTCTGCATCGTCGGATGCGGCTACCACGTCTACAAGTGGGACGCGAACCGCGAGGGAGGGCGCGCCCCGCACGAAAACGCGCTCGGGCTCGACTTCCGGACCCAGCTTCCGGCCCAGTCGGTGGTGATGACCCCGGCGATGCACAACGTGATCACCGGAAGGGACGGCCACAGGCACAACATCATGGTCCTGCCGGACAAGGAGTGCTCGGTCAACCAGGGGCTGTCGTCCACCCGCGGCGGGCAGCTCGCGTCGGTGATGTACACCCCCGAGGGGGCCGGGGCCAACCGGCTGAAGCACCCGCGGCAGTCCACCGGCGACGACTGGATCGACACCACCTGGGATCGCGCCCTCGCGATCTACGGCGGGCTGGCGAAACGCATCCTCGACGAGCACGGCCCCGACCAGCTCATGTTCAACTGCTTCGACCACGGGGGCGCGGGCGGGGGGTTCGAGAACACCTGGGGCACCGGCAAGCTCATGTTCTCCGCCTTCCGGACCAAGATGGTCCGCATCCACAACCGCCCGGCCTACAACTCCGAGTGTCATGCCTCGCTCGACATGGGGGTCGGCGAGCTCAACAACTCCTACGAGGACGCGGAAGTCGCCGACACCATCGTCGCCGTCGGCACCAACGCCTACGAGACGCAGACCAACTACTTCCTGGCCCACTGGATCCCGAACCTGACCGGGGAGAGCATCGGCAAGAAGAAGGAGTGGTTCCCCGGCGAGTCGGCGGAACGCGCGAAGCTGATCATCGTGGACCCGCGCCGCACCGTGACCGTCACCGTTGCGGAGCAGGTGGCGGGCAGGGAGAACGTGCTGCATCTGGACATCGAGCCCGGCACCGACATCGCGCTGTTCAACGGCCTGCTGACCCATGTGGTCGAGCAGGGGTGGCACGACCGGGATTTCATCGCCGCGCATACCACCGGATTCGACGCCGCGCTGGCGGCGAACCGGATGAGCCTCGAGGAGACGAGCCGGATCACCGGCGTCCCGGTGGCCGATCTGAAGAAAGCGGCGCAGTGGGCGTATGCGCCGAAGGCCTCCGGGCATCGGCGGCGCACGATGCACGCCTACGAGAAGGGGATCATCTGGGGCAACGACAACTACAGGATCCAGTCGTCCCTGGTGGACCTGGTGCTGGCGACCCACAACGTCGGGCGGCGGGGCACCGGCGTGGTGCGCATGGGAGGGCACCAGGAAGGGTACGCCCGCCCGCCCTATCCGGGGCCGCGGCCCGCACCCTACATCGACCAGGAGATCATCAACGGCAACGGCATGATGCTCACCTCCTGGGCGTGCAACAACTTCCAGACCACCTTGAACGCGGAGCAGTACCGCGAGGTGGTGCTGAAACGCTCGCGGATGGTGAAGGCGGCGCTGGCGGGCGCGAAGGGCGCGACCGTGTCCGAGACCATCGACATCGCCTACGAGGCGGTCAGGAACGGCGGGCTGTTCGTCACCGTCATCGACCTCTACCCCGTGAAGTTCATGGACGCGGGCCACCTCGCGCTTCCCGCCGCGCACCCCGGGGAGATGAACCTCACGTCCATGAACGGGGAGCGGCGGATGCGCCTGTCCGAGAAGTTCATGGACCCGCCCGGCGCCGCCAGGGCCGACTGCCTCATCGCGGCGGACATCGCCAACACCGTCAAGGCGCTCTACGAGAAGGACGGCAACGCCGAGATGGCGCAGCGGTTCTCGGGCTTCGACTGGAGCATCGAGGAGGATGCCTTCAACGACGGCTTCCGCCGGCCGGAGGGCATCGACAGCCAGGGAGGGGGCACCGGGCATCTGGTCACCTACGACCGGCTGCGCGCGATGGGCAACAACGGCGTGCAGCTTCCGGTGAAGGAGTACACCGGCGGCAAGCTGGTCGGCACCCCGATGATCTACGCCGACTACGAGTTCTCGACCGCCGACGGGAAGGCGCACTTCAAGCCGGCGCCCTGGCCGGGGCTGCCGGAGCCGGTGGCGAAGCAGAAGTCGAAGTACCGGTTCTGGATCAACAACGGGCGGACCAACCACATCTGGCAGACCGCCTACCACGACAAGTACATCGACTTCCGCCGCAGCCGCTACCCCATGTCCCCGCTGGAGATGAATCCGGGCGACGCGCAGTCGCTCGGAGTAGAGTCGGGCGACATCGTCGAAGTCCTCAACGACTACGGCTCGACGTTCGCCATGGCCTACCTGGAGCCGGACATCAAGCCGGGCCAGACGTTCATGATGTTCGCCTACGACAACGGGGTCATGGGAGACGTCACCACGGAGTGGACCGACGAGAACGTCGTGCCCTACTACAAGGGGACGTGGGCGGACGTGCGCCGGGTCGGAAGCATGGATGACTACAAGCGCACGGTGAGCTTCAAGCGCCGGCGCTACGGGTAACCTCCGGCCGATTCGGTCCTGCGTTCTTCATGCCCGCGGCCGCCGGTGGCGGCCGCGGGCGTCTTTCCGGTCCGGCGCCACGGCCGGGGCCAGTGCGAAGTTCTCCATGGAAACCGCCGGTAGCCCATGCCGGCCGCTACGGCAGCCGACGAGATCGATGGGCACCTTGTCGGGGACCGGGCGCCTTGGACGTTTCAGCTCGATGATCCGTGGAGGGGTTCATTGACTGGCGGCCCGGTCCGGCATACGTTCCTTCGACCGGCGGTTCCGGCCCGGTTCAGCCTCCCCCGGACGCCTGCGGCGCCCCGCGGGTCACGTGTTCCGGGCCGGGTGCCGTCAAACCGAACCGAGGAGGAAGCTTCGATGATCAAGAAAGCAGTCGCATGGGCGCTCCTGGCGGGATTCCTGTCGGGCGTCGCTCCGGGCATCGCCGTCGATGCGCAGGCGAAGGAGATTCGTTGGGGAACGTCGCGGGTGGGATCCACCGGCAACCGGGCGGTCACCAACCTGGTGCAGGTGCTCAACAAGGCGGTGCCGGACTACAACTTCACCGTCCAGCCGACCCCGGGCGCGATCGTGACCGTCAAGGGGTACGCCATCGGAGACTTCGAGGGGTACTACGGATCCGACGTGGCGTTCTACGAGCTGGCCAACGGCATCAACCGTTTCGAAGGCTTCAGGGAGAAGATGGAGCGCGAGCCGGTGCAGTCGTTCTGGACCTTCACCATCGAGATGGGCGTCGGCATCCACGCGCGCGACGTGGGCAAGGTGACCCGATGGGGAGATCTGGACGGAGTGCGCGTGTTCACCGGTCCTCGCCCCTGGGATACCCGGGCCCAGTTGGAGCGCGCGTTCAAGGTGCTCGGAATCAATCACGAGTATATCGAGGTGAGTGTGAAGACGGCGGGGTCGTTGCTGGAGCAGGGCCGCTTCGTCGCGCTGGGGGTCTACACCAACGCCGAGGCGTCCACCGCGCCGTGGATCCAGGAAGCGTCCCTGCAGGCCGACTGGGCGTCGCTCAGCCCGGACGCGGGCGAGCTCGACAAGCTGGCCGGCGCCGGCTTCAAGGTCGTCGAGGTCGATACGTCGGTGTTCGGCAAGAAGAAGACCCACGCCGACAAGGCGGCGATGCTCCCGTTCTTCTACGGGCTGCACCTCGGCATGGACGTCTCGGAGGAGGACATGTACCGGATCCTCCTGGCCGCGGAGGCGAACGTGGACGAGCTCGCCCAGGCCGACAAGGCGTTCAAGCAGATCCAGAGGGACATGCCCCTGATGCAGCGCCGCGGCGTCGAGGCGGCGGTCGACCTGGTCCCGGTTCACCCCGGTCTTGCGAAGTACATGCGCGAGAAGGGGGTCTGGGACGCGAAGTGGGATTCGCGCATCGCCAAGTAGCTCTGGTGCTTCAACTCGGGTGCGGGCGCGGTTCTCGCGCCCGCGCTCCCTGCCCTTGCCGTGAAGAATGGTCGTGGAAGCCTCCTGCGCATCCCGACCCTCGTGGCGAGCGGGGACGCTCGCGTTCCCAGGACGGCGAGCCCGCGAGGCCGTGGGCTCGTTCCGTTCCGGACCATGAGGGTGTGACGACCGCAAGCCGATGAACGACCCGCCCGCCTCCCGCTCCCGGCCCCGCGCGACGGTGGAGCTTCTCTACTTCGCCACCGCCATCGCGTTCTTCGCCTGGCTGCTCTACTACTACCTCACGACCGCCGGCGGGCCGACCCTGCTCGCCTTCACCGTGGTCCCGGTGACCTTCGTGCTGTTCACCCTCGACGCACTGCGCAAGGACGAGCTGTATCCCTCGCTCGGCCCGATCCCCAACTACTGCATCGCGGCCGTGTACTGCGCGATCTCGATCACCGTCTCCATCTACATGTTCGTGGAGTTCGAAGCTCTCGGCACCGTGCGCGCCGGCATCTGGGACCCCACCGACCTCTGGCTCGGTGGCCTGATGGCCCTGCTGGTGATGGAGTACGCCCGCAAGCGCTACTTCGTGCTCTTCGTGCTGAACATCGTCCTCATCCTCTACGCGGTGTACGGCCGCGCGGTGCCGGGGATGTTCAACCACCCGGGACTGTCCTGGAAACGGATCGTCACCTCGATGAGCCTGGAGGACACCACCGGCATCTTCTCGGGGCTGCCGCAGCTCGCCCTGACCCTGATCGGATCCTTCGTGCTGGTGCTGGCGGTGCTGCGCGCCTTCGGTTGCGTGGACTCGATCCTGCGCGGCGCCTCGCGCATCGCGGCGCGCTCTCGCTACGCCCTTCCCCAGGCGGCGGTGGTGGGTTCCATGGGGGTCGCCGCGGTGAGCGGCAGCGGCGCCGCGAACGCCGTCACCACCGGGTCGGCCACGATTCCCGCCCTGATCAACGCGGGGATGACCCGCGAAGACGCGGCGTCGGTGGAGACCTCGGCGTCGCTGGGCGGGCAGCTCATGCCGCCGATCATGGGGATCTCGGCCTTCCTCATGGCGGACTTCCTGGACCGCAGCTACTTCGACGTCGTCGCTCGCGGCTATGCGCCGGCGCTCGTGTACTTCCTGGCGGTGGCGCTCGGGGTCTACCTCATGTCGGTGCGCCAGCGGGGGCTTGTGACCGTCGGGTCGGCGGAGCCCATGGACTGGCAGGACTGGACCCGGATCGGTGCCTTCCTCGGGGTCGTGGCCGGGCTCATCGGGTTGATGTCGGTGCTGCACCTCGCGCCCATGTTCGCGGCACTCTATGTGTTCGCGGGCGTCGGGGCCGCGCTCTTCCTGATGCAGGCGGTGACCGCCTTCCGCGCTCACGGGACGGACGGGGCGCGGACCCTGGGCGCGACCCTGCTGCGCTTCTTCGACACCTTCGCCTCGATGACCGCCGAGCTCACGCTGCTGCTCGCGACCCTCTCGATCCTGACCAGCGCCTTCGTCAATACCGGCGTTCCCCCCAAGGTCGGCTTCATCCTCGTCGAGGCGGCATCCATCAACCTCTTGGCGATGGTCGTCATGGCCTTCCTGTTCGGGGCGCTGCTGGGGATGGGACTGCCGCCCGCGCCGACCTACATCCTGACCGCGCTGGTCATCGCCCCCCAGATGATCAAGGTCGGGGTGGACCCGTGGCCGGTGCACTTCTTCGCGTTCTTCCTGGCGGTGTGGGGGGAGCTGACCCCGCCCACCTCGGTGGTGGCGGCGGTCACGTCGAAGATTGCGCGCGCCTCCTTCATGGGCACCCTGGTGCGCTCGATCGGACTCTGCGGAAGCCTCTTCGTGCTGATGGCGGCGGTGTTCCTGCGACCGGAGATCGTGCTGGAGCCGGGACTTGCGCAACTTGCGGCCACCGGCCTGGTGCTCGCGGCCACCGTCGGTCTGACCTTCAGCGTGCAGGCGCGCTTCAGCGCGAACGTACCCCTCGACCTGACGGCGCGCGCGGTGCTTGCCGGCTTCTCGGTGGTCGCGCTCGCCCACCCCGATCCTCGGATCGCGGCTCTGGCGTGCATCCCGGTGGCGGGGTTCGCGGGATACTGGCTCCTGCGCCGGCGCGGCGCGGAAACGGCAGGCGCCACCGCCAGGGCGGGTGAAATGAGCCACCGCGGAGCGTAGATCCCGCGAAGCGGAGCTCACGCTCGAAATCTCCCGCGTGCCGCCGTGACGTCCGAACCCCTCTCCGCGGCAACGCCGCGCCGGCGGCAGCTCGTCGTCGCCACCATCGCGCTCGCGGTGGCGAGCCTGAGCCACGGGCTCACGATGCCGCTGCTCTCTCTGGTGCTCAGCCATCAGGGCGTCGACGAGACCCTTATCGGGCTCAACACGGGGACCTACTTCATCGCGATCTTCGCCGTGGCCCCCTTCGTCTCGCGGCTGATGCGCACCCGCGGTCCCGCCCTGCTGATGCTCGTGTCGATACTCGCGATGGCGGCGTTGTTCATCCTGCTTCGCGCCTTCCCGAACGTATGGATCTGGTTCCCGCTGCGCTTCGGGCTCGGGGTGGCGGCCAGCTTCCTGTGGATTGCCGGCGAGGCGTGGGTGAACCATGCGGCGGACGAAGTGCGACGGGGCCGAATCATCGCGATCTTCGGTGTCGTGGTCTCCGCCGGCTTCGCCCTCGGCCCGGCGATCCTGTCGTTGACCGGCACCGAAGGATGGGCGCCGTTCCTGGCCACCACCGGCCTGCTGCTCGCCGCCGGGGCGGTGCTCGTCCCCGCGCTGGGCTCGGCCCCGAGGCTGAGAGGCAAGTCCTCCGGGCCGCTCGCGCGCTACGTCCTGATCGCGCCGGTGACGATGTTCGGGTACTTCGTGTTCGCCGCCGGCGACGCGGTGCTGCTGACCTTCCTCCCGATCTACGCGGTGGAGATCGGGCTCGCGGAGGCGGACGCGATCCGACTGCTCGCCGTGCTCGCGATCGGGAGCATGGCGTTGCAGTATCCGATCGGATGGCTGGCGGACCACGCCAACGGTTTCGCGATCGTCGCCGGAGTCGCGCTCGTGCTGCTTGCCGGCTCGGCAGTGCTTCCCTGGGTCATCCCTCACGCCGCGATGGGCAACCTGTTCATGTTCATCTACGGAGGCGCGCTCGGCGCGCTCTATACGATGTCCCTGGTACTGCTCGGCCGGCAGTTCCGGGGAGCCGATCTGAGCGCGGCATCCGCGATGCTCAGCGTCATGTTCTGCATCGGGGCGTTCATCTGGCCGCCACTGGGCGGCGCGGTCATGGATCAGCTCGGCGCGCGCGCGATGCCGGTCGTGCTCGTACTCGCCTTCGCCCTGTTCGTTCCGGTCGTCCTCGTGGCATGGCTTCGCAGCCGGAGGTCGAGAACGCGGGGCGGGTGACGAGGGCCGGCGCGGCCCCCGCCACCATTCGGATGCACTACGCGGACTTGAGCTGGTCGCCGATCGGCAGGGTCCGGATCCGCTTGCCGGTGGCGTCGTGGATCGCGTTCACCAGCGCCGGTGCGTACGGCGGCACTCCGGGCTCTCCCACGCCGCACGGGCGCAGGTGCACGAAGTCCTCCACGATATGCACCCGCACGTCGAGCGGCGCATTGTTCATGCGCGTGATCGGGTAGTCGTGGAAGTTGCTCTGCACCACCGCGCCCTTGCTGGTGGTGATCTTGCCGAACTGCGCGACGCTGTTGCCGTAGATGGCCGCGCCCTCGATCTGCTTGCGCACCCCTTCCGGGTTCACATAGCGGCCGCAGTCGATGGCGGTGTCCACCTGCGGGATGCGGAACGTCCCGTCGTCGTGGACGACCACGTGTACCGCGGTGGCCACGTAGCTGTGGAAGGAGCGGTGCACCGCCAGGCCGAGGCCGTGTCCCCTGGGGAGCGTCTTGCCGTAGCCCGACTTCGCGGCAACCGTGCGGAGCACGTTCGAGAGGCGCTTGGGCATGATCGGCCAGTCCTCGACCGGGTCGCCGTAGTTCCAGTGCTCCAGGACGCCGTCCTCGGTGAGGTCCATGACCTCCGCGTCGCCGATCAGCTCCAGCAGGAACTCGACCGGGTCGCGGCCGGCGGCCGCCGCCAGCTCGTTCGCGAAGCAGTTCATCGCGAAGGCGTGCTGGATGTTGTTGACCGAGCGATACCAGCCCACCCGGATCATGGCGTCGGCTTCGCCGTTCTCGATGCGCAGGTTCGGGATCTCGTTGTAGGGGGTGTCGATGAGGCCGAGCCCGTACTCGATGGCATGGCCGGTCTTCGCCGCCGGCGCCCACAGGGCGATGAGCGACGGCCAGGCGCCGGTGTGGTGCCATGCGGTGACCTTGCCGTTTGCATCCAGCCCCGCCTTGAGCCGGTGGGCGCTCGCGGCATGGTAGTAGCCGTTGCGGATCTCGTCCTCGCGGGTCCACTGCACCCGCACCGGAGCGCCGACCATCTTCGAGAGGATGGCCGCTTCGCAGGCGAAGTCGGGCTTGGACTTGCGGCCGAACCCGCCGCCGAGCAGCGTCACCTGGCATTCGACGTCGGTCTTCTCGATCCCGAGCGCCTTCGCGACGTACTGCCGGGTTTCGTTGGGCGACTGGGTGGAGGTGATGATCCTGACCGGCTTCACGTTGGCGTCGACGAGGGCCGCGGGCGGCTCCATCGGGGTATGGATGAAGTACGGAACGAAGTACTCCGCCTCCAGCACCTCGTCGGCCGCCGTGAACGCTTCATCGACGTTGCCGCGGTCGCGGATGACGTGGCCGCCGGCGCGGGCCGCGGCGCGGAGCCGGTCGTCGTAGGTGCTGGAGTCGTGGGCGGTGTTCGGACCGTCGTCCCACTCGATCCGGAGCTTCTTGCGGCCTTCGAGCACCGACCAGGTGTTGGTCCCGACCACCGCGACGCCGCCCATCGCGTGGAACTCCGCGGGGGCGTCGTCGGGAAGGGCCGGGATCTCCACCACCTGCTCCACGCCCTGGACCTCGAGCGCCTCGGTGGCGTCGAACGACTTCACCTTGCCGCGATAGACCGGCGAACGCGCCACCACCGCGATCTTCATGCCGGGGATGGTGGCGTCGGCGCCGAAGTTGGCGCCCCCGGTGCTCATGTCGTAGTTGTCGACCCCCGGCATGTCACGGCCGATGTACTTCCACTGCGACGGGTCCTTGAGCTTCGGCGCGCCGTCGCCGTCCGGCACCTTGACGTCGGCGGCGGCGTCCACCACCTCGCCGAAGTCGAAGGATCGGCCGGTGGCGGTGTGGTAGAGCCGGTGATGCTTCGCGTAGACCTCGCTCGCATCGACGCCCCACTTCTTCGCCGCCGCCTGCTCCAGCACGTAGCGGCCCGCCGCCCCGAGCTCGCGCATGACGTCGAGGTGGTGGCGGGTGCTGCGGGAGCCGTCGGTGTTCTGGCCGTCCTTGCCGGCCGGGTCGTACTTCGTCTCGTCGCCCGGGGCCTGCCAGATCGCCACCCGATGCCAGTCCGCCTCCATCTCGTCGGCCAGGATCATCGGGATTCCGGTGCGCACGCCCTGGCCCATCTCGGAACGGCTGCAGGTGATGGTCACCGCGCCGTCGTCCGCGATCGCGACGAACAGGTTGGGCTGGACCGACCTGCCGGTGGCCTGAGCCTGAGCCTGGACCGCCGCGATCATCGACCCTGGAACGACGTGGGCGCCGAGGACCAGAGCGCCGGTGGCGCCGGTGTGCTTCAGGAAGTCACGCCGGCTGATGTTCTGTACGCCTGCCATGTCACACCTCCTGCGCGGCCGTGCGGACCGCGGCGAAGATTCGTTGGTAGGTGCCGCAACGGCAGATGTTCCCGGCCATCCCGGTGACGATCTCGTCGTCGCTCGGGTCGGGGTTCCGGTCGAGCAGAGCCGCGGCCGACATGATCTGCCCGGACTGGCAGTAGCCGCACTGGGGCACGTTGTGCGCGCGCCACGCCCGCTGCACGGGGTGGTTGCCGTTCGGGTCGAGCCCCTCGATGGTGGTCACCTCCTTCCCGTCGGCAACCGACACCGGGGTCACGCAGCTCCGCACCGCGTCTCCGCCGACGTGCATCGTGCAGGCGCCGCAAAGCGCCATGCCGCAGCCGAACTTGGAGCCGGTGAGCCCGAGCTCGTCGCGGACGTACCAGAGCAGTGGCATGTTCGGGTCGCCGTGAAACTGGCGACTGATGCCGTTGATCTTCATCGCAATCATCGAATTCCTCCTGATGTTTGGTGTACTGCGGTCGGATCCTGCCGTGGACAGCCGACCGTGCCCCGAGGCGCCACCGGACGGCGGCGCCCATTGCGGCCGCACGCATCACGGCCCCGAATTCACAAGCTGGCCCCGGACCCGGGGTTTGAACGCAGGCCCCGGGTTGGGCAGACTTCTCGAGCCCCGGCCGCTTGCTGCCCGTGCGGCATTCTATCGCAACCGGAATCCACACCGTGACGGCGCCGCATTACGACATCGCCATTCTCGGCGCCGGCCTGCGCCGAGCGCCTGCGTCGTTCGGCGACGCGATCGGCCCGCTGATGACAGAGCTGAATGAGAAGCTGATGGCGTCGGACGGTTCTGCGAATTGAATATGCCTCCTCGTCGCCGTATATTTCCCGGCTCCACTCGCGGACGATGTCAGGGAAGCTGAAGCCAGATGCCGGCAATCAATACGGATGCCCGTTCGGTCGTATCCAGCGACAGTGTGGCGGAGACCACCGGAAACATCGTCCTCGCATCCGCCCCCATCCCATCGCAAACCACGCTGGCCCTTCAGGACATCATCGGGGGGGCTCGCGCCTTCCGTTTATGGGGCATGCTCGGCTGGCAGGACATCCGCCTGCGCTATCGCCGCTCCACGCTCGGTCCGTTCTGGCTCACCATCAGCATGGGGGCGCTGGTGGGGGGGCTGGGCCTGCTGTATGCCGGTCTGTTCAAGATGGACGTCGCGGACTACTTGCCGTTCGTCGCCGCCGGCTTGATCCTCTGGGGGTTGCTCTCCTGCGTGATCAACGAAGGCTGCACCGTGTTCATCGACGCCGAGGACGTCATCAAGCAGGCGAACCTGCCCCTGTCGGTCCATGTGTACCGCGTGGCATGGCGCAACCTCATCATCTTCGCTCACAACATCGTCGTGTATATCGTCGCGGCCGTCCTTTTCTCGATCCAACCGGGCTGGCCCGGGCTTCTGTTCCTTCCGGGCTTTGTGCTTCTCTGTCTGAACGGCGTGTGGATAGGGTTGCTGCTCGGCCTGGTGTCGACCCGCTTCCGGGACGTTCCCCAGATTGTGGCCAGTATCATGCAGATCGCCTTCTTCCTGACACCGATCATCTGGAAGCCCGAACTGATGCCCGACCGCGCATACCTGTTGAACCTCAATCCGTTCTTTCATCTCCTGGAACTGGTGCGGGCGCCGGCGCTCGGGCAGACGCCGGCGCTCGTCTCGTGGCTCGCGGTCCTGGGCATCACCCTCGGCGGCTGGCTCGTGACGGTCCTCATGTATCGCCTCTACCGCTGGCGGATCGCTTACTGGATATGAACGTCGAAACCGGCTTTCAGCTCACCGGCGTGACGATCGATTTCCCGGTGTACAGCGCGGATTCCCGCTCCCTGAAGAACGACCTGCTGCGCAAGGGCACGGGCGGGCGCATTGCGCGCAGCGCCGAAAACCGTGTGTCGGTGCGGGCGCTGGAGGACGTGAATCTTACGCTCGGGCGTGGCGACCGGGTCGGCCTGATCGGCACCAACGGCTCAGGCAAGACGACGCTGCTGCGGGTGCTCGCGGGCGTCTACCAGCCGACGTTGGGGCGGGTGCGGCGCCAGGGGCGGGTGTCCCCGCTGTTCGATTGGTCTCTGGGCATCGATCCCGGTGCCACGGGATACGAGAACATCATGATGCGCGGGATATTCCTCGGGTTCACTCCGGCGGAGGTTCGCGAGCGCACCGGTGAAATCGCGGCATTCACCGAGCTGGGCGACTACCTGGCGATGCCGATGCATACTTACTCGACCGGCATGAAGCTGCGACTCGCCCTCTCGGTGTGTACCTGCATCGAGCCCGAGATCCTGTTGATGGACGAATGGATCGGGCTCGGCGATGCGGCCTTCGTCGAGAAGGCCGGACGCCGGCTCGAAGAGTTCGTGAACCGCGCGGGCATTCTGGTGCTCGCTTCGCACAACTCCGCGTTGCTCGCGCGCAACTGCACCACGGGAGTACTTCTCGATGCCGGGCGGGTCAGAGCGTTCGGACCGATAGGCGAGGTACTGCGGGAGTACGGGGAGGTGGGCAGGTGAAAAATGAAGTCGGAAGGTTGCCCCGGCGACCGAGGAGGATTACATGGCTGACTTGATTGCCGACATCGGTATGCACGATGGCCAGGATACGGATTTCTACTTGAAGAAGGGCTACCGTGTCGTGGCCGTCGAGGCCAACCCTGAGTTCGTGCAAGCCAACCGGCAGCGTTTCGCCGACGAGATCGAGTCAGGCCGGCTCACTATCATCCACGGCGCCATCGGTGCCAACAAAGGGCTGGTGAAACTGTTCGTGAACGACCGGAAGACCGATTGGTCCTCTATCCACGAACATATCGCCGGTCGAGACGGCAAAGAACTGCGCTGTTTGGAGGTGCCGGGAATACTGGCATCGGATTTTTTCGATCATCATGGCGAAGATCTCTTTTATGTCAAGATCGACATAGAAGGTGAGGACGTCAATGTCCTTCTTGGTCTGATGGACAGTACTGTCAGACCGAAATATCTGAGCATCGAGGCGACTGCCGTTTGGCACTTGGGCATCATGCGGGCGATGGGCTATGACCGTTTCAAACTGGTGAATCAATCCTACTGGTTCGATTGGACGACCCCTCGCCCTGCCATTCATGGCGAATCGATCGACTACCAGTTTCATATAGGTTCCAGTGGTCCGTTCGGCGAAGAAGCCCCAGATGAATGGCGCGATGTAGATGTAGTCGCCGACGCCTTCGTTTCGATACGGCGTCTCGACTCATTGATTCCTCGACAAACAAGGCATAGCTGGTGGGATTTCCATGCATCAAGGTAATGTTGTTCGATTCCGGACTGGTCAGGGATTCGAACCGATTTGGAACCGAGGTGAAGCTGCAAGGATACGTGGACGCGGCTCATTGAGCAGTAAGGCCGGAACCCGGCCCAAGGTCGCGGTGCTCATGACGGTGTTCGAAGATGCACGCTTCCTGCCGGAGCAGCTCTCGTCCATCCGGGCCCAGAGCCACGAGAACTTCGAGATATGGGTATCGAGAGACTGCGAAGACGAAGACGTGGGCGCCGTGCTTGAAGAGCATGTTCCCACGTTCGGAGCGAATCGCTTTTTCGTCATCGAAGGGCCGAAGCAGGGATGCGCGGCGAATTTTCTCTCCCTGGCTTTCGATCCGGATATCCAGGCTGATTATTTTGCCTATTCGGATCAGGACGACATCTGGGAGCGGGATAAGCTCTCTCGCGCCATCGCAGCGTTGGAAGGTATTCCCGATACCGTCCCGGCTCTCTACGGATCGAGATCGCGCCTGATCGACGAGAATGGACGTAGTCTGGGTTTATCCCCTCTTCATGGCAAGCCACCGAGCTTTTGCAATGCTCTCGTACAGAACATCGCGAGTGGGCACACCATGGTCATGAATCAGGCGGCCCGCGAGCTCCTGCGCGTATCGGGAGTGACGGACGTACCCCTCCACGATTGGTGGACATACCTTCTCGTCACCGGCGCCGGCGGAAAGGTGTTCTACGATCCGCATCCTTCTGCACGGTATCGCCAGCATGATCGCAACCTGATAGGTCTGCCGGCCCCTTCTTGCGACCACGTCCAACGCCTCGCAAGGATTGCCAGAGGCGACATTCGAGACTTCAACGCCGCGAACTGCCGGGCGTTGCATGGAGCCAGACACCTTCTTGCGCCGGAGAACCGGCGCATCTTCGACACCTACCTCCAAGCGGTGACCGAGGGCCGTTTTGCGTCCAGACTGCGGGGAATCCTCAAGTCCGGCGTGTACCGCCAGACGCGTATGGGAACTCTCGGATTGTTTGCCGCATCCTTGTTGAACAAGCTCTAGAATGCCCGCGGGCCGAATTCCGGAGCCTGAAAGATGTCCCATCGAAAGATCGCGATCCTCGTCGCCGGCATGCACCGGAGCGGCACCTCGGCCCAGTCTCGCTTGTTGAATCTGGTGGGATGCGACCTGCCGAAGACCTTGATGGAGCCCTCTCCTGAAAACAACGAGACGGGATTCTGGGAGTCTCAACCGATCTCGGATCTGAACCGGAATATTCTGCTGTCCAGAGGTTCCAATTGGAATGAATGGCGGACTTTCGATTCGGGTTGGTATGCTTCCCCGAAGGTCGTCTCGTTCCGGGAAGAGGCCCAGGCGTTGCTCCACCAGGAATTCGGCGACAGCCGGCTATTCGTGCTGAAAGACCCTCGTCTATGCCTATTGCTCCCCTTCTGGATCGAGGTGCTGGAAACGTTCGGCGCCGAACCTCGAATCGTATTACCCATCCGCAATCCCCTCGACGTGGCCATGTCCCTGAAGCGACGCGATGGAATCGACGCTTCCAACGCATATCTCATCTGGCTGCGGCACGTGCTGGAAGCGGAATCGGGGTCGCGGAATCTCCGGCGCGCATATTTGCGTTACGACACGCTTCTCTCCGAACCGCACGCGGCCATGGATCGGCTGGGCCGGGACCTCGACGTTTCGTGGCCGAAGCGCGCGTCGGTTCGCGCTCATGCGGAGATCGAGCGATTCCTCTCTCCCGAGCTGCGCCATCATCAGTCCGACGACGCGGCGTTTCTGACGGATCCCGTACTCTCACGCTGGCTTGGGCAGTGCTTCGAATTGTTCAATCGGTGGAGTCGCGGGGAGGTTTGTGAGACGGATGTCGCATTGCTGGATCGAATCAGATCGGCTTTCGACGAAGCGACACCGCTCTTCAGTCGCTACGTTGCCGGCTACGAACAGGCGGTCGCCGAACGCGACAGGCGCATCGAAGGGCTGAGCGAGGCGGTCGCCGAACGCGACAGGCGCATCGAAGGGCTGAGCGAGGCGGTCGCCGAACGCGACGGGCGCATCGAAGGGCTGAGCGAGGCGGTCGCCGAACGCGACGGGCGCATCGAAGGGCTGAGCGAGGCGGTCGCCGAACGCGACGGGCGCATCGAAGGGCTGAGCGAGGCGGTCGCCGAACGCGACGGGCGCATCGAAGGGCTGAGCGAGGCGGTCGCCGAACGCGACGGGCGCATCGAAGGGCTGAGCGAGGCGGTCGCCGAACGCGACGGGCGCATCGAAGGGCTGAGCGAGGCGGTCGCCGAACGCGACGGGCGCATCGAAGGGCTGAGCGAGGCGGTCGCCGAACGCGACGGGCGCATCGAAGGGCTGAGCGAGGCGGTCGCCGAACGCGACGGGCGCATCGAGGCGTTGCGCGACGTCGTCGTCGCACTCAATGGACGTACCGAGCTGCTGACGAGAAATATCGATTCTCATAGACTGACCATCGAGGCGTTGCTCGGATCATCGAGCTGGCGCATCACGGCTCCGCTTCGCCTCGTGCGGGAAATCGCGCGACTGGTCCTCGCCAGGGGGCGTGCAGACTCGAGCCGGATCGCGCGGACGGTCTACCTTCGAATGCCGTTACCGTACTCGCTCAAAATTCGAATCAAGGGGATCCTCTTTCGGTCGATTCCGTTCCTGTTCAGGCACACCGCTGCCTATCGGGACTGGTCGGCCATCAGCTCCGTGCGCGACCGCCTCGCGACGCCGCGAGCAAGCCGGCCAACGCTCGATGCGGGCGGCTCAGGGGCCGAACGGCGGCGTTCAGGATGCTCCACGGAAACAGGAGCTGCGCGAAATCGAAGCGTAGCGGCCCGCGTGGCTGATCTGAATTCCAGGTTCACGAAAACCAGCGATGTTTGCATCGTGTTTCACGTCTATTACGAAGACGTTGCGGAACGTATCGTTTCCGAGTTTCTGGAACCCGTACTCGGCGACATCGACGTATTCGTGACGACTCACGACACGATCTCCATGAAGATGCTTGATTACCTGGAAGAACGCCTGCCGGGCCTGTACGTCATGTTGTGTGAAAACCGGGGGCGTGACATTCGTCCCTTTCTACAGGTACTTCCTCTGGTCCTCGAGAATGGCTATGAAATCGCTTGCAAGATTCATACCAAGAAATCGGCTCACAGGTCCGACAGCAGTGAATGGGGTATTCGTTTGCTCGAATCCTTGTTGAATTTCCCAGGGGACATACAGGAAATCGTTCGGACGTTTTCCCGGAACGAACGTCTGGGCCTTGTTGTTCCTCCATATTCCCCACTATGGTTGGGAAATCCTTGTTTTCACCAAGACGATAGATTCTGGCTCAACAATCTTCTGATACGGATGGGAGAAGCCGGTCAGATCGACCGGTACGAGTTCGTCTTTCCGGCCGGGTCGATGTTCTGGTTCCGGGTCCGGGCACTGTCGGAGCTCGCGAATCGGGAGTTCATCGGCCTGAATCAATTCGAATCGGAGACGGGCCAGCTAGGCGGCGCTTTGCAACACTCCATCGAACGAATCATCATCCTGCTCGCCGAAAAATCCGGATTCGACTGGATGATCGGACCGCATCGCCCCAATATCCCCGATGGAGGGGTCGCGGCGGCGTCGAGGGGTGCTTCGCCGGCGCATTTGGAACGGCTTCGCCCGTTCGCGATGCAGGGGCAGTTGACCAAGGGTTGGTACGCTGGGCGGGAATTACGGCCTGAAGAAACAATGGTGGGGGGCGCCGCCCGCCCGCCACGAGTCATTCGACGTCTCGCAAAACAAGCATACGAGAATGGGACTCGCCAGATACAGACCCGATATCTTCCCGGCGGCGAGACGGAAAACGACGAAGATGATCTTGCACAGCTTGCTCTGCGTTACGGCCCAATCGACGAGATTCGCACGTTTCTGGCGTCCCGTGAGCCCCCGGGCTCCGCCGTGGAGATGGCCGATTGTGGCGGCTTCACGATCATGACCCCGTTCCACCGACACCTCGACTTGTTCAGGAAAACCGCCGAGTCGGTCAGTCGGCTCTCCCGGGAGGAAAATACAGCCGGATCGGCGCTGGAATGGGTGATCGTCAACGACGACCCCATCGTCTCCAATGATGAGTTGGCACGGCGAATCCCGGAGCGTCTTCGCCGCGCCACCCGGCAGATTCGTCCGGACGGGAACGGTGGCATCGTGGATGCGCTGAATACCGGTATCCGGCACAGCCGACACCGGTGGACGTTGTTTCTCGACTGCGACGACGAGATCGAGCAGAACGCGATTACGGTTCTGAAGCATTACATCGAGCGGTTCCCACGCTGCCGCTACATATCGTCTTCTATGGTCGACATCGACGAACAGGGGAACACATTGCGGTTTCGAGGCAACGAATTCTCCATCGATCGTCTGGCCGACATCGGCATGATGGCCGGTCATCTGAAGGCGATACGCTGCGATCTGTTCGAGGACGTCGGTTATTTGGATCCATACTTCGAGTCGTGTCAGGATTACGAATTCGCTCTTCGCACGGCCATGCAGGAGCCTATTATGAAGATACCTGATCCGCTCTACCGGTATCGCTGGCACGCTCGGACCCAGTCCGTTTCCCGGGCCGGACGTCAAAAGATTGGCCACCAGCGCATCCAGCGCAAGTACCTGCGGCGGTTCCTGAGCCTGCAGGAGGGACGGGAACGGGACGCCGCGGCGAAGGTCCGGCCGTGTTCGCCGCAACCCCGCCAGCTCCGCGGCGCCGCCATCGTCCGTACCCAGAACAGGCGCCCGGAGCTGCTGGCGGAGGCGGTCGAGTCCGTCCGCATCCAGTCACGCTTGACGCCGGTGGTCATCGTGCATGGCAGCGAGGACGACTTGCGGGCCGTCGAAGATCAGCTCTCGGGCAGGGGCTCGACGGACGTTCTGCTCGCCAGCGAGGATCTCAAGCCCGGTCGACGGCTAGGCTATCCCGCCAACGTGGCTCTCGACTACGTCTCCGGGCGGTCCGATCGGTTCGACTATCTCTGTTTTCTCGACGACGACGACATCTTCTATCCGTGCTTCGCTTCGCGAATGAGCGACGCGCTGGCGTGGAGCGGCGCCGATATCGTGTACGGAATGTCGAACAAGCGCTTTCCCTGGCAGGCGATCGAGGCTGGCCACATGCCGCTGCCGTCGAGCTGTCTGGTTGCGGAGAACTTCATCACCTGCAACAGCTACGTTCTTTCCACCGAGTTCGTGCGCCACTGTGACGTACGATTCGACGAGCACCTGCATTATTTCGACGACTGGGATTTCCTTCTGACCCTGTGGGGCGCCGGGGCGCGTTTTCAATTCATCGCCGAGACGGTTTCGGAGTATCGAATCTACGGCGACGGCCAACTCTCCGCGGTCGACAAGCGGTACCCGAAATTGAATAAGAAGAATTTTTCCCAAGTGAAGGACAAGGCCCGGAAGATTGCCTACGCGACGGAAGACGGTTTGACACGGTTTCAACGCGACCTCCTGGATTTCGACTGGGCCGAGTCGCGGCGCCCGCGATGGACGGACAGCATTGTGCGCACTGCGCATGAAATCTGGGCCGAGGCCAGGCAACGTCGTGAAGAACGACCCGGGGGCCGTGGCCGGTGACGACGACGGCCACGCCGCCAGCCTCGATTTCCGTCGTACTGCCGGTCTTCATGCGCTCCACTGATCCCGCCTCTGTGCATCTTCTTCGCCGGGCGCTGGAGTCGGCGCTCGATCAGACGTATCCGGGCGCGTTCGAGATATTGGTGATCGACGATGGCAGTCCGACGCCGGTGCGAGACGCGATGCGAAGCGCGGAGATGCCGGAGTCGCCGGCGGTTCGCTGGATCAGGAGCGAGCGCAACGACGGTCTGGTCCACGCCTTGAACACCGGGATCCGGGAAGCGAGGCACGAGCTGATCGCGCGGCTCGACGCCGACGACAGATGGCTTCCCGGGAAGATCGCCGCGCAGGCGGGCCGCTTCCGAGACGACCCGGATTTGTCTCTGGTCGCCACCGGCATGACCGTCGTCGACGCGCAGGGACGGGCATTGGAGGAGCATGTGCGTCATGACGGCTGGGAGAACGTCCTGCAGCTTGCCGTGGAGCGGGGGTGGTGCCCGTTTCCGCACGGCAGCGTCGTCGCCTTGACCTCCGTGCACCGCCTTCTCGGCGGCTACAGCCACGAAACGGCTTACCGGCACTGCGAGGACTACCACCTGTGGTCGAGCTGGATCCGGTTCTTCAAGCCCGCAATGGTGGAAGCGCTGCTCTACGAGTACCGCCGGTCTCGAGGCGCCGTCTCAGAAGTACACCGAGACGAACAGATGGTTGCGACGCAGCGGATCCATCGGCGGCTGGCGGCCGTCGTCGATTGGCGCACACATCCCGGAGACATGCGAAGTCTCGCCGGCCTGCTTGGCCTGAGCCTGCTCCGGTGCGGCGCGGTCTGCTATCGCATCTGGCGATACAAACCCGTCGTGAGAATGCCTGAGCGCGCTGTCGACGTTCTGCGGCGCATCCTCCCGGATCGCGATCTTTACATTGGAGACGACCGGGCGGGGGCGCCGATATGGCCAATCGAAGATCTTGCCGACGATTTTCCCGGTGCAGGGACGAATCACCGCACAGTAGACGACAATGCCGTCGTGTGCAGCCCGAATTGACCGATCATGGATGCAGTCATATCAGCCGCCGGTCTTCGGGGTTGCCCGTTTTCGGAGAGTATTTCCTTCGCCCGCTTCTGCCTCCCGAGGACTCGACGATCGTAGTCTCCGGGATTCCCGGGGCGGCTCAATCAATCCGGTGAGGCAGACGATGCGGGTCGAAGATTCGAACATTCCGGCCGTGAAGATGCTGACGCCAGGCAAGCACGGCGACCATCGCGGCTTCTTCTCCGAAGTGTACAACCGGCACTCGCTCGCCCAGGCCGGCATCGACATCGACTTCGTGCAGGACAACCACTCGTCGTCGGCCGAGAAGGGGACGGTACGCGGACTGCACTTCCAGACGCCGCCCTTCGCCCAGGACAAGCTGGTGCGGGTGGCGCGGGGAGCAGTGTTCGACGTCGCGGTGGACTTGCGCCGGGGCTCGCCCACCTACGGCCGGCACGTGAGCGCGGTCCTGTCGGCCGAGGCGTGGAACCAGCTCCTGGTACCGATCGGCTTCGCCCACGGCTTCATGACCCTCGAGCCGGATACCGAAGTGATCTACAAGGTCAGCAACTACTACGCGCCGGAGCATGACGAGGGGCTGTTGTGGAACGATCCGGATTTGGCGATCCGGTGGCCGCTGGACACCGCGACGGCGGTTCTTTCGACGAAGGACGGCGATCTGCCGAGACTGGCCGAGATCGACAGTCCCTTTTCTTGTCGGCCCGAGGCTCCACGGGAAACGACGTGAAGTTTCTGGTCACGGGTGGAGCGGGATTCATCGGCTCCTGCGTGGTGCGGCGTCTGGTGGCGGCCGGTGAGGAAGTCGTGACGTTCGACGCGCTCACCTACGCCGGTCACCGGGAATCGCTCGGGCCAGCGTTGGACGCCCCGAATCACGCATTCCGGGAGGCCGACGTGCGGGACGGCCAAGCCGTGCGCCGAGCCTTCGCGGAAACGCGGCCGGACGCAGTGATCCATCTTGCTGCCGAGTCCCACGTCGATCGCTCCATCGACAGTCCCATGGACTTCGTGACCACCAACGTGCAGGGAACCGTGACGCTGCTCCAGGCCGCCACCGAGTACTGGCATGGGCTGGGGCCGCGGGCGCGGGAAGCATTTCGCTTTCTGCACGTTTCTACCGACGAGGTCTATGGCTCGCTCGGGGCCACGGGCATCTTCACCGAGGCCTCCCCCTACCGGCCCAACTCGCCCTACTCCGCGAGCAAGGCGGCGTCGGACCATTTCGCCCGCGCCTGGCGCCGCACCTTCGCCCTGCCCGTCATGATCAGTCATTGCTCCAACAATTACGGCCCCTACCAGCTTCCGGAGAAGCTGATCCCGGTCACCATCCTGGCCGCCCTGGAAGGGAGGCACATTCCCGTCTACGGCGATGGCAGGAACGTGCGTGACTGGCTCTTCGTCGAAGACCATGCGCACGCCCTGGAGCGGATTGCGCGCGCGGGAGCGCCCGGGCGAACCTATGACATCGGGGCGGACGCGGAGATGGCGAACATCGACATGGTGCGGGCAATCTGCGGTTGGATGGACGAGCTCGTGCCCGAGAGTGCCTGGCGCCCTCACGCCAACCTCATCACCTTCGTGGCGGATCGTCCGGGGCACGATCACCGTTATGCCATCGATGCCCGCCGCGTGCGTGATGAATTGGGGTGGCGGCCGACGATCGATCTGCATGAAGGTCTCGGGCGCACCGTCCGCTGGTATCTGGAGAACCGCCGGTGGTGGCAGGCGGTCCGCGGGGGTGGCTTCGAGGACGGCCGGCGCCAGGGCGTTGGCCTCCCCCCCGCAACGAGGGATTGAATCGAGGTCATGCATCCGAGAGTGTTACTGCTCGGTCCGAACGGCCAGCTCGGACACGACGTCATTCGCGCCCACGTTCAGGCCGGAGAGCCATTCGAGTTGCGCCCGCTGGCGCGCGACCGACTGGACGTTGCGGCGCCGGGAGCGGTCGAACGTGTCCTCGGCGGCCTGGACTTCGACGTTCTCGTCAACGCCACTGCGCACAATCTGGTGGACAGGGCGGAGGAGGAAGCCGCCCCCGCCTTCGCCGTCAACGCACACGCGGTGCGCGCCATGGCGCGGGCGTGCGCCGCCAGAGGGGCACGGTTCTTCCACGTCAGCACCGATTACGTGTTCGGCGGCGATGCCGCCCGTACCTGGCCATTCCGCGAGGACGATCCGATCGCGCCGGTCAACGTCTACGGCGCCTCCAAGGCGCTGGGCGAAACGCTCGCGCGGCTCGCTTGCGAGGATGCCGTCATCCTCCGCGTGGCCTCGCTGTTCGGGACGGCCGGGGCCGGCGGCAAGGGCGGCAACTTCGTGGAGACCATGATCCGCATCGGGCGGGAGAAGGGATCGCTCCGGGTCGTCCACGACCAGACCATGTCTCCGACCGCCACCGCCGACGTCGCAACCATCCTCCTGCGGATGCTGGCGGATGGTTGCGAGCCGGGGCTCTATCACGTGGTCAACGACGGCTCGGCGACCTGGTTCGAGTTCGCGCGCGAGATCGTCCGCCTCGCCGGGGTCGAGGCCGCCGTCACCCCCTGCTCGAGCGGGGAGTATCCCACCCGTGCCGCGCGCCCGCGCTACAGCACGCTCGACAACACCAAGGTCTCGGCCGCGTTCGGGGCCATGCCGCCGTGGCAGGATGCGTTGGAGCGCTATCTCCGTGCGAACCGGAATCTGACCCTGTAACCCTGTTCCGTGTGTGCTGACAGGATTGGGTATGGGTATCGGCGGCGGCCTCGAGCACTTCAATCGGTGCATGAGCTGTCTCGCCCATGCGTTCCGGGAATCGTGAGCGTTTCCGCTGGCGCCCGAATCGCTGCCCGAGGCTTCCCGTTCAGCCCCGCATCCGCTTCCCTTCCGGATCGACGTGTGGGCGTTCGAGCCGGCGCGCGGGCCGGGGCCTGCCGATCACCTCGACGTCATACGCCGCGTTGGAGGAGACCGCGTCGCCGTGGACGTATCCCAGCGCAAGGGTCTTGCCGACGCAGTGGCCGTAGCCGGCCGACGTCAGGTAGCCCACGCACTCGCCGTCGCGCAGCACCGGCTCCCCGCCCCATGGATCGGCATCGGCGGCGTCGATCTCGAACAGCACCAGACGCTCTTCCGGCTCGCGCCCGGCAGCCCGCAACGCGGCTTCGCGCCCGACGAACTTCTTCTTGTCGACCTTGACGAACCGGCCGAGTCCGGCCTGGAACGGGTCGTAGTCCGGCGACAGCTCCCGCCCCCATCCCGCGAACCCCTTCTCCAGGCGCAACGAGCCCAGGGCCCGCATCCCCGCGTGGCGAAGCCCGAGATCGGCGCCCGCCTCGCGCAGCGCGAGCAGCAGCGGGATCTGGTGTTCGGGGGGCAGGTACAGCTCGTAGCCGAGCTCGCCGGAGTACGAGATCCGCAGCACGATGACCTCCGGAGCCGGGCCGAGCTGCATCCGGGCGCCGGTGAAGAAGGGCAACGCGCGGTTCGAGACGTCGCGGTCGGCGAGCCGTTCGAGCAGGGCGCGGGCCTGCGGCCCGGCGATCGCGAAGCCGGCGAGCCGGGTCATCATGGATTCGAGGGTGACGCCTTGCGCCGGCAGGAACCGTTCCCACCACCGCAGGTGGAAACGCTCGGTGCTGCCGGCGCCGACGAGGAAGTATTCCTCCGGACCGAGCCGGGCGACGCTGAAGTCCCCGATGAGGCGCCCGGCCTCGTTCAGCATCGGCGTCA
This sequence comes from uncultured Gammaproteobacteria bacterium, assembly GCA_958295835.1. Lineage (GTDB taxonomy): Bacteria > Pseudomonadota > Gammaproteobacteria > HK1 > HK1 > HK1. The sequence continues at coordinate 936,110 of OY282378.1, forward strand.
GTACGATGCGTCCGTCCTCGGCCGGCATGCGGTTGGCCATGATCCGATCCAGCCACTCTCCCGCCCGCGGGCCGCGCACCGAGTACTTGCCGTAGATGGAGGTCTCGAACAGCCCCAGCGACGCCCGTACGGCCCGCGCCTCCTCCCCCACCGGACCGAACCAGTTCGGACGCCGGAAGGTCAGCTCGTCCCGCGCCTTCCCGCCCGCCGGCGCGAACCACAGCGGATACTCGTAGCCCCAGCTCGCCCCGAACACCGCGCCCGCCTCCTTCAGCAGGGGATGGATCGGTGTGGTGCGCACCGGACGCCCCGCCTCACGCTCCTCGTAGGGGTAATGGGTCCGGAAGCGGGTGGAGTACATGTCCGCGGTGCGCGCCATGGTGTACGCGCGCCCGGCCCACTCGCCGTACCGGGTCACGTCCCACATGAAGAAGTCCAGGCCCGGGTCGCCGTTCGTCATCCACTCGGTGAGCACCTTCCCGACCGCCGCGGCCTGGCTGAACGCGGTCATCACCCCGCACGCGCACCAATAGTTGCGCAGCCCCGGATACGGCCCGACCAGCGGGTTGAGGTCCGGGGAGAAGATCATCGGGCCGTTGACCACCCGCCTGATCCCCGCCCGCCCGAGCACCGGCACGCTCTCCACCGCCTGCGCCATGTTGTGCTCCATGCGCGCGAGGTCGTCGGGCAGCAGCTCGTGACCGAAGTCGCGGGGGGTCCCCTCCACCGCCCAATGCGTGCAGGGCGATTCGTACACCCCGAGCAGCAGGCCCTGGCCTTCCTGGCGCATGTAGAACTCCGCGTCGGCGTCGTTCATGAGCGGAAGCTCGCGTTCCATCGCCTCGATCTCCGGGATCGGCTCGGTGACGAGGTAATGGTGCTCGACGGGCATCAGGGGCAGCCGGATCCCTGCCAGCGCTCCCACTTCGCGCGCCCACAGCCCGGCCGCGTTCACCACGTGCTCGGCGACGACGGTGCCCTGCTCCGTCACCACCTCCCAGGCGCCGTCGCGGCGCGGATTGGTCTCCAGCACCGGGCAGTGGCGCACGATCTCCGCGCCACGATCACGCGCGCCCTTCGCGAACGCATGGGTGACGCCGCTCGGATCGACGTGCCCGCGGTTCGCGTCGTACAGCACGCCCTTCACGCCGGACGGATCGAGGATCGGTACGAGCGCCCTGGCTTCCGCCTCGTCGAGCCACCGCGGCGCGAAGCCCACCCGGCGCGCCTTCGAGCGGAACAGCTCGAGCTCCTCCATGCGCCGCCCGGTGCGTGCGAGCATCGCTCCGCCCACGTGATGGAAGCCGCATGACTGGCCGGTCTCCGCTTCGAGCTTCGGATAGAGCTCGAACGAGTACTTGTGCAGCCAGGTCATCGTCGCGCTCGCCGCGAGCGCGCCGGTTCCGCCCGCCGCATGCCAGGTCGATCCCGACGTCAGCTCGCTGCGTTCGATGAGCAGGCAGTCGGTCCAGCCCGCGCCCGCCAAGTGGTAGAGCACGCTGCAACCGGTGACGCCGCCGCCGATGACGACGACTCGCGCATGGGTTCTCATGCGGCCGCTACCCGAACCCTGGCCCGGACCCTGTCCGGCGCCCGGATGACCGCGGTCTTCCCTTCCGGTCGCATCGCTCGCTCCCTCTGAATCGACCACCGGACGGTGTAGCGGGCGGCGTCTCGCCGCTCCGATGCTCCGCCTCGGGTTGACTGATGCCTCCATTCTTCGATGTTTCCTGCCGTTGCGCCAGTCCCGCCACGGGATGCGCTACCATGCGATGAAGACGGCGGTCGCCCGCATCGATCCCGGGTGTCCCTGCCCCGCGCGGTCCGGGCAGCGTTGACTGGCCGTCCGAATTCGGCACGAACCGGCATGACGGACAGGACGAAGACCCTCATCGCATTCGATTTCGGCGAGAAGCGGATCGGGATCGCGATTGGACAGACCGTGACCCGCACCGCGACCCCGCTCGAGACGGTTCCGGCCCGGGGGACGAAGCCGGACTGGAACGCCATCGACCGGCTCATCGACACCTGGAAGCCCGACGCTCTGGTGGTCGGACTGCCGCTCAACATGGACGGCACCGACCAGGGGATCACCGCCCGGGCGCGCCGGTTCGCGAACCGTCTGCACGCACGCTCGGGACTGCCGGTCCACCTCGCCGACGAGCGGCTCTCCACCCGCGAAGCCTGGACCCGCCTCATCGAGAGCGGATCGCGCCGCGACGGCCCCGATCCGGTCGCGGCGCAGGTCATTCTGGAGGGATGGTTCGCCGAGCGCGATCGATCCGAAGGGCTCGCCGGAGGTTGATTCGACGCAACGCCGCTGCGCCTCGCGGCCCGCCCTGTCATGCAGGGCTTCCGGCGCACTCGACGAACGACTCGGCGTACGCGGCAACGCGCGCCGCGGCGTCCGGCGCGTGGCAATCGAAGCGGACCGCGGTCCGATCCGAGCGCAGCCACGTAAGCTGGCGCCGCGCGAGCTGGCGGGTCGCGGCAATCGCCCGCGACGTCATCTCCTCGCGCGTGCATAGCCCCGCGAGGTGCGCCCACACCTGCCGGTAGCCGACCAGGCGCATCGAGGCGCTCTGTTCCGTCAGATGCCAGCGTCGTTTCAACTCGACGACCTCGCCGACCAGGCCGGCGTCGAGCATCCGCAGAAACCGGGCTGCGATGTCCCGGTGGAGTGTCTCTCGATCTGCCGGCTCGATTACGATGCGGCACACCGGCCCGGCGAGGCCGCCGCGGCGCCCGCGGGCGAGCAGCGCCGACATCGGCCGGCCGGTGAGCGCGTGCACCTCCAGCGCCCGCTGGATGCGTTGCGGATCGTTCGGATGGATACGGCGCGCCGACGCCGGATCGATGCCGGCAAGCCGCGTGTGCAGTGCCGGCCACCCCGCGCGCGCCGCCTCACGCTCGATCCCGGCCCGCACCGCGGGGTTCGCCGGCGGCAGCACCGCGAGACCCTTCTCCAGCGTCCGAAAGTAGAGTCCCGTGCCGCCGGTGAGGAGCGGCACCCGGCCCGAAGCCCGGATGTCCGCGATCGCGCACAGGGCGTCGTCACGGAACTCGGCCGCCGAGTAGCGCTCGTCCGGATCACGAATGTCGATGAGTCGATGTGGCGCTCGGGCCAGCACATCGCGGGCGGGCTTGCCCGTGCCCAGGTCCAGGTGCCGAAACACCAGCGCGGAGTCCACGCTCACGATTTCGAAGGGACCGCGTTCGGCGAGCGCCGCCGCAATCCCGGTCTTGCCGGCCGCGGTGGGTCCCATCAGGAAAATGACGGGGCCGGCGCCGTGATCCGCATCGGCCTCCCGATCGAAGTCGCTCGCCCCGATATCGCCGGACCTGGCGCTCATGGGATTGGTCCGTGGGGCGAAGCTTCAGTGTCCGCGGGCATTTGTATCGCCACGTCCGCGGGCGCCGCATGCCGCGACGAGCCGCATCCGGTCATCGCCGCGCCGCGTCGGCGAACAAGTGGCGCAGCATCGCCTCGTCGATGGCGACCACCCCGGCGCTGAGCCGATCCCCGACCGCCGCGTCGATGACGTCGCCGGTGTCGCCATCGAAGGGGCTCGACTCCGCGAGCGCTGCGAGTGCATCGACGAGCGTCGCCACCGAACCGGACGTTTTCGCCCAGCCGGCGGCGGCATGGAGCAGTCTGTCCGGCGCGACTCCGGCGAGGCACGCGGGGATCGCCCGAAGCGTGATGGAACCGGGCGCACCGCGGCGGATTTCCACCCCCAGCGACCGGAGCGATGCGCTCGCCTCGTCCACCGCGTCGGCGACGCCCTCGGGCGCTGCCTGCGTATGGGGAATCAACAGAGGTCGCGACACCGGGGCGGACGCCCGCGCGGCTTCATCGAGCCGATCGCGGACCAGCGCCCGGCGCCCGGTGCAGAGATCGATCAGCAGAAGCGCCCCGCGGCCTTCGACGAGCACGTGGTCGCCGAGGCGTACCCGCCCGGGGGCTGCGCCGGACCCCGCGGCGCGGGAGAGCGACGACAGCGCTGCGTACGCGGCGAGATGATCCCGGACCTGGCCTGCGCCGGGGCGCGCGCCACCGCCCGGGTGATGGGCCGGATAGGACATTGGCGCGCCGGCGCCTGTCCCCGGTGCGGCAGTGCCGGTCCCAGGCACGGCGGCTCCCGTCACCGGTGTTGCAGCCTCCGGCCCCGGCGCGGCGATTCCGGAAGACGGCGTGCCGGCATCGAGCGTCAGGGCGGTGGTCTCCGGGGACGCCTCCGAGCTGAACCCGCCCAGCGCCCGCGCGATCGCGTGGCGGACGAAGTCATGGACGTGGCGGGGCTCGCGGAAGCGGACTTCGTGCTTGGTCGGGTGCACGTTGACGTCGACCGCGGCCGGATCGATGCCGAGGTGGAGCACGAACGCCGGATGGCCTGCGCTCGCAAGGGTGTCGCCGAACCCGACCCGAACCGCGTGTCGCACGACGTCGTTGCGCACGCTGCGTCCGTTCACGAAGAGGAACTGAAGGTCCGGGCGGGACCGCGCCGCGCCCGGCGGAGCCAGGAATCCGTGCATCGAAAAATCGCCCGCGTCGAAGGAGAGCTCCAGCGTGCCTGCCGCGAACTCCTCGCCCAGCAGGCGCGAGAGTCGGCGCGCGGACTCCATCCGGCGGGTCGCCTCCAGCACCCGGCGGGCATCGTGGTGGAGCGTGAACGAGACGTCGGGGCGCGCGAGGGCGAGGCGGCGCACCGCATCCTCGGCATGGCGGAGCTCGGTGCGGGGGGTGCGCAGGAACTTGCGGCGGGCCGGGACGTTGAAGAACAGATCGCGCACCTCCACCGAGGTCCCGATCTTCGACGCCGCAGGCTCCACCGCCGACACCACCCCGCCGTCGACGCGCACCCGCGCGCCGGTGGCCGCGTCCCGCGGCCGGCTCTCCAGGACGAGCCTCGACACCGAGGCGATGCTCGGCAGCGCTTCTCCGCGAAATCCCATGCTCGCGATGCGGTCGAGATCGTCGAGGCTCGCGATCTTGCTGGTCGCATGGCGCGACAGCGCCAGTACGAGCTCCCCGGAGGGGATCCCGAACCCGTCGTCGCGCACCCGGATCAGGCGGGCCCCGCCGACTTCGAGCTCGATGGCGATCGTCTTCGCATCCGCATCGAGGGCGTTCTCCACGAGCTCCTTGACCACGGACGCGGGGCGCTCCACGACCTCTCCCGCCGCGATCTGGTTCGCCAGCACCCCCGACAGGGTCCTGATCGGAGCCGGCGCCGCGGGTTCATTCATCGCAGTCGATCACCCCCATCCCGGCGTCGCCGACGTCAAGCTCCACCGCCGTTCCCGTCAGCATCGCGGTCTCGCGATCAGGACGACGGCGCCCAGGCCTGGAGAAACTCCGTGAGGTGGCCGCGGGCGTCGTCTCTCAACCCCTCCCGCACCACTTCGCATTCGCGCTCGTACGCGTCCCGGGAGAGCCGTCCGCGCATCAGCTCGTAGCGGAGATAGACGAGAAACGTATTCAGCGCATCGACTTCGCAATACGCCCGGATGCGCTCGACTTCGCCGGCGGCATACGCATCCCACACCCCGGAGCCGTCCATCCCCAGCTTCCCGGGAAAGCCCAGCATCTGCGCGATCTCGTCGAGAGGGGCGGACGCGCGGGGCTGATAGCCGGCGAGCACGTCCATCAGATCGGTGTGCCGCGCGTGAAACCGATTGAGATAGTTGTTCCAGCGAAAGCTCTGATCGTCGTCGCCGGACTCCCAGTAGCGCGGAGCGCTGACCCCGTGAAGCATTGCCCGGTAGTGCAGGATCGGGAGATCGAAGCCGCCGCCGTTCCACGAGACGAGGTTCGGCGAGTACCGCTCGATCCCGTCGAAGAATCTCTCCACCAGATCGCGTTCCGAAGACTCGGCGCCACCCAGGGCCCACACCCTGAAGCGCTCTCCGGATCTCAGGACCACCGCGATCGCCACGATCCGGTTCAGGTGGTGGCGCATCAGCTCCGTCCCCGACGCCTGCTGCTGGCGCTGGCGCATGATCCTGGCGACCTCGGCGTCGCCGAGCCCGTCGAGCGCCAGCAATCGGCGGCCCGAATCGACGTCGGGCACCGTCTCGATGTCGAACGCGAGGACGTTCATTCAGGACGCTCGCCGCGTCCCGGGTCGAGACGTGCCGGAAGCGTGGACGGCTTCATGAGAGCGCGAGCGCAAGGATGACCGCATCCTCGCGGCCGTTCCGCGCGGGGTAGTAGCCACGGCTGACCCCCACCCTGGTGAACCCCATGGAGCCGTACAGGCGTCGCGCGACAGCGTTGCTCGGGCGCACCTCCAGGACCACGGAGTCGGTGGAGTGGGAGCGGGCGACCTCGATCAGGAGGGAAAGCAGCCGCCGGCCGAGCCCCCGGCGACGAAGCCGCTTGCGAACGCAGAGATTGAGCAGGCGTGACCTGCCGGTGGCGATCTGCAGCATCCCGTACGCATTCACCGCGCCGTCCGATTCAAGCACCCGGCAACTGTGACCGACCCGCAGGCAGTCCCGGAAAATCTCCCTCGACCAGGGGAATTCACAGGCCTCGCGCTCGATGGACAGGACCTCGTCGAGGTCTGCCTCGCACATCGGACGAAACGTGATCTCCGGGAGTGCGCGGGCGACGGCGTTCATGGGGCGCTCGCGGCATGATCGGAGAGCATCGAACGCAGCCGCACCAGATCATCCCATGCCTTGCGCTTCTCGAGCGGACTGCGCAAGAAGTACGCGGGGTGGTACATGACGAGCACCGGGAGGCGGTCTTCTCCGTACCGGAAGCTGCGCCCGCGAAGCTGTCCGATCGGCTTCGTCGTCGACAGGAGCGACTGCGCCGCGACCCTGCCGGCCGCGACCAGCAGACGCGGAGAGACCGCCTCGATCTGACGCTTGAGGTACCCCGAGCAGGCGGTGATCTCGTCGGTGTGGGGGTCGCGGTTGCGCGGTGGCCGGCATTTGACGATGTTCGCAATGTAGACGTCGCCGCGACCGAGGCCGATGGCGGCCAGCATCGCGTCGAGCAGCTTGCCGGCGCGGCCCACGAACGGCTCGCCGCGGGCGTCTTCCTCCGCCCCGGGAGCCTCTCCGATGAACATGCACGCCGCATCCGGCCGGCCCACGCCGAATACGGTGTGCGTCCGCTCTCGATGTAGCCCGCACTTCCGGCAATCGCGCACTTGCGCATCGATGGTCTCCAGCACCTGCGCCGCGGGGACCGTGATCGCGGCGGTTGCACGGGGGACCTCGATGCGGGGGGCCTCGGCCCGTCTCGCGGCACGGGCCACGCCGCGCCGTACCCAGACCGGGATCCCGATCGCGTCGAGATGGGCGCGCGAAGGATGCGGCACCCCGGTCTCCGGATCGCGGGGCTCGATCCTCAGTCCGTCCCGGCATCGCGTCGCGACTCGCCGGCCCCCGCGCCCGCGCGGCGCGCGGCGCGACGCCTGCGAATGGTCCACAGCGTAAGGATGGGCCCGGACCCCACGTATGCGAGCATGCCGAGAAAGAGCACCAGCGGCGGATCGATCGATACGAACACGAACAGCACCACCACCACGAGAATCGTCATGAACGGCACGCGCCCGCGCAGATCCAGATTCTTGAAGCTGTGGAACCGTACGTTCGAGACCATCAGCCCGGCGGTCGCGATGGCCATTGCGAACGCGACGAGCGCGATCTCTTCACCCGGCACTCCGTAGTCGGTCGCGAACCAGACGAATCCCGCCACCGCCGCCCCCGCGGCCGGGCACGGCAGCCCCTGGAAATACCGCTTGTCGGTGGTTCCGAGCTGGGTGTTGAACCGGGCGAGCCGCAACGCCGCCGCCGCGGTGAAGAAGAATGCGGCCACCCACCCGAGCTTGCCCATGCCCGACAGCCCCCATTCGTACACGAGGAGGCCCGGGGCAAGACCGAAACAGATGACGTCGGAGAGCGAGTCGTACTCGGCCCCGAAGGCGCTCTGGGTATTGGTCAGTCGCGCGATGCGTCCGTCCGCCCCGTCGAGCACCATCGCGACGAAGATCGCCGCGGCGGCTGCCTCGAAACGCGCGTCCATCGCCGCGACGATCGCGTAGAACCCCGCGAACAGGGCGGCGGTGGTGAAGAGGTTGGGAAGCAGGTAGATGCCGCGGCGCTGGCGGCGCGGCTCGGGATTCGAATCCGTCATGGCGAGACATCCGAAGGCGGTGGCGAAGGAAACATGATAAACGTCCCTGCTTCGATGTTCAGCCACCCGCCGGATCATCATCACGGCTGATTCGTTCCGGCGCAGAGGCAGGCGTTTTTTCGGGGTCGCAGCGTGTTTCGAGTCATATGGCCCTATCTTGTTGATTTTCTCCGTCTTGGCTACACTGAAAGTTGTTGGCTGCCACGCAAGGGCGGACGATACTTTCCGGGGGACGTTGCGCGGCGAGCCGGAGTCTTCGGTTCGCGTGGGACACGCAGCATCCGGCGCCGCCGGAAGCCCGGTATCGGGCTCGAACATGAGAGGCGCACCGAGGCCATGATTCGTCTTCGTCCCGGCAGGCGCCGCATCCTCCCCGCCCTGACGTTGTCGCTCGTCTGCATTCCCCTTGTAGCAGCGTCCTCCCCCACCGTGGACGACGTGGTGGCCGCGCTCCGCGAGGACGACAACGCCCGCGCGCAGACGTTGCTCGACGAGCTCAGGAGCCAGGGCCTGGGCGACACCTACGACGTGCGCTTCCTTCAGGGCGTGCTGCATCTGCGTGCCGGAGAGGGGGCGGAGGCCGCCCGGGTGTTCGACGAAATCGAAACGTCCGAAGGGCCGGCGCCGACGCTCGCGTCCGGCCGGGCCCTTTCCGCCTGGGCCGCGGGGCGGCCTGCGGAGGCCCGTACCCGCCTCGAGCATGCGACCCGGCTCTGGCCCGAGGATGCGGGGGTATGGGCCAATCTGGGCGACGTCTACCGTGCGCTCGCGGCGCACGCCTACCAGCGGGTCCGCGCATTGCGCCGCAACGCGGGCGCCGAAGCGCCCTCGCCCGACGTTCCGGCTCTTTCCGTGCAGTCCGGTACGCCGCTGTCTTCCGACGTTCCAACCCCCCCTCCGGTCCTCGAGGTCGTTCCCGCGGAACCGGCAGGCTCCGCGTCTCCCACGAGCACGACTGAATCCGCGGCAACGGCCGAGGCCGTGGCGCCGGCCCAACCAGCGGCCCCCGCCCAATCCGCGGCAACGACCGAAGCCGTGGCGCCGATCGAACCAGCGGCCCCTGCCCAATCCGCGGCAACGACCGAAGCCCGGGTCGACTCCACCGCCCCGGCCGACCCCCCGCCTTCTTCCGATCCAACCGCTTCCTCCTCACCACCGCTTTCCCCGGCGTCTCCCCCGCCGTCCCCCGGAGCAACGCCGGAACCTCCGCTTCCCGCGGCATCCTCCTCCCTGCCGTCTCCGGAGAACGTGTCTTCGGTTCCGGCGCCTCCCTCCCCGGAGACGCCCGCATGTTTCCTGGCAGGCCCCTGGCCCGACACGCCGCCCGCCGAGGTCCTGGACTGGATCCAGGCGCGCAACGCGCGGGTGCTGTCCTTCCAGAGCCGGTCCTCTCACTATCGCGTGTATCTGGGGCCGTTCGAGGACCGCAAGCAGGCGGTGCAGAAGATGATCTCCCTGAAGAAGGACCTGGGGATTGGCGACGTGGCATGGGTCCCCGCCGGCCCGCTTCGCGACGCGGTATCCCTCGGGGTCTACCTGAAGCGGGAGAGCGTGGACCGCCGGCTTCGCGCGTTGCACGCCCTGGGTCTCGATCCCAAGGTGCAACCCCCCCGGGCGGGGAGCTGGCTGCTTGGATCGACATCCGATCTCGAGGCTCTCCTGACGGAGTGGCCCCACACCTTTCCGGACGTGCCCCTGACGCCCGAGCGTTGTCCGCCATCCCGGTGAGGCCGTGCGCGTAGGGGCGCCCGGCATCCGCCGTTCGGGGCTCTGCCTTCTCCTGCTCGCCGCCGTTCTCGCGGCCTATGCCCCCGCCCTGCTCCACGGCGGTTTCACGTGGGACGACTACAAGTTCGTCGAGGCGAACCCCCGCCTGACCGGCCCGGAGGGCCTGAAGGCGATCTGGCTCCAGCCCGGCACGGCGTCCTCCCATGAGGCGGCCGTTCCCGAGGTCGAGGTGCACTGGTTCCCCGTGCTCTACACCTCGTTCTGGCTGGAACGCTGGCTCTGGGGGTCGTTCCAGGCGCCCGGCTTCCACGGCACGAATCTGCTGATCCACTTCTGCAACGCCCTGCTGGCATGGGGGCTCCTCGCCCGGCTGCGGGTCCCCGGCCCCTTCCTCGTGGCCCTGATCTGGGCGGTGCATCCCGGGGCCATGGAGGCCGTCGGCTTCGTCATGGGCCGCAAGGACCTCCTCCCCGCATCCTTCATCCTGCTGGCGGCCTGGCTATGGCTCCGGCCGTTCTCGCCCGTTCCCGGCTCAGAGCATGTCCGCTCCCCGTTCGGCCAATCCGGCCACCAACACCACCGACCCTCGGGATGGCCTCCCGCCTGGCCGGCGGTCGCCGGGACGGTCCTGCTGGGTACGGCGGGGATGCTCTGCAAGACGACGGCGGTGGTGCTGCCCATGCTCCTCCTGCTCCTCCACCTCCGGCGGGGGGATCCCCTGTCCCGGGGGCTCGCCGGGCGTCTTGCCCTGCTGCAGGCGGTCCTGGTCGGCGTGGCGCTCTTCCAGTGGTTCGTCTTCGCCAGGCTCTCCGATCCGGCCGTCCATGACTTCTCCTTCACGGAACGGATCCTCCTGGCGGCCCGGGCCGCCTGGACACACCTCTTCCTGACCCTCGTGCCCGGACCCTCCCCCCTGCGCTTCCACTCGTGGACGATCTCCCCCACCGACCTCGCGGGCTGGGCGGCGCTGGCCGCCTGGGGCATCGTCCTGCCCGTCGCCCTTCGTCTCCGGCCATACGGCCGATCCGCGCTGCTCATCGGACTGCTCTGGTTCCTGGTATGCCTCTCGCCGACGCTGGGATTCGTGGACCATCCCTCCCTCCACATGTCCCTCGCGTGGTCGCGGTACCGCTACCTGGCGTCGCTGGGTCCGTGGGCGCTGGCGGTGGGAGCCGGGCTGGCGGCTCTGCACCACATGTCGCGGCAGCCGCGCAGGCTTCCCCGCGCGCTCGGGCGGGGCGCCTTGCGCGGCCTCGGCCTGGCGGCCCTGCTGACCGCCGGCCTCACCACCGCGCGCTTCTCCATCCTCTTCTCCAACGACGCCACGTGGTTCCAGCACCTCGCCCGTCATGCGCCCGCCTCCGACTGGCTCGCGAGCCACTTCGTCAACGCGCTCATCCGCGCCGGCCATACCGAGCGGGCGCTGCGCGTCGCCGAGACGCGCTTCCTCTCCGATCCCTCCCGCTTGCGCTATCGCCGCGACCGGGCCATTGCCCGCATGGCCGCGGGACGGCGCGACGAGGCCCGCGCGGACTTCCGGGCGCTCGTCTCGCTTCTCGACCGGGATCCGGGCCTGATCCCCCGCCCCCCCTGCGTCTCCCCCCGCACCTTGGCCGGATACTGGCCGCTGGAGCGGGACGATCTGCATCTCATCTATTTCAACTACGGCATCCTGCTGTCCGAGCTCGACCGCCCGTTCGAAGCGCGGGACATGTTCTTCCGGGCCCGGCAGGTACACCCCGGACCCGGCGATGTCTGGGTCTTCCGCGCCGATCCGCCGATCGTGGCCGTCGGCCCGCCTGCCGGCTCCGGGGGGCGAGAGTGTGCGCCGTAGACCGGGAATTCCCGCCCCAGTCCGAACATGTCCCGTGAATCGCCGGGATCGGATGCCCGGGTCGTCAGGGAGGCCGGGAATTCCCGCTCATCCGGTCCGTGTCCGGGTATCGGCGGGAGTTGCCGGGCTGCCGCAGACTGACTTGCGCCCCTTGCGGCAGCGCGAAGACAATGCCCACGACAGATGCTCGTCGCGGACGTGGAGGAGATGGGGACGTGGAACGCGAGTCGATGGAGTTCGACGTCGTCATCGTCGGGGCGGGGCCGTCGGGGCTCTCCACCGCGATCCGGCTGAGGCAGCTCTGCGCGGAGCACGACTCGGACCTCTCGGTGTGCATCGTCGAGAAGGGGTCCGAGGTCGGGGCCCACATCCTCTCCGGCGCGGTGCTGGAGCCGCGCTCGCTGGAAGAGCTGTTCCCGGACTGGAAGGAGCGCGGGGCGCCGCTCCATACCCCCGCGCGGGAGGATCGGTTCCTCTTTCTGACCAGGGGCGGCGCGGTACGGCTGCCGACTCCCCCCCAGATGCACAACGACGGCAATTACATCATCAGCCTCGGGAACCTGTGCCGCTGGCTGGGTGAGCAGGCGGAGGCGCTCGACGTCTCGATCTTCCCGGGCTTCCCCGCCGCCGAGGTGCTCTACCACGAGGACGGCACGGTCAGGGGGGTCGCGACCCGCGACATGGGGATCGGACGCGACGGGCAGCCGAAAGGGAGCTTCGAGCCGGGCGTCGAGCTGCACGCGCGGGCCACCGTCTTCGCCGAGGGCTGCCGCGGCCACCTGACCAAGGCGCTGTTCGAGCGCTTCGATCTCCGCGCCGGCGTCGACCCGCAGACCTACGGCATCGGCATCAAGGAGCTGTGGGAGATCGAGCCGGCCCGGCACGAGCCGGGGCTGATCGTGCACACCCTCGGATGGCCGCTCGACCGCTCGACCTACGGCGGCTCGTTCCTCTACCACCTCGAAGACCACCAGATCGCGGTGGGATTCGTGGTCGGCCTCGACTACGCCAATCCGCATCTCAGCCCCTTCGATGAGTTCCAGCGGTTCAAGACCCACCCGAAGATCCGTCCCACGTTCGAGGGCGGGCGACGGATCGCCTACGGCGCGCGCGCGATCAGCGAAGGCGGCCTCCAGTCGATCCCGAGGCTCACGTTCCCGGGCGGGCTGCTGGTGGGGGACACCGCCGGATTCCTCAACGTCCCGAAGATCAAGGGGACCCATACCGCGATGAAGTCCGGGATCACCGCGGCGGAGGCGATCTTCGACGCGCTGAACGGCGCGGCCCCGGAGGCCGCGGCTTCCGGAGCCGGCGCGGTGGAGATCGCCGATTACCGCCCCCGCCTCGAAGGCACCTGGCTCTGGGACGAGCTGCACCGCGTGCGCAACCTGCGTCCGTCGTTCCGCTGGGGGCTGTGGGGCGGGATGCTCTACTCGGGGCTCGACACGTACCTGTTGCGCGGCCGGGCGCCGTGGACGCTCCACCACCATCCCGACCACACCACGCTCGAGCGGGCCTCGGAATGCCCGCGCATCGAGTATCCGAAGCCCGACGGTGTCGTGAGCTTCGACCGGAACTCCTCGGTCTTCCTCTCCAATACGAACCACGAGGAGGACCAGCCGGTGCATCTCACCCTGAAGGACGATTCGGCGCCGATCACGGTCAACCTCGCCGAGTACGACGCGCCCGAGCAGCGCTACTGTCCGGCGGGCGTGTACGAGATCGTGCGTGAGGAAGGGGGACCGAGGCTGCAAATCAACGCGCAGAATTGCGTGCACTGCAAGACGTGCGACATCAAGGACCCGACGCAGAACATCCACTGGATCGCCCCGGAAGGCGGCGGGGGCCCGAACTATCCGAACATGTAGCTCCCAACCCGGCATAGCCGGAACCAAACGCCGGTTGGCGGAAAAATCTTCGTCGTTTTGTCGGAGATTTCACGGATAAGGGACTAAGGAGGTCACGGCAGATGGCAACGTATCAGGCACCGCTGAGGGACATGAAGTTCGTGCTGCACGAGCTCCTCGACGCCGAGCGGGAGTTCGCGGCGCTGCCCGGATTCGAGGAGGTGACCCGGGACCTGATCGACCCGGTGCTCGAAGAGGCGGCGAAGCTCTGCGAGAACGTGGTGTTCCCGCTCAACCGGACCGGGGACCAGGAAGGCTGCACCTTCGAGGATGGGACGGTGCGCACCCCGAGCGGGTTCCGCGACGCCTACCGCACGTTCGTCGAGGGCGGTTGGAACGGACTGTCGTGCAACCCGGAGTTCGGCGGGCAGGGACTGCCCGGCACCCTCAGCGTATTCGTCGAGGAGATGCTGCAATCGGCGAACCTGGCCTTCGCGCTCTATCCGGGCCTGACCCACGGCGCCTGCATCGCGGTCGACAAGCACGCCGACGAAGATCTGCGCCGGCGCTACCTGCCCAAGCTCGTCGAGGGGACCTGGTCCGGCGTCATGTGCCTCACGGAGTCCCACTGCGGCACCGACCTCGGGCTGCTGCGCACGCGCGCCGAGCCGGCCGGCGAGGGGCGCTACCGGGTCACCGGCACCAAGATCTTCATCACCGGCGGCGAGCAGGACCTGAGCGAGAACATCGTCCACCTCGTGCTCGCCCGGCTGCCGGACGCGCCCGCCGGGGTGAAGGGCATCAGCATGCTCCTCGTGCCGAAGTTCGTCGCCGGGGAGGACGGCTCGCTCGGGGAGCGCAACGCGGTCTCCTGCGGCTCGATCGAGCACAAGATGGGGATCCGGGGCGCGAGCACCTGCGTGATGAACTACGACGGCGCGATCGGCTACCTGATCGGCGAGCCGCACCGCGGGCTTCAGGCGATGTTCTCGATGATGAACTACGAACGCATCATGGTCGGGCAGCAGGGGCTGTCGCTGGCCGAGGTCGCGTACCAGAACGCGGCCGACTACGCCCGCGAGCGGCTCCAGGGCCGCAGCCTCAAGGGTCCGGTCGCGCCGGACCTGCCCGCCGACCCGATCATCGTCCACCCCGACGTGAGGCGGATGCTGCTCGCCACCCGCGCGTACAACGAAGGCGCCCGCGCGCTGATCGCGTGGACCTCCCTGCAGATCGACCGCTCGACGCGCCACCCGGATCCGTCGGTCCGCGAGGCCGCCGCGGACGTCGTCGGGCTGATGATCCCGGTCATCAAGGCGTTCTTCACCGACTACGGCTTCGAGGGCTGCCACCAGTGCCAGCAGGTGTTCGGCGGCCATGGCTACATCGCGGAGTGGGGCATGGAGCAGCTCGTGCGCGACGCCCGCATCGCGCAGATCTACGAAGGGGCGAACGGGATCCACGCGCTCGACCTCGCCGGCCGGAAGCTCGCGATGAACGGCGGGCGGGCGATCCGGGCGTACATCGGGTCGGTGTCGGCGTTCATCGCCGAGCGTCGCAAGGTCCCTGGGCTCGATGAGTTCCTCGACCCGCTCGCGGCGGCGCTCGCGCGGCTCACCGAGGCCACGCAGTGGTTGAACGAGGCGGCGAGGCGGGACCCGGACGAGATCGGCGCCGCGTCCTACGACTATCTCCGGCTGTTCGCGCTCGTCGCGTTCGGACGGATGTGGGCCGAGAGCGCGCAGATCGCGCTGGCGAAGCAGGAGGGGGACAACTCCGGCTTCTACCGCGCAAAGCTCGCCACCGCGAGGTTCTTCGTCCGGCGCCTCCTGCCCAACACCGCCTCGCTGCTCACGACGTTGCGCGCGGGCGCGGACACGGTGATGGCGCTGGAAGCCGAGGCGTTCTGAGCCCGCGGGCCACCGGGCGGGACCGATGTATCTCGTCAGCGGGGAAGCTCTCTTCGACTGCTTCGTCGATGACGGGCCGGACGCGGATCATGCGCACATCAACGCGATCATGGGCGGTGCGCCGTTCAACGTCGCGCGGGGGATCGTACGTCTCGGCGGCAAGGCAACGTTCTTCGGCGGTATTTCGACCGATCCGCTGGGCCGAAGGATTCGCCGCATCCTCGACTCCGAGGGCGTCGGCACGGAATACGTGGTCGACGTGGCGGCGCCGACTCCGCTGAGTGTCGTCGCCACCGATCCGCGAGGGGAGCCGAGCTACGTCTTCTACAATCAGGGAACCGCAGAGTGTGCGCTTACCCGTCGATCGAACCCCGCGCTTGATGAGCGTATCACCGGCCTTCACTTCGGATCGTACACCCTGGTGGCGGAGCCGACCGCCGACGCCCTGGCGGCCCTGGCCTCGGCTCAGCGCGATCGGTTCATTTCCGTGGACCCGAACGTGCGCCCCGCGATCGTCCCGGACATGCGGGAGTGGCGACGGCGGGTGGAGGCGATGGTGGCGCTCGCCAACCTGGTCAAGGCCAGCCGAGAGGATCTCGAAACGTTGTATCCGTCGAAGGCAGTCGAGGGGATCGCGCGGCGTTGGCTGGATTCGGGCCCCGACCTCGTGGTCGTGACCGGCGGAGCGGCGCCGGTGCAGGCGTACCGCAGGGGCGAGCGGGTGGAGCATGTTCCCCCCGTGATCGCGGTGGTGGACATGGTTGGGGCCGGCGACACGTTCCAGGCCGCGCTGCTTGCAAGGATCGCGGAGCTCGGTCCCCCGGCGGACGTGGTCTCGGAGCTGCGCGGCTGCGCGCTCCGGGAGACCCTCGCATTCGCCGCCGCCGCCGCCGCGCTCACATGCCAGCGCCGGGGTGCCGGCGCTCCGGCGAGGAAGGAGTTGGTCGTCTGAATCAGTCGGCAGATCCCGGCGCATGCCGGTCCACCTCAGCCTGCACGATACCCTGACCGAGCTGATCCTGTCCGCGATACCGAGTGCGTTCGGTACTTTCCTGATGCGACAATGCTACCTGTGCGTCCCCTCCGGGCTGGAGGAAGCCATGATCATCGACGGCGCAATCCAGCGGCAGGTTTACCGGAAGATCGGCTTCCCGCCGGGCACCACGGGGATGGTGGTGATCGGCATCGTCGCGCTGAGGGACTGCAAGATGACCGGCAGCAGACCGGTCGTGCTCGCGGGCATCGTGCTTTCCACCATACCTGCACTGCTTCCTCTGCCTTTTCGGTCAGGAATACCTGGTCGAGGGGTCCCTGCCGGAGGTATGAAAGGCTGATGAAGATCCTGTTCGCCGACGTGTTCCCGCCGCCGCGGCTCGAACGGCTGCGCGGCGAGGGCCACGAGTGCCGGTACGCGCCTGCCCTCACCGGCGACGATCTCCCCGGCGCGGTGCCCGGATTCGAGGCGCTCGTCGTGCGCAGCACCCGGATCGGCGCGGCGGCGCTGGAAGCCGGCGATTCGCTGAAGCTCGTCGTGCGGGCGGGAGCGGGCACCAACACCATCGATACCGGGCGCGCGAGAGAGCTGTGCATCGACGTATGCAACGTGCCGGGCGCGAACGCGCTGGCGGTGGCCGAGCTGACGCTGGGGCTGATCATCTCGGCGGATCGCTGGATCCCGGACAACGTGGCGGATCTGCGAAACGGGGCGTGGAACAAGAAACGCTACTCCAGGGCCCGCGGGCTGTTCGGGCGTTCGCTCGGGGTGGTGGGGGCCGGGGCGATCGGGCTCGCGGTCGCCGAACGCGCGGCGGCGTTCGGGATGCGGATCCTGGTGCTCGCGAGCCCGCGGCGCGGAGACGCCGTCCGCGCGCGCCTCGCCGCACTCCGGGCGACGGAGCTGCCGTCACTCGGGGAGCTTGCCGAGAAGAGCGACTTCCTCACCCTGCACGTGCCCGGTGGAGCGCGGACCGCGGGACTCGTCAATCGCGACATCCTGGCGCGCATGCGTCCGGGCGCGATCCTCGTCAACACCTCGCGCTCGGACGTCATCGACGAGCCGGCGCTGATCGAGGCGCTGGACACGCAGGGGATCCGCGCCGTCGTCGACGTATTCGACGGTGAGCCGGCGAGCGGCGAGGCCCGGTTCGACAGCCCCCTTGCCCGGCATCCGCACGTATACGGGACACACCATATCGGCGCGTCCACCGAACAGGCGCAGCTCGCGGTCGCGGATGGGGTGGCCAGCGTCATCGCCGCCTTCGTCGATGGTAAGGTGATCAACTGCGTGAACGCGGCGCCGAACGCCGCCTGAATGGAACGGGGCGATGTCGAATCGAAAGCACAACTTCTGCGCGGGGCCGTGCACCCTGCCCATCGGCGTGCTCGAAGAGATGCGCGACGAATTCCTGGACCACCACGGAGCGGGCCTCTCGCTCATCGAGATGAGCCACCGTGCGGCGGAGTACGACGCGGTCCACCAGGAAGCGAGGCGCCTGGCGCTGGAGGTGTTCGGGGCGCCGGAGGATTTCGACGTGCTGTTCATCCAGGGCGGCGCAATCCTGCAGTTCGGCATGGTGGCGATGAACCTGCTCGGTCCGGGCCGATGCGCGGGCTACGTGAACACCGGGGCGTGGGCGAAGGGCGCGATCGCCGACGCCCGGCACTACGGCGAGATCTACACCGCCTGGGACGGCGCGGCCGATGGGTATGCACGCACCCCGGACGACTCCGAGATCGAGGTGCGGACCGGGACGCGCTATCTCCACGTCACGTCCAACGAGACCATCGGCGGGATCCGCTTCCCCGAGTTCCCCGTGGTGGACGTGCCGCTGGTCGCGGACATGTCCTCGGAGCTGATGGCGCGGCGCATTCCCTGGGACCGGTTCGACCTCGTCTACGGCGGCGTGCAGAAGAATCTCGGCCCCGCCGGGATGGCGATGGTCTTCATCCGGAAGTCGATCGCGACGCCGGCCAACGAGTCCATCGCCCGCTACCTGCGCTACGACGTCCACCTCGACAAGGAATCCCTGTTCAACACCCCTCCGATGTTCACCATCGCGATGGTCGGCAAGGTGCTGAAGTGGATGAAGGACAAGGGTGGCCTGGACGTCATCGAACGCGAAGCGGCGGAGAAGGCGACGATCCTCTACCGGTGCATCGACGAGAGCGATGGCTTCTACTCCTGTCCGGTGGAGTCCGCGTCGCGTTCCCACATGAACGTGGTGTTCCGGCTTGCGGACGAAGCGCTGGAGCGTCGTTTCCTGGCCGGGGCGGAGTCCGCGGATCTGCTCAACCTCAAGGGCCATCGCAGCGTGGGGGGGTGCCGGGCGAGCATCTACAACGCGATGCCGCACGACGGGGTCGAAGCGCTCGCGGACTTCATGCACCGGTTCCGCACCGGGCGCCGGTAAGCCACCCGACGGGGCGCAAGGGCCGGGCGCGTGGCCTTCATCCACCCGTTCGAGGGCTACCTCTTGGCGGCGGAGCGCGCCGGCGCGGTCGTCGCACCGTTGTACGACTCCCTGACCGCCGATGAACGGCGCCGGTACGCCGACGCCCACCCCGACAACTACCTGAACGCGATGCGCACCGCCGAGGAGCTCGCATCGGATCCCGCGTCCGATCTGCCCGCGCTCCTCGACCGGAATGCGAGTTACGTGCGCCGGTGCATCGACGACGGGACGTTCCTCGCGCAGCCGCCGTGCGTGTTCGTGTACCGGCTCGCCTGCCCCGGCCACGTGCAGCACGGCGTCGTGGCGGAGATGCCGATCGGCGCCTACCTGGACGGCCGGATCAAGCGCCACGAGCTGACCCGCGTCGCGCGCGAAGACGCGCTCGCCGGGTACATCGACCACGTCCGCGCGGCATCGAGCCCGGTGTGCCTGGCCTATCGAGCCGACGACGGGATCCGGGAGCGGGTCGATGCCGCCACCCGCTCGCGCGCCGGCCTCTCCCATACCTCGGCGGACGGGGTCGAGCACGACGTCTGGATGCTCGACGGGGCGGATGCGAGCGCGTTGATCGCCGCGTTCGACCGGGTGTCGACCGCGTACCTCACCGACGGGCACCACCGGTGCGCCGCGATGGCCAGGTTCTCGGCGTTCGGCGCGGGCGCCCGGCTGCTCGTCGCCCTCTTTCCCGACGACGAGCTGCGGATCCTGCCCTACCACCGCGTGGTGAGCGATCTCGGTTCGCATACGGCGGAATCCTTCATTGCCCGCCTCGCCGAGGACTTCACCGTGGAGCGGTTGCCGGACGGTGAGCCCGACGCGGCCCGGCCGCGGGCGCGAGGTGAGTGTGCGGTCCACGTCGACGGCGGCTGGTTCCGCTTCCGGCTCGCCGGCGGCGAGGCATCGGGGCCGGATCCGGTGGCGGCGCTCGACACCGCGATGCTTCAGGCGCAAGTGCTCGGGCCGGTGTTCGGAATCACGGACCCCCGCGGCGACGAGCGTCTGGGCTACGTCGACGGCGCCGGCGGGCTGGGCGCCCTCGAGAACGCCTGCCGCGGGCAGTGGCGGGCCGCGTTCGCGCTGTACCCGACGAGCATGGGCGAGCTCGTCGCGGTCGCCGATGCCGGGGCGGTGATGCCACCGAAATCGACATGGTTCGACCCGAAGCCGCGTTCCGGATTCTTCCTCCACGATCCTCTTCGGCTGTACGAGCGCTGACGCGGACGGGCGCCCTCGGCGGCGTCGCCACCGCCCCGGATATCCGGCATGGAGACGGAATCCGCGTGCAGTACAGTGCGCGAGGCGGATGCGCCGCAAGGGCGATCGAGATGGTCCGGAACCGCGAATGAGGACGATGCTGGCGATCGCCGCCGGGGGCGCCTGCGGCGCGCTCCTGCGCTTCTGGGTCACGCAGGGCGCACACGCCCTCTTCGGGCGGGGATTCCCGCTCGGCACCCTGGCCGTGAACGTCACCGGATCGGTGGCGATGGGCGTCGCCTACGTCATGTTCTTCGAGCGTTACGACGTCGCGCCGGAATGGCGTGCCGCCCTGACCATCGGCTTCCTGGGCGCGTTCACCACGTTTTCGACCTTCTCGATGGACACCCTGCTGCTCATTCATCAGGGAGAGCACGTCAAGGCGGGGGCGAACGTCGCGCTGAGCGTCGCCCTGTGCCTCGCCGGGTGCTGGCTCGGCATGGTCGCGGCCCGGCAGCTCTGACCCCCGATCGCAGGTGGCCGGACGGACGGCGGACCTGTCCTTCGCATGGATACGCGATCCTCCGGCCGGCGGGCCTGTCGTCACTCGCGCCGGTACGCGACCCCTTCGGCATCGAGAAACCGCACGATCACGTTCGTGGGCACGGCGAGGCCCATGTTCAGAAACTGGTGCTCCACGTGCTCCAGCCCCCCGCCGGGCGTCGCCGGATGGAAGCCGAGCGGATGGTGCATGGTATGGGACTGGATCCCCCACACCACCGCCTCGGCATCGAAGACCGGTCCGCCCATCTGTCCGACGAGGCTCGGCGAGGAGGTCTCGATGAAGGGGCTCAGCGTGCCCTCCCGGCTTCCCGGGGCCCGGGTGTTGACGATGCGCGTGAACATCCCGTCGAGGGGGAACATCGGCAGCGGCACCGAGCCGGCGGGCAGGGTGAACGTATCCGACCCCTCGTCGTAGATCGGCACGATCCGGACGAAGGGGAAGCCGAGCTTGCAAAGGCTCCGGCCGGGCGTGTAGTCCCCAGCGGGGTCCTTGAACACCGGGTAATGCGCGATGGAAGCCGGATCGAAGGGCTCCAGGCGCCCGAGGGCGAGATCCGCGTCGGGCAGCATCTTCGCTTCCACCAGGCGTGCACCGTCGGCGCCCCACCACGCCGAGTGGTTGCGCACGGAGACGGCCCGCGGGCGGTCGAAGGTCCGCACGCCCTTCTTGCGGAAGCGCTTGTCCGCCACCGTGTCGTGCTGGAACTGCACCACGTTGTCCCGGTAGCCCCGGTGCGTGCGCACGCTCTCCTGCTGCTGACGCACGATGTCGAGAAGATGTCCCGCGGTGAGGATCCAGCCCTCGGCGTTGAGCACGACGTACGCGCCGACGGTGCTCTGGCACTCGCCCCGGGTGGTCCGGCTGGAGAGCACCAACGGCCGGGTGAAGCCGGCCGCGATGGGAACCGCCTTGCTGAACAACTGCGCCTCCCTGGCCCGCGTGCGAAGTGCCGCGTCCGCGGATGTCCGAATCGGGCTGATCCTCGCCATCCGGGCCGCGAAAGGCAACGGCCGGGTGACGATCCCGGGACCCGCTGCCCTCTCTCCCTTGTCGGGCTCGACGATGTATCGTGTGTCCGCTCCGGCGTTCGGCCGGGGCCGGGACCCGGGGTGACGACGAGGCGGACAGCGCGGGATGATGCATGACGCGCTCGTTCGGCCGGGGCCGGGATGACGACGAGGCGAGGAGCTCGACGATGAGGCATTCGGTGCAGGGCCTGCCGGCATGAGGACGCTTCCGTACGGGACCTGGCCGTCCCCGATCACCCCGGACGCTATCGTCGCCGACACCGTCCGGCTCTCGTCGGTCAGCCTGGACGCGGGCCGGATCGGCTGGCTCGAAGGGCGTCCCGGCGAAGGCGGGCGCAACGTCCTCGTCCGAGCCGGCGTTCGGAGCGATGCCACGGCACGGCCCGCCGACATCACCCCCGCGCCGTTCAACGTGCGGTCGCGGGTTCACGAATACGGCGGCGGCGCGTATGCCGTCTCCGGGGACCGGATCTGGTTCTCGAACTACGAGGACGGCCGGGTCCATGCGCAGGCAGGCGCCGCCGCGCCGACCCCGGTGACGGTGGGAGGCACGTCCCGATTCGCGGATCTGACCGTCGATCCCGCCCGGCGGCGCCTGCTCGCGGTACGCGAGACGCATCGTGACGGTGCGCCGCCGGTCAACGACCTGGTCGCGATATCCATCGACGACGGCTCCATGAGAACACTCGCCTCGGGCCATGACTTCTTCGCGGCGCCGGCCCCCGGTCCCGACGGGCGCCGGCTCGCGTGGCTCGCCTGGGATCAGCCCGACATGCCCTGGGATGCGGCGGCCCTGTATCTCGCCGAGCTCGACCGGGACGGCGTTCCCGGTGCGCCGCTACGCATCGCGGGAGGGCCGGGGTGCGCGGCGTTCCAGCCGGCATGGTCGCCCGACGGCGCCCTGTGGTGCGTCGCCGATCCGGAAGGATGGTGGAACCTCCACCGTTGGCGCGATGGCGAGCTCCGGTGCATGTATCGGGCCGAAAGCGAGTTCGGAAAGCCGCTGTGGCAGCTCGGCACGACGACCTTCGGGTTCGATGCGGCCGGGCGCGTGGTCTGCACGTGGCGCAGCGGCGGCGCATGGCGGCTGGGCCGACTCGACCCGGACGGCGCCATGACCACGATTCCGCTGCCGTGGACAAGCATCGATTCGCTTGCGGTCGATGGATCGACCGCCGCGTTCATCGGCGGCGCGCCGGATCGGAGCGCCGCGGTGGTGAGCCTGGACCTCGAAACCGGGGAGACCCGCGTACATCGCGCATCGAGTGCGCTCTCGATCGATGAGCGTGTGCTGTCGCGTCCCGTCGCGCTCGGCTACCCCACCGGAGGCGGGGAGGAGGTCGCGCACGGCTTCTACTACCCGCCGCGCAACGCGGCGTGCCGGGGGCCGGCCGGCGAGTCGCCGCCGCTGCTGGTCATGAGCCACGGCGGGCCGACCGGGGCGACCTCCGACACCCTGAATCCGATGACCCAGTTCTGGACGAGCCGCGGCTTCGCGGTGCTCGACGTCGATTACCGGGGCAGCACCGGATACGGCCGCGCGTATCGCGAGCGGCTCTACGGAGCGTGGGGCGTGGTCGACGTCGAGGACTGCGTCGCCGGCGCGTTGCACCTGGCCGAGACCGGCCGTGCCGATCGCGAGCGGCTCGCGATCCGGGGCAGCAGTGCCGGCGGCTACAGCACGCTGGCCGCGCTCACGTTCCACGACGTCTTCCGGGCCGGGGCGAGCTACTACGGCATCTGCGACCTGGAGGTGCTCGCAGCCGACACCCACAAGTTCGAGGCGCGGTATCTCGATCGGCTCGTGGGCGCCTGGCCGGCGGAGCGCGACGTGTACCGCGCGCGCTCGCCGCTGCACCATGCCGCGCGGATTGGATGCCCGGTCATCTTCTTCCAGGGGCTCGACGACCGGGTGGTTCCCCCGAACCAGGCCGAGCTGATGGTGAACGCCCTCGACCGCCGGAGGCTGCCCGTGGCCTGTCTCATGTTCGAAGGGGAAGGACACGGCTTCCGCAAGGCCGCCACCATGCGCCGGTGCCTGGAGGCGGAACTCGCGTTCTATGCCCGGGTGTTCGGGTTCGAGCCGGCGGATACGCTGGCGCCCCTGGTCATCCGCAATCCGTAGACCGCCCCGGAGGAACGTGGATGCCGCGGGCGGCGTTGCCCGCGGCATCCGTGCATCAGCCCGCGCCGAAGACCTCGTGCACCGAATCGCGCACGATGGCGACGATATCGTCGAGGATCGCGTTCGACACCATGATCGGGGGCGCGAGGCAGATGACGTCCTCGCCCTTGAGCCGCGTGAAGAGCTTTCGGGAGATCATCGCCTTCATGAGCCTCGGACCGATCCCGTCCTCGGGGGTGAACTGAGCCTTGGTGGCGCGGTCCTTCACCACTTCGACACCGCACATGAGGCCCAGACCGCGTATGTCGCCGACGTTGGGATGGTTCGTGAGCGCATCCTTGAGACCTACCAGCAGCCGCTTGCCCTTCTCTCGAGCCTGGACGGGGAAATCCTCGCCTTCGATGATGTCGAGGGCCGCGAGCGCGACCGCGCAGCCGACGGGGTGGGCGCTGTAGGTGTAGGCGTGCATCCAGGGCTTTCCGCTGTCTTCCATGGCGTTCGCGATCCGGTCGCTCACCCCGATGCCGCCGAGCGGGAAGTAGCCCGACGTGATCGCCTTCGCATACTGCATGAGGTCGGGCTGCACGCCCCAGTGCTCCAGCCCGAACATGCGGCCGGTGCGGCCGAAGCCGGTGATGACCTCGTCGGAGCAGAGCAGCACGTCGTACTGGTCGCAGATCTCGCGAATGCGTGGAAAGTAGTCGTCCTGAGGCGGGATGACCCCGCCCGCGCCGTGCACCGGCTCCGCGATGAACATCGCGACGGTGTCGGGTCCCTCTTCGAGGATCTTCTTCTCCAGCTCGTTCGCGGCGGCGACGCCCTGGCTCACGCCCTCCGGCGCCTCGTACCGGTATGGATAGGGCGACGGGATATGGGAAAAGCCCGGCACGCGCGGCTCGAACATCGGCCAGTACGCCGGAATGCCGGTCGCGCACATCGCGGCCAGGGTCACGCCGTGGTAGCCGAGCTCGCGCGAGATGACCTTGAACTTGCCCGGCTTGCCTCGGAGCTTCCAGTAGTAGCGGGCCATCTTGATGTTGGAGTCGGTCGACTCCCCGCCCCCGGAGGTGAAGTAGAAGCGGTTGATGTCCGGATAGGCGATCCGTGCGAGGCGCTCCGCGAGCTCGATCGCCTTGGGGTTCGAGCTGCCCGCGTACCCCGACGCGTAGCCGAGCGCGTTCATCTGCGCGGCCGCCGCATCCGCCAGCTCCCGGCGCCCGTTCCCGCAGGTGTTGTTCCACAGCCCCGCGAGCCCGTCGATGAACGCGTCGCCGTTGGCGTCGTAGAGCATCGCGCCCTCGCCGCGGGTCCAGACCCGGCCGTTCGCGTGCATGGGGCTGCTGTGCAGTGGGTGGATCAGGTGGCCTTGATCCCGCTCGATGAGCGCTGCGTTCACGTCGTTCGTCATTGAGGGCTTCCTCTTCGTTTCCGGTGGGCCGCGACGGCCGGCCGGGCGTTGATGATCGTGTCGTAGCCTACCATTCGTGCCGATGTTTTCCATGCACGCGGCCCGAGGCCGGCCGCACCCTGATGCCCGCGCGATCACCGTCCATTTTCGAGCCCGGTTGCGAAGCGCGCGAGATAGTCCATGGCCCGGATCGCGCGCGAGCCGTACCACGACGCCATCTCTCCGTCGAAGAGCCGAATGGCGGGGCATCGCGCGCCGGCACGGGCGCGGACCTCCGCGACATGGCGCTCCTTGAACGGATACGGCTCGCTCGAGAGCAGCACCAGATCCACAGCGTCGAGAAGCTCCGCGGTGAGTGCGATCCGCGGGTAGCGCGGGCCGTTGTCGCCGCCGGCGGTCCGGAGATTGGCCAGCGCGAGGGTGCGAGACACGTAGGTGTCGCGCGAGACGGTCATCCAGGGATCACGCCAGATCAGGTAGAGGACCTGTCGCTCCGCCAGTCCGCCCACGGCGGATTCCAGCGCCGAGACGGCGTCTTCGAACCCGCGGCACAGGCGCTCCGTGGCCTCGCGGCCTGCAAAGATGCCGCCCACGAGCCGGTACAGGACCGGATTGTCCCGCGGGCGGAGCGGATGGGTGACGACGACGTTGGGAACGAATCCGGCGAGGGCATCCGCGTCCTCGCGGCGGTTCTCGTCCACGTTCACGATGACGTGGGTCGGCTCCAACACACGAATGCGATCGAGGCGCGGGGTCTTGGTGCCCCCTACCCGCGGGACGTTCGCGACGCCGTCGCGCGGATGGATGCAGAACGGTGTACGACCGACCACCCGGTCCCCGACCCCGAGAGCGAAGAGAAGCTCGGTAATGCTGGGGACCAGGGAGACGATCCGTGCCTCGCCGGACGCGGGCGCGTGGGTCGTCCCGACCGCGTCGCACAGCGCCGGATCCGGCATCAGTCGCTGCCGGTGTAGAACTCCGGCCACTGCTCCTTCACCGCCGGGCTGTCGCTCGCCAGCGCGTGACAGGTGCCGAGAAACCGCGGGCGCTCCCGCCCCGCGTCCGCGCGGCCTTCCGCCTCCTCGAGGCGACGCCGCGCGGTCATGGTCTGAAACGCGGTGGTCGCGATCGGATCGACGAGCTCGACGAGGTGGGTGCATCCCTGCACGCCGCCCACCCGCGCGCGCACCGCGCGCCGAAATCCGGGCCCGATCGTCAGGCCTTCCAGCCGCTTGAAATTCCCGGTGATCGCCGGACACATGCCGAACGGTCCGTAGTCCGTCACCGCCTCTACCTCATGGATCCGCATCGCGTCGTCGATGGTCAGGCGCAGCCACATCTCGTGCACGGGCTCGCCCGCCTCGACCTCGCCCCGGTGGCGGTTGGGAAAGGAATAGGTCTTGGTATCGACCATATGGCCCTCGATGTCCCACAGTCCGTCGCCTCGAAGATAGCCGCGGCATTCGACGTTGCGGGTATGAAGATGCGTTCTCGGGGCGGGCTCGGACAAGGGCATCGGCAGGTTGCTCGGCGGATGGGGCGGAGCGCGCGAAGGTACGGGCGGCGCACCGCGACGGTCAAGGCCCGATCCCGGCGGTCCGGAGCCGTTTCACGCCATGGATTGGCGCGAAGACCCGGCCAGCGTGAAGTCACCCTGCCGTCGGCCCGGGACCCCGCATTGTCAGCGACAGGTGCGGCCACTATATTGTGCAGCGCACAAATCGGCCGAATCCAGGGAAACACGTCCGCAGGCGCATCCGAGGATCACGCATGAATCATGATTCCGCAGAGGCGGCGCGCGCGCCGCGCGAGCCCGGGGTCACGTCCCGGCGACCCATTGGCCGCAATCCGGATACGGGGTCCCGGCAAGCGCCGGGTGCCGGACCGTTCGGTGCGTTCGGTGCGGATAGGTTCCTCGATCCGCTCCGCCTGAACGATGCAACGTGGCGGCTCGGGTCCCGACTCGCGGCCGATCCGTCACCTCTCGCCGACACTTGGCTCGATCTCGCCGAATCGTGGGGAAAGCTGTGGGCGTATGGCGCCGCCCGCATGGCCTGCGTCGATGTGGAGCCGGTCGCGCGTCCGGACGGGAACGATCGTCGTTTCCGGGACCCCGCCTGGGACGACGTCCCGTGGCTGGACGTCCTGAAGCAGGCATATCTCATCAACGCCCGCGCGTGCACTTCGCTGCCGGCCCAGGTCGCGGGACTCGACGCGCCCAGCCAGGATCGGCTCGGGTTCGCCGCCCGGCAGGTGACGGATGCGCTCGCTCCGACGAACTTCCTGCCGACCAACCCGGAAGCGATCCGTACCGCGGTCGAGTCGGGAGGAGCGAGCACGGTCAACGGCATCAGGCAATTTCTCCGTGACCTCGACCCCGTGACCGGGAGGCTGGACGTGCGGATGTGCGCACCGGACGCCTTCGTGGTCGGCGAAAGCATCGCGACCACGCCGGGCAAGGTGGTCTTCCGGAACGATCTCATGCAGCTCCTCCAGTACGCGCCGGCCACCCGGAGGGTACGCCGCCGGCCGATGCTCCTCATCCCGCCATGGATGAACAAGTTCTACGTGATGGACCTGCGCCCCGGAAACTCCATGGTCGAGTGGCTGGTGGGCCGGGGCCACACGGTGTTCATCATCTCGTGGGTGAACCCGGATTCGTCGCTGGCCGGCAAGGGGTTCGACGACTACATGCTCGAAGGGCCGCTCGCGGCGCTCGCGGCCATCGAGCGCGCCACCGGCGAACGGGAGGTGAACGCGGTGGGCTACTGCCTCGGCGGGATCCTGCTGAGCGCGCTCTCGGCCTGGCTTCGGGCCCGGGGCGATACGAGGCTCGCGAGCACGACGTACCTCGCGACGATGGTCGATTTCTCGGACGTGGGCGCGGTCGGAGTGTTCATCGACGAGGAAGGGCTCCCCGCCCTCGAATCCGCCATCTCGGCGCAAGGGTATCTCTCCGGGCAGCAGGTCGCGGACACCTGGCGGGCGGTGCGGGCCAACGATCTCGTCTGGTCCTTCTACGTCGACAGCTATCTGCTGGGCAAGGAGCCGCCCGCGCTCGACCTTCTGTTCTGGAACAGCGACCCGACGAACATGCCGGCCGCGATGCACACCTTCTTCATGCGCAACATGTACGTCGGGAACCGGCTGCGCGAACCGGGCGGACTCACCCTCGCGGGCGAGGCGATCGACGTCACCCGGATCACCACCCCGTCCTACGTGCTTTCGGCGGCCGAGGACCACATCGCTCCGTGGAAGACGACCTACGAGACCACGCAGCTCTTCGCCGGCCCGGTGGAGTTCGTGCTCGGAGCGTCGGGACATATCGCAGGCGTCGTCAACCCCCCGACCAGGCACAAGTACGGGTACCGGACGGGCTCCGGCACCCCCGCTTCGCCCGAGGCGTGGCTCGCTGCCGCGCACGAGCACGAGGGTTCATGGTGGCCGCACTGGGACCGCTGGCTCGAGCCGTTCGGCGGTGGCGAGGTGCCGGCGCGGGTCCCCGGCGACGGCGGGCTGCCCGCGATCGAGGATGCGCCCGGGAGCTACGTGATGCGGCCGATGCCGAGGGATTGACGTTCCCGGCCCACTTGGCGGCGATCGGTCTCGGCACGCAAAAGCCGTTCCCAATCCTGCCGAGCATGGTTTCGGTGCATACGCGGTGCGCATGAAGGCGGCATACGCCAGGAGGACTCGACCCATGAGCGATCAGTCGGCCCCGACCCCTCCGAGTACGGACCCGCGGCGCCTGTCCGCGGCGATGAGCCGCATCACCGAGCAGAGCCGACGCATCATGCAGGCGTTCGTCGAACGCCAGGCGAGCAGCCCCCGCGAGTTCAATCCGTTGGAGCCCGCGGTGGTATCCAGAGCGTACCAGGCGCTGTGGCAGCAGATGCTGACCGATCCCGAACGCCTCGTCGAAGCGCAGGTTTCGCTGTGGCAGGACTACGCGAAGCTGTGGGAGAACACGGCACGCCGCCTGGCTGGAGAGGACGTCGAGCCGGCAGCGGCGCCCGAGCCCGGGGACCGCCGGTTCAAGGACGACGCCTGGTCCGAGAACCCGCTCTACGACCACATCAGGCAGAGCTACCTGCTCGCGTCGAAGTTCATGCTCTCCACGGTGCGCGAGACGGAGGGCCTGGATGCGCATACCGCGCACAAGGTGGACTTCTATACCCGCCAGTTCATCGACGCCCTCGCGCCGACCAATTTCGCGATGACGAACCCCGAGGTGGCGAGGCGCACGGTCGAAACGGGCGGCGAGAACCTCGTGCAGGGGTTGTCGAACATGCTCGAGGATCTCGAACGGGGACAGGGGCGACTCCGGATCAGGATGACCGATCTCGACAAGTTCAAGCTGGGCGAGAACGTCGCCGTCACCCCCGGCAGGGTCGTCTTCGAGAACGATCTGATGCAGCTCCTCCAGTACGCGCCCACCACCGACACGGTGCGCAAGCGCCCGCTGCTCGTCATTCCGCCGTGGATCAACAAGTACTACATCCTGGATCTCCGCCCGAAGAACTCGTTCATCAAGTGGGCGGTGGATCAGGGGCATACGGTGTTCGTGATCTCGTGGGTGAATCCGGACGAACGGCTGGCGCACAAGGGCATGGACGACTACCTGCTCGAAGGCCCCATCGCCGCGCTGGACGCGATCGAGAAGGCGACCGGGGAGTCCCGGGTCAACGCGATCGGATACTGCCTGGGCGGCACCCTGCTCGCCGCGACCCTCGCATATCTGAAGGCCGGGGATGCGGTGGCCGCACCGGCTGCCGACCGGCGCCCCGGCATCGAGTCGGCGACGTTCTTCACCACCATGGTCGACTTCGAGGAGCCCGGCGAGCTCGGGGTGTTCATCGACGAGGAGCAGCTCTCGCTCGTCGAGGAGTCGATGAAGGAGAAGGGCTACTTCGACGGCGCGAAGATGGCCGAAGCGTTCAACCTCCTGCGCGCCAACGATCTCATCTGGAGCTTCGTCGTCAACAACTACCTCATGGGCAGGGATCCTTTCCCGTTCGACCTCCTGTACTGGAACTCCGATTCAACCCGCATGCCGCGCGCGATGCACTCCGCGTACCTGCGCGACATGTACCAGCACAACCGTCTTCGGGAGCCCGGCGGAATCACGCTCGATGGCGTGCCGATCGACCTCACCGCCGTCGACGTGCCGATCTACATCCTCTCGACCCGCGAGGATCACATCGCACCGTGGCGCTCCACCTACGCGGCGACCCGGCTCTACCGCGGGCCGATCCGCTTCGTCCTTGCGATGTCGGGACACATCGCCGGGGTCGTGAATCCGCCATCCGCGAACAAGTACGGCTACTTCACCGGCGAGCTTGCCGCCACGCCGAATGCGTGGCTCGAAGCGGCCGCCGCCCGGGACGGCTCCTGGTGGCCCGACTGGGACGCCTGGGTGGGCGAGCACGACGGCGGCGAGGCGTTGCCGCGCGAGCCCGGCGCCGGCTCCCTGCCGATCATCGAGGATGCCCCGGGGCGCTACGTGAAGGTCCGAATCGAGTAGACGGGGGGCGCGACCGCTCCGCCCTCCACGACGCCCGCCGGCGCCTGTATGATCCCCGCCCGCGGTCACCGCACGCTTCCGGAGTCCCCGTGTTGAGCGACGACATTCCCACCCTGCGCAGAGTCCTTGCGGAGAACCGCGTCATCGCGATGGTCGGCCTCTCCGCGAGCTGGTACCGGCCGAGCTACTTCGCCGCGAAGTACCTCCTCGATCACGGCTACCGCGTCATTCCGGTCAATCCCCGGTACGAGGAGGTGCTCGGGCAGCGCTGCTATCCGGCGCTGAAGGACATCCCCGAACCCGTTGACGTCGTCGACTGCTTCCGCCCCGCCCACGACATCCCGCCGCTCGCGCGCGACGCGATCGCCATGGGCGCCAGGGTTCTGTGGATGCAGCTCGGTATCGTCAACGAGGAAGCGGCGGCGACCGCCCGCGACGCCGGTCTGGAAGTGATCATGAACCGCTGCATGAAGATCGAGTACGCGCGACTGTTCGGCGGCCTTGGATGGGTCGGCGTGGACACCAAGATCATCTCCGGAAAGCGCTCGATGTACGTCACCCATTGAGACCCGGCGAGCCCGCGACCCATGCCAGACCACGAATACGACATCGAGACCCTTTGCCTGCACGCCGGGCAGCTTCCCGATACCGCCACCGGATCGCGCGCCCCGCCGATCTACCAGACCACCTCCTACGTCTTCGACGACGCCGACCACGCCGCGAGCCTGTTCAACCTGCAAACGTTCGGGAACATCTACACGCGGCTGATGAACCCGACCACCGCGATGTTCGAGGAGCGCATGGCGGCACTCGAAGGCGGCCGGGCCGCGGTGGCCACCGCATCGGGGATGTCGGCCCAGATGACCGCGTTCCTGACCTTGCTGCAAGCGGGGGACCACGTCGTTTCGTCGAGCAAGCTCTACGGCGGGAGCTACTCCCAGCTCGACGTGAACTTTCCCAAGCTCGGTATCGAGACGACGTTCGTGGACCCGGACGACCCGGAGAACTTCGCGCGCGCCATCCGCGACAACACGCGCGTGCTGTACGCCGAGACCATCGGGAACCCGCTCATCAACGTGCTCGACATCGAGCCGGTGGCGGCGATCGCCCATGACGCCGGGCTGCCGCTGATGATCGACAACACGTTCCCGACGCCGTACCTGTGCCGTCCGATCGAATGGGGCGCGGACATCATCACCCACTCCGCGACCAAGTTCATCGGCGGGCACGGGACTTCAATCGGCGGTGTGGTCGTCGAGTCCGGAAGGTTCCCGTGGGACAACGGCAAGTTCCCGGGCATGACGGAGCCCTCGCGCGGCTACCACGGGGTGCGGTTCTACGAGACCTTCGGCGACTTCGGTTTCACGATGCGCGCGCGCTGCGAGACGCTGCGCACCTTCGGCCCGTCGCTGAGCCCGTTCAACTCCTTCCTGTTCCTGCAAGGGCTCGAGACGCTTCACGTGCGCATGGATCGGCACTGTGGGAATGCGCTCGGCGCCGCCCGCTTCCTCGAAACCCACCCGCTGGTGGGCTGGGTGAACTATCCGGGACTCGAATCGAGCCCGTGGCACGCACTGGCGCAGAAGTACCTGCCGAAGGGGGCGAGCTCGATACTGACCTTCGGCATCCGCGGGGGGCGCGACGCGGGCGAGGCGTTCATCGAAGCGTCGCAGTTCATGAGCCATCTCGCGAACGTCGGGGACGCGAAGACCCTGGTCATTCATCCCGCCTCGACGACCCACCGCCAGCTCTCGGACGAAGAGCAGATCACGGCCGGGGTGACGCCGGACATGGTCCGCCTCTCGGTCGGCATCGAGAGCCTCGACGACATCCTCTGGGATCTCGACCAGGCGCTGGAGAAGGCGGCGAGGAAGACCCGGGTGGCGGTGAAGCAATGACCCCGCGTCGGTCGACCTGCCGTGCCGTTTCCGCGATCAGGAACCGACCTTCGTGGATGCTTCCGGCCTCCACTTCTCCATCACCATGCATTCATGGATGTAGTCCATCGCATGGGGCTCGGGGTCCGAGCGAACCAGGTCGGCGAAGCTTTCGAAGTAGCGGTCGACGATCGCCTGGCGCAGCGCCGGGGGTCGGGCTGCGTCGAGGGCGTTGACGAAGACCGTCTCGCTCCAGGTGCGGGTGTTGGGGACGTAGGTCTCGGCGAAGCGATCGGCGTCGCCGTCTTCCGCGAAGCGCGCCGCGTACGGGCAGCGGGTGAACCGGGTTTCCGCATGCACGAGCCGCAACCCGGCGCGATGGACCGGGCCGTCCGGATCGAGGAGCGGCGCATGGAATTCGGCCGGGGTCCGGTAGAATTGCGGAATGGTGGTTCGACGGTACTCCGAAGCGGTGATCGTTCCGTCGTCGACCAGCGAACGCCACAGGTGGTTCATGACGTCGAACATGTTCGCGCCGCCGGTATTGCCCATGTGGCGGCCATCGTCGGCGAACGCGAGGTTCATCGTCAGCAGCCGCCCGCCGGGCTTCAGCTCCGATGCGCGGGCGAGCAGGATGTCCCGCCAGTCGGCGAGGGCGCGAGCGCGCAACGCCTCCCGCTCCTCTCCGTGTGCGCCGGCCATGTGGATGTGGTCGCCCACCGGGCAGGGCAGTGCGCTCAGCCAGTGCATCGCGGTCGCGGAGAACCCGAAGTCGATCGTCCCGGGAGGGAAGATCGGCTCGAAGAAGCTCGTCGCCGCGGCGTAGACGAAGATGTCGTCGTGCTCGTCGCGATAGCTCGTGACGCCGGGGCGTCCGCCGTTGACGGTGGTGAACAGGGCAGAGTAGTCGTTGCGCGGCAGATCGGTATAGGTGATGCACACCGCGCGGTGCGGTGCGCGCGCCCGCAACGCCGAGATCGTCGCGCGGTGGAGATCGATCGAGGTTCCGCCGTCGGCCGCTCCGTAGTCGGCAATCCGGAACGGCTCCCGGGAGCCCTCGACAGCCATCCCCGCGATCGCTTCGCACGCGAGCCCGCGGGCATTGTCGATGACGTCCTTCGCACCCTGGGTGTGGGCCGAGTAGTCACCCTCATGCCACATCGAGATCGTCGATCGCGCTCCGTCGAGCCGGCTCATGCCGCTGCTCCGTCGGCCTCGGTGGGGCGGATTATAGGCGGCCGGAGCCTGCCCTCCGCCACCCTGCATTCAGCAAGAGACCATGCCGGAGTGATTGATCGACCCCACCCGGTCCAGCCGGAGCCGGGCTTCTCGAACAAGGGTCCTGCGGGAATCGTCCGGGGCGTGGCGGACGGCGCAATCCGGTGGCGGGTCATGATGCCGGTCATGACAGGGGCATCGGACTCCGTGGGCCGGTTGCCGGCCACCGAATCGCCAGCCGATTGATGAAGGGGATCGTGCTTCCGCTGCTGTACACCGGGCTCGCGGCGTTCATCGGGCTGTGCGCGGTGCTCTACCTGCTTCAGGAGCAGCTCATCTTCCCTCGCCAGCCGCTCGCGAACGGCGATCGGCATGCGGTCCGGATGCTGCCCGGCACCACCGAGATCGAGCTCACCGCGAAAGACGGCACGCGGTTGCATGGCTGGCTCCGGCACACCGTCGAGGAGACGTCCCCCCGAGGCCTCGTGATCTATTTCGGTGGCAACGCGGAGGAGGTGTCCGGGCAAATGTACGACGCGGAGCTCCTCGCGCCATGGTCACTCGCATCCTTCAACTACCGCGGCTATGGACTGAGCGAAGGGCGTCCGAGCGAGAAGGCGCTGGTCGCGGACGCGCTGGCCATCTACGACCTTCTCGCGAGGCGCGAGGACGTCGACACGAATCGCATCGTGATTTTTGGGCGCAGTCTCGGTAGCGGGGTCGCGGTACCGCTCGCTGCAAGCCGCCCGGTGTGCGCGGTCGTGCTCGTCTCTCCCTTCGACAGCCTGCGAAGCATCGCCGGAAAGCAGTACCCGTTCGTCCCGGTGTCCCTGCTCCTCGAGCACCCCTTCGACTCGCTGGCGCGCGCCCCGTGGATCGGGACGCCCCTGCTGGTGATCGCGGGAGGCCGCGACCGACTCATCCCGCCCGCGTACTCGCGGCGCCTGCACGACGCCTGGGCCGGCCCGAAGCGATGGGTCCGCATTCCGGAGGCGGATCACAACGACATCCACACCCGACCCGAATACTGGCCCGCGATCCGTGAATTCCTGGCGTCCCTCGCCCTCGCGCCCTGCACGACGACGAAAATGACGGGGAAGCACGGACATGGAAAGCCATGACCGTCAAGCAGACCCGCTACCCGCTTTCGCGGGCACATGCTTCGCGGGAATGACGGCAGGGGACGGGGCCGATACCATAGCCCGCGCGTCGCAGTCGCCACGGGAGCCCACCGATGCCCGCAACCAACCCGAGAGTCCTGGTCTTCCAGCACATCGCGATCGAGCACCCCGGAGTGTTCCGTGACTTCCTGCGCGAGGACGGCATCGAGTGGACCGCGGTCGAGCTCGACGAAGGCGAGCCGATCCCGACCCTCGACGCCTATGACGCGCTGTGGGTCATGGGCGGCCCGATGGACGTCTGGGAGGACGACGCCTGCCCGTGGCTGGAGCCCGAGCGCGCCGCGATCCGGGAGGCGGTCATCGAGCGCAAGATGCCGTTCTTCGGCTTCTGTCTCGGTCACCAGCTTCTCGCGCAGACGCTCGGCGGCGAGGTCGGGCCGGCGGCCGAGCCCGAGATCGGCATCATGGAGGTGGAGCTGACGGAGGCGGGCCGCGCGAGCCCGATCTTCGAAGGCCTGCCGGCGGTCCACTCCTGCCTTCAGTGGCATGGCGCGGAAGTGTTGCGGGCGCCGCCCGGCGCGCAGACCCTCGCCGCGTCCCGGGCCTGCGCGGTGCAGGCGCTGGGCTACGCCGGCCACGCCTTCAGCATCCAGTACCACATCGAGATCACCGGCGACACGGTGCCCCAGTGGGGCGAAGTTCCCGCCTACGA
Source organism: uncultured Gammaproteobacteria bacterium (assembly GCA_958295835.1). Lineage (GTDB taxonomy): Bacteria > Pseudomonadota > Gammaproteobacteria > HK1 > HK1 > HK1. Next base: position 971,808 of record OY282378.1, read on the forward strand.
GCAGGCCCTGGAGCACGCGATGGGCGAGGGCGCCCTGGCCGCGTTCGAGGCCAGGGCGGCCGCCGGCATGGCCGATCTCAACCGTAGCGCGCGCTGCATCTACGACAACTTCATGCGGATCGTCCGCCAGGGCGGGGCATGACCGCCGCCATTCCCGATGGCGCGCCGGAGAGCGCTCGTTCCTGATGGGCGACGGGACGTATGACTACATCGTTGTCGGCGCGGGATCGGCCGGCTGCGCGCTGGCGAGCCGGCTCAGCGAGCGACCGGACCTGCGCGTCCTCCTGATCGAGGCGGGCGGGCGGGACCGGCACCCGTGGATCCGCATTCCCCTCGGGATCGGCAAGATCCTGTCGGATGAACGCTTCGTGTGGAAGTACGAGACCGAGGGCGAGCCCCAGCTCGACGATCGCAAGCTCTACTGGCCGCACGGCCGGCTCCTCGGCGGATCGAGCTCCGTCAACGGGATGCTCTTCGTACGCGGTGAGCCCGGCCGCTACGACGAGTGGTCCGAAGCCGGCTGCCCCGGCTGGAGCTACGCCGAACTGCTCCCGCTGTTCAAGAAGATCGAAGACTATCGCGAGGGCGATCCGGCCTACCGCGGCGCCGGAGGTCCGGTCACCGTCACCCGGATCGATCTCGACGATCCCGTATCCCGGGCCTTCGTGCGGGCCTGCCGCGAAGCCGGACTTCCCGCCAACCCGGACTACAACGCGGCGCAGTCCGAAGGCGTTGCCAACGTCCAGCTCAATACCCGCAGGGGGCTGCGCTGCAGCGCAGCCCGAGCCTATCTCCATCCCGCCCTCGGGCGGCGCAACCTGGAGGTCCGCTGCAATGCTTCGGTGCGCCGACTGATCGCAACCGGAAACCGGGTGTCCGGCGTCATCGTGTCTTCCGGCGCCGAAGAGAGGGCGGTCACCGCCCGGGGCGAGGTCATCCTCAGCGCCGGCGCGCTGCACTCGCCCCAGCTACTGGAGCTCTCCGGGATCGGCAACGGGGAGATCCTCCGCCGCAGCGGCATCGAGGTCGTCAGGCACCTGCCGGGAGTGGGCGAGAACCTGCGCGACCACCTCCAGTCGCGCATCACGTTCGAGTGCAATGCGCCGGTGACCGCGAACGACATCCTGCGCAGCCGCCGACACGCCATCGAGGCGATGGCGCGCTATGCCCTGACCCGCCGCGGGCTGTTGGCGACGTCGAGTTTCAGGGCACATGCCTTCGCGCGCAGCAGCCCGCAAGCCGCATGTTCCGACGTGCGGGTGCAGTGCGCGCTGGTGAGCGGCCCCTCGCGCTACGTGAACGACGGCGTGGATCCCTTCTCTGGGTTTCATATCGGGGCCTACTACACGAATCCCGAATCACGCGGACACGTTCACCGCCGTTCGCCCGATCCCGAGGAGCCGCCCCTGATGAGGGGGAACTACCTCGATCACCCGGACGATCGTGCGGCGAGCGCGAGCGCGATGCGCATCGTGCGCCGGATCGCGAGCCAGCCGGCGTTGCAATCGGTCATCGTGCGAGAGGTGCGTCCGGGCTCCGGCGTCTCGTCCGACGATGAGCTCCTGGAGCTCGTGCGGAGCACCGGCCAGACCTGCTGGCATCCGGTCGGCACGTGCCGGATGGGCACCGGCGCGGACGCAGTGGTCGATGCCGAGCTCCGCGTCCACGGCATGGCGGGACTGCGGGTCGCGGACGCCTCGGTGATGCCGTTCCACGTCTCCAGCAACACCAACGTTCCCGCAATGGTGATCGGGGAGAAGGCGGCCGAGCTCATCCTTCGCGGCTTGTGAGCGGCGGCCGCCGACGCGGTCGCCTGGCGAAGGCGTTGTCGAGACGGAGCCCGTCGATCGTTCATCCGTAGATCGCGTTCGGCAGCCAGAGCGCGATGGCGGGGAACGCGATGAGCAGCGCCGCGCCGATGAGCTGGAGGCCCATGAATTGCAGCATTCCCACGTAGATGTCCTTCAGATCCCAGTCGGGCACCACGCCTTTGAGAAAGTAGGCGGACAAGGCCACCGGTGGCGACAGCCACGCGGTCTGCAAGGTCACCGCAACCAGGGTGCTGAACCAGATGAGGTCGAAGCCCAGCTCCTCGATCAACGGCAGGAAGATGGGCAGCACGATGACCACGATGGGGACCCATTCCAGCGGCCAGCCGAGGATGAAGATCACGACGAGCAGGAAGATCAGGAACAGGGTCGGCGAGAAGTTGAAGGTCAGCAGCGACTCGGCGATGAACTGGGGGGTCCCGAGGCGTGAGAACACCGCTCCGAAGAAGTTCGATGCGGCAACCAGAAAGAGGATCATGCAGGAGGTCTGTCCGGTCCGGTACACCGCGTCGGCGATGATCCCCCAGGTGAACTGGCGGTAGCCCACGAGCAGCAGGAATGCGCCGAACGCGCCCATGGACGCCGCCTCCGTCGGCGTCGCGAGCCCGCCGAGAATGCTGCCCAGAGTGGCGAGGATCAGCACCGCGGGCGGGACGAGCCCGACCGCGAACTCGCGAAGCACGGGCCGGAGCGACCTGGGGCGCTGCTCCTCGGGCACGGGGGCGCCGAGCTCGGGGTTGAGCCGGCAGCGTATCAGGCAGTAGCCGATGAACAGCATCGACAGGAGTAGCCCGGGAAGAATTGCCGCCGCGAACAGGCGCACCACGGACACCTGGAACACGATGGCCATCACGATGAGCATCACGCTGGGCGGGATCAGGATCCCCAGAGTCCCGCCGGCGGCGATCGATCCCGCCGAGAGCCGCGTGTCGTAGCCGCTCCGGCGCATCGCGGGCGCCGCCATCAGGCCCATGATGCTGACCGAGGCGCCGACGATCCCGGTGGCGGCGGCGAACAGCGTCGAGACTCCGAGGGTTGCGACATAAAGGGAGCCCCGGACCGACGCCAGCATCATCTGGAACGCATGGAACAGCCGGTTCATGAGATTCGCGCGTTCGAGCAGATATCCCATGAGGAGGAACAGCGGCACCGCGGCCAGCTCGGCGGACTTCAGCGTCTGCAGCATCTGGAAGTACATCAGGTCGATGACGAGATCGCCGAAGCCGATCAGGCCGAAGATCACGGCGAGGATGATCAGGGTGAAGGCGATCGGGAAGCCGAGGACGATGGCGATGAACAGCGCCCCCACCAGCACGAGCCCCAGCACCTCGGAGCTCAGGGCCACTTGCCGGTCCTCGCGGCGTAGATGGCCCGCACGAGCTCGGCGAGCCCCTGGATCAGAAGCAGCACGGCGCTCACCGGCACCACCGTCTTCAACGGGTAGATGGGCGGCATCCACGCGGTCACCGCGGCGCGTTCGAGCTTCTCCCAGGAGTCGATGGTGTACTCCATGCTCACCCACAGCAGCACCGCGACGGCGGGCAGGAAGAACACGACGTACAGGAGCGCATCGACGATGCCCTGCCATTTCGCCGGCCACAACCGATACACGAAATCCGTCCGGATGTGGCCGCCTCTCCTGAGCGTGTAGCCCGTCAGCAGCATGAACAGCGCGCCGTAGAGCATGTAGGTCATGTCGTAGGCCCACAGCGTCGGCGCGCTGAATGCGTAGCGGGACACGACCTCGTAGACGAGGCCGAGCATGAGAGGGATCACGAGCCAGGAAAAGATTTTCCCGGACCACTCGCTCACCGTGTCCGCGAACACGACGTAGAGGGCGATGGGCCGGGGCAGGTCGTCCAGCCAGAGGGATTGGTCGCTCGTCACCGCTTTGCCGTCCGCTCGCTTTCCCGAAGCGGCAGTGCTTCAGGGCGAGGAAGTGTCATGGCGGCCGAAACCGTCCGCGCGCGGGGCCGCCGAGGGCCCGGGCTTCCGGCAGCCCCGCGCACCGGGCGACTCGCAGCTACTTGGCCTTCAGGCCCGCCTCTCCCAGGAAGAGCGACTGCTTCAACGTTTCGAGCCGGTACGGGACCGCCGTGTCGCTGAACTCCTGGATGGACTTCATGACCTTCGCGAAGAAGGGATCCTCCATCCGGCGCTCCAGCACGCGGTTCGCCGCCGCGAGGAACTCGTCGGGATAGTCGGCCGGCGGGCTGAACAGGGTCACGCCCTTCTCTTCGGTGAGGATCCTCAACGCCTTGGAGTTCGCGTGCACGAAGAAGGTGAGGGCACGGGTGATGGTCGCTTCCGTCGCGATCTCGATGATCGCCCGCTGCGCCGGCGACATGCTCTCCCAGACATCCTTGTTGATGAGGATCACGCTGATGTCGATGGCCTGGTGAAGCCCCTGCAGCGAGTAGTACTTCGCGACGTCGGGGAATCCGATGTCGAGGTCGGTGGAGGGGTTGATCCACTCCCCGGCGTCGACCGCGCCGCTCGCCATCGCCGGGATGAGCTCGGAGGCCATCATGGACACGACCGAAACGCCCATCTCCGTGTATGCCTCACCCGGCAGGCCGGGCGGGGTCCGGAACTTGAGCTTGCGGAAGTCGTCCATGGAGGTGATCGGGGTCTTGAACCATCCGAGCGCCTCGGGTCCGTCGGGGATGATCTGGAACTCGACCACGTTCAGACCGAGGACGTCCTGCCAGAACTCGCGGTTCAACTCCTTGCCGCCGCCGTACATCATCCAGGAGAGATGTCCGAGCTGGTCGAGTCCGGTGCCGGCTCCGCCGAGCGGCGCGTTGAACAGCCCCGCCGCGGGATGCTTGCCGGTATAGAAGTGGGTCCAGCTCTGGCCCATGTCCACCAGACCCTTGCTGACCGCGTCCGGGATCTCGGGCCAGTCGACGATCGCGCCCCTCGGTAGCACCTTGATCCTGATGCTGCCCTCCGACATCGTCTCGACGCGTTCGGCGAACTCCTTGAGCAGCGTCTCGTGAGGGCTTCCCGGCCCCATGTTGGTCTGCATCTGCAGGTTGAAGTTCTTCGCGCCGGCGACGCCCGACATGGCCAGCGCCAAGGCGCCGGACGCGATCGCGAGCTTCGCTGCGTTCAAGGTCGTGTGCATTTTCATGTCTTCTCCATTCTCCTTGTGTGAGTACGTCGAGCTTTGCCCGACAGCCGTCCGGGCCTCCCGTGATTCCTCCGATCCCGGCAGGAGACCCGAGTATACTCGCCCCGGGTTCCGGGCAAAGACGGGCAAGAAGCATGAAGCTTGCGGGAAAGGTGACCCTCGTCACCGGTGGAGGCAAAGGGATCGGTGAGGCGATCTGCGTCGCATACGGGACGGAAGGAGCGGCCGTGGTCGTCGCCGATCTCGACCCGGACGGCGCCCGGCGTGTCGTGGAGCGCATTCGGGTCGCGGGCGGTACGGCCACCGCGGTCGAAGTCGACGTGGCCCGGTCGGAGAGCGTCGATGCAATGGCGAAGACGGCGCTCTTCGAGCATGGCCGCATCGACGTTCTCGTCAACAACGCCGGCGTACGGACGATCAAGGGCTTTCTCGAGCATACGGAGGAGGACTGGAACCGGATGCTGGCGGTCAACCTCACCGGACCGTTTCTGTGCTCGAAGGCGGTGCTGCCTTCGATGCTCGAGACCGGAAAGGGCAAGATCATCAACTTGGCGTCCATCGCGAGCTTCATGGGACGGCCGGATCGTGCCGGCTACGTCGCGGCCAAGACCGGGTTGCTCGGCCTCACCCGAGCGATGGCCGTGGACATGGCCGGCCGGAACGTCTACGTCAACGCCATCGCACCCGGTCTCATCGCGTCTCCGTTCAACGCCAGGTTCGCGGAAGACCCGGACACGGGTCCGGCGTGGGGCAGGGAAACCCTCGTCGGCCGCTGGGGCCAGCCGGAGGACGTGGCCGGTGCCGCCGTGTTTCTCGCCTCCGACGACTCGGACTTCGTCAACGGGGCGGAGATCAAGATCGACGGCGGCTGGCTCGCGGCCAAGACCCGCGACGGGGAGCTGGACCGCTGAGCCCGCGCGGCGCCATGCCGGAACGCGCCTGCGGCAGGCCGGATGACGAGCCACGCCGCCGGCCCGGGTCCGCCCCGCCCGAAACGGGCATCCGTTCACGAAACGTCTTCCACGTCCTGCCCGGGATTCCGGCCACTGTCCACCGATCAACTCAACGCAATCAACAAGGAAACCTCAGCATGGTTCGTCTCAGTGATCTTCCGGATGTCTCACGCCGATTCCTGATCGATTTCGACTGCCCGGTGATGGAAGGGCGCCCCTGGGCCGGCGGGCCACCGCTCTCGGAGCGCCGGATCGCCATCGTCACCACCGCCGGCCTGCAACGGCGCGGCGACCCGCCCTTTCATCTGGGCGCCGGCGGCTACCGGGTCATTCCCGGCGACACCGCGGGCGGCGACCTGGTCATGACCCATGCCTCGATCAATTTCGATCGCAGCGGATTCCAGGAAGACGTCAACGTCGCCTTCCCGGTCGATCGCCTGCGCGAGCTCGAAGCCGCCGGCACCATCGGCTCCGCCGGCGAGTACCACTATGCGTTCATGGGCGCTACCCACCCGGAGCAGATGGCGCCGGCGGCGGAGAAGGTCGCCGGATTGCTGAAGGACGACGGAGTGGATTCCGTCCTGCTGGTCGGAGTCTGACCGGCCTGTACGCGCGCCGTGAGCGGGCTGGGCCACATTCTGGAGAACGCGGGGCTGTCCACGGTATCGATCAGCCTCGTTCGCGAGCACACCGAGCGCATCGTGCCGCCGCGCGCCCTCTGGGTGCCGTTCGAGTTCGGTCGTCCCCTTGGAGTGCCCGGGGACGCGGAATTTCAACGCCGGGTTCTGGTCGCCGCCCTGAATCTCCTGGAGATCGAATCAGGACCGGTTCTTGCCGACTACCCCGAGGACGTGCCGGACCCGGCGCCCTCCGCGGACGGGGAGGGATGGGTCTGCCCCGTCCATCTCCGGCCGCCGGTCGCCGATGCCGACGACGAGTCGCTGGTTTCGGCGTTCCTCGCGGAGATTGCCGAGCTGCGGCCCTGGTACGACATCGGTCTTGAACGTCGCGGCCACACGACCTTCGGCGCGAGCGGTCTGGACATCACGGGATGCGGGCGCTTTCTCGGCGACTTTCTTGACGGCGACGGCCCCGCAACGGAGCGCTGGCCCGATCTGAGAGCGGGCGACATCCTCAAGATCGTGCTCATGGACGTCAAGACCTACTACCTGGAAGCGGCGCTGGCGCGGCCGGGCGGGGCATCGAGCCGGAACCTGGAGGACTGGTTCTGGGGTGATACCAACGCCGGGCAAGTGTTCCTGGCCTTGCAGCGGCGATGCGCGGCCAGCGACGACCCCTTCGTCGCCACGCTGGGGAGGCAGTTCATCGTTCCGCGCGCCCAGGCGCACCGGATCCGATGACCCTGCCGTCTCATGCTCCGTCCGAACCGGGGCGCGGACTTGCGCACGCCGTCGGGCGTCCGCGGTCCCGTGCCCCGGATCGCCCCACTTCGAACGTCCAATGGCCGACCGTGTCGTCGGTCGCGGAGATCACATATGCCTCTGGGTACTCCGATACCTGAGGACCGCGGCTTCATGCGCGAGGCGTACGCGCAAGCCCGTACGAGCTACGAGGCGGGCGGCGTTCCGGTCGGCGCGGTCATGGTCGAGAACGGCGAGGTCATCGGCCGCGGACACAATCGCCGGGTGCAGGACGCGAACCCCGTCTCGCACGGTGAGACCGACTGCATGAAGAACGCGGGCCGGCGGCCCGATTACTCCAACGTCACCATGTACACCACGTTGAGCCCGTGCATGATGTGCACCGGGACCATCCTCCAGTTCGGCATTCGAAGGGTCGTGATTGGCGAGGCGAAGAGCTTCGCCGGAAACATCGAGTTCCTGAGCGGGCGAGGCGTCGAGGTAGTGCTCATGCACGACGAGGCGTGCATCGCGCTCATGTCCCGATTCATCGAAGAGCGCCCGGATCTGTGGTACGAGGACATCGCGGGCAACGGGTGAGGCGGACGTTTCAGCTTGCCTCGGAGGGAGGGGCAATCTCCCGCCTCGACGAGCCTTGGCGCGAGCCCTACTTCGTCCCGTAGAGCCGATCCCCCGCATCACCGATCCCCGGCACGATGTAGCCGTGATCGTTCAGGTGCGAGTCGATGGCGGCGGTGTAGATCGGGATGTCCGGGTGTGCCTGCCGGAAGGCTTCGATCCCCTCGGGCGACGCGAGCAGGCTGACGATCTTGATGTGTCTGGCGCCCGCTTCCTTGATCCGCGCGACGGCGGCAATGGCCGTGTTCGCGGTGGCGAGCATCGGATCGAGCATGATCACGGGACGGTCTTCGAGATCGTCCGGCACCTTGAAGTAGTACTCCACCGCGACGAAGGTGTCCGGATCGCGATAGAGCCCGATATGGCCCACGCGGGCCGAGGGCACGAGATCGAGCATCCCTTCGAGCAGACCGTTGCCGGCCCGCAGGACCGAGATCAACGCAAGCTTCTTCCCGGAGAGGAACGGCGCCGGCGTCTCGGCAAGCGGCGTGCTGATGGTGCGCATCTCGATGGCGAGATCGCGCGTCACCTCGTAGCCGAGCAGTAGCGCAATCTCGGTCAGGAGCTGCCGGAACTTCGCGGTCGGTGTGTCCTTGCGCCGCATGAGCGAGAGCTTGTGTTGAACGAGGGGGTGATCGATTACGGTGACGTCGGCCATCTGAAGACACTCCGTGGCATCAGGTTTGCCCTGGGGCGCGCGCGGCGTTGCGCCGCCGGTGCGAATCATCCCCGGGATGCGGAACACGAAGCAAGCGCAACTCCAATCGCAATTCCCGCCAATCCATCGTTACCATCGAGACGTCGAGAGACGTCGACTGACGATGGAATGGCGGGTGCAGGGCCGGGAAGTGATTGATTTGTAGGGAGGATACGGGACTGGTATGGATTGATCCGTCAAGCTGCCGTATCGTCTCTTGAAGCCGTCTCCCTCGATGTGCTGGAATCCGCGCCGCTTCATCCTCACGCAGCGTTGGACAGTTCTCCGGGCGTCCGGCTCCACCCACCCTTACGGCAGGCAGTCGTGCCTGCCGGCCATGAACCCGATGCATCTCCGACTCTGAGACCATGAACACCTCGAAGCTCACCGGCGTGACGAGGACCGTGTTCGTCCTTACCGGGACCGCTCTCACCCTCTACATCGGCCTCGCGACGTTCGGATTCGTCTCCAGCTCGAAGGTGCACTACGCGAACTTCGTGCTCGCGATCATGGTCCTCGGCGCGATCCACGGGGTCGAAGTGCTGCTCGGGGAGCACGCCAGGGCGGGCGGCTTCCCGGCAAGGCTGCGGTTCCGGATCGGGCTCCTCGTGCTCGGCGCGACGCTGGCCATCGCCGGGGCGCTCTACGTCCGCATCCACGCGATCCGGCTGGACCAGATCCACCCGTTCTTCGAGGAGGTCGACTTCTACGTGGGTCTCGTCTTTCTCGCCGGGGTGCTGCTGCTGAACTGGCTTCACTGGGGCGGGCTGCTCACCTCGCTGGTCCTCATCACCATCCTCTACTTCTTCTTCGGGGACCGGGTTCCGATCCCCCTGCTCATGCTGCCCGAGTACGACCCGAACTTCGTCATGAACTACATGGGGCTCGGACTCGCCGAGGGGATGTTCTGGTTCGCGCGGGTGGCGGCCGACAACATCTACTTCCTGATCATCTACGCCTCGATCCTGCTCGGGGTGGGCATGCTCAAGCTCGTCATCGAGATCGGGAAGGTCGCGGGCAACCACGTGCGGGGCGGCGCCGCCTTCCCCGCGATCATCGGCAGCGGCATCGTCGCGTCGGTCATGGGCCAGGCGGTGGCGAACGTGTTGCTCACCGGCCGCCTGACCATCCCGATGATGAAGGAGCGGGGGTTCCGGCCGAACATGGCGGGCGCGATCGAGGCGGTGGCGTCCACCTCGGGGCAGATCATGCCGCCGGTGCTCGGGCTCGCCGGGTTCATCATCGCGGTGTTCCTCAACGTCCCCTACCTCGACGTCGCGCTCGCGGGGCTCATCCCTGCGTTGCTGTTCCTCTCCGGCGTCACCATCGGCGTGCTCGCCGAGGCGCTGCGTTCGGACCTGCCCACCCTGAACGAGACGATCGACCGCACCGTGATCGTCCGCCTGCTCCCGCCGTTCCTCATATCGTTCGGCGTCGTCCTCTACCTGCTGCTCGGCTACTACTCGCCCTCCTACGCCGGGCTGCTGGGGATCACCGCCGCGCTCGCCGCCTGCCTGTTCCAGGGCCGCCATCGCCCGACCCGGGCGGAGCTGCTGGAGGCGTTCACCGACGGCCTGCGGCTGATCACGCTGCTCTCGCTCCTGCTGATCGCGATCGGCCCGCTGGCCCAGACCTTCCAGACCACGAACCTCGCGCAGCGTCTGGGGGTACTGTTCTCCCAGATCGTGCCCGACAGCACGTTGCTCATCCTGGGCGGCGCGATGGTGATCTCGCTGATGCTCGGGATGGGGCTGCCGACCCCCGTCGCCTACCTGGTGGTCGCCCTGAGCCTCGTCCCGTTCATCCAGGGCGCGGGCGTCGAGCCGCTGGTCGCCCATTTCTTCGTGTTCTACTTCGCCGTGTTCTCCACCCTCACCCCGCCGGTGGCGGTGAGCGCGCTGGCCGCCGCCAAGGTCTCCGGCGGCACCTTCGTGGGCACCGCGGTGGACGCGATGAAGCTGATGCTGACGACGTTCATCATCCCCTTCGCATTCGCCTACCACCCGCAGCTTCTCCACTTCCCGAGGCTCGGCGCGGATCTGATTCCACCGGTGCTTCTGGTCGTGTTTCTCCAGGCCACCACCTCGGCCTTCTGCTACGGCTACCTGTTCGTGAGGCTGGAGAGGGTCGACCGGTGGCTGGCGCTGGCGCTCACCGTGGCCGGGCTCGCCCTGCTGACGGGCTGGGCCCGAGTGGAGCTGTCGATCTTCCTGGTGCTGGCGGTGGTTTTCGCCGCCCGTGTCGTATACGCGAAGCGATCCTCCATGCATCGAAGAACCGGAGACGAAGTCAATGGGTAGCGGGACTCGAATCCGCTTCGGGGCTTGCGCCGGGCGAAGAGCTCCAGAGGACATGTTCGGCACGCCGGCCAGGACCTGACCCATGCCCTTCAAGACCATCGAGATCGACTTCGGCGCCGAGCGCGTGCCCATCGACGTGCCGGAGAGCGCGGTGGTCGCGGAGTTCCGGGATCCCGAGCCGCTCGCATCGCCGGCCGATGCGCTCGCCGCCGCACTCGCCAATCCCCACGGCGCCCCGCCGCTGGCCGAGCTCGCGAAGCCGGGCATGAAGGTCGCGATCGGCTTCGACGATCCCACCCGGCCGCCGCGTCCCTGGCACGTGATCCTGCCCGCGGTGGTCGATCTGCTGCTCGCGCGTGGCGTCTCCCGGGACGACATCGTGTTCATCTGCGCGAACGGCAATCACAAGAAATGGAGCGAGTCGGAGCTGCGGGCCTTCGTCGGCGAGGAGATCTTCGCCGGCTTCCGGCCGGGCGGGCAGATCGTCAACCACGACTGCCTCGACGAATCGGGGCTCGAATACCTGGGCGAGACCCCGAGCGGCTGCGTGGTCGAGCACAACCGCCGCTTCGTCGAAGCCGACCTGATGATCTACGCCGGGCAGGTCATGGCCCACACCTGGGGCGGCTATACCGGCACCGGCGCGGTCATCGGGATGGCCTCGACCCGCAGCATCCTGTCCCACCACAACCACGGCGTCGTGAACCATCCGCAAACCGCGACCGGCGACCACCGGCGCATGTACTTCCGCAAGCTGAAAGCGGAGATCAACGCCCATATCGAGCAGGCCACGGGAAAGCGGATTTTCTACATCAACTGGGTCGGGGACAGCGGCGGGCGGATGGCGGGGATCTTCGCCGGGTACTCCCCCGAGGTGGAGCCTCCCGCCTGGGAGGCCGCCGACCGATTCAGTGTGATCGAAGTCCCGCAGGCCGACATACTGGTCATCGGGCTCTCCGACCGCTTCGCCTACGGCAGCGCGGACAACCCCCTCGTCGCGGCCATCGGCGTGGGCTATCCCCCGCGCGTATGGCTGGGCGACCACGTGCTGCGCCGCGGCGGGGTGGTGATCGGGATGACCCCTTCGTCGGGGGAGATCGACGCCGGGACATACCCTTCGTATCAGGAGGTCATCGACCTGTACGCCCGCCACCACGAGATCCGCGAGCTGGCCGAACACCAGGACGCCATCGCGTCGCGGCCGGACTATCTCGGACGCTACGCGAAGGGCGGCGCCTACCACCCCATCCACCCCTTCTGGCTGCTGTATGCGTGCGACTACGTCCTGAGCCGGGCGGGCGCGGTGTTCATGGCCGGCGTCCGCAACCCCGGCGCGTTCAGAAAGCTCGGCATGCGCCCGGTCAAGTCCTTTGCCGACGCCTGGACGCGAGCCGAGCCGATCGTCGGCCCGGACCCGGTGACGGTGGTCGCGCCTACGTACTGGAGCAGGCGCATCTTCAAGTTCGCGGTCCGGGGCCCGGGAGTGGGTTTTGGGGACGGTTGACGACGGATCTCGCCCAGGATGCGAGCGGCATCGTCGCCGGTCACTCGCCCTCGGACGAGAATGCTGAACCCTGACACGTACATTGTCCTTGATTGAAGTTCCGGATTCCCGGGGAGCTTCGCCGCTGATGGACGACACCGGGCGCCTTCCGCCCCGCTGCCTCTCGCTGGATCTCGAAATCGGCCGCCGGGACGGCCGCATCCACGCCTTCGCCGCGGTGCGTGCGGAGACCGAAGAGGCCCTCACCTTTCACGGCGACGCGTTGGGCCTGGCGCTGGCGAGGCTGGACGCTTTCGCCGGCGGCGCGGACTGCCTGTTGGGCCACAACCTGATCAAGTTCGATCTGCCACATCTGCGCGCGGTGAACCCCGATCTCCGGCTCTTGCGGCTTCCCGCGGTGGATACGCTGTGGCTCAACCCCTTGGCCTTCCCCCGCAACCCCTATCACCATCTGGTCAAGCATTACCAGGACGGGCAGCTCAAACGCGGGCGGGTGAATGACCCGGAGCTGGACGCCCGACTCGTGCTGGAGGTTTTCGGCGATCAGCAAGAGAGGTTGAAGGCGTTGCGCGACGAGGCCCCCGACCTGCTGGCGGCCTGGCATTGGCTGGCCACGACGGATCGTGCCGGCGCGGGATTCGATGCATTCTTCGCCGCCGTCCGCGGCGCGCCGCGGCCCTCCGGCGCCCAGGCGCATGCGGCGATCCGCGAGCGGCTCGCGGGTGCGGCCTGCGAGAACCATTGCCGCGAAATCCTGGCCGATCCGGCACGGCATGGCTGGGCACTGGCCTACGCCCTGGCCTGGCTGTCGGTGGCCGGGGGCAACTCGGTGATGCCGCCCTGGGTACGGCACCAGTTCCCCGAAGCCGGCGTGCTGGTGCGCCGGTTGCGGGATACCGCCTGCAACGATCCCGCCTGTGGCTGGTGCCGGGAGCGGCACGACGCACGCAAGGAGCTCGCGCGCTGGTTCGGCTTCGGCGACTTCCGCCCGGAGCCGATGGGCGGCGACGGCCGGCCCATGCAGCGTTCCATCGTCGAGGCGGCGATGGCCGGGGAGAGCGTGCTCGGCATCCTGCCCACGGGCACCGGCAAGTCGCTGTGCTACCAGATCCCGGCCCTGTCCCGTTACGACAAGACCGGCGCCCTGACCGTGGTGATCTCGCCTCTGGTGGCGCTCATGGCGGATCAGGTGGCGGGCCTCGAAAGGCGCGGCATCGGCTCCTGCGTGACCGTCAACGGATTGCTGTCCATGCCCGAACGCAAGGAGGCGCTGGACCGGGTGCGCCTGGGCGACGCGGGCATCCTCATCGTCGCGCCGGAGCAGCTCCGCAGCCTGGCCGTGCGCCGGGCCCTGGAGCAGCGCGAGATCGGCGCCTGGGTGCTGGACGAGGCGCATTGCCTCTCGCGCTGGAGCCACGACTTCCGGCCCGACTACCGTTACGTGGCACGCTTCATTAAAGAAAGGGCCGCGGATGCGCAGGTGCTGTGTCTGACCGCCACCGCCAAGCCCGACGTGAAGGAGGACATCCGCGCCCACTTCCGCGACCGGCTCGACATCGATCTCAGGGTCTTCGACGGCGGCGCCAGCCGCACCAACCTGGAGTTCGTCGTGGTGCGGACCACTCCGGGCGAGAAGTTCGCACACCTCCACCAGATCCTGGCGGCCGACCTGCCTCCGGAAACGCCGGGCGGCGCCATCGTCTACTGCGCGACGCGTCGGCGAAGCGAGGACGTTGCCCAATTCCTGCGCGAGAAGGACATCGCCGCGGACCACTTCCATGCCGGCCTGTCGCCGGAGATCAAGAAGACCGTCCAGCAGCGCTTCATCGAAGGCGGCTCGCGGGTGATCGCCGCTACCAACGCCTTCGGCATAGGCATCGACAAGCCGGACGTGCGGCTGCATGGAGGCTCCATCGACGAATGCCAGGTTGGTGACGTGCCGATGGCACGGACGGCGGTCGGCAGGGTATATTGGATGCCGGTGCCCCAGGGTCACCGGCAGTCGATGGAGGGCAGCACGATGAAACGGTTGATGTTGGGCATTATCCTCGCCGCGGGGGGGCTCGCGATGCCGGTGCAGGCACCCGACCCCAAGGCCGCAGCCTTTTAGGGTTGACGCCCATGCGGTCGTCGCCAAGGGTATTCATGCCGCGACGCATCCAGCGACAGGACGCTGGACTACACAGCACCACCCAAGAGGAGAGAACCAATGGAAACGCCGAATGAAATGCGAATGAAGGTCACGCACAAGGCATCCACGGACGCCGACTTCCGCGCCCGGCTGGTCAGCGACCCGAAGGCAGCCATCGGCGCAGAGCTCGGCGTCAGCCTGCCGGCAGGACTGACCGTCGAGGTCCACGAGGAGAGCGCCGAGACGGCGCATCTCGTCCTTCCTCCCCCCAGCAAGTTGAGCGAGAGCGACTTGCACGCGGTCGCAGGAGGGTTCTTTGGCTCCAGTATGGGGCAGGCAAACAGCCTCTTGAACTGGTAAGCCGCGACGGGGCGAGCCCTCGCCCTCCGAGGCTCGCCCCCCCCCTTCATCGGCGTGATTACGCCAGGGCCGAGAGCACCGTGCGCACCGTCAGGCAATCAGCCGGGTTCGCCGAGGCTGGCGCGGTTCAGCCGAACCCCGTTACCCTGCCGGTCGCACGCCCGCCGGCCCACACCGGACAGAGACATGAGCGCCGTCGCCTTCGACACCCTCAGCGGCGCCCGCGACCTCGAAGCGGCCGGCATCGAGCGCCGACAAGCCGAAGCCACCGCCGGCGGGGTGCCGTAGCCGCCTCAAAGGCGACGGTGATCACCAGGAGACCGAGGGACACACCATGAGCGCCGCCGCCTTCGACACCCTCACCGCCGCTCGTGACATCGAAGTTGAGGGCAGGCATCCTTACAGTTCTGTCGCGTCTCATCGGCTAGTTGGACAACGATCTGTTCTACATCGAGAGACTGCTTGTACGCCTTCTCTGCAGCCTCTTCGGCGCACCGTGCGAATGCATCGGAATGCCCCCCAATTGCTTGTTTGACAGCGCGCCAATGTACATTGGCTTTTGTACCTGCGCTGCGTGCATCCTGTTTTACTTCCTCAATCTCTTCCAATAGTCCTTTAGCCTTTTTGTATCGCTGCCATTCGTCTAGGTCTTCGTAGATGAGAGACATAGAATCGACCTTGATTTTCATGGCCCTTTCTCGGGCTCTGAGAACGCGCTCCGCAGCGTCTCTGGTAGCGTCAACGTTCTGTTCAACGGTGTTCACATCCATAGTCATGCTCCTTCGGCCAGGTACTCTATCGCCGATCCAGACCGGACCGCGCGAGGCTCGTTGACCCTCAAATTGTTCTTTTAGCACATTTTCGACGTACTCGCCCCTCGCACCGCCCCCGCCCTGGTGCACCAGCGGACGCGCTGATGCGCGTGCCCTGCCGGCCCAGGACCCCCCGGCTCCGAAGGGCAGGCGAGCGCCGCCGGCGCTGGCACCCTTCGGGTGAAGGAAAGTGGTTGACCGTGCCGATGGCACGGACGGCGGTCGGCAGGATGGCCAGTCGGCGGCACCGACCGGCTCAAAGCCCGTGAAGCTCACTGCAGCGTTGCCGATGGTGTTCTAGAAGCTTCACCATGACCGCATGAACATCGCTACGCGGGCCGCCGTCACGGTCATAGCTGGCGTAATAGGCAACGACCAATACATCAACCGCCTGTTGATCGGCGGCTTCATAGGCAGCTTTCGCCTGTTGCTTGGCGGCTTCGTAGGCAGCACGGGCATCTCGCGTGGCGGCGTCGCGGGCATCGTCCGCCTGTTGCCGGGCGGGTTTGTAGGCAGCATCCGCCTGTTGCTTAGCGGCTTCGTAGGCATCTTTCGCCTGTCGAAGAGCGGCCTTTTTCGCCTGTTGCGCGGCGTCGCGGGCATCGTCCGCCTGTTGCAGGGCGGCTTCGTAGGCTTCTCCCGCCTGTCGATAGGCGGCTTCGTAGGCATCTTTCGCCTGTCGAAGAGCGGCCTTTTTCGCCTGTTGCGCGGCGTCGCGGGCATCTCTCGCCTGTTGCAGGGCGGCTTTGTAGGCATCGTTCGCCTGTTTCTCTGCGGCACGGAAGGCAGCTTGGGCATCTCCCGCCGTTTGCTTGGCGGCGGTGCTGGCTTCTCTCGCCTGTTGCCGGGCGGCTTCGTAGACAGCACGGGCATCTCGCGTGGTGGCGTCGCGGGCATCTCTCGCCTGTTTCTTTGCGGCAAGGAAGGCAGCACGGGGATCTCCCGCCGTTTGCTTGGCGGCGGCGGTGCTGGCTTCTCTCGCCTGTTGCGTGGCGGCTTCGTGGGCAGCACGGGCATCTCGCAGGGCGGCTTCGTAGGCATCTTGCGCCTGTTTCTTGGCGGCGTCGAAGGCATCATGCGCCCGTGCCCAGGCGGCTCGGTCATCCGCCTTTGCGGCGGTGCTGGCTTCTCTCGCCTGTTGCAGGGCGGCTTCGTAGGCAGCTTCCACCGGTCGCAGGGCGGCATAGTAGGCATCGTTCGCCTGTTGCTCGGCGGCGGAGCGGGCATCTTTCGCCTGTTGCAGGGCGGCTTCGTAGACAGCATCAGCCTCCGCGTATCCCGCGCAGGCTTCAATACTCGGGTTGTTGTTGTCCGCTTGGAGTGCACCCGACCCCGCCAGCGCCGCCAACAACACGCACCACAACACCCGTACTCTCGTTGACTTCGGCTTCATCGTTTCCTCCCCGTCAGTGTGTCGGCCCACCGCCGACAGGGTCAAAGCCCGTGCAGCATACAACGGCAGCGTTCACGGCATGAGAGCGGTATCGGCCTCGATGGTGCGCCAGTCCGGCGGTACGTCCCAGGTCATTCAGCCGGACGTGGTAGAGCACTGCGAACCGGCATCGACCTCGGCGCGGGTTGAGTAACGTCCGCGCGAAGCAGCCTGTACGCCACGGACGGGCGGAACCACGGGGCGCGCTCAATGCCGAGCAGCGACCACGGGGCACCCGTGGCGCGTCAGAGCACGGTTCGCCGGCAGGCTGGCGCGTTCCCGCCGAACCCGGTTACCCTGCCGACCGCACGCCGACAGCGGAACTGCCCAGGACGGTGACATGAGCGCCGTCGCCTTCGACACCCTCACCGCCGCACGCGACCTCGAAGCGGCCGGCATCGAGCGCCGACAAGCCGAAGCCATCGCCGGCACGGTCCGTACCGCCGCCGCCGACCGGGATGCACTGGCGACGAAGGCGGACCTTGCCGAGCTCCGAGCCGACCTCGCCGAACATCGTGCAGCAACCACCACCGACCTCGCCGAGCTCGAAGCCCGGCTGACGGCACGCATGGACACCTTCACGACGAAGATGGACACCTTCGCCACGAAGATGGACACCTTCGCCACGAAGGCCGATCTTGCCGGCGTGCGCTCCGAGCTCGGGACGATCCGATGGTCCGTCGGCTTGATCGCCGCCTTCCTGTTCGCCATCGGCCTTCGAGTGTTCGGCTTGATCTGACCAGGTGCCTGCCGCACCGCGTTTCCGGAAGTGCGCCACGTGGCGCGCACTTCCCCCCGGACAGCGACCGATATCGGCGCCAGAGCCGTAGACTCACCGCAGCGCCGACAGGTGCGGCTCCCACTCCACCGCGCCTTGTGCGAGGAGTGAGGACGCCGCGTTCGAGCGCGACTCCGCGACCGACGACACCCGGGTGCGCACCGCCATCTCCTGGCTGGGGGAGGCGCAGCTTCTGAGCCGCGAGGAGAATCGGGTGCAGGTGTTCCCGTCTTCTCTGCGGGTGGGGTCGGTGGCGGAGGCGCGTGATCGGCTCGCGCGGAAAACCGATCTTCGGGAAGCCTACCGCGGCCAGCTACTGGCCATCGCCGAGACCCTGATCGACGCGAACCCGGACGAGGGCCTCTCCACCGACGAGCTGATGGGAATCTCCGGGCTGAGCGCGGAAGGCGTGCGCGGCGCCATGTACGACCTGGAGCGGCTGGGCGTCGCCAGCAACGACACCGTGCTCACCGCGTTCGTGCACGCCGGGGTGGTGCGTGCCTCGCGCAAGCGCTTCGAGGAGTCGACGGCGCTGGAACGCGCCCTGATCGCCGATCTGAAGGAAACGGCCCCGGACATGGGCAAGGGCGACGCCTCGACCCTCCATCTGCGCATCGCCACCCAGCGGCTCAAGGACACCCTCGAGGAAGCCGGCCACGATCCCGTCCGCGTCCTGCCGGAGCGCGTATGGCGCACGCTCCGCGGCATCGCCGGGGACGGCCGCGGCGAGGAGAGCGGCAAGGGCAGCCTGGGGCTGCGCCGGCGAGACCCGGAGACGGTGCGGGTGACCCTCCAACGCAATTGGAAGGCGCTTGCGGAGACCGCGGAGCGCCGCCGCAGTGCCGCGCGGCGCCTGCTGGATCATTTGCTCGACCGCCTGCCGTCCGGCAGCCGGGGCACGGATCTGCTGGCCGAGACCACACTCGGCAAGTTGCTGGACGCGCTCCGTTCCGACCTGGAGCTGAAAGCCAGGGTCAAGGATCCCGAGAAGCTTCTGGACCGCGCTCTGTTGTGGCTGCACGAGCAGGAGGTCGTCCGCCTCAACAAGGGGCTGGCGGTGTTCCGGCCCGCCATGTCCATCCACCTGAGCGAGGATCGGCGCGGCTTCGTCAATGCCGACTTCGCGCCGCTCAAGCTCCATTACGAAGACCAGGTGTTGCAGGTCCACGTGATGGCGGAGTTCGCACAACGGGGCCTCGACGCCATGGCGGACGCGCTGCGCCTTGCGATGGATTATTTCAGTTCGAGCCAGGAAGACTTCCTGCGCCGCTGGCTGCCGGACCGGGACGGGGATCTGTCGCGGCAGACCACGCCGGCGTCCTGGCGGCGCATCGTCGAGAGCCTGAAGAACCCCGTCCAGCAGCGCATCGTGGCCGACGAGCGGGAGCAGACCAACGTGCTGGTGCTGGCCGGCCCAGGCTCCGGCAAGACCCGGGTGCTGGTGCATCGCATCGCCTGGCTGTTGCGGGTGAGGCGCGAGAACCCCCGCGGCATCATCGCCCTGGCCTACAACCGACATGCGGCGGCCGAGATCCGCCGCCGCCTCCGGGACCTGGTCGGCGACGACGCCCGCGGTGTGACCATACTCACCTGCCACGGACTCGCCATGCGCCTGGTGGGGGCCAGCTTCAGTGGCCGGGCCGGGCGCCTGGATGCAGACGTCTTCGACTTCGACGAGGTGCTGCGCCAGGCGACGGCGCTGCTGCGCGGCGAGGGGCTGCCGCCCGGCGAAACGGACGAGCACCGGGCGCGTTTGCTCGCGGGTTTCCGCTGGATACTGGTGGACGAGTACCAGGACGTCGATCGGGAGCAGTACGCGCTGATCTCCGCTCTGGCGGGCCGCACCCTGGCCGACGAGGACGACCGGCTCAGCCTCTTCGCGGTGGGCGACGACGATCAGAACGTCTACGCCTTCGCCGGCGCCTCGGTGGAGTTCATCCGGCGTTTCGAGGCGGACTACCGGGCGAGACCCGCGTTCCTGACCGACAACTACCGCTCCACCGCCCACATCGTCGCTGCGGCCAACGCGGCCATCGAGCCGGCCGGGGAGCGGATGAAAACCGGCCATCCCATCCACATCGACCGGGCGCGCACCCGGGCGCCGCCCGGCAGAGACTGGGAGGCACTGGACCCGGTGGCGCGCGGCCGGGTGCAGATCCTGCCGTCGCGGCGTGACCCGATCGCGCAGGCCGAGATCGCGATGGCGGAATTGCAACGCCTCTCCACCCTGGCTCCGGATTGGGACTGGTCCGCGTGCGCGGTCATCGCCCGCGAGTGGAAGTACCTGGAGCCGGTGCGGGCCTGGTGCGAGGTGCACGGCGTCCCGGTGCAGATGGGGAACGAGGAGATCCCGAGCTTCTGGCACCTGCGGGAGACCCGTGCGTTGCGAGACTGGCTGCGCGGGCGCGGGAGGACCGGGGTCGTGAATGCCGCGGAACTCCGGGAGTGGCTGGCCGGGCAGGGTCTCGATCCGGATCGGTTGCGCGGGCTTCCCCGCCAGCACGCGCCGATCCCAGATTCACGACAGGCGCCTGGTTCCGGCTCCACTGGGTCGGGGTTGAGCGCTCCGTTGTCCACCTCCAGACCTCAAGAGTCGCCCTCCAACCCCTGGATCGAGCTGCTGGGCGAAGCCGTGGAAGAGCACGCCCTGGAAAGCGGCGGAGCGGACACGCCGGTGGGCCACTTCATCGAATGGCTGGCGGAGTGGGGGCGGGACGTGCGCCGCCGGCAGCTCGGGTTGCTGCTGCTGTCCGCGCACCGCGCAAAGGGCCTGGAGTTCGACCACGTGGTAATGCTGGACGGCGGCTGGGAGGACGCCGGCCGGGGCGAGGACGTGGACGCGCCGCGCCGGCTCTACTACGTGGCCATGACCCGCGCCCGGCGGACCCTTGCGCTCATGCGCTTCGAGCCGGGGCCGAACCTGCCGCATCGGCCGGCGCTGCGCCCGCCGTCTCGGCCGGAGCCACATCCGCCGCCGACCGGGGCGGAGGAGACGCATCGCGTTCAGCCAGCGTCGCACCCGTTGCATGGCGTCGCGGCGCCGTATCCCGTTCAGCCGGGATCACCCCCGTTGCCCGACGCCGCATATCCGGCAGACGGCGAGCAATCACCACCGGATGGGGTTCAGCCGGGGTCATACCCGCTGCCCGTCGCCGCGGCGCCGCATCGCGTCGAGGAGCCCGCGCCCCCGGCGTACTTTCGGAGACCGCACCCGTTGCAAGATATCCTGCCGGACGGTCCCGCGGTGCTGCATCGCGCGCCGGTGGAGATGCCGGATACCCCGGCGCTCGAATCCCGCTATCGGCGGCTCCGTCTGCGCGATGTCGATCTCGGCTTCGCGGGGCGGCACGGCGCCAAGCATCCGATCCATCGCACCATCGCCACCCTGTCGCCCGGCGATCCTCTGCAAGTGCGCGTGGCCGCAACACGCCACCCCCGCCGAACCGGACTGCAAGACCGGTCGCCACCCGACGACGCGCCCGAAGCACACGCCGCTCCCCGACGTTGGGAGTTGCTGGATCGGACCGGCAACGTGGTGGGGCGGCTCGCCGGCGGCTTCGATCCCCCCGTCGGGATGCCGTGCCGATCCGCAATGGTGCTGGCGGTGGTGGGTTGGAGCCGCGATGCCTCGGATCCGCAGTACCACGACGGCATCAGGTGCGAGACTTGGGAAGTCGTCGTTCCCGAACTGGTGTTCGGGCCGGAGGAGTGATCCCGGCGAGCCCGGGCGGACCGTCTTCCGGCGGGACGGAAGCGGAGAGATCAGGCGCCACCGTCCAGGAACGGGGTCCGGTAGCCGTCCTCGCGCCACAGGATGGGAAAGAACGACTCGTCCATCTCGTCGCTGCCGACGCGCTTGTAGCGGCCGTAGACGTAGCCGACGTTGGTCGGATGGAAGCGCGCCTCGGAGGACATGCAGTGCGCGACCACCGCCCGGCGGTGGCGCTCGGAGCGGTTGGCGCCGGAGCCGTGGTACGTGCGGCCGTGGTGGAACGCGCCGCCGCCGGCCGGGACCACCACCGGCACGATCTCCGGCTCGGCGCCGGCACGGGCCGCCGCCGCGCGCATCTCCTGCATGGGGTCGTCCGGCGCGTGGAACTCGACCTCGGGCGGCGAGAGACCCCAGCGGTGGGAGCCGCGGGCGTACTCCAGCGTCCCACCTTCGGGGTGGGTGTCGTCGAGGGCGATCCAGCAGGTGGCCATCTCCGGTGGCACGACCCAGGACTGGTAGCCGTCGTCCTGGTGAAAGCCCACCGGTCTGGCCCGCGGCGGCTTCCACAGCACGTTGTCCTGGTTGATGCGCGCGCCGGGCCAGCCCCGCAGCATCGCGCACCAGCGCCCGATGCGCTCGCCGAGCACGGTGCGGGCGATCGTACGATCGGACTTCCAGGCGTTGCAGATCTGGCGGGTGAGATCGCCGGCTTCTCGGTCACGATTCACGAAACCCATTGAAACAAGGCATTTCCTCGCATCCTCCCGGCCGTACCCTCCATCCGTACCCTCCAGAAAAACTGCTATGCAGTGGCTACGCACGGCGCTATTTGAGCACGGATGGCGATGTCGCGACAGCCGCCGCGCCTTGTCCGGCGCCCGCCCGCGCAGGCGGGTAGTCTCGGCGCTCCGAAGGCTCAACAGGGAGGGTTCTCGTGAAGAAACGCAGCATCATTGCAGGGCTCGCGCTAGCCGTGAGCGGCTGTGCCGCCATGACCTATGAGCAAAACCCGTGGATCATCGAGGACCTTGACGAGCACAAGGTCAAGCTTCAGAGGATGCTCGTCCCGGACACTCCGGCCAACCAGCACCTGATAACGGTCTATCCGCAGAAGCTGAGGGAAGAGGCGGAGAGAGCTTGCGCCCTGCACGGACGGACTGCGGGCGCGGCGCTGTCGGAGAAGACACACTGCCCCGGCGGCTACTGTTCCTCTGGCACGAAGACGGTGCTGGTGCCGTGTCTTAAGCGGGACTGACCAGGCGCGCCGGAGATGGACGTGCGGAAGCTCTCGCCGGGAGAAGCCATGAAGCTGTACGACGACTATCCGCACCGGCTCCCGGAGGACACCCGCATCCACGGGGAGCGTGTCGGCGCGCGGCGCGTGGTGCAGACCCCGCCCGGCAGGTGGTGGAGTACACGGTGGGCTTTCGCGGACCCGTGCCGGCCTTTGGTCCGATGCTGTTGCGTATCCTCTGGATGGACATGGAGCGCCTGGCCGAAAGCGCGAAGGTGGTGCGGCTGCCCGACGAGCGCCCGAGCGACCGATTCGGCCGGGAAGGGAAGTGAACGTCAGGGTTGCGGCTACCCTGTTTCCGGCCCCCGCGGGGTCTCGCCTCACTTGTTCGAGACAGGCACGGAAACGCCGTCAGAACAGCCCGTAGCGCCCGAAGACGGCTCCAGGCGGGGTTGGTACCGCTTCCGGCCTCTACGGCGCTCTACGGGCCATCCAGTGGTGTTTCCTGCCCCTGCTGGCGCCGATCCTCTTCCTCGTCTGAAATGGGCTTCGATGCGCAGATACCATGATCCCATACATATAACCACAACAACATGAATCCCAACGGAAATTGTATAAAAGCCGTCAAGCCGTGTCTCGCGGTTTCCATTGCATCGCCGTGCCAAGTCAGCCAAGCGTGCGGAGCCGATAACAGGATCATGATCAGTGGAGCTATCAAGTAAGGAAATCGATACAACAATCTGCGCTGCCACAAAACGAAAGCAAGGCAGATTGTCAGACTATTTCCAATCAGGAAGCAGATCAACGCGGTTGTCGAGTGAGAAGAGCAGTGGCCGTATATGTCCTCCATTGACGGATCCACATGGGGAATACAGGCTATTCCGAGAAAATCTTTCGCTACGTCAAAGGCAGGTGCGGTTGTCGAGTAGATGATATGAGAAACTAAGAATTTCACGTAAGTCATTTTTCCGTTGCTGGCGGTCCAATCCCGGAACTTCTCCAAATGAGGTTCATCATAGAATGCCCAACCGTCATCGGATGCCCATTTCCCGGATCGCATCAGAAGGGCGCGGTTAATCGGCATACCATGACTGGAAAAATATGAGACATGTTCGGGAACGGGCAATATACGTTGCCCCATAATGTTGTAAAAAGGGAACACCCAGCGGTCCCCTGTTTCCGCGGAGAAATTCGATAGTGAGAATATACAAATGAACCAGACACAGAGCGCCATCAGAGGCACTTTTGGAAATTTGATGGATACGATCATGGTGATCATGATGATGCTCGCGATCATGATCAACACGTAAGCGTTTGTGTCCCGCGTCCCGCCCCAAAGCAGGGCGGCTATGGCAACTCCCACCAACCAGGATGAACGCCTGGTTGACAAGAACATGATCCATACAGAGACGAAAACGATGAAAAGGGAAATGGTGAAGGATTCACTGAGGGCCATGAAATTCCATCTGGCTACCGCGGGGATCAAGCTGAACAGCAATGGAAGTACGAACAAGGAGAGACGCCCTTTCCCCGTTCGGGCCGTCTTGGCGCAGGCAAAAGCCAAAAATGAGAAAGCGGCTAGGCTGAATATCGTCTGGCCATATAGCAGCGAGGCATCGTCAACATAAATACCATTCCAAGTACAAGATTCGCAATCGTATCTGCCGAATAATTTATAGAAGAGTAAAACAACCGGAGATCGCACCCCTCCCCAGAATTGGCTATCTGTCAGAGACACACGTGAAAATTCATAATATAAACGGGAATCTGGCTCGATCCAGATGCCATCGATGTTCTTCAAGATAATCGTATGCCCTAAGAGAAAACCCATATAGATAATGCCGTACAAGAGCCAGTTCATGCCAACCTCCCTCCGCCTAACTCGTGCGCGCGGACTGGACCATGGCCGCTTGCCCCTCTCGTCACCGGTAGACTCACCGGCAGCCGTGGACTCGTCAGGTGTCTTCACCAATATGTCCTCCACGCCTAAGGGCACAGCGGGCAGCCAGCACCGCGACCTTGCTCTTCATGTCTCCTCCCCCTTCGTCAGTCTCCTCTCAAGTGCGCGGTTGTCCTTCATTGCCTCCATGGGTCCCCCGATGGCCATCATGACCAGGAAATAACTCCCTATCGTTGCGAAGAACGCCCTCGCAGTGATGTCCCCGCTGTACCAGTGGAGCCCGAGTGCGGTCACGAAGATGATCAGGATGCCCGTGCCGATCGCACCGTTCCCGCGTGTGGCGCCAGCGAAGACGCTACCCACGACCACGAGGCCCCACGCGAATGCAGTGAGGCCTTCCACCCACCACCACAGCCAAGCGGCAATCGCCAGCAGCACCCCGCTGATTGCCAGAGTCACCCTCAAGTCATACCCCTGCATGTTTCCATCTTCATGTGTAGCGGGGCGGCGGATGCCGCCCCTTGTGTGCCTGCGTGACGCTCAGTCCAGGTGCCCCGTGTCATGGAGAAGTCCGGACGCGCGCCGGCGACGGGGCGCCGGTCCCGTCGCACGTGCTCCGGTGGCGCCCGAACCCCATCCGATGTTGATCCATTTCGTCACGAGACTCAGGATCAACGGCCTTGTTCGCCCTCCACCGGGCCAACGGGGAACTCGGCTTTCCAGATCTTGCCATCGTCGGGTGTGAACTGCCCGGTGCGGATGCGGACGATGGGATAGTCGGGCAGCGCACGCTTCGTGATGCACTTGCCGCCAAAGGCCAGAGCGGCGCCTCCCGTGTCATGGAAATCCAGGTTGTCGAAGCCGTACTGCCGGCGGTCGGCCGGCAGGTCCTCCACAGCTTCCGGGACGACGTGCAGAAAGAACGGCGCTTGCACATCTGTCGCGCCGCACGGCGATTTGAGGTAGGCCACCGTGTTCTCGCGAAGATAGATGTCGAAGACGGAGCGGACCGCCGGCTCGCCGGACGCGATGGACTCGTAGTCCGTCAGCCAGGAAGGAGGTGGGGGCGAGGCCGGGCGCTTTCGCATCGTGCAGATCTCCTGGTTCCGCTTCAGGTACTCGAGCAGGGCTTCCGCCGCCCATTGATGGCCGGCGGTGTTCCAGTGGCCGTCGTGCTCCCACTTCGCATCCCTCCAGGGCACGGCGCCCTGGCGGAGGACGTAGTCGTTGTAATCGACGACGGGAATGCCCCGCGGTTTGGCCAGAGCGGTCAGGCGGTCGAATCCGAGGCCGCCTCGGGTGCCGAAGTAGTGTGTGGACAGAATGACCAATGCGGCGCCGTCGCGGTCCGCGCGTTCCTTGAACTGGTCCAGCGCGAAGCCCGTGAAATCCAGCGCGTCCTCGTAGACGGGCGGCAGATCCTGTGCGTAAAGGAATGGATCCTGGATGCCTTCCCGCGTCGTTGGCCGCCACCCGTCGAAAAGCGCGGCGTAGCGCGGGGAGCGCTGGCGCAGCAACGCCACCTGGGCAATCAATTCCGGGTCGGTGTCGTCCGAGACAGAAGCGCGCCTCTTGGCATCCAGCCAGCTCGCGAGGGAGGATATGCGGGTCAGGCGGTCCGTGGCGCGCGCGAGTTGTGTGCGAAGAGGCATCGCTGCATATCGGGACAATCGGGACACCGGGGGATAGGGAGGCCGCAACGTGATGCTTCCATCCGCGTCTCGTGTCGCGGAGACATACGCGCTCTTGAACTGGTTCGGGTCCTGTCCTCGGTGCAAGGCATCCAGGATTGGCGCGTTGTTCATGAAGTCGTTGTAAACGAAGACGAGCACTACCAGAGCGGGTCGCAAGAGCCGCGCGAATTCGTCGTAGTACGCCAGTTGGTTGACTTGGCCGGTGCCGGAGACCCCGAACGCCGAGGTCGTGACGTCCAGACGGCGTAGCTCCCGCGCGGCGAGGTTTTCCAGCCGAACGTGGAATTTGTCGGCGATGGGAACCTGGAGCGCCTCCACGTAAGAATCGCCGATCATGGTGATGTGGCAGCTTGCCGCGGTCCGCTCAATGCCGACGGGTTCGCGGTCCACAAAGCCCAGTCTGTTCGTGCGAGAGATGGTCCAGAAATCAAGCCCGTTCGTATGGCGCACCTCCGCGTTGGGTTGGTAATACGCACCAACAGTTGGAGACCAGGCGGATGGATGGGCGTTCACCACGAAGGGCGTTTGCAGCCAGAAGTACGTCTCAACGGCGACTCCAACCAGCGCCAAGCCCATCGCGAGAAACAGCGCGTTCCAGCCGACCAGACGCAGAGCGCGGCGGAGGCGCCCGGGAGCGGATGGACGCGGTGTCACGCAGTCAAGCCGCCTCGACGCCCACCCATGCTGGCGGCGAGCGCCAGCCCTGCAACGATTCTGCGGTGGTCCACCCGAAGCCTCCTCCCGGCCCGTGAGGCGGGCCGCGAAACGCGAGGGGGCCAAACCCTACAGAGCTTCAGGCGGCGAAGGCAAGGGAATCGGCGTAGGCCCCCGCGGCGACCTGCTGCAGGGCCAGAACAGCTCGTAGCGCCCGAAGGCGGCTCAGGCGGGGTTGGTGCCGCTCCGGCCTCTACGGCGCTCTACGGGCCGTCCAGTGGAGTTTCCTGCCCCTGCCGGCGCCTTCCCCGGCTGAAACGGGCGCCGGTGCGGGGACGGTGCCCTGCTCGTCGCCCAGGACTTCCAGCACGTCAGGCGTTGAAGCGCCGACCCCTCCGAAATGCCCGCTGCCGCGCCTCCCGTCCGGGTGAATGATCTCGACCGTACCGATCGGGTACCACCCGCGGCGGAAGGTGCCCTCGACGCGCACCCCGCCCAGGCGCGGGTAGCCACCCGGCCCGTACGGGGAGCCGTCCACGAAATCGGGTCAACTCCACTTCAAGGTGACGCGCTCCGGCGGTCAATCCGTCCTGTCAATCCGCGACCGGCACCACGTAGTTCAGGCCGAGTCGGCCGCCGTCCGCGACCACCGTCTCGCCGGTGATGTACGACGCCTCGTCGCTTGCGAGGAACGCGGCCACCGCGGCGATCTCCTCCGGCTTCCCGAGTCGCCCCATCGGCGTGCGCGACATCACGGTACGCCGCGCCTCGTCGCTCGATATGAGCTGCATGACCATGTCGGTGGCGATGCTGCCGGGTCCGATGGCGTTGACGCGGATCCCCTTCGGGGCGAGGGCCAGCGCCATCGCCACCGTGAGCTGCTTCACCCCGCCCTTGCACACCGCGTAGGAGAGCAGGTTCGCATTGGTGATGTACGCCTGGATCGACGACATGTGGATGATCGCCCCGCCGCGGCCCTGCGCGACCATCTGTCTCGCCGCGGCCTGGCCGGTGAGGAAGAATCCCTTGAGGTTCACCCGCACCACCCGGTCGAAGTCCTCTTCCTCCAGCTCGAGCACGTCGGCGGGATGGAGCACCGCGGCGTTGCTGATCATCACGTCGAGGCCGCCGTGGGCTTCGACCGTCTTCGCGACCAGCGCCTCGACCTGCCCGCGATCTCCCACGTCGCAAGCGACGAACGTCGCCTCGCCGCCGGCCTCGCGCAGTGATTGGGCTGCCGCCTCGCCCTTGCCGGCCTGAATGTCGGCCAGCACCACCTTCGCGCCGTCGTTCGCGAAACGCCGCGCGCACGCGAACCCGATCCCCTGCGCCGCACCGGTGACGACGACCGACTTTCCCGAGCTGTCCATGATCCGTTCCCTCCCCGCGTGGCGCTGTTCATCGCGAATCATACGTGCCGCGACCGGACTCGGCAGTATCGTACTTCGCCCCGACCATCCGCAGCGCCAGCAGCGCGAGCAGTCCTTCGGACCCGGTGATCATCAGCGCGGCCGGCGCCCCGAACGTCTCGGCAAGCCAGCCGATGTGCAGAAACCCGATGGGTCCGGTGCCGATGCACAGCGTCAGCACCCCGAGCACCCGGCTGCGATACTCCGGCCGCGCATTCAGGTACGACAGGGTGCTCTGCATCGCGGAGAAGCAGGCGCCCGCGAGCCCGATCGCGAGCAGCACCCCCGCCGCGACGAGGAACGAGGACACCGGCCCTCCGGTCATGAGCGAGACCACCCCCAGGCAGCCGACCAGTGCGAGATAGGCGACGGTTCCCCACAGATACAACGGCACGAAGCCACCCGGCCGCGCCGCGAACGCGACGACCATCGCGCCGATGAACGCCCCGAGACCCTCGGTGCTGGACAGGAGCCCGGTCATCGCCGAGTCCAGACCGAGCCGGCCGGCGCCGATGACCGGAATCATCGAGGTGAACGGGAACCCCCAGAGGTTGTACACGATGGTGACCGCGAGCACCCAGCGCAGCCGGGCGTCGCCGGCGACGAACCGGATCCCCGAGACCAGCTCCCGGACGAACCAGGTGGACTGCACCCGCCGCGGGGTCGCGGGCACCGGGGTCAGCGTGATGACGACGAGGGACACGGCGAACACCGCGGCGCTCAGAATGAACACGCCGGCGAGGCCGAAGACCTGCAGCACGACGCCGCCGAGCACCGGCCCGGCCATCCGGGTGGCGGTGGAGGTGGCCGAATCGAGACTCATCGCGGCGGCGACGTCCCCGTCCGCGAGATCCCCGAGCAGGCGCCGGCGCACCGGCATGTCCGTTGCCCAGAAGATGCCGCCGAGCACCGAGGCGGCGGCGACGTACGGAAAGCCGAACGCGCCGGCG
Source organism: uncultured Gammaproteobacteria bacterium (assembly GCA_958295835.1). GTDB lineage: Bacteria > Pseudomonadota > Gammaproteobacteria > HK1 > HK1 > HK1. Next base: position 1,001,293 of record OY282378.1, read on the forward strand.
TTCGAGACCAGCGCCATCGCGACGGAGACCGCGAGCACCATCGCCAGCGATACCGCCAGCAGCCTCTTGCGGTTGACGCGATCCGCGACCACACCGACGAACGGACCGCATAATGCGAGCGGCAGCATCCACAACATCGGCACCGCCGATACGAGCAGCGGCGAGCCGGTGATCTGGAACGTGTAGAGCCCGAGTACGAAGAGTTGCAGCCACCGCACTATGCCCGTGAGACCGCCGACCACCCACACCAGCAGAAAACGGGGGTTGCGGAGCAGGAGGCGGCCGGCGCCCATCGACTATGACCGCGACCGCACCGCGGCAGATGGATCGAGCCTCGGCCCTCTCGTATGGAACAAACCCGTTCCCTGCCCGTCCGCGGCGCCGGCCGGAGCACACGCGATTCCGCCCGGCGGAATCGCCAGGCGACCGTGCCAGCGGTCACCACTCGCACCGGGCATCGAACGTGCCCGCGATCGGCCTTGCAGATCCGGCACCGCGGGTCGCAGCATACGGCGATGAGCGGCGCAGGGGGGCATGGGGCGATTGTATCGTGAGCGTCCGGTCACCGCCTTTGAGACCGATTCGAGCCGTATCGCACCCCATGACCGCACTGTCCGTTCCCGATCTTCCGGAGTCGATCCGCCGGTTCGCCGGGGACGCTGCTTTCACCGCGACGTGCCTTCTTCCTTCACCGGGCGTCGCCGGGCGCGACGTGGATTGACCCCATGACCGCACTGTCCGTTCTCGATCTCTCACCCATCACCGAAGGCGGGAGCCCCGCGCAGTCGATGCGCAACTCCCTCGACCTCGCGCGCCGGGCCGAGGCGCTGGGGTATCGCCGCTACTGGGTGGCGGAGCACCACAACATGCCCGGCATCGCGAGCGCGGCGACCGCGGTGGTGATCGGCCACGTTGCTGGCGGGACGTCCACGATCCGGGTGGGCGCCGGGGGGATCATGCTGCCGAACCATGCGCCGCTGGTCATCGCCGAGCAGTTCGGCACCCTCGACGCGCTGTACCCGGGGCGCATCGACCTCGGTCTCGGCCGCGCGCCCGGCACCGACCAGCGCACCGCGTTCGCGTTGCGGCGCAACCTCCACGGCGACCCCGACGACTTTCCGCGCGACGTGGTCGAGCTGCAGGACTACTTCCGCGAGCCGCGGCCGGACGACCACGTCCGAGCCATTCCGGGCAGCGGTCAGAACGTTCCCATCTGGATCCTGGGGTCGAGCCTCTACGGCGCGCAGCTCGCCGCGATGCTCGGACTACCGTATGCCTTCGCATCGCACTTCGCGCCGGCCGCCCTGATGCCTGCCCTCGACATCTACCGCGAATCGTTCAGACCCTCGGAGCAGCTCTCCAGTCCCCATGCCATGGCCGGATTCAACGTGTTCGCGGCCGACACCGACGAGGAAGGACACCGCTTGCGCACCTCGGCGCGGCAATGGACGCTGGCGCTACGCCGGGGGAGGCCCCGCCGTCTCCCGCCGCCGGACGACGGGTTCGAGGCGCGATTGGGCAGGCACGAGCGGGCGATGCTCGACGAACACGGCGCATGCTCGGCGGTCGGCTCCCCGGCCACGGTGCTCGGGCAGATGGAGCGGTTCGTGGAGCGCACCGGGGTCGACGAGCTGATGATCGCGTCCCAGATCTTCAACCACGACGCGCGCCTACGCTCGTTCGAGATCGCGATGGAGGCGTGGTCGAGCCGGGCCCGGCAAGGGAGCGCCTCGGCCTGACCGGTCAGCACCGGCGTCTCGCCGCCGCTCGACCTCGACCGCCCGGTTCGCTGCGCTCCAAGAGCGCCCGGCATCTCGCCGCGAACCGAAGACGACGTGCAGTACCGGCGGGGATTCTCCCGCGGGACGTGCAGTACGCAGAACGCGGACAGAGTCCGCCTCGGAAGATCAGCGTCGCCCTCCTCCCGCTGGTCCCCGCTCCTGCGCGCGGGCCGGCGCCCGGGTCACGGGCGAATACGACGTGGCGGATCGGGAACGGGCGTCCCACCTTCGCTCAACCCGCCTCGATCTTCGGCAGGAAGTACACCTCCGCGTTCTCGCGCAACGGCTGGAACCAGGCGGTCTCGTGGAGCTCGCCGTCGATCGCGACGGTGGTCTCCTCCTCCAGGTATTCCCCCAGGCCGGGAAAGCGCGCGTCCATCGCCTTGATGACGCCGCGCAGGTTGCGGGCGTCGACCTCGAACTCCTTCTCCCCACCGGTGCGCTGGAGGCTCGTCCCGGTGGAAAGCACGACCTTGATGGTCACTGCGCCGCCCGAGCCCGACCGGCGGCACCGGCCGGTTGGAGCATCCCGGTGGAAAGCACGACCGTCACGGTCAGAATTCCGGACCGTCGCGGTGGTCGAGCGCTTCGAGGACCTTGGGCGGCGACATCGGCAGCTCCTGCATCCGCCGGCCGATCGCATCCGCCACCGCATTCGCGATGGCCGCCATCGGCGGGCAGATGCTGACCTCGCCGACGCCCTTCACGCCATAGGGATGGTTCGGATTCGGTACCTCGACCACGATCGGCTCGATCATCGGTACGTCGGAGGCCACCGGCACCCGGTAGTCGAGGAAGCCCGGATTGCTCATCCTCCCGTCCTCGTCGTAGATGTACTCCTCGTTGAGCGCCCAGCCGATCCCCTGCACCACGCCGCCCTGCATCTGGCCCTCGACGTAGCCGGGATGGATCGCGCGGCCGGCGTCCTGCGCGGCCACGAAGCGCAGGATCGTCACCCTCCCCGTCTCGGGATCGACCTCCACGTCGCAGTACTGGGTCGAGAATCCGGGCGCCTGCCCGCCCGCGCTCACCGTCCCGGTCGCCCCGATGGGTCCTCCGGTGGCGCTGAACTTCGAGGCGATCTCCTTCAGCAGCAGCGGCTCGAAGTCCCCCACGTTGCTGCTCGCGGGCTTGGCGCAGCCGTCCTCCCACACCACCGCGTCCACGTCCACGTCCCAGATGAGCGCGGCGCGGGCGCGCATGTCGTCGATCACTTTCTTGCAGGCGTCGATCACCGCGAGGCCCGTGGCGTAGGTCACCCGCGAGCCTCCGGTGACGTGGCAGTACGGCACCGTCTCGGTATCCACCACGCTGGACTGGATGAGGTCGTAGTCGATGCCCAGGGTCTCGGCCGCCATGATCGCCATCGACGCCCGCGTGCCGCCGATGTCCGGGCTGCCGGTGGCGATGGTCACGGTGCCGTCGGCGTTGACCGCGACGTTGGCGGCGGAATCGCCCGCGCCGTTGAACCAGAAGCCCGAGGCAACGCCCCGCCCCCGGTTCGGCCCGAGCGGAACCCGGTAGCCCGGATGGTCGAGCAGGGCCTGCACCGTCTCGACGTAGCCGCCGTGCGCGAGCTTCGGGCCGTAGACCATCCGGGTGCCCGGGGTGGCGGCGTTCTTCAGCCGGAACTCGAGCGGATCCATGCCGATGGTCTTCGCCACCACGTCGAGGGTGCTCTCGACCGCGAACGCCGAGATCGGCGCGCCGGGGGCGCGGTACGCGGCGGCCTTCGGGCGGTTGCTGACCACGTCGTAGCCGACAGTGCGCTGGTTGGGGATGTCGTAGGGCGCGAATGCGCACATGCAGCCGTTCGTCACCGGGGAGCCGGGGAAGGCCCCCGCCTGGTACTTGAGAACCGCTTCGGCCGCGGTGATGGCGCCGTCACGCTTGAAACCGATCTTCACCGTCATCGAGGAACCGGAGGTCGGGCCGGTCCCCTTGAACACCTCCTCGCGCGACATGTTCATCCGCACCGGATGGCCGGATTTCTTCGACAGCGTGAGCGCCACCGGCTCCAGGTACACGATGGTCTTGCCGCCGAAGCCCCCGCCGATCTCGGCCGGGTTGACCTTCAGGTCGCCGATGGTCATGCCGGTGAGCTTCGCGGTGAGGTTGCGCACCGCGAAGTGCCCCTGGCTGGAGCTCCAGACCTCGGCCTTGCCGCCGCCCTCCCAGTGCGCGAGGCAGGCCTGGGGCTCGATGTACGCTTGGTGGATCGGCGCGGTCCGGTAGTGCTTCTCGACGATCTCGTCGGCCTCGGCGAAGCCCGCGTCGAGATCACCGATCTCGAAGCCGACCTGCTTCGAGACGTTCGACGGACGCTCGGGCGCCGGGTCCACCCCGCGCGTGATCATGTCATCGAACAACAGCGGCGCGTCCTCGGCCATCGCCTCCTCCACGTCGATGACGTGCGGCAGCATCTCGTAGTCCACGTCGATGAGGGCAAGCGCCCGGTTCGCGATGGCGACGCTGATCGCGGCCACCGCGGCCACCGCGTGGCCTTCGTAGAGCGCCTTCTCGCGCGCCATGACGTTGCGGGTGACGTGCCAGAAATTGACCGCGAGCCGCTCGGGGCCGACGTATGCGAACGGATGGTCGGGCAGGTCCGTGCCGGTGATGACCGCCTTCACCCCGGGCAGGGCCTCGGCGCGTGAGGTGTCGATGGAGCGGATGCGGGCGTGCGGGTGCGGGCTGCGCAGCACCTTTCCGTACAGCATCCCGGGCAGATGGTAGTCGGCGCCGAACTTCGCGGCCCCCGTGACCTTCGGCACCCCGTCCGGACGCACCGGCCGGGTACCGACCCATTTGAAGGCTTGCTGCGGTTGAGACATCCGGGGCTCCTTGGCATGGCATGTGGAACGTATCGGGCCGTCGCCTCTCGGGCGGCGCCGCCTCTCCGGCGGATTGTATATGCGGCGGCGGAATTGCCGTATCGCCGAATGCGCGGTGGAGCCGGCGCCGTATGCCCCCCCGATGAAGGTTCCGGCGCGCCGGCAGCTCCCGCCAGGCGCGAGAACGTTCGAGCATCCGCCACGATCGAGCGTTCCGGCCATCGGAACCGGCACGACATCGCGTCGTGACATCGCGTATCGGGACGTTGGCGGGAACTGCTCCCACCGCGTCAGCAATTCCCGCCGAGCCCGAAAACGACCATTGAATCACCGCGACCCGATGCTCAGGCGGCAGAGAAGGCCACGAGATCCCGATGACACGACCGTGTTCGGGACATTGGCGGGAATTGCCGGCGCCGCGTGAGATCCGGCCGGGTGACGGCGCCGCTGGTGTACGATCGCGATCTTCGCACCAAACGCCGTCGCCAGTGGGCCGGGCGTCCGGCGCGGTGACGGCTTCATGTTCGACGACTCGCACCGTGCGGCCCGGATGTCAACGGCCGCGCGGCGCGCCTCGATACGCCCCGGCCTGCAAGGAGATCGAATCGGGATGAGCATCGAGACCGACGTGGTCATCATCGGCGCCGGCCCATGCGGCCTGTTCCAGGTCTTCGAGCTGGGGTTGCTCGGCATCCATGCGCACGTGGTGGACACCCTGCCGGAGATCGGCGGGCAATGCGTCGCGCTGTATCCGGAGAAGCCGATCTACGACATACCCGCCCTTCCGGTGGTGGGTGCGCGCGAGCTCGTCGATCGTCTCGCGGAGCAGATCCGCCCCTTCAGGCCCGATCTCCATCTGGGCGAGATGGTGGTGAAGCTCGAATGCGAGCCCGACGGCGCCTTCTCGCTGGAGACCTCGGCCGGAACCCGGTTCCGTACCCGTGCGGTGGTGGTCGCGGGGGGGCTCGGCTCCTTCCAGCCACGGCCGCTTCGCCTTCCCGGCGTGAAGGGCTACGAGGGGGTCAACGTCGAGTACAAGGTGCTCGACAAGTCCCGGTATCGCGACAAGGCGGTCGCGATCCTCGGCGGCGGCGACTCGGCGCTCGACTGGGCGCTGGAGCTGGCGCCGCTGGCGAAGAGCCTCGCCCTGGTGCACCGGCGCGAGGGCTTTCGCGCCCAGCCCGTCTCGCTCGAGCGCCTGCGGGCGATGGCCGCGGCGGAGCCCGAACGCATCCGCATCGTCATCGGCCGGATCGGCGGCCTCATCGAGGAAGGCGGCGCCCTGGGAGGCATCGAGGTCGAGCCGTTCGAGAAGGGCGCCGGGAAGCACGCGGTGCGCTTCGACGATCTGCTCGTCTTCTACGGGCTCTCGCCCAACCTCGGCCCGATCGCGGAGTGGGGCCTCGGGGTGGAGAAGCGCCAGATCCCGGTGGATACCGAGAAATTCCAGACCAGCGTCCCGGGGATCTTCGCGATCGGCGACATCAACACCTACCCCGGCAAGAAGAAGCTCATCCTGAGCGGCTTCCACGAAGCGGCGCTCGTCGCGTTCGCGGTCCAGAAGCACCTCGACCCCGATGCGAGGCAGTTTCTCCAGTACACCACCACCAGCCCCGTCATGCACGAGCGCCTCGGGGTCTCCGGAGAGCTCGAGCGGACGGCGCAATAGAGCTTCTTGTCCGTGAAGTCTTCGGCCAGGTGATGCAGAGTTGTTCGCCGATTCCGGTTCCGGTGATCGAGCCCTTCCAGGGCTCACGCCGTGACAATCAGGGGAATCTGCCCTCCCCGGCGCCAGGAAACCGCTTCAATAGCGAAATTTCGCAGAGCGCGCCGAGGCGCGCGTGCGGGTCCTCGCCCTGTCCCGCAAATTCCGCCACCAGGTAGCCATTACCGCCGGCTTGCAGCATGTCGCTGGTCATGTCGCCGTCGTCATCGACGCCGACTGTCTCGAATAGTGGGACCACCTCACCGCAAACGCTCAGTCAACAACCCGCCGCGGCCGGGACATGCGCGCCCGGGCCGTAGATGGCCGCCACCCCGGCGCGGCGCAGCATCGCGTGGTCCTGCGAGGGGATGACCCCGAGACGACGGCGATGCAGAGGGGCTTCACACCGATGCCCTCCGGAGTCCACCACGTGAGATCGTGGGGAGGGCGGCCTCGGATCTCCGGTTCGCCGTCCAGGTATACTGCCAAGGTCTCAACCGCGGATCGGTGAGCAGACTGCGCTTGGCCAACTTGGAACCGAGCCCCGAACGGAGTGCCTGCGGTAAACGATTTCATCTTTCAAGACAGGGAAAATGGCGGGAAGGGGAAATTCTCATGAATCGACGTTTGAACATCTCGCTCCCGGAACGCACCGTGGATCTCATCGACCGTGTCGCCGGCAAAAGGCACCGCAGTGCTCTCATTGATCGCGCAGTCGTCCGGTACATTCAAGAGGAATCTCGCGCCAACCTCGAAAAACGGATCGCTGACGGTGCTCGCGCTCGTGCCGATCGGGATATGCGACTCGCTGAAGAATGGTTTCCCGTCGAAATGGCCATGGAAGATCCGAAAGCATGATCAACCCGAAGAGAGGAGACGTCTACCTGGTCAACTTCGATCCGACGCTGGGCGCGGAGATCCGCAAAACCCGCCCAGCCCTTGTCTTGCAGAACGACATCGCCAACCGGCACAGCCCCATTACGATCGTGGCCGCGATCACATCCCACTTCGGAGATCGGCTTTACCCGACGGAAGTGCTTGTCGAAGCGCCGGAAGGTGGTCTCTCGACCGACTCGGTCATCCTCTTGAACCAGATCCGCTCCATCGATCGAAGACGACTCGCAAAACGACTCGGATCTGCCAATCCCGAAACAATGACACGAGTGGACCAAGCACTTCGAGTGAGTCTCGGTCTCGTCGGTCTTTGATCAGATCGAGTGTCAGGTGCAAAGCGGGCATTGCCCGATTCACGAATGGAGCAACTGGACAACCACATCACCGGATCCGTCGGGACGCACCACCTTCACGTCATTGGAAGATTCCAGAAACCGCATGAACGTTCTGTGGCCCAGTTTCTTGAAATCAAAACCCGGATCTATCCGCCGCATGGTATCGTGGAGCTTGGAGCCCTTGACGTTTCCCTGATCATCCATCGAGGCTTCCATTGCACGTAGAAGCAGATCAGCAGGAGAAAGCCCGTTGGCAAATTCTATTGGAGATTCGTCGTTGATCGTGATGGATGTGGATTTTTCGGTTGGTCGTTGAGCGGCAGACTCGTCATCCTTCGAAGGGCTCGACGTGTCCGCGTCCAGTGCGATGAATCGATCACAACTGTTTATCAGAACGTCAGACGTGCTTGCCTTCCTGCCCGATACGATGACCATCTTGCCGGAAGACCGCAGCCTGTTTACCAACGGAAAGAAATCGCTGTCTGACGACACGATGACAAACGTGTCAATGGTAGCGGGGGATTGGTGTAACAGGTCCATGGCGTCGATCGACAGCTTGATGTCACTGGAATTCTTGCCCGAAGAGGAGTGTTTCTGATGGATCAAAGAGAATCCGAGTTGAAGTAGCTGATCTTGCTCCTTGGGCTGCTGCACCGACCAATCACCATAAGCCCGTTTTTCGACGATGCTTCCGATCCCGGATATCAGATCCAGCAGGACTCGTATGGCGTCTCTTCCACTGACGTTCTCATAGTCCAGAAGTACCGCGACGTTCGATTTATCCATGATCACCCTCGACCGCGCCCCGCCTCGACCCGGTAGGAATCGCTCGAACCGCCTTCCGGCCTCGCGAGGACGCACTCTTCTCCGCGGATCACATAGCCGCCCCTTGGTCGCGCCCCGATCTCCAAGGCAAAATGACCCTTGACACCCGAAACCCGGAAGTCGAAGCAGATACCGAAGTCCTGTCCACCACCCGCCTCCGAGCGATGTAGCACCTCCCCGATTCCGCCCCGCTCGCTCAAGGCATCGCCGAGAGACGACCGCAGGGCGTCGGTGACGAAGCGGAGCGCATCGAGAAAATTGCTCTTGCCCGACCCGTTCGGACCGACAAGGAACGAGAGCGGTGCCGGCGAGACGTCGCACGCGGCGATGCTCTTGTAGTTGCGCAGCGTCGTGATGCGGGTCAGCAGCCGGCGGTCCATGATCCGGTCCGTGATCCTCTGTGCGACGATTCCGCTGGACCCGATTCCGGGCCGCTCCGCCGAAGTGCCCGTCTGGCGGGGTTGCCCGATGATTCTACGCGCGAATCGCCGGATCTGGCGCAATTCAAATCGATCAAGGCCCGAAGGGTTCCGGTCAGATATCCGGGATACACTTGTAGTGCCGGATGTTTGCGGTCATGAGCGTGACGCCGGTACGACTTGACGCTACGCATCGGATCGATGATGGTGGAGCCGATCGGAATCGCCGCCGTTCTGATGAAGCTGTCGTGAGTCGAGAGCAACAGGGGGACACGCATGAGCGCGCTCTTGTTCGATACCCACGCCTTCGTGAAAGAGTTGACCGAAGCCGGCATGCCGGAGGCGCAGGCCGAGGTGCTGGCGCGTTCGCAGGCGACGTTGATCGATGAGAAACTGGCGACGAAGCGAGATCTGAAAGAGCTGGAGTTACGGTTGAAACACGACCTGACGCTACGCCTTGGCTCGATGATGGTGGTGGCGATCGGGATAGTCGCCGTGTTGGTGAGGCTGCTGTAGCCGGAGCCGAACCTTCCTTTCGCCGAAGGGGTTCGTCGAATTCGATGCGAACGGCAGTGCCAGCTTCGGGCAGGATCAAGTTTCGGACCAGACACCGGCAACTGAATCATCTCAAACGAACACCAAGAAATCGCGTGGTATTATAGATGTTTCTCACATACTTTTTCAAGGGGGCAATTAGAGTAAGCAGGTTCATGGGGATAGCAAAATTTTTGACCAATATTCCATACCGCCCAATCAAAATCTGCCGGTGATGCCAGCTTCAGATTGTCGACATTCGCAACTACCGATGCAGCAGTCTCTTTTTCGGCAAGCCCGAGTCTGAACAGGACCCTCTGCAGGTGAGTATCTGGTTTTACCGACATATATTTCTTGCTCTTTTTCCCACCTGCGATTCCATAATCTCTAACCAGAATAAATTGGGCCATCTTGGCGAGAGCGTCGCCTATTCCCTCAAATTCCTTGAATCTATTATAGATTTCATCGACATGTTCCGCATCAACGTTATTCCATACATTTCTGACGTCAGATTCATACTCACCGACGGTCTTCTTTGCAGCCGATTTAAGGTTCTTGGGAAAAGTATTGACTGTCACGTTGAGCGCAAAATGATTTCCATAATAACCTTCTCTACATATTTTCTTGATAGTAGAAAGATGAGTAACCGAGATCTCTTTCCAAAAATCACCAATATCATAAAAATAGTTTTCCACCATATATTGTCCGGCCTCCCAAGCTCTTTCTGTTCCCTGCTTCCGATCAAGCATCATACCGACAAAAAATGCATTCGCCTTCTTTTCTGTGAATCTTCTTCTTCTACATGACCATTTTATCGAATTCTTTCGATAGTACGACATAATTGCTCTCATTTGATCCTTGCGGTCAAATTTCCATGTCTTTTATTTCCCATTTGAGTGCTCTCCTGAATGAATTCGTCTATAAGTTTGTCCCGAAGAATCCGCGCTCAGGCGGCAACCCGCCTCTACTCCAGCACCTCCGCCGCCGCGGCCGGGATGTGGGCGCCCGGGCCGTAGATGGCCGCCACCCCGGCGCGGCGCAGCATCGCGTGGTCCTGCGAGGGGATGACCCCGCCGCAGACGACGGCGATGTCGACCGCATCCTGCGCGCGTAGCGCCTCGACCAGGGCGGGAACCAGGGTCTTGTGTCCCGCCGCCTGCGACGACACCCCCACCACGTGCACGTCGTTCTCGATCGCTTGGCGTGCCGCCTCCTCCGGGGTCTGGAACAGCGGACCCACGTCCACGTCGAAGCCCAGGTCCGCGAACGCGGTGGCGATGATCCGGGCGCCGCGGTCGTGTCCGTCCTGCCCGAGCTTGACCACCAGCATCCGCGGGCGGCGCCCTTCCTCGCGCGCGAACGCTTCCACGTCGGCGCGGATGCGCGCGAACCCTTCGTCGCCCTCCCAAGCCGCGCCGTAGACCCCGGTGATCGACGGGGTGACCGCCCGGTGGCGGGTCCATACCCGCTCCAGCGCGTCGGAGATCTCCCCCACCGTCGCCCGCGCCCGCGCGGCCTCCATCGCGTGCCCGAGCAAATTGCCCTCGCCGCTCTGCGCGCACGCTTCGAGCGCGGCCAGCGCGCTCCGCCACGGTGCCGGCGCACGCGCCGCACGCACCCGGCCGAGCCGCGCGACCTGCGCCTCGCGCACCGCACTGTTGTCGATGTCGAGGATCTCGACGTCGTCCGCGCCCTCCGGCGCATACCGGTTCACCCCGACGATCACGTCCTCGCCGCGGTCCACCCGGGCTTGGCGCCGCGCCGCGGCCTCCTCGATGCGCAGCTTCGGCATCCCCGCCGCCACCGCCTTCGTCATGCCCCCCAGCGCCTCGACCTCCCCGATGAGGGCGCGCGCAGCCGCGGCCAGGCTCGCGGTCAGGGACTCCACGTAGTACGAGCCCGCCAGCGGGTCCACCACCCGGGTGATCCCCGCCTCCTCGCGCAGGATGAGCTGGGTGTTGCGCGCGATGCGCGCCGACGCCTCGGTGGGCAGGGCCAGCGCCTCGTCGAACGCATTGGTGTGCAGCGACTGCGTGCCCCCCAGGGTGGCGGCCAGCGCCTCCACCGCGGTACGCACCACGTTGTTGTACGGGTCCTGGCTGGTCAGGCTCACCCCCGAGGTCTGGCAGTGGGTGCGCAGCATCAGCGAGCGGGGGTCCGAGGGCTTGAACAGCGCCCCCACCAGCTCCGCCCACAGCAGCCGCGCCGCGCGCAGCTTCGCGACCTCCATGAAGAAGTTCATGCCGATGCCGAAGAAGAACGACAGCCGCGGCGCGAAGGCGTCTACGTCCAGCCCGCCCCGCAACGCGGCGCGCACGTACTCGATGCCGTCGGCCAGCGTGAAGGCCCAGCTCCTGCACCGCCGTCGCCCCCGCCTCCTGCATGTGGTAGCCGGAGATCGAGATGGGGTTGAAGCGCGGCATCTCGCGCGCGGTATACGCGATGATGTCGGCGACGATGCGCATCGACGGCTCGGGCGGGTAGATGTAGGTGTTGCGGACCATGAACTCCTTGAGGATGTCGTTCTGGACGGTGCCCGCGAGCGCCCCCGGCGCCACCCCCTGCTCCTCCGCCGCGACGACGTACATGGCCATCACCGGCAGCACCGCCCCGTTCATGGTCATCGACACCGACATCCGGTCGAGCGGGATGCCCTCGAACAGGATCTTCATGTCCTCCACGGAGTCGATGGCCACGCCCGCCTTGCCGACGTCGCCGGTGACCCTCGGATGGTCGGAGTCGTAGCCGCGGTGGGATTCCGCCACGCTCGCTCAAGGCATCGCCGATCGACGACCGCAGGGCGTCTGCGACGAAGCGGAGCGCGTCGAGGAAATTGTCGTTCGGACCGACGAGGAACGAGAGCTGCGCCGACGGGACATCGCACGCGGCGATGCCCTTGTAGTTGCGCAGCACGACGCGGGTCAGCAGTCGGCGATCGATTGTCCGGTTCATGACCCTCTGCCTGAAGACTCCGGCGGCTGGCTCCGAACCGCTCTGCCGAACGAGAGGTCCTGTTTCAACAAGAACGCGATGCCGGTGGTAGCGACCTCGGATGTGAGCCAGTGAGCGCCCCGGCCGGTGAGCAGCATCGGCGCCACCCGGTCCAGCAAGGGAGAATTCCGAAGGTATGCCCGAACCAGATCCGGCGGCAAACGGCCGAGTGTTGCGAAGATCCAGTCCGGCACCGGCCGAGCGGTACCGGCTGTATCGACGAGAGCACGCAGGACCTCCTGTGAACTGATGATACGCAACGCCTCGGATGCCGCCGGGGCACGGCATGGTCTACCGGCAAGAAGATCCCGCACAAGGTGATCAATGACGGGGCGCGGCGTATCGACATCGAACGCAGCGATGGCGTGGAGAGCGACGCTCCCATCGGGGTCGTCGATAAAGGCCAGAAGGTCCTCATAGGACTTGAGCCCGGCTTTGCCGAGACCCCAAACCGCTGCCTGTCGAAGTTCGTCGCCGTCGAAACGCGGGTGCGTCGCGATGCAATTGAGTTGCTCTCTGGTGAACTCTCTGGTGAACTCTCTGGTGAAGGGACTACGACCGAGCTCAGTCAGGATGAATACGGCTTCCATACGTAGTTTCGGCCTCTCGTCATTGTCCCAGACGAAACGGCAGATTTTATTCTGGCCGAGTTCCGAGCCGAGGGCGGCGGCGGAGCCGGCTGCTTCGAGAGCGATTCGTTCTTCGACCTCCCGTCCAATGCAATCTTCAAGCGCCGGTATGACTTGGCTGCGAGCATCGTCCCGGAAAGGCAGCGCTTTCGCGGCGGCGTAGCGATCGATCGCGTTGGGTGCTCGAAGATGGTCGAGCGGCGCATAGCGATGCGGCAGACAGACGGACAAATCGGCAAGCGCCGGGGGCGTACCGGCGAGGAAGGTGGTCTTGGCCGAAAAGCGGTCTCTGGGAGAGACATAGACGGTTTTGCCGTGCAGGCGATAGGTTTGCCGACGAGTCGGTCGCTCGGCGTCGGCTTCCATCTGAACGCTCAACTTGTCGGCAGTGACTTGAAGAACCGTTCCGTCGCGGGAAGGGACGATGGCGGGCCAAGTCCGGTCTCGCTCCGCGCCTTCAGAGGCGGATTTCGGGGGACCGAGCTTCGAGCGGGCAGCAGACCCGCGTAGCGCGCTGACAGTGAAATAGACGGCCTCATCGGCAGGTTGCGGACCGCCACCGGTATCGAAGCACGCGATGAAGGCGACGATGTCCTCATCGCGCAGACCGGCATCCCAGATTCGCTCCGGATTGGCGGGAGCATCACTCATTCGTATGCTGAGATCGGTCTTGGCGCGAACCTCGACGCGCATGCCGGTCTTCACGCAAAGCAGATCGGGAAGGCGCAGGCGCTTGACCTTGGTCGCCCAGATCTTGTTGGTACCGCAGTATCGTTCCAGCTCGATCGGCTCAAACCCACGGGAGCGGAGAAGGGCGATCGTCCGATGGACACCGGCCGCACCCATGCTCAGGAACCGCAGAAAGCTGTTATCGGTCTTGAAGCTCATTAGCGGCTCCGGTCGTGATCGGCTTCAGCAGCTCTTCGGGAGCTGCTCCAACGGCTGCCGCCAGCCGGAAGATGTTCCCCAGTGAGACATTGCGCTGTGCGCGTTCGATGGAGCTGACATAGGTGCGATGCAGCCCGGCACGATCGGCCAGTTCCTCCTGGGAGAAGCCGGCGGAGACCCGCAATCGCTTCAGATTGGAGGCCAGGATGTCTTTTGGCGTAGGAATGGGGGGCTCCTGATTCGCTAGGGCAATCGCTTTTGAGTCCTCTCACATCCGCCGCCGGGTGGCCCGGATCATGTCGAGGAGGAAGTCGTAGCTCCAGGAGGCGTGGAGGAACTTCGACCGCATGGACACTTTGCTGTGGTGCATGCGGGCGATGTTCAGCGCCAGCCGGCGCATCCCCGCGAGGCAGTGGGCGCCGTTGCCCCTCCGCTTCCGCGGAGGCAGGCTCCGCGGTTGCGCGCTTGATCCTCGTCCACCGCCACCACATCGCCCAGCGCGTCCCCCCAATCCTGCGCCATACGCAGCAACGCCGTGCTCAACCCCGACGGAGCCAGCGCCCTGAACAGGCCTGCCCTCGCGGAAGCGGGGGTCCGAGAATGCATCGTGGCTCGGAATGCCATGCTTGAGCTTCATGAACTCCCGCAGCCTCGGCTCTCAAGTGCGCCCGAACGCCGCCATGTCCACGCATGTCCGCCCGCCGGGCAGCATCGACAGAAGACCGATCATCAACATCTCGTGCAGATCGTGGCACGGGGCGTTGCAGCGCCGTGGATCCTCAACTCCTTGAAAAAACTTACAAAATCCCTCATCCCGACTCTCCCCCGTTGATCGTGGATCCAAGCTTGACGGGTTCATGTCCTCATGGGTATCTGCAAAATTCCCAAGTGATTGCCCTACCTGATTCGTGGTGGTGATTCTGTAGCGGTTGAACCAAAATAGAATTGAGGTAGACTCTGCGTCTACAGACTATGCGTTACCCATCTGGATAGATCCGGAATCCATGAAATCAGATCTCTCGCGCCTCCCCGACACGATTACGGTTCCCAGAACCGACCCGATCTACAATTGTCACGCCTCCCCGACACGATTACGGTTCCCAGAACCGACCCGATCTACAATTGTCACGCCTCCCCGACACGATTACGGTTCCCAGAACCGACCCGATCTACAATTGTCACGCCTACCTGACGAAAATGCCGATCGGAGCCATCCGACCGTTCATTGAGCACTTCACGCAGCCGGGAGAGTTGGTGGTGGATTCATTCGCCGGCTCCGGGGCGACTGGTCTGGCCGCGCTGACGCTTGGCCGGCGGGCACGGCTCAGCGACATCGCAGTACTCGGCAGGCATATCGCAACGGGTTACCTGACCGATGCACCGGCGCGTGAAGTGCGTGCGGCAGCGGATCGGGCCATCGCCTCCGCCCGGAAGGCAATCGGCACGCTGTACTTGACCAAGCGTGTCTCGGACGGCGCCATGGTCGAGACGATCCGAACGATCTGGTCGTTCACCTATCTCTGTCCGTCCTGCAAAGACAAGATGGTGTATTACGAAGCTCTAGACGCGCGGGGCAAGGGCCCGGAATATTGTCCCTCCTGCGGCGGACCCTTCACGCGACGGAGTTGGCCGCGCGGGAAGGACGTGCCCATTGGAGTCGTCATTCCCGGTGAGGAAGGCAAACAGGTGGAGCAGATGGTATGCGAGATGGATCAGCGCAGGATCCGCATGGCCACGAAGGATACCCGCCTGCGGCAGATCCCGTCACTGCCAATAGAAGAACACCGGGAAATGTACAGCCGGTCGGGCCTTGGCCGTTCCGGCATGACGGAAACGGGCAAATTCTTCTCATCTCGCAACGCCATCGCGTTGCTGGAGCTATGGCGCGCGATAAATGAAATCGAAGACGAAACGATACTTCAGAAGCTGCGCTTCGCCTTTACCGCCATCCTGCCGCGGGCGTCGATGCGCTATCAATGGGGTCCGAAGCGTCCGTTGAACGCGCAGAACCAGACCTACTACGTTGCGCCGGTGTATTTCGAATGGAACGTCTTCGATTTGTTCAGTCGCAAGGTCGATGCAGCCACCCGGGCGAACGGGACACTGTTCGAGGATGGCGATTTATTCAGCGAAGAAAGCATGCAGGACATCACATACGAGGTTACATCGGCGGAAAGGCTCGTGCATCTCGCTGACTGCTCGGCCGATTACGTATTCATCGATCCGCCATTTGGCAGCAACATCTTCTACTCCGACATGAACTTGTTCCATGAAGCGTGGCTCGGCGAGACGACGGACTACACGTACGAGGCGGTGGTTTACACTACGGGCAGTCGCAAGAAAGGGGCAATGGAGAGGTATGAAAGGCTGCTGCGCGGCGCCTTCGCGGAAGCACTGCGGGTGCTGAAGCCCGGACGATACATGTCAGTGGTGTTCGGCAACAGCAGCGGCCGGATCTGGGGATTACTGCAGCGGGCGTTGCGCGACAGTGGATTCAAGGCACCGCCGGTGCACGTGGCAAGCCTCGACAAGGGGCAACGCTCCGTCAAGGGGCTGAATTCAGGATCAGAAGGCGTAGTGACGGTCTCTCTGATCCTGACCGTGCAAAAACCGGCGCAAGGCAAGGGACTCGAAAAGGCTGCGACGCTCTCCAACGGCGACATCGACCCGCTCATCAGAACAGTGATCGACGAGATGCCGTCCAACGAGGCGCGGAGTCCGAGCCATATTCACGCGCGGATACTGCGCCGAGCTATCCATAAGGGCCGGGTGCTGGACGATCTGCACTTGGGTGACGTGCTCATTGCTCTGCGCAACGCCGGGTACCGGGTGGATCGGGAGACAGGGTTGCTTCAGGGGTCTGGGCGCGGGAGACAAGCTGGTTGAGGCGGTGGACCCGTGCCGCGTGTTTGCCCCACATTCCGTCACGGAGCAGCGGGGACAGGTCATAACTCTGGACGAAGATCGTCGTTCATCTCGTCGTCCGATCTCTTCTTCATACCGCTTCATTTCTCCCCAAAGAAACCCGTGCCCCTGTGATGCTCAGTCAACAACCCGCCTCTGCTTCACCACCTCCAGCACCTCCGCCGCCGCGGCCGGGATGTGGGCGCCCGGGCCGTAGATGGCCGCCACCCCGGCGCGGCGCAGCATCGCGTGGTCCTGCGAGGGGATGACCCCGCCGCAGACGACGGCGATGTCGACCGCATCCTGCGCGCGTAGCGCCTCGACGAGAGCGGGAACCAGGGTCTTGTGCCCCGCCGCCTGCGACGACACCCCCACCACGTGCACGTCGTTCTCGATCGCTTGGCGTGCCGCCTCCTCCGGGGTCTGGAACAGCGGACCCACGTCCACGTCGAAGCCCAGGTCCGCGAACGCGGTGGCGATGATCCGGGCGCCGCGGTCGTGTCCGTCCTGCCCGAGCTTGACCACCAGCATCCGCGGGCGGCGCCCTTCCTCGCGCGCGAACGCCTCCACGGCGGCGCGGATGCGCGCGAATCCTTCGTCGCCCTCCCAAGCCGCGCCGTAGACCCCGGTGATCGACGGGGTCACCGCCCGGTGGCGGGTCCACACCCGCTCCAGCGCGTCGGAGATCTCGCCCACCGTCGCCCGCGCCCGCGCGGCCTCCATCGCGTGTCCGAGCAAATTGCCCTCCCCGCTCTGCGCGCACGCTTCGAGCGCGGCCAGCGCGCTCCGCCACGGCGCCGACGCACGCTCCGCACGCACCCGGTCGAGCCGCGCGACCTGCGCCTCGCGTACCGCGCTGTTGTCGATGTCGAGGATCTCGACTTCGTCCGCGCCCTCCGGCGCATACCGGTTCACCCCGACGATCACGTCCTCGCCGCGGTCCACCCGGGCCTGGCGCCGCGCCGCGGCTTCCTCGATGCGCAGCTTCGGCATCCCCGCGGTCACCGCCTTCGTCATGCCCCCGAGCGCTTCGACCTCCCCGATGAGGGCGCGCGCAGCCGCGGCCAGGCTCGCAGTCAGGGACTCGACGTAGTACGAGCCCGCCAGCGGGTCCACCACCCGGGTGATCCCGGTCTCCTCGCGCAGGATGAGCTGGGTGTTGCGCGCGATGCGCGCCGACGCCTCGGTGGGCAGGGCGAGCGCCTCGTCGAACGCATTGGTGTGCAGCGACTGCGTGCCCCCCAGGGTGGCGGCCAGCGCCTCCACCGCGGTACGCACCACGTTGTTGTACGGGTCCTGGCTGGTCAGGCTCACCCCCGAGGTCTGGCAGTGGGTGCGCAGCATCAGCGAGCGGGGGTCCGAGGGCTTGAACAGCGCCCCCACCAGCTCCGCCCACAGCAGCCGCGCCGCGCGCAGCTTCGCGACCTCCATGAAGAAGTTCATGCCGATACCGAAGAAGAACGACAGCCGCGGCGCGAAGGCGTCCACGTCCAGCCCGCCCCGGAGCGCGGCGCGCACGTACTCGATGCCGTCGGCCAGCGTGAAGGCCAGCTCCTGCACCGCCGTCGCCCCCGCCTCCTGCATGTGGTAGCCGGAGATCGAGATGGGGTTGAAGCGCGGCATCTCGCGCGCGGTATACGCGATGATGTCGGCGACGATGCGCATCGACGGCTCGGGCGGGTAGATGTAGGTGTTGCGGACCATGAACTCCTTGAGAATGTCGTTCTGCACCGTGCCCGCGAGCGCATCCGGCGCCACCCCCTGCTCCTCCGCCGCGACGACGTACATGGCCATCACCGGCAGCACCGCCCCGTTCATGGTCATCGACACCGACATCCGGTCGAGCGGGATGCCATCGAACAGGATCTTCATGTCCTCGACCGAGTCGATGGCCACGCCCGCCTTGCCGACGTCGCCGACGACCCTCGGATGGTCGGAGTCGTAGCCGCGGTGGGTGGCGAGGTCGAAGGCGATGGAGAGCCCGGTCTGGCCCGCGGCGAGGTTCTTGCGGTAGAAGGCGTTTGACTCCTCGGCGGTGGAGTAACCCGCGTACTGGCGCAGGGTCCAGGGGCGACCGGCGTACATCGACGCCCGGGGACCGCGGACGAAGGGCGGGAAGCCCGGCAGCGCATCGAGATGTCCAAGCCCTTCGAGGTCCGCGGCGGTGTAGAGGGGCTTTACGTCGATGCCCTCCGGGGTCCGCCACGTCAGGTCGTCCGGTGCATGGCCCCGCGTCTCCTTCTCGACGAGGGCCGACCATGCATGCAGGTCCGGCTCGAGATCAGCGGTCATGGATCACCTCGCTCCGTCGGATTCATGGTGGGGAGTGTAGGCCAAGGCAATGCCGCGGTCCGTTTCGGCCTGTTCTCAGTTCAGGAGCGTATTACCCGGTCGCGTTCTGTGCGTTGGCATACGGAGCATTGGTGTATCCGTGCAGTGACTTCGGATCTTGATTGTCCATATCTGAAGAGCTCACCAAGACCTGCAACCACTTCCACGACCCCCGACGGGAATGACTCCGACATCGCCAGATTCCATCACCTGCGTACCGCCGTGAGTCGGGCCGTCCCCGACGCCTGCGGTTGATGCGACATCTCCACCGCGGCAGAGACAGTCCGCCATTCGGCCGTGCTCGACCCATCGAACGGATTCGACCAGATCGCCATGATACTCCGCCCGCTCCGCGGACCGCCGAGCGATTTCGCCTGTTCTCCGAGACACCCGCGGCGGGTGTGGCGCCAGCCGGAACCACATGTACGGCGTCGGGTCAGAATGCGCAGTACTATCGGGACGCTCCGGCCAGCGGCTTCGGCCAGCCCCGGCGACGAACCATCCGACACAGGAGGAGGAACGCATGGACATGATGAAGAAGACGCGCCGCCTCGGGCTCGGCCTCGTTCTGGGGCTCTCCCTGGGAGGCATGGGGGCGACCGCACCCGCCGCCGACTACGAGATCGACCCCGCCCACTCGTTCATCGAGTTCAGGATCAAGCATCTCGGGTATAGCTGGCTCTACGGCCGGTTCAATCGGTTCTCGGGCGGGTTCAGCCATGACCCGGCGGACCCCTCGGCGAACAGGATCTCGGTATCGATCGACCCCGCGAGCGTCGATACCAACCACGCCGAGCGCGACAAGCACCTGCGCAACCCGGACTTCCTCGACGTGGAGAAGTATCCGGACGCGGGCTTCGAGAGCACGAAGTACACCGGCGACGCGGAGAGCGGGACCCTCGAAGGGATGCTCACCCTGCACGGGGTGACGAAGCCGATCTCGCTCGAGCTTCGCAAGATCGGGGAGGGCAAGGACCCCTGGGGCGGCTACCGGGCCGGCTTCATCGGCACCGTCACCCTGACCCGCGGAGACTTCGGGATCAGCTACAACCTCGGCCCGGCCAGCGAGACGATGGAGCTGGAGCTCGGCATCGAGGGCATTCGGAAGTAGGCCGCTTCCATGCGGCGCGTTCGGCGGGGCGATGCGGCGTGGCCCCGGCGGCTAGGCGCGCTCCTTCCCGTCCAGCCACCGGCGGATGATCCGCCGGTGGCGCTCCCCGCCGTAGCTCGGGAAATGGCCTCCGTGCACGATCCGGACCGGGACGTCGTGGAGCCGCTTCATGCTGGCGTGGTAATCGCCGGGGTCGGAGTGGTAGGCGTCTTCGACCAGGGGGCCGTCGTACACCACGTCGCCCGAGAACAGGATGCCCGTGGCCGCTTCCCAGAGGACGATCCCGCCGGGTGAATGCCCCGGGGTATGGAGGACCTCGAAGTGCCGGTCGCCGAGGTCGATGACGTCGCCGTCGGCCACGATGCGCGTGGCGGGCGCGGCTCTCACCGCGTAGGCGGCGGAGCGGTAGGGCTCGGGCGGCAGCCGGGTGAACATCTCGTCACTGACGAAGGACTCGGCCAGGGTATTGGCGCGGGTCGGGCCGGCGAGCAGCGCCGCCTCCGCGCCGTGCACCAGCCGGTCGGGGAACTCGTGGTGGCAGCCGATGTGGTCGAAGTGGGTGTGGCTGGCGATGGCGAGGCATCGCTTCCCGGTCACCAGCGGAACGTGGGCGCGCAGGCTGACCACGCCCATGCCGCTGTCGATCAGCAGATCCCGGTCGCGCCCGCCGACGTGCCACATGTTGCAGCGGTAGAACTCCCGGATGAACGGCTCGCAGATGTGGGTCACCCCGTCGCCGATCCGCTCGGTTCGATACCAGTCCCCGACAGCAACTCTTTCCATCCGATCAAGCCTCCTCTCTTGCCAGCACCACCGCCAGGGAAGCGTCCAGCCGCATCCCTATCCGGTCGCCCGGAGACACGGTGCGGGTTTGCGGCAGGTGGGTGAACCGCCCCGGGGATCCCGGAGGGTGATTTGCTTGAGTCAGGCGGCCATCGCCGACTCTCGCGAGAGTCCTTCATGCCCGGTACGCTGGACCATCTCATCGGCCAGCAATTCCAGCGTCCAGCCCGCCCGCCCCGCGGGCGGGCCCGAAACGCCATCGCGACCAACAACGTCTCTTCCCGACCGGTGAGCTTGCACCTTGCCCCGGGGCGAGGGTCTTCGCTCAACGCCCCTTCCAACCCGCATTCGACGAAACAGCGCTTGGTGCGACAGACCGTCGAGGTGCCCACTGCGACCGTCTGTGCAATCACCGCGTCAGGATATCCCTGTTGCGCAGCCAACAGAATCTGCGCCCGTTTGACTCGGCGCACCCAAGCGTTGCCGCTGTCTGTCAACTCCTGCAACTGCGCACGCTCCCCATCGGTGAGTTCGACCATGTATCGTACGTCCATCGGTGCCTCCATCGGCGCTGTGGAGACAGTCGATGCGGTGGAGGTGATGGCATGGTGCCGCGAGCGGGCGAAGGCGCTTTGAGTTCTGCGTCGCCCGCTCGCTCCGACCCGCAAGAGGAGAGCCACCCCCCCGGAGCCTGTCGCCCGACATCATCCTTCACGGAGCCGCTCACCCGCGAACGTCCGCCAAGGCTCGTCGAACCCCGCGGCATCCGGAGTCCACAACCCATGAAATCGAAACGCGCCATTCAGGTCGTCAGCGCCCATGCCGAGGGGGAGGTCGGGCGGGTGATCGTGGGCGGGGTGTTGCCGCCGCCCGGCGATACGCTACCCGACCAGCGGGCCTGGCTCGAACGCAACGACGGGCTGCGCCGCTTCCTCATCCACGAGCCTCGCGGAGGCGTGTTCACCCACTACAACCTGATCGTCCCGCCGCGGGACCCGCGCGCCGCGGCCGGCTTCATCGTCATGGAGCCCACCGACTACCCCGCCATGTCCGGCTCGAACTCGATCTGTGTCGCGACGGTGCTGCTCGAAACCGGCATGGTGGAGATGCGCGAGCCCGTCACCCACTTCGCGCTCGAAACGCCGGGAGGGCTCGTGGAGATCGCCGCCGAGTGCCGCGGCGGGGTCTGCGAGCGGGTGACCACCCGGAACGTCCCTTCGTTCGTCCACGACCTCGACCGCACGGTCGAGGTCGCGGGAATCGGGACGGTGCGCCTCGACATCGCCTGGGGCGGCGCCTTCTTCGCCCTCGTCGAGGCCGCCGACCTCGGCTTCGCGCTCGTGCCGGGCGAGGCGCGCGCCCTCGTCGAGGCCGGCGAGGCGATCAAGTGCGCGGTTCGGGCGGGCGCACCGGTGAGGCATCCGGCGACGCCGGGGTTCGAAGGGGTGACGTTCGTGACCTTCCTCGGCCCCGTCACCCGCGAGAACGGGATCAGGACGGCACGCAGCGCGACCGTGATCTCGCCGGGCAAGATCGATCGATCCCCCTGCGGAACCGGCTCGTCCGCCCGCGTGGCGGTGATGCACGCACGCGGCGAGCTCGCGCCGGAGGAGCCCTTCCTGTCACGCTCGCTCCTCAGGACGGAGTTCCGCATGACCATCGCGGCCACCTCCGAGGTCGCCGGGAGACCGGCGGTCGTCCCCGAAATCTCGGGACGTGCCTGGATCACGGGCGAGCATACCTTCCACCTCGACCCCGGCGATCCCTTCCCCGAAGGCTATCGGCTCTCCGACACCTGGTACCGCGCGGGCGGATGAACCGCGCAAGCGGACAGCGCCGTCAGGGGATCGCCGCCATTGCCGGTTCCGAGAGCATCTCGCCCATCCGTTCGAGGGCGCGCCGGATGTTCCCGGTGCTGTTGGCATACGAGAACCGCAGATACCCTTCGCCGAACGTGCCGAAGCTGGTCCCCGAGATCACCGCGACCCCCGCCTCCTCGAGCAGGCGTTGCTGGAGAGCGTCGCTCGACGTCCCTGTCCCGGTGACGTTCGGGAATACGTAGAACGCGCCGCCGGGGTTGCGGCAGGTGACACCGGGCAGCGCATTCAGCCCTTCGACGATCACCTTCCTGCGCTCGTCGAACGCAGCGACCATCTCCCCGACGCTGTCCTGCGGGCCTTCGAGCGCCGCGATGCCCGCGAGCTGGGCGGAGGCGTTGACGCAGGAGTGGCAGTTCACCGCGAGCCGGGTGGCGCCCTCGACGAGGGGTTCCGGCCACACCGCGTAGCCCAGCCGCCATCCGGTCATGGCGTAGGTCTTGCTCCAGCCGTCGAGCAGGATCAGGCGCTCGGCGATTTCCGGGTATCCCATCAGGCTCACGTGCTCGCGGCCGTCGTAGGTCATGCGGGCGTAGATCTCGTCGCTCAGGACTGCGACGTGCGGGTGCTCGGCGAGCCCGGCGACGAGCCGGTCCAGCGCCTCGCGTGGAATCGCGCCGCCGGTGGGGTTCGCGGGGGAATTGACGATGACGAGGCGCGTGCGCGGCGTGATGAGCGAGAGCACCTCGTCCGGGTCGAACGAGAAGTCCTTCTCCTCCAGCAGGGGGATCGGCACCGCGGTCGCGCCGCTGAAGCGAATCGTGGATTCGTAGATAGGAAATCCCGGGTTCGGGTAGAGGATCTCCGCCCCCGGCTCACCGAACATCATCATCGCGAAGAACATCGTCACCTTGCCGCCGGGAACGACGACGATCCGATCCGGATGCACCTCGACCCCGCGGCGGCGTGCGACGTCCGCCGCCACCGCCTCGCGGATCCGCGGGATCCCGGGAGACGGGGTATAGCCGTGGTGGCCGTCGCGCAACGCCTTCGCTCCGGCCTCGACGATATGCGGCGGGGTCTTGAAATCCGGCTGGCCGATGCCGAGGTTGATGACGTCGCTTCCAGCGCGCGCGAGCGCCTCGGCCCGGGCGAGTACCTCGAACGCGGTCTCGGTGCCGAGCACCGACATCCTTTGCGCCTGCTGCATCAACCTCCTCCCGTGATGGGCACCGGACGCGCAGTATAGGCGCTCGTGGCGTGAACACCGCCTCGCGATCCGTTTCGAGGTGCTCGAACTCCACCTGCGGGACGACGCGCGGCTACAGGCCGGAGACGCTGTGCGCGCCCAATCTCCCGGGCCTTGGCAACAAAACTTTACCTTCGGGACAACGTTCGGAAAGGTCCGCTCTCTATCGTCTCGTTCCGAAGCCGGACGATCGGCAGCCGGCTCAGTCACTCAACCACTCGACGACAGGAGACGAACGATGACGAAGCATGCGGAACAGAACATGGACGAGAGCGCCGGCTCGGGTCGGCGCGGCGGTGCGCGCCGGGCGCGCGGGTGGATCGCGGGCCTGGCGTTGCTCGGGCTCGGCGCCGTCGGCGGTGCCCTCACGACCCTTGCGGTGGATGCGGACGCGCACATGGGATGGCGTCACGCGATGGGTGGGTTCCGACATCACGGGCTCGGCCACGGCCGGACGATCGACGCCACCCACGTGACCGAGCGGCTGCAGCACGCATCGGCCTGGGCGCTCGGCAGTGTGGACGCGACCGACGAGCAGCGCGAGCGCGTCGACGCGATCCTCGCCGGGGCGGTGGACGACATCTTCCCTCTGCGGGCCGAGCACAAGACGCACCGGCGCGACCTGATCGCGGAGCTCGCGCGCCCGCAACTCGACCGCGCGGCGCTGGAGCGGATCCGGGCCGCGGAGCTCGCCCTCGCTGAAGAAGCGACCGCCCGGTTGCTGGACGCCACCGTCGCGGTCGCCGAGGTGCTCGATCCGGAGCAGCGTCAAGGGCTCGTCGAGCGCTTCGCCGGACGGCACCGGCACTGAGCCGCGCATCCAGGCGGCGGGCCGGCCCCGCCCGCCGCCGCGCTACAGTACGTCCATGCCCCAGCGGATCCTGATGATCGAGGACGATGCGAGCCTCGCCTCGATGGTCGGCGAGTACCTGCACACGGCCGGGATGCAGGTCGAGGCGGCGCACGACGCGGCGGCCGGGCTCGCCGCGCTGTCTCGCATGAAGCCCGATGCGGTCATCCTCGACGTGATGCTGCCGGATCTGGACGGCTTCGAGGTGTGCCGGCGGATCCGCGCGGGCTCCGGCGTGCCGATACTCATGCTCACCGCGCGGGGCGACGACACCGATCGGATCGTCGGCCTGGAGCTTGGCGCCGACGACTACCTTCCCAAGCCCTTCAATCCCCGCGAGCTTCTCGCGCGGCTGCGCGCGATCCTCCGCCGCGGTGCCGGCGGCGCGCATCCGGGCGCCGGGGAGGTGATGCGCTTCGGCCGGCTGGAGATCGACCTCGCATCGCGCAGGGTCGCCCTCGGCGGCGAGCCGTGCGCGTTGACCGGCTACCAGTTCGACGTGCTGTGCGCGCTCGCATCCAACGCCGGCCGGGTGATGTCGCGCGAGAGCCTGATGGACCGGCTCCGCGGCGAGGCGCTCGAAGCGTTCGATCGCAGCATCGACGTCCACGTCTCCCGGATCCGAGCCGCGATCGAGGACGACCCGCGCCGCCCCCGCCGGATCATCACGGTACGGGGCGCCGGCTACGTCTTCGCGTCCGGGCAGGACTGAGCGGGTGCGCCGCGCCGCGGACGCCACGCGCTGGAGGCCATGCCGCATGCGCAGCCTCCGCCTTCGCGTCCAGCTTCACTCCGTCGCCGCCATCGCGGCGTTCCACGCCGCCGTCGCGTTCCGGCCGGGCGGCGGGTGCGCGACCGCGACGGCGAACGCCGGCATCGAGGCGCCATGCACCGAGGGCCGCATCGCGTGAGCAAGCTCTATTTCCGCGTCTATCTCCACTCCGCCGTCGTCATCGCGGCGTTCCGCGCCCCCGTTCCGTTCCGGCCTGCCGGCGGGCGCGCGACCGCGACGGCGAACGCCGGCATCGAGGCGCGATGCACCGAGGGCCGCATCGCGTGAGCAAGCTCTACTTCCGTGTCTATCTCCACTTCGTCGCCATCATCGTGGTGTTCGGGGCCGTCGTCGCCATCGGGTGGCTGGTGCACGATCACGACGACGGGCATCGGGATCGATTCGACGCGGACGGCGGGCACCGGGACCGGTTCGAGGCGATGGCCCGCCTCATTGCGCGATCCCTGCCGGATGACGAGGCCGCACTCCCGGCCGCGCTCGGACAGCTCGCGGATGACTTCCGCGTCCGGCTCGCCCTCTACCGCGCCGACCGGGTCCTGATCGCATCGGCGGGGATACCGGCGCCGCCGCCCGAGCCCGGACGGGAAGCAGGCGGATGGCAACGGGCGGACGGCGGTCCCGCGCTGCTGTTCCGATTGCCGGACGGACGATGGCTGTCGGCGCACGTCCCCCGCCGCTCCCGTGGCCCCTGGTTCGGATTGCTCGCAACGCTCGCGGTCGTCATCGCCATCGGCGCCTGGCCGCTCGCGCGGCGGATCACCCGCCGGCTGGAGCGGCTTCAGACGCGGGTGGACGCGCTCGGCGCCGGCGATCTCGGCGCCCGGGTCGAGGTCGAAGGCTCGGACGAGATCGCGGCGCTCGCGGAGAGCTTCAACTACGCCGCAGAACGGATCGAGTCGCTGGTCGCGGTGCAGCGCACGATGCTCGCCTCGGCGTCACACGAGCTGCGCAGCCCCCTCGCCCGGATGCGCATGGCGATCGAGCTCTTCGCCGACGCGCCGCGCCCGGAGCTTCGCGAGCGCATCGAGCGGGACGTCGCCGAGCTGGACACCCTCATCGACGAGCTGCTGCTCGCGAGCCGGTTGCAGACGGTGCAGGACCTGGTGGAGGCGCCGGGGCCGGTGGATCTCCTGGCCCTCACCGCCGAGGAAGGCGCGCGGGTCGATGCCGCAGTCGTCGGGTCTCCGGTCGGAGATCCGATCGGAGATTCGGCCGGAGACCCGATCGGCATCGAGGGAGATCACCGGTTGCTCCGGCATCTCCTGCGCAACCTCTTCGAGAACGCCCGCCGGCACGGCGCCGGCACGGAGATCGGCGCATCCGTGGCCAGGGACGAGGCCGGCGTGCTCCTGCGAGTCTGCGATCGGGGGCCGGGGATCCCCGAGAGCGAGCGGGAGCGCATCTTCGATCCCTTCTACCGCCCCGCCGCGATGCGCGAGGAAGGCTCGGGGGTCGGGCTCGGCCTGCACCTCGTGAAGGTGATCGCCGAACGGCACGGGGCGAGCGTCGGATACCGCCCGAATGCGCCGAACGGCTCGTGCTTCGAGGTCCGCTTTCCGCCGAAGGCCGGGGCGCCTCAATCCTTCACGAAAAGCCTGCGCGGATAGTCGGCCAGGCACTCCGCCGGCCCGGCTTCCCTGACGAGCAGCGTCTCCGTGATCTCCAGCCCCCAGTCCTCCATCCACAACCCGGGCATGAAATGGAAGGTCATGTTCGGGCGCAGCACCGTGTCGTCGGTGTCGCGGATGGAGTACGTGCGCTCGCCCCAGTCGGGCGGGTAGCTGAGCCCGATGGGATAGCCGCAGCGCCCTTCCCGGTGGACGCCGCGCCTGGCCAGCACCGCGTAGAACGCGCGGGCCACGTCCCCGGCGGTGTTCCCGGCCCGCGCCGCCTCGATGCCGTCGTGGATCCCTTCGAGCAGCGCCTCCTCGGCCGCCCGCACCTCGGGCGGCGGCTCGCCGAGGAAGATGCTCCGGGACAGGGGGACGTGATAACGCTTGCGGCATCCCGCAAGCTCGAAGAAGGTGCCGGCGCCGCGCTCGAACGCGCGATCGTCCCAGGTCAGGTGCGGTGCGCCGGCGTCCTTGCCGGTGGGCAGCAGGGGGACGATGGCGGGATAATCGCCGCCGAAGCGGCCTTCCTCGTCCTCGCCGCCGGCCATGGCGACCCGGTAGATCTCCCCCACGAGGTCGTTCTTGCGCATCCCCGGCTCGATCAGCTCGAAGGTCCGCGCGTGCATCCGCTCCACGATGCGGGCGGCCCTGCGCATGTGGCGGAGCTCGGCTTGGGACTTCTGCGCCCGCCGCCAGTTGACGAGCGCGGTCGCGTCCCGGATCTCGCCGCTATGCGCGGCCGACAGCACGGCATGCGCCCGGGCCGAGTAGTAGTAGTTCTCCATCTCCACCCCGAGCGTCTTCCCTCCCCATCCGCGCTCGCGGATGACCCCGGCCAAGTGGTTCATCGGATGGTGCGCCTCGGACATCACGTAATGCTCGGGATAGCCGACGATGTCCTCCGCCGCCATGTGGCAGGTCCGCATCGCGCCGTTGACGTCCTGGGCGCGGCCCCAGAACACCGGGTCGCCGTCCGGGCCGACCAGCACGCCCTGGTGGACGTAGAACGACCAGCCGTCGTACCCGGTGAGCCAAGCCATGTTGGACGGATCGCAGGTGAACAGGACCTCGCCTCCGGCACGGTCCATGGCCTGCCGGGTATCGCGAAGCCGCTCGGCGTACTCGCCGCGGCTGAACGGAAGCTTGACGTCGGGCATGTCTTTCTCCTTGGAAGAGCGGGACCTGTCGCTGAAGGTTGTCAGCCTGCCACGGTATCA
This sequence comes from uncultured Gammaproteobacteria bacterium, assembly GCA_958295835.1. Taxonomy (GTDB): domain Bacteria; phylum Pseudomonadota; class Gammaproteobacteria; order HK1; family HK1; genus HK1. The sequence goes on from OY282378.1 coordinate 1,029,796, forward strand.
AGTAGTGTCCACCGGCCATTGCACCCTCGCGAATCGTATCCGGGAGGACGTTCCCCCGGCTGGGGTCGCGCCCATCGTTGCCGAAATACCGATTGCGCTGATCGTCCTTTGCTGGAGGCTGCCCGGAACGTGGAGCTCGGACCAGGAACATGCGCTGGACGCGATTCGAGCACGAAGGTGCCGCCGTCTACGGCATCGTCGAGGAAGACACCGTAGAGGCGGTCGAGGGCACGCCGTTCGGCGAGCACCGCCGGACCGGCGTTCGCCACCCTCTCGCCGGCATCACGTGGCTGCCGCCGGTGGTCCCGCCGACCTTCTACTGCGTCGGTCTGAACTATGCCGAGCACGTCCTGATGGAGGCGAAGCTTCGCGGCAAGGAACCCGTGCTGCCGGACAAGCCGGACGTGGGCTACCGCGCCCCGAGCGCACTCATCGGCCACCAAGCGCCCATCGTCCTCCCGCCCGATGCGACGGAGCGGGTCGAGTACGAAGGCGAGCTGGCGTGCGTGGTCGGACGGACTGCGAAGCGCCTTACGCGGGACGACGCGCTTGCGTGCCTGCTCGGCTTCACCATCGGGAACGATGTGAGCGAGCGCTCGTGGCAGGCGCGGGACCGGACACTGTGGCGGGCGAAGAACACCGACACGTTCAAGCCGATGGGCCCGTGGATCGAAACCAGCTTCGACCTCGACGCCGCCCTGACCCGGGTGCGGGTGAACGGCCGACAGGCCATCGAGTTCCGCACCACCCGCATGATCTTCGGCGTCATCGACTATCTTGTAGAGATCACCAGGTACATCACGTTGCAGCCCGGCGACATCCTCTGGATGGGCACCGAAGGGCACGCCGATCCGATCAGGGCCGGGGACACCGTGGATGTCGAGATTACCGGCATCGGGACGTTGAGCAACCCGGTCATCGCCGCCGAAGACTGATGCAAGGCGCCGGTCGAAGCGCTACTGAACCGCCCCGACAATCTATACTCTCGCCAAGTATTTGTTTTATCAATGAAAAACTGGAGAGGGTTGCTGATTTGGATGGTGGGCCCGGGAGGATTCGAACCTCCGACCAACGGATTATGAGTCCGCCGCTCTGACCGGCTGAGCTACAGGCCCCCTGGAATCATGTTGACGCGGTGTCGGTGCGAGACACGCGCAACGCGGTTGCGCACGGAGTCTAGCACCATGACGAAAGGCCCGGCCTGCGTGCTGTCGGGACGTTCGCCGACGGCATGTTCACCGATATCGTCATCGAAGATGGCAGACATGCCGGCGCGGTACGGGTGAGGTGCGCTACTCCGGCACGACGCCGAGGCGAAGCGAGTGCAACGTCTCGGAGTCGAGCCATGCGACGTCCCGATCGCCGAACCGGGTTGGACCGGTGAGTGGAAGCCGCTCATGCGACGCGCCCATGTTGGTGGACCGAACGAGGCAGGCGCACGGTGTGGGGCCATAGATCGCCAGCCTGCGTGCGACCCAGTCGTCAGCGGCGGCCGGAGACGTGATTGCCACCGGCTCGTCATGAAGCTGCACGGTGCGACCGGGGAAAGCGTCGGTGTCGATGTCGACCGGCTCGCCAGCGCCATAGACACGCTGGAATTCGATTGCCGCGGTCTCGACGTCCGGGACCGCGAGTACGACCGAGTCCAGACCTGCAAGCCCGCTGCCATCGATCGAATCCGAGATTCGCACCCGGTTCTCGCGCGGCGTGCGATCGGTAATCATGAAGGGGTGCAGCGAGCCCATCCCCTCGGCACCCACGAATGCGATCTCGGCCTCGATGGTCTCACCGTCGGGGCGGCGGCGGCTCGATGACCGAGGGCCGTCCACGGGCATTCCGAGCGTCCTCAGACGATTACTGATCTTGTGGACATCGCCGACCGAAACCGACCAAGCGCAGATACCGCCGTTGGTTGCAATATGGTGCTGCCATACCGGAGCCTGCTGCCCGGGTTGGCGCACCGAGACAAGCTCGAGGTAGGACCCGTCGCCGAACCCGAGGGTGGCCATGTGGGTCGCGCCGTTGGTGTGGATGCCGCCGTAGTCGGTGGTGAGCCTTGCCGATGCGAATGCGCTGGCCAGCGCCTCGAGATGGGCCCACGCGAATACGACGCGATCGATTTGGAATGCCACTTCGCTCCCGAAACCCGGCTGTCCCTGATGCTCCGTGCGGGCATCCCGAACCGTCTCCCATCATAACCGATGCATCAGCCGCGTTCGGGCTCCGGCGCTGTTTCGAGTCGATTTCTCCGTGCAGACGGATCGCCCGGCAGGATATGGGCATGCTCCGGCGACCAGGAGGCGAACAGGGGTGTGGCGCCCGAGAGATCGAGGCGCTCGAGTATGCGTTGCGAGGTTTGCACCTTGAATTCGATGCCCCCGGCGGTCTCCAGGAACAGTGTCACCATGGAGCCGACGAACTCCTCGCTGATCAGGCTGCACGCGATTCGGTTCTCGAGCGCGGTCTCGATGCCGGACAACTGGACCAGATCGGCACTGACTACGCAGGTGGCCGGCTGGCCGTCCTCCAGACTCACGCGCCCGGACCGCGCCGCCTGGAACCGCCCCAGGTCGGTTTCGACCCCGATCCGTTCCTCGGTCAGGCCGCTGACCCGGCCGACCAGAATGTTGTTGGTGCCGACGAATTCGGCGACGAAGCGGTTGGCCGGGTTGCGGTAGACCTCGCGCGGAGAGCCTGTCTGCGCGATCCGGCCGTCGTTCATGACGACCACCCGGTCGGCCATGGCGAAAGCTTCGGACTGACTGTGGGTGACGTAGACGAAGGTGATGCCCAGATCCTTCTGCAGGCGTGAGAGCACGCCCTGCATGCGGATCACCAGGTTGGCGTCGAGCGCGCTCAAGGGCTCGTCGAGCAGCAGGATCCCGGGCTCGGTGACCAGCGCGCGCGCGAGCGCGACCCGTTGCCGCTGACCACCGGAGAGCTGCGCGACGTCGCGTTCGGCGAAGTCACCGATGCCGAGGCGATCGAGCCATTCCATGGCCCTCGCCCGGCGCGCAGCCGCGTCGAGACCGCGCATCTTGAGACCGAACTCGACGTTCTTCACCACGTTCAGGAAGGGAAACAAGGCCAGATTCTGCCAGACCATCGGCGTATCACGCGCCGATGCCTTCACCTCGTTCATACGCCGGCCGTTGAGGCGAATCTCCCCTTCACTGGGTCGTTCCAGCCCCGCCAGCATACGAAGCGTCGTGGTCTTCCCGCAGCCCGACGGCCCCATGATCGCCAGGAATTCGCCCTCGATGATCTCGAGATCGAACCCCCGCACCGCGGTGGATTCGCCGAAGCGCTTGGTCACCTTGTCGAACACGACCAACGCATCGGTCATTTGCCGGCCTCCATCCGTTTCCCCGGGCCGCGGCGAGTCATCAACAGCACTTGTGCGATCACCACGAGGGTCATCGAGGTGATGAACACGAAGGTGCCGATCGCATTGATTTGCGGGTCGACCTGCCCTTGGAGGATTTCGAGAATGATCACGGGAATGGTCTTGTTCAAGCCGGACACGAACCAGGCCACGGCGAACTCGTCGAAGGAGACCGCGGCGGTCAGGCAGAGCGCGGAGACGATGGCGGGCCAGGCGAAGGGCAGGATCACTTCACGCATCGCGCGCCACTCTCCGGCCCCCAGGTTCCAGGCCGCGGCTTCCAGATTCGCGTCCATCTGTGCAAGCCTCAGCCGGACGATGGCCATGGCGAAGGGTGTGCAGAGCACCACGTGGGCGATGATGATGGAGCTCAGCCGACCCGACAAACCGACTTGCGACAGCCATGCCAGCATGGCAAGTCCCATGATGACCAGGGGAATGGTCGGCGGCAGGAGAGCCAGGGCGAGATAGGCGCTCTTGCCGAAGAAGCGGTAGCGGTAGTCGGTGTAGGCGGTGCAGAACCCGATGAGGGTGGAGATGACCGATACCGCGAGCGCGCTGGTGGCCGAGACCCTCAAGGCGTCCCAGACATCGGGATCGTTGTAGACGGTCTCGTACCAGTGCAGCGTGAAGCTGCCCAGCGGTATGGTCGGGAAGCGGTCCGAATTGAATGAGAAGACGACGCTCGCCGCGATCGGGGCGAAGACGAAGCAGAAGACCACACAGACGTAGAGCCTGAGGAACAGCGCGACGGCGCGGTCGCCTGTCAAGTCCGCTTCCTGTAGGCCGCGCTCACCGCGGCGAACGCCACCACCAGCAGCGTGGCGATCATGGTCACCGCCACGACGGCGGCCTTGGGCCACTGCTGGCCCGACTTGGTGGTGTCGATGATCAGGATGCTGAGGGTCGGCGGCCGGCTGCCACCCAGGTAGTAGGGGCTGACGAAGTCGCCAAAGGACAGGATGAAGCAGAACACTGCTCCGATGATCAGGCCGACCTTGGCCAGCGGCACGACGACGGCGAAGACCGTGCGGATTCGGCCGCATCCGAGATTATGCGCCGCCTCGATCAAGGTGCGGTCGACCGCGGCGAGCGAAAAGGTCTGCAGAATGACGACCAGCGGCAGGCAAAGCGTGAGATAGCCGATCAACGTTCCCAATCCGGTATTGAGCATGATGAATGGATCGAGCCCCAGACGGGCCAGGGCCGCGTTGATCACGCCATGCTCGGCGATGATGACCTGCCAGGCGTAGATTCGGACCAGATAGCTGGTGAAGAACGGGATGATCAGGAAGAAGATCGCCCATCGGCGAGTCGTGTCGGAGACCTTGAAGGCCAGCGCGTAGGCGCAGGGAAAGGCGATCAGGCTGGCCGCCACGGTCGACAGCGCGGCGAGCCCGAAGGTCAGGCCGTAGGCATCCTGGAAGTAGTCCTTTCCATACATGCCGACCCAGTTGACCACGTCGAAACCGGGCACCATGCGATAGTTTCTGACCAGCCAGAAGCTGAGGCAGGCCAGAAAGACGAGCGGGACCACGAAGAACAGGAGCTGCCACAACACCAGAGGCAGGCTCCAGACCGCCGCATACCAGTCGAGGCGAACGGGACGCACCGCCGCCCGACGACCCGCCCGACCGCTCCGAGCCGAAACGGTCGGCGGGTCAGATCGAGTGGTGTCCCCGAAGCCGTCCCGCCGGACCATGCGCGTCATGCATTCTTGTATTCGGACCAGAACTCGTTCCACTCCTCGAGGCTTTGCTGCTTCGGTATGTCGCGATAGTGGATGCGGCCTTCATTGATCAAGGTGATCGGGTTGTTGGGCGCTCCCTCGACCTGCCCCGTGCGCTCGGCCTCCACCGGCGTCCGGTCCTGAAGTGCCTTCATGCCCGATTTGGTGACGGTGAAGCCCGGATATGCCTTCATGTTGGCCGAGCGGACCTGGCCTTCGGGAGAGAGTGCGTACCGGATGTATTGCCTGACGATGTCCTTCTTCGTCGATGTCGAGACGATCGAGTAGGACTCGGTCCACTGGATGCCGCCCTCCCTGGGCACCACCGAGCCGACCGGCGCGCCGTCCTTCTCCAGTACCCCCGTCACCCAATCCCCGATCCCGACGCAAGCCAGGATCTCGCCGTTCTTCAGCGACGCGAAGGTTCCGCCGTAGTCGAAGAAGCCCTTGACCTGCGGCTTGAGGGAAAGCGTCTTGTCGCGCACCCCGGACCAGGCGTCTGCCGAGATGTCGAACGGGCCCGGATCGCTGTTGCCGTTCAACAAGCTTACCTGGCCGAGGTTCGGCAGATGCCAGTCGAAATGGCCGACTTTGCCGGCCAGCTTCGGGTTCCAGTACACGTCATAGCTCATCGCCTCATCGAGGCTGACATGTTCCGTGTTGTAGGCCACGCCGAGATGACCGAAGCGGGTGATGACCGAGTAGAGCCTGCCGTCCTTCCAGTGGCCGGGGAACCGGGTGAAGTCGTCATGGAGCATGTCGTCGAAGGGGTAGTCCGCAGGGTTCAACTCGTCGACCAGATCGCCGCGTTCGATGAGGATGCGGGCGTACTCCGCATCGGTGTGAATGATGTCGAAGGTGCCGGGAGGCGACTGCGCGAGCGCCGCCAGCATGTTGTCGCCGCCGGCGTAATACTTCGGCTTGAACTTGACGTTGTGCTCCGCCTCGAATGCTTCGACCATGTCGGGCTCGGCCAGCCCATACCATGACAGCATGTTGATCTCCACCGTCTCCGCCCGGGCTCGCTGGACATAGGGCGCAAAGGGTGCGACAAGAGCGGTGCCGGCAGCGGCGCCGGCATACTTCAGAACCTTGCGCCGCGATGGCTTGAAGATCTTCGATCCGCCATGTATCGGGACTTTCTTTCCAGTGTGCTTCGGCATTTCCATGGCCTCCCTGTGGTCTTCACGTCTCGGCTTCGACCGGACGTTCGCGTGTTGCGTGGCCGGTGGCCGCGGGATACCTGTGCATCGCCTGCGCAAGCACGCCGTCCGGCCGCGTTCGGCGATCATGGTGATTCGAATGGTCCGACAACGGGAATTATCGCGCATTTCCCGCGCCCGGTGTGCCCGGTATCGGCATGATCATCGTTTCCGAGCCCTCGCTTCGTGCCTCGGTGAGAAATGCGGGTCGACGGCCTCTTTCGGGCTCGACAGCCTTCGTCATGACCCCGTTCCACAACACCGTGAGCCGCTCTGCGACCGCTCCCACCATGGCCCTTGAGCCGTCTGCAAACCCACCGGCCGGAGCCGCGCCGTGAACCGGTTCGAGTTTCGAAAGCGGTTCAAGACGGTGGGACCCGCGGTGCTGGCGGTCATTCATGCGCGGGACCGCCGGCAAGTCGTGCGCAACGCACAGGTCGCGGCGCGCGAGGGCGCACACGGCGTCTTTCTCATCAATCACGATACTGCGCTCGAGGGGCTGCTGCCCCTGGTTCGCGAGGTGCGCGACCGGTTCCCGTCGCTCTGGCTCGGTGTCAACTTTCTGGCGGTGACCGGTGCGCGGGCTTTCCCGGTGCTGGGCGAGCTCGAACGCTCGGGCTGCGTGGTCGACGCGTACTGGGCCGACGACGCCCGCATCGACGAGCACGCGGACGTTCAGCGCGAGGCCGAGGCGAGCGCCGAGGCGCGCCGGTCGAGCGGCTGGAGCGGGCTCTACCTTGGAGGCACGGCGTTCAAGAAGCAGCGGACGGTGCAGCCCGAGGACTTCGAAGCGGCGGCGAGGATCGCGGCGCGGTACATGGACGCGGTCACCACATCCGGCGTCGCGACCGGACAGTCGGCGGATGCCTCCAAGATCGAGGCGTTCCGCGCAGGGTGTGCGGACCAGGCGCTCGCCGTTGCCTCCGGCGTCACCCCGGACAACGCCGGTGTGTATGCGGGTCTGGTGGATGCCATCCTCGTCGCTACCGGCATCAACCGTACCGGAGACTTCTACGACATCGAGCCGATGCGGCTGCGACGGCTGCTGGCCGCCTGCCGCGAGGCCGGCGCGGGTGAGCCGGAGCCGAGCCCTGCCGCCGGCTGGTATCTGCCTCTCATGGCTCCGAACGTCAGGGGCGAGCGCTTCGCCTGGCTGGACCCATCGTCGATCTACATCAATGCGAGAGCGTTTCATGCGCTGGTCGACGATCTGGTCGCACCGTTCGACCCATCCGGAATCGACGTGGTCGCCGGGTTCGATGCCATGGGTTTCGTGCTCGGGAGCGCGATTGCGACTCGCCTCGGCAAGGGGTTTCTGACCATTCGCAAGGCGGGGAAGGTGCCGGTCGAGACCGATGTGGTCGATTTCGTGAACTACTCCCGGCGCACCCAGCAGATGGAGATGCGCAAGCCGGCGTTCGCGCCGGGGACGCGGGTGCTGCTCGTCGATCAGTGGGTCGAGACCGGGGGCACGATGGGTGCCGGCATCCGGCTCATCGAGCGCCAGGGAGGAGTCGTGGCCGGGATCGCAACCGTATGCATGGAGGAGAACGACGGAGGTGCGGTCTACCGCGACCGGTACGAGTGCTCGACCGCGGTGATTCCGGGGACGGCGGCGCAGGACCAGTGCAACCGCAAGACGATGGACCATTTCGCGGCTTTCGATCCTACCTGCTGTTTCCCGGAGACTCCGTAGCCCGCGGAGTCTCCCCGCGTCGTCGGAGCGGGTCCGGTCCCGGCTTCGACTACGGGCGTGGGCGGTCCCGGCATTGCCTCGGTCCGGAATCCGCGGCCAGTCGGGGCGAGCCGCCGCCGCTCACCCGATCCGTGGTGAGGAGTTGCATTCGGGCCACTGCGTCGTTTCCCGGACTCTTGATATTGGCGATGCGCGCCCCTATGTCGGCGGGATCCGCGGAGCGGCTGAAGGGGGCCGGGAGCATGCCGATCTACGAATACGAATGCAGAGGGTGCGGTGAACTCCATGAGTTCATCCAGAAGTTCAGTGACAGCCCGAAGCGCAAATGTCCGTCCTGCGGAAAGCTCAGGCTCAAGAAGCTGATCAGTGCCGCCGCATTCCATCTCAAGGGCGACGGGTGGTACGTCACCGACTTCCGCGACAAGGGCAAGAGCAAGGACAAGGGGAAGTCGGACACCCCCGAGAGCTCCACCGATTCGAAATCGGATTCGACATCCTCCGACACGAAGTCCACGGACTCCAAGTCCACGGACTCGAAGAGCGGAAGCGAATCGAAGACCACCGGCGGGTCCACCGATTCGTCGCGAGCCGCCTGAGCAGCAGCGCTCCGATGCACCGACGTTCAGACGAGAGCGTGTTTCTTCAGCAGTCGTCTGAGTTGGTGGTATCCGAGCCCCAGCGCGCGTGCGGTGTCGCTCTGGTTGTGTCGGGAGGCGTTGAGCGCGCGTTCAAGCAGGTCGCGTTCGAATCGTGCGACCTCGCCCAGGAAATCGGTTGGAGCGCCGGCGGGTCGGGCGACCCCGGGAGGCTCGAACGCTTCGGCCGGGCGGGCGAGCCCTCGGTGATCGGAGTCGGTATCGACCGAATGCGGAGGCGGACGCCACGGGCTGTCGAAAGGATCGATGGTCACCGCATCGATCGGTGCACCGGATGACGCCGAGCGATAGACCGCTCTCTCGACCACGTTCTTCAGCTCCCGCACGTTTCCGGGCCACGCATGCCCGAGCAGCCGCTCCTCCGCTCTCGGGCCGAACCCCGGGAAGACGTCCTTGGCCAGCGCGCGCGTGATCTCCAGGGCAAAGGCATTCGCGAGGGTCATGATGTCTGCCGGGCGCGCACGCAACGGCGGGATCGTCACCACCTCGAAAGCGAGTCGATCGAGCAGATCGGCCCGGAACGCACCGCTTCGCGCGAGCGACGGCAGATCGACGTTCGCCGCGCCGATCACCCGCACGTCGAGCTGAATGGTTCGGCGTCCGCCGACCCGCTCCATCTCGCCGTACTCGATGACCCGAAGCACCTTCTCCTGTACCGCGGCCGACGCGCTCGGGATCTCGTCGAGCAGCAGGGTTCCGCCGTTGGCGCGCTCGAAGCGGCCCACGTGGTGGCGCTGCGCGCCGGTGAATGCGCCCGCTTCGTGGCCGAAGAGCTCCGTGTCGAGCAGCGACTCGGCGAGCGCCGCGCAGTTGACCTTGACGAGGGGTCCGTCCCAACGGGGTGAGAGGTAGTGCAGGCGGGTGGCGAGCAACTCCTTCCCGGTGCCTCGTTCACCTACCACGAGACACGGCCGATCGATTGCCGCGAGGCGGGAGACCTGCTCCTCGACCTCCAGGAAGGTGGGATCTTCACCGAGGATGAATGGCGTATCGGCCATCGGTCGATGATATCGAAATTCGCTCACATGTAGCGATTCTTGCGATCGAAATTCGCTGATCATCAGCATCAATGCCTCCGGTATTACGATATATCAAGTAGTTACGAGTTGGCACACGGTTCGCATTCATGGCGTCTGCAAACTTCCGTTCCCAACCAGGAGACTGACCGTCATGGCGATTTTTTCGCGCATCACCGACATCATCAACGCGAACATCAATGCCCTGCTCGAACGCGCCGAGGATCCCGAGAAGATGATCCGGCTCATGATCCAGGAGATGGAGGGCACCCTGGTCGAGGTGCGTTCCCAATTGGTGCGGACCATGGCCGACAGACGGGAGATCGAGCGCAAGATCGAGTGCCTGGACACCAACGGGCGGTACTGGGAGGACAAGGCGGCGTTCGCGCTCGGCAAGGGCCGCGAGGATCTCGCCAAGAGCGCGCTGCTGGTCAAGCGCAAGCTCGAGGATCAGGCGACGCTGTTGCGCGAGGAGCTCGAGCTTATCGAGGAGAGCCTCGCACGCCATAATGAGGATCTCGCCAAGCTGCAGGCAAAAATCGACGAGGCGAAGGCCCGCAAGTCCTCCATCGAGCTGCGCATGACCACCGCAAAGGATCGAGTGCGTGTGAAACATGCCCTGCATGACGACCGTATCGAGGAGGCGCTGAACCGGTACGGGTCGCTCGAGCGCCGAATCGACGAGCTGGAGGCAGGCGCCGAGGTCTACGACATGGGCAAGGCGAAGACGCTCGAGCAGGAGTTCGCCGAGCTGGAAGCCGAGGCCGACGTGGCGGAGGATCTCGCCCGGCTCAAGGCGCGGGTTGCGGCGGGGGGTCGTGATTGATGCGCGATGTGACCTTCACGCGAATCATCGACCACACGCGGAGAACACAGTGGACATGACCTTTCCGTGGGCACTGGCGGTGCCCGGAATCATCTTCTTCGTCTTCATCGTTCCCCTCTGGATTACGTATCACTACATCACCGTGTGGATGCGCATGCGGGCCGGGGCCGCCAGCCCCGGGAAGGTCGTGATCGAACGCGCGGAGCTGGATCGGATGCGTGTCCTCGGCGAGCGACTCGAGCAGAGGATCGAGTCCCTGGAGACGATCCTCGATGCGGAAGCACCCGAGTGGAGAAAGCGATGAGCCGCCGTCACTCTCATGGTCGAAGGTCCGGACGGCGCCGCGGGCCAATCAAGCGCGTGATACGGGGCCTGGCCGACGCATTCGGCATTCCGCGCGGCGTGGTCATCGCCGGATTCGTGCTCGGGTTCATCTCCATTCCGCTGCTGACCGTGCTGGTGTTCTTCGCGGCCTTGTACTGGGTGGACTACCCGGAGCGCACGCGCCGGCAAATGGATGCCGCATATGATTCTGTCAGGCGCGCGGCGAACCGGCTCTGGCGCGGCGTGACGGGTCCGAGACGCAGCGGGGTCGGAGGGGAGCCGGAGGACCGCGAGTCACGGGAACCGCCGCGCCCGGCAATCGACCCCGGCGTTCTCGCCCGGCGGTTCGAGAGAATCGAGCGCCGGGCGCGCGCCATCGAGGAGTTCGTCGCCTCGGAGGAGTTCCGCCTCAATCGCGAGTTCCGGCGCATGGAGCGCGAGTAACCACCGGATTCCCGGTAGATCAGAACCCTTCCCGCCCTGGGAAGGGATACCCCCGTCAGAGCAGCAGGATCGCGGCGTTCAGCCCAGCGCTGCGACGTCCGCGACCATCTTTCCGGGCTCCGGACGTCGGGTGTAGTCCACGTCGATGTCGGTCGCCCGAACGATCCCGGTACGATCGACGACGATTCGGGCCGGCACCGGCAGCGTCCAGTCGGCGGACCCGCTCGACTCCTCGAGATCGATCCCCAGCCCCAGGTAGACCTCCTTCAGCTCGTCCGGGACGTGGAAGCGCAGTCCGAGCCGTGCTGCATATGCATTCCCCGGATCGGACAACATCTCGAAGCCGAGCTTGTGCCTGTCGATCATCCGAAGGCTCTTTCCAGCCTTCTGCGGCGTGATCGCGACGAGCCTCGCGCCATGCTTCTCCAACTCCGGTACGACCGCCTGCAAAGCATACAGCTCTGCGTTGCAGTAGGGTCACCAGTGTCCTCGAAACACGGTGATGACCACCGCGCCCCGGTTGAGGAGATCCGCCGAGCGCATGACTTGCCCCCGTGCGTTGTCGAGCGCGAACTCGGGGAGCGAATCCCCCACCTTGATGAAGCCGCTCGCAATGCCCGAGTCACGCAACGCCCGCGTGGCCGCGCCCATCACCGCGCGCTTCTCCGCCGGAATCCGCTTTGCTCCCGCTTCACGGATGGTGTCGAGCTTCTCCGCCAGACTCATTCCATTGTCCTCCGCCGCCGAGTCGAGTTGGGACGCCAGGATACCACCGGCAGCTTCGCGGATGACTCGGATCCGGAGGTTCCGTGCGATCAGGGTTCGTCACCGGCCCGGCCTCCGCTACACGATACGGTTGCGAGGCGAAACGCCAGTCCTTACCATCGCGCGCTTCGTGCTCCCCGGCTTCAATGCGATGCGTTCCCATTTCTGCGGCACCGTCACCGAGGATCTCATCGGCGAGAGCGTGACGCTCTGCGGCTGGGTGCATCGCCGTCGTGACCACGGAGGGGTGATCTTCATCGATCTGCGCGACCGCTCCGGGCTCGTACAGGTGGTGTACGACCCCGACACCGTCGAAGCGTTCACGGCCGCCGAGCAGGTGCGCTCCGAGTACGTCCTGCGTGCCGTGGGCCGCGTGCGCGTGCGCCCGCCCGGCACCCTCAACCCCGAGATGCCCACGGGTGCGGTCGAGGTCCTCGGGCAGGGCCTCGAAGTCCTGAACACCGCGCGGACACCGCCGTTTCAGCTCGACGAAGACGATGTCGGGGAGGAGACGCGGCTCCGGTATCGGTACGTCGATCTGCGCCGCCCGGAGATGTTCGCGCGGATCGAGGCCCGGGCGCGCATCACCCGAGCGATGCGGGAGTTTCTCGACGCCGAAGGCTTCATCGACATCGAGACCCCGATGCTCACCAGAGCGACCCCGGAGGGCGCGCGCGACTACCTCGTGCCGAGCCGCACGCATCCCGGCCGTTTCTTCGCGCTGCCGCAGTCGCCCCAGATCTTCAAGCAGCTCCTGATGATGTCGGGGTTCGAACGCTATTACCAAATCGTGCGCTGCTTCCGCGACGAGGACCTGCGCGCGGACCGGCAGCCGGAGTTCACCCAACTCGACGTCGAGACCTCGTTCCTCGACCTGGAGGGCATTACCGGGTTGATGGAAGCGTTGATGCGCCACGTCTTCGACCGGGTGCTCGGCGTCGCGCTGCCCGATTCGTTTCCTCGCATGACCTACGACGAGGCGATGAGGCGCTTCGGCACCGACCGGCCCGATCTGCGCAATCCGCTCGAGCTCGTGGAGGTCGCCGATCTCGTCGCGGACGCGGAGTTCAAGGTCTTCGCGGGGCCGGCCAACGATCCGGGCAGCCGTGTGGCTGCGCTCCGGGTGTTCGGAGCAGGCGCGCTGGCCCGCTCGACCATCGATGACTACACCCGGTTCGTCGCGACCCATGGCGCGAAGGGTCTGGCCTACATCAAGGTGAACGACCTCGCATCCGGCCGGGACGGGCTGCAATCGCCCATCGTCAAGTTCCTCTCCGACGATGCGCTGCAAGGAATCATGGAGCGAACCGCCGCCAGGGACGGCGACCTCATCTTCTTCGGCGCGGATACGTCGAAGATCGTCAATGATGCGCTCGGAGCGCTCCGGGTCAGGCTCGGCGAGGATCTGGGCCTCGTCGAGGACGGCTGGCGCGTCGTCTGGGTGGTCGGCTTCCCGATGTTCGAGTGGGACCCGCGCGAGAGGCGTCACACCGCGCTCCACCATCCGTTCACCGCGCCCGACACCGAAGACATCGCCGCGATCGAATCGAAGCCCGCCACCCTGAAGTCGCGCGCGTACGACATGGTGCTCAACGGATCGGAGATCGGCGGTGGATCGGTGCGCATTCATCGCCGTGAAGTCCAGCAGGCGGTGTTTCGGGTGCTTGGCATCGACGAGGATGAAGCACGCGAGAGATTCGGGTTCCTCCTCGATGCGCTGGAATACGGCTGTCCACCCCACGGCGGAATCGCGTTCGGGCTCGATCGGATTGCCATGCTGATGACCGGATCGAGCTCGATCCGGGACGTGATCGCCTTTCCCAAGACCCAGACCGCGAACGACCCGCTCACTGGCGCGCCAGGGCCGGCCGAGTCCCGACAGCTACGGGAGCTGGGGATCCGGGTGCTCGGGCAAGGCGTGCCCGCAAGCTGAGCTCCACCGGCGTCTGGATTGCGAGGCCGGCCGCCCCGAAGGCTTTCGGCATCGGGATGCTTCCGGACCCGCGGATCGACGCTGAAGGAATTGCGAGTCGAGTTCGTCGGACGAGCCGCTGCTTCGCGTATCCTTCTCCAGATGGGGTTCCGCACCCTCGCCATCGAGAAGCGGTCGAGCGAGGTCCGGACCGTGCTTTCCGCGGTGAAGACGGAGTTCGGCAAGTTCGGAGAGGTGCTCGACAAGGTGAAGAAGCAGCTCGACACGGCATCGAGGTCGATCGACCAGACCGGCACGCGCTTGCGCGCCATCAAGCGCAAGCTCCGCTCGGTCGAGGAGCTGCCCACCGACCGCGATGCGACCGCGTTGCTCGGTCTCACCGCGGTGGACTCGATCGATGACGAAGACGAGAACCCCGTGCAGCCACCATGAACCTCGTATCGGGACTGCTCGGGCTCATCCGGTGAGCCCGCGGTCCGTCAGTGCCGATCGATGGCGAAGACGAAGGTCTGCTCCTCGTTCGCGCGCGCCCAGACCTCGCTGCCGGCCGCCGGCAGGTGGATGCCGGGCAGCCGGGCCTCGATCGTCGCCGGCGAGATCCCCGGCGAATCGTCCGCGGATGGCTTCAACAGCAGGTAGCTCGTCGGCCCGAGCACCCGTGCTGTCTCGACTCTGGCGCGAACGTACCCGCCACCGCCGTTCGGCGGCGTAGCGGTAATCTCGACACCGTCGGCGCGCACGAGGCACAGCGCATCCCTGCCGCTCTCGACCCCCGCGGCGGGGATGGGGCCGAGCGCGGTGTCGAGGACCCCGTCGCGCACGACGCCGCCGAACTCGTTCGCGGGGCCGAACAGCCGCACGATGAACGGATCCGCCGGGGCGGTGTAGATCTCGACCGGCGAGGCGTCCTGCGCCACCCGTCCGTCGTTGAGCACGACGATCCGATCCGCCAGGAACATCGCCACTTCCGGATTGTGGGTGACCATCAGCGTGGTGACCCCGCTTTCGGCGAGAATCGCCCGCGTTTCCTGGCGGACCTGCTGTCCCAAGTGTTCGTCCAGGCCGGAGAACGGCTCGTCGAGCAGCAGGATCCCGGGAGCGGGGGCCAGCGCCCTCAGCAACGCGATGCGCTGCTGCTGTCCGCCCGAGAGGGTGTGCGGATAGCGCCCGCCCAGATGCGCGAGGTGCATGTCGCCGAGCACGCGCTCGGTCCACGCACCGTCGCGTGACCCGTTCCGCAACCCGAACCCGATGTTCTGGGCCACGGTGAGGTGGGGGAACAGCGCGTAGTCCTGGAACATCAACCCGACGCCCCGCTTCTCCGGCGGAAGCTGTTGCGCGTGTCCGCCCTCGGCCACCGTCGTACCGTCGATCGTGACACGACCGGATTGCAGGGTCTCCAGTCCGGCCGCGAGCCGCAGCAACGTGGACTTGCCGCTTCCCGACGGTCCGAGCAGGCATACGAGTTCGCCGGCGTCGACGTGGATGCTCACGCCATCGACGGCGAGCGCTTCGCCGAAGCGATGGGAGACATTGGTGAGATCGAGTCTGTGCATCGGTGGTTCGAGGGTTGCGCCGCGGCCGCCGGCGCCATTACGTCGAGGAGGGGTGCCGGTGGCCGGGGCGGGAGCGGGTGATCGTCCGGCTCATCAGGATAACGGGTACGACGCCTGCCGCCACGATGGTCAGGGCGCCCAGCGCGCATTCCTCCAGCAGCTCGTCGGAGGCGTACTGGTACACGAAGGTCGCCAAGGTGTCGAAGTTGAAGGGACGCAGGATCAGGGTCAGCGGCAGCTCCTTCATCGTGTCCACGAACACGAGCAGCGCGGCGGTGACGATGCTGGGACGAATGATCGGCAGATGCACGCGCACGAGCGAACGCGCCGGACTCGCTCCCAGCGTCCGCGCCGCGCCTTCGACGCTCGGGGTGATACGGGACAGGCCGGAATCCACGGTTCGATAGCCGAGCGCGAGGAACCGCACCACGTAGCCTATGACCAGCGCGGCCGCGCTGCCACTGATCAGCAGCCCCAGCGGCACGCCGAACAGCGCGCGGCTTGCCGCATCGAGAGCGTTGTCGAAATATCCGAGAGGCACCATGATGCCCACCGCGAGCACTGCGCCGGGCACCGCGTAGCCGATGGCCGCGAACTCGGCGAGCCCGCGCATCGCCCGCCGCGGCGAGAGGCGGACCCCATAGGCGAGAACGATGCCGGCGAGGGCCACGACGGCCGCCGCCCAGGCCGCGAGCATCATGCTGTTGCGGACGTGGTCGAGGTAGTCCGCCTCCAGGGTCTCGGCGTAGAACGTCACCGCGTAACCGCTCAGGACCCACGCCGGAAGGACGAATCCGAGCGCGACCGGGGTCGCGCACCACACGAGCGCGGCGGCCCCGCGCACCATCGACAGCGGGTACTCGGGCAGAGCCTGCACGCGGGTGGTGGTCTCGTGGTAACGGCGCGCACGCCGGCTGCTGCGCTCGACGGTCACCAGGACGAGCGTGAACGCCACCAGGACCGACGCGAGCTGGGCCGCGCCGGCGGTGCTGTCCATGTTGAGCCAGACGTCGAAGATGCCCGCGGTCAGGGTGGGCACCGCGAAGAAGTCGATGGTCCCGAATTCGTTCAACGTCTCCATCAGCGCGAGCGCCACGCCGACCGCGATCGCCGGCCGCGCCAGCGGCGCCGCGACGGTGAAGAAGCTCGCGAGGGGGGTCCGCCCGAGGGTGCGGCTGGCCTCGAACAGCCCGAAGCTCTGCTCGATGAACGCGGCCCGTGCGAGGAGATAGACGTAGGGGTAGAGCACCAGCGAGAGCACCATCGTCGCCCCGCCGAGCGAACGAATCTCGGGAAACCAGTACTCGCGCGGCGACGTCCATCCGAACACCCCGCGTAGCGCACCCTGCACGTTGCCCGCGTATTCGAGCTGATCGGTGATGACGAACGCGAGGACATAGCTCGGGACCGCGAGCGGCAGCAGCAACGCCCAGGACAGGACCCGGCGGCCGGGGAAGCGGTACATGGTGACCAGCCAGGCGGTCGAGGTACCGATGACGATGGTCCCCACCCCGACCCCGAGCATCAGCCACAGCGTATTGCCGACGTACACCCATAGCACCGTGGAGACGAGGTGGCTCCAGATGCCGTCCGAGGGTCCCAGCGCGGTGAGGAGGACGGATCCGACAGGAATGGCCACGAACATCCCGATCGCGGTGGCGGCCACCGTCCAGGCGTCGAGCGCGAAGCGCCGCCGACCGGAGCCGGTGAGCGGCGTCGTCCCTGCCTGAAGCATCGCGCTCAACGGCGGGGCGCCGGCGAAGGGAGGCGCGACCGGATGTGTGAAGGCGCGGAGCCCGCAAGCCTTCGCACCGTCGAAGGCGTCACGGTCGTCCCATCACGCCGCGCGCCACGCCGCACCGTCGCCGCGGATGTCTGCATGATCGCCCTTGGAACGAGAGTCGGCATCGATCGAACGGCGGCAGGATATAGCCTGACTTTGACACTTGTCGATACATCTTTGGGCGATTTCACAGGCTGCATGCCCTGAAATCAGGCACCTATCGCGTTTGACACTCGATATCCGCTGAAAATACACAGGTACATGGAATTTCGTTCCGGGCTTGTTTCACCCTGTTCAGGCAGGTCCCACTTCATGGTCCTTGTACCGCGGGGCGTCCATGTCGCCGCCAGCTCGTCGCAGCTCTCCCAGAGCCAAGGAGTAGAGTCGGGACTTCTTCAGGGCCATTCGGCATCACCGTTGCGGTGATCTCAGAAGTGGACCCCATCGGTTGGACAGGATTGTCGCAACGCCCGACACGCCTCCGATTCGGGACCGCTACGCTGCCTTCCGCCCCGCTTGCAGGCGCCGGCGGCGCTATTGCATCATGCTTTGATGTAGTGACGGAAATCTCCGTCGTTTTGTCGAAAGACTTCACCGGCAAGGAACTGACGTGCGCACCGGGACCGGAACCGAATTGAAGACGAACCGGGAGACCGGGACATGGTAAGCAAGCGCCGGACCGTCCGCGTGGATCTGGGGGAACGCGGATACGACATCGTGATCGGAGAGAAGCTGCTGGAGACGGCCGGGGACGTGCTCGCCCCCATCATCGCCGGCCGCCGGGCCGTGGTCGTCACCGATGCGGTGATCCGTGACGCCCATCTGCCTCGCCTCGCGGCGGTCCTCGATCGGCTCTGCGACCGGTGGGATACGGTCACCGTTCCGGCCGGCGAAGACGCCAAGTCGTTCCGGGAGCTGGAGGCGCTGCTCCACCGGCTCCTCGATCTGGGCATCGACCGGTCCACGGCGCTCGTCGCGTTCGGCGGCGGGGCCGTCGGTGACGTCGCGGGCTTCGCCGCCGCGCTGTTCATGCGCGGGATCGACCTGGTCCAGATCCCGACGACGCTGATGTCGCAGGTCGACAGCGCGGTCGGCGGCAAGAACGCAGTCAACACCCCCCACGGCAAGAACCTGGTCGGGACCTTCCACCAGCCCCGGATCGTGCTCGACGACGTGAGCGTGCTGGAAAGCCTTCCGCACCGCGAGCTCCTCTCCGGTTACGGCGAGGTCGTGAAGTGCGGTCTGATCCGCGGCGAAGCGGAGCTCGGATGGCTGGAGGAAAACGCCCCGGGGTTGCTCGCGCTCGACGCCGGCCCGCTGATCGAGGCGGTGCGGATGGGCTGCGAGACGAAGGCCGGGATCGTCGCCTCGGACGAGCGCGACCGGGGCGACCGGGCGCTCGTGAACCTCGGCCATACCTTCGCCCACGCGATCGAAGCCGAGGCCGGATACGGCGCCCTGCTGCACGGTGAGGCGGTCGCAGCCGGACTCGCGGCCGCGACGGCGCTCTCGGCGAAGCTCGGCCACTGCGATCCGTTCACGGTCGAGCGGGTTCGCAGCCATCTGCGCGGCGTCGGGCTCCCCGACCGGATCGCGGCGCTGGCGTCGAATCGGCGGTGGAATCCGAGTACGCTCCTCGGTCACATGGCGCACGACAAGAAGACCGTCGCCGGCCGCATCCACTTCGTTCTTCTTCGCGGGATCGGGACGCCCTTCGTGGATGGGACCGTGTCCGATCAGGCCGTGCTCGACGTGCTCGACGGCGAATGCCGGCGGGTCTGACCGCCACGCTCCTTCCCGATACTGGAGGCCGCATCGTGAAATTCTCGATTTCCATCAACATGCTGCGCAACGATGCGTCCGTGGACGTGCGCGAGGTCTGGAAGGATTCGCTCGACCTCCTGCGCATCGCCGAGGAGGGCGGCATGGTGACCGCCTGGGCGGCGGAGCACCACGGGCTCGAGTTCTGGCATGCGCCGAACCCACTGACGATTCTCACCGACTGGGCGGTCCGCACGACACGCATTCGTCTCGGTGTCGGGGTCGCGGTCGCGCCCTACTGGCATCCGCTCCGGCTCGCCGGCGAAGCAGGATTGGTCGACATCTACTCCGACGGCCGCCTGGAGCTCGGCATCTCGCGCGGAGCCTTCAACTACGAATTCGCCCGCATGGCGAACGGGATCACCCCCGAGGAAGGCCGGTCCCACGTGTTCGAGATGGTGCCGCTGTTGAAGAAGCTGTGGGCGGGCGACGTCGAGCACCGTGGCAGGCACTGGAGCTTCCCCACTGTGACTTCCGCCCCGAAGCCGCTGCAGAAGCCGCACCCCCCGCTATGGCTCGCGGCGCGCGATCCGGCGAGCTTCGACTTCGCGATCAGGAACGGCTTGAACATCATGTCCACGCCGCTCGGCAAGCCGATCGGGGAGGTCGCCAATCTCGCGGGCAAGCTCGCCACCGCGCTGGAAGCCAATCCCGGTGCGGAGCGCCCGCGGTGGATGGTGCTGCGTGCGGCCGGGGTGGCCGAGCAGGCCCACGACATCGACGCCATGGTGGCCGCGAACGTCCTCCACGGAAAGCGCTTCGAGGGGCTGTTCTCGACCGACGGGAAGGTCATCAACGGATTCCCGCAGATCCTGGAGCAGGAGATCGGGGCGAGTGGCGGTCATTCCGGGGATGCGGTGCGTGATGCGATGGTGCTCGGCCCACCCGACGAGGTGGTCGAGCAGCTCGAGGCCTACGCGGCGCTCGGGGTCGACGAATTCTGCTACGCCGGCAACTACGGGCTGGATCCGGTGCGGACCCGGCGCTCCCTGGAGCTCTTCGTCGAGCGGGTGATGCCGCGGTTCGAGGCGAGAGACGCGGCGCGAATCGGATCCCTGGGCGTGGCCTGACCGGACACGGAGCGGGATTGCCGACGCCGGCAATCGGCCCGGCAATGGGCGTAGACTCACCGTATCGCGCGGGCGAAGCTCGCGCACCACGGTGGAATACGTGCAATGGTCAACGCGATACAGGAGCTCTCGCCGGATACGTTTCAACGCGACGGCTATCTGGTGGTCCGCGGTCTCGTTGATCGCGCGAGCGTCGGCGAGATGCGCGAGACGGTGCTGCGTGCCCTCGATCCCTTGCAGGGGCCGGCGGAGTTCGAGACGGACGTGGGCTATCCGGGCTCTCCCGCGAGCCGCGATGCCGCCGGCGGGAACACGCCGCGGCGGTTGTTGCATGCCTATTCGCGCGGGCCGATCTTCCACCGATGGGCCACCGCCCCCGAGCTGGCGACGACGCTCCGTAGCGTGATGCGCGGGGAGCGGGCCGAGATGTCGCAGTGCCACCACAATTGCGTGATGACGAAGCACCCGGGGTTCAGCAGCGAGACGGCGTGGCACCAGGACATCCGATACTGGTCGTTCGACGCGCCGGAGCTCGTCTCGGTGTGGCTCGCGCTCGGCGCGGAGCGCGAGGAGAACGGCGCGCTACGGGTGATCCCGGGCAGCCACCGGCTTCACCTCGATCGGGGCCGGCTCGACCGGCATCTGTTCCTGCGCCCGGAGCTCGACGAGAACCGCAAGCTCATCGACACCGCGGCCCTCGTCGAGCTCGAAGCCGGCGACGCGCTGTTCTTCCACTGCCGGCTCTTCCACGCGGCGGGCAAGAACCGCTCCGGAGAGGTCAAGCTCTCCGCGGTATTCACCTACCATGCCCGAAACAACCGACCGATCCCGGGCACTCGTTCCGATCGATATCCATCGGTTCCGGTCTGATTCGGCCACGCAGGATACCGCCCCGGCGCGGACGGGAATTGGCTGATCACCGCCGATTGACAACCCGTATCCGGCGGGCGGATACTCCGCCGCCCTGACTCGGACGGGCGACCAGCGGCTCCGATGACCCCATACGCGCGCTTCATCCGTTGTTGCATCTGTATGCGGAATTCCCGGATGGGACTTTCTGCAGGGGGGGACTGTGCGCTGATACCGGCCTGATCCAGCCATCACCCGACACCAGAAAGCCGCCATCCGGGAGACCGGGTGGCGGCTTTCTTCATTTCAGGACCGGGAAGACACGACCATGTACCAGTACGACACCCTCGATCGGCAGCTCGTCCAGGAGCGGGTAGCCGATTTTCGCGAGCAGACCGCGCGCTATCTCGCGGGGGAGCTTGGCGAAGAAGAGTTCAAGCCCCTGCGGCTGATGAACGGGCTCTACCTCCAGCGGTTCGCCCCCATGCTCCGGGTGGCGATCCCCTACGGCGTCCTGTCCTCGACCCAGCTTCGGATGCTCGCCTCGATCGCCCGACGCTACGACCGCGGATACGGCCATTTCACCACCCGCCAGAACATCCAGTTCAACTGGCCCGCCCTGGAACGGGTGCCGGACATCCTCGCCGATCTCGCCTCGGTGGACATGCACGCCATCCAGACCAGCGGCAACTGCATACGCAACATCACCTGCGACCATCTGGCCGGCATCGCACCGGACGAGATCGCCGACCCCCGCCCGTACTGCGAGCTGCTGCGTCAATGGTCGACCCTGCATCCGGAGTTCGCCTATCTGCCGCGCAAGTTCAAGATCGCGGTGACCGGGGCCCGGAGGGACCGCGCCGTCATCGAGGCGCACGACGTCGGTCTGCGGCTCATCGAGAACGATGCCGGGCAGCCTGGATTCGAGGTGCTCGTGGGGGGCGGGCTGGGACGCACGCCGGTCATCGGCAAGGTGCTACGGGAGTTTCTTCCCCACCGGGATCTCCTCGCCTACCTCCAGGCGATCATGAGGGTCTACAACCTGGAGGGGCGCCGGGACAACAAGTACAAGGCCCGCATCAAGATCCTGGTCAACGCGCTGGGCATCGGCGAGTTTCGCCGGCGCGCGGAGGCCGAGTGGCAGGTGACCCGGCAGAACGTCACGCCGCTCGAAGCGGACGAGATCGACGTGCTGCGTTCGCACTTCGAGCCGCCGCCCTACCGGCCGATCGTCGATACCGGAAGCTTCGAAGCCAACCGGGCGGCGCATGCCGCGTTCGCCAGGTGGATACGTTTCAATACCGTCGGCCACCGGCAGCCCGGCTATCGCGCGGTGTTCGTCTCCCTCAAGGCCCCCGACTCCCCACCCGGCGACATGACCGCCGGACAGATGGAGGGGCTGGCCTCTCTGGCGGATCGCTTCAGCTTCGGTCTGATACGCACCAGCCACGACCAGAACCTGCTGCTCGCCGACGTCGCGCTCGACGACCTGCGCGCCCTGTGGACGCAGCTCGCATCCCTCGATCTGGCAACCCCGAACATCGGGACCCTGACCAACATGATCTGCTGCCCGGGCCTGGATTTCTGCGGCCTTGCCAATGCCGAGTCCATCTCCGTCGCCCGGCAGATCAATGCGCTCTTCGACGACCTGGACTATCTGCATGACCTCGGCGACGTGCGTATCAAGATCTCCGGGTGCATGAACGCCTGCGGCCACCACCACGTGGGCCACATCGGCATCCTCGGCGTCGACAAGAAAGGTGAGGAGTGGTACCAGATCACCATCGGCGGATCGGCCGAGGAGCGCACCCGTCTCGGCCGCAGGCTCGGCCCCGCGGTTCCCAAGGCCGAGGTCGCGCGGACCGTGGCCGGGATCCTCGACGTCCACGTTGCGCACCGCCGCCCTGACGAGAGCTTCCCCGATACAGTGGAGCGGATTGGCGTCGCGCCCTTCCAGGAGAAGGTCTACGGCGGAGAAGGACCCATCGTCCACGGAAGTCCGCCTGCGCGGCAGCGACAACGGCCGGCTTTGCATCCAGGTGGAGCGGGCCGATGACCAGGCTCATCGTCGATGGAAGGGAGTGCGCCGAGGAATGGGCGCACCTGGCTCCGGACGAGGCGCCGGCCGGCCGGGGCTTCATCGCGGAGGCCGAGGCCACCGCGCCGGGGATCCCGGCAGGCGACGGCAGGACGCCGGACGGCCGAGGCTTCACGGTGGACATCGCCCGCTGGCTTGCGCAACGCCATGACCTCATCGCTCACGCCGAACGCACCGGTCGGCGGCTGGGTATGCGCCTCGCGACCGGCGACGACCCGATGCGCCTCGCGGACGACGTCGGACGCTTCACTCTGGTCGTCATCGAGATCCCGGGCGCGGCCGACGGCCGCTTCTACAGCATCGCCGCGAAGCTGCGCGAGCACCTGCGCTACCGCCACGAGCTGCGGGTCACCGGCGACGTGGCGCCCGACCAGCTATCGTTCATGCAGCGTTGCGGCATCAACGCCTTCGAGATAGCGGACCATGTCGACATCGAGCGCTTCATCCGCCGCTACCGGCGCTTCTACCAGTCGAGCGGCACCCTGACCACCCGCGACAACCAGATCCGGCTGGTACGGCGGCACGCCCGCCCCGGCGACCGCGCCCCGTTCGAGGGCCGGGATTCGGAGTCGAAATGCCCGCCAGGCATCGCCGGTCAGTCCGGCTCCGCCGCGTCGCCGAGCGCGTAGACCGCGACGCGCCGCGTCTGGCCGCGGACGCCGACCTCGCCCATCGGTTTCAGATCGAATCCTTCCACCTGCGCCGCGGTCGCCGCGGAGACGAGGATGTGCGTGCCCAGCTCCTTGTTGAGAGCTTCGAGCCGTGCCGCCAGGTTGACCGCGTCGCCGTGCACGGTGTAGCTGAGCCGGCCCTTCGCGCCGACCGCGCCCGCGACGAGCCGGCCGGTGTTGATCCCGATGCGGCTGCCGATCCGGCGCCCGGCGAACTCGCGGCGACGCGCCGCGGACTGCATTTCGAGCGCCGCGCGCAGGGCGTTGGCGGCGTGGTCCGGGTCCGGCACCGGCACGTTGAACGTCGCGAGGATCGCGTCGCCCTGGAACTGGGTGACGACTCCCCTGTGGCGTTCGAGGATCTCCACCATTACCTCGAAGTACTCGTTGAGCAATTCGACGATGCCGTCCGGGCCCAGCGTCTCGGTCAGCGCGGTGAAGCCTTCCAGATCGGAGAAGAGCACGGTCGCCTCGGACTGCACGGGGGCGAGGTCGCCGCCCTCGGTGAGCAGTGTCTTCGCGACGTCGGTGGGCACGAAGCGGCCCAGCGTCTCGCGGATCAGCTCGCGCTCCTTCAGCCCCGCGGCCATCCGGTTGAACGAGCGGTTCGCGTCGTCGAACTCGGCGACCCGGCTCGGCGGCAGTGCCTGCACGCGGTCGAAGCGCTCCGCCTCGATGGAGCGCGCCGCCGCCGCGAGCGCCCTGACCGGCCTGCTGACGCGGACGCCCAGCCATGCCGTGAGAACGACGGAGACGACGAGCACGGCGAGACCCGCGAAGGCCGCGGCGATCAAGCGCTCGAACTCGTCGCCGTCGCCGGCCCCCTCGTCTGCGTAGTCCCCGCTCAGGGCGGCCCGGACAATCCCGACGAGCCATTCGATGACGTCGCTCGTCCCGGTGTCCACGTAGGCCCCGATGGTCCACGGCGCCGGGCCGTAGCGAAGGATGTCCCGGTGCAGGAACACGTAGTAGTGGTCACCTACCGTCGCGCCCGATGCGCTCACCCCGGTCATGCCGCCGAGGAGGAACAGCTCCGGATCGTCGGGGGTCCAGATACGCTCGATCACGGCGTCCCCGATCTCATCGAGCGTGGCGAGCGGCTGGTCCTGGCCGGAGGCGTCGGGCGCCCAGTGGATCAGCAGCGGATGGGCGAGGACGTGCTCGCGGTCGTAGAGGATGAACGGGATGATCCCGGTCCGGGTGCCCACCGATGCGAGGTACCGCGACAGGTCGTTGACGGTCACCACCTGCGTGAACATGCCGGCGAACTCGCCGTCGATCCGAATCGGCATGTTGTGAAGCACGATCGTCGTTTCGAGCACGGGGGTCCAGAACGGGGCTTGCCAGGACGGACCCGGCTGCGATGCCCCGCCTTCAAGCCACTCGACGACCTCGGGGCGGTCCGACCAGTCCTCCAGGATCGGCTGCACGGAAAAACGCTCCCATCTCCGGACCTGCGCTCGGGCGTCGACGACGGCCATGCCGGTGATCCGCGGCGTCGCGCTGAGCGCGCCGAGGATGAACGTATCCAGCGCCCGCGGGTCGTCGAGCCGCACGTTGCCGCGCTCGATCTGGTCCACCACCCACCGCGCCTGCTGTACCACCGGCTGGAGCTGCGATTCGATCCTGCGTTCGAGCGCGTCCACGAGTGCCTCGGAACGCGACGCCATGAGCCGGCGGGTGTCCTCCGTCGCGGTCGACAGCCCGAGATACAGAGAGACACCGACCGCGAGGGCGATCAACGTGCCCGAACCGGCCACCGCGATCGCGGTGATCGGAAGCCGGAATCGACCGGTTCGGTCAGCCACCGGCGACTCCGCCGCGTCGAGCGTCAGAGCAACTTCGCATCGAAGGGATACGTCATCAACGGCAGCGCACCGCCGCGGGTGAGCAGCACCTGATCCTCGAGCTTCACGCCGTACGGTGCGCCTTCCTTGCCGGCGTAGCATTCGAGGCTCCACACCATGTTCTCCTGGAGCTCGCGTTCGGGCATCGCCTTGGTGCCCACTCCGTCGTCGTACAGGTAGGGAATGCCCGGGCCCTCGTCTTCGAGCCCGGCCTGGTGAGCCATGCCTCCATAGCGCAGATTGCGGTACTCGGGCGGGAGCTGCGGCGCGGCGCGTGAGAATTCCTCGAAGGTCATGCCCACCTTCATCAGCTCCCGCATGCCGTTCACGCAGTCGTAGGCGATGCGGTACGCCTCCTTCTGGCCCTCCGTCGCCCGGTCCCCGCACAGGAAGGTGCGCGAGAAGTCGATAACGTAGCCTTCGAAGCCGTTCGCATCGGTGTCGATCCCGACCAGGTCGCCCGGCTGCACGAGCTTGTCGTGCGCCTCCGACATCCAGGGGTTGGTATTGGTGCCGGTGGCGATCAGGCGGGTGAACATGAACTCGCCATGATGGCGGAACAGCGATTCGTTCAGCACCGCCATCAGCTCGTGCTCGCGGATGCCGGGACGGACGGCGGCCTCGAAGTCGGCCATCATCGCGTCGCCGATGGTGCCGTTGACGAGCATGAGCTTCACCTCCTCCGGCGTCTTCACCTCGCGCGCATCCACGGTGGCGGGGGTCGGATCGGTCACTTCCACGCCGAGGTCGATGAGCGCCCGAAACCCGTTGCCGTCGAGCTTGTCCACCGCGAGCGGCTGGCCGGCGCAGCCCAGCTCGCGCATCACGTCCCTGACCTCTTCCGCCCACTTGCGCGCGAGCCCGTATCCCTGGTGGCCCATGAACTGGTGGCTGCGGTGGGGTCGGACGTCCTTCACGTGCTTCTCGGCCACGTGCATCGAGTTCGGGTACTCGAAGAGGACGGGGGCGCCCTCGGCCGCGACGATGCAGCAACGCGAGAACGTCGTCGCCGTCCATACCCCCATCACGTCGACCCCGGTGGCGTAGCGGACGTTGGCCGGGTTGTAGAACAGCGCGACCGGGATGTCGCGTTTCCTCATCATCGCCTGCAGCCGTTCGAGCCGCTCGCGGCGCAACGCCGCGAAGTCGATGTCGGCCATGGTCGGGACCCGCATCGTTTGCACGTGGGGCTCGGGGGAACGGTACCGGTTCGGATCGCCGACGTTCATTGGAGCGCTCTCCCGTGGATGGTTCGCCGAGGGGCGGTGAAGATGACGAATCTTCTTCGAATGCGGGGCGGAGCGGAAGTCTTTCGCGCACCGATGCGGCGCCTGCGGCGTACCTCGTTTCCGCCCGCCCACGCGGGGCCGATGGGGGTCCGGTCCGGGGCGTTCCGGTTGCGGAGCCGGAATCCGGACGTCCGCGGCTGCCCCGGGCAGGTCCGGTCCGGGGCATACCGGCTGCGGAGCCAGAGCCTGGAGGTCCGAGACCGCCCCGGGCAGGGCAGGTCCGGTGTCTGCCTATTGCGGGACCGTGCCCCGAAGCGTGGTGCGGTGCATGTAACGGCGCTGCGGGAGCGCGTAGTCGCAGATGGCGAGGTGCTGGGTCGGGATGTTGTCCCATATCAGGAGGTCACCGGCCCGCCATCGGTGCCGGTAGACGAACTCGGGGCGCGTGCAGTGAGCGCACAGCGCCTGCAGCAGGTCCCGGGCCTCGTCTTCGGGGAGGCCCAGGATGCGTGAGGTCTGGCCTTCGTTGACGTAGATGCTCCTGCGTCCGGTGATCGGGTGGCTGCGCACCACCTTGTGGATCACGGGCGGGGTCTTTTCCCGGTGCGCGTCGCTCAAGGTCGCGTCCGGGTCGCCGTCCGCCACCAGCCTGGCGTGGCGGTTGGCGAGGCTGAACTCCGCCTTCAGTCCGGAGATGCGGCGCTTCATGTCCGTGGACAATGCGTCATACGCGGCTGCGGTGCTCGTGAACAGGGTGTCGCCCAGGGGGTCGCCCGCCGCATCGTGCGGCACCTCGATGGCGTAGAGCAGCGAGCCGCGGCTCGGCACCGCCATGTAGGAGAGGTCGGTATGCCAGTAGCGGCCGGCGTCGTAGATGCCTGCATGACGGTCGCCGTCCATGACGTTGGAGACGATCAGGATCTCGGGGTGCCGGGGGTGGAGATACTGGTCGAGGACGTGGATCTCGAGGTCCCCGAAGCGGCGGCTGAAGGCGACGTGCCGGGCCTCGTCGATGCTCTGGTCCCGGAACAGCAGCACGGAATGGCCGTTCCAGGCTCGCTCGATGGCGGCGAAGGTCGCGTCGTCGAGGTCCCGCGCGAGGTCCACGCCCCGCACCTCGGCGCCGAGCGCCGCATCGAAGGGCACGATCTCCGGCGTCATCGTCCCGGCCCCCCCGGTACCGCTGTCCGTTCCCGGCATCCCGCTCCCTGCATGGCCAGGCGCCTCCTTCTCAACGGGGCCGGTCGCCGGCCGCGGTGGTGCGGTACATCAGGCGCGGCATGGTGTCGTCGTAGTCGCGTACCGCGTAGTGCATGACGCAGCGGTTGTCCCACATCAGCACGTCACCGGCCCGCCAGTGGTGGCGGAACACATTCTCCGGCCGGGTCGCCCGCACCGCCAGCAGGTCGAGCAGCGGGCGGCTCTCCTCCGGCGTCCAGCCGGTGAAGCGGATGGTGTAGTGGGGATTGACGTAAAGCGCCTTGCGCCCGGTGCCGGGGTGGGTCCGCACCGCCGGATGTTCCACCGCGGGCGGCGCGACGTCGACCGACAGCCGGTTCGGCACCTCCTGCACCAGCTTCTCGGCCGAGTGCAGCGCGGTCATGCCGTCGAGCATGGACTTCAGCCCGTCCGACAGTCCCTCGTAGGCCGCGTACATGTTGCAGAACATCGTATCGCCACGGCCTTCGGTGACCTCGACGGCATAAAGCACCGACCCCAGGGGTGGCGTCTCGCCGTAAGAGATGTCGGAGTGCCAGAAGTCGTTGCGCGGCCCGAGCCGTCCCGGCCGGTTCTCCAGCACCATGACCTGCGGATGGTCTTCGAGCCCGCGGCGCGAGCCGAGCGGATGCCCCTCGACCGGCCCGAAGCGCTCCGTGAAGGCCACCAGTTGCTCCGGGGCAATCCGTTGCCCCGGCGCGACGATCACGAGATGCCGGTGGAACGCCTCCAGCACCTCGGCGAACGTCGCCGCATCCATCGGCCGGGCCAAGTCCACCCCGGTGATCTCCGCCCCGAGCGTTCCGGACAACCGGCGCACCGCAATATGGGCGTATTCGTATTCGTGCCTGCTCCGAACGGCGGTCAGCATGGATTCACTCCGGGCACGCCGGCTCCGTCATCGCCCTTCCCGGGCCGAGAGGGATTCCCCGATCACCTGCACCTCCCGGGCAAGCATCATACGCCGCGCCGCGCGCATGGGCGCCCGCATGACCGCACGGACCGTTTCGGCATCCCGGGCGCACAGGGCTTCGATCAACCGCTCCGGACAGGAGACGCCGTGCCTGCGCAGCGCAATCGCGGCCGGCCATGCTCAACCGAAGCGCCTGCGCAGCGCCGGCATCACCTTCTCCGCGTACAGATCGATGAACCGCCTCTGGTCCGGTCCCGGGCCGTGGAACACGAGGTGCCGGAAGCCGAGCGCGACGTAGGGGGCGATGCGCTCGACGTGCTCCTCCACCTCGGTGGATACGATCCAGCGGCTCGCCGCGCGCTCGGCCGGCAGCGCATCGGCGAGGCGTTCCATCTCCGCCGGGTCCTCCACCCCCATCTTCTCCTCCGGGGAGAGCGCGAGCGCGGCCCAGTGCCGGGTATCCTCCATCGCCCGCTCCCGGTCGGTGTCGAACGAGACCTTCATCTCGATCGTGAGCTCGACGTCTCCATCCCCGCGCCCGGCCTTGGCCATCCCCTCGCGCACCGCCGGCAGGAGGGTTTCGGAGTAGAGATCCGGCTTCTTGCCGCTGGTGCAGATGAAGCCGTCCGCGACCCGCCCTCCGAGCCGCGCCGCGACCGCCCCGGAAGCGGCGACGTAGAGCGGAACCGGCGAGTCGGGGCGATCGTAGACGGTCGCGTTTTCGGTGCGGTAGTACTCGCCCTCGTAGGTGACCCGCTCCTCGGTCCAGAGCCTGCGCATCAGCTCGATGGACTCCTTGAGCCGGCGGAACCGCTCGCGGAACGCCGGCCACTCGCAGCCGATGGACGGCACCTCGTTCAGCGATTCCCCGGTGCCGACCCCCAGCATCACCCGGCCCGGGTACATCGCGCCGAGGGTGCCCATCGCCTGCGCGACGATGGAGGGGTGATAGCGGAACGTCGGGGTGACGACGCTGGTGCCGATCATCGCCTTGGTGGTGCGTTCCCCCAGCGCCCCGAGCCAGGCGAAGGAGTAGGGGGCGTGGCCGCCGGTATGCCGCCACGGCTGGAAGTGATCGCTCACCATGATCGAGTCGAACCCCGCCCGCTCGGCGTGCACGGAGAACTCGAGCAGATCGCGGGGTCCGAACTGCTCCGCGGACGCCTTGTACCCTAGCTTCAGCATCGTGCGGCTCCTTGTCATGCTTCGTCATGCTTCTCGTGCTTCGGGGCGATCCGGGACCGGCGCCCGGAGGTCCGTGGCCGCCGCCTCGTCGGCGAAGACGATGGAGCTTCGCCGGGCGACACGCCCGGCCGGGATCGTCCGATCGCCTTCGCACAGCCTTGCGAGCATCACCGCCTTCGATGCCCCCGTCACCACCCACATGCGCTCCGCCGCCCTGTCGATCGCGGCACGGGTCAGGGTCATGCGCCGCCGGCCCCGGTAGGGCCCGGTCACCGCGACGTCCCGGTCCGCAACGTCCAGCACCGGGTCGCCCGGCGCCAGCGAGGCGGTGTGCCCGTCCTCACCGAGCCCGAGGTGCACCAGATCGAGCCGGCCGTCCCGACCATGCCGGGCGATGGTCCGCGCGTACGTCTCGCAGGCCCGGTGCAGGTCCCCGCCCGCCACCGGCATGAGGTGCAGGTTCGCGTCCGGCAGGCCGGAATCCCCCAGGATCGCGGCGAGCCGGGTGGCGTTGCGGTCCGCGTCGCCGTCCGGCGCCTCGCGCTCGTCGGTCTGGAACACGTGGATCGCGGTCCACGGGAGATCCAGCTCGATCAGGCGTTCGAGCATCCTCCACGGCGTGCGCCCGCCGCTCAGCGCGACGCAGAACGCACCGTGCCCGGAGACCGCGGCGCCGGCCCGCCCGGCGACGTGGGCCGCCGCCGCCGCGGCAACATCGTCGCCGGTGCGGCTGACTTCGATTTCCAGCATTGAAGGTTGCTGTTCGTACATGGCCGTCAAGGGGTGAGGCGGATCATATATGCCCAACGCGGCAGGCGAGCGGTTCCGGTCCTTGCGATGCTTGTACGAAGGCATGGGTTTGGAGTGTACTCCCCCGCGACCGTCCGTCCGGTTCCGACGATGAAGGATGCAGCAGATGAGCCGCCCGCGCTTCGACGTCGAGATCCCCACCTGCCGCGAGGGCGTGTTCGTACCCTGCGGGTTCGCCGGGCCCGACGACGTCATCGAGTGCGTCAGGCTCGCCGAACGGCTCGGCTACGAGGCGGTGTGGGCCACCGACTTCGTGGCCCCCAACCCCGACAGCGGGGTGGGCGCGGCGGAGCGCCCGAACTGGTACGAGCCGATGATCACCCTGGCCTACGCCGCGGCCGAGACCCGCCGGATCAAGCTCGGCACCGGGGTCCTCGTGCTGCCCTGTCGCGACCCGGTGATCCTCGCCAAGCAGGCGGCGACCCTCGACCGGCTGTCGAAGGGACGGTTCCTGCTCGGTCTCGGCCTCGGTGCGTGGCGCGCGGAGTTCAGGGCGGTCGCGACATGGCGCGGGCGGGCGCATCGGGGCCGGATGGCGGCGGAGTTCACCGAGGTCCTTCGCCGCCTGCTCGCCCATGACGCGGGCGCCGTGACCTTCGAGGGGGAGTACGTCGGCGTGAAGGACGTCGCGCTCGATCCGAAGCCGGTGCAGGATCCGCTGCCGTTCTACATGGTCGGGCGCAACGCCGATGCGCTCGAACGGGTCGCGAAGTTCGGCGATGCGCTGATGGTTGCGCACGGTGTCGCGGCCGTGCGCAAGCGGGCGCTCGCCGAAAGGCTCGGCGTCTACGGGCGCACCATCGGTGAATTCGATGTGCTCGCCGAGGGGGAGCTGTTGCTCGCGAAGACCCGCGAGGCGGCCGTCGCCGCGTACCGCAGGAGCCGGTTCGGACGGTACCGCGCGATGCGGGGGCTGGACCTCGACCGGCAGATCGCGGCCAACTGGATCGGCACCGCCGAATCGGTCGCGTCGATGATCGGGGCGGTGATGGAGCAGGGCATCGACCATTTCAACGTGCTGCACGTGGTTGCGGATTCCCTGGAGGAACGCTTCGAGCAGATGCGGATGTTCATGGAGGATGTCGTCCCGCGGCTCGGATAGCACCGTCGGGCTGCGCCCGCATCCAGCCTGCACCACCTCCGAGTCGAAGCCATCGATCCGGGAGCTCGCGAGGCGCAGAGACCGTGACGCCCCGATAGCCCGACATCGCGGGCGTGCTTCGAGAACCACTCCCAAGCCTTGTCTGCAATATGAGACCGTGCCGCCCCGGCAGCCCGACATCGCGAGCGGCTTCCTGTCGCTGCTGACGATCGAGTCGGCTTGTGCGGCCAGGGCGCGGGCAAGGAACTCGTCACCATCCTTCGGGCGCTGTCGGCGAACATTCTGCTTCCGCCGCTTGTACGCGGCCATGAGTTGGGGTGTACTCCCGGCGCGGCGCAGACCCGTAGCCGCGTTGATCCCTGTCCACATCCGACATCTCGATCCGTGATGGATGCCACGACGATACAGCCGCTCCTCGACGCGCTGGCGAACGGGGAGCGCCTCGACGATGCCCAGGCGCCCGCCTTCGCCGGCATCGGCGACACCGGCGCGCTGATGGAGGCCGCGCGCGCAGTGCGCGACCGACGCTCGGGCGGCCTCGTCACGTACTCCCCCAAGGTCTTCATCCCCCTCACCGAGCTGTGCCGCGACGTTTGCCGCTACTGCACCTTCGCGAAGACCCCGGGGGGCGTCCGCGCGCCGTACCTCACGGTGGACGAGGCGATCGGGATCGCGCGCCAAGGCGCCGCGGCCGGCTGCACGGAGGCGCTGTTCACGCTGGGGGATCAGCCCGAGCGGCGGTACCGGGCGGCGCGCGAAGCGCTGGCGGAGATGGGTTTCGAGTCCACCATCGACTACCTGGTCCATGCCGCGCGGCGGGTACACGAGGAGACCGGCCTCCTGCCCCACGTCAACCCCGGGGTGATGCGGCGCGACGAGCTGGCCCGGCTGCGCGAAGTCTCGGTGTCGGCGGGGATCATGCTCGAATCGACGTCCCGGCGGTTGTGCGGGAAGGGGGGGCCGCATTACGGCTCGCCGGACAAGGACCCCGCGGTAAGGCTCGCGACCCTGGAGCACGCGGGCGAGCTGGCGGTGCCGTTCACCACCGGGATCCTCATCGGGATCGGCGAGACCCGGCGCGAGCGCGTCGAATCGTTGCTCGCCATCCGCGATCTGGGCGACCGGTACGGGCACGTCCAGGAAGTGATCGTGCAGAACTTCCGGGCCAAGCCCGGCACGCCGATGGCGACGGCGCCCGAGCCTTCGCTGGAGGACCACCTGTGGACCATCGCGGCGGCGCGGCTCCTCCTGGGGCCGGAAACCAGCGTCCAGGCGCCGCCGAACCTGCGTCCGGGGGCGCTCGCCCGCCTCGTCGAGGCGGGCATCGACGACTGGGGCGGGGTGTCGCCGGTGACCCCGGACCACGTGAACCCGGAGGCGCCGTGGCCGCACCTGCTGGAGCTGGAGCGGGCCACCGAGTCGGCCGGCAAGTCGCTCGCACCGAGACTCCCCCTGTACCCCCGCTACGCGGCCGACCCGGAGCGGTGGATCGATCCGGAGCTTCGCAGCGCGGTGCTCGCCGCGAGCGACGGCCAGGGGCTGGGGCGCGATTCGGGCTGGTATGCGGGGGATGCGATGCAGGCGCCGGGAGGCCTCGATGCGAGCGGCGACCGCCGGAGCGATCGCTTCGCGATTTCGCGCAGCGAGATCGCCGGCGCCTCCGGCCAGCGCGTGGACGGGCAGGGAGCGGGTTTGTTCCATGCGAGCAACGGCCAGGGGTCCGGGCACGAGCAGACCCGGCACGCGGGGAACGGAGAGGGGAGCCAGCCGGCCGTCGGTTTCGCGGCGAGCGCCGTCCCGCGCCGCCCCACTCCTTCGCTCGCCCGCATCCTCGACCGGGTGCGCGAAGGGGCGCCGCTCGATGAAGCCGGCGTCGTGCGGCTGTTCGAGGCGCGCGGCGGCGAAGCGCACGCGGTCTGCGAGGCGGCCGATGCGCTACGCCGCGAGCGCAACGGCGACACCGTGAGCTACGTCGTCAACCGCAACGTCAACTACACCAACGTCTGCTACTTCAAGTGCCGGTTCTGCGCGTTCTCCAAGGGGCGCCTGAGCGCGAACCTGCGCGGCCGGCCCTACGATCTCGACCTCGCGGAGATCGCGCGCCGCACCCGCGAGGCATGGGAGCGGGGCGCCACCGAGGTCTGTCTCCAGGGCGGCATCCACCCCGACTACACCGGCGAGACCTATCTCTCGATCTGCCGCGCGGTGAAGGAGGCGGCGCCGGAGGTCCACGTGCACGCCTTCTCGCCGCTGGAGGTCTGGCAGGGCGCCCGGACGCTGGGCATCGATCTCGACGAGTTTCTGGGGAGGCTGCGCGAGGCGGGGCTCGGCTCCCTGCCCGGCACCGCGGCCGAGATCCTCGACGACGAGGTGCGCCGGGTGATCTGCCCGGACAAGATCACCACCGGCGAATGGCTGGAGGTGATGGAGTCGGCGCACCGCGTCGGGCTCGGCTCGACCGCCACCATCATGTTCGGCCACGTGGACGGCTACCGGCACTGGGCGCGGCACCTGCTGCGGGTGCGCGACCTTGCCAAGTGCACCGGCGGGTTCACCGAGTTCGTGCCCCTTCCGTTCGTGCACATGGAGTCGCCGATGTACCTGCGCGGCCGCGCCCGGCGCGGGCCGACGCTGCGCGAGGCGGTCCTGATGCACGCCGTCACCCGGCTCGCCCTCGACCCCTGGATCGTGAACATCCAGACCTCATGGGTGAAGATGGGGCCGGAGGGGATGCGACTCGCGCTCGCGGCCGGCGCCAACGACGTCGGCGGAACCCTCATGAACGAGTCCATCACCCGCGCAGCGGGAGCCGGGTTCGGGCAGGAGATGCCCCCGGTGCGGCTCGAATCCATCATCCGCGAGGCCGGGCGGTCGCCTCGGCAACGCACGACGCGCTATACGGACTCACCCGCGGAGCGACGGGGCGCTTCGTTCGCCGCGCCCGAGTTGACCGAGCCGGTGTATCGCCGTGCAAGACGATTCGAACGGGACTCGTCGGCGCCGCTGGTGCGATCCGGGCTTGGCTGAATCGAGCCTGCCGCCTCTTCGCTCCGCACCGTCATGCTGTTCGGCCGAATCGACCCCACCGACCCCGTACCGTTATGTTGTTCGGCTGAATCGAGCTTCTCGTCTCCCTGCGCCGTCACGCCGTTCGACCGGGAACGACGACCTTTGCGAACATGACGTCATTCCCGCGGAAGCGGGAATCCACAGGTCGAGCACCGATCCATGATGCCTGCCGGCCCCGTCACCCTGACACCGCTCGCGGGCATTCCTATCGTCCGCGAGGGAGACGACGTCGCGAGCCTCGTCGGTAACGCGATCGACGCCGCCGGCATCGTCCCGGCCGGCTTCGACGTCGTCGTCGTGACCCAGAAGATCGTCTCCAAGGCGGAAGGGCGGCGCGTGCGGCTCACGGACGTGGAGCCGTCGCCGCGCGCGGCCGAGCTGGCCGCCTCCCTCGGCAAGGACCCGCGCATGGTGGAGATCGTACTCGGAGAGTCGAACGAGGTCGTCGCCCACGGCCACGGCGTGCTCGTCGCCGAGCACCGCAGCGGACACGTCATGGCCAACGCCGGCGTGGACCGTTCGAACGTCGGGCGTTCGAGCGTCGGTGACCCGGGAAACGACACGGGGGTTGACGACGAAGCGGTTGCCGAGGAAGCGCTCGCCGATGAAACGGTGCTCCTGCTGCCGAGCAACCCGGACGCGAGCGCGGCGGCGCTCCATCGCGCCCTCGAAGCGCGCTTCGGATGCCGCCTCGCGGTAGTCGTCAGCGACAGCGTGGGCCGGGCGTGGCGGCACGGGGTGGCGGGTATCGCGGTCGGCGCGGCGGGACTGCCCTCGCTCGTCGATCTGCGTGGCGCCCCGGACCTCTTCGGCGAGTCGCTGAAGGTGACGCTGACCGGCTTCGCCGACCAGATCGCCTCGGCCGCGAACCTCGTCGCCGGGGAGGCCGGAGAGGGCGTGCCGGCCGTACACGTGCGGGGGCTCGCGTGGAGCGGCGAGCCGACGCCGGCCCGAGCGCTCGTGCGCGAACGCGAGCACGACCTCTTCCGGTGAGCACCGGGCCGGAACCGCCCTGAAAACCATGTTGGCGGTTCGTACAGAGAAATTGCACTGGCGCGGGTCGAAGATGGGTTACCGCACCGGATCCGCAAGCCCGAACGCCGTTGCCACCTTGCGCAGACGCTCGCACTGCCAGTCGTGGAGCCGGGTGTTGCGGCCGACCGTCCGCTCGTGCATGAGGTTGTCCGGGTCGGTCTCGTGCCGGCCGAGGTCCGCGAGCACGTGAAACAGCTCGTGCGCCAGCACGACGCCGACGTCCTTCGCGGCCCGCGTGATCCACACCGTGTCGCGCATCGTGCGCATACGCCGGGTGTTGCCCTGACCGAACGCCTCGGCCTCGAAGGCCGGCTCGCGCAGCGTCTCCTCGACGAAGAACACCGCCGGGCGCGCGGGATCGAGCCGCTTCACGAGCCGAGGGCTCCAGGTGTCGTCGAGATACCGGAACCGGCGGGGCGCCTCGACGGCGCGCACCCGAGCGCGATCGACCGAGACCTCGCACTGGGCGAGGATTTCCGCGGCGCGTCCGACCGCGCGATGGATCTCCGGAATCCGCCAGCCCGTCCCGCTCAGAATGACGATGTCGAGGGTGATGGCGTGAGAGTGCGGAGGGTCCGCTCCTTCGGGCTGGAGAGGCTCCGGGGTCCACGCGCCGAGCGGGATCCCGGTCACGTCGCCCGGCTCCGCCTTGCAGGCGCCGCGGTCGATTCCGGTAGGGGCGTGCAGCGTCCCTCCGCCGACGTAGGCCAGCATGTCGCTCACCGGCTTCTCGGCGCGGGCGAGAATGGCGGACTTGAGCTCCCGCGCGGTCCATCCCGGGTGCGCGGCGAGCAGGCATGCCGCGAACGCGGAGACCCGCGCCGCCGCGTAGCTCGATCCGGAAACCTTCCGCACCCGGCCGTCGAAGCCGGTGACCAGCACCCGCTCCGCCGGAACCGCGAGATCGACGCTCTCGCGCCCCCGGTTCGAGCCGCGCGCGGGCAACCCCGAGTGGTCCGAGGAGGTGACGGCGAGCAGGTTGTCGAGAGGGAGGGACGCGGGATAGACCGGCGTCTCGTCGATGTCCGCGTCCTCGTTGCCGGCGGAGACCACGAACAGCATCTCCGGATGCGCTCGCGCCGCCGTCTCGAAATCGGCCCATTCGGAGCGGCGGCGGCTGCCCATCGAGATGTTCATGATCCGTACCCCGGCCGCCGCCGCATGTGCGACCAGATCCGGCATCCTCGACATGTGGGGGCGCGGATAGCGGTAGGGCACGAGCGCCGCGACCGGCGCT
Organism: uncultured Gammaproteobacteria bacterium; assembly: GCA_958295835.1. Taxonomy (GTDB): domain Bacteria; phylum Pseudomonadota; class Gammaproteobacteria; order HK1; family HK1; genus HK1. Next base: position 1,067,265 of record OY282378.1, read on the forward strand.
TCTTCCAGAAGCAGCGACGCGGTGCGGGTCCCGTGGCGCTGGGGATGGAATGCGCTGCGCGCGGGATTGGAGTCGAACGGGCGCGCATCGAGATCCCAGAAATCGAATCCGACCAGGGCGCCGTCCACGTTGCGGGCGAGCCGGGAGGCGATCTCCGGCAGCAGGTAGTTCACTCCTGAATCGACGAGTGCGACCCGAACGCCGGAGCGTTCGACGTCGCCGGTCACCAGGGCGGGCACCGGTGGATTCAACGGCTCGACCTGCACCGCCCGCTCCAGGCTGCTTTCGAGGTACTCGATCGAGCGCGGCATCCCGTCCGCGTAGTAGATCAGACGCCGGCCCGCCATCACGTTGCATCCGCCGTCGGCCACTGCGAGGAGCACCGGGCGGCGCCCGGATCGAGCCGGTTCGGCGTAGCTCGCCACCACCCGGCGCAGGATGCCGTCGGTCTCGATGCGATCAAGCCGGATGCGCGCACCGTCGCGAAGCATCAGCGAGTGACGGGTGCCCATGACCCGGTCCCGGATGCGCAACGGCTCTCGCGAAAGCTCCACCGCCCCCCCCAGCGAGAGTGTGAGCGCGGCAGGTTCCGGATCGTCGGCTCGACACACCGCGGAGATGATTGCCCGAATCCGCTCCAGGATCGTCATCGGTTCGGGATCCGAAGCGACGCCGGCCGACGCCGGTCCATCATCCGACCTCGCCGCGGCCGGGAAGCCAGCCGCGAGCAGGGTGGCCAGGATCAGGGCACAGGCCGCGGCGGTGCGCGCGTCAGGCTGCATGAATGGGTCGCCCCGCGCTCTGCAAGGGTCCGGATGGTAACCCCTGGTGCCGAGGATTGGCGGATGGCTTCGCCGGAGCAAGGGCCGTTCCGCCGCAACACCCGCCGATTCCGGCCCGGGGGCGCACCCGCCGGCCGTGAGTTGCAAAGACATACTGGCTAGAATCCGCGCACGAGCGGCCCGCTTTCGCTGCCCCGATACCCTTCGACGCCAACCACCATGTCCCGCGCCGAGAAACCACCACGCCTTCCGCCGCAGTTCGAGGTCGAAGCCCTGGGACGCACCGGCAGCGTCATGCGAGCCGCGCTGGGGAGAGCCGCGGACGGCGCCGGCGAAGGCACCCTGGTTTGGGCCCGGGAGCAAACGAGCGCACGCACCCGGCGGGGCAAGGCCTGGATCGGATACGCGGGCAACCTGCACTGCGCGCTGATCATCGAGCCCGACTATCCGAACGAGGAAGCCTGGCAGCTCGTCTACGTCAATGCTCTGGCGGTGGGAAGCGCCATCGCCGAGATGGTCTCGCCGATGACCGGCCTGCGCTTCGCATGGCCCAACCGTCTGCTCATCAATGACCTGCTCGCGGCCCGTCTGGACGTCGCGACCACCGATCCGACCCGCGATCCCTACCCTGCGCTCGTACTCGGAGCGAGCGTCAACGTCGCGGCGCACCCCCCACAGCCCGAGCCGGAGGAGTACAACTCGATCCACGCGAGCAATGCGACCGACGTCACCGTCGTCGACGTCCTCGAAGCCTACGCGAGCCATTTTCTCGCCTGGTCGAGCCGCTGGGCCGACGAGGGATTCGCGCCGCTGCGCCGCGCGTGGCGCATCCGGGCCGACGGGCTCGGCTCGCACTCGGAGATCCCGCTGATCCGCGGAGCAATCCAGGGCCGCCTGGAAGACGTCGACGAACGAGGCGCGCTCGTCCTCGACACCGATCGGGGCCCGCGACGCATCACCGTCGGGGAGTACTTCGGCCTGGACGCGGCACCTGCGAGCTGACGCCCGGGGTCCGCCTGCGATCGAAACGACCCGCCTTGATGATGCGACGCCCCCCAATCGCCGTGGACGTCCTGGAAGCCGCGCGCATCGCAGCACCCGATGACGTTTGGATGTGGTCCATGGAGGGCGCCTGCCTTCCAGGCGTATCGGCGCCTTGCCGATCACGAACCCCGCCCCGCCAATCGGCGGCACGAAAGAAGAGGACGCCCGGATGACCGTGCGCAATACCCTTCGATGAACGCGATGCCCCGCGTCGGGGTCGTCGGCGGATCGATCGGGGGCCTCACCGCGGCGCTCGTGCTGCACGACCTGGGCTGCGAGGTCGACGTGTTCGAGCGCTCGGGGACCGCGCTGGAAGCGCGCGGAGCCGGTATCGGACTGCATCCGATGACCACCCGCTACTTCGACGAGTCGAGCGAGCTCGACACCACATTGGTCGAGATCGAGCTGCCGTGGTTGCAGTTCCTCTCCGGGAGCGGGGAGCGGATCTACCAGGAACGCATGAGCTACCGGTTCTCGTCGTGGAACACCATCTATCGCGGCCTCGTGCGCTGCTTCGACGAGCGCCGTTACCGCCTCGGCTCCGAGGTCGCCGATTTCGGTCAGGATGACCGCGGGGTGACCGTCGGTCTGAAGGACGGCTCGACCCACACACTCGACATGCTGGTGTGCGCGGACGGAATCTCGTCGGGCGCCCGTGCGAAGCTTCTGCCCCGCGCCGAGGCGCGGTACGCGGGCTACGTCGCGTGGCGGGCCACGGTTCCGGAGTCGGAGCTCGCCCCCGCGAGCTTCGAGATGCTCCGCGACGCCATCACCTACTGCCTTCTACCTTCCGGACATGTCCTCGTCTATCCGATCCCGAGCCTCGACGGCGATCTGGAGCCGGGACGGCGGCTCGCGAATCTGGTCTGGTACCACAACTACGACGAGGGCGACGCGCTCGACGATCTGATGACCGATCGCTCCGGCCGGCGCCAGGCCTTGTCTCTTCCCCCGGGAACGGTGCGTGCCGAGCACGTGGCCTGGGCGAGGGAATTCGCCGATGCCCACATGGCGCCTCCGATCGCGGAGGTCTTGCACAGGTCGCCGGATCCGTTCGTGCAGGTGATCTACGACATCGACGTCCCGAGGATGGCGTTCGGGCGCATCGCCCTCATCGGCGATGCCGCTTTCGCGGTCCGCCCGCATGCCGCGGCCGGCACCGCGAAGGCGTGCGCGGATGCGTGGGCATTGCGCGACGCGTTGCGCGACGCGAATGGCGATCCGGTGGCCGCGCTCGCGGGCTGGGAGCCGAGGCAGCTCGCGCTCGGCCGGCAGCTTCTCGAACGTACCCGCGACATGGGTGACCGTTCGCAGTTCCACCGAAGCTGGGTCCCCGGCGACCCGTCTCTACGTCTCGGGCTCTACGGGCCGGGACGGTGACCGGAGACCACGGCCGGCGGATACCGCCTACGGCTTTCCGAACGTCGCGACCCGGTCGATCCGGCACTCGAAGAGCACGCGCTTCTCGTTGATCGCGGGGTCGCGTAGCGCGTAGTCGCCCTCGTCCCCGGTGTACTTGCGCCAGATCCGGTTGAGCTGCGCCGTTACCCGGGCGCCGTCCGGGCCGTCCTCGTGGACCTCGTTCTCCACCGTGCACTTGATGCTGACCCAGTGGTACGGGTTGTCCGGGTTGACGACGAGAACGGTGATCCGGGGGTTGTTGCGGATCCACCCGCACTTCGGGCGGTGGGAGGCGGTGTTGACGAGGATCCTGTCGTTCTCGTGGTCGAACCACATCGGCGTGAGGCCGGGGCGCCCGTCGGGGCCGATGACCGCCATCGTCACCGTGATCGGCCTATCGAGCAGATCGCGGTAGATGGGGTCGAGATCGTCGAGGCTCGCGGCGCCCTTGCGCTCCCCGACCGCAAACTGGCCTTCCTGCAAGCCGTCGGCGACGTGCTTGAAGTTGGCAATCACGAATTCGTTCGACATGGTTTCTCCTCCGGCTTCCGATTGTGGGGCAAACGAGTATCCGGGCAGGATCGGACGCGGTCAATTCGAGTCCCGCCGTCGTGCCGAGCCCGGCTGTCGCCGGGGCGGCATGTGAGGTGGACCCCATCGGTTGGATGCAGCCCTTCCTTTCTCCCGGTGACTCAACGACTGGAATCTCCGGGAAATCCGGGGCGATTCACTCGCGGAGGTCGAAGCCCTGCTGCCCACCCGGCTCGACTCCGCTACCCTGACTCGACACTCGCTCCAAGACCCCCTTATCAGTCCGCGTCAATAGCGCTGTTCCCGGGGCGCTTATCGCGCCAGTATACTGAACGCCGCGACGAGGACATCGTCGGCGATCCCCTGTTTGAAGGGGACGGAGAGCAGGAAAGCCAAGGGGAGGAGTCCGATGACCGAGGGCAGGGCGCCCCTCGCGACGCCGATGAGGACCACCGCTGATCGACGGGACGCAATTCCTGTGAAACCGTTCGCCCTCCGGTACAAGAGGAGAAGGCTGGCTGTAGTTCGTGCCGTACTGGCGCTCGGCAACATTGCCGCTGCGTCGCAGTCATCGACGATGTGCGCCGTTGCCGGAATTCGCCTACGTGGCCTATTCGGAACGGCGCGACGGCTTCGGCCATCTTGATTCGTTCGCCGACGATGGCGCCGCGCGTCAGCATCAAGCTGCAGCCCAGGGGCAGAGGGGATCCATGCCTCGCGCAAACAAACAAGCTCGGCAGTGGCCGTTCAGAAATGAGCCCCGATCCCAGCAGTAGAGACTGGCATCGTACCCTGATACGCTGGCGGCCGACTCGGAGCCGGTGATGTCCGGCGGTCGGGCATCAAGGACTGACGCAACTCTGTTGACGGGAGGGGCTTAATGGACATCGGCGTCGTATCGCAGACCTCCCTTCGCCACGTATGGCCGGTGCCGAGATGAATTGCGGCGATGACTGGCTATGGCGAATTTCCCCCCATAACGTATACCTACAGGTATGACCATGTCCGCTACCACATCCGGTCTTCCGACCTCTCTCACACCTGACGTACTCGCGCAGGTTCTTCGCTATGAACCACGCCACTGGAAAGCGATCACGCCTCGTCTTGTGAGGGAGTGCCCGGATGTTTGGGAACATATCCAGCTATCGGACGACGATTTCTATACGAAGCTCCACACGCTTCTTAAAGATCCGTTGAATCGACGAGCACTTGAAATCGCAGCACAAAAAGGAAACACCAGAAATCGTTCTCTCACGCTTTGTGGAGCAATCCACAAATACTATTTCAAGTCGTTGCGAAGTGATCCGTCCCTGGCAGATCGATTGTCCGAGAGATTCGATCCGAAAGAGATTATTGATGTCCTGGCGAGCTGCGACGATGATGATCGTCTTGCGAATGTTGTTTGGACGTTTGCCGAAAGTGGGGAATTGACGTACGCCGATCTTTCGGATATCACTAACAAATATCCCGGAGTTCGTACGCGCTTGGCAGGTACCGTGATAGGCGTCGAAGTGGCCGCACCAGTAGGGATTCGATGGTCGGCGTGTCTTTCCCGGATGAGAGACGCACTCAAGAGAGCCGAGAAACACGGACCGGATTCGAAGGTTCTCGAATTTCTTGCAGGTTGCAACAACGAGCTTCGAGAGATCGCCCGCGAATCCGAACACTTCTCGAAAATCATTGCCTTGCTTAAGAATCTGAGAGATGAACATCAAAACGTATTTTCCGACCACGAATCGCTGGCGCCATATGTTCGTATGGTGGATGAAGGAACACCCCTCAGCATATTTCCCCCAAATGCCGGTGATTTGGTGGAGGAGATCGGTCAATGCCTTGGTGAACTGACCCAAGTCACTGCCGATTTTCATCAGATATCCTTCGCGAATGCAAATGCAGATCAGAGAATTCGATTGAGGGAAGATATAAAGAATCTTGATAAGAAAGAGACGGATATCCATACCCGAGTAAAACAATTATTTATGGAGTTATTTCCAGGGAATGAGCTTGACGTCAAACCACCAACGACTCAGGTAGACGTGGTGGAATCTCCCAATTCTGGAAAGTGCGAAGATCTCGATGATCCTGCGGTCGTGAAGGAAACCTTCGAGTCACCTGTATCCGTTGATTTGGACGGGGATGCAGCAAACATGCCGCGACATGCAGACGAGGAGGTTGTTCCGCTTCAATCCGCGTTGAGCGGTACCGAGGGCGCTACCGTACCGCCGTCGGCAGATGCCGCGCACCCGGGGGCAGACCGTAGCACCGAAGGGGCAGAATTGCTGCACGAAGAGACCACGGTGGTACCCGTTTCTACTCCGACAAAGAGCGACCACCAAACTGGCACCGAACGAAAAGCAGACCAGGGTTCCCTTACGGCCGCGAATGTGGACAACGGGAACTTGGAGTCATCCTCCCATCGAACAATGCCCCCAAAGGCTGATTCGATTTCTTCTGATTCCGTTTCTGATGGTGACTTGCGCCGAGATACCCCCCCGTTTGACACAGCAGATGTTATCGATGCGATGCTGAGTTCCGGTCGGTTCGCACGGGCATATTGGCTGGCTTATGCTGACGATTCCTTCGGCGATCCCATACTTCTGGGTGCGCTTTGCGAAGGTGCTCGCATCGGGCCGGGGGATTCGTGTCCCGGTGTACTGATCCAGTTCTTCGAAGCTCTTGTGGAGAAAGACGAGTGGACCGACGACGAGCGGCTGCTGCTTTGCGCGGCAATAATAGGTCCTAGCCTCTTCGCGGATCCACTGCCACAGGGAATCTATCAATTGATCGGTCAGCTATCGGTTGAGAGTTCATCGCTTGGAACAATGATGCAGAAAATTCGAGATCTATGTGTTTATCAGAATATGAAAATTCATCCCGAGGATCTCGGGGTTGAATCGGTCGATAGATCCAGTGGAGCCCGGCTTGACGAACTCGCGAACGATGCACAGGCATTTCTCGATCGCGTTCCTCACATTCGTTTCGCGTATGCTCCCGCCAACCGAGCTCTCCAGTCTCTCTACCGCGCCGATTCCGATTGGCATCGACTCCACACCATAGTCGGCAAAAATCAGATCAATCGCATCAAGGAAGCGCTTCTTCTCCTAAAGAATCTTGACCCGGCAAACACAGTCACATCTCTCCATGAAGAGGCAGGGATCGTTAAACAACCTCTTGAAGGAAGAGCCCGTGACAAGCTGGTCCGTCATCTGCACGACACCATCGGCCTTGCCGGAGAGTGGATCCGGCTCACCGGTACCAGCATTGGTAGTCGCAGACACACAAACGAAAATCGGGTCGAAGAACTCCGTCGCTCACTTCAGGTTTTGCTCCCACAAGCCCGGAAAGCGCTGAAGCCTGCCAAGGGCCGCGGTCCAACCGATGCGCTCGACGGTGTGCTTGAAGATGTGGAGGCACGTATTAATGGAATGCAGGTCACAGACCGACCATCTCTTGTCGGTGACCTTCTTCTCCTGCCGGCCCTGCCACTCGAAGACGATCTTGAGCCGACAGATAGCGACCTTAGTCAGTTGCGTCGTGCCGTTCTGGATGCCGTGTATACGGAACCGGAACCGAGAGTCACCTTGGACGAATGCCTCAACCGTCAAGAGTATCGACGCGCACGAGAGATCATCCATCGTTGTCAGCTCGGCAAGCAATCACGTGATGACTATGATAGGGCAGTAGCGGACAAACGGTCGAGCTTAGAGACCATTCTGAAGGAACTGGAAATCGAGATCGAGGACGCATTCCTTCTAGGGGAGCTACGCCAGCACACTACAGAGCAAGAGTCCGACGACAACTCGAACCGCAACGCCCTTGAGCGTAGTCAGTTGCTCAGCGTCGTGAGGGAAGCTAGAGCCAAGCTCGACAAAACCAACGAACTGGAGGCGGACGGACTCAGGGGGATCACACGAGACGTTGGTGAAGTATCAAGTAAGATAAAAGATATGACGTCGGAACGGCGGGATCTGTTACATCGCGAATTTCGGCGCATCATGGATCAATTTCCCAAGACCGAACAGGGCCGAGCAGACAGGGATTATCTCAACGAAGCATTCAAGGAATGCTTCAGTAACAATGACGATGTCGCCGCTTTCGAACTTCTCGATCGGGGGCGGCAGGCGATCCAGACTATCGAACCGGTCGCACGCGCATTGATCGGCAGCAGTGAGAACCTTGAACGATTCCTGAAACGAGCAGACGAATATCGAGAGGTACTCACGGGAAGACGTTGGCTTCCTCAGATTCAGGAAAAGATCCGTGAAGGAGATACAGTAGCGGGCATCCCATTCGGCCAACTGGACAACGCGCGTCGGGACGAGGCTGCCAGCAGCCTGAAGGCTTGGCACTCTTTGGCTTCTCTTCGACTCTCGAGCGCTCACGGTGAATTGAAGCACCTGATGGACGTGCTCCTCCGATTTGTTGGCCTGCCCTTGGTAACGAATGGAGTCGATGTGGCGGATACCACGGAGGACGGATTCGCCCACGTTCGCGTAAAGCTCGCCAGACCGATAGTGTCTTCTCCACTGCCTGCATTCGGATCTGCATGTAGTAACCGTTATGAAGTCGTCGTCAGCCAGAGGCGCATGGAACCGCAGCAAATCGCAGAGTATATTCGCGGGCGCAGACTCGCCGATAAATCCGTTCTTGTGTACCTCCTGCCACCGGAAAGCCTGCAATATCGTCTGCGTTGGCAGCGCCATTGCGTCCGCTCGCGGCTCACTGCACTTCCCCTGGACCTCACCTTGTTCCTTCATCTGTGCGGAGTACGTGATCGTTTTCCTGTTCTTCTTGGGATCGGCCTCCCTTTCACATGGTCGTGTCCATACATCACCAAAGGGGAAAATGTTGCTTCGGAAATGTTCGTGGGTAGAAGCGACGAGGCGGATACCTTGATGGCTCAGACGGGAAGCTGCATTGTCTTCGGTGGGCGGCAACTCGGAAAATCCGCTCTCCTTCGGCATGTGCACCGCGAGAACCACGACCCTGGCACATCGATCTATATTACTTACCTTGATGTGGACGACCTCGGAAGCGATTCACAGGACCATGATGCGATGATGGCCGTGTTTTGGCGGCGCGTCTACGATGAGCTCCATCGGGACGGTGCGATTCCAGATCAACCACGGAAGGTCCTTGATCGAGGGAACCGGCTGATCGAGGAAGTGCAGAACAGCATTCGTACCTGCCTGGAGGAGAACGTGAGCATGCGAATCGTGCTGCTCCTCGACGAGTCGGACGACCTGCTCGACTGTGATTCTGGTCGGGATTTTACACTTGTGCGCCGACTCCGTGCCCTCATGGCAAGTACCGAACGCCGATTCAAAGTGGTTTTCGCAGGGCTTCAAAGCGTTCAAAGGTACAATAGCTGGAAGAATCATCCGTTCGCCCAGCTCGGATCGGAACTAGTCGTGAACCCACTATCTCCGGTTGCAGCACAGGATCTCATCATTCGACCGTTGCGAGCGCTTGGCTTCTCCTTCGGGCGAGCCGGATTGATCCTCAGAATACTTTCCCAGACGAACTACCACCCAGGTCTTATCCAGATCATTTGTTACCGGTTGTTGGAGAATCTATACGAGAAGCTGATACGGCGAGAGCAAGATGGCCCGATACGACAAATTACGGACGATGACATTCTCGCAGTCGAGCGCGATGCGGCAGTTATGGAGGACATCCGAAACCGGTTCGATTGGACGTTGGATCTGGACGATCGCTATAAAGTTTTGACATACGCACTTGTTCTTACTCCAGATCCCTCCGCTCCACATCTCGAATCCGAGTTCATGAGCATCGGTGGAGACTGGTGGCCTGCTGTCTTTGAACCAATGGATGCTCAGAGCCTGCGCGCTGTCCTGGACGAAATGGTGGGGCTTGGTGTGCTCTTGAGAGAGGATGAAGATGAAAGCGGCCGCCGTCGATATCGTCTCAGGAGTCCGAATTTATTGCGTTTACTGGGGCCACGGGAGGCGATTGACGACGAGCTCGAAAGGATTATTTCGCGCGACCAAGTAAGCCGATCCAATCCGAGGAATTTTCATCCGATAGTCGATCGAAACCTGCCAGTTGCATTAAATTTCTACCCATACATGCGTTCACTGCACGAAATACGGGGTTTTCAGGCCGAAGCAGCGTGCGGCTCAAGTTCACTGCCAGTGAGGATAAGCCACATGCGATATTCTTGAATCTTGTGCAAGGTCGTACGGAGTCATTTGTGAAACGAATGTAATAGAGAGAAACGTGGTCTCCGAAGCTGGTACAATAGTTGTCTCTCAAAACAACGTACCAAACGAAACGGAGACCACGAAGATGAAACATAGCAGAGCCGACGTTCGAGGTAAAGCTACGCTGGGCCTCGACATCCGATTCGAATCGCAGAGCCTGACATCGTATTCGGGACTCATCGTCTTTCAACACCTCTTCTCTCTCATCGGCATCAAAGAACGGTTGTGGCGATGTTTCCGCCACCTGAAGGGTAGTCCGATTTACGGTCATCACGTGGTCATGATGCTGCTGGTCGTGCACCTGATTATCGGACACCGGCGGCTGCGCGACGTGGACTACTACCGTGATGACGAGATGGTCAAACGGATTCTCGGTCTGAAGCGGTTGCCGGACGTGTCCACGCTCAGCCGGTCGCTCGCCAGTGCGGATGAACAAAGTGTCGCCAAAGTACGAAGTGAATCGAGACATCTGGTCATGGAGCGTTTGGTGGTCGAGGGGTTTCCGAGAGTGACGCTCGATTACGACGGGTCGGTGTTGAGCACCGGGCGACATGCCGAAGGAACCGCAGTGGGTTTCAACAAGAAAAAGAAGGGCGCGCGCAGCTACTACCCCCTCTTTTGCACCGTCGCCCAGACCGACCAGGTCCTCGACGTTCACCATCGTCCTGGAAACGTACACGACTCCAACGGGGCCGACACCTTCATCGGCCACTGTATCAGCCATGTGCGCTCGTGCCTTCCCCACACAAAGGTAGAGACTCGCATCGACAGCGCATTTTTCAACGAAACCATCGCTGAACGACTGCATTCGTCGGGGGTCGAATTCACCATCTCGGTGCCTTTCGAGCGCTTTGCCGCCCTCAAGGAACTGGTCGAAGGCAGAAAACGATGGCGACGCATGGCGGTCGGGCTCGATTACTTCGAGACCCGCTGGAAGCCGAAGTCGTGGAACGCCCGCTATCGCTTCATCTTCATCAAAAATCAGGTCAGATGCCAACACAAGCTGCCGATCCAACTCGACCTGTTCCAGCCCACCGAATACGGGTACGAATTCAAGGTCATCGTCACCAACAAACGAATGGCCCCACGCAAGGTCGTCGCCTTCCACGAAGGCCGCGGTTCGCAGGAGGGTATCTTCGCCGAACTCAAGACGCATTGCCAGATGGATTACATACCGGTCAAGACCCGGGTCGGCAACCAACTGTACATGTTCGCCGGCATTGTTGCTCACAACCTTACCCGCGAGTTGCAGATCCAACTCAATCCTCGCGCCCGTGGCACCACCGCAAAGCGCGCCGCGCTGTGGTGTTTCCGGGAGATTGGGACCCTTCGCCGTACCCTCATCCAACGCGCCGGGCGCATGATCCGCCCCGCCGGCAAATTGGTCCTCTCCATGAACAGCAACGAAAGGCTCGAAAGAGAACTCCGGCAGGCTCTTGCAACACTGAACGCCGTCGCTTGACTATATTTGTCGCACGTTTATGCAACAATCGGGGAAAGTCCCTTATTTTTGGACCTCTGACCAACGAACAACAGGGTCGGATCAGTGGCCATTCAAGGCCGTTTCATTTATCTATCATTTCGGGTAGCGAAGCGCTTGGGCTCGGTCAAGTCGAGCGACAATTCGATTGGTTGCTGTCGCGCAACAGAGACGATGGGGATCAAATGAATCCGATCGACTCCAGATCGAAACCCAATAATTCGACTGATCATGGCCATTGGAAGAAGATTAAACTCAACGAACGAATGCAGGAAGATGCGTTCATCAAGGAACTTCAGGATGCATTCCGTCCAAGGCGAAGGAACCATCGATACGCTGTCGTCCGATTGGGGGAGATCGAGTTCGCAGGAGAGCTCTCCGCCCTGTTCGATCGGCTCATAGGAGCTTTCGGACAATTTTGTACGAACGAGTCCCAAGGCCATCTCGTAGTGCTGTTGAATCCATATGAAACTTGGTTGTGGCTGTGCGACCGGTGTCGGGAACGTGTACTTGCGCAATCAAGGGTGACAGGATTGGAGCTTCGGAGATGGAGCGATGGCGCAATCGCGAATGCGTTCGACCAAATCGGTGCACGGACCGGAAGCAAGTTTGCAGCCGACGAAGTATTCGCGAGAACTTCCGGATTTCACTGGCTTGTAGACGAGGGTTTGCGCCGGACCAAACCGCGGCAGAGCGCAAACGCGGAGAATCTTGTCAAAGACTGGGACGAGTTGTGTAGCGCAGCACTCGCCGAAGACAGTATCGAGGCTGCTCTGACGGCCCTTGGCCTGCGCGGATCGGATGAAACACTCGAAAGGAGCGTCTTTGAAGTCCTGCGACTCACGGAACCAAGAGATGGGAACTTCATACTTGTGGAGGAAAGTTTCGATCTCGCGGCGGAGGAGCTTGGTAACCAGGGCCGTACCTTTTTGGACAAGAACATTGTACAGATCAGGGAATGGATGTGTGCCATGGATCTTGCTCGGCCTGGCAACATGAGTGACGATAGCTCGATGTTCGTAGCAACTTGGGTGCGGGATTTGTTGAAATCCGCAGGAGCCTGACGCTTTGCTTAATCCATCGGAGCTTCCGGGAATTCGGAGGCTTGCATCGGAAGTGTTCGCTGGGCTCGGTGAAGGATCGCTGGTGTCGGTCAGTGTTCCCTGTGGGCCAGGCGGAACGCGTTGGCTTGCGTGGTTCATGGAAGCCATTCGCCGTCTAGCTCGGGAGCATGGGGAACCGTTACCAATCGAAGGATCCGTACTGCCTGGTTCGGCCAAGGACCCGCTTGCGGAACTAGCTTCGATCGTCGGCGCCGGTCAACTCCGGAATCTCGATGAATTGCTGGAGTACTATCCGGATGACGGTGCATTGGTTGTCGTGATCGAATGTGAACAGTCCCTCGGAGGACAGTGGAAGAATTTCTTCGACGCTGTGCGCCGTGCCTGCCGCGCGGCCGGTTCCCGTATGCTTCGACCTGTACTGGCGATAATTGTCGGTTCGCGGGAATTCCCGCCGATCACTCATGATGTCGGCAGCAAAGTGTTTGCCCTGTGGAACACCGTGCGATGGGAAGAACTGAGACTTCTTGCGGATGCTGTGCTGCCACAAGGCGAGAACGCTCTTGTCCGTGCTTGGCGAATGGCGACGTACGCGGGCGCCGCGAACGGCGACCCGGAGGTCCTTGTTCGCCTCTGTCGAGAGTCTCCCGATCACCTGGATCGAGTAGTTGCGTTGGGATTCGACGAAGCAGGTCCAAAGATCGAGTTCGACTTGGCGATACGCACTATGCCGGAACGGCGATGGAGTATCCCACAGACTGCTATCGAACCTTGGGCAGTAGGTAATTTGCTTGGATACACAGTTGAACGTGGTCCAATCCTGACCACTAACGGGATGACGACGGAAAGCGGAAGTCGCTACCTCCGTGCTGCGATTTGGCGGGAACAGCTCACGGGTCTGTTTCCCGTGACGGTTGAACTTGGGTTCAATGCCGCTGCAGCGATTAACTCGGCTATGGGGATGCGTTGGCAACAGGCGATCCCTCCTGGGCGGAAGATCTCTGACAACGATTTTCGACTTGATCCGAAGGAAGTCATGGAGATTTTCGCTACCGGACGATTCGGACGGGTTCCTCAATCGATCTGGAGTTTCCTTGATTTGCTTCGGCGAACCCGCAATGATCTCGCACACATGTCTCCCGTGGATCTACAGAGAATGCGACAGATATGGCAGGGGCACGATCTGATAAGCAGACGGTTCGGCAAAGCGTGATCTGATATACGGAGTTTTCTTGCTGACCCGTAATCGAAAAATACTCCAATCCAGCATAGCAGGAAACAAGAGCCTGTTGTGAATCTGGGTGCGCAGATGTCACGGAATCAAACATAGGCAGCGAACGAATCTCCGCTATTTTGCTGAAGATTTTGTGGGCAAGAATTACGATTACATGGAGGACTGCGACTCGTATGGACGGACAGCCCGCGGAGCCTCCGGGTTGCATTGCTCACAGATTCACGGCGGCTGGCGTAAGCGCGCCTGAAGGCCAATGACCGAAAAGACGGTACCACGTTGTCCGGTATGTTGACTTCTCGCCGGTAGGCGCCTGACAACAACTCCCATGCCGAGTCGAAACGTCCACTTAGCATGAGCGCACGAAGGGTCAGGATGGCTTGTCCGCCGGCGTGACGCCAGCGCATCCCCGAACGCTTCAGCCGCTGGGTCACCAGTGTCTTGCACGCCGCCTCCACCCTTCGCGTTCCCCTCGACATGCGCCTTCCATTCACCCACTTCCCAACTCGGCCTACCGCTCCTTCCGCCTCCCTCTTCAGGCTCATCTTCATATCGGATAAAGACCTGCCGACACGCTGCAACTCGCTCATTTGAGTTCGTCCGCGCAACTATTCGGCTCCTGACGGCTCTCGACCGCTTCCGCCATCGGGACCATCCGCCCGCCCCGCCGCGGCCAACACATCCACTCCCCGCAAATGCAGATCGCGTTGCGGGAACGGGATCTCGATGCTTCGTTCCCGGAACAACCGCACGATCTCGAACCGTATCTCGGTGCCGATGCGGAACACCTTGTCGGCCTGCGGGACGAAGCAACGCAGCTCGAAGTCGAGCGAGCTGTCGCCGAACGCCGTGAACAGCACGAAGGGCTCCGGATCGCGCGTGATCTCGGGATGTGACGTGGCGACCTCGAGGAGGGTGTCGCGCACGAGGTCGACGTCGGAAGCGTAGGAGACCCCCACCAGGACGTCGATCCGGGCCACCGCGTCCTTGTGGGTCCAGTTGACCAGAGCCGACGAGAGCAGCTCGGAATTGGGGATGATCACCGACGATCGATGGAAGGTCTGGATCTCGGTGGCGCGGACGTTGATCCGCTGGACATAGCCCTGATGCTCGCCGATGACGATCCAGTCGCCGACCTTGACCGGACGCTCGACGAGCAGGATCAGCCCGGAGACGAAGTTGTTGACGACGTTCTGGAGCCCGAACCCGATGCCCACCGAGAGCGCGCCGGCGATGATCGCGAGGTTCGAGAGGTCGATGCCGGCGGTCGAGATGCCCGCCGCCACCGCGACGAGGAGCCCGGCGTATCCCACCGTCGTCTTCAGCGAGTTGCGTAGCCCGGCGTCGAGACGGGTCTGGGGAAAGACCCGGGTTTCGAGGACGCGCTGCAGCCAGCGGGTCGCCACGAGGAGGGCGGCGAAGACGATGGCGGCGAACAGCAGGTCGGTGATGGAGAACCGGAACGAGCCGATGCGCACCCCTTCCGCCGCGTCCGCGAGCCATCCCCGGAGGTCGGCCCAGGCAAGGCCCCAGCTCATCAGCAGGGCCGCCGCCACGACCAGCGCGAGCGCCATGTCGGTCGCGGCAACGAGCCAGAACCTCAGCCTCGTGTCGCTGTCGGGCAACGGCCCGCCCTCGGTGCCCGCGCCACGCCCGGCGAGCGCGAGGGTGATGGTGTCGCGCGCGACGCCGTGCACGATCACGGCGAGACCGAGCACGACGACGGACTTGACGAGGCTGGTCACCAGGTAGTTCGCGAGCGCGTCGAACCCGGCGAGCGACAGGAAGGGGATCGAGACCGCGGCGAGCGCGGCCATCGTCCGCAGCACCTTCCCCGGCCGCGACGGACCCCGGCGACCGGACGCCGGGCCGGCCGGAGGGCCGGACGGTGCGTGCCCGGGACTGTGCATGGGCGCGTGCGATGCCTCGCGGCGGCGCCACAGGCGCCCCGGCAGCAGCAGGAGGATGAATCCGGCCCCCGCGCAGTGCGCGAGCATGCGGTAGAACAGCACGAGCTCCGGGGGCACCTCCAGATGGCGCGCGCTCGCGTACTCGATGAAGAGCAGCCCTCCGACCAGAAACGCGAGTGCGAGGGTGCGGTGGTAGAGGCCGCGCGCGCCCTCGCGGGTGAGCGGGGCGAGCCGCCAGCCGTCCGGCGAGTACGGTGCGAAGGCAGCGCGCGCGAGTCCGGCGGTGAGGAAGAGCCCCGCCAGTACGCTGAACGTTGCGACGAGGACGTCGCCGGCGATTCCCCGCTCGAAGGGGACGGAGAGCAGGAACGCCAGGGGGACGAGCCCGATGAGCGAGGGCAGGGCGCCCCTCGCGACGGCGACGAGGACCGCGGCCCGGACCCGGTGCGCGAAGAAGGGTGCCTCGACGTCCCGGTCGCGGACGTAGCGCCGCAGCATCCAGCGCCGGGCCGGGACCACGAGCACGATCGTCAGTACGAGGGCGGGGAGGAACAGAACCCGCGGGTCGGTCCAGCGCTCGCCGCCGGAGGTCGGGAACCACTTGTCGAACGGCGCGGCCGCCAGCTTCCGGACGATGCCGAGTGCATGCGGCCCGGCGTTCATGAGCACCGTCCACGACAGTGGCGACGGACCGCGTTCCAGGAGGCGCCGCGCGGAGCGCTCGCGTCGTGCCTCGGCGATGCGGGCCAGCATCTGTCGGGCTCGGAGCGAAATCAGTTCCGCCTGCTTGACGTGCCCCTCCCGTTCGGCGAGGCGCTCATCGAGGGTCGCGCGCTCCGCCGCGACGGCCGCCGGCTCGGGCGGCCCGTCGTCGGCCGGCGGCGGGCCCAGGGCGCCGAGAAGCTGCCGCACCGCCTCGGCGTCGGTCGCCGCCGCGACGGCCGCATCTGCGGCCTCGCGCTGGAGCTTTTCGACCTGCGGGCGGAGCGCCTCGATGACGGCGTGGTTGATCTCCGGCTTGTCGAGCTCGCCGGTGACGAGGTCGAGCAGCAGGCTCCAGTGGGCGGACCGGCTCTCGACATCGGGCGCCGTGCCCGGGGTCTGTGCGGGCGCGCATACCGAGAACACGGCGCCAAGGAGCAGCGCGGCCGACATGACCACGCACGCGGCGCCCGGATGTACGGGGAGGCGGGTTCTCGGTGCGGCCAATGAAGTCACTCGCCGGTCGGCCGGGCGCGTTGACGCGCCTGCACCGCGCTCTCGACAATACGTGATTGTACCGCCGAAGGAGGGCGCCATTCCCGTGAAACCGTTCGCTCCCGCCTGCGAGAGGAACAAGGGCCCGATCCTGGAAGTGCTGCGCCGGGTGTTCGGCGATGCGGGCGACGTGATCGAGATCGGCAGCGGCACCGGCCAGCACGCGGTGTGGCTCGCGGCGGGGCTGCCGCATCTCGTGTGGCGGACGAGCGACCTGCCGGAGAGCCACGCCGGCATCAACGCCTGGATCGACGAGGCAGGACTCGACAACGTGGAGCGCCCGCTCGTCCTCGACGTCGCGCGCCGTCCCTGGCCGCTCGCGAGCGCCGGGGGCGCCTTCAGCGCGAACACCGCGCACATCATGCACTGGCCGGAGGTCGAGGCGATGTTCGGCGGTCTCGCCGAGGTGCTGTCTCCCGGCGCGCGCTTCGCCCTGTACGGTCCCTTCGCCTGCGAAGGCCGTCACGTCAGCGCGAGCAATGCCACATTCGATCGATCGCTGCGGAGGCAGGATCCGGGAATGGGGGTGCGCGACGTGCGTGACCTGGAGCGCCTTGCGGCCGGTGGGGCGATGATGCTGGACGACACCGTCCCGATGCCCGCGAACAACCACATCCTGGTATGGAGGAAGGCAGCAGGCCGCTCGCGGGCAGGGTTCCCGCTCCAGTCCCAGGCAGGGCCGGAACCAGGAGATTGTTGATGCAGGTTCTCCTTTACCACAAGCTCGACGCCGATCGGATTCCGAACTTCGCCAAGGTGAAGGCCGCCCTCGAGAATGGCGATTTTCGTTCGGCCGACGTGAAGAAGATCACGGACGACATCTACCGCGCGCGCCTGGACCGCAGCAACCGCATCCTGTTCAAGTTCGCCCGCCACGAGGGCGAGGTTTACATCCTGGTGCTGGAGCTCATCGAACGCCATGCCTACGAATCGTCCCGTTTCCTGCGGCGCGGCGTGACGGTGGACGAGGACAAGCTGCCCGCGTTGGCGCCCGGGACGACGCCGGACGACGCCGGCCAGCTCGCCTACCTGAATCCGCTGAGTCGGACGTTCAACGTCCTGGACAAGGTGATTTCCTTCGACGACGCCCAGCGGGCGGTCTATGCGGTGTCGCCTCCGCTCATCGTCGTCGGCAGCGCCGGCAGCGGCAAGACGGTGCTGACCCTGGAGAAGATGAAAGAGGCCAGCGGCAACGTGCTGTACGTCACGCGGTCGCCGTATCTGGCCGACAACTCCCGCGAGCTTTACTACGGCATGAGCTACGAGAACGGCGATCAGGAGGTGAGCTTCCTGTCCTTCGCCGAGTTCCTGGACAGCATCCGCGTACCGGAAACCAGCGAGGTGCCTTTCTCCGAGTTCACCCGCTGGTTCGCGCGCCATCGGCAGGCGGCGGGAATCAGGGACGCCTATCAATTCTACGAGGAGGTGAACGGTGTCATCACCGGCTCCTCGGCCGACCACGCATGGATTCCCAGGGAGGACTATCTCGCGCTTGGAGTTCGCCAGTCCATCTACGGCGCGGACGAACGCGCCAGGGTGCATGACCTGTTCCGCAAGTACGTTGACCACCTCGATGCGTCGGGCCGCCACGATGTCAACATGCTGAGCTTCGAGTACCGGAAGCTGGCGCGGCCGGTGTGGGACTTCGTGGTCGTGGATGAAGTGCAGGACTTCACCAACGTTCAGCTACACCTGGTGCTGAGCACGCTCGTCGATCCGACGCGGTTCATCCTGTGCGGCGACTCAAACCAGATCGTGCATCCGAACTTCTTCTCCTGGGCGGGCCTCAAACGGCATTTCTACGGCCGGGAGTTTTCGACCGGAGGCGCCAGCCAGAGCCGCGTCGAGGCGGCCGACGTGAT
This sequence comes from uncultured Gammaproteobacteria bacterium, assembly GCA_958295835.1. Classification (GTDB taxonomy): domain Bacteria; phylum Pseudomonadota; class Gammaproteobacteria; order HK1; family HK1; genus HK1. The sequence continues at coordinate 1,086,048 of OY282378.1, forward strand.
GCGCGTCCTCACCACCAACTATCGCAGCTCGAAGCAGGTGACGGAGCTGGCCAACCGCATCCTGCGCTTGAAGACGGCGCGCTTTCGCTCGGTGGATCGGGAAAGCAGCTATCTGGTCACCAGCAACGCCGAAGAAGGCGGCAAGGTCGCGCTGCTGCCGGACGATCCGGCACTCGTTGGCGAGCTCGACGCGCAAACCCGCAACTCCACGCGTTTCGCCGTGATCGTCATGCATGCGGAACACAAGCAGAAGGCCGGGACGCGGTTCGGCACGCCGCTTGTCTTTTCCATTCAGGAAGCGAAGGGCCTGGAGTACGACAACATCATCCTTTACGACTTCGTCTCCTCGGCGGAAGACCGCTTCCGCGAAATCTGCCGCGACGTGGATCCGGAGCAGGTGCAGGCCGGTGAGCTTCGCTTCGCGCGCAGCCGCGACAAGAGCGACAAGTCCCTGGAGATCTTCAAGTTCCACATCAACGCCCTCTACGTGGCCGCCACGCGTGCGGTCGCCAACGTCTATCTGGTGGAATCCGCACCGCGACAACGGTTGTTCGACCTGCTCGGGATAGAGGCCGTCAAGGGCGATCTGGGTCTGGTGGAGCAGAAGTCCAGCCTTGCGGATTGGCAGCGGGAGGCGCGCAAGCTCGAACGGCAAGGCAAGCAGGAGCAAGCGGACGCGGTGCGCACACGCATTCTCGGCATTCGGGAAACGCCGTGGAAGCCGCTGACCCGGGGCGCGGTGCGGGAATTGTCGAAGCGGGCGTTCAATGGCGGCGGCAAGAAGCAGCAGTTGCAACTGTTCGAGTACGCCTTGCTGAGCCGCGACGAGGGCCGCTTCTCGAAGCTGAAGCGCGCCGGCTTCCGCCCCGCGCGCCGTCCGCGCGACATCGGCGAGCGCGTGCTGGAGAGCAAGCATTTCATGGCGTACTCGCTCAAGCGCGTGGACGGCGTGCGCACCCTGGTGGAGAAGTACGGGGTGGACCATCGCGATACGTTCGGGTTCACGCCGCTCATGCTGGCAGCCCGCTTCGCCAATGAAGTGGTGACGGCGATGCTCACGAGGGAGATGGCGGCGAACGTGGAGATCGTCAACAACGCCGGCCTCAACGCCTTCCAGATCATGCTGCAGGAAACGGCGGAGACCCCCCGCTACGCCCAGCGCTTCACGCCCGCGGTGTACCAGCGGCTCTCGCCGACGACGGTGACGGTGATGGTTGGCGGCGGTCTGCGCAAGATCGACAACCACACCGGCGAGTTTCTGCTGTACAACTTGATGATGGCGATGTTCCAGACTCGCCTGGAGCGCAGGATGAACCGCCAGGCGCGGCCGGGGCTGTCGGCGGCGGACCTGGAGGAGGTTCTCCGCATCCTGCCGCCCGCCGCGGTACCGGGATATCGAACGAAGAGGGCCTACATCAGCGGCCTCCTGGCCCGCAACGAGGTGGACCGGGACACACCCTCCAACCGGCGTCTGTTCAAGCGCATGCGGCGCGGCTACTACATCCTGAACCCGCAATTGCGGGTCCGCATCGGCGGCGCCTGGACCGAGGTCTACGACTTGCTGGACGCCGAGGCGCTATCGAGCGGCCACGCGGACTCCCTGGAGGAGGTACGCGAGGCACGAGCGCTCATCACCGGCGCCGGCCGGCAGCCCCCCGCCGGGTGAAGCCCGGTCGCAATCGCCTTGTCGAGCCGTTGACGCCGGCAGAGCAGGCCTGCGACACCGGGCCGCGACCGACGGACCTCGGTGAACGCTTTCCTGCCCTCGAGGACACGCCATGAAGCTCCAGGACGTCAGCACCTGGGTGACCGTCCCGACGGATGGTATCGGCGGATCGTTCTGGGTCATCGTGAAGGTGACGACCGACGACGGCATCGAAGGGATCGGGGAGTGCTACGGCATCCCCTTCTCCGGCGACGTCGCATGCAGGATGGTCGAGGACACGTTCGAGCGCTTCATCGCGGGGGAAGACCCGCATGACGTCGAGACCCTGTTCCGGCGCGTGTACTCCGCGGGCTTCACCCAGCGGCCGGACGTCTCGATGATGGGCGTGTTCAGCGGGATCGAGATCGCGGTGTGGGACATTCTCGGCAAGGCGTCGGGGCAGCCGGTGTACAAGCTCGTCGGTGGGAAGTTCCACGACCGCATCCGCACGTATACCTATCTCTACCCCAAGTCCGTCTCTCCGGACGGCGCCCCGAGGGAGGATTCGGGTGACGTCTACCACGACGGGGACGCGGCCGCCGAGCGCGCCCTCGACTACCTCGAGATGGGCTTCACCGCGATCAAGCAGGACCCCGCCGGCCCCTACAGCTTCCAGGGCGGGCGCGAGCTGTCGCTGCACGAGCTCGCACGCAGCGAATACTCCGTCAGACGCATCCGCGAAGCGGTCGGGGATCGGGCCGACATCCTGCTCGGCACCCACGGGCAGATGACCACCTCCTCCGCCATCCGCCTCGCCCGGCGCCTGGAGCCCTACGACCCGTTGTGGTTCGAGGAGCCCTGTCCTCCGGACCAGATGGAGGCGATCGGCAAGGTGGCGCGAGCCACCTCGATCCCGGTGGCCACCGGCGAGCGCCTCACGACGAAGATGGAATTCCACCAGGCGCTGAAGGCAGGGGTGTCGATCCTGCAACCGGACGTCGGAAGAAGCGGCGGCATCTGGGAGACCCGGAAGATCGCCATCGTCGCCGAGCTCTACAACGCGCAGATCGCGCCACACATCTACTGCGGGCCGATCGCCCACGCGGCGGCGGCGCACGTCTCCTTCAGCAGCCCGAGCTTCCTGATCCTGGAGACCATCCGGAGCAGGTTCCACGATGCGATCCTGAAGAAGCCGCTGCGCTGGGAGCAGGGCTACCTGATCGCCCCCACCGAGCCGGGGCTGGGCATCGAGCTCGACGAGCAGGCCGTACTCGATCACCCCTACACGACCGGCGGGCGCCTGCACCTGGAGATGTGCCAGACGCCGCTCGGCTCGGACAACACGAAGATCATCACCGAGCTCGACCGCTGAAGGCGCGTTGCAAGCCGGAACCCTGAAGCGTGCAATCCTGGCCGCCCGGCTGCCTCGTCCCCAAGGTCATTCCTTGAAGGGAAAGATCATGCCGGCGTGGAAGCCGGCTCCGGTCCGGAAGGAGACGCCGGCAATTGCCGACGTTTTCCGATCATCCGGGGGCGCCGTGGCTGCGTTGCGCTCGCGGGCGGGGTGATCGATAGTCGCGCCCCATGTATCCCGATCGCCGCCGGTGGAGGATTTCCCCATGGCCTCGAGCTATCCCGACCCGCACTCCCACTCCGCCGCGCTCTACCGGCGCGCGAGCGAGGTGCTCGCGGGCGGCAGCACCCGACTCACCACGTTCTTCTCGCCGTATCCGATCTACGCGGTCTCGGGAAGCGGCAGCAAGGTCACCGACGCGGACGGGGTGGAGCGGGTCGACTGCCTCAATAACTACATGACCCTCATCCACGGGCACGCGCACCCCGAGGTCGTCGAGGCGGCCATCGGGCAGATCCGTCGCGGGAGCTGCTTCGCGATGCCGACCGAGCGCGAGATCGAGCTCGCCGAGATCCTCACCGAGCGGGTCGAGTCGGTGGAGACGATGCGGTTCTGCAACTCCGGAAGCGAGGCGGTGCTCGTCGCGATCAAGGCGGCGCGCGCCCACACCGGCCGGCCGATGGTCGCCAAGTGCGAGGGCGCCTATCACGGCTGCTACGACCCGGTCGAGGTCAGCCTGAGCTCCTCGCCGGAGAGCTGGGGCGACAGCGACGAACCGGCAAAGGTGCCGTATACCGTCGGCCTGCCCGACAAGGTCATGGAAGACGTGGTGGTGCTGCCCTACAACGAGGTCGAGGCGAGCCGTGCGCTCATCGAGCGGCACGCGGATCGCCTCGCGGCCATCGTCGTCGATCCGGTTCCGACGAGGGTCGGATGCGTACCCATGCGCAGGGAGTACGCGCAGATGGTGCGCGAGGCCGCCACCCGGCACGGCATCGTGCTCGTCTTCGACGAGGTCGCGTCGTTCCGGGTGCGTTATCGCGGCGCGCAGTCGATGGTCGGGGTGACCCCGGATCTCACCACCTTCGGCAAGATCATCGGCGGCGGCCTGCCGGTCGGCGCGGTGGGCGGCCGGCGCGAGGTGATGGCGGTGTTCGATGCGTCGAAGGGCAAGCCCCGCGCATCGCACGGGGGGACGTTCAACGCGAATCCGGCGACGATGGCGGCGGGCGCCGCCGCGATGCGACTCCTCACCGAAGAGGCCGTCGATACCCTCAACGCGCGTGGCGACCGTGCCCGGGAACGCATCGACGCCGCCTTCGAGGCGGCCGGGGTCGCCGGGCAGGCGACCGGCGCGGGCTCGCTGGTGATGATTCACTTCAACCGCCGGGACCTCGGCAGCTACCGGGACGTGTTTCAGGATGCGAGCGAATCCCGGCGCACCTCCGCGCTGCACAAGGCGTTGCTGAACCGCGGCTTCATCGTCGGCTCGGGCGGCCTCGCGGCGATCTCCACCGCGAACACCGACCGGGAGATCGACGATCTCGGCGGCGCAATCGAGGACAGCCTGCGCGAGATGCGGCTGAACGACCCGGGGGGCTGATTCATGCACGGGCCTGCCGGGAGGCTCGCCGGTCGTTCACGGGGTGCGGGTTCGCAAACGTATGTCCCCCACCGCTACACCGGCTCGGGCGGGGCCGGCGCTCCCGGCGGCCACGCCTTCAGCACCGCCTGCACCACGGTCGCGAGGGGAATTGCGAAGAAGATGCCCCAGAATCCCCACAGCCCGCCGAAGACGAGCACCGCGGTGATGATCGCGATCGGGTGCAGGTTCACGACCTCGGAGAACAGCAGCGGCACCAGCACGTTGCCGTCCAGCGCCTGAACGATTGCATACGCGATCATGATGTACGCGAAGTCGCTCGTGAATCCCCATTGAAAGTAGGCGATGACGGCGACCGGAAACGTGACCGTCACCGCCCCGACGTAGGGAATCACCACCGACAGCCCGACCAGCACGCCGAGCAGCATCGAGAACTGGAGACCCATCAGCGCGAACGTCACGTAGGTGATGATCCACACGATCACGATCTCGATGAACTTCCCGCGAACGTAGTTCCCGATCTGCACGTCGACGTCCGCCCAGACCTGGCCCGCCAGACGCCGATCTTCCGGCAGAAAATGCGTCACCCACCTGACGATGGTGGTCTTGTCCTTGAGAAAGAAGAACACCATCAGGGGCATGAGGATCAGGTAGACGAGCAGGGTGAGGATTCCGAGCACGGACGACAGCGACGCCTGGACCACGTTCTGGCCGATGGTGACCGCCTCGGCGCGGATCTGGTGGATGAGGTCGACGACCTGCTGCTCGGAGAACAGATCCGGGTACATATTCGGCAACGCGAGCAACAGATCCTGTCCGCGGCCGAGCATCGTCGGAAGCTGCTGCAGCAGTTGCGTCGTCTGGCGCGAGAGCAACGGAAGCAAACCGAACATCACGAAGATGAGAGTCGTCATGAATACGACGAAGACCACGAGCACCGCCGCGAGACGTGGCACGCGCTTGCGTTCGAGCAATCCGACCAGCCCTTCGAGGAGGTACGCGATGACGACGCTCGCGATGACGGGAGTGAGCATCTCCCCGGCGAGATAGATGATCGCGAAGCCGCCGATGAGCACGGCCGCAAGCCCCATCACCTGGGGGTCGGAGAAATGGCGCTCGAACCACGCGCTGATCGCGTTGGCCATGGATCAATCGTGCGCGCCGAATCGACGCTTCCGATGTTGCGCCGCCCTCTGAAACCCGGGCGGCAGCCTTTCCGGAGGCATCGGCTACCGGCCGATGCTCAGGAGTCGCTTTCGTGCAAGGCCGGCCGCGGCCGACTGTGGATGGCGTTCTATGAGCTCACCCAGTACCCGCTCGGCCTCCGCCTTGTTTCCGAGCTCGTCATGGGCGTATCCGATTTTCAGCATGGCATGCGTGAGCTTCCCGCTGGTCGGGTGCATCGAGACGAGGCGCTCGAACTCCTGTACCGCCTGCTCGAACCGGCGCGTGATGTAGTACGTCTCGCCGAGCCAGTACTGCGCGTTGTCCATGTAGCTCCCCGCCGGATATTCGGCGATGAATTGCCGAAACGCGGCCGCGGCATCTTCGTAGCGCGCGGACTTGAGGAGATCGAAGGCACTCTGGTACGCCTGCTGCTCCGCGAACGGGTCGACCCCGACGGCGGCGGAGGGCGCGGGGGTCGATGGAGTCGTTACCGGCGCGGGAGTGGGCTGGACAGCCGGGGCCGGCTGCGGTGACGGGCCCGCGGTCTGAGTCGGTGCTCCGGATTCGATGCGCTGAAGCCGCTGGTCGGTGTCGAGATAGAGCTCGCGCTGGCGCTCCTTGAGTTGATTGATCGTATGCGACATCACCTCCAGTTGACCGCGCAGCTCCCGGACCTCGGTTCCCAGGGATTCCACTTCGTCGAACAGCTTGAGCAGACTCTCCGAGCCAAGAAGCCGCTCGATCCGTTTCAGCCGCTCGTCCAGCTCACGCGCATCGACGATCGGCGCTTGCGCGAATGCACCGGAGGCGTGTACGAGACACACCGCAAACGCGAGAAACGCCGCTGGTCGCCGCAAGCTCATTCACGGACCCGATAGACGATCTCGACCCGGCGATTGAGCCGCCACGCGGACTCATCATGCCCGCTTGCCGCGGGCCGCTCTTCGCCGTAGCTGACTGCGCGAATTTGCGGGTTGGCTGCGCCGAGCAGGGTCATGAGCTGGCGAACCGCGCCCGCACGCTGCTCGCCCAATGCAATGTTGTACTCGCGGGACCCGCGCTCGTCGGCGTGACCCTCCAGGGTGACCAATGCGCCGGAATGCCGCGAGAGATAGCGTGCGTGCGCCTCGATCGTGGGCCGCTCCGACGCCGGCACTTCACTCGAATCGAACTCGAAGTAGATGGTGCGGGCCGCCAGCATACCCGCGGGATCGTCGAGCGGGTGTCCCTGAAGGCTGCCGGGTGTCGTACCGGCTCCGGTCGTGGTGGTCGTGTCGGCGCTCGATACCGAGTCGTCGCCGGTGCCGCTCGTGGATGCAGAGTCGCTCGATGACGCCGAGCCGGACCGGGTATCGGTATCGTCCACGGTGCCTACCGTGCTCGTGCCCTGACATGCAGCGAGCCCAACGGCGCTGGCGAGAACGAGTGCGAGCCGGAACAGGTGCATTTCTTGTCTCCCTGAGAGCCATGGTGCCCGGAAACAAAGTTCAGGTTGATCGCGAGTACCAATGAGCGGCAGGTGGGTGCAAGGTCATTCGGTGGGATTCGATCGTTGCGGGATCGTCGCGAACCGGCATCACTTCCGAAACGGGGACCAGGCGGGCTCCCGGACACCTCCCGTCTGTACGGCCAGACGCTGGTGCATCCGCCCGTCCGGAGAGACCGCTGCAAGCACCGGACCGGTACCGTCCATCGTAGCATACAGGATCATGCTGCCGTTCGGCGCGAAGCTGGGCGACTCGTCGAGCTCGGACTCCGTCAGCACCTGGAGCGCGCCGTTCTCCAGATCGAGAAGCCCGATGCGGTACCGGCCTTCGTCGCGATGCACGAGCGCGAGCTTGGTGCCGTCGGGCGAATAGACGGCGCGAGCATTGTAGCTGCCTTCGAAAGTGATGCGCTCCGGACGCCCTCCCTCCACCGCGGTCCGATAGATTTGCGGCTTGCCGCCGCGATCCGACGTGAACACCAGGGATTGTCCATCCGGTGACCATGACGGCTCGGTATCGATCGCGACGTTGCGCGTGACCCGGCGAAGACGCCTGGTCCGGAGATGCATGACGTAGATCTCGGGATTGCCGTCCTTGGAGAGGGTCATCGCGAGGTGGTGCCCGTCGGGGGAGAACGCCGGGGCGCCGTTGATGCCCGGGAAGGACGCGATTCGTTCACGTTCGCCGGTCGCGATATCCTGAATGAAGATGCGCGGCTGATCGGATTCGAACGAGACGTACGCGAGCTTCTTTCCGTCCGGTGACCACGACGGCGACATGACGGGCCGCGCCGAATCGAGGATGGCGCTTTCGTTGTGCCCGTCGACGTCGGCGACGCTCAACGCATAGCGTGCTTCGCCATCGGCGTTGCGCACCTCGGTGACGTAGGCGACCTTCGTATCGAACGCGCCGCGGACCCCGGTGAGCTTCATGTAGATCTGATCCGCGATCTTGTGCGCAACCCTGCGCATCGCCTGGCTGGACGAGGTCAATTGAAAACCGACGACCTGTTTGCTCCGCAGCACGTCGTAGAGCTGGAACTCGACCACGTACCCTCCGTTGACGGAGGGGGTGACGTTGCCGATGACCAGATTGCCGGGACCGAGCAGGCGCCAGTCCTTGAAATTGATTTGGTCGTGCCGAAACGGCCGGCTCGGCAAGCTCTCGAACGGTATCGGCTCGAACAGGCCGGTGCGGGCGAGGTCACCGGCAACGATCGCCGCGACGTCGACAGGCAGGGGCTCGCCGCCGTGCTGCCACCCGAACGGAACGATCGCAATCCGCTGCTTCGCCTCGGTGCTCCTGGTGATCCTGAATTCGATGACCGCGTTCGCGGCATTCATGAGGAAGGCCGCGAGGAGGACCGCGATGATGATGCGTCCAGTCAACCTTTATTCCTCGGGTTCGAATGTGATCACGATGTGACGATCGAATAGCGACGGATCCTTGGGTACGGGAAGTGGCGAGGAGCGCAGGACCGCCTCTTCCACCGACCGGTCGAATACGATGTTGCCGCTGCTGGTACGAATCTCCGCGTTCACGACTTCACCTCCCGGGATCTGCGATACGCGCACTACGCATTTGAGTCCCAACGCGGTGCCGGGCGGGCGTAACCAATTGCGTTCGATCTTGTCTTTGATCTGCGCAATATATTCCATGCGCCCGGCGTCGAGCAACGCCAAGTGTTCCTGTTCGAGCTGCCGGGCCTCCCGTGCAATTGCTTCCTGAAGAGCACGCTCCGCCTCCTTGCGACGAGCTTCCTCGGCCCGCTTGCGTTCCGCCTCAGCCTTCTTCTTTTCAGCCTCGACGCGCTTGCGTTCCGCCTCGGCCTTCTTCTTTTCAGCCTCGACGCGCTTGCGCTCCGCCTCGGCCTTCTTCTTTTCAGCCTCGATGCGCTTGCGCTCCGCCTCGGCCTTCTTCTTCTCCGCCTCGACGCGCTTGCGCTCCGCCTCGGCCTTCTTCTTCTCCGCCTCGGCCCGCTCGCGTTCCGCCTCGGCCTTTCGGCGCGCTTCCTCGGCGCGCTTCTGCTCCACCCTGGCGGCCTGCGCCTGCTCCTCGATCCGGCGTTTCCGCTCCGCCTCCTCACGGCGCTGCCGCTCGATCAGCGCGAGCTGCTTCTGCTCCTCGGCCCGCCGTTCCGTCAGCGCTGCCTTCTCCTTCTCCAACGCATCGACCCGCTTTGCCTCCTCCTCACGTTTTCGGGTGAGCTCCGCGAGGCGTTTCGCCTCCTTGCGTTCACGTTCACGTTCGGCCGCGACGTATTCCCGCTGGCGCTCGCGTTGCAGCCGTTCGAGCTCGAGCAGCCGACGCTCCTCCTCGGTCCGGCGGCGGCGCGCAGACTCGGCCTCCTCTTCGAGATGTTCGATTCGTTCACGTTCCTTCTTGCGCCGGTGCTCATCCTGTTCACGCAGACGTTCGAGCTCTTCGGTGATCTGCTTCTCGTCGATCACCACGGCCTCCACCGGCTCGACCCGAGGACCGGCCGCCACGGGCGCCGACGTGTCCCCGAGCCTGAAGACGAGCACCGTCACGACAACGACATGAAGCAGCAGCGCGTATACGATGGGCAGCAGGCGATCGGGCAGGGGTTCCCTGCTCATTGCGCTATCTCCCGCGGCGTTTCGGTCATCAGCCCGACGCTGGGCGCCCCGGCGCGCTGCAGGATCGTCATCAGGATGACCACGTCCCCGTAGGGCACGTTCTCGTCGCCACGCACCACGACAGCCAATCCCGGCCGATGGCGCAGCAGCGCCCCGACCCGGGCCGCGAGAGCTCGCGGCTCGACCGGCGCCCCCTGATTCTCACCGTAGTTCACGTAGTAGTCGCCGGCGGCGTCGATCGTGACCACGAGCGGCTCCTGCGTCTCCACGTCGAGGGGCTCCGCTTCGGCCTGCGGCAAGTCGACCTTGACACCCTGGGTCAGCAGTGGCGTGGTAATCACGAAGATCACGAGGAGCACCAGCATGACGTCGATGTAGGGGACGACGTTGATCTCCGACATCGGTCGCCTGCGCACTCGGTGCCTGGCCCGCATTGCTCACCGCCTCCCGGCTGCGGACGCGCGGTAGCGCGTCGGTGGGAAATGCGGGCTAGCCATGGCGCGTACCCGGACCGGGATCCACCGGTGCCCCTTCGTTCAGATCAACGAATGCGCAACACACCGGATGCCAGACGGCGTTCATTGATGGGCCTGGCGCTGCAGAATGGTCGAGAACTCGTCGACGAACGCGTCGTATCGGTTGTGCAGCCGCTCGACGTCGTGCGCGAAGTGGTTGTAGGCGATGACCGCGGGGATTGCCGCGAACAGGCCCATCGCCGTCGCAATCAACGCCTCGGCGATTCCCGGCGCCACCATCGAGATGGTGGCCTGCTGCACGTTCCCCAGCGCCCGGAACGAATTCATGATCCCCCACACGGTGCCGAACAGCCCGATGTAGGGACTCGTCGAGCCGACGGTGGCGAGAAACGAGAGATTGATCTCCAGGTACTCGACCTCCCGGCCCAACGCGATTCGCATTGCCCGCTCGGTACCGGTCAGTATGTCCCGGGCTTCGGCGACCTTCTGCCCGCGCAGTCGTGCGAATTCCTTGAACCCCGCATGGAAGATACGTTCCATCCCGGCCGCTCCGGACCGTCGCACGTCGATCCGGTTGAAGACCTCGACGAGATCGATTCCCGACCAGAACTGGTCCTCGAAAACGTTGGCGGCACGGGTGGCGCGCCCGATCGCGAAGTGTTTCCTGAAAATCATCGTCCACGAGACGAGGGAGGCCAGGCCCAGGATGGCCATGACGAGCTGAACCAGAAGGCTTGCGTTCAGCACCAGGGCGAGGAGAGAGAGGTCAGTGCTCAAGTTCGAGCTCCTGCAACAATGAGTTGGGGATGCCGCGAGGCCGAAACGTCTCCATGTCGACACAGCCGACTCTGATTCGGGCATGACAGAGCGGCTCGCGGCTCGCGCTTCGCAAGTGTTGCGCCAGCTCGACCGACGCGCGGCGCAATTTCAGTATCCGGACGTCGACTTCGAGCCGGTCGTCGAGCCGGGCGGGGCGCCGGAACTCCACGCTGGCCCGGGCGACCACGAGCTGGACGCGGTCCCGCACCCGCATGAGGGCCTGATCGCAGCCAAGCGCGCGTAGCCATTCGGTTCGTGCCCGTTCCATGAACTTCAGATAGTTCGCGTAGTAGACGATGCCGCCGGCATCGGTGTCCTCCCAGTACACGCGCACCGGCCAGACGAACGCACGACCGGACGGCGAATCGAGGGAGGTGGCCGGCATTGCGGACGGCCCGGCTCAGGCGACCCCTTCGAACAGATCGGGCGCAGTGGACGCAGAGCGGTCCGGCGGGGGTTTCAGACCAAAATGCGTCCAGGCGGTTCGGGTCGCCGTGCGGCCCCGCGGCGTGCGCATGAGGAACCCCTGCTGGATGAGATACGGCTCGAGCACGTCCTCGATGGTATCGCGTTCCTCGCTGATCGCGGCGGCGAGGTTGTCGATGCCGACGGGTCCGCCGTCGAACTTTTCGATGACCGCGAGCAGCAGCTTGCGGTCCATCAGGTCGAAGCCGTGCGCGTCGACATCGAGCAGGTCGAGGGCGCGGTTCGCGATCTCCACCGTGACCCGGCCATCCCCCTTGACCTCCGCGTAGTCGCGCACCCTGCGCAGGAGGCGGTTCGCGATGCGGGGCGTCCCGCGCGAGCGGGCCGCGATCTCGCCGGCCCCGTCCCCGGTGGTATCGACGCCGAGGATGGCGGCCGAGCGCGCGACGATGCGCGCGAGGTCGGCGACGCTGTAGAACTCCAGCCGCTGGACGATGCCGAACCGGTCGCGGAGCGGGGAGGTCAGCATCCCGGCGCGGGTCGTCGCGCCCACGAGGGTGAACGGCGGGAGATCGAGCTTGATCGAGCGCGCGGCCGGGCCTTCGCCGATCACGATGTCGAGCTGGTAGTCCTCCATCGCCGGATAGAGGATCTCCTCCACCGCGGGATTCAGCCGATGCATCTCGTCGATGAAGAGCACGTCGCGCGGCTCCAGGTTGGTGAGCAGCGCCGCGAGATCGCCCGAACGTTCGAGGACGGGGCCGGCGGTCTGGCGCAGGTTGACCTCCATCTCGTTCGCGACGACGTGGGCCAGGGTGGTCTTGCCGAGGCCCGGCGGGCCGAAGATGAGGAGGTGATCGAGTGCCTCGCCTCGCCGCCGGGCCGCCTCGATGAAGATCTCCATCTGCTCCAGCACCGCCGGCTGGCCCACGTAGTCCGCGAGCCGCCTGGGGCGAATGGCGCGGTCGAGAGCCTGATCCTCGACTCTCGCCTGCCCGGTCACGAGGCGCTCTGTCTCCATAGGGTCCTGCCGGCTGGTGTGGCGGTATTCCGCGGAACGGTCCCACGAGGCGGTCCCGCCGGACGCCCGGATTCAACGATCCATGCCCGTGCCCGAACGCGGCCCTCGAACGGGCTGGATCACCGCCGTTCCCGGCGCGGACGCTCGCTGCCGCGTCGTTGCTTCAATCGTACCGCTCCGATTGCCGCGTCACCAGAAGCGCGCCGCGCCCGGAGTGCCACCTTGCACGGGGCCGGAAAGCGCAGATTCCGACGAGCCGGTGTCTCGGGCGACTCACGGACGATTCAGGCAAGCAGACCCGGCGCGTTTGCCTTGGTGACCAGCTCCACTTGCAGATGGCGCCGCAGGGCGTATCGGGATGGATCTCCTTCCAGGGTGAAGTCGAGATCTTCCGAGTAGCGCGGCGGGGCGAATGGCATGGGCGAAGGCCAGGGCCGAGAGGCCGCTGACGCAGGAGTCCGGTGCGAGCCGGTTCGCCACCAGGAAGGGATGGGGGATGCGTTTTCGCCAGGGCGGCGCCAGGGCTTACAGGCCACGGCGGAGCTGCTGCACCCGTCCGGCGCTCACCCAACGAGAGAGCTGGCGCCGGACGTGGGCGGGATCGCCCGGGCCGGCCAGGAGCAAGCCCGTCTCGAACACCGGCTCCTCGGCGACGATGGCGATCAGATCCTGGAATTTCATCGCGGCAATTTGCCAGAGATGGCGAGTTGCTGCGACATTCAGGCGCTTGTGTATCCTCCCCGAGGCGCAGACCGCGATGCTCCATCGCTGCCGGGAGAGGTTGCGGATCGACGGCATCCGGTGCCTGCCGGCTCAGGACTTCCTGCGCCGGATCGGGGTATGTTGGCCAGCGTGCGCATTCCGGTGGAGTCGATCACCCATTCCGGGTTGAAGCCGATCACCGAATCCGAGCGGTGGATGGGGCCGGACTGCGCGACGGCGACGACGAGACAGCGGGACATGGCAGCGCTCCTCGAAGTGGGGATGACGGTTCGCCGTATCGAATCGGATTCGGGTTTGGGTTCGGGGTAAACCCGCATCTGCTCGCCCATGAACACGGATCCCGTGTTACGTTGATGCCGTGTCCGGACAAGGGCGGACATCTCTGGGGCGGGAGGTCAACGTCGGCGCGGGCGCCATCACCTGCAACTACGACGGCGCGAACAAGCACCGCACGGTGATCGGCGACCGTGCCTTCGTCGGTTCCGGCGTCGAGCTGGTGGCCCCGCTAGCCCATCTTTACCACCCCACCCCACAATATCTCATTGCATCATACAGTTACGATGTTCGAGGTCGGCGAGTGGCACTACAATCGTGTGCCCGAGGGTCGTTCAGACGAGGGTTTTGCAGATCCCTCCGGGTGCGTGGTCGATGCCCAGGGCCTCGTAGATGGCCTGTTGGGAGGGTTCGGCACGGGTGGCTTTGCGCACGTGCAGGGTGCGCCCGTCGGCGCGTCGGAAGGTGGCGGTGATGCGCTGCTGCCCTTCGAGGATTCGGCGAAGGGTGGTCCAACGGGCGCACTGGCCGGTTTGGCGCAGGCGCCGGCGAATCACCTGGACGAGTTGATAGGCGATGACGGTGATGAACAGATGGCCCTCGGCGCGGATGGGCTTGTGGTGATAGATGGGGCGCAGGCCGAGTTCGGATTTCAACGAGCGGAACACGGCCTCGATGTCGGTGAGGGTGAAGTAGGTGCGCCACAGGGTGGATTCGTCCCAATCGGTTTGATTGGTGCGCAGGCAGTACACGCCGGGGTGGGTCAGCATGGAGCCGGGGAGCGGGCGGCGGGTGAAGCGCACGGCGGTGACGCGCTCGCCGGTCTCGTCGGTGTCGAGTTCGATGTCGTAGTGTTGGGCGACGCCGCGGCTTGTCTCTTTGAGCCGCCCGATGCGCTGCCAGACTTGGTCGGTGCGTTTGTGGGTGCGGGGTTTGGACAGCCCGTCGGAGAGCCGGGTGAGGGCGGCCTCGAAGCGTTGGGCGAAGCGCTCGACGATGGCGCGCTCCTTGGCGGCGCGCGCTTCGGAGAAGCAATACAGGCGCACTTCCTGGCCGTCGTCGCTGAGGACCTTGTGCAGATGCACGCGGTGATGGGAGGCGGTCTCGATGGACAGCGCCGCGTCGGCGTCGAAGTGGCGGGTGCGTTCGCGGCTGACCACCAGGTAGCGGTATTGGTGCTCGCGCAGCCAGCGCACGCGGTCTTCGGTGGCGATGCCGCGGTCCATGACCACCAGGGCGCCGCGCGGGGCGTTGAGGGCGTCGAGCATCTGGGCGAGGGTGTGATGTTCGCGCACGTTGCCGGCGAAGACTTGGGAGCGGCGCACGAAGCCGCTGGCGTCGAGCACCAGTCCCAAGGTGAGCAGCGGGCAGTCGGTGCGTTTGTCCTTGGAGTGTCCGCGCCGGGCCTTGGGTTGTCCGCTCGCCTCGCCCTCGAAGTAGGTATTGGTCAGGTCGTAGAGGGTGACGGTGGGGTGGAGGTCGAACAGGTCCATCGCCCGGTCGAAGAGGTGGTGCTCGATGGCTTCGCGGTGCGCCATCAGCGCATCGGAGGCGCGGTACAGTCGCATCGGCCCCATCATCTCGAAGTCCACGCCCAGGAGTTCGCCCAGGGCGCTGCGCTCGCCCAGCCAGCGCCGGGTGGCGCGCTCGGAGCCTGGCCGGGCCATGCGCGCGATGATGGAGCCGATGGCGGCGGAGCGTACCGACGCCCCGATGCCCAGTGCTTCGAGCCGCGTGCGCAGGCCGAGCTGGTCCATCGCCCACAGGGCGGCGTGCTCCACGCCGACCGAGCGGGGGCGAATCAGTTCCAGGGAGTCGACGTCGACGGGTTGGAAGTCGTGCCTCTGGCTCGCCGGCGAGGATGCAGCGCCGATGCGCTCACCGGCGAGCAGCAGCGCGGTGATGCGTTGGGCGTGTGATTCGAGCGCCGGGGGGCCATCGGGTGGCAGTGGTAGCTGACCGGCGAGGAGTTCGTCGATGCGCCGGCACAGCACCGGCCACTCGCTTGGTGCGATGTCGAAGTGCCGTCCCAGGTTGAGCAGGGTGCGTTGGCGCACCTTCGAGCCGGTGCGCTCGGAGCGCACGAGGCGGAAGGTGAAGTGCTCGCCGATGCTGCGGGTACGGGTGCGGCGGATGAACATGGACGCAGGGTAGCGGCGGGCGGGATGTGGTGCAACAGAGAGAATTCATTTTATGGCACTACATCTGCCTCTCCGACGACACATCAATCACCTACACGCGAAAATCGGCGAAATCGCGACGAATCCCCACCCAATTGCGGCTCGCAGTGGTAAAGATGGGCTAGTGGTCGGCGAGGGAGCGAACATCGGCGCGGGCTCCACCGTCACGAAGGACGCGCCGGCCGGCCGGCTCACGGTGGCACGGGTGCGCCAGACCGTCGTATCCGGCTGGAAACGCCCTGCCCGGAAGCCCTGATCGAGCGATCCGGAGCGCCGGGTCACCCTTTGCCGATCACGCTCCCCGATTCCTTCGGAAGGGGATTCCGGCGGCGGAGGGACCCGGGCGAAGCGACCACGACACCCTCCGGAAGCGCCCCCGAGCTTTCCGGAACATATACTCGTCGCGAGGAGGGAACGGCGATGGCGACATTCAACGGTGGTCCCGAGCTGACCCGAGAGGAACTCGAATCGATCCGCGCCCCGGTCGAGGAGGCGCTGACCCTGCCCGCGCGGGCCTTCACTTCGGATGCGTTCTTCGATCTCGAGGTGAAGCGGATCTTTCACCGCCACTGGATGGCGCTCTGTTTCGAGGCGACCCTGCCCAACCCCGGGGACATGCGTCCGATCGAGTTGTTCGGCCAGCCGCTGGTGCTGGTCCGTGGCGACGACGGAACCCTGCGGGCCTTTCACAACATCTGTCCCTACGACGGCTGCCTCGCGGTGCGCACAGAGCAGCAGGCGGCGACGGGGATCGAGGTCTACTACCACGGCTGGCGCTACGATCTGCGCGGTCGCCTCCGCGCCATTCCCTACTGGGACGGCACGCCGGCGGGACGACTTGCCGCACTCGGCGGACGCAACGCCGATCTCTCGGAGATCCCTTCCGAATGCCGGCTCGGCATGCTGTTCGTGGACCTTGGGGGGGAGGCGGGACGGCTCGACGACCACTTGACGCCGCTCTACCGCTTGCTCGACGAGTACGATCTCGACCACGCGGTCCCGGTCGAGGACGACGACACCCTGGCCCGCACCGGGCGCATCGTCGAGGGCAATTGGAAGACCTACATCGAGAACGCCGCGATCAACATCCTGCACGAAGGCTTCACCCACGAGGCCTACCGCCGTTCACCCGACGTGCCGCGGGCGCGCGAGGGCGAGAAGACCTTCTTCACCGTGCGCGAAGGCGCGCTCCTCGCCTTCGGATTCCAGATGCGCGACGTGGCGAGCACTTATGCGTCCGGCGGCGGCACCCCGCACCTCGGCCGCTCGCGCACCCGCCCCCCGGCCAAGGGATTCTTCGTCACCCTGTACCCGAACGTCGCGATGCCGATCCGGGTGAACATGTTCCGCCTCGGGATCTGTCTGCCGGAAGCGCCCGGCCGCAGCCGGATCTTGCAGTGCAGCAACTTCCATCGCGACGCGCCCGCGCACTCCGACTTCCCCGCCTACCACCGCGGGCTCGCCGAGCGCTACGAACGGGTCTACGAAGAAGACCGGATCGCGATCGAGGCGGTACAGCGCGCGCGGAGCTCGCCGGTGTGGCAGCGGCACTTCTATTCCCCGTTCTGGGACGAGCTCCACCACAGGCTCGACAACCTGGTGGCCGACGACCTCTCGCCACCCCCGGATACCGCGAGGAGGTAACGACCAGGACAGATACTCAATCACCCCAGAGTCCTATCTATTTACAATACATCAGGGGTTTGAACTACATGGAAACCTATCCGATTCATCCTGGAGAGCATCTGGCGGAGATCCTCGAAGAGCTCGGGATCAGCCAGTACCGCTTGGCGAAGGCGATTGGCGTGCCTCCGCGCCGCATCAACGAGATCGTCCATGGTCGCCGATCCGTCACCGCGGACAGCGCGGTACGAATTGGGCAGGCTCTCGGCATGACCCCCGAGTTCTGGATCAACCTGCAAGGTCTGTACGACCTCGATCTCGTTCGCGCATCGACCGACGTCGGCAGCATCGAGCCGCTTGTTGCGGCGTAGCTGGCGCCCCGGCGGCCGGGCGCAGCCCGAGGGCCAGAGTCGGCGGCATCGCGGCACTCGCTACCGCGTAGCCAGCTTCCGGCTGGCACTCCCGGCGGCCGGGCGCGGCCCGAAGGACGAATCTCGCCTGTGGTCCGTCCAGGCCCGTGCCATCCGCAACCTCGAACGTTCGTTCGCCAACGCCGGTCCCCGTGCCCTCATCCCGATGGCCACCGGCTCCGGCAGACCTTCACCGCCGTCAACGTCGTCTGCCGCCTGTTCAGACAAGCCGGGGCCGGGCGCATCCTGTTCCTGTTGGACCGCGCCAACCTCGCCCGGGGGTTCCGTAGCAAATCGAGCCGGGGGATGGTCGGCGATCGTCCGAAGAACGCTTCGAGTCGGTGGCGGTTGAGATCATCCACGGGCGCGGCAAGGACGGGCGCTTCGTCGAATACGTACTCGCGGCCTCGCTGCTGGAGCAGTCGGACGAGTTCCGGGGACCTGAGGTCCCGTTTCGTGGACCGGAGTGGCGCTCCGGATCAGACTACCCCCGATGGTTGCATGAGTCAGAGACCTGTCATTCCCCCACTTTCCGGGGCAGGCTCCGCGAAAGCGGGTCAACTCCAGAGACAGACCAAGCTCGTGCAGCAGGCCGGGGAAACGCACCACCGCGCTGTGCACCGCACGATGTTCCCGGACGCGCAACTCGACCCGGTACTGCTCGGCCAAGAGCTCCGTGCGAACGGCTTGCAGATGGCGCCGCAGGGCGTATCGGGATGGATCTCCTTCCAGGGTGAAGTCGAGATCTTCCGAGTAGCGCAGCAGGGCGAAGAGAAAGCGCAGGCAGGTGCCGCCCTGAAACGCCAGCGAGGTCATCGCGCCGGCGCGTTGCAGCGCGCCGAGGATGCGCGCCTGCAAGTACTCGCGGACCACGTTCCGCCCCCGCAGGGGTTCGCACCCCCGAACCAGCGCCCGGAGATGATCCTTCACAGCGTCTCGTACTCCGGCAGGCGATCGGCCAGATCGCGGACGTGTCGGGCCGCCCGCGCAAGCTTCGGCGTCGCGCACCTTGCCGCGAACGCGCCCAGGGTGTCCATGCACAGAGCGTCGAAGTCGAGGCGCAATTCCCGCAGATACGCCTCGTCGTCGCCGCCGGGTTGCAGATGGACGGCATCCAGCAACGCCTTCTCCGGAGCCGCCACGAACGCCTGCTGGTCTTCGCCCAGGTCCACCTGCCGGTAGCCGAACAGAAGTCCGGCTTTCAGATGGCGGAACGAATAGCGTCCCAGGGGCAGCTTGCGGACGTGCGGCCGCCGGGCGGTGACGCTGATCACCTCGGCGACGTACTTGGGAATGGCATGGGCGAAGGCCAGGGCCGAAAGGCCGCTGACATAGGAGTCCGGCGCGAGCCGGTTCGCCACCAGGAAGGGATGGGGGATGTGTTTTCGCCAGGGCGGCGCCAGAGCATAGAGGCCACGGCGGAGCTGCTGCACCCGTCCGGCGCGCACCCAACGAGAGAGCTGGCGCCGGACGTGGGCAGGGTCGCCCGGGCCGGCCAGGAGCAAGCCCGTCTCGAACACCGGCTCCTCGACGACGATGGCGATCAGATCCTGAAATTTCATCGCGGTAATTTGCCAGAGATGGCGAGTTGTCGCGACATTCAGGCGCTTGTGTATCCTCTCCGAGGCGAAGACCGCGATGCTCCATCGCTGCCGGGAGGGGTTGCGGATCGACGGCATCCGGCGCCTGGCGGCTCAGGACTTCCTGCGCCGGATCGGGGTCTGTTGGTTTGCGTTGCGGCGTTGACGGTCCCGTTCCCGAATGAGATCGGCATCGCGTCCGCCACGCCATCCTGGACGTCCATGCATGGTGGCGTAGCGCACAGGCAGGCTTGACGCTGCCCGAATCCTTGCTCCAGAATCTGACCAAATTGGTCACATGTTCGATCGAGATGGCAGAGTCTCCTTCACGTCACACGGCCCACCCTCCCCTCCCCCGCTGGAAGCTGGGAGAAGCCAAGGCACGGTTCAGCGAGGTCGTCCGTCTCGCCGCCGCAGGCCAGCCGCAACGGGTAACGGTGCATGGCCGCGACGCAGTAGTCGTCGTTGGGGCGGATGAATTCGACCGCCATCGCGCTCCGACGGAATCCAGCTTGCATGAACTCTTGTCCCGCTCTCCGCTGAATCGATTGGACTTCTCAGGCGAATCCGTCCGGAGCCCGGTCCGCGAGGTCGACTTTTGAGCAGATGGCTGCTCGACACCAACGTCGTATCCGAGCTGCGCAAGACCAATCCCAACCGTCGGGTGAAGGCGTGGGCGGATGCGCAGATCCCGGCCGCCCTTTTCCTGAGCACGGTGACGCTCGCCGAAATTCGGTATGGGAT
This sequence comes from uncultured Gammaproteobacteria bacterium, assembly GCA_958295835.1. Lineage (GTDB taxonomy): Bacteria > Pseudomonadota > Gammaproteobacteria > HK1 > HK1 > HK1. Next base: position 1,106,179 of record OY282378.1, read on the forward strand.
CGAAGGCCATCCGGACCATCGGTTTCAGGCGGAACTCGCCACATGGCTCGATCAGGTACTGAGGCCGTGGTTCGCGGGCCGTATCTTCGCCGTAGACGAGGAAGTGATCCTGGAGTGGCGGCGCATGGTGGCTCATGGCCGGAAACAGGGCATCACCTTCAGCCAGCCGGATCTGTTCATCGCGGCCACCGCGCAGGTCCACGACCTGACCATCTGCACCCGAGACGAGAACGACTTCCGAAAGGCGGGAGTCGCCGTCTTCAATCCGTGGACGGAATAAGCGCCGCTGCGGAGCATCGCTGCGCCGGATGGCGCCGGTCCTCGAAGCCGAGGGCGATCGTACTTCTCATGGCTCCACTCCGTTCCGCCTCAGCCGTCCGCAAATGCTCGCCACGCCGCCCTTGTCCGTACCGGGTCCCGGGTGGGGGCGGTGAAAGACGCGCCGGTACGTCGAACAGACGTACGCCGATGCGGGAACCTTTTCGCTCGCTGATTTACGCCCCCCAACCCGCCCCCGACTTGATGAGTAACGCCTCGACATCCCTCCACGGGATGTTGCCGCCGGCCGGATGAATGAAGATGGAGGCGAGGGTTCTTGCGTGACGACGTTTCATGGTGAAACAGCACCACAAAACGATACCAATTCAATCGAGCGAGATGTTTCCGGACGCCCGTGTATCGCGGCGCATCGCCGAATGCGAAGCACGGTGCGTATCGACGACGATCTCATGGCCGAATTGAGGGCGCGCGCCCGTGCCGAGCGGCTGTCCATGACACGCCTGCTCAATCGGATGCTCCGGGCCGGTCTTGCGGTATCAAGCCAACCCGGTGGGGAACACGAACGGTACGAGGAAATGACCGTCCGGATGGGACCCCCCGGGTCGAGATCGACAAGGCGCTGTCTCTCGCAGCCGAGTTCGATGACGAGGAAGTCCGGCGCAAGATGTCGTTGCGTCAATGAAAGTCGTTGACGTCAACGTGCTCCTCTACGAGGTCAACGAGGACGCGGATCGGCACGTGGTACTCCGCCAGTGGTGGGAGGATGCGCTGAACGGAGACGAATCGGTGAGGCTGCCATGGATCGTCGTGTCGGGATTCCTGCGCATTTCGACGAATTCGAAGGTGGACTTGAAGCCCATGGTGATTGTTGAGTGGCAGATGGAGCACATAAACGCGGTTCAGAAGTCATGCATCTCGTCGCCTAGGGTCAGCCGCAATAGGTGACCGTGCATGGCCACGACGCAGTGGTAGTCGTCAGCGCAGATGAATTCGACTGCCTTCGCGCAGCGACGAAGATTAGCTTGTATGAGTTATTGCTTAATTCGACGATAGATGTACTTAACATTCATAAAATCGCTGCTCGATCTTCCTCTCGCTATTATGTGTATTCATATAAAACTGGGTCCGCATAGCCGCAACTCTGCGAATGAACAAATCGTTCCTGTTCTTCCATAATTCCTTAAGATCAGACAAGATTTTCGTATTCAATTGATTGGCATTGTCGAGTTCCGAGAAGTAGTATATGAGATCATATGCAGGGTTATCTTTTTCACGTACAACTTCTTTCAAAATGGGACGGACCTCGCCTTTATTGACGGCGTCTACAACCATCTCGATGTTAGTCATTGTCCAAAGGAAAGAGAGCCAAATTAGCTCTCTCTTTATTTTTTTTGAATTGGCCCGTGGATATTTCGCTTCAACCCACCGGGCGAGGGCGTCTATTTCATCCACATTACTCAGGATGGCATTAACAACACGGAGGCCGCCATCAGTTATGGCTTCTATGAGATCCTTCAGAGCACGTCTTTCTATATTTCCATGACGAATTCGAAGAACTTGGCCAAGAATCCGGTTATTCTTGAGTACCTTTAAAATTTCATCGGCTTCGTACTCTAAATTGGAATCTTCAGAAAAATCCTTATGATCAGAATTATTGTCTCGTGATTCCCGTCTCTGCTCTTCAACACTGCTATCAGTAAGTACATTACTTTTCAATGATGCAATCAGCCTTTGGAAACGATCGGTTTCAGATCGAGAAAGCGTAGCTGGGCGAACATTCTCCAAAGAACACATCGTATTCAAGATAATGCTTTCCAGAATCTCATGATCGTCGGCGTGATGGATGACAAACAACAAGGTGAGATGATATCTCTCAACTTCGCTTCGCTGGCACATTTTCTGTAAGGTCAACGCCTCTTTTATACTATTTCGAGCAAGAAAACACCCAAGAAAATAGAATTCCATATAACGGACTCTGAATCCATCTGATTCCTGAAGGATTCCATACCGAGGATGGCACATTCTTTGTATCTGTTCGTCAGATATGACAAAGTTTTCTTTATAGGATTGAGTGAATTGATCAAACCAAGTAATGTCAGGCGATCTACCTTGTTCTCGTCTGTCGAATATAGCTTTAGCTAGGTACTCTGAAAAATTTAGACAAGCGTTTATACTACCATCATCTTTCTCAATACCAGCCTTCATCAATCGACCGAGGATGAAAATATAATAGCAATGTGCATGCGAAGTGATATTGGTATCCTGAGGCATGAAAGCTTGTAATGTCTGAATGACAGAAAGAACATAGAATGGATATCTTGGAATAATACGTGTATCCACAATTTCATCTATTTTTCTTTCGATTATATCTACCTCTCCATCAGATATATCACGCCCTGTTGTTTGCTTCAAAGTTTTTCGGATCATTTCCTCTTGGTGCCAGCGATTGATCTCCCGAAGTTGCATCTCTGTATAAGAATAGATTCTTTGGTCAGCATGGTAATAAGTGCGATAAATATCGGTGTCCATAGTAATAATTACACGTTGTAAGACAGATCTTTGGGCTTCAAGGAATTTGACTGCGTCTTTGTTCTCAGAAAGACCGTCTATAACAACAAGTTTGTCTGTTTTCCTCAACCAATGATCCCAGGATCCAAAGAACTGATCGTGAAAGGTGCGCTTAAATTCTATCAAATTCCATCTACTATTATGTTTTTTAGCATCTATGTACAAGACGGGTTTGTCTTTTTCTATCTGCCTGATGCAAAGCATTTTAGCAAGAGCAGTCTTACCACTCATGGGTTCTCCGTGAATAACTACCGTATCCCGATCCAAGATCTTATCTATGCCAGGAATTTGGCCTTCGAGACTACCTAAATCGGCAGAGCCTGTTCGATCGTAGGATCTCACTCTACCGAAGACATAGCTCGAACTCAGACTAACCTCACGATCACCTATAATCTCCGTTTGCTCCAGGAATTGGCGGAAGGTGGATCGAATTGTACAAATTGTTTCGAGATCAGAAACAACATTTTTTATTTTTTCATATATTTCTGTCCAAGCCTCATCTGTGTTGTGATAAGACAAAAGAGTGGTGGCATCTTTAGGTATGACAAGCAAATCCTCATCCTTTAGAAGATCCCACCACGGACAATCGTTAATCAGTAAAGGAATACGCCTTCTTTCAAGACCGGATTCTGTCTCACTTTTGGCTAGCTCGTGTCTGCCAGAAAACCCCCACTTCCACACGAGCTCTGCGACGCTCCGCCATACTGTCGGCGAGGTTTCAGCCACGGAGCCGGCCGCACCGACACCACTGAAGGGCGCTCGGCGTCAAACCGGACCCCATCCCCGATGTCCGGGCACCGAAGGCCGTGCCCGTCTCCGTGTGCCGGACCGGGGGGCGACATCCGCAGGTGAAGGCCGCGGTCAGGCAGCGCGGCGCCTTCGCCGTCGTTCGGCGTCACGCACGCGCTGTCGCACAAGCACACCGATGCGGTGCACGTTGGCGGCCAGTATCGACAATGCAACGGTGTGTGCAAACCCATCGGCGCCGCGGGAGCGAACCCGGTCGAGACCACGATGCTCAAGGTGGTTGATGGCCGATTCGACCGCCGGGTGCTGGCGCCTGGCCTCGGCGAATGCTTGTGCTTCCTCGCGCTCGCGCTCGGCCACACAAAGCCGACCCTTGCGCGGCAGTGCATTGAGGTCGAGCATTGCGTCGAGCCGCACCCGGTTGTCGGGACTGTGGAACCCACGGTCGAAGCTGCACACCCGCAGGTCGGGATACAGTGCCTGCGTCTCCTCGATGATCGGCACTGCACTCTCCGTGTCGCTCCCCTCCCACATTATCTTGTGGTGAAGGATGAACTGGAATTGGTCTTCCACCACGCACACGGGAACTCCGAGCTCCACCGCACAGCCAGCCTTGCCCTTCGAGACCCAGCGGGTGTGTTCCTCGAAGATCGAAAACACCTTCTCATCGTGCGCGACCGTCTCGCCTTTGAGAAGACGCCGGTCGACCTGGTCGATTTGCCGCCGAGCATGGGCAATCAGTGACTGGACCATGCCCGATTGCGCCACATCTGCCTGTTCCAGCCCCTTGAGACTCTCCTCGGCTCGGTCGGCCAAGTGACGGCAACGTTCGATATACGCTTCGACCCGGTCCGGTCGGCTCTTCGCGCGACGTGTCGAGCGCACCTTGTTGAAACACCTCTTCACCTCTTTGGTGAGATGGCGCCACTGGCGCCAGCCCACGATGTTGGACTTCTTCGCCGCATGGCCCAACTCCCGGAGCAAACACCGCATCGCGTCCCACAGCAGGTTGACATCGGTCGGGTAGTGCACATCGGTCTCGACCACAAACGAATCACAGCGCCCGCGCAACGGCTCGCCAGGCTTTTTTCTTGCGACCGCGTGGCCGCTCTCCACAACCAACCGCCCAATCTCTGACAGAAGCTCAGGGGTCAACAGATATACATTGTCGATGATCGTCTGCAACTCGTAGGTATCGCCTTGCGAGAACGCACCGTGGCCCAGGAACTCGCGGACCGTTCGATGTTGGTTCACAAGCTCATGGAGACGGTCGAAGTCACAACCAAGACCCTGTTTGAGGACACCCATCACCAGGACCCGCCACAACTCCATCCCCGGGCGTCCCACGTTGCGATTGGTGCCCGGCAGAATGTGTTCCTCCAACAGCGAGAAGAGCTTCTCGCGGGTCTGCTTGTGCGAATACAGATGCTGGAGACCCAGGAGAACCGCTGGAATGTCATCGCGGGACTTGTGGTCCAGCTTGATATCCTCGATCCGTGCTTCACCGAGTGCGAGCTGCGATTTCCGTGTCTGTCTCATGGATGTCCGTCGTGCGAAGATTGCTGACAATGGGCGGATTGGGGAGGAAATTCCTGCATAAGCTACCTGACATGGAAAATCTTCGCAACCTCGAATCGCCATTTATTCTTTGGATTCAAATAGATATCTATTTTCTGGCAAGCACTAGTTACGGAAAATCGGCACAGTTCTCATGTCGATAGCATCGGCCAATCCGCCACGGCAACGGAACCCGCACCTTGACGGCCCGGACCCTGCCATCGGCGCTTCGTCCGGATGCCGCTCGAACCTGCATCCCAGAGTCCGTCAAGGGCGTCTGGCGACAAGGTGACACCATACTGTCCCGGCTGACTCCGTTCAACGGGACGCTCGCCGGAACGCGGCAACTCCAAACGTTCACCTCGCCCGGGTCGAGCTCGACCACGAAATCCATTTGCAAATGACGCTACCATAGCGGCTCGACAACGCAACCGCGCCGCCGCGCGCCTTCCCGGCCATGCAAGAGCCGAGCTTCACCATCGGGATCGAAGAGGAGTATCTGCTCGTCGATGCGGGCACGCGCGACCTCATCCACGCGGCGCCTCCGACGATGCTGTCGGAGTGCGAGGCGTTGCTCGAAGGGCAGGTCACTCCGGAGTTCCTGCAGTGCCAGATCGAGGTCGGCACCCGGGTGTGCTCCACCATCGGCGAGGCCCGCTCCGATCTGCAGCGACTGCGCAGCACCGTCGCGTCGGTGGCCCGCTCCCATGGACTGCGGCTCCTCGCGTCGTCGACCCATCCGTTCGCGGTGTGGGGCGAGCAACGGCGCACCCAGAAGGAGCGTTACCAGACGATCGAGCACGATCTCCAGGAAGTCGTGCGCCGTCTCGTGATCTGCGGCATGCACGTCCACGTCGGCATCGACGACGACGAGCTGCGCATCGATCTCATGAACCAGGCGAGCTACGTGCTCCCGCACCTTCTCGCACTCGGCACCTCGTCCCCGTTCTGGCAGGGACGCGAAACGGGGCTCAAGTCCTACCGGATCTCGGTGTGGGACGAGATGCCGCGCACCGGAATACCGGAGCAGTTCGAGAGCCATGGAGAATTTCAGCGCTTTCTCGACGTGCTCATCCGCGCGGGGATGATCGAGGACGGGACGAAGATCTGGTGGGACGTCCGCCCGAGCGTGCGGTTTCCGACCCTGGAGATGCGGATCAGCGACATCTGCACGCGGCTCGAGGACACCGTATGCGTTGCAGCGCTGTACGCATGCTGGCTGCGCATGCTCTACCGGTTGCGCGCCAGGAACCAGCGATGGCGGCGCTACCCGCGCATGTTCGTGGCCGAGAACCGGTGGCGCGCCCAGCGGTACGGCATCGACCAGGGGCTCGTGGATTTCGGCCGCGGTACCGTCGTCGATTACCCGGAGCTCCTCGAAGAGATGATCGAGCTCTGCGCGGAAGACGCGGAGGCGCTCGGCTGCACTGCGGAGGTCGAGCATGCCCGCGGGATCATCGCGCGAGGCACGAGCGCGCACTGGCAGGTCCGTACCTACCGCGACGCCATTGCCGCAGGTGCGAGTGAACGCGAGGCGCTCGAAGCGGTGGTGGACATGCTCATCGAGGAGACGATGCACGGCATCGAATGAACCGAGGAGGCCGGCGACGCCGAGAAGGGCGGTAAATGCCCTTGCCGCGTGAAGGTCGGAGCCGGTCGGACACCCCCCCTGCATTGCGAATCTCGACCCCGAGGACGCCCCCCGATGCTCGCCGACACCCCCCAGCGCGCCATCTTCGACGAATCCGCGCGCTACCACCGATTCCTGGAATACCGCGTCGCCGGCGAGCCCGAACCCGGACGCGCGGCCCGCGCCGTCGTTTCGGCGTTGCAGGCGGCGCGGAGCAGCGTCGGTCGGCCGGCCCGGATCGTGGTCGCGTTCGGGCGCCGTCTCTGGTCCGTGCTGGCGCCGGATTCGGTCCCTTCCGATCTGCGCGATTTCGAGACCGTACGCGGGGTCCACGGCCACGTCGCTCCAGCCACCCAATGCGACCTCTGGATCTGGCTCCAGGGAGATGGAGAGGACGAGAACGTCGCGCGCACCCTCGCGCTCCACGCGGCGCTGCGCAACGACTTCGCGCTGCAGATCGAGCAGCCCGGATTCACCTACTTCGAATCGCGCGACCTCATCGACTTCGAGGACGGCACCGCGAACCCCAAGGACGACGCGGCGCGCACCGAAGCCGCGGTGGTCCCTGCCGGGTCGGGCGCCGGAGGCAGCATCGTGCTCACCCAGCGCTGGGTCCACGATCTCGACAAGTTCGCGGCGCTCGACGTGACCGCCCAGGAGGCGGTCATCGGCCGCACCAGGGCCGAGAGCATCGAGCTCGAAGGCGAGGCGCTCGCCCCCGACTCGCACGTCGCCCGCACCGACGTCACGAAGGACGGTGTCGCGATGAAGATCTACCGGCGCAGCGCGCCGTACGCGACGCTGGCCAAGCACGGGCTGTACTTTCTCGCCTTCGCTTGTGCGCGGGAACGCCACCGGATCCAGCTCGATCGCATGTACGGCGTCTCCGGGGACGGGCTCCACGACCGCCTCATCGAATTCTCCCGCGCCGACACCGGGAGCTACCTGTTCGCGCCCGGCGAGCGTGCGCTCGCCGAGGCCCTCGGTTCCGAGGCTTGCGGACCCGGCGGCGGCTCCGATGCCGCCGGATCGGGGTCTCCCGGATCGGGGCTCGCCCGCTCGTGAACGACACGGCCCTCCCCGGGATCAGCGTGGTGACGCTCGGCGTCGCCGACGTCGAACGTTCGGAACGCTTCTACATGGACGGTCTCGGGCTCCGGCACGCCCGCCCGCCGAAGGGGATCGTCTACTTCGAGCTCGCGGGAGCCCGGCTCGCACTCTTTCCGCGCGATGATCTCGCCCGCTACGCCGGGGTCGAGCCCACCCCGCCGGACGGCTTCACCGGCACGACGCTCTCGTGCAACGTCGGATCCCGTTCCGAGGTCGATGCGCTCACCGCCCGCGCCGAGGCGGCGGGCGCGGCGGTGGTCAAGGCCCCGGAGACCGTGAGCTGGGGCGGTTACTGCGCGTGGATCGCCGACCCCGACGGTCATCTGTGGGAGATCGTGTGGAATCCGAAGTGGGACGGATGACGCCGCGCCCGCGGCGGCTCGCCCGGCCCGGCCGACCCTCGCCACATGGCGGAATCGCAGGCGCCCCCGGCCAACGCCGCGGGCAGGCGGCGACGCCGTGGACGAGCGGGTCCGGATCATCGACGGGTGTCGCCTCCGGCCTGCCGGGCGATAATGCCGCACATGCGCAAGGTCTACGCTTCGGACGACAGCGTCTTCATCGGGCACGTGCGCCAGGTGCTCGAGAACCACGCCATCCCCTGCATCGTCCGCAACGACTTCCTGGCCGGCGGCGCGGGCGAGCTCCCCGTCAACGAAACCTGGCCGGAGATCTGGGTCACGGACGATCGAGACTTCGATCGCGCCCGCGTTCTCGTCGATGCCACCGTGGCGACGGCGCACGTATCCGAGCCATCGTGGCGTTGCGCGTCGTGCAGTGAGCGGATGGAAGGCCAGTTCACCGATTGCTGGCGCTGCGGCGCGTCGCGTCCGGAGCCCGGCGGCTGACGGCCTCGAACCGCCACCGCGGCAGCCAGCGCAAGCGCATCGGACCCGCACGCCGCGATGGCATAATCCGCCGTAGCGCCAGATGACCTTCCCGGAGACTTCCCTCATGGAATACACCCTCGAACAGCTCGCCGACGACTGCCGCACCGCGCTTCGCGAGCAGGAAACGACGGCCGCGCGCGAGACCATCCGGGCGTGTTGCAGCCGGGCCTGCAACGACGACGGGTTCGTCGCGACCCACTTCGGGCCGGACAACACCTCGGCGCGCAAGATCCTCTACGAAGATCCGGATCTCCGATTCTGCATCCTCTCCCATGTGCAGGAAGGTACCGGCGACAGCCGCCCGCACGACCACGGACCGAGCTGGGCGGTCTACGCGCAGGTCGAAGGTCGCACGGAAATGACGGATTGGCGCGCGATCAGGGCAGGCGACGGCGATACGCCCGGGGTGGTCGAGGCGGTGCGCACCTACACCCTCCACCGGGGGAACGCACACGTCTACCACGAGGGCGACATCCACTCGCCACGCCGCGACGGCTCCACAAAGCTCATCCGCATCGAGGGCATGAAGCTGGACGGCATGCCGCGCGGCTACTTCGATCCGGCCTGACCCCAAGACCGCGAGAGCCGACCATGGCCCGACCCGCCGAACACATCCGACGCGCCGTCGCACCACGCTTCGACTGGAGCGACCCGCTGCTGCTCGAGGTCGCGCTCACCGAGGAAGAGCGCATGGTCCGCGACACCGCGCGCGACTACGCGCAGGGTGCGCTGATGCCCCGCATCCTCGAAGCGAACCGTACCGAGCACTTCGACCCCGCGATCATGCGCGAGATGGGAGAGCGCGGACTCCTTGGGGCCACCATCGACGGATACGGCTGCGCCGGCGCCGGATACGTGAGCTATGGCCTGATCGCCAGGGAAATCGAGCGGGTCGATTCCGGCTACCGGTCCGCGATCAGCGTGCAGTCGAGCCTCGTCATGCACCCCATCCACGCCTGCGGCGACGAGGCGCAGCGCTGGAAGTACCTGCCGCGACTCGCGAGCGGCGAGATCATCGGCTGTTTCGGGCTCACCGAGCCCGACGCCGGCTCGGACCCCGGCTCGATGAAGACCCGGGCCCGCAAGGTCGATGGCGGCTACCTGCTGTCCGGGACGAAGACCTGGATCAGCAACGCCCCGGTTGCCGACGTCTTCGTGGTATGGGCCAAGAACGACGAAGGAGTCATCCGGGGCTTCATCCTGGAGCGGGGCATGAACGGCCTGTCCACTCCGAAGATCGAAGGCAAGTTCTCGCTGCGTGCTTCGACCACCGGCCAGATCGCGATGAACGACGTGTTCGTCCCCGGCCGGAACGAGCTGCCCGGCGCCTCCGGGCTCAAGGGACCGTTCGGATGCCTTACCCGCGCCCGCTACGGCATCGCCTGGGGAGCGCTCGGGGCTGCGGAGTTCTGCTGGCACGCGGCCCGCGACTACGTGCTGGAACGCCGGCAGTTCGGCCGGCCCCTCGCCGCCAACCAGCTCGTGCAGAAGAAGCTCGCCGACATGCAGACCGAGATCGCCCTCGGCCTCGCCGCGTGCCAGCGGCTCGGGCGCCTGTTCGACGAAGGCGCCGCCGCGCACGAAGCGGTGTCGATGCTCAAGCGCAACTCCGCGGGCAAGGCGCTCGACATCGCGCGCATGGCCCGCGACATGCATGGCGCCAACGGCATCGCCGACGAGTACCACGTCATCCGCCACGTGATGAACCTGGAGACGGTCAACACCTACGAGGGCACGCACGACGTTCACGCGCTGATCCTCGGCCGGGCGCAGACGGGAATCGCCGCGTTCGCGGGCTGAGCCCGTCCTTCGCCCGGGCCGTGGGGGGACACGGCCGCGGAGTGACGTCGGCGTCCACTTCCGTCGAGCTGCCGTTCATTCGCCGAGGCGGCGCAATGCGAGCTCCACCGGAAGCGCCGAGCGCAGATCGTCGAGCACCGGACAATGCTCGTTGACGGAGCGGCGAAGCCGATCGAGGTCTTCGTCGCTCGCCGGGCTGTCCACCACGATTTCGCCGTGGATTTGCCGGTAGCCGGCACGGATGGGCGGATCCTGGTCCGGGCCGAGAAAGCCGCGGGCGTCGGAGATGCCGGAAACGTTCACCGCAATCGAATCGAGCGGGATCCCCAGATAGTCCGCGTAGAGGCGGTACGTGATCTCGTGGCAGGCGGCGAGCGCCGCGAGCACCAGCTCGCCGGGTCGCGGCCCGGCGTCCTCGCTGTCGAATCCGCCTGGCATATCGACGATGATCTCGAAGCCGCGGGCCTTGACGACGCTCTTCAGGCCGCCGACCTGCCGGCTGCTCACGCCCACCTCGACCTCGGCCTTGTCGGGCCTTTTGGCGAGGATGTCGCGCTTGTGCTCCAGCACCGCCTTGTAGCGATTCATTCGGGCGCACCCACCATCGCATGCGTACCAAGCCGATGTTATCGTCATCCGAACGGCAACCCAACGCCCACTTCCCAGTCGATCCGCCCGTGGGATTCGTCGAAGATTCGAGCGGCAAGAACCTCTTGACCGAGCTGCATTCCGTCACCGTCATGCGCTGCCCGCGGTGCGGAGCGGTCGATGCGGGCACGGCCGCCCGCTGCCGGAGCTGCGGCAACGACGCGCTCGACCGGACCGAGGCGCCCGGCCGCGGCCGGCTCGTCTCCTGGACGGTGGTGCGCCGCCCGGCCGGCGCCTTCGCCCACCGCGACGCCTTCGCGGTGGCGCTGGTCGATCTCGACGCCGGGCCGCGCCTGACCGGGAACCTCGAAGGCTGGGAGCACGAGCCGCCGCTGGGCGCCGCCGTCCGCGTCACCGGCGAGATCGACGGCATCCCCCTGTTCGCGGTGGAGGATTCATCGGAGGTCCCATCCCCATGAGCGACGACATCCTCTACGAGGCGCACGGCCACGTGCGCCTCGTCACCCTGAACCGGCCGGCGAAGATGAATTCGCTGGACTTCGAGGCGAACGATGCGCTGGTCGAGCGATGGAGGGAGTTCGACGCCGACCCTGAAGCCAGGGTGGCGGTCGTCACCGGTGCGGGGACCAAGGCGTTCTGCGCGGGCGCGGACCTGAAGACCTATACGATGGCTTTCGCCCGAACCCCGGCGCCCGAGTTCCAGCGCAAGTACACCAACGGCCCCGGCTTCGGTGGCATCACCCGCACCCTCGACGTCTTCAAGCCCGTCGTCGCCGCGGTGAACGGCTACGCGGTCTCCGGCGGCCTGGAGCTGGCCCTGGCCTGCGACGTCCGCTTCTGCTCCCCGAACGCGGAGTTCGGGCTGCAGGACGTGAAGTGGGGTTTCCACGCCTGCGACGGTGGCCTCGTCAGGCTCAAGGAGATCGTGGGCCTCGGCAACGCGATGGAGATGGTGCTCTCCGGCGATCTGTTCGACGCCGGGCACGCGCACCGGATCGGGCTCGTCAACCGCATCGTGGCGCAGGAACGGCTGCTCGACGAGACTCTCGCCTACGCCGAAAAGCTCGCCTCGCGCGCCCCGCTGGCGCAGCAGCTCGCGAAGGAGATCGTGCGCCGCGTCCACGGAATGCCGATGGACGAGGCGCTCAGGCTCGAATCGGCGTCGTTCCGCAACCTCGCGCACTCCGAGGATCTGGCGGAGGGAAACGCGGCGTTCCGGGAGCGCAGGCAGGCCCGGTTCAGGTCGCGCTGAATATCTCGCCGCGGCCGGGACGCGGACCCGGGCGGCTCAGGCGGCCTCCCTCCGGCGCGAGTCGATCACCCGCACCTGTTGCGGCGCGTCGATCGTGCGCACGATGTCGAGACCGTTGTACGACTGCACGTCGAAGAACCGGAGGACGTAGTCGAGCGCTTTCTCGGGGTCGAAGTCCTTGCACGAGTAGGCGTCGAAGGAGAAGAAGTTCTCCTCGGTCCAGGTATGGATGGCGGCGTGCGATTCGAGCCACACCGTCATCCCGGAGATGCCGGCTTCCTCGTTCTGCCGCCTCGCCAGGAGCTGCTCCATTGCGTAGACCGCGTTGGCCTGGATCCCCTCGGCCTTGAGCGATTCGACGAAGCGGCTCAGCTCGTTCGCCGCGAACGGGAACCGGGCGACGATCGGCGGATAGACCAGGGTCATGTCGAGGGCGTTCGAGAGACCTTCGAGCAGGTGGTGGACCGCGGTGGTCTCGGTGATCCCGCGCGGAGTCGAGGTCTGGACGTCGAGGAGGAGGTGGCGGCCGACGAACCCCTCGGTGCAGGCAGGGTCCTGGACCGTGCTGACGATTTCGATGCTCATCGGACGTCTCCGCGCCGGGGCGCTCCTGGCATGTATGGAACCGAGAGGTTCGCGAGGCCGGGAAGCGATCGCACCCGCGGTTGCCGTTCTCCGGCGCGGCGGCTCCGCCCGCGTCCTTCGTGCACCTCGGCGCTGTCTCCATCCCCCCGAATCAGGTCCCGCAGCTTCTCTCGTCCACCCGGTCCAGCGGCGGGATGGCGTAGTGGTCGTCCGGGCGCACCGGCCCTTCGGTGTTGAAGAAGCGCATGGGCTGATTATGGCACCTGCCGCGCGCCCGTTGGGCCAGGGACACGGTCATCACCGGTGAGGGAGAGCGTCAGCGTGGCCGTGGTGTTGCCGTCGGCCCGATCGGCCGGAGCAAGGCGCGGGTCAGGTCCTCCAGTGTGGTGTTCCCGTAGTCGGGGCGCTTCGGATGGGCATGGCTACCTCCCTTCGGCCTTCACCTGAGCTTCCTGCAGCTCCCTCTTGAGCCGGAACGGATCATCTATGGTCGGCAGCTCGATGTCGCCCGCTCCGGTTCCCCTGCAGACCACCTTGCCATAGCCGAGCAGCCTGCCGAAAACCCCTTGCTCCAGGTTGACCTCTTCGATCCGGTTGAGGTTCATCTCGTCCGTCTTTCGAGCGATCCAGCCGCGCTTGTAGATCAGCCGGCGGTTCGTAACGGCGATCTCCGTAGTCCAGATACGGATCAGCATGATCAGCCCTGGCAATACGAGACAAAGCCATAGAACGGCGGCCAGCTTGGAGGTCCAATGGAAATGGCCCTCATGTACGATGTGCTCGCCGGTTACGAGTGATTTTTCGACATAGCTCACGCGCGCCTCTCCCGTATGGGTGGTGATACGAATAGACAGAAACCAACATGATGACGGTTGACCGGCGGTATGTCCTGGAGCTTCCTCCGCTTTCGTTGGCACGAGCTCCGGTCGGTGGGGCAGGGTGCGAAGTGGTGTGCCGTTCGGCGATGTACAGTCTGTCGCGATTGGCCTTGCCATGCTGGACGATGCGCTACAGCGTCCAGACGACCACCTTGCGGCCGTCCTGCCGGCGCTCCTCGCTTCCACCCGCCTCGCCCTCGCTGCCCTGACGGTCCTCCGTGCCCTCGCTACGCCGGCGTTCCTCGCTACGGCGGTCGATCACCACCAGATGTCCTTCCTCCGCACCGCACTTCGCCATGTACCCCAACGTCTGCTTCAAGCCCTCCTCGACTGTCCACTCCAGGCTCTTGCGGGCCGAATCCCGCAGCACCTTGCACTCGACCACGAACCGCTCCCACAGGTCCGACGGCTGACCCGCCTCACGCGGCCACAGCACCAGCAGGTCCGTCCGACCTCGCCCCAACCCGTACTCCCGCTCGATGCGACCGCCCCCGTTCACCACCCGCTGCAAGTACGCCTGCAAGATAAGCTGCGGTCCCGCCTCGGGGTAGTCGGAGAAGCGCCCCAGCCAGTGCTCGGAATGCTCCCCGAAGAAGGTGCGGAACGCCGTCAGCAGTTTGGTCATGTTCAAGCCGCCGTCGTCGTCCACGTACCACGCCGGGTTCTGGTCCAAGCTGCTCTGCAAGATGTAGCCCAACTCCCGCGGCACCACCTCCCGGTAGATCGGGTTCGCGATGCGCGGCGGCTGGTTCCCGTCAATCAGGCCCAAGTCGCGCACGTACTCCAGGTCGCGAATTTCGTGCCGCGCCTCCCCGCCGCTTAGAATCGGCTCGACGACGCGCCGCACCCGCGCCTCCTCCAGCTTGTGCGCCAACTGGTCCAGATGCGTGCGCCGCGACAGGATGAGCTCCTCCCGCGCCGCGTAGACGTCGTCCACTTCGATGGTCCGAGAGCGGTCCCGCCCGGCCTTGTTGTCGAAGCACGCCCCCGCGCACAGTGCGTTCACCAGCCACGGCTGGCCTCGTGTCTGCGTCCACACCGAATCCAGCGCTGCCGGCGAGAAGCGCTGGCCGGTTTCCTCGGTGTGCTGCGCCATCAGCGTGCGCGTCTCGGCTTCCGTGAAGTCGCCCATGCGTAGCGACTTCGCCGCGACGTTGAACGGACTGCCGCCGGCGATGACCTCGCCGGTGCTCGACCGGATGCGGTAGTCGCGGATGTCGCGCACCCCGCACAGCACCACGCTCTGCGGGAAACCTTCGGGGCGCTGTTCGTAACCGGCGCGGAGCTGGCGCAGCACCGAGAGCAGGGTGTCGCCGACCAGCGAGTCGATCTCGTCCACCAGCAACACCAGCGGCACAGGGTTCGCCACGCACCAGTTGGACAGCAGATCGCCCAGTGCATCGTCCGGCCCCGATGCTTCCAGCACAGCGCGCCACGACTCGTGCGGAAAGTTGTCGTGCAACAGCCGCGCGCGCATGGCCAGCCGGCTCAGGATGGCGCGGATGCCACGCGCGGTGTCGTCGCGCGCCACCTGGCCAACCTCCACGTTGGTATGCACGCACCGGAAATTGCCGACCTTGCCGCGGTTGAGCAGGTCGCGCAGGGCGATGAGCGCGGAGGTCTTGCCGGTCTGGCGCGGCGCGTGCAGCACGAAGTACTGCTTGGCCCGAATCAGGCTCAGGAGTTCATCGACGTCCATCCGGTCCAGCGGCGGGATGGCGTAGTGCTCGTCCGGGCGCATCGGCCCTGCGGTGTTGAAGAAGCGCATGGGCCGATTATGGCACCTGCCGCGCGCCCGTTGGGCCAGGGGACACGGTCATCCCTGAACCGGAACGGACCATCCATGGGCTGAAATACCGGTGCCGACCAGCCAAAAGCGGAGGAAACAGGCCCTTGCCATGCTGGACGATGCGCTACAGCGTCCAGATGACTACCCCGCACCCGTCCTGCCGGCGCTCCTCGCTTCCACCCGTTTCGCCCTCGCTACGCCGGCGCTCCTCCGTGCCGCTACGGCGGTCGATCACCACCAGATGCCCTTCCTCCGCTCCGCACTTCGCCATGTAGCCCAACGTCTGCTTAACGCCCCGCTCGACCGTCCATTCCAGGCTCTTGCGGTCCGAGTCGCGCAGCACCTTGCACTCGACCACGAACCGCTCCCACAGGTCCGACGGCTGCCCAGGCTCCCGCGGCCACAGCACCAGCAGGTCCGTCCGGCCCCGTCCCAACCCGTACTCCCGCTCGATGCGACCGCCCCCGTTCACCACCCGCTGCAAGTACGCCTGCAAGATGAGCTGCGGACCGGCCTCGGGGTAGTCGCCGAAGCGCCCCAACCAGTGCTCGGAATGCTCCCCGAAGAACGTGCGGAACGCCGTCAGCAACTTCGTCATGTTCAAGCCGCCGTCGTCGTCCATGTACCACGCCGGGTTCTGGTCCAGGCTGCTCTGCAAGATGTAGCCCAGCTCCCGCGGCACCACCTCCCGGTAAATCGGGTTCGCGATGCGCGGCGGCTGGTTCCCGTCAATCAGGCCCAAGTCGCGCACGTACTCCAGGTCCCGAATTTCGTGCCGCGCCTCCCCGCCGCTCAGAATCGGCTCGACCACCCGCCGCACCCGCGCCTCCTCCAGCTTGTGCGCCAACTGGTCCAGATGCGTGCGCCGCGAGAGAATCAACTCCTCCCGCGCTGCGTAGACGTCGTCCACTTCGATGGCGCGCGAGCGGTCCCGCCCCGCCTTGTTGTCGAAGCACGCCCCCGCGCACAGCGCGTTCACCAGCCACGGCTGGCCCCGGGTCTGCGTCCACACCGAATCCAGCGCCGACGACGAGAACCGCTGGCCGGTCTCCTCCGTGTGCTGTGCCATCAGCGCCCGCGTCTCCGCTTCGGTGAAGTCGCCCATGCGCAGCGACTTCGCCGCGACGTTGAACGGACTGCCGCCGGCGATGACCTCGCCGGTGCTCGACCGGATGCGGTAGTCGCGGATGTCGCGTACCCCGCACAGCACCACGCTCTGCGGGAAGCCTTCGGGGCGTTGCTCGTAGCCGGCGCGGAGTTGGCGCAGCACCGAGAGCAGGGTGTCGCCGACCAGCGAGTCGATCTCGTCCACCAACAGCACCAGCGGCACAGGGTTCGCTTCGCACCAGCGAGCGAGCAGCTCCTTGAGAGCGTCTTCCGGCCCCGCCTTCGCCAGGACATCCGGCCAAACCTCGTCCGGGTAGCCGTCGCCCAGCCGCCGTGCGTTCATGGCCAGGCCACTGAGGACGGCGCGAATGCCCCGCGCCACATCATCGCGCGCCACCTGGGCGGGTTCGACGTTCACGTTCACGCACCGGAAGTGGCCCACTTCGCCGCGGTTGAGCAGGTCGCGCAGGGCGATGAGCGCGGAGGTCTTGCCGGTCTGGCGCGGTGCGTGCAGCACGAAGTAGCGCTTGGCCCGAATCAGAGCCAGAAGTTCATCGACGTCCATCCGGTCCAGGGGCTGGATGGCGTAGTGGTCGTCCGGGCGCATCGGCCCTTCGGTGTTGAAGAAACGCATGGGCCGATTATGGCGCCTGCCGCGCGCCCGTTGGGCCAGGGACACGGTCATCCCTGAACCGGAACGGACTGTCCATGGTCCGTATCACCGCCTGCGCCAAGCCTGGGTGCGGCGTTGGAGGAACTTCGCCACGAAGAAATGCACGAGGCGCACCGAGGCCGCGGTGTAGAAGATCATCATGCCCATGGCCGCGGCGGGGGCGATGTCCCCCGCGTCGTCCATGTTCAGCACCGCGACGGAGGCCAGCGTCGTGTCCGGGCCGTAGAGGAACACCACCGCGGACACCGTGGTCATCGCGTTCACGAACAGGTAGATCACGATGTCGAGGATCGCGGGCAGGCACACCGGCACCGTCACTCCGCCCTCGTCATCCTCCCAACCCGGCATAGCCGGGACCAAATACCGGTTGGCGGAAGAATCTTTGTCGTTTTGTCGAAGACTTCACGGGTAAGAGACTAACCCCTCATGGGGAACGATTACCGGCCCTGCGGCTCACCGAGCACAAGCGCGCGATCGTCTCCTAACCCCTCATGGGGAACGATTACGCTCACGGGATCAACCATGCCTTCTCCGTTGCAGTCCTCCTAACCCCTCATGGGGAACGATTACCAGGACATGATGCGGAAATACAAAATCATGAATCTCCTCCTAACCCCTCATGGGGAACGATTACCGCCAAAGGTGCGTCCGCGCACTTGGCGCCGGACGACTCCTAACCCCTCATGGGGAACGATTACGGCGCCCTCCCATTCGTCGCTCGCCGAGTCGATGATCTCCTAACCCCTCATGGGGAACGATTACGGCAGTTCTATCGCCAGATTCGGGCCGGCGAGAACGACTCCTAACCCCTCATGGGGAACGATTACCTCCGGGCGCGCCTCGGCTCGGAGCCCAAGGGGGGCACTCCTAACCCCTCATGGGGAACGATTACCGCCAGGAAGCTTAAGCAGGGGCCGCAAGTACGGGAGGCTCCTAACCCCTCATGGGGAACGATTACGACTTCTGGCGAAAAAACTTCATTGAGAAATACCACCTCCTAACCCCTCATGGGGAACGATTACACGCCGATTCTGCGGGGATGTCCCGTCCGCGAAGCTCTCCTAACCCCTCATGGGGAACGATTACCCGCCCGGAGCTCGATGATTTCCACTGGCTTGTTCATCTCCTAACCCCTCATGGGGAACGATTACCACGTATCCGGTCGCGATAACGGGCAGGCCGCAGCGCTCCTAACCCCTCATGGGGAACGATTACGAGCACCTCCAGCGCTTCCGGCGCACAGTCACTGAGCTCCTAACCCCTCATGGGGAACGATTACCGTAGCAGTGGCTCCCGTCCGATGCGAGTCGCCATTCTCCTAACCCCTCATGGGGAACGATTACCGTCGCGACCATTGTCCGCCACGACTTCGCCGGCCTCCTCCTAACCCCTCATGGGGAACGATTACACGGCAGGGCCGGCTGCAGGCGTCCATGTACAACCACTCCTAACCCCTCATGGGGAACGATTACATCTAAATTCCGTTGCCAACACTCGTCTATGCTCTCCTCCTAACCCCTCATGGGGAACGATTACCGCTTCGTGCCGGGCCGTGGCTACGTGTTCGATGCCCTCCTAACCCCTCATGGGGAACGATTACCCAATACCGCACGGCGACCAACGCCTTGAAGTGCAACTCCTAACCCCTCATGGGGAACGATTACCCGCGCGCTGCGCCGCCGCATCCGCCCGGAGACGGCCTCCTAACCCCTCATGGGGAACGATTACATGGACCAAACTTCGCGCCGCTGTCGGTCAGAACGGCTCCTAACCCCTCATGGGGAACGATTACAAACGACGATTCTTTGCGGCGCAGATATGCGGACGTCTCCTAACCCCTCATGGGGAACGATTACCTGGATGCCCCTGTACACCCGCATATGCTCGAGCAACTCCTAACCCCTCATGGGGAACGATTACGCCAACCGCGCCCGAATGGTCCGGGCTGGATACACTCCTCCTAACCCCTCATGGGGAACGATTACAGTGCGCGCCATTCCGGGTCATGATCGAGATTGCGAGCTCCTAACCCCTCATGGGGAACGATTACCCTCCGAAAAGCAACATCATACAGACAGAACAACTTGCTGAATTCGATGATCATGGTGGGATCCGGGGGATATTTGGCTACGCGCTCCCAGCGATTCTGCACCACCAAGGCGGGTAGTAACATCAGAGCTCAAAGAACATCTGCTCCGTGCAAATGGTGCGCGTGGTCCTCCACTTCCAGAACGCCATTGGATTCATTCTTTCGCAGTATGGATACCGATATGTTATGACGATTCTCGGAAATGACTTCCATGAGTCTGTCATCGGCCATTGCGACTTTGGAAATCTCTCCGCGCAGTCTTTTGAGTTCAGACATGGGCAAATCACCGGCGAAGACGGAATTCTGCTCGTGAATCAGGTACTTGGACAGAATCTTTCTGAATTTTTCTGTTCTCTCCGCCTGTACGTCGTAAGCGATAAGTACATACATGATTACACCTTGCGCAACCATGGCCGGTATGGCGCCAGGGAGAGCATGTGGCGTTCGAGTGCGAACGCTTGCTCGAAAATCGATGATCTCATGGAATCTTTGCCGTTCGCACGCGTTTCCGTCTTCGATACCCATGCTTGCAGGGTCGCCTGTCTTCCTGCCTGTGAAAGGCGGCAAACGCCGTTCTCTTGATGAAACCAGTCTTCCCGGAGTCTATTGCGAAGCACAGTCTCGAAGATCAATGTGTCGCATATTGCCGGCTTGAAGATTTCGGACAAATCCAGCGCAAGGGAATGACGTGCCTCCCTTGGCGAGTGCAGAAAAGAGATGCTGTCATCCAGATGCGTCTTTGCTATTTCATTTCGAGTCATCGTGTACGCCAGACCGTTAAACCAGGATATGAGACAGTTGATTCTGTTGTTGGGTGGTCTCCGCTTGCGAAGTCCGAACTCCAACCTGGTATCGATTACGGGCCATGCCATGTAGTACCAACCCTTGGCACTGCCTTCGAATCCCATCAACTCGTTTATAGATTGCGCCCTTGAAAGGTCTTTCCTGATTTTCTGAATCTTGTCGATGAACGAATCGACTTCCGTATTGCCACGGTAGGAACGATAGCGCAGATTGACGATCATATTGCCGAGAGCACCCTCGACAAATGAGCGCGCCAGGAACATCGCTTTTTCCGGATCCAGTGCATGTTCTGCCTGCGCGAGACGCACGCGGCCGGCAGCAGGGGAACGCACCGGCTCGAAGGTTCCGGAAACGTTGCCGTACCAATCCAGAACTGTGACGCGAACGCCGCTTTTCCCGAAAAGACTGAGGAGTCGCGTCGTCAGTCCAGCCTCACCTGTAACCACTACGTGCCTGAGACCGGATACTGGAATGCGTCGCTTCGGTGTGTCCGGGATTCGTACGAGAAGCGTGGATCCCTCTCTCGCCAGCTTGGCGTCCTTGGTGAGGTACAGTGTTTCCATCAAGTCATCCCGCACAAGAATCGATACGAACAGGACGTGCACAGTTTTTTCCGTTTCGCTGGCGGCGGGTCGGACCGTCTGTTCAGCGTCGCGAGTTTGCGCGCCAGATCGAGCATTTCATCAACAACTTCCGGATCGATGACGACCGGTCGGCTACGGCGCTCCTCGATGATGTCGTTTTGGGCTCGCCACGGCTGTCCGGTGGAGGCCCAAAGCAGCAAGGCGTAGAACGCCGTCTGCCGGGAGACGGCTGTTTTTGCGCCGGAGCGGGCCTTCGCCTCCACGACGATCCGATTTTGCCAGTCGATTCGATCCGGTGCGAGTCCTATCAAGCCTTCGACGGATCGATCTCGTGGTCTGCTCGTCTCATGCATGACCGTACCGTTGGCCATGCGTTCGTCAAGATGCGCGTAGTCGATCCGGTTCAGATGGAACCATGCCCTTCTCGTACATAATGAGATGTGTTGAAAATTCAATCCGTGCAGTCCTTCCGTTTCCACCAAGCGGGAGAATTCAATGATCTCCGAGGGTATTGCATCCGACTGTTCCATGCAGTTGCCGTATCTCTCGTCGCTCATCTTCATCGGGTGTTTCCTGCAACTCAAAGGATGACGGTTTCACCTGCCGCTCCTGCATTCCCAGCGTCGTCAAGCGGGACGATCCTCGATAATCGAACCAGAACGCAAGCGGCCTCAAGGGCTCTCTGTTGCTTGGCGCTGAGTGGCGATCTCAGAGCCACCTTCGCAACTCGAAGCCATGCGTTGCCTTGTTCTTTATCGTCGATCCGGACGACTTGGTGTTCGTGAGGGAACAACGCCTCCACGTGTCGACTCCACCGTGTCGTCTCGCTGGTTCGCACCACTTCGTCGAGTCTTCGATCGAGTCGTAGTTCGATATCTCCATTGTCTTTCATGACGAAAGGTGCGTTACGCAGATCAACGTGCGATGCGTACATGTTCCATGGCACGGAACGACGGTTTCCGGTGGCATCCACTACCTTGATCCTCGGAAGGATGATTCGAAAACGTAGCGCTTCGTGCAGGAAGGACTTCGTCCATTTTCCGGCTGATTCGAGTCCCGATTCGTCTATTTCGCTGAGGCGCGCCAGTATGTACTTGGCTTTGGGCGGTGAGAAACTCCCCAAGGTTCTCCGCTGGCCCAGGCGCAGATGACCTGCTCTCTCCAGCGCGGCCCAGAAGACGGCAGCACACCAGACTGCCCTTTGTGGCATGGATCTGAAGGTTCTTGGAGGATCGTCCGAGAAATCGTCTCCCGAACAGTTGAATTTCTTTCGATCAGAGGTCAGAACAATCTTCGTGAAGTGGCCGATCTCGATGGATGAACCATCATCGGGAAGTTCTTCCATCAACGTTTTCAGCCAAGGCGCCCGATCGACGCTTCGTGCGTTAATGCGGACGATGACTTCTCCCGGCTGATCTCCTCGTGCCACACGGCCTGCCCGTTGCATGAACGAGGCGGCGTCATGGCCCGGATCCATGACCATCAATCCGGCGTGGAATGTGACGCCCATCTCCACCGCCGATGTCGCAAGCAATATCTTGTAGCTCATCGGATCACGCTGTATGCCGATGTCGAAGAGGTCGTCGTCACCTGTCGCGGTGGAATCGTCGATTGAATTGAGCGCAAGGCGCTCGGATCGGGGTACGCCCATCGCCTCGCACCACTCGGCGAGGTCCTGTTTTTCCCGATTGAGATCCCCCAAGGAGTCGAAGACGATGACGACCTGCCGCTCGCCGTCCAGACAGGCGCGCACAGCACGTTCGTTCGTGCGCAACGTACCCAACATCGTTCCGCTTTCGACGAATCGGTAATCGACGTCGCCGTGAACTGCGCGTGCGTCGCCCGTGGCGGTTTCGTCTCCGGTGACGACTTGCTCGGAGGCGGCTTGAATGCACTCGACAGGAATGCCGAAGGCGACAAGCGGCCTCCTGATGTCGATCGGTGTGGCGCTGAGAAACGTCACGTGCGCGCTGCCGCAAACCCTCGCGGCAACCTGGACGATCGCCGCGGCGAGGCCCAGGCCCCGCGCTCCAATCGTGTGGAATTCGTCGAAGACGACATGGTCGAAACGGACAAGATCGGACAGATCGATCGCCGGGGCGCCACGCGGACGATACGACGGATGCAAAAGCATCCAGGCAACCGATTCCGGTGTTGCGATGATCATGCAACCGCCTTCCGGCAATTCCAGACCTCGTATCTGCCGGAAGCGCAGCCTGCCAGCGTTCATCTCCGGATTCTCCGCCTTGAGGCGCGCCTGTTCGTCGGAAGTCCATACAACGACCCTCCGCATCGCTTCATCCGTCGGTTGTCCCGGATCTTCGATCAAGGATCGCGCCAGATTCTGGGCGAGCCGTCGCGTAGGCACCACGAACAGTACGCGTTTACCGTATTGGACGACGGCTCGCTGGAACGCGTAGCTTTTACCGGCTCCGGTAGGGGCGGAGAAGATCCTCACCGGGGACGGATCGCGAAGGATTCTTTCCTGAAGCGGCGACAGGCCTTCCGGTCCGCTTGGAACGCAGTGTCGCGCTACGCGAAATGCCGGGAGTGTGCTCACGGCTCTCTTTCAACGACCCAGCTCGCGCCAAGCGCCGACTCTCTCGGCAGCGGCGCTCAACGGCATCGGAGCAGTGATCTGGATATCGTGCAAGGCGTAGACGTCGACGCTCATCAACGGATCGTTGTCCACGTCGTACCCTGCCAAATCCGCGGTCCATGCGTTGAGCCGCACCTTGTCGTTGTCATCGGACTCGCAACGGTCCAGGGCCAGTATTCCTCCGAGATGGCGACCGATACGAACGACGATCCGTCCCACGTCGCGATTCTCGATTCCTCCCGCCAGCAGGAAGGGATCGGGGCCGAAAATCGCGCCGTGATAGACCGTACCGGGCGGGACTTCCTGAATGAAAAACCACGTTTTCAGATTGCCGGTGCCGGTCGCGTCATGGATTCGTTTCTGATACCCGCCTTCGGCATCAAGGTTCAACCGTTTGCCGAGCGGGCGCATGAGTCGTGGCGCACGGGCCTCGAAAATCGACGCCAGCCAGGGAAAGGCGCGGAGGTCGCGCAGGTAGTTCTTTTTCGGCAAGGCGGGCGAAGCTGCGAGAGCGCCCATGGCGGAGGCGAGTGCGTAGCTCATCGCACGATCCGCCAGATACGGGGCCAGTGTTGCCGTGCCTGAAGGCACGGCCAGGCTGTGATAGTGAAAGGGCGTGAGAGTCGTCGCCCGGATACGAGTCGCGGTGTTGGCCTCCATTATTTCGATCCGAACCCTGCAAACCAGTGATCGAAGAATTCGCCGATCCTGCCTTGGGCTTCGGTATAGCGCTGGCGCATTTCAGCGTCGTTGCTTTCAAGCGCCTCGATCATCTGCATCTGAAGCTGATGTACTTCCCCCCCGGAGACGTGTATTGGCATGGCATCGGAAAAAGCTCCGGTCAGAGCCGTTCGCACGTCTTCCAGAGCCGGCCTGTCGCCTGTACGCTCCCGCACCTTGCGTAGCACGACGTATGGGCTTGCAACATCCCGCTCGAAACGGGTGGCGTAGATACCGCCGACGTGGTTGCGGACGTTCACGCCATAGACGGATGTCTGGCCTCCGTATGCGCCCGCCAAGCCAACGGCAAGCAACAGATGCTCAATCGCGATCGGTGGTGCCGTTCGGCCATTGAAAGAAATTGTCTGAACGAGCAGCGTTCCCGGGAGCAGGACATGTCGCTCGAAGATGTTCGAACTGTTCCTCTTGGCTTCGGCGTCGAACAGCGTCCCGTCTTCGGCCGCCCGGTTGTGGAAGGAGGTATCGACGCAGTCGGTGTACGGCTGGATTGAGACTGCATCGGAATACTGTGCCGCTGCCTTGACGGGAAGGACGCGATTACCATGATTCGCACTGTCGCCGAATACGATCGTGTTGAGATCGTAGGCGACGCTGGGGCGATCCCCACTCGCAAACGCGGTCCTGTTTTGAGGCATCGATCCGCCGGCGCGGAAGTAACGAAGCACCTGGAGTCCTCGCGATCGCTCGCCATACTTGAACTTGTTGGCCACGGCACGCACCCGCCGGATGCCGTCGAGATCCAGGATATCCGTGATCTCCGGGTCGGCGTTCCGAAACGATGCCGGCGCGATGACCTCGCGAATCAAGGGGATGGCCACGGAGCCGAGATTCTTGAGCGCCGGTTGAACGTACTCCTTTCCCTTGTCGCCCCTGGCGGTACTCAACAGCTTGTCAATGCTGCCGAGGTAGGGCTTGATGGTGTCAAGAGTCATGATGGGTTTCCTCATTCGGTTCATCGTTGGCGCCGCGCGCCGCACGTGCGGCGCGTTCGAAACTCATGCGATAGATCGCCAATGCGATCCGGCGCTGTCGAGAAGGGGGTGATGTATTGCCGAAGGCTTTCGGCCAAACGTCGTCAACAAAAATTTCGGCTGCGGCCAGGAGCGACGACTCCAGCGTGGCCTCTTTCCGTGTCGTTTTGCTCGAAAAGAGGTTTTTTCGGGCCAATTCCTTGTCGAGCGAACCCATGACCGCATGGATCAGGCTGTCGCGTGAAATCTGCCCCAATTGTCCGGCAGCTTCGACGGCGGCGAGTGCTTCCCGGAGCCCCATCTCCGGAACGGTATCTCCGTCCGAGCGTATCGGCGCGCGCTGCACATGGGACATCGATTCCGCGAAGCGGACGATGACGTTGTCACTTTCCGTGCTCATGGTTGCCTTGTCCTCCAATAAATTCAGTAGCGAGTGCCGGAGAAAGCTCCTGGCATTCGCCTTTCCTTCGTCCATCCGATCGATTCGCATGATCGCGTCGCACGCGGCAGCGAAGCGGGTCTCGGGATCGGCGATGCGGGCAGCCAGCTCAAGCCCCATGCCGGCGATCGAAGCGATCTCTTCGACGACGCGGAGCAGATGGATCCTGGACGGGAGCTGCTCGATCCGGAACGACGTTCCCCCCAGTGCGGCGACGAGGTGCTCGGGCAGGAAATCGAAGCTGACATATCCGGGCTCCGGCCTGGGCAAGCCTCGGAAGACGTGTATCGGCCTGCCGATTCGTTGGGCGGTTTCGAAGACCATCTTGACAAAGGTGATGATGCCGATGTCTCGATCACGTGATGCCATCCGGCTCGGTAACGATTCGTAACGGCCAATTCGGTAACGGCGAAAGTAATTATCCACATCGCGAAATACGAGTTTGTCGGGTTTCCTGTTTTCGGTACGCAAGGCATCGAACAATGAAAACTCCGGTGGAAGATCGTTGTGGACGTAAACCAGGCTTGCGAACAGGCCGGCGCTCGTCGGCGACGAAATCAGTATCGGTACGTCCGGTTGCCCGCCCGGGCGCCTCACTCGAATCGAGCGCAATCTGTGTTCTGCGAGAGCAAGTGGAGAGACGAGTGTTTCTCGTTTCGGGCTGTTGAATGACTCCCAACGTCCTTCACGTCCCGAGAAGGCGCTGACCTTGACTCCGTACAAACCAGTGGACAGCTCGACAGGGCGGTTGCGCGGAACCGGCGCGTT
This sequence comes from uncultured Gammaproteobacteria bacterium, assembly GCA_958295835.1. Lineage (GTDB taxonomy): Bacteria > Pseudomonadota > Gammaproteobacteria > HK1 > HK1 > HK1. Next base: position 1,132,648 of record OY282378.1, read on the forward strand.
GGTGAAATGGCAGCGACCTTCGGCATCCTCCTCCTCTGCGCGCAGCAGACAACCGTGGGCGGCTGCACGAAACCACCCCTGTGCGGCAGCGGCCATGTGCAGGCCCGGGTTGTCTATTTTGTCGAGAAGACCTTGGCGGTTCCCGCATCCCCTCAGCCAGAGGTTGACGAGTCCGTCGTCTCCGAGGAGTGCTTCACGGAGCACACCATCGTTGATCCCGGCCGCGGCGGCCAGCGCGGAAAGAAGATTCCGCCGGCTGATGTCATGTGTCATGTCGAGCAACCATACGGGAACCGGGATGCCGCTTTGCTTCAGCAGCTTGACGAGTTCCTGCTCTCTTGCTCTGGCATCAGGGACGTTCAGCTTTCGCGCCGGTAGTGGCGCCTTGCAGGCCAGGGCGACGGCGACCGTTGCAGCGTCCAGCAAAAAGGCACTCCTCTCGTCATCATCTTCATGGTGTGCGGGCCACGGCGAGACCAGACGCGCCGAATATCTGTCGAGATCAGGCCATACAGGCGCGATTCCGAAAGACGTGAAGAGATCGTCGATCAGGGATTTGACGGTCGTTGCACCAGCCACTGGATGGACGAGGTCCACCGAGATCCGTAGCGCCTTGCTGGCAGTGCGGACGTTTTCCTCAAGATGTTCCCGAAGGTCGCACAGGTCACGTCCACCATCGAGAATATCGGGCATACCACGAGCGCTGATGTTTACGCGCGGATCCAGATCGAAAGCCTTGGCGAGGTTATCGATGGCCTTGTCGAAAACGTCATCGAATTCCTTCGATGGAGCTACGAGCAGCAACTCGCCGTCGTGATGCACTTCAATCAGCGGCGGATGGCCGTGACGGTCCTTGCAGGCAATGGAGAAATGTCCCTGGAACTCGTCGAGCAGGAACGGCGTATGCGGAGAGACGATCCTCAACGCCCGCCAGTCCCCGAGTGCATCGCCGCGTAAATTGTCGTCCTTGAACGCTTCCAGCTCCCTGACTACACAATCGCCTCCTTTCCGCGTGTCCAGATAGGTGCCGTCGAGCCGGTCGGCGAGCGTGACATAGGCGCAGTCCCGGACTTCCTGCAAGGAAAGGATCGGTGCTCCCGGACGCATCCGGTTTGCGCGCGTCGTCTCGACCTGATCGATCAGCGACGTCATCCGTTGCGCGTCGAGCGACTGCCCGAATTTCGCCAGAAACCGGACGATACCGTAGTCGCGCATGAGACCCTCGACATCGGCAGGCCGGATTTCCATCTGACGATCGCGCTGCAACATCTTGTCTGCATCGTGCAGGAAGGCTACTGCCGCGATTCTCGCGAGCCGCGCCGGCAGCTCGCTCTCCGGGACACCGGCGGCACGGAGATCGATTTCTCCGAAGACCAGCGCGCCCCGAACCACACTGACAAGATGATCGATCAATGTGACGTTCTTGAAGAGCTTGCGCCGGTCAAACTCGGGGCCACGGATCCAGCCACCTTTTCCCGACACGGTGGCGAGGAAGGGCGTCCGAACGTCGATGCGGTCCCCCTTGTCGATCGCGTGTTTCGCCTTGTCTCCAAGAGGCCGACCGGCCCCGCGGGTTCGCTGCTCATCGGAGAACACCCGCTCCCTGACGACATCTGTCAGGAAGTTCCCGTAAACGGATCTGGATGTCTCAATCATGGGGTCTCGCCGATTACTGAAGCATCACGGGGCAACCGAAGCCGCCACGGGTTTTGGCGCCGATGCCCGCGAAGTAGGCGAACCGGATGTCTTCCGGCCGGCCGCGCATCGTCAAGGGCATCGAGAACGCCGGTATCAGGATGCGCCGGTTCCTGACGAAACGTGTCGAGACGAGCCGGCGGCGTCCATTGACGGCAAGTGTCAGCGGGTCGACGTGGAACTCAAGGTCCACCTCCCGGCCCGCTCGTGCCGATACGCTCGCACGAAGCGCGGCGGAAAGGTCAACGCTACCGAGGTCGTCATGAAACCGGGTCTTCGAACGTCCCGTCTTCGGCTTCATGACGGCAAAGGGGCTTCCGAAGGCGACCGCCAGTTCCGAGACCTCCTCGTGGGGCAAGCGGAGCTCTGCGCTGACGTCCGCTCCGGCGAAGTCGAGCTCATCGCCGTTGGACGACCTTGCCCGCGTCGCTGCCGGATCGAGCCCCGCAAGGGCGCGGGCGATCTCCGCGTCCGCGGTCGAGATGGTCAGGCCGGACATGACGGTAACGCCACCACGTTTCGAGAAGCCTCCGACGGCGAACGTCCACGGCCCGGCTTCACGCCCGGTGACCTTCTCCGAAGGGACCCCGGCCTCCGTCAATCCCGCCACGACAGCCGCATTGACCGAATCCAGGAAGCGGAATTGTGGCCGCATGTAATTGAAGATCAAGCGTATTCTGAACACTGTGGGTGTCATGTCGATTGGCCGGAGCGGAACATACTCGATTCAAGATAATATACAAGCCTTCATTCTGTGATAAAAAGTCACATATGAAAATCAATGTATTGCTTCAACCTCGAGCCATGCTCGAATTCTTCGCGTTCTGGCGGGACGGAGTGACCGCGGCCGAACTCGGGCAGGCGCTCGGAATGACTCGGGAGGCGGCGCAACGCTCGGTCGTGGGGCCGTACAAGAAGGAGTTTCCCCATGCAACGGTGCGGCACGGGAGGCGTACGCATATCGACGGGGATGCCTACTCGCTGAAGGTCTCGCCCTGGCGGGTGCTGGATGTGGTGAATTTCACCAGTGCGATGCAGGCGTTCGCCGATGCCGCTGGCGACGAATCACCTCTCGGGGTCCCGATAGAGGATCTCGCCAACCTCCTTGACATCGACAATGAAGTCGAGCGCTTCCGTGAGCTCTACGCGGCCATTGCTCGCCGGCGTGCCATCTATCTCGATTACGCAGCGAAGCGCGGACGTATCCAGTTGCTCTTCAGCCCCCACACGGTCGTGCGAACACCGACGCGCCTTCACTTTCGGGGGCATTCCATCAGACTTTCCGGGGGCAGAAGCCGTTACATCGACGTGGTGCCTGGACGTGTCATCTCATCGAGTCCCGGATCCGATGGCGAGTACGTGGGCGCAAAGGACGACATCGAGTGGCATACGCGAGTTTCGATCATTGCCGAGCTGAATCCTCAACTTCCTGGGTCGGTGAGAGAAAGCGCAATGCGAGAGCATCAATGCGGGGACCAACTGACGATCAAGGACGTGAGACACGCGGTCGCTGAATACGTCGTCGATTGGCTGAAGGGACGAAGACTGCGCGGTATCGCCGATCCCGTGTGGGTGGTGATACGAATAGACAGAAACCAACATGAGGACGGTTGACCGGCGGCATGCCCTGGAGCTTCCTCCGCTTTTGTTGGCACGAACTCCGGTCGGGGGCATGGTGCAAAGTGGTGTGCCGTTTGGCGACGTACAGTCTGTCGCGGTTGGCCTTGCCATGCTGGACGATGCGCTACAGCGTCCAGATGACTACCCCGCACCCATCCTGCCGGCGTCCGCTTCCATCCGCTTCGCCTTCGCCGTCCCGGCGGCCCTCCGCGCCCTCGCTACGCCGGCGCTCCTCCGCGCCGGCCCGGCGGTCGATCATCACCAGATGCCCTTCCTCCGCCCCGCACTGCGCCATGTACCCCAACGTCTGCTTCACCCCCTCCTCGACCGTCCATTCCAGGCTCTTGCGGTCCGAATCGCGCAGCACCTTGCACTCGACCACGAACCGCTCCCACAGGTCCGACGGCTGACCCGCCTCCCGCGGCCATAGCACCAGCAGGTCCGTCCGACCCCGCCCCAACCCGTACTCCCGCTCGATGCGACCGCCCCCGTTCACCACACGTTGCAAGTACGCCTGCAAGATGAGCTGCGGACCGGCTTCGGGGTAGTCGCCGAAGCGCCCCAGCCAGTGCTCGGCGTGCTCCCCGAAGAACGTGCGGAACGCCGCCAGCAACTTCGTCATGTTCAAGCCGCCGTCGTCGTCCACGTACCACGCCGGGTTCTGGTCCAGGCTGCTCTGCAAGATGTAGCCCAGCTCGCGCGGCACCACCTCCGCGTACATCGGGTTCGCCATGCGCGGCGGCTCACGGCCGTCGATGAGGCCCAGGTCGCGCACGTACTCCAGGTCCCGAATTTCGTGCCGCGCCTCCCCGCCGCTTAGAATCGGCTCGACGACGCGGCGCACCCGCGCCTCCTCCAGCTTGTGCGCCAACTGGTCCAGGTGCGTGCGCCGCGAGAGAATCAACTCCTCCCGCGCCGCGTAGACGTCGTCCACTTCGATGGTCCGCGAACGGTCCCGCCCCGCCTTGTTGTCGAAGCAGGCCCCCGCGCACAGCGCGTTCACCAGCCACGGCTGGCCCCGCGTCTGCGTCCACACCGAATCCAGCGCCGACGACGAGAACCGCTGGCCGGTCTCCTCCGTGTGCTGTGCCATCAGCGCCCGCGTCTCCGCTTCGGTGAAGTCCCCCATGCGCAGCGACTTCGCCGCGACGTTGAAGGGGCTGCCGCCGGCGATGACCTCGCCGGCGCTCGACCGGATGCGGTAGTCGCGGATGTCGCGCACCCCGCACAGCACCACGCTCTGCGGGAAGCCTTCCGGGCGCTGTTCGTAGCCGGCGCGGAGTTGGCGCAGCACCGAGAGCAGGGTGTCGCCGACCAGTGAGTCGATCTCGTCCACCAGCAGCACCAGCGGCACAGGGTTCGCTTCGCACCAGCGGGCGAGCAGCTCCTTGAGAGCGTCTTCCGGCCCCGCCTTCGCCAGGACGTCCGGCCAAACCTCGTCCGGGTAGCCGTCGCCCAGCCGCCGTGCGTTCATGGCCAGGCCACTGAGGACGGCGCGAATGCCCCGCGCCACATCATCGCGCGCCACCTGGGCGGGTTCGACGTTCACGTTCACGCACCGGAAGTGGCCCACTTCGCCGCGGTTGAGCAGGTCGCGCAGGGCGATGAGCGCGGAGGTCTTGCCCGTCTGGCGCGGCGCGTGCAGCACGAAGTACTGCTTGGCCCGAATCAGGCTCAGGAGTTCATCGACGTCCACCCGGTCCAGCGGCGGGATGGCGTAGTGCTCGTCCGGGCGCATCGGCCCTGCGGTGTTGAAGAAGCGCATGGGCCGATTATGGCACCTGCCGCGCGCCCGTTGGGCCAGGGACACGGTCATCCCTGAACCGGAACGGACCGTCCATGGTCCGTATCACCGCCTGCGCCACGCCTGGGTGCGGCGTTGGAGGAACTTCGCCACGAAGAAATGCACGAGGCGCACCGAGGCCGCGGTGTAGAAGATCATCATGCCCATGGCCGCGGCGGGGGCGATGTCCCCCGCGTCGTCCATGTTCAGCACCGCGACGGAGGCCAGCGTCGTGTCCGGGCCGTAGAGGAACACCACCGCGGACACCGTGGTCATCGCGTTCACGAACAGGTAGATCACGATGTCGAGGATCGCGGGCAGGCACACCGGCACCGTCACCCGCCAGAAGGTCTTGTAGAACGGCGCCTTGAGCGAGGCCGAGACCGACTCGAACTCGGGGTCCATCTGCTTGAGCGCGGTGACCGCGGTGAGGTGGGCGACGGTGTAGAAGTGGACGATGGTGCTGATCACCAGGATCGCCATCGTGTGGTAGATGAATCCGAGCGGGTTGTCCGGGTGGTTGAAGAAGAAGATGTAGGCAAGCCCCAGCACCAGCCCGGGGACCGCCATCGGCATCATCGCGAGGAACTGGAACAGGGTCCGGCCGGTGCGGAAGCCGCGGCCCTTCTCGACCAGCCAGGCGCCGGAGAAGATGACGACGGTGCCGATCACGGCGGTCCAGCCCGCCAGGCGGATCGAGTTCCAGTACGAATCCCAGCCGCCGCCGTCCATCACGTCGAAGTCGTAGTTCCACAAGCCCCAGCTCAGGTCGTAGGGGTAGAACTTGACCAGCGCGGCGTACTGGCACACCCCGAGCATCCCGGCGAGGAAGATGCTCACGAGGATGCAGAAGCCGAGCATCGCGGTGTCGAACCCGCGTTGCGGCTTCGGCTCCAGGGCGACGGCGCTCGCGGAGAGCAGGGCGACTTGGCGGCGCTGCACGACGCGGTCCACGGCGAACGCGAGCACCGCCGGGATCAGGAGCACGACGCTCACCACCGCCCCCATCTCGAAGTTCTGCTGCCCGATCACCTGCTTGTAGACGTCGGTGGCGAGGACGTTGAAGTCGCCGCCGATGACCTTGGGCGCGCCGAAATCGGTGATCGCGAGGGTGAACACCACGAACGCGGCGCTGATGAGTCCGTAGCGGCAGCCGGGCAGGGTCACGGTGAAGAAGATCCGGGGCCGGCTCGCGCGCAGCGCGACCGCCGCTTCGTACAGGCGGGCGTCGGCGATGGAGAGCGAGGCGATGAGGATGATGATCGCGTGCGGCAGGGTGAAGAACACCTCCGCGATGACGATGCCGATCGGGCCGTAGATCGAGTGTCCGAACAACGCCTCCTTGATCAGCCCCTGGTTGCCGAAGAGATAGACCAGTGCGATGCCGGGCAGCAGGGACGGTACCAGGATCGGGATCATGGTAATCGACTGGAACAGCCCCTTGAGGGGGATGCAGCTCCGGGTGAGCGCGTACGCGAAGGTGAACCCCACGGTGACGGTGATGAGCGTGGTGATCGTGGCGACCTGGAGGCTGTTCCAGATGGAGTGGGTGAGGGCGGGGGTGGAGAAGTACGCGACGTAGTTGGCCAATCCCGTGAACGCGCCGTCGTGGTCGTGGACGCTCTTCGACATCATGGTGTAGAGCGGGAGCGCGAGGGTGACCACGAGGTAGAGGCCGATGACGCCGATGAAGGCGCGCATCGCCCAGTCGTCGCGGCTGACCTTCGGCCTGACGACCGGGGCCGGGGCGGGAGCGGGGAGGACGGCTTCAGCCACCGGGCAACGTCCCGGCGTGGATGGGCGTCCCCCGACCGTCGTGGCCGGTCTTCGGCCTGGCGGCGGCGAGGGGAGGTTCAGCCATCGGGCAGCGCTTCGGCGTAGATGCGCACCGCGTCTCGCGGCACCACCACCCGCACCGGGCTTCGCTCCCGCACGTCGTGACGCCGGATCTGTGCGATCGGCAGGTCCATCAGCAGCCGCTCGCCGGCGATTGCCAGCCCGGCGCGGGCGAAGGAGCCGAGAAACTCGATGTAGTTGACCGTCGCCTCGAAGACGCTGCCCTGATCCGTGGTCGCGGCAGCCCCGGTGGCCCTGGCGGCTTCGCCGCCTTCGATCACGATGTCTTCGGGCCGGATCGCCACGGTCACCCGCGCGCCGTCGGGAAGACCGGACGTATCGCAGGCGAGGACGAGCCCCCCGGCCCTGACCTCCCCGTCGCCCGTGACCTCCCCGGCGATGAAGCTCATGATGCCGATGAAGTCGGCGACGAAGACGCTGGCGGGCTCGCTGTAGATTTCGGTGGGAGCGCCGGCCTGTTCGATCACGCCGTCGTTCATCACCACGATGCGGTCGGCCATCGTCAGCGCCTCTTCCTGGTCGTGGGTGACCATGATGGTGGTGATGCCGAGCCGGCGTTGCAGGGCCTTGACCTCATAGCGCAGGCGCGCCCTCACCTTGGCGTCGAGAGCGGAGAGCGGTTCGTCGAGCAGCAGCAGGCCGGGCGAGGTCGCGATGGCCCGCGCGAGTGCGATGCGCTGCTGCTGCCCGCCCGAGAGCTGGGCGGGGTACTTGTCGCCCTGGTCGGGAAGGCCGACGAGTGCGAGCAGCTCCCGCACCCGGTCCCGGATCTCCGACCGCGAACGCCCCTGGCTCTCCAGGCCGTAGGCGACGTTGCGCGTAACGGTCATGTTCGGGAACAGGGCGTAGGACTGGAACACGATCCCGAAGTCGCGCTCCGAGGGCGGGAGGGCGGAGATGTCGGCGCCCGCCTGCTCGACCATGCCCGCGGTCTGGACGTCGAGCCCCGCGATCGCCCGCAGCAAGGTGGTCTTCCCGCAGCCCGAGGGACCGAGGAAGCAGACGAACTCCCCCTCGTGCACGTCGAGGGATATGTCGTCGAGCGCGGTGAACCCGCCGAATTTCTTGGTCAGGCGCTCGATCCGCAGATAGGGCTGCGGGCGGGGGTCTTGCGAGGTGGAGGCGTCCGGGGACATGGCGTCGGGAGGGGTGGATGCCGGCGGGCGTCGCCGTTCATGGTACGCGGGGCAGGGTGAAAAGAAAGACCGGAGGGGCGGGACCCCTCCGGCCGCGTGCCATGCCGGGCGGCGCCTTGCGGCGTTGGACGCCGTCCGGATCGGGACCGATCTACTTGGCCTCGGACTTGGAGTCGTAACGCTTCTGCCACTCCGCCAGGATGCGCCGGCGGTTGTTCGCCGCGAACTCGAAGTCGTTGTCGATCATCGCCTCGACGATGCCCTCGGGGAAATGCTCCACCGGCTTTGCGAGCGCCTGGATGGCGATGACCGCGTAGCCCTCGTTGTAGAGCATGTTGGCCTTCTCGGTGATCGACCAGTCGACGAGGGTCTTGGCCGCTTCGAGGTTCTTCGTCCCCTCCACGATCGCGGTGGCCTCCATGTCCCAGCCGATGCCCTCCGACGGGATGATGATGTCGATCGGCGCGCCCTTCGCCTTCGACTTCGCGCCGCGGAACGCGAACGAGACACCGATCGGGACTTCGCCGCGCGCCGCCTGCTTGCACGGCTTGGAGCCCGAATGGGTGTAGTGGTGGATGTTCTCGTGCAGCGCGTCCATGAACTGCCAGCCGCCTTCTTCACCGAACATCTGCAGCCAGCTCGAGACGTCGAGGAAGCCGGTGCCGGAGGAGTTCGGGTTCGGCATCGCCACGTGGCCCTTGTACTCGGACTTGGTGAGGTCCTTCCACGACGTCGGCGTGGGGAATCCATGCTTCCCCTGCTCCACCGTGTTCACGCAGATGGCCGCGACCCAGGCGTCCATGCCGGTCCACGTCGGAGGGTCGTCCTTGTCGATGAACTTCGGGTCCAGCTTTTCGATGCCCTTCGGCTTGTAGGGGTGGAGCATGCCCTCCGACTTCATGAGCAGCAGGCTCGTCGCCGCCAGCCCCCAGATGACGTCGGCCTTGGGGTTGTCCTTCTCGGCGAGAAGCTTTGCGGTGACGATGCCGGTGGAGTCCCGGACCCACTTGATCTCGATATCCGGATGGTCCTCGTTGAAGCGGGCGGCGTAGCGCTTCAGATCCTCTGCCTCGACCGCGGTGTACACGGTCAGGGTGGCGGCGGATGCGGCAGAGGTCAGCACGAGCGAGGCAACGGCGAGTCCGGTGACGGCACCGCGGCGGATCAAGCTTGCAAGTTTCATGGCGTATTTCCTCCTGGGAAAGGGCTGGCGGCAGTGCGGTGGACCGGGACGGCGTTGCCGTGTCCGGCCACCGAATGCCCCTGCCGGGGCGTACCATGCGCCGCGGCGATCCAAGGGTATATCAGAAACGGAAAATGTGATCACTTCACGACGGCGCGTCGAGCGTTGGTCGGAGAACCCCGGTCCGAATGGGTTCTCGAGCAGGATGAGCTTCGGTGGGAGGGTGAGGGCCGCGAGCCGCGTGATGGACGTCGCGGGTCTCTCGATCGAGCCGAAATCGACGGTGGGCAGGAAGCTCGAGAGCATCAGGCGCGCCCGGCCCCCCGGTAGGATTCATGACGGCCTGACCGATCGGGCGCTGGACGTGCGCCGCGGGGTCGGTGGTTCGGGAAACTCGGGGCGAAACGGTCGAAGCTCCAATGCGAGAGCCTTCCGCACCGGGGCCGGGTCGAGCACCAGATCCACGTTCATCCGCTCCAGGCTCGCTGCGCTGTATCTCGAGCGCGTCACGGTCTGCCATACATGAAACGCTACCCGCGCCGGACCGAGTGGCAGATGGAGAAGAACGGGACGCCTTCCCAGGGACTCGAAGATCCGGCGCACCATCTCGCGATAGATCAACGTCTCGCCGCCGGGCAGATCAAAGCGCGCTCCTCGTGCGCCGGGAGTATGCTGGGCGGCGACCATCGCCTGCGCCACGTCGTCGGCGTGGATCGGCTGGCGGCGTCCGATACCGGGCCGAACGATCGGTAATATCCTGAATCGTCGAATGAAAGCCGCGATGGCGCTGACGTTTCGATCGCGCCCGGGATCGTAGATCAGGGTTGGCCGGAAGATCGTCCAGGCAATCCCCCGATCCTGGCAGAGCGACCGGACTTCCTTCTCTGCCCGTCCCAGCGCCTCGGCCAGGTTTCGCTCATCGGGATCCGGGCTCTTCAACTTGAAATGCGCGCTGGAGGAGCTCAAGGCGATGATCCGATCTCCCCCGGTGATACGCGCGATCAACGCCGGTAACGCCGGGACCGGGGCGAGGGAGAACAAGGTCGCGGAGGCTGGTATTTTCAGGCTCCCTTCTTCGGACACGGCGTCCCAGGAAAAGCCCGGTGGCAATTCATGGGGCGGCGGCGTCGTATCGCGGCTGAGGCACAATCCCGCAAACCCCCGATCCGCCAATCGTTGCGCAAGGTATCGACCGACAAGACCGGTCGCCCCGAAGATGACCGCGAACGGCTTCCCGCCCCCGCGGCTTTCAATGTCCGTCGTCATGCGACCAGGGTCGTCCATTCAGGGCGGAATGAAGGAGCGATTGCACCGCCTTGACCCCGAAGCGGGCCACGGCGCCGGCGCTCAGAGGCACCAACAGCGCAAGCCCGAGGGCGCCGCGAAAATGCACGCGGAAATACCGCAGGAACCCGCAGGTCTTGTGCCACTCGATCCGGACCGGACTGGTTCGGCTGCTACTGGCATGATGGACCACCTCCGCGTGCGGCGTGTAATAGACAGGGACTCCGGCCCGATGCAGTCGAAGACAGAGGTCGAGGTCGTCGACGTGGAGAAAATAGCCCTCGTCCATGCCTCCCACGGTATGAAAGGTCGCGGCCGGCAGCATCATGCAGGCACCGCTGACGACGGGTATGCGGACGGTCCCTTCCGGGGGCGGGCCATCATGGTGGTTGAGCCGATGGCGGCGGAAGAGCCGCGGCGCCAGCCGGTCGAGCCGGAACGTTTCGACCAGAGCGGTGCATGGGGTGAGCAACGCCCGCCGTGACGCGCGCTGCTCGCTCCCGTCGGGGTCGAGCACACGGCAGCCGAGCATCCAGTGTTCGCCGAGCGTCGCCGCCTCGGCCAGCAGGGCAGGAATCGCCCCGGGGTGGAGGCAACAGTCCGGGTTCAACAGCAACAGGTGGCGACCAGCCGCCAGGCGAGCCCCGATGTTGCAGCCGCGCGCGAATCCGACGTTGCCCTGGCCGCTGACGAGCTTCATCCGCGGCTCCGCCTCGGTCCGGCAGGCAAGCTCCCTGGCGACCGCGGGTGGATTGCCGTTGTCGACCAGTATGAGCTCGACCACGCCGTCCTGGTCCGGGGCGAGCACCGCCTCGATGGCCGCCCACAGCACGGGCCCGGTCCGGTACGACACCATGACCACGCTGACCCCAGCCACCGGATCGTCATGGCAGAATACCGCGGCATTCCCCGTGTCGTTCTGCGCCACCGCCGCCACCATCCCCGACTGCATGATGTTCCGGTCCAACATGATCCATGCGCGGCGTCGAATTCCCGCCGCCGCGCATCATCCCGGGCCGTCGTGCTCCCGCCGCGCCATCGTGGCCCAACCACCGCCGATCGAGGCGGTGTGAATCGTGGCCGCGCTCGCGGTGGTGGTTGCGTTCGCGGTCGGGGCGGCAGCCACCGGCTGGCTCGTATCGCGCAAGGAAAGCGGTTGGCTCGTCGACCGTCCCGTTGAGCGTTCGTTGCACGACCGACCGATCTCGCGGGCCGGCGGTGTCGCGATACTCGCCGGCGTGGCGGCCGGGCTCGCCGTGGTCGTGTTCATGGAGGCATCCGCGCCCGGGTATGGCTGGGTGCTCGCCGGCGCCCTGATCATCGTCTCCATTTCGTTTGCGGACGATGTTCGGAGGGTGTCTCCCGCGATCCGTATCGTTTGCCATTTCGTTGCTGCCGCATGCGTGTTGCGGGCCGGCCTGCCGGTCGAGCGGATCATTCTTCCCGGCGCGGTGCTGGATCTCGGGGCGGTTGCGGGGGCCGTGTTCACGGTGCTGTTCGTGACCTGGGTCGTGAACCTGTACAACTTCATGGACGGGATGGATGGATTCGCGGGCGGGATGGCCACGGCAGGTTTCACGACCCTGGCGTTGCTCTGCGTCCACCGTGATGCGGCGGTGCTCGTCGCGGCGAGTGCAGTGGTGGCGGCGTCATCTCTCGGGTTCCTCCTGTTCAACTTCCCGCCCGCGAAGATTTTCATGGGCGACCTCGGCTCGTCGCTCCTGGGCTATCTCTGTGCGGTCACGATGTTGTGGGCCGAGCGTTCCGCCGCCATCCCGTTATGGATCTCCGTCCTGGTCTTCTCTCCGTTCATCGTGGACGCTTCGGTCACCCTCGTTCGACGGTCGATCGCGGGCGAGCGGCCGTGGCGCGCGCATCGCAGCCATTTCTACCAGCGTCTCGTGCTGCTCGGATGGGGGCATCGCAAGACGGTGGTCTGCGAGTACGGATTGATGTTCGCATGCGCCGGCTCCGCCGCGGTAGCGTCATGGCTTCCGCCTGGCGCACAGGCGGCGGTGTTGTGCGCGTGGGTGGCCGTATACGTCATTCTCATGCTCGCCATCACGAGCCTCGAAAGGAAAGCGGGAAGGTGAGGTCCGCACAATCCGTCATGCGACCCCTCCTTGCATGGAGCAAGACTGTTTCTCGCCCGTCTGCGGCGCTGGCCGGGGGGGCGGCCGGGGGGGCGGCCGCGCCAGCGGTCGCCGCTCACGTCCAGTCCGCCTCGGCCGCCAGCCGCAGCAGGTACTCGCCATAGCCGTTCTTGCTCATATGATGGCCGAGCGCGGCCAGCTCTTCGCGGTCGATCCAGCCGTTCAGGAACGCGATCTCCTCGGGAACCGCGACGCGCTGATTCTGGCGCTTCTCGATGGTCCGGACGAAGCCGGCGGCCTCCACGAGGCTGTCGTGCGTCCCGGTGTCGAACCAGGCGAACCCTCGGCCCAGCCGCTCTACATGGAGATCGCCGCGTTCGAGATAACGCTGGTTGACGTCGGTGATCTCCAGCTCGCCGCGGTCGCTCGGCTCGATATCCGCGGCGATGCCCACGACGTCGTTGTCGTAAAAGTACAGGCCCGTCACCGCCCAGTGGGAGCAGGGGCGGGCGGGCTTCTCCTCGATGGAGGTCGCGCGGCCGGTCTCGTCGAAGGCGACCACGCCGTAGCGCTGGGGATCGGGAACCTGGTAGCCGAAGACCGTCGCCCCGTTCCGCCGGGACGCGGCGCTTCGCAGCTTCCCGGTCAAGGCATGCCCATGGAAGATGTTGTCGCCAAGCGCCAAGGCGCAGGAATCGCCGCCTATGAATGCCTTGCCGATCAGAAAGGCTTGCGCCAGGCCGTCGGGGCTCGGCTGCACGGCGTGGTGGAGCGCAAGCCCCCATCGGCTGCCGTCGCCGAGGAGACGCTGGAAGTCGGAGCGGTGCCGCGGCGTGGTGATCACCAGGATGTCCCGGATCCCCGCGAGCATCAGGACGCTCAGCGGGTAGTAGATCATCGGCTTGTCGTAAACGGGCAGGAGCTGCTTGCTTACCACGCTCGTCACGGGGTAGAGCCGCGTGCCCTCTCCACCGGCGAGGATGACGCCCTTCATCGTGATGTCTCCTGCTCTTCTCCCGGGTCCGCACCGATCCATCGCTCGCCCACGCGGGGAGCACGATCCCATGGAACGGCACGCCCGGACGATTCTACTCACCAGCGCCGCGGACGGGTAACGGGTTCGTTCCATGTGAGGTCCGGCAACGCTTACCCGGGTTCGGTATAGTCCCGCCGGTTTGGCCAGCGAGGGAAGAGCGGGATGCCGGACCGTCGGATAGCCATGGTCGGTTTTCTCCAGGCGCAGAACTGCTCGAACCTCCCCGCGTCGTGGCGTCACCCGGAATCCGCCGGCGACTTCATGACCCCCGAGTATTACCGGCGGATCGCCCGCACCCTCGAGGACGGCAAGTTCCACCTCGCGTTCTTCGACGATCGCCTCGCGATGCCGGATCGCTTCGGCGACGACTTCGCCGAAGCGGTGCGCCACGGGGTGCGGGTGGTGAAGATGGACCCGATCCCGGTCCTCTCGGTGATGGGCGCGGCGACGAGCCGGATCGGGCTCGGCGCCACCTGCTCGACGACGTACTACGAGCCGTTCCACGTCGCGCGGCTCTTCGCCACCCTCGACCACATGACCGGCGGGCGGGTCGGCTGGAACGTCGTGACCTCGCTCAACGATTCGGAGGCCGCGAACTTCGGCGCGGACGGAGTCGCCGACCACGACGCGCGCTACGACCGCGCCGACGAGTTCGTGGAGGTCGTGCTCGCGCACTGGAAGGCGTGGGAGCCGGACGCCATCCTGCTCGACAAGGCGGGCGGGGTGTTCGCGGATCCGTCGAAGGTGCGCCGCCTCGACCATCGCGGCAGATATTTCCGCTCCCGCGGGCCGTTCACCGTACCCCCGTCGCGGCAGGGCCATCCGGTGATCATCCAGGCCGGACAGAGCGGGCGCGGACGGGCGTTCGCGGTGCGCTGGGCCGAGGTCATCTTCGCGATCTACCCCAATCTGGAGCTCGGGGAACGCGCCTATGCGGAGACCCGTGCCCTCGCGGAGTCGGCGGGACGCGACCCCGACGGCTTCCGGATCGCGCCCGCCGTCTACACCACGGTGGGCGAGACGCGGACCATCGCGGAGGACAAGGCCGCGTTCGTGGATGGGCTCTCCCGACCCGTGGACACCCTCGCCCTGCTGTCCGAGGCGCTCAACTTCGACTTCGCGACCAAGGTCCCCGACGATCCCTTCACCGACGAGGAGCTGCGCTCGATCAGCGGCTTGCAGGCGATCCGGGACCGCGTGGTCCGCTTGAGCGGCAACCCCAACCCGACTCGCGACGACTTCGTGCGGTTCTCCAACCGGGGGACGGTACGCGAGATGCCCCACTTCGTCGGCACCGCCGCGATGGTCGCGGACCGGATGCAGGAATGGTTCGAGCGCCCCGCCTGCGACGGCTTCGTCCTCGCCGCCACCCACGTCCCCGGGGCATACGAGGACTTCGTGCGCCTCGTGGTCCCCGAGCTCCAGCGCCGCGGCATCTACCACCGGGACTATGCGGGCGCGACCCTGCGGGAGAACCTCGGGCTCGCGGGGCGGGGCGGTGCATCGGCGCCCGGCCGGAATGCCCGCGGTCCGGTCGATCGAGTCGTGGATCCATCGAATCCGTGAACCCTTCCGGCCTGCCGGTAGTCTGACCGCGATATCCGCGCGGGTGCCGGGCATATATCGACCCCGCCGTCGAGTCGGGGCCGCGCCCGCGATGTCCGCGCGCGTGCGCGGGGTCTGCGCCACCGGCACAATAGCCGGCAGCCTTCTTCCGGCGACCATGGGCCCACACAGGCGCGCCACGATGCCGAGTTTCCTCTTGCTCCGGTACCGAGCCCTGTCCGCGCTGCTCGCGGTGTTTCTCGCCGGACCGGCGATCGCGCAGCAGGACGGGCAGGGGAAGGGGCCGCCGCCCGCGCCCGTCGTGGTGGCCCCGGCCGAGAAGCGGATGCTCGCCCCGGTCACCTGGTACCCCGGCACCGTGATCAGCCGCAACCGGGCGCGGGTCGCGGCCGAGGTGGAGGGCCGGCTCGAATGGGTCGCGGAGGTCGGCGCCACGATCGCCGAGGGCGAGGTGGTGGCCCGGCTCGACGATGCGCTGTTCCGGCAATCGCTCGCGGGGGACGAGGCGACGGTGGGCCGGGCGCGTGCCCGGCTGACCTATCTGGACGCGCAAGTGAAGCGGCTCGACAAGCTGGCCACCCGGAACACGGCCACCCGCAGCCAGCTCGAAGAAGCAGTGGCCGAGCGCGACGTCGCGCGCAGCGAGCTGAACGCCGCCCGTGCCCGCGTCGCCCTGGCCCGGGAGCGCCTGGAGCGCACGCGGATCAAGGCCCCTTTCGGCGGGATCGTGACCGAACGGGTGAGGCACAGCGGCGAATGGGCCAAGAGCGGGGAATCGGTGGTGCGGCTCGTCGATCCCGAATCGCTCGAAGTCCAGACCTGGATCCCGATCGCCGCGCTCGCCTTCGTGCACGAGGGCAGCGATCTGGCCCTTGCGGCCAATCCGAGCCGGACCGCGGGCACGGTCCGCACGATCGTGCCGGTCGGGGACAACCGCTCCCGGCTCTACGAGCTGCGGTTGCAGGTCGACGGCGCGCGCTGGCCGGTGGGGCAGGACGTGAGGGTGGCGGTCCCCACCGCGGAGGCGCGCGAGGTCGTCGCCGTGCCCCGCGATGCGCTGGTGCTGCGCCGGGACGGGGCGGCCGTCTTCCGGGTCGGTGAGAACGATCTCGCGGAGCGCGTCGCGGTCACCCCCGGGATCGCGCAAGGGCCGCTCATCGAGGTCGACGGCATCGCCCCCGGCGACCGCGTCGTGACCCGGGGCGGCGAGCGGCTGCGGCCCGGGCAGCCGGTGGTCGTCAAGGCGGCGGAGCCTCCGCCATGAGCTGGACCCGGCTCGCGCTCTCCAACCCCACCGCGACCCTGGTCGCGGTGCTGCTCGTCCTGTTGTTCGGCGCGCTCAGCCTCTCGCGCCTGCCGGTGCAGCTCACCCCCGAGGTCGAGCGGCCGGAGATCACCATCCGCACCGCGTGGCGGGCCGCCGCGCCCGAGGAGGTCGAAGCGGAGATCGTCGAGCCGCAGGAGAAGGTGCTGCGCGGGCTGTCCGGGGTGAGCCGCATCGTCTCCAAGGCCCAGCGCGGGCAGGGCGAGGTCTCCATCGAGTTCGTGGTCGGGCACGACCTGCGCCGCGGGCTGATCGAGGTGCTCAACCGCCTCAACCGCGTGCCACGCTACCCCGAGGACGCCAACGAGCCGGTCATCGACACCGTCGGCGGCAACAGCCGCGCCATCGCCTGGTTCATCACCCGCACCGGGGAGGGGAACGCGCGCGACATCCAGGGCTACAAGGACTATGCGGAGGAGGTCGTGCAGACCCGGTTCGAGCGCGTGCCCGGGGTGGCCCGCTCCGAGGTCTACGGCGGGCGCGAACGCGAGGTCCGCATCACCTTCGATCCCTACAAGGCGTCGGCGCTCGGCATCGAGCTGCCGGCCGCGGCCCGCCTCGCCGGCGCCAACGAGGACATCTCGGGCGGGGACGTGAGCGTGGGCAAGCGCCGCTACACCCTGCGCTTCACCGGCGCGTTCGACGCCGGAGATCTCGGGGAGATGGTCCTCGAATGGCGCGACGGGCTCCCGGTGCGGCTGCGCGACGTCGCGGACATCGAGGTCGCGCTCGTCGATCGCAAGAGCTTCGTCCTCGCCAAGGGGGTGCGCTCGATCGCGGTGAACGCCCACCGAGAGATCGGGGTGAACGTCCTCGAAGTGATGGCGGGGCTCAGGCAGGCCGCGGCGGAGCTGGCCGAGGGGCCGCTCGCGCGCGCCCGGCTGACCTTCGAGCAGGTCTACGACGAGACCGTCTACATCCACCGCTCGATCGAGATGGTGCGCAACAACCTCGGCCTCGGCGTGATGCTCGCCATCGTGGTGCTGTGGTGGTTCCTGCGCAAGCTGCGCGCGACGCTGCTGGTGGCGATCTCGATCCCGGTGTCGCTGTTCGCGGCGTTCGTCTTCCTGGACTTCGCCGGCCGGACCGTCAACATCATCTCGCTGGCGGGCCTCGCGTTCGCGGTGGGGATGACCCTGGACGCGGCCATCGTGGTGCTGGAGAACGTCGTGCGGCTGCGCGAGCGGGGTATGGAGGCGAAGGAGGCGGCGCTCATGGGACCGGAGCAGGTCTGGGGCGCGCTGCTCGCCTCGACCGCCACCACCGTGGCCATCTTCCTGCCCATCGTGTTTCTCGACGACGAGGCCGGCCAACTCTTCGCGGACCTCGCCCTGACCATCTCGGTGGCGGTGGTCGCCTCGATGGTGGTGGCCCTGACCGTCATCCCGGCCGCGGCGTCGAAGTGGCTCGCCCGCGCGCAGGTCAAGGACCGGCACGCGCACTGGTGGCGCCGCGCCACCGCGGCGATCGTCTGGCTCACCGACGGGCCGGTGCGGCGGGGGTTCTGGATCGTGGTGCTGCTCACCGTGCCGCTGGGCGCCACGCTGGCGCTCGCGCCGAAATCCATCCTGGGGCTGCTGCCGATCCCGGAGCGCTTCGCCGCGGCGCTGCCGGACTCCCCGCTGGCGTTGCGCGCGAGCTACCTGCCCGAGGGCAACCGCAACCTCGTCTTCGCCTTCATCATCCCCCCGCCCGGGGTGAACATCGACCATCTGGAGGAGGAGATGGGCAGCGTCGTCGCGCAGCGGCTCCGGCCCTACCTGGACGGTGAGAAGGAGCCGGCGATCGAGAACTACTTCTTCGTCACCTTCTCCCGCGGCGTGTTCATGGGTGCGAGGACGCGCGACGAATCGCGCACCGGCGAGCTGATCCCGATCGTCAACCGCACGATCCGCGGGTTCCCCGACACCATCGCGTTCGCCAAACGCGCCTCGCTGTTCGGCGGCTTCGGCTCCGGCAACACCATCGACGTGAACATCCAGACGCGCAACGTCGACACGCTGATGCAGGCGGCGCTGGGGGGGTTCATCGGCATCAGCCGAGCGCTGCCCGGGGCGAGCGTGCGCCCGTACCCGGGGCTGGAGCTGGCCGATCCGGAGCTGCGGCTCGTGCCCGACGAGCGCCGGCTCGCCGAGGCGGGCTGGAGCCGCAGCGTCATGGCCTCGGTGACCCGCGCGCTCGGGGAAGGGCTCTACGTCGGCGACTACTTCGACGGCGAGCAGCGGCTCGACATCGTGGTCCGTGTGCAGTCCTGGGAGACCCCCGAGGAGCTGGCGTCGATCCCGCTGGCGACCCCGGGCGGGGTGCTCCCGGTGAGCGAGCTGGCCCGCATCGTGCGCACCGCCGGCCCCAACGAGATCCGCCGCCTCGACCGGCGCCGCACCGTCACCCTGCGGGTCACGCCGCCGGAGGAGATGTCGCTCGAAGAGGCGCTGGACGTGATCCGGGGCGACGTGGTGCCCCTCATCGAGGCAGGGCTCCCGGACGACGGGGAGGTGCGCTTCACCGGCACCGCGGACAAGCTTCAGACCGCGCTCGGGAGCATGAGCGGGAGCTTCGTGCTCGCGATCGTCATCCTCTTCCTGCTGATGGCGGCGCTGTTCCGCTCGTTCAGGGACAGCCTGCTGGTGCTGCTCGCGCTGCCGCTGGCCACGGTGGGCAGCCTCGTGGCGCTGCGCCTGATGAACGACGTGTTCGGGGTGCGCCAGCCCCTGGATCTGCTCACCATGATCGGGTTCATCATCCTGCTCGGGCTGGTGGTGAACAACGCGATCCTGCTGGTGCACCAGACCCGGGCGATGGAGCGGCACGGACTCCCGCGGCGCACCGCGGTGGCGGAGGCGGTGGGGATGCGGCTGCGCCCGATCCTGATGAGCACGCTGACGAGCATCTTCGGGATGCTGCCGCTGCTGGTGGTACCGGGGGCCGGAAGCGAGCTGTACCGCGGCCTCGCCGCGGTCATCATCGGCGGGATGTGTGTGAGTGCGGCGTTCACCCTGCTCCTGCTCCCGAGCCTGCTGCGCATCGGTGAGGGGGCGAAGCGGCGCGAGGCGGAGCCGGACCGCGCCGGGGAGCCGGCGGTGGCTTGAGAGGACAGGTGGAGCAACTTGCTGATTCGGTGTGTGTGTGCGCGGCCGAGATCAGGTTGGATGTGGATTGATGAACGCGGTACATTCGTAGGCTGAGAAAATGACAGAAAAGAAGAGTAAGGATTCTCTTACAATGCGGAATTCATCGTAAGATCGATCAGGGATAAGTATAAAATGGATTATTAGTTCCTTACTGATAAAACCGACAAAGTCTTTCGACAAAATGGCGAAGACTTGCTCGCCAATCGATGTTTGACTCGTCTTCGACAGTATGACTGGGGGTGTGAGATCGAAAACTTGGCAAAACCATGGACTTATGAGTCCATCAATCCGATGTTGCTCTGAAATGTAGTGGTAAATCATTGGCCAGAATATACGACAAAATCTCTTTATTTCTATATTTACCCTGGCACTTGCCGTACAATATGTGGTGTCAACACTGGAGACACCCCATGTTCGTCCGCGTCAAGAAGGTCGGCAACTACCAATACCTCCAGATCGCCGAAAACCGCCGAGAAGGAAAACGTGTCAAGCAAACCATCATCGCCACTCTCGGCAGGCTCGACAAGCTCACCGCGTCCGGGGCCATCGACCAACTCCTGCGCTCCGCGGCACGCTTCGCCGAGCACATCATGGTGCTCGCACAACACGCCTCCTCTGCGCACGATGCGCCCGACGCCCACGTCCTGTCTATCGGACCGGCACTGGTCTTCGAACGACTGTGGCGCGACACCGGCTGCCAAGCGGTGGTGCGCAAGCTCCTGGCCACACGCCACTATCGCTTCGATGTCGAACGCGCGGTGTTCATGACCGTGCTGCATCGGGTGATGGTCTCCGGTTCCGACCGCAGCGCCTTGCGCTGGCGGCGGGACCAAGCCATCGAAGGCACCGCACAGCTCGAACTGCAGCACCTGTACCGCGCGATGGGCTGGCTCGGTGAGGCGCTCGATGAATGCGACCCCAATGGGGCGTCCCCGCGGCGCGTCAAAGACCTCGTCGAGGAGGCGCTGTTCGCTCGGCGGCGCGACCTGTTCACCGGTCTCGACTTGGTGTTCTTCGACACCACCTCGCTGTTCTTCACCGGCGACGGTGGCCAGACCCTCGCTCGCTACGGCAAGAGCAAGGACCGCCGCAACGATTGCAAGCAGATGGTGCTGGGGATGGTGCTGGACGGAGACGGCATTCCGGTGTGCAGCGAGATGTGGCCGGGCAACACCACCGACGTCACCACCCTCGACCGGGTGGGCGAGCGCCTGCAACGCCGCTTCGGGGTCCGTCGGGTGTGCCTGGTCGCCGACGCCGGAATGTGTTCAAAGAAGATGATAGCGGCCGTTGAGGCGCGTGGTTGGCAGTACATTCTCGGTGCGCGGCTGCGCCAGACCAAGGAGGTCCGCGACACGGTGCTGAGCGACGGCGCTGCGTTCGAGACGGTCGAGGTCACGCGCCAGCGCCGCGACCCGATGGAGCTTCAAGTCAAGGAGGTCACGGTCGATGACCCACCGTGCGAAGCGCCGGGACAAGGCGCGCATCAGCCCCGTCGCTATGTGGTGTGCCGCAATCCGGTGCAGGCCCGCAAGGATGCGGCCACGCGCGCGCAACTCCTGGCCACACTTCAAAACAAGCTGCGCAGTGAAGGACCCAAGAGCGTGGTCGGCAACAAGGGCTACAAACGTTACCTCAAGGCCGAGAAGGAGGCCTTCGTGGTCGACCTCGACAAGGCACGCGAAGAAGAGCGATTCGACGGCCTGTGGGTGTTGCGCACCAACAACACCGAACTGAC
Organism: uncultured Gammaproteobacteria bacterium; assembly: GCA_958295835.1. Lineage (GTDB taxonomy): Bacteria > Pseudomonadota > Gammaproteobacteria > HK1 > HK1 > HK1. The sequence continues at coordinate 1,154,094 of OY282378.1, forward strand.
GGCCGTCGATGTGGCTTTGCGCTACAAACAATTGTGGATGGTGGAACAGGTCTTGCGCACCGCCAAGAGCCTGCTCGACACGCGCCCCATCTTCCACAAGACAGATGCCACCATCTGCGGGCATGTGTTCTGTTCGTTCCTGGCGCTGGTGCTGCGCGACGAACTCTTTCGTCGCATGGACAACGCCGGTCTGAGAGCCGAATGGGCGGACATTTTGCGCGACCTCAACGCGCTGACTGAAACCACGATGACCTGTCATGGCAAGACCTTCGCCGTGCGCAGCAACACCGTCGGCGTGGCCGGCAAGATTGCTCAGTGCATCGGGGTCAGGCTGCCTGACACGGTACGACAGGTCGACGTTGGGAAGGGGGTCTCTGCCTGACGTTTATGACACCGACCGTTTGGGCCGCACCTCACGCCGGCATGTAGTGCCAAGGTTCTTCGTGCGTCCAATAACTCATTGTTTTACAACGTGTCTGAAATATGCAGTGTCGAAGACGAGTTTGATTCCGGCTGTGCTTGGGTTGGGTGCGCGAAGGCAGGCCTGCCCGCGGCAGGTAGGGCACGGTCAGCCCACTGACCCACCCCACAAAAGCAGACGACTCATGTGCTACAAAATCGGACAGTTCTATTTGTTACTAACACATGGCCTAGGAGTTCGCCCGCCTCATGGATCTGCTCAAGTCGTATGGACAGTGCAAACGGTAACGAAAGGCAGCTTGAATCAGAAATTTGAGCGTTCGTTCGTTTATCCTTGCCCATGGAACGATCGAGATCTTGACGTCTGGCTTCAGAAGATTGTCAATGATGTGATCAGGCATATACGGATACCGACGCTCGTACTCTGCCCGTTCATCGATATGCATCCATGATGTAATGTCCGGATACAACAACCTCTTTTCTTCATCCCCATGGGGTGCAGTGAATTGATCGTCAGAGATCCCCGGGAGGTTGATGACCACTATCTCCGATCGCCTGTTTACTGAACCGTCATACATGCTCGAATGAATTTCCCAATCGACGTGTTTTCGGCGCCCTGTCTCTCTTCCCACCAACACAACAGTCATCGTTGAATCCCTGAGATACCCATCTCTGACCTTGCGGCGGATCTGCTGATCGGTCCACTCTTCCGGAATGTCGCCCGTGTCGACGGATCGATCCACAAATATGGAATGTTGCTTCCCGAATTCGACCAGTTCCTCCTTGTACCATTGGTCATTACTGTGATGATAGCTGACAAATACTTTATGCATTGCCATCTCCATTACTGAGGATTTGTCGAAGACCACGGGACACGAGGGTGACTGCCTCCTGGATATGGGGCGTCCGAGCCAAGACAACGTTCTCCTCTCGTGAAAGACCGTTGTGGAGGTCGTCCGGCGAATACTTGCGAAAACACGGCCGGCCCTCCCACTCCTCTCGCGAACCAGCCCAACGCTCGGTGAGGCCGAGCGTCTCTGCTATGTCGCGAGCACACCCGCCGAACCCGCCAAGCAGGAAGACTGGCTGACCCTTTTCGAGAGAGAGAGGGAACTCTCCTCGGCGATTCCAGGCATTGCTCCCTTGTAGCCCTCGACCCTGCCGCCGAGAACGATCCGCGCCTGAATGTCGTTGCACATGGTGACTCGCATTGCCGTCAGGCCCTTCGTCCACTCCTCCTCATGCGGATCGTGCTCAGGCAGTTTCAGTCGATGCTCCTGCGCAAGACGTGTGCCATCCAGCGAGAGGAAGACGAGGCGAACAGCAGGTTCGTGTTCAGCCGAGAACGTTGCAAGCTCGTTTGACGTCATCCGGATATGCACCGGCCAAGCCAAGTAGTCGGTGATGACGATGGTTCCGCCGTGCCGAGGATGGTCTCCATAGCGTCCCACCAGATCGGCCAAGAGCTCTGTAAATCCGTGTTGCCGCAGATCCCCGCCGTAAGCCAAACTCCTTCCCGATGCGAGCAGATGCAATGCAATCTCGGCCATAGCATCGCGCAAATGCCCGTCGCTCAGCCCCAGAGCCCGCAAGTCGGGGCTCTCCGAGACCGAGACTCCGACAGCGGGGGTTGTCTCAGTGTGGGATGAGGTCATCGGTGTCCCTCCAGCCAGTCCGTCAAGGTCCGCATTCGTACCCCTGGCGAGATCTCCCTGAACAGCCGTTCTTCGTCGGCACTTAGCATCGGTTCAGGATATACGATCGTCGGAGCCGAATCCTCGCTGCCAGAGGGCACTGCCGCCAATGCGATCAACTCGGGCGGCCGTGCTGTGAACAAGACTCCCGGGGAATCCGGGAGATATGGCCCGACGCGGCAAAGCCACAACCAAGTTCGAAAGATCTCATCCAGAAGGCAGCTCGCAATCATTGCGATTCTGTCCGTTCGGCCCGGTTCCATACGGACGACCGGCACATTGCCCAAATAGGCCATTCCGCGTGGATCGATATCCCGCAAACAGTCGACAACTATCATCGGCACCATGCGACGCTTCGCCTCGATGACTTCGCGCCGACACCATTCGCGTGAAGAGTACGAATCGGTATGCACCGCCACGACTGCGCCCGTGCCGATTTGGTGCAGCAGGACCTCATCGAATGGCAGTCCTGGCGGGATGTCATAGACGTCGAAGAAGCTTTCCAGCGGACTGTGCGCGTGGATCCAGTCGCGAATACTGTGGGCGACCGACTCGCCGCTGTCGTCATGCTTCGAGTGGCTGAGGAAGATCCGAATCTTCTCCAAATAGCGATCGAGCGGCGCTTCCCCGCCAGCGGTGCTTCCGAGGCGATGTCGGAGCATTCTGCAGAATTCGTGAGTCAGGTCCGATATCAGTCGTCGGGTCGGATCCGTATCGGATGCGTCCCAGAGGTCCCAGCGCAGCGCCTGCTGCACGACCTCTAACTCAAGCCCCCGACGATCCATCGTCACCGGAAAAAAGCCGGCAGGAACCCTTCTCCTGTACGCGATTTGCGCGATATCGCGCACATGGTTGGCCCATTCGTAGTCGTTAATCAGCGTCGCCTCCGCCAGCACGACGACAGCCGTAAACTCCGCATCATCCCAGTCAATCGGCAAAGGCGTGTGCGCATCCGGTACGGGTTCGCTACGCTCAAGAACGCTCACTCCGCGTCCCTCCACGACGGATCGATAGAGATCACGGCCGAAGTGCTTGCGAAGCCGATCCGCAATCTTCCGGCCTTCCCGATACGAGGGATGCCACATCACGTACAGTGCGAAGAGCGGATGTGTCGTTATCTCCATGGCGTTGCCGCGTTCGGGGTCGGCTTCGTGGGTTCGCTCAGAACATTTACGTCAACCAGGAAGGTCACAACGTCTCGGTGCTTTCCGACTCGATTGGGACGAAGAAACCCTTCTCCGGGCAGCTCGACAGCCAATCGACGACACCCTCGTGTGGTCTCGGTGTTCGGCGGATCAGTCGATACGTGCCTCGTTCGATGCGTTCGACATCGAACACCTGGCCCGGCTCGTCATCATCCAGCCGCCGGATCTCGGCTGGCAGCAGGATCTGCCCCTTCGTGGAGACGGAGATTTTCATGGAGGCCAAGGTACCACCTTGCTTCTGAAAGCATCAACGTCGAGGCCGGATGGAGGACAGGGAATTGCCCGGCTTCGCGAGGACCGTGCGGGGCAGGAAGACAAGTGGAACCACTGATCGATTTGCATTCGGCAATATGCCTGGCTAGCCTTGGCACATTGCCGAATGCATCGGAGAAAATCGATGAGCACATCCGGACAATTCCAACGGTCAGGCCGGGACATGGGGAATGTCTCCGCCACGGCGCTGGCCGGAATGGGGGACATGCTGAAGGTGCCGATACACCATCCCTTTTCCCTGGTGGCGCTCAACCGGGAAGGTGTCGTGCCGGAACTTGTCGATGTGCTGATCGACCGGGGATTCACGAGACGCGAACTGGACTGGATCGTGCCGGCCCGCACGCTGGCCTACCGTCGCCGGAAAGGGGAACGCCTCAAGCCGGGAGAAACGGACCGTTTCCTGCGTGCGGTAAAGATACTGGCCACGGCTGAAGCCGTGTTCGGAAGCCGCGAAAAGGCGCTCCTGTGGTTGCGCAAGCTCCGCAGGACGTTCGGTGGTACAAGCGCCATGGAGCTGATGCGGACCGAGGCTGGCGGCCAGTTGGTGGAAGAAGTCCTCGGTCAGGTGGACGAAGGGTTCTTCGCTTGACTCCGTGATTCTCCGGAGTCCTCGAAATCCGCGCTCCGCAAGACCCGTGCGGCCAGACGTTCCAAGATGACCGGATACGAGGCATGGTCATCTGGAGAATCAGCAACCACGTGGACCTGAGCGGCGCCGGGGGCATGCGCAGCAGCGGCAGGTGGCACCATCGCGGTGCTCCGGTGGTCTACTTGGCGGAGCATCCGGCGCTGGCGATGCTGGAAGTGCTCGTCAACTTCGATTTGGCCCCGGGAGAAGTCCCGGGCGGCTACATGCTCCTGGAGGTCGAATTTCCGGACGACGGGAGCATCCACGTTCTCGACGTTTCCGAGCTGCCGGACGGATGGCGGGAACACCGGACGCTCACGCAAGGCATCGGCGGCGACTGGCTCGCGACCGGTGCCTCGGCGTTGCTCGGGGTTCCGAGCGCGGTCATGCCGAAAAGCCGCAACTACCTGCTGAACCCGCGTCACCCGGAGGCCGCCGCCGCATTGATCAAATCGGTAAGCGGGGTTCCGTTCGACCAGAGACTGTTCCGTTGACGACGGGTGGGGGGAGCCGGTGACGGCTTGAAACGGGGACCGACGTTGAGAAAGACCGACAGCACGTTACAGACCGGCCGTTTTCCGAACCAGGGCGAATTCAGCCGGAATTCGAGCGCGGCCAACGGCATGTGCGCGGTCGGGTGTCGATCCACTTCGACCGGGCCGAGAACCTGTATGCGGACTGGCCGGTTCCGACCTGTATCATCTCCGACGGTCCATATGGAGTGAGCGGTTACCCGGGAGACAGTCATAGCGCGGAATCCCTGAGCGAATGGTATGAGCCGCACGTGAAGGCGTGGAGTGAGCGTTCGACCCCCGAGACGACACTATGGTTCTGGAACGCCGAGTTGGGGTGGGCCAACGTGCATCCACTTCTGGCCGCGCATGGTTGGGTGTATCGGTGCTGCAACATCTGGGACAAGGGTCTCGGGCACATCGCAGGCAATGCGAATACGCGAACACTGAGGAAATTTCCCGTCATCACCGAAGTCTGCGTGCACTACGTCAAGGCCGCGCGTTTCCAGGTGGCGGATGGCATGCCGACCATGCAGGATTGGCTTCGTCACGAATGGAAGCGCACGACACTGCCGCTGCGGCTGGCCAACGAAGCGTGCGGCGTGCGCAACGCGGCGACCAGAAAATACCTGACGGCCGATCATCTCTGGTACTACCCGCCCGCCGAGACGTTCGTGAAATTGGCCGAGTACGCGAACGCACATGGTGAGCCGAAGGGCCGTCCGTACTTCAGCACGGACGGAAAGCGGCCGTTGTCGGTAAATCAATGGTCGAAGTTGCGTGCCAAGTTCAAATGCGAGGCAGGCATCACCAACGTCTGGCACGAGCCCCAGGTCGGCGGATCGGAACGTATCCAGGGCAGGAGAAACGGAATGCAGTACAAGTTCCGCAGCCTGCATGGCAGCCAGAAGCCCCTGAAGCTCATCGACATGATCATTCGTGCCTCGACCGAACGCGACGATGTCGTCTGGGAACCTTTTGGCGGGCTATGTCCCGGTGCGATCGTGTCCTGTCATCTCGGGCGCAAATATCACGCCGCGGAACCGATTCCCGAGTTCTATGCAGCCGCGTCGGAAAGGCTTCAGCGGTCGGTTTTCCCAGGATGAACATACACGACGACCCGGCGACGCCCGCTGCTCCGGCCAGGGAGTCTCTCGATGGCTGGGAACACTCCCGACTTCATCGAGACGTCCGGGAGGCGATTGCATGTCTGCCGATGTATTTCCGGACCGAAACGCATGTTTCCGGGATCATGGCTACCGACCTGCATACGTTGAACACCGTATTGGGTGCGACCATCGAAGAACAGGTCGTCCGGACGTTGAACATGATCCGCAACACCTGGGATCCGGACGAGGAATATTCTCTTTACAGTTTTGTCAGACAGGCACAGACTTTTCACGATGTCTTCTTGCGCAAGATATCGACAAGCGATGTGCTATTGGGTATCGAGCTGAAGGGCTGGTACCTGTTGGCAAAGGAGACGGTGCCGAGCTTGACTCGTCTTCGACACTGCATATTTCAGACACGTTGTAAAACAATGAGTTATTGGACGCACGAAGAACCTTGGCACTACATGCCGGCGTGAGGTGCGGCCCAAACGGTCGGTGTCATAAACGTCAGGCAGAGACCCCCTTCCCAACGTCGACCTGTCGTACCGTGTCAGGCAGCCTGACCCCGATGCACTGAGCAATCTTGCCGGCCACGCCGACGGTGTTGCTGCGCACGGCGAAGGTCTTGCCATGACAGGTCATCGTGGTTTCAGTCAGCGCGTTGAGGTCGCGCAAAATGTCCGCCCATTCGGCTCTCAGACCGGCGTTGTCCATGCGACGAAAGAGTTCGTCGCGCAGCACCAGCGCCAGGAACGAACAGAACACATGCCCGCAGATGGTGGCATCTGTCTTGTGGAAGATGGGGCGCGTGTCGAGCAGGCTCTTGGCGGTGCGCAAGACCTGTTCCACCATCCACAATTGTTTGTAGCGCAAAGCCACATCGACGGCCGTCAGTTCGGTGTTGTTGGTGCGCAACACCCACAGGCCGTCGAATCGCTCTTCTTCGCGTGCCTTGTCGAGGTCGACCACGAAGGCCTCCTTCTCGGCCTTGAGGTAACGTTTGTAGCCCTTGTTGCCGACCACGCTCTTGGGTCCTTCACTGCGCAGCTTGTTTTGAAGTGTGGCCAGGAGTTGCGCGCGCGTGGCCGCATCCTTGCGGGCCTGCACCGGATTGCGGCACACCACATAGCGACGGGGCTGATGCGCGCCTTGTCCCGGCGCTTCGCACGGTGGGTCATCGACCGTGACCTCCTTGACTTGAAGCTCCATCGGGTCGCGGCGCTGGCGCGTGACCTCGACCGTCTCGAACGCAGCGCCGTCGCTCAGCACCGTGTCGCGGACCTCCTTGGTCTGGCGCAGCCGCGCACCGAGAATGTACTGCCAACCACGCGCCTCAACGGCCGCTATCATCTTCTTTGAACACATTCCGGCGTCGGCGACCAGGCACACCCGACGGACCCCGAAGCGGCGTTGCAGGCGCTCGCCCACCCGGTCGAGGGTGGTGACGTCGGTGGTGTTGCCCGGCCACATCTCGCTGCACACCGGAATGCCGTCTCCGTCCAGCACCATCCCCAGCACCATCTGCTTGCAATCGTTGCGGCGGTCCTTGCTCTTGCCGTAGCGAGCGAGGGTCTGGCCACCGTCGCCGGTGAAGAACAGCGAGGTGGTGTCGAAGAACACCAAGTCGAGACCGGTGAACAGGTCGCGCCGCCGAGCGAACAGCGCCTCCTCGACGAGGTCTTTGACGCGCCGCGGGGACGCCCCATTGGGGTCGCATTCATCGAGCGCCTCACCGAGCCAGCCCATCGCGCGGTACAGGTGCTGCAGTTCGAGCTGTGCGGTGCCTTCGATGGCTTGGTCCCGCCGCCAGCGCAAGGCGCTGCGGTCGGAACCGGAGACCATCACCCGATGCAGCACGGTCATGAACACCGCGCGTTCGACATCGAAGCGATAGTGGCGTGTGGCCAGGAGCTTGCGCACCACCGCTTGGCAGCCGGTGTCGCGCCACAGTCGTTCGAAGACCAGTGCCGGTCCGATAGACAGGACGTGGGCGTCGGGCGCATCGTGCGCAGAGGAGGCGTGTTGTGCGAGCACCATGATGTGCTCGGCGAAGCGTGCCGCGGAGCGCAGGAGTTGGTCGATGGCCCCGGACGCGGTGAGCTTGTCGAGCCTGCCGAGAGTGGCGATGATGGTTTGCTTGACACGTTTTCCTTCTCGGCGGTTTTCGGCGATCTGGAGGTATTGGTAGTTGCCGACCTTCTTGACGCGGACGAACATGGGGTGTCTCCAGTGTTGACACCACATATTGTACGGCAAGTGCCAGGGTAAATATAGAAATAAAGAGATTTTGTCGTATATTCTGGCCAATGATTTACCACTACATTTCAGAGCAACATCGGATTGATGGACTCATAAGTCCATGGTTTTGCCAAGTTTTCGATCTCACACCCCCAGTCATACTGTCGAAGACGAGCTTGAGATTTCAAGCAACGATTGGCGCATGTGCGAAGCAGGATCTGATCGTCGTTGTTCCGTAGATTCTCGGTAACGTCATCAGTGGTTCTCCAGTCCTCTTTGAACCATTCGTGGAATCTGCAAGATATGCGGCGGCATATCGAAACTATTACTGGCAGAACGTCCGGCAAACGAAACAGAAGTGGACCCCATCGGTTGGACAGGAATCGCGAATCAGTAAGTGTCTTCTACCATGATCATGGAAGGCTGAGAGAGAACCAGAAGATGAGACGCAGGCGCAGGAATCATTCGGCGACGTTCAAGGCGAAGGTGGCGGTGGCACGGGACGGAGCTGATCCCCGGTCACATCGCTGTAGCGACCCTCCAGAAGCTGGTACGTCTCACCCTCGGGTTCTCCGATGACCTTGCAAATCCAGGCAAACATCCTCCGCAGGGAGGAACACGTATCCCTTCGAGAAAGCACATGGCATGCCCTGAGTATGTCGAGGATCCGGCATCCATGCTCTATACTCATCGAATCCTCGACATGACCCCTTCAATTCGTTTTTAGAGTGTCGAATTGTTTCGACATCCCCCTCGCAATCCGCAAGCTCGGTACCGAGCACCGCATTCACGGCTCGGGCGTCTGCGAAATAATAGGCTTCCAGCATGTTCACGAGAAAATGGACAGATGCGCGGCGGGCCTGATCCGACTGAAGTATCGTGTCCAGTGCCAGGCGGTATCGGTCGAAGATCTGCTGGATTTCTCCGGATCTTCCTGCTTCGAGATCATCGATCAAAATAACGAAATCGGTCTCGGACGAGAGGAACGCACGGGCCGGCAAACCTATATCTTGCGCGTCCCTGTCGAGAATTGTCTTGCCGCTTCCGATCATCCGGAGCGTGCGTCTTGACGATCTGATCGGTGATCGTTGACCGATGCGTCTTATGACCTGGAAAGAACATCTTCCGGTAGCCGATATCGATCGGAAAAGTCTCGGCAGGCATTTTTCTTCGGTCTTTCCGGTAACTATCAGGCCGAAGCGAAAGAAACGCCAACCTTGATCATCCGTTGAAGCATCCAGGGTCACTCTCTCCCCCTGCGAGATGTATCCGGTCCTTGCGGCGCGACGGCTTCGGACATGTACAGCGAACCGGCCGCGTAGTCCTCGAGCAGATCGCGAATCTCTTCGATTTCGTGCAACCTGTCGAACCGCGCACGACCGTCTTCGATGCCGGCAACCAGAATATCCCGCGGCTCGAACTGGCTGATGAGCACGGGCGAATGGGTGGCGATGAAGATCTGCTTGTTCCATCGCTCGGCGGCGACCTTGACGGCCTTCGCAAAGACAGCAAGAGCCCATGGATGCAGGGACACTTCCGGTTCGTCGAAGAGCAGGACCGACGCGCGCTCTCCTTCCGAAAACAGGGCGGTCAGAAGAAGCAACAATTGCAAGAATCCATCGGAGACCCCGGAGGCCAGGATCCCGCGTCGACGCCCTTTTTCCTGAAAACTGGCGTACACGGAGGCCGGCCCCGTCTGTTCCAGCACGATACCGTCGAAGATCGGGAACGCTTCGGCCATGTATTGCATGATCGTATCGTAGCGATCGTCGATGCTCCGTTTATCATGAAGATTTCTGAGCACGGACCAGGCGTTGTTGCCGAGATCCCGCAGTCTGGTCTCATGGCTGCTTTCCGAACCTTGCCGCTTGAGGCGGTACAGGAAAAAGGATCTTGAATGATACAAACGAATGAAATGGAGAAGTTGATCGAGATACCCTGCTTCCCCATCCCCGCGATTGAAATCCAGGAAGATACCCAAGCTGAGCTTTTGAGGCTCGCGCAAAGTCACCGGTACGGTCTGCTGTATCTTCGTGTCGTACAGGGACGCCTTGTCCGATCCCGGGCTTCGGTCAATAAGGGTCTGCATACGGGAGGATGATTGCAGCCTCTCGCCTGCGAATGCTTCGAGCCGCCCTGCCGAAAGCGAAAACGTGAGACCGTATGCGACGCCGTCGGTCGCCAGCTCGATCGAGATACCGCCATCGTCGTCCGCGCCGTCCCAGAGAATGCCGATGCCGTGGCTGCGTTCGGAGGATGCGACTTCAATCCCCCGGATTGCGCAGTCCCTGAAAAAATACAGTGTATCGAGCAACGTGGACTTGCCGGCGCCGTTTGGACCAAAGATCACGTTGATGGGACCCACTTCGAGATCGAGGCTGGCGAGAGCGCGGTAGTTCCGGATGCGAATTCTCGTCAGTCCGTGCAACGGTTCATCTCCTTCATCTTCGAGCCGTTCCGGATTCCCGAATCGGTTTCGCGATTGAGCCGCCCCAAGTGCATCACGATGATACTGCATCATCCCGCTATTCGTTCCTCACCCATTGCAGCAGGTGGTCCGCGACTGCGACGAGCTCGCCGTCCTGGTTCGTGACCTCGGCTCTTGCGATGGTGCGCCGCTTCGTGGCGTCGAATCGGTCGATGCGGTAGGACACCGTGACCGTATCGTCGATGAAGACCGGCTTCAGGAAGCGCACCCGGTCCATTCCCACCGCCACCGGGGTCTCTTCCGCGCCGTCGCGCGTGTCCGCGATCGCCATCGTGGATGCAGTCGAGATGAAGCCGACGAGGAGCGCGCCGTGCGCCATCCGCCGCCCCCAGGCGGAGCGCTCCATGTAGGTCCGGTTGACGTGGTTCGGCGAGAAGTCGCCGGTAATGCCGGCGTAGAGGTACACGTCGCTCTCGCTGACGGTCTTGGTGAACGTCGCCTCGCGGCCGATCGGGACGGGGCTCTTCGGACTCTCCGGCATCATGTGCTCTCCGCGATCACGTGAATCGCGCTATTGTGCCAACGTCGGACGAGGAACGAGAACGCGCGTGGCGGCCGGAGGTCTCGTCACCGTCGGCGCCGCGGGTGGCTTCGAGCGGATCGTCGCGGGTCGACATCGGGCACGGAACGGGGGCGGATGATGCGGGACAAGGTAATCGTCATCACCGGGGCGGCGCGTGGTTTCGGGCGCGCGATCGCCGAGCGCATGGGCCGGGACGGATGCCGCATCGTCGCGTGGGACGTCGCCCCGGATGCAGACCAGCCGGCCGCCCACGTCGAGCGGATGGACGTGAGCGACGCGGATTCGGTCGAGGCCGCGACCAGGAACACCCTCGCAGCCATGGGCCGCATCGACGTGCTCGTGAACAACGCCGGGGTGAACGGTCCCACGGTGCCGAACTGGGAGTATCCGATTGAAGACTGGCGGCGGGTGATCGCGGTCGATCTCACCGGGGTGTTCCTGTGCTGCCGCTCGGTCGTTCCGCACATGCGGGAGCGCGGCGAAGGGCGGATCGTGAACATCGCCTCGGTGGCCGGCAAGGAGGGCAACGCGAACGCGGGGCCGTACTCGGCCGCGAAGGCCGGGGTGATCGCGCTCACCAAGTCCCTGGGCAAGGAGCTCGCCACCAGCGGCGTGCTCGTGAACTGCATCACTCCGGCGATGGCCGACACCGATCTGCTGCGTGAGATGACCCCGGAGTACATCGAGGTCATCAGGGCGAAGATCCCGATGGGGCGTCTCTGCCGGGTCGAGGAGGTCGCCGAGATGGTCGCGTTCCTGAGTGGTCCCGGCTGCACGTTCACGACCGGCGGGGTGTTCGACCTGACCGGGGGGCGGTCGGTGTACTGAGACTGGGGAGGAGTACCGCGATGCAGGACCTGAACCGGCTCTCGATCAACCAGCTCACGACGCGCGACCGGTGGTCGCTGCCCGAGGCGGTGGACGGCTACGCCCGCGCCGGTGTCGGGGCGATGGCGGTGTGGTGGGAGAAGCTCCGCGAGATTGGCGCGGAGCGCGCCGCGCGCGTGATCCGGGACGCCGGCATGGCGGTAAGCGGTTACTGCGTCGGCGGGATGATGACCGCCCGCGATCCTGCGGACTGGCGGCGGCGGCTCGACGACAACCGGCGCATGGTCGATGAGGCCGCCGTGATCGGGTCGAGCTGCCTGGTCGCGATCGGCGGTGGACTGGACGCCGGGGACCGCGACCTCGGGGCCGCGAGGCGGCGCGCGCTGGACGGCTTCGCGGAACTGCTCCCCCGCGTGCGCGACGCCGAGATCGTGCTGGCGCTGGAGCCGCTGCATCCGATGCTCTGCGCGACCCGATCCGTACTGTGCACGCTACGCCAGGCGAACGACTGGTGCGACGCTCTCGGCGGCGGCCCCGAGGTCGGCATCGCGGTCGATACCTACAACGTCTGGTGGGATCCGGAGCTCGACTCCCAGATCGAACGGGCGGTCGGGCGCATCGCGGCGTACCACGTCTCCGACTGGCTGCCCGACACCCGCGATTTGCGCTTCGACCGTGGAATGCCCGGCGACGGGGTGATCGATCTCCGTCGCATCGCCGAGCGCGTCACCGCGGCCGGCTACCGCGGCCACCACGAGGTCGAGATCCTCTCCAGCCGGTGGTGGCGGGAAGATCCGGACACGGTCGTGGCGACGGTGGTGGAGCGCTTCCGCAGCGCGATGTAGCCGCGATGGGCGCCGTCCGTGATCGTCGCCCGACTCCGAACTACTGATTCGAGAGGAAGCCATTACGTCGAGCCGACCGGAGGGCGCCGCCACCACTCGCTTGGTGGTGAAGGAAATATCGACTGCGCGCGAGATGGAGGGATGACGGTCGAGCGGAATCTCATCGAAGGCCGGTCGAAGACGGGCGGGCGGAGCGTGTATGGGGGTCAGTCGGATCAGGTGATTCCGCCACTCAGCTACGGCGCTGTCTCGTGCGCGCGACGCGCTCGCGCACCGTCACCGCATGGACCGGATGACCGCAGTACACGTCGTGATCGATCGCGGCAGCCGCGGCGCTGTGCGCGATCGCCTCGGCGTCGCTCTCCGACTCGTACAGGGCATGGACCGCGCCCAGCGCGATGGGCGCACCGGAGCCGATCGCGAAATAGCGCTCGTAGCGCAACACCGAGAGGTCGGAGGCGACACCGAAGATTCCCCGTGCGCACACCACGAGAAACGTGCTGTCGAGGCTCCCGAATGGCGAATCCGCGTCGTCGGCCTGGTCCTTGACGAAGTTGTAGCGCTCGTGCAGCTCCTCCCAGAGCCGCGTGAAGAACTTGAAGATGTTCACCTCGCCGTCGAGCCGGGGGGTCGCGCGCCGCCGTCCAAGTACGTCCGCGAGGATGTTCGAATAGAGCGTCCATCCGGTCGCGGCCATGTACGCCTCTCCGATCTGCATGAACTTCGCTCCTGACAGGTTCGCCGCCGGCACCCGTTCGGATCCCAGGTTGGTCTGGCTGTCGGTGGCCAGCACGATCCGTGCGTCCTTGCGTACCGCAACCGCAATCGACATGTTTCCCTCCTCGGAAGATGATCCGCAGCGACTCAGAGCAACGCCTGATACGTCAGCGCCCGGAGTTCGCGGCGGATCGGATAGGCCGATGACGGCATGAGCTGGGTGAGCAGCAGCACGATCAGGTCTTCGGCCGGATCGACCCAGAACGTGGTGCTCGCCATGCCGCCCCATGCGTACTCGCCGGGCGAGCCGAGGATCCGGGCTCTGGCCGGATCGAGCATCACCGACACCCCGAGCCCGAAGCCGATCCCCGCGAACGGCATCTCCGCGAACCGTGGCCGCCCCATGTCGGCGAGGTCGCCGGGCAGGTGGTTCGTCGTCATGAGCTCGACGCTCTTGCGTCCGAGGAGTCGGGCGTCTTCGAGGGACCCGTGGCCGCGCAGCATCCGCAGGAACCGGAGGTAATCCGCCGCGGTGGAAACGAGCCCGCCGCCGCCCGAAAGGGTAACCGCGGGCCGGAGGAAGCGGCTTTTGCCCGCCGGATCGGCCGGCGCGAGCCCGCCGTCAACAGCCTGCACGTAGTTCGATGCGAGCCGATCACCCTGCCCTTCCGGTACCTGAAAGCCGGTGTCGCACATGCCGAGCGGTCCGAAGATGCGTTCGTCGAAGAAGGAATCGAGGGAGACGCCGGACCAGATCTCGACGAGCCGGCCGAGCACGTCGGTGGAGACGCTGTAGTTCCAGCGCGTTCCCGGCTGAAACACCAGGGGCTGGGCGGCGGCCGCCTCCACCACCTCGGCGAGCGGTCCGACGTTGGCGTTGAACTCGATCCGGCGCCGACGATAGAGCGCATCGACGGCGTGCTCATGCTGGAACCCGTAGGTGAGCCCCGACGTATGGATCATCAGATCGTGCACGGTGATGGGGCGCGCGAGCGGTGTCGTCGTGAACGAGTCGGCGTCGCCGCTCGCGAACACCTTCGTCTCGGCGAACGCGGGGATGTACTGCGCGATCGGATCGTCGAGCTGGAAGCGGCCTTCCTCGTAGAGCATCAGCGCCGCGACGGTCGTGATCGGCTTGGTCATCGAGTAGATGCGGTAGACGGTGTCGGGCTCGACCGCGCGTCCGGACTCGACGTCGCGGTACCCGCAGGTCTCGAGCCAGGCGAGGCGATCGTTGCGCACGACGGCGACGAGCAGCCCGGGGAGTCTTCCCGAGTCCACCCAGCGCCGCATCCACTGCGTGATCCGGGCAAGGCGTGGGGCCGAGAGCCCGACGTCCTCGGGCCGTGCGTCGATCCGCATCATCCGGCGGGCACCGCGGCGCCGGACCGCTTCACGATGCCGGTGGGTGCGGTGTGTACAAGCGGCGACCGCTGGTGCAGTCGCTTGGCGATTCCGCTACGCGGAACCGCGGGCGCCTTGGCCAGCGTCGTAGACGAGTGAGGAACAGTCCTGTTCCATACAAGCTTCCGGGTCATGCGGCACATTTCGCTTCTTCTCCGGCTCTCTGGCCCCGCGGTCGATCGCTCACCGCCACAGGAGGTTCGAACGCCGGCCGATCCGTGCAGGAAGGCGCCCGGGGTCGAGGATAACGTACTCTGGAAGGTCTCTCACCCGTGCGTGCATCGGGGCCGTGATGTCCGGTCGGCAGCCGGTGACCGACGGCGGATTCCGGCGTTCGCGGGGGAGCTGCGTCAAGAACGTGAACATGACCGCTTTTGCGCGAATCGCGACCGAGCCGTGCCTGTAGCCGGCTCTCCGGGAGAAGTGAGCCTTCGGGGGATCAGGTGGCTTCCGGCCCTGGCTCGATAGGGTCGATCCCTGCGACCTCGAAGTCACCGGGGCTGTCTGAATCGGCGAGGGTGACGCGCAGGATGGCGCCGTTCGGCAGGGTGGGGGCGCTTTCGCGGCCCGCGTGTTCCATCAGGATCCGGGCGACACCGCGGCTCGATACGATCAGGGGCCATCGCGCGTAGAGCGGCGGGAGGGCGCGAAACGCGGCGAGCACCCGGGCTTTGAACCTGGCATTGGATTCGCCGCCGGGCGGCGTCCGGCCCGCGGCGAGCAGCGCTTGGGTCTCCTCGACACCGCGGCCGTTCCAGGCGCCGAGCCGGCGCTCGATCAACCCGGGGTCGATGCGAACATCGAGACCGAACCGGGCGTTCAGGAGCTCTGCGGTCTCGATGGTGCGCGACAGCGGAGAGGTGAGGATCAGACCCGGCATCATCCCGAGACGGTCCAGAGCCAGACCCGCCTTGCGAGCCTGCTCGCGGCCAAGCCCGGTCAAGTGCGTATCGCTCTCGCCGCCGGAACGCACACCGTCACGGTTCGCGACGGTCTGTCCGTGACGGATGAAGAAGAATCCGGACTCAGAGGCTCCGTCGTTCATCGGGATACAGCACCCTCCGTGGCCACTCTGTCGCCGGTCGAACCCGATCCTCACCGAAAGGCCGGTCGTCGCACACCCAGCGCACCATCTCGTCGATCAGCACCCCGTCGCTCAAGGTCGGGGTATGGCCGGTTTCAGGCACGTGAATCACGGAGAGACCGCCGTGGCCGCGCATCCTGGCGATGGTCTCCTCCGTCGTCGCGTCGCTCTCCACCCCGTGAATCAACAGGACGGGACAATGCACTCCGGCCCAATCATCCCACAGGTCGAGGCTGCTCCGGGCCTCGGCGCGATAGGCGAGCAACGCGCGCAGATCATGCCGGTAGACACGCCCTGCCTCCTCCTCCGACCAGCGGGTCCGGTGGTGGGCGCTGTGGAGCAGAACCGCGTCCGGCGACGGTCCGGAATGTTTCTCGGCCGCGCCGGTGCGGCGGAACACCTCGGCGGGGTTGCGGAACACGTAATGGCGCGCGACCGCCCGCGCCCGCCGCGACCGCCGCTCCACGGGAATGTAGGGGCTGCTGTCGTTGAGCACGATCCGGTGCACGCGCCGGGGATACCGGGCCGCGAAGCGGATGGCGGTCGATCCGCCGAGCGAGGAGCCGAGCAGGGTGCAGGACGCGAGCCCAAGATGATCCATGAGTTGGCGGAGCTGTTCGACATAGGTCTCCAGGTGGTAGTCGGACAGCTCCGCGAGCCAGCCACTGCATCCGCGTCCGGCCAGATCCAGACCGATGACCCGCAGCGCCGGCGCCGCGTCCAGGGCCAGGAAATCGAAGCGCTGGGCCACGTTGGTCAACCCGCCGATGGCGATCAGAGGCTCTCCGGCGCCTCCCGGATCGCTGTAGGCGAGCCGCACGGGATAGGATTTTCCGACCCCGGTGTCGGAGTCCTGAAGACCCACGGGATGCTCGTAGGTGAAGTGGCGCATCGCCGGACCGCCACCCAGCCCCGAGGCCAGCGCCTCGACCAGGGCGTCGTAGTCGTCCCAGTGCAGGGTGTGCGGCGGCGGCGATCCGCGGGCCACGTATCTCTCGCGCAAGGTCATGTCGGCCCTGTGCGCCGCGGATCGCGCGACGGCCGCGAGACCGGAATTCACCCTCATTCCGGGGTTCGCTGGATCAGGGTGATTCGATTGCGGCCATCGAGCCGTTCATAGGCGACCTCATCCATGAGCGTCTTCACCAAGTACACGCCCAACCCTCCGATCGGGCGTTCCTCCACGCCTGCCTCCAGATCCGGCTCGGGAGCGTCGGTGAACGGATCGAACGCCATCCCGTCATCCTCCAGAACCACCACCAGCGATCCGCTCTGCTCGGTCATTGTGACGCGGATCTCATGCTCGTCGGAGTCCCGGTAGCCATAGCTGACGATGTTCGTGATCAATTCGTCGAGCGAGAGGTTGAGGTTCATGACCCATTTTGCCGGCCAGCCGCGGGACTCGCCGTGCGGCCCGATCTCCTCGGCGATCCGGGCGAGCTCCGTCAGATCGTTCTTCAGAGTGAGGACCAGTGCGGGGGCGGACATGGTCGGTGGTCTCGACTCTCCCGATTCAAACCGTTGCATCCGCGGCTTCGGGCGCGGCGGAGCCCTGGAGCGTCCTGCCCTTGTAGATCAGGACGACGCACGTGATGTCGTCGAACTGGGGTGCTTCGCCGGTGAACTCGTCCACCGCGGCGACGATGTCCCTCACGTCCCGGCCGGGACCCTGATCCGTGGAAAGGGCGCAGGCGGTGTCCAGCAACCGGTCGTCGCCGAACGCCTCGTCGCAGTCGTTGAACGCCTCCGTCACGCCGTCGGAGAACAGGACCAGACGTGATCCCGGCTCCATCACGAGGCGGCCGTCGGCGTAGTCGAACCCGTCGAACATGCCGAGCGCGACCCCGCCGGTCGTCTCCAGCGGATTGGCGCCGGCGCCGTCGACCAGGATTGGGGGATTGTGGCCGCCGTTGGCGTAGACGAAGCTGCCGTTTCGATCGTCCAGCACCCCGTAGAAGAGGGTCACGAACAGCTCTTCCGAATTGTTCTGCTCCAGGAAGTCGTTGACCCTCGCCAGAACCCGTCCAGGCGCGTCGACGTACCGTACGGCGATGGCGCGCATCAGGGTACGGGCCATGACCATGAACAGGGCGGCCGGTACGCCCTTGCCGGAGACGTCGGCGACCACCACGCCGATGCGGTGCTGGTCGAGCCGAAAGAAGTCGTAGAAATCCCCCCCGACCTCCTTTGCCGGCCTCATGATGCCGGACATGTCGACGGTGTCGGACAGCGGCACGGTGTCCGGCAGGAGGGAGAGCTGCACCCGGGCCGCGATGTCGAGCTCCCTCTGGAGCGCGATGAAGGCATTCTTGGCGGCCAGCGCCTCGCGCAGGCTCTGGTTCTGGCTCCGCACCCGGTCGGACATCTTCTGGAACGCCAAGGCCGTCATGGCCAGGCTGTCCGATTCCCGGGTGAGCGCGGTCGAGGCGCTGTCGCTCGCGTCCGCGATCGATATGACCTGCCCCTCGTTGTCCGGCGCGTCGCGCACCAGGTGCTCGAGCTGGTCGAGCTCCGCCAGCACCGCCACGCGCTCTTCTTCGTCGAGCGTGTCGGCGAGCTGGGTCATCTCCCGCCGGATGAAGCGCTCCTGGCGGTGGCGCTGGCGCTCGCGCGAGCGGCGGAATCGATCGAAGGCGACCAGGTTGGTGCGGAACACGTTCACCGCGCCGGCGATCCGACCGACCTCGTCCTGCCTGCCGGCGCCCTCCACCCGGGCCTGGAGATCGCCGTGCGACAGGGCGTTCAGCACCCCCACGCCATCGGTCAGCGGCGTGAAGGAACGGGACATGTAGTACCCGAGCCCAAGCAGCACGAGAACCAGGAAGGCGATCGCCGCGCCGGTGGTGATCTGGTTGACCTGCGCCTGCCGGCGGGCGAGCTCCGTCACGTCCTTGATGCTGATCAGACGCGCCACCAGGGAGCCCAGATCGGCGGCCAGCGGGAGCACCACGGCGGAATACACGCGATCGTCCGCCTCGACGGTCTGCAGCGTGTCGACCGCGCTCGGGTCGATGAGCTTGCCGATACTTTCCCACTGGACGTCGGCCGAGCCCGCGAGCAGCCGGCCGCGGCGGTTGACGATCAGCACCGAAGATTTCGTCGCCTGTTCCATCTCCAGGATCGCCTCGTCGATGCTGGTCGCGTACACGCCCATGCCGGCGATACCGACCGCGCCGGAGGGCGCACCCAGTGGAATGCCCAGAACGACGGTGATGTTGCGTTGCTGGTCGTTGCCGATGCCGCGGATACGAACACCTTGCTGGATGGCGTCTCTCGCCGCATCAAGGGCGATGACCGGGCTCTGGAACAGGGTGGACTGCGACGAGTAGGCCAGCGATCCGTCGGCGTAGAGCGCATCGAACCGGTCGGCGATGCCCCGGTCGCGAAGTTGCGTGGCGATAGCCGCGCCGAGCCGCTGGATCGCTTCCTGATCGCCGGTGTAGACGGCTTGACGGAACGCCTCGTCATCGGCCGCGATCCATGCCTTGTCTTCCATATGCTGGATCAGGCTGGCGTTGACCTTGCGCCACAGGGTGGACCGGTCGGCGATGGTGGCCCCGGAGTATTGCGCCTTGATCAGATCATCGCGCGTGAACGACGTGAGCGCGAAGCCGATACAGATGACGGCGAAGGCCAGGATGACGAGCAGACTGATCCGGGTGCGCAGCAGCAACGTCCTGATCCTCGCGCTGGTCTTCTAGCCGCCGGGGCTGGCCTTGAAGTCGGCGATGGCGATCATGTCCATGGGCGGATACATGCCGATCTCGCGCACGACGTCGATGTTGATCCACAGCTTGTAGCGCGCGAGGCGCGCCACCGGCAGATCCTCGGGTCGGCGTTTCCCCACCAGGATCCGCTCCGCCTGGAGGGCCGTCAGCTTGCCCAGGGTGTGGTAGTCGGTCACCAGCCCGAACATCGCCCGCGAGTTCTTCAGGGGCGCTTGGGTAGCGGCGAACGTAGGCAGTCCGGCGGCAGCGGCAGCGGCGGTATACGCCTTGGCGTGCCGGGTCAGGAAGGAATCCGGTCCCATGTAGAGGAGCTGGGCACCAGCCTCCCTGGCCTGCTCCACCATCCGGGGCAGCGCGGCCGGGTCCGACTTTCCGTTCTCCCCCAGGGGCACCGGCAGCTCGATCAGGTCGATGCCCATCCTCGGAGCGACTTCGCGCAGGTCGGCGACGTTGATGCGCGAGTTGCCCGCGGTCCGGTCGTAGATGACGGCGATGGTGGTGAACGGGCGGTAGGCCAGGATGGTCTTGAGCTGGGCCTCGACCGGAGCGAGGAAGGCGACCCCGGTCACCGAGCGTCCCGTGCTCTCGTAGCTCTCCACGATGTTGGCCATCTTGGGATAGGACACCAGGGTGAACACCGCCGGGATGTCCCGCACGAAGGACTCCGGCGTGTCTGTCCCGAGCTTGCCGACGATGCTGGAGGTGGTGCCCGTCCCCCAAGTGTAGACGAGATCGGGACGCACCCGCTTGATCTCTTCCACGATCGGCGGCGCATTGCCCCGATCGAGGTTCAGGTTGCGCACCGTCATCTCGAACGGGATGCCGCGCTGGGTGAGGTAATCGCGAAACCCCTGCTCGACCTCGGTCTCGCCGCGCCAGACCACGGCGAAGATCCTGAAGGGCGTGATGGCCCGGGGGTCGTCCCCGGACTGGGCCAGACTCCCGGTGGCCGTCAGGCCGAGAGCTGCGCCGAGGATCAGGGCGACAACGCGGATGGCGGCGATGCGGACGGGACCGATCATGCGATCTCGCTCCTCTTCGCGGTGGACGTGCTGCGCGACAGGTTCATCACGAGCATGTACAGGGCAATGGAGACGAGCACGATCACCCCGATGCCGACGATCGCGCCCTGGTATCCGAAGCTTGCGGCGAACGCGCCGGCCACGAGCGGCCCGAGCACCATGCCTGCCCGCTCCACCAGCCGGTAGGCGCCGATGATCGACGCCTGGCCCAATCCGCCGTGGTGGCTGGCCACCTCCTGGACGATGGCGATCTGCGAGGTGAGCGACAGCGCGTGGCCGAAGCCGAGGGCGAGGATGGCGATCATCACCGCGTTGGACGGGCCTCCGACCATGGTCTCGGACAGGCTCGCAAGGCACCCGAGGCCCGCCAGCACACCGCCCGCCGCCACCACGGCGGTATGTCGCCCGGACCGATCGGCGAATCGGGCCGCGAACGGCATGCAGACGAGGGTCGACACCCCGTAGAGCATGATCATCCAGCCGATGACGGACTGCCGGCTCCCCAGCTCGCTCAGGTACAACGGTACCAGATAGAACAGGAAGCCGGCCAGGATCAGCTTGCCCGGGACCGCCGCGAGGACGGTGACGGCGAACAGGCGGCCGTCGGAGACCAGCGCCCTCCACTCCTGGCCGCCGAACGGGGTCCGGCGCGACGGCCGTGTCCTCACGGTGCTGTCCAGCATGGCGTAGACGAGCAACCCCGAGATCGTGGCCAGCCCGGCGGAGATCAGGAAGGTCGCCTCGAAGCCGATGCGGTCGGCGAAGATTCCGCCAATGGATGGTCCGCAGATGGTGGCTGCGAACACCCCGCCCATGAACACCGTCATGCCCTGGGCGCGGTGGCGCGCGTCGGTGTTGTCGGCGACCCAGGCCTGAGCGGCGATGAAGATGAGTCCATAGCCGACGCCCGAGAGGATCCGCCATCCTACGAGGTCGTAATAGCCTTGGGCCAGGAACGTGCCGGCGTAGCCGATGGTCGCGGGCACGATTCCCGCGAGGAACACCCGCCGCGCCCCGAAGCGGTCGGCCAGCCCTCCGCCGAGCGGGACCACGATCATGCCGGCGAGCATGAACAGGGTGATCGGAAGCCCGAACAGCAGCTCGTCCGATATGACCGCATCCGCCGGACTGTGTCGGGCGATGAACAGCGGCAGGAACGAACGCGGCAGCTCCTCGGCGAACATGAACAGGAACAGCGGGACCCGGATCTGCATGGCGTTGCGGGGCCGCAGCTCCGTGCCGCCGGTGAAGCGGTAGCGGTCCTCGACCGGCTGGCAGGCCGCCTGGATGCGGTTCACGATGTGCTTGTCGATCTGGGCGTCCTTGATCTCGCGCACATCGAAGTGGAAGTCCTCGTAGCGCTGGCGCAGACCTCGCAACGCACGGTTCATCGCGGTGACCAGATCGCCGATCTCGTCGCGCGCCCGCATCGCGAGGTGGTTGCCGAAGACGCCCCGCGCGCCGTCGGTCAGCATCGTCTCGATGCGCTCCAGCGGCCCGGAGACCCGCGCGCTCATCAGGAACATCAGGAATTCCAGCGTCACGAGCAGGGAGACCACGATGACGGTAACGGATTCGTACAAGAGCTCGGACAACCTCCCGCGCACGTAGTCCCCGCTCACCCCCACGTGCAGCACGGTGGCGACGGCTCCGTCCTTGACGATGGGGAAGACTCTGTTGATGTAGCCGGCGACCTCGGACCGGAAACCGGTCTCGCTGCCGGGGCCGGGCAGGCCGGGCACCACCCGTTCCAGCGCATCGGGGGGGAGCCCCCTCGCGAACTGCACCTCCGAGGATGCGCCCACCATGATCAGGTATTGGATGTCGGCGTTGGAGGCGAGGATCTTGTCGAGGAAGGGCTCCATGCCCACCAGCTCGTCGGGCGGAATGCCGAGATCGCCCACCACGAAATCGATCTGGTCGGATACCGCCCGTCCCACCACCCCCGCCTTCTGGTTGAGCTGGGGCTCCAGCGCCCTCTCGAAGCCGGTGACCGCGAACCACGTCACCACAATCTGGCCGAGCAGCAGCACCATGACCGCGAGCAGCACCAGCCGTCCAAGGATCCCGCGGGTTCGGGCAATCCCTCCTCGGGAATCCGCGTAGATGGCGTCGAGGGTTTCCGGGGGCGAGCTCATACCGCCTCTTCCTCGTCGAGCCGCCGGATCTCGCCGATGGCGGTGTCGATGTCCTCGTGGGCGGTGAGCGCGGTGGCGGCGAAGGCGGCGAACTCGGGATGGTCGGTCCGCGTCCGGCCAAGCGCCGATCCGTCCCGGCGCAGGTTCGCCACGTCATCCATGGACTCGCGCAGGTCCCGCAGCTCGCTGCGCAGACCGCGCAGCAGAACCATGGCCCCGAGGATGCTCAGCGGGGTCATGCCCAGCACCACGACCGCGCTGATGACCAGCAGGCGCGCGCTCTGCGCGTTTACGTTGTCGTCGAAGAGGTCGCGGGAGTAGCGAAGAGCCAGGGATCCCACGTCCCGCCCCAGGTTGTCCCGCAACGGCACCCCGACCACGCGGGCGTCATGCTCGATATTGGACCAGACCTGCCGGCTGCGGTTGGCGCGCCAAGTGGTGACCCATTCTTCGGTGACGAGGTCTCCCACGAAGCTGGGATCGGTGCTGAACAGCACGATGCCGCTCTCGTCGAAGACTTCGATGGAGAGGATCTGCTCGTCGGCGTGCGCGTACTCTTCCAGCTCCTCGGGTACGCTCTGGAGGTTGGCGAGCTCGATGCCGAGGTCCATCTGGGTCTCGATACGCTGGCGGAGGTCGTTCAGCTCGAACTCGAATCGCGAGGTGAGGAAATCGGAGAGCGTACGCTCGAACATGTGCGCACTCAGGATGGCGGTCATGGCCACTCCGGCCGCCAGGATGACCACCAGCGCCATCGTGATTCGGGCCGCCAATCCGAAGGTCATGCTACCGTCCTTCTCCCCTGCGCCGTCCGTGTCGCATCATCCGATGCGTGAGAATCGGGCCCGCCGAGCGCGGGCATCCGCATGGCCCGCACTCATGGCACCATAAAAGAGCCCGAACATCAAGAAATCGGTTCATGTCGGCCCATGGCAGGACGTGCGCGGTTCGAAGAAGTGGTTATCATTCGGCTCCGCACCCGGTGGAATCATCAAACACTACTCATGACCCGGAGAGGCCGTCAAGGGCTTCCCGCTACGCCCACAGGAGAACGAGCATGGAACAGCAGATCCATTCGGACACCGCGTTGCGCGAGAAGGCACGGACCTTCCTGCCCGGGGGGAGCTTCGGAAACGCCGACGCCGACCTCGTGATCGTCGAAGGCTCCGGCGGCCGGGTGCGCGACGTGGCGGGCAAGGAGTACGTCGACTTCCTGCTCGGCTCCGGTCCGATGCTCATCGGTCACCGGCATCCGGAGGTGATCGCGGCGGTGCGCAGGCAGCTCGAGCACGGCACCACCTTCTTCGCGAACAGCGCTCCCGGCATCCTGCTTGCCGAAGCGATCTGCGAAGCGATGCCATGTGCGGAGAAGGTGCGCTTCACGAGCAGCGGCTCGGAGGCCACGCTCTACGCGATGCGGGCGATGCGCGCGTTCCGCAAGCGTCCGAAGATCCTCAAGTTCGAGGGCGGCTACCACGGCATGAACGACTACGCCCTGATGAGTCTCGCGCCCCGGCGGCGCAGCAACGGCACCGAGCCGATCCCGGACTCCCCCGGGATTCCGGAGGCGATCAGGGACCAGATGCTGGTCGCGCCCTACAACGATCTGGACGCGGTGACCGCGATCGTCGAGGAGCACCACGACTCGCTCGCCGGGGTGATCGTCGAAGCGTTCCAGCGCGTGATCCCGCCGCGGCCCGGGTTTCTCGAAGGGCTTCGGGCCCTGACCGAGCGCCACGACCTTCCACTGGCGTTCGACGAGGTCGTCACCGGCTTCCGGTTCGCCTACGGAGGGGCACAGGAGTTCTACGGAGTGGTGCCGGATCTGTGCACCGTCGGCAAGGTCGTCGGCGGCGGATTTCCCCTCGCGGGTCTGGCCGGCCGGGAGGAGATCATGGCGCAGTTCGATCGCGACGCGGCGGGCGAGGACGGCTTCCTGACGCAGATAGGAACCTTGAGCGGCAATCCGGTCGCGGCCACCGCGGGCCTCGCGACGCTCGGGGTTTTGCGCGAGGGCGACGCCTATGCGCGGCTGTTCGACAACGGCCGCCAGCTCATGGACGGGCTCGCGAACGCGATGCGCAACGCCGGCGTCGAGGCGCGGATCTGCGGCGAGCCCTGCCTGTTCGACATCGTGTTCACCGGACAGCCGATCGTCGATTACTGGTCGGTGGAAAGCGGGGACAAGGCCAAGGCCGCGCGCTTCAACAAGGTGCTGCTGGAGCATGGCGTGATCAAGGGCGGCGCCAAATTCTATGTGTCCGTTGCCCATACGCAGGACGACATCGACCACACCATCGGTGCGTTCGAGGCGGCAGCGGCCGAGATCGCCAGGCATTGAGCCGGCGAGCGGCGACCGCTGGGGCGGTCGCTTGGCGATTCCGCTATGCGGAATCGCGGGTGCCCCAGCTAGAGCTGGGGACGGGCGAGGAACAGTCTTGTTTCATACGAGGCCATACCCGGCGTCGGTGACCGCGGCGTTGAACGATGGAACGAATGCCGGGGACCCGCCGTTCGGCTCGGGACGGAGTCCGGGTCGCGGTTCGGCGGAGGCGCCGCTCGTGAGCGAAATCGAGCCTGCGCCGGATCGGGGTCCGGATACTGCCGCGTTGCGGCGAGCCCTCGGCTGCTTCGTCACCGGAGTGACCGTCGTGACCGCCCGCGACGCCGGCGGCGCGCCGCACGGTTTCACCGCGAACTCGTTCACCTCGGTCTCGCTCGATCCGCCGCTCGTGCTCGTCTGCGTCGGACGGGAGGTGGAGGGCCTGGAGGTCTACCGCGAATGCGAGGGGTTCGCGGTCAACATGCTTGCGGATTCGCAGCGGACCATCTCCGAGACGTTCGCGGCGGACCTCCCGGATCGGTTCGCCGGTGTGCGCTGGCGGGAGGGCAAGTACGGTTCGCCGATCCTCGACGGCTGCATCGCCTGCCTGGAGTGTGCCCCCTGGCAGCGGATCGAGGCCGGTGACCATCTGATCCTCATCGGGCGGGTGCTCACGTTCGAACGTTCGCCGGACCGCCCCCTCGTGTTCTGCCACGGGCGCTACGTGAGTCTGTCCGGCGAGCGCGCCGGCATCGTGCGCGACGACGCACGCGCGGTTCGTCCGGCGCCGTAGTCCGCGTGCGCCCGCAGGCCGCCGGCGGGGCGCGCGGGCCGGAGAGCGCGCCGATGGGCGACGACGATCCGGAGATCACGTGTGCCGACGCCGCGCGGCTCGTCATGGGCTGGACGGCGGCCGATATTCCCTGGGCCTACGACGGGGTCGTGCCGTTATGGCATACCGCGGACGGCGATCCGGTCATGACCGTGTTTTCGTGGCGGCCCGACCGCAACGACACCCAGAACATGCAGGTGCTCGACCGGATGCTCGATCTGGGGTTCGAGCTCACCCTGACCGCGCGTGGCGGTCGGTCGGTCGTACAGTTCAGGCACGGATCGGGGCCGCCGACGCGCAGCGAGGATCGGGATCGGAGGATTGCGCTGCTGCGCGCGGCGCTCGCCGCAGCGAGGAGTGCCGCCGGATAACGCCGGGTGGCGTCCGCACCGGCTGTCGGTATCGGCTCGCGTCGCACGACACGGTCCGGCCGGTCAATGAGACGGAGATCATCGCGGCTGGCGAGAGCTCCGGCAGGCACGGGCAGGGTCTATCCGCGTCCGGTGGGCCGGTCGTCCATCTTGCGGGCGAGACGCCCGCATTCCCGTGGTCATGGTATCGGATGTTCTCGCCTGAGCACGGATGGGTACGATTGGAAACCATATATTCCTTGTATTTTCAGTCTGTTATCCTTCATGTCCGTTCCGGTTGCCCGTGGTTGACAGCCGGTTGAGTACGGTTGCATACTGCCCCTGTGTGTGGGGAACAATGAGGGTAATGCAATGGCCGGAAAGCTCACCGCCGCCTTCGTCAAGAGCGCCCGCCACAGCGGGCGCACCCGGCGGCCCGAGAAGCACTACGACGTGCACGGGCTGTTCCTCCAGGTCATGCCGAGCGGGTCCAAGCAGTTCGTCCAGCGCCTCGTCGTCGCCGGCAAGCGCAGCGATTACGGGCTCGGAGGATACCCCATCATCAGCCTCGCCGAGGCTCGGGAGGCGGCCTGGGAGAACCGGCGCGCGGCACGCCGGGGCGAGGTCCCGGAGGTCGAGGCCCGCCGCCGGGTGACCGTCGCCCGTCGCGCCGGCGAGGCGCTGCCCGTCGCGGGGGGGCCGCGGGGGCCGACCTTCGCCGCCGCCTTCGAGCAGGTGCTCGCCACGCGCGCGCCGAGCTGGAAGGAGAGCGTGCGGGCGAGCTCCGTGCGCTCCTGGCGCCAGCACCTGCGCGACTATCTGGGCGCCATCGCCGAGCGCCCCGTCGCGGACCTGTCGAGTGCGCACGTTCAAGCAGTCGTGACGCCGCTCTGGGCCACGAAGCACAAGACGGCACAGAAGCTGCTGCGCCGCATCGGGAACGTCATGCAGTGGGCGATCACCCAGGGGCTGCGCACCGACGATCCGGTGCCGGCGGTGGCCCGCACGCTCCCCAAGGTGAAGGCAGCGCCGAACCACTACCGGGCCCTTCCCCACGGCGAGGTTGCGGGCGTGCTCGCACGGGTGCGGGCGAGCGGCGCCCGGCGGGCGGTGCGGCTGGCGTTCGAGCTGATGGTGTTGACGGGGGTGCGTTCGGGCGAGGCGCGGCTGGCCCGGTGGGAGGAGGTCGATTTCGAGGGGCGGACCTGGACGATCCCGGCCCGGCGGATGAAGTACACGGAGCGGGGCGATCACCGGGTGCCGCTGTCGGCGCGGGCACTGGCCGTCTTGCGCGAGGCCGGGGGCGGTGGGGAGGGTCTGGTGTTCCGGGCGTCGCGCGGGGGAGCGCTCCCGGACGACGCCTTCCGGGAGCTGCTGCGCCCGCTCGGGGTGCAAGCCACTCCGCACGGGTTCCGGTCGTCGTTTCGCGACTGGTGCGCCGAGAGCGGGCACCCGAGGGAGTTGGCGGAGGCGGCGTTGGCGCACGCGGTCGGCGACAAGGTGGAGGCGGCCTACGCGCGCAGCGACCTGTATGAGCGTCGGCGCGGGGTGATGGAGGCGTGGGCCAAGGCAACCGCATATAAATCTCCTGTATTATCAATATGTTAGAGGGGTCACCAAAATTCGGGGCAATTCGACAACAGCGATACCGATTGATGTATGGGGCTTGTCCTTGCCAATTCGCAGATTTTCATATCGAAAAAGTGGCTTAATCCGGCTTACGGATCCGCGTCATTTTCATCGGAAAATCATCGTCTGAATCACAGTCAAGGAATTTTGAGTGATCTGGCCCTGAGGCGTGGGCCGAGTCTCTCGGGAGCGGATGATGTGGTACCCGCCGAGCCACCACGAACGTGCCGAGCAATTGAAGTGGGGCCTAAGGAAGCCCGCGATGAGGAAGACCGCCTGCGCCGCATGGGCCGGCACCGGCAGAACAGGGGGACGCCCTTGGAGGGCTTCCGACACACCGAGGTCCACTATTCGGGCTTTGACCCGGTGGAAGTCTCCCGTGTCATGCTCGATTCCATCGGCGGCAAGGATGCGCTGAGCGTCACGGAGGCGGGGACCCGAGGGCGCCCACGGAAGACCAACTACAACAAGTTCATCGTGATGATGATGAACTTGTTGATGCCGCCCTGGGCGGAGCCGAAGAACAGGGCACAAGCTAGGCGTCGCCGGGAGATGGCCGCGGCGCCCGTGCCCATGACGCCGCGCATCGTGCCCCCCGACGTCAGGCGGCGGCCCACGCGTGAGGAGTTGGTGGCGGGGTTGTGGGTGGTGTGGCCGGTGCCGAAGGAGGCGGCGCCGAAGCGGGTGCACGCGGCAGAGGTCGTCACCATCGCACTGGCCGAAGCGGGATGCATCCGTGAGCCGCTCAACGAGGCGGATTTCACCCGTGCGCGCAAAGGCGTCGAGGAAGTCTACAGGCGCTGGTACGACAATGCTTGGCTGAGGTCCCCGGACGCGGAGATTCAGGCGTTGCGCAGGTGGGTCGCTTCGATGGTCCGGGCGCAGCGGCCCGAGGACATCTACGGGCGCTTGCAGAGGTGGGCTCCTGCTTCGCTGCTTCGGGGGCGGCAGCCCTGAGTGGCGGATTTTTGTGGATTTTTGACTCGCCATCATCTCCCAGGTACTCAACACTCCGGGCCTGTGGTGCGTATTCCGGTCCAAGCCGATCACCGATTCCGGTGCAACCCGATCACCGATTCCGGCGCAAGCCGATCACTGATTCCGGTCGAACCCGATCACCGATTCCGGTCCCAAGCCGATCACTTTTCGGCGCTGACCGGAATCGTGCGATTCGTCCGATGTGAAGGAGTCCACGACGCGGGATATCCCCTTGCGATGACATCTTCTCGCCTTTTCCAGCGAGGGGACGTCAATGGCATTCAGGAGGTTATCCATGCGCAAGATTCACAGCACCGTGCGGTTGTTCTTCGAGGCCGGGCTGTCGATTCGGGCCATCGCCCGCACCCTGCGGGTCTCGCCGGAGGTCCCCGCGAAAGCGGGGATGGGCGATTACATCCGCCGTGCCCAGGTGGCGGGGCTGAGCTGGCCGTTGCCCGAGGGGCTTGACGAGCGGGCGCTCGAAGCACGGCTGTTCCCTGGCGCCGGCCCAGCGTGCGATGCCGGATTGGGCGCACGTTCACGCCGAGTTGCGGCGCAAGGGGGTCACCCTGTCGCTGCTGTGGCAGGAGTACAAGGGCGAGCATCCCGAGGGGCTTCAGTACAGCCAGTTCTGCGAGCGCTACCGCGCCTTCCGCCAAGGCGTTGATGTGGTCATGCGCCACAACCACCGCGCCGGCGAGAAGCTGTTCGTCGACTACGCCGGGCACACGGTGCCCATCGTGGACCGAGAGAGCGGGGCGCGGCGCGAGGCGCAGGTGTTCGTCGCGGTGCTCGGGGCGTCGAGCTACATCCCCGCGGACGCGGGGACCACCTGGGCGCAGACGCTGCCTGACTGGTGCGCCTCCCACCCCCGATGGAGGCATTCGGGGGCAGGCCCGCGCACGCTGCGGTTTCTCGGCGGGGTCCCCGAGTGCGTGGTCCCGGACAATCTGCGCTCGGCGGTGAGCCGGGCGCATCGCTACGAACCCGACCTCAACCCCACCTACGCCGACCTCGCCGAGCACTACGGCTTCGTCGTCATACCGGCGCGGGTGCGCCGCCCCCGCGACAAGGCCAAGGTCGAGGCCTGCCCCCGAATGGGGGAATCGGGGGTCGCCGTCCAGCTCGTCGAGCGCTGGATTCTCGCCGCGCTACGCCACCGCACCTTCTTCTCGCTGGCCGAACTCAACCGCGCCATCGCCGAACTGCTCGCACGGCTCAACGAGCGCCCCTTCCACAAGCTCCCGGGCTCACGGCGCAGCGCCTTCGAGTCCACCGACCGCCCGGCGTTGCGCCCGCTGCCCGCCGAGCCCTACGTCTTCGCCCAGTGGAAGAAGGTCCGCGTGCACCTCGACTACCACGTCGAACTCGACCGCCACTACTACTCCGTCCCCCCACCCCTTGGTCGGGCGCCAACTCCTCGCCCGATACACCGCCCACACCATCGAACTCCTCGACCGCGGACAGCGCGTCGCCTCACACCGGCGCTCCCACCAGCCCGGGCGCCATACCACCGTCCCCGAGCACATGCCCGAGTCACACCGGCGCTTCGCCCAACAGTACTCCCCCGAGCGCTTCTCGCGATGGGCCGAGTCCATCGGGCCGGCCACCGCCGCGCTCATCGCCGATATCCTCCACGCCCGCCGACACCCCGAGCACAGCTACCGCTCATGCCTCGGCATCCTGCGACTGGCCAAGACCTACTCCAACCCCCGACTCGAAGCCGCCGCTCAGCGCGCCCTCACCCTCGGCACCCGCTCGGTTCGCTCCATCGAGTCCATCCTCAAGCACCGTCTCGACGAGCGCGCGCTCAACGAGGCACACGAACGCCCGCTGCCCGCCGACCACGACAACATCCGCGGGCCGTCCTACTTCCACTGAGCCACAGGAGACCTCACCGATGTTGACCCACCCGACCATCGACAAGCTCCACCAACTGCGCTGCGCCGCCATGGCCGCGGCCCTGGCCGAACAACTCCACTCCCCCCAGTACGAGGCGCTCTCGTTCGAAGAACGCCTCGGCATGCTCGCCGACCGCGAACTCACCCTGCGCGACGACCGCCGCATGACCAGCCGACTGCGACGCGCCAAGCTGCGACACCCCAACGCCTGCATCGAGGACATCGACTTCCGACACCCCCGGCGCCTCGACAAAGCCCTCATCCGCTCCCTCGCCTCCGCACGGTGGCTGCGCGAACGCCTCAACATCCTCATCACCGGACCCACCGGCGTCGGCAAGTCCTGGCTCGCCTGTGCCCTCGCCCACCACGCCTGCCGCGACGGCTTCTCCGTGCTGTACCTGCGCACCCCCAGACTCCTCCACGACCTCGCCATCGCTCGCGGCGACGGCCGCTACACCAAGCTCCTCGCCGCCTTCGCCAAAACCGACCTCCTCGTCCTCGACGACTTCGGACTCGCCAAGCTCAACGCCGAGAACCGCCGCGACCTCCTCGAACTCCTCGAAGACCGCTACGCCTCTCGCTCCACCCTCGTCACCAGCCAGCTTCCCCTGGCTCAATGGCATGAACTGCTCGGCGACCCTACCCTCGCCGACGCCATCCTCGACCGCCTCGTCCACAACGCCTACAAGCTCGAACTCAACGGAGGCTCCATGCGAAAACACCACGCCGGGTTGACCCAACCCGATCACTGCACGGCATAATCATCGCCCCGCGTCGCTTCGCTCCGACTGGTGATCGGCTTGACCGGATTCGGTGATCGGCTTCAACCCGGAATCGGTGATCGACTTCACCGGAATGCGCAGGCCTGTGGCTTCTCGACACGGGACCGGACAATGGCCTCTCCAGCACCCGCAACATCCCGCCTGCCGTCTGACGTCGACCGGCTCCTGTCCGTCAAGGAGGTCGCGCGCTGGCTGGACGTGGCTCCGAGCACGGTCCGGCGCTATGTCGCATCGGGCGATCTGCCCAGACCCATCGTTCTCGGTGGCTCCGGCGGGCATGCGCAGACGCACCGCTGGCGCCAGTCCGCCATTGAGGGGGTCGTCGACGCTCTTGAACGCGGCCACGACGGCTCGGAGTCGTGAGCGGGGTCGAGTGCCGGCCATCGGCGCGGCGCTCGGCCTCACGCCACTCCCGCGGGCCGGCATCTTCAGAAGTGGAGTTGACCCGATTTCGTGGACACCTGACCCTTTGGGGAGGAGGTATCCACTATGCCGAAATCGAGACCGCCGTACCCGCCGACCTTCCGGCGCCAGATGGTCGAGTTGGCTCGCACCGGACGGACACCGGAGGAATTAGCTCGTGAATGGCGGTTGTTGTCCGTAAGACTCCGAATGTATCTCATTCTATTTCAGTGAGTTACGACACCCATCGGATCTCGTTGGGACTTGGGTTGGTCCTGTCGCGCAAGCCGGCCTCGGTCATGTCGGAGACCTCGATCCGGTCCACGCCGGGCTCGAAGCCCATGACCCGGTTGAGGCCGTCCGCGTGGATGAAGATGTCCGCCCTGCCTTGGCCAAGAAGGTGCCACTTTCGGCACTGCCTGCCAGCCGGTCGTTGCCGTCGCCGCCATACAGCGAATCGTTCCCCGTGCCGCCGGAGAGGAAGTCGTGGCCATCCCCGCCACCGAGGGGGCCGTTTCCGGCCTCGCAGTCTTGTCCAACGAGAGATGAGCCTGAAGGGAGAGGGGTGAATCCAACGAGAAGTGAGTCTGTAGCGCGGGGTCCGGGAGCATCGGAGGATGATCGTGACGCTACAGACCGAACGGGTTCAGACCCTGGACCCGGTGCCTGCCTTCGGCGGAGCCGCGAGCATCGCGGCATGGCCGGAACCGGGATTGCCGCGTTGCGCCACCGTTCGTGAAATCCCGGGCGAAGCGGCGAAGAATGCTTCGAGCCCGTCTCAACACCGGATCTCATGACATTCACACCGTTGGACAGACATTGAATGAAGGTAGAACCAACAGGGTGTCGTCATGTCTTGGTGGCTTGCAGTCCCAGGCGGTGATTTCGAGACAGGTTCTCGCCAAGCGGATTTCGGTTCCGGCGTCGATGTGTTCATCTGCCCTTTCCTCCCGAAGACTCAACGAGTGCAGTCTCCGGGAAACCCGGGGCGGTTCAGATCTCACAACGACGTTGCGCAGCGCCATCAAAACGGGTGTAGATCTCGAATTGACATTAAGCAATTTTCATAAGTGATCGAAATGATTGGAATTGTATATTTTGAAGGGAGAGGCGTTAAGGGGCATCGGTGACAATTTGTCAGGAGCGGGCTCGACGGGGAGGGAAGACGGGGCAGTGGTCCTCTGGAACAATGTGCGGTGCGAACCCCAACATCGCCCCGGAGGGCTGCCCCAATGCCAGTATTTCACGCACCCAGCCATTGCGCCAGCCATAGTCTTGTCCAACGAGAGATGAGCCTGAAGGGAGGGTGTGACTCCAACGAGAAGTGAGCCTGTAGCGCGGGGTCTGGGAGCATCGGAGGATGATCGTGACGCTACAGACCGAACGGGTCCGGACGCTGGACCAGGTGCGTGCCTTCGTCGAGGGCAGCGAGGCGGTGGACCCCCGTTTTCACGGGGGCGGGCTTTCGCGGGGGCCGAGCGGGAATCGGTGTACGAGTTCGTGCGCCGGGCGCTGGTGCGGTTGGGCTACGAGCGGCTCGGCAAGTCGGACAAGGGGCTGGTCAGGCGCTACTTGGCGAAGGTGACAGGGCTGTCGAGGGCGCAACTGACCCGGCTGATAGGCCAGCACCGGGAGACCGGACGCATCGAGGACCGGCGCGGTGGCGCTCCGGCGCGCCCCTTCGAGCGGCGCTACACGCGGGCTGACATCGGGCAACTGGCGGCGGTGGACGCGGCGTTGGGCCAGATGTCGGGGCCGGCGACGCGGGCGCTGATGCGGCGCCAGTATGCGGTGTTCGGCGATGAGCGATTCGAGCGTTTGGCGGGGCTGTCGAACGGTCACTTGTACAATCTGCGCCGGTCGGTGACGTATCGGCGCCGGCGCACGGTGGTGACCAAGACCCAAGCGACACACCGCACCATCGGGCACCGGCGCAAGCCCCAGCCTGGCGGCCAACCCGGCTATGTGCGCGTCGATACCGTCCACCAGGGCGACCATGACGGCGCCAAGGGCGTCTACCACATCAACGTGGTCGATGAGGTGACCCAGTTCCAGTTCGTGGGGACCGTGGAGGCCATCTCCGAGCGCTTCCTGTTACCGGTGCTCGAAGGGCTCATCAAGGCGTTTCCCTTCGTGATTCAGGGCATTCACGCCGACAACGGTTCCGAGTCCATCAACCACCGCGTCGCCGCCCTGCTCAACAAGCTGCGCATCGGGGAGTTCACCAAATCACGCCCTCGCCACTGCAACGACAACGCCCCCCGTTCAAGCCGGGGGCAGGCTCTCGCCGAGAGCAAGAACGCCAGCGTGGTGCGCAAGTACATCGGCCACGGCCACATCCCGCGCCGCTTCGCCCCCTTGGTCAACGAGTTCGCTCAGCACGTGCTCTCGCCCTTCCTCAACACCCACCGCCCCTGCCTGTTCCCCACCCACATACTCGACGCCAAGGGGCGGGTCACCAAGCGCTACCGCGACAGCGACGTGATGACCCCCTACGACAAGCTCAAGTCCCTCGACAACGCCGAGCGCTTCCTCAACCCCGGCGTCACCTTCGACCCGCTCGACGCCCTCGCCCACGCCGTCAGCGACCTTGAGGCCGCCCACGCGCTCAACGACGCCCGCGACGCGCTGTTCCGCGCCATCGGGCGCGTCTGGAACGCTGCGGCCTGACCCTCCACTCCACCCGCGCCATCCGCCGCCTCAACGACGTGCCTGCAAACCCACCGCCCGACCCAACCCGGGCGGTGGACCTCTCCCTC
The DNA here is from genome assembly GCA_958295835.1 of uncultured Gammaproteobacteria bacterium. Lineage (GTDB taxonomy): Bacteria > Pseudomonadota > Gammaproteobacteria > HK1 > HK1 > HK1. Next base: position 1,188,909 of record OY282378.1, read on the forward strand.
GCAGCTCCACTCCCACCGCCCCTACCATCGGCCCCGCCTCAGCCTTCGGGTTCAGGACCGATCAGGGCTTGTGCAGGTCCTTCGTTCCCTTCAACATCCCCCTTCCATTCACCCACTTCCCAACTCCGCCTACGGCTCCTTCTACCTCTCTCCCTTCAGGCTCACCTTCGTATTGGAAAAGACTGCCATCGCGCGCGAGGAGAGAAAGCCCTCGCGCGACTGGCCGAGCAGGTCAACGCATTGCGAGCGCGCCCGGTGACCGGTGAAGACTTCGAAGGGATGGAGCGCACGTTGCGTGCCCTGTTCGCGGAAGCCGAGCGCGAGGTGGTGGGAGAGACGCTGGCGCGTCTGGATGTGGACCTGCCGTTCGTCGAGATAGAGGGGCGTCGGCACCGCCGGGTGCTGCGCAGCCACGCGACGTACACGAGTGCGGCGGGCGCGGTGGGAGTGCATCGCACACTGTACCGATGTGGCGGGGAACGTGCGGTGGCGCCGATGGAGCTGCGTGCGGGGATAGTGGCCGGTCACTGGACGGCGCTGGCGGCGCGCCAGGCGAGCGTGGTGGTGGCGCACGTGACGGCGCAGGAGGGGGAGAGGGTGTTTCGGGAGTTGGGGCGGATGAGGCCCTCGAAGAGCTCGCTGGACCGGCTGCCGAAGGGGCTGGGCAGGCAGTGGGAGGGGCAGCGCGAGGCGTTCGAGGCGGCGTTGCGCGAAGGGGGTGAAGTCCCCGATGAGGCGGTGACGGTGGCGGTGTCGCTCGATGGGGTGATGATTCCGATGAAGGACGCGAAGCGGGCCGATGGGTCTGCGGGCTACCAGGAGGCGGGGTGTGCGACGCTCACGTACTACGATGCCGAGGGGGAGCGGCTCGATACGCTGTATTGGGGCCGGATGCCGCAGCCGCACAAAGAGGTGTTGAAGACGACGCTCAGTGCCGAGCTCGAAGCGGTGCTCGGCAAGCGCCCGGACCTGCACGTGGTGACGGTTGCCGACGGGGCGCGCGACAACTGGCGCTATCTCGATGCGTTGGCGCCGCAGGGGACGGCGGTGGTGGACTTCTACCACGCGGCCGAGCACCTGAAGTCGGGACTCGATGCCTGCTATGGAGAGGGCAATGCCAAGGGGCGGGCACAGTACGAGAAGCTGCGCCATTTGTTGCGGCATGACTGCGCCGGCGTGGAGAAGGTGATTCGCTCGCTGAACCATCTGCGCAGGAAACAGCCGGGGAACAAGCGTATCGCCGAAGTGTTGGGATACTTGCGCAACAACCGGCACCGCATGGGCTATGCCGAGGCGAAGGCCCGCCATCTGCCCATTGGCTCGGGGGTGGTGGAGGCGGCGTGCAAGACGCTGGTCACCCAACGGATGAAGCGTTCGGGGATGCGTTGGCGTCACGCCGGGGGCCTGCCCCCGAGTGCCGGAATCGGGGGGCAGGCCATCCTGACCCTTCGTGCGCTCATTCAAAGCAAACGGTTCGATTCGGCATGGGAGTTGTTGTCAGGGACCTACCGGCGAGAAGTCAACATTCCCGACAACGTGGTGCCGTTTCCTTGCAAACGGGCCGCTTGATGGATCAGTTTCGGACCTACACCCGTTCTCCTGGGTCTCCAGCATCTGTATTCGCACAAGCAGACTCGCGACAAGCTCTTCTCGCTGTTGGAGGAACACATTCTGCCGGGCACCAATCGCGACGTGGGACGCCCGGGGATGGAGTTGTGGCGGATCCTGGTGATGGGTGTCCTCAAACAGGGTCTTGGTTGTGACTTCGACTGTCTCCATGAGCTTGTGAACCAACATCGAAAGTCCCGACAACCGGGTGCGGCTCGACGCGATGCTCGACCTCAATGCACTGCCGCGCAAGGGCCGGCTTTGTGTGGCCGAGCGCGAGCGCGAGGAAGCACAAGCATTCGCCGAGGCCAGGCGCCAGCACCCGGCGGTCGAATCGGCCATCAACCACCTTGAGCATCGTGGTCTCGACCGGGTTCGCTCCCGCGGCGCCGATGGGATGGTGGCCAATCGGGACTCCGGAGAAGGGGGATGGGGCGGTCGTAGCGTGATGGTCCCGTCCGCGCCTCGCGTCGCGGAAACCTTGGTGAGTCGGTCCGGATCCACGCGCCCGTTCAAACCATCCAGAATGGGCGCATTTGCCCATGATCCCGAACGCCGAGGTCGTGATGTCCAGATGGCGCAGTTCCCGAGCGGCAAGCTCCTCCAGCCGAACGTGAAATTTGTCGGCGATGGGAACTTGGCGCGCCTCCACATAGGAATCGCCGATCATGGCGATGTGGCAGCTTGCCGCGGCGCGCTCGTGGAGTGCCCCCGGGTTCCGGAACTCGATACGGTCGGAGAACAGACGGAGGATGATCTGCGAGCTCCCGATCTCGTAATCCCGGTGGACGACGGCGTTCACGATGGCTTCCTGGAGTGCCCGATCGGAATAACTCGGGTAGTCGTGGTGACCGCCGTGGCCTGCCGTCGCGCGCGTTCGGCGGCGCAACGCCGCGTCGGCGCCCGCAAGGTCCGGGTGTTCTCCGATCATGCGTGCTCACCGTCGGCTCCCTCCGGCCGGCAGTGCCGGGGTTGCGGCTGCACCACGTCTCACGCCGTACGTTCCACCTCGAACGCCACCAGGTTGCGGGCCTCCTTGCTGAACTCCACGGCAATCAGGTGAATCGGCTGCCCCAGGTGCCGGTACTTGTCCGCGTAGCGCCTCTCCTTCAACTGCGACATGGCTGCCCCCTCCGGCTCCAGCTCCACCACCTTGAACTCGAAGAGGTATACGTTGGCGTTGAACCGTACCGCCATGTCCAGACGGCCCCGGCTCGTGCTGTCCTCCACCTTCACGTCCAGGCCCAGCCCCGCGAAGTAGGAGTAGAACACGCTCGCGTAGTAGCCCTCGAAGCGCGCGATGTCGTTGTTGGTGTACCACTGGTGAGGGATGCTGGCGTAGAAGGCGTGGAACAGCGTCTTCAGGCCCGCGAAGTCGTTGGCTTCGAGCAATTCGTAGAGCCGGATGCTGTTGGCCATCTGGCGCGTCGAATCCCCGGCCAGATGGCGCGACAGGCTGTCGTTGAGGCTCTGGCGCACTTCCTGGTTCGGATAGCCGAGACGGTACACCGTCCGGCCGCCGAGGCGCTTGTGGTCCCGGATCGTGAGGTAGCCGGTCTGGAACAGCAGGGCCTCGGTCGCCATGTCGTCCACGTCGAAGGTGGAGAGCAGGGCGTCGGTGCCGGCCATCCCTTCCAGTGCAAAGGAGCCCACCCCGCGCTTGACCAGGGTGTCGATCAGGAACGTCGGCGTGCCGGTCTCGAACCAGTGGGCAGCGAACTTGCGGCTGCGGAAGAGCAGCAGGATGTCGAAGGGGTTGTAGACCTTCTCCCCGCCCAGCCAGCCGTAGCCGTTGTACCAGCGGCGGATCTCGTCGCGGTCCAGCCCCGGAAGCTCCGGCGCGAACACCGTGTCCAGGTCCGCGTCGGTGTAGCCGCAGATGGCCGAACAGCCGGGGTCCAGGGTGATGTCGGTGAGGTTGTTGAGGCCGGAGAACAGGCTGACCTTGGAGAACTTGCTGACCCCGGTGATGAACGTGAACCGGACGTGGGCATCGCTGTCCTTGACCACCGAGTAGAGGCCGCGCAGGAAGTCCCGGTTTGCCCGGGCGACCTCCGGTACGGTGAGTGCATCCAGGATCGGCTTGTCGTACTCGTCCACCAGCACCGCCACCCGCTGCCCGGTCTCACGATGCAGTGCTTCCAGACAACAGGCGAAGCGTTCCGGCGCGGTGGTGTATTCGCAGACCACCCCCGTCCGGCGCTCAACGGCGTCCAACTGCGCCATCAGGTTCCGGTGCAGGTAGCCCGGCTCCTTGAAGTTGCCGTAGCCGAAGCTGAGCCGCAGCACGGGGTGACGCACCGACCAGTCCCGGCGTCCGTGGATGGCCAGCCCCTCGAACAGCGCCTCGCTGCCCTCGAAGAATTCCTTCAGCGTGTCCAGGAACAGGCTCTTGCCGAAACGCCGCGGGCGGGACAGGAAGTAGTGGGCGCCTTCCTCGACCAGCCGCTCGACGTGGGCGGTCTTGTCGACGTAGTAGCAGCCTTCCTCGCGGATGGTGCGGAAGGTCTGGATGCCGATGGGTAGCTTGCGCTTGGGATTCATGAGGGCAGCTTAGCGCACCAGCGTCGATCCCGGGCGTAAAGGCACGGCCTCCGGCCAAGGGCGAACGCCAGCCACCGGCGAGCTCATGCGAGCCGCAGGCGGTACGGTGGCGCTCCGGCCACACGGTGTCACCGTCGCCCTTGCATTGTCCCCGGATCGCTACGATTCCGGTCATGCGTTCTATACTCGCGCCATGACGATGCCCGAGCCCCTGGGTCCTTTCCGAGCCGGCCCCGGCGGGTTGCCGCCCTACCTGGCCGGGCGGGAATCCGTGCAGGCCGCCTGCCGGGCGTTCGTGGCCGAAGTGCGGCGCGGGCGTCCGCCTCCGCGCGAGATCGTGCTCTACGGACCGCGCGGCAACGGCAAGACGGCGCTGCTCGTCTGGCTCGAGAAAGAAGCCGCTACGGACTCCGGGCTGGACGTGATCCGCCTCACGCCCGCGGCGATTCGCACCGAAACGATGCTCGTCGAACGCCTGCTTCCGGTGTCGTGGCGGCAACGCCTCGCGCCGGAAAGGATCTCCGTCTACGGAATCACCTGGCGGCCGGGCGAGAACCGCGCGCCACCGCTGGACGTTGCGCTGGCCGCTCGCGCGGAAAAGAAACCGCTGGTACTGGTGCTGGACGAAGCCCATACCCTCGACGCAGGGGTCGGTGGCGCGTTGTTGAACGCCAGCCAGCAAGTGGGAAGAGAGCTGCCCTTCCTGCTGGTTCTGGCCGGCACGCCGGATCTCCAGTCCCGTCTGGGCGCCATGAACGTCACGTTCTGGAACCGGGCCGAGCGCCATCCCATCGGCCGCCTGGCCCCCCGGGCGGCAGCGGCGGCGCTGCAAAAGCCGCTCGAACGCGAGGGTATCGGCATCGACGAGGACGCGGTGGCGCACATGAGCAGCGACAGCCACGGCTATCCGTACTTCGTGCAGTTGTGGGGCGAGGCGGTGTGGCGGCAGGTCTGCACGCCGGCGCCGGAGGCGCAACGGCGCATCACCCGGGCCGTGGTGGATACCGCACAGGCCGCCTTCGACCGGCGCAGGAACGGCTACTCCCTGGAACGCTACGACGAATTGATGGACCTGGAGTTGCTCCCGGTGGCGCGGGCGGTGGCGGACGCTTTCGAGGCTCGGAGTCTGCTCGACGATGCGCAACTGACGGCGGCGGTCCGGCGGGGGTTGGGGGAAGCGTGCAGCCCGGAACGGGTTGCGCAGACGAGGACGGCGCTACGCCACCTGGGCTACGTCTGGCGGCCCGATACGGAGCCGAAATGGGAAGCGGGGATCCCCAGCCTCATGGATTACGTGCAGGCGTATGTCTCCGTTTGACTCGGACATACCGGTTCGGACGCATCTGTCGCCGGACCCTTCATGACCGGACGGATTGTCGGAGGCGCACGTTCCGAGGCCGGCTCCGGCCTTCATGCCCGCGTCCTCCTCCCGCCCTTTGGTTTCTTGTCCGTGAAATCTTCAGCAACGTGACGAAGGATCGTTCGCTGCCCGACTTCTGATTCCGTGACGCCGGATCCATGGGACGGCGCGTCCTGGGGTCCTGGGAGTACGGGCGTCCTGTCCGCAAGCGGGCCGCAGGTCCGTCACATGGCAATGCGGGCGGGACGCCCGCATCCGCCAGGACGCGCCGATCCCAGGTTCACAACGGCCCCTTGGTTCCGGCCATGCCGGGTCAGGCTTCAGGCTTGCTCCGCCGCCTCGACCAGTGACTTGGCGGAGATGGTGTACTCGGAAGACTCGCGGCTCCTTGGCGAGCGGCGACCGCTGGCGCGGTCGCTTGTCGAAGGGATCCTGTATCCGCAGCAAGCGTGAAATCGCCCTGATCGGAAGTACCCGGCACTACCCGCCTGCCGCGGCTGGGAGTAGTCTCCATGATCGGCACTGCCACGACCGGCGCCGATTGGGCCGAGGGAGGAGACGAGGATGATTCCTGCTGCGTTCGATTATCACCGTCCGGCCGATCTCGCCGGGGCGGTACGGCTGCTCGCCGAGCACGGCGACGAGGCCCTGGTGGTCGCCGGGGGCCACAGCCTGATCCCGATGATGAAACTGCGCATGGCGCAGCCCGGCCACCTGGTCGATCTCCGCGCGATCGAGTCCCTGCGCGGGGTGCGCGTCGAGGGCGGTACGGTCACCATCGGCGCGATGACCACCCAGGCCGAGATGATCGCCTCCGGGCCGCTGGCCGATGCCTGCCCGATCCTGCGCGAGGCCGCGCTGCAGATCGCCGACCCGCAGATCCGCAACCTCGGCACCGTCGGGGGCAACGCCGCCAACGGGGACCCGGGCAACGACCTGCCGGCCGTCATGCTCGCCCTCGATGCGCGCTACACCCTGGAAGGCGTCGGCGGGCGGCGCGAGGTCGCAGCCCGCGAATACTACGAGGGCGCGTTCGCCACCACCCGCGAGGACGGGGAGATCCTCACCGCGATCACCTTCGAGGCGCCGCCGGCCGGCCACGGCTGCGCCTACGAGAAGCAGAAGCGCAAGGTCGGGGACTACGCCACCGCCGCCGCGGCGGTGATCCTGGCCCGCTCGGGCGGGACCTGCACCCATGCCTCGATCGCGCTGACGAACCTCGCGGACCGGCCCCTGCTCGCGGCCGAGGCCGGCGCGGCGCTCGCCGGCGCCGCGGTCGGCGAAGCGGAGATCGCCGCCGCCTGCGCCGCGGCACAGGCCATCGCCGAGCCGGTGTCGGACGGGCGCGGGAGCGCCGCGTTCCGCACGCGGTTGACCGGCGTGATCGTGCGCCGCGCCATCGAGCGCGCCCTGGCGACCGCCGCCTGAACCGATGCTCGATCACGGTTGCTGGCGGCACTCGCACGCAATCGAAGGACAGGAAGGAGAGACGCACATGACCCACATGCACGTCAACCTGAAGGTGAACGGGCGGGAGGTGGAGGTCCGGGCCGAGCCTCGGACCCTGCTCATCCACCTCCTGCGCGAGCACCTCGATCTGACCGGCCCGCACATCGGCTGCGATACCGGGCACTGCGGCGCCTGCACCGTGGATCTGGACGGGCGCTCGGTGAAGTCCTGCATGGTCTTCGCCGCACAGGTCCACGGCGCGGAGGTGACGACCATCGAGGGCATCGCCGGCGACGGCGGCGCCCCCCATCCGTTGCAGGAGGCGTTCCGCGAGCACCACGGGCTGCAATGCGGCTACTGCACGCCGGGAATGATCGTCCGCGCCTGGCGGCTGCTGGAGGAGAACCCGGACCCGGACGAGGAAGCGATCAGGTACGGAATCTCGGGGAACCTGTGCCGCTGCACCGGCTACCAGAACATCGTCAAGGCGATTCGCGCCGCCGCGGACGACATGAACGCGGCGAGGGAGACGGAACAATGAGCGAACAGGCTGCCGCCACCACCGAGGAGCGCATCGAGAAGCTCCAGGGTCTCGGCTGCGCGCGCAAGCGCGTCGAGGACGCCCGCTTCACCCAGGGCAAGGGCAACTACGTGGACGACATCAAGCTGCCGGGCATGGTGTTCGGCGACTTCGTCCGCTCCCCCTACGGGCACGCCCGCATCGAGGGCATCGACAAGGATGCGGCGCTCGCCGCGCCCGGGGTGCTCGCGGTGCTGACCGCCGAGGATCTGAAACCCCTGAACCTGCACTACATGCCGACGCTGGCCGGGGACGTGCAGGCGGTGCTGGCCGACGAGAAGGTGCTGTTCCAGGGCCAGGAGGTGGCCTTCGTCATCGCCGAGGACCGCTACGCCGCCGCCGACGGCGTCGAGCTGGTCGAGGTGGAGTACGAGGCGCTGCCCGCCCTCACCGACGCCAACCGGGCGATGGACGAGGATGCGCCGGTGCTGCGCGAGGACATCGCGGACAAGACCGAGGGTGCCCACGGCGCGCGCCGCCACCCCAACCACATCTTCACCTGGGAGGCCGGCGACCGGGCCGCGGCCGAGCAGGCGCTGGCGAGCGCGGAGGTGGTGGCCGAGGAGCTGGTCGTCTACCAGCGGGTGCATCCCTGTCCGCTGGAGACCTGCGGCTGCGTCGCGTCGATGGACAAGGTCAACGGCAAGCTCACCATCTGGGGCACCTTCCAGGCGCCGCACGCGGTGCGCACGGTGGCTTCGCTCATCACCAACATCCCCGAGCACAACATCCGCATCGTCTCACCGGACATCGGCGGCGGCTTCGGGAACAAGGTCGGGGTGTATCCCGGCTACATCTGCGCCGCCGTGGCCTCGATCGTGCTCGGCCGGCCGGTGAAGTGGATCGAGGACCGCATGGAGAACCTCTCCGCCACCGCGTTCGCGCGCGACTACCACATGAGCGGAAAGATCGCCGCGACCCGCGACGGCCGGATCACGGGACTGCACTGCCACGTGCTCGCCGACCACGGCGCATTCGACGCCTGCGCGGACCCGACGAAGTTCCCGGCCGGCTTCTTCAACATCTGCACCGGCTCGTACGACGTCCCCAGCGCTTACGTCGAGGTGGACGGCGTCTACACCAACAAGGCCCCGGGCGGCGTCGCCTACCGCTGCTCCTTCCGGGTCACCGAGGCGTCGTACTTCATCGAGCGCATGGTCGACGTGCTCGCGCGCAAGCTCGACATGGACCCGGCCGAACTGCGCCGGCGGAACCTCATCGCCAAGGACCGGTTCCCCTACACCTCGGCGCTCGGCTGGGAGTACGACTCGGGCGACTACCACGCCGCGCTGGACAAGGCGCTGGCCGCGGTGGACTACCCGGCCCTGCGGGCCGAGCAGAAGACTGGTCGCGAGGCGTTCGAGCGCGGCGAGACCCGCACCCTGATGGGGATCGGGGTGGCGTTCTTCACCGAGATCGTCGGTGCCGGGCCGGTGAAGAACTGCGACATCCTCGGCCTCGGCATGTTCGACTCCTGCGAGATCCGCATCCATCCCACCGGCTCGGCCATCGCGCGCCTCGGCACCATCAGCCAGGGCCAGGGCCACGCCACCACCTTCGCGCAGATCCTCGCCTCCGAGATCGGCATCCCCGCCGATCGGATCACCGTCGAGGAGGGCGACACCGACACCGCCCCCTACGGGCTCGGCACCTACGGCTCGCGCTCGACCCCGGTGGCCGGCGCCGCCACCGCGATGGCCGGGCGGAAGATCCGGGCCAAGGCGCAGATGATCGCCGCCTACCTGCTCGAAGTGCACGAGGACGACCTCGAATGGGACGCGGACCGTTTCCAGGTCAAGGGCAACCCCGAGCGCGTGAAGACGATGGCCGAGATCGCGTTCGCCGCTTACAACCAGGCCATCCCCGGCATCGAGCCGGGCCTCGAAGCGGTGAGCTACTACGATCCGCCCAACATGACCTACCCGTTCGGGGCCTACGTCTGCGTGGTGGACGTGGATGTGGACACCGGGGTGACGGACGTGCGGCGCTTCTACGCCCTCGACGACTGCGGCACCCGCATCAACCCGATGATCATCGAAGGGCAGGTGCACGGCGGCCTCACCGAGGCGCTGGCCATCGCGATGGGCCAGGAGATCGCCTACGACGAGACGGGCAACGTGTACGGCGGGAGCCTGCTCGACTTCTTCCTGCCCACCGCGGTCGAGACCCCGACCTGGGAGACCGACCACACCACCACCCCCTCGCCGCACCACCCGATCGGCGCGAAGGGGGTCGGCGAGAGCCCGAACGTGGGCGGCGTGTCGGCGTTCTCCAACGCGGTGAACGACGCCTTCGCGCACCTCGGCCTCACCCACGCGCAGATGCCGCACGACCACTGGCGGGTGTGGGAGACCGCGGAGCGGCTGGGGCTGCACGGATGAGCGGGGTGTGAACGGGGATCCGTTCGACCGCGGCCTCGTCTCGCAGGCCATCCTGAACGGCATGACGATTGTCACGCCCGATGCGGCGATCGCTCTCTATCCGGCGCCGATCCTCTGGTAGATCTCCGCCTGCCCCGGCCGTGAACGCGACGCACAACCCGCCCGACGAGCTTGGGCCCCGGCTCGCCGAGGCCCGTTACGTCGCCGGCGAGACCCTCGTGACGGCGCTCTCGCTCGCCCTCGATCTCGGACGTCCGCTGCTGCTGGAAGGCGAGGCCGGGGTCGGCAAGACCGAGGTCGCCAAGGCGCTCGCCGCCGCGCTCGACACCCGGCTCATCCGCTTGCAGTGCTACGAGGGGCTGGACGCGACCACCGCCATCTACGAGTGGAACTACCAGCGCCAGTTGCTGGCCATCAAGGCGAGCGAGCGCGAGAACGTGAGCGCGGCGGAGGCCGAGGCGCACGTCTTCTCCGAACGCTACCTGCTGCGCCGCCCGCTGCTCGAAGCGATCGGCGAGCCACGCCCGTGCGTGCTGCTGATCGACGAGATCGACCGTGCCGACGAGGAGTTCGAAGCCTACCTCCTCGAAGTGCTCTCGGACTTCCAGATCACCGTGCCCGAGATCGGGACCATCACCGCCACCTCCATACCGCACGTCATCCTGACCTCCAACGGCACCCGCGAGCTGTCCGATGCGCTGCGCCGGCGCTGCCTGTACTGCTACGTCGAGTTCCCGTCGATGGAGCGCGAGCTGGCGATCCTGCGCCGGCGCCTGCCCGGTATCGAGCCTGCCCTCGCCGCGCAGATCGCACGCTTCGTGCGCAGCCTGCGGGAGGAGGACCTGGAGAAGCGCCCCGGGGTGGCCGAGACCCTCGACTGGGCCGGCGCGCTCATGGGTCTCGGCATCGAAACGCTGCAGCCGGATTCGAAGCGCCTGCATGCCACCCTCATCTGCCTGCTCAAGACCGAGGCGGATCTCAAGTCGGTGACGCCCGAGGTGTTCGGGCGTCTGGCCGGGCGCGCGGCGTGAGCGCGGGGGGCGTGAGCGCGACCGGCGCCCCGTCCACCGACACGCCGCTGGCGGCCCGGGTCGCCGGGTTCGTCGCCCACCTGCGCCACAACGGGATCGAGGCCGGACCGGCGGAGACCGATGCGGCGTTGCGCGTGCTCGCGCGCGGTGCGGCCCCGACCCTCGACGAGGCCCGCCGGCGGCTGAAGATCCTGCTCACCGGACGCCGCGGCGAATGGCAGCGATTCGACGACCTGTTCGAAGCCTACTGGCTCGCCCGAGGGCGGGTACGCACGCGCCCGGCGTCCACCGCACGGGTTCCGGCCGGAACGCCCTCGCGGGCCACGTCGAACCTGTGGGGCGAGCGCGCCGGCGAGGCCGCCGCGGACCGATCGCTTCACCCGGGGGCCGCCGGCGTCGACACCGTCGACGGAAAGGGAGAGGCGGGCAGGAACACGCTGGCTTCGCGCGCGGCGTCAGCGCGACATGCAATCGGACGCACGGACCTGCGGCACGTGGTCGATCCGGAAGAGATGAAGCTCGCCACGGAAGTCGCCTGCCGCCTCGCACGGGCGCTGCGCTACCGGTTGTCGCGGCGCCGTCGCATCGCCCCGCGTGGCGCGCGGATCGACCTTCGGCGCACCATCCGGCGCAGCCTCGCCCACGGCGGCGAGCCCTTCACCCTGATACGCCGCCGGCGCCCTGAGCGTCCGGTGCGCATCGTGCTGCTGCTCGACGTGTCGGGCTCCATGCAGCCCTACGCACGCTATCTGCTGCAGTTCGTACGCGGCCTCGTCGTGGGGTGGGACCAGGCCGACGCCTACCTGTTCCATACCCGGCTCGTGCGCATCACCGACGTACTGCGCGAGAAGGATGCCCTGCTCGCGATGAGCCGCCTCGCCCTGATGGCCGAGGGATTCGGCGGCGGCACCCGGATGAGCGAGTGCCTGCACACGTTCAACGACCACTACGCCAGGCGCGCCCTCGATTCGCGCAGCGTGTTCGTGATGATCAGCGACGGCTACGACACCGGCGAGCCGGACGCCTGCGTCGAACAGATGATCCGGCTCCGGCGGCGGGCGCGGCGCGTGGTATGGCTGAACCCGATGCTCGGATGGGCGCGCTACGAGCCGTTGACACGTACCATGCGCGCGGTGCTCGCGTACGTCGATCACTTCGCGCCGGCGCACAGCCTCGATGCGCTGGCGGCGTTGGAGCCCGAGTTGCGGGCGTTGTGAATGCGCCATGGCTCTTCGCGGCGCCGGGGAGACGACAGATCGAACAATCCGTCGGGGCCGTAGCGACGGCGTATGGATGTCTCGCAAGCGACATGCACCGTCACGACGACAGCTCGAACAACCCATCGGGGGACTGTCGCGACGCCTGGCGCAACGTCCGGCCCGGTTGTTACGGGCAGGCCGGGAGCATTCTCGAAGACCGACGAGGAGAACCAGCCAATGAACCTGCCTGAACCGTCATCCGTCCAGTGCGCCGGGGTCATCGGCACCGGCACCATCGGGGCATCATGGGCCGCGTACTTTCTCGCGCGCGGCATGGACGTGCAGGCGTGGGACCCGGCGCCCGGCGCCGAGAAGGCGTTGCGGGAATTCGTCGCCGGCGCATGGCCGGCGCTCGACGGGCTCGGCGCGGTCGCGGATGATGCGAGTGCCGAGCGCCTGAGCTTCCACGCTGGTCCCGCCGCGGCCGTCGCCGGCGCCGGATTCGTGCAGGAAAGCGCTCCGGAGAAGCTCGACCTGAAGCGGACGCTGTACGCGGAGATCGATGCCGCGCTGCCGGACGATGTCGTCATGGCCAGCTCGACTTCGGGCCTGCTCATGTCGGAGCTCCAGGCAGGGTTCTCGAACGCGGCGCGCTTCGTGGTGGGGCATCCGTTCAACCCGCCGCACCTCATTCCCCTCGTCGAGGTGGTGGGCGGAGCGAACACCGGCGAGGGCGTCGTCGACTGGGCCATCGACTTCTACAACGCGCACGGAAAGAAGGCGATCCGCCTCAACCACGAAGCGCCGGGGCACCTCGTGAACCGCTTGCAGGTCGCGCTGTGGCGCGAGGCGATGGATGCGGTGCTCACCGGGCTCGCGAGCGTCGAGGATGTCGACGCCGCCCTCAAGTACGGCCCCGGTCTGCGCCTCGCGGTGATGGGTCCGTTCGAGCTGTGCCACCTCGCGGGCGGGCCGGAGGGGTTCTCCAACTTCCTCGACCACTTCGGCGACGCGCTCCAGCACTGGATGGACGACATGCGGCCGGTCGAGCTCACGCCGGAGGTGCGCGAGAAGCTGAAGGCGGCCGTCGCCGGTGCCCTCGGCGGGCGCGAATTCGCCTCCATCGCGGGCGAACGCGACACCCTGTTGCTGCCGGTGTTGAGCACCCTCGCGCGCCTCCGGCGCGAGCACGGGCTCGGCTGAGGCCGGGGAGCGCCCGGGGCCGGGAACCGAGGCGCAGACAGGATGCCCGACCCGGGATGCTGCCGTGTCAAGCCTGCGGGGAAGCGTCCGGAACCGGGGAACGCAAGCACGGACGTAGAGACGGCGGCGCGAGAGATCGGGGGAAGCGTCGGTTTACAAGAGCGCTGCCGCGTGGCCCGGCGACGGAGCGGCCTGACTACCGGCCTCGATGGCCCCGGCGTAGACTTTCCTCCCTCCGAACCGCTGAACCGCTGAACCGCTGAACCGCTGAACCGCTGAACCGCGCAAAGAGTCCGACATGACCACATCATCCGACAGACAAAATCCTGGCGAAAAGGGCCATATCGAACGCCGCCGGGCGCGGGGTTCCGCGAAGGCCACGTCATCCGGCAGAAAAGATCCTGTGCTTTCGGTGGCCGATTTCGGGCCGATCGTCGAGGCGACCGTCGATCTGCGGCCGCTGACCGTCTTCGTCGGCCCCAGCAATACGGGAAAGTCGTATCTCGCCATCCTGATCTATGCGCTGCATCGTTTCTTTGGAGATCGTCGGGATGCCGGGCCGTGGGGAAGGAGGCTGCCGCCGCTTCATCGTCCTCAACGGCATGGAGCCATCGAGAAGATATCGAATTTGTCGAAGGCGGAGATCGACGCCGTGTTCCGGTGGGCGGAAGAGATGTCCAGCAAAGCGGCCGGCGTTGAATCGCCGGAGAATGAAATCGATCCGATATTGCCGGAACGAGTCGCCGGCTTGGTCCGTCCGATTCTCAATGCTGTCGATGGTGCAGGAAGCGTATTCGACGGAGAGATCACGAGATGTTTCAGTGTCGAAAAGCCAGGAGACTTGATTCGTCGGCCGAACAGCACGAACGCCCGGATCACTCTGCGCAGGTATGTACCGGAAGCATCCGGACGCAGTCCGCCGTTCGAGTACGAATTTACGATGACAAGAAGAGGATCTCGACTTGTTTCGTCGATTTCTGCCGAGACTCCTCTGCGGATCGAATCGGCAGATCGAAAATTTCTAACGCGATTTCCATACATGGTAAAACCATCACTTCATTCTGAAGATGATGACGACCGTGGCTTCTTCACAAGAAGATTGATCACCACACTTGCAGACCTGCTCCTCCCCTACACAGTGGGTCCGGTAAGCAGCCCCATCCATTACCTTCCCGCGGACCGCACGGGCGTGATGCACGCGCATCGAGTGGTCGTCAGCTCCCTGATCGGCCGCGCATCACGCGCGGGGCTTCGCCATGATGCACCGCTGCCGGTGCTCTCCGGAGTTCTCGCCGATTTTCTGGGACAACTCATCGAACTGGGCGATATACCCAGACGGCGTAGCAACCTCAACAGCACCCTTGCCAAGCGTCTCGAAGCCGAAATCCTGGGCGGCGCGGTTCGAAGCGAACGGTCGGAAACCGGCTACCCCTCGTTCTATTACCGGCCAGATGGATGGAAGGGCGATTTACCGTTGATGAATACGTCGTCGATGGTTTCGGAGCTCGCTCCGGTGGTGCTCTATCTGCGTCACGTCGTTCAACACGGCGACGTCCTGATCATCGAAGAGCCCGAATCCCACCTGCACCCGGCCATGCAGGTGGCCTTCACGCGACTGCTGGCGGCAGCCGTGCGTGTCGGGGTCCGGATCATCGTCACCACCCACAGTGAGTGGGTACTGGAGGCGCTGGCCAACCTCGTGCGCTTGTCGGGAGTGCCCAAGGGCAAGAGAGAGGGTATCGACGATTCAGACCTTGCGCTCACCCCGGATGAAGTCGGTGCATGGTTGTTCAAGCCGAAGCAACGTCCCAAAGGCTCGGTCGTGGAGGAAATACCCCTCGACATGGAATCCGGCACGTTTCCGGCCGGTTATGGCGAGATCACCGAATCCCTCTATAACGATTGGGCGAGGATTTCCAGTCGAATCATAGAGGGGCGGAGCCGATGACGTCTCCTTTGGAGCAAATCGAAGTCGATTGCGGATGCCTTGCGGAAACATGTGACAAGCAGGGGTGTGCCGTGGGACTGGAAGGCTCACCGAGTCCGTCTCTCCTGATCGACATGGATCATCCCGATTCGCCGGCCGGAAGGGACGCCAGACGAAGGCGCGTCAGACGAAGGCGCAGCAGACAAAGGGGCGCCAGGCGGTGCGACTATCTGTTCATCGGCGGGGGCGATGAGGACACGAGGCTGTACGTGGTTCCGTTGGAACTCAAGAGCAGTGGTATCAGAACCAATACGGTGTCGTCTCAGCTCCGGGCCGGCGCGAAAGTCGCTGAACGTATTGTTCCCGGCTCTTCGTCCATTCGATTCGTTCCCGTTGCCGCCCATGGCGGAAAATTGCATCGAAAGCAGATCTAAGGATCCGGCCAAGTCCGGAATGGGTATTCCGTTTCGGGGAGAGAAGTATCCCATCCGGTTGATACGTTGTGGCGATCCCCTGGCCGCAGCGCTTCGATAGTTTCTTGCCAAAAAACGATCGGCCGCGGGTTGCAGGGCATGGCGATGGAGAGGACACGAAAATGACGGAAACGGCAGGGCAAGCGCGGATGAACGCGGGGCTTGAAGGCAGGGTCGCCATCGTGACCGGTGCGGCCGGCGGGATCGGGCAGGAGATCGTGCGCGGCCTGCTCGGCGCGGGCGCGCGGGTGGCCGCACTCGACGTCGCCGAGGCACGGCTCGGCGCGCTGGCGGCCGAGTTCGGGGAAGCGTCCGGGGCGGGACGCCTCCTCACCGCGCGTACCGACATCTCAAGCTACGCAGAGTGCGAGGCAGCGATCGCGCACGTCCGCGACACCCTCGGGGGCCTGCACGTCCTCGTCAACAACGGTGCAGTCGGCATGGGTGTGATCCGCATGGACCACATGACCGATCTGGTCGGGATCCACGAGATCACCCCCGAGACATGGCAGCGGTTCGTCGCCGTGAACTTCTCTGGAGCATGGTGCATGACCCGTGCCGCGATCGACGGGCTGCTCGCGCAACGCTGGGGCCGCATCGTGAACGTCACCACGAGCTTCTTCACCATGCTGCGCGGGAGGTTCCACCCCTATGGGCCGGCCAAGGCCGGGCTCGAAGCCATGTCCGCGGGCCATGCGGCAGAGTTCGAAGGCAGCGGCGTCACCGTGAACGTAGTGGTGCCCGGCGGTCCCACGGACACCGCGATGGTGCCGGAGGAAGCCGGCTTCGACCGTGGCGCGCTGATCCGGCCGTCGGCGATGGCTCCGCCGATCCTGTGGCTCTGCACCGAGGCGGGCGGCGCGTACACCGGACATCGCTACGTGGCAGCGCAGTGGGATGCCTCGGCCAAGCCCGAGGAGGCGGCGCGCGGCTGCCGGGCCCCGATCGGATGGCCGGATCTGGCCCAGAACCCGGTCTGGCCCGGCGGCAGGCCGGGGAGTTGAACGGCGACCGCTGGCACGGTCGCCCCCCGGCCCGCGTGCTCTGGGCGGCGGTCAGCGCCGGTATCGGATCGCGCGGATCGGCGTGGGTCCCGCTCCGGTGGCGGGGTTCAGCGCCTCCGGGCAGTTCGAGATGACCACGAGGACGTCCATCTCCGCCCGCAGGGTCAGGTGATCGCCGGGCTTCGACCAGCCGTCCGCGATCGCGGCGCTCCCGTCGGCCTTCACCGGGACCCGCATGAAGAAGTTGACGTTGGGCACCACGGCCGTCGCGTCGAGCCCGTGGCGGGCCAGCTCGGACTCGAAGTTCTGCTGGCACGCCCGGGGGTTGCGCTGGCCGTAGCGCACGTCGTCGAGCTCGAACGAGCAGCATCCGAAGAGGGTGTCGTGCCCGCCGCAGGTGTCCTCGACGATGGTCATCATCTTGCGGGCGCGCACCGACCACAGCACCGAGCCCGGCCCGAGGTAGATGTTGCCCTGGAGCTTGACGGTGTTCGGGGCGTGGTAGCGTTCGTGCGGGTCGTGGGCGTTGTAGCAGAGGAAGTCGATGGCCTGCTGCCCCTCCGGATCGACGAACACCAAGTGTTCGCCCCGGTCGATTCGGCCGCTCCACGGCAGCCCCGCCCCGACGACGGTGTCTTCGAGGACGGTCGCATCGGCGGGTATGTACTGGTTGGAAGTGGTCATGGCGTCGATTCCTGTGGCTTGGCCAAGCGGGGATTTCGGGTCACCTTTCCAGGCGACGAACGGCAGCGGTCGAGAAGGCATCATGCACGGTCTGTTCGACCACGGGCTGAACACCGAACGTTGTCACCCCCGGGAGACTTCGGCATCATCAGCGGCACCTCGGCCTTCAACATCCGTACAAAGACTCTCCATGCCGCACACGGACACGGTGGACCCGTGCTTCCTTCTTCTCCACCCCCTTCGGCGCTCCAGCCGGAAGACAGCGCCAAGCCTGATGGCCCACTCGATTATGCGGGATTCCGCACATGTTCGCCGGCATTGTTGCTCACAACCTCACTCGCGAACTACAGATCCAACTCGACCCTCGCGCCCGCGGCACCACCGCAAAGCGCGCCGCGCTGTGGTGTTTCCGGGAGATTGGAACCCTTCGCCGTACCTTCATCCAACGCGCCGGGCGCATGATTCGCCCCGCCGGCAAATTGGTCCTCTCCATGAACAGCAACGAAAGGATCGAAAGAGAGCTCCGGCAGGCTCTCGCAACACTGAACGCCGTCGCTTGACTATATTTGTCGCACGTTTATGCAACAATCGGGAGAACTTCTCCGTCGCGGGGTTATGGCAGGAGAATTCGGTCGCGCCCGAATCGCCATGGACCGTGGGCTTCCTGCACCGACGGATCTGATCAGGCGGGAACGCCTGAAAGGCGACCCGTTGGCCGGCTTCTATTCGCAGTGGTTGATGCTGGAAGATACTCCGAAGTGTCCTCCGCACGCTTGGGCGTGGCAGGCTTGCCGGCATTGGCAGGCATCTTGGCAGGAGCCGACCAGTCCCGATCATTGGCGACGTCTGGCGACGCAATTCCCCGAAGCCGCCCCGGAGACGGAGTTCCTTCGCGTGCTGGCCACATCGGACGACGACGCTCAATCCGGCGCAATCGGCTGGCGCGATCGCTATTGCTCCGAGAATAACGGCGCGTCCCGCCCCGTCGATGCCCTCATGCGCGAAGCGCAGGAACGACTCGTTGGCGCGGACTCGCACGAACGCGAGGAGCTCGCCGGCACAGTGATGGCATGCGCGGCGGCGGATGCTCTCGATGTCGTGCGGGAACTAGCTGCTTGAAGGGCTGCGCCGGGTGGCATTCGGCTCGACGCACCCACTTGTGCAGCGTCTTTGCCGTACAGCCGACCCGAGGACTCAACAATTGTAGTCTCCGGGATTCCCGTGGCGGTTCACTTCGAGAATCGCCACCTGACCCTCATCCACGCCGCCAGGCTCGCCGGGCGGAGCGTGGAGGAATTCGTGATTCTGCTGGGCGAGGCGGGCATCCCCGTCGCCGACTATCCGGCCGAGGAGTTGGACGAGGAGGTCGGCACCGCCTCGTGACCCGGGCGATCGTCTCGGATACGGGACCCCTCATCGCCTTGGCGCGAGCCGGGCAGCTCGACCTGCTCCGGCGCCTCTACGGGCAAGTCATCGTTCCGCCCGCCGTGCATGCCGGGTTGGCCCTGGTTCAAATCGTCCGGGCGCCAGAGCGCTCGTCGCTCCCCTGGAAGGAAGAGGATCGCGCTTCGCGCTTTGTCTGCCGATACGGAGTACAATCCCGATTGGTCGAACCAATCGGAAGGAGCCTCCGGATGAGTTACAACAGGACAGCCCTGATCGACCTCCCTCCCGGGCAGTCCGCATTCCTTTGGGGCGCCCGCCAGACCGGCAAGTCCACCCTCCTGCGGGAGCGCTTTCCGGACAGCGTCAGCTACGACCTCCTCGACTCGGATCCCCTGCTGCGCTTCACTGCCATGCCGTCGCGCCTCGGCGCGGAGCTGCAATCCCTTTCCCCCGAGACGCTCGCCAAGCCGGTGATCCTGGACGAGATACAGAAAGTGCCGGCCCTGCTCGACGAGGTGCACCGGCTCATCGAAACGCGCGGCCTGGCGTTCGTGCTGTGCGGGTCGAGCGCCCGGAAGCTCAGGCGCGCGGGGACCAATCTGCTGGGTGGCAGGGCCTGGAGGTTCGATCTGTTCCCGCTCACGTGGGCGGAGGTTCCCGACTTCGATCTGCTGCAAGCCCTGAACCGCGGCCTGCTGCCCGGGATCTATCCGCAACGCCAGTACCGGCGCTCGCTGGTCGCCTACGTACGGGATTACCTGACCCAGGAGGTCTTCAACGAGGCGCTGACGCGCAACGCCGCGGCGTTCTCCCGGTTCTTCGACGCGCTCGCCTTCTGCCATGGCGAGCTGCTCAACTACGCCGCGATCGCCCGCGACTGCGCCATCGACGCCAAGACCGTGCGGACGTACTTCGAGATCCTCACGGACACGCTGGTCGGGCATCTGATCCATCCCTTCCACCGGTCCGGCGGCCGGCAGAGCATCTCCGCCGCCCCGAAGTTCTACCTGTTCGATCTGGGCGTCGCGGCCCAAGTCTGCCGCCGAACGCTGACCCACACCGCGGGCAGCGAGTTCGGCAGGGCCTTCGAGCACTTCATCCTGCTGGAGCTCGTCGCGGCGCGGAGCTACCAGGAGAAGGATCACCGGATCGAGTTCTGGCGCACCAAGAGCGGTCTGGAAGTGGACTTCGTACTGGACCGCGGCGCCGTCGCCATCGAGGCGAAAGGGCGGGTCCGCTCGGAGGATTTGCGCCCCATGCGTGCCTTCCGGGACGAGTTCTCGCCCCGGCGAGCCATCGTCGTCACGGCCGAACGGGACCGGCAGACGGTCGACGGCATCGAAATCATCCCGTACCCCGAATTCCTGGAGAGCCTGCACGGCGGAAACGTCATCTGATGATCTTCGCGCCGGGGTTGGGGCCACGGTGGCGAGGGTCATGTGCTACGCTTTGTGCACACTATTGGAGGGAGCCATGGACCCTCTCGACATCTTCAGCGTCCGTGATCTCCGGCAACGTTCCGGCAAGCTTCTCAAGGATGCGGAGAACGGGCATCTCGCGCTGATCACGAAACACGGGCGTCCCGCCATCCTGGCCGTGCCTTTCGACGAACGCCTCCTCGAGCTCGGCCTTCACCGCACGCTGGCGCTGCGTCTCTTCGAGAATCGCCACCTGACCCTCGTCCAGGCCGCCAGGCTCGCCGGGCTGAGCGTGGAGGAATTCGTGGTTCTGCTGGGCGAGGCGGGCATCCCTGTCGCCGACTATCCGGCCGAGGAGTTGGACGAGGAGGTCGGCACCGCCTCGTGACCCGGGCGATCGTTTCGGATACGGGACCCCTCATCGCCTTGGCGCGAGTCGGGCACCTCGACTTGCTCCGGCGTCTCTACGGGCAAGTCATCATTCCGCCCGCCGTGCATGCCGAGTTCGCCCCTGGTTCCAATCGTCCGGGCGCCAGAGCGCTCGCCGCTACCCTGCAAGCCGGATGGGTGGTCGTGCAGCCGGCAACGGATATGAACGTCGTCTCCGAAGTTGCCCGGCATCTGGATCGGGGCGAAGCGGAGGCGATTGCACTCGCCGAGCAGAGGAGCGCTCGATTTCTCCTCATCGACGATGCAAAGGGAAGAAGGATCGCGCACCGGCGCGGGGTCCGAGTGGCTGGGGTGGCGGGGGTGCTGCTCGCGGCGAAATCGCAAGGCGTGCTCGGCGCCGTGGCGCCGGTTCTTGAAGCACTGTCGCGAGCCGGATACCGCCTGTCTCCCCGGCTCATCGCCGGCGTGCTGGCCCGGGCGGACGAATGAGGCGGCGCCGCTCCCCGTTGCGCCGGCGCCGGCCGGCGGTCAGCGCCGGTATCGGATCGCGCGGATCGGCGTGGGTCCTGCCCCGGTGGCGGGGTTCAGCGCCTCCGGGCAGTTGGAGATGACCACGAGGACGTCCATCTCCGCCCGCAGGGTCAGGTGATCGCCGGGCTTCGACCAGCCATCGTCGATTGCGGCGCTCCCGTCGGCTTTCACCAGGACCCGCATGAAGAAGTTGACGTTGGGCACCACGGCGGTCGCGTCGAGCCCGTGGCGGGCCAGCTCGGATTCGAAGTTCTGCTGGCAGGCGCGGGGGTTGCGCTGGCCGTAGCGCACGTCGTCGAGCTCGAACGAGCAGCATCCGAAGATGGTGTCGTGTCCGCCGCAGGTGTCCTCGACGATGGTCATCATCTTGCGGGCGCGCACCGACCACAGCACCGAGCCCGGCCCGAGGTAGATGTTGCCCTGGAGCTTGACGGTGTTCGGGGCGTGGTAGCGTTCATGCGGGTCGTGGGCGTTGTAGCAGAGGAAGTCGATGGCCTGCTGCCCCTCCGGATCGACGAGCACCAAGTGTTCGCCCCGGTCGATTCGGCCGCTCCACGGCAGCCCCGCCCCGACGACGGTATCTTCGACGACGGTGGCATCGGCGGGTATGTAGTGGTTGGAAGTGGTCATGGCGTCGATTCCTGCGGGTGTGTGCAGAGGAAGATCTAATGATTCGTTTCCTACCGGTATTTTACTTCTACCTCGCATCCAAAGATTCTTGATTTCGCAGTTTCGTAGAAATATGATCACTGAAAACTAACGTGCAATTTTCTTCTTTTGGTTACCGTAACTATCTCTACATCGAGATACAAATAGAACGTCATTGATTATCTTTTTCACAATTTCCTCTACAGCATATTCAGAATAGTAATGGCATTCTGGATTCTTGTTCATATAGTGTTCCCTATTGTTGCTGTTTTTCCACTTCAACTTGTGAATAATAGCTTGAAAATCGTATCCATTGATGCAAGGTTGTTTGTTACTATTCCTGCTTATGAGGGCATGCTCCAAATCGGTCTCTTTGTATTTTTCATTTAAATATTTGTTGATTTCACAAATAGCTTCTTTCTGTCTGTACGGGTGTGTTTTTTCTCTATCTACCGGTTTTTCGACTACGATCGCATTTCTCAATCCTTCCATACCATCATTTGCCTGAGACAATATTATATCTCCCTCTTTATCGCTTTTGGCGAAGACAAGACGTACATTAATAGGAACAGCAAAACGAACATCATCATATTTTTCCGATTCAATGGTGAGTTCTTTTATAATATAAGAAATCTCTTTACCGATTTCGCTACCATATCGATTTCCGAGAATCGCATCATCTGGATCTTTCAAATCACCGACCAAACTCAATAATCCAGCATGCGATGAAGAAAGAAATTGTTGTTTTGAGAAACATTCGAATTCCCGAATGTAGTTCATTATGCCTGATTGGAAAAATCTGGAAATCTGCCCTTGAATTTCGGGCATCAATAAGTGCACAGCTTGATCTCGATAATAGGTGATAAATTCCAAATTCTTTCTGACAAGATCATCATTTTGATATATCTGTTTTAAACATTCTCTCAGTGAAATAGTTTCTCGGATTTTGTTCTTGTTATATTTAGGTTTGAATATGAAATTTTCTCCTTTTTTCTCGATCAACATTGCCTTCAACAACTGTTCCCAAGCAACACAGAAGCAAAGAACGAAGCTATCCAACCGATTGTCCAGAGAAGGTCGATTGTATAGCTCTAGAGCCAGCAACATATTATCTCTTGATTTCCTGAGAAGTGCTTTGGCGAGACGAGATTTGCAAGTGTGTCCAAGCTCCTGACGATGTTTGCTCTGAGATAGTAATCGTGAAAATTCACTTTCTGTCAATCTAGAAATATTCAGGGGAGTGTAGATACCTGATTTGGTTTCATTTATAAATTCGTTTAACCTGCCTTTATTCCAGTAAGTGTCAAAAGTGCTTTTCCTCCATTTTGTACATTTCAAAATCTCAGAAAGAGTAACAGAATCCCCTGCTTTCTCTTTATTCTTGAGAAGCATTAGTAATGCTTTCTGTGATTTCCTTGTTGCCATGTTTTTTTCCTCAGATATCTATTTCAAGTATTGATGTAATGAAGAGTAGCATTAACATAAGCACTCTGTGCGGCATCACGACGCTTTCGCGTCTCGTCCAATCGATCGAGCAAGTCCATCAGTGCATCGACCTTTGCGACGATACGGTGTTGTTCGGCGAGAGGCGGCAGAGGGAGTGGAGTGTGAGCGAAGTATTCACGAGGAACCCGCTGTTGTCCGGCAGTTCCGGTCATTCGAGCTACTCCGTTCTTCAAGAAGTCAGGTGATTTATAGAAAAGCAGGAGATACTTTGGCACTACTGCATCTGCGAAAGGACGGACAACGTGCAATTCGGTAGTGCCCGCGCCGATATCCCCTTCAAGCCCGGTCATGATGCAGGATTTGCGGTTCTGGAAACAGGGCGTAATCTTGGCGACGACGATGTCTCCTTCCGCGAAATGCGTGTATCCCTTTTTGATATCTCCCCACCGACGAGTTTCACTGACAACTGATTCACGGTAGTCAGTCGGAATGACAGGCATGGGACAAAAGGATACCTTTGTATCGTCCTCAACCTGATTTTTCGGACTCAGAACTCCAAGGGCCGCTGTACAGGTCCATGCCCAGCCTGACGGTAAATCCTCCGAATCCGAAACCGTCATGTCAGGTGAAGGAGGTGTGGTCTTTTTATTCCCTGTTTTCTTCTTCGCAGATTGGGTTCTTTTCACAGTAGCGCGTTCAATGAGTCGATTTGCCGGTTCATCTTCAGGAGCCTGTGGGACAAGTCGGCCCCGCACCGCAAGCCGGAGCACGAACTCCCGCAGCCGCGCGATACCATTCGGCGCCTCCGCGATCGTGTCGAAATTCGCGATGAAGTCGCGGGGGGTCATGCCGTGCGTTCCAGCGCTTCCGCCAGGGCTTGGCGAAGCTGCTCCCGCAAGGCCGCTGCCGTGTCCCGTTCCTTCTCGAACCTTGCCAGCAATTCGTCGGGATCTTCGTGGGCCTGCCCCGGCGCGTTCGGGTTCGAGAGGTCCAGGTTGAAGCCGCGCTCCCGGATCCGGTCGATGCCGACCTTCCACGCGAACTCGTTCTCCATGCGGTCATTCCACCATGCCTTCTCCGGAGCGAATTCCTCGATGCGCATCGGCTTGGTCTTGGAATAGGACTTGTAGCCCTCGGGGTAGGGGTGCTCGTAGTACCAGACCTCCGAGGTCGGCCGGCCTTTCTCGAAGAACAGCACGTTGGTCCGGATGCTCGTGTAGGGCGCGAACACGCCGTTGGGCAGGCGCACGATGGTGTGCAGGTTGCACTCGGTCAGCAGGCGCTCCTTCAGCCGGGTCTTCACCCCCTCGCCGAACAGGGTGCCGTCCGGCAGGACGACCGCCGCCCGGCCGCCGGGTTTCAGAAGCTCGACGATCAGGACCAGGAAGAGATCCGCGGTCTCCCGGGTGCGGAATTCGACCGGGAAGTTGTTCTCGATACCGTCCTCCTCCATCCCGCCGAAGGGCGGGTTCGTGAGCACCACGTCCACGCGATCCCGCAGGGTGAGGTCCCGGAGGGGCCGCGACAGCGTGTTGTCGTGGACGATCCCCGCCGGCACGTCGATGCCGTGCACGATCATGTTGGTCGCGCACAGCAGATGGGGCAGGGGCTTCTTCTCCACCCCCCGGATGCTGGCCTGAAGCTGCGCCTCCTGCCCGGGAGTCTGCACGTCCTGCCGGCGGACGTGCTCGATGGCGCAGGCGAGGAAGCCGCCGGTGCCGCAGGCGGGGTCGAGGACGGATTCCCCGAGGCGGGGGTCGATCATGTCCACCGCGAACTGCGTGACGGCCCGGGGCGTGTAGTACTCCCCGGCGTTTCCGGCTCCCTGGAGGTCCTTGAGGATCCGTTCGTAAAGGTCTCCGAACAGGTGCCGGCCGGTGGCGTCGTTGAAGTCGATGTCGGTCTGGATCTTGTTGACGACCTGCCGTAGCAGGGTGCCCGACTTCATGTACTGGTAGGCGTCCTCGAAGACGCCCTTCACGAGCCGGCGGCGGCGACGGAGAGCCTGCGCCGCTTTCGCTTTCGGGCTTTGTCCCTTCCCGGGGGGGCCGACCTCCATGCCCTTGAGCGCGGGGAACAGAGTGTCGTCGACGAAGCCGAGCAGCCTGTCGCCGGTGATGCCTTCGGGGTCGGCGGCCCAGGCGCTCCAGCGCAGGTCTCCGGCGCTCTGCTTCTCTCCGCTCTCGGTCCAGGACACGTTGACGAGCGGCGACGCGAAGTCGTCTTCCAGAAGCGCCAGCTCCTGCTCGCGATCGTCCCAGATCTTCAGGAACAGCAGCCAGACGAGCTGACCGATACGCTGGGCGTCGCCATCGACGCCGACGTCCTTGCGCATGATGTCCTGGATGGACTTGATGGTGGTGGACATGGACATGGAACGGGTCTCGCCTTCGTTCGTCACCGCATGGCAATCGGGGCAGCCGCCGAGAACCGGGCCATGCGCTCAGTCGGTGGCGCGGAGGCGGTTCAGCCTGCCGGGCCATTCGAGGATGCGTCGGTCCGAGGTCACGAGGCGATGGCCGGCCAGCGCGGTGGCGACGATCAGGCGATCCGCCGGATCGGCATGGAAGTCGACGAGCTCCACGGCCCGGATGCCGATCTCACCGTCAACGGGAATCTCCACCACGCCCTGCTCCAGATGTTCCCGGCGCCACGAGTGAACGTCATCGGCCAGCCTGATGCGTCCCTTGTTCACAAGCGTGGCGACCTCCCGGAACGAGATCGCGGAAACCGCGACTTCGTTCGACTGCCACGCCCGTTCTATCTCCCGGCGGGCGTTGTTTCCCAGCCTGCGATCGCCCAGCCGGAGCCATAGCAGGGCGCCGGTATCGAGAAGGATCAGCGGTCTTCCTCCTGGACCCTGCCGGCCTCCGCCTCCCATGCCACATCGAAGGGTTCGTCGAGGTCACCACGAATTTCGAGCTTCCCTCGATCGATACCGAAGAGAGTGTCCGGTTTCCTGCGATAGGGGATCAGCCGCGAGACCGGCCGTCCGTTCTTGGTGATGACGATCTCGGCGCCGTTGTCCGCGACCTCGTCCATCAGTTTGAGGCATCTGGCTTTGAACTCGGAAGCCTTGATCGTCCTGACGCCGGTCGGGCTGGTATTGCGCGTTTCCATGGTGTTTTCCCGAGGGGGCCGCTTCAGGGATTCGATGAAAGTACCATAGTCATGTCTATGGTCACATAGAATCATATGCTACGCGGCGGTGTCGTACAGGGCGGCTTCGAGCGCGCGGACGGCGGCAACGTACCCGCTCCTCCCGCCGAAGCGCCCGACCAGCTCGACCGGGGTGCCGAGGCCGGAGAGGGGCTGCACGCGAAGGACGCCGAGGTCCTCCGCCGGGGTCAGCCCTTCGTCGGCGTACTTGTCGAGCAGGGCATCGAGCACGACGCGGGCCTGTGCGCCGTACCTGGTGAACACGTCCCGTTTCTTCACGTTCTCGGCCCGCTCCCGGCGGGTGAGCGGAGGCCGGCCGTAGACCACGTGGCAGATCAGATCGAAGGCATCGAGGTCCTTCCCGACCACTTCGTTCAACTCCTCGAACAGAACCCCTTGCTCGCGGAGCTCGTCGACCACCGCCGCCTTCCGATCGCTCCCGGTCCATCGCCGCAGGAAATCCGCAAGCGTGGCGTACTTCTCCCTGACGGCCTCCCTGGTGTATTCGGTGAGCGACTCGGTGATGAGCCGGCCGTCATCGCCGTAGTACTGGACGCGCTCGGCGACGACCATGACGGGGACGCCGCTGATGACGTACCTCGTCGTGCCTCCGGGCGGCGGGTCGGGGTCGCCGATCGGGCCTCCGTCGTCCCCGCCCTCGCCCGTTCCGTCATCGGGAGGGAGGGGCGGCTCGCCGCTGCCGGGCTCGTAGACGACGACCGGCTCCCCGTCGAAGGCCGGATCGGCGAACAGCTCGGTGGCCTTCCTGAAGTCCATGATGGTGAACCAGAGCTTGCCGGCGTCTTCGTGGATGCGGGTGCCGCGCCCCACGATCTGCTTGAATTCGATCATCGACTCGATGCGCTGGTCCAGCACGATGAGCTTGCAGGTCCTGGCGTCCACGCCGGTCGTCAACAGCTTCGAGGTAGTGGCGATGAACGGGTAGCGCCGTTCGGGGTGGATGAAGTCGTCGAGCGCCCGCTTGCCCTCGTCGTTGTCGCCCGTGATGCGCACGACGCACTTCGAGGTGTTGCCGGCCTCCGCCGGCAGGCGCTTCGCGACCTCGTTGACGAGCGCCGAACGCATCCGCTCCGCATGATCGATGGTCTCGCAGAAGACGATGGTCTTGCCGTAGGGGTCGGTCCCCGCGAGATATTCGACGGTCTTCTCGGCAACCCGCCTGGTGCGTTCGTTCAGCACCAGCACCCGGTCCATGTCGCGCTGGTTGTAGACGCGATCCTCGATCTCCCGGCCGAGGTCGTCGATCATGCCCGCCGGTGGCCGCCAGCCCTGCAAGTCCTTGTCGAGGTCGATGCGGACGACCTTGTAGGGCGCGAGGAATCCGTCCTCGATACCCTGCTTGAGGGTGTACGTGTAGACCGGCTCGCCGAAGTAGGTGAGGGTGCTGACCTCGGCGGTCTCCTTCGGGGTGGCGGTCAGGCCGAGCTGGATGGCGGGCTCGAAGTAGTCGAGGATCTCCCGCCACGCGCTGTCCTCGCGGGCGCTGCCCCGGTGGCATTCGTCGATGACCACCAGGTCGAAGAAGCCGCGGCTGAACTGCTTGTAGACGTTCTTCTCTTCCTCGCTTCCGCTGACGGCCTGGTAGAGCGCCAGGTAGACCTCGTAGCTCGGGTCCATGTTGCGGTCCCGGACCTTGGTCATCACCGGGCCGAAAGGCTTGAAGTCGTTGGTCATGGTCTGGTCGGCGAGGATGTTCCGGTCCACGAGGAACAGCACCCGCCTGACCTTCTCCGCTTTCCACAGCCGCCAGATGATCTGGAAGACGGTGAGGGTTTTTCCCGTGCCCGTGGCCATGGCCAGCAGCACCCGGCGTTGGCCCCGCGCGACGGCTTCCACCGCCCGCTGGATGGCGGCGCGCTGGTAGTAGCGGGGCTCCTTGCCGCCGGGGTCCTCGTAACAGGGCTGCCGGGCGAGTTTGCCGGATGCGTCGTCGAGTCCTTTCCAGGCCCGGTAGCGCCGCCACAGGTCTTCCGGGGAGGGAAATTCGTCCAGGCCGATCTGCCGCTCGACCGGGGAGGACCGCCCGGTGCGGTCGTGGAACAGGAAGGCGTCGCCGTTCGACGAGAACACGAAGGGCACGTCGAGGGCCTCCGCGTAAGCGATGGCCTGCTGCAACCCGCCGCCGACCGGGTGATGGTTGTCCTTGGCCTCCACCACCGCCAGCGGAAGGTTCGGCTGGTAGAACAGGAGGTAGTCGGCCCGCTTCCTCTCCCCGCGCACGGCCAGCTTGCCCCGAACGATGATCCGGCCGGCCGTGAACCCGTATTCGCGGCGGACCTGCGTGTGGGCGTCCCATCCGGCGCCGGTGATGGCCGGGGTGACGTAGTTGTCGCAGATCCCGGCTTCGTTCAGGGTCTTCTTGTTCATCGGTTCATGACCCCGCGCGGCGTGCAGTGGAAATGCACTACGCCCCGGAGTGTTTCATTTGATCGGCTTCAGGCCGCAAGTGAAACATGCTTGATTCCGGCCAAGGATAGCGAGTCCGTCTTTGCCCTGCCTCCACTCCGAGAATGCACGGCCGGACAAGGACCGCTGAACTGCGGCCATGGCAGCGCCTGTTCATCCCCTTCTCCGATTTCCGCGGGCATCGCCAGGCGCGCAGAGCAATCTTCGAGTTCATCGAGGGATGGTATAACCCGCATCGTCGTCACCAGGGTCTTGGTCAGCAATCCCCGATGGCCTTCGAGAGGAGCTACCAGGAAGCGGCATGAAACCCAAGCCCTTCACTGTCCACTGAAACGGGGCAACTCCACGAGCGCCTCATCCATTTCAACGGCGAGCGCTTTCTCGGCCCGTACGAGAGCGGCAAATAGCGCGCGCCCGAGCCCCAGGACAACATGGCGCCGTTTCCTTGCCAACGGGCCGCATGATGGATCAGGTTCAGATGCACCCCGATGTTAGTCTTGTCCCATGAGACATGAGCCTGAAGGAGTGGCGCGCGAGCGTCGGTGTCCACGTGGGCGCCGGCTTCCGCGGTGCACCCGGGGGGCGAGACGGTTCGCGGTATGGAATCGATTCCGGTGTGCGGGCGGAATACGGTCAGCGTTGCAGCGGTTCCAGCGTCGCCGGCACGCTACCTGCGTCCATGGCCAGAAAGCGGACGAGACTGCTCGCGACCGCCTCAGCGTCGCGTGCCGACAACGTGCCGGCCTTGCGGAGGATCAAGGCGTCATCCAGGGTGAAGAGCTTGAGACGGACCTTGCACGGGACGCCGAGGCCGGCTTCGCGCCACCCTCGGATCGTGACGTCGCTGGGCCATTCGCTCTCCGCCGACGTGATCATGGCCAGAATCGATTGATCGTGGGCCGCGTTGAAATCCGGCGACGAGATGACCAGGGCCGGACGCCGCCTCACGGCCTGCCGATCGGTGAACGGAAAGGGCACGACGACGACATCGAACGGTTCAAAGGTCACGCCAGGCTTCCTCGTCCTCCGGCGAAGTCCATTCGCTCAGCGCTTCGGAGAGACCTTGCAGGTGATCGTCCCGCTCCTCGGTCACCTTGCGGACAACCACGTGATCGCCCTCCGTTTCGAATGCGAGCACGTCGCCCGCGTAGAGACCCGCCGCTTCGCGGATGCTCTTCGGGATCGTCGTCTGCCCGCGCGCCGTGATCTTGGAGAACTTCATTGTCCCGGCATCCCGCGACCCGGCGAACAATGCGGATCAGGGACGCCTACAGCCCTTTCCTGCCCGAATCCGCCGGCCCGGAGGTCATGCCGTGGATGCATTCCCGCACCCAAACCGGAGTCGCCGGAACGACACTTTCCGGACCCCCGCGGCCCGCATTCGCGGACCCAAGGCCCGCCGGAACGACACGAACCGCGCGGGACGCCACATCCCGCCAATCCTGCCAAGAGGTCTGTCCCCGTGAAGCCCTTGCCCGCAAGAGAGAGCCGCGGAAGCCGGCAAGAGGGCGGGAATCCACACGTCACGAACGATTCTCGGTCATCTTGCACAGGACGTCACGGGGCAGGCGCTAAACGCCGATACGCGCGCCGCCCGAAACGCGCCAATTCCCGTCCGCGACCGCCACCTCACGCTCCGCTCCGTCCGGGAGCGTCACCCGAAGCGCGTCCGGCTCCCGCTTCGTCGCGACCATCGCGAGGGCCACGTTGCGTTCGAGCCGCGGCGAGTACGCTGCGCTCGTGACGTATCCGGCGGCGCGGCCGGCGGCGTGCAGCGGCAGGAACGCCATGTTCGGCTCGATCCGCTCGCCGCCGATGACCACACGTTCCAGCCGTCGGGCCGGCGGCCTCCCCCGCCGTGCCGCGAGCGCGTCGCGCGCGAGGTACTCGGCCGGCTTGTCGAGATCGCAGAACGCATCGAGCCCGGCCTCGAAGGGATCGTGCTCCAGGGTCACGTCGGTTCCATACGAGATCAGCCGGCTCTCGATGCGTTCGATGAGGTTCGGGGACCCGGGACGGATTCCGTACCGCGCGCCCGCGTCCCGGATCCGATCCCAGAGCGCGCCCCCGAGCGCACCGTCCCGGAGGTAGATCTCGAACCCGCCCTGCTTGCTCCAGCCCGAACGCGCGACCACCACGGGGATGCCGTCGATCTCGGTCTCCCGGAACCGGAAGAAGCGCAGTGCCCGCGTCCAGGCGCCGATGGCGGCCTCGGCCACGTCGCCCGCCAGCGGCCCCTGCAATGCGAGCGGCGAGACGTCCGGCTCGGTCACGGAAACATCGAGCCCCCGCCCCGCCGCGAGGCCCTTCGCCCAGAGCAGCACGTCGGAGTCCGCGACGGAAACCCAGAAATGGTCCTCGGCAAGCCGGAGGATCAGCGGGTCGTTGACGATTCCACCGTGCTCGTCGGCGAGGGGTGCGTACTTGCACTGGCCGACCGCGCACCGTCCGACGTCGCGCGGGGTCATCAGCTCGACCAGCGCGAGCGCGTCCCGCCCGTGGATCTCGACCTGCCGCTCCCCCGCGACATCCCAGAGCTGGACCCGCTCGGTGAGATGCCGGTAGTCCGCCTCCAGCGACTCGTACACCGTCGGCAGCAGCATGTGGTTGTAGACGGTGAACGCCTGCACCCCCTCCGCGAGCACGCGGTCGTGGAACGGGGTCGAGCGCAGCCGGGGGGAGACGGAGAGGGTGAAGGGAGGGGGCATCTGCATCCTCGTGATGGAACAAGACTGTTTCCCGCCCGTCAACGACGTTGGCCGAAGGGCGACCACACCAGGAGCCGCCCTCCGCATGATTTCACGATTCGGTGTTCCGGTCGTTCCGGCGGTTCGAGCATCCAAGGCAAAGCCATCTGGAAATATACCGGCATCGGTCCGTTGCGCGGTCCGGTGGCGTTCGATTCGGTTGCGGCTCCAGCCGGGAGACGTGCTGGTGTTCTCGTCCCGGGTGATCCGGTGACGATCGATTCAGTGGCGACCCCAACCGCGCCGAATGGACACCCGGATGATGACGGCGCAGACTCGGGACGAGCGGTCGGCGGTGAACGGCCCTCGACCTCCCACTCCACCCCGAAGATACGTATCCGCCATGAACGACCCCGCCACCATGCACATCGGGCCGCTGGGCTCCACCATCCACATCCTGCGCGCCGATGCCGGGACCATCGCCGAGCTCGCGGCCATCGATTGGACTTGCCGCTTCCGCCGGGTCTGCCTCGACCCGGTGCGTGGGGTCATCACCTTGATGGCGCCCTCGCGTCATCACGAGGATCTGACATCGATCTTCGACGACATCGTGGACGTCGCCGGGGGCGCCCTCGCCGGCGTCGCGAAGAAGCTCCGCAGCCCCCGGATCCGCCGGCGGAGCGAGCCGCCCGGCACGGGCATGGAGCCCGATTGCGCGTTCTATGTCGGCGAGCGCGCCAAAGGCTATTACGCGGCCCTCGTCAAAGGGGAAGAGGCGGCCGACGCCTACATCGAGCATACCGCGCCGGACTTGGTGGTGGAGGTTGAAATCACGCACGCCGACAAGGGAAAGGCCGAACGCTATGGGGAGATGGGGGTACGGGAGCTATGGCGGCTGTACGGTCGCAAGGGTACGAGGGAGCTGCGGGCGGAGTTCCTCGCCCTGCGTCCCGGCAGTGCGCCGCGCAATCTCGACGCCTCGGTGGTGCTGGAAGAGCTCACGCCGGACGACGTATGCGAGGCGGTGGACGGAGTGCGGTTCAGCCAGACCCACGATGAGCGGGCAAAGGCGGTGACCCGGATCGTGCGCCGGCGGCGGGCGAGCGTGCGGGTGCGCGAGGAGGAGGCGCCGTACCACGCGAGCGATGCCGGTTAGAATTCTCGCCTTGGTTCACCGTACGACCTGCTTCGATCCACCTCGTGAAAGGAACGGCAGGCGCCCTTGCGCGTCAGGCGATGGACGCGCATCGCAGACAGGACGGAGACGACGACATGCCTCGAATCACGCTGCCCGACGGCTCGGCCCGGCAGTTCGACGGCCCGGTGAGCGGGGCCGACGTCGCCGCGAGCATCGGCAAGGGACTGGCCAGGGCGGCGCTGGCGATCAAGGTGGACGGCGTCCTGCGTGACCTCGCCGCCACCATCGAGACCGACGCCTCCGTCGCCATCGTCACGAGGGATTCCGAGGAAGCGCTGGAGCTGCTGCGCCACGACGCGGCGCACGTTCTCGCCGAGGCGGTGAAGGAGCTCTACCCGGAGACGCAGATCACCATCGGGCCGGCGATCGAGAACGGTTTCTACTACGACTTCGCGCGCGAGCAGCCCTTCACCCCGGAGGATCTCGAGCGGATCGAGGCCCGGATGCGCGAGATCGTGGATCGCGACGAGCCTATCTCGCGCGAGGAGTGGGATCGCGACGAAGCGATCCGGTTCTTCCGCGACTGGGGCGAGAAATACAAGGCGGAGATCATCGCGGGCATCCCGAGCGACGAGCCCGTCTCCCTGTACCGCCAAGGCGAGTGGATCGATCTCTGCCGGGGTCCCCACCTCCCCTCCACCGGCAAGCTCGGCAAGGCGTTCAAGCTGATGCGCATCTCGGGCGCGTACTGGCGCGGCGACTCCCGCAACGAGATGCTCCAGCGGGTCTACGGAACCGCTTGGGCGAACGAGAAACAGCTCAAGTCCTACCTCCACATGCTCGAAGAAGCCGAGCGGCGCGACCATCGCAAGCTCGGCCGCGAGATGGACCTCTACCATTTCCAGGAGGAATCGCCGGGCTCGGTGTTCTGGCATCCGAAGGGCCAGCGGCTCTTCCGGACGCTCATCCACTATGTCCGCGAGCGCCAGAGCGCGGTCGGCTACGTCGAGGTGGATACCCCGGAGCTCATGGACCGCGGCCTGTGGGAAGCGTCCGGCCACTGGGAGGCGTTCCGCGAGAACATGTTCACCTCGCAGACCGAGGACGGTCGGGTCTTCGCCCTGAAGCCGATGAACTGTCCGGGACACGTGCAGATCTTCAGAAACGGCCCGGTAAAGAGCCACCGCAGCCTGCCGATGCGCATCGCCGAGTTCGGGAAGGTGCACCGCTACGAGCCCTCCGGGGCGCTGCACGGGCTGATGCGGGTGCGCGCGTTCACCCAGGACGACGCGCACGTCTTCTGCACCGGCGGCCAGATCACGCAGGAAGCGACGGCGATGTGTGATCTCATCCTCTCGATCTACCGCGACTTCGGGTTCGAGGACGTGCGCATCAAGTTCGCGGACCGCCCCGAGACCCGGGTGGGCTCGGACGCCATCTGGGACCAGGCGGAGGCCGCGCTGCGGGTGGCCATCGACTCGACCGGCCTCGAATACAGCCACAACCCCGGCGAGGGCGCGTTCTACGGGCCGAAGCTGGAGTTCGTGCTGCGCGACGCCATCGGCCGCGATTGGCAATGCGGTACCGTGCAGGTGGACTTCAACCTGCCGGGCCGGCTCGGGGCGTCCTACGTCGGCGAGGACGGCGAGCGCCACGTGCCGGTGATGATCCACCGCGCCATGCTCGGCTCGATCGAGCGCTTCGCCGGGATCCTCATCGAGCACTACGCGGGGCATCTGCCACTGTGGCTCGCGCCCCGGCACGCCGTCGTGTGCACGATCACTTCCGATGCGGACGCATACGCGGGCGAGGTCGTCGAGGCGTTGCGCGTGCGGGGGCTGCACGCCGAGGCCGACACCCGCAACGAGACGATCTCGTACAAGGTGCGCGAGCACTCGCACGCGAAAGCGCCCGTGATCCTCGCCCTCGGCAAGAGGGAGATCGAGCGCCGCGAGGTCTCGATGCGCCGGCTCGGCCGCCGGGGGCAGCGGGTGGTCGGCCTCGACGAGGCGGTCGAGGCTCTTGCCGGCGAGGTGGCGATGCGAGGCGCGGCCGGCGGAGAGGAATCCGCCGCTTCGGGGGGTGGATCAGTGTCGGGGGGTGGTGCGCGACGGTAGCCGCGGGGTCGTCCTCGATGACCGCATCAGTGGCGACGGAGACGCAGGATGCGCGCGCGGAAGTCCTGTTCGCTCTCGCAGGCGAACGCCGCCGCGACGACGGCGGCCCGCGGCGATTCGGCGAACCCCGGCACATCGGCCGGGAATCCCTCCGACACCTCGATGCCCCGAGCCGACAGCATCTGGCGCACCATCTCCGCCCGACCCTTTGCTTCGCCTTCGGCCAAGCCTTCCGCCCGGCTCTGGCTCCGCAGGGAACGCAGCAGCGGGTCGTCGTCCGGCCCCGTCCCCTCCCGTGCCCCCAACCCCCGGCCCAACCGTTCCAGAATCGCGTTCGTCCGCGCCGAACGCCCCACCTCGTTCATCGCCTCGTGGACATCCTCCGCCCGCCAGCCCGGAAACGCCAAGCTCTCCGGCGACTCCCGGTAGACACCCCCCTCCAGCAGGTGAATCGTCAGCCCCGGCAACCGTCCCTTCGGACGGCTCGGCGCCCGAACGTCCGGCACCTCCACCCACAGCTCCGGGAACCCCCACGCCTCGTAGAGCTTCAGCTTCCCCCGCCGAACGTCCGTGGTGTGGTCCACCTCCAGCACCACGTCCGGGTAATTGTGCATCCCCACCACCATCGCATCGGCCCCCAGCAACTCCGCCCGCGACGGATGCAGGTACACCGTCTGGTCCGCCTGCATGATGCGCCTCGGCGAGCCACGCTCGCCGCGTTTCCCGTGCGCGTCGCGCACCAGCAGGTCCATCGAGCCGTAGCAGGAGATGGGGGAGCCGCGCACTGCGGCGATGCGCTCGACCAGTCCCGCCAATCCGTGGGAGGGGTTCTCGTGGGTGGGGCTGGTGGGCTCGCGGACCATCCAGGCGGTTTCGGACTCGGCGTCCCAGATTTCGAGGCGTCCGTCGTAGCGGCGGAGCTGCGCATAGGTCATGGGCACGGCCTTGCAGCCGGTGAACTCCAGCTCCAACAGCGGCGGCCCGACCGGGACCGGCGTCCCAGGTGTCCCTGCCAGCGCTTCCGGCGTCGTCACGGGCGCCGCCCGCTCGGCCGGCGACGTGGCGGGCGCCGCTGGCCGTGTTTCCGTATCCGATCGCTCCGGCGCGAGCGGCGCGACGGTCGATGTATCCGTATCGTCCATACCAGCATTGTAGTCCGTGCCGGAAAGACAACGCCATTGACCTCGACCGGGGCCATTGACCAAGGCATCTTCCCGAGGCTGACTGGTTCCCTCAATACTGCTCAAATCGATTCAATGGATTACGTTTGCCTGAGAAACTACGGCCCAACCGGGGGCACTGTAACGGGAATGACAGCCGGATCAACGGGATACTCCAACCTGTGGCCATCCCGACGGATGAGAACCGATTGACCCCGACCGTCTTCCAGTGCCTCGGACCCTCGTGCTCCTCCACTACCTCGCCGACGTCTCCGGGAGCCGATACTTCGCCCTTACCACTCCATCTCCCACGCCGCTCCGACGAGCCAGTCGCTCTCTCCCGGAGTGTGTCCCGCCTCGTGCGTCCACCCCGCCTTGAGTCCCAGCGTCCCCGGACCCCACCGCTGCATCCGTTCCAGCGCCATCCGGACCTCACGTCCCTCGGGCGGGAGTCCCACGCGGTGCTCCGCGTAGACGTGTTCGCCTTCGGGCGTCCTTCCGACGGGCAGCCGGAACCTCCCCTTTCCTGTCTCCGCGCGCAACGGCTGGCTCAGGGAGAGCCGTGTGACCGCGTCCTCCGTCCGCCGTTCGGCGGTGACCCGTGCGGACGTGTAGAACGCGCTCCCCGCGCTGAACATCGTGCTGTTCCCATAGCGTGGGCGGCCGCTTGCGAGCGTCGCGTCCGTGCCGATGCGCCATCGCCCGTCGCTGTCCAGCGTCCACTGCCACTCGTGCCGCAGCCACGTCATGCCGCCATCGACACCCTCGCCGAACGCCCCGTCGCTCCCTCCTCCGAGCCAGGCGTCGCGTTCCGCCGTGAAGCCGGCTCCGAAACCTCGCCCGTCTTCCGGGCGTAGCGCCAGCCCGGCGCCGTTCACTACACGCGCGCCTTCCACGAACGGTGCTCCGCCTTTTGCGCCGAGTTCCAGCCGCATGCCTCGCGGCGCGAGCGCCGTCCCCCGGGCCTCCCGCCAGGCGAACCCCGCCGCCGCTCCCGGCCTTTCGTCGTCCTGGCCCGCGTCCAGGGACGGGACGGGGCTGACTTCATGCCCTCCGCCAGGTTGCACCAGCGTGCCCGCTCCCATCCAGAACGGCGCGTTCGCTGCGTCGAACCCCGCGATCTCCACGCCCCGCAGGCGTCCCGCCAAGTTTCCCCACGCCGATGGCGTGCGCAGCCACGTGGAGCGTAGGTCCGCCCTGAGCCCCGCAAGGCCCGTGGACAGCACGCCCATGGGGCGTATCGCCGCTTCGACGTCGAGCAGTCCGGCCCCGTGCGTCGCCGGAACCGAGTACGGACCGGTGTTGTCCGCCGTGTTCACCACCCGCAGTCCCGCTTCGCGTGGGGTGATCTGCCCGCGGAAGCGGTGCAGCACCACCGCCAGCGCCCCGGCCACCATCGGCGCCGACACCGATGCGCCGCCCTCGTCTTGCGGCGGCCCGGCGGCGCCGGCCGGCAGAACTTCCTTCACCGTCCACGGCGCCATCAGGCAGAAGTGGCGTCCGTCCCTGGACGCCACCCAGTCGGCCGGCAGCGGCCCGCACGGGGTCGCGTTGCGGTTGAGGCTTCCGTCCGGGTCTACCCCCGCCACCGTCAGATGCAGCCCCCGCAGTGCCCGGTGGTGGTACGCCTGCCGGGTCTCCGCGTCCGGATGCGGAAGATCTCCATTGTTTCCCGCGGCGTACACGAACAGCGTCTTGTCCCGCTCCACGCGGTCGTCCTGCATCATCAGACGCCACGTCCCGGGCATGTGCGTTTCCAGCGCGCTCCAGCGCGCGAGCCATTCCCGCTCGTTCTCCTCGAGTTCCGCCACGGTGTCGATTGGCGGGCCGAAGGACCGGTTCACGATGTCGACGCCCGTGTAGCGCCGCCGCATGTCGTTCGCCCAGAACGCGTCCAGCGTCTCGCGTCTCGCCCGGGTCGTGGTCGCGGCCCCCGCTTCGTCCACTTCGGCGTTGAACCGCATCGGCCTGATGTTCGCCTGCGAGACGCCGGCGACGACCGCCATGTCCGCTCCGCTCGCGAGGGCGATCGACACCACGCGCGCCCCCGGGGCGACGCCGCTGTACCGTCCAGCCGCGATCGCCGCGACCTGGGTCCCGTGCCACCGCGCGCCTCCCGCGAGCGCGCCCGGCCTCGTGTCCGCTTCCCGGAGCGCGGGCACTTCGTACCAGACGTCGGCGCCCGTCGCGCCTCCGCCGACGTGCCTGATGAACCGGCTGTCATCGACCGAAGGCCACCCTTCGGACTCCACGATCCGGCGCGCCGCCGCGCGCACCCCCTCTTCGCCGCGCACGTCCGTGACCTCACACGGCGGGTCCCGTCCGCCGCAGAGGGTTTCGAAGTCGAAGTATCCGTACACCAGCCAGGATTTTTCCCAATCCGCCCGTCCCTCGAACTCGGGATGCGTGAGATCGACCGGCGTGTCCTCGATGCCGATGGTGACGCCCTGTCCGGTCCAGCCGGTGCGCCACGCCTCCTGCAGCGAGACCCGCCCCAGGGACGGCTGCCGGGCGAGACGTGTGCGGATGTCCGCCTCGCTCAGCGGTGTCGCCGGCACGGGCTCGCTCGGCGGTGTCGTCGGCACAGGTCCGTCCGGTCTCGTCTGCGACCCGCTTCCGCATCCCGTGAGGCCTGCCCAGACGATCGCCCACGCCACCGCTCTCATCGCGCGTTCGCGTGCGCTTCGTCCTTTCGTCTCGCTCTGCATCATGCCCCTCTCTTGCTGCGGATGGATCCGGCCCGCTTTCGATGGCGGTGCGGGAAGAATGGAAAGCCGCATTGCCTTTCCGGCACCCTACAATACCGGCTTGGACGGCGTGAAGGCGTTGACCGCCGTCCCTCGCGCGGCGCACGCTCACGGCAAGCGGTGCGCGCGGCAACGACGGTAGCTCCATCCTCCATGAACGATCACGACTACGACTACATCATCGTCGGCGCCGGCTCGGCCGGGTGCGTGCTGGCCAACCGGCTCTCCGAGGATCCGGCGAAGCGCGTCCTGCTGCTGGAAGCGGGCGGCAAGGATGCAAGCCCGTGGATTTCCGTCCCGGTCGGCTTCGCGAAGCTGATGAACGACCGTCGTTACAACTGGTGCTTCGAGACCGAGCCCGAGGACAACGTCAACGGGCGGCGGATCCCCGTCCCGCGCGGCCGGACCCTCGGGGGATCCAGCGCGATCAACGGCATGCTCTACGTCCGAGGCCAGCCGCTCGACTACGACGTCTGGTCCCAGCTCGGCAACCGTGGCTGGTCGTACGAATCGGTCCTGCCGTACTTCCGCAAATCCGAGCATTTCGAGCGAGCCACCCGAACCGGAGCCGGCGACGCCCGCTCGACCGGCGGCCCGCTCGTGGTCACCGACATCTACGAACCGCACGAGATGGCCGACGCCTTCATCGAAGCGGCGGTCGCCTGCGGCTACCCCCGCAACCCCGACTACAACGGCGGCGATCAGGAAGGCGTGGGGTACTACCAGTGCACGATGCACGACGGACGCCGATGCAGCACCGCCCGCGCCTTTCTACAACCGGTCCGCCGCCGCGCCAACCTCCACGTCCGGACCCATGCCCATGCGAAGCGTGTTCTCTTCGACGGGAAACGCGCAGTCGGAGTGGCTTACGACGTCCGCGGGGATGCGCACGAGGCGGCGCGCGAAGCACGGGCGGGTGAAGTCATCCTGTCCGCCGGCGGCGTGCAGTCGCCGCAGTTGCTGGAGCTCTCGGGAGTGGGCGCGCCCGGACACCTGGCGTCGCTGGGCATCGACGTCGTCCATCCGCTCCCCGGGGTGGGCGAGAGCTACCGCGACCACTTCTTCCCCCGGATGAGCTGGCGGGCGACCCGGCGCATCACGATGAACGAGCGCACCCGCGGGCTCAGGTTCGCAGTGGAGATCCTGCGCTACGCGCTCACCCGTCGCGGGGTGCTCACCTCCGCGCCGGCGTTCGGCCACGGATTCATCAGAACCCGCCCGGAGCTCGCGGGACCGGACGTGCAGCTTCTCTTCATGCCCGCGAGCTACGGCGACGCCAACGATCGGACCAGGCTCGACAGCGAGCCCGGCATGACGGTAGGGGTCTACCAGATGCGGCCCGAGTCGGTGGGCTCGATCCATGCGCGGTCCGCCGACCCCTATGCGCCGCCCGCGATTCGTCCGAACTTCCTGTCGGCCGAGGAGGATCGGATCAGTCTTCTGGCAGGCATGCGCATCACCCGCCGGATCATGGAGCATCCGTGCATGGACGCCTGGCGGGCGCACGAGCTGAGGCCGGGGCCCGGCCGCAGCACCGACGAGGAGCTTCTCGATTATTGCCGCGAAACCGGCCAGACCGCCTACCACCCGGTCGGCACCTGCAAGATGGGCCACGATCCGATGGCGGTGGTCGATGATCGGCTGCGCGTGCACGGGGTCGAGCGGCTGCGCGTGATCGATGCCTCCATCATGCCCACCCTGACCTCCGGAAACACGAATGCGCCCACGATCATGATCGCCGAGAAGGGCGCCGACATGATCAAGGAAGACGCCGCCTGAGCGGACGCGGAGAGAACCCGGCCGCGCATGGTGGACGCCGACACCATCGACGTGGCCGGCGAGCGCGTACGGCTCGGGAACGTCGATGCGCCGGAACGCGAACAGTCTTGCCGGCGTGCGGACGGCCGGCGCGACCGCTGCGGCCGGACGGCGACCCGGGCGCTACGGAATCGAATCGGCGGCGGATCGGTCACGTGCAGGATCGGCAGCCGCGGCGGCGGCAGTCGGGCGCTCGGAACGTGCTGCGCGGGCGGTGTGAACCTGAACGGCTGGCTCGTCGAGCGCGGACATGCACCGGCGTTTCGGCGCTACTCGATGCAGTAGGTTCCCGAGGAAGACGTGGCCCGGGTGGGGATACACGCGAGGGAGCACGTACCCCGGCGTACGCTGACCTCGGCCGGCACGTTCCGGTGTCGACTCTGTTTCTCCGCCCTCCAGGAACCTCTTGACTTTCCAGCTACTGGAAGGTCTAGCTTTGCCGCGTCCCATCGAGAGCGCAACGCGATGAGCATCACCACCGGCCAGGCACGCGGTGACGCGGCTGCGGTCGCCCCCGCGGCCGCCACCCATGACCCGGTGTGCGGAATGCAAGCGGATCCGGCCACCGTGCACGTGACCGGCGTGCACGACGGATCCACGGTGGGCTTTTGCTGCCTCGGGTGCAAGGACCGGTTTCTGGCCGCGCCCGAGCGTTACGCCCACACGGAGGATCCCGTATGCGGCGCCCTCGTCGAACGGATCCGTCCCGGCGCGACCGCGCGCCACGGCGGGCGCCGCTACTGGTTCTGCGGAGAGACCTGCCGGGAACGGTTCGAGGCCGGGCCGGCCCGCTTCGCCGAGCACGCGGCGCCGGCCTCCACGGCTTCGCAGACGGCCACCGCATCCCCGGCTCCGGCGTCCACTCCCGCGAGCCATGAGCGCTCCGCAACCTCGCATACCACTACCGCATCGCCGCGGAATCGACCCGCGGAGCACGGTCCGGCCGCGCCGCCGACCGCCGGGACCGACTACACCTGCCCCTGCCATCCCGAGGTGCGCAGCGACGTCCCCGCGGACTGCCCCGAGTGCGGCATGGCGCTGGAGCCGCGGACGTTCGCACCGGCGCGCACCGAGCATGTCTGTCCCATGCATCCGGAGGTCGTCCGGGAGACCCCGGGACACTGCCCGGAGTGCGGCATGACGCTGGAGCCGAGGGCGGCGGCGCCCGACGATGCGCGGAGCCCGGAACTCGCGGACATGCGCCGCCGGCTCGTGGTCGCCTGCGCCCTGACCCTGCCGGTCCTCGCGGTCGCCATGAGCGAGATGATCCCCGCGCTCGACGCGCGACGCTGGCTCGGGCCGGTGTGGTTCGGATGGATCCAGGCGGCGCTCGCCACCCCGGTGGTGCTGTGGTGCGGAGCGCCGTTCTTCTCCCGCGGCTGGACGTCGCTCATCACCCGCAAGCTCAACATGTTCACCCTGGTGGCGGCCGGCACCGGCACGGCGTGGCTTGCAAGCACGGCCGCGCTGCTGTTCCCGGACCTGCTCCCCGAGGCGTTCCGCGTCGACGGCGCTCCTCCCCTCTACTTCGAGGCCGCCGCGGTCATCGTGACCCTGGTCATCCTGGGCCAGGTGCTGGAGCTTCGCGCGCGGGCGCGAACGGGAGACGCGATCCGCCGCCTCCTGACCCTCGCGCCCGCCGTCGCGTGCCGGATCGACGCCGACGGGGAGGAACGCGAGGTCGCGCTCGATCGCATCGCGGCCGGCGACCGTCTCCGCATACGTCCCGGAGAGCACGTCCCGGCCGACGGCACGGTGCTCGACGGCGCGACCAGCATCGACGAATCGATGCTCACCGGGGAACCGATCCCGGTCGAGCGCGGCACCGGAGACAAGGTCCGCGGCGGGACCGTGAACCGGACCGGGACGTTCACGATGCGGGCGGACCGCGTCGGATCGGAGACGCTGGCCGGACGCATCGCGGCGCTCGTGGCCTCCGCCGGCCGGTCGCGGGCGCCGGTCCAGGCGGTTGCGGACGCGGTCGCCGCCTGGTTCGTGCCCGCGGTGGGGGTCGCGGCAGCCGTCACGTTCGCCGCCTGGGCCGGATTCGGTCCCGCGCCTTCGCTCGCCAACGCGCTCGTCGCGGCGGTGTCGGTGCTCATCATCGCCTGCCCGTGCGCGCTCGGGCTGGCGACCCCGGTGTCGGTGATGACCGGCATCGGCCGCGGCGCCCGCGACGGGGTGCTGATTCGAGACGCCGAATCGCTGGAGCGCCTCGCCAGGGCCGATACCCTGCTGCTCGACAAGACCGGGACCCTGACCGAAGGCCGTCCGGAGCTGAGCGCCGCGATCACCCTGGGGCGCATCGCCGAAGAACGGTGGCTCGCCCTCGCGGCAGGCGTCGAACGGTCGAGCGAGCACCCGCTCGCGGACGCGGTGGCAGGAGGAGCCACGGCCCGCGGCCTTCGCATCCAGCCGGCCGGCAGCTTCGAATCGATCACCGGACGCGGCGTCCGCGGACTGATCGGCGACGCTGAAGTCCTCGTCGGGAACGAGGCGTTGATGCGTGAGTCGGGGGTCGGGCTCGACGACGTCGACGTCGCCCGCGCCGAGTCGTTGCGGACGCAGGGCGGGACGGTGGCGTGGGTCGCGATCGACGGCGAGCCGGCGGGCCTCGTCGCGGTCGCGGATCCGATCAAGCCTCATGCGGCGGCGGCTCTTCGGGCGTTGCGGGCCGCCGGTCTCCGCATCGTGATGCTGACCGGCGACGGCGAGACCACGGCGCGCGCGGTGGCCCGCGAGCTCGGCATCGACGAGGTCCACGCGGACATGACGCCGGAGGGCAAGCACGGCGTCATCACGGACCTTCAGGCGCGGGGGCACGTCGTCGCGATGGCCGGCGACGGCATCAACGACGCGCCCGCGCTGGCCCGCGCCGACGTCGGCATCGCGATGGGAACCGGTACCGACGTCGCCATCGAGAGCGCCGGTATCACCCTGGTGCAAGGAGACCTTCGCGGAATCGCCAAGGCCCGTACACTCTCGACAGTCACGATGCGCAACATCCGGCAGAACCTGTTCTTCGCGTTCGCGTACAACGCGATCGGCATTCCGGTCGCGGCAGGGGTGCTGTACCCGATCCTCGGGGTGTTGCTGTCGCCGATGCTCGCCAGCGCCGCCATGAGCGCGAGCTCGGTCTCGGTGGTCACGAACGCCCTGCGGCTACGCAACGCGGCCCTGTGAGCGGCGACCGCTGGCGCGGCCGCCCCCGGCCGGCGCCGCAGACGGGCGAGGAACCGTCTTGTTCCATACGAACCCGCAGAACCGGGAAGGAGCGGAAATGCGAACCACGCGAAACATGCGAACCGGCGAAGCGGTCCGGCGCTGCGGAATGGCCGCGAAGACGATCCGGCTCCGCATCGTCGTCT
This sequence comes from uncultured Gammaproteobacteria bacterium, assembly GCA_958295835.1. Classification (GTDB taxonomy): domain Bacteria; phylum Pseudomonadota; class Gammaproteobacteria; order HK1; family HK1; genus HK1. The sequence continues at coordinate 1,232,792 of OY282378.1, forward strand.
GCGCCGTCACCGCGCTCGCCGTCGCCACACCCTTGCACGCCATCGCCGCCGAGCACCCCGAACGTCCCGAACGCTGGTATGGACAGTCCCGGGTCGAATCCGGGGAGAAGGTCTATGCTGCGCACTGTGCCGTATGCCATGGTGCGCGGGGCGAGGCGACCCCCGACTGGCGGCGGCGCGAGCCCGACGGATCGTTTCCACCCCCGCCGCTGAACGGCAGCGCGCATACGTGGCATCATCCCTTCGAGGTGCTCGCACGGCAGATCAAGTTCGGCGCCCCGGGCGGGGCCGGCAAGATGCCGCCGTTTCAGGGCAGGCTCACCGACGAGGAGATCATCAACGTCCTCGCGTGGGTCCAGAGCCTGTGGCCGGACGAGATCTACGCGCAGTGGTGGGCGATCCAGCAGCGCTCGTCGCAGCAGTGAGAACGGGTCCGGCGGGACCCTCCGATCCGCCCGGGAGGAGCGGCCCCGGCAAGGTACGTCGCTCCGGACAGGAGCACGTTTTTTCCCAGGCAGGAGCCACGCTGTTACGGACAGGAACAGGAGACGAAGACATGTACGAAGAGCTCGCCTTGTACATCGACGGCGAATTCCGGCAAGGCAGTGGCGGGGCCGGCGAAGACGTCATCAACCCGGCCACGGAGGAGGCTCTGGCGTTCCTCCCCCACGCCTCGAAGGACGATCTGGACCGCGCGCTCGCATCGGCCGCGGAAGGGTTCAGGGTATGGCGCGACACCTCCGCCCATGATCGCGGCAAGGTGCTGTGGAAGGCCGGAGAGCTGATCCGCGAACGCGCCGACGCCATCGGGCGCACCCTCACCCTGGAAGAAGGCAAGACCCTGGCCGAGGCGGTCGTCGAAGTGAAGGTCGCCGCGGACATCTTCCAGTGGTACGCCGAGGAAGGCCGCCGCGCCTACGGGCGGCTGATCCCGAGCCGTCTCCCCGGCGCCCGCCAGATGGTCATCCGCGAGCCGGTGGGCCCGGTCGCGGCGTTCACGCCCTGGAACTTCCCCGCCGTGACCCCGGCACGCAAGATGGCGGGGGCTCTGGGCGCCGGCTGCTCGTGCATCATCAAGCCCTCGGAGGAGACTCCGGGGACCGCGGTGGCGATGGCCCGCGCCCTGCACGAGGCGGGTCTGCCCAGAGGGGTGCTGAGCGTGGTGTTCGGCGTGCCCTCCCAAGTCTCCGAGCACCTCGTTCCCTCGCCGATCATCCGCAAGGTGACCTTCACCGGCTCCATCCCCGTGGGCAAGCACCTGACCCGCCTCGCCGCCGACGGCATGAAGCGCACCACCATGGAGCTCGGCGGTCATGCCCCGGTGGTGGTCTTCGACGACGTGGACGTGGACAAGGCCGCCACCGTCGCGGCCGGCGGCAAGTTCCGCAACGCCGGCCAGGTCTGCGTCTCGCCCACCCGCTTCTTCGTGCACGAGAAGGTGTACGGCAAGTTCGTGAAGAAATTCACGGAAATCGCCTCCGGCATGAAGCTCGGCAACGGTCTGGACGAGGCGGTGGAGATGGGTCCCCTCGCCAACGAGCGGCGGGTCGCCGCGATCGACGAATTCGTGAGCGACGCCCGCGGCTGCGGCGCGGACGTGACCACCGGCGGCGAGCGGGTCGGCAACCAGGGCTACTTCTACTCTCCCACCGTGCTCGCGGACGTGCCGGACGGCGCCCGCATGATGTTCGAGGAGCCCTTCGGCCCCGTCGCCCCGATGCAGTCGTGGACGGACTTCGACGAGGTGATGGAGAAGGCCAACGGCCTGGAGTTCGGCCTCGCCGCGTATGCCTTCACCACCAGCACCGAGCGCGCGGCCCGGGTCTCCGAACGCCTGGAGACGGGCCTGGTCGGAGTCAACCACTGCGCGATCTCGTTCGCCGAGACCCCGTTCGGTGGCGTCAAGGAGAGCGGCTACGGCCACGAGGGCGGCATCGAGGGCCTCGACGCCTACCTGACGAGCAAGTTCGTCACCCAGATGAACGCCTGATCGGTCCCTCGTGATGGGCACCTGGAACACGGTCCAGCCGCCCGGGAAACGGGCATCGCCGATCGACACGACCCGTCCGAATCCGGGCCAAGGGCAGGCGGGAAAGGGTCGACGCCGGAGCGCCCCCGCTGCCCGTGGACGCGTCCCCCGAGGGTCAGGTGCAGACCTCGGAGACGGGAACGCCCCCCGCCGTATCCTCCGAGACCGTGGCCGGCAGCGCCTCCGCTCCGGTATCCCCCACCGCGGGGAGGCGTCCGTCGCCGTTCCTGCTCCCGAAGGCGCCGCCACGGCGCCTCCGGCGGAACAGGAGGAGACCGCGGAGACGGGGGCAGCGCTTGCCGGCTCGGTGGTGTCGAGCCGGTCCCGGGATGCCGTCACCGTCTGCTGCCGGGAGTTTCCGCGCACGCTCGTCAAGCGCGTCAGGAACACCCGATCCGTGCTGGAGCGCGCGCCGGGGATCACCCGGGTCGAAGAGGTGACCGCAACGGGCGCCGAGCTGTGCTACCGGATCCACCACGACGGCTCGTTGGAGCCGATCAACGAATGGATCTAGCAGCTCCGCACCGATGCGGCCCGGCCGTTCAAGCGCAGGCACGACCGCGGCGCGGGCACGATCGATTTGGTCTTCGATGCCGGGTTCGACTGAGCCGGGCCGGCGCGAACGGCGCCTCCGAGCGTCCCCCGGACGTCCGTAGTGTGGCCGCAAGGATGTATGCAACAGCACTGACAGGATGATACGCCGACCTGGATCATGCCGTGGGCGATCTCGCCTCCAAGCTCGTGGCTGAAGCAAAGCTCTTGAAGAAGGAAGAAGGGCTCCGGGAGAAGAAGGTGCGCGTGAGCCCGCGCAACTTCACCTTCACCGGGGAGATGGCCGAATGCAGTCTGCCGCTGTCGAAGCACCTGGCCGACAGGTTCGCCTCGCAGCTCAGGGAGTACGGGGTGCAGGTGGTATCGGGGAGTGGAGACGAAAGCCGGGCAATCACCCTGCGGGGCGAGTGGAACGTCGAATCCAAGTCGGAGTATCTGCGTCTGTCCCTGAAGGTGACACAACTGGTCGGACAAAACGAGCTGAACCGCCTCGCCTCCAAGGAGGGACGGGTACCCGTTGCGGACATCGACGAGAAGGATCGCGGGCCGGACCTCGACTACCACGGTTGCAACGTGGTGAAACAGCTCGAAGGTGGAACGCGCGGCAACCGCCCGCACACCGTCTACGTTCGGCCGCTCTCCGTCTCCAGGACCGTGACGGCGCAACCCGAAGGACTCGGCCGATACCTCGCGGACTGGCTCACGCGGGCGCTCGGGCAGAGCAGCCGGTTCAAGCCCGTGGCGGTCGTGGCGACGCTCGACCGGGTGCCGGTGAAGGAACAGCTCTCAAAATCGCGCTTCCCCCTGGGGCCGGGTCCGTTCCCGGAACAGGCGCGCATGGGTCCCTGATCGGAGACATCGTCCAGGCCGACGCCGATCTCGCCGGCGAGGTCATTGATGACGACGAGCGCGTCCAGATCACCGTGGAGCTCCGGGACAGCCGGAGCGGCTTGGTGATCGGCGCCGCCGAGACGCTGGGCACGCGGTTGCTTCCGATCGATTTTTTTTCAGGAGCCGGATGAACCGGTACGCCGGTGCCGTGAATGGGTCCCGCCGGAGAGCGTGGGCAGTGGCCTCGAGCTGGCCACCAACCGGGGGGAGGGACTCGTCACCGTCACCTCTCGTCCCGGAGACGGAGTGCGGTTCATGATTCGGGCGCATCGTCGGAGCTGGCTGTACCTCTTCAACATCAACCCGGACTGCGAGGTTTTTCTGCTGCATTCGCCGGGACGCATGCGGAGCCGGCCTCTGGACGCGGGCAGGCCCGTCGCAATTCCGCCGGCCGAGCTTGGGCCGATCATGGTGGCCGGGCCCTACGGGCGGGAGATCGTGTTCGCGGTCGCCACAGCCGAGCCGGCCGATCTGCCGCCGGAGCTGGCCTTCGCCACCACCACTCGACGCGCTGCCGGACCGGCGGCCCTAGCCGGAGGCCGGGAGCGCGGCTTTCTGGTGCCGACGGATGCGCCGAATCCGTTGCGTGACGCGCCTGGTTTTCGGCGCAAGGCGTTGTCGATGGCGCAGATCGTGACGTGGGCGCGTGAGATGACCGCGAAGCATGCGCTGTTCCTGTTCGATAGCTGCTTTTCGGGGACGGTCTTCCGGACGAGGGCGTTGCCGGACGAGCCGCCGCACATCGATCGGTTGGCGAACGAGCCGGTGAGGCAGTTCATCACCGCGGGTTCGGCGAACGAGGAGGTGCCGGCGCGCAGCGTGTTCACCCCGGCGTTCGTGGACGCGCTGGAGCACCGGGAGGGGGATCTGGTCGAGGGGACGAGTCCGGGATGCAGGTGTTCGCGTCACCGTCCCGAGACATGACCCCGGCCCACGGTCGTGGCAATTCCGGTGGCCGGTGGGTTGAATCGCAGCGATTCCGCCACCGATGGCGGGGGTGGCAGGAACCGCCGGTCCGGGAGCATCGAGAGAGGCGCACATGGCCCGTGAGCGCCGGCCCGGAGACCGGAAGCGCCACCCCGCCGGAAGAGCCGCTGTCGGAGACGGCGCACGTGGCACGGGGCCGGCGGGCCGTTGCCTGAACAACCCATAGACGGGGACTACAGCGTCCAGACGACCACCTTGCGGCCGTCCTGCCGGCGCTCCTCGCTTCCACCCGCATCGCCCTCGCTGCCCTGACGGTCCTCCGTGCCCCCGCTACGCCGGCGTTCCTCGCTACGGCGGTCGATGACCACCAGATGCCCTTCCTCCGCTCCGCACTTCGCCATGTACCCCAACGTCTGCTTCACGCCCTGCTCGATGGTCCACGTGAGGCTCTTGCGGGCCGAATCCCGCAACACCTTGCACTCCACCACGAACCGCTCCCACAGGTCCGACGGCTGACCCGCCTCCCGCGGCCACAGCACCAGCAGGTCCGTCCGGCCTCGCCCCAACCCGTACTCCCGCTCGATGCGTCCGCCGCCGTTCACCACCCGTTGCAGGTACGACTGCAAGATGAGCTGCGGTCCCGCCTCCCGGTACTCGCCCAGATGGTCGAGCCAGTGCTCCGCGTGCTCCCCGAAGAACGTGCCGAACGCCGTCAGCAGCCTGGTCATGTCCAGACAGCCGGCGTCGTCCACGTACCACGCCACCTGCACGTCCAGGCTGTCCTGCAACACGTAGCCCAGCTCCCGCGGCACCACCTCCGCGTACATCGGGTTCGCCATGCGCGGCGGCGAGTCCGGCGCGAGCAGGCCCAGGTCGCGCACGTACTCCAGGTCGCGGGCATGGTGCTGTACCTCCCCGCCGCTCAGGATGGGCTCGACCACCCGCCGTACCCGCTCCTCCTCCAGCTTGTGCGCCAACTGGTCCAGATGCGTGCGCCGCGACAGGATGAGCTCCTCCCGCGCCGCGTAGACGTCATCCACTTCGATGGTCCGCGAGCGGTCCCGCCCCGCCTTGTTGTCGAAGCAGGTCCCGGCGCACAGTGCGTTCACCAGCCACGGCTGGCCTTGGGTCTGCGTCCACACCGAATCCAGCGCCGACGACGAGAAGCGCTGGCCGGTCTCCTCCGTGTGCTGCGCCATCAGCGCCCGCGTCTCCGCTTCGGTGAAGTCCCCCATGCGAAGCGACTTCGCCGCGACGTTGAACGGACTGCCGCCGGCGATGACCTCGCCGGCGCTCGACCGGATGCGGTAGTCGCGGATGTCGCGCACCCCGCACAGCACGATGCTCTGCGGGATGCCCCCGGGGCGTTGCTGGTAGCCGGCGCGGAGCTGGCGCAGCACCGAGAGCAGGGTGTCGCCGACCAGTGAGTCGATCTCGTCCACCAGCAGCACCAACGGCACAGGGTTCGCCACGCACCAGCGGGTGAGCAACCCCTTGAGAGCGCTTTCCGGCCCCATGTCCGCCAGGACGTCAAGCCAGACCCCGGTGGGATAGTCGTCGCCCAGCAGCAGCGCGCTGTCGGCCAGGCTGCCCAGAATGGCGCGGATGCCGCGTGCGGTGTCGTCGCGCGCCACCTGGCCGACCTCGACGTTCACGTCCACGCACCGGAAGCGGCCCACTTCGCCACTGTTCAAGAGATCGCGCAGGGCGATCAGGGCGGAGGTCTTGCCGGTCTGGCGCGGCGCGTGCAGCACGAAGTACTGCTTGGCCTGAATCAGGCCCAGGAGCTCATCGACGTCCACGCGCTCCAGCGGCGGGATGGCGTAGTGGTCGTCCGGGCGTACCGGTCCTGCGGTGTTGAAGAAGCGCATGGGCCGATTATGGCACTTGGCGCGCACCGTTGTTGCCCGCGGGCACGTGACGCCCCATCCTCGCGGACGCGTGGCGCCTGGCCTGATTGCTTTGCCGGAGCGCCTTGCGTGTCGTGTGAAGCCTGCCAGCCGGCGTCGGCCGGACCCGCTCCCGGCTTCGGGACGACATCGGCGGCTTTCCCTGGCCCGGCGCGGCCGCGTATTCCGCAGGGGCGAGGCCGGGTTTGGCGCAGGCCCAAGGGACGTTGGGCAAGCACGCGGTGAAACAGGTCGACCGGCTGCTGAGCAATGACGGGGTGGTGATGAAAGAGTTCTTCGCCCACTGGGCGCCATACATGGTGGGGTCTCGCCCGGAGGTGTTGGTGGCGCTGGACTGGACGAGCTTTGCTCGGGATGGGCACGAGACGCTGGTGTTGTCGATGTTGACGAGTCATGGTCGTGCGACACCGCTGATGTGGAAGACGGTGCAGGCATCGACGCTGAAGGGGAATCAGACGGGGGATGAGGAGGAGTTGGTGCGGCGATTGCGCGACGTGATGCCGGAAGGGGTGAAGGTGACGGTGTTGGCGGACCGTGGGTTTGCGAGTTGCCGGTTGATGACGTTGCTCAAAGCCTGCCCCCGGCTCCGACCGGGGGGAGGAGTTGGGTTTCGAGTACGTGATTCGAATGCAGGGGAACTACTACGTCATCAATGCCAGGGGAGAGCGGCGCGAGGCGGCGCAGTGGGTGGGCGCGGGCGGACGGGCGCGCACGTTACGGGATGCGAAGGTGACCGATGCGCATGAATTGGAGGTGGGCACGGTGGTGTGCGTGCAAGACCGGGAGATGAAGGAGCCGTGGTGTGTGGTGTCGAGCGAGCGCACGGTGAGGACGCGCACGCTGATTCGATATGACGGGAAACGTTGGGGAATCGAGACGAGCTTTCGCGACATCAAGGACATGCGTTTCGGGATGGGGTTGTCGTCGATGCGCATCTCGCGCCCGCAACGCCGCGACCGGATGCTGCTGCTCAGTGCGTTGGCGATTGCGTTGTTGACGCTGTTGGGGGCGGCGGGAGAGAGTCTGGGGTATGACCGGTGGTTGAAGGTGAATACGGCGAAGTACCGCACGCATTCGCTGTTTCGTCAGGGATTGATGCTGTATGAGCATATTGCGAACTGGCCTGAGTATCGTGTGCGTGCGTTGATGGAGGCGTTTGGACGGATGCTGATGGAGCAGCGGGTGTATCGAGGAATATTCGGCGTCATCTGACACTTGAAATGAGGGGATGGATGAGCATCGGCGCCCTGATCCCACGGGCCACACGAGGAACAGTCCGCCGTAGCCGGTCACTACCCGCGCGGCTGGCGGGTACATGCATGAAGCAACTGAGCTCGAATCTCCGAGGTTGAAGCCGCTAAATCAACCGTGGCGAACCTGATACGGTGCCCCTGGATGACGGCTGTCTCGTCAACGCTCTCCCCCACGGACGGATGCAGGAGCAGCCCTTCGGCACAATCCGCAAGGGAATCTCCGCGACCGACTTGGGATCTCAGGTAAGCGTAGATCTGGTACAAGTCGTCGCTGCGCAACGTCTTGTCTCGATACCAGCCGCTCGTCAGTATGGCGTTGAACTTCGTGTCAACCACGATCCTGCGGTCGGAAGGCGGGTGTTCGAGCACGATGTCGGTTTTCATCTTCGGAAGGATGCTGGCGACCCCCGCCGTGCTCCATTCGATCTGCCAATTCAACATCCGACCAGTACTCACACGCCATCCATCAGGCGACAGAACGACTTGATAGAAGCCGCCCACTGCGCGCTCGAAGAGCCGACGCACCCACTGCTCTTCTCGGTTGGGCAACGGGAGCACGTTGGCGCCAGCTCCCTCCGTTGGCAATGCGAGCTCGAACGCCAGCTTTGCGGCGGCTACCATGTAGCGATCATCCGCATCATGGCGCCCGAAGCGGTCGGTGCTCATCTGACGCCGTGTCGGCGGGACTCCTGAAACTCCCATCGCCTTCATGTCGTTCGCCAGCTTTCGGCAGCGATGGGCAAGTTTTTGCCTTCGTACCAGTCGGGATATCGCTTCCAGGGCGGCCCGTACGAAGCGGTTCCGTGGCGTGTCAATTGTCAGCACGCCGAACCGGCAGGCCACGAGACCGCGGGAAAGGAGTTGGCTGCGCTCCGTGGCGAGCATGTCGATCCTTCCGCGGACCCGGTTCAGTGCGGCCTCCCGCGTTCGATAGCCCAGGCTCAACTGCCGCCGCTGCCGCTCTGCGACGGCACCCGCCAGAAACTCGGCAATGAGATCCGGAAGATCGTCAGGGTTCTCCTCCAGTCCTGCACGGTCGTTGCCGCGCAAGCGGAAAAGATCCGACGCGTAAAGCATGAGAAGCCAGAGATTTCGGACCGGAATGCGACCGACATATCCCCGATCCATATCGGGCTCATTCTCTGGCGCACGAGTGGCGGTTTCCATCACCACCCTTCGATGAGCCGGTTGATGGCATCTTTTGCCGTCTTGAGGTCATCGAACCAGTATTCTTCCAGTTGCGGCCCGATCTTGCTCTTTACGATCTGTTCAAACCAATCCTTGGTCTTCCCAGCTTCAAGACGACGCACGGGCGTCACGAAACTGTGCCCGATTCGGAATTGATTACCGAGACGGTCATTTTCGGCAATACGCTGATTGAGCTCCGTGATGCGACGTTCAACCTCGTGAGCCAATTCGGCATCCACACCACGTTTCTCGATCACCCATTTGCGCCACCTGTCACCGAGCTTCGGTTCCAGGTCAGCGAAAGCGAAGCGCCGACGGAACGCGAGATCGATGAGAGCAAGGGAGCGGTCGGCCGTGTTCATCGTTCCGACGATGTAGAGATTTTCGGGGACGTGAACCTGTCGCTTCCCGTCCTTGTCAGGATAAGAAAGTTCAAGGGCATCTTCCGGCGTCCTCTTGTCCGGCTCCAGAAGCGTAAGTAGCTCACCGAAAATCTGCGCCGGATTTCCTCGATTGATTTCTTCGACCACTACGACGAACTTCGAGGACGAATCCCTGTGCGCCGCATGAACGGCCTTCATGAATACGCCGTCTTCGATATCAAATTTACCTTTTCCATCGTCGGATGGTGATGGCCGCCAGCCTCTGACGAAATCCTCATAGGACATGTTCGGATGGAACTGGACCGCGAGAAGCTTGTTGCTGTCTCTCTCCTCCATCAGAGCGAACGCCAAGCGCTTGGCAATCCAGGTCTTCCCCGTACCGGGTGGCCCTTGGAGAATGAGATTCTTCTCTCTCTGCAGCAGATCGAGCAAGCGTTCGATTTCATCCCGTTCGAGAAAACAACCGTCTTTGAGGATGTCATCTATCGAATAATGTTCGGGTGGACGACTGTCCTGAACGACCTCCGGTTTCTGATCATCGTCCATGCCATCCGTTTCGGGTATTCCTTCTGTACGGACCTCATCTGCCGCCTTCGGTACTCCTTCACCTGCTATCATCGATAGCTCGGGAAAACTGTGAACCGGACAACTTTCTTCGTTGAAACGTGCTTTCAGATCGTCGATCAATTTCACATAGACCTCGGCACTATTATTCGGAACGTCCATGCCAAGATGTTTCTTTATGTAATTTCGTGACGGATTGTCGAGGGTGGGAAAAGCCCACGGATGGGTCCAGTAGAGACCAATCGACAGATTCCATTGTATTCCTCGGATTTTTATAGCCGTTTCGTATGCCTTGGTGAATTTCTCCCGATATTCCGATTGATCAAAAGGCTCTTCCGGAGAATTTGCAAACTGTCTGGCCGCAACGAACACATTCCAAAGAGCGTCTATGTCTCCATCTCCACGTGTGTACGAAAACGAGAAGAACCATGATTTTTTGTTATTGAGTCGAGGAACGCCCTCGGTTGATCTCGGAACATCAACATCGACGCCAAGAAGATTTGCGATCTCTGTGGCGATCGTCCTCCTGTTTGAATCCGTAGTTGATCGGTTGAAAGTACCCATCGCCGTGAATGGATCAATGTCTTTTAGTGGATAAGGGTCATCATCCTGAGAATCTTTATCTTTAAGATATGAGAGAAGATTCATACGAGATGAGATTTCATGAATGCCTTCAATCAAGGACGTTCGATCGTTCCGGTAATCCAGAAGTTTCTCAGCGACTGCCTCGTAGAATCGAGTCCAGAGAAAACGTTTACTTGTCGTCATATCCATTCTCCCAGATTCCCTCTTTTCAGGAAACGTTGAGTTTGGTCATCAGTTCCGCCAAAGCTCGCGCCGACGAACCAATACGACCGCGGAGCGTTGCCAGGGTCTGTTCTATTCATCGAGGGTGATCCGTTTGTTTCGGCGAACGCACCGGTAGAAATTCCGTCTCACTGGCGCTCAACGTGAGGACCGGACGCCCGTGTCCGCGCAGGACGCGTCGCGCCCAGCGGAAAGCCCACCGCCTCGCGCGAGGCGTAGTAGCACTCGGCGACGGCGCGGGCGAGGGAGCGTACCCGCAGGATGTACCGCTGACGCTCGGTCACCGAGATCGCGTGCCGCGCGTCGAGGAGGTTGAAGGTATGCGAGGCCCTGAGCACCTGCTCGTAGGCCGGAAAGCTCAAGCCCTGGCCGGCGAGCTTGTTGCACTCGCGCTCGCAGACGTCGAACTGCGCGAAGAGCGCCTCGACGTCCGCGTGCTCGAAGTTGTAGGCGGACATCTCGCGCTCGCTCTGGTGGAAGACGTCGCGGTAGGTCACCCGGCCGAGCGGGCCGTCGGTCCAGACCAGATCGAACAGGTTGTCCACGCCTTGCAGGTACATCGCGATGCGTTCGAGCCCGTAGGCCATCTCCGCGGTGACCGGCCGGCATTCCAGGCCGCCGACCTGCTGGAAATACGTGAACTGGGTGATCTCCATCCCGTTCAGCCATACCTCCCAACCGAGACCCCAGGCCCCGAGGGTGGGGGACTCCCAGTTGTCCTCGACGAAGCGGACGTCGTGCTCCTCGGGGTCGAACCCCAGCATCGCGAGCGAGCCGAGGTACAGCTCCTGCACGTCGAGCGGAGACGGCTTGATGACCACCTGGTACTGGTAGTAGTGCTGGAGCCGGTTCGGGTTCTCGCCGTAGCGCCCGTCGGTGGGGCGCCGCGAGGGCTGCACGTAGGCGGCGCTCCACGGCTCCGGCCCGATCGCGCGCAGGAACGTCGCGGGATGGAACGTGCCCGCCCCGACCTCCATGTCGAAGGGCTGCTGCAGCACGCAGCCCTGCCGGGCCCAGTAGTCCTCCAGGGCGAGGATCAGGCCCTGGAAGGTCCGAAGGTCGAAGCCGCGTCCCGCCACCGTCCCGTTCTCCGTCGCGAGCGAGCGCGGGAGTATAGCGATTCGCCGTCATGCGAGACGCGGGCCTCCGAAGCAGGTGTCGGTGGCACAGGAGTCGTCGAATTCGACGAGCTCCACGGTCCCGCCGTCCGGGCTCGCCATCATGTGGCCCCCGATCCGTGAGTTCTCGTGCAGAATGGCGAAGAATCGCTGCCGACCCCCGGCCCCCGCTTCGCCGGCCTGCCGCCGCCCGCCCTCCGACCGAATGAATCCCCGGCTTCGGACGACCGGAGACCGTGGCCGGAAGGCAAGGCGCCCCCTCACTCGGACCGGATGCAATGGACCCGCGATACCTGGTGGTCTTCGGCGCCTGCGTGACGCAGTTCACGATCGTGGGCCTGCTGTTCTCGGTCGGACTGTTCTTCAACGTCCTCGAAGAAGAGCTCGGCTGGTCGCGAACGCTGTTGTCGGGCAGCACCTCCCTCGCCTTTCTGGTCATGGGCGTGCTGGCGTTCTTCGCTGGACGCCTGAGCGACCGGTACGGGCCGACCGCGGTGCTCGGCGCGGCGGGGCTGCTGTACGGGATCGGCTACGGCCTCATCTCGGCCGTCGACGAGCCCTGGCAGCTCGTCGCGCTGTTCGGGATCTTCATCGGACTGGGCCTGAGCACCCACGACGTGGTGACGCTGTCGACCATCGCGCGCTGGTTCGAGCGCAGGCGCGGAACGATGACGGGGGTGGTGAAGGTGGGCACGGCGACGGGTCAGATGGTGCTGCCGCCGCTGACCGCGTTCCTGATGGTCGGCCTGGGATGGCGCAACGCGGTGCTGGCGCTGGGCGGCGCGGCGGCCGTGCTGCTGCTGGTCGCCGCCCTGTCGATGAAGCGCCCGCCCGACAGCCGCCTACCCGACAGCCGCCCGCCCGACAGCCGCTCGTCCGGCCCGCACGCCGGGGCCGGCGCCCCGGAGTTTGCCGAGGTCCGCCGCAGCCGCGCGTTCCGGACCCTGTGCGCCACCCAGTTCCTGTTCTTCCCGTCCCTGGTGACGGTGCCGCTGCACGTCGCGGTGCACGGCATGGATCTGGGTTTGACCCATACCACGGCGGCGACGCTGCTGACCGTGATCGGCGGGGCGAGCATCGTCGGCCGATTGACGATCGGCGCCTCCGTCGACCGGATCGGCGGAAGGAACGCCTACGTGCTCTGCTTCGTGCCGCTGCTGATCGGTCTGCTCTCCCTGCTGGTGGTCGAGACGCCCTGGCTGCTGTTCCCGGCCGTCGCGGTGTACGGCTTCGCCCACGGGGGATTCTTCACCGTCGTCTCGCCGGTTGTCGCGGAGCTGTTCGGCATCCGCGCCCATGGTGCGATCTTCGGAGGGGTCGTGTTCTTCGGCACGATTGGCGCAGCGGTCGGCCCGATCCTGGCGGGCCGGGTCTTCGACGTGACCGGCAGCTATGCCTGGGCCTTCATCGGTCTGACCGTGATGGGAGCGCTCGGACTGGTCCTGGCCATCTCGCTGCCGCCTCGCCGGCCGGCGCCGCTCGCTCGTCCTTGATCCGGGTCTCGCGCGGCTGGCGGCGGATGCTGCTCACCGCCGCTGCCCGCCTCGCGTGCAGCCGCCAGCACCGCGCGCAGATGGTAGCCGGTATGTGAGTGCTCACATCCTGCCACCGTCTCCGGCGTGCCCGCCACCACGACCTGCCCGCCCCGGTCGCCGCCTTCGGGTCCGAGATCCACGATCCAGTCGGCGGTCTTCACCACTTCCAGGTTGTGCTCGATGACGACGACGGTGTTGCCGTGGTCGCGCAGCCGGTGGAGTACGCGCAGGAGCTGTTCGGTGTCGTGGAAGTGCAGCCCCGTCGTCGGCTCGTCGAGGATGTAGAGGGTGCGGCCGGTGTCGCGCTTGGACAGCTCGCGGGAGAGCTTCACCCGCTGCGCTTCCCCGCCCGAGAGGGTGGTCGCGCGCTGGCCGAGGCGCACGTAGGACAGGCCCACGTCCACGAGGGTCTGGAGCTTGCGGGCGATCATGGGGACGGCGCCGAAGACCGCCCGGGCCTCCTCGACCGTCATCTCCAGCACCTCGTGGATCGTTCTGCCCTTGTACCGGATGTCGAGGGTCTCGCGGTTGAACCGCTTTCCCGTACAGATGTCGCACGGCACGTAGACGTCGGGCAGGAAGTGCATCTCCACCTTGATGACCCCGTCGCCGCTGCACGCTTCGCACCGTCCCCCGCGCACGTTGAAGCTGAATCGCCCGGGCCCGTAGCCGCGTGAGCGTGCTTCGGGAGTCGCCGCGAACAGGTCGCGAATGGAGGTGAACAGCCCCGTGTACGTGGCGGGGTTGGAACGCGGCGTGCGCCCGATCGGGCTCTGGTCGATGTCTACGACCCGATCCACCATCTCCAGCCCTTCGATCCGGTCGAACGGCGCCACCTCGGCGGCGGCGTTGTTGAGCGCTCGCGCGGTGGCGCGGTACAGGGTGTCGTTGACGAGGGTCGACTTTCCCGAGCCGGAGACTCCGGTGACGCAAGTCATCAGGCCCACCGGGACCTCGACGTCGATGCCCGCGAGGTTGTTTCCACGCGCGCCGACCACCCGGATCAGGCGCAGGGGATCGAACCGGGTCCGCTCGCGGGGCACCTCGATCATGCGCCGGCGGGAGAGGTACTGCCCGGTCAGGGAGGCCGCGTTCGCCGCCACCGCGGAGGGCGTCCCCTCGGCGACCACGCTGCCGCCGTGCACCCCGGCGCCGGGGCCCATGTCGATGACGTGGTCGGCGCTGTTGATCGCCTCTTCGTCGTGCTCGACGACGATGACGGTGTTGCCGAGGTCGCGCAGGTGCTCCAGGGTGTCGAGGAGACGGCGGTTGTCGCGCTGATGCAGGCCGATGGACGGCTCGTCGAGGATATAGGTCACCCCGACGAGGCCCGCCCCGATCTGGCTCGCGAGCCGGATGCGTTGCGCTTCCCCGCCGGAGAGCGTCTCCGCGGCACGGTCGAGGGAGAGGTAGTCGAGCCCCACGTCGACGAGGAACTTGAGCCTCTGGGCAATCTCCTTGAGGATCCGGCTCGCGATCTCCGCCCTGGCTCCGCTGAGCTCGATGCCCATGAAGAAATCGTGCGCGGCGCGGATCGGCAGCGAAGCGAGCGCGGGCAGCGTCTCGCCGACGACGAAGACGTTGCGCGCGGATCGGTTGAGCCGGGCCCCGCCGCAGGACTCGCAGGCGCGGGTGCCCAGATACTTCGCGAGCTCGTCGCGGACCACGCTCGACTCCGTCTCCCGGTAGCGGCGCTCCATGTTGGGGATCACGCCTTCGAACGGATGCTCGCGGCTGTGGTCCCCGCGCCGATCGGTGCGGAACGTGAACCGGATGACCTCGGAGCCGCTTCCCCCGAGGATGACGTCGCGCACCGCGGGAGGCAGATCGCGAAACGGAGTGTCGATGTCGAAGCCGAAGTGCGCGGCGAGTGACTGGACCATCTGGAAGTAGTAGACGTTGCGGCGGTCCCAGCCGCGGACCGCCCCGCCGGGCAGGCTCAGCTCGGGATGGGCGACGATCCGGGAAGGGTCGAAGAACGTCCGTACCCCGAGCCCGTCACAGCGTTGACATGCGCCGGCGGGGTTGTTGAACGAGAAGATCCGGGGCTCCAGCTCCGGGATCGCGTAGCCGCATACGTGGCAGGTGAAGCGGGCCGAGAACACCACGTCGCCGCCGTCTGCGACGCGGTCGTCGTCTGCGACGCCGGCGCCATCCATCGGCGCGACCACGGCGCGGCCGTCGGAGAGCGCGAGCGCGGTTTCGAACGACTCGGCGAGACGCAGCGCCAGGTCGTCCCGGACCCGGAAGCGATCGACGACCGCCTCGATCGAATGCTTCCGCTTCGGGTCGAGAGCGATCGGATCGTCGAGTTCGTGCAACCGGCCGTCGATGCGAGCCCGGATGAAGCCCTGGGATCGCAAGCCCTCGACGATCCGCGCGTGCTCGCCCTTGCGGTCGCCGACGACAGGGGCGAGCAGCATGAGGCGTTCGCCGCGCGGTCGCGCCATGACCGTGTCGACCATCTGGGTGACGGTCTGCGCGTCGAGCGCCACCCCGTGCTCCGGGCAGCGCGGCTCGCCGACGCGGGCGAAGAGCAGCCGCAGGTAGTCGTGGACCTCGGTGATGGTTCCAACCGTCGAGCGCGGGTTGTGGGACGTCGATTTCTGCTCGATGGAAATCGCGGGAGAGAGCCCCTCGATGTGCTCGACGTCCGGCTTCTCCATCACCGAGAGGAACTGGCGCGCGTAGGCCGACAGCGATTCGACGTAGCGCCGCTGCCCCTCGGCATAGATGGTGTCGAACGCCAGCGAGGACTTGCCCGATCCCGAAAGTCCCGTGATCACCACCAGCCGGTCGCGGGGGACGTCGACATCGACAGCCTTCAGGTTGTGCGTCCGGGCGCCCCGGATACGGATGAAGTCCATCATGGGTCAACGGCCCCGGCAAGGCGCGTGCAATCGGCGAAGCATGACAAGGAATGTTTCCGGTTGGAATCCGCGGATCTCACCGTTGAAGGCGGTATCCTCAAGAGGAACCAGAGCGACGCCAGCCGCGGAGACCCGAAATGCACCGCCTGCCGAACCACGCATCGATGCACGGCAGCCGAGCGCGCTGGTCCGTGGCGCTGCTCGTGGCGGGCTGTCTCGTGGCTGCGTTCGCGTTGCGGGACGACGGGGTACCGAAGGCATTCCCTCCGATTTCCATCGCGACGATCGATGGCCGGAGCTTCGCCGCTTCGGCGGTCGAGGGCCGTCCGTTGCTCGTCACGTTCTGGTCGACGACGTGCGTGGTCTGCCTGCGCGAGATGCCCGAGCTGGAGGCGCTGTACCGCCGATTCTCCCCGCGAGGCTTCGAGATCATCGCGGTGTCGATGCCCTGGGATCCCCCGGGCGAAGTCGTTCGACTCGCTCGCGCGCGGGCACTCCCCTACCCGGTCGCCCTCGACGTGGACGGTGCGGTCGCGCGTGCGTTCGGCGACGTATCGGCCACCCCCACCCACTTCCTCATCGGACCCGGCGGCGACGTGGCGTTCCGCCGCGTCGGCGCACTCGACTTCTCCGGGCTCGAAGACCGGTTGCAGTCGATGCTCTGACCGGGGAGGACGGCACACGTGCTCTGGGTCGAGGCATTTCACGTCATCTTCGTGGTGGCCTGGTACGCGGGGTTGCTGTACCTGCCGCGCCTGTTCGTGTACCACGCGCAGACGGACGATGCGACCGGCGACGAGCGCTTCAGGGTCATGGAGCGCAAGCTCTTCATGATCATGACGGTGGGCGGGATCGGGGCGCTCGTCTTCGGCCTGTGGCTGGTCGCCGACTACGCATGGGCGGCGTTCGCGGCCAGCGGCTGGTTCAGGGCGAAGCTCGTTCTCGCCGGCGCGCTCGTCCTTTACCACGTCTGGTGCGGTAAGCTTGTCGCCGATTTCGCCGCGGGCCGGAACCGGCACGGGCATCGCTTCTACCGCCTGATCAACGAAGTGCCGGCGTTGATCCTGGTCGTGGTGGTGATCCTCGTAGTGGTCAAGCCGGCGATGGGGGGGAGCGATGGCTAGAACCGTTCAATGCGTGGTGCTGAAGCGCGAGGCGGAAAGCCTCGACAATCCGCCGCACCCCGGCCCTCTGGGCCGGCGGATTGTCGAGAACGTGTCCAGGGAAGGCTGGTCCGAGTGGCTCCAGCGCCTGCAGATGATCATCAACGAGAACCAGCTCAGCACCGCCGATCCGGAGGCTATCGCTCTGATCGAGCAGCACATGGTCGGCTTCCTCTTCGGAGAGGGGAATCTCGGGGGACTCCCGGCCGGATTTCGCACCGGCCGCGCGAAGAAATAGCGCGCCGTCAGCCCGCGACCTCGACTTCGGAGAGGGGAATTTCGGGGGCCTCCCGGCCGGATTTCGCACCGGTCGCGCGAAGAAACAGCGCGCCGTCAGCCCGCGACCTCGACTTCGGAGAGGGGAATTTCGGAGGACTTCCGGCCGGATTTCACACCGGTCGCGCGAAGAAACAGCGCGCCGTCAGCCCGCGACCTCGACCGCGAGCGAGGGGGCGATGACCACGCGGATCGCTTCCCGGGCGCGGCGCAGCGAGGCTTCCACGCCGGCGGGGGCCTCGCCGAATGCGAAGACGAAGCCGAGGTAGGTACCCCCTTCCGGGAGGGGAACGACCTCATACCCCTCGCGAACCGTGATCGACACCTCCCGGATGCCGGGAATCCGGCTCGCCGCCATCACCCCTTCGACCCGGCGCAGCGTCCCCGCCCCCGGCGTCGGAATCATCAGCACCCCCGCCGCCCCGCCCACGCGGTGAAGCGATGCGTCGAACGGCCGGCCCAGGGCCCCCTGCAGCACCAGGTGTTCGAGACCCACCCCCGACCCGAACGCGAACAGCCGCGCGCAGTCGCCCCCGATGGTGCGGCCGGCGATCTCGATGAGCCACGCATCGCCCTCGTGGATGCGCACCTCGGCGTGGATCGGCCCTTCGGTCAGTCCATAGGCGGCGCACCCTTCGCGCACGCGCTCGGCGGCGAGCGCCTGGAGCGATTGCGGCAGCCGCGACGGCGTCACGTAGATCGTCTCTTCGAAGAACGGGCCGTCGAGCGGGTCCGGCTTGTCGAAGATCGCGAGCACGGACAGCTCACCACCCGCCAGCATGCCTTCGAGCGCGATCTCCGGCCCCGGCACGAACGACTCGACGAGAAGCGTGTGGCGCTCCTCGGCTCCGGTGGACGCGCCGGCCGAGGCGCCGACGATGGCGCCGGCGCGTCGGCACGCGACTTCGAGACCCGCGAGGTCGTCAGCCCGGATCACCCCCCGACTCGCGGACATCGCGAGGGGCTTGACCACACAGGGAAATGCGACTCCGGCGAGCTGCGGGCCGAGCGGACGGCGCAGATCCACCCGCCACACCGCCGGAGACGGAAGGCCGGCTGCCGCCAGCGCGGCGCGGGCCAAGTCCTTGCGACGGGTGATTCTCGCGGCGGACGGGGCGTTGTGCGCAAGGTCCAGGGCAGCGGCGGCGCGATTCGCGATCTCGACGGTCGCGTCGTCGGTGGCGACGACCCCGCTGATGGGCCGGTCGCGGTGCGCGCAGACGATCTGCTCGACAACCGCTCGGGCATCCGCGAGGTCCTTCACCCGGAGCCCGTTCGTGAGTCCGGGCACCAGCGAGTGCTCTCCCTCGCTCGCGACGATCATCCCGACACCGAGGTCGCGAGCCGCCTCGAGGTAGGCGTGGACCCGGTAGCTGCCGGGCGGAGTGATCAGCAGGACCCTGGGCGGGGCCTGGATCCGGCCAGGATTCGGCGCGATCCTCAGCCGCCTCCGCCCGCCATGCCGCACGCGCCGCAGGTTCCTGCGCCGCCGGTCGCCCGGAACACGTTGTTGAACACGAAGGTCGAGCCGGTCTCCCGGGTCACGAAGTCGATCTCGACCCCGCTGAGGTAGTTGAGCGCCACCGCGTCGACATAGACGCGATATCCCTCCCCCTCGTAGACGCGATCGTAGTCCGTGCGCCGATCCGTGAACGTCATGCCGTACGTCATGCCCGAACAGCCGCCGCCCGCGACGTAGATACGGATCGCCTCGATGTCGTCGTCTTCCATATCGGAGATCAGGCGCTGGAGCTGCTCGCCCGCGACCGTGCTGACCTTGATTTCGTTCTCGGAAAGAGTGCTGGAATATTCCATCTGGGTCTCCTGCCGTGCCGGCGAACGCGGCGCCGGATGTCGATACGGCCGCGGACGCTACGCCCGTCATCCGCGGGGATCAAATTTCGACCATCTCGAAATCTTCCTTGCGCGCCCCGCAGTCGGGGCATATCCAGTTCGGGGGGACGTCTTCCCACCTGGTTCCGGGGGCAATCCCTTCCTCCGGCAGGCCATCCGCTTCGTCGTAGACGAACCCGCAGATGACGCACATGTAGGATTTCATCGGTGCTTCTCCTCCCGTGGGCGCGCATGTCGATGGTCACGAAAATTCTCTCACGTTCCCGGTTGGAGGGGTACCGGCGGCACGATGCGACCAGGGCCGTTTCACGCTATGGATTGGCTTGAGCTTCGGGGTTCATCACACCTGGATTCCCGCTTTCGCGGGAATGACGGGTTTTCGCGGAGCCTGCCCCCCGGTCGAGCCGGGGGCAGGCTCCGGCTCGACCGGGGGAATAACGGATCTTTGATTCATGCGCCAATCGGGAGGACTCCGATGTGTTGATCTGCATGGAGTAGCCGAGATCATTTGCGGGTTTTACGATGAGGCTCAAGGCCGAGAATTTCGAGAAGCTTCTGCAACTCTCTGTCGTGCCGAGCCGCTCGCCGCACATCGGACAGGGTGAAGCGCCCGCTCAACTGATCCGCCGTCGGTGGCTTGCGGTATTCGGGCCAGACCCTTCGAAGCTCCGCCATCGCATCGCCTGCCGTTATTCTCCGCTGCTCGCGTCCCGGATGCAGCCTGAACAGCAATCCTTCCAGGTTCGGGTCCTGAAAGAGCATCTTCAGGTTCCGTCCGGACGCCACGGCTCGGGCATCGCGTCCGGCCTCCAGGTCCTGCTTGATCCGATCCCGGTCGAGCAGCACCAGCTTGTCGCCGATGTCCCTCTTCGCGGAATGTCTCGCCAAGTAGCGGCCGGCTTCTTCGACGACGGTGACCGAGTCGCCACCGCCCCCCGGCTTGATGTCCAGGTGCAGGTGGCGGCCTTCCCCGTCACAACAGCGTTGCAGGAACTGTGCGAACGCCCGGTCGCTCTCTCCCTCGACGCCGATGAAAATGACTCGCCTTGGTTCGACCGTTCGGCGGCGGCGCATCGCTTCTCAGCCGATCTTCGGGATACCGCCGAGCACCCCCGCCCGGTACTTGGGATAGAGGCGGGTGTCGCGGCGAAGGCCGTGCACGTCCTGGGCGCCGTGCACCCGGGTCGCGCCGCCGCCGTCCTTTTCGACGATGAAGAGCTCTTCCTTCTCCAGATCGTCGAGGAGGCCGACGTTATGGGAGGAGACGAAGAGTTGCGCGTCACGGGGGTTGGCTTCCCGAGAGCGAAACCAACCGAGTATTTCGCCGGCGATGTCCACGTGCAGATCGCCTTCTACCTCGTCGAGAGCAACGGGAACGCCCTCGTCGAGTGCGATACTGATCCGGGGCAGCAAATGGAACAGGCGTTTCGTCCCGCTGGATTCGGAATACAGATCGACCGGCGCGTCGAGCCCATGATGGTTGAAGAACACCGAATTTTCTCCGGTGTCGCCAGTAATACTCATGTCTTGAATCCCGAGGTCGCTGGACTGGATGTACTTCTCGGTCCAGTCTTTCAGCCAGGGATGATCCTTGAGCATCTGGATCACTGTCTCGGTCCGAGGCTCCCATTTCCCGTGATACAGGATGTTGCTCGAAATCAAGAGAGACCGCGCCGATTCCGCGATACGCATGGCCAGGGGCACGTTGAGCAGGGCGAGCGTGGCAATCACCGAGGCGTCCGCCCGGACCGCCTTGAGGCGCTCATCCCCGGGTTTGAGTCCGAGCTCGCGGGAGACGTAAATGGGTTCCCCCGGACCGCTACGCTCGAAAAGACGGCGGGGACGGCCCTTCGGGAAGCAGGACAGCGCTTCGTAATGGAAGGTGTGGTTCTCGAAACCGGTACTATCGCGTCCCACGACCACTTCGTAGCGGAACAGTTGCCGGGCCTCTCCCGGTGTCAGCCAATCCGCCTCGACCTCCAAAACAAACCGTGTCGGTTCTCCCATGGTCTTCGTCGAGGCGAACGGGAGGAACGCCTTGATCGGGTTGTTCTTCTCCGCGGGCGACGCGGAATAGGCGATCTGGGCGACATCGAGCAGTGCCTTGAGCAGGGTCGACTTCCCCGATCCGTTGGGTCCCATGAGCACCACAACGGAAGGGAGCCGGACATCCGGCCTGGCCGCGCTGTGCCGGAAGCGTGGCAGGTCGGGGGCGGTTCCCGGAATGCGCAGGTCGAGAACCACCTCTTCGCGGATCGATTGGTAATTGGAGACGGAGAATGTATGAATCATTCCTCGACGCTAACGATTTTTCGTCGAGATCGCAATATGACTTCAATCGGGCAGGTAATGGGACAGCGCCTGAACGGCTATCGCGAACGCCAGTACCGGCAAGCCCTCCGCCGGCGTGACGTCCCCGGCCTTCGATGCCCGGCATCGGTGATGCCCTTCAACCAGTGGCCGGGCCACATCCTTGGGATTCGGCCGTCCGGCGATGAAGGTGCTCGACGCCGCCGGCATCGAGCGCAAGTACGCGGAAGCCATCGCCGGCATCATCGCGCAGCCAGACTTCCGGAGTCCGGAGGGTGGTAGATTCGCAATTCAAGCCTGCCGGTGGCGGAGCCGCCATGAATTCGGATGGCGTGGCCTCATGAGCGCGATGGCCTTCGACACCCGTACCGCCGCGAAGCGCCTTCGCGATGCCGGCTTCAGCGAACACCAAGCGGAAGCGCCGTTATGATGGTGCGCGATGCGGTCGGCGCCGACCAGGAAGCGCGCGCGACCAAGGCCGACATCGACGCCGCGGTCTCCGCTCTCGAAAGCCGGCTCACGGCGCACATGGACACCTTCGCCACAGAGGCCGTCAATCGGGCGTGTGTGCCGCCGGCGTTGCCGGCTTGGCCGAACAGGAGATCCGCACCCCCCCTCGCCGTAGAGCGCATCCGTGCCTTCAGGGCGATTTCTACGTCGGCTTCTACAACATGCAGCCGACCGAGGATGTCTTGTTCAAGCTGCCGTTCACGTCGGACGCGGTCTGGCACGAGACGCGCTGGAACAATTCCAGGTTCGACGCGCGGCCCGATACCGCAGGCCCTACAGCGTCCAGACGACCACCCCGCGCCCATCCTGACGGCGACCGCCTCCATCCGCCCCGCCTTCGCCGTCCCCGCGGTCCTCGCTACGGCGGTCGATCACCACCAGATGCCCTTCCTCCGCACCGCACTTCGCCATGTACCCCAACGTCTGCTTCACGCCCTGCTCAATGGTCCACGTGAGGCTCTTGCGGTCCGAATCGCGCAACACCTTGCACTCCACCACGAACCGCTCCCACAGGTCCGACGGCTGACCCGACTCCCGCGGCCACAGCACCAGCAGGTCCGTCCGGCCTCGCCCCAACCCGTACTCCCGCTCGATGCGTCCGCCGCCGTTCACCACCCGCTGCAGGTACGCCTGCAAGATGAGCTGCGGCCCCGCCTCCCGGTACTCCCCCAGATGGTCGAGCCAGTGCTCCGCGTGCTCCCCGAAGAAGGTGCCGAACGCCGTCAGCAGCTTCGTCATGTCCAACCTGCCATTGTCGTCCACGTACCACGCCACCTGCACGTCCAGGCTGTCCTGCAACACGTAGCCCAGCTCCCGCGGCACCACCTCCGCGTACATCGGGTTCGCCATGCGCGGCGGCGAGTCCGGCGCGAGCAGGCCCAGGTCGCGCACGTACTCCAGGTCGCGGGCATGGTGCTGTACCTCCCCGCCGCTCAGGATGGGCTCGACCACCCGCCGCACCCGCGCCTCCTCCAGCTTGTGCGCCAACTGGTCCAGATGCGTGCGCCGCGAGAGAATCAACTCCTCCCGCGCTGCGTAGACGTCGTCCACTTCGATGGCGCGCGAGCGGTCCCGCCCCGCCTTGTTGTCGAAGCACGCCCCCGCGCACAGCGCGTTCACCAGCCACGGCTGGCCCCGGGTCTGCGTCCACACCGAATCCAGCGCCGACGACGAGAACCGCTGGCCGGTCTCCTCCGTGTGCTGCGCCATCAGCGCCCGCGTCTCCGCTTCGGTGAAGTCGCCCATGCGCAGCGACTTCGCCGCGACGTTGAACGGACTGCCGCCGGCGATGACCTCGCCGGTGCTCGACCGGATGCGGTAGTCGCGGATGTCGCGCACCCCGCACAGCACCACGCTCTGCGGGAAGCCTTCGGGGCGTTGCTCGTAGCCGGCGCGGAGTTGGCGCAGCACCGAGAGCAGGGTGTCGCCGACCAGCGAGTCGATCTCGTCCACCAGCAGCACCAGCGGCACAGGGTTCGCTACGCACCAGCGGGTGAGCAGCCTCTTGAGCGCATCTTCAGGCCCCACCTTCGCAAGGATGTCGGGCCAAATGTCATCCGGGTAGTCGTCGCCCAGAAGCTGCGCGCTCGTGGCCAGACTGCTCAGGATGGCGCGAATGCCGCGCGCCGTGTCGTCGCGCGCCACCTGGCCGACCTCGACGTTCACGTTCACGCAGCGGAAGTTGCCCACTTCGCCGCTGTTCAAGAGATCGCGCAGGGCGATGAGGGCGGAGGTCTTGCCGGTCTGGCGCGGTGCGTGCAGCACGAAGTACTGCTTGGCCCGAATCATGTCCAGGAGTTCATCGACGTCCACCCGGTCCAGCGACGGGATGGCGTAGTGGTCGTCCGGGCGCACCGGTCCTGCGACGTTGAAGAAGCGCATGGGCCGATTATGGCACTTGCCGCATACCGTTGCGTCCGCGGGGCGGCGCCGGCCCGCCCGGTGGCGGGTCGAGGCGGTCGGCGGCGCTCCGGAGATGGGCGGCGGCGAGCGCCTCATCCGGACGCCCAGGCACATGCTGGTCAGCCGGAGTCCGGGCAACGTCCCGCGGGGGACTGCCTGACCGAATATTTCTGCCCGGCGGCTTAGCTGGTAACCTCGATTCCACTTTCCCGGTTTCCGCCCTGTCGCGAGGGATACGCCGCTACACCCAGGCTCCGCCGGGTTGCGGAAGACCGGACCCGCCGGACCTTGCACCCTCGGGAGACTCCGATGCCCGCACCCACGCCATACCCGCACCTGCCCCTGCCCTCCGCCGTCGATATGCCCATGGACCTGCGACGGCAACGCCAGCGGCATGAGCGCAGGCCGCCGCCACTTGCCTCGGCGCACGCGGCAGCCGGCCGCCGGTACCGTCCCAAGCCCCTGATCTCCTCGTCCGTGTCGAGCGGGAGCGGGGCGTCCCGGGGACGCCGGGGAGGGGGACCCAAGGAGATCTTCTGCGCCTTCGGCATCGACGTGGATGCAGTCGCCGGATGGCTGGGCTCCTATGGCGGCGAGGACTCCCCGTGCGACATCTCGCGGGGCCTGTTCTCGGGCGAGGTGGGGGTGCCCCGGCTGGTCGAGCTGTTCCGGCGTTTCGGGATCCGGACCACCTGGTTCATCCCCGGCCATTCCGCCGAGACCTTCCCCGATCAATGCCGCATGGTGGCCGACGCCGGTCACGAGATCGGCGTGCACGGCTACTCGCACGAGAACCCCATCGCGATGACCCGCGAGCAGGAGACCGCGGTGCTGGACAAGTGCATCGATCTCATCGAGAAGCTGGGCGGGCGCCGGCCGACCGGCTACGTCGCGCCGTGGTGGGAGTTCAGCCCCGTCACCAACGAGCTGCTGCTCGAGCGCGGCATCAAGTACGACCACAGCCTGATGAACAACGACTTCCACCCCTTCTACGTCCGGGTGGGCGACACCTGGACCAAGATCGACTACGGCAAGGACGCCCACCAATGGATGAAGCCACTGGTCCGGGGCCAGGAAACCGAGCTCATCGACATCCCGGGCAACTGGTATCTCGACGACCTGCCGCCGATGATGTTCATCAAGTCGGCGCCC
This sequence comes from uncultured Gammaproteobacteria bacterium, assembly GCA_958295835.1. GTDB lineage: Bacteria > Pseudomonadota > Gammaproteobacteria > HK1 > HK1 > HK1. Next base: position 1,257,986 of record OY282378.1, read on the forward strand.
AACAGCTTCGGCTTCATCAAGCCCCGGGACATCGAGGAGCTGTGGCGCGACCAGTTCGACTGGGTCTACCGCGAGCACGACTACGCGGTCTTCACCTTCACCATCCATCCCGACGTCTCCGGAAGGCCGCAGGTGCTGCTGATGCTGGAGCGGGTCTACGAGTACATCGCCTCCCATGCCGGGGTGCGGTTCTGCACCTTCGACGAGATCGCCGACGACTTCCGGCGCCGGTGCCCGCCCGGCTCGTCGATCGGACCCGGCGGGCATGTCGTACCGTCCTCCGGTTCGACGCGATAGGCGCCGGGGGACGGACTCATGTGCAGCCTGTGCGGGATCCTCGCGGGGCGTGGGCACTGGACCGAGAGCGCATCGAGTCCGGAAGTCTTCGCCCGGCGCGCGGAGATCCACACGCCGGGACGCGAGCGCCAGCATCGCACCCGCATCCTGAACGTCGTCCTCCACCACTACGGGCTGTCCCTGTCCGACTGGACGGCGGGCAAGTCGGTGCTGAGGAGCGCGACCGGACGCAGCGCGCTGGTAGAGGATGTCGGCGGGCTGTGGCCGGCGGCGGAGCATCTGGCCGGACGCCCCCTCGACCCCCTCGATCCGGCGCTGCTGGCCGCCCTCGCACCGCCCGGTTCCGGAGACGGGCCGGGCGAAGCCTCTCGCCGGTGAAGCCACGGGCGAATCGGCGGCGCCTGCCGTCGAGGCGCCCGCGGCCGGCTCATGCCCCTGGCCGATTCATGCCTCCGGCCGGTTCACGTCCGTGACCGACCCATATCCCCGGCCGGCTCACGACCGTGGCCGGTTCGATGATGCGTCAACGAGGGCGAAGGGATAAGTGAGCGCCTACTCCGACCTCATCCCCGTCAACGTCCTCACCGGCGCTCTCGGCAGCGGCAAGACCACGCTGCTCAAGGCGCTGCTGCGCGCCCCGCATCTGGCCGGCACGATGGTGCTCGTCAACGAGCTGGGCGAGATCGGGATCGACCACCACCTGGTCGAGCACGCCTCGGAGAGCACGCTGCTGCTGGAGAACGGCTGCCTGTGCTGCGCGATGCGCGACGACTTGAAGACCGCGCTGAAAGATCTGCACTCGCGCCGCGCCCGCGGCGGGATACCGTGCTACGAGCGCATCGTGGTGGAGACCACGGGGATCGCCGATCCGGTCCCCATCGCCTACACCCTGCTGGCCGAGCCGGTGCTCCAGCATCACTACCGCCTGGGCAACGTGGTTACCGTTGTCGACGCGGTCAACGCCCCGGCGCAGCTCGACCGGTTCGAGGAGTCGGTCAGGCAGGTGGCACTGGCGGATCGGCTGGTGTTGAGCAAGCTCGACCTGGCCGGCGCCGGCGCCCTGGATACGCTGCGCCCGCGGCTCGCGGCGCTCAACCCCACCGCGCCGATCGTCGTCGCCGGCTCGCCCGAACTCGATCCGGTCGAGCTGTTGATTACGGACGTCTACCACCGGCAGTCGAAGAGCCGCGAGGTGGAACGCTGGATGCGCTCGACCCGGGAGGCCGTGGCGGCGGAAGGTGCGCATGCCTCGCATCCGGCGGACGGCCACGACCCGAAGCCGGCGGGTGGCCATCGTTCGCACCGGGCGGCCGTCACCGCTTTCTGTTTCACTTTCGACGCGGCGCTCGACTGGACCGCGTTCGGAGTGTGGATGTCGATGCTGCTGCATCGCCACGGTGACCGGGTGCTGCGGATGAAGGGGTTGCTGAACGTGGCGGGGGTGCCGGGTCCGGTGCTCGTGAACGGCGTCCAGCATCTCGTTCACCCTCCCGCCCACCTGGACCGATGGCCGGACGAAGACCGGCGCTCCCGAGTGGTGGTGATCTCGAACGGCCTCGGCCGCGAGGAGATCGAGCGCTCCCTTCATGCATTCAACGCGATCGCGAATCCATCGCCGACTTTTTGTTATACAACCAACGAAAAGTCTTGACTTTTCGTCAGCTTTCTGACAAATAGCCATGCACCCCAAACCCCCCGTGCAAGAACGAATCCTCTGCGCGGGAACGCGACCCCACCCCGGGACCTACGAACCGGAACTCACCGATGGAACGATATCTGCGCCCGGCGCTCGTGGCGGATCTCTCCCGGAAAATCATCCTGCTGTCCGGCCCCCGGCAATCCGGCAAGACCACGCTTTCCAGAATGCTCCACCCGGATCACCAGTACGTCAACCATGATCTCGCGGAGCATCGGCTGCTGCTCCGGGAAAAGAGCTGGGATCGGCACAAGGCACTGATCATCCTGGACGAGTTGCACAAGATGGACGACTGGAAGGTGTGGCTGAAGGGTGTGTACGACGTGGAGGGCCTGCCTCCGGCCCTGCTGGTCACCGGCAGCGCCAAGCTTGCCGCTTTCCGCAGGACGGGGGATTCCCTTGCCGGACGCTACTTCCATTTCCGGCTCCACCCGATCGACATGAAGGAAGCGTTGCGGCATACGGATCTTGCACCGGATGAGGTCTTCGATCGGTTGATGCGCGTCGGTGGATTTCCGGAGCCGTTCCTTCGAGGCTCGACACGCTGGTACAACCGATGGAAACGCACCCACATCGACGCCATCCTGAAAGAGGACATGCTTACCCTGTCCGCCGTCCGGAACATCCAGGCCATCGAGACGCTGATCGAGCTGCTGCGTTCCCGGGTCGGCAGTCCGGTCTCTGCCAATTCCCTGGCGCGCGATCTGCAGAAGAGCCGGAACACCGTGCAACACTGGCTCGGCCTGCTGGAAGACCTCTACGTGATCTTCCGCATCTCCCCCTACCACCGGAACGTCGCGCGCTCCCTGCTGAAAGAGCCGAAATACTATTTCTACGACAACGCGATGGTGCGAGGCGAGCCCGGCGTGCGCCTGGAAAATCTCGTAGCCTGCGCCCTGCTGAAAGAGCTGCATCGCGCCCAGGACGTCGCCGGAGAGGACATCGGCCTGCACTACGTCCGAGACAAGGACGGCCGTGAGATCGACTTCCTGATCACGCGGGACGGACGCCCATGGCAGATGATCGAAGTCAAATGGAAGGATGCTGCGCCCAGCGCGAACCTCAAACGGTTCCTCGCCACCGGAACGGTCCGCAGGTTGCAGGTGGTCGGTGATCTGGCGCAGAGCAAGTCGTTTCAGGACGGTCTGCGCGTCGAGCCGGCGAAGCATTTTCTGGCGGGCGTACATTTCGCCCCGACGGCGGAGCATTCGGATCCATCCAGCCTGTCCGGCGCCGACGTCCCGGGGAACGGCGCAAGAGGCGATGAGGGTCGAACGAAGCACTCCGATGATTTGGCGCACTGACGACCGTTCCCATACCTTCGCCCCCGGTGAGCACCGCCGCGCCATACCGCCTCGCCCTTCCATGACGATGGATGCTTCCAGTGCATTGGCGACCGACACGCGGCAGTTCGGGGCCGATGCGATCGCGGTCATGAGCGCACTCAGGTGAATCAGGGACCCTCATCGCCGCCGGAGACGGCACGCCGGTTCGGCGTGTGGATGACCGCCGGCGCCTGGATCGCGGTCCTCGCGGTCGCGAGCCTCGTGTTCGGCGACTGGCTGGCCGAGCGCGAGAACCCCAACCGCCGGGTGGACACCGACGTAGGCGGCGGGGTGCGCGAGGTGGTGCTCGAACAAAACCGGGCGGGACACTACCTCGCGACCGGGGAGATCGACGGCACGCGCGTCGTCTTCCTGCTCGACACCGGTGCGACCGAAGTCTCCGTGCCGCTCGGGGTCGCGCGACGCCTGGGGCTCCGGGGCGGCACGCCGAGACAGGCGCGAACCGCCAGCGGCATCGTCACGACCTATGCCGTGGAGCTCGATCGCGTCGCCATCGGCGGTATCGTCCGGCGCGGTGTGCGGGCGCATGTGAACCCCCACATGCCCGGAGAAGAGGTGCTGCTCGGCATGAGCTTCCTGCGCCATCTCGAGCTCGTCCAGCGGGACCGGACCCTGACGTTGCGCCAGGACCCGAACCGGGAATGAGGCGTCTCCTTGCGAACCGGGAGGCGACCGCGCCAGCGATCGCCGCTCAAAGGCTCGACGCGAGATGCCCGCCGTCGACGACGATGGTCGAGCCGGTCATGTAGGACGAGGCGTCGCTCGCGAGCAGGAGCAGCGCCCCGTCGAGCTCCGACGGGTCCCCGATGCGCCGCTGGGGGATCCGCTTCGTCGTCGCCTTTCCCGCGTCGCTCGCGAAGTAGTCGCGGTTCATCTCCGTGAGCACGTAGCCGGGCGCGATTGCATTCACCCGCACCCGATGGCGGGCGAGCTCCATGGCCATGGTCCGGGTGAGCTGCAGCAGCCCCGCCTTCGACGCGGCATACGGGCCCAGTCCCCCCGCGACGCCGAACGCCAGGATCGACAGCACGTTGATGATGGCGCCCGCGCGCCCCGCGTCGACCATGCGCCGCGCGGTGCCCTGCGCGACCCGCCAGGCCCCTTCGAGATTGGTGCCGATGACCTCGGCCCAGTCGTCCTCGGTGACGTCGAGGGTCGAGGCCGGTCGCGCGATTCCCGAGTTGTTCACGAGGATGTCCGGCACCCCGAGCGCTTCCTGCACCGCATCGAGTCCGGCCTCCACGCCATGCGCGTCGGTGACGTCCATCCGTACCGGATGGGCGGTGCCGCCGTTCCCGCGGATCTCGCCTGCGAGGACTTCGAGCCGATCGACGCGCCGTGCCGCAAGGACCACCGAGGCGCCGTGCACGGCAAGGGTCCGGGCAAAGTGCCGGCCGAGGCCGCTCGACGCCCCGGTCACGAGCGCGGTGCGGCCGTTCAGTTCGAAAATCGGTCGTCGGGGCATGACGGAACCGTCACCCTGCACCGCGCAGGGGCTGCAGCGCGCCGAATACCGAGAGGAACAAGGGCCTCGAACACGGTCAATCTTCCTCTGCCGCGGGCTTGAACTCCGCCACGAGCTGTTGCTGGATGTTGGCCGGCACCGGGTCGTAGTGGCTCAGCTCCATCGCGAACGAGCCCGTGCCGCCGGTGACCGACTTCAGCTCCGACTGGTAGCTGCCGAGCTCGGCGAGCGGCGCCTGTCCCGAGACCACCACCATCCCCGCGCTCATCGCCTCGGTGCCGTTGATCCGGCCGCGTTTCGAGGAGAGGTCGCCGGCGACGTCGCCCATGTTCTCCTGCGGCACGGTCACCTGGATGTCGACGATCGGTTCAAGGACGATCGGGGCGGCCTTGCTGACCGCGTCCACGAACGCCTTCTTCCCGGCGGCGACGAACGCGACCTCCTTGGAGTCGACGGAGTGGTGCTTGCCGTCGTAGACGGTGACCCGCACGTCGTGGATCGGATACCCGGCCACCGCCCCGGTGCCCAGGATCTGGCGCACGCCCTTCTCCACCGCGGGGATGAACTGGTGCGGGATCACCCCACCGACGACCGCGTCCACGAACTCGAAGCCGGCACCGCGCTCCAACGGCTCGATCTTCAGGTACACCTCGCCGAACTGTCCCGCGCCGCCGGTCTGTTTCTTGTGGCGGTGGTGGCCCTCGGCCGGCTTCCGGATCGTCTCGCGGTAGGCGATCTTCGGGCGCCGGGTCTCGACCTCCACGTTGTATCGGTCCTTCATTTTCTCGATGACCATGCGAAGGTGCAGATCGCCGAGGCCGCGGATGACCGTCTCGTTGAAGATCGCGTTGTGCTCGATCGCGAGGCATGGATCCTCGGCCGCGAGCTTCGAGAGCGAGTCTCCGAGCTTCTGCTCGTCGCCGCGGGTCCTGGCCGTGATCGCGAGGCCCAGCATCGAGGCGGGCAAATCAAGCTTCGCCAGGGAAAGGCCCTCGTCGTCCTGGGACGCATGCATCATCGCGTCGTACACCACCTCGTCGATCTTCGCCACCGCGCAGATGTCGCCGGGGACCCCGGCATCGATCTCGACGTGGTCCTTCCCCTGGAGCGCGAACAGATGTCCGACCTTCACCGGCTTGCGCGCATCCCCGATATGGAGATGGGAGTCCTTCGTCACCGTGCCACGATGGATCCGGAACACCCCGAGCTTGCCCACGAAGGCGTCGACCGAGACCTTGAAGACATGGCAGACGGCGGCGCCGTCGGGGTCGGGCGCGATCTCCACCGGCTCACCCGCAGCATTGCGAAATGGTGGGCGGTTCGCCTCCGGCGGACTCGGCATGACCTTCTCGATCACGTTGGCGAGCTCCGCGATCCCGACCCCCATCTCCGCCGACGTGAAGCACACCGGGACGAGGTGGCCGTCACGCAACGCGCTCTCGAAGGCGTCGTGGAGTCTGTCCGCCTCCAGCTCCTCCCCCTGCTCCAGGTAGAGCTCCATCAGCTCCTCGTCGACCTCGACGACCTGATCGACGATCCGCGTGTGCGCTTCTTCCACCGACGAGAAGTCGGCCGGTCCCTCCCCGGGCTCGAAGAAGCAGTCCACGACGCTCCGGCCACCGCCGGCGGGCAGATTGATGGGCATGCACTCGGTGCCGAACGCCTCGACGAGGCTCTCCAGCAGCGCCTCCAGATCGAGCTCGTCGGCATCGATCTTGTTCACCACCACCATACGCGCGAGGCCGCGCTGCGCCGCCGCCTCCATCATGCGCCGGGTGACCATCTGGACCCCCTGCCTCGCGTCCACGACCACCGCCGCGGTCTCCACCGCCGCGAGGACCGGCAGCGCCCGGCCGAGGAAGTCGGGATAGCCGGGGGTGTCCACGAGGTTCACATGCCGCGAGCCGTGATCGAAATTGACCACCGCGGGGTACAACGAGTGCTGATGCTCCTTCTCCTGGGGATCGAAGTCGCACACCGTGGTGCCGTTCGCCACGCTCCCGGGCGCACCGATGACGCCGGTGTATGCGAGCAGCGCCTCGGCCAGGGTCGTCTTGCCGGCGCCGCCGTGCCCTGCCAGGGCCACATTGCGGATGTCGTCGGTGGTGTACTCGGGCATGGGCGGGATCCTCCTTCGGTTGTCGTGGTCGTCCGGGACCGGGCAGTATAAGTTCCGACTTGCGGCGCGCAACACACGGCACGGCCGCGATCCCGCAGCGCGGCCTGGCGGGAGAGGGGAGATACGCCGCGCCCGGCGGCGCCCGGTCAGTCGTTGCCGTGAGTCGCGTTGCCATGCAATCGTCGCTTTCTCGATACAACTCGCGGATTCGCGGCCGGGACAGGCATTCAGGGGATGTGGCCGCGGCCGAGGTAGACCGTCGATTGCATCTCGACAAGGCGCGATCGGGTGCGCTGGAAAGGCTCGATGAGCTTGCGTCCGCGGTACAGTCCCTCCGGTGGGGCCGCGGCGGAGACGATCAGGTTCACGTTGCGGTCGTAGAGCTCATCCACGAGATGGATGAAACGGCGCAGCGGGTCACGACGGTCGTCGTCGAGCACCGGGACACCGCTCAACACCACGGAGTGGAAGTCGCGGGCGATCTCGATGTAGTCGGCGACCGAGCGCGGCCCCCCGCACAAGGTCTCGAACTCGAACCATGCCACCCCGCCCGCGTAGCGGACCACCGGCACCGTCCGGCCGAGGATGGTCAGCGCCCCACCGTCCGCCGTCTGCTCCGGCGCCAGCGCCCGGAAGCATTCCGCAACGCCCCGCTCCGCATCGGGGCCGAGCGGCGAGTACCACGTCCGGGCCCGCTCCAGCGCGCGCAGCCGGTAATCGACGTCGCTGCCGAGGCGGACGACGCGGGTATGCCGCTCGATGAGCTCGATCGCGGGCAGGAACCGCTCGCGTTGCAGCCCGCCGGCGTACAGCTTCGACGGCTCGATGTTCGACGTGGCCACCAGGGTCACGCCGCGCTCGAACAGCGCGGCGAGGAGACGGCTCAGGATCATCGCATCGGTGATGTCGGAGACGTAGAACTCGTCGAAGCACAGCACCCGCGCCCGCGCGGCAATCCGCCCGGCGACGATCCGCAGCGGGTCCTCGCGCTCTGCCAGCGAATTCAGCTCCCCGTGCACGAGCTGCATGAAGCGGTGGAAGTGCATGCGCAGCTTCGGGTCGAGGCGGGGAGCGCCGATGAACAGATCGACGAGATGGGTCTTTCCGCGCCCGACCCCGCCCCATACGTAGAGACCCCGCACCGGTTCGGGCCTCCGACCCCCGAGCCGCCGCGCAAGCCGGGCGACGACCCCGACCTTCCGTACCGCGACGAGCGACTGGAACACCCGTTCGAGCTCTTCGACCAGCGCCGCCTGCGCCGGATCGGGCAGCAGAACACCGCGGGAAAGCTCGTCGTGGTATCGCTCGCGCGGGGTCATCCGGGAAATGCGGGTTAAGATGTCGCAGTGAACGACGTGACGACTCGCTGCTCCACCGCTTCGGTCAAGACCGTGGCCACGTCTCCCGGCGCCGCTCTGGCGGGCCTGCGCTCACGAGTGGAACGCGCGGTGCGCGCCCTGGACGATCCGCCGAGTCGCGACGAGCTCGGCGACCACGACCTCAACCCGTCGCTGCATCGAGCCGGCTCGCCCCGTCCCGCCGCGGTACTCGTTCCGATCGTCGAGCGCCCGAGTGGCCATACGATCCTGCTCACCCGCCGTGCCGACCACCTGCGCGACCACCCGGGGCAAGTCAGCTTCCCCGGCGGGAGGCTCGACGACACCGACCGCGGGCCGATCGACGCCGCGTTGCGCGAAACCGCGGAGGAGATCGGTCTCGGGCGCGAGCACGTCGAGCTTGCCGGCCTGCTCGACGGATACGAGACGGTCACCGGCTATGGCGTGACCCCGGTCGTCGGATTCGTCCGTCCGGGATTCTCCCTGAGCCTCGACGCGTTGGAGGTGGCCGACGCATTCGAGGTCCCCCTCGCCTTCTTTCTCGACGAAGCATCGCGTCAAGTCCACAGCCGCATCCGCGACGGACGACGCCGCTACTACTATGCGTTCGAGTACGCGGACCGCTATATCTGGGGCGCCACGGCCGGAATGCTGGTGAACCTTCAGCGTCGCATGGCGCGTAGCTGACCGCGCCCGCCTTTCCAGTATAGTCCATGCGCCTTGACCGACCACTCGCCCTTCACCCTGCCTGCCGGCGCAGGGCGGGGGTCTTCGCGCCTCATCCCCGCATCGTCAGTAGATGTCACCCACCGTATTGCGGATGTTGAACTTGCCGGTGGGGGTGACGATCCTCGGATCCTTGATGACCGCCTTGAGGGTGCGGGTGCGGTCGTCCACCACGACGACGGCGGAGTCCTGCTCCTTGCCGTTCCAGACCGAGAACCAGACTTCGGTCCCGGCGGCGTTGTACTCGGGCTGCACCACGCGCTTGGGACCTTCGCCCAGATCCGCCCACTCGGCGATGGGGAGGCTCTGGTAGCCGGCGTCGAGATCGTCGATGTCGAATACCGCCACGCTCTGCGAGACCTTCTCGTCGGGGTTGAGCGGGGTATCGACCCAAAGGTTGCTCGAATCGGGATGGGTCTTCACGAAGAGGGAGCCGCCGCCCTGCCCTTCGAGCACGCGCACCACCTTCCAGGCCTGTTCGGGGTGATCCGCGGGGTCTGTGCCGATGAGGGTCACGTTGGCGTTGCCGAGCGCGCTCGTCACCCATACCGGACCGAATTCCGGATCCACGAAGTTCGCGCCGCGGCCGGGGTGGGGGATCTTCTCCACGTCGATCAGCGCCTCGAGCCGCCGCTCCCGTGAGTCGATCACCGCGACCTTGTTGGACTTGTTGGCGGCGGTGAGGAAGTAGCGCCGGGTCGAGTCCCATCCGCCGTCATGGAGGAAGCGGGCGGCGTCGATGGTGGTGACCGAGAGGTTGTCGAGATCCTCGTAGTTGGCGAGCAGGATCTTGCCGGTCTCCTTGACGTTGATGATGAACTCGGGGTGCTGGTGGGAAGCGACGATCGCGGCTACCCGCGGCTCCGGGTGATACTCCTGGGTGTCCACCGTCATGCCCCGGGTCGAGACGACCTTCAGCGGCTCGAGCGTGGCTCCGTCCATGAACACGTACTGCGGCGGCCAGTAGGCGCCGGCCACCGCGTAGCGATCTTCGAAGCCGCGGTACTTCGAGGTCTCGACCGAACGCGCCTCCAGCCCGATCTTCAGCTCCGCCACCTTGCCGGGCGGGTCCATCCACAGATCGATCATGTCGACCTTGGCGTCGCGTCCGATGGTGTAGACGTAGCGCCCCGAGGCGGACGGACGCGAGATATGCACCGCGTAGCCGGTCTTGACGACGCTCACGATCTCCTTGGTCTCGCCGTCGATGATGGCGACCTCACCGGTGTCGCGCAGGGTCACTGCGAAGAAGCCCCCGACGTTGCGCCCGTGCTGCGGGGACGCCGGCCGGTCCTCGGGGGGCACCAGCACGCTCCAGCTCGCGCGCATCTCGGGCATTCCGAACTCCGGGGGCTCGGGCGGCGGGTGCTGGAGGTAGCGCGCGAGCATGTCGATCTGGGCGGAGGTCAGATCCCCGGAGGTTCCCCAGTTCGGCATGCCGGCCGGCGAGCCGTAGGTGATCATCGTCTTCAGGTAGTCGGTCCCCTTCTCGCGGGTGAGGTCGACGGTGAGCGGCTTGCCGGTGGCGCCCTTGCGCAGCACGCCGTGACAGCCGGCGCATCGCTGGAAATAGATCTCCTTCGACTGATCGAACTCGGCCATCTCCATCGGCGGTCCGTTCGATTCGATCATGTCGCGGGTCTCGTCGGGCGAGATGGCGCTCGGGGTGCCCTCGTAGGCATGTTGCTCCTCACTCCCCACCGGGTGTCGGGCGAGGTCCCCGGCACGCACCGACGCGACCTGCTCGACCGTGACGCCGCCCCCACCGTTCCACTCCTCCAGCACGAAGGTCAGGACCGACGCCACCTCCTCGTCGCTCAGATAGGCCATCGGCGGCATCGCGGTGTTGTACTCCACTCCGTTCACCACGATCGGCCCGCTGAGGCCGTTGATGACCGAGCTGATGGCGCGGTCGAGATCCGCGCGCAGGTAGTCGGAGTCGCGCAACGGCGGAAACACGTTGCCGACCCCCTGGCCGTTGGCCTGGTGGCAGGCCGCGCAGACCCGCTCGAAGACCTTGGCGCCGCCACCGTGGCTGCCGGCGCCGGCGAGAGGCGGGAACACGAGGATCGCGGCAGCCAGGACGGGAAGAAATCGCCCGGACGGATACATGGGCATCACTCCATTGCAAGGGGCGATCGCCGGAGCGGTCGCCGGGCGTCCCCGACCAGCGCGCCGACGGACGAGGAACCGGTTCGTTCCGCGCGAAAGACCGGCCCACCGAAACCTATGGTCCGACACCGGTCGTCTCCTTGACCTCGGTCAAGTCGCCCCGGAGCCGGATCGGGGGCGGGTCGGCGGGACCGCGGCCCGACCCTGCCGCATTCCATTCGGGGTCGTCCGGGGAGGGGGAGGCGATGCAATCCGAACGCGCCGGCGGCGGCAAGGCGCAGGCCCGCGAGCACGCGGTCAGTGGCTCGTGCCGCGCGAGCGGGTGATCTTGTTGTAGACGTTGTACTTGCCGGAGGGCTTGCTCATCGGGAGGCGTTTGACCTCCTCCAGGGTGTCGGCGTCGTAGACCACCACCGCGCCTTGCGGGTCCCAGATGCTGAGCAGCGCGTAGCGCCCGTCGCGGGTGAACTCGACGTGGGCCGCGGTCTTGCCCGGCGCGGGGCGCAGGGTCTTGACGATCTCCAGGCTCGACTTGTCGATCACGTGCACCGCGTCGCGGTGCGGCCCGAAGAACACGTCCACCCACGCGTAGCGCGATCTCTCGTGGCTGCGCATGAAGAAGCCGGGGCCGAGGGTCTCGATGCGCTTGACGGTACGCCAGGTTGCCATGTCGATGACGCTGACCACCCCTTCCTTCAAGTTCGGGGTCGCGAGTACGGTGCGTCCACCGACCTCCCAGGTGATGCCGGAGCCCAGGTGCGGCAGCCCCGGCAGGTCGATGTCGGCGATGCTGCGTCCGGAGTCGAGCTCCACGACCTGGCCGAAGCCTTCGCGGGAGGCGCCGATCAGATATTGGTAGGCCGGGTCGAAGAAGAAATCGTCGAGGATCCCGGCGAGGGCGAGCCGTCGGAGCGCAAGCCCGCCGGTACGGACCACCGGGAGCGGGGACGACCCGCCGGACGGATCTCGATACGCGATCTCCCACACTTCCGGCAGGTCCTTGAGCGCCGCCACGAAGCTGCCGCGCGGTGGCGCCGCGTAGACCGCGCTCACCCGCGACGTCTCGCCGCGACCATTCTCGACCGGGATCACCGAGAGCGGGACGAGGCCCGCCGCGTCGAGCAGCACCAGGGTATGCGGCAGGTAGTTCGCGACCATCACGTAGCGGCCGTCGCCGGAAACCGCGAGATTGCGGGTATTGATGCCGGCGCGGATTTCCGCCACCGGGGTCAGGTTGTAGAGGTCGTACTGGGTGATCCACCCGTCGCGCGAGGCGAGGTAGACGAAGCGTCCCTCCGGCGAGAACTTCGGTCCGCCGTGGAGGGCGAAGCGGGTGGGGAAGCGGTGCAGCGGCTCGAGGCGGTCGCCGTCGAGCACGGTGGCGTGGTGGTCGCCCTGTTCGACGACGATGAACAGCGACAGGGGATCGGCGGCGTACACCGGCTCGCCGCCCAGGCGGTCGAGCCGCCGATGGACGATGCGGGTGCGCTCGATCTCGGGCCTGCCGAAGCGCGGCACATCCTCGAGAGGGGTGTAGACGAGATCGACCAGCGCCGCGATGGCCGGCTCGCCAAGCACGCCGGAGAAGCCCGGCATCTGGGTGGCGGGCCGGCCTTCGGCGATCACCGAGGCGGCTCTGGCCCGGCGCAACCGCTTGAGGTTGCCCGGCAGCAGGGCAGGTCCGACGCCCCCGAGCCGGTCGGCCCCGTGGCAGGACGCGCAGTGCCGGTCGAACAACGCCTCGGCGTCCGGCGGAGCATCGGCGGCGAACGCCGCCGATGCCGAGAACAGCGCCAGGGCGGTCACCATGCTCGCCACCCGGCCTGCCGCATGTCCGCGGTGCTGGCTGGGGCATCCGCGATTCCGTGCAGCGAAATCGCCAAACGACCACGCCAGCGGTCGCCGCCAGCATGGGACAACCCTGTTCCCCGCCCACCCGCGGCGCTGGCTGGGGCGCCCGCGATTCCGCGCAGCGGAATCGCCAAGCGACCGCCCCAGCGGTCGCCGCCTGCCCCTCATGCCACCCGTTCGCCGGCGGGCCGTCGGTCGATCTCCTCGTCGAAGAGATAGCAGGCGGGATCCTCGGCCCAGGCGTCGCCGGTGGTCTGGTGGGCCCGCACCCGGGTGTTACCGCCGCATACGTCGAGATAGCCGCATTCCCCGCAGCGCCCCTTGACCGGCCGTGGTCGTCGCCTGAGGCCCGCCATGACCGGATCGCGCGGCTCGCGCCAGATCTCGGAGAAGGGCCGCTCGCGCACGTTGCCGAGCGGGTAGTGCCACCAGAACGTATCGGGGTGCACCACTCCAAGGTTGTCGATGTTGGCGATGTTCACGCCGGAGGAGTTCCCGCCCCATTGGACGAGCCTGGCGCGCAGGCGCCCGACCCGATCCGGGAAGCGCCGCGCCGCCCAGTGCAGGAGGTAGACCCCGTCCGCGTCGTTGTTCCCGGTGACGTACTCGCGCCCGGCGCCGTCGGCGGCGTCGCGCCAGGCGGTCTCGAAGAGCAGATCCATCGATGTGCGGGTGGTGCGGTGCACCACGTCGGACTTGCGGTTGCGGTTCCCGCGTCCCGCGTAATTGAGGTGGGAGAGATAGAACTTGTCGATCTGTTCGCGGACCATGAGCGCGAGCAGGTCGGGGAGATCCGTCGCATTGTCCTTCGTCAGGGTGAAGCGCAGCCCCACCTTGAGGGCGTGCTCACGGCACAGCCGGATGCCGTGCAGCGAGGCGTCGAAGGCGCCCTCCTCGCGGCGGAAGCGGTCGTGGGTCTCGCGCATCCCGTCGAGGCTGATCCCCACGTAGTCGTAGCCGACGCCGGCGATCGCTTCGATGTTGTGCTCGCCGATGAGGGTGCCGTTGGTCGAGAGCCCCACGTAGAAGCCGAGAGCCTTCGCGCGATGCGAGATCTCGAAGATGTCCGGCCGCAGCAGCGGCTCGCCACCGGACAGGATGAGCACCGGCACCCCGAACGCATCGAGGTCGTCCATGACCGTGAAGACCTCCGCGGTGGAGAGCTCGCCGGGGAAATCGCGGTCCGCGGAGATCGAGTAGCAGTGCTTGCAGGTCAGGTTGCAGCGCCGGATGAGGTTCCAGATCACCACCGGCCCGCGCGGTCGCCGCGCCGGTCCGATCGGTGTCGGCTCGATCAGCTCGTGCATGTACTGGGAGATTCGGAACATGGCTGCGCCTCAGCTTGTCGCGCCCTCGCCGCGCACCGTCGGAACCGGCGCTGACGTCGCGATCGAATTCGAATCCATGCGACGCCCGCCCATTCCCGCTCTAGTCCGCATTCGGCACGCCCGTCAGGGATTGTCGGAGCCGCAGCCCGGTCTTCTTCAGGATGCGACGGCTGTACAGGACGTCGTGGGCACGCTGCTGCCCGCCCAGCTTCGCCGCGATCCCGGCGACGTGCGCTTCGACTTCCGCGCGGCTGCGACCATGCACCATCGCGAACAGGTTGTACGGCCAGAGCGGCGGATGCCGGGGACGAAGGTAGCAGTGGCTGACGAAGGCGAGCGCACCGATGCTGCGGCCCGCCTCCCCGACCTCCGCATCATCGACGTCCCACACCGACATGCCGTTGGCGCGGTAGCCGAGGGCGTAATGGTTCGGCACCGCGGCGATGCGCCGGATCGCGCCGGTGGCGAGCATGCGTTGCAGGCGCCGCATGACCTCGGCCGGGTCGAGGCCGAGCTCCGCGGCGATCGCATGGCAGGGTCGGGGAACCAGCGGCAGTCCTGCCTGGGTGGCGGCGACGATGGCGCGGTCCATCGCGTCGGGAGGTTCGGCCACGGGTCGTCGGGCGACAGGCCCGCTCGTCGTCAGCGCCTGAGCGCCGCGTACGGCGCCGGTCCGCGGATCGCATCGCCGCGCGTGGCGAGGGCGCGTCGATGCGTGCAGCCTGAGCCCGATGTAGTACTCCTCCAGCTTCGGCATGTCGTAGACCGGGTATCCGGTTCGCGACGCGATCGCTTCGAGGACCGGCGCGATCGCCGCGGGCGTCTCGGTGGCGAGCACGAACCACAGGTTCAACTCGTGCTCGCGCTCGTAGTTGTGCGCCACCTCCTCGAAGGCATTGACGTCGGCCGCCACCACATCGAGCTGCTCGGGAGGGACCCGCATGGCGGCGAGGGTGACCGCCCCGCCAAGGCGCTCGGCGTCGTACATCGGTCCGAAGCGGGTGAGCACGCCGTCCGCGAGCAGGCGGCGCAACCGCTCGATGAGGATGGCCTCCTCCACGCCCAGCGCCTCGGCCTCCGCCGCGAACGGGCGCTCGCACACCGCCATGCCATCCTGCAGCGCGTCGATGACGGCACGGTCGAGATCATCCATGGACCACAGCCTCCATCCCCGCGGAGGCGCGGCCCGGAGCATGGCGGGCGCCGCGCCGGCGAAAATAGCGTGCGCCACGCTGGCGGAACCGCCGGCGGCTGAACAGCACCGCGCGGTCGAGGTCTCCGACCGCATCCGGAAGCAGCTCTTCCACCCAGCCCGTCACCTCGCCCCGATCCCGCCCGTGGAGCATGCAATAGAGGTTGTACGGCCACACCGGAGGGCAACGGGTGCGCCGGTAGCAGAGGGTGACCAGCGCGACCTGCGCGAGCCGCCTGCCGAGGACGTCCACCCGATCGTCCGGGGCATCGAACACCACCATCGCGTTGGAGCGGTAGCCGAGCTCGTGATGACGAACGATCACCCCCATGCGCTTGATGACGCCGTCGCCCAGCAACCGCCCGAGCCGCTCCATCACTTGCGCCTCGGAGAGGCCGATGCGCCTCGCTACCGCCGCATACGGACGGGCGGTGAGCGACAGTCCGTCCTCGATGGCCCCCAGGAGGCGTCGGTCGAGAGCATCGAGCGCCGCCGCCGCGGCGGGCGGACCCGCGCCGGTGGCCGCGGTACGCGCCCCCGCCGGCGGCCGGCGCCAAAGGGGGAACCCGAGGTCGATGTGGTAGGACCGTTCGAGGCGCAGGTCCAGTACCTCGAAGCCGGTACACCGCCGGACGTCCGCGAGGGTCTGGTCCAGCTCGTCCACGCCCGCGGCGGTGAGCACGAACCAGAGATTGAACTCGTGCTCGCGCTCATAGTTGTGGTTGACCGCCCGATAGCGGTTCACACGTTCGGCGACCGACTCGAGCCGCGCCGGGGGGACCGCCATCGCCGCCAGGGTGCTCGCGCCGACACGCCCCGGGGCGAATACCGGGCCGACCCGGCTCACCACCCCGCGTTGCTCGAGGGCGGCCAGGCGCCGAAGCACCTCGTTCGCCTCGCAGTCGAGACGATTCGCGATCTCCGCGAACGGCGCCTCGCAGATCGGGAAGCCGCGCTGGTGCTCGTCGAGCAGCCGCCGGTCCAGCGCATCGAGAACCGGGGGGCCGGGCAGGGCGAGGCCGTCCACTACAGACCGATGCGGTGGGCGCGGGCCGAGAAGAAGATGCCGCTCGGCTGCTCGGCCGGAACCTCGGCGAGCTTCTCGTGGCTGCGGGTGTCGTAGACGTCGACGCGGTTCTCGTCGCGTACCGAGATCCAGACCTGCTCGCCGCGCGGGGTGAACTCCATGTGCAGCACCCCCCGGCCGGGCCGAAGCGAGCGGGTGACGGCGCCGGTCTCGGTATCGACCACCTCCACCCGGTCGTTGTTCGGCAGCGCGAAGTTCACCCACACCTCGCGCCCGTCCGGCCTCGCGACCACGAAGATCGGCTGGCCGGGCATGGGCACCCGCCCCCGCTCGGCCCAGGTTCGCCGGTCGAGCACCAGCACCTCATGGCGCCCCACCGCGGGTACGAACAACCGCTCGCCGGCGACCGCCCACCCTTCGAGGTGCGGCATCTTGTAGACCGGCAGAGGCGCCTCGCCCCGCCCGTAGCCCGGCAGGATGCGGCGGACGCCCTCGTCCGGATGCCACAGATCGAGCAATGCGAGTCCGTCCTCACCGAAGAGGCCCGCGATGTAGTGGCGACCGTCGGGGGTGATCAGCGCGTCATAGGGTTGGTCGCCGACACGCGGGAACTTTTCGAGCTGCACGCGGCCGGATCCGTCCACGTCGGCCACCCAGATCTCGCCAGCCTCGTAGAGGGTGAACACGAACCGCCGGCCCGGCGCATCGACCAGCCCGACCACCTTCGAGCGCCGGTCGTCGATCCCGGCCGGGATGTCGGCGACCGGATCGAGGGTCGCCGCGTCGAAGATCCTGACCCCGCCCGGCTCGTAGTTGGACACCGCCACCAGCGAGCCGTCCTGCGAGATCGCCCCCCCGATGCTGTTGCCGGCCTGGACGATCCGGCGTTCGATGCGCAGCGCCAGCAGATCGAGCTTGCTCAGTCCCCCATCCCGGCCGAACACGTACGCGTAGCGGCCATCGCGCGAGTACACCGCCGAGGCGTGGGACAGATCGCCGAGGCCACCGATGCGGCCCAGCGCGCTCCGGGCGGTGGTGTCGACCACGACCACCCGTCCCGAAGCGCGTTCGATCACGATCCCGAGGTCCCCGGTGCCCCGGAGATCGCCGACTTGATGAGCGGCGGCGGCGACGCATCCACAGAGCAGCACGAGGAAGCCGGCGGTCCGGATCCGGTGTGCGGTCCGGCGAATCACTCGTCGATCCCTCCGGTCTGCATCGCACGCACCATCCAGCGCGCCTCCCCGGGACTGAGCAGCGCCTTCCACGGCGGCATGGGCGTGCCGCGCCGTCCCTCCAGGACGACCTGTTCGAGCACCGCCGGCGCGACCCCGGCAAGCGTCTCGGGGGTGAGCGGCGGGCCGAGGCCACCGTCGAGCCGCAGCCCGTGGCACGCACCGCAATCGTGCCGCAGCATCCGCACCAGCTCGACCTGACGTTCCTCCGGCGGCTCGTCGGCCACGGCGCCGAACGTACAGAGGGTGAGCGCGACGACCGCGGCTCGCGTCAACGGCTCCGGACCGCCGGGACCGGGTCCGACCGGAAGTACCCGTCCCTCGCTCCCGGCCATCCCGGCTCCCGCCGTCGATATCCCACGAATTGCAGCTTCGGGATCTTCTAGCGGCGCCCTGCGCGATCGGCATTGATCCAGGTCAAGGATGCATCAGGCGGGATCGATGCTCCGGTTCCGGCCAGTGGCCAGCGGTCGGCGGTCGGCGGTCGGCGGCCACGAACATGCCCGCGCCGACACGAGGGGACGGTCACCAGGCGGCGACCACTCCATCGGTGCGCGGCTCCGTGCCCCCCACGTACACCCCCGAATCGAGGCGGCGGATGATCTGGCCGCGTCCGAAATCGAGACGGTCGGGGGCGACGCCGACCTGGTGACCGCGGCGGCGGAGCCCATCGACCACGTCCGTGCCGACCTCCGGCTCCAGCACGACCCCGTCCGGCACCACCCGCCAGCGCGGCGCGTCGAGCGCGCTCTGCGGATTCAGGCCGTAGTCGAGCATCGACGAGACCACCTGGAGATGCCCTTGCGGCTGCATCTCGCCGCCCATCACCCCGAACGGTCCCACCGGGGCGCCACCGCGGGTGAGGAATCCGGGGATGATGGTATGCCGGGGCCGCTTGCCGCCCGCGGCCTCGTTGCGATGCCCTGGCTCCAGGGTGAAGCCGGCCGCGCGGTTCTGGAGCGCGATCCCGGTTCCCGGCACCACGACCCCGGACCCGAACCCCATGTAGTTCGACTGGATGTAGCTCACCATCATGCCGTCGCGGTCCGCCGCGCAGAGGTACACCGTCCCGCCGCCCGGCGGTCGGCCCGGACCGTATGCTTGCGCGCGCTCCCCGATCAGGGACCTGCGCGAGGCAAGGTAGCCGGCGTCGAGCAGGCCACTCACCGGCACGTCCGCGCGGCGCGGGTCCGCCACGTAGCGGTAGGCGTCCGCGAACGCGAGCTTCATCGCCTCGATCTGGTAGTGCCAGCTCTCGGCGCTTGCGTGCGGCGACTCGTGCATGGCGGTGCCTTCGACGATTCCGAGCGCCTGCAATGCCGCGATCCCCTGCCCGTTCGGCGGGATCTCCCAGACCTCGTGATCCCGGTACGCGATGGAAATCGGCGCTACCCATTCGCTGTGAAACGCCGCGAGATCGTCGCCGTCGAGCATGCCGCCGGTGGTCCGGGCGTACTCCGCGATGCGCTCCGCCAGCGCGCCTTCGTAGAATTCCCGAGGCCCCTCCGAAGCCAGCCGACGCAGCGTCTCCGCGTGCCCCGCGCTGCACCAGACCTCCCCCGCGTCGGGGGTTCGCCCGCCGAAGGTGAACACCCTCGCCCATTCGTCCAGGGCGGTGTCTCCAGTGCCGATGAAGACGGGACCAGCCCGGCGCCAAAGCTGCGAGACCACCGGCGAGACCGGAAACCCGTCCTCCGCGAGACGGATCGCGTCGACGAAGAGGGATTCGAAGGGCAGTCGTCCGAATCGCTCGTGCAGCGTGCCCCATGCATCCGGCGCACCGGGGACGGAGACGCTCGTCCAGCCGCGCTCGGGGAACACCGTGTGACCGGCCGCACGCAACGCCTCGGCGGAGAGCGCTCGCGGGGCGGGACCGGATGCGTTCAAGCCATGCAGCTTCCCGCCGTCCCACACGATCGCGAAGGCGTCGCTGCCGATGCCGTTCGAGGTCGGCTCCACCACGGTCAGGGTGACTGCGGTCGCCAGCGCCGCGTCGACCGCGTTCCCGCCGGCCCGCAACGCCGCCAGGCCGGCCTGCGCGGCCAGGGGCTGACTCGCCGTGACCATCCCGCCGGTCGAGAGCACCACGCTGCGGCGTGACGGGTAATCGCACGTATTCAGGCTCACGGCTGCTCCAGCGGACAAGGAATCGGGATGCGCATACTAAGTCGAACGGGGAATCGATCGCACCACGCCCTGGACGTCGCAGGGCCCGCTCTGTCCACCGCACCAGGGTACCCCCGGTCGAAGTACCTACCGTCCGCCAACGGCAAGCTCCCGCGCAGCGTCTCGGGCGATGGCAAATGCGGACGTTCCACCGCCGTGTCCGCCGTCAGTATCACCTTCTCCGCCGATTCATCCGGCAAGCTCATCGTGCAGCTCCACCGCAGCCGGTTTCTGCTTGTCGAATCGCCCCGGACACTGCCTTGTGAAGTGTATTCTTGACCGCGAACGAACGTCCGTCCTGGACAGCAATGCGACCGAAGCCACCGAGTGGGCGGGCCTTGCGCTTGGAGAATTCGACAAACACCTGCGGGAGACGGGGCAAGAGGAAATCGCCGGGCGGGCCACGGGGGCGGCATCGTCAAGCTCGACGGAGCAAGGGAAGGGGATGCCGCTGGACAGTCTGCCGGCACGGCATCGTCAGCTTCGACGGAACAAGGTGATGCCGCTGGACAGACTGCCGGCATGGCATCGTCAGCTTCGACGGAACAAGGTGATGCCGCCGAACGGACCTCGGGCGACATCGTCAGCCTCGACGGAAGTTGAATGGAGTGGTTGAACCGGGCAACGCCATCGGCAGGGGACGGGGTCATCGCCACACCCGAAACGAACGAGACATCGCAACCGAGGACAACCCCGTGAGATACGCCTGGTACGAATCCCCCATCGGACGCCTCCTCGTCGCGAAGGACGATGTCGCGGTCCGTCACGTCACCATTCCGGACCGCGACCCGTCGCGGCCCGACTCACCCCGCCGCGGGGCGGCAAAGCCGCTGGAACCCGGCCCGGACTGGGTTCGGGACGACGCGGGCCTCGCCCGCGAGACGGCGGAGCTCGAAGCCTACTTCGCCGGCGAGCTCCGGGAGTTCGAGATGGCCGTGGAGCCCGAGGGCACCCCGTTCCGGCGCAAGGTATGGGCCGAGCTCGCCCGCATCCCCTACGGCGAGACCTGGAGCTACGGCGAGCTCGCCCGCCGGGCGGTGGGGCGCACCGGCGCAGCGCGCGCCGCCGGCGCCGCCAACGGCGCCAACCCCATCGCGATCGTCCTTCCCTGCCATCGGGTCATCGGCACGAACGGCAGCCTCGTCGGCTACGGCGGTGGCCTGAACCGCAAGGCGATGCTGCTCGCCCATGAGCGGAGGGAGGGGGCGTTTGGGGGATTGGGGTGAACCGAAGCGGCCGGCAAGGATCCTGAATCGGGTCGGGAACGTTCGACTTCGCCGAAGCCTTGCTCTGAGGCATTCGGGTCCTGAAGAGGTGTGGCGAGGGCCGGCGCCCGGAGACCGGCCGCTCACGCGCCGGGGGCGTCGCGAGCTTCCACTGTCGGATGTCGAGATCCGGCGGATCGCCTCCCTTCGTTCGACCAGGATCTTGATCCAGGTTCGGGGAAACGGGACCGGTCCGGATCGCCCGAGGAGAGGTGGGAGAGGTCGGCCATGACCCCCGATGATCCATACGCCACGGATTTCGCGGAATTCTTTGTCGCACTGTGGGGCAAGCGCCCTTTTTGCTGGCAGAAGGATTTGGCGAAGAGGGTGCTGGAATGCGAGGCGGCCTCGGCGGATTTACCGGGGGTAGACGCTCCTTCGGGCGCAAGCGGAGCAATGTCGTCTTCCTGGCCCGACGCTATCGCCTTGCCGACTGCATCCGGGAAAACCGCCTGCATGGACATCGCCCTGTTCGCCTTGGCGGCTCAGGCGGCGCGACTGGATTCCGGGCAGGCGATCACCACGCCACGCCGCATCTTCTTCGTGGTGGATCGACGGGTGATCGTCGACGAAGCATATGAACGTGCGCGCCAGCTGGCGGAGAAGCTGGAGCAGGCCGTAGACGGCATTCTGAAGGTCGTCGCGGACGATCTGCGGCGCATCGCCCACGGCGCAGCCACCGGATTCGGGGGCGAGCGGCCGCTCGCCGTGTACGCGCTGCGCGGCGGCATGTATCGATCGGAAGCCTGGGCGCGCAACCCTCTGCAACCGGCCATCGTTGCCTCGACGGTGGACCAGATCGGCTCCCGGCTGTTGTTTCGCGCCTACGGCCGCGGTGCCGGAACCTGGCCGATCTACGCGGGACTCGTTGCCAACGACAGCCTCATCCTGCTCGACGAAGCGCATTGCGCGCAGCCGTTCTTGCAGACCTTGCGGGCCGTTCGCCGTTATCGGACCTGGGCACATGAGCCGCTTCGGCGGCGTTTCCACCCGGTGGTGATGTCGGCGACGCCGCCGCCGGGGATTGACGACGTATTCAGGGACTTGTCCGACGACGGCCGCGACCCGGACCATCCGCTCGGCCGGCGGCAGTTGGCCAACAAGCCGGCGGCGCTACGGCCGATTTCCAATGCGAAGGACGACAAGGCATCCGGCCGATTCTCGAAGGCGCTGGTGCAAAGCGCTCTGGATCTTCTGAACGGCGGTCGGCGGGCCGTCGTCGTGTTCGTCAATCGAGTGGCGACCGCCCGCGAAACCTTCCGTCGGCTGCGCGAGAGGGAGGAGGTCGAGGCCGTCCTGTTGACCGGCCGCATGCGTCCCGTGGACAAGGACGCGATGGTCCGGCGGCTTCGCAACCTGGACCTCCACTCGAACCAAGCCACCGGCCGCCGACTGGAAAAACCGGTCATCGTCGTCGCCACCCAGACCCTCGAAGTCGGGGCCGATCTCGACTTCGACGGCTTGGTCACCGAGTGCGCGAGCCTCGACGCCTTGCGCCAGCGCTTCGGGCGCCTGAACCGCATGGGGCGGGAGATCGAAGCCCGCGCCTGGATTCTCATTCGCGCCGATCAGGCCAAGCCGGCGCGCAGCGCCAAGAAGGATCCGGTGTACGGCGAAGCGTTGACCCGCACCTGGAAATGGCTTGGCGATCACGAGAATGAAGACGGCGAGGTCGATTTCGGCATCGCCCATCTCGATCGCCTGTTGGCGGAAGGCGATTCCCTCGCCGGTCTCGACGCGCCGTCGGCCGATGCGCCGGTGATGCTCCCCGCGCACGTCGATTGCTGGGCGCAGACCGCGCCGGAACCGCGGCCCTCGCCGGACGTGGCGCATTTTCTGCGCGGCCCGCGGGAAAGCGTCCCGGACGTACAGGTCTGCTGGCGTGCGGACATCGACCTGACCGGCGCGGACGCACAGGACGATGCCATCGAATCCCTGACCCTGTGCCCACCAGGCAGCAGCGAGACGTTGCCGGTGCCGATCGGCGTGTTCAAGCGCTGGCTGGCCGGGAAGGATACGGACGACTTCAGCGCCGACGTGGAAGGCGCTCGGACCGCCGATCGGCCCGAAGAAGATTCGGAAGGCGTGGAGGACTCGAATCTTTCGGATCGCCGGATCATCCGTTGGCGCGGGGCCGGAACGAGCCGCAAGGACGTGACTTCCGATCCGGTCGATATCCGGCCCGGAGACGTCATCGTGATCCCGTGCACGCACCCCGGCCCGCATGACCGGCTTGGAGATCTCCCACCGGAAGCGTCCGATTCTTCTGCAACGCTCGACGTGGGGGATGCCGCGCACCGGCTCGGAGAGTTTCGTTTCGAGTGGCCGATATGGACTTCGATGGTGGACATCGAGACCCTGCGCTCCCTGGTTGCGCTGCGCGACCTTCATGAAAGCCCCCTGCCTCGTCCGGCCCTTCTCGCCAAGGGTATCGAAGAGGTCTATTGCGCGCGTCGGGTACAACCGAACCAGTACTACAGCAACTTTACGCCGGCTCAGCCGCCGCTTGATGGCCGGAACTCGAACACGACGGAGACAGGCAATGGAGAAACACATGACGCTCGATCTGAAGACCCTGCGAGACGCGGTCGCGGGCACGGCCGCGGCGTTTCGTTTCGTTGCGTGACCAACCATCAGCCGGCGGGTGGCCCGGTGACAAGGTGTTCCCGCCAACTTACGAAGAGGGCAAGTACGCCACGGAGGAACGCATCGATCCCGGGACGGGCGAGATCAAGCCCTGCGTGCTCCTCGATTCCGTGCAATCACAGGCCAACCGCATGGAGTTGGCCCTTCTGGAAGCGCATCGCGCCGGCAAGGTGATGCTTCCCCTGATCGTGACGCGCTTCGATCAGCCCGAATTGCTCAGGAAATTCACCGTACCAGCCTGGAAGCGCCGCATCGCGCCGCGGAAGCGCTGTTCCGTGACAGTCTGTTGAACGGCGTGATGTTCCGCAAATCGGACAAGGGTCGACTCCTTGATGCCGCGGCTGCAACGAACCTCGTCTGCGCATTGGTGGATGAGGCAGGAATCGCGTCGGTGCACCGACTCTTGAGCAGGTGGAGGCCGCCCGGCCCGTGCTGGTCAGCGCCCACGCCTACGAGCGCGACGGCTTCAACGCGATCCCCGCTGCACTGGCAAAGCTCCTGAGCGAACGCCTGGGTATCCCGTTCGACATTTCCGTCGTGCAAACCAACGTCGTCGGCCACACCGGGGCCGACGGCTATGGCCGGCTCGCCAGGCAGGCCGCCTTTGGAGGCGAGGTCAAGAGGGGCCGCGAGTACGTGATGGTGGACGACTTCATCGGCCAGGGCGGTACACTGGCGAACCTGCGCGGCTGGATCGAGAAGCAGGGCGGTACAATCGTCGGTGCGGTCGCATTGACCGGCAAGCCGTATTCGGCCAAGTTGAATCCATCAGAAGGGCAACTCCATGAGCTCCGACGGAAACACGGACCGGACTTCGAGAAGTGGTGGCGGGAGCATTTCGGCCACGCCTTCGATTGCCTTGCTCAATCGGAGGCTCGGTACCTCGCCCGCTCCCCGGATGCTGACACGATACGAGATCGACTTGCTGCGGCAGAGTGCGAAGGAAGTGGCCGAGGTCGCCGGCGAAATCCTCGCGAGCAAAGGCGGCACGTCGACAGATTGAAGGAACGTCTCGCCGGCCGGTTCCCGGACGGCCAGCCGCCGCCACCCATGCGGCCGGTCCCCGGCAGGTGGCAGGGATACGACCGTCCGCGAGCAGAGTCTTTACCCGAAGCGGTGCCCCATTCGGTGTTCGACCCGCACCTCGTCGTCCTTGCGATCGCCGGCAAGCGTGTATCCCTCCCGGCAACGCTCAAGCTCACGACGGCGCTGCGCGGCCTGCTGATGCGCAAGTGCCCGGAGCAACCGCCCCCGGAGTGGTTCAGCGGCCATCGCCGGGACGGCAAGGCGAGCGCGGCGCCGCACTTGGCCGTGGCGCCGCTGGCCTTCGCGGGCTCGCAGCACGCGGACGGCCGCATCATGGGCCTGGCCCTGATCCTGCCTCGCGGGCGGGAGCCGCAAGAGGCCGGCCGCTGCCTGGAACCCATCCTGACGGACCCGGAGACCGGCCTGCCGCGCGACGACCTCCGTTTGTTCGACGGCGACCGGCTCGAGTGCTCCATCGAGCTCGAAGCCCGGGAACGCCCGCCGGAGAATCTCGATCCCCAGACCTGGACCAAGGCGTCTCGCGTCTGGGCCAGTGTGACCCCGGTGGTGCTGAACCGGCACTTCGACGGCAAGGACCGGTGGGAGCAGTCCGCCGAGAGCGTGAAGGACATGTGCGGGCACGTCGGCCTTCCGCGCCCCCGTGAAGTCTTGCTGCACCCGGTCTCCCTGGTCGAAGGCGTTCCCCACGCGAGGGAGTTTCCGCAACTGGCCCGCAAGCACGACGGTGGCCGGCGCCGGCACGGCCATGCCGTGGTCATTTTCGACGAACCCGTATGCGGGCCGGTGCTGATCGGGGCGGGGAGGTTTCGCGGGTACGGACTGTGCCGGCCGATCGACGAGGGCGATGGCGGTGGGCGCGGCGGGTGATCCGCCCGGCCGGGAATCAGGCGATCCCTCGTGCAACCGCGTCGGTATGGATAACGCATTTACCGAAACCGGGTTCTGCTGAACTGGGCCAGAGCCAGCGCCGCACATCCGCACGGGGTCCGGCAAACACGGCGGCCGGGCCGAGCCCGTTCTCCTTCTCGGCACCGGACCGATGCCACGCAAATCAGGCTCATGCCGTACAAGTGACGAGGCGACGGTCGCTACTGCCGG
Source organism: uncultured Gammaproteobacteria bacterium (assembly GCA_958295835.1). GTDB lineage: Bacteria > Pseudomonadota > Gammaproteobacteria > HK1 > HK1 > HK1. The sequence goes on from OY282378.1 coordinate 1,283,939, forward strand.
GACATGGCTTCCCTCACCCTGCCCGGCGTGGCCTCCTCCGACCCCGCCTACAAACTCATCTTCTCCCAGGTCCGCATGGTCAAAGACACCCTGCGCGGCTTCCTCGCACCCGAGTGGTGCGGCCAACTCGACTTCCCGACACTCAGCCGGATGAACGCCGAGTACGTCGGCTCCGACCTCCACCACCGCATCGGCGACATGGTCTGGCGTGTCGAGTTCAAGCTCGGCAGTCTCTCGGGCGGCCCGCCGCTGGCCAACGGCGAACGGCCCGGTCTCCTCATCCTGTTCGAGTTCCAGTCCGGCGTGGACCCCGACATGGCGTGGCGGATGCACGAGTACGTCTACCTGCTGCACCGTCATCTGCGCCACAACGGGACGTTCAAGGCGGAGGGACGTGAGCCGCCGGTGTTGCCGGTGGTCGTCTACAACGGAGAACGTCCGTGGACAGCGGCGGGTGCACGGCCGGGGCCGGTGGCGCCGCCGAGGACGGCGGACTGGATTGGCAACGAGGCGCGGGCCCACGCACTGCTCGATGAGCGGGCGCGGGCGGACGATGGCGCCGGGCTGCCGCCGGACAACCGGATGACGATGTTGATTCGTCTGGAGACGAGCCCGGCGGAGGTACGGCCGCGGTTGCTGGTGGAGGCGTTCGAGCGTTACGCGGGAGAGGAGGAGAGAGGGCTGCGCGAGGGGTATCATGCACGGGCGAGGCATCCGGGAGGGCGGTACGGGAACGATGACTTGCCGCCGTTCGAGGAGTTGGAGCGACGATTGAAAGAAGGGCAGGGAGGAACGGAGATGGCGACGTTGATGGAGGCGAGGACGAGGGAATGGGAGGAGCGGGCGATCGCGCGAGGCATCGCCCAGGGCCGGGAGCAGGGCATCGCTTTACTGCTTCGTTTGGCCGAGCGCCGGTTCGGTCCCGAGACGGCAGCGCAGCTTTCGGAGCTTCTGGCGGATGCCGATGGCGCGGAGGAGGACACTGCCCAGGCAGGGGGTTGAGCCTTTGAATGCCGTACCGGCGACGAGCCGCTTGAGACGGACTGCCTGGTCGACTGCCTCGTGCATGGTGTATGGCATTCGGCGAGATCGTTACGGGTTCCCAGGACGATGTTTACAGTGCGATAGAGACGTGTGCTGATTGGAGAGAGGGTATGGACAGCGCGAGTATCTATCGGACCGTGTTCGGAGAAGGTGTGCGCCCCGACGCTTGGCAGCACAAGTTCACGGCGCGCGAATGGCCGGAGATCCTGATTGCGCCGACGGGCTCGGGGAAAACGGCCGCCGTCACCCTCGGCTGGGCAGCACACCGGATGCGAGCGCCGGAGACGACGCGGAGACGTCTCGTCTGGTGCCTGCCGATGCGCACGTTGGTCGATCAGACCGTCCGGTCGGTCAATGAGTGGTTCGAGAAGCTGAAGCAGGCCGGAGTAGACGAAAACAACGTGCTCCCCCTGCCCGAGGAAGACGTCCACGTGCTCATGGGCGGTGTCGAGTCGGCACGCTGGCTCGACCATCCCGAGCGGCCCGCGGTCATCGTCGGAACGCAGGACATGCTGCTGAGCCGCGCGCTCATGCGCGGCTACGCTTCTTCGCGCGCCATCTGGCCGATGGAGTTCGCGCTTCTCCACGAGGACACGCAGTGGGTGTTCGACGAAGTGCAGCTCATGAGCGCAGGACGCGCTACCTCGGCCCAGCTCGAAGCGTTTCGGAGATGCGAGGCCGCTCGCGCTGCGCGAAACGGCGGTCTGCGGAGCCGCTCGGCACGCAGCCTGTGGATCTCCGCGACACTCGATCCGAAGTGGCTCCGGACCGTGGACTACTCTCCGCCGGTACTGAGGGAGGCCGATCCGCAGGCGGAAGATGGCGATCGGCTTTGGGAGGTCGAGCCGCGGCCGGAGGACGATCGGCTTTGGCGGCTCGCGACCGCGAAGAAGACCCTGAGCCGGGCGAATGCAGTACCGGCCACTGCCAGGACCGCCGACATCGGCGCCTATGTCGGCAAGCTCGCGGATTCGGTGCTCGATGCGCACCAGCCCGGCAGTATGACGCTGGTGATCGTCAACCGGGTGACGCGGGCACAGGCGCTCCATGCCGCACTCGGGAAGAGGATCGAGGAGCAGGGAGAAGCGGCGCCGGAGCTCGCTCTCGTCCACGCGCGCTTTCGTCCTGCCGATCGCCGACGCGAGATGGCGAAACTCTCCGTCAACGGGAAGGAAAACGGCAAAGGCTCGAAGGACCTGATCGTCATATCCACCCAAGCGGTGGAGGCGGGTGTGGACATCTCCGCGGCGGTCCTGTTCACGGAGCTCGCGCCCTGGCCTTCCATGGTGCAGCGCTTCGGCCGTGCAAACCGCTACGCGGAACTGGAGGATGGCGCCGATGTCCGCTGGATCGATCTTCTCGACGGACAAGAGGACGAAAAGAACGCGGCGGAGCTCGCGCTTCCCTACACGATCGAAGAGATGAAGGCCGCTCGACAGCACTTGTTGCGGCTTGCCGACGTCGCCCCGGCGGCGCTCCCCGCGCCAAGTGACGTCGATCCCCCGCGGCGGGTCATCCGCCGGAAGGATCTCGATGATCTCTTCGATACCGATCCGGATCTCACGGGCTTCGACGTGGACGTCTCGCCCTACGTCCGCGATGCGGCCGACACCGACGTCCATGTCTTCTGGCGCGCGCTCTTCTCCACCGGTGACGATCCACCCCGCCCGCGGGCAGAGGAGCTCTGCGCGGTCCCGATCGGCGCTGCCAGGGATTGGATCAAGAAGGCAGGCAAACGCGGAAAGGGCAACGCTCCGGTGTTCGTTCGCGACCCCCAATGGCGGCGCGGAGGCCAGCGAACCGGCACCGTACCGCCCGGCTGGGCACAGTTGAGAGAGGACCCGTGGCCGGGGCTTACGCTGCTGGTGGACGTCGCGGCAGGCGGTTACAGCGAGGAGTTGGGTTTCACCGGTGATCCGACGGACACCCCAATCCCCGTGACGCCCTCCGAGGAGCAACAAACCACGACAACCGGTGTCCCGCGGGATCTGCAACCCGATGCAGGCGGCGAAGCGGAGGGACACGACGAAGACCCCCGTAGCGAGATCGGTGTTCCAGTATCCCTTGCCGCCCATCTCGGGCACGTCGCCGAGGAGGCGGAGACGCTATGCGAAACGCTCGAAGTCGACCCCGGGATCCGTACCGCAATCGTGCGAGCGGCCCGCTGGCACGATCTGGGCAAGGCACACGAAGTCTTCCAGAACACGATGCGCCGGGGCCTCGATCCAAACGAATTTCCGGACGACCATCTTCTCGCCAAGACAACCAGGAAAAACCTGCGCCACGAACGACCATACTTCCGTCATGAGCTCGTATCCGCGCTCGCCTTCCTCGCCCATGAGAACTGGTCCCGGGAAGCCGACCTCGCCGCGTACCTCGTCGCCGCCCATCATGGGAAGGTACGAATGAATCTGCGCGCTCTGCCGCGTGAACGTGCGCCGTCGGGCAAGGATCAAGCTGGCGCACGCTTCGCACGCGGGGTATGGGAAGCCGACGAGTTGCAGCCGTTCGACCTGGGCGGCGGTGAACAGTGGGAGGGCGGCAATCTCACCCTCTCGGTGATGGAGCTCGGATGGAGCGAGGTGACACGAGAGAGCTGGACGGAGCGCACGCGGGACCTTCTCACCCGTTATGGTCCGTTCCGCCTTGCGTGGATGGAAACGCTGGTGCGCGTCGCCGACTGGCGGGCCTCCAACAAAGAACAAGAGAAGCGTTATGACGACACCTGAGTCATTGACGCTCGGCGGATGCGCGCCGACCCCGCTGGCCTCCTACCTGAAGGCGATCGGCGTCCTGCGCCTTATCTCCTCCGATGCGAACCATGTCGGCGGGCGTGCCGCTGACCCGAAGGCACGTGGCTGGTGGGAGAACGAACGTTTCCATCTGGCGACAACACTTCACCGTGACGCCTTGTGCCGCTTCTTCCTGGAGGAATACGCCCCGAGCCCGATCATCGCGCCTTGGAACGGCGGAAGCGGCTTCTACCCGAAGGACAACAAGGACGGGTTCGGCCCATTGGCTTCGGGGATCATCGCAAAACGCTTCATTCCCGTAGCGAAGACGATCAAGGTCGCATCACGCATCGTCGCGCGTCAGGAATTGACCCAATCGCCGAAAGAAAACGTCAAGATCGAGTTCGTGGCGGCTCTCAGAGCCGAGATTCCCGATGAGGCGCTCGGCTGGATCGACGCGGCGCTTGCGCTGTCCAGGGACAGGCTCGCCTACCCGCAACTTCTGGGCACTGGGGGAATCGACAGCCGCCTCGAGTTCACGAACAACTTCATGCAGCGTCTTGTCTCGGAAAAGCGACCTTCAGGGATCTTCGATGCGAAATCCGGCAGACCATCGGACGAGGCACCATCGCTTCTTGCGAATGCTCTTTTCGACACGCCGACCAGAGCGTTCAGTTCTGCGAAGGTCGGGCAGTTCTCACCCGGTGCGGCCGGTGGGCCGAATGCGACCACTGGCTACAGAGGTAGCGGGAACGTCAATCCCTGGGACTTCGTCTTGATGTTGGAGGGAGCGATCGCCTTTGCCGGCGCAGCTACACGCCGGCACCAAGGCGTGGAATCCGGAGCGAGCTTCCCCTTCACGGTACGCTCGGTCGGTGCAGGATGGGGCGGTGTTGACGCGGTCGACGAAATGGATAGACGCAACACACCACAGGCAGAGTTCTGGACACCGCTTTGGCAGCGGCCCGCGCGTTTTAGCGAGATCAATGCCTTGCTCGTCGAGGGGCGCGCCGTCTTGAACGGTCGGACTGCACGTAACGGCTTGGACTTTGCACGAGCCGTCTCCAGCCTGGGGATCAGCCGCGGCTTCTCGGAGTTCGAGCGCTATAGCTTCTTGATGCGTGCGGGCAAAGCGCATCTCGCGACACCGATGGGCCGTCGCTCTGCTACTCCATCGCTTGTTGCGCGGCTCGTTGCCGATCTCGACGCAGGTGGCTGGCTAGATCGGGTGCGGCAAGTGGGACGTCGCGACGGAAATGCTGCGACGGCCCGAAACGCCATCAAGCGATTTGAAGACGCCTTGTTCGAGCTCGCGGATACGTCGTCTCCCGCCATACGGATTCAGCGGACACTCGTCGCGCTTGGAGAGGTATGCAAGTGGCAGGCAGTCAGCCGTAAAGGGCGTGAGGCGGTCGGCGCTCCGCCGCCCGCAATGTCGCGGGACTGGATTCGGATGGCGGACGACGGCTCACCGGAGTTTCGGATTGCCGCCGCCCTTGCGGGGCTCGGACTCTCACCGATAGAACGGCAAGACGGCGCCAGGACCGAAATCACGTCCGAGAACAAGAATGCGGCAGACGGCGGAGCCGAGAGTCATGAAACTCCACTGGCGCGGTCGCAGACGGCCCTGCCGATGGCCGCCCACTTCGTTCCCCTCGACGAAGATCGCTTCCTCGACGGTCAGCGCCTCCGGGTGCGCCGTGCCTGGTCCAGCGACGAAGCCCCGCCGGCCGTCGTCTGGGGTGCCGGCGGTCTCGTCTCGAACATGATCGCCGTGCTGGAACGCCGGCTTGTCGAAGGCACGATTCGGGGACTTGACGACAAACCGCTTGCTGGCGCAGTTCATGCCCGTTTGACCGACGTAGGAGCGTTCTTGTCCGATGACTTTGACGACATGCGTTGCGCCGCACTCCTCGCCGGCATGATCTGGGTTCATCCGGCTTGGCTGCCCATGAAGACATCGGCCAATGACGATGCACCCTTCGCTCCCGTACCGTTCGCCTATGCTGCACTCAAGCCGATCTTCACCCCGGATCGGACCCTGCACCGCATTCGTGCCCTTCCCGAGACTGCGCGAATGCCGATCCCGCCGGGATTGGTTGCGCGGCTGCGCACCGGCGGCGACAGCTACGATGGACGCACGACGGATACGGTGGTGCGAGCCGCCTTGGCCCGTGCCCGCGCTTCGGGTCTGCCATCGCCCTTCGAGTCCGGGCGTGCGGGAGGCCGCCGCCCCGGAGCGGAAATCAGCCGCATCGGCGCGGGTCTTCAGGCCGATCGCCTGGCCGCCGCCCTTCTCATTCCCATCGACGACCACGCACTGAAGATCCTGGTCGAACGCGCCTTTCCTGGCGCTTGTCCCGAAGAACACGTCGAATCCGCGGAGGACACGAACGATGCCGCTTGATCTCTCATCCCTCAAAGACGAACCCCGACTTCTTGTCGAGGCTGCGCTCAAACCTGTACAGGGAGGCCGATTCCAGCCTACGGGGTTCCCCAATCTTGGCCACGCCGTCTACGAGTCACCGGATGGGCAAGGCCAACTCGTCCTGGTCGAAAGTGCACAGTCGATGGCGAACCGCCTGGAAGCAGTTTGCTGGGACGAGGTAACCGACGACTGGGCGCCGGCTCTCAAGGGATTGCCGGTCGTCAAGGTGACCGATGAAGAAGGGAAGCCCCTCACGAACTCGCTGCTCGAGGCGCACCGGCTCAATTCGCCATACATTCTTGAAGGCAAGGACAAATCGGTTGTCGAGATGCTGAAGAACCGCCTCGCGGCGATGGAAGTCGGCCGTGTCGATCTGCGCGAGCTTGCGAAGGTACTCCTCGAGTTCGATACGAACGCGCTGCTCCACGGAGTTTTTCTTGCGAAGAGAGTTCTTGCCGGAGGCCGACTGCGCCTGCCGCGATCACTGTCCGCCTTCATCGAGGCAGAGAACGCGAGGCGGGCGGCGAGCGGCGGGGTCAAGAACGACAGTGTCAACCCCTCCGGCGAGACCGCCAAGGGTTTCGGCAACGTGCCCTTTGCGCGCGACGAATGGGTCGCAGCGAAGATCACCGCCTATTTCAACCTCGATCTTCGTCAGATCCGCGCGTTTGGTCTCGGCACCGATGTCGAACGACTGCTGGTCATGCTGGCCCTCTTCAAGATCCGCAAGTTTCTCGTGGAGGGTCTGCGTCTTCGCACCGCCTGCGATCTCGACGCGGAATCCATCCTGGTGAAACGCCCCGACGGATTCGAATTGCCGAGCCTTGACAGCCTGGAAGCAGAGCTTCCCGGGCTGATCCAGGACGCAACGTCCAAGGGCCTCTTCGGGGAGAACCCCGTTCTCACCGTCACCTATCGGAAGTGAGAAGATGTTCGCGCTCGTTTTCCGCTTCCCGGCCGGTCGCTACCACGCGACACCGTGGGGGCGGAACGTCAACGAAGCCGACGTTGCCTGGCCGCCCGAGCCCTGGCGCCTGCTTCGCACCCTCATCGCCGCCTATTGGCGAAAGGGCGACCGCGAACGTTGGCCCGAAGAGTATCTTGCGGGTTTGATCGATACGCTGGCTGGATCGCTCCCCGTTTACCGCCTGCCGGAAGGCGCGATCCATGCACATACCCGCCATTACATGCCGATCGGAACGATCGACAAGGGCCGTGAGAAAACGTCGCTGGTCTTTGATGCGTTCGTCCGCCTGCCGGAACGAGGGATGGTCGTGGCGGCTTGGCAGGATGTGACGCTGGAAGGCGACCTGTGCGCTCTTGCCACCGATCTCGCTGCGGCCATCGGTTATCTCGGTCGCGCCGAAAGCTGGACGGAGTGCGAGGCTCTCGCCGATTGGCGGGACGAGGCCAATTGCGGCCCCGTGGACACGGGATTTTCCGGCGATCCAGTGCGGCTTCTCGCGCCTCTCCAGCCTGAGACGTATGCCACCGAACGCAGACGCTTGATCGCAGGCGCAAGAGAGCGTATCCGCACGGCGGCAAAAAAGCCGTCTTCACCGAAGAAACTCGAAACCGTGGTTGCAAAAGTGTTCCAGAGCAGGAGGAGCGGGATGGACACCTTGCCGGAGCGCCTCGTCGACGCCCTCAATCTCGACACGGCGGACTATCAGGACCGGGGTTGGAGCCGCCCTCCTGCCGCTCGCGAGGTCGTCTACGCCCGCGAAGCGAAAGTCGCCGCCGGGGTCATGTCCCGGGTCTCCGCTCGCCGGCACGGCTCGGGCTCCAAGCCGAAGCCGCTGCCCACGGTCGCCCGATTCCTCCTCGCCGGCCGTCCTCGCCCTCGGGTCGAGGACACGGTCAGGATCGGAGAGCTCATGCGCCTCGCCGCGCTCTCGCAGTTCGGCTGGCGATACGACAGTGCAAAAGGTCGCAAGATTCCGAAAGCACCATGGCAAGTTTCAGGGCGTGACACCGACGGCAACCGACTGAAGGACCCCGCGCACGTCCATGCGTTCTGGCTTCCGGAAGACGCGGATTCGGACGGCCTGATCGATCATGTTTCGGTCTTCATCGCAAGTGGTATCGACGATAACGTCCGCGCCAGGCTCGATCGCATTACCCGCCTCTGGCTGCCGCCGAAACAACGAGCAGAAGACGTTGAAGTTGAGGACGCAAGCGCGATGGAATGGCGACTCGCTCTGGAAGGTTTCGGCCAGCCCGCCGACTTTTCCGAGGGCGCGCGCATATTCGGTACCTCGGCGAGGTGGCGGAGTGTTACGCCTTTTCTGGCTGCCGGCCACCTCAAGAGCGCGGGCCATACCGGCGAGGCTCGCCGCCTGATAAGGCGTCGTGGAATGGATACACGATTTGGCTTCAGTGTTGACGACGTTTCGGTTACGAAAATGCAAGAGATATCCTCTGGCGGTACCAAACGTCGGGCTATTCATTTCCACCGTTTCCGCTCACGCGGCCGGGAGGAGCAACCGGACGCGGCCGGCGCTCTCCTCGATGTCGTCTTTCCGAAACCAGTCGAAGGGCCGATCGTTCTTGGATACGGAAGCCATTTCGGCCTCGGACTCTTCACCGCTGTTGATTGATAATCTGGGCCGGACAAGCTGGATTTCCAGCAAGGAGACCGACATGATGACCTCCGGCGACGACATGAATCAGACATCGAAAGGCGCTGACCGGCACCGGCTTTCTTCGCCCACTCATTCGATTACCTTACTCAATCAGAGACTCGGTATCTCGCCCGCTCCCCGGATGTTGACACGATTCGAAATCGACTTGTTGCGGAAATGCCAGGAAGAGGTCGTCCAGGTAACACGCAAAGTCCTTAAGAGCAAAGACGAGACGAAAGAAACTTCCTCCCAAGGCGGGAATTGAAGCAGATCGTCATATCGAGCACATCACTTAACAGAATCAACATCACAGCAATTTCCTGCCAACGTGCCCCATGTAGGCGCCGGGGATGAAAGGAGTCCGTGTCGGTGCCGGACAACCCCCAACAAGGCGAACTGCCGCTGGAAGCGCCGCCCCTGCCGGAGGACGCGCCCTTTCTGCCGGCGCGCATGGTGAACGAGTACGTCTACTGCCCGCGTCTGGCCTATCTCGAATGGGTACAGGGTGAGTGGGCGGAGAGCGCCGACACCGTCGAGGGCGTCCATGCCCACCGCCGGGTCGATCGCGAAGATCGGCCGTTGCCGTCGGCTGATGCCCTCGGGGAAGCGGACCGGCCACGCACCCGCTCCGTCACCCTGTCATCGCGCCGGCTCGGCCTGGTCGCCAGGATTGACCTGGTCGAGAGCGACGGCGAGAGCGTCGTACCCGTCGACTACAAGCGCGGCAAACGGCCGCACATCGCCGCCGGCGCTTACGAGCCGGAGCGCGTACAGCTTTGTGTTCAGGGCTTGTTGCTGGAAGAGAACGGCTACCGCTGCACCGAGGGCGTGCTGTACTTCGCCGAGAGCCGCGAACGGGTACGCGTCGTCTTCGACGAGGAGTTGCGGGAGGCGACCCGGGGAGCGATCGGCGGCCTACGCCTGGTCGCCGCCGGAGGCCGCATTCCCCCGCCGCTCCGCGACAGCCCCAAATGCCCGCGCTGCTCGCTCGTCGGCATCTGCCTGCCCGACGAGGTCAATCACTTCCACCGCACGGGCGTCACCCCCCGACCCATTGCCGTGCGGCGTGACGAGGCGCTCCCGCTCTACGTCCAGGCCAACAACGTGCGCCTCGCCAAGAAGGGCGAGACCGTCACCCTCACCGAGGAAGACGGCCCCACCACGACCGCACGCCTCATCGACATCTCGCAAGTCGTGCTGATGGGTAACGCCAGGATGACGACGCCGTGCCTGCACGAGCTGATGCGCCGCGAGATCCCCGTCACTTGGCACACCTACGGCGGCTGGTTTCTCGGCCACACGGTGGGGCTCGGCCACAAGAACGTGGAGCTACGCGAAGCACAGTACCGCGCCAGCTTCACGCCCGCCGTCTCGCTCGCCGTCGCCCGCTCGCTGGTCGCCGCCAAGGTGCGCAACTCCCGCACGATGATGCGGCGCAATTGGCGTGGAGATGAGCACGAGCGCGAGCTGGTGCTCCAGACCCTGCGGCGGCTCGCCGATCGGACGCGCCACGCACGCGACGCCGACACCCTGCTCGGGCTCGAAGGCGAGGCGGCCTCCGTCTACTTCCGTGCCTTTGCCGGGCTGCTCCGAGCGCCTGCGGCGGCGCCCGTGACGGACCATGCGCAGGGCGCAGTACATCAGCCCAGCCGGGCGACAGCGCCCTTGACGGCGCCCGCGACAGGCGCCGGAGGAGGTACTGGCGCCGTCGGTGAAGGGGCGCCCGCGACGGGATCCGCGCCCGCCGCCGACAACACCGGCGGTGCGACTCCCCTTCCGGCATTCCGGTTCGACCGGCGCAACCGGCGCCCGCCGACCGATCCGGTCAACGCGCTCTTATCTTTCGCCTACTCCATGCTGACCCGGACCTTCACCGTGACGCTCAGTGCCATCGGCTTCGACGTCTACCGCGGCTTCTACCACCGGCCCCGCTACGGCCGTCCGGCGCTCGCCCTCGACCTGATGGAGCCGTTCCGTCCGATCGTTGCGGATTCGACGGTGCTGCAAGCGATCAACAACGGCGAGGTGAAGCCGAACGACTTCCTTCACGGCGGCGCAGGCACGGCGCTCAAGTCCGCCGGTCGCAAACGCTTCATCGCCGCCTTTGAACGCCGGCTCGCCCAGGAGACGACGCACCCCATCTTCGGCTACCGCCTGACGATGCGGCGCCTGATCGAGGTACAGGGACGGCTGTTCGGTCGATATCTGATGGGAGAGATCAAGGAGTACCCGCACTATCTGCCACGCTGAGCGGGCGGATTCCGACCGGACGAGCAACACGAGGACCGGGTGAAGCACTTGGCCTCGACGGTCCGGACGCAGAGTGCACGGACCCCGACCGGCCGGACAACACGGGCAGCAGGAAGGGAGAATGGACGAACGCCTGTACATCGTCACCTACGATATCGCCAGCCGGCGCCGCTGGCGCCATGTCTTTCGAACGATGGAAGGTTACGGGGAGTGGCTGCAACTCTCCGTCTTCCAGTGCCGTCTGACGGCCAAACAGCGGGTGGAAATGGTGGCGGCACTGGACACCCTCATCCACCACGGCGATGATCACGTCCTGATTGTCGACTTGGGGCCGGCGGACAAGGTGTCGCCACGGGTCGAGAGTCTGGGCAAGCGCTTCGACGCCGTCGCGCGCGAGCCGATCATCGTCTGACGAAGCGCCGTGGAGGAAGGGAGAGTCATATGAGCGCTGTTCGCCGCAGGGAAACGAGCGCTCAGGTAGTGCGAAGTATCGCGGGAGTGCTCGAAACACGCTAACTCATTGTTTCGAAACAGCTCTTTAACAAAAAGGAAGCAGATACGAGCCCATGATCAGCCAGCCAAGCGTACACTTGAGCGCAGCGCTCGCAATCATGGGTAATCTGCCTGTATCCTCCGGGACTTGCGGGAATCCTGTTTTCCGCGGCTTTATGCCGCGGCCTCATTGAAGCGTGGCGTCGGTGATCTTGGTGCTGGTGTAGAAGTCGGCGTTTTCCGCGGCTTTATGCCGCGGCCTCATTGAAGCTGGACGTACTGTTCTGCGGTGACCGCCGCGCGTTGCGGTTTTCCGCGGCTTTATGCCGCGGCCTCATTGAAGCCGAGGAAGTGCCGGCATGGTGCCGGCGCGGAAATGGGGTTTTCCGCGGCTTTATGCCGCGGCCTCATTGAAGCAACGAGGACCCGGACAGCAAGTACCAGGGGCATGTGGTTTTCCGCGGCTTTATGCCGCGGCCTCATTGAAGCGCCCGGTCCGCCGACGACCGGGCGGCCGGTCGTGCGTATCGTTTTCCGCGGCTTTATGCCGCGGCCTCATTGAAGCGCGCGGCTTCCCGTTCCGCATCCGACTTCGTTTCGTCGTTTTCCGCGGCTTTATGCCGCGGCCTCATTGAAGCGCGTCGTCTTCGGCCCGGGTGAGCACCGTCCGAAGGGGTTTTCCGCGGCTTTATGCCGCGGCCTCATTGAAGCCGGTGGCATCGGTCGCGTTGAAGTTCGCGGGAGTCTTGTTTTCCGCGGCTTTATGCCGCGGCCTCATTGAAGCATTTCAATGCGCTTCACGGCGACGGGAGGGTCGGATGTTTTCCGCGGCTTTATGCCGCGGCCTCATTGAAGCGGGGTGACGGACACGAACAGCGGCTGGATGATGTACCCGTTTTCCGCGGCTTTATGCCGCGGCCTCATTGAAGCTCCCACCCCGTGATTTCTCCGGTTTCGACGTTTCGGTAGTTTTCCGCGGCTTTATGCCGCGGCCTCATTGAAGCCTCTCTTTCCCCAGGAAACTTCCGATGGAGATCAGATGTTTTCCGCGGCTTTATGCCGCGGCCTCATTGAAGCTGCCCGACGGGCTTCACGGCCTTCCAGACCTTGGCGAGTTTTCCGCGGCTTTATGCCGCGGCCTCATTGAAGCGCCTTGGGCGAGAGCTACCGGAACTTCACGACGCTGGTTTTCCGCGGCTTTATGCCGCGGCCTCATTGAAGCCTTTCCTTCCCGAGAAAACTCCCGATTGAGATCAAGGTTTTCCGCGGCTTTATGCCGCGGCCTCATTGAAGCACCACCCGTGGCTTGTTGATAGACCAACTCTTGCCGAGGTTTTCCGCGGCTTTATGCCGCGGCCTCATTGAAGCCTCGTCGAGCAACGCGCGGAGCTCGCACGCCTCCAGGGCGTTTTCCGCGGCTTTATGCCGCGGCCTCATTGAAGCTGTCCTGGAAAGGCCGCGTTCGTCGCACTCCTTCACAAGTTTTCCGCGGCTTTATGCCGCGGCCTCATTGAAGCGAGCTGGACGTAGGCGTGCTCCGCCTCGACATAGAGGTTTTCCGCGGCTTTATGCCGCGGCCTCATTGAAGCAACTTGGCGTGGGGTGATGCCTATTCCGTAGCCCTTCCGTTTTCCGCGGCTTTATGCCGCGGCCTCATTGAAGCACGAAAGTCAACAGTCGAGGTCGAGGTTGTGCAAGCCGGTTTTCCGCGGCTTTATGCCGCGGCCTCATTGAAGCCGGTTTTAGCGCCCCCGGGTTGGGACCTATGGGCCGACGTTTTCCGCGGCTTTATGCCGCGGCCTCATTGAAGCTCCTACTTCGGCGGGAAAGGGTCTCAATTGAAGAAACTGTTTTCCGCGGCTTTATGCCGCGGCCTCATTGAAGCAACGCCCATCCGATTGACGAGAAACCACTTGATGAGATGTTTTCCGCGGCTTTATGCCGCGGCCTCATTGAAGCCCTACCAGCTCCAGCACAAGATCACGAGCGCCGCGGAGGTTTTCCGCGGCTTTATGCCGCGGCCTCATTGAAGCCCTACCAGCTCCAGCACAAGATCACGAGCGCCGCGGAGGTTTTCCGCGGCTTTATGCCGCGGCCTCATTGAAGCGGGTCGGGGGGCGGGGCGGCCGGCGCCGGCACGACGCGTTTTCCGCGGCTTTATGCCGCGGCCTCATTGAAGCGCCTGCATCCCGCGGCCGAGCTGGACGCCCACTACGGAGTTTTCCGCGGCTTTATGCCGCGGCCTCATTGAAGCCGCATCGAATCGAGCGTTTGCGTTGTCGCGTCGAACCGCGTTTTCCGCGGCTTTATGCCGCGGCCTCATTGAAGCGCGATTCGCGCGGCAATCGGGCGGCCGTTGGTGATCGTTTTCCGCGGCTTTATGCCGCGGCCTCATTGAAGCTTCACCCGGCCCGACGGGCTCGCCCCAAACTCAATCTGTTTTCCGCGGCTTTATGCCGCGGCCTCATTGAAGCTCGCGGCTTACCCGCCCGGGTGCCTCGCCAAGGTGCCGTTTTCCGCGGCTTTATGCCGCGGCCTCATTGAAGCTAGCCCATGGCCCGCAGCTTCTGCACCTCGGCGGCCAGGGTTTTCCGCGGCTTTATGCCGCGGCCTCATTGAAGCCCCCGCCCTTGTCGGAAGCAGGGTGATCGGGCCGGTGGTTTTCCGCGGCTTTATGCCGCGGCCTCATTGAAGCACGATCAGCGTGATCCGCACGACGGGGCGGGCCGCGTCGTTTTCCGCGGCTTTATGCCGCGGCCTCATTGAAGCATGCCCTGGTGGAGAAGGGCGACCTGCGCGATGTGCGTTTTCCGCGGCTTTATGCCGCGGCCTCATTGAAGCGCGTTAGGACCATCATCGGTTACCGATAGGAGAGAAAGTTTTCCGCGGCTTTATGCCGCGGCCTCATTGAAGCGTGCTTCCGAAGCACTTCGTGATCGCCGAGATCCGGGAGCGTTTTCCGCGGCTTTATGCCGCGGCCTCATTGAAGCTCGTCCGACCACCGCTCTGCCGCGCGCGCGTCGGCCTGTTTTCCGCGGCTTTATGCCGCGGCCTCATTGAAGCTTGCGACTGCGCCGACCGGACCCATCGGGACGGAGAGGTTTTCCGCGGCTTTATGCCGCGGCCTCATTGAAGCAGCGGCGTCGGGGCGATCCCCGAGCACTGGAGCGGGGGTTTTCCGCGGCTTTATGCCGCGGCCTCATTGAAGCCAGCGCGCACTGTACGTGCCGGACGGCATGGGACTGTGTTTTCCGCGGCTTTATGCCGCGGCCTCATTGAAGCAGGTCGCCGGCGACCACCTCCCGGCCGCGTGTGGTGGTTTTCCGCGGCTTTATGCCGCGGCCTCATTGAAGCTGGAAGTGCTCGGCCCGGAACGCGATGATGTGGCCGGGTTTTCCGCGGCTTTATGCCGCGGCCTCATTGAAGCGTGTTGCCCGGATGGATCAGGATGGCCGAGTAGTTCGGCGTTTTCCGCGGCTTTATGCCGCGGCCTCATTGAAGCTCCGATGCGGAGATGGCCCATCTCTGCGCTACGGAGGTTTTCCGCGGCTTTATGCCGCGGCCTCATTGAAGCACCTCGAACCGCGGCATCGTTGCGGGGGTGGCAATCGTTTTCCGCGGCTTTATGCCGCGGCCTCATTGAAGCGAACTTGCCGCCGGGTCAGCACGCTCGTTATCAACACGTTTTCCGCGGCTTTATGCCGCGGCCTCATTGAAGCATACATCGCACGCTGATACTCGTGCTGGCTGGCCGGCGTTTTCCGCGGCTTTATGCCGCGGCCTCATTGAAGCCTCTCTTTCCCGAGGAAGGAGCCGATGGAGATCAAGTTGTTTTCCGCGGCTTTATGCCGCGGCCTCATTGAAGCTGGGCCGGGCAGCGGTAGCCAGAGGTGATCCGGACAGGGTTTTCCGCGGCTTTATGCCGCGGCCTCATTGAAGCGCGTTGTAGCGTTCGGCGACTCGATCGATGAGCGCGTAGGTTTTCCGCGGCTTTATGCCGCGGCCTCATTGAAGCGCGTTGCTCGCGACGCCAGACCTCGAGCACCGCCCGCTGTTTTCCGCGGCTTTATGCCGCGGCCTCATTGAAGCCGCCCGCATCGCGGCCCTCACCGCCACCGTGGGCGACGTTTTCCGCGGCTTTATGCCGCGGCCTCATTGAAGCCCGGAGAACGTGATCCCGAACATCCCGATCTCGAAGGGTTTTCCGCGGCTTTATGCCGCGGCCTCATTGAAGCACGGCCGAGGGGATGACGTTCCGGGCCTGGCGGCTCTACGTTTTCCGCGGCTTTATGCCGCGGCCTCATTGAAGCGAGGCCCGATGGCCCGACCAATCGGAGGACCGGCGACGTTTTCCGCGGCTTTATGCCGCGGCCTCATTGAAGCTCGTGCCGTCGAAGGCGACTGTCGGGCAGATCGAGGAGGTTTTCCGCGGCTTTATGCCGCGGCCTCATTGAAGCGTGCGGGCCTTCGGCCTTCCGGCACCATTGATACCTGTTTTCCGCGGCTTTATGCCGCGGCCTCATTGAAGCTTCGACGAGGAGAGCATGTTGCCCCTCATCGCGCAGGGTTTTCCGCGGCTTTATGCCGCGGCCTCATTGAAGCCCTGGCCGCCTTGCGGATGTTGTCTTCGGCCATGCGGAGTTTTCCGCGGCTTTATGCCGCGGCCTCATTGAAGCAGGATCTCTTCCCGGATGTTCGGCACGTCGCTTCCGGTGTTTTCCGCGGCTTTATGCCGCGGCCTCATTGAAGCTCCGCACTGGCACACGTGGAGACAGGGCAGGCGAGCGTTTTCCGCGGCTTTATGCCGCGGCCTCATTGAAGCAGGGGATTCACCCTGGTTACTCGCGCACCGCACCATTGGTTTTCCGCGGCTTTATGCCGCGGCCTCATTGAAGCGCGCGGAGGACGCCCAACGCCCAATCTGGCCAGCGCACGTTTTCCGCGGCTTTATGCCGCGGCCTCATTGAAGCTCCGCACTGGCACACGTGGAGACAGGGCAGGCGAGCGTTTTCCGCGGCTTTATGCCGCGGCCTCATTGAAGCAGGGGATTCACCCTGGTTACTCGCGCACCGCACCATTGGTTTTCCGCGGCTTTATGCCGCGGCCTCATTGAAGCGCGCGGAGGACGCCCAACGCCCAATCTGGCCAGCGCACGTTTTCCGCGGCTTTATGCCGCGGCCTCATTGAAGCGGCGCCGGCGAGATCCATATCGATCTCTATGACGACGGTTTTCCGCGGCTTTATGCCGCGGCCTCATTGAAGCCAGGTCACGCCGGATTCCGAGGGTACGCCCCTGGAGCCGTTTTCCGCGGCTTTATGCCGCGGCCTCATTGAAGCCCGACGGGTCAGTACGCTCGTAATCATGACGAGATGTTTTCCGCGGCTTTATGCCGCGGCCTCATTGAAGCGCCAGCAGCCCGCTTTGCTTTGGCCGACGTTCGCTGAGTTTTCCGCGGCTTTATGCCGCGGCCTCATTGAAGCAGGTCAGGATTCGGAAAGCTGGTGACGAGACTGGACATGTTTTCCGCGGCTTTATGCCGCGGCCTCATTGAAGCAGAAAAGGCCATCGGAGGCACCGCATGATCACCAGCACGTTTTCCGCGGCTTTATGCCGCGGCCTCATTGAAGCAAGGTCCCGCCGGATTCCGAGGGTACGCCCCTGGAGCCGTTTTCCGCGGCTTTATGCCGCGGCCTCATTGAAGCCGACTACGCCTTTAAGTGCGCTGTCCCTCGCGCCGCCATGGTTTTCCGCGGCTTTATGCCGCGGCCTCATTGAAGCGCGCGATTTCCACTGCAATCGCTATCCCAAAGTCAAGTTTTCCGCGGCTTTATGCCGCGGCCTCATTGAAGCTCATATGGTGATATTGCGCTGATCGAATCGGATCGAGGTTTTCCGCGGCTTTATGCCGCGGCCTCATTGAAGCGCGTTCGGCCTGATGCTGTTGCTCGGCGCGGAGCAGGTTTTCCGCGGCTTTATGCCGCGGCCTCATTGAAGCAAGCCTGCTTGGGAGCCCATTGTGCTGGCGAGAACGCCGTTTTCCGCGGCTTTATGCCGCGGCCTCATTGAAGCGGATAGCCGTCCACCGTCCCTCCTCGCCGCCGATTGTTTTCCGCGGCTTTATGCCGCGGCCTCATTGAAGCTTGCTGCGGAAATGTATGCCAGAGACTTGCACAGCAAGTTTTCCGCGGCTTTATGCCGCGGCCTCATTGAAGCACCCCGGGATACTCACAATCCCCGGGGAAACGCTGACGTTTTCCGCGGCTTTATGCCGCGGCCTCATTGAAGCATAATCGCCAAAGGTGACGGATGGTTTCTCTCATCCGTCGTTTTCCGCGGCTTTATGCCGCGGCCTCATTGAAGCCTCGCGCGGGACTTCTCAAAGCTCGCGCTGACCGGTGTTTTCCGCGGCTTTATGCCGCGGCCTCATTGAAGCGATGGCGATGAGCGCTCCTTGACTCCCCATATCCGATCCGTTTTCCGCGGCTTTATGCCGCGGCCTCATTGAAGCTGGGCGGACAGGAAGGAGGGGAAGGCAATGGATCCGGTGTTTTCCGCGGCTTTATGCCGCGGCCTCATTGAAGCTTCGGCTGGCCGGAGAACGAGCCGAATCATGACAGGCGTTTTCCGCGGCTTTATGCCGCGGCCTCATTGAAGCGTGACGAGGATACGGCGGCAGCAGCAACCGTCAGCCTCGGTTTTCCGCGGCTTTATGCCGCGGCCTCATTGAAGCCGGTAGGGTCCGGAGAGCCGCTACGCCCGTGGCATCGTTTTCCGCGGCTTTATGCCGCGGCCTCATTGAAGCCCTTCTTGCGGGTGATCTCTGCCATCTCGAGGGAGATGTTTTCCGCGGCTTTATGCCGCGGCCTCATTGAAGCTCATGAGTCGGCACGTCGTCGTACTCCCGGACCTTGGCGTTTTCCGCGGCTTTATGCCGCGGCCTCATTGAAGCCTGCGAGCGGAACAGCAGCACCAGGCGGAGCGCGAAGGTTTTCCGCGGCTTTATGCCGCGGCCTCATTGAAGCCCGATAGGAGAGAAAAATGCCTGCTGTCATCCCGGCTGGTTTTCCGCGGCTTTATGCCGCGGCCTCATTGAAGCTGCCGGAGCCGGCGAACGGGTCCAGCACCATCCCGCCGTTTTCCGCGGCTTTATGCCGCGGCCTCATTGAAGCCCTCCATGCAATCATGCACTTTCGGATCGACACGGGGTTTTCCGCGGCTTTATGCCGCGGCCTCATTGAAGCACGGATTACGGCCAGACTGCCGCATCCGCAATGAAGAAGTTTTCCGCGGCTTTATGCCGCGGCCTCATTGAAGCGAGTTACCGCGTTGGAACCACCTGGACAGATTGGGGCGTTTTCCGCGGCTTTATGCCGCGGCCTCATTGAAGCCTTCACGGCGCAACGTCACGATCCGCTCGTTGCGGACGTTTTCCGCGGCTTTATGCCGCGGCCTCATTGAAGCTTCGGAATTGGTGGCATCCAATTCCATATTTTTGGTTGTTTTCCGCGGCTTTATGCCGCGGCCTCATTGAAGCGTTGAACAGGCTCGGGAGTTGGAGGTAATGCACGCGAGGCGTTTTCCGCGGCTTTATGCCGCGGCCTCATTGAAGCTTGCCTCCTTGTTGAGTACCCCATACAGGGGCCTGGTGTTTTCCGCGGCTTTATGCCGCGGCCTCATTGAAGCACCAGCACTTCGCTCGCGATCACCCGCCGCACGTCGTGTTTTCCGCGGCTTTATGCCGCGGCCTCATTGAAGCGCTGACAGCACGCCTGACGAGTCCACCGACCGCCAGCACGTTTTCCGCGGCTTTATGCCGCGGCCTCATTGAAGCCAGCCGCGCGCCGTGCACGAATCGGCTGTCCCCGGTGTTTTCCGCGGCTTTATGCCGCGGCCTCATTGAAGCGCTGACAGCACGCCTGACGAGTCCACCGACCGCCAGCACGTTTTCCGCGGCTTTATGCCGCGGCCTCATTGAAGCCAGCCGCGCGCCGTGCACGAATCGGCTGTCCCCGGTGTTTTCCGCGGCTTTATGCCGCGGCCTCATTGAAGCTACGGAGTCCGCGCAGCAGCGTGCGCCGACGTGGTGGGTTTTCCGCGGCTTTATGCCGCGGCCTCATTGAAGCTTGAAACCGTCAACGCCTGATTCGCGCCCGTGCCGGTGGTTTTCCGCGGCTTTATGCCGCGGCCTCATTGAAGCTCGCCGTCCATCATCAGATGGAACATGAAGTCATGAGGTTTTCCGCGGCTTTATGCCGCGGCCTCATTGAAGCCCGATGAGCGACGCGAACATGTCCTTACCGCTCCCATGTTTTCCGCGGCTTTATGCCGCGGCCTCATTGAAGCTCTTCCACTTGCTTTCGTCCTCAAGTCGCGCTTCGAGGTTTTCCGCGGCTTTATGCCGCGGCCTCATTGAAGCTTGGCCGGGTGAACTGCGAGCGGGCTACTCGGCGAGGGCGTTTTCCGCGGCTTTATGCCGCGGCCTCATTGAAGCGATTTCGATGTTGAACGGCGATTGCGGATTGCCTTGCGTTTTCCGCGGCTTTATGCCGCGGCCTCATTGAAGCAGTCCGCAGGCTGGCGTCCAGTCACGTCGAGTCGAGGTTTTCCGCGGCTTTATGCCGCGGCCTCATTGAAGCGAGCGCACCGCCGTACCGGCGGCCTGATTGCCTTCGGTTTTCCGCGGCTTTATGCCGCGGCCTCATTGAAGCGCAACCATGGTGTTTCTCTTTTCAGCGTCCATCGTCTGTTTTCCGCGGCTTTATGCCGCGGCCTCATTGAAGCTTCCTCCGGGTTTCCCCGCCTATGGTCCATGTTCTCTGCGTTTTCCGCGGCTTTATGCCGCGGCCTCATTGAAGCAGATGCCGCCGCGGAAGCCCCTTGCTCGTCTTCGGTGGTTTTCCGCGGCTTTATGCCGCGGCCTCATTGAAGCCGCGACCAGGGTGTTCTTCTTTTCAGCATCCATCATTGTTTTCCGCGGCTTTATGCCGCGGCCTCATTGAAGCGTCAACATCGACGGGCGCACCTTCCTGCTCTCGACCTGTTTTCCGCGGCTTTATGCCGCGGCCTCATTGAAGCCACCATCCTCACCATCGGACGAAACGTGATCTCAGCGTTTTCCGCGGCTTTATGCCGCGGCCTCATTGAAGCCCGGTGGCACCGCCGCTCGTCATCCATTCGACCCATCGTTTTCCGCGGCTTTATGCCGCGGCCTCATTGAAGCGTCGCCCGCAGCGGGTTCCGTGAGTGGACGGAGAGTCACGTTTTCCGCGGCTTTATGCCGCGGCCTCATTGAAGCGCCCCGACGAGATTCCCCTCGCCCAACCAGGGGTTGGTTTTCCGCGGCTTTATGCCGCGGCCTCATTGAAGCACTGCTCGCCCGGCACCACTTCCATACAGGACTCGCCGGTTTTCCGCGGCTTTATGCCGCGGCCTCATTGAAGCCTCCTCACTGTGTCTCGACATCCGAGCAAGCCCGAGGTTTTCCGCGGCTTTATGCCGCGGCCTCATTGAAGCGATAGTCACCTTGCTCGGCATTCGGAAAAGGCCATCGGTTTTCCGCGGCTTTATGCCGCGGCCTCATTGAAGCGCCGTGACGAGCCCGGAGCACTGCGCTACCGCGCCTGGTTTTCCGCGGCTTTATGCCGCGGCCTCATTGAAGCGCGGGCCGGGCATCGGTCTGACCGTCACGGACAGCAGGTTTTCCGCGGCTTTATGCCGCGGCCTCATTGAAGCCGGGAGCCGAAATTGTGCTGGCTCTCCCGTCGATCGAGGAGTTTTCCGCGGCTTTATGCCGCGGCCTCATTGAAGCTCCTCCAGGGAGGAGATCTTCTTCTCCAGGGAATCGATGTTTTCCGCGGCTTTATGCCGCGGCCTCATTGAAGCGAGCGCCCACGATGACGGCCGCCGTGGTCTTGGCGGTGTTTTCCGCGGCTTTATGCCGCGGCCTCATTGAAGCCGCGTCCACGCCTCGATTCCGTCCGGGCAGCATCCGCGTTTTCCGCGGCTTTATGCCGCGGCCTCATTGAAGCCACGTCACCCCGTCCTGACGCTCGGGGCGGCCGCGCCGTTTTCCGCGGCTTTATGCCGCGGCCTCATTGAAGCTTCTCCATCAGGCAGGCGTCTTCCCCGGCCGCAAGGGCGTTTTCCGCGGCTTTATGCCGCGGCCTCATTGAAGCTGGTCTCGCGCGGTGGCAAAGGATGATGGGCACGCGAAGTTTTCCGCGGCTTTATGCCGCGGCCTCATTGAAGCTCGAAGCGGCCGGGAAGACGGTGCGCGAGTGCCGTCCGTTTTCCGCGGCTTTATGCCGCGGCCTCATTGAAGCAGGGCGACGGTGCTGCCGTCGCTCAACGTCAGCGTCGTTTTCCGCGGCTTTATGCCGCGGCCTCATTGAAGCTCCTTGGGTGTGGGTCCGGGCCGGATGCCTGTTCCCCCTGTTTTCCGCGGCTTTATGCCGCGGCCTCATTGAAGCCTGGTACGGAACTCCCATCCGGGCACGGGTGCGGTGAGTTTTCCGCGGCTTTATGCCGCGGCCTCATTGAAGCGGCGTAGCGGATTCCCGGACGATCACCTATCGCCAGCGAAGTTTTCCGCGGCTTTATGCCGCGGCCTCATTGAAGCTCCATTGCCCGGAGCCCCACGCTCAGCCCCGCCGACAGTTTTCCGCGGCTTTATGCCGCGGCCTCATTGAAGCCAGAGGAAATCGCGCACGCACTATCGCGCGATTGGAAGTTTTCCGCGGCTTTATGCCGCGGCCTCATTGAAGCACGATATTCGTGATGTAAGTAGATGCGTTCTCGCGCGCGTTTTCCGCGGCTTTATGCCGCGGCCTCATTGAAGCGTCACGGGTGGGGTCGCCGGTGCGATGGGACACGTCCCGTTTTCCGCGGCTTTATGCCGCAGCCTCATTGAAGCAGAGACGCGAACGTCGCGCTCTCCTCGCCCGTGAGCTCGGTTTTCCGCGGCTTTATGCCGCGGCCTCATTGAAGCTTCCGGGACTACGTAAGGCTCGTGAAAGAGCTACGGCCCGTTTTCCGCGGCTTTATGCCGCGGCCTCATTGAAGCTCCAGCCGCCCCAGCTCACGTGCTCAAACGGCAAGACGGTTTTCCGCGGCTTTATGCCGCGGCCTCATTGAAGCACTGCCGATTGACTTGGCTAATGCTGCTCCCGCCGTTAGTTTTCCGCGGCTTTATGCCGCGGCCTCATTGAAGCGGCCCACTGTCTGCCCGCTCCACGACCGGTCGCGCTGCGTTTTCCGCGGCTTTATGCCGCGGCCTCATTGAAGCCCTCATTCGGCACAGCTCCGATCTCGACGGGCTGATCTGTTTTCCGCGGCTTTATGCCGCGGCCTCATTGAAGCACGCGCGGATGACCCGCCGGCGCTCGGCTGCTCCGATAGTTTTCCGCGGCTTTATGCCGCGGCCTCATTGAAGCAGGGCAGGGCCGAAGCGCACTCGTGATACCCTTGCGGCGGTTTTCCGCGGCTTTATGCCGCGGCCTCATTGAAGCGCGCAGCCGGCCCTACGTCTTCTCCGGCCCGCGGTCGAGGTTTTCCGCGGCTTTATGCCGCGGCCTCATTGAAGCGTGCGGCTCCGGGGACTCGGCCAGCCGCAGGCACTTGTTTTCCGCGGCTTTATGCCGCGGCCTCATTGAAGCGCGCACTACATCGAGACGCATCCGCTCGCGGCGGGCGGTTTTCCGCGGCTTTATGCCGCGGCCTCATTGAAGCGCCCACGTCATCGCCAAGCACAATGGCGGCAAGGTCGTTTTCCGCGGCTTTATGCCGCGGCCTCATTGAAGCACCGTGATGGCTCAGGTGTCTACGACCGTAGGGGCGAAGTTTTCCGCGGCTTTATGCCGCGGCCTCATTGAAGCCGGTCACCGTGCAGGACAGTGCCGCCGTGCAGTCGATCGTTTTCCGCGGCTTTATGCCGCGGCCTCATTGAAGCGGTACCGTCACGCTCCCATCGTCCGGCGCCCCCCCGCCGTTTTCCGCGGCTTTATGCCGCAGCCTCATTGAAGCACGAAAGACGCGCTAGCGGGTAGATCTGCCGGCACGGTAGTTTTCCGCGGCTTTATGCCGCGGCCTCATTGAAGCGATGTGGGACAGAAGTGAACCCCATCGAGCAGGGCCATCCACATCGCTTGGTCAATGGCGTTCAGCACGTCCGGACGGTTGAGGCGCAGGACGGCGATGCCGCCGTCATGCTCGATCTCGACCCGATTCATCCTCGGAGTCCCTCCATGCAGCCATTACCCCGCACTGGTCGCGCTGCGGCCCCGCTCCCGCGTCGTGGCCTGCGAACGTGAATCGGGTGTCGTCTTCCGTGATGCGCAGTCTTTCCGCCTCGCCGAGCCCGCATGCTCGCCCAATCGCCGGGGCCACCTTGCATTCGGATCCACGCATCGACCGATCCCGCTGCCGAGGCGGCTGCTCTCCTACCCTTTCGCCGCGAGACGGCTGAATCCGTCGCGGGTCTGCGGCAGCTTGCGATTCAGGATGCGCGACGCCACCACGGTGCGCAGGATCTGTGCGGTGCCGCCGCCGATGGTGAACATCCGGGCGTCGCGCGCCATGCGCTCCAGCGGCAGGTTGCGCGAGTAGCCGCGCGCCCCGAAGCACTGGAGCGCGTCGTTGGTGACCTCGATCGCCATCTCCGAGGCGAAGATCTTGGCCTGGGCGGCCAGGGTCACGTCCGGGAAGGGAGCGGCGCTCGCCGCCGCCTTGTGGATCATGAGCCGGGCCGCGGCGATCCGGATGCTCATGTCCGCGAGCATCCATTGCAGCCCCTGGAACTCGGCCAGCGGGCGGCCGAACTGCTCGCGCTCGCCGACGTATGCAAGGGCGCGGCGGTAGGCGCCGTCGGCGATGCCAAGGGCGACCGTGGCCGCGCCGACCCGCTGGGAGTTGTAGGCGTTCATCAGGTCCGCGAACCCGCGCCGGAACCCGCTCGGGGCCAGGAGGACGCGATCGGCCGGCACCTCCATGTCCTCGAACCGGATCTCGGTCTCCGGGATGCCGCGCAGTCCCATCGCCGGCTCGCGCGCGCCGATCTTCAGTCCTTGGGTCTCACCGCGGATTGCGATGAAGCCGCCGATCCCCTGCTCGGCGCCCCGCTCGTCGAACACCCGCGCGAACACCAGATGCAGGCGCGAGACGCCACCGCCGGTGATCCAGTGCTTCGCGCCGTTGACGACGTAACCGCCGCCGCGCCTGTCGGCGCGGGTGGTCATCTCGCTGGCCGCGCTCCCCGCCCCGGGCTCGGTGATGCAGATCGCGGGCTTGTCGCCGGAGAGCACCATCTCCGCGCCGAGGCGCTTCTGCGCCTCCGTCCCGTAGTGCATGAGGGCCGAGATCGCACCCATGTTCGCCTCGACCACGATCCGGCCGGTGACGCCGCATACCTGCGCCATCTCGTCGATGACCAGTGCGGCGTCGAGGAAGCTTCGCCCCTCGCCACCGTAGCTCCGGGGGATGGTCATGCCCATGAAGCCGGCGTCGCGTAGCGCCTCGACGTTGTCCCACGGATACTGCTCGGTGCGATCCACCTCGGCCGCCCGTGGCTCGATGACCTCGCGCGCGAGCTCGCGGGCGCGGTCCTTCAGTGCCTGCTGGGCGGCGGTCAGCTCGAACTGCGGTGCGTTGTCCAGTCGCTCGTTCATCGTTGTCGCCTTACGCTACCTCGATCTCGATCGTGTCCACGCCCTCCACGCCGCCGGTCATGACGTCGCCGCGCTCGATCGCCCCGACCCCGGCCGGAGTTCCCGTGAAGATCAGATCGCCGGGGGCCAGGGTGAACAGGGCGGAGAGCTGCTCGATGATCTCGGGCACCGTCCAGATGAGCTCCTTCAGGTTGCCCTCCTGCCGGATCTCGCCGTTCACCGCGAGCCAGATCCTTCCTTCGGCCGGATGCCCCACCGCGCCGGCCGGATGCACCGGCGTGCACGGCGCGGAGTGCTCGAACGCCTTGCCCGCCTCCCACGGGCGGCCGAGCTTCTTCGCGGCTCCCTGGAGGTCCCGGCGGGTCATGTCGATCCCGACCGCGTAGCCCCATACGTGGTCGAGCGCGCCGGACGCCGCGATGCCGGAGCCGCCCGCGCCGATCGCACAGACCAGCTCGATCTCGAAGTGCACGTCGCGGGAAGCGGCCGGGTAGGGGAACTGCGAGCCGCTCGGGAGCAGGGCATCGGGATTCTTCTGGAAGAAGAACGGGGGCTCGCGCTCCGGATCATGGCCCATCTCGCGGGCGTGCGCGGCGTAGTTCCGTCCCACGCAGTAGATGCGGCGCACCGGAAACCGGGCGTCGGCGCCGGCATTGGCGTTGCCGGCACCGCCGCCGACGGGGAGACTCGGTGTCGCCGGAGGTTCGATGACGTATTCCATGGTCTCTTGTCCGTGAAAGCTCATGCAGAATGACGATGCATGATCCGCCGGCCGGCCGTTGATTCCGGCAACACCGGATCCGGCCCGTGGATGCCGGCCTCCCTGGAAGCATGCGCGTCCCGAGGATGGGACGTTCCGGGAACCGACCCCTGGTGTCGGGGACGCCGGGTCACGCGCTTCGGAGCCTCCTGTGCGTTGGCGGCGCTGCCCGCGTGGCAACGGGTGCGGGGAGTGTAGCCCGACTCGCGGATCGGCCGGTGGCCGTGTGCGCGTGCTCCGGGGGCGGGCTGCTACCGGCGGAGATCGTTCGGCAGCGCGAAGGCGCCGCGGTGGACGTCACGGTTGTAGTAGCGCGATTGGGTCTCGATACGCTCGGCGCGGGCATCCACGATCGCCATCGGATCGATCCCGCGCGATACGCAGGTCCACGACCATATCCCGCAGCCGTAGATCGGCGCCGGCCCGAAGTACGGGTCGACCCGCTCGAACACCCGGCGCAGCGTTTCCTGTATCCGGAGGAAGATCCCGCGCATCAGGAACGGCGACTCGCTCTGCAGGGCGAACACGCCCTCCGGTGCGAGCACCCGCGCGCAGCCGCGATAGAACGCTTCGTCGTAGAGGCCGGTGCTCGGGCCGATCGGGTCGCTTCCGTCGAGGAAAATCACGTCGAACGGCTCGGTGTCGGATTCCTTCACGAACGCGATGCCGTCGCCGATGCGCAGGTCGAGCCGCGGATCGTCCCAGGCGGTGCCGATGGCGGGCAGGTGCGCCTTGCACGCTTCGACGACTTTCGCGTCGATCTCCACCATCACGCATTGCTCGACCTCCGGGTGCTTCAGGACCTCGCGGGCGGTGCCGCCGTCCCCGCCCCCGATGACGAGCGCGCGGCGAATCCGCGGTGCGCTCGTCATCGCCGGATGCACGAGCATCTCGTGGTAGAAGTACTCCTCGGCCTCGCTCGTCTGGTACACCCCGTCGAGCGCGAGCACCCGGCCGTACCGCTCCGCCTCGAACAGCTCGATCTTCTGGAACCCGCTCTGCTTGGAGACGAGACGACGCCTGATCCGCATCCCGAGCCGGGTGTGATCCTCGAACTGCTCGTAGTACCACTCGTCCGCCATCGTGCCGCTCCGCGCCGCGTTCGGGTGAACACCCACCGTGTCCACCGGACGGGCCGTGCAGGATAGCAGTGCGCAGCCGATGCCGGCCGATCCACGTCCGCACTCGGGGGCGCACTTCGGCCCGATGACACATGCACCGGCGCGGAGTATCTTTCCTCCTCAGGAGAGCCGGAGAGGATTCGACGGATGGCGAACAGAATCCGGATTGAACTGTCCGTTCCCGCCGAAGTGCGGCAGGACGGAAGCCATTTCGTGTCCTTCTGTCCGCCGTTCGACGTGTACAGTCAGGGACCCGACGAGGAAGCCGCCCTCGCCAATCTCGTCGAGGCGTTGCAGTTGTTCATTGAATCCTGTTTTGCCCGCGGCACCCTGGAACAGGTTCTGAAGGACTGCGGCTTCGAACCGGATACGGACCCCGAGCCGGTCGAGGACAGGCGTATGGTCCGAGTCCCATTCCCGCTGTTGGCGCATGGTGAAGCTCACGCCCATTGACTGGGGACGCTGGTCAAGATCTTCGAGGCGAACGGTTTTACGCAAGATCGCACCACCGGTTCACACGTCGTACTGAACAAACCGGGTGTTCTCCGGCCCGTCATCATCCCGAGATACGCCGAGATCGGCCTCGACATCATCCGGAGCAACATGCGTACCGCCGGGATGTCACGGACCCGGTATTTCAGTCTGCTCAAGAAAATCCGAACCCTCGCCCCACCTCACGGCCCCGTCCATCGTCATCGCGCAGTCAGAATCGAAGCGATGCGCGTCTCGACGGAGATCTTCGACGATGATGCAGCTACCGGTAGTCCACGACACCGGCCGGGCAGGGACGCCAACGCCCGCTCGGCCCCGACGGATAGGCCGACCCTCGCTCAGCGCGATGCGCCCGACCGGACAACCGACTGGAGAGACGGACCATGACGATCGATCTGCAAACCTTGAGGGAAGCGGTTGGCGAGGACGCCGCGTTCCGCCGCGTTCGGCGGCTTCAGCCGGTCGGCGGGCAAGGCGACAAGATATTCCCGCCGACCTATCCACCCCCACCGGGCAGCCCCCGCAACACCCCACCGCGCCATGTGTTCGAGCGGCGTCGGATGAAAGATGGGGAAGTCTGGTGCGTCCTGATCGACAGTGTCCAGAGCCAAGCCAACCGGTTGGAAGAGGCGTTGCTGGCGGCCACCGAAGAAGAAGGTGATGGTGGGCGAGTGCCGCTACCCTGCGTCACGGTGGATTTCGGCGGCGCGGGACTGGAGCCACTGGAGCGCATCACATCGCTGGACGCGCCGCACCGGGTCTATGACGCCATCCTGCGCGACAGCCTTCTGAACGGGGTCCCCTTCATGCAAAGCGAGGAAGGCCGCCGGCTTGCGGCAGCGAAGACCGCCGACGCGACGGCATTGCTGGAGTTGTCGCCCACCGCTCTCCTGTTCGGCGCGTGGCACAGCCAGGGCGAAGGCGGCGGCCTCGGCGCAAAGTTCCCGCGCGCGCTCGTCTCCGAAATCATGGGCGTCGCCACGCCGGTCGAGGAAGTGGCTGCCAATTCCCGTACCGGCGGGGTGGAAGCTCGAACGTTCGGCCGGCGCACGGGAAGCCGGATCGACCCGCTCGGTATCCTCCGGAAGGTAGAAGTCTTCAAGGGCGCCTCCGCTTCCGATTGGGAAACGACGGACAAGAACGATCCTGGCAAGGGTGCGAAGAAGATCTGGAAAAAAGTCCGCCCCTCCGAGATCAATCACAGCAACATCGCGCCCACCGTCGAGCCTCTCGGCGTCACGTGCGACCACGTGGAACACCGGGCGACGATCACGCTGGCGGGGCTCAGGAGATTGCGTTTCGGCGGCGGCGAGCGAGACGCCGCCGGACGCGCCCTGATCGCGTCTCTGGGCCTACTGGCGCTGGCCGAACAGGATGCCCGCGGTTACGCGCTCCGCTCGCGCTGTGATCTGGTTTGCGACGGAGCCGCACCGCTCGAACTGGTGCACGCGGACGGCTCGACGGCGCCTCTTGAACTCGACCGCAAGGCGGCGCGGGCGCTCTATCGGGAAGCATACGCGCAAGCCAAGGCGGCGGGCTTCGGGTTCAGGTCGCTCATTCTCAAGCCGCAAGACAAGCTGGTCGAGATCGTCCGCCGCAGCCGTCAACTGGCGCTGGAAGGACAAGGCGGGGAAGGCGGGAGTGAAGATGGGTCTCCTTCTTGAAATCGAGTTCCTGACCGGCGTTTGCCGCGCCGCGCGCGAACCCGGCGACGACGCGCCGGACTGGCCGCCGCAACCCGACCGGGTATTTTCCGCCCTCGTTTCCGCCTGGGCGGCCCGCGGCGAACGGCCCGAGGAGCGGGCGGCGCTCGAATGGCTGGAAACGCAGCCACCGCCGGCCGTTCACGCAAGCCGACACACTTCCAGGACGACACCCGACGTGTTCGTGCCGCCGAACGATTTTCAAACCCCGAAGACCGATCTCGAGAGACAGAGGTGGTATCGCGATTTCCTGGCTCGGGGCATGCGCCCTCCTGAAAAGGGCGGGCACGAGCGTCCTTGGAAACAAGCGCTTTCCACCCTCCCGGAAGGCCGACAGAGAAAAGAACGTCGCTTCCCCATCGCCCGTCCGGACGATCCGATCATGGAGCTGATCTGGCCGGCGGAACCCGAACCCACGCTGTTCGACGCATTGAACGCGATCACCCGTTGCGTCGGATATCTCGGCCATTCGGCAAGCTTGGTCCGATGCCGATTCCGGTCGGTCGTTGCCCCGGCCCGCAAGCATCCGGCCAAGCCCGCCCGTCGGCGCATCTATCCGGGACGACTGCGTGAATTGGAGGAAGCACACCGCGCAAATCCCGTCCGCCCGGCGATCCGACCTGGCGCACCCGTCTTTGCCGAATGGTCGCCGCATTCGGCTCCGCTGGATGATGACTGGCTGACGCTGGAAGTGATCGGGGGCGAGGTCCCGGATATCCGCGCGGCGGCTCTCGTCTGCCGGGTGTTGCGAAACGCCTTGATGAGCGGTTATCGGAAGGCGGGCCTGGAAGACGCCATCCCCGAAGTCGTGTCTGGCCATACTCCGGACGGCGCGCCGACCCGGCTTCCGCATCTCGCGATTGCGCCATTGGCCTTTGCCGGCTCCCGCCACGCCGACGGGCACGTCCTGGGCTTCGCCCTGATCCCGCCGCGCGGGACGGCGCTCCACCGTATCGAAGGTTTCCGCGAGGCGTTCGAAAGGGTGGCGCACTACAGTCCGGACAAGGAACGGCGTGTCCTGACATTGCAGGGTCCACCCCTGAACGAGCCGTTACATCTCGCGCCCGCTCCAGGCGACAGGACGCAGAAACGGTCTCTTTCGGCCGGCCCCTATCTGATGCCGTCGCGTATCTGGGCCAGCGCCACGCCGATCGTGCTCGAACGGCACCTGAAGCGTAAGGACGACGCCGAAATACGAGAACTTGTCGCGAACGCGTGCGAAAACGCCGGACTGCCGCGCCCGGACCCGGATCGCGTCCGAATCGGCAAGCATTCGGCGGTCGAAGGCATGCCGCCCGCCCGGCCCCTGGCCGGCGAGCCCCCGTGGACCAGGTGGAAAGCGCCGAAGTCGCTGGCGAGCCGGCCACTGGTCCACGCGGTCATCGACTTCGAACGGGATGTGTCCGGCCCTGTCCTTCTCGGCGCCGGCCGGTTCACCGGCCTCGGCCTCTGCCGCGGCATGGGGGGGCGCTGACCATGGAGCTTCGTCCCGCCGATTTCGGCGACTTCTTTCGGGCCATTCATGGCCACGACCCGTTTCCCTGGCAGCAGGCTCTGGTCGATCGCCTCGCCGAACGCGACGAGTGGCCGGACGTGCTGGACCTGCCGACCGGTGCGGGAAAGACCGCGGCGATGGACGCGGCCGTGTTCCATCTGGCGTTACGCGCCGATACGCCGGGAAGGGCCGCACTCCGGATTGCGCTGGTCGTGGATCGGCGCCTCGTGGTGGACGATGCGTTCGGTCGAGCCGAGAAGATTGCCAAGGCGCTTCGCCGCGCCTCGTGCGCCGACGTGGAGATGGAGGGCCATGAGGCCGTCAGGGAAATCGCCGGCCGGCTGCGCCGGCTGGCGGGCGGCGATGCACCGCCGCTGATCGTCCGGCGGCTTCGCGGCGGAGCGCCGCTGGAGCACGATTGGGCGCGTACGCCGACGCAACCGACGATCCTTTGCTCCACCGTCGATCAGATCGGCTCGCGGCTGCTGTTTCGCGGATACGGGGTGTCGGACCGCATGAAGCCCGTCCATGCCGGCCTGCTCGGCGCCGACAGCCTGATCCTCCTGGACGAGGCGCATCTGTCCGAACCGTTCCGGCAGACACTCACCGCCATACGACACATCGGGAGGGCCGGAGTGCGAACGGCGCTCCTGTCCGCCACTCCGGGGGTGAAGGCGGAACGGCGTTTCGAGCTTTCGGCGGCGGATCGTGCTCATCCCGTACTCAAGAAACGGCTCGAAGCACACAAGCCCGCCGAACTGAACGTGGTACGCGGGAAGCTCGCGACCATCGCGGAAGTCTTCGCCAAGACCGCTCGCGCGGTGGCAGACCGGCTGCGGGAGCGAGGTGTGTCGCCGCCCGCGGTCGGCATCGTCGTCAACCGCGTCGATCTTGCACGGAACGTCTTCGAGGCCCTGCATGGAGATGACGAGTTCGACGCTACGCTGATGATCGGGCGTTCGCGAAGCGTGGGTCGGAACAGGCTCGTCAAGAAGCTCTCCCCCTTCCGAACCGGCGCGAAGGACCGCTCGCAAGCCGAGCCTCTGTTCATCGTCGCGACCCAATGCCTGGAAGTCGGGGTGGACCTCGACCTCGACGGGCTCGTGACCCAGGCCGCGTCTCTCGACGCCCTCCGCCAGCGTTTCGGCCGGTTGAACCGCGCCGGACGGCAGGTTCCCGCGGAAGGGGCGGTCCTGGCCCGTGCCGAAGACATCGGCAAGAAGGCCGATCCGGTCTACGGCGACCGCATCCGCCTGACCTGGGAGGCGCTCCAAGGGCTTGCCGAAGGCGGTACGGTGGACTTCGGCGTCGAGGCGCTGCCGAGACGCCTGGAGGAAGCCGGCATCGATCAAAGCGGGCTCGCGGCGAAACGCTCGGACGCTCCGGTCGTCATGCCGGCCTACCTCGACCTGTGGTCGCAGACCTCGCCCCGACCGGCAGCCGACCCGGACGTCGGACTGTTCCTGCACGGCGCCGAACGGACGGCCGCCGGAGTCTCCCTCGTCTGGCGCGGCGATATTGCGGAGGACGATCTGAAGGACGCGAGACGGGCTGACCTCGATGAATTACTTCGACTGGTCCCGCCCCGCGCCGCCGAGGCGGTCGATGTCCCGCTCTGGGCCGCGCGGGCATGGCTTCGCCGGGCGCAGAGTGATGCGGCGTCACTTGACACCATGTCCGACGCGCCTGCGCGTGAAGACGACGCGCCGGGGACGGCCTTCAACTCGAAGGATGGGCGGCCCGCGTTCCGTTGGGCCGGGGGAGGCGACGCGCGCACCGGACTCGTGCGACCGGAGGAGCTGCGAACGGGGGATATGCTGATCGTTCCTGCCGAGTACGGCGGTTGCGACGAGTTCGGCTGGGCGCCCAGCTCCGACAATCCCGTCGAGGACGTCGCCGACGAGGCGGCGGAACCCTTTTGGCGCCGTCGATGCGCGGTTCGGATCGCGCGCGACATCGTGCGGACGGACGCCCAATGGGATCGTCTGTCGGCGGTGCTCGCGGACGAAAGCATCGTCGTCGCCGATCTGGTGGAACGGCTACTCGACGCGCTGCCTTCCGCGGGGGCGGCGGAGGCGAGCGACGAAGGGATCGACAAGCCTCCGCCTCGCGATGCGAGAAGGCCCCTGGAGGCATTGCAGCGCCTCAGGGGGCGGCGGATCGACGCTCATTTTCCCTATGCCGGGGGTCGCGAGGGAGGCGCGGTCATCGTCGCCGAGCGGGGGGGCGATCTCGTGGAACGAGGGAGCGAAGACGCCGCCCATGCACCGGTGGCCGCCGCGCCCGCGACGGAAGACGACAACCTCTCGCACACTTCCACGAACCCGGTGTCTCTCGAAGACCACAGCCACCGGGTCGCGTGCTTCGCCAGACACTTTGCCCGCACGCTCGGCCTCACGGAACATACGGACGATCTCGGTCTCGCCGCCTATCTGCACGACATCGGCAAAGCCGACCGGCGTTTCCAGACCATGCTGTCGGGTGGCGATCCCTGGAACCGTCCCGACGGCCCGCCGCTGGCCAAGAGCGGGGGTTCATGGTCGTCGGGAGCGGGGAAGTGCGCCGGGCTGCCAAGGGGCTGGCGGCACGAAGCCTTGTCCGTAAGGATGGCGCGTGTGCATCCCTGCTTTGCAGATGCGCGCGATCCCGCACTCGTCCTCTGGCTGATCGGGAGCCATCACGGGTTGGGCCGGCCGTTCTTCGACTTCCTCGACCCGGTGTCCGAGCAGGAACCGCTCCCATGCCTCGACGTCGCCGATTGGGAGCTCGCGGCGGGGACGCCGGGGCCGCAATCGTTGGCGTTCGAGTTCCGCGGCGCCGATTGGCCGTCGCTGTTCGAGCAACTGAAACGGCGATACGGGATATGGGACCTGGCCCATATGGAAGCGATCCTGCGTCTCGCCGACCACCGCGCGTCGGAAGAGGAGCGCGCGTCATGACCGAACACGCGACCCACCGTCTCGACGGGCTGGAGCCTGACAACCTGCTGGCCTTCATGGCGTTGCTGGGTCTGCTGCGAACCCTCGAAAAGGCTCGCCCCGACTGGCATCCGCGCGCATCCTGGACGGTGGATGAACCGCCCCTTCGTCCGCGTTTGCACGCTGCAGAAGAAGTCGCCGGTGACGCGATCGTCGAGGCCGCAGCCGAAGGGCTGGCGGCTCTGGCTCGACACCACGATTTCGGGGGGCTGTCGGATTTGAGGCTGCTACCCGACGAGGCTGCACGGAGACTTCGGGACGTAGCTGGTTCGGACCGATACACGGCCGATCTGTGGGCGGCGCTCGTCAGCGACGCCGCGATTACCCGTGACGGCAAGAAGGTCGAACCGACACCGCTGTGTCTCATGTTCGGCCAAGGGCGTCAGCATTTCCTTCCGCGTCTCGCTTCGGTTCCGCAGCAGACAAGGCCGCCGAATCGAGGCTCCGGTCGCCGCAAGTCCGAGATTTCCGAGACGGAGTGTCTGCGGGAGGCGCTGTTCGCACCATGGAAACGTCCCGACGCGACGCATTCATTCCGATGGGACCCCCATGAAGACGTACGCCATGCGTTGCGTGCGAGAGATCCAACCGACTCGAAAACCAAGGAAACCACCCAGCACGGCGCCAACCGGCTCGCCGCAGTCGGCCTCTCCGTATTGACCGTGGTTCCGGAGCAACGCTTCGGCAAGGTACGCCTCGCACTCCTCGGCGGCGGTCGTGAACCCGGTGGCGCCCACACCCTGCATTGGCCCATCTGGCGGGAACCGATCGGTCTCGCCGGAATTCGTGCCTTGCTCGGTCATCCGCACCTCGACCGTCCGGGGACGCGCGCCGCGCTCGGCGTCGTCGAGCGCCGCCGCGCCCGGAGGATTTCTTCCGGAAAGCTCATGAACTTCACGAGAGCCGAAGCGAGGTTCGAGTAGTTCGCCAACTACGCGCGCTTTTACGTAGCCATCGATACCGGGGCTGGTGAGCAATGCGGGGTAACATGTACCCCTTCAGCACATGCACCGGACTTCCGGAGAGGGTGATTCATGCTCATTCGCACGATGGACCAGCTCGAGGCCGAGGGACGGGTCATCTCGATCTCGCATGGAAAGGCGTCGGCGGTGCGCCTGCTCACCAAGTCCGACGGGGTCGGGTTCAGCGTCTCGGAGGCGAGGGCGCATGGGCACGGAAGCTCGGATCTCTGGTACAAGCACCACTGGGAAGCGAACTACATCCGGTCCGGCCGCGGCATCCTCGAAGATCGCGGCACCGGCGAGCGATGGGACCTCGCGCCCGGCGTCCTGTACTGCGTCGGCCCCAACGACAGGCATCGGATCACGCGGGACGACGAGGGCCTGCGCATCATCAGCGTCTTCAACCCGCCGATAGAAGGCGGGGAAACCCACGACGAGGACGGCGCCTATCCGCCGACGGGCGAGATTCCTCCCGGCAAGGCACGCATGTTCGTGAAGACGGTCGAGGACGTACGCGCCGCCGGACACGAGCTCGCACTCGCCGGCGGCGCGATCACCAGCACCCGCTACCTGAGCGTCGCCGACAACCTGGGATTCTCGCTCCACGGCGTGCGCCTGAAGGCCGGTGCCGCCGTCGAGCTCTGGTACAAGCACCACTGGGAGGCGAACCTGATACTCGAAGGCGCGGTGGCGCTGAAGGACCACGCGAGCGGCGAGACGCACCACCTCGGCCCCGGTGCGCTCTACCTGGTCGGTCCTGCCGACCGCCACCGGATCGAAGCGGTGGACGACGTGCATCTCATCAGCGTGTTCAACCCGCCGCTGACCGGTCGGGAGCATCATGACGAAGATGGCGCCTTTCCGCCGACCGGGCCGATCCCGCCGGGACCGTCGCGGTCGGGAGAAGCGTAGCGTTGGAGTTCATATCCTCCGTACCACTCCCTCCGATGTTCGTGCGCACACCGCGCCGCACCGGGAGTCGCCGATGAATACCCTGGATACGCTCGAAGTGGTCCCGACCGGCGCCGCGCTCGGCGCCGAGGTCCGCGGCCTGGACCTGACGCTTCCTGTTTCGGATGCGATCGCGCAAACGCTGCGTGATGCATGGTACGAACATCTCGTGTTGCTCTTCCGCGGCCAGGACCTTGGCGACGACGCCATCATGCGCACCGCCGACATCTTCGGTGGCTCCCAGGGAAGCGGAGCGCATTCGTATTTCAACCGGAACGCCGCGGCGTTCAATCCGCACCGGGTGGAGGGCTATCCAGCGATCCTGGCGGTCACGAACCTGGACGAGAACGGCGAGCCGACCCTCGACAACGGGGGGCTCGGCAGCCACGAGGTGGTATGGCACAGCGACAACTCCTACATCGAGGTACCGCCCGCCGGCAGCCTGCTCCACGCCATCGAGATCCCGATCGGAGGAGGCGGAAATACGTCGTTCAACAACCAGTACCTCGCGTACGAAACGTTGCCGGCCGAGCTCGAGGAGGCGATCGAAGGCCGCTGTCAAATCCATGACGCGAGCCGCAACAGCGCCGGGGTGCTGCGCCCCGGGGTGATGTCGCCGGAGAAGCCGGAGGACGTCCAGGGTCCGGCCCATCCTCTGGTGCGCGTGCACCCGCATACGGGGCGCCGCGCGCTCTATCTCGGGCGGCGGCGCACCTGGCCGTCGAACTACGTCGTGGGCCTGCCGAACGATGAGAGCGAAGCCTTGCTCGACGCACTCTGGGCGCACGCGACGAAGCCCGAATTCGCGTGGGAGCACGTATGGCGCGACGGCGACACGGTGCTGTGGGACAACCGATGCGCGATGCACTACCGCACACCCATCGACCCGACACGGCGGCGTGTGATGCACAGGATTCAAATCGCCGGGGAGGCGGTCGTCGCGCCCTGGGCCTGATGGCCGACCCGTCCCGATCGGCTTCGAGGCCAGGCGGATGGCGTCGCGCCTTGGGCGTAACGGCGGACCGGCATGTCTCACCCTGCGGGGACGGGCATCGCTTGTCGAGGTAATCTTGCAGACCGGATGGATGGGAGTCGGCGGGCGGTCAGGGGACACGCCACGGAGGACAGGATGCGTCTCGATGGAAAGGTAGCGATCGTCACCGGGGGTGGTGCGGGCTTCGGCGAGGGGATCTGTCGGCGCTTCGCGGCGGAAGGCGCCCGGGTGATCGTCAACGACGTCAACGAGCAGGACGGCCGCCGGGTGGCCGATGCCATCGGCGAGGCGGGTGGCGAAGCGCGGTTCGTATATGCGGACGTATCGCGCGATGCGGACACCGGCCGGCTCGTCGCGGAGGCGGTGGACCGCCATGGCCGCCTCGACATCATGGTCAACAATGCCGGCGTGCCGCAGCGCGGCCAGCCGATGGAGAACGTCACCGAGGACGAGTTCGACCGTATCTTCGCGGTCAACGTCAAGGCGCTGTTCTGGTCGGCGAAGCACACCGTGCCGCTCATGCGCCAGGCGGGTGGCGGCTGCATCATCCACACCGCCTCCACCGCGGCGCTCAGCCCGCGTCCCGGACTGGTCTGGTACAACGGCTCCAAGGGCGCGGTGAACACCATCACGCAGTCGATGGCGATCGAGCTTGCCCCCGATCGGATCCGGGTGAACGCGGTGTGTCCGGTGGCGGGTGAGACCCGGATGCTGGCCGAATTCCTGGGCGGCAGGGTCACTCCCGAAATGCACGCCAGGTTCATGAGCACGGTTCCCCTCGGGAGGCTGAGCCAGCCGGCGGACGTCGCCAACGCGGTCCTGTTCCTGGCGTCGGACGACGCGGAGTTCCTGACCGGGGTCTGTCTGCCGGTGGACGGCGGGCGGACGATCTGACGAGCTTCCCGTATCGCGCCTGCCGGAGGCCCGGGTCAGGAGTCGCGGTGCTCGTCGAGAAAGGCGAGTACGCCCTCGTTGAATACCTCCGGAAACTCGATGTTGACGAGGTGCCCGGCCTCGGGGATCACGATGAGCCGCGCGTCGGGGATCTCCGTCGCCATCCGTTCACCGACGGCGGGGACGGCCAGCGAATCGGCGCCGCCGAACACGAGCAGGGTGGGCACCGCGATGTCCGCAAGGGAGGCGCTGCGGTCATAGAGCGTGCTCGCCTCGATCGCCTTGATGTAGGACTCCTTGTGCAGCATCGTCATGCTCTCGACGAGGCGCTGGAAGTGGGCATCGGTCGCCCGCGGACCGATGAGCGTCTTCGCGACCACCGGCGCGATGTCCTTCGGTTCCTTGCCGGAGACGAGCGGCTCCTTGCGAAGGCGGACGAACTCGGCACGCTTCTCCGGGGTGAGCGCCGCATCGAAGCCGGGGAAGGTCGCGCAGAGGACGAGGGTCGCGACGCGATGCGGATAGCGGGGGTAGAAGTCCTGCAGGATCCGCCCGCCCATCGAGAGCCCGGCGAGATGCGCGCGCTCGACCCCGAGATGGTCGAGCAGCCGAGCCAGATCGTGGGAGAAATCGGCGAAGTCGAGGGGGCCTTCGTAGTCGTCGGAAAGGCCGTACCCGCGGGCATCCCACGCGACGGCGCGAAAGCCGCGGACGGCGAACGCGGGAAGCTGGTCATGCCAGTTCGTCCGGTTGCCCCCGATGCCGTGGAGAAAGACGACGGCCGGCCCCTCGCCGGCGGTGTCGAAGGCGATGCCGGGCGTGCCGGGGACGCGCTCGGTGGTGATGCCGTTCATGAAAGGCGGCTCCGTGGTGGTGAAGGTGGATGAAGGCGCATGTGCATGGTACCCGCCGCGTCATTCGTAGCGTACGAGGCGTGAGAGCGGGTCGATGATCAGCTTCTCTCCCGCGAAGAAGATGACGACGATGGCAAGGCAGGTCGCGAACACCATGGCCGCGTCGGCGGTGATCTGGGCCTGGAGCATGAGATAGCCGAGGCCGCTGTCGGCGCCGAACAGCTCGGCAACGAGCGCGATCTTCCACCCCACGCCGTACGCGATGCGCACCGCCGCCATCACGTAGGGCGCGAGCAGCGGCAGCACGACGCGGCCGAGTGTCCTGGCCCGTGAACGGGTGAAGCTGCGAGCCATCTCGACGAGCTCGGCGTCGAGCGCGCGCAGGCCCTCGGACACGTTGATGAGGCAGAACGGGGTCAGGATCATCACCTGCACGAACATCACGGAGAAGTTCGAGACGTCGAACCAGATGACTGCGAGGATCGCCCAGCCCACCGACGGGAAGGAGTTGAGCAGCGGCTGCACGCGGCGCTCCACCACCCATTCGAGCACCGGGACGAGCCGCGCGACCAGGGCGAGCGCAGCGCCGAGCGCCGTCGCGATCACCACCGATCCGACGACCCGCGCCGCGCTGAGCGCAGTTTCTCCGATGAAGGCGGGGTCGGTGAAGAGCGCCGCGAGCCGGCTCGCGACCGCCCACGGACTCGGCAGCACGTAGTCGGGAAAGCGCATCGACAGCGCCCACCACCCGAGCACGACCAGCACCACCGTACCTTCGCCCATGAGCCGTTGCGCGAGACGCATCGACCCGGTCTGCCCGACGTGTTTCCGGCCGGCGTGCCTCATTCAGCGTATCCCGTATTCACCGGGTCTCGTAATGCATGGAGAGTCGCGCCTGGAGCGGAGCGAACACGAAGCGGTCCGTCGCGTAGACGAACGCGATGATGAGGACGATGACGACGAGGATCAGAGTGGTGTCGAACTCCTGGCGCGCGAGGTTGAACAGGTAGCCGAAACCCGCGTTGCCTCCGAACAGCTCGGCGGTGAGCGCGACCTTCCACGCGACGCCGAAGCTCAGCCGCAGGGTGGCGAACGCGAACGGAAGCAGCGACGGCGCCACCAGCAGCAGCATCTCGCGCGACCGTCGCCGGCCAAAGCTGCGCGCCATCTCCATGAGCTCGGGATCGAGCGCGTCGAGCCCCGTGCGCATGTTGACGAGGGCGAACGGGGTGAGCACCGCCGCGATCGCGAACACCACGGTGACGTGGTCGAGCCCGAACCAGATGACCGCCAGCAGGGTCCATCCGATGCCCGAGAACGAGTTGAGGAATGGCCCGATGCGCCCGTGTACGAGATGAACGAACACCGGTACGTAGTGCGCGAGCAGTGCGAGCGCGGTGCCGAGGACGAAGGCGGCGGCGAGGGCGGCGAAGATATGCCCGATCGACACCGCCATGTGGCGCAACGAGTAGGCGTCGGTGAGGAACGCCGCGACCCCGCGCGCCACCTCCCAGGGTCCGGGCAGCAGGTAGTCGGGGACCTGCGAGGCGTAAGCGGCCCACGCCGCGACGAAGACGATCGCCGCCGCGTGGGCCGTCCAGCGCTTTGCGCGAAGCGTGGACTCGGCCGCGAGCACGGGGATGCGCTATGCGGTTCGGGCGTCCGGATTCACTCGCGGATCGCGTGCTCCCAGATGACGTCGGCCGCGTTCGGGTACTCCTTGAGGATCCCCATCTCCTTGGAGAACTCCCATACCTTCTGCATCGCGAGGACGTCGCCGTCGGACACCGCGGCGGGTATCTGCGAGAACGTCGCGAACCACTCCCGGAAGAAATCCGGATCGATGTTCTTCTCCTTGCCGACCGCGGTGAAGACCTCGTCCGGATGGTCGAGCGCGTACCGGACCGACGCCCTGAACAGCCGCGCGAACGCCTTGAACGCCTCGGGGCGCGCCGCGAGCTTGTCCGGGTAGCCGACGTAGACGGCGGCGACGGTCGGTATGCCGAAGATCTCGACGTTGTCCTTCGCGGCCGGGACCACCGAGCGGAACTCTCCGCTCCTGATCGCCTTGTACGCCTGCGCGTGGATGAGGGTGCCCGCGTCGATTCGGTCGGATGCGAGGGCGGCGGGGATCGACGGCGCGGGCACCTGCACCCACTCCGAGTCACCGCCCTGGAAGCTCACGTTGTGGCCGTACTTCTTCCACAGCGCGATGCGGATGAGGGTGATGCCGGTGGATTGCAGGGAGTAGACGCCGATCTTCCTGCCCTTGAGGTCGCCGGCGGTGCGGATGGGGCTGTCCTTCTTCACCCAGATGTCGCCGCTGTGCGCCTTGTTGCGGGAGCGGAGCCCCGTCGCGAGGACCGCCAGATCGAGTCCTTTCGACTTCGCCCGCGGGATCGCCATCACCGCGGTCTGGATGACGTCGTACTTCTTCGACACCGTCGACTGGATGAGCGCGGGGATCGCAAGCCCCCTGGCTTCGATTCGGACCCCGGGCTCGGACACCTTGCCGTGGTTGATCGCCCAGAAGGCGGCGTCGTGCGATGGGTCGAGCAGGTGCGCGACGGCGATGGTCTCCTCGGCGTCCACGTGCGCGGAGACGGCGAGCGCTACGAGCGCGGCGGTCAGGGTTTTTCTGAACACGGTTCACTTCCTCTTCGTGGGTGGGTGGTCCTGAGTTTCACGGCCTGGCGGCTCTCGAGCATCTCGAAACGCGCGTGCAGGCGCTCGCGATGCGCACGCAGCGCCGGGCTCGTGTCGAGATCGCGGGGGCGGGGCTCGGCGATCTCGATCGTCTCCAGCACGCGGGTCGGCTTCCCCGAGAAGAGCAGGATCCGGTCCGCGAGCACGAGCGCCTCGTCGACGTCGTGCGTGACGAAGACGATGGTCTTCCCGGTGCGCTGCCAGATCGAGACGATCCCGCTGCGCATGCGCCGCCGGGTGTTGAGGTCGAGGGCGGAGAAGGGCTCGTCCATCAGGACGATGCGCGGCTCCACGGACAACGCGCGGGCGATCGCGACGCGCTGGCGCTCGCCCCCGGAGAGCGCGCGGGGGTACTTGCCGAGATCGGCGCCGAGCCCGACCAGATCGAGCAGCTCTCGCGCCCGCGCCTCCATGTCGCGCTTCGCCATCCCGCCGAAGCGAAGCTGCATCCCGAGCACCACGTTGCCCACGGCATCCCGCCAGGGCACGAGTCGCGGGGACTGGAAGACGTAGGCGAGGTGAGGCCACGCCTCACCGGGCGGCTGGCCGAACACCTCCACGCGGCCATCGTCGACCTTCAGAAGATCCCCGATGAGGCGCAGCGCCGTCGACTTCCCGCACCCCGACGGTCCGAGGATGCACAGGAACTCGCCGTCCCGGACATGGAAGTCGAGAGACGCATAGATGGCCTCCCCGCCGAGCTCCAGATGGAGCCCACGGCAGCGGATGGCGTCATCGGGCATCCGGGGCCGCCGGCGTATCGGTGCGCGCGGGCGTCTATTGCTGGGCCACCCGATCCGCCCATTCGCGGCCGCTGAACCAGTAGGCGCGACGCTCCCCCAGCCAGCCGCTCGCCTCGGCTTCCTGGATCCAGTTGTTGAAGAAGTTGAGCGCGTCCGGGTCCCCCTTGCGCAGGGCGAACGCCTCGCGGGTCGGCGATAGCTGCTCGTTGGAGACGACATGGATCACGTCGCCGCGGCGCTCGATCTCGAACGCAGCCTTCGGCGGGGTCGAAGAGGCCGCCTCGATCTTGCCGTTCGTGACCTCCTGGACGCTCAGGACGTCGTCGTCGAAGTAGATCTTGCGGGCCTCGGGGAAGTGGCGGTTCATCGCCTCGGCACCGGTCGAGCCGCGGCGCGAGGCGATGGTGACGTCTTCACGGTTCAGATCTGCGAGCCCATTGATCCCCTTCTCCTTCGCGAGCTTCGTATTGGCGATCACGATGTAGCCGGTGCGTGCGTACGGGCGGGTGAAATTGACGGTCAGGTTACGCTTGGCGGTCACCGACATGCCGCTGATGATGACGTCGAACTTGCCCGCGATGAGGGCGGGGATGATGCCGTCCCACGCGGTGGGCACGAAGTTGATGTCCACGCCCATGTCTTCGGCCACCTTCTTCGCGACGTCGATCTCGAACCCGATGAGGTCGCCGTTCTTGTCGCGCATGGCCCACGGCACGAACGCCGACAGGCCGATGTTGATGGCGCCGCGCTGCTGGATCGTCAAGAGCACGCTGTCCTTGGTGAGCGCCTGGCGGGCGTCCTGCGCCGATGCGGCGGCGACGCCCAGAGCCAGCGCGCCGGCCAGCCCGAGCTTCAGTGGAGTGGTCATGAGTCTGTTCACCGGGGGTTCCTCCAAGTGCGATGCCGAGAGTGACGGGATGGGCCCGCCGCCGTCGCACTCGGCGGCGGGCTCCCTCCGACCAGGCATCCCGATCGTCCCGATTATGCGTCGATGCGGGTGACGACCCAGTCCTGGAAGTAGCGGACGTTGGCCTCCCAGGTGGCCGAGAACTTGACGTCGTCGGCGACGAGGGAGCTGCGCGCCGCCTGTTGCAGCTCCATGCAGCGGTGGTCCTGCGGCCGGATCCCCTGCCGATCGCCGAACGAGCGTGTGGGTCCGAGCCACCGATCCAGGACGGCCTCGCGGCTCGTCTCGAACGTCTCGCCGGTGGCAGCGCCGGACGCGAAGTACCAGGCCATGCGCGCCTCGGT
The DNA here is from genome assembly GCA_958295835.1 of uncultured Gammaproteobacteria bacterium. Classification (GTDB taxonomy): domain Bacteria; phylum Pseudomonadota; class Gammaproteobacteria; order HK1; family HK1; genus HK1. The sequence continues at coordinate 1,327,075 of OY282378.1, forward strand.
GAGACCGGGCGCGATCGGCACGTAGATCGCCGGCGCGTAGGCGGCGGCGCCGATGGTGACCGTGGTGTTCGGCAATACGGCGTTGGCGGCTCCGGTCGGTTCGGTCTTCTCGTACCGGACGGGGACGGGCGGGAGCTCGGGGCCGTTCACGGACCGCAGGGCCGGCGGCGGACGGTTCTTCGTGTACCGGAGCATCATCACGTTGCCGTCGGCGATCATGTCGGTGTAGATCTCGCCGGTGGCCGGGTCCACCTCGTCCGACATCTTGTCGAAAACGCCTTCGTGGACCCAGACGTGGTGATAGACCTCCCAGTTCTCCATCACCAGCTTCCAGTTGGCCTTGAACGTCCAGTCGAGACGATGCCCGATCTCGAGCCCCTGTACATCCAGGTGGTCGAGCTCCACGGCCATGGGCGCCAGCCAGGTCTCGAGTGGCTCCGCCCGGCCGTCGAGGTTCACGAACACCACGTGGTTCCACACGCCGGAACGGACCGGGACGAGGCCGTTGCCGGCCGCATCCACCGGACACTTGTGCGAATCCGCGGTGCCGTCCCAGAACGGGGTCGCCTTGAGCGAGCCGTCCGTGCCGTAGACCCACCCGTGATAGGGACACTTGAACGTCGAGAGGCCCCTGGCCGGCCGCTCCAGGACAATGGTCGCGCGATGGCGGCATACGTTGTGCAGGACGCGGACCTCCCCGCCCCTGTCGCGCACGAGGATGACGGGGAGGCCGCATACCGTGAGCGGCACCGCGTCACCGGGGGCGGGGACGTCGGTATCGAACGCGATGCCGGTCCAGGTGCGCGGAAACAGCCGGTGCTGTTCCAGGTCGAAAAACTCGTGGCTGGTGTACAGTGCGGCGGGGAGGCCGCGGGCCTCGTCGAGCGCAGGACGGCGAAGCGCTTCGATTGCGCGCTCGCCGATGAACTCGCGGGCTGTCTGCGCCATCGCACCACTCCTCACGGCCGGAGCCGGGGCCGAACCCTGCTCCGGAGTCTACACACAACCTTCCGCGATGTATCCGGGCGGGTGTTTCGCCGGCAATTCCCGCCGACGCCCCGACACGGACTGCATGACCGGGATTTTCCGGCCTCCCCGACCGTCCGGGCATCCGGATCCTGGCGGTTCATGGACATGTCCGGACCTGGCGGGAGCTGCCGGCCCTTCGCCGCTCGCCGGCCTCGGGTGCGTATACTTCCGGCTGCCGCCGCGACCGGAGGGGACGCCCTTCATGGAACTGATCCGCTTTGCAGCCGGCCACGTGTGGAACCCTCGCGCGGAGCCCGATCTCCCCTACGGCCCTCGCCAGGCCGCACTCATCGACCTGGCCGGCGTCGCCGCCGCCCGCGCCGAAATGTCCGGTTGGCCGGACTATCGGCCGACCCCCCTGATCGCACTTCACGGACTCGCCCGCCGCCTGGATCTTGGCGGCGTGCTGTACAAGGACGAGGACAAGCGCTTCGGACTGCGCAGCTTCAAGGCCCTGGGCGGTGCTTACGCGGTGCTGCGCATGCTTCAGGAACGGCTCGCCGTCGCCGGCCAGGGCGACGTGAGCGCCGGCGACCTGCTGGCCGGCCGCCATCGCGAAGGCGTCTCCGGGCTGACCGTGACCTGCGCCACCGACGGCAATCACGGCCGCTCGGTGGCCTGGGGGGCACGGATGTTCGGCTGCCGCTGCCGGATTTATCTGCACCCCCACGTCAGCACGGCGCGCGAGCTGGCGATCTCCCGCTACGGGGCGCTGATCCACCGGGTCCCGGGCACCTACGACGACTCGGTCCGCCGGTGTGCGGAGGACGCCGTCGCGAACGGGTGGCTTCTGGTCTCGGATACCGCGGACAGCGAGGATGCCCAGGCCCCGGCGATCGTCATGCAGGGCTATGGCGTGATGGCGGACGAGATCCTCTCCCAAACCGGCGAGGACGGCGCTACGCACGTCTTCGTGCAGGGGGGCGTGGGTGGGCTGGCCGCCGCCGTCTGCGGCCACTTCTGGCAGACCCTGGGGTCTCGGCGTCCGCGCTGCGTGGTGGTGGAGCCTTCGCGCGCCGATTGCATCGCGCGTTCCATCGCCGCCGGGCGGCCCACCCCGGTACCGGGAGATCTCGACACCTTCATGGCGTGCCTGGCCGCGGGCGAGGTCTCGCGCCCGGCCTGGACCATTCTCGAGCACGGCGCGGACGACGTCCTCACCTTGCCCGACGATGCCGCGAGGGAGACCATGGGGGTGCTCGCCGCCGGGGTTGGCGGAGACCCGCCTCTGGTCTCCGGGGAATCGGGGTGCGCGGCCGTTGCCGGCCTCATCGCCGCGGCGCTTGATCCGGCGCTGCGGAAAGCACTCGGGCTCGACCTCGGTTCGCGCGTGGTGGCCATCGGCAGCGAGGGCGCGACCGACCCCGTTGCCTTCGAGCGCGCCGTCGGGCGATCGGCGGACGCCGTTACCCGATCCTCCTGACGAACCGCATGGGCCGCCCGCCTGAGCTTCAGTGCGGACGCGCGAGCGTGCCGCCGGCCGGAGCCCGGCCGCAACGCCGGCCGGAGCCGCGATGAGCAGCGTCGTCGCGGCCGGCCATACGCTCACCGTGGCGGCGGCGGAGGACGTGCTACGCGCGGGCGGCAATGCGTACGACGCACTCATCGCGGCGCTCTCGACCAGCTTCGTGGCCGAGCCGGTGCTCTCCTCGCCCGGTGGGGGCGGCTTCCTGCTCGCAGCCCCGGCGGGGGAACGGCCGCTGGTCTACGACTTCTTCGTGCAGACCCCGCGCGGGCGTCGCCCCGCCGACGACATCGAGTTCCATCCGGTGATGGCGGACTTCGGCGCCGCACAGCAGGAGTTCCACATCGGCCGGGGCACGGTCGCCACCCCGGGGATGATGCGCGGGATCGCCGAGATCCATGCCGACCTCGCGACGGTGCCGCTACGCGAGCTCGTGGCGCCGGCCTGCCGGCTGGCGATCGAAGGAGTCATGGTGAGCGAGTACCAGGCGTACCTGTTCGGCGTCACGGAGGCGATCTTCGGCGCGAGCGAGGCGTGCCGCTCGATCTTCGGGAGCGCCGCGACCCCGGGGAAGCTGGTGCAGGCCGGGGAGCGTCTGGCGAACCCCATGCTCGCCGATGCGCTCGAAGCGATCGCGATCGAGGGCGCGGACCTGTTCTACCGGGGCGAGATCGCCGCGTCGCTCGTCTCGGACATGGCGGCGGGCGGGCATCTCGCGGCGGCGGACCTCGCCGGCTACCGGGTCGAGAAGCGCGCGCCGCTGTCGCTCGACTACCGCGGGGTGCACATCCTCACCAACCCGCCACCGTCGTCGGGTGGAACCCTGACGGGCTTCGGTCTTGCCCTGCTCGGCGCCGAGGACGCCGGCGCAGGTGTCGGAAGATTCGGGGTCGAGCGATGCGGAGCCGGCTCCTTCGGCTCCGCGGCACACGTCGGGCGGCTCGCCGCGGTGATAGAGGCGACCGCGGCGGCGCGCATCGAGCATTCCATCGAGGCGCTCGCGTCGCTCGACCCGGCGTCCGCCGCGCGGTGGCGGGAGCAGGTCGCGGGGCGTGCCCGCGCGTTCCGGGGCACCACCCACGTGAGCGTCATCGACGCGGCCGGCAACGTCGCGAGCGCGACGGTCTCGAACGGCGCGGGCTCCGACTATGTCGTGCCCGGAACCGGCATCGTCATGAACAACATGCTGGGCGAGGCCGACCTCAACCCGGGTGGGTTTCACCGATGGTCCCTCGACGAACGCATGACGTCGATGATGACCCCCACCGCGCTGGCGTGGCGCGACGGGCGCAAGGTGGCTACCGGCTCGGGTGGATCGAGCCGGATCCGCACCGCGCTGCTGCAGGTGCTCGTCAACCTCGTGGACTTCGCGATGGACGTCGAGGAGGCGGTCGCCGCCCCCCGGATCCATGTCGAGGATTCATTCCTGAGCGTGGAGGGCGGATTCGACCCGGAACGCATCGCTCCGGTGCTCGAAGCGTGGCCGGACCACCAGTTGTGGGGCGCGCCGAACATGTTCTTCGGTGGCGCGCATACCGCCGCCTCCGGGCCGCGCGGCGTCGAGGGCGCCGGGGACCCGAGGCGGGGCGGGGCGTGCGCGATCGTCGCGTGAGCGGCGCGTCCGGGCTGCACGTCCGGTACGCCATGGCCACCCGCGGCCCTGTGGGCTCAGGTGAACTTGTCGTACCGAACGTCGGAGGTCGGGAGGCGGGCCTCCGTTATCAGCATGCGCAGCGTGGCATCCACCATCGGGGGCGGGCCGGCCACGAATGCGATCGGGCCGTTCCAGGCTCCGGCCATGCGCTTGCCGGCGACGGTGTGCACGAAACCCTGGGCCACGTCGATGCGCCGGGGGATCCGCGGATCACGGGCCGCGGTGGATTCCTCCGAGAACGCGATGGTGACCGAGAGCCGGCCCGCCGCGGACTCGACCAGGCTCGCAAGCTCGCCGGCGAAGAACACGTCCTCGCGCGAACGCACCCCGAAGAACACGTTGCCCCGCCGCCGCTCGAAATGGCCGCTCGACGCGGCATGAGACAGAATGGACATCATGCCGGCGATGCCCGAGCCGCCGGCAATGCACAACAGGTCCTGGTCCTCTTCCGGGCGCCAGGTCGCCTTGCCGAGCGGCCCGAACACGTCGAGCGCGCCACTCGCCTCCCCGGGCGCTGTCTCGGCAGTCCTGGGAGCGCGGGCATCTCGCCCGCAAAGCGGGTTGTCCGCACGCCCGGGGGCTGGTCCGGCGGTCGAGCCGGAACCGGGAATCCGTTCCCGAATCTCCTCGACGTTCCGTGTGAGGTTCGATCGGTCAGGGACCAGCCAGTCGGAGAAGCCGCCCCCGGGCTTGTGCTTGATGACGAAGTCCAGACGGTCGGTTCGTGCGGCGAAGTTGACCATGGAGTACGCGCGATATCCCGCCAGTCCGGGGACCGCGAGCACGGCGAACTGACCGGCGTCGAACGCGACGGTCCGATCGAGGGTGACGCGGAATGCGGTGACGTCGCGGGTCAGCGGCCGGATGTCGGCGAGCGTTCCGAGCAGGTGTCGGGGCCACCGTACGCCGCCGGTATCGGCTTCGATGCGGGACGGGACGAGGATCTCGCAGTCGCCGAGCGCGGCGCCCTGACACATGAGGAACTCGCCTCGTTCGCGCTTCAGACCGGCGAGCCCCGGCGCCTCCGGCCAGATATCCTCGATCGTGCCGGGACGGGCGCGCGCCTTGCAGGTGCCGCACGATCCCGTCGCGCACTCGTAGGGAACGCCGACGCCCGCGCGCAACGCTGCGTAGAGGATCCGCTCGCGCGGCCCGCACTCCATGTCGTGACGCGACGTCCTGGTTCGGATCGTGACCTTCAATGCCGGCCCTTGTCGCGATGCGAGGTCCCGGTGCGGGCCGTGACCCTCGGTGCCGGCCCTCGATTCAGCGCCGATTCTTCATGCCGGAGCGGGTGTGGCGCGCCCTACCACTCGAAGTCGTCATCCTCGTCGTCTTCGTATTCGTAGACGAGCTCGCTCTCGATGTGGGCGAGCACCTCGCCGCCCTCGACCTTCGATTCGTAGCGCAGCAGCACACGGTCGTTCTCCGCCGGGCCGGCCGCTTCGCCGGTACGCATGTCCCACTGATACAGGTGCTTGCTGCAAGTCAGGACCGTGCCGGCGCACATCCCGGACTGATCGAGCGGCTCCTCCATGTGAGGACACGCGGGGGGGAAGACGCTGAAACCGTCGTCGTCGAAGTTGGCCACGATGACGGTGATGCCGTCCACGACGAACGGGGCGAGCCGGCCCCGGGCGACCTCGCTCGTTGAACAGACACGCTTCCAGGCCATCGCCGATCTCGTCCTCGTCTCAGGCCCCGGCGGGTCGCCGGCCTGCTCCGCCCCGTCGTGCATGCCCACGGCGGGTGCGTGAGGCGGTACCGGTCGGATCGGTTCGCGGCAACACTCGCATGGAACAAACCTGTTCCCCGCCCGCCCGTGGCGACTTCATATCGGCCAATGCGACCCCTTGTCGAGGCGGCGCGTATCGAGCCGCACGATGCGTTCCACGAACTTTGCCCTCCCGTTCGCGAGCTTGAACCGGTCGTGGTACTTGCCTACGAGGAAGAGGTTCGAAGATCCCGCCTCGACGTGCGATGCCATACCGTCGAGGACGGTCCGGTAGACGGCGAACGACGAGACGGCGGACGCGCTCGCGCCGCCCTCGTCGACTGCGACCCGGTAGACGACGGTATGTCGCGACAGTGGCGAACGATCCGTATTGTGCTTGGGCAGCAGCTCGCACATCGACACCAGCTCCGCCCGATTGCCGTCGAGGTAAATCATGTCGTAACCGATCTCGGGACTGTACGCCCGGATCGCGTAGTAGAACTCGTCATCGCACAGCGCGAGCCAGTCGTTCCACCGGCATTCGTCGAGGGCGAGGCTCGCTTCGTAGACGGCCGAGCATACCGTGTGGTTCGGGGTGTTCATCGTGCAGTGACGTACGCCGCGCCGGGATTCAGGCCGCGACCGCGTACGGTTTCTCCGGATCGGACGGTCGACGGTTCATCCACCTGCCCCACTCGTCGTAGAAGTGACGCATCCCGATCTCGTCGTGGATGGTGTTGTTCTCGTGCCGGCCGTGCAGGATGCGCCGCGGCTCGGCGTGCTCGTTCATCGCCGCCTGCTGCGTGGTGACCGCGAGGAGGTCCTCGTGCAGGTTGCGGCCGAAGGGACCCCAGATGCTGTTGTGGTGGCGGATACGCGAAATCCGTTCCTCGGGCGTATCGCTCTTCAGGCCCAGCCCCCGGAACTCGATGAGCACCCGGTCCGGGGCGAGCGGAGTCATGATGTCGCACCGCAACGCCGAGCCCCGCAGGTTGAAGTTGACTCCGGGGAACATGTCGATCATGTACCAGTGGTTTGGCGGCAGCCCGGGGAAGGAGAGCGTTTCGCGTGACTCGAAGCCCTCGTACTTGTCGTACTGCACCTCGAACGAGCCGACGGTGACGTGGCCGTTCTCGAACCCCGTGTTCTGACGCGCGAAGTAGGCTTCGTTGAAGCCGGTGATGCGGTTATGGTAGTGCAGGTAGTCGTGGTAGAACTCCGAGTTGGTGTCGTGCCACAGCTTGTAATTGCAGGGAATGATCGCCTTGTGGTAGTGGAAGACCTCCAGCGGCTCGGCGTCGACATGCTCCTTCAGGCAGTCGAAGCAGCCGCCCCCCCACTCCTCGACGGACTTTCCTATCGCGTCGTCGAGGGTGACCCAGACGAACCCGCCGAAGTGGACCTCGCAGCGCAGTCGGCGCAGCCCGACATCCTTGCGTGAGAGCCGGTTCTGGTAGCCTTCCTTCTCGCGCGAGATGTGCGCGCAATTGCCCTTCATGTCGAACTGCCAGCCGTGGAACATGCACGTCATGTGCCTCGGCGCGCCGGATGCGGACCCGTCCCTGAAGCTCCCGGCGGGACGGTTCTCGATGGTGTTGCCCCGGTGCGGACAGACGTTGAGGAACGCGCGCACCTGGCCGTCCGGCCCCCGCGCCACGATGATCGGCTCCCTTGCGACGGTGGTGGTGCGGAAGTCGTACGGCTCCGGAATCTCCGACTCGTGGCATACCGCCATCCAGCTCCTCTTCCAGATTTTCGTGAGCTCTTCCTCGAAGATCTCCCGGTCGGAGTAGATCCGGCTGTCGATGTACTCGCCGTCCCGGAGCCGTCCGGGCACCTCGTTCCAACGTTCGTGGTTTCTGGCTGGCATTCGTCGAATCCTCGGTGCTTGCCCCGGACTCGCGGGTGTCGGCTGCCACTCGCGACGGCGGAGCGCTCGTCGTTGGCCTGCATTCGCGGGCATGGATGCCCGTGGCGTCGTTCACGGTCGGTGATATGGAAAATCAACCCGCGAGATTCGTAAATTCCTCAGCGCTCGCTGCGCCGTTTCTCGATCTCTTCGAGCTTCGAGTCCCACTGCATCGCCCTGGCGAACTTCTCGAGCTCCGACTCGTCCATGAACACCGAATGCTCGGGACCCGGATAGGTCTTCGTCCTGACCTCGTCGCGGTAGCGGATGAAGACGTCTTCCATGATCGGAATGAAGTCGGTGTAGATCTTCGAGTGGCGCGGAGTGTGCTCCGGGTAAAGATGCATCAGGTCGGACGTGATGATGTGGACTCCATGACCGCCCTGGCCGCCGCCGAGGCTGATGACCGGTACCGGCAGGGTCCGGGCGAGATACTCGGTCACCTCCTGGGTCGTGACCTCGGTCATGATGGAGAAGCACCCTGCTTCAACGAACGCGACGGCATCGTCCACGAGCTCCCGCGCCCGGTCCGCGGTCTTGCCCTGGGCGAAGAAACCGCCGAGCTGGGCGATGCGCATGGGGGTGATGCCGATGTGGCCCTGCACCGGGACGCCCGCCTTGACGATCGCCTCGATGTTCTGCGCGTGATGCCGGTTGCCTTCGCACTTCATCACTTCGGCGTTCGCCTCGTGAACGAAGCGCCCGGCGTTCTCGACCGCCTGTCCGGCCGACGTGTGGAAGCTCCAGTACGGCATGTCGACCATCCGCAGCCCGTATCGCGAGCCCCGATCGATGGCCTTGGCCATCATCATCACCTCGTCGAAGGTGACGGTCACGGTACTCTGGTGGCCGAACAGGATCATGCCGCCGGTATCCGATACGCAGAGGATGTCGATCCCGAGATCGTCGGCGATGACCGCGCTGCGGTAGTCGTAGATCGCCATTTGCACGATCTGCTCGCCCTCGCGCATCTTGCGCATCAGGGTGCGCAGCGTGACTTTCCGTCGCCTTTTCGGTGCCTCCGCCATCGAGTGGTTCCTCCCGAGTCGTTGCCTGGCCGTCGAGCGGGCCGCGGATGCCGGCTACGATCCGCAACGGATGGTAGGTGGCGCACCGTGGCGGTGTCCAAGAGATTTCGATAATCGGTTGATAGGCACGACTGCATCCCGAGCATCCGATGGCGGCCGATTGTTTCGATAGCCGGCGCCAATCAACCCATTGAAAGCAGTGAATTTACAAATCTCGCAATATGGTTTGCCATAGGATGAGGGGGGCCTGCTTCGGTGGAGCCCCTCGCCACAAGAATATTTCTTCGTAAATCGTTACGGAGGATATGGCCAGACCACAAGGGAGAGATTCGATGTCAACTCGAATGAACGTGAAGCAGCTCTGGGCAGTGGCGGCGGGGGCCGCGCTGGCGGCGGCGATGGTGACGCAGAGCGCGTCGGCGCGCGTCGATTTCGGCAAGGAAGGCGAAGCGGTGGATGTGGTCGTCGGCTACCAGCCGTACTACACCGAGTCGTGGTCCGGGGTGGTCAACAACGGCAAGGGCTTCTGGAAGAAGTACCTGCCGGAGGGCTCGACCGCCAAATTCGAGATCGGGCTGCAGGGCTCGGTGATCGTGAACGCGATGACCGGCGAGAAGCAGCACATCGGCTACATGGGCGACATGCCTGCGATCGCCTCGACGTTCCGCAACATCAAGGAGCGCGGAGGCACGGACATCCGCATCGTCGCGGTGCTCGGCACGTCGAAGCAGCAGTGCAACATCTTCCTCGTGCGCAACGACGCGCCGAAGTTCGCCAACGGCAGGGAAGCGGTGGCGTGGATGGACGGCAAGGTGACCTCCGCGCCCCACGGCGCATGCACGGACCGCTTCGCACGGCTCGCCTTCCAGAAGGCCGGCATCGAGCCGAAGCGCTACCTCAATCAGAACATCGAGGTCATCACCACCAACTTCCGTGCCGGCAAGCTCGACGCGGCCGCGATCTGGGAGCCGACCGCATCGAAGATCGTCATGGGCGGCATCGCACGGCGCGCGGCCAGCGGCGAGGACTTCGACGCCCTCGACGGCGGCTTCATGGTCATGCTGAACGACCTCATCGAGCAGCGTCCCGACGTCCACCGTGGCTGGCTGGAGGCGGAGCTCGACGCGCAGCTCTACATGCTCGACCCGGCGAACGCGGACGACGTGGCCTCGATGGCGGAGGCGCAGACCGAGCAGATCGACAAGGACGTGCTCAAGCACTCGCTGTTCGGGGGCTGGCCGGAGAACCAGGGCGGAGGCGAGGTGAAGGTCCAGCTCGACTTCATCGTCACCGAACGAGTGCAGGGGCTGCTCGACGACGCGACGGCGTTCCTGTACAGCCTGCCGAAGAAGCCGGCTGCCGCCGCGATGATTCGTGACGGCGGCGTGGTTGACGGCGTGGCGCGCGATCTTCTCGAGGCGCGCGGCCTGTCGAGCCCGCTCGGGGTGATCAAAGCTCAGATGTGAGCCGGAGCCCCGGCGGCACGACCTGCAGTGCAGGCGGACGGGCCGGAGACAATCCGGTTCGTCCGCGTGCGGCGGTCGGCGCCGTTGTGGCCGTGCACTCCCTCGTCCTCGGCGGTTCGCTCGCCAACTCGCGGCCCGGCCGTTCATAATGTCGCCTGCGCTGACCGCGGCACCGTATGCTCCCGGGGGCCGGGTTCATGCGGAAGCGCCGCGAACGGAACATCCGGGACGCTTCCACGCGGTCAACGGAGGAATCTGATTTCATGAACGACGGCCCCGTCGAGAGCGTATCCGGCCAGAGGCCCGAGCCGCCGCGCGGGATGGCGCTGTTCGCCTACCGTGCGGGTCGGGCGGTTCGAACCTCTGCCCCGTATCTGACGGTGCTCGGCATCGCGGCGTGGCTGACGGCCTGGTGGCTGTTCAGCGAGGTCTGGCTCCTTCCCCGCTTCGAAAAGATGCCCGGCCCGGTCGCGGTGCTGTCCGATCTGTTCGCGCGCGAGCCGTTCCAGGGCATCTCGATATTCACCGCGGAGTACTACGAGCATATCTGGGTCAGTTGCCGGCGGATCCTCTTCGCCTTCTGTATCGCGACCGGGGTCGGGGTCCCGCTCGGACTGCTCATGGGCTGGTCGGTGCCGTTCCGCCACTTCACCTTTCCCATTCTCGAGACCTTGCGCCCCATCCCGATCCTCGCCTGGGTGCCGCTGTCCATCCTGATGTTCAAGGGCTTCGAGGCGCCGGTGATCTTCCTCGCGACCCTCGCCTCGCTGTTCGTGACCACGCTGAACACGATGCTCGGCGTGCAGTCCATCGACGAATCCTACTTCCGCGCCGCCGGCTGCCTCGGGTCGAACCGGTGGCAGGTCTTCCGCCACGTGGTCGTACCCGGCGCCCTGCCGTTCATCTTCACCGGCCTGCAGATCAGCATCGGGGTGGCGTGGTTCTCCCTCGTCGCGGCGGAGATGGTGTCGGGCGACTGGGGCCTCGGCTACCTCATCGTGGACGCCTACATGAACAACGTGACGGTGCCGATGGTGATCGGCATGGTCACCCTGGGCTTCGTCGGATGGGGCACCTCGGCCGCCGTGCGCCTCGCGGGCAACCGGATGATGCAGTGGCGCACCCGCGCCCTCGCGCTGGAGGGCCGCTGATGTCCGACGGCACGGGCACCGGTGCGATCAGCATCCGCAACGTGACGAAGATCTACGATCCGGAAGGCGTCAACGTGCTGGCCGTCGACGACTGCTCGCTCGAGATCGGGGCCGGCGAGGTCTGCATGATCGTGGGGCCGTCGGGATGCGGGAAGACGACGCTGCTGAACGCCATCGCGGGCTTCCATTCGGTCACCTTCGGCGAAATCCGGCTCGACGGTGAAGTGCTGTGCAACGAGCGGCAGCCGCTCGCAAGCCAGAGCGCGGATCGGGTGGTGGTATTCCAGAACGGCGCCCTCTTTCCGTGGAAGACCCTGTGCGACAACGTCGCCTACGGGCCGATGGTCCAGGGGACCCTGTCCAGGGCCGAGGCGCGCGAGAAGGCGCGGGACATGCTCGCCGAGGCGGGGCTCGCCGACGTCGCCGACAAGTACCCGGGCGAAGTGTCCTCCGGCATGGCGCGCCGGGCCGAGATCGTCCGGGCGCTCATCAACAACCCCAGGGTGCTGCTGCTCGATGAACCGTATCGCGCGATGGACGCGCTCACCAAGTCCATCATGCACGAGGCGCTGCTCGATATGTACGACCGTACCAGGGTCACGATCTTCTTCATCACCCACGACCTGGAAGAGGCAATCTTTCTCGGAGATCGGGCGGTGGTGATGACGACCCGGCCATGCCGGGTCAAGACCATCGTGGACGTGAAGATCCCGCGCCCGCGCGACTACCACCTGCTCTCCTCGGAGACGTTCCGGGTGCTGGTCGAGGAGGCCAAGGACGCGGTCCACGAGGAAGCGTTGAAGGCGTTCGAAGCCGGCGAGCGCGAGCTCGCCTGAACCCCGGTCCCCGAGCGCGACGATTCCTGCGGAGCTTGCGATGGCGGCAGTGTCGGAAACGGCGGGAAGCGCGGGAGTGGTCAAGCGGCGCACCCGTCTCCAGCGCCTGAAGGAGAGCCGCAAGCTCTGGCGCGGCATCACGGCGATCATCACCGGGTTGATCCTGTGGGAGATCGGGTCGCGCTGGGACGTCTGGTTCGGATACACGCTGCCGTTCATCGGCCTCATCCCGCCGCCGTCGGATGTCGCGGTGGCATGGATGTCGGTGCTGCCGCAACCGGGATACTGGGAGAGCTGGTATCTGAGCTTCAAGCGCGTGCTGGCGGGCTTCGGCGTTGCGCAGCTCGTCGGGATCCCGCTCGGGCTCGCGCTCGCGGTCAACCGGTACTTCCGCGAATTCTTCTTCCCCGTCTTCGAGATCCTGCGCCCGATCCCGCCGCTGGCCTGGGTGCCCGCCTCGCTCATCTTCTGGCCGACCAACGAGATGTCGATCGCGTTCGTCACCTTCCTCGGGGCGTTCTTCACCATCGTCATCAACGTCCTCGGCGGCGCGCGCACCATCGACATCTCGCTGTTGCGCGCCGCGCAGTCGATGGGCGCGACCCAGTGGGACATGTTCTGGAAGATCGTGTTCCCCGGCACCCTGCCTTCCATCTTCACCGGCGCCGCCGTCGGCATGGGGATCACCTGGGAGGTGGTGCTCGCGGCGGAGATGATCTCGGGCGGGGGAACCCAGGGCGGCGGCGGCCTTGGCTTCTTCATCTGGAATTCCTACATGGGCGGCTCGCTGCCGCATATCGTGGTGGGGATGATCAGCATCGGCATCGCCGGCTACCTGTCGAGCAGCGCCATCCGCTGGCTCGGGGACTGGGCGATGCCGTGGCGGCGCCTTTTCTGACGATGAACGAGACCACACAGACTTCCGGACGGTCGTTGGGCGCCATCGTCCTCGACGGCGTGCGCAAGGGCTACGGCGAAGACTGGAGCTGGCAGCAGGTCATCGAGTCGGTGAGCCTCGATCTTCCGCCCGGACAGCTCACCGCCGTCGTCGGGCCGTCCGGATGCGGCAAGACCACCCTGGTCAACATGCTGGCCGGCTTCGAGCGTCCTGACCAGGGAAGGATCGTCGTCGACGGACGCACGGTCTCCGGCCCGAGCCGGGACCGCATGGTGGTGTTCCAGGAGTCGGCGCTGATGCCCTGGCTCACGACGTACCAGAACGTCGCGTTCGGCCCCAAGCTCCGCGGCGACTTGCGCGGCCGGGAGCTCGACCGCGAGATTGACCGGTTGCTCGACAAGGTGGGCCTCGCGGACTTCAAGGACAAGTACCCTCTGCAGCTCTCGGGGGGTATGCAGCGCCGCGCGGAGCTTGCCCGCGCAATGATCAACAGCCCGTCGATCATGATCATGGACGAGCCGTTTCGAGGTCTCGACGCCATGACCCGCGAGCTGATGCAGGAGTTCCTGCTCCAGCTCTTCGAGGAGACCGGCCGCACCCACTTCTTCGTCACCTCGGAGATCGAGGAGGCGATCTTTCTCGCGGACCGACTCGTGGTCCTCTCGAACCGGCCGGTCACCGTGCGCGAGGTGATCGACATCACCCTCCCGCGCCCGCGCGAGTTCCACATGCTGAGCACCCCCGAGGCCTACGACTACAAGCGCGAGGCGCTCGAGATCCTCCATGAGGAGGCGATGAAGAGCTTCGGGGGCGACGGCGCGGTGCAGAGCGGGCTCGTCGAGGCCATCGCCCGCCGCGGCTGAGCGGGCCTGTCGATCTCGCCGGCCTGCGAAGCGAACGTGCGAGGATGGGGGCAGCGGCGGGGGGAACGCGGCTGGCGTCGTCGTCTTCGCATCCGCGGCCCCGAGCCGGGGACACATCCATGCCGGCCCGCCGACCTTGCCGGGACCGTGGCGTGATCCTGGAATGGCTCGGGCAGATCACCGAACGCCCGATCATCATCGCCCTCGCGATCATCGGCGCCGGCCTCGCGACCCTCGGAGCGGACGTGGTGGTGCGCCGGCTTCGGATTGGGCCGCGCAGTGCCCGATGGCTGCTCCGATGCGGATACACCGCGATGTGGACGAGCGTCGCGCTGTTCATCGTCGCGGGATTCCTTCCTGCCCGATAGGTGGCCCCGCGCGCCGGCATCCGAGTCCCCGTGCTTGCGATGCGATAAATCTTCCCTGGGAGCGTGCGGCAGATCGATCTTCACAGCTTCGGCGGCGCTTCCGCCGGGAGATTCTCGTTGCGGAAGGTGCGGTCACGCTGCGCGCGCATGGCCTGCTTCATGGTCTCGATGAACATGCCGGATGGTTCGAGCCGCGCCCGATCCGTCTCGGCGGCGGCGTAGCTGCCGTCGGCGTTTCGATTGACCGTCCACACGTCGACACCGATACCCACGCCGTTCGACTGGTACTCGATGTTCATCTGCACGGTCCAGTATGCGGCGAAAATCGCCTCGCGCAGCGGTGGAAGGTAGCCCGGTTCGGGCCAGAACACGTCCCAGATGAAGCGGATGAAGGGGTCGGCGTTGATCTTTCCGGACCCCGCCGTGACATAGGGCAGGTTCTGGTTCAGACAGTAAATGGAGCCGTCATAGTCCACGTGACACAGGCGAAGGCCGTCCGCAAACGGGATACACGCCAGCGAACAGGCCAGCGCGTTGTTCTCGGCGCCGGGGATGACGTATCTGGTCTTCTCGGCCATCTGCAGCGCCGGCGTGACGACGACACGGATGGCCTGCTCGATCGCCGGCAGGTGTTCGACGTAGGGATGCGCCTTGAGCTCGGCGTGGTGGGTATCGAACACCATTCGGATCTTCTGCCCGAGCGCCAGGGAGCCGCTGGATGCCACCAGGCTGTCGCCGCCGACGGGGGCGATCTTGGGCATCGGGAGTCCGACGTGCCCGACCGTGACCTGCCGATCCGCGGCGACCGCCGCGCCGTCGCTCGCCAGGATGCCGACGAGGACGGTCATTTGCCGCGGAACACGCTGTTCACCGCGAATTCCGGATACGCGGCGTACACGCTGCGGAGCAGGTCGGAGAACGACCGTCCCTTGACCCATACCACGATCCGTCCAAGGAACTCGGTGAGCCGGGCGTCCGCATCGTGCTCGAGGACGAGCGCGGCTCGCCGGCCGGGCCTGGTGATGGTGTAGCTCTTCCAGCGGCGGCCCGGGCGCCATTCTCCTCTGACGTGGCCCCCGTTCATCATCCGGCGCAGATCGACGTAAATCGCCGCGTCGAACGGTCCGTAGTCGTAGGGCTCGAAGGAGTAGAATTCCGTGCCGATCGAGCCGCCGGCTTCCTGGTTGAACAGGAAGAGCGCTTTCTGGATCTGGACGGGGCTCAAGGCCCCGCCGGGAGACTTCGACAGCGCAAGCAAGAGCCAGTCTTGACGGGTGAGCATGGTGCGGTACTCCCTTTCCGTGCGCCCGGTGGGGCGGAAGGCGTCGCCACCATGACATTCACCGGAGCCGCGGGTATATCAGCCGAACGCGCGGGCGATGTAGGAGATCGGCGCATCGATCCGTCGCTGCGCGGGCAGGACAGAGGATGATCGAAGCGCTTGGACTCACGATGCGCTTCGGCCGCCGAACCGTGGTCGATCGGCTGTCGTTTCGGGTCGGGCGCGGTGAGCTGTGCGCGTTTCTCGGGCGCAACGGCGCCGGGAAGACCACCACGATGCGGCTGCTCGCGGGCGTTCTTCGCCCGGTGGAAGGCAGCGCGCGTATCAACGGCCACGATGTGATCGCGGAACGATGCGCGGTCGCGGCCTCGATCGGATTCCTTCCCGAGGCGGCGGCCGGTTTCTCGCGCCTCACCGTCGACGAATTCCTCCGGTTCTGCGGCGAATCGCGCGGCCTGGCCGGACGAGCGCTCGGCGTGGCGATCGACCGCGTCGCCGAGCACGTGCACGCGCGCGAAGCGCGGGACGCGCTGATGGGCGAGCTCTCGAAAGGCTGGCGCCAGAGGGCATGGCTCGCACAGGCGCTCCTGCACGACCCTCCGGTGCTGATCCTGGACGAGCCCACGGACGGTCTCGATCCGGTCGAGCGGCGTCACGTTCGTGCGTTGCTCGATGACGTCTCGCGGGACAAGGCGGTATTGCTCTCGACCCACGTACTCGAGGAGGCGGAGGAGATCGCGACCCGGGTCGTTCTCATCGCGCGGGGACGTATCGTCGCTGACGACGTTCCAGCCAGTCTCGTCGATGAGCGCGGCCGGCTCGCACCCGCGTTTCACCGGCTTGCCGGCAATGACCCGGAGGGCGCACGTGGCCAGTCGTGAGTCGGTGCGAGCGCCGGGATTCGTACGGTCCGCCGCCGCGGTGATGCGCCACGAGGTCCGGCTCGCATTCCACTCCCCGATGAGCTACGTACTCGCCCTCGGTTTCGTGCTGAGCGTCGGTATTGCGACTTTCGCGGTCGGCGAGTTTCTGTCGACCGACGAGGCATCGGTGCGGCTCTTCACGCTGTTCCTTCCCTGGGCCGCAATCGTGTTCGTTCCGGCACTCGCGATGCGGGCATGGCCGTCAGGACACGACGACCGCGGCCTCGAGCTCGCGATGTCCCTGCCGCTTGGCGATGGGGCACTGGTGACGGGGAAGTTTCTCGCCGGATTGATCATGTTCGCCTTCGTGCTGCTGTTGGCCGCGGTGTTTCCCGTCACGGTCCACTACCTCGGGGAGCCGGATCCCGGCGCGACGGCCGGTGCCTGGCTCGCTGCCTTCGCGCTGCTGGCGGCCTTCCATGCCGTCGCGCTCGGCGCGGCCGCGACGACCGTGGATACGACGGCCGCGTTCGTGGCCGGTGCGTGCGCTCTGTTCGCGCTGGTCATGGCCAGCACCGAAGGGGTGGCCCGTCACCTCGACGACTGGCTGCCGGCCTGGAGCGTGGACGCGGTGACGTCGCTCGGCCCCCGCCGCTGGATCGAGGAGCTGTCCAACGGCCGGGTGGGAGCGGGCTCCCTCGCGTACTTCGGGCTCATGCCGGTGCTCGCACTTGCGATCACCCGTGGTCTCGTCGCCGCGCGTCGGATGGCGGCCCCCATGCGCGCTGTGGTGCTGCGCGGCGCGGGCGGGTTCGTCGTGCTTGCCGTCGCTCTCGGTGCGGTCACCACTCTCGCGGAGCAATGGGGCGGGTTCATCGACATCAGCGAAGAGCGCGAGCACACACTCGCGCCGGGGACTCGCGCCATCCTCGAATCGTTGCCGGGCGAGGTCACCGCGACGCTGTTCTGGAGCACGGAGCAGGACGGCGTCCCCGCGGCCATCCGCACCCACGCACGCCGTGCCCGGGCGATGCTCGATGCTCTCGCGCGTTCAAGCCGCGAAAAGCTCGCCGTGGACCGGCGAGATCCGCGCCCCGACTCCGAGACGGAGATTGCCGCCCTCGGGGCGGGAATGCGCAGGGTCCCGATGACGAGCGGCGATGCGTTCTTCCTCGGCGTCGAGCTGCGCCACGGGACGCGTACCCTGCCGGTGCCGTATCTCGACGTCGATCGCGCTCGGCTCCTCGAATACGACGTCGTGTCCGCGCTGAGCGCGCTGGTGCGCGAACGCACGCCGCGCGTCGCGGTGCTCAGCCCGCTCGTCGCACCGCGTGCGATCGAGACGGGACGCGAAGGACTGTCGTTTCTCGCCGAGCTGCGCGCGACCAGCGATCTCGCAGTGGTGCCGTACTTCGCGGACGCGCTGCCGGCCGGTCTCGACGTGCTTCTCGTCATCGACGCCCCGGTGCTGAAACGTTCGATGCTCCGCGCCATCGACCGCTTCGTCGCGGAAGGCGGCACCCTGATCGCGCTCCTCGACCCCTTCGTCCGATTCAATCGAGCCAGCCAGCGCACCAGGCCGGCACCGTCCGACGAGCTCGACGACATCACCGATCTCGTCGCGGCGTTCGGGTTCCGTTTCAACGTAAGCGAGGTAGTGGGCGACGAATCGTTCACGGCCCCGGTGTCCATCGGCGGGGCCGGCGCCACCGGCTATCCATTCTGGATACGGGTCCCGGAGGCGGGGCTCGCGACGTCGCATCCGGTGACCGGCGCGCTGCGGGAGCTGTTGTTCGCGGAGCCGGGTGCGCTGGACATCGACGCCGGGCGCGGCATCGTGCCCCTGGTGGTCACGAGCACACACAGCGGGGTGCTCGCCCGCGAGCGCTTTCCGGATGCGACTCCCGAACGGCTGGCCTCCGAGTTCGTCCAGGCTGAAGGTGCCCGCGTGCTCGCGGCCTATGCTTCCGGCCCGTTCCCGAGCGCGGTCGACGGTGCGCCGGGAGCGGCGACCGCGCGAGTGTTCGTGGTGGCGGACGTGGACTGGATCTTCGATCCCTTCTCGGTCGAGGTTGCGGATGCGGCGGGCCGGACCCTGACGCGGCCCATCAACGACAACCACGCGTTCCTCGCCAACATGGCGGCATTCGGCAGCGGTGCGGCATCCCTCGCCGAGATCCGCTCGCGAGGCCGGCTTCGCCGCCCGTTCACCCGAATCGAGCAGATCTTCCGCGAGGGCGAGGCGGATACGCGGGAAGAGCTGTCGGAGCTCGCCCGCCGGATCGCGGAAGGCGAACGCCACATCGAGAAGCTGATCGCCGCATCAGGGGCTTCTTCACCGGAGCGGCTCGGGGGCGAAATCGCCGCGATGGTCACCGAGATCCGCCGGCGTCTTCTGCCGCTACGCCACCGCGAGCGCGAGATCCGTGCGCAGATTCGCGCCGGGGTCGATGCATTGGAGGCGCGGGTCATCGCCGTCAACTTCGTCGCACCCGTCGTGCTCGTCTCGACCCTCGCGGGCATCATCGCGTGGCGCCGGCGGCGCGTGCGGGGCGACTGGATGAAGTCATGAAGTGAAGGCCGGCTTCGGCCTCATGCGACCTTCGCGTCATGCATCGACGGGAGCCCGAGGATTCCCCGCGCCTCCTCCACCGTCGCGACACGTCCACCGAGCTCCCGGATGATGCGAACGCCCTTCTCGACGAGCTCGCGGTTGCCCTTGCACTTCACGCCGCGTTCGAGATAGACCGCATCTTCCATGCCGATTCGGCAGTGTCCTCCGAGAAGGAACGCCTGCGCCAGCATCGGAAACGCCCACCGGCTCGCGCCGAACGCGGCCCATTCGCAGTGACGCGGCAGCAGCGATTTCGCGTAGAGCATCGTTTCACTGCCCGGGGAGAAGCCGTACTTCACCCCGGTGACGATCTGGAACAGGGTCGGCTCGCGCAGGGTTCCGTCCTCGATGAGCTCGTGCGCGAGCTGGATGTCGCCGCCATCGAAGACTTCTAGCTCGGGTTTCACACCGGCCGCGTAGATGCGCTCGGCCATGATGCGAATGTTGCGAGGGCTGTTGATCACCGCTCCTCCACCGAACCACATCGTGTTCAGGTCGAGGCTGCAAATTTCGGGCCTCAGCGCCACCACATGCTCGGTGCGGACCTCCGGAGTGGTCAGCATCGTCGCCGGCGCCGCCACCTTGGGATCGTCGTCGCTCGGCACGAACCGCCCTCCGGGTCCGGTGGTGAGGTTGATGATCAGGTCGGTGTCGCTCTTTCGGATGCGTTCGACCACCTCGCGGTAGTACCCGATTTCCATGCTCGGCTTGCCGGAGCCAGGGTCGCGCACGTGGATGTGGCAGATGGCTGCGCCTGCCTTCGCCGCGGCGATGCAGTCAGCGGCGATCTCGGCCGGAGTGACCGGGAGGGTCTCGTTGTGCTCGCGCGTCGTGTGACCACCGGTCACGGCGCAGGACAGGATCGTGGGCTTCATGGTCGGTCCTCGGGTCGGTCCTCGGGTCGGTCAGGAGGGCGATGGTGCATCGCCCGGATGGCTGCCCTGATGGTACCAAGCGCGTCCGGGCTCCGGGGAGGCGAGTTGGACCGAGGCTTTGAAGCCGCTCGATTCGCGAGATCGAGAGATCGCGATCGTTGCGCCGATAGGCCCTGGAAGGCCCGTATTCGATGGACAAGGCCGGGAAGCTGTAGTTACCATCCGCACGCATTGGCCAACGGACCAATGTCGATCCTGAAGGGACGGCCCGAGCCCTCCGGGTGATCAAACGCAGGAAGCTTACCTACGTAAGGAGCGACTCATGAAGAACGGCATGACAAACGTAACCGTCGGAGCACTCGCGCTCGCGCTCGGCCTTGCCGGCAGCGCGCAAGCCGGTACGCTCGAAGACGTGCAAGCCCGTGGCGTATTGAACTGCGTCGTCAGCACCGGCGTCGCCGGCTTCGCCTACCCGGACGACGCGGGCAAGTGGCACGGCTTCGACGTCGACTTCTGCCGCGCCACCGCGGCCGCCGTCCTCGGCGATCCGGAGGCGATCAAGGCCGTCACCTCGACCGGCAAGACGCGCTTCACCAAGCTGAACGCCGGCGAAGGCGACGTGCTCTGGCGCAACACCACCATCACCTTCTCCCGGGACGTCGGCGTGAAGCTGCGCTTCCACGGGGTCAACTACTACGACGGCCAAGGCTTCATGGTGCCCAAGTCGCTGGGCATATCCAGCGCGAAGGAGCTGGACGGCGCCTCGGTCTGCATCCAGACCGGCACCACCACGGAGCTCAACCTCGCCGACTACTTCCACAGCAACGGCATGAAGTACGAGGCGGTGACCATCGAGACCAACAACGAGGCACGCCAGAACTACCTCGCCGGACGGTGCGACGTGTACACCACGGACGCATCCGGCCTCGCGGCCACTCGGTCCACCTTCACCGATCCGGAGAATCACGTCGTCCTGCCCGAGATCATCTCCAAGGAGCCGCTCGGGCCCGCCACCCGTCACGGCGACGACCAGTGGTCGGACATCGTGACCTGGGTGCTGAACGCGACGGTGACGGCGGAGGAGAAGGGCGTGACCTCGGCAAACGTCGACGACATGAAGGCGAACTCCAAGGATCCCGAGGTGCTGCGGCTGCTGGGGGCTGAAGGCAACCAGGGAGCGGAGCTCGGCTTGAGCGCCGACTGGGCCTACAACATCATCAAGTCGGTCGGCAACTACGGCGAAATCTTCGAGCGCAACATCGGGGTGAACACGCCGATCGGTCTCGCGCGGGGCCTCAACGCGCTGTGGACCGATGGAGGGCTCCAGTACTCGCCGCCGTTCCGTTGAGCGCGACCTGACCCGAAGTCCGAGGCAAGCGCTGGCGCGTTCCCGCGCGCCAGCGCGCCTTTTCCTTCCCCGGGCAGATGTCGATGGCGATCGCTTCCGTCGAGAACCGCAGCTCGATCGCAAGCCTCTGGCGTAACAAGGAGGCACGATCGATCATCGTGCAGATCATCACCATGACGGTGGTGTTCGCCTTGGTGGCGCTGGCGCTTCGCAACGTCGCCGTCAACCTGGAAGCGATCGGAAAGGAATTCAGCTTCGATTTTCTGACTGCGCCAGCCGCCTACGACATCACCTTTTCACCCTTCCTCGACTACACCTCCCGCGACACGCACCTGATCGCAGCCGCGGTCGGCATTCTGAACACCCTGCTCGTCGCAGTCTGCGGCATCGCGTTCGCGACGCTGCTCGGCTTTACGATGGGCGTCCTCCGGCTGTCCGGCAACTGGCTGATCAGCCGCATGGCCTACGTATTCATCGAGTTCACCCGCAACGTTCCGGTGCTGCTGCACATTCTTCTCGTGCACGGGATCGTGGTCACCACCCTGCCGGCGCCGCGCAACGCCATCGGCATCGGCGACACGATGTTCGTCTCCAACCGTGGCTTCTACGTGCCGGCCCCGGTGTTCGAGGACGGGGCCGGCATCGTCGGCGCGGTGCTCGTGATCGCGATCGTCGCCGCGATGGGATTTCGCCGGTGGGCGAAGCGCATGCAGGACGACACCGGGAAAATCTACCCGGTGTTCTGGATCTGTACCGGAATCGTCGCCGGGGCGACGGCGGTTGCCTTTCTTGCGGCCGGTATGCCCCTGTCCTGGGAGGTGCCGGCGCTCAAGGGATTCAACTTCAAGGGCGGCATGGCGCTGAAGCCGGAATTCCTGGCCCTGTGGCTCGCGCTCTCCTACTACACCTCGTGCTTCATCGCCGAGATCGTCCGCGCCGGAATCCTCGCGGTCAGCCACGGTCAGACCGAGGCTGCGCACGCGCTGGGCCTGCGGCAGAACCGGACCCTGCAGCTCGTCGTCATCCCGCAGGCGTTGCGCATCATCGTGCCTCCCCTCGTCAGCCAGTATCTGAACCTCACCAAGAACTCCTCGCTGGCCATCGCCATCGGCTACATGGACGTCGTCGCCACCATCGGCGGCATCTCCCTGATGCAGACCGGCAAGGAAGTGGAGACGATGATCATCGTGCTGGGGGTCTACCTCGTCTTCTCGCTGACCATCTCGGCGTTCATGAACTGGTTCAACCGCAGCATCAGGCTCAAGGAGAGATAGCGTGCCGGACGGCCGGTCCCATACCAATACGCCACGCTGCCGCTGCCGGCCATGACCGAGTCGGCCACCGCCTCGCGTTACGCCCCCGGGACCCACCCGGATCTGCCGCCGCCGAGACGAACCACCGGCGTCGCCGGGTGGATGTACAAGAACCTCTTCTCGTCTCCGCTGAACATCGCGCTGACCGTGATCGGGGCCTTCGTCCTCTACTCGATCGTTCCCCCGATGCTGGAATGGGCGTTCCTGAAGTCGATCTGGACCGCGGAGTCGCGCGTCGAATGCTGGGACAAGATGGAAGTGCCGGAAGAAGCGGCCTGCTGGGCGTTCATCAAGGGGCGGCTGAACATCTTCATCTACGGGTTCTACCCCGAGGCGGAGCGCTGGCGGGTCAACGTATCGTTCGTGCTGTTGATCTTCGCGGTCCTGCCGGTCCTCTACGACAGGCTCCCGCAGCGAAAACGCTGGTTCTGGTACGTGGCCGCGTTCCCGTTCCTGGCCGGCTGGCTGCTGGTCGGCGGATTCGGCCTCACGCCGGTGGACACCGACCAGTTCGGCGGCTTCATGCTGACCCTCATCATCGGCGTCACCGGGATCTCGTTCTCGCTGCCGATCGGTATCGCTCTCGCACTGGGACGCACCTCCGACCTGCCGGCGTTGCGCATCCTGTGCGTGCTGTTCATCGAGTTCATTCGCGGCGTGCCGCTGATCGCCCTGCTGTTCGTCGCATCGACGATGCTCAACTACTTCCTGCCGCCCGGCACCACCTTCGATCTGCTCATGCGCGTACTGATCATGGTGACCTTGTTCTCCGCCGCCTACATTGCGGAGGTCGTACGCGGCGGCCTGCAGGGGATTCCGAAGGGCCAGGTCGAGGCGGCGGACTCGCTGGGCCTCCCGTACTGGAAGGCACAGCGGCTGATCGTCCTGCCCCAGGCGTTGAAGATCTCGATACCCGGCATCGTCAACACCTTCATCGGGCTGTACAAGGACACCACCCTGGTGCTCATCATCGGCATGCTGGACCCCCTCGGCATCGGCAACGCGTCGCTCGCGGATGCGGTGTGGGCGGGGCTCGCCCGTGAGGTGTACCTGTTCATCGCCGTCTTCTTCTTCCTGTGCTGCTTCGGGATGTCGCGCTACTCGCTGTATCTCGAGCGAAAGCTCCACACCGGCCACGAGGAAATCTAGTGTCCATGCTGCCCGAACCGTCGGCAGGCGGGCACGTCTCCGCAACCCGTTCCAACTCCATCGGCGACGCTGGATGCGGGCGGATGAACGGCCGTATTTCCTGCCCCGTGAAGTCGGCCGGACGACACCCGGAAGAAGCCGGGCAATCGACATGGGAGCCGAATCCATGGCAACGGTAGACAGGACGGTGGGCGGACGACGGCCCGGCTCGACGATGGATGCCTCCGAGATCAGCATCTCGATCCATGGCATGCACAAGTGGTTCGGCCAGTTTCACGTGCTCAAGGACATCAACCTCGAGGTCAAGCGCGGCGAGCGCATCGTGATCTGCGGCCCGTCGGGTTCGGGCAAGTCGACCCTGATCCGGTGCATCAACCGGCTGGAGGAGCACCAGCAGGGCTCGATCGTGGTCGACGGAACCAAGCTCACCAACGACCTCAAGAACATCGAGATCATCCGCTCCGAGGTGGGCATGGTGTTCCAGCACTTCAACCTGTTTCCCCATCTCACGGCGCTGGAGAACTGCACGCTCGCGCCGATCTGGGTGCGCAAGATGCCGAAGGCGGAGGCGGAGGAGGCCGCCATGCGCTACCTCGAGCGGGTCCGCATCCCCGAGCAGGCCGGCAAGTACCCGGGCCAGCTTTCGGGCGGCCAGCAGCAGCGGGTCGCCATCGCCCGCTCGCTGTGCATGAACCCGCGCATCATGCTCTTCGACGAGCCGACCTCGGCGCTGGACCCGGAGATGATCAAGGAAGTGCTCGAAGTCATGGTCGAACTCGCCGAGAGCGGTATGACGATGCTGGTGGTCACCCACGAGATGGGCTTCGCGACCGCCGTCTCGGACCGCGTGATCTTCATGGACGCGGGCGAGATCATCGAGGAGAACAGCCCGGAAGAGTTCTTCAAGAACCCTCGGCACGAGCGGACGAAGCTGTTCCTCAGCCAGATCCTGTCGCACTGAACCGCTCGCCGGCTTCCGGAGGCTTCCCCGCAAAGGCGCGGCGGCAAGCGTATGCACACCGCGAGACCGTACGCCATGCAGGTGTCCGGTCCTGAATCGGAATCGACGTCTCCCTGTCGTCGGGTGAATCGCGGGTATCTAGCCTGACTCGGGGAAGTCGGCATCGCGCTTCTCGATCACCCGGATTCCGGCTGTCACGCCGAGCCCGGCCAGCCCGAGCGCGACCAGCAGCATCCAGCCCTGCTCCCAGCCTCCGAGCGATGCGACGAGCATGGCGAAGACGGGCGGTCCGGCGACGACACCGACATGGGAGCCCTG
The DNA here is from genome assembly GCA_958295835.1 of uncultured Gammaproteobacteria bacterium. Taxonomy (GTDB): domain Bacteria; phylum Pseudomonadota; class Gammaproteobacteria; order HK1; family HK1; genus HK1. Next base: position 1,352,179 of record OY282378.1, read on the forward strand.
TACGACGAATCCGTTGACGGTGGCGACATGGTCGCGGCTCGGCGCGTGTGCGACGGTCCCGGCAAGGACTGCGGCGGGCAGCAGTCCGCCGACCGCGCTGAAGATCGCCGCAAGGGCTATCTTGAGCATCGCCGGCACGACACCGGAGAAGGCCCCGGCTGCGCACGGGGCCATGACGAGAAAGGTGATCGCAAGCAGCTTCCAGCGCGCGGCCCTGCGGTGGAGCAGCCATGCGCCGGCCAGACAGCCGATCACGTTGGCGCCGACCACCAGCGCGCCGGCGAGCGCCGCCGCCTCGTGGGTGCGGCCATGGGATTCGATGAGAAACGTCGGCATCCAGGTCACCACCGCGAAGAACTGGACGGTGTAGCAGGCGAACGCCGCGGCGAGCAGCCAGGGCCCGGGGCGGCGCAGCGCTTCGGTGCTGACGCGACCCGGGAAGTTCGGGCGCGCTGATATTCCTCGGGTGGCGACCAGCACGATCAGGAGGACGATCGCGGTGAGGCCCGCGTGGAGCAGCCACAGGCCGCGCCAACCGAGCCCGGGCAACGCAAAGGGGGCGCTCAGCATCGCGATGGCCATTCCGGTCGGCATGTAGATGCTCCACGCTCCGAGTGCGAGCCCGTGATCGCGCGGGGGCGCGATGGCGACGATGATTCGCGGGGCGGAGACGGCGACGGTGACGAGGCCGAGTCCGGAGAGGACGCGGGTCGCGAGCAGGGCGGTTCCCGATTCGACGGCAGCGCCCCAGATCGATCCGGCGGTGAGAAAGACGAGTCCCGCGGCGAGGACCCGGCGGGCGCCGAGCCGATCGGCGGCCAGACCGCTCGCGATGCCGAGGGTCGCGCCGATGAGGTTGAAGATCGAGGCGATCCATCCGGCCGCCACGAGGCCGAGATCGAGCTCCTCGCGCAGGGCCGGAAGCGCGGGCGGGACCTTGCCGACGTGCAGCGAGGCCGCAACCCCGCTCGCGATCATGGCGCCCACGACGATCCACCGGGTGGTTGCCGCACTCTCCGGGCGGCTCGGCACGTGTATTCAGCCGAGCCAGTCGAGGAGAGGAAAGCGCCGATGCCAATCGGTCTCCCGCTGATAGGCGTGGCCGATGCGAAGCACGCGGGCCTCGTCGAACGGCTTGCCGTAGATCATCAGCCCCACCGGCAGCCCGCGCGAGGTGAACCCGCAGGGCACGCTCAGCCCGCAAAGGCCAAGGATGTTGCCGATCGAAGTGTTGCGCAGCGCTTGCAGGTTGCGCTCGGTATAGGTCTCGGTGCTCGCCAGGGCTTCTTCGACCGGCACCGGCGGAACCATCACCGTCGGACAGAGCAGACCGTCGATGCCGTCGAGCACCGCCACGGTCCGCGCCCGCAGCTCTTCCCATGCGCGCACCGTCGCCAGGTACTCGTGCGCGGGAACGTCGCGGCCTTTCACGAGACGGAAGGCGACGATGGGGTCGAGGTCGTCGAACTTCGAGTCGACGAGGCGGCGGTTGACGTCGTAGGCCTCTGCCGCGATGACGAGGCCCCGGGGGTTGAGGCGGCGGGCCGATTCCGCCTGCTCGAACTCGATGTCGATCACCCTTGCGCCCAGGGATTCGAGATGGGCGATCGCCTCGCGCGTCCGGGCCTCGACCTCGGCGTCGCAGTCCTCCCAGAACACCGCGCGCGGCACGCCGAGGGTGAGTCCGGCGACGCCGCGCTCGATCCCGCTCGTCACGTCGTGCGGGGACTGGCCGCGAGTGGTGGGATCGGCGGGGTCCGGGCCCTGCATCGCCTCGTAGACGATCGCGGCATCGGCCGCGTCGCGGGTCAGCGGGCCCGCGCTGTCGAGGCTCTGGCTCAGCGGATAGATGCCGGCGCGGCTCACCCGCCCCACTGTGGTCTTGAGGCCGGTGACCCCGCACATGCTCGCGGGGATCCGGACCGACCCCCCGGTATCGGAGCCCAGCCCCATCGGGGCCAGTCCCGCCGCCACCGCGACGCCGGTGCCCGAGCTCGATCCGCCGGGCAGGTGGGGCTCGGGATGCCAGGGGTTGTGGGGGGTTCCGTGATCGGTGTTGATGCCCGCGCCGCCGTACGCGAACTGCACCGTGATGGTCTTGCCGAGCAGCACCATCCCGGCTCGTGTCAACCGATCGATGACGGTGCAGTCGGCGGCCGGCACGTTGCCGGCTAGAAGGCGGGTGCCCGCGGTCGTCGGCAGGCCCGCCACGTCGTACAGATCCTTGGCCACGTAGGGGATGCCGTGCAGTGGACCGAGATCGATGCCGACCCCGAGCTGCACGTCGGCGACCCGTGCCTGCGCGAGCGCCCGATCCCGGCAGGTGACCGTGAACGCCCCCAAGCTTGGATCCAGCGCGTCGATTCGATCGAGGAAGTGCTCAGTGATCGCCGCCGCCGACAGCTCGCCGGTACGGATCGCCTGTCCCAGCGCGACGATGGTTCGATAGTGAATGGGGGTTTGCATCTCGCGTCCTCCGGGATGACGGCGGGGGGCGGTGCATTGTACGTCCGGAAGTCACGAGCAATTCGTCTGTGCACAAGCGGGAGATGAGAGACTGGCCAAGTCTAGATCCTCGCCCCGCCGAATCCGATCCGACCGATGCCCGGGAGCTTGATTGCCGGCCCGAGCGGATCGATGCCGAATACCAGACCGAGCAAATTGAACTCGATGCCCTCCTCGACGCCGACGATCACGCCGACGAGTCCGAACAGGGAGATCTGGAACCCACGTCCTCCCGGAGCGGCGGCAAAGAGCCGGCCGCCCTCCAGATAGTCCTTGCCGATGGCGATGACGGGGAGATCAGCTTCGAGCTCAGGCACCCGTCGCGCGACGTAGGCTGTGAACGTGTTGCTGTTGGGACCTGGCCACAGCCGGTATTCGTGAGTGTAGGGATAGGTGTCCACCGCCTTGAGGATCTTCGGGATTGCACTCGCCGCGGCGAGGCCTCGAAGCTCCTTCACGAGCCGCGGCGGCTGACCGTACCAATACCGATCGGGCAGGTCAGGTGAGGATACGACTACGTTGCCGCCGCCCCTTCCCCGCCACCCGATCACCTGGTGGACCGTGTAGTAAGGCGCGTTCTCGGGCTTGGTCGCGATCCAGGTATGAACTGCGAGCAAGCCCCGCCAGTTGAACGCGCGCGCTGCCCACACCGAGACGACAGCTTCCGGCGCCGTGGCCGGCGCGGGCGCGATACCGGCGCTCGACCGATCCGCGGTCCGCCAGTCCTGTCCCAGCCGTATCGTGCCGCCCGCCAGAGCGAGCACCGGACCGATCAGCAGAACGATCAGCAGAAGAAGAAGCTTTCCGAGTCTGTTCATGGCCCCGTTTCAGATTGCTCGCGGAGTCTCTCCGGCTCCATCATGATGCTTCCCCATAATTCCTATTATATCAATAAGCTACTCCGATCTACGGCCACATCGGAAGGTCGAGGACCGACCAATGTGCCGACTCGAGGCTGCCCCCTTCGTTTGGTCGTGCAGGGCAACCGGTATACACTCCACCTTCCCACCTCCGAACCACTGCAGCAACCGCCATCAGGAGGACCGGACCGGTGTCAACGACTTGGGAGCGATGTCTCGATCGTCTTGAAGTCGATCTGACGTCGGAGCAGTTCAACACGTGGATCCGCCCCCTCCATGCAGTCGAGGATGGATCGATCCTGCGCCTGCTTGCACCAAACCACTTCGTCCGTGATTGGGTCAACAAGCACTTTCTCGATTCAATCAGGAAAATCATCCGCCGGTGCGAATCTGCGGTGATGAATGTCACCGTACACGTCGGGAGTCGAGATTCTTCACCCCACATCGACGATGGAACAGTCGAGACGACGGTCAAGGCGTCCGTGGCGGACTTCTATCACGACCGGCGTCGGGTCACTGGACTGAGATCCGAATTCACTTTCGAGAACTTCGTCGAGGGCAAGTCCAACCAGATGGCCCGCGCCGCTTCGATGCAGGTCGCGTCGGACCCTTGCGGTACGGACAACAACCCGTTGTTCATCTACGGCGGCGTCGGGCTCGGCAAGACGCATCTCATGCACGCCATCGGCAACCGGATGCTCGAAGAAAACCTGAACGCCAACGTCGTCTACCTCCACTCCGAACAGTTCGTCTCGGAGATGGTCACTGCGCTTCAGCACAACAGAATCAACGAGTTCAAGAAGCGCTATCGGTCGGTGGATGCGCTTCTCATCGACGATATCCAGTTCTTCGCCGGAAAGGAGCGCTCGCAGGAAGAGTTTTTCCACACATTCAACAGGTTACTTGAAAGAGAACGGCTCGTGGTACTGACCAGTGATCGCTACCCGAAGGAAATTCACGGCCTTGAGAATCGACTCAAGACGCGATTCGGCGGAGGATTGCCCATCGCCATCGAACCTCCCGAGCTCGAGACTCGCGCGGCCATTCTGATGAACAAGGCGGCGGCGATGGGCACGGGGGTCCACGACGAGGTCGCGTACTTCATCGCGCAACGGATGCAGTCGAACGTACGCGAGCTTGAAGGAGCATTACGCCGGGTCATCGCCCATGCGAAGTTCACGGGACGCGCCGTCACCATCGACCTGGCCAAGGATGCGCTACGCGACCTCCTCGCGTTACAGGAGAGACTGGTCACCATAGAGAATATTCAACGTACCGTCGCACAGTACTTCAAGATTCGAATCATCGATCTCACGTCACGAAAGCGTACCCGATCCATCGCACGACCACGGCACATTGCGATGGCACTGGCCAAGGAGCTGACGAACCACAGCTTGCCGGAGATCGGTGACGTGTTCGGGGGCCGGGACCACACGACCGTCCTGTACGCTTGCCGCAAGATCGAGAAGCTTCGCGCGCATGACATGACCACCGCGGATGACTACACTGCACTGCTGAGGATACTGACCACGTGATGAGGAAGCTCTGTACAACACTGTGGACAAATCCGAATTCGAGTGGATTTTCAAAGTTCACCACAGTTTATCCACAAGGATCTCGCTCTGTTGTCAGATGTTGTAGGTTATGTTGTTATGGAATGTAACATGTTGATATTGAAGCGTAATTCCACTTATTCCACATCACCGGTACAAGCTAGATCCTATAGATCCATAAGGATTATTATATGAAATTCATTATCGATCGGGAAACTCTGCTCAAACCATTGCTGATCGTCCGTGGGGTGCTCGAACATCGCCAGACGCTGCCTGTCTTGTCGAACATGCTCGTTTCCGCACGGGACGGGGCACTGTCGTTCACGGCCACGGACTCGGAAGTCGAGCTTGAAGCGCGAGTCACCGTCGATGACTGGAACGGTGGGGAGATCACGGTACCGGCCAGAAAGTTCATTGATATCTGTCAGGCATTGCCCGGTCGCGCGAAGGTCGAGTTCGAGCTCGATGGCGACAACAAGGCCCATATCCGTTCCGGGCGCAGCCGGTTCGCGTTGACGACCATTCCGGCGGATGACTTCCCGACGACCGACGAGATCGCCGATGAAACAAAGTTCGTCATTGCGCAGAATGAACTGAAGCGGCTGATAGACCTCACTCAATATGCGATGGCGCGCCAGGATGTTCGTTACTACCTCAATGGCCTGCTGCTCGAAGTGATGCCGCAGCAGGTCAAGGCGGTCGCAACGGATGGTCACAGGCTCGCGGTAGCTCATCTCGACACCGCTACCGGAGTGGAGGAATCGAAGTCGATTATCGTTCCCAGGAAAGGGGTGCTCGAACTCGCACGGTTGCTGACCACGGAGGATGTCCAGCTCGAGGTTCGGGCAGGTACGAACGCGGTTCAGATGGTGATCGACAATGTTCGATTCTCAAGCAAGCTGATCGATGGCAGGTTTCCGGACTACGGAAGGGTTGTTCCGAATGCGGAGCAGTGCGACAAGCGGCTCTCGATGGATCGAGAGGCGCTTCGTCAGTCTCTGGTTCGGACGTCCGTGTTGTCGAGCGACAAGCATCGAACGGTTCGGTTGACGCTTGGCTCGGGAACCTTGAACGTGGCGGCGAACAACCCCGAGCAGGAGACAGCGGAAGACGAGCTTGAGATTGAATACGCGGGCGAAGATCTCGAGATCGGATTCAACGTGTCATATCTCATCGAGGCGCTGGCGACGTTGCCATCGGAAATCGTCGACATCTTTCTCACAGACTCCTCCAGCAGTTGCCTGATACAGCCACATGGCCAGTCCAACTGCCAGTTCGTTGTAATGCCGATGCGGCTATAGCGTGGACGGTTGCACAAGCGGCCGCATATGTATCGGCCGCCGGTATTATCCGTCGTGCGTGTCGCTGCCATCGATATTCGGTGTCTCCGAATCCTCGAAAGAATCGAGCTTGAATTCTCCCCTGGGGTCAATCTTCTCGTTGGTTCGAACGGTAGCGGAAAATCCAGCCTGCTCGAAGCGGTCCATGTCCTGGGTTCAGGTCGCTCGTTTCGGTCACATCGCCTGCGTGATCTCGTCACCCGTGGAGAATCGGGATTGCGTGTCGTCGGGAGGATTATCGGCGGCGACGGGATCACGGAAACCATCGGGGTCGAACATTCTCCCGATGGGTTGAGGATTCGCCGCAGTGGCGTCGATGTGAAGACGTCCTCGGAGCTCGCTACGGTTCTGCCGACAGTGGCAGTGACCCCCGATACGTATCGGCTCGTCACGGACGGCGCGGACCTGCGGAGGCGAATCGTCGATCGACTGCTGTTTCACGTGGAACCAACTTATCTTGACAATTACTCACGATATCGGCGTGCGCTACGCCAGCGTAATGCAGCGATTCGCAGCGGTGTCTCTGATGACGAGCTGGATGGATGGAGCTCCGAGCTGGCGGGTGCCGGCGAGCAACTGACGGCGCTACGGGTCCGATATCTTGAAGGTGCATTACCGACGATGAAGGACAGCGTCGCAAAGCTTGTCGGCGCACCGATCGGCATCGGGTTCTATCAGGGATGGGACCCGTCGATTTCCCTCAAGCAAGCGTGCGAGCACTTACTGACGAGCGATCGACTGCGAGGCTATACACAAGCAGGACCCCACCGGGCAGATTTGCGGTTCACTGTCGACGATCGTCCCGTGCAGCATGTCCTTTCCCGTGGTGAGACGAAATTGTTCGTGACCGCCGTCTCGGTGGCACAGGTACGGAGTCTTGCCACGACACTCGGAAATCCGCCGGTGGTGCTGGTTGACGACTTGGCATCGGAGCTGGATTCGGACAGCAGGAGCCGGTGCCTGGCGGAACTGAATGCCACTGGCGCACAGCTTTTCTTGACCGCGGTCCCCGGGCATGGACTGGACGGAGTTGAATTCGAGGAAGGACGGCTGTTCCACGTGAAACAGGGATGTATCGTCGAGGTGGTATAATCACCCGCTCTCCAAACTACGGGTGCCGCACGTGGCTGCCCAGAGCTACGATTCTTCGAATATCAAGATCTTGAAGGGCCTTGAGGCCGTCCGCAAACGGCCTGGCATGTATATCGGCGACACCGATGATGGTACCGGCCTTCATCACATGGTGTTCGAGACGGTCGACAATTCCATTGACGAGGCGCTCGCGGGGTACTGCACGGAGATCGAAGTGTTCGTCCACGCGGACGAGTCGATCACGGTCTCCGACAATGGACGTGGTATTCCGGTCGACAATCACGAAGAGGAGGGACGTCCGGCCGCAGAAGTCATCATGACGATGCTGCACGCGGGCGGAAAGTTCGATGACAACTCATACAAGGTCTCCGGTGGCCTTCACGGCGTAGGGGTCTCCGTCGTCAACGCACTCTCCGAGCACCTCGAGCTCACCATTCACCGCGATGGCCGTACTTACCGGCAGCTCTATCGGGACGGCGATCCGGCAACCGATCTCGAGATCATCGGGGAGACGACCCGGCGCGGTACCGTCATCCACTTCCACCCAAGCAACATCACATTCACGAACATCGCATTTCACTACGATATTCTCGCAAGGCGACTTCGCGAGCTGTCTTTCCTGAACTCCGGTGTACGAATCAAGCTGCTTGATGAGCGTTCCGGCAAGCAGGACATCTTCGAGTACCAAGGCGGGATCCGGGCCTTTGTCAAACATCTGAACCGTAACAAGACGCCGATCCATCCGAGCGTGCTCTGCATCGTCTCCGAGCGTGACGGCACCTCGGTCGAGCTCGCCATGCAATGGAACGACTCCTATCAGGAAAACATCTTCTGCTTTACGAACAACATTCCTCAGCGGGACGGTGGAACCCATCTGGCCGGGTTCCGTTCCGCCCTGACCCGGACGTTCAATCAGTACATGGATGCCAACGGCTTGACGCAAAAGGCGAAGGTCGAGCCGACCGGTGACGATGTCCGGGAAGGGCTGACAGCGGTGCTGTCGGTCAAAGTCCCGGATCCGAAGTTCTCGTCGCAAACCAAGGACAAGCTCGTCTCATCGGAAGTAAAGGCAGTGGTCGAGTCGACCGTCGGGGAGAAGCTCGCCGAATTCCTGCTTGAAACGCCAAGCGAGGGCCGTTCCATTGCGGGCAAGATTATCGAGGCGGCGCGGGCACGCGAGGCGGCCCGCAAAGCCCGTGAGATGACCCGACGCAAGACGGTGCTCGATGTCGCTGGCCTTCCCGGCAAGCTCGCCGACTGTCAGGAGAAGGATCCGAGCCGGTCCGAGCTCTTTGTCGTGGAGGGCGATTCGGCTGGAGGGTCTGCCAAGCAGGGACGAGACCGGCGTTTTCAGGCGATTCTTCCGCTCAAAGGGAAGATCCTGAATGTCGAGAGGGCGCGATTCGACAAGATGCTGTCATCGGCGGAGGTGGGGACGCTCATCACCGCACTTGGCTGCGGGATCGGCAGGGAGGAGTATGACCCGGCAAGGCTGCGTTACCATCGCATCATCATCATGACCGATGCGGATATCGACGGCTCGCATATCCGGACGTTGTTGCTGACATTCTTCTACCGCCAGATGCCCGAGCTCATCGAGAGGGACAACATCTACATCGCTCAGCCGCCGCTGTTCAAGGCGCGCAAAGGGAAGACGGAGCGCTATCTCAAGGACGAAACCGAACTCGATGCGTACTTCATGGAATCGGCCCTGTCCGGCGCTCGTATCGTGCATGCAAATGGTGCCGACCAAGCGGTGGTCGAGGGCCCCGCACTTCAGGGGATCGCTCATGAGCATCTGCGCCTGGGGGGTATAGTGAAGCGACTGTCGCGCCGTATCCTGCCCGAAGTGCTCGGTGCGATAATGCATGCCCCGTTGCTCGACACGAACGGCTCTCCCGGGGTCGTACAGGCGCAGGAATGGGCCGAGGCGCTCGGGGCTCGGCTCGATGTGACGACACAAGACCAGAACCGTATCCGCTTTGTCGTTGAAGAGCGACCCGACGACAGCTTCGCAATCTGCGTCGAGGCGGTCCTGCACGGTGTCGCGTCGGAACGTCGGCTCGGCAGCGAGTTCTTTCGATCCGTCGAGTATCGGGACCTCGTGCGCTTGAGTGGGCGTCTCGGTGCGCCGCTTGCCGATGCCGCAGTGTGCAAGGGCGAGAGACGCCATGAGGTCGCGACCTTTCGGGAGGCGCTTGAATGGCTTCTCGCGGACGCCCGACGCGGGACGCATATTCAGCGCTACAAGGGACTTGGGGAGATGAACCCCGACCAGCTCTGGGAGACTACGATGGATCCCGGAACGCGCCGACTGCTCCGGGTCCGAGTCGAGGACGCGGTGGCGGCCGACGAGCTCTTTACCACATTGATGGGAGATCAGGTCGTCCCGCGCCGGGAGTTTATCGAAGAGAATGCCCTCGCGGTTGCCAATCTGGACGCTTGATATTTATAACCCATTGATAGTATTCATAAATTATGGCGTCCGGGCAATCGCCCAGACATCGACGCGGCAGGCGCCGGCACGCTTCAGACACCGAGCGAGCGCGTTCACCGTCGACCCCGTGGTGACCACGTCGTCCACGATTACGACATGACCACCGATGGCGGCACGTGTCTCGAAGGCGTCCGCCACGTTCGCTCGCCGCGCCGCAGTGTCGGGTAGAGACGATTGAGGAGTCTCGGCGCCACGGCGTCGATGCACCGCCTTCGTAAGCCGGACTCCGTTGCTCTTGCCAAGGGCGCGTGCGATTTCGAGTGCCTGATTGAACCCGCGTTTGCGCAGGCGCGCTGCTGTGATCGGTACGGGGGCGAGCCAATCGGCGGCAGCCTCGTCGGCGACAGCGCGGAGAAGGAGCCCGGCGAGCGCAGGGACGACACGCAAGTCCCGGCGGAATTTCAACCGCCCAATCAGGTAGTCGACCGGCGGCGCATAGGCGAGCGCACAGACCGTGCGGTCAACCGGGGGATGCCGCGTCGTGCAGGCGCGGCACGTCTGCGTATGGGGGATCGCACTCGCTCCGCAGGTGACGCACGGCTCAGGCAGAGTCGGCAGCTCGCAGGCACAGGCGTCGCAGAGGTTCGCGATGGTCCCGCCCGGCTCGTCGCAGAGCAGGCAGATACGGATATCACTGTGCATGGATTGCATCGGGCGTCATCCGCATCGGCAGGGCGGACGTGCAATATACGGCCCTTGCATCCGGCGTGCGGTTCACCTTGGTCTCGAGAGGTGTCGGTCATCTGCTCTCGACGCTCCGGGCTTGCCGACCCATACTCGATGGTCATGGTGGGGCCACCATCCAGGCAGCATTCGATACCGTCGACGATCGATCGAATCGCGGTGCGGCGCATCTTCGCGCGTGCCGGCGACGGAGACCCCGAGTTCGCGCGGGTCATGCTGACCGCACGTGATGGCCTGTTTGAGCGTCTCGACGATATTCGCATTGCGCCGAGACGGATTCTCGATCTCGGGGCCGGCACCGGCGCGACGGCCCGCCGCCTCGCGCGTCGTTTCCGCGGAGCCGATGTGGTGTCCGTCGACCCTGTCGTCAGCTTGCTGCGCCGCGCCAGATCGCATGCACCGCGCTGGTTCTCCCGGCATCGGTATGTCACGGCGGAGGCTGAGCGGCTGCCGCTGTCGTCACACTCCATGGACCTCATTCTGTCGAATGTGGCGATGCCATGGTTCGACCCGGTCGGTCATGCGCTAGCGGAGTGCCTGCGTATTTTGCGTCCGGGTGGGCTGATGCTGCTGAGCACACTCGGGCCGGACACACTGAAAGAGCTCGAGTTTGCGTGGCGGGGAGGAGGCGAGTCGCGACGCATGCATCCATTCGCCGACATGCACGTGCTCGGTGACGCTCTGGTACATGCCGGCTTTACCGATGCGGTCATGGACGTACAACGGGTCCGGCTCCAGGTATCCGATTTCTGGCGCCTGTGCCGGGTTCTGAGCCGGGGCGGGGGCTCCGGCGCACTGATGGCGCGCCGGCGCGGCTTGTCGGCCGTCGAGACCTTTCGGGCAGCGGCAGCGCGGTACGACTCTCTTCGTAGCTCCGGCGGCGCTCTGCCCGTGAGCGTGGAGCTCGTGTTCGGTCATGCGTGGGCGCCCGAGCCGGCGCGGGCGAAGCCGGCCAGCGTGCTTCCTCGGATGGACTGGTCCCCCGGCTCCTGATCCCGACCATCGCCGAGCGCGCGAAAACCATCCTTTTTCAATGGGTTCTCGTGTTGCGAGGGCGAACGAGCCTGCTGTAGCATTGGCCGCCCTTTTCGGGGGGAGCGACAGTCACCCCGGGGCGCGCATGTTCGCCACCAGGATCGAAGACGGCTCCATACGGCGCATCATCATTCGGCCGAACCGTTCGCTGACGTGGGAGCAGACGAAGATCGTCTACTTCTGCATCGCGTCCTACAGCTTGGCAATTGCCGGGGTGTTCGCGGTCATGGGGTTCTGGCCCGTGCTCCCGTTCGCCGGAGGGGAGATCGCGGCGCTCGGCATCGCGTTCTACGTCAACGCTCTGGCGGGAACGTCGGTTCAGGTCGTGACGGTGGGCGGAGACGTGGTCAAGGTCGAGAAGGAGAGACCCGGACCACGATGCGAGTGGCTGTTTCAGAGGGCGTGGGCCCGGGTCGACATCGATGGGCCTGCCGGTCACGGTTCGAGCCGTCTGGTGGTCCGATCACACGGCAAACAGGTGGTGCTCGGTGAATTTCTCACCGAAACCGAGCGCAAGCGGCTGGCGGCGACACTGGCTGAGTTGATCGGGACCGGGAGCCCGGCCGGGGCCCGAAGAATTCATGAAGCGGAGAGACTGCAAGATGCTTAGGAGAACATCGGGCCGGGGTGCGGGTTCGGGCATGGCGGTCTTCGCGATGCTCGCACTCGCGAGCACGGGGGCCTTCGCCGCATGGGACCTGAACCTGCCGGTCGGGGTCACGCCGATCAGCCGGATCGTGTACGACCTGCACATGCTCATCCTGTGGATATGTGTCGCGATCGGTGTGGTGGTCTTCGGCGTCATGTTCATCTCGATCGTGCGCCACCGCAAGGCGGCCGGGGCGCAGGCCGCACAGTTCCATCACAGCACGTTCGCCGAGATCGCCTGGACGGTGATCCCGATCGTCATCCTGGTGTCGATGGCGGTGCCGGCCACGACGACCCTCATCGAGATGGAGGACACCACCGACGCCGACCTCACCGTCAAGGTCACCGCCTATCAGTGGAAGTGGAAGTACGAGTACATCGAAGACGGCATCACGGTGTACAGCAATCTCGCCGCGTCGAGCCGCCAGGCCATCTACGAGGATCCGACGAAGGTCGAGAACTACCTCCTCGAGGTCGACAACCCCATCGTCTTCCCGGTCGGCAAGAAGGTGCGCCTGCTGCTGACCGCCGACGATGTCATCCATGCGTGGTGGGTACCGGAGCTGGGGCAGAAGAAGGATGCGATTCCAGGATTCATCAACGAGATCTGGACGCTCGTGGAGGAGCCAGGGGTCTACCGCGGTCAGTGCGCCGAGCTTTGCGGGAAGGATCACGGATTCATGCCGATCGTGGTCCGCGCGGCACCCGAGGAGGAGTACAGGGCCTGGGTCGCCGAGCGGATGACGGCCCAGGCGGAGCAGGCGGCCCTCGCGATGCGCGAGTGGGGCAAGACGGAGTTGATGGCGCTCGGAGAGAAGGTCTACGTCACATCCTGCGCGACATGTCATCAGATGGACGGCGCCGGGGTCACCGGCGCGTTTCCCTCCATTCGGGGAAGCGAGGTGGCGACCGGGGACCTCCAGGCCCATCTGAAGCTGGTGATGGACGGGCGCAGCGGTACGGCAATGCAATCCTTCGGCTCGCAGCTCGACGACGTGGAGCTGGCGGCGGTGGTGACGTACCAGCGCAATGCGTTCGGAAACGCCACCGGTGACGTCGTTCAGCCGGCGATGATCTCGGCGGCTCGCAACTTGAACACGGGAGGTTGAGGGTCATGAGCACCTCGCACGCAACGCACGCCGACGACCACCATCACCACGGGCCGGACCCGGGACTGTTGCGTTGGGTGTTCACTACCAATCACAAGGACATCGGGACGCTGTACCTGTGGTTCGCGCTCATCATGTTCTTCGTCGGCGGGTTCCTTGCCATGGGGATCCGGGCCGAGCTGTTCCAGCCCGGGCTGCAGCTTCTCGACCCGCACCTGTTCAACCAGTTCACGACGATGCACGCGCTGATCATGATCTTCGGCGCCATCATGCCCGCGTTCGTCGGCTTCGCGAACTGGCTCGTCCCGATAATGGTGGGAGCGCCCGACATGGCGCTGCCGCGCCTGAACAATTGGAGCTTCTGGCTGCTGCCGTTCGCCTTCACCCTCCTCATCGGCACATTCTTCCTGCCGGGCGGTGCGCCGGCGGCGGGCTGGACGATGTATCCCCCATTGGTGCTCCAGGGCGGGGCGAACGTCGCGTTCATGATCTTCGCGGTTCACATCATGGGCATCTCTTCCATCATGGGCGCGATCAACATTATCGTGACCATCCTGAACATGCGCGCGCCGGGCATGACACTGCTGCGTATGCCGCTGTTCGTCTGGACCTGGCTCATCACCGCGTTCCTGCTCATCGCCGCGATGCCGGTGCTGGCCGGCGCGGTGACCATGCTGCTGACCGACAAGTTCTTCGGCACGTCGTTCTTCAACGCGGCCGGCGGCGGTGATCCGGTGATGTTCCAGCACGTGTTCTGGTTCTTCGGACACCCCGAGGTCTACATCCTCATCCTCCCCGCGTTCGGCATCATCTCGCAGATCATCCCCACCTTCGCGCGCAAGCCGCTGTTCGGATACGAGTCGATGGTGTACGCGACCGCCTCGATCGCGTTCATCTCCTTCATCGTGTGGGCGCATCACATGTTCACGGTGGGGATGCCGCTCTCCGGAGAGTTGTTCTTCATGTACACGACGATGCTGATCGCGGTGCCGACCGGGGTGAAGGTGTTCAACTGGATAGCGACGATGTGGCGCGGCTCGATGACGTTCGAGACGCCGATGCTGTGGGCGATCGCGTTCGTGGTGCTGTTCACGATCGGAGGGTTTTCCGGCCTCATGCTCGCGATCACTCCGGTGGACTTCCAGTATCACGACACCTACTTCGTCGTCGCCCACTTCCACTACGTGCTCGTCACCGGGGCGATCTTCGCGATCATCGGGGGAGTGTACTACTGGCTGCCGAAGTGGACGGGCCACATGTACGACGAGACGCTCGGAAAGTGGCATTTCTGGATCTCGACCATCTCGGTGAACGTGCTGTTCTTCCCCCAGCATTTTCTCGGCTTGGCGGGAATGCCGAGAAGGATCCCCGACTACGCGGTTCAGTTCACCGACTGGAACATGGTGTCGAGCATCGGCGGCTTCGTGTTCGGGCTCTCGCAGCTCATGTTCCTCTACATCGTCGTCCAGACCATCCGGGGCGGTGAGAAGGCGACGGAGCGGGTGTGGGAAGGCGCCCACGGCCTAGAGTGGACGCTGGCGTCGCCGCCTCCGTACCACACCTTCGAAGAGCCGCCGCACGTCACCGAGGCGGAAGCGCACGGCTGATCGACGAGTGCACGAAGACATGGCCACGACCGTCGAGGGGAATCGAAGCGGGCGCAAGGCGAACGTCCGGCTGGCCATTGCGCTCGCGATCGTGGCGACCGCATTCTATGTCGGCATCCTCGTGTTGAAACATCCATGATGACCGCCGCTCCCCGATCCGACCGGACCACCGCGGCGCGGGCGAACCGGAAGGCCGCGGGACGGCTCGCGGTCGTGGTGCTCGCGATGTTCGGGTTCGGGTACGCGCTCGTTCCGCTCTACGACGTGCTCTGCGAGATCACCGGGCTGGGCGGCCGTACCGGGGTGGTTGAGGCGAGCGCTCTCGACGGCGCAGTCGATACGAGCCGGACGATCAAGGTCCAGTTCCTCGGCACCGTGAGCAGCCGGCTCCCGTGGGAGTTCCGCCCCACCGTCGCTTCGATGGAGGTGCATCCCGGACAGGTCTACGAGACGACGTATTTCGCGAGGAACCTGTCCCCGGCCGCGACCATCGGCCAGGCGCGCCCCTCGGTCGCGCCGTCCATCGCGTCGTTGCACTTCAACAAGACGGAATGCTTCTGCTTCGTCGAGCAGGAGTTCGCGCCGGGGGAGGCGCGGGACATGCCGGTGCGTTTCGTGCTGAGCCGGGACCTCCCGGCCGAAATCTCGACGGTGACGTTGTCGTACACGTTCTTCAATTCACGGCAAACGGGATAGCCCGCACGCGGGCATCGACGGCGCCGCCGGACCGGGCGGCATGAATTCAGCGAACGGGATGACGAGGGCAATGGTTGCGGCAAAAGGCGGGTACTACATTCCACACGGCACCAAGTGGCCGATCATGGGCTCGATCGGCCTGTTCACGCTGCTCGGCGGGTTCGCGCTGCTGCTCAACGGCAATGCGTCCGCGGACTGGATCATGATCGTCGGCGCCGTGATCATCGTCGCGATGATGATCGGCTGGTTCGGCACCGTGATCGGAGAGAGCGAGTCGGGGACGTACAACGCGCAGGTGGACCTCTCCTTCCGACACGGAATGATGTGGTTCATCTTCTCCGAGGTGCTGTTCTTCGCGGCGTTCTTCGGCGCCTTGTTCTACGCCAGGATCTATGCGGTGCCGTGGCTCGCGGGCGAGGGTGCGGGCGGAATCACGACCGGACCGTGGCTGTGGCCGGGGTTCGAAGGAACATGGCCGACGAACGGACCCGGCGACATCGGCGGCGCGTTCGACATCATCCCGGCGTTCGGCATCCCCTTCATCAACACCGTCATTCTGATCTCCAGCGGCGGCACCGTCACCCTCGCGCACTGGGCGCTGAAGAAGAACGAACGGGGGAAGCTGTGCTGGTGGCTGTTCGCGACGGTTGCGCTCGGGTTGGTGTTCCTCGCGTTGCAGGGATACGAGTTCGCGCATGCCTACGCCGACCTCAACCTGACCTTGGGATCGGGGGTGTACGGGTCGACGTTCTTCATGTTGACCGGGTTTCACGGGATGCACGTGACGATCGGCGCGATCATGCTGCTCGTCATGCTGCTTCGATCGATGAAGGGCCACTTCACCCCGGAGCACCATTTCGCGTTCGAAGCGGCGGCGTGGTACTGGCACTTCGTCGACGTGGTCTGGATCGGGTTGTTCATCTTCGTCTACTGGCTCTGATCGCACGCTGATCGGTCGGGACGGCGCCTCGCCGCTCCCGGCCATCTACCCATCGGCAGTCCGTCTCGAGGTGCAGGAGCGTGGCGGACACGGCCGGTGCGGGTCAGGGCCGAATCCCGTGTGGCTCGATAAGGCCGAGCGCCCAGAGCAGGATGAGCAGGCAGAGAAGGCCGATCGAGATCCCCACGCGCACCGTCAGCGCCCTGACCGTGCGCTCCGACCGGCCCTTGTCCTTGACGAGAAAGAACAGGCCGGACGCCAGGCTGGCCAGCACGCCGATGAAGATCGCCACAACGACCAGCTTCGCGAGCATCGGGACCATACTCGGGGACGGGTGCCAGAGCATTGTATCGTAGCGCCCGCGGCGCCATCGCCGGGTGAGGGTGCGGGCGGCGCCGTCGATGACCCTTGCAGCCATTCGTTCATTCATCCCGGCCACGGCAGCGGTCCTCGCCATCGCGACCTTCACGTGGCTCGGGCTGTGGCAGCTCGACCGCGCCAACGAGAAGGAGCGCCGCCACGGGACGTTCGTCGCGCGTACCGCTGATGTCCCAATTCTGCTCAATCGGCGCCTGTCCGCCATGCCGTCCGAGCTCGATCCCGAGTGGTGGCGGTATCGGCGTGTCGAAGTCTCGGGCGAGGCGTTCGGCGAACGTCAGTATCTGCTGGACAACCGTACCCGGAACGCGGTCGCCGGCTATCACGTCTATCTGCCGATGCTGGTGACCGGACTCGATCGCGTGGTGCTCGTCAACCGCGGATGGGTGGAGACCGGCCCGAGTCGCGAGCGCCGTCCGGACGTTTCGTTGGACCCGGCGGCGCTGGTGGCATCGGGGATCGTGGATTACCCGCGGCATCCGCTCCTCCTCGGCGACGACGGCTACGCCGACTCCACTTGGCCGAAGGTCGTGCAGCGGATCGATCTCGACAAGACGGCACGGGATCTCGGGCGTCCCGTGCTGCCATTCGTGGTGTTGATGGATGATGCGCTGCCGCACGGTTTCGTGCGCGAATGGACTCCGTACCTCGGCATTGCTCCCGCGCGGCATCGAGGCTACGCGTTCCAGTGGTTCTCGCTGGCGGCCGCGGTGGCCGTGGTGTGGATCGTCGTCAAGGTCCGTGGCGCCCGTGGACACTGAATCGCGGGGACGAGCGCAGCGCGGGAACCGCGCCGTGCTGATCGGGCTCTTCGCCGTGTTCGGTGTCCCGATCCTGATCGCGTACGCGCTCAATGTGTGGTGGCCGCACTGGAGTCCGTTCGGCCGGGTGAACCACGGAGAGATCGTCGAGCCCGCGTGGAAGGTCGAGTTCGCGGCGATGGGTCGTGACGCGACGCATCGCGCCGCCGGCCGCTGGGTCCTGCTGCACCCGGTTGTATCGGAATGCGACGATGGGTGCGAGGCGCTTCTCGATCTCACGAGGCGCGTGCATGTCTCCCTGGGCAAGGATCACGACCGGGTGGTCAGGATGTTCGTCCACCGCGCCGGCCTCCCGGTCGACCGGGTGCGGTCCATGGATGCGGGCTTGATCCTGGTGCCGGCGCCCGCGGCATGGTTCGACCGATTCGAAGGAGACGGACCGGTGCTGCTGGTCGTCGACCCGCAACGCCGGGCGGTGCTGCAATATCGTGCGGATCTGCAAGGCAAGGGGCTCGCGCGCGACCTCGCCAGGGTGCTGAAGATCTCGAAGATCGGTTGATTCGTCGAGAGATCCCGGAGGCCAGAGGGATGCCGGGCAGCGGCCCCCCGCCACAATCCCCACCAACGCCCGGAACACAGATCGCACGATCAGGATTTCTCGGCCTCTCCAACCGCCCGGGCATCCGATTCCCGGCGATTCAGCCGCCGCGTCGTCCTCCCGACCCCTCGCCCGAGCTTGGTATCATTCGCTCATGGTGAGTCCTTTACTCCGCGCCCGCGCCCCGTGCCCTCTCCTTCCATCGCATTGATCCTCGGCGACCCTCGCATATGGCGCGAGTACGTCGCGCTCTGCAAGCCGAAGGTCGTGGCATTGATCGTCTTCACCGCGATCGTCGGCATGCTGCTCGCGAGCCCGGGCATGGTGCCTTTGAATACCCTGGTGCTCGCGACCCTCGGTATCGGGGGAGCGGCAGCGGCGGGAGCGGCGGTCAATCATCTCGTCGACCGCCGGGTCGACGCGTTGATGGCGAGGACAAGCGATCGCCCGCTCCCGAGCGGAAAGGTCGATACGGTCTCCGCGGCAGTGTTCGCCGCGGTGCTGTGCATCTTCTCCATGGCCCTGCTGGTATGGGGCGTCAACGGATTGACGGCGGGGCTGACGTTCGGATCGCTGGTCGGGTATGCGGTGATCTACAGCCTCTTTCTGAAGCGGGCGACACCCCAGAACATCGTCATCGGGGGCGCGGCGGGGGCGATGCCGCCGGTGCTCGGCTGGTCGGCGGTCACCGGCGAGGTCGACCCGCACGCACTGCTGCTGTTCCTGATCATCTTCGCATGGACACCGCCCCACTTCTGGGCGCTGGCGATCCACCGTCATCGGGAGTACGCGGATGCGGACATCCCCATGCTGCCCGTGACCCATGGCGTCGATTTCACGCGGCTGCACGTACTGCTCTACACCGTGATCCTGTTCGTGGTGAGCCTGCTGCCGTTCGCAACCAGGATGAGCGGTGTGATCTATCTCATTGTGGCGACGGTGCTCGGAGCGGGATTTCTCGGCTACGCCGTGGCCTTGTACCGCCGGCGCGACATCGGGCTGCCGATGCGCACCTTCGGCTACTCGATCTACTACCTGCTCGGAATATTCGCCGGACTGCTGCTCGACCACTACGCGCGCGTGTGGTAAGAGCAAGGGCGCGGTGCTTGCTCTGGCGCGATCAGATATCGATCAGCCTTCGCAGCTTCCCGAGTGCGTTCTTCTCGATCTGACGAATTCGTTCCGCGGACACGCCATACTCGTCGGCGAGTTCTTGCAAGGTCACCCTCCGCTCCTCGAGCCATCGCCGTGAGACGATCGAGCGGCTGCGGTCGTCGAGGGCCTGTAGTGCATCGGCGAGCCGTGCCCCACAGTGAGCCTTCCAGTCGTCGCCTTCGGCCTGAGCCGCCGGCTCGGATCGCAGATCCTGGAGGTAGCCGGCCGGCGCTGGCCTCTCGCTTTCGGAATCGTGTTCGATGAGGGGATCGTACGATGCATCATGCGCGCTCAGCCTCTGCTCCATCTCCATGACGACCCGTGGCTCGACGCCAAGGTCGGCTGCGATGTCCGCGACCTCGGCCTGCGACATCCAACCGAGCCGTTTCCTCGAGCTGCGCAGGTTGAAGAACAGCTTGCGTTGCGCCTTGGTGGTGGCGACCTTGACGATGCGCCAGTTGCGCAGGATGAACTCGTGGATCTCGGCTCTGACCCAGTGGACCGCGAAGGAGACGAGCCGCACACCGACGTCCGGATCGAAGCGTTTGACCGCCTTCATCAACCCGATGTTGCCCTCCTGAATCAGATCGGCCTGGGCGAGGCCGTATCCGTCATAGCCCCGGGCAATGCGGATCACAAAGCGTAAGTGAGCGGTCACCAACTCCCACGCAGCATCCAGATCCCGTTCGTTACGATACCGCTCGGCCAATTCCCGCTCTTTCTCGGCGCTGAGCATCGGGAGCGAGAAGGCCGCCTGCCGATACGCCGCGAGATTCCCGACCGGAAGGGTGGTTGCCGGCAACTGCAATGCTGTGTTCATGTCACTTGGCTGAGGCGTTGGATTTCCCGAATGTTAGCACTTGGCTGATCGGAGTGCCAGGCTCGCAAGCGCCCTGCTCTCCCGCCGTTACCGAGCCTCAGCCAATCCGGATCGGGTGGTTTTTTCGTCCATACATCGTATGATGGTTGTTCCCCTCGCAGTGCATTGCCCCCATGACGAAACCGCGTGAAGTCCTCGTCGTCGAGGACCTCCACAAGAGCTTCGGTGGCCTCGAAGTGCTCAAGGGCATCTCGATGACCGCCCACGAGCACGATGTCGTCTCGATCCTCGGCAGCAGCGGCTCGGGCAAGAGCACCCTGTTGCGATGCATCAACCTGTTGGAGATTCCGAACGCGGGCAAGGTGTCCGTACACGGGGAGCTGATCCGCATGCGCCGGATGGCCGGCCGCGAGCCGGTGCCCGAGGACCGCCGCCAGGTCGAACGGATCCGCGCGAAGCTCGGCATGGTGTTTCAGCAGTTCAATCTCTGGTCCCACATGACGGTGCTGCAGAACGTCGTCGAAGCCCCCAGGCAGGTCTTCCGGTTGCCGAAGGCGGAGGCGACCGAGCGTGCGGAGGCGGTGCTGGAACGCGTCGGCATGTACGACCGCAAGGACTACTATCCGGCCCACCTCTCGGGAGGTCAGCAGCAGCGCGCCGCGATCGCCAGGGCGCTGGCGATGGAGCCGGCGCTGCTGCTCTTCGACGAGCCGACGTCGGCCCTCGATCCGGAGCTCGTGGGCGAGGTGCTCAAGGTCATGCGCGGCCTCGCCGAGGAAGGCCGGACCATGCTCGTGGTGACCCATGAGATGGGGTTCGCCCGCGAGGTCTCCACCCGGGTGACGTTCCTGCATGAAGGCCGGGTGGAAGAGACGGGCGCCCCCCGGCAGATGTTCGAGCAGCCCGCCTCGGAGCGCTTCCGGCAGTTCCTCGCCGGCCCGCTGCTCCAGCCTTCTTGAGGACCCTTCATCTTCCCACCGGTCGATGGTCTTGGTCACGATACGATCACCGGCGCCCGTGGGTGACTATGAACGCGGCTCCGTGCGCAGAGCGGAACAGCGACCGGAGTCCACTTCGAGCCGCCACGCCTGCCTCGTCGGTATGATGCATCGCCTCGCAGGTCTGCTTCGTCAGGCTATAAGGGCTCGTTATTGTCTTCCGGCTCCAGATAATTTGACAGATTTTGCGCCTGGAGAATACCGTCCGAAGAAGGTGGACTTTGCAAGGCGAGTTCCTGGGAATCCATAAACTATCGATCGTGTACTCTATCGGGGGACGCAGACATGAAATCCATCTTCAAACGGGTTGCTTTCTCAGCTCTGGCGCTCGCACTGGTTTCCACCACGGTGCTGAGTGGTGAACAACAGGTTCGCGTTGGAATCGAGGGTGCTTATCCGCCTTTTAACTGGATCGATGAATCTGGCAAGCTGGTCGGCTTCGATGTTGAGATTGCGGACGCGCTTTGTGCTGCGGCGAGCTTTGATTGCGAATTCGTGGTGCAGGACTGGGATGGCATGATCCCGGGCCTGTTGGCCAAGAAGTACGACGTGATCATCGCTTCCATGGGGATCACGCCCGAGCGCAAGGAAAAGGTCGACTTTACCGACAAGTACTACACCGCTGCTGGTAAGTTCGTCAAGTCGAAAGAACTCGATCTCGAAATACCTGATGACATTGCCGCCGCCAATGAGGCACTGTCCGGTTTGGTTATCGGTGTACAGCGCTCCACGCCGCACGAGAACTTCGTTCGAGACAATTTCCCGGCGGCAACTCTCAAAGTCTACGCGACTCAGGACGAAGTGGATCTGGATCTCGTCAATGGACGTATTGATCTCAACATGGCGGACATGCCGGCGCTGGCTGCCGGTTTCTTGTCGACCGCAGACGGCCTGAATTATGAGTTTGTGGGGCCGGATTATTTTGATCCGAGATGGCACGGTGACGGTGTCGGCATCGCAGTTCGTCAGGGAAACGAGGACTTGGTTGGTAAACTCAACGACGCCATTCAAAGGATTCGCTCCTCGGGCGTCTATCAGACTATCAACGCAAAGTATTTCGATTTCGACATCTATGGTGCTGATTAGCCTCGTCATACGTCCTGTCGAGTCATCCCGTCAGGGATCGTAGCCCGAGACCCAACGGGACATGGGTAGCCGAGTCCTTCAAATGGGTTTCGCCCAGGACTGACGATGGATCTGCAGGGCTATGGATGGATGCTTTGGGCCGGGCTCGAAGTCACCGTCATGGTCGCTGTCTCTGCCATGGCGGTGGCGGTTTGCCTCGGATTGATTGGTTCGTGGGCCAAGCTCTCAAAGAGCACGTCGGCCCGGACAGCAGCTCGGATTTACACCACCGTCATTCGGGGCATCCCGGAGCTCCTGCTTATTCTAGTCGTTTACTACGGCACTCCAACCTTGATTCAAAGCGTAGCCGAAGGTTTGGGCTTTGAAATCGTTCTCGACCTCAACCCGTTCGTCACTGGCGTGATAACCATCGGGTTTATCTATGGTGCATTCGCCACCGAAGTGTTCAGAGGCGCCTTTCTGGCAATCGACCCTGGTCAGATTGAAGCTGCTTCAGCAGTGGGCATGAGTCGACAACAGACGACGCGCAGAATCATCCTGCCGCAGATGTGGCGGTTCGCGTTACCGGGCCTCGGCAATGTCTGGATGGTGTTAGTCAAGGCTACGGCGCTGGTTTCCGTAATTCAACTGGACGAACTCATGCGGATGTCATTTGTGGCAATGAGCGCCACGAAGCTGCCGTTCACGTTCTTTCTCTGCGCGACGTTTCTTTATCTCGGGATCACGATCATATCCCAGGTGCTGCAGCACTACCTGGAAGCGTGGACGAATCGAGGTTGGAAACCGGCAAAAGTGTAGTGGATTATCAAGTCATCATTGATAGCCTTCCGGCCATGCTGAGTGGTCTTGTTCTTACAATCGAACTGACGGTCCTCTCTATCCTCTGCGGCACTTTGCTCGCAATCCCACTCGCAGTTTTACGCGTCTCCACGTTGCCCGTGTTCTGGATGCCGGTCTACGGCTACACATTCGTTTTTCGCGGCACGCCGCTGCTGGTGCAAATTTTCTTGATATACTACGGTAGCGGCCAGTTTCGCGGCCTGCTACAGGATCTGGGATTGTGGGCGCTGTTTCGCGAACCGTATTTTTGTGCCGTCTTGACCTTGGCTCTGAATACGGCAGCCTATATTGTCGAGATCCTGCGCGGGGGAATTCAAGCCGTGCCAACCGGCCAGATCGAAGCAGGGCTTGCCTGCGGAATGTCGAGGTCTCGGCTTTACCAAAGAATTGTCTTTCCACAGGCATTTCGTTTTGCTCTTCCCGCATTCTCCAACGAGGTAATTTTCCTGTTTCAGTCCACGTCACTGGTTTCCATTATTACGTTGCTGGACTTGACTGGGGTTGCTCGCATAATTGCGGCACGGACCCTCGATGTTTACGAGATTTATCTGACAGCTTGCCTACTCTATCTCGGAATTACCTACACCATCGTCGGCGCATTTCGATTCTTCGAAGTCAGGCTTTCCGGCCATCTACGCGGCAGCTCGAGTGGGAGCGAAGCTCACGACAAACAAGCAATCGTTTTGCGCGGCTGACCATTGCTGCGCACCCATGCAGCATCCGATAGAGAATACGATCATGATTGAACGCGACCGCCTCCTGGCATTGAAGAGCCAGGAGCTCGACAGATTCCGTAGCGACCGGCCGCGCTCGGTCGGCCTGCTTGAAGAGGCGCGACAGGTCATGCCGGATGGCGTGCCCATGGCGTGGATGAACTATCACTACGAACATCCGACGATTTTCGTGGAAAGCGCCGAGGGGGCGTACATCACCGATGTCGATGGCCATCGCTATCTGGACATGAACCTGTCGGACATGAGCATGGCGACCGGTTACGGACTACCCGCCGTCGCGAGCGCCGTGGATGCGCAGTTCCGCAAAGGCGCCCAGATGCTCTTGCCGACCGAGGACACGATTGCGGTTGCCAGAGAGCTCGCGCGACGCTTCGGGCTACCACGCTGGCAGTTCACCTTGGCGGCTTCCACCGCGAACACGGAAGCCATACGCGTCGCTCGGGCCAATACGGGCCGCGATGATATCCTGATCTTCGACGGGAAGTACCATGGCCATATCGACCTGACCTTGCAGAAGCCCGGCGACCAGGGCGCGGTTCCGGAATTTCGGGGCCTGCTCAAGAGCTCCGGCGCTCACACCCGGATTGTTCCCTTCAACGATCTGGAGGCGCTGGAGGCGGCCCTTCGAGATGAGCGGGTCGCCTGCGTCCTGACGGAGCCGGCCTTCACGACCGTGGGCGGTGTTCTCATGCCCGACCCCGGGTTTCACGAAGGTCTTCGGAGACTCACGAGGCGCTACGGCGCGCATCTAATCGTCGACGAGACCCACACCCACGTCGGGCACTACGGCGGTCTGAGTCGTGCTTGGCGACTCGAACCGGACATCCTGGTGCTGGGCAAGGCGCTAGGGGGAGGCATTCCGATCGGCGCCTACGGCCTGAGCGAGCCGCTGGCCCGCTTCATGGAGCAGCCCGGCGGCAGGCCTCCGAAGAGCCGCTTCGAGAAAGTCGCCACCGGCGGCACGCTGTTCGGCAATGCCCTGCAAATGGCGGCGGCGCGCGCGGTCCTGGAGAATGTGTTGACCAAGGACATCCAGTCACGCGCTGCGGCTCTCGGAGCCCGGCTGGCCGAAGGGATCGAGGAGTCGATAAGGGCGCGGGGCCTGCCGTGGTCGGTGTGGCACCTGTGCAACCGGTCCGGCTACCATTTCGCCTTGGAACTGCCGCGCAATTTCAGACAGCTCGCAACGGTCGACGACCGTGAGCTGCGAGGCTACACGCGCATCTACTTGGCGAACCGGGGGGTGTGGGAAGCGGTCTGTGATGCCGGTCCCGCCGTCTCGCTCTCGGCCACCGCGGAGGATGTCGAATTCTATCTGAACGTTCTGGGAAGCTGTTTCGACACCTTGGTCAACTGAAGGCCGCAGGTTTTTCTGCCGTGGGTGCTGGCGCCAGATCCAGGTACCTTTCAAGAAAAATCTTGGCGAGGATCGGCAACGCCATTTCACGGTGGTGAAGCGAGGAGACAGAAAACTGTGTTCTTGGATGGAACGGTTTGACGACGAGGTCGGAGAATCGACCGCTACGGGCGGTAAACTCGTCCACGACGGCAGCACCTGCATTGTTTTCGACCAGTACGCAAGCGGTGTTGCAATGATCGACTTGAATGGCGACTTCACGATGTTCGCCAACTTCGCGAAACGCGTTGTCGACGAGCAAGCCCATCGGTGTATCACGCGAGAACGACACCAACGGATGATCTCGCAACATCGCGGGACCTATAGCTTTCTTCTTGCATAATGGGCTGTCTCTGTTCAGCACGCAAACCATATCACCTGTAGCAAGCGTTCGTGACTGAATCGAGGGATGGTCAGACGGGCACAGGGTCACGGCAAGATCTAGCTGTTGGGTGGCGATCTGCCTGATGATGGCGTCGTAGCATCGTATCTCGAAATAGAACTTCACAGCCGGACAATCACGCCTCATCATGGCGATCCGGGACGGCATGATCGTCTGTCCGATGCTCGGACTCGCCGCGATCCGAAGTGCCCCAGCCTTGCCGTCTCGCAATTCCTGTGCCAGATGATGGACTCGGTTGAAGTCTGTAAACACTTTCTCCGACTCGGCCAGGAGCACCTTGGCTTCCGCGGTCGGGTGCAAACGGCCCTTGATACGCGCGAACAACTTGAATCCGAGACGGTTCTCCAGTTGCATGATTGCATTGCTGACCGCCGGCTGGGATACGTACAGCATACTAGCCGCGTCCACGGTGGAACCGGCGACCATGACTGCCCGGAAAACTTCGAGCTGACGTAGATTCATGCTCTTGGTCTATGCGGCTCATGGACCGACGCATCTCAAGGTTAGGGAGATCGTCGCCACGCGGTCAAGCGCCTGCTCCATGCCATCGCCTCCCGCGTCACCCGCACCTTGGTCATGAGCAGGACGGGCCGCGCCGTCGTCTACCCGGTACCGAATGCGCCCTTCGAGAGATGCGTCATGTGCGCTCAGTCGCTGCTCCATCTCCATGACGACCCGTGGCTCGACGCCGCACACCGACGTCCGGATCGAAGCGCTTGACCGCCTTCATCAACCCGATGTTGCCCTCCTGAATCAGATCGGCCTGGGCGAGGCCGTACCCGTCATAGCCCCGGGCAATGCGGATCACAAAGCGTAAGTGAGCGGTCACCAACTCCCACGCAGCATCCAGATCCCGTTCGTTACGATACCGCTCGGCCAATTCCCGCTCTTTCTCGGCGCACGGCTCACCGAACGTGACACAATAGCCGGGTGGGAACACGGGCTCGCCCATGGGAGCGAGGCTGCGGAGAAGAGCCGGAGCGCGGAGTTGATTCCGGCCGCCACAGGTCCCATTCTGGGATGAACATCGCTGGCGAGGCAAGAGACATGCCGGATATTGATTTTACGTCCGCGGTCGCCTTCTCGGAAAAGGCGGCCCGAAAGGTCGGGGAGCTCGTTCTCCGTCAGGGGCGAACCAACCCGCTTCTTCGCGTCTACATCGAAGGGGGGGGATGCTCGGGGTTCCAGTACGGATTCAACTTCGAGGACGTGCCCGGCGAGGACGACATCGTGATTCAGCGTGATGGCGCGAAGCTGCTCGTCGACCCGATGAGCTTCCAGTACCTGATGGGCTCGGAGATCGACTACAAGGAAGACCTGCAAGGCTCCCGGTTCGTGATCAGCAACCCCAACGCGGCTACGACCTGTGGCTGCGGAATGTCCTTCTCGATCTGACGGGGCCCCGCCGAGGAAGACAAGGCTCCGCCCCGAGACGTCTTCCGGACCCGCGCCCGGCCGCGATATGCGGCTGCCTCGGTCCGATGGAGCCGCCGCTGCAGAAGATCACGCACGGGCGGGGTGGATTCCCCCCAGAACCGTCTCCTTGGCCGCACCGGTGACCACGGGTACGTTGCCCGCCTCGCCGGCGAGGGTGCGCATCGCGAGCCAGGCGAATGCGGCCGCCTCTACCCAATCAGGGTGGATGCCGAGCCGGGTGGTCGAATCGACGCGGATCGGCGCCGCCCGTTCGGTGAGCCGCGCGGCGATGAGCGGATTGCGGGCGCCGCCCCCACACAGGTAGACCTCCTGCGTTCGCGGTGCGAATCGTTCGATCGCCGTCACCGCCGTTTCCACGGTCAGCTCGTACAACGTGCGCAGCACGTCGTGCGGTCCTGCCGCCGCATGTCCGGTGAGGCGGGCATCGAGCCATGACGGATTGAACCGTTCCCGCCCCGTGCTCTTCGGCGGCGTCCGGTCGAAGTACGGCTCCGCCAGCAACGCGGCGAGCAGGGATGGAATCACTGCGCCCTCATGCGCAAGGACGGCATCGCGATCCATGTCGGCGCTGAACCGGTTGCGCACCCAGGCGTCGAGCAGCGTATTCCCGGGGCCGGTATCGAAGCCCAGCGGCGGATCGTCGGGATTTGCTGAAAGCACCGACAGATTCGCGATTCCTCCCAGGTTGAGAATGCCGCGTTCGACTCCGGGGGTTGAGAACGCGGCCCGGTGAAACGCCGGGGCCAGCGGCGCACCTTCGCCACCGGCCGCGACATCACGCCGCCTGAAGTCCGCCACCGTAGTGATGCCCGTGCGCTCGGCGATGATGCTCGGATCGCCGAGCTGCACCGTGAGCGGCGGCGTCGCGCCCGGTGCGTGGTACACAGTCTGGCCGTGGCTGCCGATCGCCGTCACATCACGGGCTCCGATCCCCGCGGCGTCGAGGAGATCCAGCGCGGCGCTCGCGAACACCGACCCGAGCCGCGCATCCGCGTTCCAGAAGCGGATTGCGGCACCCGACGGGTCTTGCGCCAGGACATGGAGTTCACGCTTGAGATCCTCGGGGATTGACGCCGAATGCGTCGCGACGGTGGTGATCCCGCCGTCGCCGAACGCAACGAGCGCGGCATCCACGGCATCCATGCTCGTTCCGGAGATCAGGCCGATGAAGAGCGCCATCTCGCGGTCCACCTCGTGTGATCCGGATGCCAGGGCCATTCCGGCTCGACCTGCGCGCTCCGGGTCGACTGCGGCCTGCGTTTCACCGCGCATTCAGCGCGTTGAACGTGCGCCTGCCGTGTTGCCGAACGACTCCGGCCCTCCTGCACCGACGTTGCCGGGACCGGGCTTCCCGGATTCGCGAAAATGCAGGAATCCGGTCGTCACGAACGATTCCTCGTCGTGTTGCACGACTTCACGGACCAGGGATCCGACCCTCGAAGTACCCGGCCCGCACCGCGGTTCCGATCAGATTCAGGATGAAGCGGCCCGCGACGATCGACGTGATCTCGTTCACGTCGCGCGCCGGGGTGATCTCGACGACGTCCATCCCCACCACGCGCCCCTTCTTCACCAGCCCGTGGATCAGCGCCCGCACGTGATGGTAGAGCAGACCGCCCGGAGCAGGGGCGTTCACCGCCGGCATCACCGTCGGATCGACGCCGTCGGCGTCGATGCTCAGGTAGTAGCGCTCCCCGTCGGGGATGCGGTCGAGGACCGGCTGCATGCCATGTTCCAGCACGTCGTAGGAAGTGACGATCTCCGCCCCCCAGGCGAGCGCATCCTCGTATTCCTGCCGTCGTGCGCTGCCCTGCCCGCGGATGCCGATCTGGAAGATCCGATCGATCCAGGGCATCTCGGAGGCGCGCCGGATGGGATTCGAGTACCCCTCGCGCACCCCGCGCACCTCGTCCCGCCAGTCGAGGTGCGCATCGACGTGGACCAGGGTGACGGGGCCGAGCCCCTCGCAGGCGCGGAACACCGGGATCGGCACCCCGTGGTCGCCACCAATGCTGACGAGCAGGGCGCCGGCGTCGAGGATCTTCTTCGCCGCCGCTTCGGCCTTGCGGTAGTGGGCGTCGAGGTCGCGGGCGTGTCCGGGGACGTCGCCGCAGTCGACCACCCGGACGTCGCGTCCGTCGAGCAGCGGGCCGCCGATGTCGAAGTCGAACCGGTTGAGGTGCTGCGTGATGCGCGCCGACGCGACCCGCACCGCGGTGGGCGCATTGGTCTGATCGTTCGTCACCTCGTCGATGGTGTAGGGATCGCCGTAGGGCAGCCCGAGGATCGCGACGTGCGCGTCGAGGGCGTCGAGGTCGGTGTGGAGCGGGAAGTCGAGGAACGTCGCGTTCGGAGTGCGGGGCGGGACGGTAAGTGGTTCGGACATCGGAAGCCTCCTGTGTGGTCCGAGGGGACGTTGCCAAGCCGCCGTGCCGGCAATTTCCGCGAAAACCCCATCCCCTCGATGCTGGTATCCCCGAAAGCGGGTAGCGGGCGCGGTAGCGCGTGGCTGGAATCCACTGGATTCTGACAGGGCCGCGTTGGGCCGCGCCATCTTCGGAAGCGCCACGACCTCCCATTCCCGTGGATCTGCGCCGGAGAGGACGCCGGTGGAGTCAGATCAGCTCTTCCTCCCGATCGTCGGTCTCGCCGTAGCGGCGAAGGGCCGGGGGCCGCAGGCCGGCGTAGACCCGGTCCAGGTTCTCGTTGACCAGCCGGCCCTGCTCCTCGAACAGGCTGTTGCCTTCCAGGTCGCTGTCGACCAGGAACGGGCCGAAGCGCTCGACCTCGAACACCCACATCGCCTGCGCGATGCCGAGTTCGTCGAGCCAGTGCACGTCGCGCACCCGCCGGATCCCGCGCCCGAGCAGCGCCCCGGTGCCGTAGCCGACGGTGGTGAGGTAGACCGCGCCGGCGGGGACGAAGTGCTCGCGGTAGTCCGCGCCGCTCATTCCGCCCTTGCCGATGACCACCTTCGCGCCCGACACCTCGAACCAGCGCGGCATCCACTTCGAGAACCGGAAGCTCGCGGTCGCGGTCACCCCGCCGACGTTGAAGGTCCCGTCCGGCTCGCGGGCGGCGGCCGGCGAGCAATGGAAGTTGGCGTTGCTCGCCGCCGCCAAGCCGTCCGGGAGCGGCGCTCCCTCCTCCAGCACCTTCCGGTAGACCCCCTCGCGAGCGGTGTACACGCATCCGTCCAGATAGACGACGTTACCGGGCGTAAGCCCGGCCAAGTCCTCCTGCGTTGCCGGAATCGTCAGACCGACTTCCGCGAGCTTTGCGCCTCGCCCGTCCATTCCACCGTCTCCCGCCGCATGTAGGGGGTGAACCATCGTGGGTCCGTCCGCAGTTCGATCGTCCCGTCCGCGCCTACCCTCGCCGTCGCGCGGCGCGAGGACAGGCAGAACGTGTGCACGCTCATCGGCATCCCCCCGGTGTGGGTGTGGCCGACCTCGATGTGGCAGTCGATGACCATCGACGAGCCGACGAACCCCATCGCGCCCATCCCGATATCGTTTCCGAGAGCCTTGAGCTCCAGCTCCAGCGCCGCAATCCGTGGGTCGGGGTGTCGGTCGCCGACGATGCGCAGGCACGCGGCCTGCTTGCCGAGCACCATCGAGACGTCCTTGGAACCGCCGAGCCCGACCCCGACGATCGCGGGCTGGCACGCGAGCCCGCGCTTGCCGAAGGCCACCAGGGTGTCGAGGTAGAAGCGCTTGATCCCGTCGATGCCGTCGCCCGGAAAAAGCATCCGGTAGTCGGTGCCGAACAGGCCGCCCTTGTGCACCGTGGTGATCTCGACCCAGTCCGCGTCGGGCTCGAAGCTCCACTCGATCTCCGGCGCGTTGACGCCCACGTTGTTGCCGTGGTCGGTGCGCCACAGCGGATGCACGCGATTGGGCCGCAGCGGGACGTCGTGCGTCGCGCGCGCGGTGGCGGAGCGAAGCGCCTGCTCGACGCCGACGAACCCGCCGCCGACACGCGCCTCGTTGCCCACCTTGACGTAGTAGCGCGGCAGCCCGGTATCCGCGCACATCGGACGCCGATCCGTGCTCGCCGCCTCGTAGTTCTCCACCATCGACCGGAGCACGAAGCACGAGAGCGTGCCTTCCTCGCGCTGCACCATGCCCTTGATGCCGCCGAGGTAGTCCTCGGGGATGTCGATGGCCGCCTTGCACATCACCTCGTACGCGGCCTGCTCGATGATTTGCTCGCTGATCATCCTCACCACCCTCGCGGATGTCTCCGCGTCGATTCTCCATGCCGCCGTCTCGTCTCCCGGTTCCGGCTGCTCCGGTTCATGCAATCATGCGATCGATGCCTCCGGAGACGCCACCGGCGGCGCGCCCGCCTCGCCGTCGACAAGCGACTCGCCCGGACGCACGATCGAGAACTCCACCGGCGCCGTATCGAGGCGCAATCCTTCTCCGTCTCTTGCGGCCCGCACGTAGCGGGTGGCGTCGAGATCCCCGGTCTCGGGGAAGTCCTCGCGGAAGTGTGCGCCGCGTGAATCTTCGCGGGCAAGCGCGGCGCGTGCGATCACCCGGCTGACCTCGATGAGGCTTTCGAGGTTCAGCCAATCGTGCCACGTCAGGTTGAACGTGCGGTCGCCGTCCGCGAGTCCCGTCGCCAGCAACTCCTGGGCATGGGATTCGATCCGCGCAAGCCCCCGCTCGATTCCTTCGCACGTGCGAAGCACCCCGACGTCGTCCCACATCGTGCGCCAGAGCCGCTCGCGCGCGGCCCCGAGGTCGCCCGCGGGCAGCGAGAACGGACGCTCGGCGCGCGCGACGCCCGCTTCGATGGCGGTTTCGTCCGGATCCGCCCACGTCGAGGCCGAGCCCGACGCCCGCGCCATCTCTTCGCCGGCGATACCCCCGAACACCGTGGAGTTCGCGACGCCGTTGCCGCCGAGCCGGTTCGCGCCGTGTACCCCGCCGCAGTCCTCGCCCGCCGCGTAGAGGCGCGGCAGCGCGGTGGTGCAGTCGGCCTCGAACTCCACGCCGCCCATCATGTAGTGCGCGGTGGGAACGACCTCGACCCGCCCGCCCGCGAGATCGAAGCCGCAGTCCGCGCAGCGCTTGACCATCCCGGGGAACCGCCTTGCGACGTTCTCCGGCCCCAGATGGGCCATCTCGATGTATACCCCGCCCATCGGGGTGGTGCGCCCGGCGCGCATCTCCGCGTAGATGGCGCGGCTCACCACGTCCCGGGTCGCGCGCTCCGCGGCCGGGTCGAAGCGCTCCATGAACCGTTCGCCGTCGCCGTTCAGCAGGTAGCCGCCGGCTCCGCGCAACCCTTCCTCCAGCACCGTGCCGGTCATGCGGGTCCCGGGCCCCGCGAGCAATCCGGTGGGGTGGAACTGCACCATCTCCATGTCGCGCAGGGCCAGCCCTGCACGGAGCGCCATCGCCATCCCGTCGCAGGACTTGTCGCCGGAGGGGGTGTGGTAGAGATACATCGTGGGGCCGCCCCCGGTCGCGAGCAGTACCGCCTTTGCGGCCACGAAGCGGTACCTGCCGGTGCGCACGTCGATCAGCAGCGCGCCGGCGACGCCTGAGCCGTCCCGGGCCGGGATCAGCTCGATCGCGCGGTGTTCCTCCAGCGCGCGCACGTCGAGCGCGAGCACCTGCTCCATCACCCGGTTGACGATCTCGATGCCGGTGAGGTCGCCCTTGTGCACGGTGCGGTCGAAGCTCTGTCCCGCGAACGCCTTCTGGTGGATGGTCCCGTCCGGGTTCCGGTCGAAGAAGCAGCCGACCTCGTTCTCCAGCTCCCGGATGCGCTCGACCGCGCCTTCGACCAACCGCCACGCGAGGTCCTGCCGCGGCAGCCACTTGCCGCCGGCGATGGTGTCCATGAAGTGGCGCTCGACGGAGTCCTCCGGCGCCAGCGCGACGTTGTAGCCCCCCTGCACCATGCGCGTGCAGCCGCACTTGCCGAGAAGTCCCTTGACCGCCACCGTGACGTCCACGTCCGGATCCGTCTGCTTCGCGTGCAGCGCGGCCAGCAGCCCGGCCCCGCCGGAACCGAGGATCAGGAGGTCGGTGCGGTGGCGCTCGATATACATGTCATGCCGCCGCGTGAAATGCCCGTTACGGCTTCAGCATAATTGAAATTTGATAGTTCGAAACCATGAATTGGACGATCGCCCAAATGACGAGGACGGCGATCAAAATGCCTTGGCATATCCGGAAGAAGCGTTCGAAGCGCCGTAGTCTTGTTTCAAGTCCGTCGATTTTCCCTTGGATTCGTTTTTCGACCCTGTCGATCTGCTCTTGAATCTGATTGAGGCCATGTCAAACGACAGATCGACGTTCACGTCACGCCACCGCAAGAAACGCGAGGCCGACCGCCGCCGCGACTCCGGCCGCCCAACCGATCCACGCGGTGCGCAGGCCGCGCCACGGGCCGAGCTCCAGCACGATGAGCCGCGTCCCGAGCGAGAGATGCAGCGCGAGCAGCACCACGAGGCCCCACTCCGCGGCCTTGACGAGGGGAAGCTCCGCGAAGGCCAGGAAACGGTCGAACGGCTCCGCGCCTTCGAGGGCGAGGCCCAGGGCGAGGAAGTGCAGCGGCACGAACAGCGCGAGCGCGAGCCCCGAGAGCCGATGGGCGAGAAACGCCCGGTAGCCGGCGCTGCGCCTTGATGCCGGGACGGGCTTCATCCGGGGAGCACTACCGCCGCCACCGCGCGGAGTCCGAGCGCGAGCAGGATGAATGCGAGCGCGAGGCTCGCGGCGTCGAGGCTGCGCCCCCGCCATCGCGTCCACTCGCGCGCGACGTTGCGCGCCCCGATCGGCGCATGGACCGCGACCGCGATCACGAACAACACGTAGAACCCGCCCCAGGCGGCGCTGCCCTGCGTGCGGTCCAGGATCTCGGCCGCGCTCAGACCCCCGTGCACCGCGTAGAGGATCAGCGCGAGATGGACGATCACGAGCGGCGCGAGCAGCTTCGCGCTCAGGCGCTGCAATGCGAACAGGGCAGCTTCGCTCACGTCCGCCCTCCCCGCCGCCACCGGCGAAGGCTCCGGCGCTTGAGCCCCGCGATCGCGGCGGTAGGGCTGATCCCCACCGGGCAGTGCTCGGTGCAGTTGCCGTGCGTGTGGCAGAGCGCGCAGCCGCCGCCGGCCGTCACCGCGTCGAGGACTTCCCGTGCCTTGACGTGCCGTTCGTCGTTGACCAGCGTCCAGGCGCGGTTGAACGCGGCCGGACCGAGGTAGTCCGGGCGCCACCCGACGACGTCGCAGGCGCTATAGCACACCGCGCAGTTGATGCATTCGATGCCCGCGTCGGCCGCGCGCCGCGCATCCGTGGCGGGATCGGCGGCGGGCATCGGCTCGCGCCGTGTTCCCGCGCCCTCGAAGCGCCCGCCCGCGCGCCGCCACTTGTCGAAGAACGGCGCCAGGTCGCACACCAAGTCCTTGATGCGCGGCAGGTTGCGCAACGGCTCGATGACCAGCCGGCCGTCGGCGGCGACGTCCTTCACGTGGCTGCGGCACGTCCATCGCGCCCGGCCGTTCACGGTCATCGCGCACGAGCCGCACACCCCTACCCGGCACGCGAACCGGTACGCCAGCGCCGGCTCGAGATGGCGCTGGATCCAGGTGACGACGTCGAGCACCGTCTGGTTCTCCGCCAACGGCGCCTCGTAGGCGACGAACCCGCCGGCGTCGGCGCCGCGCCAGATCCGCACGTCGAGCTTCGGGGGAGAGGCCATCCGGGGAGAGATCGCTCAGGGAGAGGCCATTCAGGCAGCGTCTTCCGCCGGAACCGGCGGGCGGAAAGCCTGCTACAGCAGCTTCACCAGTACCGCGACCATGCCGATCGCGACCACCATCATGGAGCCGAGGCGGAGCGTCAGCCGCAACTCCAACTCTTTCAAATCCTGCTTCGTCGCCAGCTTTTCGTCGATCAGCGTCGCTTGCGACCGCGCCAACACCTCGGCCTGCTCTTCCGTCATACCCGCTCGGGTCAAATCCTTCACGAAGGCGTGGGTGTCGAACGCGATCGAACTCATGGGAATCGGCCTTGCCTCTCGGGATGGCTGAAATGTACATCAGCGCGCGTATCCGGGAAAATCGCGCCCTCCTCCATCTCTCCGCACCCCGATGGCCGATATCGTCATCACCGAGTTCATGGATACGGACGCAGTCGAGTCGTTGCGCGCCGGCTTCGATGTCCACTACGACCCCGAGCTTCACGGGGATCCCGCGGATATCGCGAGCCGGCTCGGGCAGGCCCGGGCGCTGATCGTCCGCAACCGTACGCGCGTCGATGCCGCACTGCTCACGGCAGGACCGCGGCTCGTCGCGGTTGGACGGCTCGGGGTCGGCCTCGACAACATCGACCTCGATGCATGTGCAGAACATGGCGTGTCGGTCTATCCCGCGACCGGCGCGAACGTGGTCGCGGTCGCGGAGTACGTGATCGCGACCACGCTGATGATGCTGCGCGGGGCGTACCACGCCACCGGACGGGTGCTCGCGGGCGAATGGCCGAGAACCGCCTTGATCGGCCGCGAGGCGAGCGGCAAGACCCTGGGCATCGTCGGATTCGGCGCGATCGGGCGGGCGGTGGCGCGGCGCGCGGAGGCGCTCGGCATGGAAGTCGCCGCGTTCGATCCGATGCTCTCCCCCGGCGACGCCGCGTGGAGCACGCCGGGCGTACGCCGCTTCGACGATCTTGGCGCGATGCTCGGCGCATGCGACGTGGTGACGCTGCACGTTCCACTCAGCCGCACGACCTGGCATCTCATCGGCGCCCGCGAGATCGCCGCGATGAAGCGCGGCGCCTGCATCATCAACACCGCGCGGGGCGGGGTGCTCGACGAAACGGCGATGGCGGATGCGCTCGCCTCCGGGCGGCTCGGCGCAGCCGCTCTCGATGTCTTCGAAAACGAACCGCTGCCGGCGCGCTCGCCGCTCCATGAGATTCCGAACCTCTACCTGACGCCGCACATCGCGGGACTCACGGAGGAAGCCAGCGTCCGCACCGGTGAGCTCATCGTCTCGCGGATCCGGAGCGCGCTTGCGTCAACTCCGGATCCGTGACGTTTCGCGCATGCTTCACCTCGCCTTGACGCCACTGCCCGACCCGTCCTCCGGAGCCGAGGCGCGCGACGTCCCGGCCGCGTCCCGGAGCCGAGTCGCTGCCGCCGATCCAGGGCGTGTGATTTGGTACGCTGTGTGCGGCGATGGTGTAGTGGGAGCAGGAGATGGCGATGGACTTGGCGAGAAACGTGTTTGGAGAGCCTCTCGTATCGTGCTCGGACGATCCGATGACCGGCTTTTTCCGCGATGGTTGCTGCAATACCTCGGACGAGGACCTCGGCCGTCACACCGTATGTACCCGCGTGACGCGGGAGTTCCTCGAATTCTCTCGCTCGCGCGGGAACGACCTGTCCACGCCACGCGAGGCATTCGGCTTCCCGGGCCTGCGTCCGGGCGACCAGTGGTGCCTGTGCGCCGCACGCTGGCAGGAAGCGCTCGACGCCGGCGCCGCACCGCGGGTTGTCCTGCGGGCCACACATGCGGCGACTCTCGAGATCGTCAAGATCGAGGATCTCAAGCGCCACGCCGTCGATTTGTCCTGAATGCGGAGGCCCGATCTTCGTACCGGAACCGCGTTCGGATCTGCCGGCGAGCTCTCGTGGATGCCGGTACGCGAGCCGATTCACGCGCCGCCGGAAAACAGGCGCCGGAGCAAATTTCGAAGACCGGTCGGAGTGGTGGATTGAGAGGGTACGGAGGTCTTTTTCAGTGAAACGTTCCGAGGCTCTCGCGCAATTTCTCGATGTCGCCAGAGATATCCTCTCGACGCGCGCCGAGGAACGTACTCCTCCCGCCGCGGTCGCCGCGCGTGTCTTCGAAGCCCTCGCGACCTCCGTTGGCACCATCGTACCGGGTACCCTCGTTCCACCCCCCGCGTATCGTCACCTTCCCTCCGCGCTCGAAGCTGCACGGGCGGCGCTGGAGATCTCTCCCCTCGCGGAAGCTTTCGAGGTGTTGGAGCCCGAGCTGCGATGGCGCCGGCGTCCCGGCTCGGAGGCGCACGGCAAGGCGTTTCATGAAGGCCACGCCAATGCGGACATCGTCGGGCCGATGGGGCTGGAACAGCGGGGCGACGTGTGGTTCGGCGCAAGTCTGGTTGCGCCCAACGTGCGATATGTCGAGCACCAGCATCCGCCCGAGGAGGTCTACGTCGTGATGGGCGAAGGCGAGTGGTATCGCGAAGGTGACGGCTGGCACACCCCAAGCGTCGGCGGTATCGTCTACAACCCGCCCAACATCGTACATGCAATGCGCGCGGGTCCCAGTGCGCTGCTCGCACTCTGGATGCTTTGGGTGGCATGAATCCTGTACTTGCACTGCGCTCGGGCATACGCCTTTCGTGGCGAACGGCGAGCTGGCTGGTCGCGCCATGGCTTCTCGGAGCCGTCATCCCGGTGCCGATTCCGGCCGCTGCTGCCTATACCGGGGTATGGCAGACGGACGCGGGTGAATCGGTGGTGGGCCGCAACCAGGTCTATATCGCACGGCATGAGGATACGCTGCTCGATGTCGCGCGGCGTTTCGGGATGGGGATCGCGGAGCTCCGGCTTGCCAATCCCGGAGTCGACCTCTGGCTCCCTGGCAAGGGGACTGCCATCCGGCTGCCGTCCCGATTCATACTCCCTGATTTTCCTCGTTCCGGTCTGGTGATCAACGTTGCCGAGATGCGGATCTACTATTACCCGAAGGGCGAGTCGGTCGTGCGCACATGGCCCATCAGCATCGGAAGGGTCGGCTGGGAGACTCCGCTCGGAGAGACCAGCATCGTCAGGAAGAAGGTCCGACCTGCTTGGTTCCCGCCCGAATCGATCCGTGAAGAAGCCGCCAGGAGCGGCAAGATGCTGCCTCGCGTCGTCGGTCCCGGACCGGACAACCCGCTCGGGTCCCATGCACTGTATCTCGGATTCCCGCAATACCTGATCCATGGGACCAACAGACCTTTCAGTATCGGCATGCGCGTCAGCCACGGATGTGTCCGCATGTACCCCGAGCACATCGTGGAGCTCTTCGAGCTGGTGGAACCCGGAACGCCCGTCACCCTGGTACACCAAGGTGTCAAGGCGGGATGGGCGGGGGACGAGCTGTATATTGAAGTGCACCCGGATGTCGGGGTTCCGGAGGAGGAGGTGCGTCCCAGCATGACCGAGGTGGTGTCGTCGCTAATCTCGGCGACTCCGGCAGCAGGGATACCCCTGACCCTGGACTGGAAACGGGTCGAGGAAGCACTCGCCACCGCAAACGGAATCCCCGTTGCGGTGGCGAGCCGATCGACGGTGTCCGCGGACGGCCGGAGCGAATTCGCCGATTGACCGGCCGCGATAGTCGAAGATTACTTCATCATCGCCTTTTCGAACATGCGATCGATCTTCTCGGCATTGGCGGCAGTACCGGCCTGTGCATCATTGGCCGTGTTCATGGCGCTGTCCGCGGCGCTGGCAGCGTCACCGGCTGCTGCGCGGGCTGCCTCAGCCTCCGACATGGCTCCCGCCGCTGCGCCCTGAGCGGTTGCAAGCTCGCCCTTCAGAGCGTCGACTTCGGCCTGGAGCATTTCCATGTCCTGGATACGGGCGCACCCGGAGCTGAGCGCCAATACTGCAACGGCACCGGCAGCGGTGGCCCACTTGGCAGTTTTGTTTCTCATGAAAGTAACCTCTTTGGTCCGTAGTGGTGTGAGAGACATCGTTCGCCCAGCTTGTCCGGCTGCTGCAATCGGTTTCAAGCATAGTGCATATTACCATCGTCATCGCGCGTGGATACAGTTGCCTCTCGATGCTGCATGCAGCCGGCATTCAATGCGCCAGGATGACCGGAATCTTCGCGTGCATCATGATGTGGCGCGTCGCGCCTCCGAATATGAGCTGTCGCAACCGGCTCTGGGTGTACGCGCCCTTGACGAGCAGGTCCGCGCCGAGCGTGGCGCACTCGTCGAGCACCACTTCTCCGGGAGACCGATCGCCGGGCTCGATGGTCCGCGCGCTGGCGGAAATGCCGTTGCGTACGAGATGCGCGCGGAGCTCGTCCGCGTTCGGGCCGGGGACCCCCCAACCCCTGACCGCGACGATGGTGACGGTGCTCGCGCCCGCAAGCAGCGGCATCGCGAACGCGACGGTACGCGCCGTCTCCGTGCTGTTGTTCCAGGCGACGACGATGTTCTCCCCGAGGCCCTCTCCCGGTCTCTCCGGGACGAGGATGATCGGGCGTCCGCTCTCGAACAGGGCCGCTTCCGCCATCACGTGCCAGTCCACCCAGGGGTGTCCGAACTCGCGACCGATCACGATGAGGTCGAACACCCGGCCATGATCTCCGATCACCTGGCCTTCGAGCCCCTCCAGCTCCTGCCAGCCGATCACCACACCGGCGGCGGGTTCGGTCAATGAGCCTGCCACCATCCCGCGCTTGGCGACACAGTCGTCGAAGCGTGTCCTGGCGCGGCCGCCGAGCCGTCGGCCTTCCTCCTTGAGCTGGGTCAGATACGAATCGGCGAGGACGATTCCCTCCCCGTCGATGATCTGGGGAGGACGCATCACGAACAACCCTTCGACGTAGCTGCCGAATCGGGCGGCGAGCTGTCGGCTGACATCGAGCGCGGCCTCCGCCGCATCGTCGTCGTAGAACGGAAGCAGGATCGTCTTCATGGCAGCACGCCTCCGAAACTCTGCCGTGGATGATACGCAAGGGTAACACCTCGCAACGAACCGGATCAGAGGTGGCCCCCGGCCGCGATTGTCGCCACGGAGCTCCCTGCAATCGAGCTGTGCTCATCTGTCGCTGTCGGTCGCGGCGTGCTCGCGAAGCAGACGTTGCCACAGAGCCTCGGCCTGGGCTCGCGTCGCGCGGCGCCACACCGCCATGTACTGACGGGTCATCGAGAGAAACCGCGACTTCTCCTGCGCCTGCCACCGCTCGAGCGACCACGTGACGACCGGCGCTTCCGGTATCGCGACGCCTCCGAAGTGCATCGCGGCGGCACGCTCGCCCCCGGCCCGTTCCACCGCGCATTCGACGAACGCATACTCGTCGCCCTCGAAGAACAGGATGCTGTCCAGGCACTTCTCGTCGAGCCCGTGGAGCAGCTCGCCGGGAGCACGCGCGCCTTCGACGAAGACGAGATACGGATACGATTCTCCCGGTACCAGTGCCGCGGCGACACCGGTCATCCACGCGGGCTCGGAGCGAACCTCGGGGCGATCGCGGCCGAGGACGACCGCGCGGACATCCTCGTCACGCATCGATCCGTAGACGAACAGAGGCAGGCTCATCCGGCCACATCGCTCTTGACGGCACGCCAGGCCAGGTCGAACACACGGTGCCCGCGGTCCCGGCCACGGCTCTCGAAGCGGGTCTCGCGGCGGCGTTCGGATCGCGGCATGAACCGGTCCGGGGCCGCGCAGTTCGAGAACCCCGGATGGGACTCGATCACTTCGAGCATGTGTTCCGCATACGGCTCCCAGTCCGTCGCGAGATGCAGGCTCCCGCCGGGCTGCAGCACTCGATGGACGAGCGCCGCGAACCAGGGCCGAACGAGACGGCGCTTGTGGTGACGCTTCTTCGGCCACGGGTCCGGAAACCAGACCAGAACCTCCTCCACGCTCGACGGTGCGAGCCAGTGCTCCAGCACATCCAGCGCATCGTTCATCGCGACCCGGACGTTCTCGAGCCCCGCCTCGTGACAACCGGCGAGCAGGCGGCCGACCCCGGGCGGATAGACCTCGATGCCCAGAAAATCGCGCGCAGGCTCACTGCCCGCGAGCGCGATCAGGGCGTCGCCGGTTCCGAATCCGACCTCCATCGTCCGCGACGCGCGGCGGCCGAATACACGGTCGAGGTTCGGAGGGCCACCCGAGAAGTCGAGCAGATACCGCTCGCCGAGCTCGGCGAGCGCACGACGCTGCGCCGCGGTCATCCGTCCGGCCCGGACGACGAAGCTGCGTACCGCGCGCCGGCGCGCGGCGTCCCCCGCGTGCTGTTTCAGCACCCGTGCATCGCCGCCGCCGGCCGGCCGATTACCGGGTGTTTCCTTCAACTGCCGTCAGACGAACGTTCCATCGAGCGGGGAGGATGCACTCGCGTAGCGCCTGCGGGGCATGCGCCCGGCGAGAAATGCCTCACGGCCTGCCTCGACGGCCTTGCGCATCGCCGATGCCATCAGGACCGGATCCCTGGCCGCCGCGATCGCCGTGTTCATCAGCACGCCGTCGCAGCCGAGCTCCATCGCGATGGCCGCGTCCGAGGCGGTGCCGACACCGGCGTCGACGAGGATCGGCACCGACGCGTTCTCGATGATGGTGAGGATGTTGTACGGATTGCACACCCCGAGACCGGACCCGATGGGGGCGGCCAGCGGCATCACCGAGCAGCAGCCGATCTCTTCGAGCCGTTTCGCGATCACCGGATCGTCGTTCGTGTAGACCATGACGTCGAAGCCGTCCTCGACCAGAGTCTCGGCCGCTTCGAGGGTCTGCGCGACGTCCGGGTAGAGGGTCTTCCGGTCCCCGAGCACCTCGAGCTTCACGAGCCGGTGCCCGTCGAGCAGCTCGCGGGCGAGCCGGCATGTGCGGACCGCGCTCCCGGCGTCGTAGCAGCCCGCGGTATTTGGAAGAATCGTGAAACGACCCGGCGGCAGATGGTCGAGCAGATTCGGCTCGCCAGGGTCCTGGCCGATGTTCGTGCGCCGGATGGCGACGGTGACGATCTCCGCGCCGCTCGCCTCGATGGCGGCGCGGGTCTCCTCGAAGTCCCTGTATTTGCCGGTGCCGAGGAGCAGGCGGGAGCGATATTCGACACCGGCGACGGTCAAGGTTCGATCCGTCGATGCACCCGCATCGCCTCGATGCTCGACGTTGGGCAGTGCACTCATGGACGGTCTCCCCTCCGGCTTCTCGGGCGGCGCCTATCCACCGCCGATTGCGTGGACGATCTCGACCTGGTCACCGCTCGCGAGAGGGCACTCGCTGTGGCGGCTGCGTGGCACGACCTCCTCGTTGACCTCGACCGCGAGGCGTTTGCCGGCGAGATCGAGCTGTTCGATCAACGAGGCGACGGTGGCGCCGTCCGCGACGGTGCGCGGATCGCCGTTCAATATGATCTGCATCCTGGAGAAGATCCTGCCGCCGGCACCGGTCTGCCGGAACGTCGAGCCTCGCACGAAGCGCCAGCGCATGCCACGTCACGTGCGTCCGGCGCCCCTACCACATCAGCCGCAGGTTGAGCTTGACGTCGTGCTCGGGGTCGGCGGCGCCTTCCGCGCGTCCGGCCTGGAGGCCGGCCTCCAGGCTCGGCCCCAACTCCAGGCGCACCCCCAGGCGATAGCGCCGGTCGCCGCCTTCCTCGTAGCCGAAGCCGGCATGGGGCGTCACCACTCCGGCCCCGCCCCAGACCCCGAACCCGTACCCCAACTCCGCCCCCAGGCGCGCCGCGCCCTCCTCACCACCCTCGTCCGAGGACGCACGCCCCGCCACCCCTTCGCTCCACAGACGCCCGAAACCGCTCTCCGAAGCCCCCCACCCAGGCGACAGCTCGAACGACGGACCCCGACCGCCCGGCCCCGGCAACAGCCGCGCCGACCCCGACACCCCCCAGTCCTCCACCGCCCCCGCGTGCGCCGCCAGCGTCCGGCCCCGCGCTTCCACCACCAGACCCCGCGACGGCAACGCCCATTCCACACCGACCCCCAACTCCACGCCCGCCCCCGTCTCCCCGTCGCCCCCGTCCCAGCGCCCCCCCACCTCCAGCGACGGCGTCAGCGTCCCACCGCCCGACAGCACATACGCGCGGCTCCCCTCCACCGACAGCCGAAGACGATGCGTGTCCACCGACACCGCCGCGATCGCCTCTCCGTTGTCATCCACCGAATACCGCGCCGCCTCCCCCGAGCCCTTCAGCGCCACCCTCAGGCCGCCCAACGACGTCAGCACCGGAACCGAGCCGCCCAGCGCCGCCCCCACAAGCTCGCTGTCGCTCTTCTGCACCCCGAACCGCTCCATCACCTCCGCGTCCGCGATCTCGATCTCGCCCTCGCCGTACCCCAGCATCCCCCACAGACGCGAGCCATCCGGCCCCGACCACCCCAGATACGGATGCACCGCCGTCATCCGGCTCTCGTGAACGCCCGTGACCGCCGCCTCCCCGCTGCGGTCCGTGTACTCGATCTCGCCCTCGAACCACGTCGCCGCCAGACCGCCCCGCAAGCTCTCCCCCAACGGCGCGTCCACGCCCATGTGGGCCGAGAACAGGTCGCCCGACCAGTCCAGCGCCTCCTTGTCCAGCGACAGCGACCGCAGGCTCCCACCACCCCACACGACCGCGCTCCCGGACCCCGAACCGCCGCTCCCGAGGCCGCCTTCGCCGCCGCCCGCGCCCAGCCCGACCGCGAACGTCCGCCCCTCCAGCACCTTGCGCCACGTCAGCCCCTCCTCGTCCTGCGACCGCTCGTGCGCCCGCAGCGCCTCCGCCACCGTGTCCGCCATCCCCCCGCCCGGTCCCGAACCCTCCAGACGGTCCGTCACCACGTCCACGGCGCTCCCCCACATCGCCCGCAACAGCTCCGGCAGGACCGACTCGTTGAGCGACTTCAACCGCGCCCGCGCCTTCGCCAGAGCCGGCTTCACCTCGATGCTCAGGGGCAAAGACGCCACCTCGTCGTCCCGGTCCGTCGCCGTCCACACGTAATCCTCCCGCGCGGACTCCTCCGTCGGCGTCCCCGACAGCATCTGCGTCTCGTAATCGAAGTCCAGACCCTGCGGCAGCGACTCCGGCCCCGGCGTGAGCGCGTATTTCACCGGCGGGTCTCCCGTCCCCTCCTTCACCAGTGGCAGCGTCACCGGCTCGATCGCCTCGTCCACCGTGAACACCAGCGGCGGCAGGGTGAAGTCGAACGCCGGCTGCGTGTCCGCGTACCCCGTCGCGAAGGGCGAGAACGCCGTCACCCCGGGGGCGCATATCCGCCTCATCGCCGCGTCGTACTCCGCTCCTGCTACCGGCGCCCAGGCGCTCCCGTCGTGGCGAATCAGCCGCAACCGACCGTCGTCCCCGGCCCCGATGGCCACCGCCGCGTTCACCGGCAGGCACACCCCCACCCCCGGAGCGTCCGTGACCTCGAGGTCCACCACCGTGCGCGACCCTTCCGGACCCAGGTTGAAGCCGTCGCCCGCCGCGCGCGTGACGATCGCCGCGGGCACGGCCCGCGAGGGCGCGATCGTCATCGTCGGCACCGTCTCCGCTGCGACCGACCCCACGCCCGCGAAGTCCACCACGATCCCTTCCGGCACGCCGGCCATGACCGTCACCACCACCTGCCGCCTCTCGATGACGTAGGTCGTCGTCCCGGACGCGGCGCTCGTCCTGACCGTGGTCTCGCCCGCCACCGACACCGGCAGCGACCCCGACACCCCGCCATAGCCGCCGCCCGACGCCGTGTGCGACACCGACGACGACTCCGCCACGTCGTTCCCGTCGTCCCGCGCCGTCACCGTCACCGTCTGCGCCTGCCGCCAGTTCGCCGCGTCGAAGGTCAGGCTGGGGGGAGTGACCTCGAGGAAGGTGTCGCCCGCGGCGACCGCCACGGCCACCGCCCCGTCCGGCTCACTCG
This sequence comes from uncultured Gammaproteobacteria bacterium, assembly GCA_958295835.1. Lineage (GTDB taxonomy): Bacteria > Pseudomonadota > Gammaproteobacteria > HK1 > HK1 > HK1. The sequence continues at coordinate 1,396,993 of OY282378.1, forward strand.
TCAGCGCCACCATGTACGCGACGGGCGCCCCGCCCTCCGTCACCTCGACGAACTCCGACGGCGCGAACGCGAACCCCTTCTCGTCGTCGTCGGTAATCGTCAGCATCGCGGGGGTGACGGCCACCGCCGTCGAATCGGCGGCGGCCCGGGTGTTCTGCGCCGTCCCCGAGACCGTCACCGTCTTGTCCGCCGCGTCCACGTCGTTGTTCTTCGCCGCGATCGTCACCGTCCCGACGCTGGCCATGGACCCCGCCGCGATCGTGAGCGTCGTTCCCGTCAGCGTGTAGTCGTCCGCCACCGCCGGGGCCACCGGCGCGGGCGCCACCGTCACCGTCGTCGCCGCGACCGACGGGTGCGAGAGCGTCGCGCTCACCGTCGATACGCCGCCCGACTCCGAGATCGACGACGGCGTCAACACCAGCCTCGCCGCCGGTGCGGCGTCGTCGTCGGTCGTCGTCACCGACACGTCCTCGTCGTCGAGGCCGTCGTAGCTGGCGTCGCCGCCGCTCGACGTGTCCAGCCGCACCGCCCAGGCCACGTCCCCGTCGTCGGTGGCGTCGTCCACCCCGGTCACCGTCACCGTCCGCGCCGTGCTCCAGTCGCTCGTCTCGAAGGTCAGCGACGACGGCGACACCGTGCCCTCGCTCGTATCCCGGCTCGTCACCGATACCGTCACCGCCGCCGAAGGCTGGGCGATGAGCGCCACCGTGAAGGTCGCCTTGCCGCCACCCTCCGTCGCCTGGCCCGCCACCGTACCCACGTCCAGACCGAACTCGTTGTCCGCGTTCCTCGCATACACGATGACCGGGGAGGAGGAGAGCGCGTCGTACTTGGCGTCCGCCGTGCTCGGCTGGTCCACCGTCAGGGTGACCGTGTAGTCCCGGTTGCCGTCGGCGGGGTTGGCGGGGGCGTCGTCCACGCCGGTCACCGTCACCGTCTGCGCCGTGTTCCAGGTCGTCGCCGTGAAGGTCAGCGACGATGCGGACACCGTGCCTTCCGTCGTGTCCGAGCTCACCACCCCGAGCACCACGTCCCCCGTCGGCCTGCTCGACAGCTTCACCGTGAAGGTGTCCGTCCCGCCCGACTCCGTCGTCCGCAGCGGCGACGACGCCGACGGCACCGGCGACACCGCGAGCCCCGCCGTGTCGTCATCGGTCAGCGTCAGCGACGCCCCGGTGACCGTCATCGTCTCCGAATTGGTGGCGGCCTGGGCGTTCGCGGCCGTGCCCACCACCGTCACCGAGCGGTTGCTCACGTTGTCCACGTCGTCGTTCACCGCCGCGATCGCCACCGTGTCCGTGCTCGCCGTCGAGCCCGCCGCGATGACGATCGTCGCCCCCACCCCCGAAGCCACCGTGTAGGACCCCGACACCGGCGTCACCGTCACCGTCGTCGCCGCGCTCGACCGATGCGTCAGCGTCGCGCTTACCGTCGTCGAGCCGCCGTTCTCCGGGATCGACGACGACGCCACCACCAGCGTCACCCCCGGCGCCGCGTCGTCGTCCGTGAGCGTCAGCGTGGCCCCGCTCACCGTCCCCGCGCCCAGGCCGCTGGCCACCGTGCCCGTCACCGTCGCCGTCCGGTCCGGCTCGTCCGTGTCGTTGTTCACCGCGGTGATCGTCACCGTGTCCGAGGCCGCCGCCGTCGAGCCCGCCGCGATCACGATCGTCGCGTCCGACCCCACCGTGTAGGCCCCCGACACCGGCGTCACCGTCACCGTCGTCGCCGCCGCCGACTTGCCGGAGAGCGTCGCGCTCACCACCGACGTCCCGCCGTTCTCCGAAATCGAGGCGGCCGACAGCGCCAGCTCCGCCCCCGGCGCGGCTTCGTCGTCGGCCAGCGTCAGTGCCCCGCCGCTCACCGACCCCGCGCCCATGCTGTTCGCGACCGTCGCCGTCACCGTCGTCGAACGACCGGCCGCGCCCTGATGCACGTCGTCGTTCACCGCGGTGATCGTCGCCGTGTCCGAGGCGTTCGCCGTCGAACCCGCGGCAATCGTGATCGTCGCGTCCGAGCCCACCGTGTAGAACCCCGACACCGGCGTCACCGTCACCGTCGTCGCCGCGCCCGACGGGTGCGTGAGCCGTGCCGTCACCGTGGCCGCACCGCCGCTCTCCGAGATCGACGACGGCGACAGCACCAGCACCACCCCCGGCACCCCGTCGTCGTCCGTCGTCGTCACCGACACGTCCACGTTCGAGAGGCCGTCGTAGTTGGCGTCGCCGCTCGACGGATCGAGCCGCACCGCCCAGGTCACGTCCCCGTCATCGATGGCGTCGTCCGCCCCGGTCACCGTCACCGTCTGCGCCGTGTTCCAGGCCGTCGTCGCGAAGGTCAGCGACGACGGCGACGCCGCGCCCTCGCTCGTATCCCGGCTCGTCACCGACACCGTCACCGCCGCCGAAGGCTGGGTGACGAGCGCCACCGTGAAGGTCGCCGTCCCGCCCGCCTCCGTCGCCTGACCCGTCACCGTACCCACGTCCAAGCCGTACTCGTTGTCCGCGTTCACCGCGTACACCATGACCGGGGAGCTCGCGAGCGCGTCGTAGTTGTCGTCCGCCGTGCTCGTCGCGTTCACCGTCAGGGTGACGGTGTAGGGCCGGTTGCCGGCGGAAGGATTGGGATTGGAGAGAGTGGGAGAATCGTCCACACCGGTCAGGGTCACCGTCTGCGCCGTGCTCCAGGTCGTCGCCGTGAAGGTCAGCGACGATGTGGACACCGTCCCTTCCGTCGTGTGCGAGCTCGCCACGCCGAGCACCACGTCCCCCGTCGGCTCGCTCGACAGCTTCACTGTGAAGGTGTCCGTCCCGCCCGACTCCGTCGTCCGCAGCCGCGACGATGCCGTCGTCGCAGGCGACACCGCGAGCCCCGCCGTGTCGTCGTCGGTCAGCGTCAGCGACGCCCCGGTGACCGTCATCGTCTCCGAGTTGGCGGCGGCCTGGCTGTTCGCGGCCGTGCCCGTCACCGTCACCGAGCGGTTACTCACGTTGTCCACGTCGTCGTTCACCGCCGCGATCGCCGCCGTGTCCGTGCTCGCCGTCGAGCCCGCCGCGATGACGATCGTCACGTCCGGACCCACCGTGTAGGACCCCGACACCGCCGTCACCGTCACCGTCGTCGCCGCGACCGACGGGTGCGTCAGCGTCGCGCTCACCGTCGTCGAGCCGCCGTTCTCCGGGATCGACGACGACGCCACCGACAACGTCACCCCCGGCGCCGCGTCGTCGTCGGTGAGCGTCAGCGTGGCCCCGCTCACCGTCCCCGTGCCTTGGCTGTTGCCGAGCGTCGCGGTCACCGTCGCCGTCCGGTCCGGCTCGTCCTTCGTGTTGTCCACCGCGGTGATCGCCGCCGTGTCCGTCGCGTTCGCCGTCTCACCCGCCGCGATCACGATCGTCGCGTCCGACCCCACCGTGTAGGACCCCGACACCGCCGTCACCGTCACCGTCGTCGCCGCGCTCGACGGGTGCGTCAGCGTCGCGCTCACCGCCGAGGCCCCGCCGTTCTCCGAGACCGACGCCGGGTTCAGCGAAAGCGCGGCGTTCGGCGCCGCGTCGTCGTCGGTCACCGTCAGCGCCCCGCCGCCCACCGACATGGTCATCCCGTCGGCCGTTGCCCGGTCGTTCGTGACCGTCGCCGTCACCGTGCCCGCCCGGTCCGGCGCGTCCGTGTCGTTGTTGACCGCCGCGATCGTCGCCGTGTCCGTCGCGTTCGCCGTCGCGCCCGCCGCGATCACGATCACCGCGTCCGAACCCACCGTGTAGAAGCCCGACACCGCCGTCACCGTCACCGTCGTCGCCGCGCTCGACGGGTGCGCGAGCGTCGCCGTCACCGTGGCCCCCCCGCCGTTCTCCGAGATCGACGACGGCGATACCGTCAGCGCCACCCCCGGCGCCGCGTCGTCGTCGGTCAGCGTCAGCGTGGCCCCGCTCACCGTCCCCGTGCCCTGGCTGTTGCTCAGCGTCGCGGTCACCGTCGCCGTCCGGTCCGGCTCGTCCGTCGTGTTGTCCACCGCCGCAATCGCCGCCGTGTCCGTCGCGTTCGCCGTCGAACCCGCCGCGATCACGATCGTCGCGTCCGAACCCACCGTGTAGGACCCCGACACCGCCGTCACCGTCACCGTCGTCGCCGCGCTCGACGGGTGCGTCAGCGTCGCGCTCACCGCCGAGGCCCCGCCGTTCTCCGAGACCGACGCCGGGTTCAGCGAAAGCTCGGCGTTCGGCGCGTCGTCGTCGTCGGTCACCGTCAGCGCCCCGCCGCCCACCGACATGGTCATCCCGTCGGCCGTGGCCCGGTCGTTCGTGACCGTCGCCGTCACCGTGCCCGCCCGGTCCGGCGCGTCCGTGTCGTTGTTCACCGCCGCGACCGTCGCCGTGTCCGTCGCGTTCGCCGTCTGCCCCGCCGCGATCACGATCACCGCGTCCGAGCCCACCGTGTAGAAGCCCGACACCGCCGTCACCGTCACCGTCGTCGCCGCGCTCGACGGGTGCGCGAGCGTCGCCGTCACCGTCGAAACCCCGCCGTTCTCCGAGATCGACGACGGCGATACCGTCAGCGTCACCCCCGGCGCATCGTCGTCGTCGGTCAGCGTCAGCGTGGCCCCGCTCACCGTCCCCGTGCCCTGGCTGTTGCCCAGCGTCGCGGTCACCGTCGCCGTCCGGTCCGGCTCGTCCGTCGTGTTGTCCACCGCCGTGATCGCCGCCGTGTCCGTCGCGTTCGCCGTCGAACCCGCCGCGATCACGATGGTCGCGTCCGAACCCACCGTGTAGGACCCCGACACCGCCGTCACCGTCACCGTCGTCGCCGCGCTCGATAGGTGCGACAACGTCGCGCTCACCGCCGAGGCCCCGCCGTTCTCCGAGACCGACGCCGGGTTCAGCGAAAGCTCGGCGTTCGGCGCGTCGTCGTCGTCCTCCAGCGTCAGCGTGGCCCCGCTCACCGTCCCCGTGCCCTGGCTGTTGCCGAGCGTCGCGGTCACCGTCGCCGTCCGGTCCGGCTCGTCCTTCGTGTTGTCCACCCCCGCGATCGCCGCCGTGTCCGTCGCGTTCGCCGTCTGCCCCGCCGCGATCACGATCACCGCGTCCGAGCCCACCGTGTAGGACCCCGACACCGGCGTCACCGTCACCGTCGTCGCCGCGCTCGACGGGTGCGTCAGCGTCGCGCTCACCGCCGAAGCCCCGCCGTTCTCCGAGACCGACGCCGGATTCAGCGACAGCGCGGCGTTCGGCGCCGCGTCGTCGTCGGTCACCGTCAGCGCCCCGCCGCTCACCGCCAGGGTCGTCCCGTCGGCCGTTGCCCGGTCGTTCGTGATCGTCGCCGTCACCGTGCCCGCCCGATCCGGTGCGTCCGTGTTGTTGTTGACCGCCGCCACCGTCGCCGTGTCCGTCGCGTTCGCCGTCTGCCCCGCCGCGATCACGATCACCGCGTCCGAGCCCACCGTGTAGAAGCCCGACACTGCGGTCACCGTCACCGTCGTCGCCGCGCCCGACGGATGCGAGAGCTTCGCCGTCACCGTCGATACGCCGCCGTTCTCGGAGATCGACGACGGCGATAGCGACAGCACCACCCCCGGCGCCGCGTCGTCGTCGGTCGTCGTCACCGACACGTCCACGTTCGCCAGCCCGTTGTAGTCGGCGGCGGCGCTCGACGGATCGAGCCGCACGTCCCAGGTCACGTCCCCGTCGTCGATGGCGTCGTCCACGCCCGTCGCCGTCACCGCCTGTGTCGTGTTCCAGTCGCTCGTCTCGAAGGTCAGCGACGACGGCGAGACCGTTCCCTCGCCCGTATCCCGGCTCGTCACCGATACCGTCACCGCCTGCAACGGCCGCGTCGCCAGCGCCACCGTGAAGGTTGCCGTCCCGCCCGCCTCCGTCGCCTGACCCGTCACCGAGCTCACCTTCAGCCCGTACTCGTTGTCCGCATTCACCGCGTACACCGTGACCGGGGAGGAGGAGAGCGCGTCGTAGTTGGCGTCCGCCGTGCTCGGCTGGTCCACCGTCAGGGTGACGGTGTAGTCCTTATCGCCGTCGGCGGGGTTGGCGGGGGCGTCGTCCACGCCGGTCAGGGTCACCGTCTGCGCCGTGCTCCAGGTCGTCGCCGTGAAGGTCAGCGACGATGCGGACACCGTGCCTTCCGTCGCGTCCGAGCTCACCACGCCGAGCACCACGTCCCCCGTCGGCTTGCTCGACAGCTTCACCGTGAAGGTGTCCGTCCCGCCATCCTCCGTCGTCCGCAGCCGGGAGGTCGACGACGTCGCAGGCGACACCGCGAACCCCGCCGTGTCGTCGTCGGTAATGGTCAGCGACGCCCCGGTGACCGTGCCCGCACCCTGGCTGTTCTGCGCCGTGCCCGTCACCGTCACAGCGCTATCCGCCGCGTCCACGTCGTTGTCCACCGCAGTGATCGACGCCGTGTCCGTCGCGTTCGCCGTCTCCCCCGCAGCAATCGTGATCGTCGCGTCCGAACCCACCGTGTACGACCCCGACACCGCCGTCACCGTCACCGTCGTCGCCGCGCTCGATGGGTGCGTCAGCGTCGCGCCCACCGTCGTCGAGCCGCCGTTCTCCGGGATCGACGATGACGCCACCGTCAGCGTCACCCCAGGCGCCGCGTCGTTGTCCGTGAGCGTCAGCGTGGCCCCGCTCACCGTCCCCTCGCCCTGGTCGTTGTCAACCGTCGCCGTCAGCGTCACCGTCCGGTCCGGCTCGTCCGTGTCGTTGTCCACCGCGGTGATCGTCACCGTGTCCGAGGCCGCCGCCGTCGAGCCCGCCGCGATCACGATCACCGCGTCCGAGCCCACCGTGTAGAAGCCCGACACCGCCGTCACCGTCACCGTCGTCGCCGCGCTCGACGGATGCGTCAGCGTCGCACTCACCGACGTCGAAGCGTTGCTCTCCGGGATCGACGGATACGGCAGCGACAGCGTCACCCCCGGCGCCGCGTCGTCGTCGGTCACCGTCAGCGCCCCGCCGCTCACCGTCCCCGCGCCCACGTCGTTCGATACCGTCACCGTCACCGTGCCCGCCCGGTCCGGCGCGTCCGTGGTGTTGTCGACCGCCGCGATCGTCGCCGTGTCCGTCGCGTTCGCCGTCTGTCCCGCCGCGATCACGATCACCGCGTCCGAACCCACCGTGTAGAAGCCCGACACCGCCGTCACCGTCACCGTCGTCGCCGCGCTCGACGGATGCGAGAGCTTCGCCGTCACCGTCGAAACCCCGCCGTTCTCCGAAATCGACGCCGGCGACGCCGACAAGGTCACCCCCGGCGCCGCCTCGTCGTCGGTGATCGTCAGCGTCGCCCCGGTCACCGCGCCCGTGCCCTGGCTGTTGCCCATCGTGCCCGAGACCGTCACCGACTTGTCCGGTGAATCCGTGTCGTCGTCGTCCGCCGTAATCGTCACCGTCCCCGAACTCGTCGTGTCTCCCGCCGCGATAGTCAGCGTCGTTCCCGTCAGCGTGAAGTCCGTCCCCGCGCCCGGCGATGCCGTCACCGTCACCGTCGTCGCCGCGCTCGACGGGTGCGAGAGCGTCGCCGTCACCGTCGATATGTTCGACGTCCCGCTCTCGCCGATGCTCGAAGCCGTCAACGCCAGCGTCGCCCCCGGCGCCGCATCGTCGTCGGTGATCGTCAGCGTCGCCCCGGTCACCGCGCCCGTGCCCTGGCTGTTGCCCATCGTGCCCGAGACCGTCACCGACTTGTCCGGTGAATCCGTGTCGTCGTCGTCCGCCGTGATCGTCACCGTCCCCGCGCTCGTCGTGTCCCCCGCCGCGATGGTCAGCGTCGTTCCCGTCAGCGTGAAATCCGTCCCCGCGCCCGGCGATGCCGTCACCGTCACCGTCGTCGCCGCGCTCGACGGGTGCGACAGCGTCGCCGTCACCGTCGATACGTTCGACGTCCCGCTCTCGCCGATGCTCGAAGCCGACAACGCCAGCGTCGCCCCCGGCGCCGCATCGTCGTCGGTCACCGTCAGCGCCCCGCCACTCACCGCCAGGGTCGTCCCGTCGGCCGTCGCCCGGTCGTTCGTGATCGTCGCCGTCACCGTGCCCGCCCGGTCCGGCGCGTCCGTGGTGTTGTCGACCGCCGCCACCATCGCCGTGTCCGTCGCGTTCGCCGTCTCGCCCGCCGCGATCACGATGGTCGCGTCCGAGCCCACCGTGTAGAAGCCCGACACCGCCGTCACCGTCACTGTCGTCGCCGCGCTCGACGGGTGCGACAACGTCGCCGTCACCGTCGATATGCCGCCGCTCTCCGAAATCGACGACGGCGACAGCGCCAGCGTCACCCCCGGCGCCGCGTCGTCGTCCGTCGTCGTCACCGACACGTCCACGTTCGAGAGGCGGTTGTAGTTGGCGTCGCCGCTCGACGGATCGAGCCGCACGTCCCAGGTCACCTCTCCGTCGTCGATGGCGTCGTCCGCCCCGGTCACCGTCACCGTCTGCGCCGTGTTCCAGGCCGTCGCCGCGAAGGTCAGCGACGATGGCGACGCCGCGCCCTCGCTCGCATCCCGGCTCGACACCGATACCGTCACCGCCGCCGACGGCCGCGTCATCAGCGCCACCGTGAAGGTCGCCTGACCGCCGGCCTCCGTCGCCTGACCCGTCACCTCGCTCACGTCCAGCCCGTGCTCGTTGTCCGCGTTCACCGCGTACACCGTGACCGGGGAGGAGGAGAGCGCGTCGTACTTGGGGTCCACCGTGCTCGGCATGTTCACCGTCAGGGTGACGGTGTAGTTCCGGTCGCCGTCGGCGGGGTTGGCGGGGGCGTCGTCCACGCCGGTCACCGTCACCGTCTGCGCCGTGTTCCAGGTCGTCGCCGTGAAGGTCAGCGACGATGCGGACACCGTGCCTTCCGTCGTGTCCGAGCTCACCACCCCGAGCACCACGTCCCCCGTCGGCTCGCTCGACAGCTTCACCTCGAACGTCGCCGTCCCGCCCGACTCCGTCGTCCGCAGCCGCGACGTCGTCGACGTCGACGGCGACACCACGAACCCCGCCGTGTCGTCGTCGGTAATGGTCAGCGACGCCCCGGTAACGGTCATCGTCTCCGATTCGGCGGTAGCCTGGGCGTTCGCGGCCGTGCCCGTCACCGTCACCGAGCGGTTGCTCACGTTGTCCACGTCGTCGTTCACCGCCGCGATCGCCGCCGTGTCCGTCGCGTTCGCCGTCTGCCCCGCGGCGATCACGATCGTCGAATCAGGACCGATGACCGGAATGCCGTTGATCGTTTGGGCACGCCGGCCGATGGCGTAGACACCCGTCGTCGGCGTCACGGTGATCGTCGTCGCCGCGCTCGACGGGTGCGTCAGCGTCGCGCTCACCGTCGTCGAGCCGCCGTTCTCCGGGATCGACGACGACGCCACCGACAACGTCACCCCCGGCGCCGCGTCGTCGTCGGTGAGCGTCAGCGTGGCCCCGCTCACCGTCCCCGTGCCCTGGCTGTTGCCGAGCGTCGCCGTCACCGTCGCCGTCCGGTCCGGCTCGTCCTTCGTGTTGTCCACCGCCGTGATCGCCGCCGTGTCCGTGGCCGCCGCCGTCGAGCCCGCCGCGATCACGATCGTCGCGTCCGAACCCACCGTGTAGGACCCCGACACCGCCGTCACCGTCACCGTCGTCGGCTCGCTCGACGGGTGGGTCAGCGTCGCGCTCACCGCCGAAGCCCCGCCGTTCTCGGAGACCGACGCCGGGTTCAGCGAAAGCGCGGCGTTCGGCGCCGCGTCGTCGTCGGTCACCGTCAACGCCCCGCCGCCCACCGACCCCGTGCCCACGTCGTTCGATACCGTCGCCGTCACCGTGCCCGCCCGGTCCGGCGCGTCCGTGTCGTTGTCGACCGCCGCGATCGTCGCCGTGTCCGCGGCGTTCGCCGTCTCGCCCGCCGCGATCACGATCGTCGCGTCCGAGCCCACCGTGTAGAAGCCCGAGACCGCCGTCACCGTCACCGTCGTCGCCGCGCTCGACGGATGCGACAGCGTCGCCGTCACCGTGGACCCGCCGCCCGACTCCGAGATCGACGACTCCGACAGCGTCAGCGTCACCCCCGGCGCATCCTCGTCGTCCGCGATGGTCAGCGTCGCGTCGGACGGATTCGCCGCCCCGTTGCCGCCCGCGACCGTGGCCGAGACCGTCACCGACTTGTCCGGCGCATCGGTCGCGTTGTCGGCCGCCGCGACCGTCACGGTTCCGGTGCTCGTCGTCGAACCCGACGCGATGGTGAGCGTATTCGCGCTCGACAGGCCGAAGTCGTCCGACACCGCCGGGGACACCGCCGCCGCCGACACCGTGACCGTCGTCGCCTCGGTCGCCGTCCGATCCAGCGTCGCGGTCACCGTGGCCACCCCGCCGTTCTCCGAGATCGACGACTCCGACAGCGACAGCGACACGACCGGCTTGTCGTCGTCGATGACCGTGACCGTCACCGCCGTCCGATTGGCACTGGGCAGCACGTTCGCGGCTCCGTAGCCGATCACTATGTATTTGATGGACTTGGTCTCGTCCTGGGTGTCGCTATCCCCGAGGGCCGTGACGGTCACCGTCTGCGCCGTGCTCCAGTTCGATGGGTCGAACGAGAGGTTGAGCGGGTAAGTGAGGGCGTTATTCAGCGAAATCTCGGAGTCGGAGCGATTGAGACCGACAAAGACGTACTGCCCGGGGGACAGCTCCGGCTCGGAGTCCAGGACCACGGTGAACTTCTTGCCGGCGCCTTCCTCGGTCACGGTGACGGCGGTGGGGTTGAAGGTCACGCCCGCGGTGTCGTCGTCGGTCAAGGTCAGCGTCACGTTCGACGGCGCCGCCACCCCGTTGCCGCCCGCCGCCGTGCCCGAGACCGTCACCGACTTGTCGGCCACGTCCACGTCGTTGTCGTTCGCCGTGACCGTCACCGCGCCGGCGCTCGTCGTCGAGCCCGACGCGATGGTCAGCGTCTTCGCGCTCGACAGCGTGAAGTCCGCGGCCACCGCGCCCGTTCCCGCCGCCGCCCCCACCGTCACCGTCACCGCCTCGCTCGATACGCCCGACAGCGTCGCCGTCACCGTGGAGACCCCGCCGTCCTCCGAGATCGACGACGCCGACAGGACCAGCGCCACGGTGGGCAGCGCATCGTCGTCGGTGATCGTCAGCGTCGCCCCGGTCACCGCGCCCGTGCCCTGGCTGTTGCCCATCGTGCCCGAGACCGTCACCGACTTGTCCGGTGAATCCGTGTCGTCGTCGTCCGCCGTGATCGTCACCGTCCCCGCGCTCGTCGTGTCCCCCGCCGCGATAGTCAGCGTCGTTCCCGTCAGCGTGAAGTCCGTCCCCGCGCCCGGCGAAGCCGAAACCGTCACCGTCGTCGCCGCGCTCGACGGGTGCGACAGCGTCGCCGTCACCGTCGATACGTTCGACGTCCCGCTCTCGCCGATGCTCGAAGCCGACAACGCCAGCGTCGCCCCCGGCGCCGCATCGTCGTCGGTGATCGTCAGCGTCGCCCCGGTCACCGCGCCCGTGCCCTGGCTGTTGCCCAGCGTGCCCGAGACCGTCACCGACTTGTCCGGCGAATCCGTGTCGTCGTCGTCCGCCGTAATCGTCACCGTCCCCGCGCTCGTCGTGTCCCCCGCCGCGATGGTCAGCGTCGTTCCCGTCAGCGTGAAGTCCGTCCCCGCGCCCGGCGATGCTGTCACCGTCACCGTCGTCGCCGCGCTCGACGGGTGCGACAGCGTCGCCGTCACCGTCGATACGTTCGACGTCCCGCTCTCGCCGATGCTCGAAGCCGACAACGCCAGCGTCGCCCCCGGCGCCGCGTCGTCGTCGGTCACCGTCAGCGCCCCGCCGCTCACCGCCAGGGTCGTCCCGTCGGCCGTGGCCCGGGCGTTCGATACCGTCGCCGTCACCGTGCCCGCCCGGTCCGGCGCGTCCGTGTCGTTGTCGGCCGCCGCGATCGTCGCCGTGTCCGCGGCGTTCGCCGTCTCGCCCGCCGCGATCACGATCACCGCGTCCGAGCCCACCGTGTAGAAGCCGGAGACCGCCGTCACCGTCACCGTCGTCGCCGTGCCCGACGCGCGCGACAACGTCGCCGTCACCGTCGATACGCCGCCCGACTCCGAGATCGACGACGCCGACAGCGACAGCGTCACCCCCGGCGCCGCGTCGTCGTCCGTCGTCGTCACCGACACGTCCACGTTCGAGAGGCCGTTGTAGTTGGCGTCGCCGCTCGACGGGTCGAGCCGCACGTCCCAGGTCACCTCTCCGTCGTCGATGGCGTCGTCCGCGCCGGTCACCGTCACCGTCTGCGCCGTGCTCCAGTCGCTCGTCTCGAAGGTCAGCGACGACGGCGACGCCGCGCCCTCGCCCGTATCCCGGCTCGTCACCGACACCGTCACCGCCTGCAACGGCCGCGTCGCCAGCGCCACCGTGAAGGTCGCCGTCCCGCCCGCCTCCGTCGCCTGACCCGTCACCGAGCTCACGTCCAGCCCGTACTCGTTGTCCGCGTTCACCGCGTACACCGTGACGGCCGAGAGACCGTCGTACGTGTCGTCCGCCGTGCTCGGCTCGTTCACCGTCAGGGTGACGGTGTAGTTCCGGTCGCCGTCGACGGGGTTGGCGGGGGCATCGTCCACGCCGGTCAGGGTCACCGTCTGCGCCGTGCTCCAGTCGCTCGTCTCGAAGGTCAGCGACGACGGCGACACCGTGCCTTCCGCCGTGTCCGTGCTCGCCACGCCGAGCACCACGTCCCCCGTCGGCTCGCTCTCCAGCTTCACCGTGAAGGTCGCCGTCCCGCCATCCTCCGTCGTCCCCAGCCGGGAGGTCGTCGACGTCGACGGCGACACCGCGAACCCCGCCGTGTCGTCATCGGTCAAGGTCAGCGTCACGTTCGGCGGCGCCGCCACCCCGTTGCCGCCCGCCACCGTTCCCGAGACGGTTACCGGCTTGTCGGCCACGTCCACATCGTTGTCGTTCGCCGTCACCGTCACCGCGCCCGCGCTCGTCGTATCCCCCGCCGCGATCGTCAGCGTCGTCGTGCCAGACAGCGCGAAGTCGGCGGCAATCGCGCCCGTTCCCGGTGCCGCCCCCACCGTCACCGTCACTGCCTCGCTCGACGCCCCCGACAGCGCCGCCGTCACCGTCGATACGCCGCTACTCTCCGAGATCGACGCGGGCGACAGGACCAGCATCACCGTCGGCAGCGTCTCGTCGTCGGTCAGCGTCAGCGTCCGGCTCGACGGCGCCGCCACCCCGTTGCCCCCCGACGCCGTCCCCGAAACCGTCACCTGCTTGTTCGGCGAGTCCACCGCGTTCCCGTTCGCCGTCACCGTCACCGCGCCCGCGCTCGCCGTATCCCCCGCCGCGATCGTCAGCGTCTTTGCGCTCGACAGCGTGAAGTCCGCGGGAATCGCCCCCGTTCCCGCCGCCGCACCCACCGTCACCGTCACCGCTTCGCTCGACGCCCCCAACAGCGTCGCCGTCACCGTCGAGACGCCGCTACTCTCCGAGATCGACATCGGCGACAGCGCCAACGTCACCGTCGGCAACGCCTCGTCATCCCTGATCGTCAGCGTCGCGTCGGGCGGCGCCCGCACGTCGCCGCTCGCCGCCGCCGATACGCTCACCCGCTTGTCCGGCGCGTCGATCGTATTGCTCACCGCCGTGACCGTCACCGTCCCGGTGCTCGCCGTCCCACCCGTCGCGAAGGTCAGCGTCGCCGCCGCGGACAGCGTCAAGTCGCCCGCCGGCACCGACACCGTGAGCGTCGCCGCGGAGAGCGCCGCCTTGTCCAGCGTCGCCGTCACCGTGGAGACCCCGCCGCTCTCCGAGATCGACGACGGAGACAGCGAGAGCGTCGCCTTCGGCAGCGCCACGATGGGCAACCACTCCGTGTTGAAGTAGATCACGTTGCTACCGCCCCACTCTGCCGTGAAGAGGATGACGATGCCGTCGTTGTCGATCATCGCCTGCGTGAGCACGATCGTCACGGACCTCGCGGACCCGATGTCGTTGGCGAGTTTCGTGCACTCGGTGCTGCTCGGCCCGGGGATGCCGGTATGCGCCCGCTGGGTGACCCTCTTGTTGGCGCACGCCCAGACGTCCACATTTTGTTGGTCGTAGCCTCCCGTGAACGCGATCGTCTGCGAAGCCGTCTTGGCGACCAGCGACATCGTGGTGACGTCCCAATTGGTCCCTAGCTGGCCGACGTTGCGCCACGTCGTCCCGCTCCCGGTCGGCACGGAGCCATCGTTGTCGGTAATGGTCAGCGTCAGGCCCGCCGGGGCCGACACGCCGTTGCCTCCCGACGCCGCGCCCGAGACCGTCACCGTCTTGTCCGCCTCCATCCCGACGTTGTTGTTCACCGCCGTGAGCGTCACCGTCCCCGCGCTCGCGGTCGAGCCCGCCGCGATGGTCAGCGTCTTGTTCGTGCTCAGCGCGTAGTCGGCCACCGCCGCGCCCGACAACGGCGCCGCCGACACCGTGACCATCACCGCCTCGCTGGATACGCCGGAGAGCGCCGCCGTCACCGTGGTCACGCCGCCGCCCTCGGAAATCGACGACGAAGACAGGGCCAGCGTCACCGTCGGCAGCGCCTCGTCGTCCTCCAGCGTCAGCGTCACCGGGGACGGGTCCGCCACGCCGTCGCCCGACACCATCCCCGACACCGTCACCGTCTCGTCCGCCTCGGCCGTCGTGTCGGCCACCGCCGTCACCGTCACCGTGCCGGTGCTGGTCGTCGCCCCGGCCGCGATGGTCAGCGTCGTCGCGCTCGACAAACTGAAGTCGCCGGCCGCCGCGGTCGCGCCCGTCGCCGCCACCGTCACCGTCACCGCTTCGCTCACCGCCTCCGCCAGCGTCGCCGTCACCGTCGATACCCCGCCCGTCTCCAAGATCGACGACGAAGACAGGATCAACGTCGACGCGATTTCGGGGATCGTCGCCACGGTGGCGGGGATCGTCGCCGACGCCGCGGACGAGGACACGCCGAGCTGGAAATTCCGGTAGTCGCCGGCGGAGTCCGACGTGCTCTCGATGACGCCGGTGAAGGTGGGGCTGCTCAGGGTGACGGTGACGTCCTGCGAGGCGGCCGTGCCGAAGGCGGCGCTGGTCCTCATCCCCGCGGCGATGGTGGCGGTTCCGGTGGCGGTGGAGCCGCCGCTCGCGGTCCAGGTCACGGAGACCGGCAGCGGCGCGGCCTCGTCGATGCGCGCCCGCACCTGCCCCGAGTGCTGCTCCGCCTTGACGTCCAGCGTGAACGGCGGGTTGCGGTTAGGCAGATAGATGCGGGTCAGGCCGTCCTGGTTGTCGAACATGCCCGTCGGCAGGGAGGTCAGCCCCGTGCCCCCCAAGCTCAGCAGGGTCAGCGACGTCATCTCGTCGAACGGACTTGCCGGCAAGGAGGTGAGCTGCGAGCTGGTGATGATGAGGAGGTTCGTCACGCCGCTCATGCCGTCGAAGTCGCCGCTCTGCAGCGACGTGACGCCACTTACGATGAAGCTCCCGGTAATGCTGCTCGGACTCGCAGAGCATTCCCAGGCGGGTAGAGAGAGCTTCTGCCGTATGCGGCTCACGACCTCCGCGGTCCGCGAGCAGAAGTTCACGTTCTGCGCTTCCGCCTCGGGCGGCGCGATGGTGAGCGCGGCGGCGACGAGCGCCAGCGCCACGAGAAAGCCGCCGGCGGCCCGCCGGCCTCTCCCCTCGACGGCGGGTCTCACGGCCGCGGCCACTCGTACATGGGCGGGGGGCTCCCGGACGGTCTGCCCGACTTCATGAGGGCCGCCGCGCGAAGGCGCACCGGGAAAAGTGCAGGGGAACGGATGAATGGGAGGTGCGGGACGCGGACCGTGTCGCGAAGGCGCCACGGAAACGTACAGGGGAACGGCTGCGCCGACGCCCGCGACGGGCGTGATCTCTGGCGCGACGGAGAACGGCAAGACACAGGCGTTGCATGCGCACCCTCCCTCTTTGGAGTGCGTAAAGGCTTCGGCGCTTGTGTGGGCAAAAAATGACTTTCACTGTCAATCAATTACATATGCCATGTCAAGCAACGTGTTAGGAGTGTGTTAGGAGCACGTAGTCTGTCCGGTGTAGTAGCACGTCGATTGTCCGGTTTCATGGAGTGCCTTGAGGAGGTGACCCATGAGACGGACGGAGCTGCTACAGGAGGTGCGGAAGATGCGATTCGAGGAGACCTGCGGAGGCTGGCAGGAGAGGCGACTGACACAGGAGGAGGCGGCTCGGTTGCTGGGGGTGTGTGAGCGCCCGTCCTGCCGGCGTCCGCTTCCATCCGCCCCGCCCTCGCCGCCCCGGCGTGCCGCGCGCCGGTTCTCCCAGACCCCTCCCGGGCCTCGGCGAGGCTGATGATGGGGTATCCTCCGAGCCCGTAATCGCTCCGCTTGCCGGCAACGACGAGGCGCTGGACGAACTGCCTGGACCCGCTCGGCATGACTTGGAGGAACAGTCCGTGCCCGTCCATGCTCAGGCGAGAACATCCGATACCATGGCCACGAGAATGCGGGCGTCCCGCCGCCCGACGGCCCGGGTGCGCAAGGAACTCGCGTTCCTTCCCGGGACCACGGGCGCCCCGGCCGCCTGATGGGCCGCGTCCACGAAGAGCTCGCGGTGTTCCTGCTCGCGGTGCAGCTCCTCACGCGATGGCCGGTGTGTTCGCCGGCCGCCTTCACCGAGGCGCGGCTCGCCGCCTCGACCCGCTACTACCCGCTCGTCGGCGCCCTGATCGGCGCGTTCGCAGGGGGCGTGTTCTGGCTCGCCCACCTCGTCTTCCCGGTGAGCCTGGCCCTCGTTCTCTCCACCGCCGCCTCCCTGCTCGCCACCGGCGCCTTCCACGAGGACGGGTTCGCCGACGCCTGCGACGGCCTCGGCGGCGGCGCCAACCGCACGCGCGCGCTGGAGATCATGCGCGACAGCCGGATCGGCGCTTATGGCGCGGCGGGGCTCGGGCTGATGCTCGCGGCGAAGGTCCTGGCCCTCGCCGCGACGCCGCCCGCCGTGGTTCCCTGGCTGCTGATCGCGGCCCACGCCGCGAGCCGCTCGTCCGCGGTGCTGGTGATTGCGACGAGCGCCTACGTGCGGGACACCGGCATCGCCAGACCGGTCGCCGATGCGGTTCGGCCAGGCAGTCTCGCGCTCGCGCTGGCCACCGGGGCCGTGGCGGTCTGCGTGCTGTTCACGGTGGCCGCGCCGGCCGCGGTCCTCGCCGGCCTCGCGGGGCTCGCGGCGGGGCATCTCGCCATGCGCGCCGCGTACGAGCGCAAGCTCGGCGGCTATACCGGCGACTGCCTCGGCGGCGTGCAGCAGACGAGCGAGCTCGGGATGTATCTCGGCGTCGTCGCGGCGACGTAGCCGCGGGGGTGGGGCCGGACATGCGCCCGAGTCTGGTCCGCCACACCCGTGCCGCGGGAGCGGGGCGGACATGCATCTGATCCTGGTCCGTCACACGGTTCCCGCCGGATCACGATGCCGCTTTCCTGAAGATGCGGAGCGGATATGCACCTGATCCTGGTCCGCCACACGGTTCCCGCCGGATCACGGCGCCGCTTTCCTGAAGATGCGGGGCGGACGTGCACCTGATCCTGGTCCGCCACACCCGCCCGGCGGTTCCCGAGAACGTCTGCTACGGCGCGACGGACCTGGACGTGGCCTCCACGTTCGAAGAAGAAGCGGCGCGCGTCATCGAGGCGCTGCCGCTCGCCGAAAGGCTGGTGACCAGCCCGCTACGCCGCTGCCGCCTGCTCGCGGAGCGGATCGGCGCCGCGCGCGCCCTGGTTCCCGTCATCGACGCGAGGCTTCGGGAGATGGATTTCGGCACGTGGGAAGGCGTGCCGTGGGAGTCCATCCCCCGGGCGGAGCTGGACGCCTGGGCCACGGACTTCCTGCACGCCCGCCCCCACGGAGGCGAGAGCGTGCACATGCTGCGCGAGCGCGCCGGAGCCGCGATCGACGACTACCGGCGGAGCGGCCTCTCGCACGTCGTCGTGACCCACGCGGGGATCATCAAGGCCCTGCGGGTGCGGAGCGGGGAGCCGGAGGGGTGGAGGAGCAGCGTTGGGTTTGGTGGGATGGTTCGTCTGCCGGAGATTGGTTCCCGGTGAATCGGGTCGCCGGCGGCCGTGGGCGTCCAGGAACGGTCATGATGAGCGAAACCCCTGGCTTCTCCTCCCCCGCTCCGGCACAGGAGAAAGACCGGTTCGTCTCCGGCGTCCGCTTGGCTGGCCGCGCCGACCGCTGCCGGCGAACACGGGCGAAGGCTCGAATCAGCGTCCGGAAATCCTTCTGCTGCTCATACAATGGGAACCTCAATCAACGGGAGCCGTCCGTGGATGGCGGCGGACGCTCCTGAAAAACGACTTCGGGTGAATCGGGGCCGAAAGCGCGGGTTTGACGGCCCATGTGGTGCGGACCCGGACGCGGCGACAGCACCGGAGCCGGAGATCGAGCAGAATGACCCTGTGACCGATGGAGGAACCCATGATGATCGACTCGAACGCAATCGCGGTTCAAATGGACCTGTGATGCGGGGTTCGGAGATTCGAGGCTCCGGCGTCCCGGTGGCCGGCCGCCGGCGGGAGCGTTCGGGATGACCGCGCTCGAAGCTGTCCTGCTGACGATCATCACCGCGTCGACCCCGCTGCTGCTCGCCGCCGTCGGCGAGCTGGTGGTCGAGCGTTCCGGGGTGCTCAACCTCGGCGTCGAGGGGATGATGGTGATGGGGGCGGTGTCCGGCTTCGCCGCCGCGTACACCACCGGATCGGCGGCGGCCGGTATCGTGGCGGCGATCGGGGCCGGCATCGCCATGTCGCTCCTGTTCGGCTTCCTCACCCAGACCCTCGTCACCAACCAGGTGGCGACCGGGCTCGCGCTCACCCTGTTCGGGCTCGGGCTGTCCGGCCTCCTCGGCGAGCCCTTCACCGGGCTGCCCGGGGTGAAGCTCACGCCCGTCCACATCCCCGGCCTGAGCGACCTGCCGTTCGTCGGACCCGTGCTCTTCGGCCACGACGTGCTCGTGTACGCATCGATCGCGATCACGGTGCTCGCCGCCCGAGTGCTGGCGCGCACGCGGATCGGCCTCGTGATCCGGGCCACCGGGGACAACCACCACTCCGCGCACGCCCTGGGGTACAACGTGATCGCGGTGCGCTACGCCTGCATCGCCTTCGGGGGGGCCTGTGCGGGGCTCGCCGGCGGCTACCTCTCGCTCGCATACACGACGCAATGGATCGAGAACATGACGGCCGGGCGCGGCTGGGTCGCGCTGGCGCTGGTGGTCTTCGCCACCTGGGCGCCGCGCCGGGTCGCGGTCGGGGCCTACCTGTTCGGCACCGTGTGGATCATGGGCCTCTATGCACAGGGGATCGGGCTCGGCATCCCGCCCCAGCTCCTCGCGTCGCTGCCCTACCTGGTCACCATCGCCGCCCTGATACTGATCTCCGGCAACCGCGCCCTGACGAAAGTGAACACGCCTGCCTGCATCGGCCGCCCCTTCGTGCCGGACCGGTGACGCGGGCGGAGTGCCCGCCGGCGTCGGCGCAATGACCACGCACCACATGAACGAACGCCGACTACGCCGCCATCGTCCTGCCGGCGTTGTGGACGTTGCCGGCGAGCATCGACTCCAGGGCAGGGAAACCCGTAGCAGCGGTCACGCAGACGCAGGATCATCTTGCATCTTGAGCGATTGCGCCGCCGAGCCCCGTGCGTGGACGGCTCCGGAAGTGAGCCCGGGACGAATTCCCGATTGAACGGCAATGCAGACCGCCCGCTGGATCGAAATCACCCCCTCCGAATACGCCTGGGAGCGCGAGGCCCTCGACTACCTGAAGGCCCGCCTGCCGGACGGCGAGCCGTTCCGCGCGTGGTCGAACTTCGAGTTCATCGCCGAGGACGGCAGCATCAACGAAGTCGATTTGCTCGTGGTATCGCTCCACAAGGTCTACCTCGTCGAGATCAAGAGCTGGAGCGGGACCATCTCGGGCGACGCGAGCACGTGGCGCCGCGAGATCGACGGCAAGGAGTTCCTGGTCGACAGTCCGCTCCTGCTGGCGAACCGCAAGGCGAAGAAGCTGGCCGGACTCCTGAAAACGCAGAAGGCGCTCGCCAGGCAACACAGGCCGTATGTCGAAGCCGTCGTATTCCTGTCCCGCGGCGGAGTGCGGTGCCGGCTCGACGGCCGGGCCCGCACGGGGGTGTACCTCTCCGCGCAGTCCGGGCGGGACACTTGTCCGGACATCCTCGACGTCCTTCGCGGCAACGCGGGCTTCGATCCGCGCCGGCCGCCGCCGCGGATCGACCGGTCGCTCTCCGGGGCCATCGCGCGCGCGATGGGGCAGGCGGGGATCCATCCCTCGCAGCGGCAGCGGCGGGTGGCGGACTACGTGCTGCGCAAGCTCCTGCTGGAGACGGACACGTACCAGGACTGGGAAGCCGAGCACGTCTCGGTGCCCTCGTCGAAGCGGCGGGTGCGCATCCATCCGCTCTCGGCGGCCTCCTCCGGGGCGGTGCGCACGGAGCGGCGGCGCGCGGCGGAGCGGGAGTACCAATTGCTCGACGGCGTCGTCCACGAGGGCATCCTGCGGGTGGAGCTGCTCACGAACGCGGAGCAAGGACCGGCCCTGGTCTTCGAACATGATCCGGACGCCGAGCGTCTGGACCACTTCCTTGAACGCCGGAAAGGCGACGGCCCGGACCTCGCGACCCGTCTCGACATGCTGCGCCAGTTGGCGGAGACGCTGAAGTACGCGCACGAACGCCGTCTCTACCACCGCGCGCTGAGTCCGCGGAAGGTCCTGGTGATGGCGCCGGACGCCTCCCGGCCCACGCTCAAGATCTTCGACTGGCGGGCCGGCGAGCATGACGCGCTCCGGGGTTCGGGAGCTTCCGGAGCACGGAACACCGGTGCGGAGACCACCCTCGGCCTCTCGGCCGAGGACGAAGACGACGTGTATCTCGCACCGGAGACGACCTGCGGGGGATACGTCTCCGAGAAGCTCGACATCTTCTCGCTCGGCGCCGTCGGCTACCGGCTGTTCTCGGACATGCCTCCGGCGTCCACCGTCGCGGCCCTGAACGCGCGCCTGTCCAGCGCGGGCGGCCTCCGGCTTTCCGATGCGCTCGACGGCCTCCCGGGATCCTTGCAGTTGGTCGTGGAGTCCGCGACCGACCCGGAGGTCGGCAAGCGCCCCAATTCAGTCTCGGAGTTCCTGGACCTGCTCGCGGAGGCGGAGCGGGAGCTCGCCGCTGCGGACGAGGCCGAGGAGGCCGTTGTCCACCCGCTCGATGCCAATCCGGGGGACATGCTGGAGCATGGCTTCCTCGTGGAACGACGCCTCGGCAAAGGCTCCACCGCCGTCGCCCTCAAGGTGGAGCATGACGATGGCGGCGGAGTGCTCAAGGTGGCCCTCGACCCCTCGCGCAACGAGCGCATCGGACGCGAGGGCGAGGTGCTGGGCGTGCTGCGCCATCCGAACATCGTCGCGTTCTACCGCCACGTGGAGCTGTCCGGGCACGCGGCGCTGTTCATCGCGATGGCCGGCACCGAGAACAGGAGCGGCGCCTACACCCTCGCGGACCGTATCCGCGAGGAAGGCCGGCTCTCGCTCGACCTCCTGGAACGCTTCGGAAGCCAGTTGCTGAGCGTCGTGCAGTGGCTGGAAGAGAAAGGCATATCGCATCGGGACCTGAAGCCCGACAACATCGGCGTATCCGCGAGCGGCGCCGACAAGTCACTCGCCCTCGTCGTGTTCGACTTCTCGCTCGCGGACACCCCCGCGGAGAACATCCGCGCGGGCACGCCGCAGTACCTGGATCCGTTCCTGCGGCTGCGCCGGCCACCGCGCTGGGACGTCTACGCCGAGCGCTTCGCCGCGGCCATGACCCTCCACGAGATGGCGACCGGAAACCTGCCCGGATGGGGGGACGGCTCGACCGACCCCATGCTGATCGAGGAGGAAGTCACTCTCGACGCGGAATGGCTCGATCCGTCGGTGCGCGGTCCGCTCACCGAGTTCTTCGCCAAGGCGCTGGCCAGGGACTACCGGGCTCGCTTCGACAGCGCGGAAGAGATGCGCCGCGCGTGGTCCGGTTGCTTCGTGGCAATCGACGTCCAGGCCACGGGCGACGAGGAAGGCGGCGATCTGCCGGGCGGCTTCGACGGCGTGACCCGCGAAACGCCGCTCCTCGCGCTCGGCCTCAGCCCTCGCCTGCTGAACGCGCTCGATCGCCTCGGGGCGCATACGGTCGCCCAGCTCGTCGATCTGCCCCGCATACGCCTCTACCGCAACAAGGGGATCGGGCAACGCATCGTCAAGCTCATTCGGGAGCTGTCCGAGCGGCTCGCCGAGCACCTCGCGGAGCACGGGAGAACCCTCGACACCGCCACCACCGTCCACGAAGCCGACCACCCGGTCGATCCCGCCGTCTGGAGCATCGATCTCCTGGCCTCCAAGCTCGTCTCCACGCGCATCCCGGAAGACGAGGCCCGCCTGATGCGCGGTGCGCTGGGGATGGAGGGCAACCTCGGCCTGCTGCCGGCCCATCGCGAGGTCGCCGAATCGCTTGGCGCCACCCCGACCGGGATCGCTCGCGCCATCCGGCGCCTGCGAGAGCGCTGGAATCGTCAGCGCTGGATGACGCGGCTCCGCGATTCCGTGGCGGCGCTGGTCGCGAAACACGGCGGGGTCATGACGGTGCGCGAGCTTGCGGACGCGCTGGCCGCGACTCGGGGCTCCACCGAGACCGGCGAGGCGCGCCTGCGGCGGGCCGGTGCGGTCGCCGCGGCCGCGCTGGAGATGGAATCGGCCCGCGAGGACAGCCGCTTCCGCCTGCACCGGCGCGGCGCATCCCCGGGTGCGTCCGCCCTGGTCCTCGCCACGGACGCCCTGGACCCGGCGCTTACCGCCTCGGTGGAGGCGCGCGCGGACTGGGTTCGGGAGCTCGGCAAGCTGGCGGACGACCTTGCCGAAGCCGACCCGCTCCTGCCGCCCGCCCGCGTCACCGAAGCGCTCGCGGAGGCCGCGCCTCCGGCGGGCATGCAAGCGCCTGGTCCGGACCGGATCCTGCGCCTGGCGGTGCAATCCGCCGCACGCGCGGCGGTCTCCTCCCGCGGCGAGCTGTATCCGCGCGGCATGGCCGCGGCACGGGCCGCGAAGCTCGGCGCCAGCTCCCTGCTCGGCCCGACGAAGCTCTCCGAGCAAGAGATCCGCAAGCGCGTCGCAAGCCGCTACCCCGAGGCCGATCCGCTTCCGGGACGACCCGTGCTGGACGAGCTTCTGGAGACGGCGGGGCTCAAGCTCGCCTGGGATGAGCCGACCCGGACGTACCGCTCGCCCGCGGCGCGTTCGAGCTACGCCAGCAGCTCGTCGTCGGCCCTGTCGTCCGCGTCCGGCGACGACGGCGCAGGCGAGGCGGATACGCTGGACGAGCGGCTGATGCGAGTGGTCGGAACCCGGGGATTTCTTGCGCTCTCCGTCTCTCCACGGCATCTGCCGTGCATCGAGCGGCGCCTCGCGACGGCGCTCGCGTTGACCCCCTTCAGCCTCGAAGCCGGGCTGATACGCCACATGCGGGCGGTGGCCGACGCGCTGGGCGCGGACTGGAACGTCGTGGTCGCCGCGGATGCCGCGCCGGCGGGCAGCGCGGACCGCCGGCGCCTCGATCAGCTCGTTCGTCGTGCCGTGCCCGGACTGGAGCGCGAGATCGCGAACGCGCACCAGCCGTTGCTGCTCACGCGCCCCGGGCTGCTGGCCCGCTACCGCCAGCTCGACGCCCTGGCCGACATCCAGGAGGCATGCCAGCGCGGCGAGGCGCCGGCGGCGCGGCTTCTCTGCATCGCCGCGGACGAGACGGTGAACATGCCGGTGATCGACGGCCGCGCGCTGCCGGTGGTCTTCGCCGCCGCCTGGACGCGGCCGAGCCGCGCGTGGATCGCGCGCGCCGCATCCCATCCCTCCCGCGCTCGTGCATCCGGCGGCGCCGGGATGGATGCCGGCGACAGCCGCAGACAGGCGGCATCGCCATGATCGACCGCAAGTCCCTCCTGTTCGACCTGCGCCGGCAGTTGAAGCGGCTTGAACAGGACCTTGCCGAGCGGGCCGGGAGCGTTCCGGTGATGGCCGCCGCGCTCGAAGCGGAGTACCGGGCCGCGCGGGAGGCCGAACGCACCGGCGACACCTTCCGTGTCTGGCGCGGCGGCGCGCTGACCCAGGCCGCGGTCGCGTGGCTGCTCGGCTGCGTATTCGTGCGCTTCGCGGAAGACAACGCCCTGATCGAGACGGCGCTGATCGCCGGACCGGGAGAACGCAATGCACGCGCCGCGGACCGGCAGACGCTCTACTTTCGCGCCCACCCGACCGACTCGGACCGCGACTACCTGCTCGACGTCTTCGCCGAAGTCGAGAGCCTGCCCGGAATGGAGCAGCTCTACGACCGCAAGCACAACCCGGTGTGGCGCTACGGCATCTCCGGCGACGCGGCGCGCGATCTGCTGGCGTTCTGGCGGGCGGTGGACCCGGATACAGGCGCGCTCCGCCATGATTTCACGGACCCCGAATGGGACACCCGCTTCCTCGGCGACCTGTACCAGGACCTCTCCGACGACGCGAAGAAGCGTTTCGCCCTGCTGCAAACCCCGGAGTTCGTCGAGGAGTTCATCCTGGACCGCACCCTCACCCCCGCGCTCGACGAGTTCGGCCTCGCCGGCATCCGCCTCATCGACCCCGCCTGCGGCTCCGGCCACTTCCTGCTCGGCGCCTTCCCGCGGCTGCTGCGGGAGTGGTTCGGCCGCGAGCCGGGCACCTCCGAGCGGGTGCTGGTCCAGCGCGCCCTGGACGGAGTCTACGGCGTGGACGTCAACCCGTTCGCGGCGGCGATCGCCCGTTTCCGCCTGCTGGCGGCGGCGCTGCGGGCCGCCCGCGTCCAACGGCTCGAGGAGGCCCCCAGCTTCCGAATCCACGTCGCCGCCGGCGACAGCCTGCTGCACGGGCGCCGCTTCGGCTTCGACGAGCTGGACCTCGGCAGCGAAGCGGAACAGCTCATCGGCCGGAAGGAATTCGGACATGCGTTTCTGGCCGAAGACCTCGATGCCCTGAACCGGATCCTCGGCTAGCGATACCACGTGGTGGTGGGGAACCCGCCCTACGTCACGGTGAAGGACAAGGCGGCGAACCGCTTGTATCGGGCTCGGTACTCGACCTGCCATCGGCAGTATTCGCTTGCGGTTCCGTTCACCGAGCGCTTCTTCGGACTGGCGCTGCCGGGCGAGGGAGCTGAGCGGGCTGGTTACGTGGGGTTGATCACGGCCAACTCGTTCATGAAGCGCGAGTTCGGGAAGAAACTGATCGAATCGTTCCTGCCGAGGATGGATCTGACCCACGTGATCGACACGTCCGGGGCGTACATCCCGGGGCACGGGACGCCGACGGTGATTCTCCTTGGACGCCACCGGGCGTCCGTTGGCGATGCGGTGCGAACGGTGATGGGAGTGCGCGGCGAGCCTTCCACACCGAGGGACCCGTCGAGAGGCCAAGTCTGGTCGGCGATTGTCGAGCAGGTGGACGTTGCGAACAGCGAAAGCGATTGGGTGAGCACCGAAGACCTCGCGCGGGGGACGTTCTCCGTGCATCCCTGGAGCATCGGGGGTGGCGGTGCGAACGCTCTCAAAGAGCACCTCGACGCGCGCGCTGCGAACGTACTGGAAGATGTCGTCCATGAGATTGGATTTGGAGCGTTGACACGCGAAGACGATGTCTACCTGCTCTCCCGGGAAGTCATACAGCGAGTCGGCATCCACTCCCGGTTCGTCAAACCTGTGGTTGCCGGAGAGATGGTTCGAGACTGGACCATTGCCGAACCGATCGGTGCGCTCTGGCCATACGACGAAACATCTCTCGAAGCGATCGAATCCGATGCCGTCTTGAAATTCCTATGGAATTATCGACGCCAGCTTGTCGAGAGAGTCGCTTATGGTCAATCGCAAATTGAACGAGACCTGAAGTGGTATGAGTACTCCATGTTTTTCAAGAATCGCTACAGAAATCCGCTGTCTATTATTTTCGCTGAAGTTACTACCCATAACCACTTTGTGTTCGATCGCGGCGGGAAGATCTTTAAGCAAACGGCACCGATGATTAAACTACCAGTGGATGCCACCGAAGTAGATTATCTGATGCTCATATGTTTGCTGAACAGCTCGGTGGCTTGTTTCTGGATGAAACAGGTGTTTTATCTGAAGGGAGGCGATAAGGTCGGGCAGCACGGTGCCAGAGTTCGTAAATCCTTATGGGACGAGCGGCTACAGATCTCAGGTACGGGGCTCCAGAAATTCCCGCTTCCAGCGAATCGACCGAATGCCCTCGCGGAAACCCTCGACCGCATCGCCGCTGAACGACAAGCCCATCTACCCGTACAACTGGCCGATCGCTTTCCAATGACTCCGGCTGAACTCGACGCCCACCGCGACACCGCAGCCGATCTGCTGGCGCGCATGATCGCCCTGCAAGAGGAACTCGACTGGGAGTGTTACCGACTCTACGGCGTCATCGACGAGGACTGCCGGTACGGAGGCCGGTTGCCCGCGGACGGTCTCCCACCCGCCACGCCCACAGACCCGGACCCGGATGTCTCCAGCCCCACCGCTGCCCATGATCACACTTCTTCCACTGCACCGACGCCCGAAGCCCCCGCAGATCCGGACACCCCCAACACCACCGCCGCCGACGAGCACTCACTCTCCGAAGTGCCGGCGCCTGCGCGGGTGTCCGCGACTCCCGCAGACCCGGACGCCCCCGGCACGGCCAACCGACGCGGACCACCGCCGCCGGCGATGGGTGAGCGGGCATCCGAGAGCTTCGGCGAAGAAGATCGCCGACACGTGGACCGGACACCCGCGGGTGACCTCCCGCCTGCCGCTCCCGCAAACCCGGATATCCCCACCGCCACTGCCATCTGCGAGCACTCACTATCCAAAGTGCCGGCGTCGGCGCGGGCGCCCGCGACCCCCGCGGAGCCGGACGCCCCCGACACGGCCAACCGCCACGAACCGCCGCCGCTGGCGTTGGGCGAACGGGCATTCGAGATCGTCATGGCCCGGCGGATGGCGGCAGGCGAGCTGGAAACGACGTGGTTCACCCGGCACGGCTCCACACCGATCACCGATCCACCCGCCCACTGGCCGGCCGACTACCGCGCCCTCGTCGAACGGCGCATCGAGCTGATCCACTCCGACCGCTCCATCGGCCTGCTCGAAAAGCCGGAGTACAAGCGCCGCTGGAACGTCGAGCCCTGGCACGACCAGGAACGGCGCGCCCTCCGCAACTGGCTGCTCGATCGACTGGAGTCCCCCGCCTACTGGCCCGAACTCCGACTCGCGACGGTACGCACCCTGGCCGAGCGTGCGGCCACCGATACAGACTTCCACCAAGTCGCAACCCGTTACGCGGGCCACCAAGGGGTCGATCTCGTCCCGCTGGTCGCCGAGCTCGTCGAAGCCGAGAGCGTCCCCGCCCTCCCCGTACAACGCTACAAGCCCTCGGGCCTCGCCAAACGGGCAGACTGGGAACGCATCTGGGAGCTACAGCGGCGCGAAGACGAAATCGACGCCGAGGTAGCGGCGACCACTCCCCGACGGGACACCGAACCCGATGAAGCCTACGCGGTCCGCCTCCAGGCCGAACAGCAACGCCGCAAACGGGAAGCGCTCGGCGACCTTGCCCCGCCCCCGCCCAAGTACCGCTCCGCCGACTTCACGAAGCCGGCACACTGGCGCCTGCGCGGCGCCCTCGACGTCCCGAAGGAACGCTTCGTCAGCTTCCCGCGGATGAGCCGAGACAGCGATCCGACCCTCCTCGTCGCGTGGGCCGGCTGGAACGCGCTTGAACTCTGCCGAGCGGTCGCCGCATACTCCGCCGAAGTCACCGAACAGGATGGCTGGCCTCCCGAGCGCCTGACCCCGCTCCTCGCCATCCTGCAGGAGAACCTGCCGTGGCTGAAGCAATGGCACAACGAAATCGACCCCGAGTACAACCAGCGCCTCGGCGACTTCTTCGAGATCTTCCTTCACTCCCAACTTTCGGAACTCGGTCTCACCGAGGATATCCTTCGAGTGTATGTGCCGCAAAAAGACATACGGATGCAATAATGGCCATTCGATCGGTGTAGTCTCTTACTCGTGAAGTCTTCGACAAAACGACGAAGATTTTTCCGCCAACCGGCGTTTGGTTCCGGCTATGCCGGGTTGGGAGAGATTGATGTCGCATAATCAGATTCCCGATGATGTCTTCGACTACATCAGCAAAGTATTTCGCGCTTGTAACTGTCGAGTAAGCAAAAAAATATCGGCAGTGCCGAATTCTCCGGAGGGATCACTCGATCTCACTCTGATCGAACAGCTTTCTCAATTTTCATCTCCAAAAATACTACCTTCCAATTGGGTGGTCAGAATCGACACTCACTATCTCGGTGGATTACGCCAATATCATCGCTGGGAAATAGCCGATATAGGGATTCTTCTGTTTCTTCGTCAAGCGGGCCAACTCGTTCGGAACAAAGTAATATTACTCCAATCGAAACGACTTTACCCAGATAGTGGCGACATTTTAGAAGAAGATTTTGCAGATTACCAAATAGGTTTTGCTCATCTTGTCCCTTCTGGGCCAACTATATCTTCAATGAAGATAGCACATGTTTTCTCTTTCTCAGAATCATCCAAATACGGAGCATTCAGAATACGCGACAAACAGTGGCGAGCAATCAAAGACTATCAACATCAAAGAAATATTCCGGTTTATTATCTCTTTTACAATCCGTGGATAATTCCGTTCGAACAGACACTGCCGCTATCAGTACATCCAACTCTGCGTGGTGATCCCGTGGGCGGATGTAGGATTATACCTGCGAAAATTTTGTTCAACCGATTACAGGATAAATCAGATAATTCTTCGCCTCGTTTTCTTGATGTTTGCGACCTCCTTCCCGACTCAAGAGAAAATTATTGTGGTTGGAAACTGGAATATTTTGTTTCTCGCCTGTTACTCGGTTGCATTGAGGGTCGTATCTTTCAAAATCCGGAAGAATTGGACCTGGGAGAATTGTTCTTCCGTCGCTCTGGGCCAATTGCAGCAGCTATCGGAATTAACGTGGAGATGCCGAAACATTTCGACTGGATAGACAGTTAATATCATGAGGAAAGGCAATTGATATATTGGATGATCAGATCGTTTGTCATATTTAACATTCGGAAATTAGCAGGAAATTGTTTGTATTGCGAAGTACAGAACGAAGATCACTACAGCGATCAACAGGTCATCTCCAGAAACCCATGAACATCGTTTTGTCTTGATGATGGGTGCACTCGTTCTGGGTTGCATCGCGCCATTGTCTCAATAGAACCTATCTCGAAATTGAAGAACGAGTCGAATGCGGGTACGGTTTGTTCATTATTCGTTTGACCGACGAGCAGTGGGAATGCATTCGGGACCACTTTCCCGAAGAACACTTTACACTTGGCCGACCAGGGCGCAAGCCCATTCCCACCCGCACCGTCCTCGAAGCCGTTCTCTGGATCCTCAGAGAGCGGCGCTCAGTGGCACATGCTCCCGCAATCTTATCCGAACTACAAAACCGTCCATCACCGATTCCAACATTGGTGTCGTCACGAAGTCCTGCGCGACATCCTGACGGACGCGGCCAACGGCCTTCGCGAACCAAGGGACATCGACGAGCCGGAGTGCTTCATCGACGCTGTGTTCGCATCGGCAAAAGGGGGTGGCGCCGAGATCGGCCCGATCAAATGCGGAAAAGGCGTGAAAATCACGGGTATCGTGGACCGTCACGGGCTACCGTTATCGGTCAGTACGCATGCCGCGAATCATTATGAAGTGACCTTGGTGCAGTTGAGTTTCGACTTCTACATGATTGAAGCCAAGCCGCAGAATCTGATCGGTGAGGGCGTACGACAGTGACCCCTTGGATGAGGAACTGCGCAATGAAGGAACAGAGATGACTGCGCCACATCGTAATAATCAAAAGCGTCGAAAGACCCAGGATGGACGCTAGCTGCGCGGATATCAACGTCGTTGGCTGGTGGAGCGCTTTTTGCGTAGCTTCAATGGCCGTGTCGGTGGCTGACACGATGGGAGTACTATGCGGAGAACTTCCTCGGATTCGTCCAACTCGCTTCTATTGGAATCCTGCGAAGGCAATTTTGAGATAGGTTCTACACTGGCCACCACTGTTCACTGAATCCTTTGGCACGAATTCGGAGTATACTTGGCTCCGTATTGAACTTGAGTCTGTTGCTAGTGGCCCTGCCCGTATCCGTACCACCGTGAATCTTCCCATCAGGATGTCCAGTAAAATGAATCCGCCATTTTTCCAAACGTGGATGAAACAACGGACATTCCTTTCCCGTCTGACAATCGTAGCCTGTAGTGTGCGTACTTTTTTCGCCATTACATTTCAAGCATGCCCAAGTGAGATTTTGTATCTGAGCAGCCAATTCGGGATAAAGTGATCTGGGCTTTATGTGATCCGCTTGGAAACCGCGGCTACCCACGGCCGTCCTTCCGCACGGCAGGCGGCAGTATCCGCACGGCGTCGAATCCGTCAATGGAGTCTCCAACGCAAGGAGTTTGCGATAATCTTGATTACCCATTGTATTGTTCATCAGCGACCGATGACTTATCAATCGAAACTTCATAATCTTCGCCCCTGAGTATCAGGCATCCATCTTTTTCCTGTTCAGCAACAGCGTACAAACACAGCCGTGAACGATGATCGGGATCTGCCTCTGGTGTCAGTTTGTCCAATTCATCCAACAACTGTTCAAGCCTGCCTTGATCGGATACACACTCCTGAGCCCAGCGATACGGAATTGCATGATTGTATCCCAGGATGCAACCGAGTCCGAGAATAACGTAGCCTTCTTTCTTCTCAAAATCGTATGCTGTACAAATCTCCAGTTCTTCTTCCAGAGACAGAGTCGGGTGAAACAGTTCATAGGACGTTGTTCCGAATGAAAAACGTGATGCACGGTATGCTGAACCAATTCTTGTAATTCTGTTATTAGATGGCAAGGGAAATTTACCCATACTTCGGGGAGACAAATCCCGCCCTGCGAAAGCGAATAGATGAAGCCACAGGCGTCCAAGTGTACTGGTCAGAATCATGGCAACACCACGAGCGAACTCCAATGCCTTCGAAGAACGTGGCGTACATACGAAGAAGCGATTGCTTAGCAATAGTGGCTGCTCGAATACTATAGTTTGCAGGTTCCGGACACCTTCATATATCCGTTGGGGCATTGCTATCTGAGGCAACATATGAATCTCTGATCGATAGTCGTGAGCGGTACGGCCGAGGAATTTTCTAGTCCATTCGCTGTCAACGGATATATCGGCATACCGAATATATGCGGGTTTTGTATCACCATAACGCATCTGATGTAGCGACTTCATGAACGGTAAATCACCACCGCCACGAAACATCTTTGGAACGTCATCTACCTTCTTCAACTGGAGTCCTATTCTGACGTTGTACAAGTCTCCAAGCTTCGAACAGCGAATTAGTCGTCTTTGCAAATGACGCGCATCTGCTGACAACAAAAGACGATCATCAACCCTCTGACTGGACGGGGTGTAACCGATCGTATGGACGATCCCCTTGTGATCCAGGCGCTTCCAGATTGTTGTCGTTATTGGTTGACCCCGGGAAATCACGGTGGCAACAGCCTGCGCACGCCCCCCCGTTATCGCTCCCCATGGAAGCTCCCATACCGATTCGATCTGGAAATCGGAAGCTATACGTCCGCGAAGTGCAATGTCGGCAGGACTTCGGTTCGTCCAGATTGATCGAGGAGAAATCGTGGCAATCCAACCGGATCTTCTCTTTGCCAAAATCTCAGTGTACAAATCTAGCATTTTGGCTGCTTTGTTTCGCGATTTTCCCTTTCCGTCCCAAGGCAGATTTCCGACCAACACCCATTCCCGTTCGAGAGACAACCGAGTTACTGATGTTTCTGCTCGTTCTTCGTCGATCTGCCAGCCGATTTTATCCCAACCAAAAGCCAAATCGAGGGCGATACGCGCAAAATCGGTCGAAAGGGATGAATGATCCGTACCGTAAAGCCAGTCACGGAGATTCGGCATTGCGTCGCCTTTGGAAGCCCATGTCGACCATAAGGCATGTCCGGCAGCGACAAGAAACGTTCCCGTTCCGACCGTTGGATCACATATACCCATTCCCTCACGAAGAGGGATCGATGCCATCATATCCCAAGCGTAGGGTCTAGGCGTCGGAAACAGATCGATGGCCGCACGCGTCCGCCTCAACGCCGGAGACCTGAATGCCTTTACGACAAATATAGGATCCACAGTTGAGAATTCGAACTTGATCAATTTTTCCAGGACACGTTCGGATATTGCCAGGCGTTCAGTATCGTCAAATTTTGTGCTGCTTCGTAACCAGGGTCTCGGATAATGTTTGGCCCGTTCCGCGAACTCGGAGACTGCCTCGCGCCCCAAATCAGAAGCAACGTCCCATTCAAGATCTCTGCCTACCCGAAGGGCTAGTGTACGAAACAGCCATCGAATTTTGTCGTTATTGTGTTCGCCGGATGTTTCGTTTGCAGCCTTGGGCATAATTTCGGCTACAAGTCTGGAAAGCTCCTTGCTGGCTTGGTCGATGCTGGGCCTGACCGCCCACTCGCCGAACGATCGACCTTTTGGATCGGCCTCATACAGCGCATATTGTCGAAGACGAATCTTCTGCTCTGCTACAATGGAGCGATCGAGTTCTCGACTATAATTGTTAACAAGAGATTCAATTTGGTCAATAGGTACTCGATTTTTATGCTGTCTAATATCTGTGGCATCCAGGAGCCAGAGTTCAATTTCTTCGTCGTCACACAGCAAGACATGACTCAGTGTACGCAGGGCGATGCGTTTCGCAAAATTCTTGGTGGGAATACCATTTTTCTCCGTAACCGCCACCGCACTTCTGAATTGATCGAACGGACGCCCCCAGAAAGCGGTCAATGAAAGATACGGTGCATCTTCCCCTGGAATTACAGTACGCGGCATCCAATTTTTCTTGATTAGTGCATTCGAGTATCCGAGCTCGTTGAGTGATCGGTGAATCGCCTCGACTGAACCATTGGATAGCATATCTCTCTCCCGTCGGCCAGCCTGTCATATCTCGTTTCGCTCGACAGGCAAAGCAGCTTGTGTAGCGAATGCGCTCGTTTATACAGGCAAACCTTCAGCCGTGTAGAAAATTCCGGAGAGAAATGTAAACATTTTGACGCACGGACTGGTTCATGAGCACAGTTTCTCCGGGTACGCAACCGCCAGGAGAGCCGGCTCTCCAAGCGTTATCCGCATCACGCCCTGCCGTCCGTATCCCCCGCGCGGCCCACGCTTCCTGCCCGTTCGAGCAACTCGGCGCCCGTCTCGCATTCGATGATCCACTCCCCGATCTCGGCCAGTCGCTCCGGGTTCGAGAGTCCATTCAACAGATCCGAAAGTCGTTCGGCCGCCTCTGCGTCGAACTTCCGCGCCGCCTGGCGGCGCAACAGCGCCCGTTGGCCCTGCGAGATGCCATGCTCAAGGCCCTGTTCACGGCCTTCCTCACGACCTTCCTCACGGCCTTCCTCGAACCACTGCCTCGTCCATTCCTGCACCTGTTCTTCCAGCATCGTCCTCACCTCCTCCAACTCCGCCGTCCGCTCCAAGGTCGCCTCCGGGAACCGTCCCCGCAACAGCACCTGTTCGGATCCACTCCCCGAACGCCCGCTTCAGCTCGCGCTCGCCCGGACCCGGCACCCAAGCCAGCAGCGCATCCAGCGCACGCTCCAACTCCGCCAGCGTGTGGCTGTTCTCCAGCAGGATCAGCGCCGACACCAGATTCCGGTGCGGCAAATCGTCCGCCCCATACCTTCCAGCGTCAAGCACGAAGTACTGCTGGGATGGTTGATACCACGCCAGCGCCTCCGCCCTCACCGGCGAACACATCTCCGACACCTCGCGCGCCGCCGTCCACCGCGACCGGCGGCCGTTGTAGAAGACCACCGGCAACACCGGCGGCAGCTTGCCGTCCGGGTTCGACTCTCCGCGCCGGAGCAGGTCCTGGTACAGCAGCCCGGTATAGGTCAGCAGGCGCACCGCCATGGACCGGTCCACGGTGGACTGGAACTCCAGCGGCACGTACAGCCAAGTCTCGCCGCAGCACAGACGCCACACCAGGTCGCCGTGGCGCCGGCGCAGGTCGTCGCTGACGAAGGCGGCGGACCGGTTCTCCAGCGTGGCGAAATCGAGGGTATCGCTCCACGGTCCGGTGACGAACCCGCGCAGGAGGTCTTCGACCATCCGGGGATGGGAGAACAGGAGCTTGCCGGAGGCGTCTTGGGGCATGCGCGCACCGTGTCGTGTGGATGCGGGCACCATGGGGCTGCATCGGAGCCTGTGCACAGGGCTCCGGGTCGGGGAAGACGTAGGCGATGGGCGCCTGTGCCGTGCGGCGAGCGCTCGGAGGCCGAACGGCCGGTTGCCGAAGTTGGCCAGTGGAGAACGGAGCGAGTCACCAACTGAGGTATATCTTCGAGAAGGTCGCTGACATCGCGCAGCCTGCAATAATCGGAAATCGTTTTGAACAGAACTTGGCGCAGCTTCCGGTAGCAGGATGCATCGATACCTATCTCGACGGCGAGCTCGCGAACGGAAATATCGGGGGCATCCAACTGACGCCGTGGGGAATGGTCACGCATCAAAAGCCGGTAACGCCGATGACGTGACCGATCTGCATGATGAAGACATATGTCCCGTATGTAGATCTTTCCACGATTGAAATATACCGCGGCGACGATCATCCATCCGCGACATCCTGGCCCGGCTATCCGTCCGTTACGTGGCCTGCCCTTCCTGCCCGTTCGAGCAACTCGGCGCCCGTCTCGCACTCGATGATCCACTCCCCGATCTCGGCCAGCCGCTCCGGGTTCGAGAGTCCATTCAGCAGCTCCGAAAGTCGTTCGGCCGCCTCTGCGTCGAACTTCCACGCCGCCTGGCGGCGCAACAGCGCCCGTTGGCCCTGCGAGATGCCATGCTCAAGGCCCTGTTCACGGCCTTCCTCGAACCACTGCCTCGTCCATTCCTGCACCTGTTCTTCCAGCATCGTCCTCACCTCCTCCAACCCCGCCGCCCGCTCCAAGGTCGCCTCCGGGAACCGCCCCCGCAACAGCACCTGCCGGATCCACTCCCAGAACGCCCGTTTCAGTCCGTACTCGCCCGGACCCGGCACCCAAGCCAGCAACGCATCCAGCGCACGTTCCAACTCCGCCGGTGTGCGGCTGTTCTCCAGCAGGATCAGCGCCGACACCAGATTCCCGCGCGGCAAATCGTCCGCCCCGTACCTTCCAGCGTCAAGCACGAAGTACCGCTGGGATGGTTGATACCACCCCAGCGCCTCCGCCCTCACCGGCGAACACATCTCCGACACCTCGCGCGCCGCCGTCCACCGCGAGCGGCGGCCGTTGTAGAAGACCACCGGCAGCACCGGGGGCAGCTTCCCGTCCGGGTTCAACTCTCCGCGCCGGAGCAGGTCCTGGTACAGCAACCCGGTATAGGTCAGCAGGCGCACGGCCATGGACCGGTCCACGGTGGACTGGAACTCCAGCGGCACGTAGAGCCAGGTCTCGCCGCAGCGCAGCCGCCACAGCAGGTCGCCGTGGCGCCGGCGCAGGTCGTCGCTGACGAAGGCGGCGGACCGGTTCTCCAGCGTGGCGAAGTCCAGGGCATCGCTCCACGGTCCGGTGACGAACCCGCGCAGGAGGTCTTCGACCATCCGGGGATGGGAGAACAGGAGCTTGCCGGAGGCGTCTTGGGGCATGCGCGCACCGTGTCGTGTGGATGCGGGCACCGTAGGGCTGCATCGGAGCCTGTGTACAGGGCTCCGGGTCGGGGAAGACGTAGGCGATGGGCGCCTGTGCCGTGTGGCGAGCGCCGTGCGACGCCAAGCGGCATGGTGGCATTGGCAAGGCCGTTCCCGGTAAGTTTCCGCTTGGCCGTAGCGCCATCCCCCAGCGGAGCCCCGAGACCGTGACCACCATCGCCGACGTCTTCGATCTCCCCAAGCGCGTCCATCAGGGCGATTTCGTGCTGCGGCTCTCGGAGGGGGTGGAGCGGGCCGGGCAGACGTTGAGCGACTACGTGGTGACCCCGCAGCTCGCGCGTTGCTTCGATGATGCGCTGTCGCTGATCGGCAGCGCGGTCGGAGCGAATACCAGCAAGGGCGCGTACCTGCACGGCAGCTTCGGCAGCGGCAAGAGCCACTTCATGGCGGTGCTGACGCTGCTGTTGCGCGGCGACTCGGGCGCCCGTTCGACACCTGAGCTTGCCGGCGCCGTCGCGAAGTCCAACGCATGGACCACCGGCCGGCGCTTCCTGGTCGTCCCGTACCACATGATCGGCGCGACGAGCATGGAGTCGGCGATCCTCGGGCACTATGCCGAGCACGTCCGCGCCAAGCATCCGGAGGCGCCCACCCCCGGGTTCTATCAGGCGGAACGCCTGTTCGCGAACGCACGAAACCTGCGTGCCAGGATGGGCGACGAGCTGTTCTTCCGGACGCTGAACGACGCGGTCCGGGACGGCGTGGACGGCGGAGGCGGCGGATGGGGCGCGCTCGGGAGCGGCTGGGACGCGGCCGGCTTCGATGCGGCGCTGGATGCAGCGCCCCGCGACGACGAACGCCTGCGTCTGGTGGGCGACCTGATCGACGCCTTCTTCAGCGCCGCTCGCACCGTCGACGCGGCGGACGGCGAGCGCTTCGTTCCTCTCGACGAAGGGTTGAGCGTCATGTCCCGGCACGCGCGGGAGCTGGGCTACGACGCCCTGATCCTGTTCCTGGACGAGCTGGTCCTGTGGCTCGCGAGCCATGCGGCGGACCCCGCGTTCGTCAATCGCGAAGGACAGAAGGTCGCGAAGCTCGTGGAGGCCATGCAGTCCGACCGGCCGATCCCGATCGTGAGCTTCATCGCGCGCCAGCGGGATCTGCGCGAGCTTGTCGGGGAGCATCTGCCCGGCGCCGGGCAGCTCGGCTTCGCCGACGTGCTGAACTGGTGGGAGGCGCGCTTCGACACCATCACGCTCGAAGACCGCAACCTGCCGGACATCGTGGAGCGTCGCGTGTTGCGCCCGAAGAACGAGGCGGCGCGGGCGGAGCTCGCGGCCGCCTTCGAGCGGACCGCGCGGGTGCGCGCGGAGGTGCTGTCCACCCTGCTCACCCGTGACGGCGACCGCGCGATGTTCCGGCAGGTCTATCCGTTCACGCCCGCGCTCGTGCAGACCCTGATCGCCGTCTCCTCGCTCCTTCAGCGTGAGCGCACCGCCCTCAAGCTCATGCTGCAGCTCCTCGTCGAGCAGGGCCGTCGCCTCGAGCTCGGCGACCTCATCCCGGTCGGCGATCTGTTCGACGTCATCGCCGAGGGTGACGAGCCGTTCACGCAGGCAATGCGGCTGCGCTTCGACGATGCGAGGAAGCTCTACCGCACGAAGCTCCTGCCGTTGTTGGAGGGTGAGCACGGCGTGGCCGCCGCCGACGTCAAGGCCGGCCGCACTGAAGCCCGCAAGGCGGCGGGCTTCCGCAACGACGATCGGCTGATGAAGACGCTGCTGCTCTCGGCGCTCGCCGAGGGGGTCGAGGCGCTGCGGGCGCTCACCCCGGCGCGTCTGGCGGCGCTGAACCACGGCACCGTGCGCTCCCCGATCCCGGGCCAGGAGAGCCGGATCGTGCTCGGCAAGTGCCGGCAGTGGGCGGCGCAGGCGGGGGAGATCAAGGTCTCGGACGATACTGCCAACCCGGTGATCGCTCTCCGGATCGTGGGGGTGGACACCGAGAGCATCCTCGAGAACGCGAAGGCGCTGGACAATGACGGATACCGGATTCAGAAGGTACGCCAGCTCGTCTACGAGAGCCTGCATCTCGACGAGTCCCAGGACTGGCTGCCACAGCCTTGGGGGATGTCGTGGCGGGGCTCCAGGCGCACGTGCGAGATCCTGTTCCGCAACGTACGGGAGATAAGGCCGGAGGAATTCCACAACTCCGAGGGCCGGTGGCGAATCGTGATCGACTGGCCCTTCGACGAGCCTCGGCATACGCCGCTCGACGATCTGGCGCAGGTACGGAACTTCATCGCCAGGGGAGAGCCGGTCGATACCATCGTCTGGCTGCCGTGGTTCTTCACCGAATCGACCCGGCACGATCTCGGACGGCTGGTGCTGCTCGATCAGGTGCTGACCGGCAACCGCCTCAACGAGTACGGGGCGCACCTTTCGCAGACCGACCGGGACCAGGCCCGCGGCCTGCTGGTCAACCAGCGCGATCAGATGCGGACACGTATCCGCAACTGCCTGCTCACCGCGTATGGCCTCTCTCGGGCCGACACCGACGCGGTCGACGACGGCCACGATCCGGAGGGGCACTTCATCTCCCTGGATCCGGGGATCGAGCTGCGGCCGCCGGTGGCGGCGAACATCGAAGAGGCGCTTCAGGACGTCTTCGGCCAGGCGCTGGCGGCGCGCTACCCGGATCACCCCGAGTTCGGGGTCGAGGTCAGGCGCCCGGCGCTACGCCGCGTGCTGGAGGTCGTGGAGCGGGCGGTGGCCCATCCCGAGGAACGGGTGGAGGTGGACCGGCGGGCGCGCGACGACGTGCGGCACATCGCCGTGCCGCTGCAGCTCGGCGAGATGGGGGAGCTGCACTTCAAGCTCGGCCGGAGATGGCCGGACGAGCTGGACCGCAAGCGCGCGCAGCATGGCGGCGACACCCTGAGCGCGGGCGAGCTGCGGGCCTGGATCGAGGCGCCGGAACGGCGCGGTCTCGACCGCGACGTGCAGAACCTCGTGATCCTGACGTTCGCGCGGCAGAAGGGGTTGAGCTTTACCCTCCGCGGCCAGCCGGCGAGTGCGGCCATCGAGACGCTCGACGACGGGCTCGTGCTGGAAGCGCAGGCGTTGCCCGACGCGGGGGACTGGGAGCGCGCGACAGATCTCGCGAACGCCGTGTTCGGCATCGAGGCATCGCGGTTGATGAACGCCCAGAACGTCGCCGGGCTGGCCCAGGCCCTCCGGGACGCGGCGGGCGAGCCGCATCGCGAGGCCGCCGGCGCGCTGGCCGATTCCCTGCGCACGCGGCTGGACGCGCGCGGCATCCGCGCGGCGGACGCCGATCGCTTCCGCACCGCCTCCGCGACACTGTCGCTCCTGTCCGCGCTCGACCGCGCGGAAGACGACGCGCTGGTAGCCACGCTCGCCGGCGCCAGCGTGCAGACCGGCGCGGTCGCGATGGGCCAGAGTCTGACGAGCGCGCGCTCCGTCGCCGCCGCCCTGGCCCCCGACCAATGGGAGGTCTTCGAGAGGATCGACACGCTCGCCGAGCCGTACCGGGAGCGTGCCCGGGAGATCGCAACGAGCGTGGCCGACGCGCTCCGCCATGACGAGCACGTCACGCCGCTCGTGGACACCCTGCGGCGTTGCCGGACCCGGGCGCTGGATCTTCTGACCGAGGCTGCGACCGCGCCGCCATCCGCACCGCCTGACCCGCCGAAGCCGCCTGACCCGCCGGAGCCGGAGCCAGAACCGCCGAAGCCAGAGATCCCGAAGCCGGAGCCCCCGGCAACCCCGGACGAGGACGATCGCGGTACGACGACCGGTCGAAGGACGGTGGCGGCAGCCGAGGTCGGTCTCGTGTTCACGGAGATC
The DNA here is from genome assembly GCA_958295835.1 of uncultured Gammaproteobacteria bacterium. Classification (GTDB taxonomy): domain Bacteria; phylum Pseudomonadota; class Gammaproteobacteria; order HK1; family HK1; genus HK1. The sequence continues at coordinate 1,436,699 of OY282378.1, forward strand.
GAGGCCGCCGTGCGTGAGGCCGGCGCCACCCGGGTCGAGATCGAGTGGAAGGTCTACTCGGGAGACACGGATCGGACGCCCTCGTCGTGACCCCCGAGCACTTGACCCGGCAGGTGGAGCGGCTCTGCGAGCGTTGGCCCGACACCCGGGTCGTCGGGGTTCATGCGGCGCGGTGGCGGGGCGATGACTCGATTGCCGTCAACGGCGAGACCTTCCCCGTGCGCTGGTGCCCATCTGCGCTGGCGGTGAGCGAGCGGCTCGCCGCGCTCGGTGACGACGATCGGCTGATCGTACTCACGCCGCTTGTCGACAAGGACCTCGGCCTCGACGTCCTGGCCCGCCTGGCGCGGCGCCGGCTGCACCATCCGGAACGGTGGCAGATGGTGCGCGATGCCTACGGCGTGGCGTCCGTGGACCCGCGACTGCCCATGCAGCCATGGATGGCCGACGCTCTCCTCGGCGCGCGGCCGCACCGGCGCAGGTCGCCGGCAAGCGTGCTGGATGCCGGGACTGCCTGGACGCATGTGCTCGCTCACCATCTCGATCTCTCCGACGGCGCCCCCGATGCCGGAACCATCATCCGCTGGAGCATCGAGCCCGGCGCCGCGGAACGATTCGCGGCGCTCCCCGCGCCGCTCGCGGAGGCGGTTCGTCTGAGGTTGGGTGAATCCGCGGGCGGCCTTGGCGTGCTGCTGGCCGGGGGAATCGCGGCCGGCCACGCGAGCGAGCTGCTGCCGATCGGCCTCGTGTGCGACCTCCTGTTCGGCGATGGGGACGCCACACCGACCACCCCTTCGACACCGCGCGCCGGCGCCGGTAGCCCGGACCCGCCCGAAGGCGCCCCCGTCCGGAGTGACGCCCGCCCAGGCAGCCCCCGAGGCAGGAGGTCGGCGGGCATGGATGGGAATCTGCCCCCGAATGGACCGCATCCGGGGCTCGTGCAGGCGGCGGCGCGGCTCGAACCCCTGCTTGGAGGCGCAAGCGTGGAGCCGGCGCGCGGACGGGAATGGGCGGCGGCGGCGCGGCGCGTATTTCGGAGACTGCCTCGGGAACGGCGCGGCGAGTGGCTGCGGCGCGCGGAAGGCCGGCTTTCGCACCTGAAGGCCGAGGCGTTCGCGGAGCGCAGCTCGGTGCTGCCGTCCGGGCTCCGGGGTCGTCTCGCTCGTTTCGCCGCGGCGGCGACGGCGGCGATCGACGCCCCGGACGCGCTTGAATCGGCGGAACGTGCATTTCGCCGCGTCCGGGAACACGTCGCCTGCGACGACCAGGGGGAACGCCTGCATCACCTGGAAATGGCCTTGCGGCTCGTGCGCAGCCTCCATCCATCGCACGAAGCAGCGAGCGCTCCAACTGGCCTGATGGCCCACCACGCCGCGGAAGGCGCCTTCGAAGACTGGGCGCGGCGCCATCTGCTGGGTGGCGACGAGCACCCCGAGGTCGGCGCCCTGTTCGGCGCGATCCATCGCGCCGTGCGTGCGCGCCGCGAGGCGCGGAACCGCGCCTTTGCCGAGGGCGTGCGTGAATACCTGACCGGCGCCGGCGGCCCGGACGTCGTGCCCATCGAGCATTGCCTCGCCCGGACCGTGGTGCCCCTCGGCCAATCCCGCCCGGTCCTGGTGCTCGTGCTCGACGGCATGGACGCGGGCGTCTTCGAGGAGATCGGCGAGAGCCTGCACGAGCGCGGCTGGCGGCGGCAACGCGGCCTTGCTCCCGAGACTGTGCTGGCGGTACTGCCGACGGTGACGGAGTCGTCGCGCATGGCGCTTCTGTCCGGCAGCGTGAAACGGGGCAGCGCCGCGACCGAGAAGGCCGCGTTCGCCAGGCATCCCGACTTGCTCGGGATCTCCCGCACCGCACGGCCGCCGCTCCTGTTCCACAAGGCCGAGCTGACCGGCGGCGCGGCGGAAGGGCTCGCGGCGCCCGTACGCGAGGCGCTACGTGACGAGCGACGCCGCGTCGTCGGCGCCGTCCTGAACGCGGTGGACGACCACCTCGCCAAGTCCGAGCAGATGCAGCTTGCGTGGAGGTTCGATTCGATCCGGCTCCTGCCGGCAATCCTGATGGAAGCGCACGCGGCCGGACGCGCCGTGGTCCTGACCTCGGATCACGGCCACGTCCTGGAGGCCGGCGGCGTCAAGCTGCCCGGCGACGGCGAAGGCCGGTGGAGGAGCGCCGCCGCACCGGCGACGGAGTTGGAGATCGAGATCGGAGGCGCCCGCGTGCGGGCCGCGACGGGCCTGGAGCGCATCGTCCTCCCCTGGAGCGAGACCGTGCGTTACGGCTCGAAGAGGAACGGCTACCACGGCGGGGTGTCCTTGCAGGAGGCGGTGGTGCCGGTGGGCGTGTACGTCGGGCCGGGCGAGACGATCGACGGCTGGGAGCCTGCTCCGGTGTCGTATCCTCCGTGGTGGTTCGCCGAAGAGCCCGACCCGGCAGGATTTCATCTGCCGGCGCCGGGACGGAAGCAGGCCGGGACCGAAGCTCCCCGGGACCCGCAACGCGACCTGTTCACCGAGGCCGCTCGCTCGCGGTCCGCGGACGCCACACGATGGGACCCGCTCTTCGCATCCGAGGTGTACGCCGCGCAACGCCAGCTCGCGGGCCGGGGGGCGCCGGACGACGACACAGTGCGCGCCGTGCTCGATGCGCTCTTCGAGGCTCGTGGCCGGCTGCCGATCGCCTCGCTCGCGACGCGGCTGGGCGTACCGGCGCCGCGCATGCGCAGCGTGATCGCCGGCCTGCAACGCCTTCTGAACGTGGACGGTTACCCGGTGCTTCGTTTCAGCGGCGGCACGGAGCGCGTCGAGCTGGACGGCGATCTGTTCGCCAGGCAATTCAATCCGGAGACGTAACAGGGGGTCCGGGGACGGGTCACGGGTCCGGGGGCGGCTCCGGAGACGGGGCCAGGGACGGGTTGGTGGTCGAGCGTTCCGGGGTGCTCAACCCCGGCTTGGTGACGATCGCCGCCCTGGTGCTGATCTCCGGAAACCGCGCCCTGACGAAAGTGAACACGCCTGCCTGCATCGGTCGCCCCTTCGTGCCGGATCGGTGACGCGGGCGGAGTTCCCGCCGGCGCCGGCGCAATGAGTACGCAACCGCGTCTGCGTCTTGACGAAAGTAGACATGCCTGCTTGCATAGGCCGGCCTTTCGCGCCGGATCGCCGACGCGGACCGAGCCCCTGCCGGCGCTGGTGCAATGATCGGGCGCCGGTGCAATGATCACGAGCCCGGGCTTTGCGCCGGATCGTCCACGGAGGCACAGCCCCGAATCCACGGTGCAATCCCGACAACCCACCACGGAGGAAGCAATCGATGAAGAAAATGCTCACATTCGCGGCCGGCCTCGCGCTGGCGCTGGCCACCGTCGCCGCATCCGGCGCGGACAAGCTGAAGGTCGGCTTCATCTACGTCGGACCCATCGGCGACCACGGCTGGACCTACGAGCACAACGAAGGCCGGCTCGCGGTCGAGAAGGCGTTCGGCGACCAGGTCGAGACCGTGTACGTCGAGAACGTCGCGGAAGGGCCGGACGCGGAGCGCGCCATCACCCGCCTCGCACGGGACGGCGCCGGCCTCATCTTCACGACCTCGTTCGGCTTCATGGACCCGACCCTCAAGGCCGCCAAGCGCTTCCCGGACGTGAAGTTCGAGCACGCCACCGGCTACAAGCGCGCCGACAACGTCACGACGTACTCAGCGCGCTTCTACGAGGGGCGTTACGTCATCGGCCAGATCGCGGCCCGGATGTCGAAGAGCGGGGTCGCGGGCTACATCGCGTCGTTCCCGATCCCCGAGGTGGTGCGCGGCATCAACGCCTTCATGCTGGGTGCGCAGTCCATCAACCCGGATTTCAAGGTGAAGATCGTGTGGGTGAGCACCTGGTTCGACCCCGGCAAGGAGGCGGACGCGGCCAAGGTGCTGATCGGCCAGGGCGCCGACATCATCACGCAGCACACCGACTCCACCGCACCGCTGCAGATCGCGGCCGAGCAGGGCGTGCACGGCTTCGGCCAGGCCTCGGACATGATCGCGTTCGCCCCGAAGAGCCAGTTCACCGCGATCATCGACAACTGGGGGCCGTACTACGTCGCCCGCACCAAGGCGGTGCTCGACGGCACCTGGAAGTCCGAGGACACGTGGGACGGCATGGCCTCCGGCATGGTCGAGATGGCCCCGTACACCAACCTGCCGGACGACGTCGTGGCGATGGCCAGGGAGACCGAGGCGAAGATCACGTCGGGTGAGATGCACGCCTTCGACGGCCCGATCCACAAGCAGGACGGGTCCATGGCGGTCGGCGAGGGAGAGCGTCTCGACGACGGCACCCTGCTCGGCATGAACTGGTACGTGCAGGGCATCGACGACAAGCTGCCGCAGTAGGGCGGTGCATCACCGGGCGCCGGCGCCTGCCGGCGCCCGGTCTCGCGGCCCCGGCCTCCGCGCTCTGCGCCGGGCAGGCATGGATTCGACCGGGACCCGCAGCGCATTCCATCCATGATTCCTCCGTCCTGTCCCGAAGGCTTTCATACGGCTTCGGCCCGATGACCGCGTTCGCCGCCGACTGGATCAACCTGCTGCTGCGCTGGGCGCACCTGATCGCGGGTATCGCCTGGATCGGAACCTCCTTCTACTTCATCGCCCTCGATCTCTCGCTGCGTCGCGCCAAGGATGCGCCCGAGGGCGTGGCCGGCACCGCCTGGGAGGTGCACGGCGGCGGCTTCTACCGGGTGGAGAAGTACGCGGTCGCGCCGCCGTCGCTGCCGGCGCATCTCACGTGGTTCCGGTGGGAGGCATATCTCACGTGGATGACCGGTTTCGCGCTGCTCGTGGTGCAGTTCCATCTCGACGCCGAAGCGTGGCTCGTCGACCCCGCGGTGATGCCGCTCGACATCTGGCAGGCCGTTGCCATCTCCATCGCCAGCCTCGCCGCCGGCTGGCTCGCCTACGATGCGATCTGTCGTTCGAGAGCCGGGGCGAACGCCGTGGTGCTCGCCTGCGTGGTCTTCGCGCTGGTCGTCTTCGCGACCTGGGGCTACACGCGGGTCTTCTCCGCCCGCGGCGCTCTGGTCCACGCCGGCGCGCTGATCGGCACGCTCATGGCGTTCAACGTGTTCGCGGTGATCATCCCCAACCAGAAGAAGGCCGTCGCGGCGCTGCTCGCGGGGGAGGCGCCGGACCCGCGGCTCGGCGCAGTGGCCAGGCAACGCTCGGTGCACAACACGTACCTCACCCTGCCGGTCCTGCTGCTGATGGTGAGCGGCCATTATCCGATGCTCACCGGGCATCCTCATGCGTGGCTGCTGGTCGCGCTGATCATCGTGGGGGGAGGGTGCGCGCGACATTTCCTCGTCCACCACGAGGTCGGGACGCCGTTCGCCTCCATCGCCTGGACCCTGCCGGTGATGGCGGTGGCGCTGGCCGTCTCGGTCTGGCTGACCGCCCCGGCGCCGCTCGATGCGAACGCCACGCGGGGGCAGCGGGTGAGCGACGTCGAAGCGCTGGGGATTACCGACGCCCACTGTGCTTCGTGTCACGCACGGCAGCCGACGCACCCTGCCTTCAAGGTCGCGCCGAAGAACGTCGTGCTGGAGACGGCCGGCGATCTGCGCCGCTACGCGAGCCTCATCGACCTGCACACCGTGCGCACCCGCACGATGCCGCTCGGGAACGAGACCGGCATGACCGACGCGGAGCGTGCGCGTCTCGGCGCCTGGCTCGCCGCGCAGCCACGGTGAACCGGAGGCCGGGAGACAGATCACCGATGTCAGGGAGGCGGCGATGAACCGGAGGCCGGGAGACGGATCCCGGAGGCGAGGGAGGCGAGTGATGAACCGAAGGCTGGGAGACAGATTACGGATGCCCGAGAGGCGACGATGAACCGGAGGCCGGGAGACGGCTCCCGGAGGCGGGGGAAGCGAGTGATGAACCGAAGGCTGGGAAACAGATCCCGGATACCAGGGAGGCGACGATGAACCGGTTGTCGATCGATGCCGTGAACGCGCTCGACGCCGCGGCGTTCGCCGCCCGCTTCGGTGACGTTGCGGAGGACTCGCCCTGGGTTGCCGAAGCCGCCTCCGAGGCGCGGCCGTTCGCCGATCGCGAGGCGCTCGTCGAAGCGTTCGCCGCGACGGTGCGCTCCGCATCGCGCCGGAAGCAGCTTGCGCTGCTATGCGCGCATCCCGACCTCGCGGGTCGCGCGGCGGTCGCGGGCGATGTCGCGGAAGAGTCGCGGCGCGAGCAGGCCGGCGCGGGCCTCGACCGACTGACCGCCCCGGAATTCGCCCGGTTCCACGATCTCAACACCCGCTACCGCAAACGCTTCGGCTTCCCGTTCATCTTCGCGGTAAAGGGGGCGGCGAAGGACGCGATCCTCGCCGCGTTCGAGGCCCGGATCGGCAACGATGCCGAAACGGAACGTGCGGCGGCCCTCGCGAACGTCGAGCGCATCCTCCGGTTCCGCATCGAAGATCGGGTGGCGCCGTGAGCGCGGCACACTCGACCCTTCCATCCACATGACCAACAACCAGCGGGATCGGGTGGCGCCGTGAGCGCGGCACACCCGACCCTTCCATCCACATGACCGACGACCAGCGGGATCGGGTGGCGCCGTGAACGCGGCGCACTCGACCCTTCCATCCACATGACCAATAACCAGCGGAATCGGGTGACGCCATGAACGCGGTGCACGCCGGACGGGTGATCCGCGGCGCGGTGCTGACCTTCCGCGACGATCCCGCCGTGGTCGGGCCGCAATGCGCGGTCCGGTTCTACCGCCGCGGGGCGGTCGCAGTCGCCGGGGACGGGCGCATCGCATGGCGCGGGCACGCGGCGCGCCTGCCGCAGCGGTTCCGCGCATTCCCGGTCGACGACCACGGCGAGGCGCTCGTGCTGCCGGGCTTCATCGACGCCCACGTCCACTTTCCGCAGCATCGGATGCTGGCCGCGCCGGGCAGGGATCTGCTCGACTGGCTGAACCGCTTCACCTTCCCGGAGGAGCGCCGTTACGCCTCGGCGGCGCACGCGCGCGCCGCGGCCGAAGCCTTCCTCGACCGTCTCGTGCAGCACGGCACCACCGCCGCGGTGGTCTTCTCCACCGTGCACCGGTCCGCAACCGAGATCCTCTTCACGGCCGCGGAGCGCCGGCGCGTCACCATCGTCAGCGGCAAGACGATGATGGATCGCAATGCCCCGGAGGCGTTGCGCGACGATCCGGACTCGGGCGTACGCGACAGCGAGGCGCTGATCGAGCGCTGGCACCGCCGCGGCCGGCTGCGCTACGCGATCACCGTGCGGTTCGCGGTGACCTCCACCGAGGCGCAGCTCCGCGCGGCCGGCGCGCTCGCAGCCCGGCGTCCCGACTGCCACGTACACAGCCACCTCTCCGAGAGCGAGGGAGAGATCGCGTTCGTGCGGCGGCTGTTTCCGTGGGCGAAGGATTACACCGACGTCTACGACCACTTCGGCCTGCTCGGCCCGCGCAGCCTGTTCGCGCACGGCATCCACCTCTCGGAGCGCGAGTGCGCACGGCTCTCCGAGGCCGGCGCCACCGTCGTCCATTGCCCGACCTCGAACACCTTCCTCGGCTCGGGGCTCTTCGACGCCGGTCACGTCGGCCGCCCGGACCGCCCGGTGCGCATCGGGATCGCCACCGACGTCGGCGGCGGCACGAGCTATTCCATGCTCCACACCCTCGGCGAGGCATACAAGGTGGCGATGCTGCGCGGACGCAAGCCGACCGCGCACGACCTCTTCCACCTCGCGACCCGCGGCAACGCGGCGCACCTTGGCCTCGACGAGGAGATCGGAACCCTCGAACCGGGACGGTGGGCGGATCTGGTGGTGCTCGACCCGACCGCCACGCCGGTGCTGGAAGCGCGGCACGCGCTGTCCGAGAGCCTCGAGGACACGCTCTTCGCCCTGGCAATCCTCGGCGACGACCGCGCGGTGCGCGCCACCTACGTCGCGGGGCGGCGGGTGTGGTGGGGGGCCGGGCATCGCTGCACACGACACGGCCGAAGCGGGGGAGCGCCATGAAGAACATCGTCGTCGGCTGTGACGGCACCGAAAACGAGTACGGCACCAACAACACCAACGTGGTCACCGCCCATGAGCTGGCCGAGGAGAGCGCGCCAGTGCCGGTACGGCGCCTGCGGCATGAATCTCGACGAAGACGCCCTGCCGCGCTCCAGGCATCAGGGCGATCCGCTGGGGAAGATGCACGAATCCTTCACCGGATTCTGGCGGCTCCGCGGCAGCCGGCGGCGCACCATCCCGAACCGCGCGTACATCCATCGCAGCGTGGTCACGCGCATGTCGGACCCGGGGTCGAGCTATGTACCGAGGCTTCCCGACGACTACACCGTCGTCGAATGAGCAACGTCGGCCATTCCGAGCCGAGCTCAGCGAGGCGGAGAGCAACGTAGAGCCGCTCCGGCACACGGGCGCGGAACCGGTGCGGCTTCGGTCATGCCGATGCCGGATCAGTGTCGTCGATCGGGCGGGGTCGTAGGGCGAAGCGTGAGCGCGCCCGCGGAGGCGGGCAACCGCACCGGTGCGGCCAGCCGCCACTGCTCGTTACCGAGCTCGACGTACCACTTGCCGGGCGGCAGCGCCGGCAGAACCCCTCGCCAGATACCGTCGGCGTCCGGGGTCATGGCGACCATGGCGTCGATGCCGGCGCGCGTGGCATGGGCGAAGCGCAGGGTCGGTTGATCGCCGCCCGATGCCGCCGCCGCGCCGTCCATGCCGGTGAGTCGTGCCTCCACGACCCCCGGCGCGGGGAACGAGACGGCGGCTTGAAGCCCGAGACGCGCGGCCTCCGCATCACGGGCGAGCGAGCGGTTGATCTGCATTCCCCGCCGGTAATAGTCGTCGGCGACGAGGCCGTCCCAGGTCACGTTGGCGAGCACCAGCATGACGACCCCGCCGAGCACCGCCGTCGCGGGAATTGCGAGCACCATCCACACGAGCGGCTCGCGGTACCAGGGCCGGGGGTGGGGAGAATGTGCGTTCATTCCGGTGGTTCATCCGCCGGCCCGAGGAAGCAGACCTGTCGATCCGCATCCCTCACCGGCGCATCGATGCAGGTAGCGGGTCATCGGCAAGGAGTACAGGTTGAGCATCGGCTTGAGCCGGGCCACTATCCATACGGTTTCGTTCTCGGCGATTTGCCGGTCGAGCTCCGCCTTGTGAACATCGTAACAAGCCCAGGCATTGCTCAGGTCTTCGGCACGAGGGGATCGCCCGGCTACTCTCGGTCTCGCCGCTCAGCCTGTTCGCCCTGCCGTTCCGGCTGGCCGCGGCCATGGTGAGGGGACGTGCGGAGCTGAAGCGCAGGATCGCGGAGGCGGTTCGGTTGCCCCCCGACACGCTGGCGTGGAACCCGACCGTGCTGGAGGAGATCGCGGCCGCGCAGACCGCGGGCCGCTCGGTGTGGCTGGCCTCCACCTCTGAGTGCACGCGCGGTCTCGCCGCTCGCCGAGACGGTAGGGGCGGCGGGCCGATGGGGTCCACTTCTATCTACGACGGCACGGTCGAGCAGTTGGGCGGCGAGGGCATATTGCGCGTGCTCGCGGAGATCATCGAGAAGGTGTGGGAGGAGGCGGAGGACAGCCCCGTCTGGCCGCAAGTCCACTTCATCGCCAAGTCCGACATCAGGCGGCGCGATCCAGCGACGGTCTGACGCCGCTTACCCCTCCTGCGACAGGAATCGGACCCACCTTATCCATCACACTGCTGGTGCAAGAAGACATGAGCTTGCTGAGCGAAATCGCGGGCGCCTTGGGCTGCAACCAAGAGTCGATCACACGTGCTTTCGACCGATACGTCATTGATGATCTTTGTACAGCGCAGCCTGCCCCTGACAGTGCCACTGCGTCTCGTTGCCGTGCAGAGCCGCTTGACGACCGGCGCGAGGCAACGCCGTGCCCCACTGCCGCGCTTTGTCGGGAGGCCATCCTTCGCCGACGCGCTTCGCGCCGACGAACATCAGCTCGGCAAACAGCAGTTGGGCGGATCGGCGCTCGCGCAGGTGAGCGTGAGCGTCACCTCCTCCCCCGCCAAGGGTACCCACTACGTTGCCGGCGAAGCCGGCACCACCCGTCTCACCATCTCCGACCCCCAGAGCGGCCACCGTCACTGCCAAGATGAAGATCGATGTCGGCGGCACGGGAGCGTCAGGCGGCCAGCACCCGACGCACGCTGGCTCACCAGCAGCTCGCAGTTCATCGACCTCAACATACGCGCTGTCGGACCAGTCCGCGCACAAGGTCATCAGCAACCCCGCGTACCTCTCCACCACCAACCCAGCCACGCTCACCGAGGCGGCCCTGCACGGCGCCACCGGCCGGGTGAGCGTCGCGCCCACCGACGCTGCCCGACCTTAGGCAGCGGCTCCGTGCCCGCCAAGACCTTCCTGCGCAACAGCCCCATCGCCGAGTTCCAGGCGCTGGCCGCGACCGGCGGCAACGGGGCCATCACCTACACCGTGTCCGGCCTGCCGGCGGGCCTCGTCTTCGACACCGACGGCACGGGAAGCTGCCCCGGCACGGAACCGCACGAGATCTGGCGGCACGCCCACCGCCGTCACCACCGGCCCGCAGACGGTCACCATCACCGCCACGGACGCGAACACCGCCGCGAGCGACAAGGCCCCATCTCGGGAGCCATCTTGATAGTGTCCGGTCATTGACGTTGCGTATGATCGCGGCGTGAACGGTTCGTTGCCACGATGGACGTTGCGGCGGCCATTTCTTCCAAAGCCTCCGACGCAAACCATGCAGCGTGAGCGATCTGGCCGGACGGCCGACGAGGCGCCTGTCGATCCATCTGCCGAGCCGCCGTTGGTCGTCGACGTCGACGGCTCGCTGATCGGCGGGGATCTGCTGATCGAGGGGATCGCCCGGCTGCTCTCGGTCTCGCCGCTCAGCCTGTTCGCCCTGCCGTTCCGGCTGGCCGCGGCCATGGTGAGGGGACGTGCCGGGCTGAAGCGCAGGATCGCGGAGGCGGTTCCGTTGCCCCCCGACACGCTGGCGTGGAACCCGGCCGTGCTGGAGGAGATTGCCGCCGCGCAGGCCGCGGGACGCCCGGTGTGGCTGGCCTCCGCCTCCGATGCGCGCGCGGTCTCGCCGCTCGCCGAGACGGTGGGGGCGGCGGGCTGCCTCGCCTCGGACGGGCGCACCAACCTGGCGGGCGAGGCCAAGGCGGCCGCTCTGGTCGCGCGCTTCGGTGAGCGCGGGTTCGATTACATCGGCAACGAGCGGCGCGATCTGGCGGTCTGGAAACGGGCGCGGCGCGCCATCGGGGTCGGTCTTGGGGCGGGCCTCGCGCGCAAGGTGCGGGCGCTGGACGGCGAGGCCCGGTTCCTGCCCGGGCTCGGCGGCGGTCCGCGCGAGTGGTTGCGGGCGCTACGGCCGCACCAGTGGGTGAAGAACGTGCTCGTGTTCGTTCCCCTCGCCGCGGCGCACGAGACCGGCGCGGGGCCGTATCTGGTGGCCGCCGGGGTGTTCGTGGCGCTGTCGGCGGTGGCGTCGGGGACCTACCTGCTGAACGATCTGCTCGATCTCCCGCACGACCGCGGGCACCCCTCCAAGCGCCACCGCCCGATGGCGGCGGGGAAGGTGCCGCTGCTGCCGATGATCGGCATCGGCGCTGCGCTGGCGGCAGGCGGGCTCGCCCTGGCGTTCTGGCTGTCCGCCGCGGCGGGGCTTTGGGTCCTCGCGTATCTGGCCGTGACCTGCGCCTACTCGCTGTCGCTGAAGCGCAAGACCTTCATCGACGTAACCACCCTCGCCATGCTCTATGCAGTTCGTGTGTTGGCCGGCGCGGCGGCGGTGTCGGTTCCGCTGTCGCCCTGGCTGCTCGCCTTCTTCCTGTTCCTGTTCCTCGCCCTGGCCATCGTCAAGCGCCAGGGCGAGCTGCGCGCGTTGCGCGGATCCGGCCGGTCCGCCCCCGGCGGTCGGGCCTATCTTGCCGAGGACGTCCCGGTCATGGCGGCGCTGGGCGCGGCGAGCGGCTTCGCTTCAGTGGTGATTCTGACCCTCTACATCCAGAGCCCGGAGACGGGGGAGCGCTATGGCCGCCCGGAGTTCTTGTGGCTGATCTGTCCGCTGCTGCTCTACTGGCTGGGGCGCATGGCGCTCCTCGCCGGTCGCGGGGGGGAGGGGGGAGACTCCAAACGGCTACCGGATACCGACGACCCGCTGCTCTTCTCGCTGCGGGATCGGACGAGCTGGCTGACCGGCCTCGGCGTCCTGGCCGCGTTCGCGGCCGCACTGTGACGCGCGCATGGCGCCGCCCACGTTTCTCGCCCTGCGCCATGCCGCCTTTGCCGCGGTCGCGACGGCGGCCAACGTCGCAACCCGGTACGTCAGCAGTACCCCGTACACCGGCCGTTGCGAGCTGTACGCGGCCATGGCGGCGGGAACCCTCGCCGGGCTGATCGCCAAGTACGTCCTCGACCGGCGTTTCGTGTTCCGGGAGCGGGCCGCATGATGCTCTCGGGCTGGGGCCGGTATCCGGCCCTCGATTGCCGGCTGGAGCGCCTGCGCCGGCGCGAGGACCTGCCCGGTCTGCTGCATCGCGGCACGACGCTGATCGCCCGCGGCAACGGGCGGTCCTACGGCGACGCCGCGCTCAACCCGGAGCTCACGCTGTCGATGCGGGCGATGGACCGGATGCGGGCGTTCGACGCCGGAACCGGCCTGCTCGACTGCGAGGCCGGCGTGCTGCTCGCGGACCTCCTGGAGACCTTCGCGCCGCGCGGCTGGTTTCCGCCGGTGGTGCCGGGGACCCGGCTCGTCACCGTCGGCGGCATGATCGCGGCGGACGTGCACGGCAAGAACCATCACCGCGACGGGACCTTCGGCGCGCACGTGGAATCGCTGACGCTGGCGGGCGCGGACGGCGCGATACGGGAATGCAGCCGCGCGGAGAACGCCGACCTCTTCCGCGCCACCCTCGGCGGCATGGGGCTGACCGGGGTGATCCTCTCCGCGCGCTTCCGCCTGCGGCCGGTCGAGACCGCCTTCGTGATGGCGGAGACCCTGGCCGCGCGCGACCTCGACGAGACGATGGCCCTGTTCGAGGCGTCCCGCGACTGGCCCCACAGCGTGGCCTGGATCGACTGCCTGGCGCGGGGCGCGGGGCTGGGCCGCGCGGTGATGACGCGCGGCGCGTTCATGGAGCGAGGCGCGCTGCCGCCGCGCCTGGCGTCCAACCCTTTGCGCCTGGCCCCCGCGGGCAAGCTCCGAGTTCCCGCCGATGCGCCGTCCGCCCTGCTCAACCGGGTTTCGATCGGCCTCTTCAACGCGCTCTGCTATCGGCGCGGGCGGGGACGTGCGCGGTCCGGGGCGCGACCGGTCCATTTCGACCGCTTCTTCTTTCCCCTCGACCGGTTCGAGGCGTGGAACCGACTTTACGGGCGGCGGGGGTTCGTCCAGTACCAGTGCGTGCTGCCCAGAGGCGAGAGCGCGGCCGGGGTCGCCGCCCTGCTGGAGCGCGTCGCCGCGTCGGGACAAGGCTCGTTCCTGGCAGTGCTCAAGCTGTTCGGCCCCGCCGGGGAGGGGCTGATGTCGTTCCCCATGGAGGGCTACACGCTGGCGCTCGACTTTCCGGTGCGCAGCGGCACCGCGGCGCTGCTCGACGGGCTCGACGAGATCACCCACCGGCACGGCGGTCGCGTCTATCTCGCCAAGGACGCCCGCTGCGCGCCGGCACGGATGCGCGAAGGCTATCCTCGCCTCGGCGTCTTCGAGGCGGTCCGCGCCGAGGCGGCGGGGGCGCCGCCCCGGTTCGCCTCCGCGCTCTCGCGGAGGCTCGCGTTGTGAGGGAGAGGGACATGAACAAGATGACCCCGCCGGCCGTCGCCGCGCCGATGGGTCGCTGGCGCACCTTGGCCGCCCGCTGCCTGAATCCGCTCGGGGGGGGGTTGACTCTGTCCTCCCGGCTGCGCAACGCGCTGTTCGTCCTGTTCATCGGGGGGATCCTGGCCTACGGGGCGGGGTTCGCCTGGTACATGCTCGCCCGCTTCGACTTGGCCAACCTGATCCGCGACGTGAACCTCGACGACGCCTTCTATTACTTCCAGATCGCCCGCAACCTGGCCGAGGGGAAGTTCTCGACCTTCGACGGCGGCATCACGCGCACCAACGGATATCACCCGATCTGGCTGTTTCTGACCACGCCGTTCTACTGGGTGTTCGACAAGGAAGCGGCGCTGTTCGCCATCAAGGCGTTCGAGATCATGCTGGTTGCCGGCGGCGTGGCGCTCGTCGCCGTGGCCGCCCGGCTGGCGCGCCTGCCGTGGTACCTGATGTTCGCCGCGCTGCCGATGCTCTACCAGCACCATGCCTTTATCGCAGGAATGGAAGCGGCAGCAGCGCTGTTCATGCTGGGCCTGTTCATTCTCACCATCTGCCTCTTTGCGCGAAGCCCGGCGCGGTGGAAGTGGCCGCTGGCCGCGGTCGCCTTCGCCCTGCCCTGGGTGCGCCTGGAGTATGTCGCCATATCGCTGGCGACGGCAGGAGCGCTCTGCCTCGTCGAGTGGTCGTGGCAGGAGCGGGCGCCCGGCGCGTCATTCGGAGCGCGGGCTCGCTCCATACCCGCTCTCAAAGCGCTGCCGTCATTGTTCGGCTCGGGTGCTGGCCTCTTGGTGTACTTTGCCTACAACAAGCTCGTCTTCGGCGGCATCGTGCCGGTGAGTGGCGCGACCAAGGCGGCTTGGTCGCAGGTCGAGTGGGAGCAGGAAGGCGGATACAGTCTGGCGCAGAACCTTCTGGACACCTTGCAGATCGGCGTCTTTGACCTCGAACTGCTGGTTGCGCTGGAGGCTTGCGCTTTGTTCCTGCTGGTTTGGTGGTTCACCCGCCGGTCCCACAGCCGGGAGGACTGGCTTCTGCTGGCCTTCCTGGCGGGCGTGTCCGGCTGGGCGGTCGGCCATCTGGCCAAGTTCGGGCAGACCGTCCTCACCGTGCATCCTTTTCTCCAGGGGGACTTTCTTTGGTATTTCGTCCCGGCGTACCTGATGATGGCGCTCTTCGTCCCCGTGACATGCTATGTCGCCATTCACTTCGTCCACCGTTTTATCGGACCGAAGTCGTACCGCGCGGCCAATCTTGTGAGCTTGGGCGTTGTCGTTGTCGGCGCGGTCTTCCTGCTCGCAAAGGCGAATTTCGCCGCCCCGTTCCGGTGGGTTGAAGCGAGTAGTGACTCAACCAGATCTGCCGACACGTGGTATGCAACCAGTTATGGGGGTACGCAGCTTTTGAATCGCGTGCTTCCCGAGGAGAGCGTGGTCGGGTCGTGGGACGCCGGCGTTACAGGGTATTTCGCGCGCTTTCCGGTGGTGAACCTGGATGGTCTCGTCAGCTCCTACGGCTACTTTCAGGCAACGAACGCGAGAGACGGGTACGCCGGCTGGGACGAAAAATTCATTCCCCTCTATCGAGAATTGGGGATAACTCATTTTGCCAACCTTACGAGAGTGGGCTTTGAAGGTCAGGTGCTTTTTGAAGGTTTACTAAACCTTGGACGGGCGTTCTATCTATGGCCCATCGAGCCGCCGGAAGATGACAACACCGCCGCTTGGATCTGGAGGAGAATGGAGCCGTATTTCGACTACCAATCGGCCGGCGCCGGGCTCCTTGTTGACGGGCGGCTGGTACAGACCTTCGCCAAGGAATGTGATCCGGATGAACTGGTCGTGTGGTCCTGGGTCGGATCAAGGGATGAAACAGCCGTCAATTCCTGGACGCGAACGCAAACGGGGTTGTGCGTGGCCGCGCACATGCTGCCCCACAATGCGCTCCCGCCGGTCAGGGTTGAAATGATGCCGGCGGACGATTACGTGGCAAGACTGGTCGGAAACCGCCCGCCGGTCATCCGCTCCGGCTGGGATGTGTATCTCGTCGAAGACAGCCTCATCTACGTGAAGGTCCAATGCGGCCCGGAGGCCGCTGAACCGACATTCTTCCTCCACCTGGCCCCGGTTGACGTGAACGACCTCCCCAGCCATCGCAAGCAGTACGACTTCGACAACCTCGACTTTGCTCTCAGGAACCACCTTCTACTTGAGGGAGAAGTCTGCGTAGCGAGGCGGGGGCTGCCTGACTACGGCATCGCCGCGATCCGCACCGGCCAGTTCGTCCCCGGCGAAGGCCAAATCTGGGAAGGCAGCTTCGATGTCGTCGAGCCAGCGGATGACGGGAAGGCCGTACCGTGAACGAAAGGATCGAAACGGCGCTGGTGATCGGCGCCACCTCGGACATCGGCCGCGCCATCGCGCACGCGCTGGCGGAGGAGGGCTGCGCGTTGCAGCTCGCGGCCCGCGACCTGGCGCGGCTGGAGAGAGAGACGCGGGACCTCCGGGTGCGGACGGGGGGCGCGGTGACCGCGCACCGGTGCGATGTGCTCGAGGAAGACGGCGGCGTCTCGTTGCTCGACACGCTCGATCCCCTGCCCGATGTGGCGGTGTGCGTCGTCGGGCTGCTTGGCGACCAGGCGGAAAGCCAGCGCGACGCCGCCGCCGCCGAGCGGGTGATGCGCACCAACTATGTCGGCCCCGCGCTGCTGATGGGGGCGCTGGCCGAGCGCTTCGAGCGGCGCGGCGGCGGGGTCCTGGTCGGCGTCAGCTCGGTGGCCGGCGAACGGGGACGCGCATCGAACTACGTCTATGGCTCGGCCAAGGCGGGGTTCACCGCGTTCCTCTCCGGCCTGCGCGGCCGGCTGGCCGCTTCCGGCGCCCACGTGGTGACGGTCAAGCCGGGCTTCGTGCGCACCCGCATGACGGACGGGATGGACCTGCCGGCGCGGCTGACCGCGACCCCCGAAGAGGTCGCCGCCGCGGTCGTCGCGGCGGTCCACCGACGCCGCGATGTGATCTACGTGCGCCGGGTCTGGCGTCCGATCATGTTCGTTCTGCGCGCGGTCCCGGAGCGCCTGTTCAAGCGGATGAGTCGCCTGTGAAGACTCCACAATCCATCGCGGGCGGGAGTCTGCGTCACACAGGCGAGGATCAGTCCCGGCGCTCTGCCTGCCCGCCCACCGGCCCCAGAAAACGGGCCTCCTCGGCGTCGCGGATATCCCCGGCGCCGACCGCCTCGATGGTGAAGCGCACGGGGGTGCTCGCGGCCCGGAGCGCATCCGCGGGGGCGTCGAGGCGCACCGGGACGGAGGCGACCTCGCCGGGCGCCACCTCGTGGCCGCCGCCCTCGACCCCGAGACTCAGCCCCTCGATCCCGGACGCGCCGATGCGCCAGCGCAGCGGCGCGTCGTGCATGTTCACGATCTTGAGGGTGTAGACGTTGCGGACGAGCCCGCCGGGCATCTCGCGGTACAGGGCGTTGCGGTCGCGAAGGACGTCCAGCTCGACCGGGACGCGCAGCGCCAGCGAGCCGGCGAAGACCGCGAGCAGCCCGGCGAGGACCCCGGCGTAGACGAGCACGCGCGGGCGGAGCACGCGGGCCGGCCGGCCATCGGCCGCGCCCTCGGCCGCATTCTGCGTGGTGTAGCGCACGAGCCCCTTCGGATAGCCCATGCGCTCCATCACCTGGTCGCAGACGTCGATGCACGCGGCACAGGCGATGCACTGGTGCTGGAGGCCGTCGCGGATGTCGATGCCGGTGGGGCAGACCTGCACGCACAGGGTGCAGTCGATGCAGTCCCCGAGGCCGGCCGCGCGGTGGTCCGTGCCGCGCCGGCGCGACCCGCGCGGCTCGCCGCGCCCGGTGTCGTAGGAGATGACCAGGGTGTCGCGGTCGAACATCGCGCTCTGGAAACGCGCGTAGGGGCACATGTAGATGCACACCTGCTCGCGCAGCCATCCGGCGTTGCCGTAGGTCGCGAACCCGTAGAACAGTATCCAGAAGGTCTCCCACGGGCCGGCGTCGAGGCGCAGCAGCGCCCCGCCCAGCTCGGCCGCCGGCGTGAAGTAGCCGACGAAGGTGAAGCCGGTCCACAGCGAGAACGCGATCCACACCGCGTGCTTGGCGGACTTGAGCGCGATCTTGTGCGCCCCCCAGGGGGCGCGGTCGAGCTTCATCTGCCGCGGCCGGTCTCCTTCGATCTTCCGTTCGACCCAGAGGAAGACCTCGGTGTACACGGTCTGGGGGCAGGCATAGCCGCACCAGAGCCGCCCGGCCAGGGCGGTGAAGAGGAAGAGCGACAGCGCGGCGAGGATCAGCAGCAGGGCGAGGTAGAGGAAGTCCTGCGGGTAGAACGTCCACCAGAAGACGTTGAAGCGGCGCGCCGGCAGGTCGAAGAGCAGGAGCTGGCGTCCATCCCAGTGCAGCCAGCACACCCCGTAGAAGAGCCCGAGCAGCCCCAGCGCCCCGCCCACCCGCATGGTGGCGAACCAGCCATGCACCTCCCGCGGATAGATCTTGTGGCGCTTCTCGTAGAGAGACGCCTCGACGTCGTCGGGTGCCGTGTCTTGCGTCCGGCCCATGGCCTGCGGCAGTACCACCGGTGTAGAGCCGCGGCGCCGTCAGCGCTGCGAGAGGCTCCGGACCCAGGCCGCGAGGACGTGCACGCGCGCTTCGCCGAGGAACTCTCCGTGGGCCGGCATCCGGCCCTGGCGCCCTTCGGCGATGCTGTGGCGCACCGCCGCCTCCGAGCCGCCGTAGAGCCATACGTCGTCGGTGAGGTTCGGGGCGCCGAGCGCAGGATTGCCGGCGCCGTCCGCGCCGTGGCAGGCCACGCACAGCGCGTCGTACCGCCCCTTCCCGGCCGCCGCCTTCGCCGCGTCGGCGGTGCGGCCGGAGAGCGAGAGCGTATAGGCGGTCACTTCCTCCACGCCGGCGTCGCCGCCGAGCGCGTCCCTCCATCCCGGCATCACCGCGTTGCGCCCGGCGAGGATGCTGGCCTTGATCCGATCGGGTTCGCCCCCCCACTGCCAGGCGTCGTCGCGCAGGTTCGGGAAGCCGGGCACGCCGCGCGCATCGGAGCCGTGGCAGACCGCGCAGTAGCTCGCGAAGAGCCGTTCGCCGATCCGCAGCGCCCTCGGGTCGGCGGCCACCTGCTCGATCGGCAGGTTGACGAACTCCTCGTAGAGCGGCCCGTAGCGTTCCTCGGCCTGCGCCATCTCCGCCTCGTACTCCTTCACCTGCGTCCAGCCGAGGAGCATCGCGTTGGAGCCGAGGCCGGGGTACAGCACTAGGTAGAACGCGCCGAAGACGAGGGTGAGATAGAAGAGGATCACCCACCAGCGCGGCAGCGGGTTGTTCAGCTCGGTGAGGTCCTCGTCCCAGACGTGCCCCATCGTCTCGACCCCGCCGTCCCCGGCCGGCCGATCACTGCGCGATGCAATCGCGCCCGATTGCATCGCGTCCGGCTCCGTCGCCCGCGGGTTCGTCGCCCGCGAGTTCATCGCCGTCAGCAGGTACATCGCGAAGATCCCGCCCAGGGTGCAGACGATGATGAAGAGGTTCCAGAACCCGTCGTTGAAGTTACCCATGGCGGGTCCCCCGTGCTTCGGTATGCGCCGCGTCCTCCTCCAGCGGGAGCCGCGCGGCCTCGTCGAAGTCCTTCTTGCGCCGGCCGCTCCAGGCCCACGCGACGATGGCGACGAAGACCGTGAGCAGGATCACGGTCCACAGTCCGTGCAGGAATCCGGCGTCCATCGCCCTAACCCGGCAGGGCCGGAAGCAGGGGACCGTTCATGCGCTTTCCCGACACCCTACCGCCTCGTCCGGATCGCGGTGCCGAGGCCCTGGAGGTACGCGATCATGGCGTCCATCTCGGTCCGGCCCTCGACCGCGCCCGGCGCGCCCTCGATCTGCGCGTCGGTGTAGGGATGCCCCAGCCTGCGGAGGGCGCTCATGCGGTCACGCACCGACTCGCCGTCGATCGGATTCTCCGCGAGCCACGGATAGCCGGGCATGATCGACTCGGGCACCACGTCGCGCGGGTTGACCAGATGCACGCGATGCCACTCGTCGCTGTAGCGCCCGCCCACGCGGTGCAGGTCCGGGCCGGCGCGCCGGGAGCCCCACTGGAAGGGACGGTCGTAGACGAACTCGCCGGCCACCGAGTAGTGGCCGTAGCGCTCGGTCTCGGCGCGGAAGGGGCGGATCATCTGCGAATGGCAGACGTAGCAGCCCTCGCGCACGTACACGTCGCGCCCGGCGAGCTGGAGCGCGGGATAGGGCTCGATGCCCTCGACCGGCTTCAGCAGGCCGGTCTGGTTGAACAGGGGCATGATCGTGACCAGCCCGCCGAAGCTGCTCGCGATCAGGATGAGGATCACCATCAGCCCGAGGTGGGTCTCGACTCTCTCGTGTCCGCGCGCCACCGTTCGCCTCCCGTCTCGTCCCTTCCGCCCGGTCCCGTCCCTGTCCGCTATCTGCGCGGGCCGCCCGGCGCCTGGAAATCGTGAGCCGGCCTCGAGTCGACGAAATGCGTCACCCCGAAGCGCGAGCCACCCGGCGCCCGGAAGCCTTGAACCGGGCACGCGCCGCAACGGACCCGGTATCCGCGGCGCGCGTGCAGTTGCATCCGCATCCGTATCGGAGTCATGGCTCCATGGCCTCCCCCGGCGCTCGCCTCAGTGCGCCGGGGCGGGGATCGCCGCCTCGCCCGGGCGGGCGCCGCGCACGGTCCGCCACAGGTTCCACGCCATCACCACGGTGCCGGCGAGGAACAGCACGCCCCCGAGGAAGCGGATGACGTAGAAGGGGTGCATGGCTTCCACCGACTCGACGAAGCTGTAGGTCAGCGTCCCGTCGTCGTTCACCGCCCGCCACATCAGCCCCTGCATGATGCCCGCCACCCACATCGAAGTGATGTAGAGCACGATCCCCACCGTCGAGACCCAGAAATGGACCTCGACCAGGCGCAGGCTGTAGAGCTCGCGGTCGAAGAGCCGCGGGATGAGGAAGTACATCGCCCCAAGGGAGATGAACGCCACCCAGCCGAGCGCGCCGGAGTGCACGTGGCCGATGGTCCAGTCGGTGTAGTGGGAGAGCGCGTTCACGGTCTTGATCGACATCATCGGCCCCTCGAAGGTGGACATGCCGTAGAAGGACACCGAGACGATCAGGAAGCGCAGCACCGGATCGGTGCGCAGCTTCTCCCACGCGCCGGAGAGGGTCATGATGCCGTTGATCATCCCGCCCCAGGAGGGCGCGAGCAGGATCAGCGACATCACCATCCCCAGCGACTGCGCCCAGTCGGGCAGGGCGGTGTAGTGCAGGTGGTGGGGGCCGGCCCACATGTAGGTGAAGACCAGCGCCCAGAAGTGCACGATGGACAGCCGGTAGGAGTAGATCGGGCGCCCCGCCTGCTTGGGCACGAAGTAGTACATGATCCCGAGGAAGCCGGCGGTGAGGAAGAAGCCGACGGCGTTGTGCCCGTACCACCACTGCACCATCGCGTCCTGCACCCCGGCGTAGAGGGAGTAGGACTTCCACAGGCTCACCGGGATGACCGCGCTGTTGACGACGTGCAGCAGGGCGACGGCGAGGATGAAGGCCGCGAAGAACCAGTTGGCCACGTAGATGTGGCGCACCCTGCGCCTGGCGATGGTGCCGAGGAAGACCACCGCGTAGGCCACCCACACCACCGCGATGAGGATGTCGATCGGCCACTCCAGCTCCGCGTACTCCTTGCCCTGGGTGATGCCCAGCGGCAGGGTGACGGCGGCGAGCACGATCACCGCCTGCCAGCCCCAGAAGGTGAAGGCCGCGAGCCGGCGGCAGAACAGGCGCACGTGGCAGGTGCGCTGCACCACGTAGTAGGAGGTGGCGAAAAGCGCGCAACCGCCGAAGGCGAAGATCACCGCATTGGTGTGCAGGGGGCGGAGCCGGCCGTAGCTGAGCCAGGGGAGGTCGAAGTTGAGGGCCGGCCACGCGAGCTGCGCGGCGATGACCACCCCGACCAGCATGCCCACGATCCCCCACACGATGGTCATCACCGCGAACTGCCGCACGACGGTGTAGTTGTAGGTCTCGTGCATGTCCGTCCGGTCCGCTCCCATCCTTCCGTCCCGTCCCCGCCCCCTGTCGGGCGGTCCCGCTTCGCTTCCGGCTACTCCGGCCCGGGCCGAATCCGCCGGAAGCCTTTCCTGCCGCTCGTCATCAGTACGTGAAGCTCGGGCCGAATCCGGAGCTCCACAGGAGGACGCTGGCGGCGAGCAGCGCCACCAGCGCGACCAGGCCGAAGGCCATCACCGCCGAGGAGAAGAGGAAGCCCCGTTCCTCCGGGATCTCCATCATCGTCGGCACCCCGGTGTAGAAGATGAAGACGGTGTAGCCGAGTACGGGCAGTCCGACCAGAAGGTTCAGCCAGAGAATGGGTTGAAGGTGCATCGCACCGGCGAGGAAGAGCGGGGTCGCGGTGTACGTGGCGAGCGCGTAGCACTGCCCGAGCGGCTGGCTCGCTCCGTAGGTCCGGCTCATCCAGTGGATCACCCAGGCGACGGAAAAGGTGGCCGCGACCATCGCGAGGTAATAGAGGACGGCGATTCGGAGGGCGCTCGCCTCGGTCAGCCGCACCACGCCGCCTGCGCCGATCTGCCATCCCGTCCTGGTGGTGCCGAGGTAGCCGGCAACGGCGGGGACCAGCGCGAAGATGGCGGTATGCGCGAACAGGGAGTGCACCACGCCGTAGCGCCGGCCGCGGATCGCCTCCCATTCGGCCCGCGGGCGGGCCAGCAATCCGAATGCGTGGCGAATCGACATGCTCATCGCCTCCCTCCGGCGTGATCCTGCTCGGAACCCGGCGCAGCCCCGAGCTTATCAGCGGCGTGCCGCGGCACGAAATGATCCGGATCAAGCCCGCGACGGGGATCGGTCGAAGAAACCGCGGCCTTCGAAGGGTGTCCGTTGGAGTGGCCGTCTTCCGTGCTCCGGGCTGCTTCTTCGGCGACACCGTGGTGACTGTGGTCGTGACGGGATGGCTCGTCGTCATCCGCGAGGATTCGCACCGCCGGCGTGTCGAGGTCGTCGAACTGGCCCGAGCGGACCGCCCACACGAAGATCCCGGCCACCGCGATGACGGTGACGATGGAGATCCCGATGAGGAGTGGAAGGATCTCCATCGCGGTCAGTGTCCGCGCGCGTCCGGGGAGCGGCCGAGGCGGAGCGCGTTTCCGGCCACCGCGAGCGAGCTCAGGGACATGCCGATCGCGGCGGCCCAGGGCGGCACCGCGCCGGCGGCGGCGAGGGGCAGCGCGACGAGGTTGTACCCCAGGGCCCAGGCGAGATTCTGCTTCACGATGCGCCGGGCGCGACGCGCGACGTCGAGCCCCGCGAGCAGCCTGCCCGGGTCGTCGCCGATGAGCACCGCGTCGGCGCGGGCCGCGGCGGCGGCCGCCCCGCGTCCCATCGCCACCGAGACGTGGGCGCCGGCCAGCGCGGGGGCATCGTTGACCCCGTCCCCGAGCATCAGCACCCGCTCTCCGCGCGCGGCGAGCCGGGCCGCCTCGTCGAGCTTGTCCTCCGGAGAGAGCCCGGCGAGACGGTGCGCGACCCCGAGCGCGGCGGCGGCGCGTTCGACCGCGCCGGCGGAATCGCCGGATGCGATGGTGGTTTCGATGCCGCGCGCGCGGAGCCCCTCGATCAGCTTCCCCGCATCGGCGCGCAGGGTGTCGGCGAGGACGAAGCGAGCGAGCAGGACCCCTTCCCGGGCGAGGAAGACGCGGGTTCCAACGTCGCCGGTCTCGTCGCTCCGGTCGCCGGCGTCGGCATCGGATGCCCCCGTGGCAGGCGTACAGGCGCGGGCGACGTATTCCGCACTGCCCACGGCGTAGCGAACGCCGCCGATCCGGCCCGCGACACCGCCGGTATGCGTCCTGGCGTCCTCCACCACGGAATCGGCGCAGTGCGCCACCGGATCGGAAGTCTTCGTCCCGGGTCCGAAGTCGCCTGCTTCCGGGCCGGCGGCTCCTGTGCGGAGCCCGGAGCCGCAATCTTTCGAGCCGGGCGTCCTCGTTGCGCTTCCGGGCACACCGGATGCTGCAACGACCTCCTCCCGCCCCCCGAGGCCGGCCGCCGCAACGATCGCCGAGGCCGCGGGATGCGTGGCGTAGCGCTCCAGGGCCGCCGCGAGCGCAAGGCACCTCGACGCTGAAACCGCCGCGAGAGGCGTGACCGATCGCAGGCGGAACCGTCCTTCGGTGAGGGTGCCGGTCTTGTCGGCGAGGCAGCAGGTGGCGAGCGCGAGCCGCTCGACCGCGTTCGCGCGGGTCACGATGAGTCCGGCGCGGGCGAGGGCGCCGAGGGCCGCGGTCATCGCGGCCGGGGTGGCGAGCGACAGGGCGCAGGGGCAGGTGATCACCAGGACCGAGACCAGCACCGGGATCGTCCTGGCCGGATCATGGAGCAGCCACCCGATCGCGACACCGGCCGCGAGCACGAGGACGCCGACGATGAACCATGCCGCGGCCCGGTCCGCGAGCAGGGCAATCGCGGGTCGCTCGCGGGCCGCCTGCCCGGCACGCCGGAGCACCCCGCCGAGCACGGTTGCGTCCCCGGTGCAGGTCACCTCCATCTCGACCACTCCGGAATCGTTGACGCTGCCGGCGAGCACCCGGCCTCCGGGCGAACGCGCCACCGGATTCGACTCCCCGGTGAGCAGCGATTCGTCGAACGAGGAGTGTCCGGCGCGGATCACGCCGTCGGCGGGAACCACCTCGCCCGGGCGCACCCGCACCCGATCGCCTGGCCGAAGCGCCGCGGCCGGCACCCGATGGATCCCTGCGCCCCCTTCATCGCCGTCGGTTCGGCCCTCGCGCACCCGGGTGGCGACGAGCGGCGCGGAGCGGGCGAGGGCGCGGATCGCCGCGGTGGCCCGCCGCCGGGCGAGCAGCTCCAGGTAGCGGGCGCCGCTCAGCAGGGTGACGAACATCACCACGGAGTCGAACCAGATCGCGCCTTCGCCGGTGATCGTCGTGACGGCGCTTGCGACGAAGGCGATCGAAAGGCCGAGCGCCACCGGCACGTCCATGGTCGGGCGCCGCCCGCGAAGCGCAGCGAGGGCGCCGGTGAAGAACGTCCGTCCCGGCCACGCCAGCACCGGAACCGTGAGCATCATCGCCAGCCACCTGAAGAGCTGCTTGAAGCCGGCGTCCATCCCGCCGTAGTGGTCGCTTGCGTACAGCGCGATGCTCAGCAGCATCACCTGCATCCCGAACAAGGCGGAGATGCCGAGCCCCCGGATGCGGGTGCGGCGCTCGGACTCGATGGCCGCCTCTTCTTCGTGCGCGGTATAGGGGACGGCGCGATAGCCGGCCTTGGCCAGGGCTTCGAGCAGGGCGTGCAGGCGCGTGGCGCGGGCATCGAAGCGCACCTCGGCCCGCCGAAGCGGGAAGTCGACGGCGGCGGCGTCCACCCCCGGGACCGACGCGAGCAGGCGCTCGACCAGCCACGCGCATCCCGCGCATCGCATCCCCTCGACGGTGAGGGTGACCGCGCTCGTACCGTGCCCGGCGCCGCCGCGGCCGTCGTCATCGCCCGCGCGGCGCACCAGCGTCGCCTCCACCTCCGGGACCCGCCAGGCGTCGATCTCCGCCCGATGGCGGGGGTCGGCGGTGGCTGCGCCGCGCGCGTCCGAATGGGTGCGCAGCCCGTACCAGGCCGCGAGTCCGGCGTTCGCGATGGTCTCGACCGCGATGCGGCATGGATCGCCGCACACCCGCACCTCGCGGCCCGCCACCATCGCGACCGGCGATCGGTGGCCGAGGGGCGCGCCGCAATGGTGGCAGCCGGGCGGCGCAGGGTCTTCAACCGTCGAAAGGACTTCCGCGCTCAAGGGTTCCCGCCCCCTGAAACAGATTCGGCAACGGTGACACTTCAGCACTTTGCCGGGAAGGTGTCACGAATGGCCCCACATTCGGGATGTCCCGTGCGAATCGACGACGAATCGATCGAGACCGTCCGGATTCCCCGCTCCCCGCCTTCACGGCCGGCTGTCGAGCCCCGCCCCCCGCTTCCACGGGCACGGGCGTGGCGGGAACGGCGGGGCGTGCGACCGACGCTCCTGCGCGACCGGCGCCGGATTTGCGGTACGCTCGCCGGAGCCGCAATGGACGGTGCGGGACTGGAACCAATGGCGAACGTATTCATCGACGGGCAGGCCGGCACGACCGGGCTGCAGATCCGCGAGCGGCTTGCGGCGCGCGGGGATGTGACGCTCATCGAGATTCCGGAGTCGTCGCGCAAGGACCCGGAGGTGCGCCGCCGGTATCTCAACGAGGCCGACGTCGTGATCCTCTGCCTTCCCGACGATGCGGCGCGCGAGGCGATGCGTCTCGTGTCGAGCAACCACGTGCGGGTGCTCGACGCGAGCACCGCGCACCGGGTCGCGGACGGCTGGGTCTACGGACTGCCCGAGCTCGACGGGCATCAACGCGGGAAAATCCGCGAGGCGGCGCGGGTCAGCAATCCGGGCTGCTATCCCACCGGATTCGTTCTCCTCACCCGCCCCCTCGTCGACGCGGGCATCGTGTCCCGCGACGCGCACCTGTCGTGCCATGCGGTCTCGGGATATTCCGGCGGAGGGCGCCGGCTCATCGAGCGCTACGAGGCGCGTGCCGCCGAGCACCCGGAATCGGTCTGGCACGTCCGGCCATATGCGCTCGACCTGGACCACAAGCACCTGCCCGAGATGTCGCGTTACTCCGGGATCGAGCGGACGCCGGTGTTCTCGCCGATGGTCGGGCACTTCGCGCAGGGGATGCTCACCATGGTGCCGCTTCACACGGACACGCTGGAGGAGGGTGCGACCGCCGAGACGGTGCACGCATGTCTCGATGCGCGGTATCGCGACGAGCCCTGCGTCTCGGTGTTTCCGTTGGGGGCAGAAGATGCCCTGGATGCCGGCTTTCTCGACCCGCTCGCAGCCAACGGAACGAACCGGATCGACCTCTTCGTCTACGGGCACGACGTCCGGGTCATGCTTGTCGCGCGGCTCGACAACCTCGGCAAGGGAGCGTCGGGGGCCGCGGTGCAGAACCTGAACATCATGACCGGAGCCGCGGAGCTGTCCGGACTGGCGCTCTGACACGCGCCTCGAACCTCGGGGCGCGGCACCTGAATCCGCGGGGTCCGTCAGTCGGCGTCGAAGGAGTCGACCAGTTCCCGCAACGCCTCCGCACCGCGGCGGAACACCGGCCAGCCGTCGCCGACCAGCACCGCATCGATGCCCGGCAGCGCCGCAAGGCGCCGCGCCGACGCGCGCGCCGCCCCGGGGTCGGCGAGCTTTCCGTCGGGTAGCAGGCAGAGCCGACCGCCCTCGTGGGCGCGGATCAGATCGCCGGTGACGAGGGTCGTCCCGTCGAGGGTCAGCGCGAGCTCGCCGGGTGTCTTCGAGCCCGACACCGCGTGGGCGATCAAGCCCGGCACGACCGCGTCGTCCTGGTCGAGCCAGGCGTCGCACCGGATCGGGAACCGGTCCTGCTCGCCGCGCGGCCCCAGGACCTTCGCGCCGAACCTCTCCGCAAGCGCCGCGGCGTCGCGCACGTGATCGGAGTTGGTGACCACGATCGTCGCGGCGCCGCCGAGCTCTCTCAGGTGCGCCTCGTCGTGCGCCGACATCGGCACCGGGTCCACGAGCACGTTGCCGCCGCGACGCGCCCAAGCGACGCCGTGGAAATCGATATTGCGGGATTCGTCGAAGATGCTCCAGCCGAAGAGATCGCCTCGATGCAGTCGTTTCATTTCGGAACGTGCCTCCGTTCGATCGGGGTCGCGCAGTGTAGCGCCACGGCGGGTACCAGTGAGGGGTCGGCCGGGACGGCGGGAGCGGCGATGTGCCGGCGACCGCCACACGATCGGCTTCGAGCAAGTCCCGGTCTCGAAGCCACTCGTGCCGGGCCGATCACGTCCCCTTGAACGCCGGCTTGCGCCTGGCGTAGAACGACTCGACCCCTTCGCGGAAGTCGTCCGAGGAGCGCAGCCGGCCGTAGGCCTGGCCCTCCAGCTCGATGGCGACGTGGAGCGGCGCGTCCTGCGAGGCGTTCAGCACACCCTTCAGAGTGCGCTGGGCCAGCGGCGAGAAGCCGCGCAGTTCATCGACGAATTCGCCGGTCCTCGATTCGAGCTCCGCATCGGGCACGCACTCGACGGCGATGCCCCACTCGTGCGCCTGCCGGGCCGGGATCCGGCGCGAGCGCATCGCGATGTCCCTGGTGCGGGCGATGCCGATCATCCTCACGAGCCGCGCCGAGCCTCCCGAGCCGGGGATCATGCCGATGCGCTGCTCCGGGAGCGCGAGCTCGGCGGTCTCCGAGACGATACGGAAGTCGCAGGCCAGCGACAGCTCGAACCCCACGCCGAAGCAGTAGCCGCGGATCGCGGCCACCACCGGCTTGTGGCAGCGCTCCGGCGCGGCGACGTTGCGGGCGAGCTCGCTCACCTGCTCCGGAGTGCTGTCCAGGAATCCGCGGATGTCACCACCGCTCGAAAAATGCTTCCCCTCTCCGCGCAGCACGATGACCCGCACTCCCGCATCGCGGTCCAGCGCCTCGAACACCGCGCGAAGCTGGTCGCGTTCGCGCATGGTCACGACGTTCAGGGGCGGGCGGTCGAGCACGACGTCGGCACGCTCGCGGGCATGATCGATCTCGACGCGAAAGCCGTCTAGATCGCGCGGGAGGTCCGATGTCGCAGAGTGCGGTGGTTGGTTCAAGGAGAGTCCTTTCCGTGTCGTCGAGTCGAGTGGACTGTTCCGAGAGTGACACGATATGCGTCATTCGGGTAGGCGCACTCCCGCGATGGAGTCCCGCACCGCCCGGCCGGCGCTACTCCGCCTCGTACTCCCCGGCGATCAGCAGGCGCCGCAGGATCTTCCCCACCGGCGACTTCGGGATCGAGCGCACGAACACGTACGCCCGGGGGCGCTTGAAGCCGGCGAGCCCGGATGTCTTGCAGAAGGCGTCGAGCTCGTCGTCGTCCACCTCCGCGCGCCGGGTGACGAACGCCGTGATCCGCTGCCCGAGCCGCTCGTCGGGGAGCCCCGCCACCGCGACCTCGGCGACGCCGGGATGGAGTGACAGCACGCTCTCGATCTCGACCGGCATGACGTTCTCGCCGCCGGAGATCATCATGTCGTCGACCCGCCCGGTGACGAAGAGGTCACCGTCGTCGTCGACGCAGCCGACGTCGCCGGTGAAGTACCAGCCCGCGTGGAGCGCCTTCGCGTCGGCGTCGGGGCGGCGCCAGTACCCGGAGAACGATTCGTCGGATTCGAGCGAGGCGATGATCTCGCCTTCCTCGTTGGGCGGCAGGGCCTCGTCCGGATCCTCGCTACCGATGCGCACCACCCGGATGCGCTGGTTGATGCCCGCCTTCCCGGCCGAGCCCGGCTTGGCGGGGGCGTCCGGACAGACCGTGAAGGTGTAGATCTCGGACGAGCCGTAGTGGTTGACGAAGAGCTCGGGGCGGAACGCCTCGGCGAGCCGGCGCAGCAGGCCGTCGGTCATCGGAGCGCCCGCGAACCCGAGCTTGCGCACGCTCGACACGTCCGCCGACTCGAAGGCGGGATCGGCGAGGAGATCGTGGTACAGGGTCGGCACGAGGAAGAGGTGGGTGATCCGGTGGCGCGCGATCAGGTCGAGGGCGCCCGAGGGATCGAACCGTGGCTGGCAGACGTACGCGCCCGAGATGAGCGCCGTCGAGAGCAGGGAGCGCACGCCCATGGTGTGGTAGAGCGGCATCACCCCGAGGGTGCGTTCGCCGTAGCCGTAGCGGTTCTGCGCGACGTGGGCGAGGGCGGCGGCGCGCTCGGCGGCGTGTGTTCTCGGTACCCCCTTCGGGCGTCCCGTGGTGCCGGAGGTGTAGAGCATCACGGAGACGTCGTCCGGTCCCGCCCGCGGAGCCGCGTCCGCCGGTGCGTAGCCGGAAAGGTCGTCGAATGCCAGGGTGCCGCCGGCGGCGCCGTCCGCCGCGATCCGGGGAATGTCGCCGGCGCGGGCCGCGTTCGCGACCGCATCCGCGGAAACCGGCTCGAAGCACACCGCCCGTGCGCCGGCATCGCCGAGCACGTAGTCGAGCTCCTCGGGCGTCGCGCGCCAGTTCACCGGCGTGACCACCACCCCGGCGAGCTGGCAGGCCCAGTGCAGGGTCGCGGCCTCGATGCGGTTCCGGAGGCTGGTGACGAGGCGGTCGCCGCGGCGCATCCCGATCGCGTCGAGTCCTGCCACCGTGCGCAACGTGCGATCCAGCCACGCCGCGCAGGTCAGTGTCAGGTCGCCGTCGATGATCGCGGTGGCGGAGGGTTCACGTTCGGTGACGTAGAGGCATGTCCGTCCGAGGTCGAGCATGGTGATACCTCAAACGTGGCGCTTCGAAGCGGCTGGCGAAGGATTGCGACGTGGCGCACCGGACCGGCAGCGGAAGCGGACGGCCCGGGTTGGACGACGTAGAGGAGAATACGGCCGGGGGTCGAGCACCGTGGCCGCCTCAGTCGTCCGGAGGAGCGGCGGAGCGTCCGGCCACGTCGAGGGCCGCATCGACGATGGTGGCATAGCCGGTGCAGCGGCACAGATGTCCACCGAGCACCTCGCGGATCCGCGCCTCGTCCGGCGCGGGCTCGCGCTCGAGCAGGTGGTTGAGCGAGATCAGGATTCCCGGCGTGCAGTAGCCGCACTGGAGCGCGTGGTGGCGCCGGAATGCCGCCTGAAGCTCCGACAGCGTCCCGCCCCGGCTCAGCCCTTCGACGGTCTCGATGGTCGAGCCGTCGGCCTGGACCGCGAGGACCAGACACGCGCGCGAGAGCTCGCCGTCGATCCGTACCGTGCATGCGCCGCATATCCCGTGTTCGCAGCCGACGTGGACGCCGGTGGCGCCCAGCTCGTGGCGGAGAAAATCCGACAGCAGCAGTCGCGGCTCGGCATCGCCTTCGGCTCGCCGGCCATTCAGGGTCACCGTGACCCGGTGCCGGGTATGCGCGCTCAGCTTCGGCATCGGATTGTCGTCTCCACCGATCGGCGTCGCAAGGCGCCCACGAGATCGTGCCCGGCGCCGTGGTCTTTCAACGGCGCGGCGCCCCGGCGCCGGGTGTGTGTGCTCGGCTTCGGCATCGGATCGCGGCTTCCACCGTTTGTCGTCCCAGGATGCGCACGAGGTCGCGACGGTACCGTGCGCTGGCGTGGCGATCGTCGTCGAAGGGCAGCGACCAGGCCAGGGCATTCATCGCCTCTGCGAGCGCATCGCCCGCAAGCGGTGGAAGCTCCACGGCATGTGGCCGATCGGAGCAGCCGCCGATCGCCACTCGCACGCGGGCCGCGTTCGCCAGCGCCGCCACCGCCACGATCGCGAAATCGCCGTGGCGGATGCCGAGCTCGGTGAATGCGCATCCGTCCCCGGGCGCCTGGAGCGGGAAGCGGACCGCCGCGATCATTTCGTCCGGCGCGCATGCGGTGGTGAGCACCCCTCCCTGAAAGTCCGCGGCCGCCATGACCCGGGTTCCTCGCGCAGAGCGCAACACGACCTCGCCTTCCAGCGCGGCGAGGCACAGCGGCAGCTCCGAGCTCGGGTCCGCGTGCGCGATGGAGCCGCATACCGTGCCGCGGGCGCGGGTCTGGACGTGCCCGACGAACGGCAGCGCCCGGGCGACGAGCGGGAGGTGCGAAGCCAGGCCTTCGAGCCGTTGCGTCGCCGCCTGGGTCACCGCGGCGCCGATCTCGACAGCGTCCTCGGTGCGGGTGATCGTCGCGAGTTCGGGCACCCGCGAGATGTCGACGACTACCTCGGGTGCGAGCAGTCGCATGTTGAGCATCGCCACGAGGCTCTGGCCGCCGGCGAGCACGCGGGCGTCCTCGCCGTGCTCCGTGAGCACGTCGATCGCCTCCTCGACCGAGGCGGTCCGGACGTAGTCGAAGCGGGGCGGCTTCATCCGCGGGCGGTGCGCCCCGAGGGGCGGCGCCAGGGACGGCGCGCCAAGGCGCGGCCGATGCCGCCGGATCCGCGTCCGCCGTCGAGGGCTGGCGGGAAACGCGGGCTAGTGCCGGCGCCGGCCGCGTTCGCGGGCAATTGCACGGTGTCCGATGTCCCGCCGGTGCCAGGCGCCGTTCCACCCGATCGTCCCGACTCGTTCGAAGGCCCGGCATTGCGCGGCGCCCACGTCGTCTCCGAGGCCGCACACGCACAGGACCCGCCCTCCCGACGTCACCACGCGGTTTCCGTCGGCGGACGTGCCGGCATGGAAGACCTTCGTGTGCGGCACATCGTCGTCGAGCCCGGTCACCGGGTGTCCCTTGTCGCAGCTTCCGGGATAGCCGGCCGCAGCCATCACCACCCCGAGCGCCGCGCGGTCGTCCCATTCGGGCCGCACGCCGGCGAGGCTGCCGTCGAGCGCGGCCTCGATGAGGCCGATGAGGTCGGAACGCAGGCGGAGCAGGATCGGCTGCGCTTCCGGGTCGCCGAGCCGGCAGTTGAGCTCGATCACCCGGGGGGCGCCGCCGGCATCGATCATGAGCCCGGCGTACAGAAACCCGGTATAGGGGATTCCGGCGGCCGCCAGACCTTCCACCGCCGGACGGATGATCTCGCGCATGATGCGTTCATGCACCGCGGCATCGACGACCGGCGCAGGAGAATATGCGCCCATCCCGCCGGTGTTCGGCCCCGTATCTCCCTCACCCGCCGCCTTGTGGTCCTGCGACGATGCCAGCGGCACCGCCCTCCCGCCGCCGACGACGCAGATGAAGCTCGCTTCCTCGCCGACAAGAAACTCCTCGATCACGATCCTGCGTCCGGCGTCGCCGAACGCACGGCCGGAGAGCATTTCGTCCACGGCGGCCAGCGCCTCGGGCTCCGATTGCGCGACGACGACCCCCTTGCCCGCCGCCAGCCCGTCCGCCTTGATCACGACAGGCGTTCCTTGCTGGCGAACGCGGGCAGCCGCCTTGTCCGCGACGGTGAACTCGGCGTAGCGTGCGGTCGGAATGCCGTGGCTTGCGAGGAACGCCTTGGTGAACGCCTTCGAGCCCTCCACCCTCGCCGCAGCGGCGCTGGGACCGAAGATGCGAAGTCCTTCCGCTTCGAACCGGTCCGCAATCCCCGCGACCAGCGGCACTTCGGGTCCTACGACGGTGAGATCGACCGAGCGCCCGTGCGCGAGCGCGGCCAGTCCTTCGATGTTCTCGGCTCCCACTGCGACGTTCTCGACCCCGGGCTCGCGCGCGGTCCCCGCATTGCCCGGCGCCACCAGCACCCGCGCCACCCGCCCGCTCTGCGCGAGCTTCCACGCCAGCGCGTGCTCGCGCCCGCCGCCGCCCACGACGAGCACGGTGAGCGGGTCGCCGGCCGGAGAGGTTCGGGAGCCGAGCGCCGGAGCCACGTCGTCCACGACCGCGGTTCAGTGCCGAAAGTGCCGCATGTGGGTGAACACCATCGCCATCCCGTGCTCGTCGGCCGCCGCGATGACCTCCTCGTCGCGCATCGACCCGCCAGGCTCGATCACCGCGCTGACCCCGGCTTCGGCCGCCGCGTCGATCCCGTCGCGAAACGGAAAGAACGCATCCGATGCGAGGACCGAGCCGCGAACCTCGATCCCCTCGTCCACGGCCTTGATGCCCGCGATCTTCGCGGAGTAGACACGGCTCATCTGCCCCGCCCCGATCCCGATGGTCATGCCGTCCCGGCAGTAGACGACGGCGTTCGACTTCACGAACTTGACGACCTTCCATGCGAAGAGGAGATCCCGCATCTCCGCGTCGGTGGGCGCGCGCCGGGTCACGACCTCCGGATCGCCCGCGGCCACTGCGCCGGTATCGCGGTCCTGGACCAGCAGCCCGCCGGTGACGCGCTTGAAGTCGAATGCGGCACGTGGCGCGAGGGAGAGCTCGCCGCACTCCAGTACCCGGATGTTCCCCTTGCTCGCGAACGATGCGAGCGCCCCGGCCTCGATGCAGGGCGCGACTACGACCTCGACGAACTGCCGCTCGACGATCGCCGCGGCGGTCTGCGTATCGAGCGCGCGGTTGAACGCGATGATGCCGCCGAACGCGGATGTCGGATCGGTCCTGAATGCACGATGGTATGCATCGCGAATGACGGCCCCGACCGCAACGCCGCAGGGGTTTGCGTGCTTGACGATCACGCAGGCCGGCTCTTCGAAGCTCTTCACGCATTCGAGGGCGGTGTCGGTATCGGCCACGTTGTTGAACGAGAGCGCCTTGCCCCGGAGCTGCCGCGCCGTCGCCACGCCCGCCTCCGTCCCTCCGTGCTCCACGTAGAACGCCGCGCGCTGATGGGGGTTCTCGCCGTAACGCATCTCCTGCGATTTCGTGTACCGGAGGTTCAGGGTTCGGGGGAACGCGGCCGGCGCCGCCGCCGTGCCGTCCCGCGCGCCGAGGTAGCCGGCGATCGCGCCGTCGTAGCGCGCGGTGTGCTCGAACGCCTTGACCGCGAGGCGGAACCGGGTGGCGGGCGCGACCGCGCCGCCCGCGCGAAGCTCCCCGAGCACCGCGGCATAGTCATCCGTATCCACGACGACCGTCACCCACGCATGGTTCTTCGCGGCGGCTCGCAGCATCGCCGGACCGCCGACGTCGATGTTCTCGATCGCGGTCGCGAGCTCGCAGTCCGCATTCGCCACGGTCTGCTCGAACGGATAGAGGTTGACGACCAGCAGGTCGATCCCCGCGATGCCGTGCTCCCGCATCGCATCGCGGTCGGTATCGCGCCGCGCGAGAAGGCCGCCGTGGATCCTCGGATGCAGGGTCTTGACGCGGCCGTCCATCACCTCCGGAAACCCGGTGTACGAAGAGACCTCCAGCACCGGGATCCCCCGGTCGCCCAGCCGCTTCGCAGTGCCGCCGGTCGAGAGGATCTCGATGCCCAGCTCGTGCAGGGCGCGGGCGAATTCGACGATTCCGGTCTTGTCCGAGACACTGATGAGGGCACGCGCGACTACGCTCATTCACCCTCTCCTCGCCGCATCGGACACCGCGTTCCGGGCGGCGGTCGCGGCGGCGCGCGATGCAGGCGCCATCGAACGTCAGATGAGGTCATGACGCTTGAGCTTCTTGCGCAGCGTCGCCCGATTGATGCCGAGCATGGACGCGGCCCGGCTCTGGTTCCCGTTCGTGTGCGCGAGCACCGATTCGAGCAGGGGGGCTTCGACCTCGACCATGACCAGGTCGAACAACTCCGACACCTCATGGCCATCGAGATGGCGGAGATAGCTCTCCACCGATTCCTTGACGCACACCCGCAACGGCTTCGAGCTGCGCTTGTCCATGACATCGAGGTGCGATGCCGCGGTACGGCCTCCCTCCGGCGAATCCGGCGAGCCGGACGAGCTCACGCGGCGAGCCTCCCGGGTTCTTCGCGGTGCGTTCGCCCGCGCCCCGCGATGGCGGCGACGCCGGCTGCCTCGGCAATGTGCGCGAGCACGACCTGATTCGGCCATCTGAACGAACGTATCTGCATCGCGAGCGTCTCGGCGAAGGCGCAAGCAGCCGGTAATCCGCAGTGAGCAGGCAAGAAGGAGGGTGAAGCGTCCGATGCCCGGCCGGTGAATCTAAACACATCCCGCCGATGTGGCAATTGACTCAGGGCATGGACATCGACTCGCACCATCGAGATGCCTGCCGTCGAATGCCTCACCGGCGCGGCCGCTCGGGCGCCTCCGCGATCAATCCTCCACGTCGACCCCGACGGGACAGTGGTCCGAGCCCGTCACGTGCGGCCAGATGAACGCATCCCGCACCCGCCGCATCGCGCCGGGCGAGGCGAGCACGTAATCGATGCGCCACCCGACGTTCCTCGCCCGCGCCCCGCTCCTCTGCGCCCACCAGGTGTAATGCCCGGTCGCGCCGGGATTGCGCTTGCGGAACGTATCGACCCATCCGGCCGCCAGCCAGCGGTCCATCTCCGCGCATTCCTCGGGGAGAAAGCCGCTGGTCTTGCGGTTCGCGGCGGGCCGGGCGAGGTCGATCCCGGTATGCGCAGTGTTCCAGTCCCCGATGACGAACACGTGGTAGCGCCGCCGCAGGCGTTCCACCCGATCGAACACCGCGCGGTAGAAGTCGAGCTTGTAGGGGACGCGGCTGTTGTCCCGTTCCTTGCCGCTGCCGTTCGGAAAGTAGGCGTTGACCACCACGGTCTTGCCGAAGCGCGCGAGCTGATACCGGCCCTCGACGTCGAAGCGCGGCTCCCCGAGGGAGTCCTCGGTTCGATCGGGCGCCGCCTTCGTGAACAGCCCGATGCCGCTGTAGCCCGCGCGCTCGGCCGCCACGAAACGGGTATGCCAACCCTCGGGCGAGCGCACCTCGCCGGGAAGCTGCGACTCGAACGCCCTCATCTCCTGGATCCCCAGGACATCCGCCTCCGACCGTGCGAGCGCATCGAGGAACCCCTTCTTCGCGCACGCCCGCAACCCGTTGACGTTCCAGCTCACGATCCGCATGGCTCTTCCCTCGCTGTTCGCCGGAGCTTGAACGTTATATGGACGGACGCGCACCCTGTTCGCACTGCAACCGCGAGGGGACGACGGGAACGCCACGGCAGGATGGACGGGGCCGGCGGCTCGAATCCGGCGCACACCGACGCCCCGAAGCCCACCTCCGGACCAGCGCCCATTCCACCTCGCCACTTTGCAAAGCTCGGTGTTTCCGCTCCCACCGAGGCCGCATCGAAGTCCAGGAGCAGCGCATCGCGCGCCGTGAGATGCATCCGGATCAGTTGCGGAGGAGTTGCATGAGGACCGCGCTCGGCTAATCGTCCGATGCCTGATCTATGCCACCGGCGCGGCCAAGCAACTCGGCGCTCGTCCCGCACTCGATGATCCACTCCCCGACCTCGGCCAGCCGCTCCGGATCCGCGAGTCCGTTCAACACCCCCGACAGCCGCTCGGCCGTGTCGGCGTCGAACTTCCGTGCCGTCAGGCGACACAGCAACGCCCGTTCTTCAGCCCGACCTTGCTCGATACCACGCTCCAGGCCCTGTTCGTGGCCTTCCTCACGGCCTTCCTCGAACCACTGCCTCGTCCACTCCTGCACCTGTTCTTCCAGCATCGTCCTCTCCTCCTCCAATTCCGCCACACGCTCCAGGACCGCCCCCGGGAATTGCCCCCGCAACAGCACCTGCCGAATCCACCCCCCGAACGTCCGCTTCAATTCGCGCTCGCCCGGACCACGCACCCAGGCCACCAACCTGTCCAGCGCACGCTCCAACTCCCCCGGCGTGCGGCTGTTCTCCAGCAGGATCAGCGCCGACACCAGATTCCCGCGCGGCAAATCGTCCGCCCCGTACCTTCCAACGTCAAGCAGGAAGTACCGCTGCGACGGCTGATACCGCGCCAATGCCTCCGCCACCGAAGAGAGCGTGTCCGTCACGTCGAGGGGCGCCGTCCACCTCGAACGGCGACCGTTGTAGAACACCACCGGCAGCACCGGGGGCAGCTTCCCGTCCGGGCCCACCTCTGCGCGCCGGAACAGGTCCTGGTACAGCAGCCCGGCACAGGTCGGCAGGCGCACGGCGATATGCCCTGTTGCGGCAAGTGTGGAAACGGAGAAAATCAGTTTCGGGGACGAAGGTAGAGAGAAAGGCACTACGGAATGCGCAAGGAGAGGGCCAGAGGAATCGCATTGCTGGGGATGACCGCACTGTACTTCCTGCCCGTGCTGGCGGGAGGAGGATTCGCGTTCGACGACGCGGAGTACGTGAGGGGAAACCCCCTGCTGGCGGACTGGGAAGGGCTCCGGCGGATCTGGTGGCCCGAGCGGGTGCCGGAAGAGACGTACGGTTTGGAACAACACTACTGGCCGGTCCTGTACACGACGTACTGGCTCGAGCACAAGTTGTGGCAAGGATTCTGGGGTCCGGGCTTCCATGCGACGAACGTGGCTCTGCACTGCGCGAACGCCTGGTTGCTGTGGCGGCTGCTGGAGAAGCTGGGCGTCCCGGGCGCATGGGCGGTGGCGTGCGTGTTCGCGGTCCATCCAAGCCAGATGGAGGCAGTCGCAGCGGTGGTGGGAAGAAAGGACGTCCTGTCGACGCTGTGCGTACTCGCTGCGCTGCACGTCTGGACCGGGGGAGGGGGGACGGCCGGCTGGGCACGGGTGGCGGGGACGGCCGCGCTCGGCGGAATCGGGGTACTGTGCAAGACCCCGGCCGTGCTGCTGCTGGCTACCTGGTGCTGGCGCAGTGGTGGCGGGAAGAGGGGTGGAGCACAACGCTGGGGATGAAGCTCGGTGCAGTGGCGCTCCCGATGGTGGGGTTGGGTGCATGGGGGTGGTATGCATACGAAAGCGAGCTGGGGCGAAGGCATCTGGATGCGGGGCTCGACTGGGTCGAGCACCTGATGCTGGGACCAACGACGTGGTGGAACCATCTCTATTACTCGGTGGTGCCCGACCCGGCGGGGCTGGGCTGGCATTTCTGGGCGCTGGAGGGGGACAGCCCAGGGGTGTGGGCCGCGTCGATGGGGCTGGCAGCCGTGGCGGCCCTGCTCTGGGCATGGCGCGAGCGCGTACCGAAAGGCGTATTCATCGCAGCAGTGGGGTTCACGGTGGCGGTGGCCCCATACCTGGGGGTCCTCGACCATCAGGGACTGGTGGGATCGTTCAACAACTCGAGGCACCGCTACGTGGCGGCGCTGTTTCCGTGGCTGGCCATCATCGGGGGATGGATACTGTGGGAAGCTCGAATGAAGGCGAGAGCGGGGGCCGGCGCCCGTTGGGCGGCACGGGGACGACGGATGGGCGTCGTGACAGGAGCGGCCCTGGCACTCACGATGCACTGGGACTACGGATTCGCGTACACCAACGATGCGGCGTGGTACGCCCATCTGGCCAGGACGTCGATGGGAAGCCCGTGGCCGGTGGGGCGGGCAAGAGACCAGCAGGTCGCTGCACTGCTCGAGACGGGACGGGTGGACGAAGCTCTGGAAAAGGCAACCGAGAGGGCGGCCCGTTACCCCGACGCCCCCAGGGCGAAGATGATGCTCAGACTGGCGCTGGAAGCCGCGGGACGAGTGGAGGAAGGGCGGGACGTCCTGCTCGATCTGCTGGAGAGGTGGAACCGCCCGGGCGAGAGGGCGCAAAGCATCGGCCACGAGTCGTTCCGGGAAATCAGGGATGGGGGGATGGGACCGGAACCCATGGGGATGCCCGAGCGGTACATGGTGGTGACGGCGCTGGCGCGGATGGAGGAGACGGGGGGCCGCATGGAGAGGGCGGAGGCGTTCAGGAGGGAAGGGGCATGGCTGGTGTCGAAGGAGAAGGAGTGGACGTTCAGGCGGGCGGACGGAACCGTGTACAGGATCGGCGGAGAACGAGGAGAGGATCAATGAAACGAGGGTACGGAACGGCTGGAAGACGAGGCCCCCGATTCCTGTCCATGAGAGCATGACCCGACGCGAGGGGACGACGGGAACGCCACGGCAGGATGGACGGGGCCGGCGGCTCGAATCCGGCGCACACCGACGCCCCGAAGCTCATTCCCGGACCAGCGCCCATTCCGCCTCGTCCACTTTGCAAAGCTCGGTGTTTCCGCTCCCACCGAGGCCGTATCGAAGTCCAGGAGCAGCGCATCGCGCGCCGTGAGATGCATCCGGACCAGTCGCGGAGGAGTTGCATGAGGACCGCGCTCGGCTAATCGTCCGATGCCTGATCTATGCCACCGGCGCGGCCAAGCAACTCGGCGCTCGTCCCGCACTCGATGATCCACTCCCCGACCTCGGCCAACCGCTCCGGATCCGCGAGTCCGTTCAACACTCCCGACAGCCGCTCGGCCGTGTCGGCGTCGAACTTCCGTGCCGCCTGACGACACAGCAACGCCCGTTCTTCAGCCCGACCTTGTTCGCGGCCTTCCTCACGGCCTTCCTCGAACCACTGCCTCGTCCACTCCTGCACCTGTTCTTCCAGCATCGTCCTCTCCTCCTCCAATTCCGCCGCACGCTCCAGGGCCGCCTCCGGGAATTGCCCCCGCAACAGCACCTGCCGAATCCACCCCCCGAACGTCCGCTTCAATTCGCGCTCGCCCGGACCACGCACCCAGGCCACCAACCTGTCCAGCGCACGCTCCAACTCCCCCGGCGTGCGGCTGTTCTCCAGCAGGATCAGCGCCGACACCAAGTTCCGGTGCGGCAAATCGTCCGCCCCGTACCTTCCAACGTCAAGCAGGAAGTACCGTAGCGACGGCTGGTACCGTCCCAATGCCTCCGCCACCGAAGAGACCGTGTCCGTCATGTCGAGGGGCGCCGTCCACCGCGAGCGGCGACCGTTGTAGAACACCACCGGCAGCACCGGGGGCAGCTTCCCGTCCGGGCTCACCTCTCCGCGCCGGAACAGGTCCTGGTACAGCAGCCCGGTATAGGTCAGCAGGCGTACGGCCATGGACCGGTCCACGGTGGACTGGAATTCCAGCAGCACGTAGAGCCAGGTCTCGCCGCAGCGCAGCCGCCACAGCGAATCGCCGTAGCGTTGGCGCAGGCCGTCGCTGACGAAGGCGGCGGAGCGATTCTCCAGCGTGGCGAAGTCGAGGGCGTCGCTCCACGATTTGGCGACGAACCCTCCGAGGAGATCTTCGACCATCCGTGGGTGGGAGAACAGAAGCTTGCGGGAGGCGTCTTGCGGCATGAGCGCACCGTGTCGTGGGACACGCGGGTACCGTAGGGTTGTATCGGAGCCGGTGGAAAGGGCACTGGGTCGCGGAAGACGTAGGCGACGGACGCGCACGCCGTGAACGAGCGGCGAGAAGGGGGGAACCCCGCCCGGAAGATCGTGATCCTTCAGGGTGGATGGAACGCGCACCCTGTTCGCACTGCAACCGCGAGAGGACGACGGGAACGCCACGGCAGGATGGACGGGGCCGGCGGCTCGAATCCGGCGCACGCCGGCGCCCCGAAGCTCATTCCCGGACCAGTTCCCATTCCTCCTCGTCCACCTTGCAGAACTCGGACGTTCCGCCACCCTCGAACCCGCCGATGATCCACTCCATTTCCAGGGTCCGGCATGGTCGCCCGTGCGCGTCGCGCCGCGAGGCGGTCACCCGCAGGGTGCCGCTGCGTGTTCCGTTGCGGTGCGCCCACCCTCTCTTCTCGCCCGTCCGGCCTCCTTCGAGGCGCTGGATCATCGCACCGTGCCCGATCTTCCGTTCGTCGGGCTTCAGCGCTTGCGCCGCCTCGTGATCCCCCAAGGCCACCATGACCTGGTACAGGAGGCCCGTTTCATCTTCCGGTGATTCCCTTTCCTGCTCCGTCGTGCTTAGCGCGAACATGCCCAGCACAACACCGAGGATCACCGCCACCAGTATCCAGAGTGTCCTTTGCCGCATTTCTTCCTGCTCCGCGGGTCTTGCGTCCCACTTCTTCGCCCGCTGCTACCGGCGGCGTGAAGATACCGCAAAGCGGTCGATTCGAAAGTGCAGGTAACGTGCCTGCCGGTCCCGGAAGCACGAGCCCCACGTCTTGACCAGGCGCGGGGCCGGCGGCTCCGTCAATCCGCCTCAGATGCCGTGCCGGTCCGCCCCGACGGCCCGTCTGTTGCGGGAGCAACGCGGGCGAGAAACTCGCTCCCCGTGTCGCAACGCACCAGCCAATCCCCCACCTCGGCCAGACCCTCCGGGTCCGCAATGCCGGCCAGCACTCCCGACAGGCGCTCGGCGGTTTCCTCCCCGAACCGGGATCCCGCCTGGCGGCGCAACAGCGCCCGTTCGTGCTCGAGGCCCTGTTCAAGACCCTGTTCAAGACCTTGCTCGCGGCCTTCCCGGAGCCACTGCTTGGGCCACTCGGCCACCCGTTCTTCCAGCGTCATCCTCAGACCCTCCAATGTCCGCACCGGCGGCGGCTCCGCATCGCCCGGCTTGAAACGCCTCGCCAACCTCCACACCCAATCGGCGAACGCATGCTTCAACTCATCGTCGCGCGGGTCCCTCAACCACTCCACCAGCGCCTCCACCACCCGCTTGAGGTCCGCCGGCGAGCGGCTGCGCTCCAACCCCACCACCGCCGTCATCAGGTTCCCCGCCGGCAAAGCCTCGTCCCCCACGTGCCGCTCGTCAAGCACGAAGTAACGCTGCGAGGGCTGGTACGGCGCAAGCCACGGACCCACCGGGCCAATCAACTCCCTCACCTCCACCGCCGCCGTCCACGGCGATGCCCCGTTGTAGAGCACCACCGGCAGCACCGCCGGGCGCTTGCCGTCAGGACCCAACGCCCGGTTGCGCGAAAGCTCCCGGTACAGCAGCACCGTGTACTCCAGGATGCGCAACGCCATGTCCGGGTCGTCGGTGGACTGGAACTCCAGCAGCACCAGGACGTGCAGCCAGCCGTGGCGATGGCGCACCCGCCAGACGGTGTCGCCGTGGCGCTTGCGTAGCGCGTCGCTGACGAACTCGGCGGAGAGCTTCTCCAGGGTCGAGAAGTCGAGCTCGGCGGTCCAGTCCCCGGGGACGAAGCCGCGGAGCAGGTCTTCGACCATGCGGGGGAAGGCGAAGAGGCGCTTGTAGTTCTCGTCGTGCATGGGGCCAGGGTAGCCGGGCTTCGGAGCCGGCCGGATGTGCCCGCGGCCTCGTGCCGTGTAGGCAATCCGCCCGCGTGTCGGATTCGATGGGCCGCGGACGGCCCGAAGCGCCCACCGGCCGCGCCTGCGCCACGACCGCAAGGGGCACGGAACGCGGAGCAAATCAGCCAGGTGGGACAGCGTTCCCGGGAGGATGTGGAGAAGATCCCCGCAAGGAAAGCTGCAACGTCATCCGCTTGAAAGGCCGCTCGGGAATCGCGCGGGTGACGAACAGGATGAAGCATCGGATGGGACGCGCCCGGACCACGTCGCGGCGGCAGCGGATCGCCTCGACTGCGTATTCCGGTGAAGCCGATCACCGGTGACGGACTCCGGGCCATGCAGGCCGGCGGACATCAAGGCATGGCGGGATCGGATGGTGCACCTGGGACGTCACGTCATGTTCGCGTACGACGCTGTTACACTGACCGCCATACTTCGCGCGCTCGCGGCGTCCTGCCTCTGTCCTCCTCCCGAGGTCTCGTTCGTCCGATGGCTTCCGTTCCCGCGCCGGGTCTGCCGCCACCCATGACTGCTCCGGACCCCGGCTCCCGCGACGCCCCGGCTTCCGTCTCGTCTCCCGCATTTTCCAATCTCCGGTTCCCTGCCGGCCTGACCGCGGTGTATGCGCTGCTGCTCGCCTTCGGGCTGTCCCATCACGAAATGTGGCACGACGAGTTGCAGGCCTGGCTGCTGGCTCGCGACAGCACGGACCCCGCGGACCTGCTCGCAAACCTGAAGTACGAAGGCCATCCCGTCCTGTGGTACCTGCTGCTCATGCCCCTGGCGCGGGTGACGACTTCCCCCGTGGCCATGCAGGCGCTGCACCTCGTCATCGCCTCCACGACCGTCTTCCTCGTCGCCCGTTTCGCGCCATTCAATCGGCTGCAAAGCACCCTGTTCGCCTTCGGTTACTTCCCGCTCTACGAGTACGGGGTGATTTCCCGTTCGTATGCCCTGAGCCTCCTGCTGGTCGTCGTCGCCTGCATCTTCCTGCGCGATCGCTGGCGTCGTCCCGTTCGTCTGGGGCTTGCGTTGTTCCTGCTCAGCCACACGAGCGTTCATGGCGCCATCCTTGCCCTGGCCCTCCTGTTCGGGCTGGTGCTCGATTTCGTGTTGCACGGTCGCGCCCTGGTCGGCGGCTCCTCCGTGGCGTCGCGCCGGATCCGTGCTGCCTTCCTCCTCGCACTCTCCGGCTTCCTTCTCCTGGTGGCGCAACTCCTGCCCCCTCCCGATGTCGGTGTCGCCGGCATAGCCGCTTCCGTGGTACCCACCCTGCATTTCGATGCGATCCGTTTCACCGAGTGCCTCAGCCTTCTTCCTTTCGTGTTCTTCTTCCCTCTCGGGCGGGATTTTCCTTTCTGGATGCACAACGTCCCGGGCGGATTCGCCGACCTCGGGGCGCTGTACTCCGTGCCGGTGGCCTGCATTCTTCTCGCCGCGATCATCTGGTGCCACCGGCGACGGACCGTCCCTCTGGCGGTGTATCTCTGCGCCGTCGCCGGCCTGCTGGCGTTCACCTACGTGTACTACTCGGGCAGCCTCCGCCACCATGGCTTCCTGCTCGTCGCCTCCCTGGTGCTGCTCTGGGGCCGGCAGGCGCTTGCCCCGTCTCCGCCCTCCGATCGACCCTCCGTGTTGCACGGGCACCGTCGGCGTACGGCTGTCCGCTCTGTCCTCCTGAGCCTGTTCCTGGCGTTCCACGCCTTCGGGGGGTTGCGTGCGCTCGGGGTCGACCTGCTCCTCCCCTTCTCACTCGCCCAGCGCACGGCCGAGCATCTCCGGACCGAATCGCTCGATGCGCTGCCGATGATCGGCGATGAGGATTATGTGGCCAGCGCCGTACTCGGCTTTCTCGAGCACAAGCCGTCCATCCATTACGCCCGCCCGGATCGGGCGGGGTCCTTCATCCGTTGGGACACCACGCGCGGGATCCCCGTCACCGACACCGAGCTGCTCTCACGCACCGCGGCGCTCGCCGCCCGCGAGGGCGGCCCGGTGGTCGTGATCCGGAACCGTCCCCTGCTGCTCCCCTTGGAGCAGTTCCCCGAGATCCGTCCTCTGGTCTCCTTCACCGGGGCGCTTTTGTTTGACGCGAACTTTCATCTCTACCTCTACGACAGATCCACGTCCCTCCCTCCCGAGGCCGTCGTCG
This sequence comes from uncultured Gammaproteobacteria bacterium, assembly GCA_958295835.1. Classification (GTDB taxonomy): domain Bacteria; phylum Pseudomonadota; class Gammaproteobacteria; order HK1; family HK1; genus HK1. The sequence goes on from OY282378.1 coordinate 1,481,299, forward strand.
GGAAACGGTGAACCGATGAACGGCAGCGTTCTTGTGAGCGGAGGAGCCCGGCTCTTCGGAAAAATTCCGAAGCGGCCCTTCGGTGGACGCGACTGGACCCGACCCGCCGCCGGTAGCATGAAGAGCAGGGCACGGGAAGGCGCGCAGAGCGTCGCCGCGGCGCTCCCGATCGCCGGATTTCACCCACGGGGGTCGTCCGGGAGGACCGCCCCGCCGGAACGCCGGTGAGCGACAGGCTTCCGCTGCCGCATCGGCTCGCCATCCTCTACCTGATGCTGCCGGTGTGCATCTGGCTGGCAGGGTGGTTCGAATGGTGGCTCGGCCTGCCGGCGGTCGCGTTGCTGGGAGTGGGGCTGTGGCCGGCGCAGGCGGGTTCCTGGCGTGGATCCCCCCTCCCCCCCCCCCCCCCCCCGCAGCAGGCCGGTCGTTGTCGCTTGCGCGCTGCTGGCGTTGGGTTGGGTGATGCTGACGGCTGCCGGCGGGGTGTTCGACGGCGGGAACGGCGATTGGCTCGGGCATCGCACGACGTTGCTCGATCTGGGCCGTCAACCATGGCCCGTGTTCCTCCGGGACGTGCTCTCGGACCATTTGCCTTCGGAATCCAATCCGGTCGCGCGCCCTCTGCTGCGCTACTACCTCGGCTGGTACATGGCGCCGGGGCTGGCCGCCCGTGTGGGAGGGCCGGCGGCGTTGAGCTGGGCGGTGCCGCTCTGGACGTGGCTCGGGGTGACGCTCGTCCTGCTCCTGTTCGTTCGGCGATTCCGCGGCCGGGGCGCGCTGTGGACGGCTGCGACGATCTTCGTCTTGTTCAGCGGCATGGACTTCCTGCGCGGAGGTTGGGAGTGCTTCGGTGAGGGCGTCGACCGCCGGATCCGGTTGGGCTACGGGGATGTCGAATGGTGCAGCCACATCGAATGGGATCGCCACTGGAGAACCCCGACCCAGTTGTCGTCGCACATGACCGGCCTGATGTGGGTCCCGCAGCACTTCATTCCCGCCGGCCTGTACACCTTGCTGTTGCTGCATCTGTGCCGTCGGCCCCGGTTTCTGGCCGTGAGCGGCGTCGTACTGGCGGCGGCGCCCTTCTGGTCCGCGTTCGTCGCCGTCGGCCTGCTGCCTCTGGTCGCAGTCCTGCTGTGGGAGAACGGCCCGCGCCCCTTTCTGCGCTGGCCCAATCTGTGTCTGGCGGGGCCGTTGGCCGCTCTGGTGGCGCTCTATCTGATGTCCGGCTCGCTGGACTTTCCCTCGGGCTGGATGTGGGAGCGGCACAACGCGGTCCTGCTGGCGCTGTGGATCCCGGTGGTCTACCTGACCGAATTCGGGGCGCTGGCCTTGTTGCTGTGGGTGCTGCGGCCCGAGCTGCGCCGGGAGCCCTTCTTCGTGGCCGGTGTGGCGACGCTGTTGCTGCTTCCCTGGATGTTTTTCGGTCCGGGCAACGACCTCCTGATGCGGGGAGGGATGCCCGCCCTCCTGCTGCTCTGCTACTACTGCGTTGACGTCATCGCACGGGATGGACGAGAGATTGCGCGCGCCGGGCCGAACCTTTGCCGTTTCGCCCTCGCGGGCGTGATCATGGTGTTGTGCGTCGGCGCACTCACCCCAGGCATCGAATTGGCGCGGTCCGTCAGGGACGACGTTGCGTTCCGGTACGAACGCTCCGGGTACACGACGTTCGCATTACCGATCTGGGAGCAGCACCAGTACGCCGCGCGCGAGATCCCCGATCTGCTCCGACGGCTGCTGCGGAAGGCCGATGCCGGTCCGCGCCGCGAGAAGGCCGAACCCGTCGTCCGCGCCGGCTTCGATGTGTATCTGAACGGGAACGAGAGGCAGCTCGTCTACGTCAAGGAACACTGTCGTCCCGACGATCTCGAATCAGTGGTTCTGGAACTGATCCGGTCCGATGCGCCTCCCGAGGAAAGCGTGGTTGAAATGCGCAGCATGGGAGACGCCTGCGGTGCGCTCCGCGGGCTGCCGGGAAGCGCCGTCGCCGCAATCAGGACCGGCCAGCGGCGGCAAGGCGAGGAGGGCTGGATGGTGGAGATCCGGTTCGACGAGGCCGGCCGCATGGTCGGGGTGAATCGGGAGTGATGGTGGCCCGCCTCTGCCGGGCCAGGCACCTCACGCTCGCGACGCCGGGCAGGGGAGTCCATGAGCCCTGCGCTGGCCGGGTCCACGCGGATTCGGGCGCAGGTGCTCCATGTCAGGGTCAGGCCTGATGCCGGCCGTGCGCACTTGCTCAGCTCCCTACGACCAGGGTCTTGAGCAGCACCCCGCCGGCCCATCGCGGGCGCGCAAGGCACATGCCCGCGATCAAGTCCGGCCCGACGGCCCGTCCGTTGCGGGCGCAACGCGGGCGAGAAACTCGCTCCCCGTGTCGCAACGCACCAGCCAGTCCCCCACCTCGGCCAGAGCCTCCGGATCCCCGATGCCGGCCAGCACTCCCGACAGGCGCTCGGCGGTTTCCGTTCCGAACCGGGATGCCGCCATGCGGCGCAACAGCGCCCGTTCGTGCTCGAGGCCCTGTTCAAGACCCTGTTCAAGACCTTGCTCACGGCCTTCCCGGAGCCACTGCCTGGGCCACTCCGCCACCCGTTCTTCCAGCGTCATCCGTACATCCTCCGGCGTCTCCACCGGAGGCAGCTTCGCACCGGCCGGCATCAGTTGCTCGGCCATCCTTTCAATGCCTTCCCTCATACCCTGCTCGTGGCCTTCCCGGAGCCACTGCCTGGGCCACTCGGCCACCCGTTCTTCCAGCGTCATCCTCAGACCCTCCAATGTCCGCACCGGCGGCGGTTCCGCATCGTCCGGCTTGAAACACCTCGCCAGTCTCCACACCCAGTCGGCGAACGCATGCTTCAACTCATCGTCGCGCGGGTCCCTCAACCACTCCACCAGCGCCTCCACCACCCGCTTGAGGTCCGCCGGCGAGCGGCTGCGCTCCAACCCCACCACCGCCGTCATCAGGTTCCCCGCCGGCAAAGCCTCGTCCCCCACGTGCCGCTCGTCAAGCACGAAGTAGCGCTGCGAGGGCTGGTACGGCGCAAGCCACGGACCCACCGGGCCAATCAACTCCCCCACCTCCACCGCCGCCGTCCACCGCGACGCCCCGTTGTAGAGCACCACCGGCAGCACCGCCGGCAGCCGCCCGTCCGGACCCAACGCCTCGTTGCGTGCGAGCTCCTGATACAGAAGGCTCGTATAGGTGAGGATGCGCAGCGCCATCCGGGGCTCGTCGGTGGACTGGAACTCCAGCAACACCAGCACGTGCAGCCAGCCGTGGCGGTGGCGCACCCGCCAGACGGTGTCGCCGTGGCGCTTGCGCAGCGCGTCGCTGACGAACTCGGCGGAGAGCTTCTCCAGGGTCGAGAAGTCGAGCTCGGCGGTCCAGTCCCCGGGGACGAAGCCGCGGAGCAGGTCTTCGACCATGCGGGGGAAGGCGAACAGGCGTTTGTAGTTCTCGTCGTGCATGGGGCCAGGGTAGCCGGGCTTCGGAGCCGGCCGGAGGCGCCCGCGGCCTCGTGCCGTGTAGGCCATCCGCCCGCGTGTCGGATTCGATGAGCTGCGGACGGCCCGAAGTGCACGCCGATCCGCCGGGTCCGGAACGAACACTTTCAGGTCTGCGAGGTGCGCAAGGTGTGGCGTCGACTCCATCGCGAGGGCATTGCGCTCATGCGCTGCCTGGCCGCTGCGCATGGAGGGCTCACCCATCACGGTGGGCGAGGTGTGCAACATCTCTCGCTACGATGGACTGGCCCCCTCGTACAGGCTGGGATTGAGTCCTCCGCAGGCCGATTCGTATGGTGTCAAGTGTCGGAACCCGAAACTTCCAACTCGAGCTTCGGAGTTCAGAATTTCCAGGAATCAATGGATGTGCTCATACTACGGTGATGCGGCCCTCCGATCGGCGCCACCGGCCACGCCGATCGTTCGTCGATCCGGCGCCGGGAAGGAGAGCGGGAAGCACCAGCGGCAAACGCCCCGTAACGGGAAGACATGGGAATGGCCGAACAGACGGGACGGGAACAGCCGCCGAGGGAGCAAGCCGGGGCGCAAACCCGCACGCTGTGCATCGGCGGGGGACCGGCCGGACTGACGGCCGCATATCTGCTCACACGTGAAGGTTACCCGGTGACGGTGCTGGAACGCGGCACCGGAAGCCTGGGGGGAATCTCCCGCACCGTCGCTTACAAGGGATACCTCTGCGACATCGGCGGACACCGCTTCTTCTCGAAATCCGCGGAGGTGAACCACCTCTGGGAGGAGATCCTCGACGAGGGGTTCATCGAACGGCCGCGCAAGTCCCGGATCCTCTACCGGGGGAAACTGTTCGACTATCCGCTCAAGGCGGGCGACGCGCTGCGCAAGCTCGGCGTGCTGGAGTCGTCGCTCTGCGTCCTGTCGTACCTGAAAGCGGTGGCGTTGCCGAACCGGCATCCTGCGAATTTCGAACAATGGGTCAGCAACCGGTTCGGCCGGCGCCTGTTCGACATCTTCTTCAAGACCTACACCGAGAAGGTATGGGGGATGCCCTGCGAGGAGATCTCGGCGGACTGGGCGGCGCAGCGGATCCGGGGGCTGTCCCTGTGGACCGCGCTGAAACACGCGCTCCTCCCGGGAAACATGCAGGCGCAGGAGACGGTCAAGACCCTCATCGACACCTTCCGCTATCCGCGAAAGGGACCCGGCATGATGTGGGAGAGCGCCGGGCGGAAGATCGAAGCGCAAGGCGGGCGCATCGTCATGGACCGGGAAGTCGTGCGCCTGGTCCGCCGGAACGGCAAGTGGGAGGTGACCGCACGCGACCGCGAAGGCGCGCAGACGTGCTACGGCGCGGACGTGGTGGTGTCTTCCGCCGCGCTCCGCGACCTGATCGCCTGCATCGACCCGCCCCCGCCCGCGGAGGTCCGGGCGGCGGCGCAGGCGTTGCGCTACCGCGACTTCCCCATCGTCGGACTCATCGTGGACGACCGGCAGGGTTTCGACGACCAGTGGCTCTACATCCACGACCCGGGCGTGCAGGTCGGCCGCATCCAGAACTTCAGGGCATGGTCGCCCGACATGGTCCCGGACAACGGCAGGCATTGCCTCGGGATGGAGTACTTCTGCTTCGAGGGGGACGGGCTCTGGACAAGCCGCGATGCGGCCCTCGTCGAGAAGGCGGGGAGGGAGCTGGTCCGGCTCGGCCTGGCTCGTAGCGGCGAGATCCGGGACGGATTCGTCGTACGGCAGGAGAAGGCCTATCCGATCTACGACGAAGGCTACGCAGAGTGCGTGGAGATCATTCGTCGATATGTCGAGGCCGAGTGCCCGGGCCTGCATCCGGTCGGACGCAACGGCATGCACAAGTACAACAACCAGGACCACGCGATGATGACCGCGATGCTGGCGGCGGAGAACGTCATGGCCGGCGAGCGGAAATACGACGTGTGGAAGGTCAACCAGGATGCGGAGTACCACGAAGAAGGCGGAGCGAAGGATGACGGGGGCAGACTGGCGCCGGAAAGGATCCGGCCGGATACATACGGATGAGAGGACGGAGCGCCGGCCATGTGCCGCTGGTGGAACAAGCTGCACCCATGCGCTCCTGGCGCAAGCTGCCCAGCCATCCGCGAGGAGGGCTGATACTGCGTCGACAAGACCGACTGCGTCGGGCGGCTGGCCGAGGAAGGCGCCCACTGTTTGAACCGTCCCGGGTTTCCCGGGGCGGTTCAGTGACGGCGCTGGCGCGGATGGAGCAGACGGTGGGCCGCACGGAGAGGGCGGAGGCGTTCAAGAGGGAAGGGGCATGGCTGGCGCCGAAGGGGAGGGAGTGGACGTTCAGGCGGGCGGACGGAACCGTGGTAAGCGCCCGGAGAAGTACGTCATTCCATAGCTGTGTGGCTCGTGCCACGGTGCACCTTCCAATGTCCTGTGGGAGGGTGGCAGTGATGGCTCAGGCGAGAGCCCGCTCAAGGGCGCGTCCCAAGGCGCGCGACCCATTCTGGCTCGACCATCTGCGCGCCTGTCGTGAACAACGACAGACGCTGAAAGCCTATGCACAAGAGCATGGGCTGTCGGTCAGCGCACTGTACAGCGCGCACTCGACGCTCAAGCGCCGGGGTGTGCTCACCGACCCGGCCCCGGCGGCGCCCACCTTCGTGCCGGTGCGCATTCCCACGGTCAGCGCCGCGTTTCGGGTGCATCTGCCCAACGGCGTCGTCGTCGAGGTCCCCGACCACGCCGAGACCGCGGCCTGCGCCACGGTGCTCGATTGCGCGAGCCGGCTGTCATGATTCGTCCGCCCAACGAGGGCATCGAAGTCTGGTTATGTGTCGAGCCGGTCGACTTCAGGAAGCAGATTACAGGACTCGCCGCGCTGGTGCAGGACACTCTGGCGATGGACCCGTTCTCGACCCAGTTGTTCGTGTTCGCCAATCGCCGGCGCACCCAGTGTCGGATTCTGTATTGGGAACGGTGCGGATTCGTGCTGTGGCAAATATCGCTGCCCGCACTGCGAGGGGCATCTGCGCACCGCTGCGATGCCCGCGCAGGCGCTGCCCAGGAGCCTCGCCAGCCCCGGGCTGCTCGCCCACGTGGCCACCGCGAAGTACGCCGATGCGCTGCCACTGTATCGCCAGCACCAGCCACTGAAGCGCCTCGGGGTCGACCTCTCGCGCACCACGCTGGCGACGTGGATGGTGCGCGCCGGCGCACTCGTGGTCCCTCTCGTCAACCTGCTACGCGAGGAGTTGCTCGAACGCCCCTACCTGCTGATGGACGAAACCACCGTGCAGGTGCTCAAAGAACCCGGCAAGGGCGCGCAATCGAAGTCCCAACTCTGGGCGCAGATGAGCGCCGGCCCCCCGCTTCCGGCCCGCGGGGGCAGGCTCCGAACCGCCCATCGTCGTGTTCGACTACGACCCCACCCGCGCCGGCGACGTCCCCAAACGCTTGCTTGCAGGGTTCACCGGCGCGCTGCACACCGACGGCTACAGCGGCTATGGACCGGTGGTACGCGAGCAGGGGCTGGTGCACCTGGCGTGCTGGGCCCATGCCCGGCGCGGGTTCACCGACACCCTCAAAAGCCTCGGCCTGAATCCGAACAAGCTGCCTCCGGCCCCACCCGCGAAGAGCCTGCCCCCGCCCCCGAGCGGGGGCGCGCCGTGCCCTGAGCGTGCTGCACCGCATCCGCACCCTCTACGCCATCGAACGCCGCATCCGCAACACCCCTCCCGACCAGCGCCACCGCACCCGGCAGGCCGAGAGCGTCCCGGTGCTCAACGCCCTACGCGCCTGGCTCGACGACACCCTGCCCAAGGGGCTGCCCTCCGGCCCCCTGGGCAAGGCCATGCGCTACCTCGACAGCCAATGGAACGCGCTGGTGCGCTTCTGTGACGACGGCCGCTACGGCATCGACACCAACCCCGTCGAGAACGCCATCCGCCCGTTCTGCCTCGGAAGACGCAACTGGCTCTTCGCCGATACCGTGCCCGGCGCCAACGCCAGCGCCCGGCTCTACTCGCTGATTGAAACCGCCAAGGCCTGCCCCCGCGAAAGCGGGGGCCAACGCACTCGAACCCTACGCCTCCCTGCGCCACGTGTTCACCGAACTGCCCAAGGCGCAATCACTCGCCGAGGTCGAAGCCCTGCTGCCCACCCGGCTCGACTCCGATACCCTCACTCGTCACTCGCTCCAAGGCCCCCTTATCAATCCGCGTCAATAGCGCCGTTCCCGGGGCGCTTACGAACCGTGTACAGGATCGGCGGCGGCTCGTCTCGCCGGCCCGTCAGCCCCTGACGATCGGCAACGAGGGCGGCGCGCGGCGCGTGAGCCAGGTGGGACCGGCCTCGCCGATGACGATGTTCTCCTCGTGCACCATCATCGCGCCCGGCGCGAAGGTCATTCCCGGCTCGAGGGTCAGCACCATGCCCGGGCGCAGCTCGGTGTGGTCCCCGGGCATGTTGGACGGCCATTCGGTCAGTTGCATGCCGAGGCCATGGCCCATCCGGCCCACCTCGTTGCCCAGCGCCCCGCCATCGTCCAGCACCCGCTGCATGGCGAAGAAGACGTCGGCGCAGCGCGCCCCCGGACGGGCAGCGGCGAAGCCGGCCTCGGTCGCTTCGTAGACCACCTCGTAGGCCCTTCGCACCGCATCGCCGGCGCGGCCGATGGCGTAGTTCCGGTCGAAGTCGCAGTAGTAGCCGTCGAACGTCGCGCCCGTGTCCATGATCAGCACGTCGCCCGGATCGACGCGGCGCGTCGATGGTGGCGAGATGATGCTTTCGTAGCCGCCCGGCCCGGCTCCGCCGACGAGATAGGCCACGTCGTCGACACCACGCTCGAGGCAGGCGATCTTGAAGGCCCGGAAAATCTCGATCTCGCTCATTCCCTCGCGCAGCATGTCGGGCAGGGCCTCGAATGCCCCCGAGACGACATCGCATACGTGCGCGATCTTCCTGATTTCCGCCGGCGACTTGACTATGCGCAACGCCCTGATGACGGGGGTGGCGTCGATCGCCTCCGATCCGGGCAGGAGATCGAGCAGGCGCCGGTAATCCGAGAGCGGCATGCGCAGATGCGTCTCGGGTCCCTGGGGCACGCCGATCCGGGACCGGGACCCGACGACCTCGCGCAGCGTCTCGGCGAGCACCGACACACCCTCGTCGGCCGGCCGTGGCGAGGGCCAGGCGCGTACGTCGTCGAGCCACGTCGAGGCCATGGCGTGTGCCCCGATCGCCGGCACCACGGCGATCGGCCTGCCGGTCGCGGGGACCACCACGAACCAGGGCCGGGTCGGGCTCTGCCAGAACTGGGTCAGGAGGCCCGTGAAATAGCGGAACTCCGGCTCGGTGGTGAGCACCAGGGCATCGAGACGCGCCCTGGCCATCAGGGTTTGCGCCCGGGCCGTTCGCGTCTCGAACTCGGTGACCGGGAATCCGCGCGGCGGACCGTGGCCGTGGTCGCTCTCGGCCATCACCGCCGGGCCATCACCGCCGGGCCATCACCGCCGGGCCATCACCGCCGGGCCATCACCGCCACGCCGTCAGCGCCGGCCGGAACGTAGTCGCCCGCGCTCGGAGGGTCGGCGTGGAGGGCGCGGCTCACGGTTCGCGGACCATGGATGGGTATCCGTGCGCTCATCGTTCGGTGGCCGGCGTGCGATGCCGATGGCTGAAGTATCGCGTTCTTCGGAGATAGGTGCACGTCGGTATTCGTGCCCGATCACAAGCGCACGCGACAGCGCGCGACCGGCAGCACGGACTGCGGGCCGTGCGCGGTGTCGGCGCCTGCCGTCCAGCCGCACCCATCCTTCGCTCTCCCCGGCAACCTGCATGTCGAACGCCCCGCGATAGGCGTCGGCGACTTCGCCCGCCTGTGCCTCGAGGATGCCCGAGAGCGTCAGCTCGCCCCCAGGTGTCGTCAGTGCCGAGAGGTGCGGTGCGAGTTCCACCAGCGGCCCGGCGAGAATGTTCGCGACCACGAGCGACGCGGGTTCGACCGTCATGCGCTCCGCCGCTTCCGCCGCGATGGCACTTACCCGATCGGCGACACCGTTGCTCCGTGCATTCTCGGACGTCGCGCGCAACGCCTGGGGGTCGATGTCGAGCGCGAGCACCTGCCGCGCGCCAAGCGCCGCCGCCGTGACCGCGAGGATGCCCGAGCCGCAGCCATAGTCGATGACGTCGATCCCTGCCGGCGGCGCTGCCGCCAGCCGTTCGAGACACAGGCGCGTGGTGGGATGGCGCCCCGAGCCGAAGGCGAGTCCCGGTTCGAGGCGTACCACGGTACGGTTCGGCGGCGGGATTGCCCACTGTGGTCCTATCCAGAGCGAGCCGATCTCCATCGGCACGACATCCTCGCGGGAGGCGGCGATCCAGTCCCGGTCGGCGATCTCCCGCACCCGCACGTTCGTCACCACCGGACCGCCCGGCAGCACCAGGCGCACCGCTTCCGCGTCGATGGGATGCCCGTACAGCGCCCGCACCCTGACGTGCGGCCAGAGCGGTGTCGCCCCGGGCCCCGGCTCGATCTGCGGATCGTCGCCGGCGTCTTCCAGTGTCACCGTCATCGCGCCAGCCGTCTCCAGGTGCTCGCACACCGTGTCGAGCCCGGCGCGCCCGCATTCGAGCGTGAGCTCGAACCAGGCTCGACCTTCGGTGCCTGCATGGAACAAGACCGTTCCTCGCTCGTCTACGATGCTGGCCGGGGGCGACCGCGTCAGCGGTCGCCGCTCAGTGATCGATTCCCAGCTTGCGTTCGAGGTAGCCGATGCCGGTGCCGCCGGCGAGGAAGGCGGCGTCGCGGCAAAGCTCCCGGTGCAGCGGGATGTTCGTGTCGATACCCTCGATGACGATCTCCTCCAGCGCAGTGCTCACCCGCGCGATGGCGAATTCGCGGGTCTCGCCGTGCGCGATGAGCTTGCCGATCATCGAGTCGTAGTAGGGAGGGACCTCGTAGCCGGTGTAGATGTGGCTGTCGAGCCGGATACCGGGTCCACCCGGCGGATGGAACAGGGAGATGGTGCCGGGAGAAGGGCGAAACGTGGTCGGATGCTCGGCATTGATGCGGCACTCGATCGCATGTCCGTGGAGACGTATGTCGTCCTGCATGAACGGCAGCTCCTCGCCCGCCGCGACTCGAAGCTGGGTCTTGACGATGTCGATACCGGTGACCAGCTCCGTCACCGGATGCTCCACCTGCAGCCGCGTATTCATCTCGATGAAGTAGAACTTGCCGTCCTCGTACAGGAACTCGAAGGTTCCTGCCCCGCGGTAACCGATCTTGCGGCACGCCGTGGCGCACCGCGCCCCCATCGCCTCGCGCACGTCCGCGTCGATACCGGGGGCCGGCGCCTCCTCGAGCACCTTCTGGTGCCGGCGCTGCATCGAGCAGTCGCGTTCACCGAGATGCACGACGTTGCCATGCGTATCGGCAAGGACCTGGAATTCGATGTGCCGGGGGTTCTCGAGGTATTTCTCCAGGTAGACCGCGTCGTTGCCGAAGGCCGTGCCGGCCTCGGCACGGGTGAGCGACACCGCGTCGAGCAGCGAGGCCTCGGCGTGGACGACGCGCATCCCGCGCCCGCCGCCCCCGCCGGTCGCCTTCACGATCACCGGATAACCGATGTCGCGGGCGATGCGCAACGTCTCCCCCGGATCGTCCCCGACGGATCCGTCAGAGCCGGGAACACACGGAATGCCCGCCGCCCGCATCGCCGCGATCGCGGAGAGCTTGTCGCCCATCAGCCGGATGGTCTCCGGCCGCGGGCCGATGAAAATGAAGCCGCTCTGCTCGACACGCTCGGCGAAGTCCGCATTCTCCGAGAGAAATCCGTAGCCGGGATGGATGGCGACAGCGTCGGTGACCTCCGCCGCGCTCACCACCGCGGGGATGTCGAGGTAGCTCTCGCTCGACGCGGGAGGGCCGATGCACACCGATTCGTCGGCGAGCCGGACGTGCTTCAGATCCCGGTCGGCCATGGAGTGAACGGCCACGGTACGGATTCCGAACTCGCGACAGGCCCGCAGGATCCGCAACGCAATCTCCCCCCGATTGGCGATGATGATCTTGGTCAGCATCGACCTGGGAAGACGATCCGGTCATCGCGCGGAGGGTGGCCTCGAACGGGCATGGCGTGCTGGTCGGATTCGACTCGGGGCGACAGGCTTCACACGTCGGTATCGATCACGAACAGCGGCTCGCCGTACTCCACCGGGTGGCCGTTCTCGGCGATGATCGCCTTCACCTCCCCGGCGACCTCCGACTCGATCTGGTTGAGGATCTTCATCGCCTCGATGATGCACAGCGTATCGCCCGGCGCGACCCTCTGGCCGATGGAGACGAACGGCTTCGAGCCGGGGGAGGAGGCCTGGTAGAACGTGCCGACCATCGGCGAGGTCACCACGTGTCCTGGCGGAAGCTGGTCTTCCGGCTCGGCCCCGGGAGCCGCGGCGGCCCCCGGCGACGGACTTCCGGCCGGCGCGTGCATCGCCGCCGGGAGTGCGACGGCCGGCGCCGCGTAATAGTGGTGCGCCGTGGGGGACGGGGCCTCGCGGTGCCGTGTGACCCGAACCGATCCCTCACCCTCGTGGATCTCGATCTCGTCGACGCTGGAGCTCTCCAGCAGCTCGATCAGCTTCTTGACCTTGCGGATGTCCACGCCCGGCCCCTCAATCCCCGCCGCCCAGTCGCGAGAGCGCGGCCTGGTATGCCAGGCGATAGCCCGTGGCTCCAAGGCCGATGATCACGCCGGCGGCGACGTCGGACAGATAGGAGTGGCGGCGGAACGGCTCGCGCCGATGGATGTTCGAGAGGTGGATTTCAATGAACGGAACCGCGGTCGCGAGAAAGGCGTCGCGTAGCGCCACGCTGGTATGGGTCAGTGCGCCGGGGTTGATGATGGCGCAGTCGATACCGTCTCTCGCCGCCTGGTGAATGCGATCGACGAGACCGTGCTCGGCGTTGCTCTGGAAGCAGTCGAGTCGGTGTCCGTCCCGTTCGGCGAGCGCGGTCAGCTCCGATTCGATGTCCGCGAGCGTCGCGTGGCCGTAGATCTCCGGCTCGCGCGTGCCGAGCAGATTGAGGTTGGGGCCGTTCAGCAAGAGCAGATTTGCCATTCCGCCTCTCTATTCAATGTGGTGGAATCGATGACAATTCGTCGGCCGGATCATGACCGTTCACGGCAATTCAGTGCAAATGCACGAATTTCCTGCATAGATTAACACAGACTTCGCGGCCGTGCGGAATCCCGGCGAGCGTTGCCCGGCGCTCGCCGAACGATTCACTGAAGCAGAGCCAGGATTTTCTCCCGGGCCTGCTCCAGGGTCAGCGCACCCACGAAGCGGTCCCGGATCAAGCCTTCCGAATCAACGAATGCGGTGAACGGAAGCGCGGCGGCGCGGTTTCCGTACTCGTGCAGGAGATCGATCGACCGGCGCGGGTCGGCCATCGTCGGATAATTCATCCCGAGCTCCTTCGCCATCGCGAACGCTCCGTCCGGCTCATCGACGGCGACGCCGATGATGCGCACGCCGCGCGTGCGAAACGAATCCTGCACCGCGATCAGAGCCGGGATCTCGTGCACGCACGGCGGACACCACGTCCCCCAGAAGTTCACGACCCTGGGAGAGCCGCGCCAATCGGAGAACCGACGCTCCACCCCGTGCTGGTCGGTGAAGTGGAAGTCCGGCGCCGTTTCCGGGGAGTCGTCGGCGGAGGATGCCCTGATCACCCGGCCACCCGTGGCGTTCCATCCGGTTTCATCCGCCGCCGCCCCGAGGGACGGCGCCGTGGCGCGGCGCCACCGCGACACCGCGAATCCCGCCGCGAATGCGCCGGCGCCGAGCGCCGCGGCAGTGATCAGATTGCGCCGGGTAATCATCGCGCACCCGTCGCCGCGGACATCGGGATGCGGCCGTGCATTGCTGGTAGGGTACGAGGATGAAGATCCTTCATCTTCTCATCCTGCTGTTCGTCACGGTGCCGCTCATCGAGATCTACCTGCTGCTCGAAGTCGGCGGGATGATCGGCGCGGTTCCCACCATCGGTCTCGTCGTTCTGACCGCGGTGGCCGGCGCTGCGCTCGTCCGCGCCCAAGGATTCTCGATGATCCGGCAGGTGCGCGGAAGCATGGAAGCCGGCGAGGTCCCGGCGGTGGCAATCATCGAAGGAATCTTCCTGCTAGTGGCCGGAGCACTCTTGTTGACCCCCGGGTTTCTGACCGACGCAATCGGGTTTGGTTGCCTGGTTCCGCCACTCCGGCGCGCGCTCATCGTACGGTTCATCGAGACGAGGATTATTCGCCCGCACCATCCAGGATCCCCGCCGCGCCACGGACATGTAATCGAAGGCGAGTTCAAGCGCGAGGACTGAGCGTCGGCGGGCAGCCCGGGAGCATGTCGAACCGGGCCGCTCCGGATGTAGGCATGCGACACCATCCCCAAGCCATGAGCTCTTGCTCTGGCTCGTGGAGGTCTCGTCCTGACTCATCGAGGACCGGGCTCCGGATCGCCTCCCGGCCTGAAGTGGTGTGCGGAGACGCGGTGCATCGAGGTCCGGCTCCGGGGGTACGACGTCCCGCCATGCACCCTTGACATCGACGGATCCGATCCTATGATTGGCACTCGCTTGGACAGAGCGCTAACAACACGACTGCCCACACCAGCTCACCGGCGTCGGGCGGCCGCAGCTCCGAACACATGTCACGAACCTCAGCAGGAGAAGAAATTTCATGAACATCAGACCATTACACGATCGAGTAATCGTCAGGCGCGAGGAAGAGGAGCGCACGTCGGCGGGGGGGATCGTGATTCCGGACACCGCGACCGAGAAGCCCATCCGCGGCAAGGTCATGGCCACCGGCAACGGCAAGATCCTCGACGACGGCACGGTGCGCGCGCTCGACGTCGCAGTGGGCGACACGGTGCTGTTCGGCAAATATTCGGGGACCGAGGTGAAGGTGGACGGCGAAGATCTTCTCGTGATGCGCGAGGACGACATCATGGCCGTCATCGAAGGCTGACCCGGACGCTGGGCGTATCGACACGCCCTCCCGACCCACACAGAACGGATACCGGACAAGACAGAGGACACATCGATGGCAGCGAAAGACGTACGATTCAGCGACGACTCCCGCGCGCGCATGTCCGCCGGGGTCAACATCCTGGCCAACGCAGTGAAGGTCACCCTTGGCCCCAAGGGGCGCAACGTGGTGCTGGAGAAGAGCTTCGGGGCGCCCACGGTGACCAAGGACGGGGTGTCGGTGGCCAAGGAGATCGAGCTCGAGGACAAGTTCGAGAACATGGGCGCGCAGATGGTCAAGGAGGTCGCCTCGAAGACCTCCGACGTGGCCGGCGACGGGACGACGACGGCGACGGTGCTGGCGCAGGCGATGATGCGCGAGGGACTCAAGGCGGTGGCCGCGGGGATGAACCCGATGGATCTGAAGCGCGGCCTCGACAAGGCGGTGGGCAATGCGGTGGACGGGCTGCGCTCGCTGTCGAAGCCGACCAAGGACAGCACCGCGATTGCCCAGGTGGGGACCATCTCGGCGAACGGCGACGACGCCATCGGCTCCATCATCGCCGAGGCGATGGAGAAGGTGGGCAAGGAAGGGGTGATCACGGTCGAGGAAGGCAAGAGCCTGGACAACGAACTGGACGTGGTGGAGGGGATGCAGTTCGACCGGGGGTACCTGTCGCCGTACTTCATCAACGACCAGGACTCGATGTCGGCGGAGCTGGAGGACCCCTACATCCTGCTGCACGACAAGAAGATCTCGAACATCCGCGACCTGCTGCCGGTGCTCGAAGGGGTGGCGAAGTCGGGCAAGCCGTTGCTGGTGATTTCCGAGGATGTGGAGGGTGAGGCGCTGGCGACGCTGGTGGTGAACACCATCCGCGGGATCGTGAAGGTGGCGGCGGTGAAGGCGCCGGGGTTCGGGGACCGTCGCAAGGCGATGCTGCAGGACATGGCGATCCTGACCGGCGGTCAGGTGATCAGCGAGGAGGTGGGGCTGTCGCTGGAGAAGGCGACGATCGACGACCTGGGTCGTGCGAAGCGTGTGCAGGTGGGCAAGGAGAACACGACGCTGATCGACGGTGCGGGGAAGGGGTCGGACATCAAGGCGCGTGTAGGGCAGATCCAGCAGCAGATCGAGGAGACGACATCGGACTACGACCGGGAGAAGCTTCAGGAGCGGGTGGCGAAGCTGGCCGGAGGAGTGGCGGTGATCAAGGTGGGCGCGGCGACGGAAGTGGAGATGAAGGAGAAGAAGGCGCGGGTGGAGGATGCGTTGCATTCGACGCGCGCGGCGGTGGAGGAAGGGGTGGTGCCCGGCGGGGGTGTCGCGCTGGTGCGGGCGATGAGCAAGCTCAAGGGTCTGGAAGGGGAGAACGAGGACCAGAACGTGGGGATCTCGATCGCGCGCCGAGCGATGTACGAGCCGTTGCGGCAGATCGTGGCCAATGCGGGAGGGGAGCCGTCGGTGGTGCAGAACAAGATTGCGGACGGGAAGGGGAACTACGGGTTCAACGCGCAGACCGAGGAGTACGGGGACCTGGTGAAGATGGGGATTCTGGACCCGACGAAGGTGGTGCGGGCGGCGTTGCAGAACGCGGCGTCGATCGCGGGGTTGCTGATCACGACGGAGGCGACGGTGGCGGAGAGGCCGAAGAAGGACGACGGCCCGGCGATGCCGCCGGGAGGCATGGGGGGGATGGACGGGATGATGTAAGGCGCCCGTGCCTCGTCGAG
The DNA here is from genome assembly GCA_958295835.1 of uncultured Gammaproteobacteria bacterium. Classification (GTDB taxonomy): domain Bacteria; phylum Pseudomonadota; class Gammaproteobacteria; order HK1; family HK1; genus HK1. The sequence continues at coordinate 1,497,536 of OY282378.1, forward strand.
CAGAACCGAAAGCCCCGCTCCCAGCGGGGCTTTCTTCATCCCCCATAACGAGTCGCTTGATGGATCAGTATCGGACCAGCGCCTCCACCGATCTCACGACGACACCAGAAGCACACAGCACGACGATCATCACGATGACCATGCGGTTGGTGTCCCAAGCCTCGCCAAGTCTCCCGAACGGCCCGATCTTGCATAGTTCCAATGCAATATACAGGGTATACCCCTGCCATCAGCCGCGTTCCCCGAACAGGCCGCCGGGGCATGCCATCTCGGCATCCTGTTGCGTCGCGCGCATGTAGAGCCCCGCCTTGCTCTTCGCCATCACCGCCCAAGTCCCGAGCAGGAGCAGCACGGAGGCCCCGATGACCATCAGCTTGGAGGCATTTCATTCTGATCGACCTCAGGATCCAGGGACCGTCGTCGTTGCGTCCCGTATCTGCACCGCATGGGCCGTCAAACCCGCACTTTCGGCCCTGATTCGCCCGAGATTACCTTCCAGGCGCTCGGTTGATGTGCGGTTCCATGCCGAACCGGATTGTTGACGGAGTAACATGGTAGTAGATCCAGGTACGTTCGATTGACTGGATCCGGCACTTTGCTACTTCCGTGACACATCAAGACCGTTGCGGATTTCGGGAGAGGGAAACATGGTCTGGACGGTACCGAAACATACCAGAAGCCAAGTCAATGCGGCGGGAACGGCACTGATCTCCCCGTCGCCCTCTCCGGATGCGGTGCGGCGGGCGCTGGGCGTCGTCAACAATTGGCGCGCTTCGCACAGCGTGCCACTGAATGCCATTCGCGCGAACCTGCGCGATCACGTGGTGGCCGAGTGTGGCGATGAAGCACTGATCGCCCGGCGTCTCAAGCGATTGTCTTCAATCGAGGCGAAGCTGCGGCGTTCGCATCACATGCAACTCGCGCGGATGCAAGACATCGGCGGCTGCCGGGCGGTACTGCCATCCATCGACAGCGTTCGTAGCGTCGTTCGCAGATTCGAGAAGAGCAGGACAAAACATGAACTGCTCCGGCGCTACGACTATATGACGCAACCGCGGGCAAGCGGTTATCGTGGTGTTCACCTGGCATATGGTTATCAAACCGAGTTTGAAAAAAACACGGTCTACAACGGCATGCGAATCGAGGTTCAGCTTCGCTCCCGATTGCAGCATGCCTGGGCAACCGCCGTCGAGACGGTGGGCACCTTCTCCGGCCAGGCGCTGAAGTCCAGCGAAGGAAGCGAGGACTGGCTACGGCTCTTCGCTTTGATGGGAACGGAGTTCGCTTTCCAGGAAGGGCTTCCCCTGGTGCCGGAAACGCCAGGAGACCGCGGCCCGCTACGCCGCGAATTGGCCCGTTCGATCATGGATCTGGATGCCGTCGCGCGGCTGGAGGCATACGGTCGTGCGTTGAAAGTTCTGGAGGGCAACGTCCGGAACGGCCGGGCGGCATACTTTCACATCTATCTTGAACGCTCCGACGAAAACTCGGCTTCTGTCCGCTGGAACGAATACTCGGAAAACGAGCGGGAAGAAGCGATTCACGCCTACGAAGAAGTGGAGAGTGCAATTCGCCACTTCCCGGGCGGGGAGACGGTGCTCGTGCAGGTCAGCTCCATCGACGCCTTGCAGCGAGCGTACCCGAACTACTTCGCCGACACGAGCGTGTTCGTGGCGGCGCTTCGGCAGGCGACCGGCTGACTGCTTGACGGCATCGAGATCTTCGATCGCATGACGCAACCAGCGACGAGCCTCGTCAACGACTTCAGGGGCGCTCATGGACAACCTTTCCCTATCGAAGCGCTGCTCGCAGTACGGTTCCAACAACTCGGCCCCTGCGGGCGATTTCGTCCGAGGTCGTCACCACGATATCCTTGGACGCTGGCAGATCTCCCAAGGCTCGGCGAATCGCGACGGTCGCCTCTCGATTGTCCTGCACGTCCGGCAGAACCACCAGCAAGTCTACGTTACTCCCCGAGGTTGCCGTGCCTCGTGCATGAGAATCAAAGAGGATAACCCGCAACGGCTGAAACCTCGCCACGATGCGGTCCACCATGGTCGATATGATCCTTCCGGCAACGGCACGTCGATGAGCGTCGGGTCGTCGAACGCCCTCGCCGCGCCGAGCGCGGCGATGCTGAACGCGCAGACCGGCGGCACGCACGCCCCCACCATCAACCGCGCTCCCCGAACAGGCCGCCGGGGCGCACCACGAGCACCAGCGCGACGAGGAGGGTGGCGAGGATCTTCGCCAGCGTGGGCGAGAAGAACATCGAGATCACCCCGTCGCTCAGGCCGATGACGAAGGCGGCCACGATGGTGCCGCGCAGGCTGCCCAGCCCGCCGATGATCACCACGATGAAGGAGAGCAGCAGCGGGTCGAGCCCCATCAGGTAGTGGGCCTGCCGGATGGGGACGATCAGCACCCCGGCCACCGCGGCGAGCATGGCCCCGGCCGCGAACACCAGCGCGTAGACCCGGCGCACCGGCACCCCGTGGGCCAGCGCCATCTCGGCGTCCTGCTGCGTCGCGCGCATGTAGAGTCCCGCCTTGCTCTTCGCCATCACCGCCCAGGTCCCGAGCAGGAGCAGCACGGACGCCCCGATGACCACCAGCTTGTAGCCGGAGTAGCCGAACCAGGGAAAGACGACGCGGAAGTAGACGGGCGCCTCGACCGGGCGCGCATCGGGTCCGTACCCGCTCAGGACCGCCTGCTGGAGGAGGTAGAGCAGGCCGATGGTGGCGACGATGGTGCTCTCCGGGTGGTAGTTCACCCGACGCAGGATGAGCCAGTCCGCCGCCAGCGCGAGGGCGCCGACGATGAGGGGGGCGAACAGGAGCGCGAGCAGGAAGGCGCCGGCCGGGGAGCCTTCGACGAGCGACGCGCAGAACCACGCGAGCACCGCCCCGAGCATGTAGAACTCGCCATGGGCGACGTTGACGATGCGCATCACCCCGAAGACCAGCGACAGCCCCAGCGCGGTGACCGCCAGCACGCAGGCGGTCACCGCGCCTTCGAGCAGCGCCAGCAGCAGATGCGGCCCGAAGCTCACAGCACCGACAGGGGTTACAGGGACTGCTGTGTGTAGTCCGCCTCCGGCTCGTACCTGCCGTCCTCGATGGACGTGGTGTGCACCACTTCGAGCCTGCCGCCCCGGACCTCGGAGATGAACTGGCGCCCGTAGCACTGGTGCAGCGCGCCGTTGAACTCCTTGTAGCCCTGCGGGTGGCCGATCCCCTCGTTGAAGCCCCGGAAGCCCTCCATCGCCTCGATGAGCGCCGCGACGTCCCCCGGGGCGCGGCTGCGGTACCCGCTCTGCTCCACGCCCTGCTTGATCGCGTAGAGCGTCTCCCAGCAGCCGAACATGTGGGAGTTGGTGGAGACATCCTTCGGGTCGTCGACGCTCGCGCCGTCCGCGTTGATGCCGACCTTCTCCCGGTAGTGCCGGTTCGCCGCGGTGTCCAGGCCGCCCGCGTAGCGCGGCATCGCCTCCCACAGGTAGGTGCCCTCCAGGAACGAGAGGCCGGGGCTCGCGATGTCCACGCCTTCGAGCGAATCGATGAAGCCGAAGATCCGCGGGCGCTTCGAGCCGAAGTGCTCGCCCATCTCCTTCACGAAGGTCAGCACCCCCGGTCCGACCATCACGTGGTAGAGCACTTCGGTATCGGCCGGAATCTGCGGGAAGTACCTGGTGAACGAGGACTCGGTGGGCGGGATCGCGATCTTCGCCGCAACGCTGCCGCCGCGCGCCTCGACCGCGGCGCTGAAGTAGTCGCGGTGGTCGTACCCGAACGCATAGTCGGGGAAGATCATGGTGACGCGCTTGCCGAGGTTGTCCGTCACCCACGGCGCCATCGCCTGCACCTGCGCGCGCACGTCGGTGATCCCCGGCTGGAATACGTAGCGGTTGAGGGTGCCCGAGGCCACGTGGTAGCCCTCGCTGACCACGAAGTAGGGGATCTTCAGCTCCCCCGCCCGCGGCGCCGAGCCGATCACCACGTGCGAGAACAGCGGGCCGTAGACGAAGTCCACCTGGTGCTGATTCGCGAACTTCTCCACCACTTCCGCGCCGCGCTTCGGATCGGTGCCGTCGTCCTCGGGCACCAGCTCCACCGGACGGCCGGCGATCCCGCCGTTCTCGTTCATGTAAGCCGCCGCCGCGTTCGCGGTGCGTTCGTACCAGCGGCCGTAGGTGGCGCCGATGCCGGTGCGGTGCACCTGGAATCCGACGCGGATCGGCGCGTCGCTGCCGGCCGCGTAGGCGCTGCGCGCGACCGGGGCGGTCGCGATCGAGGCGGTGCCGGCCATCGCGGCTGCACCGGCCGTGGCCGCGCCCGCCTTGAGCAGGCCGCGGCGCGTGATCTTCGGTCCGCCCATGGCGACGGATCCGGCCTTCATGGTGTCGTCGTTCATCTCCCTTCCTCCTGTCCTGAAGCGTCTTCCGCGGGGGGTTGCGCCGGACGATCCGGGCCGTCCCGCCGGCTCCGATCCATAGCACGCCCCGGCGCCTCGATCCACGGCGCAGGCTCAGGCGGCGACCGGGGTCGAGAGCAGCCAGAGTCCGAACAGGGTGTAGCCGATCATCAGCACGGTGAGCGGAAGCTCGCCCAGGACCGGCGCCAGCCGCCCGCGTCCGGACTCTCCCGCAAGGGCGTGCAGGACCACTACCGCGGCCACGTGCGCGGCCACGATCGCGCCGGCCTGCGCGTACCAGATGATCTCGACCGATGCGTGGTGGGTGAGGAAGGAGGCGGTGACGTGGAGGTCGCGCGCGCCGAGCAGGTTCCAGCCGCGGGCCAGCGGATCGGAGAGCGCCTTCAGCGCGTACTGCACATCGACGAGGAATGACGGCAGGTAGTGGGCGAAGTGGTAGCCGAACGCGATCGGCACGATCGAGACCACGAAGCGCCGCAACGCCGGGGCTGCATCGGTTCCCGCCCACCGCGCCCCGGCCGTGGCGGTGATTGCGAAGGCCACGAGCAACGTGGCGGCGGCGGCGAGCAGGCCGAACGTGTTCCGCCCCATCAGCGCCGTGCGCCCCGGATGCTCCAGCGGGTTCTCGCCGGCGAGATCGAGCCACCAGAAGGTGCGCGAGAGCCCGTCGAAGGAGACGGTGGCCAGCGCCACTACGACAAAGACCACGCCGGCCGCGGACAGCGAGCCGATTTCGAGCAACCGTGCACCGGGAAACGTCACCGCGAGCCGGTGCGCGCCGCCCTCTTCCACGGTGCGCAGCGGCGCGAGCCAGCTCACGATGCGGAAGAAGCGCGAGAAGATCTCGACGCGACGCCCCCACGCCTCGTCCCCGAACAACACCATCCCCGCCACCGTGAAGACCGAGTACCCGGCGGCGGCGAAGGCGAGGATCGCGGGGTCCCGCGGCGCGGGGAACACCAGCTCGAACCAGGCGAAGAGCAGCAGGAGGACGACGGCCGGCCAGTCGCCGAACGCTTCCGGCCAAGACAGCAGGCCATCGGCATCGTCGCCGCTCCGGTCGCGTCGGTCATGTCGGTGGTCTCGAGCGCCCCGACTGCCTCGGGCATCCCGGTTGTCTCGGCTGTCCCGGTCATCCCGGCTATCCCGGTCATCCCGGCTGCCTCGGTCAACCCGGCTACCTCGGGCATCCCGACCGCCTCGATCATCCTGATGGTTGCCTCCATCTTCCGGGCCGCCTCGCCGTCCGCGGACCATCCGGCGGACCACCCGGCGCACCAGCCGCGCGAGCGCCGTCCACGGGTTGAGGTGCGGCCACACGTTGCCTAGAACCGCGTGGGCGAAGGTCAGCCCGACCCAGAGCAGCGTCCACACCGAGAGCGGGAGGGGGTTCGCGAGCGGGTCCCGGCTGCCCGTCAGGCCCGCCACAATGAGTCCAAGGAGCAGCGCCAACGCGACGGCGTTCGATCCCGGGATGCGCCGGGGCACGGGAAACAGCCGCCACCGCGCGGACTCGACCGCGCTGCGCAGCGTCTCGGCACGAAACCGGATGACGACCAGAAACGACACCGCCACCGCCATCGTGCCTGCCGCCTGGAAGAGGCCGGTCGGCAGCAACAGGATGAAGGCGCGCTCCCCGGCGTGCCCGAACGCCGGGGACGCCAGCGCCAGGGCGATCAGGGCGAGCACCGTCGCGGCGGCAAGCGCGATCCCCGCAGGCCCCGCAGCGGCGATGCGGCGGGACTTCGCGGTCGGCTCCGCGCCAACGGCCCCGGGTCCTGCCGGCATTCCACTCCCGCCGCTTCGCATCATGAACCTCGCACGGAAGATCGGGCATGCGGCCCGCGTGTTCCGGTATCGCGATTCCCGCCAAGTCCGAAAACGCCCATCGAACCACCACGACCGGACACTCGAACGGCGGAGAAGGCCGCGAATTCCCGATGACATGACCATGTCCGGTACGCTGGCGGGAATTGCCGTCCCGGTCTCACCGTGCGTGATCCGCCGGGAGAGGATGGCATAAGATCGATACGCGGTTTCCCGGACACGGTTCAGGAGTCGCGGCGTCGGACGATGTGGCCACAAGAACGAGTCGGGAGCCGCCGCCCGCCGGGGGGATGAACCGTGTCGCGCCTGTTTGTCGCACTGGAGCTGCCCGAACCACTGAGGCAGGCCGTTCACGAGCTGCAATTCGGGTTGCGAGGCGCCCGTTGGCTGGACGGCGACAGCCTCCATCTGACCCTCGCGTTCATCGGGGAGGTCGACAGCTCGGCGCGGCACCGAATCGAGGCCGCACTGGGTGATGTGACGGCGCCCTCGCTCCGGATGGAGCTGCACGGCCTCGGGTGTTTTCCCCCGCGCGGCGCTCCCCGCGCGCTCTGGACCGGCGCCTCGCCGAAGGTCGGGCTCGCCGCGCTCGCCCAGGCGGTCCGGCACGCTCTCGGGCGCGCGGGCTTCACTCCGGAACGGCGCAAGTTCATACCACATGCCACCATTGCCCGGTTCCGCCGTCCGCCGTCCCCCGCCGACATGGAGAGGTATCTGGGCGCCCATTCCCTCTTCCGAACGCCCCGGGCCGACGTTGCGTCGTTTCACCTGTTCTCGAGCGCGTTGCGGTCCTCGGGTGCGCGGTACACGATAGAAACGACCTTTCCCCTGACGGGTGCTCCACACGAACCGCGGGACCCGGAGACCCGGGACAGGTGAGTCGGCCGCCCGCCCGCGCCATCGAAACGATGGGCCGCGCAATCGTGACGAAGACCTTCGAATCAACGGGTATGCGCACCACATGACCGAACGCTCCACCCCCACGCTGCGCGGGCGACTCGCTGCAATCGCCGAAGATTCGCGGTTCCAGCGCGCCATCATCGCGCTGATCGTCGTGAACGCGGTCACCCTCGGCCTGGAGACTTCCCCGGAGGTCATGGCGTCCGCCGGCCCCGTGCTCGTCGTGCTCGACCATGCGATGCTCACGGTGTTCGTGATCGAGCTCGCGATCCGGATCGGGGCTTACGGTCGGGGTTTCTTTCGCGACCCCTGGAGCCTCTTCGACTTCGTCGTCGTGGCGTTGGCGCTGGCCCCCTCGACGGAGAATTTCTCGGTCCTGCGCGCGCTCAGGGTGCTCAGGGTGCTGCGCCTCATCACCGCCGTCCCACAGATGCGGCGGGTGGTCGGGGGGCTCCTCTCGGCCCTGCCCGGGCTCGGAGCGGTGGTGGCGATCCTCGCCCTCATGTTCTACGTCGCCGCGGTGATGGCGACGCAGATCTTCGGAGACACTTTCCCGGGCTGGTTCGGCACCCTGCCCAAGAGCCTGTACTCGCTGTTCCAGATCATGACCCTGGAGAGCTGGTCGATGGGCATCGTCCGCCCGGTGATGGAGGTCTACCCATATGCATGGGCGTTCTTCGTCCCCTTCATCCTGATCGCGACCTTCACCATGCTCAACCTCTTCATCGCGGTCGTCGTCAACGCGATGCAGAGCTACCACGAGATGGAGGCGGAGCACGCGCAGACCAGCCACGCGGAGCATGCCGATCTTCTGGCCGAGATCCGGGCGCTACGCGCGGAGCTTCAGGCGCTGAAGTCCGAGCGTGAAAAGGGCTGACCGGCAAATCGCTCATCGGATTGCAGCATGGGACAGTCGGCCCCATCGCCGTGAGGGAAGGGCTGACCGGCAAATCGCTTACCGGATTGCGAAGCAGGGGAACGGAGACGGCGTCCCGAGGCGAACGCGAACCGGGGCGCCGCTCAGACCTTCAATTCGGGCCGGCCGGCGAACTGCTCCAGGGCCTGCGGGTTCGCGAGCGCTTCCCTGTTCTTCACCGCGCGCCCGTGCACCACGTCGCGCACCGCGAGCTCCGTAATCTTGCCGCTTCGGGTGCGCGGGATGTCGGTCACCTGCACGATGCGGGCCGGTACGTGGCGGGGCGTCGCGTTGGTACGGATGCGCGATCGGATCTTCGATTCGAGCGTCCCGTCGAGCGTGATTCCCTCGCGCAAGATGACGAACAGGACGATCCGGACGTCGCCCTCCCACTGCTGGCCGATGACCAGGGTCTCCACCACTTCGTCGAGCTGCTCGACCTGGCGGTAGATCTCGGCGGTGCCGATGCGCACCCCGCCCGGGTTGAGCACCGCGTCGGAGCGGCCGTAGACGATCACCCCACCCCGCTCGGTGACCTCCACGTAGTCGCCGTGGCACCAGACGTCGTCGAAGCGGGCGAAGTAGGCGTCGTGGTACTTGCGCCCGCCGGGATCGTTCCAGAAACCCACCGGCATGGACGGGAAGGCGCGCGTGCAGACCAGCTCGCCCTTCTCCCCGACGACGCTGCGCCCGTCTTCGTCGAAGGCGTGCACGTCGAGCCCGAGCCCCAGGCACTGGATCTCACCTCGATACACCGGCGCGGCGGGGTTGCCGAGGACGAAGCAGGAGATGAGGTCGGTGCCGCCGCTGATCGACGACAGGCGGAGATCGCGCTTGATGGATCGGTAGACGAAATCGAAGCTCTCGGGAACCAGCGGCGAGCCGGTGGAGAGGATCGCCTTGAGCTTGGAGAGGTCGTGGGTCTTCGCGGGCGCGAGCCCCGCCTTCTTGACCGCGTCGATGTACTTGGCCGAGGTGCCGAACGTCTCGATGCCCTCCTCGGCCACGTAGTCGAAGAGTGCGTTGCCGTCCGGATGGAAGGGGGAGCCGTCGTAGAGGGCGAGGGTCGCCTCGCAGGCCAGCGCGCTCACCTGCCAGTTCCACATCATCCAGCCGCAGGTGGTGAAGTAGAGGAGCTGCTCGCCGCGCTTCACGTCGCTGTGCAGCGACAGCTCCTTGAGGTGCTGGAGCAGCGTCCCGCCCGCGCCGTGCACGATGCACTTCGGCGCTCCGGTCGTTCCCGAGGAGTACATGACGTAGAGCGGGTGGTCGAACGGGGCTCTCTCGAACACGATATCCGCGGGGGTCCGGCCGGTCGTGAATTCGTCGAGGGTGACGGCCTTCTCCACCGGAGCGAGGTCGGCTGCACTGGTGGTGTCACTGGTATAGGGTACGACCACGATGCGTTCGATCGAGGGGATGCGCTCCGCGATCGGCGCGAGCCGCCCGATCGAGTCGTGCCGTTTTCCGCCGTAGAAGTAGCCGTCGGCGCTGAACAGCACCTTCGGCGCGATCTGCCCGAAGCGGTCCACGACCCCCTGCACGCCGAAGTCCGGGGAAGCGGATGACCAGATCGCGCCGATGCTCGCCGTGGCCAGCATCGCGACGACCGCTTCCGGCATGTTGGGCAGGTAGCCGGCGATGCGATCGCCCTTCGCCACCCCTGCCGCCCGTAGCGCCTGCGCGAGCACGGATACCGCATCGTGAAGCTCGCGGTAGCTCAGCGAACGCCGGACCCGGTCTTCGCCGCGGAACATGATGCCGGGCGTGTCGTCGCGGCGGCGCAGCAGGTTCTCGGCGAAGTTGAGCCGCGCGCCGGGAAACCACTTCGCGCCCGGCATCCGGTCACCGTCCACGAGCACCGGCCCTTCGCCTCGCTCGCCGATCACCGCCCCGTACTCCCAGACCGCCGACCAGAAGGCGGCGCGGTTGTCGATCGACCAACGGTGCAGGGCCGCGTAATCGCCAGTGTCCACCCCGTGGCGCTCGCGCACCAGCGCCGCGAAGCGGGTGACGTTCGCGCCGGCGATTCGTTCCGGGGAGGGTTGCCAGAGCATCTCGGCCATCGCTGCCTCCGATGGGTTCGGGCTGGCTCGATCCTACGGGAAACCGCCGGTGCGGGAGCATGGCGCGGTCCACCTCAGCCAATGGCGAATTTCGCCGGGTGATCCTGGATGCCTGTAGTACGCGCTTGCCAGCCGCCGACCGCGTATCAGCAGGGGATAGTTCTGTGAACCCGCCGCCGAAATCGTAGCTGCCGCCGTTCGTCGTATAGCTCACCCCGCCCTGAAGCGTGTACCGCCATCATCCCGGGCGTGCATGCCGTTCAGACCCAGGCGAGGCCAGTCGCCCTGGCCACCGGCGAGAGCTGAATGCATGGCACGGGACCCTTCTTTGACATCAGGACATCAGGCTACCTATGCTTGGATGCATGAGAACGACCCTGACCCTCGATGCGGACGTGGCTGCCCTGCTCCGGCGGATGCAGCAGGCCCGCGGACGCAGCTTCAAGGCCGTCGTCAACGATGCCTTACGGCAAGGTTTGCGACAGATGGCTACTCCCTCCGAACCGCCGGCTCATTACCGGACACCTGTCGTCGATCTCGGACGATGCCTGGCGGGCAGCCTCGATGACGTTGCGGAAGCGCTTGCGGTGGCCGAAGGGGAGCAGTTTCGGTGATCCTCATTGACGCCAACCTGCTGGTCTATGCCCATGTCGGCTCGTTCCCGCAACACGGCGCGGCTCGGGAATGGCTTGATGAAAAAATCAACGGCACGGCGCCGGTTGGTCTGCCTTGGCCCAGCCTCCTGGGTTTCGTCCGGCTCGTCAGCAATCCGCGGATTTTCGAGCGCCCTTCATCGATCATGACGGCATGACGGCAGGTGGAGTCGTGGCTGGCTGCGGACTCCACCTGGATACCTCTCCCGACCGAACGTCATCGCGAGGTACTCGGGCCACTCATGAAGAGCGCGGAGGGCCGGGCCAACCTGGTCCCGGACGCCCATGTCGCCGCCCTCGCCATCGAACATGGGCTCGTCTTGTGTTCGACCGACGGCGATTTCGCCCGCTTCGACGGCCTCGATTGGCTCAACCCGCTCAAGTAGACCCTCACCCGGCCGGCGATGCCTACCGGCTGGGAATCATCCTGGAGGTCTCCCGGCGGACGCTCGAAGCCGGCCGCTTCGAGATCGCGGGCGGGACTCAGTCCCGAACCCGGAGGCCGTAGCGCTGCTTGCGCGCCACCCCTTGACGTTTTCCCGACGCTTCAGCAGCCTCTCGACGATGCTGCGAGCGCAATAGATGGTGCGGCTCCCGATGGGACGAATCATCGTACAGACCGAGGTCACCAACCCATTCGACGGGGACAAGTCCATTCGGTGCGGGATGCTCGTCGATACCGGCACGGGCGCACTGATCCTCCCCTTGGGGTGGAAGGAACGTTTCGGAAACTTCCGGCATTCGGAGCCGGTCGAGTTGCAATTGGCCAATCAGGAGGTGGTGCGCGGCGAGGCCTGCGGCCCGGTGCAAATCAGGATGGAAGGTTTCCGTCCCATCTTCAACGAAGCGATTTTCCCGGATTCGGAGGATGGAGACCCGGAACCCCTCCTCGGCTACGTGATCCTGGAACAGGCGCAGGCCGCCGTGGACATGCCGGGCCATCGCCTGGTTCCTGTGAGGTACATCGATCTGAAGTGACGCCATACCGGTACGACGTGCGGCTCATCCCCACCGGACCCGAGCCGGCAAGACCGGAGTGGCTCATTTCGCCGTGCATGGAAAAGGAAGGCAGGGTGGGCTCGGCCCGGAGGGCGCACGCGGGCCGAGCGAGACTGGAACCCATGTTCGGGGTTTGGAACACTCGCGCGTGGTGGCTACGGGTGGGATCGAACCACCGACCTCACGATTATGAGTCGTGCGCTCTCACCGGCTGAGCTACGTAGCCCGAAAGGGGCGCGCACCTTACCGAAAGGCGCGGCGCGGGCGCAACAGATTCGCCGGGCCGGCAGTGACACGATCCGGCTGATCGACGATCCCGCGCCGCGAATCGACCGCACGACGACGGAGCCGCGGGACGGCCCGGGAACCGCGGCGTTCGAACCGAGGGACCGCTCGGCCCGTATCTTCGGCCGTGCATCGATGAGAAGCACCGACGAAAAAAGACGAGGCCATGGCCAACTTCTCCGCGATCGCCCCGCACGACCACGCCGCCGGCGACCGCGTCGGGGTCCTCGTCACCAACCTCGGGACACCGAACGCACCCACCACTGCTGCCACCCGCCGGTATCTCGCCGAATTTCTCGCGGACCCGCGGGTCATCGAGCTTCCGCGGTGGACGTGGCGACTGATCCTGCATGGCGTGGTGCTGCGGATCCGGCCTCGGCGGTCGGCTCGCGCGTACGCGAGCATCTGGCGGCCGGAGGGCTCACCCCTGCTGGTGAATTCGCAGGCCATCGCCGATGCGCTGCAAGCGCACTGGGCCGGGCAGCGGACGGGCCGCGTGGCGGTGGCCCTCGGCATGCGCTACGGCGCTCCTTCGATCCCCGAAGCGCTGCACTCGCTCCGAAACGCCGGGGCGATCCGCATCGTCGTGCTGCCGCTCTACCCCCAGTACTCGGGGACGACCGGCGGCTCGACGTTCGATGCAGTGGCCAGGACATTGTCCGGCTGGCGGCGCGTACCGGCGCTGCGCTTCATCGACCACTACCACGACGACCCGGGTTACATCGACGCGCTGGCGACATCGATCGAAGCCGCATGGTCCGAAGAAGGCCGCCCGGACCGGCTCCTGTTCTCGTTCCACGGCCTGCCGCGGCGTTATCTCGACGCCGGCGACCCCTACCACTGCGAATGCCACAAGACGGCCCGTCTCGTCGCGCAGAAGCTGGGCCTCGATCCCGGATCGTGGCTCGTCGCGTTCCAGTCGAGGGTAGGACGCGAGGAATGGCTGCGCCCGTATACCGACGAAACATTGGTCGAATGGGGGCGCGAGCGTCCACGGAGGGTCGACGTCGTCTGTCCCGGCTTCTCGGCCGACTGTCTGGAGACGCTGGAGGAGATTGGCATTCGAGGGCGCGAGGCGTTCGTCGCGGCGGGTGGCGGACAGCTTCGCTACATCCCGGCCCTGAACGCGGGAGAAGCGCACATCGAAGCGCTCGCGACCCTCGTCGAGCGCACGATACCCGACTGGCTCGCGACCCCCGGCGATGACGAGGCGATCCGTGATCTGCGGGCTGCCCGAGCGCAGACGCTCGGCGCGTCCCGCTGAGTGCGCCGCCCTCTTGCGCGTGCGCAACGCATCCCCGGGGCGGTGTCGCCGAGGCGATCGCGTTGAAAGCCCGCTCGCATCTGTGCGATCGTGGATTGCACCGGCTTTCGGGCGCCAGACGCCGCAGTGAGATGAGACCATCGGCCCGACTTCTTCTGCTCGCGTGGGCGGCACCGGCCGTGCTCGCGAGCGCCGCTCGCGCGGCGGACGATGACTGGTCGCAGTGCGGGGCGGGATTCCAGGTGCCGGAGCGGCCGGTATCCGAGGTGACCGGCCCCGGTGACGGTCCCGAGACCTTCTACGTGTCCGCCGATGAAGGTGATTTCGTCGAAGGCGGCGTCTCGACGTTCACCGGCAACGTCGAAGTCGAGCAGGGTACTCGACTGCTCCTGACCGACGAGCTCGTCCATACGCAACCCGATGGGACCATCGACGCCAGAGGCAACGTCAGGTTCTGGGATGAAGGCGTCTTCATCGCCGGCGATCGCGCCCGGGCGGAGATCGAGCGGGACGTCATCACCGTCGAGCCCGCGGCGACGTTCATGCTCGAAGACAGGCACGGCCACGGCGACGCGGCCGTGCTCACGCGCTTCGGCGACGAGCGCACCACCGCGGAGGACGCGACCTATACGACGTGCAACCCCGGTGACGCGGACTGGCGCGTCACCGCGAGCCACGTGGAGTTCGACCACGTGGAGGAATTCGGCACCGCACGGAACATGTGGGTCGAGTTCAAGGGGCAGCGGGTGTTCTACACGCCGTGGATGAGCTTTCCGCTGAGCGATCGGCGCAAGTCCGGTTTTCTCCCCCCCACCTTCGGCGTGAGCGGATCGCAGGGGATCGAGCTCACGACCCCCTACTACTTCAACCTCGCCCCCAATTATGACGCGACCCTCACCGCGCGAACGATGAGCGACCGCGGGGTGCAGGCGCAGGGAGAGTTCCGCCTTCTCTCGCGGGACTACGGGTCCGCCCGGCTCGCGGCGGAGCACCTGCCGTCCGACTCGAAATACAATGACGATAATCGCACGGCGTTCGACCTCTCCCACCGGCACCGGTGGTCGAGCCGATGGTCGACGGACGCCCGCCTGGAGTGGGTCTCGGACCCGGAGTATCTCGATGATCTCGGGTCGAGCCTCTCGCAGAGCAGCCGCACGCATCTTCCCCGCCGGTTCGATGCACGCTACGGTGGTGGCGGATGGAGCGCGTTCATGCGGTTCCAGGACTTCCGGACCGTGGACCGGACGGCCGGACGGCCTTATGCGGAGCTTCCCCGGATTTTCCTCCGGACGAATCTGCCGGAGAAGAATCGTGCGCCGAACGTCCGCGCAACGGCGGAGCTCACCTACTTCGAGCACCGATCGCGCACCACCGGAACGCGGGTGGACGTGCAGCCGTCCTTCACTTATCCCCTGCGGACCGCCGGGACCTTCGTGACACCGAAGGCGTCCCTGCACTTCACCGGGTACGATCTGAACCGGACCGTGGCCGAGGCGTCCCGGGACGACGACCCTTCGAGGCTGGTTCCGAGCTTCAGCCTCGACAGCGGCCTGTTCCTCGAACGTCCCGTCACCCTCTCCGGCAAATCCCTGACCCACACCATCGAGCCGCGGCTCTACTACCTGCGCGTGCCCTTCGAGCACCAGGACGATCTGCCGAGCTTCGACACGAGCCGGCCCAGCTTCAGCTTCGCGCAGCTCTTTCGTGAGAACCGGTTCTCGGGGGGAGACAGGATTGGAGACGCCGACCAGGTGACGGTTTCGCTCACCTCGCGCCTGCTCGACGAACGGGGCGGCGAGCTTGCCCGCGCGAGCATCGGGCAAATCCGCCACTTCCGCGACCGGAAGGTGACCCTCGACGGCGGCGAGCCGAAGACGACGCGCGCTTCCGACCTCGTCGCGGAGGTGGAGACGCGGCCCGCGCGAGAATGGCGCCTGCGGGCCGGCATTCAGTACGATACCGGTACCGACCGGACGGAGAAGAACGCCCTGAATCTGCGGTACCAGCCCGACCGCCGCAGCGTGGTCAACGTGGGGTATCGACTCGTTCGTGACGTCCATCCGTCCAGAACCATAGAGCAGGCCGATCTGTCCTTCGTCTGGCCGCTCGGCTCGAACTGGCGTACCGTGGGCCGATGGACCCTCGCCCTCAACGAGGATCGCGACCAGACCCAGGAAGCTTTCGGAGGACTGGAGTACGAGAGCTGCTGCTGGGGGTTTCGCGCGGTGGCCCGCCGCTTCCGCCGCAGCGGCGCCAGGAGCGACGGCGAAGACGATTACTCCAACGGACTCTATCTCCAGCTCGTGCTCAAGGGCTTGACGGGCGCGGGGAGCGGGACCGAGGCGTTGCTCACACGCAGCATTCCTGGATACGGGAACGAATTCTGATGCCTCTCCTCTCTTCTTTCCGGGGACGGTGGCGGGCACGTCTGGTCGCGTGCGCGATCGGTGGGGCGTGCGCATCGGGCGTGCCGGCCCAGACGGCCCGGACCACGCCCGGCGCCGATCTCGACCGCATCGTCGCCGTCGTCAATGACGACATCATTGCATGGAGCGAGCTGGAAGCACGGCTGAAGAGTGTGCACGAGCAGCTTCGCCGGTCCGGCACCGCTCCGCCACCGCCCCATGCACTGCGCAGGCAAGTGCTCGAACGGCTGATCCTCACCCGGCTTCAGCTACAGCTTGCGCGCGATTCCGGCATACGCATCGACGACGACAGGCTCAACAGGACACTGCTCCGGATCGCGCAGCAGAACGAGCTCACCTTGCGCGAGTTCCGGAGCGCCCTCGAACGCGACGGCTACGAGTTCGCGAAGTTTCGCGAGGAGATCCGGGAAGAGATCACGATCTCGGAGGTACGCAGGCGCCGGGTCGAGAACCAGATCAACATCTCCCAGCGAGACATCGACGACCATCTGTCGACGATGGAGGGTCGGGGAACGGATGCGGACCGGTATCGATACCGGATCGGACACATCCTGATCGCGGTTCCCGACGGTGCCTCGTCCGAGGAGATCGCGGAGGCGCGCGCGCGCGCCGAGCGCGTGCTCGGCGAGATCCGGGCCGGAGCGGACTTCGCAAACATGGCGGTGACCCACTCCGACGGGCAGCAGGCGCTCGAAGGCGGCGACCTCGGCTGGCGGCAGGCCTCCGATCTCCCGACGATGTTCGGCGACGCCGTCGTCCGGCTCGAGGCCGGGGGCGTCACCGAACCCATCCGCAGCGCCAGCGGCTTCCATCTCGTGAAGCTCGTCGACAAGCGTGGCAGCGAGCGGCAGATGGTCCGGCAGACCCGCGCCCGGCACATCCTCATCGCGCTCGACGAGCTCACCGACGACACCGCGGCGCGCCGCCAACTGTCGGCATTGCGCGAGCGGATCGTCAACGGGCAGGACTTCGGCGAGCTCGCTCGCATCCATTCCGACGATTCGGGCTCCGCCCCGAAGGGCGGCGAGCTCGGCTGGATCGACCCCGGCAACACGGTTCCGGTGTTCGAGCGCATGATGGATTCGCTCGATGCGGGAGGACTCAGCGAGCCGTTCAAGTCGCAGTACGGGTGGCATGTCGTCCAGGTACTGGAGCGGCGCGAGCGCGACGGCACCGAGACGTCCCGGCGGGCGGACGCGCTGCGCACGCTGCGGGCGAGGAAGATCGAGGAGAACACGCAGGCGTGGGTCCGTCGGGTACGCGACGAGGCCTACGTGGAGTACCGGCTCGACGAATGACCGGACGCGCTCCCGCGCTGACCCCGGGAGAGCCGGCCGGGATCGGTCCCGACATCACCCTGGCCGCGGCAACGGCGGGTCGCGAACCGTTCGTCGCCTTCGCGGACCCCGATGTGCTCCGCCGCCGGGCCGAGGTGCTCGGGCTCGATATCCGGATCCGGACCGTCGGCTCGGAGATCCCCACCCCGCGGACGATCCTTCCGGGCGAGCTGCCCGTGGTTCCCATTGCCGCACCGAGCCACGTCGTCCCCGGACGACTGGACACGGCCAACAGCGCCTACGTGGTCGAGTGCATCCGCACGGCGGTCGCGGCCTGCCGCGACGGAGCCGTGTCCGGACTGGTGACCGCGCCGGTACACAAGGGCATCATCAACGACGCCGGAATCACGTTCACCGGCCACACGGAGCTGCTCGCCGATCTGGACGGCGGCGCACGTCCGGTCATGATGCTCTGCACCCCGGGGCTCAGGGTGGCCCTGGCCACCACTCATCTTCCGCTACGGGCGGTGCCCGACGCCATCGACTGCGCGATGCTGATCGACGTCGTCCGTGTCGTCGCGTACGACCTGCGCGCCCGGTTCGCGGTCGCGGCTCCCCGCATCATGGTCTGCGGCCTCAACCCTCATGCGGGCGAGGGCGGGCATCTGGGCCGCGAGGAGATCGAGTCCATCGCCCCCGCGGTAGAGGCGTTGCGTGCGCAAGGATTCGACGTTCGCGGCCCCGTCCCGGCCGACACCGCGTTCACTCCCGAGCGGCTCGCCGACGCCGACGTCGTGGTCGCGATGTACCACGATCAGGGTCTGCCGGTGCTCAAGCACGCCGGCTTCGGTCAGGCGGTCAACGTCACGCTCGGGCTCAGCTTCGTGCGAACTTCGGTCGATCACGGGACCGCCCTCGACTTGGCGGGCACGGGCCGGGCAGAGCATTCGAGCCTGGTGTCCGCCCTGGCCCTCGCCCGCGAGCTCACCCGGGCGCCGCGTCGCGAAACGCCCACGCCCTGCCCGGAGCCATGAGCCGCACCATTTCCGGCCGACAGGTGCCACCGGCTCGCGACGGATACGCACGCAAACGATTCGGGCAGCACTTCCTTCACGATCATGCAGTGGTACGGCATATCGTCGATGCAATCGCACCGCGGCCCGGCGAGCTGGTCATGGAGATCGGACCCGGTCGCGGCGCGCTCACCTTCCCTCTGCTCGCATCGGGCTGCGAGCTGCACGTGGTCGAGATCGATCGCGACCTTGCCGCCCGACTCCGCGCGCACGGGCCACGCCATCCGAATCTGGTCGTCCACGAGGCGGACGCGCTCGAGATCGACCTCACCCGCGTCGCTCCGCCCCCGCGGCCGCTTCGAGTGACCGGCAACCTCCCCTACAACATCTCGACACCCCTGGTGTTTCGGCTCCTCGCGGCGCTGCCGCGGATCACCGACATGCACCTGATGCTCCAGAAGGAAGTGGTCGATCGCATGGTGTCCTCGCCCGGCGCCCGCGCATACGGGCGACTGAGTGTCATGGTGCAGCTCGACTGCGATGTGGAGCGGATCCTCCGAGTCGGCTCCGGCGCGTTCTCACCCGCGCCTCGCGTCGAATCCGCGGTGGTGCGGCTGCGTCCGAGGCGGCGGTCCACCCTCGATTCAGCGGCCCGGAACCGAGTCGCCGCCATCGTCAGATCGTGCTTCTCCAGACGGCGCAAGACCCTGCGCAACGCGCTTCGCGGGCTCTGTGACGAGCCGGTGATCGCCGCCGCCGGTCTCGACCCCCAGGCGCGGCCGGAAACGGTGACCATCGATGAATTCGTCAACCTCGCCCACGCGAGCATGGACCGCGGATGAGGCGCTCCTGTCGGCCTTCGGTCCATCGTGCCGCCCGCCGCTGCCGGCGCGACCGTGCAGGCCGCCGCAATCGGGCGGAGGTGCGGAGGCGAATTTCTTCACAGATTTTGTGGATAACTCTGTGCACAAATTGCAGTTCAGCCACGTTTCCCCTGCAAATAAAGCGAGATCGAACAGATTGGCGAGAATTTCGCCTTTTCCAACATTTTCTTTGATTACAACAAGTTACGATGCAACGATAGCATGAATGGACCCCCACGTGAGCGGATACGTTGTCGTCACATGATGATCATCCTCGATGTGCATAAGTCGAGACGAGCCGGGAGCCGCAACAGATCAAGAGGTTAGCCTGCAATGCTCGGCTCCCCGTGAAGTAGGGCGCGGGCGAACGGGCTTCATCCCGCGAGATGTGCCCGGAGCGCCTCGATCACGGGACCGGTACGCGGCTCCCGCCCCCGCCAGAGCCGGAACGACTCCGCCGCCTGCTCGACGAGCATCCCCAGGCCGTCGGTCGCAAGGGCCGCCCCTTCCCCCGCTCCCCACTCGACGAACGGCGTCGGCCGCGCCGCGTAGGCGGTGTCGTAGGCGACGCCCCCTGGGCGCAGGGTGCCCCGGGGGAGGGGCGGGAGATCGCCGGCAAGGCTCGCGGCGGTCGCGTTGACGACCAGATCGAATCCACCAGCCGGAAGCGTATCGAGCGCCGCCGCGCTCACCCGGCCCTGCCCGGCGAACCGCCCGGCGAGCGCAACCGCCCGCGACAGGGTCCGGTTGGCAACCACGAGCCGCTGCGGCCGTTCGTCGAGCAGGGGACCGATCACCCCCCGCGCCGCTCCCCCGGCGCCGAGCAGGAGCACCGATCGCCCCTCGATGCCGACCGCAAGATTTCGCCTCAGATCGCGCACCAGCCCGACCCCGTCGGTGTTGTCGCCGCACACCGCCGCGCCGTCGAACCACAGCGTGTTCACCGCCCCCGCCCGCGCCGCACGGTCGGAGCGCCGGCCTGAAAGCGCGAACGCCTCCTCCTTGAACGGAATCGTGACGTTGAGCCCGCGGCCGCCTTCCGCATGGAAACGCTCCACGGCATCGCGGAATCCACCGGGCTCGACGAGGAGCGCGTCGTATGCGACCGGCTCGCCGGTATCGACCGCGAATCGCCGGTGGATGAAGGGCGACTTGCTGTGAGCGATGGGATGGCCCATCACCGCGTAGCGATCCGGCATGGCGGAGGTCCGATTGGGACTCGGAGGTCGGAATGGTGCAATATCGGCGGCCCGGGATTGTAAGCCGCGGTGCGGCTTCCGGACAGCTTCGCCGCGCGTCCGCGCCCGGTGAGGACCGTTCGAGGCCACCGCGGCGGACCCGTACCGGAAGCGCGGGAGACGGGCGGCGGGAGAGCCGTCCGGTTCGGCCGCGTGACGGGACCCGCCGGCGGCGCGAACGAGGGTCCGCCGGCGCATCGGAGGCCGAGGCCCGGCCAACCGGGAACGCTTCCGCGCGGTTGCCGGCGGGAAGCGGTCCCGGTTCCATACGCGGCCGGCACCCCCTCGGTGCCGCCGCGCAATCGGGGGGAAGACGGTGATGATCGATCCGCGAAGATTCGACGATCTCGCCCGGCGCATCCAGGCGAGCCTGCCGCCCGGACTCGACGAGGTCCGCGAGGACGTGACCCGCAACATCCGGGCGATCATCGCGGCCGGAATCGCCCGGATGGATCTGGTGGAGAGAGAAGAGTTCGACGTGCAGAGCGCGGTGCTCGCCCGCACCCGGGAGAAGCTCGAGGCCCTCGAACGCCGGGTCCGGCAGCTCGAAGAGCAGCCCGAAGAGCCGGACCGCGGTTCCGGATAGGAACGGACGACCCGGCGAAGTGCGTCCCGGACGAGCCGTTGCGGTTCGGGGCTGGTCGAAGGACGTGCCTTCAGCCCACGCCCACCGGGCACGCATCGGCACATCCGCGATGCGGCCGAACCCCGCGCATCCGGCCCGTCGTCCTGCCGCTCTCGAGCGAAGCGCCTGAAGCTCGCCGTACGTTGTACGTCCGCCGCGCCCGCCGCCGACACGGCGCGGGCTGCACGCCCCTGCCACGACGCACCTCCGGTCGCACATGATTGCGCCCGTCTCCGGATCCGGAACGTGCGATGTCGCTCGCGACCGTCATGAGCCGCGCAAGCGTCGGTATCGAAGCGCCGGCGGTGCAGGTCGAAGTCCATATCACCGGCGGGCTGCCCAAGTTCGCCATCGTCGGTCTTCCGGAGGCGACCGTGCGCGAGAGCAAGGACCGCGTACGCAGCGCGATCATCAACTCCCGGTTCGAGTTCCCGAGGCGGCGCATCACCGTGAATCTCGCGCCGGCCGAGCTCCCCAAGGACGGGAGCCGGTACGACCTCCCCATCGCGGTGGGAATCCTCGCGGCCACCGGGCAGCTCGGCCAGGATCGGCTTCACGAGCACGAGCTCATCGGCGAGCTCGCGCTCGACGGCACGCTGCGTCGCACCGGAGGCTCGCTTCCCGCGGCACTGCGCGGGCGCGACGCGGGCCGCATCCTCGTGATCCCGACCGGCGACGTGCACGAAGCGGAGCTGGCGGCCGGAACACGCCTGTTCCCGGCGCGCCACCTCGGAGAGGTGCATGCGCAGCTCGTCGGCGACGCTTCACCCCAGCCTACCGCGGCCGTACGCAAGACCCGACTCCCCGCGGTCGAGGATCTGGGCGACGTGCGGCGCCAGTTCGCGGCGCGGCGAGCGCTCGAGCTGGCCGCCGCCGGCAACCACAACCTGTTGATGCTCGGCCCGCCCGGCACCGGAAAGACGATGCTCGCGACCCGCCTGCCCGGGATCCTTCCGCCGATGAGCGAGGAGGAGGCCCTGGAGTCCGCGATGGTGCGCTCGGTGAGTGCGCTCGGCTTCGATCCCGGACACTGGGGGGTGCGTCCGTTTCGCGCCCCGCACCACTCGGCGTCTTCGGCCGCGATCGTCGGAGGCGGCGCGGTGCCGAGCCCGGGGGAGATCTCCCTCGCCCACCACGGGGTGTTGTTCCTCGACGAGCTCCCCGAATTCTCCCGGACCGTACTCGAAGCGCTGCGCGAACCACTCGAATCAGGATCCGTCACGATCTCGCGGGCGAGCCGCCAGGCGAGCTTCCCGGCCCGGTTCCAGCTCGTCGCCGCCATGAACCCTTGTCCGTGCGGGACCCTCGGCGATCCGGCCGGCACCTGCCGCTGCACCATGGAGCAGGTTGCCCGCTACCGCGCGCGCATCTCGGGGCCGTTGCTCGATCGTATCGACCTGCACGTCGAGGTGCCTCGTATCCGCGACGACGACGATTCCGGAACCGCCGAGCCGTCGGCAGCGATACGCAGCCGCGTCGCCGGAGCGCGGGTGGTTCAGCTCGACCGGGCAAAGAAGCCGAACCAGAGGCTCTCGGTCAGTGAGCTCCGGAGACACTGCGCGCTCGCGCCGGGCAGCCGCCGGCTCCTCGCTCGCGCGATGGAGAAGCTGCATCTCTCCGCCCGCGCACGCGACCGCGTGCTGAGGGTCGCACGCACGATCGCGGACCTCGCGCAGTCGGAGCGCATCGACGAAGAGCACGTGGCGGAGGCGATCGGCTTCCGGACACTGGACCGTGGCGTCGGATGCGGTCCCGGATGATCCGCGGCAGGTCCCGGCGCGGCCGACTCTGCGGCGGCGGGGCTGGCGAAGCCGCAATCGACGACGCGCGCCGTTGCGGCGCGGGCCGCTCCGGCTACCGGCAGCGCCACGAAATGGTGAATAATCCGGCCGTGGCGCAGGTTCGAATGCAGGATGGCGCCATACATCGGTCATTGCACGGCAGAGCAGCGGATGGAGACCACTGACGATCGCTACCGTATTCGGGTCATCGCAAGGAGCTCCTATGTCGTCGAGCACTCGTCCCCGGAAAACGGCCAGTACGTATTCGCGTATACGGTGACGATTCGAAACACCGGCGAGGTCACGGCGCAGCTTCGGACCCGTCACTGGATCATCACCGACGCCAACGCCCGGGTGCAGGAAGTCCGCGGAGACGGCGTGGTCGGAGAGCAGCCTCGCCTCGCCCCGGGGGAGGGCTTCCAGTACACGAGCGCCGCGGTCATCGAGACCCCGGTCGGCAGCATGTACGGCAGCTACCAGATGATCGCGGACGACGGTCATCGGTTCGACGCGCCGATCCCCGTCTTCAGCCTGTCCGTGCCGAACGTCGTGCATTGACGCCGCGCCGTGACCGCCGTGGAGCCACGGCCCCGGGCACTCGTGCTCCCGGTGGCGAAGGACCGCTGCGGATCGCGGGCGTCCGGATCACCTTCCGCGCCCGAGGCTGACCCCGCGATGTCGACATACGTGATCGGGGACGTGCAGGGCTGCTACCCGGAGCTGCGGTCGCTGCTGCGAGAGTGCGGCTTCGACGCCCGACGCGATCGGCTCTGGTTCGTCGGGGATCTCGTCAATCGCGGCCCGTGCTCGCTCGACGTGCTGCGGTTCGTCGCCGACCTCGGCGACCGTGCGCACGTCGTGCTCGGCAACCACGACCTGCATCTCCTCGCGAGCGCCTGCGGAGCGCGGAGACTGCGCGACAAGGACACCTTCCACGACGTGCTCGAAGCCGCGGACGGCGAAGCGCTGATCGACTGGCTCCGCGGTCGGCCGATGATCCATCACGACCCCGAGCGCGCGTTCGTCATGGTCCATGCGGGTATCGCCCCCGCGTGGACGGTCGGCGACGCGATCGGCTACGGAGAGGAGCTGTCGCGGGCGTTGCAGGCGCCGGACCACCGGCGGCTCTTGCGGAACATGTACGGCAACGAGCCTGACGAGTGGCGGGACTCGCTCACCGGGCACGACCGGCTTCGCTTCATCACCAATGCCTTCACACGGATGCGTTACTGCCATGCGGACGGAAGGCTGGACGTGACCGAATCGCGCCCGCCCGGCGATCAGGCCCCGTCGCTGACACCCTGGTTCACGCTGCGCGACGGCGGCGCGGACCGGGTCAGGATCGCGTTCGGGCACTGGGCGACGCTTCAGCTTCGCGTCGCCCTGCCGCGGAGCCTCCACGTCCGCCACGTCGACACCGGATGCGTATGGGGCGGCTCGTTCACCGCGCTGCGCATCGAAGACGACCGGGAATTCAGGATCGACTGTCACCGCGGCGCGTGGCCTGCTCCCCGGTGAAGCCCCCTCGATCGCGATCGGCGCGGGCGTGGCCGCGAACCGCGTCACAGGTCGCGACGAGCATGGATTCGGCTCTTCCCACCCTACGGTGATGGATGCGCGTCGATGATCCGGGCCGGCGCCTGCGGAACGTCGTCCCGGATGCAGGCGGCCCGGTGCCCGGGGGCCACGTCCCGAAGCGGCGGCACCGCGTGCGCGCACTCGTCGATCGCATAGGGGCAACGGGTACGAAAGACGCAACCGGACGGGGGGGCGATGGCGTTCGGAACGTCGCCCTCCAGCACGATCCGCTGCTTCTTGCGGGTGGGGTCCGGGTTCGGCACCGCCGACAGCAGCGCCTCGGTATAGGGATGCCTGGGGTTCGAGCAGATGGCCGCGGTCGGCCCGATCTCCATCACCCGGCCGAGGTAGACGACCGCGATGCGGTCCGAGATGTACTCCATCACCGCGATGTCGTGGGAGATGAAGAGCAGCGAGAGGCCGAGCCGGCGCTTGAGATCCTCGAACAGGTTGATGATCTGGGCCTGGATGGACACGTCCAGGGCCGAGACCGGCTCGTCCGCCACGATGAACTCGGGGGCCAGCGCCAGCGCACGGGCCAGGCCGATGCGCTGGCGCTGGCCCCCGGAAAGGGCCTGCGGCCGTCTGCGAAGGTGGTCGGCGGACATGGCGACCATGTCGAGCAGCTCGACGACGCGCTCCCTGCGCCGGCCGGCGTTCCCGGCGAGCCCCTGAATGCGCAGGGGCTCGCTCAGGATCGCCTCCACCGTCATGTTCGGATTGAGCGAGCCGTAGGGGTCCTGGAACACGATCTGGGCCTTGCGCCGGAACCGTCGGAGCGCTTCCGGGCCAAGGCCCGTCACGTCCTCGCCGCGGAAGCGTATGGTCCCGCGGGTGGGTTCGACCAGCCGCAGCAGCGTCCGCCCGATCGTCGTCTTGCCGGAGCCGGACTCTCCGGCGATGCCGAGCACCTCGTGCGGGTCGATGGAGAACGACACGTCGTCCACCGCCTTCACGTGGGCGACCGGCCTCGGAATGAGTCCGCGCATGATCGGGAACCACTTCCTGAGCCCCTCCACCTCGATCAGCGGAGCTGCTGCGCTCATGGACCACGTACCCCCCGGATGGACTGCCAGCGGCAGCATCGGACCAGATGGCCGGGAGCGGCGGGCTCCAGCGGCGGGGTGTCCCGGTCGCAGGTCGAGGGCTCGAAGTGCCGGCAGCGGGGGTGGAACGCGCATCCGTCCGGAAACGCCGTGGCGTTCGGCACGTTGCCGGGGATCGCCTGGATCCGGTAGCCGGGCAGGCTGGAGCATCCCAGGCGCGGCAGCGAGTCCAGCAACATCCCGGTATAGGGCATGAGGGGGGCGCGGAAGATAGTCTCGACCGAGCCGAACTCGACCACCTGCCCTGCATAGAGCACGAAGACCCGATCGGCGACCTCCGCCACCAGCCCCAGGTCGTGCGTGATGAACAGCACCGACATGCGTTGCCGGCGCTGGAGCGCCTGGAGGTGTTCGATGATCTGGGCCTGAATGGTGACGTCCAGGCCGGTGGTCGGCTCGTCGGCGATGAGCAGGGTCGGATTGCAGGACAGGGCCATCGCGATCATCACCCGCTGGATCATGCCCCCCGAGATCTGGTGCGGGTAGCTGGCGAGGCATTGCCGCGGATGGGCGATCCCGAGCAGGTGGAGCATCTCCAGCGCGAGCGCCTTCGCCTCCCCGGCGGACTTGCTCCGGTGGATCCGGATCGCCTCCGCCAACTGGGCGCCGATGGTGAAGATCGGATCGAGCGACGACATGGGCTCCTGGAAGATCATCGCCACGTCGTCACCCCGGATGCGGCGCATGCTTCGCGGGGACAGCGCCATGAGGTCGCGACTCCGGCCGTTCTTTCCGGTGAACCGGATGCTGCCCCCGACTCGGGCCGCTGCTTCGTGATCGAGCAGCCTCATGAGCGCAAGGCCGATGGTGGACTTTCCCGAGCCGGATTCACCGACCAGGGCCACGATCTCGCCCGGCGCGACCGTGAAGCTCACGTCCCTGACCGCGTGCACGATCCCCTGGCCGGTGTGAAACCGCACGTCGAGATCACGGACCTCCAGGATCGGGTCGGCGCCGGTCATCGGTCCCCCGTCCCCGACGCCGCGAGAGGAACGGCGGGTGGTGGCTTGCGGCTCGAGCCTGGTTCCAGCCGCGCGAGGCCGGGGTCATCCCGCGCGTGCGGGGGACGGCGGTGGCGCGTACCCGCCCGCTCCCCGTTCATTCGACCGTCGACCCGATGAGATAGAACCCGAAGATCGTCAGGGCGACCGCGCCTCCCGGGGCGAGGCTGATGAGCGGGTTGATCGACAGGAAATCGAATCCGCTCCGGACCATCCCGCCCCAGTCGGGGGTCGGCGGCGGGATGCCGAGCCCGAGGAAGCTCAGGCTCGCGGAGGTGAAGATCGCGAACGACACGGTGATCGCGAACTGGGCCGCCACCACCCGCATGATGTTGGGGAGCACATGCGTCCACACGATCCACACCGCGCGGCCGCCCAGCGCCCTCGCGGCCTCCACGAACAGGGATTCGCGAATGTTCATCACCTGGCCGCGCACCAGCCGCGCGACGGTGGGCCAGGACACGAACCCCAACACCAGCACCAGGTTCTCGATCGTCACGCCGACCATCACGGTGATGATCATCGCGAGCACCAGGGCCGGGATCGCGATGAACAGGTCGATCATCTGCACGAAGAACAGATCGACCTTGCCGCCCCGGTACCCCGCCAGCAGACCGATCGGCAACCCCAGCACGGCGGCCACGATCCCGGCACCGACGCCCACCACCAGGGATATCCGCGCGCCGTGGAGCACGCGGCTGAACACGTCCCGGCCGAGGTCGTCGGTGCCGAACAAGTGCCCCCAGGAAGCGCTCTGGAGGAAGTCCACGCTCGAACGGGTCGGGCTGTGGGTGGAGAGCTGGGAAGCGAAGACGGCGGCCACCACGATGACCGCGACGATCGCGCCGCCCGCCCACACCCGGGGGTTCACGTTCGTGCCATGCCGGTGCGGGCGCCGGCCGGCATGGCGCCGGCGCCGCGAACCCGGTGTCCGCCCGATCGGGGACCCCGGGCGCGCATTCGAGCGCGGTCACGGGTCCGAAGGGCGCCGGCGTCCCGGGATCCGCACCCGATCGGCCGCGGGTCGCGACCACCTCGGCCTCGCAACCGGGATCGCGCGCGATGGCCATCCCGGGATCCGCGCCCCCTCGACGGCAGATCACAGCCCTTCATTCGAGCCGAATCCTGGGGTTCACGACCGTGTACAGGATGTCCGCCAGCAGGTTCAGCAGCACCACGCCGACGATGATGATCATCCCCACCGCGAGCATCACGGGAAAATCATGGGAGGTGATGGAGTCGACGAACAGCCGTCCCATCCCGGGCACCGAGAAGACGGTCTCGGTGACCACCGCCCCTCCCGTCATCTGGCCGAGCGACAGTCCCGCGTAGGTGATCACCGGCATGATCGAGTTCGGAAGCGCGTGCTTGAACGAGACCCCCCACTCCGACAGCCCCTTGGCCCGGGCCACCTTGATGAAGAGCTGTTGCTGTACCGATCGGTATTCCGCCCGGTAGACGAGCGAGAACGACCCGAAGAAGAAGGCGGACAAGGTCAGCACCGGCATGAGGATGTGCGTGCAGTGCCTGGCAAGACCCTCGGACCAGTCCACCCATCCGGTCGTCGGCAGCCAGCCGAGCTGGACCGAGAACAGGTAGATGAGGCTGATCCCGAGCATGAAGTTCGGGACCGTGATGCCGACGAGGCTCATCCCGGTGTTCGCGGCCCCGACGGCGCGCCTTGCCACCGGAATGCTGTTCATCACCGCGGTGGCGACGACCGCCAGGGCGACCGCGAGCCCCGCGATCTCCAGGGTCACCAGGATGCGCGGGAGGATGGCGTCGGCCACGCTCTGCCTGGTGACGTACGAGCGGCCCAGGTCTCCGTGCAGCGCGTTCCACATCCAGCTCAGGTACTGCTCGTGGACCGGCCGGTCGAATCCGTACCGGGCATTGAGCGCGGCGATCGTCGCCGGGTCCGCGTCGCGCCCCAGCATCATCGTGACCGGGGTGCCGAGCAAGGAGAAGACCGACCAGAACAGGAGCGCGGTCAGCAGGATGATGTTGGGGATGACGAGGAGGACGCGACGAACGACGGCCGTGAGCATTGCGGTGGATTCCCGACTCGACGGCCTGCCCGGTCATCCCCGATCCGCGCGGTTCATGCGTTCGCCGGCGCCGGATCGATACCGAGCATCGACAGCGGGCGCTCGTGCATGATGGCCTCGATGGTCTCCTCCGGAATGCGCGGCATGGTGACCCCCGCGCCCCAGTCGTTGATGCGGCGAAACTCCGCGATCGCCTGCGCGGGGGTGCGCACCGGGAAATCGGAGCCGAACAGCAGCCGATCCGCGACCTTGTACTCGATGGCGATCATCACCCCGTGGTAGAGCTGCCAGGGGCGGTGGGTGCGGGCCGAGATGTCGGCGTACACGTTCTCGTTCTTGCGCATCAGGATCGCGGTCTGCTCCATGTAGGGCTGGCCGAAGTGGGCGACGACGAGCTTCAGGTCCGGGAAGGCCATGGCCACCTTGTCGAGCAGGCAGGGGTCCGCCCATTCGAGGCTGCCGGTGTAGGCGCCGCCGCAGTGGAACATCACCGGCGTGCGATGGGCGTCGGCGATCTCGTAGAGCCGCCAGCACGCCGCGGAGCGCGGGTCGATGCTCTGGTACGTGGGCGAGATCTTGAGCCCGCGAAGACCGTGGGTGGTGACCGCGCGCTCGAACTCGTCCGCCGCCCCGGGGTCATTCGGATCCACGCTGGCGAAGCCGACCGCGCGGCCCGGATACTCGGCAACCCGCTCGGCGATGAAGTCGTGCGGGGTGTGGACGTCCGGCCGGCGTGGAAGGGAGATGATGACGAACTGGTCCAGGCCGGCCTCGGCGACGGCGGCCCTGAGCCGTTCAGGCTCCGCCTGGCCGTCACCGGCCACGTTTCGCTGCTGCTGGAGCGCGACGTCCTCCGGGCTTCGGTGGTCCGGGAGCCAGCAGTGGACGTGCCAGTCGATGAGCCGTTTCATGGGTCGATCGGTCTCCATCGATCACGCCGCCGCGCCGGCGGCTTCCACCGTGGCCGGGGCGGCCGTCTCGCCCCGTCTCAGCTCCGGCAGCACCCGTTCCGCGAAGAGCTCCAGACTGCGCAGGATGTCCCGCTGCCCCATGCCCGGCCAGCCGCTCTTCATGTTGATCTGCTCCAGGTTCAGATCGTCGCGAAGCTCCTCGAACTTCTCGACCGCGTACTCCGGGGGGCCGAAGATCAGCGAGCGCTCGTCCACGAACTCGAACGGCAGCTCCTTCTTCAGCGCGGCCTCCTGGCCGGGCTCGAACGTCTCGCCGGGGCGCAGGAAGATGCGCGGGCCGCGCCAGTTGCTGAAGTTCAGCGCATCCATCACCCATTTCCCGGCGATATGGCGGGCCTCCTCGCGGCTCGAAGCGATGTAGACATCCCGGCTGATCCCGGTGCGCGCGCCGACGGGCAGATCGACCCCCACGCTCCTCGCGCTCTCCCGGTAGAGGCGGCATCGCTCGCGCAACGCTTCGACGGGCGGCCGCCACATGATGATACCGAGGTCGTTCTTCGCGGCGAACTCGATCGAGCTCGGAGAGTCCACGACCTGCCACAGCGGGGGGTAGGGGGTCTGGCGGGGTCTGGGGTAGGTGGAGATGTATTTCAGCTCCCCGGTCTCCGGGTCCACGTAGTCCGGGTGGTTGACCGGGTGGGCCTGATCGGTCCTGAAGCCCGGATAGGGGATGGTGTACTTGGCGCCGTCGTGACGGAACCGGGGCTGCGAGAGCGCCTTCTTGACGATGTTGATGGTGTCCTCGAAGACCCCGAAGTTGTCGGCGGGATTGTTGGGATCCGCCATCGCATTGAGGTTCAGGCCCTCGAGCCCGTAGTTGCCTCGACCCACGCCCAGCTCCAGGCGTCCATCGCAGAGCTGGTCGAGAAGCGCGATGTCTTCGGCGAGCCGCAGCGGATGCCAGAACGTGATGATCGCCGCCGCCAGCCCGATCCGGATCCGTTCGGTGCGGGCGGCCAGATCGGCGGCCATGATCAGCGGATTGGGCAGCATCTCCCGGCCCCAGATGCTGAAGTGGTGCTCGGCGAGCCAGAAGTTGTCGAAGCCGGCCTGCTCGCAGAAGCGGGCGAGCTCGCGTACTTCGTTCAGGATGTCCCGGTAGTCGCGCTGGTGCCCGATGTTCCAGGGGTTGCAGAAATAGCCGAACTTCATGAGACCACCTTGGTCGAGGGAATCGCGGTTCAGGGTGAAGATGGCGGCAAGATGCTACTCGAGGACGGAATCGTCAAGGGAAGCCTCTACTGCCATCACCGGTACCTCCACTGCTCCAACCGGGGAAGTCAGGTGGTGAAAGTACGGCTCGGGAAACGTCGGGAATACGACGACGTAATATATGGGGCGCACCGGCGCGCGCGTTCCGCACAGAGGAAGAGCGATGAGACGAAACGATCCACACCCCGGTTTCTCACGGCGCTTGCTCCATCGACGGAAGCGGTGCGATGCGGTTCCGTTGCCGGCTTGCCTCGCGCTCCTGGCCTGCCTCGCGCTCCTGGCGGCCTGCGGCGGAGGTGGAGGCGGAGGCGGAGGTTCCGCGCCGATCGTGCCCCCGGCGCCCGCCACACCGAACCCGGTCGGACTCGAGTTCCGACCGGGGGACCTGGGCGCTCCCGCCCTGCCGGATGGCAAGGAATACCGGACCACGGAATACGGAGAATATTGGGGATTGGACAGCATCTCCGCGCACATGGCCTACGAGCGCGGCTATTTCGGCCAGGACGTGACCATCGCGGTCGCGGACGACGGCATGGACCTTACCCATCCCGATCTGGCGGGCAGAATCACCGCGCCGAAGCGCCTGATCAACGACGACGCGCTCGTGACCGAGGACAGGCAGGCCTCGGTGCATGGCACCTATGTCGCCATGATCGCGGCGGGAGCGAGGGCCAATACCGGAGGGACCTTCGAGGTAGCGGTCGACAACGGTGTCCCGATTCCCACCAAGAACGTTCATGGAGTCGCGCCCTCGGCCTCGATCATGCCGATAGAGATATCCGGCGGCGGGGAACCGACGGCGGCGCTCCGGCACGCGGTTGACAACGGCGCTCATGTCATCAACTTCAGCATCGGATTATCGCCCGGCCATTGGGGAACATACGAAGGAAGGCCCGGGGTGTGGCTGACCCTGCCTTTGCCCTTTTTCAATCCTCTTCTCCGCGAGGACGACTATTTGAGATCTCAGTTCGCCCAAGCCGCGAGAGATCTCGCGGACAAGGACATCGTGGCGGTGTGGGCAGCCGGCAACGAAGGATGGAACGCCATCAACAACAAGCTCAACATGTGCGGGAAGAACACCCGGGACGAGGATGGCTGCTTGTTGGGAGATGTATCGGTCCCCGCCACGGAATTCATGGGGAAGTTCACGCGTGAGGGCGACACCACCCCCTTCAAGGATTTGTGGGGCACGGACTGCGGCAGCGACGACTGTGTCGACTACAACTCCGGGGGAGGATGGAACGAGGCTCCGTTGTTCGCGCCCGAGCTGCTCGGGAAATGGCTGGTCGTCGCGGCGATGAATGAAGACGGCGAGATCGCTTCGTTCTCCAACGGATGCGGCGCCGCAAGAAACTGGTGCCTGATCGCGCCGGGGGAGAATCTCGAAATTCTCCCCGGTGGGGGGATCGGCGGCACCTCATTTGCCGCCCCCATGGTGAGCGGGGCGTTGGCGGTCCTCAAGAGCCGGCTGTCCAGCATGCCGATGGAGGTCGTGCAAGCCCTGCTGCTCGACTCCGCGGACCCGCTTGGGACACGGGTGAACAACCCCGGAGAGCCGGACCCGGTCTATGGCTGGGGACGGTTGAATCTCGGAAAGGCGATTACCAGGCAGGGGATGGTCAGCCTGCCGTATTCGATCGTCGATTCAGGCCGGCAGACTTCGCTGCGGAACGCCCGCGTCACCCTCTCCCCCGCCCTCGCTCACGCGGGTGAGAGGATGCAGGCCGTCCAGGTCGCCGTAGGCGGCGTGGGCGACGCGTATTACAACATGAAGTTATCCGGCATCGTCGATGTCGAGACTCGTCCTCCCTCCCGCGCGCTGGGTCACGCCGCCTGGGACATGCTGGCGCCGGCAAACGGCTATCGCGTCGAGAATTCCGTCGTGTTTGCCGATCTCGGCCAGGAAGCCGGGGCTCTTCACGCCGTGGGGATGGATTTTTCCACCGGCCTGCTCGGCCGCTGGCGGTTGAGTCACGACCTTTGCGACGGTTGCCGGAAGTCGGCATGGCAGGAATGGGGCGCGTTCCAGGCCGACAACCCCGTGTCTCCCCCCTTCTTCGATCGCGCCGGAGGAGCCGTCGTGCTGCAAAGGCAGGGCGATGGCGCACGGCCGTTCGTCGCGTTCAGCGGGGGAGAATCGCGGCGGACGCCGTGGCGTCAGCTCGGCCTGCAATGGCGGTACGCGCTCGGCGGGTTCGACCTTGCGGCGGAGCTCTCGCACATCGACGAAAGCCGCAGTGTCTGGGGCTCGACGTTCGGCGCGCTCGGAAACACACGAACCGAAGCCCGCCGAAAGAAGCTGTTTCTGTCAGGTCCTCTGGGTGAGCATTGGCGCGGGTTCGCCGGATATGAACACAGTTCCGGAGAAGTCTCCGTGACCGGCGGCATGCTGTCCGGTATATCCGGGCTGCGAGCGGAAGGATGGTCGATGGGCGTCCAGGGGCGCAATACACTCCGGGACGACGACACCCTGCGGTTTTCCGTCGGCCAGGATACGCGGGTCAGAGACGGACGGATCCGGATCGACCATCTCCTGGCGACCGGAAGCAGATTTGTCGATGCGTTCTACCGCGGACACCCGCAGTCTCTCGAGCAGCGGCAAGCCGTGATCGATTTGCGCGCCCGACCGACGACGCGCTATTCCCTGGGCTATGCCCTGCCCGTTCAAAGGAGCACACGACTCGCCTTCGGTCTGGAATACGAAGACGAGAGCCGGAGCCATGGAATCTCTGCTCAATTGCGAATGGAGTTCTGAAGCATCCCCGATGGTTGCATGAACTGCCGCGTGTGTACGTCAAGCGGCGGCGTCCAGCTCATCCCAAGGTTCCCGCCAGCGGCTTCGGCTCGTAAGCGGCCTCCAGGGAGCGAATCTCGGCCGCGGTCAGCGTCACCGGCAGCGCTTCGATCGCCTCCTCGACATGCTCCACCCGCGTGGCGCCGAAGATTGGCGCATCGACTCCCGGACGGGTGAGTACCCAGGCCAGTGCGACCTGGGCAGGCGAGAGGCCGCGCCTGTACGCGATCCGCTCCACCCGCCGCGCCACCCGGAAGTCGGACCGGCGGCCATGCCATCGGTGGGTGAACTCGTCGGTTCGAGCCCGCAACGTGGGGCCGCCGCCTTCGACCCGGCCGCCGCACAGGAATCCGCGGGCCAGTGGACTGTAGGGGATGAGCGCGACGCCTTCCGATCGGCAGAGCGGGATGAGCTCCCGTTCGTCCTCGCGGTGAACGAGGTTGTAGTGGTTCTGGGCGGAAACGAAGGGCCGGCGTCCCGTCTCTCGCGCAATGCTCAGGCATTTGGCGAGCTGCCAGGCCGGCATGGTGGTGATGCCGGCGTGCAGGATCCTGCCGGCTCGAACGAGGTCGTCGAACGCGATCACCATCTCTTCGAGATTGGTCCCGGGGTTCCAGATATGGGTCTGGTACAGGTCGATGTAATCGGTGCCGAGCCGCTTCAGGGAAGCGTGGACCGCGTGCATGACGTGCTTTCTCGAGTACCCCCGCTCGGTGATCGACGGCCCCATCGGATTGCCGACCTTGGTCGCGATCACCACCTGCTCGCGTGCGACCCGGGAGAGCAGGCAGCGGCCGAGCACTGCTTCGCTCTCTCCGCCCGAGTAGTAGTCGGATGTGTCGAAGAAGTTGATGCCGAGGTCGAGCGCGCGATCGATGACGGGCTTCGCCTCGTCCTCCTCGAGGATCCAGTCGCGCCAGCGGCGTGAGCCGAAGGCCATCGCGCCGAGGCCGAGGCGGGAGACCTCGATGTTGGTGCGGCCGAGTCGGACGTATTGCATGTGATCGACGTCACCGGGGTCGAGGTCGGGGGCAGTATAGCGGTCCGGGGATGCCGGA
The DNA here is from genome assembly GCA_958295835.1 of uncultured Gammaproteobacteria bacterium. Taxonomy (GTDB): domain Bacteria; phylum Pseudomonadota; class Gammaproteobacteria; order HK1; family HK1; genus HK1. The sequence goes on from OY282378.1 coordinate 1,531,871, forward strand.
TGACGATGAGCACGGCCCAAGCGGCGGCCATGCGGCGACGGCAGACTCGCCGTGGTCGGACACGGCGGCGTCGATCGGCATGGCTCGACAGGGAGCGATCGCGGGGTGACGTGACGGCCTTCGCGGCACTTCATACGCCATCCGCGAAACGGCCCGATCGGCGTCTCTCGCCGCCGGCCGGATGAGCCCGCGGGGCTCGGACCCCGACACCCGTATTCCGAAGCAGCGTCGCGGTCTCGAACAGCGGCAGGCCCATCACTCCGGAGTAGCTTCCGTCGAGGCGGGTGACGAAGATCGCGGCGTGCCCCTGGATCGCGTAGGCGCCGGCCTTGTCCAGCGGCTCGCCGCCCGCGCAGTAGGCGCGGCGTTCTTCGTATGGGATTTCGCGAAACCAGACCCGGCTGATACTGGTCATGCATCTTGGCGATACGCCGTCGGCCGCGCCGGTCGCCGTCCAGGGCGCTATATCGACCGCGCGATCACTTCCGGCGTCACCAGCATGGGCGCTCGCGATTTCGACGTTTCTCGTGGCGTCCCATCTCCTGCCGGTTCCGGTGTCGGCAACGCGGATGCCCGCGACCGCGACGGTGCTGATGACGCGATGCATCCGCCCGGACAGCGCCCGGAGCATTGCCATCGCGTGCTCCTCGTCACGGGGTTTCCCCAACACCTGCTCTTCGAGCACCACTACGGTGTCGGCGGCGAGCACCGGCGCGGCCCGCGCGTCACCGAGCGCCGCGAGCCCGGCCAACGCCTTCTCGCCGGCCATTCGCTCCACGAATCGCTCGGGAGGTTCGCCGGCTCGCCGGGTCTCGTCGATCGGAGCGTCGACGATGGCGTAGTCGACGCCGATCTGGTCGAGTAGCAGGCGTCGGCGCGGCGATTTCGAAGCAAGATGAATCATGGCCGCGGCCGGCAGATGGATCGTACCGACGCCGCCCGGCATGGCGGCGGCCTTCGGGCAAAGTCGATGACCACCGCTCCGTCATCCGCGATGATAGGGATGGCGGCGGAGGATCGTCCACGCTCGATAGATCTGTTCCGCGACGACGACCCGCACCAGTCCGTGCGGCAGGGTGAGCGGGGACAACGACCAGCGATGGTCGGCCGTCGCGATGCACTCCGGGGCGAGACCGTCCGCCCCGCCGATGAGCAGGGCGAGATCGCGACCCTCGCGCATCCAGCGTCCGATCCGATCCGCGAGCGCGGCAGTCGTCCACGCCGCGCCACGTTCGTCGAGCGCGATGACGCGGGCGCCGCCCGGGACCGCCGCGAGGAGCCGCCTGCCCTCGTCCTCGACGCGACGCTCGGTCGAGCCCCGGTTGCCGAGCTTCGACGGCGCGATCTCGCGAAGCTCGATCGAGAATTCCGGCGGCATGCGGCGTGTGTACTCCAGGTAGCCGTCCCGCTCCCATCCGGAAGTGCGGCGACCGATCGCGATGAGGTGGATGCGCATTGCGTACGAGGAATCCAATCGGAGCGCCGGCACGGTCATCGTGCCGTGAGGAACTTCGATTCGGAGCGCCACCGGGGCCACACCGATGAGGGATCCGGCGCAGCCGGGCAGGCTTCAAGTCCCGGGTATATCCGCGCTCTCGTGCAGATTCCGGCGCAAGCGGCCGGCGTAACCGCCCGCGAACACGGAGAGCACCGAAGGCGGGGTGAGTACGTCCACCTCCACCGTCCCGCCGGGCCTTTGCACCTTCTCGACGTATTCCGCCGGTGTATAACGGAACATGGCCGTCCCCCAAACCAGCCACGCCTCGGCCTTCCATTCGACGAAAGCCCCGTTGGGCAGATCCTCGAACCGGCGCTCGTGACGCCGCTTCTTCTGCGGCGCGGTCTTGTCGATCCGCTCCTCGTGCAGTGTCCGGTCGATTTCCGGGGCGGTCGGAGGGGTGTCTGATGGCCATCCCCCGGCGAAGGCGCGGGCGTCGGCGCGCCGGCATTCGTAGCAGGGCCGATGACCGGCGGCGAGCGCCACGGCTTCGTCGAGAAAGAAGAGTTCGGTGTAGTACCCGGGTGTCATGACCGGGTAAGGACCGTTACGAATCCTGCGATCGGACTCGATCAGGCAGCATATCCAGGCTTTGCCTTTCCAGCGCGGCCGGCCGAGGCGCCGGTCGGAATCGTGCAGACAGCCGCGGTTCCCCATGAACGTACCGCGCGCCGACGTTGCAATGATCTCGCCGAACGGCGTTACCCGGTTCTGAAACGCCATGTCCGATCCCATACCCGATGGGGTTCCGCCGAACCTTGATGATGACACGCCGCTGGTCCGGGGGCCACGCTCGGCTCCGGCCGGTGAGTGAGCGCGGGCCCAGCCACGGTGACGGGTCATCTTTCGGCCTGATGCTCCACGACCCCGAGGAAGAGCACGACTGCTTCTCCGACAACACCCACAACTCGCAATTTTGGCTATACGTTCGACCGTCCAAGGCGTACCTGATTTCGTGGCGCTCACAGGAGTGACGGAGAGGGTGGAGCCGGTCACCAGCGAAGTCAGTCAGCCCTGTCGGCGCGCACGCTCCACGCGGTCGAGCAGTTCGTCACCCGTCTCGCATTCGATGATCCACTCCCCGACCTCGGCCAGACGCTCCGCGTTCGCAAGGCCGTCCAACACCTCGGAAAGCCGCTCGGTCGTCTCCGCATCGAACTTGCGCGCCGCTTGGCGGCACATCAGTGCCCGCCGCCCTTCGGCCTGGCCTTGCTCGATACCCTGCGCTCGGCCCCGCTCGAACCACCGCGCTTCCCACTCCTTTGCCCGTGCTTCGTGCAACGTCGCCATGTCCCCTCCTTCCAATTCCCTCAGCGGCGGCAAGAGCTCGCCATGACGTGTCAACGGTGAAAGCCGCGCCCATTCGTACAGCGCCTCCCTGAACCCCCGATCCCCCGGTCCGCGGAAGCGCCCGAACACCTCCCGCAGCCCCCGCAACAGCCCCGCCCCCGAAGGCGCATTCTCCAACTCGATGAGCGCCGACACCCGGTTCCCCGGCGGCAAATCCTGGGCGCCGAGCGCTCCCGCGTCAATCAGGACGTAGCGTTGCGAAGGCTGGCACCGCGCCAGCCACCCCCCTCCCACCGGCGCCACCTCCACCGCCGCCGTCCAGCGCCGCTCGCCGTTGTAGACCACGATGGGCAGCACCAGCGGCGACGTGCCTTCTTCGCGCAGCGCGCCGCGGCGGATCAGCTCCTGATGCACCAGGGCGGTATAGGACAGGATACGCGCCGGCATGGCCCGGTCGACCGACGACTGAAACTCCAGCATCACCAGTAACTCTTGCGCATGGCCGCGCGGCGCCGGATCGCGAAAGCGGATGTGCCACAGCATGTCGCCGAGACGTCGGCGCAGGTCGCCGCCGACGTACTCGGTGGGGAGTTTTTCCAGCGTGGCGAAGTCGGGCGCGCGGGTCCAGCCTCCGGGCATGAACCCGCGCAGCAGGTCCTCGACCATCCAGGGGAGGGAGAACAGCAATTTGTAGAAGGCATCGCTCCGCATCACCCCACGGTAGCGCCGCCCCTCCCTCGACCGGAATAGACGCAGGGTGCGTTGGCGGTAGGCAAACGGAGCACGCAGTGTGCGCCGGGACGCCGCAAGCTTCGAGCCTCTCATCCACGGGCGCTTGCTCGGTTCGGTCGGCCTCGGTGTGGCTCGCGCGGAAATCCGGCTCATCGCGGGGCTTCGCACCATGGTGCCGACTTCTGGCATAATGACCGCGGGCGGCGGTTTGCGCCCGTTGGCCGGCAATGTACCCGAGGGAGCGGCAGCCCCAAAGCGCAACCCAGGTTCCGGGCGACATCGAGCCCTCCGTCGGTGGGCCGTGCCTGTCACCGATTCGGATCTGCTTGTTGACGACCGTCTGGCAACATGATGTGGCGTGCGATGATGACTACCATGGAGGTTGGGAGAGATGGCAACCACTTTTACTATCAACGATGTGGAATTACTCGGATACACCAGTCCGAAAGATTTATCTATTGATGATCGATCTCCCTACGCGATCTTTGAAGCCACAGCCATTGCGGGTTTAGAAGAAATAAAGGCTAGATTTATCTATTTGAAATCCAATTGTACTCTTAATCATGCTCGTATCGCCCATCGCCAGAACGAATCATTATCCGAGCATACCTATGTTGTCAAACCAGCTTCTCTCCGGTTGACCGGCCATAGTCTCCGTGAAATATTCGGAAATAATATCCGTATCTCTGAATACGAAGAACTTGTATGGAAAAAACTCAAGGTTGTCTTCGATCAATATCTTGAATCTCTATCCGATGTGCCAACCGAAGAGTATTTCATATCGCCTCGTTCGACCAATAATGAGATTGACGACCTTGAATCTTGGATGATTGATTACATGAGAGGTGGTAGGTCAGAAGATGATGGAACAGTCCTCGTCCTTTCCGCACATGCCGGAGTCGGTAAGACCACTTTATCAAGATCCCTACTTCACGAACTAAGAAAACGTGCTACACGTGTCAAGACCATTCCAATATACGTTGAAGCCCAGCACTGGGGTAAACTTCATCTTGATTCCATTGATGAACTTTGGGATGTAATAGATAACTCTCTGAGGTCCTTTTCCAGTGGCTTGTCTTTGCGCGAAGATCTGTTCTACTACGCACTACGACAAGGATATCTGTCTTTTATTTTCGATGGATTCGATGAACTTTGTGGCCACAAAACTTCTCAACTCGATGCCATAGCTGTGCTCCGGCAGCTTACCAGCATCGCAGCTCAATCCGAGGCACGTATACTTGTAACAACACGTACATTGTATTGGGATTCTGAAATTGAAACACCACCCGATAATGTCAAGGTAGTAAAACTCGACGCGTTCAACACGCAACAAGCTAAAGGTTATTTTAAGAAATACTTCCGCAGCACCCCATCCATGCAAAATCAGGCACTAAATGTATACAGAGAACTTGTTCGTGGTTCCCATAGACCTCGTCAAGATGGAGGTGTTAGAACTCAATTCGTAAATCTCCCTCTTTGTGTAGCAATGGTAGCTGACTACGTTAAAAGTGGCGGTGGTCCTATAACAGCAGATGCAAGGCGTGAATTACTTGAAGATTTTCTTCTTAATATATGTAGGCGGGAGAAGGAAAGGAAGAATCTGAGTACATCAGAAGTAAATCAATTAACTAGCTTTCAAGAGCTTGCAGTTCTAGATGGGAAAAATATGAATCCGGAATTCGAATTCGAGATTCTGCAAGCTACTGATTTTGACGATCAGGACATCAACAAATTAGTAGATCATCCTCTCCTGCGACCTAGTGATAGTACTAAATATCGTTTTTCGTACGATTTCCTTGGGCCATATTTTCGTGCTTTGGCGATTGCCAAAGGGCTTGATGATTCAACTGAAAAATTATCTCAAATGATCGATATTATGGCCCGAGAGGCAGAAGGCAAAGGATATATTTCCGAACAACTATGCGGCATTTTGGAACCGAATTCTCTTGATAATGTAGCTCGTGTGTTTCAAGAAATTGTACCAAAGAATAAAGAAGCAGCATCGTTTTTGTTCCACATATGCAGAAATTTAATCGATGAAACGCAAGTTACCACGCGTGCCGAACGTTCGCAGCATTTGTTCAGTGCACTTGCCGGCACGGATTTTCTCAAAAACCGACTGATTAAACGATGGTCATTCTATGGTATTCTTGAGCGGTTGGATTTCAGGGGGATTACGTTCGATCAGTGTCGATTTGAAAGTGTCGCCTTCCGGCATTGCCTAGCAGATGAGACGACACGTTTTACTGATTGTATATTCACTGGAGATCTTGACATTAAACCAACCAGTGACTGGAGTAACGTCCATAGGGAGAGATGTCGAGATATTTTTCCAGCAAGTGTAGTGTGGGAGGAGATTCTAGGCAGAGCACTGGGTTCCAGAGAAGATAGAGTGTCGGAGATCTTGCGGGTCGCACTGAGTAGATTCTGGTATCATGGCAGACCTAGAATGAGCATGCGTTTGGACTATTGGAATAAGGGCGTTTTAGGCAAACGGAATCTGGCAGAGGAAATATTGGAGGCGATGTTAAAGGTGGGATTGGTACAGAAGGTCACGATCAGTGGTGTTTCCGAAGGCGGGATTGCATTTGACAAATCTTCCATGAATGATCTCCGGAATTATATGGATAATCAACAGATACAAGGCAAGATCGGGGAAGTGTTTCGATTACTTGTAAACGCGGGTCAGTAGCGCGTCTTCTGTGGCGCGGCCAGATGACTTGTCGTGCTGTGAGCGCGCATCTCCTGCAGCCAGTGTTGAACCCGCTCAACGCTGGTCGTTCCCAGGCAGGTCGAATTCTCGGATTACACGGGCTCCCAAGGGCCGCGGATCGTCTGTTTGGTGAATCCACAGATTCATCCCTTTGGCCGCCGTCCGATGCTGGCGACGTGTCCTGAAGGGCTCGCAGTTTCCCGCCGCATCTGGTCCAGGGCCGCGCGAGTCAGAAATCCGTTTTTCGTTCCTCCCTGCCGCTCCGCGTACGAATCAATGGCGCGCAGTACGCGGCGCGGAAGTATCACATCGACGTGTTCAGCTTCGTCGTCGAGCCTGAACAGATCGACCTCCACCATGCCCCGGATCCAACCCGCCAGATCGGGATCGCTCTGATGCCGTGCCAGACTGCCCGGTGGGGGAATGGGTTTTCCGGTATCCAGTGCCGTCTCTATCCACAGCTCGACCGCCTCGGCCGCGTTCGCGTATGCCGCCTCCAGCGTATCGCCGGCGGAAAAGCACCCCGGCAGATCCGGCACGACGACTCCGAAGGCCGTCGTCTCATCCCCCGGCTCGATTGCAATCGGGAATTTCATGCTCCTGTCCTCACGCCAGTCCCGCCTGCCTGCGCAGCTTGCGCACCAAAGCCTTTGCCCAGCTCCCTGCGCGGGTGCGGCACGTCGCGGGCGTCCGGTCCGCGATTTCAGGCGGACCCGGCTTTCAGCGGCGCCCGCGAGCGTTCAGCGCCTCCCCACAGCTTCTCGAGCTGGTAGGTCTCACGGGTGTCCGGGGTCATGACGTGCAGCACGAGGTCGCCGAGGTCGACGAGCACCCATTCGCCCTCGCGCAACCCCTCCACCCCCAGGGGCCGGCAGCCCGCCGCTTTCGATTGCTCGATGACGTGTTCGGCCGTGGCCTTGACGTGGCGTGCGGAGCGCCCGCTGGCGATGACCATCACGTCGGTGACGTCGGTCAATGCGTGGACGTCCAGTACGGTGATGCGTCGCGTCTTCCGATCGTCGAGGGCTTCGGTGACGAGGCGGGTCAGGGCTTCGGCACTGACGGGCATGGAGCGCCTCTTCGATTCGGCGGCGAGGAGAGTCGGAGCTTCAGCATCGATGGGCATAGAGGTCCTCTCTGAGGATGATGTCGTGCACCCGGTCGGGCACGAGAAACCGGATCGATTCCCCGCGCGCACGCAGCGATCGCACTCGGGTGGCGGAGATGTCCAGGACGGGGATATCGCGCACGCAGACGACGAACCCCGCGGGGGCGGTACGGATCGCTTCCGGGTCGTCGCGCCGTCGTGCGCGCAGAAAGCGCGCCACCGTGCCGTTCCGCGGCGGCGCGGTCGCGCCGGGGCGTTCCACGACGACGATATGGGCAAGTGCCGGTATGCGTTCGAAGTCGATCCAGGCGTCGAGGCGGGAGAGTGCATCCATCCCCAGGATCAGGCATAGCGAAACGCCCGGGAGCTCCTCGCGCAGCTCCTGCAAGGTGTCGGCGGTCACCGTCGGCCCGGGGCGCAGAAGCTCGCGCCCGTCGGCTTCGAGCCCCGCGACGTCCGAGAGCGCTGCTTCGAGCAGCCGCATGCGCACTTCGGGGCTCGCGACGGGCGGACCACGCAGCCGCGGGGCGGGGGCGGGGATCAGACGTACCGAGTCGAGACGCAGGGCGGCGCGCAGCTCCAGGGCGAGCCTGACGTGCGCGCAATGCACCGGATCGAACGTTCCGCCCAGCACCCCGATGGCCCGGGCAGGTGCGGACTCGCGAGGCGGCACGGATTCGGCCGTCGGTTCGGAGAGGGCCGCGGTCATCGTCCTGCCCCAACCCGGCGGAGCCGGAACCAGGCGCCTGTCGTGCACCCGGGATCGGCGCGTCCTGGGAGCACGGGCGTCCCGCCCGCATGAATTTTTCGCCGTGCAATCCCCGGCAACGCGAGCGGTCCACCCCCAAGAGCCTTTCGCCGCGGCCCCCCTGGGAACGCGGGCGTCCTATCCACCTTCGTCATTCCCGCGTAAGCGGGAATCCAGGCATCCTGGGAACGCGGGCGGGCCGGAGGCGGTTGCCGGGAGGGAGGGAGCAGTGGGGCGGCCGTCGATCGGCCGCGGGCCGGTCCATCGGCGAGACGGGCGCGAATCCGTTCGGGACATGGCGCCGATCACCCTGCCTCCGGGCCGAGCCGTGCCGCGCGGCCGCCCCGGCCGCGAGGGCTGCGTCCGGAGATGCAGGCGTCGATCAGCCGCGTACCTGTCCGTTACCGAGCACGATGAACTTCCGCGTGGTGAGCCCTTCGAGGCCGACCGGCCCGCGGGCGTGCAGCTTGTCGGTGCTGATCCCGATCTCCGCCCCGAGCCCGTACTCGAAGCCGTCGGCGAAGCACGTCGGGGCGTTCACCATCACCGAGCTCGAATCGACCTCGGCCATGAACCGGCGCGCGCGCGCCAGATCGTCGGTCACGATGGCGTCGGTGTGGCCGGAGCCGTAACGCCCGATGTGGGCCATCGCTTCGTCGATGCCGCCGACCACCCGCACCGCGAGGATTGCCGCGAGGTACTCCGTCTCCCAGTCCGCCTCCGTGGCCGGGACCGCATCCGCCACCAGGGCCCGGGTCTCCTCGCAGCCGCGGATCTCCACCCCCGCATCCGCGAGCCGCTCCGCCAGGGCCGGGAGCACCCGGGACGCGATGCCGCGCGCGACCAGCAGCGTCTCCATCGCCCCGCAGATTCCGTAGCGGTAGGTCTTCGCGTTGACCGCGACCGTAAGGGCCATGTCGAGGTCGGCGCGGTCGTCGATGAAGACGTGGCAGTTGCCGTCGAGGTGCTTGATGATCGGAACCTGGGCTTCACGGCCGATGCGCTCGATGAGCCCCTTGCCGCCCCTCGGCACGATGACGTCCACGTGCGAGTCCATGGCGATGAGTATCCCGACCGCGGCGCGATCGCTGGTCTCGACCACCTGCACTGCGTCGCGGGGCAGTCCCGCCGCCGCGAGCCCCTCGTGGATGCACCCGGCAATCGCGAGGTTCGACGCCAGCGCTTCGGAGCCGCCTCTGAGGATGGTCGCGTTGCCGGACTTCAGGCACAGCCCGGCGGCGTCGGCGGTGACGTTGGGCCGTGACTCGTAGATGATCCCGATCACCCCCAGCGGCACCCGCATCCGCCCCACCTGAAGGCCGGAGGGCCGCATCCGCATCTCGCCGATCTCGCCGACGGGATCCGGCAGCGCCGCGATCTGGCGCAGGCCCTCCGCCATCGACCGGATGCGCGCGTCGGTGAGCTCCAGCCGGTCGAGCAACGGGGCGGCGAGGCCACCCGATCGTCCCCTGTCGAGGTCCTGGCGGTTCGCCGCCTGGATGGCTCGAGATTGATCGACGATCGCGTCGGCGACGGCGAAGAGGGCGGCGTTCTTGGCCTCGGTCGGCGCGCGGGCGAGAACCGCGGCGGCGGCGCGGGCCCGGGCGCCGAGGTCGAGCATGTAGGCGTTCAGATCTTCGGGCGTGGATTGCGTGGTGTCGCCCCGCGATTCCGCTGACGCGGAATCGCCGATGTCGTGCGAAGTGTCGCTGACCGGCGTGATCGCGCCGGCGCCTGACGTGCCGGCAGGGTGGGGGCGGGTCGTTCCGTGCGAAGCCGCGCCGGAGGTCGTGGCGCCGGCCGTCGTTGCCGTGGTCGTGGCGATGGGTCCGCTCTCCGGTGGGCGCGTGTCTACTGTCAATTATAGGGTGCGGCCCGGAGCGGTTTCACCCCGCACATCCCCAGCACGAGTCTTTCGAGACCGACCCAGGCGTCGGCCCGGGACCAGCGCACGACGGCGCCCGAGCGTGACGGCGCGCCCTTCAGGCAACGGTCCACGCCTTCGGCGATGTCGAGCAGTCCGATCCAGCCCCGGCGGGGCATGCGGCGGAGGGCGCTCCGGAGAGCCTGCTTCCTTCTCCACCATCCGCCGGAGGCCATCCGCAGGGCGTCGTCGAAGCGGGCGCCGCCCTCGACACCGGCCGCGACGGCGCATACGCCGCGGATCGCCCAAGTGAGGGAGCCGAGGACGTGGAAGGGCTCGACCCCCTCTTCGCGAAGGACGTGCAGGATTCTCACGGTGCGCGCGCCGTCGCCTTGCAGGGCCGGGTCGATGAGGTCGAATGCGCCGAATCGTGCGCTGTCCGCGACGGTTCCCATGACGTCGTCCACCGTGATCGGGCGCCCTTCGACGAGCAGGTGAAGCTTGTCGATCTCCTGCGCGCAGGCGAGGAGGTTCCCCTCGCTGCGTTCCGCGAGCGCCGCGGCGGCGTCGCGTTCGAAGGCGATGCCGCGCACCGCGCTCCGATCGACGATCCAGCGCGGGAGGTCGTGGCCCCGGACGGGGTACACCTCGATCACGTCGCCGGCGCCTTCCAGTGCCTTGAACCACTTCGTGGAGGTGGAGCGGCGGTCGAGTCGAGCGCAGGACAGCAGCAGCACCAGGTCCGGCGGCGGGTTCGCCGCATATTGTGCGAGGCTCGGTCCGCCGTCCCTGCCGGGCGAGCCGCCCGGGACCCTCAGGTCGATGAGCCTTCGCTCTGCAAACAGGGAGAGGCTCGCGGCGTGGGTCTGCAGCTCACTCCAGTCGAAGCCGGACTCGGCGTGCAGCACGATGCGCTCCGCGAATCCGGCCGCCCGTGCGGCAGAGCGGATCGCGTCGAGGGATTCCTCGCGTTGCAGGGGTTCGTCGCCGTGGACGACGTAGACGCTCGCGAGGCCGCGAGCGAGATGACGTTCGAGCTGCTCGGGCCGGACGCGCACGCTACGCGGGGTCCTCCCGGGTTGGCGCGTGGTTCGGACGACCCATGGTCAACGCCCGAGCGCCGCCGCGACGCGGCGCATGATCTGCGCCGCCGCGTCGCGGCGCATCTCGGCGTGGAGCACGCTCTGCTCGCGGCTCTTCCCGAGCACCGCGTCCGCGTCGAATACGTAGTCCCGGAGCAGGGACACCGTCTGTTTCGGCACGAGCACCTCCCCGCCTGCACCGGTCAGCTGGAAAGCGACCCGGTAGGCCAGCTCGAACTCCCTCTCTTTCCCGGTGTTCGGATCGACGGAGAGGAGTCGCCGGCTGAACTGCTCGTCGCTGAGCCGCAGCACGGCCTTGGCCGGGTCGTGGGCCGATTGGACCTGGATTCCCCCGCTATCGAGCACCTGGGCGACCGCGGCGCCGATATCGGGAGGGCCGGCGACATGGACGGCATCGAGATCGGGCGGGAGCGAAACGGCGCCGCGAAGCTGATAGCCGCATCCGCCGGTGGCCACGATCGTCAGCGCCAGAACGAGATTCCGGAAAATGCCGCCAGTTGCGATCACCGGTATCCCCGATCCCGGCGTGTTGAAAACGGAACCGGATGGTCCGGATTCCCGCTTCCGCGGAGCCTGCCCCCGACTTGACCAGGGGAACGATGGCCGTTGCGGAGTGGATTCCCGCTTTCGCGGGAATGACGGAAAGAACACAGGACGCCATTCCTCGCCATTCCCACGAAAGCCGCCATTCCCACGAAAGCCGTCATTCCCGCGAAAGCCGTCATTCCCGCGAAAGCCGTCATTCCCGCGAAAGCGGGAATCCACAAGCCCTTGACGATCCTCCATGTCTCACGAAACCTCATGATATCCACTCCATCTCGCCGCATGAGGGCGGGCGGATACCACATCGCTCCAAGTGGTGCAGTGGTCACCGCCGTCTCCAATCATACGACGATGTTGACGAGCCGGCCCGGCACCACGATGACCTTCCGGACCGGCTTCCCGCCGATGAAGCGGGCGACGTTGTCGTTGCGTTGCGCTTCGCGTTCGACCGCCTCCCTGTCCGCATCGGCGCCGACGCTGACGTGGCCGCGCAGCTTGCCGTTGACCTGGACGACGAGCTCGATCACGTCGCGCGACATCGCCGCCTCGTCGGCGACGGGCCATGCCGCGTCGATGACCGGGTCGCGGTGCCCGAGCGAGCGCCACAGCGTGTGGCAGACATGGGGGATCACCGGGGCGAGCATCAGCACGACCGTTTCGAGCGCTTCCCGCACGACGCTCCTCCGGGCGCCGTCGTCACCCGTATCCGATGCGCCCGCATCGAATGCCATGACGTCATTGAGGAGCTCGCGGCAGGCCGCGCAGGCGGTGTTGAACTTGTAGCGACGTCCCACGTCGTCACCCACCTTCGCGATGGTCTCGTGGATGCGGCATCGGAGCTCGCGCGCCGGGCCGTCGAGCCGGTTGACGTCGAGGGCGGGCGCCGGCCCCTGCGCGACGTGCTCGCGCACGGTGCGCCACAGCCGGCGCAGGAACCGCGAGGCGCCCTCGACCGCGCTCCCGGACCACTCCAGCATCTGATCCGGCGGCGAGGTCTCGATGATGTAGAGCCGGACGGTGTCGGCGCCGTACCGGGCGATCATGTCTTCCGGATCCACACCATTATTCTTCGACTTCGACATCTTCTCGATCGGGCCGACCTCGACCGGCGCCCCGTCGGAGCGGGCGCGGGCGCCGGTGATCTTGCCCCTTGCGTCGTGCTCGACCTGCACCTCGGCCGGCGCGTAGTAGCGGATGTGGCCGTCCGCCTCGCGGTAGAACGTCTCCGCCACCACCATGCCCTGGGTGAGCAGGCTGGAGAACGGCTCGCGCACCTTCGTGAGTCCCGCCTCGTTCATCAGCTTCTGGTAGAAGCGCGCGTACATCAGGTGCAGGATGGCGTGCTCGATGCCCCCGATGTACTGATCCACGGGCATCCAGTAGTCGGCGCGTGCGTCGATCTTCGAGGCATCGGCATCCGCGCAGCAGAAACGCGCGAAGTACCAGGACGATTCCATGAACGTATCGAAGGTGTCGGTGTCGCGGTGCGCGTCCGCCCCGCACTTCGGGCAGGCGGTCTCCACGAACTCCGGGAGCCGGGCCAGCGGCGAGCCGCCTCCCTCGACGTCCACGTCCTCGGGCAGGAGGACCGGGAGCTGCTCGTCGGGCACCGGGACCATCCCGCAGGCGTCGCAGTGCACGATGGGGACCGGGCAGCCCCAGTAGCGCTGGCGCGAGACCCCCCAGTCGTGCAGCCGGTAGTTCACCCGGCGCCCGCCGCGCCCGGTCCGTTCCAGCCAGTCCGCCATCCGGTCGAAGCATTCGCGGAAGCCGAGCCCGGAGTATTCGCCGGAATCGACGACGACGACGTTCTCCTTGTCCGTCCACGCTTCGGCCTGGACGTCCAACTCCGTGCCGTCCGCGGGTGCGATCACCTGCCGGATCGGCAGCCCGTGCCGGAGCGCGAATTCGTGGTCGCGTTCGTCGTGACCGGGCACCGCCATGATCGCGCCGGTGCCGTATCCCATGAGGACGAAGTTCGCGACCCAGACGGGCAGGCGCTCGCCGTTGAACGGATTGACCGCACTCACCCCCAGCGGCATGCCGCGCTTGTCCATCGTCTCGATCTCGGCCGCGGTCGCGCCGCCGCGCCGGTATTCCTCGACGAACGCGGCCACGTCTCCACGCCGTGCGGCAACCTTCGCCGCCAACGGGTGCCCGGCCGCCACCGCCATGAACGTCGCGCCGTAGACGGTGTCGGGGCGGGTGGTGAAGACGCGCAACGGCGGCCGGTCGGCGGCGGCGCCACGACCTTCCGCTTCGGGGTCTTCGATCTCGAAATCGATCTCCGTGCCCTCGGAGCGACCGATCCAGTTGCGCTGCATCGTCTTGACCGGCTCCGGCCAGTCGATGTGGTCCAGCTCGGTGAGCAATTCCTCCGCGAAGTCGGTGATGCGCAGGAACCACTGCGGGATCTTGCGCCGCTCGACGAGCGCGCCGGAGCGCCAGCCGCGCCCGTCGATGACCTGCTCGTTGGCGAGCACCGTCCGGTCGACCGGGTCCCAGTTCACCTCGGACTCCCGGCGGTAGGCGATCCCCTGCTCGAACAGGCGGGTGAACAGCCACTGCTCCCAGCGGTAGTACTCGGGCCGGCAGGTCGCGAGCTCGCGGCTCCAGTCGTAGGCGAACCCGAGCCGCCGGAGCTGCGCCTTCATGTACTCGATGTTGCGGTAGGTCCAGCGCGCGGGCGGCACCCGGTTCTGCATCGCCGCGTTCTCCGCGGGGAGGCCGAAGGCGTCCCATCCCATCGGCTGGAGCACGTTGCGCCCGCGCATGCGCTGGTACCGGCTGATCACGTCGCCGATGGTGTAGTTCCTGACGTGCCCCATGTGCAGCTTTCCGCTGGGGTAGGGGAACATCGACAGGCAGTAGAACTTCTCGCGGGCAGGGTCCTCCCGGACCTCGAACGCACGGTTCTCGTCCCAGTACGCCTGCGCCTCACGCTCCACCGTCTCGGGGAAGTAACGCTCGTCCATCGTCCTTGGGAATCGCGGCCTTGGGTAGCGGGGGCGAGAATAGCAAATCGGCGGGCTGGTCCGGGCGTCGCTTCGCGTGCCGTGTGGGCTTCCCCGCGCTCCGGGGCATGACACGGGGAGACGGTGCATCGCGCCGAAGTCCTGTGACCGAGCGGGCGATCCGCCCATTTCGCGTATCCCGGTTCTCCCCCATCCTGCGTCTTCGCATCCCGGTAGCATGTCGATATCGATTGATTTCTGGTGATCCTGCCCGGGGCGGGACCCGGATCGGGTTCAATATCGGCCCGCGGGCGCGTATGGTTGAATGTTTGTTGCACTCGGCGCGACCGCGTCCCGGCCGGCGTGCCAAGCCCTGCCCATCACCTGCCCGCAGAGATCGAGTCCGCATGAGCCGCATCACCGCTGCCGAAAGCCGCCCCGGCCGCAACGCCGTGTTCGCCGTGATCCTGGCCGCCTGCCTGGTCGCTCTCATCGGCTTCGGGATCCGGTCGAGCTTTGGCCTCTATCTCGACCCGATGACGGCCGCAAAGGGGTGGTCGCGCGAGACCTTCGCGCTCGCGATGGCGATCCAGAACCTGTTGTGGGGGATCGGCGTGCCGGTCGCGGGCGCAATCGCGGATCGGTACGGGTCCGGACTGGTGATCGCACTGGGCGCGGTCATCTACGGCATGGGCGTCGCGGGCATGGCGGTGTCGGACAGCGGGCTCGCGCTCCATCTCAGCGGCGGCCTCCTCGTTGGCCTCGGGGTCGCGTTCAGCTCGTTCTCGCTCGCGCTCGCGGCCATCGCGCGGGTCGTCAGCCCGGAGCGCCGCTCGTTCGCGCTCGGCTTCGGCACCGCGGCCGGCTCGCTCGGCCAGGTGCTCTTCTCACCGTTCTCCCAGGCTCTGATTTCGAGCTACGGATGGTACGACTCGCTCGTGCTGGTCTCCTTCATCCCCCTGGTCATGATCCCGCTGGCGTTCATCCTGCCCGGCACGGGCAGGGCGCCCGGCGAGCCGTCCTCGGATCAGACCATCGGCGAAGCCCTGGGAGAGGCGATGGCCCACCGCGGCTACGTGCTGCTCACCATCGGATTCTTCGTCTGCGGGTTCCACGTCGCGTTCATGACCGTGCACTTTCCCGCCTATGTGACCGATCTCGGCCTCCCCCCGCACGTGGGCGCCTACGCGCTGTCGCTCGTCGGGCTGCTCAACATCGCCGGCTCGTTCCTGTCCGGCATCGTCGGCCAGCGGTTCAGCAAGAAGGCAAGCCTCTCCGTCATCTACTTCGCCCGTGCGGTGACGATCGCGGCCCTGCTGATGGCTCCGGTGAGCGAGACCACCATCTATCTGTTCGCGACGGTGATGGGGCTGTTGTGGCTCTCCACGGTCCCGCTGACCACGGCCATCGTCGCGCAGATCTTCGGGCTGAAGTTCATGGCGACGCTCTTCGGCGTGGTGTTCCTGAGCCACCAGATCGGAAGCTTTCTCGGGGTGTGGCTGGGCGGGTTGCTCTACGACCGCACCGGCTCGTACGACATGATGTGGTGGGCCGGGATCTTCTTCGGGGTGTTCGCGGCCATCGTCCACTGGCCCATCGACGAGAAGCCTCTCCCCCGGCTGGCGCTACGCGAGGCGGTATAGATCCCGCCTCGACGGGCGGAACGCATCGCACCGACACCACTGAAGAGCGCTCGGCGTCGAACCGGACCCCATCCCGATGTCCGGGCGCCGAAGGCCGTGCCCGTCTCCGTGTGCCGGGCCGGGGCGGTTCACATCATCGACGAGCCGGCCTGCGCCGTCTGCCTCGCCTTGGGCTTCAGTGCGCCCAGCGCGCTTCCGGCGGCACCCGGAAGATGTTCTCGGCGATGTTGCGGAGCAGCATCAACGCACTGGCAGAGAGAGGATATGTTCACGTCAGTGAGTGCCGCGGCTCGGTGGGTTCCTCTTCCTTCCGGAGAGAAATAAACGGGTTACGAAGACTTCCTTATGCCGCCATCAGGAATCATGATTGGATTCTCGGCTGAAATCTCTTGACGCAGTGCACAATAAACGGATATCCTGCGTCTCGACATCCTCGTGATGTCTCTCCTCCTCAATCCTCCTTTGGTGATTAAGCCGAGGCTTCACGCCTCGGCTTCCTTTTTTCACGGGTTCCACAGCGGCCGGTCCGGGGCTACGTCTTCGAAGCCTCGTAGATGCTGGCGATGGACGAATCAAGCATTGCGTCGAACTCGTCGTCGGTCTGCTGCGCGGTGAGACCCTCGGTCAGCGCCCGGGAGAAACTCGCGATGACACCGTGGTTGCGCGTCATCCGCGCGTTGGCTTCCTCGCGGGTGTAGCCTCCCGAGAGGGCGGCCACCCTCAGCACGCCTGGATGCTTCACGCACTCGGCGTAGAAGTTCTCCCGCTCCGGCAAAGTCAGCTTCAGCATCACCTTCCGTCCAGGGCCGAGGGCGTCGAGATGTGCGAGCAGGGCATCCTTCAACAGTCCCTCCGCCCGCTCCTTCTCGGGGCTGTGGATATCGACCTCGGGCTCGATGATCGGCACCAGGCCGACATCCACGATACGCCGACCGATCTCGAACTGCTGGTCGACCACAGCCTGCACGCCGGCCGGATCCGCGAGCTTGATGACCGAGCGCATCTTCGTTCCGAACACTCCGTTCTCCTTCGCCCGGGCCAGGAGCAGGTCGAGTTCCGGCATCGGCTTCATCATCTGGACTCCGTCCGCGTCGGGCACGAGCCCCTTGTCGACCTTGAGGAAGGGCACCACGTTCTTCTCCTCCCACAGGTAGCGCGCGGACGGCCTGCCCTCGATCTCGCGATCCATCGTGTTCTCGAACAGGATCGCGCCGAGGATCCGGTCTCCGTCGAAGCTCGGGCTCGTCACGATCCGGGTACGCATCGCGTGGATGATGGAGAACATCTCCTCGTCGCCGGACCAGGCGCCTTCGTCGATGCCGTACAGGCGAAGCGCCTTCGGCGTGCTTCCCCCGCTCTGGTCGAGCGCGGCGATGAAGCCGTCCCGATCGCGAATCTTGTCATGCTGCTGGTCGTTCATGGTCATGTTTCCGCCTTCATGGTCTGGTCGAACCGGATTCGGAGCCGCGAGTATCGCACCGTCGTCAGAACGGAATGTCGTCGTCGAAGTCATCGGGCGGCCCGCTCTTCGGCGCCGCCGGCGGCGCGCTGGTCGGTCTGCCGGTCTGCGGCCAGGCGGAACCCGAATCATCGTCACGGCCTCTGGCCTGCCTCCGAGCGCTGGAATCGGGGGACGGCGCTGCGCCGGCGCCTCCACCCCGGCTGCCAAGCATCTGCATCTCGGACGCGATGATCTCGGTGCTGTATCGATCCTGGCCGTCCTGCCCTTGCCACTTGTTGGTCCGGATCTGCCCCTCGATGTAGCACTGCGATCCCTTGCGCAGGTACTCCGCGGCGATCTCGGCCAGCCGGCTGAAGAACACCACGCGGTGCCACTCCGTACGCTCCTGCCGCTCCCCGCTCTGCTTGTCACGCCACGTATCGGTCGTCGCGAGCCGGATGTTCGTGACTGCACTGCCGCTCGCCGTGTAGCGCGTTTCCGGATCCGCACCGAGGTTGCCGAGCAGGATCACCTTGTTGACGCCTTTCGCCATGATGAAGTCCTCCCTTCCCGTGAATGTCCAAGAATTCCTACCGCCCCCCGATTACAGCACTCGGGGGCAGGCGCGGCTCTGTTTCTCGCGCCCGACGTGATGTATGGACGGAGCGATACCCTACGCAGCCGTTGGGGAAATTGTACGTAACAAACATCGCTCGCGATGTCGGCGCTCGTCCCGCAGGCAGGCCGTGCACTCCCGCGCGGCGGCCGTTGCGGCTTGGCCGACACGCGATGCATGGACCCGCGAGGTGCTTCGCGAAGCCACCGGCGCGCATACGCGCATCGACAATCGATCCGGACACCGGCGATCTCGGCCAGCGCATGGCCGATGCGTCCTCCCGATCGCCGGATCGGCACGGTCCGCGCGCCCGATCGCCGGCGAGGCTCCTCACGAAGTGGTCGATGAGAGTGCGTGCAACGAGCTTCGATCGAGATTTCGGCGATCGACTCGAAGCCACGCGGCCCGCTCCTCCGCCACTACGACCGCCTCGACCACGCCGGGGACCGCGAGGAGCCGTGCGGTCAGCGCCTCCGCGGCCTCGCGCTCGACGGCGCCGATCCGGATCTGCTCGACGCTGAGCCGCCGGGGCTGGCGCAATCCGATCGCGATCAGCATCCATCCGATGCACAGCCCCGCGCATGCGGCGAGCACCGCGTGCTCGCCGCCGGTGCCGAGCAGCCAGCCACCGACGACACCCCCGGCGAACGCCCCGAGGTACTGCGACGTCGAGTACACGCCGAGCGCCGCGCCGCGCGCGCGCATCGGGGCCACCCTCGACACCATCGCGGGCAGGCTCGCCTCGAGGGTGTTGAATCCGGTGAAGTAGACGACCATGCAGGCGATGAGCGCGACGCTACCCGCCCCGATCCCGGTCGAAGCCGGAACCACGGTCGCGGCGAGCCCGGCGAGCGCCGCGCCGAGCAGCACGATGCCGAGCAGCATGACGGCCCTGGAGCGATTCTTGCGATCGGCGAGGACGATGAGGGGGACGGTAAAGACGATCGACGCCAGGAGCACGCCGACATAGACCTTCCAGTGATCGGCAGCATCGATCCCGGCGCGGTCGCGAAGGGCGATCGGCAGTACGACGAACGTGGCGATCATGACCGCGTGCAGGATGAAGATACCGGCGTTGAGCCGCAGCATCTGCCCGTCGCGCAACGCGATCGCGAGCCCCGCGAGCGCGGCGCCGCCGGATCTCGCCATCCGCGGCGGGTCCGGGACTCCGAGGTACAGCAGGACGACGGCGAGCGCGGCCAGGACCGCGGTCGTCCAGAACAGCCCGGAGACGCCCGCGACCCCCGTCACCGCGGGACCGACGACGAGGGCGAGCGCGAACGCGGCCCCGATGCTCGCGCCGATGCACGCCATCGCCTTGGTCCGATGCGCCTCGCCGGTGAGATCGCTGGCCAGCGCCATCACCGCCGCCGCGACCGCGCCCAGACCCTGCAGCGCGCGTCCCGCGACGATCCCCCAGATACCGTCCGCGAGCGCCGCGACCACACTGCCGAGCGCGAAGATCAAGAGCCCGGCGGCGATGACCGGCTTGCGGCCGAAGCGATCGGAGAGGATGCCGAACGGCACCTGGAAGACGCCTTGGGTCAGCCCGTAGACGCCGATCGCGACGCCGATGAGCAGCGGGGTGTATCCCGCGTACTCGTGGGCGTGCACGCTGAAGACCGGGAGAAACATGAACAGCCCGAGCATGCGCAGGGAAAAGATGCCCGAGAGCGCGGCGACGGCACGGCGCTCGGTCGGCGACATCACGGGGGGCGGGGCGTCGGCCGCAGCTTCGGAGGGGGACTTCAAGGCCATTCTTCGTTCGCTGCATCGCCCATGAGCCCGCCTCCGCCGTCCCGGTCCGGATCACCTCGGCATCCATGGAAGCCGGTCGCTGCCGGCGGCGTCAGCCAGCCCTCGCGCACCGCGTCGGCGAGCATCGTACCAAGAACCTGATCGGAAACGAGGGCGATGCCGCCGAAATCGGCAGGGCCGCTTACCGTGGGAGCGATTCCTCCGTGAGCTCCCGGGCGACCGCGATCCAGGCGCCTCCGAGGCCGAGCAAGCCCCCGGCGGCAATGGCGACGATGACGGTCCATGGTTGCAGTCCGATGAGCTCGAAATCACTCGAGTACAGTGCCACCAGACGCTCGGCCGGTCCCACCGCCAGTCGGGTCGCGACGGCGACGAGTGCGCATGCGAGACCGCCGGCGGCAAGGCCATACCACAATCCGGTGTACAGAAACGGCCGGCGGATGAACGCATCCGTCGCTCCGAAGAGCCGGATGATCCCGACTTCCTCGCGTTGGCTCTCGATGCCCAGGCGGATGGTGTTCCCCACGATGAGCAGTATCCCGAGCCCGAGCATCGCGAAGAGCACCTGGATGATTCGGCGCAACGTTTCCAGGATCGCGGCAAGACGATCGACCCACACGAGATCGAGCTCCACTGCCTCCACCTCGGTCTGGGCTGACAACCGATCCCGTAGCGCGACCAGTGCGGCGCGGTCGGGCGCTCCTTCGCGCGGAGTGATCACAATCAGATCGGAAAGCGGATTCTGCCCCTCGAAAATGGCCCGGACATCGTTGAATCCGGTCATTTGCTGGTACTCGACGAGCGCTTCGGCTCGCGTGACGACACGTACATGCTTCACCGCGTCCCAGTGGCGCAGAGTCGACGCTACCGACGCGGTCTGCGCCTCGCTGAGATCGTGCTGGAGAAATGCCGTGAGCTGGGCGTTGCGGTCGAATCCCCCCATCGCGCGCTGCGCATTGTCCAGTATGATGTAAAGCGCAAACGGCAAGGAGAGCGCAACCGCGATCGCGAGTACGGTCACGCAGGTCGCGACAGGCCGGCGTATCAGGCGCCCGAGTGAGGAAAGCGCCGACTGGCCGTGTCCGGATATCCAGGCCGCAAGAGTGAAGGTCGTCCCGGAAGACAGGTCGAACTCCCCTCTTTGCCGATTCAAGCGCTTGCTCACAATCTTTTCACACCGTCATCGGCGACCGGTCGAGCCAGTCCATTCCCTGGTGTGCGACCGCTCACACACGCTCCGGCACCCGTGTCGCCGACGATGGAGCCTTCGCTTGTATGGAACAAGATCATTCCCCGCCCATCCCTCGACACGGAGTCGCCTGAACCTCGATCCGACCGCAGGATTCCGCCGGTGATTCGATTTCACGACGTGACGATGCGATACCCCGAGGGCCACGAAGCGCTTCGCTCGGTGAACCTCCACGTCCCGCCCGGACAAATGTTGTTCATCACCGGACACTCGGGCGCCGGCAAGAGCACCATGCTCCGGCTGATCACGTTGATCGAGCGCTGCACGCGCGGGCAGGTGGTGGTCGGTGGTCACAATCTCTCGCGCATTCGGGCACGTCACATACCGCTGTATCGACGCCACCTCGGCGTCGTGTTTCAGGATCACCGACTGCTCCTGGAGCGAACCGTATTCGACAACGTGGCGCTGCCGTTGATCGCGGCCGGGTATCGTCACGGTGAGGTGCGCCGGCGGGTACGGGCCGCGCTCGATCTGGTCGGCCTGCTCGGCAAGGAACGTCTGCAACCGGTGATGCTGTCCGGCGGCGAGCAGCAGCGGATCGGTATCGCGCGCGCGGTCGTTCACCGGCCGTCGTTGTTGCTCGCGGACGAACCGACCGGGAATCTCGACCCCAACCTCAGCCGCTACACCATGGAATTGTTCGAACGCTTCAACCAGGTCGGGGGCGCCGTGGTCATCGCGACCCACGATCTGGATCTCGCCTGGTCCATGTCGCACCGAATCATCACATTGAGCGAGGGCTCCATCGTCGACGACACGAGTGCCGGAGCGTGAGTGAGCGGCCGCACACCGAGGAATGGCTCGGCTCGACCGGTCTGACGGTGTGAGCAGAGGTTACACCTGCTGGCCGGCCGCGGCGACGAACACCTCCACGCCCTGAATTTTTTACGACGCGGGCTCCTGGCGCCCGACAATCGCGGCGACGAACGTCTTCGCATGAAAGTCGCGCAGATCGTCGATTCCTTCGCCGACACCAATCAGACGGATCGGGAGTCCCAATTGCTCTGCGATCGCGAAGATGATCCCGCCTTTCGCGGTGCCGTCGAGCTTGGTCAGCGCGATCCCCGTCACGCCCACCGCCTCATGGAACCGCACCGCCTGGGTCAATGCGTTCTGACCGGTTCCCGCGTCCAGAACCAGCAGCACCTCATGGGGTGCGGACGCATCGAGCTTCCCGATGACCCTCCTCACCTTGCGCAGCTCGTCCATCAGCCCCACCCGAGTGTGCAGCCTGCCGGCGGTGTCGGCGATGAGGACGTCGATGCCGCGGGCGCGCGCGGCTTCGAATGCATCGTAGATGACCGATGCCGAATCCGCACCCGGATGCTGCGCGACGACCGCCGCGCCCGCGCGCTTGCCCCACTCCTGCACTTGCTCGATCGCGGCCGCCCTGAACGTATCGCCGGCCGCGACCATCACCGATCGGCCATCGGACGCGAGGCGCGCCGCGAGCTTGCCGATGGTCGTGGTCTTGCCGGCGCCGTTGATCCCGATGACGAGGATGACGTACGGACCTCCGGATTCGGGAATGGACAGGGGCTGCTCGACCGGCTCGAGTATCTCCAGCATGTCTTTCTCGAGCGACGCGAGGAGCGCGGTCACGTCGCCGACCTCGCTGCGTGAAACCCGCGACTCGAGACCGCCGATGATGCGCCGCGTCGCTTCGACGCCGACGTCCGCGGTGAGCAGAACGGTCTCGATGTCTTCGAGCAGGGCGTCGTCGATGGTCGTCCGCGCCCCGATGATCTGGGCGATCCCGTCGGCAATCGCGCTACGAGTCTTGCGCAGCGCAGCACCGAGACGCCCGAGCAGCCCACGCCGTGCCGGGGCTTCAGGGCTCGGATCCCTTCGGAAGAGGCGGATCAATGGTCGGGCGTCCTCGGCGAAACGATCCGGAATGATGGAACCGCAATCCAACCCGGACAGACCACTCCGGCCGGGGTTCCCTGAAACGGTATTCTCGTTGACGGGTTGATCGGGAGGGGTCCGATGATCGTAGCACGAGCCCGAACGCATCGAGGACGATCGGGGCGCGCTTCGGCCCTGCCGCCATCGACGTGAAGCGCGCGGCATCCGGAGGCGCGGTACGTATCATCGCCGGGCGCTGGCGCCGCCGGTGGCTGCCGGTGGCGGAGACCGGGCGGCTCCGCCCGACTCCGGATCGAGTGCGGGAGACCTTGTTCAACTGGTTGGGTGGTGACGTGGAAGGCGCGCGCTGTCTCGACCTCTTCGCCGGGACCGGGGCGCTCGGGTTCGAGGCGGCCTCGCGCGGTGCGAAGGCGGTGGTCATGATCGAGCGCCAGCGAGGTGTCGCCGCCGCACTGGAGGGCGCGGCCCGCGCCCTCGGCGCGGACAACGTCGAAGTCGTGTGCGCCGATGCGCTCGTCTGGAGCCCGCCGACCGATGTACGGTTCGATATCGTGTTTCTGGATCCGCCCTACTCCGGACCCGCGCCCGAGGCGTCCCTCGCCCGGCTCGATCGTCTGGACGGGTTGGCCGAGGACTGCCTCGTCTATCTGGAAACGAACCGTGATTCCGCCGGCATCGAGCTGCCGCTCGGGTGGCGGTTCCTGCACGCCCGACGCGCCGGGCGAGTGAGATATCATCTCGTCTCCCGAAACCAGCCGGCGGGGCGCCGGCCGGCTGCGCACGGAGGCACCTGATGGAGCGAACCGCGCTCTACCCCGGGACGTTCGACCCGATCACCAATGGTCACGCCGACCTCATCCATCGAGCCGCGGCGTGCTTCGATCGGGTGATCATCGCTGTCGCGGGCAGCACCGCGAAGGCCACCCGTTTCAGCCTGGGCGAACGGGTCGGGCTCGCGCGCGAGGTGGTGGGCGCGGTCGCGAATGTCGAGATCGAGCCCTTCGACGGACTGCTCGTGGAGTTCGCCCGCAAGCAGGGAGCGCATGTGATCCTGCGCGGGCTGCGAGCGGTATCGGACTTCGAGTACGAGTTTCAGCTCGCGAGCATGAACCGCAAGCTCGCTCCGGGTATCGAGACCATGTTCCTCACCCCCGACGAGGGATATACGTTCATCTCGTCGAGTCTGGTTCGAGAGATCGCCGCGCTCGGCGGGGACGTGGGCGGCTTCGTGCACCCCGCGGTCGAAGCGGCGCTGAGGAAGAAGGTCGGCCGAAGCGGCATGGAGTCGGCATGGCGCTCCTGATCACCGACGAATGCATCAACTGCGACGTCTGCGAGCCCGAGTGCCCGAACGAGGCGATCTCCATGGGGGAGGAGATCTACGTCATCGACCCCTCGCGCTGCACCGAGTGCATCGGCCATTACGACGAGCCCCAGTGCGTGCAGGTGTGTCCCGTCGATTGCATCCCGAAAGATCCCGATTGCGAAGAGACGCATCATGCGCTCTTCGCGAAGTACCTGCGCCTGACCGGCGAGGCGGCCTGACGGCGCCCGCGCGGAATCATCGCTGGCATCTCCGGCAGAACCAGGTGGTGCGCTGCGCAAGGATCGTCTTGGCGATCGGGGTGGCGCAGCGCGGGCAGGGCTCGCCGTCGCGCCCGTACATATCGAGTCGGCTGGCGAACTCCCCCGCCGCTCCGTCGGTACGAGCATAGTCGCGCAAGGTCGTGCCGCCCGCCTCCAACGCCACGCTCAGCACCTGCCTGATCGCGCACACCAGCCGATCGATGCGCCCGCGTGCGACTCGCCCGCCGGCGCGGCGCGGGTCGATGCCGGCGATGAACAATGCCTCGTTCGCGTAGATGTTGCCGACACCCGCCACGATTCTCGAATCCATCAGAAGGGTCTTGATCGGCGCGGTGCGCCCGCGCAGCCGTTCATGCAGCCAGGCGCCGTCGAACGCCGGCCCCAGCGGCTCGGGGCCCAGGTGGGCGAGCAGCCGGTGGCGCGAGGGTTCGGAATCGATCCACAGCCAGCAGCCGAACCGGCGGGGGTCGTGGTAGCGCACGCAACGGCCGTCATCGAGGACAAGGTCGATGTGGTCATGGGGCCGGGGCGCGGTGCTCGCATCGAGCAGGCGCAGGCTTCCCGACATCCCGAGGTGGACGAGCACCGTTCCGGTTCCGACCTCGATCAGGAGGTACTTCGCGCGGCGACGGACGCCGCGGATCTCGCGCCGGGCGAGCTTGCGCGGCAGCTCGGTGGGCACCGGCCAGCGCAGGCGCCGGTCACGGACGACGGCCGTCGCGATGGTGTGACCAACGACCTCGCGCTCCAGGCCGCGGCGTGTCGATTCCACCTCCGGCAGCTCGGGCATCGGCGCTGAACGATCTCAGGTGCGCGGTGATACGTCGCGCCGCCGTGCGAGATGGTGGATCGCGGCCACGAGCGCGAGCCCTGCCGCCATCAGGGCGAACGCACCCAGCGTGGTCTCGTCGGCCGCGTCCGGCCATACCGGCTCGCTCTCCATCAGGCGGCGCTTGCCGCGCACGATCTCGAAGCGGCGCTCCTGAAATGGCCACACGACCCACAGCGAGCCGATCAACAGGCCACAGATTGCGAGCAGCGTCGTGCGGTACCACTCGCGCAGCAGCCAGGCGAGCACGCGACTGAACGCCATCAGCCCGAGCACCACGCCGACGCCGAAGGGAATGATGACGCCCGGATCGAGGCGGCCGATGCCGTCGAACACATAAGCGTACTTGCGCAGGATCAGCAGGATGAACGAGCCGGAGACACCGGGCAGGAGCATGGCCGAGATCGCCAGCGCACCGCTCAGAGCGATGAACCACGGCGCATCCGGGGTCGAGACCGGCACGAGGTTGACGATTCCGAACCCGATGGCGGCCCCGCCCAGGCTCACTGTCCACTCGACCGGGCGGACGCCTTCCAGGGATCGGATCAGCACCACGATCGAGGCGACAATCAACCCGAAGAACAGACCGTAGACGAGGTCCGGGTGCGTCTCGATCAGCCGCGGAAGTGGGACGACACGCGTGAAGAACAGCAGCGCGGCGAAGATGCCGAGCGCAAGTGGAGCGATGAGCGCGAGGTCGACATGCCGGATCGCGTGCCGGAACCGGCCCGCGAACAGGAGGCGCACGAGTGCCGCGTCGAATGACCGTATCGCTTCGACAAGCCGGCGGTAGATTCCGAGGATGAACGCCATGGTTCCGCCACTCACCCCGGGCACCACGTCCGCGGCGCCGATGCAGAATCCCTTCGCGAAGTCGAGGGCCGCGTCTTTCAAGATGCGCGGTGGTACTTGGGGCTGAGCTCGTGCACCGCGTCGACGCAGGCGCCGACGTGTTCCGGGTCGACGCCCGGGGTGATGCCGTGCCCGAGGTTGAAGACGTGCCCGGTCCCCGCGCCGTACTCGGCGAGGATCCGGCCGACCTCGTCACGGATTCGAGCCGGGGAGGCGAGCAACGTCGCCGGATCGAGGTTTCCCTGAAGCGCGATCCGTCCCCCGGCGCGTGCGCGCGCGCTCCCCAGATCGACCGTCCAGTCGAGCCCGACCGCGTCGCAGCCGCTCTTGGCGAGCGACTCGATCCAGCCTCCGCCGCCCTTGGTGAACAACACCACCGGAACCGCCCGGGAATCGTGCTCGCGGGGTATGTGCTCGATGATCCGGCGCATGTACTCGAGAGAGAACTCGTGGTAGGCGGGAGTAGTGAGGACACCGCCCCAGGTGTCGAAGATCATCAACGCCTGCGCCCCGGCGCGCACCTGCGCGCCCAGGTAGCCGGCGGTCGCGTCCGCGAGCAGCTCGAGCAGTCGATGGAGCTCGCGGGGGTGCTCGATGAGCATGGTCTTCGCGCGCGCGAAGTCGCGCGAGCTTCCACCTTCGATCATGTAGGTCGCGAGCGTCCAGGGGCTCCCTGCGAAGCCGATGACCGGCACGCCGCCATCGAGCTCGCGCCGCACGGCTCTGATCGTATCCATCACGAATCCGAGATCGTCTTCCGGATCCGGGATGCCGAGCCGGTCGATGTCGGCCGTCGCGCGCACCGGCGCACGGAACCGGGGGCCTTCGCCCTCGACGAACTCGAGTCCGAGTCCCATCGCCCAGGGAATGGTCAGGATGTCGGAGAACAGGATCGCCCCATCGAGCGCGAATCGGCGCAACGGCTGCAACGTCACCTCGCAAGCCAGCTCCGGCGTGCTGCACAGTGCAAGGAAGCTGCCGGCGCTCGCCCGGCTCGCGCGATACTCCGGGAGATAGCGCCCGGCCTGGCGCATGAGCCAGACCGGAGTGCGGTCGACAGGTTCTCTCGCAAGCGCCCGCAGCAGACGGTCGTTCACCGGTCGCGCCTCTCTCGCCGATCCTGGAATGCGCGCTGGCTCGCGGCGAGATTTCCGGGCTGGCCGAGCATCATGAGATACCGGGGCTGCCCGCATTGGCGCGTCCGAGGAGGCGATCGAACGCCAGCCGGGTATCGGGCGTGATCGGTGCGATGCCGCCGGCGGCCACCTTGTCCACGGCATGGAACTCCACGCTCTCCACCTCCTCGGGCTGGAGCGTGAACGGTCCGTCGTGCACGCAGGTGAACACTCGGCCGAAGCAGCGGTTGCGCTCGTCCTCGTAGTAAAGGTCGAACTTCGATTCGAGCGCCGCGCCGCGGATACCGAGCTCCTCCTCCGCCTCGCGCACCGCGCACTCCTCGTACGACTCGCCGGCCGCGACCACCCCGCCTGCTGCAAGGTCGTAGTAGCTCGGGTAGAGGTCCTTGATTGCGGTGCGGCGCTGCACGAGCACTCTTCCCCGGTGGTCGAAGACGAAGATGTACGTGGCCCGGTGGGGAAGGTTCTCGCTGCGCACGCGGTACCGCGGCAGCTCGGCGACGGGACGGTTCTCGCCGTCCACCACGGTGACGATCTCCTGACTCATCGGTGAAGGCATCGCGACCTCGATTCCGCCAGACTACGGTGCCGCACAAGATATTCCGTCGGTCATTCCTCGGAGCGCACCCGCCCCTGAAGTGATCGCGCCAGCTCGATAGCCCGGTCGAGCGGGGTTGTCCGCAGGGCGTTTTCCGACAGCTTTTCCAACACGACCGGGCAACCCGCTCCCGCAAGGCGGTTCGAGAGATCAACAATTCGCCTTGGATCACCGACATCCGGGTCATCGTGTCCCATCTTCGCGGCGGCGACGACGGCAAGCAGAGAACACAGGTCATTGTCCATGATGCCCTGCGACGTGTAGATGAACACCGTGCCCCACCTCGTAGCGGGGCCATCCAGTGGCTCAAGATCCCGGGCCAGTGCCGTGGCGATACTGAATGCCCAGAAGTCCACCTGCCTGCGGAAAGGAACACGTTCGAGACTGACAGGCCGCCCTGAATGCATTGCGACGTACCGCTCGATTCGCGCTTTATCACGAGTCGGTAACACCAAGCTGTAGGAACGACTCAGGAACAGGTTTGCGAAGTCGCTCACTGTCAGCTCTCCCTGTATTGGCGGCGGGTCCATTCCGGATTCCCGGATTGTCCCTGCCGTTCACATATCTCGCAGAATTCGCGTGGTCCGCACGGACACACGAGCGATACCTGTCGAGCATCTGTCTGGTTCACGACATCTCCGCCGTGATCCACATGCTGCCATTGCCCTGTCAGCGTGTACGTTGCGCCCGCATAGCGTGCCACCAATTCTACTTCTTTCCGGGATTCAAGGTCCGATCCTGTGAGCAGCAGAATCGGCTGACTTGCGGTTTCTGCGGTCACTCGTAGCGTATTCGTTCTCACGGCGCCGGACATGAAGTTCAGTAGCGAATCCGCAACCAGCGGCGCGTAGGTGCGGCTCACCTTGCATAATGCAAGGACGAACGACAAGGCCAGGATTCTTCGGGATGCGCCGTTGATCTCCGTTGGCGGCATGGATCTGTCCCGGCTGTTGAGTGCGAATATCTCGAACTGTCCGGATTCGCCCTCCAGAGGCCGCAGACCGACGCTCGCGATCATCCTGAGCGTTGCCTTGTGCCGGTCGCCTTCGACAGCTTCGTCGTCGATGACATTTGCCGCCATCTTGGTGAAGAGGCGATTCATCTCCCTGCCGAGGTCGTTCACTTGATCGTCGCGAATGGTCGCGTAGGCTTGGCCTAGTATCCGAACGATGACCTTCGCTGTTTCCTGGTACGCTTCGAGATCGCGAGCCTCCCTCAAGCCCCTTTGCTGACGACGAATGATCCCCTCCAGCTCGTTGATTTTCTTCCGGTAGCGATCGAGACTGTTTCGGTCGCCGCTCAGGTTGCGGTCAATTCTCCGGAACTGAATATCCAGCATGTCAATCTGCTCGCGCGTAATCTGTACTTCCTCGTCGTCGATTGTTTTCAGCTTGGCATCGATATCGCGCTTCGCCGTGTCAAGATCCGCGGCTTCATCATCCAGATCAGCGATGGTCCTTTCGTGTCTGCTACATCGACTCTCCCACTCAGCACCATCCTTGTATCGATGCAGAACATTCGCAGCGTGCAGCACTTGGGCCAAGTAGTTCGCCTCTTCTTCCTTTCCACTCGACTGCGCGAGAATATTCTGAACGTGTTGTCGGTGCTCGCCCTCAGAGGTCAGATCCTGGCCACAAATACAGATGCCCTTCTCCAGTAAACCCTGAACAAACACCAAGTGACGGATTGGTATCGAGCCATCGTCATACAATGGCTGCAACACGTCTCGCACGTGCGTTACTTCGCGTGCCGCCAGTGATCCGAGAAGTTCTATCGCTGCGAGTTCTCCCGAAAGCGCGTCGACCGCCTGTCGGCGTTGCTCGTCGATCTTGCCACGTCTTTCTCGATTCTCTTTCAATCTCTGCTTGAGTTGATCATGCGCCCCAATGTTCCCCACCAAAGCCTCAAGCTTACCTCGTGCTCGCTCAAGACGATCTTCAATGTCGGTTCTCTCATGTCTATCGTCCTCCACCTTTTTCTTGAGTTCCTCTGCACCTGCTCGCAATTGGTCCAGCTCCTCTTGCTTCCGGTTCAAATCTTCGTCGCCGACGGCCTTGGTGCTTGCCCGCCCGAACTCCACGGCGATCGCTTGCACCCGATCGGTCGCCTTCTCGAAAACATCCAGACCGAGCAACGCTCTCACTGCAAAGGAAGTCTTTGCGATGACTTCTTGGCGTTGAATGACTTTGTTCTCACTTCCTCCAACATAATCGGCTGCCTCGTCCGCATCCATTACGAAGAAATCCCGAAGATTCCAAGGCAGGAGTTCTGAGACTACACTATCCACACCGGTATCGTGTGGCTGCCATGAGCCATCCGATTCTTCGATCAATAGTTGCGCTTCCTCATTGATACGACGAAAATCCGGTTCACCAGCCCAACTCGGTTCTTTCGCAACCGTCGTGACTGACCGACGCAGCTCACAAGCCGTATTGGTCAAGTTGCCCTCGGGGTGGTCTCGGCTGGAGCCGTCGGTTTCGAAAAGGATCGACACCTTCGTCTGGATCCCGCTCTCGTCCGGGCGCCATTCTGCCGGATGCAGCGAAAAGTGGCTCGCGTTTCCCGGCAATCCCTTCTCACCGTACATTCCCCAGCGGATTGCCCGCAAGAGTGTCGTCTTGCCCGAACCGTTCTCGGCCCGGATCACCGTCAGCGGTTTTTCAGAATCCGTCGATGGCTCTATCTCGATCCTCTCGAAGCAGGCGAAGTTGTCGATCTCGACTCGTCGGATCTTCAACATTTACACATCCTCCCTCGATCCTTTCGCCACGGCAGCATCCTGAATCATCCCTTTGATTTTCTGATGAACCCTCGCCACTGCCTTGACGCGGTTTCGATCCTCGATGTCGACGATTCTCATAATTACTTCGACGACGGATGCCGGTTGCAATCCGTGGTCAGGTGCGATCAGATTGGCCTCCCTCTTGATCTCGCCGAAGATCCGATCGAAGTTGCTTACCATGGTCTTCCCCTTGGTGTTGCTCTGGCGACGACATGCTCGCTCGCGGTGCGCAGAATTTCTGCTTCGGCTCTGCCGTCCGGCCAGTAAGCCGTTGCAATGCGATCCAGATCAGCGTGCACCCCGTCGTTGCCGGCCACATTCCGCGCATGGGAGCCAAAAGTGGAGGTGCGATGCAGCTCGGTTTCGATGATCTTTTTCATGGTTCTTGTGCCATCGCGTCTCACGATGTCGACGGGAGGCAAGGCGAGGAAATCGTGAACGACTGCCCATGGCTTGCCGGGGTGGACTCGCAGCACTCGTCCCCGCCGTTGAATCCACTCTCGTTCCACCGTCGACGAAGCGACGATGAACGCTTCCCGGATGCTCGGGATGTCGACTCCCTCATCGAGCACCTTTTTAGCCAGCAGCACCTGGCAGGCCCCATTGGCGAATGATTCCAGGATACTGTGCAGCCGCCTGGGGTTGTTCGTGGTCTCCTGGGTAACCGGTGCCCACTTGATATCGAGGTCCGTCAGCAGGCTGCCGATCGCATCGAATTGCTCTGGATTCTTTGCCGATGCGTAGATCAATGCGTGTTCAAGGTCACGAGGACCGCGTTGCTTCAGCACCGCTCGCAGTAGTCCGATCTTGCTTTGGCCCGTCTCGATGATTCGCCGCCGGGCGATCAGCAGTCGTTGCAGGCCGGAGTCCTCACCGGTCGCCCCGGTGCCCATAGCGACGCCTATCCGTTGCGACAGACGTTCGAATTCGTCGAGTTCATCACTGGTGAGAGTGCACGCATGGACATGGTAATTGTACGGGACAAGGCAGAATCCGATCGCGCGATCCAGACCGAATTCGTAGACCGGTAGCCCGAAGAATTCGAAGATCTCCTCGGTGCCGTCCGGATCGTACTGGCGTACCGGCGTCGCCGACAGGGCCAGACGCTTCTCGAAGAATCCAGGTTTGTTACGGATGAACGAGTCGGCACCCAGCGTATGGGCCTCGTCTGCGATCAGCATGGTCGCGACCGTCCGGCCTCGACTGCGGATCTTCTCTGCAACCGTCGATTGAAAGCTCGGCGTACAAAGAAGGTTGTTGGTCACGATTGCGACGTGGGTCCCGCCTCCTCGAAGAGCACGGAAAAGGCGGGTGAGTGCTCTGTCAGTGTTGGTCTCCAGGCTTGGAGCGACAGGTGTCACGCCGAATTTCTTCACTTCTTTACACCACTGCATGATTAGAGGAATGGAGGGTGCCGACACGACAACCAGAAATGGTTCCCTGCCGAGACGATCCTGGCTCCGAGTCGCACAGATGAGCGCCGTCAAGGTTTTCCCCGCCCCCGTCGCCATCGCGATTACGCCTCTTTCCGGAGGCTCCGCTTCTTCCCAACTCCTGACGGCTTCGCCCTGATGAGCATAGGGACCTGTCATCCACTTCAGGTCGACGGGGATCTGTAGACGGCGCTCGGGACGCCGTACTGATTGCTCGACGCGGGATCCATGCAGCGTGCCATTCCCGTGTGCAGCCATGGCGTAATCCCCGGGTTGGGGTGGTTGCGCCGGCGCTGTTCGTATGATGTCTCTTGCCAACGCTTCCGGCAATTCAACCACCTCTTCGATCCCGAGACTGGCGCCTTGTGACCAATCGTCCAGCATGGCGACGCCGTCCCTGACCCGGGACTGGCTCTCCGGCAACCATGAAACGTCGACGTCGATATGTTCGATGCCATCCGCCACCCCGCGATGCGTTGCATTGCCGGAGCCTCGAGCGAGGACTCGGTTCACGCCGTCCTCGAAAAGCCAGATCTTCGGATGGTAGTTCGACTCTGGTGTGGGGACTGCGATCCGCAGTCGCAGCCGTTGCGTGGCAATCATCCAAGCGAGGCAGTCCAGTGCGTGACGCCCCAAGGCCGATACTTCTGCCCGCCCGTTCACGAACATATCGACGATCAGTTCCGCCGCCTCCTGTGCCGTCATCTTGACTCCGCGCTCCACAGCGGACCGTTCTTCCGGGAAGAAGGCTGGGGCTACCGTGAAGTCGATGGGGGCCGTTGTCTCATGATTGAGGTACTCGGCGAGTCCCGGAGCCAGTCGCCCTATCCACCCGGCTGTGAACCACCCAAAGGCGCCGCGGACGCGCGTGGCAGCCCGAAATCCCGGTATCAGAACCATCGAGGCCACGGGCTCGTCGGGCAGCCTGAACAGGCCCGGCCGAAGCGTGGGTTCATTGGTCAGCATGTTTACAGCGCCCGACGCCGGTTCTTCATCCGTGCCAGTATCGCATCAGCGTGACTCGGCGACGATCGTTCCACCCCATCGTCTTCGGCAGTGAGGTCCACCGGGCCGGGCCTCCGCAGTGGCTTGCCGGCACCGACGCCGGCGACTTCCCCGTCGTCTTCCGCAGCGAGGTCAACCAGACCGGTTCCCCTGATTGTCACCCTTACACGTTGGCAGGGCTGAATGCCGAGTTGCCGGAGCGGATCGGCCAAGTATCCGAGCGATGCTCCTGTCGTCGACGCGAGTGGCCATCGTATTGACAGATCGCGGCAGCCGGACAGATTCGCGATCCGAACGAACTCGCCTTCATCAGGTTTGCACCCGAGCGCTTTCGCGAACTCGGGTGGAATGCCCGTCACGCTATACCCGTCGAAGAATCGAGCCTCTACTATAAATGTCCAATAGGGGGCGCCGTTGCCATCTCGTCCATCGATGACATCGTCCAAGTTTCTGAGTTGGATCGATGATACGCTCGCCATGCTGATCCACCTATCATGGATCACGAATCTGGGAGTTTGCATGTATGCGCGCACGCTGTTTGGACTGACATTGAACTTGCCCGGAAGCTCTTTCAGCAACCTTTCTATACTTGTGACGCCTCCGTCTTCTTCGATGCGCTGAATGATCTCGCCGACAATTCCGTCATACTCATCATCAATCCACTCCCTGAGTCCCCATCGATCCTTGTCGGCTCTGACCACACTTGCGATATTCGACAGGTGCCCGCCTATCCGGGCTTCTTCCAATCCACAAATAGCTGCGATCTCTTCGCGTGTTGCCGGGCGTTCAATGGATAAGAGTGCTGCTTTTGCCCGGGCCTTTGCACTGTCCCGGATCCCAAGGGATCCGTGCAGATCGTATAGCCGGGAGAATTTTCGCAGCCACGGCCAGAATCGACGCCAATTTTCGCTCGGGAGCTCTGCGACTAGTTGCTCTTCATTCACGAGACCCACGTCGTCGGCGAGTTTTCGAGCCGAGGCATCGATCTCCTCGATAACCTTGCAGGTTCGCTTGTCGAGGTAGACGCCTTTTTGCAGTGTATAACCCATCGTGGTGATCAGAGCTTGTCGAAAGAGCCCTTTGACGAGTGGCGGATCGTCCGGTAGCAGCTCTTCGATGCGCCGTTCGAACTCGTGCTCTGGGGTCACATGGTCGAACTGTTCCTTCAACGTCCACGCGATGACTCGCAGCTCCCGTCCCAGCGCGGCTCTGATTTTTCCTTCGATTCTGGCTTGAACCTGCCGGATGCGTTCGCGCGTCACGCCCACCAGCGATCCAATCTCTTCGAGTGTCTTCGGTGGCGCCCGCAGTAGTCGGTGTTCTATAATCGTACGTTCGTTCTCGGACGTTGCCTCGATGGTCAGCCTCAGACGACTCGACACGACAGACGCGAGTCCGGGAGTACCGTCGACCACATCGTCGATTCTGATCGCACCGATCTTGGCCGAGATCCCCATCCTGGACGCCAAGCGCATGAATTCGGGGTTTAACACGTCGGCCAGTGTTTCGGCTCCATGTAGTTCAGCCGCTACAGCAAGTAGCAGGTTAAGCTGCCTCCCGGTACGTTCCCAAGGTGTGGGGGACGTTTCGGACGTGGTCGTCGGGACGCCGGGAGTCTGTGGAACGTTCGGTGACTCTTCTATCCACCGGTTCGTCTGACGGGAGTCAGTGGTTCCGGTACGGATGCATTCTCTCAGGAACTCCTCAAGCATGATAAGCAAATCCCTCATTGATTTCCTGCCGAAGTTCGGCAAGCGGAGCAGTTGCTGAACCGTGAGAGAACTGTCACCCTCCATCAGTTGCGCTTGCAGCAGGCAGTTCCTTGTTCGAACTCCGATACGTAGCCCATCGAGGATGGACCGGTCGAGACCGGCTGGCCAAGCCAAGGAATTCAAATCTGGATTCCCGTCCTGGCGAATGGCCTCCAGAGCGTCTCGAAGGTCCAGTAGATAACGCTCCGCTGCGTAGCGAGATGGCTGCTCAAGTCGAGTCATGTCTCTACACGAAAGTGTCTCAGGCAGATCAATCGTCAGTCATCCAATCCGAAGTCCCGTCGTTGTGAACGAACGGGGCGGCGCTGGTCGGATTCGTCCCGTTTGGTCGCGCTGGTCCGCCGCCGGACCGGCAGAATGGAGTCGAGTATGCCACACTGACAGGACAACTCCACCAGAAGCTATTGGAGTGTTCTTGGAGCCATCTATGTGATCTCTGGAGTTTCTCGACGGAATTCGTCCCGTGGCCTTCTCGGAGATCATGAGGTTCATTGGAGTCCCGATGCGGAACGTCCGTCAGAGTGCGGCTGGTACCCTTCGGTCGCGTACTACCCGATGCCCTCGCAGTGTGACGCCTTTGTCCCTCAGCCGTTCCTCCCAGCCATGCCGCGTGCCGATCCGCGATGTCTCGTCGAGCAGCCCCTTGGATTCTTCCTGTCGGGTCAGGCGCGAGAACTTCGCATGAAGCGGATGTTCGGGGGTAAGGAAAGTCTCCTTCCGGTGCAGGATGGGAGGATTTTTCGAGGTCCGGTAATCCCGCTCGCGCAGCCGGAACGTCTGCAAGTGAACGGTCAACGATTGTGCCAGAGCAGGATGCGGATCAGGTTCGAACTCCGGATACGACAGGTAGGAAATCATGGGATCGTTGATGTGAAGCTTGATGAGGTTCGCCTCGTCGACCCGGCCGACGTAGCGTCGGGCGCATCCTTCGTAGAGCCTCAGCAAGGGAGGGAGACTGTCCAACGCGCTCGTGTGCACGTAGATTGCCGACGGAGTGAGTTTGCCCACTGGCGAGCGTTGCGCCGCCTTCAACACCCTGTTCATGTCGCCTACGGCCAGCAACGCCACATCGGCTTGCTCGCAGGCGCTTCGGTAGCTCGTGAAAAAGCTCTTGATGTCGCGACGCACCGCTACAGGTAGCTGACCGAAGCGGGGCCTGCCGTCGAATCGTGATAACGCAAGAAAGATCAGCATGTCCTCTCCCCGGGCGATGATAATCTGCTTCCATGCCTCCGGATCGTGTCCGCGCTGCACCAATCGCAGCGCGCGGTGCAAGCTGCCGAATCGTTCTCGAATCGCGCTGCCTCCAGGTAACTCGTCGTCTGCGGGAACTCGGCCTCGCTGTTCGAAGTATTCGATCAGTGGTCGTAGCAGATCCTTGTGCTCTTCGATGCTGAACTGAACCGATGGCAGGACGGCGCTGGCGCGGCGTCGGTATCGGCTCGCCAGGAATCCGATCCGATCTGCGCCCTCGCGGAAGATGTAGAAGACTCCAGGACCTGCTGCGACCGCTGGTTCGGGTAGGTGCTCGTCAAGCCAGTCCTTGAGTTCCCCCTGCTCGTAGAATTTCTGAAAGGTCCCTGCCGAGGTGACCACGCCGTCTCCGTACGGTCCGGCCGGCGTGAAGTCAGCCGTGTCGGACGCGAGACGGGCAGATACGATCAGCGCTCTTTCTGCAAATGACCACGCTTGCAAGAGACATTCCACGCGCTCGTCGACATCATCGATCACGTTCACGACATAGCCGAGGTTGACGATCTGAGCGGGCGTCATCGCGCCATCGCGCTGGTGATTGGGGTCCCAACCCCGTGATTGGATTCCACGCAGGCCGAGGTGTCGGACATCGTCGCCGAGGCCGCAGCCGAAATCGAACACCGTCGTCGTCGATCCGATCAAGCCGTCGGCCAAGGCAATCCTGATTGGACGTGAGTAATCGGTCCGCGATATGGCCGTTTTGCGACGATTCCGGGCGAGACAAGCCGCCAAGCTCATCGTGTCTTCATCCGAAGCCCGATGCTTTTCCCGCCGCATCATGTCGTGCTGACGATGTCTCCCATCAGGGAATCCAATTCACCGTCGCTCAGGATACTGAGCTCCCGACTCCCCTGATACGTCGCGGCGCGGCGACAGAACCGTTGGAGCCCCGGGGAGCTTGTCAGCTCGGATGCCGGATTGGATTGCACGAACTGGGCAAGCGCTCTGAGGAATGCGTTACGAATGTTTTCGGAACCGAAGGTCGAATTTCTGAACACGATACGATCGATCAGCTTCTCCCAATAGGTCTGATTGGTACGGATGACCGTCCGCACTACTGCTGCCATCTCTGCGTTGCCGTTTGCA
This sequence comes from uncultured Gammaproteobacteria bacterium, assembly GCA_958295835.1. Taxonomy (GTDB): domain Bacteria; phylum Pseudomonadota; class Gammaproteobacteria; order HK1; family HK1; genus HK1. The sequence goes on from OY282378.1 coordinate 1,569,334, forward strand.
GCCTGGTTCACCATCCGTTCACGCCACCACGCCCGGGCGAACGGACAGTCGACATAGACGGAGCGGTTTCCGCGCACTTCCGGCAGCCCACCGAGTCGCCTCAGGACGGTGCGTACGCAGTCGTCGATCCTTTTTGGCCCTTGCACCGTTGTATCGTCGAGCACGAAGTCGACACGCTCGGCACCGCCGGGCAGGTTGCCGCCGTTGGCAGCCAGGTAGACAGATTCGATTCGGCCAGCCCGGATGTGCTCAATCGTCAATTTTGCCCAGAAGGTGGAGCGACATGCGACTGCTGGAGTGAGTGCGTCCCACGACGTATACAGGGTTTGCTCGGTGCTGGCCGGCGGGTCCTTGTACTCACTTTCTGTCATCCGTTCGGGAGCGAGGGCCGGATCGTCCATCCCGTCTGTCGGGATGAACGACACGTGATCCAGAAAGGCAGCGGTGTCACGAACGATCTTGAGAAACTGTTTTTGGCGGTCACTCCCCTTGACCCGCAGCAGCTCTTTGCGGAATTTGGAGTAATCGGTGTCGCTGAGTTCCTTGAACGGAGATCGAAGGGATCTCATGCGTCGTCTCCCTCCTCGGAACCGGCCAGCCCCTCGTCGGGCAAGACATGCGGATACAGTGCTGTCGCGACTTTTTCCGGACGAAAATCGAGGTCGCCCCAGTGCTCGAGCCCCTTGTGTTCGAGGTAGTCGGCGAAGGCCCGCAGGTTGCGGAAGGATTGCCATCCGGATTCCCCATCGTCACTGGCGTAATCCTTCTGCAACCGAGCAAGGCAGGCTGACACGATATGCGTCATGACGTGGTTCCGGACAGGATCCTTCGGGAAACGAAGGAATTTGTGCAACCTGCTGCTGACCCTGACCCGGAAGCGGAAGGGCTCTTCGTTGATGTCGACGAAGAACTGGCCCTCCTGAAGGTGCTTGTCTTCGTGGAGCGAGAGGAGTTGCAGAATCGATGACTCTAGCTGGATGACGCTGCCAAGCGCCAAGCGCGATCCCTTGTCCAAGTCGATACGCTGATTGTCCCATATCGGGTGTACACCGTCTCGCTTGGCATCAAGGGTAATCGTCCGCGGTTCGGTGCAGACGATCATCGGCGTGAACAGTGGCGGTTCGCCGAGATCGTCACCGTTCCAGCCCACTCTGTGCCGAGCGTCGCCGGAGACATACGTTCGGCGATACGAAGAGATCGGTGACGAGACGATGCAGGCGTATTGGGCCTGCTCGCTTTCAAGCAGGTGGTCGATCAGCGACGCCCCTTCGATTCGGTGCGTGATGACATACGAGGATCGGTCTTCACCCGGACGAAAATCCAGGAGGTACCGACCCTTGGGAAACGAGAGATTTCCGGATTCCAGCATTGGGTGATCGTGCGAACGGACTGCGTTGGAAGGCGCGCTGGCGACGACTTCGACTGTGTACGGCTCGCTCACGACTCACCCTCCGATCCCGTATGATCCTTGGCGTCAGCGCCCCGGCTCTGATCGGTCCTGAACACCTCGACCCGCAGCGACGGGTTCGGGAGATCGCTGAAGTCTCCGGCGAGCCGATAGTCGGTCTCGACCTCGACCGAGGCGCGCTCGGCGAGATCACCCAAGCGTACGCCGATGATTTCGTTGTCCCAGCGTATGAAGTCCTTGTCGCTGGCCGGCTTGCCGTTGATCGTGATGCTGCTGAGCACGGCGGGTGTGTAGGTATCCTGTGCGGGACGTTCGCAAGTTGCATCCAGAGCCTCGTCGACGACGAGACGCAACTCCGCATCGGCGCAGCTCTTGTCGCACTCAATCAGAATATGCCGGCGATTCTTGCCTGCCGGACGCGACGCGGCTTGGAAGAATGTCGGCAGCAACGGTCGTCGCCGGTGGCGATTGCGATTTGGATCGACAGGTTTTGGGGGGGAGGGCTTGGGCGTGATAGGAAACAGGTGTAGCTGTCGCGCCGGACTTCGGCTGATGGGAACCGGTATGCCCCAAAAGACGTTTCGGGACTTCCCGTGGCCCCTGCCGTCTTCATCCCCGAAGTCGAGACTCAGGTAGTCGTCCGACATGTAGGCATCGGATTTGACTACCGGGGTGTTGCTCACGATCCACTCCGCAATATCTCGAAGGGCGCTCCGGCACGCCGTACGCTTTTGCGCAGGGAGCCGCTTGATATTGATGGCGTCGTGCAGGGGGCCTTCGGCGATGCGAATGAAATCGTGTAGTTCCCGCCCGTCTCGGGCGTTGAGAGAAAGGATGGCGTGGAAGGGAATCTGGTCTGCGAACCTCTGGTAGAAGCCGGGGATTCTGTCGGTGATCCACATTCCGTTGCGGCATAGATGGATGCGGGTGATGTCGTCAGGGTTCTGGAGCAACCGGATTTCGATCTCTCCTGCTCCCGTGTCGATAAGATGGCGTTCGCCCCATCGATATGCATGGTGGGCTTCGAAGGCCCGACGGCCGTTGAGGAAAGCAGCCGCACGTCGCTTCTCCCTGTGGATCTCCAGCACCTCTGCGAGAGTCGATCTGTCAAGCACCTGGGGTTTAACACTTGGTTCAGAGCGATGGTCCTCCACCGTGACTACGAGCTCCCTTTCTTCTATGGCGGCAAAGAAGTTGGCTGAGGCGGCGTGCGAGACCATGTCCCAGAGGGACTGATCTTCCAGAAAGTTGTTGAAAGCCGGGATGACTACAGCCGTGCCGTGCGTCGTCTCGGCTTCTATCCAGTCGAGTGCTTGTGCAATCAACGCAGGCAACTGGTGATCCGTCGCGTAGTCGTAGAGCGTTCCGTGGCCTGCCCGGAAATCCCGGATGTAGAAGCCGTCGCCGGCTCGCGGATGTTGTTCTCCTTCTTCGACGTGGGAGGCGAGCACGGCATGACCGGCGCCGATTCTGTGCCCGTCGTCGGTCAGCCCGCCGTAGAGCACGTAGCGAAGATCGGATGCCGGAATGGCGGTCGAGTGCCCGTTTCCGTACGTCCCTGTTGCATCACCCTCCTTGACGCTTACGCCGTCGCTCAGGAGCGCGTTCATGCGTTGTTCGTCCAGGCCAACCCCGTTGTCGAGCACCGAGAGAACATCAAGATCCTCATGCTCAAGCGCGTTGCGGATCGTCTCCGCGACCAATTGCGCCTGACCGGTGAGGGCTCCGCCCGTCATCGTCTCCTGGGTCGAGACTGCCTTGGCAAACGCGCTCTCGTAACTCTCGATCCCCGGAACTGTATCCCGGCGCGTTCGAGTCACTCGGAACCGGACGATGGCGGGGGCGGCAGCCGCAGTGCGTGCCGCATCCAGTGCATTCTGAATGAGCTCCCGTACGACTGCCGCCGGCCGCAGATTGTCGAAGGCGGCAACTCCGGCCGGGGTAAAACCGCCGCTCGTTCCCGGGCCGAATTGCAGGTCGGGTGCGTTGTTGGGCATGGTGGTCAGGCTCTGCGTGAAAGTGGTTTGAACCTGGACAGTGCGGCGATTGTCGTTTCGACTTCTTCCTCCGTCGTGAAGCGGCCCAGGCTGATGCGGACCCCGGTGGCGGCGATCTCCGGATCGAGGCCGAGTGCCAGCAGCACTTTGGAAGGCTCTGATGCCGAGGATGCACATGCCGAGCCGCTTGATACGGCGACGTGGTCCGCGATGTTGCGGATGACCTCCTCAGCCGGGATCCCAGGGAAGCCGATATTGAGGCTTCCGGCGATCCGCCTTTCGGCGTGTCCGAAGAGGCACATGGTTGGATGCGCATCGCGAAGGCCCGTGTAGAGGCGCTTGGTGAGCGTTTGCATGCGCGTTTGGTCTTCCACCTGTCTCGTTGCAGCGAGTTCGCACGCGGCGCCGAATCCGACGATGAGCGCCGGAGGCAGGGTTCCCCCTCGTAGTCCCCCTTCCTGTGACCCGCCGGTGATGATCGGTTTGAGCCGCAGGCCCGACCGTACGAACAGGGCGCCCACGCCCTTGGGTCCGTAGACCTTGTGGCTTGAGAAGCTCAGGAGGTCGACGTGCCAGTCGTCGACGTCGATAGGGATGCGTCCCGCGGCTTGGGTCGCATCGGTGTGAAAGAGCGCGCCTGCGGCTTGGCAACGAACGGCGATATCCGAGATCGGCTGTAGCACGCCGATTTCGTTGTTCGCGGCCATGACCGAGACGATGAGCGTCCGTTCGTCCAGCACTTTATCGAGATGACCCAAGTCCAGGAGCCCATCCGATCCGACTGGCAGTACGACGGCGTCGAGTCCGGAGCGCCCCAAGTCCAGCACCGTCTCGAGTACGGCCGGGTGCTCGGTGGCGAGCGTGACGATCCGGTTGCGCCGGCCGTTCCCGGAACGATTCGCGACTCCCCGAAGGGCGAGATTGCACGATTCCGTGGCTCCTGATGTGAATACGATCTCGTCATCATCCGCGTTGATCAGGTTCGCGACTCTCGCTCGTGCGTCCTTGATCGCGCGCGACGTTTCCCAACCGAAGCTGTGGTCGATCGAGTGCGGGTTTCCGAACAAATCCCCCAGGAACGGCATCATCGCTTCGCGTACCACGGGGTCGATAGGTGTAGTGGCCTGATAATCCAGGTAGATGGGCATGTCGGTCATTCTGTGCAATCGCAGGGCAACATCGTCTCGCTCAGCGTGCCGAGGTCCCGTCCAGTGGCCATGTCCTTGTAGGCGAACGTGTGGTTTCCGAAGAATCCGATGTGAGTGGCGTTACCTCGAATAGTACGTCCTTCGGCCCGGAGGTCGCGGCCGTACTCCGCTTCTATTCTCATCCACCATCGCAGGTCGCACGGCGTATCCCTTAGCGACCCGAATCCTGGCGCCTCGGTCTTCGCCGCCTTTTCCATTCGAGCATGGATCGCGTCGAGGTTCGCAGCCCCTTTCAGGAAGCAGTACACGCAGTTGGACACACTCGTGTCCTTGGGTAGCGCCAAGTCCCATTCCTGGCGTTCCCAGAATGCGTTCACATCCTTTCGCGTGACCGCCATGTCGTTGAGCGGCATGTAGACATGTTCGCCTTCATACCCTGCCGTGCCTTCGTTGCGTTCTTCGACACGCTGGATTCGGTGCGGCTCGTCGCCCCGGAGCCCAATGAACGCGACGTACTCCACACCCCTTTTGCCGAACCATGCCTTGTCGCCGAACGTCTTGCCCTTCAAAGCCGAATTCTCGAATGGTTTCCATTCGGGGAAGAAGTGGGCGTAGCGCTGTTCAGGACGGAAGTGAGGCCGGCTCCAAACGTAGGCGCGTTTGCGCAGGAATATGTGCTTCGGCACCCCGCCCTGGTTCCCCTGATGCCGGCGGAAGGTTGCCTCGGGGTCGAGCCGCGACGCGTTGCCGTAGTGTCCGAGGCGCGGGATCGTCGGCTTGGACGCCAGCCAGTCCTTCAGGAAATTTCGGGTAACGTCGAGCTTGAGATGCCGGGTGCAGATCCGATTGAACTGGTTCGGGACATAACCGGTCCACGAGAGGAGTTCTTCGTACACCTCGCCTCTCCAATGGAATCCCTCGTCGTTGGCGGCAGACTTTGGCTGTTCGTTGACAAGGCGGTAGCTCGGCAGCCGGGTCCACTCGCCCTGACGGGCATCCTCGTAAGTCTGGAACTCGATTTGGAAGAACGGAACACCGTAGCGACGAGCCGTCCGCATGCAGTCGTGCACGAAGCGATAGGTGTCCGGGTGTTCAGCCGCGGTGTTGTTGAAGACGATGACATCCCCCCTGTCAGGATCCAGAATCCGATTTTCGAGCAACGCGAAGAGAAGCATCCCGCTGGAGCGTCCACCGGAGAACTTGACGACATGGGGAAGTGAGCCGTGTTTCTTCGCTCGATATCGGAACTGGTACTCCTTGGTGGGGTCGTGCTTTGGAGGTGGCTTTCGCAGTCGTCTTGAGACCGTGAGTCTGGGCACGTCACGGATGGCGAAGTGGGGCATCGGGTCTGCTCCGGCGGGCGGTTACGCGCTGTAGCAACCAAGTTCGTCGCTGTCGACTGCCGGCCGACAGCGTTTGAACCGTTGCTTCGTGTGTCTGTGTTGGGCGTCGCTTTGTCGGCTGTCTTCGCTCCGGATCGCTAGCGCGGATCCTTTGGTCCTTTCATTGCTCTCGACAGTGCAATGAGTCCGGTGACCGCCACAGCCATTGTTGCCGTCCCGGTTCGCTTCATCGCCTCCGCCCTTGTTGTGCGATCATCGCCGATGCGAGCTTCTACCGCCGCGACGGCAAGCGGTGTCCGCTACGACTTCGCTCGTTTGGCCTCACCACTCGACGTTCATGCCGAGGGTACTATGAATCGCCTCCGGGAATCCCGGAAGCAGCTTCAGCCTCGCAGGGTCACGCCGAGGCCGGGCTCATCGAGGGTGCGCATCACGCCGTCCTCGATGATGAAACCGCCATCGGCCACGTCACGGGCGAGGTCGAGGCTCCCGTCGAGGTCGAGGTAGCGCGTCGCCGGGGAGGAGAAGGCGGCGTGGAGCGCGGCGGAGATGCTCACCACGCTCTCGTCCATGCAGCCCCACATGAGATCGACTCCAGCGGTCTCGGCGATCGAGGCGATGCGCTTCGCCGCGTGGACCCCGCCGCACTTCATCAGCTTGATGTTGAAGATCCCGCATGCCCGGGGCGGCTGCACGAGCGCCAGCGCGTCGGAATCGTCGAGAAGTGTCTCATCCGCCGCGAGCCGGTTCTTGACCGCATCGGGCAGGGCGCGCATGGCATCGACATCTTCGGCCTTCATCGGCTGCTCCAGGAACTCGATGCCGAGCTCCCCGGTCTCCTCGATGAAGCGCGAGACTTCGTCGGCGGAATAGCCCTGGTTCGGATCGACCCGAATCACGATCGCCTCGCCGGTGAAGTCCCGCAACCCCCGGAGCCGCTCGAGGTCGTCGTCGAGCGAGTGGCCGAGCTTGACCTTGAGCACCTTGAATCCGCGCCGGAGATACTCGCCGGCCTCCTCGACGGTGGCCCCGGCGTCCTTGATTCCGATGGTGATCGACGTCGGCAGCGCCGCGTGGGCGCGTCCGAGAGCGTCGGCGAGCGGCAAGCCCAGCAGCTTCGCCCAGAGATCGTGCAGGGCGACGTCGACGGCGGCGCGTGCGGCCGGCGCACCGGGGAAGCGCTCGCGGAGCTCCCGGCACAGCGGGGCCAGCTCGTGGACGCTGCGACCGACGAGCCATTGCAGCGCCGGCTCGGCGAGCGCTGCATCGCATGCATCCCAGGTCTCGCCGGTCACGAACCGCTCCGGCGAGGCGCAACCAAGTCCGACCGAGCCGTCGTCGGTCTCGATTCGGACGATGCCGTTGCGCACCGAATCAACGGTCCGAAACGCGATCGCGTACGGTCGGGAGAGCTCGAAGTGCTCGATCCAGGTACTGATGCGGCGGATTTTCATGAACGCTTCCTGGTGCGGTGGGCGGGTGGTGGAAGATGAACGGGGTTGGCGGAGACCGGTGTCGGCTATCGTCGCGGCATCCCGGCCAGCTCTTCGTAGAGCCGGATCGTGGACGATTGCATCGCATCCAGCGAATAGGCGTCGCTCCTTGGTACCGGCGGAGGATTGTCGAGAAAATGCGAGATTCTTTCCCTGAGCGCCCTGGTGTCGCCGACGGCCACGCGCCCTGATGGAAAGATGTCGGAGAGCACCTCGCCGACACCGCCATGGTCGAAGCCGGCCACCGGGATGCCGAGCCGGAGCGCCTCCAGCACGGTGCGGCCAAAGGATTCAGGGTGCGTCGATGTCGAGACGACCAGAGCCGAGCTCGCGATGATCTCGCGCACGTCATGACGAGGCCCCAGGAACGACACCGGCGCGTCGAGACGGGTAGCGAGCTTCTTCAGCGCCGCCATGCGACGTGGCCGGCCCGCACCCACGATGAGGCCGTGTGCGCTCCGGTACGTCGTTTTCAGTCCGGCGAGCACCTCGATGAACGCCTCGTGACCCTTCAGTCGAGTGACGCGACCAGGGAGGACGATCAGCCGCTTTCCTGCCAGGAAGGGGTGGTCGCGTCTCCACCGCGCTCGCCAATTCGCATCGGGAACGTGGCCGTAGGGGAACTCCTCCGCGTCCACCCCGCGCGGAATGATCCTGACCTTCGCTCGCGGGCATCCCGGGTATGCACGAGAGATATGCTCCGCCACCGCACGAGAGACGGCAATCACGCGCTCGCCGTATGTCATCACCTCGCTGTAGCGCGACACCGAGTACATTCCGTGGACCGTGGTGACGAATCGCGGCCGCACCGCCGGAGACATCCGCCGCCACGCGAGCCAGCCGATCCAGGCCGGCACGCGTGAGCGTGCATGGATGACGTCGATCTTTCGAGTGCGCGCCAGCGCACCGACCTTGGCGATGAATCGCAGGGTCAGCGGGGATTTCGCCCCAATCCTCCATTCGATGTGCTCGCTGCCTTCGCGAACCAGGCGTTCCACGAGTCGTCCGCCGTCGGAGATGACGATTGAACGGTGTCCCGCCGCAACGATCGCGCGCGCAATCTCGAGCGTGCCGCGTTCGACCCCACCCAAATCGAGCGCCGGAAGCAACTGCACGATGGCCAGTCGAGTCATGGAACGGTCGTTCGGCCACAAGCAGCTTATTGATGAATCGTCCGCGGGGTGATCCGTTCGCGGCGAAAGAACTGGAACCGATGCAGCCCGGCGTACAGCCCGTTGCGTTCAAGCAGCTCGGCGTGGGTGCCGGTGTCCACGACACGCCCCCGGTCCATCACGATGATCCGGTCGGCCCCTTCGATCGTCGACAGCCGGTGCGCGATGACGAGCGTGGTTCGTCCCGCGCGCAACGTCTCCACCGCTTCCTGGATGTGCCGTTCGGACTCGCTGTCGAGCGACGACGTCGCCTCGTCGAGGATCAACACCGGCGCATCCTTCAACACCGCCCGGGCGATCGCGAGCCGCTGGCGCTGGCCGCCCGAGAGCTTCACGCCGCGCTCGCCGATGAGCGTGTCCAGTCCGTGGGGCATCGCGTCGATGAACTCCAGGGCGTGCGCGGTACGCGCCGCGGCGGTGATCGCCTCGCGCGGTGCGCCGGCGGTGGCGCCATAGGCGATGTTCGCCGCCACCGTATCGTCGAAGAGGACGATGTCCTGGCTGACGAGCGCGACGTTGGCGCGCAACGACTCCAGCGCGAGGTCGCGCAGATCGATGCCGTCGAGCCTGACCTGGCCGATCCCGGGGTCGTGGAACCGCGGGATCAGACCGGCGATCGTCGTCTTGCCGCTTCCGGAAGGCCCGACGAGGGCCACCGTCTCTCCCGGCTCGATGGTGATCGACACCGAATCGAGCACCGGCCGGCCCTCTGGGTGATAACGGAACGTGATCGCATCGAGCTCCAGCCGACCCCTGGCCCGCGGTATCCGAACCGAGCCGGTATCGGCCTCGACCGGCGAGTCGATCAGGGCGAAGACGCTGGTGGCGGCCGCGATGCCTTTCTGCACCGTGGCGTTGACGCTGGTCAGCCGCTTGAGCGGAGAGAACAGCAGCGCCATCGCGGTGAAGAAGCTCACGAAGTCGCTGATGGTGATCGCGCCGCTCTCGAATCGCCATGCGGAGAGAAGCAGGATGATCGCGAGCGCGAACGCCGTGATCATCTGCGCGATCGGCGCCGTCGCCGCCGCTGCCGAGGCGAACTTGACCTGAAACCGCCTTGCGCGGTTGGCCGCATCCGCGAATCGCCGCGTTTCATACGCCTGGCCAGAGAAGACCTTGACCACCTTGTGGCCTTCGATGCCCTCCTGCAAGACGTGGGTGACGTCGCCCATCGTGCGTTGCAGCCCGTGCGACATCCGCCGCAGCCGCCGGCTGAAATAGACGACGACGGCGATGACCGCGGGAGCGGTGGCCAGGGCGATGAAGGTGAGCTTCCAGTCGAGCCACAGCATCCAGCCGAGCAGGCCGATCGCGGCGACGGAATCGCGCACCATCGCGGTCACCGCGTGGGTCGCGGCATCCGCGACCTGCTGTGCGTCGAACGTGACCTTGGAGATGAGCGTTCCGGACGCGACGTTGTCGTACGCCGGCGCCGGGATGCGCATCAGCCGGTCGAACATGTGCCGGCGGAGGTCCTGGACGAGCCGCGCCGCGACCGATTCGAGCGCGAAGGTGGAGAGGAAGGACGACAGTCCGCGGATGAAGAAAAGCCCGAGGAAGAGCGCCGCGTAGAGGGGCACGGTGTCGGGCGTCTGCCGCTCGAAGCTGCCCACGACCCTCTCCAGGATCGCGGGGATCGCCGGCTCGGTGAGACCGAGCACGATCATCGCGGCAACCCCGAGCGCGAACGTCCGCCGGTACGGCACGACGTGGTGCAGCAGCCGCGGGTAGATCGCCTTGCTATGGCCGGACACGTCCACCATTCGCCACGCCCGGCGTGGAGGAACGTGCCCCCGCGGCGCCGGGGACGTCGTCGTGCATCCGGCCCTGGCGCCTGCCCGCCCGCCCGCGTGGCGTCACCCGCCCTCCAGCACGTAGTCCGCCCCGCAGTACGGGCACTTCACCGCGCCCTTGTCCTCGATCGGGAGATAGACCTTCGGATGCGAGTTCCACAGGGACATGCCCGGCATGGGGCAGCTCAACGGCAGGTCGGCCCGGGTGACCGCGTATCGATTCTCCGCATTGGGCTCGACGAGGCCACTTGCGCCGGTGGTACGCTGTTTCAAGACATGCCCTTCCGCATGACCATCGTTGGCAACTCCGGCTGGAGATTATAGGGGAGGCAACACAATCCCGGTCGCCGAGACGGCATCACGGCGCCATCAGCCGGTTCCGGACGCCACCGGACGAGATGCTGCCGCACCTTGGCGCCTCGGCGGTGTGGATCGGGCGAAGTACACTCCACGGCATCCGCGTCCAGGCAGGGATCGAGATGTACTTGCTCGACACGCACGCCACCATTCGTGATCTCGAAGCCGCGGGCTTCGAATCGAAGCAGGCTGAAGCCATCGTCTCGGCGATCGGCCGTGCCGATGAGCAGGTTGCGACGAAGGCCGATGTGGCCCGGCTCGATACGAGCATCGGCTCGATGAGGTCCGAAATCGGCTCGATAAGGCCCGAAGTCGCGACGTTGCGATGGGCAGTCGGGCTCAATGCCGCCGTCACCTTCGCCATCGCCCTTCGCGTGTTCGATCTCGTCTGACCCGACCTCACCGCGACCGGGGTCATGCATCAAGGCCCCATCAGCCGGTTCCAGACCGCGATCACCGCTTCGCGGATCTCCACGAACTCGCCATCGCCGACCACTCCTTCGGACTCCTGCAGCGAGAGCTCGTGGATGCGCCCCCGATAGGCGCGGTAGGCGTCCGCGAGCAGGGTGACGTCCTTGTCCGGCATCAGGCCGGCCCGCCCGAATCCATCGAGCAGGCGGATGTTGTCGGTGAAATCGAGGTCCGCGCCGAGCCGCGACGCCCAGCGCAACGTGCCGTACTGCACCATGAACTCGATGTCCGCGACCCCGCCCGGATCCTGTTTCAGATCGAAACGATCGGAGCGGCGCGAGCCGAGCTCGATACGCATGCGCTCGCGCATGGTCCGCACGTCTTCGCGGAGCGCATCGCCGTCCCGGCCGCGGAGCAGGATGTCCCGGCGCAGGCGCGCGAAGCGCTGCCCCAGCGCCGGGTCGCCGGCCACCGCGCGGGCTCTCACCAGCGCCTGCTGCTCCCAGGTCCACGCCTTGTCCCGCAGATATTCGCCGAGGCCGTCGAGGGTGTTGACCAACACCCCCTTCGAGCCGTCCGGGCGCAGTCTCGGGTCCACCTCGTAGAGCGCGCCCTGAGGCGTCATGGTGGTCAGAATGTGGATGAGCCGCTGGGTGAGGCGGGCGTAGAAGGTGGTGAGATCGATGGGTTTCGGGCCGGTGGTCGCAGCGCCCGCGTCGTCGTCATGCACGAAGACGAGGTCGAGATCGGAGCCGTAGCCGAGCTCGATACCGCCGAGCTTTCCGTAGGCGATGATCGCGTAGGGAGGGAACGCGGCGTCCCTCGGCATGGACGCCGGCCGGCCGTGGCGGGTAGTGATGTCCCGCCATGCGATCGCAAGCGCCGCGCGCAGCACCGCCTCCGCGATCTCCGTGAGGTGATCGCTGACCACCATCAGCGGGATCCGGCGCGATACGTCCGCCGCGGCCACCCGCAGGACGTTGGCCTGCTTCGACTGGCGCAGGCAGTCCATCTCGAGCTCGCGGTCCGGATCGTCGATGGCGGTGAGGCGCTCGGCGATGTCCCGATCGAGATCATCGGGCCCAAGCGGTTCGTAGAGGGTGCGCGGATCGAGCAGCTCGTCGAACAGCACCGGGTGCCGGCCCAGCAGCCGGGCGATCCAGGGGCTCGCCGCGCAGAGCTGCACGAATTGCGACAGCGCGACGGGGCGCTCCGCGAGCAACGCGAGGTAGACGCTGCGTTTCGCGACCGACTCGACCACCGCCATCACCCGCTCCAGCGTCTGCGTCGCATTGCTTCGCACTGCGACGGTCGCGTTGCCCTGCACCGCGATCGCGCGGAGCAGATCGGGCATGAGGCGTGCCAGCCTCTCGTGCCCGAGCGCATCGGGCATCTTGAGCGCGATGGTGTCCCGGTAACGTACGATGATCGACCACGCCTCGGGGGCGGCGGCGAATCCCGCGTCTTCGAGCACGGCCACGCCGGTCGATTCGTCGGTGGAGGCGGCGAGCACGATGCGGAGCGGATCGCCCATGGCGGCGGCATCGGTCTCGCGTTCTTCGCCGAACACCTGCGCGAACTGCTCGTCCACATTACGGCGATGACGGTCGAGCCGCTCGCAGAACGCTTCCCAGCTCGCGTAGCCCATGCCCGCCGCGATTCGGGCGCGGCCCGCCTCGTCCAGCGGAAGCATGTGCTCCTGTCGGTCGTCGGCCTGTTGCAGGCGATGCTCGGCGGTGCGCAGAAACCGGTACGCGGCGCCCAGCGACTCGACCGCATGGGCCGGGAGCAGAGCGAGCTCGCCGAGACGCGCGAGCACCGTCAGCAGGCGCCGGTAGCGGAGTGCGGGGGTTCGCCCGCCCCGTACCATCTGGAACGCCTGCGCGGTGAACTCGACCTCCCGGATCCCCCCGGGACCGTGCTTCACGCTGTGCTCCATGCCCTTGCGGGCGACCTCCTGCTCCATCACCACCTTCAGCGAGCGCAGCGACTGGAGGGTGCCGAAGTCGATGTAACGCCGGTAGACGAACGGACGCAGGCGCTCGAGCAGCTCGGCCGCCAGCACCATGTCCCCGCTGACCGCGCGCGCTCGAATAAGTGCATAGCGCTCCCAGTCGCGGCCGTGGGTCTGGTAGTACTCCTCCAGCGCATCGAAGCTGAGCACGAGCGGGCCCTGGGTCCCGAACGGACGCAGCCGCAGGTCGACGCGGTAGACGAATCCGTCCGCGGTCGGCTCGCCGAGCACCTTCACCAGCTTGCGCCCGAGCTGGAGAAAGAAGCGATCGTTGTCCACGCTGCGCCGGCCGCCCTCGGTCTGTCCGTTCTCGGGGAAGGTGAAGATGAGGTCGATGTCGGAGGAGAAGTTCAGCTCGTTCGCGCCCAGCTTGCCCAACGCCAGGACGACGAGTTGCTGGGGCTCCCCGGTGTGCCCGATGGGGGTCCCGAGGTCCGCACGCTGCCACTCGTGAAGCCGGTCGACGCTCGCCGCGATGATCGCGTCCGCCAGATCCGAGGTGTCGCGCACGGTCTCTTCGAAATCGGCGAGGCCGCCGATGTCGCGCCATGCGATCCGTACCATCTCGCGGCGCCGCAGCTTCCGCAGATCCACCATCAGGCCGTCGATCGACCTGGCCGCGGCGGCGACCCGCTCGGCCCTCTCCAGCATCGACAGCCGGCCGCGGGCACCGGCCACGGACGCGGGATACGGCGCTCCGAGATCGCCGCTGGAGACGAGATCCGAAAGCATCGACGGATGCCGCTCGCAGCTCGAGAAGACGAAATCGGAGCAGGCGAGCACCCGGGCTGCGTCGCCGGGCAACGCATCGGGATCGAGCGCATCGGTGCCCGATGCGAGCGCGCCGATCCGTTCGCGGGCGGTCGCCGCCAGAGGGCCGGGCAGCGGCGCATCGCCGCGCCAATCCGGGTAGATTCGGCTCATGCTCATCAGGCCTTGCGGATTCGTTCGGAGTATAGGGCGCGGGGATGCGGCGTTGCGAGCCACACGCGCCGGTGGGGACCGGCCGCCGTGGTCTTCGCTCATCGAGCCGTTGGCTGCGTGAACCGGTGGCGGCATGAGTCGGCGCGGCCCTGTATCCTGACCCTTTCGCGGAAATCGCATGTCCGACATGTCCGAGCAGACCGGTGCGGCGGGTCGCAACCCGCTCTTCTCCTTCGTCGTCGTCGCCGACACCCACGTCAACGAGGACGAGCACACCTCCACCTCTCCGTACGAGACCAACCACCTCGCCAACGCCCGCGCCCGCCACGTGTTCGCCGAGATCGCGGCCATGCGCCCGGCCCCGCGCTTCGTCGTGCACCTCGGGGACATCGTGCACCCGATCCCCTCGCTGCCGGCGTTCCACGAAGCGGTAGCCCGCTTCAAGGCTATCGCCTCCCGGCTCCCCATGCCCCTGCACGTCATCCCCGGCAACCACGACGTCGGCGACAAGACCATCGACTGGATGCCGGCCGACCAGGTGTGCGACGACTATCTCGCGACCTACCGGGAAGCGTTCGGGGAGGACTTCCATGTATTCGACGAGCCCGGCGTGCGCTTCGTCATGCTGAACTCCCTGCTGTTGAACTCCGGGCTCGCCGACGAGGCGCGCCAGCGTGCATGGACCGAGCGGCAGATCGATTCCGCCGGTGATCGGCGCGTGTTCCTGTTCATGCACTACCCGCCCTACATCCATCGTCCCGACGAGGCCGGCAACTACGACAACGTCGACGAGCCGGCGCGCGCCTGGCTGCTGGATCAGATCCGGAAGCCGGCGGTGGAGGCGGTCTTCGCGGGTCACGTGCACAACTTCTGGTACGACCGCGTGGGCGAGGCGGAGATGTACATGCTTCCCTCCACCGCGTTCATGCGCCATGACTTCTCCGAGTTCTGCTCGGTGGCGCCCGCCTTCGAGTTCGGGCGCGGCGACGTCGCGAAGTTCGGCTACTTCCGGGTCGACGTCTTCGAAGACGATCACGTCGCCTACGCGGTGCGCAGCATGGGCCGGCAGTGCGCGCCGGACGAAACGCCGGACGTGCAGCCGCGGCGCCATCTCGCTCATCCGAAGACCTCGGGGTTCGACAACGCCGGGGTCGAGCTCCGCCATCCCTGGGCCGAGGTCATGCAGATCACCGCCACCGGCGGGGTGCAGGAGTTCGGCCGCAAGTGGGCGCGCAACGACTACCCCCTGCTCGCGTTGTGGGAGATGGGGGTCCGGCTCTCCAAGGTGCCCGAGGTGGACGTGGCCGAGAGCGGTCCGCGCAAGCGCATGTCGCTGATGGCGCGGCTCGGGCACCGTTACGTGGTCACCGTCATCGGCACGCCGCGCGATACGCTGATCGAGACGGCGGCCGGTGCCGGGGTGCTCGCTTATGAAGTGAACATGACCCTCGAACGGTTCGAGCGCCGCCGCGACGTCCTGCGGTCGGTGCGCGAAAGGAGCGGCGCGATGGTCTTCCTCGCGAAGATCCTCACCGATCGCGAGGCGCACTTCGACGGGACGACGTTCAGCCACTTCGTGAAATCCGGCTTTACGGTCGAGGAAGCGGAGCGGCACCGGGCGCTGATTGCCGACGCGGTCGAGCGCGGAGAGATCGACGGTGTCACCGTGCGGGTCGAGATCGGCGAGTCCCTGCCGGCGGCGGCCTGCCGGCTCCGTGCATTCGGCGCGGAGACAGGCTGCCAAGTGCTCGCGTCGCTCAAGCTCCACGGCGCGGGCGTCGCCGCCGCCCGTATCGACGACCGCGAGACCGCGGCCCGGGCCGCACAGGCGCTGGTCCTGTCCCGATGCGGCTCGGGCGTGCGTTACGTATTCGACACGTTCATGGACGTGGACCGGGGGTACTACCCCCGCCATGCGTTCATCGACCGCCGGTTCAACCCCCGGCCGGCGGCGGGTGTGTTCACGACGCTCGCGTCACTGTTCCCGGGGCGCGAGCCCTTCACTCCGATCGACGGCGGAAACGACGGAGTGCTGGATTTCGAACACGCGGGCTTGCGGTACCGGCTCGTATGCGCGTGGCGTGAGACGGCGCTCGCCTCGCTCGAAACACTCGCCGCGGAGAAGCGTGTGCATGACCTGTTCGCGGGCCGCGAGGAGAGGGCGGCGAACCTGCGGGCGGCGATGATGCACGACACGCCGGACGGCGAGGACGTCCTGCACGTCTTGCTGGCGCCGCTCGGATAGCGAGCTCAGACCTCCGCCCCCAGCCGGACGACTGCCTCCTCCTCGTACAGCACGCCGGCCGCGGTCAGCGCCTCGATCTCCTCGCCGGAGTAGCCCAGCGACGCCGCGACGTCCCGGTTGTGCTGCCCGATCAATGGGGCGACCGGGGGTACCGGCGGCTCGTAGCCGGAGAAACGGAACGGCAGGTTCGGCATCCGGATCCGGCCGAGGGAAGGATGGTCCTGCTCGATCGTCATTCCGCGAGCCTGGATCTGCGGGTCCGCGAGCACCTCGTCGATCCGCTGCACCTTCGCGCACGGCACCCCTGCCGCCTCCAGTGCGTCGAGGCAGGTCCGCACCGAGGGCTGCGCCGTCGTCCACGCCCGGATCGTCGCGAGGATCTCCTCGCGGTGGGTATTGCGCCCCTCCGGCCCGTGGAAGCGCGCGTCCGCGGCGAGTGCGTCCCCGCCGATCAGGCGTGCCAGCCTGAGCCAGGTCGCGTCCACCTGCGCGGTGATCACCAAGTAGCCGTCGCGCGCGGGAAACACACCGTACACGGTGGATTCGGGCAGGTCGTGGCCGGTCTGCACCGGGATCTCCTCGCCGCCGCTCAGCGTATAGCATTGCACCGCGTATTCGTGGATGGAGACCATGCAGTCGTAGAGCGCGAGGTCGATGTGCTGTCCGCGACCGCTCGTCACGCGCCCGAGCAACGCCGCGTTGACCGCCGCCACCCCGTGGATGCCGGTGTACATGTCGGCGAGCGCGATCCGGAACAGTGGCGGCGCCTCCCCGGGCACGCCGATCATGGCCATCGCGCCGCTCTTCGCCTCCGCGATCAGGCCGAACCCCGGATTGTCGGAATCCGGGCCGCTGTGGCCGTAGGCCGAGATCGAGCAGTACACCAGCCGCGGATTGCGCTCGGCGAGGCTGGCGTAGCCGAGCCCCAGCTTCTCAAGCGCCCCCGGCCGGTAGTTCTCGACGAAGACGTCCGCGCCATCGACGAGCCGGTGCATCAGCTCCAGCCCGCGCGGGTCCCGCACGTTCACGCACAGCCCCCGCTTGCCCATGTTCTGTTGCAGGAAGTAGCCGCTATGCCCGCCGATGAAGTACGGATGCGCCCGCCCCGCGTCGCCCCGGGTCGGGCGCTCGACCTTGATCACCTCCGCCCCCATGGCCGCGAGGCAGCGGGAGAGGTAGGGGCCGGCGAGAAAGTGGCTGTAGTCGATGACGCGGATCCCGCGAAGCGGGGGCGGGAGGGCGCTCGTGGGTTCGGTGTCGGGGGTGGCCGTTGCGGCGGCGGGGCGGAGCGTCGCAGGTCCGCCCGTATGCTCGGTGCCGGCGGTCGTGTCCGGAGACGCCGATGCCCTGTCAGCGTCGTGCGGCGTCTGTCCGCTCGCGGGATTGGAGTCGGCTTGGACGGTCATGGGACGGATTTCCCTCGGATCGCCGGTCTGCATCTTTCCCGTGACCGGTCGACTTTCGAACGATCGCAGAAACCCGATACACCTTTCCTTTCTCGACTACCCCTCTACCCACAAACGCCCTTCGTATAGGGGAACGCGGTGCTTGCGGTTCTTCCACTTGACATTACGGTCTCGGGTCTTTTCGAAAGTGAATGACCTGAAACCCGCCGAGGTCGCGAGTTTTCCGAGCCATTCGATCACGGGAACGTACACTCCATAGGGTGCGGAATCGCCGACCACGAAGCATACCCTCGACGATGAGCGGCATACGCGCCGCAGGGCCAGCCAGACCCGGGCGAGATCGAGGAAGTAGCACACGATCATGTTGTGGTAGGTCTTCTTGCCGCCACGGGTCAGCCGAACCTCGCCCAACTCTTCGCATACCGGCCGCAGCTCGTCCCGGATCGGGCCGAGCTCGGGGCTGGCGAGCACATCCGCGAGATCGACGGCCCGATTGGGAACGTGCTGCGAGCAGGAGCGGAGAAGGTGCCGGCGGACGTTCGTCTGCAAGTCTCCCCAACCCTTGATCTCGCCGAAGAAAGTCAGTTCCAGGCGCGTGGCGTCCGCATAGTCGTAATTGTTCGGGTATGGAGGCGACGTCACGACGAGATTGAAATGGTCGTCGGGGACGGTTTTACACTTGCGGGCATCGTCTTGCCTGAACGTCGTCCGCGGACCGGAGAGACCGCAGGCAGAACGCATGTCCTCGTACATCGTGCGCGCCATCTCTTCGAATGCGGCGAAGGGCTCGCGAACTCGTGTCTTTCGGCGACCGGGCAGGAGGTACTGGCAGTTGGCCGTCCCTACATGCGAGGTCGGGCGCAGGATGGAGACTAGGGTCAACCATACGAGCCGTGCGGATTCCGAGTCGTCATCGGTACTCCCGATGGCGTGCCGGAGACGGTCGAGTTGCTCCAGTGCCTCGTCCGTGTAGCACTTTCGGATGAGCGGCACGTAGGATTCCACGGTCGGGGTGATGCGCTTGGCGCCGGCAAGCACCCGCTTCGCCCGGTCGAGGTACTCGTCCGGCGACGAACGGTAGGCCAGCTTGGCTTTCGCGACCCGCGCGACGAACGGGTGCGAATCAATCCCCCAGGATTCGACACCGCATTGTTCGGCGGCAATGAGTGTCGTGCCGCTCCCGGCGAACGGGTCGAAAACCCGCACTTCGCGAGCCTTCGTCTCGCGCGTGATCAGGTCTTCGGCCCAGGCGCCGCTGAAGCCGGCGCTGTATCGAAACCATCGATGAACCGGCAGGTCCACGTTGTCCACGAAGCTGCCGGAAGTGCTTTCCTTGTACAGGGGCCATTCGGTTTCCGGGAACAGGGAGAGCGATGTCGAGCGCTGTCTTCTCCGTGCCGGCCGACTGCGCGTCATCGCCGGTGCCGAGACCTCCGAAGTCGTCGACATGATCCTGTCTCGCCTCCCTTCTCGTAAACCGACTGTACGAATCATGCAGACACACTGCCACGGCGTTGACCGGGGGAGGGGGTGACCGCGCCAGCGGTCGCCCCCGCATGGAACAAACCTGTTCCCCGCCCGTCTGCGGCGCTGGTCGGAGCACCCGCAACCTGCTCGTCAGTCACTCCGGCAGGACCGCCTCGACGCCCCGCGCCAGCAGCCCGCGGGCGATGATACCGCGGTGGATCTCGGACGTGCCGTCGTAGATCCGGAAGATGCGCGCGTCTCGATAGATCCGTTCGATGGGCAGGTCCTTGCAGTAGCCCGCGCCGCCGAAGACCTGCACCGCCCGATCGGCCACCCGCCCGAGGGTCTCCGCGGCCTGCACCTTGACCATCGAGATCCCTTCGCGCGCCGGCTCGCCCCGGTCGATACGCCACGCGGTATGCAGCATCAGCAGCCGGGCGGAGGCGATCTCCATCGCGCTGTCGGCGATCATCTGCCGCACGAGCTGGAATTCGCCGATCGGCCGGCCGAACTGCCGGCGTTCGTTCGCGTGGTCCGCCATCGCGTCCAGCGCCCGCCGCGCGAGCCCGAGCGCCCGCGCGCCGATGTGTGCGAGCCGGACGCGCCCGAGCGTCTCGAAGATCAACGTCAGTCCGCGGCCCGGCTCGCCGAGCAGGCATTCGGGGCCGAGGACGACGTCGTCGAAGAAGAGCTCCATGTGACTCGTGCCGGCCAGCCCCATCATCGGCTGATCGCGGCCGATGCGCACGCCGTCCGTCGTCTTGTCGACCAGGAACAGCGAGATCCCGCGCCCGCCGGCGTCCGGGTCGGTCACCGCGGAGACGACGAAGAAGTCCGAGAACAGTCCGTCGCTGACGAAGTGCTTCGCGCCGTTCAGCCGCCACCCGTCGCCAGTCCAGGTTGCGCGGGTACGAATCCCGGCCGCGTCGGACCCGGCGTCCGGCTCGGTGATCGCGATGGAGCAGACCCGCTCCCCCCGCACCACCGGCCGCAGCCAGCGGTCGCGCTGCTCCCCGCGGCACTTCAGCAGCACCTCGTAGGCGTTGCCGAACGCGCGCCGGATCAGGATGTCCTTGGTATGGCCGAACTGCTCCTCGACGAGGCAGACCTGCACCGCGCTCAAGTCCCCGCCGCCGAGCTCGGCCGGCATGTTCATCGCGTACAGCCCGAGCGCCCTGGCCTTGGCGAAGATTTCGGCCGCGCGCTCCGGTGCGAGCGTGCCTTCGCGCTCGACCTCTTCTTCGAGCGGAAACAGCTCGGTGCGAACGAACCCGCGCACCGTGTCGAGCAGCAGCAGCGTCGTCTCGTCGGGGGAGAAGTCGAACATCAACCGGTCAACGTGGCGCCGGGAGCGGCGGGTGTCCCGGCCCTCGACCACTTCACGGGGACGGCCGCAGTGGTTGAGGGTCGGCCGCCGTCATCAATCGGCGAATTTCGCCTCGATTCCGTTGGCCGATCACCGCCGCCATCTCGTCCTGGATTGCATACACCTCCGCGCGCGAGCGGGCGCGGAGCGTGTCCGGGAATGTGTCCACCGGCCGCGCGGCGAGCCAAGCTTCCCCGAGCCGCCGCCCGGCTTCGCGGATGAGTGCGTTCTCCATGAGTCGGATCCCGGCGTTCGGCGGAGCACGTATCGCATATGGAAATCGAATTGCCCGCGCAACGCAAACGGAGCCGTCCCCGAGGCGGGTCCGTTCGACGGGCAACGAACCGGAACGAGGCGCCCGGAAGGCGGAGGCGTCAGTCGGGCCGGACGGCTGCGCAGCGCTTCCCGGTCCC
The DNA here is from genome assembly GCA_958295835.1 of uncultured Gammaproteobacteria bacterium. Classification (GTDB taxonomy): domain Bacteria; phylum Pseudomonadota; class Gammaproteobacteria; order HK1; family HK1; genus HK1. Next base: position 1,590,291 of record OY282378.1, read on the forward strand.
GAGCGCGAGGCCCGGCCGGCAGGGCAGGCAACGATGCGCGGGCGCGGATGCCGTGTCCCGTTTGACAGAGTGCGCATGGGAGTCGAATAGTTCGCGCGGCGCGGGCGGCTCCCGATCGGTACGGCGTCCCGCGGCTCCGCCACGACACATGAAAACGTGCAGAGGACGTACATGGACGAGCCGGTTCGATTGGCGCTGTTCGGCGCGGGCCTCATCGGCGCGCGCCATCTCGGGCTCGCGGGTGAGGTGCCGGAGTGCGAGATCGTCGCGGTCGCGGACCCGCGGGACGCGGCGGCGGTGGCCGCCGGGCGCCACGGCGCGCGCTTCTATCGCGATTACCGCGAGTTGCTGGCCCGCGAGCCGATCGACGGCGCGATCGTCGCCACCCCGAACGATAGCCACGCGGAAATCGGCATTACATGCGCCGAGCGCCGGTTGCCGGTGCTGATGGAAAAGCCGATCGCCGATACCCTCGAATCGGGCCGGGCTCTCGTGTGCGCGGCCGCGGCGCACGGCGTCGCGCTCGCGGTCGGCCATCATCGCCGCTTCGACCCCGCGATCGAGGTTGCGCGCGAGGCGATGGAGAGCGGACGGATCGGGCGGCTCGTCGCGGTCGAGTGTCTCTGGGCCATGCGCAAGCACGACGCCTATTTCGACGAAGACTGGCGCTGCCGCCGTCCGGGCGGGGGACCAGTGCTGATCAACCTGATCCACGACGTCGACCTGCTGCGCCATCTCTGCGGTGACGTCGCCCGCGTGTATGCCGAGGGCGGCTCGCGGCTTCGCGGCCACGAGGTCGAGGACGCGGTGGCGATCACACTGCGTTTCACGAGCGGCGCGATCGGCACGATCCTCGCGTCCGACGCGGCGCCCTCGCCGTGGGGCTGGGAGCTCGGCACCGGCGAGAACCCGTTGATCCCGCCGACCGGTCGCAACTGCCACCGCTTCCTCGGCACGGAGGGCGCGCTCGCGCTGCCGCGTCTCGAATTGTGGAGGCACGACGCCGGCGGCCCGGCGCACTGGTACGAAGCGATCCGCGCGCGGACCTTGCCCGCGGGTCCGCGCGCGGCGTTGAAACGCCAGCTTCGGCACTTCTGCGGGGTCGTGCGCGGGGAGCACGAGCCGCGGATATCGGGCGAAGACGGCCTGCGCACGTTGCGCACGGCACTCGCGATCCTGGAGGCGATGGACCACGGGACACCGGTCGCGGTCGGCGCCTGACGAGGCTTCGCCCCGGGCCTGTAGCCCGCGGCTTGTCGCCCGTAGCCGCAGGCCCCGCAGCATCCGGCTCACGGGCCTCCGGCTCCCCGTGGCTGGCGAGCAGGCGCCTGAATGAAGGGCGGTGGTGTCCACGATCCCCTCGTCCCACGCCCGTTGCGCCGGTTGGGTAGTGTCCCGGGCCAGAAATACGTTCACGTGTCTTCAGCTCTCTCAAGATGCCAACCCGTTGTTTCCTGGATAATTCGAGTCCCCGAATCAGTGCAACCCATTTGTGCGCCAGAACAGTAGCGTCTGCGACCGGTGGTTGCCGCGGTCGTCATCATCGCCGGGGACCAACGGTGCATAATGCGGCCCGGCCGGTGGCAGCGTTCGGAACGCTGCGTGCGCAACGCAGGGAGAACACGATGCCGAAAGGGCGGCACGGACTCGAGTTCGAGGTGATGGAGGGCTGGGAGCGGCTTCCGGAAGGGTGGTCGTTCACCGAGGTCGCCGGGGTCGCGGTCGATTCGCACGACCGGGTCTACGTCTTCTGCCGGGGCGAGCATCCGCTCATCGTGTTCGACAAGGACGGCAGGTTCCTCGATGCCTGGGGCGAGGGGATGTTCCCCCGGCCGCACGGGATCTTCATCGACCACGCGGATCGGGTGCACCTGGTCGACTGCGGGGACCACACCATCCGCACGTTCACCACCGGCGGGACGCTCCTGCGCACCATCGGCGAATCGGGCGAGTGCTCCGATACCGGCTTCGTACCGGAGGTCTCGCCGGTCCAGTACGCGGGCGGACCGTTCAACCAGGTGACGAACGTCGCCGTCCTCCGCGACGGCAGCATGTACGTGGCGGACGGCTACGGGAACGCCCGCGTGCACCGGTTCGATACCGATGGGAACCTCGAATTCTCATGGGGCGAGCCGGGGAGCGCTCCCGGCCAGTTCAACCTGCCGCATGGTATCGCGGTGGACTCCGCCGGCACCGTGTACGTGGCGGATCGGGAGAATTCCCGCATCCAGCTCTTCTCGCCGGAGGGCGAGTACCTGCGAAGCTGGGACTTCGTGAACCGCCCCGACGACATCTTCATCGACGCGCAGGACAACGTGCACGTCGCCGAGCTCGGCTTCCGCAGCGGGGTCCGGGAGGCGCCGCACTTCCGGCTGATGACCTCCCCGCCCCACGGGCACGACCCGATCGCCCGGGTCGGCATCTATGACCCGGACGGCGCCGTCCAGTGCCTCGTCGGTGGCGAGGAAGAGGTGCTGCCGGGTAATTTCATCGCCCCGCACGGCCTGTGGGCGGATTCGCGGGGCGACCTCTATGTCGGCGAAGTAACGGTGGCGTCCGGCGCGGCGGCGCGTCTCGCTCCGTTCACGCCCCCCTGCTTCCGGAAGTTCACGCGCTCGGGGTAATGCCGAACCCTGCATCGACGGTCATCGGGCGATGCAGGGAAGACGGCATGGGCAAATCCCCCGGCGACATGCATTTTCAGAGTGGCGGCGGCAAGGGACGGACATGCTCACTTGGTTCGGATGCACCTCGTGCTTCGCCTCCAGCGCCACCCGCTTCTTGAAATCCGCCGTGAACCGCCGCCTCGTCATCATCCCATGCCTCCCTCAAGGCTTGGAATACACCTTGGCCGACTGTCTCAAATGATGGGACCACCTCACATTCTGGCGTCAGGGCCAGATCGCTGAAAATCTATTGATATCTCAGTGCATGAACTCCCTCTCGCTACGATGGCACTCGATGGCGTGCCCGTCGCCGAGGCGCCGGATCGGTGGGTCCTCCCGGTCGCAGGTGCCCTCGACCGCCAGTGGGCAGCGGTCGAAGAAGAAGCACCTCATCTATCCGCCGGAGAGCTCCTCCGGATGACACCCGGCGAAGTCCGGCGGCAGCTCGATCAGAGTGCCGGACCGGGTTGACTCCCGGCGTAACGGATCAAAGGCCGGTCCTGCCCGAATGAGACAAACGGCTGGCACACGATCAGATGAGCCGGCGCCCGTGCTCCCCGAAGGTAATCCAGTGGACGATGCCTTTGTAAAGACCCTTACCAATGCCTCGCACCTCGGTAAGATCCTCGTCAGCACGAAACGGGCCATGTCTGTCCCGGTGCGCGACAATGGCTTGAGCCAATTTACTGCCGACGCGCGGCAGGTTTTCCAGATCATCGACCGTAGCCGTGTTGACGTTGATGAGGCTGGAGCTACCGTCGCTGGGCGGATGATCGTCGCCATGCTCTGAAACCATATTCGGAGAAACGTCCGTCTCACTGGACGAGACCGGTTCTTCGTCGATCGTACGGTTTGATCTTTCCTCATCGTGGAGCCACCCCAAATTCTCAAGAGTCTGATACGCCTGCTCGATTTGTCTGCGATAGAATCTGCCTCCTCGCATACGACGAGCAATGTCGTCAACCGACGCCGACCGTTCGTTGTGAGCCACCCAATGAACGCTCGCCAGGAGCTCCACGCCCAAGGGCGTCTCGAACCCGTCCATCAAATCCCCCACTTTGGAGACACGCCCCTGGGTATCAGGACGATCCGCCAGAAAACCCTCGGCATCCCCGACCGCTCCGGGTATCAATTCGAACAGATTGCCGGATCCGTCCTTGACGTTGTGACGTCCTGAAATCCAATGTCCTTCCATCTTGCGCAAGACCCGGCGAAGATCTTCCGCATAAAGACCTCCGTTCCCTTCCGAGTAATCGAGTTGCAAAGGTTCGCCGGCAACCTGCAGGAAGTACATCAACTCGTGCACCTTCGCTTCCGGCAGCGTCCCGCCCTTTCCCGGCTGCCCGGACAGGTAGCGATCCACCAGCATCACCAGCGCCGCGCGGCCCGGGGTCATTTCCGGTGCTTCGATCGAGCGATTCATGGTCCTGGTGCCCGGCGTTCCCTCCGGCTCGAAAACCACAATCTGCACGTCGTCGGACAGTTCCCCGAGCTTCCGCTCGATCAGGGAACGTACATCCGCCCACTCCAGTCCTCCATGGCCGCAGCCCAGCGCCGGCATTGCAATGGAGCGAATCTCTCGCCTCCGAATCTGGTCAGCCAGTGCGGTCAAGCCGAGCTCTACATCGCACAACCGGCTTCCGGCCCGCCAGTGGCGCTTGGTCGGGAAGTTGATGATGTACTTGGGGTTGTCATCAAGTCGCTCGGTGACGAACAACTGCCCCGGCCGGACTTCCTTGCGCTCGCAGGCTCTCGAGTATTCCTTGAAGTTCGCCGGAAATGCTTTTTTGAACTGCAACGCGATGCCCTTTCCCATGACGCCCACACAATTCACGGTGTTCACCAGAGCCTCGGCATCGGCAAAGAGCAAGTTCCCGGTTCTATAGTCGATGTTCATGGGCGCCTCCAGATCAGTAGTACCAGTGCCGCTTGATCACGACACGGGGTTCGTGGCCGGAATCTACGATTATCTGAAGCACGCGCTTTCGGATGCGATCGGAAATAACACCGATCCTTGTTATCAGATGCCACGGGACGAAGCCGTGTACGAGAAACTCCGCTTGCTTTTCTTTCATGACTTCAGACCAGTGACGTGCCGCCACTGCGTTTCAGTCAATCCGGTCAAGTCGATCGAGATCACCATGGAACTGCACTCCGGCGGCGGCAGCGTTTCCAGTGGAAAAAGCCCAGCGCCGACCCTCACGATTGGCCCAATCCACTACCTCGCGCAAATCCGCTTCAAGGTGAACGATGGGTGCCTGGCCGCCACCATAAGCAAGCTCCGATGCGCTATCGGGATCAGTATTCTTCCGATGAATGGAGTACAGCATCGGAGAGCGAGGGCAGAAGTAGAACGGAACGTAATCTCCTACGCAGGTATCCGGGTGGCAGGACACGCGCCGCCGGAGCCGGTGTTCCTTGATCTTGGCCATTCCGATGGTCGTGCCGGCCTTCGGACGGTGGATCATTCTTGCGTCGCAATGCAGGCCGCCATCGTTCATGATCGCCGTCAGTCGGTCGCCGTGGACGATGTGAAAGATCCTGGGGTGTGCCGGCGTCATCACGACCACTTTCCACATCGCGTCGTATGATGCCCATTATCGCCGAATTTCCGGTGTTGTCCCGGTATGCCCACGTAACGTCAGCTACTGGAACACAAGCTGGTGGTGGAATGGAGCGGGCCAAGCGGAACGCGCGACGTGCGCCATACCTTTGCGGTGGGGGATGCCCTGCCCGGCGTCGAGACGACCGCGGTGTTGCCCGCGCAGAGGGCCGTTCCCGAGATCCTGTGCCGTATGGCGCACGTGCCGCAGGCACGCACTCGCCATCCGCTCAGTGCATGAACTCCCTCTCGCTTCGATGGCACTCGATGGCGTGCCCGTCGCCGAGGCGCCGGATCGGTGGGTCCTCCCGGTCGCAGGTGCCCTCGACCGCCAGCGGGCAGCGGTCGAAGAAGGGGCAGCCGATCTCGGTCAGCTTGACCACCCGATCAATGCCCGCCTTGGCCTCCTGGGTCTCCATGGCCTCTTCCAGCCAGCCGATGCGCAGCTCCGGGACCGAGGAGATCAGCAGCCGGGTATAGGGATGGTAGGGGGGCGAGAGCACCCGATCCGTCGGCCCCTGCTCGACCACCCTCCCGGCGTAGAGCACCACGATCTCGTCGGCGAACGAGGCGATGGTGGAGAGATCGTGGCTGATGAAGACGAAGGACACACCGGTCTGCTTGCGCAGCCGCTTGAGCAACTCGATCACGTTGGCGCCGACGATGGTGTCCAACGCCGAGATGACCTCGTCGCAGAGCAGCACCTCGGGTGAGGCCGCGAGCGCACGTGCAAGATTCACGCGCTGCTTCTGCCCCCCGGAGAGCTCCTCCGGGTAGCGCCCGGCGAACTCCGGCGGCAGCTCGACCATGTGGAGCAGCTCGCCGATGCGCTTGCGCTTCTCTGCGCCCTTCAGGCCGAGGTAGAACTCGATCGGGCGGCCGAGAATATGGTCGATCCGCTGGCGCGGATTGAGCGCGGTATCCGCCATCTGGAAGACGAACTGCACCTTCTGCAGCTCGCCGCGGGCGCGCTGGTGGAGGCTGGGTTGCAGCCTGTCGCCGTCCAGCAGGACCTCCCCTTCGCTCGCGGGCAGCAGGCCGGACATGACCCGCGCCAGCGTGGACTTGCCGCAGCCGGACTCGCCGATCACCCCCACCGTGTGGCCGCGCTGCACCGACACGTTGATGTCGCGAAGCACCTTGAGGACCGGGGCGCCGCCCCTGCCCTTTCCATATCCCGCGGTGACGTTCTTCACTTCGAGGGCGGGGGCGTCGCGCTCGTGCGCGTCCGACGATTCATCGCCTTGGCCGGCCGCCGGCGGCGGGCGCACGGCGGCCATCAGCCGCCGCGTGTAGTCGTGGGAGGGCCGGTTGATGACCTTGTCGGCCGTCCCGTGTTCCTGGACGTCCCCCGCGTAGAGCACGACGATGTGATCGGCGATCTGCGCGACCACGGAGAGATCGTGGGTCACGTAGATCGCGGCCGACCCCTCCTGCCGGATCACCGACTTGAATGCCTTGAGGACCTCGATCTGGGTGGTGACGTCCAGAGCGGTGGTCGGCTCGTCCAGGATCAGCAGGTCCGGCTTGCCGCACAGGGCCATGGCCGCCATCAGCCGCTGCAACTGGCCCCCTGAGACCTGGTGCGGATAGCGCTTGCCCAGGCGGTCCGGGTCCGGCAGCTCCAGGGCCCGGTAGAGCTCCTCGGCCCGAAGGTCGGCCTGCTCACGGCTCAGTTGCCCGTGGAGGATGGGGGATTCCGTCACCTGCTCCCCGATCGTCAGCGCGGGGTTGAAGGTGGCGGCGGCGCTCTGCGCCAGATACGCGACACGCTGGCCGCGAAGCGCGCGCTGCTCGTCCGGCGGCATGGAGATGACGTCGCGCCCGTCCAGCCGGACCTCGCCGCCGGTGAACTCCAGGCCCGGCTTGGCGTACCCCAGCGCGGACAGGGCGATGGTGGTCTTTCCCGATCCCGACTCGCCGATCAGCGCCACCACCTCCCCGCGCTTCACGCTGAAGCTCACGCCCTTGACGATGGGGGTCAGACCGCCGTCGTCCCCGCGGGCATCGATCTTCAGGCGGTCGACTTCAAGGAGGGCGGGCATCAGATCATCCTCCTGGCCAGCCTGCCGCCGGCGTGGGCGGAGACGTCGTCGACGATCAGGTTGATGGCGATGGTCAGGGTGGCGATCGCCAGCGCCGGCACCAGCGGCGCGATGGAGCCGTAGGGCAGCCCCGACAGGTTCTCCCTGACCATGCTGCCCCAATCCGACTGCGGCGGCTGCACCCCGAGCCCGAGAAAGCTCAGGCTGGAGATGAAAAGGATGACGTAGACGAAGCGCAGGCCGAAGTCGGTGGCCATCGGCATGGCCACGTTGGGCAGGATCTCGCGGGTGATGATCCACCACAGGCCCTCGCCCCGTACCCGGGCGGCCTCGACGAAGTCGCTGACCATGACGTCCAGCCCCAGGGCGCGGGCGATGCGGAACACGCTGGTCGCGTAGATCAATCCGGTGAGCAGGATCAGGATGGGGATGGTGCTGCCGATGGCGGCGATCACCACCAGCGCCAGCATGATGCTCGGCATCGACAGGAAGGCGTCGTTCACCCGGCTGAGCGCCGAGTCGAGGACGGTGCCCCCGACCGCCGCCGCGATGCCCAGGGTGACCCCCACGAGGTAGGCCAGCAGGGTCGAGGCCAGCGAGATGCCGATGGTGGTGCGCGCGCCGAACAGGGTCCGGGAGAGCGTATCCCGCCCGAGGTAGTCGCTGCCCAGGTAGACCACCTTGCTCGGGGGCTGGAAATCCGTATCGGGGTAGAGCTCGTCGCTGCCCGGCTTGATGAAGAGTGCTTCGTCGAGGATGTCCGCCTCGTGGTAGGGGGAGATGGTCGGGCCGATGACCACGATGACCGCCCAGAACACGACCACGCAGATCCCGAGCTTCCCGCTCCAGGAGAGCTGCAGCCGGCGCCGGGGCGGAGCGTCGGGCAGCTCCTCGAACTGCGTTGCCGGGCCGATCTTTCCGGTCGTATCGGTCATGTGCGGTGCCTCCGTTGCGCGGCCTCTATTTCGGATGCCGCAGCCTGGGGTTCGACAGGATCGAGGCCATGTCCGCGATGAAGATCAGGACGATGTAGGTCGCGCAGAAGATCATGGCGCAGGCCTGCACCAGCGGCAGATCCCGGGTCTGCACCGCGTCGATCATCAGCTTGGCGAGCCCCGGGTAGGCGAAGATCGTCTCGACGATGACCACGCCGCTCACCAGGTACGCCAGGTTCAGGGCGACCACGTTGACGATCGGGCCGATCGCGTTGAACAGCGCATGGCGCAGGATGATCCGCTGCCGCGGCACGCCCTTGAGGATCGCCATCTCGATGTAGGGCGAGCTCATGACGTTGAGCACCGTGGCCCGGGTCATCCGCATGATCTGCGAGGACGCCACGATGACCAGGGTCAGGGTGGGCATGGCCAGCGCCTTGACGAGCTGCCAGCCGGTCTCGTTCCCGCTCATGTAGGCGGTCGCGGGCAGCCAGCCCAGGTACACCGCCACCACCAGCACCAGGAACGTGGCGACGAGGAACTCGGGCACCGAGATCAGGCCGAGCGTGGTGAAGGTGACGATCCGGTCCAGCCGCGTACCGGGGTACATCGCGGCGAGCAGGCCCAGGGCCATGGAGAGGGGTACCGCGACCGCCGCCACCACGCCGGCCAGCCGGATGGTGTTCCACATGCGGGGAGCGAGCATCTCGGAGATGGGGGTGCCGATGGTGCCGAAGCCGCTGCCGGCCTTGGAAACGCCGAGGTCCCCGGTCATCAGGTTCCCGAGCCAGAGGAAGTAGCGCACGTGCGCCGGCTGGTCCAGGCCGAGCTTGGCGCGCAGTGCGGCCAGGGACTCGGGGGTCGCCATCTGGCCGAGGATGATGTTGGCGACGTCGCCCGGCAGCACGCTGGTGCTGATGAAGATGAGGATCGACACCACCAGCAGGGTGGCGATGCCGACGGCGATCCGGCGCAGGATGGCCTGTAGCAACATCGCAGGTGATCGATCCGGGTCGGTGTCCGTCTTCGGGGTCAGGCCTGAACCGTCGGCCGGCCGCGGGCCGTCACCCGGCCGCGGCCGGGTGACGGCGCCTTGAAGACCTCAGGAGGAAGGCCCGCACGGTCGAAACCGTGCGAGCTTCTCCATACCGGACGGCGGTGCGATCCGGGCTCAGGCTTCCCGCCAGGCGGACTCCACCCACTGGTAGGCGCCCAGCGAGCCCAGCGGGATGTTGGGGATCCCGTGGATCTTGTCGCTGACCCCGTCGAGGTTGTTCACGTGGTAGGGGATCACCATGCCGCTCCCCTCGTGCACCAGCATCTGCATCTCGCACAGCATCTCATGGCGCTTGACGGGATCGGTCTCGGCAAGCTGCAGCTTCAGCAGCTCCCCGAACCGCTCGTTGTTCCAGAAGGTGTCGTTCCACGCCGCGCCCGGCGCGAACTGGATCGACAGCATCGCGTTCGCGGTGGGACGCTGGTTCCACGACACGACGTTCAGCGGCTCCTTCATCCACACCGCCCCCCAGTACCCGTCCGTCGGCACCTTCTTGATGCTGAGATCGAAGCCGATCTTCTTCAGGTTGGCCTGCATCAGGAGGCACGCTTCCTCGATGCCGGGCGCCACCGGCGCGACGAAGAGCTCCGCGGAGGAATAACCGGACTTGCCGAGGTGGAACTTGGCCTTGTCCGGGTCGTACTCGCGTTGCGGCAGCTCGTGGCAATGGTCCGCGCCGTAGGCAATCGAGATCGGATGGTCGTTGCCCACCCCGCCGTGCCCCTTGAGGACGGACCGCACGATGCGCTCGCGGTCCTGGATGTACTGCAGGCCCTTCACGAAGTCGTCGCTCGATCCCGGCTCCGTGTTCTTGAGGCAGCAGATGCCGCCGTAGAGGCCCGAGGGCGTCGAATTGATGTGCACCCCCTCGCTCTGCTCGACCAGGCGGATGCCCTTCGAATCGACGTTGTTGATGAGATCCACGTCACCGGCGATGAGCGCGTTGACCCGCGCGATGGGATCGGTGATGCCGGTCAGCTCCAGCGCATCGAAGTTCGCGCCGTCCCTCCAGTAGTTCGGGTTGCGCACGTGGGTCGAGCGCACGCCGGGCTCGAACGTTTCGAGCAGGAAGGGACCGGTGCCGTTCCCTTTCCTGAAGTCCTCGGTGTCCTTCTTGACGACCTTGGCCTGCTTCTCGCCGAGCTTCGCCGGGAGGTCCGAATCCGGTGAGTTCAGGACCGCCGCCACGGTATGGCTGTCGACCTTCTTCCATTCCTTCACCGTGCCGAAGAGCGCCTTGGCCACGGATGGGGAATCCTCGCCGAGATGGCGGTTCATGCTCCAGACCACGTCGTCCGCGGTCAGGGGAGAGCCGTCATGGAACTCCACGCCCTTGCGGATCTTGAAGGTGTACTCGGTGGCGTCGCTGTTGGGCGACCATTCCTCCGCCAGCTCGGGATGCAGGGACATGTTGTCGCCGAACTGGATCAGGCCGTTGTAGGTGGCGATGCCGCGGGTGTAGTCGATGCCCGAGGTGAAGACGATCGGGTCCATCTGGTCGTCCGGCCCGTGCAGGTTGTTCGCGTATTTCGCCAGCCCGCCCTTCTTCGGCGTCGCGGCAAGCGCCCCGGCCGAGGTGAGGAGACCTCCGGCGGCGGTGGCGGAGAGGCCCAGGGCGCCCATCGCCGTGAGGAACTCCCGGCGGTTCACCCGGCCGTCCCGGTACATCTGCTGGAATTTCCTGATGTCTTTCATGTCGTGTCCTCCTGGGGGCTTTGTGTAGTTACATCAACGGGATATGTCTTTCGGACCGTGGGGGCGCGCTTCGGCACGCCCATGGTCCTGCCGATCATGCGGGAAAGGCTCGGGCAGTATGCGCAGCCGGGCGCCGGTATCCCGCGATGTCCCTGTTGCTCCGACCGTCATGCCGGCCCGGCCGTGACCCCGGCATCGTTCGGCAGGCCGCCTGCGGCAACGGTCAAGCCATGCTAATCACACGGTAAAGCCATGCTAAACATATCCGAAGATCAGGGTCAATCGCGCCGGCCTCGCCCAAGACCATCAGCGCCCGCGTCTCCGTTTCGGTGAAATCGCCCATGCGAAGTGACTTCGCCGCGACATTGAACGGGCTACCGCCGGCAATGACCTCCCCCGTACTCGACCGGATGCGGTAGTCGCGGATGTCGCGCACCCCGCACAGCACCACGCTCTGCGGGAAGCCTCCGGGGCGTTGCTGGTAGCCGGCACGGAGCTGGCGCAGCACCGAGAGCAGGGTGTCGCCGACCAGCGAGTCGATCTCGTCCACCAGCAGCACCAGCGGTGTCGGGTTCGCCACGTACCAGCCAGCGGGCGGGCAGTACGTGTCGCCCGTTCTCCGCTCAACTCTGAGCACCCCTTCCCATTCGTTGCGCCAATCTCTGCGCAAATGCGTTTGCGATGCGGCGCGAACCCTCTATCACCGGTGTTGATGCGTCTTGGAGCATTCGCAGCCCATCTTCGACATCGGCGGGCTGCGCTCCGAGAATGACTTTGGATTCCTGGCTTGCAGCGGGATCGTCCGGGGCTTGCAGGTCCAGAAATTCAACCTCAAGCCAATCGGGTGATTTGCCGGCAGCTACAGCCCAAAGTTCCGTGACACCCAGACGCCGATACCAGACCGGCTTGCCTTCGTCGGTGTGGGAGACGTTGATTTCCACGACCAGGTCGGGCGGTTGCCGTTCCGTAAAGGCATCTGCCTGCTCGTCTCCCAACGCATCGGCGCGGATACAGGCTTCGGCTGTCTCGCCGATATAGAAGGCGCAGTCGGCCTCCGCTCCTGCGCCTCGAGGCCCTTCCCGGTCCCGCCACCGGGTACCGCGCAACTGCTCCACGCGCAGCCCGCCGCCCTGAACTCCGCCGCCAAGCTCCTCCGCCACCTTGTCCAGCCGCACCGCGATGCGTTCGTGCAACCGGCTCGGGGCCATCATCACCACAGTGCCCCTGACCGGATCGATGGAAACGCGACGGAATGGGAGGTCGGGATTGGGGAAATCCATAGCGGCCAACCGTGCGACCTCAGGCCGCGACAGGCCGAAGGCTCGGATCAAGTGGGTCCCGTCCGGCGTCCGTTCCGAGCCGAACTTGGACAGGATGCTCCCTTCCCTGGCCGGCGGCGCGACGGCGGCCTCCAGCATATCCGTTGCCCAAGGCCAAGCCGTTGCGGTGGTGCTCATCCGAAGCCTCCCGTGTTGATCGGCTGCATTCGGCCCATCGAACGTGGTTGACCATACCACCACGATATTCCGCCCGCTCCCCGGAGCGCCGGGTTGCTTCGGCTATTCCCGCCGGCGGTCTTCGACGCCGCGGGCGGCGGTGACGTCAGCGGGCGCGGTGGCGGTGAGGCCAGGCGCCCGGTCTTCGATGGCGGCTTCCCGGATCATCTCGTCTTCCGCGTGGTTCCACATTCGCCGGTCGATGCACTACAGCGCCCAGACGGCCACCTCTTGGCCATCGCGCCTGCCCTCGCTTCCACCCGCCTCCCCGTGGCCATGTCGACGTTCTTCGGTACGCCGCCGCTCCTCGCCGCGGCGGTCGATCACCACCAGATGCCCTTCCTCCGCCCCGCACTTCTTCATGTACCCCAACGTTTGCTTCATGCCCTGCTCGATGGTCCATTCCAGGCTCTTGCGGTCCGTATCGCGCAGCACCTTGCACTCGACCACGAACCGCTCCCACAGGTCCGACGGCTGCCCCGCCTCCCGAGGCCACAGCACCAGCAGGTCCGTCCGTCCCCGCCCCAACCCGTACTCCCGCTCGATGCGTCCGCCCCCGTTCACCACCCGTTGCAGGTACGACTGCAAGATGAGCTGCGGACCGGCCTCGGGGTAGTCGCCCAAGTGGTCGAGCCAGTGCTCCGCGTGCTCGCCGAAGAACGTGCCGAACGCCGTCAGCAGCCTGTCCATGTTCAAGCCGCCATCGTCGTCCACGTACCACGCCACCTGCACGTCCAGGCTGTCCTGCAACACGTAGCCCAGCTCCCGCGGCACCACCTCCGCGTAAATCGGGTTCGCCATGCGCGGCGGCGAGTCCGGCGCGAGCAACCCCAGGTCGCGCACGTACTCCAGGTCACGGGCCTGGTGCCGCACCTCGCCGCCGCTCAGGATGGGCTCGACGACCCGCCGCACCCGCGCCTCCTCCAGCTTGTGCGCCAACTGGTCCAGATGCGTGCGCCGCGAGAGAATGAGCTCCTCCCGGGCTGCGTAGACGTCATCCACTTCGATGGGACGCGAGCGGTCCCGCCCCGCCTTGTTGTCGAAACAGGCCCCGGCGCACAGCGCGTTCACCAGCCACGGCTGACCCCGCGTCTGCGTCCACACCGAATCCAGCGCCGACGACGAGAAGCGCTGGCCGGTCTCCTCCGTGTGCTGCGCCATCAGCGCCCGCGTCTCCGCTTCCGTGAAGTCCCCCATGCGAAGCGACTTCGCCGCGACGTTGAACGGACTGCCGCCGGCGATGACCTCGCCGGTGCTCGACCGGATGCGGTAGTCGCGGATGTCGCGCACCCCGCACAGCACCACGCTCTGCGGGAAGCCCCCGGGGCGTTGCTGGTAGCCGGCGCGGAGCTGGCGCAGCACCGAGAGCAGGGTGTCGCCGACCAGCGAGTCGATCTCGTCCACCAGCAGCACCAGCGGCACAGGGTTCGCCACGCACCAGCGGGCGAGCACCTGCCGCAAGGCGTTGTTGGCGCCTGCCTTGACGAGCGTGTCCGGCCAGATGCCTTCCAGGGAGTCGTCGCCGAGTAGCTCGGCGCTCATGGCCAGGCTGCTCAGGACGGCGCGCATGCCCTCCGCTACGTCGTCGCGCGCTACCTGGCCGACCTCGACGTTCACGTCCACGCACCGGAAGTTGCCCGCTTCACCGCTGTTGAGCAGGTCGCGCAGGGCGATCAGGGCGGAGGTCTTGCCGGTCTGGCGCGGCGCGTGCAGCACGAAGTACTGCTTGGCCTGAATCAGGGCAAGGAGTTCATCCACGTCCACGCGGTCCAGGGGCGGGATGGCGTAGTGGTCGTCCAGGCGTACCGGTCCTGCGGTGTTGAAAAAGCGCATGGACCGATTATGGCACTTGCCACGCACCGTTGCGCCCGCGGCGTCGAGCCATACGCGCAGCGTCGTCACTTCCGGAGGCGCCATGACGAAGCACGCCGGGAAGTTTCCCGACTGGGAGGCGATGTGCAGGAGCTCCTGCCAAGGTGGCGTGGTCGAGGGGGCGTGAACGCCGCTTGCGCACGGGTGTCGGTGGACATGTTCGATCGTGTCCGCGGCAGCGCAAGGCAGCGCGGGCCGGGCAGCGCCGTTGCGCGGTCGAGGACGCTGATGCGGCGGGCCGGCTGTGGGAGGCGCGCCTGACGGACCTTCAGCGACTGCGGGATCTGCGCTGGTGGTGGCAGCGCTACGCGTTCCGGCTGGCGGTGCGCATCTGCTCGACGATGCCGGTGAGCCGGCTCTGTTCCGGGGTCAGCCGGGTGATGTGCTTCTCGAAGGTCTCGCGGTCGGTTCGGGCTTCGGCGCGGAGGACCCGGATCTCTTCCTGCCAAGCGGTCCGATCGGCGAGGACTTCGGCGCGCACGGTTTGGATCTCGTTGCGGATGCTGATGGTGCTGGTGACGATGAGGAGAATCGGAGCCGGACTCTACTGGACAGTACAAGACTGCACCGGAATCCGTATCCGGCGCCAACTACTTGTTTTATCGGGAAGAAACGGGCGGAAGTGCTTGATTTGGATGGTGGCCAGGGGCGGAGTCGAACCACCGACACGCGGATTTTCAGTCCGCTGCTCTACCAACTGAGCTACCTGGCCGCGCTGTGGGAGCCGGGAGTGAACCCGGAAGGGACACGTATTAAATCGACCGTGGGCCAGGGGGTCAAGAGACAGCGACAGCGCGCGCAGAGACAGCGCGTGGACAGTGTCTCCGATGCCGTTGACCGCTCATGCGCCGGGCGGCCCCTCATTGCCGCTCGCGCTGCTCCGGGCTCTCCGCGGCGATTGCGGCCCGGTATGCACCGCGTGCGGAAAGGCGCCTCCAATAGGCGCCCGCGTGCTCCGGCAGCGATTCGTCCGGCAGGAGACGCTCGTAAGCCCGCAAGGTATAACCCATCATGATGTCGGCGGCGGTGAAGCTACCGACCAGGTAGTCCTTCCCGCGCATTTCCCGATCGAGCGCATCGGCGCAAAGCCGGGTCCGGGCCTTCATCTCCTCGATGACCTCCGGGATCGCACGGTCCGCAAACACGCGCCGGTGGTTGACGATCTCACCGAGCGGACGCGCGAACGTCGCCTCCGCAAACCAGCTCCATTGCATGTAGAGGGAGTGCTCGATGGTGCCGCGCGCGGGCTCGAGACGGCCCCCTCCATGACGGTCGAGCACGTGCTGCACCATGGCCCCGGACTCGAACATGGTGAGTTCGCCGTCGGTCATCACCGGCACCTTCCCTACCGGATTCATGGCCCGCCATTCGGCGCTCGCGCGGTAGAGCCCGGAGAAGTCGACGAAGACGACTTCACAGGGGATGCCGAGCTCCTCGCAGAGCCAGATGATGCGGAAGCCGCGGGTTGCGGGGAAATGATGGATTCGCAGCATGGAATGGGCTCGGGTGGGTTGACGAATCGACTACCGAGGGCTCGTCAGCGTGAGAGATCGTCCATGAGCCGGCGCAGGAAGCGCTCGCACTGGTCGATCTGGTCGAGCTCGATGTACTCGTTCGGCTGATGGGCCTGATCGATGGAGCCGGGGCCGCAGACGACGGTCGAGAATCCCGCCTCCTGAAACTGCCCCGCCTCCGCCGCGTAGGCCGCCGCATGGACGCCGTTGTCGCCGGTGATCGCGCGGACGATGCGCTCGGCCTCCCCGTTCTCCTCCGGGCCGAAGGCGGGCGCCTGGTTGAGCATCCGGGTCTCGATGCCCGCTTGCGACGCGACGCTCCGCATACCGGGAAGCACCTCGGATTCGCACCAGGCGTCGAAGCGATCCACGTGGATCATCGGATCGTCTTCGGGGATGTGCCGGATGTCCCAGACGAAGCAGCAGCGACGGCTGATGATGTTCGCGGCGGTACCCCCCTCGATCATCCCGACGTGGATGGTCGTGAACGGCGGCTCGAAGGGCAGGGCCGAGGGATGAGCGACCGCGGCGCGCGCCATCTCATCAAGCTTCGAGACGAGCCGCGCCGCGGTCATTACCGCGCTCACCCCGCGATGGGTCAGGCTCGAATGGGCCTCGTGGCCGGTGACCACGGTCTCCATCACCGTGATCCCCTTGTGCGCGGTCATCACCTTCATCGACGTCGGCTCCCCGACGACGACCGCGGCGGGCCGTGGCACCTCGGCCGCGATCTCCGCGATCATCGCGGGTGCGCCGAGGCAGCCCACCTCTTCATCGTACGAGAGGGCGAGGTGGATCGGGCGTTTCAGCCCGCGCGCGAGCATGTCGGGGACCAGCGCGAGCGCGAGCGCGGAAAAGCTCTTCATGTCCGCGGTGCCCCGCCCGTAGAGGCGGCCGTTGCGCTCGACGACCTCGAACGGGTCGGTATCCCACGGCTGCCCGTCGATCGGCACCACGTCGGTATGCCCCGAGAGCACGACCCCGCCTTCGGCGTGCGGTCCGATGGTGGCGTAGAGGTTCGCCTTGGTGGAGTCCTCGTTCGGCACGAGGCGCGATTCCACGCCGCACCCGGCGAGGTAGTCGCGCACGAAGTGGATCAGGTCGAGGTTGGAATCGCGCGAGACGGTGGGAAAGCCGACCAGGGTCTCGATCATCTCTCGGGGGGAGTGGGTCACGTCGTCGGGCTCCCTGAGCTGATGAACGGCGGTTCGTTCGGGTCGCGGCTCCACCGTTCCATGATGATTGCTCCGATCCTCGTTCGTCCCGTCGCGATTGCCGGAAAACCGCTCATCTCTCGAGTTGCCTTATGTCCTGTTCGATGTTGTGCAAATCCATGAAGCCGTCGGCCTGTCGCTTGAGCTCGGAGGCCAGGATCTGCTCGGTGCTGATGATCGACACTCTGACACCGCGTCGCTGAACCGCTTCCACGAGCCTGCGGAAGTCGCCGTCTCCTGAACAGAGGATCGCATGGTCGACGTACGGCGCCATGTCCAGCATGTCTATTGCAATCTCTATGTCCATGTTGCCTTTCATGATCTGTCCGCCGGCGGTGTCCTGAAAGACCTTTGCCGGCTTCGTAATCACGGTATAACCGTTGAAGCCGAGCCAATCCGTGAGTCGACGCAGAAAGTCGAGCCTCTCATCGGTCCGATCGTCCATGAGTGCCGTGTAATAGTATGCGCGCAGGAAGCGGGATCGGCTCCGAAAAAACTCCAGCAGCCTTGTATAGTCAACTTTTATCCCGACGTCACGAATGGATGAATAAAAGTTCGGGCCGTCGATGAACAGGGCCGTGCGTTCGTTGAGGTTCAGGATCATTCGCATTCTCCCTGGGAGGTCGAAGTCGTCCGTCCTCGGTGCATGGTCATGGTCACGGACGGAGACCGGGTGGCTGAACGGCTCCGGGAGAGCCGGCGCAGCCCGATGGTAGCGGATTCGTGGCCGGCCGGCCCGGATCGAGTGCGAGCGGATCCGCCGCACCGTCGCCCGGGGCGCGGACGCATCGGATGTCGCAGCATGACAAGGCCGGTCTGCCGGCGGCCGCGCAATGCACCGGATCATGGCCCGCGGCAGACGCAGTGCCGCCGTTGCCGCCGCGTGAAGAATCCCCGTCGAGCCGTGCAGGCGCGTACCCCCTCCCATACACTGGGAGCCTGATCGCCTTTCCCGACCCGATGCAGCCGGAGTCGGGAACCTGCTCATCGACAGCTTCGACGCTTCGTACAAGATCCCACGGGAAGAAAAGACTCCAAGGAGAGGCCATGCCCTCGGACACGATCGAGATACAGGCCGCGGTATGCCGCGGGTTCGGCGAGCCGCTGTCGATCGAGACGCTGAGGCTCGACCCGCCGGAGGGGGGCGAAGTCCGCGTGAAGGTGCTCGCCAGCTCGATCTGCCACTCGGACATCATCTACATGGACGGCGGATGGGGAGGGGATCTACCGGCGGTGTTCGGGCACGAGGTCGCCGGAGTGGTGACCGACACCGGTCCTGCCGTGCCGTCCGCCGACATCCGCGTGGGAGATCGGGTTCTGGTCTCTCTGCTGCGCTCATGCGGGCGCTGTGAATGCTGCGAGGCCGGCATCCCCACGCAATGCAGGGCCGAATACTCCATCGATTCGGCGCCGCGCCTGGCCGATGGGGCAGGCCGGCGGGTACGGGCCGGGCTGCGCGTGGGCGGATTCGCCGAGGGCGTCGTCGTCGATTCGTCGCAGGTGGTGAAGATCCCCGCGCACGTCGCCGACGAGGCTGCCTGCCTGATCTCCTGCGGAGTCATGACCGGCTTCGGCGCGGCGATCAATACCGCGAAGGTGCAGGTGGGCGACTCCGTCGCGGTCATCGGCTGCGGAGGTGTCGGGCTCAACTGCGTCCAGGGGGCTGCGCTCGCGGGAGCCCTTCCGCTGGTGGCGGTCGACGTGACCGACGACAAGCTGGAGCAGGCCAGGGCATTCGGCGCGACGGAGACGATCAACGCCGCGAAGGGGGATGTTGCCGAAAGGGCGCCGGCGCTGACCGATGGACGTGGATTCGACGTGGTGATGACGGCGGTCGGCAGCGCACGCACCATCGAGGAGGCGCTCCCGCTGCTCGCGCCCGACGGGGTGCTGGTGGCGGTCGGGATGCCGCCCGGCGCTGAACGCGTCGCATTGAACGCGACCAGGCTTGCGCACTACGGCCAGAGCATTCTGGGCTGCAAGATGGGGGGCGCACGGCTCCGGATCGACGCGCCGAAGCTGTTTCGCCTGTACCGGAGCGGACGACTCAAGCTCGACGAGCTGGTCTCCTCGCGCCGGCCGCTCGGCGAGATCAACGCATCGATCGAGCTTTCACGGCGCTCCCGGAACCTGCGTCACGTGATCGTGTTTCCCGACCGGCCCGATGCCGCCGCGTAGCCCGTGTTCCGATCGAAAGTGCTTCGAATGCTCGCGTTCGCTGTCGCTGGCCAATGCCGCGTCCACGATCATGGCCTCCGGCGATTCGGCGAATCCGGGCACGTTGAACGGGAAGCCTTCCGAAACCCCGATGCCCCGCGACGACAGCAGAACGCACGTCTCTCCCGAGACACCCGATACACGCCTCCCTCCGGCACGTGAATCTCAGCCCCGCGCGCCGGCGGTTCGGTTCAGTCCGCAGCCTCGCTCATGGGTCCGGGAAGCGGGACGCCGACGGCCGACAGGGGGCCGAGCTCCCTTTCGACCATCGGCTCGATGTCGGTCATGAGCCTCTCCATCGTGACGAGCGCCTGACGGTGCGAGGACGCGCCGACCTGGAAGTGGAACATCATGTGCGAGGGCTGCGCGGCGCGAATCTCGCCGCACAACCGCTCGGCGATCGTCTCGCAGTCGCCGACCAGCAGGTTGTCCGCCATCTGCTCCATCGGGATCTCGTTCACCATGGGGACCTCGTTCATCATCGCGCCGTCCATCACCTCGGCACGGCGCCGGAGCGCGGACGCGAGCCGCATCTGGTGGCGCGCGTTGTCCACGTATTCGAGGGATTCCGCGCGTGAAGCGGTCACGCACATGAAGCGCTGGATCCCGATCGGCGCGCTGCCGGGCGTGAAGCCTTCGAGCTCGTAGGCACGGTCGATGCGCGCTCGCATCTCGCGGAGGTACTCCGCGCCGCCCCAGCGTCCGGTGAACATCGGAACGTAGCCGCGGCGAGCGCACAGCCGATGGCCGGCCTCGCCGTCACCGGCGAGCCAGATGGGTGGAATGTCGCCGACCGGCCGTGCGCTGATGTGGGTGGACGGTATCGTGTAGTGCTCGCCGTGGTGGCTGAACGTCTCCGACGTGAACGCGGCGTGCAGCATGTCGAGGAATTCCTCGAGCAGCGAGCGCGCCTTCGCAATGTCCACGCCGAAGCGTTCGAACTCATAGGGCTGGTAGCCCGAGCCCATCCCGAGCACGAGGCGGCCGCCGGCGAGACAGTCGACCATCCCGATCTCCGCGAGCACGCGGGCCGGCTCGTAGAGCGGCGCCACGATCACGGCGGGCGCGAGCTTGATGCGTTCGGTCACCGCGGCGCAGTGCGCGGCCATGAGAAGCGGCGAGGGGCAGATGCAGTAGTTCGAGAAATGATGTTCCGCGAACCACGCGATTGCGAGCCCGACCGCGTCGGCCTGGCGTACCTGCTCGACGTGCTCCTCGAAGACCTTGCGCGGCGGAGTCCCGCGCTCGCGATATCCCATCAAGCCGAAGTATCCGAAATCCATTGCTCGCCTCCATCGAGATCTTCGTCCCTGGTCCGGGAAATCGTGTGCGAACGACGAAGAATCGTTCGTGATTTCCGAATTGCCGCTGCCCGCATTCACCGGCGAAGGCTCCGCGGGGTGACGGGTAACGGCGTCCACTGTATTTTCCGTCATTTCCCGCGGAAGCGGGAATCCGTCGGCTTTCGTCACGACCGACGAGGAACGACGACAACCTGAAGACCCAGCCCGAGCGAAAGGCAGGCACACCATGACCGAATGCACCGTTCGCCCCCGCCGAAGCTTCATCTTCTCGCCCGGCCTGAAGCCCGAGATGTATCCCAAGGCGCTCGCCTGCGGGGCGGACATCGTCTGCGTCGAGCTCGAGGACGGCATCGCGCCGAAGGACAAGGCCGCCGCCCGATCCAACGCGATGGCGCTGTTCGCCGAGCCCCGGGCCGACGCCGGTGTCGAGTGCATCGTGCGCATCAACTGCGTACGCGAGGCGTTCGGTCTTGCCGACGTCGAGGCGGTGCTCGCCAGCGACACGCCGCCACCGGCGCTGATGTTGCCGAAGGTGCGTACGCCGGACGAGGTCGTGTGGCTGGACGGGCTGTTGAGCGAGCGCGGTCACGACACGCGCCTGCACGTCATCATCGAGACCAACCCCGGTCTGGAGGCCGCCTGCGAGATCGCTCATTGCAGCGACCGGCTGGACGCCCTGTTCTTCGGTGGCGTGGACATGGCAGCCGAGCTTCGTTGCGCCAACGCCTGGGAGCCGTTGCTCTATGCACGTTCGCGAGTCGTGCATGCGGCGGCTTCGGCCGGACTCGACGTCATCGACGTCCCCTATCTCGACCTGGAAGACCCGCGGGGCATGGAGACCGCGGCGAGACAGGCCCGCGATCTCGGATTCTCCGGCAAGGGCGCGATCCATCCGAAGCAGATCGCAGCCCTCAACGCCGTGTTCACTCCCGACGCGGCGCAGATAGAGCGTGCGCGCCGCATCATCCGGACCTTCGAGCAAGCCGACACGGGCCTGGTCGTGATCGACGGCAAGCTCATCGAGAAGCCGGTCCTGCGTGAAATGCATCGCATCCTGGCGATCGCCGAGCGCGTCTCGGTGTGAGGCGGGAGGCGAGAGGACGGACAAGCGGCGGATCGCCTGACCGTTCTCGATGGGGACCGCCGTTTACGCCCCGGGTTCGCGGACCGCGTAGTGGAATCCGATCTGCCCGATGGAAGGCCGCATGCGATCCTGCTCGGCGACGAATGCGTCGAGCGTTCCCGCTTCGTCGAGGGCGCGGATCCGGTCGATGGCACGCGCGAGCTCCGATTCGGACACCAACGACCACAACGAATCGCCGCGGCGCCACGCAGGGTCGAGCGCGCCGCGCCCGTCGAAGTACGCATCCCCCTGCATGACCGCATCGCTCGGGACGAATCGGCCGCGCGGCCTGAGTCCGGCCTCGGCGAGGAGCCGGGTCAGCTCTGCGGTGTCCGCGTGACGCCGACACATTGCCTCGACCGCACCGGGAACCAGCGTTGCGTACCACCAGCCACGGCGGAGCTGCTCGTGGGAGCACGTGTTGATCATCGCCGCGCCGCCGGGGCGCAGCACCCGCGCGAGCCCGCCGAGCACCCGACGGAGCAGTGGCCGGCCGTCGTGCGGCGAGTCCGGTAGATGGTGCAGCACCTGATTCACCATCACCATGTCGAAGCAGGCATCCTCGAACGGCAACGCGTCGATGCTCGCCTCGTGCAGGGTCACCGGGCATCCCGGCGTGCGATCGAGCTTCGCCCGTGCGACGCCGAGCATCGACGGGTTCAGGTCCACAGCATCGATTGCGCCCAGGTGAGGCCGTAGCGCGGCGGAATAGCCGCCCGTCCCGCATCCCGCGTCGAGCAGGCGCGACGACGCGAGAGGACCCCCGCTCGCGGCAAGGCAGCCCAGGATGACTTCGACCCCGATCGGAACACGGGTGCGGTCGTAATCCGCAGAGACTGCCGCGTAGTTCTCGTACGCGTTCATGTTCGTTCCACCATCGCCATGGCTTCGAGAGTCGACATATCGCAGTTTCAGGAGGATTCGAGGGGCGGGCGGCCCCCGACGACTACCCGCCTGGAACCGCCCGCCTCCTCCTGCACTGCGAAGAACGATGCTCGCACCGGCTGCTCGGGAAGCTCGATGACCGCCTCGGCGAGCCGCGCCCGGCGCGTGGGCCGGCCACGCACGATCATGCCCTCGTTCCGGTTCGGCATGGGATTACGCGCGATGGGGAAGGCATCCGCGGCGCTGTAGACGCAGATGTACAGCCCGCGCGGCAATGCCGACCGGTTGGGCTCCGAGCCGTGTGCGAGCAGGGTGTGCATCAGGCATACACTGCCGGCGCGGCCCAGGATGGGCTCCTCACGTTCGCGTAGCCCCCGTTCCTCACCGGGCGCGATGAAGCCGGTGAAACGCTCGCCGTCGAACAGGGAGTACATCGGTCCGCGGTGGCTGCCCCGGACCACCATCAGGCAGCCGTTTTCCGCTGTCATGTCGTCGAGCATGAGCAGCGCGGTCACGACGTCGTCGTTCGTATGCGGCGTATAGGCGAAATCCTGGTGATAGCGCACCTCGGTATGGGAGCCGGGCAGCTTCAGGTTGATCTTGCAGTGATGGTGCTTCACGTCGGGGCCGATGAGAGAGGCGACCATGTCGGTCATCGCCGAATTACCCATGACCTCCATGTAGGCGTCGTCGATCTCGCTCGGGTTGTTGACCCTCCTGAGCGCGGGAGCCTCGGCGGTGTGCTCGGGCGCCAGATCGAACCGTGCCCGGCCATCGGCGGTCGGCTCGCCGAACGGCGCGTCGTGAACGCGGCTCTCTTCGACCCACCCGGCGAGGACCTCGCGCAAGCCGGCGAGCTGTCTTGCGTTCACCGCGTTCTCGGCGACGAGAAAGCCGTTGCGTCGGAATTCGTCGACCTGCTCTTTCGAGATCATGCTCGGGATCCTCGACGACGGTCGGCGATCGCGGAAGCGGGCGCCCCCTCGACCGGGCTTTCAGGGCAACCGCGCCTCGACATGAACCTCCGGCAGTCAGTCATCTCCGGCCGCCATCGAGGTCTCGGTCCATGCCGCCTCACTGACCTTGCCGCCGGCGAGATCGGCCGCGAGCCGGTCGGCGGCCCGGACGCCGGGATCACCGTAGCCTCCGCCGCCGGCGGTATCGACCTCCACCCGGTCTCCCGGCCGGAGCCGGACCAGGGTCTTCGAAGGAATGATCTCCTCCGCGCCGTTCGCGCGCCGAATGACCGAGTGGGCGCACGCCCCCGGCCCGCCGCCGGCCGCCCCCCGGGCGGGATGCCGGTGCCGCTCGCCCCGGTGGGTGAAGACCACTTCTCCCGCCAGCACCTCGTACTCCCGACTGATACCGAGTCCGCCCCGGAACTCGCCGACCCCGCCCGAGTCGGGCCGCAGCTCGGAGCGGTGCATCCGGATCGGCACGTCCATCTCCAGCGCCTCGACCGGCAGGTTCATGCAGTTCGAGCCGTCCGTCTCGATGACGTCCACCCCGTCCTTGCCACGGCTCGCGCCGCTCCCCGCCGCGATGAGCTCTCCGACCACGTAGGGCGAGCCGTCTTCGCGCGTGCCGCCGAATGCGAGGACGTGCAAGGCGGCGGCGGCGTCGGCCGGGGCGTCCTCGGGTCGCGCCTGGCGCAGAGCGCCGATGATGGACCCCGCGATACGCTTGATGGTGGAGGTGCGTGAATTCACCGGCGCGGGCTCGCGCGGATTCACGATGCTTCCCTCGGGGAGGCGAAGCTCGATCGGCCGGAAGCAACCCCCGTTGACCGGGATCGACGCATCGGCCATGGCGAGCACCGCGAAGCAAGCGCCCGCGTACGCACCGGAAGGCACGCAGTTGAACGGACCTCGCACCTGCGGGCTCGTGCCCTCGAAGTCGACGAGCACCCGATCGCCCGCGATCTCCGCCGCGACCTCGATCCGGATCGGCTCATCGAGCGCGACACCGTCGTTGTCGAGCCAGTCCACGTAGTGGTAACGACCGTCCGGGATGCGCTCGATGGCGCGTCGCGCGAGCCGCTCGGAGCGGGTCAGAAGCTCCTCCGCGATCGCGGGCAGGTGGTTCGAGCCGTAACGTTCGGCGAGCTCGCCCACGCGCCGCACTCCGATCGAGCACGCCGCGACCTGGGCGTTGAGATCGCCCATGAACGTCTCCGGCACCCGCACGTTGAGGGTGAGCAGATCGATCAGGGTCTGGTTGACCTCGCCTCCATCCCGGTACTTGAGCGGCGGGATGCGCAGCCCTTCCTGGTAGATCTCGGTGGCGTTGGTAGGGACCGATCCCGGCGACATCCCGCCCACGTCCTGGTGGTGGGTCATCGCGGCACTGAACGCGATGGGCCGTCCGCGGGAGAAGATCGGCATGACCAGCGCGATGTCCGGCAGGTGGGTCCCGCCGTGGTAGGGGTCGTTCATGATGTAGATGTCGCCCTCGCGCATGGTCCCCACCGGGAATTTCCCGATCACCGTGCGCACCACCGGAATGAGGGTCGCGAGGTGGATGGGAATGGCCGTCGCCTGGGCGAGGGTCTCGCCTTCGAGCGTGAACAGGCTCGCCGACGCATCGAGCCCTTCCTTGACGATCGGCGAGAACGAGCTCCGGACCAGGGTGGACTGCATCTCGTTCGCGATGCCGTCGAGCTTGTTGCGCACGACCTCCAGCGTGATCGGGTCCGCGGCAGGGTTCATCGTTGGCGTCTCATGGTTCATGTGCGTGTCCCGAATGAGCGATCGATTCTACGATACCGACCCTCGGCCATGCCGCCCCGCCGCAGCTCCACCGGCGAGACCGTTCCCGGCCCCGGGGGTCTCCTCAACGACAGGCGCGCACCGTCAGGCCGTCCGGCAGCTTCGTCCCGGTGTCGCCGCAGGCCGATTCGAGCTGTTTCTCTGTGAGGTCGCGCGCACCGGTGAGATCCGCGCCCGAAAGGATCGTCCGACGAAAATTCGCCCCGTCGAAGTCTGCGCCGGTCAGGTCTGCGCCGGTGAAGTCGGTGCGGCTCAGCACCGCGCCCTTCAGCCTGGCGCCCCGCAGGCTCGCGCCCGTCATCGACGTCCTCGAGAGGCGCGCGCGGCGCAGATCCGCCCCGTCGAGCTGCGCGCCGCGGAAGCTCGCGCGTTCGAGATCGGCCTGGCGAAAGTCCGTCCCGGTGGCCTGCGCGAGGTCGAACCTCGACCGCTCCAGGTCCGTGCGCCGCATGTCGGCGCCGTCGAGCCGCGCGCCGGAGAGATCCGCGTGCTCCAGCTCCGAGTCGGTAAGCTTCGCGCCGGCGAGGTCGGCATCGACGAACGACGCCTTCTCGGCATCCACCCCGAGCAGGATCGCGCGGCTTGCCCGGACCCCCGAGAGATCCGCCTTCTCCAGCTCGGCGCGGCGCAGATCGGCGCCCGTGAGATCCGCGTCCTTCAGGACCGCCTCCTTGAGCTCCGCGTCGGAGAGCGAGGCGTCCGCGAGCCGCGCGCCGGCGAGGTTCGCGTGCTTCAGGTCCGCCCGGCGCAGATCGCACTCCTCGCACTCGAGGGTGGCGCGAAGCCGGGTGAGATCGTCCGGGTCGGCGGCAGACACGGCGCCGGCCACGGCGATGAGCGACAGGATGAGTCGAGCGCGGATCTTCACGGTTATTCTCCCGGAAAACGAAGGAAGGGTCCGAATCGTACCCGGATAAGACCTCGATGCACCCCGGTGGTTTTTTTCACCGGGCCGGCGAACGGCGAGTACATCGCGACGCGCCCGCCGCACGGCACGATTCGGATACGGAATCTCCCGCCGTTGCGGACCCCGGGGCACGACCGCCAGGAACCCGTCAATCGTCCGGTTGCGAGCGATCCCGGGTCCCGGTCGGGGACGCACCGCCCGAGAAGCGGGGCGACGGCGTCACCAGCGCCACCGCCGCCGCGAGCAGGGAGAGCGCCGCGAACGTCGCGAGGCCGCTCGCGTAGTCGCCGGTCAGATCGCGGAGCAGGCCGGCGAGGAGCGGGCCGGCCGCCTGTCCCCCCACCTGCGCGGGCAGGGTCATGCCGCGGATCGCGCCGAAGTGGGCGCGGCCGAAGTAGTTGGCCCACGCGACCGGGGTCATCGTGAGGATGCCGCCCACCCCCGTGCCGAACAGCACCGAGGCGGCGTAGGCGGGGAGCGGCCCGGAGACCGCAATCATGGTCATCGCGCCCAGTGCCATGAGCGCCGCGCTCGCCGCGAGCGTCGCGCGCACCGGAACGCGATCGCCGGCGTAGCCGAACAGAACGCTCGACAACGCGACGGCGAGGGAGAACGAGCTCACCATCGTCGCCATCAACGTCGGGGAAATACCGCGCTCGATGAGATGCGGCGCCCAGTGCAGACTCACACCCGCCTGGATCGGGAAGACGAGCATGGTGTAGGCCATCATCAGCCAGAGCGTCGGAGTGCGCAACGCCTGCGCCCGGGTGAAGGCGACCTCGCCCGCGGCATCGTCCGCGCCGGCGTCGTCCGCGCTGGCACCGCCTGCGCTGGTCCCTGCCCGCGGGCGCGGAGCGGGCTCGTCCCCGTCGGGTCGCAGTCCGATGTCCTCCGGCTCGCGCACGAGCAGGAACCACTGCGGGACTACGCCGAGCACGACGACGATCACCGCGAGCGCCAGCCAGCCGGAGCGCCAGCCGCCGGCGGCGATCGCGATCGCGGCGGCGAGCGGGAGGATGGTCAGCCCGATCCCGATGGACGCCGTGAGCAGAGACATCGCGAGAGCGCGGCGGCGCACGAACCACTTCGCGGCCACCGACGACGTCCCGAGATCGAAGGGTGTCGAGAACATCATCCGCGAGATGCCGAACGCAACGTAGAACCAGAGCAGGCCCCGGGTGCCGGCGAGCGCGATGCAGCACGCGCTCACCGCCAGCGCGCTGGCGATCAGCAGTGCCCGCGAGCCGTGGCGGTCGAACAGTGGCCCGATGAACGGTGCGGCGAGCGCGCCGAGCACCGCCCCGGCCGACACCGCGCCGGAGACCCCGGTACGCGACCAGCCGAACTCGCCCGTCATCGGCACGATGAAGATGGAGAGCGTCGTCACCGCGGCGGCCTGGCGCACGACGTTCGAGCTCATTGCGCAGCCCACGGCGGCCCAGCCGTAGAAGAAGGGGAGGCGCTGAACGAGGGTGCGGATCATCGGCTCGGCTCGGCCCTGCATCGCTCGGCGGTTCGCGAAGCGGGCTCGCGAGGCCGCTGGTGGTGTCCCGGTGAGGCCCGATCCGGGTCTCGCGGCGAACAAGGAATGGCCCTGACCGGACCGCACGCCCGCTTGACGCTTTTCACCCTTCGCCTTTACGTTGCGCCGGCCTTCAAAGGACGCAGTTCCGCTTACGAGGATCATTACATTGAAGACCAGACTGCGCGACACCTGGAACGCCGGCCAGGGCGGCGTCAACGCATGGCTCTCCACCCCGAGCCCCGTCACCGCCGAGGTCACCGGCCAGGCCGGTTTCGACTCGGTCACCATCGATCTGCAGCACGGCCTGAACGACTACCAGACGGCGCTGTCCATGCTCCAGGCCCTCGCCGCGAGCGACTCGACCCCGATGGCGCGGGTGCCGTGGCTGGAACCCGGAATCATCATGAAGCTGCTCGACGCAGGGGCGCTCGGCATCGTCTGTCCGATGGTCAACACCCGGACCGACGCGGAACGCCTGGTGCACTACGCGAGCTACGCACCGGCCGGCACGCGCAGCTTCGGTCCGACCCGCGCGATGCTCGTCCACGGCGCGGACTACGTCTCGCAGGCGAACGACACCGTCATCACCCTCGCGATGGTGGAGACGGCCGAGGCGCTCGGCAACGTCGCGGAGATCGCGAAGACCCCGGGGCTCACCGGCGTCTACATCGGCCCGAGCGACCTCGCGCTGTCGATGGGCCACGCGCCGAAGCTCGACCCGGACGAGCCGGCGGTGGTCGATGCGGTCAAGCGTATCCTCGATGCCTGCAAGGGCGCGGGGGTACGTTGCGGCATCCATTGCCTCGCGCCCTCGTACGCGAAGCGGATGCTAGGCATGGGCTTCGACCTGGTGACCCTGGGCAGCGACCTCCGGCTCTACGGCGCGGCGTGCGCGATCGCGATCGCGGAGACGCGGGCATGAGCGGCGGCATGGGCGCATGCGCCGGGATACGCATGAAAGGCGGTGGCGGCATGGGTGCGTTTGCGGAGGAACGGACATGAACGACGGCAACTGTAGCGACGCGGCCACGAATGGCGGCATCGGCATCGGCGCGAGCGCCACGGTCCGCCGCGCGGACGGGCAGGTGTACGTCGATGCACGGGCGATGGAGCGCCTCGTCGGTACGATCTTCGAGCGTGCCGGATGCGATGCCGAGGAGGCCCGCCGCATCGCGTGGCGGCTCACCGGCGCCAACCTTCGCGGGCACGATTCGCACGGCGTGCTCCGCACCCGCCGCTACCTGGAGTGGATGGAGGACGGTGCCGTCTTCCCCGGTCGGCGCATCGAGGTCGAGCGCGAGACCGGGGTGCTCGCGGTTATCGACGGCGACTACGGCTTCGGGCAGACGGTCGGGGAGCAGACGGTGGATCTCGGGGTCGCGAAGGCGCGCGAGCACGGGGTGGCGGTCACCGCGCTGAAGAACGCCGGCCACCTCGGCCGCATCGGGGATTGGGCGGAGCGCGCGGCGGAGTCGGATTGCGCATCCATCCACATGGTGAACGTGCGCGGCAGCCTGATCGTCGCGCCCTACGGGGCGATCGAACGCCGCGGCAGCACCTCGCCGTTCTGCGCCGGGGTGCCGCGCCCCGGCGCCCCGCCGATCGTCCACGACTTCGCCACCTCGGTGGTCGCGGAAGGCAAGGCGATGGTCGCCCTGCACGGCGGCAAGCCGCTGCCCGGGGACGCGCTTGTCGATGCGGACGGGAATTACACCTCGGACCCGCGCCCGCTCTACGGCGAGACACCGCCGGACCGTACCCCCGACCCCCATGCCGGTCCGGGCGCCCTCAATGCGTTCGGCCTCCACAAGGGCTCCGGGCTCAACTTCTTCATGGAGATGTTCGGCGGCGCGCTCACCGGCTCCGGCACCGCGGCGGCCCTCGGCGACACCGGGAAGCGCCGGTTCTGCAACGGCATGCTGTCGATCTACATGCACGTGGGCGCCTTCCACGACGACGACTGGTTCGCGCGCGAGGTGGGTGCCTACGTCGAGTACTGGAAGAGCGCGCGGCCGTTGCAAGCCGGGGGTGAAGTTCTGGTGCCCGGTGAGAAAGAGCGAAGGACGATGACTCGGCGGCGAGAGAACGGCCTGCCGCTCTCGGAAGGTGCATGGGAGGATATCCTCGCGGCGGCGGAGAAGGTGGGGATGGGCGACGGCGAGGTGGAGGCGGCGCTGGGGTGAGGCGTGTGCGCCTCCGGCGATTTCGCAGCCACATCGCTTTCGGCAACGGTGCCGCCCGAGACGTCATTCCTCCCGCGCGTGACGAAACCGTATCAAGGCTGCCTGGCGCCGATGTAGGATACCGGCATGGCCACCACCGACCCCCTCGAAGCTGGCGTGTGCCGTGCGCTGCGCCGCCCGGGCAAGCCGCTCGCGGATGCTCCGCGCTCATTCGAGCTGGAATTTCCCGGCTGCGAGCCCGTCCATCTGTCGCCCGAGGAGATCAGCCGCTACGAAGGGCGACTGGAATTCTGGGACGCTGCTACCGAGACCGCCTGGGTTTGCGAGCCGACCAGCCCGTACCACGAGCGGCCTTCGCGTCTGTTGACCAGGTTGGCCGAACGGATCGCCGGAGTGCGCGGATCGTCCATCGAATGCTACGGCTCGACGGATCTGCTGCTGCGCGACGACCGGGGCGAGCCGCGACGCATCCTGCAGGCGGACGAATCCGTGTATCTGCACCCCGCACGCTCCCGGCTGCCGGGGACCACGGCCATGGTGATCGGTGAGCATGATTTCCCGGATGTGGTGCTGGAGGTGGATCACACGACGGACGTGTACCGCGGGAAGCTGCGGCTGTACGAGGCGTGGGGCTTTCCGGAAGTGTGGGTCGAGGTGCCGGATCTTCGGGCGCCGAGCCGCCCGAAGGGGCGGCTGCCGGGGCTGACGATCCACCTGCTGGAGGATGGCGCGTACCGGGTCTCGCCGGAGAGTGTGGCGTTTCCCGGCTGGCGTGCGGAGGACATCCACGAGACCATGAACGAGCCGGCGCCTTCGGTGCGGACGAACGCGATTCTGGAGGGTCTGGGCCAGGTGCTGGGAGCGCGGGACGGCACGGGGCCGGACGACGACGCGCTGATGCGCTCCCTGCGTGGCCAGAGCCGGGAAGAGGGCCGGGCGGAGGGCTTGGCGGAAGGCCGGGCGGAGATGGTGCGCGAGATGCTGCGGTCGCGGGGCATCGCGGTTTCGGAAGCGTTCCCGGCCAACGTACCCGGATTCGCCGATTCGCCTCGAGCCGCCGTCGTCGCGACAGCGCTCGGCTGCGACAGTGAGCACGATTTCCAGGCGCGCATTGCCTCGGGGAGCGGCCCGCGACGATAGCGGCAGCCATACCCACCGGTTCTGCGCTGGTCGAAACAGGGGCGATCCGATGGACCGGAGCGACAGGAAGCGCGCCGCCGCGCGGGCCGCGCTGGAGTTCGTGATCCCCGGCGAGCTGGTGGGAGTGGGCACCGGCTCGACCGCCAATGCGTTCATCGACGCGCTCGCGGGAATCAGGGGCCGGATCGACGGCGCGGTCGCGAGCTCGGAGGCGACGGCGGCGCGGCTCGCCGGGCACGGGATCCGGGTCGTGGACCTCAACGCCGCCGGCGACCTCCCTCTCTACGTGGACGGCGCCGACGAGGTCACGCGACACCGGCATCTCGTGAAAGGCGGCGGCGGTGCGCTCACCCGCGAGAAGATCGTGGCGGCGGCGGCGAGGAAGTTCGTCTGCGTCGTGGACGATTCGAAGCTCGT
The DNA here is from genome assembly GCA_958295835.1 of uncultured Gammaproteobacteria bacterium. Taxonomy (GTDB): domain Bacteria; phylum Pseudomonadota; class Gammaproteobacteria; order HK1; family HK1; genus HK1. The sequence continues at coordinate 1,621,856 of OY282378.1, forward strand.
GGACCGGCTCGGTCGGTTTCCCCTCTCGATCGAGGTGATCCCGATGGCCCGCGGCCTCGTGGCCCGCGCGCTGGTGGGGCTCGGTGGGCGGCCCGAGCGGCGGGAGGGCTTCGTCACCGACAACGGCAACGAGATCCTCGACGTGCACGGCCTCGACGTCCTCGACCCGCCGGCGCTCGAATCCGAGCTGAACCACATCGCCGGCGTGGTCGCCAACGGGCTGTTCGCGCGCCGGGGCGCAGACGTGGTGCTGATCGGCGCCGCCGATGGCGTCGAGAGGATCTGAAGGCCGGTGAACGGGTACGGGGCGCAACCGGACCCGGCGTCATAGCCGGAAGTCCCATGACCTGCGTTCGTCTCCGCAACGGCGGCCGTACCCCACCGCGCTGCCCGCGCGCGAGGCACGACTCATGACGACGCGCCGCGGAACCTCCGCCCACAAGGGCCGCGGCGCGCTCAGCAACGCAGTGGGCCGGTTCGAGCGGGTCACCCGCGAGGACTTCGACGACGGCTGGGGGGACGGCCAGGATCACGACGACGCACCACCGCCGAAGCTCCGCACCACCCTCACCCGCGACACGACCCGCAAGATCATCGCCTGGAACGATTCGCCGGACCTCCCCTTCGACCGCTCCATCAACCCGTACCGGGGCTGCGAACACGGGTGCATCTACTGCTACGCGCGGCCGAGCCATGCGTATCTGGGATTCTCCCCCGGCCTCGACTTCGAGACCCGGCTCGTGTTCAAGCCGGACGCCGCGTCCCTGCTGCGCGCGGAGCTCGGCAAGCCGGGCTATGCCTGCGCCCCGATCGCGTTGGGGACCAACACCGACCCCTACCAGCCGGTCGAGCGCGACCTCGGGATCACCCGCGCCGTCCTCGAAGTGCTCGCCGAATGCGGGCATCCGGTGATGATCGTCACCAAGTCCGCGCGGGTGGAGCGCGACCTCGACGTCCTCGGCCCCATGGCCCGCGCCAACCGTTGCAGCGTCAGCGTGAGCATCACCACCCTCGACCGCTCCCTCGCCCGCCGCATGGAGCCGCGCGCCTCCGCCCCCCACCGCCGCCTCGAAACGGTGCGCCGCCTGAGCGAGGCCGGCATCCCGACCGGGGTGTTCGCCTCCCCGATAATCCCCTTCGTCAACGATGCGGAGCTCGAAGCCATCCTGGAGCGCGCGCGCGAGGCCGGCGCCCTCGGGGTGAGCTATACGATGCTCCGCCTGCCGCTGGAGATCGCGGACCTCTTCCGCGAATGGCTGGCCGAGCACTACCCCGACCGCGCGGAGCGGGTGATGGAGCGGGTTCGCGACACCCGCGGCGGCAAGGACTACGACTCGACGTTCGGCCAGCGCATGCGCGGCACCGGCCCGGTGGCGGAGCTGCTCGCGAAACGCTTCCGGCTCGCGGTGAAGCGCCTGGGGTTTCCCGGCTTCCCCGCCCTCGACTGCTCGGGGTTCGTCCCGCCCCTGCCCGAGCACGGGCAGCTCCCGCTGTTGTGACCGGGCAGGGTGCCCGTGCGCCGTGCGATGGAAACCTCGTGAACGAGGCACGGGAAGGACGAACGAGAACGCATCGGAGCGCCGGGTCATGGAGATTCGACCACCTGGATCGACCCTGGCCCGGAGTTGGCCGCCGGTTGTCAGACCCTTCCTGCCGCGATACCGTTTCCGAGCTTGGCAAATGTGGCGCCCGGAGAAAGATCGGAGAGAAAAATTCGGAGAGAAAAATGTAGCAGGAAACGTATTTTGCGGCGGTTTCATGGGATGAAGACGCAGGTGTCCGGCGGGAAAGCACGCGATGAACACGACGATGACCAAACGGCGGTTCCTCCAGTCCGTCGGCGCGGTGGCCGGGGTTGAGGCCGTCTACCGGACCATGGAAGCCCTGGGGCTCTCGGGAATCGGTACCGCCCATGCGGCCACGCCCGAACTGCCGGCCGGCTCGGGCGCCGGAAAAAGTATCGTGATCCTGGGAGCCGGCATCTCGGGCATGGCCGCCGCCTGGGAGCTGTCGAAGGGCGGCTACCACTGCATCATCCTGGAAGCCACCGGCCGGGCCGGGGGCCGCAGCTTCACCGCCCGCGGCGGGGACGTGCTGGAGGAAACCGACAGCCGGCAGCAGGTGGACTTCGGCGGCGAGGATCACCTTTACGCGAACATGGGGCCGGCCCGCATCCCCTACCACCACCGGACGATCCTCGGCTACTGCAAGGAGTTCGGGGTCGATCTGGAGGTCTTCACCAACGACAACCGCGCGGCCCTGTTCCACAACCGGGACCGTTTCGGCGGCGAGCCCGTTCCGGGCCGCCGGGTCATGACCGATCTGCGCGGGTACATCGCCGAGCTGCTGGCCAAGGCGGTGAACGGCAACGCCCTGGACAGCGAGCTCTCCGGCGAGGACAAGGAGCGCGTCCTCGCCATGCTCCGCAGGTACGGCGGCCTGAACCCGGATCACCTCTACAAGGGCTCCAACCGCGGCGGCTACCGGGGCGAACGCATCAACGCGGGCCTCGAGGCCGGGGAGGTGAACGACCCCCTGGATTTCAGCGACCTGCTCGAGTCCGATTTCTGGCGATACAAGCTCCACTACAGCCAGTTCCTCAACTCCAATCCGACGCTGATGCAGCCGGCCGGCGGCATGGACGCCATTGCGAAGGCGTTCGAACAGCGCGTGGGCTCCCTCATCCGGTACGGGAGCGTCGTCACGGAGATCCGCAAGACCCCGGACGGGGCTCGCATCGTCTACCGGAACACCCGCACGGATACGGCAGAGGCCGTCGACGCCGACTTCGCGATCTGCACCATTCCCGCCCCCGTCCTGAAGGACGTGCCCAACGACTTCTCCCCGCAGACGCAGGCGGCGCTCGAATCCGTGAAGTTCGTCCCGGCCGTCAAGATCGCCTTCCAGGCCCGCCGCCGCTTCTGGGAGGAGGATCACGCCATCTACGGCGGGATCTCGTGGACCGACCAGGACATCACCCAGATCTGGTACCCGGCGAACGGCTACCACCGCGACAAGGGCGTGATCCTCGGCGCCTACATCTGGGACGACGAGCCCGCCGCGCGCTTTGCGAAGAGGTCCCCGCCCGAGCGTTTGCAGGCGGCCATGGCCGAGGGCGGGCGGATCCATCCCGGATACTCGTCGGAAATCGAATCCGGGGTCAGCCGGGCCTGGGCCAAGGTTCCCTTCCAGAAGGGCGGTTGGCCCGAGTCCGGCGGGGTGCCGGAAGCGCTGACCAGGCCCGATGGCGCGATCTACATCTGCGGCGACCAGATCACCGCCCTGCCCGGCTGGCAGGAAGGCGCCGTCCTGGCGGCGCATACGGTGGTGAACGCCATCGGGGAACGGGTCGCGAAGGGTTAGACGCGAAGACGGCGCGCGGCGGCCGGAGACTGCGGGAATCCCTGTCCGGCCCGAAAGCATGCATGGAACGACCGCGGTTCGACGCTCGGAACCACCGGAACATCCGCGAAATCGAGCCCCGCAACCGGGCTTCGCAGAGTAGATGGAAACCGGCGCGGCGGCTGCCTCCGGCTGACAATGCCGGCGCCGGTTCAAGCGCGGCGCCGGGTTCAGTACGATGCCGCTTCCCGCGCGGCGGCGCATTCCCCGGCGACTCTTCGGCCCTTCGAACCTTGGCGCGTCTCTCGACCCTCTCCGACCTTCCCTCCGTGGATCGGCTGCTCGCGGAGGATGCGATCGCCCCCCTCCTGCGCGCGCACGGCCGGCCGCTGGTGCTCGAAGCGGTGCGGGGCGCACTCGACGAGGCCCGCGCCGCGCTCGCCGCCGGGGGCGGCGTCGAGCGTGCGGCGCTCGAAGCCGGCATCGCCGCCCGGGTCCGCGCGCTGGCCGCGCCTTCGCTCGTTCCCCTGTTCAACCTCACCGGGACGGTGCTGCACACCAACCTCGGGCGCGCGCCGCTGCCGGAGGCCGCCGTCGCGGCGATGGCCGCGGTGGCCCGCGGCGCGAGCAACCTTGAATTCGACGTGGCCACCGGACGGCGCGGGGACCGGCACCGGCACGTCGAGCCGCGGCTGCGCCGGCTCACCTCGGCCGAGGCGGCGATCGTCGTCAACAACAACGCCGCCGCGGTGCTGCTGGTCCTCGATACCTTCGCGAAACGCAAGGAGGTTCCGGTCTCGCGGGGGGAGTTGATCGAGATCGGGGGCGCGTTCCGGATACCGGACATCATGAAGCGGGCGGGCGCGAAGCTCGTCGAGGTCGGCACCACGAACCGCACGCATCTCCGCGACTACGAGGCGGCGATCGGGGCGCGGACTGCTCTACTGATGAAGGTTCACGCCAGCAACTACGCGGTCGAGGGCTTCACCGCCTCGGTGGGCGAGCATGAGCTCGCGGGGCTCGCCCGTGAACATGAACTTCCGCTCGTCTCGGATCTCGGCAGCGGCTCGCTCCTCGACATGACCGCGTTCGGGCTCCCGCCCGAGCCGACGGTGCGCGGGATGATCGCGGCCGGGGTCGATCTGGTGACCTTCAGCGGCGACAAGCTGCTCGGCGGCCCCCAGGCGGGGATCGTCGCGGGAAGGGCGGCGCTGGTCGGCAAGCTCAAACGCAATCCTCTCATGCGGGCGCTACGCCCCGACAAGATCACCCTCGCGGCACTGGAATCGGTGCTCGCGCTCTACGAGGACCCGGAACGACTCGCCCAGCGGCTGCCGGCGCTGCGCCTACTGACCCGCGGGCGCGAGGAGATCGAGACGCAGGCCCGACGGGTGCGGCCGCGGCTCGCGGCGCGGCTCGGCGGCGGCTGGTCGGTCGAGACGGTGCACTGCCGCAGCCAGATCGGCAGCGGCGCGCTGCCCGTCGATCGACTGCCGAGCGCGGGCCTGCGATGCGCGCCGGCGGGCGCGAAACGTGGTCGTTCATCGAGGCTGCACGCGCTGGCGGCGGCGCTACGCGCGCTCCCGGCCCCCGTGATCGGGCGCGTGCACGACGGCGCCCTCACCCTGGATCTGCGCTGCCTCGACGACGAGGCGGGCTTCCTCGCGCAGCTCGACCATCTGGCCGTGCCGTGATCGTCGCCACCGCGGGCCACGTCGACCACGGCAAGACCGCGCTCGTGCGGGCGCTCACCGGGATCGACACCGATCGCCTTCCCGAGGAGAAGCAGCGGGGGCTGACCATCGATTTGGGGTTCGCCTACCACCCGCTGGACGGCGGCCACGTGATCGGCTTCGTCGACGTCCCCGGACACGAGCGCTTCGTGCGCAACATGCTGGCAGGGGTCGGGTCCGTCGATCTCGCACTGGTGGTGGTCGCGGCCGACGACGGGGTGATGCCGCAGACCCGCGAGCACGCCGCCATCCTCGATCTGCTGGGGGTGACCGAGTGCATCGCGGTGGTCAGCAAGGTCGACAAGGTCGATGCGGCCCGCGCCGCCGACGTGGGTGCGGAGATCGGCACACTCCTCTCCACCACCGGCATGAGAGACGCGGAGGTCCACCGGGTCTCCGCCCTGTCCGGCGCCGGCATGGACGGCCTGATCGCCGCACTGCGCGAGCGCGCCCTGGGCATCGCCGCGCGGGCCGCGAACGGCCGGTTCCGGCTCTGCATCGACCGCGTGTTCACGCTCAAGGGCGCGGGGCTCGTGGTGACGGGAACCGTGCACGCGGGGATGGCGGACGCCGGCGAGCGGCTGGTGGTGACCCCGGACGGGTACGAGGCGCGCATCCGCGGCATCCACGCCCAGGACCGGCCGGCCGAGCAAGCGCGCGCCGGCGAGCGCTGCGCGCTCAACCTCTCGGGACGCGGTATCGGGCCGGAGACGATCGCGCGCGGGGACTGGGTCGTGGATCGCGCCCTGCACGCGCCGAGCGACCGCATCGACGTCCGCCTGCGGGTCCTCCCCGCCGAGACGCGGGCGCTCCGGCACTGGACCCCGGTGCACGTCCATCTCGCGGCGTCGCATTCGACGGCGCGGGTCGCGGTCCTCGGCGCGGGCGGCATCGCCCCCGGCGACGGCGGACGGGTGCAGATCGTGCTCGACCGGCCGCTGCACGCGCTCGCCGGTGATCGGATCGTCATCCGTGACCAGTCCGCGACGCGCACGATGGGCGGCGGCACGGTCATCGACCCGTTCTCCCCGAAACGCGGACGCGCCCGCCCCGCCCGCCTCGCCCGGCTGGATGCGATCGAGGGGCTCGGTCCGCGGCAGGCAGGGACGGACGCGAGGACGGCCGAGGGACATGACCCGGAGCAGGCGGTCGAAAGACACGACACGGAAAAAGAGCGCACGTGGGCGGACGAGGAGCACGACCCGGCGCGGACAGGGGTACGTGCAATCGGGAGGCACGAACCGGAGCAGGCGGTCGCGCGCGTGATCGCGTCCACGGCGACCGGTGTGGACACCGGCTGGATACGGCGGGCGTTCGGCGTCACCGACCCCGAAATCGAGCGGATGCTCGACGCCGCCGGCGCGGTGCGGGTCCCCGACGCCGGAGACGACCGGTGTTTCTCTCCCGCGCATTGGACGGACCTGCAGGAGGAGATACTCGCGTTCCTCGAGACCTTCCACCGCGAGCGCCCGCGGCTGCACGGCGCCAACGCGAACGACGTCCGCCTGGGCCTCGCGCGCCGCGTGAACCGAGGTGTCGTCGAGCAGGCCCTCGCCGCCCTGCTGCACCGGGGCGCCATCGCCCGGCGCGGAACCACGGTCCGGCTCCCGGAGCACCGGGTCACCCTGGGCGCGAACGACGAGCGCGTCTGGCCCCGCGTCGCGCGTGCCCTCGATCCGGCGAAAGGCAGCCCCCCGAGCTTGCGCCAGGCGGCCGAGCAACTGAAGATCGACGAGGCGGAGCTCGGTGCATTGCTCAAGCGCGCGACGAACGCGGGCCTGGTCCTGCCGGTCACCCGCACCCGGTTCGTGCCTCTGGCCGCGGTCAAGGCCCTCGCGGCGCATGCGGAATCGCTCGCGCGCGTCTCGCCGGAAGGACGCTTCACCGCGGCCGAGTACAAGAACCACGCGCGCGTCGGGCGCAACTTCGCCATCGAGCTGCTGGAGTTCTTCGACCGAAGCGGCTTTACCGAACGCCTCGGCGACCGGCGCCGCGTGCGCCGGTCCGCCGCCGACACCTTCGGCACGGAGGACGATGCGAACGACTGAGGAAGAGGATCGCACCCCGGTGGGGCGCTCGGACTTCAAATCCGGTGAGACGCGTACCACGTGTCTGGTGGGTTCGACTCCCACCCTCTTCCGCCAACCGCGAACCATTCACCCCGTTGCCCGCGGGACGCGCGGCCGGAGTACAGCGGAGACCGACATGATCCGGACGTTCCGGCGGTTGTTCGAATCCACCCTCGCCACCGCGGCCCGCGCCACCGAGGCCGAGGAGCGCGAGCACGGCTACCACGTCGCGACCGCGGCATTGCTGGTCGAGATGATGCGGGCCGATCGTGCGGTCGAGCCCGGGGAGCGCGAAGCGGTCCTCCGGGCGCTGGCCGTAGCGTTCGACGACCTCGCGCCGGACGAGACACGGGAGCTGCTCGCGCGCGCCGAGGAGCGGGCCGACGACGCCACCTCCCTGTACGAGTTCACGCAGGTCGTCAACCGGCAGTTCGACCCCGAGCAGAAGGCGCACGTCGTGGAGCTGCTGTGGCGGGTCGCCTGGGCCGACGGCGCCCTCGACAAGTACGAGGAGCACCTGGTGCGCCGGATCGCGGACCTCATCCACGTGCCCCATTCGGTGTTCATCAGGATGAAGCACCGGGCCGAGGACGGCGCTCCCCGTCCGGCGCAACCCCGGATCCCGGAGGACGGCGCATCGGGATGAGGCGCCGGGAACGGGAGGGAACCCTTCCTCCGACTCCCGCCGGATCCCGGAAACCGGTCCCCCGGAATCACGGGCCAAGGCTCGAAACGGAACCGGACCGAGCCGGCGCTCACTCGCTGGTGAAGGTGATGTCCGCGTAGTACGCGGAGGCGGTAGCGCCGGTATTGTCGGTGTCGGTCATGATCGCGACCGCGTCGATGGAGCGGACATCCTCTCCGAACAACGCCCGGAAGTCGGCGCGTACGTCGCGCCGCTCGCCGACCCACTGCCCGGTCTGCCGGTCGCCCGAGCGCACCGCGACGTGGCGCGCGGAGTCGGTGTAGGCATTCGGCCACGTCTCGCCCTCGGTCCGGCCGCCCGCCCAGACGTAGCTCACGGCGCGGGTCCGCCAGACGAACACCGGATGCGAGCGGATGACGTAGACCCGTGCGCTGTAGTCGTCGCCCGCGCGGGTCCGCTCGTCGATGTCCCCCAGCGCCGCGTCCACCCGCCACGTCCAGTTGAGGATGGGGGTCTTCTCGAGATCGACTCGGAGCCGGCGGTACAGGCCGGAGGCGGTCCCGCGGCTCGTCGCACGGACCACGGTCCGGCCGTCCCGCCGGACCGTCTCGTACAGCGTCTTCCCGCTGAAGATCTTCTCTTCCCAACCGGCGAGGTCACCGTCGCGCAACACCTCGACGCTCTCGGCCCCGGCGACCCCGACGGCCCCGGTGCCAAGCGCGAGGACCAGCAGCAGACCGATCCCGGCCGCCCCCGACCCGGGTGACGGCCGTGGATCGGCGCCGGGGCCTCGGCCCGTGCTCGTGACCGGAGGCGTCCATCCCATCCTGCCCGCCTTCCTCGATCGAGTGTGCCCTGAAAGCATATCAACGGTGGCGGGCGCTCTCGAACGGCGCCGCTCCACGTCGCTTTCCTCAGTAATGGAAGCGCGCGGCAAGGAAGTACACCCGGTCCGTCTCGACCTGGTAGACGAGATGGTGCTCCTGGTCGATGCGCCGCGACCATTTACCGCTGAGCTGTCCCCGGAGCAACTCGGGCTTGCCCGGCCCGCTGAACGGCTCCCGGAGCACGGCATCGACGAGCCGAAGCGTTCGCAACGCCCGCCGGCGATCCGTTCGTGTCCAATGCTCGAGATCCTGGAGAAAATTGACGTCCATGACCGCGTCGCGGGGTCTGGCGTCGGTGTTCATTCTTCCGACTCCCGGTGGTTCTGGGGAATTCTTCTTCGATGGATCCGTTGTTGCTCATCTACTCGACAGCCCCAGGCGTTCGCGGAGATCGTCCAGGTCAATCGCTTCGCCTTCGCCGACGGCAGCACGCCGGCCGGCTTCGAGAAGGCGCCGCGCGTTCTTCGGTGAGCGCATGAGATAGGCCGTTTCGAGCCAGCCGGCCAACTCCTCGGCCGCGATCAACGCGACCGGCTCCTTGCCGCGCCGCCGGATCAGTACCGGCTCGCGGGTTTCCGTGACCTGGTCCATGAGCGCCGCCAGGCGCTCCCGCGCTTGCGTATAGCTGGTTTCGTGGATCATCTTCCAATCTCCGGTACGTACAGGAAAACGGTACGATTCATATGGCGATGGATCAACCCGGAACCGCCAATCCACCGGGAGTTCCTGCAAAATCCGGATGCATACCGTGGCATCGTCGCGATTCACGGGGGGACGACAGCACCATCCATGAGCACCGATCACCGTCCGCCCGGGTCGGGGTCGCGATCGCCCGTCACGAAGCCCGCCGCGCCCGGGCGAGGCCCGCGGCGAGCCATACCGCGAGGGCGATGACGATCGGGGCATCCCCCATCCGCACGTAGGGCGTCTCGCCGCGCATCGGGACGACCTCGAACGCGCCGGTCGCGATCTCGAACTGCGGGAGGCGGGCGCGGATCTCTCCCCGCGGCGAGACCACCGCACTCAGCCCCGTGTTGGTGGCCCGGACCAGCCACCGTCCCGTCTCCGCGGCCCGGACCCGGGCGATCTCCAGATGCTGGTGCGGCCCGATCGAGTCGCCGAACCACGCATCGTTGCTCACCGTCACCAGCAGCGCGGCCTCCGGCAGGTCGAGGCGCACCACCGCGCCGAACGCGATCTCATAGCAGATCGACACCCCGAGCGGATGCGGACCGAGCCGGATCGGCGTCTGCTCGCGAGGTCCGGGGCTGAAGTCGGCCACCCGGATCCCCAGCGCCTCCAGCCCCGGCCGGAGCACGGGTCCGAACGGCAGGTACTCCCCGAACGGGACGAGGCGACGCTTGTAGTAGACCCCTGGTTCCGGCCCGAGCATCACCACGCCGTTCAGGTAGGGGCCGCCGGGAGCGTCCCGGACCGGCACCCCGGTGAGGACCGCGCTGCTGCGCTCGACGGCCTCGGCGCGCATGCCGCGCGTGAACTCCTCCAGGGTGTCGAGGAATCCGGGCGTCGCCGACTCCGGCCACACCACGAGGTCGGCGTCGAAGTGCTCGCGGGTGAGCGCGGCGTACCGCTCCAGGGTCGGGCCCCGCATCTCCGGACGCCACTTCCGGTCCTGGGCGACGTTGCCCTGGACGATCGCCACCGTCACCGTCCTGCCCGCCGGCCGCACCCAGTCCATGCGCGCGAGCGCCGCTCCCGCCCCCCAGAGCACCGCCACGGCGCCGAGCACCCCCAATGCGCGCCGGTCGCGGCGAACCAGCACCCAGGCGAGGCCGCCGGCCACGAACGCGGCCAGCGCGCCGGTGCCGTGCGCCCCGATCACCGGCAGCCATCCCGACGCGGGACCGTCGATCTGCGCGTATCCGACTTGCAGCCACGGAAGCCCGGTGAACGCCCATCCCCGCAGCCACTCCCACAGCGTCCACGCCGCCGGATACACCGCCAGCAGCCGCGACGCCTCCCCTCCCCGCTTTCGCGGGGATCCACGGGGACCGGCCGGCGCGATGCGGACGACGATCCAGCCGAGAACGGCGGGATAGAGCGCAAGACAGCCGACGAAGCCCACCGTCAGCACGAGCGCCAGTGCGCCGGGGACCTCGCTGAACCCGAAGCTCTCGTAAATCCAGGACAAGCCGGCGCCGAAGGCCCCGATCCCGAACAGCCAGCCGCGCAGACCGGCGCGCCGCGGCGTCCGGCACCCTCGCCACGCGAGAAACAACGTGGCGAGGGACGCGAACGCGACCGGGAACAGCCCGAACGGAGCGAACGCCAGCGGCAGCGCGGCGCCGGCTGCCACGCAGGCGGCGTCGACGGCGACTCCGCGCGCCCGGGCACGCCGCCCGGACGGCGCCGGGGGCGGCGATTCAACCTGCATGGCTCACCGGTTCACGAGCGCGGCAACGGCAGGGCGACTGACGAGCCGGCACCGGATCCCGTGGATTCCCGCTTGCGCGGAGCCTGCTCCCGCACTTCCTGTCATCCCCTCGCATTCCTCGCCGTTGGCGCGAGCCTCGCCGTTGGCGCGGGGCGGGTATCCGGAATGCACGAACCGCCCTTCGCCACTTCTCATGGGACGACACGGGCAGGTGCCGATCCCGTGGCGCTCCCGCGGCCGGGCCGTCTCAGCGGCGCAGCCTGATCCCGGCCGCCTCCCGATCCCACGTCCCCGGGGTGAGCCCGCGCTCGCGCAACGTGTACTTCCGGATCTTCCCGGTCTGAGTTTTCGGCAGCGCATCCACGACCTCCACGTAGCGCGGGACCATGAAGTACGCCATGCGCGGGGTGAGGAACCCGATGAGCGCGGCGGGGTCGAGCGCCGCGCCGGGCCGCGGCACCACCACCGCCATGACCTCCTGCTCGGTGTACTCGGAGGCGACCGGGATCACCGCGCATTCCACGACGTCGGGGTGCGCGACGATCTCCTGCTCCACCTCCATCGAGGAGATGTTCTCGCCCCGGCGCCGGATCGCGTCCTTCGTGCGATCGACGAAATAGAGGTTGCCTTCCTCGTCGCGCATCAGCATGTCGCCGGTGTGAAGCCAGAGGTTGCGCCACGCCGCCACCGTCCAGTCGGGACGGCCCCAGTACCCGATCATCGTCAGCCACGGCTCGCGGGGGCGCACCACCGCCTCGCCGGGCACGCCGGGCGGCACTTCGCGGTCGAGCGCGTCGACGATCCGCACTTCGTAGCGATCCTCGGCGACCCGCCCGCAGGTACGGTCGTTCGCAAGGGTGAACGACGAGCGGGTCGGCACGTTGAACTCGGTTGCGCCCCAGGTGGTGGAGACGAGGCAGCCGAAGCGGCGCTTGAACGCCTCGATCTCGGGCAGCAGGGGAACGACGAGCGCGCGCTCCAGCGGGTTGTCCGCGTCGTCTTCGGCCTCCGGCTGCTGAAAGAGGAAGTTCGCCATCGCCCCGAGAAGGAAGGTCGCGGTGGCGCGGTGGCGGCGCACGTCCGGCCAGTAGGCGCCGGCGCTGAACGGCCGCGCCAGCACCGCTTGCGCCCCGGCCAGGCAGGCCGCGTAGGCCACCCCCCACTGCCCCGCGATGTGAAACAGAGGCAGCGGCGCGTAGTAGACGTCGCCGGGGGCCAGCTCCAGGAGCTCGACCACCGAGCGCGCGTACTCGTAGGCCTGGATGTGGGAGATCATCACCCCCTTGGAAGGTCCGGTGGTGCCCGAGGTGTAGAGCACCGCGACGAGATCCGTGGCCGTGGGGCCGTGGGTCACGGGGGTATCGGGTGCTTCGAGCAGCGCACTGAACGGCGCGCGCTCCAGGCGCGCGAGCGCGGCTGGCCACCCGCCCGGCGCTCCACCCGGCATCCCGCCCAGCACGATGAGCGATTCCACGCGGCCGGCCCCGACGCCCGCGAGCCGGTCCAGGAACCGGGCGTGCACGATCATCGTCCGCGCCCGCGAGTCGTTTACCACGTGCGAGAGCACGCTGCCCCGCAGATGGGTGTTGACCGGCACCTGCACCGCCCCGAGCTTCGCGAGCCCGCACCACGCGGCGATGAACTCGACGCAGTCCGGCAGCATCACCAGCACGGTTTCGCCCCTGGCGACGCCCAGCGCGGCGAGGCCGTTCGCAACGCGGTTCGACATCGAATCGACGTCGCGATACGTCCAGCTTCGCTCCTCGCCGGTGATCCACGGCGCATCGCCGCGGCTCGCGGCGCGGCGCGCGAGCACCTGGTGCAACGTCTGGGCGTCGCGCCCTTCGGGCGGGGTGAACCGGTCGCTCATCGCCCCCTTTCCATGTCCACTATCGAAGTGTGTCCTGCTGTGTGCTAACTTCAGCCCATGCGCATACATATCGCATTGGACGACGAATTGGTAGCCGAGCTCGATCGGCGTGCCGGCGCCCGGCGGCGGAGCGCCTTCGTCGCCGAGCTGATCAAGCGTGGTATCGAGGACGAGCGCCGCTGGGACGATATCGAGGCCGCGCTCGGCAGCTTGTCCGATTCGGGACACGAGTGGGACGACGACCCGGCGACATGGGTGCGCCGGCAACGACAGGGCAGTGGACGACGCTCGGGTTGACGATGGCCCGCTTGCTGCTGGATACGACCGTACTCATCGATGCGCTTCGCGGCCGGCCCGCTGCGGCGCGCGTTGCAGGACTCCGGCGTACGGGCACGGAACCTTGGGCCTGTGCGATTTCGGTCGAGGAAATCTGGCGCGGATTGCGCCCCGGCGAGGAGTTGCAGGCACGCCGGCTGTTCAATGGCTTGCGCCTTGCGCCGCTGGGTGTGGTCGAGGGTGTGCGGGCGGGGGCCTGGCGGCGGTCGTTCGCATTGCGGGGCGTCACCCTCCATCAGGCCGACTGCCTGGTTGCCGCGGCTGCCGCCGGTATCGGCGCGGCGCTCGCGACGGCGAATGTCGATGATTTCCCCATGCCCGAGATCGATGTCCGGCATTGGCCGATCGGAGCGTGAGCCCGCCTGCCGCGGGCGACCGCTGGCGCGGTCGCTTGGCGATTCCGCTGCGCGGAATCGCGGGTGCTCCGATCGGCGACCGCTGGCGTGGTCGCTTGGCGATTCCGCTACGCGGAATCGCGGGTGCTCCGATCGGCGACCGCTGGTGCGGCCGCTTGGCGATTCCGTTGCGCGGAATCGCGGGTGGGAGGTGCGGGGCGTTCAGTGGAGCTCGGTCCGCCCGTTGCCGAGCACGAGGGTGTCCCGCTCCAGTGCGCGGGTGCGGAACGAGACGACGTCGCCGTCGACCCACATTTCGGTGCGCAACGTCTCGCCGGGATACGCCGGGGCGGTGAACCGCACCTGCATGGTACGGATCCGGCCACCGTCGTAGCCGCATACCGCGGCCATCACCGAATGCCCCGCGTACCCCATCGTGCACATGCCGTGGAGGATGGGCCGTGCGAAGCCCGCCGCCTTTGCCACCGCGGGGTCCACGTGCAGCGGGTTGCGGTCGCCGCTCAGCCGGTAGACGAGCGCCGCTTCGCGGCCGACCGCGAGATCGTGGTGGAGGTCGGGCTCGCGCCTGGGGAGCCGATGGACGGGTCTCGGCCTTGCGTCGTTTCCCCCGCAGCCGCCGTCACCACGCAGCAACGTCGTCTGCTCCAGGGTGCAGACCGCCTCCCCCGACGCCTCTTCGACGACGTCGCGGCGCGCGAACATGAACGCTCCGAACGCGGCGCCCTTGTCGTCGATTCCGGTGATCCGGGTTCGGCCGCGGAGCCTTGCGCCAAGCGGAATCGGGCGATGAATCGTGCACACCTGTTCGCCGTGCAGCACCCGTTTCCAGTCGACGCCGGTGGCCGGATCCTTGAGCCAGAACCCCGGGTAGGCGATGACGTTCGCCATCATCGGGAGCACCTCGAGCCCGTCCTCGTAGACGTAGCGCAGATGACCGGGGTGCTCCGGCTGCACGCCGAAGCCGACTCCGAGCGCGTAGAGGATGCAGTCGGTGTCGCTCAGGACCTGGGCGACCTCGGGGGCCGCGTAATTCATCATCGAGTCGTAGGTGATGGCCATCGCGTACTCGCTCCTCGGCGAATCAACCGGCCACGCGGAAACATCACCGGTTTCGCTGCTCGTGGCCTCGTCACGCCGGATGATCTCGATCCCCCGGGCCGACCGGATGGTAGTGTAGTCCGCGTTTGGGGAAAACATTGCAGAAATCCCATGCGCAAGGAAACGGAACAGAGGTTCCCCCGTCCCCTCTCCGGTGCGTGTGTCGATCCGCTGCCCCGGCCTCGTCCCGACGCGCCGGATGCGCGCGCCACGCTCAGTCGCCTCCACTTCCGTCGACGGTGACCCCGGCCTCGATGAGATCGTCGACCTCCTCGCGGTCATATCCGAGCTCGGTGAGAAGCTCGGCACTATGCTCGCCGAGCTTCGGCGGGGCGCGTCGGATGGAGCCGGGGGTTTTCGAGAGCCGCGCGGAGATGCCCGGAAGGCGCAAGGTCCCGAGGTCCGGATGCTCCACCGTCCGCCAGAAGCCGGTGGCCGCCAGATGGGGATCATCGACCAGATCGTCCGGCCGATTGACCGGCATGGACGGAATGTTCGCGGCATCGAACGCTTCGAGCCATTCGGCGGTGGTGCGCTCGGCGAGCAGCTCGCCCAGCGTCGCGTAGACCTCATCGATGTGCGCGAGCCGGCTCGGTAGCGTGCTGAACCGCGGGTCCGCCGCGAGGTCCGGCCGGCCGGCAATCTCGAACAGCGCTGCCCATTGCCGGTCGGTGTAGGGGAGCACGCCGATCCAGCCGTTCCGGGTGCGGTACGGGCGCCGGCCGGGGGAGAGCGCCCGCGGATAGCCCATCGCTCCCCTCGGGGGCTCGTAGGTCTTTCCGTAGAGGTGCTCGAACATGTTGAAACCGACCAGGGTCTCGAACATCGGCACCTCGATGCACTGGCCTTCGCCGGTCAGCGCACGATGCACCAGCGCCGCCAGCACCGCGACGGCGACATGCAGGCCGGTCACCTTGTCGGCGATGACGGAGGTGACGTAGCGCGGCTCGCCGTCCACCGCCTGCAACGCCGCCAGCCCCGAGACCGCCTGGATCATGTCGTCGTAGGCGGGCTTGTGCCCGTACGGCCCCGAGCGGCGGAAGCCGCAGGCGCCGCAGTAGACGATCGAAGCGTTGCGGGCGCGGACCGCGGGGTAGTCGAGCCCGAGCCTGTCGATCGCCCGCGGGCGCATGTTGTGCACGAATGCATCCGCGCTCTCCATGAGCCGCATCATCGCCTCCAGGCCGCGGGGGTTCTTGAGATCGAGCACGATGCCGCGCTTGTTGCGGTTGTTGGTGAGGAAGATCGCGCCCATTCCGTCCTCGACCGGCGGCGGTCCGGCGCCGCGCACCGCGTCGCCTCCGGGGGATTCGACCTTGATGACGTCCGCGCCCAGGTCGCCGAGCATCTGGGTCGCGACGGGACCCAGAAGGATCGTCGTGAGATCGACGACCCGCATCCCCGCGAGGGGGCCGGGCGCGGTGGTGGTCACGTTCGCCATCGGTACGGCCTCGGCAACCCGGGCGCGTACTCGTCACCGAAGCGCACGGTGATGCGGCGGATACCTTGATCGATCGCGCGCTGGTCGTCGGTCGGTGCGAAGTTCATGGCGATGCTCGCGAGGTGTGTGGAGCCTTGCCAATCTATCGTAGTCGACTCGAACTCTGCGATGCTTCGCGGTGGTGCGCACCCTGCCGGCCGATGCGGAGACATGCCCATGCCCATGATCTCGGAGTCCACTCCCGTCGCGTTCTCCGACCCTCTCCCGGACGCCGTTGACGTCGTGGTGATCGGCGCAGGAGTCGTCGGCACCGCGACGGCCTGGTTCCTCGCGCGCCGCGGGGCGAGCGTCGCTCTGTTCGAGAAGGGGCGGGTCGCGGGGGAGCAGTCGAGCCGCAACTGGGGCTGGGTGCGCCAGCAGGGGCGCGACCGGGCCGAGCTGCCGATCATGATGGAGTCGAACCGCATCTGGCGAGGTCTCGCCGGGGAGACCGGGGAGAAGGATCTCGCGTTCACCGCCTCCGGCTGCGTGTACCTCGCGGAGGACGAGCGGCAGCTCGCCAAATTCGAAGCGTGGCACGCGCTCGCGAAGCAGCATCAGCTCGATACCCGGATGCTCCCGAAGGAGGAGGCGCGGGAGGCCGTTCCCGGCATCGAGGGCAAATGGGCCGGCGGGATGGTGACCCCGAGCGACGGGCGGGCGGAGCCCTTCGTCGCGGTGCCCGCGCTCGCCCGCGCGGCACGCCGGCTCGGGGTCTCGATCGTGGAGAGCTGCGCGGTGCGCACGATCGAGACGGCGGGCGGGCAGATCCGCGGCGTATGCACCGAGCGCGGGCCGGTGAGGACCGAGCGCGTCGTGCTCGCCGGCGGTGCGTGGTCCACCTGCTTTGCCGGGAACGCAGGGCTCGACCTGCCGCAGCTCATCGTGCGCTCCACCGTGGGCCGCACCCGTGCCGCGCCCGACCGCAACCTTCCGAACGTCTCCGCGCCGGGGTTCACGGTGCGCCGGCGCGAGGACGGCGGCTACACCGTCTCGACCGGCGATCTCGTGGAGCATTACCTGTGCCGGCGCTCGTTCCGGTATTTCAAGAAGTTTCTGCCGCTCCTGAAGCTCTCGGCCCGGGACGTGCGGATCAGGCTCAAGCCCCCGGCGGGCCATCCGGGGGCGTGGGGCTCGAAGTCGCGCTGGTCCGGCGGCGAGGTCACGCCGTTCGAGCGGATGCGGGTGCTCAATCCCCCACCCTCGGAGTTGGTCCGCCGACGGCTTACGGAGCGGCTGCCGCGGCGGGCGCCGTGGCTGGGCGAGGCGGGCATCGCGGAGATCTGGGCCGGCATGATCGACGTGACGCCGGACGCGGTGCCATACATCTGCGAGGCGCCGGCACCGGACGGCCTGTTCATCGGCACCGGCATGAGCGGCCACGGCTTCGGCATCGGGCCGGGCGTCGGTCGGGTCCTGGCGGACCTCGTGCTGGGCCGCCCGCCGGGCCACGACCTCGCCCGCTTCCGCTTCGGGCGCTTCGCCGACGGGAGTCCCATCGTCCCCGGGCCGTACTGAGCCTCGTCCCGGCGATCAGCCGCGCGGGTGCCGTGCATTGCGCCGGGCGTGCACGTGAAGAGAGCGACGGATCGGCCTCGATCGTCACCCGGCGCCGTACCATCGTCTGCCACGGTGATCGGGCCTTGCGGGCGGAGTATGCTTGCGCCCGGCTTCGCAGGAGGGGCTGACGATGGCAACCGCGCCACGATTCACCAGGCTGGTCGAGAGCCTCCCTGCGACGATTCCGTTCGTCGGTCCCGAGACGCTGGAACGCCGGCGCGGGGAGGCGTTCCGCATCCGCGTCGGCGCGAACGAGAGCGCCTTCGGGGTCTCGCCGAAGGCGGCCGAGGCGATACGCCGGGCGATCGGGACGATCGCCTGGTACAACGATCCGGAGGGCTACGAGCTGCGCAGCGCGATCGCCGCGCGCCACGGGGTGCGGGTCGAGGAGGTGATCCTTGGCGCCGGCATCGACGAGATGCTCGGCAACGTGGTGCGGATGGTCGTCGAGCCGGGGATGCCGGTGATCTCCTCGCACGGGGCATACCCGACCTTCAACTACCACGTCGCTGGCTTCGGCGGGGTGCTCGAAGCGGTGCCCTACCGCGACGACCGGATCGACCTCGACGCCCTGCTCGACGCGACGCGAAGGCTCGATGCGCCGCTCGTGTACCTCGCCAACCCCGACAATCCGATGGGCACCTGGCATGACGCTGCGGACCTGCGCGCATTCATCGACGCGCTGCCCGAATCCACCCTGCTGGTACTCGACGAGGCGTACATCGAGTTCGCGCCCGCGTCCACGACGTTCCCGATCGATGCGCAAGACCCCAGAGTCATCCGCATGAGAACGTTCTCGAAGGCGCACGGCATGGCCGGCGCCCGCATCGGGTACGCGGTCGCCCCGGCCGGGACCATCACGGGAGTGGGCAAGGTCCGCAACCACTTCGGGGTGAACCGCATCGCACAGGCCGCCGCCCTCGCCTCGTTCAACGACTCCGGATTCATCGCCTCGGTGGTCGAGGAGGTCGCCCGCGGGCGCGACGAATACCACGCGCTCGCCCGGCGGATGGGGCTCGCCTCGGTGCCGTCGGCGACGAACTTCGTGGCCATCGACGCTGGCGGCGACGGCGCCCGCGCTCGCGCCCTGCTCGCGCGGCTCCAGGATCGGGGGGTGTTCGTGCGCATGCCCGGCGTCGCGCCGCTGGACCGCTGCATCCGGGTGACGGTAGGGACGGCGGAGGAACGGGCGCTCTTCGCCCGTATCTTCGAGGCGGTACTCGGCGAAACAGGAGAGAAAAGATGAAGATCGACGGAGCCTGCTACTGCGGCGAGATCGCCTTCGAGGCGGACGTGAATCCCGATTCCGCGGTCATCTGCCACTGCACGGACTGCCAGGCCACGTCCGGATCCGCGTTTCGCACCATCGTGCCGGCGTCGGCGGAGACGTTCCGCGTGGTATCCGGCGTGCCGAAGACGTACGTGAAGACGGCGGAGAGCGGCAACCGGCGGGTACTGGCTTTCTGCGCGACCTGCGGAACCCACGTCTGGGCCTGCGACGAAGGCAGCGACCCCGGCCGGATCAGCATCCGTGGGGGCACGGTGCGCCAGCGCGAGCGGCTCGTCCCGAGGCGCCATGTCTGGCACCGCTCCGCCCAGCCCTGGCTCGCGGACATCGCTTCGCTGCCGTGTGTGGACAAGCAGCCCTGAGAGGACCCATGCGCGAACGGAACGAGGCTCCGGGGAGGTCCGCGCGCCCCCGGGGACCGTCCCGATTTCCATCGGCGTCGCGGGATGCCGTTCAGTCGAGCACGGGAGAAGCATCGGACGAGAGTCGGCCCTCACCTACACCCTATCGGACACTTTGCGACTGCGCGAAGCGCAGCGCGGCGCCGACCATGTCCTGCATGACACGGCCGGCGGACTCTCCTGCGCCGGCCAGGGAGGGTCGTCATGCATCGCCTTGTCTTCGTCGTTCTGCTCGTGCTCTTTCCATCGGTCGTCCCGGCCGGCGAGCCGGGGGCGCCGCCGCTGTTGCTGGCCAACGTCTATCGCGACGACATCGACCTCGATCAATACTGGGTCAGCGAGAAGCTCGATGGCGTTCGAGCCTGGTGGGACGGCGAGGCGCTCGTCTCGCGAAGCGGCAACCGCTTCAACGCCCCGCCCTGGTTCATCGAGCACTTTCCCCCCGTGCAGCTCGACGGTGAGCTGTGGATGGGGCGCGGCGCCTTCGAGCGCCTGTCCGGAGCGGTTCGACGGCAGATTCCCGACGATGCGCAGTGGCGCGGGATCCGGTTCATGGTGTTCGATCTGCCGTCGAGTCCGGCGACCTTCGACCGACGGCTGCAGCGCCTGCGCGAGATGTTCGAGGAGATCGAGTCACCTTCCATCGCCCTGGTGGAGCAGTTTCGGGTCGCCGACCGCGATGAGTTGATGGACGTGCTGGACCGGGTGGTCGCCGGCGGCGGCGAAGGATTGATGCTGCACAAGGGCAGCTCGCTCTACACTGCCGGCCGCTCGGACGACCTGCTCAAGCTCAAGGTGTACGAGGATGCCGAGGCCGTGGTGGTAGGGCATCTGCCGGGGAAGGGAAGGCTCGCCGGCATGCTCGGCGCGCTGGTGGTGGAGACGCCGGGCGGGCAGCGCTTCAGGCTCGGCACCGGGTTCTCGGACGAAGAGCGCCGGGACCCGCCGCCCCTGGGAGCGACCGTCACCTACAAGTACTACGGCAAGACCCGGAGAGGCGTGCCCCGCTTCGCCAGCTTCTCGAGGATCCGGAACGAGATGTGAGGCCGGGTCCGCGTCGCCACCGGCGAGACCCCCTGCCAGGAGGAATCCGACATGCCCCATTCGACGTACCTGCCCGAGCGCATGGGCAGCGCCACCATCGACCCGCGCGGGCGCTTCGAGGCCGGGTCCTTCCAGTCCTTCACCCTGACCTATACCGCCGGCTACTTCGGCATCGACGACACCGGCAGCATCAAGATCGTCCACCGCTTCGCGAGCGACATGGGCAAGCCGCAGTTCGACGATCCGGGCACACCCAACTACGTCACCGCCGAAGCGAGCAACGGCGCGGTGCTCAGCGTGCGCTACGAGGGGAAGATGAACATCCGCCCGTGGGACAAGACCCTCTACATCCAGGTGGTGCGCGGCTTCCTGCGCGAGGGGGACCGGATCGTGGTGCGCTTCGGGGACCCCCGGCAGGGGTCGCCGGGGATGCGGTTGCAGACGTTTTGCGAATCGACGTTCGAGTTCCGGGTGCTGGTCGATGCGATCGCCACCTGCGATTACGTCGAGCTGCCGGTGAGCCCGGAGATCGCGATCGTCCCCGCGCCGCCGGTGCGGTGGAAGGCGATCCTGCCCACCGGGCGGGCCGTCGGCGAGCGCTTCCGGCTGTGCCTGAAGGGCGAGGACGCCTGGGGCAATCCGAGCGACAAGTGCGACTTGCAGGCGAGCCTGCGCGCGAACGTCCCGGTCGAGGGGCTGCCGGAGACCGTGCGGTTCACACCGGGGGCGTTCTCGGTGGTCGTCGACGATCTCTCGGTGGCCCGACCTGGCGATCTCCGGATCGAGATGCTCGGTCCTGGCGGCGCCGTGCTCGCGCGCTCGAACCCGTTGCGGGTCTCGGGGCCGCCGGCCCTCAGACCCTGGTGGGGCGACCTGCACGGCCAGTCCGAGGAGACCATCGGGACGAATTCCGCGCGCGACTTCTTCGCCTTCGCGCGCGACAAGGCGTTCCTCGACGTATGCAGCCACCAGGGCAACGACTTCCAGATCACCACCCCGTTCTGGAACCACCTGAACGACCTCACCGCGGAGTTCAACGCCGACGGGCGGTTCATCGCCTTCCCCGGCTACGAGTGGTCGGGCAACACCGGGCTCGGCGGCGATCGCAACGTGCTCTTTCTGGAGGAAGGGCGACAGATCCACCGGTCCTCGCACGCGCTGGTCCATGACCTTTCCGACGTCGAGACCGACGCCAACTCCGCCGAGGACCTGTTCGAGGCGCTGAAGGACGAAGACTGCGTGGTGTTCGCCCACATCGGCGGACGGTACGCGGACATCAAGATGAGCCACGACGCCCGGCTCGAGCGCGCGGTGGAGGTGCATTCCGCCTGGGGCACCTTCGAGTGGCTGGTGCACGATGCGTTCGAGCAGGGCTACCGGGTCGGCATCTGCTCGAACAGCGACGGCCACAAGGGCCGGCCCGGCGCGAGCCATCCCGGCGCCACGTCGTTCGGCGCCTACGGCGGTCTCACCTGCATGTTGGCGAAGGAGCTGACGCGGCGCTCGATCGCCGAGTGCCTGCGTGCGCGCCACTTCTACGGCACCACCGGCTGCCGGATGATCCTCGACACCCGCGTCCGCTTCGACCACGACGCCGAGCGTTTCGCCGACGACCCGAACCTCGGCCCGACCACCAGCGAGGCGGCGCGCGAGGCGATGATGGGCGACGTGGTCCGCTCGGACGACGCGCAGGCCACCTTCGCGATCGACGCCGTCGCTTCCGCGCCGATCGAGCGCATCGAGATCCGCAACGCCCTGGAGACCCTGGAGGTCTGGCGCCCCTTCGGGGAGGCGGACCTCGGCCGCCGCATCCGCGTCATCTGGGAAGGCTCGGAGTATCGTGGCCGCGGTCGGCAGACGATCTGGGACGGCGGCGCGACCCTCGAAGGCAACGCCTTCGAGCGGCTCGCCCCGATCAACCACCACAACCTCGACAAGCGGTTCGAGCAGACCGCGCCGGGGGCCGTCGAGTGGACCGCGCTCACCACCGGGGGCTTCGGCGGGTTCGACGCTTGGCTTGCCGATGCGCGCGCCGGCGCCCTCACCATCGACACCGCGCTGGTCAAGGCCACGATCCCGGTCGCGGACATCGGCCGCGAGGACGTCGTCCACGACGCCGGCGGCATCGGGCGGCGGATCCGGGTGTTCCGCCTGCCCGACGAGAATCCGTGCACGGCGGTGAAGATGGAGCGCCGCGTCGCGCTCGGGAAGGGCGCCGACAACGCGCTCTACGTGAAGATCGTCCAGGAGGACGGGCACCAGATCTGGTCGAGCCCGATCTATGTCTTCGACGGGGACGGGACATGAAGCCCGCGGCGCATGGGCGGGCCGATGCCGGAGGATTCACGATGGCGAAGCGCAACGGCAAGCCGAGGCCGCGCTCGCGGGCGAGGCGGGAATGCAGGTCTTCCCCTGACGCCTTCCGGGGCGGCGCGGCGACGTTTCCCGAAGCCGTAATCTGGCGAACTGCCGAATTTGCGTAGTAATATCAGCAAATCGTGCCGAATATCGCTCATAAAGAGAAAATGATGCTTGTCGAATTCTCCGTGGCGAACTTCAAGTCGATCAAGGACGAGGCCCGCCTCAGCCTCGTCGCCGGTCCCGGGAAGGAGCGCCGCGAAACCAACGTCGCGATGTCCAAGGGCGTTCGGCCAATCCCGCTGCTGCGTTCCGCCGCGATCTACGGCGCCAACGCTGCCGGCAAGACCAATCTGCTTCGGGCGCTCCAAGTCATGCAGCGCATGGTGACCCGCCCGACCGGCGATCTCGGCGAACTTCCGGTGACGCCGTTCCGGTTCGACCCGGATTGTGAAGCCCGGCCGACGACGTTCGAGGTGATGTGCTTCGCGGGAGGGGTCCGCTACCAGTACGGCTTTTCGGCAACCGGCCGCGCCGTGGTGAAGGAGTGGCTCTACGCCTGGCCGCGAGGCCGGGTTCAGGTCTGGTTCGAGAGAGACGGCACGGAGACCGGCGAAGACGGCTTCAGGTTCGGAGACAAGCTTTCGGGGGACAAGGAAGTCTGGCGACGCGCGACGCGACCTGACGCCCTGTTCCTGTCCACGGCGGTCTCACTCAACAGCGACCGGCTGCGCCCCGTTTTCGACTGGTTCGCCAAGAACCTTCACACCGCCGGGGTTGGAGGTTGGGATGACGATTTCTCGATGGAATGCTGTAGCGACCATCGCAAGGGGGAGATCATCGAGTTCCTGCATGCGGCGGACTTGGCCATTTCCGACCTCCGGATCATCAAAAAGGACTTTTCGCCGGATATGATCTCGGGTGACATGCCTTCTGAGTTGAAAGAAAAGATGAAGAAAGATCTCGCTGGAGTCAAGGTAGCGAATCTGCGGCTGAGACATGACACGGGGAACGGCAAACCCGTGGAATTGGATCTGGAAGAGGAGTCCGACGGCACGCAGAAGGTATTCGCCCTCTCCGGTCCATGGCTCGACACACTCGAAAACGGCCACGTCATCGTATTCGACGAATTGCACGACAACCTGCATCCGGCACTGATCAGATTCCTGGTGGAGCGGTTCCACGATCCGCGTTTGAACACGCAGGGCGCACAGCTCGTCTTCTCCACCCACGATACTTCCATCCTTACCCAGGACGTCTTCCGGCGCGACCAGATCTGGTTTTGCGAGCGCAACGCCCGTCAGGAGACCCGCTTGTTTCCACTGACCGACTTTCGACCCCGCAAGGGAATCGAGAACCTCGAGCGGTCGTACCTTGCCGGGCGGTATGGCGCCCTGCCCTACGTTCGGCCTGTGCAAGTCGATTCCGGCCGTTGAACGTGCCTCGTCGTAAACCGCGTGATAACGTCAAACGACGCGGAGCGACTCGCGAACCTTACGATCGCGTGCTCATCGTCTGCGAAGGCGAGCGAACGGAGCCACTGTACTTTCGTGAACTCGCAGACCGTTACAGGCTCAGTACGGCGAATGTGGAAGTAGTCGGGGTCGGCTCGGACCCTCACAGGTTGGTTCGAGAGGCCAAAACACGCCGAAGACAGGAATCGAAACAGGGTGAGAAATACGACGAAGTGTATTGCGTATTCGATCACGACGAACATCCAGCATTCGACGACGCCTCCAGCGATGCTGAAGACAATGGCCTGAAGTTGGCCCGATCATGGCCATGTTTCGAGTTCTGGCTCTTTCTGCATTTCCGTTTTTCGCGCAAACCGTATACGAAAGAGGGCGGCCGATCTCCATGTGAGAATTGTATCCGGGATCTGCAGAAACATCTGACCGGATACGCAAAGGCGGATCCAGGGTTGTTCGGAAAGCTTTCTGCTCGTTTGGAAGTAGCCAAGGCCAACGCGAAGAAAGCTGCCGCTGATGCCAGCAAAACCGGCGAGTTCAACCCTTCTACCGAAATCCATCGGCTTGTCGATTATTTACAGTCACTCAGTACCAAGTGAAATCATGTTCCAAGTGGGCGATCTGGTCGCATTGCGCTCGTGCTCGTCATCTGCCCGAAGGCATTGGTCGTCGAAGGCAGCCGCTGCACCTCGTCCACGACCACCCGGTCATTCGGCGCCGGATCGCCGATGGACTGCGCGAACAGCGACGGATCTCCGAGCAGATCCTGGTATAGCCTCTCGTCGAGGAGGTCCACGTACACGGCGTCCGGAAAAACCATCCGGGCCCAGGTGCTCTTGCCCGCGCCCCTCATGCCGAACAGGAAGAAGCTCTGTCCGGGCGGCTCGACCAGACGGTGATACGTGCTCATCGTATCGTCATGAATCGGCGAAAAATGACGGGAGACCATACACCTTGAGGGAGTGCGCGGACGGACCGGCGGAGGACTTGCGATGACGAAGGACAACGGCAGGCCGAGGCTGCTGATCGCGGTCGGCGGCAACGCGATTCACCCCGGACGCGGGCCCGGTACCGTCGAGGAGCAGCTCGCCTACGCGGCGCGCACCGGCCGGGCGCTGCTGCCCATCATGCGCGCCGACAACGAGCTCGTCATCACCCACGGCAACGGGCCGGTGGTGGGGAAGATCCTGATGCGCCAGGTGCTGAGCCGCCACCGGGTGCCGCCGATGAGCATGGATGTCTGCGTCGCCCATAGCCAGGGCGGGATCGCGTACCTGCTGATGCAGAGCCTGGAGAACACCCTGCGCGAGGCCGGGGACGACCGCCACGTGGTCTGCCTGCTGACGCAGGTGGAGGTGGACCCCGGCGACCCGGCGTTCGGGAACCCGACCAAGCCGGTCGGGTTCTTCTACGACGAATCGGAGGCGGCGGCGATCTCGAAGAGCCTCGGCTGGACGATGCGTGACGACGCGGGAAGGGGCTGGCGCTACGTGGTGCCCTCGCCGCGGCCGAAGCACATCGTGGACATCTCGCTCATCGAGACCGTCGCGAAGAGCGGGGCGGTGGTCATCGCGGGAGGCGGCGGCGGGATCCCCGTGGTGCGCGACGCCAACGGGGCGCGGCGCGGCGTCGAGGGGGTCATCGACAAGGACCTGAGCTCCGCGCACATGGCGAACGTCCTCGGGATCGAGGACTTCATGATCCTCACCTCGGTCGAGGGGGTGCAGACTGGATTCGGGACGCCGCAAGCGAAATGTCTCGGTGAAGTGCAGGTCGACGAGTTGCGCCGCCGCTTCGAGTCCGGCGAGTTCGCCGACGGAAGCATGGGGCCCAAGGTCGAGGCCGCGATCCGCTTCATCGACGGCGGCGGCCGGCGCGCGATCATCGCCCACCTCGACGCGGCGGAGACGGCGCTCGCGGGCGAGGCGGGAACGCAGGTCTTCCCTTGATGCGCTTCCCGAGGGGAACGGCGGCGTTCCCTGAAGCCGTAATCGGGCGATCTGTCGGATTTGTGCAGTAATTTCGGCAAATCACGCCGAGTACCCGTGGAGGCGGGGGAAACGGTGACACCGGTGGGAGGGGGAGGCTGGCGCGGTGCCAGCCTTCACAACGCTACGTGCTGGTTGGCGCGGGGGCGCTCGGCGCCCAGGATTTGCCGCTGGGGAACCGGGTGTCGGCGCTCATCGAGTGGGAGAATGCGCCTTCGGGGATGGGGCTGTTCCTGGGGCTGCGGGAGGTGGTCGGGCGCTTCCGCGGGCCGAAGGATCGGGGGTTCATTGCTGAGCGCCGGGCCGGAACCGCCCTGAGAACCATGATGCCCGTTCTTTCAGGGTGGCGATTCGTTTTGCGCTCGCAGGAGCGTTTGTATACGTCATCCCCAAGTGCGCCATATCTGCAAGGCGCGGTCGCCGTCCCCGTGATTACCGCACCGGCAGGGCGAGCAGGTGGTTGTCCCAGTGCGAGCCGTCCGAGCGGGCGAGTGTTCTCGATTCCCCCGTGCGGGCGTCGATGCTCGCGATGTGCCCGTCGGCGCCGGTGACAATGAACGAGCCATTGCCCATGCCGGGCGCGACCCCGCATACGTCATCGAGCGCGGCGACCGCGAGCAACCGCGCGGTGCGGGTGGCCCACAGGCTCACGATGCCTGCATGGGGATGCGAAGCCGCGACGTGGCCGCCGGAGGCGTCGAACGACACCGATCCCGCGTACCCGCGCATCCTGCGGGTGACGCCGGCCGGTGCGGGCGCCGGCGCGAGCCGTCCGCCCCGTTCGAAGGCGATCAGGGGGACGTGGTCCGTCCGGGCGCCCTGATGCTGCATGGCGACGAGGATCCGCCCGTCGCGGCCGGTGTCGAGGTGCCGGATCGACAGCCGGCGCAGCCGTGGGCCGAACGACACCGAGCGCACCAGCCGGCCGTCGGCCGTGTCCATGAGCGCGAGCGACGGCGCCATGGTGTCGAGGTTGAGCTTCGCGCGGCCGGTGTCGGGATGGGTGCGGACCCCGCCGTTGGCCACCGCGAGCATCGTGCCTCGCCCGGACATGCGTATCTCGTGGGGACCCACGCCGTGGCTCGGCCATTCGCCGACCCGCCGCCAGTCCCGAGCGGCTTCCCACACCCCGATGACTCCGGCACCGTCCTCGAACCGGTTCTCCGAGGTGTAGAGGAACGCGCCGTCGGGGCTGAACGCGCCATGACCGTAGAAGTGCCGGTCGGCGCCGGCGGCGAGCCTTGCCGAGACCCGGCCGGTCGCCGGATCGAGCACCAGCGCCCAGTCACCGGGGCGCCGGGCGAACACCGCGACCGCTCCGGTCGCGGGGTCGGCGGCGAAGCCGTGACCGCGCCCGGGCAGCGGGACATCGTGCCGGATACGGCCGGAGAGGTCGAAGACCGAAGCCAGGTGCCTTCCCGTCCGATCGATCCGGCAGCCGATGAAGCGCCGGCCCGCGGGCGTGCCGGCGGGCAGCTCGGGGGTCGCGCCGTCGGACGGTTCCGGTGTTGCGTCGGCGGACGATTCCGGCGTTGCGCCATCGTCGCGTGGCCTCGACGTTGCACTGGCAGGCAACCCCGGTATTGCCACAGCGGACAGCATCGGCGTCACACCGGCGGCGAGGGCCGTGATGAACCGGCGGCGTGTGATGGGAGCCGTCAGTCGCCGTCCTGCGCGTTGAAGCCGACGAGGATCCCGGCCGCGCGCGAAAGCGGGCCGGTCACGAGCGCGCGCAGGGCGTGCAGGCTGCGGAGCAGGTCGAGCAGCTTCGCCCGTTCGTCCGGGTCGGTCACCGCGTCTCTCAGGGGCCGGTTGACGGACGCCGCCCTGGAGACGGCGCCGGCGAATCCGCTTCGAAGATCGTCGGCGAGCGCGCCGGCCCCGTGGGCGGCCACGAGGTCGGCGAAACCGCCGGGCGTTTCGACCATCGCGTGCATCGATTCGAGGTTCATGACGATGTTGCGCATGGATCGCCCGCTGCGCCAGCTCTCCGCCCGCTTCGGTCTCGCCTTCTCCACACCCTCGCATGGAACAAATCCGTCCCCGGCCTGTCCGCTACGCTGGTCCGGGCATCCGCGATTCTGCGCAGCGGAATCGCCAAGCGACCGCGCCAGCGGTCGCCGCCCGCCGAACGGAGCCTGGAGCTTCTGCGCGATGACCGCATCGAGGCTTTCGGTGAGCGAGCGCATCAGGTCGCGGGCGACCTCGGCATCGTCCGCGTACCGGTCGTTGTCGCCTCCGGCGGCGAGCGCGGTCTGCCGGAAGCCGTCCTCCCTGGTCCAGGCGTCGAGGATCTCCGCCGCGATCTCCGACTGGTGGCGTGCGATGGTACGGGCGAGTCCGCACGTATAGGCATCGCGCGGCACCGCGAACAGGAGGCGCTCCAGCGCCTGGAGATCCTTGATCGCGACGCTCTTGCCGGCGAGCTTCTCCACGTCGAGCAGGGCCTCGTCGCGGGCGCGCAGCACGGTCCGCATCTGCCGTGCGGCGGAACCCCGGCGGTCGGGCCAGAACGCGATCCGCGCGCGTCCCGCGCCGTACATGACCGGCCCGAAGGTGAAGGGCCACGCGCGCTGCCAGGCATCCATCGTCTCGTTGAAGGCCGTGCGGACGGCGGCGGCGTCCGCCGCGCTCGATCCCATGCAGTGTGCCTCGATCGCAGGGCCGAGCCCCTTCGTGGCCTGTGCGTACGCCGCGTAGGCGGGAATGGCCACCTGGTCGATGACGGCCCGGGCGAGGGCCGCATAGTCCGCGTCGGGCAACGGCTCGGGCTGCCCGATCCTCGGGAGCGAAAGCATGGCGGCAAGGATCAGGGAGCGCATCGGGGCCTCTACCGCCACCGAATCGGCGCCGCGCAGTCCGAACCGGGCAACGATCCGGCCCGCATGATCCTCGCCCGGGAAGACGTGACGGCGGGAGGCATCGTGGGTCGCCCCGGCACCCTACAGCGACTTCAGGAACGCCAGCAGCGCGTCCCGCTCCGCCTTCGGCATCGCCCGGAACGCGTCGCGGGCGGCTTGCGCCTCGCCGCCGTGCCAGAGGATGGCCTCGGTGAGGTTGCGTGCCCGGCCGTCGTGCAGGAACCGGGTATGCCCGTTCACGACCTCGGTGAGTCCGATCCCCCACAGCGGCGCGGTGCGCCACTCGCGGCCGGACGCGCCACCTCCCGACCCGCTCTCCGCATCGCTCCCCACGTCAGCCTCCACATGGCCCCCCACATGACCCTCGGGGCGGCCGTCGGCCAGGCCCTCGCCCATGTCGTGCACGAGGAGATCGGTGTACGGCCAGATGAGCTGCCCGGCCAGCGGCTCGATCGGCCAGTCGGCGCGGGTGGCGTGCTTCGGGGTATGGCATCCGATGCAGCCCGATCGATAGAAGAGCGCCTTGCCCGCGAGCACGTCGGGATCGTCCACCGCGCGCCGGGCCGGCACCGCGAGGTTCCGGCTGTAGAAGACGATCGCATCCATGACCGCCGCCGGCGCCTCGAACTCGTCCGGGTCCGAATCCGTTCCCGAGCCCGGGTCGGCGCCATGCGGCGCGTCCCGGCAGGCCCGTTGCCGCATGGTGCATTCGCCCCAGGGCGCCGGCGCGAGCGGACTGGAGACCCCGATGTCGCCGGACATCGCCGCCGCGCCCTGAGCGGCGATGGTCGCGGCCCCCGCCTTCCAGCCGAAGCGGCCGAGCATCATCCGCCCCTCGGCCCGGCTCCACACCCGCCGCGCCCGGCCCGAGATCCCGTCACCGTCCGCGTCGCCGGGGTCGGCCCGCGCCGTGACGTCGGATTCCGCAATCGCTTCGAGGAGTCCCAGCCCGATCATCGGCGGGGCGACCCGCGGGCTGGTCATGACCCGCGGATCCAGCGGCCCATAGCCGGGATCGACAATCGCGTAGCTCGGCGCCTCCAGGGTGGCCGTCTCACCTCCCGCGAGGACCACCTCGCGCGGGACGCGGGTGATCCGGATCCTGCCTTCCGCCGCATGGCCCGGAGCCGCGACGTCCTGGAGCTGGGTCCCGTAGGTGGGCTCGGGGATGACCGTCTCGCGGCCCGCGGCGAGCCGGGCGCGTTCCGCATCGGTACGGGGCGGCACCGAGAGCCGGATCAACATCGACACCGCGCTGTCCTGCGCGCTTTCCGGCGGATGGCCGCGTCCGTCCTTCAGGTGGCAGCGCTGGCACGCACGAGCGTTGTACAGCGGTCCGAGACCGTCGGCGCTGCGGGTGGAGCTGGGGGCCGACACCCACGACCGGCGGAACAGGGCGTTGCCGATCGCGAATTCGGCCCGCGCTTCGAAGGTGATGTTGGCCGACGGCTGCGAGAACGCGTTCCGGTCGAGCCGCCGCCGGTTCGTCGTGCTGCCGCCCGGGAGGCGCTCCCACCGCTCGGCCGTATCGAACCGGCTTGCGGGCGCGAGGATCGCGGCCCGCTCGGCCGGGCTGGGCGCGGCAGGCGCTGCCGTCACCACTGCTGCCAGGATCAATCCTGTCGGGACGATCGCGGGCGCGACGGTGCGGGCGCGATGATGAAGAGGAATCCCCAGTGTCGAGGGGCGTATCATGGTCCGAAGGGTATCAGGGGGGAGAGGGCGTTCGCCTCACGCTCCCCGGGGTGCGAGGGCGCCCTCCTTCCGAGCGGCGGAGAGCCGGAACG
The DNA here is from genome assembly GCA_958295835.1 of uncultured Gammaproteobacteria bacterium. Taxonomy (GTDB): domain Bacteria; phylum Pseudomonadota; class Gammaproteobacteria; order HK1; family HK1; genus HK1. Next base: position 1,652,824 of record OY282378.1, read on the forward strand.
CCGAGCCGCCGCGCCGGCCCGGCAGGGGGTCGAGCCCGGACGAGGCCCGCCCGCGCTCCGGCAGCATGATCGAAACCTGCTTCGCCGCCGCCCGCTCGACGAGGTCGATCGCGAAGTCCCGGCACGTTCCGCATCCGAGGCCCGCGCCGAGCCGGTCCGCGATCTGCGCCGCGAACGAGGAGTCGCTCCCCGTCCCCGATTGGAGGGCGAGCTCGGCAGCCGCTTCGACGAGCTGCCGATCGGTGATGCCGTTGCACAGGCAGACGTACATGATCCCGGCCATCCGGAGGTTCGACGGGTGTCAATTCTAAATAGGAATGATTAGGATTCGCAACATGGAATTCAAAACGACGCAAGGCAATCTCCCAGAGTATAAAATGATGAATATAATCAATATGTTATAGACAATCGACAAAGATCGGCCTCGACATCGGCCGGCCCGGAGCATGACGCTCCCGAACCCATGGACATCCCATCGGCATCCCTCGACATGGAGCATCGCCATGAAACCGCGCGACCCGAAAATCAACGAATGGCTCAACCAGGTGCTGAAGAACGAGCTGACCGCCATCAACCAGTACTTCCTGCACGCAAAGATGTTCGAGGACTGGGGCTTGTCGGAACTCGCGAAGCACGAACGCTCGGAGTCGATCGACGAGATGCAGCATGCCGATGCGCTCATCGAGCGGATCCTCTTCCTCGAAGGGCTTCCCAACCTGCAGGACCTCGGCAAGCTGTTCATCGGGCAGGACGTGAAGGAGATGCTGGAATGCGACCTCGCCCTCGAGATGGAAGCGATACCGGTGCTCCACGACGCCATCGCCTTCTGCGAGACGGCAGGCGACTACGTCACCCGGGAGCTGTTCGAAGGGATCCTGAAATCCGAGGAAGCCCACGTGGATTGGTTGGAGACGAACCTCGACCTCATCGAGAAGATGGGCATCCGGAACTACATCTAGTCCCGGACGGGCCAGCCCCAGGCGGGCTGAACGCTCCCGGCTCCGGCTGACCGCTGGCCGGGTGGGGTGTCAGATATTTCCGCAAATACGAATCAATACTATTTGCATTTGAAATGAGGATGTGCCATAACGTGACCGCGTGGCCCGTTCGTTCCGGGAGGCGGAATCGTGCTCATTCGGCGAAACGTCGAACCGAAGGTGCTGATGGCATCGCTGCTGGCGGCCTCCCGGACTTGGCGGAAGAAGGCTGCCGCGGTCCGGCCGCGGTCGCCGGGTGGCGCCGGGCAGATCGGAACACTACCGGACGGCGGATCCGGATATCGGCTGCACTGCGGCGGCGAAGAACGCCATGTGTGACGCCTCACCCCATGCAGGCGCAGGATTCGGGCGCCGTCTCGATGCCGGCGGGCCGCCGGACGTTCGAACGGCCGGGAACCACACGGGCACGGGGCGACGCCGGCTATGGGAGCTCTGGTCCGGCTACCATTGCTCGATCTGCGGGACGTGCCTCAGCCTCGCAGAGCTTCGCAGGATCGCCGGCAAGGCCAGGCTTCGCCTGCTCCCCGGCGCCGCCGAATACGAGATCCATGGCTACTTCGTGAAGCTCGCGGCCGAGCCCGGACGCGGGGCGAGGTCGATGCAGAAGCTGCTGGATCGAAAGTACCGAACCGCGATCGAGCGTTGCCGCCGGATCGGGTCGGAGACGGAGCTCCAGGCATTCTGGACCGCGTCCCTCGACACGGGCGACGTACCCGGACCGTACTGGGCGCTGATGACGCACCCCCTGGCCTCCGAAACCCTCACGTTGCGGGCATTCAGCGACGTGCACATGCTCTCGCACCTGGCCGGCGCCTCGAACCGGGGGGATATCCGGAGACTGAATGCATTGGAGGACGAGCGCCGGACGTTGTCCGAGGCGCTGGCCGCCGCAAGGCGGCGATTGTCGGAGAACGAAACCGAGCTCCGGCGGCTCGCCGAGCGGCGCGCGGCCGAGGCGCAGACGCTGAAGAGCCGGACCCGGGCCGCGCGCGAGGTTGAAGGGCGCCTGGCCGAGGCCGAGACGCGCATCCGCGAGCTCGAGCAGGGCGAGGCGTACCGGAGCGTACAGGCCCGGAGCGCCGCGCTCGCGACCGCGCTGGAGGAAGCCAGCCGCACCAGTCGGGCCGAAATGCAACGGCGGACGGAGCTCGAACGCGCGCTCTCGGAGCTGCGGAGCACCCACGACGACGCGGTATCGACGATTCGGGAGCTCCGCGCGGAATGCGCAGCCCTCGAACGCCTGCTGTACTCGGACCTCCACGGAACGGGTGACGGCGCAAGCGCGCCCGGCACGTCCATCGATCTGCGTGGACGGCGGATCGCCTACGTCGGAGGACGCGCCGGGCTCATCACCCATTTCCGCGCGCTCATCGAACGATTGAACGGCCGGTTCATCCATCACGACGGCGGTATCGACGACAGTGCAAGGCGGCTCGCCCGCATCCTCGGCCAGGCCGACGCCGTCCTGTGCCCCGTGGATTGCGTCAGCCACGGCGCTTGCCTTCTCGCCAAGCAGCTCTGCAAGCGGACGGCCAAACCCTTCGTCCCGTTACGCAGCGCCGGGCTCTCCTCGTTCGTGACCGGACTCCACCGGGTCGCGGCCGAACCCGAGGGCACTGCCTGACGCCGCTCCGACCGTCCGCATACCGCAGGTATGTTGATCTGGAAATGTTATGTTATAACATGCAATACTCGAGAATCCAGGCTCGGCGCTCACCACACGAGCGGGAAGCAGTGCCTTGCACTGCGTGGTCATGAGGCTGTGCTCCTGTTGTGCGATAAGTGATTGATCACACAACATTTGTCGCACAGGACACGGCCTCGTTCAACCCCTTTGGCGAGAAATCCGGGCTACACCCAGACCCTTCCAGACGAACGGAGATCAGAACATGTCGCGCACTTTCCACTACGCCGGCGTTATGGCCGCCGGCATCCTGCTCCTCCCTCCCGCTTTCGCCGAGGACGGGATCTCGGGCGAGGTCGGGTTCGAGATCTGGACCGATGCAGTCATCTCCGCAGACGCCGAGGAGAGCGAGATCACCAACACCTACGCCATCATCGAGCCGGCGTTCAGCATGGCGCTCACTCCGCAACTCTCACTGAATACGGGATTCGTCTTCGAGCAGGTCGAGGATCCCGAAGACGACAGCCTCTTCGAAGACCACGGTTTCTACGTCTCGGATCTGTTCTTCGAATGGTCGGGAGAAGCGTTGAGCCTGCACGCCGGCAAGCTCGGCGCGGCCTTCGGGGTGGCGTGGGACGTTGCGCCGGGTCTCTACGGTGTCGACTTCGCGGAGGACTACGAGATCGCCGAACAATGGGCGGCAGGCGCCGTCATCCCGTTCGGTGGCGACGAGGAAGGATCCCTCTCACTCTCGATCGACGCATTCATGGCCGACACGACCGGGCTCTCGTCGAGCGCGGGGACCAGGCGCGAGCGCCTGCGCCGCGCCGACGGTGGCCCCGGCAACACCTCGGTGCCGAAATCGTTCAGCATCACCCTCGGCGCGGACTCGTTGGCCGGAGGGCCTGGCTTCCAGGTGGGGATCCTCCACCGGGACGCCGGCGACGAGAGCGATCCCGGGAACAAGGATGAGCTGGGCTTCGCGCTCGCGCTGGTCCACGCGATCGAGCTCGACGGGGACAGCGGCATGGAGTGGATGGCCGAGGGCGCATGGCTGAACGACTTCGAGGGTGCCCCCGACGCCGATGTCACGTTCTTCACCGCCGGGCTCACGTACCTGAACGGTCCCTGGAACGTGGCGGTCGCCGGCGCGATGCGAAAGACCGATACGGGGGAGGGGCCGGAGACCGACGACACCCTGTTCCAGCTCTCGGCCGGATACGCCTTCGACTCCGGCCTCTCGGTCGACGTGGGGTGGCGGCACGGCGACGAGGGGGACGAGTCGAGCCAGACCATCGGTGTGGTGGTCGCCTACGGCATCGAGTTCTGATCCGCCCGTCCGGGCGTTCATGGTCTCCCGCCTTCGGCCCGGACTGATCACGGAAGGATTGCGGTATCGATAGTTCGTGCGTCCGGAAACGCGGGCTCCTTCCGCAATCCTCGCCGTGCTTCAGATCGAAACGGAGGCAGAGACCATTCATCGCCGCCTCCGACGGCGCATATGATATGCAGGGTGAAGAGCGCGGACTTGTTCAGGGAGCTGGAACGGACCGGATGGATCCTCGACATGGTGCGCGGCTCGCACCATGTCTTCACCCACCCGGCGAAGCCCGGACATATCAGCGTGCCGCACCCGCGCAAGGAGCTGGGACAAAGGCTTGGTGCGCAAGCTGCGCAGGCAGGCCGGACTGGCGTGAGGACAGGAGCATGAAATTCCCGATTGCAATCGAGCCGGGAGACGAGACGACGGCCTTCGGAGTCGTCGTGCCGGATCTGCCGGGATGCTTTTCCGCCGGCGATACGCTGGAGGCGGCATACGCGAACGCGGCCGAGGCGATCGAGCTGTGGATAGAGACGGCACTGGACACCGGAAAAACCATTCCCCTACCGGGCAGTCTGGCACGGCATCAGAGCGATCCCGATCTGGCGGGTTGGATCTGGGGCATGGTGGACGTCGATCTGTCCAGGCTCGACGACGAGCCTGAACACGTCGACGTCATACTTCCGCGCCGCGTACTGCGCGCGATCGATTCGTACGCGGAGCGGCAGGGGGAAACGAGAAACGGGTTCCTGGCCCGCGCGGCCCTGGACCAGATGCGGCGGGAAACTGCGAGCCCTTCATGACACGCCGCCGGCGTCGGACGGCTGCGTCCTTCCGCAACCAAGCCTGGAACGTCGGGACTCGTAGCCAGAAAGCCGCCTTCGTCCAATGGTTCGATCTGGAGCCGGATCGCTGCTTCATTCATGAGTGTCGTCCTCGGTTTTGGGACGGTGGAAGTATGACGCCCGGCGCGAGCGCCCTTCATCCATGCGCAGGGACGACTCCTCGATCCGGCCGTCACGGGACCACGTTCGTCACACGTATGAGGCTACTTGAAGACCGCGCCCGGGTCGTCCAGGCTGTCGGAGCCCTCGATCTCCAGGCTCTCGACGCCCAACGCCACCGCCGCCTGCTCCATGACCCGGGCCTGGGCCTTGAGCGCATCGACAGCCTCCTGAACGATGGCGTTCCCCTCCGGGTTGGACTCGCCGAGCATCTGGTCGTAGGCCATCGCGCCGGAGTCGGCGGTATCCTTGAGGCGCTGCATCGCGGCCGCGGTGGCGTCCAGCCTGGCGCGCATCTCGGCGTCCACGTCCGGGGCCGCCGCCCGGACCAGGCTCGAGAGACTCGGACCTTCGACCACGCTGCCGTCGATGCGGGGGTAGCGCCCGTGGTAGACGTTGTAGATGCCCCGCGCGTCGTCGTAGTGCGAGTTGTGGGTGTTGTCGGAGAAGCAGTCGTGCTCTTCCTCGGGGTCGTGGAGCATGAGGCCGAGCTGCATGCGCTCGCCGGCCAGCTCACCGTAGGAGAGGCTGCCCATTCCGTTCAGCATCACCGCGATCTGTCCGGTGGCCGGCAGCGCGTCGAGGGTCGTGCGCCCTGCGCCGCCCGTCGCCCACGCGGCCACGATCTCTTCGAGATCCGCGATCAGCAGATCGGTGGCGGCCATGAGATAGGCCCGCCGCCGCTCGCAGTGGCCGCCGGTGCAGCCCGCGCCGGGCATGAAGTCGGTGGCCGGGCGCTCGCCCGCCCCCGGACCGGTGCCGTTGAGGTCCTGGCCCCAGAGCAGGAACTCGATGGCGTGGTAGCCGGTGGCGACGTTCGCCTCGACCTCGTCGACTTCGTGCAGGGAGCGGAGCAGATCCGCGTCGATGGCGCCGGCGTCGATGGCGCGCCCGGCCACCGTCAGGGTCGGATTCGCGATGACGTTCGCGGCGTAGAAGGTGTTCTCCTCGCTCTCCGAACCGTAGGCGTCCGCATCGACGTAGTCGATCAGGCCCTCGTCCAGCGGCCAGGCGTTCACCGTGCCTTCCCACTCGTCGACGATGGGGTTGCCGAAGCGGTACACCTCGGTCTGCTGGTAGGGCACGCGGGCTTCGATCCAGGCGTCGCGCGCCTGCTCCAGGGTCGCCGCGGAGGGGGCGTCGAGGAACGCGCGGATGGTCTCGCGCAACGCCCGCGCGCTGATCAGGGAGTCCTCGTAGGCCGCGTGGGCGATGTCCACGTAGGTCCGGGTGACCGGCTCCAGCGCGGCGGTGGCGGACACGGAGAACGTCGCCGCGGCGATCGCGAGGGGGAGATGAACGAATCGGTGTTTCATGGGAATGCTCCTTTCATCGAGGGTCGGTGGTATGCAGGCCGCAACGTGGCGGCGGTGGAGAAGAGCCGGTGTGAGCGCCGAACGAGGGCGCAGGTGACCCGCTCCCGGATGGAGAGGCGGAGCCTCCGGGTGACTTGGAGAGCCCCTCGAATTCGGCATCCACCAAGTTCCGCGGGTCACCCTTCTCATGCAGATACTGGGCGGCCAGATACCGCGCTGCGCAGTAGTCGGAGACGAGGCCCCCGACGACTTCGCGGATGGGGGTGAGCCAGGGCAGGCAGAGCGCACGAACCGTCTCGACCGCCGCGGTCCGGGACCGCGGTCGCTCGGATAGCCCCGCGAGCAGGGCGAAGCCGAGGATGTCGCAGGTCGTCGTCGGGGTGAAAGCATCCATCGTGTCTCCTCCCGCGGCTGTCACGAGCCTTGGCGTCCGGGGATCCGGAGCCTCGGAATCCCGGGACCCTGGTCGACCGATGGAAGATCTAAATCTAAATCGTTCTTATTTGCAAAATATTTTTCACTTGGCCAACGGGCATCGCGAAGGCACATCGTTGAAGCCGCAGGTTTGTCGGCGCCTTGACGTCGAGGTGCGGTCGCCGGACGATTGCCCAGTGCTCAACCGGGTGTCGGCGACGGTGCGGTTGCGGCGCAGCGGGCCGCCGGAGGCTCCGCGGCTACGGGTTGCTGGAGGAGAGTGCGCGCCTTCCCGGCGCGTGCGTTTCCCCGATGCGGAAGCGGCTGGATCGATCATCGAATGCCCGGTCGGCGACGGCCTGCCGTCCCGCGCGTCCGCCCTCCGGTCGCCCGCGAGCGGAAACGGCACACCCCGCGCCCGACGAGGCCGGCATCCGCCGGCGCCACGGCTCCGGTGATCGAGAAACGAACCCCAGGCGACTTCCTTCCCGACATGCTCGCGTGAGTGCCTTGGACCATTGATGAACATCGGCCCGGTGGTGGCGCTGTCCGGCGGCGTCGGAGGCGCGAAGCTCGCGCTCGGCCTGCACCGCGTGCTGCCGCCCGATTCGCTCACCGTGATCTGCAACCCGGGCGACGACTTCGATCATCTGGGGCTGCGCATCTGTCCCGACGCGGACACCGTCCTCTACACGCTGGCCGGGCTCGCCAACCCCGAGACCGGCTGGGGGCGTAGCGGCGAGACCTGGACGTTCATGCAGGCACTGGCCGCTCTCGGCGGAGAGGGCTGGTTCCGGCTCGGCGACGGCGACCTCGCCCTGCACGTCGAGCGCACCCGCCGCCTCGCGGCCGGCGAACCGCTGTCGCACGTCACCGAGGACGTGGCTCGTCGCCTCGGGGTGCGCGCGCGGATCGTGCCTGCCTGCGACGCAGCGGTACGCACCACCGTACGCACTCCGGGCGGGCGGCTGCCGTTCCAGCACTACTTCGTGCGCTACCAGTGCGAGCCGGTGGTCACCGGCTTCGACTTCGAGGGCGCCGGGGACGCGCGCCCGTGCGGGGCGGCGCTGGCGGCGCTCGCCGATCCTTCGTTGCGTTGCGTGGTCGTGTGTCCGTCCAACCCCTTCATCAGCATCGACCCGATCCTCGCGGTGCCCGGAATGCGTGATGCGATCCGCGCCGCCGCGCCGGTGATCGGGGTCTCGCCGATCATCGGGGGCAGCGCGGTGAAGGGTCCTACCGCGAAGATGATGCGCGAGCTCGGCCTCGACGTCTCGAACCGCGCCATCGAGCGGCACTACGGGGACGTCGTGGATGCCTGGATCATCGATTCGGAGGATGCAGCGGACGCGGCCGGGTTCGATCGTCCCGTGCGCATAGCTCCGACCCTGATGCGCACCGGCGCGGACAAGGCTACTCTCGCGCGGGCGGTGCTGGAGTTCGCAGTGTCACTGCGAACGCGGCGCCCACGATGACTCGACTCGCGCAGGGTCGGACGCCTGCGTCGCCCCCGCGGTCTCCCGACCTGTGGGGATGCGCGTTCGACATGCGTAAAATGGCGATGGAGTAGTGCCGCCCCTTGTAGCCGAGCCCCGAAGGATGGTGCCCGGATCAGCCCCGCACCCTGCACGACCGGCACCCGCCAAGCGGCGTAGCGGGAGACTGAACAGCGGCTCGGCGCATCATCCGGGGACGAAGCCGAGCCGCTTGTCGACGACGTTCACCAGTGGTTCGCCGGCACGATAGCGCCGGAAGTTGTCGAGGAATATGCTCGCCATGGCCTCCTCGTGGCCACGGAAGTCGCCGGACATGTGCGGCGAGACGACCACGTTCTCCATCCCCCATAGCGGACTCCCGGCCGGCAGTGGCTCCTCGGAGAAGACGTCGAGACCCGCCCCGGCGATGACTCCGGTCTCGAGCGCCTCGATCAGTGCCGGCTCGTCCACCAGCGCGCCGCGTCCGAGGTTGAAGAAGCGCGCCGTGGACTTCATCGCCGCGAACCGCGCCGCGTCGAACAAGCCCCGGGTCTGCCCGGTGAGCGGGGTGACCAGCACCACCCAGTCCGCGGAACCGAGCTCGCGGTTCAGATCCTCGTTGCCGCGCACCCGGCCGAATTCGGCGTCACCGTCGCGCGCGGTGCGGCCCACCCCCTCGACCTCGATACCGACCGCCCGCAACGTGCGCGCGATGGCACGACCGATGCTGCCGACGCCCACGACGAGCGCCTTCGTTCCCGCCACCGGCTCGGTCGGGCGGTGCAGCCACTTGCGTTCGCGCTGCAATGTGTCGGTCCCGCGGAAATCCTTCGCGAATGCGAGAATCATGCCCAGGGTGTACTCCGCCATTGCCTGATCGAACACGCCACGAACGTTGGTCAGAGTGACCTCGCTCTCCACGAGAGCGGGGAACAAGGCTGCATCCACACCGGCGCCGCCCCACTGGATCCACCGCAGCCGGTCCGCGCGGTCGAAGGCGTGGATGACGTCGGCGGCGGCGAAGTTCCATCCCAGCAGTACCTCGGCGCCCGGCAACGCACGGCGCAGCGCATTGAGGTCGCCTACGCATCGGAACTCCGCATTCGTTTCGAGCGCCTCGATGCCGGGTACTTCGCCCGGAGACTCGACGCCTTGAATGACCACCGTGGTTCGTCCGCTCATCGTGTCCGTCCTGCTCTTGTCCCCGACAACGAGATTCAAAACAGGGCCGCCGCCCGCGGCCACCCGACCGCACAATTGTTCGTCATTTTTCACGAGACTTCACGGACGAATGGGGCCGGATGCGGCAAACGCGCCGCGGCGGAACCGGGAATACGTCGATCAGCCCGGCTCCGGTGCCGGAAGCAGGCGCGGATCTCCGATACAGTATCGCAAACATGTTCCCGCCATCCCACGAAACGAGGACCAGCAACGATGCCCAACCCCATCGAGTTCTACTTCGACTTCTCCTCTCCGTACGGATACCTCGCGAGCGAGCGCATCGACGCGATCGCGGCGCGGCATGGCCGCGACGTCGCGTGGCGTCCCTATCTCATGGGCGTGGCGATGAAGGTCACGGGCTCCTCTCCGGTCGTGGACCGGCCGATGCTGGGCGCGTACTCGAGGCGTGACATGGAGCGCAGCGCGCGGCGCCTCGAGGTGCCGTTCGAGTTTCCCGAGCCTTTCCCGATCCCGACCGTCGCGGCTTGCCGCGCCGTGTACTGGATGGAGCAGGCCGACGAGGGCGCGGCCAGACCCCTCGCGCAAGCGCTGTACCGCGCGTACTTCGTCGACGGCCGCAACATCTCCGAGCCCGACGTGGTTGCGGACGTCGCGGCCGACTCCGGCACGGGCCGCGACGCCCTCCTCGCCGGCATTCAGGAGCCCGCGATCAAGGAGCGGCTGAAGGAAGTGACGAACGACGCGGTCGAGCGCGGGATTTTCGGCTCACCGTTCTTCATGGTCGATGGAGAGCCGTTCTGGGGCCACGACCGGATGGACGAGGTCGACCACTGGCTCGAAACCGGCGGCTGGTAGCCCGGATCCGGCGTGACCGGAACCGGACACCTCCGCAGGAACGACGTGCCTCTCCGGGAACGCGGGCGTCCCATCCGCTCCGGTCCCCTGCTCCCGCGGAAACGACGGGAAACACGCGGGCCGCCGGCCGTCATGTCCGCGAATCTTGTACGCGAAAGCGGGTGCGGGTACGGGCGCGGGTAGCGGGGATCCGCGAGTCGGGGACGATTCCCGGCCATGTCGCTTTCCGGACAAGGGATCGAATCCGGCACGAATCGGACGCAGGGACGGAGCGACGGAATACCGGCTGCACGCGGCGGTTACGGGCGGTTGCCTCCACCTCCCCGCTCGCTGCCCGGGCGCACGCTCGCGTCACCGCGCTCGACCCGCTCCTTCAAATCGATGATGTGGCCGAGGTCGTAGCTCCTGACCCTGAGGTCGTCGGCGCGCTCCCGGACCCAGGCGTCGTCCACGTTCGCCGCGCGGACGTAGAAGTAGTGAACGGCCAGCACGATGCCCCATCCGCAGACCGGCGTGAACGACCACCAGCCCGCGCCCGTGAACAGGTTGACCAGAGTGAGTCCGCCGCCCAGCACGAGGTAGAGCCGGAGATGGAGGCGGAAGCGGTCGAGCAGAAACCGGTGCGCCCGCGCGAGTGAGGCGGACCGCCGGCCGGCAGTCCCGGCCGGTGTACTCATGGCCGGCGGCGCCCGCCGGACGGCCCGGGCAACGGCTTGTCCGACGGCAGTTCCGGGTGGTGGCGCATGATCGCGAGGACCCGGGTAGCAGGTCTTGTCAGACCAGGGCGCGCGGGGCCAAACTCCCGATGGACGCGGCGAGCGGCCCGACATCCTCCCGCACGCCGGCCATGGACGCCGGAACCGGGGTGTCGTGTTCGTAGCCGGGGTCCTTCCGCTGGCGCTTCCAGGTCTCGCGCATCTCCCTCCAGGCGCCGATCAGGGTGCGCGTTTCCGGCATGTCGCGGGCGACCGTCCGATGCAGCTTCTCGAGGTTGTAGCAAGGGACCGCGGCATACATGTGGTGCTCCAGATGCCAGTTCATATACCAGTACAGGAACTGCGAGACGGGGTCGAGGGTGATGGTGCGGACGCATTTCCTGAAGTCGGGGACGTCGCTTCGCAAGCCGCAGTGCATGGGCACGCCGACGAAGTACCTGAGCCAGTTGGCGAAGAACACCGATCCGGACACGAGCACCGCCACGACGGGCTCCCCGATCCCGATGCAGACGGCGATCACGCCCCCGTGCAGGAGCAGCACGCATCGGGCCCACCGCACGGCCTTCATCCGCTCTTCCCCGTGTCCCTCGTAGAGCTCCGCACCCCAGGAGTTGAAGGGATTGTCGAAACGGTTCAGCGCGATCTCGACGAAGTTCTTCAGCGTGGGGACCAACCCCCGCGACTGGTACCCGCCGGTGACGTTGACCGTGAACAACTGCAACAGGTAGAGGGGGTGCAGCGAAGGTTTCACCGGCAGCACCTCCTCGCGATCCCCTTCCAGGAACAGCGTGAAGCGATGGTGGTAGCTGTGGCTGAACTTGTAGACGTGGAAGTTCAGCCAGCCGAGGAAGGAGAAGATGGTCAGGAAGAAGTCGTTGAGCCGTTTCGTCCTGAACACGGTGGTGTGGCAGAGCTCGTGGTGCGGAGCGGTGAAGAACGAAGCGACGGTGCCGTGCAGGAAAAGCGCGATGCAGAAGCCCCACCATATCTCGTTCGTGAAGAGGGAGTAGGCGGCGATACCCGTGGCGGTCCAGATCCCCAGATGACCCGTCGCCTGGAGCAGGCCCCGCGCATCGCTCGGCTCCGCGAGCTCCCGGAGCCTGGCCGGCTCGATGGGGCATCGGTACCATCGAATCCGCCGGTGCTTGCGCACCTCGGCCAGGGGCGGCAGCTCGGCCAGCGCCATGCGTTGCGCCTTGGGGTTCATGCTGTCCTCCCGGATGGCCGGCGTGCCCGAATCCTGCTGGCGAACCCGCGCAAGATCAAGATCTCGACGATGCGGCCGTGCAACAGCCCTGACGATTCCAGCCATCGGGACGGGCGCCGCGCAGGCAACGGCAGGAGCCCCTGCAACGGCAGGAGCGCCTGCAACAATAGGCGTGCGAATGCAAGGCCGCGCGCGATGGTTGTATCCATCCTCGATTCCGGCCACGAGCCGGACGTAATCCGGGCCGCCTGCTATCGAGAGACGCCCTCCGGGTCGTGGGCACGACGTTTCCCGAGGAGATCGCGGGCGCGCCGGACCACCGCCGCCTCGCGGTCGGCGGCGGCCTCTTCCATGCTTCGATAGCGGCGCACGCCTCGCAGATCGAGTGGCGGAAGAATGCGTGACCAGCCACCCCACAACGCGCGCAGGCGGCGAGCTCGCTCGGAGCCCGACGGCAGCGGCGCCACCGGCGGCACGTCCTCCACGTGACGGAACCGGTGGACCGGCATCATTCGTCCTCAAGGCCGAAGGTGCGCCGTAGCGCCGCTGCGTCCGCGTGGTCCAGAGGCCGCAACGTATCGCGCTTCATCACGTACAGCATGCGGGGAGTTGCCGCCTGCACGGGCTCGCCCTCGATCATCAGCGTGGTGGTCTCGATGTCCTCATACCTGAACCTCTCGCCGAGCCGTGAGAGCAGGTCCAGGGTAAAGGAACCGTCGGGCGGGCCATATCGGATGGTCGGGTACTCGCCGGCGAGATCGCTGGCGTCAATAGTATCGATGTCGGGATCCGGCCAGACCGCGGACAGCGCGCGCTTGAGCCGCACGACGTTGTCCGGGGTCGGCCGTACGAAGAGGTCCAGGTCCTCGGTCGCCCGCGCAAGCCCGTGCAGGCCGAGGGCGACCGCGCCGACCACCGCGTAGTCCACGCCTTCGCGATTGAGAGCGCGTACCAGGGCCAGCAATCGGTCGAGATCGATCACGGAAACGGGGAGTCCATCTCCCCGGCCGGGATGCTCATGGCCGGCGGCGCCGGCCGGGCGGCCCGCTCGACGGCTTGCCCGGCGGCAGCTCCGGGTAGCGGCGCACGATCGCCAGGACCCGGACCGAGTAGCGCAGCAGGAGCAGGAGCACGACGAGGATCACCACGTGGTCGAGCGGCGTGAGCTTCGGGCTGAAGCCCTTGACGAAGAAGAAGACGAGCGCCCCGACCGGGGTCGCGGCGCAGTAGAGCGCGGCCGGGTAGTACTTGGCGAACGCGAGGACCACCGCCGCGCAGATGACGGTGAATCCGTAGAACGCGACGTCGATCGAGCGCCCGTACGGTGACGCCTCGGTGGTCGAGGCGAGGGTGACGACCGCGAAGAGGATGCCGAGGAACACGCTGTAGACGTGGATCTCGCTGTCCGCCTGCGAGCGCGTCAGACGCCCGACGGCGGTGAAGTAAGGCGTCTTCTCCTCGTCCCAGACGTACCGCTTGAAGAGCTTTTCCCAGTCCAGCATCGGCCTGGCGCCGGAGCGGTGGGCGATGCGGATCAGCCGGCTGCGGCCGATCCGCCGCTGTCCCTGAGGTGGCCGGATTGCGCGGCCCGGGCCCTGAGCACGTCCTCCGCCTTCGAGAGGTCGAGCCGTTCCTTGCCCTCGATCTTGCTGCCCTGCTCTTCGGGCCATTCGATGGTCATCAGCGGATAGCGCAGGTCCTGCGGGCCGAACAGGACCGAGAGCACTTGCAGCAGCACCGAGACGCCGGCGATGAGGACGAAGACCAGCCCCACCACCAGCACGCTCTTGATGATCCAGCGATGGGTGAGCCCGACCGTGGACGCCGAAATTTCATTCATCAGGAACGAATCGACGGCGTAGACCACCGCGAAATAGACGACGATGCAGGTATACGGGATCAGGAAGACGGTGAGACCGATCAGCTCCATCCAGGCTTTCTTGCGAAACGCCAGGTGCTCGCGGATGAGATCGACCCGCACGTGGGTGTTCCAGATGTAGCCGTAGCCGAGCACGAGCGCGAACAACCCGGTATGGAAGTGCCATTCGAGCTCCTGCAGCACCGTGGAGTCGAAGAAACGCCCGAAGATCTCCACCAGGGTCACCTGGAACTTGCCGACCTTGCGGATGCAGACGTCCATGACCGTGATGCCCACCAGCGGCAGCACCATCCACGCGCCGAAGCGGCCCATGCGATCGACGACGACCCGAAGCCGCTCGGACCAGACGGCGAGGGCGGGCCATTCGGAGCGATCGTCGTAGCGGCGGCGCTGTCCGGCGGCGGTGTCCGGCGCCGCAGCGGCAGCCGTCGCCGTGGAGGCAGCCGTCGCCGTGGAGGCAGCCGGTGCCGCCGGGGTACTCGGCGCAGCCGGCGCCGTCTCTTGTGCGGCGGGGGTCATTGCTCGTCAGCCTCGCTCGTCGTCAGCCCGGGTCGTAGACCGAGCGCATCAGCCAGAGTGCGATCTCCGGCTTCCAGATCACCAGGATGAGCCCCAGTACCTGGATGCTCACGAAAGGAATGATGCCCTTGTAGACGCTCTGGATCTTGATCTCCTTCGGCGCGATCCCCTTCAGGTAGAAGAGCGCGAAGCCGAAAGGCGGCGTCAGGAAGGAAGTCTGGAGGTTCACCGCCATCAGGATGATGAACCAGAAGATGATGTCGCCCTTGGGGACGTGGTCCCCGAAGTCCAGGCCGGCGACGAGCGGCGCGAAGACCGGAAGGACGATCAGGGTGATCTCGATCCAGTCGAGGAAGAAGCCGAGGACGAAGGTGATCCCCATCAGCAGGAAGAGGAGCCCCCACGAGGACAGCCCGGCTTCCAGGATCAGGTGCTCGACGATGTCGTCGCCGCCCAGTGACCGGTAGACGTAGGCGAAGCAGGTCGCGCTGATGATGATGAAGAAGATCATCGCGACGGTGCGCGCCGAGGCGTGGCATACGCTCTCGAGCACCTTGAAGCTCAGCCGTCTGTTGAACCACGCGAGCAGGATGGCCCCGAAGGCGCCCACCGCGCCGGCCTCGCTGGGGGTGGAGAACCCGAAGAGGATCGCCCCCTTGATGAGGGTGATGAGGAAGACCGGCGGCAGGAAGCTCCTGAAGATGAGCGGCAGCATCTCGCCCTTGGGCACCTGCAGGAGATCCGGCGGCAACGGAGGGGCGATCGAGGGTTTCAGGAGCGAGGCCGTCCACACGAAGAGCAGGTAGAGGCCGGCGAGCAGCAGCCCCGGCATGAGCGCGGCCATGAACACGTTGCCGACCGAGACCTGAAGCAGGTCGGCCATGATGATGAGCATGATGCTCGGCGGGATCAGGATGCCGAGGGTGCCGGACGCGGCGATGGTCCCGCAGGCGAGGCCGTGGCTGTAGCCTTGGCGGAGCATGGTGGGCAGCGCCAGCGCGGTCATCATGGTGACCGAGGCGCCGATGATGCCGGTCATCGCGGCGAGGATGGTGCCCATGATGCACACCGCCAGCGCCAAGGCGCCGGGAACCCGTTTGAGCAGGACCTGCACGCAGTAGAGGAGGTCGTTGGCGACGCCGCTGCGCTCCATCATCACGCCCATGAACACGAAGGCGGGGACTGCCACCAGCACCAGGTTCTCCGCCGCGCCTCCCCAGATCCGCGGCAGGAAGTTGAAGAATTCGATCAGCGAGAAGACATCCAGGAAGTACCCGATCATCCCGTAGAGCAGCGCCAGCCCGCCGAGGATGAACGCCACCGGGTAGCCGGAGAACAGCAGGGTCGCGAGGGTGAGGAACATCACGATCGGGAGGTAGTCCTGCACGAAGTAGAGCAGCTCCTCCTGGCCCTCGGCGTCGAGACCGCTCACGTACGCGTACGCCAGCGCGACGAGCACGAGGATCGCGACCGGCGCGACGATCGCGACGTTGCGTGCGGCTTTCGAGATCAGCTCCATCACGCTCCCCCGGAGCCAGTGGTCGGTGTCGCTCGCATGGAACGGACCTGCGTCCCGCCCGCCCGCGAGGCTGGTCCGAGTACGACCTCACCAGCGGTCGCCGCGGGCGGACCAAACGCCCGGAGCCCGGGGATCCGGGCTCCGATGCACTCTCTCGCTACGGTACGAGGCACGAGGGACACCCCGTTCCGGGGCCGGCCGCGGCCTTGTCCCGGCCTTATTCGAGGTACGTGCTGTCGAGCGACTGGGCGTCGCCCCAGGTCTTGTAGACCTCGCGCCAGGCGAAGTAGCTCTCGGCCGCCTTCTTCCACAGCTCGTCCTTCTCGCCCACCTCGACGGCCACTTCCCGCCACGCCGCTTCGAACCTGGCGAGATCCTCATCCGACCAGCGCTTGTTGGTGACGCCGTACTCCGAGAGCATCTTGTTCATCGCCCCCGGATTCCTCGCTTCCGTCTCCGCGTAGGTGTAGGCCACCTGGTGGCCGGCCGCGATCTCGATCATCGCCTTGTACTCGTCGGGCAGCGCGTCGAACTTCGCCTGGTTGATCAGTATCTCGGAGCACGAGATCTGCTGGTGCCAGCCCGGGTAGTAGTTGAACTTGGCGATCTGGTGGAAGCCGAGGTTGATGTCCATGGCCGGCATGGAGAACTCGGTCGCGTCGATGACCCCCTTCTCCAGCGCCGGATAGATGTCGGCGGCGGCCAGGAGCTGGGTCGATACGCCGAGCTTCTGCATCACCTGGGCGCCGACCCCGAAGAAGCGCATCTTGAAGCCGCGCAGCTCGTCGACGCTCTTGATCTCCTCCCGGAACCAGCCGGAGGTCTCCGGGCCGATGCACAGGGAATCGAACGCTATCAGACCGTGCTTGGCGTACGCCTCGTCGCGGACGTCGTTGCCGCCGCCGAACCACTTCCAGGCGAGATATTCCCCGAGCTGCGGGCCGAAGGGCACGGCGGTGAAGAACGCGACGCCCGCGCCGAGCTTGCCGGTGTGGTAGCCGGGGGTGGTCCAGCACGCTTCCACCGAACCCTTGGACGCGGCGTCGAAGCACTCCAGCGCCGGCACCAGCGCGCCCGGCTCGAAGAATTTGATCTGGAACTTGCCGCCGGACAGGCGGTCGATGTCTTTCGAGAAACGCACGCCGGACTCGCCGAGATGTGCGAGCGAGCTGGACCACGTGCTCTGCATCTTCCACTTCACGCGCTTCTGCGCATGGACGCTGGTGGATGCGGCCAGCCCCACGGTGACGGCGACGCCGGTGACGGCAATCGCCCTGGAAAGCTTGCGAAGATTCATTCTCCTTCCTCCTGTGGTTGGTGACGAATTCGACTGCAACTCAGGGCTCTTCCCGACCGATGTGAGCCGGTTCCTCCCGGAGAACGCACCGAACTCATGGGTGACACTCGGTTGGGGCGACGCGGCTATCGAATGCAGCCACCGCTACATGTGCGGACTCATCGACCGGCGCCGTTCGGTTCGGGCGGCCCCGATTCCCATGCGCGGAGCATATGGGCATCCGGTGCCGGCCGCATCATAAGCGATGCCTCGGATGCGTCGCAACGCGCCCTCTTCGCTTCGAGGCCGGACCAGCCACGCGCCCGCCGGTCGTCGCGGGCTCAGGTCGCGGGCGCCATGGCATCGAGACCATAGATGCGCTCCACGATGAACAGGCCGATGACCGCCACCAGGAGCTGGATGCTGCTCGCCGCTGCCACTGAAGGATCGAACTGGTGTTCCAGGTAGGAGAGCATCACCACCGGCAGCGTGTTGGTGTGGGCGCTGCCGAAGAAGAAGGAGATCGGCAGGTTGTCGATGGAGATCAGCATCGCGAAGAGCATCCCGGCGAAGATTCCCGGCTTGATCATGGGCAGGGTGACGTACCGGAAGATCTGGAGCCGGTTCGCTCCCAGCACCGCGGCGGTCTCCTCGTAGTCGGGCGAGATGCCGCGGTAGACCCCGGCCACGGTGCGGATGATGTAGGGCACGCTGATCACCGTGTGGGCGATGAGCAACGAGGTGAACGAGACCCCCAGCCCGAGCGCCGAGAGGTAGAACAGCAGTGCGAAGCCCACCACGATGAGCGGCATGGAGAGGGGCGAGAGCAGAAAGGTCATGATGGAGTCCGCAAAGGGCACCTTGCCGCGGGTCACCGCGAGCGCGGCCGGCACGCCCATGAGACCGCCGACGACGGCGGTGGCGACGGCGAGCTCCACCGAGACGATGAAGCTGTCGATGAACGGTTCGTAGTCGAAGAATCGCTCGTACCAGCGCAACGAGAACCCCTTGGGCGGAAAGGCCACGTACTCCGTGGTGGTGAACGAGATGGCCACCACGATGGCGATGGGGCCGAGGAGAAACACGAAGAACACGATCATGTAGGCGAGCAGCGAGATCCCGGGCGCTCGTGCCCGGATCGCGTGCGCCGGACGGCGTTTCATCCACCCACCCCCTTGCGCTTGATGAGTCGGAGCTGCAGGTACAGGCAGCCTACCGCGATGGCGAGCAGCACGTTGCTCATGGCGGCGGCGAACTGGAAGTCCCGGCTGATGGTGAACTGCTGGTAGATGAGCAGCGGAAGCGTCTTCAGCTCTCCTCCACCGAGCAGCAGCAAGGTCACGAAGCTGCCGTTGGCGAGCAGGAACACGATGATGAAGCCGGTGCCGATGCCGTCGAGGCTGAGCGGCAGCGTGACCTTCAGGAAGGTCATGGCGCGGTTCGCGCCGAGGATGCGCGCGCTCTCCTCCAGGTGCGGGTCGATGCTGCGCAGGACCGAGGCGATGGAGAGCACCATGAACGGCACCAGCACGTGCACCAGCCCCACCACCACCGAGCCCGGGCCGTTCAGGAACGAGATCGGCCGCTCGATGAAGTCCACGCTCAGCAGGAAGTCGTTCAGCATCCCGCGTCGCGCGAAGATGACCCGCCATCCGAACGTGCGCATGATGATGGAGGTGAGCAGCGGCGCGATCAGCAGGAAGATGACGAGCCCGGACCACTTGCCGGAGTGGCGCACCAGGAAGAGTGCCACGGGATAGCCGATCACCACGCAGATGAGCGTGACCCCGACGCTGAGCAGCACCGTGATCCAGACGATCTTCAGGTAGTACGCGTCGGTGAACAGCTTCGCATAGTAGAAGCCGGCGCTGCGCTGCTCCGCGAGCGTTGCGAGCGAGTCCGTGTTCAGGACGTTGTTGACGATGGGCGCGATGAAGAAGACGACGAGGAAGATCGCCGTCACCAGAATCCACCAGGGGCTTACCGTACCCGAGAAGCCCTTGCCGCGCCCGCGCGGCGGGGTATCGCGGGCGGCGGCGAGGCCGTCTCGGCGCTTGGAAACGCTACCCATTCTCCAGTCGGCGGCCCGCCGTCCATTCAGCCGTACATCAAGAAAAAGCCCCCGCCTTCTCCCCGGCGGCGGGAAGAAGGCGGGGATACGAGGAAAGCGGAACGGTCAGGCCCGCCTCAGAATCCGACCTCCTTGTTCCAGCGCTCGATCCAGTCTGCGGACTTCCGCCCGACCTCACGGGGCGGAGCGTGGCGGGTCTCCTCCCAGGGCGTGATGCGGCTCTTCATCTTGTCCGAGTAGATCACGTTCCTGTTGGTGACACCGTACTGAAGATGGTTGGAGAAGCACGACATCGGACCCGGTTCGTAGACGATGTTCAGATACTCCCACACCGAGTCCGGCGCGTTCTTCACCTTGTTCATGGCCACGCAGGTCATGACCGCCTTGTCCTCGGGGACCACGACTTCCATCCAGTCGTTGCCCTTGTCGATGAACGCCCAGGCGCGGCCGTCCCAGTACATGCCGATGTCCGCCTCGCCCGTCGACATCTGGTTGAGGAAATCAGTCACGCTGCTCCAGGAGATCAGGTTGCCGCTGTCCTTCATCCTGTTGACGACGTCGATGGCGGGCTGGATGTCGTCAACGCCGCCGCCGTACGTGTCCGCGAATCCCCAGATCATGACCGTGGTCGAGATCGCGTAGCTGATGGACGGCAGGGTCGCGACCCACTCGCCGGCGAGGGTGCGGTCCACGAACTCCTTGATGGTCTTCGGCGGATTCTTCACCGTGTTCTTGTTGTAGGCGATGATGAACGCACCGTAGTCGAAGCAGGCGCCGTAGCCGTCCACCGCGTCCTTGAAGATCTGCGGAACGTCCGCGAGGTGCTTGATGTCGGCCTCGGTGGGCTTCTCGATGAGGCCGCCGTCACCCGCCGCGATGGTGTTCGGCTCGGTGGAGACCAGAACGTGGACCGGCGGGTTCTCAGGATTCGCCTCGACTTGGCTCATCCACTGCGCGGGGCTCCCGATGAGCACGTTGGCCTTGTAGCCGGTGCGCTTCTCGAACTCCGAGGCGTAGCACTCCTTGATGGCGGTCTCCCAGATGCCGCCGTAGGAGGTCACGGTGATGTCCTGGGCCAGAACGCCCCCGCCGGCGGCAACTCCGGCCGCGGCCGCGGCTGCCGTGACCAGGCTCCTGGCCCGGCGCTTCATGCTTCTCGTCTCCATTGCGTCGCTCCTCCTGTGGTAGAGATCGCCTCCGGGACCCGATGCCCCGGAACGGCTCCGAGCTTCCTCCGGCGGACCGGCGCCTCGGCCGCGCCCGCCGCTCAGTCCCGGGTCAGTATGACGGAATCCTCCTCGCTCCAGCTCAAGTGCATGCGCTGTCCCGGCTTGAACACCCTGTCTCCGGAGCGGCTGCGCGCCTGGCTGTAGACGAACACCGGCTCTTCGCGGCCCGCGAGCGTGACCTCGTAGGCATGGTAGCTGCCGCGGAATACGTGGCCGAGCACCCGGCCTTCCAGCATGTTGCCGCTCTCGGGACGGTGCTCCGAGGGAGTGATCTTCTCGGGCCGCACCGCCATCATCGCCGGGCCTCCGGCCACGTCGTCACCCGCGGTGACGCGCAGCACCACCGCGCGTTCTCCGAAGCGTACCGTGAACTCCCGCAATCCGCCGCCGTTGCGGCCGCCACGGCGGGCCTCGATGGCGCCCTCGAACAGGTTGGAGGTGCCGAGAAACTCGGAGACGAAGCGCGTGCGCGGATACTCGTAGACATCGCTGGGTGTGCCGACCTGCAGGATTCGGCCCTCGTTCATCACCACGACCCGGTCGCTCAGGGTGAGCGCCTCTTCCTGGTCATGGGTGACGAGGATGGTGGTGATTCCCAGGGTCTGCTGGATCCTCCTGAGCTCGAACTGCATGTTCTCGCGCAGGTTCTTGTCGAGCGCGCCCAGGGGCTCGTCGAGCAGCAGCACCGACGGATCCGTCACCAGGGAGCGCGCGAGCGCCACCCGCTGCTGCTGGCCACCGGAAAGCTGGTGCGGAAAGCGCTCCTCGTGGCCCGGCAGGTGGACGAGGTCCAGCATCTCGCCGACGCGCCTTCTGATCTCGCCGGCGCCCGCCCCGGCCATCTTCAGGCCGAAGGCGATGTTGTCACCCACCGTCATGTGCGGGAACAGGCTGTAGTTCTGGAACACCATCCCCAGACCGCGCTTGTTCGGCGGCAGCAGGCCCATGTCCCGGCCGTCGATGACCACCCGCCCGGTGTCCGGCGCCTCGAAGCCCGCGATGATTCGAAGCGTGGTGGTCTTCCCGCAGCCCGAGGGTCCGAGCAGCGAGAGCAGCAGGCCGGGTTCGACGGCAAGGTCCGCGCGCTCCAGGGCCGTGACCGCCCCGAAGCGTTTGCTCACGTCCTCGAGCCTGAGCTCGAGGCTTCTGCGAGAGGCGCCGGGGACAGCGTTCATCCGTTCACCCGTGCGTCTTCCATCCGCATGGCCGGTGCTCGGCTACTCGCATGGAACAAACCCCTTCATCGCCCATTGCCGTGTTGGCCGGGGACGCCGGCGAGCCCTTGTAGCGGAATCGCCAGGCGACCGCGTCAGCGGTCGCCGCTCGCAGGCTCCGCCAGCTCCGGGTACTCCGCGGCGAGCGCCGAGAACGCCCTCCGTACCTCCTCGCCGGCGCCGGTGCGTTCCGCTTCGGGCATTCGCTCGACGGCCTCGAAGACCCGGTGCTTCACGAAAAAGCGCCAGTCCACCGGCAGCCCCGCGAGGATCCCGACCAGGGCCTCGTAGTTCTCCCGCGTCCACACCCGCTCGAACGCCTCGCGCGCCTCGCTGTATCCGAATCCGCGGTGCCCGTCGGCGGCGGCCATCCGTTCGCGCAGCGCGTCCGTCGCATCTTCGTCCACCGCATCCCCCGCGATCACCACCCCGTACTCCGCGCGCGCGGCCCCGGCGGTGACGAAACCGCGGCGCACATCGGCCAGTACCCGATCGGGCTCGCGCTCCAGCGGGCTGCCGTATCCGCCTGCGCCCGCGCTGGTGATCCGGATCACGTCCCCCGGGTCCAGGGCGACGACGTCGGTATTGCCCAGATTCGCCTCGCGGTTCGATCCCGGATTGAGAAGGAACGCCGAGGGCTTGCCGGCGTGGCCGCCGTTCGCGCCCCATGGAGTGAAATGGGATCGGTCGCGATTGCGCGCGGTGACCACCGTGTGGGGGGAGAAGACCTGGAACTCGAGCGTGGTGCCGGTACCGCCGCGCCAGCGGCCGGCCCCGCCGGAGTCGGTGGCGAGGCCGTACTTCAGGATCTTCACCGGCACCTCCGCCTCGTTGATCTCGACCGGCGTATTCTTGAGGAAGCCGTAGTTCGCGCCGGAGCCCTCGGTCCCGTCCCGGAACGCGACCCCACCCCCGCCGCCGGTGATGGGGTCCAGGTTCGCCATCAGGCGACGGCCGGTGCGCGTATCGGTGGTGCGCACGTTGATGAGCGGACCACCGTCGCCGCTGGCCGCGGGTACGACCTCGGGCAGCGCCTGGGCGAAGGCGCCGAACACGCAGGACTGCAACCGCATGGCGCCCAGGCTGCGCATGCCCACCGCCGCGGGGTACTTCGGATTCACCAGCGACCCCTCCGGGATCACGCAGCGCGCGGGACGCAGCAGCCCGGAGTTCAGCAGCACGGAGCGGTCCATGGTGTACATCACGTAGATGTACGGGACCATCAGCAGCACGTGGCGGGGATCGCCGCCGGTCGGGATGTTCAGCGAGGAGGTGAGCTGGGGATCCGTCTCGGAGAAGTCGAAGACCACCTCGTCACCGTCCACGATCATGTTGACCGCGATGCGGCAGGGCTTGCCGTCCACGGAATCCTCGTCCATGTAGTCGGCGAAGAAGTACTCCCCGTCCGGAATGCGCCCGATGAGGCGCCTCGCCTGCCGCTCACCGTAGTCGAGCAGGTCCTGGACGCCCTCGCGGAAGGTGTCGATGCCGAACCGTCCGATCATCTCGTGGACCTTGCGCTCGCCGGTGGTCATGGCCGCGATCTGCGCCTTGAGATCGCCCCAGTTCTGCTTGGGCATGCGCACGTTCATGAGCATCACGTCGACCAGCTCGCGGTTCAGCTCGCCGCGCCGGTAGAGCTTCGAGGGCGGGAAGCGGATGCCTTCCTGGTGGACCTCGGTGTTCGCCCGGGAGAGGCTGGCGGGCACCGCGCCGCCCACGTCCGTGTTGTGGACGTGGCCGACCGAGAAGCACACCAGCTCCCTCTCGTGGAAGATGGGCTTCCACAGGTGGATGTCCGGCGAATGCGTGCAGACGAAGCCGCTGTAGGGATCGTTGGTCATGCACAGGTCGCCTTCCTCGTAGCCGTCGACGAGGTCGATGGCCCGCCCGTAGTCGAGGCCGACGAACCAGGTGGCGCCGAGATCGTAGGGTGACGCGAAGGTCTTGCCGTCGGCGGTGGCGAGGCCCGTGGTGAAGTCCTCGGTCTCCTTGACGAAGGTGGAGTGCGCGGTGCGGAACAGGGTGTGGGCCATGCTCTCGGTGGCGGCGGCGCAGTGGTTGGCGAGGATCTGCAGGGTCACGCGATCGATGGCCATTGGCTCGCTCCCTCGGACGTTCGGCAGGTGGCGGATCAGTGGGTGACGGGGACGGGGGTCAGGATCAGGTTTCCGAAGCCGTCCACCTCCCCGCGAAGCCCGTCCGGCACGCAGGTCGTGCAGTCGCTCTGGGCGATGACCGCGGGCCCGGTGAAGCGCTGGCCGGGAACGAGGTCCGCGCGCATGTACAACGGCACGCGGCGCCGCTCTCCTTCCATGAACACCTGAAGGTGACGCACCGGCTCCGGCGTCGTGTCCACACGTTCGGATGCCGGAAAACGGGGTTTCGGGCTCGATCCGATGATCACCATGCGCAGGTTGATGATCTGGACCGCGGCCTCGCGATCCGCGTGTTCGTAGACCTGCTCGTGGCGCCGGTGAAACGCCTCGGCAATCCCTGCCGGATCCCCCCGCGCCACGTGGTCCGGGTCGATTTCCGTCTCGATCTCGTAGGACTGGCCCCGGTAGCGCATGTCGGCGGAGTATACGATGCGATGGTCGCCCC
Source organism: uncultured Gammaproteobacteria bacterium (assembly GCA_958295835.1). Lineage (GTDB taxonomy): Bacteria > Pseudomonadota > Gammaproteobacteria > HK1 > HK1 > HK1. The sequence continues at coordinate 1,677,247 of OY282378.1, forward strand.
GGTAGCGGTGCTCCTCGAACAGCCAGTGCCGCGCCTGGGCCTCCAGCGCGGCGCAGGCGTCGCGGATGGCGGGCATCGCGCTCTCGTCGAGATCGAGGAAGACGGTGGAGATGAAGTCGTTCTTGATGTCGGCGATGAGCCCGCCGAGAGCGCTCAGCACTCCGGGAGTGCGGGGAACCACGACGTGCCTCATGCCGAGCTCCCTGGCGAGGAAGCACGCGAGCATCGGGCCCGCGCCGCCGAACGCCTGCATCGCGAACTCCCGTTGATCGATGCCGTCGCGGGAGATGAGCTTGCTCACCTCCACGTACATGCCGGACACCGCGATGTCCACGATGGCCTGCGCGGCCTCCTCGGTGCTGCGGCCGATGCGTCCGGCCACGGTGTCCACCGCGGTGCGGGCCTTCCCCGCATCGATCGAGATGGCGCTGTCGTCCGGCGTGAATTGTCCGATGTACCCCAGCACCGCGAAGGCGTCGGTGATGGTGGGGCGATCGCCGCCGCGGCCGTAGCAGGCGGGCCCCGGGCTCGAACCCGCGCTCTCCGGACCCACCTTGAGCACGCCGAGATCGTCTACCCAGGCGATGGATCCGCCGCCCGCGCCGATGGAAGTGACGGCGACGGTGGGGATGTAGATGGGAAGCTCGCCGATCTTCTCGCCGACCCCGTACTGGGGCATGCCGTCGCGGATGAAGGCGATGTCGGCGCTGGTGCCGCCGATGTCGAGGCTCATGGTGTCACCGAAGCCGGAGAGCTTCGAGACGAAGCTCGCGCCGATGACCCCTGCCGCGGTGCCCGAGAGAATCATCTGCGCGCAGGCGGTCTTGCCGAGCTCCGCGCTCATCACCCCGCCGTTCGACTTCGTCACCAGCGGCTCGGCGGAGACGCCGGCGCCGGCGAGGGCGTACTGCAGGGAGGTCAGGTAGTGCTCCACCCGGGGCTGCACGTAGCCGTGGATGACGGCGGTGGCGGTGCGCTCGTATTCGCGGATGATCGACCAGACGTCGCTGGAGCAGAACACCGGCAGCTCCGGCGCGATGCGCCCGATCACGGCCTTCGCGGCGTGCTCGTTCGCGGGGTTGCGATACGCGTTGATGAAGGCGATCACGATGCCCTCGGCGCCGAGCGCCCGCGCCCGCGCCACCGCGCCCGCGAGACTCGCCTCGTCCACGGGCCGCTCCACGGTTCCGTCGGCCCGCATGCGCTCGTCGACGGGAATGACGCGGTCCTTGGAAACGAGAGGGTCGGGACGCTTCGAGTGGAGATCGTAGGGGTCCGGCATCTTGAGCCGGGCCACCTCGAGCACGTCCACGAAGTTCCGTGTGGCGAAGAGGCAGAGCCTGACGCCCTTGCGCTGGATCACCGTGTTCACGCCCACCGTGGTGCCGTGGGTGAAGTAGGTGATGCTCGCGGGCGCGACCCCGTAGCGCCTTTCCAGCGCCGTAATGCCTTCCATGACCTCGGCGCCGGGCTCGTCCGGCGTGGAAAGCACCTTCAGCGTGTGGAGCTCGTTGGTGCTCTCGTCGAAAGCGCAGAAATCCGTAAACGTGCCTCCTACGTCCACGCCGACGCGGTACGCCATGTCGCGGTTGCCTCCCTGGTCCACCTGCACCGGCCGCGGTCGCAAGGAGCAACCGGACACCCTGCCCTGCATTATTGGCATGGCCCACCGCGCGTCAAGGCGGAGCCCGGGCTGCTGCGCAACCGTACTCGCCGGCACGAAGCCGCAATCCAGCGGCCGTCCGGCGGGGAGTATGATCCGGCCGGATCGGCCTGTGTCCGACCCCGTCCCGAATCCGCTGGAGGAAGCCATGGATGCCGATGCCCTGCGAGACGAGCTCAGAGGCGCGAATGCGAACCGCGCCGTCCTCTACTACCTGATCTTCGACGAGATGCGGAAGGTCGTGGGCGAGGAAGAGGCGGCCGCGGTCATGAAGCGCGCCATTTACCGGCGGGGCATGGAGATGTCGGAATCCATCAGGCAGTTCGCTCCCGACCGGATCCGGGCGCTGGGTGAACACCATGTGGCGCACTCGGCGGGTGGCGGTGCGGTGTTCAACCCGGAGGTGCAGCGCCACGACGACGGAGCGTTCGAGGTGCTGAACACCACCTGCCCCCTGAAGCAGGCCTGGCAGGACTACGGCCTCGACGACGAGGACGTGGCGAAGATGTGCGACATCGGCTCGGCGATCGACTACGGGAAGTTCGAGGGCGCGGGATTCCGCTTCGAGTGCGATACCTGGACCGCCGGCAAACGCGGCTGCTGTACCCTGAAGGCGTACGCGCCGGCGTAGCGGACGGCGCGCCCGCATCCGGCGCGTGCCGGCCCGCGAGCCGAACGTTGACCTTCGAACCCCTTGCGACTGAAGATGTGCGCATGGACGTGTCCGGAACATCCGGTGCTATCGGGCCCGGGAGGGTGAAGCCGCCGAACGTCGCGGGCACGTTCTATCCGGCCTCCGGCGACGCCTTGCGCCGCGAGGTCGATGCGTACCTGGAACGCGCTCCGGCCGGGGGTCCGGCCCCGAAAGCGCTCATCGCCCCGCACGCCGGGTACCGCTACTCCGGGCCCATCGCCGCGAGCGCGTACGCACGGCTCAAGCCCCGGGCTCACGCGTTGCGGCGGGTGGTGCTGCTCGGCCCGACCCACCATCATCCCGTCCGCGGCGTGGCGGTGTCCGGGGCGGAGGCGTTCGATACCCCGCTCGGCCGCGTCCCGGTCGACGTCGCCTCGGTCAGACGCGCCCTGGAGCTTCCGTTCGTCCAGCGGTTCGATCCGGCCTTCGATCGCGAGCACAGCCTCGAAGTGCATCTCCCGTTCCTCCTCCGGGTGCTCCCGCGGTTCACCGTCGTGCCGCTCCTCGTGGGCAGGGCGAGCCCCGCCGAGATCGACACCCTGCTCGAAGCGCTGTGGGGCGGGCCGGAGACCGCGATCGTCATCAGCTCGGACCTGAGCCACTATCTCGACTACGAGAGCGCGCGCCGCCTCGATGCGGAGACCTCGGAAGCCATCGTCGCGCTGCGCCATGATGCCGTCGGCTACGAGCAGGCGTGCGGGCGCCACGCGGTGAACGGACTCCTCCACCTTGCGAAGCGCCGCGGTCTGGAAGCGCGCGCCCTCGACGTGCGCAGCTCGGGCGACACCGCCGGACCCCGTGACCGCGTGGTCGGCTACGGCGCCTATGCCTTCTTCGAGCCCGCCCGCGACCGTCTCGGCCTCGAAGCGCGGCGGCATCTGCTGGGTATCGCCGCGCGTTCGGTTCGTCACGGGCTCGCGCACGGAAAGGCTTGCGCCGTCGATCTCGAACGACTGCCGCCGGCGCTGCGCGAGCGCCGCGCCACGTTCGTGACCCTGTCATCGAACCATCGTCTGCGCGGATGTATCGGCAGCCTCGCGGTGACCCGCCCGCTCGCGGAGGACGTCGCCCACAACGCCCATGCCGCGGCGTTCACGGATCCGAGGTTCCCTCCGGTCCGGGAGAACGACCTGGAAGCACTCGGCATCAGGATCTCCGTGCTCTCCTCCCCCGTGCCGATGCAGGTGGAGTCGGAAGCCGACCTCGTCTCCCAGCTCAGGCCGAGGGTCGACGGGCTCGTCATCCGGGACGGAGAGAAACGGGCAACCTTCCTGCCGAGCGTATGGAAGGGTATCCCGGAGCCGGCTCGCTTCGTCCGGGAGCTCGCCAGGAAGGCCGGCTGGCCCGCGGGGCACTGGTCGGGAACGGTACGGGCGTGGCGCTACACCACTGAAGAGTTCGATTGAGGGGGAAGAGGAGCCCGCGTGCCGTGCATACCGCCGACTGGTACTTCGACGTCATCTCGCCCTTCGCCTACTTGCAGCTCGCACGCTTCGACCGACTGCCCCACGACTTGAGCGTCACGTATCGCCCGATATTGTTCGCGGCGCTGCTGGGGCATTGGGGCCACAAGGGGCCGGCCGAGATCGAGGCCAAGCGCCTCCATACCTACCGCTTCTCGCAGTGGCGGGCCGATCGTGAGGGGATCCCGCTGCGGTACCCGCCGGTGCATCCGTTCAACCCGCTCAAGGCGCTGCGCCTGTGCATCGCGCGCGGCAGCGACGCGGCGACGGTGCGTGTGGTGTTCGACCACATCTGGCGCGACGGTATCGGCATCGACAGCGAGACGGGATGGCAGGCGCTGGCCGAGCGGCTCGGGATCGACGATGCCGATGCCCTCGTCTCCGCGCCGGAGGTGAAGGACGCGCTGCGCCGATCGACCGAGGAGGCGATCGCCGCGGGCGTCTACGGCGTCCCGACGTTTCGCGTCGGCGGCGAGCTCTTCTGGGGCGACGACGCGACGGGGATGATGCTGGACTACCTTGCCGACCCGCATCTCTTCGAGACCGGCGAGCTCGAGCGGGTGAGCCATATTCCGGCCGGCACCCACCGCAAGGCCGTGGAGCGAAGCGGCGCCTGAGGAATGATTCGGAGAACCGGACGATCCGGCGGCGGAATCGCCCGCGTCGTACTTCACGACCTCGAAATCGATCCCCGCGCGCTTCGCGGCGGTCACCGCCGGGGTCACGAACACGAATCCCGATTCGGACCGACCGGCGCAGGGTCTCGTTCAGCCCGTCGCGACGTCGACTCCGTGCACCGCCTTCGCCGTCTCCCGCGAGATACGGCCGGCCGCGACGTCCGCGGCCACCGCGGCCGGGTCTCGTTCGTGCGGATCGCCGAAGCCCGCCCCGCCGGGGGTGTGCAGGATGAGCCGCTCCCCCGCCGGAATGCGCTGCGTGCCCTTGCCGTTCAGGATCGCGCCCGAGGCGAGCCGAACCCCGCCGCGGTCGCCGTCGTGGCCGCCGTAGCGTCCGCGCGGGGGATGGAGGATTCGATCGAAGGAGGCGAGCAGCTCGAAGTCCCTGCCGATGGCCGACTCGATCTCGATGACCTGACCGAGCCCGCCGCGCTGGCGCCCGTGGCCGCCGGAATCAGGCCGCAGCTCCTTGCGCCAGAACACCACCGGCGACACCGACTCGTTGATCTCCACCGGCGTGCCCCGCACTCCGCTCGGATACGCGGTGGCGGAGAGTCCGTCCTTGCCCGGCCGCGCGCCGGTGCCGCCGTTGCACACCGCGGTAACCGCGAACAGCGCGCCGCTCGCCTGGTTCGCGGCGCGGTCGCTGTCGCCGCGCATGGTGACGTTCCACAGGCAGGCCGCCCCCTCGGCCGGGACCCGTTCCGGCACTGCCTGGGTGAGGGCGCCGAAGACCACGTCGGGCAGCATCTGCCCGATGATGTGGCGCGAGCAGACGGCGGCGGGGTAGGGCGCGTTGAGCACGCACCCTTCGGGCGCCCGCACCTTGAACGGCGCGAGCGAGCCCCAGTTGTTCGGCACGTCGGCGGAGACGATGCACGAGAGCCCGAAGCACGTATAGGCCGAGGTGTACGCCATCGGCACGTTGACCCCGTGGTTCGACTTCGGCGAGGTGCCGTCGTAGTCGACGGTGATGCCGCCGGCGGCAATCTCGAGCCTGGCGACGAGATCGATGGGGCCTTCGTAGCCGTCGACCCGCATCGAGCTCCGGTACTCGCCCCGCGGCAGCTTCGCGATCTCGTCGAGCACCGCGCGGCGTGAGCTCTCGCAGATGTACTCGCCGAGCTCGTCCAGATCGTCCAGGTCGAACTCGGTCATCATCTCGACCAGGCGTTCGCAACCCACGTCGTTGCACGCCGCCAGCGAATACACGTCGCCTTCCGATTCGACCGGCTGGCGCGTATTCGCCCGGACCATCGCCATCAGGGTCTCGTTGAACACGCCGCGGTCGGCGAGCTTGAGCATCGGGATGTAGATGCCTTCCATGTGCACGTCGGTCGCATCCGGACCGAAGCCGACGCCGCCGATGTCGGTGAGGTGCGACGTGCACGAGAACAGCCCCACGAGCCGGCCCCGGTGGAAGCAGGGGGTCGTCAGCACGAAGTCGTTGAGGTGTCCGGTGCCCATCCAGGGGTCGTTGGTGATGTAGATGTCCCCCTCGTGCATGGTCTCGATGGGGAAGTGGCGCAGGAAGTGATTGACCGACTCCGCCATGGAATTGACGTGGCCGGGGGTGCCGGTCACGGCCTGCGCGAGCATTCTTCCGCGGATGTCGAACACGCCGGCGGAGAGATCGCCCGCCTCGCGCACGATGGGCGAGAACGCGGTGCGCACGAGGGCCTGCGCCTGCTCCTCGACGACCGCGATGAGGCGGTTCCACATGATCTGCATGCGGATGGTCTTCAGGGCATCGGTGCTCATCGGCCTTCTCCCAGGTGTTCGGGTCTTCTCCCCATCCCCGGTACCCTCGCATGAAGTCAAAGTAACAGATGCCTGCTCCGAACACGATTCGGCATCCGCCCACAGGGTGATGTGCGAACCTGCGTGACCGCCTGCTCAAAGATCCTTGCAGATCCGCAACGAATCGTAGAGCGCGGCGTGGATGTTGCGCGACGCCACCGCGTCGCCCACCCGGAAGAGCGAGAACGTACCCGCCGGGCCGAGCGGCTGCGCCGCGCCGCGCGCCAGCGCGTCGAGATCGGTGCAACCTCGATTGCCGGACCGCGCCTCGAGCGCATGGAACAGCTCGGCGGCGGGAAGGGTCCCATGCTCGACCACCACCTGATCGACCGTCCGGAGGCTCGACTCGCCGCTGTAGACGTTGCGCATCCTCGCTTCGAGCGCATTGCCCTTCGGCCGTACCGACAGGAGCCGGACGTCGGGGGTCAGGGTGACCCCGGCGCGGTGGAGGTGCTTCAAGTGCACGGAGAAGTTCGTGGCCCCGAGCTCGCAGGCGATCGAGCGGTCCGGCGTGGCCAGCTCCACCTTCGCCCCCCGCCCGGCGAGGAACTCCGCGCCGGACGGACCCTGGTGGTCGCCGTGATCGTCGAACAGGAGGACCTTGGAGCCCGGCTGCACCTGCCCGCTGAGCACGTCCCACAGGCTGACCACGTGCTCGGCGCCCTCGACGCACTCCGTATTCGGCAGGCCGCCGGTCGCGATGATCACGACGTCCGGATCCTCGCCGAGGATGCCGGCGGCCTCCGCGTACACGCCGAGACGCAGATCGACCCCGAGGGTCTCCACTTCGCCCGCGAGCCATTGCACGATGCCGATGAGGTCGCGCCGCCACGTGGCACGCGCGGCCAGCCGAACCTGGCCACCCGGTTCGGCCGCGGCTTCGAAGAGCACGACGTCGTGGCCGCGCGATGCGCTCACCCGCGCCGCTTCGAGACCGGCCGGTCCGGCCCCGACCACCACCACCTTGCGCCGCGGTCCTCGGCTCGGCTCGATGACGTGCGGCATCGTCCGCTCCCGCCCCGTCGCCGGGTTCTGCAGGCAGAGCGCGTCCGCGCCGACGTAGATCCGGTCGATGCAGTAGCCCGCGCCGACGCAGGTGCGCACGCGATGCTCTTCGCCGCGCAACAGCTTCGCGACCAGATAGGGGTCCGCGATGTGCGCGCGGGTCATGCCGATCATGTCGACGCAACCTTCCTTCACTGCGCGATGCGCCGACGTCAGGTCCGCCACCCGGTTGGCGTGAAACACCGGGACCCCGAACGCGTCGCGAACGCGCTTCACCTTGTCGATGTGCGGCGCGATCGGATGCGACATGTTGGGCACGGTGAAGCTCAGGCCCGCGTGGTCGAACGAGGCGCCGACGGTGACGTTCAGAAAATCGACGAGCCCGGCGTCGACGTGCAGGCGCACGATCTCCATGGCGTCGTCTTCGTGCAGGCCCTCGTCCACGAGCTCGTCCATGGTGAAGCGCATGCCGATCAGGAAACGATCGGGCGCGCGCTCGCGCATCGCCGCGAGCGTTTCCAGAGTGAACCGGGCGCGGTTGGCGGGGCTCCCCCCGTAGCCGTCGGTACGGCGGTTCACCGCGGGGGACCAGAACTGGCCGCCGAGGTGCCCGAGCACCGAGAGCTCGCAGCCGTCGAGCCCACCTTGCCGCGCGCGGCCCGCCGCGGCCGCGAAGTCGCCGACGACCCGCTCGATGTCGTCTCGATCCATGGCCTTGGGAAAGGATCGGTGCGCGGGCTCGCGCACCGCCGACGGCGCGATGGTCGGGAGCCAGCCGTGCGAGTTCCAGCCGGTGCGCCGCCCCATGTGGGTGATCTGAATCATCGTGGCGCAGCCGTGGCGGTGGACGCACTCGGAGAAGGATCGAAGCCACGGGATGACGCGATCGTCACCGAGATCGATCTGTCCGAACGGTGGCGGCGAGTCGATTGAAATCGTCGACGATCCGCCGAACATCGACAGCGCGATGCCTCCCCTGGCCTTCTCCTCGTGATAGCGGCGATAACGCTCCCCGGGCATGCCGTCCTCGGCGTAGGCGGGGGCGTGAGAGGTACTCATGATCCGGTTCTTGAGCCGGAGGTGGCCGATGGTGAGCGGCTCGAAGAGGGCAGGGTAGGGAATGGTCATCGCGGGCGGCTCCGATCCGGCATTCGACGCGGTGCATGATCCCGCATTATCGCGAACTCCATCGCCCGCCGTGTCACGGATCGACTCCTGCCGGCGAGGTGAACATCGGAGCGCGGCCCGTGCAGGGGTTCGTGCTTGCGGGTTACAGTCTTCGAGACCGGATGAATCGAGGAACCGGGCGCATGGCACAGGTCACGGAGCTGCTGGCCGATCACGCGATCGCCGATCCGTACTCGCACCTCGCGGGCTTGCGCGAGGCCGCACCGCTGTACCGGGACGAGCGGCTCGGAGCCTGGCTCCTGCTTCGTTACGACGACGTGCGTGCCGCCTTTCGCGACTCCCGCCTGTCCGCCGATCGGGTAAGCCCCTACTTCGAGCGCCGCCGGGCGCATGGCGCGATGCAGCGCGAGCGGGCGACGTTCGAAGTGCTGACGCGCTGGATCGTGTTCACCGATCCGCCGCGCCACACGCGGCTGCGCAAGCTGGTGGAGTACGCATTCCGCCCCCGGGCGGTGGAGCGCATGCGCGGCTGGATCGCTTCCCTCGTCGAGGAGCTGGTCGAGGAGCTCGGAACCGACCATGAGCTCGACTTCATCGAGCGCTTCGCAAGCCCGCTGCCGGTGCGCGTCATCGGCGATCTCTTCGGAGTCCCGCCCGAGAACCGGAGCGATCTCACGCGGTGGTCCGAGGATATCCTCACCCTCGTCTTCGGCGCGATGCACAGCGCGGACCGCCACGAGCGAGCCGAACGCAGTCTGCGTGAGTTCTCCGAGTTCCTGCACGGAGTGATCGCCGAGCGACGAGTGTGCCCGGGTGAAGATCTGATCAGTGATCTCGTCGCGGCCGAGGAACGCGGCGACGTGCTCGATGAGGAGGAGATCGTCGCCACCTGCGTGCTGTTGCTCTTTGCTGGACACGAGACCACCCGCAACTTGCTCGCGAACGGGCTGAAGGCGATCCTGGAGCACGGTTCAGCGGCGGCCCTCGCCTCCGATCCATCGCGGATGCCGGATGCGGTCGAGGAGATCCTCCGTTTCGACGGGCCCACCAAGGCGATGTGGCGACAGGTCGCGGAGCCGGTGGAGTACGGCGGTCAGCGGATCGGGCCGGGGGAGCGTCTGCTGCTCGTGCAGGCGTCGGCGAATCGCGATCCGCGGCGATTCGAGGCGCCGGAGAGGTTCGACGTCGCCCGCCGGTCGAATCGCCACGTCGGGTTCGGCTACTCCATGCATTACTGCCTGGGGGCGGCGATCGCGCGCCTCGAAGGCGCCCTGGGCCTCGGCGCATTTCTCGAACGCTTCCCGCGCGCGTCGCTCGCCACGGATACCTTCGAGTGGGACCCGCTCATCCTGAGCCGTTCGCTCAAGCGCCTGCCGGTGCGGCTCGGCTGATCATCGATGCAGGCCGTATGTCGAAGCCGTCGTATTCCTGTCCCGCGGCGGAGTGCGGTGCCGGCTCGATCGCCCGTTCTTCACGCAGACGACGGTTCTCACGACGCAGCCGGCGCATCTCCTCGCGCTCTGCGCTGCTCAATCCATCAGCGCGCCGGCCCTCGTCACGGTCGGCCTGTGCGACCCAGTGGCGGATCGCCTGGGCGGTGGGTTCGAACTCACGAGCCAGCTCTTCCAGAGTCCGTCCGGTGCGAGCCAGCTCGACCATCTGGCGCCGGAAGGCCGGCGGGTACGGCGGTCTCGATTTCGCCATGGTGGATACCTCCTCCCCAAAGGGTCAGGTGTCCACGAAATCGGGTCAACTCCAGCATGAAGTTGCCCCGATCTCGTGGACGGTTGATGGCTTTCACCTGGTGTGTGGTGATGAGCGAGAGCCCCTCCGTCGCAAGCGGCTGGGCTGGCGCTCGTAGCCGGTCCGTTATGCCCCTTGGTTGGCTATCCGCCAGAAGCCGTAGCTGGAGGTGGATTCTTCACAGGCGATTCATCCGCTTGAACACGCGCTCCGGGACCGCGCGCAGGACGAACATGATCGGACGCCAGACCCGGCGCACGTAGATCACATCGCGGCGTCGGTGGATCGCCGCGACGACCGCGGCGGCGACCTCTTCGGGGGTCGCGGTCAGCCGCGCCGGCAGGTCCATCCCGTCCGTCATGCGGGTGCGCACGAAGCCCGGCTTGACCGTCACCACGTGAGCGCCGGAGGTGGCCAGCCGGCCGCGCAGGCCGGAGAGGAACGCGGTGAACCCCGCCTTGGCCGAGCCGTAGACGTAGTTCGATGCGCGTCCCCGTTCGCCGGCCACCGAGCTGACGCCGACCAGGACGCCGCCGCCGCGCCGCTCGAAGCGCTCGGCCAGCGCCCCCATCAGCAGCGCGGGACCGACATAGTTGGTGCGCATCACCCGCTCCGCGGCAGCGCCGTCGCGCTGGCTCTCCGCCTGGTCGCCGAGCCGCCCAACGACGCACACCGCCACATCAGGCAGGGGATCGAGCGTGTCGAGCAACGAGACGCCGCCGTCTTCCTCGAGCACGTCGCACCGGTGCGCGGTCACCGCGCCCCCCGTGCGCACCCGGAGGTCCCGCGTCTCTCTCTCCAGCCGCGCCGGGTCGCGGGCCGCGAGCTGCAACGCGCAGCCGCCGTCTGCCAGCTTACGCGCGATGGCGCGGCCGATGTCCGAGGTGGCGCCGATCACCAGCGCTGTTTCGATCCCGCCGTTCACGGTGCGGTTTTCCCGTCATCCGCCGGCTCGACAACCTCGAATCTGCCTTCCCAGATTGGGCCTTCGCCGGTGAACTGGCCCGTTCCAATCATAGCGATGTCGTACTCGGGGAGAGGGACTACCGCCAGGCATGTCTCGGCTCCCTCGGCTCCTCTCCGGCCGTGCCTCCCGAAGTCGAAGTCATGGTTGTCGAAGCCGTGCTGCCTGCGAGCGCTGGGGAGGCCGTTCACGTCGACCGGGTACAGGTGGAGGAAGAACCTTGCGTCAACGTCCTCCGGTCCGCACTGCTCCTTTACGTAGATGAGACGGTTCTCGATGAGATACACATCCCAGGAGCGGACGACCGGCGGGCGGTCTCCGACCAGTCTGGCCGCGTAATCGTCCACCGGCATTGTTTCAACCCTGACCGGAGGGAGCGCATTGTGGGCCAGCACGAGGGAGGCCACGCACAACCCCGTTTGCGTTTGCGTCCAGGAATCGACGGCTGTTTCATCTCCTGGTCCGACCCAGAACCATACGACCAGTTCATCCGGATCGCATTCCCTGGCGAAGGCCTGTACCAGCCGCCCGTCAACAAGGAGCCCGGCGCCGTCCTTTTGGGAGTCGAAATGCGGCCCCATTCTCTCCCAGAACTTCGCGTTCGCGGAACGATCGAATCCGTTCGGTGACGTCTCCGGTGGCGGCTCGGTGGACCAGAGCCTGAATCGGCGTTCGCCCCGATGATAGAGATGTGACGGGCCTTCGAACAGCATGGCATCATCAGAGGGGCGATGAAAGCCGCGGAGTTTGGCCATACGGCCGATGCCGTTAATAGGGTCGACGGCCGCGAAGTGGGTAATCCCGTACCGCCGAAAAAGCGCGGCCACGGTTCCTTCCTTTTGGGCACGCAAATAGTCGTATGAATTGACCAGACCGTCCAGGTTCACTACCGGATAGCGAGAGAAATACCCGATGACGCCGGCGTCCCACGACCCGACCACGCTGTCCTCGGGCAGCACGCGGTCCATAACCTGCACACCCATACGATAAGTAACCCCCCAGATGCGGCGGGTTGATTCGCCACTAAAGTCAACATCCTTGAATGGTCCCGTGAAGTCCGCCTTTGTAGACAAGAACGCTGTTCCGACAACAACGATGCCCGTGCGGAGGAGGTTGGTTGCCCGGTGCGACCTCGGGCCGAGGAAACGGCGGATGAAGTGAATGGCGACATAGCATGTCACGGGGACGATGAGCGCCATCATCAGATACGCCGGGACGAAATACCATACTGAACTCCCAATGTAAGGATACATGGTGAGGACGGTCTGTCCGAACTTGGCCAGATGGCCGACCGCCAAGCCGAACACGCCAATCAGAAAGGCCAGCAGCAGCCAGTCCTCCCGACTCCGGGAGCGGCGGGCGAGCCACCAGACCAGCAACACGCAGGCGCAGACCTCCAGCGCGACCAGCAGCTCGTAGCCGAAGGCAGGAATCTGCAAGACTCCCCGGAAGTTCTGAACGAAGCTGTACCCGCCTTCCTGCGCCCACTCGGCCTGCGACCAGGCCGCCTTGGTCGCGCCACTCACCGGCACGATGCCGCCGAAGACGAGCCGGTTGTAGGCGAAGTACACCAGGATGCCGGCGCCGGCGGCAAAAACCGGGACGACCGCCTTGACGGAGAGCGCGGAACGAGTCCGCGCTCCGAATGACACGCCGGACGCCCGCTCCTGCCACGACCACTCGACGAGGCAGAGCGCTCCTGTCACCGCCAGCGATATGGCGATGTACTCCAGGCGCACCCAGGGCAGGGCAAAGGCGACCGCGGCCAGCGGCCACTTCCACCGCGCCGGGCTTTGCGCAAAGAGACTGGCAGCCAGAATGAACAGGCCCAGCATGAACAGCGCCGCCGCCGCTTCCATTCCTGCAATCAAGGCGGGGTGCTGGTAGAGCATCGGCAGCGCCGCGAACATCAGAACCCACGGCATGCGCGCCAGCCGGGCGGCCGCGGTGACGAGGGCCACGCCGCCGGCGACGAGCATGATCTCGAACGCCTTGATGGCGAAGAGCGCGGCTTCCTTGTCGAACACCCAATAGAACGGCGTGATCAGAAACAGCCAGAGGGGGTGATATCCGTTGGTGCGCGTGATGCCGCCGTCGAAGGTCGAGAACTTCCCCTCGGCCAGGTTGCGGGCGATCTGGAAGTAATAGAAGGCATCGTCCTTGTTCACATCTCGGATCAGGTTGATGAGGTCGAAGCGGGCGAGCATGTACCAGGCGAACCCGGCCCCGTAGGCCAGGGTGCCCCCGATGAACAGGACGAACAGCGCGTTGCGCAGCCGGGAGGACAGAGTTACCTCCCTCCCCAGCGGATTCAGGCAGCGGGCGGCCAGAGCACGCCAGCGACCCATCGGCGCGGCGGCATCCGGCGTGGCCATCTTCTTGTTCATGTCCCTCTCCCTTGAGGTGGCGCCGATCACCAGCGCCGTTTCGACCCCGCCGTTCACGGTGCGGCCTTCCCGTCATCCGCCGGCTCGACAACCTCGAAGCTGCCTTCCCAGATTGGGCCTTCGCCGGTGAACTGGCCCGTTCCAATCATAGCGATGTCGTACTCGGGGAGAGGGACTGCCGCCAAGCATATCTCGATTCCTCTCCGGCCGTGCCTCCCGAAGTCGAAATCATGGTTGTCGAAGCCGTACTGCCTGCGATGGACGGGGAGGTCGTTCACGTCGACCAGGTGCAGGTGGAGGAAGAACTTTGCGTCAACGTCCTCCGGTCCGCACTGCTCCTTCACGTAGATGAGACGGTTCTCGATGAGATACACATTCCAGTCGGAGCGGATGAGCGGCGAGCGGTCTCCGACCAGTCTTGCCGCGTAATCGCCCACCGTCATTGTTTCAACCCTGACCGGAGGGAGCGCATTGTGGGGCAGCACGCGCTCGTCCACGCACAACCCCGTTTGCGTTTGCGTCCAGAAATCGACGGCTGTTTCAACGCCTTGGCCAACCCAGGACCACACGACCAGTTCATCCGGATCGCATTCCCTGGCGAAGGCCTGTACCAGCCGCCCGTCAACAAGGAGCCCGGCGCTGTCCGATTGAAAGTCGAAATGCGGTGCCATTCTCTTCCAGATCCAAGTGGCGGTGTTGTCATCTTCCGGCGGCTCGATGGGCCATAGATAGAACACCCGTCCAGCGGCGCTTAGTGAACTTTCAAAAAGTATCTTGCCTTTAAAGCCCACTCCCGGAAGATTGGCAAAGTGAGTTATCCCCAATTCTCGATAGAGGGGAATGAATTTTTCATCCAAAGGGGAGTATCCGTCTCTATCCACGTTTATCGCGTGAAAATAGTCGTAGGAGCTGACCAGACCATCCAGGTTCACCACTGGAAAGCGAGAGAAATACCCGATGACGCCGGCGTCCCACGACCCGACCACGCTGTCCTCGGGCAGCACACGGTCCATGACCTGCACACCCATATGAGAAGTAACCCCCCAGATGCGGCGGGTTGATTCGCCACTAAAGTCAACATCCTTGAATGGTCCCGTGAAGTCCGCCTTTGTAGACAGGAAGGCTGCTCCGACAACAACGATGCCCATGCGGAGGAGGTTGGTTGCCCGGTGCGACCTCGGGCCGAGAAAACGGCGGATGAAGTGAATGGCGACATAGCATGTCACGGGGACGATGAGCGCCATCATCAGATACGCCGGGACGAAATACCAGGGAAAGGCCCCCTGGAAAGTAGGATGCACGGTGAGGACGGTCTGTCCGAACTTGGCCAGATGGCCGACCGCCAGGCCGAACACGCCAATCAGAAAGGCCAGCAGCAGCCAGTCCTCCCGACTCCGGGAGCGGCGGGCGAGCCACCAGACCAGCAACACGCAGGCGCAAACCAGCGTAACCAGTCGAAGCTCGTAAAAGAAAGGAACCTGCAATACCTCCCGAAGGTTCTGCGTCAGGCTGTATCCACCTTCTGATTCCCATCGCCACTGCGACAAGGCTTGCTTCACCGCGCCGCTCACCGGCACGATACCGCCGAACACGAGCCGGTTGTAGGCGAAGTACACCAGGATGCTGGCGCCGGCGGCGAGAAACGGGACGACTGCCTTGACGGAGAGCACGGAACGAGCCCGTTCTCCGAGTGGTGCGCCGAACGCTCGCTCCTGCCTCGACCACTCGGCGAGGCACAGCGCTCCTGTCGCCGCCAGCGATATGGCGATGTACTCCAGGCGCACCCAGGGCAGGGCAAAGGCGACCGCGGCCAGCGGCCACTTCCACCGCGCCGGGCTTCGCGCAAAGAGGCAGATGGTGAGAATGAACAGGCCCAGCATGAACAGCGCTGCTGCCGCTTCCATTCCTGCGATAAAGGCATGGTGCTGATAGAGCATCGGCAGCGCGGCGAACATCAGGTACCACGGCAGGCGCGCCAGCCGGGCGGCCGCGGTGACGAGGGCCACGCCACCGGCAACCAGCATGATCTCGAACGCCTTGATGGCGAACAGCGCCGCTTCCTTGTCGAATACCCAGTAGAACGGCGTGATGAGCAGCAGCCAGAGGGGATGGTAGCCGTTGGTTCGGGTGATGCCACCGTCGAAGGTCGAGAACTTCCCCTCGGCGAGGTTGCGGGCGATCTCGAAGTAGTAAAAGGCGTCGTCGTAGTTCACGTCGCGGATCAGGTTGACGAGATCGAAGTGGGCGAGCATGTACCAGGCGAACCCGGCCCCGTAGGCGAGGATCCCCCCGAGGAACAGGACGAACAGCGCGTTCTGCCACGCTGCGGGCAGAACTTCGCCCCGCGCCGCCATATTCAGACACCGGGCGGCCAGAGCACGCCAGCGACCCATCGGCGCGGCGACGGCCGGCGTGGTCATCTTGTTCATGTCCCTGTCCCTCACAACGCGAGCCTTCGTGAGAGCGCGGAGGCGAACCTGGGCAGCGCCCCCGCCGCCTCGGCGCGGACCGCCTCGAAGGCGCCGAGGCGGGGATAGCCCTCGCGCATCCGTGCCGGCGCGCAACGGGCGTCCTTGGCGAGATAGACGCGGCCGCCGTGCCGGTGGGTGATCTCGTCGAGCCCGTCGAGCAGCGCTGCGGTGCCGCTGCGCACCGGAAAGTCGAGCGCCAGCGTGTAGCCCTCCATGGGGAACGACATCAGCCCCTCCCCGGCGGGGCCGAACAGCTTGAGCACCGCCAGGAACGAGCCTTGTCCCGACGCGGCGACGCGCTCCAGCAGGGCGGCGAGCCCGGCCGCGCTCTCGCCCCTGGGCAGCACGCACTGGTACTGGACGAACCCCCGCCGCCCGTAGAGACGGTTCCACGCCTCGATCCGGTCGAGGGGAAAGAAGAAGCGGTCGAAATGGACCGGCTGCGCCCCGGACCGCGCTCGTCCCCGCCCGCGCCGGTAGCAGAGCGCGTTGAAGAGCTCGATCGAGACCCGGTTGAGCAGGGCGGACGGCGCATCGGCGGGCACCCGGAGCTTGCCCGCGGGGGCCGGGCGCAAGGGGTCGGAGGCCAGGCGCGGCGGCAGCGCGCCGCGTTCCATGAACGCGCCGCGCGTCATCACCGCACGGCCCAGCCCCGCGCCCCGCGCCAGGCAGTCGATCCAGGCCACGCTGTGGGGCCAGTCGCGGGACGCCTCGAACAGGGCCATCGTCTCGTCGAGGTCGCGCGCGGCCAGGGTCTCCGCCATCACGAAGGCGGTCTCGATCGGCCGCAGGCGGAAGCGCGCGGAGAGGATCACGCCGGTGAGCCCCATGCCGCCGAGGGTGGCGCGGAAGAGGTCGGCGTTCTCCGCGCGGCTGCATTCCCGTATCGCGCCGTCCGCGCCCGCCAGCGTCAGCGATTCCACGTGCGCGCCGAAGGTCCCGTCGCGGTGATGGTTCTTGCCGTGCACGTCCGCCGCGATCATGCCGCCGACGGTGACGAGCCGGGTCCCCGGCACCACCGGCGGGAACCAGCCGCGCGGCACGAAGGTCTCCAGGAGGTCCGCGAGCAGCACGCCGGCCTCACAGTCGAGCCGGCCGGTCCCGGCGTCGAACGCCCGCATCCGGTCCATCGTCCGCATCGACAGCGTGAGCTCCGGGTTGAGCGCGGCGTCGCCGTAGGACCGCCCGTTGCCGCGGGCGATCAGCGTCGTGCCGCGATGCAGCAGACCGGGGAGGTCCTCGCGCCGGCGCAGGCGCTCCAGCCGGCAATCGAGGGCCGGATACCGGCCCCAGCCCGAGAGCATCATGCGGCCCGCTCCCGGAACACGAAACGCCGGTCGAGGCGGTACTTCGCGGTGTAGCCGACGGCGAGCCCGAGGACGGCGCCGGCGTAGCGCAGCCACGGCGCATCGCCCAGCGCCGCGAACGCCAGCTCGGTGCCCCAGAAGATGAACGTCGTCAGCACGCCCGTCAGCGTGTAGAGGGGGAGCTCGACCGCGTGGCCGCGCGGCGAGGTCAGCCGGCCATGGAAGATCCAGCGCCGGTCGAGGACGTACTTGACGATCAGCCCGGCGAGGGTTCCCGCCGCCATGGCCGCGTACAGCTCGTAACGGCCGGTGTACAGGGTGCTGCTGACGTACTGGGTTGCGACGTTGGTCGCCGTCGCGGCCGCGGCAAAGGCGGCATACCACAGGGCGAGAAACGTGGGCGGCGCCATGCGCGTCACAGTGCGGCCGCGAACGCGGCCAGGACGGCGAGGCCGGTCAGCCAGCTCGTCCGATCCTGCAGCGCGAAGATCAACGGGTCGTCGTTACCCGGTAGCCGTTTGGAGCCTCCCCCCTCCTCCCCGCGACCGGCGAGGAGCGTCAGACGCCCCAGCCAGTAGAGCAGCAGCGGACAGACCAGCCACAGGAACTCCGGGCGGGCATAGCGCTCCCCCGTCTCCGGGCTCTGGATGTAGAGGGTCAGAATCACCACCGAAGCGAAGCCGCTCGCCGCGCCCAGCGCCACCACTACCGGGAAATCCTCGGCAAGATAGGCCCGGCCGCCGGGGGCGGACCGACCGGACCCGCGCAGCGCGCGCAGCTCGCCCTGGCGCTTGACGATGGCCAGGGCGAGGAACAGGAACAGGAAGAAGGCGAGCAGCCAGGGCGACAGCGGAACCGACACCGCCGCCGCGCCGGCCAGCACACGGATCGCATAGAGCATGGCGAGGGTGACCACGTCGATGAAGGTCTTGCGCTTCAGCGACAGCGAGTAGGCGCAGGTCACGGCCAGATACGCAAGGACCCAAAGCCCCGCCGCGGCGGACAGCCAGAACGCCAGGGCGAGACCGCCGGCCGCCAGCGCAACGCCGATGCCGATCATCGGCAGCAGCGGCACCTTCCCCGCCGCCATCGGGCGGTGGCGCTTGGCGGGGTGCCCGCGGTCGTGCGGGAGATCGAGCAGATCGTTCAGCAGGTAGGTCCCCGACGCCACCGCCGACAGCGCCGCGAACACCCCGGCGGCCACCAGATACGGCCCCGCGCCGGTCTCGTGCGCCGCGACGAGGGGAACGAACACGAGCACGTTCTTCACCCACTGGTACGGGCGCAACGCCCGGAACCACTCGCGCGGACCGCCGCCGAGCCCGGGCAGGAACCGGGCCTCGCCGTCCAGCGCCCGCACCTTGCGCGCGAGGCCCGCCCCAAGACCGACCCCGATGGCGCGCCGCGCCCGTTTCCAGACCGCCAGATCGCGCCGCTCGTTGCCGATGTAATCGAACCCGCGCTCACCGAAGCGCGTGACCAGAGCGGCCGCCTTGGCCTCGCCCGCCAGGTTGGTGCGCCCGTCCGAGGCGAGGCAGCCCGCCGCCCCCACCGTCTCGGCGAGCGGTGAGACCGCGCGCGCATCGGAGGCGGAGGCCAGCCACACCGGGCGTCCCGCGGCCTGCGCGGCGGCGATCTCCTCCAGCACGGCCGGGTTCCACGCCAGCGTGTCGGGTGGCAACGGAGCCGCCTCCGCGATCCTGCGCTTCAGCCCGGCACGTCCCCTCACCATGGCCGCGGCCAGCCGGAACGGCAGGGCGAACAGGCTGAGCGGCGAGACCGAGAGCAGCCGGGCGATCCCCTCGATCAGCAGATCCCCGCCGATCAGCGAGCCGTCGACGTCGACGACCAACGGCGGATGATCGTCTCCGCCGAGGAGGCGCGCGAACGGCTCCCGGAGCATGCCGCAGCCCTTCGCTACCGCCCGGGGGAAGCGATGGGAGGCGCTGCGGGACGCTCACGCCGCTTGAGTCTCACCGGCTACTCACCCCTGCCTTAATTCCCACAAACAAACCACGACTATGTTTCCTGTAGTAACCATCTTTATACAGCATAGCATGCACAATGTTTCCTGAGGTAGGGATCCCGCCCGCCAAACAATCATACGATTCAAGAACTACATCAAAACCAACCGTTCTCAAGGTATCCAACAAATGCGCCTTTTGAAGCCAAAAGGCTTTATTATTTTCGTAGGATGACCACAATCTTTTCTCTCTTACCGAAACATCATCACCAACATCATGCTCTCGGTACCAACGGCCAGCTAAGCCTTCGTTCTCAGATAAACGAGATAACCCATACAAACCCTTTGTCTCTGCAATTTCACTATCAGGAGCGAAGTGTGTTTGCAAGAAAAGGATTTTACGAGTGCAAGATGCAATATATTCCAGGAATTTTCTTGGTTCATCCAAATGATACAGTAGACCACTGCACCATATTGCATCGAAATCTCCATACTTGTGGATATTCCATACATCGTCCTTATAGAAGTGCAAGCCGGGCAGATTGACGTTCTCTTTGATAAACATACAGGCATCATAGTTGCTCTGCCTGATTTCAATTCCGACAGTGTGAAAACCCATACGCGCAAAACCCACACTATACCCCCCTTCCAGTGCTCCCAAATCCGCGATGCGTAATTCTTCGTTTATTTGCGGATAAACTAGGTTAAGCATGCGTTTTGCGCTTTGAAAAAAGGGGTTCTGTTCAATTTCATGTTCTGATGGAGCACCCATAGTATACGAGCCATTATCGAGAAGGACGTTATGGGCATGAAAAGTTGGATGTACCATGAACCTGTCTCCAAGGGCATCGTCAGAGGAGTGCCGGCTATCATGCTACCACCGGCACACGGCCGTTGCAATCATAGTCTTGTCCAACGAGAGATGAGCCTGAAGGGAGGGGGTGACTCCAACGAGAAGAGAAGTGGACCCCGATAATTGGACAGTGCGATAAGTGTACTCCGCCTCCGTTGGTTCGCCAGCTTCACGCTGCCTTGGGCCATGAGCTGCTGTCAGCATACACCGCGTCGGGTGTCCTGCGCCCGAGGCCCTGATGGCGGCGCTCGGCATTGTAGAACCGGAAGTAGCGACCCAGTCCCGCGCGAGCCGCGGCCACACCCTCGTAAGCGTGCAGATACACCTCCTCGTACTTCACACTCCTCCACAGCCGTTCCACGAACACGTTGTCCACCCATCGCCCCTTGCCGTCCCTGCTAAGCCTGCCCCGGCAGGCAGTAAGCCGGGGGCAATGTCTGCGCCCTTGAGCACGTCGATGAACGCCGCGCTGGTGAACTGCGCCCCCTGGTCGGTGTTGAATCTCTCCGGGCGCCCATAGTGGGCGAGGGTATTGGACAGCCGCCAGGCGAGCACCTTGCGGCTGTACCAGTCCATGACCGCGACCAGGTAGAGAAACCCGCGGGCCATCGGGAGGGAGCAGATATCGGTCGCCCACACTTGGTTGGGACGCTCCACGGTGCGCTCCCTCAGCAGATAGGGATAGACCGTGTGACCCTGGCCCGCTCGGCTCGTTCGGGGCCGTGGGTACAGCGCCTCAAGCCCCATCAGGCGCATCAGACGCTGCACCCGCTTGCGGTTGGCCTTCACCCCACGCTCCCCGAGCCAATCGCTCAATCGACGGCTCCCGTAGAACGGGAACTGAAGATGGGCCTCGTCGAGCAGGCGCATGGCCTCCAGGTCCTGTGCCGAGACCGGCGCCGGCTGGTGGTACACGCTCGAACGCGACAGCGCCAGCAGCTCGCACTGATGCGTCACCGCCAATGAGTGACCCCGCTCGATCATGGCCTTGCGCCGCGGGCGGCTCAATGACCGAGCTTGCCGGATAAACAATCCCGTTCCATCGTCAACTGTCCGATCTTCGCGTGCAGCTCCTTGACTTGGTGCTCGGTGTCGTTGTCTCGTGCGGCCCCGCGTTCGAACAGGCGCTCGGCGCTGCCCACCAAGCGGCCTCGCCAGTCCTGAATCTGGTTCGGGTGCACGTCGTACTGTTGCGCCAGCTCCGCGAGGGTCTTCTCACCGCGAACCGCGGCCACCGCTACCTTCGCCTTGAACGACGCCGAATGATTCCTGCGCTTGCGTCTCATCTTCTGCTCCTCTCTCAGCCTTCTATGATCATGGCAGAAGACACTGACTGATTCGCGATCCCTGTCCAACCGATGGGGTCCACCTCACTATGCGGATGGTGGCGTGGCGGGTGAACCCGTCGAACAAGCCTTCGAGCTGGCCCATGCGTTCGCGCAAGTCGGCGACGTCGCGGCGCATGTTGCCCGGGGAGGATAACCGCGGCGAGGGCGATGGCGGCGGCGATGATGGCGATGGGCTCGGGTGACATGGCGGGACTCCGCTTCCTTCCTTCAATGAGGCCGGCCCGGCCGGGACCGGAAAACAGCATACCCATAACCGCTTGATCTGCACCATCCCCGGTCTTGTGCATCCAGCAGCGCTGCGCGCGGGTGGATGGAAACACTTCCGACAGCGCCGCCCAGAACCCCATCGCCCACGGCGAGCTTCGCCGGGCGGGTGAAGCCGCGCTGCTTCATCGCCAGCAGCCCCTCGCGCCCGCTCTGGGTCGACTCACGCACCCCGTCCTCAATGGCCAGGAGAGGCCGGAAACGGCCCCCTCGGTGGCGGGGATGGCCACGACTTCCTCTCCGGCGGCACGGGGAACGATTCGCTGTATGGCGGCGACGGCAACGACCGGCTGGCAGGCAGTGCCGAAAGCGGCACCTTCCTGGCCAAGGCGGGGCGGACATCTTCATCCACGCGGGCGGCCTCAACCGGGTCATGGGTTTCGGGCCCGGCGTGGACCGGATGAGGTCTCCGACATGACCGAGGCCGGCTTTCGGGCCGCCGCGACACAGGTCGGCGAGCACCTGGACGTGGCGCTGCCCGAGGGCGGTGACCTCTACCTCGCCTGGACGATGTTCGGCGCGCTCGACCTGCCCGCGTAGCTGAAATGCTGCCTGTGCGGCATGCGCGCCGGGACCAACCCAAGTCCCAACGATATCCGATGGGTGTCATAACTCGCTGAAATTAAATGAGTTTCATTCGTAGTCATACGGACAACAACACCGCCATTCCCGAGCCAGCTCTTCTGGAGTCCGTCCGGTGCGAACCAGCTCGACCCTCTGGCGCCGGAAGGCCGGCGGGTACGGCGGTCTCGATTTCGGCATGGTGGATGCCTCCTCCCCAAAGGGTCAGGTGTCCACGAAATCGGGCCAACTCCACAGCGACCGCGTCTCCCGACTCGTAGGGCTCATGCAAGGCGTCCTCGCCGGGCGCAGTGCCACGGCCGCCGTCGCGCATGCGCCCGAGACGGTGCGCCGGACCGCCCCCACGGCCACCGAGTAGCCACCGGGCCTCAGCAGCCGGCCGGCTGCGGGTCGCCGACCGGCGCCCGGATGCTCAACGGCCGCGTCTCCCGACACTCGAAGTGTTCATGCAGGACGCGACCGCAGGCGCCGCCGCCGGCTTCCGCCCGGTGCGCCGGCTCCCCGCAACGCTCAGAGCAGCTCGCGGATGTCCTGCTGCCGGCGTGTGATGTACGCCTTCATGGCGAGCTCCGCCTCGTTGGGGTTGCGCCGCCGGATCGCGCCGGCGACGCCGCGGGTCATCTCCTCGTGCGAGCGCGCGATGGAATGCCAGCCCCCGATCTTCTTCGAGATGAAGAACCACAGGCGCAGGTGGAGGTTGAAGATCCGCGGGATGACCTCCGCGAGGTAGACGTTCTGCGCAGCCCGCGCCAGCACCTCGTAGAACAGGCGATCCATCACGACGTAGGTGTCGATGTCGTCGCGCTCGGTCGCCGCGACGAGCGCCTCGTGCAGCGAGGTGAGGTCGTCCATCTCGGCCTCGCTCGCGCGGGTGGCCGCGAGCCGTGCGGCGTGGCCGTCGATCAGCGCGCGAAACTCGTAGATCTGCTGCACGCTGGTGGCGCTGATCTCGGAGACGAACATGCCGCGCTTGGGCACGTGCACCACCAGGCCCTCTCTCGCCAGCCGCTGCAACGCTTCCCGCATGGGGGTGCGGCCGATCTCGAAGCGCTCGGTGAGCGCCTTGTCGGCGAGCACCTCGCCCGGCGCCAGATCGAGGCGGGTGATCTCGCGCACGAGCCGCTCGTACGCACGTTCGGCGAGCGAGCGGGGCGCCGCCTCGTGCGCTGCCGCGAGCTCGCCGACGGTCATACGGACTCCAACGCGTGTGCCGTGGCCATCACTCTCCTACCGTTCGAATCCCGGACCGAGGTGTCGAAAGATGATGGACGCCGGGACAGGCCAGGACCGCTTCCACCACTCGCACTGCACGCAGCGCGGCCATCGGTCGGACCTGCCGACCGCGCCGCGAGCACCGTGCCCGTCATACCGGCCCGGCCACCCGCGCCGCGAACACCGCGGATTCGACCGCCGGCCGGTCGAGGTCCTGCCCGATCACCACGAGGTAGGGACGCTCACGCGCGCTCGCGCCGCTCAGCTCGAGCTGCCCCATCGTGAACTGGAGCAGGCTCGGCGTGCCGTCAACGGTGAGAAAGCCTTTCGCGCGCCAGACGTTCCCGGGCATCGACGCGAATGCGTCGGCCAAGCCCTCGCGCGAGAACTCCCCCGGGGCGTCCATGACGAAGGACTCGGCCGGCGCGTGGGCATGAGCGTGGCCGTGATCGTGTTCCCGGTCCTCGCTCCGGTCCTCGTTCCGATCCCGATCGGAGTCCCGGCCGTGGACCCGGTCGTGGTCCTGATCCTGGTTCGGACCCGGAGCAGGGTCATGCCCGTGATCGCCGCCCTGATCGTGTCCGTGACGGTGATCGTCGTGGTCATGCCGGAGATGGCCGCCCGCCTCCGCCTTCATCTGCGCGAGCAATTCGCTCTCGGGGCCGTCGAGCAGCAGCGAAAGGTCGGTGTCGCCCTGCTCGGCGAACAGCAGCACCGCGTCGGGGTTGATCTCCCGCACCGCCGCCCGCGCCTCGTCGAGCGTCTCGCCGGTGGCCAGATCGATCTTGTTCAGCACCAGCACATCCGCGTTCTCGACCTGTTCCTCGTAGAACTCGCCGAGCATCTCTTGCAGGCGGGTGAACTTCGGCGCATCCACGACGGTCACGAGCGGGCCGACGTCCAGCTCCCCCGCGAGCTTCGAGTCGTTCAGATCCTCCAGCATGTCGCCGGGCGAGGCGACGCCGGTGGCCTCCACCACGATCTGCTCCACCCCGGCCTTCTCGCGCAGCTCCTCCACCGCGCTCATCAGCGACCCGCGCAACGTGCAGCACAGGCACCCCGACGTGAGCTCGACGAGGTTCACGTTGCTGCCCGCGATCACCTCCCCGTCGACCCCGACCTCTCCGAACTCGTTCACGATGACCGCCATCGGCCGCTCGCCGCCGCGCTCGCCCAGGATGCGCCGCACCAGCGTCGTCTTGCCCGAGCCGAGGAACCCGAACAGGAGGTTGATGCGCACGCCGCTCATCCCGCCGCCGACCTCGCATTCCCCGCCGCGCGCTCCGACCGGTCGGAGCGCGGTCCCTCGAAGGCCATTCCATCGACGAAGATGTCCTGGAACTCCGGGTGCGTGGCGAGCGCCACGTGCTCGATGCGATGCACGAGCTCCTCGGCGCGGATGCGCTCGCGCTCGCTCAGGAGCGCCATCTGCGCGCCCAGGTGCGCGGCGTTGCCGACGTAGGTGATCCGGTCGCGGGGGAGGCGCGGCAGCAGCCGGATCGTCACCGCGCTCTCGATGTTGATGTAGTTGCCGAAGCCGCCGCAGAGCATGAGCTCCGCGAGGTCCGCGTCCCCGATGCCCATCACCCGCTGGAGCATGACGATGCCGGAGTAGATGGCGCTCTTGGCAAGCTGGAGCTGGCGGACATCGCCCTGCGTCAGGGTCACGTCTTCGCCCTTGCCCGCGTCGGCGTCCCAGACCAGCACGAACTCGGCGCCGGTTCCGGTGGTGCGCAGCCTCGCCCCCACCGCGGCGGGAAGCCGGTCCCGGTGGCGCGGGCGCATCCGTCCGCTCGCATCCATCACCCCCGCCCCGACCATCTTCGCGCAGGCGTCGATGAGGCCGGACCCGCAGATGCCGGCCGCGGGCGCCTGCCCGATCACCCCGCAGTGCACGTCGTCGTCGATCCGCACGTCCTCGATCGCGCCCATCGCGCCGCGCATGCCGTGGCGGATCTGCGCCCCTTCGAGCGCCGGGCCGGCCGGGGCGGAGCAGGCCATGAGCCGGTCCTTCGAGCCCATGACCACCTCGCCGTTGGTGCCGATGTCCACGAGGGCGCGCAGCGCGCCGCTTTCGTGGATCCGGGTGGCGAGCACGCAGGCCATGGTGTCCGCGCCGACGAAGCCCGCGACGATCGGCAGCAGGCAGACCTGCGCGTTCGGCGCGGCCTTCAGCGGCAGCTCGCCGGCCGCGACGACGAGGCCGTCGCTCACCGCCGGCGCATAGGGCGCGAGCCCCACGTACGTCACGTCCACGCCGAGGAAGACGTGGTGCATGCAGGTGTTGCCGACCACCACGATCTTGTAGACGTGGCCGGGGGAGACGCCGGCGTTCGCGCACGCCTCCTTGATGAAGCCGTTGACCGCGTTCAGCACCTTGGCGCGCAGGGTGACGAGCTTCTTCTCGTCGAACTGCGCGTAGGCGATGCGCGACATGAGATCGCCGCCGTAGACGGTCTGGGGATTGACGCTGCCGACCGCGGCGAGCTCCTCGCCGGTCTCCAGGTGCATCAGCGTTCCGACGATGCTGGTGGTGCCGATGTCGAACGCCATGCCGTAGGCGTGCTCCGAAGCGTCCCCGGCCTCGACGTCGATGACCTGGCGGTTGAACGTGGTGACGGTGAGCGCGCCGCGCCGCTTGCGCAGCTCCTGGGGGATCTTCCGCATCACCGCGAGGGGGACGCGCCGGTCGGGCGGGGGATCGACGGCCGCCAGCACCTCCGCGAGGTCCGATGTCTGGTGGTGCTCCTCGCGCGGGATGTTCGAGACGACGACGTGTTTCTTCACGCCCGAGTCGAGCGTGAAGCCGGCGCCGTCCATGACCGCGGCGCCGGCCGGACCGGCCCCGGTCAGGATCTGGTGGCCCGCCTCGGACTTCGGCGGCAGGGCCATGACCTCGCAGGCGGTCACCGGGCGCGTCTGGCAGCCGAGCCGGAATCGCTCCTGCACCTCCTCGTGACCGAGCTGGAGGGTGTCCTGCATGGTGGCCGGGGACACGTCGCCGGAGAGGATCTTGCAGCGGCAGCTTCGGCAGCGCCCGCGCGCGCCGCACGTGGCGTCCATGCCGACGCCCGCCGCCTGCGCCGCGTCGAGCAGCGAGGCGCCGCGCTCGATACGCACCCGGCGCACCGCCCGCCCGCCATCGGGAGCGACGAAGCCGACTTCGACGAGGCCCGACTCCGGCATCCCGCTCAGGCCCACGCTTCCCGCGGCTGCTTCACCAGCGCCAGCGCGAGTTTCACCGCCTGCACCGCGTCACGGCCCCAGCCGTCGGCTCCGCATTCGTCGGCCCACTCCTGGGTGGTCGGCGCACCGCCGACCAGGATCTTCACCTTGCCGCGATGCCCGGCCTTCACGAACTCCTCGATCGTCACCTTCTGGTAGTAGACGGTGGTGGACAGCAGGGCCGAGAAGCCGACCAGATCCGCCTGCTCCGCCCGCGCGGTCTCGATGAACCGGTCCGGGTGCACGTCGGTTCCCAGGTTGATGACGTTGAAGCCGGCGTTCTCCAGCATGATCGTCACGATGGACTGGCCGATGTCGTGCATGTCGCCGAGCACCGTGCCCATCACGAACGTGCCCACCGGCTTCTCGGCCTGGGCCGCCAGCAGGGGGCGGATGAGCGCAAGCCCCGTCTTCATCGCGCGGGCGGTGATCAGCATCTCCGGGATGAAGATGATCTGCTCGCTGAAGCGATCGCCCTGGAGGGTGAATCCGGGGAACAGCCCGTCGTCGAGGATGGTCCGCGGATCGATGTTCGCCTCGATCGCCTGCTCGACGCGCTCGTGGGCGTATCGGTGGTCCCCTTCCTCGACCGCCTCCCACAGGGTCTGCCATTCCCAGCCCTCGGGGGCGCGCGCCTCCCAGCCCTCGGGGATCTGAAGCACCGGCTCGGTCATGAGTCACCTTCCTCGTTCGAGACTCCGGGATGGCGAACCGCCCGCCCGTGACGGCTTCCGGGCTCGGGGAGAGATGAGCCCCCGGCGAATCACGGATTCCGATTCACTCGATGCGTGTTCGCGGCAGTGCGTCACGATTCGCCCCCCTGTGCGCCGGCATCCTTTGTCCCCCTCCGTCTCGACCCGCAAGGAGAGCCGGTCGAGGCGAGGAGCCTCGATTCGCACGCCGGCGCCGTATCGTCCGCAAGCGTCATTCAATTCAGCGGGTACTTCCCGTAGACGCCGAAGTCCCGCTGCGCCTCCAGCATCGTGAAGATGTTCTGGACCGGCACGTCGGCGAGGATGTAATGCGATGGTGAGAAGATGTACCCGCCGCCCGTCGCGAGGTGCTTCATCACGTCGCATACCCCCTGGCGGACCGCTTCGACCTGCCCGCGGGGCAGCAGGCGCTGCACGTCGAAGCCGCCGACCAGCGCGATGTCCGCGCCGTGCTTGCGCTTGATCTCGGCCTGGTCCTTCAGGCCCCCGGTGGGCTGCATCAGCCCGGAGAGGTGCACGCCGAGCTCCACCTCGTCGCCGAGGATCGGGGAGTAGTCCCCGCAGGAATGGAGCTTGATGAAGATATCCGGGTTCTCCTTCCGGAACGCGTTGAACATCGACTCGAACCGCGGCCTGGCCAGCTCGCGCCACTGCTTCGGCGAGACCATCATCGACTGCTGCGCGCCGACGTCGTCGCCGACCCGGATCATGTCCACGCCCATCCGGATCGCGTTCAGACCGAGCTCGGTGTAGTACTGGGTGAGCCCGTCGAGCACCCCCTCGATCAGCTCGGGCTGATCGAACATGTAGAGGAAGAAGTTCTGGGTGCCGACGATGTGCGCGTAGGCGGCCTCGATCAGGGTCGAGGACAGATCGACGATGATGAAGTAGTCGTCCTGGTACCGATCGCAGATGTCCCTGATCGGGGCGAGCATCTCCTGGTCCGCGGGATCGGGCCACTCGTAGCTCTTGAACTCCTCCAGCGACGTGATGGGATGGTGCTTGGGGAAGTTCTCCGGCACCACCTTCGCCGGCCCCCAGAATTCCTGGGTCTTCGCGAACTCCTCCTGCTCCTCGGGGGTGCGGCCCTTGAGGCCGCTCTTTCCGTAGCCCACGCCGAAGTGGTTGAACCAGGTCTCGCCGATCGCGATGGGGCGGTGCGAGAAGTCGGCGTTGATCCCGATCTGGTAGATGATGGCGTCGTTGCCGAGCCTGAGCTCCAGCGCGGGGTTGTGCTTGCGGCCGGTGCCGGCGTCGGTGATGCCGTACACGCGCGCGAGCTTCTCCTTCGCCTCGTGCTTCATCCGGTAGAGCAGCGGCACGCGGTCCACGGGCTCGTGGCGCAGGGCGCGGGTGAATCGTTCGCGGGGCAGCAGTTCCTTCATCGGGGGGTGTCCTCCATCGTCGTCGGGGGGCGTGGCTTTCGCTTCCGGTCTTCTATTTCACGTCTTCTGCTTGCGCGGGCCGCGCCACCGCCCTTCACTTCTTCCGCTTGCGCAGGCCGCGCTGGTACTTGAGGTACTTAACGGAATACTCGTCGGCGCCGGTCAGGGCGTTGGCGGCGAATCGGAACCCGTCGAAGTCGGCCGGCGGATTCATCAGGGGGTCCAGCATGGCTGCGTCGCACCCGGCCTGGATCGACAGGGTGACGAAGGTCTGGTTGAGGAGCTTGCGGTTGGGCATCCCGAACGAGACGTTGCTGTGCCCGCCGAAGATGTGCACGTCGGGGTACTGCTCGCGGAGCGCGCGCACCGCGTCCAGATAGTGCCCGCCGAACTCCGGGCCGGCGCCCACGGGGAAGACCAGCGCATCCAGGAAACGGTCCTCCGGCGGGATGCCGCCGTCATCCATCATCTCCATGCACCGGACGAGGTTCTCCACCCGCTCGGCGGCGTTCTGCGGCATACCGGCGTTGCCGCTGGCGTTCGCGAACAGGATCGCGTCCCGCTCCTTCGCGATCCCGACCAGCTCCTGACGGCCGTTCTCGAGGTTGAACGAGTTGATGGCGGGCCGGCTCTTCGAGCCGTCATGGGCTTCGAGCCCCGCGTAGATGGTCTTCGAATCCGACGAGTCGATGGCGACGATCGAGTCGGTGATCGACTGTGCGGTCTTCACCAGGAACCCGATCCACTCGTAGCGCTCCTCCGGATAGACCGACATCTCGTCCACGCAGAGATCGATGATGTGCGCCCCGGCCCGCTCCTGGGCCTTGATCGCATAGGTGATGTAGTCGAAGTCCCGGTTGCGCAGCGCCTGCGCGACGTGCGGAATCATGAAGCTGTTGCGTTGCGCCGGGTCCTCGGGGATGACGCCGGTGCAGTCGAGGAGCTTGCGGGCGCCGTCGAGGTCGGTGTAGGCGATGCCCGTCCTGCCGTCGATCTCCTGCACGCGCGGGCTCGTCGCCTTGATCTTGCGCGTGGCGTTGAAGTTCTCGCCGATGATGATGATGCGGTCGCTCGGCAGACCGCGAGTTTGCTTCGGCATGAGTCGTTGTTCCGTCAGTCTCGTCCACCACGACGAAGAATGGTTCGTGTTTCCGTCCCCGATCCCGGCTCTCGGCGGCGCAGAAAGGCGGCCGCCCTGCCGTTGGTCGATGCCGCGTCAGCCCGGATGCCTTGCCGGCTTGCCACTCGGCGCCTCCGCGCAAGACGTAAGGCCGCCACCACGGATCGCGTTCAAGCCGCCGGCCGGGCCGGGCCGGCGGCTCGCAATCCGTACAGTCCCGAGCGCGACATCTTCGGGAGCATCGCGCCGCTTTCGAGCACGGTGACCGGGGAAACCTCCTCGCCGAGCACCCTGAACAGTCCGGCCTGCTCCTCCAGCCCCCAAGGCGCCATCTCCCGCCCCACCCGGTACGTGTAGCCCGGCCCCATCCGCCGGGTGAGCCGCAGGCCGACCGTCTCGCAGTCCGCCTTGAGCCGTTCCGAGAACTGGCGCGTGACCGACTCGACGGCAAGCCAGCCCGCGGTGTCGAGCAGCAGCGCCACGACCGGATCGTCGGCGGCCATCAGCTCGTCGATTCGCCGGTCGATGGCGGCTCCCGCGGTCATCGCGAAGACGACCAACGATTCGCATTCCCCGAGGAAGCGCTCGAATGCACCGCACTCGAAGCGCTCGCTGCCTTCGAGCGGCGACCGCTGGTGCGGTCGCTTGGCGATTCCGTTGCGCGGAATCGCGGGCGCTCCGGTCAGCGCCGTAGACGGGCGAGGAACAGTCTTGTTCCATACAAGCTCGAGAACCGCCCCACTGCATGCCGCAATCGCGACCCGCCGGTAACCCACCTCGCCCTCGACGATCTCACGGGCGATCTCCGCCGCCTTCTCCGCCGCCCGGCGGATCGGCCTGCGCACCCGCCCCATGTCCCGGTAGCCCTGGATGCGCAGGATACGGTCGGTCCGCACGTCCACCGGTCCGGCATGAAACCGTCCTGCCTCGTTCGGCGCCGGCAGGCGTGAATCAACGGTGGTCATCGTCATGCGACAGAATATTATCAATATATTCTTGGAATACAATCGGGACGTTGCCGGATCGGCGATTCCGGCCAAGCCCGGAAACGCCTGTCGAGCCACCACGACCGGACGCCTGGACGGCAGGGAAGGCCGCCGGTAGAGAAGGCCGCGAAATCCCGATGACACGACCGTGTCCGGGACGTTGGCGGGAATTGCCGTTGCCGGACATGAGGGAGTGCACGGACACGCGGCGATTGCGCCGGACCACCGGGGCATGGCCCGCGCGCGCCGGCCGTCGGCGATGTGGACTGCCGAGGATCCGGCACCGGAACGATGCCGGCGGTCTTCTCAGGCGTTGCACTTCGCGATCTCGTCCGCCCTGATCGCGTCGTAGCGTGCCTCGATCTCCTCGGCGACCGCCTTGGCAACGGTCTCGGGTTCGCCCTCGTGCTCCTTCGGTGCACCCTTGTTCCACTGGATCAGATACTCGTCGGTGCCTGCCAGCTTCTTCTTCATGGCGATGAGGTCGATCAGCTCCTGGAACCGTTGGCTCAGCTCGATCTTGTGCCGGCCGCTCCGGTCCCTGGCCTCGACCACGGACGGGATCTCCTGCCAGTAGAGAATGGTGACCCTGGCCATCGTGCGCTCCTGATGTCGTCGGGTTGCATGGCCGCATCGGACATGTGCGGCCGTTCATATATCAGGAATATACTTGTCCTGTCTCCGCGGATGGAAGGGGGGCGGACCCCGGCCCATCGATTTCGAGAGTATCTTCGGGACACGCCGTTTGCGGAAGGTGCCCCGCTCGCTGGGACTCGCGCATCCGGTGTCGCAGACAGGCCGGGCCGCCTCGGCTGGAGCCCGTGTCCGCGCCGGTGCTTGCGACCGCCGGACTCGTTGCTAATATCTGCATGGGCGGATGCCGGATACCGGCGTGAAGTACGGCGGCCGGAGCGCCGGAATCCGCACCTTGCGAACGCGGCAATCTCTCGCCACCACGTAGAGGACGATCCGGATGGCCAAACGATTCCCGATCCCGGAGTTCGACCACGACGAGCTGAAGGGTCTCGACTGGACTGCGCCCGAGCTGCTGGACTCCGAGGCGGCGGCCCGGATCGTCGAGGCGGCCGGAAGCGGCGATGCATCCGTCTACGGCGCATATCCGGTCACCGCGGGCGATGCGTTCCTCGACGCCCTCTCCGTGCGTGGAGATCACCGTCACGCGCTTCTCTGCGTGATGCCGGCGTCCGGGGTCAGGATGCTGGGACGCTCGTATGCCTGGAAGATCCAGCGCGCGGTGGCGGCGCCCGGCGTGGACGGACCATCGGGACCGCTTCTCCTCGATTGGAAGACCCCGCGCCCGATGAACACCCGGCTCGGGCCCGCGGAAGGCATTGCATCCCCTGCCGCGGCGATGTACGTCGTGCTCCTGCACCAGTACTCCGATCACTGGGTGGCCAACCGGACCATCGTCGACAACGAATGGAAGGCCGCGTCAGGGAACGGCTTTCGCGTGCTTTCGTGCGACAACGACGAGAGTGGTGACTTCCACGCCTCGGTCATCTCGTTCGACTGGGCCGATGCATGAATCCGTGCCCGGGCGGACCGACGGTGGGCGAGCCGGCGCGGGCGCTCCCGGCCGTCCATGAGTCCGGGCACGGGCGGGACCGACCTCCGGCGCGGCGAACGCCGACAACCGGCGCGAGGGTTCCGCCCGCCGGCGGTGGACGGATTCAGGCGGCCGTGCGCTGAACGAGCCGGGCGCGGGTCAATGGAGGACGCATCGTGACGCCGCAGGTCGCAGGTCGCACCGGCCACACGAGTCCGGCGTCGTCCCCTGAACAATCGATCATCGACCTCCTGACGGGCTTCACCACCGAGACGACCCCCGCGACAGCGGCGAAGATCGCGGATTACCGCGTCCACCTGCGGCCCGGCGCGACCATCTTCATCACCTTTCTCCCCGGGTCGAGCTTCGCCGACACCATCACGGTCGCAGGCCGGCTGCGCCGCGAAGGGTTCAACCCCGTCCCGCACTTCGCGGCCCGAAGCATCCCGAGCCGCACGTTCCTGGAGGAGAGCCTTGCGCGCCTCACCGGCGATGCCGGCGTCGATCAGGCGCTGCTCATCGGCGGCGGCCTCGATCGCCCCTTCGGGGAGTTCTCCGACACCATGCAGCTCCTCGACACCGGGCTGTTCGACAAGTATCGAATCACGCGGATCGGTGTCGCCGGACACCCCGAGGGCAGTCCCGACATCCCCGACACGCAGATCCGCGCGGCGCTGGCATGGAAGAACGCGTTCGCCGAGCGCACCGGCGCCTCCCTGTACATCGTCACCCAGTTCTGCTTCGAGGCCGCCCCGGTGATCGCGTGGGACAAGCGCATCCAGGCCGAGGGCAACCGGCTTCCCATCCACGTCGGCCTCCCCGGCCTCGCGTCGCTCAAGGCGCTTATCGGCCATGCCAGGGCCTGCGGCGTCGGCCCTTCGATGCGCTTCCTCACCCGCCAGGCCCGCAACGTCGCGAAGCTGCTCGCGGTCTCCGCCCCCGACCGCCTGGTGACCGCCCTCGCTGCGTACCGCGCCACCGATCCCGGATGCGGCATCCACGGGGTCCACCTCTACCCGCTCGGGGGGCTGAAGAAGTCGGCCCGATGGGCGCAGGCGGTGGTCGACGGGCAGTTCGAGATGCGGGAGGACGGTGAGGGGTTCGAGGTCGAAGTGGAACCGGAGGAATAAAGCCGGGCAGAATGCGCTCTACTTCGCCCGTTGGAGAAGCACCTCTTTCACGACTGCGACAATGTCGTCACTGGCGGCGTTCAGAATCCATGCCAGAACTCCCCCGACGATGGCCAGCACAACGAACGCCGCATAGGTTTGATGACTGATCCGGTCCACTTTCCGGCTGAGTCGATCCAGCTTCTCTTCGTGCTTTTCAGCTTGGCTGGCCAGCGTCTCGATTGCCTTGGAACACGCGCCGACCGTTTTCTGGATCTCCATCATCATCTGGAGCGACCAACTCCAGTCTCCGATCTCCGGCGGGGGCGTTTGAGGGAATTCCCTGGGCGGATCCTTGCCCTCACTCTGCCGGCCCGACCTGTCGTCAGCCGCCATTACCGCTTTCCCAATGGGTTTTGATCCAATCCCATACGTCTACCGACTGCATGCCGAAGTACGATGAGATACGGAACACTACGACACTCGGGATACCACCCGGCGCCACCTCCAGCCGCTCCGACAGTGCCTGGGCAGTTACGCCGTCGGTCGAAACCAGCCACTGATCCTCGGCCAACCGGAAATGCCGGTCCGGGTACAGGGAACGGATCTTGTCCGCGACCGGTCGGCCGTCAGGTCCGGTGACAAGCACCGCGAAGATTGACATGCTGCTTCCTCCAGGCTCGAAGCGTAGCCTATCACGCGACCCTGAAACGGCACCGGGAGCACGAGTCGTGCAGGCGGTCACGGACTCGTACCATGGGCACACGTAATCGGCACCTGTCCCTCTGCATTGCGTTGACGGCATTGCGGGGGACTCGACAGCCTCCGCCCGTACCCGGCAAACTCCGAAGCCGTGGCCCCTTCCTTCGGCTCCGGACGGTCGGAGGTGCATACCACGTCACTCGACCGCCGCTGACGGCAGGAGGTGAACAGTGGCAGCGATCATCGGCAAGGCGGTTCCACCGCCACGGCAGCGGGTGCTCGATGCGCTCGCCCTGCGCGAGCCGGACCGGGTGCCGGTCGGGCTCTGGGGCACCATCGAGGGATACCAGAACCTCCGGCGCGGGATCGGCATGGACTACAAGACCGACCCGAAGGACTACCGGACCGGCTCGACCACCTGGACCACCGACGTGAGCTTCGAGCTCGACCTCGCCGCCAGGCTGGAGCTCGACTTCGTGCGGATCTCGGCCGGCTCGCCCGGTGGCTCGCCCGGCTTCCGCCCCATCAAGTTCGAGGAAGTGCCCTTCGACATGGGGATCCCGCCCCCGGACGTCGAGATCAACGTCGACGAATGGGGGGTCGTCCGCAAGTGGACCCCGCACGAGCAGGGCGGCTACTACGAGATGATCGGCTACCCGCTCTTCCACGCCACCAGCGCACCGCTCGAAGAGGGGCTGCGCGAGCTGGAGGCGTACCCCTGGCCGGACCCCTACGACACCTCGGTGTTCGACGACGCCCCGATCCCGGGGATGACGCTCCGCGAGTACTGCAAGTTCGTCCGCGAGGAAACGCCGTTCGCGCTGATGGGCCAGGGCGGGCGCGGGGGGCTGTTCGAGCAGGCGAAGTACATGGTGGGCTACGCGAAGATCTTCTCCGACTTCATCGAGTCACCGGAGTTTCTCGACGCGATGCTGCACAAGCTGGTCGACATCGAGATCGATTTCGCCAAGGCGATCATCGACGAGTGCGGCGAGTACTTCGACTGGATCCGGCTCAGCCCCGAAGATCTGGCGAGCGAGAAGACCGCGTTCCTCTCGCTGCCGATGTACGAGCGCCAGCTCCTCCCGCACTACAAGCGCTGCTACAGGGAGATCAAGGAGCACTTCCTGAAGAAGAACCCGAACGGGAAGCTCCAGTTCCATTCCTGCGGCGCGATCCCGGAGCCGTTCATGCGCGGGCTCGTCGATTCCTGCATCGACGGCTACGACAGCCTGCCCCCGAAGGTCGCACGGCACTCGAACCCCGCCGCGAAGAAGCGCCAGCTCGGCCGGGAGATGTTCTTCTACGGTGGGATCGACGTGCAGGAGACGCTGCCCTGGGGCTCGGTGGAGGACGTGCGCAACGAGGTTCGCCAGCGCATCTGGGAGATGGGCCACGGCGGCGGCTACCTGCTCAGCTCCTCCCACCGCCTGGAGCACGACGTCCCCATCGAGAACACGCTGGCGATGATCGAGGAGTGCAAGGAGTACGGGGTCTATCCGCTGCCGGTGGAGCCGCCGCCCGGAGCGGATACCGGCGAGGGCTACGAGCCCTGGACCGGGGACCGGAAGAAGAAGCGCAAGCGCCGCCCGAAGCCGGAAGCCGTGGAGGCGGATGCCGCCGAAATGGGAGCCGCACAGGGCTGACGAGGCGGGAACCGCGCAGGGCTGAAGCGCGCCGCACCGCTCGTCCGTATCGGATCGCGCCGCGCCGGGCCACCGCCGAACCATCCCCGGCCCGACGGCCGGACGCCGTGATTCGGGTATCAGGATCGAGGAAGGAGACATGCCTCTCAGGATCGATACCGAGCAGGACTTCGACATCGAGGACTTGCAGTACGACATCGAGGATTCCCGCGAGACCGGCCGGTGGACCGATGCGCCGCCGGAGATCAAGGAGCTGTTCCACGAGATCGAGTGGAACATCATCGACGGCGAGCACCAGGACACCGTCGGCCTCATCCAGCCGGCGCTCGACGCGGAGGTCACCGCCCGGACCCTGATCGCGGGTCCGATGGCCACCGGCATCGCCGAGGTGGGTCGCCGGTTCAAGATGGACGAGTACTTCCTCCCCGAGGTGATGATGTCGGCGAAGTGCATGCACGCCGCGCTGGCGATCCTGAAGCCGCTCATCATCGCGGAGAAGACCGAGGAGATCGGCACCGTCGTCGTCGGCACCGTGCAGGGCGATCTGCACGACATCGGCAAGAAGATCGTGGCGATGATGCTCGAAGCGGCCGGCTTCACGGTGATCGACCTCGGGGTCACGGTGCCGCCGGAGGACTTCATCGCCGCCATCCGCGAGCACCGTCCCCAGATCGTCGGCTTCTCCGCGCTGCTCACCACCACCATGAACATGCAGTGGGAGACCCTGAAGCTCATCAAGGCGGAGGGATTGCGCGAGGATGTGAAGGTGTTCGTCGGCGGCGCCCCGATCAGCCAGGCATGGTGCGACAAGATCGGCGCCGATGCGTACGCGGCGGACGCGCTGATCGCGGTGGACAAGGCGCGGGCGTGCATGAGCGAGTTCGTTTCCTGGAAGGGCGGCGACCCCGCCCTGCACGCGGCGATGCTCGCCATGGACGCGGAGCGGGAAGCGCAGAAGCTTGCGCAGGCCGAGGCGGCGGTCGGCTGAGCCTCCGCTCCTTCCCATTGGCCGGAAGGGCTTGTGACATTCGCTCGACGAACGGGGATTCGCGCCGGGAAGGATTGCTCATGAGCCCGATCTCCGGGATCGACGGCCCTTGAGGGTTGGCACGCAATGGCCGTCGCGCTCTCCAACCCCCGCATCCTGCGTCCCGCCGCAGGGGCAACGGCATGGCTGCTGCTCGGTCTGACCGGACTCATCGGGGCGGGGTGGGGCTACGGGCTGTTCTTCGCATCGATGCTGCTGCTGGCCGGTGCGGCCGTCGCCGTCGCGCTGCTGGCCCTGACCCGTGCCTTCGACACCGATCGGCTCCGCGGCAGCGCGGCGTGGCTGGGGATCATCGGCGTATGGATCTACGTATGGGCGGTGGGCGCATTGGCCGGCCACTACACCCACGAGACGTTCGCGGGCCGCATGGAGCTGCGGTGGGTCCTGTTCGGTCCGGCGGTGCTGGCGGCGCTGGTGGTGCTCGACGTGGGGCTGTACCGGATGCTGATCGGCAAGAACCTGCCGTCATGGCATCGCTACCGCGGCGTCATCCGCCGCGAGCTTGCCAATCCGCAGGCGATGCGCCGCACGCTGATCGACGACGTGATCCTTCACCGCACGCTGTTCTCGGTCAGCGGATTCCGATGGCTCAAGCACACCCTCATCTTCTGGGGCTTCGCGCTCATGTTCGCGGCGGAGCTGCTCGCGGTGGTGGTGCGCGAGGGGTTTCCCGCGTTCGGCTGGACCGATCTCTGGGAAATGACCTCGCATCCGGTGCGGCTCGCGTTCGACTTCGTCTACGACTTCACGGGGTTGATGGTGCTGGTGGGATGCGCACTGGCGATCGGCTGGCGCATCAAGGTCAACGGGACCGGGGAGCAGAAGTTCACCGACACCCCGACCGCGGTGTTCCTGTTCCTGGTGGTGCTGAGCGGCTTCGTGGTCGAGGGGATGCGCCTGGCCGCGGTGCCCGGGGCATGGCACGGCGTCTCCTTCGTGGGCAGCGTGGTCGCGCAAGCGGTGCCGAGCGCGGCCGGGCCGGGCTCGGCCGCGTACGAGACGTTGTGGCTGGTGCACGTCCTCGGCTCGTGCGCGTTCATCGCCTACGTGCCGGTGAGGCGACTGGTGCATTCGTGCGCAACGCCGATGGGGCGGCTCATGCACTCGCAGCGCGAGCTGCTCGCGGCGAAGAAGAACGCGGTGCTCGCCGGCCTGATGGCGCGGCGCCCGTGACGTCACGGCGAGGAACGACTGAATCCGCGAGGCCGGATTGGGAAAACGTCATCCGACACGGGCCAGGGCGCGAGGTGGAGTTGCGTCCCGGCTGACACGACCTCCGGGGCGAAGGAACGAGTCGAAGCCGAGACACCATCGAACTTTCCGTCCTCTTGCGACGGGATGAATTGATCGGCAGGGGACCTGACGACCATGGCCACCAACGTGATTGCAATATACGGAAAGACCTGTAGCGCAAAGTCCGACGTGGCGCGCGAGATCTCGCGCATGACCGGCAACAAGGTCAAGCATCCGGGCGAGATGATCACGACACGCGCACGGATGTCGGGCCTCACCACCGGCAAGGACGTCGCGGACAAGTGGCATCGCGCCGTCGACGAGGACACGGTGAAGGCGGTCGCGGCGCTCGCCGGGCTCGGCGAGTTGTGGATCGTCGAGAGCGGCATGCTCGATGCCGTCCTCGGGCCGAGGGACGACGTGTTCTGGGTCGAGCTCCGTTCCCGCGAAGACGCGCGGGAGGCGCGCTGGCACAAGCGCAAGGAGGAGATGGGCGGGCGCTCGCGCCAGATCGGCGAGAGCGTCGCGCAACGCGACGCCGACGATGCGGCGTTGCGCGAGCGGCTCTACGGCACGGCGGCGGGCGGCGTCGAGCCGGCGCTCACCATCGACACCAGCGACAAGTCCCCGAGCGAGTGCGCGGCGGAGATCCTGGCCGCGTTCCAGAGCGAGACCGGGGTCGTCCTCTCGCTCGCCAGGGCGGAGATGGACAAGAGCGCGAGCCGCGGCATCCGGCCCGGCCCCTCGCGCGGCGTCATCCGCTCGTACACCCCGCAACGCCCGCCCTTCGGCGGCTACATCACCGACGAGACGAGCGGCAAGGATCTCTACGTGCACAAGTCCGCGGTGGCGGACGCCGGCATCGCGAGGCTCGAAGCGGGGCAGACGGTGAGCTACGACATCGTCGAGGACGGCTTCGGGGGCTTCAAGGCGTCCAAGCTCGCGGTCGCGGAGTGAGAGGGTGAAGGGGCGGATGCGCTCCGCCGATGTCCGCAGTGCACCCGGGTGTCCGGACGTGCGGTCGCGGAGCGAGATGGTGGGGGTGCAGTGGTGCGCCGGCGGTACCCGGAAAGTGCCCGGACATCCGCGATGGTGAGGACCTGACGTGCCGACTCTCGGCCAGGTCATGCGCTCGGAGATCGGCGAAGCACGGTTTCGCACCAGTGGCGCGTTCGATCTTCGCGAAGAGCAGGTGACCGCGGTGAAGCTCACGACCAGCGCGCCCTGCGACAGCCACGGCGCGATGTTCGCGCCCTGGCCCGGACCGGAAGCGGACGTCGAGCGCTGGTACCTGCTCGAGAGCGGCCGTGCGGTCGGGGTCGCCGGCGCCGGGAGCGGAACGCCTCGATTGCATCTCTGCGAGGCCGGGTCCTCCTCGTGCCGAGTCCGGACGAACGATTCCCGTCGTCGAGCGCCGGCATCGGATCCGGAACCGCCCCATGAGTGACGCATCGGAGACGCCGGGACCCGCGACGGCCCGGGTCGTCTTCATGCCTTCGGGCGGCGCGGCGGCTGCGCAGAGCGCGTACTGAGATGGACGGACCGCACTCCCCACGGATCGGGCCGTACCCCGTGATGGTCGAGGAAGGGCGCGCCTACCGCTGGTGTAGCTGCGGGCTCAGCGCGGACCAGCCCTGGTGCGACGACTCGCACGAGGGCACCGGCTTCGAGCCGATCGAGTTCGTCGCGCCGATCTCGGCCGAGTTCTACATGTGCGGCTGCAAGGGCTCGGACAACAAGCCCTACTGCTTCGGCAACTGCACCGGCCACGCGGCCCGGGCGGAGGGCTCGTGATGCGCGCGGCGCCCGATCGAGCCGGGACGCGCATGAGCGACGGCGACACCATCTTCGAGGTGATCGTGCACCACAACGCGGTGCAGGCGATCCGTCGCGCGCCTCGCGCGCCGGGCATGGACGTCCCCGAGTCGAACCTCGAAGTCACCTCCGAGCTCGCCCGTAACCACCGGCTTCACGGCTGCATCGACGGCTGCTACCGGTTCGGCGATCCCGAACGCGCCCGAAGCTTCGCAGTGCTGGCGCTGGACTTCGTCAAGCGCATGCTGGAGAAACGGATCGAGCAGATCGAGTCCCTCGACACCGGGGCGGAGTTCGAGGCCCCCGAGCACGTGGTGGTACGGAGACGGTGAGAAACATGCTTTTCACCCGCCTGTCGATTGTCCACCATCAGCACTGCCCTTAGACTACCGTTCCGGGAACGCTCCAAGAGGGCCGATCATGTCCATGGCCGCACTTGCGCACGCAGGCATCGCCGTCTCCGGGCTTCACCCCCACATCGGCGCCGAGATTACCGGCGTCGATCTGCGGCAACCGCTGGACGAGACGAGCTTCGAGGTCATCCGCGAAGCGTGGAATCGGCATTCGGTGCTCGTTCTGCGCGATCAGCGTATCGACGACGAGCAGCAGGTCGAGTTCGCCAGGCGGTTCGGTACGCTCGAAGAGACGACGTTCACCGTCGCGGCGGACAACCCCTACATCTACAAGCTCTCGAACGTCGACGACGAAGGGAACGTTCTCCCCATCGGCTCCAGGAAGCGCCTGTTCCTCGACGTCAACGCCCGCTGGCACACCGACAGCTCGTTCCGGCCGATCCCGGCCATGGGCTCGATCCTCTCCGGACGCGAGGTGCCCGGGAAGGAGCACGGCGACACCGCGTTCGCGTCGATGCGGGTCGGCTACGAGACCTTGCCGGAGGAGAAGAAACGTGCGCTGGAAGGACTGGTGGCGGTCCATGACTACGGCTATTCGCTCAGCCTGTTCGACGACGGGCTGATACCGCAGAACGAGATCGACTCGGTCCCGCCGGTACGCCATCCACTGGTGCGCACGCATCCTCCGACCGGCCTCAGGAGCCTCTTCGTCAGCGGACACATCGAGCGCATCGAAGGGATGCCCGTCGAGGAAGGCCGGGCGCTCGTCGCCGAGCTCATCGAGTGGTGCACCCGGCCCGAGTACGTCTACCGGCACCGCTGGAGCCGGTACGATCTGGTGATGTGGGACAACCGATGCGCCCTGCACCGTGCGACCGTGATCCCCACCACCGAGCCGCGCCTGATGCACCGCGCGACCATCGCGGGCGAGGGGCCGGTCGCGTAGCCGGCTCGATCCGGCCTGACGATTCCGTTCGAGCCGAACCTCGGCCCGCATTGCTCGCCAGCCCTCGGCGGCGCGGTCCCGCCGGAATGGATCGCGCGGCCGCACGACCCGGCCCGTGACGCCACCGGACGAATCCACCGTTCGGCGGCGTCCGTCCGGCGCGGGTTCACCCATGCACGATCACGCCCCGGGCATTCACTCCCTTCTCCAGGTCCTCGAACGCCTGCGGCGCCTCGTCGAGGGCGTAGGTGCGGGTGATCATTCCGTCGAGGTCGAGCCGGCCCCGGCGGTAGAGGTCCAGATAGAGCGGGAAGTCGACCTTCGTATTGACGCTGCCGTACATGCACCCCAGCACCGACTTGCCGGTCAGCGGCAGAACCAGCGAGCTCACCGAGAAGCGCTCCTTCGCGCCCCCGACTCCGACCAGCACCGCGGTCCCGCCGCGGCGCACCACCTTGATGCACTGCTCGATGGTCCGGGGGTTGCCGATGACCTCGAACGCATAATCGACCCCGATCCGGCCGGTCATCTCGAAGATCTCCCGCACCGCATCGCCGCCGGGGGTCACCGAATCCGTGGCCCCGAACCGCCTGGCCATCTCCATCTTCTCCGCGCTCAAGTCCACGGCCACGATACGCGAAGCGCCCGCGATGCGAGCCCCCTGGATCACCGACAGCCCCACCCCACCGCAGCCCCACACCGCCACCGTCGAGCCGGGGCGCACCGCCGCGGTCTTGACCGCGGCCCCGACCCCGGTGGTGACCCCGCAGCCGATGAGGGCGGCGGCCTGGAAGGGCACGTCCTTCGCCATCGGGACCACGCTGATCGAGGGCGCCACCGCGTACTCGGCCATGTTGCCGAGGAAGGACATCACGAACACCGGCTCGCCGTCGCGGCTCACGCGGGTGGTCCCGTCGAGCAGGTTGCCGTCCTGCTTCGCGACGCTGCACAGGTAGGGCTCGTCGCGCACGCAGTGGAAGCACTCGCCGCAGTGCGGGATGAACGAGAGGATGACGTGGTCGCCCGGCGAGACGTTGGTGACGCCCTCGCCGACCTCCTCCACGATGCCGGCGCCTTCATGCCCGAGCACGGTGGGGAAAGGACTCGGGATCGTCCCGTTGATGATGGACAGGTCGGAGTGGCATACGCCCGTCGCCGCCATCCGCACCAGCACCTCGCCCGTCTTCGGCGGCGCGAGGTCCACGTCCACGACCGAGAAGCTGTTCTGCGCATCGGCGACGACTGCCTTCATTGGCCGGGACTCCTCCGTTCGAATCGACACCGCAAACGATACCGCGGCGCATCGGCCAGGGCGAGCGAGGCCGCAAGGGCGCCGTCCGGTACCGGCAACCGCGTGTTGCGGGCGATTCCAGCCCGCAATAGCATGGCGACTCGGGCATCACCGCTGACGGACCACACCGACGTCCGGCATGAAGCCGGAGCGTGCGAGCAGCGCCGTAGCGTCCGGGCGTTCCGGAAGTCATGTGCCCTTGCGACTCATGGCCGGCATTATCTGGATGTTGCCTGGATCGGCGTCCGGGCGTTCCCGAAGCCTTGTAGCCCTTGCGACAGACGATTCGGAGCGATTGATGGCGCGGCTGGCCGATCTCCACCCCGACGATCGAGCGAATCTCGCCGGGAAGCGTCTCCCTCGACTGGCTCCACCCGCGTACGTCCCGGCCGGACCGCTGCCGCGGTCCCGGATCGCGCTCGTCACCACCGCGGGCCTGCACCTGCGCGGCGACCGGGGGTTCGACATGGCGAGCGCCGAGTACCGCGCCATCGCCCGCGAGACCGCGGCCGGCGACATGGTCATGAGCCATACGTCGGTCAACTTCGATCGCGCCGGATTCGCCGAGGACGTCAACGTCGTCTTTCCCATCGATCGCTTTCGCGAGCTGGAGGCATCCGGCACGATTGGATCGATGGCGGACGTGCACTACTCGTTCATGGGCGCCTACCTGGAGCCGATGGACTATGCGCCGAGCGCGCGCGAGCTCGCGGCGCTGCTGCACGGTGACGGCGTCGACTCGGTCTTCCTCACCCCGGTGTGACCGAACTGCACCCGCGCCGTGAGCGCGCTGTCGCATTTCCTGGAATCCGAAGGACTGTCGACCACCGGGATCAGCCTCGTGCGCGAGCACACCGAGGCGATGGCGCCGCCGCGCGCGCTCTGGGTCTCGTTCGCGCTCGGCCGGCCGCTCGGCGCCGCCGGCGACGCGGCGTTCCAGCACCGGGTCATCGCCGCCGCGCTCGCCCTGCTCGACCGGCCCCGGGGGCCGGTGCTCGAAGACTTTCCCGACCCGGCGCCGGACGACCGCTCCGGCGAACCCTGGTCCTGCCCGGTCCGCTTCGCACGGGTGGAGGCAGGACAGGACGTCGCCGACGTTGCCCGCGCCGAGTTCGCCGGGCTCGCCACCTGGCACGCGCTGGCAATGCGACGGCGTGGCCGGACCGCCGCCGGCGTCTCGGGGCTCACCGCCGGGCAATGCCTGGATCTCGTCATCGAAGCGTGCCGCACCGGCGGCACGGACGATGTCCGCGGGCTCAAGGCGGCGGTCGAGGACCTGAAGACGCACTACGTCGAGGCGGCCACCGCAAGGCCTGGCGCCCCGCCGGCCGGCGCCATCGACGCCATGCTGTGGAACGAGTCCGCGCTCGGCCGGCTCCTGCGCCGCCTCGCCGCCCGCGGAGCCGGGAGCCACGACGCCGCGATGCGCTTCTTCGCGAACGACTCCCTCGTCCCCCGGCAATTCCG
Organism: uncultured Gammaproteobacteria bacterium; assembly: GCA_958295835.1. Classification (GTDB taxonomy): domain Bacteria; phylum Pseudomonadota; class Gammaproteobacteria; order HK1; family HK1; genus HK1. The sequence goes on from OY282378.1 coordinate 1,721,378, forward strand.
GTAACGCCGGGGCCAGAGGGCTCGACGGCCGGGCGAAGTGACGAAGAACGATCCGCCGACCGGCGCTTGATTCCGCGACGCCGGATCCCTGGGAACGGCGTGGCCCGCGAGGACACGCGCGTCCCGCCCGCGCTCCCGCGGGCGGCAGGACCGCCCCCCGGCTCCTGCCTGCTCTACCCCCGGCACGGACGGTCGATGTCTATACTCGATGTCCATACTGCGCCGACCCGCCCCGCCACGACCCCAACCCGCCCGGAGGCCGCCATGTCCGTCGTCCCCGTCACCCGTGGTCATCACCATGTCGTCAGCGCCGGCCACGAGCTCGCGGCGCTGGCCGCGTTCGAGGCGCTGGAGAACGGCGGCAACGCGATCGACGCGGGGATCGCCGCCATCCTGACCCTCGGAGTGGTGTACAGCGACCAGGTGAGCGTGGCCGGGGTCGCGCCGATGATCATCCGCCTCGCCGAGACCGGCGAGATCGTCACCATCGCCGGGGTCGGGGGCTGGCCGCGCGCGCTCGACCCCGATGCGTTCATCGAGCGTCACGGCGGCGAGATCCCGCTCGGGGTGCGGCGCACGGTGGTGCCGGCCGCCCCCGATGCCTGCCTCCAGGCCCTGGAGCGCTGGGGCACGATGACCTTCCGCGACGTGGCGGCGCGCGCGGTGCGCTACGCATCCCGGGGCTTCCCCCGCCACCCCGTGATGCTCGACTACGTGCGCCGGTACGCGGACGACATGCGGCACTGGCCGGAGAACGTCGCGATCTGGATGCCCGGCGGAGAGGTCCCGGCGCTCGGTGACCGGCTGGTGCAGGCCGACCTCGGCCGCGTCCTGCAATTCCTCTGCGACGAGGAGCGCGCGGCGGGCGATGACCGCATGGCCGGGCTCGCGGCGGTGCGCCGTGCGTTCTACCGCGGCGACGTCGCGAGCCGGATCCTCGCGCACCAGCGCGAGCACGACGGGCTCCTCGCGGCGGAGGACCTGGAATCGTTCCGCTGCCCCATCGTGCCCTCGGTGTCACGCCGCTTCCGGTTCAACGGCGAGGCGGTCGAGGTGCATACGTGCGGCGCCTGGTCCCAGGGACCGTTCCTGCTCGAAGCGCTCGCCATCGCCGAGGCGGCCGGCGTCGAGGCGCTCGGGCACGGCACCGATGGCTACCTGCACGCGATCGCGGAGGTCCTCAAGCTCACGTTCGCTGATCGGGAGGGCTACCTCGGCGACCCGGACTTCGTGGACGTTCCCGTCGGCGCCCTCATCGGCGAGTCCTGGGCGGCGGAGCGCGGAAAGGCGATCGACCCCCACCGGGCCAGCCCGGGGATGCCGCTCCCCGGCGCCGTGCCCGGCCACGCGCCCTATGTCTCACCGGTGGCCGTAGCCGGGGTCGCGCCGCCGACCGCGAACGAGACGCCGGTCCGCCCGCCGGCCGACACCTCGATCGTCTGCGTCATCGACGGGCAGGGCAACGCACTCTGCTCGACGCCGTCCGATACGAGCTGGGATACGCCGGTGGTGCCGGGGGCCGGGTTCACGGTGTCGTCGCGCGGCGCCCAGTCCTGGGCGGTGCGGGGCCATCCGTCCTGCGTCGCGCCCGGCAAACGTCCCCGCCTCACCCCGAACCCCTGCTTCGTCCTGTCTCCGGGACGCTGGATCATGCCGTTCGGCACCCCCGGCGGGGACACCCAGATCCAGGCGAACCTCCAGACGCTCCTCAACCACCTGGTCTTCGACATGGCGCTGCAGGACGCGGTCGAAGCGCCCCGCCTCGTCACCCACAGCCATCCCGACACCTTCTCGCCCCATACCGCCCGTCCCGGACTGGTCACCCTCGAAGGGCGGATCGGCGAGGCCACGTGCGACCGTCTCGCCGCGCGCGGGCACCGCGTCGAGCGCCTCGACGACTGGACGCACTGGACGGGCGGGGTCTGCGCGGTCCGCAAGGACCTCGCGACGGGTGAGCTCGAAGCTGCCGCCGACCCGCGGCGCTGGAGCCGCGCGATGGGCTGGTGACGGTGGACGCCGGAAACGACGGTGGCGAGATCGGGGCGGCGGTCTCGATATCGGCATGGTGGATACTGAGGTGGTCCCACTATTCGAGACAGTCGGCCAAGGTGCATTCCAAGCCTTGATGGAGGCATGGGATGCTTCGGATTGCTGCATTTCATATCTTCCGGAGCGGTCCGCCGTCGGTCATTCCCTCGCCAGGAGGGCCAGACTGGTGAGGTTCGACCCGCCGGGCTTCGCCGGCCAGGGCAGCGGACCCAGCGGCAAGGCGACCAGGCGGGCGCCTTGCCGGCGCAGACGGCGCACGGCGAGGCAGGAGTCGGAGTTGACGCGCTCAGCCGTCCCCAAGGATTTCCCGTCCGGAAAGTAGGAATGAATCAACAGTTGTCCGCCCGGGCACAGCGCCCTGATTGCCAGCACGATGTCCCGGTAGGCGACGTCCGCGGCGGGGGCGTGGTCCAGGAGGATGAAATCGAACTCCGCTTCGCGCCCGTTCAGATAGTCCGTGGACCGGGCGATGGAGAACTCGACCATGTCGGCACAGCCCAGCCGGGCCAGCATCTCCCGGGGCGGAGTGGAGATGCGGTATCGTTTCGCCTCGGCGGTGGCAGGATCGTTGACGTCGAACAGGTCCACGGTGACCAGACGGGGCGGGCGGCCCGCATTCCGGTACTCCCGCATCGCCATGGCGGCGTACAAGGTGGATGCGCCGCGGTTGGTGCCGATTTCCAGAACGGAGCGCGGTTGCAAACGGCGAATCAGGTGGTAGATCGCCCGGCAGCTTTGGGGATCGACGGCGTGAGTCCACGGCACGTATTCGAAGATTTCATTGATCGAGGTCTTCGCCTTTTCCCAGCCGTCGGCCATGCCGTCGCCGCACAGCATGTCCGGGAATGAAATCTCCGCCGCCCTGGGAAGTGGGGCAACGTCCACCGCCATCACAGGCGCCCGGTCGAGCCGCCGGGCATGGACCACCCGGCGGAGCGCACCATGCACCCGCGCCGGGAGGATGTTGCGGACCAGCCGTTTCAGTATCCTCATATCTGCCTTCTCATACTCTACCCGATTGTTGCATGAGTCAGAGACCCGTCATTCCCGCGAAAGCTGGGGAATGACGGGCTGGAACGGCCGTCCCCGTCGGGCTCCGCGAGAAGCTGTTATTACTTGGTATCATCCCGCGCCGGTTCTTCACGACGCGAAGCCTCGTGCCATTGCTGCCGGACAAGATCCTTACGCTGTTGGCCATGCCGATCGGCTCCGCCTGGCACATGCCACGCGCCGCGGCCACCTTCGGCCGCACGGGGCTGCATGTGATCCGGGCCGCACCTTCGCGGCTAATCCGACCCCGTCCCTGGATTCTCCAACTCCTTCCGACCGCTCATGCGCTGAACAACAGCACCCTGGCGCTCCGGAAGTACCTCGGTCTGGTGGTCTACCGCGTCCGCGGCTGGATGTGAACGTGCTCGAAGTATCGTCGGACGGCGAAAGCGGGAATGCCGGTGTCGCACCTTCCGGGACTTCAGTCTTGCAGCACTTCGACTACGGCCGGTAGAAGCGGGTGATCCTGTTCCGACATCCGGCCTCGCTGCTGCGCCGAACCGAGTCGCTCCGGACCACGCTGATCGCAGTCGCGTTCTGGACACTGGCGATCATCGCTCTGACCAACCTGAGGTATCTGCATCCTTGGGGGCTGCCGCAGGTCGAGGTGATCATTGTACGGGCCACCATGGCCTGCAGTGTCCTCTTGTTGGGCCTGGTTGGAGCCCGGTGCGTGATTGCCTGGCGGAAATCGGGTTCTCTCGCCCCCATCGGGAGCACGCTTGGCGGAACGCCAGGCATGTTGCTGTTCGCCGCGGTGGCGTCCTATCTGGCGATCGGCGCCGCCGTGCTGGGCGTCGAAGCGATCCGGGAACCGGATACGGCCGGGAGCCTGCGGTATCACGTCCTCCATTTCGGCGTACTCGTGGCGGCCGCGGTCGGTGGCCGCGCGGTGCTGGCACGAACGGGGGCCAACCGGTTGTTGCAGGGCGTGCTTTTGGTGCTGATCGTGAGCTGCGCCGTCATTCTCGCTTCGCCGATCCTGCGCGATCTCGGCATCCTGCCGCCTTACCGGCTTCTATCTCGCTTCACCGGCGCCTTCCTCGATCCCAACGAAGCCAGCCTGGTCGCCTGCATGACGGTGGCGCTGGCCGCGGCATTGCTGACCAACGGCGGGCCGCGCACGCTCGGCTGGCTGGGCCTGGCCGCCGGCGTCGCCGCAAGCCTGGCGACGGCATCCCGAACGGCGCTGGTCGTAGTCGGTGCGTTGGCGGTCGTGTTCCTGTTGATCAACGTCCGCAGCAAACTGAAGGCCGTCGTCTTGGCGTCGGCGGGCGCAGGACTGGTCGGACTTGCAGGATTCGTCGGAGTTGCGAGTCTCCCTTCCGGTCTTGCCGAGTGGTCGAAATTGCGGGGCGAATCCGACTACGCGCCAGAGGAAAACCTGTTCTGCGGTCATCCGCCGACCGACGGTCCCGACGCGGACTGCGCCATCCTGCTGGCCGCGAAGGATGTCCTGGCCGGGGACGTCGCCTTGAACTGGAGTCGCGCCGTGCCCGTCAACCGTTGGCAGGGCGTGACGGTGGATGGCCCGGAGGGGCGCATAACGAAGCTGATGCTAAAGGGACTGGGATTGAACGGCCGCATCCCCTCGGATCTTGGCCGCCTGGATCGCCTTGTTGGGCTGTACCTTCAACGAAATCGGCTCGCCGGCCGCATTCCGCCCGAGTTGGGCGATCTGGCGAGCCTCGAGCGTCTGGTCCTGAACCACAACAGCTTGACAGGGGCCATCCCGCCGGAGCTGAGGAAGCTCGATCGACTCAAGGTGTTGAAGCTGCGACAAAACCACTTGACCGCCCCTGTCCCGGCCACTCTCGGAGGGCTCGATCTGTACATCCTGACTCTCTCGGGCAACGATTTCGACTCCGTTCCTCCCGAACTCACCGCCGTCGCCTACCACGATCTGGCCAATACGCTACTCTGCACGCCGCTGCCGCCAACGAGCCCGGCGCTGTTCGACGATTGCACGGTGCTGCTGGCGGTGAAGGACACGCTGGCCGGCGACGTGCCGCTCAACTGGCACGCGGCGATACCCGTCGGCTGGTGGCAAGGCGTGACCGTGCGCGGTTCCCCGGAACGTGTAGTCGAGCTCGTCCTGTCCGGGAGAGGGCTGAACGGACGCATTCCCCCGGAACTCGGCAGGCTGGATGGCCTCGTCAAATTGGACTTGGCCGCCAATCGTCTCACCGGCCCTGTTCCGCCGGAGCTGTTCGCGATCCCCGCACACGATTTCGGTGATCTCGGTGATCTTCTGCTTTGCGAGCCATCGCGTCTCGGTCCGTCGTTGTTCGACGACTGCACTTCGCTCCTGGCGCTAAAGGAGACACTGGCTGGCAAGGCCGAACTCAACTGGAGCGTGGCCTTGCCGATCAGCGAATGGATGGGCGTGACCGTGGGCGGTTCACCGACACGTGTGACCGGCCTCACTCTGGAGGCGAACGGACTTACTGGACGCATTCCCCCGGAACTCGGCAGGCTGGATGGCCTCGTCGACTTGAACCTGTCCGCCAATCGTCTCACCGGTCCGATACCGCCCGAGTTGGGGCGCCTCGTCGCTTTGCGTGGATTGAGTCTGGACCGAAACGCCCTGACCGGCGCCGTCCCCGCAGAACTGGGACAACTCGACCGCATCGAGTCCTTGTGGCTGAGAGAAAACCGCTTGACCGGCCCTGTTCCGCCGGAGCTGTTCGCGGTCCCCGCACACAGTTTCGGTGATTTCGGTGATCTCCTGCTTTGCGGGCCATCGCGTCTCGGTCCGCCGTTGTCGGACGACTGCACCTTGCTCCTGGCGGTAAAGGAGACGCTCGCTGGTGAGGCCGACCTCAACTGGAGCGGAGCCTTGCCGATCGGCGAATGGCAGGGCGTGACCGTGGGCGGCCCGGAAGGTCGTGTCATTGCGGTGGAGCTGCCCAGAATGGGACTGAATGGGCGCGTTCCCGCTGCGTTGGGGCGTCTCGCCGGCCTGCGGTCCCTGGTGCTCGACGGCAACGTGTTGACCGGCGCCATTCCGCCCGAGCTGGGGAAGCTGACCGACCTGGAAAGGCTCGGGCTTGCCGACAACGCCCTGACAGGCCCCATCCCACCGGAACTGGCGAGGCTGACGAGCCTCGGTGAACTCTGGTTGAGCGGCAACCGCCTGACCGGTTCCCTTCCCCCCGAGCTGCGTTCGGTCGCCGGCGGGGAAGCGCTCTGCCCCGCCGCTCCTGCCGACAATCCCGGTTTGCGCGCCGACTGCGATGTTCTGCTGGCGACGAGGGACATCCTCGCCGGTGAAGCGCGGCTCAACTGGAGCGAGCATCTCCCCATCGAGTTGTGGCAGGGCGTCACCATCGGCGGCTCGCTGGACCGCGTGACGAGGCTCGAGCTTGTAAATTCAGGTCTGAACGGGCGCATTCCGCCGGCGCTGGGACGATTGAGCGAACTCGTGTCGCTTGCACTGAACCGCAACCGGCTCACCGGCCCGGTGCCTCCCGAACTGGGGAAGTTGACCAACCTGGAGCGCCTGGTGCTCTCCTACAACGCATTGAGCGGCCCGATTCCGCCGGAACTGGGGAAACTGTCGCATCTCAGGGAGTTGTGGCTGAAGCACAACCGCCTGAGCGGCGCCGTGCCGCCGGAACTCCAGGGGCTGGAGAAGCTGACCCTCCTGCGCATCTCCGGCAACGATCTGGACCGCCCCTACCCGCCTCGTCTCTTCGGAATCACCGAAAGAGGGATCCCCGCCAGCGATTTTGCTCTCGACGAGGCGCGCCCTCGTCGGCCGCTCGGCGACGCAGAAACGGCAGAGGCAGCGGACCGCCGCACGAACCGGGATCGTCCGGATGCGGCCGGGCGCCTGTTCTGTCGACCCTCCTCCGGCATCGCTTCCGATCTGCAAGCCGACTGCGCCCTTCTGCTGGCGAGCAGGGACGCCCTGGCCGGCGAGGCGCCGCTCAACTGGAGCGAGGACATCCCCATCGAGTTCTGGCAGGGCGTCACCGTCGGCGGTGCGCCGAAGCGTGTGACCGCCCTGGAATTGCCGCACGCGGGACTGAACGGGCGCCTGTTCGCGGAGTTGGGAGAACTGGGCGGCCTCGTCGCTCTGAACCTGGGTCACAACCGGCTCGCCGGGCCCATTCCTCCGGGGCTGGGTGGACTGGAGCACCTCGTCTCGCTGCGCCTGGAAGGCAATCGGCTCACCGGCCCGGTACCTCCGGAACTGGAAGGACGGGACAATCTCCGTTTCCTGCGCCTTGCCGGCAACGATCTGAATCTGCCCTTTCCGCCGGCGCTCCACGAGGTTGTCGACCATGATCTCGACACACCGGTTTTCTGCCGGCCGAGGAAAATCGATCCGGGCCTGCTCGCCGATTGCACCCTCCTGCTGACGGTAAGGGACAGCCTCGCCGGGGATGCGCCGCTCAACTGGCGCGAGGAGGTCCCCGTCGATGACTGGCTGGGCGTCGTCATGGACCGTTCGCGGGACCGCGTGACGGCGCTGGAGCTGACGCAAATGGGGTTGAACGGACGCATCCCCGCGGAGTTGGGGCAGCTTGCCGGACTCGTCTCTCTGCGCCTGGGCCGCAACCGGCTTGCCGGCGGCATCCCGCCCGAGCTCGGCAACCTGGTCGATCTGCGCATGCTGGCATTGGACGGCAACCTGTTGGCCGGTTCCATCCCGCCGGAACTGGGCAAGCTGTCGAGACTCACCGACCTGTGGCTGCGCGGGAACCGTCTGATCGGCCCCGCACCTCCCTCGGTGGCTGCGCTACCCGAGCTGGTCGTGTTGCGCCTGGATGATGACGACACGGCTGGCGAACTGCCGGCGCAGGCTCGCGGTCGCAGCGGGGTCCTCGACCGGAACCTGCTCTGTCAACCCCTCCTCGAAGCACCGTCGCGCCTGAATGACGACTGTGCCACGCTGCTGGACGCTCGGGACGTGCTGGCCGGCGACGTCGAACTGAACTGGAGCGACGCGGTCCCCATCGGCTATTGGCGGGGAGTCACCATCGGCTTTCCCGCTGGCGACGCCGCGGAAGGGCCGCGCGTCATTGCCCTGGATCTGTCGCACATGGGATTGAACGGGCGGATCCCCGCGGAGCTGTCGGTTCTGGACGGCCTTGCCGTGCTGCGGCTCGGCCACAACCGGCTTGCGGGATCCATCCCGCCGGAACTGGGCGCCCTGTCCGGGCTGCGGACCCTGAGTCTGGAGAACAACGCGCTGACCGGTACGATCCCGGAGGAGCTGGGCGCGTTGCAGGGACTCGTGTCGCTGCGTCTCGGGAACAACGAACTCACCGGTTTTACATGGCAATTCAACACCTTGACCAACCTGCGCGTGCTCGCGTCGGAGAACAGCATCCTGACGGACAACGTCGATCCGCAGCTCGGCAATCTGTCGCACCTGGAAGAGCTGCGGCTCGAGAACAATCGTCTATACGGACGAATCTCGGCGGAACTCGACTCGCTGACTCGTCTTGCGGTCCTCCGTCTGGGCGGCAACGCACTCTCCGGCTGCATCCCGGCCGCGTCGCGTAGGGCGCGGACACGGCACAACGATCTGGATTCCGCCGATCTGCTCTGCGAGTCGTCGCCCTGGACCAAACCGGACCTGTTCGAAGACGGCGCGCGTCTGATGCGCCTGCGCGACATCCTGGCCGGCAGCGCGGCGCTGAACTGGAGCTATGCTCGGCCCGTTGCGTCCTGGCAGGGCGTGACCATCGCGCGATGGGGTCGCGTCGTCGCCCTGGATTTGCGGGACATGAACCTGACCGGGAGGATTCCCGCGGAATTGGGCGAATTGAGCCATCTCCGTTTGCTGCGGCTCGACGGCAACCGACTCACCGGCCCCATTCCACCGGAACTGGGGAACCTGACCCGTCTGACCATGCTGACGCTCGACGGCAATCGCCTGACCGGCTCCATCCCGCCCGAGCTCGCCAATCTGTCGAATCTCCGGCAACTGTGGCTGGCCGACAACCGTCTCACCACCCCCATCCCGACCGCATTGGCCGGAATGCCGCGTCTTCTTTCCCTGGTCGTCGCCGGCAACGACTTCCGCGACTGCCCGCCGTGGGAGCTGCAACGTGTGCGCAACCACGACATCAATGACGACCTCATCTGCGCTGTCCTGGCGATGAACAGACCGCTGCTCTGGAGACTGGGTTTCGAGAAGGCCATGGAGGCGCCCATCTTTGGTCACGGTCTGGGGGCATTGGAATACATGGACGGCGCCCCCATCGGACATCACGGCAGGCCCTTGGGGCCCCACAACCTGTACCTGACCTTGCTGGGCGAAGCGGGCATCGTCCCTCTGCTGCTGTTCGTGTCCGCCATTGTCCTGCTGCTGCGCGCGCAGTGGCGCGCGCCCAAGTCGCTTGCCCGGGATGCGACCGTAGCCTGGGTCATCGTCATCGCCCTGTACTGCATGACCTTCCAGCATCTGCTCGGCGTCAGCGCGTTCATGTTTCTCGCCGGATTGAGCGTCGCGCTGGCGGCGGGGCACAACGGCGACCGGCATCCTGCGAAGGCGTGACCGGTGGCCGACGGCAGACTCCACGTCGGGTTCGTATTGCCCAGCCTGCACGGGGGCGGAGCAGAGCGTCACACTTTGCACCTGGCGCAGTGGCTCGTCGAGCACGGCCACCGGGCGGACCTGGTAATCCCCTGCTTCGCGGGAGACTACCGGGCCGCGATTCCCCGTGGCCTGCAACTGTATCGGGGGCGGCTTCCGCACACGGACAGGACGTTCCTGCGGGAAGTCCAACGGTCGGGCGCGGCAGTGACGGCGCTGGGTGTGAACCCGTTCACGGTCGCAAGGATCGGGCTGGTTCTCGGCCGCAAGCACCCTGGCGTACGGGTCCGGCGCAAGCGCTCGCTTTATGCTTCCGTTCACATTCTGAACCGTTACCTCCGCAATGCGCGTCCTCAGGTGCTGGTCTCGGCGCTGCCGAGCGCCGACGCTGCCGCGGTCTGCGCCGCCGAGTTGACGGACCGGGCCGTTCCGGTGGTAATCACGGTGCACGTCAACGTCGCCGCGCACTATGAGCCGGAATGGCTGGCCGCGGCCCGGACGCTCTATCCGCTGGCCGACGCGGTGGTGGCGGTGTCCAGGGGCGTGGCCGGGTCCGTGCGACGATCGCTGGGACTGGACGCCGAGCGCGTTCGCACCATCTACATCCCCATTCCCGCCGACAGCATACGAAGACTGGCGCAGGAGGAAGTCACGCACCCCTGGTTCGCGGACGGCGAGCCGCCGGTGGTCCTGAGCGTCGGGCGCGAGGCGGCGCAGAAGGACTACCCCACCCTGGTGGAGGCGTTCGGGCTGGCGCGCCGCGAGGTGGACGCACGGCTGGTCATCCTCGGCCGGCTCTCGGCGCCCTACCGGGCAAGGCTCAAGTCCCTGGCGCGGGGCCATGGTGTGGAGGGGGATCTCGGCTTCGTGGACTTCGACGAGAACCCGTACCGCTATATGCGGCGGGCGGGGCTGCTTGCGCTCTCCTCACGCTGGGAGGGTCTGCCGGCGGTGATCCTCGAGGCGCTGGCCTGCGGCACGCCGGTGGTCAGCACCGACGCGCCCTACGGCCCGCGCGAGATCCTCGGGCGTTGGGGCGACCTGCCGCCGGTGAGCGACGCACCGGCGCTGGCGCGGGCGCTGGTTGCGACCTTGCGGGGCGAGAGGCCGACGGAGGAAGCACTGCGCACACGCGCCGCCGACTTTTCCGTCGAGAAGGCCGCCGACGCCTATGTCGCGCTGTTCGAGAAGCTGGTGGGGGGGCGCGCGCGGTGAGCTCGGACAAGCTCCATGTCGGCTTCCTGCTGACCAGCCTGAACGGCGGCGGGGCGGAACGCGCCATGCTCAACCTGGCGGCGGCGCTCATCGAGCGCGGGCACCGGGCGGACTTGGTGATCCCCCGGTTGGCGGGAGACTACCGGGCCGCGATCCCTGACGGAATGCGGGTCTGGCGGGCGCGGATTCCCGGCACCGACGGGAGGTTCCTGCGGGCGATCCGGCGGGCGGGAGTCGACGTGGAGGCGATGACCGTCAACCCCGTCGAGGCCGCGCGGACCTGGCTGGTTCTCGCGCGCAAGTATCCCGGGATACCGGTGCTGCGCGGCAGCGGCCTGCGCTCCATCTATCCCTGCGCCCATTTCCTGTCGCGGTACATTCGTGAAGTACGCCCCCATGTGCTGGTGTCGGCGCTGCCGGGCCCCAACACCGTCGCGGTCTGCGCCGCGGAGTTGACCGACCGGGCCGTTCCGGTGGTGGTCACGGTGCGCACCAACGTCGCCGCGGAGTATGCGCCGGAATGGCTGGCCGCGGCCCGGACGCTCTATCCGCTGGCCGACGCGGTGGTGGCGGTGTCCGGGGGCGCGGCCGAGTCCGTGCGGCGATCGTTGGCGGTGGACGCCGGGCGCGTTCGCACCATCTACAACCCCATTCCCGCCGACAGCATACGGCGGCTGGCGCAGGCGGAAATCACGCACCCCTGGTTCGCGACCGGCGAGCCGCCGGTGATCCTGAGCGTTGGGCGCGAGACGCCGCCCAAGGACTACCCCACCCTGGTGGAGGCGTTCGGTCTGGCGCGCCGCGAGGTGGACTCACGACTGGTCATCCTCGGCCGGCTCTCGGCGCCCTACCGGGCAAGGCTGCGGTCCCTGGCGCGGGGCCTCGGCGTGGAGGGAGACCTCGGCTTCGTGGACTTCGACGAGAACCCGTACCGCTACATGCGGCGGGCGGGGCTGCTCGCGCTCTCCTCGCGCTGGGAGGGTCTGCCGGGGGTGATCCTCGAGGCGCTGGCCTGCGGCACGCCGGTGGTCAGCACCGACACGCCCTACGGTCCACGGGAGATCCTCGGGGGTTGGGGCGACCTGCCGCCGGTGGGCGACGCCGCGGCGCTGGCGCTGGCGCTGGTCGCGACGTTGCGCGGTAAGAGGCCGACGGAGGAAGCGCTGCGGGCGCGCGCCGCCGACTTCTCCGAAGAGAAGGCCGCCGACGCCTACCTCGCGCTGTTCGAGAAGCTGGTGAGGGCACGCGCGCGGTGAGCTCGGACAAGCTCCATGTCGGCTTCCTGCTGACCGGCGTGAACGGGGGAGGGGCGGAGCGCAACATTCTCCGCCTGGCGGCGGCGCTCATCGCACGCGGGCATCGGGCGGACCTGGTGATTCCCCGGTTGGCGGGAGACTATCGGGCCGCGATCCCTGGCGGGATGCGCGTCTGGCGGGCGCGGATGCCCGGCACGGGCAGGAAGCTCCTGCGGGCGGTGCAGCGATCGGGAGCGGATGTGGAGGCGATGACCGTCAATCCCTTCGGGGTGGCGCGGAGTTGGCTGATGCTTGGCCGAAAAGATTTCCACCTGCCCGTTCGAAGGCGTCTCCGTGTTTATGCGTATGCAACCATGATTGCGAAGTACGTTCGCGAGGCGCGTCCTCAGGTGCTGGTATCGGCGCTCCCGGGCGCCGACGCCGCCGCGGTCTGTGCCGCGGAGTTGACCGACCGGGCCGTCCCCGTGGTGGTCTCGGTACGCACCAACGTCGCCGCGGAGTATGCGCCGGAATGGCTGGAAGCGGCCCGGACGCTCTATCCGCTGGCCGACGCGGTGGTGGCGGTGTCCAGGGGCGCGGCCGAGTCCGTGCGGCGATCCTTGGGGGTGGACGCCGAGCGCGTTCGCACCATCTACAACGGCGTGCCCGCCGGCAGCATACGGCGGCTGGCGCAAGAGGAAGTCACGCACCTCTGGTTCGCGACCGGCGAGCCGCCGGTGGTGCTGAGCGTCGGGCGCGAAGCGCCGGCGAAGGACTACCCCACCCTGGTGGAGGCGTTCGGGCTGGCGCGCCGCGAGGTGGACGCACGGCTGGTCATCTTGGGCCGGCTCTCGGCGCCCTATCGGGCAAGGCTGCGGTCCCTGGCGCGGGGGCTTGGCGTGGAGGGAGACCTCGGCTTCGTGGACTTCGACGAGAACCCGTACCGCTACATGCGGCGGGCGGGACTGCTCGCGCTCTCCTCGCGTTGGGAGGGGCTGCCGGGGGTGATCCTCGAGGCGCTGACCTGCGGCACGCCGGTGGTCAGCACCGACGCGCCCTACGGTCCACGGGAGATCCTCGGGGGTTGGGGCGACCTGCCGCCGGTGGGCGACGCGCCGGCGCTGGCGCGGGCGCTGGTCGCGACGCTGCGGGGCGAGAGGCCAACGGAGGAGACACTTCGGGCGCGCGCCGCCGACTTTTCCGTCGAGAAGGCCGCCGATGCCTACCTGGCGCTGTTCGAAGAGCTGGCGCGATGAAATCGCGTTGCAGTTACCGCGGGCTGAAGCTCGACGCAACTGCTGACACAGCGTTGGAGCTGCAGCTTCGCCCGCGGCCCAGCCATGCCTGAAAAACATCAGAATGTTCCAGTCGCCGCCGCGTTCTGGACATTGGCGGCCATCGCTCTGACCAGCCTGAGGTATGTGCATCTTGGGGGGATGCCACAGGTCGAGGTGGTCGTTGCACGGGCTACCATGGCCTGCTGCGTCTTCTTGTTGGGGCTGGTCGGAGCCCGGTGCGTGATCGCCTGGCGAACGGCCGGTTCGCTCGCCGCCATCCGGAGGATGCTCGGCGGAACGCCCGGCATGTTGCTGTTCGGCGCGGTGGCGTCCTATCTGGCGATCGGCGCCTCGGTGCTGGGCGTCGAAGCGATCCGGGAACCGGAGACGGCGGGGTTATTGAAGTATCGCTTCCTCCTTCTCGGCGTGCTCGCGGCCGCCGCGGCAGGCGGCCACGCGGTGCTGGAACGAACCGGGGCTGAGCCGTTGCTGAAGGGCGTGCTTGTAGTGCTGATCGTGAGCTGCGCCGTCATTCTCGCTTCGCCGATCCTGCGCGATCTCGGCATCCTGCGGCCCTACAAGGTTCCGTTTCGCCTGAACGGCGCTTTCCTCGATCCCAACGAAGCCGGCTTGGCCGCCTGCATGACGGTGGCGTTGGCCGCGGCGTTGCTGACCAACGGCGGGCCGCGCGCGCTCGGCTGGCTGGGCCTGGCCTCCGGCGCCGCCGCAAGCCTGGCGACGGCATCCCGAACGGCGCTGGTCGCAGTCGGTGCGTTGGCGGTCGTGTTCCTGTTGATCAACGTCCGCAGCAAGCCGAGGACCTTCGTCCTTGCCTGGGCTGCCACGGGATTGGCCGGGATGGCGGCATTCGCCGGTGTCGTGGGTTTCTTCGGGGGCTTTTCCGAGTGGTCGAGGCTGCGAACCACTGCCGAGATCGCCCATGAGGGGCGCCTGTTCTGCGACCCTTCGCCGGCCGGCGATCCCGGCGCGGACTGCGCCGTCCTGCTGGCAACGAGGGACATCCTGGCCGGGGACGTGGTGACCTTGAACTGGCGCAGGGTCGTGTCCGTGAATAGCTGGCAGGGCGTGACGGCGGGCCCGGAGGGACGCATCACCGGGCTGGATCTGGCGGGACTGGGACTGAACGGCCGCATCCCTTCGGATCTCGGCCGCCTGGATCGCCTGGCTTCTCTGTCCCTGCAACGAAACCGGCTCTCCGGCCCCATTCCGCCCGAGTTGGGCGCTCTGACGAGTCTCGAGCGTCTGAATCTGAGCTACAACGCATTGACCGGGGGCATCCCGCCGGAGCTGGCGAAGCTCGAGAACCTCGAGGAGCTGTGGCTGAAACACAACCGCTTGACCGGCGTTGTCCCGGCCGCCCTCGGGGAGCTCGACCTGTCCGTCCTGCGCCTCTCGGGCAACGACTTCGACTCCGTTCCTCCCGAACTCACCGCCGTCGCCGACCACGATCTGGGCAATATGCGATTCTCCACACCGTCGCCGCCAACGAGTCCGGCGCGCTTCGACGACGGCGCGGTGCTGCTGGCGGTGAAGGAGACGCTGGCCGGCGACGTGTCGCTCAACTGGCACGCGGCGGTCCCCGTCCGCTTGTGGCAAGGCGTGACCATCGGGCGAGAGGGTCGCGTCGTCGCCCTGGACTTGCGGGACATGAACCTCGCCGGACGGCTTCCCGCGGAACTGAGCGAACTGAGCCATCTCCACGTGCTGCGGCTCGACGGCAACCGACTCACCGGCGCCATTCCGCCGGAACTGGGGAACCTGAGCCGTCTGACCATGCTGTCTCTGGACGGCAATCGCCTGAGCGGCCCCATCCCGCCCGCGCTCGCCAATCTGTCGAATCTCCGGCAACTGTGGCTGGCCGACAACCGTCTCACCGGTTCCATCCCGTCCGAATTGGCCGGAATCGAGCGTCTCTTCCTGGCCGTCGCCGGTAACGACTTCGACGGCTGCATGCCGTGGGTGCTGCACCGTCTGTTCAGACACGATGTCCCTGACAGCCTCATCTGCTCTGCTCTGGGCCAGGACAAAGGGTTGCTTTGGAGATTGGGTTTCGAGAAGGCCATGGAGGCGCCCGTCTTCGGTCACGGCCTTGGGGCGTTGACATACATGGACGGCGCCCCCATCGGACATCACGGCAGGCCGACGGGCGCCCACAACCTGTACCTGACCTTGCTGGGCGAGGCCGGCATCGTCCCCCTGCTGCTGTTCGTGTCCGCCCTTGTCCTGCTGCTGCGCGCGCAGTGGAGCGCGCCCAAGTCTATCGCCCGGGATGTGACCGTAGCTTGGGTCGTCGTCATCGCCCTGTACTGCATGGCCATCGGGCATCTGCTCGACGTCGGCGCGTTCATGTTTCTCGCCGGGTTGAGCGTCGCGACAGGGACGGCGCACAACGACGGTGACCGACACGTCGCGGAGGCATGACCGGTGCCCGACGGCAGGCTCCACGTCGGGTTCGTGCTGCCCAGCCTGAGCGGGGGCGGGGCGGAACGCAGTATTCTCCGCTTGGCGCAGTCGCTCATCGCGCGCGGGCACCGGGCGGACCTGGTGATCCCCCGGTTCGCGGGAGACTACCGGGACGCGATCCCTCTCGGGATGCGCGTCTGGCGGGCGCGGCTTCCCGGCACCGACAGGGAGCTCCTGGGGGCGGTGCAACGGGCGGGAGTCCAGGTGGAGGCGATGACCGTCAACCCCGTCGGGGCCGCGCGGACCTGGCTGGTTCTCGCGCGCAAGTATCCCGGGATACCGGTGCTGCGCGGCAGCGGCCTGCGCTCCATCTATCCCTGCGCCCATTTCCTGTCGCGGTACATTCGTGAAGTACGTCCCCATGTGCTGGTGTCGGCGCTGCCGGGCTCCAACACCGTCGCGGTCTGCGCCGCGGAGTTGACGGACCGGGCCGTTCCGGTGGTGGTCACGGTGCGCAACGTCCCCGCGGACTACTATGCGCCGGAATGGCTGGCCGCATCCCGGACGCTCTATCCGCTGGCCGACGCGGTGGTGGCGGTGTCCAGGGGCGTGGCCGAGTCCGTGCAGCAATCGTTGGCGGTGGACGCCGGGCGCGTTCGCACCATCTACAACCCCATTCCCGCCGACAGCATACGAAGACTGGCGCAGGCGGAAATCACGCACCCCTGGTTCGCGGACGGTGAGCCGCCGGTGGTCCTGAGCGTCGGGCGCGAAGCGCCGGAGAAGGACTACCCCACCCTGGTGGAGGCATTCGGTCTGGCGCGCCGCGAGGTGGACGCACGGCTGGTCATCCTCGGCCGGCTCTCGGTGCCCTACCGGGCAAGGCTGCGGTCCTTGGCGCGGGGCCTCGGCGTGGAGGGAGATCTCGGTTTCGTGGACTTCGACGAGAACCCGTACCGCTACATGCGGCGGGCGGGGCTGCTCGCGCTCTCTTCGCGCTCGGAGGGTCTGCCGACGGTGATCATCGAGGCACTGGCCTGCGGCACGCCGGTGGTCAGCACCGACGCGCCCTGCGGTCCGCGCGAAATCCTCGGGGGTTGGGGCGACCTGCCGCCGGTGGGCGACGCGCCGGCACTGGCGCGGGCGCTGGCCGCGACGCTGCGGGGCGAGAGGCCATCGGAGGAGGCGCTACGGGCACGCGCCGCCGACTTCTCCCCCGAGAAGGCCGCCGACGCCTATGTCGCACTGTTCGAGAAGCTGGTGCAGAGGCGCGCGCGGTGAGTTCGGACAAGCTCCATGTCGGCTTCCTGCTGACCGGTCTGAGCGGTGGCGGGGCGGAACGCTTCACTCTGAATCTGGCGCAGGCGCTCATCGCACGCGGGCATCGGGCGGACCTGGTGATCCCCCGGTTGGCGGGAGACTACCGGGCCGCGATCCCTGGCGAGATGCGTATCCGTCGGGCGCGGATGCCCGGCACCGACAGGAAGCTCCTGCGGGCGCTGCAGCGGTCGGGAGTCCACGTGGAAACGACGACCGTCAACCCCTTCGGGGTCGCGCGGAGTTGGCTGGGGCTTGGCCGGAAGGGTCTCCACCTGCCCGTTCGAAGGCGTCCCCGTGTCTATGCGTATGCAACCATGATTGCGAAGTACGCTCGCGAGGCGCGTCCTCATGTGTTGGTGTCGACGCTGCCGGGCGCCGACGCCGCCGCGGTCTGCGCCGCCGAGTTGACGGACCGGGCCGTTCCGGTAGTGGTCACGATTCAGAACAACGTCGCGGCGGAGTATGCGCCGGAGTGGCTGGAAGCGGCCCGGACGCTCTATCCGCTGGCCGACGCGGTGGTGGCGGTGTCCAGGGGCGTGGCCGAGTCCGTGCGGCGATCGCTCCGGGTGGACGCCGAGCGCATTCGCACCATCTACAACGGCGTGCCCGCCGACGGCATACGAAGGCTGGCGCAAGCGGAAATCACGCACCCCTGGTTCGCGGACGGCGAGCCGCCGGTGGTCCTCTGCGTCGGGCGCGAGGCGTCGCAGAAGGACCACCCCACCCTGGTGGAGGCGTTCGGGCTGGCGAGGCGCGAGGTGGACGCCCGGCTGGTCATCCTCGGCCGGCTCTCGGCCCCCTACCAGGAAAGGCTCGAATCCCTGGCGCGGGGCCATGGCGTGGAAGGAGACCTCGGCTTCGTGGACTTCGACGAGAACCCGTACCGCTATATGCGGCGGGCGGGACTGCTCGCGCTCTCCTCGCGCTGGGAGGGTCTGCCGGCGGTGGTCCTCGAGGCGCTGGCCTGCGGCACGCCGGTGGTCAGCACCGACGCGCCCTACGGTCCGCGCGAGATCCTCGGGGGTTGGGGCGACCTGCCGCCGGTGGGCGACGCGCCGGCGCTGGCGCGGGCGCTGGTCGCGACGCTGCGGGGCGAGAGGCCGACGGAGGAGGCACTTCGGGCGCGCGCCGCCGACTTTTCCGTCGAGAAGGCCGCCGATGCCTACTTGGCGCTGTTCGAAGAGCTGGCGCGATGAAATCGCATTGCAGTTGCTGCGAGCTGAAGCTCGACGCAACTGCTGGCACGGCGTCAGAGCTTTCGAAGCCATGACCCCGGAAGAGCCGGACGGGCCACTCGGTCCGCGCACGACCGGCGGACAGGATGCCGCCATCGTGTTCGCGACCAGTGTCGGCGCGGTCATCTTCGGCCTCGCGATCCAGAGCCTCCTGGCCTACACGCTGTTGCCGGAAGGACGCGGCAGCTTTGCCCTGTGCGTCGTGTTCGCAGGTGTTCTCGGCGTGCTCTTCACGCCGGGGGCGCGAGAAGGCGCGCAGTATTTCGTCGTGACCAGACAGGCGACCGTCTCGGAAGGTGTCGGCGCCGCTCTGGCGATCTGCCTCGGCGGCGGAGCCTTGGCGGTCACATTGGCGATCCCGTTCGTCCACGGCGATATCGCCTTCTTCCACAAGGCGGAGACGCGCTCGTTCTACCTGGCGCTTGCCCTGGTACCGGTCATGGCGTTCTCGGGCGCCATGGAGTATCAACTCGCCGGGCTCCGCCGCTTCGGACATCTCGCGGTGTTCACCCTGGTGCATCTCGCCGTGAACATCCTCGTTCTGCTGGTCCTCGTCCGGGCCGGGCGGATCGGGGTGGAGGGCGCCGTCGCGGCGGTCGTCGGTGCGCATGGTTGCACGGTGCTCTTGTGTGCGTGGTACTTGCGGCGCCATCACGGGCTGGTTCCGACCCATCCGTTCCGCGCCGTCTCCGCGCGAATCGGCGGCTACGGTCTGCGATTCCATCCCGCGGGCATCGGCGGCGCACTGGAAATGAGCGCCGGCGTTCTCGTGCTCGGGTGGTTCGCGAGCCCGGGGGAAATCGGCCTGTTCGCCACTGCGAGCGCACTCGTGTTCCGGCTGCGAATGATCTCCGACGCGGTCGGCAACGCGCTGCTGCCCCGTATCGCCGGCAGTGGCCGCCCGGAGTTGACGACCCTCTGCCTGCGTGTGGTGTCGTGCGGCACCGTGGCCGCGATTCTTGCCATGCTGCTGATCAGTACGCCGCTGGTTCGGATCCTCTTCTCCGATGCCTTCCTGCCGGCGGTCCCGCTGCTGTGGATCATCGCCCCGGGAGTGCTCGCCTATGCCTGCGCCGGCATACTGGGAACCTATTTCAAGGGCATCGACCGCCCGGGCATCTGTTCCTGGGCGGTCTCCCTGGGACTGGCGACGAATCTCATTGCAATTCCGGTGCTCTACCCGGCGATCGGCGTCTCGGCCGCAGCCTGGGGGCTGACCCTGGGCATGATTTGCCGACTCGTCCTTCTCGCGGCGGCGTTCTCAAGAGCGACTCGGATGCGCTGGCTCTCGATCTGGCTGCCACGGCCCGGAGACGCGGCCTCCTCGTGGAGGGCATTCCGCGCCGCGCTC
Source organism: uncultured Gammaproteobacteria bacterium (assembly GCA_958295835.1). Taxonomy (GTDB): domain Bacteria; phylum Pseudomonadota; class Gammaproteobacteria; order HK1; family HK1; genus HK1. The sequence goes on from OY282378.1 coordinate 1,741,087, forward strand.
GGCCGCGGGTAACAGCGGGTGTACTCAGCGGCCGGGCGCCCTGCCCGGCGCGGACCGGGCAGCGGCCTCGCCCCCGACCGCGCCAACGGGGAATTCGACCTTCCAGATCTGGCCATCGTCGGGGGTGAACTGCCCGGTTCTGATGCGGACGATGGGATAGTCGGGGAGCGGACGCTTCGCGATGCACATGCCGCCAAAGGCCAGAGCGGCGCCTCCCGCGTAGTGGAAATCCAGATTGTCGAAGCCGTACTGCCGGCGGTCGGCCGGCAGGTCTTCCACGTTCTCCGGGACGACGTGCAGAAAGAACGGCGCTTGCACATCTGTCGCGCCGCACGGCGACTTGAGGTAGGTCACCGTGTTCTCACGAAGATAGATGTCGAAGTCGGAGCGGGCCGCCGGTTCGCCGGACGCGATGGACTCGTAGTCCGTCCGCCGGGAAGGAAGTGGCGGGGGTGAGGTCGTGCTCTTTCGCATCGTGCAGATCTCCTGGTTCCGCTTCAGGTACTCGAGCAGGACTTCCGCCGCCCATCGATGGCCGGCGGCGTTCCAGTGGCCGTCGTGCGTCCACGTCCCATCCCTCCTGGGCTCGGCGCCCTGGCGGAGGACGTAGTCGTTGTAATCGACGACGGGAATGCCCCGCGGTTCGGCCAGAGCGGTCAGGCGGTCGAATCCGAGGTCGCCTCGGGTGCCCATGTAGTGCGTGGACAGGATGACCAACGCGGCGCCGTCGCGGTCCGCGCGTTCCCTGAACTGGTCCAGCGCGAAGCCCGTGAAGTCCAGGGCGTCCTCGTAGACGGGCGGCATTTCCCGTGCGTACAGGAACGGATCATTGATCCCTTCCCGCGTCGTTGGCCGCCATCCATCGAGCAGCGCGGCGTAGGTGGGGGAGCGCCAGCTCAGCAGTGCCACCTGGGCGACCAGTTCGGGATCGGTGTCGTCCGGGAAAGAAGCGCGCCTCTTGGCATCCAGCCACTTCGCGAGGGGAGACATGCCGATCAGGTGGTCCGCAGCGCGCGTATGCCAAGGTGGAGGAGGCATCGCGGCCATCCGGACTTCCGCACCGGGCCAGGGCGGTCGCAGCGTGATGGTTCCATCCGCGCCTCGTGTCGCGGAGACATTCTTGAGTCGGTCCGGGTCCACTCCCTGGTGCAATCCTTCCAGGATGGGCGCATTGTTCATGAAGTCGTTGTTGACGAAGACGAGCACCAACAGAGCGGGTCGCAGATACCGCGCGAATTCGTCGTAGTACGCCAGTTGGTTGACTTGGCCGGTGCCGGAGATCCCGAACGCCGAGGTCGTGACGTCCAGATGGCGTAGTTCCCGGGCGGCGAGTGCCTCCAGCCGAACGTGAAACTTGTCGGCGATGGGAACCTGGAGCGCCTCCACATAAGAATCGCCGATCATGGCGATGTGGCAGCTTGCCGCGGCCCGCTCGAGGCCGATGGGTTGGCGGTCCACGAATCCCAGTCTGTTGGTTCGTGATTCCGTCCAGAAATCAAGCCCGTTCGTATGGCGTACCTCCATGTTGGGGGTGAATATGCCCCCGACAGTTGGAGACCAGGCGTAGGGATGGACGTTCTCCACGAAGGGCGTCTGCAGCCGGAAGTACGCTTCACCGACGACTCCAATCAGTGCCAGGCCCGCCACGAGAAACAGCGCGTTCCAGCCCGCCAGGCGCAGCGCACGGCGGATACGCCCGGCAACGGATGGATGCGGCTTCACGCCGTGTGTTCTGGTGGTAGGCACTGGTGTTGTTCTCCTGTGGTCGTGGGTTGACCGTATACATCATTCATGTGCGCAGGCGCCGGACGCGATCAGCGGCCTTGTCCGCCCTCCACCGCGCCAACGGGGAACTCGGCCTTCCAGATCTGGCCATCGTCGAGTGTGAACTGCCCGGTTCTGATGCGGACGATGGGATAGTCGGGGAGCGGACGCTTCGCGATGCACATGCCGCCAAAGGCCAGAGCGGCGCCTCCCGTGTAATGGAAATCCAGATTGTCGAAGCCGTACTGCCGACGATCGGCCGGCAGGTCCTCCACAGCTTCCGGGACGACGTGCAGAAAAAACGGCGCTTGTACATCTGCCGCGCTGCACGGCGACTTGAGGTAGCCCACCGTGTTCTCACGAAGATAGATGTCGAAGACGGAGCGGACCGCCGGTTCGCCGGACGCGACGGACTCGTAATCCGTCAACCAGGAAGGAAGTGGCGGGGGTGAGGTCGGGCTCTTTCGCCTCGTGCATATCTCCTGGTTCTCCTTCAGGTACTCGAGCAGGGCTTCCGCCGCCCACCGGTGACCGGCGATGTTCCAGTGGTTGTCGTGCTCCCATCTCGTATCCCTCCAGGGCTCGGCGCCCTGACGGAGGACGTAGTCGTGGTAGTCGATGACGGGAATGCCTCGCGCTTCGGCCAGAGCGGTCAGGCGGTCGAATCCGAGGTCGCCTCGGGTGCCCATGTAGTTTGAGGTCAGGATGACCAATGCGGTGCCGTCGCGGTCCGCGCGTTCCCTGAACTGGTCCAGCGCGAAGCCCGTGAAGTCCAAGCCGTCCTCATAGACGGGCGGCAAATCCTGCGCGTACAGGAACGGCTCCTGGATGTCTCCCCGCGTCGTTGGCCGCCATCCATCGAACAGCGCGGCGTAGCGGGGGGAGCGCCGGCTCAGCAGCGCCACCCAGGCGACCAGTTCGGGATCGGTGTCGGCCGGGAACCAAGCCTTGGTCTTGATCTGCAGCCACTTCGCGAAGGGAGACATGTCGCTCAGGCGGTCCGTGACGTGCGTATACCAGGGTGGAGAAGTCGAAGCCATGGTGGCCAATCGGGACTCCGCAGAAGGGGGATGGGGCGGTCGCAGCGTGATGGTCCCGTCCGCGCCTCGCGTCGCGGAAACCTCGGTGAGTCGGTCCGGATCCATTCCCCGCTGCAACCCGTCCAGGATGGGCGCATTGTTCATGAAGTCGTTGTTGACGAAGACGAGCACCAACAGGGCGGGCCGGAGAGTCCGTGCGAATTCGTCGTAGTACGCCAGTTGGTTGACCTGGCCGGTGCCCATGATCCCGAACGCCGAGGTCGCGATGTCCAGATGGCGAAGTTCCTCGGCGGCGAGTTCCTCCAGCCGAACGTGAAACTTGTCGGCGATGGGAACGTGGCGCGCCTCCACATAGGAATCGCCGATCATGGCGATGTGGCAGCTTGCCGCGGCGCGCTCGAGGCCGATGGGTTCGCGGTCCAGGAATCCCAGGCTGTTGGTTCGTGATTCCGTCCAGAAATCAAGCCTGTTCGTCCAACGCACCTCCGCATTGGGGGTAGATATGCGCCCGATAGTTGGAAACCAGGCGTAGGGTGCGCCGCTCTCCAAGAAGGGCGCCCGCAGCCGGAAGTACGTCTCGCCGACGACTCCAATCAGCGCCAAGCCCGCCACGAGAAACAGCACGTTCCAGCCGACCAGGCGCAGCGCGCGGCGGATTCCGCGGGGGGTGGGTGGCTTCACACCGTGCGTTCTCGTGCTGGACAACGTGCGCTGCTCTCCTGTGGCCGTTGGTTGGCCGCGCACCTCGTCATTCCCGTGCGTCTTCATTCGATCGCTCCCCCGTCAGTCCGGCTCGAACGACTCCGCATACTCGCGCTTGAGCGAGAGGTCCTGCTCCACCTTGCGCAGGAAGCAGTTGCCGATGGCGAGGCAGTCGAGATCCGTGCCCATGAAGCAGCCGAAGGCGTCCGCCGGGGTACAGACGATGGGCTCACCCCGCACGTTGAAGCTGGTGTTCACGATGACCGGGCAGCCGGTCCTGGCCTTGAAGGCTTCCAGCAGCGCGTGGTAGCGGGGGTTGGTCTCGCGATGGACGGTCTGCACGCGGGCGGAATAGTCCACGTGGGTGACGGCCGGGATGTCCGAGCGCGCCACGTTCAACCGGTCGATGCCGAACAACGCATCCTGCGCTTCGGCCGGCGGCTTGCGCCGCGACTGCTTCACGGCGGAGGTTCGATCAGGAGCAGATGTTGGTGCCCGAGCGTTCGTGCGCAATGACGTTCGGGCTCTCATGGCGCGGTGCGCCTGGCCCGGAGTTCCCGTCGGCTGCGGTCCAGCCATGCCTGAAACATCAGAATGTTCCAGAGATGCGGCTCCCATTGCCCGTGCGCGGTCAGAAATTCATGCCATTTCCGACGGATGGGCCGCGGGTCGAAGAAACCCTCCGCCCGCAGCCGTCCGCCGTCCAACAACGCCTCCGCCCAATCCCTGAGCGGACCACGCAGCCACGACGCGAGCGGTATGGAGAATCCCGCCTTCGGCCGTTCAACGAGCCGCATCGGTACGTACTTGTAGAGCACCTGCCGCAACACCCACTTGCTCCGAGCGTTGCGGATCCTGAAAGACAGCGGCAACCGCCAGACGAACTCCATGACGTGACGGTCCAGGAACGGCGCGCGCGTCTCGAGACTCACGCCCATCGCCGCCCTGTCCACCTTGACGAGAATGTCATCCGGAAGGTAGCTCAGGCTGTCGACCGCCATCAACCGAGCCGCGAATTCGAGCGCATCGGGCCAGCGTGCGGATTCGTTCAGGACGGTTTCAGGTTCCGACGCTCCGCGCACGACCGCGGACGGATTCCGCCAGTGAGAGAGAGAGAGCCGATGAAATTCCTCCTGCGTCCGGCAATCGGCCAACAGCGCCAAGGTATGCGCTTTGGCTTGTAGCCGGTGTCGCCCGCGGCCCATTGGCAACCGGCCGAGGACACGGTCCGGCAGACCGTCCGCTCCATGTGCCTGAAAGGCCGTGATCGCGCCGGCGACGAATCGGCGCAACGGCGCCGGCACACCGGACAGCAGGCGCCAGCGCCGGGGCGTCGAGACGTAGTGTCCATAGCCGCCGAACAGCTCGTCGCCGCCGTCTCCGGACAAGGCGACGGTGACGTGCCGGCGGGCCATTCCGGCAACCAGGAAGGTCGGAATCTGCGATGAATCGCCAAAAGGCTCGTCGAAGAGGTCAGGCAAACGGGGAATGACGTCCAGTGCCTCCCGCGCCGATACGTACAGCTCGGTGTGTTCCGTCCCGAGGTGGCCGGCCACGGCCTTGGCGTGCTCCGCTTCGTTGTATTCGGATTCGTCGAACCCGATGGTGAACGTACGCACCGGCCGCTCGGATTGCGCCTGCATCAATGCGACGACGGTCGACGAATCGAGCCCGCCGGAGAGGAAGGCGCCGAGCGGAACGTCCGCGGCCATCTGCCCGCGCACTGCCCGGAGCAACAGGTCGTGCAGGGCGTCCACCGCGTCTTCGGGGGCGCCCTCGAACGGCTGCGCCCGGCCTGCCGCCACCACGTCCCGCAACGACCAGTAACGCCGCGGTTCCGGCACTTCGCCGGTACGCTGCTCCGTTGAAGCGCCGGCAGCCACCTTGAGGTACGTGCCCGCCGGCAGCTTTCGCACCCCCTTGTAGATCGACCAGGGGGATGCAATATAGCCGTGGCGCAGGAGCAGGGTGAGCGCATCCCGGTCCACGGCTCCCTCGAATGCAGGATGCGCCGCGAGCGCCTTCAGCTCGGACCCGAACAGGAACACGCCGTTCTGCCAGCCGTAATAGAGCGGTTTTTCGCCCATCCGGTCACGGGCCAGACAGAGCGTCCTGTCCTCCCGGTCCCAGAACGCGAAGGCGAACATGCCGGTGGCCGCCTGCAACGCCTCCTCCAATCCCCGACACTCGATGGCGGCCAGCAGCGTTTCCGTATCGGAACGCCCCCTCCAGGACAAGGCGTCCGGACGCCGGGCCTCGATTTGCCGCCTGAGGTCAGGGTGGTTGTAGATCTCGCCATTGAAGACGATGACGCTTCGCCCGGAGGCGGACCGCATCGGCTGGCGGCCGGCCGGCGACGGATCGATGACCGCCAGACGCCGGTAGGCCAATGCGACCTCGGCCTCACGATCGATCCAGACCCCGGCATCGTCGGGACCACGATGCGCAACGGCGTCCGCCATCCCGCGTGCGATCGACGATGCTTCTTCCGGAGTGAAACGCCCGCCTCCAAGAAAACCGGCTATGCCGCACATGTCATGCGCTCGATGGATTTCGTCGCTGACCGTGGTCCGTCCGGCCGATTGCCGCAGATTGTAACGGTCAACGCGGATCGTGCGACGCCGACAACTGAGGTGGACCCACCATTTGAGACAGTCGGCTGCATTCGAGGCACACTACTACCGCCAACTGCAAGAGTCGGCGATGGCTGCCTGACTCGGGCAAATCACCCTCCGAGACTCCCGGGGCGGTTCAACTCGAGAAAGAGGAGGAATCACGTTGACCGGGAAAGAGAACCGAGCGCCCGGCATTCTGCTCATCGCTCCGATACAGAAGACCGGGGCGTCCGATACCAACGTGGTCGGGGGCAACAAGGTGATGGCCGACGAGCAGGTGCGGGAATTGGGGGTGCGTGGATTCGAGGTGGACGTCATCGACACGTCGGGGAGTGTGACCAATCTGCCCGCCTGGAAAATCAGGGCCAATCGTCTGGCGAGGTTCCTGAGAGTAGCTTGGGGCGCGGCAAGGAAGCTATGGCGCTCCGACGTCGTGTTCCTCATCATCGGACCCTCTTCGGCGCTGAGTCTGGCATCGTTCCTGTGGGCCGTCTGCAAGATCGCGCGCAGGCCCCTGGTGCTGCGTATCAGCGGGGGCGACATGATGTTGGAGTACCTGGAATATGGCGCGTTCGCGCGCTGGCTGGCCGAGCGGACCTGGATGCGATCTTCGCTGGTGTACGTGGAGACGCAGTACCTGCACCGCAGCTTCGACAACCGGGGCAACTTCAGGTGGTTCCCGAATACGAGAAGCATGGAGGCGCCCGCCCGGACCGGGCGCGGCAGGGTGGAAAAGCTGATTTTCGTTGCTCGCTTGGCGATGTTCAAAGGGCTGGCCGAAGCCCTCGAGGCGTGCCGCCACCTGCCGGAGCATTGTCATCTCGACATCTTCGGCCCCGGCATGTCCGACACGGATTTCTCCCTGTTCGAGGACCATCCCAGGGCGACCTACGGCGGCGTCCTGGACCCGGCGGAAATACCACGGGCCCTCGGTGAACACGACCTGCTGGTGTATCCCAGCTACTACCGGAGCGAGGGCTACCCCGGCGCCATCCTCGAAGCCTTCCAGTGCGGCTTGCCCGTCGTCGCCGCCAGGAGGGGCGGCATTGCCGAGCTGGTCGAGCACGAAGAGAGCGGGCTGCTGGTGGAACCTCGTTCCGCCGCAGAGGTGGAGTCCGCGATCAGGCGGTTGCTGGACGAGCCCGAGCTGTACCGGCAGCTTTGCGAGGGAGCAAGACGGCGAGGGGACCAGTTTCGGAGCGCCGACTGGTACGACCGCGTGGCTGCCGAACTGCGCAGTCTGTGCCGGAAACAGACCCCGCACGGGCGGCTGGCCAAAGGGCCATGACCGAAAGATAAACGTATGTTGCGGCTCATTCCGTTACTCCGGAAGAGACTCGAGTTCGCATCGGTCGCCTGCATCACCCGCCGAACCGAGTCGCTCCGGACCACGCTGAGCGCAGTCGCGTTCCGGACATTGGCGGTCATCGCCCGAGGTGGCGGAGGGACGAAGCCAGCGAGACCGCGGAGGCTGTTGGACGACAATCCGGTGGCGCTGCCAATCCACCAGCGCCTCGGGAAGGCAGTCTGAACACGTGTACGATTATCTCCTTGTAGTGGGGCCCGGGCGGTCGGGGAGCGAATTCCTGTACCGACTCTTGAGAGGCCATCCCAGCTTCGTCTTCCCTGAAATCAAGGAACGGTACTACTACCGCTCTCCAAGGGCGTTCAGACGGGCCCGGAAACGGTTGGATGGGTGGGGGCGGGGTCGAGTCCTGTGTGACGTGGGCAATTTGGCCTATGCCGACGCCAGGCTGTCCCACGGCGTCGAAGCGCTGAGGGAAGAGGGTTTCAGGATATTGCTGGTGGTGCTTCTCAGAGACCACCGGGACCGCGCGATTTCGATGATGCGATTCCGCAGAAGCCGGGCAGAGCTTTCAGCGCTCTTGGGCGCGCGGCGGCTGGAGGCGGCGGTGGTGCGCGACAGATTGACCTCCGAACGCCTGGCAGATGTTTTCCGGACCAATGCCGATGTCCTGACGCTCTCTTTCTCTGCTCTTACCGAGGATACCGGCGCGGTGATGGACGTCTTGTCTTCCCTCTGCGGAGCGCCGAAGTTCGACCGTACGCCACGACAAGCCGTGAACCAGGCGGTGGGCGCCAGGTCCTTGTGGCTCTCGGCCTTCGGGCACTGGTGCGGCTTTGCTCTGCGCCATCTTGGCTTCAGACGTCTATTGCAGCGAATCAAGGAGAACAAGATGGTCAACAAGGCGTTCTTCGTTCCCTTGGCCGACGATGCACAAAGGCCCCGCCTCTCCGAAGAATCCTTGAAGAGATTGGACGCTTCGGCTGTTGCGTGCCGCCGGATGGTCGAGCATTCCTCCCGGCGGGTGGGAGAGGGGATGTACTTGCGAAAAACAGGGTAGCTGGACGATGCCATTTCCGATGATCGAGCGCGGAGCCCGAGGCCGGGGGCGCAAGGAGAAAGTCTGGTTCCCTGCCTGGGCGGCAGGCAGGCGGCCCGACCGCTTCACCTTGCTCCTCCTCGCCGCCCTTGCAGGGCTGGGCGCGGGTCTCGTGCTCCTGCGGCAGGCCGGCTACGGACCGGGGATGCCGTGGGATGCCGTCAACTACATCACGGCGGCCCGCAATCTCCTGGCGGGTAATGGACTCATCGATCTGATTCGCCCTATGGTGAGCTGGCCGCCGCTGTATCCAGCGATGCTCGCCAGCGGGGGACTGTTCGGGCTCGACCCGTACGCCGTCGCCGGACCACTCAACGCCGTCATCTTCGGGCTGACCGTTCTGGTCGCGGGTTGGTGGCTGCGGCGCCATCTGCACTCCCGGCTCCTGTGGCTGTGGGGCAGCCTCTCGACCGCGCTCGCCCTTCCGCTCACCGAAATAGCGTCCCACGCCCTGAGCGAGTCGGCTTTCATTCTGTTCGTCACGCTCGCGCTGACGCAGATCGACGCCCACCTGCGCGGCGGCGGACGCGCCTCCCTCATCCTGGCGGCGGCGTTCAGCGCGCTGGCCTGCCTGACCCGCTACCTGGGCGTTTCCCTGATCCTGGCAGTGGTCCCGCTGCTGCTTGCAGCACGGGTTGCGCCGCGGGAGAAGATGAAGCGCATCGCCGTCTACACGCTGATTGCCGGGGCGCCGGTGGGTCTGTGGATGCTGCGGAACTATCTGCTTGTCGGACTACCGGTCGGCCCGAGGGGCAAGGTTTTCTACTCCTTTCCCTTCATCGTGGACGAGGCGGTGCGCATCGCCGTCGAGGGCCGGTGGCTCGTCGGGTTGACCGCCCCGGTCCTGCTGGCGCTCGTGCTGGCCGCCCGCCATACGTTCCATCACCTTTCGCAACAGAAAAGAGATGCTCCTGTTGCCTCGGATGTTGCCCGGGGGCCGTTGCGCGTATGCGGCGGTTTTGCGCTCGCGTACCTGACGCTACTCACCACCGCGATGATGCTGGGAGACACCTGGTCCGGATTGGAGTGGAGATACCTCGCTCCGGTGTATGTTCCGCTCCTGTTCGCGGCGCTGATGTTGATGGATGGCGCCCTTCGGTATGCGCGGAAGCGGGCGCCACGGGGAACCGCTCCGCGCCGGCGGGGAGTTCAAGCGATCGGGGGGGGGATTCTTGCAGCCGTCGTGATGTTGGCGCTGTCCCTGCAGGCGGCCTTGCTGGTTGTGCTGCATGCCCGCGAGATATCGCTCTGGAATGCCGGTGTGCGGCAAGGGTATGCCGCCCCGCGGTGGAGGAACTCGGAGAGCGTCCAGTACATTCGGGAGGCGGCTCTGACAGGCGCGATCTGGAGCAATGCCCGGCTCGTCACGGCTTTGTACGCCGACAGTCTGGCGCGCCATTACGCACTACCGTGTGAACCGGAGCATCTGCGGTCCGCATGGTCGGAAGCGCTTGGCAGCGAAGAGGCATATGTCCTCCATTTCAGTGACTCGCGAGGAGGATGCTCTCGGCTGCAGGACGAAGACCTCCAAAGCACCTTGTCTCGGGAGCCCTTGCTGGAGCTGGTGGCGGAGCTGGCGGACGGCAGGCTGTATCGCCTGCGCGAACGCGAATCCCTGGATTTCCGGCCCGCCAGATTCCAAAGTTCCGATGCTCCGGTGGTGGATAAGTCGTTCGCCGCCTTTCTCAACCGGTCCCGCGGCCGGCGGCTGCCCCGGGAACCGTGGCGGTGGGAGAAAGGCAGCGATGCCGATGGCTGGACGAGCCTCCCCGTTCAACGGCCTACCCACGTGTACACCCCCACGGCTGCCGATGTCGGGCATCGCCTGCGCGCTTCGGTGTACTACGCGGACCAGCTCGGCAACCGAGTGAGAGCGACTACCAAGCCGTCCGAACCCGTACAGCCGGGTCTCCCGAAAGTGCTCCTGATGCCCCTTGGAAGCGAAGACGGAAAGGGCGCGGCGGGCGCTTCTGAAGCGGACCGCAGCATTCGTCCCAGATACGATGTGTACCTCCGCGGAAACAGGCTGATCTATGAGAACCGGAGCTGCAGATGGGAAGACGAATCCGGTACGCGGTTCCCGTTGGCCGTCTATTCGCTGGATTCGGAAAGCGGAACGCTCGAACTCGATAGGCTGGATTTCGCATGGAGCGGGGCTTTCTGGCAGAACAACGGCGTCTGCGTCACCGAGCGCCAGCTCCCCGAAAAGGACGTCATCGGCATCCGAACCGGACAGGTTGACCGCCATGGAAACCGCCTTTGGTAAGCGGAGCTCCGCCGATGACGAAGATTTGGACGACGCTCTTGAATGAGCGCTTGGGGATGAGGGGAACCCTTTGCCTTTCCACGCTCATCGTACTCGTCGCCCTTCTCGGCGCGGCGCACATCCTGGTCCGCACGTCCACCTACGGCGCGGTGCTCTACGATGATTCCATGAATTACATGGCCGCAGCCAAGAGCTTGGCCGCCGGAGAGGGCCTGCTGAGCCCCGGCGGCGGGCGAATGGCGATCTTTGCGCCTTTCTTCTCCGTGTCAATGGCGTTCCTGAGCCTGTTCGGCATCGAGCCGGTGGACGGGGGCCGGTTCCTGAACGCAACCGCCTTCGGCCTGCTCATCCTGGCGTCGGGTCTCTGGCTGAGCCGGCGCCTCGAGTCGCGGCCGATCGCGCTGGTGGCAGCGGTGGCGGTGATGGCATCCCTCCCCCTCGCTCATTCCGCTTCGACCGTCCAGAGCGAATCCCTCTTCATCCTGTTCAGCTCCCTCGCGCTGATGCCGCTGGAGTCGTTCCTGAATCGGAGAAGCGGCACGCGGGCCCTCGTGCTTTCCGCCGCGCTCGCCGCGCTCGCCGCGGTAACGCGGTACATAGGAACTGCGCTCATCATCTCCGTAGTCCTCATGCTCCTTTCGCGCCGGGAGACTCCGGTACGCGAGCGGTTGAAGCATGCCCTGGCCTTCGGCGCCATCTCGTCGTTCCCGCTCGCGGCGGTGATGGCGCGCAACCAACTGGTTTCCGGGACCCTCTTCGGGATCCGTACCGAAGCAGCGGGAAATGCCCCGTCGGGACAGTCCCTGTTCCAATCGCTGGTTCAGATCGTTCAGGTGTTCCACCAGTGGGCCGAACCGCTGTCACCCATCCACTGGCATCCACACTCGCCGTGGCTGATTGCCGGTCTGTTTCTGCTGTTGGCGGCGCTGCCCTTCGTCACTCCGCGTCCGGGCCGGGCGTCTTCTGTCTTCTATATCTTCGCGCTGATGTACTGTGCGATTATCGCCGTGGTGGCGCCGCTCACGGCCGGGCAGAACATTGACAGCCGATACCTCGCACCGGTCTATGTCCCGCTGCTGTTCGTCGCGGCGTTCTGGCTGGACGCACTCCTGCGCGGCAAGCCGTCTGGCAGGATGTCCGCCTTCTGGTGGGCGCTAGTCGCTCTCGCGCTTATCGGCGGCTCCTGGCATATCGGCGCCTCGGTATGGCAGAATCTGCGATTGACCGCCGAAGCGCTGGAATCGGGGTACATCGGCAAGAGTTTCAACACGGCGTACTGGGACGATTCCGAGCTCGTGGAATATGTCCGGGCGAACCCCGCCTCCGGCCGGTACTTCAGCAACGACCCCAACGTACTCCGATGGAACGCAGGTGTTCCGGAAAGGCTCGTGAGCTGGGTTCCAGTGCCCCGGCGGAACCTGCCGTACATCTGCCAGCGTTGGTTCGAGCGGGCTGTCCTGAAATCCCGGAAGTACGGGGAACCCGAAGAGTACGTCGTATGGGTCGGCCAGGGCGAACGCAGCCAGATAGTCTGCAACCTTTGGGACATGGAGTCGCCGCTCCCGTTGGAGCCGGTGACGGAACTGGCCGACGGCGCCATCTTCAGAGTGAATCCGGCCTTCGACAGCGCCGGCGCGCGTCAGTCCGCCTACGAGCAGCTTGTATCCGGCGAACCGGCGGTCCGCTCCGACTTCGACGTGTATCTCCGCGAGGACACGCTGGTCTACGTCAAGGAACCGTGCACCGGAGCTGACGTGGAGGCGATGTTCTTCCTGCACCTGATTCCCGCCGACATGGCTGACCTCCCCGACCATCGCAAGCAGTACGGCTTCGACATCCTGGACTTCGATTTCGACGACCAGGGCGTGATAATCGACGACAAGTGCTTGGCGGAAGTCCCTCTCCCGGGATACGGCATCTCCGAAATCGGGACCGGCCAGTTCGTCCCCGGCCAAGGGCAGGTCTGGAAGGAGGAGTTCACGCCCCCGCCGGCACCTCTGAACGCATCAGTCGCAAAGTGGTTGGGCAACCACGCCGCCGCCATCTCGATTACCAACGATGACTGGCCCACCCCCGGAAGGAAACCGGACATAGACCGCTACGTGATGGAGCAGGGCCTCGTCATGGGCTATGAAATGGTGACCGGAAATACCTTTTACGGTGATCGCATATTCAGCGGGCCTGACGATGAGCGGATTGTCTATCTGATGTCGGAGCTGGTTCCCAAGGGGTTCAGCTATTTCGGGCATGGGCACAATCACATCGACCACGACGAGTTGTCTTACGAAGAGGCCCTCGAATCATTCCAAGCCAACTATGACACCATGAAAGATTGGGGAATGAAGCCCGTCGCCTACGCCTATCCGAGAAGCGCCGGGCACGAAGAAGAGACGCAACGGGCTTTGGAGGCTTCAGGGTTTCTGAGCGGCAGACTACAGACCACGAACCCGGATGAATTCTACAACCTCCCGGGGTCCCGGCTGGCGCCGGACAATTGGTTCGGCTTGCAAGCGTTGGAGATGCAAAGCATCGAGTTTCAGGGTTGCGACGCCTGCATCAACGACAACGATGAGCTGACGCCTATCCTGGATGAGGCATTGGCGCAGACCGCATGGGTCATATTGACCTACCATGGCATCGGACGGCCGGATTATTGGGGATGGTACGATTTGGACGAATTCCGCAAAGACGTTCAATCCATCGCGGCGCGTGATTTCTGGACGGCTCCGATGAACGACATCACCCTTTATGTCCGGGAAAGAGAGAATGCCGTGATAACGGTTGAACTGGTCGAAGGCAGCACCGGAACCGAAAGCATCGAGATTACGCTGTCCGACGGTCTGGACAACGGCAGGTTCAATCAGCCGCTGACGATACTGTTCGACCAGCCAACGGATTGGGTTGGCAGACCATTCACCGTTTCCCAGGACGGTGAATCGCTGGATGAGCTCGTCTTCGACACGGAGGCGGCGATGCTTTCATTGAAGCCGAACGAGCGGCCCCACGTTCTTCGCCCGCGCGACCGGGCGAGCCGGGCATCCCGCGGCAGTGCTGTCCAAGCTGATGGTGCGTCTCCGGTGAACCGCTTCGATCCCGGCCGCGGTCGGTTGGTCCAGGCTGCGGCTCGGTAGCGGCAAAGGGAACCGCACCGGCCGTGGCATCTTGTGATAAATTGAATACTTCCGGTGGCGGCACGGATCGATACCATTGAAGTCACGGGACATGAAGGAGAGCCCTGTTCTCATCCCGCAATCGACCACTGCGACTCCCTGGCCGTCGGTGTCGGTTCTCATCCCGGTTCGGAATGCCGAGGCGACCATCGGGGCGGCGATCGACTCGGTGTTGTCTCAGGACTACGAGGGTTCGGTAGAGGTCATCGTCGCCGACGGATCCGACACCCCGGCCACGTCCGATCTGGTTCGGCGGCGGTACCCAACGGTGACACTGGTTCCCAATCCGGAACAGGTCATCACGACCGGAATCCACGCGGCGCACGGGGCGGCGACCGGAGAGATCATCGTGCGGTGCGACGCCCATACGGTGCTCCCACCCGGATACGTGCGCCGCGCGGTGAGCACGTTGCAAAGGACGGGGGCGGCCAATGTCGGCGGTCGGCAACGGCCGGTCGGCGCCACGTTCTTCGGGCACGCGGTGGCGATGGCGATGACCACTCCCCTGGGGGCGGGCGGCGCCCGCCACCGACTGGGCGGCGCGGAGGGGCCCGTCGACACCGTCTTCCTGGGCGCGTTCCGGCGCGATACGTTGGAGGCGGCGGGCGGCGTCGACCCTACCCTTGGGGGGGCCGAGGACTACGAACTCAACTGGCGGCTGCGGGCGCGCGGGGAAACGGTGTGGTTCGATCCCGGGCTCGAGGTCACCTACCAGCCTCGCAACACCTTGCGCGGTCTCGCTTGGCAATATTTCAATTACGGCCGATGGAAGCGGGTCGTGGCGCGACGACATCCGACCTCCCTGCTGCCTCGGCATCTCGCCAGCCCGCTGTTGCTGGTGGGATTGGCCGCCACGCCGATCCTGGCGATGGCAGGCCCCATCTGGGCGGTAGCGGCAGTGCCGCTCACGTACGTCCTCACCCTGACGCTCGGCTCTCTGGCGGTCGGCATCCGTCGCCGTTCATACGTCGCGCTCCTGCTCCCGCTGATCCTCGCAACCATGCACCTGAGCTGGGGTATCGGTTTCTTTACCCCGGTTCGGACCAAGAGGGAGCTGACCGCGCACCCGAGGCATTTTCGCACCGTCACCGCTGCCTTGCCGTCGGTGTCGGTTCTCATCCCGGCTCGGAACGCCGAAGCGACCATCGGGGCTGCGATCGACTCGGTGTTGTTTCAGGACTACGAGGGTTCGGTAGAGGTCATCGTCGCCGACGGATCCGACACCCCGGCCACGTCCGATCTGGTTCGGCGGCGGTACCCGACGGTGATACTGGTTCCCAATCCGGAACAGACCGCCGGCTTCGGGTTGCGCGCAGCGCACGGGGCGGCGACCGGAGAGATCATCGTGCGGTGCGATGCCCATGCGGTGTTCCCACCCGGATACCTGCGCCGCGCGGTGAGCACGTTGCAAAGGACGGGGGCGGCCAATGTCGGCGGCCGGCAACGGCCGGTCGGCACCACGTTCTTCGGGTGCGCGGTAGCGATGGCGATGACCACTACCCTGGGGGCTGGCGGCGCCCGCTACCGACTGGGCGGCGCGGAGGGGCCCGTCGACACCGTCTTCCTGGGCGCGTTCCGGCGCGATGCGTTGGAGGCGGCGGGCGGCGTCGACCCTGCCTTCGTTCGAAATCAGGACTACGAACTCAACTGGCGGCTGCGGGCGCGCGGGGAAACGGTGTGGTTCGATCCCGGGCTCGTGGTCACCTACCGGCCTCGCAGCACCTTGCGCGGTCTCGCTTGGCAATATTTCAATTACGGCCGATGGAAGCGGGTCGTGGCGCGACGACATCCGGCCTCCCTGCTGCCTCGGCATTTCGCCAGTCCGCTGTTGCTGCTGGGGTTGACCGCCACGCCGGTCCTGGCGGTGGCCGGCCCCACCTGGGCGGTAGCGGTAGTGCCGCTCACGTACGTCCTCACCCTGGCACTCGGCTCTCTGGCGGTCGGCATCCGTCGCCGTTCATACGTCGCGCTCCTGCTCCCGCTGGCCCTTGCAACCATGCACCTGAGCTGGGGGCTCGGTTTCTTTACCCCGGTGCGGAGCAAGGTGCGGGCCGGTTCGACCGAAACCGTTGCCCCTTCCCACTGAAAATGCGCTGGCTCTCGATCTGGCTGCCGCGGCCCGGAGACGCGGCAGCCTTCTGGCGGGCGTCCCGCGCCGCGCTCGGCCGCGGGTAACAGCGGGTGTACTCAGCGGCCGGGCGCCCTGCCCGGCGCGGACCGGGCAGCGGCCTCGCCCCCGACCGCGCCAACGGGGAATTCGACCTTCCAGATCTGGCCATCGTCGGGGGTGAACTGCCCGGTTCTGATGCGGACGATGGGATAGTCGGGGAGCGGACGCTTCGCGATGCACATGCCGCCAAAGGCCAGAGCGGCGCCTCCCGTGTAATGGAAATCCAGATTGTCGAAGCCGTACTGCCGACGATCGGCCGGCAGGTCCTCCACAGCTTCCGGGACGACGTGCAGAAAGAACGGCGCTTGCACATCCGCCACGCTGCACGGCGACTTGAGGTAGGACACCGTGTTCTCACGAAGATAGATGTCGAAGTCGGAGCGGGCCGCCGGTTCGCCGGACGCGATGGACTCATAGTCCATCCGCCAGGAAGGAAGTGGCGGGGGCGAGGTCGGGCTCTTTCGCCTCGTGCATATCTCCTGGTTCTCCTTCAGGTACTCGAGCAGGGCTTCCGCCGCCCACCGGTGACCGGCGATGTTCCAGTGGTTGTCGTGCTCCCATCTCGCATCCCTCCTGGGCTCGGCGCCCTGGCGGAGGACGTAGTCGTGGTAGTCGATGACGGGAATGCCTCGCGCTGCGGCCAGAGCGGTCAGGCGGTCGAATCCGAGGTCGCCTCGGGTGCCGATGTAGTGTGAGGACAGGATGACCAATGCGGCGCCGTCGCGGTCCGCGCGTTCCCTGAACTGGTCCAGCGCGAAGCCCGTGAAGTCCAAGCCGTCCTCATAGACGGGCGGCAAATCCTGCGCGTACAGGAACGGCTCCTGGATGTCTCCCCGCGTCGGGCGCAGCGCGCGGCGTCCGCACCCTGGAGCAGGGCGTCCGCGCCCGGCAACGGATGGATGCGGCTTCACGCCGCGCCTTCTCGTGCTGGACAACGTGCGCTGCTCTCCTGTGGCCGTTGGTTGGCCGCGCACCTCGTCATTCCCGTGCGTCTTCATTCGACCCCACTCCGCCCGTCAGTCCGGCTCGAACGAGTCCGCATACTCGCGCTTGAGCGAGGGGTCCTGCTCCACCTTGCGCAGGAAGCAGTTGCCGATGGCGAGGCAGTCGAGATCCGTACCCATGAAGCAGCGGAAGGCGTCCGCCGGGGTACAGACGATGGGCTCGCCCCGCACGTTGAAGCTGGTGTTCACGATGACCGGACAGCCGGTCCTGGCCTTGAAGGCTTCCAGCAGCGCGTGGTAGCGGGGGTTGGTCTCGCGATGGACGGTCTGCACGCGGGCGGAATAGTCCACGTGGGTGACGGCCGGGATGTCCGAGCGCGCCACGTTCAACCGGTCGATGCCGAACAACGCATCCTGCGCTTCGGCCGGCGGCTTGCACCGCGACTGCTTCACGCTGGCCGTCAGCAGCATGTACGGGCTGTCGCGGTCGAGCGCGAACCAGTCCCCGACGTCTTCGCGCAGCACGCTCGGCGCGAAGGGGCGGAAGGACTCCCGGTGCTTCACCTTGAGGTTGAGCGTCTTCTGCATGGTGGGCGAACGGGCGTCTCCCAGGATCGACCGGTTGCCGAGCGCGCGCGGGCCGAACTCCATCCGGCCCTGGAACCAGCCGACCGCCTGGCCCGCGGCCAGCGCCTCCGCCGTAGTGTCGATCAGCGCGTCGTCGCCGAGCGTCTCGTAGCGCGCGCCGGCCGCATCGAGTGCCCGTCGGACTTGATCCAAGCTGAATGCGGGACCGAGGAAGGCTCCGTGCATGGCGTCCGTTCCACACGCCCGGGGCGACGCGGATGGACTCCCGCTTTCGCGGGAATGACGGGGCGGAGCGGTCCCGCCGTTACTCTGAGCCGCCCCGCTCCTACTCTGAGCAACCCCGCTGCTACTCCAACAGGACACGGAGGGGCGCGGCTCACCGAACAGGCGGTGGCTCGCCGTCAGCGCGGCGCCCAACGCGCCGCCGGCGTCGCCGGCCGCGGGTTGGACCCAGAGGTCGTCGAAGCGACCGTCGCGCAATACCTTGCCGTTGGCCACGCAGTTCAGCGCGACGCCGCCGGCGAGACAGAGATTGGGGATGCCGGTTTCCTCCCGCAGCGAGCGGGTCAGCCGCAGCACCGCTTCCTCGATCACCGCCTGCGCCGAGGCCGCCAAGTCCATGTGCCGCTGCGTCAGCGGCTCGTCCGGCTCGCGCGGCGGGCCGCCGAACAGCGCGTCGAACTTGCCGTTGGTCATCGTCAGCCCGGTGCAGTAGGCGAAACAGTCGAGATTCAGGCGGAACGTGCCGTCCGGCTTGAGATCAATCAGGTGATCGAGAATGGTCCGGAGGTACTTCGGCTCGCCATAGGGCGCCAAGCCCATCACCTTGTACTCGCCGGAGTTCACCTTGAAGCCGGTGTAGTAGGTGAACGCCGAGTACAGCAGCCCCAGGGAGTGCGGGAAGTGGATCTCGCGCACCATCTCCAGCTCGTTGCCGTGGCCGATCCCCACCGAGGTGGTAGCCCACTCGCCGACCCCGTCCATGGTCAGGACCACCGCGTCGCGGAAGGGTGAGGGATAGAACGCGCTCGCCGCATGCGATTGATGGTGCTCGGCGAACAGCAGCCGGGCCTCCCAGTCCACGTCCGGGGCGAGCGCCCGCAGCTTGCGGCGCAGCAGGCCCTTCTGAAACAGCTTCTCCTTGATCCAGATCGGCACCGCCATGCGGAAGGAACGAAAGCCGCGCGGCGCGAACGCAACACAGGTTTCGAGCAGCCGCTCGAACTTGAGAAAGGGCTTGTCGTAGAACGCCACCCGGTCGACCTCGCCGAGGGTGATGCCGGCCCGCTCCAGGCAGCAGGCGATGGCGTTGGCCGGATAGTCCGAATCGTGCTTCCTGCGCGTGAAGCGCTCCTCCTGGGCGGCGGCGACGATCCGTCCGCCCTCCACCAGGGCCGCGGCGCTGTCGTGATAGAAGGCCGAGAGGCCGAGGATGCGCACCGCTCAGAAAATCGTGTAGATCATCGGCGCGACCGCGCTGCTCTGGCCCAGCACGATCAGCCCGCCCAGCACCAGCATCATGACGACGACCGGAAACAGCCAGTATTTCTTGCGCACCCGCATGAAGACCCACAGCTCACCCAGAAAGGACATCGAAAACCTCCTCGCATGGAGCAATCCTGTTTCCCCACCCGCAGCGCTGGTCAGGACACCCGCGATTCCGCACAGCGGAATCGCCAGGCGACCGCCCCAGCGGTCGCCCCTCGCCCCCTCCCGGTTCAAAACTGGTTCTTCATCGATTCGCGCTCCGGGCCCGGCGGGTCGCGGGGGATCCAGTAGCTCCGGGCATCCGGGTCGTAGCGCAGGTGCAGCGGATCCTTGCCCAGAGCGCGCATGATGAGACCGGTCGGGGTCACCACGGCAAAGTAGATCACCGCCATGACGAGCGGGTTGACCACGCGCTGCAGCAGCAAGCCGAGCTTGAACCAGGCCCGATTGAACGGCGCGAGCCACGCCGGCCTGACGAGCGCCACCGCCAGGAACGCTCCCGCGACGCCGAACGCCCAGCCGCGGGGCGGCCCGCCGCCGAGCAGCGGGAACAGGCCGATGGCGACGAACAAGACGGCGAAGACGATGCCGAAGCCGCGCTCGGAGCCACCCTCGACCGCTTCGCCCCCGGTCAGACGCTCGTGGGTCTCCATTTCATTCGCTTTCGGTGTTCGCACGCATTGACGGGAGACGTATGGCGATGATGGCTCTGCCCGAGCAGATATCACCCACCTGCGGTCGGCAGTGACGCGGTACGAGCACGTCGGCGCGGCGCCGACCATCTCGGAGCGCTTCAGTGGTCCAGCGCGCTACACGCGAGCCACCTCTTACCCGATTGTTGCACAAAACAAAGACCCGTTATTCCCCCGGAGCCCGCCTGACCGGTCAATCCACGATGTGGTACACCGGCGCCTTCTCCATCTCCCATTCCCCGGAGTCCCGGTCGTAGCGGGAGAGGGTGAAGCAATGCCAGTCGTGGTCATCCAGCTTCGGATGATCGGCTCGGTAGTAGTATCCCGGCCACCGCGTCTCCGTCCGGAACATCGTGTGGTGCGTCACCGACTCCGAAGCCAGAACCCGGTGGTGGAGCTCCCACGCCCGTTGTAGCTGGTGAAGGTCTTCGGCCGCAAGATGGTCCAGGTCTTCCTTCAGCATGCCCAGCAACTCCAGCCCCCGGGTGAGCAATGGCTCGTTGGTGGTGTAGTGGGCGCTGATGCCTCCAACGTATTCGTCCATGATCTTCTCGAGTCGCTGAAGACCGTGGAGCGGCAGGATGTAGCTCGGTGAAACGGTCCCCGCGACGATCTCGTTGCGCCCGATCTGGTAGTTCTCCAGGGGTTGGAAGATCTTTTTCTCGAGATCTTCGTACTGCCGCTCACTGACCCGGGGCTGCTCGTTGCGCAGATCGTTCACGTAGTTGACGGCCGCCTTGCCCGCGATCCGGCCTTCGGTGAAGGAGCCGGAAGAGAACTTGTGGGCGGTCCCGCCGATGGTGTCGCCGCCGCCGAACAGCCCCTCCACGGTCATCATCCGGTTGTATCCCCACTGATACTCGTCCGGCGCGTAGTCCGAAGGTCCGCTGGCCCAGGCGCCCGAGCACGTGGCGTGCGAGCCCATGACGTAGGGCTCGGAGGTCGTCAGCTCGGGGTTGATGTGCTTGGGGTCGATGTTCTGCGACGCCCAGACCACCGCCTGCCCGATGGTCATGCCGAGGAAGTTCTCCCACCCGACGGTTTCCTTGTGCGGGTCCTGGAAGGCTTCCTTCGTCACCATGCGAATCGGCCCCCTGCCCGCCTTCACCTCCTCGAGAAAGGCATGGTTGCGCAGACAGGTCGGCACCGGGTGGCGATCGACGTAATCCCCCACCAGCCCCTTCGTGTGGTCGTACCACCTGGACTCGTACTCTTCTCCGTAGGCGTTCTCGGTGTAGGTCTTGAGATGGAGGAAGTAGGCGCCCACCGGACCGTAGCCGTCCTTGAACCGGGTGAGGACGATCCGGTTCTCCATCTGCGTCATCTTGGCGCCGGCGAGGATCGGCAGCGCATAGGCCGAGGCGCTGCTCCACGGGGCGTACCACGTTCTGCCCATGCCCTCGCCCACCGAGCGGGGCTTGTAGATGTGCGACGCGCCGCCGGCGCAGACGATGACCGCCTTGGCCCGGAAGACGTAGAAATCGCCGCTGCGGACGTTGAAGCCGACCGCCCCCGCAACCCGGTTGGGCCTGGCCTCGTCCATCAGCAAATGGGTGACGATGATCCGGTTGTAGATCCGGGTGGCGGCCTTGCGGGCGGCTTCGGCGACGATCGGCTTGTAGCTTTCGCCGTGGATCATGATCTGCCACTTGCCTTCGCGCTGGTAGCGCCCGGTTTCCGGGTCCCGCATCATGGGGAGGCCCCACTCCTCGAACTTGTGCACCGTGGCGTCCACGTGCCGCGCGATGTCGTAGCCCAGGTCCTCGCGCACGAGCCCCATGAGGTCGTTCCGCGCGTAGCGGACGTGGTCTTCGGGCTGGTTCTCGTTCCACTGCATGCCCATGTAGCAGTTGATCGCGTACAGGCCCTGCGCGACCGCGCCGCTGCGGTCGATGTTCGCCTTTTCGACGCAGACGACCTTGAGGTCGCGTCCCCAGTACCTGGATTCGTAGGTGGCGCCGCAGCCGGCCATGCCCCCGCCGACCACGAGGACATCCGAGTCCACGAAGACCGTTTTCCGCCGGTTGAACAGTCCCACTAGACCACCCCCTGCTTGAGTTGGTCCGGCGTCAACGCCGGCAAGCTTGCGATGTTGAGCGCATCCGGCTCGTGTGCGAGCTCCTGCGAGCTCATGGCTTCGGCGCCCGGGGGGGCCAGATCGGCCGGTGACGGGATCGACCCCCACGGCGTGGTCCGGATCGGGGAGACGAAGTTCTTGACCCGCCCGTCCCGGAACTCGATCCGCCAGGAAATCGTGCCCTTCGCTTCCTCGCGGAGCGCCCGGACGCTGTGTCCCAGCGGAGCGAAGTCGGCGTATCCGCGCGCGTCGATGGCGTTCTGCGGACAGGCCTTGACGCAGGAGTAGCACTCCCAGCACATGTTGGGCTCGATGTTGTAGGCGCGGCGATAGGTCTTGTCGATGTGCATGATGTCGGACGGACAGATATCCACGCAGTGTCCGCAACCATCGCAGCGGGTCATGTAGACGAATGTCGGCATCGTTGTTCCGCCAGTGAATTGAGTCGATGGGGTAATCAGTAATTCTGGGGCAGCCGGCGCGCGCTGCCGAAGACTTCCGGTTTGTCGGCCGGCGGCGGCAGCTTGCTCCTCGATCCGTCCGCCTCCGCCACCCGTTTCTGGAAGGCCGCCGCGGGCTTGAAGAACATGTGCGCGAACTTGGACCAGAGGACGGATCCGAACAGCACGGTGGTGGTGGCGACGTACAGGGCGAAGAACACGTTGGTCCACCACGAGGCCCCCGTGCCCTGCAAGAACGACCAGACCAGCCCCAGGGTCACGCTTGCAAGCAGCGAGAGGATGAACAGATCCGCGTGCATGACGCGGAACGGCGAATTGCCCTCGGCCGCGACGTCGGCACGGATGAAGAACCAGAACCAGTACCCGCCGACGCAGACCATCAGAGCCCCGATGTGCCACAGCGACGGCAGGATGGCGGGCGCGGGAGTCTCCGGGGTCGGGTAGCCGAACACCATGACCGCGGTGGTGATGACGTAGGCGAGGAAACCGTACATCGTCAGGAGATGGGCGATTCTTCGCCGCGCGGTGCAGAACTCCGCGGACGTCAGCACTTCCACGCAGAGGGTCCGGACCGCCAGGGACGCCAGCTCCCCGCCGCCGACCTGTCTCGATCCCCTGTGCTTCGCCTGGCGCCAGTTGTCGAAGAAATACCTGGCGCTCCTCTTGTGGATGATGTCGAACAGGGTGCCGGCCACCACAAGGACCACCATCGCGATGATGTAGGTCTTCATGATGGCCGGCGATATGGACGCCGAAAGCTCGGCGAAGGGATTGTTGGTGAACATGGCTGCCGTTCCCTGGTTCGCGGTCATACACCGCGAATGATTGTGAGGGATCGCTGATTGTGGTTCAACTCGATGGCGTCATGCCCCAAGGATTTCTTATGCCGGGATAATGACCGCTGCCGGCCCTTGAATCCGGGTGCGCCGACCGCGGCCGGAAGGACCGCCACGACTCGAAACGAAAACTCAATCCAACTTCAAGAAATCCGTACAACTGATGGAAATGGTTAATTTTTTCCAAAGCTCGAATTCCCGGCTGCGATTGAGCCCGCCGATGAATCCGTTGGTCGTCTCTCCGCCGCGGGTTCCGTTTCGCCGCACGAATGTGCACCATCCGGCCCATGACCCCGACCATCCGAGGACTTGCCCAATGGAGATGATTCGTATCGAGGCGCCGCCCGAGCTCGACATGCCCGTCGGTGAGGCGATGTTCACCCAACGCGCCATCCGGCGTCTTGACCCGTGTCGGCCGATTTCGGAGAGCCATTTGAAGATTATCCTCGATGCCGCCTCCAAGGCCCCGAGCGGCGGAAACACTCAGCCCGCGCGGTTCCTCGTCGTCCGGAACAAGGATCGAATCAGGGAGTTCGGGAAGCTTTACCATGAGGCTTGGTGGGCGAAGCGCCGGGATGAGTACGGATGGACCGGCAAGGACGACATTCCACGGGGCTCCGTCTATGAGATGCCGTCACGGCTTGCCGACGAGATCGTGGATGCTCCGGCGATCATCCTCGCGCTGTCGGTGGACGGAAAGCAGGCGGCTCATTCGGTATTCCCTCCGGTACAGAATCTCCTGCTCGCGGCGCGCGCGCTCGGGATCGGGTCGGTGCTGACGACGTTGCACGCCCAGGTAATGGAGCGCGTTTACGCGATGTTCGAAATTCCCCGTGAAGTGGAGTTCCATTGCTGCATCCCACTGGGATATCCCAGAGGAAGATTCGGACCCACGAAGAGATACCCGACGT
This sequence comes from uncultured Gammaproteobacteria bacterium, assembly GCA_958295835.1. Lineage (GTDB taxonomy): Bacteria > Pseudomonadota > Gammaproteobacteria > HK1 > HK1 > HK1. The sequence goes on from OY282378.1 coordinate 1,765,216, forward strand.
CCGAGACGACGAGCTGGGAGCGCTGGACCGCGAAGCCGCCGTGGGCGTGACGCCGAAGGCGGCTTTGCACAGGAGTGGGGAAGGTGCTGGCCCTGACTCGTGCGTCGCACCCGGTGGACACGGACGCACGAGTCGGATCGATCAGCTCTCGCTCTTGGCTTGGCCTTCGCTCGCCGGCTTGCTGTTTCCTGCCGACTGGCTTTCTTTCGCCTCTGCCTTTGCTTTCGGCTTCGGCGCCGGTGCCGCCGGTGCCGATTCCGCGAGAGCCTCCAGACGCTTGGCGGCTTCGCGCTTTCCGATTCCCCTGATCGTCATCAATGCCGCAATGCTGCTCTCTCTGGGACGCGCCTTTTCCTGCTCCCAGTTGTAGATCGACAATCCCGAGACACCGATGAGCCTGCCGTAGTTGTCGGCGGACAGTCCGAGACGTTCCCGGTTGGTCTTCAATCCCTTTGCCGAGAAGCGCGCGCGAGACGACTGCTTGCCGGACGCGGATGCGTCACCACCAGCACTTGCAGCACTCGCAGCACTCGCAGCACTCGCAGCACTCGCAGCACTCGCAGCACTCGCAGCACTCGCGTCCTGCTTCTTCGGCGCTGTCTTCTTGCTCGCCTTCGTCTTGCTTGCGGTCTGCGTGGGGGCGTCCTGCGTACGCGGGGACGAGAGCTTGCGCTGGAGATCTTCAATCTGGCGTTTCAACGCGGCGATGTCACGCTCGCACCTGGCCGCGGACTTGGCCGTCTCTGCCGTCTGCTGGCGGATCTCCTTCCGTGCGAGCCGGCTGATCTCTTCCTTCAAAGCATTTGCAAGATTTGCCATGAGATGAGTCTACTCCCTGAGGTTCGCTGGTTAAACGTCGCGCCTGCACGGGGAGACGACACCATTCGGGCGTTCATCCCGCCGACGGCTTCGACCATCTGCGCGTATGCCGGTGAACGTTTTCTCCCGTGCGATACTTGCCGACATCGCAAGGTTACTGACACTTCAGGCAACGATCAATACGGAAATTGCCCGTGATTGGATAAATCAGCGGTCCGGAAACAACTCATGTGGCCATCCCGCCGTATGAGCGGCGACCGCTGGCGCGGTCTTCCCCCGGCCAACGCCGCAGACGGGACGGGCGAGGAACAGTCTTGTGACATGCAAGCTATTGCCGTCTCATCGCGTCGAAGAACTCGGAATTCATCTTCGTCGCCTTGAGACGGTCTATGAGGAACTCTATCGCCGCGACCTCCTCCATCGGCGCGAGGAGCTTGCGCAGGATCCACACTTTCTGGAGATTCGCCGCCTTGACCAGAAGATCCTCGCGTCTGGTCCCCGAGCGGTCGATGTTGATGGAGGGGAAGATGCGCCGTTCGGCGATCTTGCGCTCCATGTGGATTTCGCTGTTGCCGGTACCCTTGAACTCCTCGTAGATGACGTCGTCCATGCGCGAGCCGGTGTCGACGAGGGCTGTCGCGACGATGGTGAGGCTGCCGCCCTCTTCGATGTTGCGCGCGGCGCCGAAGAACCGCTTGGGGCGCTGGAGCGCGTTGGCGTCGACCCCGCCGGTGAGAACCTTGCCTGACGAGGGCACGACGGTGTTGTACGCGCGGGCGAGGCGGGTGATCGAGTCGAGCAGGATCACGACGTCCCGCTTGTGCTCCGCAAGGCGCTTGGCCTTCTCGATCACCATCTCCGCAACCTGCACGTGACGGCTCGCGGGCTCGTCGAAGGTGCTGGAGACGACCTCGCCGCGTACCGAGCGAGCCATCTCCGTGACCTCCTCGGGCCGCTCGTCGATGAGCAGCACGATAAGGTAGCACTCCTCGTGGTTCGACATGATCGAGTGGGCGACGCTCTGCAGCATCATGGTCTTGCCGGCCTTGGGAGGGGATACGACGAGCGCGCGCTGGCCCTTGCCGATCGGCGCGACCAGGTCGATGACCCTCGGCGTAATATCCTCGGTACTGCCGTTGCCCCGCTCGAGATGGAGGCGCTCGCTCGGAAAGAGGGGAGTGAGGTTCTCGAACAGCATCTTGTTCTTCGATGCCTCGGGGCTGTCGTAGTTGATCTTGTCGACCTTGAGCAGCGCGAAGTAGCGTTCTCCCTCCTTTGGAGGACGGATCTTGCCCGCCACGGTGTCGCCGGTGCGCAGGCTGAAACGTCGAATCTGGCTCGGACTGACGTAGATGTCGTCAGGGCCGGCGAGGTAGGAGCTGTCGGCCGAGCGCAGGAACCCGAATCCGTCTTGCAGGATCTCGAGAACTCCGTCTCCGTAGATGTCTTCACCCCGTCTCGCGTGGCCCTTGAGGATGGTGAAGATGATGTCCTGCTTGCGTTGCCGGGCCACGCCGTCGATGCCCATCTGCTGCGAGAGCTTGAGAAGCTCCGGCGCGGGCATCTGCTTCAGTTCGGTGAGGTTCATGAAATTCGCGTTGATAACGAGGCGCTGGTGCAGCGCGTGGGAATCGGATCGATGCGGACGAACGCCAGCGCGCGGGACGCGCGGAGATCGGCTCTGGACTTTGGCTGTGAGGCTTCTGGAATGTCGGGCGACCTCAGCGGGGCCGCCTTTGAAAGGTAAAGCTATCACGGTGCTCCGGCACCGTCTACCCATGACTCCGGGGTCCGCACGGTTATTTCATGCCGGCCTCGGGGAGGCAAGAGGAGCGGAAGAACCGGCGGCATGGAGGTGTCGACAGGCGTGAAGATGCCTTGGCGCCTCGTTCGGCGGCCTTGGGAAAGCGGTTGAGGAGACGAAGACGCCGGGCCGCCGCTCGGTGGTGGCCGGCGCTCGAAAGGGCTTCCGTGAGATCCAGGAGCTTGCGATACTCGCCGAGCCACAAGAGTTGCGGGTGGAGCGGCGGCGAAGAGCGTTCCGGTAGGCTCGTATGGAACAAGACTGTTCCTCGTCCGTCCATGGCGCCGGCCGGGGGGCGACCGCGCCGGCGATCTCCGCTCGAAGATCGCCTCCCGCACGATCACGCGCACGCGGCGTGTGATTCGAAGGCAACGAGAAAGCTCGTGAAGCCCCGGAAACCCGCGCCAGCGCAGGAGGAGGAGCATCATGTCCACCGCCGAAGCCATCGACCCCGGCTTCTCGATCCGGCGCATCTCTCCGGCGCTGGGGGCCGAAGTCGTGGGACTCGACGCATCGAAGCCCTTCGAACCGCACACGATGCAGGCGGTCCGCGACGCCTTCCAGGAGCACCATCTGCTCTGCTTCCGTGACCAGCGGATCGAGGATGGTGAGATGATCGCGTTCTCGAAGCAGTTCGGACCGATCGAGGAGTTTCCGGAGAAGGACAAGACCAGGGACAAGGCCGAGCTCTACCACGTCGCCAACGTGTCACGGGAAGGGGAGCATCTTCCCGAGGACGATGAGCGTGTCGTCTACCAGCGCAACAACGCGCGCTGGCATACCGACAGCTCGTACCGGTTCATTCCCTCCCTCGCCTCGATCATGTACGGGGTCGAGGTACTGCCGGAGGGCGCGCGAGGCGGGGAGACCGGATTCTCCAACATGCTGGCCGCGTACGCGGCGCTTCCGGACGAGATGAAGCACAGGATCGAGCCACTCCATCAGGTGCACTCGTACGGCGAAATCCGGCGGCTCGAACCGAGTCTTCCGCCGATGTCGGCCCACGAACGCGACGCCCTTCCCCCGGTCACCCACCCCGTGATCCGCGTCCATCCCGACCGCGGCTACCAGCGCTCCCTCTACTTCACCTCGAACACCAGTCTCGAGATCGGAGGCGGAACGCATGAAGAAGGTGTCGCGCTCCACCGTTGGCTGGTCGACTTCGCAGGCCGTGACGAGTTCTGCTACTACCACCGCTGGCGCCCCCGCGATCTCGTGATGTGGGACAACCGGGTGCTGCTGCACCGCGCCATCGAGTACGACTACGCCAGGTATCGCCGCGTGCTCCGCCGCACCACCGTTGCCGGCAGCGCCCCCATCATGGGTCCGTTCTGGCCCGAGGTCCGCGCCGCGGCCGGCTGAGCTCCGAGAGGAGGAGGCAGGGTTCGTTCACGTCTCCATGGCGCTGGATGGCTTGCCCCCACTCTGGGAACAATGGACGCACCCCCTCTGGCGGACATGTGAGTCGGCGCCCGCGCCGCCGGAACCGTGGGTACCCGAAGAAGCGTGTTCATCAGTCGCCGGCCGGGCCGGGCTGCCCGAACCGCTCGCGCAAGTCCTTGCGCAGGATCTTCCCGACGTTGCTCTTCGGGAGCTCCCGGGTGAACTCGACGTACCGGGGACGCTTGTAGCCGGTGAGGTTCTCCCGGCAGAACGCCTGAAGCGATTCCTCCGTGAGCCCCGGCGAACGTTTCACGACGACGATCTTGACCGCTTCCCCGCTGTGCTCGTCGGCGACGCCGATCGCTCCGACCTCCAGGACCTCGGGATGGTTCGAGACGACCTCCTCGACCTCGTTCGGGTACACGTTGAAGCCCGACACGAGGATCATGTCCTTCTTGCGATCGACGATGCGGACGAAGCCCCCGGCATCCATCTCCGCGATGTCGCCGGTGCGCAGCCATCCTGCATCGTCGAGCACCGCGGCGGTCTCCTCGGGCCGGTTCCAGTACCCCTTCATGACCTGCGGGCCGCGGATGCAGAGCTCTCCGGGCGTGCCGGCGGGAAGCGCCTTACCCGCATCGTCGATCACCCGACATTCGGTGCTCGGCACCGGCACCCCCACCGAGCCCGTGTATTCGTCGATGTGCAAGGGATTGATGCACGCCGCGGGCGATGTCTCCGTCAGTCCGTAGGCTTCCAGGAGGGCGACCCCGGTCACCTCCTTCCATCGCCGCGCCACCGCGCTCTGCACCGCCATGCCGCCCCCGACCGTCATGCGCAACGCCGAAAAATCGAGATTGGAGAAACCGGGCGCGTTCAGCAGTCCGTTGAATAGGGTGTTCACGCCGGTCATCGCGGTGAACCGCACCCCCTTGAGCGTCTTCACGAACCCCGGCATGTCCCGCGGGTTGGCGATCAGCAGGTTCATGGCGCCGAAGCGCATGTACGTCAGGCAGTTCGCGGTCAGGGCGAAGATGTGGTAGAGCGGCAGCGCGGTCACGATGATCTCTTCGCCCTCACGGGCCACCGGGCGCAGGAAGCCGTCCGACTGGATCACGTTGGCGACCATGTTGCGGTGGGTGAGCATCGCGCCCTTCGACACCCCGGTGGTCCCGCCCGTGTACTGGAGGAAGGCGAGGTCATCGCCTTCGAGCTCCACCGCGCCGGCGCCACGTCCCGTGTCGGCGCCACGTCCCGTGTCGGCGCCACGTCCCGAGGCGAGCGCCTCCCCCCAGCGGACCGCGCCGTCGATCCGGAACGGAGGCACGAGCCGCTTGACGTGGCGCACCACGAAGTTGACGAGCAGCGACTTGGGAAGGCCGAGCATGTCCCCCAGCGCGGTCACCACCACGAGCTCCACCGCGGTATCGCCGATGCACTCCTCCAGCTCGTGCGCGAAGTTCTCCAGCACCACGATCGCGCGCGCGCCGGAATCGACGAGCTGATGGCGCAGCTCGCGCGCCGTGTACAGCGGGTTCGTGTTGACGACGACGAGGCCGGCGCGCAATACGCCGAGCAGCGCGACGGGATATTGCAGGACGTTCGGCATCATCAGCGCGACGCGGTCGCCCTTGGCGAGCCCCCTGGCAGCGAGGAACCCCGCGAATTCCGTCGCGAGCCGATCGAGTTCGGCGAAGGTGATGCGTACCCCCATGCTCTCGAACGCGGGACGGTCCGCAAACCGCCGGATCGCCTCGTCGGTGAGCGCGACCAGCGACGGGTAGGCATCGGCGTCGATTTCCGCCGGTACGCCATCGGTGTAACTGTCGAGCCATACTCTGTCCATCGTCTGTCCCCTCCTCCGGCCGGTTGCCGTCACTCTGGCGGTCGCCCGCCGCACCCGGCGCGGACCGCGCACGTCACGGCGGCATCGGAGTCCCGCCCTGATCCGGCATCGCCGGGAACCGGCAGAAGCCAAGTGGCGAGCAATGTATCGTCACCTTGTCCGGAGATTTCACGGGCAAGAGACTCATCTACCGCCCTCCGGACCCGCGCTCAATTGCGCAACGGCTTCCCGGTCTCGAGCATATGCTCGATGCGCGCCCGCGTCCCTTCCGTGCGCATCAGGGAGAACACCGCCTCGCGCTCCAGCGCGAGCAGGGCCTCCTCCCCGACCTCGTCGGTCAGGTCGGCGTCACCCCCGGTCAACACCCGCGCGAGGGCATCGGCGACCACCACGTCGTGCGCGGTCGCCTTGCCGGTCCTGGCGAACTCCCCCACCGCGAGCGCCAGCGCCGCCTTCCCGGAGGGACCGGGCAGGTTGAACACCGGCGGCTCGGGGGGCGCGTAGCCGGGGGAGAGCGCGTGGACCTTGTCGATGGCCTCGGCGAGGACGCGGTCCCGGTTCATGACGATGACGTCCTCGCGCCGGAGGATGCCGAGGTCCCGGGCCTCGTGCGCGGATCGCGAGACCTTCGCCAGACTCACCGTCTCGAACGCGCGGCTCACCGGCGGCATCGGCCCTCCCGGCCCCGCGCGCGAGTACCGCGCGAGCAGCTCCTTGCACCCGCCCCAGGCCGGGACCAGGCCGACGCCGGCCTCCACGAGTCCGGCGTAGGTCTCCGCGTGGGCGACGATCGCGTCGCAGTGCAGCAGGACCTCGCAGCCCCCGCCCAGCGCCATGCCGGCCGGCGCCCCCACCACCGGGAAGGGGGCGTACTTCATCGCCTTGAACGTGCCCTGCCCGAGCTCGGCCGCCGCCGCGAGCCGATCCCATGCCCCGGCGCCGATCGCGAACAGTGCTTCGCCGAGGTTGGCCCCGGCGGAGAAGTTCTCTCCGTCGTTGTGGATGACCAGCCCCGCGAAACGATCCGGCACGACGTCCAGCGCCTGCCCGATGAGCCCCAGGACCGCCTGGTCGAGCGTATTCATCCGGGAATGGAATTCGAGGCAGGCGACGTCCCGGCCGGCGTCCCAGAGGCTCGCGGAGTCGTTCCCGATCACCCGCTCGCGGCCCCGTTTCACGTCGGCGAGCCGTATGATTCCACGCGGCGGGACGATGGGGACATAGCCTCCGGCGGGGTCGGTCCCGGCGGAGCCGATTTCGGTGGTACTCGCCCCGGCAGCGCCAATCCCTCCAGGGCCAGTCCCGATGAGGCCGATCCCGATGGCGCGGATCTGCTCGATACGCCCGCCGGCCTCGCGGTAGAAGCCGCCCTCGCACGCCGCCTCCAGCAGCGGGGGCACCGGCCGGCCCTCGGCGCGGAGCCGATCCGCGAGCCGACCGGGGCCGAGCCTGTCCGCCAGCTCGAAGGGTCCCGCGCGCCAGTTGTAGCCGAGCCGCATCGCGGCATCGACGCCGGCGACGTCGTCGGAGATCTCCGGCACCAGCGAGGCCGAATACGCGAGCACGGAAGAGAGCACCCGCCACGCATAGCGTCCCTCCTCGCTGTCGTGCTCGACCAGCGCCCGCGGCCCGCCGGTCTTCGCGGCCTCGACGCAGGCGAGGCGGGCGCGCTCGGAACGGCGGTACTCGCCGGTGGCCAGATCGATCGATTCCTTGATCCGCTCCCCGCCCTCGCGCCGCAGCCGGTAGAACCCGCCCTTCCCCTTCCGGCCGGTGTAGCCGCCGGCGACCATGCGCCGGAGCACCTCGGGCACCTCCATGTAGCGGCGCAGCGCGTCGCCGGGCGGCAGCAGGGCGTCCATGCTCCCGGCCACGTGGGGCATGAGATCGAGGCCGATGAGGTCGAGGAGCCCGAACACCCCGGTCTTCGGGATCCCCGCGGCCGGCCCCAGCGCCGCATCCGCCTGCTCCACGCCCAGCCCCGCCTCGATCGCCTCGATGAGTGCGCATTGCAGCCAGAACACCCCGATGCGGTTGGCGATGAACCCCGGCGTGTCCTTGCACTCCACCACCCCCTTGCCGAGGCGACGGTCGGCGAAGTCCCGGAGTTGATCGACCAGCTCCGGCCGGGTCGCCGGGCCGCTTACGATCTCCAGCAGCCGCATATAGCGCGGCGGGTTGAAGAAGTGGGTGATCGCGAAGTCCCGCTGCAACGCGGCCGAGGCACCCTCGGTGAGCCGGGCCAGCGGGATGGTCGAGGTGTTCGAGGAGACGATGGCGCCGGGCTTGCGTACCGCGTCGAGCCGCGCGTAGAGGTCGCGCTTCACGTCCAGGCGCTCCACCACCGCCTCGACGATCCAGTCGGCCTCCCCCGCGCGGGACAGGTCGTCCTCGAGGTTGCCGGCGTCGATGCGGCCGGCCGCGCGGCGGTGCATGAAGGCGGGGGGGGCCGATTTCGCCAGGCGCGCGACCGCCGCGCGGGCGACGGCGGAGCGGTCCGGTCCGTCCTTCGCCGCCACGTCGAGCAGGAGGACGCTCGCGCCGGCGTTGGCGAGGTGGGCGGCGATCCCGCCGCCCATCACCCCCGAGCCGATGACCGCGACCCGCTCGATGGCATTCAATCCACCGCCTCCAGCACCGTGGCGATCCCCTGCCCGCCGCCGATGCACTGGGTGGCGAGGGCGTAGCGTCCGCCCTCGCGCTTCAGAAGCGCCGCCGCCTTGCCGGTGATCCGCGCGCCGGTCGCCCCCAGCGGATGCCCGAGCGCAATCGCGCCGCCGTCGAGGTTCACCTTCTCGTGCTCCAGGCCGAGGTCGCGCATGCAGGCGATCGCCTGCGCCGCGAACGCCTCGTTGAGCTCCACCACGTCGACGTCGCCGGCGCCGATCCCGGCGCGCTCCAGCGCCTTGCGCGACGCGCCCACCGGCCCGAGCCCCATGACCTCGGGCGCGCAGCCCGACACCGCGATGCTCTTCACCCGCGCCAGCGGCTCCATCCCGTGCTCGCTCGCGTACGCCTCGCTGCATACGACGACCGCGGCGGCCCCGTCGGTGAGCGGGGAGGAGGTGCCCGCGGTGACCGTCCCGTCCGCCATGAACGCCGGCTTCAGATCGGCCAGCCCTTCGAGGCTGGTGTCCTCGCGGATGCAGCCGTCGCGGCCGACGCGCGCGCCGCCGGTCTCGACCGGCACGATCTCGTCGTCGAGCCGCCCCCCGGCCCGCGCCGCCGCCGCCCGCCGCTGGCTTTCCAGCGCGAACGCCTCCTGCTCCTCGCGGGTGATCCGGTAACGCTCCGCGACGTTCTCCGCAGTCTCCCCCATGCTGATGTAGGCGGCGGGGAAGGATTCGTGCAGGGAGGGGTTGGGCAGCGGGTTGTATCCGCCCATCGGCACCCGCGACATGGACTCGACGCCCGCGCAGACGAAGGCGTCCCCGGCGTTCATCCGCACCGCCCCCGAGGCCATGTGCACCGACTGCATCGAGGACCCGCAGAAGCGGTTGACCGTGGCGCCGGCCACCGAGATCGGCAGCGAGCCGGTCAGCAGCCCCACGATGCGCGCGACGTTGAACCCCTGCTCGCCCTCGGGGAACGCGCAGCCCACGATGAGGTCCTCGACGTCGTCGGGATCGAGCCCGGCGCGTTCGACGACCCCGCGCACCACCTGCGCGGCGAGGTCGTCGGGGCGGAGCTTCACGAGCGCGCCCTTGCGCGCGAAGGTGAAGGGAGAGCGGCCGTAGGCCGCGATGACCGGTGCGTTCATGGTTCGTGGTTCCTCGAATGCCGGCCCCTGCCGGGGCGTTGTACGTCTAATGACCGAACCCGCGCGCCCGGGCGCACATCCCCGGGGAGCGGGGAGCGGGAATCCATGGATTCGAGCATCTGCCTGGCGAAGATACGCCAAAGATGCAACGTAGTGTAAGCGCCCCGGAGAGCCGTCAGGCTGCGATTCCGCAGACGAGGATCGAACCGCCCGGCGCTCGTCGAAGCCGGCATCGCGAAGGCGCTTCGCGGGCGGCACAGGTATCGAAGGCGGCGGCGGTCATGGCCAAGCGAGGGTAGCCGCACCGGCAGCGGCCCGTTGGGAGGCATCACCGGGACCAAGCTTCCGCGCCGTTGCGGGACTACGTCGACGGTGCGCGACTCGAAGCAACTGCTCAGTCCCGCTTTCCGCCGATGATCGCCTCCAGCGCCGCAACACGCGCTTCCGCCGCCCGGCGCAAGACGGCTTCCCGCTCGGCCCGGACCTCGGCACTCCGGCGGGAGGCGGCTTCCTGGCGACGCGCGGCGGCTTCCGCCTCGGCCCGGGCAGCGGCGGCTTGATGCGCAAGATGCTCCTCCCGGTGGCCGAGAAGGTCCAGGCCCGTCACCGGGTCACGAAAACGCATCTCCCCGCCCTTCACCCACAGGTCGAGTCCCAACGTCTCGCTGCGCAACGTCAGCCTCCCGTCCACAGACTCCAGCAACGGCTGACGCTCATACCTTCCAACGTCCACCAGCCGATACCCCCGTAACCGCGGACGCAGATACTCACCCAACGGGTCGTACAGCCAGTACTCCTTCACCCCCATCCGCGCATAGACGGCGCGCTTCGGACCCACGTCCTCCCGCCACGTGCTCCGCGACGCCACCTCCAGCACGAAGTCCGGCCCCTTCCCCTCCTCCCACACCCTGTACGTCATCCGCTCACGGTCCTCCACACCGAACACCACGAACACGTCCGGCGCCACCGACATCCGCGGATCCCCCTCCTCGTAGTACACGAGCAGGTCCCCGGATACGTACACGTCGTTGTGATGGGCGTAGTGCGTCCTCAGCACACTGATGCCGTACAGGATGGCGGCGAGCTGGGCGTCGTTCTCGGCCATGCGCTTGCCGTCGGAGTCGGGGTAGTCAACCGCGGCGCGAGAGGGGGCGACCCTGGCGCGAGAGGGAGCGGACAGAGCGGGTCGGCGCATGGGTGATCCCCTTCGGATTCGGACGGTGCGGCAGCGTCCGTTGTCTTGCAACGACTGTCTCGAACGACGGTACCACGGCCACGGCGGCGTCCCCAACCGGAGGGCGGAGACACAGGATGAGGGAGGGCCGGGGACTCGCGGAATGGGCGGATCGCCCGATCGCCCGCAGGCTTTCGCCGCATCGAGTCGATCAACGGCGCCCTGCTCCGGAACAGGAGACCGTGCACGGCGCGCGCACCCGCCAGGCCATGGCCGAATGGGCCAGCGACCCCTCCCAACGCGCCCGCGAGCGATTCGGCTGCCGACACCGCCGGCGACGAGGCCGAACGCACCAACGATAGAAGGAGCAATTCGTCGCCGAGCGCATCCCCGACCGCTCGTCCTCATCCATCGGCGCCGAGCCGGCGAGCGACCTGGGACCAGAGCTGCTCGAAGGCGCGGGCCGCTGCGCTGGCCGGCCCGAACGCGGTGACCGGTGACCGCCGGGGGCCCATCTGTTCGACCTCCGTCGCGTAGGGGATGAAGATTCGCGAGCATTCGGGGGAGCGGCCGGCGAACTCCAGCATGACGTCGCGATGCAGCCGTCGGCGCCGGTCCACCATCGAGAAGAAGGGAACGATCGCGGCATCGAGCCCCTTCTCCTTCGCGTGGGCGACGAGCTGCGCGTGGGTGCGAATCGAGAGGGTGGTGGGGATGGTGGGAACGAGCACCAGGTCGCAGGCCCGCATGACCGCGTCGGAGACCAGCGACACCCCGGGCGCGCAGTCCACGAAGACCAGGTCGTAGTCGTCGCGCAACGGCCGGAGCAGGCGCTGCAGCCGCGCGAGCGGGTTGTCGAGATCGTTCAGCTCCAGCACCAGGCGGCGCAGCGAGAAGTCGGCCGGGATCACGTCGAGCCCCGTGAAATCGCTGGCCTTGATCGCCTCCCCGAGCCGGTTCTTGCGCTCGAGGAGCCGCCTGGAGCCCCCTGCGAGCTTCGGTCGGATGCGGAGGTAGAAGCTCGCGGCGCCTTGCGGGTCCAGATCCCACAGCAGCGTTCTCGCGCCCCCGCGCGCGGCAAGGTGCGCGAGGTTCACCGCCGCCGCGGTCTTTCCGACCCCGCCCTTGATGCTGAACAGCGCGGTGGTCTTCATCGCCGCCCGCGGCCGAGCGCCGCCGCGAACTCCTTGTGCGCGCGCTTCGAATCGTAGCGCGCGAACCGGGCCGCGAACTCGGCCCTGGTCTTCCTCTCACGCTCGGACAGCGCCGCGCACTGGTCGTCGACGGCGGCGCCCCCGGCGGCGTCGAGCGCCGCCCCGGCGCTTTCCCGGAACTCCTGCAGCACCGCGCGCTGGACCTGGACGTCCTGGAATTCGCCGAGGTTGTCCTGCAGTCGCTTCAATCGGGCAATGGTGCGCTCCACGGGCTTCGCGGGATGGATGCCCCGGAAGAACTCCAGCAGATACCGCAGGCGCTTGCAGGACTTGCGCAGCTCGTGAAGCGCCTCGGCCGGGCTCGCGTCCCCGATCGCCCGGCCCTCGGCAAGGATACGGCGGTAGACCTTGAGGATGCGTGCCGCCGACAGGGCCACGATGGGGACCAGCGCGTTCTCGCTCCGGGGCCGCGCGGGCGGCTCGCTCTCGAGGAACTTCCTGAATGCCGACCGTACCCGCCGGTAGCGCGCCGATCGCAGGGTGCGGCAAAGCGCCCGGTACGCGCGCGTTCTGGATGCCGCGAGATGGTCGCGCAGCGCGGCGGCGGAGTTGCCCTTCCCTTCTTCGCAGTCCCGGGCGGCGGAACCGAACTCCAGCAGATGGACGTCCAGGTCGCGCACCGGCCCGGTGCACTGCCCGAGCCAGCCGAGATCCGAACGAAGCCGCCGGGTGACGCTCGGCGGAAACACGCGCTTCATCTCCCCGAGCAGCGACCGCGCCTTGCGCGTCGCGACCCGGAAGTCGTGCAGGCACTCGGGGTCGAGGTCGGCCTCGATGCCGGGCGCGTTCACATCCAGCACCGCGTCGAGCGCCGCCAGCAGACGCTTGCAGGCGGCATCGGCACGCTCATCCGGGTCGAGATCCACACGGGCGGGGTGCGCGGCGCCGCCGAAGGTCGCGTCCGGCCCGTCGGAAGCCGCCAGCATGGGCTCGGACCGATCGGGCACGACCCCCTCCACGTCCCGAAGCCGGCGAATCGCACGCCGGGCGAAGCGTTCGTAACCGCGCAGCGGACGGACCGTGAGCCTGTACGGGCCGCGTCGCGCGGCGAAACATTCCACCACGAGCACGGTCTTGCCTTCACGGTCGTGGCCCCGGGAGACGGTCAGCCTGCCCCGGGTCTCGGCGACGACCAGGAGCCGCCGGACGTCGATCAAGGCCGAGAGCTGCGAGCGCAGCCGGTAGTGGGAGACGTCACGCGCGAACGCGGGGAGGGGCGCATCCGGCGCCTCCATGAGACCGGCGGTGCGGCCGAACGCCCGGTAGCGCAGCCACGTTGCGCCGGGGAGCGTGACGTGCTCCAGCACCAGATCGGTGCGGCGCAGGCGCCGATCGAAGGTGTCGAGATAGCGCACGTGCGCGGGCTGCGCCGCTTGCGTCGAGAGCGTGAGCTTCCCGGCCGCGTTGGCGATGATCCCCGGCACCGGGAGCTGGCGCGGCACCGCGAACGCGCGGGCTTCGAGGGCCGAGGGGGGATCGGATCGTCTGCTCATCGGCGCGTAATCTACCCTTGTCGGAGCCGCGAAGCATGAACCGGTTCCGATGTCGACGATGCCTCGCATGGAACGAACCCGTTCCCCGCCCGTCCACGGCGTTGGCCGGGGGCGCCCGCGCTACCGGGCGCATCGCGGCAGATCGATGGAGCGCGGGCAACGTGCCGTTCATGGCCAGCCCGCGTTTCTCCCCGGCGCGCGAAGCGAGGGCGCGGAGACGGCGGCCAGCCGCCCGGCGTCCACGGGTCACGGGTCCGACGATCCCCGCGGGCCGCCCCTTGGCCCGGGCGCTGCCCGTCAGGCGTCCACGGGTCACGGGTCCGGCGGGCTCGTCCCCGGCGCCGGCTCCCCGATGCCGCCGATGTCGAGCTTCCCGGCGTAGCCGGTCATTTCCAGGTAGCCGACGCCCGCCACCGGTCGTCCCTGCCGCTCGCCGGTGAAGCGCACCGCGCCTTCCCAGTACGCGGGCAGGATGCCGTGTCCGGTAAAGACCTCCTGGGCGTCGATGCGCGGGCGCACGTCCAGCCGCAGATCGAAGGCCGGGACCGCCACCTGCCATTCCACCGGGTACTCCGCGCCGGTCGCCCGGCTGCGCCAGCGCCTTCCGGGGCTGAACGCCACCCCGCCCGGCTCGATGGGATGCGCGCCGCCGCCGGAGTCGACGAAGGTGCCGAAGGTGTCGGGTCCGTAGCCGCCTTGCGCATCGCGGATGCCGAACAGCATCAGATCGACGCCGTCGTCCAACTGGACGCTCATCCAGTCCCAGCCCACCTTGTCATCGCTCAGATAGTCGGAGAAGAACTCGTGGTCCATCCACGCCTGGCCCGTGACCGCGAATTCCTCCCCCTCGATCGCGACGCGCCCGCTGGCCGCCATCCGGGTGAACGAGAGGTAGTGCGAGACGGCCCGCGGATCGTCGGCCACCTTGCGGCTCACCCCCTCGCGGCCGTGGACGACCACGGACTTCACGGGCTCCAGGACGAGGTGAAGCGCCGCATCCTCGTTCATCGCGGTCAGCACCTGTGCCGGACGGGCTTCGTCGCCCGGCCGCCACTCGACGCTCCAGTTGCCGTTCCAGATGCGTCGCCGCTCCGGGTCGGCCCCCGCGATGCCCGGACCGGCGCGATTCAGGCGTTCACCGACGACGAAGCGTTCTTCGCCGGTGTCGGTGATCGTGAAGTGCGCGAGATACACCTGGTCGAGATCCCAGGCCGAAGGTTGCGCCGCATCGATCTCGCGCGCGAGAGCGCGCGCCCGGCGGAAGAACGTCAGCTCGAATCCGAAGTGCCTCCCCGACGCGGTGAACAGGTTGCCGGTGTAGTACCACCATTCGGACTCGAACTCGGGATGCCCGAAGTGGTCGCGCGGGAACCGGAACGGATAGCCGGAGACGACCCGCCCGGCCCGCGGGGCCGGATCGCCAGTGTCGACGGGCGGGGCCGTACTGGCGGTGTTGGCGGGCGGGGCCGGACCGGCGGTATCGGCCATCGCGCCGGATGCGGCGGCGACCGCGGCGATGAGGACCGCCGTGGCGGCGGGGACGGCCGCGACGCGCGGAAGCCGCACCCGGCTCATCCTCCTCTCAGGACCTCGACCGGATTCAGCCGCGCTCCGACGAGGACCGTCTCGACCGTCCGGAAGCCACACCCGGCTCATTCTCCTCTCAGGACCTCGACCGGGTTGAGCCGCGCCCCGATGCGGGCCGGATACAGGCCCGACACCACGCTCGACACGAAGATCAGAGCCAGCGCGGCGGCCAGGAAGGCGACGGGCCAATGAAGCTGCACGCTCCAACCGAAGGACTGCTTGTGGATCACCAGCAGGTTCACCTGCGACCACGCCACCCCCAGCACGAGCCCCAGCAGGCACGCGGCCAGACCGAGCAGCCCCGCCTGCACCAGTATCAAGCCGCGTATCTGGCCCATCGACGCGCCATGCATGCGCAGTTGCGCCAGCTCCGTGCGGCGGTCGAACACCAGGTTCAGCAGCGCCTCGGCCATGCCGAGAACCGCCACCAGCACCGCGATCACCTCCAGGGCGTAGGTGATCGCGAAGGTGCGGTCGAAGATCTCGATGGACCGCTCCCGGAGCGTCCGGCTCGGCGTCACTACCACGTCGAGGCCGGACACGGCCCGCACCAGCGCCTCGCGGCTCGCCTCGAAGTCGGCGTCCGGCTCGAGATAGACGCCCGAGGTGGACACCCGCGGATCGGGCAGGTATCGGAGCAGGCGGTTCCGATCGCCGATCACGAATCCTCTCTCCCCCGAGTAGTCGTAGAACACCCCGGCCACGTGAAGCTCCACCACGTCCGCACCCAGCGGAAGCCGGATCGTATCGTTCGCGTGCACGTCGTGGCGGTAGCTGAACAGCTCGCTGACGATCACGCTGTCGCCGGCCGCGAGCCGCGGCCAGATCACCTCCGGCCCCGGCCCTTCGAGAAATCGAATGCCGGAGTGCCGGTCGTAGAGCGCCACGTCGGCGAGGCCGAGGGTGGCCGGGATGGCGCGGTAGCGGATCGGATAGGTGCGGTAGCGGCCGACGTCGATCACCCCGGGCACCGCCGCAAGCCGCGCCGCCACCCCCTCGCTCATGGTGGACGACGAGCCGCGTCCGGCCGGGCTCACGTAGAAGTCCGCCTGCAACCGGTGCTCGATCCAGTCGACCACCGTCTCCCGGAAGCTGCCGACCATGACCGCCATGCCGACGATCAACGCGGTGGCGACGGCCATCGCGGTGACGATCACCGAGGTGCGGCCGAGCGATGCGACGAGGCCGCGGGCCGCGATGCGGGCGATGATCCCGAACGGAGCCGCAAGCCACCGGCCGGAGATGCCGAGCACCAGGAGCGACACCCGTGGCGAGATCATCGCGGTGGCGCCGATCAGGCAGACCAGCGCCAGATATCCCCCGACGGGGATCCGATCCACCGGCGGCGCCAGGCAGCACGCCGCCGCCAGCAGGGCCAGGACCACGGCCGCCGCGGTGGAGCGGCGGCTCGCGGTCCGGACGTTGTAGTCGAGCGCGGCTCCGGCCATCGCTTCGGTGGGCGCCACCCCGGCCGCTTCCCGCGCCGGCCACCACGCGGACAGCACCGAAACCCCCATCCCGGAAACGACCGCGATCACGATGGTCCAGGGGCGCAGCGCGATCTCCCCCGGCGTGCTGCTCACGTAGAGCGAGCTGACGGTCTGCCCGACCGTATCGACCGCGCCGATCGCGAGCAGCCGCCCCAGCACGAGGCCGGCCGCGACCCCGAGGGCGCCGAAGACGGCCCCCTCGAACAGGAACGCCGCCTGCACCATCGCCCGCGACGCCCCCACCGCCCGCACGATGCCGATCTGCCGGCGCCGGCGAACGATGTAGGCGCTGATGGTGTTGTAGATGAGGAAGGCGCCCACCAGGATCGTGGCGTAGCTCATCATGCGGAGATTCCAGCGGAACGCGCTGAGCATCCGGCGGCCGTCTTCGGTGCCGGTGCCGGCCGGCAGGATGGAGGCCGCGGGCGGGAGGAACGGGGCGAGCACGACGCGCCAGTCCTGCTCCTCGCCCCGCGTATAGACGTAGATCCGGTCCAGTCGCCCCATTCGGCCGAGCAGCCGCTGGGCGAGCGCGATGTCCATCACGACGAAGCGGCCCGCCGCGGTGCGCAAGGGGTCGAGGACGCCTCGCACCTCCAGCACCAGCCGGCGGTCGCCGGCGATCAGCTCCAGCGCGTCGCCGGGAGACACCCCCAGCGATGCGGTCACCCAGACCGGGGATCCCTCGATCAGATCGGAGACGTCGGGCCGCGGCGTGGCGCCCGCCGTACCCGGCATCGTGTCTCCGATCAGGTCCACGCCGAACAGCGGCACCTGCTCGCCCGTCTCGGGCAGTAGCGCGAAACCCTCGATGCGCGGCGAGAACGCGAGCGGCTCCGGGAGGCGCACCAGCTCCCCGTACACCGTTTCCGGAATGCCGCCGACCTGGGTGATCTCGTAGCTCGCCGATCCCTCCAGCGATTCCAGGGACGACCGGAACGATCCCATGGAGGCTTCGCTCGCGAGGTCCACCGCCACGATGACCGCGACCCCCAGGGCCACCGCCGCCACCGTCAGCAGCGCGCGCACCGGATCCTCGGCCATGGGACGGACGATCAGGCGGAACAGCACGACGGCTCGCGCCATGGGGACCTCCGTTGTGATGACGTACCACACAACGTCATCTCGAGACGGGTTCCGGCGAGGATGCCTACAATCGCGGGGGCAGGGATTCGCCGGGGACCAGCGTCCCGTTGCTGAGCACCAGGTGGCGGTCGGCCGCGGCCGCCGCCGCGGGGCTGTGGGTGGCCATGAGAATGCTGGTGCCGAGCTGTCTCCTGATGTCGATCAGCAGGCCCATCACCGTCTCCGCGGTCTGCGTATCCAGCCTTCCTGTCGGCTCGTCGGCGAGAAGCAGGCCCGGATCGTGCACCAGCGCCCGGGCGATGGCGACACACTGCATCTGTCCGCCCGACAACTGCCGGGGTTGGCGGTCGGCCAGATCCGCGATCCCGGTCAAGTCCATCATCCGGAGGGCCCGGGCGCGTGCGTTGCGCACCCCCGCGAGCTGCAACGGCAGCTCCACGTTCTCCACCGCACTGAGGGTCGGCAGCAACTGGAGGAGCTGAAACACGAACCCGATCCGGGTGCGGCGGAGCCGGGTCAGCGCATCGTCGTCCAGCGACGAGGTCCGCACCCCTTCGATCTCCACCTCGCCGCCGGAGGGCAGATCGGCGGCGCCGGCGAGGTTGAGCAGCGTGGTCTTGCCGCAGCCGCTACGGCCCACCAGCGCCACGTACTCGCCGCGGTCGAGATGCAGGGTGACGCCGTCGAGGGCGGGGATCCGCCGCTCGGCAACGGTGTAGTGTTTCCTGACGTTGTGAAAGCGGAGCACCATGACCGGGCACCGAAGATATCAGAGGCACGCCCGAAGCGACGGCCACGCGCGTTGTCCCCCATCCGCGAAGTCCCGTGCAAGATGACGAATCCGACTGTCGGGATTCGTTGACCGAAATGGATTCCCGCTTGCGCGGGAATGACGGCTTTCGGGGGGATGACGGCTGTCCGTGGGATGGCGGCTGTCCGGAGGATGGCGGCTGTCCGGGGGATGGCGGCTGTCCGGGGGATGGCGGCTGTCCGGGGGATGGCGGCTGTCCGGGGGATGGCGGCTGTCCGGGGGATGGCGGCTGTCCGGGGGATGGCAGCTGTCCGGGGGATGACGGCTGTCCGGGGGATGGCGGCTGTCCGGGGGATGACGGCTGTCCGGGGGATGGCGGCTGTCCGAGGGATGACGGCTGTCCGAGGGATGACGGTTCTCCGAGGGATGGCGGCTGTCCGGGGGATGACGAAGCACCGAGGGTGTTGCGGCATGGGACGGACGACAGTGGCGATCAATCGACCGGCCCTGCTCCCGACCGTGTTCGTGCTCCTGTGGTGCACGGGATACCTCGTGGTCCGGATCGCGATGCCGGATGCAGGTCCGGTGCGGTTCCTCGCCCTGCGGTTCGGGTCCGCCGCGGCGCTGCTCGCCATTGCCGCATTCGTCCTCCGCGCCCCGTGGGCGCGCCGGGGGATCGACTATGCGCACATGGCGGTGGTCGGCCTGCTGCTGCACGGGATCGGGCTGGGCGGCGTGTGGGTCGCACTCGACCTCGGGGTCGAGACCGGGGTCGCGGCGCTGGTGATGGGCACCCAGCCGCTCATCACCGCGGGACTGGCGATCGGCCTTGTCGGCGAGCGCATCGACCGGCGGGCCGCGGCCGGCCTCGGGCTCGGCTTTCTCGGCGTCACCCTGGTGATCCATCACAAGCTGGCCGGGGTCGGGGAGCCGGCCGGCCTCGCGGCGGTGGTGGTCGCGGTGATCGCCATGACCCTCGGCATGCTCTACCAGAAGCGCCGCTGCGCGCACATCGATCTCGTCACCAGCACCACGGTGCAGCTCGCGTTTGCCGGCGCGGCGGCGTTCGCGGTGGCCTGGTGGATCGACGACCGCGCTGTCGAGTGGACGGCGCGCATCGTCGTGACGCTCGGCTGGTCGGTGCTGGTGCTCTCGATCGGGGCGACGCTGGTGCTCTACGTGCTGCTGCGCCGGGGCGATGCGTCGCGGGTCGCGAGCCTCCTCTATCTCGTGCCGCCGGTCACCGCGATGATGGCATGGATCGGCTTCGGGGAGACGCTGGCCCCGCTCACGATCGCCGGCATGGTCCTTGCCGCGGCCGGCGTCGCGCTGGTGACCGGTCCCGGCGCGCGGCGATGAGGAAGGGTGACCGCATCGCCCGCGACCTGCCCGACGATCGGCGCCGGCGCCGAGAGCGCCGATGCGCGGCAGATTCCGCCGGTCCTCGCGCGTAACGTTTCCGTCTCCCGGGGTCGATGAGCCCATGCGATCTTGGGAGTCTGCGCCGCAGAAAACGATGGACTGTAGGGGCGACGCATGCGTCGCCCCTACGGCGGCGCTTTGGTGGACCCCTGACCATTGTGCAGAGGAGGTGTTCCGATGGCAGAAAGACGTCCCCCTTACGCGCCGGAGTACCGGCGCCCGCACTGGTCGGTCGTCGGATTGGCGCCGTACCGCGGTGTCGCCAAACACGGGGACATCACCGGCGGTAGGGGCGACTACGGCTACGGCGGCGCTTTGGTGGACCCCTGACCATTGTGCAGAGGAGGTGTTCCGATGACAGAAAGACGTCCCCCTTACGCGCCGGAGTACCGGCGCCCGCACTGGTCGGTCGTTGGATTGGCGCCGTACCGCGGTGTCGCCAAACACGGGGACATCACCGGCGGTAGGCGGTAGTCGCCCCTACTTTCTGCGGCGCAGACTCCCAGGATCGGGCGCCAATCCGGACCCCACCGGAGCAAGCACCGCGGAGCCGTCCGGTCCGGTGCGCGCGGGGGCTGCCTCAGTCTTCGTCGCCGGACGTCGAATGCTTGCCGCGAGATGCGCCCGAGCTGCCGGACGGCGGGGTCGTCGCCGCCCGGACGATTCCTTCCTGCATCTCCTGCCAGATCGAGAGATTCCGCTCGGTGATCTCGCGCATCATCGACAACGGGTCGCTTCCCATCATCGTCTTCATCTGATCCTGCACTCTCGTCTGCTGCTCGACGAAGAGGTTCAGACTGCGCTCGAGATAGCTCGCCATCATCCCCTGAAGGGAATCGCCGTAGGACCGGATGATCTTCGCGAGCACCTGCTCGCTGAACATCGGCTCGCCGTCCGCCTCCTGCTCCATGATGATCTGCAGCAGGATGCTGCGGGTGAGGTCCTCGTTGGTGCGGGCATCGCGGACCTGGAACGGAATCTCCTGCAGCACGAGATTGCGGACGTCCTCGAGGGTAACGTAGCTACTGACCTCGGTATCGTACAGCCGCCGATTGGGGTACTTCTTGATGATTCGCGGTTCACTCACGCCGATGCGCCCGAGTCGCCGGACCGGAAGGCCACGCGTCACCTGATGTTAACCTGTCCCGCGACCGCGTGCGTACGTCCGTGCCCGGGGATGAGCATCACAGGAGGGGTCACGACCATGTCCGTAGCATCGGGTCAGGAAGGCGGCTGCCAGTGCGGCGCGATCCGCTACCGGTTGCTGCGCGCACCGGTCGCGCTCTACGCCTGCCACTGCCTGGATTGCCAGAAGCAGTCTTCGAGCGCGTTCGGGCTGTCGATGTGGGTCGAGCGCGACGCGATCGAGTTCACCGGCCCCGAGCCGCGCATCTACCGCACCCACGGCGGCTCGGGCCGGGCCAAGCTCTGCGCGTTCTGCGGCGAGTGCGGCACGCGGCTCTACCACGCGGGCGGCGGAACCCGCGCGGACGAGAGCACGACGCTCAGCATGAAGGCCGGCACCCTCGATGACACCTCGGTCATCACGCCCACCTGCCACCTGTGGACGAAGCGCGCCCAGCCCTGGATGGCGCCGGTGCTCGACCGCGATTTCTGCTTCGTCGCCGAGCCGGACAGCGAGGAAACACTGCGCGCCCGGTGGCGCGACGCCGGTGGGGCATCATCGGGATGAATGTCGCGCCGTCCGCTCCGGATGCCTCCGCGGTCCTCGCCGCAGTACCATCGACCACGCAGACCGGGAACATGTCGAAGGTCGCAGGAGACGACATCATGTCGAACACGCACCGTCAGTACGACGCCGTCATCATCGGGGCCGGCATCATCGGCGCCGCAACCGCCTTCGAGCTCGCGAAGCTGGGCTACCGGACCTTGAACGTGGACAAGCTCCCGGCCGCCGGCTACGGGCCGACGTCGAGCTCGTGCGCGATCATCCGGGTGCACTACTCCACGTTCGACGGCACCGCGCTGGCGTGGGAGGGCTACCACTACTGGCGCGCATGGGCGAGCTATCTCGAGACGGACGATGAACGCGGGCTCGCGAAGTTCATCGAATGCGGATGCCTCGTGATGAAGACCGAGCTCAACGACCATCTGGGGAAGCATGTCCGCTTGTCCAGGGAGCTCGACGTTCCGTTCGAGGAGTGGGATGCCGCGAAGATCCGCGAGCGGCTTCCCATCTACGACACGCGCCGCTACGGACCGCCCCGCCTGATGCACGACGACGGGTTCGGGGAGCCGAGCGGGGGCGAGCTCGCGGGCGGGGTGTTCTGGCCCACCGCCGGCTACATCTCCGACCCCCAGCTCTCCACCCACAACCTGCAGCGCGCGGCGGAGGCGAAGGGCGCGGAATTCCGGTTCGGGCGCGAGGTCGTCGAGATTCTCAAGGAGGGGACGGAGGAGAGAGACGGGAAAGCCGGCGGCGACGCCGGACGCATCCGCGGCGTGAAGCTCGACGACGGCACGGAGATCGCCGCTCCGATCGTGGTCAACGTCTCCGGCCCCCACTCCGCCATCGTCAACGGAATGGCCGGCGCCCTCGACGACATGACCATCGAGACGAAGCCGCTGCGCCAGGAAGTCGTCCACGTCCCCGCCCCGGCCGGCTTCGACTTCGAATCGCTCGGCACCGTCGTCTCCGACAGCGACATCGGCTGCTACATCCGCCCGGAGACCGGCAACCACATCCTGATCGGCAGCGAGGACCCGGAGTGCGACCCGCGCGAGTTCGTCGATCCCGACGACTACGTGCGCGACTTCACCGAGCAGGGCACCGCCCAGGCCCATCGTTACGGGCAACGGGTCCCGAGCCTCGGCATCCCGTCGAGCCTGCGCGGCGTCGTCGACCTCTACGACGCCTCCGACGACTGGATCCCGATCTACGACAAGAGCCGGGTGCCGGGCTTCTACATGGCGGTCGGCACCTCGGGGAACCAGTTCAAGAACGCGCCGGTGGCGGGAAAGATGATGGCCGCGCTGATCGACTACTGCGAGCAGGGCAACGACCACGACGCCCGTCCGCTCTCGTTCCGCCTCGATCACATCGGCCGCGAGGTGAACGTCGGCTTCTACTCGCGCAAGCGCGAGATCAACCGGGAGAGCAGCTTCTCGGTGCTTGGTTAGCGCGGTGGCGCGGAAGCCCCAATCGTCCGATTCCAGGCACGTTGCAAGACAATGGATGATTGGGCGCGCGAAGAGTCCTGGCACTACATGCCGGCCTCGCGGCGCATGTAGGGGAAGAGCAGCACGTCGCGGATCGACGCGGAGTCGGTCAACAGCATGACCAGGCGGTCGATGCCCAGTCCCTGGCCGCCGGTGGGCGGGAGACCGTATTCCAGCGCCCGGATGTAGTCGTCGTCGAAGTGCATCGCCTCGTCGTCGCCGGCGTCGCGGGTCTCGACCTGGCGGCGGAAGCGGGCCGCCTGTTCCTCGGGGTCGTTCAGCTCGGAGAAGCCGTTCGCGATCTCCTTGCCCGCGATGAACAGCTCGAAGCGGTCGGTGACGAAGGGGTCCGCGTCGTTCGCGCGCGCGAGCGGCGACACCTCCATCGGATGCGCGGTGATGAACGTCGGCTGGCGTAGCGTGCCCTCCACCGTCTTCTCGAAGATCTCCTGCCACAGCTTGCCGCGCCCGTGGCGGGACTCGATCGCGATCCCCAGCGACCGGGCGAACTCGCGGACCGTTTCGTCACGGCGAAGGCCGGCTGCGTCGAGCCCGGGGTTCCGATCGAGGATCGCTTCCTCCATCGACAACCTGCGAAACGGCGGCTCCAGATCGATGGCCTCGCCCTGGTACTCGATCCCGGCGGTTCCGCGCACTTCCAGGGCGGCGCCGTGCACCAGCGTTTCGGTGAGGTCCATCATCTCCACGTAGTCCTCGTATGCCTGGTAGAACTCCAGCATCGTGAACTCGGGGTTGTGCTGGGTGGAGACACCCTCGTTGCGGAAGTTGCGGTTGATCTCGAACACGCGCTCGAATCCGCCCACGACGAGCCGCTTGAGATACAGCTCCGGGGCGACGCGGAGATACAGGTCCGTGCCGAGCGCGTTGTGGTGGGTCACGAACGGACGGGCGACCGCCCCGCCGGGGATCGGGTGCATCATCGGGGTCTCGACCTCCAGGAAGCCGCGCTCGATGAAGAACCGGCGGATGTAGTCCACGGTGCGCGAGCGGTCGCGGAACACCTCGCGGCTGCGATCGTTCACGATGAGATCGACGTAGCGCCGCCGGTAGCGGGTCTCGACGTCGGCGAGCCCGTGGAACTTCTCCGGCAGCGGCAGCAGCGACTTCACGAGCAGCCGGACCGATCGGGCCTTCACCGACAGCTCGCCCGTCTTCGTGCGGAACATCGTGCCCTCGACCGCGACGACGTCTCCCAGGTCGAACTTCCTGAACCCGGCGTACTGCCCCTCCGGCAGGTCGTCGCGGCGCAGGTGGATCTGGATGCTTCCGGTGCCGTCGCGGAGGTGCGCGAAGCTCGCCTTGCCCATGATGCGGCGGGTCATCATCCGTCCTGCGACGGCCACCGCCACCGGCTCGCGCTCCAGGGTCTCGGCGTCGGTCCCCGCGAACCGCTCGTGCAGGGGGCCGGCCTCCGTGTCGCGCCGGAAGTCGTTCGGGTACGCCTGGCCGCGGGCGCGAAGCTCCGCCAGCTTCGCCCGGCGCTGCGCCGACTGATCCCCGCTCTCTTCGCTCACCTCACCCCCCTGTTCCTGCGTCCGTCCCGTCGTGCGAGCGCGCCGGTCTCCCGCCCGTGCCGAACAGTACTGCGTCGGGTGCGGCTCCAAGCGGCCGGGTGCAGTCCACGGGAGGCGCACGCCCCGGAGAATTCATCGTCATTCATTGATCTGGCGAGATGATTCCGGATCGGAATTCTCATGCCCCGCATCGGTGCTCCACATGCGCCACGGCATGATTGACGAGTCCATGGTAGCGCGTATCCGCTCAAAGCTTGTCGCGCAGCGCGTAGTAGAACATGCCCAGAACGAGCAACGGATGGCGGAGACGGGCGCCACCCGGAAACGCCCGGTGGCGCAGCCCCGCCAGCACGTCGAAGCGCTCGGCGGTTCCCGCCACCGCCTCCGCAATGAGTTTCCCGGCGATCTGGGTCAGGGCCACCCCATGCCCCGAGAATCCGTGGGCGAAGAACCCGTTCGGAGCGAGCCGCCCCACATGCGGCAGGCGGTTCATCGTGATCGCGAGCCGGCCGCTCCACGCATGGTCGATCCGCACGTCCGCAAGCTGGGGAAACACCCGGAGCATGTAGCGCCGGACAAACGCCCCGGGATCGTGCAGCGGCCGATCGGTCCAGGTCTCGCCGCCGCCGAACAGGAGCCGGTGGTCGGCCGTGCATCGGTAGTAGTCGACGACGAACTTGGTCGCATGCACGCACGCGCCGCTGCGTATCAGGGAGCAGGCGCGCCGCTCCCCGAGCGGCTCGGTGGCGAGCACATGGTTGACGATCGGCATGATCCGGGATTCGATCCTCGGCTCCAGGCGGCCGAGATAGGCGTTGCCGGCGAGGACGACGTACTCCGCTTCGACGACGCCGTGCGCGGTGGACACCTGCGAAGGCGAGCCCCACCGGATCCCCTCGACTCGTGAGCCCTCGAAGACCCGTGCGCCGGCGCGCACCGCGGCGGCGGCCATCCCGAGCACGAAGCGCAGGGGGTGCAGGTGTCCGCCGCCCTCGTCCATTCGTCCCCCGACGTAGCAATCGCTCGCGACCTCCTCGCGCATCTCCCGGCGGGACAGCATCCGGTATCCGCGATAGCCGAAGCGCCGGTGGCAGAACTCCGCCTCGCTCTCGATCCACCCCATGTAACGCTCGCGCGTGGACGCGAGAAGATTGCCCGGGCGCCAGTCGCACCGAATGCGGTGGCGGGCGATGCGCTCGGCGATGACCACCTTCGCCTCCTCGCACAGCGCCCAGAGAGCCTCGGCACGCGACCGGCCGGCGGATCGTTCGAACGCGCCCATCGACTCGCGCACGCCGCTGCCGACCTGCCCTCCGTTGCGTCCGCTCGCTCCCCAACCGACCCGGGCCGCCTCCAGCACGACGACCGAATACCCGCGCTCCGCGAGGTGCAGCGCGGCGGAGATTCCCGTGAAACCGGCGCCGACGACGCAGACGTCGGCCGTCTCGCGGCCCGCGAGCGCAGGGTGACGCTCACCGGCCGGCGCGGTGGCCGCATAGTAGGAGTCGGCGAGCTCCATGTCCGCGGTCATCCCGTCGTGCCGGGCACCGGATCGCGGATCGATGCAGAGAGTCCGCCGGAATGCCGGCTACCCATGCGCCGGCTCCCGAAGCGCCGGCGATCGGGATCTCGACCATGCAGGCGCCGGTCGCCGGGCCGCCGGCCGTCAGCTCCGTGGTCCGGAACGCTGTCGCGGCACTCCCCGGCATTGAGACATGGCATGACCATCGCTAGACTTCGGCACCCTTCATGAACAATTCGTGAACGCGGCGGCCTGCGTGCGTAAGGACCCGACCACCGCCTGTCGATTCTCCGGCTCCATTCCCGAGGGAGGCTTCCATGAGCGGTAACGCTCTCGTACCGATCGCGTTCGGCATCATCGGCCTCGCCGTCGCCTGGTACATCTACCATCAAGTCAAGAAATATCCTGCCGGGGACGCCAAGGTCGCCGAAATCGCCGAAGCGATCCACCGCGGCGCCATGGTGTTCATGCGGCGCGAGTACAAGATGCTCGCACTGTTCTGCGTGGTGCTCATCGTCCTGCTGTGGGCCACCCTCGGCGCCGGCAGCGCGTTCGCGTTCCTCGTCGGCGCACTGTGCTCGGCCAGCGCCGGCTACATCGGCATGAGCACCGCGACCCGTGCGAACGTGCGCACGACCACCGCCGCGCATACGCGCAGCGCCGCCGACGCGCTCACCGTGGCGTTCTTCGGCGGCTCGATCATGGGGCTCGCCGTCGCGTCCCTCGGCCTGTTCGGCCTGGGTATCCTCTACCTCATGTTCGGTGGCGATCCGGCAACCGCGCATACGATCCACGGCTTCGGAATGGGCGCGTCCAGCGTCGCGCTGTTCTCCCGCGTCGGCGGCGGCATCTACACCAAGAGCGCGGACGTGGGGGCGGACCTCGTCGGAAAGATCGAGGCGGGGATCCCCGAGGACGACCCGCGCAACCCCGGAGTCATCGCGGACAACGTCGGCGACAACGTCGGTGACGTGGCGGGCATGGGCTCGGATATCTTCGAGTCCTACTGCGGCGCGATGATCGCCACCATCGCGATGGCCTCGACGATGTCGCTCGAGGTCATCGGGAGCCTGGGCGCCCGCGAGTCCCTGATGTTCCTCCCCCTCGGGCTGGCCTCCCTGGGGCTGCTGTGCTCGATCGCGGGAATCATGGTGGTACGCCACTTCTCCGGCAGGCAGCCGGAGGTGGCGCTGCGTACCGGAACCATCGGGGCCACCGTCCTGTTCATCCTGCTCTCGTTCTACGTGATCACCGAAGTGGGCGGCATCGACTGGAGGGTCTGGTGGGCGGTGATCTCGGGCGCGGTCGGCGGCATCGTCATCGGGCTGGTGACCGAGTACTTCACCTCCAGCCGCCCGGTGCGCGAGATCGCGCGGGCGGGTGAGACCGGCCCGGCGACCGTCATCATCTCGGGGCTCTCGGTCGGCATGCGCTCGGTCGCGATCCCCATGCTGACCATCTGCGCGATCATCGCGGTCTCGAGCGAGCTCGTGGGTCTCTACGGTGTCGGCGTGGCCGCGGTCGGCATGCTCGCGACGGTCGGGATCACGATGGCCATCGACGCTTACGGTCCGGTGGCGGACAACGCCGGAGGCATCGCGGAGATGGGCGGCCTCGGCAAGGAGACCCGTGCGATCACCGACTCGCTCGACGAGCTCGGCAACACCACCGCCGCGATCGGCAAGGGCTTCGCGATCGGCGCCGCCGCCCTCGCCGCGCTCGCCATCATCACCGCGTTCATCGAGACCGTTGCCGCCGCCAATCCCGACTTCCAGCTCCAGCTCAACAATCCGCACGTTCTCATCGGGATCTTCATCGGCGGGGTCATCCCGTTCTATCTCGCGGCGTTGACGATGGACGCGGTCGGAAAGGCCGCATTCGAGATGATCAACGAGATCCGCCGCCAGTTCCGCGAGATCCCCGGTCTGCTGGAAGGCAAGGCGCAGCCCGACACCGAACGCTGCGTCGATATCGCCACCGGAGCGGCGCTTCGCAAGATGATCCTCCCCGGAGTGATAGCGATCGCGGCGCCCTGGGTGGTCGGATTCGGCATCAGCGCCGAAGCGCTGGGCGGGATGCTGGGCGGCGCCCTGCTCGGCTGCGTGCTGCTCGCCCTCACCATGGCCAACGCCGGCGGGGCATGGGACAACGCCAAGAAGTACGTCGAGAAAGGGCATCATGGCGGCAAGGGATCGGACACGCACCACGCCACCGTGGTGGGGGATACCGTCGGCGATCCGTTCAAGGATACATCGGGTCCGTCGATGAACATTCTCATCAACGTGATGGCCATCGTGAGCCTGGTGATCGCGCCGCTGTTGACCTGAGGCGGCGCGGGCAGCCGAACCGGTACGACCGGGGCCGCGCCACGGAGCGCAGCCCCGGCCCGGGCTATCTCGGCGCGAACCGCGTGCCGAGCTTCTTCGGGACCGGATGGTTGTCCAGGACGACGTAGTCCGGGAGCCCGTCGCGGTACGGAGGATACGCTTCTCCCCGGATGAGCGGCGCGAGGTAGCGCCGGCACGCCTCGGTGATCCCGAATCCGTCATCGGTGATGTACTCGCGCGGGACCTTCTTCTCCACGTTCGCGACCTCGGACAGCGACGCTTCGCCGACCTCCCATGCATAAGGCTCGTCGCTGGTGCGCACCAGCACCGGCATGACGCCGTTCCTGCCCGCGAGCGCGATCTCGACCGCCGCCCTGCCGAGCGCACAGGCTTGGTCGAGATCGGTCTGCGACGCGATGTGGCGCGCCGCGCGCTGCAGATAGTCCGCCACCGCCCAGTGGTACTTGTACCCGAGCCTCTCCTTGACGAGATTCGCGATCACCGGCGCGACCCCCCCGAGCTGCGCATGACCGAACGCATCGCTCGCACCCACCTCGGAGAGAAAGCGCCCTTCCCCGTCGCGGACCCCCTCGGAGACGACGACCGAGCAGTAGCCGTCCTTCTCCACCGACGCCCTCACCTTCTCGATGAACGCGGCCTCGTCGAACGCGATCTCCGGGAACAGGATGACTTGCGGCGGGCCGCCCTCGCGGTCCGCGGCCAGACCGCCGGCCGCCGCGATCCACCCGGCGTGACGGCCCATCACCTCCAGGATGAAGACCTTGGTGGACGTGAGGGCCATCGACGCCACGTCGAACGATGCCTCGCGGATGGAGACCGCGACGTACTTCGCCACCGAGCCGAATCCGGGGCAGTTGTCGGTGATCGGCAGGTCGTTGTCGACCGTCTTCGGGATCCCGACCGCAATGACCGGGTAGCCGAGGGTCTCCCCGAGCTGCGACACCTTGAACGCGGTGTCGGACGAATCCCCTCCGCCGTTGTAGAAGAAGTAGCCGATGTCGTGGGCGCGAAAGACCTCGATGAGCCGTTCGTACTCGGCACGGTTCTCGTCGAGCCCCTTCAGCTTGTAACGGCAGGAACCGAACGCGCCCGACGGCGTATGCTTGAGGGCGGCAATTGATTCGGCACTCTCCCGGCTGGTGTCGATGAGATCCTCGCTCAGTGCCCCGATGATGCCGTTACGGCCCGCGAGCACCTTGCCGATCCGATCCGGATGCATCCGGGCAGTCTCGATCACCCCGGCCGCGGTGGCGTTGATGACGGCGGTCACGCCGCCTGATTGGGCATAGAACGCATTCTTGGGCATCGTCCTTCCCTCGACTCTCTCTCGCTCGTGGCGCTCGATCATGCCACGATTCATCCGCGCGGCCCGCTCCGGGCGGATCTGAACCCGTTACGCTGGTGGAGGCCGACTTTCCGCGATGGAGAAATTCACGACGATGTACGAGCGTCAACCGCATCCCCATGGGAAACGATGCGCCGCCGGCGACGGCCGCCACTGCTTGCGGGCGTTTCGAGCGCTCCTGGTGATGCTCGCGGTGGCCGGTGGCGCGATGGGTCCGGCCGGCGAGTCGGGAGCGCAGGTGAGGCTTCCCGACTTCGGCGACGCATCCGAGGAAGCGCTCTCGCCCGCCGAGGAGCGTGCGCTCGGGGAAGCATTCATGCGCGAAATCCGATCGAGGCTGACCCTCGTCGACGATCCCCTGGTCGAGCAATACATCCAGTCGCTTGGATACCGGCTCGTCGCATCGTCCGATCGCCGCGATCTCGGGTTCACGTTCTTCGTGGTCGAGGACACATCGCTGAATGCGTTCGCGGCGCCGGGCGGCTTCGTCGGTGTCAACTCCGGGATGATGTCGGCGACGCGGTCCGAGAGTGAATTCGCGTCGGTCCTCGCGCACGAGATTGCGCACGTCACCCAACGCCACATCGTCCGGGCCATCGATCATGCCAACCGCTCGACTCTTCCGGTTCTGGCCGGGATCCTCGCGGCCATCATCGTCGGCGCCCAGGACGTGGAGGCCGGCCAGGCCACGGCCGCCGCGGTGATCGGCTCGACGGTACAGAGACAGATCAATTTCACCCGGCACAACGAGATGGAAGCCGACCGGGTCGGTATCCGGATTCTGTCCGAGGCCGGATTCGATCCCCGGGAGATGGCGGGAGTCTTCGAAAAGCTGCAGAACGCCGCACGCTATGCTCAGCGCCCCGCCGAGTTTCTCTCCACGCACCCGGTTACCACGAATCGAATCGCGGAAGCCCGGGACCGCGCCGAGCGGCTCCCGTACAAGCAGCACGAGAGCTCGGAGTCGTACTACCTCGTGCGTATCAAGCTGCGGGTGCGAAGTGCCGGCGATCCGCAGCGGATGCTCGATGAGCTCGTCGAGGAGCTCGCCACGGGCCACGCCCAGAACGCCGCCGCGAACGCGTATGGGCAAGCCCTCGCGATGGCCAGGCTCGGCCGCGAGAATGACGCCCGCGAGATCCTCGAACGCCTGGTCTCGTCACACCCGGACAACCTGACGTTCCTGGCCGAGCTCGCCGACAATGCGCGCCGTACCGGAAACCTGCCGCGAGCGCTCGCCCTGTACGCCGAAGGGCTCGACCTGTATCCCGACGACAGGGTCCTGGTGCGCGGCCATGCCGCCGCGCTCAACGACGCCGGCCGCCCGCACGACACGCTGAAGCTCATCGACACGTACGGGCAGTTGTACGCGCCCGACTCCGAGATGTACCGGCTGCGGGCCGATGCGTACGAGAAGCTCGGACGAACGCTCGACAGCCGGGCCGACCTTGCCGAGCACTTCTACCTGTCCGGCCGGCTCGACCAGGCGATCCACCAGCTTCGTCGCGCAATCCAGGGTCAGGATCGGGACTTCTACCGCATGGCGCGAATCGAGGCGCGTCTCGAGGAGCTGGAGAGGGAACACAGGCATCGGCTTCCCAGACGCTGACCCGCCCGCCGGGGTTCGAAATGTGTTGCCAGCAGCGTCTCATGGAGTCACGCTACGCTACCGGCGAATCCCATGCGCCGATCCTCGCCCCCGCGATGAACGAGAGCACTGGCAGGGGAAGCTCCCTTCGGCGGACTCGTCGCGGTCGGCGTAGCGGCTTGGCCCGGCCCGACACGCGGCCCGCGGTCTGGCCCGGAGTGGCGGGGGGGCGGTACAGACCGTTGAGCGACGCGGACGCCGCCCGCGTCCATGAGGCGGTCCTGTCGCTTCTCGCGGACGTCGGGTTGTCGCAGGCGATCCCGCCGATGGTCGAGCGTGTCACCGCCCGCGGCGGCCGGCATACCGGCGACGGCCGTCTGACCTTTCCCCGTGACCTCGTCGAGGACGTCATCGCCGGGGCCAGACGCGATTTCGTCCTGCACGGCCGGACCCCGGGACATGAGATCGAGCCGTCGGGAGTGCGGGTCCACGTCGGCTCCGGGGGAGCGTCGCCGAACATCCTCGACCTCGAGACCGGCCGGTATCGCGAGTCACGGGCGCGCGACCTCTACGATGCCGCCCGCCTGGTGGACACCCTCGACAACATCCATCTGTTCAGCCGGCCCCTGGTGGTGCGGGACGCGCGCGATCCGGCGCATCTCGACGTCAACACCGCCTATGCCTGTCTCGCCGGCACCGCGAAGCACGTCTGCGTCAGCGCCTCGGCGCCGGAGAACGTCGCGGTGATCGCCGACATGTGCGCCGAGCTGGCCGGGGGCTGGGAGCGCTTCGAGGACCGTCCCTTCCTGACCATCATGATCTGCCATGTGGTGCCACCGATGCGCTTCGCGGAGGATGCCTGCCAGACCATCGAGAACGCGGTCTCGCGCGGATTTCCGATCCAGGTGATCTCCGCCGGCCAAGCCGGGGCCACCAGCCCCGCGACCATTGCCGGCTCCCTCGCGCAGGCGGTGGCCGAGAGCCTTGCCGGACTGGTCTTCGCCCGTCTCGTCAACCCGGAGGCGAGGGTGGTGTTCGCGCCGAAGCCGCTGGTGGCGGATCTCCGCACCGGGGCCATGTGCGGGGGCGGCGGCGAGCAGGCGGTGCTGATGGCGGCGGCGGCCCAGATGGGGCGGTTCTACGACCTTCCGACCAGCTCGATCGCGGGCATCACGGACTCCAAGGTCCCGGACGCCCAGCACGGCTACGAGAAATGTCTCGCGGTGTCGCTGGCGGCGCATGCAGGCGCCAACATCATCACCCAGGCCTGCGGCATGCAGGCGAGTCTGCTGGGCGCCTCTCTCGAAGGCTACGTCGTGGACAACGACATGCTGGGCGCCATCCTGCGGTCGGTGCGCGGGGTGGAGGTGGACCCGGAGGCGATCGGGGCCGACGTGATCGCCGAGGTGGCTCGCGGCGAGGGCCACTATCTCGGCCATTCCCAGACCCTTGCGCGCATGGAACGGGACTACGTCTATCCGGAGGTGGCCGACCGGCGCCCGCCGGCGGACTGGGAAGAGCGCGGCGGACAGGACATGAGGGCGCGAGCCCGGGAGCGGGCCCGCCGGATCCTGTCGGACCACTTTCCCGACCACCTGGATCCCGCGGCCGACCACGCGCTGCGGGCACGCTACGACATCCTGATCCCTCGTTCCGCGATGCGTCCCGCATGATGGCCGGACATGCGCCGCCGGAGGGCAGTGCCCGTCGTGGACGCGACGAACGAGGGTTGCCGGACGGCGACGATCCCGAGCTCAGGTTCCGTGCTTCGTCTTCTCGGCGTTACGTTTTCTCGGCGGTGATCGAAGAATGACGAGACAGGCGCGAGCGGTCGTCATCGGTGGCGGCATCATGGGGGTGAGCGTGGCCTACCACCTCGCCGCCGAGGGCTGGACGGAGGTGGTGTTGTGCGAGAAGTCGGAGCTGACCTCCGGGTCCACCTGGCACGCGGCGGGCCAGATCGCGCATGCGGTCGACTCGCGCACCATGGGTTGGGTGAACGACTACTCGATCAGGCTCTATCGGCGCCTCGAACGCGAGACCGGCCAAGCGGTCGGCTGGCATGGCTGCGGCGGCTTGCGCATCGGATACGACGAAGAAGAAGTGGATTGGCTGAAGTCGATCATGAACGTCGGCCGGCTGCTCGACCTGCCGATGGACCTCATCGGGCCGAACGAGGTCAAGGCCGTCAATCCGTACTACAACGTCGAGGGCGTGAAGGCGGCGGTGCGGACCTGGGAGGACGGTCACGTCGATCCATCCGGGGCGACCCAGGCCATGGCCGCCGCCGCCCGGTCGAAGGGCGTCAGGATCGAGCGCCACAACCGGGTCACCGGCGCGACGCGACGCGCGGGTGGAGAGTGGCAGGTCGCCACCGAAGCCGGGGACATCGTCGCCGAGCACGTGGTCATCGCGGCCGGCTCCTTCGCCCGGCAGGTGGGCGCGTGGTTCGGGCTCTCGATCCCGAGCGTCCCCGTCCTCCACCACTACTTCGTGACCGATACGGTTCCCGAGTTCC
The DNA here is from genome assembly GCA_958295835.1 of uncultured Gammaproteobacteria bacterium. Taxonomy (GTDB): domain Bacteria; phylum Pseudomonadota; class Gammaproteobacteria; order HK1; family HK1; genus HK1. Next base: position 1,799,081 of record OY282378.1, read on the forward strand.
TGGGCAACGAGGGCGAGCTTCCGGTGATGCGCGACAATTCCTACGCCGGCTACATCCGCCAGGAACAGAAATCGGGGCTCATCGGCGTGTTCGAGAACGTGGACGCGCCGGCCGTCTGGCTCGACGGAGTGCCCTGGGGCTCGGAGAACGAGCTGTTCGAGCCCGACTACGACGCCGTCGCGGCTCACCTGGAGCGCGCCGTCGACCGGATGCCGATCCTGGCCGAACTCGGGATCAAGCGCGTCGTGCGGGGCGCCATCCCGTACACCCCGGACGGCCCCCCGCTCGTCGGCCCGGCCCCGGGCCACCGCACGGTCTGGCTCGCCTGCGGCTCGTCGATCGGCATCGCCTGGGCGGGCGGCACCGGCAAGCTGCTCGCGGACCTCATGGTCCAAGGGGAGGCGGAGTTCTCCTTGCGCTCCATGGACCCCCGCCGCTTCGGGGACTACGCGAGCGATGCGTACATCGTGGCGAAGAGCCGGGAGGATTCCGAGGTCCGCCACGACACCCCCGTACCCGGCTACCAGCGCCGGGCCGGCCGGCCCTGGATCAAGACGCCGATCCACGACACCCTGGCCGCCAGAGGAGCGGTGTTCGGTGAAGTCCATGGCCGGGAACGGCCCCGGTGGTTCGCATCCGACGGGGCCGCGGCGATGGACGCGAACGGCTGGCGGCGCCAGTCCTGGCATACGGCGGTCGCACGGGAATGCCGCGCGGTGGCGACCGCGGCGGGTCTCCTCGACCTCAGCGCCTTTTCCAAGTTCGAGATTTCCGGCCGGGACGCGGCTGCGTTCCTCGACCGGATCTCGGCCAATCCGCCACCCTCCGAGATCGGCCGGGTACGCCTCGCGCACCTGCTGACACCGGCCGGCAACTTCGAGACCGAGCTCACCGTCACCCGGCTGGGGCCGAACCGGTTCTATGCCGGCGCCGCGATCGCCGGGGAGCGAAGGGATCTGGATTGGCTTCGCTTCAACCTCCGCCCCGGCGAGGACGTGACGATCCGCAACCTCACGTCCGAGTGGGGATTTCTCGCCCTGAGCGGACCCCGTTCGCGAGAGATCCTGGCCTCCGTCACCCGCGCCGACCTCTCGAACCCAGCCTTTCCGTGGCTGTCCGCGCGGGAAGCCACGGTGGCGGACCGCCCGTGCCTGCTGCTGCGGGTGAGCTTCACGGGCGAGCTCGGCTGGGAGCTGCACATGCCCCTGGAGTCGATGGAGGCGATCTACGACGCCCTGTGCGAGGCCGGGCAAGGGAGAGGGCTCCTCGATATCGGCGGCCACGCCCTGAACGCGCTGCGAATGGAGAAGGGCTATCCCGGCTCCCAGGAGCTCACGCCGGAGATCGGCATGGTCGAAGCCGGCATGATGCGGTTCTTCAAGCCGGACAACCGCGGCTTCATCGGCCGCGAGGCGACGCTGCGCAAGCTGGAGCAGGGGGTGTCCAGCGCCATGGTCCATCTCGAGGTCGATGCCCTGGACGCGGACTGCCACGGCGGCGAGGCGGTCATGAAGGACGGACGGGTGGTCGGATTGACGACCTCGGGCGGCTACGGGCACCGCACCGCCAGGAGCTACGCATTCGCCTTCGTCGAACCGGATCTCGCCGCGGCCGGCATCGGATTCGAGGTGTCGATCCTCGACGAGCCGCGCGCGGCCCGGGTCCTGCCCGGACCCGCCCATGATCCACAGAACCTGCGCCTCAGGGCTTGAGCACGGAGGGTGCCGATGGAAGTCAGGGCATTCGAAGGTCCATTCGGCGCCGAGGTCCTGGGGCTGGATCTGACCGCGCCGCTCACCGCCCGCGAACGGGAGGAGGCCAACCGCGCGTTCGTCGAGAACGTGGTGTTGTGTTTCCGCGGCCAGACGTTCGATCGTCCGGAGGATTTCCTTGCCGCGGTCCGGAATCTCGGCGACCCGATGCCGCCGGTCACCGCCACCTACCGCCTGCCGGGGTTCGAGGCGATCGAGGAGCTGACGAACCGGGCGATCGACCGGCGCACCGGCGACCGGACGCCGCTCAAGCGCGGCGGCTCATGGCACACCGACCACTCCAATCTGGAACGCCCGCCCAAGGCGACGATCCTCCATGCCATCGAGGTGCCGGAGACAGGGGGCAACACGGAGTTCACCAACCTCTACCTGGCCTATGGGGCGCTGCCGGACGAGGACAAGGAAACGATCCGGGGGCGCAGGGCCTTTCACGCCTATCTCTCGCGCCGCGCGCCCAGAAGGCTTCTCACCCGCACGAAGGACGAGGAGAAGAACAGCTCAGGATGCTGGCAGCCGCTCGTCCGCCTCCACCCGGAGACGGGCCGCCGGAGCCTCTATCTCAATCCGATGCGCTGCGACGCGGTGGAGGGGATGCACCGGGAAGACGGCGACGCGCTGCTGGACCACCTGTACGGACACTGCGATCAGGTGCGGTTCCAGTACAGCCACCAATGGCAGCCGGGCGACGTGCTGATCTGGGACAACCGGTCCGCCCTGCATCAGGCGACCTTCGATTTCGACCAGAGCCGGCGTCGCTACCTTCACCGCATCATGCTGCGCGGGGAGCGGCCGGTCCTGGCCACCTGACTCCCACCCTGCGTCGGTGGTACCGGCGCTGAATGCGGCCAGGCTGCTCTGCCCCGACTCGACTTGCGGATCGAACGGCAGACGCGCCGGCGCCGTATGCGACCAGGCTACCCACTTCACGCCGCATCCAGTAGATTGCACCGACCAGCACAGACTTCCGGACCCGCGACCATGCACAAGGCCCTGCTGATCGACCCGCACAAGTGCACGAGCTGCATGCAATGCGAACTCGCCTGCTCGTTCGAGCACACCGGCGCGTTCAACCCCGCCCGCTCCCGGATCAAGATCTTCGAGTTCGAGCACGGCGCGCGCTCCATCCCCTACACCTGCACCCAGTGCGAGGAAGCCTGGTGCCTGCACGCCTGCCCCGTCGAGGCGATCACCGTGAACCTTGCGACCGGCGCCAAGGAGGTGGACGCGAACGTCTGCGTCGGCTGCAAGGTCTGCACCATCGCCTGCCCCTTCGGCACCATCAACTACAGCGCCGACACCGGCAAGGTCGTGAAGTGCGATCTCTGCGGCGGGAATCCGCAGTGCGCCGAGGCGTGCCCGACCGGGGCGATCACCTACGTCGATGCAAGCTGGACCGGGCTTGCACGGATGCAGGCGTCCGCCGTCGCCGCCCACGGGCCGCCGGGCGCCTGAGCCGCGCGCGGAGCGTGGGCCGGAATCGCCGGAACCGGGGGATGGGCAGGGTCATGTGCCTGTTCGAGCCGATTCGAACGCGGCCAGCCGGGGCGCGGTCGCTACGGTAGTCGGGACGATGCGCCCGTTCGAGCCTTTTCGAGCTGTTCACAAGCTTCTTCGACACTCCGCATGAGAGTCGAGCCACGGGAATTCAGGGAGATACCGAGATGGGATGGCATAGAAAAGTCCTCCGCGTAGACCTCACCGCGGGCACGAGCGCCGTCGAGCCGTTGAACATGGAGTGGGCGAATGCCTATCTCGGTGAGCGGGGGCTGGCGTCGAAGTACCTGATGGAGTCGATGGATCCGAAGGTGGACGCGCTCTCGCCGGAGAACGCGCTCATCTTCGCCACGGGGCCGCTCACCGGCACCATGGCCTCGACCAGCGGCCGCTACGCGGTGGTCACCAAGGGACCGCTCACCGGGGCGATCGCCTGCTCGAACTCGGGCGGCAAGTTCGGGGCGGAGCTCAAGTTCGCGGGCTACGACCTGCTCATCGTGCACGGCCGCTCCGAGCGGCCGGTGTACCTGCACATCGCCGACGACGAGGTCGTGATCGCGGACGCCGCGCCGGTCTGGGGCACGAGCTGCTGGAACACCGAGGAGTGGCTGAAAGCCCACCACCAGGACCCGCTGCTCAAGGTGGCCTCGATCGGGGTCGCGGGCGAGAACCTGGTGCGCTACGCCTGCGTGGTCAACGACCTGCACCGGGCCGCGGGCCGCTCCGGCGTCGGCGCGGTCATGGGCTCGAAGCAGCTCAAGGCGGTGGCGGTGCGCGGCACGAAGGGGGTCACCGTCGAGGACCCGAAGCGCTTCATGTCGGCAGTCGCCCAGACCAAGGCCAAGCTCTGGGACGACCCCGGCCGGCGCGGTCTGGAGAAGTACGGCACCAACGCGATGATCGACAACATGCACGGCTTCGGGGGGCTGCCCACCCGCAACTCCCAACAGGTGCAGTTCGAGGGCACTACGAAGATCAATGCCAGGGCGATGCGCGCGACCGGCGAGGACGGCCACCGCAACCTCGTCACCAACAAGGCCTGCTTCGGCTGCACCATCGCCTGCGGGCGCATCGCGAAGATCAACCCCACCCACTTCACCATCGTCAACCGCAAGGAGTACCGCCACGCCTCCGGCGGGCTCGAATACGAGACCGCGTTCGCGTTCGGTGCCGAATGCGGCATCGACGACATCGACGCCCTGACCTTCGCCAACTTCATCATGAACGAGCAGGGCATGGACCCGATCTCGTTCGGCGGCACCCTCGCCGCCGCAATGGAGCTCTACGAGATGGGGGTCATCACCGACACCGATACCGGCGGCGTGCCGCTCAATTTCGGCAACGCCGAGGCCCTGACCATCATGGCGGAGAAGACCGGCCGGTTCGAGGGCTTCGGCCGGGTCCTGGGCCTGGGCTCGAAGCGGCTGGCCGAGAAGTACGGCCATCCGGAGGTCTCCATCACCATCAAGGGCCAGGAGATCCCCGGCTACGACGCCCGCGCCCTGCAGGGGATGGGCCTCGGCTACGCCACCTCCCCGCGCGGCGCCTGCCACATGAAGCACGACGTGTTCGAGGAGGACATGGACGACGTGAGCGGCAACGGCAAGGCGAAGCCCTGCAAGGACAGCCAGGACCGGATCGCGGCGGTGGACTCCACGGGGCTGTGCTGGTTCACCACCAGTGCCTGGGGGCTGGAGGAGTTCGCGGTGCAGGTCGACGCGGCCTGCGAGGGCGAGTGGACCGCCGCGCGGCTCACCGAGGTCGGCGAGCGCACCTTCAACCTCGAACGCCGGTTCAACCTCGCGGCCGGGCTCACGAGCGCGGATGACACTTTACCGAAACGCTTCCTCAGGACCCCGGCCCCGAGCGGCACCGCCGAGGGCAAGGTCAACGAATTGAGCGTCATGCTCCCGGCTTACTACCAGGAGCGCGGGTGGACCAGCGACGGCGTTCCGACCAACGAAACGTTGAGCCGCCTGCGGGTGTAAGACGGAAAAGCGGGAGAAGCGGGAATGCGGCACACGAAGCGCACGACGGGTTGTGATCCAGAGCGGACGGGACCATGAAACACGTCATCATCGGTGCGGGACCGACCGGCGTCGTCGCGGCGGAGACCTTGCGCCGGATCGACCCGTCGAGCCGGATCGTCATCCTCGGCGACGAGCCGGAGCCGCCGTACTCGCGCATGGCGATTCCCTACCTCCTCGCCGACAACGTCGGGGAGTCCGGGACGTACCTGCGCCACGGCGACGCGCACTTCGAGACGCTCGACGTGGAGGTGCGGCAGGCCCGGGCGACCGGCGTCGATACCGCGAAGAAATCCGTGGCCCTGGGCGACGGCGGCGCGATCGACTACGACCGGCTGCTGATCGCCACCGGCGCCCATCCCATCAAGCCGCCGATCGAGGGCATCGATTCGGAAGGGGTCGAGAACTGCTGGACGCTGGCCGACGCGCGCCGGGTCCTCGCGGGCGCGCAGCCGGGCAGCCGCGTGGTGCTGATGGGGGCGGGCTTCATCGGCTGTATCGTGCTCGAAGCGCTGGCCGCGCGCGGGGTCGAGCTGGTGGTGGTGGAGATGGCGGACCGGATGCTGCCGCGCATGATGGACGAGACCGGCGGCGCGATGATCGCGCGCTGGTGCGAATCGAGGGGCGTCACGGTGCGCACCGGGACGCGGGTGACGGGGATCGCGCGCGCCGGCGGCAAGCTCACCCTGGCCACCGATCCGGGCGATCCAATCGAGGCCGACCTCGTGGTCTGCGCCACCGGGGTCTCGCCGAACACCGGCTTCCTCGCCGGTGCCAGCGGCGCCGCTGGCGCCGGGATCGAATGCGGCGACGGCATCCTCGTCGACCACCGGCTGCGCACCAGCGCGGAGGACGTCTACGCGGCCGGCGACGTGGCGCAAGGACCGGATTTCTCCACCGGACGGCAGGAGGTGCACGCGATCCAGCCCACCGCGGTCGAGCACGGGCGCATCGCCGCCCTCAACATGGCCGGGGCGGAGACGCCCTTCCGCGGCAGCCTGTCGATGAACGTGCTGAACACCCTCGGCCTCGTGTCCAGCTCCTTCGGCCTGTGGATGGGGGCCGAGGGGGGCGAGCGCTCCACCGCCGTCGATGAAACGCGCTCGCGCTACCTCAGGCTGGAGTTCGAGGACGACCGCATCGTCGGCGCCCTCGCCCTCGGGTTGACCCAGCACGTCGGGGTGCTGCGTGGCCTGATCCAGACCCGGGTGCGCCTCGGGGCGTGGATGGAGAAGCTGCGCGCCGATCCCACCCTGGTGATGAACGCCTACCTGGAGTGCACGCAAGGGGACGCGCGATGAAGGTGTCCGGCTCGGTGCGCGCGCCGTCACGCACGGCCCCTCGTCCATGAGACCTTCGACACGACGGCGGAGAGTCGTTCGCCGGCCGGCGTCCGGTTCCGGCCATGTCGGGTTGGGGAGCGTGCAATGAAGGTGCGGGTCAGCGCGGCGGGACTGCTGGAGGACTACCTCCCGGCGGACTCGGACGGCGAGACGACCGTCGAGATACCCGACGCGCCGCCCGCGGCGACCCTGCTCACCGTGATGCGCGAGGCCGGCATCCCCGAAAGCGCCTCCCCGCTCATCGCGCTTAACGGCGTCGTCGTGCCCCGCGGCCAGCACGCCGCCCGGACCGTCTCCGACGGCGACGCGGTGCACTTCATGCCGAACCTGAAGGGGGGGTGAGCGCCGTTGCGTTCGACCGATTGATGGCCGAAGAGCCCGGCGGCGGTCTGACAACAAACAAGCGGATGATGCGGTGTCGGATCAGGCTCACACGAAGCAAGCAAAGACATATAAAACCAATGATGTAACAAGCGTTCGTTCGGTACGCGCGCTGCCGGACATTCAACAGAAAGAGGAAACGGGGGAACCATGGTCAAGAGTTTCTTCGAACAACCAGTACTAGAAAATGTCGATGAGTGAGCGCGAATCCGATGACGAAAGTACCTCCGCGCCCGGCAGGATCATCGGCATCTTTTCCCGCTCCGACTATTTTTGATCCGGTCAACGAACCAGTGGATGAGGATAGCATTTATCTTGACTACGCCGCGACTACGCCGGTCGACCCTGTTGTCGCAAGCGCAATGAACGGATTCCTCACGGTCGACGGCATCTTCGGGAACCCGGCTTCGAAGACACATGGGGCTGGCCGTGCGGCGGCCGACGCCGTCGACAGCGCTCGGCAGGAAATTGCCGCGTTTCTTTCCTCAAAGCCAGAGGAGATCATATGGACTTCAGGAGCTACCGAATCTATCAACCTCGCCCTGAAAGGCGCAGCCCTCGCCCGCCGAGACCGCGGCAGCCACATTGTGACATCTCCGCTAGAGCACAAGGCTGTCTTAGATTCGGCTACATGGCTCGAGTCGCAGGGTTTCGAGATTAGCTACGCCGAGCCAGATGAGACTGGGAGGATCACCACAGAGAATGTCTTGGAAGCACTGCGTCCTGACACCATCGTCGTATCCCTGATGTACGTCAACAATGAAACCGGTGCTGTTACCAACTTTGCATCCCTCGGACCAAAGTTACGTCAACACGGAGCGCTTCTTCATGTGGACGCGGTCCAGGGTGCGGCTAGGATGCCCTTGGACGACGTCGCGTCCGAGGCGGACTTAATTTCGATCAGCGCGCACAAGATGTACGGGCCGAAGGGGATCGGTGTGCTCCGCGTCCGCAAGCCTCTGGGCAGAGAGTTTACTTCCCAGATACATGGAGGCGGACACCAGTTCGGGCTGCGATCGGGCACTCTGCCGACACACCAAATCGTCGGCATGGGTGAAGCCGCCAGACTCGTGCAGCAGCGACGCATGGCCGACACAAAGCATGTCGCTGCCCTCGATAACCGACTTTGCACCCACTTCGCCCGGATCAAGGGCGCCACGTTGAACGGTACCGCCGATCAGCGTGTTCCAGGTATTCTCAACGTCCACTTCCCCGGTGTGGAGGTAGAGTCGCTGATGCTCGCTCTCGGAAACGTTGCAATTTCTTCTGGTTCGGCCTGTACCTCCGCCGATGTCGAACCCTCGCACGTTCTGCTCGCTCTCGGCTACGAGGCCGAACGAGCGCTGTCATCCGCGAGATTCAGCTTCGGCCGCTTCACGACGATGGACGAAATCGACCACGCCGGGCGGTTGGTACAGGATACCGTGACCGCCTTACGGAGGATGTCTCAATGACTGTATCCACACTCCATGATTCTGCCGTCGCAACCCTGCCAGATCGACTCGACACGATTCGACATGTGCTGCGGACGGAGTACCAGAGGAGGCATCGCTACCCGTGGATCGTTGCCTACTCGGGCGGGAAGGACTCTACCCTGCTGCTGCAGCTAGTATGGGAGGTTGTCGCGGAGATTCCAGCTAGTGAGCGGCAACGGCCAGTGCTCGTCGTGGGAAACGACACGCTTGTCGAATCTCCCCTAGTCATCCAGCATCTCCGGGAATCGTTGGAACTGATTGCTGTGGCTGGGGAGCGGGAAGGGCTCCCGATCGAGACGGAGATCACCGAGCCCTGCATCGACCAGACCTTCTGGGTCAACATCATCGGCCGCGGCTACATCCCCCCCACAAGGAATTTTCGCTGGTGCACGGACCGGATGAAAATCCTGCCCACTAAACGGTTGCTTGAGCGGCTTACGCGGGATGCCCAAGGAACCATTCTTCTTGTCGGCACGCGACGGTCGGAATCCCAGAATCGGCGACGCGCGATGGATCGGCGCGGGGTGTCCGCCCGTCGGTTGAACCCGCACAGCATGGTCGACGGATGCAAGATGTTCGCACCGCTCGCCGAGCTGGATGACGCCGACGTGTGGATGACGCTCATGCAGCGGAAACCGCCGTGGGGTGGAACTCACCGCCGCCTGCTTACCCTCTACCGTAATGCCGGTGGTGGGGAATGCCCATTGGTGATGTCCCAGGAACAAGCGCCCTCCTGCGGCAGCTCATCCCCCCGGTTTGGGTGCTGGACTTGCACCGTTGTCCAGAAAGACCGCAGCCTACGTGGGTTGATCGATTCCGGTCATGCCGAAGCCGAGAGGATGGAAGCGCTGTTCGATTTCCGGGAGTGGCTGATCACGCTCAGGGAGAACGACGATAATCGCCTTCCCGTCAGAAGAAACGGCAACGCAAAGCAGCGCGACGACGGATCCTGCGTTTACGGACCATTCAAGCTGGAAATCCGCAAGGAGATACTCGATCAGCTCCGAGTGCTCGAACGACGAATCGGTGAATCGCTTATCCTTCCGGAAGAAATCGACTGCATCGAAGATGTTTGGTGGCGCGACGAAATACGGGAGGATGCCCGACAGGCACTCCACCGGAGCATCTTCGCGACCGCAACAGCCGAACCGACCGGAACAACAGCATGACCAAAACCAAGATCACATCCGAGGTCCGCCTAGTCTCCGAGGTCCTGTACTCGGGACACTTCGAAGTCCCATGGCACCAACGTTATTACGACTGGAAGGTGGAGCAGGTCAGTGAGCTTCTGTATGACCTTAAGGACGCTCTCGACACCGGCAAAACCTGTTACTTCCTCGGATCTATAATGCTAGTCAAGCCGACTGACGCGAGGCCACAAAAGATCAATGACGGGCAACAGCGTTTGATCACCCTGTCCTTGCTCATAGCTGCTTTCTGCCGACGCTTCGCGCGAAAGCGGCCCCGCGACAAAAGCCGAGAGACACTCGCGCTGCGGGCGCTGTTCTGTCGTCCGAGCAATCAGATCTCGCAGTTGACAGACACATCGAGATATCAGCCGCGGATCGAACCCCCGAAGAACGACAAATCAAAGTACGTCCAGATCATCCGCGGACATGACATCGGCACTAACGGACTTTTAACCGCCGCCTGGAATGTGATCGATATATTCGTTGAGGGAATGAACAGATCAGCACCAAAAGATTTCTTCGACTTCCTTATGCAAAAGGTGGAAGTCTCGGTCCTTGACATTCCCGTGGACATAGATGCTAATTCAGTATTCGAAGCACTTAACGCTCGCGGCAAGCCGTTGGACGACGTCGATCTGATCCGGAATCGACTGTATTCTTATTTTTCTGAAGTAAATGATGCACCACGCCGCGATGAAGTGCATAGTAACCTGGAGAATACTGGAGTTATCCTCCGCAGTGCGAGAACAGTTCAGGAGTATTTCCGATGCTACCTACAATGTCGATACGGTTATCTCAAGAAAACAAGGTTTTACAGGGAAACCCGACTTCGTATCGAGAAAGCGGTGGGTCGGCGTAGCCCATCCGATTACGTTCTTAATCTCGTAGCGGGTTTGGGACGTATTGATAGTATAGAGCTGTTCCGTACAATCACGTCACCGAAACCCAATCAGAATCTGGAGAAACGACTACCGACAGTTTCGGGGAAACGGGATCTAGCGGTCTTGTTGGGGGAATTGAAAGGATACAAGGTGTCACATCCTCTTGTATTCGCACTACTGCACAGATTTATCATTGAGACCAACGAAGAGAAGAAAAGAGTGACGGGACGGGAAGCTACGCGCAGTCTAAAAAATCTCGCATCGTTTGTCATGAGGACTGCATTTGTTGCCACGAAATTCGAACCATCTAAATTTGAGGCTGCCTTCGCGAATTGCGCACAGATCGTGTTCGAAGGCACTGATGTTGATTCGCTTGACATTCTAAAAGAGCTTGAGAGGAATGATGAATGGAATGTAGTCAGCGACAGAAATTTTATCCGCAATATGGCCGATATGGAATTGCGCGACAACCAGAAGGCCCGACGATATCTATTCGGTATCAACGCCAGGATTCAAGTGGGATCCGACGTTTTGAGAGAAGACCGATGCAGCGTCGAGCATATTCTGCCGCAGTCGCAGTCTCACTGGGGGAGCTGGATCGGATTTGAAAACGTCAATCCTGGAGACTGGGTACATCGGACAGGCAATCTAGTGATTGTTTCAAACAGGGAAAATCGACCTGGAGCAGAATTCAACCGAAATTTTATTGCCAAGCGGTCTATTTTCGAAAATAGCCCGATCCAGATGTCACGAGAGGTAGTAGATATGTACGACGAGTGGACACCGGAGGTTATCGAGAAGCGTTCACGGCAACTCGCAAAAAATGCCGCCCAAACTTGGCAATTCTCCCGCAGAAGATAATCGTGAATATTTTGAGATCCTGATGCCTGCTTGCGGAAACCCGGTGGTTCGCTAATAGTGACTCGTCTGGCTTCGATGCCTTCGCCACCGGATTTGAAGTGGGACTCTAAACCTATGGATAGTATCCTGATGGATGACGCGCTAGATCTTCGTCGCCGCGCGGAAAATATACTCGGCGTCCCAAGAATGCTCCACGATTACCAGTGGGAAGGAATTGCATTTCTGTACAGATCCCGGGCTGCGCTGCTAGCTGATGAGATGGGTCTGGGGAAAACGGTGCAAGCGTCAGTGGCGCTAGCACTGTTACTGAGCGCCCAGAATCAAGTGAACCGGGCGCTCATCGTCACGCCTGCCGCACTGACAACTAACTGGATACTGGAGTTGGAGACGTGGGCTCCTTCGCTGGCTGTTCGCCGCATACAGGGCGATTCGCGTGATCGTAAGGCGTTCTACTTGTTGCCAATACCGGTTCTTGTGGGTTCATACGAACACATACGGCAGGACGGTCTCGACAATATTCCGTCGAATAGCTTTGATATCGTTATCCTCGACGAAGCGCAGCGGATCAAGAATCGGGATTCCACAACTGCTCTGGCTTGTCGTTTGCTGCCGAGGAAATACTCGTGGGCACTGTCGGCGACACCCGTCGAGAACGACACCCAGGATATCGCATCAATACTCGGGTTCCTTGACCCATCGATTCGCTCCGATTTGTCTGGAGCAGAGTTGACGTCAAAGCTCAAAACAATGATGCTGCGCCGCCGGAAGGCCGAGGTGCGAGACGAGTTGCCGCCAGTCATAGTTCAAGACCTGAAACTCGAACTCACGCCATCTCAGAGATCACGATACGACGAATTGTGGGCAAACCGCCGGGAAGCTATTGCATCGAGTACTAAGGACACTAAGGTTTTGTTGCTGGGTTTGCTCACGCGGCTAAAAATCATCTGTAACTTCGACGGTGAGACGTCATCGAAGCTAGTGACCTTGCGGGAAATTTGCGAAGGCGCGGAGAGTACAAGTCGTATCCTGATTTTCTCACAGTTTGTCGAGACTCTGAAGTGGATTTCGGATAGGATCTCCTTGGCTAGTGATCTGTTTACAGGGGCGATGTCGGTATTCGATCGTGAGACCGCTATGGAGCGGTTCAAAACAGAGTCCACACCGCGTATACTTTTCGTATCACTTCGTGCAGGTGGTGTGGGTCTCAACCTTGGTATGGCGACCCATGTCATTGTCTTCGACAGATGGTGGAATCCAGCAGTCGAGATTCAGGCGATATATCGGGCACATCGCTTCCAGCGTGATAAGCCGCTACACGTTATCCGATTTCTAGTCGCCGACACGATTGAGGAACGTATAGCAACGATTCTGAATCGCAAAGAAAATATATTTGAAGATGTTATCGAATCTACTAAGACAAGTGTTTCGCGTTTTACTGCGGAAGAGTTGAGACAGATTCTTGATCTTCCGGAGGAGGATATTTTTCGGCATAAGAAAAATGAAGAAGAAAATACTATACCAATGACACGTGAATTTTAGATATAACCACAATGAATATTATGTTTCAAATAGGATGCAATAATATGCTTACTATATATTCGGCAGATGCCTACGCTGACAGACTTATTCGGATGAATCCACGTATATGTTCCTAGACGATGCGGGTTAGAATGCTGTTGAAGAATCACGACGATCGGATATACGCAGATAAGCTCAATGACTATCTCATTGGTAGTCAGCTCCCTGTGTCATCAGTTAAGTAATGGAGGACTAACATCATGGCGAAAATCGTGGAATATCGCGACATCCCCCTGGATGATTTGGTAATTGGAAAGGCGCAAGTGCGCACTCAAACTCCAGGCAAGGAGATCGAAGACTTGGCAAGGAGCATCAAAGCTCAAGGGCTTTTGCAGCCAATTGTAGTTTGCGCTGCAAGAGATCCAAACAAGTGGGAGATACTCACTGGGCAGAGACGTTTCTTGGCCCATAAACAATTGCGACGGGATGCTATTTCTGCAGCCATTATGGATGAACGCGTAGATGAGGGACAAGCCAAGGCAATCTCTATCACGGAGAATCTGATCCGCCGTCAGCTTTCCGGGAAAGAGCTGAAGGACGGCATTCTGTATCTGTACAATCTCTACGGAAGTATAAAAGATGTAGTTGAAGCGACAGGACTACCGCGCCAGAAGGTGCAGGATTACGTGAAATACCCGCGGCTGCTGCCGGAGTTGAAGCAACTCGTCGACGATGGAACGGTCGACATCAATGCTGCTGTGAAGGCCCAAGATGCTTCTAACGACGACGACGGAGTTCCGGATCCAGAAGTTGCCATCAAACTGGCGCGCGAAATGGCGCCTATGTCTGGAATTCAACGCCAGAAGATTTCCGACGAACGGAGAGAACACCCTGAAAGATCAGTGGACGATGTAATCGAACGCGCAAAGAGTGGTGCAAGGGTAACTCAAATTAACGTGACAGTGACCCAGGGTACGCACAGCGCACTTCAACAGTTCGCAAGGGAGGAGAAAACTAACCAGGACGAAGCAGCGGCTTCGCTTATCCAGGAAGCTCTGATCGGCCGAGGCTTTTTGGAGGAGTAGAGCGAATGCTCGCCGGATTGACCCCGCTTGAGCTCGGGCGCTTGCGCGTTTCGGTGGGATATGGAACACACAAGAAAGGACGGCCTCTTTCCCCCGTAGAGGTGGGTATGTTGCTCCAGAAGGCTCGCCTGGAGGGCGTCTCGCTAGATGAATGCGCAAGGGCGATTCAGCTCGACGGCATCGGACATATCGGCCGCTTTCTTCGTATCTTGGACTTGCCCGATGATGTCCGACACTTGATCGATTGGGGGATCGGAAAAGATTTTATCGGCTTCACATCGGCCGTGGAGTTGACGAAGCTTAACAACGCCATCGATCAACGTACCTTGGCCAAAGCCATTCTTTCAGAAAACATATACAGCAAGGAGGTTCGGCAGATCGCTCAACTTCGCAAACGATCTGGGCGCTCTATCGAGTGTTGTGTTAAGGAAGTCATCGACATGCGACCAAAGGTCGAAAAGCGCTATGTCTTCGTAGGATCGGTCGCCTCAGAAAATGTAGATGTTCTTGGTAAATTTACGCAGAACACTAGGGACGCGATCCTGGCGTCTGGCATCAACACATTGGGCCTGCGGGCAGTAACCGGCCGCCTTGGACCCAGATTCTTCACACTGGTCGGCGGTAAAGACTTCGACACCTCGATGCATGAAATCGGCATGGAGAGCATCGAAGCTCGACTTCGGTCCCATATTTCGGAGAGCATCGAGAATGCGGGATCGAACTGTTGATGTTTTCGAAACGGGCGCTGTGTGTCTTGGAATAAAAACCGTCTGCGACGGTTACGCAAGAGGATACCCATTTCGCATCCAGACGCACATTCACGACGATCATATGCGGGATTTCGACAGGAGTAAGGGCCTGCAAGATTTGTTCATGAGTCCGGAAACTCGCGCACTTCTAATCGCCGAACGCAACGCAGACCTCGAATACCGCGACAACCTCATTTCAGTCAGCCAAGGTAGCGGACGCGAACTTGACGATGGTTCGAGACTTTCTCTCTTGCCATCCGGTCATATGCTCGGTTCGTGTCAAGTCGCACTCGTACTGCCCGACGGCATCCGATGCGGCTATTCGGGAGACTTTGCTTGGCCGCTTGACGATGTGATGCAAGTTGACGAGTTAGTTGTAGATAGCACTTACGGGAGTCCTCGTAGCATCCGTCGCTACACTCAAGGGGAGGCCGAAGCTTCTCTTGTTGAAACTGTTTGCGAACGTCTACGGCACGGTTCAGTGCACATTAAGGCCCACAGAGGAACCGTCGAGCGCGTGCTGCACGTTCTTGAAGGCAACGTGAGCGTTCCGATTTTAGCGAGTGCAAACCTGATCCGGGAAGTCGTCGTGTATCAAGAACATGGCTTTGCGGTGGGAGCATTGCAGGCACTTGATTCGCCAGCGGGACGCTCGGCTTTGAAGGAACGATCCTATGTGAGGTTGTACTCAAAAGGCGATGGTTTTGGCAACGAGCTGATCGAGGGAACAACCGTTACATGCAGTGCGTTCATGGTCGATACAAATCATCCTTTGCTGAAGATTTCGGAGCGAGCGTATAGGGTCGCTTTGTCCAACCATGCGGATTTTGAGGGGACACTCGCCTATGTTGAGGCTACAGGAGCGAAAACGATTGTTACCGACAACACAAAAAATCATGGGTATGAGCTGGCTATCGCCATCAACAGTCGCCTTCCGGGTGTTCACGCCGTACCGTCAACGAATAGCATAGTGCTACCTTAGCCCATCTTTACCATCCCGACTCGCGATTTGCCGATTTTGGCTCGGTTCCCGCTGAAAATTTATTCGAACTTGTTGATTATCGGTTGGCGAAGCCAACGTAGTGCCATAATAAGGAATGGAACGGTTGTAGCCCTCGGCCAACTCCACTACCATGCTTTTGGCTCGGCGAAACTCAGTTTGAACGCATTTGTAGTGCCATTCGTAGAATTTGATCAACGTAATTTGTTGATCTGGAAGGATTTCGTAAAAGATGTGGTAAAGATGGATTAGCCCATCTTTAGGATTAGATATTTAATCTAAATTAATAATAACTCTGAAGTTAGTTCCTTTATGTATTTCGTGAATTCCTCCATCCCGGCTTTCTCCTGATCTTCCTTTGTCTTTTCCATTGTTTTCCGTACTCCCATCGCTGCCGGAACACTCTCGATACATTGTCTACCCAGGACGAGGCAAAGGTTCCAGCAAAGCAATGGCCGCCGCACGCTCCGCGGTAAGCGCATGCCACAGGTCCCAGTCCTGTTGCAGACCAAGCCAGAAATCCGCCCCCATGCCGGTGACCCGCTCCAGCCGGAGCGCCGTATCCGGCGTCACGCCTCGCTTACCACGGACGATTTCATTGAGCCGCGGATACGAAACTCCAAGCCGCCGGGCGAACGCCGATTGCGATATCCCCAGAGGCTTCAGAAATTCCTCCAGCAACATCTCGCCCGGATGAGTCGGTGGCCGGCACGCCGGAAGCCGACGGGCGACAGGACCCGATGGAGGCCGCGTCCTCCCGGCAGGCTCAGTGGTAGTCGGTAATCTCGACATCGTCGGCATATCCTGCCTCCCATGAAAAACAAATCCGATACTGGCTGTTGATCCGAATGCTGTGCTGACCCTCCCGGTCTCCAGCCAGCCGCTCCAAACGATTGCCGGGAGGAATGGAAAGTTCGCGCAGATCGCCTACGCGGTTGATCTGGGTAAGTTTACGCCGGGCAACGGGCCATATGGATACAGGGAGACGCCGACGCGCTTGCCGGGTTTCTCGACCATCGAAGATGTCCTCGGTGGCTCTGTCGGCAAACGACCGGATCATGGATCATGCTCCCCGCGCATCTCCCTCCCCGCAGATTGTCACGATGTCCGTGCCACGATACTGCCGGCGGTATCGTGGTCAGCCCGCTGACGGCGAGCGCCGCGAAGACCATCAACGACAAACAGGTCTCGCCCCCGCCCGTGGCCTGGATCACGATGACCGGCGTGAGCACGACGCCCGCGATGCAGAGCGCGGCGTGCTGGAAGCCGAGACCGAAGGAGGGCGCGTGCTGCGGCTTTTCGTAGTGTTCGTTGCAAAGCGCTGACACGTTCGTACCAACCGGCGCGCGGGGTCCGTTCAACCGCCGGGCAATTGCGCTGCTCGTGCTTCCCCTGCTCGCGGCGGGGGAAGACGAGCTTACGCCCTGCTCCATGCCGGGGAAAGAACACAGTCCGGCATCGACCCGATATCGTTCGGCGGCACGCTTACCGTGTCGTGGGTCTTCCCCGACGAAGCGTCCGAAGCGACCGACCGGCTGCGCGAGTCGATGATCGAGGGGCGTGCGTTCATCCCGGCCCTGTGGCCGGTCGAAGTGGGCAACATGCTCCTCACCGCAACCCGTCATGGGCGAATCGCCGCGGAAGAGTAGCCCCGCATTTGCGCGAGCCTCGAAGCCTTGCCCATCGAAATCGAGCCCGTTTCCACGACCCGCGCATGGGGCCTCGCGCTTGAGCTCGCACGCGAGCATCGGCTCTCCGGCTACGATGCGACGTACCTCGAATTGGCAGTGCGAATGCAGCTACCCTTGGCCCCGCTGGATCAGGCTCTCGGCGCCGCCGCACGGGCCGAAGGGCTGGACGTGCTGGCGAGTGCCTGACCTCGGATGGGGACGGCGAGCGGGAATGAGGCCACCTGAACTTGGTCGAGTGTTATCTGGAACTGTTCAGTCGTACCCCGCATGTCCATCCGGCGCCGGTCGACTGCCGGGTGATTCCTGCGTTCCATCTCATTTCCGGTCCTCTCCGGGCCTTCCATGATCATGACAGAAGACATTTTACGGAATCGCGATCCCTGTCCAACCAATGGGGTCCACTTCTCGCGCACTTGCCTTGCAGATTGCCAAATGGCTATAAGGACGCCATGGCCATCGCACATCTCATTCGTGAAGCCCGCGAGCGGGCCGGACTCACCCGGGCGGAGCTGGCCCGGCGCGCGGGCGTCGCAGCGTCGACGGTCGGCCGGATAGAGGCCGGAACCCGCGTCCCTTCCACCGACCTCGCGGAGCGTCTCGTCCGGGCGGCCGGCTTCGAGGTCCGTGTCGCGCTCGGCGATCCCGACCCCGCCACCGACGCGCTGTTCGAGCGGACCTTGCGGCGCACACCCGCCGAGCGGCTCGCGGACGCCACCCGGGCGGCCGGGTTCGTGCTGCGTGGACGTCGCACCATGACCCATGGAAGCAATGGCCGAGGGTGAGTTCGATCCGGTCCGGATGCTCTCGGCATTACACGGGGTGGGAGTGCGCTTCGTGCTGATCGGAGGCATGAAGGAAGCCGCCAACCGGGAAAAGGATCGGATGGCGTTGCCGCGCTTGCGCCGGTTGCGCGACCGGACCTGCCGCGAGGCCGCGCGGTCCCGTATCACCGGAGTGTAGTCGTTCTGCGGCGGACGGCCCCGCTACGAAGGCGGATGAGCGGCTGGAACGGCGGGAGCCCGATCCATCACGTAAACACCCTCGTTACTCCCGCGCGCCTCCCTCCACGCGGACCGTCACGATGTCCGTGCCGTGATACTGCTGGTGTCGTACGGACGAGGCGTAGTGGCGCAGCAGCCGGAGCGAGATCTCGTGCTCGGCCGGCGCCCCGCCCCGTTCCGTGAGGAGGACCATCCGATCCTCCAGGTTCTCCTCGCCGGGCGCGGCGATGAACTCCAACTCCGCCGCCTCCCTGCCGCCGCGCGCGATCAGAAGCAGGCGCCGCCTCTCGCTCGCCTCGTTCCCCCCGCCCTCCCCGTCGTCCGCCCCGACCGGCCGCATGAGGCTCAGGATCGTCTCCTCGCCGGCCGAGAGGAGCCGTTGCACCGCCTCCGCGCCCCAGCCCCGGCGGGAGGCGAACCCGCGCAGGAACGCCTCGACCTGCGGCAGCGCCTCCACGCCCAGCACCGTCTCCATGCGCTTGCGCCGCGGTCCCGTCAGCTCCATGAACACCGTCAGGAGGATCGCGGTGAGACCGCCGGCGGTCATGCCGTTACCGAGCAACGCGCCCCACCATTCGCCGAAATGCTCCGCGAAGATCACCTTGCTCTGGAACCCCACCCCGATCCAGAACGCGACCCCCGCGATCGTCGCCTTGCGGTAGTCCACCCCGCCCTGCACCACGATCCGCATGCCGAGGACGAAGAGCAGGGCCAGCAGCACCGTCACGTAGGCCGCGGCCACCGGGCTCGGGATCGCCAGCAGCAGCGCCGAGACCTTGGGCAGGAACGCCGCGGCCATGAACACCACTCCGATCCATACCCCGACACTGCGCGCGGCGACGCCGGTGAGCTCGGTGATCGCGATGCTGGTGGAATAGGTCGTGTTCGGCACCGTGCCGGCGACGCCGGAGAACAGGTTGCCCATTCCGTCCGCGGCCACCGCGCCCTGCACGGCACGGAAGTCCACCGCACGCGGCTTGCGCCACGAGACCCGCTGGATGGCGATGGAGTCGCCGATCGTCTCGATCGCACCGATCTGGGTCACGAACATGAAGGCCGGCAGGAGCGCCCAGAACTCGGGGCCGAAACCGATGTCGACTCCCGGCCAGCCCTGGGAGGGTGCTCCGATCCAGGGCGCCTCGATCACGCGCCCGGCGTCGTAGAGGCCGAAGAACGAGGCGACGACGCAGCCCGCCACGATCCCGATGATCGGCACCCACAGGCGCCACATCCCCGAGGCGCGCAGTGTCAGCCCCACGATGACGAGTGCGGTCACGGCGGCGCTGGCCGGGGCGGCGGCCGGGGGGACACCTTCCGGTACGTCCGTCAACATGCCGAAGATGATCGGCATGACGGTCACCGGGATCAGCATGATCACCGTGCCGGCCACGGTCGGCGTGAAGATCCGCCGCATCCGCGAGAGCCGCGCCGAGAGCGCGAACTGGCACAGCGAAGAGACGATGATCAGGGTTGCCAGCATCGCCGGCCCGCCATCCGCGAGCGCCGTCACACAGACCGCGATGAAGGCCCCGGAGGTGCCCATGAGGAGGACGTATCCGGCGCCGATGCGCCCGACCCGCACCGCCTGCAACACCGTGGTCAGCCCGCTGACCGCGAGCGCCGCGAAGATCGCCCACGACAGATAGGGCTCGCCGCCGCCCGCGGCCCGGATCACGATGACCGGCGTGAGCACCACGCCCGCGATGCACAGCGCAGCGTGCTGGAAGCCGAGGCCGAAGGAGAGCGCGTGCGGCGGCTTCTCGTCCGGTTCGTAGCGAAGTGTCTTGCTGGAGTGGGTGTCTCCAGTCTGCATCCCGAGCCCTCGTTCGGTTCGAGCCGAGTTGGTGACGTTCGCGCGAGCGGTCGGTATGGCGACCCCCGGCAAACCGCCGTCAAGTTCGGACGAACCGGAGCGCACGCTCCGTCCATCCACCGGGGAGGTGCACTCGCGCTCCCCTCTGGCTGCGGCCAGGGAAAGCGTGAGCTTACGGCCCTGCTCTCCCTCCCGCAAAAGGACTCGTGTCCGACGGGCTACCCACTTCACGGCGCGTCCAGTAGATTGCACCGACCAGCACAGACTTCCGGACCCGCGACCATGCACAAGGCCCTTCTGATCGACCCGCACAAGTGCACGAGCTGCATGCAGTGCGAGCTCGCCTGCTCGTTCGAGCACACCGGCGCGTTCAACCCCGCCCGCTCCCGGATCAAGATCTTCGAGTTCGAGCACGGCGCGCGCTCCATCCCCTACACCTGCACCCAGTGCGAGGAAGCCTGGTGCCTGCACGCCTGCCCCGTCGAGGCGATCACCGTGAACCTTGCGACCGGCGCCAAGGAGGTGGATGCGAACGTCTGCGTCGGCTGCAAGGTCTGCACCATCGCCTGCCCCTTCGGCACCATCAACTACAGCGCCGACACCGGCAAGGTCGTGAAGTGCGATCTCTGCGGCGGGAATCCGCAGTGCGCCGAGGCGTGCCCGACCGGGGCGATCACCTACGTCGATGCAAGCTGGACCGGGCTGGCGCGAATGCAGGCGTCCGCCGTCGCCGCCCACGGGCAGCCGGGCGCCTGAGCCGCGCGCGGCGCCTGGGCCGGAATCGCCGGAACCGGGGATGGGCAGGGTCATATGCCTGTTCGAGCCGATTCGGACGCGGCCAGCCGGGGCGCGGTCGCTACGGTAGTCGGGACGATGCGCCCGTTCGAGCCTTTTCGAGCTGTTCACAAGCTTCTTCGACACTCCGCATGAGAGTCGAGCCACGGGAATTCAGGGAGATACCGAGATGGGATGGCAACGAAGGGTCCTCCGCGTAGACCTCACCGCGGGCACGAGCGCCGTCGAGCCGCTGAACATGGAGTGGGCGAACGCCTATCTCGGTGAGCGGGGGCTCGCGTCGAAGTACCTGATGGAGTCGATGGACCCGAAGGTGGACGCGCTCTCGCCGGAGAACGCGCTCATCTTCGCCACGGGGCCGCTCACCGGCACCATGGCCTCGACCAGCGGCCGCTACGCGGTGGTCACCAAGGGGCCGCTCACCGGGGCGATCGCCTGCTCGAATTCGGGCGGCAAGTTCGGGGCGGAGCTCAAGTTCGCGGGCTACGACCTGCTCATCGTGCACGGCCGCTCCGAGCGGCCGGTGTACCTGCACATCGCCGACGACGAGGTCGTGATCGCGGACGCCGCGCCGGTCTGGGGCACGAGCTGCTGGAACACCGAGGAGTGGCTGAAGGCGCACCACCAGGACCCGCTGCTCAAGGTGGCCTCGATCGGGGTCGCGGGCGAGAACCTGGTGCGCTACGCCTGCGTGGTCAACGACCTGCACCGGGCCGCGGGCCGTTCCGGGGTCGGCGCGGTCATGGGCTCGAAACAGCTCAAGGCGGTGGCGGTGCGCGGCACGAAGGGGGTCACCGTCGAGGACCCCAAGCGCTTCATGTCGGCAGTCGCCCAGACCAAGGCCAAGCTCTGGGACGACCCCGGCCGGCGCGGCCTGGAGAAGTACGGCACCAACGCGATGATCGACAACATGCACGGCTTCGGGGGGCTGCCCACCCGCAACTCCCAACAGGTGCAGTTCGAGGGCACTACGAAGATCAACGCCAGGGCGATGCGCGCGACCGGCGAGGACGGCCACCGCAACCTCGTCACCAACAAGGCCTGCTGGAGCGCGGGTGGACCAGCGACGGCGTGCCCACCAATGAAACGTTGAGCCGCCTGCGGGTGTGACCATGAAACACGTCATCATCGGTGCGGGACCGGCCGGCGTCGTCGCGGCGGAGACCTTGCGCCGGATCGACCCGTCGAGCCGGATCGTCATCCTCGGCGACGAGCCGGAGCCGCCGTACTCGCGCATGGCGATTCCCTACCTCCTCGCCGACAACGTCGGGGAGTCCGGGACGTACCTGCGCCACGGCGACGCGCACTTCGAGACGCTCGACGTCGAGGTGCGGCAGGCCCAGGCGACCGGCGTCGATACCGCGAAGAAATCCGTGGCCCTGGCCGGCGGCGGCGCGATCGACTACGACCGGCTGCTGATCGCCACCGGCGCCCATCCCGTCAAGCCGCCGATCGAGGGCATCGATTCGGAGGGGGTCGAGAACTGCTGGACGCTGGCCGACGCGCGCCGGGTCCTCGCGGGCGCGCAGCCGGGCAGCCGCGTGGTGCTGATGGGGGCGGGCTTCATCGGCTGCATCGTGCTCGAAGCGCTGGCCGCGCGCGGGGTCGAGCTGGTGGTGGTGGAGATGGCGGACCGGATGCTGCCGCGCATGATGGACGAGACCGGCGGCGCGATGATCGCGCGCTGGTGCGCATCGAGGGGCGTCACGGTGCGCACCGCGACGCGGGTGACGGGGATCGCGCGTGCCAACGGCAAGCTCACCCTGGCCACCGATCCGGGTGATCCCATCGAGGCCGACCTCGTGGTCTGCGCCACCGGGGTCTCGCCGAACACCGGCTTCCTTGCTGGCGCCAGCGGTGCCGCTGGCACCAACGGTGCCGTCGGCGCCGGGATCGAATACGGCGACGGCATCCTCGTCGACCACCGGCTGCGCACGAGCGCGGATGACGTCTACGCGGCCGGCGACGTGGCGCAAGGACCGGACTTCTCCACCGGACGGCAGGAGGTGCACGCGATCCAGCCCACCGCGGTCGAGCACGGACGCATCGCCGCCCTCAACATGGCCGGTGCGGAGACGCCCTTCCGCGGCAGCCTGTCGATGAACGTGCTGAACACCCTCGGCCTCGTGTCCAGCTCTTTCGGCCTGTGGATGGGGGCCGAGGGGGGCGAACGCTCCACCGCCGTCGATGCAACGCGCTCGCGCTACCTCAGGCTGGAGTTCGAGGACGACCGCATCGTCGGCGCCCTCGCGCTCGGACTGACCCAGCACGTCGGGGTACTGCGCGGCCTGATCCAGACCCGGGTGCGCCTCGGGGCGTGGATGGAGAAGCTGCGCACCGATCCCACTCTGGTGATGAACGCCTACCTGGAATGCACGCAAGGGGACGCGCGATGAAGGTGTCCGGCCTGGTGCGCACGCCGTCATGCACAGTCCCTCGTCCATGAGACCTTCGACACGACGGCGGAGAGTCGTTCGCCGGCCGGCGTCCGGTTCCGGCCATGTCGGGTTGGGGAGCGTGCAATGAAGGTGCGGGTCAGCGCGGCGGGACTGCTGGAGGACTACCTCCCGGCGGACTCGGAGGGCGAGACGACCGTCGAGGTCCTCGACGCGCCGCCCGCGGCGACCCTGCTCACCGTGATGCGCGAGGCCGGCATCCCCGAAAGCGCCTCCCCGCTCATCGCGCTCAACGGCGTCGTCGTGCCCCGCGGCCAGCACGCCGCCCGAACCGTCTCCGACGGCGACGCGGTGCACTTCATGCCGAACCTGAAGGGGGGATGAGCGCCGTAGCGTTCGACCGATGGATGGCCGAAGAGCCCGGCGGCGTCGCGGGAGAGCGGTCAGGCGGTCATCATGGGTCTCCGTTGCGGAGAAACGAAGAAACGAGGAAGCGATGAAGGCTTCGCCGATTCCAAAACGGGTCATGCCGGCGTTGCTCTGTCTTGCGCTGTCGCTCTGCGCCCCTTCAGCGCTCGCACAAGGAGACGAGCCGGGCGGAGCGGACCCGCTCAGCGAAGCCCTGGTGCCGGAGCCCGCGCTTTCCCCCGGAGACGTGATCAGGATTCAGCTCGAGGCGCTTCGGCACAACGACGAGCGGGACCGCGGCATCGCCGTCGCGTTCCGTTTCGCCTCTCCCACCAACCGCGCCAATACCGGCCCGCTCTCACGCTTCATCACCATGATCAAGGAAGGTCCCTACGCACTCATGCTCGACTTCCGAGATGCGACCCACGGCCCGGTGGAGACGATATCCGGCCAGGCTCGTCAGCGGGTCACACTGACCGGTGCACGCGAAAGCATGACCTACTGGTTCTATCTGTCCCGGCAGTCGGAGGCGCCCTGCGTGGGCTGCTGGATGACCGATGCGGTGTTCATCGAGCGGCCCGCGGGTCAGGTCGCATAGCCGTCCGTCGTGACGCCCCGGATATATGAGATTCGTGGGGGAATTGCTCGCCATGTCGACCATCTCCGGCCATTCTCAACTCGCACTCGATTGGGGCGATTTTTTTGCGCAGACACGCGCAAAACGCTTTGTCGTCACCTCAGTTTTGCACCCCCTGTGTAGTGCCGTCACCGGAACGACCGCCGATGGCGGCGATAATGCCCTTCGGCGCCTTGCCGGCGAGGTCCTGCGGAAATGGATCATCGGATACTCGGGATTGTCTGCGTCGTCGGGGCGATCACCCTTTTCGTTCTGCAGGATGCGCTCATCAAGTGGTTGAGCGGAGACTATCCGCTACACGAGATCGTCCTGGTGCGCGCCGCCAGCGCGATCGCCGTCACGCTCTTCTTGATGCGCCTCGAAGGTGGTGTCCACCTGTTGCGCACGCGCCGTCTCGGACTGCAGCTTGCGCGCTCCGGGCTGCTGGTCGTCGCCAACTGCGCGTTCTATCTGGCACTTGCAGCGATGACGATCGCCGAAGCCACCTCGATCTTCTTCGTCGCACCGCTGCTGATCACTGTGCTCTCCGCACTCCTGTTGCGCGAGACGGTCGGCCCGCGTCGCTGGGTGGCGGTGTGCATCGGGCTCGCAGGGGTGATCGTGATGCTGCGCCCCGGCGAGGGCGTCCTGCGGCTGGTCGCCCTGCTTCCGATCGTCGCCGCCGGGGCGTATGCGCTCATGCAGATCATCACCCGCCGCCTCGGCACGAGCGAACGGGCCTCCACCATCGCCTTCTACGCGCAAGCGGGCTTCATCGTCGCGAGCGTGGCCATCGGCCTCGTCGCCGGGGACGGACGCTTCGCGCCGGAAGACGATGCGAGCCTCGCCTTCCTGCTGCGCGCCTGGACGGTTCCCTCGACTCGGGACGCCGCGCTGTTCCTCGCCATCGGGGTGATCAACGGAGTCGGCGGCTACCTGATGTCGCAGGCATATCGCATCTCGCGGCCGTCGGCGATCGCACCTTTCGAGTACGTGGCGCTGCCGATGGCGGTGATGTGGGGCGTGGTGTTCTTCGGCAACTGGCCGGATCTGGTCACCTGCGCCGGAATGGCGTTGATCTGCGGCAGCGGCCTTTACGTGCTGCACCGCGAGACGGTCCTCGCACGAGTACGCCGCACGGCGGATCGGAAGGCCGGCTGAGGCGGGGTGCGCGGCATTTCATTTCCTCATTGAAGCGCCCTCGAAACGATGCCGGGACCGCCGAACGACGGTCTCTTTCCGGCCCGGAGCCATCGCCACCGGAGAACCGCCGCCATGTCTCCCGAGCTCATCGCCATCATCACCGCCGCAATCGCACTCGCCGCGGTCATCCTCCCCGGTCAACATGCGATGCGCCGCGACATTGCCGACCTTCGCGAGCACATGGCGCGGCTGGAAGGGTTGTTCGAGGGGTTCACGCGCCGCGAGATCGCGCCGCCGCCCGCGTAGCCGTTCCACGGGGAACGCCATGACCGCCGCCACCTTCGACACCTACACCGCCGCGAAGCGCCTTCGCGATGCCGGCTTTGACGAAAGCTAAACCGAAGCCGCCGTTACGATGGTGCGCGAAGCCGTCAGCGCCGACCGCGAGCAACTGGCGACGAAGGCGGACATCAAGGCCGAGATCGCCGCCCTCGAAACCCGGCTCCGGGCCGACCTTCGCGCCGAGCTCGGGACCATCCGATGGTCAGTCGGCTTGATCGCAGCGTTCATGTTCGCCATCGGCCTTCGAGTGTTCGGGTTGATCTGACCCGCGCCATGACCGCGAGCACCTTCGACACCCTCACCGCCGCCCGCGACCTCAAAGCGGCCGGCATCGAACCCGAGCACGCCGAAGGAATGCGCCGCGCCGCCACTGCCGACCGTGGCGAGTCCGCCACCAAGGCCGACCTCGATACCGCCGTCGCCACTTTGCGCACGGAGATCGCCCAGATCGAAACCCGGTTGACGTGGAAGGCTCTCGGCATCGCCGGCCTTATCCTCGCCGCGGTCAAGCTCATCCCGCCCGCGTACTGATTCGGGGCCGCCGCGGTCCGGCATCGAGCGCCGCCACGCGCAAGCCATCGCGAAGACCATCAACCACGGCGACGAACGCGCCGCCACGAAAGCCGACCTCAAGGCCGACAACGCCAACCTCGGGGCTGCCTCGCTCGCCGATTCCGAGGCAGTGCGTATTCCGGTCCAAAGTGATCAGTGATTCCGGTGGAAAGTGATCACCGAATCCGGCGCAAAGTGATCAGCGATTCCGGTGGGAGCGTGATCACTTTTGCGGGATGCACCGCACTGGTGCAAGGGGTCTGACCTGACTTTGACACTTGTCGATACATCGTTGGGCGATTTCACAGGCGGCCTGCCCTGAAATCAAGCACCTATCGCACTGGATACTCGATATCGGTTGAAAATACATAGATACATGAAATTGCATTCCGAGCTTATTTCAACCTGTTCAGGCAGGTACCATCGCATACATGTACCTGCGCCGGTCCAAGCAAACCCGCGCCGATGGCTCCACCTTGAGCCATCTCCAGATCGCCGAAAGCGTCTGGGACCCTGTCAAGAAACGCTCCCGTGTCCCTATCGTCTACAACTGCGGACGCAGCGATGACCCCAAGGTCGCCGAACGCCTGCATCGCCTCGCCCGCAGCATCCTCAAGCGCTGCTCGCCCGAAGCGGTCGTCGCTGAAGCCCCCTCCTGGCGCGTGCTCGATGCGTGGCCCTACGGGGATATCCACGTCCTCGAACATCGATGGCGCCAAGTGGGGCTGCCGGAGCTCATCGGCGAACTCGCCGGTGCACGCAAGTTCGCAGTCGAGCGGGCGCTGTTTGCGATGGTGGCCAATCGGGCCTGCGCGCCGTCGTCGAAGCTGTACTGTCATGGGCAGTGGCTGGACGAAGACGTGCGCATCGAGGGGGGCGAGGGGTTGGAGTTGCACCACCTGTACCGCGCGATGGACTTTCTCGAAGCACACAAGGAGGCGCTTGGAGGACGGGCTGTACTTTCGTCTCGCCGACCTGCTCGCGCTCGATGTGGAGCGGGTGTTCTACGACACCACTTCCTTGCACTTCGAGGTCGATGAGGAGGACCGCGGGCAGGGGAGCGAGGAGTGGGTGTACGGCTCGCGTGCCGCGGGCGCGAAGCCCTATCGAGCGCTGCGCAAGCGGGGGAAGTCGAAGAACGCACGCGACGATGCGCCGCAGGTGGTGGTGGGACTTGCGGTGACCCGCGACGGCTTCCCAGTGCGCCACTGGGTGTTCCCCGGCAACACCGTGGACGTGACCACCGTCGCACAGGTCAAACGCGACTTGAGAGGCTGACGATTGAATCGCTGTGTGTTCGTGGGCGATGCGGGGATGGTCAGCGCCGAGAATCTGCACACCCTGGCGCTCGGGGGCGGACGTGACATCGTGTGCATGCCGGTGCACCGTGGCGGTGAGGTGGACACCCAGGTGGTGAGCCGGCCCGGACGTGACCACCCGGTGACCGACACCCTTCAGGCCAAGGAGGTATGGGTCGGGGACGGACAGCGGCGCCAGCGCTACGTGGTGTGCCACACCCCCAAGGAGGCGGCCCGCCAGCGCACCCACCGCGCCCCGGTGCTCGAAGAGCTCGAAGGTGAGTTGGCCCCCCTGCGCGAGTCCCCGACCGGGACCCACAGCAAGCGGGTGTGTGCCTTGCGCGCCAGTCGCCGCTACGGGCGTTATGTGCGCCTGACCCGCACCGGGCACGCGGTGATCGACGCCGGCGCGGTCAAGGCCGCCGAGCGCCTCGACGGGAAGTTCGTCGTGCACAGCAACGACGACAGCTTGAGCGCTGTGGATATGGCCTTGGGCTACAAACAGTTGCAGCGCGTCGAACAGGCATGGCGTGAACTCGAAAGTGGCCTGCGTCTGCGCCCGGTGTCCCACCGGGTGGCGCACCGCATCCACGCCCATATCGCGCTCTCGGTGATGAGGTGGTTGCTCGAACGCATGGCCGAGCAGGCGTGTGGGGACACGTGGCGCAATATCCGAGACGACCTGAAGCAGATTCAACTGGTGCAATTGTCAGGGCCGAACGGGAAGCTATGGCAGGTGACGGAGCCGCGCGAAGGTGCCCGTAAGCGTCTGAAAGCTCTCCGGATCAAGGCCCCACCGACTCTCCTGATGCTGGCCTGAGCGCCTAGTGACATGGGGATGCGCGCGACAGATTGAAACACATCGGCTGGCTCGACAGCATGTTTCGCAGCAGTCGAAACGGCTCCACTACTCCGCGGCCTTCCTCAATCCGCCGCTTGGCCAGTGCAAAGATACCGGGGGTCAGGAAGTTGAGACCTGCATTTGCGGATTCCCCGGTCAGCATGTTCCCGTAACAAGTCGTGGAGCTTTTCCAGGGGCCGGTCCCATAAGGTACTCGGAGCACCCGATCCCTGTACCAGCTCTGATGTAATCTCATTCACCTTGTGAAATCGTCGTCGTTCCCGTATTGCGGTCCGATTCCCACTTTGTCGTTTGGGTGTCCGGTGGGCATATGATCTTCCCCCGCTTGCAATCGGTTGTCGCGGCCGGCATGAGTCAGTATCGCGGAACGCAGGCCCCGGTTCAGCAGAACGAGGGCCGCAAGTCCCATCTGCACGACAGTCGCGACGATCAGCTTGATCGCTGAGACAACGGCGTCGCTCAGACGGCGCGTAGCGCGTAATGCGCGGGATTTGCCAAGTACTTCAATGGCCGCACGCGCGCGTTGCCCTCCTGCTTCCACGAGACGTGCCAATCGGCCCGCTTCGGCCGGACTGTCGATGTGGCGCAGGAGATTGATCGTCCCGGCATACGATCCCGTTTCGTGATGGATGCGGCCGAGATCGGCTACGGTTGTTCTGAACCGGGAAAGCGCTTCGTGGTTTCGCACCAGTTCGTCGATGCCGTTGCCCCGGACGAGCCAGGCGGGTACTTTCCCCCACTGGAAACCGAGCGCACGAAACTGCTTCAACAAGGCCGCCTGGAAGCTCTTCGTCAGGTTGCCCGTGCGCCGGGCGACTCGCAACGCCGATGCTCCTGCCTTGACCGTCAAACTGCCGCCACCGGTGAAGACTGCGGCGCCGGTCGCTCCAAGCCCCACTACGGCAAGGCCGACTTCCAGGTTATCAACCGGATCTCTGGTCGCCCATGCCTGAAAGTTTCGCCGGAGCGCGTTGACGTCTCCAACCGGAGTCAGCTCCAGCGGAAGATTGCAGGCCGCCAGCGTGCTGGGGTCGGGGCAGTCGGCGACGTCCAAGGCGCACCGCAGGCAGCGTTCCGTGCGGCGTAGCATCCTGGTATCCGACTCACGAGCCGAGTCCATCCTCGCTGCTAATGCCGGATCGGGCGAAACTTTCTCCTTCCTCGCAATTTCCTGTATCAGATCAATCCTGGACCAGTCTCGTGGCTCCTCCGCGAGAGCGGCTTCGAGTCGGGTATCGATCCAATCTTGATCCACTTCCGTCGCGATCATCCGGTCGATCCGCAGGGCGAGCGCTTCGGTCTCCCGTTCCACCCACGGCGCGGCGAAGGGATTACGGACAAGCGAAACGCCCAACATCAGGATCGTCGCCAACGTACTGATGCTCAGTAACACGGCCAACCCTTGTGCGATCCGTCTTTTCATCCCGCCAGTCACCACCTGCCGCGACCTCCCTTGCTCCCGATGCGAAGCTCACCGAGCCTGACGAGGACATGTATCGGGAACGAAGGAACATCACGGTTGTCCGCGCGCCGGCGTGCCAGCATACTCGCCGGATGCTACGTGATACCGACCCCCGCGCAGCCGCGACCTACCACCGCCTGATCGGCACGATGCCCCCGGCCGAACGCTTGGCGCAGGCCGCACGGCTGTCCCTGGGAGTGCGCGCCCTTGCGCAGGCCGGATTGCGGCGGCGCCATCCGAAGGCGGGCGAAGAGGAGCTCCGTTGGAGGTTCGTAGCCTTGTGCTACGGACGGGAACTTGCCGAGCGTGCGTTCGGCCCCTGTCCCGGAGCGTCCGGCTGAGCACGCCCGACCTCCTCGCCGTTGCGGCCGCGGTAGCGCGCGCCTTCGAGCATGCGGGCATCGAGTACTTCCTCGGCGGCTCGCTCGCCAGCTCCTATCAGGGCGAACCGCGCGCCACCAACGACATCGACTTCGTGGTCGCGATGGCGGAGCCGGACGTGACCCCGCTCGCCGAAGCGCTGGGCGAGGATTTCCTCGTGGATGAACCGTCCCTGCGCCAGGCGGTGCGTGAACGGCGTAGCTGGAACCTCATTCATCTCCCGACGTTCACCAAGGTGGACCTCATCATGCAGGGCACCGGCGCGTACGACGCGAACGAGTTCGAGCGGCGCGAGAGAGTCGAGGTTCGGCAGGGCGAACTGCTGTTTCTGAAGCGCCCGGAGGATACCGTGCTCAGGAAGCTGCTCTGGTACCGGGAAGGAGGTGGGGTCTCCGATCGTCAATGGCGCGACGTGATCGGCGTGCTGCGCCACTCCGCCATGTTGCTCGATTCCAGTTACCTCGACCACTGGGCGCGGGGATTGGCGCTCGATGACTTGCTCGGCAGGGCCCGGCGCGAAGCGGCCGAACCATGACCGAAGCCGACTGCCGGAGCCTCGATTGCCGGCGGTTCGTGCCGTAATACCCTGATGCGCTTCGCGCTCAGAGCTGGCCGCTGGCGCCGCTCGCGAAGGCGTCGAGATCATCTGATCGGCCCGGACATATCGGAGGTGCGCACGGAGATCGCCTCCAAGGTGCGGTGGGACGTGGAGGACAGCCCCGGCTGGCCGTATGTCCACTTCAAACAGCCAAGGAAAACCCCCATAAAGTACACGGTGATTGTGGAGAAGGGCGAGTCGAGCTACGGGGCGTTCGTTCCCGACCTGCCCGGCTGCATCGCGGTTGGCGAGGATCGGGAACAGACGTTGCGCTTGATCGAGGAAGCGGTTGCGTTCCATGTCGAAGGGCTGCGAGCGGAGGGATTGCCGGTGTCGCCGCCGCAGTGCGACATCGCGTAAGTGGAAGTGGATGCCGCGTGACGGCGGCGCAGGTTCCTGGCTGCGCCGACTCTCCCGAGGACATGCCCCGCTGTCGGTGCCGGGAGAAAGTGCAGTGAGAGCGCCGGACTATAGCGGCCGCGGCGGCGGGCGCCCGAGTCGTTCGGCGAGCGCGCGGAGCGCCGGCGCGATGCCGGGGAACAACTCGACCCCGTCGCACAACGCCACGGCCTTGCGTTCAAGTGCGAGCTGGCCCGGTAGCCGTACCCCGCGGGGAGCACTCGCCGGCACGCTTGCGAGGCAGGCTCCGGCGAGCCAGTCCACCTGGCGGGCAAAGGCATCGGCCCCGGCGAACGCCGGGGGAGCGAAGGCGAGGACGAGCACGTTCGCGCCCCATCCGCTCGGCTCGTCGGCGCGGCCGAAACCGGCGAGCCCCTGGGTGAGCGCCTCCACGAGCAACCCCAGCGCGAAGCCCTTGTGTCCGTGGTCCAGCCCTCCGAGAGGGAGGAGCGCGCCGCCTCGATCGAGGACCGCGGGGTCGTCGCTCGCATCGCCTCGGGCGTCGATGAGCCAGCGCCCGGGAAGCCGCTCCCCGCGGGCACGGGCGCGGGCGCTCATACCCGCGGTGGTGATCGACATGCTCAGATCGAGCAGGATCGGATCGCCGCCGCGCGGGATCCCGGCCGCGATCGGATTGGGGGTCAGCACCGCGCTCGTGCCGCCGAACGGCGCGACGAGCGCATCGCCCGGGTCCGAGCACAGCACCAGCACGAGATGGCCCCGGCGCGCCGGGGATTCGAGGAACGACGCGAGGCATCCGATGTGGTGGCTGCGGCGGATCGCCACCGCCCCCAACCCGAACGTGTCCGCCCGCTCGCAGGCTTCACTGACCGCCCGTGCGGTGATCCATATCCCGGGAAGACGCCGCGCGTCCCAGCATGCCGACGCACCGCGCGCTGCGAGGATCTCGGGCTCGCCGTCCACCACCATCTCGCCGGACTCGATCTCGGCGACGTAGTCCGCGAGCAGCCCAAGTCCGTGGGTGGTGTGCCCGTAGAGGTCGGCCTCCACGAGCCCCTCCGCGATCACCGCCGCCTTGTCCTCCGGCATGCCCGCGGCGGCGAGTGCATCGGCGGCGAACGCGCGAAGGCCGTCCGCGTCGAACCGCTCGGGAGCCGGGGTGGCTGGAGGAGGCGGAGTGTGTGTGGTGTGCGGGCCGCCCGGGCCGAGCCGCTCGGGCCTCGGCACGCCGGTGGATCGAGGTGTGTGGTCCGCCATCAGGCGGCCCGCCGTACCGAGATGTGCCACGGAATGAGCAGCCGCTCGGTGAGGGTGACGAGGCCGAAGATCGCAAGGCCGAGGACCGTGAGGAAGAAGATCCCGGCGAACGCGAGATCCGGGCGCATGTTGCCGGTCACGATCTGGATGTAGAAGCCGAGCCCCTGGTCGCTGCCGATGAACTCGGCGATCGTCGCACCGACGGTGGCATTGATCGCGGCGTACTTGAATCCGACGAAACACTGGGGCATCGCAGCCGGCAGCCGCACCTTCACGAAGCTTCGCCACGCGCCGGCGCCCGTGGCCCGGCAGAAACGGGTCAGCTCCTCGCTCAGGGAGCCGAAGGCGAGGATCGCGTTCAGCACGATGGGAAAGAAGCACACGAGGAACACGATGATGACCTTGGGCAGCAGGCCGAATCCGAGCCACGAGATGAACAGCGGCGCGAAAGCGATCTTCGGCGTCATCTCGATGCTGACGAAGAACGGATAGATCGTCTGGCGCAGGAAGCGCGAGAACGCGATCGCGAGCCCCAACGGCACCGCCAGGACGATCGCCGCGGCGTAGCCCAGCACCGTCTCGGTGCCCGTCACCCAGGTGTAGTAGACGAGCCGATCGAGATCGGCCGAGCTCTTGATCACGATCGTGGAGGGCTTGGGGAGGATGTAGCGGGGCACCCCGAGCCAGTCGACCAGGAGCTCCCACGAGATGAAGAACGCGGCGAAGAACACGAGAAACAGCCACGATCGCGAAAACCAGCGCATGAGCCAGCGCACGCCGGCCGCCGCCGGCGACTCAGAGGACGCCATAGCCATGAAAGATCTCCTGGATCCTTGCGAGATAGGACACGAAGGCATCGCTGCGTCTGACCTCGAGCCCGCGCGGCCACGGCAGATCGACGTCGATCACATGATCGATCCGGCCCGGGCGCGGCGTGATCACGCAGATCCTCGTCGAGAGCTGTATCGCCTCCTCGATGCTGTGGGTGACGAACACCACCGTCGGCCGCCGCCGCATCCACAGATCCTGCAGATCGGCCCGGATCCGCTCCCGGGTCATCGCGTCGAGCTTGCCGAGAGGCTCGTCGAGCAGCAGCGTGCCCGGCTCGTGCACGATCGCCTGGCACAGGGCGGCGCGCTGTTGCATCCCGCCCGAGAGCTCGTAGGGCGAGCGGTCCTCGAAGCCGTCGAGGTGGACCGAGTGCAGGAGGTCGTCGATTCGATCGCGGTATGCGGCGGTATCGAGCCCGCGCAGCTCGAGCTGAAGCTCGACGTTGCCCCGCACGCTGCGCCAAGGGACGAGGGTGCTGTCCTGGAACATGATGCCGACGTCGGTGCGCGGGGCGTCCACGATGTCGCGGTTGACGAAGATTTCCCCATCGGTTCGTTCGAGGAGCCCGGCGATCATGAGCATGAGGGTCGATTTGCCGCACCCGGATGGACCGAGCAGGGAGACGAACTCGCCGGGCGCGATGCGGAGATCGGAGGGGCCGAAAGCGTGCACTTCGTCGGCGCCGCTCCCGAAGAGCTTGCGGACCGCCCGGATCTCGATGGACGCGCTGGTGGCAGTGGTTGGGCTCACCCGACTCCGCCCCCGCTATGCATGAGCCCGCAGCGCAACAACCGTAACATCCCCGCAGGCGCCGATGGATCGGCCGGAGGAGGGAGCCGGCACGCCGGCCGGGCAGACCGGCGTGCCGGAGTGTACGTCAGGGCAGAAACTCGTTCGTGTAGAACGCCGAGGCCGGGAGATCGGTCTCCAGATCGTTGAAGTCCTTCATCAGGGAGAGCATGTCGTCCCAGTCCGAGGCGACGTGCAGGCCGAGCCGGCGCTCCTTGTTGGCAAGCGCAGCCGTGCGTCGTCGAGCGCCTTCGCCGGCAGCGCGAGGGTGGCGGCGCACAGCACCGCGGCGCCCAGAGCCGTATGCTTCACTGTGTTGGTCATTGCCTTCTTCTCCTCTTCAGGTCGTTGCTCTTCACGTCGTTGCCGGCGCCGAATCGGTGGCGCCGCTCTCGTCCGCCCGTACCGCCTGCCCTCCCGTGGGAAGATCCTTCATGCAGGAAGGCAAGCGGGGCCGAGCGGTTCGTACGTCTTGTATCCAAGGACGAACTCCTGGTGGCCGAGCGCCTCCGAGCGTGTCGGACGCCCGGAGGCGACCTCGACGATCTCGGCGAGGATCCGCTCGCCTACCTCCTCGATCGTCTCGACCCCGTCGGCAATCGTCCCCGCGTTCACGTCCATGTCGCCGGCCATGCGTTCGAACACGCGCGTGCTGGACACGCCCTTGATCACGGGCGCGACGGCCTGCCCCACGACCGAGCCGGCGCCGGTCGTGAACAGGATGAGATGGCAGCCGGAGGCCACCATCTCGGTCACCGTCTGCGTGTCGTTGACGTTCGGGATCCCGTAGCGGACCTCGCCGTCGTTGACCGTATCCATCAGGTAGAGGCCGGGGCGGGTCGGACGGACTCCCGGCTTGAGCAGGCCCGAGATCGGCCGCGTCCCGCTCTTCGCGTAGGCGCCGAGCGACTTCTCCTCCAGCGTGGAGAGCCCGTACTTGATGTTCCCGCCGCCGAAGCTTCCGTGCCCGAGATCCTGGTAGTAGCGCCGGGCCTTGCGCACCGCGCCGTGGACCTCGGCCGCGAGCCCCGGATCGACGGCGCGCGCGGCCATGTGCTCCTCACAGCCGATGAGCTCGCAGGTTTCCTCGAACATGACCGTCGCGCCGGCGTCGACGAGGAGATCGAAGGCATGTCCGACCGCCGGATTGATCGTTACCCCGCTCAGCCCGTCGGAGCCGCCGCACTTGGTGCCGACGACGAGGTCGGCCAGCCCGATCGGGCGCGCCGGGGGGCGGCGCTCGGCGAGGCGCGACTCCACCCACTCCCGCCCGCGCTCGATCGTCGCCGCGGTTCCCCCGCTAGCCTGGATGGCGAGCATCTCCACCGGCCGGCCGGAGGCCCGGATCGCCTCGCGCAACGCTCCGCGCTTGAACTCCTCGCAGCCGAGCGAGACCAGGAGCACGGCGCCGACGTTGGGATGGGTGCACATCGCTTCGAGGATCCGGTGGGCGTACTCGCTCGGATAGCAGCCGGGAAAGCCGACGAGCTGCGCCCCGCGTTCGACGAACGGGTCGGCGATACGCCGCGCGACGTGGTGCGCGCACTCGACCAGGTAGGCGACGACCACGTAGTCGCGGATCCCGATGCGCCCGCCGGCGCGCTCGTAGCCGTACATGCGTGAACTGTCCGGGCGCACCGGTGCAGCGTCGCTGTGAGCCGAGTGACCCGCCGAGCCGTTGCCCGTCGGACGACCCGCGGGGTGATTCCGCGCCATGCTATTCATAGTGGTCTTCGTCGTTGTTCAGGTACCGGCTTGCAACGTTGTGGACGTGGACCAGTCGGCCCGCGCCGACCGCAGCGGTCGCGACCCCGACCGGCACGCCGTAGCGCACCACCGACTCTCCCGGCGCGATGTCGGCAAGCGCGATCTTGTGGCCTTGGGGAATCGGCTCGATCGCCGTCCGTTCGCAGCCCCGAACGTCGCGCGCGGGGGTTCCGGCGGCGATGTCGCGGGTGGCGATGCCCACGTTGTCGCCGGACGCCATCACCACCATATTCGCGGCGGGACTCATGCTGCCGGCTCCGCGCGGTCCTCATCTTCGACGATCCGCGGGCATCCGATGGCCTTCAGCATGTCGAGCGCCCGCCTTCGATACCGCGCCCGCACGTCGCGCGTCGGAGGGCGGCAGCGACTCGACGGCAGCCCGATGAGCTCCATGCACAGCTTGTCGAGATAACCGTCGCCGCTCGTGTACTCGCGTTCGATGCCGACCCACAGCTTGTAGAACGGCATCGCCTCCTCGACCATCATCCGAGCGATCTCGGGGTAGTTCCGCGCCCGCACCTCGTCGAGCAGCCTGATCCCCCACTCGGGCCAGAAGTTGCACAGATGCACCTCGAACGCCTTCGCCCCGAGGGCCGGCATCGGGCTGAAGGCGAAGAACAGGTTGTTGTCGATGATGGTGAAGCGCTCGGAGAAGCGGGAGGTCACGTCCTCGAACTCCATGGCGTCGGTGCGCGGCGTCGCCCACTTCAGACCGACGACGTTCGCGATTCCGGCGAGGCGCTCGACCATCGCGAACGACAGCCCGGACGAGGTCCAGAACGTGTTGTAGACGATGATTCCGACCTCCGGCGCCGCGGACGCCGCCTCGCGCACGAACTCCTCGAAATCGTCCTCCCCGTGCTCGAAGTAGAAGGGACAGGAGACCTGGATGAAATCCGCGCCGATGGACTGCGCCGCGCTGGCAAGCCGGATGAGCTCCAGCGTGCTCGTGGTCTGGGCGCCCATCGCGACGGGGACGCGCCCGTCCGCCTCCTCGATGACGACCGACGCCACGTGCACGCGCTCATCGAAGGTCATGGTCGAGAAGTCGCCGGCGGCGCCCCCCGCGAGCAGCGTCGCGCGCTCGCCGTGCAGGCCGTGATCGATGAGGAAGCGCACGTAGGCGCGTAGCGCCGAGTCGTCGATCGGCCACCCTTCGCGGTCGGCGAAGGGGGTCGGCACCGTCACGTAGCATCCTTCGAGCGCCCGCCTGCGTTGCTCCGTGTCCATCCGCTTCGCTCCTTGCGCGGGCCGGCGCTACGGTGCGGCAGGACCGCGCCTGCGGGATCATGTTCGACGCCCGTTGAGCCTCGCAGTTGATGATGAAAGACAAATTATTGATGATTCCGGCACCTTGCGGCCAACAGAGGCTCCGCAAGCGTCCCGCCTTGCACAGGACGACTGGACGATTGCCAGACCCCGAATCGATGGATACGACGCCGGCCCGCTACGGGGACCGCGCCGCGCCGCCCTCTTTCGCGTTCGTGCTGCAGCCTGAGTTCCCGCTCAGTGCGGCGGTGCTCGCAAGCGAGGCGCTACGTTGCGCGAACCAGAATCGGGCGCGGGAGCTGTTCCGCTGGTGCTTCGTGTCGCAGACCGGCGAGCCGGTGCGGGCGAGCAACGGCCTGTGGATGCCGGTGGATCACGACATCGACTCGATGCCGGCGGCGGACTTCGTGCTCCTCTTCGAGGGCAACCTGCCGACGCAGCGCAATTCTCCCCGGCTTCTCAACCGGCTGCGCGGCGCGTATTCCGCCGGTGCGAGCGTCGGCGGGGTCGATACCGGCGCCTTCGCGTTCGCGCAGGCAGGGCTGCTCGGTGAAGACGGGGCGGTGCTGCACTGGGAGGCCGCACCAGCGTTTCGCGAGCGATTCCCGGCCAGCTCGACCCGCGATCAGCTCTACCGAATCGACGGCCGGATCCTGCATTGCGCCGGCGGCGTGGCGACCCTCGACCTGATGCTGGAGCTGATCGCCCGGAAGTACGGATCGGTGCTCACGACCGAGGTGGCGAACGCGCTGGTCCACTCCCCGCGCCCGGCCGAGGCGCCACAGCGTGTCGATACGACGCTCGAGCCGGCACGGCGCTCGCTCACGGATCGGATGCTGGCCTTGATGGAGGGCAACCTCGACTTCCCGCTCGGTCTGGAGGAGATCGCGGCGCGGCTCGGGGCGACGGCGCGCACCGTCTCGCGTGAATGCCGGCGGCGCTTCGACGACCCGCCGATGCGTCTCTATCTCCGGATCCGGCTCCAGGCCGCGCGCAATCTGCTCTTCTACGAGGAGTTCCCGATCAAGACGGTGGCGACAGCGTGCGGATTCTCCTACCCGGCGGTGTTCTCGCGCGCGTTCAGAGCGCAATTCGGCGAAACCCCGAGCGAGTTCCGCGCCTCCTTCCGCGCCCGCCAGAGCCTGATTCGGCGCCCGGAGCTTCGCCGGCTCGCGCAGAGGTGACGGCCCGGCCCGAACGGGTCCGCCGGGTCTGCGTCGGTCCTCTCGATCTTGCGCGTACCGAGGCTGGTGAGCCGTGCTTCATCCCGCGCCCGATCTGATCCCGCCCCAGAAACTCGTGGAACAGGCCCTGCCCGGCGCGTGGAAGGACGGCAGGGTCAACGGGGTCGCGCTGGTGCAGGCGGCTTCGCAGGCGCGGGGCGCGGCGCTTCCCTGGGGCCTGGTTCGCGAAAGCATCAGGGCCGGCGTGGAAAGCCGCTGGCTCAGGGTGGCCGAGAACAGTGGCCCCGTGGACTGCGGATACGACGAGGCGGGACACCTGCGCCTGGAGCGGCCCGCGCAACCGAAACCTCCGCCACCGGGGCCGCCCACGAGCCTCCCGCCCGGGGGTGCCGTGCTCGAAGGCTCCCGGATGCAGGACCTCGCCGAGATCATCCCCGCGATGATGGAGGCGAGCGCAGGGAGCGCGCTGCGCTTCCCCGTGCGGGTGGCGCTCGACGGGGAGGCCCCGGAGGAGGTTCGCGCCGCCCTCGACGCGCTGCTCGCCGGGGTTTCGGAGGACCTGAAGACCACGTAGCGGTGTCCGATGCGAATGGGCGGGAGTCGCCGTGCTGCCGGCCGCGGCCCCCGACGATGCGCCGGAAATCTTCATGGCTCGTCCCGGAATCGACGACTGGAACCGAGGTCCGGCACGCCCTGCCTGCACCCGCGGTTGGTGGGTTGTGCCCCTCTCGTCTACAAGAGAGATCCGGTACGAGAAGGACGGCGCGCACCGTCCGCACTCGGTCCGGGGGCTGCGCCTGTCCGCGAGGATGAAAAAACGTTCATGTCGCGGCCACCGAGCGGTAATCCGACCATCTCTATCCTGCCCTTCCGCTGAACCTCGATTCGTTTTCCGGAAACATCCAGGAGGGCACTCCCATGTTGCACGACCATTCCGCACGGACGAAGACCCGGACCCCGCCCCAAGCAGGGGCCTCGTCCAACCAGAGCTCGAAATTGCACAACCACTGCGCGGGGACGAGGACCCGGACCGGACGCGCGCTCGTCGCGGCCGCGGTATCGGCCGCGATCATCGGCGCCATCGCCATCGGCGAGCCCTGGAGCCCGGCGAACGCCGCGGCAGCCGCATCCGCCGGCGCCGGTGCGAATGCCGGAACCGGTATCCCGATGGCCGCGATGCACGGCGGCTTCGCCGACCTCGTGAGCACGGTGCGGCCCGCCGTCGTCAACGTCGAGGTCACCCGCGCCATCCGGCCCACCGCCCAGTCGCACGCATGGCGGCAGCGACCGGGAACGGAGATCCCGGAGTTCTTCCGGCGTTTCCTGCCGATGCCCTGGAATGGAGCGCCCGGCGCGCCGAGGGCCGAGGGCGTCGGCTCCGGGTTCATCATCGACGCCTCGGGGCTCGTCGTCACCAGCCACCACGTGGTGAAGGGGGCGGATACGGTGACGGTCACGCTGCACGATGGGCGGACGCTCGAAGCACGGGTCGCGGGCGCGGACCCGAAGACCGACCTCGCGCTCCTCGAGATCGACGCCGGCGAAGCGCTGCCGATCGTCGAATTCGGGGATTCCGATACGACGCGGGTCGGCGACTGGGTGGTCGCGGTGGGGAGCCCCTTCGGGCTCGGCGGCACCGTCACCGCGGGCATCGTCTCCGCGCGGGGCCGTGACATCGGCTCGGGTCCCTACGACGACTACCTCCAGCTCGACGCCCCGATCAACCGCGGCAGCTCCGGCGGCCCGCTGTTCGACCGCGGCGGGCGCGTGATCGGAGTGAACTCCGCGATCTTCAGCCCCACCGGCGGGAACGTCGGCATCGGCTTCGCGGTGCCCGCGAACGTCGCCGGGCCGGTCATCGAGTCGCTGCGCACCGGCGGCAGGGTCGAGCGCGGCTGGCTGGGGGTGGCGATCCAGCACGTCGACGAGACCCTGGCCGAGGCGCTGGGCCTCGACGAAGCGAAGGGCGCGCTGGTCGCGTCGGTGATGGCGGACGGCCCGGCCGCCCGCGCGGGACTGCGCCCCGGCGACGTCATCGTCTCGTTCGCCGGACGGCCGATCGATGCGATGAAGGACCTGCCCCGCATCGTCGCGGAGCTCGATTCGGGAACCGAGGCGGAGATCGGGATCCGGCGTGACGGTGGCCGGGAAACGCTCACCGCGACGGTCGGCGTGCAGGCGCAGGAAGGCGCATCGCTCGCCACGGCCCCGGCGGCGGACGACCGCGGCGACGCTCCGAGGCTCGGGGTGGCGCTCGCGGCGCGGGGCGAGCCGGGCAAGGCAGGGGTCTCGATCACCGGGGTCGTCCCCGGCAGCCCCGCCGCCCGCGCGGGACTGCGCCCCGGCGACGTCATCGTGCGCGCGGGGAGCAAGACGGTGAGCGGTCCCGGCGAAGTGGCCGGCGCGGTCCGCGCGGCGGCGTCCGGCGACAAGCCCCTGCTGCTGCTCGTCGAACGCAACGACCATCGGCGCTACGTCGCGATCGGTCTCGACCGCGGCTGAACGCCGGGAGGCGGGCGGGGCGAGGAAGTGGCGAGCCATTTCCGCCTCGCCCGCCCGCGGAGGATCGTTGAACGCCCGTCAGATGACGCAGATGTGCCGGCGGTCGGCTCCGGTCACGGTGCTCAGGGCGACGCGGGTGTCGAACGTGGCGAAACGTCCCTGGCGTTCGACGGCAAGCGCCAGCAGATACGCATCGGTGATCTGCTTCGGCCCGATGGCGTGGCGCCAATCAGCGACGCCCGGGCTCAGAAGACTCGTCGTGTCGGGCCAGAACCGATGATGGCGGGTGGCGGTCGCCTCGCGGAGTCGTTCGGCGACGGCGGGCACCGGCAGGTGGTCGGGATGCCGGGTTGCGCCATGATCCTCAGGCATCCGTTCTCGGTGATTGGACAAGTTGCCCACCCGTGATGGATGTTGTCCCTCGACGCACACCCCGCGCAGGGACTCGATCGCGCGGAGATCGACCAAGTGGCCGGGCTGCGCCATGCGCAGCTTCATCATCGGGATCAGGCTCATGCCACCTGCATCGGTCAAAACCACTGTGCAGAGGGAGTAGCGGCCGGGGAAGAAGACGCACATCGGCCGCGAGCCCATCCCATCCCAACCCGGCATGGCCGGAACCAAACGCCGGTTGGCGAAAATCATCGTCGTTTTGTCGAAGACTTCACGGATAGGGGACCAAATGCAGTCTTCCGGCGCAATCGCCGCGCCCGTCCGGCAGGATTATTCTTTATTCTCCGCGAGGCCCGGGCCAGGCCCCCATCGGCGCCGAGGCGCCCCGGGCGGAGATGATGCCTTGCCTGCCCCATCCACCCCACCCCCGCTCGACTTCGCCGGAGACCCGGCCGCGCTTTCCGCCGTCGCGGAAGCCCTGCGGCTCGCCCACGGGCACCAGTTCAATCCCGCCTTCGCCAGCGAGACGGCGCGCATCGACCCCCTTCCCCACCAGCGCATCGCGGTCTACGAGCGCATGCTCCGGCAGGACCCGTTGCGCTTCCTCCTGGCCGACGACGCCGGGGCCGGCAAGACCATCATGACCGGCCTCTACGTGCGCGAGATGCTCTCGCGCGGACGCATCCGGCGGGTGCTCGTGGTCCCGCCCGCCGGCCTCGTCGGGAACTGGGAGCGGGAGCTCCGCACCCTGTTCCGCCTGCAATTCCGCATCGTCTCCGGGGCGAACGCGCGGGCCGGCAATCCGTTCCGGGGAGCTGGAAGCGACCTCGTCATCGTGTCGCTGGACACCCTGGCCGGCGGACAGGCGTTCGGCGCGCTGCGGGAGGCCGGCGTGCCCGCCTACGACCTCGTCGTCTTCGACGAAGCGCACAAGCTGGCCGCCGTGACCGAGAACCATCGTATCCGCAAGACGCGGCGCTACGAGCTGGCAGAAGCGCTGGCCGGCGGCGGTGATTCGGCGGGCCGGAGCGTTTCGGCGGACCGGGGTGGTTCGGCGGACCGAGCCGTTTCGGTGGGCCGGGGTGCTTCGGCGGACCAGAATGCTTCGGCGAGTCGGAGTGCTTCGCCAGATCGCGGAGTTCCGGCAGACCGCACCGCCCCGGCAGACCACACCGCCTCGACGAACCGCACCGCCTCGGCGGACCGCTTCGCCGGTCTCGGCTGGTCGGCCCGGCATCTGCTGTTGCTCACCGCGACCCCGCACATGGGCAGGGACTCGCCCTGGCACCACCTCTGGCGGCTGCTCGACCCGCGGACCTTCTCGACCGGCGAGGCGCTCCGCCGCTTCCCGCAACCGGAGCGGGTCCGCCACTTCATCCGCCGCACCAAGGAGGAGATGGTCGGCCTGGACGGCCGCCCCCTCTACCGGCAGCGCGCGTGCGACACCTTCAGCTACGCCCTGAGTTCCGGCCCGGAAGGCGAGCAGGCGCTGTACGACCTCACCACCGCCTACCTCCGCCGCGTCTACAACCGCGCGCTCGACAACCGCCCGGCGGTCCGGCTCGCGATGAGCGTCTTTCAGCGGCGGCTCGCCAGCTCGAACTGGGCGCTGCTGCGCTCCTTCGAGCGGAGGATCGGGAAACTCAGGCAGACCATCGACGATCTGCAATCCGGGAGGATGGACGCGGCGGAGCTCGCGCGCCGCCAGCGCGGCCTCGACCGCGAGTACCGGGAGGATTTCTTCGACATCCACGGCGCCGAGGACGAAGCCCCCGGTACTCCCGACACACCCGGCGCCCGTGACGCCGGAGGCGGTGGCGCCGCCGCGTTTGCGCGCCGCCGGCGCGGCCTCGACCGCAAGCACCGGGAGGACTTCTTCGACGCCCACGGCGCCGAGGGCGGCGCTCCTGATACCCCCGGCATTCGTGACGCCGGTGCCCGTAACGCTAGTGTCCGCAACGCCAGCATCCGTGACACCGTTACCGGAGGCACCGGCAGCGCCGGAGATGCCGGCAGCGCCGCCGGCGCCGAACCCGCCGACAGCATCAACGCCGGCGAGCGGAACGAGAGCTACGAAGATGCGGTGCTCGGTGCGGTGATCGCCGTCACCGTCGAGGAGCTGCGACACGAGATCAAGGCGCTCGAAGACCTGGGCGCGCGTGCGCGCAGGCTCTTCGAGTCGGGCCGCGAATCGAAGTTCGAGAAGCTGCGCGAGGTGCTCGAAGACCCGCACCACGCGGGCGAGAAGTGGCTGATCTTCAGCGAGCACCGCGACACCGTGGAGTACCTGATCCGCCGCCTGGAAGGGCTCGGTTTCTCGGGGCGCATCGCGCAGATCCACGGCGGCATGGCCTGGCCCGAACGCGAGGAGCAGGTGGCGCGCTTCCGCCGGACGGACGGCGCCCGCTACCTCGTCGCCACCGACGCCGCGGGCGAAGGCATCAACCTCCAGTTCTGCCGACTGATGGTGAACTACGACGTGCCCTGGAACCCGGCGCGGCTCGAACAGCGCATGGGCCGCATCCACCGCTACGGCCAGCAACGCGACGTGCGGATCGTCAATCTCATCGCGGGCGGCACCCACGAAGGGCGGGTGCTCAAGGTCCTGCTCGAAAAGCTCGAAGCGATCCGCCGCGAGCTCCGCTCCGACAAGGTGTTCGACGTCATCGGGCAGCTTTTCGAGAACGCCTCGTTGCGCGAATACATGATCGAGGCGCTCACCGCCGAGGGCGAACGGCGCGTCCTGGAGCGGGTCGGGAGCGCGCTCACCGGGGAGCGGGTGCGCGGCAT
Source organism: uncultured Gammaproteobacteria bacterium (assembly GCA_958295835.1). GTDB lineage: Bacteria > Pseudomonadota > Gammaproteobacteria > HK1 > HK1 > HK1. The sequence goes on from OY282378.1 coordinate 1,843,357, forward strand.
CGGAGAGCGGGAGCGGCGCATCTACGGCGCTCCGCCGGGATCGGGGGAGGTCGCCGAACGCCTCGACGGGCTCCGGGACGACATGGAGCGCGAGCGTTACCTGCAACTCCTGCCCGGCTACGTGCGGCGCTTCGTCGAGAAGGCCGCCGGCTTGCTCGACCTGGAGATCCGTGGAGATCTCGACGGCTTCTTCTGCTTCGTCCCGCGACGCGCGGGCGCGCTCGATCCGCTACTGCCCGCGCTCGAAAGCTATCCCGCCGCGGCGCGCGAGCGCCTGTGCGTGCGCCGGCCCGAGGCGATGCAGAGCCCGACCACTCATCCCTATCCCAAGGCAGCGCAGGGATCAGCCGCTCGGCCCTACTCCGAAGTGGAGCAGGGGCCGGCGGCCCAACCCGACACCCCCTGCATCTGGCTGCACCCCGGCGAGCCGGTCTTCGAGGCGCTGTCCCACCGGACCCTGGCGGCGTTCGGCCGCGACGCCCTGCGCGGCGCGATCTTCACGGACCCCAGGGCGGATGCCCCATACTTCTTCCACCTCGCCGTGGTGTCCGTCGAGCGGGAACCGGAGTCCGGGCCGGACGAACCGGGAACACCCGACCTGTTCGGGGCGGAGGCGACGGTTCGGACCGGGATGGATACCGCAAACCGGATCGGGGCCGATGCCGAAAGCCGGGCCGGATCGGCCAAGCCAGTCAGACCGAGCGGATCGGCCGGACCCCACCATCGCCCAACCATCGAACGCCGGTTGCTGGGGCTTCGCCACGGCGAAGACGGCGTCCCGGTCGAATGCCCGGTCGAGCATCTGCTCCTGCTGCACGGGGCGCCGGACGTTCCCCCCGGCGCAGTCCCGCTGGCCGGCCGCGGCGACGTCATGCGCGCCGAGGCGGCCGGCTTCGCCGAGCGGCAGGTTCTGGATCGGCTGGTGGCGGAACACCGGGACACGGTGCGCGCCGAGCTGCCCGAGCGGCGGCGCCGGACCGTCATCGGCTTCGAACTTCACGCCGCCGACTTGGCCGCCCGCCGCGCGAAGCTGTCCGGGCGTCGCGCTGGAGCGGAGCGCGCCGGGGCGAAAGCAGACGATGCGCTCGACGAGATCAAACGGGATCAGCGATTGCTCTCCGCCGGGAAGGAGCGCGCCCTCGCCCGGCTCGATGCCGCGCCCGATCGGATCGTCCCCGGCGGCGTCCGCTTTCTCGCCCATGCGCTCGCCGTGCCCGCCGGCGACTCCGGGGAGGAGGGTGAACGCTACGACGCCCGGGTCGAGGAGATCGCCGTCCGCATCGCCCTCGCGTGGGAGCGGGAGCGCGGCGGGGAGGTCCGCGACGTTTCCAGGCCCGAGCTTGCCCGCCCGGCCGGCCTCCCCGACTGGCCGGGCTTCGATCTCCTCTCCACGCATCCGGAAGGCGAAGTGCGCCACATCGAAGTCAAGGGCCGGGCGGGACGGGGGAGCATCCGGATGGAGACCAACGAATGGAAACAGGCTTGCCATCTCGGCGAGCGTTACTGGCTCTACGTCGTCTTCGACTGCGCGACGCCCGCGCCGCGGCTGCTGCGGATACAGGATCCCTTCGACAAGCTGCTCGCAAAGAGCCACGAGTCTTCCGAGTACACCATCTCCGCCAAGTCACTGGTCGAGGCGGCGGAGCAAGCCTGAAGCCTGACTCGATCCAGACGAGCAACGCCGTCTTGCCGTTGCCGCGCGGTCCGTAGAGCACGATCTCGCGCGGAGGCGGACGCCCGCGCCGCACTTCGGCCACGAACGCCCGGCAGGCGGCCTGCACGGATTCCCGCCCGGCCAGGTAGGGCGGCAACCCGCCGGGGCCGGCTCGGAAAGGACCCAGGGGCTCGGGCATCGTCATGGCGCGAGTATAGAACGCATGACCGGAACCGTAGCGATCCGGGGACAATGCAAGGGCGACGGTGACACCGTGCGGCCGGAGCGCCACCGTACCGCCTGCGGCTCGCATGAGCTCGCCGGTGGCCGGCGTTCGCCCTTGGCCGGAGGCCGTGCCTTTACGTCCGGGATCGACGCTGGTGCGCTAAGCTGCCCTCATGAATCCCAGGCGCAAGCTACCCATCGGCATCCAGACCTTCCGCACCATCCGCGAGGAGGGCTGCTACTACGTCGACAAGACCGCCTACGTCGAGCGGCTGGTCGAGGAAGGCGCCCACTACTTCCTGTCCCGCCCGCGACGTTTCGGCAAGAGCCTGTTCCTGGACACGCTGAAGGAGTTCTTCGAGGGCAGCGAGGCGCTGTTCGAGGGGCTGGCCATCCACGGACGCCGGGACTGGTCGGTGCGTCACCCCGTGCTGCGGCTCAGCTTCGGCTACGGCAACTTCAAGGAGCCGGGCTACCTGCACCGGAACCTGATGGCGCAGTTGGACGCCGTTGAGCGCCGGACGGGGGTGGTCTGCGAATACACCACCGCGCCGGAACGCTTCGCCTGTTGTCTGGAAGCACTGCACCGTCAGACCGGGCAGCGGGTGGTGGTGCTGGTGGACGAGTACGACAAGCCGATCCTGGATGCACTCACCGTACCGGAGGTCGCTCTGGCGAACCGGGACTTCCTGCGCGGCCTCTACTCGGTGGTCAAGGACAGCGATGCCCACGTCCGGTTCACGTTCATCACCGGGGTCAGCAAGTTCTCCAAGGTCAGCCTGTTCTCCGGCCTCAACAACCTCACCGACATCACCCTGGACCCCGGCTGTTCGGCCATCTGCGGCTACACCGACGCGGACCTGGACACGGTGTTCGCGCCGGAACTCCCGGGGCTGGACCGCGACGAGATCCGCCGTTGGTACAACGGCTACGGCTGGCTGGGCGGGGAGAAGGTCTACAACCCCTTCGACATCCTGTTGCTCTTCCGCAGCCGCAAGTTCGCCGCCCACTGGTTCGAGACCGGCACGCCGACGTTCCTGATCGACACGCTGGTCAAGCGTGGGGTGGGCTCCTTTGCACTGGAAGGGATGGCCGGTACCGACGCCCTGCTCTCCACCTTCGACGTGGACGACATGGCGACCGAGGCCCTGCTGTTCCAGACCGGCTACCTGACGATCCAGGACCACAAGCGCCTCGGCGGCCGGACGGTGTACCGTCTCGGCTATCCGAACCAGGAAGTGCGCCAGAGCCTCAACGACAGCCTGTCGCGCCATCTGGCGGGGGATTCGACGCGCCAGATGGCCAACAGCATCCGGCTCTACGAATTGCTCGAAGCCAACGACTTCGCGGGCCTGAAGACGCTGTTCCACACCTTCTACGCCAGCATCCCCCGCCAGTGGTACACCAACAACGACATCGCGCGCTTCGAGGGCTACTACGCGAGCGTGTTCTACTCCTACTTCGCGGGGCTGGGCCTGGACGTGAAGGTGGAGGACAGCACGAGCCAGGGCCGTCTGGACATGGCGGTGCGCTTCAACGCCAACGTGTATCTCTTCGAGTTCAAGGTAGTGGAGCTGGAGCCGGAGGGGGCGGCCATGTCGCAGTTGAAGGAGAGGCGCTACGCGGACAAGTACCGGCACCTGGGGCAGCCGATTCACCTGATTGCCGTGGAGTTCAGCAAGGATGCCCGCAACCTGGTGGCGTTCGAGGTGGAACGTACGGCGTGAGACGTGGTGCAGCCGCAACCCCGGCACTGCCGGCCGGCGTTGGAGCAGATCGGGGATGCGACCAAGCTGACGATCCATGCGGCGCAATACGAGGATGAGAGCGAGGAGGTATATGCACATGAAAAGCACGATGTAAAAATCCTTGAGTCATGCCCGCCTCCCGGGAGTCGGTATCGATGACCGATCAATTACTGTACGAGGTACTTGAAGCCACCGGCTATCTGGCCGATGGCCAACCGGCCCACGGCGTGCGTATAGGCGACGACGTGCACGTCGGGGACCGAACCCGCAGCTTCCGCCCGGATGCCCTGTGGAAAGGCGATTCGGCGCTCACCGTCTACTTCAAGTCCGAACCGGAAGTTCCGCCCGCTCAGCAGGTCGCCGGATGGCATCGGGAGATCTGGAATCAGGGTTTCGCGCCGCTGCTGTGGGTGGTTTCGCCGGAGAAGATCGAGCTCTACAACGGCTTTGGCCGGCCCCGGCAGACCGGGAACGCCGCCGAACACCGGCTGCGAACCTTTGAAAGGATCGAGAGCAAGTTGCAGGAGCTCGACGCGTTCGCCGGGCGTCTTGCCATGGAGACCGGACGATTCTGGCAGGAGCCGCAGGCGAACGAGGTCGATCGGAAAACCAGCGTCGATCGGCAGTTGCTGTCCGATCTCGCCGCACTTGAACGCGATCTCGTGTCGGCGGACATGAGCCGCCCGGACGCTCAGGGGCTCATCGGCCGATCGATATTCACCCAGTACCTCATCGATCGCCGGATCGTCACGACGCGGCATCTCGCCGGCGTTTACGGTCACGGAACCCTGGCGGCCATACTGCGCGATCGCCGCGCCACGAAGCGGTTGTTCGGCCGGCTTCGGGAAGTCTTCAACGGCGACATGTTCCCGTCCGAGGGCGCATCCGTACCGCGCGCCGGTCACCTTCGTCGGGTCGCGGACTTCCTCGAAGCCGTGGACCCCGATACGGGACAAATGACGTTCTTTCCGTACCAGTTCGACGTGATACCGGTGGAGTTGATCAGTTCGATCTACGAACAATTCGCCCGATCGGACCCGCCGGCCCGCGACGATGAACGGTCCGCCAAGTCAGACTCATCGGCCCGAGACGATCATCATGAAACGGATGTTTTCTACACGCGGCTGCCACTCGTCTCCCTGGTCCTCGACGAGATCACGGATGGATTGACCGGTGAGGAAACCGTACTCGACCTGACGTGCGGCTCAGGCGTCTTCCTGGTCGAAGCGTTGCGAAGGCTCGTCCGTCTCCGTTCGGGCGGCGCCGAGCCGAACCGCCGATTGATCCGATCCACGCTGCACAAGCAGATCTACGGAGTGGACATCAGCGAGGCCGCCGTGCGCGTTGCGGCCTTCAGCCTCTACCTGGCGGCTCTGGAGCTCGATCCGAACCCGAAGCCACCCCGGGCGCTGAAATTCAAGCCGCTGATCGGCAAGACGCTCATCGTCGGCGATGCGCGAAACGTAGAGCAGACGGCAGACGGCCAAGCAGCGTTGACCAAACGGGGCGCCAAGAGACGGTTCGACGTCATCATGGGCAACCCACCGTGGAGCTATGGAGGCAGGGAGGCCACGGCGGCACGCCGCGACGAAAGCAACAATCGGAGCAGGGTACATGCACCGCGTGGTGAAAGCCTCGGTTTCGTCTCTCGGGCGATGGAATTCGCCTCCGGCAATACGCGATTCGGATTGATCCTGAGCGCCGTCCAGTTCTTCAGCCGGAGCGGTACAGGTGCAGCCGCCTCGCGTCAGCTCATAGAACAACTGTCTCCGGTGACGCTGGTCAATCTGTCGAATCAATCCGATTGGCTGTTTCCGAATGCCAATATGCCGGCGGTCGCCCTCTTCGCGAGACACCGGCCGTCGCCGTCCGGCACGATTACCACCGTGCAAGTTCCCTGGTCCCCCAGCGGAGCACGGAGCCATACCTTCGAGATCGCGCCCAGCGACATCGTTACCCTGCCGTTGGCCGACTGGAAGAGACAGCCGGAGTTCCTGAAGGCGGCGTTGCTCGGGTATCGGCGCGATTTGGCGTTGTTGGACAGACTCACATCGAAGTTCATGACGTTGGAAGAAGGGCTTGGCCAAATCGACGTGCAATTTCGCACGGGATTGATACTTGGCGATCGAAGCCGCGATGCGAGCTTCCTTCACGGCATACCGCTTCTGGCCGCTAAGGATCTTCGGTCCTTCTCCGTACCAACCGATTCAAATCCGTTTGACGCGGCCGGGGCGGAGAGGCCCCGCAGCCTCGATATCTATCGAGCACCTCTGCTGCTCGTCAAAGAATTCCTTCGAGGAGAAACCGGGCGTCTCGTCGTTGCCGTGGCGAACCAGGATACGGTCTTCACAGATGCCTATTATGGTACAACGTTTCCAACAAAACACCGCGGGGCCGCTGACATACTCGCCGCCGTCCTGAGTTCGTCGCTCGCATCATGGTTCTTCCTGATGAGTGCATCCGCCTTCGGTCTGTGGATGCGACGGATCAAGCGTAGTGACCTCGCGCGGATGCCGGTTCCCGATCTCGAAACGGCCCCGCGTTCCGAGGCCGGTCGGCGTCTGATCCGCCTCGTTCGGAAGTTGCAGCAGAATCCGCCGTGTGATGCCGACTGGCCGACACTCGATGACGCCGTGTTCGATCTGTACGGCTTGGACGAAGCCGAACGTACCGTCGCGCGTGACGGCCTGTTTCGTGCAAGCTGGCAATGGAAACCCGGCAGGCTCGAATCCGCCAAGCCCGCGCTCGCGCAACGGCACATGCTGGACTATGCACGCACGTTTCTGTCCGCGATGGACGTCTGGTTCGCCGCGAGAAGACAGCGCCACATGCGCGCCGAAGTCTTCGATCTTCCCGATGACGTACCGCTCCGGGTCGTCCGCTTCGTCCTCGAGGAGGGATACGCCCCTCCCACAGCGAAGCTCGTCGAACCGGAGGGGAGCTTGAGAGACGTCCTCGACGGGATCGGCCGACGCCTGGAGGTCCGACTTGCCACATCCCTGTCCGGTCAGCGTGAATTGCGAGTGCACGGCCGCCGCGAGGTCGTCATCATCAAGCCGAGCGCCCGCCGACACTGGATGGGGGTATCCGCCCTCGAAGACGCGGACGCCGTCATCGTCGAGAGCTTCTCCGGAGCCGCCGCATGAAGTTGCCGCGTGACGTTCCGGTCACTGCCGGCAGACCCTTCATCGAGCTTGCTCCCGAAACATCGACGGCGATCCTGCGGACCGTCGAGGCAGGATGGGCGCTCGCATTGAAATGGCCGGACGTCAACGCGGGCGCCGCGGAAGTACGGATGACGGAGCGGCTGCGCGACGGCATGCGCTCGGCGCTGAACGGCGGCGAGCTACCATGGGGCCGCACCATGGTCGTGCTGCCCGGCACCGAATCCCGGTCCCGTCCTGACGTCCTGTTGCCGGACGGCCGAACCGACATCCCCATTCTGCTCATCCGGATATTCCTTCGATTCGGCGAACACGATCCCCATGCGATCATCGAATGCAAGCGCATCGCCGGCGACGACACCCACCTGTGCCGGGAGTACGTCGTGAACGGCATCGACCGCTTCCGAACCGGCAAGTACGCGGGGAACCACTCCACCGGGTTCATGGCCGGATACCTGATCGCCGGGGATGCAAGTACCGCCGCTCACGGCGTCAATCAATATCTGAATGCCGGCCACAGAAACCATAAGCCGCGCCACGATGAAAACCTGAAACCTTCGACCCTTGTCGCCGAACCTTGGGCGTGGGCGAGCCGCCACCCGCGAGTGGCGACGCCGGCGGTGGCGCTGCACCATGCGTTTCTTCCGTCTTCGTGAGGGAATGATGCGGTGGTCGGCAAGGAGATCCGGAGCAGCAAGGTACTCGTGATTCAACCGGCGGGTCGACCCTGCCGTGGCCGAACGTGTTTCTGGACCGGCGGCTCGGGGAACTCGGACGAACCGGACCGACAATGGGAGAGGGATACATGATCAACGATAGATTCGCGACTCGCTTTTCCGATCTTCAGAGCGAGTTGGACGAGATGCGGCTCATACAAAACGCCCACAGGAATCGCTATGTACAACCCGACATTTGGGAGAAATGGGTAACGAGCGTCGAAAGCCTGATCAAGGCTGCCTGCGGCGCGCATTCTCCATACTATTTCAATTTCATCAAGGCGCGAGAAGAATACATCGGAGGCGAAAGTGCACTAAAGGCACTGGCCGGTATTTTCCAAAGTGCCAAGGAAGCATTCGACGGAGGTTACCTCTTCGATGTGGAGCGCGATATCTCTGCCGAAATTTTCGGCAATATCGTCGTCTTGGCGAAGCGGGCGCTCGCAGAGGACAACAAGGACGTGGCGGCGGTGCTTGCGTCGGCGGCGCTGGAGGACGCATTGAAACGTCACGCGACGTCGAACGGTCTCAATGTCGACAAGGCATCGATGTCGAACGTCATCAGTGCGCTCAAGTCGAAGGGGCTTGTCTCGGGAGCGCAGAAATCGATGCTCGCCGCCATGCTTCAAATGAGAAATCATGCGATGCACGCAGAGTGGGACAAATTCGAGAAACCCGCCGTCAGCAGCCTCATCGGCTTCGTCGAGCAGTTTCTGCTGACCCATTTCAGCCGGAATCAATGAAGCAGGGTGCGATGATCACCGTCTGACAACACCGTCTCCGGTCCTCGTAAGAATGGCTTCATGAAAACTCTCGACACCCGCCTCATCGAAGCCGCTTTCCCGCTGAAGCAGGTCTCCCTCGACTCCGTGCACGAGAAGAACGTCCGGCACGGGCACATCTCGACGCTGCACATCTGGCCGGCGCGGCGGCCGTTGGCGGCGAGTCGGGCGGCGTTGCTGGCGACGCTGTTGCCGGATCCAGGCAGCCGGGACGCGCGCCGGAAGGTGTTGGAGCGGATGGCGGGGCGGGTGGTCGAAGTGCCGAGCGCCGGCGGCGAGCGGATGAAGGAGGAGACTCGGAGCGGGATCTTCCACTGGGGGCGCGAGGGCAGCGGGGAGCTTGCGAGGTTCCGGGAGGAGATCCGGGAGGCATTCGGGGGACGGGCGCCGCGGGTGCTCGACCCGTTCGCGGGGGGTGGGGCGATTCCGCTGGAAGCGATGCGGCTCGGGTGCGAGGCGGTGGCGGCGGACATCAACCCGGTGGCGTGGTTCATCCTGCGCTGCACGCTTCATTATCCACGTTTGCTGGCCGGGGAGACGCGGCCGTTACCGGCGTTCGCGTTGGGTGATCGGGGGTTCGTCGAGGGGTTCCTGAAGGCGCACGGTGTGACGAAGGCGAACGCGGTGCGTGAGGAGCTCGCCCGGTACGGGCACGGGGACGGGGAGGCGGTGCAGGTAACGTCGCCTTACATGGGCTCGGCATCACCGGCGGCGGACGCGGACTTCGCGTGGCATCTGCGGGCCTGGGGACGGCGGGTGCTGGCCGGGGCGAGGCGGACGCTGGCGGCGCGCTATCCGACGTATGCGGAGTTCGTGCCGGTGCGGCGCAAGGGACGCAGGCGGTCCGCTTCGCTGCCGACGGTGCGTTATCGGCCCCGGCCGCCGAAGCTGCTCGAACCGGACGAGGACGGGCGGGTTTCGGTGGCCTCGCTCAACGCGGAGTTCGATTCGTTCCATCTGGAAAACGAGGCGAATCCACGCTGGGTGGCGAAGCCGGCGGTGGCGTATCTCTGGGCGCGCACGGTGCGGTGCGGCGACTGCCGGGCGGAGGTCCCGCTGCTCAAGACGCGCTGGCTGTGCAAGACGGCGAAGAAGCGCGTGCTGCTCACGATGGAGCCGCGGGAGGACGGCGCCGGTGTCGCCTTCGGCATCGAGCGGGGCGTTCCCGAGGGCAGCGGAAGCGCCGCGCAGAAGCGCGAGCACGACCGGGACCTGGGCGCCGGCACGATGAGCGGGAGCGGCGCGAAGTGTCCCTGCTGCGGCGCGATCGTCACGACGAGGGATATTCGCACCGAGGGCCGCGCGGGACGGATCGGCGAGCGCATGACGGCCGTCGTGGTGGACGGGCAGGAGGGGAAGGAATACCGCCTGCCGACCGAGGTCGAGATGGAAGCCGCGTGCGTGAGCGATGCGGAGCTGGGCAACCTGTATTCGGCAATTCCCTTCGGATTGCTGAACGAGCCGACACCCAAGGCGGGCGTCGGGGCGGCCCGAGCCTTTTCGGTGGACGGGTACGGCCTCGACACTTGGCGCAAGCTCTTCACGAATCGGCAACTCCTGGCGTTGGGAACGTTCGTCCGGGAGATCCGCCGCAACGCCGATCTGATGAGTGGAAGGGCGGCGCTCGGTCACGATTCCGAGTCCTCCGAGCTACCGCCATCGCGGGATCCGGGATTCGACGCTGACCGGCTCGTAGCGATGGATGCGGACAGGCCGGCGATGAAGGAGCGGCGCGTCTCCTGGGAGCGCGGGCGCTCCGCCCGCAACGACGGCCGCGACGGCACGCCGGATGCGTACGGTCGCGGCACCACATCGGAACCGGATGCAGGCAATCGCGACGGCATACCGAAAGCGGGTGCGGGGTCCTGGGAATACGGGCGTCCCGACCGCAAGGAGGACTCAGGGCAGCAACGAATCCATGCGGGCGGGACACCCGCGTTCTCCGGGTCCGGCGGGCCTTCGGCCCCGGACTTTCGGTCCGTTGCGGTTGCGGGCAGGACGCCCGCGATCCCAGAACACCTGGATTCCCGCTTGCGCGGGAATGACGGCGCTGAGATCGCGGGAACGACCAAGGCGGATGGGACGCCCGCGATCCCAGGGTATCCGTCGCCCCCGTTCCTGCCGGACCAAGCCGCGCGCGCAAGCCGATCCGGTGGCATGACATCGTCCTGCGCGGAACCTGTCGGCGACTACGAACCCGTCGGCGATTACCCGGAAGAATGGCGCGAGGCGTTGGTCGCCTGTCTGGCCCCGTCGATCAGCCGACTGGCCGATCGCGGCAGCACGCTCGCCACCTGGACCAACGATCCCGAGAAAATCCGCAGCACCTTTGCCCGTTTCGCGCTGCCGATGGTGTGGGATTTCGCCGAGTCGTGCCCGCTGGCGGATACCAGCGGCGGCTTCATCCAGGCGGTCGAATGGATCGCCCGGGTAGTCGAGCACATCCAGACCGCGACAGGGGAAGCGCCCGCCCCGAACGTGCTGCGGTCATCCGCCACCGACCTCAAGCCCGGCAGCTTCGATCTGATCTGCACCGATCCGCCGTACTACGACGCGATCCCCTACTCCGACCTGATGGATTTCTTCCATGTCTGGCTGCGGCGCGCGCTGCACGGGCTCTCGCCGGAAACCGACGCCGCGTTCGCCGAGGCGCTCGGTCCGAAGTGGGACGCGGAGGCGGGCGACGGAGAGTTGATCGACGATGCCAGCCGCTTCGGCGGCGATCGGCAGGCGTCCAAACAGAACTACGAGGACGGGATGGCGCGGAGCTTTTCGCGCTTCCACGATGCACTCCGGGACGAGGGGCGGCTGGTGCTCGTCTTCGCCAACAAGCAGCCCGACGCCTGGGAGACGCTGGTATCGGCCCTCATCCGCGCGGGCTTCGTGGTGGACGGCTCCTGGCCGATCCGGACGGAGATGCAGAACCGCCAGCGATCGCTGTCTTCGGCGGCGCTCTCCTCCTCCATCTGGCTGGTCTGCAAGAAGCGCCCGGCGACCGCCCGGCCCGGTTGGGACGGCAAGGTGCTGGCGGAGATGCAGGAGCACATCGTCGAGCGGCTGCGGGACTTCTGGGACGCCGGCATCCGCGGGCCGGACTTCGTGTGGGCGGCGACCGGGCCGGCCCTGGAGGCGTTCAGCCGGCATCCGGTGGTCAGGAAGGCGGACCGGGCGGACGAGCGGCTGACGGTGGCCGAGTTCCTGCGCCAGGTGCGGCGCATGGTGGTCGGCTTCGTGGTGAGCCGCCTGCTGCAACGCGACGGCGGCGCGACGGACGAGCTGGACGACCCAACCACCTACTACCTGCTGCACCGCAACGACTTCGGCCTCGGCGCGGCGCCGGCCGGGGCCTGCATCCTCTATGCGCTCTCGTGCAACCTCTCGGATGCCGATCTCGCCGGACGCCTGGACCTGCTGGCCCGCGGCACGCGCGCGGCGACCGCGGAGGCTCCGGAGGCCCCGGAGGGTGAAGACGGAGCGGAAGGGCGCGACGCCTCCGGGAGCGAGGCCCGGCTCAAACCCTGGAACCGGCGCCGCGCCCGCGACCTCGGCGAGCCCCCGGCGGACGGCGGCGCCCCGCCGCTGATCGACCGCGTCCACAAGCTGATGCAGCTCTGGAAGACCGGCGAGCAGAGCCGCGTGGACGCCTACCTGGAGTCGCAAGGGCTCTGGCGCCACGAGTTGTTCGCCCGCATCGTGCAGGCCCTGATCGAGCTGGCCGAGGGCGGCTCGGAAGAACGCGCCACCCTGGAATCCATCCAGAACCACGTCCGCACGCGCGGCGGCGCGCCCGCCCTCCGCCAGGAATCCCTGCTATAGGCACAGATCATGATCCGTCGCATCCAGGCCCTCAACTACCGCTGCCTCCGCTACGTGGACGTCCGGCTCGACCGCTTCCACGTCCTGGTCGGCCCCAACGCCAGCGGCAAGAGCACGCTGTTCGACGCCGTAGCCTTCCTCGGGGATCTCGTGTCCGACGGCCTCGATGCGGCGGTGGAGAAACGCACCCGCAACTTCCAGGACCTGGTGTGGGGGCGGCCGAAGACGGACCTTCACTTCCAGTTGGCGGTAGAGTTCGCGATACCGGAGCACGTAAAGAAACACCTTCCGCAATCGAGTGATTTTCAGGTGTTCCGTTACGAGATCATGATCAAGGAAGATGAACACGGGGTTCACATCAAGTCCGAAAGAGGACTCCTGACGCGGAACCTGGCGAGCAATAAAACACGACGTGCCCGACGATTCCCCGAGCCCCGGACACCTCCCGCAACCATCTTCCACGGCGGCGTCCGGAAAGGAGCCAGGACGATACTGAGACAGACCGGGGAGGGCATATGCTCATACAGCAGCGAGACGTCTCGAAAGAACGGAAGGACCTGGAGGACGGCGGCAGCTCATGGAAGGATGAAACCGGCGCTTTCGGTGGCCCGAACATCCGAGAGCGAATTTCCGACGGCTTCCCACGTTGCATCCATGCTGGAAACCTTTACCGGCAGCGTCGTTCTCGACAGCCTGCACATGCGCCAGCCCAGCCCGCTGAAGAAGAAGTTCGATTTTTCAACGAACGGTTCGAGCTTGCCGTGGGCGGTGAAACATCTCCAGGAAAGACGGGAATCCGATTACCGGGAGTGGTTGCTTCACGTACAAACCGTCCTTCCCGATCTCGAGGCCATCCGAGTCGTGGAGCGGGAGGACGATCGCCATGCCTACCTGATGCTCCACTACGCGGACGGGGCACAGGTCCCATCCTGGACGACGTCGGATGGAACGCTCAGGCTCCTGGCTCTGACGCTGCTCGCCTACCTGCCCGTGGGTGATCCTTCCCGCGGTGAAAGCGCTTTCCTGCACAACGGGATGTTCCTGATAGAAGAACCGGAGAACGGCGTTCATCCGCTGGCGCTGGACGCCATCTACGATTCCCTTTCTTCCGTATACGACGGCCAGGTTCTCGTCACCACCCACTCGCCTGCATTCCTGAGACTGGCTCGGCCCGAAGAAGCCCTGTGCTTTGCCAGGACGTCCCGGGGCGACACGGACATCATCCGGGGGAACGACCATCCCCTCCTGAGAGGTTGGCACGAATCGGCCGACATGAACCTTCTGTTCGCTGCCGGCGTCATTGGATGAACGACATGGATCTGTTCGTGCTCGCGGCGGATCTGGACATAGTCAACGCACTCGAAGGTCTGCTGTCCCGTCCCGGCGATCTCGGGATCAGAGGCGTAGCATTCGCCGTCCAACGCCACCCGGGTCGAGACAGCGGGTGCCGTACCGGATCGGTCGAGTATCTGAGGCCATATCTCAACAGATATGATCGTGCGCTGATCGTATTCGACCGACACGGTTGTGGAGACAACCGGCCGAGACAGGACATTCAGCGATACGTCGAAGATGGACTAGCGAGAAATGGATGGGAACGTCGTGCGAAAGCCATCGTCATCGACCCCGAGCTCGAGGCGTGGACATGGAACACTTCTCCAGCGGTTTCCCGGATTCTGGGATGGGGCAATCAATACCCCGCCCTCCGGCGGTGGCTGGACGGCCAAGAACTCTGGCCACGGGGCCGCTCGAAGCCGCCCGACCCGAAGAAGGCAATGAGGGAAGCGATGCAGAACAAGCGCGTACAACGGTCGCCGCGCCGATTTTCCAGGCTCGCGAAAGACGTGGATTTCAACGGTTGCCAGGACCCCGCCTTCAACGAACTCAGGCAAACCCTCCAAGCATGGTTTCCACCGGAAGCTGCCGCGTGACCGGGAAAACCGGTCCATGAGTAGCAGAAGCACCCGTATGGCCGGAAAGAACCAGCCCAAGCCCCGGCATCGCGTCGTGCGCCTCGATGAAGGGTCTCGCTCCGGCAGGCTCCCGTTTCATCAGCGCTGGAACGATCGTCTCCGATGGAAGACAATCTTTCTGAATCAACAGGTTGAGCGGTTTATGGCATCCGATTGTTGTTTCAGGTTTCCGGGCGAGACCGTGAGCCTCCAACCCGGCAGAGATGGTCTGCACGTTCAACGTCTCATATCTGAAAATTCCTGCCTGAGGTCCGTCACGGTTTCCATGATCTCCGCGGGCAGGGGTTCGAGTTCTTCGCCCAACTCCGCCCTTATCGCATGCCAGAGCGGTTCCATCGGTTCGGTCAGCCCGGCCTCCTCCATCATCCTCTTGACACGCGATCCGTGGCCAGCGGCAACCGCCTGGATCAATGATTCCGTCAGACCGGGCCATTCCTTTTCCTGGAAAACATCGCCGCCGATGTGCAGGGCATATGCAAGTCGGTCCAATGCTTCCGTCCAATTTCCACGACAAGCTAGAACATCGGAAAGTGTGTGAAGAGCGCCCGGATTTTCCGGCGCCAGCTCCACTGCGCGACGAGCACAGTCTTCAGCCTCCGGCAGACGTGCATCGTCGTCCTGACAAAGGATTGCTTCCGCCAGGACGCGCCATGATTCATGATGCATCGGTTCGATGTCCGTCGCCTTTCTGCAAGCGGCCTCCGCTTCGCCGTATCTCCCGTGCATATTCAATAAACCAAGGAACGTGACGAGCCGTTCCAGACGGTCGCGCTCCGCGCCCGAGAAGCGCAGCAGGTAGTAGATGTTGTAGAAGCGGTCGCTGACCTCGTACCGCGCCCGCTTCGCCCTTGGCAGGTGCATTTCTCTTGCATAACCCTTCTCCACGAGTTGCCGGAGCTGGGCGCTGGCGTGCGAGGAGCTCAGCGTCGCGGTGCCGGCCACCTCCTTCGCCAGCATCGGCTTCCACCCTTCCGCGAGACAGTGGAATACCTTGCGAGCCTGGATCGGCAATTCTTCGATCCTGGCTTTGAAGTAAGGCGTCTGTTCGTCGATGAGCCGCTCCAGATCCTCGAAGGCGGAACCGAGGGGGGATTCGATCAGCATTCGACAGGCAAGCACCAGCAACCTCGGATTGCCGCCCGTCAGCCGGCGTATGGTCTCCAGCCGGCCGCGCTCCCGCTTCATGGCTTCCGGGATTTCCGGCCTGCCTTCACAGTCCGCGAGGGCCGCGAGTATCCGATGCGCGTCTTCCCGTCCGAGACCTTCGAGAATGAACAGCCGGAAGAATTCGTAGAACGGCTCGCCGTGGCCGCGGATGGCTTGGAAGACGGCGTTGGCGGACCCGAGCAGCAGGATCTCCGGACGCTCGATCAGGGTGGCGCGCAGGGCATGAATTTCGCGCTCGTCCCGTAACTGCCTGAAGATGGTGTCCAGGTTCTCGACGAACAGGATCAGCCGTTTCCCGTTTTCCCGGCAACAATCCATGAGTGCCGAGAGGGCGTACGCGGCGAGCCGTTCCCTATCTCCTTCGTCCCTGGCGAGCGCGTCGGCTCTGTCCACCCATCGCGGGTCGTTGGTGGCACGGGTCAGATGGCGCAGGGCGGCGAGCCAGAAATCCGCCAAGTCGCCGATCTCGTAGCTTTCCTCGTAGAACGCGACGGGCTGCCAGCGCACGGCAAGGTCGGGAGTGTCCCCGATCGCGTGCAGGAAGCGCAGCCCAAGGGTGGTCTTTCCCATGCCGCGCGGGCCGATGAGCATCACGTGCTGGCACGGCCGGCCGGGGGGTTGCTCGCCGATCAGGCGGAGCATCTCCGCAAGGGTGTCCTCGCGCGCGACGAACGACGCCTTCAACTCGTCGGGGGTCAGTTGCGCCGGGTTGTAGAGCCGGCGGCGGATCATGGCGCAACACTCCTGTCGTGGTATTTGCGCCACCACTTCCGCAAGAGATTGGAACGGAACTTCAGCCGGCTGCCTTCATGCTTCACGTAACCGTCGGCCTCCAGGTCGCGCAGCACCGACAAGTACATCTGCCCGCTCCGCCGACGCAGGTCTTCGAGCTCCGCGAAACCTGCGCCGTCCTCTCGCCGGCAGGCGCGGCCCAGGATGTCGCGTGCCGTCTCGTGTTCCCACTCGCCGAATGCAATCTCGAGGCGCTCCGCGTAATGATCGAGATGGGCGGTCCCGCTGGCTCCGGTCAGCGGTCCGCAGCATTCGCGAGACGCGCTCCGGAACAACGTCACGGTAAACGACAAGAGATATTTTGGCAATGTATTTTTTGGCAAAATATCCGATGGCGTATCTGGCGCGCGCCGCCATTGCCGGCGATGGACGTCGCCGCCCGCTCCCTTCGCGCGGCCCTCACGCCGTCCACCGGCGCGCCCATTCCTCGTTGAAGCGGCGTCCCTTTGCGCCGTATCCGCCCTGTACGCAGCCCGGGCAAGGCAAAACGGACATCGCCGCCCGCGCCCGTCGATCGCTCGGGTCCGCGTGACCGGCTGGCCGCCGGTGCGAACGGAAAACCGGATAAGATTACTTACCGACTCGTCAAAACACGGGGCGTGACGATGCAGCTTCAGGAACTCGCTGACGGCGATCTCCAGGTGTTCTCGCCCGCGCGCCTCGCGGGCGTGCTGCGCACGACGAAGGCCGAGATCGCCGGCACACTGGGGCTCAGTCGGGACGCGCTCTCTCGCGCCTCGCGAGTCCAGGCCCGGAAGACGCAGACCCGACTGCGGGAGATGGTGGAGATCCTCCGCCGCGTAGAGGCATATACCGGATCCTCTCCACTCGTCGCCTACGCCTGTTTCCGCTCGGAGGTATTGCCGGGATTCCGCCGGCAAGACGCCCGATCAGCTTGTACGCGAAGGCAAGGCAGGTGACGTGCATGCCTGTCTCGACCGGATCATGGCAGGCGGGTACGCTTGAAACGTCACCGTATCCGGCTGGTGCAGATCCGAACCGTCGTTGATTGACGAGATTGGGGTGTCCTCGTGCACTACGGGAGCAATCCGAAACACAGTGAACCTTGGCAGCAGGGCCGGCGGGGCGCGCTATGTCCGGCGAACATCGATCGGAAACTCGCGGAACGGCTGCTTGCGGACAGCGAACTGTCAGGCAAGACACGGTATGCGGTACATGAAGGCAGAGCGTACTGCGCACGGCAACACGGCAACGACGTTTGGCACGGTTACCCGATCGGCTGGCGCAGGGTTCCCGCGAAATTGCGGCTCAAGTGGCAGAGGGAAGGGCGTGTGCGAAGAAGGGATGCCATGAGGCACTGGGAGTAAACGGATGGCTACCCGATGGGAGCGGCTCGCCGGCGACACGAGTACGTTCGCGTTGAAGGTGGCGTTTGCCCCTGATCCCGACGCTGGACGTGGCATCGATCCCGAGACCGGTCTTTCCTGGGGGAGGTTTCAGATCTGGGTGGAAGGCCGGAACCTGTGCGCTCACCTGGAGGAAGGCGAACGAATCGATTCGGTTCATTGGTATCTTCTTCCGCTCTTCGAGTGGTTCTCCAATCACTGGAATCCCTTGCTGCACGAAGAACGCCTTCCAGTGGAGAACTCGGGAGACACCGCATGGGAATCCTTGCATGCCACTCGATTCCCGCCCCGGGCAATAGAAGATGATGAAGAAGAGGCTTCGAAGTGGGAAAGTGCGTGGCAAGCGTGGTGGTTCCGGCACGCACTTCACACCGCAAGTGAGGGTGGTTTGTTCCCGGATGTCGTGTTTCGGCGTTTCCGGGATTCGGTCGAGATATCCTGGGGACCCACTCGAACCCAAGGGATGCCGTTCCACTACGAGTTCATGGAGTTGGCGGCGGGCGCCAGCAGGCTGTCGCCACGATCGGTTGCCGACCCTCTGCATGAAGTATTGTCGGACGCTGGCGAATACCTCTTGTCTCTCGCCCCCGAGTCAAGGCGTATCGGCGCATTGAACAAGGGCCTCCGGGCGTTGCGCACGCCGCCGGCATCTCGCGAGCGGCGCCTCATGTGGCTTGCCGGATTGGGAACGGACGACCACACCGTCCGAACCGGATGGCGGCGGGTAACGAACTGCCTCTCGGACCTTGCCGAAGCGCCGCGTCGCGCGATGCTGGAGGCTTCCGAATCACCTCTGGTCGTCACCGGCTCCTGCCAGGCGGCACTCATGTTCGGTTCACTCGCGCCTGACGTCATGGAGCAGGACGTATTGAACCTTGCCCGGGCGACGGTCGATCTTTACTCACTCGAAGGCGACTCGGAGGCGATGCGGGAAATCTGCCATGCCGCTCCGATCGAGGAACCCATGTCCCCCGCGTGGTCTCAGGGATACGAGTTGGCCGATGATCTTCATCGACACTTCCACGGTGAATTCGCAGAAGGCGGGTCCGCCGACGTCGAGGGACTGATCGAGAGGCTGGACATAAGGATTGAAACACTCGAATTGTCGGATGAGAGGGTTCGAGGCGTGTCCATTGCAGGGCCACGACATCGGCCCGGAATCATCGTCAACTCGAATCATGCCGCGAACGGACACCCCTCGGGTTACCGGTTCACGCTCGCCCACGAGCTCTGCCACTTGCTGTTCGACCGCGAGGCCGGACGCCGTCTGGCCATCGCCAGCGGACCGTGGGCGCCGCGGGACGTCGAGCGGCGGGCGAACGCCTTCGCGGCGATGTTGCTGATGCCCACCTCCCTCGTGCAGCAAGCCGTGGCGACGCTGAGCGCCCCGGTCGCCACGGTGGAAGGGGTGCGGGAAGTCGCAAGCAGGCTGCGCGCGGGCCGCTCCGCCGTGCTGAACCATCTGAAGAACCTGG
Organism: uncultured Gammaproteobacteria bacterium; assembly: GCA_958295835.1. Taxonomy (GTDB): domain Bacteria; phylum Pseudomonadota; class Gammaproteobacteria; order HK1; family HK1; genus HK1. Next base: position 1,862,236 of record OY282378.1, read on the forward strand.
GGTTCATCGACGAGGCCGATCAGCAACGGATCGAAGATCAGGCACTGCTCCCCGGTTGAATCCGCCGCGATGACGAAGAAGAACCAGCCCAAACCCTGGCACCGGATCGTCCGCCTCAAGGAAGAGCTCCGCTCCGGGGCGCTCTCCCTTGCGGAGTTCGCCGCCGATCTCCACGAGGTGACGCTCGGGCAGGGCCGCCGCCCGGTCTACGAGGAGCCGGAGAAGTTCTTCGCGCTCACCTACCCGACCCACGCGCTGCGGGAGCTGGTGCGGGACGTCGCCGGGCGGCTGGCGGGGCAGAGCGACAAGGCGGTGCGGCAGCTCGAGCTGACCTACGGCGGCGGCAAGACCCATACCCTGATCACCCTCTACCACCTGTTCCGGGACCCGGAGGCGCTGCCCGACCTCCCCGCGGTGCGGGAGTTCCGCGAGCACGTCGGCGCCGGCCTGCCGCGCGCGTTCGTCGCGACGCTCTGCTTCGACAAGATCGACGTGGAGCGGGGCATCGAGGGCGTGCGCGCACCGGGGGGCGGGACGCGCACGCTCCGCCACCCCTGGAGCGTGCTGGCGTTCCAGCTCGCGGGCGCGGAGGGGCTGCGCGCAATCCACGGCGAGGGCAGGGACGAGGAGCGCGAGACCCCGCCGGCCGAGCCCCTCCTCGTGAAGCTGCTCGAAAAGCCGCAGGCGCAGGGGCTCGCGACGCTGGTCCTGGTGGACGAAGTGCTGATGTACGCCCGCGAGAAGGCGGGGATCGATCCGGTGTGGCGCGACCGTATCGAGGACTTCTTCCAGTCCCTGACCCAGGCCGTGGCCAAGGTGGACCGGGCGGCGATGGTGGCCTCGCTGCTGGCCACCGACCCCCGCAAGCAGCGGGGCGCGCTGGGCGCCGAGCTGATCGCCGGGCTCTTCGACGTGTTCCGGCGCCAGCGCGAGGAAGGGGTGCAGCCGGTGCAGAAGGAGGACGTGGCGGAGGTGCTGCGCCGGCGTTTCTTCGAGCCGGAGGACGTCCGGGACCCGAGCGCCTTCCGGCCACACGTGATCGGGGTGGTACGGGGACTCGCGAGGCTCGACGACGCGACGGCCGGGGAGAAGTCGGCCGCGGAAGAACGCTTCTGCAACAGCTTCCCCTTCCATCCCGATCTCACCGACGTGTTCTACAGCCGCTGGACGCAGCTCGAAGGCTTCCAGCGCACGCGCGGCATCCTGCGCACTCTCGCCACGGCGTTGCGCGAGGCCGAGAAGTGGGACACGAGCCCGCTCGTCGGCCCCTCCGCCCTGCTCGCCGCGCCCGCCGGCGGCGGGGAGCCGCGGGCCGTCACGGGCGCCTCGGGTGTCTCGGGCGGGGAGACCGTTTCAGACAGCACGCCCGGCGTCTCGGGCGCATCGGGAGGCACGCCGGGTGCCTCGGGCAGATCGGATGTCTCGGCCGCCTCGGGCGTCCCGGGCAGGTCAGGTGTCTCGGGCGTTCCGGGCAGCGCGTCCGGCGTCTCCGAAGCGGTGCGGGAGCTGGCGGGGGTGGCCTCCACGGAGCGCGCCGAGGGCAACCGGGTGGACTGGGCGCCGCTGCTGGAGGCGGAGCTTGCCAGGGCGCGGCAGATCCAGGACGAGCTTCCGGCGCTTCGTGAAGGCCGCGAGGCCGAGCAGATGGTCATCGCCGTCTTCCTCCACTCCCAGCCGATCGGCCACAAGGCATACACGCCGGAGCTGGTGCGGATGGCGGGGAGCCGCGCGCCGGACGCGATCGAGCTCGAGAAGGGACTGCGCCGCTGGCGGGAGCTCTCCTGGTTCCTGGACGACGAGGACGCGGGCGCGGAGGAGCCGGCGGCGGCGGAACTGCCGAAATCCTGGCGGCTCGGCAACCGGCCGAACCTGCGCCAGATGCACGACGAGGCGTGCCGGCAGCGGGTGAGCGCCGAGGCGGTGGAGGCACGTCTGGAGGAGGCGATCCGCAAGGCGAGACCGCTCACGGAGGGCGCCTCAGCGGCCGGTGTGAGCGTTCACTTGCTGCCGGCGTCGCCGAGGGACGTGGGGGACGACGGCAGCTTCCGGTACGTGGTGCCGGGGCCGGGCGCGGCGTCCGAATCCGGCAAGCCGAGCGCGCTCGCGAAGCGCTTCCTCGACGAGGCCGGCGGGCCGCACCGGCCGCGCGTGCATCGCAACGCGGTGGTGCTGGCGGTCCCCTCGCACGGCGGGCTCGAAGCGGCGCGCGCCGCCGTGCGCGCGCTGCTCGGATGGGACGACGTCAAGAAGCAGCTTCAGGGGCACCAGGTCGATCAGGCCCAGCACTATCGCCTGATACGCCGGCACCAGGATGCGCGCGTGCGGGTCCCCGACGCGGTCCGGCAGGCGTACTCGATCGTGGTCACCGTGAACGAGCGCAACGCCGTCCACGCCTTCAAGCTCGCCCCCGGGGCAGGGCCGCTCTTCGCCGGGATCAAGGGCGACGATCGCGCCCGCATCAAGGAAACGGCGGTGGATGCGGCGGCGCTGCTGCCGGACGGCCCCTACGACCTGTGGCGTGAAGGCGACGACGCCCGCTTCGTGAAGGGCCTGGCGGACTCCTTCGCCCGCTATCCGCGCCTCCCCAAGGTACTGAACCCCAGGGTCCTGCTCGATACGGTCCTGCAAGGCGTGGAACGCGGCCTCCTGGTGGCGCGTCTCGCCCGGCCCGACGCCAGCGTGCGGACCTGGTGGCGCGAAGCGGTGGACCCGGAGTCGCGCGCGGACCCGCAGCTCGAAGTGGTCCTGCCGGAAAAGGCCGAGCTGAGCCGTCTGCCCGAAGACCTGCTGGCCCCCGGCGCCCTGCCGGAGCTTTGGGAGGATGGAGGCGATGCGGGTAGCGCAGATGGTGCGGGTGGATCAGGTCATGCACGGGATGCAGGAGATCGAAGTCCGAGCCCCACGGTCACGTTGCGCCGGCTGCTGGACTACTTCCGCGGCGGCCACGTGGCGCGCGTCCCGCGGGAGGGGTACGACGACACGTTCGTCATCCCGCGCTGTCTCGAACACGCCATCCTGGACGCGGTGCAACGCGGGGTCGGGCGGGGAACGCTGTGGCTCACCAACGGCCCCGCCTCGGTGTGGATGGAGCCGATCCCCTACGGCGTGCTCGACGAAAACGCCGTGCTCCATCCCGCACCCGAGCTGATCCCGCCCCAGGAGCTCGTGGAACAGGCCCTGCCCGGCGCGTGGAAGGACGGCCGGGTCAACGGGGTCGCGCTGGTGCAGGCGGCTTCGCAGGCGCGGGGCGCGGCGCTTCCCTGGGGCCTGGTTCGCGAAAGCATCAGGGCCGGCGTGGAAAGCCGCTGGCTCAGGGTGGCCGAGAACAGTGGCCCCGTGGACTGCGGATACGACGAGGCGGGACACCTGCGCCTGGAGCGGCCCGCGCAACCGAAACCTCCGCCACCGGGGCCGTCCCCGAGCCTCCCGTCCGGGGGTGCGGTGCTCGAAGGCTCCCGGATGCAGGATCTCGCCGAGATCGTCCCCGCGATGATGGAGGCGAGCGCGGGGAGCGCGCTGCGCTTCCACGTGCGGGTGGCGCTCGACGGAGAGGCCCCGGAGGAGGTTCGCGGCGCCCTCGACGCACTGCTCGCCGGGGTTTCGGAGGACCTGAAGACCACGTAGCGGTGTCCGATGCGAATGGGCGGGAGTCGCCGTGCTTCCGGCCGCGGCTCCCGGCGCCAGTGCGAATGCCGGAGCGGGCGTTCCGATGGCCGCGATGCACGGCGGTTTCGCCGACCTCGTGAGCACGGTGCGGCCCGCCGTCGTCAACGTCGAGGTCACCCGCGCCATCCGGCCCGCCGCCCAGTCGCACGCATGGCGGCAGCGACCGGGAACGGAGATCCCGGAGCTCTTCCGGCGCTTCCTGCCGATGCCCTGGAATGGAGCGCCCGGTGCGCCGAGAGCCGAGGGCGTCGGCTCCGGGTTCATCATCGACGCCTCGGGGCTCGTCGTCACCAGCCACCACGTGGTGAAGGGTGCGGACACGGTGACGGTCACGCTGCACGATGGGCGGACGCTCGGAGCACGGGTCGCGGGCGCGGACCCGAAGACCGACCTCGCGCTCCTCGAGATCGACGCCGGCGAAGCGCTGCCGATCGTCGAATTCGGGGATTCCGATACGACGCGGGTCGGCGACTGGGTGGTCGCGGTGGGGAGCCCCTTCGGGCTCGGCGGCACCGTCACCGCGGGCATCGTCTCCGCGCGGGGCCGGGACATCGGCTCGGGTCCCTATATCGCGCGGAGATCGACCAAGTGGCCGGGCTGCGCCATGCGCAGCTTCATCATCGGGATCAGGCTATGGCCCCCGGCGACCATCAGGGCCTCGTCGCCGTGCTCGGCGAGCAGTCGTACCATCTCGGCGAGCGCTACTGGCTCTACGTCGTCTTCGACTACGCGACGCCCGCGCCGCGGCTGCTGCGGATACAGGATCCTTTCGACGAAGTAGAGATAGTGGCCCCGCTCGGAGCCGGCAGACCTCGCAGCACCGGACCAGCGGATTACCCGGATCACCGGTCGGAAGGGCCTGTCTCACGCCGCCCCGAGGGGTTGAAGGCCGGAACGCGGCCCGTGCCGGCAAGCTGGCGATGGCGCCCCGCCTCACCCCGCACGGCCGTAGAAGCCGATCCGCTCCTCGTCGCTGAACAGGACGCCGGGGCGCTCGTAGTAGGAAAAGACGGCGATCATGCGCTCGCGCGGGCCGATGACGGGGGAGGTCCGGTGGGCCGTGTTCCGCCCCTTGAAGACGTTCAGCGTGCCGGCCGCCAGCGCCAGGCTCCGGACTTCGGGGTCGCGGCCGTCCAGGAGCCTGGCCACGCCGTCCGGATTCGGGTCGGCCGGCGTGCGCAGGTCGCTGCGGTACTGGAACTCGCCGCCGGCGTCCGGCGCTTGCAGCAGCAGGGTGGTGGTGAACTCCGAGCGGTCGAAATGCCAGTTGAGCGCTTCACCTTGGTGGTAGGACATGACGTTGGCGCGGGCCAGCGGGTCGTCCATCAGGTAGAGCCGCGGCTTGCGCAGGACCCGGGCCAGGAACCCGGCAAGCGGCGTCCACTCATAGATCCGGTGGACCGCGGCGCCGGTCATCCGGTCGTCGCAGAGGGTCCGGTTCACGGTCTCGAAGCGGCGTAGCGCGGGGTGGTCCTCCGAGGCGCCCTCGACGCTGTCCAGGAAATAGACGTTGTGCGAGCGGGCGTGCCGGAAGGAGACGGTCTCCATCAGCGGCTTCAGATCGGCCACGCAGCGCGCGACGGCGGCCGGCCGCATCAGGCCCTCCAGGTTGAACAGGCCGTCACGGTCGAGCGCGGCGCGGCATTCCGCCACCAGCGCCCTGCCCCGCGGGCTCGCCGGCCTGTCCAGCGGATACCGGTCCAGATCGAGGATGTCGCCGATGTCCTCCATCTCTTCCATCTCCTGGTGTCTCCGGTTTACCGGCGGGTGCGAATGCCTGCGGACTCGACCGAAGCCGAGCCCGTCCCGCCACAGTTGCGCCGCGAAGTCCAATGCAGGATACCGTCCTCGCCACGGACGCTCGGATCCTGGGAGCCGGTGACCCCCTTGTGATCGGGCCGGTCCACCGTCCTCGCCACAGGCGACCAGATCGGTGAGCGTCCCGCCGACTCGACCCCGGCGAGATGGCTCGTGCCGTTCATTGGTCTTCCGGCGCGGCATCAACCCGCATTTCCCACCAGCCCGGGCACCGCTCGCCACGGACATGGCTGTATGGTTTGCATGGTTCATCGGTCGCATTGCAACACGCGGGCCATTCGGCCAGACTTCATCGGCATCCGCACGAGTACATCGATTCAGCGCGAAACGGTATCTGATCGGGCACCGGAGGGGGAGAGGGTGAAACGGTTGAAGGTAACGCTTGGCGTGATGGTTGCCGTCGCTTTCGTTGCGTCCATGGACGTAGAAGGTCACAGTGGCGAAGTTGGCAACGATGGCTGCCATGCCGGTGGCGAACCATACCATTGCCATTTCAGGATATCGAAAAGTACATGGATTCATCCCGATCCTCCGGGAACGCCTGTTCACAAGATCCGCAAGGCGGACAGGAAGCCGGGACGCCGTCAGGGTATGCCGGCAGGACGTTCTCCGAACATGCTTGAAGGCGCCGCAAAGGTGATTGACGGCGATACCATCGAAATTGCGGGCAACCGGATCCGCCTTCATGGAATCGATGCTCTCGAAGGCAAGCAACGCTGCAGGAGAGCGGATGGCGCGACTTGGGCATGCGGCAGGGACGCGGCCAAGGCGCTCCGCGGGATGATCGCAGGAGGCCGGGTCAGTTGCAGTGTACGCGGACAGGATCAATACGGACGGGCAGTCGGGACATGTTACGCGAACGGCGCCGATCTGAACGGCCGGATGGTCAGGCAAGGCCATGCCCTCGCGTATCGTCACTATTCGCGGCGGTACGTCGGCGAAGAGAATTCGGCTCGCACGGCTCGCGCGGGGATTCACTCCGGCAAGTACGAACCGCCGCGGAATTGGCGGCGCCGCAACAAGCGATCGCGGTAGTCGAGCGAACCCTGACGCGCACACCGCGCTTCGCTCCATTTCCGCGCCGGCGCATGATCATCCCTCCCCGAGGGCAATTTCAACAACCGGGCGATACCGTGGAGATCCGCGCCGCGCACACCGCACCGCGCCGAGGGAGTGTGACGGATGGGGCGGCTCAATCAACCGGACGGAGAATCGACCATGTCGATGACGGGGCGATGTTTATGTGGTGCCGTGTCGTTTACGGCGGAGGACGTCGAGACCGATGCGCAGAGCTGCCATTGCAGCCAGTGCCGCCGCTGGTCCGGCGCTTCGGCCATCGCGGCGATCGCAGGCCGGGTGGAGTTCAGCGGGGCGGAGCACCTTCGCCGTTATGATTCGTCCGCCTGGGCGGAGCGGGGATTTTGCCGGGAGTGCGGCGCCAGCCTCTTCTTTCACCTCAAGGAGGCGGATCGGTACTACATGTCGGTGGGGGCTTTCGATGACCAGTCCCCCTTCCGGCTCGCCAGCGAAATCTACATCGACGACAAGCCGCCGGGCTATGACTTCGCCGGCGACCATCCGCGCATGACCGGCGCCGAGTTCATGGCGTCGTTGGGCGAAGGGATGGACGAACGGGACGAATGAATCACGCCCATAGCGGCACTTGGCGGGAGCATGGTTCCCGGGCAGCTTGTGAGGGGCGACCGCCGGCGCGGCCGCATCCAAACTGGAGTTGCCCTGTTTCAGTGGACAGTCAAGGGCTTGGGATTCAAGCAGCTTCCTGGTAGCTCCTCTCGAAGGCCATCGGAAACTGTCGGCAATACGGCGCTTGCGTTCGGGCGACCTTGCGCGACATGATGCGGAGCACATGAACATCGATCTGAGCGAATACGGCATCAACGTGGACGGCGACGAGGCGCTGCGGGAAGCGGTGTCCGTGGCCATTGCGCTCGAGGCATGGGGCGAGCGGTTCCGGGCGGAAAAGTTCGCACGGGGCGAAGCGGTGGTCGTCGGACGCGATGGGAAGGCGTTCCTGGAAGGCCCCGAGGGCCACTTCCGCCCGGTCCCGAAAGGTCGGCCACTGACGTGGGAAGACATCAGGTTCCGCGCTGACCGCCAAGCGGCCGACATCGCCTGATCGCATCCGATCGCTCGTACAGGCACGAAAAAACAGGAGAGCACGATGGGAATCATCGTTGAATGGAGGCCAGAGGCAGAGTCAGGGACAGAATACATCGACGATATCGATCTGGATAATCTGGAGGATGGTTATGGAGAATGTGTTCAAATGCAAACGGAATTTTGGTCGCCAAAAATACGTGAATTTACTAAGTTTGAAGCCGAAGTCTGGATAGAACGATCGACTAACGGTCGCATTGATATCGTCGTGAGGTATGATAGAGGTCTAAATCCGAAAATTCAAGATGATAGTTATGATAGTTGTTGGGGAACAAACAGAATAATCGTTGAACAAGGAGAAAATCATGGAAATTATCATTGGAAGGGCGATAATGGGTTCAAATTCAAATCCAAAGGAAAAGATAAATGTGGATGGAGAAAGTATGAATTGCGTGAACCGAAAGAACATCGCGGATATCGTAGAAGGAATCGGAAAAATACATTCAGAGATCAAATTATTGCCAAAGATAGGAAGTGTGTAATAAGTAGGGAAAAGACGGAATTAGTGCTCGAAGCCGCGCATATCATACCAGACAAAGATGACGGCAGCGATACACCGAAAAACGGCATCGCCCTGAGAGTGGATATACATCGTCTGTATGATAAAAAGATGTTCTTCATTAACCCGAAATCAGGAGAACCGGTAATTAATAATAAGTTTGTTGGTAAATTTAAATTATCCAGCACATACAAAAATTTACTGAAAGATAGCAAAGGGCTGCCTTCTGAAACACTCAAACGAGTAAGCAAGGCTTTGCAAGATGTCTGGCCGGGCGGCTGAACTTGCGTATGGCGTAGCAGAAACGGGAAACGCAACCGGTTCGTGGGTAGGCGGGCAAACCGGACCGCGGACGGCGGCGGGCAGGGGATCGCCGGTTTGCCGGGCGGCGTTTGCGAGGGGCGGTGCCTGCGGATTCAACCGAAGCCCAGCCCGCCCCGCCACAGTTGCGCTGCGAAGTCCTCGGCCGGCAGCACGTCGATACCGTCCTCGGTGCGCCTTGGTCGCGGCTCCAGGCATACCAGCACGCGACGAGCGACCTCGGGATGGTCTTGCGCGAAGCTGCGCAGCCCTTTCAGATGGCGATTGGAGATACGCGCGCCGGCCTTGGCCTCCACGGCCACGAGCCCATCGTCGACGACGAAACCCACCTCCGTCCCCCCGGCCAGTCTCCAGTAGCTCAGCTCGGCCGCCACCTCCCGGTAGGCGATGAAGGCCGAGAGCTCGTGGAACACCCAGTTCTCGAACGCCTTGCCGTAGAGCTCGGACCCCGGCGTCAATACACCGCGCCGCGCCAGCCGGTTCACGATACCCACGTCCGCGAAATAGAACTTGGGCGCACGGACGACCCGCCGCTTGGCACGCTTGCGGAAGGCCGGCAACCACCGGCCGAGCAGCGTGTCCTCGAGAATCTCGAAATACACCCGCGCCGTGTGGCTGGAGACGCCGCAATCCGCGGCGACGTTGGAGAAGTTGATCAACTCGCCGTCGCAAAGCGCCGCCGCGTTCAGAAAGCCGGAGAATGCCGGCAGGTTGCGCACCAGCCCCTCGGCCGCGACCTCCTCCCTGAGATAGTTGGCGACATAGGCGTCGAGACGCCGCGCCGGTGCGGCGGCCTCGACCATTCGCGGCAGGTAGCCGTGGTTCAGCATGCGGGTCAGGTCGAAGCCGTCGCCGATCTCGGCCGCGGTCAACCCTCGCAGCTCGAACCGCAGCGCGCGCCCGCCGAGCAGGTTCGCAGCGCCCCGCCGTACCTTCCGGGCGCTCGACCCGCACAGCGCGAAGCGGACGCCGCGGTTCTCGATCAGCCAATGCACTTCGTCGAGCAGGCCCGGCACCTTCTGGATCTCGTCGATCACCACCTGCTCGCCCGGCACCGTTCCGGCGGCCTCGATCTCCTCGCGCAACCGCTCCGGGTTGGCCATGTAGCGGCGGAACTCGTCCGCCTTGAGCAAATCGACCCAACGCGCGCCTGGGTAACATTGCCGCAGCAGCGTCGTCTTGCCGATCTGGCGCGGGCCCCAGAGGAAGAACGTGTCTTCCCCCGGTGGCGGGAGCAGCAGGTTCCGTTTGAACATCAATCTCGAATCATCATGATAATTTGAAGTTCCGATTCAGAATTGCACAGCAAATCGGGTACTGCAACCCGCTTCGCACGCCCCCCCCGTTGCGTAGCGCCGCCTCGCGTCTCTCGGTTACCATGCGCCCGGCCACTGCGGAGCGCATGGAGGACATTCCGATGGAATACGGGCTCGGCATCCCCACCCGCGGCCCGCTCGCGAACCGTGCGAGCATCGAAGCCGCCACCACCTGCGCCGGGACGCCAAGCTTCTCCCGGCTCGCGATCTCCGATCATTGCATCGCGCCGCGCGCCGGCGGCTCCCGCCATCCCTGCACCGGCACCGGCGCATTCCCGGGCTCGGCGAGACCCGTCACCATGCCAATGCCGATATCGAATGAATCCCGCGTTCGCCTTCCACCTCGAATGCGGCCCCGAGGTCCGCGCCGATGGTGACCCCCAGCGGCAATCTGCGCGTCGACGGCGCCCGCCTGTGGGAGAGCATCATGGAGATGGCGAAGATCGGCGCCCTTCCCGGGGGAGGCTGCGGCCGGCTCGCACTGACCGACGACGACAAGCGCGCGCGTGATCTCTTCGCCTCCTGGTGCGAGCGGGCCGGGTGCACGGTCACCGTGGACGAGATGGGCAACATGTTCGCCCGGCGCCCGGGGCGCAACCCGGATCTGCCGCCAGTGGCGGCCGGGAGCCATCTCGACACGCAGCCCCACGGCGGCAAGTTCGACGGGATCTACGGCGTGCTGGCCGCGCTGGAGGTGGTGCGCACCCTCAACGACGCCGGGGTCGAGACGGAAGCGCCCATCGAGGTCATCGACTGGACCAACGAGGAAGGCTCGCGCTTCGCCCCGGCGATGATCGCCTCGGGGGTGTTCGCGGGGCTGTTCGACCGGGACTTCGCCTGGCGGCTCCGCAGCCCCGAAGGCGATACCCTCGGAGACGAGCTCGCGCGCATCGGCTACAAGGGCGCCGAGCCCTGCGGCGAGCATCCCCTCGGCGCCCTGTTCGAGGCCCATATCGAGCAGGGTCCGATCCTCGAGCAGGCAGGGGTTCCCATCGGAGTGGTCGGCGGCGCCCAGGGCCAGCGCTGGTACGACGTGGAGGTTCGCGGGCGGGATTCGCACGCCGGGACGACGCCGATGCCGGCCCGGAAGGACGCGCTGACGGCGGCGGCGCGGATGGTGGCACGGTTGGAGGAGATCGCGCTCGAAAAGGCCCCGCACGCGGTCGGCACCGTCGGTCAGCTCGACGTGAGCCCGAATTCCCGGAACACGATCCCGGGAGAAGTGCGCTTCTCGGTCGATGTCCGCCACCCCGATGCGGACGCCCTGACCGCGATGGATGCCGAGATCCGTGACTCGTTCGCGGGCATCGCGCAGCGGTCCGGCGTGGACGTGGCCGTCGAGCAGATCTGGGACAAGCCGCCGATCCGGTTCGATCCCAGGTGCGTCGGGGCGGTCCGGGAGGCCGCGGCCGGCTTGGGGTACGACCATCGGGACATCGTCTCCGGCGCCGGGCACGACGCCTGCCAAGTCTGCACGGTGGCGCCGACCGGCATGATCTTCGTGCCCTGCGAAGACGGTATCAGCCATAACGAGATCGAGAACGCGACCCCGCAAGATCTGGAGATGGGCTGCAACGTGCTGCTGCACGCCATGCTGGCGATGGCGGAACACCCGCCGGGTTCTCCGGGAGCGTCCTGAGCCAATCCCGGGCGGGACTTCCGCGCCATGAGCCCGCAAGCGATGCCGGCGATTCCCATCCATCCGCGCCGAAAGCAGCCCTGAACGCAGGAGAAGCGCGCAGTGAATCCATCGGTGACCGGCGTCGCCGCGATGGCGATCATCGTCGCCGCGTCCAACTTCCTGGTCCGGATCCAGATCAACGACTGGCTGACCTGGGGCGCGCTGACCTACCCGGTGGCCTTTCTCGTGACCGACCTGATCAACCGGCGGATCGGACCGGATGCGGCTCGCCGGGTGGTCTACGTCGGATTCGCATGCGGTGTGGCGCTCTCGCTGTACACCTCGACGGTGCGGATCGCGCTCGCATCGGGCACCGCATTCCTGCTCGCCCAGCTCGCCGACGTGTGGCTCTACGATCGCCTGCGCCGTCTCGCCGCCTGGTGGCAGGTTCCGCTGGCCTCCTCGACGCTGGCTTCAGCGCTGGACACCGCCCTGTTCTTCAGCCTCGCCTTCGCGTTCACCGAAGTCCCGTGGGTGACCCTGGCGATTGGCGACTACGGCGTGAAGGTCGCGGTCGCCTGCGCGATGCTGGTCCCGTTCCGGCTGCTGATGGGAGAGCGCGATCTCGGACGCAGGGACGGAAAGCTGCCCGCGACCTGACGATCGGCGCCGCCATCCCCGCTCGCTACCCGGCAGCCCGCCGCGGCTCCCGGCGCGGCGGGCTCGGCTCGAAGCACGGGAAGGCAGCACGCCAAGCGTCCATCCGTTGCCGCCGCCCGGCATACGTGTCGCGTCACGCGGCGGGACCGCGCGACACCAGGACCGAGATCGCCATGCCGGCGGCGGCCAGCACCGGATTGACGACCGGGATGCCGAGCGAATCTTCAAGCCGCTCGCGGTACCGTGCCATTCCCGCGCAGCCGAGCACCAGCACGTCGGCCCCGTCCTCGTCGCGCAGCGCTGCGCCCGTGGCCATCATCGGGCCGAGGGTTCGGGATTCGTCGGCGAGGCCGGTGACCCCTACCCCGACCGCGCGGTCGCCGGCAAGACGGGACCGGACGCCGAGCGCATCGTAGTAGCGCAGGTGCCTCGGGACCGCCTGCTCCAGGATGGAAATCACCCCGAAGCGGGACCCGAGCGCGGTCGCCGTCAATAGCCCGCACGCCGCCATTCCGAGCACCGGCCGCCGGGTCGCTCGGCGGGCCTCGGCGAGCCCCGGATCGCTGAAGCAGGCGATGACGAAGGCGGCGCCATCCTCTCTCGACGCCACGAATCGGGCGATCGGCGCCGCGACCGCCTGCACGTGGGCGTCGGTCTCGATGCCGGGCGGGCCCTTGGCCAGGGTCGCGCACTCGATGGAGGGGCCGCCGTCGAGGCGCAGTGGGTCGAGGGCGGTATCGATCCCGTCGGTCACCGCCTCCGTCGAATTCGGGTTCAGGACAACGATACGCATGGCTGCTCCTCCGATATCCGCCGGTAAGCCGACGGAAATTACTCATCATGCGGGCGCTGCGTGGAACGTGCCGCGGAGCCGGCCCGAAGCCGGCATTGCAGTGCTCCGTTGCTCAGGTCGGTCATCGACGACGCCGGCGAGCCGGGGGCGGGGGGAGGACCGAGCCGGCCCGGCGCGGGGGACCGCCAACGCCACGTACAACCCGCGTATCTTCAATCCCGCGCGCAAGCAGCGATACGATACCGGCCGACCACGGATACAGGGAAGCTGCTCGCGAAATGCCCGTCAAGACCACCACCACACCGGAGCCGGGACCCGGTCGGCCTTGCCCCGGGCCATGCGGGACATGGGGTTGACCGGCCACGGCGGCCTCGCCGGACACCTTCTCGCAAGGACCGGCCGGTGACCCGTCCCGGATCACGCCGGATCCTCGTTTCAGCGGGAGATCCCGAAGGCCCTGGACATCGACGGCGGGCGAAGATGGCTCACCCGTTCGCAATCCTGGGAGTCGCGCTCTCGGGCACCCTCCCGGCAATCGTTCTGGCCGTCGCCGGCGTCGCCGGTGAGGCATCCCTCCAGGAGCGGCTCGCGGCCGCCTCGCCCGAGCGCGGGCAGAAAGTCTTCCGGGTGTGCAGCGCCTGTCACTCCATCGACGAAGGCGCCGCACACACGATTGGGCCGAATCTATGGGGAGTCGTCGGCCGCCCGGTCGCGGCGGCCGAAGGATTCGGCCGTTATACGCCCGCCATGCTGTCGTTCGGAGGAATCTGGTCTGCGGAGCGCCTGGACCGCTACCTGCGTCAACCGATGGCGGAGATCGAGGGGACGGCAATGGTGTTTCCGGGCATTGCGAGCGACGTCGACCGGGCCGACCTCATCGTCTGGCTCGATCGGAACTCGCCGGCCCCTGCCGACTTCGTTTCGAAGCACGCCGCCCCCGAGGGCCGGGGAGCCGCGCAGGGCACACCGGGCGGGGAAGCCGTGGCGCCACGACCGATCCGGCCCCCCGATCTCGGCGTCCTCGTGGCCGGCGAGGGCGCCGAGGAGACCCACGCCTACTGCACCGCCTGCCACTCCGAACGGATCGTCGCCCAGCAGGGGCTCACCCGTCCGGACTGGGAGGAGCTGCTGGAGCAGATGGTCGAGGAGAACGGCATGACCCCGATCGAGGAGCCGGACCGCGGCCGCATCCTCGCCTACCTGACGACCCACTACGGCCCCGATCGCCCCAATTTCCCCAGGCGGTGAGCGCACCTGCGTCCCCAGGGCAACCGCATATAAAATCATTGTCCCATCAATACGTTATCTCGGAAGCCATCGTTCAACGCCGCCCGGATACGCTTCTTCCTGACACTGATCTTCGTTGGCTCGCGCTTCAGCAGATTGAGCGCCACATGGCGAATCACTCCCATATCATGCGGCGCGTTGCCTCGACGAATCCGACTCTCGTCCTCACGAAACGTCACATCCAATCTCCAGTGCAACTCATTCTCGATTCCCCAGTGCGAACGCACCGCTCTGCGAAATGACTCCACTTCTTCACACCAGACAATGCACTCAAATCAGTGGACAAAAAATAGCTCCTGTACTCTACCCGTCCGTGACCATCCTCCGCCGTCTCGTCGTTCTGAATCTCCTTAGGAGACTGATCGAATTAAGGTTTCCAACTTCATCGCGGGTGCAATTCACCGATCCGGTTACCGTGACACGCGCTTCGATGCAGAAACCGCCGTCACCTGGAAACTCTATTTTCGTCACCCTCCTTATATTTGAAATCCTTCTCTCGTGCCGCATCAAAATGTGGCGGGAGGACACGGGTCTCATCAGCCATATGAGCTTTATCGGCGATTTAGCCGGACCCTACCCATTCTTCGACGAGCACGGAAAGCTGATAGATTGAGAGCACTGCCGCGGGGCACGAAATGGCGTCTGCGTTGGCCGCCGCCACCCGTCCAGGCGCCGGGCGGTGATCGCGGGCAGGGACGAATCGCCGAACCATTCGAGGCGGGCCGGGGTCCAATCCGGTCTGCCGGCGCAGTCGAAACTACGATGTCGACGCCGCGTACCTCGAAGGCGCGCTCGACCGATTCGCCCAGTTCTTCATCTCCCCCCGGTTCGACCGCGAGTACGTCGAGCGCGAGCGCCAGGTCGTGCACTCGGAGTACGTCTCGCGGCGCGGCAGCGACCGGCTTCGCAGCTTTGCCGCGTGGAGGCAGACCCCTCCACCCGCGTCATCCGCTTTCGCGGTTCCTGGTCGGCACCGCGGATACGCTCGCGGACCGCCCCGGCGCCGATGTCCGAAACGAGCTGATCGACTTCTACGAGAGCCGTTACTCGTCACACCTGATGAAACTCGTCGTCGTCGGCCGCGAGCTGCTCGACGTGCTGGAACACTGGGTGCGGACGCGATTCACCGCGGTACCGCGCCGCGACTACGAACCACCGCGCATCACCACGCCGCTCCATCGGGAGGGACTTCTGCCCGCGTGGCTCGACGTCGAGCCGATCCGCGAGATCCGCACCATCTCGCTCTCGTTCGCGATCCCGCCGCTGCGCCCGTACTACCGGGCAAAGCCGTTTGCGCTCGCCTCGCATCTCCTCGGCCACGAAGGCCGCGCGTCCCCGCTGCGGGTGCTCGACGTGCCGGGCCTCGCGCTGGTGGTCCAATCCCCGTCCACCCCGCCCGAGGCCCTTCACCGGCACGTGGATTCCTTTCTCCACCGGTCCGGCGCCGCGCTCCGCGACATGCCGTCGGCGGTCTTCGAGCGCCACCGGGCCGCGGTGGAGAGCACGTTGCTGGAGGCCGAGACCCGTCTCGACCAACGCACCGAGCGGTACTGGGGCGAGATCGACCGCGAACATTACGAATTCGACCGGCGCGAGCGGCTCCTGGGGGCGGTGCGTGCGGTCACCCGGGACGGTCTCGCGGACGTCTGGCGAGACCTCGTCACCGCCCCGGAGACGGCCCGCGGGGTGGTGGTCGCGGTTTCGAACCACCAGCCTCCTTCCTCTGACAGGACGTTCCGGGGCGCGGAGCCGGTGGCCGATCCGGGCGCATTCAAGCGCGGGCAACGCTGCATCGGCCAATAGCGGATCTGCGCAAGATTCGGGTCGCCGAGCCATCGATCCAGCGCGATGATCTCGACCGTCGAGCGCGCGTGCGATTGAGACCCCGCGTCTCGACCGCGCCCCGCTGCCGGGGTCCCATACCGAGGAGAACATGGTGATGACCACGCACGAAGTCCCGACGACGATGACCGCCCCGCCTCATGCGCCTGTCCCGAGCGAGGACGACGCGCCGCGGGTCGAGCGCGCGCTCGAATGGCTGTCACGCAACTTCGAGCGCCAGCCTTCGCTGGCCGAGGCGGCCGGCCACGCGGGTCTGAGCGAGTATCACTTCCAGCGTCTGTTCCGGCGCCAGGTGGGGCTGAGTCCGAAGAAGTACGTCCAGTTCCTCACCCTGGAGCGCGCGAAGGACATCCTGGCGCAATCGCGTAGCGTGCTCGATGCGGCGTACGCCTCGGGGCTGTCCGGACCCGGCCGGCTGCACGACCTGTTCGTGAACGTCGAGGCGATGACGCCCGGTGAATACAAGCACCGGGGACGGGGGCTCACCATTCGATACGGCGTTCACCCGTCGCCGTTCGGTCAGTGCCTGATCATGCGTACCGCCCGCGGGGTGTGCGGGCTCGCGTTCACCTCTCCGGCCCGGCGCCGCGAGACGTTCGCGGAGCTCGCCCGCGGCTTCGAGGCGGCCACCTTCGTCGAGGATGCAGACGCCACCGCCGGCGTCTCGAGGACGATGTTCGGCGAGCCGGACGGCGGCGACCTCACGCTGCATCTTCGCGGCACCCCGTTCCGGATCAAGGTCTGGCGCGCACTGCTGGCGATCCCGCCCGGATGTGTCACGTCGTACGGCGATCTCGCCCATCGAATCGGGGCGCCGGGCGCGTCGCGCGCGGCCGGCAACGCGATCGCATCCAACCCCGTCGCCTGGATCATCCCCTGCCACCGCGTCATCCGCGCGTCCGGCGTCCTCGGCCAGTACCGCTGGGGCAGGGGGCGCAAGCTCACGATGCTGAGCCTGGAGGCCGGTGGCGCGGCATCGGGACTTGGGCGGACCGTCTCCATCGACCGGTGAAAGCCATGCCGGAACGCTCCGGCATCGACCCTCTCACAGACGGGGCAGCCCGGGGCCGTCGCGTTACATCCCCCAGACCTCCACCGGCACGCCGTCTTGCGAGCGGTGCTGCCGGTGGAACACCCTCTCCTCCCAGCTCCGCCCCTCGCGCCGGTCGATGACCACCAGATGCCCCGCCTCCGCCGCGCAACGGGCCATGTACCCCGCCGTCTGCTCCACACCGTCTCGAACCGTGCTCTCCAACCCGTCTCCCACCCGTACCACCTTGCACTCCACCACGTACTCCCGCACCCGCACGCCCCCCGATTCCTCCGGGGGCAGGCTCTGCGGCCAGACAAGCAGCAAATCCACCCGCCCCCGGCCCAGGCCGTACTCCCGCTCGATGCGACCGCCCCCGTTCACCACCCGGTGCAGGTACGCCTGCAACAGAATCTGCGGCCACGCCTCCTCGTACATGAACCGGTTCTTCCAGTGCTCCGAGTGCCGGCGGAAGAAGTCCTGGAACGCCTCCATCAGCTTGTCCACGTTCAATCCGCCGTCCGCGTCCACGTACCACGTCGTGTTCAGGTCCAGCTCCTCCTGCAGAATCCAGCCCAGCTCGCGCGGCACGACCTCCGCGTAGATGGGATTGGCGATGCGCACCGGCGCATCCCGGGCAATCAGGCCGAGGTCGCGCACGTACTCGATGTCGCGGTTGGTCGCGCGCCGTTCGTCCGCCCCGCTGAGCATCGGCTCGACCACCCGGCGCACGCGCTCCTCCCCGAGCTTGTCCGCCAACTGGTCCAGATGCGTCACCCGGCGCACGATGAGCGCTTCGCGCGCCTCGGCGACGTCGTCCGCGCTCACCGCACGAGTGCGGTCGCGCCCGGCCTTGCGCTCGAAGCAGGTCTCCCAGGCCAGCGCGTTCACCAGCCACGGCTGGCCCAGGGTCTGGGTCCACACCGCCTCCAACGCCTCGGGGGTGAACGCCTGCCCCGTCTCCCCGGTGTGCTGGTCGAGGAGGGTCAACGTCTCCTCCTGCGTGAAGTCCCCCAAGCGCAACGACTTCGCCACGATGTTGAACGGACTGCTGGTGGACCGGATGCGGTAGTCGCGCACGTCGCGCAGCCCGCACAGGACCACGCACTGCGGAAAGGCGGCCGGGCGCATGGGGTAGCCGGCCCGCAACTGTTGCAGCGTCGAGAGCAGCGGGTCGCCCTGGAGGGTGTCGATCTCGTCGATGAGCAGCACGAGCGGCTTCGGCGACGCTTCCGCCCAGCGCTTCAGCGCTTCGCTCAACGCCTCGTTCGGACCGAATCTCGCGAGGATGCCGGGCCAGGCGCCGTCCAGGAACTGGTCGCCCAGCGTCGACCGCGCCTGCGAGCCCAGTCTGGCGAGCACCGCCCGCATCGCCTCCACCAGGTCGTCGCGAGCCGTCCGAGCCCCCTCGACGGTGGTGTACACGCAGCCGTAGCCCTGCGTGTTCAGCAGGTCGCACAGCGCCAGGAGGGCGGAGGTCTTGCCCGTCTGGCGCGGCGCGTGCAGCACGAAGTACTTCTTCGTCCGGACGAGCGCCAGCACCTCGTCGAGGTCGAAACGCTCGAGCGGCGGGATGCAGTAGTGGTCTGCGGGATTGACCGGGCCGGTGGTGTTGAAGAAGCGCATGGTTCGGTTCCTCGCTTCCATCGGCAGCGCCTTTGCCGATGGCCGCGACGAGTATGACCGCTTTCGCATCGCAACGCTTCCGGCATCGTCCGGTCACGGCCGTCCGAATGGGCCGACGTGTTCTCCACCGCCGCCTGTGTCGTCACCCTCGTCGGCCGTCTCATCCACAGCGAACGGGACGTCCCCGAAACACAGGGCAGCCGGACGATGCCATTTCCGATGATCGAGCACTTCCAGGTTTGAGCATCAAAAGCATCCAAGGCATGATCGCACACCGTTTCAGCCGTATCCCGACTCGGCCCCAAGCATGGAAAATCGTCTTCGTTCAGGCTCATTTCGGTACTGATTTTGAATGACTTCCCCCGCCCCAACGGAGGCAACCTCCGCGCGTTCCTGTCGGTCGTCGTCCCCTGCTTCGACGAGGAAGCGGTCATCGGCGAGACCCATCGCCGCCTCGTCGCCACCCTGGAAGCCGTCTCCGATCTCGACTTCGAGCTCGTCTACGTCGACGACGGCAGCCGCGACGCCACGCTGAACCTCCTGCGGGAACTCCCGCACGCCGATGCGCGCGTGCGGGTCCTTGCCCTGTCCCGCAACTTCGGCCATGAGATCGCCATTACCGCCGGCATGAAATGCGCGGCCGGCGATGCCGTCGTCCTCATCGACGCCGACCTCCAGGACCCGCCCGAGGTCATCCCCGAGATGCTGGAGCGCTGGCGCCGGGGCGCCGACGTCGCTTACGGCCTGCGCACCGACCGCGACGGCGAGACGCGGTTCAAGCGCTGGACGGCCGGCGCCTTCTACCGCCTCCTCGACCGGCTCGCCGACATCTCCATTCCACTCGACACCGGCGGCTTCCGGCTCATGGACCGCAAGGTGGTGGACGCCTTCCTCGCCATGCCGGAGCGCGACCGCTTCGCGCGCGCCATGGTGGCCTGGACCGGCTTTCGCCAGGAGCCGGTCCCCTATCGGCGCGCCGCCCGGACGGCGGGCGAGACCAAGTACCCGTTCGGGAAGATGCTGCGTCTCGCCATCGACGGCATTGTGTCGTTCTCCCTCGCGCCGCTGCGCCTGGCGACGTGGCTCGGCTTTCTCGCTTCCGGGCTGGCCTTGGCGGGCATCGTCTATGTCCTCGTCCTTCGCCTCCTTACCGCCGCCTGGGTCTCCGGCTGGGCGTCGCTCCTCGTCGCCGTCCTGTTCCTCGGCGGCGTACAGCTCATATGCCTCGGCATCCTGGGTGCGTATCTGGGGCGCATCTACGGCGAGGTGAAGCGCCGGCCGCTCTATCTGGTGAAGGAAGGGCTGGGGTTCCCGCCCACTGGCCGGCGGGCAATGCGGGACGAGCCTGCGGATGAGTAGCGGGACGGTGCGATGGCTGAAGCTGTCGGTCGGTCTCGCCACGACGGCGGGGTTCGTGTGGCTGCTCGCGCGCGAGGTGGACCTTGACGTGCTGGGCCGGGCATTCGCCGGTTTGTCGGTCTCCACGGTCCTGCTCGCCCTGGCCTTCCTGGCCGCCGGCTACGCCGTACGCATCGTGCGCTGGTGGTGGATGCTGCGCTCGCTGGAGCCGACCTTGCCGCTCGGCGCCTGCGCGGGGCCGTTCCTCGCCGGCATGGCGGTCAACAACGTGGCGCCGTTCCGGGCCGGCGACGCGCTGCGGGTCCTGGGCTTTCGCCGCCAGCTTCGGGCGCCGGCCATGGCCGTGGCGGGAACCCTCGTGGTCGAGCGGATCCTGGACGTGGCCGTGCTGACCGGGATTCTCTGTCTCGGCCTGCTCGGCCTGCCGGACGGCGCCTTCCCACGCGGCTTCGTCGTGGCGGCGGCGTCGCTGGCGGGCGCAGGGCTCGCCGCGATCCTCGTCCTGCCGCTGCTCGTGCCCGTGCTCGGGCGTATCCGGGAGCGCTTGCCGGGGCGCCGTCGCATCAAGGGCCGGCGCTGGGCGCACGCCGTTTCCAAACACGGTGCCCATCTGGCCGAGGGCCTGCGCCTTGCACACTCCAGGCCCAGGATGCTCGTACTCATCGGTCTGTCGGCCGCCGCCTGGGCCTGCGAAGGGGCGGTGTTCGCGACCGTGGCGGCGGGAGTCCGGGCCGGGGCCGAACCCATGGGGCCGTGGTTCTCCCTCGCGGCCGGCACGCTCGCTACCGCCATTCCCAGCGCGCCGGGCCATGTCGGGACCTTCGACTGGTTCGCCGCCCAGGGCCTCGAAGCCTATGGCGCCTCCGCGGAAGTCGCCATCGCCTTCGCGCTGACCGTTCACGCGGTGCTGTGGGTGTCGTCGACCGCCGCCGGGCTGTTCTATTTGCTCGCACGCGGCATCCGCCCGCGGCGCGTCCGAGGTGGCGTCCCGCCCGTTCCGGGCCGCGGGGGGGCTTCGGCCCATAAGCGCTAACTTGTTTTTTCATCAATAATCGAAGTATTCCGACAATTGAGGGAAGCGACGGCGAGGCGGTTCAGCCAATGCTCTGGAGATGTCGTTCCATTCGCCCAGCATCCGCGTCAACGCCATCGGGGGTTCGATGCTTCGCATCACCTGGTTGAGCACGAACTTGAAGTCACGCCACGCACTGTGGGGGCGATGTCGCCTCCAGGTCGTATCCCCAGGGGGAAATCGCGATGGCATGGCGAATCAGCTTCTCCACCAGCAACGCCACCAGCAGCTTGCCGTACAGCCAAGCCTTGGCGCTCTCGTCATCGTATTTCGGCAGATGCCCCAACTGCGCCAGCGACTTGAACCGCTTGAACACCAACTCGACCTGCCAGCGGATGCGATACCACTCCAGCACCTGCGAGGCGCTCATGAGCGCGGGAAACGTCGTGAATACAATGACGTAGCGCGCAAACTCCAGCGTCTCGGGCTGAAGCTGCGTCCCCTTGCGCGAAGCCGTCCGATGCAATCTCTCATGGGCCATCCGGACCGCTTCCCGGGTCTTTCGCAACGCACACACCCGACCCGACACCACCCCATCGCCGGACACCACCGTCACCGGCCACGACCGCACGGCGCCGGCGCGCTTGAGCGACGTGACCGCCCCGAGCAGGTCGAACGACTCGCCCCGAGCCGTGTGAAACGCCAGCGAACCGGTGTTCACACGCACCGTCACATAACCACCCGCGCATACCACGTGCCCGATGCCGTTGGCTGTCGAGTCGCCGCGGTCGGCCACAATGAAGTCACCGGGAGCGATGGGGAAGTGCGAGAACGACTCGCCAGTCCCCGGACCCCGGGTGGGCGTGAGCTTGAAGAAGTCGCAGGCCAACGACGGGAGGCGCACGCTGTAGTGGACCCGCCACAGCCCACCGGTCTTGCCAGGCTCCTTCACCGTCGTCGCATCGAACGCCCTGACCTCGAAGCCATCGCTGTCGGCAACACCAACGCCGTAGTCGCGGAACAGCTCCACGCACAAGGCGTGCAGCCAGTCCCTCGACTTCCTCAGCCGCTTGAGCAGCGCGACATCGGACAGATCGCCCAGACGCGCCTTCCTGGCCCGCACCACGGTTTCACGCAACGAGTGCCCGCACCCCAAGTGCAGCAGAAGCGTGCGCAGCAGGTTCTCGACCGATTTGTCCTTGCGCAGGCCCTTCAGAGCCCCGGTGTCGTCGGCCAGCGTGCGCCAATCACTTGGCAGAAACGCCATCAGCACTTCCCAATCCTCGTTCACTCGCCAGCCTCCGCGTTGCAAACCGGCGTGTCATGGTACGCAAACCAGTTCGGAAAACAAGTTAGCGCTTATGGGGCTTCGGCCCCGCCGGCCTTCGACAACCCGCCCGCGGCACCCCAAGCTTCCGCGGCGACGACGATCCGGGCGGGCGCCGCGGGGGAGGCCCGATGCAAGCGATAGGGATGCGCGCCATGGCCCTGCGTGTCGTCGATTTCGGCCGCGACCGCAAAACGCGTCTGTACTACGCGGCTTGCGTCGTCTTGCTTGTCACCGCGGCGGGGCTGCGCTTCCATGACCTTTCGGAGAAGTCTCTACGGCATGACGAAGCGGCAGCGGCCAATATTTCGAGAGGCGCGCTCTCGGAAGTAATCCCCGGTACCCGTTACGGTAACTCCTCTCCAATCCTGTACCCCCTGGTCCTGTACGCGGTACAGAAAGTCGAGAGCACGCCCTTCAGTATTCGGGTCGTGCCGGCGACGGCCAGCGTTCTGACCGTCGCCGTGATGCTCTTGTTGCTGCCGCGCCTCGGGGTCGCTCGGGGAGCCGCGTTTCTGGCGGCCCTGCTCGCCACGCTTTCGGCTGAAGCAATCCGGCACGCGCAGGATGCGCGGGAATACTCCATCGACGCGCTGCTTGCCGTGCTGATGATAGCGGGGCTGCTGCGGTATCTGCGGGACGGCCGGAAGGCCCTGCTTTGCGTTTCGCTGTTCCTTGCGCCGTTGCTCCAGTACGGCTTGGTGCTGTTCGGCGCCGCCGTCATGGGCGCCGCCGTCGTCGCTCCACGCGTCTCCGAACAGGAAAGGGGAGTGCCTGCCCTGGCCGGATTGGGGATTGAGCTGAAACGACGCTTGGACTTGGCCGCGCCCTGTGGGTTCTTCCTGGCTGGGGGTACCTTGAGCTACTTGATGACTCTACGCTATCAATGGCAGGAAGGGGGATTCGGCTCGGGTGGCTATTTGTGGGCGTACTACTATCAGGGAAAATTCGACGCGCACTCGATCCTCGAAATCTTCGAGTTTTCGATTGATGGAATCTGGAGCTCGTTGAAGTATCATTTGCCAGAGGTTGTTGCGATAGCGGCGCTTGCCGCATTCGCGATCCTCCTCGCCGCAGCATTCCTCGGAAAGTTTCGAGGCAAGTTGCAAACCAGCGCCATCGCAGTTCTATTTTCGTTTTGCATTGCAGTTTCCGCCGGTGCTGCCGTGCTGGGAATATATCCGCTTGGGGCCATTCGCCAAGACATCTATCTGGGTCCGATTGTCTTCCTGGCGGTCGGTTTGGCCTTTCATTGGACCGCCGGTCGTCTATCCTTGCTCACGCGCCGAGGGTGGACGACGCCGGCCTTGCTCGTTGTAATGGCTGGTGCGACAGTGCTTGCCGGGGTAGGCGCCATGCGGCAGGACAGTCCGTACCAGACACGTGAAAACATCAAGGCCGTTCTCGCCGTACTGAAAAAACGGGTGCGGGAAGAGGACATGGTCTACGCAGACTGGGGGCCAATCCCGGTCATGCAGTTCTATCAAGGAAATGAAGAAAAACCGGCCAATTGCCACTATGGAACCTCTGGCTGGTGCCGGCGCTCTCCGAATTCGTGTCTCCGTGAGATGGCTGACTTGGCCTACTGGCACGAACATCGCAACGGCAGAATCTGGTTTGTTACTTGGCTGAAACTGACGGTGTTGGAGAGTAATATGCCGGGGATTTCTGTTAAGGAGGTGGTTTCTGGCGGAAAGCCCCGTCTCTATCTGATTGAAGATACGGCAGCCTTGATAAACCGCTACGTTACTGATGCGGTGAGAGATTTGGAGGCAATCTTGACTCGTAAGCCGTCAATCCGCTCCACCTTCGATGTCCATCTCACCGATGACATGTTGATCTTGTCTAAGGAGCCGTGCGGCGCGGAGGACGTGCAGGAACCCTTCTTCCTGCACATTGTCCCGGCGGACACGAGCGATCTGCCCGAACATCGCAAGCAGTACGGTTTCGACAACCTCGACTTCCGCTTCAACGACCGTGGTGGCCGTTGGTTTCGGTCAGCCGAGCGGTGCGTCGCTTTGCGAGAACTTCCCGATTACGACTTCAATGGCATCCGCACCGGCCAGTTCCTCGGCAACGAGGACGGCTCCTACACACACCTCTGGGTAGGGGAAATTCGCTTCGATGAGTAGCCGGACGATGGCGGGCGGCTCCCGGCCCCACGTCGCGGTGATCGGCGGCGGTTTCTGCGGACTCGCTGCGGCTTACGAGCTCGGCCGGCGCGGTGTCCGCGCCACGGTGCTGGAGCGCGACGCCGAAGTCGGCGGCCTCGCCGGCAGCTTCGCCGCCGGTGGTACGCGGCTCGAGAAGTTCTACCATCACTGGTTCACCAACGATGTCCACGTGATGGAACTCATCAAGGAGCTGGGCCGGTCGGCCGAGGTGGTGCTGCGTCCTGCCCGGACCGGCACGTACTACGCCCACGACTTCTTCAAGCTCTCCACACCCCTCGACCTGCTGCGCTTCTCGCCCCTGCCATTCCCGGACCGCATCCGGCTCGGACTGCTGGCGCTCAGGGCGCGCCGGGTGAAGGACTGGAGCGCCCTCGAAGACCGCACCGCCGCCGACTGGCTGCGCGAGATGGGCGGCGAGCGGGTCTACAGGGTGGTCTGGGAGCCGCTCTTGCACGGCAAGTTCGGCGACTTGGCGGAAGAGGTGGCGGCGGTCTGGTTCTGGAACAAGCTCAAGCTGCGGGGCGGCAGCCGTGGCAGGGGCGGCGGGGAACGGCTAGCCTACTACCGGGGCGGCTTCGCCGCGCTGGCCGACGCGCTGGCCCAGGCCATCCGGGGCCAGGGCGGAGCAATCCGAACCGGAGTCCCGGTCAGCGGCTTGCGGGTGGACGCGGGGCGGGCGGTCGGGGTGGTCACGCCCGAGGCGACGCTGGCCGCCGACGCGGTGATCGCGACGCCGGCGCTGCCTATCGTGGCCGACCTCGTGGCGCCTCACGCGCCGGGCGAGTACGTGGACGGTCTGCGGCGCATCCGCTATCTGGCCAACGTCTGCGTCGTGCTTGAGCTCGACCGCAGCCTGTCGGACATCTACTGGCTGAACGTCAACGACCCCGGCTTCCCCTTCGTGGGAGTCATCGAGCACACCAACTTCGAGCCGGCATCGACCTATGCCGGGCGGCACATCGTGTATCTGTCCCGCTATCTGCCCGAGAGCGACGCGCTGTGGGGGATGCCGGACGAGGAAGCGGTCGCGTTCACGCTCGCACACCTGCGGCGGATGTTTCCCGACCTGACGGACGACCGGATCTTCGCCGCCCACGTCTGGCGCGCACAGTACGCGCAGCCCGTCGTGGAGCGCGGCTACCGCCGGCTGCTCCCCGATACGCGCACGCCGGTGACGAACCTGTTTCTGGCGACCATGGCCCAGATCTATCCACAAGACCGGGGCACGAACTATGCGATCCGACAGGGCCGGGAGGTTGCCCGGACTGTCGCGGCGACGTTGGACGGTGCGGGATGACAGGCTCTCGGTGCGTGCGCGGGGACCTCGGCCAGGGCCACACACCCACCACCGCGGACGTTGGCCATCGCCTGAGGGCCTACGTGCACTATACGGACAAAGACGGCAAGACAATCAGAGCGATGACCGCGCCGTCCGAACCGTGCTGAAGGCTTATGACCGCGCCGGCGCACTGCGGTCAAGCTTGGCAGTCAATCCTGTCGGGTGAACCCGTCATCCGCTCTACCTTCGATGTATATGTCGGCGAAGACTCACCGACCTGCATCAAGGAGCCGGGCGCCCGCGCCGACACGGAGGCGAATTTCTTTCTGCACCTGATTTCCGCCAACGTGGCTGACCTTCCAGACCATCGCCGGCAGCACGGCTTTGACAACCTGGACTTTGATTTCGAGGAGCGCGGCGGGGCCGCCGCAGGCCAGGCGGTCGAAGCGTCCGGCCTCGGCGGCCCTCCGGGGCGGGCGCGGTCCCGGCGCCGTACACGGCGGGTCTTCAGAGCGCCCGCCGGCAGCCCGACACCGTGACCCGGGACATCCTGGAGCACGTCGCGCGGCACGGATGAGCCGCGCCCGGCTGATCGGCAGTCGCGGCGCCGTGGCAAGATCCGCAACGTCCATCAAGGCATGGGAGACCGCACGATGCTCGACTACCTGTTGCAGTACGGCCTGTTTCTCGCCGAGACGCTCACCATCGTCGCGGCCGTCGCGGCCCTGATTCTCCTCGTCGCCACGCTCGCGATGCGGCATCGGGGCGGCCTCGGCCCGGAGAAGCTCGAAGTCCGCGATCTGGGGGCGCGTTACCGCGAGATGAAGCAGACCATCGAGAGCGGTCTCCTCGGCGCCAGGGAACGCAAGGCGGCGGCCAGGACCCGCAAGCGTGAGGCGAAGGCCCGCAAGAAGGAAATCCGCCCGGAACGCCCGCGGGTGTTCGTGCTCGATTTCAAGGGCGACATGCGCGCGAGCGCGGTGGCCTCGCTGCGCGAGGAAGTGACCGCGGTGCTGGCGTTCGCCCGACCCGAGGACGAGGTACTAGTGCGGCTCGAGAACACCGGCGGCCTCGTGCACGAGCACGGCTTCGCCGCCTCCCAGCTCATGCGGGTGCGCGACCGCGGCATCCGGCTGACCGTGAGCGTGGATCGGATCGCGGCGAGCGGCGGCTACATGATGGCGTGCGTGGCGGATCGGATCGTCGCCGCGCCGTTCGCCATCCTCGGCTCGATCGGGGTGCTCGCGCAAATTCCGAACTTCCACCGCCTGCTCGATCGCCACGGCATCGACTTCGAGCAGTTCAAGGGAGGGGAGTACAAGCGCACGGTCACGCTGTTCGGTGAGAACACCGACGCCGACCGCGACAAGCTCAGGCAGGACATCGAGGAGATCCATGCGATCTTCAAGCACTTCGTCGTTGAGCAGCGTCCGGGGCTCGACGTCGAGAAGGTCGCCACCGGCGAGCACTGGCTCGGGCGCCGGGCAAAGGACCTCGGCCTGTGCGACGAGCTGATGACGAGCGACGACTACCTTCTCGCGGCGAACGAGCGGGCCGATCTCGTGGGGGTCCGGTTCGAAGCCCGGAAGCGGCTCGCGACCCGGCTCGCGGAGTCGATGGCGGTCCTTGCCGGCGGCGCCGAGGCCGCGCTGTGGGCAAGCACGCGGGATCGGCGCCTGTCGCTGTGAAGGTCGAACAGCCTGCCCCGGCGGGCAGCAAGCCGGGGGCAGGCTCCGCCGGCCTTCCGGCGCCAGATGGTCGAGCTGGTTCGCACCGGACGGACACCGGAGGAGCTGGCTCGTGAACGGCGATGTCGTCGTCTGCCGAAGGTAGACGGCTCGAACCCACCGCCCAGGCGATCCGCAACTTCGGCCCGTCCATCCGCTTGTTCGTCTTGAACTATCCTTCTGCGGCGCAGGCTCCTAGAATGAGGTCGGATTCCGCGTGATACGGCGGGCGAGGGCACCGTCCCGGGGTGGTTCGTTTCCGGGGTCCCCCCGGCCATGACTCGGACACCGCCGGCTTAGCTCAGTTGGTAGAGCAGTTGCCTTGTAAGCATCAGGTCGTCAGTTCGAGTCTGACAGCCGGCACCAGACTCCCGTTCAACCGAGCCTCGATTCCTGCGTTGGTCGTGCCCGCTTCGTGGGAGGTGGAGCCCGTGGAACGGCGTCCCGGTGAGTCGGCCATGCTCGGCCGGCCAGTTCGGGATGGTCTTTCCGAGGGCGCGGGGCTCCGGGGGCAGCGGCTCAGTGCTCCCATCCCTTCCCGGGCACGCTGTCCAGAAGCTGGCGGGTGTACTCGTGACCGGGGCTCGCGAAGATCTCCGAGGTCGGACCGCGCTCCACGATCTCCCCGTGCCGCATGACCGCGATCTCGTCGCATACGTGCGCGGCGACCCGCAGGTCGTGGGTGATGAAGAGCATCGAAAGCGCGAGGGATCGGCGAAGCTCGTCGAGCAGGTCCAGCACCTGCTTCTGGACCGATACGTCGAGGGCCGAGACCGGCTCGTCGGCGAGGATCAGCGCGGGCTCCATCGCCAGCGCCCTGGCGATGCCGATGCGCTGGCGCTGACCGCCGGAGAACTCGTGCGGAAAGCGCCCGGCCGCCTCCGGCTGAAGCCCCACCATTCCCAGCAGCTCGCGGGCCCGATCCCAGGCGGCGCGCCTCGGCGTCCCCCGCAGCGTCGGGCCCAGCGCGATGATGTCGCCGACCCGATGCCTGGGGTTCAGTGACGCGAAAGGGTCCTGGAAGACCATCTGCACCAGGTGGCGGTACGGCTTGAGCTGCTTCCTGGAGTATCCGGCGATGTTCTCTCCGTTGAGCAGGACGTCGCCGCCGTCGGCCTTCTCCAGTCCCACCACGCAGCGGGCCAGGGTGGACTTTCCGGAGCCGGATTCCCCCACCAGGGCCACGGAGTGCCCGCGCGGCACCTCCAGGTTCACGTCGCGCACCGCGTGAACCCGCCGCCCGTGTCCGCCGAACAGGCCGGCACGGCCGCCGTAGATCTTGTTCAGTCCCTCGATCGCCAGTGCGGGCGCCGGCCTGTCTCCGGTCGATACGTGGCGAGGGTGCAGGCTGGGCACCGCCGACACCAGCGCCCGGGTGTAGTCCGCCTTCGGGTCGCGCAGCACGTCCTCGGTCGCACCGGACTCGATGAGCTTTCCATCGCGCATCACCACCACCCGGTCCGCGACCTCCGCCACCACGCCGAAGTCGTGGGTGATGAACATCACCGCCGTCCCGTGCTTGCCCTGCAGCTCCTTGAGCAGCGTCAGGATCTGGGCCTGGGTGGTCACGTCCAGCGCGGTGGTGGGCTCGTCGGCGATGATGAGGGCGGGCTCCAGCGCCAGCGCCATGGCGATCATCACCCGCTGGCGCTGCCCTCCCGAAAGCTCGTGGGGATAGCTGTCCGGGATGCGTTCCGGATCGGGCAGGTGGACGTCGGAGAACAGCTCCATGACCCGCTGGCGCCGGGCCTGCGCACCGATGTCGGTGTGCACGCGGAAGATCTCGTCGATCTGTGCACCGACCTTCATGAGCGGGTTCAGGGCGACCATCGGCTCCTGGAAGATCATGGAGATGCGCCCGCCCCGGATGGCGCGCATCTCCTCCTCGCCGGCCCGCAGGAGATCCCGGTTCTCGAAATGGATGGCGCCGTTGACGACGCGTACATGGGGCGCCGGCAGGAGGCCCAGGATGGATTTGGCCATGACCGACTTGCCCGAGCCCGATTCGCCCACCACGCACAGGATCTCGTTGCGATCGATGGTCAACGAGACCCCGTCCACCGCCAGGGGGCGATCCGACCAGACGGGCAACGCCACCCGCAGGTCTTCGATGCCGAGGACCGGCTGGTTCACAGGTCCGAGAGCCGGGGGTTGAGGGCGTCGTTGAGCCCTTCGCCCACCAGGTTGATGGACAGCACCGTGAGCAGAATGGCCACCCCGGGGATCGTCACCAGCCACCAGGCGTCGCGCAGGAAGCTCCGCCCGGCCCCCACCATGAACCCCCAGCTCATCAGGTTCGGGGCGCCCAGGCCGAGGAAGGACAGCGCGCTCTCGATGAGGATGGCGGTGGCCACGAGCAGGGACCCGGTGACGATGAGGGGCGAGAGGGTGTTGGGCAGCACCTGGCGGAAGAGGATCGCCATGTCCCCCTGCCCCACCAGCACCGCAGCCTGGACGTACTCCCGGGCCTTCACCGACAGCACCTCGCCGCGCACCACGCGGGCGATGGGGGGCCAGCTCACGACCGCGATGGCCACGATGAGGCTGGTGGCGGAGGGGGTGAGGATGGCCACCAGCACGATGGCGAAGATGAAGGACGGGATGGTCTGGAAGAACTCCGTGAGGCGCATCAGCCCGTCGTCCACCAGACCGCCGAAATAGCCGGCGAGCGCGCCGACCAGGGTCCCGAAGGCGACGGAGACGAGGGTGGCCAGGATGGCGATGACCAGGGTGGTCCGTGCGCCGTGGACAAGGCCGGCCCAGATGCTGCGCCCCAGCGAATCGGTGCCGAAAGGGTGTTCCAGCGACGGTATGAGAAAGGGCTCGGCCACGATCTCGAAAGGGTGGTGCGACGCGATCAGCGGTGCGGCAGCCGCGACGAGCACCACGAGCCCCAGCCAGGCGAGGCCGGCGATGACCCGCGGATTGCCCATGAAGCGCTGCCGGAACGTGTTCACTCGTCTACCTTGATGCGCGGGTCCAGCAGCACGTAGACGACGTCCACCACGATGTTGACGAACACCACCAGACAGGCCGAAATGAAGAAGATTCCAAGCAACAGGTTGAAATCCCGAGAGAACAGCGCCTCGAAGGCGAGCTGTCCGAGGC
This sequence comes from uncultured Gammaproteobacteria bacterium, assembly GCA_958295835.1. Classification (GTDB taxonomy): domain Bacteria; phylum Pseudomonadota; class Gammaproteobacteria; order HK1; family HK1; genus HK1. The sequence continues at coordinate 1,892,879 of OY282378.1, forward strand.
CGGGCCACGCGAACACGCTCTCCACCACCACCGAGCCTCCGAGCAGGGCGCCCACCTGGACCCCGGCCATCGTGACCACGGGCAGCAGGGCATTGCGCAGCACGTGGCGGAAGGTGATCTGGCGCTCGGTGAGGCCCTTGGCCCTCGCGGTGGTCACGTAGTCGAGGCCCCGCTGCTCCAGCATGGTGGCGCGCATCAGGCGCGCGTACAGCGCCAGGTAGAACAGGGAGAGGGTGATGGCCGGGAGCACGAGGTGGTGGGCGACGTCCAGCGCCCGGTCCCACCCCTCGTAGAACATGACCACGTTCTCCATCCCGGAGGTGGGGAACCAGTCCAGCCACACCGAGAAGACGAGGATCAGCATCAGCCCGACCCAGAACAGCGGCGTCGCATACGCGATGATGGCGCCGAGCGAGATGACGTGGTCCCTCCAGGTGCGTACCCAGATGGCGGCGAAGAGCCCGGACAGCGCGCCCAGTCCCACCGAGAGCACGAGCGTCGTGCCCATCAGCAGCAGGGTGGGCATCATCCGCTCCAGCAGCAGGTCCGACACCTTGGAGCTGTGGCGGAACGAGAACCCGAGGTCGAAGAGGAAGACGTTCCTGACGTAGACGGCGAGCTGCACCAGCACGGGCTTGTCCAGCCCGTAGCGGGCGCGCAGGTCCTGGATGTACTCCGCCGAGGCTCCGCCGGACTCGCCGGCCAGCACCTCGGCCAGATCGCCGGGCGCGAGCTGCAGCAGGAGAAAGCACAGCACGGTGACGCCCAGGATCACCGGCACCGCCTGCAGCAGCCGCCGGACGATGTAGCGCAGCAGGCGCAGGCCCGTCACGGCCGAGGTGTCCGTGGCCGGGAACGCGCGGCGCCGGCCATCGGCGGCGATGGCCGGCGCATCCGCAGGATCATCCGGGCGGGTCCCGCGGGCTTACTTCATGTAGGCCCGATCGAAGTTCGCGTACACGCCCAGAGCCGAGACGATCACGTCCGCGAACATGTTGTTCACGACGGTGGGGAAGTTCATCTCGTGGACCCAGATAATCGGAATCTCCTCCGCGACGATCTTCAACGCCTGGTCGTAGAGGGCGCTGCGCTTCTTCGCGTCCGGCTCCACCTTGGCCATGTCGAGCAGCTTGTCGACCTCCGGATCGGACCAGTAGGAGCCGTTGGTGAACACCGTGCCCGGCTTGATCTGGCCCGAATGCACCGCGCGATGCACCCCGATGACCGGGTCGGCCAGGTTGTAGAGGTAGTTCGCGGTGGTGTCGAAGTCGTGATCGGCGTAGGTGCGTTTCAGCCAGCGCGCCACGTCTTCCTGGCGGATGGTGACCTTGATGCCGATCTTCCCGAGCTGTTGCTGCACGTACTCGCCGAAGCGGGTCCACTCCTGTCCGTAGGGCAGGGAATCGTGCATCAGCTCGAAACGGACGCCGTCGGCGTCCTTGGCGTAGCCGGCTTCGTCCAGTATGCCGTTCGCGATCTCGACGCCGTTCTCCGCCTCGTAGACCTTCACGTCGCCGCTGTACAGGCCGGCCGGCGCGAAGTTCGAGCTCATGGGGCCGGTGGCGGGCTTTCCGTAGCCGAACCAGATGTTGTCGATGACGAACTGGCGCCCCATGGCGTGGGCGATGGCCTGGCGCACCCGCTTGTCCTTGAGAAGCTCGCGCTCGGTGTTGAGCAGGAGCTCGGAGACCGGCGAGAACATCTCGTGGCCCCTGGTGGTGACCGTCAGGTTCGGATTCGCGGCGAGCTTCTTCGCGTCGTTGAAGGGGACCGCCCCCATGGCCGCGAAGTGGGCCTCGCCCTTCTCGAGCGCCGCGGTGCGGGTGGAGGAGTCGAGGATGAAGCGCGCGACGATGCGATCGAGGTACGGCCGGCCCTCCTTCCAGTAGTCCGGGTTGCGGTCGAGCCGGATGTACTGCCCCTTCTTCCACTCCGTGAACTTGAACGGTCCGGAGCCGACGGGCTTGTTGGCGTTCGGATGGGCGCGAAGATCCCCGTCGCCGAAGACGTGCTCCGGCAGGATCGGGGTCTCGTACCCGGAGAAGGCCATCAGCATGTAGGGGGCGGGCTCGGACAGCACCAGGGTCACGGTGTGGTCGTCCGGGGTCTTCACGTCGGTCACCGCCGCGAAGGTGTTCGGTCCGCGGGGGTGGGTGACCTTGGCCGCGTTCATGATGGAGAAGCGCACGTCCGCGGACGTGAGCGGCTCCCCGTCGTGGAACTTCACGCCCTGGCGCAGCTTGAAGGTAATCGTCTTGCCGTCCGGCGACACCTCCCAGGACTCGGCCAGGCTCGGCTGCGGCTGAAGCTCGGTGTCGTATTCGAGCAATCCGTCATAGATCTTCGACGTCACCATCCCGATGGGACCGGACGTGGACAGGTACGAGGCGAGGCTCGGCGGCTCGGGCTGCACGATCAGCACGAGGGTGCCGCCCTGCTGCTGAGCCACGGCGCCGTTGGCGAAGCCGAGACCGAGACCGGCGAGCAACGCGCCGGCCATCCCCGCGAAGGTGCGACGAGACAATGTCATGGAGCTACTCCGTGTGGTTGATATGGGGAAGCGCCCCGGGAAAGACGGCCCGTATCCGCGTACAGGCCCGACAGGCGCCCGTCCAGCCTATCGCGCCCAAGGGGTATGCGCAATTCCATGTCCGGATCGAGCCTCGTGACGCCGCGCTCCTCATGCCCAGGCGTAGTCGGCGACGATGCCGCCGAAAATCAAGGCACCCACCCAGTGGTTGTTCAGGAACGCCTTGAAGCAGGCGGCGGGCTCGCGGTCGCTGATCAGATGTTGCTGATGGAGGAACAGCAGCGCGCTCAGCGCGGTGGCCGCGTCGTGGAACACCCCGAGCCCGGCCTCCCGACCGGCGAGAACGAGGACCACGATCACCGCGATCTGGCTCGCGCCGACGAAGAAGCGATCCGCGTCGCCGAACAGGATGGCGGTCGACCTGATCCCGACGCGGAGGTCGTCTTCGCGATCGACCATCGCGTACATGGTGTCGTAGGCGACGGCCCAGGCCACGACCCCCGTGAGCAACAGCCACGCGAGCGGCGGCACCGCGTTGGCGAGCGCGGCGAACGCCATCGGGATCCCCCATCCGAACGCAATGCCGAGATGGACCTGCGGCAGGTACGTCCATCGCTTCATGAACGGATAGCTTGCGGCCAGCGCCACCGCGGCGAGGGAGTACAGCACCGCGAGCCGGTTCAACGTGAGGACCAGCCCGAGCCCGATGAGGCACAGCGCGGCGAACAGACCCAGAGCCTCGCCCGGCCTGACCTTGCCGCTGGCGATCGGCCGGTTCATCGTGCGCCGCACGTGGGGATCGACCTCGCGGTCCGCGAAGTCGTTGATGACGCACCCGGCCGAACGCATGACGAATACTCCGGCCACGAACACGACCACCACGGCTGCGTCCGGCCGGCCCTCCCCGGCGATCCACAGCGCCCACAGGGTCGGCCACAACAGCAGCAGGGTGCCGATCGGCTGGTGCACGCGCATCAGCAGCGCGTACTGGATGATGCGTTCCTTCATGTCCGGCGCCGGTCGGGACCCCGCTGGCGGCGGCATTCCCGCCCTGGTGCATTGCAGCGCGTGCCGGACCGCCTGCCATCCGGTGCGGGACGGGAGCGACGCATCGGCGGCGACGATGACTCAGACCTGACCATAGTGCGCTCCCCCTCCGATCCAGCGCCGAGTGAGCGGCGCGATGCGGGACTCGTGCCTTGCCAGAAGCTCGGAGGCGGCTCGCTCGACGCCCGGCAGCAGTGGGAGATCCCGTGCGAGGTCGGCGATGCGAAGCTGGGCGAGTCCGGTCTGGCGCGTGCCGAGAAGATCGCCGGGTCCGCGGATCTCCAGGTCCCGTTGCGCGATCTCGAATCCGTCGGTGGTCGCGCGCAGCACCTCCAGGCGCGAGCGCGCCGCCTCGGTCAGGGGTCTGTCGTACATCATCACGCAGGCGCTGCGCCGCGCGCCGCGGCCGACGCGGCCGCGCAACTGGTGGAGCTGGGCAAGCCCGAGACGCTCGGCGTTCTCGATGATCATGAGCGATGCGTTGGGGACGTCGACCCCGACCTCGATCACCGTGGTCGCGACCAGTACGTCGAGCCGCGCGTCCTTGAACGCCTCCATCGCCGCGTCCTTCTCCACCGGCGCCATCCGGCCGTGCACCAGTCCGACCCGGAGATCCGGCAGGGCTTCGGCGAGCTCGCGCGCCGTGTCCTCCGCAGCGCGGCATTGCAGCGCCGCGGACTCCTCGATGGCGGTGCAGACCCAGTATGCCTGCTCGCCGCGTGCGCAGGCGCGGCGGATCCGGGCCACGACCTCCGGCCGACGCTGCGAAGGCGCCACCGCGGTGTCCACCGGCGTTCGCCCGGGCGGCAGCTCGTCGATCACCGAGCTGTCCAGATCGGCGTACGCGGTCATCGCGAGGGTCCGCGGAATCGGGGTGGCGGTCATGATGAGCTGATGCGGCCGCAACCCGCCGTCCTCACCCTTGCCGCGCAACGCAAGCCGTTGCTCGACTCCGAACCGGTGCTGCTCGTCGACGATGACGAGCCCGAGGTTCGCGAAGGTCACCTGTGACTGGAACAGCGCATGCGTTCCCACCGCGACCGCGGCCGTCCCGGTCGCGATGCGAGCCGTCGCCTGGGCACGTTCGCGGCTCCCGAGCCGGCCGGAGAGCCAGACCACGGGGATTCCGAGCGGTTCCAGCCAGCCGCGAAAGCTCGCGCAGTGCTGCTCCGCGAGAAGCTCCGTGGGCGCCATCAGGGCGACCTGGCATTCGTTGGCGACCGCCACCACCGCGGCGAACGCCGCGACCACCGTCTTTCCCGCCCCGACGTCGCCCTGCACGAGCCGATGCATCGGGCGGGTCCGCGCGAGGTCGTCCCGGACCTCTCGCGCCACCCGGCGCTGGGCGGCCGTCAGCTCGAACGGCAGCGATGCGATGAAGCGCCGCGCGAGCGCATCGCCGCGGCCGAACGCGGCGGCCGGCCGGGCGTCGAGCCGTCGCCGCTGCACGCGCAACGCCAGATGGTGCGCGAGCAGCTCCTCGAACGCCAGGCGCCGCCGGCCCGGATGCTCGGGGTGCAGCGGTGTTTCGATGCTCGTTCCGGCCGGCGGCCGGTGCATCGTCCGCAAGGCATGGCCGAGGGGGATGAGCCGATGGCGCACGGCCACCGCCTCGGGCAGCAGCTCGGCGATGGCGGGATTGCTCTCGAGCCGATCGAGGGCCTGGCCGATCAGGCGGCGCAACGGAGTCTGACCGAGACCCGCCACCGCCGGATAGACCGGCGTCAGGCGGTCGTCGATCGGAGCCGCTTCTTCGTCCCCGAGCAGCCGGTACTCCGGATGCACCATCTCCATACCGCCCGGAGCGGCGCGGGCCTCTCCATGACATGCGATGCGCCGGCCCTGCCGGAGCTGCCGCCGTTGATTCTCGTTGAAGTGGAACAGCCGCATCGCCATCGTCCCGGTGCCGTCGCCGATGACGACGACGAGGGAGCGGCGGCGCCCGAAACGGACGTTGGCGCCCTCGATCCGGCCGCAGGTGAACGCCGTTCCTCCGGCACGCAGGTCCCCGATCGCGTGGATACGGGTGCGGTCCTCGTATCGCAGGGGGAGATGGAACAGCAGGTCGAGCACCGTCTCGACCCCGAGCGCCGCGAGCTTCGCGGCAATCCCCGGCCCGACGCCGCGAAGCTCCGTCACCGGCGTCGACTCCAGGGACGGCGCGGCGGCGGAGGGCTCGATCGGGCCGGCGGCCTCAGCCTGAATTCCCGAGCAGCACGGTCCGAGTGACGCGGCGGTCGCCAAAGTCACAATGCCTCGTACGGAATATGGCAATGGATCGCCCGCCCCTCGGCGACCGTCCGCCACGGAGGGGTTTCCGAGTCGCGGACGGCGCCGAGCCGGTGACGGAGCCGTCCCCGGCGGTTCCGAATCGAGCGCTCGGGTCCGGCACCCTGCCGCGCGGAGACGGATCCGCGCTCGCATGGCCATGCCTGCCACCGCCCGGAGGCCCGGATACCGGGGCGGCGGTGATCGTACATGGAAGCGTTTCAGCCTTCGCCGGCCAGACAGGCCATCGCGGCTTCGTGCAGGGTCCGGTTGCCGGCGGCCAGGATCCTGCCGCCGGCCGCCGGCTCGATGGTCAGAGGCTCGCCTCGCCACCCGGTCATCACCCCGCCGGCGTTCTCGACCACCGGGACCAGCGCACAGTAGTCGTATACGCCGACCCGCGTCTCCAGCGAGAGGTCCACGAAGCCGCCGGCAAGCTGCGCAAACCCGTGGCAATTCCCGCCGTACACCATCCATCGCGAGCCGGCGACGATGCGCCGGTAGGCGCACGCATCCTCGCCTTCGTAGTATTCGGACGAGGTGGTGCAGACCAGGGCGGCGTCCAGCCGCTCGCATGTCCCGGTGCGGACGCGCTCGCCGTTGTAACGGGTCCCGTCGCCGTCGATGCCTGTCCAGCGCTCACGGGTGACGGGTTGCTCGACGACGCCGAGGACGGGCCGACCACCGCGGGCGAGCCCGATCAGGGTGCCGTACACCGGCAACCCCGCCATGAACGCCCTGGTGCCGTCGATGGGGTCGAGCACCCAGACGTGCTCGGCTTCCCGCCGGTCGTCACCGAACTCCTCGCCGACGACGCCGTGTCCCGGAAACCTCGCGCCGATCATCTCGCGCAGCCGGCTCTCCACCGCCCGATCGGCCTCGGTGACCGGCGATGCATCCGCCTTGCGGTGCACCACCCGGGGAGCGCGCGCGGCGGCGCGCACGATCTCGCCGGCCGCATCGGCGAGGACGTGCGCGAACTCGACGAGGTCCCGCCCGACCGATTCGGTCATGGGTCTGCTGCCGATGCAAGGTCCGTCACCGAGCATCCCTCCCGGCCACCGATCAATCCGCATCCCGAGACGCGCATGATCCCGAAACGCACGTGCAGTCGGATACGGACGAGGCGGAGACGGGACATGGCCGACGCGGGATTCGAGTCCGTGGGGATGACAGGCTACACTTCCCCGCGCACATGTTCCAAACCATGCAAGGCACGGCAGGCCCCATGTCCGAATCGATCGCGATCGGCGAGGAGCTTCGCAACGATACGCGCACACGCCGCGCGCTCCCGCCCGATGGGCCGCGTGAGCTCACCCGCCTCGATCCGGTGCGATCGACGCTCTCCGTGCCGACCACCCCGGTGGCCGCCGCCGTATCGAATCGAGGAGCGGAGAGATGCTCGGACTTCTGAAGAAGGTGCTCGGAGGCGACGCCGGCAACCGCGAGCCCGAGCCCGCGGACCCGGTGGAGCATGAGGGCTTCACCATCGTCGCGACGCCACGCAAGGCGGGCGGCGGCTGGTCGACCGAAGGGCATATCCGCAAGCTCATCGATGGTGAGGCGAAGGAGGTCCACTTCATCCGCGCCGACACGTCGACCTCGCGCGACGCCGCGATTACCCTGTCCGTCAGCAAGGCCCGCAAGATCATCGACGAGCAGGGCGAGCGGGTGTTCCGGGCCGCGCGAGCCTGAACGGCGGCTTCCCGGACGTTTCCTTCATCGGGTCGAGCTTCGGGGTCCGCCGGCTCGAAACGGATCCCCCACGCAAGCGAGGACCGGCCTTCGGGTGTCCTGGGCGTCCGCGGCCGAGCAATCGAGGCCATCCGCCGAAGCTCCGGAGAGCGCGCCGCCCGGTACGTGATGGACGGATCACTCCGCGAGACCATCCGCCTGCCGGGGCGAAGCTCGCAGAGCGCGCCGCCCGGTATGTGAGGGGGTCGCCGCGCCCGGGGACGATGCGAGCCGCAAGCTGCCCGACCGACAGGCGATCGAGATGACCTTCCGCGCCAACGCCATCGACCAGGACTGGCCACGCCTCGCGGGGTACCTGGAGACCCACGGGTTCCGGTTCGCTCCGGATGCGCCTCCGCGCCAGTTCGCGTCCGGCTTCGCCAACTTCAACTATCTCCTCGAAGTGGACGGAGCGCCCTGCGTCCTGCGCCGGCCACCGCCGGGGCCGTTGCCGCCCGGCGCGCACGACATGGTCCGCGAGCACCGGGTGCTCTCGCGGCTCTGGCGCGAATTCCCCCTCGCACCGCGGGCATTCCATCTGTGCGAGGACCCCTCGGTCCTCGGCGCCCCCTTCTTCCTCATGGAGTACCGTCCCGGGATCGTCATCGGGGCCGAGCTTCCACCGGCTCTCGCCGGCCGGGCCGATCACGCGGCGCGAATCGCCGGCGATCTCGTGGACGCGCTCATCGATCTGCACCGCATCGACCCCGCGGCCGTCGATCTCGATTCTCTCGGCCGCCCGCGGGGGTTCCTCGCGCGTCAGGTCGCTGGCTGGTCGAAGCGCGCGCACCTCGCCTGTGACGAGCAACCGGGCGATCCGGTTCGACGCATCGTCGCGTGGCTCGAGACGCACATCGAGCCCGAACGCGCGGTGGCCCTCGTGCACAACGACTTCAAGCTCGACAACGTGCTCCTCGACCCCGAACGCTTCACCCCGGTCGCGGTGGTGGATTGGGACATGTGTACGCGAGGATGCCCGCTCTACGACCTCGCGATCCTGTTGAGCTACTGGACCGAGCCCGACGATCCCCCCGTCATGCACGCGCTTCGCCAGATGCCGAGCGCCGCGCCCGGTTTTCCGAGCCGCGCCGAGGTCCTCCACGGCTATGCGCGGCGATCCGGCATCGACCCCGGGGATTTCCGCTTCTACCGGGTGTTGTCCGTGTTCCGGCTGGCGATCGTATTCCGCCAGCTCTTCAACCTCCATCGGCGCGGTGCGCGCACGAGCCCGGAGTTCGTCCGCTTCGGCGACCTCGCCGGCGGACTTCTCGACCTCGCTCTCGCGATCATCGACCGGCGGCGGGACTGAGCGCGTGCCGAGCGACGTTGTTTCCGGCAGTCCCGAGCACCCGCGTGCTGCCTGACCTCACCCTCGACGAGCCGCGGATGATCGCGTTCACGGGAGCGACCGCATTCGTGGCGGGCCTGGTGCGCGGCTTCAGCGGGTTCGGCGGGCCGGCGATCATGGCGCTCGTGCTCACCCAGTTCTACAACCCGCTGTCGGTGCTGACCAAGGTGGTGATCATCGACGCGGTGTCGTATCTGCTGCTCGTGCCGAGCACCGCACGCGAGTTCAACCGGCGCGTCATTGCGATCGTCACTCTCGCAACCCTCGCCGGGCTCCCCATCGGGACATACCTGCTGGTGGAGATGGATCCGTTGGTGCTGAAGCGCGCGATTGCCGGTGCGGTCGCCGCGTGCGTCGCCGTCATGCTGCTCGGGGGCCGCTTTCGAGTGTCGCCGTCGGTCGCGGTCCACCTCGCGGTGGGGCTGCTCGCGGGGGTCGTGCTCGGTGCGACCTACATCGCGCTCGTCGCCATGATCTTCTTCTTCTCACTCCCTGCCTCCGGGGCGGAGAGTCGCGCCAACGCGGTGTATTGGGGCATCGTCCTCTCGTACGTCCTCATCGCGACGCACATGGCTCTCGGCAACATCACGGTCGACGATCTGTGGCGCGCGACCCTCCTCGGGGTCTTCTATCTGGCCGGTACCGGCGCGGGCGTATGGTGGTTTCGCAGGACCGCCGAGCGTGAATTCCGGCGAGCGGTCCTCTGGCTGTTGCTCGGGCTCGCGACGATCGGGCTGGTGGTGTGATACGTCGCCTGAAGCGCCTCCGATTCATCGGGGACGGCGATGGCCGGCAGGATCGAACGTCCGGACAACGATCCTGCGCGAGATGGATCGCGCCGCACGAGCCTGCGGTGCCCGCTCCCGCCCGATGAGATGCCTGCAAGACGCAAAAAGAAGGGGCGGCAGTGCCGCCCCGGTTCGATGGTTCGATGCCTGCCGGCGGTGAGGTCAGCCCGTCATCCACCAGCGCTTGATGAAGTGGCCGCCGTCCATCTCCCAGCCGCCGCCAATCTTCGACGGCACGCCGACCTTGGCGTTGACCGCCGCGACGTCGCTGCCGAAGGCAGGGACGATCGTTCCGCCCTGCGCGCTGATGAGCCGCTGGACCTCCCGGTACATCTCGCTGCGCTTCCCCTGGTCGAGCTCGCCGCGGGCCTTGACCACCAGCTCGTCCACGCGCGGAATGTTGATCAGCGTGTCGTTCCATGGCGAATCGGACAGGTATGCGATGGACAGGATCAGGTCCTCCACAGGGCGGGGTCCCCAGTAGCAACTGCAGAACGGCTTCTTGTTCCAGACCTCGCTCCAGTAGCCGTCCTTGGGCTCGCGCACGATGTTCGGCTGCAGGCCGATCTTCTGCCAGTGCTCGGCGAACAACTGCGACGCGAGCACCGCGCCGCCGTACGCGGTGTCGGACGTGCTCATGTCGAACTTCGCGCCTTCGAGCCCCGCCTTCTTGAGATGGTGCTTCGCCTTGTCGAGATCGTAGGGCACCTTCAGGTCCGGGTCGTAGCTCGGGAACTGCGGACCGAGCGGCTGATCGTTGCCGGCCGTGCCGTAGCCGAAGATGATCTTGTCGACGAACTCCTGGCGCGGTGTCGCATACTTCAGCGCCAGCCGGAAGTCGTTGTTGTCGAACGGCGGCACGTTGGTGCGCATCGGATGCGTGAAGGCGAGGTTGCTCGGTACGTCGACAATCTGCACGCCCTTGACGCGCTTCAGCCGCTCGATGGTCTTCAGGTCGGGACGGTTGATCACGTCGACGGAGTCGCTGACGAGCGCATTCACGCGCGACGTGTCATCGAGGATCGCGAGGATCTCGACCGAATCCGCGAAGCCGAGCTCGTTCCCCTGCCAGGCGTTCGGGTTCTTCTCCAGGGCCGTGCGCACGCCCGGATTGAACTCGCGCAGCAGGTAGCAACCGGTTCCGTGGGGTGAGTGCAGGTCGGCCTTGCCGTCCACCGTCGGAACGACGCTGAAGTGGTAATCGGTGAACAGGAAGGGCAGGTCGGCATTGGCGTCGGTGACTTCCACGACGACGGTATCGTCGCCCTCGACCCGAACGTCGCTGATCCCGGCGAACACGCCCTTGGCCGCGGACTTGGTGTCCTCGCCGCGGTGCACGTTGATGGAGTTGACGACGTCTTCCGTGGTCAGGGTCTTCCCGTTCGAGAACTCGACGCCCTTGCGGATCCTGAAGCGCCAGACCTTGGCGTCGGGGGTGGCTTCCCAGCTTTCCGCAAGGTTCGGGGCCGGCAGGCCGTCGGTGCCGACGTCGACGATGCTGTCCCTGATGGCCCGGCTGATGGAGATCATCGTCGTCGCGTTGTACTGGGTGGAGTCGAGCGAGTCGATCGTGTTCGCGTCGTTCAGGCCGCAACGCATATGGCCGCCGCGTTTGGGCGTATCGGCCAGGGCGCGTCCGGACCACAGGGCACCCGCCGCCGCCACCGACAGCCCCATTGCGCTCGTGTACCCGAGAAACTCACGTCTGGTCAGGCTCTTGTCGTCGAGCATGCGTTGAAGTTCGGTCTGTCTCTTCGTCATAGTGTTCTCCTTCGTGTGGATGGTTTGGTTTCGTCGAAATCGAATGCTTTTCCGACCGGATACTGCATCCATGCAACCGATCGGCACCAGTGACTGGCATGGATTGGGGCCACTATAGACTGAATCCAGCCTGCCGGGAGCATTAACGAGCGGTCAGCCCCCCGTCGACCACCAGCTCGCTGCCGGTGACGTAGGACGATTCGTCGGAGGCGAGGAAGAGCACCGCGTTCGCGACTTCATCGGGGGTGCCCATTCTTCCAAGCGGGATCTCCTGCAGCCGCCGTTCCCGGATCTCGCCGGGGGGCACCGCCTCCCGCCCCATGTCGGTTTCGATCGGCGCAGGATGCACCGAGTTGCAGCGGATATTGTCCTTCGCGTGCTGGATGGCCGCGCACTTCGTCAGGATACGCACCGCACCCTTCGAGGCGTTGTAGTCCGACGAGTAATCGCTGCCAATGATTCCGGCGACCGAGGACAGGTTGACGATCGACCCTCCGCCGGCGTCGCGCATCGCCGGCAGCACCGCCCTGATGCCGAGGAAGACCCCCTTCACGTTGACGGCCATCATCCGGTCCAGCTCACTGGGGCTGGTGTCCTCGATGAGACGCCGGGCATAGATACCGGCGTTGTTGACGAGCACCGTGGGTCCTCCGAACGTCTCCGTGACCTGCGCGACGACCTCGGTCCATCGAGGCTCGGAGGCGACGTCGAGCGGCACGAAGCACGTCCGGTGGCCGGCGGCGGCGAGCGTCTCGCACAGCGCGGCGCCTTCCTCGACGCATACGTCGGTGAGCGCCACCGATGCTCCTTCGGCCGCGAAGCGGCGCGCGACCGCGGCCCCGATCCCCGCGGCGGCGCCCGTGACCAGCGCGACTTTCCCTTCGAGTCTCATGGTCGGTTCCCCGGAGGCACCGGCGCGCGTGGCAGGCCGCCTCATGCCGGATCGATGACGAACAGGATCTGGTCGTATTCGACGAGCTCGGCCTCGCGCGCGCAGATCCGGGCAATGCGCCCCCGCGTCTTCGCGTAAATCGTCGTGTACAGCTTCATGACCTCGACGAGGCACAGCGGTGCATCCGTCTCGACCTCGCTGCCGACCTCGACGTAGGGAGGTTCGTCCGGGGCCGGGCGCCGGTAGAAGGTCCCCACCATCGGGGAGCGGACTGCGACCTGCCCTTCAACGAGGCTTGGCGCGCCGGCTGCGGCCGGCACACGGTCCTGCCCCGCGGCGGCCTTCGCGGGCGGTGCGGCCGGTGACGGTTCGGGCGACACGGGTGAGGGTGAGGACGGCACGGATGGCGCAAGCGCCGCGGGCGCACCCGCCGCCGGGGGCATTGCGCCCTTGCGCCGCACTTCGACCTTGAGATCGCCGATCTCGACCACGATCTCGTCGAGCGTGCTCCGGTCGACGATTCGGATGATATCGGCGATGTCGGAGTGTGTGAGGGACATGAAGGCGACAGCCGGTGCAGGAGTCATCCGACGCGGGATGCACTATAGGTAACCGATCCGCGCATGGCAATGACGGCACCATCCCCGCCGGAGCCATCCCTTGTTCGCCGCGGGGCAGGGATCAGGTTTCCCGGCGGCGTCGAGGTAGTCCGGGTATGCCCTCGCATGGAACGAACCTGTCCACCCCGCAAGCCCGCTCCCGGCGGATCGAATGAATGGAGGGCCGCACCCGAGGTCGCAAGGCGGCCCTGGGCCGGAGCCCGCGCGCCGCCGGTCATCCGCCTTATTCAATTCAGCGAGACAGATAGTCATGGGCGGAGAGGACGTGGGTCTTGACCACGTGCAGAAAATCGTCGATCGGAACGTGCTCGTCGCCGGCGCCCATGCCGGCGGGAAACGGGCCGTACACGTAGGCGGGCACGTCGATGTAGCGCCACAGCCGTGCATCGGTGCCACCGAGGCTCGACGTCGGCTGCGGCTCGAAGCCGCGCAGCGCCTTCACGTTCGCCTGGATGATGCCGACCATCTCGTGCTCCGGATCGCACCACGCGGGCGGCGCATGGTTGATGACGGTGTAGCTCGCCTGCGGGTAGCTGGCGAGGATGCGGTCGATCCCGGCCAGCACCCGATCGCCGTCGACCCCGATGGGCAGGCGGAAGTCGGCCTCGATCACGCACTCGCTCGGCACCATGTTCACCTTGAGCCCCGCGCGCACCACGCCGATGTTGACGGTGATCTTCTGCACAATCTCCGCCGCGCCGGGGCCGAGCGCCCGGTCCGTGGTCTCGGCCGCGCGCGCGAGCAGTGGCCCGACGTTCCCGGGCGCCGGGGTGTCCATCTCCTCCAGGCGCTCCAGGTCCGCGATGAGGCGCGCGCCGATCCTGCTCGCGCTCTCCGAGGCATGGGTGTACGCCCCGTGCGCGCCCTGGGTGCGCACCTTGAACTCGACCCATAGCGGACCCTTCTCGCCGAAGCGGATGCTCCAGGGGCTGCTCGGCTCGCCGTTCAGGCAGCAGTCGCCGTGCACCTCGGGGTGGTGCTCGATGAGGTAGCGCGCTCCCCACGGGCCGAAGGTCTCCTCGTCGGAGACCGCGGTGAGGGTCAGCCGGCCCTTGAGCCGGTCGCGGATACCGTGCAGGTACATGAACGTGAAGATCGACGCGCTGGTCCCGCACTTCATGTCGGCGGAGCCGCGTCCCCAGACCTTGCCGTCCTCCACCGCGCCGCTCCACGGGCCGCCGTGCGACCACGTCTCGTGGTCCCCGGCGGGGAATACGTCGATATGCCCGTTGAGCACGAGATGGCGTCCCGGGTTCGCGCACTCGAAGGTACCGACCACGTTCGGGAACTCGGGATGGGGGTCGATGATCCGGTAGGGCAGCGCGTGCGCGTCGAGGAAGGCCCTGATGTGCGCGACCGCCTCGCGCGTATCGCCGGGCGGGTTCGGGGTCTTCGCCTGCACGAATTTCGAGTAGAACTCGATCAGCATGTCGCGGTCGGCCTCGATGCGATCGAGCAGGGCCTGTTTCGTGTCGTTCATCGGTGGATCCTCTCTCCTCTCCGACCGGCGCGCCAGACAGCGAAGCCGCAGCCGGGCGAGGCGTTGATGCAATTCGGGCAGTGCCTCGCTTCGTGCCGTCCGCCGGTGTGTCTCCTCCCCCTCCGGGCGCCGCGTCAGGCGTCGAAGCCGTAGATGCGCGCGGCGTTGCCCCAGACGATCTTCTGCCGATCTTCCTCGCCGAGCCCTTCGAAGGTACGGGCGATGACCTCCCGGGAGTGTGGGAAGGACCCCTCGTCGTGGGGGTAGTCGCTGCCCCAGAGCATCGAGTCCGCGCCGGTGAATGCGAGGTTGCGCAGGGCGACGGGATCGTCGGTGAACGTGATGTAACCCTGGCGCGCGAAGTATTCGCTCGGCTTCAGCGCGAGCCGCGGGCGGATCCACATGTGCTTCTTCTCCACCTGCTCGTCGAGCACGTGGAGCAGCCACGCGAGCCATCCCGCGCCGCACTCGACCACCACGAAGTCGAGCCTCGGATGACGCTCGCACACCCCGCCCGAGATGAGCTGCGAGACCGGGTGCTGGCCGTCCGCCATGCGCATGGCCATGAAGTCCAGCGCACCGCCGATGCCTTCTTCCTCGCCCCAGTCCTCGGGATAGGTGTCCTCGGAGTTGGTGAACGCATGGAACGCCAGCACCAGGCCGGTGTCCTCGATGGCCGACCACAGTGGCTCGTACTCCGGCCGGTTGTAGGGGTATTCGCGGTTGGTGATCGGCACCTTGATCGATCGATAGCCGAGCTTCGCGGCGCGTTCGACCTCCGCGACCGCCGCGTCGACGTCGTGCACCGGGGTCATCGCCACCGGCGCGAAGCGATCGCGGTGGGCGCCGAAGTGCTCGCTCGCCCAGTCGTTCCACGCCTTCGCCACCGCGAGCTGGTAGTCGGGGGCCGGCGACATGAACAGGCCGAGCGACTGGTTCGGGTAGATGACCTCGGCGCTGACGCCGTCGCGCTCCAGGTCGGCGAGGCGCCGGTCGAGGTCGCGCCCGCCGCTCGGGTCCTTGCGGAACTCGCGGTCGCGGTCCTCCTCGGTGGTGCGCGTCTCGGCGATGTCGAGCCGCCGCGGGCGCCGCCCGTCGACGACGAGATAGCGCGCCCCGTCGCGCTCGACGATATGCGGCGCGCGGTGCCGGAGGGACTTCGGGATGCGCTCGTAGAGCTCGGGGGGCTCCTGCACGTGCGAATCGGCCGAGATCACCTTGTTCATCATGTCCTGGTTTCCATTGAAGTCGCGCGCTGTTCCTTGATGAGCCGCCGGTGCACGATGGACCAGCGCTGCATGTATCGAGCGGCGGCTTGCGGGGAGATCGGCCGGCGGTTCGCATCCATGGCGCGTCATTGTAGCGGCTGTATCTTGTGCTGATCGCACGCCCGAACCGGGTATCCTCGCGAACATCCCCGGGAATCCCCGAGTGGGGTCCCGATGCGTGGTGACGCGTTTGCCGTCATTCCCCGTCATCCCCGTGAAAACGGGGAGAAAGCTGGAATCCACTCCGGCAACCCCCGATGGAGTCTCGATGCGCGGTGACGGCTACGACGCGGTGGTGATCGGCGCCGGGCTGGTCGGCGCCGCGATCGCCTACGGGCTGGCGCGTGCCGGGCAGCGGGTCGCGGTCCTCGACGAGGAGGACGCGGCGCACCGCGCGAGCCGCGGCAACTTCGGGTTGGTGTGGGTGCAGGGCAAGGGGGCCGGACGCCCCGAGTACGCGCGGTGGTCGCGCGCCTCGTCCGAACGCTGGTTCGATCTGTCCGAAGCGCTCGTCGAGGATTGCGAGCTTGCGCCATGCTATGCCCGCCCCGGCGGAGTGGTGCCCGCGCTCTCCGATGACGAGCTTTCCGATCTCGATTCGATGCTCGCCGGTCTCCGGCAGGCGGCCGGCAACGCCGGCTACGAGTACGAGATCCTCGACCGCTCCCGCGTCCGCGAGCTGCTGCCGGCCTGCGGGCCGGAGGTCGCCGGCGGCGCCTGGACTCCCTACGACGGCCAGGCGAATCCCCTGAAGCTCATGCGCGGCCTGCACGCATCGCTCGTGGCCCGTGGCGCGGACTACCTGAGCGGCGCGCGGGCTGACGGCATCCAGGCCCTCCCCGGCGGCGGCTTCACCGTCCGCACCGCGCGCGGGGCCATCACCGGCGAGAAGGTGGTCATCGCGGCCGGCCACGGATCGAAGGCGCTCGGCGCGATGGTCGGGCTCGACGTCCCGGTGCACCCCGAGCATGGGCAGATCCTCGTCACCGAGCGTGTCGCGCCGCTGCTCGATCACCCGACCCTGAACATCCGCCAGACCGACGAAGGTTCGCTGCTGCTCGGCGCGTCGCAGGAAGACCGCGGCTTCGACACCTCGGTGTTCGCCCGCACGAGCCGCGATATCGCCCATCGCGCGATGCGCATCTTTCCGTGCATCGCGACGTTCCGCGTGGTGCGCACGTGGGGCGCGCTCCGGGTGATGACCCCGGACGGATTTCCCATCTACGACCAGTCGAAGACGCACCCCGGCGCCTTCGTCTTCACCTGCCACAGCGGTGTCACCCTCGCGGCGAACCACGCGCTCGAAGCGAGCCGCTGGGTGATCGAGGGCGTGATCCCCGAGGAAATGGCCTGCTTCTCCACGGATCGCTTCGATGTTTCGCAGGCTGCCTGACCCCGCCGCCATCGTCACCTTCGACTTCGAAGGGGCGGCCTTCGAGGCGTGCGAGGGCGATTCCGTCGCCGCCGCATTGCTCGCCAACGGCGTCCTCGCGTTCCGCACCACGCCCGTCTCCGGCACGCCGCGCGGTCCCTGGTGCCTCATCGGCGAGTGCCACGAATGCCTCGTCGAGGTCGACGGCGAGCCGAACCGCCAAGCCTGCATGATCGAAGTGCGGGCGGACATGAGGGTGCGCCGCCAGCACGGCGCGCGGGTGGTGGCGCGATGAACGAGGCCTTCGAGCTGGCGATCGTCGGCGCAGGGCCGGCCGGCATGTCGGCCGCCATCGTGGCGCGCGAGCAGGGCATCGACGTGCTCGTGCTCGACGAGCAGGCCGCGCCCGGCGGGCAGATCTACCGCAACGTCGAGACGGTCACCGCCGAACGGCCGAACGCCGCGCGCGCGCTCGGCGAGGACTACGTGGCCGGCGCGGCCCTCGCACGTGCGTTCCGCGAATGCGGCGCGCGCTACTCGCCGCGCACGCCGGTATGGGAAGTGGGCACCGTGGCGCGGCGCGCGGACGGAACGGCGCCCTTCGAGCTCGGGGTCTTGCGGGACGGCATCGCGCGGATGGTGTACGCGCGTTGCGTGATCGTGGCCACCGGCGCGCGGGAACGCGCGGCGCCGGTGCCAGGGGCGCTCCTGCCCGGCGTGATGGGGGCGGGCGGCGCACAGTCGCTGCTCAAGAGCTCGGGGCTCGTCCCCGACGTGCCGGCGGTCATCGCGGGCTCGGGTCCGCTCGTCTACCTGATCGCCTGCCAGCTCGTCCGCGCCGGCGCGCCGGTACGCGCGGTGCTGCTCACGATGCCTCCCGACCGCCGCGTGGCCGCCGCCCTGCCGCAAGCGTTCGCGATGCCGGGCGAGCTGCGCAAGGGCATCGCATGGCGATGCGCGCTCGCGAGCCGGGGCGTGAAGGTCATGCGCGCGGACGGTCTGGCGATCGAAGGCGGCGAGCGGGTCGAGGCGGTGCGCTTCACCCATCGCGGCCGGGAGCGGTCGATCGACACCTCCCTCGTGCTCCTGCACGAAGGAGTGGTTCCCAACGCACATCTCACCCTCGCGGCGCAGCTCGACCACGTCCGGGACGATCGCCAGCACGGCTTTCGCCCGGTGGCGGACGACTGGGGAGAGACCAGCGAGCGCGGCGTACTGGTCGCGGGCGACTGCGCCCGCATCCTCGGCGCGCGGGCCGCGGTCGATTCCGGCCGGCTCGCGGCGCTCGAAGCGGCGTATCGCCTGGGAAGGATCGAAGCGCGCCGGCGTGACGCCCTCGCGATTCCGCATCGCGCCTCACTGAAGCGGCGCCGGTGCTTCCAGGCGTTCCTGGATCGCGTGTTCGAGCCGGGTCCGGCGGTGCTGCGTCCCTCGGACCCGACGGTGACGGTATGCCGGTGCGAGGAGGTGACGGTGGCCGAGATCGAGCACGTCATCGCCAGCGGATGCCCGGGTCCCAATCAGGCGAAGGCGTTCACCCGCTGCGGGATGGGACCGTGCCAGGGCCGGATGTGCGCGACGGTGGTGAGCGGGATCTTCGCCGAGCGCCGGGACATCGGTGCCGAAGACGGAATCGGAGCCGGCGCCACCACCGGAGCTGCGACCGGCGCGGCCGGACACTACCGCATCCGGCCACCGGTCAAGCCGCTCACCGTCGGTGAGCTCGCGGCGCTCGAAGACGCCCGCGCCAGCGGTCGCCGTTCACACCGGACGACATGTGCGAAGCGATCATCAGCCTGATGGCCCGGTTTGCCAGGGCATCGTCCCCGCCCGCCAGGCATCCGGACAAGACGACGGAATCGTCGAAGACGCGCTCAGCCGGCCCGGAACCGATCTGCCCGGTACGGCGTCACGTCGATGTTCGGCATCGCTCCGGTGATCATGCCGGCGACGATCCGGCCGGTCATCGGTCCTGCGACCATGCCGGTGTGTCCGTGCCCGAACGCGAGCCACAGGTTTTCGTGACGCGGGGACGAACCGATCACCGGGAGCCCGTCCGGCATGCTCGGGCGCCGGCCCATCCACCGCGTCGCCCCTTCGAGGCGCAGCTTCGGGTACATGCGCTTCGCGAGCCGCTCGATGGCCTCCGCACGGCGTGGATTCGGCGGGGCATCGACGCCCGCCATCTCCACCATGCCCGCGAAGCGTACCCCCATCGCCATGGGGTTCGCGACGAACTTGTTGTCCGCTTCCATCACCGTATGGGACACGGTGACCCCGGGGTCCGGGCAGGTGACGTGGTAGCCGCGCTCGGTATCGAGCGGCAGGCCGAGCCCGAGCCGGTCGGTGAGCCTGCGGGAGAACGCACCGGCCGAGAGCACGAACGCATCGCCCTCGACCGTGCCGCCGTCGGTACGCACCGCGCCGACCCGGCTCGCGCTCGCCTCGAAACCGGTGGCCTCCGCGAGCAGGAGTTCGCCGCCGTTCGCAACGACTCGATCGACGTAGGCCCGGACGAGCCGGCCGGGGTTCAGGGTGCGGCCCTGCCCCTCGATGCGCACGCCCTTGACGTAGTGTGGCGCGAGGTCGGGCTCCGCCTCGTGCAATTCGCCGCGGCCGAGCACCTCGAAGTCCGCACCGTGCCGGCGGCGTATGGTCCATTCGCGCTCGGCGCCCGCGTAGCTCTCCTCGGAGCCGTAGACGTGCAGGTACTCCACTGGAGAGACCAGCTCGGCCACCCCGGCGTCCCGGGCGAGACGGGAGTGGAAATCGAACGTGGGAGCGTGCAGCGCGGCAAGCGCCTCCGCGGCCCGGCGCTGATGCTCCGCATCACCGCCCGCCCGGATGAAGCGGATGAGCCAGGGCAGGAGCCTCGGCAGATACGACCAGCGGATGGTGAGCGGGCCATCCTCCTTCAACAGCCAGCCCGGAACCTTCGCGAGCATTCCCGGCGCCGGTGTCGGCACCACGGAGGAGGGCGAGAGCGAGCCCGCGTTGCCGAACGATGCCGCGTCCTCGTCCCCCGGCCGTTGCCGGTCGATCAGCGTGACCCGCGCCCCCTGCTGCTGGAGGTACGTTGCGCAGCACGCTCCCACGACCCCCGCACCGATGACCACGACGTGGGGTGAACCGCTCGTTTCGCTCGGCATCGCGCGTTCCTCGAAAACCGCACGATACGCCGCATCGGGCCTGGAGGGGGAACCCTCTGGCCATCACCTGCAAGCCAAGGCAACATTGTCGCCCCCTTGCCGTCACCCGCACGTCACCGGCGGCGCCGTTCCCGGTGGCGATACCCGGCAACTGAACGGAGAATACCGATGACATCCCGCATCGCGCCGGAGGATGAAGCGCTCCGCAAGTACCGCGAGGAGAGATACGAACCACAGGCAGGCACATACACGTCCGATCGCCGCCGCCGTCATCGTTTCGGGGCGGTTCTCGCCGCTGTTCTCATCGGGCTCGCCGCGGGCTGCGCTACCACGCCGCCGAAGCGTCAGGGCAATCTCTGCGAGGTCTTCGAGCAGTATCCCGACTGGTACGACCATGCCCGCGCGTCCGCCAAGGAATGGGGCACGCCGATCAACGTACTCATGGCGTTCGTGCGTCATGAATCGAGCTACCGGAGCCACGCAAAGCCCCCGCGCGAATGGTTCCTGTTCATACCGCTCGGGCGCCCGTCATCGGCCAAGGGGTACGCACAGGCCCAGGACCCCGTCTGGGGCGAATACCAGGCGGAGCGAGGGGGGCTCCTCCGGAGCCGTTCGGACATGGAGGATGCCCTCGACTTCATCGGCTGGTACAACTACAAGACTTGGCGTGAGCTGAAGATCCCCCGCGACGACGCGTACCGGCTCTACCTCGCCTACCACGAAGGACGGGGGGGGTATCGGCGCGGCACCTGGAAGAAGAAGCCGGGGGTACAGCGCACCGCGAAGCGGGTAGTGGAGACCGCCCGCCTGTACCAGTCCCAGCTCAAGCAATGCGAGTCGGATTTCCGTTGCGACTCCTGGTACCAGGTATGGCCCTTGTGCAGTTGAGGGCCGGTCGGAGTGGATCGAACCCGCCGCCTGACTCGAAGTCGAGGCAGCGCACTTCGTCGTCTCGGGTCACGGCTCCCTGCCTGACCAGGGCACGGGTGGCGATGGCGTGGGCCTGCCGCCGGAGCCCGGGGCCGGGTCGGCGTATGGCGAACGAGCCATCATCGCCCACGCCGCCCCGGGCAACGCTCTCGCCGAGTCGCGGGTCACGGCTCGCGCCGCTCGATACCGCTGAGTGATTCGATGCGCAGTGAGAGGAGTGTTCCATCGCGCTCGCGGTGGAGGATCTTCACCGGGAGGAAGCCCAGCGCGGACGCGCACCAGAGGGTCGTTTCCCGCTTCGCGTTCTTGCGCTCGCGCCGGACGACGACGGTGTCGAAAGCTCCGAGCGCGGTCTCGATCCGCTCTTCGCCGATGCCGATGAGGGTGTAGCGCTTGAGCTTGCCGCCATCGGCGATCGCGTACTCGACGCCGCGCTCGCCGCGACCGAGGTCACGCATCAGCGCGAGCAGGTAGCCGAGCTTGTCCATGACGCCGGACGGTACCGGCATCCGCCACGGGCCGTCCGGCGAATCGTGCCGCGCAACGCCCTCTCCGGCGCCCTCCTTCCAGTCGAAAGCGATGCCCACCTCGCGCGCTCTTCGTCCGGTCCGCTCGTAGCGGTACGCAAGAGGTCGAAGCCAGTCCTCCGCGTAGTCCCACTCGCTACGCTCGACGATGGTGTCGTCGCGGATGAGCGCGAACACCCCCACCGGCTCGGTGCGTGATTCGTAGACGTATCCGCCGCCGGCCTGCGGCGACAGGGACCATCGGGTCCTGGCGATCGTCGCCCCCTTCGCCTCCAGCTCGAACGTCGCCTCGAACCGCTCCGGTAGCTCGCGCGCGGTCGCCGCGTGCGAGAGTGCGGCAACCGACACCAGCAGCAACAGGGCGGCAAGTCCCGGGATGCGGACGACGGGGTTCACCGGCCGCCCTGCAAGCTCCCGGCGGCCAGGCACGGGCTCCGCGGCTTCCACCTCGCCGGATCCCGGCCCAGGACGCATCCGGCTCAAGACGACGCGATTCCGAGTTTGGCGTCCAGCGCGCCGGCCCTGGCCAGCGCCTGCATGCCGTCCATGCCGCCGATGTGGCCACCGTCGATGAAGATCTGGGGGACGGTGCGCCGGCCGTTCGAACGTTCGATCATGGCATTCAGCGTCGTCTCGTCTTCGTCGACGCGAAGCTCGGTGAACGCCACGCCCTTCCCTTCCAGCACCCGTTTGGCCCGGCGGCAGAAGGAGCAGCCCGACTTGGTGTAGATCTCCACCTTCGCGGTGGCGGCGGCGCCCGCAGCAGCGCGGGCGGCGGCCTCGCCCAGCAGCTCCTCGGTGTTGAAGTCCCGGCCGCCGAGCAGCTCGTCCTCGACCGGCACGTAGATGCTTTCGTGGATCGAGTTGTACATGCGCCAGAACCCCACCACGCAGGCCAGCTCGATCACCTGGGGCGGGGTCAGCGCCTCGGTGAGGCGGGTGATGACCGCTTGGGGGACGTCCGAAGGGTCCCGCGTGGCCGCCCGCGCGAAGGCGAAGCAGGCCGCCTCCGCCGGGTCGTCCGGCTCGAACTCGGGATCGAGCAGCGCCCGGACGTCTTCGTCGGAATAGCCCCAACCCTCACCGTCGCCCTCCACGCCGCCCTTCAGGGTGTTGGCGTTGTGGGCGACGCAGTAGGGGCTGTGGTTGAGCGCGCTGCATACCGCGGCGACACGCCGCTTGAGGCCGTCGTCGAGGTGGCCGGAGGCATCGCGCATGACCGTGTTGTTGAGCTCGATGAGGCACTTCAGGATCTGTGGGCGGTGCATGTAGAGCTTCAGCGCATTGGGCAGGAAGCCCATCCGTTGCGCGTAGCTTTCGATCGCGGACCTGAGCGCGGCGGGAAGGTCCGCCGGGTCGGCGTAGGGGATGATGGGGTCGGATTCCAGGCCGGTTCGTTCGGTCATGGCGCACCTCGTCGGGTTGTCTCGGGCGTGCTGATCCGGCGTCCAGCGTGCCGACTGTTCCGGTTCGCTAATCCAGGTAATCGGCCAGATCGACCTTGCCCCAGTCCTTCGGCCAGGCGCGGTCGAAGTCCGAGGGGTCGTGCCGGGGCTTGCGGGTCGCGTCGATGCCGATCTTGCCCACGACCCGGTGCGGGTAGACGCCTTCCACCGGCTCGCCTGAAGGGTCACCGAAGTTGCAGCGGGTGTTGGGCACGATGAACACGTCGCGCGCCGGATCGGCCCGTGAGGCGATGGCGAAGTAGACGTCCGCGGGGTCGTCCACGTCGGTGTCGGGGCTGACTGCCACCACCATCTTGGTGTTCAGCCACGGCGCGCCCATGCACTGCATCAGCGCATCGTTGACGAAGCCCTGGCGGGGATACTCGATCTTGATGATGCACGACACCGCCGCGCCCCAGGTGGGGAAGCGCACGTCGTGCACCTTCAGGCCCATTTCGGTCAGGCGGTTGTACAGCACCGCCTCGTGGCACAGCCGCGGCAGGACCTGGTGGTCGGTCTCGGGCACCACCTGGTGGTTGCGGTAGATGGGCCGGTCGGCGCGCATGGTGATCGCGGTGACCCGCAGCTCCGGCAGCTTCTGCTTCTTCGGCAGCGCGTACATCGTCGGCGCGATGATCTCCTCCTCGTCGAACAGATCCTCCAGGTTGACCTCGCCCTCGACGATGATCTCCGCGTGGGCCGGCACGGTCAGGTCGATGGTCTCGCACGGAACCATCTCGACATCCATGTCCATGATGGTGCCGACCATCTCCATCTCTCCCCACATGTCCATATGCAGGCCGGAGAAGTTGGCCATGATCTCGTAGGCCGGATGCAGCCCGAAGCAGAGCGCGATGGGCATGGTCCCGCGCCCCATGCGGCGATGCTTCGCCATGACGATCTGCGTATGCGGGGTGATGAAGCTGGCCAGCCCCCGGCGCGGTCCCACCGGATTGGTGCCGGCGTGGGATGAATTGTAGAACCCGGTCTCCGGATCCTTCACGATGTTCATCGCGGTGATGTAGGGGTACTTCTCGACGTCGGTGTGAAACGGCACCGGCAGCTTCGTGAGGTCCGCCTCCTCGCCGATCAGCTTCACCTCCTTGACCGGCCCGGTCTCCACCGTCACCAGCCCCCGCGGCGGCAGCCGCAACCTCCTCGCGAGCGTCGGCAGGTACTCCCCGGTCGTGACCCCGAGGGCGCGCGCCTGCATCCAGCGGTGCTTGACCAGGATGTCGCACATGCGGAAATCGGGATACTCCACGATGTTCTCGAACAGGATCGGCCGCTCGCTCTGGGCCGACAGGGCGCCAACGTGATCGATGCTCACCGGCTTGCGGACGACCGTCACCGCGTCGCGGTTGGCGTCGAGGAATCCGCGCAGATCCCGGGGTCGGTTGGTACCGGGCGGGGAATCGGCACCGGCCGGGGAAGCGCTGCCGGTCGGGAGATCGCCACTGGTCGGGGCATCACCGCCGGTCGGGGAATCGGTGGCATTCCGGCCTTGCGACTGGTTCATGTGCTGCTCCGGTGCGTCGGGTTCATCGTGCGGCGAGACGCGCGACCCGTCACACCGCGCTGAAGCGCTCCTTCGCCGTGGTCATTCGCTCGAGCTTCCCGGGGTCCGGGCGGGGCCGGTAGCCGGGTTCCAGCACGATGGCGCCGTCAGCGAAGGGCAGGGGCTCGGTGAACAGGGGCTCCGCCAGCTTGAGGTGGCCGTTCATCTCCCCCGCGTTGTCGAGGGTCACCCGGGCCACGCAGGCTTCGAGCCAGCAGCAGATGTCGGTCGCCACCCCGTCGCCCATCACCGGCGTGAGGCCCGCGGCGCGGATGCGCTCCAGTCCCTCCCGCAGGCGATCCATGCTCGCGAGCTTCTTGAGCTTGAGCTTGACGAAACCCACCCCCTCCATGGCCGCCGCGCGGTCGATGTCCTCGAAGCCGTAGATCGACTCGTCCATCATCACCGGGACGGTGGACACCCGGGCCACCGCGGCGTTCGATTCCCAGTCCTCGGCCGCGCACGGCTGCTCGAAGAGCTGGATCCCCTTCGGTTCGAGGGCGGCGGCGAACCGGCGCCCTTCCTCCCGGGTGAAGCCCCGGTTCGCGTCGAGGCGGATCTCGGCGCGGCCGGCGAGAAGGGTCCGGATTCTTCGCACCCGCTCCAGGTCCTTCTCCACGTCGAACCCGACCTTCACCTTCAGGGTGCGGAAGCCCCGGGCGATCAGCGCTTCCAGCTCCTCGGCGAGGGCGCCCGGCTCGTGGGCGTGAACCGGATCGAGAAGCGGCACGCGGGTGGTGTCGGGGACGTCGAGCAGCGGGTGGCCGGCCAGCACGTCGAGCGCGGAGAACAGCGTCGATGCCGCGGTGGGATAGTCCGCGATGCCGGGCTCGAGCAGCGTCCGGGCATCGTCCGGGCTCTTCCCGACCAGGCGCGGAGCCACGTCCAGGCACCAGCGCAGCCCGCCGTCGAAGGTCTCGTGCGAATAGCCCTCCGAGATCACCGCCTCGCCGAATCCGTATCGGCCGTCGCCGTCCCACATCTCGACGATGATCGGCTCGAAGTGATGGAACACCGTCCCGGACACCTTGTAGGGCGTGTGCAGGGGAATGCGCGCGACGCGCACGGTGACGGCGTGGATGGACATGGCCACTGACCCGCGGTGATCAGGCCGCGGCGGCCATCGGGCGCTCCCCCTTGACCTGGGCGCGGTTGAGCAGCCGGCGTTCGCTCGGGTCGAGCGCATCGCGCCGGTGCATGGTGCAGCGGTTGTCCCAGATGACGACGTCGCCGAGGCGCCACCGCTGGTACCAGGTGAACTCGTCTCGGGTGGCGTGCGCCCACAGCGCGTCGAGCAGGGCGTCGCTCTCCGCCGGCGGGAGCTGCGGGATGAAGGCCAGATCGCGGCGGCCGAGGTAGAGGCACTTCCGGCCGGTCTCCGGATGGGTGCAGACGATCGGATGCACCGCGCCCGGCACCTCCTCGCGTCGTTCGTAGACGGTCCTGAAACCGCGCCGCACCTCGCCGACGCTGTTGCGCGATGCGTCGTGCTTGCAGGTGAGCCCGGCGATCCGCCGCCGGGTGGCCTCGGGCAGCGTCTCCCAGGCCCTGTACATGTTGGCGTAGCCGGTGTCCCCGCCCTTGACCGGGATCTCCACCGCATGCAGGACGCTGGCTTTCGGCGGCACCTCGTTGTAGGACATGTCGGTATGCCACTTCGACTCGTAGCTCCCCAGTCCGCCGATCGCCTTGCCGTTCTCGACGATGTTCGAAATGACGACCAGGTGCGGGAGGTCGGGCCGGTAGAGCGCGCGGTCTCCCTGCGCGGTGACCGGCGCGAGGTCCAGCTCGCCGAAGCGCGCGGCGAAGGCCAGGAGCGTCTCGGGCGGCACGAACTGGCCGGGGATGCGCAGCACGCCGTCGTGGTCGAGCCAGGCACGGTGGAGGACCTCGAATTCATCGTCCGAAATGCGTTCGAGGGCGACCCCCCAGGCGTCGGCGCCGAGCGGGCCACCGGCAGGTACGATCCGGATCCGTTCTTTCGACATTCGGTTCCCCCCTCCGTCGGGTCGTGCTTGCTTGCGGCTCCGAACCTATGTTTACCTATCGGTTCTCCGATTGGCAATGCCCGCACGATGCGACTTGCGTCTCGAGAACACCAGGCCCCGAACCCCGAGTCCCGGCCGCCGGCATCGTCCATGATCCGGGAATGCACGTTCAGACAGGCCGTACATGTCGGCCCCGTGCTCATCGACTCCGCATCCGTCAACCCCTGTACCCATCAACCCATGGAGGAGCAAATCATGAAGGCATCCCTGTTCCGGTCCGCCGTCGCGGCACTCGTGCTGGCGCCGACAGCCGCCGTCGCCGCGGATCTCGTCAAGCCGGACGGCTTTCCGTCCCGGACCATCTCGATCATCGTGCCCTACGGCGCCGGCGGCGGCTCCGACCAGGTCTCGCGGGCGTGGGCCGAGGCGATGAAGGAGGTCACCGGAGTCGGCTTCCAGGTGGAGAACAAGCCCGGCGGGGCCGGACTCGCCGCCATGCCCGACTTCATGAGCCGCCCCGCCGACGGCTATACCATCGTCGAGCAGACCGACGCCATGATGAGCGCCGCCGCGTCCGGCCAGATCGACTTCGAGCTGAACGAGGACCTCGTGCCGCTGTGCGTGACCCAGGCCACGTTCAGCCAGTTCTACATCCGCCCCGACGAGACCCGCTTCACGGACTGGGATTCGTTCCTCGCCTACGCCAAGGCCCATCCCGGCGAGGTCAAGATGGCCAACATCCAGAACGAGGGCTCGATGGAGCGGGTCCAGGTAAACGCGCTGGAGGAGAGGGCGGAGTTCAAGGTCAACCAGATCAGCTTCGACAAGCCCACCGAGCGTTACGCCGCGCTCATCGGTGAGCATGTCGACGTGCTGTTCGAGCAGCCCGGCGACGTGCGGCGCTTCCTCGACGCCGGACAGATGAAGGCCATCCTGACCGTGCTCGAGGACCGGCCCAAGCTCTTCGAGGACACCCCGTCGCTCACCGACGCCGGCCTCCAGGACACGCCCACGTTGCAGCGCATCCGCCTGTTCTGGGTCCGCGGCGACGTGCCCGCGGAGCGGCGCGAGTACCTGTCCGCCGCCTGCGAGATCGCGTTCAACAGCGAGGGGTACCAGGAGTTCAACAAGAAGAAGTACATGCACCTCGCGCGCAGCTACTACGACGCCGGGGATGCGGCCAGGCTCATCGCGGACACCGTCGAGATCTACAGGGCGTCGTACAAGAAGCTGGGCCTCATCAAGTAGGATCAGGCAGGCGGATGGAAAGGGGCGGGCGGCCGGCACGTCACGCGCCGGGGCGCGGCTCGGCTTCGCGGCATCCCGAGCCACGGTGATGGCCACCGCACGCCCCTGGGTCTCCCCGGCCGCCGAGGCCGGGGCGTGGCTCGCGCTGGCGGCCGGGATGTGGATCTACTCCTACCGCTTCGACGGCGAGTTTCCGGCCTACCTCTGGGGACCGGTGTCGTGGCCGCGGGCGGTGCTCGCGGCCATCGTGGTCCTGGCGGTGGCGCAATTCTTCCTGCGCACGGTGCTCGCATCCCGTTCGGAGCTGCCTCCGGCGGATGCCGGTACGCGGGTGGACGGTGGATCGGGAGAAGGCCGCCACGACCCGCGGCAGGCCGGAGACGAGCCCCGGGATGGAAGGCGCGAGGCCCGGGACGAGTGGGACGAAGCACCGGATGAACGGAGCGGGATGCGCAGCGGAGCAGACGCCCGGATCAGGATCCTGGCGACCTTCACCCTGCCGCTCCTGTACCTGTTCCTGCTGCCGCGCACCGGCTACTTCGCCACCACCCCGTTGTTTCTCGTCGCCTACATGCTGGCCTTCCGGGAACACAGCCTGAAATACATGCTCGCCACCACCGCGCTGCTGTACGTCGGTTCCCTGGCGATCTTCTCCAAGCTCCTGTTCGTGCCCCTGCCGACCGGCAACTGGCCGGGCTTCTACGACTTCAGCAACTGGCTGCTGGAGATCCTGAATGCGATCTGATCGGGCGGGTTCGCGAAGCGACCGCGCCGACGGTCGCCGGACACCGGACACATCCCCATGCTGAGCGACCTCTGGTTCGGGCTGAGCCATTTCCTCAGCGACCCGAACGGTCTGATCATCTTCGCAGGGGGGCTTCTCGGCGGGCTCGTCTTCGGATCGGTGCCGGGGCTGAGCGCCATCACCCTGGCATCCATCGTGCTGCCGTTCACGGCGCTGATGGCGCCCTCCCACGCCATCATGCTGTTCGCCGTGATGTACGTGTCCGGGGTCTACGGCGGCGCCATCACCGCGATCCTGTTCAACATCCCGGGCTCGCCCGACAACGCGCCGACCTCCTTCGACGGCTACCCGATGACCCGCAAGGGTCTCGCGGGCAAGGCGATCGGGGCGGCGGTCACCTGCTCGGCGCTGGGAGGGGTGGCGTCCTGCCTGCTGATGATGGCGGCCACCGAGCCCCTCGCGGACTGGGCGATCCGGGCCTTCGGCCCCCCGGAGCTCTTCGCGCTGGTGTTCTTCGGACTGAGCGTGGCGGCGTCGGTGGGCGCCGACAACGTCTGGAAGGGGCTGCTGTCGGTGGCCCTGGGGCTGCTGCTCGCGACCATCGGCACCGACGCCGCGGTGGGTCTGAGGCGCTTCGACTTCGGCTCGACCTACCTGATGGCCGGCATCCATTTCGTGCCGCTCATCCTCGGGTTGTTCGCGGTCTCCGAGGTCTTCGTCCAGGGGCACAGGATCGCGCGCGGGGTGCACCGGCCGCCGAAGATGGGCATCGACTTTCCGTCGCTGGCGGAGTTCTGGCGGCTGAAGACGGCCATGGTGCGCTCGGTGGTCATCGGCTTCTTCGCGGGGATCCTGCCGGGGATCGGCTCGACCCTCGCCGCCTTCCTGAGCTACAGCCAGGCGGTAAGCTGGTCGAAGCATCCCGAGCGCTTCGGCACCGGGGAGCTGGAGGGCGTGGTCGCCCCGGAGACCGCCAACAACGCCGCCACCGGCGCGGCGATGATTCCGCTGCTCGCGCTGGGGCTTCCGGGAGGCGCGCTCACCGCGATCATGCTCGGCGCCTTCGAGATCCACGGCATCGAGCCGGGGCCGCTGGTGTTCATCACCAGCAAGGATCTGGTCTGGGTGGTGTTCGCGGGGATGCTGCTCGCCAACCTGAGCATCTTCGCGCTCGGCTTCATCGAGACGAAGACCATCGTCCACCTGCTCCGCATCCCCTTCAGCCGGCTGGCTCCGGCCATCCTCCTCGTCGCCACCATCGGCTGCTACGCGCTGCGCAACCTCGTGGTCGACGTGTGGGTGATGTTCATCGCAGGGATCGCGGGGTACTTCCTGCGCCGCTCCGGCTACTCCATGGCCGGTATCGTGCTCGGGGTCATTCTCGGTCAAATCGGCGAATCGGCGTTCGTGAAGAGCGCCCAGCTCTTCCGCTACGACCTGACCCTGTTCTATACGCGACCGATCTGCGCGGTGCTCATCACCCTGGCCGTGGTCTCGCTGGGCGTGTCGATCTACCGGGCGCTGCGCCGCGACCTTGCCGGGGCCGGCGTCAGGGCGCCGTCATGACGAGCGCGTTGTCGAAGACGATCCGCGCGGGCGCGGAGAGGACCTCGATGCTCGAATCGGCGCGGGCTTCGTCGAGCAGCGCCTCCGACGCCCACAGCTCGTCGAGCATGGAGGTATTGCGGATCCACGCAAGCCGCAACGACGCCGGATCCTCCTCGGCGCGGAAGTTGAGCAGCACCTGCAACGCCTGCAGCTCGTTCTCCACCAGCATCGGAACCTTGCAGATGGACAGGCGCTTCGCGGTGAACGCGTTCATGTACGTCGAGTTGAGATCGACCTGTCCGAGCAGCGAGCGCGGCATGATGTCGGCGTTGCCGAGTCCGACCGCATTGCCGTGGGTACCTTCGGTGAGACCCCGCACGTAGATGGCGCCGATCCGCGGCTTGGTCAGACCGTCCTTCTTCCCGATGACGTTGGTGTCCATGCCCGACCCGCTGACGTTCTTGCCGATCTCGTCGACGATGAGTCCGTCGAGATCATCGAAGGGCAGCCGTGGGAGGAGCGTGTATGCCTGTTCGAGCAACGCGCTCTCCGCCTCGATGAGCGCTTCGTGACGGCCGACGGGGATCCCCCGAACGAGCGCGGTCTCCTTGAACGCATTCTCGACGAGCGCGACAGCCCCGACGAGCCGCGGACGGGCCGATTCGACGACGATGCGGGTCGCTTCGAGCACGAGCCGGCCCATGCCCAGGCGCAGCGCCTGCTGGTGGATCTTCGATGCGCCGGCCTGCTTTCCCATGCCGATCACGAGCATCTTGCAGATGCCGCTCTCCACCCGCTCGGTGAAGCCGGTGTGCGGCTTGACCCGGTTGACCGCGAGCACGCCGTCCGCGTCATGGCAGAGCCGGTCCTGGAACACCGGGAAGCCGGTGCCGGTGGTCCCGATCCGCACCACCTCCATGCTCGATTCGATCCGGCACCCGACGCTCTCCTCGGTGATGCCGTTGGTGTCTTCGAGCACCCGGACCTGTCCTTCGGGCGTCGCACCCCCGTGGCTGCCCATGGCGGGCACGACGAAGGGATCGGCCCCGGCTCCGCGCAACGCGCTCACGCACTCGCGCACCACGACCGCGAGATTCGCGATCCCCCGGCTCGATCCGGTCACTGCGATGCGCTGGCCGGGCTCGACGTTGGCGAGGATCGGCGCGATCTCGCGCCGCACCGCCGCGATGAGGTCCGGCTCGACGGGGCGGGGAAGCCGCTGCCGGAGCTTGAAAAGGGCAGGGACGTCGCCCGGGCCTACGCCGGCGTGGGATGTGTCGAGCAGGAAGCGGGTCGCGTTTTGCATGGCATCGAGCGGCTCTGCGTGAACGTGCGCGGTTGATCGAGATCGACTCCGAATTCTTCATCCATGGAGCGCGACTATAGCCGGTTGCCGGCGGAAGCGCCTTGTGCGACGGCCATCGCCGAAACGGCGAGTGGCGCGTGCCGAGTGTCGATCGACATGACGCCGGAGCCGGGAGCGGAGATCCCGGCCCTCTCGCGCACCCCGCCGCCGGCGACGGGTGGCCCGGAGGCGATGAAGGGTCAGGCGGCGCCCGGCTTGCCGCCCATCGACCTCCGCTCGTCCGGATCGAAGCGCTCCAGAAACCTGAGCAGGACCCGCGCCGCGACCTCCGCGTCCGCCGCGGTCATGGATTCCGCCGGATGGTGGCTGATCCCGTCCTTGCAGCGCACGAACAGCATCCCGATCTCGGTGAGGCGGGCCATCGCCATGGCGTCGTGGCCCGCGCCGCTCGGCAGCCTTCGCACCTCGATCCCTTCGGCTTCGACTGCCTCGCCGAGGCGGCGCATGAGCCATGGACTGCACCGGCGGGCGCCGGTCTCGTGGGTCGGCACGCAGTCGAACAGCACCCCGCGACGGCTCGCAATCTCCGCGAACGCCTCGTCGATGCGAGCCAGCGCGACGTGGCGGCGGTCGTCGCTCTCGCCCCGCACGTCGATCGTGAACTCGACGACCCCGGGGATGACGTTCACCGCGCCGGACACGGTCCTGAGCACTCCGACGGTGCCGACCGTGCCGGGGGTTCCGAGGCAGATCCGCTCGACCGCGAGCACCGCCTCGGACGCGGCGGCCAGCGCGTCGCGCCGGAGATTCATGGGGACGGTCCCGGCGTGGCCTGCCCGCCCCATCACCTCCACCCGAAGCCGGACGGCGCCGGCGATGGAGGTCACCACTCCGATCGGCAGGTTCTCCGCTTCGAGCACCGGACCCTGCTCGATGTGCACCTCGACGTACGCCGCCACCTCCTCCGGCCGGTAGCCGGCGTCGCCCACCGCGTGCGGATCGAGTCCGAACCCGCGCATCGCATCATGCAGACGCACGCCGTCCTCGTCGACGGCGTGGAGCATCGCCGGGTCGAGAGCGCCGGCCACGGCCCGGCTGCCGAACAGCGTCGCCTGGAACCGAAGCCCTTCCTCGTCTCCGAACGCGATGACGTCGACCGGATAATCGAGCTGCCGGCCCCGCTCGCGCAGCCACCGAAGGCAGGCGATGGGCAGCATCACTCCAAGCGCGCCGTCGTACTTCCCGGCATTGCGCACCGTATCGAGGTGGGAGCCCAGGATGAGCCGGCGCGCGCCGGGCCGGGGACCCGGGAAGCTGCCGACCACGTTGCCCACCGCGTCCATCCGCGCGTCCATGCCCGCCTCGCGCATCCGCCGCATGATGAGCTCCGCCGCCTGGGCGTGCTCCGGGGTCAGATAGCGGCGCGTGAGCTCCGCGGGGTCTTCGCTGCACTCCGCGAGCTCGTCGAGCCACTCCATGATGACGGGTCCGAGATTCATGCGTTCACCCTGTCGCTGTCCCGGCCCGGTCATTCCGCGGCATGCGCCCCGATCCGGCTCGCCACGAGCCAGTACGTCCGCTTCGCGACCCAGGCGGCGGCGACCACCGCCACGAATCCGATCATGCCGATGAACAGCGGTCCGCCGTCCGTGCGGAACGCGATGGGGATGACGCGGTCACGGTACGCCTCGTAGCGGGACCACGACTGGTGGGTGTCGAGCACGTTGACCTCCACGATCTGACGGCCGCCGCGGCTATCGAGCACCTGGAAGGTCTGCCGCTTCGAGAGCGCCGCATCGTGGCCTCCCGCGGTCTCGGGCAGCAGAAACGTGCGGGCCGCGCCGTCCACTCCAACCTCCGCGAGCTGCTCCCAACGCAGGTAGCGGTACCCGCCCCCACCGATCTCGTGGACGACGACCACGAAGCCGGCCGGCGGCTCCGCGCCGTCGAGCCGGCCGCTGCCGAGCAGGAACGGCGAGCCGGTCTGCCACGCCCATATCGCGGCGGCCGCAGTGACCATGAACGTGCATCCCGCGATGAACAACGCGAACAGCGGCTTCATGCCGACTCGCTCCCGATCGGGTGGGTCCGCTGGAGCACCCTGCACCGGCGCTCAATGGATCTCCGCCGAGTCGGCCATGGCACGCTTCAGCACACCGACGTCGAACCCGTTGGCGCGCGCCGCGTCGAGGATCACCGCCTCGCGCCGGGTGAGGAGATCCACCGCCTCGGGGAGCTTCAAGACCACCTCGCGAGGGATGACCACCGCGCCGTGTCGATCCGCGTGTACGACGTCGCCGTCGGTCACCGTCATGCCGGCCACGTTCACCTGTACCCCGAAATCGACGACGTGTACGTGCGCATGGCTCGGCCCGATCTTCCCGGCCAGAAGCTGGAAGCCCGGCGCGCAGTCGCCGAGGTCGCGCATCGATCCGTTCGTCACGCAGCCGAGGGCGCCCAGCCCCTTGTGGATCGCGGTGTTGACCTCGCCCCAGAACGCCCCGAACCCGGGAGTGGGGTCGAGGTCCTGGATCACCACTACGCTCGGACCCCGCCCCGCCGCGACGTACTCGTAGTACGCGGCGCGCTTCGCCTTGACCTCTTCGGGCGGCAGCGGCGACGGCTCGACGGCGCGGATCGTCGCGGTTCGCGCGTAGCCGACGATCGGCTTCAGCACCGGGTCGAGGCAATGCAGGGGGTCCACGGTGAAGCCGATGGCCCGTCGGTGGGGCGCCACCACCTCCAGCGCGTTGCAGATCGTCGGCGTGTCCCAGGCGCGCAACGCGGTCAGCGCCGCCGGGTCGATGTCGGTCATCGTCGCTCTCTCGTGTGGGGGAAGTGTGGAATTCGGCCGCGTTTCTACGCGGAATGGCGACTGCGCTCAACCGCGGCGCCGGAGTCGGCGTTCCGTGCTTCCTTCCGGAAGCTCAGGAGCGCCCGGCTCGCCACCGAGACGATGACCAGCGCGCCGCCGAGCAGGGTCGCCGGGCTCGGTTGCTCGTCGATGAAGAGCCACACCCACATCGGGGACAGGACGAACTCGATGAGGATGAGCAGCGTGAGCTCCGCCCCCGGCACATGGCGCGAGCTCCAGGTGAAGATCACGTGCACGGTCCCGGAGAGCACCGCACCCCAGAGGAACAGCAGCGCGGCATCGTGGAACGAGACCGAGAGCGCAAAGCCGCTCATGACCGCGGCGTTGAGCCCCCCGAGCATCGTGCCGATGATGACCACCGGCAGCATGTTCACGCCACGCCCCTTGCGCAGGACCACCACGAAGCTCCCGAAGCTCAGCGCG
Source organism: uncultured Gammaproteobacteria bacterium (assembly GCA_958295835.1). Taxonomy (GTDB): domain Bacteria; phylum Pseudomonadota; class Gammaproteobacteria; order HK1; family HK1; genus HK1. The sequence goes on from OY282378.1 coordinate 1,927,729, forward strand.
GCGAACAGCGCGAGGCAGTTGCCGAGCAGGGTGCCGGCGCCGAGCCCGTCCCACAGCATCACCCCGATCCCGGCGAGGGCTACGCCCATGGCCGCCCACACGCCGCGTTCGACAGTCTCGCCGAGCACGATCCAGCCGAGCAGCGCTGCGAAGAACGGGGCCGCGCTCAGCACGAACATGGCGTTCGCCACCGTGGTGTAGGTCATGGCGAGGATGAAGCAGGTGTTGACCGACGCGATGGCCAGGCTTCCGAGCAACGCCCACGGGCGCAGCTCCCGCAGCGCGGACCGCACGCGCCCGCCGCTTTGCACGACGAAGACGACGCCGAGCACGCCCGCGAGAAAGCAGGACCGGTAGAAGATGATCTGCCAGCCGCCGGCCGAGTCCATGGACCGCACGATGAGCCCGTTCGCGGAGTTGGCGATCGAGCTCGCGATCACCAGCAACAGGGCCAGCCGGTAGTAGTTCGCCTGCATGTTCCGCCGGTGCGCGAGGCGCGCTCGATGGACTACCTCGTGAACGACTCGTGCATCGTCACGAACTCGGACAGGTCGTCGATGGGCGACTCGATGCCGATGCCGGGGGCGTCGATCATGTGGAGCCTGCCTTCGAAGATCCCCGTCGCGGGCTCGACGACCCGGGTGCGGAGCGGATTCGGATTCGCATCCACCTCCAGCAGGCCGTCCCCGCCGGCCGCGGCGAGCAGGTGTGCGGAATGCATGAGCCCGACCCCGCCCGCCAGCCAGTGCGGGCAGTAGGTGCAGTTGTGCCTGAGCGCGCTGCGGGCGATGGCGAGGCAGCCGTCGATCCCGCCCCACTTGCCGACGTCCGGCTGCACGAACGCCAGCCAGGAGAACGCGGTCCGGAACGCATTCATGTCGCGCAGGTTCTCCCCGCCCGCCAGCGGGAGCAGGGTCGAATCGCGCAACGCGCGCCAGTCGTTGGCCGGAGCTTCCGCGAGCATCGGCTCCTCCCACCAGTCGACCTCCATCTCTTCGAGCATCGTGATCCGTCCGAGCGCCTCGTCGAGCGACCAGCGCTGGTTCGCATCGACGAACAACCGCTCGCCTTCCTTCATGGAGAGCCGGAGGCCGTGGAGGTTGCGCCGGTCGACGTCGTCGTCGAACCCGATCTTCTGCTTGAACGCCCGGTGCCCGGCCTCCCTGGCGCGGACCGCGATCTCCACGGAGTCGGTGGGGTCGAGCCCGCTCGCGTAGACCGGCACCGTCTCGCCCGCCTCTTCGTTCAGCGCGCGGCGAAGCGGCAGGGCCTGGCGGCGCGCCGCGAGATCCCACAGGGCCTGGTTGGCCGCCGCCAGCACCGCCGAGATCGGCCCCGGCTCCGCCGCCTGCACCGCGAGCACCCGCAGCTTGTCCGCAAGCCGGATGCAGAACGCGCCCGGCGTCTCCACCGTCGCCCCCAGCAGCGGCTCCGGCAGCACCCGGCAGGCCAGCGCCGCGCGGTATGCGCAGGTGATGTTCGGGAAGTTGCCCCAGATCTCGCCCCAGCCGGAACAGCCGTCGGTATCTTCGACGTGCAGGAGGGCGGAGACCCGGGCCGGGATCGAGCCGAACGAGGTCGTCACCGGCCTGTCGATCTTCGCCTCCAGCGCGTACACGTCGAGCCGCCCGATCTCGAACGTGTCGCTCATCGAATACCCTCCTCGCGTAGAATTCCTTCCACCCCGGCAACCCCGCGGCTCCACGCACGCCATTGCGCACCATCGTGCATCATCGACCGAGTGCGCATCGGCCTCTCGCGAAGCAGATCCCGGTGCGGGCGTACTCTATTCCACGGGAACGGAGACCGGTATGGAATCCGCACGCCGGGAGGCATGGAGAATGAGCGAAGCGCCCTTATAGCCATTCGGCAATCTGCGAGGCAAGCGCTCGTGACCGAGTGCCGACTTGCATTGCCGCGCGGAATGAAAAGGCCCTGGACACCTATGGAATCTCCCATCGCCATTTCGGAATTCATCGCGCCGTCCCTGCTTTCGTCGTATTTCGGAGCGATCCATGCGCATCGGTGAAGCGGCCCGGCGCTCGGGCATGGCGGCGAAGACGATCCGCTTCTACGAAGAGGCCGGCCTGATCGCGCCCACGCCGCGCACCGGCAACGGCTATCGCGAGTTCGGCGAAGACGACGTGCGGCGCTTGCGGTTCATCCACCGCGCCCGCGACCTGGGGTTCAGCATCGAAGAGGTCCGCCGGCTGCTCTCGCTGTGGTCGGACCGCGAGCGTGCGAGCGCGGACGTGAAACGATTCGCGCTCGAACACGTCGCGCGGGTCGAGGCGAAGATGGCGGAGCTGCGCTCGATGCGCGACGCCATCCTCCACCTCGCCGAGCGTTGCCACGGCGACGACCGGCCCGAGTGCCCGATCCTCGACGAGCTCGCCGGCGGGACGGGCGCCGGTCGGGGCGCCCGCGATTCTGCGTAGCGGAATCGCCAGGCGACCGCGCCAGCGATCGCCGCTCGCATTGCCGCATCCACGGGCCGCCTTGTCCGATTCAACGCTGCTTTCCGGATCGGTTGGAGATCTTGTCCCGACATGGTTAGCATCGCTGCCGTTGATCGCAACGAATGGACGGGAAACTCCAATGCGCTTTGGCAGGATCACGGCCAATCCCGCTCAAATGGGCGGCGTCCCATGTATCCGCGGTCTGCGCATACCGGTCGCCACGATCATCGGTCTTCTCGCGCAGGGCATGAGCAGGGCGCAGGTGTTGACCGATTACCCGGACATCGAACCCGAGGACATCGAGGAAGCGCTCCGTTATGCAGCCGTGGCAGTTGACGAGCGCCAGCTTCCACTGGTCGCCTCGGCCTGAAGTTCCTCGTCGACAACGCGTTGACGCCGCGGTTCGCGGAGGGTCTCCGCGCGGCTGGCCATGACGCGGTACATGTCCGCGAGTTCGGTTTGCAGTCCGCGGACGATCCCACGATCTTCGAGTTCGCCGCGGAAGAAGATCGCGTGCTGGTGTCGGAGGATACGGATTTCGGGGTGTTGCTCGCGCTTCGGAAAGCGGCCAGTCCGTCTTTCATCCTCTTTCGCGGCCTGCCGGACCGCAGCGCTGCCACTCTCCTGTCGATGCGCGACGCCATCCTCCACCTCGCCGAATCGTGACTTTCCGTCACGGCAACTCCAAGGCTACCGGCTACGTGTTGGGGATTGGCGCGTGTTTTATTCGCTTGACGCCAAGGCAAAGACGTTGACAGTTGAAGGGGTTGAACCCCGCGGAGGTGCTTACCAATGAAGTCTGTGCTTCAGACCATCACCATTGCCGGGCAGCCATGCGAGTACCATGCGTTGCGCGAGGCATTGGAGGACGCTGCTGACAACGCCACACTGCTTCGCCTCCGTGCCGAGACCGCCGGCGAGGAGGCCATGCCGGCCGCCCTCTTCGACCGCATACTGGACGGCGAAAGCCCCGTCCGTGTCTGGCGCGAGTTCCGCGGCCTGAGAGCCCGCGAACTCGCGGAAGCGGCCGGTGTATCCGCCGCCTACCTGTCCGACATCGAAAGCAGCCGCAAGCCCGGCTCCGCACGAGCCTTGCAACGGCTTGCCGAGGCGTTGCAGGTCGATATGAATGAACTGGTGGCGTCTCCGCCCGCATGAAGTCATTGGCCAGGCATGGACAGGGCGGAAACTGCAACCCGCGGTGCTTTGACGGGCAGGTGGCCCGCCAGCAGGACAGGCGCCCAATCGAGCGTGAAGCACATGGCGCCGGTCCGCCGGCGCTGCGGTTCATCGGAGAGACTGACACCGGATAGCCTCTATCAGCGCGGCCTTGCCCATACCGTTTGCGCCGGGCCGTCGATGCGCAGGTGTCGGGCAGGAGGGATACATCTGCCTTGCGTTGACAGGAAAAGGCGGTGCCTTGATTACCGGGGCGGCTCCCGGTGAGACTTCGGCGGCATGGGCGCGGGCGCAACGCCCGCCTTCGCCCGCGGCGTGGGGGACCTCGAAATGACGGTCGAAGTTGCGGCCCGTGGCGATACCGGCGCCGGCGAGCGGAGGAATCGCGGCGCCGGGGAAGCAACCGCGGCTCCGCGGGAGCCGGCTCTGCGGGAGGACGCCGCCTCGCAGGCCGCGCTGGACGCCTTGCTGTGCGAGCTTCTGCCGCACCAGGGGGACTGGAGCGATGAGGGCTACCTGTGGCTCACCGACCACGGCAACCGACGGGTCGAGTTCACCGACGGCCGCATCGAGGAGCTACCGATGCCGACCGACGCCCACCAGTCCGTCCTCCTGTTCCTCCATGCCCTGTTCCGTGCCGGGCTCCGGTCGTGCGGCGGCGTCGTGATGGTCTCCGGGATGCGGATGCGTGTCCGGGAGGGCAAGTTCCGCGAGCCGGACATCCTGTTGTTGCGCGACCGCTCCGACCCTCGCCGCCAGAACCGTTATCGGCAGGGCGCGGATCTGGTGGTCGAGATCGTCGGCCCGGACGACCCGGACCGGGACCTGGTGGAGAAGCGGGCGGACTACGCCGAGGCGGGCATTGCGGAGTACTGGATCGCGGACCCGCGCGACGAGACGCTGACGGTGCTGGTGCTGCGTGGGGAGGCATACGTCGAGCACGGCCGGTACGGGCGTGGGGAGACGGCCGCTTCGGTGCGGCTCGAAGGTTTGGCGGCGGAGGTGTCGGCGGTGTTCGATGCCCCGGAAACGGGCGCTTGAGCGCCGGGCGCCGAGGCGCGACGCGGTGGCGGGTGGAGTTGCCCCGACTTCGTGGACCCCTGACCCTTTGGGGAGGAGGTATCCACTATGCCGAAATCGAGACCGCCCCCCGTTTCCTCGGGGGCAGGCTCCGCCAGCCAGGGCAGCACTCGACCACCGGTCCCTACCCTCGCCAGCACATCTACCGGAGCCCCGACATGTCAACCGACACGATTACGATCGTCATCGCCATCATCGGCACGGTGATTGCGCTCGGCGTGCTTATCGTTCCGAGTCTGCGAGACCTCCAGGGTGGAGGAAGATATTGGGGCACAAGACAGAGACGGAGAAAGCAATGAGCCAGAAACAGGGTGAAGACATCGAGGCAAGGGAAATCGGGGAGCAGTTCATCAAGGCCAAGCGAGCTCGGCAACCCACGCTATCCGATGACTACCTGACAAACATGCGACGCGGCTGGCGACGTTTCACACGATTTTGCAACGAGCACCAAGTGCGAGGGGCAGAGATCCTGAATATCGACCAAGACACGATGGCAAGGTACATCCAGACACGGCTGGCGAAGGTGAGCAAAGGCTCCTCGTTCTCGCACGAGCGCAGGATGATTACCGAGACGTTCACCTACCACGGGCGACCCGACCCACTGGATCGGATCGACCGGTTCACCCAAATCCTCGAGGGTGAAGGGAGGGAAGATTCCGTGAAGAGAGAAGCACGATCAGCGCTCAACACGATCCTGTATGGTCCGCCGGGTACGGGAAAGACGTACAAAACCTTTCGTCGTTGTGTGGAGATCTGCGATGGGGAAAAGGGTTGCCCGGACGAGAACGACAAGGTCCGAGCCCGCTACAAGGAGTTTGTCGGGGAAGGTCGGATCGAGTTCGTGACCTTCCATCAATCCTACGGCTACGAGGAGTTCGTCGAGGGATTGCGTCCCGATACCGGTTTGGCGGAAGAAGGAGAGGAAGCGGGCGCTGGCTTCCGCCTTGTAGCGACCGACGGCGTGCTCAAGCGCATTGCGGAACGCGCCCGCGGCGCGTCCGGGCCAACCGACGAGTCCTTTGATCTCTCCGAGCGGCAAGTGTTCAAGATGAGCCTCGGCAAATCGGCCGTGAAGGACGAATACCAGGAGATCTTCGACGAATGTATCAGGAACGGATACGTTCTTCTCAACTATGGCGGTAAGGTGGATTGGTCCAATGCTCGCTTCGAGCACATCGATGAAATCCGCGAACACTGGCAGAAGCAGCCGGACGTACATCACGGCGACAGTACTATCCTGTCCATCCAGCGTCTCAGGAACGACATGAAACAGGGTGATCTCGTCATAGTGTTTGCGAAAGGGCAACGATTCCGCGCCATTGGCGAAGTGGCCGGTTCTTACGAGTTCGCACCGCGAGAAACCGGATACTACAATCACCGCCGAAAGGTTCGATGGCTTTGGAGCGACACCGAAGGAGCTCCCGCTTCCGACATATGCACGGTCAACCTGACTCTCCGAACCATCTATCCATTTGATCGAGCACAAATTATAGACGACGGACTGCGCCGCTACATCGGCAAAGCCGAAGCGTCTGCGGACGCGAAGCCCCACGTCCTCGTCATCGACGAGATCAACCGGGCCAACGTTTCGAAGGTGATGGGAGAGCTCATCACGCTCCTGGAGGAGGACAAGCGGAAGGGCGCGGAGAACGAGGTTGCCGTCACGCTACCCCACTCCTGCGAGCCATTCACGCTTCCGGCGAACCTGTACATCCTCGGTACGATGAACACCGCCGACCGGTCCATCGCGCTGCTCGACACGGCGCTGCGTCGACGCTTCGAGTTCGAGGAGTTGACTCCCGAACCTGAGTTACTGGAGACGGTGGATGGTATCGACCTGCCCGCCGTGCTCGGCGCCATCAACCGGCGTCTGGAATACCTCATCGACCGCGACCACCTGATCGGCCACGCCTGGCTGATGGGCGCGCGTACGAAAGAGGACGTGGACCGCATCATGCGCCACAAGATCATCCCGCTCATCGCCGAGTACTTCTACGACGACTGGCGGAAGGTTCGGGCCGTCCTCGGCGGCACCGACGACTTCGTTCAGGGAGAATCGCTCGTCTGGCCACGGAGACTCGGCGACGACACGGATGCGGGCGAGGATCGTCTCCGTTGGACGGTGCAGAAAGACTTTGCGGAGGGTGCTTACGACTGTCTCATATCAGGGCGTGCTCGGGACTCGGGACAAGCTCGGGACCCGGAGCAGGCTCAAGATCCGGAGCAGGCCCAAGGCTCGGGACAAGCTCCCGACACAGAACCCGGAACGGATTGATCCCGCTGCCGTGGCTCTCACTCGCCGGGAATACGGCTGTCCCACTGTCAGGTTCGGGACAAGCCTCCGGCGCAGAACCCGGAACGGATTGATCCCGCTGTCGTGACTCTCACCCTCCGGGAATATGGCAGCCTGACCGTCGGGGCCGGGAAGGACCTGACGGAGAAGGAAGCAGAACGTTTATACACCCTCGCCGAACGCGCCCGCCGGCGACTCCATAACAAGCCGGCCGTTCTGACCCGCACTTACCGCGGCCTGAAGGCGGCACAGGTCGTCGGCATCCTCGCCGTTCCGGGGAAGACCCTCGAAATCCTGCCCAAGATCGACGGGAAGGACGGCGCAGTCTGCAAGGCGCTCATCCACATGCTCGCCGTGGCTCACCGCCTGCGTGTGGCCGATGGCGAGCTCGCGTCCCTGGACACGCAACGGCGCGATCTTCTGGAACTCCTCATCGGGTTGTTCGCGAACCGGCTGCTCAGCGCCGTGCGGCGCGGCCTGCCCCGTCGCTACATCGGGCATGAGGACGATCTCAAGCTGCTGCGCGGGCGGCTCAACGTCACCCGCCAAGTCACGTATCTCGCGGCTCGGCCCGACCTGCTCGCCTGCCGCTTCGACGAGCTGTCCGAGGACACGCCCCTCAACCGCGTCCTCAAGGCGGCCGTGTGGCGGCTGGTCCGCGTGGCCCGGACCGCCGCCAACGTGCGGCGTCTGGCCGAGCTCACTGCCCGTTTCGAGTTCGTGGGCGACACGCCGGACCCGCTCCGCGAACCGGTGCGCCTCGACCGCACCAACACCGCCTTCCACGACCTCCACCGCCTCGCCCGACTGTTCCTCACCGGAGACTGGCAGAGCACGACGGGCGGCGAAGCGACGGGCTTCACCCTGTTGTTCCCCATGAACGAGTTGTTCGAGCAATTCATCGGACAGAGCCTGAAACGCGCCTTCGGCTCCGGACGTGTCCGCCTCCAGGACCAAACGTACAGCGCATTGATCGACGACGCCGGCAAGACGGCCGGCAACGGCAAGCCCAAGCCGCTTTTCAACTTGCAACCCGACGCCGTGATCGAAACGCCGGCCGGCGCAACCGGTCCGCCTGCCGATCTCGACACCAGGTGGATGCGCCAATCGACCGCTGACGGTTACCGTGGCCGGGTTCAACCCGGTCCCCCCATCGTTCTCGACACCAAGTGGAAGCGCCTGACGCCGCATGAACCCCGTTGCGAGAGAACCTTGGGCGTGGCTTCGTCCGACGTCTACCAGATGCTCGCCTATGCCCGAGCGTATGGCGCCGGGCGCCTCATCCTGCTCTATCCCTGGCACGAGGAATTGGGCGAGCACGGGGCACCGGACAACAAGGGGATCCTCCGTACCTGGAAGGTTGCCGAAACCGGCCTCGCAACCGCCTGCCGCCTGGACGTCGCTGTGGTTGACGTCGGTCGCCCCGACACGGTCGCCGGTGCTTTGCAGGCCATCGTCGGTTCAGGCGCCCCATCGTGACTTTCCGTCACGGAACTCCGGCGAACGGCGACTCCCCAACCGGCAAGGTTTCCACTTGGTGCCTGGGACGTGCGAATGACGGTGCGGGGGACGTGCAGGTGAGGGGTTTGCCTTCCACCGCGTCCCGAGGCCTTGGTGTTCAGCCTCTTGGCATCCTGGCGTCGACGAGGATCACCGGAACCGCTCCCCCTCCGCTACCGCCTCGTCATGCAGGCTCGTAGCGCCGGACGTCGATCTCACCTGCCCGGGCGCGCATCCGCGAGGCGTCGTACCAGGCCTGCATTCGCAGCAGCATGTCCATGCTGACGCCGAACGCCTTCTCGACGCGCAACGCCATCTCCGGGGACAGCGCGGCGTTGCCGTTCAGCAGGGCTGACAGCGTCGCACGGCGGACACCCAGAATCCCGGCCGTCCACGTCACGTTCAGACCCAGCTCCTCGATGACCTCCGTGCGGATGAAGTCTCCCGGATGCGAAGGAGTCATGTTCACCTTGATGCCATTGGCAGCCATCAGTGGTAATCCTCCAAGTTCAAACGGTCGATGTAACCGTCCTCAGCTCATCTCCGGCTAAAGGCAGACGAGGCCGACCGGCTCGACGCGCCGGGCGCCTCATCCTGCTCTATCCCTGGCGCAAGGAATTGGGCGAGCACGAGGCACCGGACAACAAGGGGATCCTTCGTACCTGGAAGGTCGCCCAAACCGGTCCCCGAACCGCCTGCCGCCTGGACGTCGCCGTGGTTGACGTCGGCCGCCCCGGCGCGGTCGCCGGCGCTTTGCACGCCATCGTCGATTCAGGCGCCTCAATGGATGTGCGCTGGAGTCAGGCGGATGGTGCCGTCGAAGCAGCTTTGGAACGATCCTGAGCCCCGTTCCGGTCGATCGATTCTCCGAGCAGGAGGTACGGCGCTTCCTCCTCCCGTACCCGCACGCTCCCCCGCTGCCGCCGGCGCACGATCCGGGTCACCGCTTTCGTCTGTTCGTCGCGGGTCTGGCTGAACCGCACCCCGTCCACCGCCTCGCACACGTCGTCCGGCGTCAGCCCCTCCAGCACCACCGAGGCATCGAGCCGGCGCGGCGCGCTCCCGGGAGACAGCGCGAGGAACTCGACACGCAACTCCCGGGTGCCTTTGCGGCCGTGCAGCCGCCACAGCTCCCGCACCCCCATCTCGCCGTAGCGTCCGGCTTTCCCCTCATCGGCGCTCGTGATCTCGACCTCCACCACCAGGTCCGGCGCGATGCGTTCGAAATAGGCATCGGCCGCCGCTTCCCCTTCGGCGAGGGCCGCGAGATAACCCCTGGCCCGTTCGCCGAGGTAGAACTCGCAGTCGGGCTCCATCCCCGTGCCGGGCGGCTCGTCCCGCCCGCGCAAACGGGCGCTGCGCAACCCCCTCGCCGTGCCGGTGAGGGCGCTGCCCGCAGTCCCCACGATGTGGCCCAGAATCTCGGACAAGTCTTCATGGAGGCGCGAAGGCACCATCAGGGTGATGACCCCGCGCACCGGGTCGAGGCAGACCCGCCGGAAGTGGCGGTTCCAATCGATGGCCGCGAACTCGGCGATGGTGCCGGCATCGGCACGCAGGACGTGAATGGTGGACCCGAGCGGCCCGACGTGCATGGTGGCGGAGGTGGTCATGACGGAACACGTCTCCGGCGAGGTGTCGTGGCCGGACAGCATACCCCGCACCGGTATCCGCAACCACGACGTCAGGGCGTGCACCAGGGCCACTCTTTTTTCGTCGCATCGTCCGCCCGCCAGACATCTTCCGAGATCGACGGCGGGAGCCCGGTATCGAGCCGGTGGACCGGAAGGGGTGGCCACCTGCCGCAAGCCTTGTCTGGCCGGCAACGCGGATCGATGGGTTATTCTTACTATCCTCGTTCATCGACGATGTGCACGGACGGAGTCACGGACGACGCGGGAGGATTCCGGATGGGATTGCGCGTGCAGGATTTCCAGAGTCCATCGGATCAGAACCCCAATGCCGGGAACGGAGGAGATGTCATCAAGCACTCCGTCTATCTGGCGGTGCTGGACGAGCTTCTCGCGCGGGAACGGTGGGGCGACGAACTGCACGTCGTGGAAACGCACGCCGGCAAGGGCGTTTACGTGCTACCGGCAGCGAGGGAATATGCCGAGGCGACGGATGATTGCGACATACGGCGATCGAAGCTGTGCGCCGCGCAGGAGAGGACGTTCCGGCCCGCGCCGGACGGACTGGGACCGGTGGACGGCATGATTGCCGATGAGCGTCCCTACGCCGCGTCGGCCGTGCTCCACGCTGAACTGACGAAGGCGAGCCGATGGACCGGGGGCTAGTATGCTGGCGCACAAATGGATTGAACTAATTCTAGGGAGAGAGTCCAATGGCGACGACATTTCGCCCCTGTGGGTAAGTCTGCAACGCGACAAGGAGAGTTGAACATGACCGGCACTTTTCGGCTCATCAGTTTCGATGAAGATGGAGATGAAGGACATGGACGTGGAGTTAGAGTTGGACCAAATGGTGACCATAGGCTGGTGTGTAACATCGAGAGAGACGGAAAGATTGCGATATGGGGCAAGAAACATTCACGGCGCAACATCGATTCAGTTTTGAATGCGGTTAAGAATGCGGGCTTCCCTTGCGACATCCAATGTGAATACCGTCCGCCAGAGCCTTGGGCGGAGGAGTACTGCCACACGCATTGGGTGCCGGAGAACGGGGATTTACATATTCTGGAAGGCTAGTCCCTCTGCACAGTGGTTTTGATCGATTGAATTTGTCCGTTCAGCGCAAGACGGGGAGGGCTTCTGGGGCCACGAGCACTTCGAGATTTCGGGCACGCCCCGCGTGGCGGCGCAACAGCCCCTGGCGTTCCAGGCCGAGCACCATCTGGTGAACACTCGGGGCAGTGACCGCGAAATAGCGTTGCATGTCGGCCTGAGCCGGAGGGCGTCCATTGACCTTCGTACGGGTGCGTGATGGTCTGGCGGAAGCTGCGCTAGAGGTACTTCGCGGTGGCGTTGTCTTCGGCGGCGACTCCGGCGCTGTAGTGGGCGACCATGCGGGCGGTCTTCCATGCACCGGCCCGCATGACTTCGGTCGTGGACGCGCCGAGCCGGGTCAATTCGCTGGCGTAGGTGACGCGGGCGCTGTGGGCGGTGGCCCGGTATCCGGCCCGCTTCGCGGCGGCGCTGAACCGGCGCCCGATGGACTGGCCGGACAACCCGAACACGCTTGCGGCCGGTTCGGCGTCGTCCGGGCGGATGGCGAGTAGCGCCCTGGCGGCCCCGTTCTTCACAAGGCGCACGTCCGGCGCCCCTTCCTGGTTCGTCTTCGAGGCCCGGACCGTGATCCGGAGGGCGCCCGGGGTCGCGGCCGGTTCGATGTCGCGCCATTCGAGGGCAGCGGCTTCGGAGCGGCGCAAGCACGCCTGGAACATCGTCAACACGATGGCGCGGTCGAGCGGGGTGCACTGGCCGGCAATCTCGCGGATGGCGTCGAGGTCGAGGGCGGGCGCCTGGCCCCGGCCCCGCTCGTTGCGGCCCGCGCGGCGGAACCCCTTGTGCGCCCGATCGGCGATCGGCCCGACCGGATCGGGCTGGCCGGCGAGCTTCGCGCGGAAGCGCACGGCGGCGATCACCATCGAAGCGGTTGCCGGCGACTTCCCGGCCGCGTCGAGCGTGCCGAGGTACTCGGCGATGCCGGCATCGTCGGTCGGTCGGGCGTCGAGGGACGCATCCAGCCGGGCGAGGGCGCCGGCGTAGGCGCGGCGGGTGTTGGCGCTGGTGGAGTCGCGGATGAGGCGGTCAGTGGCCGGGGTGACGGGGGCGGGGACCGCGGCGGTGGTGGCGAGGTCGTTCATGGCGCGGGCACCGGGTCAGGAAAGGACGCTGGCAACGGCGTTGAAGATGCCGAGCGGCGAGGTCGCCTTTCGTGGTGAGTTCGTCATGGTCCGACGGTGGCGGCGCATCCCTTCGGCGATGGCTTCGGCGTGGCAACGCTCGATGCCGGCCGCTTCGATCTCGCGGGAACCCGCATGGGGGACTCGCGCCCGATCGGGCAAAGCGAGGATCCGCGGGACCGTTGCCAGCGAGAGAAGCGCGGTCGGCTCCGGACGCTACCGGCGAGATACCGCCCTGGCCGTCCTGTCGAACGCCTTGAGGGGACTACTCGATGAGACGCATCGTGAAACGCTTGGCGCTGGCAGTGGGCTGAAAGCTCGCGGCCTTCCTGTCAGTATGCGCAACCGTCCGCCATGCGCCAGCCTCCGCCTTACGCCTTGCTCTCCTGCGGCCGGGGTCTCTCCCTGGAACGGACGTTCTGATAAGCGATGCCGGCGACGGGGGGCGGGGGATGGTGACGGGCTCTCCGTCACTGCCTTGGCGCTGAGCGGTAACGACCAGATGGGGAGGAACACCATGAAGACGATACGGGCATTGAGGGGAACCACTGTTGCGCTGTTGGTCGTCGCGGGGGCGTTGCCTGCCGTTCAGGCTCAAGGCATCCCGAGCGTGGAAGCCTGCAAGAGCTACGCGGCGGCGGAGGCCGCCGCCGAAGCCGCCGCTCAACAGGTGAATGCCGCCTTCTTCGCCGCCATTCAACAGGCGGAGGCCACCCTCGAAGCCGCCTATCAACAGGCGGACTACTACGCTGAGCAACGGGCGCATGTCACTTACGATGTCACCATTGAACTGGCGCTTGCCGCCTACAAAGCCGCCATGCAACAGACGCTTCCCACCGCCAAAGCCGCGGATCAACAGGCGAAACAGGCATTGAATACTGCCTATTTCGCCAGCTATGACATTGACGGCGGGGCGCGAAGCGATGTGCCGGATGTCATGGATAAGCTTCTAGAACACCATCGGCAGCGCTGCCGTGAGCTTCACGGGCTTTGAGCCGGGAACTGGTCACGGATGACAACGGCCACCGGACGCCTACAGCTATCTGGCGAAAGCGGCGCTGACCCGCCTGCTTCGTAGCACTGCCTGACTTCCCGCCGGCGCGGCCCTGGCGTCGGCGATCACTTCCTCGAAGCTCTCCGGGCGGAAACGCCGGGCTACCGCGGTCGCGAAAGCGCCGCGATAAGGCGGTCGTGCCCGAAGCCGGCATGTCCGTTCATCCGCACGCCTGCCTGTCTCCCAACGGACGATAATCGCCCTTATCGGTCGCTGCCGGGAAAGCGGAATTGCGCCACGTGGCACAGTTTCCGGAAGGGCGGTGCGGCAGGCACCTGGTCAGATCAAGCCGAACACTCGAAGGCCGATGGCGAACAGGAAGGCGGCGATCAAGCCGACCGTCCATCGGATCGTCCCGAGCTCGGCGCGCACGCCGGCAAAGTCGGCCTTCGTGGCGAAGGTGTCCATGCGTGCCGTCAGCCAGGTTTCGAACTCGGCGAGGTCGGCCCGGAGCTCGGCAAGGTCCGCCTTCGTCGCCAGTGCTTCCCGGTCTGCGGCGGCGGCGGTGCGGACCGTGCCGGCGATGGCTTCGGCCTGCCGGTGCTCGACGCCGGCCGCTTCGAGGTCGCGTGCGGCGGTGAGGGTGTCGAAGGCGACGGCGCTCATGTCTCTGTCCGGTACGGGCTGGCGGGCGTGCGGTCGGCAGGGTACCGCCAAATCCGCCGCGCCGCACATGCGCTGTCAGGACGTTCGCGGGTAGCGGGCGGTTTCAGCATTAGCAATGCGCTCCGTGCCACTCCTGACTTCGCGCGCGCCATCGGCGGGTGGGGGCGGCAGCGTGTGCCTCAGGAAGAGACGTAATACAGATGGTCCTCCACGCTATCGGCGGTGGGGGCGCTTTCCGTGTCCACCAGCTCGCCTCGTGAGGTTCGTCGAAACCTGCCGGTCAAGTTGAGAGCGGCGGAACGGGCACACCCGACATGGTCGGGGAAAACGGGATCGAAAGGGTAGTTCCGTCGTTGTGCCGGGCGGATAGGTCAGCGTCGTATCTCTATCCAGAGCGGATCTCCTTGATATCCCCTCCCTTCCGCTGGACCAGCCACCCCGATCCTCTCCAACAAGTGAAACAGAAACGTACAGTTACATGAATGTCCAGCGGGCCGGGCTTCGGAATCGAATACCGCTGGTTTAAATTCCTGCAAATCCCGGCATGACACTCGACGACCTCTGAAGTGATCGTATGTCATATGCAGATCACGCAAATCCACCCTGATCCTCGATTTTCCTCTGCGATAGGTGATAGCCGCATCGTCGATGCGCAAAATCCTAGTGGTGCCTCGTATGTAATTGTCGAATTCATACCCGGGGCTAAACACCCTTTGCGATGCCTGAATAAAATCCTGTTCGTCCATTTTTCCTCTGCTCCCCGGAGTTCGGCGAGGTCGGCCTTCGTGTCGGCCCGGAGTTCGGCGAGGTCCGCCTTCGTCGCCAGTGCTTCCCGGTCTGCGGCGGCGGCTGTGCGGACCGTGCCGGCGATGGCTTCGGCCTGGCGGCACTCGATGCCGGCCGCTTACGAGGTCGCGTAGCGCGGGCTTTCCACGGCTGGCGGTGGGCAGGCTCGCGCCTTCTGCCTTTCCGATCGGGATGCGCTTCCCAGTCCGGATCGGTCACCGATGGTTCATCGTCCACAAAGCGGACCGGCGAATAGCTGGCCGGCTGCGGTGGACTCATGCCTGATTCCCGTCGACGTCGCCTGACGTCGGCGGTCCCATCCTCGATGTTCTCGGCTCTGGGCGATACCGCCTTTGGGGAGGGTTGAGTGTGGATGGGGCAGTCCGGTTCAGCACGACGGCATGGTGTCATGCTGTCATGCGGGTATTACGAGGGTGTTTACAGAATGGACCGGGCTCCCGTCGTTCCAGCCGCCCATCTGCCTCCGTAGCGGGGCCGTCCGCCGGGAAACGACTACAGCCCGGCGATACGGGACAATGCGACCGCTTCGACGTCCCTGGCCAGCGGAAAGCTCTCGTCTCCACCGTGGACGACGAGCTTGCGCTTCGGCTTCAAGTCCTCGCAGGCGCTGTGAAAGCCCTTGGAAACCGATGGCGCCGTGCTTCGCTTGATCTCCATCGCCCAGATCTCCCCCGCGCCCATGTCGACGACCAGGTCGATTTCCGCACCGCCCGCCGTCCGGTAGTACCCCCATGATGCGCGTCTCGGCAGCGCGCCCACGATGTTTTCGATGACGAAGCCCTCCCAGCTCCCGCCCACGACCGGATGACCGAGCAGCTCGTCGAGCGTCCCGATCCCCAGCAATGCGTGGCAGATGCCGCTGTCCCTCACGTAGACCTTCGGCGCCTTGACGAGGCGCCGGCCGAGGTTGCTCGTCCAGGGTTGAAGGCGGCGGACCAGGAGAAGGTCCACCATCAGGTCGAGGTAGCGGCCGATGGTGACGCCGTTGACGTCGAGCCCCCTGGCGAACGAGGCGGCGTTGAACGTCTGTCCCTGGTTGTGCGCGAGCATGGTCCAGAAGCGGCGCAGGGTCTCGGCCGGGATGCGTGGTCCGAGCGCGGGGACATCGCGCTCCAGGTAGGTACGGATGAAATCGAGCCGCCAGTCGAAGCCGCGCTCGTCGGTCGGCGCCAGGAAGCTTTCGGCAAAGCCGCCCCGATGCCACAGCCGGAGGCGCTCGCCGCCGCCTACCTCCGAGACGCTGAGCGGATGCAGCTCGCAGTACGCGACGCGGCCCGCCAGGGTTTCGCCGGACTGCTTCATGAGGTCGATGGAGGCGGAGCCCAGGAACAGGAATTGCCCCGTGCGGCGACCGGCTCGCCTCCGCATGTCGATGATACCGCGCAGGGGAGCGAACAATCCCGGCGAGCGGTGCACTTCGTCCAGCACCAGGAGCTTGTCCGCGTTGATCTCGCAGTACTGTTCGATGTCGGCGATTCTGGCGAGGTCGCGCGGGCGTTCCAGGTCGAGATAGATGGCGCCGCGTTCGCGCACGATCTGGTGCGCGAGGGTGGTCTTGCCCACTTGGCGTGGTCCGGTGAGCACCACCGCGGGGTTCCCGTCCAGCAGACGGTTCACCTCGGCTTTCCGGTTGCGTTCGATCATGTATGCAAATCTAACACAGTGTGCAGGATTTGCATGGTTTTGCCGTCGTACACACTGCCGTCGCTGTCGTAGACGGTCCGGGTGGCGTGCTGGCCGCGGGGGCGAGATACTCCGCGCTCCCGGGAGCGGAATTCCGGATTCTTTCGTACATTCAAGCACCTACCGCTTGTTTTCCCCTGTTTTCAATCGCTTGCGGAAACACTGCCGGCACGGATGATTGCACCATGGTCCCGGCCCGGAGTGAGCTCTTGTCCCGATGTGGTTAGCATTGTTGCCGTTTGCCGCAACGAATGGATGGGAAACTCCGATGCGGTGCGGAGCGCCCCGATGACCCGCCTCTCGCGAAAACAGGCCGGCGCCTACTACACGCCGGACGCCGTCGTTGCGAACCTCGTGCGGTGGGTGGTCCGGCGAGACCGCGACCGGCTTCTCGACCCCTCCTGCGGAGACGGGCGCTTCATCGCCGCCCACCGGAACGGCTTCGGCGTCGAGCAGGACGCCGAGGCCGCGGCCGTGGCGATGGGCCGCGCTCCCGGGGCCAGCGTCCACCGGGACGATTTCTTCGCCTGGGCCGCACGGACCCGCGAGCGCTTCGAATGCGCCGCGGGCAATCCTCCCTTCATTCGCTACCAGACCTTCAAGGGCGAGGTGCGCGAGCGCGCTCTCCAGCTATGCGCCCGCCTGGGCGCGAAGTTCTCGGGGCTCACCGGGTCCTGGGCGCCGTTCCTCGTGGCGACCGCGAGTCTGCTGAAACCCGGCGGGCGGATGGCGTTCGTCGTCCCCGCGGCCATCGGCCATGCCCCCTATGCCGCGCCCCTGCTCGACTACCTCGTCGGGCATTTCGACGACGTGCGGATCGTCGCCGTGCGCACGAAGCTGTTTCCGGATCTCTCCGAGGACTGCTGGCTGCTCCATGCCGGCGGCTTCGGCGGCAGGGCCGCGGAGCTCCGCTTCAGTGTGCTCGATCGGTTCAATCCGCCGGTGGAGCTGCCTTGCGAGGCGGTTACGGTTCCCGTCCACGAATGGCGCACGTCGTGGAAGCGCCGTCTTCGCCCGTACCTGTTGCCCGGGAACGTCCGCGAGCTCTATCGGGCGACCGCCTCGAACCCGGACTCGTTGCGTTTCGGCGACCTTGCCTCCATCGGAATCGGATACGTCAGCGGCGCCAACGGATTCTTCCACCTGCGGCCTTCCGAAGCCGAAGCATGGGGGATCCCGGGCGGACTCCTCCATCCGACGGTGCGAAACGGCCGGATGCTGCCGGCCCGGACCCTGACGGCGCGGACCATCGAGCAGTGGCGGCGCTCCGACGAGCCCATGATGCTCCTGCGGATCCCGAAGGACGCAGACCTGCCGCCCGTTGTCTCGGAGTACCTCGATACCGATCGGGGCCAACAGGTCCGGAAGGGATACAAGTGCCGGATGCGCACTCCCTGGTACTCGGTGCCCGACGTGCGGGTGCCCGACTTCTTCCTGACCTACATGTCCGGGCGCATGCCGAACCTGGTCCGCAACTCGGCGGCGGCGACCTGCACGAACGCCGTGCACGGCGTTCACCTGCGCGACCGGAAGACGGCGCGCCGTGTCACCGGGAGTTGGGAGACGCCTTTCGTCCGCCTGAGCTGTGAGCTCGAAGGCCATCCGCTCGGCGGCGGCATGTTGAAGCTCGAACCGCGTGAAGCCACCAGGATCGTCCTCCCTCCGCCCGCGATGGAATCGGCGTTGTCGGGATCGGAGGTGGAGGAAGCCGTTTCGACGATACGTACATGGAGGCACTACGATGCCGGATGATGGTCGGCAGACGAAGGGCGTTCCTCGCGAGTGCCTATGGGTGAATCGAGCCGAGGCGCTTGAGCATTTCGCGGTTCATGACGGACCGACCCAAAGTCAGCAGCACATCAAGCCACTCCACTGGTACGTGACCTGCCGCCTCGTCCTGGAGGGCGGATTCCATCCGGACGAGCTCAAGCCCCGACCGCCGTTCACCGTGACCAGACGGCGCGGTGAACGTCTCATCCACTTCGACCCGGGAGCCGCGGCCGGCGGCGAAGCGACGATCCTCTCACCTATCCGGCGCTCGTGTTCGGGTACCTGTTCGTGATCCGTGCCAACCAGGCTGCCGAGACGACTGCTTCGAGAGAACCATCCCCCCAGGAACGGCCGTGGCGGCAGATAGCCCCCAATGATATTGCGATCGCCGGTGACGGCCGGCCCGTGGAAACGATCGTCCGTTTCCATTCGGCGTTGGGCGCACTCACCGGCCGGCGTGGCATCCGCGAGGACACCAGCCGATATGAGGCGGTGTCGCTGGCGATGATCGACATGCGTGAGGACAGCATCGGCCGACTTCTGCCCGGCTTTCCGCCACCGGACAGCCCGGTGCGCATCGAGCGGTTCTTCGAGACACTGTATCTGCGGTATGACGAGCGCTATGTCTACAGCGCTCCGGACCTCAAGTCTAAAACCCGCCGTATCGAGTGGTCGCCCGAATCCCCGGCCCTGGAATCCGACATCGGCTCCACTCTTGACTACGAAATCAGGCTTGCGGGCGATTGACCGCCTTGTCCGATTCAACGCTGCTTTCCGGAGCTGTTGGAGAGCTTGCCCCGACATGGTTGGCATCGCTGCCGTTGATCGCAACGAAGCTACGATATCTTCGTTGCGGCAGGTTCAACATCGGTTCGCGGAAAGTCCCCGCCCTTGAAAAGAAGCGGCACGCCGCGTTTGCGTGAAAGCGAATAGGCGAAGACATCTCCCAGGTTGAGACTCGCCGCGTGATGGCCTTTGCCATAGCGGCGATATGCTTCCGCCGCGATCGCAACCTGCGCCGTGTCGACCGGTTCGACGTGAATGAAAGGCTCGTTCAGGAAGGTCAGTGCGGCTGCGTAAAGATCGTCGTCGCGACTCGCGACCGCCGCGAGCTCGACGGCGGTGCCGGCCGAGACGACGGCGCCTCCGGCTTCGCCGATCAGGTCGCGGAACTCCGGAGCCTCGTCTTCCGCCAACAGGATGGCCAGGATTGCCGAAGTGTCGAGAGCGATCACTTCGGCAATCCGTGCTCGTCGTAGAGTATTTCTTGCAGCACCCGGGACAACGGAGGGCCGCCATCGATCCCGTTGCCGGCCGCCAACCGTTCGCATCGGCGAGAACCGGCACGGATGTAGTGATCGAGTGATGCCACGATGGCCTCGCGACTCGGCCGATCCCGTTCCACTCGTTCTTCCAGGGCGGTCAACGCCCGTTCGATCACACCAGTCTTTCGCCCTTTACCGGTCAAGCCGAGGCGGGCGGCCAGCTTTTCGACACGCTGGTCGAGATCCGCCCGGTGGGCGAGGTTGATGGCCATGGACGGGCGCTCCTTCAGGGCCGGACAAGGTTCCAATTGTAGCATCCATCGTATAGACACAGGGCCTGCAAAGAATCCGACCGAGTCGTGGCCGCCATCCGGGCGGGCGTGAGGTTGCCGGAACCCATCTCTCCCCGCGCCGATCAGGACCGGAAACACTCCGCTTCGGTGAAGCGGTCCGGCGCTCCGGCGTGGTGGCGAAGACGATCCGTTTCTACGAGGGTGTTTACAGAATGGACCGGGCTCCCGTCGTTCCAGCCGCTCATCTGCCTCCGTAGCGGGGCCGTCCGCCAGGAAACGACTACAGCCCGGCGATGCGGGACAATGCGACCGCTTCGACATCCTTGGCCAACGGAAAGCTCTCGTCTCCGCCGTGGACGACGAGCTTGCGCTTCGGCTTCAAGTCCTCGCAGGCGCTGTGAAAGCCCTGCGTGGCAGACTGTGCGCCCGCCTGGGCGCGGAGTTTTCGGGGCTCACTGCGTCCTGGGCGCCGTTCCTCGTGGCGACCGCGAGCCTGCTGACACCCGGCGGGCGGATGGCCTTCGTCGTCCCCGCGGCCATCGGCCATGCCCCCTATGCCGCGCCCCTGCTCGACTACCTCGTCGGGCATTTCGACGACGTGCGGATCGTCGCCGTGCGCACGAAGCTGTTTCCGGATCTCTCCAAGGACTGTTGGCTGCTCCATGCCGGCGGCTTCGGCGGCAGGGCCGCGGAGCTCCGCTTCAGTGTGCCGATCGGTTCAATCCGCCGGTAGAGCTGCCTTGCGAGGTGGTTACGGTTCGGGTCCGCGAATGGCGCACGTCGTGGAAGCGTCGTCTTCGCCCGTACCTGTTGCCCGGGAACGTCCGCGAGCTCTATCGGGCGACCGCCTCGACCCCGGACTCGTTGCGTTTCGGCGACGTCGTCTCCATCGGAATCGGATACGTCAGCGGCGCCAACGGATTCTTCCACCTGCGGCCTTCCGAAGCCGAAGCATGGGGGATCCCGGGCGGACTCCTCCATCCGACGGTGCGAAACGGCCGGATGCTGCTGGCCCGGACCCTGACGGCGCGGACCAGTGATGGCCGTTACGTCGCGGGCACTCGCCACCGGTGTGCGGGACGGAGCAACTCAGCATGTAGTAGATTCGTACTTGTTTGTACGATACTCGTATGACTGGCACGGAGTTCATCCGGCGAATCCAAAGACTCGGCCGGACCCGTGGCGTCGAGATCCGGTTCGAGTCCCGGGTGGGCAAGGGGAGTCATGGTCGACTCCACTACGGTGATCGCTTCACCACGGTGAAGGACCGCAAGAAGGAGATCAGTCGGCCGCTGCTCGCCGCAATGCTCACCCAACTCGGGCTGTCCCGCAAAGATGTCCAATGAAGATGATGGAGGCGACAATGGCCCAGGCAATGCGACTGGCCTACCCGGCCAGGCTGGAAACGTTGGAGGGGACGGTGCTCGTGTCGTTTCCCGACGTCCCGGAGGCGCTGACCGAGGGCGCGACGCGGGCTGAAGCATTGTCCGAGGCGGCCGACTGCCTCGTGGCTGCGCTCGGCGGTTACGCCAACGAACGACGCGCCATCCCGAGACCGTCCCCGGCGCGCGGGCGTCCGCTCGTCGAGCTTCCAGCGCTCGCCGCCGCGAAGCTCGCGCTCCATCAGGCGATGATCGAGCAGAAGCTGAGCAACGTCGCGCTGGCGAAGCGGCTGGGGACCGTGGAAGGCGCCGTGCGGCGGCTTGTCGATCTCGATCACCGCTCACACATCGGCCAAGTGGAGTCTGCGCTCGAAGTCCTCGGGAGACGCTTGGTGGTGGAAGTACGGGCGGCATAGGCGACCGGCCGGAGCGCCGGCGCGATACCGGATTTCTTCCTCTATTCCCACAAGACCGACACGCTACAAGCGCTGAGCCTGTCCTGTTCAGGCCTCTATCGGGAGTTCCGGCAACTGGGGCGTTCCGGATACAAGATCACCATTGACGGAGGGACGGACATGGCGCCTTCCTTGCTTTCGTCGTATTTCGGAGCGGTCCATGCGCATCGGTGAAGCGGCCCGGCGTTAGATCCACTCTTGACTACGAAGTCAGGCTTGCGGGCGATTCGGGAGAAACTTGACAGTCAGGCGTCGTCCTCGACGACTCATGGCGCCAGGGATACATACGGAGACAGTAGCGGCTCAGGTAACGCGACTGGCCTGTCCGGTCAGGCTGGAGGCGCTGGAAGGGACGGGCACCGGTCGGGAGGCGACCACACCAGCGGTCGCCTCCCGCATGAAACAGACCCATTCCCTGCCCGCCCGCAGCGCCGCCGGTGGCGGCACCCGCGATTCTGCGTAGCGGAATCGCCAATCGACCGCGCCAGCGGTCGCCACTCGCATTGCCGCATCCACTGGCCGCCTTGTCCGATTCTCCTCTCGATGCGCGACGCCATCATCCACCTCGCCGAATCGTGACTTTCCGTCACGGCAACTCCGGCGAACGGCGACTCCACAACCGGCAAGATTTCCACCTGTTGCCGGGGACGTGTGAATGACGGTGCGGGGGACGTGAAGGTGAAAGGTTTGCCTTCCACCGCGTCCCGGCGCCCTGGTGTTCAGCCGCCTGGCATCCTGGCGTCGACCCGGCCGCCGCATATGACGGTCGTCGGCGAGCGGGTCGGCTGAATCATGGCGTCTCCGGTGCGGCGGCGCGGCCCGCCGCGCGAGGCGGGGGACGGCGGGCGGGTGGCGATGATCGCGCCGAGGTCGCGAGCGTCGAGCCGCCGTGTGACTGGATCACCACATCGGGTATCGTCGCGTCCGGGTCATCGACCGTACGCTCTGCAAGGAAGGATCGCCATGAACGAGATCTCTCGCTTCGCCGCCGGGCGCCTCTCCACGTGGCGCCGCGCGGCGCTGGCGCTGCCCGTCCTGGCGATGCTCTCGATGGCCGGCGCCGCGGACGCCGGAGGCGGCGATGCCGGTTTCGATCGGAAGGGAATCTACGCGGGGCTCTTCGCCGGCTCCGGCCGAACGCGGGGACGGAGCGTCGACGTCGACGGCTTCTCGAACTGGGGGGTGCCCGGTTTCACCGCCGATTACCACGACGCCGGACTCGCCGGGGGCGCCCTGATCGGGAAGCGCTTCGCGATCGGGCGCCTGCCTCTCAGGTTCGAGTTGGACGGCACGATCGGCGACCTGCGGGCAAGCACCGATCGGCTCGACCCCGAGGGCCGGGACGAGACGGCGGAATCGGAGTTTCGATGGATCGTGACGGCGCGTGCCGGCGTCGAGCACGCCCTCGGGCCGGTCACGCTCTTTGCCTCCGCGGGGCTCGCCGCCGCCCGGATCGACAACTCGGTGAGCGATCTCGACCGCAGCGTCGGTCCCGGTGGCGTGCCCACGCCGTGGCGATTCGACCCCGACGATTCCTTTCATGACCGCGCGACGGAAATCGGCTGGGTGGCCGGGCTCGGCGCCGAAGTGCCCCTGGCGGAAGCCTGGACGCTGCGACTCGAAGGTTCGTACCTGGATTTCGGGCGGAGCACCCATTACGTGAACCGCTCCGGTGACGGCCGTTGCGGGCCGGGAAACCCTCGAAGACCCTGCCCCTACGTGATCGAGAATCGGCTCGGCATGCTGCGCATCGCGATCGTCCACCGCTTCGGCGCTTAGCGGCTCTTGCTCGGAAGTGGACGCCGAGGGAGACGACGCCGAAGAGCCGGCCGGTATGGCGGCCTGCTTGCGAGCGGAACGCCTGCGCTCCCGGGAGAAGCACCTCCCCTTCGTGCCCGGTGTGTCCGCATCCACGGTCGTGAGTCGGTCAGCGTGCATATCCTCGGGGATCAGCCCGGCGGTGGAGTTGCGCAAGGGCGGCTTGCTGATACACTGGATCGCCTTCCTTCGGGACATCTTGACTCATCAGGTTCGGTCGGCTCGGGCCTTTTCGGAACCCTTTTCCTGAACGGATTTCTGAATGTCGGGAACATGCACCGGGTTCATCGACGCGAGCTTCCTGCGAGCCGAGGGCGCCAAGGCGATCGGACAATCGCCGAAGGGCGTCCGTCCCGATGCCCAGGCCGTGGTCGGCTGGTTTCGCTCCCTGACGGGCAAGGAAGCCCTCGACCAGATCTTCCTCCGGGCGTACTGGTACGACAGCGCCTTCGACCCCTCGCATCCCAGCTATGTCGGGCAGCGGTCGTTCTTCGATGCAATCGCGCTCACCCCCGGCTTGCAGCTTCGTCTCGGGCATATCGCGGAAGGACCGTCCCCGCTCGAGCAACCGATCCGGCGAGCGCTGGAGTCGACGGCGACCGGCCTCGGCATGGAGCCGGAGGTATTGCTGGCCGAGTTCGACCGGCACTGGAGGTTCCGGCCCAACCGTCAGCAGAAGGGCGTGGACACCCTGATCGCGCTGGACATGGTGCGCCTCGCCGGCCGGTCGATCTGCGAGACCATGGTGCTCATTGCCGGCGACCGCGACTTCGCCGAGGTGGTCCGCGCATCGCAGGACTTCGGCACCCGGGTGCTCGTCGCAACGCCGAAACGCAGCAGCGTCTCCCGCGAGATTGCGCAGCTCGCCGACGAGGTCATCGACATCACCGAGGCCGAGGTCCGGCAGATGCTGACGCCCCGCCCGATGTACTCCGGCTCCGGTTCCGGCTGACCGGGACGGCAGGATCCCCGCGATGACGGAAACGGCGACCGAGCATCGGCTGGCGGGCTGCTCACGGTGCCCGCGGGCGCACGGATTCCACCGGGCCGGGTAGCTCCGCCCGGTTCCCGCGGCAAGATCGAGGCCGGGGCACCCGGGGAACGGTGTTGAACACACTCGGTATCGTCGCGCTGGTGGTGCTGGCCGTAATCGCCGCGGTGCTGGTGGTGGTGGCTGCGATTCGACTGGGAAGCGCCCGGCGGCCTTCCCGGCCGGGAGAGGCAGCCGCCCGCAAGATCCCGAGCTGGTACGAGATCCTGCTCGCTATCGTGCTTGTGCTGGCGATCGTGATTCTCGCGATCTCCTTCGCAGTCGAGATCGCCTCCGGCGACGCGGCGTCCCGGGGCTGGCGCGCCGAGACGCGCTCCAATCTGTTTCTGGGCCTGATGCTGGCCATCGCCGCCCTGTCGCTGCTGTTCCTCCTGGTGTTTCTCCTGGCGCGCCTGCCGGCGGGCGGCACGGCGGTCCCCGGAAGCGAAGCCGCCCAGGCCGAAACGGTGCGGGATCCCGCCGGCTCGCGCCTCGCCGGCCTGCTGCTCCTCGTTGTCGGGATACTGTTGCTCGGGTGGGTGTACCTGGATCCCGCGGCGCGAGCCGAGCTCATGGGACGGGTGCTCTATCCCGCCGCCATCGCGGTGGCGATCGTCCTCCTGTTCGACAAGGCCACGCGAAGCTGGACACCGAAGTCCCGGACGGAAGGGTTCCGTGAGTGGCTGCTGTGCGACGTCATCCTGATCGCCCTCATCCTGGGGTTCCTCAACCTCGAGCAGCTCGAGGCCCGCGACGCCTACCGCGGGTTCTTCTGGGACATGGTGCATATCGCGGCGTTCTTCCTCGTGTTCTGGTGCCTCGACCGGACCTCGATGCGAGGCCGGTTTCTCGTGGGCTTCGGATACCTCACCCTCCTGCCGTTGCTGCTCGTGCTGTGGCGGTGGGTTCATGAGATCGAGGCGCCGGCCGGGTTGACCTGGTGGAGTACCGTATGGCCGGTGTTCTTCCTGGCGCTGGCGTTCTTCGTCATCGAGATCGTCACCCTCTTCGTGCTGAGGGACAATCGGGGCCACGCCGTCCCGGCCGTCAAGGACGCGCTGTTCGTGGTCCTGTATGCGATCTTCCTGATCGTCGCGGTTCCGGCCGTCGAATAGGATGAAATCATTGTGCAAGAATGACGGAAACATTTTCCGTGACCGGTGGATTCCCGCGACCGCGGGGATGCGGAGAGTCCGGTTCCGGCGGCGTCCGGTCGGGCGACGGACCATTCGGAGATCATCATGAGTGGCTGGCAGTGGTTCTGGACCGTGGTCGGTTTCGTCCTGTTCATCATCGTGCTGATCTTCCTGTACTACTATGCGCCCTTCGAGCAGCTCTTCGTGCTCGTGCTCAACGGGATCAGCTTCAGCAACGTCATCTTCTGGGCCGCGCTGATCGTCGGCATCGTCGGGTTCTGCGTGTTCCACTGGCATGCCTACCGGCTGCACGTCGCCCGGCAGCACAGCGTCGACGTGATGGTGCTGAGCTCGTTGCGCGGCTCGACCTTCATCGCCATCCTGCTCAGTGGCGGCGCCACCTTGCAGTCGCTTCAGATCCTCTGCGTGTATCTGCTGGGAGAGGGCCATCTGGTGGACGCCGAGTTCGGGAAGCGGCTCGGCGCGGTGGTCGCGCTGGTGGTGCTGACCGCGCTCTTCTGCGTGATCTTCTGGCTGTTGAAGGTCATCCGCACGGAGACCCGCGCCGCCTGAGCCCGGCGCCGCCGCGAGGCCCGACACGGCGCCTTCGATGCGCTTCAGGGATCCGGAGGCTGCTCGCGCGGTGATACGGACAGGAACTCGTCGAGAACGTCGCGAAGCTGGCGGGCGGTGGAGCCGGCCAGCAGGATCGAATCGGTGATCTCGCGCACGTAGGTGACCGATCGCGGGGGAGCGGCGCGCGATCCATCCTCCATGTACGCGATCCGGGGCTCCAGCTCACGGACTTCGTTGTAGAAGTGCAGCGCGAGCTGGCCGCGCACGTTGCCCTCGACCAGGACCCCGGAGACGCTCTTGGTCGTATGCGCGGCGGCCTTGGGCCACTTGACGGTGTAGAGCGGGGTCCCACCCGTTCGACCGCCGGCAGCGCCGGCCCCGACGGTACTGCCGTTACCACCGTTGCCGCCGCTACCGTCGTCGCTGCCGTTGCCGCCGTTGCCGTTCATGCGTGGGCCCCGCCATAGGGGCCCCGCCTGACGAACGCGCCGTCCCCCGCGCGGCCCACGTACTCGCCGCGGTCGATGACCACCTTGCCCCGGGACAGCACCGTCTCGGTGTACCCCTTGACCCTGAAGCCCTCGTACGCGGAGTAGTCGATGTTCATGTGGTGGGTCCTCGGGTTGTGGACGCTGATGGTCTCCTCCCGCTCCGGATCGAAGATGACGACGTCGGCGTCGCTCCCCACCGCGATGGTGCCCTTCTTCGGGAACAGGCCGAAGATCTTCGCCGCCGCGGTGGAGGTCAGCTCCACGAACCGGTTCAGGTTGATTCGGCCCGCGCTCACGCCGTGGTGGTAGATGAGGCTCATGCGGTTCTCGATGCCGGGTCCCCCGTTGGGTATTTTGCTGAAATCGTCCCGGCCCAGCGCCTTCTGCTCCTTCATGCAGAACGGGCAGTGATCGGTGGAGATGACGTCGAGCGCCCCGAAGCGCAGGCCGCGCCACAGCTCGTCCTGGTTCCACGATTCGCGCAGCGGCGGGGTGACCACGTACTTCGCGCCGTCGAAGCCCGGCGCGTCGTAGGCATCCACGTCGAGCAGCAGGTACTGGGGGCAGGTCTCCGCGTGCGCCATGACCCCACGCGCCTGGGCCTGGCGCAGCTCGTGCAGCGCGTCGTAGCAGCTCAGGTGCACGATGTAGACGGGCGCTCGGGCTACCTCCGCGATGGCCAGCGCGCGGTGCGCGCCCTCCGCCTCCAGGCGGGTGGGACGGGTCAGGGCATGCTGCCGAGGGGCGATCTCTCCCTGCTCCAGGGCGATCCGCACCAGCTCGTCGATGACGACGCCGTTCTCCGCGTGCATGCACACCAGGGTGCCGTCCTCGCCCGCCTTGCGCAGCGCCCTGAAGATGGTCGCGTCGTCGGACAGCATCACCCCCGGATAGGCCATGAACAGCTTGTAGCTCGTCACCCCCTCGTCCGCGAGGCGGCGCATCTCGGGAATCCGGGACGCGGGGAGGTCGGTGATGATCATGTGGAAGGCGTAGTCGATCGCGGTCCGGCCCGCCGCCTTGGCGTGCCAGGTGTCGAGCGCCTCGATGGCGGACGTGCCCCGCGACTGGATCGCGAAGTCCACGATGCAGGTCGTCCCGCCATATGCGGCGGCGCGGGTGCCGGTCTCGAAGGTGTCCGAGGTCACCGTCCCGCCGAACGGCATCTCGATGTGGGTATGAGGGTCGATCCCGCCCGGTATCACGAGCCTCCCCGATGCGTCGATCACGGTGTCTGCGTCGATCACCAGGTCGCGGCCGATCAGGGTGACGGTCTCATCGTTGATGAAGACGTCCGCGTGGTAGTCGTCGACCGCGGTGACGATTCTTCCGTTCTTGATCAGCACGCTCATCGCTTGCCTCCAGCCCCGCATCGACGGCCGATCCGCCGGCGATTCCTGCATTCGACCCGCAATTCCATATCCCGTGACGTTGCGCTAAGGTTCCCGGAGCACTCGACTGATGCGGCCGGTGCGATGCCGGCGGCGCGAGTACTTCACCCAGCCGGGCATCACCGCCTGTCGGCGGTTCTCAAGTGAGAGGAGAGACACGATGAAGACCAAGCATGAGGATAAATCCGGCGGAACGCAATCGAAACGGATCCATCGGCGTGAGTTCCTGGGGACGTCCGCCAGAGCCGCGGCGGCGGGTGCCGCGATCACCGCGTTCCCCGCGATCGTGCGTGCGGCCGACCCCATCCGCTCCGTCGGTCTGGGGGTCAGCGTCATCAACGAGATCCAGGGCCAGGCGTCCCGGGATCTCGGATTCACGGTCAGGGGCCAGGCACTGGGCTACGGCGCGATGTTCGGCAAGATGCTGAACCAGAACGACCAGTACGAGGTCGCGGAGGGCTACTACAACGACATGGACGTGATGTGGCCGGCCGGGGTGTGGCAGCCCATCGACACCCAACGCATCCGCGACTGGGACAAGGTCACCGATCTTTCCAAGACCGGGCGGCTGACGCCGGAGTCCAACCCCGGGCAAGGGGACGCGCCGTTCCGCCACCTCTGGGTCGATGCGGACGGAAACCGGGTCGAAGGGCCGTCGCGCTACGTCACCATGGTGCCCGGCTGGCACAACGCCGACTCCCTCGGCTACAACCCCGACGACACCGGCCGGCCCATCGAGAGCTGGGCGGAGCTGTTCAGCGAAGACTTCAAGGGCGCGGTCGCCCTCCTCAACGTTCCCCAGATCGGGGTCATGGATGCAGCCCTGGCCGTCGAAGGGCTCGGGGCCTACCAGTTCAAGGACAAGGGCAACATGACCCGCGAGGAGATCGACTTCCTCATCGACTTCCTCATCGCGAAGAAGGAGGAAGGCCACTTCCGGGCCTTCTGGGAGACCTTCGGACAGTCCGTGAACCTGATGGTGAGCGGGGAGGTGGTCCTGGAAAGCATGTGGTCGCCGGCGGTCACCGCGATCAAGGCCGAGGGCGTGCCCTGCGTCTACGCCTCCCCGAAAGAGGGGATGCGGGGCTGGCACGGCGGCTGCTCGATCTCGGCCAGGGCGACCGGCAAGGCGCTGGATCAAGCCTATGAGTACATCAATTGGTGGCTCGACGGCTGGGCCGGGGCATTCGTCGCCCGGCAGGGGTACTACATGTCGGTGCCGGAGAACGTGAAGAAGCACCTGGAGCCCGATGAATGGGACTTCTGGTACGAGGGCAAGCCGGCCGCGAAGGAGCTGCCGGACCCGTTCGGCACCATCATCGTCGAGAAGGGCGAGGTCCGCGACGGCGGCTCGTACTGGGACCGCTTCAGCAACATCGCGGTGTGGAACTCGCTCATGGACGAGAACGACTACCTCGTGAAGCGCTGGACGGAGTTCCTGAGCGCCTGACGGACGCACCGGCCGGGCGGGCGGCCCACCGCCCGCCCGGCAGAGAGTCACCCGAGTGGAACGAGCCATCGAGACCCGGCACCGGGGCCTCATCGGCGTCCAGCCTGCCCCCCCCGAGGAGGTCGCCGAAACGGCGCAAAAGGTGCGCCGCGAGGCCGGGTTCCCGGTGGGGTGGCTCATCGCGCCCGGCGTGGCGTGGCTCATCCTGTTCCTGGTGGTGCCGCTGGCGAGCATCATCGTGTTCAGCTTCTGGACCTCGACCGGCTACGGGATGACGCCGGATCCGACCCTCCGGTACTACCACGAGTACTTCAGCTCCGAAGGATTCTTCGACCCCGAATCGAAGAAGTTCCTCGAGCCCGGCATCTTCATCCGGACGCTGTGGTCGACGTTCCGGTTCACCCTCACGGTGATGTTCTTCTGCCTGCTGCTGGGCTATCCGATCGCCTACTTCCTCGCCATGCAGGTCCACTCGTTCAAGTGGCAGATGGCGCTCTTCCTGCTGTGCATGGTGCCGTTCTGGACCAGCTACCTCATCCGCGCGGTGGCGTGGCTGCCGATGCTCGGCCGCCGCGGCCTGCTGAACGACTTCCTCATGTCGATCGGGGTCATCGACAAGCCGTCCACGGTGCTGCTGTACTCGGAGTTCAGCTACACCATGGCCCTGGTCCAGCTCTACGTGGTCCTGTGCGTCGGGCCGATCTTCTTCTCGCTCGCGAAGATCGACAAGGACATCCTGGAGGCCGCGCGCGACATGGGGGCGACGTCGTTCCAGACCTTCCGCGAGATCGTCGCTCCCCTGTCGCTGCCGGGGGTGGCCATCGGCATGATCTTCATCTTCGTGATGATCATGGGCGAGTTCGCGACCGCGGTGGTGGTCTACGGCGGCAAGACCACCACGGTGGGCACCGTCATCCTCAACTACTACGCGGTGGCCAACTATCCGTTCGCCGCGGTCAATGCCCTCATGCTGATGATCGCGATGATGATCGGAGTAGTGATCATCCTGCGCATCGTGGACATCCGGAGCCAGCTCTGATGGCCCGCTGGACGGCGGAGAAGAAGAAGCGGGCCGCGGTCCATCCCTTCGCCGCGGTCAATGCCCTCATGCTGATGATCGCGATGATGATCGGAGTGGTGATCATCCTGCGCATCGTGGACATCCGGAGCCGGCTCTGATGGCCCGCTGGACGGCGGAGAAGAAGAAGCGGGCGGCGGTCAAGACGCTGTTCAGCAGCTATTACGTGCTGTTCCTGCTTTTCATCTACGGGCCGATGTTCGCGATGTTCATCCTGTCCTTCCAGGGGCGCCGCGGCGGGACCAGCTTTCCCATGCGGGGGGCGAGCCTGTACTGGTGGAACAAGCTGCTGGAGCCGTCGAGCGTCGGGGACATGCAGGGCGCGATGCTGCGCTCGATCATCCTCGCCCTCATCGTGATGGTGATCACCGCGATCTTCTCGACCATGTTCGCGATGGCGTTCCGCAAGCGCTTCTTCGGCTCCGGGGCGCTGTTCTACACCATCATGACCGGCATCATGGTGCCGGGGATCCTGCTGAGCCTCGGCCTCGCCACCCTCCTGAAGCAGCTTGGAATTCCCCCCGCGTGGTGGTCCACCGGACTCGGGGTGCACGTGGTGTGGACGCTGCCGTTCGGCTTCCTCGTCATGATGGCGGTGTTCAACCGCTTCGACAGCGGTCTGGAGGAGGCGGCCCGGGACATGGGGGCGAGCGAGTGGACGGTGTTCAAGGAAGTCACCCTGCCCCTCATCACGCCCGGGATCGTCGCGGCCGGCCTGTTCGGGTTCACCCTGTCCTACGACGAGTTCGCGCGCACCACCCTGCTCGCGGGCGAGTACAACACCCTGCCGCTCGACATCAACGCGTCGATGACCCAGCGGATCCGGCCGACCCTGTTCGCGCTGGGCACCGCCTCGACCCTGTTCTCCCTGCTGATGATCGGGCTGTTCCTGCTGGTCTATACCGTCCTGGCCAAGCGCACGCGCTGACCGCTCCCTTGCGCACTCGACCATTGAGCCCGGCTGCTCCCGGCCTGCTGCCCGAACGTCCCCCGCGCGTCGGCGAACTCGTCGAGGTGCGCTCGCGGCGCTGGCTCGTGGAGGCGGTGGAGACCTCCGCGCCGCCCGCGTCCCCGCGGGTCAGCCTCGCGTGCGCCGACGACGATGCCCAGGGGCAGACCCTGGAGGTCTATTGGGACTTCGAGATCGACCGCCGCATCCTGGAGCAGGAAGCGTGGAGCGCCATCGGCGCGCGGGGCTTCGACCCACCCCGCCACTTCAGCGCCTTCCTGCATACGCTGCGCTGGAACTGCGTGACCGCCACCGATCCGAACCTCTTCCAGTCGCCGTTTCGCGCCGGCATCCGGATCGACGCCTACCAGATGGAGCCGCTGCGCAAGGCGCTCCGCCTGCCGCGCGTCAACCTCTTCATCGCCGACGACACCGGCCTCGGCAAGACCATCGAAGCCGGCCTCATCGCCCGCGAACTGCTCCTTCGCAAGAAGGCCAGGACGATCGTCGTCGCCGCGCCCGCGTCCGTCCTGGAGCAGTGGAAGGCCGAGATGGAAGAACGCTTCGGCCTCCTCTTCGTCATCCTCGACCGCGCCCGGCTCGCGCGGGTCCGCCAGGAGCGAGGCTTCGGCGTCAACCCGTGGCGCACCCACAGCCGCTTTCTCGTGTCGCACAACCTGCTCATCGACCCGACCTGGGCGGACCCCATGCGCGAGTGGCTCGGCGAGATGCAGCCGGGCAGCCTGTTGATCCTGGACGAAGCCCATCACGCCGCCCCGTCGAGCGGCGGGCGTTACGGCATCGAGACGAAGTTCACCCGTGCGGTTCGCGATTTGGGAGGGCGCTTCGAACACCGCCTGTTCCTCTCCGCCACGCCCCACAACGGCCATTCCAACAGCTTCTCCACCCTGCTCGAGCTGCTCGACCCGTCCCGCTTCACCCGCGGGGTGCCGGTCCGGGGAAAGAACGCTCTCGAAGACGTGATGGTACGGCGCATCAAGGAGGATGTCCGCGCGGTCCAGGGCGGCTTTCCGGAACGGGACGTGCGGCGCATCGTCATCGACGGCCTGCCGGAGGACGCCCCGGAGCTCGTCCTCTCCCGCCTCCTCGACGAATACCGCGGCTTGCGGGAGGCACGGCTGAAGACCGGGACGGCGCGCGCCCGGGCCGCCGCCGCCCTGCTCGTGGTGGGCCTGCAACAGAAGCTGCTCTCGTCCATCGAGGCGTTCGCCATCTCCCTCGCGAGGCATCGGGTGACGGGGCGCAAGCAGTGGGAACGAGCAAGGGCCGGCGAGGCGGAGGTGCCCGGCCACAGCGGCGCCCTTGTGGACGGCGACCGCTGGCGCGGTCGCCTGGCGATTCCGCTGCGCGGAATCGCGGGCGCCGGCTCGTTCGCAAGCCCTCCGGGCGCGGACGACGAACGCGCCGAGTACACCGACGACGAAAGCGATGCGGAGGAAGCCGCGCAGATCGCCGTCCTCGACGCCGCCGCCGAGACCGATGCCGCCGGGGACGCCAAGGCGGAGGCGATCCGGCGCGAAGAGCAAGCCCTTCTCGACCGGATGGAGGAAGTGGCTTCCGCCGCCCGCGGGCTTCCGGACGCCAAGACGCGCCGTCTGATCGACTGGATCCGCGACAACCTGTGCCCGGAGCTGCCGCGTCGCGGCAAGCGCTCCCGCAACGGCGGCGCCACCCCCGCTCGCGACGCCTCCCCCGCTCGCAAGGCACCAACCCGTTCCTTGCCCGTTGCCGCGTTGGCCGAGGACGCCGGCGATTCCGCGCCACGGAATCGCCAAACGACCGCGTCAGCGGACGCCGCACGCTGGAACGATCGCCGGGTGCTGATCTTCACGGAGAACGTCGTCGGCACGAAGCGCTACCTGCGCGAGATGCTCGAACAGGCCATCGCCGGCACCGACCTCGCCGAGGAGCGCATCGAGACCATCGACGGGCAGACCGTGGGGGCGAAGCGCAAGGAGATCCAGCGCCGCTTCAACGCCGACCCCGCGCGCGATCCGCTACGTATCCTGCTCGCCACCGACGCCGCCCGCGAGGGGCTGAACTTCCAGGCGCACTGTACCGACCTCTTCCACTTCGACCTGCCCTGGAACCCCGGCCGCATCGAGCAGCGCAACGGACGCATCGACCGCAAGCTGCAACCGGCCCCGCGGGTGCGCTGCCATTACTTCGTGCTTCCGCAGCGCGCCGAGGACCATGTCCTGGAAGTCCTGGTCAGGAAGACCGAGACCATCAAGCGCGAGCTCGGCAGCCTGTCCAGGGTGATCGACGACGACGTCGAACGCCGTCTTCGCGGCGGCATCCGCCACCGGGACGCGAAGCACCTCGCAAGGGAGATCGAGGCGGCGGACCTCGACCGGGAGAAGAAGCGGGTCGCGGCCGAGGAGCTGGAAGCCGCCCGTGAACGCCGGGAGGACCTCAAGGCGCAGATCGAACGATGCCGCGCGCTGCTCGAACGGTCGCGGCGATGGGTGCACTTCTCCCCGGAGCCGTTCCGCGATGCGATGTCCTGCTCGCTCGAACTGCTGGGCGCAGCGCCGCTGCAAGAGGGGCGCGGCGAGGACGGCCAGCCGATCTGGACGTTTCCGCCAAGTGGAACCGCCGATGCCTCCGGTCAATGCGGTAGCGGGCGAGGAACAGGTTTGTTCCATGCGAGCTGGGCCGCCACCCTCGACACCCTGCGCGCGCCCCGCAAGACCCGCCGGAAGCTCGCCGAGTGGCGGCGGGAAGCGCCCATCCGGCCGGTGGTCTTCGAAGACGCCGGGGTGCTCAGCGACGACACCGTGCACCTGCACCTGGAGCAGCGCCTCGCGCAACGTCTGCTGGCCCGGTTCCGCACCCAGGGGTTCGTGCACCACGATCTTTCCCGCGCCTGTCTGGTGCAGGCTGCCGATTCCATCCCACGTGTGGTGCTGTTGGGGCGGCTGTGCCTGTTCGGGCGCCGGGCCGAGCGCCTGCACGAGGTGCTCGTTCCGATCGCCGCCCGCTGGATCGAGCCGTCGCGCCGCGCCGAACCGCTCAAGGCGTATGCGGAGGAGGCCGAAGCGAGAACGCTGGAACGACTGGAGGCCGCCTTGCAGGACGCCCGCGCCCCGGGCGAGACGATTCACCGCCGGTTGCTGGAGACCGCCGCCCGGGACGTCGAAGACCTGCTGCCGCAGCTCGAGGAGCGCGCCGCGGTGGTCGCCCGACGCGCGACGGACCGGCTGCGCGAGCGCGGGGAGGGGGAGGAACGGCAGCTTCGCGAGACCCTGGAAGGCCAGCGCCGGCGGGTGGAAACGGAGCTCCGCAAGCACGAGGGCGGAGGGGTTCAGCTCGCTATCGAGTTCAGCGAGGAAGAGAAGCGCCAGCGCCAGGCCGACGTCGCCTCCTGGCGCACGCGCCTCACCCAGTTCGACCGCGACCTGGACACGGAGCCGGCCCGCATTCGGGAGTTCTACGAGGTGCGGGCCGAGCGCGTGGAACCGATCGGGCTGGTATATTTGTGGCCGGATACGGGTTGACCGAGCAGAAGCATGAATCGACATCAATTCCAGGAAATCAGGCTGCGAGATTTCCGTTGCTTCCGCAAGGAGCAGATCGCACGCTTGGCTCCGCTTACGTTACTCGTCGGCGACAACAGCACCGGCAAGACATCGTTTCTCGCCGCGCTGCGCGCGATCTGGGAGACCGCTTCTCAATCAGTCGATCCGGACTTTCGTGCATCCCCTTATGACCTTGGAGCATTCCCGGAAATTGTGCACAGCCAACGTGACGAGAAGACCCGCGCAACGTCATTTGGCATCGGATTCAGCGGTCAGGTAAGGCGTACACCCATCAAGTTCGATGTGGTTTTCACGTCTCGCGCCGCGGCGCCGTATCCGACTTCGGTGTCCTGGAAAACGGAGGAGATCTGGATCCGGCACCCCGGAGCCAGTGGAAAACTAGCTACTATTGACTTTGGTATTCGAAAAAGATCGTGGCGAATCCATACTGGTCGAAATTACTCGTTCCTAGGACCATTTTCATCATTATGGATTCATTTGATTCGGCGAGCAATGTACGAAATCGACGAATCCCCCGACCGACTGGAGAAGCTGAGCGGAACTCGGAAGGTACCGAGCCAGAGAGACCTTGCCAGATTTTCGCGTGTTCTGCGTGAGTTCTCGATGTTTGCCAGATCGGAACAGTTGTTCGCGGGGGCCCCAATCCGTTCAAGCCCTCGTAGAACCTATGATCCGGTTCGGCTGTCGCCGGATCCGGAAGGTTCATACGTTCCAACTTATTTTGCCCACGCCCACTTTCAGGAC
Source organism: uncultured Gammaproteobacteria bacterium (assembly GCA_958295835.1). Lineage (GTDB taxonomy): Bacteria > Pseudomonadota > Gammaproteobacteria > HK1 > HK1 > HK1. Next base: position 1,963,646 of record OY282378.1, read on the forward strand.
GACGAGCAATGGTCTCGCTTGAAGGCTGGGCTGGAAACATTTGGTCGTAGTTCCGGACTGTTTCACGAGATTGGCGTAAAACAGCTTGGCGACATGGAAGGAGGACCATTCCAACTGGAAATTACCAAATTTGGCAAAGGAGGAAAGGGTCAGAAGCGGAATCTTATCGACGTAGGATACGGTGTGAGCCAAGTCCTGCCCGTCATTGCGGAGCTGTTTCGCCCGGATAGACCACCAATGTTCTTGTTTCAACAGCCGGAAGTGCATCTTCATCCGAGCGCCCAAGCCGCCCTCGGCAGCTTGTTCTGTGAAACGGCTTCGTCCGGTCGTCAACTCATTATTGAAACGCACAGTGACTACATCCTGGATCGAATACTGCTCGATATCCGGGACAAACGAACTGATTTGAAATCGGACGATGTGTCGATCCTTTATTTCGAGCGTGAGGATCAGGAAGTTTCCATTCATTCAATCCGAATCGATGATGAGGGTGATGTACTCGATGCGCCGGAAGGATACCGGCGATTTTTCAAAGACGAGCTGAACAGGGTGATCGACTACTGATGTGCGCGATTATCGACGCCAATGTAACCTTCGAGGTATTTGGCAGAAAACAGACTGAAGCGGGTGTGCAGTTCAGGAAGTGGCTGGACGGTAATCTAGGAAGGCTTGCTGTCGGCGGAAAGAATCTGGAGGAGCTGATGAAGAATGGACATTTCAGGAGATGGTTCATGGAAGAGCGAAGACGAGGAAGTCGGGTACGGCAGATAAAGAAGGGTATAATCAGTAAACGCGAAAAAACACTCGTCAGAGGCGGACTTCTGACGTCCGATGATGAGCATGTCCTTGCCCTTGCCCTGGTGAGCGGGGCGCGCCTTCTCTACTCCAACGATCACAGGTTGAAGAACGATTTTTTGAATACCAAAATAATTCGGAAACCAAGGGGAAAGGTATACACGACGCAACATGGGAAGCAACATATCAAGCACTTCACCACCGAACACAGAGACCTGCTTCAGACAGAAGACCTCTGCGGCGGTGGTCCGCCGCGTTGATCAATGCCCGACCCCGACACCCGCGTCCACCTCGAATGGCTCGGCTTCATCCAGCCGAACGGCCTCGTGGTCTCGGCTCCCGCGCTGGTCAAGGCGGGCGCGATCCTGAACCGCCAGGATGCGGAAGGGCAGAGCCGGCTGGCCGCTTGCGTCCGCGAGCGTGAGTTCGACCCGGCGCGCAGCCCGGAGCCCTGCCTCCCCGACTTCCGGGAGTTCGCTGGCGCCGTCCTCGGCTGGGGCTTCTCGCCCCGCGGGTATGCCGGCACGGAGGAAGCCCCGATTCCGGCCGAGCTGGAGGTTCCGCTCCCGGACTACGGCGAGACGCTACGCCCCCACTTCGCCGTCCGCGAGCGCGACCCGCGGGACGGGCAGCCGCCGTGGCAGCTTCTGGTGCAGGTGCTCGACCCGGGCCAGGACTTCGACGCGCCGGTAACCGGCGGCGGCGCCGGGCCGCGGCTGGAAGCCTCGCCCCATGGCCGCATCGAGCGGCTGCTCCGAGGCGCCGGGGTGTCCGGCGGCCTGCTCTTCAACGGCGTCGCGCTCCGCCTCGTCTCCGCCCCGCGCGGCGAAAGCTCCGGCTGGATGGACTTCCGCGTCGCGGACATGAGCCGAAGCGCGGGGCGCCCCCTGTGCTCCGCCCTCCGCCTGCTCCTCTCCGAGCAACGACTTCTCGCATTGCCACGCGCCCAGCGGCTCGCCGCCCTTCTGGAGGACAGCCGCAGATATCAGAACGAAGTGAGCGAGCGCCTCTCGGAGCAGGTGATGCATGCGCTTTACGAACTTCTTCGCGGGCTCCAGGCCGCCCACGACGCTTCCCGCGGCGAGCTGCTGCGCGAGCCGCTCTCCTCCGGCGGGGACCGCGACGACGTCTACCGCGGCCTGCTCTCCGTCATCCTGCGGCTGGTCTTCCTGCTCTATGCCGAGGAGCGCGGCGTGTTGCCGGAGGACGAGACCTTCGCCCGCCACTACTCGCTCGCCGGCCTCTACCGGCGCTTGCGCGAAGACGCCGCGCTCCACCCCGACACCATGGACCAGCGCTTCGGCGCCTGGGCGCAGCTTCTCGTGCTGTTTCGCCTCATCCACGACGGAGCACGCGCCTGGCGTACCGGCGGCGCGCTCAGCCTGCCGGAGCGCCGCGGTGCGCTGTTCGATCCGGACCGCTTCCCCTTCCTCGAAGGCCGCCATGCCGGCGCGGGCGCCCGGCAGACGATCGAGCGGGTGCGGCCGCCGCTCGTCTCCGACGGCGCCGTCCACCGGGTGCTGGAGAAGCTGCTCGTGCTCGACGGCGACCGCATCTCCTACCGCACCCTGGACGTGGAGCAGATCGGCTCCGTGTACGAGACCATCATGGGCTTCCGCATGGAGATCGCGACCGGCCCATCGGTGGCCGTCAAGCCCGCGAAGAAGCTCGGCGCGCCGAGCACCGTCGATCTCGACGCGCTGCTGGCACAGCCGAGGGGCGACCGCGCGCGATGGCTCAAGGCGCGCGCGGACCGGAACGTGACGGATACCGTCACAAAGGGGCTCCGGGCCGCGCAGACGGTGGACGACCTGCACGCGGCCCTGGACCGGATGCTGGACAAGGACGCGACCCCGGACCTCGTACCGCCCGGTGCCTTGGCGCTGCAACCGAACGAAGAACGCCGCCGGTCCGGCTCCCACTACACGCCCCGCGAGCTCACCGAGCCCATCGTCCGCCATGCTCTCGCGCCCGTCCTCGACCGGCTGCGCGGCGAGGACGGGCGGGCGCCGACCCCGGCGCAGATCCTCGACCTCAAGGTCTGCGACCCGGCCATGGGCTCCGGCGCGTTCCTGGTCGAGGCCTGCCGCCAGCTCGCCGACGCCCTGATCGAGGCATGGGGCGCGCACGGCGAGATGCCGGTCATCCCGCCCGACGAGGACGAGGTGATCCACGCCCGCCGCCTCGTCGCCCAGCGCTGCCTCTACGGCATCGACCGGAACCCGACGGCCGTGGACCTCGCCAAGGTCTCGCTGTGGCTGAGCACGCTGGCGCGGGACCACCCGCTGACCTTCGTGGACCACGCCTTCCGCCACGGGGATTCGCTGGTGGGGCTGTCGCGCCGGCAGATCGAGGCGTTGCACTGGGTCGCGGACACTCGATCCCCGCAGAGGGACTTCAAGATCATGCGGGTCAGCGAGCGCGTGGCGGAGGTTGCGGAGCTGCGCCGGCGCATCCGGGAGGCGGGCGAGGAGGTCTCCGATCGGGAGCGGCACGATCTCTGGCGCGGCGTGCACGACGAGATCGACCCGGTGCGGCTCTCCGGCGACTTGGTGCTGACTGCGTTCTTTGCGGAATCGAAGCCGAAGCAGCGCGAAGAGAGGCGGCGCGAGCTCGCCGGGGCCGTCCTGAACGGTGGGGCCATTCGCTACCTCTCCTGGCTGGAGGAGCAGCGCCACGGCGACCCGCCCCTCGCACCCTTCCATTGGGAGATCGAGTTCCCCGAGGTGTTCGAGCGCGAGAATCCGGGCTTCGACGCATTCGTCGGCAACCCGCCCTTCGCGGGGAAGAATGCCCTGGCGGCCGGCAACGTCGCCCATTACCCGGACTGGCTCAAGACCCTGCACGAAGGGAGCCACGGCAATGCGGATCTGGTGGCACACTTCTACCGACGCGCCTTCAACCTGGTGCGGGACGGTGGCGCCCTTGGCCTGATCGCCACCAACACCATCGCCCAGGGCGACACCCGGTCCAGCGGCCTGCGCCGGATCTGCGAGTATGGCGGCGAGATCTACCGGGCCACCAGGCGGGTCAAGTGGCCGGGCGAGGCGGCGGTGGTGGTGAGCGTGCTGCACATCGCCAGGGGCGGGTACGCCGGGGGCAAGGTGCTCGACGGTGCGAACGTCGGCACCATCACCGCCTTTCTGTTCCACCAGGGCGGCCATGCCGACCCGGCCCGGCTGGCCGCGAACGCGGGGAAGAGCTTCCAGGGCAGCATCGTGCTCGGCATGGGCTTCACCTTCGACGACACCGACACGCAGGGTGTCGCCTCGCCGCTGGCCGAGATGCGGCGGCTCATCGAGGACAACCCGCGCAATCGGGAGGCGATCCTCCCCTACATCGGCGGGGAGGAAGTGAACACCAGTCCGATCCACACGCACCACCGCTACGTCATCAACTTCCGCGACTACCCGTTGCGCCGGGAGGAAGTCGGGGAGTCGTGGGAGGACATCGGGGAGTTTCGGGAGACGGTCGGAGAGTCGCGGGACCCCGGGAAATCAGAGGACGTTGGGGAGTCATGGGCGGGGACGGACAACCAGCGGCGCCGGTATCCGTTGCGCCGGGAGCGGGAGGGCTTCGGGGAGTCATGGGACCCCGGGGAATCAGAGGACGTTGGGGAATCATGGGCAGGGGCGGACGACCAGCGGCACCGGTATCCGTCGCGTCGGGAGCGGGAGGGCTTCGGGGAGTCATGGGACCCCGGGGAATCAGAGGACGTTGGGGAATCATGGGCGGAGGCGGACGAGGAGCGGAGGCGAGAACTGCGGCGGCAGCCGATCGTGCCGCACGACTACCCGGAGCCGGTGGCGGCGGATTGGCCGGAGTTGCTGGCGATCGTGGAGGAGAGAGTGAAACCTCAACGGGACGCCTTGCCGCAAAAGAACAGCATCAACCGTGATGCGGCCAAGTACTGGTGGCGTTTCCTGGCCTACCGTCAGGGATTGCACGCCGCGATTGCGGATCTGAACCAAGTGCTGGCGATCTCCCGTTACGGCCAAAATGTGGCGTTTACTTTCCTGTCCGCAGGATCGGCTCACAGCGATTCCATCATCGTCTTCCCATTCGACACTCACGCTGCCCTCTGCGCCCTCCAATCCCGCCCCCACGAAATCTGGGCGCGCTTCTTCGGCTCCTCCATGAAAGACGACCTCCGCTACACCCCCTCCGACTGCTTCGAGACCTTCCCCTTCCCCGAGGGCTGGGAGACCCACCCCGGCCTCGAAGCCGCCGGCAAGGCGTACTACGACTTCCGCGCCGCCCTCATGGTCCGAAACGACCAGGGAATGACGAAAACCTACAACCGCTTCCACGACCCTTACGAGACCGCTCCCGACATCGCCCAGCTCCGCGACCTGCACACCGCCATGGACTGCGCCGTCCTCGACGCCTACGGGTGGGACGACCTCCCCACCGACTGCGACTTCCTCCTCGACCACGAGATCGACGAAGCCACTTGGGGCCGGAAGAAGAAGCCCTACCGCTACCGCTGGCCCGACGCCGTCCGCGATGAAGTGCTCGCCCGCCTCCTCGCCCTCAACGCCGAACGCGCCGCCGAGGAAGCCCGCACTGAGGCTGCCACGCAACCTCCGAAGCCGACATCCACACGATCACGGTCCAGGGTCAGGTCGCCCAGCAGTCCCCCGATGGTCGCGGAGCCGAAACCGCTCCGGCCTCTCCCCGAGCGCTGAGGAGACCACCAGGGAATCCAAGTGCTTCACAACCGAAGGTGACGCGCTATCGACACAGGTACAATATCCTGCGGAGGCTACCCGTGAAGCAGAGCATCTTTGTCACTAACATGTTGATCAAATTGACAAATTGGGACGCCGAGGTTGTTCCGGACACATCACGCAACAGAGAGGAACGAGTGATGGTCAAGGACCGGGAGGGGTCTTTCCGCCGTCTCTTGAGCGGCCTCGGTTCTTTCGCCCCTTGTGGCTTCATACCGCACCTTTCACTGTCGCTCCCTGCGGCGATCGAGATCGCTCCCGGAGAAGGAAAACGGCAACGGCTCCCGTTCACCAAGTGCAGGCCGTCGTATCGGTCCGGGAGAAGCAATGTTTGCCGGCCTGATCTCCGAATCGGTCGGGGAGAACATCAACGCACCCGAAAGGACGGAACCGGTGAAGACGGACGGCTTGCATCAACCGGGGCCACCTGCCGTCCGGCAGCGCACCGGTCACCGAACGGAAGCCATCTCGTCCGCGGACCCGCGCGATGACCGACATATACAGCCAGGAGAAGCGCAGCAAAATCATGGCGCGCGTGTCTGCAACCGGCACGAAGCCCGAACTTGCCGTAAGGCAAGTGGCACACGGTCTGGGTTACCGTTTTCGGTTGCACAGGGAGGATCTGCCCGGCCGTCCGGATCTGGTCTTTCCTCGACACAGGAAAATCATTTTTGTGCATGGTTGTTTCTGGCATGGACACGAGGATTGCAAGAAAGCAAAGTGGCCTGAAACCAATAAAGAATTCTGGGAACGGAAGCTATCAAGAAATATGGAACGGGACCAGCACAATATCAAAACCTTGAAGAAAACAGGCTGGATGGTATTGGTTGTCTGGGAATGTGAAACCTGGAGTCGTGAACAGCTTACCGGAAGGGTGCGTTGCTTCCTCTGTGAAGATCCGGTTAATGGAAGATAGCAGAGTGAACAATAAAATTTATGATTTCTTCTCCGGTTGCGGCGGAGCGAGTTGTGGTTTTCGTGATGCCGGCATGGAGCTTGCTTTTGCGCTCGATAATGACCCGGGTGCGCAGCGTACCTTTCAAAATAATTTCCCTTCGGTGCCATTCGAATCCAAGAACATCCGCGATATGCCAGTCGATCGCGTTCGCTCCCTGGTCAGCGCGGAAAGACCGAATCCCATCCTCTTCTGCGGATGTGCTCCGTGCCAGCCATTTACAAAACAGAACACCCGGTTCCGTGACCGGAAAGAAGACGATCGTCTACCTCTGCTTTCATATTTCGCAAAATTTGTCCGGGACTGCAAACCGGACATCGTATTCATCGAAAACGTGCCCGGTCTTCAGAAATTCAGTCATTCCACTGAACCATTCGGCGGATTTCTTGGAGACTTGAAGACTGCCGGTTATCATTTTGATCACGAGCCCATATCGCTCATGAAGTATGGCATTCCTCAAAGCCGAAGGCGACTTGTGCTTCTGGCGAGCCGCCACCGGCCGATCGATCTTCCACCGAAGACAAATGGACCGGAAACACATCGTCAATATGAAACGGTGAGATCCTGGATTGAAGATCTACCACCCATCGCGGCGGGAGAGGAACATGCAACTGTTCCGAACCACCGCGCGGCTGCTTTGTCGGAACTTAATCTGGAACGTATACGGGCCACTCCCGAAGGCGGAGGACACCGGAATTGGCCTGAACGGCTGCGTTTGGATTGTCACAAGAAGTTTGCCGGCTACAGCGACGTCTATGGTCGTATGTCGTGGAATCGACCGGCCTCCGGATTGACCACGCGCTGCATCAGCTACTCGAACGGACGTTTCGGGCATCCGGAACAGGACCGAGCCATCAGTGTACGTGAAGCGGCGAGTTTGCAGACGTTTCCCTTTGATTTCATATTTGAAGGAAGCCTTGCTTCGATGTCTCGCCAAATTGGGAATGCCGTACCTGTACGACTGGCAAAGATCATCGGCCGGCATGTCATCCGGCATCTCAAAGAAATGGAGGTGTTGGCCTAAGATGATTACATTCAAGACACGCGCCCGAACCCTGGACATGCTCGGTCGGCAGCAGATTGCAGGGATTCCGACGGCGATCAGTGAGTTGTTCAAGAACGCGCACGACGCGTACGCCCGGCGCGTAGAGATCGACTATTATCGTACCGATGGTCTTTTCGTACTACGAGATGACGGCATGGGTATGATCCGGGAGGAATTCATCGAACGATGGCTGACCGTCGGAACCGAGAGCAAGCTCGACTCCGGCGGTATGAGGCCGATGCCGCATGACGCGGATCAACGGTTACGCCCGATGTTGGGCGAGAAAGGTATAGGCCGTTTGGCTATCGCAACGATTGGACCGCAGGTTCTAGTGCTTACACGCGCCAGACGCGAGGGGATTTTATCGGATTTGACCGTAGCTTTCGTCAACTGGAGTCTTTATGAATGTCCCGGAGTCGACATTGACGACATCCGAATTCCCGTTCGAACGTTCGTTGGTGGAGAACTCCCTTCAGGCGAAGACATATACGACATGGTTCTAGAATTCGGTGAGAATAATGAACGCCTCAGAGATACGATAGGAGAAGAATTCTATCTCCGCATTGCCGATGAACTTGGACAGTTCAATGTTGATCCGATAAATATAGACTCCTATCTTGGAGACCCTTCCCTGGTCGGCACGGGAGGAGGTACCCACTTCATTATCCTGCCGAGCTCGGATCTTCTTCCCATGGATATCGATGGCGAACGAGAAACCGATACGGCAACACCTCTGACCAAGGCGCTTTTGGGTTTCACGAATACGATGACTCCGGGCCGTTCTCCATCGGTTATCAGTGCGGCATTCAGGGATCACAAGACCGACGAGGTCGCTGATGATCTCATTGGTGAAGGATCGTTTTTCACTCCTGATGAATTTCGGAATGCCGATCATCAAATAGAGGGTAGTTTCGACAAATACGGCCAGTTTGCGGGAGCTGTATCCATATACGGAGAATCTATTGAGAATCATGTGATTCCATGGACCGGAGCAGCGGGGAACATGACGAGATGTGGACCATTTTCGATTTGTTTTGCGGCCATCGAGGGAGATAATAAACACTCGACCCTCCTTCCCCAAGAACATCTCATGATGACGCAGAAAATGATAAAAATTGGCGGCTTGTACATATATCGGAACGGAGTGCGTATTTTGCCCTACGGAAATACGGATTATGACTGGTTGGATATAGAATTCCGCAGAACAAAAGGTCTTTACTATTATTATTTTTCTCACAGAAAGATGTTTGGAGTTATCGAAATAGACAACAAGAACAATAAAAATCTCCATGAAAAGGCCGGAAGAGAAGGATTTCAGGAAAACAAGGCATATCGGCAATTCAAGAATATCTTGAAGAATTTCTTTGTGCAGATGGCAGCGGATTTTTTCAGAAAAGAAGGCGTGCATAGCGAAAGATTCGAAGAATGGAAAGCGGAGCTTGAAAAGACAGAACTCGATCGGAAACGACGTGAAAGGCTCGTTTCCGTAAGGAAATCCCGATTTTCCGGAGATTTGAGTTCGTTCTTCCAGCGTGTTGCCTCCAATACTCCGCAGCAAGAGGCACTCCACCTTGGCCAGGAGATCTCCGATAAAATGGAGGAGGCGTGTAGTATCAGTGACCCTGAACATGCTTCGGAGGCAGTGCTCGAAGTTGAGCGATATGCTAGAGCGGAACTTCGGAATCTTGAATCTCGTTATAAGATTTCTCGACCGAGAATAGGCTTGAGCAAAGCGCTGCAGAAGGAATGGCGCGACTACACCACGGGATTTTCAGAATTAAAGGAATCCGTATTTCGACCAGCCCAGCAGTTGATTGAGGGCATTATTGGGGACCATGCGGAGAATGCCCGAATTGCAATCGACCGGAGGTTGCGAGCTGAATCCGCACTGGATGAATTGGCGCAACACGCGAAGCGGCAAACGAGAAATCGGGGCGCAAGCGTGAGACAGGAAGCGGACAGAGTGGCCACCGAGGTGCGAAGCGTAGCCAGCACCTGCATTCGAGAAGTGGAAAACGAACTACGAGCGGTTGTCAGCGAATTCCAGCGCACGGATTCCGCACACCTGACGGACGAGGATTTCGTGGCCACCCGGGATACCTTGGAATCCAGAATACTGAAAGTCAATGAAGACAAATCCAATCTGCTTGAGTCGCTTCTTGCGCAACTCGAGGCGGTGGACTTGAGCGGTAATACATCGACTATCGATCAACTCGTAGCAGTCGAACAGAGGAATCTTCTTCTGGAAGAAGAAATGGAGATTGATTTGCAATTGACTCAGCTCGGCATGGCGGTAGAGATCATCAACCATGAATTCGGCGCAACAGTACGGTCACTCCGAAACAACCTTCGAAGATTGAAGGCTTGGGCCGACGTCAATAAGAATTTGGAAGACTTGTACCGAAATATCCGAGCCAGCTTTGATCATCTGGATGGATACCTGACACTCTTTACGCCACTTCAGCGGAGGCTTTATCGTAAGGCGGTAGATATTCACGGATCTCAAATTTACGAATTTCTTGACGATCTTTTTCGCGAACGATTCACTCGACATGACATTGAATTTACTGGTACGAAGTCATTCAAACGGATGCAGATACATGGCTTTCCATCTTCCTTCTATCCTGTGTTTGTCAACCTCGTTGATAACTCTATTTACTGGCTTTCTCAGCAGAATCAATCGCAGGAACGACGAATCGCTCTTGATTCGGATGACGAAGATCTTTTGATTTCGGATACCGGCCCTGGCGTGGAGATCAGGGACAGTGATGATATTTTCCAATTTGGATTTACCAGAAAACCGGGCGGTCGAGGAATGGGTCTGCACATCTCGCGCGAGACGCTTCGTCGAGCAGGCTATGACTTGGTAGTTGCAAGACAGTCGGAAGGTGGCGGAGCGACTTTTGTCATTCACCCGATCCGATCTGAAGAACAGGAGAGATAGACAATGGCTGATTTTCACCGGCGTTGTGAGGAAATCGCAAAACGTTTTCTCCAAACCGTCGTCATCGTTGACGATGAGGCTTACATTCGCCGATCAGCACAACCACCAGGAGTCCTGGAAACACTGGGGCGGGATACACGAGTACACGGAGCGAAGGAAGAAACAGAATCTGAAACAAAGCCGGCGAAGCCATCCAATCACAGCCTTGACGCAGGGCTGCTCTCGAAGTCCTTCTCCGAACACGGCTTGATCTGCGCGGTTGTCACACCTGCGTTCGACGGAGATATGGCAGACGATGCCCTCGTGCGGTCTGTGACGCGCACGGACATTGTGATACTGGACTGGAGGCTCAATGACGATCACGGCGAGAGAACCTTGTCGATTCTGAAGCATATTTTCGAGGATGATGCCGGCAAACGCCTTCGTTTGATAGCGATCTATACGGGAGAGCAGAACATCTCGGGTATTGGTCAAACCATTCTTGAACAATTTGACGAATTCAAAGACCGCGAACACGGCGTCGTGCTCTCCAGTCGCCATTGCCGTATCGTGATATATGCCAAGTCCGATGTTAATCTTGCAATCAATCTTAAAGAGAGGTCAGTTTCGGAATCGGATCTCCCACGGAAATTGATAAGGGATTTCGCAATTATGACCGGAGGCTTGCTTCCGAATATCGCCCTTACGGCTCTCGCCACCATCCGAGAAAATACCCACAAGATTCTCGAACGATTTGATTCCAGACTTGATCCGGCTTTCCTGACGCACCGCGCTTGCCTGCTTTTCCCGGATGACTCGCAGCAGGATATGGTGAATCAACTTGCCAGCGAACTTCATGGCGTCGTGGACGACGGAGTAGCGATGGCCAAAGAGAGCCCAGCAGGGATGGAAGCCATCAAGGAATGGCTCGGGTCTTCGAGTTCTGAATTCCCCATCGGGAAAGATCAGTCGATGTCTCGCGATGAGGCGATTGCCTTACTGGAACATGGTATTCAGAAAAGAAAACCTGGCGCTTTGAGCAAAAGCCAAGGCTTTAATCTTCTAACCGCAGCGTTCTCTAACGATAAGAATCCAGACCACGAACTGGATCGATATTTTGCATGGATGTTCAACTTCCGCACTGTTTTCAATGCACCTTCTCCTATATTGAGATTGGGTTCTGTTCTTCGGAGATTCGATGGCAATAGGGAACAGTTTTTCGTGTGTATGAGACCGAGATGCGACAGTGTACGATTGCAACGGATGACCACCTTCTTTCTTTTGCCATTGGTATGTCCTGACGGCCAACCAAATCAGATTGTCCTGCGTACAAGAGAGGACAAATATTCACGTGTCGGAGTTTGCATGGAGATGAGTGGATGGGAATTGGTGCGATTTCAGCCGGATCGGGATGCGGAATCGGTTGTCGCTAAACATGATGATATCGGTTTCTACTTCACGGATGCGGACAGTGTGCGATTCGACTGGTTGGGAGAACTCAAGATGGAATTCGCTCTCCGCATTGCACAAGAATTCACATCAGGGCTATCTCGTGTAGCTGTAACTGATTCGGAGTGGCTACGAATGAAAACAAGACAGAAAATTAAGTAACCTCTCGGAGGGAACTGCCGTCATCTTCCTTGCTATGAACAAGTACATTGCCGAGCAAAAGGGCGAGACGGAAGCGGAGCGTGATCAGCGGAAGACGACCGGAGCCGGAGCAGAGAGGGGCCGGCGGCGAGGCTCCCGGAGGCGACATGACGGAGGGTGGCCTCGCCGCCCGGCGGCGCCGACTCCCGAACGATTCCCGAACGCATTGACATCGCCTGGTCATGTTAGGCATGTTGTCTAACATGAAATCGTTCAACGTCCGTCACATCCAGCACCATCTCGCCGCCGTGCTTGCCGACGTGGAGGGGGGGGAAGTGATCGAGGTGCGCCGTCGAGGGCGACCCGTTGCGCGGATCGTTCCGCTGCCGTCCGTCCCGTCACAATCCGACTGGAACGACGCGGAGAAGCGCTTGCAGGCGGTTTATCCGACCACCTGCGGCGGGACCACCGCGGCGCAGACCATCGCTGAGGGTCGCGGCGAACGGTGAGTCTCTACTACGACTCGGGCGTACTGGTAAAGCTCTACGTGCGTGAAGAATCCAGCGATGCCGTGGCTCGATTTCTTGCCATGCGGGGCGAAACGGTCATCGTGAACGACCTGCATGAGCTCGAAATAAGAAATGCGCTGCGTTTGAAGCGGTTTCGCGATGAGATCGGTAATGAGCAACTGGCCGCGTCGATGGCCATGCTTGCAAGCGACCTGGCTGCCGGCCGGCTGATCCGGGGCGGGATCGATTGGGGATCGGTTTGTACGGAAGCGGAGCGCCTGTCCGCAACCATGACCGTCGACATCGGGGTGCGCACCATCGATCTGCTTCATGTCGCCGCCGCATTCGATCGGACGGCTTCAGGGTTGGTGTCCCTGGACCACCGACAGCGCGCCGCGGCCCGCGCATCGGGACTCGATGTGGTTGAGCTTTCGGCCTGATGGCCGTCGTCGGATGTATCACCGATTCGGGGGTGGCATGACTCGTCCTGTGGAATCCGCTGCGGTCCGCGAGGAGATCGCCCGCGCGCTCCGACTCGACCTGGTCGGCCCGTGGGCCGGTCATCCGCTGGCGGACGAACGGTTGCCGGGCTGGGTGCGGCCGTCCAACTGGTATCTCACCGGATTCCTGGTCCCCCGGGGCGCTCCGATCGGGCAGCGCGGGGACGCCGACGTGGACGACGAGCCCGAGGTCGCGGAGAGGGCGGGGCTCGGGGACGACTCCACGGAAGACCGCCGGGCCGCGAAGAAGGGATTCTTTCCCTCGTCCATGGGGTTGAGCTTCCTCGTGGGCGAGGGGGTCGAGACGCTGGAGGTCCTGGTCCGTTGGGGCGACTACCGCCGGGTCGAGGCGGAGGGCGGCGACCCGAACCGCGACGGCGCTGCGCCGGACGGCGAAACGGAAGCGGGGCGCGACCGACAGCAGACGGCCGGGGAGAGTGGAGAGGGCGCCGGCGGCGAAGCCCCTGGAGAGAAGACCGGCGGCACCTCGCCCGGAGAGGAGGTCCGCGGGGAGGGGATCCGCAGCGAGGATGACGGAAAGGGGACCCGCGGCGAGGACCCCGGAGACGACGAAGCGGCAACCGGCGTCGACGAAGCCAGCCGGAGTCAGGTCCGGAGCTGGTGGCAACGCACCCCCCGCACCGAGCCGGTTCGGGTGACCCTGCCGTCAACGACCGCCGACCCGCGCCACTACCCTGCCCCGAGCTCCGCCGACCCACACCGTTTCCCTGTCCCGAACTCCGGCGGGCTCGTCCTTCACGCGGTCGCGCGCCCGGTGGACGCCGTGAGCTTCGCGGGCCGGATCGCGCCCGGAACCCGTTCGGTGTCCCTGTTCCTGGTGAACGACCGCATCGCGTCACCGGACCGCGAGCGGGACGAGGCGTTCGCCTTTCAAGCCGAGATCGAAGTGCGGAGCGCGGTCCCCTTCGTCCCGCGTCCCGACCCCCGCGAGGTCTCGGGCGACGATTGGGACGAGCGCGTCGCGGACCTGCACTACGCCCACACCCCCGAGTACGCCACCGGCCACGGGGTTTCCGCGGACTGGGAGCTGGTGGACGACGCCTGCCGGGTGCTCCGCACCACCTGGACCCCCGCCGCCGAGGTCGAGAAGACGGAGACCTTCGATCCGCCGGAGGCGGTGCTCGACATGCAGGCGCTCGGTGCGCTCGCGGACGGCTCCGCAGCGGAGACGGCGTTGTCGCCGCTGGTGACGGGCTACCGGTCGTGGATCGAGGAACGGCGCGCGGATCTCGGCGCCCTGGCGGGCGAGCGCCGGGAGACGGCCGAGCAGCTCTTGCGCCTCGCCGGGGCCGCCGCGGACCGCATGGAGCGCGGTATCCGGGCACTGGCCGACGATGCGGATGCGCTCGACGCCTTCCGTACCGCGAACCGCGCCGTGGCCGCCACCCTCTCGCGGCGTCTCGCCCGCGAAGGCGGCTCCGATATCCCGCGCTGGCGGGCCTTCCAGCTCGCCTTCATCCTGCTGAACCTCCCCGGCATCACGGACCCTGCCGATCCCGAGCGTGAGTTCGTGGACCTGCTCTTCTTCCCCACCGGCGGCGGCAAGACCGAGGCGTATCTCGGCCTCGCCGCGTTCACCATGGTCCTCCGGCGGCTCCGCCACCCGGGCGAGAACGGCCGCGCGGGAGCGGGGGTCAGCGTCATCATGCGCTACACCTTGCGGCTGCTGACCCTCGATCAGCTCGGGCGCGCGGCCGGGTTGGTCTGCGCGCTGGAGCTGGAGCGCCGCGGGGACGCCGCCGGCCGGCTCGGCGAGTGGCCGTTCGAGATCGGTCTCTGGGTAGGCAAGGCGGGCACGCCCAACCACCTTGGCGCGAAGGGGGACGGGCGTTCGGACTCCGCCCGCGCCAAGGTCAGCCAGTACAAGAACAATCCACGCGGCAAGCCGACGCCCATCCCGCTGGAGAGCTGTCCGTGGTGCGGCGAGGACTTCACCCCGGATTCCTTCGCGCTGCTGCCGAATTCGGACAAGCCGACCGATCTGCGCATCGCGTGCGCGAGCTGGCAGTGCGAGTTCTCCGGCGACCGTCCGCTACCCATCGTCGCGGTGGACGAGCCCCTCTACCGGCGCCTCCCCGCGTTCCTGATTGCCACCGTGGACAAGTTCGCCTCGCTGCCATGGGTGGGGGAGTCCGGCGCGCTTCTCGGCGGCGCCGACCGGTACGACGCGCACGGGTTCTACGGGGCCGCGGAGCCCCGCCGGGGCGCTCTCCTCGCGTGTCCGCTGCCGCCGCCCGATCTCGTCGTCCAGGACGAGCTGCACCTGATCTCCGGCCCCCTCGGCACCATGGCCGGACTCTACGAGACGGTGATCGAATCGCTGTGCGCACGTGAGATCGGCGGACGGCGGGTGAAGCCGAAGATCGTCGCCTCGACCGCCACCGTCCGCCATGCCCGTGAGCAGATCCGGGCGCTCTTCGCACGGCCCGCCACCCACGTATTCCCGCCGCCGGGGCCGGAGCGCCGGGACGCTTGGTTCGCCCGTGCCATGCCCGCATCCGAGAGGCACGCGCGGAGGTATTTCGGCGTCGCCGCCCAGGGCCGCAACCCGAAGGAGGCGATGCGCCGGGTGCTGCTCGCCCTCATGGGCGCGGCCGAGCGGGCTTGGCGCGACTCCGGCGCCGCCCGCAACCGGGCCAATCCGGCCGACCCCTACATGACCGTGCTCGGCTACTTCAACAGCCTGCGCGAGCTCGGGGGCGCCCGCCGGATCCTCGAGGAAGAGGTGCAGAACACGCTGAAACGCTACGGCGAGCGCAGGCGGTTCGGCGAAAAGGTGGACCAGGGCCTGTTCCGGGATCGCACGAGCTTCTCCGACGTGGTCGAACTGACCTCGCGGGTCGGCACCGGCAAGGTGGCCGAGGCGCGGAAGCGCCTCGACCGTCCCTTCCACGACCGCGCGCAACGGGTGGACTGCGCGATCGCGACCAACATGATCTCGGTGGGCCTGGACATCCGGCGTCTGGGGCTGATGCTGGTCTACGGCCAGCCGAAGACGCACTCGGAGTACATCCAGGCCACCAGCCGGGTCGGCCGGGACGATCACCGCCCCGGACTGGTGGTGACCCTCTACAACGTCCACAAGCCCCGAGATCGTTCCCATTACGAGCGTTTTCGGCACTACCACGAGACCTTCTACCGCTCGGTCGAGGTCTCGAGCGTGACCCCGTTCGCCGCGCGTGCCCTGGATCGGGGCTTTGCGGGAGCGCTGGTGGCGCTGGCCCGCCACGCCCGGTCGGCGATGACGCCGCCGGAGGGGGTGGAAGGCATCGAGGCGGAACGCGCGGCGCTCGAAACGCTGTTGCTCGACGCATTCGGGGCACGGATCCGCGAGCAGCCCTTCGGGGACGACGCCGAGCGTGCCGAACGGCTGCGCAGCGTCCGGAACCGCATCGGCGACCTGTTCGATTCCTGGCGCGCGATCTGCGACGACTACCGCCGTGACGGGGTGCCGATGCAGTACCAGAGATACGAGGCCTCGACCCGCAAGCCGCTGCTTCGGGAGATGCTGGACACCGACTTCGAATCCTCCCACCACCGGAAGTTTCGCGCCAACCGATCGCTTCGCGACGTGGAGTCGCAGGTGAACCTGTTTCTCGGGGATCTCTCCAGTCGGCTGGGCGGGGGCGGCGGCGCGTGAACGGGAGGGCGCACGGGCAGTTGCGCCGCAGCCAGGTGATCACCACCTTCGGCCCGGGCGCGCTCATCGACCTGCCCAACGACTCCGCCATCGTGGGCGGGCTCGATACCTGGGGCGGCGAGACGAACCTGGAAAGGATCGACGAGCCGCGCCTCTCGGCCAAGCTCGCGTCCATGACCGGCGTTCCCAATCCGCGGCTCTACGCCCCGCCGCCGGAGCCGGAGGGTTGGCAGGATCGGCAGCGGGGAATCGGCGCGTGGCGCTTCCCCGAGTGGTTCGTGGTGCAGGAGTCCGGTTCCGGCACGGGGCCCGGTGCACGCTCGCGGCGCATGGTTCCGCGCACCGCCCTCACCAACGGCCGCTACGACAGGAAGCCGGTGGTGGCGACGCGCTTCGTCCGCGCCTGCTCGAAGGGCCATATCGACGACGTCGACTGGTATCGGTTCGTCCATGGGCCGGACGATCCCTGCCACGGGCGGCTGTGGCTCGACGAACGCGGCACCAGCGGCGATCTGGTGGAGCAGATCGTGCGCTGCGAGTGCGGCAGGTCACGGCGCATGCACGAGGCGGTGGACTTTGCGAGCTTCCCGTTGGGGAAGTGCCGGGGCGCGAGACCCTGGCTGGGACGCCATGCGAACGAGGAGTGCGGGGAGCCGAGTCGGCTGTTGATCCGCACCGCCTCGAACGCCTGGTTTCCACAGGTGGTCAGCGTGCTGTCCCTGCCGGATCGCGGCGGCGAGGTCGATCGGGTGGTCGAGGCGTTGTGGGACCGCCTGCACATCGTCAGGGACGCCAACGCCCTCGAGGTGATGAAGAGCTTCCCCGATGTGGCGGACGGCCTGGCGTCGTTCTCCGACCAGGAGGTGCTGGGCGCGATCGCGGCCCGGAATGCGGGCGGCGCGGCCGGGGAACGTCCCATCAAGCACGCGGAGCTGGACGCCCTGCTGGCCGTCCCGGAAGGCTACGGCGACGACGCTCCCATCGACCCCGACTTCCATGCGCGTCGCCTGCCGGAATCCGCATGGCGCCGGTCGGCGCGGCTCGATGCCGTCGAAACCATCATCCAGGTGCACCGGTTGCGGGAAGTGCTGGCGCTGGCCGGGTTCACGCGCTTGGAGCCGGTCATGCCGAACGTGGACGGCGAGTACGACGGGGAGGTCGAGCGTGCCGCCATTGCGTTGGAGCCGGCGTGGTTCCCGGCGGTGGAGAACCGGGGTGAAGGCATCCTGGTCCGGCTCCGGGCCGATGCGGTGGCCGTGTGGCTGGGCCGCGAGCCGGTGAAGCAGCGGCTGAACGCGCTGATCGCCGGCCACAACGCCTGGGCGGACCGGCGCAAGAGCGAACGTCCCTTTCCGGGCGGCCCCTACGTGCTGCTCCACACCCTGGCCCATCTGCTCATCCAGTCGCTGTCCATGCGCTGCGGCTATCCGGCCGCCTCCATCCGGGAACGGATCTTCGTGGACGCCCGCGAGGCGCGTTACGCCCTGCTGCTCTACACCGCGAGCCCGGATGCCGAAGGCACGCTGGGCGGCCTGGTGCAGGAGGCCCGGCGTATCGAGGACCATTTGCGGCATGCGCTTCGTAGCGCGGCGCTCTGTTCCAGCGATCCGGTGTGCGCGGAGCACGTCCCCGGCCGCAGCATGGAGGAGCGCTGGCTGCACGGCGCCGCCTGCCACGGCTGCACCCTCGTTGCGGAGACCTCCTGCGAGATGCGAAACGAGTACCTGGACCGCGCGCTGGCGGTGCCGACCCTGCACGCGGCGGGCGCCGCGTTCTTCGGTGCGGCCTGAGCGGCATGGAATGCGGCAGCGTCCGTCCCGGAAACCGATCGATGCCACGCGGCGACCGATACGCTGCTCCTGCGCGTAGCGGCGACGTGGCGCCGCGCTCCCGCTATGCTGACGCAAGAGCACTCATCCGGCGCCGCTACGCGGACCTTCACCCGACTCCCTTTCGGGACCCCGACCTACACGGCGCATCGGGCGGTTCATGGCCGGAAGCGAGCTTCCGGCTCGTGGGGAGCGACCCTTCGGCCCGGACGCCGGCTCTGAGACTACCACCTCCCGAATATTGCACTTGATGCCACCCGGGACCAGGAGCAACCCCTCTGGCGCAGGTCTCCCGGATCAGCGCGAGACACCGCTCAATGAGCTACGGGACGATGCCTGCACTCGGACGAGTTTTCAGGCGGTCCGGAGTCCAATCGTTTTCTCAAGTCCCGCGGTTTCAAGGTAGTCAAGTGCGGTTGCGGCGGCCATCCGGCTGAACCGAATCGCGTCACAGCCCGTCCTACCCGGGAAATCCGCGAATCGATCGAATGCCATTCCGAGCGATGTCCTGAATGCAAGACACGGGTTCGCGAGCTCCTGGAGCGTATCTACGGGACGTGCCTGCGAAACCACAGGTTTCCTTGGCCCGCGTACCTCTGCCACTACGAGGGAACCTTCATCTTCCCCGCTCTCCGGAACGTGGCTACGACTTTGGAGGAATGCCGGAGCTTCGGCCTCGATGACTTTATGAGAGCCGATGCGAGGGGCGAGCCTGTACTGTTGGAACAAGCTCCTGGAGCCGTCGAGCGTCGGGGACATGCAGGGCGCGATGCTGCGCTCGATCATCCTCGCCCTCATCGTGATGGTGATCACCGCGATCTTCTCGACCATGTTCGCGATGGCGTTCCGCAAGCGCTTCTTCGGCTCCGGGGCGCTGTTCTACACCATCATGACCGGCATCATGGTGCCGGGGATCCTGCTGAGCCTCGGCCTCGCCACCCTCCTGAAGCAGCTTGGAATTCCACCCGCATGGTGGTCCACCGGGCTCGGGGTGCACGTGGTGTGGACGCTGCCGTTCGGCTTCCTCGTCATGATGGCGGTGTTCAACCGCTTCGACAGCGGTCTGGAGGAGGCGGCCCGGGACATGGGGGCGAGCGAGTGGACGGTGTTCAAGGAAGTCACCCTGCCCCTCATCACGCCGGGCATCGTCGCGGCCGGCCTGTTCGGGTTCACCCTGTCCTACGACGAGTTCGCGCGCACCACCTTGCTCGCGGGCGAGTACAACACCCTGCCGCTCGACATCAACGCCTCGATGACCCAGCGGATCCGGCCGACCCTGTTCGCGCTGGGCACCGCCTCGACCCTGTTCTCCCTGCTGATGATCGGGCTGTTCCTGCTGGTCTATACCGTCCTGGCCAAGCGCACGCGCTGACCGCTCCCTTGCGCACTCGACCATTGAGCCCGGCTGCTCCCGGCCTGCTGCCCGAACGTCCCCCGCGCGTCGGCGAGTTCGTCGAGGTGCGCTCTCGGCGCTGGCTCGTGGAGGCGGTGGAGACCCCCGCGCCGCCCGCGTCCCCGCGGGTCAGCCTCGCGTGCGCCGACGACGATGCCCAGGGGCAGACCCTGGAGGTCTATTGGGACTTCGAGATCGACCGCCGCATCCTGGAGCAGGAAGCGTGGAGCGCCATCGGCGCGCGGGGCTTCGACCCGCCCCGCCACTACAGTGCCTTGCGCCGACGACTGGAAGGAAGCAACCCGGGCGATTCACCGCTTGCTGCAAACCGCACTCGACATGCGGTCGTACCGGAAACTCCGGGTGAAGGTCTTTCTGCGCTCCGACCAGGCCGACGACGGCAGCGGGATCGCCGACTTCCCGAACGCATCGAAGGTGCTCGCCTCGAAGGTCGATTTGAGCTTGTTTCGGATTGGCGTCTGTCCCGGCACAGTACGTAACCGAGATGTTGTTCAGAGCAGAAGTGGCTGCAAAATCTTCGAAGCACCGTCGAATTGGCGGCGAATTGAATCTTCCGAACTTATATCTATATGCCTGAAGAATCTCAAGATTGCCGGATCTATAATCGGATCCTGATAGCTGCCGATTTCCGATTTGATAATGGTATCGGCCGGGTACTTTTCAGCGGCGTCAGCGAGGTACCTCGCCGCCTGGATCGTGAGTTCCCTTGCATCCTTCAAACACAAATGTCTGAATGCCCTTACGGCGGCGCCTAACGGGTTCGGATTCTCCGCCAGAACAATATCCATCACGCGATTCCTGATCTGCCGGAAGTAGTCCGGACTACATATTATCTGCTTGGTTCTCCAGTTCAGCAGAATCGCGTCCCAGTTGAGAATCGTAGTTTCCGTAAGCGATTCAATACCATGATACTCGACCAGTCCTTCTCGAATAGCCCACGTTTCGCGCGCAGTCCATATGTCTATCGGCCATCGATCTACTTTCAGCCTGAAACCACCGAAACGGTTTTGGACCACACCGCGCGATCTCAGATATCTCACCAAATGTGTCCAGTCGTCGTCATCCACTACGATATCGATGTCCGATGTGAAATCCTTACGTCCAGACAAGGCAAGATCCCGCAAAACTCCGCCGAACAGATATAGATCTCCTGTTGGGAGCGCAGCGCACATGTACGCCAGGAACTCCGAGATTGACGACATGGGCGTTTTGACGTGTCCATCATCGTCCAATACGGGAAAATCTTCAAACAGATCCGCCTGATCCGTCTTGCTCGACGTCACACGGGGCTTCGGATCTTCCTTGAGCAATCGCGCTACCCGTGCTCGCAGATTCTCCTCGGTCCCGGCTATCCGAGATCTACGATGATCCACGATGGAGGCCCCTTAGTTCTTCGTGCATCTTGATCAGGTATTGTTCAGTCATACCGGAAACTGCGTCGCAAAGCAGACGTCGTGAATCATAGAGTTCCATGGATGAAGCTTCGTACACGCGCCGGTAGTTCTCGGAGATTGTTCCGTAGGCATATTTTTCGTACGCATTCCGCTCGCTCTCGGATTTCGATATGGCTTTCCACAAGAGACCCATTATTCCTTATATGTAATTGTTACCTTCCAGTTCAAGTTTAAGAACTTCGCTATTATCGAATCCATACCGTCTGTCAAATTGTTTCAGATGATTGCACAGATTGTTACAACATGAATTGTCGATCAACTCGAATCCTTCCGGTATATTTTCGTTCATAATTCGATCTATATTGGAAACAAATACGTCAGTAGCAGCAACCACCATCATCGAGATCGCCTTGATCCTGAACATCAGCATCGAGATATCATTCAGCTCCCGAGAACTCAACAATTCCTTCTTGAATTCAGCATTTTTCTTACGTGATTTTTTTACTGTTTCGCCAATTGCATCATCGTCAGGCGAATTCGATTCCAGGAAATCCATCAAATCATAAAAAGAAGCGTAACCCTTCTTCACGGTATCCTCGGCATCGATTACAGAGTACGCGATGTCGTCGCATGCCTCCATGATGTAAGCAAAAGGATGTCTGGTTCCCTCTCGCAGTCCGGTATTCTTCCAGACTTCCTCTGCGATACATCTTTCGCTTTCGAAAATACCGAATTTCTTGAAACCTCCTTTGTCTTTGGAGTCGTGCAAGCTCGGATACTTCATCAATGCAGCCAGAGTAGCGACTGTGAGATTCAATCCAAAATCGTCATTCAGCACTTGTAATCGTGTGAGCAGGCGAAACGTCTGGGCATTGCCATCAAAATGAAGAAAATCATCATGTTCTTCGGTGTCTTTCCCATTATCCGAGAACCACTCCCTTATAGCCACCTCGCCTTGGTGGCCGAAAGGTGGGTTGCCGAGATCATGCGCCAGTCCCACCGCCGCCAGGAGCGCAGGGGCGTTTCTCTTTACATTCAGTGATTCGTGTTCGTCCCCAAACACCTGTTCTGCATGATCAAATGCGATGCGTACACCGATGCTTCTTGCCAAGTTACTGACTTCGTGGGAATGCGTCAGCCGGTTCCGAATCGCAATATTCTCCTCCAAAGGAAATACTTGGGTTTTGTTCGCCAGCCGCCTGGTAGGAGTCGCGAAGAGAATTCTGTCGTAATCCCGCTCAATTTCTTGCCGACCCACGCCCGTATTCATGGATTCTGTTGAACCACGAAGCTCCTTTCGACGTACAGGATTCAGCAGCCGCTTCCATTCCAGCATCGTTTACCACCTCCTGTTTCCCGTTACTTGCGTTCGGTTGCCGGTTCCGGGACTTGCGGAAGAAGACAAGACAGCCCTTCAGGGACCGGTACGGCGGGACTCGACAGGCGCCGTCGAACTCGCCGGGTTCGGCAGTCTGCTCAGGGATTGCAGGGATGGACTCGGCGCTATCCATCATGAGCAGGTATCTGGACGTTCCTGAATATACATCACTTGCACGTGGTGAAGGCAATCCGTTCCGTTCGATCGCCCAATGCACTGAAAAGAGAGTAACCATCGGATTTTTCTCATTTTTTCCTGGCCGACGATACGGAAGCCGGAGTGACGCGCCTCGCTCTGGCGGCACCGAACGAGGCGGCGAACGATTCGGAGAACAGCGGGTGTAATCGGCACCAGACGACCGGGGAGAGCGGGGAAGGGATCGGGGGCGAGGACCTCTGGAGACGACAGGGCGGAGGCTGGCGGCGACGGAACCAACCGGAGTCAGGTCCGGAGCTGGTGACAACGCCTTCCCCGTGACGAACCGGCCAGGGTGACCCTGCCGGCCCGGCCGTCGACCGCGCCAAGCCGACCCCCGTCCATGGGCCGCGCCGGCGCACCGCCCGAAGCCGTTCCCGACCGAACCTGCCGGGACCGCCCCGATCACCGCCCACCGCCGCGCGTGCTCCGCTTGGCGCCCGTACACCATTGCGCACCGTTCGCGTTCCCGGACTTCCGGGGAATGTCCTGTCGATGGATTCTCCCCGCTCCTTTCTCCCGAAGACTCGGCAAGTGTAGTCTCCGGGAAACCCGGGACGGTTTGCACGCATACGACCTTGGGTATGGTAGACCGCTTCCCGGGGGCCGAGGGCGCTGTTTGGTGAAGAAAACGGAGGGGGCGATGAAGACACACGAGAGCGAGCATCGGCGCGTCACCTTGGTCGCGCAGGCCATGCAAACGCCGGGGGAACCACGGTGCGACGAAGAAACCCTCGCCCGACGGCTGGAACAATGGGAAGACCGCCGGCGCACGCCCACAGACGGGGTGCCGATGTTCGAACGGATCGCACTGGAGGAAGCGCTGGAGCGAGCCTGCGCAA
Source organism: uncultured Gammaproteobacteria bacterium (assembly GCA_958295835.1). Classification (GTDB taxonomy): domain Bacteria; phylum Pseudomonadota; class Gammaproteobacteria; order HK1; family HK1; genus HK1. Next base: position 1,987,406 of record OY282378.1, read on the forward strand.
CACGTGAAGAAGCAGAGCCGTGAGCACGGAAATCGCTTTCGACGGCAACCGGGTCGGGCATCGCACGCAACGGGTGTTTCATGCCACGTGGTGCGAGATGAACGGACTGTCGGTCTGGCTCACTCCGACGACGGCACAGGAAATCGCGGGGCGCGTGAGTCTCTGGGACATCGAAGGAAGCGTGGAAGCCCTCGACGACGAGTGGCGTAGACGGAGCAACGACCCCGGCCTCACGAAGACGGTGCGCTACGACCTGCTGATGCAGCAGTGGTGGGGCAAGGAATGGATGCGACCCGACAGCCCGTACAAGATCCTGCCGATGACCCCGGAGGAGCTCCAGAGGGCCGAGGCCCTGCTTGAGACGATCCCGGCAAAGGCGTTCCGGGGGCTGAGAGAAGAAGAGGTCGCGACGCACCGGGACGCGCGGATCATCTGCGAGTCGATCGCCCGCAGGGTGCGGATGCTGGTGACCGGCAACATGGTGACAATCGACCACATCGAGATCAACCGCTGGGCCAGGGAGATGAGGCGGTCGAAGGGATGGCCGGAGGCCGAGCGCGACGCGGTGAAGGTCGCGGATGTCGCGATGGTGGAATGGAGCGAAGGGAAGGAGAAGGAGTTCCTGATGGCGGGACTGGCAGCTTCGTGGCCCGACGAGAGGACCGCCCCGGCGGATGCCGTAGTACGGGCATTCCGCGAAAGGATGGCGAGGATGGCGGGGGCGAGGCTGGAGATGACCGGGGAGCGGCTCCTGAACCTGGCTCACGGGGAGCGAGACCTCGCGACCCGCATTGAAGAGACGCGGGCACGGCTGCCGGAGAAGACACGAGCCGCGGAAACAAGGGAACGGCGCTACCGGACAACAGCGGCTATCGGCCGGTAACGAGAGCGGGCAGCGTGGAGAAAGTATCGCCGAACGCAATCGCGCCGCCCCAACGCGCTCCCTCCCTCCCGCCACAATCCGACTGGAGCCATGCGGAGAAACGCTTGCAGGCGGTTTATCCGACCACTGCCAGCGGAACCACCGCAGCGTAAATCATCGCCGATGGCCGCGGCGAACGGTGAGTCTCTACTGCGTTTCAGGCGTCCCGGTGAAACCCTGCGTGCGTGAAGAATCCAGCGATGCCGTCACTCGATTCCTCGCCGACCTCCTGCCGCACAACACCGATACACCAGCGGTGACCGAGGGGACTCCCTCATGCCATTTCAGATGTACCAGCGACCAGGCCTCCATCGTCGTTCGGTCCGTGTACCCTGTGACCGTGGCGCCATGCTTCACAGCTTCGCCGGCGCCCTCGCTCGAAGGCCGATGAGAAAGGCCGGCTGGAGACAGGCGGCGCGCTGTGACGGCGCGGCTACGGCGTATCGAATCCAGGCAATGAATCAGGACGGTACGGAGGGAGCCGGATGCCGTGCTCCGACTTTCAGTGTCGCATCAAGCGGCGGTTACGACCGGCAGATGATGGTGTGGACTCGAAGCAATGACCCGGGCTACGTTACGGCTCGATCGGTCAAGGATCGAAATCATGAGTATCGTCGTCCGCGCACGCATCGACGAGAAGATCAAGGACGAAGCCGCTGCCGTGCTGGGCGCGCTCGGCCTCACGGTGTCCGACGCCTTCCGCCTGATGATGGTCCGGATCGCTGCCGACAAACGATTGCCCTTCGAACCCTTGGTGCCCAATGACGAGACAATCGAAGCCATGAAGGCAGCCCGGCGCGGTGAACCGGTTGTCGTCGACGACGTCGATGGATTGATAGCGGATTTGAATGCGGACGATCAGGCGGACCATGGAGATCATCCGATCCCGGACGCTTCAGGAAGGGCGTACCCTCTGGCGTAGGTCTCCCGGATCAGCGCCAGGCACCGCTCGCGGGTGAGGTCGTTCGAGAACCGCGACGGGTGGACCATCGGCAGGTCACAGGCGGGCTCGCCCTCGACCATCCAATGGGCCAGAAACTCGCCCGACCCGCCGCCGGTCCCGATGCCGACCGCGAACCCGGCCGCGAGCCACAGGCCCTCATGGCCCTCCACCGGCCCCAGCAGCGGGCAGCCGTCCGGGGCATAGCAGATCGGGCCGTTGTTGACCGCCTTGATGCCGGCCTCGCCGAAGGCCGGAAGCCGCTCGATGACCCGCAGCAGATGGGGTTCGAGGCGTTCGAGGTCGGGCGGCAGAAGGTCCTCTCCGAAGTCGGGGGGAATGCCCTCCACCGCCCAGAACCGGGGATGGGCCTCGTAGACGCCGCAGAGGAAGCCGCTGCCCTCCTGCCGGACGTTGGAGGGCGCCTGGGGGTCGCGCACCGTCGGCACCTCGAAGTCCAGCGCCTGTAACTCGGGGACGCTCCCGGTGATCACTTCATGGTGTTCGAGCGCGTAGAGCGGAAGGTCCAGCTCAAGCTGCCGGGCCAGCTCCCGCGCCCAGAAGCTGCACGCGAGAACCAGGTGCTCCGCCCGGACGGCGCCCTCGGGGGTCGTGATCTCCCACGCGCCGGCCACCCGGCGCAGGCGCCCGGCCGGGCAGCGCCGCTTGATCCGCGCCCCCCGGGCCCGCGCGGCCCCGGCCAGCGCGTGGGTCGCTCCCGAGGCGTCGACGTGGCCGTCGGTGGGGGTATGGGCCGCCCCGAACAGGCCGGCGGTGGCCAGCAGGGGATGGAGCTCCGCCATCATCGCGGGATCCACCACCCGGTATTCGACGCCAAGGTCGTCGTACATCGGCGCGAGCCGCCGATAGGCGTCGAGTTCTTCGCGCGTGGTCGCCAGCCGGAGGCTTCCGGCGGGATGGAACCCGACGGAGCGCCCCGTTTCCCGTTCCGCCTCGAGGTAGATCCTGATCGAGTCCACGTAGAGGCGGGTGAGGCCGGGGTAGTGGCCGAAGTAGGTGACGTTGCCCGCCGCGTGCCAGGTCGAGCCGGAAGTGAGCTCTCTGCGCTCCAGCAGCAGGGTGTCGGTCCAGCCACGCACGGCCAGCCGGTAGAGGACGCTGCATCCGACGATGCCGCCGCCGATGACGGCAGCCCGCACGTGCTCCGTCACGGCGCCGCCCCCTCGCTCCGGACCGGGTCCAGATGAATGGCGAAGCGCTCGCGGATGCGGGCGTCGGTCTCCGGCTCGATCAGGGTCGGGCGGTGGGTGGCCAGGATCTCCTTCGCCTTCACCGCCGCGCGATCCCGGATGTCCTTCGCGCCGGCGTCGGTCCAGTCCTCGGGTGAAGACCGGTCCGCGTGGCGCGGATAGACGAACTCGCTTTCCATCAGCGCCAGGGTCTGCCGCGTGCCGAGGAAATGGCCGGGACCGTTCACCGCCTCCGCGATGACCTCCACCGACAGGGTCTCGTCCGAGACCTCGATTCCCCGTGCGATGCGCCGGATGCTGGAGAGCATGTCGTCGTCGATGACCATCGCCTCGAACGAACACCCCAGAAGGCTCGCCAGCATCCCCGCGGATTCGTAGACGAAGCCGCCGCCGGACAGGGCGGCAAGCCCCATGGTGAGCCCCTTCTCGAACCCGGCCTGGTTGTCGGGCAGCTTGGAGTCCGACATGCCGGCCCCCATGCCGCCCGGAAGGCCGTAGAAGGCCGACATCTGCCCGGACGCCGCGCCGAGCAGGGCCTGCTCTCCCCCGCCGCCGCTGAACGCTCCGGTGCGAAGGTCCGAGACGAACGCCCAGTTGCCCAGCACCACCGGATAACCGGGCTTGAGCAGGTTGATGATCGTGACCGACGCCAGCGTCTCGGCGCAGCCCTGGGCCAGCGTGCCCGCCAGCGCCGCCGGGGCCGTCGCACCGGCCTGGGGCCCCGTCTGGCAGTGGATCGGCATCCCGGCGTCGATCGCCGCGCAGGCCACGTCCAGGCTGTCCTTTGCGAAGGTCATGGGGGATACCACGGTGGTGGCGTGCACCGTGCAGAAGGGGCGCCTGGCGAACCGGCCTTCGCCGCCGGCGAGCGCGTCGAGCATCGGCAGGAGCTTCGCCACGTGCCCGCCCAGGGTGATGCTGGTGGCGATGTGCTTCTTCGTCCCCGCCGCGCAGGCGTAGAGGGTGTTCGCGTCGAACTCGAAGAGGTCCGCGACGTCGGTGGCGACCACCGGGCGGGCGAACCACTGGAGGTTCTCGAGCGTGTCGCAAAGCCGTGCCAGATCGTAGATGTCGCGCAACGTGCTCGGGCGGTAGCGGCGGGTGTCGATGTCGAGCATCTTCACCGCCGCACCGCCGGTGCAGAAGTTCACCGTACCGTTGCGCGCCTCGAAATCGAAGCGCGGGTCGCGGCCGTGGACGGTGAAGCGCCCGGCGGCCTTGGCGAGCGTGTCCTCGATCAGGGCACGGGGATAGAGGAGTCGTCCCGTCTCGCCGAGCGAGCAGCCGTGCGCGAGGGCCACGTCCCTCACGCGGTCGGTCGGCGCGGCCATGCCGACCCGCTCCAGCAGGTCCAGCGCCGCGCGATGGACGCGCATCGCGTCGGCGTCGCTGAGGGGGCGGTAGGGAGCCGTGAGGGCGCTGCCCGCGATCATGCTCTGCCGCCGGGCGGCGGCGATGCGCTGCCTGCGGCGCGTTTCACGTCCGCCTGAACGCATGGGAGCACCTGTGCGCCGCGGAGGTGCGGCGCATGGTGGCACGGTGCTCCGAACCGGAGCAATACGGGGGCGGGGGTGTTGCCGGAAGCCGGAACGCGGCTCCCGGCCGGCAGGCGAGGCGGATGTGTACCAGCTATCTGGGAGAGTGCTTCAAGATGCGGGCGGAAGATGGATTCCACCGCGTGTTCCCGGCCGGCGCGACACCGCGTCGCGCCGACCGGATTGTCGGTACCGTCAGTGCCCGGCCCGGATCACGCGAACGACCAGCGTTCCATCCAGCGCTCGCCGTCCAGATCCCAGTTCGAGGCGATCTGATCCGACAGGCTCAGCTTCTCGGACGTGGCGAAGACGTAGGAGGCGAACATCGGGATGATGGTGCCGCCCTCGTCGCGCACGATCTGCTGCATCTCCGCGTACATCGCGCGCCGCTTGGACTCATCCAGCTCCGCCCGCGCCACCTTGAGCTGCTTGTTGAACTTCTCGTGTTCCCACGCGGCGTCGTTCCAGGGCACCCCGGCCTCGTAGGCGGTCGAGAACATCCAGTCGGCGGTCGGCCGGCCGCCCCAGTAGCAGGCGCAGAACGGCTTCTTGTTCCATACGTTCGACCAATAGCCGTCGTTCGGCTCGCGCACGATGTTCAGGTCGATGCCCGCCGCCTTCGCACTCTCCGCGAACAGCACCCCCGCATCGACGGCGCCCGCGAAGGCCGCGTCCGCGACGCTCAAGTCCACCGCGAGCGAGTCCATCCCCGCCTGCTTCAGGTAGTGCTTCGCCTTGTCGGGGTCGTAGGTGCGCTGTTCCAGATCCTTGGCGAAGAAGCGCTGGCCGGGACCGATCGGGTGGTCGTTGCCCACCACGCCGAAGCCCTGCAGGATCTTCTCCACCATCTCCTCGCGGTTGATGGCGTGCTTGAGGGCCAGACGCACGTTGTTGTCGCTGAACGGGGCGACGTTGGTACGCATCGGGAAGGTGTAGTGCTGGGTGCCGGCGATCGAGTGCACCGTGAGTCCCTTGCGGCGCTTCAGCAAATGCACCGTTTTCAAGTCGACCCGGTCGATGGCGTCCACCTCGCCGGTGATGATGGCGTTGGTGCGGGCGGCCGGATCGACGATGGTGATCATCTGGATCGCATCGAAGTGCCCGCGATCCGGGTTCCAGTAGTCCGCGTACTTCTCGAGGTCCACGCGCACCCCCGGCTCGAAGCTCTTGATCCTGTACGCGCCCGCGCCGATGCCGGCCTGCCAGTCGGGCTTGCCGCCCTCGCTCGGCATGATCGGCAGGTGGTAGTCGCTGACGATGAACGGAAAGTCGGCGTTGCCCGCTTCGAGGGTGAAGACCACGGTGTGCTTGCCGTCGGCCTTGATGCCGGTGATCGGCGAGACGATCGGCTTGGCCGCGGATTGCGAATCCTCACCGCGGTGGTGGTTGATGGACGCGACCACGTCCTCGGCGGAGACCTCGCGGCCGTTGTGGTAGGTCACGCCCTTGCGCAGCTTGAAGGTCCAGGTGACGGCATCGGCGGAGGCTTCCCAGCTCTCGGCGAGCTGGCCGACCAGGGAGCCGTCTCCGGCCACCTCGGTCAGGTAGTTGTTGTACCCGTGGGTCATGGCGATCGTGAAGCCGTTTTCGTGGGTTCCCGGATCGAGGCTGTCCACGGTCTGGCCGTGCGCCTTGCCCATGCGCATGACGCCGCCCCTTTTGGCGGCCCGTGCGAAGCGGATGGGGACGGCGAGGGCGGCGGCGCCGGCGGCGCCGGTTTGCAGAAATCTGCGACGGGTGGTTGTGTTCATCGATGTCCTCTCTCTGCGTGGGGTTGCGGTATGAAGCCCGGGGAAGGGCGCTGCCGCGCGCCCGTGTCTCGATGCCCTGGCGCCCTGGTGCCTTGCGCCGTGGGTATGCGGCGCATGGTGGCACGGCGTTCCGGGGCAGGCAACCGACGGCGCTTGCCAACCCATACGACTTCGCCGTTCCGGGCATCGTTCTTCGCGGTGCAGGAGGGGGCGGGCGACATCTCCGGATCGACGCAGGCCCGAGCCGGGAGGGGATGGTGTCGATGCCATCCGACCGGAGACGCCGGGAGGCGTCGGGGACCGGCCCGTCGTCGAACCTCTACAGCGCGTTGCAGGGCCGGCGCAGCGTGCGCCACATATGCGAGGCCGGGGTGTCGTCGTTGCCGAGACCCTCGAGTGGCTGGCGGAAGTGCCGGCCGACGACGTCCTCGAACTGGTCGAGCTCGACCTCCATGTCGGAGTCGAACGAGTACAGGTCGTTCACGCAGATCATGCGCGCCGACATGTACCAGCGGTGCTTCTTCGCCCGCTCGTAGTCGGCCACGATGTACGGCTCGGGCCGGTAGTCCTCGCCGAACATCGTGCGGTAGAGCTCGGGGTACTCGTATCCGGCCGATTCGTCGGGGAAGAACCGTAGCGCCTGGTGCATCCGGATCGCCCAGCTCACCTCCTCGTCCACGTAGGGTTCGACGAGCTGCGCCCCCCAATACCCGTGGTCGGCGCGGATGAGCCCCACCACCGCGATGTCGTGGAGCAGGCAGGCGAGCACCATCTTCTCCGGCAGACCGTTCTTCTGCGCGAGGTTCGCGCTCTGCAGCAGGTGGGCCTGGGTCGGAGCGAAGCGCAGGCGGAAGAAGTCGAGCAGGGTCGGCTTCTCCGGCATGGGCGGCAGGCGGGGGTCATCGCCCATCAGCAGGCGGCTCCCGCGCGGGCTCGGGCCGAGGGTGCGCTCACCGTCGGCAAGATGGTAGAGGAACGACTTGACGACCACACGCTCGCCGAGCTCCCGCATCTGCCGGTGCTCCAGCGCGTCGGCCCGCTCGGACGACGAAGGTACGGTGCTCATCGGAGCTCCTCCCACTGCGAAACACACCGATTCGGTTGCCATTGCGCGATTGTCGGTGGCGGATTGCGATCTTGCGCGGGGATCAGGCGGCATGTTCCGCAGGGCCACGGGCGAGGTTCGAGCACCCGGCCTCGCGCCGCGGATGGCGCGGTCGCCGCTCGTAGATGGGCGCCACGATGACCATGCCGTGCCGTGGCTCAGCGCCGGCCCACCGACTCCAGCATCTCCGCCGCGCAGGACCGGAACGCGGCCTCGGATGCGATTTCGATCTGCGCCCCCAGGGGCAGGCTTCCGTTGCCGTTCGAGGCGCCGGTGCGCCGCACCCGGGCGCCGTTCGACTTCAGCTCGGCCAGGACCTCGATGCCGCCGCCGTTGCGGTGGTGACGCTGGACGTCGAAGCTCCAGTCATTGCCGAGCCGTGCGTTGAGCCGCGCCACCAGATCCTCGACGGAGGGCGTGCCGGGATGGGACGCGGCCCGAGAAGACGGGACCTGCCGTGCGGGAGGGTCGGTCGGGCCGATCGAACCGCTCGGCCCGCGGCCGGCAGGCCCGCGCTTTCCGGAGCCGGCGGCGGGCGGACGATGCGCGGCACTTGCGGCCAGGGCGGCCCGCGGCGCCCGGCGTGCGGTGTCTCCACCCCGGTCAACCCGGGCAGAGCTTGAATCCCCCCGCCGGGGGTCGGCCCGCATCTTCGACCGCAGCGCCTCGGTGACCGGCCCGTCGACGGTCTCGGTGTCGAGATCCACCACCACCCCGTAGGCCTCCCTGGCGTGCCCGACGGTGCAGAAATCGTCGAGCACGTCTTCCAGCACCTGCTCCGGTGGCCGATCGAGCGGGTCTCCGTAGCCGCCCCCGCAGGGGCCGTAGAACGCCATCACGTCGCCCTCGGAGACCCGCAGGCCGGCGAACTTCGCGGGCATGTCGGTCACGTCGTCGGGGCGGGCCGCGTTGTAGATCTCGAGCGCGCCGCACTGGCCCTCGCCGCCGCCGAAGATGCCCCACGGCGGATCGGTGTGGCGGTCGCATTCGTGGGTGATGAATCCGCCGGTGAGCATGCGCTGCTTCTTCACCACCCCGAGGCCGCCGCGGAACCGGCCCGCCCCCGGCATCACGTCGTCGCGCAGCTCGTAGCGGTCGCAGATCATCGGCAGGTGGATCGCGAGATCCTCCAGCGGGTTGTTGCGGGTGTTGGCCATCAGGCTGTCGATGCTGTCGGGGCCGTCCGAGGCGGGCCGCCCGCCGTAGGAACCCTCGTTCACTTCGAGGAAGACCCAGTACTCGCCGTCCGGCTTCAACCCGGAGTAGGCGGCGAAGGACAGGGTCGCGGAGCTGCCGGCGATGACGTCGTTCGGCAGCACCGGCGCCAGCGCCTTGTAGATGAGGTCGATCACGCGGTTGATCTGGGAGAAGCGGGCCTCCGCCGCGGCCGGGAAGTTGGGGTTGTAGATCGAGCCCTTCGGGGCGACCACGTTGATGGGCCGGAACGATCCCTGGTTCGACGGGACCTTGATCTCGCTCGTCTCCGCATCGAGCAGCAGCGAGCGGATGGCGCAGAAGCAGGCCACCTTGGTCGAACCCTCGAACGGCACGTTGAATCCGGTCTCGACCTGGTCCGCGGACCCCGTGAGGTCGATCTCGATGCCGTCGCCCCGGACCCGCACGCAGACCTTGATGGGCAGCCGCACGTCGCGGTTCCTGCCGTCGTCGTCGAGGAAGCCCTCGGCGCGGTACTCGCCGTCCGGGATCTCCGCGATGCGCTGGCGCAGCACCCGTTCGGTGTAGTCCATGAGCTGGTGGGTCGCGGTGAGCACGGTGTCCATCCCGTAGCGTTCCAGCAGCTCGTTGAAACGGCGCACCCCGAGCCGCGCGGACGCGATCTGCGCGTCGAGATCGTCCTGGAGCTGGCGCGCGGCGCGGCTGTTGCGGCGGATGTACTCCCACAGGGCCTCGTTGCGCCGGCCCTCCTCGTAGAGCTTGGTGCCCGCGAACAGCATGCCCTCGGCGTACACGTCCGGGATGTCGATGATGAGCCCCGGGGTCGCCGCCCCGATGTCGAGGTGGTGGGCGGTGTTGGCGGAGAACGCCACCAGCTCGCCCCGGTGGAACACCGGGATGACGATGGCGATGTCCGGGGAGTGGCTCGATCCGTAGTAGGGATGGTTGTGGATGACCACGTCCCCGTCGTTCCACTTGCCGCCCTGCAGGGTCTCCTGGATCCCCGCCAGGTAGCCGGGCAGCGAGCCGATGTGCAGCGGGGTCGATTCCGATTCGCAGAGCGTGTTGAACTCGGTGTCGAACAGCCCCGCCCCCAGGTCCTGGGATTCGCGGATGATCGAGGAGAACGACATCCGGTAGAGGATGTGTCCCATCTCCTCGGCGATGGTGTCCAGCGCGCCGCTGATGACCTGTAGCGTAATCGGATCGAGTTCCTGCTTCTGCGTCGTCATGCTCCGGACTCCTTCAAATCGGGGGCGCAAGCACCCTCGGGGGAACGACCTCTGTTGACGATTTCGCGTAGCGGAATCGCGGGGCGACCGCAAGCGGTCGCGTCGTGACCGGGTCGAGCTCCTGCTTCCGTGTCGTCATGTCCCGGGCTCCTTCAACGGGGCGTCCTCGCTGACGGATGAGTCGGGATCCGCCGGCAGGAAGGGGGCTTCCTTTCGTGCAGCCGAGTGCACATCGGCTCAGGGACTGCGCCGGATGAGGAGATTCCCGTGCGCCGAGACCTCGGAGACGTACTCCGGCGGCACGAGGATCGTCGAGTTGTGCTGAATCAGAACCGCGGGGCCCGGGATGCGGTGTCCGGCCTTGAGCTGCAAGCGGTCGTAACGGGGCGTGTCCACGGTCCGGCCGTCGTCGAAGGTGGTCTTGCGCGAGTAGAGGAAGGCGTCGTCGATGCCGGCCCCGTTCGCGCTCTCGATCCGGGCCACCTCCAGCGGCTTCACCTTCTCGGTGCCGATGACCCGAATGGTGATCAGCTCCACCTCCCCGTCGTCGAACGCATAGCCGTAGTCCAGCCGGTGCTGGGCGTGGAAGTTCTCGACGATCCGGCGCACCCCCGCCGCGGTGACCTCCCCCTCCGGGATGTCCGCCCGCAGCTCGAACCCCTGGCCGTGGTAGCGGCATTCCGCGAAGCGCTGGAATCCCTGCCGCTCGGGCGGGACCCCGTCGTTCTCCAGATCGCGGCGGCATTCCGCCACCAGCTCCGAGACGAGCGCCCCGATACGGCGCGCGCCGTCCTCCCCGACGTGGGTGAGGGAGGTGATGAAGGAGCGCGCGTGCTCGTACTGCATGTCGGTCTCGAGCAATCCCATGGCCGCGGTGATCCCCGGCGCCACCGGCACGATGACGTCCCTGGCCGAGACCGCCTCGGCCAGCGCCACCCCGTGCAGCGGCCCCGCGCCGCCGAACGGCACCAGGGAGAATTCGCGCGGGTCCACCCCGCGGGCCACCGAGTTCGAGCGGATGGCCAGCGCCATGTTGGAGTTGATCACCCGGATGATGCCGAGCGCCGCCTCCTTGACCGGGAGGTCCAGCCTCTTCGCGATCTTCGCCTCGATGGCGCGCTCGGCGAGGGCGGGATCGACCGGGAGGTCCCCGCCGAGCAGCTTGTCCGCGTCGAGCCGGCCCAGCGCGACCTGGGCATCCGTCACCGTCGGCTCCTCCCCCCCCTTGCCGTAGCAGGCGGGCCCCGGGTCCGCTCCGGCCGAGCGCGGCCCGACGTGGAAGCCCCCGGCGGAGTCGATGTGGGCGATCGATCCGCCCCCGGCGCCGATGGTGACCAGATCGATCATCGGAACCAGGATGGGATGGCCGCCCACGTAGGAGTCGCGCGGGTTCATGATCTTGATCCGCCCGTCGGGGATGGTGCTGATGTCGGCCGAGGTGCCCCCGATGTCCACCGTGATGAGGTTCCGGCTCCCGCAAAGCAGCCCCTCCGAGCGCCCCCCGATGACCCCGCCGGCCGGACCCGACATGAGGATGCTGACCGCGCGCTTCGAGCACGCCTCCACCGTGGAGATCCCGCCGTTCGACTGGATCAGGCGCAGGTTCGCCCGGAATCCGTTGCCGGCGAGCTTGCCCTGGAGATTGTCGAGGTAGGTCGAGGTCCGCGGGCCGATGAACGCGTTCATCGCCGCGGTCGAGAAGCGCTCGAACTCGCGGATGACGTTGGCGACCTCCGAGGAGCAGCAGACGTAGGCGCCGGGCATCTCGCGTTCCACGATGGCCTTGGCCCGGCGCTCGTGGGCGTCGTTGACGAACGAGAACAGGAATCCGATCACCACCGACCCGATGCCGCGGCGCTTGAACACCTCCACCGCGGCGAGCACCTCGTTCTCGTCCAGCGGGGTCTCCACCCGGCCGTCGGGGGGGAGGATGCGTTCGGTGATCGGGATCCGGTTGCGGCGCTTGACCAGGGGCCGGTTCTGCCACGGGACCTCGAAGTGGAGGGAGAAGTTGTGGGGGCGCTTGTGGCGGCCGATGTGCAGGATGTCGCGGAAGTTGCGCGTGGTGAGCATCCCCACCTCGGCGCCGTCGTGCTCGATGGTGATGTTGGTGGCGACGGTGGTGCCGTGGACGATGAGCTCGACGTCGTCCCGCCGCACCCCCGCGATCTCGCACAGCTCCTCCAGGCCCCGCAGCACCCCTTCCGACTGGTCGTGCGGCGTGCTCGCCACCTTGTGGACGTGGATCCCGCGCCCGGATTCGAGCACCAGATCCGTGTTGGTGCCTCCGACGTCTACTCCGACTCGCGCCATGGGTCCGCCGTGCTCCGTGTCTTCAGGGATGGCCGATGTTCAACCGGCGTCTGTTCGTCTAGCGTGGGGGTCAGAGCAGCCGCGCGCAGGCGGCCAGCGCCGATTCGATGGCCTGGCGTTCGGCCTCCCGTTCGCTCCGGGCCGGATCGCTCGTCCTCGGACTCGTTCCCGCTCCGGCGCCCAGGGTGAAGCTCACGTTCCCTGCCGTGCCTGTCATCCCCGAGGGACCGCCGCGTCCAGCTCCGGACATCGGGGCGGACCCGTACCAGGTGCGGCTCACGCCGCGCCCCGGCGCCGTCACCCTGCATCGCACCACCAGCTCGCCGCCCTCGCGGGTGCGTTCCAGGACCTCGTAACGCCAGTCCGCCCCGAGCTTCTCGTCCAGTGCGCGCTCCGCCGGGGAACGGGACGCCGGGGCCGCCCGGGCGGATCGATCCGATCCGTCCCGCGCGATCGCGGAAGTGCGGCTCCTGGCCGGCTCGGAGGACGTTCGGGGAGGCGTTCGGAGGGAAGTCCGGGAGGACGTCCGGGACGCCGGTGAGAGGGCCGGCGCGTCCGAGCCGCCCGACAGGGCGTCCAGCTCGCGCCGGCTGCGCTCGAGCATCTCGTCGAACGCGGATGAGAAGCCGGTCGATCGATCGGTAGGCATGGCAGCGGCCTCCTGCTAGGCCGGGGCGCGGTTCCACCAGCGCCGGAACTCGTCGTCCGCGGTGGCCCCGAGCCCGCCACGCTCGCCGAGTCCGCGCAGATAGCCGAGGACCTCGCCGGACGATACGACATCGCCGTACTTCGCGTCGATGTCGAACAGGTTGACCTCGTGCGGCGTCTGCGCCCGATCGCCCACCGCGTCGCGAACGACCACCGTGTGGAAACCGTACTGCATCGAATCGATGGCGGATGCGCGGATGCATCCGCTCGTGGTGCACCCGGCCATGACCAGGGTGTCCACCCCGAGGCCCCGGAGCTCCATGTCCAGCCGGGTGTCGAAGAACGCACTCGCGTACTTCTTCAACACCACCGGCTCGGAAGGCCGCGGGCGGATGCGTTCGTCCACCTGCACCCAATCGCTTCCCTTGATCAGGATCGAGAGCGCCGGAACCTTCGCGACGAATTGCCCGGCGTCGCGCAGATGGGATTCGTAGGCGACGGTGGTGAAGAAGACCGGGAGCGCACGCGACCGGAACTCTGCGAGCAGCTTCGCGGTGACCGCCAGCTCGGCGCCGTAGTCGCCGCCGAGCCCGGTGCCCGGATCGGTGAAGCCCTTGATGAAATCGACGATCAGGAGGGCGGGCCGCGTCCCGTAGCCCGAACGGGCCGAGAACCCTTTACGCTCGTATTCGGCGCCCGTCGCAGCTTGCCAGTCGCCCGCCGCGCGCCCGGCCCCGGCCGCCCGCGCGCCGTGCCGTCCTTCACTGCCCGCTCGTTTGCTACCTGCCGTTCCGCCACCCGAGAACCCGGTGTGTTGTGCGGTACGGGTCACTCCGCCCGCCTTCCTGCCGTCTGACGACGTACCGGAGAACGTGCGGGTGACCCCGCCCGCCGGACCCGGTCGAGTTGCAGTCGCCGGGGCCGGCGAATGCGGTGATCGGGCCGCCGCGGTCCCGGCGAGCACGGGCAGGACCGATCTCCCGTAGGCATCGAGGGTCTCGTCTTCCGCATCGTGCATGAGGTAGATGGCGAAGTGGTCGGCCCCGATGTCCCGCAACGTGGTGAGCTTCGCGATGTGGTCCTCGACCCGGCCGAGCACGCAGAAGCGGTCGACGACGTCGTCCGGAACGAAGTCGGTCGCGGGGTTGCCGGCGCGGCCGTGATGGGCGTAGTCGTAGTCCGCGCGGTCCTTGATGTAGTCGGTGAGCGCCTTCGGCACGCTCGCAGAGCCTTCGCCGTAGCGCTTGACGAGATCCGCGACGTGGTTGCCGACCATGCCGCCGAACCAGCGAAGTTGCTCGCGCTGATGCGCGACGTCGTCGCCGACGTAGGCGGGCGCGACCACGCAGGTGGCGACCGAGCCCGGCGCCCGCCCCTGCGCGGCGGCGGCGTCCGTGACCGCGGTCCGGGTCCATTCGAGAATTTGAGGATCGGCGAGCTGCAGGACGAAGCCGTCGGCGTGGCGCCCGATGCAATCGAGCGCGCGGGGGCCGTACCCGGCGCCCCACATGGGAAGGTCCCAGCCCTGCTCCACCCAGGGAAACCGGAGCTCGGTCCCGTGGTAGCCCACCGTTTCGCCGGCCACCAGGCCCTTGACCACCCGCATGGCCTCCACCATCTCGGCGAGGGTCCGGGGCTTGCGTCCGATGACGCGCAACGCCGAGTCGCCCCGCCCGATGCCGCAGATCGTCCGCGGCCCGTAGGCGTCGTTCAGCGTCGCGAAGGTCGAAGCGAGCACCGTCCAGTCGCGCGAGCCCGGATTGGTCACCATCGGACCGACGATGACCCGCTCGGTCTCGGCCAGGATCCGGGCGAGGACGACGAACGGTTCCTGCCACAGCACCGGCGAGTCGAACACCCATACGTGGGTGAAGCCGTTCGCCTCGGCCCGCCTGGCGAGGTCCACCACGCGCCGGGCCGGGGGATCGGTCTGCAATACGACACCGAAGTCCATGATCCCCCTCCCGTCAACCGCGTTGCACCAACGCCCGATGCCCAGCCTTGCGCCAGCATTCCCGATGCCCGGCAGCGTATCAGGGCACGATACCAGCCTCCACTGCCGGGAACGGGGTTCATCAGCCGAGAAGCGGAGACGTCCGCCGGGTTCGGCCACTCGACCGGGAAAATGGTCCGGTGGGCCAGGGGGATATCCCCAGCCTTGCGTTGACGGGACTCGAATCCATGGCCTTGCACGGCTCTTCCTGTCCCGCCATCCTGGATACACGGCGATCGAG
This sequence comes from uncultured Gammaproteobacteria bacterium, assembly GCA_958295835.1. Classification (GTDB taxonomy): domain Bacteria; phylum Pseudomonadota; class Gammaproteobacteria; order HK1; family HK1; genus HK1. Next base: position 2,002,473 of record OY282378.1, read on the forward strand.
GACACGGCCCCGTCCGTCTCGCTTCGAGCCCGCCCTTCGTTCACGCCCACCATCTCGGTGGACGATACTCGGGAAGGCCGCGTGCCGGGCAGGATCGCTTCACTCCATGCCTGCGGGCGGATTCGGGTGGGCGCATCCATCAACGTGCAAACAGGAAACGAACGACATGACACAGAAGATACCGGCGACGGTGATCACAGGATTTCTCGGCGCCGGCAAGACGAGCATCATCCGGCACCTGCTCGAGAACGCGGCCGGCCGGCGTATCGCGCTCATCGTCAACGAGTTCGGCGACATCGGCATCGACGGCGAGATCCTCAAGGGTTGCGGCATCGAAGGCTGCGAAGACGAAAACATTCTCGAGCTCGCCAACGGATGCATCTGCTGCACGGTGGCCGATGACTTCGTGCCCACCATGGAGACGCTGCTCGGCCGGGAAAGGAAGCCGGACCGGATCGTCATCGAAACCTCGGGGCTCGCCATGCCCAAACCTCTGGTCAAGGCGTTCAACTGGCCTGACATACGGACCCGGGTGACGGTCGACGCGGTGGTCACCGTCGTGGACGGACCGGCCGTCGCGGACGGCCTGTTCGCGTCCGACCCGCGGGCCGTGCAGCGCCAGCGCGAGTCCGACGATGCCCTGGAGCACGAAAGCCCCCTGGAAGAGCTGTTCGAGGAGCAGCTCGGCTGCGCGGACCTGATCGTCGTCAACAAGTCCGACCTGCTCGGCGCAAGCGCCCTCGACAAGGTGGTCTCCGAGGTCGCGGGACAACTGCGGCCCTCGGTCAAGGTCGTGACCGCGGCCCACGGCGCGGTGGACCCGAAGGTGCTGCTCGGGCTGGAGGCCGCGGCCGAGGACGATCTCGATGCACGACCGTCCCACCACGATGGCGTGGACGACCATGACCACGACGATTTCGACACCTTCAGCGTGGAGGTGGCCGATTCGCCGGACGCCCGCGAGCTGCTCCGCCGCCTGGGCGCGGCCATCGCCCACCACGGCGTGCTGCGGGTGAAGGGCTTCGCCTGCGTACCCGGCAAGGACATGCGGTTGTTGATCCAGGCGGTGGGCGAGCGGATCCAGCACTACTACGACCGTGACTGGCGCGACGGCGAAGATCGACGTACCCGGCTGGTGGTCATCGGCCACAAGGGCCTGGACGAGCGCGCCGTCAGGAACATGCTGAACGCCTGACAAGGCTTCGCTTCGGACCGGCGAGCATGAATGAAATCGTGAGGCATTCTATCTACCATCGCTTCGATGCCGGAGCGCGGACAGCGCATCGGCGGTGTCCGCCGGGCATCATGCACCGGCGGCCCACCCCGTACACGATCCGTAAACACCCTGTAGACAATGGGAGTGAAACCATGACCAGGTTATTGAAATGCCTTGCTTTCACCGCCGCCCTCGCGACCGCTTCGGCGTTCCCCGCCCTGGCGGGCTCGATCAAGGTCGGCTTCAACGCGCCGCTGACCGGCTTCGCCGCCGCGGACGGCAACTCGGCGCTCATCGGCGCGCAGCTTGCCGTCGAGCAGGTCAACGCGGCGGGCGGCGTCAACGGCGAGATGCTGGAGCTCCTGGTCTACGACGACCAGGCGAGCCCCAAGGAGTCCGCGCCGCTGGCGGTGAAGATGATCACCCAGGACGAGGTGGCGGCGGGGATCTCGGGCAGCTACTCCGGCTCCACCCGGGCGGCGGCGACGATCTTCCAGGAGAACGCCACGCCGTACATCTCCGCCTACGCCGTCCATCCGGACATCACCCGCGCGGGCGATTACGTCTTCCGCACCTCCTTCATGGGCGAGGTGCAGGGCCGCGCCGGCGCCAAGCTGATCGGCGGGCTGATGAACCTGAAGCGGGTCGTGGTCATCACCCTCAACAACGATTTCGGGAAGTCGCTGGCGGCCGGGTTCAAGGAGACGGCGGGCGAGTTCGGCATCGACATCGCCAGCGAGTACACGTACTCGATCAAGGATCGCGAATTCGGCCCGATCGTCTCGAAGGTCAAGGCGGATGCGCCGGACGCGCTCTACGCCTCCGGCTACTTCTTCACCGCCGGGCCGCTGGTGCGCCAGCTCCGGGCGGCGGGGGTCAGGGTCCCGGTGATCGGCCAGGAGGGATACGACAGCCAGAAGTTCATCGAGATCGCCGGCCCGCACGCCGAGGGGGTGATCATCACCACGTCGCTCGACCGCGATTCGTCCGAGGCGATCACCCGGGACTTCATCGAGGGGTTCGAAGACAAGGCCGGGTATCCGACGGACATGGTGGCCGCCTCCGCCCATACCGCGGTGCTGGTCATGGCCGAGGCGTTGCGCAAGGCGGGCGCCGGGGACAAGGCGGCGTTGCGGGACGCCATCGCGTCGTCCAGCGTGGACTCCTCGACCGGCCACATCTCCTTCAACGCCCTCGGCGAGGTGAGGAAGGACGTGCAGGTGCAGATCGTGAAGGACGGCGCGTGGCGGCACTACGCGGTCATCTCCGACCCGGAGCTTCTGGCCCCGCCGGAGATGTGATCCGACACCGGCGCCCCGCGCGGCGGCATTCGTGCGGGGCGCCTCCTCCATTGCGATGCTGTTTCTCGACCTGACGATCCAGGGGTTGGTGCAGGGGGCGATCTACGCCCTGATCGCGCTCGGGCTCACGCTGGTCTACGGCTTGCTGCGCATCCTCCACGTCGTGCATGCGGCGCTGTTCACGATGGGCGGCTACGCCGGCGTCGTCGTGACCAACGCGACCGGCAGTCTCGCGCTGGCGCTGGTGGTGGCGATGGCGGTGGTCGGCGCCACCGGCGTCGGCATCTATCGTTTCGCCTACAAGCCGCTGCTGGACAAGCCGCCGCTGGTGGCGCTCATGGCCTCGATCGGGCTGTTCATCGTGGCCGAGGAGGCCTTCCGCCTGATCTTCGGCGCCTACGGCCTGTCCTTCACCGACCCACCCCTGCAAACCCACATCGAGATCCTGCCCGGCATCTTCCTCTCCCATGCGCGCATCGCGGTGGTGGGGCTCGCGGTGGTGATCATCGGCCTGCTGGCATGGCTCTCGGCATCCACCCGGACCGGGATCTCCTGGCGGGCCACGGTCTCGGACCCGCCGGTGGCGGCGAGCTTCGGCGTCGACGTCGAGAAGGTGCGCTACCTCAACTTCTTCATCGGCTCGGCGCTCGCGGCCGTCGCCGGGACGATGGTCGCGCTTCTGAACAACCTCGTCGAGCCGACCATGGGCGCGGTGCCCGCGTACAAGGCGCTGGCCATCATCGTGCTGGGAGGGCTCGGCTCGGCGCGCGGCGCGCTGGCCGCCTCGCTCGCGCTCGGGGTGATCGAGAGCTTCGGCACCATCTACCTCGGCGACATCCTCGACCGCGACGCGATCGCGTTCGCCTTCCTGATCCTGGTGCTGATGCTGCGCCCGCAAGGGCTGCTCGCGCGGGGCTGACGCGATGGCTTGCGAGATCGCCGTCCTCACCATGTCGATCGCGATCCTGCTTGCAGTCGCGTTCGCCTTCCCGTTCCTGGGGCCGATACTGCGCCCGCAAGGGCTGCTCGCGCGGGGCTGACGCGATGGCTTACGAGATCGCCGTCCTCACCACCATGTCGATCGCGATTCTGTTCGCGCTTTCGCTGAACGTGATCACCGGCTTCTGCGGCCAGGTCAGCCTCGGCCACGCCGCGTTCTACGGTATCGGCGCCTATACCGCGGCGCTGCTGACCAAGGCGGGCGCGCCGCTGGCCCTGGCCCTGCTGCCCGCCGCCGCGCTGGCCGGGGCGGCGGGGTTCGTGGTGGGCATGGCGTCGTTGCGCGTGCGCCACGATTTTCTCGCCATCACCACGATGGGGGTGACGTTCCTCTTCGTGGGCATCGTGCGCAAGCAGGAGGCGCTGGGCGGCGAGGTGGGGATCTCCGGCATTCCTTCGGTCGCCTTCGGGCGGCCGGGGCTGCTCGCGCTGGCGTTGGTGTGCACGATCCTGTTCGTGCTCCTGGCGGTCCGCATCCGGCGCTCCTGGATGGGGTTCGCCTACGAGTCGGTGGCCGACGACGAGGACACCGCGCGGGTCCTCGGCATCGACGTGCCGCGCTACAAGCTCTGGGCCTTCGTCATCGGCACCGCGGGGGCCGGGGTCGCGGGCGGGCTCTACGCCCACCACATCCGTTTCATCTGGCCCGACAGCTTCGGCTTCGTCGAATCGGTCACCGTGCTCGCGATGGTGATCGTCGGGGGCATCGGCTCGATCTGGGGGGTGGTGCTGGCGGCCGGCGTGCTCTCGGTGCTGCCGCTGTGGCTGCAATTCGTGGACGACTACAAGCTCCTGGTCTACGGCGCGCTCATCTTCCTGACGATGCGCCTCGCGCCGGACGGCATCGCGGGGCTGGCCCGCCGGCTCGCCGCGAAGTTGAGCCGATGACCCTGCTCCGCGTCGAGCACGTCTCGGTGCGCTTCGGCGGGGTCGTGGCCGTCGATGACGTCTCGCTGGACATGGACGAGGACCGGTTCCTCGGCTTCATCGGCCCGAACGGCGCGGGCAAGACGACGCTCATGCGGGTCATCACCGGCGTCCTGCGCCCCTGGCGGGGGCGGGTGATCTTCCGTGGCGAGGAGGTGACCCGCTGGCCCGTCGATCGCCGCATCCGCTTCGGGTTGGCACTCGCGCAGCAGATCGTACGCCCGCTCGCCTCCATGTCCCTCACCGACAACGTCGCGATCGCGGCCGGGGTCCACCGCACGGCGAGTCCGCTCGCCGCCCTGCTCGGGAGTGGCCGCGGCGCCGAGCGCGGCAAGGCGAAGGAACTCCTCGAATTCGTCGGCATCGGCGACGCGGCGGACGCCAGACCCGGCGAGCTGCCCCTGGGCTACCTCAAGCGGCTGGAGGTCGCCCGCGCCCTGGCGCTGGAGCCGAAGCTCCTGCTCCTCGACGAGCCGCTCGCCGGCCTCAATCAGGCGGAGGCCCGGGTCATGGCGGACCTGATCGCCTCACTGGTGGGGAACGGCCGCAGCGTGCTGCTGATCGAGCACAACATCCGCGAGGTCGCGCGCATCTGTCCCGAGCTGTACGTGCAGGACAACGGCCGCGGCCTCGTCCGGGGGCCGGCCGCCGAGGTCATGGCAAGCCCGGAGTTCCGCCGCGCCTATCTGGGCGAGCAGGCCGCCTGATGCTGGCGGTCGTGCGCCTCACCTGCGGCTACGGGGACGTCATCATCGTGGACGACCTCTCCTTCCCGATAGCAAGTCCCGAGCTCCACGGCGCCCATCCGGGCGAGCAGGCCACCTGATGCTGGAGGTCGCGCGCCTCACCTGCGGCTACGGGGACATCGTCGCCGTCGACGACCTCTCCTTCTCGGTCGAGGCCGGAGAGATCTTCGGCCTGATCGGCGCCAACGGCGCAGGAAAGACCGCGACGATCATGGCGCTGGCCGGGCTGCTGCCGGTGCGCGCGGGCGCCGTCCGGGCCGCCGGACGCGAGATCACCGCGATGCCCGCCCACAAGCGCGCCGGCCAGGGCATCGCGCTCGTGCCCGAGGGCCGCCGCGTCTTCGCCGAGCTGACGGTGGGCGAAAACCTCACCGTCGGAGGCACCCGCCTCGACGCGAAGGCGCTGGAGCGCAATCGTGCGAAGGTCTTCGAGACCTTCCCGCGCCTTGCCGGGCGTGCGCGCCAGCTCGCCGGGTCGCTCTCCGGCGGCGAGCAGCAGATGCTCGCCATCGGCCGGGCGATGATGGCGGAGCCGTCGATCCTCCTGATCGACGAGATGTCCCTGGGCCTCATGCCCACTGCCGTGGATGAATGCTACCGAGTGCTCTCGCGGCTGCGGGAGGAGGATCTCGCCATCCTCCTCGTCGAGCAGGGCACCGAGCGGGTGCTGGATGCCGCCGATCGGGTCGGCGTCCTCGAAACCGGCCGTCTGGCGTGGACCGGCACGCGCGCGGAAGCCGCCGGCAACAGTGCGGTGGTCGAGGCCTATCTCGGCGTGGACAAGGGATGACCCCGGCGCGCTCATGCGAATCGCCTGCGGCCGCCCTCGAATACTTCGCGACGGCGTGAGCCGGGGAAGAGCCGCACACACGGACGCGCTGTCCGCTCGATATCGACACCCTCCTCGGAGGCCTCCCGTATGGCCACACGCACTCGCATCTCCAACCGCATCATCCGCGCTCCCCGCGGGAACAGGCTGAGCGCCCGGTCCTGGCTGACCGAGGCGCCGCTGCGCATGCTGATGAACAACCTCGACCCGGAGGTGGCGGAGCGCCCCGGCGACCTCGTGGTCTACGGCGGGATCGGGCGCGCTGCCCGCGACTGGGAATGCTTCGACCGCATCGTCGCGTGCCTGCGCGGGCTGGAGGAGGACGAGACCCTGCTCGTGCAGTCCGGCAAGCCGGTGGGAGTGTTCCACACCCACGCCGAGGCGCCCCGGGTGCTCATCGCGAACTCGAACCTCGTGCCGCGCTGGGCGAGCTGGGAGCACTTCAACGCACTCGACCGCGCCGGCCTCATGATGTACGGGCAGATGACCGCGGGGTCCTGGATCTACATCGGCTCGCAAGGGATCGTGCAGGGGACTTACGAGACCTTCGTCGCGGCGGGCCGCAAGCACTACGGTGGGGACCTCTCCGGGCGCTGGATCCTGACTGCGGGCCTCGGCGGGATGGGGGGCGCGCAACCGCTGGCCGCGACCATGGCCGGCGCCTCGCTGCTCGCGGTGGAATGCGATCCCGGACGCATCCGAAAGCGGATCGAGACCCGCTATCTCGACGAGACCGCGCGCGACCTCGACGATGCCCTGGCCCGCATCCGCGCCGCGTGCGAGGCGCGCAAACCCGTCTCGGTGGGGCTGCGCGGCAACGCGGCGGAGATCTATCCCGAGCTGGTCGCGCGCGGCGTGCGGCCCGATCTGGTTACCGACCAGACCTCCGCCCACGACCCGCTGAACGGCTACCTGCCGGCCGGCTGGTCGCTGGAGCAGGCGGTGGAGCGCCGCGCGCGCGACCCGGCGGAGGTGGTCGATCAGGCCAAGGCGTCGATGGCGGTGCAGGTCCGGGCGATGCTGGCGTTCAAGGCCCGCGGCGTCCCGGTGGTGGACTACGGCAACAACATCCGCCAGATGGCGTTCGAAGCCGGCGTCGGGGATGCGTTCGACTATCCCGGGTTCGTGCCCGCCTACATCCGCGACCTCTTCTGCGTGGGCAAGGGGCCGTTCCGCTGGGCGGCCCTGTCCGGGGATCCGGAGGACGTCTTCCGTACCGACGAGAAGGTGAAGGCGCTGGTCCCCGACGACCCGCATCTTCACCGGTGGCTGGACATGGCGCGCGAGCGGATCGCGTTCCAGGGCCTGCCCTCGCGCATCTGCTGGCTCGGTCTCGGCGAGCGCGCGAAGGTCGGCCTCGCGTTCAACGAGATGGTGGCGAGCGGCGAGGTCGGCGCCCCGATCGTCATCGGGCGCGACCATCTGGACTCGGGGTCGGTGGCGAGCCCGAACCGGGAGACGGAAGGGATGCTGGACGGGTCCGACGCGGTGTCGGACTGGCCGTTGCTCAACGCGCTGCTGAACTGCGCGAGCGGAGCGACGTGGGTGAGCATTCACCACGGGGGCGGGGTGGGGATGGGTTTCTCGCAGCACGCCGGGATGGTGATGGTCTGCGACGGCACCGAGGCGGCGGCCCAGCGCATCGAGCGGGTGCTCACCAACGACCCCGCCAGCGGGGTGATGCGCCACGCCGACGCCGGCTATCCCGCGGCCATCGAGTGCGCACGGGCGCACGGGCTGAAGCTGCCGATGGTGGGTGGTTGAAGACGATAACCCGGTTGTTGCATGAATGACGGTCTGAAGAAGACCATCAGCGCGTGTGGATCAACCTCACCGACAGTGAATTTAACCTGCATGGAGCGACTTGAGGCACCGTCCCCAACGGCGATCCGATTCGTCGCCCGGATGGTGGAGTCCCTCGTCCTCTCCGCCGACGGTCACGGCCAGGGAATCGGAGATCCGGATGACCGGAACCCCGGGTTGGATCGAGTACTTCACGACCCGCCGATACGGCGAGTCGTGGATTGGTGGCGGAGTATCGGCGTGGTACGGTCGGGTCGTCCGGTTCGGCGGAGCAACGGGCACCGGGGCGCTCCCTCGGGCCGCACGCCCGGAAGCTCGCGCGGGCGGCCCGGTTCATCTCACCTGGAGGACCGAAACATGATCTCCGTCGTCTCCGAAATCAGGAAGCTCCTCGCCGCGGCGGCGCTCGCTGTTCCGAGCGCCTTCGGCGCCGTCGAAGCGGCGGCGCCGCTCGAGACGTTCCCGCCGAGCGCGGCCTATGGCGATTACGCCGTCGGCGCGACGATCGGCTTCGCCGTGGACAACCGGCAGCGCTTCGACCCCTGGAACACCGCCTATGCCAGCGACGCCTACCGCGCCATGCTGCGCAAGGTGGAAGCCTCGGGCCAGCCGCGCACGGTGGTCTTCCACTTGTGGTATCCGGCCGAGGCGGACCGTTCGGGCAGCCGGCTGGCCGGGCCGCGCTCGCCCTGGCCCGCCGTCTCCGGCGAACGCGCGAAGATGGACGACTTTTTCTTCAACGACGAACAGTTCGCGGTCCCGGTGCTGCGCTCCTCGGTGTTGTTCCCGGACACCCACGAGCGGCTGCATTTCAAAGGCGGGGGCACCCTCGCCGAGTTGTCCGGCGGCGCCGGACAGGAGGCGTTCGAAACCATCGGAAAGCGCTATTTCGCCGCGCCTCGCGGCGCGTATCTCGACGCGCCGCCCGCGTCGGCGCCGCCCTCGACGTCAGCGCCGCCTTCGGCGGCGGGCGGATTCCCCGTCGTCATCCTGTCCCACGGGCTCGGCGGCAACTACAGCCTGTGGAGCTATCTCGGCGAGTTCCTGGCCTCGCATGGCTACGTCGTCGCCGCGCCGAGCTTCATCTCCGACAGCGGGGTTCCGCTCGTATTCCACGATCCCGATTCCGTGTTCGCCCGCGCGGTCCCGGCCGGCGAAGTGCGGGAGGCATACGGGCTGATCATGGGGGAGCAGAAGGTCATTCCGAACTTCTTCCGCTTCATGTTCGGCGCCGCGTCCCCCGGCGCCTTCAATCCGGCGCAGGCGAAAGCCGTTCCGGGCGGCGTGCAGCGCGCCACCACGATGATGCAGAACCTGTTTCGCCAGCGCGTGGCCGACGTGGGGCTGCTGATCCATACGGTGAAGCTGCTGGGCGCGGCTGAAGCCGACTGCGCGGCAGGGCTGAACTCGATGGGCGCGACCTCGGCCGCGCGCGAGCTGTGCGGCCTGCTTGCCGGGCGGGTCGGCGATACCGTCGGGCTTGCCGGCCATTCCCTCGGCTCGATGACTTCCCAGATGGGGGTGAACCACATCCCCGGCGTCGCCGTGGCCCTCGGTTTCAACAACGGCCCGCCCTTCACCTGGACGCCGGAAGAGTTCTTCGGTGGCGGACGGACCCCGGACGGGCTGCCCGCGGGCAGCCGCAAGCCGGTGGTGCAGATGGTCGGCGACGAAGACGATTTCGTGCAGGGGGTGTTCGTCGGTCTGTTCCGGAACGCCCTCACCGCCGCCGGCGGGGACCCGGAAGCCGCGTTTCCCCTCGCCCCCGAGCTTGCCGCGCCGGAGCGTCAAGCCAACCCGCAACCGGTCGCCCTCAGCGCTTATCTGAGACAGACCTCCGACCGCGCTCTGGTGATCGTCCGGGACGTCGATCACGGCTTGCTGGTGGACAACTTCGGGCGGATGTTCCCCTGGCCGGAGTTCGAGAATGGCGCCCTGCCCTTCGGCCTGTCGCCCTCGGGTCGGCGCAAGGCGGTGGGCGAGGAGATCCGGGATCGGGACTTTTCCGGCGCGCCTTACGACCAGCTCGACTGGACCGAGGTGGGCGATGCCGGCGCGGCGTACATGCCACATCTCATCCGCGACTGGTACGCGCGGGCCGTTTTCGACCACTATCTCAAAGGTGACGGGGAAGCGCGCGGGCGGTTGCAGGATCCCGATCCGTTCGGAGACCTGACGTCCGTGCGCCGGGAGATGAGATAGCCGTGGCCGTTCCGGCGGCATTGCGGCCGAAGCTTCGGCGCAGTGCGTTCCGCGACGGCAATCGATCGTGACGGCGGCCGGGGGCGACGGGAGAAATCCAGGGTGGGGGCTCGAGTTTTTTCTCAGGTGAAGGCGCAACGCGGCGATGAGCTGCGTTGCAAGGGCTGGAAGCAGGAAACGCTTCTGCGCATGCTCGAAAACAACCTGGAGAACGCCCAGGACCCTTCCCGGCTCATCGTGTACGGCGGGATTGCGAAGGCGGCGCGCAACTGGGAGAGCTACCACGCCATCGTCGATGCCCTGAAGGCGTTGGAGAACGACGAAACGCTGGTGGTGCAGGCGGGGATGCCGGTGGCGGTGTTCAGGACCGGTCGGCTTGCCCCCCGCGTGGTCATGGGCCTGTCCAACGTGATCGACGCCACCTGGCCGAAGTTCTACGAGCTGATGGACAGGAACCTCACGACGTTCTCCTCCTACACCGCCGGCCCCTGGGAGTACATCGGCAGCCAGGGGATCGTCGAAGGGACGTTCGAAACCCTCGCCTGTATCGCCGAGGAAAAATTCGACGGCGATCTGCGGGGCCGGATCTTCTTCACGGCCGGCCTGGGCGGCATGGGGCGCTCCCAGCCGAAATCCATGACCATGCACGGCGGCGTCTCCGTCATCGTCGAGGCGCGCAGGAGCATCGTCGACGATCGCCTGAAGCTCGGCTGGGCCGATGTCGAAGCCGGCAACCTGGACGAGGCCGTCGCGTTGGCGGGTGAGGCCTGCAAGGCCGGGAAGTCGCTGTCGATCGTGATCTGCGGCAACATGGTCGACGTTTGCGAGGAAGCGCTGGAGAAAGGATGGATCCCGGACATCGTGACGGAGATGTGCCCGTTCCACGATCCCTTCGCGGTGATCCCGTCCGGGTATTCACCCGAAGAAGCGGACTCCTTGCGCAAACGCTCGATGGATGGATATCTGGCTGAATCCCGCAAGACCATCCTGCGCATGGTCAGAGCGATGAACCGCTTTCTCGACGCCGGAGCGGAAGTGTTCGAGTACGGCACCTTCGTGCGCAAGGAGGCGGTGGACGCGGGCATGTCGAGGGACGAGGCGTTCCGCTATCCCGGGTTCGTGGCGCGGTACTGGCGGCCGAGGCTGTTCGAGCTGGGCCGCGGCCCGTTCCGATGGACCTGCGTTTCCGGGGACGAGGCGGATCGGGATCGCCTGGACGACCTCGCACTGGAGCTGTTCCCGGACTGCGCGATCACCCAACGCTGGATCCCGCTGGCGCGGGAGCACCTTCCGATCGAGGGCCTGCCGGCCCGCGTATGCTTCCTCGGCTTCGGCCAGCGCCGGGCGTTCGGCCTCGCCGTGAACGAACTTGTCCGCAACGGAGAAGTGAAGGGTCCCGTCGCTTTCTCCCGGGACAACCTCGACAGCGGCTCCATCGCCAACCCGGTCATGGAGACCGAGGACATGAAGGACGGCTCGGATGCGATCGCGGACTGGCCGTTCATCAACGCCCTGCTGAACGCCGCGGCCATGGCCGACCTCGTGTCCATCCAGTCCAACGGCACCATGGGGGTGTCGCATCACACCGGATGCACGATCATCGCGGACGGCACGGAGGAGGCGGCGTTGCGACTGGACGCCTCGCTGACCACCGACGTGGGGATCGGCATCGTCCGTTACGCCCAGTCGGGGTACGAGACCGCCCGGGCGGTGGCGGAGGGGCGAGGGGGATTGACCTCGGACCGCATCAAGGTGCCGCTCTGGTGGTCGCCGAACGCAACGTTCGGGCCTGGAACCGATGGATAGGCCGGCCTTGACGGCGAAATCCATCCTCTCCGTTCCCGAACGTGATGCCTGTCGCGCCCCGGTGGCCGCCCTTGCGACCCATGGGACGCCGCTGCCGTGTGGCGCCGGTCAGCTTTTCCTGCATGGCGCCGAAGCGATCAACCCGACCAGAACCCTTCCCGGCGCAGCTCGCCCATGGTCTCGGTGATGCTCTCGCGCAGCACGCCGGTCAGCTCGTCGACCTGCCTCCGGGTCATCGTGAGCGGTGGCGACAGCACGTTGAGATGCGCGATGGGGCGGACGATGACCCCGCGCTCCTGGGCGTGCTTCGCAATGCGCTTGCCGACCTCCGCTTCGCTCGGGAGCAGCGCCCTGGTCTCCCGGTCGGCCACGTTCTCCACGCACATCATGAAGCACTTGCCACGGACATCGCCGACGATGGGCAGATCCTTCAGGGTGGCGAGCTGCTCCTCCAGATAGGGACCGACCTCGAGCACGTTCCCGCATACGTCGTCGCGCTCCATGATCTCGATGTTCTTGAGCCCCGCCGCGCAGCACACCGGGTGGCCGGAGTAGGTGAATCCGTGGGTGAACAGCGCCCCTTCCGCCTGCGGCACGCTGATGACGTCATACATGGCGTCGGAGAGGATGGTCGCCGACAGCGGCAGGTAGCCGGAGCTGATGCCCTTGGCGCAGGTGATGACGTCGGGCACGAGGTCGAAGACGGATTCGGAGGCGAAGAAATGTCCGAGGCGTCCGAACCCGGTGACCACCTCGTCGGAGACGTAGAGCACCTCGTAGCACTCGCACACCTCCTTGGTGCGCCGGTGATAACCGGGCGGCGGCACGACCACCCCGCCCGCGCCCATGATCGGCTCGGCGATGAAGGCGGCGACGTTCTCGGGGCCGAGCTCGAGGATCGCGTTCTCCAGATCGGCGACCTTCTCGTCGCAGAACGCCTCCATCGACATGCCGTCCGGGCGGCGGTAGGGGTTGGGGTTGGGGATGTGGTGGACGAGGCCGGGCGCGAGGTCGAAGCCCTGGTGGTCGAAAGCCACGCCGGTCATGGACATCGCGAGATAGGTGCTGCCGTGGTATCCGTCGGTGCGCGCGATGATCTTCTTCTTCGTCTTCCTGCCCAGGCGGTTGAAGTAGAAATGGATGATCCGGATCGCGGTGTCGTTCGCCATCGAGCCGCCGGTGCCGAAGAACACGTGGTTGAGCGGGCCGGGGGTGAGGGTGGCGAGCTTCGCGGCCAGCTCCGCCGCGGGCGGGGTGGTGATGTGGCCGAAGGACGAGTAATAGGTCATGCGGCGCGCCTGGTCCGCGATCGCCTGCGCCATCTCGTCGTTGCCGTAGCCGATGTTGACGCACCACAGGCCGCCGATGCCGTCGAGGTAGCGGTTGCCCTCGGAGTCGTAGACGTAGCAGCCTTCCGACTCCGCCACCACCAGCGACCCTTCCTCCCTGAAGGTCGAGAAATCCGTCCACGGATGGATGTTATGGTCGCGGTCCTTGCTCCGCAGATCTGTCGTATCGTATTGAAAATTCGTTAGATTCGTCGCCATTCCCTGTCCCTTCCCGATGGTTTGCGTTCCGGCGCCGCCATGTCACCGTACCCGCAGCCGTTGCGGCGGCAGGAGCGCGGGCTCAGACGCGCTTGACCAGGACTCCCTCCATCTCGACCCTGGCCCCCTTGGGCAGCGATGCGACCCCCACTACGGCCCGGGCCGGACAGGGCTCGTCGAAGTACTCGGCCATGACTTCGTTGACGAGGGGGAAGTCCGCGAGATCGGTCAGGTAGACGTTGAGCTTCACGACGTCGCTGAAATCACCGCCGGCGGCATTGGCGACGGCGCGCAGGTTGCGGAAGACCTGGTGGATCTGCTCGCGGATCCCGGAAACGAGCTCCATCGAAGCCGGGTCGAGGGGGATCTGGCCGGAGAGGTAGACGGTGTCGCCGGCGCGGATCGCCTGGGAGTAGGTACCGAGGGCGTTCGGCGCGGATGGTGTGGCGATCGCCTGCCTGGTCATTCGTCGTTCCTCCCTGTCGGACTACGCTGCGCCGGCCGGTCCCGGACGCCGCAATCGCCGCCCGCTCATTCGCCGCTTCCCCGAGGGCGCGGAGTCAGTGGCCGGTGCGCGCGATACGGGACACCTCGCCGATCCCGCGTATGCGCCGCATGATACGCGCAAGATGCGTGCGATCGTGTACTCCGATCACGAAGTTCAGCGCGGCGTCGAGGCCGTCCCGGCTCTCGATGTTCACGTTCTCGATGTTGGCGCCCATGTCCGCGATCGCCGCTGCGACCGTCGCGAGAACTCCCTTGCGATTGGCCATGTCGACGCGGATTTCGACCGGGAACTCGCCGTCGACGCCGGGCTCCCAGGCGACGTCCACCCACCGCTCGGGGCGGTCGGAGAATTCAGTGAGGTTCCGGCAGTCGGTGGTGTGGATGACGATCCCGCGGCCCGTGCTCACGAATCCCATCACCGAATCGCCGGGGATGGGATGGCAACACTTGCCGAAGTCGACGATTGTGCCCTCGGAGCCGCGTATGTAGAGCGGAGGAACCGCGCCCGGGCCCGGTGCGTCGTCCGACGAAGGCTCCTCGCCACCCCTCGCCAGCCGCTTCGCGATCATTGCTGCGAGCCGCCTGCCGATGCCGATCTCCTCGCACAGCGCTTCGATCGACTCGAGCTTCAATTCCTCGAGGAGCGTATCCATGACCTCGGCCGGTACGTCGTCGATCCCGATCGATTCGACTGCGAGGGCTCGGCCGAGCAGCATCTCCCCGAGCTCCACGGCTTCTTCGGTGCGCAGGTTCTTCAGGTGGTTGCGGATCGCGGTGCGGGCCTTTCCGGAGACGACGAAGTCGAGCCAGGCCGCGTTCGGCCGGCCCCACGGCATGGTGACGATCTCGACGGTCTGGCCGCTCGCAAGCTGCATGCGCAGCGGCGCGTAGCGTCCATCCACCTTGGCCGCGACGCACTGGTTGCCGACGTCGGTATGCACCGCGTAGGCGAGATCGATCGGCGTCGCGCCCCGGGGCAGCGCCATGATGTCCCCGGCCGGGGTGAACACGTAGGTCTCTTTCGGGAAGAGATCCACCTTCACGCTCTCGAGAAACTCGACGGAGTCGCCGGCGTGGGTCTGTATCTCCAGCAGATCGCGCACCCATTCCCGGACCCTGAGCTGGGCGGTGTTGGTTCCCGGCTGGCCGATCTTGTACATCCAGTGCGCCGCGACCCCCGACTCCGCGACCTGGTCCATCTCCTCGGTACGGATCTGGACCTCGATGGGGGTCCCGAACGGCCCGAACAACGTCGTGTGCAGCGACTGGTAGCCGTTCGCCTTGGGAATCGCGATGTAGTCCTTGAACCGCTCGGGCACCGGCTTGTACAGGCTGTGCACCATCCCCAGCACGCGATAGCAGTCATCGGGCCGCTCGACGACGATCCGGAACCCGTAGACGTCGAGCACCTCCTTGAACGAGACCTGCCTGGTGCGCATCTTTCGATACAGGCTGTAGAGATGCTTCGTTCGCCCTTCGACGCGGGACTTGACTCCTTCCTGGCGCAGGCGGCGCTTCATTGCCGTCTCGATCTTGCGCACGACCCGCTTGCGGTGCCCGCGGATCTTCTTGATCCGTGACTCCAGCACACGGTGGCGCCGCGGGTAGAGGGCGCGGAAGCCGAGATCCTCGAGCTCGATCCGGATGCTTCGAAGCCCGAGGCGATCGGAGATGGGAGCGTAGATCTCGAGCGTCTCGCGGGAGATACGCCGGCGCTTGTCGAGCGGCAGCGCATCGAGGGTGCGCATGTTGTGCAGCCGGTCCGCCAGCTTGATGAGCATGACCCGCAGATCGCGGGCCATCGCCATGAGCATCTTCCGGAAGTTCTCGGCCTGCGCCTCCGCCCGGCTCTCGAGCGAGAGATGGGTCAGCTTGCTGACTCCGTCGACGAGGTCCGCGACCGTGTCGCCGAAGTTGGTTGCGATCTGGGGCTTGGCGGTCGGTGTATCTTCGATGACGTCATGCAGGAGTGCGGCGATGATCGTCTCGTGATCGAGACGCATCTCCGCAAGGATCCGGGCGACCTGCACGGGATGGTGGATGTATGGCTCGCCCGATGCGCGGCGTTGCTCGCCGTGGGCATCGGCGCCGAACAGGAATGCGCGATGGATCGTGTCGATCTCGGCCGGTTCGAGGTACGTGCCGGCAAGACGGCGGAGATCGCTGATGCGGAACACGGGCGTCTCTTCAATCCGCCCGCGTCCGCATCGCCGACCGGGTGAGGCGCACGCCGAGCCCGCGGCGGCGTGCGGCCACGATCCACGGGTCTCGGTGTCGTGTCTTCGTGCGATGCGAGGAGCCGGCGAAGCGCGGGGACGACGGCCGCATCGTCAGATGCCGCCGAGGGGGAAGACCTCCTGCGCCTCTTCTTCGGCGAGCACGGCTCTCGGCGTCTCATCGAGAATGGTCTTGTCCACCTTGCCCTCGGCGATCTCGCGCAGCGCGATCACCGTGGGCTTGTCCTTCGCCTGATGGATGAGCAGCGGCGAGCCGTGGGCGATCTGGCGCGCGCGCCTGGTCGCGACGAGCACCAGCTCGAATCGATTGGGGATCTTCTCGATGCAGTCTTCGACCGTAATCCTGGCCATGTCTTGCTCCGGGGCGCCTTGGAAGTCGGCGGGCAAGTCTACTCAAAGCAGGCGCCCGGGAGCCAGAAGCAGTACGGCTCGGCGTTGCGACCCGCG
This sequence comes from uncultured Gammaproteobacteria bacterium, assembly GCA_958295835.1. Taxonomy (GTDB): domain Bacteria; phylum Pseudomonadota; class Gammaproteobacteria; order HK1; family HK1; genus HK1. The sequence continues at coordinate 2,019,040 of OY282378.1, forward strand.
GCACGGCCTGTGCCGCGGCCGCGGAACGAAGCCGTTGCGCCGGATGCGCATGTTCATGGGCGTCCGCCCGCTCAGATCCGCTCCGGCGCCGGAGAGCCGCGCAACGCGGTGACGAGCGGTTCGACGCCGGCCGGGGGCGAAGCGTGTGCGCCCCGGAGGATCGCGTGCAGATCGGCCAGCGTACGGTCGAAGTCGTCGTTGACCACGATGTGGTCGAACTCGTCATAGTGCCCGATGTCCGCGCGGGCGTCGCGCATCCGGCGCTCGACGGCCAGGGCGGAGTCCTGCCCCCGCCCGACGAGCCGGGACCGCAGCGCCTCGATCGACGGCGGGAGGATGAAGACGGACACCGCCTCGGGGAACGCCTCGCGCACCCGGCGCGCGCCCTGCCAGTCGATGTCGAGGACGACGTCCCGCCCCCGCGCGAGCCCCGCCCGGAGCGCGCCCCGCGAGGTCCCGTAGTACCGGTCGAAGACTCGGGCGTGTTCGAGGAATTCGCCGGCGTCCACCATCGCCTCGAACTCGCGCCGGCCGACGAAGTGGTAGTGGACGCCGTCCACTTCGCCGGGGCGCGGGCTCCGCGTGGTATGCGAGACGCAGAGCGCGACGCGCGGGTCGGTTTCGGCCAGCGCGCGCGCGAGGCTGGACTTCCCGGCCCCCGAGGGCGCGCTCAGCACCAGTACCCGCGATTCCCGCCGTGCGGCCGGATCTTCCGTCCGTGACGACGCCCGCGGTTCCCGCCGGGTGGCCGGGGCCTCTGCCAGTGACGGCGCCCGCGGCCCATGCCGTGCGGCCGGACCCTCTCCCCGCGTCATTCGACGTTCTGGATCTGCTCGCGCATCTGCTCGATGAGGACCTTCAGGTCCACCGACGCGCGCGAGGTCACGATGGACGCGGACTTGGCCCCGAGCGTATTCGCCTCCCGGTTCAGCTCCTGCATCAGGAAGTCGAGGCGCCGGCCCACCGGTCCGGGCTCGTCGAGGGTCGCCCGGACCTCCTCGACGTGCGCTTCGAGCCGGTCGAGCTCCTCCGCCACGTCCATGCGTTGCGCGATGAGGGCGATCTCCTGCTCGATGCGGCCCTCGTCGAGGTTCGGGCCGGGGTCGGCGAGGCGCGCCCTCATGCGCTCGCCGAACGCCTGCACGATGGCGGGCAGCATCCCGCGCAGGCGAGGCACCTCCGCCGCCAGCGCATCGAGCCGATCCCGGATCACCGCTCCGATACGCCCGCCCTCGCGTTCGCGCATCCCGACGAGCTCGTCGAGGGCGCGGTCGAGCAGATCCAGCGCGGCGTGCCCGGTGTGCTCGGGGTCCGGCGCCGGGGCCTGCACCACCCCGGGCCAGCGCAGGACGTCGACGGGATTGATCGGCGCCGGTTGGGGCAGCAATTCGGCGACCGCGCGCGCGGCGTGCGCGACGCGGGCCGCGAGGTCGTGGTCGACCGGGAGCCCACCGGACGTATCGAGGCCGGGGAGCGACCGCAGCGTGCAATCGACCTTCCCCCGCCCGAGGCGCGCGCCGACCCGTTCGCGGACCTTCGGGTCGAGCCCCCGGAGGTCCTCGGGCAGGCGCACGTTCACGTCGAGGTAGCGGTTGTTGACGGAGCGGATTTCCCACTCGACGCCGCCCCGGTCACCGCGTGATTCGACGTGGGCAAATGCGGTCATGCTGCGCAGCATGTTCGGCTCCGGTGAAGGCTCGGGTCTCGCCGCCGCCTCGGCGTCGCCGGCGGACCCGGCTCACTCTCCCTGCCGCTTCTCGTCCCTTTTCCTGAGTGTCCCGAGAACGAACACGGCCGCGGTGCCGGTGACGACGGACAAAGCGATACCCGCTACCCACCAGGCACCCATCGCGATCGCGAAGGCTGAAACTCCCAGAATCGCCAGAAGGGCAATGAATCCCATCCACTGGCCGCGAGTGCTGTATTCGATAGCTGCCGTCAGCGCGTTCTTCTTGAGATCATGAATATGGCTCTCCGAGCCCTGGGCCTGCTCAACGATTTGCCTCGCGAGTCCTGGCACGACCTGATCGTATTGCTCGAGCAACGCGGGTGGGGGAAGCGGGGCTTCCCAATGAACAGTCGTGGTAGTTTCTTTGATATGTACCGACCGTACCGCCGACGTTTCCCCGGTGGAGTCATTGGCCGGCGTAGCGACGTTCTCTTCCCTGCGGGCGATTCCGGCGCCAACCGGGTTCTTGTCGTCGCTATCGTCCGGCGCCATTCCGCACTGCCTCGCCGGCATGGGCCATGAGGTCCGCCGCCTGCTTTCCCGTCACGTGGATGACCACATGGTCCGATGACGTGCCGGCCTCCGGGTCCGGCGCCGCCTCCCGTGCCCGACGAAGCGCTGCTTGGTACTGCTCGTCCGAGGTGTCCGGTGCAACCACGTGGGTCATCTGCCGTCCGTCGGGGGACATGACGGAAAACGTCACCGGCTTCCCGAGCGCAAGCTGCATCGAATGACCGACCTGAGCCCAGGAGGCGAGCAACCGACGATGTGAATTCTGTTCGTAATACCGGCTGAAATCAGGCTGGACGACGAGCGATTCGAAAATGCTTTTCAGGCCGCATATGAATGAATTCATCGGATTACCGTAGACCGGGGGATCGGCTTCGTGGATGTCGGGCCGGAGATCGGGCGGCAACCGGGATGGCGTCACGTTCCGGAAACCTGGTTGCTTCATGGTGGGAATCCAACCTCCGCCTCTCTTCGCGTACGATGGATAATACTGCTTCATCCCTTTCAGTGTGCATTGGAAATCGTTCCGTTTCGTGCACCAGGATCATTTCATTCTGCATCCGGGACGTATCTCGGGTACATCCGGGAAACGATTTCGGGCGAATCCGGGTCGAAAGTGCGGGTCTGACGGCCCATACGGTGCACGCCGGGATACGGAGACAGCTCCGGGAGCGGGAGACCGGACAGAATAACCCTGTTCGCGCACGGATACTGCGTCCATCACCCGTAACGGTGGCCGATGCCCGGGAAGAACGCCATCCGAACGGCGTCAGGACAATTGCCGGCCGACAGCCACCGATGTTTCCGGACCCGGTGCGTTCAGACTCGTTTCCCATCGCACAAGGCTCCCGTCCCCGGCGCACACCCTGCCTTCGCTATACTTCTTGCCTTCCAGGAGCCGAGACCCGCCGATGCGTCCGAGTGGCCGAGCTGCCGACGAGTTGCGCGAGATTACCATCACGCGCCATTACACCCGCCACGCCGAAGGCTCCGCGCTGGTGGAGTTCGGCGATACGCGCGTGCTGTGCAACGCGACCCTCGAGGATCGGGTGCCCCCCTGGATCAAGGGCCGTGGCCGTGGCTGGGTGACCGCCGAGTACGGCATGCTCCCGCGCTCGACCGACCAACGCTCCCCGCGCGAGGCGGCGCGGGGGCGTCAGGGCGGCCGGACCCTGGAGATCCAGCGCCTCATCGGCCGCTCGCTGCGGGCGGTGGTGGACATGGAGGCGCTCGGCGAACGCACGATCATCGTCGATTGCGACGTCATCCAGGCGGACGGCGGGACCCGGACCGCCTCGATCACCGGCGGGTACGTCGCCCTCGCCGACGCCGCCTCGCACGTGCGCAGACGCGGCCGGGCCAGGCGCGATCCGATCCACGGGGCGGTCGCGGCGGTGTCCGTCGGCATCTACCGCGGCGAGGTGGTACTGGACCTCGACTACGCCGAGGACTCCGAGGCGGAGACCGACATGAACGTGGTGATGAACGACGCCGGGGGATTCATCGAGATCCAGGGCACGGCGGAGGGCCACGCATTCCGGCGCACCGAGCTGGACACCATGCTGGATCTCGCCCGCGACGGCGTCGCCTCCCTCATCCAGGCGCAACGCGCTGCCCTCGCCGGCTCGTGAAGCCCGCGCGGCATCCCGGACGTAAAAACCGTCTTCGCAGGCCCGGATTCCGGCGAGCCCGCCAGGCCCGGCCCTCGCCCTCTCCGGTTCGTGAGTCCGCTACGGCACTCCACTGCTCGTGAAGCTCGTCCTCGCAAGCTCGAATCCCGGCAAGCTCGCCGAACTGAGGGAGCGGCTCGAACCGGCCGGCCTGCACGTCGTCGCGCAGGATGCGTTCGGGGTCGAGCCGCCGGAGGAGACCGGACTCACGTTCGTCGAGAATGCGCTGATCAAGGCGCGGGCCGCGTGCGTGGCGACCGGGTTGCCGTCGCTTGCCGACGACTCGGGGATTGTGGTCGATGCGCTGGCAGGCGCGCCGGGAGTGCGTTCGGCGCGCTACGCCGGCCCCGGTGCGAGCGACGTCGACAACGTCGCCAGGCTGCTCGAAGCGCTGCGGGGTGTCGCCCCCGCGGAACGCGGCGCCGCGTTCGTCTGCGTGATCGTCTGCCTCCGCCATGCGCGTGACCCGTGCCCGATCGTGTGCGGAGGGGTCTGGGAGGGGCGGGTCCTCGATGCGCCGAAGGGTGACGGCGGCTTCGGCTACGACCCCGTGTTCTTCGTCGAGGCGCTGGGCCGGACCGCGGCGGAGCTCTCGTTCGCGGAGAAGAACGCGGTGAGCCACCGCGGGCAGGCTCTGGCGCAGCTTCTCGAGCGGCTCACCCGCGACCGAATGGTGGAAGACTTCGGGAGCCCTTGAAGAAACGGGGTGCCGGCAGCCCCCCGGAGGAAGCCATCGACCCGGCGCTCGCCAACATGGGCGGGGATCATCGCGGCCGGCATCACGGTCGCGAGCAGGGGGGGATTCGAGGAGTCATGACGAGAGGGGTCTCGTTCGACGATCGCTCAGGCCGCCACCCTCATCCACGTCCTCATGCCGGCGTCAGCGTGCTCCAGCATGTGGCAGTGAAGCAGCCAGTCCCCTGGATTGTCCGCGACGAAGGCGATCTCGGCGGTCTCGTTCCGGTCGATCAGTACGGTGTCGCGTAGCGGCCCGGGGCCTCCGTCCGCGCCCAACCGGCGGAAATGGTGGCCGTGCAGGTGCATCGCGTGGGGCCAGGCGGTGTCGTTGACCATCGCGATCCGCACCGTCTCGCCGCGTGATGCGGTGAGAAGAGGCTCGCGCGGCATCCCGGCAAGGCCGTTGAACGCCCATGCGCGGCCCGCCTTCACCAGCTCGCGGATCTCCATCATCCGTCCGTCCAGCATCGCTTCGCGCATCCCGCCCATGGCCCCGCCTTCCATGCGGAGCACCACCGAGCGCGCATCCGCGAGATCGCCCAGCGGAGGCACGGGATTGGGCGGCAGTGCCTCCGGCGCCGGCAGCCTCTCCGGGCGGGCCAGGCCCCCGACCTCCAGCGTGGCGATGGTGCGGTCGCGCTCGCGCTCGAACGAAACGATCGACGCCCGCGCGCCGTCCCCGGCGGCGACGTCCACGATCAGATCGACGCGCTGCGCTGGAGCGAGGGTGATCCGGCCGTCCGGCGCCGGTATCGGCGCGGGGGCATCGAGGGGCTGACCGTCGAGCGCGATGATCCAGCCCTCCATGCCCGCGAGTCCGAGGATGAAGATCCTCGCGTTCGCGGTGTTGACCAGCCGCAGGCGCAGCCTCTCACGCTGCTTCACCGGCAACCGGAGCTCCCCGGCGCCGTTGACCGTCACCCAGTTGCCGATGCGTCCGGCGTGCGACAGGTCCATCATCGCGCCGAAGCTCTCGTGGATGCCTGCATCCCCGGTGAGGCGCCAGTCGTCGATCAGCAGGACCTCGTCCCGGTCGGCGCGCGGGGGCGTGGGCTCCTCGACGATCAGGGCGCCGTACAGGCCGCGCGCCATCTGCTCCCAGGTCCGGTGGTGCGGGTGGTACCACCAGGTGCCCGCATCCGGCGCGACGAAGTCGTAGAGGAAGTCCCCGCCCGGAGGCACGGGCGCCTGGGTCAGATCGGGCACGCCGTCCATCGGGTTCGCGATCCGGATCCCGTGCCAGTGGATGGTGGAAGGCTGCGGAAGCTCGTTGACGAAGCGGCGGGTCAGCCTCTCCCCCTGCGCGACGCGAAGCACCGGTCCCGGCACCTGCCCGTCATACCCCCAGATCGGTGTCTCCGGGTAGTCCGGGGGGGCGAGACGCGCTGCCGCGCGCGTCGCACGCAGGGCGGGCGGTCCCGGCGCCGCCGCGCTCGGCGCCACGGCCCGCGCGCTCGTGGCGCCTGCCAGCGCGAGCGTCGTAGCGCCCGCGAGAAACCGCCTGCGCGAAACGTTCATCCTTCGACCTCCGCGTTGCCAGGCCCGGCCGTCCGCTCAGGCGTGGATCTCGATGACGTCTCCGTCGCTCACCGGGTGGCCGCGTCCCACCTGCTGGCCGCTGAACCGGCCGTTCCGCCCCCAGAGCTTCGCATACTTGAGCGAGCGCGCGATGTCCTTGTGGATGAGACACGCCACATCGTGGACGGTGCCGCCCGCGCGCACCGTGAACGGGGTGCCCATGTCCGGCGGGCGGCCGGGGGCCTTGGTGTACACGCGGGCGATCGAGAGCCGCTGGAACAGGAACGATCCGATCGCGTCGAGTCCGGCGCCGGTCTCGACCGACGCCGCGATGCCCGGAAAGGCGAAGCCGCCGAGCTCCCCGAACACCGCGGCCTCGCCCTCGGGGTCGTCGAGGAGATCGGATTTCGCGGTGATCATCAGCGTGGGCAGGCGGATGGCGAAGGGATCGTAGTCCTCGGCCTCGGGGTCGGGCGGCGCGAGCGCCGCGTCCCAGTCCGCGAGCAGCGACACCCGCTTCTCCCCGAGGAATTCGAGGACGTTGGCGGTGCGCTCCAGGCAGGCGGGGTCGGAGAGGTCGACGACCAGCAGCGCCGCGCCGGCGGGCTGGAGCGCGTTCACGATCCAGGGGACCGGATGGTCGCGGGCGATGGGCGGCAGGTCCACGAGCTGAAAGTGGATGTCCTCGTAGGGCAGCATCGCGGGCTGCGGGAACCGGGTGGTGAAGGGGTAGGGGCCGGCCTCGGCGTGGGCGCCGGTGAGCCGGGAGACGAGGGTGGACTTCCCGGAGTTCGGTGGCCCCAGCACCGCGACCTGCGCCGCGCCTTCGGGCCGGATGACCAGGGCCGGGCCGCCCCGCGCGCCGCCTTTCTTCGGCCCCGCCAGCTCCTCGGTGAGCTGCTTGATGCGGGTCTTGATGTCGCCCTGGAGATGGTCGGTGCCCTTGTGCTTGGGGATCGTGCGCAGCATCTCGCGCAGGCATTCGAGGCGCTCCTTCGGCTCGCGCGCGCTCCGGAACGCGGCCTCGGCGGACTTGTACTCGGGGGAGAGGTTGGCCGGCATCGCCGCGTTCCCCTATCGCCGGCCGGGGCGCGAGATCACCGGCGGACGTCTCACGTGCGAACGCGGCCCGGGCCGTGTCCCCATCGCCGCCTTCCCGGTCGAACGCGACGTTGCCGGGGGCTGAAGGCCACGGTCGCGGCGCGCCGTCTCGCGCCGCGGGACGCACGCACCGACGACGGTGACGGGAGGAGGGCCGGCCGTCATGGCGCGGGTCTCGCCGGTGTGCCCGGAGCTCGTCGAGGTGCTCGACGGTATCGACGGCCGTGCATGACGACCGGAGGCGAAAGTGTCGATCACTGCACAGTCCTCGCAGGAGGCGCTTGAGATACGCAGCATTCCATTTTGGAGTTTCCAGGAAGTGTCGATCACTTCGCAGTCCTCGCGGGAGGAGGGGGAGCCGTGGACCATTGATCCGCGAAGTGCGGCGCGAGGCAAGCCTTTGGCGTCGGGGGTTGGGTTCCGGCCCCCGCCGGATCGGGTCCATCCCTCCGGGATTCGATTGGGACTCGGCATGATCCTGCTCGATCGAAGACGGCGGCGCTGCGCCGAGTGGACACCCGGATGGGGACGGCGCAGACTCGGAACGAGCGACCGGCGGTGATCAGCCCCACCGCGTCCTCGTCGTCGCCCTCCCAGTCGAGGGCGACGTTGCCGGGGGCCTGGGGCCACGATTGCGGCGCATTCGTATCGAGGGCTGCGCGGCCGTCCACGAGGGCGGCAGGGCGTCTCGGCAGAGCCATCCTCTGGTAGCATCCTTCGACCTGCCTTCGGGACCTCCAGGGAGCGGCGGCATCTCGCCATGCGCCAGACACTCCCATCGAACGGCCACGCCGACCTTTCGCACCCGGTGGACGGAAGTGGCGACTTTGCCGGCATGGCGGAAGCCGTGGCGCGCGCCGGAGAAGTGGTTGGCGAGTCCTTGGCCGGCGTCGTCGCCTTCGGTTCATGGGCGCGGAGCGAGCTCACCGACGCCTCGGATATCGACATGCTCATCGTGGTCGATCCGGACACACCCGTCCGGCGGGCACTGTACCGGCGCTGGGACGAATCCCCGGTTGCCTGGAACGGCCATCCGATCGAACCGCATTTCGCGCGTCTGCCCGACGCGGGGGAACCGCTTTCCGGTTTCTGGGCGGAGGTCGCCACCGAGGGCGTGCTGCTCCTGGAATGCGATCCTCGACTTTCCGCGCACCTGCTCCGCGTGCGCGATGCCGTGGCGAAGGGGCGTCTGCGAAGGCGCGTGGCGCACGGGCACGGTTACTGGACAGGGACCGGTTGACGATGCACAACGGCGATCTGGCAGAGGACTACGTGCGTCGCGCCGGCGTACGTCTGACCGCCATCAACGTGTTGCACCAGGCGAAGAGTTGGGCCGATGTCGTCCGCGAGTGCCAGGAAGCCGTGGAGCTCGCGCTCAAGGGGTTGCTTCGGGCCTGCCACGTCGCCCCGCCTCGCCTGCACGACGTCTCCGACGTGCTGCTGCGGGAGCGTGACAGACTCCCGCCCTCCGCCCGCCGACATGTCGACCGTCTGGCGCGGATATCCCGAGAATTGCGCCGCGACCGTGAGCTGGCGTTCTACGGCGCGGAGGATCTGGTGCCGTCCAGTTTCTACAAGGAAGAGGACGCCCGGCGTGCGCTGGACGGCGCCGAATTCGTGGTCGCCACGGCGAGCGCCGCGCTCGCCGAACGAGGCGGAAGGCCGGGTGGCGAGCCGGCCGGAGACCGCTGACCTCGCAATTCGACGAGGTACTCCCTTGCCCGCAGGATGCCAAACCCCGGAGGCACATCCGCCATGAAGGACTCCGCCACCATGCACACCGGGCCGCTGGGCTCGACCATCCACGTCTTGCGCGCCGACGCCGGGACCATCGCCGAGCTCGCGGCCATCGATTGGACTTGCCGCTTCCGCCGGGTCTGCCTCGATCCGGTGCGCGGGATCATCACCCTGATGGCGCCTTCGCGCCTGCATGAAGATTTGTCCGAGATTTTCGGCCACATCGTGGATGCCGCGGGAAGCACCATCGCCGGCGCCGCGAAAGGGATCCGCAGCACCCGGCTTCGGAGGCCGGGCGAACCGCCCGGCACGGGGATGGAGCCCGACTGTGCGTTCTACGTCGGCGAGCGCGCCAGAGGCTATTACACGGCCCTTGCCGAAGGGGAGGCGGCGGCCGACGCCTTCGTCGAGCGTACCGCGCCGGACCTGGTGGTGGAGGTCGAGATCACGCACGCCGACGCGGGCAAGGCCGAGCGCTACGGCGAGATGGGGGTGCGGGAGCTGTGGCGGCTGCACGGGCGCAAGGGAACGAGGGAGCTGCGGGCGGAGTTCCTCGCCCTGACTCCCGGGAGCGCGCCGCGCAATCTCGGCGCTTCGGAAGTGCTCGGGGGATTGACGCCGGATGACGTCTGCGAGGCGGTAGAAGGGGTGCGGTTCAGCCAGACCCTCGCCGAGCGGATGGAGGCGGTGGCCCGGATCGTGCATCGGCGGCAGCGCGGCAGCGTGCGGGTGAGCGAGGAGGAGACGCCGTACCACGCGAGCCTCTGAACCGTCCGAACGGAGAACGAGCCGGTTCGCTCATCGAACGCGCACTGCGCGAAGTGCTGCGCGCCGGGAGCCGGCGGCCTCCGTTCACGTTGAGGGACGCCGGCGTCGGCGGCTCGGCGCGGGTGACGGGCAAAAGGAGGCGGGAAATGAGACTCGCACACAAGAAGATCATCCTGCACCGTATGCTTGCATTGGGGGCGCTCGCGGGAGCGATAGTGTTCTTCATTTACGATCTTGTCGCTGACGCGCTGTGGGAAGGTGAATTCGGCTCGTCGCATTTCGTGATGGAGGTATTCGTCTTTTGCGGCGTATCGTGGGCGCTGGTGGCAGGTGCGGGTGACTTGTACCGCCTTCGCACCCGGCTGGAACGCGAGCAGAGGCGAAACAGGTTGTATTCCCGGGTGCTCGCCGAAAATATCGACACGCAAATGAGCGAGTGGAAGATGACCCGCAGCGAAAGGGAAGTCGCCTGGCTCATCATCAAGGGATACCGTTTTTCCGAGATCGCTCACTTGCGTGGGGTCAAGGAAACCACGACCCGGCTGCAAGCCTCTACGCTCTATGCCAAGGCCGGGGTCAGTGGGCGCGCCGAATTCGTCGCCGAGATCATCCAGCCGCTGCTGGCGTCCATTCCGGGGGAGAGAGCATCTTCCGGCAGAAGACCACCGGATCGGGAAGAGGTGTATTGAGCACCGGCCGCTCCCCGGCCGGCGATATCTGGTTCTGCGTTCGAAGAAACGGCGCGCCCGAACGCGAAGGCTGGACGGACGACGCTTCCCCGGCCGATCTCCCCCGGCGTCTCGATGCACGCCGGGGCGACGTGGTGGAGGCCTGTGTCGCCGATGCGTTCCGGCCGGTGGCGCTGAGCCGGTTCTCCCGCGTGTTTCACGAACGCGCCCGTGGCCTTGCCGGCCTGGAGCTTGCCTTTCGCGGTGAAGTCGTCCGTTTTGCGCCGACGCGGATGATCGCCGCCAACCTGCGTTTTGAACGGGCGCTGGAGCGTTTCCTTGAACACCGGGGCGCAAGTGCCGGCGAGTTCTCCTCCGGCGGCAGCGTGCGCGCCTTTTCCGCCCGGCAGTTCCTGGCGCCGGCCGGAGGTGAAGCGGGAGCGGTGGAGCTGTTCCGCGGAGCAACCCTGATCGCCCCGGCGCCGGCGGCCGATGAAGACCGCGCCGCCGATCTGGCCGACGGCATCGGCCGGTGGTCGATCGCCAATCTGTCCGCCGAAGGCGCGTTGCCTTACAAGTACTGGCCGAGCCGGGGTACGGAATCGCCGGCCGACAACGCCATTCGCCGCTTCCTGGCGTCACTGTCCCTCGCACGGCTGGGACAGCTTCGCGGCAGTGCGGAGATTCGCGCCGCCGCCCGCCGCAACCTGCGTTTCAACCTGGCCCGCTACTTCCGCAACATCGGCGGCGGACGCGGCGCCATCGTGGAATCCACTGGAGCCAAGCTCGGGGCCGCTGCGGTTGCGGCACTGGCCATCCTTGAAAGTCCCGCGCGAAGCGAGTTCATCGCCGAGTTGAACATGCTGGCGGCAGGTGTGGCATCGCTCACGGACCGAGAGCTTGGTTTTCGCACGTTCTTCTTTCCACCGGAGCGCGACGGGGACAATTGGAACTTCTACTCCGGCGAGGCGCTGTTGTTCCAGGCCGAGGCGGCACGCGGAGGACTGGAATGCGCGCCGTCTCTGGAACGTTGCGCGGCGGTCTTCGAGCGTTGCCGCGCCCGGCACTACCGGGCGCGCAACCCGGCCTTCGTGCCGTGGCATACGCAGGCCTGTGCGTCGTTGTTCGCGCAGACGGGGCGACGCGAGTTCGCCGACTTCGCGTTCGAGATCAACGACTGGCTGTTGCCGATGCAGCAATGGGACGGACTGGCGCCGGATCTGCGCGGGCGGTTCTACGATCCGCGGCGCCCGGAGTTCGGCCCTCCGCACGCGGCTTCCACCGGGGCATACATGGAGGGCCTCGCCGACGCCCTGGCGCTGGCCCGCGCGGTGGGAGACCGGGCGCGCGCCGTCGCCTATGAACGCGCGATACGGCGCGGACTGCGTTCCTTGCGGCAACTGCAATTCCGCGATTGGCGCGACGCCTTCTACGTCTCCAGGAAGAAGCGCGTGATGGGCGCGCTCCGCACCGAGGTCTACGACAACGCGGTGCGCGTCGATTCGGCCGCTCATGCCCTGATGGCGGCGATCCGGATTTTGCAGCCCATGACGTTCGGTGCGCGGATGGCGCCGCCCGGATAGCCGGATCCGGTGATTGCCCCCGGGGGTTACGCCGGAATGCCGGTTCCGAATGCCCGGGATGCGGTCCGGCTCATGCGCCGCCGCCGGTGACGGTCGGCGCGCCTTCGGCATCGTCCAACCCAAGAGCGTAACGTCCGCGCCCGGAAGCGGGCAGCAGGTCGAAGATCAGGTGGATGCGCGGCGCTTCCGATGGATTGTCCGCCCAATGCCTGACCTTGTTGTTGAAGGTCCAGAGCTCGCCCTCGCGCATCACGACGCTCTCGTCCCCGGCGGTGAGCGGGCTGCCTCCGGGGCTTTTCAGCACCAGATGAAAACGCTCCCTGATCCGGTAGTACGCGCCGGCATCGACGTGAGGATGCACCCGGCTCCTGGGCAGGAGGGCGACCAGGGTCGCGCGTCCGAGTGCTCCGTCCTGTTCACCGGCAACGCGCATGCAGAACGCCAGGGCGCGAGGAAACTTCGCCGCCGCCGGTGCGAGGCGGCTTTCGTGGACGTCGTTGGCGTTTTTCGCGCCGGGCGGCAACGGCTTCCTGGGTGCCCGCAGGAAAATGTTCCGGGTGTTGCGCTGGCAGCGGACCTTGCGCTGGCGACTGGTATCGGCCAGCCATGTCTCCGGCGCCGCATCCAGCTCCGCCAGCAACGGCGCGGTATCCACTCCTTCCGCGATCCTGGTGAAATGGCGCATGGTGCTTGAAGACCCCGATCTCGCTCTTGCACCCACTTCAGGAAGGGAGGCGCTGCACGTCCGAACCGACGGAGGGCACGGCTGCCTTCCTGCACGCCCGTGCCTGCTCCCGCATCACCGCGTAATCACTCAACATCTCGGCGATTGCGGTCCCTTCAGGCAGCGAGGCCCCCTCTCTACCCATCCGAACCGACGGAGCGCGTGGCCTTTCTCCCACATGCCCGTGCCTGCTCCCGCAGCACCGAGTAATCACTCAACATCTCGACGATCGCGGACCCTTCCGGCAGCAACGCGAGCTCGCCGGCGGCCTGTTCCCGGAAATCCGCGCCGTAGTCGACCACGGGCGGGCAGACCCGAACGGCGGACACGTCAGAACCGGTCGCCGCGCAGGCGGCGAGCGAGATCGTCACGATCGCGAAGCCGCCGATCCGCCGCATCGAGCGTGTTCCGTAGCGCGTCTTCGACCTCCGAGTCCCCATCTCCATCGCCGTCGCCGTCTCCATCACCGTCTCCATCGCCGTCCCCATCGCCGTCGCCGTCGCCGTCTCCATCACCGTCTCCATCGCCGTCCCCATCGCCGTCGCCGTCTCCATCGCCGTCGCCGTCGCCGTCTCCATCGCCGTCTCCATCGCCGTCTCCATCGCCGTCTCCATCACCGTCTCCATCGCCGTCTCCATCGCCATCACCGTCTCCATCACCGTCTCCATCGCCGTCTCCATCGCCATCGCCGTCTCCGTCGCCGTCTCCGTCCCCATCTCCGTCGCCGTCTCCGTCCCCATCTCCGTCGCCATCGCCATCTCCGTCCCCATCTCCGTCGCCGTCTCCGTCCCCATCCCCATCTCCGTCGCCGTCTCCGTCCCCATCTCCGTCGCCATCACCTCCGTCCCCGTCATCGGCGCGAGCTTCCTGGAAGTGAGGAGACGACATCTTGCCGCCCAGGAGATGTATCCCGTTGGTCAACGCGAGGCTCAGCGCCATCAACGCGGAACTCAGATACAAGGTCAGACGCCGCAGTACGCTGGACGTATGGGGGGTGGACTGCTTCGGGTCGGATTCCATTGGTGTGGCCACTCGTTTCGGTACAGGTCGGATTCAGCCACGTTCCGCGGCCTGGAGGGTGCGCAGGCTGCCCGGACACCGGAGTGGAGGATAGATACATCCGTTGGAAACGCCCTTTTTATAGCGTATGTCGTATCCGCCGCTTCGCTCCGATCCCCTCGATTTGATTGGGCAGCGCAGCATCTCCCAGAGGCCACGAGGGATTTCTTCCGGCCCGGCGCTCGTGAGGAACGTTCGGCCCCCTCCCGCTACCGGGGCCGCGACGACGAGTTCCGCAAAATTGAGCACATCTGCGCGAGGAGATTCGCGCGATGGACGAGACGTTGTCGTGTGGAGGCAATACGGTCGAGATCGCCCGAGCCTTGGGAGTCGCGTGCCTGAGTCGGTCGGCGAGAACGAGGATGGAGGATGCCGTTGCCGAAGTCCGCCCGGACCGAACCGTCCGGGATGCAAAGAAGCGTTGCAGGCTGCCCAGGGCGATTCAGGATGCTTCCATTCGGGCCTGCCCCGGATTGCCGTCCCCGGCCACGGCATCGCAAAAGGCTATCTCCCAGCCGTGGAACACCAGCGCGATGCCGGTGAAACGCACCGACGGGTACTGGCTTGCCAGGGCTTCGTCCGCCAGGTACTGCCGCAACTGCGCGCCCGCCTGCCGTGCCGCCGCTTCGACGGCCTGCGCGTTTCCCGCCCCGCGTTTGAGGTACTTGAGTTCGATCAGGTAGCCGTGGCGCATCTGCGGATGGCCGGCGAGGAACGGTTCCAGGCAGATGTCCGCGTAGCCGCCGTTCAGCTCCCGCTCCGAACGGAACAGGAAACATTCCGCGATGCCCATGTAGGCGGCCAGGAAGCCGTGCAGTACCTTCTCCCCGGCGATGTAGTCGCGGATGCCGGTCTGCCGGGCGATGGCGTCGGCGAGGAACTCCAGCACCGGCCGCCAGGCGCCGCGGTAGGCCATCGCGTACATCATGCGCTCAAGGGCGTAGAGGTCCACCGCGAACGCCTCGGCGTCCCGGTAGGCGTCGCGCAGGTAGCCGTACATGAGCTGCCTGACGGTCTGGTTGGGAATGCCGAGGCGCAACGTGCCTTCGGCGATGCCGCGGATGCTGAGCAGGCCGAAGAAGTGCATCAGGGAGAGGAAGTTCTCGCGTTCGGCCAGCCGGTCGAGCGGGAAGCTCGGGCGGATGCGGCAGTCCGCCTGCTCCTCCGCGGTCACGTGGCGCAGCAGGTCGAAATTGCCGTTCAGCTCGGCCCGCGACGCCTGCCGGTTCACCACCAGCAGGTGGCGCAGCCTGGTGTAGTCGATGCGGATGTTGTCGTCGATCAGCTCGCCCGGCGGGCGCTCGTTGACGATCGATTTCCGCAGGTAGTAGAGCACCATGTCGGTGTTGTAGACACTGCGCTCGGCGCCCTTGGCGAAGCGGTAGCCGTCGTACCACTCGCGCATGGCGTCCAGGGCGGCGTCCGGCTCCTGGGGGAGCACGCCGTGGTCGCGGTACGTCTCCAGGAGGTCGCGCACTTCGGTCTCGGTGAAGCCGAGCATCTCGTTGAATTTCGGCTCCAGGCTGATGTTGGCGCCGATGTTGAAGCCGCTGGTCACGTCGTCCATGGTGATCGGCGAGACGCCGGTGACGAACAGCCGCTCCAGGCCGCCGGAGCGGGTGCCGGCCTTGAGCGTGGCGAAGAAGTCGCGGTAGAAGCCGCTGCCGTGGGTGAACGACCGGTAGGCGTCGGCGCCGTCCTGGGCCAGGATGGTGTTGGCGAAGTTGTCGTACTCGTCGATCATCACGTAGAGGGGAATGCCGCGATCACGAGCGTAAATGAACAACTGGTCCAGCTTGCCACCGGTGCCCGGCGCCGCGAGGACGCGACGCCTCTCCGCTTCGGGGAACAGGTCCGGGTTGCGCTCCATCGCGTTCTCGATGTGCCGGTGGCAATACTCCTCGAAGCGCTGCTCCAGGGTCTCCAGCGCCTTGCGGATGGCGGAGAAGTCGAAGAACAGGACGACGTAGCGGCTGCGGTTGGCGGTGGGGTCGCGGCCGATGTCGGTGCCGGCGAAGACCCGCTCGAAGTCCTCCTTCTCGGTGCGGTCGTAGTAGCACTCCAGCAGCGCCAGCCAGCAGGTCTTGCCGAAGCGGCGGGGGCGGATGAAGAAGACGTGGCGTTCGGCCTCGAGCCGGCGGACGAAGCGCGTCTTGTCCACGTACAGGCAGCCTTCGAGCCGGATCTTCTTGAAGTCGGCCCGGCCGTAGGGGATGAGGGGATGTGTCGGCATGGCGCCTATCCTGCCCCGTTGCGCTCGGACGATCTACCGGGTCCGCGGCCCGGTGTCGACAGACATATTGACAAGAACCTGCCTCAAAATTGGATTTCACGACATCCGCGAGATGAGACAGAAATTGAACTCTATTGAAATCAATAGGTTGCCATCATGCTTTGGTGACCTGCGACTCCGAATGGTGATTTTGAGATAGGTTCAAGGCATCCCCTCGCTCTCAGGCTGCCAAACCATCTTGATGCCGTAAGGAAACCTGAAAGGAATCGATGTGGGCCAAGCTGTCCGGGATGCGGGCGGCCGGACATCCGGTGCCCGAGGTGGTGAACCTCCGAATCGAGGAGATGGCGCGGGAATGTCCGATGGCGGCGAATCTGGCCGAGGCCCGGGGCACCCGCGCCCGGGTCCGGGTCCGGGTCCGGGTCCGGGTCCGGCAGGGCCGGATGACCGAACCGCCAGCTACGCCGAGCGTGTCCGGGAAGCCCTGACGCGGGGGCGGCGGCGGTCACACACGATTCGAGGGATGCGTGAAAGGATTGATGACACGCAGGCCGTCGTAATCCTGCTCGTCGCTCAGATCTTCGGAATACACCGCATCGCAGCCGCACATGCGCGCCGCGGCGAGAATGGCACTGTCCCAATAGGACAACCCGAACCGCTCCCGGATGATGAACGCCGCGCGCATCACGTCGAGGGTGATCGCCTGAACGGGAAAACGTTGAAGAGCTTCGGTGAAGTTCACGGCCTCCTCATGCGCGAGAGCCCCTGGGCGCGAAGGCCGGGTCGCTTGAACGTAGAACTCCTGGAGGACTTGCACGGACAAGGCGAGATCCCTTGTGCCGAGCAAGTCGAGGGCACGGCGCTGCTTGCCCGCATCTTCCACCGCGGCGCTGACCGCATAGATCAGGACGTTCGTATCAACGAAGCGCATCACGGTCGTGCAACGCGCGGCGTGGGAGATTGTCGGCCGCTCGTACTCCACCGCCGCGAGCGTGGATGGCCTCCAAGGTCTCGTCTTGCAGTCTGCGCAGGCGGTCGAATTCCGTCTCGGGAGCATGATCCTGAACCAGACTGACGAGGTAGGCGCGGACCAGCGCCGAAACCGAGGTTCCGGATTCCGCTGCCTTGATGCGGGAGAGTCGGTAGGTGTTGTCGTCGACGGATACGGTAATGTTTTTCATGGACACAGCTTCACGGTTTCCGTGAATCACAGTCTACGAGCGTGCCATGTATCGTCGCAAGTGTACAGCAGCACCTTGACCATCATCCGCGGCTCATACGGCGCGTAAAACGCCGTCAAGTCCAGCCCGTCCATCAAGTCGCTCACGTGATGCGCAAAGTGCTCTTCGGGCAGCTACTCGCGCACATCCGACGCCAGCCCCGCCCCTTGTTGCTGACAATTGCTCGAATTACGTCACACTCGGTAACCACGTTCTCCTCGACTTCATGATCTGATGGTAGATCAAATAGCAGGTATTCAACCGTCATTGTAGTCATCCTTGTCGGTGTTGCAGACGTTGCGCCCGGATCCACGGCCCAGCCTGCGGCCTGCGGGATCGCGTTCGATTCACGTTCGGCCGCCTTATCGGCAAGCGGCTCGCTGTTTCTAATCGCGCCCCGCGCCCGTCGCACGCGGCCCGGCCGGGGCCGGAACCGGCGAAGGGCAGATCGCATCCCGCGCCGGCGCGCACGCGGCCCAGAGGCGCTCCGGGGTGGCGGGCATGTCCACGTGCCCGACCCCGAACGGGGCGAGCGCATCCACGATCGCGTTCATCACCGCCGGACAGGCCGCGGTGCATCCGGATTCGCCCACCCCCTTGACCCCCAGCGGATTGGTGCGGGCGGGCACGCAGTTGGGCTTGAAATCGATCATCGGAACGTCATCCGCACGGGGAATGGCGTAGTCCATGAAGCTGCCGGAAACGAGCTGGCCCGTCTCCGGGTCGTAGACGGTGCGTTCCATGAGTGCCTGTCCCAGGCCCTGCGCGATGCCGCCGTGGACCTGGCCTTCGAGCAGCATCGGGTTGATGACCACCCCGTGATCGTTGACCGCGGTGTAGCGCACCAGGAGGAGCGCGCCGGTCTCCGGGTCGATCTCGACCTCGCAGACATGGCATCCGCAGGGGTAGTTGTACTGCTTCGCGCGATAGTGGCTCGTGGCCTGCAAACCGATTTCGTTCGACTCGGGAAACGACGCGGGCTCGAACGACGCCGCCACGACCTCGCGCAGCGAGACGCCGCGGTCGGTGCCGGCGATGGTGAACGTGCCGCCGGCGAAGGCGACGTCCTCCGCGCTCGCTTCCATCAGCTCCGCCGCGATGCGCCTGCCGCGTTCGACGATCGCCTTAGCTGCGAGCGTCACTCCCATGCTGGCGACGGTCGCGGTGCGCGAGCCGCCCGAGCCGCTGCCGGGGCCGACGACGTCGCTGTCGCCTTGAAGCACCTGCACGGAATCGAACGGTACACCGAGCCGGTCGGAGGCGACCTGCGCGAACGTCGTCTCGTGGCCGTGGCCCCCGGTCTGCCCGGTGAGCGTCACCGTGAGCTCTCCCGAAGGCCGGAACACGAGCGTCACGCGATTGTCGAGGTAGCCGTCCGGCTCCTGGAACAGCGCGAAGCCGAAGCCGCGGAGCATGCCGCGGGTCCGCGCCTCCGCGCGCCGCGCCTCGAACCCCGTCCGATCCGCCAGCGCCAGCGCGTCGTCCATGTTGGCCGCGAACTCGCCGCTGTCGAGCTCGATCCCGGTGCCGGTCGGGTAGGGCATGGCCTCGGGCGGCACCACGTTCAGGCGGCGAAGCTCGGCCGGATCGCGGCCGGTCTCGCGCGCCGCGGCATCGACGAGGCGTTCGATCACGTGGTTGTACTCCGGCTTGCCCGCCCCTCGATAGGCGTGCACCGGCACCGTATTGGTGAACACCACCCGGGACCGCGCGTGCCACGCCGGGATGCGGTAGACGCCGGTGATGCAGCGGCTACCGCCCACGGTGGGGATGGTCGGCGCGGCCGCCGTCGAGTACGCGCCCATGTTCGATACGGTGCTCGTGCGGACCGCGAGGAACCGCCCCTCCGCGTCGAGCGCGAGCTCCGCCTCGGTCACGTGGTCGCGTCCCTGGCCGTCGCTCACGAAGCCCTCGGTGCGTTCCGCGATCCACTTCACCGGCCGTCCGAGCCGGCGCGCGGCCCAGGCGACGAGCACGTGCTCCGGGTACGGCGGGATCTTGATGCCGAACGCCCCGCCGACGTCGTTGGTGATCACCCGGATCCGGGATTCTGCGACATCGAGCGACCGGGCCAGCGGCGCGAGCAGGGAGCCGACACCCTGCGACGGCGTCCGGATGGTGTACCGGCCGTTGCTCGGCTCGTACTCGGCGATGACCCCGCGGGTCTCCATCGGGGCGATGACCACCCGCTGGTTGACGACGTCGAGCCGGGTGACGTGGGCGGCGCGGGCGAATGCGGCCCGGGCCGCGTCCGCGTCGCCGCCTTCCCAGTCGAGGGCGACGTTGCCGGGGGCGGACGGCCAGAGCTGCGGCGCGTCCGCATCGAGGGCCGCGCGGCCATCGACGACCACGTCGAGCTCCCCGTAATCGGCGATGACCCGCTCGGCCGCTTCTTGCGCGGCTCGGCGTGTGCCCGCGACGACCATCGCCACCGGGTCGCCGACGTGCATCACCCGGTCTCGCGCAAGCAGCGGATGGTCCACGTTGATGGTGGTCTCGCCGTCGCGGCCCGTCACCCGGTTCGGCTCGCTCAGCGGTGCGACGCCGTCCGCCTCCGGATCGCGATGGGTGAATACCGCGATGACCCCCGGCGTCGCCGCCGCGTCCCTGGTGTCGATGGAGACGATCCGCGCGTGCGCGTGCGGAGAGCGCACGATCCACGCATGCACCTGGTGGGCGCGGTCGACGTCGTCGATGAACCGGCCCCGCCCGGTGAGCAGGGCGGCGTCCTCGCGCCGCGGGACGCGCGCGCCGATGACGGTGACGGGAGGAGGACCGGCCGTCATGGCGCGGGCCTCGCCGGGGTGTTCGTCCGGGTGCTCGACGGCATTGGCGGCCGAGCACGACGGCCGGAGTCGGGAATGTCGCTCATCGTGCAGTCCTCGCCGGGGAAGAGACGCCACGGGCCAATGATCCGCGAAGCGCGGCGCAAGGCAAGGCTTGGAAGTGGGGAGAGACCGGAAACGGAGCCGGCGGCCACCGCCTTCGCCAGGGGGCGGCCGGCTTCGGCCAGACGCAACAGGTTCTCGAAGTGGATGCGAACCAGATATCCGGCGTCGGGCGTGCCCTCGTGTTCCTCCGCGAGGCGTTGGGCCTCGTGAAAGACGTTCGAGTCGTCCCAATGGACGAACACCCGGTCCATGCGGTCGCCTCCATGCTGTTTCACGGCCCGGCGCGAGTGTACCGCCGACGTGCGCCTTGACGATGCGGGTTGCCGATCCTCGCGCCGGACGTCCTCCTCTTGTCCAATCGTCAATCGCTCGTCAGGTGAGCGCCTTCTCCTCCGGGTTCGGCTTTGACCACCCCCGAGGCGGGGGCTATGGTGCGCCCATGATCAGGCGCAAGCTGCCCATCGGTATCCGGACCTTCCGGGAAATCCGCGAGGAAGGCTGCTATTACGTGGACGAGACGGCCTATGTCCATCGACTGGTGGACGGGAGCAAGCACCATTTCCTCTCCCGTTCGCGGCGTTTCGGCAAGAGCCTGCTCGTGGATACCCTGAAGGAGCTGTTCGAGGGCAACGAGCCGCTGTTCGAGGGGCTGGACGTCCGCGACCGCTGGGACTGGTCGGTGCGCCATCCCGTCGTGCGCCTCGACTTCAGCGTCGGTAACTTCAACGACCCGGACTCCCTGCGCGAAGACGTGACGGCGCAGCTCGATGCCGTCGAAGAAGGCGCCGGCATCGAATCCCGCTACTCCAGCAGCCCGGCCCGCTTCCACCGCCTGCTCGCCATGTTGCACGAGCGCACCGGACGGCGGGTGGTGGTCCTGGTCGACGAGTACGACAAGCCCATCCTGGACGCCTGAACCGACCAAGCCCCTGATGCCCGCCTCCTCCCCCGCCCCCCCACCGACCTCGCTCACCGCTCGCGTCGAGCGGGCGCTGTTCGCCCGCCGCCGCCTCGTGCTCGCGGCGTTCGCGCTCGTCACCCTGGCGATGGCGTGGCTTGCCACCGGGCTCAGGGTCGATGCCGGCTTCACCAAGCAGGTGCCGCTCGGGCACGAGTACATGAAGACCTTCCTCGCGCATCGCGACGAGTTCGGGGGCGCGGACCGGGTGGTGATCGCGCTGGTGGCGAAGGACGGCGACATGTTCACGCCGGAGTTTTTCGCCCTGCTGCGCGAGGTGACCGACACGGTGTTCTTCCTGCCCGGCGTGGACCGCACCCAGGTCTACTCCGTGCTCACCCCGAACGTGCGCTTCATCGAGGTGGTGGAGGACGGCATCACCGCCGGCAACGTGGTGCCGGCGGACTTCGAGCCGACCGAGGCCGGCCTCGCGCGGGTGCGCGAGAACATCATCAAGGCCCGCCTCGTCGGCCGCCTGGTGGCCAGCGACTTCAGCGGCGCCATCGTCAGCGCCAAGCTCCAGGAGTTCCATCCCAACACCGGCGAGCGGCTCGACTACCTGGAGGTCGCGGAGGCGCTGGAGCGCATCCGAAGCAAGGCGCAGGCGCGGGCCGAAGTCGACGTGCTCGTGGACATGCACGTCATCGGCTTCGCCAAGGTGATGGGGGACGTCGCGGCGGGCGCGGCCCGGGTGATGGCGTTCTTCGGCATCGCCTTCCTCGTGACCGCCCTCTTCGTCTACGCCTATACCCGTTCGCTGCGCCTCACCGCAGTCCCCCTCGCCTGCTCCCTGATCGCGGTGGTCTGGCAGCTCGGCGCGGTCACCGGGCTCGGCTTCGGCATCGACCCGATGTCCATCCTGGTGCCCTTCCTGGTGTTCGCGATCGGGGTGAGCCACGGGGTGCAGATGGTGAGCGCGGTGCGCGCGGAAGTGATCGGCGGCGCAAGCGCCCCGGACGCGGCGCGGGCGAGCTTCCGCCGCCTGCTGCTGCCGGGCTCGGTGGCGCTGGTCTCCGACTCCGTGGGCTTCATCACCATCTCGCTCATCGAAGTGCGGGTCATCCAGGAGATCGCGCTTACCGCCAGCATCGGCGTGGCCGCGATCATCCTCACCAACCTGGCGCTGCTGCCGGTGCTGCTCTCGTATCTCGAAGTGAGCGACGGGGAGCGCCGTGCCGCGAGCGATCTGGACCGCCGGCTTCGCCCGCTGTGGTCGCGCCTCGCGCGGGTGGCGCGCCCCGGGCCGGCCGCGGCGGCGATCGGCGTGGCCGTGGTGCTGGCGGCGGCCGGGGCGCATTACGCGGTGCAGGTCCGGGTGGGCGACGAGCAGCGCGGCGTGCCGGAGCTGCGCGCGGACTCCGTGTACAACCTGGACACCGCCGCCATCGCCGAGCGCTTCGAGATCGGAGTGGACGTGCTGACGGTGATCGCGGAGACGGTGCCCGAGGGCTGCATCGACTACGAGGTGATGAGCACCCTCGACGCCTTCGAATGGCACGTGCGCAACGTCGAAGGCGTGCAGTCGGTGCGCGGGCTCGCCGGGGTGGCCCGCGGGGTCAACGCCGGCTGGAACGAGGGCAGCCTCAAGTGGCGGGCGCTGCCGCGCAACCACTACATGCTGGTGCAGTCGGTGTCCCCGGTGCCCACCGGCAGCGGCCTGCTCAACACCGATTGCAGCGTGATGCCGGTGCAGATCTACACCGCCGACCACAAGGCCGAGACCATCGGGCGCATCGTCGAGGCGGTGAAGGCGTTCCAGGCCGCGAACCCCGACGAGCGCATCGCCTTCCGGCTCGCCGCCGGCAACGTGGGGGTGATGGCGGCGACCAACGAGGAGGTCGAGGCGTCCCAGTTCCCGATCCTCGGCTACGTCTACGCCGCGGTGATCGTGCTCTGCCTGCTCTCGTTCCGTTCGGTGGCGGCCACGGTATGCATCATCGTGCCGCTCGCGGTGGTCTCCCTGCTCGCCTACGCGCTCATGGCATTGATGGAGATCGGGCTGAAGATCTCCACCTTGCCGGTGGTGGCGCTGGGGGTGGGGATCGGGGTGGACTACGGGATCTACATCTACGGACGGCTGCGCGCCCATCTCGCGCAGGGGCTCGACTTCGCCGCGGCCTACGAGCGCACCCTGGCCACCACCGGCGCCGGCGTGGTGCTCACCGGCCTCACCCTGGCCGCGGGGGTGGCGACGTGGATCGTCGCCCCGCTCAAGTTCCAGGCCGACATGGGCACGGTGCTGACGTTCATGTTCCTCGTCAACATGGTGGGCGCGGTGGTGCTGCTGCCCGCGCTGGGCGCGTGGTTGATCCGGCCGAAGAAGGCGGAGGCGGCTGCGTCGTGATCGCCCGGCAGGGTCGAGGCTCCATGCACGCGGAATGGTCATCCGCCTCCAGCACGTCCCGATCGAGCCACATGATCCCGCCGGCCGACGATACTCCGGTCCGGTCGGAGGGGTAGCTGCGAATGTCTGATGCGATGGCCCTCGCGTGGCGCGCGGTCGAGCGCGAAGGAGAGCGGCTGAAGGGCCACTCCCTCCGGGAGCTGTTCGCGCGGGACCCCGGCCGGTTCGCCTCCCTTTCCTTCGCCTTCGGAGACCTGCTCGTCGACTTCTCCAAGGAAAGGATCGATCGGGCGGCCCTGGACGCCCTCCTCGCCCTCGCCGAGGCGGCGGAGCTCCCCGCCCGGCGCGACGCCATGTTCGCGGGAGAGCGGATCAATACGACGGAAGATCGGGCCGCCCTTCACTCGGCCCTTCGCGGCGGCACGGACGAGGGCGTCGCGATGGACGGGGCCGTCGCCGCGCATGAGGTGATGGCCGTGCAAGCGCGGTTTCTCGCATTTGCGGAGGACGTTCGCGGCGGCCGATGCGCCGCGCGCGATGGCGGACCGTTCACCGATGTCGTCCACATCGGAATCGGCGGCTCGCACCTCGGCCCGGAGATGGCGGTCCGCGCCTTGCGGCCGGACCACGACGGACCGCGCGTTCATTTCGTCTCGAACGTGGACGGGGCGGACCTCGCCGACACCATCCGCGGCTTCGATCCGGCGCGGACCCTCGTCCTCGTCGCCTCCAAGACCTTTACCACGCAGGAGACCATGACCAACGCACGGTCTGCGCGCGCCTGGCTCGAAGCGGCGCTCGGAGACCGTGCCGGGGCGCACCTGGCCGCGATCTCGTCGAACGTCGATGCGGCCGGGGCCTTCGGCATCCGGCGCGGCCGGGTGTTCGGATTCTGGGACTGGGTGGGAGGCCGTTACTCCCTCTGGTCCGCCATCGGCCTGCCGATCGCGATCGCCATCGGAGCGGCTCGATTCCGTCGCCTGCTGGCCGGGGCGGCGGACATGGACGCCCACTTCCGCACCGCTCCGCCCTGCCGCAACCTGCCGGTCCTCGCGGGCCTCGTCTCCATCTGGCGGCGTAACGTCATGCGATGTCCGAGCGTCGCGCTCATCCCCTACGACCAGCGGCTCGCGCGGTTTCCCGCCTACGTCCAACAGCTCGAGATGGAGTCGAACGGCAAGCGGGTGGCTCGGGACGGCGGCCCCGTCGCACGACCAACGGCGCCCGCCGTCTGGGGCGAGCCGGGGACCAATGCCCAGCACTCGTTCTTCCAGCTCCTCCACCAGGGAACCGACGTGGTCCCGGTGGACTTCATCGTCGCGGCACAGGCGCGGGAAGCCGACGCGGACCATCACCGTCTGCTGGTCGCAAACTGTCTCGCACAGGGGCAGGCCCTCGCGTTCGGCCGGACTCGGGACGAGGCGCGTGCCGAAATGGGAGCCGCCGGTGTCGACGAGGTGACTGCCGAGCGCCTGGCCCCACATCGAACGTTCCCCGGAGACCGGCCTTCGACGACCATCGTGCACCATCGCCTCGACCCCCGCTCCCTCGGGCGCCTCGTTGCCCTCTACGAGCACCGGGTATTCGTGGAAGGCGTCCTCTGGGACGTCAACTCCTTCGACCAGTGGGGGGTCGAGCTGGGCAAGAAGCTGGCCGACCGGCTTCGGCCGGCGCTCGACGGCAGCCCCCTCCCCGAAGGCGTCGACGTCTCGACGGCCGGCCTGATCCGGCACCTCGACCGATCGACGGCCAGATAGAGCCCATCGCGTCACCGATTCGCGGGCGGGCCATCGGCGCAGTCCGCCCGCGTCGAGCGGGATGACGTTGCCGGACCGGAACGTCCGCACGCCCGCCTCCGGCCTTCAACCCGTGCATACGCTTTGAGAGAATGCGGCCATCAGGCCGCGCACCCCACCGATGCCTCCAATCGTCTTCACCGCGTACGAACGGATCGTGCTCGCGCATCCCGCGCGCGTCCTCGCGGTGATGCTCGTGGTGCTCGCGTTCTTCGCCTGGCAGGCGCGCCACTTCGAGCTCGACGCGTCGGCCGACGCTCTGCTGCTCGAGGCGGATCGCGACCTTCAGACCTATCGAGCGTTGCAGGCGCGTTACGCTTCGAAGGATCTGCTCATCGTCACCTTCGCACCGGACGCCGACGTCTTCGACGAATCGTCCCTCGCGCCGCTTCGCGAGCTGCGCGACCGGCTGCGCGAGGTCCCCGGCGTCGAATCGGTCACCAGCATCCTCGACGTCCCGCTGCTCGAGAACGTCGAAGGCATCACGCTCGCCGGGATTGCCGACCACATCCGCACCCTCGACGACCCCGGGACCGACCGCGCACGCGCACGCCAGGAGCTGCTCGCGAGTCCGGTGTTCGGCGAGGTCGTCGTGAGCCCCGATGCGCGGACCGCCGCGATCCTGCTCACGATGCGGGGCGACGAGGCGTACCGGGCGTTGCTCGCGGCGCGGAACCGGCTGTCGATGAAGCGGACCACGGAGGGTCTCGACGACGCCGAGCGCGCCGAGCTCGAACGCATCGAGCGGTCTTACGACGCGGCGAAGCGCCGCGTCGCCGCCAGCCGGCACGCCGAGATCGAGGCGATCCGCGGCGTGCTCGCGGAGTTCGCCGATGCCGGCACGCTGCATCTCGGCGGCGTGCCGATGATCACCGACGACATGATCACCTTCGTGCGCAACGACCTCGCCGTCTTCGGGATCGGGGTGGCGGTATTCCTCGTGATCGTGCTCAGCCTGATCTTCCGCCGGATGCGGTGGGTCATGCTGCCGCTCGCGGGCTGCTTCTACGCCGGCCTGCTGATGATCGGGATGCTCGGTCTGGTGGGGTGGAAGGTCACCGTGATCTCCTCGAACTTCCTCGCCCTGATGCTCATCATCACGATCTCGATGAACATTCATCTCACGGTACGCTACCGCCAGCTCCACCGTGACTTCCCGCGACTCTCCCACCACGACCTCGTCGCCGGGACCCTGCGGCGAATGGTGTGGCCCTGCCTGTACACCGCGCTCACCACCATCATCGGCTTCGGCTCGCTGGTGTTCAGCGGTATCAAGCCGGTCATCGACTTCGGCTGGATGATGAGCATCGGGCTCGCGGTCACGTTCGTCACCGCGTTCACCCTCTTCCCCGCCATCGTGCTCCTGCTCGGACGCACCGGCGCTCCCGAGCGGGACGGCGCCGGGCACCGGCTCACCCACGGATGGACCGACAGGGGCACCCGCGGCCTCGCACTCGTCGCCGAGCGGCATGGCGGAGTGGTGACGGGCGTCTCCCTCGTGCTGCTCGTGGTCTGCGCGCTCGGGGTGTCCCGGCTCACCGTCGAGAACAGCTTCGTCGACTACTTCAGGGAGGATACCGAGATCCATCGAGGGCTCGAGCTCATCGACCGCGAGCTCGGCGGCACCACGCCGCTCCAGGTCATCCTCGATCTCGACGAGGACCGTATCTTCGACGACGAACCCTCCCCGAAGCCGACCGTGTACGACGCGGAGGCCGAGCGCGAGAAGGCCGGGTACTGGTTCACCAAGTTCAAGATCGAGCGCATCAAGGAGGTCCACGACTGGCTCGCGAGCCAACCGGAGGTCGGCAAGGTGCTTTCGCTCGCTTCCCTGGTCCGGGTCGGGGAGAAGCTCAACGACGGCGAGCCGCTCGACAGCCTCCGGCTCGCACTCATCTACCGGCGGGCGCCGGACGATCTGAAGCAGCGCCTGATCGCGCCCTATATCGACATCCTGCGCGACGAAGCGCGGATCGTGCTCCGCATCCGCGACACCCTGCCGGATCTGCGCCGCCAGGAGCTGCTGGACCGGGTCCGCGCGGGCCTGCGCGACGAGCTGGAGCTCGGACCGGAGGACGTCACCGTCAGCGGGCTGCTCGTGCTCTACAACAACATGCTCCAGAGCCTGTTCACGTCGCAGATCTCGACCCTCGGGGCGGTGCTGTGCGGGATCACGGTCATGCTCCTGCTGCTCTTTCGCTCCTTCACCCTCGCGGTGCTCGGCATCGTTCCCAACCTGCTCGCGGCCGGCGCCGTGCTCGGTGCGATGGGCCTGCTTTCGATCCCGCTGGACCTGATGACCATCACCGTCGCCGCGATCACCATCGGCATCGCCGTCGACAACGCCATCCACTACATCTACCGATTCCGCGAGGAGTTCGCGGAGCGGCGCGACTACATTGCGACCCTGCACGTATGCCACGCGAACATCGGCAAGGCGGTGTTCTACACCTCGACCACCATCATCATCGGCTTCTCCATCCTCGTGCTCTCGAACTTCCTGCCCACCATCTACTTCGGGCTGCTCACGGGGCTGGCGATGTCCATCGCGCTGCTCGCGGCGCTCACGCTCCTGCCGAAGCTCATCCTCGTCATGAAGCCCTTCGGTCCGGGTTGAATCGCACGCCCGGTCGGGGCGCCGGTGCTTCGGGTTCACGCTTCGACGCCAGCAAGGCAACGGCTCGTCCGACACGCGGGCGCGGCCCATGGTGTAACCTCCCGCGCCGCTTCGCAGAAACGGTGGCCGTCCGGCCGTCGGGACGACCATGACCCACTCCGAGACGATCCTGGCCGGCCTCGTCGCTCTCGCCGCGGCCGCCGCCTTCGGGGCTTCCGGGGTCGCCTCCAAGCGCGGACTGGCCCACGTCGAGTCGTTGACCGGGACGCTGGTCGCGGTAGGAACGTGTTTCGCCGTCTATCTCCTGACGGCGCCGTTGTGGATGCGGGCCGACGAATGGTTCACGGCCGGTTTCTGGGTATTCGCGATTATCGGCATCATGCAGCCCGCGCTCTCCATGTACTTCGCGAACGAGGCGTTCACCCGGGCCGGCGCAACCGTCGTAGCGACCTTCGCCGGAACCACCCCGTTGTTCGCGGCAGCGCTCGCGATCGGCTTTCTGGGCGAACGGATCACGCTCGCCATCGCGGCCGGCACCGTGCTGACCGTACTCGGCATCACGACCCTGGCCTGGATGCCGATGCGGCGCGGGGCGGGAGTGGTCGCGGGGCAAGGAGCGATTGCCGCCGCGCTCTTCTTCGCGACCTGCACCGCCTTGATCCGGGGCGTCAACCACGTGATCGGCAAGGTTGGAATCGACCTCCTGCCCAATCCCTTCATGGCGGGGTTCTGCTCGTTCGGGGTCTCGTTCGTGATTCTCGCCGCCGTCTACCGCTGGCGCCGCGGAAGGTGGCCGGGAAACCTTCCGCGCCGGGGCCTCGTCTATTTCTGTATTACGGGGCTCTGTGTGGCGCTCGGAATCGGACTCCTGTACGCGGCACTGCTGGCGGGTACGGTGACCGTCGTCGCGCCGATCGTCGCGACGTTTCCGGTCTTCACCCTGCTCGTGGCGGCAGCCGTCGGCGACGAACGGATCACGGGAAAGGTACTCGCCGGGGTTGTTCTCGTCGTCGCAGGGGTCGGGGTCATCAGCACCTCGGTCGGCTGAGGCTTCAGGCCGTCACGAATCGTCGCCCGCGGCCCGGTGTTCGAGCGCATGGACGTGGGCCAAGTCCTTCGGTCGCCTCCGGATCGCGTGCGCGCCGGGGTGTGCGTCGGCGGCCGGGCTCCGTCATGGCCGCGGTTGCCGGAGCTTCGCGATCGAAGACAGCCAGCCCCGGTGCCGCGTTCGAGCAACCGTTCGTGCTCCATGCCCCCGCGGGGGCGCGGTAAGATGCCGCTCCCTCGAACTTCCCCGGAGTCGTACCGTGATCGTCGAACAGATCTGGACCGCCAATGCCTATCGCAACTTCAACTACCTGATCGCATGCCCGGAGACCGGCGAGGCGCTCGCCGTCGATCCGCTCGACCACCGCAAGTGCCTGACGGCGGCGAAGGCGCGCGGGCTGGAGATCACCCGCATCCTCAACACCCACGAGCATGGGGACCATATCGGCGGCAACGGTCCCATGGTCGAGGCGACGGGCGCGAAGATCCTCGCCCACGCGAACGCGCGCTCGCGCATCCCCGGCATGGACGAGGGGCTGGAAGCCGGCGACGTCGTCAAGGTCGGCCGCACCGTCGAGCTCGAAGCGCTCGACACCCCGGGCCACACGATGAGCCACATCTGCCTGCTCTCGCACACCGGCACGCCGGCGCTGTTCTGCGGCGACACGCTGTTCAACGCCGGCGCCGGCAACTGCCACAACGGCGGGCATCCCCACGAGCTCTACCAGACGTTCGTCCGGCAGCTCGTGAAGCTGCCCGACGAGACGCGGATCTACCCCGGTCACGACTACTGGGAGCACAACCTCGGCTTCACCCTCGACCGCGAACCGGACAATGCGAAGGCGGCGAAGCTGCTGCGCGACGTGAACGCGCGCGATCCGGACGATGCCCTCGTCTCCACCCTGGGGCTCGAAAAGGAAATCAACACGTTCTTCCGCCTCACGAGCCCGAGCGTCATCGCGAAGCTGCGCGAAGCGTTCCCCGACCTTGCCGAACCGCTCGATCCGAAGACCGTCTTCCTGAAGCTGCGCGAGCTGAGAAACCGCTGGTAAGCGGCGACCGCTGGCGCGGTCGCTTGGCGATTCCGCTGCGCGGAATCGCGAGTGCCTCCACCAACGCCGTGGACGGGCGGGGAACGGCTTGGTTCCATGCGAGGGGCGACCGCTGGCGCGTCGGTGGTGCGGCGCCGCCGATTCCACGTCCCCGCGCCTCCGTAGAATCGTTCCGCGGATCCGCGGCGCCGGGCGGACGCCGATCCGAGGCCTGAGCGAGGGATGGAGACGGTGCGCGAGATCGAAGCACGGCTCGGAGGGTGGGTCATCGCCGCGCGATGGCCGATCATCGCGGTCACCCTGATCCTGGTCGCGGCCGCGGCGAGCGGTGCGCGGTTCCTCGAATTCTCGTCGGACTATCGCGTCTATTTCAACGAGGACAATCCGCAGCTCCTCGCCTTCGAAGCACTGGAGAACACGTACACCGAGGCCGGCAACGTCTTCTTCGCCATCGTCCCCGGCGACCGGGACGCCACATCGGCCCTGGCCCTCGACGCGGCTGCCTGGCTCACCGAGCGGGCCTGGCAGATCCCGTACTCGACCCGTGTCGATTCCCTCACCAACTTCCAGCACACCACGGCCGACGGCGACGATCTCGTGGTGCGTGATCTCGTGGACGAAGCGGTCCGCGCGGATGCCGCCGAGCGGTCCCGGATCCGCGCCGTCGCCCTCGCCGAGCCCCGGCTTACAGCACGCCTCATCGCCCGCGACGGCGGGGTCAGCGGTGTCAACGTGGTGGTGCGGCTGCCGGGCGAGGACGAGACGCGGGAAGGCCCCATGGTCGTCGCATTCGCACGCGGTCTCGCGGACGAGGTCCGGGAGCGCTTCCCCGGCATCGGCGTCCGGATCACGGGGCTGGTGATGATGAACAACGCCTTCGTGGAAGCAACCCAGCTCGACCTGAAGACCCTCGTACCGGCAAGCTTCGCGGTCATGGCGTTGATGCTCGCGCTGCTGACCCGAGGGTTCGGCGGGACGTTCGCGACGCTGCTCGTCGTCGCACTGTCGATCATGACCGCGATGGGTCTCGGTGGCTGGGCCGGTTTCCCGCTCACCCCGCCCTCGGCCGCCGCGCCGGTCATCGTGCTGACGGTGGCGATCGCCAACTGCGTTCACATCCTCGTGACCCTGCTCCACTGCATGCAGGCCGACGCGTCCCGTACCCTCGCGGAGCGGGGCGCCGGCGCCCTGCTCCGGCGCACGCGGACCGGGGACCTGAAGCGGGCCGCGATCGTCGAGTCGCTGCGGATCAATCTCCAGCCGGTCTTCCTGGCGAGCCTGACCACCGCGCTCGGCCTTCTGAGCATGAACTTCTCCGACGTGCCGCCCTTCCGCCATCTCGGGACGTTCGCCGCGTTCGGGGTCGGCGCGGGGTTCGTGCTTTCGGTCACCTTTCTGCCGGCCTTGCTCTCGCTCCTGCCGGTGCGGGCGCGTGCCACCGGACACCGCCACGATGCGGCGATGGTGAAGCTCGCGGAGTTCGTCGTGCGCCGGCGCAGGGGACTGCTATGGGGGTCCGTCGCGGTGGTGGTGGTGCTCGTCGCGTCGATATCGCGTAACGAGCTGAACGACGTCTTCCTTCACTACTTCGACGACAGCATCGAGTTTCGGCGCGACGCGGATTTCACGGTCGAGAACCTCACCGGCCTGTACACGATGGAGTACTCGATCGCATCCGGTGAACCGGGCGCGGTCAGCGAGCCCGCCTTCCTCGCCGACGTGGCGGCGTTCGCCGAGTGGTACGAGCAGCAACCCGAGACGATCCACGTCAACGTCATCACCGACACCTTCCGGCGGCTCAACATGAGCATGCACGGCGACGACCCGTCCGAGTACCGACTTCCCGAGAGCCGCGACCTCGCCGCGCAGTATCTGCTCCTCTACGAGATGTCGCTTCCCTACGGCCTCGACCTCAACAATCAGCTCGACGTGGACAAGTCGGCGACCCGGATGTCGGTTGCGACGCAGACGCTCTCGTCGAACGAGGTGCTCGATCTCGATCGGCGCGCGCAGCAATGGCTGGTCGCTCATGCGCCGAACATCGCTCGCGCCGAGGGCTCCGGCACCAGCCTGATGTTCGCGTACCTGGGCCGGCGCAACATCCGCTCCATGCTCATCGGGGCCACGTTTGCGCTCATCGGGATCTCCATCGTCCTCATCGCCGCGCTGCGGTCGCTACGGCTCGGGCTCACGAGCCTCGTCCCGAATCTCGTGCCCGGTGCGATGGGCTTCGGTATCTGGGGATTGGCGGTGGGAGAGGTCGGGCTCTCCCTGTCGGTGGTGACCACCATGACCCTGGGCATCGTGGTCGACGACACGGTGCACTTCCTCAGCAAGTACCGCCGCGCCCGGAGCGAGCTCGGCTGCGCGCCGCCCGATGCGGTGCGCTATGCGTTCGTGACCGTCGGCCGCGCCCTGCTCACGACCTCGGTGGTGCTCGTGGCGGGCTGTCTGGTGCTGAGCCTGTCGAGCTTCGAACTCAACTCCGGCATGGGACAGCTCACCGCGCTGGTCATCGCCCTGGCGCTCATCGCCGATTTCTTCCTCCTGCCTCCCCTGCTCATGAAGGTCGAAGGACACATCGATGAAGGAGACACCGGTGAAGGTAGCGAAAAAAGCACTGCCGTCGATCGCGCTGCCGGCGGTCGTGCTCCCGCCTGAAGCCGGCGCGGAATCTCCCGAGGAGAAGGCTCATGAAGGTCGAGGGACACGTCGATGAAGGAGACTCCGATGAAGGTAGCGATGAAGGCACTGCCGTTGATCGCGCTGCTGGCGGTCGCGCTCCCGCCTGACGCCGGGGCGGAATCGCCCGAGGAGAAGGGCCTCGCGATCGCCCGGGAGATGGATCGCCGCGACCGCGGCTGGGGAGACCAGCGCGCAAAGCTGGTCATGATCCTGCGCAACCGGCAGGGGCAGGAGAGCCGCCGGGCGATCCGCGTCAGCACCCTGGAGGTCGAGGGCGACGGCGACCGGAGCCTCACCGTGTTCGACAGCCCGCGGGACGTGAAGGGCTCGGCATTCCTGAGCGTCACCCATGCGACGAAGCCCGACGACCAGTGGCTCTACCTGCCGGCGCTGAAGCGGGTCAAGCGGATCTCGTCCGCGAACAAGTCGGGGCCGTTCATGGGCAGCGAATTCGCCTACGAGGATCTCACGTCCCAGGAGGTCGAGAAGTACCGCTACAAGTGGCTGCGCGACGAGGCGCTCGACGGCAGGAAGACGATGGTCGTCGAGCGCTATCCCGAATACGAGCATTCCGGGTATACGCGCCAGATCGCGTGGATCGACGGCGAGATGTGGCAAGTGGTCAGGATCGAGTTCCACGACCGGAAGGACGCACTGCTCAAGACGCTCACGATGGAGGACTACCGGCAGTATGACGGCCGATACTGGCGTCCCGGCCTGATGCACATGGTGAACCACCAGAACGGCAAGAGCACCGAGCTCCGGTGGAGCGACTACCGCTTCGGCACCGGGCTCGGCGAGCGCGACTTCGACCGGAACGCGCTGAAGCGGGCGCGGTGAGGTGGGGGCGTACCCGGGAACGGCGCGCCCTGGGACCGCGGGCCATCCCGGGAGCGGCGTACCCCACGGGGACACGGGCGTCCCGCCCGCAAGCGCGGACCGAAGGTCCGCCACCGGAAGCCCGCCACATGGCAAACGGGCGAGACGCCCGCGTCCGCGCAGGATCGAATACGAAGCATTGCCGAGCGGTTCTCGCGGCGGCGCTGCTCGCGCTCGCGCCCTCATCCGGCGCGATCGAGCTCAGCGGCCACCTCGCGTTCGAACCACGCGGCTTCACGCAGTCCCCCGCGCATCCCGGCCAGAGCCGCCACGGCCTCTCGCTCGCGGTTCAGCCCGAGCTCCATCACGCTTTCGACGACGGACGGCAGAGCCTGCTGTTCACGCCGTTCCTGCGACTCGACACCGCGGACGACGGGCGCACGCACTTCGACGTGCGGGAGCTGCTCTACCAGCGGGTGTTCGAGGCGTCGGAGCTTCGCATCGGCATCGGCCGCGTGTTCTGGGGGGTCACCGAGTCCCGCCATCTCGTCGACGTCGTCAATCAAACGGACCTCGTGGAGAACGTCGATCGCGAGGACAAGCTCGGGCAGCCCCTCGTCAACCTCACCCTCATCCGCGACTGGGGCACTCTCGACTTCTTCGTGCTGCCGGGGTTTCGCGAGCGGACCTTTCCGGGGCGGGAGGGGCGCCTGCGCTCCGAGCCGTTCGTCGATACGGACCGCGCCACCTACGAGTCCGGTGCGGGCCGGCAGCGTATCGACCATGCGGTGCGGTGGTCACATGCGATCGGGGATTTCGACGTCGGCGTCGCCTACTTCCACGGCACGAGCCGGGAGCCGCGGCTCCGGCCCCTGCCGGTTTGCGCCGACGGCAGGCCGGCGCTCACATCCGGATGCCGCCCGGCCGGGGCGGTGCTCGCGCCCCGTTACGACGTCGTGCATCGCACCTCGCTCGATCTGCAAGCCACCCGGGACGCGATGCTGTGGAAGCTCGAAGCGCTCCATGAATCGGGTCAGGGAGGTTCCTACCTGGCATGGGTCGCCGGCTTCGAGTACACGTGGTTCGGCATCGACGAGAGCGGCACGGACCTGGGCCTGCTCGTCGAGCACCTGTTCGACGGGCGGGGCGGCAATGCCCCGCAGCCGCTCGAGAACGATGTCTTCGCGGGCGTGCGCCTTGCGCTCAACGACGAGGCCGGCACCGATTTCCTCGCGGGCGTCATCGCCGACGTCGAAGGCGACGCGACGACCCTCAGCCTCGAAGCGTCGCGACGCATCGGCGAACGCTGGAAGGTCGAGCTCGAGGCGCGGGCCTGGATTGGAGTCGAAGGCGGCGACCCGATGTTCCCGCTCCACCGCGACGACTACGTACAGCTCACTCTGTCGCGCTTCTTCTGAGCGGACTTCAAGGGGTGGCAGGGTTGTCGAGATCCGTGAACGCTGTTCCGTCGATACAATGGGCCGGCAGACGGCATTGCCGGTTGGACAGGACAACACGCATTCGTCAGTATGGCCGTAGTGGAGCCGACGCGCACCGGATGTCGGACCTCGATCTATCTGAAGGAGTGCTCCGATGGCGATTCAAGCGGTCCGGAAACCCATTCGGCATCTCCTCACGACCCATGACTTTCACAGGATGGGAGAGGTCGGTATTTTTTCTGAAGACGACCGTGTCGAACTTATAGAAGGGGAGTTGATCGACATGGCTCCGATCGGAAGTCTCCATGCCGGCACGGTCATGCGTTTGACCAGCTTGTTCAATCAAGCACTGGACGGGCGTGCAATCCTGTCTCCCCGGAACCCTGTCTTGCTGGCAGAGCGATCCGAACCACAGCCGGATATTGCCGTCTTGCGAAACAGGGCGGACTTCTACAGGAACTCCCATCCGGCGCCGGAGGACATCCTCCTGCTCGTAGAAATCGCCGACACTTCCCTGGGCTATGATCGGGATATCAAGATGCCTCTTTACGCGCGACACGGCATTCCGGAGGTCTGGCTGGTCGATTTGAACGCACGGAATCTGGAACTCCATCGCCATCCGACAAGAAGGGGGTATCGAGAGCTGCTCCGCCCGGAGAACTCCGAATCCGTTGCCCTGTCCATGCTACCCGGTGTATCGATCTCACTCGACGATCTCTGGATCTGACAAGTCGAGCAGACCGGACGATCGCCGATGAGCACCGGCTCCGCCCGAGTCGTCCGTCATGGGACGGCAGCCCATGCCGGCTGAGCGTCGCGCGGTCCTCGTCGTGGTCGATGGATTGCGCGGCGATCTGGTAAACGATGCGTTCACGCCGAGCCTGTATCGGCTCGCGGCGAGCGCGCGGTGGTACCCCGACCACCGATCGGTCTTCCCCTCCGCGACCCGGGTGAACTCCGCATCGCTGGCCACCGGGTGCTTTCCCGCCTCCCACGGGCTGCACGGCAACGTCATCGCGCTCGACGAAGGAGATGGTCTCGTTCCGGTGCCGGTGGGGCCGCCGGAGTTTCGCGAGAGGCTTCGCCGGGCGACGGGGCGCACCCTGCGCCGACCCACCCTGAGCGAGCGGCTGCGCGGGCACGGTGGGGCGGCGGGCTGGCTCAATTCCTCGGCGGGCGCGGCCCACATGCAGGACCCGGACGGACACGGACTGCTGCTGCACCGCAGCGGATCCCACCGGCTGGGGTTCGAGCCGGTGGACGGGCCGGAGCATCTCGACGTCACGTATGACGCTTCCGGCGACCGCGAGACCACCCGCCGGTTCTGCGCGGCGCTCGACGCACCGGGCGGGTACGCTTTGCATACGCTGTGGCTCTGCGAGCCCGACCACTCCCAGCACGCCATGGAGCTCGGCTCCGGCGAACACCGCGCGCTGGTGCGGGCGGCGGACGCGAACGTTGCGGATGTCGTGGCGGCGGTCGGGAGGATGCGCGATCGTGGCGAGGAGATCCTGCTCGTGGTGTGCTCCGACCATGGGCACGAGACCACCGACCAGGTCATCCCGGTCGAAGCGTTGATGATCGAGGCGGGGCTCAAGGCCGATGCCGAATCGAGCGACGTGGTCCTCGCATCCAGTGGCATGGGCGCACTGGTCTATCTGTCGAACGGGGCGTGGTCACGGCGCGACGTCGTCGTCGAGTGGTTGGAGCGCCAGCCGTGGTGCGGTCCGGTGTTCGCGGGCGCCGCGCTCGCCGAGGTGGGGCAGCGCGAGGACGGGGGGTTGGCCATTGCGTTCGCGATGGCCGGGCGCGACGCGCCGAACCGGTTCGGCATTCCCGGCATCTCCCACGTCGCGGGCTGCCGGTTCTCGAGTATCGACGCGCCCGGACGGGGCCAGCATGGCGGACTCGGCCGATACGAGACCAACCCGGTGCTGATCATCGACGACGGCTCCGGCCGGGTACGGCGCATCGAGGCGCGGACGAACGCGGTGGACGTCGCGCCCACCATTCTCGATTTCCTGGGTGTCGCGCACGACGGAGCCGACGGCCGGCCGGTCCCCGCGTCCTGACCGAGTCGGACCGGGGCCTGCAAGCTCGGGATGTCCGTGCCGGACTCGCATTGCGCAGTCTTCCGGCGGCAGCGGTCGTCCGCCCCGCCGCTGCGTCCCCGGTTGCGGAGTCAGAGATGGTTCCCGAGCCCAAGGTCATCGGGATACGGCTCCAGGTAGCGCTGCATCTCGACGTAACGGTCGTGCTTGTGTCCGCCGTCGTAGCGGACCGCATCGCCGAGCAGGCAGCGGCTCGCGCCGACGGGGATCCGCTCGGGCGGCTCGGAATGGCCGGGGGACTCGACCGGGATACCCGCCGTGGCGAGCGATTGGCCCGGTTCAATCGGGCCGGCGCGCGATGAAGTCGATCTCCACCCGCGCGTTGCGCGCCAGCGCGGTCACCCCGATGCAGGTCCTCGCCGGCAGGCGGTCCGGCGGAAAGTACGACAGATACACGTCGTTCATCCGCTCGTAGTCCTCCTCGAAGTGGGTAAGGAAGACGCGGGCGGCCACCACGTGCCCGAGACCGAGTCCGACGCCTTCGAGCACGATGGCGAGGTTGTCCATCACCCGTCGCGTCTGGTCTTCGATGGCCGGCGGGAACGGTCGCGCGTCGTCTTCGGGATGGTTCGGGATCTGTCCGGTGAGGAAGACCCAGCCGTCCGCCTCGACCGCGTGGCTGTACGGCGCCACCGGCCGGGCTCCACCCGGGATCATGTGGAACAAGGATGCGGTCATGGTCGAAAGATGGGTGTGTGGGTCAGGCCGGCGAGTATATCCGGCGCTCCCGAAATCCGGGACTTGCAAGACAGCCGGACGGATGGATACGCGGGAGGACGGATGACATCCGATCCGCGGCGGCGATCGGGATGATGGATTGTTCACGAAATTCGGGGCCTTGTCCTGCGTCTGACGGGCTCGCCGCGAAGTGTGGCCTGCATGAGTCCATGATACGGTGTGCCCATGTCGCCGGAACTCATCGCC
The DNA here is from genome assembly GCA_958295835.1 of uncultured Gammaproteobacteria bacterium. Lineage (GTDB taxonomy): Bacteria > Pseudomonadota > Gammaproteobacteria > HK1 > HK1 > HK1. Next base: position 2,056,981 of record OY282378.1, read on the forward strand.
ATTCTCGCCGGCTGGATCTCGCTTGCCGGCCTCGTGCTTCGACTCGGCGGACGGATCGACCGGGTCGAGGCGCGGCTCGCCGCCGTCGAGAAGGAAACCGCCCGAATCGGCGGACTGCTCGAAGGGCTCGGATTCACCGGACGCGCGCAGCCAGGCGAGTCATAGCGCCTCCAGCCTTCAGGGCTCGGATGCCTCCGAGCCCGCGACGCCCTTCCGAATCTCCTGCTCCGGCCACGTCTCCCGCTTCCGCTCAGCCCTTTGGCCAGTGCCCCGGCGGCACCCAGGCCATGATCCGGAGAGCGCCGGTGCGGAACGCCGCAGTACGGCGCCGATCAGCGGATGACAATGAACAACTGTCCGTTGCCACGCACGATGTTGAGCGCGAGCACTTCGCCGGCCAGTGCGAACGCTTTCTCCAGCTCTTCGGCGTTTCGCACCCGGCGCCGGTTCACCGCCACGATGACGTCGCCCGGCCGGATGCCGTTGCGCGCGGCCGGAGAGCCGGGCTCCACCTCCGCGGCGAAGACCCCCTCGATGCGGCCGTAGGCCGGATCCCCCTGCGCGAGGTCGCGGAGCATCGCGCCTCGAAGCGCGGGAGGCGCTTCCACCGCGCCGGAAGGTGCGCCGGTCTCCGCCCCGCCGATGCGGACATCGAGCCGGATACGGATCCGCTCGCGCTGCACGTCGATCTCGACCGCCTCGCCGACTCGAACCATCCCGATGGCGTTCCTGAGATCGCGCGAGCCTTCCACCTCCGAGCCGTTCACCGCCACGATGACGTCGCCGGCCTGGAGTCCCGCTGCCTCGGCCGGTGAGCCGGACTCGACGCGGGAGACCAGCGCGCCGCGTTCGACGTCGAGATCCAGCGCTTCGGCGAGGTCCGGGGTGAGATCCTGGATCATGACCCCGATCTTCCCGCGCTGCATCTCGCCGTGCTCCGCGAGCTGGCGCATCACCGCGGTGGCGATGTTGACGGGCACCGCGAAGCCGATACCCACGTTGCCGCCGGACGGTCCGATGATCGCGGTGTTGATGCCGACCAGCTCGCCGTGCAGGCTCACGAGCGCACCGCCCGAGTTGCCCGGATTGATCGAGGCGTCGGTCTGGATGAAGTCCTCGTAGCCCTCGACGTTGATCCCGCTGCGCCCGAGCGCGCTCACGATCCCCGAGGTGACGGTCTGGCCGAGCCCGAAGGGGTTGCCGATGGCGATGACGAAATCACCGACTTGCAGCGCGTCGCTGTCTCCGATCGGGAGCGCGGTGAGTCCGTCGGCCTCGATTCGGAGCAGCGCGATATCGGTCCCCGGATCGCTGCCCAGGATCTCGGCCTCGAAGCGGCGGCTGTCCTTCAGAGTGACCATCACCGAGTCGGCTCTGGCGACGACATGGTGGTTGGACAGCACGAAGCCACGGTCGGCATCGACGATCACTCCCGAGCCGGCACTTTGCCGCGGCCGCGCCGGGGCGTCGTCCGGCAGGTCGAAGAAGCGGCGAAAGAACGGGTCGCGAAACAGCGGGTTATGGCGCTGGGGAGCCGTCGTCGCGACCGAGACGTTGACCACCGCGGGGGTGATCTTCTCGAGCAGGGGCGCGAGTGTCGGAATGCCGTCGCGCAGCGGCAGCGGTGGCGTCGCCGCATGGACGGCGCTCATTGCAAGGAGGTATCCCGCGATGGCCCCCGCGGCGGCCCTCCATCGCCTCGGGCATGGTCCCTCTCGCTCGTTCATCGAGTGTGTTCCAGTAGACTTCACCGGCACATGCGGGCTCGGCGGAGGATTTCAATCGGTCCCGGCCCCCCTTCAGGACCGTCCAGGGTTGAAATGTGTCGAGGTATCCCCATTGAGCATGTGCGCACTCGATGCTTCCGGAGGAGTCACCTGCCGCATGATCGAGATCAGCCACATCACGAAGCGGTTCGGACCGATCACCGCGGTCGATGACGTTTCGTTCAGCGTCAACCGCGGCGAGGTGCTCGGCTTCCTCGGGCCGAACGGGGCGGGAAAGTCGACCACCATGAAGATGGTGGCCGGGTTTCTGACGCCCGACCGTGGCGCCATCCGCGTCGGTGGAATGGACGTTGCGGCAATCCCGGTGGAGGTCAAGCGCTGGATCGGCTATCTGCCCGAGGGAGCGCCGCTCTACGGGGAGATGACGACGCGCGGGTTCCTGCAGTTCGTCGCCGGAATTCGCGGGTTCAGGGGCGCGGAAGCGCGGCGCCGCATCGATTCCGTGGTGGAGAAGGTCAGCCTCGGATCCGTCCTCGAAATGCCGATCGACACGCTGTCGAAGGGATTCAAGCGGCGCGTGGGACTCTCCCAGGCCATCCTCCACGACCCGCAGATCCTGATCCTCGACGAACCCACCGACGGCCTCGATCCAAACCAGAAGCATGAGGTGCGCGCCCTCATCCGCGGCATGTCGGCCGAGAAGGTGATCGTCCTCTCGACGCACATCCTGGAAGAGGTGGACGCGGTATGCACGCGGGCGACGATCATCGCGGGCGGCCGGCTGGTGAGCGACGGGACGCCGGAAGATCTGCTCCGCCGTTCGCGGATGCACAACGCGCTCAGGCTCGGCCTGGCGATCACCGACCCGAGCGGCGTGGTCGAGACGCTCCGGGCGGTCCCCGGCGTATCGCATGCCGAGGTGACCTCGCAGTCCGACGGCAGGCTGGAGTTGCTGCTGCTTCCGGCCGACGACGGTCCGCTCGCGGGTCCGGTCAGCGCCGCGGCGCATGCGAACGGATGGCGCGTGACCGCGATGCACGTCGAGCGGGGCCGCCTCGACGACGTGTTTCGTGCGATCACCACCGGTGAGGGAGACGCGGGCAATGGCTAACGTGTGGATCATCTACAAGCGCGAGCTGTCCGGTTACTTCGGGACCCCGATCGCCTACGTCTTCCTCGCCATCTTCGTGTTCCTGAGCGGCATCTTCGCGTTCTACATCGGCAACTTCTTCCAGCGCGGGCAGGCTGACCTCCGGCCCTTCTTCCAGTTCCACCCCTGGCTGTACCTGTTTCTCATTCCCGCGCTCTCGATGCGCCTGTGGGCGGAGGAGCGGCGCTCCGGCACCATCGAGCTGCTGTTCACGCTCCCGGTCACCATGACCCAGGCCGTGCTCGGGAAATTCCTCGCGGCGTGGAAATTCACCGCGATCGCGCTGGCGCTCACCTTCCCGTTGTGGATCACCGTCAATTACCTGGGCGACCCCGACAACGGCGTCATCCTCGCCAGCTATCTCGGCAGCCTGTTGATGGCCGGGGCATTCCTCGCAATCGGCTCGTGCATCTCCGCCCTGACCCGCAACCAGGTCATCGCGTTCGTGGTGAGCGGCGTGGTCTGCCTCGGCTTCGTCCTGAGCGGCTTTCCGCTGGTGCTGGAGCTCGTAAGCGCGCTCGCCCCGGCGATCGTCGTGGACGCGGTCCGCTCCTTCAGCTTCCTCACCCACTTTCAGGCAATCAGCAAGGGTGTGGTCCGGGCGGGCGACGTCGTCTATTTCGTCTCGCTCATCGTGTTCTGGCTGTTCGTCAACGCGGTGGTGATCGAGTGGCGCAAGGCGAAATGAGCGCGAACGGATGCTGACCGCGCCGGCACGAAGGAGAAGCAGCGCATGACCAGCCGTCTGATGACCACGACCGGAGTCGTGCTCGCCCTCGTACTTCTGTTCGCCGTGAACATTCTCGCGAGCCGGCTCCTCGGCCCGATGCGCGTCGATCTGACCGAGAACCGTCTCTTCACCCTCTCGGAAGGGACCCATGCAGTCCTCGCAGGCCTCGATGAACCCGTGACCCTGCGGTTCTATCTGTCGCGGCGCGAATTGGAGCGGGTACCCGGTATCGGAGGGTACGCCGACCGCGTGCGAGCGCTGCTCGACGAGTACAAGCGGCTCTCCGGCGGGAAGCTGACGCTGCACGTGATCGACCCCGAGCCGTTCTCCGATGAAGAGGACCGGGCCGTCGGGTACGGCTTGCGCGGTGTGCCGCTGGGGCTGGACGAGGGGATCTTCTACTTCGGTCTCGCCGGGACGAGCTCCGTCGACGACGAGGAAGTCATTCCATTCTTCGCAGCGGAGCGCGAACAGTCCCTCGAGTACGACGTCACCAAGCTGATATACAACCTCACGAACCCGAAGCAGAAGATCGTCGGCCTGCTGAGCTCGCTGCCGATCGAAGGCCAGGGGCCGCCGATGCAGGCCGCGCTCGGCGGAATGGGCGCGCAGCCCTGGATGGTCGTCGAGCAGATACGCCAGCTCTTCGAGCTCCGCTCGCTGCATCCGCAGCTCGACGAGGTCCCCGAGGACATCGACGTCCTGATGCTCGCCCACCCGCAGGCATTGCCGCGCGAGGCGCTCTACGCCATCGATCAATACGTGTTGCGGGGCGGGAGGGTCGTCGCGTTCGTCGACCCGTACTCCGAGAGCCAGCAGGAAGGCATGGCCGGCGGCTTCATGCAACCGGCCGGCTCGCGCCGATCCGGGATTGACGAGCTCCTCTCCGCATGGGGCGTGAAGCTCGGCGACGATGTGGTCGCGGATCTCGACCTCGCGCTCAAGGTGCGCATGGAGCAGGGCGGACGCCTGCTGACGTTCGACTACCCGGTATGGATGAACGTCACTCCGCATACGTTCGACCAGGACGACATCGTCACCGGCAATCTGGGCAATCTCGGATTCGGCACCCCAGGGTATCTCGAGCCCGAGGAGGGAGCGACGACCACGTTCACGCCGCTCGTGACCACCACGCCCGGCGCGGCACGATTCACCACCGCACAGGTCGCCGCGGTGACGACGGACCCCCGTGACCTGCTCGACGAGTACACACCGCAGGACCAGGCCTACACGGTGGTCGCGCGTATTTCGGGCAAGATCGGCACCGCGTTCCCCGGCGGGCGCCCGCTCCCGGAGCGGTCCGGGGAGCAGGGAGACGAGCCCGCCGAGGGAGGTGAGGCGGAGAGCGTGGAGGAGCCGAAGGCCGGGCACGTTTCCGAATCCGTCGAGGACGCCCGGATCATCGTCGTCGCGGATGCCGACATGCTCGCGGATCGATTCTGGGTGGTGGTGGAGGAGTTCCTCGGCAGCCGGATCGCGTTGCCGAACGCCGCGAACGCTACCCTGGTGGTCAACGCCCTCGACAACCTCAGCGGTTCGGGCGACCTCATCAGCGTGCGCAATCGCGGCACGTTCACCCGGCCCTTCACCCGGGTCGTCGCGCTCGAGCAGCGTGCCGAGCGCGCCTTTCGCGCGAAGGAGCAGGAGCTGATCGCGCAACTGGAAGAGACCGAACGCCGACTGGTGGAGCTCGAGGAGAGCAACCAGGGCAACGACACCCTGATCATCACCGACGCGCAGCGAGACGAGCTGGTCAGGTTTCGTCAGGAGCGGGTGCGGATCCGCAAGGAGCTTCGTGAGGTCCGGCGTCGGCTCCGCGCCGACATCGAGACGCTCGAGTCGTGGCTCAAGTTCGCGAACATCGGGCTCGTGCCGATCCTCATCGGGTTCAGCGGACTGGTGGCAGGACTGGCGCAGCTTCGTCGCCGGCGGGCCGCGGGCGCAACGACGGTGTAGAAACGCATGAGAGGAGGACACGGTCGATGCGACCCGCTCGCTCGGTTCTGATACTCGCCGTCGTGACGCTGGTCGCGGTGGGCGCGGTTTTCTTCGTCGATCGGGGGCCGGACACCGCGGAACATGACGGGGAAGCCGTCTTTCCGGCATTGCTCCGGCAGGTGAACTCCGTGGCGCGGGTCCGGGTGACGGGAAACGCGGGCACGTTCACCCTGGCGCGGGACGGCGACACGTGGGTCGTCGAGGAGAAGGAGCGTTACGCGGCGGACCCGGACCGGGTCCACAAGCTGCTTCTCGGCGCGGCGGGTATGGAGCGGGTCGAGCCGAAGACGAGCAATCCGGAGCGTTACCCGAAGCTCTGGCTCGAGGATCCGTCCGGCAAGGATGCGAAGTCGGTGCGCTACGTGCTCCAGGACACATCGGGCGCCGAGCTTGCGGACTGGGTGCTCGGCGACCGCCGGCCCTCGAAGTCCGACGCCAGCCGCACCGAGCTCTACATCCGTGTCGCCGGCGATCCAATGGCATGGCTCGTGGAGGGCTCGGTCCCGGGTGGGAACACGATCATCGACTGGCTGGATCGCATGGTCGCGCGTATCGAGCGCGAGCGTCTGCGCGGCGTCGAGGTCGTGCACGCGGACGGCTCGGTCATCGTGGTGGGCAAGTCGGCTCCCGCTGACGCCGACTTCGTGTTGCGAGACATTCCCGCGGACCGCGAGGCCGATTCCCAATACCGTATCAACGACATCGGGCGCTTCCTCGAAGACCTGCGCTTCGAAGACGTCGCGCCATCGTCCTCTCTGAACTTTGCCGGCTCCGTGGACAAGCGTGTGAAGGTCACCACGTTCGACGGACTGCGCATCCACCTCGACACCGTCATGCGCGGAGACGACGCCTGGGCGCAGCTACGCGCCGAGGTTGACGAGACGCTGGCCGATGCAGTCGGAGCGGCCGAAGGCGAAGCGGACGCGGAGCCGAAGGATACGACCGGCCCCCTGCATCCGCTCGATGACGTCCGGGCCGAGGCCGAGCGGCTGAACGCGCGGTGGAAGGGCTGGGCCTACGAGCTGCCGTCGTTCAAGCGCGACTATATCGCCAAGCGCATGGACGAGCTCACACGCACGCTCGAAGAGACGGACGAGGAGAAGACCGGCAGCGGCTCCTGAATGAGCCGCGAGGGGCTTCACAAGGCGTTGTCCGAGGACGGCAACCCCACCTTCGCCACGGTGATGCGGATCACGCGGGCGTTGGGAATGCAGTTGCGGATTACGGTGTAGCGGCGCCGGTCTCGTGCGCTCCGGCCATCAGCAGGCCGATGCGCTCGCGGTCGATCGTGTCCGCCGGGTATGCCTCGGACAGCTCGCCGCGCGAAATCACCGCGATGCGATCCGCGATCTCGAAGATCTCGTCCAGATCCTGGCTCACCACCAGCACCGCGACGCCGGCCCGCGCCATGTCCACGAGCGCCTGGCGGATGAGCGCGGCGGCGCCCGCGTCCACCCCCCAGGTCGGCTGGTCGATCACCACTAACCTCGGATCACGGTCGAGCTCGCGCCCGACCACGAATTTCTGGAGATTGCCGCCGGAGAGCGCGCTCGCCTCCGGGTTCTCGTGGCTCGTGCGCACGTCGAAGCGGGTGTTGACGCGATTCGCGACCGTCCGGGTCTCGGGCCGGATGACGAACCCCGCGCGCACCATCCCGCGCCCGCAGGCGTGCTGGGTGAGGAGCACGTTCTCCGAGAGCACGAAGCCGGGAACTGCGCTGTGCCCGAGCCGCTCCTCCGGCACGAAGGCGGCGCCGAGCCGGCGGCGCGCGGTGACCCCCCGCGTCCCACAGAGGACGCCGGCCACGGCGATGGTCTCCGGCGACGGCGCGAGCCGTTCGCCCGACAACGCCTCGAAGAGCTCGGACTGTCCGTTGCCCGCCACCCCCGCGATCGCGACCACCTCTCCGGCCCGGACCTCGATCGAGACGCTACGCAACGGCACGCCGAACGGACCGCCGGCGGGGAGGGTCAGGCCGGAGACGGCGAGCATCACCGGCCCGTCGCCCGCGCGCGCCTCCATGCTCACCGTATGCACGTGCGCGCCGACCATCAGCCGGGCGAGCGAGCCGGCCGTCTCGGCTTGCGGATCGACGTTCGCCACCACCTTGCCGTGACGCAGGATCGTCGCGTCGTGGCAGAGCCGCTGCACTTCCGCCAGCCGATGCGAGATGTACAGCACCGAGCAGCCGTCGTCCGCGAGCCGGCGCAGCGTGACGAAGAGCTGCTCGGCTTCCTGGGGGGTGAGCACCGCGGTCGGCTCGTCCATGATCAACAGGCGCGGTTCCTGGAGGAGGCAGCGCACGATCTCGATGCGCTGGCGCTCACCGACGGACAGATCCGCGACCAGGGCGGTCGGCTCCAGCGGCAGGCCGTACTCCGCCGAGACCTGCGCGATACGCGCGCCCAGCGCCCGCAGGTCGAACGGGCCGGGGGGCAGCGCGAGCGCGATGTTCTCCGCCACGGAGAGCGCCTCGAACAGCGAGAAGTGCTGGAAGACCATGCCGATCCCCAGCCGCCGGGCGGCGGCGGGATTCGCGACCGTCACCGGCTCGCCGCGCCAGTGCAGGCGCCCTTCCGTGGGCTGGAGCGCGCCGTAGACGATCTTGACGAGCGTGGACTTGCCGGCGCCGTTCTCGCCAAGCAGCGCGTGGATCTCCCCCGGGCGCAGGCGCAGGGTCACCCGATCATTCGCGGTGAAGTCACCGAAGCGCTTCACGACGTCCAGCGCTTCGAGCAGGTACTCCCCGTTTCCGGGCAGCGGCCCATTCATCCCGGACGACGGTTCGCTCATGGCACCCTCCCCTCCCTCGCGCCGAGCCCGATCTCCCACTCCGGACGCATATCGAAGCAGCCGCGCTCAGGCCGCCCAAGTGCTCCGGGCCGACCTCGCCCTTGCCGTTGACGGCGCCGAACACACGAAACCCTCGGCTCCGGGGCGGGCCGGCGGTTCGGGCGCATCGGAGGGATCCGACGCACGGTCGAATCCATGCCTGCACGGGCGCAGGCGCTCACGCACCCGCCCGTTCGAGGAGCTGCGCGACGATGCCGGCCGCGATGGCCGCCGGGTGCTTCGAGCGGATCGAGGTCATGCCGATGGGACAGACGAGCCCCGCGATCCGATCCTCCGCGATACCGGCCTCGCGCAGCCTGCGCGCGAACCGGGCCCGCTTGCTGGCCGATCCGATGAGCCCCACGTAGCCGAAGCGCCCCGCCGCCCCCGGCGGCGCGGCCGCGAGCGCCGCGTGGACGATGGCCAGATCGAGCGGGTGGTTGTGGGTCATCACCACCACGAAGGCGCCGTCGGGGGCCCGGGCGAGTTCACCCGCGGGATCGGCGCTTCGCAACGGGCGCACGCTGGCGGGCACCGCCGAGGGAAAAACGTCCTCGCGCTCGTCGATCCAGGTGACGTCGAAGGGCAACGGGGCGAGGGCGAGCATCAGGGCGCGGCCGACATGGCCGGCGCCGAACAGCCAGAGCGGGCGCCGGGGGTCGCGGAACCGCTCGACGATGGCGCCGTCGTCTTCGATCACGACGGGAGGAGCTTCGTGCGGAGCGACTCCGCCGAGGACGCGCTCGGCAGGGGCAGGAGTGGCGTTGGTCGAGGCACCCGCGATTCCGCTGCGCGGAATCGCCAAGCGACCGCGCCAGCGGTCGTCGCTTGCAGGGCTGGACGCCTCATGCGTCTCACCCCCCTCGTGCCCGGCGTCGTCGATGACGATGCGTTCGACCGCCCGCGGACCGATCCGCCCGCGGGTCACGAAGGGTCCGGCGGCTTCACGCGCGGCGAGGGCCCGGATCTCATCGAGCCGATCACGATCGAAGACCTCGGTGAGCAGCCGCACGCTTCCGCCGCAGCACTGGCCGAGATCGGGACCCAGGGTGAACCGGTCGAGGGTCGCCGCCGGTGCATTTCGTGAAAGCGCGTCGCGCGCCGCACCGATGGCCCGCCATTCGAGCTCGCCGCCCCCGATCGTTCCATGGAAGCCGCCGTCCGGCGCGATCACCATGCGCGCTCCGGGCTCGCGTGGCGCGGAGCCACGGACCGCCGCGACCGTCACCAGCGCGCAACGCCCGTGCGAGCCGACCATCTCCGCGACCCTCGGCCAGATCCGCATCGGCTCGATCTCCACCACGACGCAGCAGGCGTCGGATTCTACAGAAGTTGCAGGAAGCGGACCGACCGCGAACCATGGGAGGGCAAAACGGGAGGACAAAACCGGGCCGTTGTCGCCGTGGCGGTCGCCGGGTCTTCGTATGGGCGGTTCGGTCCGGACAGCTCGACGACCTCGACACCCCGGCGGTGCGGATCCTCTCCAACGACGACGAAGACGAGAGATCCCCGGCGGATTGATCAGGATCAAACGGGGCGCCGCGCTCTCATGGTCTAATGGATGCGGATGCGACGCGGGATCATCCGCACCGGAGGCTACGACATGTCCACGGTACTGGACGCTCTTCACGAGGATCACCGCAACATGAACCAACTGCTCGATCTGCTCGCGCGCGAACTCGACGCGGTCGAGGACGAGAGCAACGGCAACTTCGAGCTGATGCGGGACATCATGACCTATATGACCCGCTACCCCGACCATACACACCATCCGAAGGAAGACCTGATGTTCCAACGGATGCGCGCCCGCGGGGTCGTATCGGCAACCGAGGACACCATCGCGGCGCTGCTCCGGGAGCACGGCGCGCTCGCGAAGAAGGGTGAGGCATTCCACGATGTACTGCGCCGAGTGGTCGACGGAGCGATGGTCGAGCGACAGGAGCTGCTCGCGGCTGGCCGCGACTACGTGGAATTCCTGCGATACCACGCCCGCCTGGAAGAAGAGACGGTCTTCGCCGAAGCCGAGATGCTGCTTGGCGACGCGGACTGGCCGGTGATCATGCAGGCATTCGAGGCACAGGCCGATCCCGTCTTCGGGCCGACCGTCGATCGCGAATTCCGAGCCCTCTACCAGCACATCAAGAACAGCGTGTATCTGGCGGCGCGTCAGGAAGGCTGAGGAGGTTCAAGGGCTCGAACGCACCCCCGACCGACGCGCGAAGCACCAGCCCGCCCGCCGCCGGGGCAGCCACACCGGCACAGCCATCCACCAGCGCTCGTTGCCGAGCTCCGCGTACCAATTGTGTATGATCGCGTGAACGGTTCGTTGCTGCGATAGAGTCTGCGGCGGCCATTTCTTCCAGAGCCTCCGACGCAAAGCCATGCAGCGTGAGCGAGCTTGCCGGACGGCCGACGAGCCACCGTTGGTCGTCGACGTCGACGGCTCGCTGATCGGCGGGGATCTGCTGATCGAGGGGATCGCCCGGCTGCTCTCGGTCTCGCCGCTCAGCCTGTTCGCCCTGCCGTTCTGGCTGGCCGCCACCATGGTAAGGGGACGTGCCGGGCTGAAGCGCAGGATCGCGGAGGCGGTTCGGTTGCCACCCGACACGCTGGCGTGGAACCCGGCCGTGCTGGAGGAGGTCGCCGCCGCGCAGGCCGCGGGACGCTCGGTGTGGCTGGCCTCCGCCTCCGATGCGCGCGCGGTCTCGCCGCTCGCCGAGACGGTGGGGGCGGCGGGCTGCCTCGCCTCGGACGGGCGCACCAACCTGGCGGGCGAGGCCAAGGCGGCCGCTCTGGCCGCGCGCTTCGGCGAGCGCGGGTTCGATTACATCGGCAACGAGCGGCGCGATCTGGCGGTCTGGAAACGGGCGCGGCGCGCCATCGGGGTCGGTCTTGGGGCGGGCCTCGCGCGCAAGGTGCGGGCGCTGGACGGCGAGGCCCGGTTCCTGCCTGGGCTCGGCGGCGGTCCGCGCGAGTGGTTGCGGGCGCTACGGCCGCACCAGTGGGTGAAGAACGTGCTCGTGTTCGTTCCCCTCGCCGCGGCGCACGAGACCGGCGCGGGGCCGTATCTGGTGGCCGCCGGGGTGTTCGTGGCGCTGTCGGCGGTGGCCTCGGGCACCTACCTGCTGAACGATCTGCTCGATCTCCCGCACGACCGCGGGCACCCCTCCAAGCGCCACCGCCCGATGGCGGCGGGGAAGGTGCCGCTGCTGCCGATGATCGGCATCGGCGCCGCGCTGGCGGCCGGCGGGCTCGCCCTGGCGTTCTGGCTGTCCGCCGGGGCGGGGCTTTGGGTCCTCGCGTATCTGGCCGTGACCTGCGCCTACTCGCTGTCGCTGAAGCGCAAGATCTTCATCGACGTGACCGCCCTCGCCATGCTCTATGCGGTCCGGGTGCTGGCCGGCGCGGCGTCGGCGTCGGTTCCGCTGTCGCCCTGGCTGCTCGCCTTCTTCCTGTTCCTGTTCCTCGCTTTGGCCATCGTCAAGCGCCAGGGCGAGCTGCGCGCGCTACGCGGGTCCGGCCGGTCCGCCCCCGGCGGTCGGGCCTATCTTGCCGAGGACTTCCCGGTAATGGCGGCGCTGGGCGCGGCGAGCGGCTTCGCTTCGGTGGTGATTCTGACCCTCTACATCCAGAGCCCGGAGACGGGGGAGCGCTATGGCCGCCCGGAGTTCCTGTGGCTGATCTGTCCGCTGCTGCTCTACTGGCTGGGGCGCATGGCGCTCCTCGCCGGTCGCGGGGGAGAGGACTCCAAACGGCTACCGGATAACGACGACCCGCTGCTCTTCTCGCTGCGGGACCGGACGAGCTGGCTGACCGGCCTCGCGGTCCTGGCCGCGTTCGCGGCCGCGCTGTGACGCGCTTGGCGTCGCCCACGTTCTTCGCCCTGCGCCATGCCGCCTTTGCCGCGGCCGCGACGGCGGCCAACGTCGCAACCCAGTACGTCAGCAGCACCCTGTACACCGGCCGTTACGAGCTGTACGCGGCCATGGCGGCGGGAACCCTCGCCGGGCGGATCGCCAAGTACGTCCTCGACCGGCGCTGGATCTTCCATGACCGGCCGACCTCGCGGCGCGGCCACGCGGTCGAGCTCCCCCTCTACACGCTGACGGGCGTGCTGACGACGGTCATCTTCCGGGGCACCGAGCTGGCGTTCGCGGCGCTGGGCGATGCGCCGTGGCTGCGCTACGTCGGCGCCGTCCTCGGGCTCGCCGCCGGCTACACCGCGAAGTACCGCCTCGACAGGGGCTTCGTGTTCCGGGAGCGGGCCGCATGATGCTCTCGGGCTGGGGCCGGTATCCGGCCCTCGATTGCCGGCTGGAGCGCCTGCGCCGGCGCGAGGACCTCCCCGGTCTGCTGCATCGCGGCACGACGCTGATCGCCCGCGGCAACGGGCGGTCCTACGGCGACGCCGCGCTCAACCCGGAGCTCACGCTGTCGATGCGGACGATGGACCGGATGCGGGCGTTCGACGCCGGGACCGGCCGGCTCGACTGTGAGGCCGGCGTGCTGCTCGCGGACCTCCTGGAGACCTTCGTGCCGCGCGGCTGGTTCCCGCCGGTGGTGCCGGGGACCCGGCTCGTCACCGTCGGCGGCATGATCGCGGCGGACGTGCACGGCAAGAACCATCACCGCGACGGGACCTTCGGCGCGCACGTGGAATCGCTGACGCTGGCGGGCGCGGACGGCGCGATACGGGAATGCAGCCGCGCGGAGAACGCCGACCTCTTCCGCGCCACCCTCGGCGGCATGGGGCTCACCGGCGTGATCCTCTCCGCGCGCTTCCGCCTGCGGCCGATCGAGACCGCCTTCGTGATGGCGGAGACCCTGGCCGCGCGCGACCTCGACGAGACGATGGCCCTGTTCGAGGCGTCCCGCGACTGGCCCCACAGCGTGGCCTGGATCGACTGCCTGGCGCGGGGCGCGGGGCTGGGCCGTGCGGTGATGACGCGCGGCGCGTTCATGGAACGCGGCGCGCTGCCGCCGCGCCTGGCCTCCGACCCCTTGCGCCCGGCCCCCGCGGGCAAGCTCCGGGTGCCCGCCGATGCGCCGTCCGCCCTGCTCAACCGGGTCTCGATCGGCCTCTTCAACGCGCTCTGCTACCGGCGCGGGCGGGGACGGGCGCGCTCCGGGGCGCGGCCGGTCCATTTCGACCGCTTCTTCTTTCCCCTCGACCGGATCGAGGCGTGGAACCGTCTCTACGGGCGGCGGGGGTTCGTCCAGTACCAGTGCGTGCTGCCCAGGGGCGAGAGCGCGGCCGGGGTCGCCGCCCTGCTGGAGCGCGTCGCCGCGTCGGGACAAGGCTCGTTCCTGGCGGTGCTCAAGCTGTTCGGCCCTGCCGGGGAGGGGCTGATGTCGTTCCCCATGGAGGGCTACACGCTGGCGCTCGACTTTCCGGTGCGCAGCGGCACCGCGGCGCTGCTCGACGGGCTCGACGAGATCACCCACCGGCACGGCGGTCGCGTCTATCTCGCCAAGGACGCCCGCTGCGCGCCGGCACGGATGCGCGAAGGCTATCCTCGCCTCGGCGTCTTCGAGGCGGTCCGCGCCGAGGCGGCGGGGGCGCCGCCCAGGTTCGCCTCCGCGCTCTCGCGGAGGCTCGCGTTGTGAGGGAGAGGGACATGAACAAGAAGACCCCGCCGGCCGTCGCCGCGCCGATGGGTCGCTGGCGCGTCCTGGCCGCCCGCTGCCTGAATCCGCCGGGGGTAACTCTGTCCTCCCGGCTGCGCAGCGCGCTGTTCGTCCTGTCCATCGGGGGCACCCTGGCCTACGGGGCCGGGTTCGCCTGGACCATGCTCGACCGTTTCGACCTCATCAACCTTATCTCCAACACGCACGATGACGCCTTCTACTACTTCCAGATCGCCAGCAACCTGGCCGAGGGGAAGTTCTCCACTTTCGACGGCGGCATCACCCGAACCAACGGCTACCACCCGATCTGGCTGCTTCTGACCACGCCGTTCTACTGGGTATTCGACAAGGAAGCGGCGCTGTTCGCCATCAAGGCGTTCGAGATCATGCTGGTTGCCGGCGGCGTGGCCCTCGCCGCCGCGGCCGCCCGGCTAGCGCGCATGCCGTGGGTTCTGATGTTCGCCGCGCTGCCGATGCTCTACCACATCCCCTTCATGATTGCAGGAATGGAAGCGGCGGCGGCGCTGTTCATGCTGGGCCTGTTCATTCTGGCCGCCAGTCTCTTTGCGCGAAGCCCGGCGCGGTGGAAGTGGCCGCTGGCCGCGGTCGCCTTTGCCCTGCCCTGGGTGCGCCTGGAGTACATCGCCATATCGCTAGCCCATCTTTACCACTGCGAGCCGCAATTGGGTGGGGATTCGTCGCGATTTCGCCGATTTTCGCGTGTAGGTGATTGATGTGTCGTCGGAGAGGCAGATGTAGTGCCATAAAATGAATTCTCTCTGTTGCACCACATCCCGCCCGCCGCTACCCTGCGTCCATGTTCATCCGCCGCACCCGTACCCGCAGCATCGGCGAGCACTTCACCTTCCGCCTCGTGCGCTCCGAGCGCACCGGCTCGAAGGTGCGCCAACGCACCCTGCTCAACCTGGGACGGCACTTCGACATCGCACCAAGCGAGTGGCCGGTGCTGTGCCGGCGCATCGACGAACTCCTCGCCGGTCAGCTACCACTGCCACCCGATGGCCCCCCGGCGCTCGAATCACACGCCCAACGCATCACCGCGCTGCTGCTCGCCGGTGAACGCATCGGCGCTGCATCCTCGCCGGCGAGCCCGAGGCACGACTTCCAACACGTCGACGTCGACTCCCTGGAACTGATTCGCCCCCGCTCGGTCGGCGTGGAGCACGCCGCCCTGTGGGCGATGGACCAGCTCGGCCTGCGCACGCGGCTCGAAGCACTGGGCATCGGGGCGTCGGTACGCTCCGCCGCCATCGGCTCCATCATCGCGCGCATGGCCCGGCCAGGCTCCGAGCGCGCCACCCGGCGCTGGCTGGGCGAGCGCAGCGCCCTGGGCGAACTCCTGGGCGTGGACTTCGAGATGATGGGGCCGATGCGACTGTACCGCGCCTCCGATGCGCTGATGGCGCACCGCGAAGCCATCGAACGCCCCCTCTTCGACCGGGCGATGGACCTGTTCGACCTCCACCCCACCGTCACCCTCTACGACCTGACCAATACCTACTTCGAGGGCGAGGCGAGCGGACAACCCAAGGCCCGGCGCGGACACTCCAAGGACAAACGCACCGACTGCCCGCTGCTCACCTTGGGACTGGTGCTCGACGCCAGCGGCTTCGTGCGCCGCTCCCAAGTCTTCGCCGGCAACGTGCGCGAACATCACACCCTCGCCCAGATGCTCGACGCCCTCAACGCCCCGCGCGGCGCCCTGGTGGTCATGGACCGCGGCATCGCCACCGAAGACCGCGTGCGCTGGCTGCGCGAGCACCAATACCGCTACCTGGTGGTCAGCCGCGAACGCACCCGCCACTTCGACGCCGACGCGGCGCTGTCCATCGAGACCGCCTCCCATCACCGCGTGCATCTGCACAAGGTCCTCAGCGACGACGGCCAGGAAGTGCGCCTGTATTGCTTCTCCGAAGCGCGCGCCGCCAAGGAGCGCGCCATCGTCGAGCGCTTCGCCCAACGCTTCGAGGCCGCCCTCACCCGGCTCTCCGACGGGCTGTCCAAACCCCGCACCCACAAACGCACCGACCAAGTCTGGCAGCGCATCGGGCGGCTCAAAGAGACAAGCCGCGGCGTCGCCCAACACTACGACATCGAACTCGACACCAACCAGACCGGCGAGCGCGTCACCGCCGTGCGCTTCACCCGCCGCCCGCTCCCCGGCTCCATGCTGACCCACCCCGGCGTGTACTGCCTGCGCACCAATCAAACCGATTGGGACGAATCCACCCTGTGGCGCACCTACTTCACCCTCACCGACATCGAGGCCGTGTTCCGCTCGTTGAAATCCGAACTCGGCCTGCGCCCCATCTATCACCACAAGCCCATCCGCGCCGAGGGCCATCTGTTCATCACCGTCATCGCCTATCAACTCGTCCAGGTGATTCGCCGGCGCCTGCGCCAAACCGGCCAGTGCGCCCGTTGGACCACCCTTCGCCGAATCCTCGAAGGGCAGCAGCGCATCACCGCCACCTTCCGACGCGCCGACGGGCGCACCCTGCACGTGCGCAAAGCCACCCGTGCCGAACCCTCCCAACAGGCCATCTACGAGGCCCTGGGCATCGACCACGCACCCGGAGGGATCTGCAAAACCCTCGTCTGAACGACCCTCGGGCACACGATTGTAGTGCCACTCGCCGACCTCGAACATCGTAACTGTATGATGCAATGAGATATTGTGGGGTGGGGTGGTAAAGATGGGCTAGCGACGACTGCGGCGTTGTGCCTGATCGAGTGGTCGAGGCGAGAGGTGGCCCCCCTGTCGAGGGAGATGGGGAGGGCCTCGGCACCCCGGAGAGGGGGTTGGCCATTCCGTGCTCGCGATGAACACGTCGCACCACTGCTGGGCGCGGTCGCCGGCATCCTCGTGTACTTCGCATATAACGGTATCATCTTCGGGGGCGTGACGCCCGTGAGCGGCGCGACCAAGCAGATGTGGTCGCAAGCCCGGTGGGAGCACGAAGGCGGGTACAGCTTCGTTCAGAACTTCCGGGACATCTTGCAGCTTCCCGCCTTCGACTACGAGCTGCTGGTCGCGCTGGAGGTTTGCGCCTACGTCGTTCTGGTCTGGTGGTTCGCCCGCCGCTCCCGGAGTCGGGAGGACTGGCTGCTGCTGGCCTTTCTGGTGGGCGTGTTCGGCTTGGCGGCTGGCCATCTGGCCAAATTCGCACAGACTGTTCTCACGATTCACCCTTCCCTGGGGCCTTGGCCTTGGTATTTTGTCCCGGCGTACCTGCTGATGACGCTGATCGTTCCCGTACGATGTTACGTCGCCATTTACTTCATCCGCCGTTTCATCGGACCGAGGTCGCCCTGGGCGGCAAACATTCTGAGCGTGGGCATTGTAATTGCCGGCGCGGTCTTCCTGTTTGCCAAGGCCGATTTCACCGGGCCATTTCAGCGTGCTGAAGCGAGGAGGATCTGGATTAAAGCCGTTTCTTACAACGAATGGACTGAAGCTGTTTATGGGGGTACGCAGCTTATGAATCGCGTGCTTCCCGAGGACAGCGTGGTCGGGGCGTGGGACGCCGGCGTCATCGGGTACTTCTCGCGTTTTCCGGTGGTGAATCTGGATGGTCTGGTCAACTCCTACGACTATTTCCACGCGAGAAAATCGGCCAGAGACGGATATGCTTCTCTCTATCGAGAATTCGGGATAACTCATTTTGCCAAACCTGCGCGCTTTGAAGGTTCACCACTAGATATCCTCAATAGATGGGAACTCCAACTATGGCCCATCGGTCGGCCGGCGGATGAAAATACCATCGCCAGGACTTGGGAGAGGATTGAACCCCACTTCGACCACCAGTCGGATAGCATCGGGCTGATCGTGGACGGCCGGCTGGCGCTGGCGTTCGTCAGGAATTGTGCGCCGAACGAGTTGACGGTGTTGTCCTGGGTTGGCCTGGGAGAGGAAACGGTCGCCAAAGCCCGGGCGCGAACGCAAACGGGGTTGTGCGTGGCCGCGCTCGTGCTGCCCCACAATGCACTCCCGCCGGTCAGGATCGAAACAGTGCGGATGGGCGATTACGTGGCAGGACTGGCCGGAGACGGCCCGCCGATCATCCGCTCCGACTGGGACGTGTATCTCGTCGGGAACAGGCTCATCTACGCCAAGGACCAGTGCAGCCCGGAGGATGCTGAACCGACGTTCTTCCTCCACCTGGACCCGGTTGACATGAACGACCTCCCCGACCACCGCAAGCAGTACGGCTTCGACAACCTCGACTTTGCTTTCAGGGATCACCGTCTCAGCGAGGGAGAAGTCTGCGTAGCGATACGGGAGCTGCCTGATTACGCCATCGCCGCGATCCGCACCGGCCAGTTCGTCCCCGGCGAAGGCCAAATCTGGAACGGCAGCTTCGATATTGTCGAGCCGGCGGATGACGGGACCGCCGCACCGTGAACGACGGGATCGAAACGGCGCTGGTGATCGGCGCCACCTCGGACATCGGCCGCGCCATCGCGCACAGGCTGGCGGCGGTTCACCGGCCCCGCGATGTGATCTACGTGCGCCGGGTCTGGCGTCCGATCATGTTCGTCCTGCGTGCTGTCCCGGAGCGCCTGTTCAAGCGGATGAGTCGCCTGTGAAGAATTCACCATCCATCGCGGGCGGGAGTCTACGTCACACAGGCGAGGATCAGCCCCGACGCCTCGTCCCTTTGGCCTCCGGATCCGGAAAATGGGCCTCCTCGCCGGCAGTACAGGCCACAGAATTGTATTTTTTCTTGAAAATCCACATTTGAAATACGGATTTTCAAGGAATACGATGACATATGGCCATTGATCGCCCCGTCGCTCTCGCGCGCATTCGTGAAGCGTTCTCCGTCCACCCGGCGGTCGCCCTCACCGGGCCGCGCCAGTGCGGCAAGACCACGCTCGCGCGGGCCATCGCGGCCGACACCCCCGGAAGCACCTTCCTCGATCTCGAAAGCGCGGTGGACCGGCGGCGGCTACAGGCCCCGGAGCAGGCGTTGGCCGGCTTGTCCGGTCTCGTGATCATCGACGAGATACAGCGCGAGCCGGCGCTGTTCGAAACCCTTCGCGTACTGATCGACCGCGCCGGCAATCCAGCCCGGTTCCTCGTGCTCGGCAGCGCGTCTCCTTCGCTCGTGCGCGGGGTCTCGGAATCCCTCGCCGGCCGTGTGGGCCTGGTCGATCTGTCGGGCTTCGGTCTCTCGGAGATCGGGTCGGGAGCGTGGCGAACCCTCTGGATCCGGGGCGGCTTCCCTCGCGCATACTTGGCGCCGCACGATCGGGCTTCTTCCCTGTGGAGACAGAGCTTCGTCCGGACGTTCCTCGAACGCGATATCCCTCAGCTCGGCATCACGGTCCCCGCGGAGACGCTTCACCGGTTCTGGACGATGATGGCCCATTACCACGGCCAGATATGGAACGCTGCGGAGTTCGCCCGCGCCCTCGGCGCGAACGAAGGCACGGCGCGGAGGTATCTCGACATCCTGACCGGCGCCTTCATGGTACGGGCCCTCCCTCCCTGGTTCGCGAACGTCAGGAAGCGTCAGGTCAAGTCGCCCCGCATTTACATTCGCGACACCGGGCTGCTGCATACCCTCCTCACCCTGGAAACGGGCGAGGAGGTTGCCGGCCACCCGAAGGTCGGCGCCTCTTTCGAGGGATTCGCGGTCGAGCAGATCGTGAGCGCATTCGAGGTCGCGGGAGCCTGTTTCTGGGCGACGCACGGCGGCGCCGAGCTCGACCTGCTCATCATGCGTGGCGGCAAGCGCTACGGCTTCGAATGCAAGCTCTCCGACGCCCCGGGCACGACGCGCTCCATGCGGGTGTCTCTGAACGACCTGGAGCTTGCGCATCTCTGGGTGGTGTATCCCGGAGACGAGGCGTATCCGCTGGATGACAGGATATCGGTCCTGCCGGTGGCGAACATCCCGGATCTCGCGAGGTCGCTCGGCGTGGGCAAGGAGCGCGACGCCTCCGCCCGGCCCGGCCGCCGTTCCATCCTCCCATGAGCCGGCGATCGCCGACTCCGGAAAACCCGTACCCGCTCAGCCCCCGGTGCACATCGCGTCCGCCGCACGCAGGATCGCCTCTGGCGGGGGCGTGGCGCGGAGCCGCGGACCGCGGCGACCGCGCCAGCCAGCGCCGCTCAGCCTCCGGTCCGCACCGGGGCCGCGGCGACAACTTCGATGGTGACTGAAAGATGCATTTCATGCGCCATGCTCTGCGACGTCGATTTGCCGCCATCGCCGGGAAGCGCTATCCGAGCGAGCCCCGTAGCGCTCCCAATCGAGGCATGATATGCGGCGCTTCCTTCGCTTCACATAGCGGCGGAAGCTCGGTTTCAACCGTCTCCCAAGCAAGCCGGTGACCGGTGCGAAGCAACACCCCCTCGATGTCGCTCCAGTCGCGGGAGCGATCGGCAAATGCCTTGAGCACGATCAGATCTTCCGCCGAGCACGTGTTCAGACGTACGTCGACCAGGAATCGATAGAAGGTCGCACGCTCGATCACGCGCTCTTCGAACGGCAGCGCACCGAGTGAGATGTCGATCGGAATGCCTCGCTCCGACTGGAGAAGGAGCACCCTGCTCCGGTGGGCGAACTCGGCGGCATCGGGGATGCGCCCGGCAAACGCGCCGCAGAGCTCTTCGATGTAGTCTGCCTCGCGGCCAAGGCCGGCCAGGATGGTGAGATCGACGTCTCCGGTGAGCCGGGGCTCCCCCCAGCGCTGCAACGCGATGCCGCCGATGAAGCAGAACCTCCACCCTCGAACCTGGCAGAACGACTGGATTTCATCTGCCAGGAGGAACAGATCCTGCATTTCTCTTCCGGGCGAAGATCGCCTGCTGCTCCACCAGCCCGGAGCTGCTCTTTGCCGGACGTGCGAGCGTGGCCTCGAATGCGCCGTTCAGGGCCTTGATGTGGTCAGCCACCTCGACGTTGCAGAGACCTTCGCGTCGAAGGTCCTCGAGCCTCGCGGCGGCTACTTGCCACGCTTCGACAAAGGCGCGCAGCTCGATGTCCCGGTCGCCGGTCATTCGAAGTCCATGGTGCAGCCCGCGCATCTCGACAAAGCCGGCGACTGGAAGTCGCGATCGCGATCAGGATCGCGGACCCGGCGCCGATCACGGTCCAAGTCTTCCACATCAGGCCCGATCGGGCCACATCGCGTCCGCCGCGCGCAGGATCGCCTCCGGCGTGGCCGGGGCGTCGAGGGGCGGCACGCGCCCCGGGGCGAGGCTCGCGAGCGCGTAGGTGACGGCGGAGAACACCGAGAGCGCGAGCATCAGCGGCGGCTCGCCGACCGCCTTGGAGCGGTGGATGGTGGGCTCGCGGTTGCGCCCGGGCTCGAACAGGGCGACGCGGAAGTCGGCCGGCACGTCCGAGCAGGTCGGGATCTTGTAGGTCGAGGGGGCGTGGGTGAGCAGCCGGCCGTCCTCGCCGAACACCAGCTCCTCGGTCGTCAGCCACCCCATCCCCTGCACGAAGCCGCCTTCGATCTGCCCCATGTCGATGGCCGGGTTCAGCGAGCGCCCGGCGTCGTGGAGGATGTCCACCCGATCGACGCGCATCTCGCCGGTGGCGGTATCGACGGTCACCTCGGAGCACGCGGCGCCGCAGGCGAAGTAGAGGAAGGGGCGCCCGCTCACGGTGTCGCGGTCCCAGGAGATCTTCGGGGTCGCGTAGTAGCCTGTGGAGGACAGCGACACGCGCTCGGTGAACGCGAGGCCGGCAAGCCGCTCGAAGGGGACCGACTCCGCGCCGACCCGCACCATGCCGCTTCTGAACACGACGTCGGCCTCGCGCACCTGGTACAGGCGCGCGGCCAGCCCGGCGAGACGGCCCCGGATGGTGCACGCGGCGTGGCGCGCGGCCATGCCGTTCAGATCGGAGCCGGCCGAGGCGGCGGTGGCTGCGGTGTTCGGCACCTTGTCGGTGCGGGTCGCGGTGATCCGCACCCGATCGGCCCCGATGCCGAACTCCTCGGCTACCACCTGCGCGACCTTGACGTAGAGCCCCTGCCCCATCTCCGTGCCGCCGTGGTTGACCTGCACCGAGCCGTCGGTGAAGACGTGGACCAGGGCGCCGGCCTGGTTGAGATGCTTCAAGGTGAACGAGATCCCGAACTTGACCGGGGTGAGCGCGATGCCCTTGCGCAAGGTCCCGCCGCGCGCCCCGCGTTGCGCCCGGGCATTGAACCGTGCGATCGCCCGCCGCCGCTGCGCGTAGCCGCTGGTGCGTTCGAGCTGCCGGACGAGGCGGCGGACGAGGCCATGTTCTTCCACACGCATTCCGTACGGGGTGACGTCCCGCCCCGGCGCGTAGAGGTTGCGCTTGCGCACGAGCAGCGGGTCCAGCCCGAGGGTGATTGCCACCGCGTCCATCATCCGCTCCGCGAACAGGACCCCCTGCGGTCCGCCGAACCCCCGGAACGCGGTGTTCGACACCGTGTCGGTGCGCACCCGCCGCGAGTGGATCCGCGCCGCCGGGTAGTGGTAGGCGTTGTCGGCGTGGAACATGGCCCGGTCGTTCACGCCGAGCGAGAGGTCGGCCGAGCAGCCGCAGCGGGCGTCGAGCTCGACGTCGACGCCTTCGAGCACGCCTTCGCGGTCGAAGCCGCAGCGCCAGTCCACGCGGAAGTCGTGGCGCTTGCCGGTCATCGTCATGTCGTCGTCACGGTCGAGACGGAGCTTCGCAGGACGGCCGGTCACGTGCGCGGCCAGCGCGGCGAGGCAGGCCCACTGCGCCGCCTGCGACTCCTTGCCGCCGAACGCGCCGCCCATCCGCCGGCATTCGCAGACCACCGCCGCATTCGGTGCACCGAGCATGTGGGCGACGAGGTTCTGCACCTCGGAAGGATGCTGGGTCGAGGAGAAGACCCGCATCTCGTCGTCCTCGCCGGGAATGGCGAGAGCGGCCTGGCCTTCAAGGTAGAAGTGCTCCTGGCCGCCGATGCGCACGCGGCCTTCGAGCCGGTGCGGGGCGGCGGCGATGGCGGGCGCCGGCTCCCCGCGCCGGAACTCGTAGGGGGGCAGCATCTCGGCCCCGGCGGCAAGCCCCTGGTCCACGGTGACGGCGGGGGGGCGGGCATCGATCTCGATACGGGCGCGGCGCGCGGCGCGGCGGGCCGCGTCCCGGGTCTCGGCGACCACCGCGAAGACCACCTGTCCGTGAAAGAGGATCTCGCCGGCCGCGAGGATCGGATCGTCGCCGGCCGCGGGGCTGCAATCGTTCGTCCCGGGCACGTCGGCCGCGGTCAGCACCGCCAGCACCCCGGGGGAAGCGCGCACCGCGTCGAGATCGAGGGAGCGGATGGCGCCGCGCGCGGGGGCGGCGGCAGGGACGGAGCCGGCGCCCGTGGCGTAGCCGGGGGCCACGTGCACCGTGCCTGCGGGTTCGGGCAGGTCGTCGATGTAGGCGGCGGTCCCCTGCACGTGGCGCGTGGCGCTGTCGTGGGGAAGGGCGAGGCCGACGCTCGCGCCCGCGCCGAGGGCCGGCCGGTCCGCGAGCGCGGCGTTGGTGATCGGCGGTCGCGGCATCATCGACGGTCTGCGAATGTGGATTCGATGCGTTCGTTCACGACCTCGGAGCGTGCCACGCCGGCCCCGCGCCGGGTCCGAACCATCCGTCGATGATTGCGCGTGTGTTCCCGATTCGCAACTTTCGTCTTCCATGAACAGCAATTCCCGCTAAGCGCGAGAACGTCCGAAGATCCGTCATGATCAGGCGCTCCGGCCATCGGAAATCGCTCGATATCGCATCGGGACATCGCGTATCGGGACGTTAGCGGGAACAGCTGCTCCATGAACCACGACCACTCCTTTGTTCCCTGCGGTCAGGGCCGATCGACGTGGCGCACCCGCAGTACCGCCTCGATGCAGATCGCGCCCAGCACGATCGCGCCGCCGGCCAGCGTGTACGCGCTCGGCACTTCGTCGAAGGCGGCCCAGACCCAGACCGGGGCGAGGACCACCTCGGTCAGGGTGAGGAAAACCAGTACGCCGGCCGGGACGAACTTGGCGCCGTGGAGGAACAGGGTCGCACCGGCGGCGGTGAGCAGGCCACCGGAGGCAAGCGCGTAGAGTCGGTCCGGGGCAGTGACCGCCACGTTCCCATCGGCCATCGTCCAGCCGGCGGCGATGGTGAGCGCGGCTCCCAGACACACCGCCGGCAGCATGTTGAGACCACCGCCCCAGCGCGCGACCACCGCGATTCCGGCAAAGCCGAAGGTCGTCACCAAGGCAAACAGCGTGCCGGTCACGTCGCCGCCGGCCAATCCTTCCGACATCATCACCGCGACGCCGACCACCGCCGCGAGCATCGCACCGAGGGTACGCGTCTCGATCCGCTCGCGCAGCAGCAGCCAGGCGCCGGCCGCGGCGACGAGCGGCGCGGAGGCCATGATGAACACCACGTTCGCGACCGTGGTATGGAGCACCGCGAGCACGAAGCAGGTGCCCGCCGCCGCATGGCAGAGGGCGCCCGCGACCGCCCGGTAGCCGGCGAGCCGGAACGCGCTCATCACCCGGCCCCGGCTGACGATCGCCACCACCCCCAGCATCACCACGAGCTGGCCGACGCTGCGCCAGAAGATGATCTGGGGGCCGCTCGCGGCCTCGATCATCCGCACCGTCGGCCCTTGCAGGCTCCAGAACACGCCGGCGAGCACGACCATCGCGATGCCGATCCGCCGGTGCTGCGCCAGCGGCGCGCGAGCGCGGCCATCGAGCGCGGAATCCTCTTCCCGAATCGTCGTCATCGCGAGGCGCCCTGGAAGCCGTGCCGGGGAGGTGTACAGTACGCCGGATTGCATCGGCGGAAGTGAGCAGTCCTCGTCGTGCGGCCAACCGAGGGGATCGCCTGCACCTTGTCCGATGCCCGTAACCCGTGGGAGCGCACACGAAAGTACGAGACCGCCGTGTCGTCGAAAATACGGATGAGTAGTCAGCGACGTTTCTAGGGAGTCGTCACCCGGGCGCTGACGGCTACGCCCGCATGGCCGGCAAGCCCGCCTCGACACTGCTCCACCTCCGGCGCGGCGAGTCGTCCCGCGTTTTCGGTGTATTCAATCAGCGCCTCGTGCACGTTCCGAGAGCCGACGACCACCAAGCCGCCAGTGCCCGGAATCGTGGTGTCACCACAGCCGTAGAGCACCGGGGGCGCATCCTCTCCAAGACGCTGCTTCAGGCGCCGGGGGTAGTCGGCGAGGAAATCGACGGCGCCAAGCCCTACTCCACCCCCTCCGGCAGCTCCGCCTCGCGCTTGGCGATGTACTCGCGCAGGGCCTCGTCCATGGCAGGCGGTAGCGGTGCGCGCGCTGCCCGACCATGAAGTTCATCAGGCTGATCTCGGGAGTGCCGGCCATCGGGGCGCCGCCGAGCTTCCTCATGCCGGACCGGCCGGCGGCCCGCGCGCGTCCGAAATCGCGGGGCGAAACGATTCCGTACAAGGCGGCGGCCGCACGAAACGTGCAGGCGGCAGGGTATACTTCCTCTTTGCATTCCTGTCGGCAAGGAACGTCATGCCTGCCGAGTCGATCTCCGAGAATCTGCCGAAGGGGCCGCCGGCTGATTTCGAGGACACGGAGTATTTCGACGTGATCGGAGAGAATGGTCGCATCCTGCCGACCCCGGTGCTCCTCGCCCAAGCGAGGGCGGTGTGCCTCGAATCGGCCGAGCCGGGTGTTTCCGGAGCAGGCCGCGACAAAGCCTGCGCTGGACGCACCACGCCGCACCAAAAGACCTGCCGCGTGCAGTCCTCGACATGAACCTGCTGCTCTCGTCCGTTCCGTACCGCCGGGAAACGCACTCCGGAGAGTCCGAGCTGCGGCAAGCGGACACCTTCCGATCGCGGGTGCGCAAGGCGATGGCGGTACGCCTTTCCCATGCAGGGATTCCGGGAAAATTCCATATGTTTGGTATTTTCTGCGGGTCCCGACAATCGAGTACATGAAGGCACATCCGATGTCCGACGCTCGGGAACGATATACACCGCCGACGATAGATGAGCGAGGTTTCAACTGCCCTCACTGTGGTGTATTGGCAGCGCAGCAATGGTTCAGAGTAGGCGTTGTGCATGGAGCAGACCATACGCCCTTGCATTGGCAAGCATTGATTGCTCGAACTGTTTCCAAAAATGATCGCGTCAATCAATCTGATCTTTACACCCAGGCCAGCTCGACCTCCGGGACGACCACGCGACGGCGCGGAGTCTGTTCGATTTGGTCAATCTCATCGCCAGCGCCATGATAAGTGAGCCGAAACGAGTATCGGAGATATATGAAAGTCTGCCCGAAAAGGCTCGAGAAGCGATAAAGAGACGAGACGCACGGTAGACGATCGAAAGTAACGAGGGAAACGGCGCCAAACCATGCCTATTCTGCACTGGCTGACGAGGGACGAGGATCTTCGCGCCGCTACCCACGTGCCCTACCGGCTGCTGGAAGAAGCTGCCGACCTCTCGGCGGGGGATCCGGACTCCGGCAACCTGCTGATCCAGGGTGACAACCTGGAAGCGCTGAAGGCGTTGCTGCCTTTCTATGCGGGATGCATGAAGTGCATCCATATCGACCCGCCCTACAACACGCGCTCGGCCTTCGAGCATTACGACGACAATCTGGAGCATACGCGGTGGCTGGCGATGATGTGGCCGCGCCTCGAACTCCTGCACGATCTCCTGGCGGAGGACGGCTCGATCTGGGTATCCATCGACGACAACGAGGGACATTACCTCAAGGTCGTCATGGATGAAGTTTTCGGGCGCAGGAACTTCATCGATGCCGTCATCTGGCGGAAAAACTATTCCCCGAAATCCAGCGCGCGGCATTTCTCATCGGACCACGATTACATCCTGGTCTTCTCGAAGAACGCCGATGCTTTCCAGCCGAACCTGATGCCTCGGACGGAGAGGCAGAACAAGGCGTACAAGAACCCGGACGACGATCCGCGCGGACTCTGGCGGCCGAACAATCTCGCCGCCCGGAATTACTACAGCAAGGGGACCTACGCGATCCGTTGCCCGAGCGGACGTTTGATCGAAGGACCACCTGCCGGTTCATATTGGCGGATCTCGGAAGAAAAGTTCAGGGAGATGGACCGAGACGGGCGGATCTGGTGGGGACGGAACGGCAACAACGTTCCGGCCCCCAAGATTTACCTGAACGAGGTCAGGCAGGGTGTCGTTCCTCAGACGTTCTGGAATCACGAAGAAGTGGGCCATACCCAGGACGCCAAGAAGGAAATCGTGAATTTGTTCGGCGACGACGTCTTCGGAACCCCCAAACCCGAACGCCTCGTCGAGCGCATCCTCCACATCGCCACCGACCCCGGCGACCTCGTGCTCGATTCCTTCCTCGGCTCCGGCACCACCGCCGCCGTTGCGCACAAGATGGGGCGGCGCTGGATCGGCATCGAAATGGGCGGGCACGCGGTCACCCACTGCGCGCCGCGGCTGAAGAAGGTGATCGAAGGCGAGCAGGGCGGTATCTCGAAAGCCGTCGGGTGGCGGGGCGGCGGCGGTTTCCGCTTCTACCGCCTCGGGCCGCCCGCCTTCGACGCGGACGGCCGCATCCGCTCCGACATCCGCTTCCCCGTGCTCGCCGCCCATCTCTGGTTCTCCGAGACCGGTCGGCCCTGGACCGCTCCGGCGAAGCCCTCCCCCTTCCTCGGCGCGCATGAGGGCCGGGGCTACGCCGTGCTCTACAACGGCATTCTGCGCGACAGGTCCGCCGGCGGCGGCAACGTCCTGACCCGGCGCACCCTGCACCGGATCCGTGCGGCGGCAGGCGATTTCGACGGTCCGCTCACCGTCTACGGCGCGCGTTCGGCGTGTTCCGCCGCCACCCTGAAGGCGGAGCGGCTGACCTTCAAGCAGACGCCCTACGACGTGAAGGCGAGGGCCTGACCGTGGAGCTCAAGCAATATCAAGAGGACACGCTCGCGATCCTGCGCCGGTTCCTGGAGGACGCGCGCGGGGTCGGGCCGAAGGACGCCTACGAGGAGATCGTCCGGAAGCCGGAGCAGGCCGCGCGGCTCGGCCGCTACGCCGGGGCCTACGTCCCGCTCGAGGCGCTGCCGGACGCGCCCTATGTCTGTCTGCGCCTGCCCACGGGCGGCGGCAAGACGATCCTCGCCGCCCATGCGGTGGCCGTCGCGCGCGACGCCTGGATCGAGAAGGACTGGCCGATGGTGCTCTGGCTGGTCCCGACCAGCACGATCCGGCGCCAGACCGTGGAGGCGCTGAAGAGCCCCCGCCATCCCTACCGCCGGGCACTGGACGCGGCGTTCCGGGGACGGGTGCGGGTGTTCGACGTGGCCGACTTCACCCATCTGCGCCCGCGGGTCGTCCGGGACCACTGCTGCATCGTCGTCGGCACGATCCAGACGCTGCGGGTCTCCGATACGGAGGGACGCAAGGTCTATGCCCACAACGAGGAGATGGAGCCGCATTTCAGCAGGGTTCCGGCGGCGGCGCCGGGGCTGGAGCGGCTGGAGGGCGGCGGCGTCAAGTTCTCCTTCGCCAACCTCCTGCACCTCCACCGCCCGCTGATGATCGTGGACGAGGCGCACAATGCGGTCACCGGGTTGACGCGGGAGATGCAGGCGCGGGTGAGCCCGTGCGCCGTCATCGAGTTCACGGCCACGCCCAAGCGCAATTCGAACATCCTGCACAGTGTCACGGCGCAGGAATTGAAGCGCGAGGAGATGATCAAGCTGCCGATCATGCTGGCCGAGCACGAAAGCTGGCAGAACGCGGTGAACGGCGCGGTCGCCATGCGCGCCCGGCTGGCCGGGACGGCGGCGGGCGACCGTGGCCATATCCGCCCCGTCGCGCTGTTCCAGGCACAGCGGAAGAACCGGGAAGTCACGGTCGAGGTGTTGAAGCAGCACCTGATCGAGGTCGAGGGGGCCGCGGAGGAGACGATCGCGGTCGCGACCGGCGACCAGCGGGAGCTGGACGGTATCGATCTCTTCGACCGGCGCTGTCCCGTCGAGCACGTCATCACCGTCGAGGCGTTGAAGGAAGGTTGGGACTGCTCCTTCGCCTATGTCTTCTGCTCCGTCTCGCGCATCCGGAGCGCGCGGAACGCGGAGCAGCTTCTCGGCCGGGTGCTCCGCCTGCCCTATGCGAAGCGGCGCGGGGCGGCGGAGTTGAACCGGGCCTATGCCTTCCTCTCCGAGCCGGACTTCGGCGAGGCGGCGCGCGGGCTCATCGACAAGCTGGTGAAGATGGGCTTCGAGGAAGACGAGGCCAAGGACAACGTCGAGCCCGTACAGGAAGGGCTGGCCATCGAGGGCGATCTCTTCGGCCGGCAGAGGGCGCCGTCCGGGCCGGCGTTCACGCACGAGGTCCGGGCGGCGTCCGAAACCCTGTCCGTTCTGGAGCAGCGCGGGCAGGACGGTGTGACGGTGCGTGAAGCCGGGGGCGGCAGGGTCGAGATTACGGTCGCGGGCTGGGTGGACGACAAGTTGGAGGAGGCGATTTGCGACGCTCTGCCCGAGACCGAACGCCGGGGCGTCGTGGAGGCGGTCGAGGAATATCGCGCCCGGGAGAGGGATCGGTTCTCGCCCGCCGAGCGAGGCGAGACCCTGACGGTTCCGGGCCTCGCGTCGGAGGTACAGGGCGAGCTGTACCTCGCGGACACCGACCTTTTCATGGAATCTCGCGATTGGTCGTTGAGCGATCACCCTGTGCGCCTGACCGATGACGAGTTCGCAGTACGCGAGACCGCACACGGCTTCGAGATCGACCTCGAGGGCAGGCGGATCATCCATCGCTTCATCGGCGAGGAAGATCAGCTCGTCCTCGACGTCGACGTGGCAGGCTGGACGCCGGAGACGCTGGTCCTCTGGCTCGACGGACAGGTCCGGCAGCCGGACGTCGGCCAGAGCGACCTGGTGAGGTGGCTCGGCGATCTGGTCGGCCACCTCGTCACCGCGCGCGGCCTCACCATCTCGTCACTCATGCGTTGCAAGTTCATTCTCGCCCGCGC
This sequence comes from uncultured Gammaproteobacteria bacterium, assembly GCA_958295835.1. GTDB lineage: Bacteria > Pseudomonadota > Gammaproteobacteria > HK1 > HK1 > HK1. The sequence goes on from OY282378.1 coordinate 2,087,033, forward strand.
CGTCCGCCGCAAGATTGACGAGATCCGCGAGCATGAACGGAGACACGCCTGGCAGGGCGGGCTGTTCGAGCCCGAGGCCAGGCCGATGGTTTCATTCGATTGCGCCTTCACCTTTCGGGACGGCATGTATCCGGAAGAGCGTTGCTATCGCGGCGGGTGGAGGCCGAGCCGGCATTTCCTCGGACCCGGCCGCGTGCCCGCCTTCGACGGCAAGGAGGATGGCGAGGAGATGCAATGCGCCCAGGCCCTCGACCGCCTGCCCGGCCTGGAATACTGGATCCGCAACGTCGCGCGCCATCCGGCCTCGTTCTGGCTCCCGACCGCGGCCGGCAGGTTCTACCCGGACTTCGTCGCGCGCCTGGACGACGGCCGGCGCCTCGTCGTCGAATACAAGGGCGGGCTCACCGCCGAAGGGTCCGATACCGATGAAAAGCGGGCGGTAGGAGCGCTCTGGGAACGGGCGAGCGCGGGCAAGGGGTTGTTCGCCGTCGTCGAGAAGGATGTCGGCGGGAAGGACGTATGGGCGCAGCTTCTCTGGAAGATCGGCGCTTCGACGAGCGCCTCGCCCGCCGCCTGAGCAAGCACGGTTCAGCCGTGGCCGGGCCTTCGCGCCGGCCCTTTTGGCGTTCCGATTCAGGCGAAGGCGCCGTCGACGCCGGGCCGTGCCTGGACGGCGGCGTGTCTTACGCGCTCCCCCTTGCCAGCCAGTTCTCCGTCCGTAGCCCGGGCACGCGTCCGAACTCCCCTTCGTTGTTCGTGACGAGCGTAGCGCCGGTGCTTCGAGCGTGGGCCGCGATCAGCAGGTCGTTTGCCCCGATCGGCCGACCGCGCCGCACGAGCGTCTGCCGGATCTCCCCGTAGTGAACGCCGGCCGCCGCGTCGAAGGGCAGGATGTCGAGGTCGAGGCAGAATGCTTCGAGCTCCCGGGCGTTCTCTTGAACGTGAGCCGAGTGGGCCGCGCCGAATCGAAGCTCGGCGTGGGTGATCGCGGAGATGCATATCCCGCTCGCGTTCGCTTCGAATCTCTCCCGCAACCCCTCGTCGCGCTCGTTGATGAGATAGATGCAGATGTCCGTATCCAACATGAACATCAGCCCATCTCATTTCGCTCCTCGAGGGGCGGCTGGCGGCGCTCCGGCAGACGGCCGTGGGTCGGCGAGTCGAAGTACGCGGCCCAGTTCTTGCCGCGCGGACGCAACGTCACCTGGTCTCCCTCCTTGAGCACCTCCACCTCGGACGTCTCGAACCGGCAGGCCGCGGGAAGGCGAACCGCCTGGCTGCGTCCGCTCCAGAAGACTTTGGCGACACCGCGGTAGTCGGGGGGGGGCTTGGGCATGGCATGGTCCTCAAGATGTAATATCTCATGATATCTATCAACAGCAGGCGATACCACCATCGGCCGAGCCTGACGGCAGGGTCATTTCGTTCTGCATCCGGAACGTGTGTCGGAGGCAGAACATGCGCAGGGTGGAGCGGTGCGTCCTGGGAGTCCACCGTCACGGAATCAAAAGCCGGTCGGCGCACAATGCTTCGTCGTTTTGTCGAAGATTCCACGAGCAAGGAACTACCCGTCCCCGGCCCTCTGGCGTTCGTCGGCGCCCACCCGGCGCTCCATCCAGCGCACCCCGGCCGAGACCAGCAGCACCAGCACCAGGTATTCGAGGACGAGGAAGGTATAGATTTCGAGGGGCCGGTACTCGGTCACCGACAGCTCGTTCGCCCGGCGCACCACCTCGGCGAGGCCGATGACCGAGACCAGGGAGGACATCTTCAGCAGGATGACGAACTGGTTGCCCATGGCCGGCAGGCAGCGGCGCAGGGCCTGGGGGAAGATCACGAACATCAGCTTGTCGAACGTGGACAGCCCGATGCTGTCCGCCGCCTCGAACTGGCCGCGCCCGATGGACTGGACGCCGCCCCGGTAGATCTCCGCCATGAAGGCCGCGCCGTAGAGCGACAGCGCCACCATGCCCGAGACGAAGGGGTTGAGATCGACGCCGGTGAGCACCGGCAGCCCGTAGTAGACCCAGAGGATGGAGACGAGCGGCGGGATGGACCGGAATAGCTCCACGAGGCACCGGTTCAGGGCATCGAGGCAACGGTTCTCCGCCACCCGCGGCAGGTAGAGCAGAAATCCGAGCACGACGGACAGCGCCACGCAGGCCAGCGTCAGCGCCACCGTCCACTGTACCCCGGAGAGCAGGAACTCGGTGTTGATCCGCCCCTGCTTCGTCATGGGGTTGATGACGTACCACCCCCACTTCTCCGAGCTCGCGCACCCGGTCAGGAGCAAGGTGAGACAGGCCGTCGGGCCGATACGGCGTAACGCTTTCATCGGGCATACCTCCTCCGTCATGGACGACGGACGGATCATGGTAGCCTCCCCGGAACCGGGGCGATCCGCGGGACGAACCGGCACGGCTCCGCCTCAGTCCGCGAACATGCAGTAAAGCAAACCCGGAAAGATACCGAAGGCGCCGAAGGGCAGTGCTTCCTTCTTCGCCGAACGCCGGGATCCATCGTCATTCATCGGTCATTTCACAGGAGAAGTCATGAGCGAGCAGCCGCGGCCCGCCGGCTTCCAGGGCTATCACCAAGTCAAGAGCGCCCGGGAAGACGCGGAACTCACCCACGTCGGCCCCGGAACCCCTTGCGGAGAATATCTCCGCCGGTACTGGCAACCGGTGGCGATGTCGGGCGAGCTCGGCGCGCTACCCCTGGTGGTGCGGATCCTCGGTGAGGATCTGGTGCTGTTCCGCGACGGCTCCGGGCGACCGGGGCTCCTGCACCGCCACTGCGCGCACCGGGGGGCGTCGCTCGAATACGGGATCGTGGCCGAACGAGGCATCATCTGCTGTTACCACGGCTGGCACTACGACATCGACGGCACCATCCTCCGGGCGGGGTCGGAGCCCCCCGACAGCCCCGTCTGCCGCCACGTGGTGCAGGGCGCCTATCCGGTGCATGAGCACCAGGGCCTGCTGTTCGCCTGGCTCGGGCCGCCGGAGGAACGCCCGCCGTTTCCGATTTTCGACACCGAGCGGATGCCGGACGCCACCCGCAAGCCGTTCTCCCTCACCACCCCCTGCAACTGGCTTCAGATCTACGAGAACACCCAGGACCCCATCCACGTGCTGCACCTGCACGCCCGTTCGAGCGGCGTGCAGTTCGGCGCGGCGTCCGGCATCGACCAGGTGATCGAGTACCAGGACACCCCGCTCGGCATGATGAACGTCCAGACCCGGCAGGTGGACGGGCGCGTCTGGGTCCGGACCGTGGACTCGATCCTGCCGAACGCGAACCAGACCGGCGCCATCTGGGAGGAGGCGGAGGCGCCGAAGGCGTTCCAGCGCTGCGCCATGCTGCGCTGGATGGTGCCGGTGGACGACACCGCCACCCGCACCATCGGCTGGCGGTTCTTCAGTCCCCGGCTGGACCCGAGGGGGCAGGACGATCCGGATCGGGTCGGCAAGGAGTCGATCGACTTCGTCGGCCAGACCGAGGATGAGCGCAGCTACGAGGACCGGCAGCGCCGGCCGGGTGACTACGAAGCTCAGGTCTCGCAACGGCCCATCGCCATCCATGCTCTCGAGCATCGCGCTTCTTCCGACGCGGGCGTCGCGAGGCTGCGCAGACTCCTGCGCCAGCGTATCCGCGATTTGGCGGCCGGCAGGCCGGTGCGTCGGCCGGACACCTTCGGCCTCGATGCCGTGCCCACCTACTGCCAGGACACGGTGTTCCGATGGCAGGGACCGGATACGCCCGGCGAGGAGGATCTGCGCGCGGCCGGGCGGCGGATAGCAGGCGCCGTGCTCGGCTCCGACCGGCTGCCTCCGCGGGAGCGGGAGACGCAGGTGCGTGAGGCAGCGGAGCCGGTTTTCGCCGAATAGCGATCGGTCGGGGCCGGATGCGCTCGGCGAGGATGAGTCGTGCGCGGCCGGTCGGCACGTTCCGGCGAGTACGTGTCCGTCAGGAGCGCGTGTCCGGGTATCGGCTCGCGCGTGCGCCCGTTAAGATGCAGGCGACCGGAGCGTCTCCGAGTGGGAAGCTCCGTACTTCGCACTTCGTACAAGGAGCAGAAACGATGAAAAAGTGGCTGAGCACGCTCGCCGTCGCGGCATCGGTGGTCTGTGGAAGCGCCGGCGCCCAGGACCGGTCCATCCTGCACAAGGTGCTCGACAGCGGGACCCTCAAGGTCGGCACCACCGGCGACTTCAACCCGATGTCGTTCAAGGACCCGGCAACCAGGGAATACCGCGGTCATCAGATCGACGCGGCCAAACAGCTCGCCGCCGACATGGGGGTGGAGGTGGAATTCGTGCCGACCGACTGGAAGACCCTGATCAATGGTGTGGTCGCCGGCAAGTACGACATTGCGATGACCGGCACCTCCATGACCGTGACCCGGGCGAAGGCGGCGGGGTACACCATCCCCTGGGGCCGCACCGGCTACCTGCCCCTGACCCGGAAGGAGCTGGCGGGGAAGTTCGAGACTTGGGAGGACCTGAATCACCCGGACGTCACCGTCGGCTACAACCTGGGCACCTCCTTTGCCGATTTCGTCAAGCTGCGCCTGCCGAAGGCCAGTGTGAAAGAGGTGGAGTCGCCGGCCCGGGACTGGCAGGACCTGCTGGCTGGAAGGGTGGACGTCACCATCTCCAGCATCCTGGAGGCGGGCAAGCTCTCCAGCACCCACGAGACGCTGGTGATCCCCTTCCAGAAGGTGGCCAACAGCCTGCCCTTGTCGTTCATCGTGCCCCAGAACGACCAGGTGTGGCTCAACTTCATGAACAACTGGATGCGTATCAAGCACGAGGTCGGATTCTTCAAGTCGCTCAACGAGCAATGGGGCATCCAGGGCCAGGATTGACACTTGCGTCGGCGCCGCCCGCCGCCGTGGTGGAGAGCGGCGGCGGACGCCGGTGGGTGGACCGGGAAGATCGAGGTGCGGCTTGAACTTTCGACCTGGCCCGAGGTGGAAGCCTGCCTCGAACGCTCCACCGGGATCCTGATCCCCCTCGGCTCCACCGAGCAGCACGGCCCCACCGGGCTGATCGGCACCGACGCGCTGGTGGCCGAGGGCATTGCATTCCGGGCCGCTGCGGAAAGCGGCGACATCCTGGTCGCGCCCACCCTCGCCTACGCCCCCGCCCAGTTCAATCTGGCGTTTCCGGGCACTGTCTCGCTGAGCGCCGGGACGTTCGCGCTGGTGGTCCGGGACGTGGTCGATTCCCTGGCCCGGAGCGGCTTCACGGCGTTCTATTTCCTGAACGGCCACGGAGCCAACATCGCGCCGGTCCGCTGCGCCTGCCACGACCTCCACCAGCGCCGGGTGCTGGCGAGTCCGGGGGATCCGGGGAACCCGGCAAGCCCGACAGGCCCGACAGGCTCAATGGGTTCGGAGGATTCGGCACGCCCGGAGAATCCGGCGCCGCCGCGGACCGCAGCGCTGCCGCGGACCCCACCGCCGCTCCGGTTCCGGCTGAAGAGCTGGTGGGAATTCCCCGAGACCGACGCCCTGCGGCGCAGGCTCTACGGAGAGGGCGAGGGGATGCACGCCACCCCCAGCGAGATCTCCATCACCCGGGCCCTCTCGGCCGCCGTGCCGCCGGAGCGGAGCACGACTCCCTGGTCACCGCTGCCGGCCGGGTATCTCCGCGACCATGCCGAAGACGCCCACGAAGATGCCCGGGTGCATCGTACGGCCTTCCCGGACGGCCGGGTCGGCTCCAATCCGGCCCTGTCCAGCGCCGAAGACGGCCATGCGCTGCTCGCGACCGCAGCCCGCGAGCTGGCCGCCGACTATCGACGCTTCGTGGGAGAGGCGGGGCAGATGAAACCATGAGCGCCGCCCGCGGGTACGGCCCGGACCCGTCGGCGGTCCAGCCGATCCGAAGGTCGATCCGAATGCGGACAATCAGGCATATCGTGGCCTTCAGGCTCGACTCACGGAAAGCAGGTGTGCAGCCTGGGTCAACCCGATCTCATCGTCGTGGGTTCCATCCGAATGACCGGAGTCCCCGCGGCCTCTCCACCGTACCCGGAGCCGTGACTCGATGTACATCGTGAAGGTCGGCGGCGGCGAGGCGGTGAACCTCGCCGGGGTCGCCGGCGATCTCGCTTCAATCGAAGTCCCTTGCGTCGTCGTGCTCGGGGCCAACGCGGTGCGCGACGATCTCGCCGCGCGCTTCGGCTCGCCCCGCCGCACCCTGACCTCGGTGTCGGGCTATACGAGCGTGTTTTCCGACGAAACCGCGCTCGACGTGATCATGATGGCGTACTCGGGGCTGCGCTCGAAGCGCTTCGTCGAGCTGTGCCAGCGCCGCGGGGTCAACGCGATCGGGCTGTCCGGCATCGACGCGCGCATGGTGGAGGGGGAGCGCAACCGGGGGATCCGGGTCCGGGAAGGGGGAAAGACGCTGATCCGGCGCGATCTCTCGGGCAAGCCGCGGGCGGTGAACGCGGCGTTGCTCCGCACCCTCCTCGACGGCGGATACACCCCGGTGCTCACCATCCCCATCGCCGACGAGAACGGGTTCGCCATCAACTCGGAGAACGACGACATCGTGAACGTGCTCCAGGCCGCGCTCGGCACCGAGCGCATCGTCCAGCTCATCGAGGCGCCGGGCTTCCTCGACGACGCCGGCGACCCGGGGAGCGTCGTCGCCACGATGTCGCGGGCGGAGCTCGAACGGCGCGAGGCGCAGGTGGAGGGACGCATGAAGCGCAAGATGCTGGCGCTTCGCAGGCTCTTCGAGGCGGGGGCGGCCGAGGTCGTCATCGGCGACGGCCGGGTGGAGCATCCGATCCGCGCGGCGCTCGCCGGCGCGGGGACGGTGATCCGGTGAACATTCCGTCCATCGAGCAGCGCTACACCTTCGAGGTGTTCCCGAAGCGCGATCTCGCCATCGTCAGCGGCCACGGGGCGACCCTCTACGACGAATCCGGCCGCGCATACATCGACTGCGTCGCGGGCGTGGGGGTGGCCAGCGTCGGGCATGCCAACCCCGAGGTCGCGCGCGCGATCGGGGAGCAGGCGAGAACCCTCATCACCTGTCCCGGAATCTTCTACAACGACGTCCGCGCCCGATTGCTGGAGAAGCTCGTAACGATCACGCCACCAAGCGTGTCCCGGGCCTTCCTGTGCAACTCCGGGACCGAGGCGAACGAGGCGGCCATCAAGCTCGCGATGCACGCGACGGGCCGCCGCGGGTTCGTATGCGCGATGCGCGGGTTCCACGGCCGGACGATGGGCGCGCTCTCCGCGACCCACAAGCACCGCGACGCCTTCGAGCCCCTGCTCGACGGGTTCGCCTTCGTGCCGTTCAACAACGTCGAGAGGCTGCGGGCCGCGGTCGGCGACGGGACCGCGGCGGTGATCGTCGAGATCGTGCAGGGGGAGGGCGGGGTGCGGCTCGGCGACGCCGCGTTCTTCGCCGCGGCGCGCGAGCTCTGCGATGCGCACGGCGCGCTGCTCGTGGTCGACGAGGTGCAGACGGGTTTCTGCCGGACCGGAAAGTTCTTCGCCAGCGAGCACCACGGCGTGCGGCCCGATGTCCTGTGCCTCGCCAAGGCGATGGCGGGCGGCGTGCCGATGGGCGCGGTGCTGGTGAGTGAGAAGGTGCCGGCGCGGATCGGGATGCACGGCTCGACGTTCGGCGGCAACCCGCTGGCCTGTGCCGCGTCGCTCGCGACCATCGAGGTGATGGAGCGCGACGGGCTGGCCGGGCAGGCGCAGGCGAAAGGCGCCCGGTTCGCGGACGCATTCGGGCGCCGCAAATCCCCGAAGGTCCGCGACGTCCGCCGGATCGGCCTGATGATCGGCATCGAGCTCAAGGAGAAGGCGCGTCCGTACATCGAAGCGCTCATGGCGCGCGGGGTGCTCGCGCTCCCGGCCGGGCCGACGGTGATCCGGCTCCTGCCGCCGCTGGTGATCGAGGACGAGGCGCTCGACGAGGTGGCCGCGCGGCTGCACGAGGTGCTGGGCGCCTGACTCCGGCGCCGGACTGGACTTCGACCACGCACGTCTGACACGAGCTATTGACCCCTCGGCCTTCGAAAATCAGACGTTGGGGTACATGGCGAAGAGCGGGGCGGAGGAAGGGCATCAAAAATCGACCGGGGGCGAAGCCCCTGGACCCCCGAGGTAAAGAGGTAACGATTCAAGGCGTGAGCGTCCGGACAATACGAAACCCGAAGTAGTCGAACCGGTCGCCGGAGCTGCTCCTGCTGCGGTTGGCGGAGCGGAGGACCCTCGGACCGTTGCCCCAGGAACCGCCGCGCAGCACCCGCCGGTCACAGTTCCACTCCCACGCACTTCCGTCCGACGGCGCCTCAACGTATCCGTCGCTATAGCAATCCTCCACCCACTCCCATACGTTCCCGTGCACGTCATGCAACCCGAACCCGTTCGCCGGAAAACTCCCCACCGGAATCGTCTTCTTTCTGAATTGTCCCTTGCGACCAGAGCCATAGGTAAAGTTCCCGTGGTAGTTCGCCCGCTCCGTCGATATCGTCGAACCCGTGTGAAACGGCCCCGTCGTCCCCGCCCGTGCCACGTACTCCCACTCCGACTCGCTCAATAACCGATATGCCTGTCCCGTCTTCTCCGACAACCACCCCACATACGCCTTCGCATCATCCCAATTCACGCACACCACCGGATGCTCGTCCGTCTGACTAAACCCCGGATTCCTCCAACTCCTCCCCGAACGCTCCTTCCACTCACTCCCCTCGTACGTGTAACAGGAATTCCCCATCGAACGCCCCGTCTCCGACACGAATCGCCCATACTCCCCGACCGTCACCTCCTTCACCCCCACCGCAAACGGGCGACCTATCCTCACACGATGCACCGGACCTTCATTGGCATCGCGTTGCGACTCCCCCGACGGCGAACCCATCCTGTACGTCCCCGACGGAACCACCACCAACTCAGAACACTCCGCACAGTCCCGGAACCTCCTCCCCGGCTCCCGCTCCTCCGCCTTCACCTTCAAACGACGCGCCTCCTCCGCATGACCACACAACGGGGCGCACGACGACAAATACCCATCTAACGCCGTCACCGTCCCTGCACCCTTCGCACGCTCGAACGCCGCATCGTCCGCACGTTTGCGTTCCTCCCACTCACGCTCCGCCCGAACTATCTCCCCCTCCAACTCCACCAGCCGCGGATGATTCGCGTTCAACTCCCTCAGACGCTCCAACCCTTCCCTCGCCTCGCCAAACTCACCCCGCCCAATCGCATCCTGCACACCACGCACCGCCGCCTCCATCCTCGCTATCCGCTCCAGACCCGCTCGAACCCCCTCGACCGCATCCGCATCCCCAGACGCTCCGGCCCGCACACCCTCGTAACACCCCTTCGCAGCCCCCAGACGCCCCGCCTCGACCAGCCCCGCGCACTCCGCCAGCTCCGCCGTCACGTCAGGACCGAAGAGGCCGGACGGAAAGATGCTCTGGTCCATCTCGACGGTGGCGGCTGCCACCTCCTGCTCCTGATTGTCGCGGATGTACAGGCTGACCTCGATATGCCCGCCGACGACGTAGACGTCACCATGCAGCTCACCGTCGAACCGGGCAGGGCCAACCCATGCGGAATACGCGGCCGCGCCGGGCCGGGGAAAGCCGCCGATGCCGTCCCGAAGCCGGGAGCGGGTCCGGCCGACGCCGGCTGGCAGGCTTCACACGACACGCAAGGCGCTCCGGCAAAGCAAACAGGCCAGGCGCCACGCGCCCGCGAGGATGGGGCGTCACGTGCCCGCGGGCAACAACGGTGCGCGCCAAGTGCCATAATCGGCCCATGCGCTTCTTCAACACCGAAGGGCCGGTGCGCCCCGACGACCACTACGCCATTCCGCCGCTAGATCGCGTGGACGTCGACGAGCTCCTGGGCCTGATTCGGGCCAAGCGCTACTTCGTGCTGCACGCGCCGCGCCAGACCGGCAAGACCTCCGCGCTCATCGCCCTGCGCGACCTGCTCAACCGCGGCGCGGCCGGCGACTTCCGGTGCGTGGACGTGAATGTCGAGGTCGGCCAGGTGGCGCGCGACGACACCGCACGCGGCATCCGCGCCATCCTGAGCAGCCTGGCGACCAGCGCGCGCCTTCTGGGCGACGACTACCCGGACGGCATTTGGCCCGACATCCTGACCAAGGTTGGTCCGGAGGACGCCCTCAAGGAGCTGCTCACCCGCTGGTGCGTGGCGAACCCGACGCCGCTGGTGCTGCTGGTGGACGAGATCGACTCACTGGTCGGCGACACCCTGCTCTCGGTGCTGCGCCAGTTGCGCGCCGGCTACCAGCAACGCCCCGGGGGCTTCCCGCAGAGCATCGTGCTGTGCGGGGTGCGCGACATCCGCGACTACCGCATCCGGTCGAGTACGGGGGAGGTCATCGCCGGCGGCAGTCCGTTCAACGTCGCGGCGAAGTCGCTTCGCATGGGGGACTTCACCGAAGCGGAGACGCGGGCGCTGATGGCGCAGCACACGGAGGAGACCGGCCAGCGCTTCTCGTCGTCGGCGCTGGATTCGGTGTGGACGCAGACCCAAGGCCAGCCGTGGCTGGTGAACGCACTGTGCGCCGGGACCTGCTTCGACAACAAGGCGGGGCGGGACCGCTCGCGGACCATCGAAGTGGATGACGTCTACGCGGCGCGGGAGGAGCTCATCCTGTCGCGGCGCACGCATCTGGACCAGTTGGCGCACAAGCTGGAGGAGGAGCGGGTATGGCGCGTCGTCGAGCCCCTCCTGAGCGGCGGCGAGGTGCGGCACCAGGCCCGCGACCTCGAATACGTCCGTGACCTGGGCCTGCTCGCGCCGGATTCGCCGCCGCGCATCGCGAACCCGATTTACCGTGAGGTGGTGCCGCGGGAGCTGGGCTACGTGTTGCAGGACAGCCTGGACGTGCAGGTGGCGTGGTACGTGGACGACGCCGGCTGTCTGGACATGACCAGGCTGCTGACGGCGTTCGGCACGTTCTTCGGGGAGCACGCGGAGCACTGGCTCGACCATCTGGGCGAGTACCGGGAGGCGGGACCGCAGCTCATCTTGCAGTCGTACCTGCAACGGGTGGTGAACGGCGGCGGACGCATCGAGCGGGAGTACGGGTTGGGGCGAGGCCGGACGGACCTGCTGGTGCTGTGGCCGCGGGAGTCGGGTCAGCCGTCGGACCTGTGGGAGCGGTTCGTGGTGGAGTGCAAGGTGCTGCGCGATTCGGACCGCAAGAGCCTCACGTGGACCATCGAGCAGGGCGTGAAGCAGACGTTGGGGTACATGGCGAAGTGCGGTGCGGAGGAAGGGCATCTGGTGGTCATCGACCGCCGGGCCGGAGCGGAGGAGCGCCGGCGTAGCGAGGGCGCGGAGGACCGCCGGGACGGCGAGGGCGGGGCGGATGGAGGCGGTCGCTGGCAGGACGGGCGCGGGGTGGTCGTCTGGACGCTGTAGTCCCCGTCTATGGGTTGTTCAGGCAACGGCCCGCCGGCCCCGTGTCACGTGCGCCGTCTCCGACAGCGGCTCTTCCGGCGGGGTGGCGCTTCCGGTCTCCGGGCCGGCGCTCACGGGCCATGTGCGCCTCTCTCGATGCGCCCGGACCGGCGGTTCCTGCCACCCCCGCCATCGGTGGCGAAATCGCTGCGATTCAACCCACCGGCCACCGGAATTGCCACGACTGTGGGCCGGGGTCATGTCTCGGGACGGTGACGCGAACACCTGCATCCCGGACTCGTCCCCTCGACAGGCGCGGCGAAATACGCCAGAAAAATCGACCAGGGGCGAAGCCCCTGGACCCCCGAGGTAAAGAGGTAACGATTCAAAGGGCTGCTCCTGCATCCGTCCGTGGGGGAGAGGATTGACGAGACAGCCGTCATCCAGGGGCACCGTATCAGGTTCGCCACGGTTGATTTAGCGGCTTCAACCTCGGAGATTCGAACTCAGTTGCTTCATGCATGTACCCGCCAGCCGCGCGGGTAGTGACCGGCTACGGCAGACTGCTCCTCGGGTGGCCCGTAGGACCAGAGCGCCGATGCGTAGCGCTTCCCCGCGCTACCGGTTCGCGTACCAGTGGATCGGACTACGCCGCCCTGTCCTCGAGCACCAAGCCGCGTCCGATGGCTCGCAGGGCTTTCTCGACCTGGCTGATATGGGGTAAGCGTCCGGAGAAGTACGTCATTCCATAGCTGTGTCGCTCGTGCCACGGTGCACCCTCCAATGTCCTGTGGGAGGGTGGGTGATGGCTCAGGCGAGAGCCCGTTCAAGGGCGCGTCCCAAGACGCGCGACCCATTCTGGCTCGACCATCTGCGCGCCTGTCGTGAACAACGACAGACGCTGAAAGCCTATGCAGATGCTCTTCCCGCTGCCGCTCACGCCGGTCACGCAGATCAGCCGTTCGAGCGGGAGGTCGACGTCGCGGAGGTTGTTCAGGCAGGCGCCGATGATCGACAAGCGGCGTTCCGGCTCCTGCGTGCCGGGGCCTCGCATGGAACAGCCTCGTTCCTCCGACGTTGGAAATTCCGCATGGCAGGATCGCGAAGTGGGCACGCCGGCGGGTGTCTCCCGCACGGAACGAACCCGCTTCTCCGATGCCGGCGATTCCGCATCAGCGGAATTGCGAAGCGACCGCGCCGACGGTCGCCTCTCGCATACGTTGCGGAGACCGGACCCCCGGCAGGGGATGGGCGAGGGGCGAGGCGAGATAGCGTCCGGTCAGGGAGTCGGGGCAGGCGAGAATCCGCCGGAGCGGCCCGTGCGCGACGACCCGGCCGCCGTTCACCCCCGCCCCGGGGCCGAGGTCGATGATGTGCTCGGCGCTGCGGATGGTCTCCTCGTCGTGCTCGACCACCACCACCGTGTTGCCCTTCTTGCGGAGCGCGCGCAGGGTATCGAGCAGCATCGCGTTGTCGCGGGCGTGCAGCCCGATGGTCGGCTCGTCGAGGATGTAGCACACGCCGCGCAGGTTCGAGCCGAGCTGCGCGGCGAGCCGGATGCGTTGCGCCTCGCCGCCCGAGAGGGTGGGGGCGGCGCGGTCGAGCCGCAGATATCCGAGGCCGACTTCGCAGAGGAAGTCGAGCCGGGACACGAGCTCCGCGAGCACGTCGCGGGCGATCGCCGCCTCGCGCCCGCGCGGCCGGATCCGGGCCAGGACGCCGCGCGCGGTCCCGACGTCGAGGGCGCCGAAGTCCGCGATGCTGCGCGAGCGGTAGCGCACCGCGAGCGCCTCCGGGCGCAGCCGCCGGCCGGTGCAGGCGCGGCACTCGCGCGCCGGCTCGTCGTCCCCGCTCTGTGACCAGTGCGCCACCAGCGCCTGCCGGAGGGACAGCGCCACGGATTCAACCTCTGCCCGGCGTTGCGGTGGAGCGGGTGTGCCGGATCGGAGGATCGCCTTCAGGCAGCATGCCTGTCGCGTGCGCCCATCACTCGGCGAGCGTGCGCAGGAAGTCCGCCACCGTCATGACCCGCACCCCGAACGTGATTTCCGGACGATTCATGAAACGGCCGAAGTCCCGCAAATCCCCCGTCAACAGAAAGCCGGCCCGGCAGGCCAGCGCAGCCTGGAAGATCGGCCGGTCCTTCTCTGCCAATCCTTCCGGGGATTCCAGGCTTGGACGATGCTCGACAAAGTGCAGTTCCCGTCTCAGGGCCGCCAGCATTCGGGCCGAATCCGGAAACTTCCTCTGCAGATTGCGACGCGCCTCCTCGAATGCGTAGGGACTGCTGAACAAACGCCAGTGCCTCCGTGCGCCAAGCTCGATGACGAGCGCGGCTTTTCCGCCCGGATTGTGCGCCGCGGTGAACAGTACGTTGGCGTCCAGGAAAAGCCTCATCGGCCCGGCAGGCCGAGCTTCCCGATCAACCGGTCTCGTTCGTCGGCCGCCAACGCATCCTCGGCGTCCCACTCGGCGATTTGCTCGTCGCCGTAGAGTTGAACTTCCAGGACGACGCCCGGCTTGAGGACGATCTCGTTGCCCCGGTCTTCGAGGATGACGACATCGCCGCCCTTGAGGCCCAGCCGTTTGCGCAACGCCGCCGGCAACGTAATCTGCCCGCGCCCGGACACTATCAATGGTTCACCCATCTCACCGTCCATGCGTCAAGAGATCATGCCGCGAAAGTATCATGTCTTCCGCATTGCTGAAATTCCGCCAGCATTCGTCAGACTCGATGGTTCTCTTGCCGCGTCCTGTCCACATGGGTGGTGACACGGAGAACCAATGCGTTACGCGCATCTTGGCGTCAAGTTGCGGAAGTCGGGCCAGCACGCCGGGCGCCATCGGCCGGGAGTTGCAGGAGAAGGTCCCCGGGGTGAGCTCGTCGAGACGCCGCCCACCGGCCTGCGGCCCGGTCACGCCCGCGCTGTCGGGAAACCGTCCCGGCCCAGGAGTCGGGGTTTGCGTTGACAGGTGTGTTGGCGCGCGGGTTGGCGCGTTGACCGGGGGATGCCAAGCGCCAGACTGAAACACCGTCTTGCGGCAGGACCGCTCCCTCCCGTACTCGTTCCACATCCATGATCCTGCACGACACCTTCGCCGCCACGCCACTGGACCGGACGTCCCTTCCTCAAGGCAACCTCGACATCGCCGAACGGGTGCGGACCAATCCATTTCCCTGGACCGGGCAGTTCTCGCCGTAACTCGTCGAAAAGCTGCCGACCGCCTACGCCCCGCGCAACGGAATCGTACTCGACCCCTTCGTCGGCAGCGGGACGTCGCTGGTCGAAGCGGCGCGGCTGGATCTGCCGGCCTGCGGGGGCGACCTCAACCCCGCGGCGGTGGCCCTCGCGCGGGTCTACCGGCTGGTCAACCTGGACGCGACTGAGCGGGCGGCGCTGCTCCACGGACTGCGCGAGAGCCTCTTCGAGGCGATCGGCCTGCCCTGTGGACCACTCTTCGTCGGAGAGACCCGGCAGCCGGCGGACCGCACCGCCCTGGAGTCCGCGCTCGTCGAGTTGTGGCGCGAATCGTCCCCAGGCCCGGCGCAGGCTCTCATGGCGGCGCTCGTCGTGCTATGCGATTTCTACCGCGAGCATCTGGACGCGGAGACGATCCACAAGACTTGGCGTCGTCTCGAACGGATCGTCCGCGCCCTTCCGGAATCGGCCCGGCCCATCGCCGTGCACCACGCGGACGCGAGGGCGCTGCCCATCGAGTCCGGATCCGCCGATCTGGTGCTGACCTCCCCGCCCTACATCAACGTCCACAACTACCACCAGAAGTACCGGCGGTCGGTGGAAGCGCTGGAATGGGACGTCCTCGCCGTGGCCCGCTCCGAGATCGGATCGAACCGCCAGAACCGGGGAAACCGTTTCCTCACGGTCGTTCAGTATTCCCTGGACATGGCGCTGGCCGTTCGGGAGATGGCACGGGTGGCGCGGCGCGGGTCCCGGCTGATCCTCGTGCTCGGGCGCGAGTCTTCGGTACGGGGCACTCGTTTCTTCAACGGGGAGCTGGTGACGGAGGTCGCGGTGCAAGGCGTGGGACTGGAGATCGAGAGGCGGCAGGAGCGCGTGTTCCGCAACCGCTACGGGGCGGACATCTACGAAGACATCCTGCACTTCCGTACGACGAACGAAGCCCCCGACGATGACGCCTGCCTGACGGCGGCACGGCGCATCGCGGGGCAGATCCTCTCGGCAAGCCGGGGTTTCGTACCTTCAGTGAACACCCCGGACTCGAAGACGCGATGGCGCGTCTCGACGAAATCGCGCCGTCTCCGATGCCGGCTGCCGAGGCGCTCTTCCCGGCGGCCGGTTGCCGGCCGCCGATGATCTATCCGGCCCGATATGGCGACGCGCACCGGGCACTCCCTGGTTGATCAGATACAAGCCGGCCACGGTGACGGGGTCACCCCGCTGTCGCGTATGAAACATTCCGGACGTTCATTCGAGGCCGAACGCTGCGGGTTGAGGTGGACCCCATCGGTTGGACAGGAATCGCGATTCAGTAAGTGTCTTCTGCCATGATCATAGCAGGCTGAGAGAGGGCCAGAAGATGAGACGCAAACGCAAGAATCACTCGGCGTCGTTCAAGGCGAAGGTGGCGGTGGCCGCGTCTCGCGTCAGCTCCGCCGCCGGGTTGTCGCTCAGGCATCCGCTACCGCCAATGCCTGCTTCGCTGTCTCCGGCAATTCAATGGGGGCAAATATGGATGCGGAATATAAATAACCATCCGGCTCTGACGTATCTTCGTCGATCACCCGTAGAAGGTCATGTACTTGTGCTTCGGTATCCGGCAGCGTGCGGTAGACCTTGCCCACGATCAGGCTGGCGGGGTTGCCCTTGTTGTTGATGCAGATGACGTATTCGCTCATCGGAGAATCTTCTTGATCTTGAATTCTCTACGCCCGATTCCGTGTGCTTCGAACCAGTGTATCTCAGCGTCGTACACTGTTCTATCGTCGAGTCTGATGGTTGCCACTCCTTTCCTTTTACGCCAGCGGCCTTTGCCATGAATGCGGTTCAGCCGGCGTCGGACGTGCACTCCTTGTCCTGTGGCGATTGTTTCGATGTCTCGGATGTCGTCGAGAATCTCGAATTTCATCGGCACGAAGCCACGTCGCGGGAAACGGAGAGAAGCAGGGCGCTATTCGCACATCATACACCGTCATTCGCCCCGTTTCGCTGAATAGCATCGTCGGTGCGGTCAACAGTTGGCGCAGACCGTTCACCGCCGCCTGCCGAGGAACCTCGCCAGCGCCTCCCCGGTATGCGAGCCCCGCGCGCCGGCGATCTCCTCCGGTACTCCCGCCGCGACCACCCGCCCGCCGCCCGCGCCGCCCTCGGGGCCGAGGTCGATGACGGCGTCCGCCTCGGCGATGACGTCGAGGTTGTGCTCGACCACCACCACGGTGTTGCCTGCGTCCACCAGCCGGTGCAGCACACGGATGAGCTTTTCCACGTCCGCCATATGCAGCCCGATGGTGGGCTCGTCGAGCACGTAGAGGGTTCCGACACGCGGTGGCAGGCCGCCGCCCCGCCGCGGGCCGCCGTGCCGCGGTGTCCTGCCGCGCCGTGACGCGCTGCCGCGGCGTAGCGGCTCGCCGCCCTGCGATGAATTGCCGCCCCGCGGCGAACTGCCGTCCTGTGCTGAACCGCCGCCCCGCGGCGAACCGTCTCCTCGCAACGCACTGTCGCCCTGCGTCGAACCCTCTCCCCGCACCGCGTCCGTATCGACCTTCGCAAGCTCGGCCACGAGCTTGATGCGTTGCGCTTCCCCGCCCGACAGCGTCGGGCTGCTCTGGCCGAGGGTGAGGTAGCCGAGCCCCACGTCGTGCAGCAACGCCAGCGCGCGGTGGATACGCGGATGCGCCTCGAAGCGCGGCAGGGCCTGCTCGACGCTCGCGCCCAACACCTCCGCGATGCTCATGTCCAGGTACCGGATCTCCAGGGTCTCGGCGGTGAAGCGCAGGCCGCCGCAGGCGTCGCAGGGCACCCGCACGTCGGGCAGAAAGCTCATCTCGATGCGCTGCACCCCCTGGCCCTCGCAGGCCGCGCACCGCCCGCCGGCGACGTTGAACGAGAAGCGGCTCGCGCCGTAGCCGCGGATGCGCGCCTCGGTCGCCCCCGCGAACAGGCGGCGGACGTGGTCCCAGATCCCCACGTAGGTGGCCGGGCAGGAGCGCGGGGTCTTCCCGATCGGGGTCTGATCGACCTCCAGCACCCTCCCGACCGCCTCGAAGCCCCGGAGCTCGCGGCACCCTGTCCAGCGCCGCCGGCCGCCGCGCCCGCGCGAGCGCAACGTCGCCGCGAGGTTGGCGAGGAGCACCCCGCGCACCAGGCTGCTCTTCCCGCTGCCGCTCACGCCGGTCACGCAGACCAGCCGTTCGAGCGGGAGGTCGACGTCGATGTCGCGGAGGTTGTTCAGGCGGGCGCCGCGGATCGACAGGCGGCGTTCCGGCTCCTGCGTGCCGGGGCCTCGCATGGAACAGACTCGTTCCTCCGACGTTGGCGATTCCGCGTGGCGGGATCGTGAAGCGGGCGCACCGGCGGTCGTCTCCCGCACGGAATGAACCCGCTCCTCCGACGTTGGCGATTCCGCGTCGCGGGGTCGCGAAGCGGGCGCACCGGCGGTCGTCTCCCGCACGGAATGAACCCGCTCCTCCGATGCCGGCGGTTCCGCATCAGCGGAATCGCGAAGCGACCGCACCGGCGGTCGCCCCTCGTCTGCCGGCGACACTTCGCCCGCCATCGACGATCCCGCGTCGCGGGATCGCGAAGCAGCCGCGTCGGCGGTCGCCCCCGACATTGGTGATTCCGCCACGCGGAAGCGCGAAGCGGCCCCGCCGACGATCCCCGCTCGCATACGTTCCTGAGATCGGACCCCCGGCAGGGGATGGGCGAGGGGGGAGGCGAGATAGCGCCCGGTCAGCGAGTCGGGGCAGGCGAGAATCCGCTTGAGCGGCCCGTGCGCGACGACCCGGCCGCCGTTCACCCCCGCCCCGGGGCCGAGGTCGATGATGTGCTCGGCGCTGCGGATGGTCTCCTCGTCGTGCTCGACCACCACCACCGTGTTGCCCTTCTTGCGGAGCGCGCGCAGGGTATCGAGCAGCATCGCGTTGTCGCGGGCGTGCAGCCCGATGGTCGGTTCGTCGAGGATGTAGCACACGCCGCGCAGGTTCGAGCCGAGCTGCGCGGCGAGCCGGATGCGTTGCGCCTCGCCGCCCGAGAGGGTGGGGGCGGCGCGGTCGAGCCGCAGGTATCCGAGGCCGACCTCGCAGAGGAAGTCGAGCCGGGACACGAGCTCGACGAGCATGTCGCGGGCGATCGCCGCCTCGCGCCCGCGCGGCCGGATCCGGGCCAGGACGCCGCGCGCGGTCCCGACGTCGAGGGCGCCGAAGTCCGCGATGCTGCGTGAGCGGTAGCGCACCGCGAGCGCCTCCGGGCGCAGCCGCCGGCCGGCGCAGGCGCGGCACTCGCGCGCCGGCTCGTCGTCCCCGCTCTGTGACCAGTGCGCCTCCTCCCCCGTTTCGTCCTCGCCGAAGCCGCGCAGCTCGCGTCCGGTGCCGTAGCACGAGGGGCACCAGCCATGCCGGGAGTTCCAGGAGAACAGCCTCGGGTCGAGCTCGTCGAAGCTCCTCCCGCAGCCCGGGCACGCCCGCGCAGTGGAGTAGAGGGTCTCACCGTTCCCGCCGTTTCCGCCGTCCCTCCCATCCTTCCCACCCCTCCCGCCCTTGCCTTCGCTGCCGCCTTTGCCCTCGCTGCCGCATTCGGCCACCCGTACCCGGCCCGCGCCGTGTCCGAGCGCGTCTTCGAGCAGGGCGCGCAACGCTCCCTCGTGCCTTGGGCGGACCACGATCCGCCCGAGCGGCAGGTCGATGTCGTGCTCCCGGTAGCGGTCGAGCCGCGGCCACGCATCGGTGGGCAGCGGCGCGCCATCGACGCGCAAGGTGGCGTGGCCGCGCTTCGCGGCCCAGCGGGCCAGCTCCGTGTAGTAGCCCTTGCGCGCCACCACCAGCGGGGCGAGGACCTCGACCTCGCGTCCCCGGTGCTGCTTCAGCACGCGGGCGGCGATGGCGTCCAGGGTCTGCGGCTCGATCGGGATCCCGCATCCGGGACAGTGCTGGGTGCCGAGCTTGACGAACAGCAGGCGCAGGAAGTGGTGGATCTCGGTCATCGTCCCCACGGTGCTCTTGTGCCCACCGCGCGAAGTCCGTTGCTCGATCGCCACCGAGGGCGGGATCCCGAAGATCGCATCCACGTCAGGGCGCGACGCCGGCTGCACGAACTGGCGGGCGTAGGCGTTGAGCGATTCCAGGTAGCGGCGCTGGCCCTCCGCGAAGAGGATGTCGAACGCGACGGTGCTCTTGCCGCTCCCGCTCACCCCCGTCACCACCGTGAAGCGCTCGCGCGGGATCTCGACGTCGGTCCCGCGCAGGTTGTGCTCGCGCGCGTTGCGGATGCTGATCCACGCGCCGCGGGTTCGGGGCTTGGGGGCCGTTGGCGGCGGCGGGAGCGCTGAGGCGATGGTAGCTGCCGAGGTCCCGGCGGTTGACGCCTGCGCTGCCGGAGCCGTTGGTGCAGTCGGGACTGTCGGGGCCACGGGTTGAGCGAGGGTGCGGATTCGATCCGGCAAGGCGGGCGGGGGCGCCGAAGGCACGATGGCCGCCGGGGGTGGCGAGGTCATTGCGGCTGCCGGAGTCCCGGTGCCTGGCGTCGCCGCTGCCCGGGTCCCGGCGGCTGTCGAGGCCGCCACGTCCGGCGCCGTTCCCGGCTCCTGTCCCGCAAGATGCGCGCGCAACGCCACTCCGGTGTGGCTGCGCCGCCGGCGCGCGATCGCCTCCGGCCGGCCCGTCGCCACGACCCGCCCGCCGCCGTTCCCTCCATCGGGACCGAGGTCGATGATCCAGTCGGCCGCCGCGATGACGTCGAGATGGTGCTCGATGACCAGCACCGAATGGCCCGCCGCGAGCAGGGCGTCGAACGCCGTGAGCATGCGCGAGATGTCCTCCAGGTGCAGTCCGGTGGTCGGCTCGTCGAACACGAACAGGCAGTGGCCGCCGCCGCGCGCCGCGAGGCGCTTGGCGAGCTTCAGCCGCTGCGCCTCGCCGCCCGAGAGCGTCGGCACCGGCTGGCCGAGCCGCAGGTAACCGAGGCCCACCGCCGACAGCGGAGCGAGCGCGCGCACGACGCCGGGGTCCCCGGCGAAGAAGTCCAGCGCGTCCTCCACCGTCATCTCCAGCACGTCCGCGATGGACCGGTGCGCGCCGGCTTCGCCGTCGCCGATCCCGTCTCCGGCCCCACCGTCGAGCTTGCGAGCCGCCGAGCCGCCCTCGGCTTTGTGGATGCCCGCGCCGCCCCCGCCCGGCGGGCGGATCTTCACGTCGAGCACTTCGTTTCGATAGCGCCGGCCGTCGCAGTCGGGGCAGCGCAGGTAGACGTCGCTCAGGAACTGCATCTCGACGTGCTCGAAGCCGTTCCCGCCGCAGCCCGGGCAGCGCCCGTTGCCGGAGTTGAAGCTGAACGTCCCCGCCGTGTATCCGCGCTCGATCGCCACCGGCTCGGACGCGAACAGCTTGCGGATGGCGTCGAGCGCCCCGACGTAGCTCGCGGGGTTCGAGCGGGTGGTCTTGCCGATGGGCGACTGGTCCACGAGCACGACGTCGTCGAGCGCGTCGAGCCCGTGGATCGCCCGGTGCTCTCCGGGGGCCTCGGTGGAGCGCCCGAGCCGTTTGCACGCGGCGCGGTAGAGCACGTCGACCACCAGCGTGGATTTCCCCGAACCGCTCACCCCGGCCACGCAGACGAAGCGGCGCAACGGGACGTCGGCGTCGATGCCGGCGAGGTTGTGGGCGCAGGCGCCCCGGATCTCGATGCGTTCGAGGCTGGCGGGCGTGGAAACAGGCGTTGCCGACTTCGAACTTGCCGCAGCCGGCGTCGGACTTGGTACCACCGGCCTCGAAGCTGACGCCGTCAGCCTTGAACTTGACGCCACCGATCTCGAATCCGGCGTCGCCGGCCCCGCAGCCGAGTCTGCCGGCCCAGGCACCATCGCCGGCATCGAAGTGGTCCGCACCCGCGGCGGGATCCGCCGCTCCCCCCGCAGCCACGCTGCGGTGAGCGAGCGCCGCGAGCGCAGCAACGCGCGCGGGGTGCCGTGGAACACCACCTCGCCGCCCTTCTCGCCGGGACCCGGACCCATGTCGATGATCCGGTCCGCCGCGCGCATGATCTGCGTGTCGTGCTCGACCACCAGCAGGGTGTTGCCCGCCGCCCGCAGCTTGTGCAGCACCGAGACGATGCGGGCGACGTCGCGCGCGTGCAGCCCGATGCTCGGCTCGTCGAGCACGAACAGGGTGTTCACCAGCGAGGTGCCCAGGGCGGTGGTCAGGTTGATGCGCTGGACCTCGCCGCCGGAGAGGGTGCGCGACTGGCGGTCCAGGGTGAGGTAGCCGAGGCCGACGTCGGCGAGGTAGCCGAGGCGGGCGCGGATCTCGGCCAGGAGCAGCCCGGTGGCTTCGTCGAGGGGGGCGCGCAGGCGCAGCCGGTCGAAGAAAGCCCGGCAGCGGTCGAGCGGCAGGCGCATCACGTCGTGGATGCACAGCCCCGGCTGGTTTGCGAAGGCGCGTTCGTCGAGGGTCGCCTCGGGCGGGCGGTGCGCGGGCGTGCGCCCGAGCGCGCGCCTCGCCTCGGTGCGGGTGCCCACCCGCCACAGCAACGCCTCGGGCTTGAGCCGCGCGCCGCGGCACGCCGGGCACTCCCGATAAGTCCGGTAGCGCGAGAGCAGCACCCGCACGTGCATGCGGTAGCTCTTCGTCTCCAGCCAGTCGAAGAACCGGCGCACCCCGTACCACCGGCCCTCGTCGAAGTCCGCCTCGCCTTCCAGCACCCATTCGCGGGTCGCGGCGTCGAGCTCCCGCCACGGGCGGTCGAGCGGCACCTCGCGCCGGCGCGCGTAGCGCAGCAGGTCGCGCTGGCACTGGCGGTAGCTCTGCGACTGCCACGGGCGCACCGCCCCTTCGCGGAGCGTCTTCGACTCGTCGGGGACCACGAGCCCGTAGTCGATGCCCATCGTGCGCCCGAAGCCGCGGCAGGTCTCGCAGGCGCCGAGCGGGGAGTTGAACGAGAACGTGCTCGGCGTCGGCTCCCGGTATTCGACGTCGCAGAGGGCGCAGTGCAGGGCGGTGGAGAAACGCCGCGGCGAGCGGGCGCGGCGTTGCGCGTCGAGCCGGTAGACGGTGAGGCGGCCCCGTCCCGCCTTCAGGGCGCCCTCGACGGCCTCGGCGGCCCGGGCGTGGCCGGGGCGGGGCGTTCGCTCTTCTGCGCGGGCGCTCTCGCCGGACGGATGTCCCTCGCCGGAGAGGGTGCCTTCGCCGTTGGGAGCACGTCCGCCGGGGCGGGCGGCGCGGTCACCGGAACGAGCCCGTCCATCGAAGTGGGCGCTCTCGCCCGAACGGCCATGTCCGTCGGAGCGGGCGCCCCCACCATCGCCGAGCCGGAAGCGGTCCTGGATGACCTCGATGCGGTCCGGGTGCTCGCGGTGCACCCGGGTGTAGCCCTGGCTCGCGAGCAGCTCGACGATCTCGCCCGGGGCGGACCCCTCGGGAACCGCGACCTCGAAGGTCACCATCACCCGGTCGAGGCCGACGGCGCGCAGCGCGTCCAGGATCGAGCTTGGCGTGTCGCGGCGCACCGGCGCGCCGCAGCCGCGGCAGTGCAGGGTGGCGGCGCGGGCGAACAGCAGCTTCAGGTGGTCGTTGAGCTCGGTCATGGTGCCGACGGTGGAGCGCGAGGTCCGCACCGGGTTGGTCTGGTCGATGGCGATGGCCGGGGGGATGCCGTCGATGGCGTCCACGCGGGGCTTGTCCATGCGGTCGAGGAACTGGCGGGCGTAGGAGGAGAAGGTCTCGACGTAGCGGCGTTGGCCTTCGCTGTAGACGGTGTCGAAGGCGAGCGATGACTTGCCGGAGCCGCTGACGCCGGTGACGACGTGGAGTTCGCCGAGGGGGAGGTCGAGGTCGAAGCCCTTGAGGTTGTTCTGGCGGGCGCCGCGGATACGGATCGCGGGACGGGTGGTCATGGGCGAAGAGTCATGGCGATGCGGGCCGGGAGAGGGGCCAAGGTCGGGTCAGGGAACGAGGCCGACTCGTCGATGCCGATGCGGAGTTCGCGGCGGGGAGGTCGAGCCTGAAGCCCTTGAGATCGTTCCTTCGGGTGCCGTGGATGTGGATGCCGGGGAGAGTGGTCATGAGAGTACGGTCCGGTGACGAGTCTGATGGCGGTGTCGGTACGGAGCCGGACTGCCCGTGATGGATGGTGGTGTCGTTCATTGCGTCGGCGCCGGAGAGAGTAGATGGATTCGTCACGCGGCTCGATATGCCGCCGTACCGCCTTCCGGGTGATGACCCCCACCACGTGACGGTGGGAGAAGGTATCCGAAGCGGCAGTCCCGGTGCGAGGGCTGGCGGTCGGCGCGGTGTTTTCCTGTGCTCCAAAGCCTGCTGGTGGCAGCGACCCTGACCTTGACTGATGACGATGATGCGGATCGTCGCTTGACTTCATCCATTGATCGCACCATAGTGATGAAAAGTGGTGCAATCAGGGAGAAAGGATGATGGCGAGCCACGAGACCGGGCTTCAGAAGAATCCTGAGGGACCTGTACGGGTGTCCGTGTCGCTTGATGCAGACGACTACGCCGATCTCAAGGTCATCGCCAAGGATCAGCGAGTCTCCCTTGCCTGGGTGGTTCGTGATGCTGTCTCCGACTATCTCGATACCCGCACACCGTTGTTCCCCCGTAAGCGCAGAGGCGAAGAGCCATGACCGCCGCGCTTGCGAAGCCGGTCGCCAGGCCCCGCCGGTCCGTTCCGGCGCCCGGTTCCTCTCTGGTTGCCGCTACCGAAGCGTATGCCATCCACGTTCGAGCGGCCGTCGAAGCCGTGCGGCGCTCCTTCGGCAACTACGAAAGCGTCAGCGCTGCATGGGCGGACATGCTGGCCAGCCGGTGGCGCGAAGAGCCCCTCGCCACGTCCGAGACACCCGCTCTTCAGGCGGCTTGGGGCCTCGTCAGCATGCGCCTCGTGGGCCGCAGCATCGGAGCGCTTTCCGCGAATGCATCGTTGCGCGATGCCGAGGCGTGGTTTCTTGGGCGCCTGCGCGCCCCTCGCCTGCTTTCCGATGCCGTCGTCGAGTTCGTTGACCGAGAAGCGGTCAAGGCGCTCGAGGCTGTCGCGTACGACGACACGCTACGGGATCTCCTGCCGTACGTCCTTGACGCGCACGGCCCCGGAAGCAGGGCCAGTGTGATGAAAGCTCCGGCCACACAGAAAGCCCGGCAGGCAAAAAGGACGAGAGGGGTCTTCTACACACCCTCGGATGTTGCCGAGTACATCACACGGGAGGCCATCGGTGCGCTCGGCCAAGGGATCGAGCCTCCATCCATCCTCGATCCCGCTTGCGGCTCCGGCGTGTTCCTGAAGGCCGCGCTCGGTTTGGCCATGACTCACAATCCGGATCTGGATCGCTTCGACTTTGTCGAGCGCAGTCTTTACGGCATCGACGTCAATCCCCTGGCCGTCGAAGCGGCCTGTTTCGTCCTGCTGCACGAATGCCTTGACTCGGACCACGGGAGGCAGGGTGTTTCGCCATGGTCACTATGGCATCGCATCCGTTGCAATCTGTGTGTCGCAGATGCGCTCACGTTCGAGCTTGCAACGCCGAACGACGATCACACCGCCTCTCTTGCCTCCCTTCGGACAACCCTTGACGCTACATACGTAGCGCCAACAAGGAATCATCTCGACACGAGGACAGAGAACGCGCTCTTTCCCCGGGGGACCGCTCTCGGGAACGTGTTTCCGGCGCTTTCGCAGGGCGCAGACACCATCATCGGCAACCCGCCCTATGCAACGATCGGCCCCCGCAACGACATGGCGACCCTTGGACGACGTTTTGCCTCTCTGCCCGTCGGCAACGTCGCCGGAGCCAATTATTTCCCCGCGTTCGTTGAAATGATGTGGCGGTTCGCCCGGCCGGATCGTAGCTCCTCCGGGATGGTCGTCCCGCTCTCGCTCGCCTGCAGCAGCAGAGCGCAGATGACCGCGACGCGACGCGCCATCATGGGCAGTGGCGGACGCTGGCGTTTCGCGTTTTTCGATCGCGAGCCGCATGCACTCTTTGGTGAGGAAGTGAAGACCCGCAACACGATCGTCTTCCGTTACCAGGATACCGGCGAAGCAGGCTCGGCAGCGGCGATCGAAACAGGCCCGTTACGCAAGTGGACCAGTCGGCAGCGGGCACGGCTCTTCGACGAGATCAACTTCACGCCGTTGATCGGGATCTCGATCGCAGCCGGCATTCCCAAGCTCTCAGGAGATCGATCTTCCGAGGTTTTCGGGCAAATTGCGCGCCGGACCACCTGTCTACGCGAGATGTGCGCGTCCGTGGCTTCATGCCGGCCCGAGGAAGTTGCCTCCAAACATCGAGACAATTGCGTCTTCATCTCCGGCACCGCCTACAATTTCCTCAACACCTTCCGGCCACACCGCAACCTTCCCCCCTTCCGTGCGCCCTGGAGCGCGAGCAAGGTCCTCGCCCTGAGCTTTGCAACCGAAGATGAAGCAGCGCGAGCGTTCGCCATCCTCGGCAGTCGTGTCGCCTATTGGCTGTGGCATGTGACCGAGGACGGATTCCACGTCACGCGAGCCTTCGTGCTGCGGTTGCCGTTCAGCGACAGACTCTTCAACAAGATGCAAAGAGATTCCCTGGCTCGTCTTGGAACTCGATTGTGGGATGACGTCCAGACTGATCGGATCGTCAGCGTCAACGGAGGCCGCCAGACGATCGCCTACCGGCCGCACGCCAGCGAAAGCCTGCGGGACGAGATCGATGCATTGCTCCTCGGGGCGCTTGACGTAGCGCCGTCTTTCATCGAATACCTGCGTGCATTCACACGCGGAGTAGTCGCCGTCGACGAGGACGATGGAACGCGCCGGCGCTTCACCAACTCATTTCACTGACGGAAAGACCTCGATGCCCCGAGTCACTGACGCCATCAAGAATAAGAGCATGTTGACCAAGGAAGAGTGGCGCGAGTACACCAAGACGGTGTGGCACATCGCGAACACGACTCACGACGAGCATCCCGCCGTCTTCCCGATCGAGATTCCGCACCGTCTCATCAAGCTCTTCAGTTGGCACGGTGAAACCGTCCTCGACCCGTTCGCCGGCACCGGCACGACGGCTGAAGCCGCCGTGCCGCTCGGCCGCAAGGTGCTTTGTGTCGATCAAAGCAGGAAGTACATCAACATCATCCGGCGCGATTGCAGCCACCTCACGAACGGTCATTTGACGGCGACCGATCTGATGGAAGTCATCCATGGCGACAGCCGTGACCTCTCTTTCCTTGAGGACGGCTCCGTCTCTCTCGTCGTTTCCAGCCCGCCGTACTGGAACAAGGCCCACTACGGCACGGCTCGCGCGAACCTCGGCAAGCTGGCGGGCTACCGACGTTTCCTTCGGGAGATCCGGCCGGTCTTCGAAGAGTGCTTCCGCGTTCTCCAGCCCGGCCGCAAGTGCTGCCTGGTCACGGCGAACGTGAATCAACATACCGACCATGGACTTTTGACGTTCCCGCTCGCGGCTGATTTCGGCGCCATCCTTCGGGAAATCGGCTTCGTCATGGTGACCGAGATTGTCTGGTCGAAGGACGGAACGGGGGGACGGTGGGGCTCGGCGAACGGACAACGCCCGATCTTCGGCAGCTACCCCTATCCGCCGAATTTCCTCTTCAAGAACGTTCACGAATACATCCTCGTCTTCTCGAAGCCACCGTCGAAGAAGTCGAAAGGCCCCAAGGTTGTACCGTATGACGAGCTCATGGCCGATCCTCCACGCTCAGCGAACAGACAGGTTCGGTAATCGGAGGAGCGGCGATGGACTGTGAATTTCACCTTCAGGATCCAGCGTCGCCGGACACCGTCTATCTGTTGGAGGCGATTGTTGGCGCATCGCGAGGTGCGGTTTCATGCAAGGGTATGTTCGCTTTCGCCTCACGGGGCGGGGTCGATTCACTGATCGGCGATCCAGAGATTCAGCATTTCCTCTGCGGATCGCCGATGTCGTTGCTTGTCGGTATCGATGCGGTCACCACCTGCAATACGCTTGTCCGCCTCCAGGAGCTCGAACAGGAACTCGAACGTCTGGACGTCCGGATCTTCCGGAACCCGACAGATGCGTTGTTCCATCCGAAAGTCGCACGGTTCGAATACCCGGACGGCCGCCGGACCATGATCGTCGGTTCGGGCAACCTCACACCCGGTGGGCTTCGCCAGAACTTCGAAGCCTTCAGCGTCATGCGGGCGGCGGCCGACGAGGTCCTCGACGTCTCGTCCTGGGATCGCTTCCTGATCGAACACGCCACCGACATCCGAGCCATCGACGAGAGCGCACTGGAACGGGCGGCGCAGAATGTCATACGCGGACAGCGCCGCTCGCGTGACGTTGAACCAGACCTTGTGGTTGTCCCGGGTGTGGGCGAGCCTGCATTGGCAGATCCGTTGATGGAGATTGATCCGCCTGTTGGCCGTACCGATCGTTTCCTTGTCGCGCGAATCCCAAAGGCAGGTCCGCGATGGCACCAAATCCACTTCAATCGCAACGTGATCGAGGAGTTTTTCCAGGTGCAGCTTGGTACGACGCAGCGTGTCTATCTTGTCGAGTGTCGTCAGGATGGCTCATTCGCTGAGCAGGAAGTACGCCCGTGCGTCTACAGCGAGGTCAACCAGAACCCGAAGATCGAGATCGCTTCGCATCACGGAGAATCCTACCCGGATGCCGGACCGCCGATCGCCGTCTACCGTGAGCTTCAGGTGCGCTCGTTTGCATACATGCTGCTCATGCCGGGTGATCCCGGCTACGACGAGATGTTTTCCCTGACAGAAGACCTTCCGACGGTCGGCCGCGGTGTACGCCGCGTTATCACGAACACCGCCGGCATTCGTCGTGCCTGGAGTATGTGTCCTCTCATCACGGAGATCAACAAATTCCCTTAAAGTAGAGAGTAGTTTTCATCTTGCATGATGAGAAATTCTCGCTACACTTAACTACATATTTTGGACATTGACGGCATTACAACGACAGTGGAGTTGGATTATAATCAGTGGGGGAGGCGAACAGTAAAATACGCAAGATGAACAGTAACGGACGGAAGAACAGAAGATGATTACGAATTTCGGACTGCCAGCAGAAGATTTGGTGACGGTGCGTACCGCACCGATGCCAGTCTGATCCAGAATCAGTTTTGCAGGGTGATGATCATGGCGAGCGATACAAGAGAACAGATTACGGAATGGTTGACAGGATCCGATACCTGTTTCCTTATTGGCGCAGGGTGTAGCGCCTGTGCGGGTAAGCCGTTAATCGGTAAACTGACTGAACAGGTTTTGGAAAACGCTGAAGAGAAGCTGTTACAGGAATTTAATAATCTAAGGCAAACAGGTGATCGTCGGGCAACCGTCGAGGATCTCATCAATTATCTCCTCCGATACCGAGATGTTCTTGATGTGCTTGCTAACGGAAGTCATCCTGTCACTATAGACGAAATAGATCGTTGGCTGACGCAGATCAAACAGAAGATCGTCAGTAACATTTTAGATGATTGGGAAGCGAGTCCATACCATGAACGTTTCTTGCGACGTTTGCGTAATCAGCGCCAATCACGTGATATTTTCAGTCTCAATTACGACACACTTCTGGAAGCGAGTCTTGATGAACTCAGACTTCCCTATATTGACGGCTTTCGAGGCACAGAGCGAGCTTGGTTCGACCCTCAAACTTTCGACGAGAAGGGCACCGCGGCATATCGTATATTCAAACTCCACGGCTCCGTCAATTGGACTCGTGATAGTGAAGATCATGTCAGACGCGGGCGTAATGCCAACAGAGTCGATGCGGAACCGATCGTCGTCTACCCTTCGGAACGGAAATATCTTCAAACACAATATGGGGTTTACGAAACCCTGATCGGCAAATTTCGTGACCGACTTCGGAGTTCCGATGCGAATAATTACCTCATCGTGCTTGGCTACAGCTTCAACGATGAACATATAAACGAAGCAATTTGCGATTCTGTCAATGCACAGAGCAGTAATCTCACTGTTGTCGCCTTTGTCGGTCCAGAAGATGATCGTGCCAAGCAAAATTCCCGCCTTGAAGAGATCAGTAACCGTTGCGATTCAAGATTCAACGCTTTTATCGGCAGTGGTGATGCAGGACACTTTGTAGGATATGCAGTGGATGAAGATATGGCGCGCGCAATTCTAGACGCAGAATTCTGGAGGTTCGAGAAACTGGTGGAATTCATAGCCGGAGAAGTATCATGAATAAGGATATACTGAAAATCGGCCGCGTTGTGGAAGTGTCAGGTTCCAAAGTCATTGGTGCGCTCGAAGCTACGGTGGAAGATCTTTATCGAACCTACAAGAGTCGGCGCTATACGGTTGGACAGGTCGGCTCGATCGTCAAAATCGAGGCCGGTGACAAGCTGGTTTTTGGTGTCGTGACCGCGCTACGCATGACGGAGACGCAACTCGACTCCGATAATACCGTGCCCCATGAGACGACACCGGACGCCAAGTGGCTTGAGATTGAGCTATTTGGAGAAGCCTTGCGAACTGGTTTGAATGAGGGTGATTTTGATTTTCAAAGAGGTGTTGCCACCTACCCTCTGCCTGGTCAGAGCATCTTCGTGGCAAGTATTACGGAGTTGTCGCGCATCTATCATCGCCCGAATGAACAGTGCATCCGTGTCGGAACTTTATCTCAAGCATCTTCCCTGCCTGTGTACCTCCTGACAAATGATTTGCTTGGAAAACACTTCGCCGTGCTCGGCACTACAGGATCAGGGAAATCGTGTTCTGTGACAGTTCTGTTACGTTCTATCCTTGATAACGCTCCAAATGGACATGTGATTCTGCTCGATCCACATAATGAATACTACCGTGCCTTTCCAACCGATGCCGAAGTTATCGATCCAACAATGCTCAATCTTCCTCATTGGTTGTTGAATTTTGACGAAAGCGTTGAGTTGTATGTCGGTAGGACCGAACATGCCGCCACAAGTCAGACCAACATCCTGAAAGAGGCAATGCTTAAGGCACGGCGGGAATTTGATGTAACAGATACGCAGAGTGAACATATCACTGTGGACACTCCGGTTCCTTACAAGATGAATATGTTAATCCAGCTTATCATTGATGAGAAATCCCGTGAAACCAAGTCAAAGCAGGAACCGTACTCGAAAATTGAAAATAAATTAAGGATCCTCCAACAAGATAAACGTTTCTCGTTTCTCATTCGCCCTGACGCTGACGTATCCGATAATTTGAAGGATATTCTTGCGCAGTATCTCCGTATCCCGGTTTCTGGTAAACCACTTTCGATTATCGACCTGTCCGGTGTACCATCAGATGTCGTGGATGTTGTTGTTTCTGTCCTTTGCCGGATGATTTTCGATTTTTCCGTGTGGAGTCCACGCCCTGTACAGGTTCCAGTCGTGCTTGTATGCGAGGAAGCCCATCGCTATGCTCCGCGACGAGATGATGCCGCGTTTCAGCCTACAAAGCGGGCGCTTTCCCGTATCGCCAAAGAAGGACGAAAATACGGTGTCGGCCTCGGCCTCATATCGCAACGGCCTTCCGAGTTGTCGGAATCGATCTTGTCGCAGTGTAATACACTTATAGCGCTACGCATGAGCAACGACCAAGACCAGAATTTCGTGCAGAAGGCGTTACCGGACTCGGTCCGAAGCCTCGTCAACGTTCTCCCCTCTCTGCGAACGCAGGAGGCGCTAGTAGTTGGCGAGGGATCTGTCGTGCCGGTTCGATTGCGCTTCAACGATCTCCCGGAAGAGAATCGACCGCAGAGCGCCGATGTTCCGTTTGCGGAACGCTGGTCCGACGAGATCGACGATGCCACATATGTAGATAAGGTGGTAAAGCGTTGGCGCTGGCAGGAACGTCCGCCGTTGATGGAAACGACGACTCGGGAGAGCGTGGAAATTTCTGCTGCCTCTGATCCGCCTACTTAAGCCTCATACTAAGCGGGTGGTCTTGCCGATGGGCAACTGGTCCACGAGCACGATGTCGTCGAGCGCGTCGAGCCCGTGGATCGCCCGGTGCTCGCCGGGAGCCTCGGTGGAGTCGCCGGCCCCGCAGCCGAGTCTGCCGGCCCAGGCACCATCGCCGGCATCGAAGTGGTCCGCACCCGCGGCGGGATCCGCCGCTCCCCCCGCAGCCACGCTGCGGTGAGCGAGCGCCGCGAGCGCAGCAACGCGCGCGGGGTGCCGTGGAACACCACCTCGCCGCCCTTCTCGCCGGGACCCGGACCCATGTCGATGATCCGGTCCGCCGCGCGCATGATCTGCGTGTCGTGCTCGACCACCAGCAGGGTGTTGCCCGCCGCCCGCAGCTTGTGCAGCACCGAGACGATGCGGGCGACGTCGCGCGCGTGCAGCCCGATGCTCGGCTCGTCGAGCACGAACAGGGTGTTCACCAGCGAGGTGCCCAGGGCGGTGGTCAGGTTGATGCGCTGGACCTCGCCGCCGGAGAGGGTGCGCGACTGGCGGTCCAGGGTGAGGTAGCCGAGGCCGACGTCGGCGAGGTAGCCGAGGCGGGCGCGGATCTCGGCCAGGAGCAGCCCGGTGGCTTCGTCGAGGGGGGCGCGCAGGCGCAGCCGGTCGAAGAAAGCCCGGCAGCGGTCGAGCGGCAGGCGCATCACGTCGTGGATGCACAGCCCCGGCTGGTTTGCGAAGGCGCGTTCGTCGAGGGTCGCCTCGGGCGGGCGGTGCGCGGGCGTGCGCCCGAGCGCGCGCCTCGCCTCGGTGCGGGTGCCCACCCGCCACAGCAACGCCTCGGGCTTGAGCCGCGCGCCGCGGCACGCCGGGCACTCCCGATAAGTCCGGTAGCGCGAGAGCAGCACCCGCACGTGCATGCGGTAGCTCTTCGTCTCCAGCCAGTCGAAGAACCGGCGCACCCCGTACCACCGGCCCTCGTCGAAGTCCGCCTCGCCTTCCAGCACCCATTCGCGGGTCGCGGCGTCGAGCTCCCGCCACGGGCGGTCGAGCGGCACCTCGCGCCGGCGCGCGTAGCGCAGCAGGTCGCGCTGGCACTGGCGGTAGCTCTGCGACTGCCACGGGCGCACCGCCCCTTCGCGGAGCGTCTTCGACTCGTCGGGGACCACGAGCCCGTAGTCGATGCCCATCGTGCGCCCGAAGCCGCGGCAGGTCTCGCAGGCGCCGAGCGGGGAGTTGAACGAGAACGTGCTCGGCGTCGGCTCCCGGTATTCGACGTCGCAGAGGGCGCAGTGCAGGGCGGTGGAGAAACGCCGCGGCGAGCGGGCGCGGCGTTGCGCGTCGAGCCGGTAGACGGTGAGGCGGCCCCGTCCCGCCTTCAGGGCGCCCTCGACGGCCTCGGCGGCCCGGGCGTGGCCGGGGCGGGGCGTTCGCTCTTCTGCGCGGGCGCTCTCGCCGGACGGATGTCCCTCGCCGGAGAGGGTGCCTTCGCCGTTGGGAGCACGTCCGCCGGGGCGGGCGGCGCGGTCACCGGAACGAGCCCGTCCATCGAAGTGGGCGCTCTCGCCCGAACGGCCATGTCCGTCGGAGCGGGCGCCCCCACCATCGCCGAGCCGGAAGCGGTCCTGGATGACCTCGATGCGGTCCGGGTGCTCGCGGTGCACCCGGGTGTAGCCCTGGCTCGCGAGCAGCTCGACGATCTCGCCCGGGGCGGACCCCTCGGGAACCGCGACCTCGAAGGTCACCATCACCCGGTCGAGGCCGACGGCGCGCAGCGCGTCCAGGATCGAGCTTGGCGTGTCGCGGCGCACCGGCGCGCCGCAGCCGCGGCAGTGCAGGGTGGCGGCGCGGGCGAACAGCAGCTTCAGGTGGTCGTTGAGCTCGGTCATGGTGCCGACGGTGGAGCGCGAGGTCCGCACCGGGTTGGTCTGGTCGATGGCGATGGCCGGGGGGATGCCGTCGATGGCGTCCACGCGGGGCTTGTCCATGCGGTCGAGGAACTGGCGGGCGTAGGAGGAGAAGGTCTCGACGTAGCGGCGTTGGCCTTCGCTGTAGACGGTGTCGAAGGCGAGCGATGACTTGCCGGAGCCGCTGACGCCGGTGACGACGTGGAGTTCGCCGAGGGGGAGGTCGAGGTCGAAGCCCTTGAGGTTGTTCTGGCGGGCGCCGCGGATACGGATCGCGGGACGGGTGGTCATGGGCGAAGGGTCATGGCGATGCGGGTCGGGAGAGGGGTCAAGGTCGGGTCAGGGAACGAGGCCGGCTTGTCGATGCCGAGCGCCGCCATCAGGGCCTGGATCGCAGGACACCCGACGAGGTGTATGCAGGCAGCGGCTCATGGCCCAAAGCAGCGTGAAGCTGGCGAACCAACGGGGGTGGAGTACACATATCGTTCTGTCCAATAATCGGGGTCCACTTCTTCCGCAGCCGACGGAACCGGTTTTCGAGCGGTCACCCGATCGCTCCTGAGTGTCCGTTCGTGGATGTCCCGGTCGCCGGACGGTTTACCGGCGCTCCCTCCACAGCGCCTCGCGCTCCTTCAACGGAGAGCAGGGCCCAGCCTCCCCGATCGCCGCCAGTGCGCTCCGGACCGCCTTGTCCCGGGTCCCGGGCGCCTCGGCCACGTTCTCGCTCGACACCGCCATCTCGTAGTACTCCACCGCGGCTTCGAGGTCGCGTGGCCCTCCCACGCCCGTCCGGCAGGCGTCGCCCGCTGCCACCGCGCCCCGGGCGTCCCCGCCGCGCGCCGCGCGCTCCACCCACTCGCGACCTTCCGCCTTCGCCGCTTCGTCGTCTTCTTCCAGCAGATTCGCGCCTATGATCGCCTGAGCCCGCGCGTCGCCCGCGTTCGCCGCCCGGCGCAGCTCGCCGCCGTCGCCGTCGCCATTGCCGCCCGGACCCGTGTACACCTGCCGTCCGTTCCTCTTCACCCGCCCGAGCCCGTTCGCCTTCCGCTCGACGCCCCTTCCTCGCAGGATCTCGCGGGCGCGTACGATGGCGCTTCTCGTCTGGGCGGTGCTCTTCAGCGCGAAGTACTCCGCCAGATCCCTCACGCCCCCGATCCCCTGGTCGCTGGCCTGCATCATGTCCAGGTACGTCGGCTTCTCCGCCGCGGTGATGATCGGCGCGAACTCGTGGTTGCGGGCGAACTCGTAGGCCATCAGCAGCCGGCCGGTGCGCCCGTTCCCGTCCTGGAAGGGGTGGATCTGCACATAGCGGTGGTGCAGCCATGCGGCGCGCACCTCCGTCGGCAGCGGCTTCGCCTTGAACCCCTCGTACATCTCGAACAGCCGGTCCATTTCCGAACGCACCTGCTCGGGCGGGCAGTATTCGTGGATGAGCCCGTCCTCGCGGCGCGGGTTGTTGGGCCGGAGCTTGTACTCGCCGCGCAGGAGATCGACCTGCACCCTCCTCCCCTGCCCGTCAATCCCCGGCGCGCCCGCCTGGTGCCGGGTGAGCAGGTGGTGCAGCTCCTTCAGGCTGGAATGTCCGAGGGGCCTCTCGCTGCCCACCAGCGCGAAGCTCATCTCCAGTGCGGCCTCCTGGTCCGTCAGCAGCCCTTGCAGGGTCTCGTCTTCCAATACGCCTTCGACCGTATGGGCGCCGCGCACGCACTCCAATCCTTCCACGATGAGCTGCTCGGTCACCCCCCGACGCAGGGTGTAGAGCTGCTCGATCTGCCCGTTCTCGATCGCGAAGGCCCGGCGTTGCTCGCGCAGCCACTGCTCCAGGGCGTACCGGTCCGTGCCGCGGCGTGCGAGCGCCGCCTTCACTTCGCGCCACTCTTCCCTGGCCCGGTCATAGGGTTCGTTGCGCCAGGTGTGGGCGTCGTTCGGCAGTCCTTCGATTGGGTGCCACGCCTTGCCCGGGGCCTCCTTCCGCATGGCTTCGCCTCCTCGCCCGGTCCGGTCCGGGCCGGGTCATTGTACGCCCGCTTGCGGGACGGGCCGTACCGGCACGCGGCGCACCGTGCCGCTGAATTCTTCGACAAGATGACGATGCATTGTTCGCCGACAGGCTTTTGATGACGAGAGGATCACGATCCACGCCGTCGAGGCGGATGAGGCGGCGAATCGCTGGTTCGACGCGTTGTGCGCCCGCTCCCGCACGCGCCCACGACCCGTTCGCGCATTCGCCAGGAAGGACGTTGACGAACCAGGGCGGCGCCCACTTGGGTATCATCACGCCGCCATGCCCCGCCTCGCCGCCAACCTGAGCTATCTGTTCACCGAGCGCCCGTTCCTGGATCGGTTCGAGGCCGCGGCCCGCTACGGCTTCCGGGCCGTCGAGCACCAGTTCCCGTATCGGGAGGCGTCGGAATCCGCCATTCAAGCGCGGCTCCGGGATCACGATCTGTGTGCGGTCCTGTTCAATCTGCCACCGGGGGAAGAAGGGGAGCGTGGACTCGGAGGACTGCCGGGACGCGTGGCGGAGTTCCGGGAGGGGGTAGACCTTGCGCTTCGCTACTGCCGGGCGACCGGTTGCCCCCGGCTGCACGCGATGTGGGGGGTGCCGGACGCGCACACGAGCCTTGAGGAGAGTCGGGCCACCTTCGTCGCCAACCTGCGCGAGGCGGCCCCGCGCGCGGCCGAGGCCGGCGTCACCCTGCTCGTGGAACCACTCAATCCCCGAGACAACCCGGGCTATCCGCTCAACCGCCAGGCCGACGCCCATGCGCTGGTGGCCGAGGTCGGCGCTCCGAACGTCAAGGTGCAGTTCGACCTCTACCACTGCCAGATCGTCGAGGGCGACGTGGCGACGAAGCTCAGGCACTGGCTGGGCGGTCCGGAAAGCAACGTCGGGCACCTCCAGATCGCCGGGCCGCCGGACCGGGTCGAGCCCGATGCGGGGGAGCTCGACTACGCATGGTTGCTCCCGCTCATCGACGAGATGGGATACGAGGGATGGGTCGGCTGCGAGTACCGGCCCGCGGCAGGCACCGAGGCCGGCCTCGGCTGGGCGCGCGCCTGGGGGATCCGCCCGCCGCCGAGGGCCGGAGAAGCCGGATCGGGACCGTAGGCTTCCCCCGCGTCGGGAACGCCATCCACGGGTGACGGCGGGACGCCGGGAGAAACGGCCATGACCGCGGAAGTGCTCTACGAGGAAGTCGGCGGCATCGCGATCGTCACGATCAACCGCCCGGAGAAGAAGAACACGCTGACGGAGAACGTCGTGCGCGGCATCGCGGACGGGATCGACGCGGCGAGCCGATCGAAGGACGTGGCCGCCGTCGTGCTGCGCGGCGTGGGCGATACGTTCACGGCCGGCTACGATCTGACCGATGACGGCGAATGGGACGTGCCCTACGGCGCCCCGGACGTCGAGTCTCGCGAGGGCGCGTGGGATCCGGTCAAGGACCTCGCGTTCATGGGCCACAACGTCAAGCGCTTCATGCGGATCTGGGAGTGTCCGAAGCCGGTGCTGGGCGAGATCAGAGGGTGGGCGATCGGCGGTGCGACCGATCTCGCGCTGTGCTGCGACCAGCTATACATGGCGAGCGATGCGTACATCGGCTACGCCCCGAGCCGCATCTACGGCACGCCGACGACGATGCTGTGGGTCTACCGGCTCGGCCTGGAGCACGCCAAGCAGTTCCTGCTGACCGGCCGCGCGATCGATGCCGGCACTGCGCACCGGATCGGGCTCGTGGCCCACGTCGCCCCGCCCGGCGAGCTGTCTGCGCTCACAGAGGCCGACGCGCGGCGTTTCAGGCACATCCCCGCCAACCAGCTTGCGCTCAACAAGCTGTTGATCAACCAAGCCTTCGAGAACATGGGATTACGCACGACTCAGCTCATCGGCACCTTGTTCGACGGCATCACGCGCCATACGGAAGAGGCGTACCGGTGGGCCGAGTCGTTCGCGGAGAAAGGCTTTCGCGAGGCCGTCAGGGAGCGCGATGCCCCGTGGCAGGACTACGGTGAACGACCGAAGGATTGACGATCACGCGGGAATCGCCCGGCCACGAACCGATACCGTCAATCGCCTTGATTGGGGGCGGAGTACCGTCGATGCCGTCGCCGTGTCCGGCGGTCTCCGAGAGAAAGGTGCATGGATATACGACTGACGCCGGCGGGACGCCTGCGCTGGGAGCCTTCCGGAGACGAGGCCGTGCCGGCCGAATCGGCGTCCCTGCAAGACGCCTTCCAGGCCGACTGGTGCGAGGGCCTGTTCACCCTGGCGGCGGAGAAGACGCCGGTGCAGGGCCTGCCCGGCCTGCGCTACTGGCAGCAGCTTGCCGAGCGCTATCTCACCGGCCTGTGCCACGTTCCCGAGGATGCGGAGCGCTTCGAGGTCGAGGCTCCGTCCTCCGCCGATTGCGCCCACTGGATCCTGACCGCCCCGCCCATGCAGGGCGGCGAGTATCTCTCCGAGGAAACCCTGCAACGCATCTGGGAGCGCCTGGACGAGTGGACGCATGATGCCGTCACCGCCGCCGGCGGGCTGGCCGCCTTTCTGCAGGAACGGGCGCCGAAATGGCATCAGGTCGGAAGGGTCTGCTTCCATCTGGCCGAGAACCGGGGTGACGACGCGCGTCCCTTCGCGTTCATGGCGACCTATGCCTCCGGCTTCGGCGCGGCGGGACGGCTGAAGCATCTGCCGCTGCGCAAGGCGCTGGAGCAGTACGCGGGGGCGAAGAATCGCGCCGCGCTCATCAAGCTGCTCTCGCCGGTGCAGCAGGCGGCCGAGGTCTGCGACTGGGTGAAGGAGCTGGTGGACTCCGGCGAGATCTACCAGCCCATGGCCTGGCCGCCGGAACGCGCCTACAGGCTGTTGCAGAGTACGTCGGCGCTGGAGGAGAGCGGGTTGTCCGTGCGGCTGCCGAACTGGTGGCGCAAGCGGCCCCGGCCCCAGGTGTCGGTGACGGTCGGCGCCCGGGCGCCGTCGATACTCGGCGTCGATGCGCTACTGGACTTCGACGTGAAGGTCGCCCTGGGCGACGCGCCCCTGTCGCCCGAAGAGCTGAGATCGCTGCTCGACGGCGAGGACGGCCTGGTGCTGCTCAAGGGCCAGTGGGTGGAGGTGGACCGCGACCGGCTGCGCCAGGCCATCGAGCACTGGGACACGCTGCAACGCCAAGCCGAAGGCGGTGAGGTGTCGTTCGTCGAAGGGATGCGCCTGCTCGCCGGCGCATCGGCGGACCTCCGGCACGAGGAGCAGGCGGAAGACGAACGCCATTGGGTGCACGTGGCGCCCGGCGACGCCATGCGCGAGATCCTCGCGGGCTTGCGCCAGCCGGGCGCCCTGGACTTCGTTCCGGTCGGCGACGCCTTGCGGGGGACGCTCAGGCCCTATCAGCGCGAGGGGCTGAGCTGGCTGCGCTTCCTGACCGCACTGGGCCTTGGCGCCTGCCTCGCCGACGACATGGGCCTGGGCAAGACCATCCAGGTGCTGGCGCTGCTGCTGTGCGACCGCCGCGACGCCGCGGACCGGCAGGGAAGGGCGCCGTCCCTGCTGGTGGTCCCCGCGTCGCTGCTCGGGAACTGGCGGAGCGAGGCGGCGCGCTTTGCGCCGTCGCTGAAGCTGTGCTTCCTGCACCCGGCCGAAACGGACCGGCAGACCCTGGCGGACATTGCGGAGGCGCCCGAAGCGCATCTGGCCGATACCGATCTGGTGGTCACGACGTACGCCATGCTGGTGCGGCAAACCTGGCTGGCGGATCTGTCCTGGCGGCTGGTCATCCTGGACGAGGCCCAGGCCGTCAAGAACCCGTCGACGCGGCAGAGCCGAGCGGTGCGCAAGCTCCCGGCCCATGCCCGCATCGCCCTGACCGGTACCCCGGTGGAGAATCGCCTGGGCGACCTGTGGGCGCTGTTCGATTTTCTCAATCCCGGTCTGCTCGGATCGCTCAAGGTGTTTCAGGCCTTCGTGAAACGCCTCCAGTCGCACGAGGAGAACCCCTTTGCGCCCTTGCGCCGTCTGGTCGGCCCTTACATTCTGCGCCGCCTGAAGACCGACCGCGACATCATCACCGACCTGCCGGAGAAGACAGAGACGGCCCGCTACTGCCATCTGACCCGGCCACAGGTCAGGCTCTACGAGCAGGTGGTGCGGGCCATGAAGCGGGAGATGGAGACGGAGTCCGACGGCGGCATCGCCCGGCGCGGCGTGGTGCTGCGCTCGCTCCTGCGCCTGAAGCAGGTATGCAACCATCCCAGCCAGCTTTCCGGCGACGGCGGGTACCAGCCCGCCGACAGCGGCAAGTTCCTGCGCCTGGCGGAGATCTGCGAAGAGCTCGCCGAACGCCAGGAGAGGGTGCTGGTCTTTACCCAGTTCCGCGAGATCATCGATCCGCTGGCCGAGCATCTGGCGACGGTGTTCGGCCGGACCGGGCTGGTGCTGCACGGCGCCACCGGCGTCGGGCAGCGCCGTGTCCTGGTGGACCGCTTCCAGGACGACGACGGGCCACCGTTCTTCATCCTGTCGCTGAAGGCGGGGGGCACCGGCCTGAACCTGACCGCCGCGTCACACGTCATCCACTTCGATCGGTGGTGGAACCCGGCGGTCGAGAACCAGGCCACCGACCGCGCCTTTCGCATCGGCCAGCGGCGCAACGTGCTGGTGCACAAGTTCATGACCACCGGCACGGTCGAAGAACGCATCGATCGGATGATCGCGGAGAAACAGGCGCTGGCGGACGACGTCCTGGCCGGCGACGGCGAGATCAACCTCACCGAGCTGTCCGACGATGCGCTGCTCGATCTGGTCCGCCTGGACGTGACGCGGGCGTCGCCCTGAGCGGCGACCGCTGGCGTGGTCGCATGGCGATTCCGCCCGGGCACGTCGATCACGACCGCGAGTATGAGCGCCCACGCCCGCGGGGAACGGCTTCCCGGGCGCTGGCTCATCTGCGCGGAATCGCGGGCGCCGCAGGGCCAGCGCCGTAGACGGGCGGGGAACAGTCGTGTCCATACAGGCACGTGGGCCGATGTTTCCCGTTCCGCGGAACGGGCCGGACCGGGGCCGTGCCTGCCCCGGCGCCGCCCGCGCCACGAGCACGCATGAGCAGACATACTGTATGGGGATACCCGTCCGGAAACACGAGGATCCGCGTCATGGAATGGAGGCCGTACGTTCCGGTCGCCGTGCGCCACGCCAGGGCTCGCCGGGAGATGGACCGGCTCCGCAAGAAGGGCAAGAGCATCCAGCCGGTTGAAATCGAGGGGCGCACCATCGCCCGGAGCTTCTGGGGCAAACGCTGGTGCGATCACCTGGAATCGTTCTCCGACTACGCCAACCGCCTGCCCCGCGGCCGCACCTACGTGCGCAACGGCTCCGTCTGCCACCTGGAAATCCATCCGGGCCGCATCGGCGCCATCGTCATGGGGTCGGAGCTCTACGACGTCACCATCCGGATCGGCAAGCTGAAAGCGGCCGTCTGGAAGTCCATCAAACACAGGTGTTCCGGGCAGATCGGCTCGGTGCTGGAGCTGCTCCAGGGCAAGCTGTCCAAGCAGGTGATGGGCGTCGTGACCGATCGTCAGCACGGCCTGTTCCCGAAACCGGGCGAGATCCGGTTCGATTGCAGTTGCCCCGACTGGGCGGCGATGTGCAAGCACGTCGCGTCGGTGCTCTACGGCGTGGGCAGCCGGCTCGACGACCGCCCCGAATCGCTCTTTCTCCTGCGCGGTGTCGATACCGCGGAGCTGATCGCCACCGGGATGGCCCTGCCCGGCGACGCGGCCACGGACGATGCCTTGGCCGACGACGCCCTCGCCGGCATCTTCGGCATCGATCTCGACACGGGGGATGCGCCTCCGCCGGCGCCGAAAGCACCGGCGAAGCCGCGGAGACCGGCGCGACGGCGTGCCGCCGCCCCCGGACGGCAGGCGTCGCCTGCCGCGAAGGCTCGGGACGTCGCCGCGTCCGCGGGGAACGCCCGGAAGGCAGCGTCGAGCGTGACCCGCAAGGCGAAGACCTCTCCGGCCGCCACGCCTCGGAAACGCACCGCCGCCAAGACTCAGGACGTCCCTGCCTCCAAGGCGTCCGCGGGACGTGCCCGCAAAGCGGCTTCAAGCGTCGCCCGCGGGACGAACACCCCTCCAACCGCCACGCCTGGAAAACGCGCCGCCGCCAGGAAGGTCGCCGGCGCTTCACCGCCCGATATCCGCCCCACCGGAAAATGGGTGGCCCGGCTGCGCCGGCGGTGCGGCCTCACCGTGGCCCAATTCGCCGCACGGCTCGGCGTGTCGGCGGTGACGGTGTATCGCTGGGAAGCCACGCCCGGGCGGCTCAACCTGCAAGCGCGCCCGCTGAATGCCTTGATGATCTTGTACCGGCGGTCCGGGAAGCTGGCGAGGTGATTCCGAAGTCAGGCCAAGGGGGGCCGGGGAAACGTTGAACTGAATCCACTCGATTGCAGCACCCACCCCCGGTGCGCCGACGAGCCTCCGGTCACCGGTGACGAGCACCGTGGACAATGCCTCCGCCAACGCTGCGTAGATGGCGTCATACACGGTGACGTTGTCCCGGAGTTGCCAGACTCGACCAGGGAACGATTCATGGGGGTAGCGTTGCTCGCGAACTCAGGCACCGTTCCGCGGGCGCGACGATGCGCGGCCAGTGCCATAATCGGCCCATGCGCTTCTTCAACACCGAAGGGCCGGTGCGCCCGAACAACCACTACGCCATCCCGCCGTTGGATCGCGTGAACGCTGACGAATTCCTGACCCTGATTCGGGCGGAACGCTACTTCGTGCTACACGCGCCGCGCCAGACCGGCAAGACCTCCGCGCTCATCGCCCTGCGCGATCTGCTCAACCGCGGCGAAGCGGGCAACTTCCGCTGCGTGAACGTGAACGTCGAAGTCGGCCAGGTGGCGCGTGACGACACCGCACGCGGTATCCGCGCCATTCTGAGCAGTCTGGCCACGAGCGCGCAGCTTCTGGGCGACGACTACCCGGATGGCATTTGGCCGGACATCCTTGCGAAGGTGGGGCCTGAAGATGCGCTCAAGAGGCTGCTCACCCGCTGGTGCGTGGCGAACCCGACGCCGCTGGTGCTGCTGGTGGACGAGATCGACTCGCTGGTCGGCGACACCCTGCTCTCGGTGCTGCGCCAGCTCCGCGCCGGCTACGAACAGCGCCCCGAGGGCTTCCCGCAGAGCGTGGTGCTGTGCGGGGTGCGCGACATCCGCGACTACCGCATCCGGTCCAGTGCCGGCGAGGTCATCGCCGGCGGCAGCCCCTTCAACGTGGCGGCGAAGTCGCTACGCATGGGCGACTTCACCGAAGCGGAGACGCGGGCGCTGATGGCGCAGCACACGGAGGAGACCGGCCAGCGCTTCTCGCCGTCGGCGCTGGATTCGGTGTGGATGCAGACGCGGGGCCAGCCGTGGCTGGTGAACGCGCTGTGCGCGGGGGCGTGCTTCGACAACAAAGCCGGGCGGGACCGCTCGCGGACCATCGAAGTGGACGACATCTACGCGGCGCGGGAGGAGTTGATTCTCTCGCGGCGCACGCATCTGGACCAGTTGGCGCACAAGCTGGAGGAGGCGCGGGTGCGGCGGGTGGTCGAGCCGATTCTAAGCGGCGGGGAGGCGCGGCACGAAATTCGGGACCTGGAGTACGTGCGCGACCTGGGCCTGATTGACGGAAACCAGCCGCCGCGCATCGCGAACCCGATTTACCGTGAGGTGGTGCCGCGGGAGCTGGGCTACGTATTGCAGGACAGCCTGGACGTGCAGGTGGCGTGGTACGTGGACGACGACGGCCGGCTGGACATGACCAGGCTGCTGACGGCGTTCGGCACGTTCTTCGGGGAGCACGCGGAGCACTGGCTCGACCGTCTGGGGGACTACCGGGAGGCCGGACCGCAGCTCATCTTGCAGTCGTACCTGCAGCGGGTGGTGAACGATGGCGGTCGCATCGAGCGGGAGTACGGGCTTGGGCGAGACCGGACGGACCTGCTGGTGCTGTGGCCTCGGGAGGCGGGTCAGCCGTCGGACCTGTGGGAGCGGTTCGTGGTCGAGTGCAAGGTGCTGCGGGACTCGGACCGCAAGAGCCTCGCGTGGACCATCAAGCGGGGCGTGAAGCAGACGTTGGGGTACATGGCGAAGTGCAGGGCGGAGGAAGGGCATCTGGTGGTGATCGACCGCCGGGCCGGTGAGGAGGGGCGCAGGCGTAGCGGGGGCACGGAGGAGCGCCGGCGCGGCGACGTCGAGGCGGATGGAAGCGGACGCCGGCGGCAGGACGGACGCGGGGTGGTGGTCTGGACGCTGTAGGGCTTGCGCGCGTGCACCGGCGCGTTACGGTCCGTGGGCTGATGCTTGGCCTGTTGCCGGCCGCCGGCGCAGCGCCTCGACGGGAAGTTCGTCGTGCACAGCAACGACGACAGCTTGAGCGCTGTGGATATGGCCTTGGGCTACAAACAGTTGCAGCGCGTCGAACAGGCATGGCGTGAACTCGAAAGTGGCCTGCGTCTGCGCCCGGTGTCGCACCGGGTGGCGCACCGCATCCACGCCCATATCGCGGGGTGGTTGCTCGAACGCA
The DNA here is from genome assembly GCA_958295835.1 of uncultured Gammaproteobacteria bacterium. GTDB lineage: Bacteria > Pseudomonadota > Gammaproteobacteria > HK1 > HK1 > HK1. Next base: position 2,131,023 of record OY282378.1, read on the forward strand.
TGGCCGAGCAGGCGTGTGGGGACACGTGGCGCAATATCCGAGACGACCTGAAGCAGATTCAACTGGTGCAATTGTCAGGGCCGAACGGGAAGCTATGGCAGGTGACGGAGCCGCGCGAAGGTGCCCGTAAGGAGGGTGACGAAAATAGAGTTTCCAGGTGACGGCGGTTTCTGCACCGAAGCGCGTATCACGGTAACCGGATCGGTGAATTGCACCCGCAATGAAGTTGGAAACCTTAATTCGTGTCTGCCAGAAAACCCCCACTTCCACACGAGCTCTGCGACGCTCCGCCATACTGTCGGCGAGGTTTCAGCCACGGAGCCGGCCGCACCGACACCACTGAAGGGCGCTCGGCGTCAAACCGGACCCCATCCCCGATGTCCGGGCACCGAAGGCCGTGCCCGTCTCCGTGTGCCGGACCGGGGGGCGACATCCGCAGGTGAAGGCCGCGGTCAGGCAGCGCGGCGCCTTCGCCGTCGTTCGGCGTCACGCACGCGCTGTCGCACAAGCACACCGATGCGGTGCACGTTGGCGGCCAGTATCGACAATGCAACGGTGTGTGCAAACCCATCGGCGCCGCGGGAGCGAACCCGGTCGAGACCACGATGCTCAAGGTGGTTGATGGCCGATTCGACCGCCGGGTGCTGGCGCCTGGCCTCGGCGAATGCTTGTGCTTCCTCGCGCTCGCGCTCGGCCACACAAAGCCGACCCTTGCGCGGCAGTGCATTGAGGTCGAGCATCGCGTCGAGCCGCACCCGGTTGTCGGGACTGTGGAACCCACGGTCGAAGCTGCACACCCGCAGGTCGGGATACAGTGCCTGCGTCTCCTCGATGATCGGCACTGCACTCTCCGTGTCGCTCCCCTCCCACATTATCTTGTGGTGAAGGATGAACTGGAATTGGTCTTCCACCACGCACACGGGCACTCCGAGCTCCACCGCACAGCCAGCCTTGCCCTTCGAGACCCAGCGGGTGTGTTCCTCGAAGATCGAAAACACCTTCTCATCGTGCGCGACCGTCTCGCCTTTGAGAAGACGCCGGTCGACCTGGTCGATTTGCCGCCGAGCATGGGCAATCAGTGACTGGACCATGCCCGATTGCGCCACATCTGCCTGTTCCAGCTCCTTGAGACTCTCCTCGGCTCGGTCGGCCAAGTGACGGCAACGTTCGATATACGCTTCGACCCGGTCCGGTCGGCTCTTCGCGCGACGTGTCGAGCGCACCTTGTTGAAACACCTCTTCACCTCTTTGGTGAGATGGCGCCACTGGCGCCAGCCCACGATGTTGGACTTCTTCGCCGCATGGCCCAACTCCCGGAGCAAACACCGCATCGCGTCCCACAGCAGGTTGACATCGGTCGGGTAGTGCACATCGGTCTCGACCACAAACGAATCACAGCGCCCGCGCAACGGCTCGCCAGGCTTTTTTCTTGCGACCGCGTGGCCGCTCTCCACAACCAACCGCCCAATCTCTGACAGAAGCTCAGGGGTCAACAGATACACATTGTCGATGATCGTCTGCAACTCGTAGGTATCGCCTTGCGAGAACGCACCGTGGCCCAGGAACTCGCGGACCGTTCGATGTTGGTTCACAAGCTCATGGAGACGGTCGAAGTCACAACCAAGACCCTGTTTGAGGACACCCATCACCAGGACCCGCCACAACTCCATCCCCGGACGACCCACGTTGCGATTGGTGCCCGGCAGAATATGTTCCTCCAACAGCGAGAAGAGCTTGTCGCGGGTCTGCTTGTGCGAATACAGATGCTGGAGACCCAGGAGGACCGCTGGAATGTCATCGCGGGATTTGTGGTCCAGCTTGATATCCTCGATCCGTGCTTCACCGAGCGCGAGCTGCGATTTCCGTGTCTGTCTCATTGATGTCCGTCGTGCGAAGATTGCCGACAATGGGCGGATTGGGGAGGAAATTCCTGCATAACCTACCTGACATGGAAAATCTTCGCAACCTCGAATCGCCATTTATTCTTTGTATTCAAGTAGATATCTATTTTCTGGCAAACACTAATTCGATCAATCTCCTTAGCCTTTTCCCTTCTTGCACTGCGCTTCGCTTCGATACAGCGTAAATCCGCCTGTCTTCGTTCGGAACCGGATTGCGTGGCGCACCGCGCCGTCGGCGCGCCACGCGACGTAGGCGGGACATCCTGCGATTTCACCTGCAGGGACCATCCAGAGGTCGTTCCCTGCAGGTACCGCCCCCTCCGGTGGTTCGACCGCCGGAGGGGGCCCTGGTTGTTGTGCGCAGCCCTGGAGGGCTGTCAGCAACGCGATGCACGGACCCATGGCTGCTTTGCGCGTCACCACGACAGCCGGTAGGCGAGACCGATGCGGTAGTCGCTCTCTCCTTGTACGTGTCCCGCGTCGTGGCTGTAGCCCACCTGCGCAGAGAGGTCCCCCGAAAGCATCGGTTCGTCGTGGCGGACGTTGAACGCGAGCTCCCGTCCCGCAGGAGCGAGCCCGAACGTCCGGGTCTCGTACACGCGTGCTCCGCCCGGTTTCCGGCTGCTCGGATACTGGAGCTTCCCCCGTCCCGATTCCGCCCGCCATGGTTGGGCGATCGAGATCTCCGTGCTTCCTCCCGAGTCGTTGATCCGGGTCAGGCTGGCCTTGGCCGATGAGAACAGCCCTGCGCCTGGTGTGAACATCGCGTTCCTCCGCGTGTTCGGGTTCGCGTTCCCCATTACCAACTCGGTTTCTCCGTGCCAGTTCTCCATCCCTGCAGGCATGTCCCACTCGTCCTTGCGCTTGACCCACATCGTGGTCGTGCGTGTGTCGCTGCTGAACGCGCCCTGGGCCCGCCCGCCCTGGATCCCGTCGCCCTCATAGAGGAACCCGGCGCCGAACCCACCCTTCTTCGGGCTGAAGTCGATCCCGGTTGCTTGTGACCGGCCTGCCAAGACGGTTTCTCCCGATGTCGGCACCACCAGTCGCAGGGAGTGGTGATCGAATGTCTCCTCCGCGACCAGCGGCCTCCACGAGAGCCCTGCCGGCAGTGCGTTGTCGACCTGCGCCGACTGCTTCGCCGGGATGGGGTTGCCCAGCGGCGATGCGGGTTGGGTCACGAAGCTCGACAGTGGGAACCAGAACGGCGCGTCGAGCGTGTCGAACGTGGCGATTTCCTGCCCTCGCACCGCGCGGCTCATGCTGTCCCCGTAGCTCGCTCCGACGGTGATGCTGCTGTCCGATGCCTTACCGGGGTTGCTCGGCAAGCCGGTGCTCACGGACCCTACCGGACTGGTCGCTGCAGCGATGTCGAGCACGCCTGCCCCGATCTTGGCCGCGTCGTATCCCGCCGGTTCGTATGCCGTGTCCACCACCCGTCGGCCGACTTCGCGAGGTGTCATCGTGCCCCTGAACCTCTCCATCACCAGTGCCATTCCTCCCGCCACCATCGGGGACGAGAAGGACGTTCCCCCAGCTGGTCCGTGGCTGGCGGTTGTTCCTGGTATTGCGACATTCATGACGTACGGTGCGCCCAGGCAGTAATGCTTCCCATGGGTGGCCGGGTTCCAGTTGCTCGGTAGCGTCCCGCATGGGACCGATCCACTATGGAGGCGACCGTTGGAGTCGATCCCCACCGCGGCGAAGTGCAACCCGCGAAGTTCCGGGAACCACCACGCCATGCTGGCCGTTGCGCCGGGGAATTGTGGTGGATCGCTCAGTCCGGCGGGAAGGTTTCCGCCCGCGGTCACGTAGATCACCTTGTCCCCTTCTACTACGTCTGTCTGTAGCATCCTGTCGAAGGACTTCGGCAGGCTTCTGTTCAGCCAGTCCCACTCTGTGCGGTTCCTCCGGTCGTTGAAGTCACGCCCGGACTCGCTCAGGATGCTGGGCCCGTAGGAACGGTTCACGATGTCTACGCTGCCTGCGTACAGCCGCTCCAGATTCGCGTACGCTTCGTCGAAGTCCGTCACGACTTGGGCGTCTGCTCCCAGCACCTCGATGTTTCGGTACAGCGCTATCCAATTATTCCTTTGCGCTCTCTGCACGTCGACGTCGTCGTCGAGCGGGAAGGCCCAGGGTACGATGGTGGCCTTTGGAGCCACCCCCGTCGTCTTCCCTGCGATGACGGAAGCCACTCCCGTTCCGTGCGCACGCTTCGTCTTGCTGACGCCCGGGATCCGGTACCACGCTAGGTGCTCGGGACTGCTGGTCACCTTGATGTAGCGTGGCCGTGCGTCCGTCGGGTACCCGTCCTCGCGGATGGAGCGCAGCACCCGTGGCCGCACCTCGCTCAGGCTGCTGACCTCCAGCACCGTGCACGGGCTCGTGCAGGGCGATACCGGATTGCTGAAGTCCAGCGGGTGCTCGTAGAGCAGTCGCAACCCGTTGCTCGTGTCCACCTGATCCCTGAGCTCCGGGGACCGGAAGTCCACGAAGTCGTCTTCCACAGCGATTCGTACTCCTTGCCCCGAGAGTCTTCGTTCGGTGAGTGCTGGTTCTGCTCTCACTTGTGCGAGGACCGGTTGGGCGCGCAGTCGGTCTTCCCATCGACCTGCAGGTGGTGGTTCCGGCGTCGGCGTTGGCGTCGGCGTTGGCGTCGGCGTTGGCGTTGGCTCCGATCTCACTCCTGGTCCGCCTCCACCCCCGCATCCTCCGACTAGCATCAATGCCGTGAGTGTCACGGCCGTGGCGATGGTCTTCCTGTTCATTCTCTGTCTCCGTTGTCCGTTGGATTCACACCCTCCCTTCAGGCTCATCTCTCGTTGGACAAGACTGTTGGTGGTTTTCGTCTCTGCCTTTGTCCATCCTCCCGCGAGGGAGGACCTGTGGCGGGTTCCCTGCATTCCCGTCTTCGCTTCTTCCCCGTCCCTTTCCCTGTCGACGGGAGTTGTACCGCGCCCGGCTGCGGGAATGCCTGAGCGAAGACCTCGATCTCGGCATGGCTCGGCCAATTTCATCGGGCATGCCGACAATGGGAATTCAGAGGAGATATCTGCGATGCCAGAAGTGGACCCCATCGGTTGGACAGGGATCGCGATCCAGTAAGGAGATTGATCGAATTAAGGTTTCCAACTTCATTGCGGGTGCAATTCACCGATCCGGTTACCGTGACACGCGCTTCGGTGCAGAAACCGCCGTTACCTGGAAACTCTATTTTCGTCACCCTCCTAAGCGTCTGAAAGCTCTCCGGATCAAGGCCCCACATCCATACCTTCGATGTTGGACTTCTTCGCCGCATGGCCCAACTCCCGGAGCAAACACCGCATCGCGTCCCACAGCAGGTTGACATCGGTCGGGTAGTGCACATCGGTCTCGACCACAAACGAATCACAGCGCCCGCGCAACGGCTCGCCAGGCTTTTTTCTTGCGACCGCGTGGCCGCTCTCCACAACCAACCGCCCAATCTCTGACAGAAGCTCAGGGGTCAACAGATATACATTGTCGATGATCGTCTGCAACTCGTAGGTATCGCCTTGCGAGAACGCACCGTGGCCCAGGAACTCGCGGACCGTTCGATGTTGGTTCACAAGCTCATGGAGACGGTCGAAGTCACAACCAAGACCCTGTTTGAGGACACCCATCACCAGGACCCGCCACAACTCCATCCCCGGGCGTCCCACGTTGCGATTGGTGCCCGGCAGAATGTGTTCCTCCAACAGCGAGAAGAGCTTGTCGCGGGTCTGCTTGTGCGAATACAGATGCTGGAGACCCAGGAGAACCGCTGGAATGTCATCGCGGGATTTGTGGTCAAGCTTGATATCCTCGATCCGTGCTTCACCGAGTGCGAGCTGCGATTTCCGTGTCTGTCTCATGGATGTCCGTCGTGCGAAGATTGCTGACAATGGGCGGATTGGGGAGGAAATTCCTGCATAAGCTACCTGACATGGAAAATCTTCGCAACCTCGAATCGCCATTTATTCTTTGGATTCAAGTAGATATCTATTTTCTGGCAAGCACTAGCTAACGTAATTATTTGAATTAAAGTTACTTCTTCTCCACAACGTCAGCCGAAGTTCGTCGCCGAACAAGGCATACTCGGGGCGACGGCCGGAGTGGGCCTCTCCCTCCCGCAGGATCTTCCGCACGCCTTCTCCCCTCGATTCCAGGAACACCTGCCCGGTGCGCTTGCTCCGAATCCTCGACAGGAAGTTTACCAGAAGCTGGTTGCGGGTGAAGGTGCGGTAGGGCATGTCGTCGAGGGTCAGGGTGTTGGGGAGCTTGCCGGGGCTGTAGAGCTCCAGGCGGTCGGCGAACAGGAAGAGGCGGATCTTCGAGCCGGAGATGGCGTAGTCGCGGTGGGCGACGGCGTTGACGATGGCTTCGTCGACGACATCGAGATCGTAGAGGGCGCCATCGTCGCCGCTTGGCTGGTGACCCGACGGCGTCTGCATGAAGCGGGCGACGAAGCCGATGCCGGCGTCGATCTGGTCGGAGACGGGGCCGGCGAGCCGTTCCGCGTGGATGAGATCGTCGGAGGACAAGCGGGTTCCCCGGTAGCACGCGGCTTCGATGGACCCGGAGGGAAGGAACTCGGTCGGCTCCGTTCCGAAGACCAGCAGGCCGGCGACGGTCGGGCGGTCCTCTCCATCTTCGTCCCTGTACGTCACCCGGGTGTTCCGTAACAGGTCGAGCCAGGGGATGGTCGGCGATCGTCCGAAGAACGCTTCGAGTCGGTGGCGGTTGAGGTCATCCACGGCCGCGGCGAGGACGGGCTGTTCGTCGAATACGTACTCGCGGCCTCGCTGCTGGAACAGCCGGACAAGTTCCGGGGGCGTGAGGTCCCGTTTCGTGGACCCGAGCCGCGCGTAGTAACGCCCCCCGGACGTGCGATGCACATACAGTCCACGCGGAACCTCCGCCATGAGAACACGTCGATCGTCTCCACCATCGCCCGGGAGAAGTGCCTTGCGGACGATCGGCCGAATCGGCGGATCGCAGTTGTGGGTTGCGACGTTGAGCACCCAATGTTCGACCGCATCGATTCGTGCAGGCGGGATGCCGCGCACCACGCCCGAATCGTCAACGCCGAGGAATACGACGCCGCCCTCGGCATTCGCGAACGCAACCAGCTCACCGGCCATCTCCTCGGTGTTGGGGGAGACTACGCCTCGATTCCCGAAGCGCACTTCCTTGAACTCGGCGCGGCCGTCTTCTCCGGCTCGGAGTTGATCCAGTATCTGATCTCTGCTCTCGAACATCGTTCTGTTCACCGACGAAGGATGTTCAGCCTTCCGGGCCAGGGCGGACGGCCGGCTTGGCGTCCACGCTTCGGGTCGTGGCCATATGTTCCGTCATCCCGGCACTCTGCGCATCGGCTCTCGGCCCCGACATTGAACCGGGGCCGGGGCCGTCCGCCGCCGCAAGAATGTCGTGGATGTCGTTCGGTTTCATCGACATGTCCCGGTGCCTTGCGTATCGGCTCCCCGCCCGACCGCCGGACCAACGCCAGCACCACGGCCGTTCGTCCCCGCTGCCGCCGCCGCAAGAACGTCATGCACGTCGCTCGGCTTCCTCGACACCGCCCACCTCCAGCGGCCGAAGCCGCCGTGGGCGTTGACGGCGGCGGCCCATTCATCGAGGAAGCGCCGCTTGGTGTGGTCCCGATCGCGTTCCCTTCCCTTGACCTCCAGGACCAGCATGTCGCCGCAGCCAAGCCGGATGAGGAAGTCCGGGCGGTACTTGTGGACGACGCCGGCGTGGACGTAGAAGACCTCGAAGCCGAGATGGTCGTTCTTCACCCAGGCATCCACCAGGGGGCTGTGGTCCAGGGCATGGGCTTCCGATGCCTCCCAGGTGCTGTCGTGGACGCAGAAGTTGATGTGGCTACGCGCGGTGCGGTCGCACGGGCGGCCGGTGTACCAGGTCACCATGTCGCCGGTGGAGCGGATGGGGCGGTCGCGGTCGAAGACGGGCGTGAGTCTTTCGGTGTTCTCGAAGCGGATCGCTTGCCAGATGTGCTGCACCACCCTGGTCATGTTCAGCGCCAGCATGAGCCGCCGCTTCAGGTCGTCCTGCGCGAACAGGCGCGGCTCGATGACGATCCGGTCGGAGCGGACGAACTGTTCGACCAGCCGGACGAGCTGGGCGAGCAGAACCTCGCGGCTTCCGCTTCCGCTCCCGTCCCCGCCCCAATCCGTCTGCATCCCGTCGTACACGTCCCGCGCGGTCTCGAAGACGATGCGCTGGGTGCGGAACTCCCGCGCCAAGCGTTCCAGGTCGATGGCCGCCAGCATGGTCATGTCCGGCTTGCCCTCCACGACGGGCGCCAGCTCAGCGATCCGGGCGGTCTGGCCGGCGTCGAGGATCAGCGGCTCCACCTTCTCCCAATCGAGGGTCAGGCGCGGGCGGAACACGCGGTCGATGCGGATGACGTTCGGCCAGCGGATTTCGAACGCGGCCTTGTCTCTGTCGGGTTCGACGGCGGTCTTCGGCTCGGGCGGCGGTGGCGGGCCGTTCTCTCCCCCTTCGTGCGGCAGAAAGGTGAAGGGCACGCCGAAGACGTTGACGTATTCCGGCTCGAACAGGCCGGTGTCCGGGGCCACTTCGTAGGCGGTGCGCCGCAGGCCGCGGCCGACCACCTGCTCGCACAGCAACTGGCTGGCGAAGGCGCGCAGGCCCATGATGTGGGTCACGGTCTTGGCGTCCCATCCTTCGGAGAGCATGCCGACCGAGATCACGTTCCGGATCCGTCCGCCGGGCTGGCCGGGGCGGCCCACGGTGTCCACCTGCCGGCGCAGGAGCTCGGCCCGCTGCTTCGCGTTGAGCTTGCGGGGCCGGGCGCCGGTCCCGCCGCCGGTTTCGGCTCCGGCTCCCATTCCGGCTCTGCCACCAGCTCCGGCTACGGCTCCCGCTCCGGCTACGGCACCAGTTCCGGTCCCGCCGCTGGCTCCGATTTCGACTCCCGCTCCGGTTCCGACTCCGCCGCCAACTCCGATTCCGGTCCCGACTCCGCCGCCGTCGTCCCCGCCCCCGCCCGTGACGATGGGCTCCACCGCGTCCTGGGCCTCGGCCTCGCTCAGCACCTTGGAGTCGATGTGCAGCGTCCGCGCCGGGTCGCAAAGCTCGTCGATATGCACCCGCCGGGTGTCGAAGGCGTGCTTGACGCGCGCCGCGGTCTCGGTGCGGTTGGCCACGGTGATCATCGCCGGCGGGGTCTCGAACCCCGCGGCGGCCCATCGCCTGGCGGTCTCGCGCCAGTCGTATCCGAGCAGGTAGTAGCCGTTCAGCACCAGATCGGGGAGCGGCTCCTCGGCTCCGGCCCGGCGGTTCAGGTCGTCCTTGACCTCCGGGTCGTTGTAGATGTGGTACAGGCGCGACTTCCAGGTTCCGGCATCGGGCATGGCGTCGTCCCGGACCACCACCCGCGGCGTCTTGACGAGGCCGGCCTCGATGGCGTCGTTCAGGCCGAAGTCGCTCACGATCCAGTCGAACAGCGTCTCCTCCGAGCTCCTCCGGCCGGACGGGGTGAAGGGCGTCGCGGAGAAGTCGTAGCAGCGGAGGATGCCGCGCGCCCGGTCGATGCGGTCGAGCCCGCCCACCCACTTGGTCGCCTCCTCGACCTCGGCCTTGTCGATGCCCGCGACGCCGGATTGCTCCTGAACACGCCAAGCGTGATGCGCTTCGTCGTTGATGACCAGGAGGTCGCGGGCCTTCGCCATGTCGCCGAGCACGTCGCGGACGTAGGCTTCGTCGCTCCGGGCGCCGCGCTTGTCCACGCTCCGCCGGCGGGCCACCTTTTCCTCTCCCTCCCAGTTGAGCGCGTGCCAGTTGCGGACGACCACCCTGCCGCGCCGGAGCCTGTCCAGCATCGCCGAGGGCACGACGTGGAACGCCTCGTAGTAATTCTCCGGGTGCGAGGGTTCGAGCACCGCCAGACGGCTCTTGACGGTGAGGCCGGGGGCGACGACCAGGACGTTCCGGGAAAAGCGGCGGTCCCGCGGATGGGCGACCTTGTTCAGGACGTGCCAGGCGACGACCATCGCCATGACGACGGTCTTGCCGGCCCCCGTCGCCATCTTGGCGCAGACGCGCTCGAAGCCGCCCCCGTCGGAGGGGATCTCGACGCCCGTCTTCTCGGCGGCGGGCGCCTCGCTCAGCCAGATCAGCGTTTCGACCGCTTCGATCTGGCAGAAGAAGAAGCGCCGGGTCTCGAATTCCTCCGGGTCGTTCCAGTATTGGAGCAGGCGCCGGGTGACTGCGGAGGCGCCGGGCCAGCCGGCCTCGCGCCACGCCTTGACCCGCGGGCGGATGCCGTTGACCAGAAGGATTTCGACGAAGACGCCAGGGTCGTCGAAGGCGCGGGAGTCTTCGGAAGCGACGACGTATCCGGCGGGGCGGCGGCCCGGCACGAGGTCGAACAGGCGCGTCGTGCGGTCGTAGCGCCAGTGGTGCGCCGGCTCCTCGTAGGGCGAGTTGACGATGAGCCGGTCGATGGTGGACTGCGCCATCACTCGGGCTCCGGGGGAACCGCCGGTTCGAGCTGCGCGATCAGTGGGGGCAGGTCGTTCTGCACGGTCTGCCGGACCCTATCGAGCCGGATGGCAAAATAGCCGTGAACGAGACGGTTGCGCATTCCGACGACCTCCGTTCCAGGGGATGTCCGGATGCCCAGATTTTGTCTCCTCGCCGACCCGTGACGCCGCCTCCCCGATGGTTTCGACGGACTTCGGAATGGCCAACCGATGCAGGTCCCGTCGCAGGTCAGGCCAGGGGCGTAGCTCCGAAACTGACACGTCACCCGCTCCCCGTGCAACACCTTGGTCCCGACAACGTTTTGTTTCTCTTTGAGTTAATTGAACGTTGACACCTTCTTCTCATAGTGAAAAATAACCTCCGTGAGCTACTCGATCAACTACTCGATTTCAGCGGCGCGGCGGGTTAATCGGCTTGACGCGAAGACGCGCGGCCGTATCCGCGCCAAGGTCGCATTGGTTGCCGAAGATCCAACGGCGCCGAATCGCAACCTCGACCATCTGACCGGCATGGACGGCTACAGGCTGCGTGTCGGCGATTGGCGAGTGATCTTCGAGTTGGACCACGAAACCCGGGCGTTGAACGTGCGGGCGGTCCGGGAACGGGGCAGTGCGTACCAGAGGAGAGACAAGTGAAGCTGCAAACGATCGAGATCAACGGGGCACCATGCGCCATCGTGCCGATCCGGGACTACGACGAGTTGCGCGACGCCCTCGAAGATGCCGCCGACCGCGAGGCGCTACGCCAAAGCCGCGCCAGCGGCGAGGAGCTCGTGCCGGACGCACTTGTGGACCGTCTCGGCGGCGGCAATCCGGTTCGGGTCTGGCGCGAGTACCGCGGGCTGACCGCCACTGCACTGGCTCGCCGGGTGAAGGTGTCCAACGCCCAACTATCCGCGATAGAAAACGGTGCCACCACCGGATCCGTGCAGACGCTGCGCAACCTCGCCGATGCCCTCGGCGTCACAGTGGACGATCTGCTGCCTGCCGCCGGCCAGGAGTCCGCGCCGTAGAGGCGACGGCCCGGCACGAGGTCGAAGCAGGCGCGTCGTGCGGTCGCAACGTCAGTGGTGCGCGGGCTCCTCCTTGGGCGAGTTGACGATGAGCCGGTCGATGGCGGGCTGCGCCATCACCCGGGCTCCGGGGGAACCAGGGGTTCGAGTTGGGCGATCAGTGGGGGCAGGTCGTCCTGCACGACCTTCCATACGATGTCGAGTTGGATCGCGAAGTAGGCGTGCACGAGCCGGTTGCGCATTCCGATGATCTGGGTCCAGGGGATATCCGGGTGCTTGGCCTTCGTCTCCTCGCTGACTCGTGACGCCGCCTCCCCGATAATTTCGACGGATTTCAGAATGGCCAGTTGACGCAGGTGATCGTCCTCGAATTCGGGGAATGTAAGCGGCGCAGCGAATTCCACCGCTTCACGGGCCGCCAACAGCATGTCGAGCAACCAGGCGTCGTCACGCCGCATAGATCGTCTCCGCTGATCCGAGAATCTCCGCACGGCGGATGTAATTCCGGCTTCGTTCGATGCCGATGCGACTGACCAGATCAACTTTCCTGCCGAAGAGATCGGCAAACTCCTGTTCAATACGGGCAAAATCGAAAAAGCCGGGGGTTCGGTCCGGCTCGAACTCCACCAGGAGATCGAGGTCGCTTTCGGGTCCGAAGTCTGCGCGGAGCGCAGAGCCGAAGACGTCGAGCCGCCTGATTCCATTGGCCCGGCAGTATTCCGATAGATGGGCCATTGGAATGGATACGTTTGGATTCATGGGACGAAATCACGACCGAGAAGTGCTCGGATTGGGGCAATGTGCAGTTCGCGACTCACGGCCGAAGCTCCGCTCCGGCCGACGCCACAGATCTCGCGCGGCGATGAAACCATGAGTCGATTGGCAAGACCGTCTCCATGGCATCGAGATGTTCCAGGAATATTCGCACGGCCTGATTGGGAGGTCCTGAAAGGCGGGAAGCAATGCTTGCAAATCGCTCTTCAAGCCAACCCCGCCATGCATCGTGTTCTTCGAAGGCCGCCGCCGCTTGCAGGTAGATCGAAATAATCATGAATATCCCGTTTTCGTTGGAAATCTTCCCACAGATCCGGGTAACCATATCTGCAACTGCATCCGCCAGCAAGGCGTCCCGATTGGTCTTGGCGACGATGCTCGCAAGCTCACACGCATGAATATAGTTCTGGATCTCCGCTTCATCGACAGAATACGGTATCCTCGTTGCCGCGTCCCGCGCATTGGCAAGTTCAGGCTCGCCCAGCGCGTGCAGATGGGAGGCGCTCGTAATAAGATGCCAGGATCCGGGAACGGCGATATCCGGTTCCGCTTCCTTCAAGATCTTCGTTAGATCCTCCGGTGTGGGAACGACGGGTCGCAGATGGCCTTCAAGGGGTCCGGGAAAGAAACACTTGATCCAATTGCCGCTTTCCTGCGCCCGCTCCAATGCCCGGTCGATCTCCTCCGTTCGTGGGACACTTCGCCCCTCCTTCGAGTGGCGCGCTCTGAGAGAGACAAGACGACCAAGCACTTCCCATCGCAAATCGACCGGCGGCAACCGTTCCGTAAGCAACAGCATCGGCTCTTCCCGAGCATCGACAAGTTCGGCATAGGTTCCTACGAGCGCCATCCCGGACATGGACCATTCCTCCACGCGATCCACGTCGATTGCCGCGGACACCGTCAGCAAGGCACGAGCAACGAATTGTGCCTGCATCCAGGCACACATGCGTTTCCAGAATCCTGGCTGCCTGGCGCCGTTCTCGATGAGATTGATACGATTGAATGAAAATCGCGTAAAGGTCCACAGGAGCCGGTAGGTGTCCATACCTTCCTGCCGGCTGAATTCCTCGTCGCACAGCTTTGCGACCGCCTTCTCCGCATAAGTTCGGAATCGCTCGTCGTGTTGCCGGTAAAGCGCCACGTCGAGAGCACCTAACAGGGCGATCGGAACTCCGTCCGCCCCACACTCGGATAGAGCCTCCCACACTACGTCATCGTCGAAGTCCAACATCCATCGCCCTGGGCAGAGGTCGTCACGCAAAGCCCCAAGACAGCAAATGTCGAGTCCGCGTTTCAGGTCCCGGCCCAACAGCGCTGTGCGGTATGGAATCAAGACCTCGCGGATGTACAGATCCGGATCCCTTGTCTGGGGTCTCGGTCCTGCAAACTTCTCGAAGTAACCGATGTCCCGAGGGAGGATGTCTTCATCGCCGAAATACAGACCGAATCTGAATTTGTTCAGCAACGAATCCTGAGCCGCTACGACGCCGCGAGATGCTTCATGGAACACCGGGAATAACTCATGTTCTTCCGGTTCACGCAATTCGATTTCATGACCAAGATGGTCGAAATCCGGCGCGGTCGGACCGAATCGCTCCATCATGGAACGAAGGGTGGTCGTCCGGGCGCTCGGATCGGAGGAAAGAAGTGCAAGCTGTGGCATCATGGTCCTGGTGCTTGATTCGGCCGCGGGGTACTCTAGAACAATGCTTCCGGTTTCCGCGTCAAGGTTTACCGTGACCTCATTTCCCGAAATAGACCTTATGGACACTGCCTCTACCCCGGAAAACACATCCTTCGCGGCACCGAATAGATCATGGTCGGTAATTGAAATGCCGGTATCCAGGGTGAAGACTCTTCGAGCCATGAAACCCCACAATTGCGCGCGCTCAGGATATCGCGCCAGCAAATACTGGCGTAGAGCCTCCGGCAGTTGCCCCAGGAACAAGTGCCCGTAATGCACAGCCTCGTCGCCCAGATCGGGAATCATGTCACACAAGGAGATCAGCGCTTCCTCGATCAGATCCGAATTGGCCTGCCGGAGAGGTTGGAGAGCCGATGCATCCAACCAGTCGGCATAGGCGGCACGGCGATCTTTCGAATCGATAGAGAACGGAAGAAGAGCGAGTTTCACCAGCTCGAGCACCGACGTCCGAAGTTTCTCCCTTTCGGTATGGCCGCCGTCTCCGAGCATCGCAACGGCCTGATGGCGCCATATCCAATCCGACAGGACTGCCGCTGTCTCCATGGCCAGGGTTTCATCGTTCCACAGGGAGCGGATAACGGACATGCACGTTTCCGGCATCCCGATCTGCAATGCGAATATCTCCGCTGGTTTGGCCAAGCCCAAGTTGTGAGATCGAACTAGTGACTGCCGGATTGCGCGAATCTCCGCGCCCTCCGCCAGCCGGCCGCTTTCGACGGACGCCGCCTTCAACCAATAAGTGAGTTCATCCTCGTCGAACGGGATGAAGACGAATCCGCCTGCCCGCAACTTGTGCCGTGCCGCCCAATGGCGTTCGTGATTGATGTACCCTTTCCTGACGAGATATTGCAAAACGTCGAGGATGCAGACAATGGGCACTGCTGAATCGGATTTCTCGGTTACTACATCGTCGATACAGAGAGCATCACAATCGGCAGCGGACATTATCAACGATTTGAAAGTGGGTTTATGACCATGGACTTGTGCCGGATCTTCCGGATCGGGCCTTCGAGGCAGATAGCGTGCTTTCCCCGATTCTACCGCACTTCTCAGCGCATGGCGGACCTCATCGATCTTTAAATCGAGCTCCTCTCCTAGCTCACCTGCCTTGACGAGCCCATCCATTTTACCGAGGACGTCGGGATGGATGCGAAGGTCGAGGCCGGCGGCGGCTATCGATTCCAGCACTTGGGCATTCTGGAGGTAGGATAATACGAGACCATCCAGATAAATGATCCGATCGAGAATCGAAGCTTCAAGACGGCCACGTTCTGATTGGCCCTGGCTTCGGAGAAACAGTTGGGCGCGTTCGTGCGCTTCCCTACTGATGATGCCCTTCCGGTGCAACAGATTGCAGAAATCGGGGACCGAAACGATGAGATCATCCCAAACGGACGTATCGGCTTCCTCTTTCATGAGGGAATCGGGTCGGTGAATTGGAAGAACGCAAACGACCCTGCCGTCATCTTGCCTCGCGGCTTGGAGTAATGCGCCAAGCATTCGCCCTACCTCCTTCGTGGTCGCTTCAGGAGGCATCCCAAGATGATCGGCGACGCGAAGTCGCTGCAGATTGCACAGTGTCCGCACCTGTTGTCCGGCTCGGACTTGCGAGGGTTGGTGGAAGCGGCTCCTGCCCTGCTCCTCGAACAGGCACAGCATGACGTCGGGGGCGAGCCTTATTCGCGGAAAGGCATCGAGGACAAAAGCCAGCAGGTCCAGATAATGCAGTACCAGGATCGACGTGAGGTCCAGCCCGATTATCCAATCCTCGTGCAACTCCGTTGGTGGCCGGCCGCCGGAAATCACCGGTACGACTGCGCTCATGCGACGATCGACCAAATCTGCGTTGGCTTCCGGGATCTGAACCAGTAAACGGGTCAACGGGACGTTCAGCATGGATGCGGCAATTCCCGCGGGAATCTTGCCGGCTAGCCAATGTTGTTCAATCTCGGCAAGCTGTTCCCGCTGTTTCGGCATCCACTCGGTGACGACCGCCTGCAAGTCCACGGACCAAACGGGACCGGCGTCGGTGGAAGAGTGCTGAACCGCGCGCTTCAACCAGTCAGGATCAGCTTCCTCTTCACGGTCGAACCGAAAGTGCAGATGAAACGCAGCCGACAACACGTGCGGGTTGTTGGTCGCCTTGTCTGCGGCCAGTCTGGCAAGCGCCAGTGCCTTAGCGGGGCTATGGCTCTGGTGGCCTGCGATCCGGGCTAAGCGGATCAGTGTTTCGGCGTCGTGTGTATCCCTCTTTGGCCATTCGCGTTCCACGATCTCCGGTAGGAGTTCCCAGTCACCGGACGCTACTGCGATGTTGATATCGAGAGCAAGCACGTTCCGCGCCTGCTGGCCGGTGTTCTTGAGGGATTCATTCAGCTCTCTCGCATCCGACAGTCGGCCGGTGTCAAAGAGCGCCTGCGCCTTGCCGTACTGGAGGTCGGGGCTTTGTACGACCAAGTCCGGATTGGCTTCCAGAAATTTGACCACGCGATCATGATCGAAGAAAGGAGGGCCATTCAGACAAACCACCAAGTTCCGTGCATTTGCAACGGTCCTTTGCAGCTCCACCATCTTCTCGAGAAGAGGCAACAGGGACTCCCTGTCGTCCGCCCGTTGCAGGCACCCGATTAGATTGCGAAGATCAATGATGTTCCCTGTCTCGCGATATGCTTGTTCCAACTTCTTCCTGGGATCGACTTCGGCATGGACGTCGATCATGGCGGAAAGACGCATTGCTTCCGCCTTGTGGATATCTCCACTCACTTCCTTAAGAAGCGTGCGAGCCCTTTCGATCTGATTGTCTTCTATCAGGGCGCCGATTTTCATGGCCATCAAAAAATTATCTGGGATTATCGTATCCAGACGGCTATGATGTCTCTCGAAATAAACGAGGAAGTCGCGACATTTCATTTCTCCGGAATGCAGATCGAGCAAAAAAAGAATACATTCCGCCCGAAGCTCGTCGTCGTCCAATCCACCGAGTTTTCTCCGTCCGTCGAGATGTCGGTGTAATGAATCTCGATCGAACATGACTCCAAAGACGAAAGCGAATGGCATCAGGTGGACGTCCGGGTGGCTACTCTCGAGATTTTCCCGAATCTCATCAAAAGCATCGTCTCGTACGTTGCCTTCCCTCGGATCCATGAGCCGAAGCCAATGTTGCCAATCAGCGATGGTTCTGGTTCGTTCTAGGTCGCTCCTTCCGATGTCATGGAGTCCTGATTGAGCGAGTTCGAAACACGTCTTCGCACGCTCGTGGGCGCCTTCCGCCTGCTCTCCCTGATTTGGGGTGATCCCCACAAACAGCGGAGGTCCGTCGGTCAGATGTCTACTTTCCTCGGGCAGCAATAGCTGAGCGTTGACGACGCCCTCGATGAATGCCAGTGCAGGCATATCCGACCAGACTCCATCGAATCCGGCGAGACGTCGTGCGGCTTCCTCCCACCTGCCGGCCTCGGCCATGCAGCAGGCCCAATTCTTCCAGCCCAATACGGTGAAGTAATGGGCGTCGGAGTCACCTATCTTGTCGTCAAACATAGCCAATGCGGTCTCGGCACCCTGCGATCGTACGAACAAAGTGAACAGGACCGATCTGGAATCGGGATCGTCACGATCACGAAGAACTCGAATACCTCGATCCGGATCTCCGTCCATCAGGAGAATCAGCGCATCGACGATGGACAAATCGGTGTCGGGATCGTTGTTCCTGATCTGCAATTGATATTTTTTCGCGATGTCGAGTGTTTCGGCATCACCCGCGCATAACCTTGCCAGCCAGTATCGAACGTTATTTCTGACTTCATCGTTGGCTGAGGAAAGGTCGCCGGTGTCAAGTCGATCATGCAATTTCTGAATATCCACCCGCGCCGTCGTGAGATCGAATGCGCGAAGCGCAAGGATTCGTGCAAGCTCTTGGGCTGCGTATTCCGTCTGCATCAGGCGGGAGATCGGATCGTTGGCCGGGGATGTGGATTGATTCAAGTGGCCAAGGCGATCATCGAGCTGGGAAAATCCGGTTTGAATTATCCCCGCGAGCGCGCGTTGATCACGAGGTATCTCTTCGATATACCCGGCCACCAGGATGGCTACCACGACGTCGATGGGTCCGGCAGCAAGATGGAGGGCTTCGCCAGTTCGGTGCGAGTAGCTCTGTGCGAGGAGGTCGCGAAGCTCGGCCTCATCCCGGTCGGTCCCCGTGATCCGCCATGTCGCAATCATCTTCAGATCATTCGTAACCGTATCGTCTTTGAGCCATTCCTGGAGAGAGGGCTTCTCGAGAAAGTCAGGGGAGACGTATTGTTGGCTGAATCGATACAGCAGGTTCCGCCACCAGGGGGAGTCGATGTTCCCTCCGCGAATCCTGTTCAGCGTCTCGTTCAGGGGTTCATCCATGATGGAGGACCGTTGCGTAAACGGTGCTTGGCCAGCCCGACGTTCTGCGAACAAGCGGCGCGCGCGTCCGAAGACGCTCGTGACGAACGGACGAAGAAGGGAAGCCGCAGCAGGCAGGGACGGCTCAGTCATCGCGATGATTCGCTCCGTGGATTCGGCAACTTCCTGGCACCATCGGCCTGCACAGGCAGGCGCTCAACTGGATAGGCATGGTGCATCCGGACGGAAGGCATGTTCAATGACACCGGCACCCGGCCGACAGGGGCTGGCACAGCCCGTTCAAACGGCTTGAGTCCCGGCGTACATGAGACAGAGCCCGAAGGCGTTGCGGCTCAGGGTCCTGTTCGACCTGCTGCCTGGCCGCGAGGACTCCCTCTGGTGCATCGGTCTTCACGCTCACGCTGCCGCCTCCAGCTCCACCAACTCGATCCGTCCTCCGAAGCGCCGGAAATCCTTGGCGTTGAGCGTGAGCAGACGTCGTTCGCCATGCGCGAGCATGGTCGCTGCGATGTTGGCATCGTGGATCTGCTTTCCCGCGAGGGGAACCTCACGGCACAACGCGATCAACACCGCCATGACATTCGGACCGTCCTCCAGGACGGTGAACGACGAGATCAGCCTCGTTGCGTCCTTCAGCGCATCATCCATGACGAGCGGTTCCGACCAGATCTGCGACCGCGTGACCACAACAAGATACTCGCGGACGATCTGGTGGCTGATGAGCAAGGGTTCTTCGCTGTTGCCGGCGCGATCGAGGCATCGACAGGCGGCCACATGCGCGGTGGCAGTCATGAAACGGGCCGCAACGAGAACGTTGGTGTCGATGAACATGCCGGTCAGCGGCCATCGCCGAACATGTCCCCGGATCTCCCGGTCAGACGGCCCATGTCGTCATAGATCTGCTCGCGGCTCACCGTAAAGTCCTGCGGCCAGGAGCCTGGATCGTGTGGGGGCAGAATCTCCCGGATGGAGAATCTCCGCCGCCGCGCGGGCGTCTCGGCCGACTTCGGGGACACCTCCCGGCGCACGAACTCCGTCGTCTCCTCTTCGACGTCCATCTCTTGAATACGCCATCCCGCCGCCTGCCAAGCGAGAGTGTAGCCGTGGCCGATGCTCGCCTTCGAACCTGGCCACAATGGTCGGCGCATTCGTGCCGCACCGGGCAGGCGGTAACCGAGAATCGCCTCCAGCTCGCCGAAGGTCGTCCGCCATTCCGGCTCCGGGAGAACGGAAAGAAGATGGCGGTGAAGCGACGAGTAACCGTCTCGGGCCATTACTTCGCTCACAAACCCTTCTCGTATGGCAGCCATGAACCGTACCTCGTCTTCGGATTGGGGAAGAAAAATTCACGTCTTCACTTCCACGATCTTCAAGCTCTCGATCCCCCGGTCGTCCACGATCTTGACGGCGGCGCGGCCGTGATCGCCGAGCTCGAAGGGGAGGGAGACCGTGCCGCGGTAGGCTTCGATCAGGTCCTGGTCGATTTCGGCCTTGAGGTTACGGGCGAGCCGGGACCAGCCGTCCCGGGTGCCGGCCATCGGGAAGAAGACCTGGCGCGGGAACAGGCTGCGGCCGTCGTAGTCCGGGTCCAGCATCCACAGCGCGATGTGTTCCCTGCCGCCGGATTCCACGCCGCCGGTCTTGGTGTTGTAGTAGTCGAACCCCTGGACCGAGACGCGGTGCCGGCCAGTGTGTTCGCCGTCGGCGATTTGCTCGATTTCGACGTCCGGTTGGCCGATCAGCCAGAAGCTCTCGTTGCTGGCGCGCTTTCTCTTGAGATCTTCGGTGAGCAGGTCGGCGTTCATCTGCGCCTTGAGAAGCGTGACACCGGGCCACCTGGTTTCGTCGATGTCCTTGGCGGCCTCGGGGTCGAACTGGAAGGCGGCGAAGACGATGACCCTGGGGCGGGGCACGAGGGTCTGCGCCTCCTCGATGGCCAGCGCGACCTGGCGTTGCTCGAGCGGTGTGTGATCCGGGCCGAAGGAGATGACGACACGCTCGGCGTTCCAGGCGGTTCCCTCGTCCCGGACGCCGTCCGCGCCGGCGTCGTCGGGGTAGGTTTCGCCCTCGACGTGCAGCCAGGCAGTACCCGGCAACGGCTCCAGCCGTGCGAAGGAGATATGCTGACCGGCCTTGCCGCGAATGCCTGTCTTCAGCAACTCGTCGCGCCAATCGCTCTGCCGTAGCGTTTCGCCGGAGCGTGCGACGGATTCGTCGGCGGGCGGCGCACCGGCAGATTCAACGTCGTCAAGGGACTTCACCACCGGCGCGGGAACCGCTTCCACGGTGAACGGCCCGGTGACGCGGGCCTTGGCGCGATCGATGTTCGGCTGGTCGTAAAGCGTGACTTCGTTGGACGGCTCGTCATACCCCAGGGTTCTCGGTGATACGTCGCCGACGCTTCGGTATCGGAACCCGGACCCGACACCTTCATCGGGATAGGCCAGCTCGTAGTAGTCGAAGTTCGCCGTCATCAGCCGCTGACGCGCGATCGCCACCGCCACCCGCGAGGTGTCGCAGGCAACCCACCGTCGTCCCCATTGCTCGGCGACGTGGGCGGTCGTACCGGAACCGCAGGTGGGATCGAGCACCAGATCGCCTGGGTCGGTGCTCATCAGGATGCAGCGCTGAATGGCCTTCGTGTCCGTTTGTACTACGTATCGCTTGTCTTTCGCCGACATCGGAGCGGGCCAGAGATTGTTGATTCTGCGGCCCGGCACTTCGTCTTCGTATTTCTTCCACATCAGCGAAGACTGTCCCTCGCGCGCCTCCAGCCTGTTCAGTTCGGAGAGTCTGTCCAATCCCTCTTTGGAAACCGCCCAATGCCGATCTCGGCCGCAACGAAAGAGGCGGCCGTTCCATTCATAAGGATCGGAACGTCCGGTCGTGGAAACACCCTGAGAATCGAGAGGCATACGCCGATAAATGCGCGCACCCTCCGGTAGCTGTCCGCCTGGATCGAAGCATTCCTCGGGGGTCGGCTTGCGGCATTGGCCGTCGGGCAGTTCGACCATGACGTGCCAACTGAAGGACTCGATCACCTCGGCCCGCGTCAGCGGCTCGTACAACTGCCGATACTTCACACGCTGCCGATCCTTGGCATACCACAGCAGATAGTCGGCAACCTCCGGCAAGGTACTGGCCGCACTGCCCCCGGTGGTCGCGTAGGAGATGGTCGCAACCCGGTTCCCCGCACCGAAGATCTCGTCCATCACCACGCCCGCGCGATGGAAGTTTTCCTTGCCGATCTGCACGAAGCAGCTTCCGCTCTCGTGCAGCAGCTCGCGCGCGAGCAGCAGGCGGTCGCGCAGGTAGGTCAGGTAGGAGTGGATGCCGAGCTCCCAGGTGTCCCGGAAGGCACGGATCGTCTCCGGCTCGCTGGTCAGGTCCTCGTCCCGTCCGTCGGTCACGTCCTGCCGGTTGACGAAGGGCTGGAAGTTGGAGCCGTAGCGGATGCCGTAGGGCGGATCGACGTAGACCATCTGCACCTGCCCGCCGAGGCCCTCCTTCTCCAGAAGGCTGTTCATCACCAGCAGGCTGTCGCCGGCGACCAGGCGGTTGGTCCAGTTGTGCCGGTGCCGGTAGAAGTCGATGGCCTGCCGGATCGGCGGGTTCTCCTCCGGAGCGTCGAACAGGGAACCCTGGAAGCCCTGGCTCTGGAGTGACGTGCCGTTGCGCTTCCTCACCGCCTCCACGACCGTGCGCGGGTCGATGCGCTCGTGGACGTGCAGGGAGACGGTCGGCACCTCGAACGCGGTATGTTCGGCCTTGCCCGCCCAGGAGAGTTGCGGGTCGATGTGGGGATCGTGGGCGTAGGTCTTGCGCCCCGCGTCCTTGTCGGTCTCCGGCGTGACCAGGCCGACGGGCGGGTTGTTCGCGCGCTCCTTGTCCCTGTGCGCGTAGTTCTCGATGTTCCGCTTGCGCTTCTTCGGTGCTTTCGCCATGACCCGGCCCCAATCCCGCCTTCGTCAGCGCCCTTGCCGAACGGTGGACATGCCGCTTCTCCGCAGCCTGTCCGTCGCGAGGAAAGGAATACACGCCCGGTGCGATGGAATGGGCGCGTGTTCTGCCGAGTCTGATTCACCCGATTGCTGCATAAACTCATATGCATTTAGTATGCATTTAGTGCGCGACTGGCTCTCGGTCACTCTCGGCTCATCAGACCGGTTCAACCGTATCCACCCGATACTCCGTCGTCCACCCGGAAAGGATATTCGTTCGCCCGGTGCAATGGTACAGACGTGTACCCTTCCAGGGCGAGCGGCGACCGTTTCACGGCCGCTCACGATTCCGCGTACGCGGAATCGCCAATCAATGTCGGGCGAAGTGTCACTGGCTACGAGGAACAAGGCGTTCCAAGCGACCCGCTCCCGTCCGGCAAGCAGCCACCGTGGCGCAGCACAGGCGCTCCCAACCCGGCAGGCCCTGGGACATGGCCGCCATCAAGCGATCAGAGCGGCCATTCCGACCGCGATGCCGGGAAAATCGCGCCGGATGCCCTTGTCTTCGGTGACCAGAGGGATACCCATCGATCTGGCCAAGGCGACGAACTCGCAGTCGTAAGCGGAGCAGTCGGATCCGGAGACGAGTTCCATGACCGCGACCGAATCGATCTCGCATTCGAAGTCGGCCAGCTCGGCTTCCGCGGCTCGGACCAAAGCCTTCGCCGCGGCCGGACCCATGACCTTCCGGCGCAGGAACCCGGCAAGGATGTTGCGGAACTCGGACCGCCAGAGCTTCGGCACGTACCAGTGGTCCGTCGATCGTCGCAACGCCACGGCTTCCTCCGTGCGGGCACCCGGAAGCCAGTAGTACGCCAGGATGTTCGTATCGACGACCACGTTCACCGCTCACGCCCTCCCGGCGCGCTTGTATTCGTCCACCAAGGCGTGATCGAAACGGGGAAGCCTCTCGCGGAGCGACGCCGCCTCGGCCAGAAGCTCCGCCCTCCGGCGCGGAAGCCCCTCAACGTGACGCTCCAGACAGGCGATGATTTCGCCCTGCAGGCTCCGGTGATTGCGCCGGGCAGCCTCCTTCAGCCCCTCGTGGAGCGCTGGCGGCAGGCTCTTGATCGTGATTGAAGCCATCGTGACGGCATCCATTCTGAAACCGGAATGCAAGTCTCCGATGCCGGCGTATCGGAATCAATCCATCCGGCGTCCGGGCAACGGCTCGGTTCGAGCGGAACAGCGCCTCTCACGCGGAGTGAGTATGCCGCCGGGATTCGTCGAGACACGAGGCGAGAGTTCATACGATTTCTGCGCATTCATCCAGAATTCCGGGGCCTGCCCGAAGTACGTCCCCAGCGCGATCGCGGTCTCCGCCTCCGCGCCCGCTTCAGTTGATTGTCGCGACGGAGTTGACCTCGAACGCGAGCGACCAGGGCGCGATGGTGGGGCTGCTCGATCAGGTGAATGAGACCTTCGACGCGCAGCCTGGGCGGGTGCTCGCTGACGCCGGGTACTGCAACCAGCGGGACTTGTCGGTCTCCGCGTACGCGGAGATTGAAGCGTGGGGCATCGACGGGTATGTGGTGCCGGGGCGCGAGGGCGAGCAGGTGGTGGACAAGGACGCCAAGACGCACCCGGCGACGCATCGCATGGTCGAGAAGCTGCTGACACCAGCGGGCCGGGAGCGGTACGCACAACGCAAGTGGCTGTCCGAACTTCGCTGTTCACCCGAAAAGGTGATTCGTTCGCCCGGCGTGATGGTTACGTGTCCGCGCTATTCCAAGGCGAGCGGCGACCGCTGGCGCGGTCGCTTGGCGATTCCGTGTACGCGGAATCGCCAATCAGTCTCGGGCAAAGCGCCGTCGACTGCCGGGGAACGAGTCGTTCCAGACGACCCGTCCCCGTCTCCGACGGCCGCCCGCCGCCCCTCAGCAAGCGAAGTCCGGTTGTCAGTCAGTCTTGCGCAATCTATCTATTGTCTTTACATTCCGACGGAAACCCGCTTCCTTGAGGAAGGCGCCATGGCGCAACGGCAAACGACGACCGAAGGTGCCCGCAAATCGCTCGTCAACCTGCGGGTCAGCGCCCGCGATCGGGACTTGATCGACCGGGCGGCGGCGGCGCTCGGCAAGAACCGCTCCGAGTTCATGCTGGATGCGACGCGGCAGGCGGCGGAAGACGCCTTGCTCGATCGCGTCCTGTTCCGCCTCGGCTCCGATCGCCATGAAGCCTTCGTCACGCTTCTCGATGGACCGCCGAGTCCGAACAAGGAACTCGCCAGACTCCTTTCGACCCCGGCGCCGTGGGAAGAGTGACCGGCGCCGGGAAGGCTCGTCCTCCCCTCCGCGTCCCAGAACCCCTTCACGAGGGGCACCGGGTCGATGCCTTTCAATGCGGCGTGCCGAGCCTGGATGCCTGGATCAAGCGACGCGCCGGGACGAACCAGAAATCCGGCGCCTCCCGGACCTTCGTCGTCTGCCGCGGCGAGCAGGTAAAGGGGTATTACGCACTCGCGGCGGGAGCCGTCGATCACCATCAGGCGCCGAGCCGGGTCCGCCGCAACATGCCCGATCCGATCCCCGTCGTCGTCCTCGCCCGCTTGGCCGTAGCCACCTGCGAACAAGGTTCGGGAATCGGCCGAGCGCTCGTTCGAGACGCCCTTTTCCGGATCCGCGCGGCGGCAGGCGAAATCGGGGTCGCCGCCGTGCTCGTCCACGCTCTGAACGACGCTGCGAAGCGGTTCTATCTCACCTGCGGCTTCGTCGAATCCCCCATCGACCCGTTGATCCTGGCCGCCCGACTGAAGGACGTCGGGGTGGCGCTCGGCACCCCGGCGCGCTTTTCTTCCTCCACCAAGGCGTGATCGAAACGGGGAAGCCTCTCGCGGAGCGCCGCCGCCTCGGCCAGAAGCTCCGCCCTCCGGCGCGGAAGCCCCTCAACGTGACGCTCCGGACAGGCGATGATTTCGCCCTGCAGGCTCCGGTGATTGCGCCGGGCAGCCTCCTTCAGCCCCTCGTGGAGCGCTGGCGGCAGGCTCTTGATCGTGATTGATGAGCGGGCTGTTCCGGCGGCGGGCGATCTTGAAAAAACGGCCGAAAGCGGTCGCGTCACATGCCCCAGACGTCCACCGGCACGTCGTCTTGCGAGCGCCGCTGGCGGTGGAACACCTTCTCCTCCCAGCTCCGGCCCTCGCGCCGGTCGATCACCACCAGATGCCCCGCCTCCGCCGCGCAGCGGGCCATGTACCCCGCCGTCTGCTCCACACCGTCACGAACCGTGCTCTCCAACCCGTCTCCCACCCGCACCACCTTGCACTCCACCACGTACTCCCGCACCCGCACGCCCCCCGATTCCTCCGGGGGCAGGCTCTGCGGCCAGACAAGCAGCAGGTCCACCCGACCTCGACCCAACCCATACTCGCGCTCGATGCGCCCGCCCCCGTTCACCACCCGGTGCAGGTACGCCTGCAACAGAATCTGCGGCCACGCCTCCTCGTACTCGAACCGGTTCTTCCAATGCTCCGAGTGCCGGCGGAAGAAGTCCTGGAACGCCTCCATCAGCTTGTCCACGTTCAATCCGCCGTCCGCGTCCACGTACCACGTCGTGCTCAGGTCCAGCTCCTCCTGCAGAATCCAGCCCAGCTCGCGCGGCACCACCTCGGCGTAGATGGGGTTGGCGATGCGCACCGGCTTGTCCCGGGCAATGAGGCCGAGGTCGCGCACGTACTCGATGTCGTGGTTGGTCGCGCGCCGTTCGTCCACCCCGCTGAGCATCGGCTCGACCACCCGGCGCACGCGGTCCTCCCGGAGCTTGTCCGCCAACTGGTCCAGATGCGTCACCCGGCGCACGATGAGCTGCTCGCGGGCCTCGGCGACGTCGTCCGCGCTCACCGCACGGGTGCGGTCGCGCCCGGCCTTGCTCTTGAAGCAGGTCTCGTAGGCCAGCGCGTTCACCAGCCACGGCTGGCCCAGGGTCTGGGTCCATATCGCCTCGCGGGCGTCGTCCGTGAACGCCTGTCCCGTCTCCGCGGTGTGCTGGTCGAGGAGGGTCAGCGTCTCCTCCTGCGTGAAGTCCCCCAGCCGTAGCGACTCCGCCACGATATTGAACGGGCTGCTGGTGGACCGGATGCGGTAGTCGCGCACGTCGCGCAACCCGCACAGCACCACGCACTGCGGAAAGGTCCCCGGGCGCATGGGGTAGCCGGCGCGCAACTGCTGCAGCGTCGAGAGCAGCGGGTCGCCCTGGAGGGTGTCGATCTCGTCGATGAGCAGCACCAGCGGCTTCGGCGACGCCTCCGACCAGCGTTTCAGCGCTTCGCGAAATGCACTGTCCGGGCCGAACTCGGCAAGAATGCGCGCCCACTCCGTGGCCAGGAAGTCGTCGCCCAACGCCGACCGCGCGTCCGAGCCCAGTCCGGAGAGCACCGTGCGCATCACCCGCTCCATGTCGTCGCGGGCCGTGCGCGCGGTCTCGACGGTGGTGTATACGCAGCCATAGCCCTGCCCGTTGAGCAGGTCGCACAGCGCCAGGAGGGAGGAGGTCTTGCCCGTCTGGCGCGGCGCGTGCAGCACGAAGTACTTCTTCATCCGGACGAGCGCCAGCACTTCCTCCAGGTCGAAGCGCTCAAGCGGCGGAATGCAGTAATGGTCCTCGGGTTTGACGGGGCCGGTGGTGTTGAAGAAGCGCATGGCTCGGTTCCTCGCTTTCATCGGCAGGACCTTCCCGACTCTGCCGATGGACTCGTTGCAGGCCGTCATGAGCATGACCGTCGCCGCACGCCGGCGCCGACGGCAGGAGCGCCCGCGATTCGGCGCAGCGGAATCGCCAAGCGACCGCCCCAGCGGTCGCCGCTCGGCGCATCATCGAAGCACCCGCGATTCAGCGCACCATCGACTGGAGCGCGAGCCGCACGATCTCTTCACATGCGAGGCCCTCGGCCTCCACCGCATGTACCCGGCGGCTCGCCTCCGGCGGCTTGAGCCCGAGCGCGATCAGCGCGCTCACCGCCTCGGCCACCGGATCGTCCCGGCGCGGCGCGGGTCCGGTCCCGCCGCGCGCGACGGCCACGCCGGCCGATGCGTCATCGACCTTGTCGCGCATCTCCATCACGAGACGCTGCGCCGTCTTCTTGCCGATGCCGGGCAGCCTGGCGAGGCTCGCGGTGTCGCCTTCGAGCACGCAACGGGCGAATCCGCCCGCGTCCAGCCCGGAGAGGATCGCCAATCCGAGCTTCGCCCCGACACCGCTCACGCGAAGGAGCTGGCGGAACACGTCCCGCTCGGCACGGCGTGCGAACGCATACAGGTGCTGGGCATCCTCGCGGACGATGTGATGCAGATAGAGCGTCACCGGCTCGCCGGTCGCGGGAAGGTCGTAGAAGGTCGTCATCGGCGCTTCCATCTCGTAGCCGACGCCGCCGGTGTCCACGAGCAGCACGGGAGGGTGCTTCTCGCGCAGGATTCCGTGTATCCAGCCGATCATCGGAGACCGCCCGCGACACCCGCGGCGTTCGCGAGCGCGCGCTCATGCCGCGCGACCGTCGCCCGCACGTGCGCGTGGCAGATGGCGACGGCCAGGGCATCCGCCTGGTCCGCCTGGGACGGCTCCCGTAGCGCGAGCAGCACCCTGGTCATGTGCTGGATCTGCTCCTTCGAGGCATGTCCCCGGCCGGTGACCGACTGCTTCACCTCGTTGGGCGAATACTCGTAGACGGGCAGGGAGCGCGTGGCCCCGGCGAGGATCGCGACGCCGCGCGCCTGCCCGAGCTTCAGGGCGGAGGAGACGTTGCGGTGCACGAACACCTTCTCGATCACGAACTCGCCGGGGGCGTGGGTGTCGATGATCGCGCCGAGGTCCTCGAAGATCCTGCGCAGCCGATCGGACCATTCTCCATCGCCGGTGCGCACGAACCCGCTCGCGACGTGGACGAGGCGGGTCCCGTCGGTATCGACCACGCCGTACCCGGTGGACCGGGAGCCCGGATCGACCCCGATGATGCGCGCAGTGTCCGACCGGGCCGACATGCCGAGTCGAGCCCGCTGATCCGGATGGGCCTGCGGACTCATTCGCCGGTGGGTCGGGGGTCCGGATCGGCGCCGATGACGCGCGGCGCGTACAACCGGGTCCGTGTGTCCGATCGAGCCCGCGGATCCGGTTGAGCCCGAAAGCCCGGTTGAGCCCGCTGGCTCACACGCACGGGCGGGCTCATTCGAGCCCGGCCAGGACCTCGTCCGGGATGTCCGCGTTGGAGTACACCTGCTGCACGTCGTCGAGGTCTTCGAGCGTGTCGAGCAGCTTGACGATCCGCTGGGCGCTCCCGGCGTCGAGGGTGACGCTGGTGGACGGGCGCATCGTGACCTCCGCCTGTTCCGGCGCGATCCCGCCGGCGACGATCCCGTCGCGAACGTCGCCGAACTCCTCCGGGCCGGTGATCACGTCGAGCGAACCGTCGTCGTTCGCGACCACGTCCTCGGCGCCGGCATCGAGCGCGGCTTCCATCAGCCGGTCCTCGTCGGTGCCGGGGGGAAACGAGAGCTGACCGACCCGGGTGAACAGGTACGCCACCGAGCCGCCGGTGCCGAGGTTGCCGCCGCATTTGGTGAATGCGTAGCGGATCTCCGAGACGGTCCGGTTGCGGTTGTCGGTGACGCAGTCCACCATCACCGCGGCGCCGCCCGGGCCGTACCCCTCGTAACGCACCTCTTCGAGGCTGTCGGCGCCGGCTTCACCGGTCGCGCGCTTGATGGCCCGGTCGAGGGTGTCCTTGGGCACGTTGCCCGCGAACGCCTTGTCCATCGCGAGCCGGAGCCGGGCGTTGGCGCCGGGGTCGCCGCCGCCCTCGCGCGCGGCGATCGTGACTTCACGGATGAGCTTGGTGAACAGCTTGCCCCGCCTGGCGTCCTGGGCCTTCTTGCGGTGCTGGATGTTCGCCCACTTGGAATGGCCGGCCATGGGGTGGTGCGCGGAGTCGGGCCAGAGCCGGATTCTACCATTATCATAAGGAGTGCCATGGCTGCCCGAACCGTCATCAGAATGGGTCACCCGGTGCTGCGCCGCGTGGCCGAACCCGTCACCCGATTCGACACCCCCGAGCTGCACGCGCTCGTCGAGGATCTCTGGGAGACGATGCACGCGAGCGGGGGCATCGGCATCGCGGCGCCCCAGATCGCGGTCGCGAAGCGGGTCGTGGTCTTCGGTCTCGGCGGGCGCGACGACACCTCGGGATGCGGGGAGGTGGTGCGGATCGATCCGACGGTGCTCGTCAATCCGGTGATCGAGCCGCTGGCGGAGACGATGGCCGAGGGCTGGGAGGCGTGTCTCAGCGTCCCCGGCCTGCGCGGCATCGTGCCCCGCTACACCCGGATCCGTTACACGGGTTTCGATGCGTTCGGGAACCGCATCGAACGCGAGGTCGAGGACTACCACGCCCGGGTGGTGCAGCACGAATGCGATCACCTCGACGGCGTGCTCTATCCGTCACGCATCCGGGACATGTCCACGTTCGGATTCGACGAGGAGCTGGCCATCGAGACCTGAACGGCACGGACCGGGACCGCTCCCCCGAAGCGGGTCAGGTCTTCACCATCCCGCCGGATCGGGATTCGGCCGCGAATCGACCGTCAATCCCGGCTCGACGGCGCAGGGACCGCCAGGAGCGACCCGTGGGCGAAGCGGATCGTCACGGTCCCTCCGGATCGTTCGATCGCCGGGCCGGGCCGCGTCGGCGCATCGAACCCGATCGCCCGTTCGACCTCGATCTCGCCCTCGTCGCCGAGGACCGTGAAGGTCGTCCCCGGCCCGCGCACCCCCTCGATGAAGCGATACGCGCGTTCCGCCGTCCACGACGTGGCGATCCGGAAATCCTCGCCGCACGGCCGGGGTTGGCGGGTGGCCACCGACTCGTCCTGCGGAACCGCCTCCCGGATGCGGCGCTCGATCCCGGGGAGTGCGTCCACCAGGGCGTGGACCCCGCATCGAACCAGGGCCGCGGTGAGTCCGTCCACGCTGATCCCCGGCTCGACGCGGATCCGTCGCTGCACGACGACCGGACCGGCATCGAGGACCCCGGTGGCCACGTGCAAGGTGACACCGGCGCGGTCAACCCCCGCGCGCAACTGCCAGAACACCGGGTCCGGGCCGCGGAAGCGAGGCAGGGCCGACGGGTGGAGGTTCAGCGCTCCGAGACGCGCGGCCCGCCGCGTCTCGCGGCCCACGACGTACGGCAGACAGGCGAGGAGAAGAAGGTCCGGCTCGACCCGTTCCAGCGCGGCAATGGCGTCGGGATGGTTCGGGTCCGGCTCCCGGATCAACGCAATGCCATGTGCGGCGGCAATGCGGGCGGCGGGGGTGCGGACCTCGACCGGAATCTCGCCGCGAGCACGGGGCGCCGGATCCGCGTCACCCATCAGCGCCACCGGAGGGACGCCCCGCGCGCACAGCGTGCTCACCGCGTGAGCGGTGAACGTGCTGCGGGAGCCAAGCACCGCGATGCGAGGATGGTCCGGCACGAATGCCCTCCCGATGACCTTCGGCCCCGGCGGTCACCCGGCGCCGCGAGACGGATCGTTCACCGGAGCCCATCTCCCCGCTCCGGCGTTGCGCGATAGAGTACCGATCCCGAAGCCTTACCGGAGGGCCGCTCCGATGCCCGGTGCCGGCTACGAATCGCCCGAAGCGGCGGAAGCCGCGTTCTACGATGCGTTCGAACGCAGGGACCTCGACGCGATGACGAATGTCTGGGACCACGAGACCGAGGTTTCCTGCATCCATCCCGGCGGCCCGCGGCTCGACGACATCGACACGATCCTCGAAAGCTGGCGCGCGATCTTCGAGGGCCGCCAGCGACTGCGCTTCGAGCGGGCGGGGGTCGCGCCGACCACCGGCGCCGATGTCGCGGTGCGCTGTCTCTACGAGGTGATCCGTTTCGGCGAGCGGTTCGAGCAGCAGGGCACGGTGGTCGCCACCAACGTCTACCGGCGCACGGAGCAGGGATGGCGGATGGTCATCCACCACGCATCCCCCGACCCGAACGGCATCGTCCGGTCGGCGCCGCGGCGGGAGTCGATGCACTGATCGCCGACGGCTCCCACGCTGCACTCAGGAGGCCCCGCCACGCCTGCGGCGCCTCTGCAGGATCCGGACCGCCACGATGCCGGCCACCATCAGCGCGGCGCCCACCGCGATGCCCGCGGGCCCCACGCCGGTGCGGGCGAACGTGGCGCGCATCACCCGTGGCTCGGCGACGAGATCTCCCAGATTGAACCGCCAGCGCACGAGCTTCACGTCACCCTCACCGCCGGCGGGCTCTCCGTTCGACTCCAGCACCTTCGCCGGGAATCGCACCTCGTAGCTCCAGGAATAGCCACTGAACATCGGCGCGATGAGCGACGGCAGAAAGGACTTCCCGATCTTCTCCGGGAGACGGGCGTGGATGGTGCGGGTGAGCACTCGCTGACCGGCGGCGTTCTCGGACAGCACGACGGTTCCGAACAGCCCCCGGTATTGCTCGATCCGGTCGATCCCGTTCAGAGCCGCAAGCGACTCGAACGTGAGCACGAGGTGCAGCCAGCGCGTCCCTTCCCGCGTCTCGGTGCGGCTCTCGACGATCTGCAAGCCCGGCTGCGCCCGCAACGCGCTGAGCGCGGACGCGGGGTCGTACGTTCCGGATTCGGCGACTTCGGCCGCGCGCAGCAACGCTTCCTTCACCCCGATAGCCATCACCACGGTGCCGTATCCATCACGTTCGAGCACCAGCGATTCGCGATACTCGACGCAGCCACCGAGGATCAGGACGGAGAGAGCGAGAACGAACGGACGCATGCCGCGAAGTCTAGCCCGCATTCCACTGCCAGGGTGATTTCACGCTGGCCGGACCTCCGACTTCGGCGCGAACGACATCGACCGGGATGAATTCCCGCTCCCCGCGTTCGCGAGGACGAGCTTCGCAGGAATGACGTGATCCCCGGTCGAAGCCGCCGTCATTCCCGCGCAAGCGGGAATCCAGGCGTCACGGATCCCGAAACTCGAGTCATGCCATAGCGTGAAACGGCCCTGATTCCACTACTTCCGCGCATTGAGCACGGCACCGATTCCGAATAGCATCGCCATCTTCGTCCGCGAGGGCCGGCGCGCGCAGCCGGCATCTTCGCCCGGAGAGTCGCCGGCCCCATCAGGAATCCACCAGGAGGAACCTCATGAAAATGCGAAACATCACCGGCGCGATTGCCGCCGCCGTGCTTGTCGGTGGAAGCGTCGCCGTTTCGGCGGAAGCGGATCAGGTCCGCTTCGCCCAGCAGTTCGGCCTGCTCTACCTGCCGATGCACGTGGTCGTCGACCAGAAGCTCGTCGAGGCGTGCGCGAAGGACACAGGGCTCGGGGACGTCAAGGTCTCGATGCACCGCTTCAGCGGCGGCGCCGCGGTCAACCAGGCGCTGCTCTCGGGCAACGTGGACTTCGCGGCCGGCGGCATCGGCCCGCTGCTCACCATCTGGGACAAGACGAAGGGCAAGCTGAACGTGCGGGCGATGACCAACCTCGCCGCGATGCCGCTCAAGCTCAACACCAACGATCCGGGCGTGAAGACGCTCCCCGACTACCTGAACGCGGAGGATCACAAGATCGCGACGCCCTCGGTGAAGGTGTCGATCCAGGCCCGGGTGCTGCAGATGGCGGCGGCGAAGCAGTGGGGGCAGGACAGCTTCGACAAGCTCGACGACATGACCGTGTCGATGAAGCACCCCTCGGCGGTCGCGGCCCTGCTCGCGGGCGGCCAGGCGGTGAAGAGCCACTTCGCGACCCTCCCGACCTCGTGGCAGGAGCTCCAGAGCGGCAAGGCCCACAACGTCATCACCTCCTACGACGTGCTCGGCGGGCGTCACTCCACCGTCGCGATGTACAACACCGAGAAGTGGAAGACCGGGAACCCCGGCCTCTACGAATGCGTGTGGAAGTCGTTCCGCACCGCGATCGACTGGATCAACGAGGACAAGAAGCGCGGGGCCGAGCTCTACCACCGGTTCACCAGGTCCAAGCTCGACAAGGACGACGTGATCAGGATGCTCACCACCCCCGGCGAGATGGACTACTCGGTGCAGCCCGAGCGCACCATGCAGTTCGCCGAATTCCTCCACAGCGTGGGGGCGGTCAAGAACAAGGCCGGGAGCTGGAAGGACTACTACTGGGAAAACAACTACGACCAGGACGGTAGCTGAATCCATGGCCGAAGCCGCCAGAGCCACGGCGGGACCCGCTCCCGCCGCGGCCCCCGCTCCGCTCCTCGACGTCGACGGGGTCACCCTGCAGTACAAGACCAAGGAGCATCTGATCACCGCGACGTACCGGGTCGGATTCCAGGTCTACCCCTCCGATCGCTTCGTCCTGCTCGGCCCCTCCGGATGCGGCAAGTCCACCCTGCTCAAGGGGGTCGCGGGATACATGAAGCCGGTGGAGGGGGAGATGCGGCTCAAGGGCCGCGGGATCTCGGAGCCGGGTCCCGATCGGGTCATGGTCTTCCAGGAGTTCGATCAGCTCCTGCCCTGGAAGACCGTCAGGCAGAACATCACCTTCGCGCTGATCAACGGTGGGCGGTGCGCCACCGGCGCGGAGGCCGACGACATCGCACGGCAGTACATCCGCAAGGTGAAGCTCGACCGCTTCGAGGACACCTATCCCCACATGCTCTCCGGGGGCATGAAGCAGCGGGTGGCGATCGCCCGCGGGATGGCCATGGAGCCCGACGTCCTGCTGATGGACGAGCCCTTCGCAGCGCTCGACGCCCTCACCCGGCGCCAGATGCAGGAAGAGTTGCTCCAGTTATGGGAGGACACTCACTTCACGGTGCTCTTCGTCACCCATTCCATCGAGGAGGCGTGCATCGTCGGCAGCCGCATCCTCGTGCTCTCGCCGCACCCCGGCCAGGTGAAGGCGGAATTGAACGCCCACCACCTCGGCCACGAAGACGTCGGCGGCGAGCCGTTCTCGGCGCTGCAGAAGCGCATCCACGACATGCTGTTCGCGGATCGCATCCTGGAGGAAGAGGCCGCGCCGCATGCCTGAACGCGCGCCTCTTCTTCCGGGCCGGGACGCTGCCGAAGCAGGAGTGGCCCCGCATGCCTGAGCGTGCCCCTCCTCTTCCGGGCCGGGATGCCGCGGCCGAAACGGGAGCGGTCCCTCATGCCTGAACACGCCCCCGCGGTCCACCTGCGTGACGAGTACGAGACCACCGGGCTCGGGGCTGCCGACACCGGCGACGTCGCCCGCCGGCTCTCTCCCTGGGAGCGCTTCTCGAACCTCAACTCGGTGCGCAAGCTCACCATCCTGGTATCCCTGGTCGTCGTCTGGGAGCTGTACACGCGCTTCGGCGGCATCTCCGAGTACCTGCTCCCGACGTTCTCCGACACCGGCGCGGCGCTGTTCACCGCGTTGTGGGGCGAGCACCTGCTCTACATGATCTGGAACTCGGTGAAGATCCTGCTCGCCGGCTACGTCATCGGCATCGGAATCGCCACCGTGCTCACGACGCTGGCCGTGGCCACCCGCTTCGGCAGCGACCTGCTGAGCACCCTGACCGCGATGCTCAACCCGCTGCCGGCCATCGCGCTCCTCCCGATGGCGATGCTGTGGTTCGGCCTCGGGGCCGACGCCATCGTGTTCACCCTGCTCCATTCGGTGGTATGGCCGGTCGCGCTCAACATGCACACGGGGTTCATGGGGGTGAGCGAGACCCAGCGCATGGTCGGGCGCAACTACGGGCTGCGCGGCATCCGGTACGTGGTGAAGCTCCTGATCCCCGCCGCGTTCCCGTCCATCCTCACCGGCATGAAGATCGGCTGGGCGTACGCGTGGCGCACCCTGATCGCGGCGGAGCTGGTGTTCGGCGGGGCGGTGGTGGATACCGAGGGCACCGGCGAGGGCGGCCTCGGCTGGTTCATCTTCGCCAACCAGATGGACCTTCAGATCCCGTTCGTGTTCGCCGGCCTGTTCACCGTGATCCTGGTCGGGATCACGGTCGAGAACGTGGTGTTCCGGAACCTGGAGCTGCGCACCGTCGGCCGCTGGGGGATGCAGACGATATGAGCGAAGCGGCGGCGAGCGGTGGGAAGGGTCCGGACGTGTACGTCCGCCCGGAATTCGTGGTCGAGACGCTCGGCGAAGCGGAGATCGGCGACGTCGAGCGCAAGCTGT
Source organism: uncultured Gammaproteobacteria bacterium (assembly GCA_958295835.1). Classification (GTDB taxonomy): domain Bacteria; phylum Pseudomonadota; class Gammaproteobacteria; order HK1; family HK1; genus HK1. Next base: position 2,166,477 of record OY282378.1, read on the forward strand.
CCGGGCTCGAGCGCGCCTGGAACGTCAACGGGGTGCGCAAGGCCACGATCCTCATCGGCCTGGTGGTCGCCTGGCAGGTGTACACGGTGGCCCTGGACGTCGAGCCGCTCATGTTTCCGCGGTTCTCCACCTCGGCCGAGGCGCTGTGGCTGTCCCTGATCGACAGCGATCTGCTCCGCAAGATCTGGTTCTCGGTGAGTACCCTGCTCATCGGCTACACGGCCGGACTCGCGCTCTCCGCCGCCCTGGTGCTGTGGGCCAGCGCGCAGCGCATCGGCGCGGACTTCCTCTCCACCTGCACCGCGATGTTCAACCCCCTGCCGGCCATCGCGCTGCTGCCGCTGGCGATGCTGTGGTTCGGGCTCGGCACCGCGAGCATCGTCTTCGTCACCATCCATTCCGTGCTCTGGGCGGTGGCGCTGAGCACCCACACCGGCTTCCAGTCGGTGAGCGAGACGTTGCGGATGATCGGGCAGAACTACGGACTGCGGAACATCCGCTACGTGATGAAGATCCTGATCCCCGCGGCGCTGCCGTCGATCCTGTCGGGGATGAAGATCGGCTGGGCGTTCTCCTGGCGCACCCTGATCGGCGCCGAGCTGGTCTTCGGCGCCTCCTCCGGCAGCGGCGGCCTCGGCTGGTTCATCTACGAGAACAGCCAGAACCTCGAGACCGCGCACGTCTTCGCGGGCCTGTTCACCGTGATCCTCATCGGGATCACGGTCGAGAACGTCATCTTCAGGAACGTCGAGCTGCGCACCGTGTACCGCTGGGGGATGCAGCGCTGACGCCCGATTGAAGAAGCGCCACGTGGAGATCCCCTATCGCGAGCTCAGTGAAGCGGCGCTTCGCGGGGTGGTCGAGTCGTTCGTGCTGCGCGAGGGCACCGACTACGGCGACCGCGAATTCTCGTTCGAGGAGAAGATCGACGCGGTGAAGCGCCAGCTCGACCGCGGCGAGGCCGCGATCGTGTTCGACCCGGACACCGAGACCGTGAGCATCGTCGTCGCATCGCCGCCGAGCCGTCGCCCGATCCGGGAATCGCGCCGCCACCGATTCCGGTAGACTCGGCCCCGATTCAACGCCGAGAGGCATTCGAACCAGCGATGGCGACCCCTTTCTCGCAAGTCCCGCTGCCCGCGGAACGTTCGACGACGAAGCCGCGGCGCAAGGGTCTGACCATGATGATGGACTGGGGCCTGCCGCTCGGGCAGCAGGGGGACTGGCTGGATCTCCTGGCCCCGGTGGTGGATCTGGCGAAGCTCGTGGTCGGCACCGCAAGGCTCTACGAGGAAGACTATCTCCGCCGCAAGCTCGATCTCTACGCATCGCACGGAGTACGGCCGTTTCTCGGTGGGCAGTTCCTGGAGTACGTGTTCGCCACCCAGGGCATGGACGGCGTGAAGCCGTTCTGTGACGAGGCGGTCCGGCTCGGGATCCACGCGATCGAGGTCTCCGACAATGTGGTCGCGCTCGACGACGACGAGCGGCGCGCGATAATCGGGACCGCCGTCGAGAGCGGTCTCGAGGTCCACGGTGAAGTTGGTTCGAAGAGCGAGGATTCGGGCGCCGAAACGCTGGTCGCGCAGGCGCGCGCGTGCTTCGACGCGGGGGCGGACGTGGTGCTCGTGGAAGGGGCGGAGCTGCTGCGCGGCGGGATTCCGAACGAGGCTCTCGCCGACGGCCTGCGCGCGGGTCTCGACACCGATCGCGTGATTTTCGAGCTGAGCGGGCCTTGGGTGCCGGGCACGCACCACACCGACAACTACCGGCTCAAGGTGTTTCTCGTGCGCACGTTCGGCCCCGACGTGAATCTCGCCAACGTGATGCCGGCCGACGTCTGGGAGACCGAGGCCCTGCGTTGCGGCTTGAGCGTCCCCGGGCCGATGCGGCCGGGGGTGCGCGACTGACCCGTCGTTCCCGTCTCGCGCCCGATGCACCGATGGCGCCTCGAGCGCGCGGCCTGCCATCCACCCCGAGGATTCCACGATGAACGAGACATACCATCTGATCAGCTCCGTGACCTGACCCTGGGTACAGCGCGCCGTGATCGTGTTGCGTGCCAAGGACGTCGAGTTCGAAGTGACCTACATCGACCTGCGCGAGAAGCCCGACTGGTTTCTCGAGATCTCTCCCCACGGCAAGGTGCCGGTACTCTCCGTCGGCGGGCGGCCCTTGTTCGAGTCGAACGCGATCGCGGAATTCCTCGACGAGATGGTTCCCCCGCGGCTGCATCCCGAAGACCCGTTCAAGCGCGCGCGAAACCGGGCCTGGACCGATTTCGTCCCCGACTTCTCGACAAGCCTCGGCGGCGTGTACTACGCCGGCGACGACACCGCTCTCGCCAATGGGATCGAGGTCGCGCGCGGCCGGCTTGCCAGGCTCGAAGAGGCGCTCGCCAGGGAGCGGGGCAATGACGGGCCGTACTTCAACGGTGCGGAGCTCTGTCTCGTGGACGCCGCCTACGCGCCGTTCCTCCGGCGCTACGCCTTCGTCGAGACCCGGCTCGGCTGCGGGTTGCTGGACGAATTCCCGCTGGTGCAGGCGTGGTCGGATGCGCTGGCCGCGGACGAGCGGGTCATCGGCTCGGTCGCGGACACCTTCGAGCACGAGTTCGTCGTTGCCCTGCACCGGCGCGGGGCGATGGCCGCGCCGCGGTTCGGGCCGGTGTCGGACGCGGCTGACTGAACCGACCCTCCACCCGGGCCGCGGCCGGCCCGGGCGGAGACGATGGACCCGAACACCGGAAGCCCGAGCCGCCGGCGCCGCGGCACCCTGCTCGCGGGACCGTGCCGAGGGGGATGGCTGTTCCTCCGGATCCGAGCGGGCGGGCAGGACTGCCGGAGCGCGATCCGGCACAGGACGCTTTGCCCCTTCGAATCCCTGCCGTCGGTCACGCTTCCCGAGCCCCGGATTGCCGGCAAGGCTATCGATCGACGCTCGCCCGCGCCGATTCGATGTAGATCTCACGCAGCCGGCGCGTGATCGCGCCCGGTCGGCCGTCCCCGATCGTCTCCCCGTCGATACGCACCACCGGGATCACGAAGGAGGAGGCGCTGGTGATGAGTGCTTCCGCTGCGCTCTTCGCCTCCTCCACGGTGAACGCCCGCTCCTCGACCGCGATCCGATGCTCGCGCGAGAGCCGCAGCACCGCGGCACGGGTGATGCCGTGCAGGATCTCGTTGCCGAGATGCCGCGTCACCACCACCCCGCCGCCGGTGACGATGTACGCATTGTTCGAGCTGCCCTCGGTCACGAAGCCGTCCTCGACCATCCACGCATCGCCGGCGCCGGCATCGAGGGCCGCCTGCTTCGCCATCGACGCCGCGAGCAGCCCCACGGTCTTGACGTCGCGCCGCTTCCAGCGCAGATCGGGCACGGTGACGACCGCGATCCCGTGTGCCGCGAGCGGATTGTCCACGAGCGGCTTCTCCTGCGTGAACATCACCAGCGTCGGCTCGGGCTCGGCGGGATATGCGAAGTCGCGGTCGGCGGGTCCGCGTGTGATCTGCAGATAGACGACGCCCTCGTCGAGGTCGTTGCGCGCGATGAGCTCCTTCTGCGCACGCACGATCTCCTCCGGGCCGGCCGGCGAGGCCATCCCCAGCTCGCCGAGCGAGCGTTCGAGCCGGGCGAGGTGCGCCGCGTTGTCGACGAGGCCCCGGTCGAGCACCGACGACACCTCGTACACTCCGTCCCCGAACAGGAACCCGCGGTCGAAGACCGACACGCGCGCTTCGGATTCGGGAACGAACCGGCCGTTGACGTAGACGATACGGCTCATGACAGGCTCCGGACGGTGGACGCGGACGCGCGGCGGCGATGCGCCGGCGCGGGAAGGGTATTCTAATGCGCCGGCTCGCGGTTGGGCTTGTTGTTCGACGTGACGCCCGGGCCGATGAGGCATGGCGGGCCTTGGCAAGTACCTCCACCCCGCAGCCCGATACGGAGCGATCCGCGCCCGCGGCCGATGGATTCCCGCCTTCGCGGGGACGACGGGCATGTGGGGATGAGGGCGGGTCCGGGCTGGGAGACTGCGAACCGTGAACGGTGGGACACATGGCCTGGGCATGGAACGTCCGCACTCGGATGCGCCCGGCCGTCATGGCGAAGGCCGCACCGCGGCCCGGGTGCTCGTCGATCTCGCCGCCCTGACCGGGAACTACCGCGCCATCGGCTCGGCGACGGCTGCCGAGGTCGCCGGGGTGGTCAAGGCGGACGGCTACGGGCTCGGGGTCTCGGATATCGCTCGCGCCTTGTACGAGGCGGGGTGCCGGACCTTCTTCACCGCCTTCGGTCACGAGGCGGTCGAGCTCCGGCGGATGCTCGACGACGTGGAGATCTTCGTGCTCATGCCGCGCACCGGCGGCGAGGCGCACCTTCTGCACGAGCACCGCCTGATCCCGTGTCTGTTCGATCTGGATGGTGTGGATCGGTGGATCGGGAGCGCGGCGGCGCATGGCGCGCCGGGACGCGCGGCGCTCCACGTCGAGACCGGGATCCACCGGCTCGGTCTCGGCCGCGAAGAGCTGGACACCCTGATCGGCGACCGTTCCCGGCGGCCCCGTCTCGACGTGGCCCTGTTGATGAGCCATCTCGCCTGCGCGGACGAGCCGAGCGCGCCGGCCAACCGCCGCCAGCTCAATCGATTCCGGGCGGTGAGGGGCGCGTTTCCGGCCGCGCGCGCCAGTCTTGCGAATTCCGCGGGGACGTTTCTCGGATCGGACTACCACTTCGATCTGGTACGGCCCGGAATTGCGCTGTACGGCCACGACCCCCATTACGCGCACACCACGCCGCGGGTGCGACCGGTCGCGACGCTCGAAGCACGGCTGGGACAGATTGCGACGGTGGAGCCCGGCGAGAGCGTCGGCTACGGGGGCGTGGCGACCTGTGACACCGAGCGGCGGATCGGCGTGGTGCTCGCGGGCTACGCCGACGGCATCCCGCGTGCGCTCTACCGGCCCGGACGGCGGTTCGAGGTCGTGGTCGCCGAGTACCGGGCGCCGCTGTTCGGGACCGTCTCGATGGATATGGTCACCATCGATCTGAGCAGCGTTCCCGAGGATGCGGTCGGAGTCGGCGCGTGGGTGGAGATCTTCGGCCCGAACGCCCCCATCGAACGGGTCGCGGAGCAGGCGGGGACGATCCCCTACGAGATCCTCACCGGCATCGGACCGAGGGTCGAGCGCATCTACCTCTGAGCGCGGCGCCCCGGGTTTGCAGGGGCGAAGCGTCTCGCCCCGTGAGCGATCGAGCTTTCCGGGCTATAGTCGCGGCGCTTCGTGATTCGAACTCCCTCCCACCAGGAAGAGGACCCCGATGAAATATGGCTGCTCCCTGATCGTGCGTGGCGAGGACGCCACCCCGGACACCTTTCTCAAGATGGCCGAGCGCGCCGAGGCGCTCGAACTGGACTCGTTGTGGCTCAGCGCGCACGTGGTGCTGCCGCCGCAGGTGAAGTCGGGATACATCCTCATTCCCGGGCGGATGCATCCGCCGCACTGGCGCGAATGCTACTGGGAACCCTTCACGATCCTTTCCTTTCTCGCCGCGCACACCAGGCGCATCACCCTGGGCACGAGCGTCGTGGTGCTCCCGATGCACAACCCCTTCGAGGTCGCGAAGCAGGTCGCGGAGGTGGACCAGCTTTCCAACGGCCGGTTCATCTTCGGCATCGGCGTGGGCTGGTTCGAGGAGGAGTTCGAGGTCCTCGGACAGAACTTCAGGAACCGGGGCGCGCGCACCGACGACGCCATCGAGCTCATGAAGAAGCTCTGGGCGGACGACCCCGTCACCTACCAGGGCCGGTTCTACTCCTGCGAAGACGCATCGTTCGCACCGAAGCCCGTGCAGCGCCCGCATCCGCCGATCTGGGTGGCCGGCGCGAGCCGGCCCGCCTGCCGCCGCGCGGCACAGTACGCCGAAGCGTTTCACCCGGTGCGGATGTCGCTGGAGAAGGTCGTCGAGATGCGCAAGGAACTGGATGTCCAGTGCGAGAAGTTCGGCCGCGCTCCGGGCTCGGTCAAGCTCTGCGTCAAGCTGCCGATGGTCTTCCAGGACGAACCGGGGGAGTTCCTGACCCAGGGCACGCCCCGGCAGATCGCGGACGGCATCAAGCGCTACATGGAGATCGGAGCCGAGCACCTCACGTTCGACTTCGTTCCGGAGAAGGTGGACGTCGCGCTCGACGTGATGGAGCGCTTCGCCCAGGAGGTACGGCCGCGGCTCGATTGATCGGTCGGGGCTCCGCGCGCACGAGCGGGCCCCTGTTTCCGGACTCCATCCTCACGTCAGCGCGTCGGCCGTGAAGAGTCGCCGATACTCCGCGATCGCGAACCGGTCCGTCATGCCGGCAACGTAGTCGGCGACGAGGCGAGCCCGCTCGGATTCACCCCCGCCCCGTTCCTCGATCCGTCGTTGGGTATCGTGAGGGAGGGCGCGGGGGGTGTTGAAGAAGGCGTCGAACAGATCCTTGACGATCCGTTGCGCCTTCATCGACATCCGGAACACCCGGTAGTGACGATAGAGCTTTTGCCGCAGAAGCTGCTTGAGCGCTCGATGCTGCTCCAGCATGGGTGCGCTGAAGCGGATCAGCGCCATGCGATGTCCACGCACGTCGTCGACACTTTCCGGACCCACGGCGTCGATGGCGGCGCGGCTCGTATCCAGCAGGTCCGTCGCCTGGCGGTTGATCATCGCCCGGATCGTTTCGTGGACGATTCTCCGCCCGACCAGGGCCGGCCAGCGGGCGCGCACCGTCTCGTACTGCTCCCGGAAGAACTCCGCTGCGGTCAGGGTGTCGATCTCGAGCAGCCCGGCGCGCAGACCGTCGTCGACGTCATGGTTGTTGTACGCGATCTCGTCTGCGAGGTTCGCGACCTGCGCTTCGAGAGAAGGCTGGCTGCCGTTGAGAAAGCGCTCGCCGAGCGGGCCGAGCCCGCGTGCGTTGGCCCGCGAGCAGTGCTTGAGGATGCCTTCCCGGGTCTCGTAGGTCAGGTTCAGGCCCGGGAAGCTCGCGTAGCGCACCTCGAGCAGATCGACGACCCGCAACGATTGCAGGTTGTGCTCGAAGCCGCCGTAATCGTGCATGCAGGCGTTGAGAGCGTTCTGCCCGGCGTGGCCGAACGGCGTGTGGCCGAGGTCGTGGGCCAGCGCGATCGCCTCGACGAGATCCTCGTTCAACCCCAGCGCGCGGGCGATGGTGCGCGAGATCTGTGCGACTTCGATCGAGTGGGTGAGGCGGGTGCGGAACATGTCGCCTTCGTGGTTGACGAAGACCTGCGTCTTGTACTCGAGGCGGCGGAAGGCGGCGCTGTGGATGATCCGGTCGCGGTCGCGCTGGAATGCGCTCCGGTAGGCGGGTCCGTCCTCGTCGTGCGTCCGTCCGCGCGACGTCGCTTCACTGACGGCATAGGGCGCGAGCGGGGTCATGCTGCTTCGCGACCCGTCTCCGGCGCTGGCCGAAGCGCACCCGCGATTCCGTGCAGCGGAATCGCCAAGCGACCGCTGTGCGGTCGCCGACCGCTGGTGCGGTCGCCGCTCACAATGCCTCGATGCGCTGGAGGATTTCCCTGACCACGAAACGGCTGGATCGATGCGTCGATCTTACGACGATGGCGGCGCTTTCACGATAGAGGGGATCGCGGATGCGCATGATCTCGCGCATCGTCGCTTCCGGATCGACGGTTTGCATCAACGGCCGATGACGATCGCGCGCCACCCGCGCCACCAGCAGGTCGATGGGCGCGTCGAGATAGATCACGAAGCCACGTTCAGCCAAGTGCGCCCGGTTCTGCGCCGACAACACCACGCCGCCCCCGGTGGCGAGGACGACACCCTCGCGCATCACGAGCCTGGCCAGCATCTCGCTCTCGCGCTTGCGGAATCCGGCCTCGCCTTCGAGCTCGAAGATGAGCGGGATTTCGACCCCGGTCCGTTCCTCGAGTGCCTGGTCGGCGTCTAAGAACACCTTGCCGAGCGCCGTTGCGAGCCGTCGGCCGATCGTGCTCTTGCCCGCCCCCATCGGGCCGATCAGGAAGATGTTGGAAGGAACGTCCATCGCTGCAACCTTCGTGTGATCCGTCTTCGTGCCGTTGCCCGAATGCTCTGTCCTGCCGGTGTTTCCGGCGAGCCGGCCGCCGGCGCCGCCAAGGATCCTGCTCCCCCTGGCGACACGCCCCGCGGCACCGGGCCCGACCGGCCGCGTGCCGAGCCCGCGGATCGTCGTCGATGGTGGAGCGGCAGCGTATACTCTACCGGCTGACGGTCGAACCCCCGAAAGTGGTGCGCGGCTGGCGGTCGGTCGGCCACGGGGACGCTCAGAGCATCAGGTCATGATTCGATTCGCCGGCGTATTCCGGGCTCTCGGCATCCTCGTGCTGCTGGCGGTGCTCGTCGTGGCGTTTGGCGTCGGCGGTGTCTACTGGTATCTGACCCCGAAGCTCCCCTCTGCGGAGATCCTCCGCGACGTACGGCTGCAGGTACCGTTGCGGGTCTACACCCGTGACCGCAAGCTGATAGCCGAGTTCGGCGAGAAGCGTCGTACGCCGTTGCGCCTCGATCAGGTTCCCGAGCGATTGATCCAGGCATTTCTCGCGGGTGAGGACGACCGATTCTTCGAGCACCCCGGGGTCGACTGGCAAGGCCTCACGCGCGCCGCGCTGCACCTGATCCGTACCGGGGAAAAGGGGCCGGGGGGCAGTACCATCACCATGCAGGTGGCCAGGAATTTCTTTCTCAGCCGTGAGAAGACGTATATCCGCAAGCTCATCGAGATCCTGCTCGCGCTGAAGATCGAGCGTGAAATCACCAAGGACGAGATTCTCGAGCTCTACGTCAACAAGATTTTTCTGGGCCAGCGCGCCTACGGCGTCGGCGCCGCGGCGCAGGTGTACTACGGGCGTCCCATCGAGGAGCTCACGCTCGCCCAGCTCGCGATGATCGCAGGTCTGCCGAAGGCGCCGTCCCGGTTCAACCCGATCACCGATCCGGAGCAGGCGGTGGTACGCCGCAACTACGTGCTCCGGCGCATGCTCGATCTCGGGTACATCGAGAAGGCCGAGCACGACGAGGCACGGGACGCACCGGTGACCGCGCGGATCCATGGGCTCGCGATCGAGGCTGAAGCGCCCTACGTCGCGGAAATGGTGCGGGCCCACATGGAGGCGATCTACGGGGACGACACCTACATCGCAGGATTCAAGGTCCATACCACCCTCGACAGCAGGCTGCAGCACGCTGCCAACGCGGCGCTGAGGCAGGCGCTGATCGACTATGACGCCCGTCACGGCTACCGCGGGTCCGAGCGGCACGTCGCGTCGGGAGAGGGTGCGCGTCCGCCGCGGGAGGTACTCCAGGACACCCCGGTCTTCGGTGGGTTGCTGCCGGCTCTCGTCACGTCGGTTGACGAGCACGTAGTCACCGCCCATGCCCGGAACGTCGGTCCCGTCGAGCTCGGGTTCGAGAGCATGGAGTGGGCGCGCCCTTACATCGACGAGAACCGCCGGGGCAAGAAGCCCGAATCGGCTGCCGCGGTCGTGAAGACCGGCGACGTCATCCGCGTGCGACGCGCCGGGAACGGCTGGCGTTTCTCCCAGCTACCCGAGGTCGAGGGGGCGCTGGTATCGCTCGATCCGAACGACGGCGCGATCGTTGCGCTCACCGGCGGCTTCGACTTCTATCGCAGCAAGTTCAACCGAGTGACGCAGGCCGAGCGCCAGCCCGGATCGAGCTTCAAGCCGTTCATCTACTCCGCCGCGCTCGATCACGGTTATACCGCCGCCAGTATCATCAACGACGCGCCGGTGGTCTTCGAGGATCCCAGTCTCAAGAGCGCGTGGCGGCCCGAGAACTACGGCGGGAAGTTCTTCGGCCCCACCAGTCTGCGAACCGCACTGTACAAGTCGCGCAATCTCGTCTCGATCCGGCTCCTGCGCGATATCGGCATCGACTTCGCCCTCGCCCACATCGCCAAGTTCGGGTTCGATGTGGAGCGTTTGCCCCGGGGGCTGTCACTCGCGCTCGGCAGCGGGGCGTTGACGCCGCTGGAGGTCGCGGCGGGATACTCCGTGCTCGCCAATGGCGGATATGCCGTCGAGCCGTACTTCATCGAGCGCATACTCGATTGGAAGGACACGAACCTGTTCACGGCCGACCCGTTCGTCGTGTGCCGGGACTGCGACGAGGAAGAAGCGACGACCGCCTCCGGGTCCGCGGCGTCGGCCGCGGGGACAAGCCCGGGGGGGTCGGTCGAGCCCGGGGCCGGCGCCGAGCCGTCCCGTCCCGCGCGCCGCGCGCCGCGCGTCATCGACGCACGTAATGCGTGGCTGATGTATTCCCTGATGCGCGACGTCATTCGCCGCGGCACCGGGCGCCGGGCCCGGGTGCTCGAACGTGACGACCTCGCCGGCAAGACGGGTACCACGAACGATCTGTACGATGCGTGGTTCTCGGGGTTCAGCCCCGACCTCGTCGCCACCGCCTGGATCGGGTTCGACCAGCTCCGTCCGCTCGGCCGGCGTGAGACGGGCGCCAGCGCCGCGCTGCCGATGTGGATTGGGTACATGAAGGAAGCGCTCGAGGATATCCGGGCGAGAAACGTGCCGCCGCCCAGGGGTATCGTGAGGGTGCGCATCGATCCTGCAACCGGCGGGCGGGCGGGCGCATCGATCGAGGGAGCGGTATTCGAGAGCTTTCGAAGGGAGCGGGTCCCGTCAAGACTCGCGGAAGCCGCATCGGGCAGCGCGGCGGCGGTGACCGAGAGGCTGTTCTGACGGCCGCGGCGGCGCCCGGCGGTGGGACATCGGGCCATGAACGCCAAACGGGCTCCGGTCCGGGCGTACATGTGATTGAAGGCGCGGGCGGCCCGACATCGGTGACGGAGCCGGTCCTCCAGGTTGCGGTCCCGGTGCCGATCCGGCGCCGATTCGACTACCTGCCCCCGCGGCCGGGGTGGACGCCTCCACTGCGCCCCGGGGTGCGCGTCCGAGTGCCGTTCGGTCGCACCTCCACCATCGGGGTCGTCGTCGGCATTGCCTCCACAAGCGCGGTCGACGCGCCGCGGCTCAAGCGGGTATGTGACGTCATCGACGCCGAACCCCTGCTCGATCCGGCGACGCTGAAGCTGCTCACCTGGGCCAGCGACTACTTCCAGCATCCCATCGGCGAGGTCGTCGCCGGTACGCTGCCCAAGCTGTTGCGGCTCGGGCGTGCGCCGAAGTCCGAGCGCAGAATGCGGTACGCGGCAAGCCCCGCCGGTGCGCGCGTCTTCGCCGAGGGGATTGCCGGCGCCCCGGTTCAGGCCCGCCTGCTCGGCCTCATGCTCGACAAGGGGGGTATCTCGGAAGCGGCGCTCGCGGCCGAGCATCGCGGCTGGCGTCGGCCGCTGCGGGCGCTGATCGCGAAGGGCTGGGCCGAGCCGGTGCAGGACTCGCCGTGCCGGGCCCGCCGGTTCGATCGGCCGATCCTGAACGCCGAGCAACAACGTGCGGTGGATGCGGTGGAGGCACGCCTCGAAGCGTTCAGCCCCTACGTGCTCGAAGGCGTGACGAGCAGCGGAAAGACGGAGGTGTACCTGCGGGTGATCGAGGAAGTCGTCGCGCGGGGGCGCCAGGCGCTCGTGCTCATTCCCGAGATCGGCCTCACACCGCAGTTGCTCGCCCGCTTCCAGGCGCGGTTGTCCTGCCGCGTGGAGGCGCTGCACTCCGGGCTCTCCGACGGCGAGCGGCTCTCGGCGTGGACGCACGCGCGCAACGGCACCGCGGACGTGCTCGTCGGCACCCGCTCCGCGGTCTTCGCGCCGCTGGCGCGGCCGGGGCTCTTCATCGTGGATGAAGAGCACGATCTCTCCTTCAAGCAGCAGGACGGGTTCCGCTACTCCGCGCGCGACCTCGCGGTGGTGCGCGCCCGGGACGCCGGGGCGCCGATCGTCCTCGGCAGCGCGACCCCGTCGCTGGAGGCGATCGACAACGTCCGGCGCGGCCGATACCACCACCTCGTGCTGCCGCGCCGCGCCGGCGGCGCCTCGCCGCCGCGCATCGACGTCGTCGACCTGCGCTCGCGGCCCTTCGACAACGGCCTGTGCGACGTGCTCATCGAAGCGCTCGAAGAGGTGACAGCCCGCTCGGAGCAGGCGCTCCTGTTCATCAACCGGCGCGGCTACGCGCCCCGGCTGCTGTGCCATGCCTGCGGCTGGGTCGCGGACTGCGGACGCTGCGACGCGCATCTCGTGCTCCACCACGCCGACGGGCGGCTGCGCTGCCACCACTGCGGGGCGGAGCGGGCGTTGATCGCCGAATGCCCCGAATGCGGGTCGGGCGACGTGCGCCGCCTCGGGCTCGGCACCGAGCGGGTCGCGGGCGCCCTCGAATCGAGGATCGAAGGGCTGCGCGTCGCCCGGATGGATCGGGACGCGACGCGCCGGCGCGGCGCGCTCGAAGCGGTGCTCGACCGCGTGCACGCCGGCGACGTCGACGTCGTCGTCGGTACCCAGATGCTCGCGAAGGGGCACCACTTCCCGAACGTCACCCTCGTCGCGATCCTCGACGCCGACGGGGGGCTGTTCGGCATCGACTTCCGCGCCACCGAACGCATGGCCCAGTTGCTGCTTCAGGTCGCGGGCCGCGCCGGACGCGGCGATCGTCCCGGCCGGGTGCTGCTCCAGACCCACCATCCGAACCATCCACTGCTGCGCACCCTGGTGCTCGACGGCTACCGGAAGTTCTGCGAGGACACCCTCGACGAGCGCCGCCGCGCCCGCTTGCCACCGTTCGCGAGCTTCGCCCTCGTGCGGGCCGAGGCATTGCAACGTGATGCACCGCAGTCGTTCCTTCGCGACGCCGGGGCCTGCGCGAGCGCGCGCTCGCACCCTCGCGTCTCGGTGCTCGGGCCGGCGCCGTCCCCCATGGAGCGCCGCGCCGGACGCTACCGCGCCCAGCTCCTCGTCGACGCCGCATCGCGGGTCGCGCTCCAGCGGTTTCTGCCGGGGTGGATCGCGGAGCTGGAAGCCTTGCCATCGGCGCGCAAGGTTCGGTGGTCCGTCGACGTCGATCCACAGGAGATGGTCTGATTCGGCCTTGACGGCGGCCGGCTCGTGTCGCGGCCGGGGCGGGCGTCCGGTGTCCCTTGATCGAGCGAAGCCAGGTCGTCGTCACGGGCGAGGCTGGATGCGCGCCTCAGTCGAGTGAATCGGTCTTCACCCGCCCCTCGGGAACTCCGCCTTCGAGCAACAGGCGCCGGCAGGCATCGGTGAACCCGGCCGGTCCGGCAACGTACGCATCCACCGCGTCTACTCCGCCGAGGCCCGGTGCCGGACGGGACGCCGCCTGGAGAACCCGCGTCGCGAGGGTGTGCCACGACTCGCCACCACTCGGCGTCTCGACGACCCGGTAGTGGAAGTCATCGAGAGCGTCGGCCCACGCGCGGCAGTAGTTGTGGCGATACGGCAAACCCCGTCCCCGCACCGCCCGGATCAATCGGATCGGCACTTCGAGCTCGAGGTTGACGGCGTGCTCGATCAGGCTTTCGACGGGCGCGAACCCGGTGTCGCAGGCAAGGAAGAGGAGATCGCGCGGAGACTCGTCGTCGAGCACGAAGCGCCCCGTTGGCCCCTCGACGATCGCCCTGATACCACGACGCAGCGTGCCGAACACGAAGCCTGCGAATGGATCCGCGGCGTCGCGGCGCACGTGGAACCTCATGTTCACCGCGTCGCACGGGCAGCTCGCGAGCCATGACTCGCGGGGCGGAACGTTCTCGAATCGCACCGTCGCGCGCTGGCCGGACAGGTAGCGCATCACCCGCGCACGCTGGACCTTGAGATGCACCACCGCGTAGTCGTCCGAGGCGGTCTCGATCCGCGTCACCCTCGTGCGCACGCGCTGCGGCGCGATGTCCTCGACTCCCGACGCCTCGGTGGATTCCACCACCAGATCGCCGCGGGGAGCGACCGAGCAAAGTAACGCGTATCCAGCCTGTTTTTCGGCTTCCGTGATGAAGTAGTCGTGGAAACGGACCCGATCGACCTCTCCGGCGATCACCCGCGCCCGACACTCCCCGCAGCTCCCGTTGGCACAGCCGAACGCGGGCGATCGTCCCGCCCGCAGCGCGGCTTCCAGAACCGTCTCCCCGGGCTCGGCCTCGAACCGATGAGCGGAGGGATAGAGCTCGACGGTGAAGGACATTCGAAAGTAGCCTCGTCGCGGGACCGCACCGTGTGCCGTCGATTTCGGGTCGATCCTCGCCGCACCACGACGCGGACTTCAAACGCATCGCTCGCGTCCCTCCGGCCTTGAACGAGAAGGACGTTCCCGGCCGGTGCGGGCCCGCGGCCGCATCCAGCCGTGGACGGCATCAGGGCGGCAGCCATATCCGAACGGGAATATTGCCGGGCGCTGTTCCAGGCTCCTAGACTTGTCGCGTGGCGAGTGCACATCTGCCACCGAACCGGCTGCGTTGCCGATGGTGGCCGAATCCGTGGACGGGAGGGACGAGTGGATCACAAGCTCTACTACGACACCGTGGATCGCATGCAGAAGGCGAACGTCGATCCGGAGTACATCCAGGGATGGGTCGGCGGGTTCATGGGGAATCCCAAACGCGAGGAGCAGCGCCTCACCGAAGCCTACGAGGCAGGATACGCGGCCGGTGAAGGCGGGGATACGGACGGGTTCGAATCCTGGCGAACCGGCTCGTGAGCGACATCGTGCAGCCCTGCGATCAGTGCGGCGCCGAGGAGTCGGTCCATGATCGCGCCCGCGGGGCAATCGAGACGATGCGCGAGCGTGCCCTGCGGACTGCCCATGCTGTACGCTGATCAGGGACGAGGTGCTGAACCCGATGCTACGGGACTGACCCGGGGCGCATTCCTCGATGAAGATCGTCGCCTCCCTCCCGGTTTACAATGATTCCGTCCCGCTTGGGATGCGCTCGCCGGGTGCAACGCCATATCATTCGCCCGGTACCGGGCGAGGAGGCCACTCGGTCCGGGGACATCTCTGCCGGCAGGAAGGTGAGGCCCGTCGATGACAATGACCCACGGAGACGATCATCATGGCTAGAGTCGCAACGCCGGTGCTTGCCGCCGCACTCGTCGCGACGTTCGGCGGAGGGCCGGGGGCGGTGCAGGACGCGACCGCGGCATCGATGATCGAGGAAGGGCGGAAGATTGCGTTCGACCGCCGCAAGGGCAACTGCATCGCGTGTCACATCATGGCCGGGGCCACGCTGGCAGGCACCGTCGGGCCGCCGCTCGTCGGGATGAAGGCGCGTTTCCCCGACAGGATCGAGCTGCGCCTCCAAATCCGGGATGCGACGAAAATCAACCCGCAATCGCTCATGCCGCCCTTCGGGAGGCACGAGATCCTCACCGAAGACGAAATCGACAAGGTCGTCGAGTATGTCCATTCGCTCTGAGCCGCCAACGGACCGGCGACGACAGGGGATGAGAGGTACGGAGCCATGAATCGCAGATTCTTCATTCGATGCCTGGGTGTCGCGGCCGGATTCCTCCTGCTGCCGCTACGGGCGTTCGCAGCCCGACCCAGGTCCGCGTTCGAATCGACCTCGAAGGACGATGCCCTGACCGAGCTCTACGGCACGTCCACTACAACCGAGTCGGGGCAGATCCGGATCAAGGCGCCCGACATCGCCGAGAACGGCGCCGTCGTTCCCATCACCGTGAAATTCGATATCGCGAACGCCGAGTCCGTGAGCATCATCGCGGAGCACAATCCCGCTCCCCTCGCCGTGTCGTTCGAGCTGTCCGAAAGTTCCGGCGGACTCGTCTCGACCCGGATCAAGATGGGCAAGACCTCTCCGGTGCATGCGATCGTCAAGGCCGACGGCAAGCTCTACCGCGCCAGCAAGGAGGTCAAGGTCACGATCGGCGGATGTGGCGGCTGAACCCGCGCAGCCACGACAACGGGAGGATCGAACAATGGCACGCAAGATCAAGATTCGCGCGAGGGAAAAGGGCGGCGTGACGACCGTCAAGTTCCTGATGAAGCACCCGATGGAGACCGGGTTGCGCAAGGACCGGAAGACCGGGAAGAAGATCCCGGCGCACTACATCAGCGACGTGACCGTCTCGCTCGACGGATCGATGGTCATGACCGCATATCTCGGGCCGGGCGTATCGAAAGACCCCTACCTTTCCACCGAGGTCAAGGGTGCGAACAAGGGCGACACCATCACCGTGGCCTGGGTCGACAACATGGGCGAGCAGGCGAGCGCGGACGCGACGATCAAATAGGGTTCGTGACCACCGCGGACCGACGAGCATGCGTTGAACAAGCACCGCATGCAACGAGGGGCAAGGGAGGAACGACAGGATGCGATTCGCACCCATCGCGTTACTCGGCGCGAGCCTGGTTCTTGGCCTCGGGGGAGCCCGGGCGGCGCCGGAAGACGACCTGATGGCATTCCGGAACTTCTACGAGCAACGCTTCCCCGACACGCCGTTCGAGGATTTCGCGAACGGCATCTACTCCATCGACAAGAGCCGCCGGGAAGAGTGGGAGCAGATGGAGGAGTTCCCGCAATACGAGTTCGACATCGACGCCGGGGAGGAGCTGTTTCACGAGCCGTTCGCCAACGGCAAGAGCCTCGCGGACTGTTTTCCGGACTACGAGTCCGGCGTCCGCCAGAACTATCCGCACTGGGACCGGGAGCTTGGAGAGGTCGTCACGATGGAGTGGGCGATCAACCGGTGCCGCGAGCAGCACGACGAGAAGCCGCTCAAGTACTACAAGGGTCCGCTCGCGCAGATCTCCGCCTACCTGGCGTTTCTGTCACGCGGCGAGATCATCGACGTGAAGATCCCCACCGACGACCCGCGCGCCCTCGCCGCCTACGAGGACGGCAAGAGGTTCTATTATTCGAGGCGCGGACAGCTCAACTTCTCCTGCGCGTCATGCCACGTCGGCGCCCCCGGTATGCTCCTTCGGGCCGAGCTCCTCGGCCCCGCCCTCGGTCAGGTGAGCCACTTCCCGGTCTACCGGAAGACCTGGGGGGAGATCACCACGCTGCACCGCAGCTATGCGGCATGCAGTCGGCAGTTGCGGGCCGCGGCATTCAAGGCGCAGAGCCGGGAGTATCGCAACCTCGAGTTCTTCCACACCTACATGAGCAACGGGATCCCGTTCAACGGACCCGGGAGCCGCCACTGATGAAGGGCGCAACCACGAGGTCCGATCGCGAACATCGGCGCTTTGCCGCCGCCGCGGTGGCGGCTGCCGCGCTTGCGGTCGGCGCCTGGAGCTGGGCACCCCCCGTTCCGGCAAGCGACGAGGCGACGTACAGGGCCGCCTACGAGGCCGCGGTAGCGGCGCGAAAGGCGGCTGCAGAGGTCGGCTTCGAGTGGCGCGACATCAAGAAGACGCTCCGCCGGGCCAGGAAGCTCGCCAAGAATGGCGGCGAGTACACGAAGGCGGTCGAGCTCGCCAACCAGGCGAGACGTCAGGGCGAGCTCGGGCAGATTCAGGCCGAAGAGCAGGAAGCGGCCTGGAGAGCGGCGGTGCTGAAATAGTCCTTGCGTCTCTGCCGGCGCAGACGACGGTGCGTCCTCGTCGTGTCCTGTCCGATTTCCGTTCCTTCGCTTCGCACAAGGGCGGGGACGTGGGTGGAAGCCGCCTGCATCCCCGTGCGGACAGCGCCTCCGGCGCAAGGGACAGGAGGCGCGATGCGTTCAGCGGACCTCGGCGAGGATCTCGCGCATCCGGGCGATGACCGCGGCGTAGTCGCCGGCGCCGAAGATGGCCGAGCCGGCGACGAAGGTATCCGCCCCGGCGACGGCGATTTCCCGAAGGTTGTCGGTGTTCACCCCTCCGTCGACCTCCAGCCGGATCGGCTTGCCCAGGTCGTCGATCCGTGCGCGCACCGCCCGCAGCTTGTCCAGGACGTAGGGGATGAAGGACTGCCCGCCGAAGCCCGGGTTCACCGACATGAGGAGCACCATGTCGAGCTGGTCGAGGACGTGGTCGAGCACACTGATCGGGGTCGCCGGATTCAACACCAGCCCGCACTTGCAGCCGTGGTCACGCACGAGCTCGAGCGAGCGGTCGACGTGCTCGGTCGCCTCGGGGTGGAACGTGATGAAGGTGGCCCCCGCGGCCGCGAAATCCGGGATGATCCGATCGACCGGCTTCACCATCAGGTGCACGTCGATGCCGGCGCTCACCCCGTGACGGCGAAGCGCTTCGCACACCAGCGGACCGATCGTCAGGTTCGGGACGTAGTGGTTGTCCATCACGTCGACGTGAATGAAGTCGGCGCCGGCCGCGAGCACCGCGTCGACCTCTTCGCCGAGGCGGGCGAAGTCCGCCGACAGGATCGATGGTGCGATCCGGAAGTCGTTCAACGTATCGCTCGTTGGGCGGGAGACTTCATTGCGAATGGCGACCGCCGGTGCGGTCGTGCCCCGACCAGCGCCGCGTACGGTCAATCATCCGTCGTCGGTCCGAGGGCGAGAAAGACGTCGATCGCCCGGAGATACGGCACATAGGCCTCCATGACCTCCCAGTCGCTCGACTCCCACAGCCGCTCGTCGAGCAGCGCACCGATACCCGAGAAATACGTCATCAGCGATTCCACCACGTCCCATCTCTGCCGGTATCCATCATCATCCAACCGCATCATCGTGAGCCCAAGCAGCGCGTTCAGCTCCATCAGATACTCGATGCTGTCATCTCCTGCAAAACCGGGATCGACGAATATCCCTCGTTCGGCGTCGTAGAACCGCTCGATGGACGATTCGACCAACGCCTGGCTGATACGCGCGTAGCGCGGCTCGGAGAAACGCCGCGACGCTTTCTGGAACACCAGCGCCACCAGCGCGTGGTCGCGCGGGAGGCCGTCGTTCTCCCATTTGCCGCCGGCCAGTCGATAGTAGCGCCGAAGCCCCATCCCTTCGATCATCGAGGCAAGAAACTCCAGGGACCGTACCACCCGGCGCTCGAGGGTTTCGTCGGCCGCATGAGGAAGCACGTCGATCAGGTGGTCCAGGGTGCCGGCGAGCCGGTCGGTAAAGATCTTGCCGGCCACCTCCGGCGGTGGTGTTGCCGCACGGTCGCCGGCATCGAGCCGGAAATAGCGCGTGTCCGCTTCCTGAAAGCTGAGAAACGCGCCCAGCCCCGGCTCGTACAGCGTCGACAGGAGGTACCCGGTGGTATGCCTTCCGGCCCGCGCCAGGGCGGGTGACGATGACAACCCGTCGAGCCGGTGCAACACCACCACCGCCCCGGCATTCAGATCGGCCATCTTCTCGTAGTGGGGAACCTGCCAGTCCCGGGTCTCGGCGTAACGAAAGAAGCCTCCGTCGACAGGATCGTAGATGGCGTCGATCGCCCGCTCCATGGTCCTTCCCACGCCACTGATGACGTCCTGGCGTTCCTCGCCGGCGGTGTGCTCCAGGAGATACAGAAAGGTGCGGGGCAGGATGGCCTTCTCGCCCCGGCCCAACCCGTGCTCCACCGGATCGAAGTTCTCGAGGATGCCGTCGCTGAAATCCCGCGAAAGCGCGACGAGATCCGAAACGTCCAGGGTCTCCGGCGGGACGTAGGGCTCGTCGAAGCCGACGTCCTGGCCGGGGATCGATACCCCCTGTTCGATGGTCTTCCTGATGTCGCGCAGCACGTCGATGAACTGCTCGCCGTAGAGCGTGCCCGAGTACCTGAAGTGGATCGAGCCGTCCGGATTGAGAAACGCGATGAACGGAAGGCCGCTGGCCCGGTACTTCACGTAGGCGGCGTTGTGGATGTCCGCGTCGATGAAGACGTTGACGAAGTGTTCGTTGAGGTAGGCGTAGACCTCTTCCCGGCTGAGGGTGCGCTCGGCGAACTCGTGGCACCAGTGGCACCACTCGGCCGAGAACAGCAGGAAGAACGGCCGCTGCTCTCCCCGGTTGCGCTCGACCACGTCGTCGGCGTAGTCGAGAAAGGCCACCCGGGAGTCGCCGTGCTCGTAGGCAAGGGCCGGAATCGCCGTGGCCAGCCACAGGACGGCGCTTCGACAGAGAAGCGCGCAGACGCCGGAGCCGTCCGGATTCGCCATCACTCTCGACGCGCCAGGAGTGCCAGTACCTTTCTGCGAAGCGTCTCTTTCCCTTCCTCGCCCCTGACCTCGTCCACCAGCACTCCATCGGTGTCGACCAGAAGGATGGCATCGGGATGGGAGATCGTGTAGCCGAGTGCCGACCCGGGCGCCGGTTTCCGCTCGTAGGTGACCCCGTACCGGGAGGTCACTTCATCGATCGCTTCCATCCCACCGGTGAGACCGATGATTCCGGGGTGAAAGAATCCCGCGTACCGGTGCATTCGCTCGGCCGTGTCCCGCCCGGGATCCAGGGTGATGAACAGCGCACGCACATGCTGCGCCTGCTCAGCCTCGAGGGACGAGAGACAGGCGCCGATTCTTGCAAGGGACAACGGGCAGATATCGGGGCATGAGGTGTAGCCGAAGAACAGCATGACCACCTTTCCCCTGAGATCGCCGAGATCGAGCGGCCCCTGCACCGAGCTGAGGGTCGGCTCCCCACCGGCAGGCACGGGCTGGCCGTCCGCGCTGGCCGTCGGCATCCCGGCCGACATCGCCACGATCGCCAGTCCCGGGATGAGGCTAGAACGCCATTTCTTCGAGAACATCGATCATGTCCCCCTCCAGCGCCAACGCCACCGCGGTCAGCGGCGGGGAATCGAACTGGCGGGCAAACGCGCTCGGCTTGAGGAAAGAGATGAAAGCGAGGTCCGCGCCCGGTTTCCGGTAGACGATGAAGCGAAGCGGCATGAAGACTCCCGCCAGCAGCTCCTTCGATATCAGCTCGACACAGCTCCCCAGGTTGCAGAACTCGACGATCTTGTAACGTTCGAACGGAATGGCGTGGGTGATGGCTCTCTCGGCCTGTCCGAAGATGTTGTCGATGTCGTAGATCCGGGTTACCCGGTAGTTGTGTACCTCGATCTCCTTGGTGAGGTCGTCGAGCAGCGTGTCGAAGCTCTCGGGCTCGTAGGACCTGGTGGTGATGTCTTCGCCGACGTTGATGGTTCGCACCTCCTCAGGGTCCTGAAGCGCTCGGAATCCCGGCAGTCCGGGCGCTACCGGGGGGGCTCGAGGGTCTTGATGTAATTCACGAGATCCCAGCGTTCGTTCTCGGAAAGCACCAGACCCCAGGGCGGCATGTCCGTGCGTCCATTGGAGATGATCCAGAACAGGTATCCGTCGGCCGCGTCGCCGGCGCGGCCCCAGACCCAGAGCTTGCGAGGGTCGGCGTTGATGCCGTGGGTCGAAGGCCCGGTGCCGTTTCCGTCCGCTCCGTGGCACTTGGCACACTTCCCTCCATAGAGCTCCTTGCCCCGCGCCAGCGAGTCGTCGGTGGCCTCGAGCGGATTGGCGAGCTCGGGCGACTGGCCTGGGGGATCGCCCAGCATCCCGTCGGCCGCGGTTTCTTCCGCCAGCAATGCAACACCGAGCACGGGCGGACCGGCGTGGACCTTGAACGTTCTCCCGGTCGGGTCCTCGGTCGAATCGATGACCGCGGCGATCTCCTCCCGGGTCAGCGCGCCGTCCTCGAACTCGACCCGCACCTCCGGCCAGCCGCTCTCGGTGTCGCGGATCCGATACCCGGCCACCTTGACGGCCAGCTTCTCCTCCAGGGCGGCGGTCAGGGCCTTGGGGCTCGCCGGGGAGACCAGACCTTCGACCTGAAACACCTCGGTGGCGGCGTACGAGACACCGCCGGTCGCAATCCACAGCCCCAGTGCCAACGCACTGGTCGATACTGCCTTGCCCATTGCCGTCCTCTCGCTATGTCTTGAACTTCACGTCGGCCGAGGATTCCCACCGCTCGCCCTCGTTGTCGACGAACACGATCCTGACCGGCGCTTCCTTCACCGCCTTCAGCTTGAAGGTGAACAGCGGGTCGTCGGCAATGGCCGAGGACATGCGAAACCGGCTCACGAGATCGTCGCCGTAGTAGACCAGCATGTTTCTGATGAAACGGCTGGGGGTGGCGCGGTTGAACTGCTCTCCGTCCGGATCCGCCATGCCGAGACCGGTGAACGAAGGATGGTCGAAACGCACCTTCACCTTGAAGACGCCATCCTGCTCGACCTTCCTCGGCAACCGCATTCGCGGTGGCTTGATTTTCTCCGCCATGTTCTTCTCCTGTTGATGTCCGGGCGATCAGGAATCCGCGCCGCGAGACCCTCTCGCCATGATCCGCCGGTCGGTCGTCGGCTTCAGGGGTGAGTGGGCGCGGATGTATTCGATGAGCGCCTCGACGAAGACCGGTCCGTTCCCATCGATCCGTTGGGCGCCGAACAGCGGGTTGTTCTGAAACCGGGTGTGCACCGAGGCCACGGAGTACAGCCGGTCCGGCTTGATGGGCTGTCCGTCGACCGACAGCGACGCCACCCGCCGGCCGTCGGGGTTGTGCAGGTCGAAGACCAGCTCCATCCCGGAGAACTGGATCATGTCGCCGCCCACCCTGGCGTAGGGGTCCGCGTCGACAACTCCATCGAGGATGTTCTCCATCAGCCGCGTGATCGCCTTTCCGCTCATTGAATACGTCACGATCCGGCCGTCGGTGGGGACAAGGTTGTAGACGTCCTCCACCGTGATCGTTCCCGGCAGCAGCGTGGCGCCGTAGCGCCAGGCGGGGAAGAACGCGATTTCCGCTCCGGTGATGGCGCGAAGCGCATCGGTCAGCAACGTGCCCATCGGGCTCTGCCAGAAATCACGCCGGAAGATCAGGGTGTGGTTTTCGCCTACCACTTCGTTCAGACGCGCTTCATGCGGCCGATAGGCATCGTCCACCAGGCGCTGGACCTCGGGGTCCGGCTCCACCTCCGACGGCCGGACCATCACCAGGTCATAGGAATAACCGACGACCTTCTTGTCCTCGACCCTCAAGTCCAGACTGGTGACGAACTTTCCGTGGGCACCGCCCTGATACACGATGGTGTCGTTCCAGACCACCGGGTCGTAGATCTCGTCGTGGGTGTGGCCGCTCAACAACACGTCGATACCGTCGACGCGCCGGGCGAACTTCTGATCCATCCCGAAGCCGCCGTGCGAGACGACCACGACGAGGTCCGGATCCTCCTCGGCACGGATATCGGCGATCAGCCTGCGGGCTTCCTCCTCCCGGAGTCCGAACTTCCAGTCGCCGGCCGAGCCGAGAATCGACGAGGTCAGCGCCGTCCAGGGATAGGCGAGACCGATCACCGCAACCTCGAGATCGCCGACCTCCTCGATCACGTATTGCGGGAACGCCGGCTCGTCCCACTCGGGGTCGGTCACGTTATAGGCGACGACCGGAAACTCCGCGAGATCGATGAGGTCGAGCAGGTGCTCCTTGTCGTAGATGAACTCCCAGTTGCCGGGCGCCATGACGTCATAGCCGATGGTGTTCATGACCTTCACCATCGTCACCCCTCTGTCGAACACCGACAGTCCCGCCCCGTGCCACGTGTCTCCCGCGTCGAGCAACAGGGTGCGGCCGGGTTTCTCCCCGCGCAGGCGCTCGATCACGGCGGCCACGTTCGCCATGCCGCCCAGCTTGCCCTGAAGGCCCGCCTTGGCGACGTAGTCACCCTCGCGCGATTGCCTGCCCCAGGGCTTGATCTCATCGAGATAACGGTAATGGAGGGGCCGGAGGTAGGCGTGGAGGTCGTTGGTCCCGAGAATGCGGATCTCGGCCGTCTCCGAGGCACCGGTCCAGGAGACCGGCAGCAGGAACAGCCCGATCAGCACCAGCGCAGTCCGCACGAGTCGGTGCCGGGCGTCCGTCCTCTCCGGACGACATGGCTGCGCGGAAACGGGCTTCACCTGCATGTCGCCGATGCACTCGAAATCCGGCGGACTTCGTGGACGAGTAGAGCGGGCCGGCGCGCGGCCGCTCAGCAGCCGCCCGCCGCGACCTTGACGTCCCGGCTCGCCGCCCAGCGTCCATGCTGATTGCACTCGGCGATGACCCAGACCCTCCCTTCGCCCCCGTTCAGACGAATCTGCGTTCCCAGGTAGACCTCGCCGTTCACCGGCGTGAAGTAGAACTTGCCCTTGATCACGATCGGGTCGTCGAAATTGAGGATCTGGACGCTCTTGATGTAGTGGTCGTCCTCCATCGGATGGTCCATCTCGACCACGACGGGCGCCTGCGCGCCGTCCTCGACGACCGGTGGCAGCGTGACCTTCGGGATGTGCAGCCGCTCGAGATCGGTCAGGGCGTCCGGGTCGGCCGGCAACCGGATGGTCGCCCGCGCGTCATTGCCGAGAACCGTTGCTGCATACATGGGGACGGCCACACCACCCACCATCGCGTAGCGGAGAAACCGCCTGCGGCTGAGATTGCCTTCGATATTCATCATTATCGGACTCCTGTCGTTACCTTGTCGGCACGGGGCCGTGGGGCCGCCGGCACACGGATTCATGCCCGCCGGCGGCCTCTCGACCCGCCGTCAATTCGCCATCGCCGTCTTCAACGCCTCGGGACTCGGGACCCAGCGAACACCGTTGTTCTGGATGCCGGCCTCGAGGTCGGTGGTGATGACATCCCAGTCCATGGGGTCTGCCGAAGACGTGTCGATCAGCGTCGCCACCGGCTCCTTCTTGGTGGAGACGACCGCACGGGTGCCTTCGGGGTCGTAGGCGATGTTGTGCGGCCCGAGTCCGGTGAAGATGTTCTTGACCGCGACGTCTTCCCGGGTGTCGATCACGGTAACGACGTCCGACTTGCCGCCCTCATTGGCGAACAGCCCGTAACGCGGGTTGGCGGGATTGATGTAGAGCCGGTTGGCATCGGGTCCGGTCTCGATCACCTTGGCCAGGGTCAGGCTGGCCATGTCGATGACCGCGGCCGCCTCGGCCTTGCGCAGACCCGCGTAACACTTCGAAGAATCGGCGAGGCAGGTGATGTTTCCACCGCCACCCGGGACCTCGATCGTCTTCACCACCTCTGCGGTGGCGGTGTCGAAGACCGCCACAACGCCTTTGCCGGCCGCAAGGAAGTATTTTCCATCGGGGGTCATGGCACCGGCCCGTCCCCCCGCGACCGGCACCATCCCGATCTCCTTGCGGGTCCGCACGTCGACGATGGAGACGCCTCTCGGATCTTGCTGGCAGGTGCTGAAGATCTTCGAATCGTCCAGGGTGAACATCGCGTCCCGCGCGCCGTGGCAACTGATCTCGATGATGTCGATCGGGCGCCGGGTGACCGTGCTCAGCAAGGTGAGATAGCCGTGCTCCTTGTCGAGGATGTTGCCCACCACCGCCAACGGCTGGGTGTAGGCAAAGCCGACGTGCAGCGGCGCGATGACCTTCTTGTCCCCCATGCTCAGGGGAAACTTGTCGACCACCTCCTGGGTCACGAGATCGATGGTCCAGAATTGATCCGACTCGTACCGTTGCGATGACCAGACGTAACGTCCGCCCGGAATGACCCAGAGGTGGTGGTTTCCGGTTTCACCCATGTCGATCTTCTTGATGGTCTCGCCCGCGTCGTAGTCGACGACGGAAACCGTTGGATGCCCCTGGTTGTCGATGAGGAACACCCCGTCCATCCCCTTCACCGCATCCCAGTCCATACGCAACGTGTTCTGGGGGTCGAGAAAGACCAGCGACTGGTACTCCTCCACGCTCATCCCCTCGTGGGGCGCGCCGAACTTCTTGCCCATTTCTCCGGCGCCGGCGGCGCCCAGACCCAACGCGAGGGCGCTCGCACCCGCCAGAATTCCACCGATCACCTTCATGGTTCTTCCTCCCGGTTGATCCTCCGCTTGCTGTCACTGGACCACCCGCCGGATGCGGAGCGTTGTCTTCTCTCCGGTACGGGTGCGCTTCCCTCTGCGATCCTCATGCCATCACGAGCTTTCGCCTGGCCTCGTTCCAGGCCATGCACAGATACCACAATCCCATCAGGACGATCACGCTGGCCAGGGCCATCATCCAGCCGACGTAGTCGGGCAGGAACACCGCCTCGCCGAGACGTTCCACCTTCCCGCTGTCGGTGAGCCAGAGGCGAAAATACGAGGCGGAGAGCGCGAAGCAGGCCACCGCGACCCAGAGCTTCACGTGCCCTTCGCCGGCCCGCCACAGCGAACCGGAAGCGCAGCCGCCGCTCAACGACATGCCGATGCCGAAGGTGAAGCCGCCGAGCAGGCTGCCCACCCAGAAGCTGTCCCTGACGAAGACTTCCCAGTCCTTGAAATCGGCCCACTTCAGGTAGGTGAAGCCGATGGTGCTGATGACGATCCCGAGCGCCACCGCCTTGGTCGCATCCGCATGTCCGGTCATGAACGGCTCACGGAACGCCCGTACGAAGCAGAAGCGGGTCCGCTGCATGATGACGCCGATGGCCAGACCGAATACGAGCAATCCGGCGCGGGTGGAATAGTCGAACCCGTCGTACACCAGAGCGAGTATCAGGCCCGCCGCCAGGATCCCGGCGCCCACCAGGGGTTGGAGCCTGCGCCAGGTCTCCGATGGGCCGGCGGAGCCGATGCGGCCGGGGCCGCTCACCCATGCCGGCAGATTGAGGTAGCTCACCTCCCAGACCAGCAGCTTGAGGCCGACGACGGCTCCGGCCATGAGTCCCAGCATCATCACCGGCCCGGCCAGGGAGAGCGCGCTGGTGGCGCTGAAGAATCCGCCGATGTTGCAGCCGAAGGAGAGCGAGGCGCCGATTCCCATGAGGCTTCCGCCGATCACTCCCTTGAGAAGCTCCCATGGCGGCGCGCCGCGGACGTGGAACTGGCGGGCCAGCAGCGCGGCAGCACATGCTCCCCCGATGATGCCGAGGTTGAGCACCGACGTCGAGTAGAGATGCGGGGCGATGATGAACGTGTCGGTGACGTTGACGGTGTTCAGCAACCAGTCGCCCCAGTTCCTCACGCCGTCCGCCACGCTCCAGGGCTTCTCCCAGGCGAAGAGCAGGATGCTGAGGATTCCGAACAGGACGCCGCCGATCCACGCCGGCCACTGTCGGCCAAAGAGCCCCCGGTAGCCTGCCGCCAGCACGTCTCCGAGTGGGCCGGACGGCAATCGGGTCCCGGTCTGTTTCATCGCTTGCCCGCCGGATGGTGGAACCGGTCCGGCCCGACCCTATCCCGCCATGCCCAGGGGCCGCCATATCCCTCAAGGAATACCGGCGCCCCATGCAACGAATCCCGGCCCGGAGCTCGCATCGCTTCCATCCGTGGGCGGTCGCCTACTTCCCGTACTTCTCCCAATACGCACCGAACAGCGCGTCTTCAGAGGGCCGGTCTTCGGGGATCGGCACCGCCAGATGGGTGATGTTCAGGAAATGGCGGTAGTTGAGGTTCTCGCTGATGCTGTTGCCCTGCCACGTTCCGCAGCCCATGGACAGGGTGAAGTTGAGGCCGCTGTCGAACCCCCCTCCGTTCCCGAAGGTATGCGCCATGTTCACAAGGACCCGCGCGGTGTCGAGCTCCTCGGCGAGCCGGCGGGCATGGTGCATGTCAGCGGTGTGGATGCCGACGGAGTGTCCCTTCCCCTTGAACTCCATGATGGCGCGGACCTTGTCGACCGCGTCGTCGAACGTCCGCGCGCGGTACACGGTGAGGACCAGGGCGAGCTTCTCGTCGGAGAAGGGGTAACCGGCGCCGACCCCGGTCTCCTCGACCATGAAGAACTTCGATGCCCGCGCCTTGCCGTCGAGGCCGCACTCGGCCGCGAACACGTCGGGGTCCTTGGCGATGACCTTGCGGTTGAGCTTTCCGTTCACCCAGAGCGTGCCGCGGATTGCGTCCTTCCCGGCCGCATCCGCGAGGTAGCCCCCGGCGCGCTCCAGTGCGGCGATGGCGGCGTCGTAGACATCCCCGACGATGATCACCGAGTTCTCCGACGAGCACGAGGTCGCATTGTCGAAGCACTTCGAGGCGCGGATCTTCTCCGCCGCCTCGTCGAGCTTCGCGCTCGAATCGATGATGACCGGGACGTTACCGGCACCGACGCCGATTGCCGGGGTCCCGCTGCGGTAGGCGTTGCGGACGTTGTTCTGCGAGCCGGTGACGACGACGAGGTCGCACGCCTCCATCAGCGCGTTGGTGAGGGGCTTGTCGACCGGGGGCGGCAGCACCTGCACCAGGTCCGTCGGGGCGCCGATCTTCGAAAGCTCCGCGCGCATGAGATCCACGGTGCGCGTGGTGGTCGCAAGCCCGCCCGGCGACGGGGCGATGACGATCGCGTTGCGGCCCTTGAGCGCCATCATCGCCTTGTTCACCGGGGTTGCCGCGGGGTTCGTGGACGGGGTCACCGCGCCGACCACTCCGACCGGCTTCGCGTACTTCACGAGCCCGAGCTCGGGTCGCTCTTCGATGACGCCGACGCTCTTCACCCGCATGAGGTCGCGCAACGTCCCGAAGGTCTTGCGCTGGTTCTTGACGACCTTGTCCGGCGCGTTGCCGATGCCGGTGTCCTCGACCGCCATCTTCGCGAGCGCCTCGGCATGCTCCGGCTTGTAGAGTGACCATGCGATCGCGGTCACCGCCTCGTCCACTCGGGCCTGATTCGAGTCCGCGAAGGCGTCCATGGCCGCACGTGCGCGGCGGATCAGGCTCTCGGCGATGGCGGTCGGGTCGCGCTCGATCGCTTCGACCCTGGCTGCAGCGGGTGGGCTCATCGTCGTTCCTCCTGGGCTCTCCGGTTTCCTGGGCGGGACGCACGTATTGCCTCATGCCGGTCGGCTGCGTCGTGACCGGCCGAGGGGAGAGGACGCGAGCGAACTCCGGCGCCCTGATGCGATCGCCCTCCCCCGGGGCGAGGGAGGGCGGGGGGAATCCGTCAGGCGACCGCGCGCGGCTCTTCGACCGGCGCCTCGAACTGCTCCTCCTCGGTCGAGCCGGACAGGGCGGTGATCGAACTCGTGCCGCCGGTGACCACCTGGGTCACCGCGTCGAAGTAGCCGGCGCCGACCTCCCGCTGGTGCTTGTGGGCGGTGTAGCCGAGCGGCTCGGCCGCGAACTCCGCTTCCTGCAGCTCCACGTAGGCGCTCATCCCGCGGTCGCGATAGCCGTGCGCGAGCCCGAACATGCCCTGGTTGACGGCGTGGAAGCCGGCCAGGGTGATGAACTGGAAGCGGTAGCCCGCCTCCGCCAGTGCGTCCTGGAATCTCGCGATGGTGGCGTCGTCGAGGTTCGCCCGCCAGTTGAACGACGGCGAGCAGTTGTAGGCGAGCCGCTGGCCCGGGAAGCGCTCCCGGATCGCCTGGGCGAACTCCCGCGCCTCGCCGAGGTCCGGCTTCGCCGTCTCGCACCACACCAAGTCCGCGTAGGGGGCGTAGGCGAGCCCGCGCGAGACCGCCTGCTCCATCCCGCACTTCACCTCGTAGAACCCCTCCGGCGTCCGCTTGCCGGTGACGAAGGGCTGGTCGTTGGGGTCGACGTCGCTGGTGAGCAGCTTCGCGCCGAGCGCGTCGGTGCGGGCCATGAGCAGGGTGGGCACCCCGCAGACGTCGGCCGCGAGGCGTGCCGCGACCAGCTTCTGCACCGCTTCCCGGGTCGGCACCAGCACCTTGCCGCCCATGTGGCCGCACTTCTTCGCCGAGGAGAGCTGGTCCTCGAAGTGCACGCCGGCCGCGCCCGCGTCGATCATGTCCTTCATCAGCTCGAAGGCGTTCAGCACCCCGCCGAAGCCGGACTCCGCGTCGGCGACCACGGGCAGGAACCAGTCGATCGAATCGTCGCCCTCCGCATGGTGGATCTGGTCGGCCCGGGCCAGCGCGGCGTTGATCGCGCGGAGCAGTTCGGGCGCGCTGTCGGCGGGGTACAGGCTCTGGTCGGGATACATCTGACCCGCGCTGTTGGCGTCCGCCGCCACCTGCCAGCCGGAGAGGTAGATGGCCTGCAACCCCGCCTTGGCCATCTGCACCGCCTGGTTGCCGGTGACCGAGCCGAGCGTGCGCACGAAGGGCTGTGTTTCGAGAGTCTTCCAGAGGCGTTCGGCGCCTCTGCGTGCCAGGGTGTGCTCGATCGGTACCGAGCCGCGCAGCCGCACGACGTCCGCGGCTGAATAGCCTCTCTCGACTCCGCGCCAGCGGGGATCGTCCCGCCACTGCTTCTCAAGGGTCGTTGCTTCGTACTGTCGGTTCATGGATCTCATCTCCGTACCGGATCGTTTCCCGGGGCGCCGGCCCCATCCACTGCGAATTCCTGACTCTTCATGCTACAGGGACGCGATCATAAAACAAGCTGGCCTGCCGAATGCCAGCAATTCCCGCTAACGCGGCGACAGTCCGTGGCGCCGAGCCCGGCACGGCCTGCCGCGGGCGAGGCGATCGACAGTTGCTTCTCGCAACAACTCGCGCAATGCACGCGCGACGACGAGAAGGTGCCCGTGCCGTGCACCGAGAGCAGATAGTGACCGTCCAGGGTCGCGAACCCTTCTAGACCCCTGCCGCGCTGCAGCACATGGAACAACCGCGTGAACGCGCGACGCAACGCCCGCGGGTCAACCTCATCCAGCCGCTCTCGCAACGCCGTGTCCGACGGCGCACGCGCCACCCCGTACAGACTCCTCAGATTCGCCCCGACCGTGCCGTCCCCGCGTGAGTCCCGGTCGAACTGCAACAGCGACGGGTACTTCATCCCGAAGATGGCCAATCCCGACATCAGGCACTCGGTCAGAGTCAGTCCCCGACTCGCAACGCCATCCTCGACCCGGGCGAAACACGTTCGCACCGCTTTGAACAATCCCGGCGCGCTGAGCGCTTGGCGAAAGCGAGGAATCGGCACGAAATATCATCCATCGCATGAAGATGTACCATTATGCCACTGAATCTGCTCCGAAAGTTTACGAGAATTTTTTCACATCCCGCTCAACCTCTTGATCTCACTAGGGGCACCGAGTAAGCGGGAATTGCTGGCCAAATGCTGACTATTGCCCTTGTCAATGACCGTCAGGAGAAGCAGGCGGCGACCGCTGATGTGGTTGCCTGACGACTCCCCTACACCGAATCGCGGACGGTCATGAACGCAACGACAGCCGCGGCCGCCGGACTGCCGGTGCGTCGGGCGGCCTTGGCGACGTTCCCGACGTTGCCGGTGGTACGCAATCTTCACCGGTGCGGCTGTGCTCCCGACACGCCAATGCCGCATTGCCCCACCCCTGTCGAGGTCATTGTGGGCGTGGCGGCGACACCTGCAAGTACCTGACCCCGGCTGCCTTGGCGCGTGCCGCGTCGGGCGCGTCGATGCCGTATCCTGCAGCGACTGCCACGGCGTCCACGCCGAACACGGCACGCAACGCATCGGCCGAGGCGCGCACACGCTCGATGTCGCCGGCATGCACCTTGTTCGACGCCTCCACGGCAATCCACACGACGGTGGCCCGGTCGTTGCGCCGCTGCGCGCGCAGGATAAAGTCCGTGGCCTCTATCCTGGCCTCCTGCGCGTCGGTGATCCGGCCGCCGTCGAGCGCGTTTTCGACCTGGTCGGCGAAGTCCTTGTCCGGCACCTGCACCGGCCCTTGAACGACGCGGGGCCGTCTGAGCTCCAGCGCCCGGCTGATCAGCGCCCTGATCCTCCGGTGCAGGCGGTGCTCCAGATCGCTGCCCTTGAGGTGGCCGACATCGGTCTTGAGTTCGGCGACATCGGTCTTGAGTTCGGCGACATCGGTCTTGAGCTGGGCGACATCGGTCTTGAGCTGGGCGACGTCGGCCTTGAGCTCGGCGATGTCTTTCTCGATGCGGTCCAGCCGTGCCGGTATGCCCAGGAACTCGTTGGTGAGCAGCGCCCGCAGCAGCAGGCGCTGAGCCTCCGGGTTGGCCTGCAACTCGGCGATGATGCGGGCGACCAGCGATGTCGGATCCAGCTTCTCTTCGGCTTCCATGGGTAACGTCCGTCCAACCAGTGCGTGTGGCGTCGACCCGGCGACCGTCACCGTATGCATCAATCATACTCTGCTTTCGAGGAGCAAGGACCAACAAACCGGACAGTTCCATTTGTTGCCAACACGGCAGGACCCGGCCACTGTCTGACGGGACCCGGTGACGCCATGATGTCCTGGAAGCGCGGGCAGGATTCGATTGAAGGGCCGCTTGCGCACCGAACTTCAGGGCGCGGACATCGAGGCGTTTCCCGTCGCCTCGTTCATCGCCGAATCGGAGGTCGAGGCGGAGGCGGAGTAGCGCGTCATGGAGCCGGAGCACCTCTTGCGGATGGCCCAACCGATCTTGCGGAGATCAACACCCGCCGGGCGCGGCGGGCGGATTTGTGCCGTGCCCTCAGCATGACGTACTGCGCCTTGTTCCATTGTCTGGCGCGCACTTGCGTGGACAGTTTGACGGGCCGCGCCGGCACGGTCGGCAATCGACCAATGTGGCGGCGGGTGTATCGTGCGCTGGAGCACAGGCAGGCCAAGACACGCTGCGAGAGCGTGCCGTCCCGGTTTCCCGACGAGGTGCAGGAATTCGGGCGAACCTTCGCCGAGCTGCAGAGCAAACGCCACTTCGCGGACTACGGCCCGGACCACCCGGTGAGCAAATCCGAAATGGTCGCGGACATCAGTGACGTCCGAACGGCGATCGGCCGCTTTGTTGCAACGCCGGCCAGCGTCCGCCGCGACTTCGCCATCCAGCGGCGGCGGGGGCCGCGACATCCTCGTGGGCGGGGAAGGGGCCGACCGGCTCGTCGGCGGTGCCGAGGGCGACACCTTCTTCGGCCACGGTGTCGCCGGACCGGACGGGGATGCGGACCGCTTCATCATCACCGGCGGGCGAAACCGGATCATGGATTTCTCGCCTGGGGCGGATTGGCTCAGCGTGCGCGGGATCTCGACGGACGCGCAATTGCTCGCGAATGCCACACAGGTGGGAGACCACCTGCATATCGGCTTCTACGGAGGCGACCTCTATCTCGCCTGGACGACGCTTGCGGAGCTGGAAGGCTGGCCAGTTGCATTGACGTTCGCCGACCTCGACGGCCAGATGTGACCGCGCACCCCGGCCGGTACGTGACCCGGGCGGTTGCCTGACGATTCCGCGGCGCGGAATCCCGGGTGCCCCAACCGCCAGGGCGGTCGGCGACCGCTGTGCGGTTGCCTGGCGATTCCCCTACGCGGAATCGCGGGCGGTCATGAACAGAACGACAGCCGCGGCCCCCGCCAACGCCGCGGCGACGGCCGCGCCGACCGCGGGGTCCGCAGCGTCAGCGAGCACGCCGAAGGCGATTGGTGCGGCTGCGCTCGCCGCGGTCGTCACGGTACGGAACGGCCCGGACACGGGCGCTTGGCGCCCCTCGTGTGCGAGCTCCCCGGCAGCGCCGTACAACACCGCCGACGTTCCGTTGAGCACGAGACCGAGCGGTGCGAGCAGCACCCAGAGCCATCCCATGGGCAGGGCGATCGCCGCGGCGATCCCCAGCGCCGTCGCCACTTCGGTGACGACGATGGTTCGGATCGTTCCGAGCCGTTCGGCGATGAAGCCGCAGGCGGGCTTCCCGGCCGCACCGCCGGCGAAGACCAGCATGACCGCGAAGCCCACGTGCTCGACCGGCAGCCCCTTGCTGACGATCAGGAAGGGCGCCAGGAGCAGGAAACCGCTGCGTGAGGAAGCGTCGATGACCGCGATCACGCTGAGGACGGCGAAGCCGCGGCGGTTGACGATTCCCCGGCCCGCCGGCCCGCCATTCCCTGGCGCGGGCGGCCCCTCACCGGATACGAAACGTTGCAGCGACAGATGCACCCCGAGGGCGACAACCGCCATCGCGACGCCGCACGATGCCGACGACGTCCGCCAGCCGGCGTACCCGATGCCGAGCGCGAGCAACGCGGGAACGATCGCCTTTCCCGCGTCGCCGGCGAAGTTGCAGATGCCGAGCGCCGCCCGAGCCTGCTCGCCTCGATGCGTGCGACCGAGCAGGCTGGACGCGAGCGGGTGTTGCACGCTCGAGCCGAGTCCGGCGGCCAGCAACGCGACGAGCAGCGCCCGGAATCCGTCCGCCTCGGCGAGCAGCAGCCAGCCGACCGCGGCCCCCAGCGTCCCGAGAGCGAGCAGGCGGCGTTCACCAAGTCGTTCGGACATCGGACCCGAAGGGATCCGCCCTGCCGTCATCGCAGCATGGAACACGCTCTTCAGGGCGCCGGCCTGGGTCAACGACAATCCGAATGCTTGTGCCCAGAGCGGCAGGAGCACGAGCAATGCTTCGGCCAGACCGTCGTGGGCCGCACGGGCGGCCGAGCACGAGGCCAGAATCAGGCGCGGCGGACGCGGCACGTTACTGCTCCGGGAGATCCTTCGACGTCGTGCCGGCCGGCGGCTGCATCCCTCAGCCGGCCGCGCCCTCCCCTTCACGGTTCCGGACCCGCGCGAAGGCGCGCTTGATCTTCGGTCCCAGGCTCTCGAGTCCGTCGGGGAGGAACAGGATGGACGCGATCAGTATCGCACCGTAGATGAGCGGCCGGGCCTGGTCCAACCCGAGCTCGCGCAACACGATCTCATTGACCACCGTCAGCGTCGCCACGCCGAGGATCGGGCCGTAGATGGTGGCCGTCCCGCCCACGATGACCCAGACCAGCACGTAGACCATGGCTTCCACGTCGAACTGGTTCGGGTTCACGGTGCCGAGATAGTGCGCAAGCAGGGCGCCGGCCAGACCCGCGAAGAACGAAGCGATGACGAAGGCCAGGGTCCGGTATCCGCGGGTATCCACCCCCACGGCCTCCGCCAGCCTGTCCTGCCAGTGAATGGCGTGAAAGGTGAGCCCGATCCGGGAGCGCTCCAGACGGTAAAGGACGACGAGTGAGAGAGAGACGACGACCAGACACAGGTAGTAGTAGTTGACGGGGTCGAAGAACGCGACCTGGAATC
Organism: uncultured Gammaproteobacteria bacterium; assembly: GCA_958295835.1. GTDB lineage: Bacteria > Pseudomonadota > Gammaproteobacteria > HK1 > HK1 > HK1. The sequence goes on from OY282378.1 coordinate 2,201,293, forward strand.
CGCCGATCTCGATGTCGGGGACCGAGGGAATCAGCTTGATGCCCTTCGGTCCGCCGAAGGGCTCGCGGAACCGCTTCCAGCACAACCTGATGATCTCGCCGGCCGCGAACGACCCGATGAGAAAGTAGAACGCCTTCATGCGGAGCAGCGGAAAGCTCAGGACCCAGGCGGTCAGGGCGGCGACCCCGGCTCCCAGCAGCATCGCCGGCGGGACCGGAACGCCCAGCCGCTTCGCGAACAGCGTGCTCGCGTAGGCGCCGACTCCCATGATCACGACGTGAGCGAGTGACCACTCACCCGTGAGGGTCAACAGCCGGTAGCTCACCACCACGAGGACGTTGATGACGAGAAATACCGCAACCTCTTTCTGGGAGAAGCTGAGCAGATGGGGCAGCACCACGAGGGCCGCGTAGATTCCCGCGAGAGTCGCCCAGAAGCCCCAGCCGTGACTTGCGCTTCGCACCGGAGGCCGCGACCGCGACTCAGGCTCGTTCCCGGGCCCCGAGCAACCCGGTCGGCCGCACGATGAGCACCACCAGCATCAGCAGCAGACCGACGATGTCGGCGACGACACCGTCGGAGAACGTCGTCACGAAGGTATGCACGAACCCGTACAGGATCGCCGCCACCACCGCGCCTTCCAGGCTGCCGAGTCCGCCGACGATGGTGACGATGAAGGCGGTGACGATCACCGAATGGCCCATGTAGGGCCAGGTGCGCACCAGAGGCGCCGCGAGGGCGCCGGCAACCCCCGCCATGGCCGCGGCGATGCACATGGCGAGGCGCGCGGTCCGGGTGATTGAAATCCCCTGCAACGCGGCGGCCTCCGGATCCTGCGCACAGGCCCGGAGCGCCCAGCCGAAGCGCGTGCGGCGGAGGAACACCCACAACGCGCCGAGCACCACGACTGCGCCGACGATGACGTACAGACGCTGGAGGGCGACGACCACGCCGTCGAGCCCGAACGGATGGAACGTCGTCCGGGTCGGCGGCGCGATGTGCTCCATGCGTACTCCGAAGCCCATCGCCACCGCCGCCTGCAGCATCAGCAGCAATCCGATGGAGACGATCAACCCGGCCAGCGGGTTGTCCCGCACCGGCCGGAACAGCGTCCGCTCCATCGCGATTCCCAGCGCGCCGACGAAGATCAGCCCGAGCATGATGGCGAAGAAATAGGGGTACGACTGGTCCGCGTACGCGAACACCACGCAATAGGCGCCGAGCATGAACAGCTCGCCGTGAGCGAAGTTGACCACGCCCATCACGCCGAAGATCAGCATGAGCCCGACCGCGATCAACGCCATGAAGCTCGCGGCGTAGACGGCGTTCACACAGGTCTGCAGCAGCAGCTCGATCATCGCGTCGGACAGCTCCCCACTCGTTTGAAACGCGGGCGGGTCACTGCCCCCCGGACGATCGAGTTGCAAGGGACGCCACGAGCAACGAACGCCGGAGGAGCGGATTCCCGCCCCTCCGTTCGGTCCGATGAATTCGCGGCGACGCGGGCCGTCCGGCTCAGCCGCGCTGGTGGTACATCTCGCCCATCTCGGTGAAGTGCTTCACCAGCAGGTCGCCGTGCATGGCCCACCACTCGGGGATGTTCCGGAACTCCTTGATGACGGCCTTGCCGTTCTCGATTACCACCACCGGCCAGTTGCCGACCAGCGCGTTGTCGATCCCGAACAGCTCCTTGCCCCACCAGCTCGCGTCGCCGAAGGCGTGCTTGCCGGTGCCGCCCTGCTTCATGCCCGCCAGCACCTCCTGGGGTTCCACGCTGCCGGCCCGTTGGGCGCCCTGCACCCACAGGTCCATGATCGACGCATACTCCCAGGACACCGCGCCCCACTCGCCGGGCCAACGCTTGCTGTACTCGGCGTAGAACTCTCCGGGAGCGTCGAAGTTGATCCCGGGCTGGCTGAGCGCCGGATCGTCGAAATCGGGGAACTGGAAGATGAAACCTTCCATGAACTCCTTCGAGGTCTTCTCGACGATCTTCTCGTAGAAGTCCGCGGTGCAGGAGATGATCTTGCCCTTGAACCCCTGCTGGTAGGCCTGCTCGCACAGCGGATGCACGTAGTCCGCGTAGGCGGTGTCGAGGCACAGGATGTCCGGGTTCTTCGACAGCATCGACGTCATCACCGGCGCGAAGTCGGTGGTCGAAAGGTCGAAGAAGACGGTGTCCAGGACATCGATCCCGTGCGCCTCGAAGGCCGCGAGATAGGTCGCCACCGACGGCCGCCCCAAGGCGTCGTCCTGCGCGCAGATCACGGTGGACTTCAGGTCCGGCATCTGCTCGGCGAGCCACCATACGCCGGTGACGTTGTAGATGGGATGTACCTCGCAGGGCGCGATCAAGGTCTTGGTGTCGGGTGAAAGATCGCTGGGCAGCAGGGTGGACACCAGCATCCCCGACTTGTTGGCGATCGGCTGCACCGCCGGCCAGGTATCGCCGCCAAGCATCATGATGAACTTGACGTCATCCTCGAAGATGAGCTTGGTGGCGCCGGCGCGCGCTTTCTCGGGCGCGTATTCGTTGTCGTAGGAGACGAACTCGAAGGTGCAGGTGTCGTCCCCGATTCGAACGCCGCCGGCGGCGTTCACCTTCTCGGCCCAGATCTCGCACCCGTAGAGGCCCGGCAGCCCCCAGGCCGCGACTTCTCCGGTGAGGGGAGCCAGGAATCCGATCTTGACGGTTCTGGTGGCGGCAGCAGCGGTCGTGGGGGCCAGACCACCTGCCAGGGCGGCTCCGGCCGCGGTCGCACCAAGAAAGGTTCGTCTGCCTATCCTTTTCTGAAAAAGTTGCTTTGACATCGACTTTGCTCCTTCTCGTCAGGTTGTGGGCATCCTGACCGTCGTCTGCGAACGCTTCGCGTCGAGATACGGTCCGAGACCCGCCCGGAACGCAGTTCCGCAGGTTCCACCTCAAATCGCGGTCCGCGATCCACCGAACCAGCGGCTAACGTACCACTTCTGGATCTTTCATCAAGAAGCAATGTGCCAATTTCAGTCCAAAAAATTCCCTGTCTCATGACCAATCCCGCTTCCCGGGGCTACAATGAGAGGCGTTCGCGCGCGGCGCACCCGGCCCGTGGCTCTTCTTTCGGGCCTGATTCGCAGCGCCCTGCGACCGATGCGACGGGTCCGTGGGCGGGTGCCCGAGACCGATCGCAGCGCACCGGCGATGCGCCGCATCCGGTCATGGTCGCTTCAGTGGGAGGCGGACGCCGCTACGCGGGCGGTAGAATCCGCCGGATCGACTCATCATCGTGAGATTGAGACAGGGAGCAAGCGATGAACAAACGTGTGGCCATCATCGGGGCGGGGCCCTGCGGCCTTTCCCAGCTTCGCGCCTTCCAGCAGGCACAGAGCAAGGACATGGACATTCCGGAGCTGGTGTGCTTCGAGCGGCAGTCCGACTGGGGCGGTCTGTGGCATTACACTTGGCGGACGGGTCTCGACGAGCACGGGGAGCCCGTGCATTGCAGCATGTACCGGTATCTGTGGACGAACGGGCCGAAGGAGTGCCTGGAATTCGGGGACTACCCGTTCGAAGAACACTTCGGGAAACCCATTCCCTCCTTCCCCCCCTACGCGGTCCTCAACAACTACATCCTCGGCCGAGCCGAGAAGTCCGACGTGCGCAAGTACGTCCGGTTCAGCACCGCGGTGAGGGACGTCCGGTACTCCGAGGCGACCGGCAGGTTCACGGTACGCTCGACGGATCTGAACGCGCAGACGGACCAGGAGGAGGAGTTCGACCACGTCGTCGTGGCGACCGGCCACTTCTCGGTCCCGAACGTGCCGAGCTTCGAGGGCATCGACCGTTTCCCCGGCCGGGTGCTGCACGCCCACGATTTCCGGGACGCGCTGGAGTTCAAGGGCAAGCGGCTGCTCATCGTCGGCAGTAGCTACTCGGCGGAGGACATCGCACTGCAGAACCTGAAATACGGCGCCGCGTCGGTCACCTGCTCGTATCGGACCGGCGCAATGGGGTTCAAGTGGCCGGACGGGATCGAGGAGCTGCCTCTGGTGACGAAATTCGAAGGCGCCACCGCACACTTCAGGAACGGCAGCACGCGCGAGGTCGACGCCGTCATCCTGTGCACCGGCTACCAGCACCACTTCCCGTTCATGGAGGATTCCCTGCGGCTGCGGACCCGCAACCGGTTGTGGCCGCCGAACCTCTACAAGGGCGTGGTCTGGATGGACAACACGAAGCTCGCCTACCTCGGGATGCAGGACCAGTACTACACCTTCAGCATGTTCGACGCACAGGCGTGGTACGTCCGGGACGTCATCATGGGCGGAATCGAGCTTCCGTCGCGCGAAGAGATGGAGAAGGACTCGGCCGAGTGGCAGGCGCGCGAGGAGGCGCTTCAGAATCCGATCGATGACATCGACTTCCAGACCGCCTACTGCAAGGACCTCTCCGCCCCGACCGACTACGCCATCGACTGGGACGTCCAGTCCGACAACTTCAAGCACTGGGAGCACCACAAGGACGAGGACATCGCGACCTACCGCGACCACTCGCACTCCTCGCCGGTCACCGGCACGAAAGCGCCCGCCCACCACACGAAGTGGTGGGAGGCCCTGGACGATTCGCCGGACACCTTCATGGGCATGAAGTAGTCCCGGATCGTCTCACGGCGGGGCTCGGCGCAAGCCCGAGCCCCGTGTACTTCGGCCTCGGGGCTTCGTTCCTACCCGTCTCCTGCATCGGTTGCGATGAGGAGCACCGCCCCCAGCAGCTTGCGCCAGTCGTTGAAGCCGTCGGGGCGCTCCCGCCGCCACCGATCGAGCCGGTCGGAGGCGTCGGGAAGGCCGTCGCGCCTTGCAGCGAGGACCACCCGCCCCTCTCTCGCCAGCGTCCGGCAACGCTCACGCGGGAACCGGTGGTAGCCGCCCGGATGCCTGGTCTGCAAGCGCAGGTGGAACGTGGAGCTGCGAGCCATGGCGGCGGGCTTGAGGGACTTGATCCATTGCTCGCCCGTATCCCAGAGCGCCAGCGCTTCGTCGAGCAGGCGATTCGCGGTTGCGGCATCGCCGGCCAGCCGCCTGGCAACCCCGACGTTCGCCACGCTGGCCGCCACCCGCGGGTCGCCGCGAGGCAAATGCTCGCGCGCAAGCTCCAGGCCGCCGAACCAAAGCTCGGAAGCTTCAGCGTAGTCGCCCCCCCGCTCGCACTCGGCCGCGGTCTCCTGTATCTGCTCCCAGATGACCTCAGCGTTCGTCCACCCGGCCTGTTCGAGAAGGCGAGGATCGTGGATCGGAGCCGCGATGGTCTCGGAGCGGTTCTTCGAGACCGTGGTCATGGGAAGGGCGGCCCGCTCGCGACCGGACGCGGACCATCACACCGCGCTGTCCCGGATGTGCTCGTACAGGGTCCGGAACTCATGCTGGATCACCGGGCCGAAGATCGGGTCGGATTGCGCTTCGAACGCCTCTTCGATCACTGACCAATCCGCGTCGTCAAGGAGCTGCACGGCCTCGACGAATACCGTTTCATCCTCCAGGCGCGCGTGGTAGCCCAGGAAATCCGCGTAGTCGCGGCCTGCCGCGACCAGTGTTTCACGCTCGATCAGGGCGCCGTCGACCACCCCGATCAGCATGTCCCGAAAGACGTTGCCCTTCTCTGCAAGCGCAACGTGCTCGCGAAGGAGCTTCTTGATGGTGGCCTCGGTGTTCGGCGCAATCCCGCGTTCGCGCATTCGCGCGAACATCAGGTCTTCCTTCGGGTGATGTGTGTGATCGGGATAGCGGGTCATGTAGACCATGATGTCACGCATCAGCTCGAAATCGCCGCCGCTTGCATCGCTGACCGCATCGAGCTCTCGCGTGAGCAGGCCGAGCAGCTCGCGGATGTTGTGGTGGTCCTGGTGCAGATCGCTCATTACCGTGGACATGATCGCCTCCTTGCCGCGGTCCTGCCGGTTCACGCATTCCTGCGGCGGACTCCCCCGCTCCGAATGCGATGTACCACGTACCGGCGACGCGGGCGGGGTCGGCTCAAAGCGCCGCGACCCGCGACCATTGTTCGTCGAGCTTCTTTCTCGACACGCTGAAGGCGGTGCCGAGCTCCTGGGCGAAGACGGACACCCGGTACTCCTCCAGCATCCACCGATGGCGGGCAAGCTCGGCATCACGCCGGCCCCTGGCCCGGGTGTCGTGCGCCTTCGATTCGAAGCGCTGTTGCAGCGGCAGGATGTCGGCGAGTCGGCGCCTGTCGTTCGCTCCGCCGCGGCGAAGCTTCTCCAGCCGTACCCGCAACGCCTCAAGATACCGCGGGAGCGACCCGAACGCTCCATCCGGCGTCGCGGCGAGGAAGCCATGATACACGAGTCCGTCCAACTGACGCCGTGCGTCGGCCAGCGATTCAGGCGGCGCGTGCAGCTCCGGGGCGTCGATGAGCTGCCGGACCTCGCGGGCGGACCGCAGGATCGCGAGCCCGCCCTCGACCGCCGCCGCGAGTCCGTCGGCGAACCCGCCCCGACCCGCGGACAGCGTCGCCTCGAACCGGCTCCGCTCACGGATCGCGCCCGCGGGGGCGACGAAGATACCAGCCACGGTGCGCTCGACGAGGTCGCGGCGCGCCTCGGCGCATGTGCCGGGCGCGGGACGTCCCGCATGTTCGGGGAGAGCGTCCACCCAATCGGGAGGAGACGCCACCATCGCGTAGAGCAGGCACAGCTCGTCGATACCGGGAAGCGTGCGCAGACACTGACGGGCTTCACGCCGCATCGCGAGCGAGAACAGCCGCACGAGCCCGCCGCGGTGGCTGCGCTCGGCGGTGCCGCGTGCCTGGAAATGCTCGACCACCACCCCTGAGCCCACGTCGTGCAGGGCCGGAAAGACCGTGCCGAACCCGCCACCGCTGCGGTCCTCGACTTCCACGGGGACGGCGCCGAAGGTCCACGCGACGTGGGCGCGCTCGCCGGAGGCAGGAGGCGTCCGGCCCGCCCGCCCGGAGCGCTCGGCCGATCGTCGCTCCAGTGCTTCGAGGCGGCGGCTCCGGCCGACCACCGTGCCGTCCCGCATCACGATCTCGAAGCGCATGTGCAGATGCGCCGGCAGCACGCGGCGCAGCCGTTCCGGCGACCACGCATCGGAGGGGACGTGCACGCCCCGGCTGCGATCGAGGAAGCGGGCCAGCGCCCCGCGTAGCGAGCCGTCCCCGAAGCGCGCCCCCACGGCGTTCGCCCCCGCAGGGTTCGTTCCGGCGACACCTGTTCCGGCAATGTTCGTCCCGGCAGCACCCGCATCAGTGACGTTCGTTCCAACAACGACCGTCCCGGTGACATCCGTTCCGGTAGCGCCCATCCCGGCGACGCTCGTTCCAGCAGCGCCCGTCCCGGCGACGAACTCCCGCGCCACCTCGCCGAGCGGCATCACCGAGCGGCGCAGGCTCTTCGGCAGGGCGCGCAGCAGCGCCAGCGTCTTCTCCTCCAGCATCCCCGGCACGAGCCACTCGAACCGGCCGGGGTCGAGATCCGCCAGCGCGTCGCGCGGGATCGTGACCGTCAGCCCGTCGTCGTCCTCCCCGGGCGCGAAGCGGTAGGCGAAATCGAACGCCTGATCGCCGGCCCGCAGTACGTCGGGGAACGCCGCCCCGCTCGGGAGCGATGCGCCGGGGGCGACGACGTCCTCGGGGCGGAGCTCCAGCCCATGCGCCGCGTCTTCGTCGATCCCGGACAGCCATGCCTCGAAGCTCCGCCCATCGACGACGTGGCACGGAACCCGCGCGTCGTAGAAGGCGAAGACCGCATCATGACCCACCACCGCGCCGGGACTGCGAAGCTTGTGCTCGGCGGCACGCAGCCGCGCCAGCACTCGGGCGTTTCGTTCGGCGAAGGCGTGGTCGCAGGCATACCCGTTCTCGATGAGCCCGGAGCGCAGGAAGACCTCGCGGGCGCCCTCGCGGCTGACCGGCGCGAACCTCACCCGGCGGCGTGCAATGACCGTCAGTCCGTACAGCGCCACCTGTTCGAACACCATCGGCTCGGCTCGGCGCGCATCCCAGTGCGCGTCGAAGTGGGTGCGGCGCACGAGATCGCCGGCAGCCTTCTCCACCCACTCCGCGCGAACCCGTCCGGCGACGAAGGCGTACGCCCGCTCGGTCTCCACCACCTCCGCGGCGACGATCCACGGGGCAACGGCCGGATGGAGGACCGATCCCGAGGCAAGCCGGAAGGTGGTGCCTCGAAGACCGCAGTACTGCCCCTCCGGCGTGCGCGTGCCGACACAGCGAAGCAGCCCCGTGAGCAGTGTCCGGTGGATCCGTCCGGGTGGAGCTCCGAGTGCGCGCGGTCGAATGCCGAGCTCACCGCATATGTCGCGGATCTGGCCATGAACGTCGAGCCAGTCCCGCATCCGGGCCGGCGACAGGAAATGCCGGCGGCAGAACCGGCGCATCGACTCACCCGGTTCCTTCGCGACCGACCGGAAGCGGCGCCAGAGATTGACGATTCCGAGAAAATCGGAGCGGGGGTCGGTGAATCGGCCGTGGGCGGTCTGAACCGCCGCCTTCCGCTCGGGATTCCGCTCGCGGGGGTCCGGCACGCTCAGGAAGCTCGCGATGACCAGCACCTCGGCGACGCAGCCGAGCGCGTCGGCCTCCAGCAGCATCCTCCCGATCCTCGGGTCGAGCGGGAAGCGCGCGAGGCGGCGGCCGATCTTCGTGAGACCGCCGCCGCCATCCACCGCGCCCAGCTCGCGCAGCAGCCGCAGGCCGTCGTTGACGTGGCGCCGGTCGGGAGGATCGATGAACGGGAAACGGTCCACGTCGCGCAGCCCCAGCGACAGCATCCGCAGCAGCACCGCGGCGAGGTCCGAGCGCCGGATCTCGGGCTCCGGATGGACGGGGCGCGCCGCGAAGTCGGCCTCGTCGTAGAGCCGGATGCACACCCCGGGGCCGGTCCGCCCGCAGCGCCCGGCGCGCTGCTCCGCCGACGCCCGCGCGATCAGCTCCACCGGCAGCCGCTGCACCCCGGTGCGGTGCGCATACCGGCTCACCCTGGCCGTGCCCGCGTCGATGACGAAGCGCACCCCCGGCACCGTCAGGGAGGTCTCCGCCACGTTCGTCGCCAGCACCACCCGGCGCCGGCCGCAAGGCGCGAACAGCGCCTGCTGGCGCTCCACGGGCATCCGCGCATGGAGGGGGAACAGCTCCGTGTCCGCGAGCCCCAGACGGCCCAGCCGAGCCTCGGTCTCCCGAATCTCGCGTTCCCCGGAGAGGAACACCAGCACGTCCCCCGGCTCGTCGCGGATCTCCGCGAGCGCCCCCGCCACCTTGTCCGGGACGTCCTCCCCCTCGGTCCCGGGCCGGTACCGGATCTCGACGGGATAGGTCCGGCCCTCCACCTCGACGACCGGGGCTCCGCGGAAGAACGCGCGCAGCTTCTCGACCTCCAGGGTGGCCGAGGCCACCACGACCCGCAGCTCCGGACGCCGTTGCAGGAGCTCGCGCAGGTAACCCAGAACGAAGTCGACGTTGAGGGTGCGCTCGTGCGCCTCGTCGATGATCAGGGTGTCGTAGGCGAGCAGGTCGCGGTCGCGCTGGATCTCCGCGAGCAGGATGCCGTCGGTCATCAGCTTGACGAGGGTGTCAGGCGCCACCTGCCGGCCGAAGCGCACCTGGTAGCCCACGAGCCGCCCGAGATCCGTGCCGAGCTCCGCCGCGACCCGTGCCGCCACGCTCCGCGCCGCGATCCTCCTGGGCTGCGTATGGCCGATCATCGCACCGATTCCGCGGCCCGCTCCAAGGCAGATCTTCGGAAGCTGGGTGCTCTTCCCCGAGCCGGTGGCCCCGATCACCAGGGTGACCGGATGGACGGCGACGGCGCGCGCGATCACCTCCGCCTTCGCGGCGATCGGCAGGTCCGGTGCGACACCGGCCTCCGGCGTCAACGCGGCCCGCGCGGCGCGGCGGGCAGCCGAGGCATCGATCGCCGTGGCCGGCTTCGGCCACTGCCGGGCGCCCGCGCCCCGGCGGAGCAACTCCGTCAGATGCACGCGCGCGGCGGTTCCCGGCGGCGCCCCCCGATCCCGCGACAGCGGTTCCACCGTACGGGCGTCTTCGGCTCCGACCGCCTTCCGGCCGTCGCCGACGTCACGCGATAATGGCTTCGTATGGACATTCAGGCGCGAAATCCGCTCCGTTCGGCCATGTCAACGTGAATCCGGCAGCACCCGGCACCAGCCGTGGGGGTCGTCGCACTCGCCGAGCTGGATGCCGGTGATCCGGTCGTAGAGCCACTGGGTCACCGGGCCGGAGGCATTCGCGTTGACGCGGATCTCCTCGCCCCTGTACGCCATGGTCCCGACCGGGGAGATCACCGCCGCCGTCCCCGCCCCGAACGCCTCCTCCAGCGCCCCACCCTTCGACGCATCGACGATCTCGTCGATCGTGATCCGGCGCTCGACCACCTCGTGGCCGTTCTCGCGCAGCAGGGTGATCGCCGCGTCGCGGGTGACGCCGGGGAGGATGGTGCCGCGCAGCTCGGGGGTGACGATATAGCCGTCGATGCGGAAGAAAATGTTCATCGCCCCGACTTCCTCGACGTAGCGATGCTCGACACCGTCGAGCCACAGCACCTGCATGTACCCCTCCCGGCGGGCCAGCTCGGCGGGATACAGGCTGCCGGCGTAGTTGCCGGCGGTCTTGGCTGCGCCGGTTCCGCCGGGGGCGGCGCGGGTGTAGGTGTCCTCGACCTTCAGGGTCACCGCCGGCATGGACTCGTCGAAGTACGAGCGCACCGGGCAGGTGATCACCAGCATCCGGAACGCGCGCGAGGGGCGGACCTCCATATGTGCCTCGTTGCCGAAGATGATGGGGCGGATGTAGAGCGACTCCCCGCGCCGCGCCGGGATCCACGCCCGGTCGACGGCGACGAGCCGCTCCACCGCACCGAGGAAGACCTCGGGGTCTACCGGGGGCACGCATAGCCGATCGCAGGACACTTCGAGCCGGCGCGCGTTCATGTCCGGGCGGAAGATGCGCACCCGGCCGTCGCCTCCCCGAAACGCCTTCATGCCCTCGAACACCGCCTGCCCGTAGTGCAGGGTGGCATTGCCCGGCTCCATGGCGATCGGGCCGTAGGGCATGATCCGGGGCCGGCGCCACTCGCCGTCCTCCCATTCCATGCTGAACATGTGATCGCAGAAGATGTCGCCGAAGCCGAGGTTGTCGAAGTCGACGTCCTCGCGCCGGCTCCTCGGGACGAGATCGAGTTCAAGAGCGGAAAGCATCGATGTGGGACCGTGTTCGCGGGGGATGTTCCGGTTCCGGCCACGCCTCGCTTCGCGATCCGGGCCGGCCGGAGGGTGCCGGAAGGTTAGCCCATCTTTACCACTGCGAGCTGCGATTGGATGGGAATTCGCCCCGATTTGGCCGTTTTTTGCGCGTAACTTGTTGATGTGTCGTCGGAGAGGCTGATGTAGTGCCATAAAATGAATTCGCTCTGTTGCACCACATCCCGCCCGCCGCTACCGTGCGCCCATGTTCATCCGCCGCACCCGTACCCGCAGCATCGGCGAGTACTTCACCTTCCGCCTCGTGCGCTCCGAGCGCACCGGCTCGAAGGTGCGACAACGCACCCTGCTCAACCTGGGACGGCACTTCGACGTCGCACCAAGCGAGTGGCCGGTGCTGTGCCGGCGCATCGACGAACTCCTCGCCGGTCAGCTACCACTGCCACCCGATGGCCCCCCGGCGCTCGAATCACACGCCCAACGCATCACCGCGCTGCTGCTCGCCGGTGAGCGCATCGGCGCTGCATCCTCGCCGGCGAGCCAGAGGCACGACTTCCAACCCGTCGACGTCGACTCCCTGGAACTGATTCGCCCCCGCTCGGTCGGCGTGGAGCACGTCGGCCTGTGGGCGATGGACCAGCTCGGCCTGCGCACGCGGCTCGAAGCACTGGGCATCGGGGCGTCGTTACGCACCGCCGCCATCGGCTCCATCATCGCGCGTATGGCCCGGCCAGGCTCCGAGCGCGCCACCCGGCGCTGGCTGGGCGAACGCAGCGCCCTGGGCGAACTCCTGGGCGTGGACTTCGAGATGATGGGGCCGATGCGACTGTACCGCGCCTGCGATGCGCTGATGGCGCACCGCGAAGCCATCGAACGCCCCCTCTTCGACCGGGCGATGGACCTGTTCGACCTCCACCCCACCGTCACCCTCTACGACCTGACCAATACCTACCCCCGCTTACCCCACGCGGGGGCAGGCTTCGAGGGCGAGGCGAGCGGACAACCCAACGCCCGGCGCGGACACTCCAAGGACAAACGCACCGACTGCCCGCTGCTCACCTTGGGACTGGTGCTCGACGCCAGCGGCTTCGTGCGCCGCTCCCAAGTCTTCGCCGGCAACGTGCGCGAACATCACACCCTCGCCCAGATGCTCGACGCCCTCAACGCCCCGCGCGGCGCCCTGGTGGTGATGGACCGCGGCATCGCCACCGAAGACCGCGTGCGCTGGCTGCGCGAGCACCAATACCGCTACCTGGTAGTCAGCCGCGAACGCACCCGCCACTTCGACGCCGACGCGGCGCTGTCCATCGAGACCGCCTCCCATCACCGCGTGCATCTGCACAAGGTCCTCAGCGACGACGGCCAGGAAGTGCGCCTGTATTGCTTCTCCGAAGCGCGCGCCGCCAAGGAGCGCGCCATCGTCGAGCGCTTCGCCCAACGCTTCGAGGCCGCCCTCACCCGGCTCTCCGACGGGCTGTCCAAACCCCGCACCCACAAACGCACCGACCAAGTCTGGCAGCGCATCGGGCGGCTCAAAGAGACAAGCCGCGGCGTCGCCCAACACTACGACATCGAACTCGACACCGACGAGACCGGCGAGCGTGCCACCGCCGTACGCTTCACCCGCCGTGCGCTCCCCGGCTCCATGCTGACCCACCCCGGCGTGTACTGCCTGCGCACCAATCAAACCGATTGGGACGAATCCACCCTGTGGCGCACCTACTTCACCCTCACCGACATCGAGGCCGTGTTCCGCTCGTTGAAATCCGAACTCGGCCTGCGCCCCATCTATCACCACAAGCCCATCCGCGCCGAAGGCCATCTGTTCATCACCGTCATCGCCTATCAACTCGTCCAGGTGATTCGCCGGCGCCTGCGCCAAACCGGCCAGTGCGCCCGTTGGACCACCCTTCGCCGAATCCTCGAAGGGCAGCAGCGCATCACCGCCACCTTCCGACGCGCCGACGGGCGCACCCTGCACGTGCGAAAAGCCACCCGCGCCGAACCACCCCAGCAGGCCATCTACGAGGCCCTGGGCATCGACCACGCACCCGGAGGGGTCCGCAAAACCCTCGTCTGAACGACCCTCGGCACACGATTGTAGTGCCACTCGCCGACCTCGACCATCGTAACTGTATGATGCAATGAGATATTGTGGGGTGGAGTGGTAAAGATGGGTTAGGTGAATCGCCTGCTGGTCACAACGCCGCCGATGGTTCACCGCCGGGGGCACGGGTTCCGCGAAGCGCCGCGTCGAATGCGGGTCGCGCCCATTCGGCGAGCGTCAGCGGATCCTCCAAGGCGTCGCCCGGGGCGAGGTAGTAGGAGAGTGAAACGCGCTTTCCCCTCCTGGCGTAGTCGAATCGAGGCAGTCCGCACGACTCGAACATGACGCGATTCTGCTCGTCTGCCTTGAGGTAGAGCGCGTCATCGACGACGAGTGCGAACATCAGCCCGTCGCGAAAGACGCCATGGCCGCCGAACATGCGCCGGACCGTCACCGGACCGAATGCCTGGAAAAGGTCGGCGAGATGATCGACGAATTCGCTCATTCCCGCGAAGCCGCCCCCTTTTCAGCGCCCCGTGAACCGGGGCGGGCGCTTCTCCATGAACGCGGTCCGTCCTTCCTTGTAGTCCTCGCTCCCGAAGCAGGCTTCGACCACCTCCTCGCAGAGCGCGACGTCACGGTCGGCAGGGTCCTTGACCAGCTCGGCCACCACCGTCTTGCACGCCTTCACGGTGAGCGGCGCGTTGGCCGCGATCGTCCGTGCGTAGTCGTCGACGAAGCCGCCGATCTCCTCGCGCGGCAGGACTTGGTTCACGAGCCCCATCCGCAGCGCCTCGGATGCGGTGAATCGTTTGGCGGTGAACAGGATCTCCTTTGCGCGGGACGGACCGACGAGGTCGACGAGGGGACGCAGGCCCGCGTAGGAGTAGCCGACACCCAGCCTCGCGGCGGGAATGCCGAACCTGGAATCTTCGGTCGCGATGCGCAGGTCCGCGCAGAGCGCGGTGGCCAGCCCGCCGCCGATGCAGTAGCCCTCGATCCGGGCGATGACCGGCTTCGGGAGGTTCGTGATCGCATCGTAGGCGTCGCGGCCCGCTGCGTCGTAGATCTTGACCTGCTCTTCGGTGCTGCGGTTTGCGGAGAACTCGGAGATGTCGGCGCCGGCCGAGAACGCGCGCCCGCCCTCCCCCGACACCACTACCACCCGGACCTCGTCGTCGGCGCGGAACGACTCCATGACCTCGGCGATCGCCACCCACATCGCGTAGGAGATCGCGTTGTGCTTCTCGGGTTGGTTGAGCCCGAGATATCCGACCCCTCCCCTCTTCCCGGCGATGATCTTGCCGGTGGAAACCGGTACCGGTACCGGCGCTGACGCTGATGCCGCGGGCGCATTCATATGACGTTCCTCGATCGCATGTCGGCGATCTCGCCGATGGTGAAGCCGAACTCGCCGAGGATCTCGTCGGTGTGCTCGCCGCGCTCCGCGGTATGGCGGTAAGGCATGGGCGGCACGCCTTCGATGTTCACCGCGTTGCGCACGACGGCGACCTCGCCGAGCGCCGGGTGGTGCGTGGCGCGCTGCATCCGCAGGTGTTCGACCTGGTCGTCCTTCCACATCTCGTCCATCCGGTAGATCGGTCCGCAGGGGACCCCCGTGCCGTTGAGCGACTCGATCCATTCCGCGCAGGTGCGTTTGCGGAGGTGTTCCTGGATCCGTTGGTTGAGGCGGTCCCGGTTCTCCGAGCGCGCCTCGCCGGTGGCGAAGCGGGGATCGTCGCGCATGCCGGGGTCGCCGAGCACCTCGCACAGTCGCCTCCACATCCCGTCCCCGCTCGCGGCGACGTTGATGTAACCGTCCGCGGTCTCGAACACCCCGGTGGGGATGCTCGTCGGGTGGTTGTTCCCGGCCTGGGGCGGGACCTCGCCGGCGATCGTCCAGCGCGCCGCCTGGAAGTCGAGCATCGCGATCTGCGCCTCCAGCAGCGACGAGTGCACCCAGCGGCCCTCGCCGGTCTCCTCGCGCTCGAGCAGCGCGACGAAGATGCCGATGGAGGCGTAGAGCCCGCCCGCCAGATCCGCGATGGGCACCCCGACCCGTACCGGCCCCTGGCCGGGCAGGCCGGTGATCCACATCAACCCGCCCATGCCCTGCGCGATCTGGTCGAATCCGGGGCGCAGGCGATACGGCCCGTTCTGCCCGAACCCGGAGATGCTCGCGTAGACGATCCTCGGGTTCACCGCCCGGCACGCGGGGTAGTCGATTCCGAGGCGCGACTTCACGTCGGGACGATAGTTCTCCACCACGACGTCGGCGCGCTCGACGAGGCGCATGAACGCCGCGCGGCCGTCGGGCTCCTTGAGGTTCAGGGTCATCGCCCGCTTGTTGCGGTGGAGGTTCTGGAAGTCCGGCCCGTATCTCGCGCCGCCCATCCCCTCGGCCTTGTCCACCGCCTCGGGCGCCTCGATCTTGATGACGTCGGCCCCCCAGTCCGCGAGCTGGCGCACCGCGGTCGGGCCGGCCCGCACCCGGGTCAGATCGAGCACCGTGAAACGGGAGAGGGGCATCGCGGATCGGGTCATGGCGCCTGTTGTCCCTGGTATCGGCCGGGGGATTGATCCGGCGCACCGCCCGCCGGATCCGGCACGCGATTATTGCCCGGTGGGTGTCCCGTGTCACATCGGAACCGGGACTCCTTCACACCCGCCGGACGGCGCGGGCGGACACCTGCCGGAAGCGCCAGCCGAGGAGCACGGCGGCGAGGGTCGCGCCGACGGCGACCGCTATCATCAGGCCGGGCGCTCCCATCGCCCGGGGCACCGCGAGCCAGTAGCCGAGCGGGACCATGACGATCCAGAACGCGACGACGTAGAGCGCGGTCGCGGGCCAGACGTCCGATGCACCGCGTAGCGCGCCGATGAACACCGTCTGCACGCCGTCCGGGACCGCCGCGACCGCGCACACCAGGAGCGCCGGGACGGCAACCGCGAGCACCGCCGCGTCCGTCGTGTACAGCCTCGTGAACCAGGCCGGCGCGAGGGCGAACACCACCGCGAGCCCCGCCATGTAGACCGCGGCCACGCCGGCAGCCACCCATCCGGCCCAGCGCACGCCGCTCCGGTCCCCGCGGCCCACCGCGTTCCCGACCCGGACGCTGGCCGCGGTCGCGAGCCCGATGGCGCCCATGAACGCGAGGGCGAGCAGGTTCATCGGGATCGAATAGCCGCCGACTTCCGCCGCTCCGAGCAGGCCGGCGATCAGGGTCATCGCCGCGAATGCGCTCGCCTCCATCCCGTGCGCGAGCCCCGCCGGCAGCCCGATCCGGCGCATGCGCGGGCCGAGACGCTCGGCCGGATCGCCCGCGGCCGTGATCCCGAAGCGCCGCCGGTTGACGAATCGGAGCACGTACAGCACGGCGGCGGCGAACATGCACCAGCGGACGATGCTCGTCGCGATCGCCGCGCCTTCCGCGCCGAGGGCCGGGAACCCGCCGTGGCCGAAGACCAGGAGCCAGTTCAAGCCGACGTTCAGGACGTTCGCACCGATCATGATCACCATCCCCGGGATCGGGCGGCCGATACCTTCGAGGAAAAAGCTCGTCGCCACGTACAGCAGCAGGCCCGGCAACCCGAGGCCGAGCGCCGCCAGCACCCGGCCGCCGCCGGCCGCGATGTCCGCGGGCTGCCCGGCCGCGAGCAGGAACGATTCCCCGAACGCACATGCGAGCGCCATCAGCGCGCCGGCGCCGAGCGCGTGCACGAGCGCGGTGCGCCAGATCGCGCCGCAGCCTGCCGGCTTGCCGGCCCCGACGGCCTGGGCGGTCATCACCACCGTGCCCATCAGCAGCCCGATTCCCACGAGCAGCAGCGGGACCTGCGGCGCGACCGCGACCACGTACCAGGCGAGATCGTCCGCTGATGCGTGGCCGCTCATCGCGGTGTCCATCGCGACGATCGTCAGCACCCCCAGCCGGGCGAGCATGACGGGAAACGCGAGGCGCATGGTCTCGCGCAGATGCGCGCGCAACGTATGCGGGCGAACCGCGGGACGGTCGCTCATCGGGCGCGGGCCCGATGCTCGGATTTCGGTGCCGGCGGGGCATCCGACGAACCCATCTTTACCATACCCTCACACAATTTCTCCTTACATCATATAGTTAGTGCTTGCCAGAAAATAGATATCTATTTGAATCCAAAGAATAAATTTCGATTCAAGATTGAGAAGATTTTCCATATCAGGTAATCTATGCAGGAATTTCCTCCCCAATCCGCCCATTGTCGGCAATCTTCGCACGACGGACCTCCATGAGACAGACACGGAAATCGCAGCTCGCACTCGGTGAAGCACGGATCGAGGATATCAAGCTGGACCACAAATCGCGCGATGACATTCCAGCGGTTCTCCTGGGGTGTAGATCTCGAATTGACATTAAGCAATTTTCATAAGTGATCGAAATGATTGGAATTGTATATTTTGAAGGGAGAGGCGTTAAGGGGCATCGGTGACAATTTGTCAGGAGCGGGCTCGACGGGGAGGGAAGACGGGGCAGTGGTCCTCTGGAACAATGTGCGGTGCGAACCCCAACATCGCCCCGGAGGGCTGCCCCAATGCCAGTATTTCACGCACCCAGCCATTGCGCCAGCCATCGCGCGCGAGGAGAGAAAGCCCTCGCGCGACTGGTCGAGGAGGTCAACGCCTTGCGAGCGCGCCCGGTGACCGGTGAAGACTTCGAAGGGATGGAGCATGAGTTCCGTGCTCTGTTTGCCGAAGCCGAACGTGAAGTGGTCGGTGAGACGCTGGAACGTCTCGACATGGATGCGCATTCCGGTGAAGTCGATCACCGATTCCGGGTTGAAGCCGATCACCGAATCCGGTCAAGCCGATCACCAGTCGGAGCGAAGCGACGCGGGGCGATGATTATGCCGTGCAGTGATCGGGTTGGGTCAACCCGGCGTGGTGTTTTCGCATGGAGCCTCCGTTGAGTTCGAGCTTGTAGGCGTTGTGGACGAGGCGGTCGAGGATGGCGTCGGCGAGGGTAGGGTCGCCGAGCAGTTCATGCCATTGAGCCAGGGGAAGCTGGCTGGTGACGAGGGTGGAGCGAGAGGCGTAGCGGTCTTCGAGGAGTTCTGAGGAGGTCGCGGCGGTTCTCGGCGTTGAGCTTGGCGAGTCCGAAGTCGTCGAGGACGAGGAGGTCGGTTTTGGCGAAGGCGGCGAGGAGCTTGGTGTAGCGGCCGTCGCCGCGAGCGATGGCGAGGTCGTGGAGGAGTCTGGGGGTGCGCAGGTACAGCACGGAGAAGCCGTCGCGGCAGGCGTGGTGGGCGAGGGCACAGGCGAGCCAGGACTTGCCGACGCCGGTGGGTCCGGTGATGAGGATGTTGAGGCGTTCGCGCAGCCACCGTGCGGAGGCGAGGGAGCGGATGAGGGCTTTGTCGAGGCGCCGGGGGTGTCGGAAGTCGATGTCCTCGATGCAGGCGTTGGGGTGTCGCAGCTTGGCGCGTCGCAGTCGGCTGGTCATGCGGCGGTCGTCGCGCAGGGTGAGTTCGCGGTCGGCGAGCAGGCCGAGGCGTTCTTCGAACGAGAGCGCCTCGTACTGGGGGGAGTGGAGTTGTTCGGCCAGGGCCGCGGCCATGGCGGCGCAGCGCAGTTGGTGGAGCTTGTCGATGGTCGGGTGGGTCAACATCGGTGAGGTCTCCTGTGGCTCAGTGGAAGTAGGACGGCCCGCGGATGTTGTCGTGGTCGGCGGGCAGCGGGCGTTCGTGTGCCTCGTTGAGCGCGCGCTCGTCGAGACGGTGCTTGAGGATGGACTCGATGGAGCGAACCGAGCGGGTGCCGAGGGTGAGGGCGCGCTGAGCGGCGGCTTCGAGTCGGGGGTTGGAGTAGGTCTTGGCCAGTCGCAGGATGCCGAGGCATGAGCGGTAGCTGTGCTCGGGGTGTCGGCGGGCGTGGAGGATATCGGCGATGAGCGCGGCGGTGGCCGGCCCGATGGACTCGGCCCATCGCGAGAAGCGCTCGGGGGAGTACTGTTGGGCGAAGCGCCGGTGTGACTCGGGCATGTGCTCGGGGACGGTGGTATGGCGCCCGGGCTGGTGGGAGCGCCGGTGTGAGGCGACGCGCTGTCCGCGGTCGAGGAGTTCGATGGTGTGGGCGGTGTATCGGGCGAGGAGTTGGCGCCCGACCAAGGGGTGGGGGGACGGAGTAGTAGTGGCGGTCGAGTTCGACGTGGTAGTCGAGGTGCACGCGGACCTTCTTCCACTGGGCGAAGACGTAGGGCTCGGCGGGCAGCGGGCGCAACGCCGGGCGGTCGGTGGACTCGAAGGCGCTGCGCCGTGAGCCCGGGAGCTTGTGGAAGGGGCGCTCGTTGAGCCGTGCGAGCAGTTCGGCGATGGCGCGGTTGAGTTCGGCCAGCGAGAAGAAGGTGCGGTGGCGTAGCGCGGCGAGAATCCAGCGCTCGACGAGCTGGACGGCGACCCCCGATTCCCCCATTCGGGGGCAGGCCTCGACCTTGGCCTTGTCGCGGGGGCGGCGCACCCGCGCCGGTATGACGACGAAGCCGTAGTGCTCGGCGAGGTCGGCGTAGGTGGGGTTGAGGTCGGGTTCGTAGCGATGCGCCCGGCTCACCGCCGAGCGCAGATTGTCCGGGACCACGCACTCGGGGACCCCGCCGAGAAACCGCAGCGTGCGCGGGCCTGCCCCCGAATGCCTCCATCGGGGGTGGGAGGCGCACCAGTCAGGCAGCGTCTGCGCCCAGGTGGTCCCCGCGTCCGCGGGGATGTAGCTCGACGCCCCGAGCACCGCGACGAACACCTGCGCCTCGCGCCGCGCCCCGCTCTCTCGGTCCACGATGGGCACCGTGTGCCCGGCGTAGTCGACGAACAGCTTCTCGCCGGCGCGGTGGTTGTGGCGCATGACCACATCAACGCCTTGGCGGAAGGCGCGGTAGCGCTCGCAGAACTGGCTGTACTGAAGCCCCTCGGGATGCTCGCCCTTGTACTCCTGCCACAGCAGCGACAGGGTGACCCCCTTGCGCCGCAACTCGGCGTGAACGTGCGCCCAATCCGGCATCGCACGCTGGGCCGGCGCCAGGGAACAGCCGTGCTTCGAGCGCCCGCTCGTCAAGCCCCTCGGGCAACGGCCAGCTCAGCCCCGCCACCTGGGCACGGCGGATGTAATCGCCCATCCCCGCTTTCGCGGGGACCTCCGGCGAGACCCGCAGGGTGCGGGCGATGGCCCGAATCGACAGCCCGGCCTCGAAGAACAACCGCAGGGTGCTGTGAATCTTGCGCATGAATAACCTCCTGAATGCCATTGACGTCCCCTCGCTGGAAAAGGCGAGAAGATGTCATCGCAAGGGGATATCCCGCGTCGTGGACTCCTTCACATCGGACGAATCGCACGATTCCGGTCAGCGCCGAAAAGTGATCGGCTTGGGACCGGAATCGGTGATCGGGTTCGACCGGAATCAGTGATCGGCTTGCGCCGGAATCGGTGATCGGGTTGCACCGGAATCGGTGATCGGCTTGGACCGGAATACGCAGACATGGACTTGCCGTTCGTCGAGATAGAGGGGCGTCGGTACCGCCGGGTGCTGCGCAGCCACGCGACGTACACGAGTGCGGCGGGCGCGGTGGGAGTGCATCGCACACTGTACCGATGCGGCGGGGAGCGCGCGGTGGTGCCGATGGAGCTGCGTGCGGGGATAGTCGCGGGGCACTGGACGGCGCTGGCGGCGCGCCAGGCGAGCGTGGTGGTGGCGCACGTGACGGCGCAGGAGGGGGAGAGAGTGTTTCGGGAGTTGGGGCAGATGACGCCCTCGAAGAGTTCACTGGACCGGTTGCCGAAGGCGCTGGGTGGGCAGTGGGAGGGGCAGCGCGAGGCGTTCGAGGCGGCGTTGCGCGCAAGCAGCGAGGTGGCGCAGGAGGCGGTGACGGTGGCGGTGTCGCTCGATGGGGTGATGATTCCGATGAAGGACGCGAAGCGGGCCGATGGGTCTGCGGGCTACCAGGAGGCGGGGTGTGCGACGCTCACGTACTACGATGCCGAGGGGGAGCGGCTCGATACGGTGTATTTTGGCCGGATGCCG
This sequence comes from uncultured Gammaproteobacteria bacterium, assembly GCA_958295835.1. Lineage (GTDB taxonomy): Bacteria > Pseudomonadota > Gammaproteobacteria > HK1 > HK1 > HK1. The sequence continues at coordinate 2,222,632 of OY282378.1, forward strand.
CAGCCGCACAAAGAGGTGTTGAAGAGGACGCTCGGCGCGGAGCTCGAAGCGGTGCTCGGCAAGCGCCCGGCCCTGCACGTAGTGACGATTGCCGACGGGGCGCGCGACAACTGGAACTTTCTCGATACGTTGGCGGTGCAGGGGACGGCAATAGTGGACTTCTACCACGCGGCCGAGCAACTGAAGTCGGGGCTCGATGCCTGCTATGGAGAGGGCAATGCCAAGGGGCGGGCACAGTACGAGAAGCTGCGCCATTTGTTGCGGCATGACTGCGCCGGCGTGGAGAAGGTGATTCGCTCGCTGAACCATCTGTGCAGGACCCATCCGGGGAACAAGCGTATCGCCGAAGTGTTGGGATACTTGCGCAACAACCGGCACCGCATGGGCTATGCCGAGGCGAAGGCCCGCCATCTGCCCATTGGCTCGGGGGTGGTGGAGGCGGCGTGCAAGACGCTGGTCACCCAACGGATGAAGCGTTCGGGGATGCGTTGGCGTCACGCCGGGGGCCTGCCCCCGAGTGCCGGAATCGGGGGGCAGGCCATCCTGACCCTTCGTGCGCTCATTCAAAGCAAACGGTTCGACTCGGCATGGGAGTTGTTGTCAGGCGCCTACCGGCGAGAAGTCAACATTCCCGACAACGTGGTGCCGTTTCCTTGCAAACGGGCCGCTTGATGGAGCAGTTTCGGACCTACACCCTCTCGGGTATGTGCCTCCGGCTGAATTCGAGGCACACTACGACCACCAACTGCGAGAGTCGGCGATGGCCGCCTGACTCAAGCAAATCACCCTCCGGGAAACCCGGGGCGGTTCAACGAGAAACAGCGCGTTCCAGCCGACCAGGCGCAGCGCACAGCGGATGCGCCCTGGAGCAGGGCCGATGTGCCCGGCAACGGACGGATTCGGCTTTACGTCGTGCGTTTTCGCGTTAGACATCGTGATTGACCGGTTCACTCGGCCGCTGAATTGACGTCCGTGAGATTGCGCGAGCCGTCCCTGAGCCAGCAAGATCTCCAGACAATAGAAAAGGCAACCGAGGCCGAACAGATACTCGCGCACCTCGAACAGGCTTGCACGTATGTGATGCGTGCTTTCAAAACTGACGTTGACATGGTAGTTCACGTATGTGAGAGCCAAAACGAGCGCCAGAGTAGCAGCGCAGGCAATAACCAATTTGACTTGCCTTGAAAACAAGGCGAAGATCAGAAAAAACAGAAGCAACCCTCCTCTTTCATGGACCATAAAAAATCCTCCGACGGATCTTCTAATACTCTTTACATATTCTCTGAGGTCCGCTCCGGAGAGTTCTTTGAGGTATGCTCCTGATGTATAGGAAAGTATTAGCAGAAAGCCCAGCACCAGCAGGATTGACGGCAGCGGAATCCCGAAGAGCCTGTCCTTCCGGCAAAAGAAAGCCGCGCCGGTTGCCATGCACAGGACCAGCGCACCATTCAGGTAGATAATGTCGAACAATCCATTGATGATATTGTGGACAGTGAATTCTTCCTGCTCATTCAAGCGCATCAGTAAATCGGGCGTCGCAAACCCGAAGATACGTTGCCCCCAACTGATTTCCTCGCCGGCGGCGAACATCATCGCCATCCCGCCGAGGATATAGACGCAGCGCCGGAAGAAGCTCCGCTCCACCAAGGCCGTGACGAACAGTACGAGGCCCGCCAGGAGAAACCAGACCGCGGTGAGGCTCTCCACCCAGTCATCTTCCTTGGCCAGCGCCTCAAATGTAGACGGGGCGGCAGCGAGGAGAGAGCTGAAGAAAAGTACGTTCAGACACAGAAAGAGATAGCCAAAGACACCAACCCCTACTATCGAGACTCCTCCCGGAGCGGCCCCACGCCCAGTCTTGGTGCTAACCACGGTGTCTCTCGCCCTTTGTACGTTTGTTCATGAAACGTCGAACCATGCCTAACTGTATCAATCAGGCTCGAAGAAGTCTACCCGATTGTTGCACAAACTCATATGCATTGGCGCGCGCAACGTCTCTGTACAAGTAGTATTCCGCACACTAGACGGCCCAGTTCATGTTCACTCCCAGTGAGGATGAGCTACACCGGCGCGGCAGGCGTTCCACCCTGCTATCACAGCACGAACTGGCGTTTTCGATAGCTTTTTATGCTACTGGCGGGTCTACATACTCGTGCATGAGCGACGCGTCCTGTTCCTCTTTGCGCAAGAAGCAGTTACCGATGGCGAGGCAGTCGAGGTCCGTGACCATGAAGCAGCGGACGGTGTCTGCCGGGCTACAGACGATAGGCTCGCCGCGCACGTTGAAGCTGGTGTTCACTATCACCGGGCAGCCCGTCCTGGCTTTGAAGGCTTCCAGCAGCGCGTGGTAGCTGCGATGCCGACCGACCGGGTCAGTTTAGACATCGGGGTGAAGGTTCTCTTCCCACCGTGTAGCAAGACGACCTCTGTCCCGCTCCCGCCGACCATTGTGCACCACCTGCGCACCGGCCCACTCCATTTCATCGCTTCGGGGTGGTCGAGGCTCGACCATGGATGTTTAGTGGGGCACAGACTCAGATGTCGCTTGACACAGATAGTCTTCATGTATGCCGGGTCTCCGGAGAACTATGGGACAGCAGTGGACGGTGACGGTTCGCCTTCCACCGCGCCGACGGGGAACTCGGCCATCCAGATCTGGTCGCCTTCGGGGGTGAACTGCCCGGTCCGGATGCGGGCGATGGGATAGTCGGGGAGCGGATGCTCAAAAATGCACTGGCCGTCAAAGTCCAGGGCGGCGTGTTCCCCGTAGTGGAAGTCCAGATTGTCGAAGCCGTACTGCCGGCGGTCGGCCGGCAGGTCTTCCACGTTCTCCGGGACGACGTGCAGAAAGAACGGCGCTTGCACATCTGTCGCGCCGCACGGCGATTTGAGGTAGGCCACCGTGTTCTCGCGAAGATAGATGTCGAAGTCGGAGCGGGCCGCCGGTTCGTCGGCCGTGACTGACCAGAGTGCCTCCTTGATGGCGGCAGTTCTAGCGATGGTGGTGAAATGCCCCAATAAAATCAACCCGATACTGCCTGCAATGACCAGATAGCAGCTCATCATCAAGAATGGGGAGCCGTCTGCCCGGAAGCTTCGGGGGGGGGGGGGGGGCGGGTGAATGATGCCCGTGAGATTGAGCGAGCCGTCCCTGAGCGAGCCGTCCCTGAGCCATCAAGATCTCCAGACAATAGAAAAGGCAGCCGAGGCCGAACAGATACTCGCGCACCTCGAACAGGCTTGCACGTATGTGATGCGTGCTTTCAAAACTGACGTTGACATGGTAGTTCACGTATGTGAGAGCCAAAACGAGCGCCAGAGTAGCAGCGCAGGCAATAACCAATTTGACTTGCCTTGAAAACAAGGCGAAGATCAGAAAAAACAGAAGCAACCCTCCTCTTTCATGGACCATAAAAAATCCTCCGACGGATCTTCTAATACTCTTTACATATTCTCTGAGGTCCGCTCCGGAGAGTTCTTTGAGGTATGCTCCTGATGTATAGGAAAGTATTAGCAGGAAGCCCAGCATCAGCAGGATCGACGGCAGCGGAATCCCGAAAAGCCTGTCTTTCCGGCAAAGGAAAGCCGCGCCGATTGCCATGCACAGGATCAGCGTGCCATTCAAGTAGATCATGTTAAACATAGCATTATTGATATTGTGGACATTGAATTCTTTCGACTCATTCAAGGACATCAAGAAATCGGGCGTCGCAAACCCGAAGATACGTTGCCCCCAACTGATTTCCTCGCCGGCGGCGAACATCATCGCCATCCCGCCGAGGATATAGACGCAGCGCCGGAAGAAGCTCCGCTCCACCAAGGCCGTGACGAACAGCACGAGGCCCGCCAGGAGAAAACAGACCGCGGTGAGGCTCTCCACCCAGTCATCTTCCTTGGCCAGCGCCTCAAATGTAGACGGGGCGGCAGCGAGGAGAGAGCTGAAGAAAAGTACGTTCAGACACAGAAAGAGATAGCCAAAGACACCAGCCGTACTATCGAGGCTCTTTCGCACCGTGCAGATCTCCTGATTCCGCTTCATTCAGATACTAGCCGTGGAGCAACGGGGAACTCGGCCGTCCAGATCAAGTCGCCTTCGGGGGCGAACTGCCCGGTCCGGATGCGGGCGATGAGATAGTCGGGGAGCGTCCGCTGCGCGATGCACTGGCCGCCAAAGGCCAGCGCGGCGTGTTCCCCGTAGTGGAAATACATATTGCCGAAGCCGTGCTGCCGGCGGTCGACCGGCAGGTCCTCCACGTCTTCCGGGACGACTTGCAGGAAGAACTCCGCTCGCACATCTGCCGCGCTGCACGGCGACTTGCGGTAGGTCACCGTGGCCCTCCACGACATCGGGGGTGGGGGCGCTTCCGTGTCCACCAGCTCGCCCTCCTCAATGTAACGGATGGCCGGCTTGGACCAGGGTTTCTTCGCCGCGGCCGGGGCCGGCGCTCCGCCTGCTCCGTCTTCGTTACCGGACAGGCTTTCTACGGGGGGGGGGGGGGGGGGGCATCACCATCTCCTGTCGGCCGCGGTGGCCAATTTTCGGCCAGTCTTCAGACTGAACCGCCCCGGGTTTCCCGGAGGGTGATTTGCTTGAGTCAGGCTACCATGGCCGGATCCTCCTTCAAAGCCTCGAAGGGTCCTACGGCGGCCGGTTGTCCCGCGTCGATCAACTCCAGGGGCCAGGCCCCTTGCACCATTCCGGTGCATTCCGCAAAAGTGACCACCCTCCCACCGGAATCGCTGACCACTTTGGACCGGAATAAGCAGTCCAGCGACGGGACGGCGTAGTGGTCGTCCGGGCGTACCGGCCCTTCGGTGTTGAAGAAGCGCATGGGCCGATTATGGCACTTGCCGCACCCCGTTGCGCGCGCAGGTGCCGCTCACTGTCCGATGCCGTGGCCGAGGAGCGGGGCGAGCCACGCGGCCAGCGCCCGAGGGCGGCGAGGTCGTCGTTGAAGTCCCCGTGCGCGGGCACGAGGACGACGGCGGCGAGGCCCTGCACCATCGCCCGGGCTTCGAGCCCGGCCGCGGCGCGCCGGCCCGCGGCGTGGGCGTCTGTGGCGATAAGGAGGCGGGCGGTGCCGGGGGGCGGGACGAAGGCGGCGAGGCTGCCGGCGGACAGCGCGGCTGCGGCGGGCAGCGCGGGGACGGCGGCGACGAGCGAGAGCACGGTCTCGACGCCCTCGCCGACGAGGAGGGTTGTGTTGGTTCCCCCGGGCGCCCCGAAGCGCACGGCGTGGCCGTGGACGCGCCCGAGGGCCTTGCGGGGCTGGGCGACCGGGGCCTTGGCGGGACGCTCGGGATGGAGCCAGGTGCGCTGCACGCCTTCGAGGGCGCCGTCCGGGCCGGAGACGGCGGCGACGAGGGCGGGGAAGCGGCGCCAGCCCGACTCGTCCCGGTAGGCGAGCGCGGGATGGAAGCGCAACGCCGGGAAGCGGCAATCATCCAGTCCCCGGGCACGGAGGTAGGCTTCCGCCTGAGTGCCTTCGAGGGGCCGGCAGCGTCGCCACAGGCGCCGGGCCGCGGCGGCGCCGTCCCAGGACGCGGGCGGGTCCGCCCGGGCGGCCTCCGGGACGTTGCGCACCACCACGGGCAGGGCGAGGAAGGCGCGGGCCTCGTCGAGGGCGGGGCCGAGCGTCGAGGCGCCGATGCGGTGGCCGATGAGGTCGAGGAGGTCGCCGTGCTCGCCGGTGGCGGCATCGGTCCACTTGCCGGGCGGCCCCGGGGGGCGGAGGCGCACGTAGAGGGACCGTCCCCGGGCGCCGTGGAGGTCGCCGGCGACCCAGTAGCGGCCCTGTCGGCGCCCGTGGGGGAGGTAGCGCCGGCACACCGCCTCGGGGCATCGGGCCGGCCAGGGCGGCGGCGAGCGCACCCGCGCACCCGGCCACGCTCAGAGCCATCCGCGCTCGGCGAACGAGACGGTCTCGCCGTCGCCCCGTGCGCATTCCGGTGAAGTCGGGACAGGGGCCGGTGAGGTTGCGATCTACGGAGATCGTTCCCGTACCTGCACACGTCAAGCACGGGGCCGTTCCGTCTTCGTCGATGGCGGTGCGCTGCCACGGGCGAAGCTCGTAATCAGGCGATGCGCGCATGGTGTTCGTCTCCGATGGTGGACCGGGGAGGTCAAGGCCGGAGGGCGGCGATGGTGAGCGGTACTCCGATCCCGATCGCAAGTGAGGCGGCTACTGCCGTGTGGATGTCGAGAGCGATGCAAACGAGAAACGTGGCGCCGATCATGGTGAACGCGGTTCTGAGAGCGTTCATTGCGGGTATCCTCGTGTGTGTGTGTGTGCGCTGCAAGTCAGTCTTCGGCGGGGCGCGAGACGAGGGCGGCGAGGTCGGCAACCGTGTGGAAGCCGACACCATCGCAGTCGGGGCACTCGCGGCTAAACTCTCTGTCGAGGGCAATCCGCCCCGTTCCGCAACAAAGGATGCACGGGGAGCCGATGTCTTCGGCTATCGACCAATCGGGACGCGAGCGGGGCTCGTAGTCGGGCGTGAAGTGCATGACGTTCTCTCCGAAGGGTGCCGGGGCGGGGTGCGCCCCGGCGGTGGTGGTGGTGGCCATCAAGCCTTCAGGCTCGAAGGCAGCGCATCCAGCCGGTCCGCCTCTTCGCGGAGGGTGGTGGCGAGGCTGGCCACGTCGGCCACGGCGGCGCAGTCGATGGCATCGGGCCGGTTCGGGTCGATGCGTTGCAGGCCGCGGGACATGTCGAACACCTGGTTGCGAGCCGCCATCAGGCGGGCCGCGGTGGCGTTGAGGGCGCGGATCGCGTCGTAGACTCGCCCTCGTAGGGCTTCGTTAGTGGTCACTGGTAGCCTCCTGTAACGTTGTCAGTGAGCGGCAGGGGCTAGAGGTACTTGGCGACGGCGCCACGTTCGGCGCGTGCTCCTGCGCTGTAGTGGGCCACCATGCGCAAGGTTCACCAGTTGCCGGCAAGCATGACTTCGGTTTCGATGGCGCCGCGTGCGGTGAGCTCTGAGGCGAGCCCTACCCTGCCTGAGTGCGCAGTGAGCTTCCGGGGGATGCCGGCGGCACAGGCCGCACGCTGGAACCTTCTCCCGATGGTCTGCGGGTCCCGATCGCCGAACACCTTGGCGTTGGGCTCCGCACCCTCGGGCCGGTGGACGCGCAGCGCATCGGCGAAGGTGCCCTTCACGAACCGAATGTCCGTGATACCACCATCGCGGTTCGTCTTCGATGTGCGCGCCCTGACCCGGAGGGAGCCGTCAGGGGCATCCTCGATGTCGCGCCAAGCGAGGGCGGCAGCTTCACTCCTGCGCAACCCTGCCATGAACAAGCAGGCGACGATGGCGCGGTCGATGGGCTTCTTCGCGAGAGTCACGATCCGGACCGCTTCATCGTAGGTGAGTGGAGAAGCCTGCCCTCGGCCGCGGTCGGCACCGTCTTCGGACAACCGCTTGAGGGTGTCCCGGACTCGTTCTCCGGTCGGGGAAGGCCGTCCGGTCTGGAGTTGACCCGATTTCGTGGACACCTGACCCTTTGGGGAGGAGGTATCCACTATGCCGAAATCGAGACCGCCATACCCGCCGGCCTTCCGGCGCCAGATGGTCGAGTTGGTGCGCACCGGACGGACTGCGGAAGAGCTGGCTCGTGAGTTTGAACCCACCGCCCAGGCGATCCGCAACTGGGTCGCGCAGGCCGAGCGTGACGAAGGCCGGCGTGGAGATGGGCTGAGCAGCGCAGAGCGCGAGGAGATACGCCGGCTGCGCCGTGAGAACCGTCGTCTGCGTGAAGAACGGGCGATACTGGCAAAAGCTGCGGCCTGGTTTGCTAGGGAGGTCGGACCCGGGAGGTCTACCGGTTCATGAGAGCGAATAGTGAGTATGTGAGGGCCGGTTCCCTGGGGTGACCTGACCCGCATAGAGACTGACGTATCTCAGGCTTGCAGGGCCGGCTGCCCCTGGGTGGCTTGACCCGCACTCTGACTGACCGAGATGTCATTCCCCGGACATGTCGGCCACCCAAGGGCAACCGGTTGAGGCGCCGACCTCGACCGACCTCGTGACCTGATGAGAGCCTGGCCCAAGGCGTCCCTTCACTGTCGTGTCCGACCTCGGTTTTGTTCGCCGCCCATCCCTTCGCCCATCGTAGACCAGGGGGGCCGACATGACGAACACGACCAGCGAACGCACCGCCATCATCGGGGGCGTGGATACCCATCAGGACTTGCATACCGCGGCCGTTGTGAACCTCGACGGTGCGGTGCTCGGCGGTGAATCGTTCTCCACGACGCGGGCCGGCTACCGGGCGATGCTGCGCTGGTTCCGCTCTCATGGGGAGCTGCTTCGCGTCGGGGTCGAATCCACCGGGAGCTACGGCGCGGGCATCACCCGCCACTTGGCGCTGTCGGGGGTCCCGGTGCTCGAAGTGACCGGCCCGGACCGGGCAGGGCGAAGAGCCAGGGGCAAGGACGATTCCCTGGATGCGATCGCGGCAGCGGAGGCCGCCCGCACCGGGCGTCGAGTCCAGGTGGCCAAGGACCGCGCTGGCGCCGTGGAAGCCTTGCGGGTGCTGCGTACCACGCGAAAGACCGCCGTCAAGTGCCGTCGTGCGACGCTGCAACCGCTCCACAACACCATCGTCGCCGCACCGGAGGAGGTGCGCGATCAGGTCCGCAACCTCACCCGCATGCAGCGCCTGCGCACCTGCGCGGCTTGGCGACCGGACATCGTCGGATACCGCGACCCGGTGCTCGCCACCAAACTCGCGCTCAAACACCTCGCCCGCCGGGTCCTGGACCTCAACGACGAAATCGCCGAGCTCGACCGGCTCATCGCCCCGCTCGTCGAGGAACTCGCCCCCCATCTGCTGCGCCTCGAAGGCGTGGGCGTCGCCAACGCGGGCGAACTGATGGTCGCCGCCGGAGAGAATCCCGACCGCCTACGCTGCGAAGCGAGCTTCGCGATGATGTGCGGCGCCTGTCCAATCCCCGCCTCCAGCGGAAAGACCCAACGCCATCGCCTCAACCGCGGCGGGAACCGACAGGCCAACTCCGCCCTGCACATGATCGTCGTGTGCCGGATGCGAACCGACGCGCGCACCCGAGCCTACGTCGAACGCAGAACCCGCGAGGGCCTGTCCAAACGCGAGGTCATGCGATGCCTGAAGCGCTACGTGGCTCGCGAGATCTATCGCGTCCTCACCGACACATCTGCTACTTGACAAACATGAGAGCGTCGGTATAACCCGCATCGTCGTCACCGGGGCCTCGGTCAGCAATCCCCGATGGCCTTCGAGAGGAGCTACCAGGACGCTGCATGAAACCCAAGCCCTTCCAGTTCCGCCCGTCGTTACCGCTCCTGCTACTCCTGTCGGCGCTGTCAACGGTGTTCCTGTTCGGGAACGACCGGGGACACTTCTACCGTCCCGGGTTCCACGATTCGGTATCGGCGAACCACTTGTCGGTAGCCGAGAATTTATCTCCCGAACACAACTTCCTGTTGTTCTATTATCAAACCCTGAATAAAGACGGTGCCCCCTCTTACAGACCGTACAATCGCTTTCCGCTTGGCGGCTATGCGTTGATCAAACTGGCCATACTGCCTTTCGGGGAAAGCCTGGCGGCAAAAATCCATGCCGCCCGCATGGTGCTTCTGCTCTTTTTTGCCGCCAGCGCGGCGCTGGCCTACCTATCCCTCTGCCGGCTTACCGCCAATCGCTGGATTGCCTCGACTGCCACTCTGCTGGCGTTCTCGTCGTACTATTTGCTGTATTACAACGACATGATAGCTACCGAAAATGGCCTCTCCCTTTTCGGCGTGCTGCTGACCTTCCACGGCATGGTTCTTTTTGCCCAGGAGGGCCGCTTCCGGCAGTTGCTCGTCAAGGCGTGCGCGGCGCTGCTGTTGGGCTGGCACGTCTATGCGCTGCTGCTGCCCTTTATCGCTCTTGGCCTGCTATGCGAGTTGAACCGGGCGCGCCGGCTATCTGCCCCTCAGCGTTTGGCAGGTCGAATCCAGCGCTGCGTCGCCGCGCTGCTGTTCAGCCGCTACCTGACGCTGGGCGTCATCACCCTGGCTTTCGGCCTGGCGGTGCTATCCTTCAACCTGGGCAACGAATACCGAGCGCTTGACGGTGAGGTTCCGCTGACGGAACTGCCTACGGTGAATTCCATGACGAAGCGTCTTGGAGCAGATGACCGGTTCAATGAGCGCCACGCCGAGGCCCTGGATTGGGGGAACTTCCTGGAGGCGCAGTTCTACCGCATCGCCAGAGCTATGATGCCGTTCTCTATCAGTCCTCTCGGCAACAACACCGACCTCTATGAGGACAAGGACTACCTCAGTGTGATTATCGGTGCGTTGGCGTCCAGCGTCGCCGTCCTGGGGCTGCTGGTTGCCCGCCACAGAATGCTGCTGGCAACCTTGGTGAGCTCCGGCTTCTGCTGGGCATTGGTGATGCGCCATAATACCGCTTTCCAAGATTATGAGGCCGTTTTTTATATCGGCGTTCCGTTGGCCCTCTTCTCAATGGGGCTGTCGTACCTGTCCCGGTTGTTCGGCGGCCGTCTTCTTGTCGGTCTCTCCGCGGCCGCGCTGCTGGTCTTCGTTCTCTCCAGCTTCCAGATGGGGCGCGTCGGTCACGACCAGCAGAGGTCCGAATTTCAGGAAGCGGTCGTTGCCGATTTTGAGCGTATCAGGACAATCGCAGAGGCGGGACAGAGTGTTTTTTTCGATGTACCCAACCCTTTGCTTCCCGGAGAGATGCGGAAGGTGAATTATTATCTTGCGGGAAGAGTGATCGGATATTCGTGGCTTGGCAGGAAACCAGGTGAATTTTTTATCTCACGCCATAGAATCAACATCCCTGCTCTGCTGACGCCTGAAAACCAACAGTTTTTTCTCTACCGCCACAGCGGCGATTCTGGGCTGATAGGGTTGATAGAGGAGATGCGCAGCTCGATGGAGAAGATGATCAGGAAATCCGAGCTTGTAATCCGTCGCGATGGCTATTTTGATGTGTATCGTAGCGGGAACAGGCTGTTTTACGTCGGGAATCAAGGGGAGGATAGAGCCGCCCGATTCAGGCAGGACGTTCCGATAGTGGGTAAGCCGTTCGGCGTCGGGTTGTCCCCTGTCGTGCGTCGCGCAGGCTTCACAGACCGGAGCCGCTGGCAGTGGGAGCGTGGCAGCGATGCCGAAGGCTGGACCAATGTCTCCGGCTCCGACCCCCCGAGCCCGACCTCCGTGTACACGCCCGCCATCGCGGATGAGGGCTATCAACTGCGGGCCTGGGTGTACTACACCGACAGCCGTGGCAATCGGGTCAAGGCGATGACCGTGCCCTCCCTGCCTGTGCAACCCGGCAGCGTCACCGACCAGCTCTTCTTCCTGCACCTCATCCCGGTTGACGTTGACGACCTTCCTGACCACAGAAAGCAGTACGGCTTCGACAACCTCGACTTCCGCTTCGGCGACTACAAGCTTCCGCTAATCGAGCGAGCCGTAGCCGTGCGCAAGCTTCCCGACTACGCCATCACCCGCATCCGCACCGGCCAGTTCCTCGTCAACGACGACGGCTCCACCACACACCTCTGGGAAGGGGAAATTCGCGTCGATGACTAGCCGGACGACGGCCGGCGTCTCCCGGCAGGAACCGCTTGCGTCCGTCCGTCAGGATAGCCCGTGACGGCCCGTAGCGCCCGAAGGCAGCCCCCCCAACCGCTCCGCCGGCCTCTACGGTGCCCTACGGGCCACCCAGTGGCGTTTCCTGCCCCTGTCGGCACCATTCGAGGCTCAGGCACGGAAACAAGCCCTCGCCGTCTTCGTCAGCGGGTGATTCGGCGCGTTTCCAGTAGGACAAATGGCGGCTTCCGGCCCCGCGCGCGGCGGCGGTCGTGCCTCGCTACTCCCCGACGACCGGTTCGGCATGGTTGCGCCAACGCCACACGGTGAACGCCTTTCAGTTCGAGCATATTACACGCACACGATCATCGTGCGTTTGATCGGTTTCGATCAGAAGTGGTTGGTGGCGGCGCTTCGTGGTCTCTCCAGCGCACGCCGCGTTGTACGCCTTTCGGCTGCCCGTCAAGTCAAACCGGAAGTAGACTGGAGTTGACTCGATTTCGTGGATGAAGATGTCCGCCCTGCCTTGGCCAAGAAGGTGCCGCTTTCGGCACTGCCTGCCAGCCGGTCGTTGCCGTCGCCGCCATACAGCGAATCGTTCCCCGTGCCGCCGGAGAGGAAGTCGTGACCATCCCCGCCACCGAGGGGGCCGTTTCCGGCCTCGCCCCAGAGGTGGTCGTCTCCCGTGCGCACAGGCCCAGGAGCCCGTCATCATCCGGCTGAACCGCCCCGGGTTTCCCGGAGACTCCACTCGTTGAGTCTTTGGGAGGAAAGGGCAGATGAACACATCGACAAGATACCTGCCAGTTGCATAACATTTCCACCCATACATGCGTTCACTGCACAAAACACGGGGTTTTCAGACCGAAACAGCGTGTGGCTCAAGTTCACTGCCAGTTGCATTAAATTTCTACCCATACATGCGTTCACTGCACGAAATACGGGGTTTTCAGGCCGAAGCAGCGTGCGGCTCAAGTTCACTGCCAGTGAGGATAAGCCACATGCGATATTCTTGAATCTTGTGCAAGGTCGTACGGAGTCATTTGTGAAACGAATGTAATAGAGAGAAACGTGATCTCCGAAGCTGGTACAATAGTTGTCTCTCAAAACAACGTACCAAACGAAACGGAGACCACGAAGATGAAACATAGCAGAGCCGACGTTCGAGGTAAAGCTACGCTGGGCCTCGATATCCGATTCGAAGAGCAGAACCTCACGTCGTACTCGGGACTCATCCTGTTCCAGCACTTCTTCCCCCTCATTGGCATCAAGGAGCGGCTATGGAGATGCTTCCGCCACCTGAAGGCCAATCCGATTTACGGTCATCACGTGATCATGATGCTGCTGGTCGTGCACCTGATCATCGGACACCGGCGGCTGCGCGACGTGGAGTACTACCGTGATGACGAAATGGTCAAACGGGTTCTCGGTCTGAAGCGGTTGCCGAATGTGTCCACGCTCAGCCGGTCGCTCGCCAGTGCAGATGAACAAAGTGTCGCCAAAGTGCGAAGTGAATCGAGACATCTGGTCATGGAGCGTTTGGTGGTCGAGGGGTTTCCGAGAGTGACGCTCGATTACGACGGGTCGGTGTTGAGCACCGGGCGACATGCCGAAGGAACCGCAGTGGGTTTCAACAAGAAAAAGAAGGGCGCGCGAAGCTACTACCCCCTCTTTTGCACCGTCGCCCAGACCGACCAGGTCCTCGATGTTCACCATCGTCCTGGAAACGTACACGACTCCAACGGGGCCGACACCTTCATCGGCCACTGTATCAGCCACGTGCGCTCGTGCCTTCCCCGTGCAAAAGTAGAGACTCGCATCGACAGCGCATTTTTCAACGAAACCATCGCTGAACGACTGCATTCGTCGGGAGTCGAATTCACCATCTCGGTGCCTTTCGAACGCTTTGCCGCCCTCAAAGGGCTGGTCGAAGGCAGAAAACGATGGCGCCCAATGGCGACCGGGCTCAGCTATTTCGAGACCCGCTGGAAGCCGAAGTCATGGAACACCCGCTATCGCTTCATCTTCATCAGAAAGCAGGTCAGATGCCAACACAAGCTGCCGATTCAACTCGACCTGTTCCAGCCCATCGAATACGGGTACGAATTCAAGGTCATCGTCACCAACAAACGAATAAGCCCGCGCAGGGTCGCTGCCTTCCACGAAGGCCGCGGTTCGCAGGAGAGCATCTTCGCCGAACTCAAGACGCATTGCCAGATGGATTACGTCCCGGTCAAGACCCGGGTCGGCAACCAACTGTACATGTTCGCCGGCATTGTTGCTCACAACCTTACCCGCGAGTTGCAGATCCAACTCAATCCTCGCGCCCGTGGCACCACCGCAAAGCGCGCCGCGCTGTGGTGTTTCCGGGAGATTGGGACCCTTCGCCGTACCCTCATCCAACGCGCCGGGCGCATGATTCGCCCCGCCGGCAAATTGGTCCTCTCCATGAACAGCAACGAAAGGCTCGAAAGAGAACTCCGGCAGGCTCTTGCAACACTGAACGCCGTCGCTTGACTATATTTGTCGCACGTTTATGCAACAATCGGGGATACTCCCCGGAAGTCCGGGAGCGGGCAGTGCGCCTGGTGCTTGGTCGTGGTGATGCGCGGTCGGTGCCGCACGTGCTGCCGGTGGGGATGGTGCTGGATGGCGCCGCGATGTGCTTGCTCATCGTTTCTCCTCCGTCACGTGGCAGGGGAGCCGAATAACATATTGAAGTTGATCTGAAATCCGTCGGAGTCATACGGACGGCCTGAGACGTGGCCGCGGACGCGATGCCCTTCTTCGGCGAAGCCCGGGTCCCGTACAGCGCTACGTGCAGGGCACGGAGATTGCGCCGCTCGTGCTGCCCGCGGCGACGGGGGGCAACTCGCCACTGGCCTGCACGCTGGTGGCGGTGCAGGAACCGACCCGCACGCTGACCCCCTACGGCGGGCTCGCCTCGTCCGAGGGCGGCGCGCGCTTCCTGCTTGACCGGCGTTCGAGATGGGTCTAGAAGGAGAGCGCCGGGAGAGCTGCACCGACCGCACCGAGCACGGCCTGATGCTGCGCGGGCGGTCGCAGACGTTCAAGGACCGCCCCCCGGGACCACCGGACCAGGGCGATTCGCTCGTCACGGGGGCGGCGCAGTCGGGCGGGAGGTCTGCCGTCGGTAGGCGCATCCTCGCCCGTCCGCGACTATCCATATCCATCCGATACCGCCTCGGCGTGTGGGATATGAATGTGGGAAAGGATTTATTACATCAATTAAAACAATATGTTATATGACATTCACGGGACGCCCGCGTTCCCAAGGGCGCGGTCTACCCGCCTTCGGCGAGCCAGTCGTTCACGAGCCGGCGGCTGATCGAGTCGAACGGAGGCAGGATGAGCGCGCCGGACGCGGTGTCGGCTCGGATGCGTTCGGGGGTATACCAGTCGGCCTCCGCGATCTCGTCGCCGTCGACGGTGATGTCGGCGCTCTCGGCAGTCGCCCGGAAGCCGAGCATCAACGATTGCGGAAACGGCCACGGCTGCGACCCGCGGTAGCGCACCTCGCCGACCCGCACCCCGACCTCCTCGAACACCTCGCGCGCCACCGTGTGCTCCAGGGTCTCCCCGGGCTCGACGAACCCCGCCACCGTCGAACGCCGGCCCGGCGCCCAGTCCCGCCGGCGCGCGAGCAGGCAGCGGCCGCCGTCGACGACGAGGGTGATCACCGCCGGGTCGGTCCGGGGGAAATGCTCCCGCCGGCAGGCCGCGCCGGCGCAGCGGCGCACGTGGCCGCCGCGCACCGAAGTCGTGCATTTGCCGCAGGCGCCGCAGAACCGGTGCGTGCGGTGCCAGTGCACCAGCGCGTTCGCGTAAGCGAGGATCGCGGAGTCCGTGTGGCCGAGATCCGTGATGACGTCGCGGAGCTTGCGCAGCGTGGTTCCAGCGGGGAACGATGGCGGCGCATCGGTGACGTCGGCCGCGAAGTATGCAACGTCCTCCCGCATGCCCAACAGGATCGGCTCGCCCGGAAGCGAGCCTTCGAGGTCGTTTGCGCGGAGGTAACAGGGCCGGCGGAGCCCCGAATCGGTATCGACGATCGGATGCCGTCCGGATGCGACGGCGACGAAGCGCGTCGTCCCGGCCCGGAGCCGCTCGTCGAGCCAGGTCCGGTCTTCGCGCCGCATCGCGGCCCGGTCGATGGTGTCGTCTGCGTAGTGAATGATTCGTTGCGGCATGGGAACCTTCGGTAACGATGACGGGGCGAATCGATGCTACCGCAGAAGCGGTCCGGTCGAAGGCGACGGCCATGACCGCACGACGATACATGGACCGTCGCCGGGACCCGCCTGCACGTGGACGTCCGGAGCGCGGAGCCGCCCATGGTGGACTATGATCATGCGATGGTCATCCATGCGCGTAGCGATCCGCGCCGCCGCACTCCCTCCCGCCGCATCGAGCCCCGCCGCGTTTCGTGAACCCGTTCCTCACCACCAGGGAAGTCGCCGATCTCCTCCGGGTGAAGGAGCGCAAGATCTACGAGCTCGTCGCGGCGCAGGCGATCCCCGTGAGCCGGGTGACGGGGAAGATGCTTTTCCCGCGCGATCTGGTCGAGGCGTGGGTGCGGCGCCAGGTCGAGTTCACCGGCGGGGCGGCCGGTCTCGCGCCGCCGCCGGTGGTGCTCGCGGGGAGTCACGATCCGCTGCTCGAATGGGCGATCCGCGAGTCGGAATCGGAGATCGCGACGTTCTTCGGCGGCAGCCTCGACGGACTCACACGGGTGACGGCCCGCAAGGCGTTCGCGGCGGGGATGCACGTCTTCGATCCGGATACCGGGGCGTTCAACCTGAGCCTCGTCACGAACGAACTCGCGGGCCAGCCGGTGGTGATGATCGAGTGGGCGTGGCGCATCCAGGGTCTGGTGGTGGCGACCGGCAACCCGCGGGGGCTCGCGAGCGCCGCGGATCTCGCCGGGGTCCGATTCATCCCGCGCCAGCCCGAGGCGGGAAGCTACCTGCTGCTTCGCCACCTGCTCGCCGAGGCGGGGGTCGGGCCGGAGACGGTCGAGATGCTCGATCCCCCCGCCCGCAGCGAAGCCGACGTCGCGCAGCACGTGCTCGAAGGGCGCGCCGATGCCGGCCTCGCGGTGGAGACCGCGGCCCGGATGTACCGGCTCGACTTCGTACCCCTGTTTCGCGAGCGCTACGATCTGCTGGTATGGCGGCGCGAGTACTTCGAGCCGCCGATGCAGCGCCTGCTCGCGTTCTGCGCGAGCGCCGCGTTCAGGCGACGCGCGGCCGAGATCGGCGGCTACGATCTCTCGGGGCTCGGCGCCGTGCGTTACAACGGCGGCTGAGCGCCCTTGCGCCGACTCAAGGCCTGCCCGATGCGCCCCGGCTCGTGTTCGGGAAGAAGAGCGGCTGCCCGCCGATCTCGAATGAGGCGATCGCACCCTGGCCCTCGGGGCCGAGCATCCAGTCGATGAACGCCTGGCCGGCCGCCGCCTTCACGTGGGGGTGCTTGTCCGGGTTGACGAGGATCACGCCGTACTGATTGAACAGCCGGGTGTCGCCCTCGACGTGAATCGTGAAGTCCCCCTTGTTCCCGAACGCGATCCACGTGGCCCGATCCGTGAGGGTGTAGGCGCTCATCCCTACCGCGGTGTTCAACGTCGCGCCCATTCCCGAGCCGGTCTCCCGGTACCAGCCGCCGCTCGCCGAGGCAGGGTCGAGCCCCGCTTCCCCCCACAGCTCGATCTCTTTCTTGTGGGTGCCCGAATCGTCGCCGCGCGATGCGAACGCGGCACGGGTCCGGGCGATCGCCGCAAGACTCGATACCGCGTCGTTCATGCCGGCGACACCGGCAGGGTCCGTGGCGGGGCCGACGATCACGAAGTCGTTGTACATGAGATCGAAGCGCTCGACGCCGAACCCGTCCGCGACGAACGCCTCCTCGGCGGACTGCGCGTGCACGAGCAGCACGTCCGCGTCTCCGTTGCGCGCGTTGCGGATCGCCTGACCGGTGCCGAGCGCGACGACCCTCACCTCGATTCCCGACCCGGCGGTGAACTCCGGCAGCAGGTGATCGAGAAGCCCCGAATTCCGGGTGGAAGTCGTCGACTGGACGACGATGAATTCGGCCGCCGGGGCCGGGGTCACCGTTGCGCAGAGGCCGGCGGCCGTCACCAGTGCGGCGAGTCTCGTGACCGTGCGGAATCGCCTTGGCGGGCGGATCGAATCCGGTGAGGATCCGCCCCCCGACGGCCGCCGGCGGGACGACGACATGCCCCATGGCAGGACCGGGACCGGGACCGTGGGGGCCAGGCGCCTGATGGCCGCCCACAACCCGGCGTGACGCATCGTCGTGCCGACCCCGCGCGCGCGGACCGGGCGATTCACACCACGATCCTCCCTTCGAGATAGGCGCAGGCGGGTTCGCTGCCGGGACCCGCGAAGAAATCACCGGCCGGCGTGCGTTCGGTGATGCGTCCGTGGTGCACGAATGCGATCTCGTCGGCGAGGCGCTTCGCCTGCGCGATGTCGTGGGTCACGAGGGCGATGGTCATTCCATCCGCGCGCGCGGCGTCGATGAGGGTCTCGATCGCCAACATCGCAGCCGGATCGAGGCTCGAGGTCGGCTCGTCCAGGAACAGCGCCTGCGGCCTGGTCGAAAGCGCGCGCGCGAGTGCGAGACGCTGTTGCTCTCCGCCCGAGAGCAGACGGGCCGGCCGTTCGGCGAGTTGATGGAGCGAGGCGGCCTCGAGCACCTGTCCGGCTCGCGCCCGCCGCATCGCGCCGCGGATGCCGATCGCCGCGAGGGCGTACTCGATGTTCGCCCGTACCGAGCGGCGTAGCAGCACCGGCTTCTGGAACACGAAGCCGATGCGCGGAGCGCGCGCACGGTCCGGGCGGCGCCCATCCCACTCGACGACGCCCTGGTCCGGCGGGACGAGATTGGCCAGGACCCGCAGCAGCATGCTCTTGCCCGCCCCGTTCGGACCGAGGATCGCGGTGACGCCGCCGCCCGAGAGGGTGAAGTCGATGCCGTCGAGGAGATGTCTTCCGGCTCGCGTGATGGCGACGCCGCGCGCGGTGATCGGCAGCACCGTGGGCGTGGCATCCGCCGGGACGTCTTCGATTGCGGCGTTCATGACGGGCGGCATGGGCGGGCCGCCGGTGGCTCGTGCGACGGCGCCGGGCGCAGCGTTCGCCGGTATCGTGGACGCTGCCACCGTGGCATTCGCTCCGAAGTCTCCGTCCATGCCGCTTGCGGTGTCAGGCGTGGGCGGAGCGGATTGCGGTCGCGCGCAGCCCCATCGCCAGCGCGTTCACCGCCACCGTGATCGCGACGAGAATGATGCCGAGTCCGAGCGCGAGCGAGAGATTCCCCTTCGAGGTCTCGAGCGCGATGGTCGTGGTCATCACCCGGGTGGCGTGGTTGATGTTGCCGCCGACGATGATCACCGCGCCGACCTCCGCCACCGCCCGCCCGTAGCCGGCGAGCAGCGCGGTCAGCAGGCTGAAGCGCGCGTCCCACAGCAACGTCGCGATCATGCGCCCCGGGCCGATGCCGAGCGCGCGAAGCTGTTCGTCGTACTCCTCCTTCAGGTCCTCGATGATCTGGCGCGACACCGCCGCGATGATCGGGGCGACCAGCACCGCCTGGGCGATCACCATCGCGCTCGGGGTATAGAGCAGGCCGAGCGGGCCGAGGGGACCGGCGCGAGAGAGCAGCAGGTAGACGAAGAGGCCGACCACCACGGGAGGAAGGCCCATCAGCGCGTTCAGGACCACGATGACCGCGCCGCGCCCGCGAAAACGGCGCACCGCGATCGCGGCTCCCAGAGGCAGACCCGCAATCGCGGCGATCAGCACCGCCCCGAGGCTGATCTGCAGGGAGAGCGCCACGATCTCGACGAGGTCGGGGTCGAGTGCGATGAGCAGCCGGAACGCGTCGCCGAACGCGGCACCGAGATCTTCCATGGAGCAAACCTGTTCCCCGCAGTCAGCGAGGCTTCGTCCGATGTTGGCGATTCAGCGTCAGCGGAATCGCGGGGCGACCGCGAAAGCGGTCGCGTCCTGCACAGGTCACGGGCTCAGCATCTGAAGATCCTGAGAGTATAGCGAATTGTTGGTAAATTACACGTTCTTCCAGATTGTTCCGATCGATTTGAAAAAATCACGTAGAAAAACATAAAAAATCAGGCTGAAATGAAAGGCGGGAATGACCGATGTCTAGGCTGCCGGCTCTGCCGGCGACGGCGCTTCCCCGAGCCACTCATGGAGCACCTCGGCGGTATGCGCGCCGAGCGCGGGCGGCGACCGATGTATTTCGAATGCGTACCCGCTCATCGCGACCGGGAAGCCGGTGGTTCGGGTCTCCACCCCGTTCGGCAGGGTCAGCGGATGGACGAGGCCGAGGTGCGCGACCTGGGGGTCGTCGAAGACCCGCGGGTAGTCGTTGATGGGCGCACAGGGCACTCCCCGGGCGTCCATCTCCCCGATCCACTCGGCGGCGGTGCGCTCGGTGAACTTCGGAGCGAGGACTGCGACGAGCGCGGCCTGATGCTCCGCGCGAAGCGGCTGCGACGTGAAGCGCGGATCCTCCGCCAGCTCCGGCTGCCCGACCGCGGCGCATACCTGCGCGAACAGCCGGTCGTTGCCCGCCGCGATGATGAAATGCTCGTCGCTTGCGCGAAACGCCTGGTAGGGGGCGTTGCGGGGATGCGCGGAGCCGAACGGACGGGGCGCCTTGCCGGTGCCGAAGTACTCGCTGGTTTGGAGCGCCGCCACGCCGACGAGGCTTCCCAGCATCGAGCAGTCGATGTACGCGCCCCGGCCGGTCTCCCTGGCCCGCATGAGGTTCGCGGTGATGCTGTACGCCGCGTAGAGCCCGGCGCAGAAATCGCCGACCGGGACCCCGCACTTGACCGGGCCGCCGCCGGGCTCGCCGGTGACGCTCATCAATCCGCTCATTCCCTGCACGGTGACGTCGAACGCGCCCTTGTGGGCGTAGGGGCCGGTCTGGCCGTAGCCCGAGATCGAGCAGTACACGATCCCCGGATTGCGGGCGCTCACCGCGTCGTAGCCGGCGCCGAGGCGCGCGAGCACCCCGGGACGGTAGTTCTCCACGAGCACGTCGGCCACGCCGGCGAGCCTCAGGAGCCGCTCGATGCCGGTGCGGTCCTTGAGGTCGAGGACGACGCTGCGCTTGTTGCGATTGAGCGATGCGAAGTTCTCGCTGTACGGCGCCCCGCCGCCGGCGACCGTGGAGAGCGGCGGCCAGCCCCTCATGCCGTCCCCGCCGTCGGGGCGTTCGATCTTGACCACGTCGGCTCCGAGATCCGCGAGCAGCGATCCGGCGAACGGTCCTGCCGCGATCTGGCCGAGCTCGATGGCCCGCACACCGGCAAGCGGCCCCTGGCTGGAACTGGACATCGATCGGCGACCCTCCTGTTTGTGTGGGCGGCTATCTTACGGGACAGGTCTCCGTCGCACCGGGGAGAGGCGCCGCGACCGGGCCAGCGACAGCGCCGCCGGTCGGGCCGGCGGCGTTCGGAAACGGACCGGAGCGGTATGCGCCCGCGCGGGGTGGTCGCCGGACCGGCGGTTGCTTCATGGAGGGGCGGCGCCCCCGAGCACCGCGTTCGCGTCGAGCGTCGCCCGCAGCTCCCGGCGGACCTCCTGCCACCGGAACCGCACCGAGTTGCGGACGATCTCCTCGTCCAGCGCCATCAGCTCCGGGATGATCGGCGCGTGACGCACGAGCGCCTCCGGACTTGCGGTGAACGCGCCCTCGCCGTTGGCGAGCGCGTGCCAGTCGCATCGGCGCAACCGGTCGCGCACCGCCTCTGCGCCCTGGACGAAGAGGGGGCCTGAATCGTCCGGTATGCCGGCGCGCTCCAGGATCGCTTCGACCGCGCACCGCACCACCGCGCCGGCCGCCACGTGGCCGGCCCGCGCTCGGTGGGCGAGCAATCCGCCGGCGAATACCGAGAGATCCGACAGGCAGGCGAGCCACATCTGCCACTTCGCGTGGTTGATCGACACGACGAACGCATCGTTCTCGAACAGCACCGGATACCGGGTACCGGCCCGCGTGCGCAGATAGCCGTACAGCGTGGTCTGGGCGACGTGGCTGGCCCGCGTATCGAGAAAATGCCGCAGTGCCGCGACGTCGGCGATGGTCCGCTTCCGGCCTGCCGTCCCCGCGCCGAGATACTCCGCGAGCACGGACAGCCTCTGCCGCAGCCGGATCAGGATGGATCGGTTCATCTTGCGCTCGCGCAACGGGCGCCGCCGTCATAAAATGGCGCGATGGTTCCCTGCTGCTCCGATTTCGTGCGGGGCGCCCGAGGGACCCATGAGCAGCCTCTTGATTCCAGCGCCGCCGGGCCGGGCAAGGGGCGATGCCGGCGGCCTGCGGCGGTGAACCTGCGGTCGCTCCCGCTTGACCGGCATCCACCCGACAGGCGATGACGGACAGGGCGTACATGCAGCGATTCCGGCAGTCGCATCACATAAGGAGGACAGTAGATGAACAGTGACCAAGCCACGCACTGGCGGCGTACCCGCAATCTCATGTGGGTGACGCTCGCCATCTGGTTCGTGTTCTCGTTTGTCGTGCATTGGTTCGCCGACGCGCTCAACGGTGGATCCTTTCTCGGGTTCCCGCTCGGCTTCTACATGGCCGCGCAAGGATCTCTGGTCGTATTCGTCGTGCTGATCTTCTGGTTCGCGAGAACCCAGGACAAGATCGACCGCGAATGCGGCATGGCCGAAGACGAGTGAGGGGGAAACGATCATGAAAGGCAGCTTCATCGACAACCTGCCCAGGATCTACGGCCTGTACACGGGCGGGTTCATCATCTTCATCGGCATCATGGCCGTCCTCGAGCAGATGGGGGTCGGCGCCGACACCATCGGCATCCTGTTCGTCGCGTTCACCGTCGTCATCTACGCCGCCATCGGGTGGCTGTCGCGCACGATGCAGGTCGATGCCTACTACGTCGCGGGGCGCAACGTCCCACCGGTGTTCAACGGCATGGCGACGGCGGCGGACTGGATGTCCGGCGCATCCTTCGTCGCGATGGCCGGCGGCATCTACATGGGCGGCCACGCCTACCTCGCGTTCGTCGTCGGCTGGACCGGCGGGTACGTGCTGGTGGCGTCCCTCATGGCGCCCTATCTCCGCAAGTTCGGCTGCTACACCGTGCCCGACTTCATCGGCACGCGCTACGGCGGCAACCTCGCGCGCTTCTGCGCGGTGCTGGTGCTGGTGGTCGCCTCGTTCACCTACGTGACGGCGCAGATCAACGCAACGGGCACCATCGCGTCCCGGGCGCTGCACATCCCGTTCGAGGTCGGGGTCTGGTTCGGCCTGCTCGGCATCCTGCTCTGCTCGATGCTCGGCGGCATGAGGGCGGTGACGTGGACCCAGGTGGCGCAGTACATCGTGCTCATCATCGCCTACCTCGTCCCGGTGATCTGGATGTCGAACAAGCAGGGCTTCGGCGTCTTCCCGCAGCTCGTGTACGGCGATGCGGTGATGCGGCTGGGCGAGCTGGAGACCCTGCACCAGGTCGGGGTGCTCAAGCCGGAGCAGGCGGTGCCGGGGCTCAGGGCGCTCACGGTGCCGCACGCCGCGGCCGGGACGACCATGATCGACAGTTGGCGGTTCATCACCCTGACGCTGTGCATGATGGCGGGGACCGCATCGCTGCCGCACATCCTGATGCGCTACTTCACCACGCCATCGGTGAAGGCGGCGCGCCAGTCCGTGGCGTGGTCGCTGCTGTTCATCTTCCTGCTCTACTTCACCGCTCCGGCGCTTGCGACGTTCACCAAGCTCCAGGTGCTCGACCCGAACCTGGCGACGGGCATCATCGGCAAGAGCATCGCGGAGGTGACCGCGCTCGACTGGATCAGGAACTGGAGCGACGTCGGCTTCCTGAAGGTGATCGACTCGAACGGCGACGGCATCCTGCAGATCAACGAGTTCTTCATGCGCGGCGACATCGTCGTGCTGGCGACGCCGGAGATCGCGGGCCTGCCCTACGTCATCTCGGGTCTCGTCGCGGCCGGCGGCATGGCCGCCGCGATGTCCACCGCGGACGGGTTGCTGCTCGCCATCGCCAACGCGCTCTCGCATGATCTGTACTACAAGATCATCGACCCGAAGGCGGAGACGAAGACGCGGCTCGTGGTGGCCCGGGTGCTCCTCATCGTGATCGGTGCGGCGGGTGCGTTGGTCGCGAGCCTGAAGCTCACGAGCATCCTCGGAGCGGTGGCCTGGGCGTTCGACTTCGCGTGCTCCGGGCTCTTCTTCCCGCTCGTCCTCGGTGTGTGGTGGAAGCGGGCGAACCGGCAGGGCGCGATCGCGGGCATGCTCGCGGGGCTCATCGCCGGGACGTGGTACCTCTACATGGTGCGCTTCGCCGGCATGGAGCCGTGGATCGGCATCGACCACCTGCGTTTCGGGATCATCGGCATGCCGGTGAGCCTCGTGGCGATGGTAGTGGTCAGCCTCATGACCGCGGCGCCGGACAAGGAGACCCAGGACATGGTCGACGCGACCCGGATTCCAAAGGGTGCGACGGTCCTCGCCTCCTCGCACTGAGGTTGCAGGTCGTGGTGTACGCCGGGGCGGGGCTGCCCGCCCCGGCGTTTTTCGTTCCTGACCCGCTCGCTTGGGGCGCGGGGTAGCTGATCTCACCGGCGGATGTACGAAGCGTTCCCAATCTGGGTGCTGGCCGTCGACTACGTGTTCGGCGCGGTGATGTGGACCCTGATCGGCCGGTTCGGCATGGGGCTGTTCCTGCCCGAGGACAGCAGCTTCTTCTTCATGCGGTTCTTCGTGCGCGCGACGAACCCGCTGCTCAGGCTCTTCGCACCGGTGACGCCGGGATTCCTCATCCCGCCGCTGGTGCCGCTGTTCGTCGCGTGGTTCTTCTTCATGATCCGTTTCTACCTGATGCCGTGGCTCCTCGGATACTCGGTGATGGGCATGCTGTCGTTCCCGCTCGAGAGCGAGATCGCGCAGACCATCGCGCGGGTCATCGGGACGTTCGTGAACTGAACGTCGGTCCGGAAGGGGTGGCGTGCGTCCGCTCGGCGGGTGCAACGACTGCGCCGGGTGCGTGCCTGCCCCCCACTCGTCACGGCCTTGCGAATTCATGCTTCGGGGCTCGAAACGCCCGGAGGCCGGTCACCGGATCCCCGCCGCCCACCTTTTCGGACAGTTGCAGACGGCATTGATTACAGACGAATGTATGTAATAATCCACGTCCCTTGCCGGAGGCCGAGGGCCGGGGGAGCGAGAGACGATGGGGCGGACACCAGCGGGCGAGACGCGCCGCAAGGTCTTCGAGTTCGTACGAGACCGGCTGCTCGCAGGCCAGCCGCCGACGGTGCGCGAGGTGCAGGACGCATTCGGTTTCCGGGCGGTCCAGACGGCGCGCCAGCATCTCGAACGGCTCGTCGAGGACGGCCGCCTGGTGGCCGACCGTCACAAGGCGCGGGGGTATCGGCTGCCCGGGACGACCCGGGAGCCGCGCACCGTGCTCGTCCCGATGCTCGGGCACGTTCCGGCCGGCGCACTCGACGAGGCGATTGAGGATCCGGACGGCTACCTGCCGGTCGATGCGCGGGGCGCACCGGCCGGCGATCTGTTCGCCCTGCGGGTGCGCGGCGAGAGCATGACCGGGGTGGGGATCATGCCGGGCGACCTCGTCATCGTACGCCGGCAGCCGGCCGTCGCGAACGGCGACATCGTGGTAGCGCTGGTCGAGAACGACGCGACGGTCAAGACGTTCCGCGCGCGCGGGCGGCGGGTGGAGCTTCGTCCCGAGAACCCGGCGTTCGATCCGATCGTGTTCGACGCCGAGCACGTCGCCATTCTCGGAAAGGTGATCGAGGTTCGGCGGATCCTGGGAGTCCGCGGCGCGGCGGGCGTCTGACGTGAGACGCGACGATGGCGAACGCAGCAGCAGCGCTCGACACGCTCGTCTCCCTGGCCCGGCCCTGGGTGAGTCGCGGCCTGGCGACGCCGGGGCCGGCCCCGGCGTCGTGGACCAGCGCCGCGCTCGGCGGCTGCCTGGCGGAGCTCTCGGGCGCCGGCGCCTCGCCTTCGCTCACCCTGGCGTTCAGCATGGTGCGTCAAGTGCAGCAGAAGGGCGAGCCCGTCGCGTGGATCACCCGGGCCGAGAGCACGTTCTTCCCCCCCGATGCGGCCGAGGGCGGGGTCGATCTGGCCGCGCTCCCGGTGATCCGGCTCGACGGCCTGCACCAGCGCCTGCGGGCCGCCGAGCAGCTTGTCCGGTCCGGCGCTTTCGAGCTGCTGGTGATCGACCTGGGCGGATGCCTCGACCTGCCGCTCGCCGTGCAGACCCGTCTGGCCGGACAGGCGCTTGCGCACGGCACGCTCATTCTCTGCCTGACCGCGAAGACCGATCGCCAGCCGTCGCTGGGATCGCTCGTCTCGGTCCGCGCCCACGCGCAGCGCATCCGTCAGGGAGACGGCCGCTTCGTGTGTCGGGTGCACGTGCTCAAGGACAAGCGGCGCGGTCCGGGATGGAGCGACGAGGTGTGGTGCCGTGGACCGGATGGCGTGCGTTGAGCTGCCGGCGTTCCCGCTCCAGCTCCTGCTGAAACGCCATCCCGACTGGGCCGGTCGACCGGTGGCGGTGGTCGATCGCGACAAGCCGCAGGGCGTGATCCTCTGGGTGAACGAGCAGGCGCGAGCGGCCCGCATCCGGACCGGAATGCGCTACAGCGCCGGCCTGTCGCTGGCGCACACCCTGCACGGCGGCGAGGTGCCGCCCGCCGACGTCGAGCGGGGCGTCGCGGCGATCGCCGGTCGCCTGCACCGATTCAGCCCCGACGTCGAGCCGTGTCGTGACGAGCCAGGGGTCTTCCGGCTGAACGCTTCCGGGCTGTCGTATCTCCAGGCGTCCCTGCCCCGGTGGGCAGAGGAGATCGTCGCCTCGCTCCGGGCGTGTGGCCTTCGGGCGGTCGTCGCGGTCGGATTCACGCGGTTCGGCACCTGTGCCGTCGCCAGGACCCTCACGCCCGGCGAGCCGGTGGTGGTGATCCGTGATCCCGCCAGCGAGCGGGAGCTGGCAGAACGAGTGCGGTTGAGTCGGCTGGGCATCGACCCGGCGCTCCGAGACAGCCTGCACGAGCTCGGGGTTCGGACGGTGGGGGCGTTCCTCGAACTGCCCTCCGAAGGGATCCGCCGCCGCTTCGGTCCGGAGGCGCAACGCCTGCATCGGTTCGCCGCGGGTGACTCGTGGGCGCCGTTGCAGCCGCTGCGCGTCACCGAGCCGCTCGTCGTGCGCCACGACCTCGACGATCCCGAGACCGACGCGGTTCGCCTCCTCTTCCACCTCAAGCGCCTGCTGGACCGGTTGCTGGCGACCGTCGCCGCACGTCATCAGGCGCTGGCCGAGCTGACGCTGCACCTGCGGCTCGACCGCGCCTGCGCGCATACCGAGCGGATCCGTCCCGCCGCGCCGACGTTGGACATCGTCCAACTGATGAATCTGGTGCGGTTGCGCCTCGAATCCCTGGCACTCGGGGCGGGGGTCACCGAAGTGCGCGTCGGTGGCCGCGCCGTTCCGGCCACGGCCGTGCAGCAGGGGCTGTTCGCCGAGCGGCCGTGTCGTGATCGGGCCGCGGCGGAGCGCGCGCTCGCACGGGTTCGCGCCGAGTTCGGTGACGAGGCGGTGGTGCGGGCGCTGCTTTCCGAGGCGCATCTGCCGGAAGCGCGCTTTGCCTGGGAGCCGGTCGGAACGGTGCCGCCCCCGGAGCCGCGGGAGGTGGCGTGCCGGCCGATGGTGCGGCGCATCCACGTCCATCCGCTTCCGCTGACGCTCGGGCCGCGTCCGGAGCCGGGTCGCCGGCTGGCGCACGGCGGCGGCCGCAACTGCGAGGCCGGATACGTGCGGGACCTCGCCGGACCGTATCTGGTCTCAGGAGGATGGTGGCGGTCGGCGGTGCACCGGGAGTACTACTTCGTCCGGATGCAGGACGGCGACCTGCTCTGGATCTACTACGACCGGCCGCGCCGGCGGTGGCGCTGGCAAGGGCAGGTGGAATAAGGGATGGGCGTGGGCTCGAGGTCGTACGTCCCTCTGTGGTGCAAGAGCAACTTCTCGTTTCTCGAAGGGGCGAGCCACCCCGACGAGCTGGTCGAGCAGGCTCATGCGTTCGGGATGCCGGCGCTTGCCCTGACCGATCGCGACGGCGTCCACGGCATGGTGCGCGCGCACGTGAAGGCTCGCGAGCTCGGTGTGTCCCTGATCGTCGGCGCCGAGGTCACCGTCGGCTGCGACGCCGCGGTCGATCCCGGGATCACCGGCGGCAGACCGGCTCCCACCTCCACCTGCGTGCTGCTCGCGATGAACCGGACCGGCTACGCCAACCTCTGCCGGCTGATCACCACCGACCGTCTTCGGCGGCCGAAAGGAGGGTCATGCGTGACCTGGCCGGAGGTCTGCACACGGTCGGAGGGGCTCATCGCGCTCTGGGGCGGCGACCGGAGCGTGCTCACCCGCGACGAAGAGCTGCGTGCGATCGTCACGCCGATGCGCGACGCGTTCGGCGACCGGCTGTACGTGATGCTGAGCCGGCATCGCCGTGCCGAGGAGGTTCGCCAGGAGGCAAGGGTGCGCCGGCATGCCGAGCGCGCCGGCCTCCCCCTGGTCGCCGCCACCGAGGTGCTGTACCACACACCGGCACGCCGCGATCTTCAGGACGTTCTCACCTGCATCGGCCACGGCGTCACCCTTGCCACCGCCGGCCGGCTGACTCGACCGAACGCGGAGCACGATCTGAAGGCGCCGGAGGCGATGGCGCAGTTGTTCGCCGATGAGCCGGCGCTCATCGAGCGTACGCACGAGGTGGCCTCACGCTGCACCTTCACCCTGTCCGAGATCCGCTACCGATATCCGGCCGAGAAGCTCCCCGACGGCAGGACGTCGGCCGCATGGCTTCGCGAGCTCACCCTTCGCGGGGCGTGCGAGCGCTTCGCCGGCGCGGGCGGGGTGCCGCCGGCGATTCGCGAGCAGATGGACAAGGAGCTCGCCTTGATCGACGAGCTCGACTACGGCGGCTACTTCCTGACGATGTGGGAGATCGTCCGGTACTGCCGGCAGGAGGGGATCCTCTGCCAGGGCCGCGGCTCGGCGGCGAATTCGGTGGTCTGCTACTGCCTCGGGATCACGGCCGTCGATCCGACGCGGGTCGAGCTGTTGTTCGAGCGCTTCCTGTCGCGCGAGCGGCACGAGCCGCCCGACATCGACCTCGACATCATGCACATGCGGCGCGAGGAGGTGATCCGGCACGTCTATCGCAAGTACGGCCGCCACCGTGCCGCCATGGTGGCGAACGTCGTGCGCTATCGCGCGCGGTCCGCCGTGCGCGAGGTGGGCAAGGCGCTCGGGCTCTCGGAGACCGCCGTCGATCGACTCGCCAGGCTGCTGTCGCATCACGGTCCGCTCGAGGCGGCGGGACTCGCATCTGCCGGGCTCGATCCGGCCTCCCCGCTTCACGATCACCTCCTCAGGCTGTGCGGGGAGATCCAGGACTTCCCGCGGCATCTCTCGATCCATCCGGGCGGCTTCCTCCTCGGCCACGAGCCGGTTCACGACCTGGTGCCGATCGAGAACGCGGCGATGCCCGGCCGCACCGTGATCCAGTGGGACAAGCACGACCTGGAGGACCTCGGGCTGTTCAAGGTGGATCTGCTGGGGGTCGGCGCGCTGACGCAGCTCGACCTGGGCTTCCGCCTGATCGAGCGGCATTACCACCGGCGCCTGTCGCTCGATCGGATCCCGCCCGACGACCCGCGGACCTACGACATGATCGGCCGTTCGGATACGGTCGGCGTCTTTCAGATCGAGAGTCGCGCACAGATGTCGATGCTGCCGCGGCTTCGGCCTCGCCACTACTACGACCTGGTCATCGAGGTGAGCATCGTGCGCCCCGGCCCGATTACCGGCGGGATGGTCCATCCCTACCTGCGCCGGCGCGACGGCGAGGAGCCGGTCGTCTATCCGCACCCGTGTCTTGAGCCGGTGCTTCGCAAGACGCTCGGCGTGCCGCTGTTCCAGGAGCAGGTGATGAAGCTGGCGGTGGTGGCGGCCGACTACACGCCGGGCGAGGCCGATCAGCTTCGCCGCGACATGGCGGCGTGGCATCGCACCGGGCGGATCGATCGGCACCGCGACCGGCTGGTGACCCGCATGATGGCCAAGGGGATCGCCAGGGAGTTTGCCGAGCGGGTGTTCGAGCAGATCCGGGGATTCGGGGATTACGGCTTTCCCGAAAGCCATGCGGCGAGCTTCGCGCTGATCGCCTACGCCACGGCCTGGCTCCGTTGCCACTACCCGGAGGTGTTCGCCTGCTCGCTGCTCAATGCGCAGCCGATGGGGTTCTACACACAGGCCACGATCATCGACGACGCGATCCGGCACGGTGTCGAGGTGCGTCCGATCGACGTCACCGCCAGCGTATGGGACTGCACGCTGGAGCCGCTCGACACGGCGGCATCCCGGCCGGCACGGCGCCGGCCCGACAGGGGACGGCGAGAAGGCGGGCAGGCGGCTCGCGGCCAGGCGGTGCGGGAGGGCGCACGGGACACATGCGGCACGGCGGGGGGAGGGGGCGAGCCTGTCGCCCGCGGCCGAACGAAGCGGGAGAGCCGGCAGCTCGTCCGGGACGGAACCGTGACCGCGCCGGACAGGAGCTCGGTTCGGCCGGCGTTCGCGGTACGCATGGGACTGCGCTACGTGAAGAGCCTCTCCGAGGAGCGCGACTGGCCGCGCATCGAGGCGGCGCGGACGAAGCGGCCCTTCGCGTCGATGGCGGATTTCACCCGCCGCACGCGACTCGACGCGCGCGGCGTGCGGCGTCTCGCCGAGGCGGGCGCCTTCGCCCGGTTCGAAGGGGAGCGGCGGGCGGCGTTGTGGGAGGCGCTGGATCTCGGCCGGACGCCCGCGTCGGTCCTGCCGATCGCCCCGCGCGAGCCACGGTCCGACTTCGAGCCGCTCGGCGAGTTCGAGACGATTGCCTGGGACTACCGGTTCAGCGCGCACAGCACCCGCGGCCATCCGCTTGCGCCGTTGCGTGACGCGCTGGCGTCCCGAAAGCTGCCCGATGCCCGCACCGTCGCAGAGATGCCCAACGGGCGCCGCGTTCGCTATGCCGGCATCGTGATCTGCCGGCAACGTCCCGGCACTGCATCGAACGTGACCTTCATGACGCTCGAAGACGAGACCGGGTTCGTGAACGTCGTGGTCTGGAAGCGGGTGTTCGACCAGCACGCCGTGCTTGCGCGGACCGCATCGTTCCTCGGGGTGACCGGGAAGCTCCAATCCGAATCGGGCGTCGTCCACATCGTCGCCGATGCGCTGTGGACGCCGGAGATCCCGGCTCGCCCGCCGACCGCCGGCAGCCGGGACTTCCACTGACCCTGGATCGGCCGGTCGATTCATGCCGGGCCGGGTCTGCGGGCCGGGCCGGCGAAGCGCCCGCCTGCCATGCCCCTCGCCATGCCGTCCGGCGCAACGTGATCCCCGGCCTCTCCTTCCAGCAATTCCCGCCAACCCGGAAAGCATCCGTGAAATCGCCGCGATTCGACGCTCGAACTGCCGGAGTATCCCCGAAATCAAGCTGGGGAACCGTACTTCGGAGGGTCAGCGGGAGTTGCCGCCCTCCTTCAGGACTCGTGGCGTGATTCCCCACTGCTCATATAGAGTGCGCCGGCTCATGCACCGCCGCGGTGAGCCCTCCGTTCGGCGATGCTTCCCGTGTTTCTGCCGTTTCTGTCCGGGGGTCGTCCCATGAATCATCCGCTGCATGCAGAGATCACCGAGGTCGGGCCGCGCGACGGCTTCCAGGCCGAGCGAGGCTTCATTCCCACCGCGCGGAAGATCGAGTTCATCGATCGGCTCATCGCCGCCGGGGTGCCGCGTATCGAGGCGACCTCCTTCGTATCGCCACGCGCGGTGCCGCAGCTTGCCGATGCCGAGGAGGTCATGCGCGGCGTCGACCGTTCCCGCGGGGCGGTGCTCGCGGCGCTGGTGCCGAACAAGCGCGGGGCGTTGCGGGCGGCCGAGGCCGGGGTGGACGAGATGGTCGTGTTCATGTCGGCGTCGGAAAGCCATAACCGAAAGAACGTGAACCGCGAGATCGAGGAGTCGCTCGCGGGCTTCGAGGAGGTGGCCAGGGTGGCGGGGGAGGCCGGGACGCCCCTGCACGGCGCGATCTCGACCGCGTTCGGCTGTCCCTTCGAGGGCGACGTCCCGGCCGCGCGGGTGGGCGAGATCGCAGGCCGCTTCCGGCAGCTCGGGTTTGCCGGAGTCAGCCTCGGCGACACCACCGGCATGGCGACGCCGCCGCTGGTCGTCGCCGCCGTCGCCGCGGTGCGCGGAGCCGCGCCGGGGCTCGGCCTCGGGTTGCACTTCCACAATACGCGCGGCATCGGGCTCGCCAACGTGATGGCGGGGATCGAGCTCGGCGTCGACAAGTACGAGAGCTCGTTCGGCGGCATCGGCGGCTGTCCGTTCGCGCCGAAGGCGACCGGCAACGTCTGCACCGAGGACCTCGTCTACCTGCTCGAAGAGATGGGCATCGGCACCGGCATCGATCTGCGCAAGCTTTCAGGGATCGCGTGCGACGTCGAGGCCGCGGTGGGTCACGAGCTTCCCGGGCAGATCATGAAGGCGGGGCTGCGGCTCGATCTCCACCCGATGGATTCCGTGCGCGCCGCCGAGGGCTGAAGGCGCTCGACGAGGGGTTCCGCGATTCGCCGGTCCTCGTCCAGCGCCCAAATCGGGATGACGCGGTTCCGGTGACGCGCTCGAACGCCTCACCTACACTGCGACTCCCTCCGCCGGACCTTGGAGAGACCGCCTCCGGGACGTCCCGGTGATGCAGGCCGGACCGAAGTACGTCCCGACGCAGGTCAGGCCGCGGCCGGAGCCCGAAGCAAGACGTTGCGCGCGATGGAGACGAGACCGGCAAACACGTAATTCACGATTCAAGTAGCTGTTTTCTTGTCGAGGCGAGCGCGGTCGAGGCGCAGCAACATTCGCTCCTGCTCGGGATCGCGCGGCCGGCGGCCGGGAGCGCGGCCCGGCGGCTCCGTGGCCAGGATCTTCACCCACCGCTCGCGCTTGCGCCGTCGCACGTCCTGCTGGAATTCGTCGTAGTCGATCAACACCGTCGCGCCTCCCGTTCGATGCTGTCCAGGGCCGCGGCCTCTTCGGGGATCTTGCTCGTGCGCTCCCGTACATAACGCCAATCGATGCGGTCCGGGTACAGGAGCGCGAGCCGCCTGGTCCAGCGGCCATCCTCGTCGCTGTTCCAATGAACCCAGGCGCGCAGGCGATCGATGAGCAGATCCTCGATGCCGATGATCACCACCCGCAGCCCGTCGATCTCGACTTCGGTTCTCGGCGCATCTTCTCCCGGGAGGCCGGCCGGCGCCGGCGCCTCGAAGAGCAGGTCGAGATCGGCGTGAAGCCAGTACCGCCCTTCCTTCTCGAAGCCGAGCGCGGCGAACGCGGCATCGACCTCCGGCGCCGCCGGGAGCGCCAGGTCCATGTCCTTGGTCGCATAGCCTCCGGCGGTGTAGAGCTCCAGCGCGCCCCCGCCCACCAGGATGGGCTCGATGCCATACGGCGCGAGCTGCCTCGTCAGAAGCCCGAGCGCGATCAGGCGACGGCGTCGGGGATCCGGCTCATCGTGCAGATGGTCGAGCATGGCGCGGCTTCCCATCGACGGAGTATAGGCCAAGCTCGTATCATGGCGTGGCTGCCGCGGCCGCGGGGTCTTTCTTCGTCTCGACCGGCGGCGTTGCGAGGCGATCGGCGCCGGCGGCAAGACCCTCCACCAACTCGACCCGCTGGTGCCAGCCACGGTCCGTCGGCTCTCCTTGCGGTATCACCTTCACGGAGCGAGAGACGCCCAGGAACTTCTGATCGCGCCGGACCATCTGCAGCTTCCTGGCCAGGATCGGCGAAACGGAGCGCAAGCATGGACCACGACATGAAATCCCGTGACATCACGTCGTTCGAGGTTTCCGAGTTGGCGTTCGACGTAAGGAATCCTCGGCTGGCCGAGTTCGACACGGGCGACGGCGAACCGGAAGTCATCAAGATGTTGTGGGAGATGATGGACGTCGAGGAGCTCGTGCTGTCCATTGCCGCGAGCGGCTACTTCCCCCACGAACCGGTGATCGTGGCCATGGAAGGCGGCAGCAATGTGGTGATTGAAGGGAACCGAAGACTCGCAGCGGTGAAGTTGCTACGCCAACCGGCACCAGGGAGAGACTTCAACGCCCGCATCCCCAGAATCAGCCCCGAACGCAGAGAATCGCTCGCCCGAATCCCGGGGCTGTTGAGCACACGGGAGGACGCTTGGCGCTACCTCGGCTTCAAACACGTGAACGGGCCGGCGAAGTGGGGCAGCTACGTGAAATCTCGGTACATCGCCGATGTTCACCGAAACTATGGCAGGCCGCTGGACGAGATAGCCAGGCAGATTGGCGACACGCACAACACGGTTCGTCGGCTGTACCGCGGACTGATGGTGATCGAACAGGCGGAAAGGCTGGGCGCATTCAGCCGCGATGATCGTTGGTGTGGACATTTCGCCTTTTCTCATCTCTATACGGGCCTCCCATATCCAGGCATAAGCGAGTTTCTGGATCTGCAATCCACCAGCGACGAAACGCAAGATCCGGTGCCGGAGAAAAGGAAAGACAATCTGCGAGAACTTCTGGTTTGGATGTACGGAAGCAAGAGCGAGAAGAAACCCCCTGTCATCCAGTCGCAAAACCCCGATCTCCGCTGGCTGGATGCCGTTCTGGCGAACCGGGAGGCGTTGGCGACCTTGCGTCAAGGCATTGAGCTCTCCTTGGCATTCGAGATCACTCGCCCTTCCTCGAATCTGTTCGAAGATG
The DNA here is from genome assembly GCA_958295835.1 of uncultured Gammaproteobacteria bacterium. Taxonomy (GTDB): domain Bacteria; phylum Pseudomonadota; class Gammaproteobacteria; order HK1; family HK1; genus HK1. Next base: position 2,257,162 of record OY282378.1, read on the forward strand.
CGCTGGTGGCTGCAAAGCAACACTTGGAGAAAGCGCGAGGCATAATCTCCACGGGATACGACGGCTCCAAGGAGCTGTTGAGGATCGCCGCGGCGGCGACAGACTTGGCATACGACCTGCACGAGGAAATGGAACGCAAGAGCCTGCCCAAGCGCGGCAGGCGCAAATCGTTCGAATAGCGCCAATGTTCAAGTGGCCCGGAGAAACCTTTCCCTACAACAAAGAACACGAGCCGGCCGACTATGTGGAGCTCGTCGCTTGGCGGAGCGGCAGCATGTCGGCCGTTGCGCTGACCCCGCATCTCGGTAGACGAGAGGATCCAGATTACTCCGACGGCGTGCCGGAAGAGGACGAAGCAGCAGGATGGCAAGGCCGAGTCACTGTCCCGCTCTACTGATCTTGTTGCCTCGGTAAGGCTCTTCATGGATTCGATTATTCCACAGATTCCAGTTTGTTCCTGAGCACGGTTTTGAATTCCTCGCGCTGAACCGTTTCCGCGGCAAGGAGCTTGGCATTGGATTGTTCCAGGGTAAGCACTTCCCAGTGTCCACGTGCAAGATGGTAATGTCCCGTATCGCCTCTCAGCAAATTCGGGACCATCCAGATGATATCGCCATCGCCAAGATCCTGGCTTGGAGATTCGCTGGGACCACCGATCGATTCGAAGAATGGTTGGTCCACGGCAACGGCCATTTTGGATCCCCACCGCCGAACCGTCGGTACCTTGATCTGCAATTGCGGCATGAGGCGTTTCGCGCCGGAAGATCGCCAATCCGGCCTGCGGACCGCATTCGGGAACGGTGGTATCGGATCGACGTCATCCCGCAAGTTTTCGAATTCCGAGCTCATGCGGCTGCCTGAAAAATAGACGGCCTGGATTTCCAGGCCATACCAATCGATGTTGCCATCGAACGTTCTGGCGACGACGATATCGATTTTACCCGCCGACTTGTCCGTTTCGGTCCCCCGCATGAACGGAACCTCGCGAGCCAACATCGTCTGCCGAGGTGGAAACCCCACAATTTCGGCAAGCCACCGAATCAGCAACCGCCCTTCATCGAACCGTGCCGGACAGACGATTACCGGACTACCTTCCGGCGTCCCGAGCCGCCCGTCTTCGTTCATTCCGTAACGTTGAAGAGAACACACGCCCCCGCGTTTCTGGCACAACGGCCGGCCCCTTTGGTACGGACAGGACGGAGCTTCGTAATCTTCCTCCAGCGCGATTCTGGCCAGACGCCACCGGCGTTCGGACGACAGATCCATGAGTGGTTGGCCATACCACTCGGCAATACCATATCGCGTCTTCGTCATGATGGGACGCTACCCGGAGAACACCGGTCGGGGCGTGATGATCAGCTCCGATATCCGGGCATGGTGCGTATTCTTCATGATCACCTGCACGACTTCGAATCCATGTTTCTTGACGAGGGACATGATCCGCGGGGTATGGTCGTAGGTCATCAGAAAATCGGCGCCGCTGTCCGCGAGCATTTCGAACAGTCCCGGATGATCGATTTCATTGTGCGCATAGAGCCGTTTGCCGGCCCGTTTACCGCCCGCGGTATAGGGAGGATCGACGAAAACGACCAGACCGGGATCGGACCCGCCCAACAGGGTGTCCAGCAGCTTCATGCCCTCCGTTTCGCAAAATCCGATGCGGGCGGCATGGTTCTCGATCTCGCTCAGACGGTCGACGATCGTCTTCGGGTACCAGCGGGAGGCGACTCCCTTGCCGTTTTCCCCCGCTCGATTGAGTGATGCGCCGGGCGCCAATATGCCACCTCGGCGTGTCCGGTTCAGGACGAGCGTCCGGAAGCCGTGTTCAAGGACGTCATGGGGATGCTTCCTGGAAAGCGCATCAACAGCGTCCCGAGTGGGCGCGAAACGCAGGATCCTCTCTTGAAGAGCAGGGCCGTGCCGCAGTGCCGCGTGCCAGAATGCGGCGACGTCCCGATCCAGCTCCGCCATGAGGCATCGCTCCACCAGACCTTCCATCACCGAGGTCAGGGAAACGATTCCGCCCCCGGCGAACGGCTCGACAAGGAGCCTCGGTGCAGGAGCGATTTCCTTGAGCCAAATCCGAATGTGAGGGACGAGCCACGTCTTCCCGCCGGGATAGCGCAGAGGGCTGCGCTGCGGCACGGATGCGACGTTTACCGCCGGAATCGGCGAGACTTGTACGCTGGCGTCCCCGGCGTCCCCTCCTGCGCACTCGCGGGTCACGGGGTCTGGTTCGGTCGGGTCAATCAAATCGAGTGTCCCATTACAATGGGAATTACATGGAAAACTCCACTAATTTCCATCGTTTCCTGCCCCTTGCCGACGGATACCTTGCTCGACGAGCCTGATGACGAGTTGTTCCTGGGAGTCCGTACCCTTCATGGAGTTGCAGGCCCCGCAGAGCAGTTGAAGGTTGTCGATGTGGTCGCTCCCGCCTTTGGCGCGTGGGATGACATGGTCGACGGTGAGGTTGCGGAACGGGAATAGAATGCGGCAATCCGCATGTGATAGGACTTCATGCCCTTGCCGTGGGCGAGGTCGGCGGCGTCGATGATGGCGTAGAGGGCGGGTTGGCGGTCGGCAATCTCCCCGTGCCACGCCTCGTCCACGTCAGAGAGCGTCCAGGTGTCCTTGAAGGCGGCACCGGCCGCCTCGGAGCCGATAGGGGCGCTGTAGTCGGCGTTGGAGTTGAACGGCGGGTCCAGGTAGATGAGGTCCACGGACTCACTGTTCATGCCCCGCATCACATCGAGGTTGTCACCCGTCCAGAGTGTGCGGTTGCGCCAGTTGAAGGTCATGTATCGTCATCCAGTGCGAGCGGAATCGCTCGGCCCTGAACGGGAAACACGCGGTCGAGGCTGCGCCTGAAGACCTCCCGCGACGAGGCGTTGCGCATCAAGGCAATCACCGCTGCCAGGATCTGTCCCGCTCCCCGCGCAGAGGGTAGCGCGGCGCGGGTCCCTGTGAAACAGTCCCTTTCCGTACCGGCCTCCCGCCCAGCGCAATCGGGCGGCTCCCCGGGATGCCTCGCCCAGCCCCTGCAACCGGACCCCGCAAGAGCATGCGATGCCCGAAACCACCCCGCCTTCCCATGCCTCCGTGGTCGTCATCGGCGGCGGGGTCATGGGCTGCTCGACCCTCTACCACCTGGCAAAGGCGGGGGTCTCCGATGCCGTCCTCCTGGAACGGAACCAACTGACCTCCGGCACCACGTGGCATTCCGCCGCCCAAGTGCGGGCGCTACGCTCGTCCCGCAACCTCACCGATCTCATCCGCCATTCCATCTCCCTCTACGCCGGGCTGGAAGCGGAGACCGGCCAGGCGACCGGCTGGATCAACAAGGGCTCGCTCTCGATCGCCACCACGGAAGACCGGCTCGTCCATATCCGGCGCCAGGAGGCGCTGGCGCACCTGTTCGGGGTGCGCGCCCGGTCCGTTTCAGCCGGGGAGGCGAAGGAGCGCTGGCCGCTGATGCACGCGGAGGACGTCATCGGCGCGGTCTGGTCCCCCGACGACGGCCGGGTCGGCCCTTCCGATCTCTGCGCCGCCCTCGCCAAGGGGGCCAGGGCCAGAGGCGCGCGGATTCACGAGCACACCGCCGTGACCGGCATCCTGACCGATGGCGGCCGGATCACCGGCGTCGAGACGGACCGCGGCGCGGTGCGCTGCGACGCCATCGCACTCTGCACCGGGCTGTGGAGCCGCAAGGTGGCGTCCATGGCCAACGTCGAGGTTCCGGTCTGGCCCTGCGAGCATTTCTACCTGCTCACCAGGCCCATCGACGGCATCGAAGGCAACCTGCCGACCCTGTCGGACCACGATGGTCATCTCTATATCCGGGACGATTCGGGCGGGTTGCTGATCGGCTGCTTCGAGCCGATGGGCAAGGCCATCGATCCCGACCGGCTCGGCGGGGACTTCGCCTTCCGGTTGCTACCGGAGGATTGGGACCACTTCGAGCCGATGATGCGGAACGCCCTGCACCGGCTCCCGGCGCTCGAAACCGCGCAAGTGAGAATGCTGCTCAACGGCCCCGAGAGCTTCACCCCGGACGGCGCCTTCCTCCTCGGCGAGGCGGCGGAAACGCGGGGACTGTTCCTCGGCTGCGGCATGAACTCGGTGGGTGTGGCCACCGGCGGCGGGGCGGGCATGGCCCTGGCCCATTGCATCGTCCACGGCCATCCGCCGATGGATCTGCACGAGGTGGACCCGAGGCGTTTCCCGGCCTGCTTCAATTCCGCGGCGGCCCTGGCCGAGCGGGCGCCGGAGGTGCTGGGCAAGCATTACGAGATCAGCTACCCGGGGCGTCAATGGACGACGAGCCGGAGGCTGAGGCCGGCGCCCCTCGATGGGCGATGGCGGGCGGCGAAGGCGCACTTCGGCCAGCTCTACGGCTTCGAGCGGCCGCTCTTCTTCGGCAGCACCGGGGAGCCCGCGCCCACCTTCGGCAAGCCGGCCTGGTTCGAGCAAGTGGGCCGGGAGGTGAAGCAGGCGCACGAGCGCGCCGCCGTCTTCGACCAGTCCTCCCTGGGCAAGATCAGGGTCACCGGCCGGGGCGCGGAAGCCTTCCTCGACCGGGTGTGCACCAACGACATGTCGCGGCCCCCGGGCCGCGCCGTCTATACCCTCATGCTGAACGGGCGCGGCGGCATCGAAGGCGATCTGGCCGCGCTACGGCTCGGCGAGGACGACTACCGGCTCTGTGTCGGCACCACGGCGATCAGGCGCGATCTGGCCTGGCTGAGGCGACACCTGGGCGCCGGCGAGGCGGTGACCCTCGAAGACGAGACCGATGCGTACGCCGTGCTCGCCCTGATGGGACCGGAGGCCGCGCGGGTCGCGGAGACGGTCGGGGCCGGGGAGCTGAACGCGCTCGGCTACTACCGGCACGGCGAGGCCCGGATTGCCGGCGTCAGCGTGCGCGGCGCGCGGCTCTCCTACGTGGGCGAGGCCGGATGGGAGATCACCTGTCCCGCCGATCGGGCGGGCACGGTATACGACGCGCTGCACGAGGCCGGCGCCCGGCCCGCCGGCGTGCTGGCCCAGACCTCGATGCGGATCGAGAAACGCTTCCCGGCGCATGGCCATGATCTCGACACCGACACGACGCCACTCGACGCCGGGCTCGGCTTCGCCGTCCGTTGGGACAAGGACTTCGTCGGCCGGGAGGCGCTGATGCGGCTCGAAGAACGGCTGCCGAAGCAGCGTCTGGCCACCATCGTCTTCGATGACGCGGACGCGGTGCCGCTGGGCGGCGAGCCGGTCCGTCTCGGCGAGCGGATGATCGGCAAGACCACGTCGGCCGCCTTCGGCTACCGGATCGGGCGGCCCGTGGCCCTGGCCATGATCGATCCCGGGCGTCTTGCCGGGGCACGGGAGCAGGGCGTCGAGGTCGATATTGCCGGGATGCGGGCATCCGGCGTCGTGACCTTCGAGGCCGCGTTCGACCCCGGGGGGACGCGGATGCGTCCGTGATCGGCGGGGGGACATGGGGACGCGAGCTGCCCGATTCCGACCCCCCGCCGCTGGCTCGCGCCGTAGGAGACCGGCACGACGCCATTACAGGACACACCAAGCGCATCGAACAGGCCGAGTCGCTCGTTGCCGGCGTGGAGTTCGGAGCGCCCGGGCACGAGGCGCCACAAAGGCAATATTGATTCGCTCGAGTCAGACGATCCCGTGTTCGTACTCGGGATTCGCCGTGGACGGTCGACTTTCCAGGTAGAGGGTGTCGTAGCTCAGATCGATACCGCCGGGCCACTCTACGGACCCGGCGACCACACGCGCGGATATGAAGATGGAACGGTCTCGCAGTCGGGCGAAGACCCCGCGCCGGAGATACGGCGTCATGTCGAAAACCCGCCGTTCTCCTGTCTCGAATTCCACCTCGAGGGTGGAGTCACCGATGGGACGTACATGTCTGGCAAAAGGGCTCATCCGCCGGTTCCTACCTCAGTGGATCGATCTTGAAAACCTCTTCTCCGTTGACCGCCAACTGCCAGTTCGCCAACAGTTCTTCGCGATGTATTTCAATCCAGGCTTGCACCAGACGGCTTTTTCGCGATGGCAAAGCGCCCGCCAGCACGTCGCCGTTTTCTATATTGAACACGGCTTGCTCTCCCCCATATTCTGCGTGCACGTGTGGCATGCCGTGCCGGCGGTCATCGAAAAAATACATGCGGATCACTATGCCGTAGAACATGGACAGGACGGGCATCGGTTTCCCCTCGACAGGATACAGTTGAGAATCGGAATACGACGGATCAGATACCGTCCGGGGCGTGCTCTCTCGGATCACGTCCAAATACCTCCATGCGAGAGCTTGGCTTGGTTCCAGGCCGATCCGCACACAAAAGCGTCTCCGTACCTTTCTTCTTCCAGCTTGATCTCATTCCGCCCGACCGCTGCAGCGCTTCCCAATCCCTGCCCCGCCATGCCGTCGAGACGGCTTGGAAAGTCTCATTCGCTCCTCTGCGGTAAAGCATCCGACTGCCAACCCCACGTAGAAGCGAGCCTTGCGTGTGTGTCTCATCCTCTCTGCCTTGATCCCGCTCTGTAATGCTTCTTGCCATGTTGTCGGCAGTTCCATCATGGATCTCACCTTATTCCATCGCCTCCATCAATTTTGCCTGATTGGTTTTTCGATCGTCACCTCCACCCGTTCGATACCCCTTCTTTCCCACATCCCTGCTCTGAACTCCGGCCGGCTGCGCAAGTTCCCAATTACATTCGAGCTCGGTTGCATGTTCCGCGCATCCCAACGTCTGATCTTCTCTTGTCCGTTGTCATATATTACCTTTATCCATGCCTCTTTTCTCTTGATCAGTTGATCTCTGAATTCCCCATTTGCCTCTCTTGGTCTGAAATCCAATTTCAAATTTTTCTTACTACTATTCTTATTTTCTCCATTGTCTACAAAATCGACCTTTTCTTCATGTTTTTCGATCGAGTCAGCTTCATGGATTGTTTCATCTATGAAACTCTCCAGATATTCCTTAGCACCCAATGATAGTCGTGTAATGTTTCGATAGTGCATATTCGCTATAGCTTGCAGGTCGCCGAACACGCTTGATTTCTGCCAGTACCGTGTTTTCTCCAACAGATCTTCGATTCGTTTCCGTCTAGGATCTCCCTCTGCAAGCCACTCGCGAAAATCCTTGCTACCCTTGTCCTGATTCGTTTTTTTTGTTGTTGGCACTACATTTCCATACAAGTGAAGTCCGCAATGTGTCCGGTTTATCGGGATTGCATGATCCCGGGAAATCTCATTTTCCAGTGGTTCCCCGCTGTAAGCACATTTGTGATCGAAGTACTTCAGCGTTTCTTCCCATTCTTCCTCTGAAATCCCTCCTGCGAGCGCCCCTGCATCTGCAAGGAGTACCCGTACGAACGCCTGTGCCGCGTCTGCCGGTCGGGCTCGCCGAATCTGCTGCTTCTTGCTTTTCATCCTTTCCTGCTCCGATCTGCCACCGTTTGGTTCGTCTGATGTGACACCCTCAGCCTCTCCTCTTCCGCTGCCTCCTACCCGTTCTCGTATTCAGCCGCTCTTTGATGTGCACGAACCAGCCCAGGCTGCCGGACTCCAGCGCTACGTATCCGATGAACAACTCCGTACCACTATACCGAGACGAGTGTGGGCAGTGGTCCGTTTGCTCGTCAAGCCGCCTGCCGGCAACGCCGTAGCGTTCTGCGTCCGGGATGCGACTCCGGTCGAATCGCCGTAGTCCGATCCGTCCCCGCCCTGACTCCCGAGACGATGACACTGGCGCTGCCGCCCTCGTCATGCGCCACGAAACCGATCGTCGGGCTTTCCCGTCCCGATATATGCGTCCTCGGACAAGTACGCAAGAGTGGCGCTTCCAGTCGTCGGGGAGGAAATCCGCAGCGCGGCCCGGCCGGACGGTCAAGCCGACAGGACGCTCCGTTCATGTATCTCGCGGCGATCGATCAGACCGTTGCTGACGAGGAGTGTGGTCACCGCCAGCGGCGACACGCGGAACCTGTCGGCGGCATCTTCCTTGGCGTCGTCGGAGTAGTCTCCGGCCAGATAGTCGGTCAGGCTGCCGATGGGACAAAGAAATTCGCCCGCGAATGCGCGCTGCATCTTTTGCCGGTAGGTATAGGTGCGAGTTGCCGGGTGAAGCCGCTCATCTTCATCGAACAGCAGGCGGTCGGCGAGCAGGCGTACAAGCTCGAAACGGCGTCCCGTCGGCCCGCTGGCTCGCAGGACCGTCCGGCTTTCGCCGTTTTCGTCGAGCATGAATGCGATGCGGGCTTTTCGGCTCGAACCTTCCAATAGCGGCTCCTGGACTCCGTACAAGGCAGCAAGCCGACGATCGGATACCGGGCCGTCGCCCAAATCCTCCTGACGGCGCAGGCAGCGTGCCGCCTCCACGCCGACGTGCCAGGCAGGCATCCGGTCCCGTTTGCCCCGTGGCGCCTCTGCAAGCTCTTGAACGCCGTCACGGGAATTCGTGTCGAATCCTGCGCTCCTTGCGTCCCGCCGCAGGTCTTGCGCGCTCAATGCGAGACCGGTGGAAGGGCGGTGGGCAGCTATCTCGATCATGGCCGCTTCCCCAAGAGATTCGCAGTCCGTGAGAAGCCGCTCGATCGTTTCGGGTTCGGCTTCATCCGGATCGAAGCCCAAGCACGCTTCGAACTTCCGGTAGGACGAGAGGTCCGGATCATCCCGCTCGATGCTCAATTCCCCCCATGTCGTATGCAGATCCGTATCGCCGAGCGAGCAACCATCAAGGCGTTTCAGAACCCTCCCGACGAAATGGTCGATGCCGGCCTCGAACACAGCCGCGGGTATGCTCCAGACCAAATCGGTCGTATAGCTCAGAAGCTCCGTTCTTGTGGGCTGCGAAGACTTCGCGGCGAGCACTACGTGCATACCGTCGGTATGTATCGTGATGTTCGGCCAGAGCCACCCCCCACCGATACCGGCCAGATCATGCGCATCTCTCCAGCCCTCGCGCGCGGAGGTCTCGTCCGTGGGTTCCCATCGCAGGCGCCACCAGTTCCAGACCAGCCACTCGGCCAATCCGTAAGCGGAGAGATTGGCTCCCTTGCGCCGGTCACCCGTCACGCGGTCCTGTACCCACGTGAGGGTATCCCCTGCGACTTCGATGGATACATGGCTCAGGGTCGCTTCATCCACTGCGGAACCCGGCATCCCGGCAAGGTCGTCGTCAGCCTCACGGCGCCATTCTGTCGTAATGCGAAACGCCACCGTCAGCGCCCCTCCCATTCCGTGCGAACGACACGGGTGAAGGGGTCATCGGCCTTCATCGGATATCCGTGATACTCCCCGAGATCCGAGTTGCCGAGCTGAGCTTCATAGACGATGCCTGCGTCATCGACCGCCCATACGTTCTGCGGCCAGCCGCGCCGTAGTTGAGTGCTTGTCATTCCACGGAGGATACCTGCTTTCAGCAAATCGGCGGCATCTTGATACTCGGGGAGTGCCGGTCTGCCGCAGACCGTCTTGTCGGGACGCGGAGTCGCTCCGACCGTATTGGACGGACGCGCTTTATGGTACGGGCTGGGGCTGTATCTGGCTCTCTCCGCCATCCGCTGCAACTCACCTCGATCGACCGAGGCCGCCGATGCCAGCATCGACTTCTTCTTCTGCCTGGTTCGTCTTTGCGGGCGCTTCATGGTCTGGTTCGCACGGTCATGCGCAACGTTGGGGTGCCCTGTCGATTGAGCCATCCCGATCCCCGCGCAGAGGGTAGCGCGGCAGCGGGTGTCCGTGAAACACTTTCCCTGTACGCCAGCTCCACCCGAGGCAATTGAGCGGCTCCTCGGGATGTCCCGCCCGATCCTTGCTGGAAGGGCGGAAGAGGGGTCCGATCGAGGGCCACTCGAGTCATTTCATCGATCAAGCGACGAGTTCCTCCATTCCCCCGAGGCGATGGCGCAGGGCTTCCTGATCGGGACGGGCGTTGGCCATCCTCGCGGCTCCGGTGGCACACTCCGTGCGGGAATGCGGAGGGAGCCCCGCACGCGCATGGATTTCGCGGCAGCGGGGCACACGCCCAAGTGCCTTGCGGGTGAGGCATGCACGGCGCCCCCGGCACGACATCTTCCCGGAGAGCGGACGCCATGCCCGGACATCCCGACTTCCAGCCAATCGATCCGGCCCTCGTGCCGCGCTTTGCAGACATCGCGACCTTCATGCGCACCCGCCGGCACGAGATCTCGGACGCGGTGGACGTCGGCCTCGTGGGCGTGCCGTTCGACATCGGGGTCAACTACCGCTCCGGCGCGCGCCAGGGACCGGCGGGGGTGCGCGAGGCGTCGCGCGTGATCCGCCGGGTGCACCCGTCGAGCCTCATCAAACCCTTCGAGATCTGCAACGTCGCGGATCTGGGCGACGCGCCGGTCAACCCGATGAGCAAGGAGCGGTCGATCGAGATGATCGAGGCGTTCTTCGCCGATCTCCGGCGCCACGGCATCGTCCCCATCGCGATCGGCGGCGATCACACCATCCCGCTGCCCATCCTGCGCGCGCTCGCCGGGGACCGGCCGGTGGGGGTGCTGCACTTCGACGCGCATGCGGACACCCTCGACGAGCTTTGCGGCGACCGCATCAACCACGCGACGTTCCTGCGCCGCGGGCACGAGGAGGGGCTGGTCGATCCGTCGCGGGTCATCCAGATCGGGATGCGCGGCAGCCGTTTCGACGAGCACGACATCCGGTACGGCTATGACGCCGGCTTCTCGATCGTCACCATGGACGAGTACGAAGAGATGGGCCGGGCGGCGGTGATCGAGAAAATCCACGCAGTGCTTGGGGAAGGACCGATGTACATCTCGCTCGACATCGACGGGCTGGACCCCGCGTTTCTCCCCGGCACCGGCGTGCCCGAGATCGGCGGCATCGTCCCGCGGGACGCGCAAGTCATCCTGCGCTCGTTGCGCGGGCGCGAGATCGTCGGCGCCGACATCAGCGAGGTCTCACCTTGCTTCGACCCGACCGGCATCACCTGCCTCACCGTGGCCAACCTGATGTTCGAGATGCTCTGCGTCATCGCCGACGGCATCGCATCGCGGCGTTGAACGGCCTCGACGGCGTTGCCGGGTACACCAAGCGGCCTCGCCAGTCCTGAATCTGATTCGGGTGCACGTCGCATGGCAGAAGACACTTACTGATTCGCGATTCCTGTCCAACCGATGGGGTCCACCTCACCCGCTTCCCAAACCGGCTGGCAAGGCGGGTTAGAATGCGCATCCTCGCCGCGCCGGCGGCACGTCCTGGTTCCGGTCTCCGGGCCGGCGCGCCGGGACCGGACCGATGCGTGAAATCCCCATCCTGATGAACCGCGGAGTATCCGGCCCGTGAAGGAGCACATCCGATCGCTTCTCGCGCAGGCGCTGGTGGCGCTTCGCGACGAAGGCGATCTCACCCTCGATCCCCTGCCCGGGATCCCGGTCGAGCGCAGCCGCGGGGACGGCCACGGAGATTTCGCGAGCCCTGTCGCCCTCGCCCTCGCGCGCGTCGCGAGGCGCAAGCCGCGCGAGATCGCCGAACGCATCGTGGCGCGGCTGCCGGAATCGCCCTCGATCACGTCGGTGACGATCGCCGGACCCGGCTTCATCAACTTCAGCGTCGCGGCGGAGGCGTTCGCCTCGGTGGTGCGCCGCATCCTCGGCGAAGGCGCGGGGTTCGCGCGCCCGGCGTTCGGCGAGGGCCGGCGCGTCCAGGTGGAGTTCGTGTCCTCGAACCCCACCGGCCCGCTGCACGTCGGGCACGGCCGGGGCGCCGCGTACGGCGCCAGCGTCGCGAACCTCCTCGAAGCGGCCGGGTACGACGTGCAGCGCGAGTACTACGTCAACGACGCGGGCCGCCAGATGCACATCCTCGCGCTGAGCGTATGGCTGCGGTACCTGGAGCGCCGCGGGCAGACGGTTCCGTTTCCCTCGAACGGCTATCGGGGCGCCTACGTGCGCGAGATCGCGGCGGCACTCGACGCGGAGCTCAACGCGGGGCGTGGCGCCGAGCGCGAGCGCCTTGTGCGCGACGGGGGCTTCGACGTCGATACCGAAACCCTCATGCACGGCGTTCCCGCCGACGAGCCGGACGGCGGGGACAAGGAAGCCCACGTGGACGCGCTCATCGCGCGCGCCCGGTCCCTGCTCGGCGCGCAACGCTACGACCGGGTCTTCGCGCTCGCCCGGGAGACGGAGGTCACCGACATCCGGTGCGACCTCGAGGAGTTCGGCGTCGTCTTCGACGAATGGTTCTCCGAGCGCTCCCTGGTGGACACGGGCGACGTCGGGCGGGCCGTGGAGCGCCTCCGGGAGCGCGGCCACGTCTACGAGCACGAGGGCGCGCTGTGGTTCCGCTCCACCGCCTTCGGCGACGAGAAGGACCGCGTCCTGGTGCGCGAGAATGGTGAATCGACTTACTTCGCATCGGACGTCGCCTACGCCGCGAACAAGTTCGAACGGGGGTTCGAGCGTGCGATCTACGTCTGGGGCGCCGACCACCACGGTTACATCGCGCGCGTGAAGGCCGCGGCCGAGGCGCTCGGCTACGACCCGCGAGCGGTGGAGATCCTCATTGTCCAGTTCGCGGTCCTGCACCGCGGCGGGGAACGGGTGCAGATGTCCACGCGCAGCGGCGACTTCGTCACGCTACGGGAGCTGCGCGAGGAGGTCGGCGCCGACGCCGCGCGCTTCTTCTACGTGATGCGGCGCTGCGAACAACATCTCGACTTCGATCTGGAGCTTGCGAAATCGCAGAGCAGCGACAACCCGGTGTACTACGTGCAATACGCGCACGCGCGGATATCGAGCGTGCTGCGCCAGTGCGCGGAAAGGGGCATGGTCCCGGGGACGGGTCCGGAGGCGGCGCTCGACACCCTCGTGGAAGCCGAGCCGATCGCCCTCATGTGCACGCTCGCGAGGTATCCGGAGGCGCTGGCGAATTCAGCGCGGGCGCTCGAACCGCATCAGCTCGCGGCATACCTGAGGGAGCTGGCGACGCAGCTTCACGGGTTCTACAACGCCCACACCTTCCTGGTCGCCGACGACGCGGCGCGCGGCGCGCGGCTTTCACTGGCGGTCGCGACCCGAACCGTGCTGGCCGATGGGCTGGCGCTGCTCGGGGTGTCGGCGCCGGAGTCGATGTAGCGCGCATGGAGGCGGCGATGGCAGCGAAGCGGAAGCAGCCCCGAGGAGAGACGCTCGCCGACGGGCTGATGCTGATCGCGGCATCGGCGCCGGTGTCGATGTAGCGGGAGCACGGGGGCGACGATGGCAGCGAAGCAAAGGCAGTCCCAGGCGGCGCGGCGCCGCGGCGGCGCGTCGAGGGGCAGCGGCCTGGTGTGGTTTCTCGTCGGAACGATCACCGGCGGCCTCGTGACGTGGACGGTGCTCGGACGGGATCCGGCGGCGGAGCACGTTCGGGCGACCGTGGAGCGCACCGTGGGCCACTCCATCGGGGTCGATTCGACCGAGCAGCCGCCGAAACCGAAGTTCGAGTTCTACACCCTGCTGCCGGAAATGGAGGTCGTGGTTCCCGACGAGGATCTCCCCGCACCTCGACCTCCGCCTGCACCGGCCGAGAGCGGCTCGACAGACGAGAGCGGCACCACGGACACGGAGAAGAGCGAGACGAACACGACGGTCAAGAAAGATACACAGAGCGATGCGGACAAACCCCTGAGGCCGGGTCACTACATTCTGCAGGTCGCATCGTTCAGGAGCATGAGGGAAGCGGACGGTCTCAAGGCGCAGCTCACCCTGCTCGGGTTCAGGCCGGTCGTCCAGAGCGTGGCCATCAACAGTGACGAGAATTGGTACCGGGTTCGCATCGGTCCGTATACCGACCGCAATTCCCTTGAAGCGGCCCGGGTCCGGCTACGGGCGGACGGGCACGGCAACCCGTTGGTGGTGTGGGTGAAGAAGGGGTGATGGAGCGGGTGATGGGAATCGAACCCACGTCATCAGCTTGGGAAGCTGAGGTTCTACCATTGAACTACACCCGCCGAGCCGCCGCCGGTCTCGCTTCCGAACACGATCCTATCTTGTATCGGGCCGGTTGATCCATACCGTCCGCTGCACGACGATGGAGAGAGACCAATTCGCACGAGCTTTCCTCGAACCACCAATGATTCGACCAGACTCGCGGAACTTCCGGAAGCCGGCCTGCTGAAACCGCCATTGGGCGCACTGACGTTGCGAGGCCGGTATCCGGGAGTGCTTCCGCCCTCTCTTCGATCCCCGCACCTGCGCGGTCGTCGGAGCCTCCACCTCGAAGGGGCGCTCGCGGCGATGCGCCATCACGAGCGTCTTCTGCACGAACGACGATGAGCCGCCGGAAGCGAACGCGCCGACAGGGGCCGCCCGCCAGGCGAGAGGCGGCGAAGCGGGTCGCCCCCGCTTCCCTCCCTTCCGCTCCCGAGTCCCGGTTCGCGCGGCGCGAGACCCTGGCCGCCCTGGCCCTCGCCGTGCTGGCGGTCGGCTGCTACCTCCCCGCCTTGTCCGCCGGGTTCGTCTGGGACGACGAAGCGTTCACCGACGCCGCGGCGGTGCGGGAATGGTCCGGTCTGTGGCGCATCTGGTTCTCCCCGCGCGCCATCGAGAACGAGGGGCATTACTGGCCGCTGGTCTATACGAGCTTCTGGCTGGAGCACAAGCTGTGGGGCTTCGCCCCGGCCGGCCATCACGCCGTCAACGTCCTCCTGCACGCGGCCAACACCCTGCTCGTGCGGCGCCTGGCCGAACGGCTGGCCGTCCCCGGCGCGTGGCTCGTCGCCGCGGTATTCGCCGTCCACCCCCTGCACGTGGAGTCCGTCGCCTGGATCATCGAGCGCAAGGACCTGCTCTCGGGCCTGTGCTACCTCGGCGCCTTCCTGGCCTGGCTCCGCTTCACGGACGAGCCGCAAGCGGGGCGGGGAGGGCGGCATTACGTCCTGGCGCTGGCGCTGTTCGCGGCCGGGATGCTGTGCAAGTCCATCGTGGTGACGCTGCCGGCGGCGTTCGTGATCGTGTCGTGGTGGAAGCGGGGCCGGGTGACGGGCAGCGACCTGCCGTGGGTGGCCCCCTTCTTCGTCGTGGGGGCGGTCATGGCGGCGGCGGACGTGTCGTTCTACGACGCGCGGGAGCCTCTGTCCCTCGGCTACACGGCGGTGGAGCGGCTGCTGATCGCGGCGCACGCGCTGTGGTTCTACGTCGGCAAGCTGGTGTGGCCGGGTGGGCTGGCGGTGATCTATCCACACTGGGAGACGGGGGCCGGGGACCCGGAGGCGTGGGGCTACGTCGCGGCGTGGGTGGCGGTGGTGGTGGCGTTGTGGTTTCTCCGGGGGCGCGTGGGCCGGGGTCCGCTGGCGGGGGTGTTGTTCTTCGCGGTCACGCTGTCGCCGGTTCTGGGGTTCGTGGACTACGGCTACATGCAGTTCTCGTTCGTGGCCGACCGGCACCAGTATCTGGCGGGGATGGGGCTGATGGCGGTGTTGGTGGGCGCGGCGGTGCGCGGCGTGGAGCGCTTGCCGGCGGGAGTGTGGCGGCGATGCGCGGCGGGCGCGGCGGCGGCGGCGCTGGCCGTCCTGGCGGTGCTGACCTGGCGCCACGCCGGGATCTACCGCGACGAGGTGACGCTGTTCACCCACGTCGTCGCGCACAATCCCGCGGCGCGCGGCGCGCAACAGAATCTCGGCAAGGCCCTGCTCGACGGGGGACGCCCGGAGGAAGCGTTGGCCGCGTCCCGCGCCGCCATGGAGCAGGAGCCGGACGACGTGAAGGCCCATGCCAACGCTGGTGTCGCGCTCATACGGATGGGCCGGCTCGACGAGGCGGAAGAACGGCTCCGCGCCGCTCTGGCGCTCGACCCGCGCCATCCGATCGTCCTCCAGAATCTGGCGGAATCCCTGAGAAAGCAGGAACGACTGGACGAAGCGCTCGGCTACTATCGCGCCGTGCTGGAAGCCGATCCCGGGAACGCGCTCCCGCACGCCGGCATGGGCCATGCGCTGTTCGGCCTTGGACGGTACGAGGAAGCCCTCCGGAGCCTCGACCGGGCCCTGGCGCTGGCGCCGGGATTGGAGTCGGTGCGGACCATGCGCGATTCGGCGCTGTCGCGCCTGGGGCGGGCAGGGGATCGTTGAGAGGGCAACGGCGATGAGCCGCCGGAAGCAAGGACGAGAGCGGGGGCGACAGCCGTCCCGCAAGCCGGCGAAGCGGGCCGCCTCCGCTTCCCTCCCTTCCGCTCCCGAGTTCCGGTTCGCGCGGCGCGAGACGCTGGCCGCCCTGGCCCTCGCCGCGCTGGCGGTCGGCTGCTACCTCCCCGCCTTGTCCGCCGGGTTCGTCTGGGACGACCGGATCTTCGCCCGGGCGCTCGCGGTCCGGGACTGGGACGGCCTGTGGCGCATCTGGCTCTCACCCTCGGAGATCGAGGACGAGGGGCACTACTGGCCGCTGGTCTACACGAGCTTCTGGCTGGAGCACAAGCTGTGGGGCTTCGCCCCGGCCGGCCATCACGCCGTCAACGTCCTCCTGCACGCGGCCAACACCCTGCTCGTGCGGCGCCTGGCCGAACGGCTGGCCGTCCCCGGCGCGTGGCTCGTCGCCGCGGTATTCGCCGTCCACCCCCTGCACGTGGAGTCCGTCGCCTGGATCATCGAGCGCAAGGACCTGCTCTCGGGCCTGTGCTACCTCGGCGCCTTCCTGGCCTGGCTCCGCTTCACGGACGAGCCGCAAGCGGGGCGGGGAGGGCGGCATTACGTCCTGGCGCTGGCGCTGTTCGCGGCCGGGATGCTGTGCAAGTCCATCGTGGTGACGCTGCCGGCGGCGTTCGTGATCGTGTCGTGGTGGAAGCGGGGCCGGGTGACGGGCAGCGACCTGCCGTGGGTGGCGCCCTTCTTCGTCGTGGGGGCGGTCATGGCGGCGGCGGACCTGTCGTTCTACGACGTGCGGGAGCCTCTGTCCCTCGGCTACACGGCGGTGGAGCGGCTGCTGATCGCGGCGCACGCGCTGTGGTTCTACGTCGGCAAGCTGGTGTGGCCGGGTGGGCTGGCGGTGATCTATCCACACTGGGAGACGGGGGCCGGGGACCCGGAGGCGTGGGGCTACGTCGCGGCGTGGGTGGCGGTGGTGGTGGCGTTGTGGTTTCTCCGGGGGCGCGTGGGTCGGGGTCCGCTGGCGGGGGTGTTGTTCTTCGCGGTCACGCTGTCGCCGGTTCTGGGGTTCGTGGACTACGGCTACATGCAGTTCTCGTTCGTGGCCGACCGGCACCAGTATCTGGCGGGGATGGGGCTGATGGCGGTGTTGGTGGGCGCGGCGGTGCGCGGCGTGGAGCGCCTGCCGGCGGGAGTGTGGCGGCGGTGCGCGGCGGGCGCGGCGGCGGCGGCGCTGGCCGTCCTGGCGGTGCTGACCTGGCGCCACGCCGGGATCTACCATGACGGGGTGACGCTGTTCACCCACGTCGTCGCGCACAACCCCGAGGCGCGGTTCGCCCACCGCAATCTGGGCGAGGCCCTGACCGCGGAAGGCCGCTGGGACGAAGCGCTGACCGCCTTTCGCGTCGCCGCCGAGCAGGCACCGGACGACGACCGTGACCACTCGAACGTGGGGGCCGCGCTGGTCATGCTGGGCCGGCTCGACGAGGCGGAGGAACGGCTCCGCGCCGCCCTGTCGCTCGATCCGAAGTCGACGTACGCTTTGCAGAACATGGCCGCGCTGGCGGCCAAGCGGGAGCGCTACGGCGAAGCGCTCGATCTCTATCGCCGCCTCATCGAGGTCAATCCCCGCAATCCGAGCGCCCACCACGGCATGGGCACCGCGCTGTATTTCCTGGGAAGGCCCGCCGAAGCACTGAAGGCGCTGGAGCGGGCCCTGGCCCTGGACCCGACGCGCGACGACATACGCACCAACCGCGATGAGGTGCTGGCGATTCTGGAGCGCCGCGCGCGATGAGCCGGCGCGTTCGACGGCGAAGAACGGTTTCGCGATGAGCCGCAAGAAGCGACGATCGGGTGGCGGGCCGGCGAGACGGTCTCCGCCGCCTCCGCCTCCGGCGCGGTGGTGGGAGCCGTTGCTTCGCGGGCGTCGCGCGACGCTCCCCGACCTGCATCCGCTCGAGCCGCGGGCGGATGCTCTCGGCGTCGGGCTGCTCTTCGTCGGCGCGTTCGTGCTCTACGCCGTCTCGGCGCCGCGCACCGTGATGCTGGAGGACGACGGCCTCTTCGTCACCACCGCGGCGTTCGCGGGCGTCGCGCACCCGCCGGGATATCCCCTGTACGTCCTGCTCGGCTGGCTCGCTTCGCTGGTCCCCCTCGGCGAGGTCGCCTGGCGGGTCCATGCGCTGAGCGGCCTGATGGGCGCGCTCACCTGCGCCAGCGTCGCCTGGCTCGTGCTGCGCCGCACCGGCGACCGTCCCGCCGCCTGGCTGGCCGGCGCCGCGCTCGCCGCCTCCGAGCACTTCTGGTCGCAGGCGATCATCGCCGACGTCTACACCACCAATACCGCCGCGGTGTTCCTGACCCTGGCCCTCGCGCAGGAGGCGGCGGCGGCGCGGAGCACACGCCTGTGGATCGCGGCGGCGGCGGTCTACGGCCTCGGCCTCGCCAATCACTACCCGCTGCTGATCCTGGCGAGTCCCCTGTTCCTCGCCTGTGCCGCGGGCGCGGGAAGGGACTTCGGACGCCGGGCCGTCTACCTGGCCGCCGTCGCCGCGCTCGCCGCGGCCGCCCTGTACGGCTGGATGGCGTGGCGTTCCCACCAGCCGGCGCCGGTCAACTTCCTGGGGCCGATCGGGTCCTGGGGCGAGTTCCTCTCCTTCGTCGACCGCAGCATCTACTCCCACATCGACCAGAACCCCAACGCCGGCCTCGCCGACAAGCTGTTCTTCGCCGGACACTTCGCGACGCAGGCGCTGCTGCAGTTCGGCGTCGTCGGCACGCTCGTCGCGCTGTGGGGCGCGGTCGCGTCCTTCCGGGGCGGCCGGCGTCTCGGGCTCTCGTGCGAGGCGCTGGCGTTCGTGGCCAGCAGCTTCCTCCTCGTCGCCCTGCTCGGCTTCAACTACGAACCTCTCCGGATTTCCACCTTCCGCCCCTATCCGCTGGTCGCCTACTGCATCCTCGCGCTATGGCTGGGCCACGGCGCGCACGCGCTGTTCCGATGGGCGCGCGCGCGCCGCGCGCCGCTGCTTCCCGTCTTCCACGCCGCGGGCGCGCTCTTCGTGGCGGGTCTCTGCGCCTGGAACGTCGGGGCCAACTACCGGCCCCACGACCGCTTCGCCGAGGAACAGGCGCAGGCGTTGCTCGACATCGCCGAGGAAGACGGCGTCTTCGTCCTCTATGCGGACCCGTTCGTCGGCCCGATGTCCTATCTTCACTGGGTGAAGGGGGTGCGCCCGAACCTGCGGCTGCTGGAGTATCACGGCGTCTACATCGCCGATCGCGTCGTGCGTCCGTTGTGGCCCACCGGACGCAAGACCGCCGGCTGGGCCGAGTTTCTCCGGAATACGGACCTGCCGGTGTACTCCCTCTGGTACGGTCCGGCCTTCTCGGGGGCGGGCCTGGCGCATCTGGGCTTCTTCGTGCGGGTCCACGAGGGCGCCGGACCGGGGCGAATCGAGATCAGGGCCAACGACGAGGCCAAGGCGTTTTTCGGGAAGCTGATCGCGATGCCGGCGCCGCGGGACCCGCCGAGCGCCATCCATCGCAACGAGATGCTGAGGGCCTACGGCGAATACCTGGGTCTGGCGCAGGCCGACGAACGGTCTTCGATGAACGGCTACGTCGAGGACGTCGTGCCGTTGGCGGAAGGCAACTACTGGTCGCTCATGGGCATGTCCAAGGCGCTCGCGACCCAGCCGGGCGAGCGATCGCTGCGGCTGGCGGAAACCTACCTGCGGCGGGCCCTGGAGCTGGCCGGGGACGACCGCGGCAAGAAGAATCGGGCGACGGAACGCTTCGTCGAGGGACAGGTCGCGTGGCGCCGGGGCGATACCGGCACGGCGAGGACGCTGTTCCGGGAATCCCTGTCGATCGACCGCGACGCGGACAATCCTGCCCGCCAAGCGCTCGAGAAGCTGGACTCCTCCGGCGGCTGACGAGGGCTCGGAGGGGGCGATGGCGAAGCGGCGGAAGGAGGCGCGGAAGACGCGCCGCGCCGAACGGCCCCGGCCGAAAAGAGCCGGGACGGCGCGCCCGCGCGTGGCCCCCGGCGCCGCGCTGGCGTCGCTGGCGCACCCGCGCGAGCCCGAGGGCCCGGTGTGGAAGCACCTGTGGTCCGTGCTCGCGCTGGCCTTCGCGGCGCGCGCGTTCGTCGCCCTGTCCGGCGACTTCGCGCTGCATCCGGACGAGATCATGCAGTACCTGGAGCAGGCGCACCGTCTGGTCTTCGGCAACGGCATCGTCCACTGGGAGCACTTCTACGGCGCGCGCCCGTGGCTGGTGCCCGGCCTGATCGCCGGGATCCTGGCGCTGTTCGACGCCGTGGGCCTCGACCGGCCCGTCTGGTACGTCGGCGGCGTCGAGCTGGCCTTCTGCGCCCTTTCCCTGGCCGTGCCGGCCGGGATGTACTTCTTCGCCCGCCGCCACTTCGACGAAAGCGCGGCCCGGGTCGCGCTCGTGGCCGGGGCCTTCTGGTACGAGCTGGTCGGCTTCGCCCACAAGCCGATGACCGAGTTCGTGGCCACCGGCCTGCTGGTGGCGTTGCTGGCGCTGTGCGTGCGCCCGGACCCGGCCCGGCCGGGGGTGATCTGGCCGGCGGCCCTCCTGGCGGTGCTGGCCGCGGCGGTGCGGATGCAGTACGCCCCGTTCGCGCTGGTGCTGCTCGGCCTGATCTTCCTGCGCGCCGGTGGGGCGTCCGGACCGGGCGGCGCGTGGTGGCGGGGCGCGCGGGCGCAGCTCGCGTTCGCCGCGGCCCTGTTCTTCCTCGCGGTCGGCGCCTTCGACGGGCTGACGTGGGGCGCCGAGCCGTTCCACTCCTATCTCGCCAACCTGCGGTTCAATCTGGCGCTGGAGGAGACGCGCGCCGGTTCGAGCCCGGCCTGGCAATACCTGTGGTGGCTCCTGCTCGCCACGGCGGGGCTGGGCGCGCTCTGCCTGACGGCGTCGTTGCGCGACCCGCGCCGTTACGGACTTCTCCTCGGGCTCGTCGTTCTGGCGCTGATCGTCCATTCCGCGGAGGCGCACAAGGAATACCGCTTCGTCTTCGTCGTCGTCCCGCTGTGGCTGCTGATCGGCGCCGACGCGGCGGCGCGGCTCGCCGCCCGCCGGCGGGCGTGGGTCTTCGGCGCGGCCGGCGCCGCGTTCGCCGCGGTCTCCCTGGCCGGGCTCCTGAACGCCCTGCCGCGCCAGGACGACGCCTGGAGGTTGATCTTCGCGCCGGAGGAGACCCCGGTCAGGTTCGTCCGCGGCCAGGACCCCCTCTTCGCCGCCTACCGCTACCTCGCCGAGGCGCCCGGCGTCCTCGCCGTATGGCACATCGACCGCCACTACCACGCCCTTCCCGGCTATTACTACCTGCATCGCGAGATACCGCTTTACGACGCGACGACCGGCGGCGCCCTCGTCGGCGCGGACATGCCGACGGTCCTGGCCTCGGTCAGCCACCTCCTGTCCGCGGATCCGCGCCTTTCCGCCCCCGGCTACGCGGAGGAGCGGACCTTCGGCGACATCCGCGTCCTGCGCCGCCTGGAAAACGACGCTCCCGTCCGCCACTGGCGCGAATTCACGCCGACCGTGACCGAAAGGTCGGCCGACCGGATCATGCCCCTCCTTTACCCCGACGCGCCGCCGCCGCCTGCCGATTTCGGGATCCGCTTCGCCGCTCCGGAATGACGGCGCGAGGGTCCCCATGACGCCGATCCTTCCGGTGGTGCCGGCGGGCGGGTCGGGTACGCGCCTCCGGCCGCTGTCCCGCGCCCTCCGCCCGAAGCAGTTCCTGGCCCTGACCGGCGGCCGCCCGTGAGCCGCCGCTATTTCGGGGCCGTGTCCTGGAACGTCCAGTAGGAGTTCGTGAGGTAGTTCAGCGCCACGGCGGGGACGATGGCGCAGGCTTGGAGCAGCACCGGCGAGGCGCGCGGGAAGAGGACCGACAGGCCGACGAAGATGGCATAGCTCAGGGCGAGCGTGGCCATCGAGACGGCGTTGTATTTCAGGCCCCGGACGCGCTTGCGGCCGATCATGACCCGGTCGGCGAAGGTCCAGTAGTTGTGCATCAGGAAGTTCGAGACGATCGACAGCTCGACGGCGATCGGCGACGCCAGGAATTTGTGCACCCCGAGATCGAGCAGGATCCGGAACGATCCGAGGTTGACCAGCACGCCGACGAGGCCCGTCAACCCGTACTTGAGGAGAACCCGATGGCTCGTCAGGCGCAGCCACCAGACGGTGCAGAAGAACTCCAGGATGCTCCGGGCGCCGAGCTTCGTCCGCCCACGCTCGCGGTCGCGGAAGTGGATCGGTTCCTCGACGACCCGCGCGCCGGCGTGGATCAGGCGATGCAGGAGCATTATCTGGAAGGTGTGGCCCCGCGCCCGGATGTCCTCCACCCTCGCGGCCCGGAGCGCTTCCGCCCGGATCGCCTTGAAGCCCGAGGTGCAGTCGCGGACTCCCCGGATATCGGCGATGTACCGGGCGAAGCGGTTGCCCCAACGGGACAGCAGCCGCCTTCCGACGTGCCAGCGCGGGTCGAGCGAGCCGCCGGCGACGTAGCGGCTGCCGATCACCACGTCGGCGCCGTCCGCGAGGCGATCCAGCAGCAGCCGCGCGGCGGCGGGGTCGTGGGAGAAGTCGGCGTCCATCTGCACGACCGCATTCGCGCCGAGGGTCTCCAGGGCATACGTCATCCCCCGCACGTAGGCCTGCCCGAATCCGCGCCGCGGACCCTCGAGCAGGCGGACGCGGCCATCCGCCGCGGCGAGCTCCCGGACCAGACGGCCGGTGCCGTCCGGGCTCTCGTCGTCGACGACCAGGAACGCGGCGTCCGGATCCGTGTACAGCCCGGTCAGGCGCAGCAGCAGCGGAACGATGTTCGGCGCTTCGTTGTACGTAGGGACGACGAAGCATGTGCCGGCCCCGGCGGTCTTGCTCGGAGCGAGGGCCGGTGGAGTGTCCACGCGGAGGGTTTCCCCCGGATGCACCGGGTCCATGGAAGGGCGTCTCTCGATCATCGGCGGTGGTTCTCCATGCCCGTGTCGGCAGCGCCGTCGTCCCATCCGAGGGCGACGCGGACATCGGCCGCGAGGGGCGCGGAACCGCCTGCAGGTGCGGCGATAACCCTGATTTATCGAGCATTGCCAACAATCATAAATATCATTGTACAATCGAATCCTTCGTTTGTTGTACTCCCGTTTCGGCAGCGGCACGGTCGATGTGGATGTGGCGGAGCCATGGCGAGTTCATGGATCGAATGTGAAGCTGTACGGCTGGGCGGAGTCCATGCGTAGCGGGTGGACATCGTAATGCCCTTCCCTTGCGAGGCGGCGGCGTGAAGCGCGCGGTTGGAAGGGGCCTCTGCGCCGCGGCCTTCCTGGGCCTCGCCCTCCTGGCGGCCGCGCCGGACGCGGCGGCGCACAGCAGTGGCCATACCCACAATAGGCTCTACCCCGTACACCACCTGGACAATCCGCGCATCATCACTTCCCCCGCGTCCGGCGACACCTACTTGCCGGGCGAAACCATCACGGTGTATGTCCCGTGGGGCCGGACCGTGAGCGGCCGCTGTATCAATATCCACACCGTCGGCACCGTCGAGCTCGAGATGACGGTCGGCGGCGTCACGCGCACGCTCACCGGGCGTTACGAGAACCGGCGAAACCGCTACGGAAGCGGCTTTGACGGCACGTGGCTCTATTTCGACTATGTCGTGCAAAAGGGCGACCGCGACACCGACGGCGTGAGCCTCGCCGAGGACGCGCTGAGCTCCCCCGGCACCTCCGGGAGCAGCATCAGGGGTACGGTCTGCGGCGGTTTCTCGACGATCGAACTGTCCAAGCAGTTGCACGGCTTCGGCGCCCAGGGCGGCCACAAGGTGGACACGCCGGCGCCGTCCTGGAGCGGGGTGTTGGCCCCGGCCGTCGTCTTTTACGAGGGTGCGTCGGTGAACTACCGGTTGCCGCGGGTGGCCAACGCGGCCGACGCGCACAACGTCAGCTATTCGGTGACGTCGGATCGGCCGCTGCCGACGGGCTATACGCTGAACGCGTCCACGGCGACGATCACGGGGTCGTATGCCTCCGCGTTGGCGCGGAACAACTACACGCTGCGGGCGACCGATAGCTTCGGCCGCACGGCCGACCTGATCTTCACCCTGGAGGTGAGCACCGGCGCGGGGATCGAGTCGATCGCGATCACGTCGAACCCCGGCGCGGACAAGACCTACGGCAAGGTCGCGCCGTTCGGGACCAACGACACGATCACCGTGAGAGTGGACCTCACGCACCGGCTCACGCTCGTCCAGTCGAGCGTGTGCCTGAACATCCAGATCGGGAGCAACAACCGCCAGGTGTGCAACCCCTCCTATTCCACCTCGGACTCCAGCCGCTGGGACAAGCTCGATTTCAGCTACGCGGTGCAGGCGGGCGACTGGGACGGCGTCGACGGCATCTCCTTCCCGAACAACCCGATGGGCGTCGGCAAGACCGGCGGCCTCCGTTTCCGCCTCCTCGGCGGCGGCGGTGACAACCGGGTGACCCGGAACTTCGGGCCGACGCCGGACGACCCGAACCACAAGGTGCGCGGGCAGCAGACCGTGCCGAGCTTCGGCTCGACGGCGAGCCCGTCCCATAGCTGGGTGAAGGGCAACGCGGTGTCGCAGGCGCTGCCGGCGGTGCCGGCGGCGACGGACGGCGACGGCGGCGTGACCTACGCCATCGAGGGGAGCCTGCCGGCCGGGCTGAGCTTCGCCGCGGCGACGCGGACGATTTCCGGGACGCCGACGGCGGCGCAAGGGGCGACGGACTACACGCTGGCGGCGACGGACGCGGACGGCGACAGGGCGACGCTGCGCTTCTCCATCGAGATCGAGGAGATCGCGGTGTCGATCTCCTCGCCGAGCGCGACGGAAGGCGCGGCGGACGGGACGGCGACCCTGGAATACGACGTGACCCTGAACCGGGCGCCGGGGCGGCAGGTGACGGTGGACTACGCCGCCGCCGCGGATCCGGGCACGGCGGAGGCGGACGCCGACTACGCGACCATTACGGGCGGGACGCTGACCTTCGCCGCGGCGGAGACGAGCCGGACCTTCGAGGTGGGGGTGAAGGGGGACGCGCTGGACGAGCCGGACGAGACGGTGCGGATCGCGCTGAGCAACCCCTCCGGCGCGGTACTGGGGAGCGCGTCGACCGGGGTGGGGACGATCACCGACGACGACCCGACGCCGACGCTGGCGCTGGCCCTGTCGGATCCGCTCGCGGGGACTCCCGACACGATCGCCGAGAGCGGCGCGGGCAACGCGACGACGGTGACGGCGAGCCTGAGCGGCGGGATTTCGGGCGAGGCGATCACGGTGACGGTGGCGGCGACGGGCGCGACCGCGGTGGCGGGCGACTTCAGCCTGTCGAGCGCGGATACGCTGACGATCGCGGCCGGGGCGACGACGAGTTCGGGCGCGGTGACGGTGACGGCGGAGGACGACGCGACGGACGAGCCGGACGAGACCGCGACGGTGGGCGGGACGGTGGCCGGCGGGCACGGTCTGGTGGTGGCGCCTTCGGGCCTGCCCTTGACCATCGCCGACGACGACGCCCGGCCGCGCTCGGCCCTGGCGCTGTCTCCGGCCTCGATCTCGGAGTCGAACGGCGTGGCGACGGTGACGGCGACGCTCTCGAACCCCTCGGCCGCCGCGGTGACGGTGACGGTTTCGGCGGCGCCGGTGGCCCCGGCGGTGGCGGGCGACTTCGCGCTGTCGAGCGCGACGACGCTGACCGTCGCGGCGGGGCAGACGACGAGCGCGGGGACCGTGACGGTGACGGCCGCCGGCAACGCGGACGACGCGCCGGACAAGAGCGTGACGGTCTCGGGGTCGGCGTCGGGGACGCTCGGGGCGGCGGACCCGCCGGACGCGGCGCTGACGATCCGCGACGACGACGGCACGCCGACGGTGTCGCTGGTGCTGTCGTCGTCGTCGGTCTCGGAGAACGGCGGGGTGGCGACGGTGACGGCGGCGCTGAACGGCACGTCGAGCGAAGCGGTGACGGTGACGGTGTCGGCGGCGGCGGGAACGGGCGCGGCGGCGGGCGACTTTTCGTTGTCGAGCGCGGCGACACTGACGATCGCGGCGAGCGCCACGGCGAGCACGGGCGCGGTGACGATCACGGCGAACAACAACGGGGTGGATTCGCCGGACAAGGCGGTGACGGTCTCGGGCACGGCGACGGGGGGCAACGGGATCGCGGCGCCGGCGAGCCTGACGCTGACGCTCACCGACGACGAGGCGACCCCGACGACGCGGCTGGCGCTCTCGTCGGCGTCGATCGCGGAGGCGGGCGGGGTTTCGACGGTGACGGCGACGCTCTCCGGCGTGTCGAGCGCGGCGACGACGATCACGGTGTCGGCTTCGCCGGGCGCGGGGACGGATTTCACGCTGACGGGGACGACGCTGACCATCGCGGCGGGTTCGACGACGAGCGCGGGGACCGTGACGGTGACGGCGGCCCCGGACACGACGGATTCGGCGGACAAGCGGGTGACGGTCTCGGGCGCGGCGTCGGGGGGCAACGGGGCCGAGTCACCGCCCGCCGCGACGCTGACCATCGTCGACGACGACGCGCTGCCGACGCTGTCGCTGTCGCTTTCGGCCTCGACCATCGACGAGAGCGGTTCGGGCAACGTGGCGACGGTGACGGCGGCGCTCTCGCACCCGTCGGGCGAGGCGGTGACGGTCACGGTGATGCTTTCGCCGACGCTTCCGGCGGCGGCCAACGACTTCACGCTGAGCACGGCGAACACCCTGACCATCGCGGCGGGTTCGACGGCGAGTGCGGGCGACGTGACGATCACCGCGGTGGACGACCCGGCGGACGCGCCGGACAAGGAGACGACGGTTTGGGGCGCGGCCACGGGCGGGCGCGGGGTGACGGGCACGGGCGGGCCCGGGGTGATGAACCCTCGGCTCCTGACGCTCACCGTCGCGGACGGCGACGACGCGCCGGGGGTGACGCTGTCGGTATCGCCCGCGTCGATTTCGGAGAACCGTAACGCGGCGACGGTGACGGCGACGCTCACGCATCCGTCGAGCGCGGCGACGACGATCACGGTGACGCCGAAGAACGGTGTCTACACCATCGGCCTGGTCTACCGAACGGTCAACGGCGTGCTGACCAGCTCTTTCGATTCGACGATCGTGATCGCCGCGGGGGAGACGGCGAACGCCTCGGACACGGCGTTGGTCGTGGCGGTGAACGACGACGTGCACCAGGGCAGCGCCGGGCGTTCGACGACGGTGACGGGCACGGCTGCGAACACCCAGGGGGCGGGGAGCGTGACCGGGGCGCCGCTGACGCTGACGGACAACGAGGCTCTGCCGGAGGTGACGCTGGCGCTGTCGCCGACGTCGATCTCGGAGACGGGCGGGGTGTCGACGGTGACGGCGACGCTGTCGGGCGCGTCGAGCGAGGCGGTGACGGTGACGGTGGGCGCGGCGGCGGGGACGAACGCGGCGGCGGCGGACTTCGCGCTGTCGAGCGCGACGACGTTGACGATCGTGGCGGGGAATACGACGAGTTCGGGCGCGGTGACGGTGACGGCGAACGGGAACGCGGCGGACTCGCCGGACAAGCAGGTGACGGTTTCCGGCACGGCTTCGGGCGGCAACGGCGTCGCGGCGCCGTCGAGCGTGACGCTGACCTTGACCGACGACGAGGCGTTGCCGACGGTGGCGCTGGTCCTGTCGCCGTCGTCGATCTCGGAGAGCGGCGGGGTCTCGTCGGTGACGGCGAAACTCTCGCATCCGTCGAGCGCGGCGGTGACGGTGACGGTGGACGCGGCGGAGGGCACGGGCGCGATTGCCGCGGACTTCGCGCTGTCCGGCACGACGACGCTGACGATCGCGTCGGGGGACACGACGAGTTCGGGCGCGGTGACGGTGACGGCGAACGGGAACACGGTGGATTCGCCGGACAAGTCGGTGACGGTCTCGGGGACGGTCTCGGGCGGCAACGGGGTGGCGGCGCCGTCGGACGTGACGCTGACGCTGACCGACGACGAGGACACGCCGACGGTGACGCTGGCGCTGTCTTCGTCGTCGATTTCCGAGGGCAGCGGCGTGACCACGGTGACGGCGGCGCTGTCGGGCGCATCCAGCGAAGCGGTGACGGTCACGGTGTCGGCGGCGCCGTTGTCGGGCGCGGTCGTGGCCGACTACGCGCTGAGCGCGAACAAGGCGCTGGTCATCGCGGCGGGCTCGACCGCGAGCACGGGGGCGGTGACGCTCACGGCGGTGAACAACGACGTCCAGGCGGCGGACAAGACGGTGACGGTCTCGGGCGCGGCGTCGGGAGGCAACGGGGTGGCGGCCCCGGCGGGCCTGACGTTGACCATTACCGACAATGACGGCTCCCTGCCGACCGGCGGCGGGACGCGCTGGACGAACGGCGGCCTGCCGGGGGCCGATTGGGACGTCACCACGGCGTCGCTGCTCGGCAAGACGGCTTCGCAGCCCATCGCGATCTCGGGAACCTACGTCCCACACATTATCGACGTCTGGGCGTGCGCCAACAAGACGGTCACCCGGAGCAGGAGTCTCTCCAACCAGCCGAGCAGTACCGACTGCACGAAACTCACCGACAACAGCCAGCCCACGACGATCGCGCTCACGCAGGCGATGATCGACAACGACGGCGTCGTCATCGTCTTTACGATAGGGGGCGGTAGCAGCACGCAGTACGTCAACGCCGAGTGGGTGCCCATCGTGGCGCTGCCGAAGGCGACGCTCTCCTTGTCTCCGTCGTCGATCTCGGAGAACGGCGGGGTCTCGACGGTGACGGCGACTCTGGACAAGGCGGCGCTCTCCGCGGCGACGCTCACGGTGTCGGCGCCGGCGGGCGACTTGACGCTGTCCGCAGCGGCGACGCTGACCTTCGCGACGGGGGGGACGGCGAGCACCGGGACGGTGACGGTCACGGCGGTGAGCAATACGACCGACGCGCCGGACAAGCGGGTGAGCGTATCGGCGGCGGCGAGCGGCGACGTGCGGGCGCCGCCCGCCGCGACGCTGACGATCACGGACGACGACGCGGCGCCGAGGGTGTTGCTTTCGTTGTCTTCGGCGTCGATCGCGGAGAACGGCGGCGAATCGATGGTGTCGGCGACGCTCTCGCATCCGTCGAGCGCGGTGACGACGGTGACGGTGACGGCGGTCTCGAACTTCTACACGGTGGGGTCGGACGCGACCATCGTGATCGAGGCGGGCGAGACGGCGAACCCGTTCGGCGTGAACACGGTGATCATTACGGCGGTGAACGACGACGTGCACCAGGGCAGCGGCGGGCGTTCGACGACGGTGACGGGCACGGCCGTGAACAGCCAGGGGGTGGGGAGAGTGACCCTGTTCGGGGCGCCGCTGACGCTGACGGACGACGAGGCGTTGCCGACGTTGGCGCTGGCGCTGTCGGAGCCGGACCCGGCGAATCCGGACGTCATCCCCGAGAGCTGGTCGGGCGCGAGCACGGTGACGGCGACGCTGTCGGGCGCGTCGAGCGCGGCGGTGACGGTGACGGTGGCGGCGACGGGCGTGACCGCGGCGGGCGGCGACTTCACGCTGTCGAGCGACAAGACGCTGACCATCGCGGCCGGGGCGACGACGAGCACCGGCACGGTGACGGTGGCGCCGGTGGACGACACGACGGACGAGGCGGACGAGACGGTGACGGTCTCGGCGACGGTCTCGGGCGGCAACGGTGTCGCGGCGCCGCCGAGCGTGACGCTGACGATCCGGGACGACGACGCGGCGCCTGGGGTGACGCTGTCGTTGTCGCCGTCGTCGATCTCCGAGAACGGCGGCGAATCGACGGTGACGGCGAAACTCACGCACCCGTCGATCGCGGCGACGACGGTGACGGTGACGGCGGTCTCGGGGGGCTTCTACACGGTGGGCTCGGACGCGACGATCGTGATCGCGGCGGGCGAGACGGCGAACGCCGCGGACAGCGTGAGGATCGCCGCGGTGAACGACGCCATCGACAACGTGGGCAACCGCTCGGCGACGGTGACGGGCACGGCGCAGAACAGCCAGGGCGTGGGCACGGTGATGGGCGCGAGCCTCACCCTCACCGACGACGAGGCCACGCCGATGGCGACGCTGGTGCTGACTCCGGCGACGATCGATGAGCACGACGGGACGAACCCGGGGTCGAGCACGGTGACGGCGACGCTGTCGGGCGTGTCGAGCGAGGCGGTGACGCTGACGGTGGCGGCGACGGCGGGGACGAACGCGGCGGTGGGCGACTTCAGCCTGTCGAACGTGAGGACGTTGACCATCGCGGCGGGCGCGACGGGCAGCACTGGGACGGTGACGGTGACGGCGGTCGATAACGCGACGCATTCGCCGGACAGGTCGGTGACGGTGTCGGCGACGGTCTCGGGCGCCAGCGGGGTGGCGGCGCCGTCGAGCGTGACGCTGACGATCGAGGACGACGAGGCGCTGCCGACGGTGACGCTGGCGTTGTCGTCGACGTCGATCTCGGAGAGCGGCGCGGTCTCCACGGTGACGGCGACGCTGTCGGGCGTGTCGAGCGAGGCGGTGACGCTGACGGTCGCGGCGACGGGCGTGACCGCGGCGGGGGCGGGGGTCGACTTCGCGCTGTCGAGCACCGAGACGCTGACGATCGCGGCCGGGGCGACGGCGAGCACCGGCACGGTGACGGTGACGGCGGTGGACGACACGACGGACGAGCCGGACGAGACGGTGACGGTTTCCGGCACGGTCTCGGGCGCCAGCGGGGTGGCGGCGCCGTCGAGCGTGACGCTGACGATCACGGACGACGAGACGTTGCCGATCGTGGCGCTGGTCCTGTCGCCGTCGTCGATCTCGGAGGACGGCGGGGTCTCCACGGTGACGGCGACGCTGTCGGGCGCGTCGAGCGAGGCGGTGACGGTGACGGTCGCGGCGGCGGAGGTGTCCCCGGCGGTGGCGGGCGACTTCAGCCTGTCGAGCGCGAAGACGCTGACCATCGCGTCGGGTTCGACGGCGAGCGCGGGCGCGGTGACGATCACGGCGAACGACAACGACGTGGACGTGGCCGACAAGTCGGTGACGGTTTCCGGCACGGCGGCGGGCGGCAACAACGTGGCGGACCCGTCGAACGCGACGCTGACGCTGACCGACGACGACACCGCCGGCGTGACCTTCAGCCCCACCTCCATCACGGTGACCGAGGAAGGCGCCGGCGCGAAGTTCACCGTGGTCCTGGACTCCGAGCCCGCCCCCGGATTGGGAACAACATGGGTCGGTCTCACTCGCCCCGACACCGAGCTCGATCTGAACTCCGCCCTCACGTACCCGTACAACCTCTCGTTCACGCCGACGAGCTGGAACAGGCCGCAGACGGTGACCGTCACGGCCCTCGGGGACAGCGACCTCCAGGACGAGACCAAGCAGATCAGATACACGGCGGCCAACTATGGCCGCGGGAATGTGACGAACCAGCTCGCGGTGACGGTCACGGTCATCGACGACGACAAGCCGGTCGTGTCGCTGTCGCTGTCGGAGTCGTCGATCTCGGAGAACGGCGGGGTGGCCACGGTGACCGCGACGCTGGACAAGGCGGCGACCGAGGCGACGACGGTCACGGTGTCGGCGGCGGCGGTGTCCCCGGCGGTACCCGCCGACTTCAGCCTGTCGAGCGCGAATACGCTGACGATCGCGATGGGTTCGACGACGAGCACCGGAACCGTGACGGTCGCGGCGGTCGATAACGCGACCGATGCGCCGGACAAGTCGGTGACGGTCTCGGCCACGGTCGCGGGCGGCGACGGGGCGGCGAATCCGTCCGACGCGACGCTGACCATCGCCGACAACGAGGCGGTGCCGGGGGTGACGCTGTCGCTGTCGGCGTCGTCGATCTCGGAGAACGGCGGCGAATCGACGGTGACGGCGACGCTGTCGCACCCGTCGAGCGCGGCGACGACGGTGACGGTGACGGCGGTCGCGGACTTCTACACGGTGGGTTCGGACGCGACCATCGAGATCGCGGCGGGCGAGACGGCGAACGCTGCGGACACGGCGACGATCGCGGCGGTCAACAACACCACGGACGCGCCGGACCGGGCGGGCACGGTGACGGCGACGGTATCGAACGACGTGGGCGCGGGGACGGTGAGCGGCGGGGCGCTGACGGTGACCGACGACGACGCGGCGCCGGGGGTGACGCTGTCGCTGCCGTATCCGTCGATCCCGGAGAGCAACGCTTCGACGTCGGTGAGCGCGACGCTGACGCATCGGTCGAGCGCGGCGACGACGGTGACGGTGACACCGGTCACGGACTTCTACACGGTGGGTTCGGACGCGACGATCGTGATCGCGGCGGGCTCGACGGCGGCGGCCTCGGACACGGTGAGGATCACCGCGGTGGACAACGACACGGACGAGCCGGACCGGACGGTGACGCTGACGGCGACGGTTGACAACGACCAGGGCGAGGGGAGCGTGAGCGGGACCACGCTGACGCTCACGGACAACGACGCGGCGCCGGGGGTGACGCTGACGGTGGCGTCGTCGCCGATCCCGGAGAACGGCGGCTCGACGACGGTGAGCGCGACGCTGACGCATCGGTCGAGCGCGGCGACGACGGTGACGGTGACACCGGTGTCGGGGTCGTACACGGTGAGTTCGTCGGACGCGACGATCACGATTGCTGCGGGGGAGACGGCGAACGCGACGGACACGGCGTCGATCACCGCGGTGGACAACGACGTGGACGCGGCGGACAGCGCGGTGACGGTGACGGGCACGGCGCAGAACAGCCAGGGTGCGGGCACGGTGAGCGGGGCATCGCTGACCATTACCGACGACGACACGGCGGGGTTCGCGGTGTCGCCTGCGACATCGACGACCTCCCGGCTGCGGACGACGGAGGATGGCGGGACGGACACCTTCACGGTGAAGCTCGGGAGCGAGCCGACGGGGGACGTGGTGCTCGGCGTGGTGAGCTCGGACACGACGGAAGGCACGGTGTCCGCATCGTCGCTGACCTTCACGGACTCGAACTGGAACACGGCGCAGACGGTGACGCTGACCGGGGTGGACGACGCCCTGACCAACCTCGCGGACGGCGATAAGGACTACACCGTCACCCTGACGGTGAACATGTCGAGCACGGTGGACCCCAAGTACGACGCGCTCTCCTCCTCCCCGGTCACGGTGTACGCGGTGAACGCGGACAACGAGTACGGGCTGAACGTGAGCACGGTGACGGGTCAGGCGACGGAGGGTGGCGGGACGGCGACCTTCACGGTGGCGTTGAACACGCAGCCCTTGGCGGCGGTGACGGTATCGGTGACGAGCCAGGATACGAGCGAGGGCGCGGCGTCGCCGTCGTCGCTGACCTTCGCGGCGACGGCCTGGAACACGGCGCAGACGGTGACGGTGACCGGCGCGGACGACGCCATCGACGACGGTGACGTGACCTGGGCGGTGCGGCTCGACCCGTCGAGCGGCGACGCCGACTACAACGGGCTGGCGAACGTGGACGTGTCGGTGACGACGACGGACGACGAGGCGCCGCCGACGGTGATGCTGGCCCTGTCGCCGTCGTCGATCGGGGAGATCCTCTTCAGGACTTCGGTCTCGACGGTGACGGCGACGCTGTCGCGCGCGTCGAGCGAGGCGGTGACGGTGACGGTGTCGGCGACGGCGGTGGCCCCGGCGGTGGCGGGCGACTTCACGCAGAGTGGCACGACGCTGACCATCGCGGCGGGGCAGACGGCCAGCACCGGCACGGTGACGCTCTTCTTGGTGGACAACGACGTGCACGCGCCGGACAAGCAGGTGACGGTGTCGGCGACGGTCTCGGGCGGCAACAACGTGGCGGCGCCGTCGAGCGTGACGCTGACGCTGACGGACAACGAGCGGCTGCCGACGGTGGCGCTGGTGCTGTCGTCGCCGTCGATCACGGAGAACAGCGGGCTCTCGACGGTGACGGCGACGCTGTCGGGCAAGTCGAGCGAGGCGGTGACGGTGACGGTGGGGGCGGCGGCGGTGGCCCCGGCGGTGGCGGGCGACTTCACGCGGAGTGGCACGACGCTGACCATCGCGGCGGGGGATATGACGAGCACCGGCACCGTGACGCTCACGGCGAACGACAACGCGGTCCCTTCAGCCCACAAGGCGGTGACAGTGACGGGCACGGCCGCGGGCGGCAACAACGTGGTGAATCCGGCGGCCGTCACGCTCACCATCTTGGACGACGATGCGCCGGTCGTGGCGCTGGCGCTGTCTCCGTCGTCGATCTCGGAGAACGGCGGGGTAGCCACGGTGACCGCGACGCTGGACCGGATGGCGAGCGTGGCGACGACGGTCACGGTGGCGGCGGCGGCGGTGGCCCCGGCGGTGGCGGGCGACTTCACGCGGAGTGGCACGACGCTGACCATCGCGGCGAGTGCGACGACGAGCACCGGCACCGTGACGCTCACGGCGATGGACAACGCGACGTATGCGCTGGCCAAACAGGTGACGGTCTCGGGCACGGTGACGGGCGGCGACGGGGCGGCGAACCCGGCCGCCGCGACGCTGACGATCACGGAGGACGAGCGGGTGCCGACGGTGACGCTGGCCCTGTCGTCGACGTCGATTACGGAGATGGGCGGGATGACGACGGTGAGCGCGACGCTCTCGCACCCGTCGATCGGGGCGACGACGGTGACGGTGACGGCGGTCTCGGGCTTCTACACGGTGGGGACGGGGGCGGACGCGACCATCGTGATTCCGGCGGAGGCCACGGCGGCCGCGTCGGACGTGGCGACGGTGACGGCAGAGGACGACGCCGTGCATCAAGGCAGCGGCGGCCGGGCGACGCCGGTGGAGTTCACGGCTGAGAACAGCACGGGGTGGAGCCGATCGAGTCAGGGGCCGGCGCTGATGCTGACGGACAACGAGATGCTGCCGGAGGTGACGTTGGCGCTGTCGGAGCCGGACCCGACGAAGGCGGACACCATCCCCGAGAGCGGGGCGGGCAACGCGAGCACGGTGACGGCGACGCTGTCGGGGGCGTCGAGCGAGGCGGTGACGGTGACGGTGACGGCGACGGGCGCGACCGCGTCGGCCGGCGACTTCACGCTGTCGAGCGACGAGACGCTGACGATCGCGGCGGGTTCGACGACGAGCGCCGGCACGGTGACGGTGACGGCGTTGGACGACACGACGGACGAGGCGGACGAGACGGTGACGGTTTCGGGGACGGCGGCGGGCGGCAACGGTGTCGCGGCGCCGTCGAGCGTGACGCTGACCTTGACCGACGACGAGACGCTGCCGGAGGTGACGTTGGCGTTGTCGGAGCCGGACCCGACGAAGGCGGACACCATCCCCGAGAGCGGGGCGGGCAACGCGAGCACGGTGACGGCGACGCTGTCGGGCAAGTCCAGCGAAGCGGTGACGGTAACGGTGTCGGCGACGGGCGTGACCGCAGTGGTCGGCGACTTCATGCTGTCGAGCGACAAGACGCTGACCATCGCGGCCGAGGCGACGACGAGCACCGGCACGGTGACGGTGACGGCGGTGGACGACACGACGGACGAGGCGGACGAGACGGTGACGGTCTCGGCGACGGTCTCGGGCGGCAACGGTGTCGCGGCGCCGTCGAGCGTGACGCTGACGATCACCGACGACGAGACGCTGCCGGAGGTGACGCTGGTCCTGTCGCCGACGTCGATCGGGGAGGACGGCGGGGTATCGACGGTGACGGCGACGCTGTCGGGCAAGTCCAGCGAGGCGGTGACGGTGACGGTGGGGGCGGCGGCGGGAACGGGGGCGATGGCCGCGGACTTCGATCTGAGTACGGCGACGACGCTGACCATCGCGGCGGAGGAGACGACGAGCACGGGCGCGGTGACGGTGACGGCGAACGACAACGATGTGGATTCGCCGGACAAGTCGGTGACGGTGTCGGGGACGGCCACGGGCGGCAACAACGTGGCGGCGCCGTCGAGCGTGACGCTGACGATCACCGACGACGATCCCGCGCCGATGCTCTCCATCGACTCGCCGAGCGTGACCGAGGGCGACAGCGGCTCGACGGACCTGACCTTCACGGCGACCCTGAGCGCCGCCTCCGGACGCGAGGTGACGGTGCAGTATGCGGACGCGGGCACGGGGACGGCCACTTCCGGGACGGACTACACGGCGCTCACCGCCGGCACGCTGACCTTCCCCGCGGGGACGACCAGCCAGACCTTCGACGTGGCGGTGACGGGCGACGTCCTGGACGAGGCGAACGAGACGGTGAAAGTGCGGCTGAAGGATCCGGTGAACGCGGCGGTCTCGACCACGGCGGGCACCGGCACCGGGACGATCACGGACAACGACGCGACGCCGACGCTGTCGATCAGCTCGCCGAGCGTGATGGAGGGCGACAGTGGCTCCGCGGCGCTGACGTACACGGTGACCCTGAGCGCCGCCTCCGGACGCCGGGTGACGGTGCAGTATGCGGACGCGGGCCTGGGGACGGCCACGTCCGGGACGGACTACACGGCCATCACCGCCGGCGCTCTGACCTTCGCGGCGGGGACGACCAGCCGGACCTTCAGCGTGTTGGTGACGGGCGACACGGTGAACGAGTCGAACGAGACGGTGGAGGTGACCTTTAGCGGTGCGACGAACGCGACGATCTCGACGCCCGGCGGGGTCACCGTCAATTGGCTAAGGGTTACGGGGACGATCACGGACGACGACGGCGCGCCGGACACGATCACGCTGACGGTGGACGACGACGACGTGGGCGAGGGCGACGGGGCGACGACGATCACGGTGACCGCCACGGTGGACGGCACGACCCGGTTCGCCGAGGCCAAGACGGTGAGCGTGAGCGTGTCGCAGAGCGGCACGTCGGGGAACGTGGTGGACTTCGCGGCGGTGTCGTCCTTCAACATCGAGATCGCGGCCGGGGCGGCGAGCGGTACCGGAACCTTCACGCTGACGCCGACGGACGATACGGAGGACGAGCTCGACGAGACCATCACGGTCAGCGGCACATCGACCGGCCTGACGGTGAACCCGGCCACGATCAGCCTCACGGACAACGACGGGACGCCGACCTCGATCACGCTGACGGTGAACGACAACAGCGTGGGCGAGGGCGACGGGGCCACCACGATCACGGTGACCGCCACGTTGGACGGCTCGACGACGCTCGGCTCAGCCACGACGGTGCAGGTGAACGTGGCGGGCAGCGGCGCCGCGACGGCGGTGGATTTCGACACGGTGTCGGCGTTCGACATCACGATCGCCGCGGGCGACGCGAGCGGTACCGCAAACTTCACGCTGACGCCAACGAACGATGTGGTGGACGAGACCGACGAGACCATCACGGTGCGCGGCACGTCGTCCGGTCTGACGGTGAACTCGGCGACGATCAGCCTGACGGACGACGACGCGGCCCCGACCGCGATCACGCTGACGGTGAGTGACAGCAGTGTGGGCGAGGGCGACGGGGCGACCTCGATCACCGTGACGGCCACGGTGGACGGAACCACCCGGTTCGCCGAGGCGAAGACGGTGCGGGTGAGCGTGGCGGGCAGCGGCACGGCGGGGGCGGTGGACTTCGCGGCGGTGGAGGCGTTCGACATCGAGATCGCGGCGGGGGCGGCGAGCGATACCGCCGGCTTCACGCTGACGCCGACGGACGACGCGGTGGACGAGACCAACGAGACGATCACGGTCAGCGGCGCGTCAGGCAGTCTGACGGTGAACGCGGCCACGATCAGCCTGACGGACGACGACGCGGCGCCGACCTCGATCACGCTGACGGTGGACGACACCAGCGTCGGCGAGGGGGACGGGGCGGCCACGATCACGGTGACGGCCACGGTGGACGGCACGATGCGGTTCGCCGAGGACACGACGGTGACGGTGAGCGTGGCGGGGAGCGGCACGGCGACGGCGGTGGACTTCGCGGCCGTGTCGTCGTTCAACATTACGATCCCCGCCGGGGCGGCGAGCAAGACCGGGAGCTTCACGCTGACGCCGACCAACGACGCGGTGGACGAGACCGACGAGACGGTGACGGTGAGCGGCTCGTCGGGCAGCCTGACGGTGAACTCGGCCACGATCACGTTGACGGACGACGACGCGGCGCCGACCGCGATCACCTTGACGGTGAGCGACACCAGCGTGAGCGAGGGCGACGGGGCGACCGCGATCACGGTGACCGCGACGGTGGACGGGACGACCCGGTTCGCCGAGGCCACGACGGTGGAGGTGCTCGTGAGGGGCACCAGCGGCACGTCGACGGCGGTGGACTTCACGGCGGTGTCGCTCTTCGAGATCGTGATCGCCGCGGGGGCGGCGAGCGGCGCCAGCGACTTCACGCTGACGCCGACGAACGACGTACTGGACGAGACCGACGAGACGGTGACGGTGTACGGCGCCTCGCCCGGCCTGACGGTGAGCTCGGCCACGATCACGTTGACGGACGACGACGCGACGCCGACCTCGATCACGCTGTCGGTGGACGACAACAGCGTGGCCGAGGACGACGGGGCCACCACCATCACGGTGACGGCCACGGTGGATGGCGGGACGCGGTTCATCGCGCTCACGACGGTGACGGTGAGCGTGGCGGGGAGCGGGACGGCGTCGGCGGTGGACTTCGCGGCGGTGTCGGACTTCGACATCGAGATCGAAGCGGGCGACGCGAGCGCTACCGGCACCTTCACGCTGACGCCGACGAACGACGCGTTCGATGAGACGAACGAGACGATCACGGTGAGCGGCACGTCAGGCAGCCTGACGGTGAGCTCGGCCACGATCACGTTGACGGACGACGACGATGCCCCGACCGCGATCACGCTGACGGTGGACGACAACAGCGTGGCCGAGGACGACGGGGCCACCACCATCACGGTGACGGCCACGGTGGATGGCGCGAGTCGGTTCGTTGATCCCACGACCGTGACCGTGAGCGTGGGGGGTAGCGGCACGGCGACGGCGGTGGACTTCGCGGCGGTGTCGGACTTCGACATCGAGATCGAAGCGGGCGACACGAGCGCTACCGGCACCTTCACGCTGACGCCGACGAACGACGCGGTGGACGAGACCAACGAGACGGTGACGGTGAGCGGCTCGTCGGGCAGCCTGACGGTGAACTCGGCCACGATCACGTTGACGGACGACGACGCGACGCCCTCGATCACGCTGACGGTGAACGACAACAGCGTGGCCGAGGACGACGGGGCGACCACGATCACGGTGACCGCCACGGTGGATGGCACGACCCGGTTCGCCGGGGCGACGACGGTGACCGTGAGCGTTGGGGGGAGCGGGACGGACACGGCGGTGGACTTCGCGGCGGTGTCGGACTTCGACATTACGATCGCCGCGGAGGCACAGAGCAAGACCGGGACCTTCACGCTGACGCCGACGGACGACGCGGTGGACGAGACCACCGAGACGGTGACGGTGAGCGGCTCGTCGGGCAGCCTGACGGTGAACTCGGCCACGATCACGTTGACGGACGACGAGGCCCTGCCGACGGTGACGCTGGCGTTGTCTTCGACGTCGATCTCGGAGACGGGCGGCGTGACGACGGTGACGGCGACGCTGTCGGGTGCGTCGAGCGCGGCGGTGACGGTGACGGTGGGGGCGGCGGGCGCGACCGCGTCGGCGGGTGACTTCAGTCTGTCGACCGCGACGACGCTGACGATCGCGTCGGGTTCGACGACGAGCGCGGGGACCGTGACGGTGACGGCGGTGGGCGACGCGAGGGACGAGACGGACGAGACGGTGACGGTTTCGGGGACGGCGGCGGGCGGCAACAGCGTGGCGAACCCGTCGAGCCTGACGCTGACGCTGACCGACGACGACACGGCCGGGTTCGCGGTGTCGCCGTCGACGACGACGACGTCGCGGCTGCGGACGACGGAGAATGGTGGGCTCGCGACGTTCACGGTGGCGCTGGAGAGCGAGCCGACGGGGGACGTGGTGCTCGGCGTGGTGATCTCGGACACGACGGAAGGCGCGGCGTCCACCTCGTCGCTGACCTTCACGGCGATGACCTGGAGCACGGCGCAGACGGTGACCCTGGCCGGGGTGGACGACGCCGCCGCCGACACCGACCAGGACTACACCGTCACCCTGACGGTGAACACGACGAGCACGGTGGACGCCAACTACGACGCGCTCGCGAGCTCCCCGGTCACGGTGTACGCGGTGAACGCGGACAACGAGTACGGGCTGAACGTGAGCGAGGTGACGGGTCAGGCGACGGAGTCGGGCGGTCAGGCGACCTTCACGGTGGCGCTGCTGACGCGGCCCACGGCGGCGGTGACGGTGTCGGTGTCGAGCCGGGATACGAGCGAGGGCGCGGCGTCGCCGTCGTCGCTGACCTTCGCGGCGACGGCCTGGAACACGGCGCAGACGGTGACGGTGACCGGGGCGGACGACGCCATCGACGACGGGACCGTGACCTGGGCGGTGCGGCTCGATCCGTCGAGCGGCGACGCCAACTACAACCGCCTCTCGAACGTGGACGTGTCGGTGACGACGACGGACGACGACGCGGCGCCGACCGCGATCACGCTGACGGTGGACGACAACAGCGTGGGCGAGGGGGACGGGGCGACCACGATCACGGTGACGGCCACGGTGGACGGCTCGACCCGGTTTGCCGCGGCTACGACGGTGAGCGTGAGCGTGGCGGGCAGCGGCACGATGTCGGCGGTGGACTTCTCCGCGGTGTCGGATTTCGACATCGAGATCGCCGCCGGGGCGGAGAGCGAGGACGAGACCTTCACGCTGACGCCGACGAACGACACGGCGGACGAGACCGACGAGACGATTACCGTCAGCGGCACCTCGGGCAGCCTGACGGTGAACTCGGCCACCATCAGCCTCACCGACGACGATGCGGCGCCGACGCTGTCGATCAACTCGCCGAGCGTGTCGGAGGGCGACAGTGGATCGACGTCACTGACGTATACGGTGACCCTGAGCGCCGCCTCCGCACGCCGGGCGACGGTGCAGTATGCGGACGCGGGCACGGGGACGGCCACTTCGGGGACGGACTACACGGCCATCACCGGCGGCACGCTGACCTTCGCGGCGGGGACGACCAGCCAGACCTTCAACGTGTCGGTGACGGGCGACGTCGTGGCCGAGTCGAACGAGACGGTGGTGGTGACGTGGAGCAACGCGGCGAACGCGACGATCTCGACGCGCACCGGGATCGAGGTCAGTGCGCTAAGGGTTGACGGGACGATCACGGACGACGACGCCGCGCCGACCTCGATCACCCTGACGGTGAACGACAACAGCGTGGGCGAGGGCGACGGGGCGACCACGATCACGGTGACCGCCACGGTGGACGGCACGACGCGATTCGCCGAGGCTACGACGGTGAGCGTGAACGTGGCGGGGAGCGGCACGGCGACGGCGGTGGATTTCGCGGTGGTGTCGGACTTCGACATCTCTATCGCGGCGGGGGCGGCGAGCAAGACCGGGACTTTCACGCTGACGCCGACCAACGACGCGGTGGACGAGACCAACGAGACGGTGACGGTGAGCGGCACGTCGGGCAGCCTGACGGTGAACCAGGCCACGATCACGTTGACGGACGACGACGCGGCGCCGGGGGTGACGTTGTCGGTGGCGTCGTCGCCGATCCCGGAGAACGGCGGCTCGACGACGGTGAGCGCGACGCTGACGCACCCGTCGGTCGCGGCGACGACGGTGACGGTGACGGCGGTCACGGACTTCTACACGGTGGGGGCGGACGAGACGATCGTGATCGCGGCGGGGGAGACGGCGAGCACGGACACGGCGACGATCGCGGCGGTGAACGACGACGTGGACAACGTGAGCAACCGCTCGGTGACGGTGACGGGCACGGCCGCGAACAGCCAGGCCGCCGCCAACTCGGAGACGATGACGGTCACCGGGGCGTCGCTGACGCTGACCGACGACGACACGGCGGGGCTCGCGGTGTCGCCTGCGACGACGGCATCGTCGCGGCTGCGGACGACGGAGTCGGGCGGGACGGACACCTTCACAGTGAAGCTGTCGAGCGAGCCGACGGGGGACGTGGTGCTCGGCGTGGTGAGCTCGCACACGACGGAAGGGACGGTGTCCACATCGTCGCTGACCTTCACGAACTCGAACTGGAACACGGCGCAGACGGTGACCCTGACCGGTGTGGACGATTCTCCCACTCTCTCCAATCCCAATCCTTCCGCCGGCAACCGGCCCTACACCGTCACCCTGACGGTGAACGCGACGAGCACGGCGGACGACAACTACGACGCGCTCGCGAGCTCCCCGGTCATGGTGTACGCGGTGAACGCGGACAACGAGTACGGCTTGGACGTGGGTACGGTGACGGGTCAGGCGACGGAGGCGGGCGGGACGGCGACCTTCACGGTGGCGCTCGTCACCCAGCCTTCGGCGGCGGTGACGGTGTCGGTGACGAGCCGGGATGCGAGCGAGGGCGCGGCGTCGCCGTCGTCGCTGACCTTCGCGACGACGGCCTGGAACACGGCGCAGACGGTGACGGTGACCGGGGCGGACGACGCCATCGACGACGGGGACGTGACCTGGGCGGTGCGGCTCGATCCGTCGAGCGGCGACGCCAACTACGACGGGCTCTCGAACGTGGATGTGTCGGTGACGACGACGGACGACGACGGGGCGCCGGGGGTGGTGCTGGTGCTGTCGCCGTCGTCGATCTCGGAGAGCGGCGGTGCGGCCACGGTGACGGCGACGCTCTCGCATCCGTCGGGCGCGGCGACGACGGTGACGGTGACGGCGGTGTCGGGCTTCTACATGGTAGGTTCGGACGCGACGATCACGATTGCCGCGGGTTCGACGGCGAACGCCTCGGACACGGTGACGATCACCGCGG
This sequence comes from uncultured Gammaproteobacteria bacterium, assembly GCA_958295835.1. Classification (GTDB taxonomy): domain Bacteria; phylum Pseudomonadota; class Gammaproteobacteria; order HK1; family HK1; genus HK1. Next base: position 2,300,174 of record OY282378.1, read on the forward strand.
TGAACGACGACGTGCATCAGGGCGCGGCCGGTCGTTCGACGACGGTGATGGCGACGGTCGCGAACAGCATGGGCGCGGGGTCGGTGAGCGGCGGGGCACTGACGTTGAGCGACGACGAAGCCGCGCCGGGGGCGGAGCTGGCGCTGTCGGACGCCTCGATTTCGGAGAACGGCGGGACGTCGGTGGTGAGCGCGACGCTCTCCGGCAAGTCGGCGGCGGCGACGACGGTGACGGTGACGCCGGTGTCGGGGGCCTACACGGTGGGGTCGGACGCGACGATCGTGATCGCGGCGGGTTCGACGGCGAACGCCTCGGACACGGTGACGATCACCGCGGTGAACGACGACGTGCATCAGGGCGCGGCCGGTCGTTCGACGACGGTGATGGCGACGGTCGCGAACAGCATGGGCGCGGGGACGGTGAGCGGGGCCACGCTGACGCTCACGGACGACGACGCGGCGCCGGGGGTGACGCTGGTGGTGGCGTCGTCGTCGATCCCGGAGAACGGCGGCTCGACGACGGTAAGCGCGACGCTGACGCATCGGTCGAGCGCGGTGACGACGGTGACGGTGACGGCGGTGTCAGGGTCCTACACGGTGGCTTCGGGGGCGGGGGCGACGATCGTCATCGCGGCGGGCTCGACGGCGAGCACGGACACGGCGACGATCGCGGCGGTGAACGACGACGTGGACAACGTGAGCAACCGCTCGGTGACGGTGACGGGCACGGCCGCGAACGCCCAAGCCGCCGCCAATTCGGAGACGATGACCGTCACCGGGGCGTCGCTGACGCTGACCGACGACGACACGGCGGGGCTCGTGTTGTCGCCGTCGACGTCGGCGTCGTCGCGGCTGCGGACGACGGAGTCGGGCGGGACGGCGGCGTTCGAGGTGAAGCTGTCGAGCGCCCCGACGGGGGACGTGGTACTCGGCGTGGCGAGCTCGGACACGACGGAAGGCACGGTGTCCGCATCGTCGCTGACCTTCACGGCGACGACCTGGAGCACGGCGCAGACGGTGACGGTGACCGGCGTGGACGACGCCCCCGCCAACCCCGCCGACGGCAACCGGGACTACACGGTCACCCTGACGGTGAACCCGAGCACGGCGGACGTCAACTACAACGCGCTCTCCCCGGTCACCGTGTATGCGGTGAACGCGGACAACGAGTACGGGCTGGAGTTGGGTACGGTAACAGGGCCGGTGACGGAGGCGGGCGGTCAGGCGACCTTCACGGTGGCGCTGGTGACGCAGCCTTCGGCGGCGGTGACGGTGTCGGTGACGAGCCGGGATACGAGCGAGGGCACGGTGTCGCCGTCGTCGCTGACCTTCGAGACGAGCGACTGGAGCACGGCGCGGACGGTGACGGTGACCGGGGTGGATGACGACGTCGACGACGGTGACGTGGCCTGGGCGGTACGGCTGGACCCGTCGAGCGGCGGCGACGCCAGCTACGACGGCCTCGACGACGAGGACGTGTCGGTGACGACGACCGACGACGACGCCACACCGACGGCGAGGCTGGTTCTCACGCCTTCGACCATCGACGAGGGCGGGACGGCGAACACCGTCGCGACGGTGACGGCGCGTCTGAACTGGGCCTCGAGCGCGGCGACGACGGTGACGGTGGCGCCCGTGCCGGAGTCCCCGGCGGTGGCGGACGACTACACGCTGACGGGAACGACGCTCACGATCGCGGCGGGGTCCATGGCCAGCGTCGGGACGGTGACGATCGCGGCGAAGAACAACGACGTGGACGCGGCGGACAAGACGGTGACGGTGACGGGGACGGCGCAGAACACCCGGGCCGCCGTCGATTCGATGGCGGTGGCCGTCGAACCCGCGATGCTGACGATTACCGACGACGACGAGAAGGGGCTCGAGCTCACGCCGGCGGAGTTTGTCGAAGTGACGGAGGGCGGGGCGCCCGCCGCGTACACGGTGGCGCTGACGAGCGAGCCGGTCGGGGAGGTGGCGGTGGCGGTGGCGGTCGCCGCGGAGGGTAACGCCTTCCTCTCGATCTCTCCCCCCAGCCTGACCTTCACCGCGACGGACTGGCGGCAGGCGAAGACGGTGACGTTGACGGCGCGGGACGACGGGAACGACGTGGCGGAGTCGTCGTCGGTGTCGCACACGGCGTCGGGCGGCGGCTACGGCGGGGTGTCCGGGTCGCTGCCGGTGTCGGTGGCGGGCGAGACCACGGTCAGGACGAGCGCCGCGTCCGGGACGACGACCTACGTCATCGAGGGGCGGCGGGTGAAGGTGACGGTCATGGCCGGCGTGCCGGAGGGGATCGTGGTGGACTTCGCGGGCGTGGGGTCGGTCGCGGCGGAGACGGTGCCGACGATGACGATCGCGCCCTCGCGGGCCGTCCCCGCGACGGTCGTCGCGCGCGCGGCGGACGACGGCTTCAACCTGGGTCCGGAAGGGTCGCGCACGGTGGTGGACCTCGAGGTCACGGACGCTCCGGGGGTGCGGGTGTGCCTGCCGGTGAACGCGGCGGTGGTCACCGGGGCCGGGGACGACGGCCGGTTGCGGCTGATTCGCCACGACGGGAGCGTGTGGGCGGTGGCGGGAAAGGATTACGACGCGGCGATGAGTCGGATATGCGCCTCCGGGGTGACGGCGTTCTCGCCCTTCGCGACGGGGTACGCGGACACGCAGCCGGAGTTCGACTCCATCCAGCCGGCGCTGGTGTTCACGGTGGACGAGGCGATCGAGCCGGTGACGCTGCCACTGGTGAAGGAGGGGACGGGAGACCCGCCGGTGAAATACGCGCTCACGCCGGGGCCGGAGTCGCTGCCGCAGGGTCTGGACTTCGATTACGAGACGCAGATGCTGTCGGGGACGCCGACGGAGGAGTCCGCGCGGGAGGATTACGTGTGGACGGCGACGGACCGGGACGACGAAGTGGCGTCTTTGCCTTTCACCATCGAGGTGAAGCCGGCTCTGGCGAAGGCGCGGGCGCGGTTGAAGTCGATCAACGAGTCGATTCTGCCGGAGCTGTCGCGGGCGATGTGGGGGAGCGTCCTGGACGCGGTGACGGGCCGTCTGGAGGGGTCGGGACCGGGCGGGGGGATGGCGGGCACGGTGGCGGAGGCGTTGCGGGCGCACGAGCGGTCGCAGGACGAGGAAGGGCTGACGTGGCGCAAGGTGCTGGAGGGCCGGACGTTCGCGGTCGGGCTGGGCGGCGGGAGCGGCGATTCGGGGTCCGGGAGCGCGGTCGTGTGGGGCGGGGGGAGCCTGCGGTCGTTGTCGCTGGACAAGGAGGCGCTGGACTGGTCGGGCGACCTGTTCTCGGCCCACATGGGCGTGGACGCGCCGTTGGGGGAGAGCTTGCGGGGCGGTCTGGCGGCGACGTGGTTCGAAGGCGAGATCGAGTACACGGACCGCAGCGGGGAGGCGGCGGTCACGGGCGTTCACGAGAGCCGGATGACGGCGGTGCATCCGTATCTGGGGTGGTCGGGGCCGGATGGCTCGCGTCTGTGGGGGATGCTGGGGTACGGCGAGGGCGAGATCGAGATCGCGGACGCGGAGGTGATGGAGCGGTTCGGGGTGCAGAAGGGCGACAGCGAGTTTGTGGGGGCGGCGCTGGGCGGCTCGGTTCCGGTGCTGACGTCGTTGGGCGGCCTGAGGGTGGCGCTGAAGGGCTCGGGGGAGGCGACGCGGTATTCGGTGGATGACAACGGGGAGGCGATCGCGGCGGTGTCGGTGGACACGCATCGTCTTCGGTTGTCGGCGGAGGGGAGCCGCGCGTATGTGCTGTCGGGCGGTGGGACGCTGACGCCGTCGCTGGAGGTGGGGGGGCGCTGGGACGGGGGCGACGGGGAGACGGGGGCGGGCGTGGAGTTGGGGGTCGGTGTGGAATGGGCGTTGCCGTCGCGGGGTCTGGTGGTGGAAGCGCGGGGCCGGACGCTGGCGGCGCACGCGGGGGCGGTGGAGGACTGGGGGGTGTCGGGGTCGGCGCGGCTGTTGCCGGGGCCGGGCGGTCGGGGTCCGTCGTTCGAGCTGTCGCCTGGGTGGGGGGCTTCGGAGAGCGGTTTCGGGCGTCTGTGGAGCGAAGGGGTGGCGGGGCGTGCGTCCTCGGACGAGGGTGGTGAGGAGGGCGCGGCGCGCCTGGGGGCGGAGTTGGGGTACGGGTTCGGGGTCTGGGGCGGGGCCGGAGTGGTGACGCCCCATGCCGGCTTCGGCTACGAGGAAGGCGGCGACCGGCGCTATCGCCTGGGGGTGCGCCTGGAGTTGGGGCCGAGCCTGGAGGCCGGCCTCCAGGCCGGACGCGAGGAAGGCGCCGCCGACCCCGAGCACGACGTCAAGCTCAACCTGCGGCTGATGTGGTAGGGGCGTTCGGTTCGCGCCGGACAGACTACGGGCTCCTGACAAGCGCATCCTCGTCCGTCCCCTACCATCCGCATCCATCCGATGATGAGTCATATGATGGTCACGGGACGCCCGCGGCCCCAGGACGGGGAACGCGAGTTCCTTGCGGGCGCGGGCCGTCATCACCCGGTGATCCCGGTTGGGCGCCCGCGCACGGCTCATCCCTCCGGTCCGCTTACCCCCGCGCTCTCGAAGCTGGCCATCTCCGTCATCATCGCCGCCGCGCACTTGAGCACCGGCCACGCGAGCAGCGCGCCGGTGCCTTCGCCGAGGCGCATGTCGAGATCGAGCAACGGCTGGGCGCCGAGGGCGTCCAGCACCGCGCGATGACCCGGCTCGGCGGAACGGTGCGCGAAGACGAGGTAGTCCCGCAGCGCCGGGGCAAGCTCGACCGCCGCGAGCGCCGCCGCGCCGGCGATGAATCCGTCCACCAGCACCACCGTCCCGGCCCGGGCCGCGCCGATCATCGCGCCGGCCATCATCACGACCTCGAAGCCGCCGTACTCGCGCAACGCCCGGCGGGCGTCGAGCCGCGGCGCGGTGCGGGCCGCGGCACGCGCGAGGATCGCGTGCTTGCGGGCGAGCCCGTCGTCGTCGAGCCCCGTGCCGCGGCCGATCAGGGCATCGAGCCCGATGCCGGTGAGCTTGTGCGCGACCAGGCTGGCCGACGACGTGTTCGCGATCCCCATCTCGCCGAACGCGGCGGCGTCCGCCGCGACGTCCTCGCCCAGCTCGTCGCCGGCGCGCAACGCCGCATCGCACTGCTCCTCCGTCATCGCCGGCTCGACCGCGAAGTTGCGCGTGCCCGCGGCGATCCGTCGCGATACCAGTCCGGGGGCGTCGATGGACTCGCCGGCGACGCCCGCGTCCACCACGCGCAGCTCCACGCCGTTCGCGCGCGCGAACACGTTGGCGGCGGCGCCGCCGGCGAGGAAGTTCGCGACCATCTGCCGCGTCACCTGTTGCGGGTAGGCGGAGACGCCTTCGTGCGCGATGCCGTGGTCGCCGGCGAAGAGGGTGAGACGGCAGCGGCGCAGGCTCGGCGTGAGGGTGCCCTGGATGCGGGCGATCCGCGCGGCGAGGCTTTCGACGGTGCCGAGCGCGCCGAGCGGCTTGGTCTTCGAATCGATGGCGCGCCGGATCGCGTCGTCGAGCGTGCGGGAGAGGGGTGGGACGTCGAGCATTGGTCGTTCCCCCGGTCAGGATGTCGAGCCCCGGTCATTCTCTCCGTTCAGCAGGGCGGCGATGAGTGAGGGTGCCGGTGTCAATGGCATGGGACTGTCCGGGGCGTCACTCATACCGATCGACCGTGGTGGTACGTCCGCCGCGGCCGGCCGTGTACTCCTGCCAGGATCCGTCCGCGCGCTCTCATTCCTCCCGATCGACCGGGTGCACGAACGATCCCGTGACCGGGCCGACCCGACGGCCCGCCCTGCCCGCATCCCTGCCACAGGCGTCGTCGCAGAGGCCGGAGCGGGCGTCGACGAGCCCCCGCGCCGCCGCCGGCCCCGTATCGGCGGAGCGGTCGCCTGCGGGGCGGTCCCCGGCGGGTTCGGTGGCCGTCATGGCTTTCATCGTAGCGCGTTTCAGGTGCGACAGGCATACCGCCCCGCCATGCCGGCCGAGGTCCACAACCACCCTCGGAGGAGGCCCCGACTCCCGGGACCGAAGAGAATCCATCCTTGCCGGCTCTCACCCATCACCTCGACACGGACGAAAGCCGTCAGCCGTGCACCGGATCGGGGCAAGTCCACATTCGCATCGGTGTCGAGGGCAGCCACGTTCGCGGTGAAGGATCGAGGCGTCGTATACTTCAGTGCACGCATCGCCCCTGCTCTCCCCGAGCCGTTGATTTCCTGCGTGGGACCGTCGCGTGAAACGAACCCGGCGATGAGGGCCGGCGCCATTCCGCAAGGAGGGTCTCGCTTGAGGCACGGTCCGACCCCTGTCGCAGCGATGGGCCGGACCCCGGCGGCGCGCAGGCGCGAGAGCTGAGCGCCGTGGCTGCCTGCGAGCGCGTCTTCGCCACGGCCGGCCCGTTGTCGGGGTTGCTGCCCGGCTACGCGCCACGCGCCGCGCAGCGCACCATGGCCGCCGAAGTCGAACGCGCCGTCTCGCACCGGAGCGCGCTCATTTGTGAAGCCGGCACGGGGACCGGCAAGACCCTGGCGTACCTCGTCCCCTCCGTGGCGGGCGGCGGCCGTATCGTGGTTTCGACCGGGACCCGCCATCTCCAGGAGAGGCTGTTCGAACGCGATCTGCCGCTCGTGTGCCGCGCCCTCGAATGCACCCCACGGACGGCGTTGCTCAAGGGCCGTTCGAACTACCTCTGTCGCTGGCGCTACGAGCAGGCGCTGACCTCCGGACGACTCGTCTCGCGGCAGGTGGCGGCGCGGGTTGCGCGCCTGTCGGGATGGGCGGCCCGGACCGTGAACGGCGACCTCGCGGAGGTGGGCGATCTCGCCGAGAGCGATCCGGTTCGGCGGGCCATCACTTCGACCGCGGACAATTGCCTTGGATCGAAGTGCCCGATGTTCGGTGAATGCCATGTCGTCGAGGCACGCCGGCGCGCGGCCCAGGCGGACGTCGTGGTGGTCAACCACCATCTTCTGTTCGCCGACATGGCGCTCAAGGAGCACGGGTTCGCGGAGCTCCTCCCGCTCGCCGATACCCTGATCATCGACGAAGCGCATCAGATCCCCGACGTCGCGACCCGGTTCTTCGGGGTGGAGGTCACGAGCGGGCAGCTCGCGGAGCTCGCACGCGACACCGGCGCGGCAATGAGGGCGGATGCACCGGATACCCCGGACCTCGGCCTGCTGGCGGCCGATCTCGAACGCGCGGTTCGGGAGGCGTCCGATGCGTTCGCCGGCACCGTGCAGCGGGTCGAGTGGGGCGCGATGCCGCGCGATGCACGGGCGCGGGTCGAGGCTGTCGGGACCCGGCTGGGCGTGCTGGCCGAAGCGCTCGACGAGGTGTCGATGCGGGGACCGTCGATCGAGTCGGCGTCGGTGCGGGCGCGCGATCTGTCCGATCGGCTGGGCCGCATCGACAGCGAGTCGCCCGAGCCCGGTCATGCGCGCTGGGCGGAAGCACGCGCCCGAGGGTTCGCGGCGCATCTCGCGCCGCTCGACACCGCGCCGATCCTGGCCGAGCGCGTCGCCGGCGCGGACCGGGCCTGGATCCTGACTTCCGCGACCCTCTCCGTCGCCGGGAGCCTCGATCACTTCGCGGCCCGGGTGGGCATGACCGACGCGTCGCTTCACATCTTCGAAGGGTCGTTCGATTACCGAACCCAGACCTGCTGCTACCTCCCGCCCGGCATGCCGGAACCCCTCCGCCCGGGGTACGACGAAGCCGTCGCGGAGGTCGCGGGGTCCGTGCTCGCCGCGAGCCGCGGGCGCGCATTCCTGCTGTTCACCAGCCACCGCGCCCTGCTCGCGATACGCAAGATGCTCGACGGTCAGGTGCCCTGGCCGCTGTTCACGCAGGGGGAGCGTCCGCGCGGCGAGCTGCTCGACCGGTTCGTCGAGACGCCGGACTCGGTCCTGCTCGGAACGCAGAGCTTCTGGGAAGGGGTGGACATCCGGGGGGACGCGCTCTCGCTGGTGCTCATCGACAAGCTGCCCTTCGCTCCCCCCGACGATCCCCTGCTCGCGGCTCGCGCGGATGCGGTTCGGCGCGATGGCGGGGACCCGTTCGCGAGCATCCAGCTTCCCGCCGCGGTGATTGGCCTCAAGCAGGGCGTCGGACGGCTCATCCGGGACGCGAGCGACAGCGGTGTCGTGGTGGTGTGCGATCCACGGCTTTCGAGCCGAGGGTACGGCCGTATCTTTCTCGACAGCCTGCCTCCGATGCCGATCACCACCGGGATCGAGGAGGTGAAGGCGTTCTTCGAGCGCCGGGACGCCCGCGAGACTCCTCCCCGGCCTGACGCGGCACGGATCTGACCAGAGCCTCGGACCGAGGGGCGGTGGTGTGCTCCCCCTTCCTCGCGGACGGCCCGAGTCGGGAGCGAATGCGCATGAACATCCTCGCGATCGAGACCGCCACCGATGCGTGCTCCTGCGCCCTGGAGCATTCGGGGACGATCGTTGCGCGCCATGCGGTGGAGCCGCGGAGGCATACCGAGCTGCTGCTCCCGATGATCGATTCGGTGCTCGCGGAAGCGGGCGCCGGGCTCGGCGCGCTGGACGCGATCGCGTTCGGCCGCGGCCCGGGCTCGTTCACGGGGCTCAGGATCGCGTGCTCGGTCGCGCAGGGACTCGGATTCGGAGCGGATTGCCCGCTGGTCGCGGTTTCGACCCTGCAAGTCGTCGCGGCGGGCATGCGCCGGTCGCACGGGGTGTGCCGGGCGCTGGTCGCGCTCGACGCGCGGATGGGCGAGGTGTACTGGGGGGGGTACGAATGGGATGGCGTCACGATGGCCGCGGCGTTCGACGAATCCGTCGTTGCGCCGCACGCGGTCCACGTCCCGGCCGAAGGGGCATGGGCGGGGGCCGGCCCCGGGTGGTCCGCCTATCGTGCCGTCCTCGACGAGCGTGTTGCAGGTCGTCTCGGGCGACCTCCGGACATGGTGGACGCGACGCGGCTGCCGGAGGCGATCGACATGCTCGTTCCGGCGAAGGCGGCGTTCGAGGCCGGTCTCGTCCTCGCGCCCGAGGACGCGGCGCCCGTGTACCTGCGCGGCAATGTCGCGCGAGCCGCGCCCAGACGTCTCGTCTGATGCCGCTGCCCATGGTTTCGGCGGACCGGAGCACGTCACCCCGGCTTCCGAATCCGAACCCCACGGCAGCATGGCTCCGGGCCGGCGGCGCGTCCCGTTTGCACCACCGGGTACCGGGAGTATGCTTTCCCGCCTCCCGAGGAGCCCCCTCATGACCGAATCCGCCACCATGCCCCCCAGTACCATGCACACCGGGCCGCTCGGCTCCACCATCCATGTCCTGCGCGCCGACCCCGGCACCGTCGCCGCGCTCGCGGCCATCGATTGGAATCGCCACTTCCGCCGGGTCTGCCTCGACCCGGTGCGCGGGGTCGTCACCCTCATGGCGCCTTCGCATCCGCACGAGGATCTGACCTCGATCTTCGACGACATCGTGGACGCCGCCGGGTCTACCCTCGCCGGTGCGGCGAAGAAGCTCCGCAGTCTCCGGCTGCGCGGACCGGGCGATCCGCCCGGCACGGGGATGGAGCCCGACTGCACGTTCTACGTCGGCGAGCGTGCCAGGGATTATTACGCGGCCCTCGCCGAGGACGCAGCAGCCCTCGAGGCCTTCGTCGAGCGTACCGCGCCCGACTTGGTGGTCGAGGTCGAGATGACGCACGCCGACAAGGGAAAGGCCGAGCGCTACGGCGAGATGGGAGTGCGGGAGCTCTGGCGGCTGCACGGGCGCAAGGGCGCGAGGGAACTGCGGGCGGAGTTTCTCGCCCTGTATCCCGGCAGCGCGCCGCGCAAGCTCGACGCCTCGGAGGTGCTCGAAGGGCTGACGCCGGACGATGTCTGCGAGGCGGTGGAAGGAGTGCGCGTCAGCCTGACTCTCGCCGAGCGGATGGAGGCGGTGGCCCGGATCGTGCGCCGGCGGCAGCAGGCCAGCGTGCGGGTGCGCGAAGAGGAGGCGGCGTACCCCGCGGCCTAGAGCGGCTCGGCAACGCGGCCCGATGGCGTGGCGGCCCGCATGAGCCCTGCCCTCGCGGCCTGAGCCCCACCCATGTTCGCGCCCTACGAGCTCTGCGTCGGCCTGCGCTACACGCGCGCGAAGCGGCGCAACCACTTCATCTCCTTCATCAGCCTCACCTCGATGATCGGGATCGCGCTCGGGGTGACCGCCCTGATCACCGTGATCTCGGTCATGAACGGCTTCGAGCGCGAGCTTCGCGAGCGGATTCTCGGCATCGCCTCGCACGCCACGATCTCGGGGCTCGACGGTCCGCTCGAAGGCTGGGAATCCCTCGCCGCCGCCGCCGAGACCCACTCCGAGGTGGTGGGGGCCGCCCCGTTCGTGGAGTCGCAGGGGATGCTGACCCGCGCCGGGCAGGTCCGGGGGGTGCTGATCCGCGGGGTTTCGCCTTCGCGCGAGCCCCGGGTCTCGGAGATCGGGCGGTACCTGGTCGAGGGCGAGCTCGAAAGTCTCGTGCCGGGCCGGTTCAACCTGCTGCTCGGGCGCGATCTGGCGCTCAGGCTCGATGCCTCGGTGGGCACGCCGGTCACCCTCGTCGCCCCGCAGGCGCAGATCACACCGGCCGGAGTGCTGCCCCGCATGCGCCGCTTTACCGTGACCGGCATCTTCGAGGCCGGTCACGCGCAATACGACACCGCGCTCGCGGTGATCCACATCGGGGACGCTCAGCGCGTGTTCCGTCTGGGGCGAGGGGTCAGCGGGCTGCGCGTGAAGCTCACCGACATGTTCGACGCCCCCCGGGTGAGCCGGGAGCTCGCCCGCTCGTTCGGAGGGGCCTACTGGCTGCGGGACTGGACGCAGCACCACGCGAATTTCTTCCGCGCGCTGAAGATCGAGAAGACGGTGATGTTCGTGATCCTGACCCTCATCGTGGCGGTGGCCGCGTTCAACCTGGTCTCGACCCTGATCATGATGGTGACCGACAAGGAATCCGACATCGCGATCCTGCGCACGCTGGGGGCGAGCCAGTCGAGCATCCTGTCGATCTTCGTCGTGCAGGGGACCGTGATAGGAATCGCCGGCACCCTCGCGGGGGTGGCCGGAGGGATCGCCCTCGCCACCCACGTCGAGACCCTCGTGCCCGCCATCGAGAGCTTCTTCGACGTCAGCTTCCTCTCCCCGGAGGTGTACTACATCAGCGCGGTGCCTTCGGAGATGCGCTGGCGCGACGTCAATGCGGTGGGCAGCGTGGCCTTCGTGCTGTCGTTGCTCGCGACCCTCTACCCGGCGTGGAGAGCGTCCCGCATCCAGCCGGTGGAGGCGCTCCGTCATGAGTGAGCCGGTGCTGGCGGCCCGGGGCGTCGACCGCTCGTTCCGGCAGGGGGGGCTGCAGGTCGAGGTGCTGAAAGGTGCGGAGCTCGTGGTGGAGGCCGGCGAAGGGGTCGCGCTGATCGGAGCGTCCGGCTCCGGCAAGAGCACCCTGCTGCACTGCCTGGGCGGGCTCGACACCCCGGATCGCGGAGAAGTGGTGATCGCCGGGCAATCGATCGCGACGGCCGGAGAACGCGAGCGCGGGCGCATCCGCAACGAGGTCCTCGGATTCGTCTACCAGTTCCACCATCTCCTGGCCGAGTTCACCGCGCTGGAGAACGTCGCGATGCCGTTGCTGATTCGCGGGTTGAAGGTCCGTACTGCGCAGAAGCAGGCGCAGGCCATGCTGGAGAAGGTCGGCCTCGGGCCTCGCGCGTCGCACAAGCCGGCCGAGCTCTCGGGCGGCGAGCGCCAGCGCACCGCCATCGCCCGGGCCCTCGTGACCCGGCCGCGATGCGTGCTGGCCGACGAGCCCACCGGGAACCTCGACCGGCATACCGCGGATGTGGTCTTCGACTTGCTGCGCTCGCTCAACCGGGAGCTCGGCACCAGCATCGTGGTGGCGACGCATGACCTGTCGCTCAGCGAACGGATGGACAGGCGTCTGCGGATCGTGGACGGGCGGCTGGTACCGGACTGACCCGGTGGCCCGCCGGCCGGAGCCCGGCGACGATTCTTCGGGCGAGGGGCAGGCACCGTCGTCCTTCGGGAAACCCTGGGGGCGTCTCCCCGGGGACGTTGCACGCTACGGCGCAGGACGGACGGCGCGACTCGGGCGGCGCGTCTTGTCGGATGCCCGCCGCCCGCGCTCCCCGGGCACTCCGGCCGCCACGGGCGGGGGGACGCCTGGGGCGGCATGGTCGTGGCGGCGCCGGAGGCGGCGATCGCGCCACGACACCATGACGTGCGCGCGCCAGATGAGCCGGATCATGATCTGCCCGAGAACCGCCGAGGCGAGGGCCATCACGAAGCACCCGAGCAGCAGCGGCTCGCGGGCCTTGCCGAGCTCCTCGAACAGCCAGCGCAGCGACAGCTCGATCCGAAAGTCTCCGGGCGGCCGGTCGAGCATCCATTCCCCGAGCTTGTGGGCCGCGAAGAACAGGGGCGCCACCGTCACCGGGTTGCTCACCCACACCATGGCGACCGCGACCGGAAGGTTGCAACGCGCGAGGATCGCGGCGCCGGCGGCAAGGATCATCTGGAAGGGGACCGGCACCCAAGCCATGAACAGGCCGATCGACACCGCCCATGCGACCGAGCTTCGGCCGAGGTGCCACAGATCGGGGGCGAGGAGCGGCTGACCGAAGACGCGCCGCAGGAATGCGTGCCCGCGAATCTCGCGCACCCCCGGGAGCATCTTGCGCAGCAGCCGTCGCATCGTCGTCATCTCGTACATGCGCGAAGCCGGAGACCCACATCCGACGGGCTCGCCGCCTCTACGTACGAACTCCCTTCGCCGACAGGACGCGACTGCGCGCCGGGCATTATCCACGTCACGTCTTCCGCGTCCACGTCTCCCCACGGAATTGCCCCGAATGTCGATGAATCAGCCCCTGTGACGCGCGCGTGCTGGTAATCGCCTGCCTCTTCCTGGCCGGAGTGGCTGCGCTGGAGAACGAGCCGGTGTTGCCTGACGCGATGTGGTGCGCGTCGCTCCCCGTCGCCGTGCCACTCATGATCGTGAAGGTCCGGGCAAGCCCCCTGTTCGCCCTCGTCGCGGGGTATTCGTGGGCGGCATTCGTCGCGCACGTGCAGATCGGGGCATCGGTGCCGGCGGTGGTCGAGGGCCGGGATATCGAGATCGCCGGCACCGTGCGGGGCCTTCCCGAAGCGGATCCGCGCAGGGTGAGGTTCGATTTCCACGTTCGGGAGAGCTCACACGCCGCGTTCGCGGGGGGACGGGTGAGGCTCTCGTGGTACGGCGTGCCCGCAACGCCGGCGCCGGGGTCCGTGTGGCGTCTGACGGTCCGGCTCCGCCGCCCGCGCGGATGGCGCAACCCCGGCGGTTCCGACTACGAAGGCTGGCTGTTCGCGAATCGGATCGTGGCCACCGGCTACGTCAAGGCCGGGGAGGGCATCGGCTCGGCGCCCGGGGTCTCGCTCGCCCGGGTGGATGCGGTGCGAGCGACCCTTGCCCGGTCGATTCGTTCCGCACTCGACGGATACGGCAGCGAAGGTCTGGTCCGCGCTCTCGCCATCGGTGATCGAAGCGGCGTTTCGGAGCGCCACTGGCAGGCGTTGCGCGTGACCGGCATCGCCCACCTCATGGCGATCTCGGGCCTGCACGTCGGGATGGCGGCGGGCGCCGCGTACTGGGTTGCGCTACGCGCCTGGACGCTCGTGCCGCGCGCCGCGCTGCTGATCGCCGCCCCGCAGGTCGCGGGCTTCGCGGCGATGCTTGCCGCCTCCGGCTATGCGTTGCTCGCCGGTCTCGCGCTCCCGACGCAACGGGCGCTGTTGATGCTCGGGGTAGTGTTCGCGTCGCGGTTGGCAAGGCGCTGCATCCTGCCCTCGGACAGTCTCGCGCTCGCGCTGGTAGCGGTTCTGGTCATCGATCCGCACAGCGTGCGGGCTCCGGGCTTCTGGCTGTCCTTCGTCGCCGTCGCGGCCATCGTGATGGCGCTCGCCACCCGACCGGGAACCGGTCGGCGGCCGGCAGTGGGTCTCCACGACTTCACCGGCCGGCTGCGCACGATGGCAACGGTGCAGATCGCGGTCACGGTGGGCCTGGCGCCGGTGACGCTGAGCGTCTTCGCCGAGCAATCGCTGGTGTCTCCGCTCGTCAACGCATTCGTCATTCCGCTCGTGGGCGTGGTCGTCGTCCCCCTGGTCCTCCTGGGGCTGCTCGCCGGCGCTGTTCTTCCGGGCGTCGGAGCCGCGCTGCTCGCCGCCGCCGCCCTGGTGCTCGATACGCTGTGGCCGGTCATCGAGTGGATCGCCGCGCGCGCGGTGATGCTGGGGACGCCGGGTGAGATCGGAGCATGGCAGCTCGCCGCTGCCGCGGTGGGGGTGCTGATCGTGCTCGCGCCGCGGGGCCTGATGATCCGCTGGCTCGGCTTCGCCTGGATGCTGCCGATGATCGCGATGCGCCCGGCGTCCATCGATCCGGGGGCCTACCGGATGACGGTGCTCGATGTAGGGCACGGGCTTTCGGTGGTGGTGGAGACGGCGCGGCACGTGCTCGTCTACGACACGGGGCCGCGGGTGGGAGCCCGCCTCGATGCCGCCGCCCTCGCGGTGCTGCCGTATCTCGCCCGTCGTGGTCACGACACCGTCGATCGCGTGGTGCTGAGCCATGGCGACGCGGACCACGTCGGGGGATACGGACGCCTCGCCGAGTCGGTCACCATCGGGTCGATGGTGGCGAACGGTCCGGTGGGTCCGTACCACCCCGACTTCGACTGCACGGCGGGCCACGAATGGGACTGGGACGGAGTCTCTTTCGAGGTGCTGTACCCGTTCGACGAAGAGCCGGGATTCGACAATGCCGACTCCTGCGTGGTCCGGATCGACGGCTCCGGCGGCAGCGTCCTGCTCACCGGCGACATCGAGCGCCGCGGGGAGCGGACGCTCGTGGCTCGTTCGGGATGGCGCCTGGCCACCGACGTCCTCGTCGCTCCGCATCACGGAAGCACCACGTCTTCGACCCGACGGTTTCTCCGCTCGGTATCGCCGCGGATCGCGCTGTTCAGCGCCTCGGAGCACGGCCGTTTTCGACTCCCGCATCCCGACGTCGTGTCGCGGTATGTCGAAGCGGGGATCGCGACGTACACGACCTCGCGTTGCGGCGCCATCACCATCGAATTTCCCGCCGGCAAGGCGCCGCGGATCGCCCGCCTGGAGCGTGAGGTGGATCATCGCTACTGGCATGTACGTGATCTGCCATGCCGTGGCGGGCCGCGGTCCGGCCCCTGAACGTTTTCGCGCGCCGGCATCGAGCCCCCCAACCCGGATGCGGCGCCTCGCGGGGCGTGTGTCGCGGCAGGGCCGGCGCGGTATCATTCCGTCCCCCTTGCACCCCCTGCACACGGAGAGACCGTGCTCGAGCTCGTGAAATCGGGCGGATGGTCGATGACGCCCATCATTCCGTGCCCGGTCGCCGCGACGGCGATCATCCTCGGGAGCCGGTGCGTTGACGGACGACACGCGAATTCCTGATCCCCTCCCCCGCCCGCGGCTGGCCGCCGGCATCCGGCGGACCGGCGCCTCCCGTGCGTGAGCCGCCGGATTTCTGGTATGCGCCCGATCCGCTGGGCGCCTTGCTGGCTCCGGCAGGGTGGCTGGTCGCGCTGTTCACCGTGCTTCGCCGCGGCGCCTATCGGGCCGGCCTGCGCCGTTCCTGGCACGTCGGCTGTCCGGTCGTCGTGGTCGGCAATCTCAGCACCGGGGGAACCGGCAAGACACCGCTGGTCATCGCGATCGCGAAGCTCCTCGCGGGACGCGGGTTGCGCGTGGGGGTCGTCTGCCGTGGATACCGGGGCGCCGCGAGCCGGTGGCCGCGGAAGGTCCGGCCCGACAGCAATCCGGATCGGGTCGGCGACGAAGCGGTGCTGCTGGCGCGTCGTACCGGCGTCCCGGTCGCGGCCGGCCCGAATCGCATCGCCGCGGCGCGCATCCTGTTCCGGCGCTCCAAGTGCGACGTGATCCTGAGCGACGACGGACTCCAGCATCTGCGCCTCGCCCGCGACGTGGAGATCGTGGTGGTCGATGGAGTACGCCGGCACGGGAACGGCCGATGCATGCCCGCGGGACCGTTGCGCGAGCCGCTGGGCCGGCTCGCGTCGGTCGACCTCGTGGTCGTGAACGGCGCCGGGAGACAGGACGAGCTCGACATGCGGCTCGTCGCCGGCGATGCCGTGAACCTTGCCGACGCGAGTCTGACGCGCCCGCTCGACTCGTTTCGCAACGCGCCGGTTCACGCCGTATGCGCCATCGGTCACCAGGAGCGGTTCTTTGGCACCCTCGAGGACCACGGATTGACGATCGTTCGCCATCCATTCCCGGATCATCATCCGTTCCGCGAGGAGGAGATCCGGTTCCCCGATGGCGCGCCGGTCCTCATGACCGAGAAGGACGCGGTCAAATGTGAACGATTCGCCGACCCGCGGCACTGGTACGTACCGGTGGACGCGGCGCTTTCGGCAGCGCTCGAAGCCAGGCTCCTGTCCATCCTCCGCGAGCGTGGCGTCGCGGTGGGATCCGACACGCATCCGTCGCCGGCATGAGCTGCGTCGTCGTCATTCCGGCGCGCTATGCATCGGTGCGGCTGCCGGGCAAGCCGTTGGCCGACGTCGCCGGAAAGCCGATGATCGTTCGGGTCTACGAGCGGGCCGTCGCGAGCGGCGTCGGCCCGGTCATCGTGGCGAGCGACGACGAGCGGATCGTCTCGGCCGCGCGGGCCTGCGGCGCCGATGCGGTCCTCACCTCCGGCGCGCACGCCAGCGGGACGGACCGGATCGCGGAGGTCGCGGCGGCGCGCCGTCTCGACCCCGCGACGGTAGTGGTCAACGTGCAGGGAGACGAGCCGCTGCTGCCGCCGAGCCTGGTCGAGCAGATTGCGGCGAACCTCTCCCGTCGCGAGGAGTTCGCGATCGCCACCCTGTGCGAAGTGATCGAGCGTGAGGACGAGATCTTCGACCCCGACGTGGTGAAGGTGGTCTTCGACGAGAACGGTCGTGCCGCGTACTTCTCGCGTGCCCCGATCCCGTACTGCCGCGGTCGCTTCGATGCCCGTGCCGGGACGCCCCCGGCCGCTGCGCGGCACCGCCTGCACCACCGGCACATCGGCCTGTATGCCTACCGCGCGGGCTTCCTGGAGCAGTTCAAGTCTCTCTCACCGGCGCCGAGCGAGCTCGCGGAGTCGCTGGAGCAGTTGCGCGCCATCCACCATGGCTACGCGATTCACGTCGAGGCCGCCCGCGAGCGCCCGGGACCCGGAGTGGACACGCCGGCCGATCTCGAACGAGTGAGAGCGATCTTCGCGCGGGAGGCGCGCAGTGGTTGAGCGCGCGGGCGGCCCGCGAGTGCGGACTGCGCGTGCCGGCGAAGGCGCGAGCCCGATGCTCCCGCGCGCAGGCCGGTCGGGAGCACCGCCGTGCAATCCACGAATCCCGGCATGAAGCTCAGCGAGCTCCCCTCTCGACTGCCGGCGCCCGAGCTTCGCTCCGGTCGGGTCGTCGCCCGTTACGCACGCAACGAATCCGGGCGCGATTTCGTGGTCGGCGACATTCACGGGATGTTCGCGCACCTGCGCTCCCTGCTCGACGAGATCGAGTTCGACCCGGCGGTCGATCGCCTGTTCTCGGTCGGCGACCTCGTCGACCGCGGCCCCGAATCCGCCGCTGCGCTGGAGTGGCTCGGCCACGCGTGGTTCCATGCCTGCCGGGGCAACCACGAGCAGTTCGCGATCGACTCCGACGACCCCGCCCAGTACGACCTGTGGATCAACTACAACGGGGGCGCATGGTGGCTCGATCTGGACGCGGGGTCGCGTGCCCGGTTCCGGGAGGTCTTCGCGAACCTGCCGCTCGCGATCGAAGTGGAGACGGCCTCCGGGGTCGTGGGGATCATTCACGCGGATGTGCCGCCGCGACTCACGTGGAGCCGCTTCATGGAGCTGCTGCGGGCGCGCGATCGCGATGCGGCGCTCTATGCGCTGTGGTCGCGAAACCGCATCCAGGACGACGGCCCGCCGCTACCGGTGCACGGGGGAGTGGAGCGGGTGTACTGCGGGCATACGCCGACGCGGACCACGATTCGAATCGGGAACGTGCACTACATCGACACCGGCGCGGTGTACGTACACGATGGGTATACCGATGCGAGACTGACCGCGGTGCAGATCCATCCCGAGCGGCATGTCGAGTACGCGATACGCACCGCGGACCCGGTGTGAGCACCGGCCGTACCTGCTCCGGCGTCAGCGGACCCGGTACGTGATCCGGCCCTTGCTGAGATCGTAGGGGGTGAGCTGGACGGTGACGCGGTCTCCGGTCAGGATGCGGATGTAGTGCTTGCGCATCTTGCCCGAGATGTGGGCGGTGACGACATGCCCGTTGTCGAGCTCCACTCTGAACATCGTGTTGGGCAGCGTGTCGATCACGGTGCCTTCCATCTCGATGTGATCTTCCTTCGCCAAGCCTGTCTCCGTTCCCGAGCCGGGGCGCGTAGTGTGCCCGAATTCCGGGAGTGAGCAAAGCTGGCCGCCGCATCGGTCAGGGTCATTTCATTCCGGCGTCCGGCGGATGCCGGCCGGAGCGCCCGCCATCGCCATGCTCACTCGGCCGTCGTCCATCGTCCGCCGATGAAGCGTTCCTGCGGGCGGTAGTCGCCCTTGTAGCGCATCTTGGGGGAATCGGCGATGTAGTAGCCGAGGTACAGCCACTCGAGCGAATCCCGGCGGGCCGCGTCGACCGCGCGCAGGATCGCGTACGTACCGAGGCTCCGGCGCCCGTGCGCGGGGTCGAAGAAGGTGTACACGCACGAGAGGGCATCGGCGAGCCGGTCGACGACCGAGACGGCGACGACCGCGGCGCCGAGCGAGTACTCGAAGAAGAGGGTGTCGCACCACGGGCTGATCAGGAAATCGCGGTACTGCGCGGGTGATTGATCGTCCATGCCGCCGCCCGCGTGGCGGGCCGAGAGGTAGCGTCGGTAGAGCGCGAAGTGCACAGGCTCGAAGCGCGCCGGCAGCACCCGCAGCGTGAGATCACGGTTCGCGGCTCGAACCCGGCGATGGATGCGTCGGGGGCGGAAGCGGGCCACCGGGACGCGCACCGGCATGCATGCGCGGCATCGCCTGCATTCGGGGCGGTAGATGTGGGCGCCGCTGCGCCGGAAGCCGACCTGGCTGAGCAGGGTATAGAGCGCCGGATCCCTGGGAGAGCCGGCATCGACGAACAGCGTCGTCGCCTCGCGATCGGCGAAGTAGCTGCAAGGGTGGCCGGGAGTGGCGAAGAACCGCAGCCGCGTCAGCTCCGGCGCGTTCATGATCCGATGCTCTCCTTGCCGGCGGTCTCGCACGAATCGCGGGTCTCGTGCGAGCCCGGAGCGTCGTACGGACCGAGTGCTTCGCAAAGCTCGTCGAGCAGGGCGAGGAAACGCCGGCGCTCCATCTCGACGGCGCCGAGCCGGGCGAGATGGGGATTCGGGATCTGGCAGTCGATGAGTCCGAAGCCGAGCCTGCACAGGTGCGCGAGCGCGGCCTTGGATGCATCGGAGACGCGGCTGAACATGGACTCGCCGAAGAACACGCGGCCGATGGCGACGCCGTACAGCCCGCCGACGAGGTCCGCGCTGCGCCAGCACTCGATGGAGTGGGCGTGCCCGGCACGGTGCAGCCGCCCGTAGGCCGCCGCCATCCGCGGGGTGATCCAGGTGCCGTCCTGCCCCGCGCGGGGCGCGGCGCATTCGCGCACCACGCGGTCGAAGGCGGTGTCCACGGTGATCCTGAACGTCCCGCGCCGCAGCGTGCGGCGAAGGCTCCGGCTCGACCGGAGAGCGTCCGGCCACAGGACGGCGCGAGGGTCGGGCGACCACCACAGGATCGGCTGCCCCTCGCTGAACCAGGGGAAGATGCCGCGGCGGTAGGCGTGCAGCAGGCGCCGCGGGCCGAGGTCGCCGCCGGCCGCGAGCAGCCCGTTCGGTTCGTCGAGCGCGAGCTCCGGATCGGGAAATGCGTCCGGGGGCCAGTGCCGCATGATCAGGAAGGGTCGCAGGGTCCCTGAATCCGTGAGCCGGGTTTCCGGAGGAATCGACTTGAGACGGGCATTGTAGTCTCCTGCCCGGGAAGTCCTGAGCAAAGTGACGAAGAACGATTCGCCGGCCGGCGGTCGGCTCCGGCGACGCCGGCACCCGGAAGCGTCATTCCCGGGAAAGGCACCTGTCCCTCATGTTCATGCTCGTCCCCCGGTTCCGGCGACACCGGGCTGCGGCTCGGTTCATTCAGGACTCCCGTTGAAACGTGGCGGACCATCGGGGAGCTCTGCCTTCTACCCACCCGACCCGGCAGATGCCCGGTAGGGTGAGTGCTTCTCCAGCGCGCGCCGGTAGCGCCGGAGCTGGGCGCGCTCTCCAGCGAGGAAGCGGCCGATCGCCTCGCGGAATCGCGGCTCCGCTATCCAGTGCGCGGAATGCGTCTCCACCGGGAGGAAGCCGCGCAGGAGCTTGTGCTCGCCCTGGGCGCCGGCGTCGAAGCGGGCGAGCCCGTGCCGGATGCAGTGCTCGATCAGGCGGTAGTAGCAGATCTCGAAGTGCAGGCCGCGGTGCTGCTCGGTGCAGCCCCAGTTGCGGCCGAAGAGGGTGTCGCGGCCCGCGAAGCAGTGGGCGCCGGCCACGTAGCTCCGGCCACGCCGCGCGAGTATGAGGAGGGTGTGATCGGGGAGGGCCGCCGCCGTCGCGATGAAGAACGGAAGGGTCAGCGCGGGGTAGCCCCATTTGCGGTCGTAGGTGGCGCTGTACAGCGTGTGGTACGCGCTCCAGTGGGCCTCGGTGGCGGCGCGGCCGTCGAGGATTTCGATCTCGACCGGGGCCGCCGCCGCGTCCCGGCGCTCGCGCCGGATCTCCTTGCGTCGCTTCGAGGTGAGCGCGTCGAGATAGTCCCGGAAGTCGCGGTAGCCCCGGTTCATCCAGTGGAACTGGCATCCCGAGCGCATGAGCATCCCGCTGCCGTCCAGGACGGTGGCGTCGCTCTCGCATGGGAACAGCCAGTGGAAGGACGAGACCTCCATCGCCTTCGAGAGTGCGACCGCTCCCGCCGCGAGCGCGCGTTTCACTGCTCCCCCGTCCGCGGCCGGGTGGACCAGCAGCCGGGGGCCGGCCGAGGGCGTGAACGGGATGGCGGAGATCAGCTTGGGGTAGTACTCGACACCGCGACGCGAATACGCCTCGGCCCAGGCCCAGTCGAAGACGAATTCACCTTGCGAGTGCAGCTTGACGTAGGCCGGGGTCGCCCCCGCCAACCGCTCCCCCGCGTGCACCAGGACGTGCGACGGGATCCATCCGACCCGTTCCCCGACGCAGCCGTGGCGCTCCAGGGCATCGAGGAAGGCGTGGCGGGTGAACGGGTAGTCGTCGCCCGCGAGCGCGTCCCACTGCGCCGCCGGCACGTCGGCGATGCGCCCGGCGGTGGTGACGGTGTACTCGGGGGCGACGACCGCGTCGTTCCCGACCGGGGCGGCGGGGCGTTCCGGGATGGCGCTTTCGCCCGCCCGGCCCGTGGCGTCCGGATCGGCCGCGTTCACCGCCACGGGGCGACCTCTCTCCCGGCGACTGGCCCGTAGCGATCGGGCCGGTTCGCGGCGACCGTTCCGGTCGGGCTCGCCGTCATGCGGCAGATGGCCGGTCCGCGGCGGTCAAGCCGGGCCGGAGGGCTCCGCCGATTCCAGGTAGCGCTCGGCGTCCAGCGCGGCCATGCATCCGGCGCCGGCGGAGGTGATCGCCTGGCGGTACACGTGGTCCGCCACGTCGCCCGCCGCGAATACGCCGGACACGCTCGTCGCGGTGGCGTCGCCCTCGGCGCCCCCGCGCACGCGGATGTACCCGCCGTTCATGTCGAGCTGGCCCTCGAAGATCTTCGTGTTGGGGATATGGCCGATGGCGATGAAGCAGCCGTGCACGCCGACGTCCTTGCGCTCACCACTCCTGGTCCCGCGGATGCGGATCCCGGTCACCCCGGCGTCGTCGCCGAGGACCTCGTCGAGCACGTGATCCCATTCGATGGCGACGTTGCCGGTTCGGGATTTCTCGATGAGCTGGTTGGCGAGGATCTTCTCGGCCCGGAACCGGTCCCGGCGGTGGACCACGGTGACCTGCGAGGCGATGTTCGAGAGGTAGAGCGCCTCCTCCACCGCGGTGTTGCCGCCGCCGATGACCGCGACCGGCTGCGAGCGGTAGAAGAACCCGTCGCAGGTGGCGCAGGCCGAGACCCCGCGCCCCTTGTACGCCTCCTCGGAGTCGAGCCCGAGGTATCTCGCGGACGCGCCGGTCGCGACGATCAGCGCATCGCAGGTGTACGTCGCGGAATCGCCGAGCAGCCGGAACGGCCGGCGCGACAGATCGGCGCCGGCGACGTGGTCGTGGACGAGCCGCGTATCGAATCGCTCCGCGTGCCGGCGCATCCGTTCCATCAGGTCCGGACCCTGGACGCCCTGGTCGTCGCCGGGCCAGTTGTCGACGTCCGTCGTGGTGGTCATCTGGCCGCCGACCTCGATCCCGGTGACCAGCATCGGGGAGAGGTTGGCCCGGGCGGCATAGACGGCCGCGGTATAACCGGCCGGCCCCGAGCCGAGAATGAGAAGCCGGGCGTGGATCGGTTCGCTCATCGTGTCGTCGGTTCCGTTCGATCGGATCGGGCCGCACGGTGGTTCGGGACAAGCGCTCACGAGCCCGGGGCCGGGGGCCTGCCGGAATACCCGCGCACGCCGGGAACGTGCGGCGAAAGCGTCGGAACGATGGCGGATTGCCCGGTGATTTTCAACCGGATGATCCGCGGTGCCCGCCGGCTCGCGGGACGGAGACGGGGAGGCGGCTCGCGGAACCCGGGGACGCAGGAGCCCGGTCGGCGTGAAACGCTCCTGGCGGCTCTTATGAGATCGGTGGACTTTTTTTTGTTTTTCCCCAATAATTACCGTGTTAGACTCGATATCTCGAAACAGGATTGAAACCGTGGCTCAAGCGATACAAGAGAAACCGGGATTCTTCGCCTTGCTGCGAGGTCCCTTGGCGCGAGGCTCGCGCGAGGGTGCGCTGCTCGTCATCTCCGCGGTGGCGATCTATTTGCTGGTATCGATCGCGAGCTATCACCCGGGTGATCCGGGCTGGTCGAACGCCGGCCATGTCGATCGGATCGCCAACCAGGGCGGGGTGGCGGGAGCCTGGATTGCCGACGTGCTGCTGTACCTGTTCGGCTTCATGGCCTACCTGTTCCCGGTGATGATCGGCTATGCCGGGTGGCTGGTCTATCGGGGCCTGAAGGTGACGCCCGACAAGCTCGACGTCCATCACGCCACGATTCGCGCCGCCGGATGCGTGGTGGCGGTGTGTGCGGGGTGTGGTCTCGCGACCTTGCATTACCACGGCTCGGCGACGTTTCCCGTCGACGCGGGCGGGATCATCGGAACCATCGTGGGGAGCGGTCTCGCGGGTATCGTCAATCCCGTCGGCGGCACGCTGTTCCTTCTCGCCATGTTCCTCACCGGTGTCACACTGTTCACAGGACTGTCCTGGCTCGAGGTCATGGACGTGACGGGCCGCTATACCATCCTGGCCGCGGAGTTCCTCTGCAGGTCCGGCCTGCAAGCGCGGGAGCGCTGGGCCGCCGGCCGCCGGCGCAAGCAGGAACGGGAGGTCCGGGTCGAGGTCGAGGTAGAGGTTGAGCGCAAACGCAAGTCTCGCCGCAAGCCGCCGCGCATCGAGCCCGTGAGCGCGAAGGTCGAAACGAGCGTGCGGGCGGAGCGAGAGCGGCAGGTGCCGATGTTCGAGCCGACGCCGGGCGCCGGAGCGTTGCCGCCGCTCGCTCTCCTCGACGAGCCGAAGAAGAAGCGCAAGGTCGTCTCCGATGAATCCCTCGAGGCGATGTCGCGTCAGGTCGAGCTCAAGCTCGCGGATTTCGGCATCGAGGTCGAGGTGGTCGCGGTGCACCCCGGTCCCGTCGTCACGCGCTACGAGATGCAGCCGGCTCCCGGGTTGAAGGTGAGCCGCGTGACGAATCTGGCCAAGGACCTTGCCCGGTCGTTGTCCACCGTGAGCGTCCGCATCGTGGAGGTCATCCCCGGCAAGACCACCATCGGACTCGAGATTCCCAACGAAGAACGTGAAATCGTCGTGCTGAGCGACGTGCTCAAGTCCAGCCAGTACGACACCGGCGCTCCCCATCTCGCGCTGGGCCTCGGCAAGGATATCTCGGGGCAGCCGGTGGTGGTGGATCTGGCGAAGATGCCCCACCTCCTGGTGGCCGGGACCACCGGGTCGGGCAAGTCCGTCGCCATCAACGCGATGATCCTGAGCCTTCTCTACAAGGCGTCCGCCTCCGACGTGCGGATGATCATGATCGACCCGAAGATGCTGGAGCTGTCCGTGTACGAGGGGATCCCGCATCTCCTCGCGCCGGTGGTCACCGACATGAAACATGCATCGAACGCGCTGCGGTGGTGCGTGGTCGAGATGGACCGGCGGTACCGGCTGATGTCGGCCTTGGGAGTGCGCAACATCGGCGGCTACAACCGCAAGGTATGCGCGGCAGCGGACGAAGGCGAGCCCCTGAAGGATCCGCTGTTCGTCCCGAACGGCGGGGAAGGCGAGGCGCTGGCACTCGAGAAGCTCCCCTACATCGTCGTCATCGTCGACGAGCTCGCGGACATGATGATGGTGACCGGCAAGAAGGTCGAGGAGCTGATCGCGCGTCTGGCGCAGAAGGCGCGGGCCGCGGGCATCCACCTCATCCTCGCCACCCAGCGGCCCTCCGTGGACGTGATCACCGGCCTCATCAAGGCGAACATCCCGAGCCGCATCGCGTTCCAGGTATCGTCGAAGGTGGATTCGCGAACCATCCTCGACCAGATGGGCGCGGAGCACCTGCTCGGGCATGGCGACATGCTCTACCTCGGTCCCGGGGTGTCCACGCCGAGCCGCGTGCATGGCGCGTTCGTCGCCGATCACGAGGTCCACAAGGTCGTCAAGAATCTCGAGGAGATGGGCAAGCCGGCCTATCTGGAAGGGATTCTCGACGGCACGGCGGTCGCCGACGGCGTGGCCGATGGGAGCGGCGGCGCCCTCGATGCCGGCGCCGAGGCCGGCGCCGAGGCCGATCCGCTCTACGACCAGGCGGTCAGGATCGTGACCGAGAGCCGCCGGGCGTCGATCTCCGGAGTCCAGCGCCGGCTCAAGATCGGGTACAACCGGGCCGCCCGCATGCTCGAGGAGATGGAGCAGACCGGCGTGGTGGGTCCGTTGCAGTCGAACGGAAGCCGCGAGGTCCTCGCGCCGCCGCCGCCCGGAGACTGAGCGGTCGCCCGGACGCGGCGCGATGCCGCCGGGGCCGGGCGGGCGGCGGACAGTGATGCCCGTCACGCGGAAACATTCGTCATGGCGCTACGATTCGGATGGCTGCTCGGAGTCGGGTTGCTCTCGATATCCTGCACGGCCGTGCTCGCGGACGCGGCGGGGCGGCTGGATGCCTATCTCTCCGGGCTCGACACCGTGTCGGCGCAATTCGAGCAGCGTCTGTTCGACGAGCGGCGCAGCCTGCTCGAGCGAGCCAGGGGAACGGTGCTGATCGACCGCCCGGGGCGTTTTCGATTCGATTACTCGGACCCGCCGCAGCTCATCGTCGGTGACGGTGCGAGGGTGTGGATCCACGATCCCGAGCTCGCCCAAGTCACGGTGCGCGATGTCGACGCCGCGCTCGGCTCGACCCCCGCGGTGCTGCTGGCCACCGACCGGCCGGTGGAAGAGCAGTTTCGGGTCGAAGCGCTCGATGCCGGCGCGGGTTACGACGCCTTCGCCCTCGAGCCCAAGGTCGAGGACGCTCCGTTCACCCTCATCCGGCTCGCGTTCGCCGGCGGCGAGCTCCGCCGCATGGAGCTCGTCGACCAGTTCGGCCAGACGACCCTGATCACGTTCACCGACATCCGCCGGCAACCGGCGGTTCCGGCCGGCGCCTTCACGTTCACACCCCCCGCCGGTGCGGACGTGATCGACGCCGGTCGCTGAGACGGAAGCGCCTGGTGGCCGTGACCGGCCAGAAGGCACTCTTCGAACCGGCCGCCGGCGCAACGCGGCCCCTTGCCGATCGCATGAGGCCCCGCACCCTCGACGAGCTGGTGGGGCAGGCGCACCTCTTCGGCCCCGGCAAGCCGTTGCGCGTCGCGATCGAGGCGGGCCGCGCCCACTCGATGATCTTCTGGGGGCCGCCCGGCACCGGGAAGACGACCCTGGGACGACTGGTCGCCGCGTACGCGAACGCACGCTTCCTCGCGCTCTCGGCGGTGCTGTCCGGGGTGAAGGAGATCCGCGAGGTCGTCGCCGAGGCGAAGCGCCGCCGCGCGGAGCAGGGGGAAGATTGCGTGCTGTTCGTCGACGAGGTGCACCGCTTCAACAAGAGCCAGCAGGACGCCTTTCTGCCGCACGTAGAGGACGGGACGGTCATCTTCGTGGGGGCGACCACGGAGAACCCCTCGTTCGAGCTCAACAACGCGCTGCTGTCGCGGGCGCGGGTCTACGTCCTGGAGGCGCTGGACGCCGGCGCGATCGAAACCGTGATCGATCGGGCGCTCGCGGACGTCGAACGCGGGCTCGGCGCGATGCGGGTCGGGATGGCGCCGGGGCTGCGCCGGCTGCTTGCCGAGGCCGCCGACGGCGACGCCCGGCGCGCGCTGAACCTGCTGGAGATCGCCGCGGATCTCGCCACGGACGGTCCGGACGGTGCGCGCATCCTGGCCGAGGAAGCGGTGCTGCGGGTGCTCGAAGGCGGTTCGGGACGGCGCTTCGACAAGGGGGGCGATGCGTTCTACGACCAGATCTCCGCGCTGCACAAGGCGATCCGCGGATCGAGCCCGGACGGAGCGCTGTATTGGCTCGCGCGGATGCTCGATGGCGGATGCGACCCCCTCTACCTCGCGCGGCGCCTCGTGCGCATCGCCTCCGAGGACGTCGGCAACGCGGACCCGAGGGCGCTCACCCTGGGGCTCGACGCCTGGGAGGTCCAGGAGCGGCTGGGGAGCCCGGAGGGAGAGCTGGCCCTCGCGCACGCCGCCGTGTACATGGCCTGCGCGCCGAAGAGCAACGCGGTCTACACCGCGTTCGGCGCGGCGTTGCGGGATGCGCGCGAGCACGGCTCGCTGGAGGTGCCGAAGCACCTGCGCAACGCCCCGACCCGGCTGCTCGGATCGCTGGGGCACGGCGAGGGCTACCGCTATGCCCACGACGAGCCCGAGGGCTACGCGGCCGGCGAGCACTACCTGCCTGACGCACTGCAGCAAAGGCGTTACTATGAACCGGTCGGGCGCGGGCTCGAAGAGCGCATCGGCGAGAAGCTCCGGCGGTTGCGGGCGCTCGACGAGGCCGCGCGGGCGAAGCGGCGCCCCGGAGGGGAATAGTGGCTGACCCGGCGTAGCCGGAACGAAGGGTCCGTTCAGGAAATTTTCCCGGCGTTTTGCATGAGGTTCGATCGCCGGAGGATCGGCGATCGAATCGCATCCGGGACACCGATGAAGCTCATGAGCGGATTCCCGGCTCCGGCTCGACCGGGCGGGCCTCTCGTCACTCGAATCTCATACATCACCCGTCGTCTCCCGGTCCCGGCCCTGCCGGGTCAGGCGCCGGGGCAGGGAAGACATCGATATGCTCGATCCGGCACTTCTCAGGCGTGATCTCGAAGCGACGGCGGCCAGGCTGGCGGCCCGGGGGTTCGAGCTCGACACCGCCCGTATCACCCGGCTCGAACACGAGCGCAAGGAAGTTCAGGAGCGCACCCAGAAGCTGCAGAACGAGCGTAACACCCGCTCGAAGGCGATCGGGCGGGCGAAGTCCCGCGGCGAGGACGTCGAGCCGCTGCTCGCGGAGGTGGCGCGGCTCGGCGACGCGCTGAAAACCGCGGAGCGCCGGCTGTCGGAGCTTCAGGCGGAGCTGGAGAGCATCGCCCTGGAGATCCCCAACCTCACCCACCCCAGCGTGCCGGAAGGCCGGAGCGAAGACGACAACCGCGAGGAACGCCGGGTCGGCGAGCCGCCGCGCTTCGATTTCGAGCCGAAGGACCACACCGACCTGGGTGTCGCCCTCGGCGGCATCGACTTCGAGCTGGCGTCGAAGCTCGCCGGGAGCCGGTTCGTCACCCTGCACGGGGGGCTCGCACGGCTGCACCGCGCGCTGATCCAGTTCATGCTCGACGTGCACACTCGCGAGCACGGCTACCGGGAGATCTACGTCCCCTATCTCGTCACTTCCGAGGTGCTGCGCGGGACCGGGCAGCTCCCGAAGTTCGCCGACGACCAGTTCCGGGTCGAAGGCTCCGACCTCTACATGATCCCCACCGCGGAAGTTCCGGTAACCAACGTGGCGCGGGAGCGGATCCTCGATGCCGCGGAGCTGCCGTTGCGCTTCACATGCCACACCCCCTGCTTCCGCCGCGAGGCGGGCTCCTACGGCAAGGACACCCGGGGGATGCTGCGCCAGCACCAGTTCGAGAAGGTCGAGCTCGTGCACGTCGTCCGCCCGGAGGACTCCTATCGGGCGCTGGAGACCCTCACCGCCCACGCCGAGTCGATCCTCACCCGGCTCGGGCTCCCCTACCGGGTGGTCACGCTGTGCACCGGCGACATCGGCTTCGCCGCCGCGAAGACCTACGACCTCGAGGTCTGGCTGCCGGGGCAGCAGCGCTATCGCGAGATCTCGTCGTGCAGCAATTGCGAAGCCTTCCAGGCGCGGCGCATGAGGGCGCGGTGGCGCAACCCGGAGACCGGTAAGACCGAGCTCGTGCACACCCTCAACGGCTCCGGCGTGGCTGTCGGGCGCGCGCTGATCGCGATCATGGAGAACTTCCAGCAGGCGGACGGCTCGATTCGGGTGCCCGAGCCGCTCGTGCCGTACATGGGGGGCATGGCGGTGATTCGAGGCGGGGAATGACGCGAAGACTTGGCCGGCCCGGCGCGCCGGCGTTCCCCATGCCGGGCCGCTCGACCTGCCGAGTCCATTGCCACACCGGTGGTCATTGCTCCGCCGGTGGCGTCATTCCCGCGCAAGCGGGAATCCATCCCGCGGACTTCCCGACGTATCGAGCTCCGAGCTCGTGAATCCTGCGGGAGCGGTTCGACGGCGAAATCCGGCGGCAGGCTACCTCGTTATCGCCGGCGACTGTGGCGACATCAGGCGCAGATACGAAACGCCCCGGGGCAAGCCCGGGGCGTTTCATCAGCCGCCGCCGTAGCGTGAAACGGATACGGCTCAGTCGTCGCCGCCGAATATCCCGAAGAGGTAGAGCAGCGACGTGAACAGGTTGTAGATCGAGACGTACAGGCTCACCGTCGCGAGGATGTAGTTCGTGTTCGGCTCGTGCACGAGCTGGCTCGTCTGGAACAGGATGAAGCCGGACATGAGCAGGATGAACATCGCGGACACCGCGAGCGAGAGCGCGGGAATCGAGAACACGAGCGCCGCGATGCCGGCGAGGAACGCGACCAGGATTCCGACCATCAGGAAACCGCCGAGGAAGCTGAAGTCCCGCCTCGTGGTCAGCGCGTAGCCCGAAAGGCCGAGGAAGATCGCCGCGGTCCCGCCGAACGCCATCATGACGAGCTGAGGGCCGTTGGAGAACGCATGCACGTAGAAGTTGAGAATGGGGCCGAGGGTCAGGCCCATGAACCCGGTCAGTGCGAAGACGCTTACCAGCCCCATCGCGCTGTTGGCGGTCTTGGCGGTCAGGAACAGCAACCCGAAGTAGCCGCCGATGGTCAGCAGCCAGTGCAGGGGCGGCATGTTGATCATCATCGCGATGCCGGCGGTCAGGGCGCTGAACGCCAGCGTCATCGCGAGGAGGGTGTAGGTGTTTCGGATCAGCTTGTTGGTCGCGAGCACCGCCCCGGTGCGCGGCGTGCGGATCACGGTTGGTTCGAATGACGCCATGGTGAGTCAACCTCCTGAAATTTCGGATGAAGTTCGCCGTTGTGGAACGTACTGACAGCACCGAATCGAATTCGTTCCCCCCGGATCATACTCCAAGGAGCGCTCGTTTCAATGATGTTGACGTTTCGGGCCGGAGGAATTCACGCGGTGGTCCCGGAGCCGTGGATTCGGGTGTGGCGATGGCGCGCTTCAAGCCGTTGGGCTCCTGCGATATGCTTGCTGCCGCTCGACTGTCCGAGCCGTGATCGAAGACGATCGCCACCGGTTTGCAATCGCCGCGCCCGGTGGGGTGGCTGAGTGGTCGAAAGCTCTGGTCTTGAAAACCAGCGAGCCGCGAGGCTCCGTGGGTTCGAATCCCACCCCCACCGCCATACCACACGCGCAACCGACTGAAGATCTAAGAAATTTCTGAAGAAGACGATTCGGGTTGCCGATCATCCCGAGTCTGCGCGAGCTCCGCTTCTCGTTCCGAACATTCACCGGGGACCGAGCGGCGGCGTTCGTCCGGCCCGCCGTCCACGAGCGGAATCGCGAGGAGCGGCCCGCGGCCTGCCGAAAGGGAACGACATGACCCCGCCCGCGTGCGACGATGCTAACGTACGCGGGCATCCGTCCCCCGGCGACGCAACGGTATCGCTTCCATGTCTTCATCGACCCGCACGCTCCTGGTGACGAGCGCGCTGCCCTACGCGAACGGCCCCATCCACATCGGGCATCTGGTCGAGTACGTCCAGACCGACATCTGGGTGCGGTTCCAGCGCGGGCTCGGCCATCGCTGCGCGTACGTATGCGCCGACGACGGGCACGGCACGCCGATCATGCTCAAGGCCGAGCAGGAGGGGATGACCCCGGAGGCGCTCATCGAGACCATCGGCGAGGAGCATCGGGCCGACTTCCGGGACTTCGGGATCTCGTTCGACAACTACCACACCACCCATTCACCGGAGAACCGCGCGTGCTCGGAGCTGATCTACGCGCGGCTGAAGGAGGCCGGACACATCGTGCGCAAGGACGTCGCGCAGGCGTTCGACCCGGTCAAGGAGATGTTTCTGCCGGACCGCTACGTCAAGGGCACGTGCCCGAGCTGCGGGGCTCCCGGGCAGTACGGGGACAACTGCGAGGTGTGCGGTGCGACCTACAGCCCGGCGGACCTCGACGACGCGGTGTCGGTGCTGTCGGGAGAGAAGCCCGATCTGCGTACCTCGGAGCACTATTTCGTGCGTCTGGCGGATTTCGAGACACCGCTGCGGCGGTGGCTCGCGGGCGGCGGCCGGGGCGGGCGCCCTCCGGTGCAGGTCGAGATCGCCAACAAGCTGGACGAGTGGTTCGACGCCGGCCTGCAGGACTGGGACATCTCGCGCGACGCTCCGTACTTCGGGTTCGAGATCCCCGACGTCCCCGGGAAATACTTCTACGTCTGGCTGGACGCGCCGATCGGATACATGGGCAGCTTCAGGCACCTGTGCGCGCGGCGCGAGGACCTCGACTTCGACGGCTCCTGGATCCCGGATTCCGAGGTGGAGCTCTACCATTTCGTGGGCAAGGACATCGCGTACTTCCACACCCTGTTCTGGCCCGCCATGCTGCACGGAGCGAGCTTCCGCATGCCCACGGGGGTGTTCGTGCACGGCTTCCTCACCGTCAACGGCCAGAAGATGTCGAAGCGGACCGGCACCTTCGTCAAGGCCCGCACGTATCTCGATCACCTCGATCCCGAGTACCTGCGCTACTACTTCGCGTGCAAGCTGTCGAGCGGAATCGACGATCTCGACCTGAGCTTCGACGACTTCTGCCGGCGGGTGAACGCCGATCTCGTCGGCAAGGTCGTGAACATCGCCTCGCGGTGCTCGAGCTTCATCAACCGGCACTTCGGCGGCCGGCTGTCCGGGCGTCTCGCGGAGCCGGGTCTCTACCGTGAGGCGGCGGAGGCATCCGGGCGCATCGCGGCGCTCTACGATTCCAGGGAGTTCGGCAAGGCCATGCGCGAGGTCATGGCGATCGCGGATCGGGCCAACCAGTACATCGACGACCGCAAGCCGTGGGTGCTGGTGAAGGATGGAGCGACTCGGGAAGAGGTGCAGGACGTATGCACCGTCGGCCTCAATCTGTTCCGGGTGATCATGACCTTTCTCAAGCCGGTGCTACCGCGCACCGCCGAGCGCGTGGAATCGTTCCTGCGCTGCGGCGAGCTCTCCTGGGACGGCATCGCATCGCCGCTGCTCGGCCACCGGATCGCCCGATTCGAACCCCTGCTCACCAGGGTCGAGCCGGCAAGGATCGACGCGATGGTCGCGGACTCGATGGAGACGGAGGAGGGGAGTGCGCCGCCCACCGGCGCGGGCGAGCGGGCTAGAGAAACAGGCGCACCGCCTCCCGGCGCGGATGACGACTCGGACGGCGCCACGAGCGGCGGTACGGGCGGGCGGATCGACGTCTCGGAGTTCGCGAAGGTCGATCTGCGCATCGGGAAGATCCTCGGCGCGACGCACGTCGAGGGGGCGGACAAGCTGCTCGAACTCCGGGTCGACGTCGGGGACGAGGAACGCACCGTGTTCGCGGGGATCCGTGCGGCGTACTCGCCGGAGAGCCTCATCGGCCGGCACGTGGTGGTCGTCGCCAATCTCGCGCCTCGCAAGATGCGGTTCGGTGTATCGGATGGAATGATCCTCGCGGCAGGCCCGGGCGGCTCGGACATCTGGCTGCTCGATGTGGACGAGGGCGCGCAGGCCGGAATGCGGGTGAAGTGAGGGACGTTGTGCGGTCGAGCCGTCTCTCCGGCGTCATGCCCGGTCCCGCCGGCCGGAACGGCCCCGACCACCGGCGGGCTCCGACCACCGGCATGGGCGCCGGCGCCGTGGATGCCGTGGACGCCCTCCTGCCCCAGACCCAGTGCGGCCGGTGCGGCTACGACGCCTGCCGGCCGTATGCGCAAGCCCTGGCGCGCGGCGACGCGGACGTGAACCGTTGTCCGCCGGGCGGGGAGGCCACCATCGCGGCGCTCGCCCGCATCCTGGGACGTCCCGTCAAGGCGCTCGATCCCGCCTGCGGCGCGGCAGGACCGCGCGAGACCGCGATCATCGACGAGAGCGCGTGCATCGGATGCACGGTGTGCATCCGCGCGTGCCCGGTGGACGCGATCATCGGGGCGCGCAGATGGATGCACGCGGTGTTGGAGAGCGAATGCACGGGATGCGGTCTGTGCATCGAGCCGTGCCCGATGGATTGCATCTCGATGGTCCCGGCGCGTACCGGCCCGGCGACGCCCGAAGGGTGGCTGGCCGAGCGCGCGCCGTTCTCACGTCGGCGGTTCGAACGCCGTCGGCGACGTGAATCGGCCCTAGAATCGGCACCGCATCACCGGGAGCGGGCGGGCCGGATCGATGCCATCGAATCATTGAGGACGCGCAGCGCCGAGCAGCGCCGGGCCGACATCGCCGCGGCGGTCGCGCGGGTCGAGGCGCGCAAGGCGGAGCGCGGTGCCCGTGACGCCGCGGC
Organism: uncultured Gammaproteobacteria bacterium; assembly: GCA_958295835.1. GTDB lineage: Bacteria > Pseudomonadota > Gammaproteobacteria > HK1 > HK1 > HK1. Next base: position 2,333,652 of record OY282378.1, read on the forward strand.
AGTCCCGCCCGCCAAGCAGGCGCGTGAACCCGGCTGCCGGCCACGGCACGGGGAGGACAGGCGTTGAACGCCGCGAAGCGCCGGGCGATCTTCGAGAAGCTGCGGGCCGCGAATCCGTCGCCGACCACGGAGCTCGAATACTCCGGCCCCTTCGAGCTGCTGATCGCGGTGATGCTCTCGGCGCAGGCGACCGACGTGAGCGTCAACAAGGCGACCCGCCCGCTGTTCCGCGCCGCCTCCACCCCCGGCGCCATGCTGGCGCTGGGCGAGGACGGCGTACGCGCACACATCCGCAACATCGGGCTGTTCAACGCCAAGGCGAAGAACGTGATCGCGACCTGCCGGCTCCTCCTCGACCACCACGGGGGGGAGGTGCCGCGCGAGCGCGAGGCGCTGGAACGCCTGCCCGGGGTCGGGCGCAAGACCGCCAACGTGGTGTTGAACACCGCGTTCGGCGTCCCCGTGATCGCGGTCGATACCCACATCTTTCGAGTCGCCAACCGGACCCGGCTCGCCCGCGGCAAGACTCCGCGCCAGATCGAGGACGGCCTGGCGCGCTCGACCCCGGACGAGTTCAAGCGCGACGCCCACCACTGGCTGATCCTGCACGGCCGGTACGTATGCACGGCTCGCAAGCCGGCGTGTCCGCGCTGCCTCATCGCCGATCTCTGCGAATACCGGCACAAGGACCCGGAGCCGTGACTTCCGCGCTGACGCAATGCCCGCTATCGGGCTCGCCACCGGCTGATGCTGCACGGTCGGGTACGTGCACGTGGCGCAAACCGGCGTGTCCGCACTGCCTCATCGCCGATCTCTGCGAATACCGGCACAAGGACCCGGAGCCGTGACTTCCGCGCCGACGCAATGCCCGCTATCGGGCTCGCCATCGGCTGATGCTGCACGGTCGGTACGTGCACGTGGCGCTCAAGGCGCTCGCGACCGCAAGGTCCGCCACTGGCCGGTTCCCCACGGCCGGCCCATGTGCACGGTGCACGGAGCAAGCGGTATCCGTGCAAGCCGGCCGGTGTATTCGTAATTCCAGACCCCGCGGCCCGTGACGACCGACTGGCAGGAATGACGCATTGCTGTACGGAAGCGACCGCGAGGGGATGCGCCGGGCCTACGTGGACGCGTGGTCGAAGTTGTGCGCCGGGCAGCCCCTCGAACCCCTGGAACGTCTCCTCGCCGAGGTCGTTACCGAGCACTCCGAATACCACGCCCTGCTCGAATCCCCGGACGCGCTCACGCGCGAGTTCCCGCCCGAGGCCGGCCGGTCGAACCCCTTCCTGCACATGAGCCTGCACGTCGCGATCCGCGAACAGCTCGCCACGGATCGTCCGCCCGGCTTGCGCGGGCTCTACGCGGCGCTCCTGCCGCGGTTCGCGGATGCGCACCGGCTGGAGCATGCCCTCATGGAATGCCTGGCGGAGACGTTGTGGGACGCGCAACGGGCCGGGACCGCCCCGGACGAGGCGCGCTACCTGGCCCGCGTGCGGCGGTTGACTCTGCATTTCTGTTGACATGGACGGACATGTTGACAACATACCTGCCATGAACGCAGCCGAGCTTCGCTACCGGCTCGGGAAACAGGGCTGCATCGTCGAGACCCACGAGGGTGGAAGCGGACATCCGGTCGTCCGCCTCGGAGATCGAAAAAGTCGGTTGCCGATGCACGGTAGCCGAAAGGAGCTCGGCAAGCGCCGCGCTCGATGCCGTGGGCAAGACCCTCGTCCCGGAGGTGCGGTAGAGCGAAGGATTCGCCATGCGCCTGCGATTCTCCAAGATGCACGGCATCGGCAACGACTTCGTCGTGGCCGACGCGACCCGGTCATCCCTCCCGGACGCGGAGCAGATCCGGCGCCTCGCCGATCGGAGGATCGGGGTCGGATGCGATCAGGTGCTGATGGCGGTCCGCCCCACGGACCCCGGCTGCGACCTCGGCGTCGTAATCTTCAACACCGACGGCTCGCGGGCCGGGCAGTGCGGCAACGGGATGCGCTGCATGGCGGTGTTCGCCCGTGCGCGCGGCCTCGTCGCGTCGAACGAGATCACCTTCGAGATGCCGGGCGGGCACGTGTTCGCCTCGGTCGGGGACGGCGGCTCGGTCTCCGTGCGCATGGGGGTCCCGCGGCTCGAACCGGAGGAGATCCCCATCGCGAGCCCGCGCCGGGCTGCGAGCTACCGGCTCGACCTCGACGGCGACGAGGTCCGGTTCGCGGCGGTATCGATGGGAAATCCGCACGCGGTGGTACGGGTGCCGGACGTGGAGCGCGCGCCGGTGGCCCGGCTCGGGCGGGCGTTGCAGGCCCATCCCTTCTTTCCCGAAGGCGTGAACGTGGGGTTCGCGCAGCCCCTGTCACGGAACCGCCTTCGCCTGCGGGTGTTCGAACGCGGTGTGGGCGAGACGCGGGCCTGTGGCTCGGGGGCGTGCGCGGCGGTCGTCGCGGGGCGGCTGGGCGGCGGTCTCGATGCGAGCGCGCGGGTGGAGCTTCCCGGCGGGACGTTGGGGATCAGGTGGCAAGGCGAGGGTGAGGCGGTATGGATGACCGGACCCACGGCGTGGGTCTTCGATGCGGAGATCGAGCTGTGAGCACCCGGATGGCGCTGCCTCCCGGTGCGTCCCGCACCGGTGGGAGCGGGGACAAGGCGGTCCGCACTCTGGTACACGGCGAAGCAGGTGCAGCAGGGCCGGGTGGGAGCAGCGGGGACGGGACGGTCCGGACCTGGGGGGCCGCGGCGCCTGCCGTGTCCCCGAACCGTTCACCGTCGAACACGCCGGCGGGGGCGATCCGGACCCGGAAGGCCGCGGCGCCGGCATCCGGCGTGGGGAGCGGACCGTGACCCGCACCTTCCACCCCGGGCGTTCCGGCTCGTCAGGCGACCCGGACGGGGATGCACCGGTGGAGGACGGGCCCGGGAACGCCGGCGGGCCATTGGCGAGCTGCGACGAATGGATCGGGCGGTTCTGCCGTCACCTGGCCGACGAGCGCGGGCTTTCGGCGCATACCGTACACGGGTATCGCCGCGACCTCACCGTATTCTCCCGGTATATCGATTCGATGGGGGTACGGGACTGGCCCTCGATCGATGCCCGGATGGTGCGGGGTTTCGTCGCGTGGCGACACCGGAGCTCGGTAGGCGGGCGCTCCATCCAGCGCGGGCTCTCGGCGTTGCGCACGTTCTTCGATTTCTGTATGCGCGAGGCGGTGACGACCCGTAATCCGGCTCGGGCGGTGAGCGCGCCGAAGGCGTCGAGACGGCTGCCGAACGCGCTCGACACGGATCGGACAGGCGCGCTGGTGGAGCTCGACGGCGAGGATTCGCTCAGCCTGCGTGACCGGGCGATGCTGGAGCTGACCTATTCGTCGGGGCTGCGACTGTCGGAGCTTTGCGCGCTGGCGGTCGCGGACGTCGATCTCGAAGGCGGGCTCGTCAAGGTGCTCGGCAAGGGACGCAAGGTCCGGGTGGTGCCCGTCGGGCGCCATGCGCGCGACGCGATTCGGGCATGGCTTGCGGTGCGCGCGGAGCTTGCCGGCCCCGGGGAGAGCGCAATGTTCGTGAGCCGGCGAGGACGCCGGATCTCGGCGCGCACGGTACAGGCGCGGTTCGCCAGGCGCGCCCTCGAACGCGGGATCGGTGTTCACGTCCATCCCCACATGCTGCGCCACTCGTTTGCCACGCACCTGCTGGAGTCGAGCGGAGATCTGCGCGCGGTGCAGGAGCTGCTCGGCCACGCCGACATCGGGACCACGCAGGTCTACACCCACCTCGATTTCCAGCATCTCGCGGCGGTTTATGACAGGGCCCATCCGAGGGCGCGCAAGAAGTAATCGAAGCTCCCGGCCGGTGCGAGCGTCCCGCCGCGTATGCGGGAGGGAAAGGCGGCCGGGGCCATCGATCCCAGCCTCCGGCGTCGGGGCGCTTACGGTAAGATCGTCCGCCTGTGCAGCGCAGGTCCGACCATGACGACGTTCTCCGGTACGACCATTCTCGCCGTCCGGCGCGGCGCCCACGTGGTGGTGGGCGGCGACGGACAGGTCTCGATGGGCGCGACGGTGGTGAAGGGCAATGCGCGCAAGGTGCGGCGCTTGTACAAGGATCGCGTGGTGGCGGGGTTCGCGGGCAGCACCGCGGACGCGTTCACGCTGTTCGAGCGGTTCGAGGCGAAGCTCGACCAGCATTCGGGGCACCTGACGCGGGCAGCGGTGGAGCTCGCGAAGGACTGGCGCACCGACAGGCTGCTGCGGCGGCTCGAAGCGCTGCTGATCGTGGCCGACGGCAGCGAGACGCTGATGATCTCCGGCACCGGCGACGTCATCAGCCCCGAGCACGACGCGGTGGCCATCGGCTCCGGCGGGCCGTTCGCACTCGCCGCGGCACGGGCGCTGCTCGACTGCACCGAGCTCGGAGCCCGCGACATCGTCGAGCGCGGGCTCGGCATCGCCGCCGACATCTGTGTATACACGAACCGGGAGCTCACCATCGAGGAGCTCGCCGCCGACTGACGGCGGGCGGCGCATCCCGAGGAGGTACGGGCGGAAACGATGACCCCAATGACGCCGAGAGAGATCGTCCACGAGCTGGACAAGCACATCGTCGGTCAGGCCGATGCGAAGCGCGCGGTGGCGATCGCACTGCGCAACCGCTGGCGGCGGATGCAGGTCGGCGAAGAGATGCGGGCCGAGATCACTCCCAAGAACATCCTGATGATCGGACCGACCGGCGTCGGGAAGACCGAGATCGCCCGCCGTCTCTCCCGCCTCGCGGGAGCTCCGTTCATCAAGGTCGAGGCCACCAAGTTCACCGAGGTCGGCTATGTCGGCCGCGATGTCGAGTCCATCGTGCGCGATCTCACCGACGTGGCGGTCAAGCTCAACCGGGAGCGGGAGATGGAGAAGGTCCGGCGCCGGGCCGAGGACGCGGCGGAGGAGCGGATCCTCGACATCCTGCTCCGTCCCGCGCGTGCCGGCGTTGCCTCGGTCGGCGGGGACGGCGGGGACGAATCGGCCTCGACCCGACAGAAGTTCCGCAAGATGCTGCGCGAGGGAAAGCTCGACGAGCGCGAGATCGAGATCGAGTTGAGCGCGCCGGCGATCGGGGTCGAGATCATGGCCCCGCCCGGCATGGAGGAGATGACCAGCCAGCTCCAGAGCATGTTCCAGAACCTGGGCGGAGGGCGAACCCGCACCCGCCGGCTTCGGATACGCGATGCGTTCAAGCTGCTGACCGAGGAGGAGGCGGGGAAGCTGATCAACGAGGACGATCTCAAATCGAGCGCGATGGAAGACGTCGAGCAGAACGGGATCGTGTTCCTCGACGAGATCGACAAGGTCTCCCGCCGCAGCGATCGCACCGGCGCCGACGTCTCCCGGGAGGGGGTCCAGCGCGATCTGCTTCCGCTCGTCGAGGGAAGCACGGTCTCGACGAAGTACGGCACCGTACGCACCGATCACATCCTGTTCATCGCATCCGGCGCGTTTCATACCGCGAAGCCCTCCGACCTCATTCCCGAGCTCCAGGGCCGGTTTCCGATCCGGGTGGAGCTCGCCGCGCTGGGGGTCGACGACTTCCTGCGCATCCTCACCGAGCCGGACTGCTCGCTCACCGAGCAGTATGCCGCGTTGCTCGGCGCCGAACAGGTGGTGCTCTCGTTCGTTCCGGAAGGCTTGCGACGGATTGCGGAGATCGCCTGGCAGGTGAACGAGACGACCGAGAACATCGGTGCGCGCCGGCTGCACACGGTACTGGAGCGGCTCCTCGAGAACCTCTCGTTCGAGAGCGCGGACATGGCGGGACGGCACGTGGAGATCGATTCCGAGTATGTCGATTCGCATCTCGCGGAGCTCGCGTCGGACCAGGATCTGTCGCGATACATTCTCTGAAGCCACATGACACAGGCAACTTCACCCACACCGGTCGAGCTGCGCTACGACCGGGCGGCGCGCGTCCTGTACGTGACGTTCGACAACGAGGAGAGCTTCACCTGCACCGCCGAATACCTTCGCGTGCACTCGCCCTCGGCCGAGGTCCGTGGCCACGGGCCCGGGCAGGAGGTCCTGCAGGTCGGGAAGGAGCGGGTCGGCATCGACACCATCGAGCCCGTGGGCAACTACGCGGTGCGCCTGTGCTTCGACGACGGGCACGACACCGGGCTGTACTCCTGGGAGGAGCTGCACTGGCTCGGCACGCACCACGAGCGACTGTGGAACGATTATCTGGAACGCCTGCGTGCGGCCGGGCACCAACGCCGGCCGGATGCCTGAACGCCCGGCCGGGGGCGGTAGTGCGATGCACGGCTCGGCAGCCCGCTCCCTGACCGCGGTCGCGACCGACCGGCCGCTGCCGCGGCGTCTCCCGGCACCGGTTGCGCGGTACGCGGTTCCAGCGCCGGGCGTCCGGCCATGAGCGCGGAGACCGCCCCCTTCGGCTTCGAGGACGTCCCGGTGGGGGAGAAGGCGGCGAGGGTCGAGGCGGTCTTCGAGTCCGTCGCCGGACGCTACGACCTCATGAACGATCTGATGTCGTTCGGCCTCCATCGGGCGTGGAAGCGGTTCACGACCTGCATCGCACGCGTGCGTCCCGGCGCGCGGATCCTCGATCTCGCCGGCGGCACCGGCGACCTGACCGCGCGTCTCGCACCGGAGGTGGGACGAGACGGCAATGTGGTGCTCGCCGACGTCAACCGTTCGATGCTGGAGCGTGGTCGGGCGCGTCTCATCGACCGTGGGGTCGCCGGCAACGTTCACTATGCCCGGTGCGATGCCGAGCGCCTGCCGTTTCCCGATCGCAGCTTCGATCGCGTGCTGATCGGCTTCGGGCTTCGCAACGTTGCCAACCGGGCCCGCGCGCTGACGGAGACGTACCGCGTGCTGCGGCCGGCCGGCATGCTGCTGGTGCTGGAGTTCTCGCACCTGACCGTGCCCGCGCTGCAGCGCGCCTACGACGTCTATTCCTTCTCCGTGCTACCCGCCCTCGGCCGCGTCGTCGCCGGGGATGCGGACAGCTATCGGTATCTGGCGGAATCGATCCGCCGGCACCCGGATCAGGAAGCGCTGCTCGCGGCGATGCGCGAGACGGGCTTCGAGCGTAGCGGGTACCACAACCTCGCGTGCGGCATCGTCGCGGTTCACAAGGGATACCGGCTGTGAGAGACGTTGCGCACGACTCCCTCGACACTGTTTCCTGCCTGCCCGCGGCGTTGGTCGGGGCGTCCGCGATTCCGCGCGGCGGAATCGCCAGGTGACCGTGCCGGCATTGCCGTTCCGCCTGCTGGAGCGGCTGCTCGACGATGCACTCGATCTCGACTTCGAATCGCGCAGCGCCCTGGCCGGCCTGTCGGGCAAGGTCGTCGACATCGAGGTCGCGGGCGCCGGCGCGTTCCGCCTGCGCATCGAAGACGAGCGTGTCCGCATCGGGCCGCGGGACGAAGCCGGCGACGCCGACGTCACGGTCCGCGGCGCGCCGCTCTCGCTGCTGCGCTTCGCGTTCGCCGACGACCGGGAGGCATTGATCCTCGGCGACGAGGTCAGCCTGCACGGTGATGTCGCGTTGGCGACGCAATTGCAGCGGATTGCCGCCCGGATGGACGTCGACGTCGAAGAGGCGCTCGCGCGGCGAATCGGCGACGTTCCGGCGCATGAGTTCATGCGCGGGATGCGCGGGTTCGGCGGCTGGATGCGCGCGGCGGGTACGGCGTTGCTCGCGGACCTGTCGGAGTATCTGTGCTACGAAGCCGCGGTGACCCCGCGGCGCGATGAGGTCCAGCGGTTCTCGTACGCCGTCGACGACCTTCGAGACGACGTCGAGCGCCTCGATGCCCGGGTCACGCGGCTGGAGCGCCGACAGGTGCCGCGGCGGTGATCGGTCCGCGCCAGATTCTGAGGCTCGCCTACATCAACGTCGTGCTGGTGCGACACGGTCTCGACGAGATCGTGCTCAGGACGCACTTGCTGCGCCCGATCCGTTTCATTCTCTATCTCCTGCCCTGGAACTGGATCCGCGGGACCCAGCCGCCACGCGCGGTGCGGCTGCGGCGCACGCTCGAGGATCTCGGCCCGATCTTCATCAAGTTCGGCCAGATCCTGTCGACCCGCCGCGACCTGCTTCCGGAGGACATCGCCGATGAATTCGCCAGTCTCCAGGATCGCGTGCCGCCGTTCCCCGGCGAGGTGGCGACCGGGATCGTGCGCGATGCGCTCGGGCGTCCGGTCGACGAGATCTTCCGCGAATTCATCCGCGAGCCGCTGGCATCGGCGTCGATCGCGCAAGTGCACGCGGCGCGGCTCGAGGACGGCCGGGAGGTGGTGGTCAAGGTGGTGCGCCCGGGGATCGAGAAGGTCATTCGGCGCGACGTGAGCCTGCTGCGCTTCGTGGCGGATCTGGCGCATCGCTACTGGCCCGATGCGCGCCGGCTCCACCCGCGGGAGGTCGTGACCGAATACGAGAAGACCATCCTCGACGAGCTCGATCTGCAGCGCGAGGCGGCGTCTGCCTCGCAGTTGCGGCGGAACTTCGAGGGCTCCGATCTGCTCTACGTGCCGGAGGTGCACTGGGAGCATACGCGGCGCGGGGTGATGGTGATGGAGCGGGTCTCGGGGATCCCGATCAACGACGTCGACGCATTGCGCGACGCTGGCGTCGACCTGCGGATGCTTGCCGAGCGCGGGGTGGAGATCTTCTTCACCCAGTTGATGCGCCACAACTTCTTCCATGCCGACATGCACCCGGGAAACATCTTCGTCGATCGCGCTCATCCCGATCGTCCGAGCTACATCGCGGTGGACTTCGGCATCATGGGCAGCCTGTCGGAGCAGGACCAGCGCTACCTCGCGGAGAACTTTCTCGCCTTCTTCAACCGGGACTACCGCCGGGTGGCGGAGCTGCACGTGGAGTCGAAATGGGTTCCGGCGGACACCCGGATCGACGACTTCGAGGCGGCGATCCGCAGCGTATGCGAGCCGAACTTCGACCGGCCATTGAAGGAGATCTCGTTCGGGCGGGTGCTGGTGCGGCTGTTCCAGGCCGCGCGGCGCTTCAACATGGAGGTGCAGCCGCAGCTCGTGCTGCTGCAGAAGACGCTGCTCAACATCGAGGGTCTCGGCCGCCAGCTCTACCCCGACCTCGATCTGTGGGAGACCGCCAAGCCCTTCCTCGACCGCTGGATGCGCGAGCAGCTCGGCGCCCGGGCCCTGCTGCGCGAGATCGGGCGCCAAGCCCCGAAGTGGGGCGAAACCTTGCCCGCGCTTCCGGGTCTCGCGTACGAGACGCTGAAGCTCGCACGCTCCGGCGAGATCGAAGTCGGGATACGCTCCGAGGGGATCGAACAGCTTCGCGCCGAGATCCGCCGGTCGAACCAGCGCAGTGTGCTGGCGATGATCGGTGCCGCGCTGCTGATCGGCGCATCGGTGGTCCTCGGCCTTGGCGGAGAACGGCTTGCGGTCCTGTGGGGCGCTCCGGTCTGGACGTGGATCCTGGGCGGCGCCGGCGTCTGCCTGGTGTTCGCGGCGTGGTCGAACGGGGGAGAAGGTCGTTAGCCGGGGCTCGCCGCGCACGGCAAGGCGCTGCCTGATCGTGCTTCACCAGAGAGGCCCCGATACCCGCTCCTGCCGCCAGCTAGCCGCAAAACCGCCTCCGAGCACCGCGCGGGTCGCTCGGCGGAGGGTGGGCGCGGCGGCTACGAGCGGTTGTTCAGGATGTGCAGGCCCTTGAGGAGGTTGAGTGCTTCGTAGAGCGCGAAATCGCGCTCTGCGAGCGGTACGTCGCGAGCTTCCTGCCGGGCCTGCCTCGCCGCCTCGAGGTCCTCCTCCTCGCCCTCGCTCTCCAGGTGGCGTGCGAGATCGGATTCCTTGACGCCCTGACCGACATCGACCTGGGACACGCGCACGCGATCCAGGGCGATGTCGGGGACGATTCCCCGCGCCTGGATCGAGGTCCCGGAAGGAGTGTAGTACCGCGCCGTGGTGAGCTTCAGCGCCGACCCGTTACCCAGTGGAAGAATCGTCTGGACCGAGCCCTTTCCGAACGTCTTCTCTCCCATGATCACGGCGCGCCGATGATCCTGCAACGCGCCGGCGACGATCTCGGAGGCGGACGCGGAGCCCGCGTTGACGAGCACGACGAGGGGAATGCCGTCGAGGATGTCCGAGCCCTTGGCGCTGAACGAAAGCTTCGCGTCGTCCATCCGTCCATCGGTGTAGACGATGATCCCCTTGTCCAGAAACGCGTCGGACACCGATACCGCCGCGTTCAGCACGCCCCCGGGATTGTTCCGGAGATCGAGGACGACACCCTTGAGGCCGTCGTCGCCGGCCTCCTCCCGGAGCTTTCCAACCTCCTCGCGCAGACTCTCGCCGGTGCGAAGCTGGAACTGGCTGATCCGGACGTATCCGTATCCCGGCTCGAGCGGGCGGCTGCGAACGCTGGTCACACGAATTTTGTCCCGCGTGATGGTGATCCGGATGGGGCGGTCCACTCCTTCGCGCACGATCGTGAGGACGATGTCGGTGCCGGGCTCTCCGCGCATCACCTTTACGGCATCGGCCAGCGACATTCCCTTCACCGGGGTGTCGTCGAGCCGGATGACCAGGTCGCCCGCCTCGACGCCCGCGCGCTGCGCGGGCGTGTCGTCGATCGGGGCGATGACCTTGACGAACCCGTCCTCCATTCCGACCTCGATCCCCAAGCCCCCGAATTCGCCACTCGTACCCGCCTGCAGCTCCTGGTAGTCGTCGGGAACGAGGTAGGTGGAGTGCGGGTCGAGACCGGACAGCATCCCGCGGATTGCGTTTTCGAGGAGCGCCTTGTCGTCGATCGGCTCGACGTAGTTGCCTTTGATCCTGGCGAACACCTCCGTGAACGTCCGGAGATCCTCGAGCGGCAGCGCTCCTTCGTCGCTACGCTCGGCGAAGACGCCCTGCCCAACGGCCAGAGATACGCCGATCGCGCCGCCGGCGAGGAGAGAGGTGATCGACCGCGTGAGTGACTTCATGTTTCGCCTCCGATACGCCTCCAAGATCCCGGAAGCGACCGTGGCGCGAGAATACTCGCCGCCGCTAAGGGCTTACAAGCGCGGCGGCGGTGGGTTCCAGGCACCATCGCAGGGGATTCACCGGGCGGCCGGCACGCCGGATCTCGAAATAGAGGGCCGGTCGTGGATTGCCTCCGCTGTCGCCGACCGTCGCGACGACCTCGCCGGGCTCCACCCAGTCGCCCGTCTCCCTGGTCAAGGTCGCGTTGTGGCCGTACAGGCTCATGAACCCGTCCTCGTGCTCGATGATGAGCATCAGGCCGAATCCCCGGAGCCAGTCGGCGTACGCGACGCGGCCCCGGTGGACGGTATGGACGGCTTCTCCTGCCGGCGCTTCGATCAGCATCCCCCGCCACGTCAGGCCACTCTCATCGCGAGGCGCGCCGAACCGTGCGAGCACGGTGCCGTTCACCGGCCACGGGAGCTTGCCGCGTAGCGCCTCGAACGTCCGGTCGCCGTCGATCTTCAAGGCGTCGTCGGTGAGCGAGGCGCGCAACGCATCGATGAGCTCCAGGAGCCGGCGTTCGTCGGCCCGAAGCCGCGCTACGCGACTCTCCCGGTCCCGGATACGTGCGGCCAGCGCCCGCATCGCGTCCGCCCGGGCGGCGCGGCGTTCGTCGAGTTCGGCCAGACGGTGCTGCCTCTCGTCGCGGAGTGCGGCGATGGCCGCAGCTTCTTCGGCCACCCTCGCTTCCTGCGCTTCGAGCCTGGAGACGGTGTCGGCGATTCCACGAATCCTCTCCGCGTGAGCGCGCTCGATGACCGAGTGGTAGGCGAGCAGCCGGTCGATATCGCGCAGCGACTCGATATCGAGAAGCCTGGCGATCGGATCGCGCCGGGTGAATCGATACGAGGCGCGCACCGCGCGGGCGAGCTGGCGCCTGCGCTCGGCGAGCTCGGCGCGCGTCAGTGCGCTCGCGCGACGGGCGGCGTCGGCCCGCCGGTGCGCCGCCGCCAGGCGTTCGTCGAGACCGGCAATCTCGCGCCGAATGCCCGCCGCCAGCTTTTCGCTCCGCGCCAGCGCCCTTGTATGGACGTCGTGTTCGTCGTGTGCCCGGGCGAGCTCGCGCGCGGTCGCCTCCAGGCGCGCCCGCACCTGCTCGAGGTCGCTCCGGACCTCGTAGTCCGATTCTCCGAATGCGCCGGCACCGAAGGCGAGGAGAGACATCGGGATCCAGGCGCGCACCGTTCGAGGGAAGACTCGCACACGCCGCCCGCAGACCGGATGCTTGGCCACGCCGTGATCGTGGTGCGCGGTCCGGCTCGATGTCAAACGCCGATGGCTCGCCGCCGGTGGCGGTTCACCGGAAGCGCGCCGCGTCGCGGTTCGGTTCACGACCGATACCTCGTCGTCGTGCAGGCGGTCCCGTGGCGAAGGACCGCCGATACGGGCAGGCCCGGGTCGCTGCCTCGACATCGAATCCGGCGTTGCGAGCACACGACAAAATGGACGAGGCGTTTGGCAGCTACGTGGGTCGCTGCCCCGGCATCGAATCCGGCGTTGCGAGGGGAGGTCCATCGCGCTAATCTCGCCGCCCGTCGCCGGGCCGGTGCAGGCCGGTGGGAGCCACCGCCCGAAGGCGATGCACGTGGACAGGCTGCAAGAATTCTTCTCGAACAATCCAGGCCTGTGCATGGCGTTCATCGCGATCCTGGGCGCGCTCGCATGGACGTTCTTGCAGGGGGCGCCGCGCGGCGTGCGCAAGCTGAGCCCGTTGGATGCCACGCAGCTCATCAATCATGAAGACGCGGTCGTCGTCGACGTCAGATCCGACGGAGAATTCCGCCAGGGCCATATCGTCAACGCCTTGAACATCCCCGAGTCCCAGCTCGCGGAGCGGATCGGCAAGCTGAACAAGTTCCGCGGGCGGCCCATCATCGCCACGTGCCGCACCGGGCAGATCAGCGTGAAGGCGGGGGGCAAGCTCGTCGCCGACGGCTTCGAGAAGGTGTACAGCCTGAACGGCGGCATCCTGGCGTGGGAAGGTGCGAGCCTTCCACTGACGAAGAAGTAGTCCCTTGCCTCTCGCCCCCCTGCCGCGACGCCGCGAGATGCGATGTCGATGACACTCGCGGCCGGATGCCCGGCTCCGGCTCTTCCGGAGCAGCGGGATCCGGCGCGGGGCCGAACCCGTGGTCCGTGGCTGAAGTACGAGGGCTGAGCGAACGAGTGCGATGAACCTCCGCTGCGACGTCGCGGTGCTCGGCGCGGGCTCATGGGGCACGGCGCTCGCGATCTCGCTGGCGCGCAACGGGCACGAGACCCTCCTCTGGGGCCGCGACGAGGCGATGCTCGCGGCCATCGCCCGGCGTGGCAGCAACGAGCAGTACCTGCCCGGACAACGTCTCCCGGATCGCCTGGCGATCGAGCCGGTGCTCTCCAGGGCGGTCGATGCCGCGGGCGCGTGCCTCATCGCCGTCCCCAGCCATGCCTTCGGGGAGATGGTCGCTGCCCTCGCCTCGATGCCCGCGGGTCGGCCGGGGTTGCTGTGGGCGACAAAGGGGCTCGATCCGTCGAGTGGTCGTCTCCTCCACGAGGTAGCGGCGGAGCTGATGCCTCCCGGCGTCCCTCTGGGAGTGCTCTCCGGACCGACGTTCGCGAGGGAGGTGGCAAGGCGTCTTCCCACCGCCGTGACCCTGGCCGCGACCGATGCCGGGTTCGCCCGGGAGTGGGCGGCCCGGCTTGCGAGCTCCCGTTTGCGCGTCTACACCAGCGACGACCTCGCCGGAGTGCAGATCGCGGGCGCGGTCAAGAACGTTCTCGCGATTGCCGCGGGCATCGCGGACGGGCTCGGCTTCGGGGCGAACACCCGTGCTGCGCTCATTGCCCGGGGCTTGAGCGAGATGGCGCGGCTCGGCGAGGCGGCCGGGGGGCGCGCCGCGACGTTCATGGGACTCGCGGGACTGGGCGATCTGGTGCTGACCTGTACCGATGACCAGTCGCGCAACCGGAGGTTCGGGCTCGCGCTGGCGCGCGGGATTTCGCCGGCCGAAGCCGCCGCCGGGGTGGGTCAGGTCGTCGAAGGCGTCGAGACGAGCACGCAAGTGATGAGCCTTGCACGACGGTATGGAGTCGAGATGCCGATCTGCGAGCAGGTCCGGGCCGTCGTGACCGGCGCGTGGAGCGCGGGCGAAGCGGTCGAGACGCTGCTGGCGCGCGAAGCCGCCCGTCCGGAGCGTTGACCGCGAGACGAGCAACGGCATCAGCGGCGTCCGGAGCGAGGTCCGTGTCGACTCGTCCCTGGAAAGCCTGCCCTCGAACCCGGCCATCGACGAAGGGCGTCAAGCGAAGGGCGTCAAGCGCTGCAAGAGCTTCGCAACGACGGATGCCAGCCCGCATTTCATGGCCCGGATCAGGGCGCGCAGGCAGCATGATCCGCAGGACTACAAGCCACGCGACGGCGGGCACGGGTCGTTGCGTTATCATCCCCTTCCCGTTCCGTCCCGCGGGCCATCCGCGGGCGACCTCCCGGCGATGTCGAGCGCCATGTCCAATCGCACGAAGGAAGAATCAGCCGGGTCACGGGCTCTCGACGCACAGTCGCTCGTCGCGGCGATGCGCGAGGTCGTCACCGAGCTTCATCCCCACCTCGGTGCGCGTGCCGAGATCACCCTCGACAGCTCGCTCGATCGCGATCTCGGACTCGACAGCCTCTCGCGCATGGAGCTGCTCTCGCGGCTCGAGCGCAGGTTCGGCGCCACGATTCCCGAAACGGTCATGGCGAACGCGGAGACGGCACGGGAGCTGCTGCCGGCGCTGCTGGCAGGCGACCGGCGGCAGCGGGGGGCGGTGTCGGTGCGCAGCCGCGAGGCAGGACTCGAAGTGGTGGACGCGATCCCCCTCGGCGCCTCGACGCTGCTCGATGCGGTGGACTTCCATGCGCGCCACCATGGCGACAGCGTGCATGTCGAGCTCCACGAGTCGGACCGGGAGCCGTTGCCGATCACGTTCGCCGCCCTGGTGGATCGTGCCGAGCACATCGCGGCCGGCCTCGCCAACCGGGGGCTTTCGCCGGGCCAGTCCGCGGCGCTGATGTTGCCGACCGGCCTCGACTATCTGGCGACGTTCCTCGGAGTGCAGATGGCCGGCGGGATCCCGGTGCCGATCTATCCGCCCGCGCGGCCGAGCCAGATCGAGGATCACGTGAGCCGTCACGCGGGCATCCTTGCGAATGCGAAGGCCCGGACGCTGGTGACCTTCGGTCCTGCCATCGGGGTGTCGAGGCTGCTGACCGCGCGGGTGCCGGGGCTGGACTCGGTGGTCGACGTCGCCGCGCTCGACGGGGACGGCCGACTTGGAGAGCGCCCGGTCCTCGACGAATCCTCCACCGCGTTCCTCCAGTACACTTCCGGCAGCACCGGTAGCCCCAAGGGCGTCGTGCTCAGCCACGGCGACGTGCTCGCATCGCTCAAGGCCATGGCCGTCGCGCTGGGCGCGACGCCGCGCGACGTGTTCGTGAGCTGGCTGCCGCTCTACCACGACATGGGGCTGATCGGGGCGTGGATGGGGAGCCTGTACTACGGCTTCCCGCTGGTGCTCATGTCCCCGCTGGACTTCCTCGCCCGTCCCGCGCGCTGGCTGGAAGCGATCCACCGGCATCGGGGGACGCTGTCCGGCGGGCCGAACTTCGCCTACGAATTGTGCGTGCGGCGCATCGGGCCGGAGGAAGCCGAAGGGCTGGATCTGTCGAGCTGGCGGCTCGCGTTCAACGGCGCCGAGCCGGTCAATCCGGACACGATGGACCGGTTCACGACGAAGTTCGCCCCGTACGGGTTCCCCGACAACGCCATGACCCCCGTCTACGGGCTCGCGGAGGCGACCCTGGGGGTGGCGTTCACCCCCATCGGGCGGGGGCCGCGGATCGAGACGGTCGATGCCGATGCCATGGCGCGCCGCGCCCGGGCGGTGCCGCCTGGCGCCGGGACGCCGGCGGAGCGCACGCGCCGGTTCGTCTCCTGCGGGCCGCCGATCCCGGGATTCGAGGTGCGGATCGTCGACGACCGCGGCACGGAGCTCGAGGAGCGGGCGGAGGGAGCGGTGGAGTTCCGCGGGCCGTCCACCACCAGCGGCTACTTCCGCAACCCTGCCGCGAGCCGCGCGCTGTTCGACGGCGAGTGGCTGCGCTCCGGGGACCGCGGCTACGTGGCGGGCGGCGAGCTCTACGTCACCGGACGCGACAAGGACCTCATCGTGCGCGCCGGGCGCAACCTCTATCCCTACGACCTCGAAGCCGCGGTGGGCGAGATCGACGGAGTGCGCAAGGGCTGCGTCGCGGTGTTCGCCGCATCGGACCCCGCGGCCGGGACCGAGCGGCTGGTGGTGGTGGCGGAGACCCGCGAGGAGGATCCCGCACGCAAACGCGAGATCGTGGACGCGATCTCGCGCGCCGGGGCGGTATTGATCGGCGCCGGTCCCGACGAGATCGTCCTCGCGCCGCCGCACAGCGTGCTCAAGACCTCCAGCGGGAAGATCCGGCGAGTCGCGGTCCGCGAGCTGTTCGAGAGCGGCGCGCTGCGGCGCGGCGCCGGCTCGGTGCGGATGCAGATCGCCCGCCTCGCGCTCGCCGCAACCCGCGGCACGGTGCGGTCGTGGGCGAGGCGGGCGGCGCGCGCCGCCTATACGGTGTATGCCGGGGTGGTCGCTGCGGCGACGTTCGGGCTGGCCTGGCTCGTGGTGGTGATGGCGCCCGGGAGCGAGCGCGCCCGTTGGCGCCGCGGGCGGGTGCTCTGCCGGGCCGCGTTCCGGGCCCTCGGCATCCGCATCCGGGTGAGCGGCGCATCGAACCTGGACAGCGGAGGGCGGCACGTGCTCGTCGCGAACCACGCGAGCTATCTCGACGGCCCGCTGCTCTTCGCGGCGATTCCGGCGCAGGTCGGCTACGTCGTCAAGGGCGAGCTTGCCGGCAACGTCTTCCTTGCGCCGCTCCTGCGCGCGCTCGGGGCCGAGTTCGTCAACCGGCTGGACCACGAGCGCAGCGTCGCCGACGCCGCGTCGCTGGCGGACCGGCTCGCGCGCGGCGGCTCGCTGGGGTTCTTCCCCGAGGGTACCCTGCACCGGATGCCGGGGCTGCTGCCGTTTCGAATCGGCGCGTTCTCCGTCGCGGTGGAGGGCGGCGCCCGCGTCGTCCCCGTCACCATCGCCGGCACGCGCTCGGTCATGCGCGACGGCCAGTGGATCCCGCGCCCCGGGCCGGTATCGGTCCGCATCGCCGCACCGATCGCTCCGTCACCGGCCGCTCCGCCGATCATGCCGGATCATGGGCCGGCGGAGGAATCCGGCGATGAATCGGCAGCTGTGCAGATTCCCGATACGGCCAGCGGGCCGGGCCGGGGACCTTCGACCGGGCCGGGCTCCGAGCCGGCAGATAGGACGAGCCCCGAGCCGGTCGATGGGTCGAGCGACCACCCGCCGGACGCATCGAGCTGGGCGCGGGCGGTGAAGCTGCGCGATGCGGCGAGGGCGGTGATCCTGGCGCAGTGCGGCGAGCCCGATCTCGGCGCCCGGCTCGACGTGCTCGATACGTTGCGCAGGCGCAAGAGGGAGGAGGTGGAATGAGTCCGAATACGCCGCCGCCCGCCGGCATCGATGGCGTCCTCATCGACCGGATCGCGGACTGGCTGATGTCGAGCGCCCTCGGCGAGGCCGGAGTCGACTCGATCTTCGAGGGCTGCTGCCAGCGCCTGCACGCCGCGGGCGTTCCCTTGGCGCGCGCGCTGACCGCGTTCCGCACCCTCCACCCGCTGTTCGCATCCGTGCTCCTCGTGTGGAAGCGCAACCAGGGCGTGAACAGCAACGCGATACAGCACGCGCGGGCGTTCTCGACCGAGGAATGGTTCCACAGCCCGATGCACCACCTCATGCGCCACCGTCTGCCGTTTCTCCGGCGGCGGCTCACCGGCGAGCACGCCATCGTCGACTTCCCCGTGCTGGAGGAGCTGCGTGACGACGGAATCACCGACTACCTCTGTTACCTGACGCCGTTCGCGAGTGACGAAGAGCCGGGGGCGGATGCCCGCGGCATCATGGGGTCGTGGGCGACGGATCGGGCCAGCGGTTTCAGCGAGGAGGACCTGCGGATCCTCGGGCGGATCCAGCGCCGCTACGCCGTCTCGTGCAAGATGCAGATCCAGCGCCGGATCACCCGGAACGTGCTGGAGACCTACCTCGGGCCGGACGCCGGCGCCCGGGTGCTCGACGGGCAGATCCGGCGCGGCGACGGTGAGCGGATCCACGCCGTCATCTGGTACAGCGACATGCGCGACTCCACGAGGCTCGCCGACCGCCTCGACCCGCACGTCTTCATCGAACGCCTCAACCGGTACTTCGAGTGCACCGCCGGGGCGGTCATCGCCGGCGGCGGCGAGGTGCTGCGCTTCGTCGGCGACGCGGTGCTCGCGATCTTCCCGATCCGCGCCGGCGGCGACGATGCCCGCACCGCCAGCGAGCGCGCCCTCGCCGCCGCCCGAGACGCGGAATCGCGGCTCGCCCGCGCGAACGAGAACCTTGCGGCGGAGGGAGAGGAGCCCATCGAGTTCGGGCTCGGCCTGCACGTCGGGGACGTCATGTACGGAAACATCGGGGTGCCGGAACGGCTCGAATTCTCCGTCATCGGCCCGGCCGCCAACGAGGTCGCCCGCATCGAGGACCTGACCAAGACGTTGGGGCGCAGGGTGCTGGTGAGTCAGGCGTTCGCCAACGCCGCGGGTGCGCACTGCGAGCCTCTGGGCGCGCAGCCGCTACGCGGGGTCGGCGCGCCGGTGGAGGTGTTCGCGCCGTGCTGAGGCGGGTGTTCCGGTGCGAACCCGAAAGGAAAAGCCCGCGGCCGGAGCCGCGGGCTTCGTTCGAACGTTCGATGATGCCCGGCGTAGAGACGCCGAATGACCCCGCCGTTACTTCGCCATCCAGGTCACCATGCGGGCCGAGGTGCTCTCGCGGTGGTCCGCCCAGAACGCCTGGTCCATGAGGAAGTAGCTCTGGGTGTTCTGCGGGGCGGTCGGCAGGTGCGGGAGGATGTCCGGGTTCACGAACTTGTCCGCGCCCTTCACCATCGGACCGTAGGCGATGTAGTTCGTCTGGTCTCCCTGCCGGTCGGGACGCGACGCGAAGGTGAGGAACTTCCAGGCGAGATCCTTCTCCGGGTGGTCCTTCGGCACGAACCAGTAGTCGAAGTCGAGGGCCTGGCCGTTCCACACGAGCGCGAAGGGTTGGCCGTCGTCGACGATCGCGTTGTAGAAGCGGCCGTTCCAGCCTGAAGTCATCACCACCTCCTTGTCCGCGAGGAGCTGCGGAGCGTGGGCGCCGGTCTCCCAGAAGATCAGGTGATCCTTGATCTCGTCCATCTTCGCGAATGCGCGATCGATGCCGCCCTCGGAGCGCAGCACCTTGTAGACGTCGGCGGGCGGCACGCCGTCGGCGATGAGCGCGAACTCGAGGCTGCCCTGCACCTTGTTCGCTCTGAGGGCGCGTTTGCCGGGGTACTTCTCGACGTTCCAGAAATCCGCCCAGGACTTCGGCGGGTCGGTCGGAAACACGTCGGTGCGGTATGCGAACAGGGTGCCGTAGGCGATGGTGGCAATCCCGCATTCGGTCGAGCCGCCGGGCAGGAAGTCGTCGGGGGACATCCCCATCGCATCCCAGTCGATGGGCTCGAGGAGCCCTTCGTCGCAGCCGGCGACCGCCACCGCGACGGAGCCGTCGAGGACGTGGCTCTTGTAGTTTCCGGTCTCGACCATCGCCCGGATGATGGCGATGCTTCCATCCCATTCGTCCTCGAGGATGGTGAGGCCGGTCTCCTTCATGAACGGCTCGTAGTAGGCCTTGCGCTGGCTCATGCTGTACGAGCCGCCCCATGACGTGATCGTCAACATCTGGGCGATCGACGTCTGAGGCACGGACATCAGGAGCAGGGCGGCGGCGACGGTCGCCGCCAGGGTACGCTTGATTATGGTCATCCTTCGATCTCCTCGTGAGGGTAGCCCCGGAAGGCGAAGCCTCGGACGCATCCGGGAGGGCATCTTCTCCGATCGCGATCCGATTGCCAAATCCACCACCGCTCCCCGGTCCGGAAGCGGTTCCCGACGAAGATCGCCTTCGTCGAACGCTCGCCGTTGCCGGGCTCCGGCGGCGACTGCACTACGGTCCACTCTCCACGGGCGCGGGCCATCCCGCCCTGAGCGGACACATCGCGCCGCTCGGATCAAACCCTCCCCCATGATTTCGATCCCCTTCGACCGTCTTCCCGAGACGAGAGCGCCCTTCAATCGACGTCGAGCCGATGTCCTACACGGCATCGGGTCGATGGAGACGGCCTTCCCCTTGCAGGCAGCCTATCGTGCCCGCATGGACCACGACGGCGCCCACAAGCTGCTCTACTCCCTGCCGGACGTCGTGGCGGATCTGCTGCGCATCCTCGCCGCCGGTTGGGCCGACAAGCTGGATTTCTCGACGCTCGAACGGCTCTCGTCGGACTATATCGACGAAGACCTCCTCAAACGCATCGGCGACATGCTCTGGCGGGTCCACTTCCGCGAAGGGGCGCTGAAGGACGGCTCGCGGCCCTGCCTCCTCATGATGATCGAGTTCCAGTCTACTGTGGCCCCCACCATGGCGGAGCGTATTCGCAAGTACACGTCCATGCTGCTGGGGGAGTTGGAGCGCAACGGCACGGCCGCACGGGAGGGGGAGTTGCCGCTGGTGCTGGCAGCGGTGCTCTACAACGGGGACAGGCGCTGGACGGCGGCGGGCGACGCGGCGGACCTGGTGGCACGGGTCCCGTCCGGGCGCGCGGCGCTGGCGTTGGCGGCCCACCAGCCGCAGGCCTATTCCCTGCTGTCGGTGCGGACCGACCTTGACGCCGATGCGGGACCGGCCGACGATGCGGTGGAAAGCCGGTGGCCGGCGGACAACCGCGTGTTGGCGACGGCGCGGCTGCAACGCGCGCGGTCGGCATCGGACCTGCTGGCGAGGCTGCACGAGGAAATGGTGCGGTTTCCGGGCGTACGGAACGCGGCGTTCCGCCGGGCGCTGCATGCATGGGCCAGGGAGCTGTGGTCGCACCTGACCCGCGGCCGGTCGGCGTTGCCGCCATTCGAGGCACTGGCACAACCGGAGAGGAAAGAGATGACGACGTTTCTGGAAGCACGGGCGAGGGAGTGGGAAGCAGAATGGCTCGCGCAAGGTATCGAGCAGGGCATCGAGCAGGGCCGCGCCAGTGAACGTGCTCTGCTGTGCCGCCAGGCCGAACGGCGGTTCGGCTCGGAAACGGCCGGTCGGCTGTCGGATCTGCTGGCAGATCTCACCAGCACGGAAATGCTCAAGGTAGGCGACTGGGTTATCGAATGCGGCACCGGCGCCGAACTGCTGTCCCGCGTCGGTTCGGGCATCGGGAGGGATAGCAACGCCGGATCCTGAACTCGGTATCGGACGAGTCCAGTGGAGAGCAGGCTGATCCGGGAGCAGCGTGCAGCCGCCAGCTCCGGCCCCTCGCTACCGATCCGCTCTCCCTGGCAGGCAAGAGCGGCAGCCCTCTGAAACGGCTAGAATTCCCGAAGCAGCAGGATGCGTCGGGGCAGGACGGCCGGGCGGCTGAGGCCGGAAAGCTGCCCTGACACGATCGGAAATCCTGTACGGGCCGCACGCCCCCAAGCCAGGAATCGAGCCATGCCGCGCCGGAAGAAGACGCCAACGGCCCCGGAAAGTGCGAGCAGCGAGGCCGTCACGTCGCTCAAGTATCCGGCGACCCGGAAGAACATTCCCCCGGCGGGGCTCGAAGCACAAGGCTTCGTCAAAGAGGAGGCGGCGGTTTACTACCGGCACGACCCGCACTTGCCTCCGGTGCTGCGCTCGTCGCCCGATCCGGCGGCGACCGACAGGTTGCAGGAGCTTCTGGCAACAGCTCGGCAACGTGCGCTTTCCGGGGAGGAGGCAGGCATCCTGGCCGCGGCGCTGGAGCGCTACGAGCCGTGGCTGGAGTGGAGCGGCAAGCGGGAGAGACCGTGGTTCGAGGTCGATCCGGTGGCCTTGCACATGCACGAACGGGTTTCCACCCAGGCCATCCTGCGGGTGCTGGCACGGAAGGACGTCCACCGGGACCTCTTCGCCGACCCGCAGCAGGACTACGCGAAGGCGGTCCAGTTCTACCGTCACGACGTGGACTGGACGAACCGGATGATCCTCGGCGACTCGCTCCAGGTGATGGCGAGCCTCGCGCGCCGCGAGGACCTGACGGGCAAGGTGCAGATGATCTACGTGGACCCGCCCTACGGCATCAAGTTCGCATCGAACTTCCAACCGCAGCTCGGCCAGCGCGACGTCAAGGATCGGGAGCAGGATCTGACCCGAGAGCCGGAAATGGTCAAGGCGTATCGGGACACCTGGACGCTCGGCATCCATTCGTACCTCGCCTATCTGCGCGACCGGCTGGCGATGGCGAGGGAGCTGCTTGCCGATACCGGCAGCATCTTCGTGCAGATCAGCGACGAGAACCTGCATCGCGTGCGGTGTGTGATGGATGAGGTGTTTGGTATAGGAAATTGCATTAGTACAATTTGGTTCAGCAAAACCACAGGGCAGGCCAGCTCTCTACTACCATCCAGTGGCGACTACATATTGTGGTATTGCAAAGATAGAAACAAGGTGAAATATCGGCAACTGTACTGGAAGAAAACGACTACTGCACTTGCCAGTTATTCAATCGTTGAATCTCCAGATGGGACATGGCGAAGAATGACTGATGAGGAAATACAAGTTAACAGACTCATACCAGAAAAATGGCGAATACTATCGGCACAGAATTTTCGATCACAAAATGCAACTTCTGGTGATGATGGAATATTGAGATTGAACGGACAAATGTTTCATTGCGGAATCTCTCATCACTGGAAAACCAATTCTGAGGGACGAAGACGCTTGGTATCAGCCAACAGGCTACTACTTCTTGGTTTATCCCCAAACTATAAGCGGTATTTTGACGATTATCCTGTGTATCCTGTAACGGATAGATGGGATGATACGGCAATAGCCGGATTTTCTGGAGAAGACAAAATCTATATTGTACAAACGGCATCTAAAGTTATCGAACGCTGTATTCTTATGACCACAGATCCGGGAGATCTGGTACTAGATCCAACTTGTGGAAGCGGAACAACAGCCCATGCAGCAGAACAGTGGGGCCGCCGCTGGATCACCACAGACACCAGCCGAGTAGCCTTGTCGCTGGCCAAACATCGCCTGATGACGGCCAAGTTCGACTACTACCAGCTTCGCGAGTTGAACGCCGAAGACAGGGAGCGCAGCCCTCACGGAACCTGGATCGCCGAACTGGACGGGAAAGGCAAACCGACCGGCAGGCGATTGACCTTCGACTGCCAAACTGTCCCACACGTCACGCTACGCAGCATCGCCCGCAATACCTCACTCGACCCCATCTTCGACAGGCACGAACCGATCCTCGTCCAGAAACTCGCCACGTTGAACCGCGAAGCCGCCAGGGTCGGCGCGGACCTGAAGTCGGCACTGGCCGACAAGCTCATCGACGAGCACCGCAAGGAAGGGGCCAGCGCCATCACCGACGCAGACGTGCGCCGCTGGCTCCTGCCGGACGCACCTCCCCGACGGATCACGACCGCTCCCGCCCGCAAGCCGTTCAAGGGCGTCACGACCAGACAGGTCGAGAAGTACCGCGAGAAGATTCCGCGCGGGGAGTGGAAAGAATGGGAAGTTCCCTTCGATACCGACCCCGACTGGCCGGAACCCTTGCGGGAGGCACTGGCCGCCTACCGCGCCGCGTGGCGGGCGAAGATGGACGAAGTCAACGAGTGCATCGCCGCCAACGCGACCTCGGAGGAGTTGGTGGACAAGCCGGAGATCGTCAAGGGGACGGTGCGCGTTTCGGGACCGTTCACGATGGAGGGCGTGATCGCGGTGGAGGAAGGCCCGGACCGTCCGGACGGTCCGTACCACTCCGACGGCCCCGGACCGCTGGACGGTCCGCCCTCTCCCATCGGCGGCGCCCCCGATGAGGAGATGGAGGTCTTCGACGGAGACGAAGCGGAAGACGTGGCGGGAGACATGGCCGTCGCCAATGCCGAGGCGCACCTCGACAAGGTCATCCGGCTGCTCAAGGCGGCGGGGGTGGATTTCCCGGGCAACCGGAACATGAAGTTCAGTCGGATCGAGCCGCTGACCGGCGCGGCCCTGATCCACGCGGAAGGCGAGTGGCTGAACGGCACGGGGGAAGAACGAAGGGTTGCCGTCAGCATCGGCCCGGAGGTCGGCAACGTGGCCGCGATGCAGGTGGAGGATGCGATCCGGAGCGCCAACCGGTCGGGATACGACGACGTGGTGTTTGCCGGATTCGGGTTCGACGCGGCGGCGCAGGATGCCATCGAGAGCGCCAGCCATCCGAAGCTGCGCCTGCACATGGCGCTGATCCGCCCGGACGTGGCCATGGACGACCTGCTGAAGACGCAGCCGGGCAGCCAGCTCTTCACCGTCTTCAGCGCGCCCCGCGTGAAGGGGCCGATGCGTCGGGAGGACGGAGAGTACGCCGTCGAGGTCGAAGGCATGGACGTCTACGACCCGGTGAGCAACATGCTCTACCCGACCGACCGGCAGCGAATCGCGGCATGGTTCCTCGATACGGACTACGACGGCCGGACCTTCTGCATCTGTCAGGCGTTCTTTCCCGACAAGAGCAAGTGGGGCCGGCTGGCCAAGGCGCTCGACGACGTCGGGGCGGTGGAGCGGGGCGCATTCGATGCGCTCAGCGGCCTGACGAGCCTCCCCTTCCCAAAGCCGCCCCGATTGGGCAAGGGACAGGCGTGGCGGGTGGCGGTCAAGGTGATCGACCCCCGCGGCAACGAGGGCTTGCAGGTGTTGACCTTGGGGGAGTGAACATGATCGAACGCATCGTCATCGAGAACTTCAAGAGCCTGCGAAGCGTGGACCTGACGTTGGGACGGGTGAACTTGTTCATCGGGACCAATGCGAGCGGAAAATCGAATTTCCTCGAAGCGCTACAGGTGCTGGAAGGTATCGGCAATGGTTTTACGATCGGAGAGATTCTCAACGGAAAGCCGAGGAATGCGACCAATGAGATATGGGCAGGTATTCGTGGAGGAAGTAAATATGCGTGTTTTTCCGATCCTGTTGGAAAAGATGAAATAGCAATCGCAGCGTTCGGTGGATTGGGAGAATCGCATCCTATGAAATGGGAATATAGAATCATGTTTTCATCAAATAAGGAAGAAATAATCGACGAAATCATACATATGAAAGATGGATTCGATTCTTCTCGTGAATACAATTATTCTCGTAAAAATAACATCAAGATATATGAAGAATCTTCTCTGCCATTTCTATCATCATTCAATTTCAGAACGCATTCTGCATTTAGAAATCCTGTGTCATTTGAGAAAACTGAATGGGTTGAATTATCTGGGCAATTGTCTAAGCAAGGAATACCCTTTATAATCCCGCTCATCTTTTTGCCAAAATTGTTTTCGAATACACAATTTATCAACCCCAAATCGGAAGTACTCGGATCTTATTCTCAGTCTGATAGCGCCCAGCGTATAGGTAATCACGGGGAACATTTCGCAGCCCTGATCAAGACGATCTGCCAAGACGAAAGACTTAAAGACACCTACCTCGCATGGCTGCGCCAACTTCGTCCGGAAAAAATTGATGACGTCGGGGCGTTAACCGGTGCGATTGGCGAACCGATATTTATGCTTCGGGAGAATGGAAGAGAGTTTCCGGCGCCCGTCCTGAGCAGCGGCACCTTGCGTTTCGCGGCGCTCACGGCTGCCTTCTTCCAGCCCGATATGCCCGGCATCATGATGATCGAGGAGATCGAGAACGGCATTCACGCCAGCCGCTTGCAAATCCTGTTGGAGCTGCTGCGTAGCCAAGCCGAAGCCACGAAGACACAAATTTTCGCAACCACCCACTCGCCGGTGATTCTGGACTGGCTTCAGGAAGAAGATTACAAAACCACCTTCCTGTGTACGCGGGATGAATCGACGGGTGAAACGAAGATCCGCTCCTTGGCCGACGTACCCAAATTCATGGACGTCATCAAGAAGACACCGGCTTCAGAATTGTTCTCGGAAGGCTGGCTCGAAGCGGCATCATGAGCTTCACCGTGCTCGTCATCCCCGAAGATCCCATGCTCAACGGCCACATTCTGAAGCCCTTGGCCAAGGCCATCATGGCGGATGCAGGCAGACCTGCCGCGAAGGCGGACGTGCTGAGCAACCCGAGGCTTCGCGGATACGACCACGCCGTACAAGTCATCCGAGACGAGCTTCCGGGAAGATACCGCTTCAAGGACTTGTGGCTGTTCTTCCCGGATGCCGACAAGGCCACCGACGATGCCATGCAGGCTCTGGAGGAACATGTCGCCAAGCAGGGAATCGCGTTGTTGTGCTGTGCCGCACAGCCTGAAGTAGAGATCTACGCCTGCGCCGCGTTCCGCAATGAACTCCCGGGAACGGGCATCTGGGAGGAAGCCCGCTGCCATCCACGGATGAAAGAGGAGATTTTCGCGCCCCTGCTCGCCAGCCACGGCGATCCTCGAAGGGCCGGCGCAGGCAGGGATCTGATGATTTCGGCGTCGCTGGACAACCTGCCTCTCCTGTTCCGGCTTTGCCCCGAGCTCCAGTCCCTGCGCGATCGAATCGCCGCCCACCTCGAAGCACCTGGAACCTTCAACCCTGCACCGCACACTGCGCCGAACCCCGCACCCTGAGCCATGCCGGAAATCCAGATCCCCATCCAGCCGGTCGAGGCCCCCATCCTCTGCTCCCCCTACGAGGAGCCCGGCCTGCATTGGCTCTACGACACGAAGACGGGCAGGCCCTCGAAGGTCCAGGCGCGCAGGGAGGCGAGCTACTGGTACAAGAGCGAGCGGACCGGCAGCGCGCAACGGTCCCTGCTCGCCGAGGAAGAACGGGACGATCTGCCGCTCGTCAACGCGCTCCGGGACGACGTGCGGCGCTGGCGGAAGTCCGGCTGGCAGAACGCTTCGGAGACGACGAAGAAGCTGCTCCGCCACTGGTGGCGCGAGGATCGGACGCGGCGCCTGTTCTTCTGCCAGCTCGAAGCCGCCGAGACGATCGTCTACCTCCGGGAGATCCTGGCCGCGGGACGGAAGCCGCGCTGGAAGCCGCAACTTGCCCCGGACGAATTCAGGATGCTGGAAGCGGGGCGCAACCCCAGGCCGGACGAATGGGTGGCCAAGGTTGCGCAGCATCCCAAGCTTTCCGACCTTCCCAACGAAGCCGGAGCGGCGCCCATTCCGCGCTATGCCTGCAAGATGGCGACGGGAGCCGGCAAGACCGTGGTCATGTCCATGCTCATCTCGTGGGCGTTCTGCAACCGCGGCACGAAGCCCGGCGATCCGCGCTATCCCCGCCGGGTGCTGGTGGTCTGTCCGAACCTGACGATCAGGGAACGCCTGAGCGTGTTGCGGCCCGGCGATCCGGGCAACTATTACGAGAAGTTCGACATCGTGCCCTCCTCGCTGCGCCCCGAGCTGGCGAAGGGCAAGGTGCTGGTCACGAACTGGCACGTCCTGAGCCCGGAATCCGACGTCATCACGGTGGGTGGGGTGCCGGTCGGCAAGCTGGGGGACGAAACACCCGAGGCGTTCGCCCGCGGCCGCCTCGGCGATCTCTGGGACGACGAGCCGCTGATGGTGCTGAACGACGAGGGACACCATGCGTATCGTCCCGCCCCGGTCGGCGAGAAGACGAAGCTGTCCTCCGAGGAAAAGGCGGACCGAGAGGAAGCGACGGTCTGGGTGAGCGGCCTGGACCGGATCAACGCCGCCTGCGGGATCGGGCTCTGCGTGGATCTTTCGGCGACGCCCTTCTACCTCCACGGAAGCGGATATCCCGAGGGTTCCCCCTTCCCCTGGATCGTCAGCGACTTCAGTCTGGTGGACGCCATCGAATCGGGGATCACCAAGATCCCCCGCCTCCCGGCCATCGACAGCACCGGCCGCCCCGATCCCGTGTACTTCAGGCTGTGGGAGCACGTGGCGAAGCGTCTCAAGCCGGGGGACCGGTTGCCGGGAGGCAAGCCGAAGCCCGAGGCCGCCTACCGCGAGGCGGAAGCCGCGCTGCTCACGCTCGCGGGGGAGTGGAAGGAACGCTTCGATCAGGTGCAGGCGTCGGCCCCGGGGCAGGACCGGACCCCGCCGGTGATGATCGCGGTCTGCGACAACACCGACGTCGCGGAGCATTTCCACCGGATGATCTCGGGCGAGGAGCTGGTGGCGGCGGCCGGGGCGGCCGATGAGATGGAAGACGACGACGACGGCGATTCGCCCGAAAGCCCGAGGAACAAGAGCAAGAAGCCGAAGGCGGTCAAGCGTTATGGCGCGGGGCTGCCGGGGTTCCCCGAGCTGTGGAACCGGGACGGCGCCGAGGTCGCGTTGCGCATCGATTCGAAGCTGCTCGCGGCGGCGGAGAGCGAGGACCCGAAGGCCACCAGGAAGCACGCCGCGGAGGAGTTGCGGAAGATCGTTTCGACGGTGGGCGCTCCGGGCGAACCGGGGGAACGTATCCGCTGCGTGGTGAGCGTCAACATGCTGAGTGAGGGCTGGGACGCCAACAACGTCACGCATATCCTGGGGTTGCGCGCGTTCCACAGCCAGCTTCTGTGTGAGCAGGTGGTCGGGCGGGGGCTGCGCAGGATGGATTACACGCCCGATCCGGAAACGGGACTCCTGACCGCCGAATACGTCGACGTCTTCGGAGTCCCGTTCTCGCTCATTCCGTTCAAGGGCCGCCAGCCGGGAGGCGGGCCGCCGCCGGAAGACCGTCCCAGGCACGAGGTCATGGCCCTGCCGGAGCGAAAGGCGTTCGAGATCCGGTTTCCGATCGTCGAAGGTTACGTCGTGTCGTTGAAGAAGAACCGCATCGCCTGTGACCTCGACGCCGTGGAGCGTACTTCGCTGGATCCATGGGCCACGCCGACCGCCGCCTTCGTGCGCCCGCAGGTCGGATACCAGATCGGCCACCCGGGCGCATACGGCGGATTCGGGTTCGAGGAAGTGGATCGCCGGCAGTACTACGACTCGGTGCACCCGCAGACGATCGCGTTCGCCATCGCCGTCGAGATCGTGCGGGCGCTCACGGAGGCCGCACACCCCGGCAAGGAGCGGCTGCGATGCGAAAGCCGCCGGACCCTGTTTCCCCAAGTGCTGCGCATCGTCTCGGACTACGTCCGCGAGCGTGTGGACCTGAACGGCCTGCATCCCTGCGACGTCGGGTTGCAGACCTACGCCCGGCGCATCGTGGATCTGCTGGTCGCCGCGATCATGCCCGACGACTCGAAGGACGAAGCGCCGTTGCTGCCGAGGTTGAACCGTTACCGGCCCATCGGGAGCACCGGCAGCGTCCACTTCAAGACGGTGAAGCCCGTCCAGGCAACCGTCGCCAGCCATCTGAACCACGTGGCCTGCGACACCGGTACCTGGGAGCAGGCCGCGACGTTCCGGCTCGAGAAGCTGGCCAACGACGGCATCGTCCACTGCTACGCACGCAACGACCGCCTCGAGTTCAACATCCCCTTCGAGCTCTACGGCACTCCGCGCGCCTACGAGCCCGACTTCATCGTGAAGCTGGCGAACGGCCTCAACGTCGTGCTGGAAATCAAGGGACGGTCGCACGAGGACACGGACGTCAAGCATCAGGCGGCAAGGCGTTGGGTCTCCGCGGTCAACCACTGGGGCCGGCTCGGCGAGTGGCGTTTCCTCGTCTGCCGGAACCCGCAGTCGCTCGATGCCGACTTCGCGAATCTGATTGAAGCCCGAGGCGCTGCTATGGAACAAGGCCGTTCTTCGCCCGACGGCGTGTCGGGCGTGAACGCCGCCGCGCCGGCGGTCGCGCCCCGCGGCCAGTGAAATGGAAAGAGAGATGACGAGTACCGGCGACCACTACGACTACGATCTCGGGACCTTCTCCCGCACCGTCTCGACCCGCTCGGCCGAGGCGCAACGCTGGTTCGACCGGGGGCTGGTGTGGTGCTATGCCTTCAGCCATGAGGAGGCGGTGCGCTGCTTCCGGCGGGCGGCCGGACACGACCCCGGCTGCGCGATGGCCTGGTGGGGGATCGGCTACGCGGTCGGGCCGTACTACAACAAGCCGTGGAGCAAGTTCGACCCGGCCGATCTCGCGGCCACCCTGGGCGAGGTCCGCGCCGCCACCCGGCAAGCGCTGGAGCGCATCGGGAACGCGAGCCCGGTCGAGCGGGCGCTCGTCGAAGCACTCGCGCGGCGTTGCTCGTCATCCGGGCCGGCCGAAGCCGGCGACTTCGACCGGTGGAACGACGACTACGCCGATGCGATGCGCGAGGTGTACCGGGCGTTCCCGGGCGATCCGGACGTGTGCGCGCTGTTCGCCGAGGCGCTCATGAACCGCACGCCCTGGGCCTTGTGGGACCTCGGGACGGGCGAGCCGGCCGAGGGCGCGGACACCCTCGAAGCGCTCGCGGCGCTCGAAGAAGGCATCGGCGCCCGCGAAGCCGCAGGCCAGCCGGACCACCCCGGCCTGCTACACATGTACCTTCACGTCCTGGAGATGTCCCCGCATCCGGAACGGGCGCTGCGCGCCGCCGACCGCCTGCGCGACCTCGTGCCCGATGCGGGCCACCTGCGGCACATGCCCACCCACATCGACGTCCAGTGCGGGGACTACCACGCGACGGTGGAGTGGAACGCCCGCGCCGTCGCCGCCGATCGGAAGTACTTCGAGCGCGAGGCCCCCGGCCCCTGGTTCGCGCTCTCCTTCGCGCACAACTACCACTTCATGCTCTACGGGGCGATGCTGCTGGGCCATCACCGGTCCGCGACGGCCGCGACGGCGGGCCTGCTGGAGGCCATCCCCGAATCGGTGCTCCGCACGGAGAGCCCGCCGATGGCCGACTGGCTGGAAGGCTACGTGGCGATGCAGGTGCACGCGCCCATCCGCTTCGGCAAGTGGCGCGAGATCCTCGCCATGGCGCTGCCGGAGGATCCCATCCTCTACTGCACCACCACCGCGATGCTGCACTACGCCAGGGGGCTCGCGCACGCGGTGCTGGAGGACGTGCCCGCGGCCGAAGCCGAGCAGTCGCGCTTCGAGGTCGCGGTGGCCCGGGTGCCGGCCGCGCGCACCGTGTTCAACAACACCTGTCTCGACATCCTCGCCATTGCCGCACGGATGCTGCACGGCGAAGTGAGCTACCGCACGGGTGATCACGGGACCGCGTTCGAGCACCTTCGCGCCGCGGTCCGGCTCGCCGATGCGCTGCCCTACGACGAGCCCTGGGGCTGGATGCAGCCGCCGCGGCACGCGCTCGGTGCGCTCCTGCTGGAGCAGGGCCAAGTCGAGGAGGCGGAGGCGGTCTACCGGGCCGACCTCGGGCTCGACGGCGACACCCCGGCCGTCTGCCGATCATCGGGAAGCGATGCGAACGTTGGTGGAAATGGCCTCGGGCTCGGCGGCGGCGATGCCCCGATCCGGGCCTGCCGGCATCCCGACAACGTCTGGAGCCTGCACGGCTTTCACGAATGCCTCGTGCGCCGGGGCAAGCAGGCCGAGGCGGCGCTGGTGGCCCCGCGGCTCGCTCTGGCGCTGGCGAGGACGGACGTGCCGATCCGGTCCTCGTGCCTGTGCCGGCGCCGGTGCATCTCCTGTCCCTCCGGACGCGGCACGCGGGAGTAGCCGGCGCGGCGCCGCGGGTGCATTCCGGGGGAGCGACGGCGCGCGCGTCGCCGCCTCCCGGAATCTGCTATCTTCGCCGTCCGTTGCACCGCCGCAACTGCGATCGCCGCCGGTGGCAGGTCGCGGCGAAGGGGGCCGAGCCTTCGGAGGATCCACCAATCGACGCGCCGATGGTCGCTTCCCGCCCGCCGCCGACGCACCTCCGCCGCGGGCGCTGGTGGAACGCACCGTGGTTCGACACCCTCCAGTTCGCCGTGTTCACGGGCGCCCTGCTGTGGCTGACGGTCGCCGGCGCGATGAACATGGGGTACAACTGGCAGTGGTACCGCGTGCCCCGCTTCATCTACCGCGTCGTGGACGGGGAGCTGATCTGGGGGCCGTTGATCAAGGGGCTGGTGGTCACCCTGGAGATCACCGCCTGGAGCGTCGTCATCACCCTCGCGATCGGGCTGGTCACCGCCCTGCTGCGGCTCTCGAACTCCTTCTCCGGAAGGATCCTCGCGAAGGTCTATCTGGAAGCGGTCCGCAACACGCCGTTGCTGATCCAGATCTACCTGTTCTACTTCGTCCTCGGCCCGATCATCGGCCTGGATCGGTTCTGGGTCGGGGTCGCGTGCCTGTCGGTGTTCGAGGGCGCGTTCGCCTGCGAGGTGATCCGGGCCGGAATCCTGTCGGTCCCCCGTGGCCAGTGGGAGGCGAGCGACAGCATCGGGCTCGGCCGCGTGCAGGGCTACCGCTACGTCATCCTCCCGCAGGCGGTGCCGCTGATGCTCCCGCCCCTGACGGGGCTCGTCATCTCGCTCATCAAGAACTCGGCGATCGTCAGCGTCATCGCCGTGTTCGACCTCACCACCGAGGGACGCAACATCATCGCGGATACGTTCCTGAGCTTCGAGATCTGGATGACGGTCGCCGCCATCTACCTGGTGCTGACCGTCACCCTGTCGGTGTTCGTGAGCTACCTCGAGCACCGCGTCCGGGCGCGCGAGTGACGTCGCGGTCCGCCCGTAATTCACCACCACGAGAGCAAGGAGAAGGCAATGAGATTGACCGAGGCAGGTTTGAAACTGGGAATGGCCGCGGTGCTCGGCACGGCGGTCGCGACCGGGGCCGTCGCACAGAGCGCCCAGCAGCAGCTTTCGTCGGAGAGCGTCGTCGAGACGATCAAGAAACGCGGGGCGCTGAAGGTCGGCATGTCGACGTTCGTCCCATGGGCGATGCGGGACAAGAACGGAGAGCTGGTCGGCTTCGAGATCGACGTCGCGAAGAAGGTGGCGGCGGACATGGATGTGGACGTCGAGTTCGTCCCGACCTCCTGGGACGGGATCATTCCGGCCCTGATCGCGGGCAAGTTCGACGTGATCATCGGGGGCATGAGCGTGCGTCCCCAGCGCAACCTGACCATCAACTTCACCATTCCCTACGCGCACTCCGGCATGGGGATCGCGGCCAACAAGGCGATGACCGCGGACATGATGTGGCCGGACGACTACGACAGCGCCGACGTGACCTTCTCGTGCCGGCGCGGCGCGACCTCGTGCAACGACGTGGACCGGCTGTTCCCGAAGGCGACGGTCCGCAAGTTCGACGACGACGTCCAGGCGTTCCAGGAAGTCCTGAACGGCAACGCGCACGCGGTCCTCTCGTCGTACCCGAAACCGGTGGAATGGGCCGACGGCAATCCGGAACACATCGTCCTTCCGACCACGGACAACCTGTCGCAGGGCGACGAGGCGTTCGGTCTGCGCAAGGGTGATCCGGACGCGCTGAACTTCTTCTCCAACTGGATCCTCGTCAATACGACGAACGGCTGGCTGGAGGAGCGTCATCACTACTGGTTCAAGACCAGGGACTGGGTGGATCAGGTCAGTCCGGATCAGTAACCCCGTCCCGGCTCGGTGACCCGTCCGGCAGGACCGGCGCCGTCCGGCGCCGGTCCCCTCCACGGACGAGACCCATGACCTCGCGGCTCGGAACCACATCTCTTCCGGTGGCGGCGATGGCGCGTTTCCTCTACGGATCGGACCCATGACCGCACGGCGCGGAACCACACGTCCCGCGGTAGCGGTGACGGCGCGTTTCCTCCACGGACCGGATCCATGACCGCACGACGCGGAACGCCCCGTCTCGGGTGGATGGACTACGTGGTCTTCGCGATCCTGATCGCGGCCGTCGCGTACGTCTGGTACCGCGTCGATTCGGTGCTGGAGTACCGCTGGGACTGGGCCGTCATTCCGCACTACCTGTACCGGTGGGACGAGGAGCAGCAGCGGTGGGTCGCGAACCTGTTGATGCAGGGGCTCTACACGACGATCCGGCTCGCGCTGTGGAGCATCGTGCTGGCCGCGCTCATCGGCGTGGTGTTCGGGATCATGCGCACCAGCCGGCGCCTGTTTCCGCGCCTGCTGAGCCGGGTCTACGTCGAGCTGATCCGCAACGTCCCGCCGCTGGTCTTCATCTTCATCTTCTACTTCTTCATCAGCAGCCAGATCATGCCCCTGCTCGGCATCGAGGAGCTCGTGCGCAGCGCCTCGCCGGAGACGCTGGCCTGGCTGGAATTCCTGTTCGGACCTCCGAAGCTCATCTCCAACGTGATTTCGGGCGTCATCTGCCTCGCCATGTTCGAGGGCGCGTACGTGACCGAGATCGTGCGGGCCGGAATCCAGTCCATCCCGAAGACGCAGACCGAGGCCGGCCTGAGCATCGGGCTCTCGCGCCTCAAGCTCATGCGCTACGTGATCCTTCCCCAGGCGGTGCAGCGGGTGGTTCCGCCGCTGGCCGGGCAGTTCATCACGCTGGTGAAGGATTCGTCGATCGTGTCGCTGATCTCGATCCAGGAGCTGACCTTCCTCGCGATCGAGACCGCGGTGTCGACGACGCGCGTGTTCGAGGTGTGGATCACGGTGGCCGGTCTGTACTTCTGCGTGTGCTATTTCTGTGCGCTGCTGTTCGACTGGATGGAGCGGCGCATGGCGGTCGATCGATGACCAATCGATCGAAGGCGGGTAGAGCGGGAACGGGCGCGCGTTCGGCGCGGCGTCTGCCTCGAATCACCCGGGTCCCGGATCGGAAGGCGCCGCGGGCCGGCTCCCTGCCGCCGGGGCCGCCGGGCGCCGGCGGACGCTCGCGCATGCGATCCGCCGCGAACCCATCCTCCGCCGGCTCGCTCGCCGGCGGATCCGAACCGCCGGTTCCAACCGGCCGGGACCAGACCGCAAGGAGGTCGTGCCGGTGAAGGACAACGTCGTGATCGAGCTCGAAGGCGTCAACAAGTGGTTCGGCGATTTCCACGTGCTCAAGGACATCGACCTGAAGGTCCGCGAGCGCGAGCGCGTGGTGGTGTGCGGGCCGTCCGGGTCCGGGAAGTCCACCGTGATCCGCTGCATCAACCGCCTCGAGGAGCACCAGGAAGGGCGCATCGTGGTGGACGGGCAGGAGCTCGACGACGACACCAGGAATGTGGCCGCGGTGCGGCGCGAGGTCGGCATGGTGTTCCAGCAGTTCAACCTCTTTCCCCATCTGACGGTCCTGGAGAACTGCATGCTGGGGCCGACCAGGGCGCGAGGGATGTCGAAGGCCGAGGCGCGCGACCGGGCCATGGAGTATCTCACCCGGGTCAGGATCCCGGAGCAGGCGGAGAAGTATCCGAGCCAGCTCTCGGGCGGCCAGCAGCAGCGGGTGGCGATCGCCCGGTCGCTGTGCATGCAGCCGAAGGTCATGCTGTTCGACGAGCCCACGTCGGCCCTGGACCCCGAGATGATCAAGGAGGTCCTGGACGTGATGATCGACCTCGCGCAGAGCGGCATGACCATGATCGTGGTCACCCACGAGATGGGATTCGCCCGGACCGTGGCCGACCAGATGGTGTTCATGGACGAGGGCCGGATCGTCGAGGCCGCGCCTCCGGAGCGGTTCTTCGCCAACCCCGAGAGCGATCGCACGAAGCTGTTCCTGAGCCAGATCCTGTCGCACTGACGGGATTCCGCGACCCTGAGAGCGTCAGATCTCGGGCAAAGGACTTTCATCAGCGCCCGCCACGCACGAATCCGTGTGGGTCGATATTGGTGTAGTCGATAAAATGTCGTTTTGTCCTGGATTGATCTCGGACATGGAACCGGCGACCTTCGCAGTGTCTTACGTCGAAGTGGTAGCCGTCGGGCAGGTTGAACGTGAGCTTGCGGCGCCTCCGCTTCGAGAGGTGTAGCCCGCCGTGATTCGGCCCTCGGCTGAAATCCAGATCTCGGGAGTCCCGCCAGATCATTGTCTTCCTGTGGTGATGCTTGAAGCGGCCGATGACTTTCTGAACGGCTTCGAGTCCGTCTCTGTCCCGGCGCACCTTCATTGCCCGTCGCCACATGTCGACCACTGACTCGGAGGCCGAGAATGCTGTTTCGGGAAGCAGCAATGGTGAATCAATCGTGGGACGTAACTTGGCTCGCCACCTGTCTTCGAACTGAAGTGCGGCGCTGATTTCTCCCTTGAACTCCTCGGTTCCGTAACTGCGAGACAACTCATGCGGGATCCAGATCACCCGATAGAACCCGCAAACCATTTGTTCGAACTCCGAACGCTCGTCATCTCTGTGGTGGGCAAGGATCAGATGCACGCCGTCGGCGTCCGAATCGTCGGCATGATGCATCACGCGCTTCCAGATACGTCGAAGATCCGCCTGCCTCTGGGACTCGGCGGGAATGACGTGAACCTGCCATCCATGACACGCCGGTTTCTCCCGAACCCGCGTGTAGAGCCCACGCGGAATACCCGCGATGAGCGCGAGGGGAGACACGATCAACTCTCAGAACGTTCCGCAAGCAATGCTTCGATCGCGCGGAACGGAATCTTGAGATCACGGATTTCGTCCGCGGTCAGATGTGGAATCAGACGTTCCATTGCCTGATGCGTGGTCGTAGCCATTCTGGAGGGGGTCCGCGAGAACCATGAATTGCGAAGTTCGATATCGTTTTCTTTCGCCCATTCAATCACGCGGGAGCGGAGGAGATCCGTACGCGCCGACACCCATCCGGCGATGAAGCCGGAATTACGGAGCTCGTGATGGAAGTTCGCCAGTGGATTCGGTGAATGTTTCAATGCGTCAAGCAAAGGCGGTTGTACGTCAGGGTGCAGAGAATTCACGAATTCTTCGCGTTCACGAATCAAGCCTTCAAGTGTAACTTTGGGGATTTTTATTGACGGACCTTCTGCGCGATTGGCGGGAACGAAGCGATCCGAACCGGGCAGATAGACGCAAGGTACGGGAGAAAGTTTCGTGAACGCCTCGTACACATCCTTCCGGAGCGTTCCCGCCGAACCAGCGGAATTTTCAAGTGGTTTGTCAAAGGGAGGGGGCTTTGCGCCTTCGAGGCCTACCAGCATGTCGCTTCCGGGACGCTTATGGATGACAACGCCTGCGACCTGTCCTGTCAGCGCGCCGAACGATTGATTGGATGAAGCTACATGCGCGGAGACGTCGAAGCTCGACCTCGATCCGATCTTTACCATTTCCTGATGGAGCCTCGCTCCAGGAACCATATCCGAATCGGCGCCGAGGGTCCGTAATGCTTTCAGTGTCAGGGAGTTCCAGTCAGACATGATCGACTCGAAGGCAGAAGACAAAGTGGGCGATTTCCACCGCCCACTTTGTGAATCATAAGTCCTTGCCTTGGGCCTGCTGGGACATGGTATGAGCCGCTCAGGTCAGGAGTGGCAAGGACACCTGATGAGGGGCCCGTCCGGGCAGTCCGAGATTCCTCCGCACGATTGAGTCGATTGAAGAGGAATCGGCACTATTATCCGCATGTCCCGCGGTCAGTCAAGCATTCCCCCCGCCCGGCCAGGACAATCGCTGTGGAGCCGAGCTTGACGGATTCACGTCCTCATGGGTATACGCGAAATCCAAAAGCGATTGCCCTGCCGCCCGGCGGTCTCCGCTGAAGCGCCGAAACACGATTTCACGACCCGTTTTTTTCGGCTATTCTGACAATTCGAATTTCGGATCGTGGGGGTTCTGCGGGCGTTCTCGGGCCTGACGGAGACGCCCGCTCCCACTCGGGACCATTTTTCCGGCGGCCTTGCCGTATTTGTCGGACACGGCAAAAAGTAGCGCCCCGACAAGGCGTTGCAGCGCTGCGACGACAGCGATCAACATGAATAAGACCCCCGGGCAGCTCGCCCGGCGCTACAACGGATACCACCGGGTCTCGGACGCGCGTGAAGATCCGGAGCTGACCCGTACCGGCCCGCACACCCCCTGCGGGGAGTACCTCCGGCGCTTCTGGATGCCGGTGGCGATGAGCGGGCAGGTCGGGGAGCGTCCCGTCCTCGTCAAGGTGCTCGGCGAGGAGCTGGTGCTGTTCCGGGACCTCTCCGGGAGGCTCGGCCTCCTGCACAAGCATTGCAGCCACCGCCGCGCATCGCTGGAGTACGGGATCGTCTCCGAGCGCGGTATCCGGTGCTGCTACCACGGCTGGCTGTTCGACGTGGACGGCGCCATCCTGGAGACGCCCGGCGAGCCGGCGGCGAGCCCCATCCCGCGCAAGCTCTGCCACGGGGCCTACCCCGTCCGGGAGCTCGCCGGCCTCGTCTTCGCCTACCTCGGCCCCCCCGAGCGCCGCCCCGAATTCCCCATGCTCGACACCCTCTCGCTCCCCGGGGTCGAGCTCGTGCCCTACGCCATCGATTACCCGTGCAACTGGCTGCAGGTGGCCGAGAACCCGATGGATCCGTTCCACAGCGTGTTCCTGCACACCCGGGTGACCCGCGCGCATTTCAACCCGGCCTGGGGCGCGATGCCGGTGGTGGACTGGCATCCGTTCGAGGACCACACCGGGATCTACCTCACCAACGTGCGCCGCTGGGAGGACTTCATCTGGGTGCGCACCGCCGAGGTCCTGCTCCCGGCCATCGCCCAGCCGCCGGACATCTTCCAGAACCCGGACCGGGAGAAGTTCTTTCCCGGCGTGGGCATCACCAAGTGGACGGTGCCGGTGGACGACACCCATTGCCGGATCATCGCCTGGCGCCACTTCGGCGAGGAACTCGACCTCGACGGCAAGGGCGACCGCTCGAACGTCGGGCTGAACAAGGTGGACTTCCTCGGGCAGACCGGCATCGAGCGTTCTTACGAGGAAGGCCAGGCGATGCCGGGCGACTACGAGGCGCAGATCTCCCAGGGGCCGATCACGGTGCACGCCGGCGAACGGCTCGGGACCACCGACAAGGGGGTGGCCCTGTACCGGCGCATGCTGCGCCGGGCGATCCGCGACCTCGCCGCCGGCAACGAGCCGCAGCAGCTTCGCCCGCGGCCGGGCCACCAGGTGCCGACCATGGCCGGCGACGTCATCGTGCGTGCGCCGG
Source organism: uncultured Gammaproteobacteria bacterium (assembly GCA_958295835.1). GTDB lineage: Bacteria > Pseudomonadota > Gammaproteobacteria > HK1 > HK1 > HK1. Next base: position 2,372,746 of record OY282378.1, read on the forward strand.
CCTCGAACCGCGACGACGTCGCGCTGCAACGGATCATGGGCCGCGAGATCGGGCGCATCGTGTACGAGACCATGGGCATCGAGCGCAGCGCGCGCCGCACGGAGATCGAGCGGCGGGTCCGGGCGTGGATCGGGGCGGGCCTGCCGGCCGGGAGCGCCTGAATCGTCATCCGCCCGATCGGCTTCCGGCTCGACCGAACCGGCAGCCGCCATGCTCGGATCGAATGCACGGGAAGCCTCGTCTGTTATCGTAGGCGTCCTCACCCCAACGGGGACGACTGCGAATGGCGCAAGCACCGTCCATGCCCTCGGCGCCTGGGAATGGGGACGACCTCGCGATCACCCTCGGCGTCGAAGAGGAGTTCTTCCTCGTCGATCCGGACTCCCGCGATCTTCTCGCCGACCCCGACACGGGCATTTTCGAGATCTGCGAGAAGAACAGCGGCCCGCACAAGGTCGTGCGGGAGCTTCTGCGCACACAGATCGAGACCAATACCCGGGTCTGCGAATCCGTCGCCGGCGTGCGCGAGGCGTTGCGCGAGACCCGCCGGCTGGTCGCCGGAGCGGCCGAGGAGCACGGGGCCGCGCTGATGGCCGCCTCGACCCATCCCTTCGCTGCATGGCGGGCGCAGGTGACCACTCCCAAGGAGCGCTACCAGCGCTTCGAGATCAACTTCCAGGAGACCGTGCGCCGATTCCTGGTGGGCGGAATGCACATCCATGCCGGCTTCGGTGATCCGGATTCGCGCATCCGGGTCATGACCGCGATGCGGCGCCACCTGCCTCTGCTCCATGCGCTGTCCACGTCGTCGCCGTTCAATGCGGGGAGCGAGACCGGGTTCAAGTCCTACCGGCTGAACATCGTCGGCAGCCTTCCGCGCTCCAGCATCCCCGGCCCGCTATGGTCGCGGGCGGCCTACGACCAGCTCCTGGACGACTACCGGCGCATGGAGTTCGCCAGGGACGGCAGCGAGCTGTGGTGGGACATCCGTCCCTCCCACGCCTACCCGACGATAGAGATGCGGATCTGCGACGTCTGCACGCGCATCGAGGACGCAGTGTGCATCACCGCCCTCTATGCGTCCCTCATCCGGTGGCTCCTGCGCAAGGATCGGGCCGGCGAGCTGCCGCCCGAGCCGCCCACCGAGATCATCACCGAGAACCGGTGGCTCGCCCAGCGCTACGGGGTGCTCGCCTTCCTCGGCGATACGCACGAGGGCGGACGGATCGACATCGAGGACTACGCGATCCGTCTCGTCGAGGAGCTGGCCGGCGACGCCCGTGCGCTGGGCTGCGAGGACGAGCTCCGCCACACGCTCACCATCATCCGCGAGGGCACCGGCGCCGATCGGCAGGTCGACCTCTACCGCCTCCGCCGCCTGGAGGGAGACACGGAGGAGGAGGGTCTGCGCCGCGTGGTCGATCTGGTGCTCGCCGAGAGCCGGGAAGGGATGTGGGGCGCAGGCCGGGATCCGCGCTCGGCGTGATCCGACGACACCGTGATCATGGTGAAGCATCGGCCGGTTGAACGGGGGTCGGCCCGAGCCGGACGCTCGGATAGCCGGAGGTCGGCGGCGATGCGCTCCCACACCCGTTCGAGCGCGGCTTCGACGCCGAGGGCCGGATCCCGGAGACCGGCACGTTCGCGCCAGGGAGCCGCCGGTGGTCGTGCTCACCTCGAACCGCGCCCGCGAGCTGCACGAGGCACTGCGTCGGCGCTGTTTCCATGACCGGATCGCCCGACCCGAGTCGGAGAAGGAGGTCGAGATCGTGAACCTGCGTGTCCGCAACGTGGCCGGGCGCACTGCCCGCGCCGTCACCGTCCCAATCCTGTGCGCCGCCGCGCTCGCCGTTGCCGTGGTCCTGCCCGCGCAACTCGCCCGCGCCGAGCCGGCCACCCTCACCATCGTCCATGTCAACGACCTCGACCGCCTCGACGGCTCCGGCGGGCGCGGCGGCGTCGCCCGCCTCGCCGCGGTGGTCAGGGAGGTGCGTGCGGGCAGTGCCGGCCGGGTGCTCGTCACCAACGGCGGCGATGCGATCTCCCCCTCGCTCCTGTCCTCGTTCGACAGGGGCGCGCACATGATCGACCTCTTCAACCGGGTCGGCTTCGATGCGATGGTGCTCGGCAATCACGAGTTCGACTTCACCCCTGCCGTCACCGTCGAGCGCATCGCCGAGGCGCGGTTCCCGATCCTGTCGAGCAACGCGGTCGAGCCGGACGGCACCCTGATCGACGGCGTGACCGGACACCTGCTGCTGGAGGTCGGGCGCTACAAGGTCGGCGTGTTCGGTCTGACCACGGTGACGACCGCGATCAAGTCGTCGCCGGCCCCGGTGACCTTCCGGCCCGTGGTCGAGGTCGCGGCGGAGCAGGCGGAGAAGCTGCGCGAGGCGGGAGCGGATCTGGTCATCGCCCTCGCCCACACCGACCGCGCCGAAGATGCGGCGCTGATGCGCCAGGGCGCGGTCGATCTGCTGCTCTCGGGCGATGACCACGACATGAAGATCGAGGTCGGCCCGGAGACGACCTTCGTCGAGAGCGGGGAGCAGGCGGAGTTCGTCACCGTCGTCGAGGTCGTGATGGGCACCGTCGAGGGGCGGGACGGCCCGCGCTTCGTCTGGGAGCCGTCGTTTCGCGTCGTCAACACCGTGTCGGTGGCGCCGGACCCCGAGATCGAGGCGGTGGTGGAAGAGTATCTCGCACGTTTGTCGGAAGAGCTCGACGTCGAGATCGGCGCCACCGCGGTGGCGCTCGACAGCCGGCGCCGCGTGGTGCGCAGCCGCGAGACCGGCATCGCCAACCTGATCGCCGACGCCATGCGCGCCGCCACCGGCGCCGACGTCGCCCTGATCAACGGTGGCGGCATCCGCGCCGACAAGGTCTCTCCCCCCGGCACGATCCTGACCCGGCGCGACGTCCGGTCGGAGCTTCCCTTCGACGACAAGACGGTGGTGCTGGAGGTGAGCGGGGCCGATCTTCGCGCGGCGGTCGAGCATGGGGTGAGCGAGATCGCCAAAGGCGCCGGCAGGTTCGCGCACGTCTCGGGGATGGCGTACCGCTTCGACGCCTCGAAGCCGGCCGGCCGCCGCATCGCCGGGGTCACGGTGGGCGGCGCCCCGCTCGACCCCGCGCGGACCTACCGCCTCGCGACCTTCGACTTCCTCGGACGCGGCGGCGACGGCTACGCCATGCTCGCCACGGCCCCGCGGATCGTCGACGCCAACGCCGCCACCCTGGCGGCCGCCCAGGTCATCGAGGCGATCGCCGCCGCCGGCGAGATCGCCCCGCGGGTCGAAGGCCGGATCGTCCGGCTCGACTGATCCGGGACGGACGCTCTCCGACGCCTCGGCCACGGGCCCGGAAGCAGGGCCGATGACCACCACCGGCCCAATCCTCGACGAGCACCGTCGAAATCCGCTACTTGTCGATGATTCTCCGTAGTGGCACTCTCCGGCTACCGGCGCTCCGGCGCCCGCGTCCAACCTACCCCTCCAAGGACGGAGATCCGCAATGAGAGGTGCCTGATGAACATCAAGACGAACCTGACGAAGACCCTGTGCATTGCCGCGAGCGTGCTGCTCTTCGCGACGATGGATGCCCACGCCAAGCGCTTCAAGGTCGCGGTCGGAGACGCGGGAGGCAGCGCGCAGCACGAGCTGGGCAAGAAGTTCGCCGAGGAGCTCAAGCGGCTCAGCGGCGGCAAGCACCGGGCCAAGCTGTTCCTCAACGGCCAGCTCGGCTCCGAGCAGGATACGGTCAACGACGCCGCGCTGGGCACGCTCGACATGTCCCTGCTCGCCATCAACAACATCACCCCCTTCTCTCCCACGGTGGGCCTCTTCACCCTGCCGTACGTGATCCTGAGCCTGGACGATGCCGTCAAGCTGACCCAGGGGCCGGTCGGCCAGGAGCTGGTCGAGAACACCATCCGCGACGCCAAGGTGCGGATCATCGGCTGGACCTATACCGGCTTCCGGGTGCTGACCAATTCCAAGAAACCGGTGCGCACGGTGGCGGATCTGGAAGGACTGGTGATCCGGGTGCCGAAGAACGAGATCATGCTCGACACCTACAAGTCCTGGGGGATCAACGCGTCGCCGATGGCGTGGTCGGAGACCTTCACGGCGCTGCAGCAGAAGGTCGTGGACGGCCAGGACAATCCGTACCTGACCGTGCATTCGATGAAGTTCTATGAGGTACAGAAGTACATCACCAACATCCGCTACATCTTCTCCATCGAGCCGCTGATCGTCAGCGAGGAGATATTTCAGGGGCTCGACGAAGAGACTCGGCAGATGCTGATCGAAGCCGGCAAGCTGGCGACCATGCACAGCGCCGAGCACCTGCGCAAGAGCGAGGCGGCGATCAGAGAGGACCTGATCGCGAGAGGCATGGAGATCATGGACCCCGCCGACGGCGAGAAGGAGTTCATCGAGCGCGCCACCCAGGCGGTATGGCCGAAGTTCTACGACAGCATCGGCGGCAAGGAGAAGCTCGATCGGGTCCTGGAGATGCTGGGCCGCAGTTGATGCCGGCCCGCGGCTTCGGCCCGCAGCCAGTGCGTTGCGACCACTGCGTCCTCGCCCGCCGCCGGGCGGGCGAGGACAGGCGGAAGGGGAGGAACGCCCGATGAAACGAACGATCGCGGCAATTCTGGCGACCGCGCTGGCGACGGCTTTCGCTCCCGGCGCTACGGCCGCAGAGAAGCCCGAAGCCATCACCGTCGCCTACTTCCCGGAATGGCCGACGGCCAACCAGGTGGCCCAGGCCGAGCGATGGTACGACGAGGAGATGGGCCTCGAAGTCAAGTGGCGGCCTTTCGACTCCGGCGTCCAGATGGCCGACGCCATGGTCGCCGGCGAGGTCGACATCTCTTATTCCATGGGCATCATTCCGTTCATGAGGGCGGTGTCCGGGGGCGCCCCCCTGACGACGGTCGGCATCGCGGTGTCCTACGCCGAGAACGACAACTGCGTGGTGCACTACAAGGCCGCCATCGACAAGGCCAACGCCCACGAGCTCGAAGGCAAGAAGATCGCGGTGCCCTTCGGCACCGTGACCCACTACAAGCTGTTGCGCACCCTGGACTTCCTCGCCGTCGACACCGGCAAGCTGGACCTCGTCGACATGGTGTCCGTCAAGGGCGCCGAGGCACTGGCCCGCGGCGAAGTGACCATGGCCTGCGGCTGGGGCGGTGCGCTCAGACGCATGCTTGGCAAGAACCGGGTCCTGATGAGCGCTCGGGAGCAGACCAAGATCGGCATTCGGACGTTCGACGTGGTCGCGGTGACCAACGATTTCGCCGAAGCGCATCCGGATCTGGTGACCGCGTTCCTGAGGGTGTCGGATCGCGCGGCGGACTACCTGGACGACCACCCGGACGAGGCGGGACCGGTCATCGCCGAGGCCGCCGGCCTGAGTCTCAAGGAGTCCAACATCCTTCTCTCGCGGTTCCAGTTCTACACCCGCGACGCCCAGTTGACCGGAACCTGGATGCGGGGCGGGGTGCAGGCGTTCACCAGGGAGGTGGCGGACTTCTACGTCGAGCAGGGCGCCATGCCCGAGGCGCTCGACGACTACGGGCCGATGTTCGACGCCGGCTTCTATGAACGGGTCCGGTAAACGGCCGGTGTTCTGACGCCCGCGGCGAGCGTGTCGGCGGCGCGTTGCGCCCTTGCCCGCCGCCGGGCGTGCAAGGGATGAGGGAGGCGATGATGGGAAACAACGTGTTCATCAGGGTCTTCGACAACATCGAAAGCTACGTCTGCCGGTCGCTGCTGGCGTTCTTCGTCGTGCTGCTGTTCGCGCAGATCCTGATGCGGGAATTCTTCGATTTCTCCCTGTCGTGGAGCGAGGAGCTGGCGACGTACCTGTTCGTCTGGTTCGTCTTCTTCGGCGCCAGCTACGCCGCCAAGCTGGGAGCCCACAACCGGGTGACCTTCCAGTTCAACCTCCTGCCCAGGAAGGCGGTTCCGTGGGTCGAGGCGTTCGCGGACCTCTTCTGGCTCGGGTTCAATGTCTACTTCGTCTATCTGAGCTACGACTTCGTGTTCAACAAGATGAACCCGTTCTGGAAATCCCAGACCCTCGGGGTTCCCATGAAGTACTTCTACATGATGTTGCCGGTGGCCTTCGCCCTGATGTCCATCCGCATCATCCAGGTGAACTACGTGAAGCTCGTCAAGGGCGTCGAAGTCGTCGACCCGGAAAAGGCCGAGGTCGACAAGATGCTCGAGGAGGGGCTCGACGGCGGCGCCGAAGCCAGCCGCGAGGCCGGCGGCTGATTCGAGGGGAGTCTCGTTCTCATGGAATACGAAGCCATCATCGTCCTGCTCCTGTTCGGATCATTTCTGGTCCTCCTGGTGCTGGGCGCACCCATCACCGTCGCACTGGGCGTCTCCGCCCTGGCGACCTTCCTCTTTCTGGATGAGAACCCCATCAAGTTCGTACAGATCGCCTTCACCTCCGTCGGCGCATTTCCGCTGATGGCGCTCCCGGCCTTCATCCTGGCCGGCGCCCTGATGGAGGCGGCAGGCATCTCGAAGCGCCTGGTGGCCCTGGCCGAATCGTTCGCCGGTCCGGTGACCGGCGGCATTTCCGCCGCGACGGTCATCGCCTGCCTGTTCTTCGGGGCCATTTCCGGCTCCGGCCCGGCGACCACCGCCGCCGTCGGCATGCTGATGATCCCCGCGATGGCCGCGCGCGGCTACGACAAGGGCTATGCGTCGGCGATCACCGCGTCTTCGGGCGGTCTCGGCGTCGTCATCCCGCCGTCCATTCCCATGGTCATCTTCGGTATTTCGGCCTTGGGCATGAACCCGTCCCCGGAAGCGGTGGACACGTTCGGCGAGTTCCAGTCGGTGTCCATCCCCAAGCTGTTCATCGCAGGCGTCTTCCCGGGGCTGCTGCTGGCGCTCAGCCTGCTGATCATGAACTACATCCTGTGCCGGCGGTACGGCTACAAGGGAACGGCGGAAGGCTGGTCGCTGGGCAACATCGGCCGCGCGTTCACCGCCGGCATCTGGTCGATCCTGGCCCCGCTGGTCATCCTGGGCGGCATCTACACCGGCTTCTTCACGCCCACCGAATCGGCCATCGTGGCCATCTTCTACACGCTGGTCATCGGCTTCTTCGTGCACCGGGAGCTGAAGATGGAGAACCTCTTCCACTCCCTGCAAACGACCACCTGGCTGACCGGACGGGTGCTGCTGATCCTGTTCACGGCGACGGTCTTCGGGCGCTTGCTGGTGGAGAACGAGATCCCCGCCATCATCGCCGAATCCATGCTGAACGTGACCGACAACATCTTCCTGATCTGGGCCATGCTCATCTTCTTCCTGCTGTTCGTCGGCATGTTCATGGAGACCCTGGCCACCATCCTGATCCTGACGCCGGTGCTGCTGCCGATCGCCTACAACCTGGGCATCGACCCGCTGCACTTCGGCATCGTCATGGTCTGCTGCTGCGAGATCGGCTTCCAGACCCCGCCACTCGGGGAGAACCTGTTCATCGCCTCCGGCATCTCCAACTCGTCCATCGAGGAGATATCGGTGCGCGCCATCCCCTTCGCCCTGGTCGCGGTGATCGCGGTGTTCATCATCGCCTACGTGCCGGAGATCTCGCTCTGGCTGCCCAGAGCGCTTGGATACTGACGACCGGCGGCGACCGGCGACCGTAAAGGAACCCGACCCATGCCCGCGGAAGTGCGCAAGCTCCTGTATTGCAGCGATCTCTCGGAGAATTCCAACGTGGCGCTTCGCTATGCCGCCTGGCTGGCGAAGCTGACCGGCGCCGACATGCACGTGCTGCACGTGGTGGAAGAGCTCTCCACCGACGCCAAGGTGACCATCCAGGGGTTCCTGATGGACGCCGGCAAGCGCCACGAGGCCCTCGAGGAGCGGGTCCGGACCATCCGTTCGGAGGTCATGAAGCAGCAGGACACGTTCTGGTCGCAGCAAACCCCCGAGGACCGGAAGGTCCGTGACCGGATCAAGTCTGTCGACGTCGTCGAATCCTACCCGGCCGAGGAGATCCTCAAGACATCGGTCAAGCTGGGGTGCGACCTCATCGTGATGGGGGCGCACGAGAAGGGTCTCAGCCATACCTTCCTGGGAGGAGTGGCGAAGAGCGTGCTGAGGCGCTCGCGCGTCCCGACCCTGATCGTTCCCCTGCCCTGAAAAGGTCTCGGGCCGTGACCACGACGGCCACTACTGCCCGGCCAGCGCCTCCACTGCCCACCCCGTCAGGGCGCCGAGGACCACCACCAGCCAGGGGGGCAGCTTCCAGGACACCAGCAGGGCGAATGCGGCGAGTGCGAGGACGAAATCACCCGCCGAGCGGACTCCGCTCGTCCACACCGGATCGTAGAGGGCGGCGAGAAGAAGGCCGACGACGGCCGCGTTGATGCCGAGCATCGCCCGGCGGGCCGTCTCCAGGCGGCGCAGCGCGTTCCAGTACGGCAGGGTGCCGACGACCAGGAGGAAGGACGGCGCGAAGATGGCGGCGAGGCAGATCAGGCCTCCCGGCCACCCCGCGGGCGGCGTCTCCATCACCGTGCCGAGGTAGGCGGAAAAGGTGAAGAGCGGACCCGGCACCGCCTGGGCGGCGCCGTATCCGGCGAGAAAGGCATCTTCCGAGACCCAGCCTGGCGGCAGGACCTCCGCTTTCAGCAACGGCAGCACGACATGCCCCCCGCCGAATACCAGGGAGCCTGAACGGTAGAAGCTGTCGGCGAGGGCCAGACCTTGTGAAGGCCAGGTCGAGGCAAGTACGGGCAGAAGAACGAGCAGGACGAAGAAGAGCACGAGCGATGCCGCCGCAATCCCCGATGCGGGCGCGTCGCGTCCCGAGGCGGGCGGCGGAGGGGTCTCGGCCCGCAGGTACAGCAACCCGATGAGACCGCCGGCGGCGATGGCCGCGACCTGGGTCGCCGATCCGCCGGCGCCGAGCACGGCGGCAGCGGCGAGCACCGCGATGGTGACCCGGGGCGGATCGGGGCAAAGCGTCCTCGCCATGCCCCATACCGCCTGGGCGACCACCGCGACGACGACGGCCCCGAGGCCGTGCAGAAGCCCCGCCGGAATCGCATCGCCGAATGCGACCACGCCGTATCCGAGCGCGATGAGCGCGATCGCCGACGGCGCGGTGAATCCCAGCCAGGCCGCGCACCCACCCGCGAGGCCGGCTTTCGTGAGCCCGACGCCGATCCCGACCTGGCTCGACGTCGGGCCGGGAAGCATCTGGCACAGCGCGACGAGGTCCGCGTAGCCGCGCTCGTCCATCCAGGCCCGACGAACCACGAATGCCTCGCGGAAGTAGCCGATGTGGGCCACCGGCCCCCCGAAGGAGGTCAGGCCGAGCGCGAGAAAGGCGAGGAACACGGTGCTCGCCGGCTGCCGCCCCGCGAGGCGCCCGGAAGGGCCGGAAGAAGAGGGGTCCCGTTCCATTCGCGACCTCCCGCCGGGAGCGATCCTCCGGGACGACCCGATCCCTTCTCCGTAAAGTGTTGCGCAAGCCCGCCCCGCACGCCAGGGCGTTCCCGACCAAGCCTCAATACCCGAGCTCCGGCCGCACCACGTTCTCGAGCCGCTTCCCTTCGAGAAGCCGTTCGAGGTTACGGAAAACGAGCTCCAGGGTCAGCGGAACGTAGGAATCGCCGTCGTCGGCGGACACGTGCGGGGTGACGATGAGGTTGGGGGCGCTCCACAGGGCCGAGCCGGAGGGCAGCGGCTCGGGGTCGAAGACGTCCAGGACGGCGCCCGAGAGATGCCCGCTTCGGAGGTTGGCGGTGAGCGCATCGTAATCCATCGTCGCCGCCCGTCCGACGTTCACCACCCCGGCGCCCCGCTTCATGAGCGCCTGCCGGCGGGCGTCGAGCAGGTTGCGGGTCTCGGGCGTGAGCGGCGCCGCGAGGAACACGAAGTCCGCCCGCGGGAGCAGATGGTCCAGTCGGCCGGAGGTATGCATCTCGTCGACCGCATCGAGAGGTCGGCCATGCCGGCTCACGCCGAGCACCCGCATCCCGAGCGTCCGGCAGCGTCGAGCGACCGCTGCGCCGATGCTGCCGACGCCGATCACCAGCAGCGTCTTTCCGCCGATCGGTGTCGAGTACAACGACTCCCAGTGCGCCCGCCGCTGGTTGCCGACGATGGCGGGGAGGCGATTGTGAAGCATCAGCACCGCCATGAGCCCGTACTCTCCCGCCTTGTCCGCGTGTGCGCCGCGGTTGTTGACCACGGTGACCCCGGCCGGCACCCAGTCCATCGGGCACAGGTGCTCCACCCCGGCGCCGATGACGTGGATCAGGCGCAGGTTCGGCGCGACCTCGGCCAGGTTCGCGGTGGGGAGATCCCAGGTCACCAGCACCTCGGCGGTGCGCATCGAGCGCTCGAAGTGGTCGAGATCCCAGTCGATGAACACGTCGAGATGCCGCGCCACGTGCGGATACCGGGCCGCGGCGTCCTCGAAGCGTTCGCGGGTGATGGTGAACACCGCCTCGCCTTCCGGCGTCGGCGGGAACGTCTCCGGGGAGGCGTGGTTGTTCTTAACGTGGACCCGCAAGGTTCGGCCTGCTGCCACGATCGGCGAGGAATGCGGGCCGGGGGCTTGGCCGCCCGGAGCGCTCACGGCTCGTCTTCCCGTGCCGGCGGAAGCGTCTCCGCGGAGGCATGGCCGTTCCCGGTGTGGACCCGCGAGGTCCGGCTCGCGGCCATGGCCGGGAAGGAACGCGAGCCAGCGGTTCGATCGCCCGGAGAGCGGATGACGCCCGGGGCGCTCACGACCCGCCCCCACCCGTTGCCTCCAGCGCCCGCAGCCGCTCGGTCACGAACGCCACCCGCTCGGGCTCGGGCAGGGCGTCGGCCTCGAACTGTATCTGCATGAAGGCGTGGGCAAGCCGGCGGAAGCGTTCGGACTCGTCCGCCTCGCCGCCGCGTGCAAGTGTGAGCACCGAGTCGCCGCCGTAGGTCGGCACGGGGTTCGGTGCGAGGTCGGTCACCCGCAAGGGCTCCCTGCCTGCCGCGACCGTCCTGATCTGCTCCCGGAGCCGCCGGCGCATGAGCGCCACGCCCTTGTCGCTCGGCGCCAGGTGCTCTTCGTCGTGCACGGTGATGCGTCCCATGCCTTCGACCGCCTCGGAATCGCCCGGGAAGCGCTGGCGCTGCTCGTAGGGACGGTCGAAGACCTCGCCCTGCTCGATGAGCTCCGGCCCTTGCGGGGTGTTCCATGCCGGAGGGTCGCCCCGCTCTCCGAAGCAGGCCCACGCCAGGGCCATGGTGTTCTCGTCGTCGATCGGAACCACCCAGCGCACGAAGGCGGTGCGCCCGTAGTAGCGCTGCTTCGTGCCGTCGGCGGCGAACGCGGCCCCGGCCTGGGTGAAGTTCGGCAGCACCAGCTCGTTGACCCGGAACCAGACGTTCCCGCCCACCCGGCGGGTGTTCGTTCCCATCAGCCACGCCGAGCGCTCGAAGAAGTCGATCCGGCCGATCTCGCCGAAGCCGGGGGAGAACTGCTCGCGGCTGATGCTGGAGTGCAGAAAGCTGGTATGGATGGGATCGAGAATGGCGTCGAGGACCTGTAGCCAGTTGCATCGGAACGGCGCCCGGTAGGGCACCCTCTCCATGTCCGCGAGCTCCAGCGTGTCGTAGACCGGGAACTCGGGTGTCTCGTCCGGCGGGCCGAGGTAGGCGAACACCAGCCCCTGGTACTCGAAAGCGGGATACGCCCCGAGCCGCACCCGCTCCTTCAGCCGCGCCTGGGCCTCCGGGGACTGGCCCGGGGCTTCGAGCAGGGCGCCGTCGACGTCGAAATGCCAGCCGTGATAGCAGCAGCGGATTCCCCGCTGCCGGCAATCGCCGTATTCGAGCGAGGCCCGGCGATGGGGGCAGTGCCGGTGCACGAGCCCGACCCGCCCGTCGCCGTCGCGAAAGACCACCAGATCCTCGCCCAGTATCCGGAGTGCGACCGGCAACTCGGCGATCTCGGAGGACATCGCCACCGGATGCCAGAACCGCCTCAGATACTCCCCGCAAGGCGTGCCGGGGCCGATGCGGACGAGCTCCCCGTCGGGCTCGGACGCGGGCCGGATCCCGTGGCCCCGGTACCGGCCCTGGGGGATCGCGCTCTCGGGTCGGAGCGGCCTCCCCGGAGCCGATCTCGTTACCGCGCTCATCGCAGGCTGCCCACGACGAGACCCTGGAAGGTGCGCACGGAGTCCTCCCAGATCGGCGAGAGCACGCCGCCCCCGGCGGCGACTTCGGAGGCGCGGCCCTGCTGGAGCCGTTCGCACATGGCGTGATCCTCGCGGTGCACCTCGCGCCAGAGCCGGACGAGCCGTTCCGTCTGCCCGGCCGAAGCCGGCTCCGGCCCCACGGAATAGATGGCGCGGCGCTGGATGGTGCGGTCCGGGGCCAGCGGCAGGACGATCTGTACGCCGACCTGGTCCGGAACGTAATACCCGAACACGAAGTTCGGGAACAGGGTGAGGTAGCGGGCGCTCACCGACAGGGTGTCGTCCCGCGTCGCGTCGCCCGAGACGTCGATGGCGCATCCGAGGCAGTCCGCGTCGTTGACCGTGTAGTGGTCGGCCAGGGGCTGCTCGGTGGTGGTGGCGTGCACGAACTGCACGTGGTAGGGCTCGATGAAGTTCTCCACCAGGAGCTTCCAGTTCGCGGCCACTTCCCCGAAGTCGATGGTGGCGAGATGGTGGAGGCCGGCGAGGTCGAACCCGTCGAGCCGGCGTTCGAGCGGCGCCGTGAAGTCCTCGAACGGCGGCGCCCCGCCGTCGGGGTTGACGAAGATCCAGTCGTGCCACGTCGCCGACCTCACCGGCGCCAGCCCGTGCTCCGCACGGTCGAAGCCCGGCGGCGCCGCGCGCGGGTCCCGGCCGCCGAAGTAGGGGGTGAGCCGGAGGCTGCCGTCGAGTCCGTAGGTCCATGAATGGTAGGGGCAGCGGATGGCGCGGCCCACGTTGCAGGGTGCGTCGACGAGCTTCAGGCAGCGGTGGCGGCATACGTTGTGGAACGCCCGGATCCGTTCCCCCGCGTCGCGCACCAGCAGCAGGGGCTTGCCGGCCACGCTCACCGGCATCGCGTCGCCGGGCCGGGCCAGCTCGTGCGCGAAGCCGGCGAAGACCCACGAGCCGGGAAAGAGCCGTTCGTTCTCGAGCGCGAAGAACGCCTCGCTCGTATAGGCGGTGGAGGTCAATCCGCGGGCCACCGGCCCCGGAGTTTCGAACGCGGCCAGCGCCTCGGCGCCGATGACCGCCTGGAGTGATGGACTCATGGCTGATCCTCCCTTGCACGCCGGGCGCCAGGCGGCGCACGGCGCATGAGCAGACACTGGACGACCGGGCGGAAACGCGCTTGCCCTCGCATGGAACGGACCCCGTTCCCCGGCGGTCGGCGATTTCGCGCAGCGGTCGCATCCGGCATGTGACGAACCCGTTCTACGTCGGTCGGTGTGCCGGGCAGCACTCGTGTCATCATTGACGCCCTCGAAGCCCGGTGGTTCCCGTCGGACGAGCGGGTTCACGGCCGGCAATCGAATTGTTGATCTGTATGGCATCCTCATGAAAGATCGATTCGGGGAAGCGACATATCTCCGGACAGATATTTCATCGGATTCGCAGGCCCCACTTGGACGTTGACCCGGGGCTCGAGAGAGGACGTCAATGAACACCACATCAGGAAACATGGCCGGCGCGCTGCCCGATGTCGAGCGCGTGCGCGAATGCAAGGCGAAGCTCGCCGAGGCGGGGGTCCGGTACGTGTTCTCGTGCTGGATCGACATGCTCGGGGTGCCGAAGACGAAGCCGGTGCCGCTGGCCGACTTCGAGAACCTGTGCATGGGCAAGGGACCGCAGTTCGCGGTGCACTCGGTCTCGTTCGTGCCGGAGCTCACGCCGGCCGACTCCGACCAGATCCCGGTGCCCGATCTCGACACCCTGGTCATCTGCCCCTGGGATCGCGCCTGCGCGTGGATGTTCGCGGATCTGTGGTGGGAGGACGCCCCCTACAACCTGTGTCCCCGGCATGCGCTCAAGCGCATCGTGCGCGACGCCGCGGCGAAGGGTTACGCGGGATTCGCGGGCATCGAGCCCGAGTTCATCGCCATGCGCTGGCGCGACGGGCAGCCGGTCAAGGCGTTCGACGACGATCCCCCGCCCGGCGAGGGGATGCGACCGAGGCGGCAGGCGTTCGGCTACGACGTCGAGTACTCCATCGACTCCATGGGGTTCCTCGGCGCCCTCATCGACATCCTCGACGAGCTCGGCTGGGGGCTCAAGGACGTGGTGGCCGAGGGCGCCTACTCGCAGTTCGAGCTCGACTTCGGCTACACGGACGTGCTGCGCATGGCCGACCGGCTGGTGTTCCTGCGCGTGTTGCTGAAGGAGGTCGCCAAGAAGCACGGCATGTTCATCACCTTCATGCCCAAGCCCACCATCGGCGACTGGCGCTCGGGCGCCCACATCAACTACTCGATGCAGCGCACCGGCGAGCCGGGGGTGAACCTCTTCGAGGACGCCGGCGGTGGGTGGAGCGATGCCGTGTACCACGCGGTAGGCGGGCTGCTGCGCCACGGTGGGGCGCTCACCGCCATCGCCTGCTCCACGGTCAACTCCTACAACGGGCTGGTGCCCCGGGTCGGCGGGTTCGAGGGCGGCACCGTGACCTGGGCGCCGACCCACATGACCTACGGCAACAACAACCGCTCCTGCATGTTGCGGCTGCCCCAGAACCGGTTCTGCATCGAGAACCGCGCCGCCGACATGTGCATGAATCCATACCTCTCGCTGGGGATGACCACCGCCGCCGCGGTGGCCGGGGTGACCGAGGGCATCGACCCCGGGCCGCCGCTCGACAAGGACCTCTACCAGCTCACCGACGAGGAGATCCGCGCCGGTGGCGGACAGCGCCTGCCGAGGAACCTGCTGGAGGCGACCGAGATCCTGAAGGGCGACCCGCTGGCGGCCGAGGTGCTCGGCCCGGTGATGCTCAATTCCTTCCTGCGGTACAAGGTCGACGAGTGGGAGCGTTACCACCAGACGGTCACCGACTGGGAGGTGCAGGAGTACCTGCGGCTCTACTGAGCGGGAGTCGCAGCAGGAACGGGGAAGCGGACCTTCCAGCGCCGCCGGCAGACCGTGCGACGGCGCTCCCGGAGCGCCGCTCGCGCTCCGCATCGTGCGGGATGGCGGGAGCCCGTTTCCGGCCGAACCCCGGCCCCGCTCCCGGCCGGGTCCTGAACACGCACGAGGCGAATCCGAGATGACCCCGGACTACGAGGTGTTCGAGCTCGGCGACGTGACCTTCCAGTCCGGCGTCACGCTGCCGGATGCGAAGCTCGCCTACAAGGTCCACGGCTCGCTCGATGCGGGCCGGGACAACGCGATCGTCATGCCGACCTTCTATACCGGTACCCACGCGCGCAACGAAGGCTACCTGCGGGCGGTGCCGGCCCTCGACCCGTCGCGCTGGTGCATCGTGTCGATCAACATGTTCGGCAACGGCCTGTCGTCATCGCCGAGCAACACGCCGCCCCCCTTCGACGGCCCGCGCTTCCCCGCCGTCACCCTCCACGACAACGTCGCCTGCCAGCACCGCCTGCTCACCGAGGCGCTTGGGGTGGAGCGCATCGCGTTGGTCATGGGATGGTCCATGGCCGGATGCCAGTCGTATGAGTGGGGCGCGCAGTTCCCCGACATGGTGGACGCGATCCTGCCGTTTTGCGCCTCCGCCCGGACCTCTCCGCACAACGTCGTGTTCCTCGAAGGGGTGAAGGCCGCCCTCACCGCCGACGCCGCCTTCGCGGGCGGCGACTACGCTTCGCCGCCCGAGACCGGCCTCAGGGCGTTCGGGCGGGTCTACGCGGGATGGGCGTACTCGCAGACGTTCTACCGTGAGCGGCTCCACCGGGAGCTGGGCTTCGAGACGGCCGAGGATCTGCTCCTCGACTGGGAGCGCGACCACCTCGCATGGGACGCCAACGACCTGCTGGCCAAGCTCCGGACCTGGCAGCGGGGCGACGTCAGCGCCAACCAGCGCTACCGGGGGGATTTCGAGCGCGCGCTCGGCGCGATCCGCGCCCGCGCCATCCTCGTTCCATGCACCACGGACCTCTACTTCCCGCCCGAAGACAACGCCATCGAGGCGGAGCACATGCCGAACGCCGAGCTCCGCCCCTACGATTCGCCCTGGGGGCATTGCGTGGCGACCCCGAGCCGGGAAGGCAGCGGTTTCATG
Source organism: uncultured Gammaproteobacteria bacterium (assembly GCA_958295835.1). Lineage (GTDB taxonomy): Bacteria > Pseudomonadota > Gammaproteobacteria > HK1 > HK1 > HK1. The sequence continues at coordinate 2,388,990 of OY282378.1, forward strand.
CGTTTCCTCGATGCATGCGTCTCGGAGTTGCTGGCGGGGTGAGTGCTTTCGCCGGTGTTTTCCGGCGCGGTGTTTCCGCGGCGCGGACTTGCATGAAGCAGACCTGTTCTCTGCTCGTCGGCGCGTCGGGTGCGGGCATGGGCGATTTCGCCAATTCCCGGCATTGATCGACGCCTCGGTGGCCGAGGCGATCGCGGATGCCGGGATGCGTTTCCTGCGCACCCAACCGGTGGTCATGGACTTCGGCGAATCGTGGGACTGGCTGACCAAGTTGCGCGGAAGGGCGTGTAAGTTGCGCGAAACACTTTTGGTTGCGCGAAAGGGCGTGTAAGTTGCGCGAAAAGGGGTATTCGCACGATACGCGCAACAACGGCCATGGCCAAACGCATCCCCGATCAGGAGCTGAAGACGGTCGAGGCCGCCATCCGCGGCCATCCCGGTGGTGTCACGATGCGGCAGATCGCCCGCGACGCCGGGATCGATCTGCCGATCCGGACCCTGCAATACCGCCTGAAGCTCCTCGTGGACGAGGGCCGCCTCATCAGGGAAGGCGAAGGGCGCGGGGCCAGGTACCGCCTCCCGGCCGTGACGGAGCGAAGCGCGTCCGCCGGAGAGGGCGTGGCGCGGGCCGGCGCGCGGGAGGAAGCCTCCGTGCCCCTCTCGAAAGACAGCGCCGAGATCCGGAACCATCTCCGCCGCCCGCTCCACGCACGAACGCCGGTGGGCTACGACCGGGGGTTCCTGGATGCCTACCGGCCCAACGTGAGCGCCTGGCTCTCCCCGCGGGAACAGGTCCATCTCGCGGAAGTGGGCCGCCCGAGGATGACGGAGCAACCGGCGGGAACGTACGCGCGCCGCATCCTGGATCGGTTGCTCATCGACCTCTCGTGGAATTCGAGCCGCCTCGAAGGCAACACCTATTCCCTGCTCGACACCAGGCGTCTCCTCCACTTCGGCGAGGAAGCCGAAGGCCGGGAACGCCTCGAAGCCCAGATGATCCTCAACCACAAGGACGCGATCGAGTTCCTCGTCGACGCGGCGGCGCAGACCGGCTTCAACCGCCATACGATCCTCAACCTGCACGCGATGCTTGCGAACAACCTGCTTCCGGACGAGACGGCGGCAGGCCGGTTGCGGCACATCGCGGTCGGCATCGAGCAATCCGTCTTCCACCCTCTGGAAATGCCCCAGCGCATCGAGGAATGTTTCGATCGGATGCTTGCGACGGCCGCCGCCATCGAGGACCCGTTCGAGCAGTCCTTCTTCTTCATGGTGCACTTGCCCTACCTTCAGCCCTTCGACGACGTCAACAAGCGCGTATCCCGCCTCGGCGCGAACATCCCGTTCATCAAGGGCAACCTGTGTCCGCTGTCGTTCATCGACGTCCCGCGATCCACGTATACCGAGGCCATGCTCGGGGTGTACGAGCTGAACCGGATCGACTTGCTGAAAGACGTGTTCATCTGGGCGTATGAACGGTCCGCGGCCCGCTATGCCGCCATCCGGCAGTCCATCGGCGAGCCCGATCCCTTCAGGCTGCGGTACCGCGCCGCGCTACGCGAGATCGTCGGCGAGATCGTGCGCGGGCGCATGGACCGGAGGGCGGCGTTCGTCCACATCGCCACATGGGCGGATGCGAACATCGAGCCGGCCGACGACCGCGAGCCGTTCAGGGAGACGGCCGAGCGGGACATCCTCGGCCTGCACGAAGGAAACTACGCGCGCCACCGGATCACTCTGGCCGAATTCGACGCCTGGCGGCGGATCTGGGCGGAAGGCGCCGGATAGCGCTGCCGACGCCCATCTGACTCGGAAGTCGAGGTCATCCGCTTTCGACGACCTGAGCGATCGTCAATGACCGTTGCCGTTTCGATCCAGAGACCCGAAAGCAGCACCACCACCGCCGCCCCGTTTCGGCGGACGGTCAAGGAATTGGCGGAATCCTTGAGCGGGGACAGGCGTCACCCTTCCGCCACCGGCGCGTGCCGAGCTGGAACACATCCTGTGGGTGGAGTGGATTCGTGCTCAGGCATCTCGATGCACCGAACCCGATACGGCAGAACCAGCGGCCGGGATGGCAGGAGCCGCTGAACGGGAGCTACATGATTGCGGCACCTTTCAGATATCTGGTACAAAACTGAAAGAACCCGCAACAGCCGTTTCCAGCCTGGAGAGATATCCATGGCAGAATGCGACAGTCGTGGCACGACAGCCCATGGTGCGACGCCAGCCAAGCCTTCCCTGACCCAGCGCGTCCGCATCGACCGGGCCGGCCGGGTGATCGTGCCCGCCGGCATCCGCAAGGCGCTCGACATCCATGACGGGCAGGACCTGACGATCTCGCTCGATGACGGCTTCATCAGGCTCCAGACCATCGACGCCGCGCTCGAACGGGTGTGGGCCGTCGCAAAGCGCAGGCGCAGGAGGAAAAGTGCGGGCGTCGTCGATGAGTTCATCGCCGCTCGCCGAGCCGAAGCCGCGAAGGATTGAGACGGCCGTGGTCATTCTGGATGCGTCCGCCACGCTTGCCCTGATACTGAAAGAACAGTGAGGGTAAGCCACACGCGCTAAGGAGGGTGACGAAAATAGAGTTTCCAGGTGACGGCGGTTTCTGCATCGAAGCGCGTGTCACGGTAACCGGATCGGTGAATTGCACCCGCGATGAAGTTGGAAACCTTAATTCGATCAGTCTCCTAATGGTCTTCTTCAGGCCGTCATTCCCGTCATTCCCGCGAAAGCGGGAATCCATTTCAATCATGAAAGTCTCTGGATTCCCGCTTTCGCGGGAATGACAGGTCTTTGATTGATGCAACAGTCGGGAGAAGATTTGTATGGCGTACGCATTGCAATATTTGGCCTCGATCTGACCGATCCTCCACTGACGCCCGCTCGTCGTGAAAATTGAGGCAATCCGCTTTTGACGATGACATAAACGATCACCAATGGCTATTACCGTTTCGATCCAGGGACCGAAAGCAGCACCACCGCTCCCGGAGGAACGTCAGGCGGTCGTCACCCCGCATCGCCGGGCCACGGTCCGGGCGAGTGCCCGGAAGTCGCGGTAGCACCCCCGCACGGCATTGACCTGGCTGCCGATGACGCCGTCCGCCGGCTTCAGGGCGAACATCGGTTTGCGCGCCTCCTGCGCGAGCGGCATCAGGCTTCGATAATGCTTGAGGGCGGCCAGGCAGTGCCTATCATTGGCCATGGAAAGGGCGGGCCGTGCGGCCTGGCCGACCACGAAATTACGGTACGCGCCCGGTATGCGTTCCATCCAGCGTTCATACGCCATGACCGGGCGATTCAACCGCACCGCATGTTGAAGCACCACGTACCCGATCGGCCGCATGTCTCCGCGCGGCACGTCCAGGCCCGCTACCGGGTTGCGCTTCCGGCGCTCCGACCACTCCTTCCGCCACCGGCGCAGGGTCGGTCCGAGATTGTGGAGGCCCCGAATGGAGTAGAGGTCGGCCGCCAGCGGCACGACGACATGGTCCGCGGCGACCAGTACCGCCCGGTTGAGAGCACCGAGGTTCGGGCCGACGTCCATCAGGATCAGGTCTGCGGCAACCTCCTCCGCCGCCCCGTGCAGGGCTCGCGAGATGGCCGAAAGCACGCGGAATGCACGGGGCTTTCGGTCAAGGCAGTCCGGCCACTGGCTCGTCAGCTCGTCTTCCGCCCCGGATAGCAGCACGTCGCCCGCGACCAGTCCGATTCCGGGCGCGGGCTCCGTTACATGCGGCGTCGTGACGTCTCCGGTGCCTTCCAGGAGCGGTCGCAGGGAGGTGTAGATCGTCCCATCCTCGCGATCTTCCTCCCACAGGTTCTCAAGCTCCTCGTCGTTCAGGAACATGCTGGTGAGATTCGCCTGTGGGTCGAGGTCCGCCACCAGGACGTTGAAGTCGAGCCTCGCGTACATCCAGGCGAGATGGTAGACGAGGGAGGTCTTTCCAACGCCGCCCTTGTTGTTGAACACGGCGATGCTTCTCACGGTGCGGCCCTCACCGTGGCGACGACCAGGGTCTGTTGGAATTCGAATTCAGGCGCCGGATTGCCGTTCTCTTCCAGGGCTCTGCGAGCCAGCGGCACGCCGAGGCCGAAGCGTTGCGCGAACCCCAGATTGGCCATGATCTCGGCCAGAAGCGGATTGCGGTAATCGGTGTCTCCCGTGCCGAAGTTGTCGCGCGTGATCCTTCCGTACAACCCGCCGGGGCTCGCAATCTCGATCCGGTCGGAGAACCAGTGTATCCGTATCGGGGTGTTGGTTCCTTCGTAGCTGCGGTGCATGACGGCGTTGTGCGCGAGTTGCCGCAAGGCATCGGCGGGGTAGTCGGGGCGCTGCCTCTCCCGCGGCACGCCCGCGACCTGGGTGCGAACCGAAACGTTCAGGTCGAGGAGCTCGTCGAGCCGGCGAACCACGTCGGCCAATCCACCGGTGAGCTGCTTCTGATCCCGGATCGGATCGGTAATCTCAGTGCCGTCGATACGAAGGAATTGAACGTAAGCGCCGGGCACGAATGCCTGCGGATCCAATCCGAACGCAATAACCGCACCCCATGTCGGCTTTTCTCCCTGAACCAGTCGCAGGGAACGCAACTGATGCTCAAGTGGTCGAGTGTTCCGTTCGAGTACTTCGGGCGCGATCGCGTTCGGCAGGTAATGGCCGCGCACGAAGTCCCGATCGAGGTCACTGATGTGGGCTCCGTCCACCGCCCTCAAATCGAAGGGCAGGTCGGCAGCGCGCCGGCGTTCGGTGAGCAGGCGTTCGTCTTCCACGGAACCTTCGCGAACGGACGGGCCGACCCGGACCCAGACGCGGCCCTTGTAACGCACGGGCGTATCGGCCGCTGGCTCGACGGACACGACGGCGACTTCGCAGCCCTTCAACACCCGTTTTTGTACCGTCATCGAGGGCAGTGGCAGGATGGCGCCTTCGCCGTGGATGTTTGCCAATCTCGTCAACAGGGCGTCGTCGATCGGCAACGAGGCGCAGGAACCGTCGTCCCGTACCCCGACCAGCACCACCCCCGGCCTGCCGTTTCCCGGCAGATCGTTGGCGAAGGCGCAGACGTTGCGTCGGATCTTCGTGCCGTCGGCGGCCGACTCCTTGCGTTCCACGAGATCGGATTCGAGATCCGACATCAGCGCTTCGAGTTCGGCATCGGAATACGTCGCCATTACCGCCTACCCCTCGCGACCCGTTCGTTTCCGATGCCGTGCAGTGCGGAGTACGTCGCCATTACCACCCGCTCCTCGCGACCCGTTCGTTTCCGATGCCGCGCAGTTCGGAGTACGTCGCCATTACCACCCGCCCCTCGCGACCCGTTCGCGCCCGATGCCGCGCAGTATCGCACCGATGTACGAACCCTGGTCCTCCTCCTGGAATGCGATGTGCCGCGCCGCCATCTCGGGCTTGCCGATGCCCCAGAGCTTCCCCATCACGTGTGAAGGCGTACTGGACACGATGAAGGAATCCAGCGCGACCTTCGGATCGCCGAGGCGTCGCTCGATCTCCTTGATGGTCTCGAAGAAGCGGATCTTCGGATCGTCCGCGCCGACGTTGCGGATGCCCTTCGGGTCGACGAAGGTGACGTGCTGCCGGTCGCCGGCGAGCAGCCACAGGATGAAGTCGGGGTGGAAGTTGCCCGCTTCGAAGAAGCCGATGCCGCGGCCCCGGCTCCTGTTGCGCAACAGGTAGAGCTCCCTGCCCTCGAAGGCGGCGGCGTTGCCGTCGCACCAGGTTTTCAGATCCTCCACGAAGCGGCGCTCGCCCCGGTTGAGCGGCACGGGAGAAACTTCCACCACCCCGTCTTCGAGGGCAAGCAAGGGCTGGTACAGATGCTTGTCGAACCAGACGGCGCTGAGGCCCTGGAAGGTCCAGGGTTTCAGGTCGCCGCCCTCGATCGCCACCTTCAGCTCTTCCAGCCTTGCCACGATGTCCTGCCGCGATTTCTCGACGAGGATGCGGTACCCGTACTCACCGCCTTCCTCGCGCACCATGGGGAAATTCGGATCGTCCTCGGCCAGCGCCCGGTATTCGAGGTGCGGAAGCTCCCACTGGTGCTTGTGGAAGGTGTAGTAGCGCTCCGTGTACTTCTTGAGCAGGGCAAGCGCGATCTCCTGCCAGAGCCGGACCTTGTCGATGGAGTCGGCGGCGAGCGCGGATTCGGGGATGAGCAGGCGGTACCAGGTGGTGTCGGCCAGGAGATCGCGAATGCCTGCGCGCGACAGGTTCAGGTTGTACCAGCCCCGCTCTGCCTTGAACCGCTCCAGCGCGAAGAACAGGCCATCAATGTCCAGAAAGGCGACGTGGGCCGGTTGCAGATGGGCCTGTTCGGGCGCCGCGCTGGCATCATCGCCCTCCTCACCGGAGGCCGCTCCCGCCGGGTCCATGGCCTGGATCTTCGGATACCAGTTGATGACCACTTGGTTCCGCCGGAGATAGTCCGCTTCCCGCTCCCTCGCATCGTCTGCCGGCACTTCGTCCGGGGGCCGCAGGGTCGGCATCGGGCCGAGCTTGCGGAAGGCGCCGCCGGACTCGGTGCTGACGCCGTTGATGGTCTTCCTGATCCGGATGGTCTTGAGCGGCTGCGTGCCGAGGTTCCTGACGATCGGCAGGTGGAATTCGATCCGTTCGTCGTCGGGCAGACACTCTTCTTCGAGAAAGTCCCGGAACTGGGCCATGTAGTTGGCGCGGATGCCGAAGACCTGGAGCGTTTCGAGGGACTCGATGGAGTCCGGCCGTTCCAGGCCCTCCGCGAGCTCCGCCCTCGCGCTGCGCTTCAGGCTCATTCCGCAGCCCTTGAGCCGCACGCCGCGCCCGAAGAGCTGGATGATCTGCGCCCCCTCGCCGCGCCCGACGTTCATCAGCCCCATGGTGCCGACGCGCCAGCTATTCCACCCCTCGGTGAACTTCCGGGAGCCGATGAGCACGTTGACGGTCGAGCGGGGCGCGGCGAGATCGTGGAAGAGCGAGCCCGCGAACTCCCGCTCGGCCACGTTGAACCCTTCCCGCTCGCAGAGGGTCACGAGCTTGGCGTCGTCGCCGACGTTGATGACCCCGAAGGGCTCGTTGTCCCCCACCCGCAACGCCACCTCCCCCGCCGCCCCCTTCAGGTTCTCGACGTGCAGCGCACCGCCGCGCGGCGCGTTGAAGAGGAGCTCCAGGGTCTCGTCGAACACCTGTTCGGGCGACAGCCCGCTGGTGTCGAGATGGACGAAGCGCCCGGCAAAGAGGTTCTCCCCGGACGCGGAGACGAGCCCGCGGCTCAGGATCTCCCGGATGCGCGCGACGCTGCCGGTGCGGTCCGACACGTAGCCGGCCAGGAAGCGCAGGATCTCGACGATGTCCGAGGCGTCGCGCTTCGCAAGCGTGGCAGTGACCCGGCCGCCGACGAAGATCCACAGCGGGCGCTCCAGGTTGAAGGGACGGAGCGCCGCCTCGTGCTCGCGGTAGAGCCGTTGTTGCTGGAAGAAGGCGAGCAGGCAGGCGGTGAGGTAGCTGGCCATCCATTCCGCGCTGCTGTCGTCTTCGAGGTTCAGGATCCGGTAGTCCTTGCCGAAGCCGTCGCCGTAGAACCAGCGGTAGGAGTAGTCGAAGAGGGTGCCGCGGGCATAGAGGTCGCCGAGGCCCGGGTTGCCCTTGACCGCCTGCCCGAAGGTCGCCGAGTACTCGAAGGAGAAGCCCTTCTCGCAGAGCGCGTTGCGAAAGCGCATCCACGCGCCGTCCCCGCCCGCGGCGGCCCCGCGATGCCCCTCGTCGATCAGCACGAGGTTGTTCCCCTCGAAAGCCTCCACGGCGACCGTCCTGGCTCCCATCTCGTCCCTGAGCTTCGTGATCTCCAGGATCTCGACTGCCTGCCCGGCGAAGAGCCCCCGGCCCTCCTTGCTGAAGATCTCCGCCTCGATCCCCGCCGTCTCGAACTCGCGCAGATGTTGGCGCGAGAGCCCTTCGTTGGGGGTCAGCAGGATGATGCGGTTGAGGTCGCGGGCGCGGCCGTGGCTCACCGCCAGGCGCCGGTACTGGAGGAGGTGGGCGTGCATGAGGAGGGTCTTGCCGCTGCCGGTGGCCATCCAGAACGCCAGCTTGTTGAGCTGCGTCGAAGCTTCGGTTTCGGCGGCGGTCTCGTCGAACAGGGAGACGCGGTCGGCCTCCGCCTTGCCCTCGTTGAACGCGGCGATGTGCGCGTTCAACGCCGCCAGCAGCGCCCGCGGGTTACGGAACCAGCGGTCGAGGTAGATCTCGGTGAAGAGCAGGGCGAGGTACTGGAAGTACTTCCAGACGATCGGGGGCTCGCCACGGGTGATGCGTTGCTCGTTCAAGCGGGCGGTGACGGCGACGATCGCCTGATCGTGCTCCAGCAGCACCTCGTCCGGCAAGGCCGGGCGCCGCTCCCCGGGCAGGTGCAGGCACAGGGCGCGATAGAAGCGGTGGACGTTGTCCTCGTCCAGCCCTTCGAGCGATTCGTCGCGCAGGTGCTCGGCAAGCCGGTCGAAGCGCTCGACGCCGAACAGCCCGAGGAGCCACTGGTGCAGCACCAGCCTCCGCGAGAAGGGCAGGGGGGCGTTACGGCGGCGGCGGGGCCGGGGCATCAGGCGCTCCCTGGCCGGTGGTGGAGGGCCGGCGGCTCGCTGCGCCTCTCTGTCGAACGAAAGCGATGGGCGGGTGCTTCCATCACGCGACCGCATCGAGGCCATTCTTTGCGACCAGCGTCAAGAGCTTCAGCGAAGCGCCCCGTGGCCGCTTCTCGCCCCGCTCCCACTGGCTGACGAGGCTCGTGGTCACGTTGAGGTATCGGGAGAAGACTGCCTGAGGCGCATCGTGAACCGCGTGGCGCTGGCCCTGGCTGCCGTCTTGGTCGGGTGGTGGCGGCCTTCCTGCACGTGGCCGGGGGCTGGCAGGTTCGGCGAGCTACGTGGGGGGTGGGGATTCGCGGCGCGTGAAGCCCTCGAACAACCCTTCAAGCCGGGCCATGCGTTCGCGAAGGTCGCCGATGTCGCGGTGGAGTCCAGCGATGTCGCGGCGTGTGGCGTATTGGCCGGGGAGGATGACTGCGGCGAGTGCGATGGCGGTGCCGATGATGGCGATGAGCTCGGGGGACATGCCAGCGCTCCTGTGCGTGCGCCGGCAAGCGTAGCACGGGGTGATCGGCGCTGACGATCGACTCCGGCACGGTCAATCGCGGCAGCTTGTGTGCGCGGGGGTCGCGTGCCTGTGTCTGTACCGCCCCGTGCCGGCCCGGATTCCGCCCTCTTGGGCCGGCGTAACGGACCATTCAACAACCGGATCTCCTTCGGCGTCATGGTCTCGACCGGCGTAAGGCATATCTCGTCGAAGGCCCTCATGGTCCGCTTCGCCATAACGCCCGCCTCCGCCAAGCCGAGCGCGGTCTCGTGCGCCGCCGCCAAGGCGTCGCTCTTGTACTGCTTAGCCATCGCAGTTCACCTCCGGACTGCGTTTGCCGGTCACCGGTGACCGGCAAATTCCGTTGTCGGCCAAATCTGTCGGAAAATGGCCGACAATATGGTTGGCCGGGCATGGATGGTCGTCAAGCACATGGGAGCGGGCGATCACCTGCCCCGGCAACATCCGCCCCTGCCGGTTTGCTCCTGTCGGTTTGACACCTTCACCTTGCCGAAATAGGGTTCCAGCAAGGCAAACGCCCGGATGTTTCCGCCATGCTCGTCAAGATCACGTCAAAGCGCCAGATCACCTTCCCTGCGCGGGTCTTGGAGGCGATGGGCGTGCGGCCCGGCGACCGGCTCAGGCTGGAAGAAGGCCCCGACGGCTTCGTGTTGCGTCCGCAAACCATCGATCCCGCCCGTCTCGCGCCATTGCGGGACAAGCTCCGGCGTGGATGCGGCAGCTTCGATCTCGCAGCCTTCCGCGAGCAGCGTCATGACCCGGCGCTTCGGGATTGATACTTCCGTGCTGGTGCGGTTACTCACGGGAGAGCCCGAGACGGACTTCGCCCTTTGTGTGCGCAAGCTGAGATCCCTGATCGAGGAGGAAGGCGCTGAAATCCTTGTCTCGAACCAGGTCATCGGTGAAGCCTACATCGCCGTTCAGCATCATTACGGCGTCTCCAGGGACGACGCACGCGCCGGGTTGCTCGACGTACTACGTAGCGGATTGGCCGCACCGCTGAACGGTAGCGCGGTATTGGCAGCCATCAAGGCTCGCCGGGGCGCAGGCCTTCTCGACAGACTCATCGCCGACGACTACGCCCGCTCCGGGCTGGCAGCGCTGACGCTCGATCGAAAGATGTCCGCCTTGCCGGAAGTCCGGCTTCTATAGATCGACAGGAAGCATGGTACGCGACGGAGGCTGCACCAACCACTTTCCGATTCGGATGAGTCTTCCATTTCCGAGGCAGGGGCCACTTCCGCCACGTTGACCGCGGGCGCTGCCGCGCCGGCCGGCAGGGTGTCGATCACCCTATCCGGGCCGGTGGCGGCCGTATCGCCGGCTCACTCCGACCATGTGCCGACCGATACTCTGCGGGTGGAAACCGCGAGCTGCCGGTCGGGAGTCCGACGCCGTTTGCCGGTCCCCGGTGACCGCCGAATCTCGTTGTCGGCCATATCTGTCGATAAGTGGCCGATAACACGGCTCGCCGGACATGGATGACCGTCAAAACACTTTCCTTCCCTGACCTTCCTCTTGCCACCGTGGCCAAGGGTCCGCTTGCCGGTCACCGGTGACCGGCAAATCTCGTTGCCGGCCATATCTGTCGATAAATGGCCGACAACGCGGCTCACCGGACATGGATGACCGTCAAAACACGTCCCGTCCCTCGGCGATGTTCAGGAGGTCCGGGAACACGAGGATGGTCCCCCGGCGGCCGTTGCCGGGCCTCATGACCCGCAGGATTCCGTGGTCGCAGAGCACGGCCAGAAGCCGCCGCGCGGTGCGGTCCGGGATCCCCGCGTTGGCCGCGAAGCTGCTGCTGTTGAAGATCTGGTGCTCGAAGATCCAGTCCAGGGTGTGGATGGCGTACCGGGAGCGGGTCACGTCCGCCACCCGCCCCTTCATGGCCTCGTAGAGATCGAGGATTCCCTTCGCCTTCATCAGGTTTTCCTCGGCCTGCGCCCGCACCGCCTTCAGGAAGAAGCGGCACCATCCGGTCCAGTCGTCGTCGCGGGAGACGGCGAGCAGCCCTTCGTAGTAAGCATCGCGACGGGCCTCGAAATAGGCGCTGATGTAGAACATGGGCTGGCCGATGAGGCCGCATTGCCAGAGGAACAGGGGTACGAGCATACGGCCCAGGCGGCCGTTGCCGTCCAGGAACGGGTGCAGGGCCTCGAACTCGGCGTGCAGGACGGCAAGCTGCACCAGCCGATCGGGGGCCTCGTGGTGCACGTACCGCTCCCATGCGCTCATGGCCGCGGGGAGCTTGTCCGCGCCGACAGGCACGAAGGTCGCCTCCTCCACGGCGCAGCCGGGCGGGCCGATCCAGTTGGGGATGCGCCGGTAGTCGCTGGGCGACTTGCCCTCCCCGCGCACCCCGGAGAGCAGCACCCGGTGCGCCTCCCGGACGACCCGCTGGCAGATGGGCAGCTTCTCCAACATCCGCTCCGCCTCCCGCATCGCGGCGCGGTAGTTCAGCACCTCGTGGATGTCGGCCCGGCGTTCGGGGGATTCCGCTTCCTTCCCGGCCTCGAACTCCAGGACCTCGCCCATGGTGGCCTGGGTGCCCTCGATGCGCGAGGAAAGCACCGCTTCTTGCGTTGTCATGGGGGAGAGCAGGATCCGGGGGTTGGGGATGGCGGCGAGCGCTCCGTCGTAGCGCGCCACCGCCGCGACCGCCGGACCGATCAGCGGGATGAGGGCCGGCCAGTCGAGACGCGCCTCGGGCGGGAAGCGCCCCTCGTGGTAGTGAACCGCGGCCATCAACCTACCCCTTGAAGCCCGGCCGCCGGACGACGGCGATGCGCGCGCCCCGGCCGGTAGAACCGTTGTTGCTGAAGGAAGGCGGGCAGCCGGGCGGCGAGATCGCTGGCCATCCACCCGGCGCCGCCCGGGCCGTCGTAGCGGCAGGAGCAGCAGCGGTCGGCCGATACCGGAGCCATCAGAGACTCCCCGGCTCGAACATCAGCCGATGGAAGGCTTCCTCGATGAGGCGCACCTTCCAGACGTCGGCCGGGGCCTTGAGGTTCTCGAGGTTGTTGTCGCCGTTGACGTAGACGAGATCGTACCCGCCGTCCTCGTCCGCGAACCCGCCATGTCCACCATTTCCGGTGAACCATTCGTCGAGGACGAGGTTGTCCCGCTCGATCCCCTCGGGGGTTTCGCCGCCCGGGCGTTTGCGCCAGACCACGAGCGCCTTGCGGCCGTCGGGCATGGTCCCGGTGACGGTACGGAACCACCAGGCCCCGCCGGCCTTCTGCTTGAGCCGCCCCTTCAGCCGCAGGCGGCCTTCACCGTCACGCCTGAAACCGGCCCCGAACGTCCGCGGCGCGGCGATGCGCTGCACCGTGAGGCCGATCAGCCAGTTGAACGTCTCCGGCAGATCGACGGCGACTTCACGGCTCTCGTCCGAGCCGGGGCGCTTGACCTTGAGCCGGTAGGAGGTCGGATCGGTGAAGGCGGCAATGTTCAGCAGCGACGGGTTGCCGCGCGTCTCCACGTCGAGCATGTAGCGGAGGAGGTACTGTTCCCGGAAATCATCCGAGCCTTCGCGCCGCGACGCATCGAGCGCCGATTGCTGTTCGTCGGTGCGGTGGGGCTCCAGGTTGTTGAGGGTGTCCTCGTAGGATTCGAGGCGCACCACCTTGACGATCCGCGGGGAGCGTTCGGCTTCCTCGGGGGTGGCGGGTCGCTTCGGCTTGCCGTCCTTCCATTCCGGCGCGAACGTGACCTTCTTGATCCGGGGGAGGAGCACGGTGTCGAAGTAGTCGCCCATCTCGACGAGGATGAACTTGCGCCTTCCACCGTCCTCGCGGTTCAGGTTGATGACGGCGTGACCGGTGGTGCCGGAGCCGGCGAAACAGTCCAATACATGTGCTCCATTATCAAGCCCAGCCACGAAGATGGCATCACCGACGGTGTGAATTGATTTTGGATATGAAAATGGATTCTGTTCACCAAGGATGTCGCGTAGCAAGTTCGCGCCGTGTGTTCCTGCATTGTAGCGAGGATCAATCCAGTTACTGAATAGTGCGGCTTTACGATCCCTGGCTTCGATTACCTGATAAATCGTACTGTTCTCAGTGCAACGCAACTGATTGTTGATTATCAACTTCTGGCAGGATTCGTAAGAACGTCTCCACACCCTTTCCTCACCTTGACTGCCTATGGGGTAAATCCTGACAAGGCCATCATCCGTCTTGTCAGTCGGATATCGAGATCCTTCCGTTGGAGGTTCCAATCCTGTGACTTGCCGTGAATCGGGATGTACCAGGATCGCGTAGAAGCTGTTTGGCCTGGCGTGGCGAAAATTGCTGTCCGCGGTTCCGCTGCGCTTGAATGGCCGTAGCTCTGCGCTGTCGTCGCTGATTCTTCTTGCAAGCGTCCTGTCTGATGACACGGGCATACACGCCAGCATATATTCATGAGTATGAGCCAGCGTCTTGGCTTTTCCACCTTGTGGATGGTGATTGACAATGATCATCTCGCGCCGCAGTTGTGAATGTTCAGTGTCAACCAGTTTCGCGAGGTTCGTCATCTCGAAATCATCAATGGCAATATACATTATTGGATCTTGCGTAAACATGCTTGGCAGCATCGTCAAACGATTAGACATCAAAGTCAACCATGAAGCTCGGAGATAACCATTCTTGTAGAGTATCTCGGAATCCCCTGTATTGTACGGAGGATCGATATAGACGCATTCCACCCTCTCCCGATAACGTTCCTTGATCAGATTGAGTGCCTGGAAATTCTCACTGTGAACCAGCAGCTCGTCTGACTGCTTATCTAATGAACCGTCGTTCGATAGCACTTCCAATAACCGATCGGTAAAATCAGGATCGAAATACTGCGTATCCAATATCAATTGAGAATTTGCTTTAAGAAAATCCACACTCGGGAGATCGCTGTAGCTCATCCCGTCGTTCGTCAGATCACCTTGGATTCTGTCAATAGAAAACAGCTTGATCCACTCGTCGCACTGCATCGCATTGGCGGCGATCTCCGAATATAGTGTCTCTGGAATAAGATCCAGGCTGACACACCAATGTGTTTCGAGTACGAATTTCTTCTTCAGCCAGAGCTTCTTCTGAAAATTCTCAAGCTGCGCGAGGAAGTCGATGATCTTCGCCCCGATGCGGCGTATCACCTTGATCTTGGAGAGATACTGTTCCACGCGGAGAGCGGTCTCGTTCTCCACGTCGTCCAGGTGCATGACTTCGTTCTTGATGTAGAAGTCCAGCTCCCGGCGCAGGAACCCGTCCAGATCCTTGTGGATGAAGTAATCGAAGGTGTTGCGCGCGGTGTAGCGGTTGAGATGCACCCGCAGGCACGAGTAGTCGGCCTGCTCGCCGTCCGCGGTGACGTGCGGCCGTTCCAGCGCCTCGATCCAGCGAGCGAGTCCGGGCTCCTTTGCCTCCCGCACCCGCTGTTCGGCCAGCGCGATCAGATCCTTCTGCGCCGGCGGCTTGTTCCTCCCCTGCCGCTCCTCCTCCGGCCAGTCGGCGAGCCTCGCCGGACGGTATTCGAAGCGTATGGCCAACTCCTTCCGCTCTTTCCCCCGCTCGCCGTCCTCCTCGGCGATGAAATCCGTTTCCCGAAGCAGGAACACCCGCTTCTTGCCCTCGGCTGCCTTGACGTTTCCGTGTTCGCCCTCGGCGGCATCCACGAGGCGGAAATGGACCCGCATGGGATCTTCGGCGTCGTCGGGCCGCAGCCGGAAGGCGTAGTCTCGCAGGTATTCGCTGGTCTTGATGTAGTACTGGTCCGCGTTGGCCCAGTGGAGCTTGACCTCCTCGCCCTCGTAAGGGATTGCGTACACGCCGGGCTTGTACACGCGCTTGCTGAGGAAGTCGCCCTCGGAGTAGTAGCGCCGGAAGAAGGCGTACAGGTGGTCGTAGACCTCGGCTTCCAGCGCATCCAGGTCCACGGCCTCCTCGGCGAGCCTCGTGCGCAGCTCCCGAACCTTGGGGGAAGTGTCCGGATCCGCTCCGTCGGACCTTATCCGCTTGACGGTTTCGTCGAGCTCCTTTTCGATGGCTGCCTTGTCCGCCGACTGATACTGCGACAAGGCCGCCTGCACCTGCGGCAACAAGTCCTGTTCCAGAAACTGCGTCACCTCGGCGCTCTTCGCGTGCATGATGCGATAGAACCCGAAGTCCAGATCCGGCCGGTCGAGCTGGAATAATTCCTTCAGCAGCGCAACCAGTTTCTTGAATGACTGGCTCATGTCTCACTCGTGATATTGCGCAAACGCCGATCGAGGGCAGCGAATTCCTCGAATACAGCCGTAGCGGCTGTCAAGTCTCCGGATTCGCGCCGGACATCTCCGAGCTTGCGAAGACTGACGGAGAGGTCGCGCAACGCCTGCGGCGTCTCTCCATACGCTTCAAGCAGGCGGCGGTCGAGAGCAAGGGATTCTTCGAACGCCTTCGTCGCAGCCGCGAGGTCACCCGATTCGCGCCGGACATCTCCGAGCTTGTCAAGGCTGACGGACAGGTCACGCAACGCCTGCGGCGTCTCTCCATACGCTTCAAGCAAGCGGCGGTCGAGGGCGAGGGATTCTTCGAACGCCGTCGTCGCAGCCGCGAGGCCACCCGATTCGCGCCGGACATCTCCGAGCTTGATAAGACTGACGGACAGGTCGCGCAACGCCTGCGGCGTCTCGCCATACGCTTCAAGAAGGCGGCGATGCAGGGCGAGGGGTTCTTCGAACGCAGCCGTCGCAGCCGCGAGGTCACCCGATTCGTGCCGGACATCTCCAAGCATGATAAGACTGACGGATAGATCGCGCAACGCCTGCGGCGTCTCGCCATACGCTTCAAGCAAACGGCGATGCAGGGCGAGAGATTCTTCGAACGCCGTCGTCGCAGCCGCGAGGTCACCGGATTCGCGCCGGACATCTCCAAGCTTGATAAGACTGACGGATAGATCGCGCAACGCCGACGGCGTCTCACCATACGCTTCAAGAAGACGGCGCGCGAGAGCGAGGGATTCTTCGAACGCCTCCGTCGCAGTAGCGAGGTCACCGGATTCGCGCCGGACATCTCCAAGCTTGTTAAGGCTGACGGATAGATCGCGCAACGCCGACGGCGTCTCACCATACGCTTCAAGAAGACGGCGCGCGAGAGCGAGGGATTCTTCGAACGCCTCCGTCGCAGTAGCGAGGTCACCGGATTCGCGCCGGACATCTCCAAGCTTGTTAAGGCTGACGGACAAGTCGCGCAACCCCTGCGGCGTCTCGCCATACGCTTCAAGCAAACGGCGATGCAGGGCGAGAGATTCTTCGAACGCCGTCGTCGCAGCCGCGAGGTCACCGGATTCGCGCCGGACATCTCCGAGCCTGTCAAGGCTGGCGGACAGGTCGCGCAACGCCTGCGGCATCTCGCCATACGCTTCAAGCGAGCGGCGACGCAGAGCGAGGGATTCTTCGAACGCCGTCGTCGCAGCCGCGAGGTCACCCGATTCGCGCCGGACATCTCCGAGCTTGATAAGACTGACGGACAGGTCGTGCAACGCCTGCGGCGTCTCTCCATATGCTTCATGCAGGCGGCGATGCAGGGCGAGGGATTCCTCGAACGCCCCCGTCGCAGCGGTGAGATCACCGGATTCGCGCCGCACATCTCCGATCTTGTTAAGACTGACGGGCAGGTCGCGCAACGCCTGCGGCGTCTCTCCATACGCTTCAAGAAGGTGGCGACGCAGGGCGAGGGATTCTTCGAACGCCGCCGTCGCAGCCGCGAGGTCACCCGATTCGCGCCGGACATCTCCGAGCCTGTCAAGGCTGACGGACAGGTCGCGCAACGCCTGCGGCGTCCCGCCATACGCTTCAAGCAAGCGGCGACTCAGGCCCAGCGATTCTTCGAACGCCGCCGTCGCAGCAACGAGGTCACCCGATTCGCGCCGGACATCCCCGAGCTTGTTAAGACTGACGGACAGGTCGCGCAACGCCTGCGGCGTCTCTCCATACGCTTCAAGAAGGTGGCGACGCAGGGCGAGGGATTCTTCGAACGCCGCCGTCGCAGCCGCGAGGTCACCCGATTCGCGCCGGACATCTCCGAGCCCGTCAAGGCTGACGGACAGGTCGCGCAACGCCTGCGGCGTCTCTCCATACGCTTCAAGAAGGTGGCGACGCAGGGCGAGGGATTCTTCGAACACCGTCGTTGCAGCCGCGAGGTCTCCCGATTCGCG
This sequence comes from uncultured Gammaproteobacteria bacterium, assembly GCA_958295835.1. Taxonomy (GTDB): domain Bacteria; phylum Pseudomonadota; class Gammaproteobacteria; order HK1; family HK1; genus HK1. The sequence continues at coordinate 2,406,310 of OY282378.1, forward strand.
CCGGACATCTCCGAGGTTGTTTAGACTGACGGACAGGTCGCGCAACCCCTGCGGCGTCTCGCCATATGCTTCAAGCAGGCGGTGGAAAAGCGCGAGGGATTCTTCGAACGCCGCCGTTGCAGTCGCCAAAGCACCGGACTCGCGGCGGACATCTCCAAGCCTCCCGAGACTGACAGACAGGTCGCGCAACACTTGTGATGAGTCACCGTCCCTGTAGAGGATGAACTTCCAACGGCGAACTGCCTCATCAAGGTGCGACTCGGCCGCGGCGACATCGCCGTCCGCCCGCTCCGCCTTTCCTGCCCACATCAGTGCTTCCGCCAACAGGCGTCCCGGATCCGGTGCGTCCCTCAAGATGCGCAGTGCCCTGTGAGCCGTCTCTACCGCCTCCCCTGTCCGGTCCCGCGCCAGAAGTCCCTCGACCGCCCGCAGGAGTACGCGCGCATGAGAGCGCGGGTCGTATTTCTGCTTGCCCTCGATTCGGCGCGCTTCCGCCAGTGCGAAGTCAACGTCGATGGCGGTATTGGAGAGGAAATCAGGTACGGGGGATTCACTTTCCACCGCGTCCAGGCGGCCGGCATCCCGTAACCCGCCGGTGCTTGCAGGCAGATCGAGCACCAGGGAACGTATCGACCACAGATCGGGAGCGGCATTGCGCGTGCGGGGCTTCCACTGCGGCGGGACCGCGTACACCAACCCCCCGTTCAGCCGGCGGCGCAGGACTTCGCGGTGCTCGTTGGTGCGCATCAGGGTCCAATCCCAGGCCGCGGCCCAAGGACCGGGCTCCTCATCCGTGAACGTCGAAGCGTCCAGGTGAACGGCCTCGACCCAGATACAGCCCGCCTCCACGGACGCCGGCTCCAACACCCGAAGCAGCATCTCGCGAAGCTCCTCCGGTGCAGTGGGGCGGAGCAGCCGTACCGGCAGCGCACGGAGCCGGTAGATCTGTTCCACCCGCCGCCGCAGCGCGGCGACCGGACGCGGAGACGGGCAGAAGATGAATCCGAGCCAGAAGCCGGAGGCGAACTCGATCTGCCGGCGGAGTATCTGCCATTCGGCCTCGGCCGCCGGGTCGAGGATGATTTCGTCGCCGTCCGCGGACAACGCGGCGGTCGTCACCTTCGGAGCCTCGCGCTGCTACGAATGGGCACGGCGCCGGCGGACTTGTTCAGCCTGGGCGCGAACATGCTCCCGAACCAGGGGATGGACGTCGTACCACTCCTCGCCGTTGCGGTAGCAGAGCACCAGATGGGTATCGAAGAACCGGGAGAGAGAGGGCAGAGCGGCCAGTTCCTCCAAGTCGACCTGATAGCTGTCGGCGATTCCGGCCAGCCAGAGCGCGTCAACGTTGGGGATGGGCAGGAACGTGGATCTCACCTGACTGATGGCGGCGTCCACGGTGCGTCCGGAAACGGGAAGCTCCCTCGCGCGTAGCAGGACTTGGCTGAGGAGACGCAGCAGATCCCGAAGATGTCCGCCGGAATTGCAGATCAGGCGATCCGGAAGCGAGCGGTCATTTCCCAGCAATCTGCGCCAGTCACCGCGTTGACGGACGACTCGTTCCATGGCGTCGAAATTCGCCGGGATAGGGGTTCGATTCTCATCCTGCTCGAATAGTTTGAATGCCGGAAGAACGATCAAGCTCCCTGGTTCGTAGAGCGCATCCACGTTGGGGTGGCGGACCTTGAGATACGGCGGGACGGTGTAGATCACGTGCAGGTTGGGCAGGCGAAGTTGTTCCGGATGACCCGCGAACAACCTTTCCACCGAATTGTGAACGTCCTCCGCATTCGCCAGTGTGCCCTTGATATGTTCGATGGAATCGAAGAGCAGCACGATTTCCCGATCACCGTAGTGTTCTCTCAACCTCTTCACGCAGTCTTCGAGGAACTTTCGGACGTCGGCGACGAGGACGCCCAGATGCCCGGCCATATGTTTCTGTAGCTGCTCCTTGAACGTGGGGTCGCTTTTCAGGTTGGCCTGGATTCCGATCTTTGCCGGTCCCGTCCCGATCGAGGCGGACAATTTGGGAGCTTCGATTGACAGTCCGCTCCAGAAGGTACGAAACCGTTCCCAATAGTCCTCGTGCGACTGATGACCGTCTTTTTCCAAACGCTTGTTCACGGCTTCGCCGAACGCCCCGGCGACGACCATCAGGAAGTCGCTCACGTCAATGGGCGTCGACAAGTTGAGATAATCTTCGACGTCGCACAGGAACACCAGGTAGCCGGATTCCTCCAGGCGGGCCTTGAGTCGCTTCAACTCCGTACTCTTGCCCGTACCTCGATAGCCGGAAAGAAGCTGCACGCTTTCCGATGTCCATTCGATCGCATCGGCAAGCAGTGCGACAGGATCCTCGTCCGCCAATGCGGGATCTTCGTATAGGGGAACGTAACGCCCGTCCGACGGATCCAGGGATTGATCCAGAAGGTTCTGGAAGAATCTCTTCAAGAAGATGCGTTCATCGGGCGTCACGTCAATCCCTCCAGGAGGGCGTGGCTGGCGGATCTGATGCGGCGGCAGTCTAGCACCAAACCCTCGCACCGGAATCTCGCCGCCGTCTCGGGAGACGTTCGACGTCCGGATTCGCCCGGGACGCCGGCGTAGTACCATCCCGGCATGTCCACCACCGCATCCATCGATGCCGGCACGCGATCCGGCGCCGTGTTGAACGTATCGCTCGTCGGCGCGGGGTTCATCGGGCGGGTGCACGCGCAGTGCATTGCCGCGAACGCCGCGACCCGGCTGGCGGCCGTTTTCGACACGGACGAATCGGCGGCGAGCGCCCTGGCCGCACGCCACGGCGCCCGCGTCGCGGGCTCCCTCGGGGAGATCACCGGCAGCGGCGAGACCGATGCCGTGGTGATCGCCTCGTCCACCGATTCGCATGGCGAAATCGCACGGGCATGCGCCCGCGCGGGCAAACCCTTTCTCTGCGAAAAGCCGCTCGATACGCATCGGGACGCCGCCGTCGAGACGGTGCGGTACGTTCGCGAGGCCGGCGTCCTTGCCGGAATCGGGTTCAACCGGCGTTTCGATCGACAGTATGCCGCGCTGAAGCGCGCGGTCGGCGAGGGCGAGGTCGGTCGGGTGGAGATGATGCACCTCACCTCCCGCAGCCATGCGCCGCCAACCCTCGACTACGTGAAGAAGTCCGGCGGGCAGTTGCGCGACAAGGGGTCGCATTTCTTCGACCTCGCCTGCTGGATCGCCGGTGAGCGGCCGACCGAAATCCACGCGGCCGGGGCCTGCCTGATCGAGCCGCGGTTTGCCGAATACGGCGACGTCGACACGGCGATGATCCTGCTGCGGATGCCGAGCGGGGCGCTGTGCCATCTCAACTTCAGCCGCCGCACCGCCTACGGCGCCGATGAGCGGATCGAAGTGTCCGGCTCGGGCGGCAGGGTGGAATCGCGCCATCCGATCCCCGTCGACGTGGCGCTGTACCGGGGTGAGGCCATCCGCCTGAAGGGTCTGCACCAGCATTGGTACGAACGCATCGAAAGCACCTATCCCGCCCAGCTTGCCGCGTTCGTCGAGGCCCTGGAACATCCGGGACGTGAATTCCCGGCGTTGATCGACGGCCTGGTGGCCGAGTCGATCGCGGATGCCGGAATGCGTTCCCTGCGCACCAACCGGCCCGAGCCGATAGACTACGAATTCGATGTCTGAACGGGGGGGGGGGGGGGGAATCACCGGGCTCCGCCGTCCAGTCACCGATGCGCTCGAAGCCAGCCGGGTTTCGGACCGCGAAGTGAACCGCCGACGGCAGAACCGATGCAGCCCTTTCGGACAGGTCGTCTTGTGACGGCCTCGCAGCAGCGGGACGGTACAACCTTGTGGTGACCCGCCAATGAACGAACCGATAGCGCCGGGTGATCCCGCGGGTACCGCCCACCGCCCCCATCGGTCCGTCCGGCGGGGGCCGCCAATGAACGAGCCGTTGGAGCCGGGCGACCCCGGCGATCGGGTCATGACATGACGGAGCCGATACGACTGGGCATGGTGGGCGGCGGACCCGGCGCCATGATCGGTCCGACGCATCGCATCGCCGCGCGGATGGACGGGCACTATCGCCTGGTCGCGGGGGCGTTTTCGCGCACCCCGGAGCGCAACCGGGCGATGGGCGAGGAGCTGGCCCTGAGCCCCGACCGCGTGTACGCGGATTACCGGGACATGGCCGAGAAGGAACGCGCGCGGGAAGACGGCGTGGAAGCGGTGACGGTGGTCACCCCGAACGACTCCCACGTCCCCGTCAGCACCTGTTTCCTGCGCCACGGCATCCACGTCCTCTGCGACAAGCCGCTGGCCAACTCGCTGGCCGAGGCCGAAACGCTGCGCGAGGTCGTGGACGAATCCGGCTGCGTGTTCGCCCTGACCCACAACTATGCCGGCTATCCGATGGTGCGGGAGGCACGGGCGCGAATCGCGACCGGCGAGCTGGGCGCGGTGCGCATCGTGCAGGCCGAGTATGCCAGCGGGACGCGCTCGCGCCTGGTGGAGGCCGAGGGCGACGAGAAGACCGCATGGCGCACGAATCCCTCCATCGGCGGGCCGAGCGCGGTCCTGTGCGATCTCGGAGTCCACGCCCACCATCTGCTGCGCTTCATCACGGGATGCGAGGTCGATGCCGTGTCCGCATCACTCGCAACGATGGTGGCGGGCCGGACGTCGCATGACGACGCCCAGGTCAGCCTGCGCCTGGGCGGCGGGGCGCGCGGGGCGCTGTGGGCGAGCTACGTCGCGGCCGGAAACCGGAACGGGCTCCGCCTGCTGGTCTGTGGCGAAACCGGTTCGCTCGAGTGGTGGCAGGAACGGCCCGAGATCCTCTCGCTGCATACCTTGGGCGGATCGAGCCGCCGGCTTCATCGCGGGGATGCGGGGCTCAGCGCGGATGCGCGTGCGGCGACCCGGGTGAAGGCGGGCCAGCCGGAAGGCTTCCTGGAGGCGTTCGCAAACATCTACCGCGACGCCGCCGGCTGGATCCGGACCCCGGCCGGGCAGCGCGACCATGCCCCCTGGCCGGCCGCCGGCGTGCACGACGGCATCGCGGGGATGCGCTTCATCGAAGCCTGCGTCGCATCGGACCGGGCCGGCGCGCGGTGGGTGGAAGCGTAGCCGCGCCGTTCACTTCTTCATCGGAGTACACTCCCGGCGACCACGCGGATCCCGAACCATCCGGAAGGCGTCCGTGGCCCTGCGGCGGATCCCGAACCATCCGAGAGGCGTCCGTGGCCTTGCGAACGAGAGCCGAATCGATCGACGCCGGCGAGGTTCCGGTGATCGACATCGCCCCCTTGCGCGACGGCACCGACCCGGCCGGGGTCGGAGTCGAGCTTGCACGGGCCGCCACCGAGGTCGGCTTCCTCTATGTGCGGAATCACGGGGTGGGCGTTGCCCTCGTCGAGCGGGCGCGGCGCGCGGCGCTGGAGTTCTTCCGGCTGCCGGAGGAGGCCAAGCGCGAGGCCGGTACGAACCGGTTCCACCATGGCTACCTCAAGCCCGGCTCGACGCAGATGTACGACGGCGCCAGGCTCGATCTCAAGGAGAGCTTCAACTGGGGCGTCGAGCTCGATGGCGAGGCCGGCGCCGAGCCCGCTGCCAAGCTCGGCGTTGGGCCGGGTGTCGGGCCGGGCGCTGAAGGCCCATCGGAGAACCCTCTCCTCGGGCCGAACGTGTGGCCGGCGGCGATGCCGGACCTCAAGCCTGCCGTCTATCCCTGCTTCGAGGCGGCGAGCGCTTGCGCGGAAGATCTGCTGCGGGGCTTCGCGCTCGGCGCCGGTCTCGACGCGGAGCATTTCATCCGGCTCCGCGACCGGCCCCTGAGCCGGGGATCGCTCCAGTACTATCCTCCGCAGCCGGACGACGCCGCGGAGGATCAGTTCGGCGTGGCCCCGCACACCGATTTCGGCGTGCTCACCGTGCTCTGCCAGGATGAGATCGGAGGGCTGGAGATCCAGCGGCGCAACGGCTCATGGGCCGCGATGCCGCCGATCCCCGGCACCCTCGTCGTCAACATCGGCGATCTGCTCGAACGCTGGTCGAACCGCCGATACCGTTCCACCGTGCACCGCGTGATCAACGCCAGCGGCCGGGAGCGCCTCTCGCTGGTGCTCGCCTACGATCCGAACTTCGAGACCCTGGTCGACCCGCGGGCGTTCTGCGCGGAAGGCGAGACGCCGCACGACGCCCCCATCACCTGCGGCGACTACCTGCTGTGGCGGTTCGCGAAGGCGTTCTCGTACCGCCGGTGAAGGGGGCTCGCAAGAACGGCTCGTCCGCCGGTGGCGTGGCGCCCCGCGGAGCCGTTTCGCATCGCCGGGGACGCGGCGGCTCGCGACAGCGTGACTCGTACCGCCGCCGATACCGCCGGTGACGAGTGGTGGCCGATCGCGCATCCGTCAACGGTCACACCCCTACCGCCGGTGACGAGTGGTGGCCGATCGCGCACCCGCCAACGGTCACTCCCCCGTGGCGTCCGCGAAGCGGCGCCTCCCCGGATTGGAGCGGCAACATCGGTCGCTCCAAGAATGCGGTGACGCCCCCGTGGCGTCCGTGAAGCAGCGCTTCTCGATCTTCTCGCTGCTGCGCAACGCGCTCGGCTACCGGGCGGGCTGGCAGCGGATGTGGCGCAGTCCCGAGCCGAAGCGCCGCTACGACGTGGTGATCATCGGTGGCGGCGGGCACGGGCTCGGCGCCGGGTACTATCTGGCGAGGGACCACGGCATTCGCAACGTGGCGGTGATCGAGAAGGGCTGGCTCGGCGGCGGCAACACCGCCCGCAACACCATGACCATCCGCTCGAACTACGTCCGTCCGCCGAGCGTGCCGTTCCACGAGGGGTCGATGGCCCTCTATCGTGAGCTCTCGCGCGAGCTCGGCTACAACCTGATGGTGAGCCGGCGCGGAATGCTCTCGTTCCTGCAAAGCTCCCAGGCCGCGCGCACCGCGGCGCGGATGGCCAACACCATGCACGTCTACGGCGCGAAGTACGAGCTCATCGGCGTCGAGGAGATCAAGCGCCGGCTGCCGATCTTCCGCCCACCGCCGCGCCCGCGCCTGGAGGTGCTCGGTGGGGTCTACCAGCCCGAGGCGATGATGGCCCGCCACGACGCGGTCGCATGGGGCTTCGCGCGCATGGCCGACGCGCACGGCGTCGACATCATCCAGAACTGCGAGGTGACCGGCATCCGGCGCGACAGCGGCCGCGTGACCGGGGTGGAGACGACACGCGGCGTGATCGAGGCGGAGAAGGTCGGCATGGCGGTGGCCGGCCACGGCAGCGTGGTGGCGGCGATGGCCGGGCTCCGGCTGCCGATCGAGGTCCAGCCGTTGCAAGCGTGGGTCTCGGAGCCGGTCAAGCCGGTGTTCGACGAGATCCTCGTCTTCAGCGGCTACGGCTGCTACATGATGCAGTCCGACAAGGGCGAGCTGGTGATCGGCGGACCGACCGATCCGTATCCGTCCTACGCGCAGCGCGGCTCCTTCCGAACCATCGAGCAGGTCACCGCGGCGGTGCTGGAGATGTTTCCGATCTTCTCCCGCATGAAGCTTCTGCGGCACTGGGCGGGCATGCTCGACATCGTCTACGACGGCAGCCCGATCATCTCGAAGACGCCGCTGCGCGGCTTCTACGTGGACGTCGCGGGCGCCGGCGGCTTCAAGACCACCCCGATGGCGGCACGGATGCACGCGTGGCTGATCGCGAAGGACGAGCCGCACGCGCTGATCCGGGACTTCGGCCTCGACCGCTTCGCACGCGGCCGTCTCGTGCCCGAGGGCGGGGTCTCGTTCAACCGGTGACCGTCGCCACCGTCAATCGACGACCGCCGGCCGCGGCCGGTCGTAGCGCCCGGCCGCCGATGGAGACGGACCGTTGATCCTCATCCCCTGCCCGCACTGCGGCCCCCGCAACGAGGACGAGTTCGTGTGCTGGAGCGAAGTCGTGCCGAGGCCCGCGGACCCGGACGCGCTCTCCGACGCCGAGTGGACCGACTACGTCTACAACCACGCCAACCTGAAGGGTCCGGTGCGGGAGCAGTGGTGGCATGAGCACGGCTGCCGGCGCTGGATCGTCGTCGAGCGCAACACCCTGACCCACGAGGTCATCCGGGCGGAGCCGGCTCGGCGATGAGCCGCCCGAACGTGTCGAGTCGATGACGTCGTCGCCCTCCTCGACCGCGGGCCTGGAGCGATCAACGGGGAAGAGACCCTGGTCGGGATCGGCGAAGAAGAGGACGCAGCCGGATGACCGCCCCCTGGCTCGTTCGAGCCATCGATGCCGCTTGCGGTCACGGACCCGAGCTCCGGCGACGTCGAGAGGCTCGGGGACAAGGACGGCATTGCCGGGACTGCCGGGACTGCCGGGGGCCGGTCGATCGACCGTGGCCCGGGTCGCAAGCCCCGAACGCGCGGACGCTACGCCCATCCCGGCGGACGGGACCACGCCGACAAGGTGGGGCGGCTCAGCCGCCGCCCGCCGTCAGGGACTCGGGATGGGGGAGATCCTCGATCCCGACCCCCGCCGCGAGCATGTCCTCGATCACCCCGTCTTCGATCTCGATCCCCAGCGCCTCGTTGAAGCGGTTGAAGAAGCCGCACAGGGTGGCGCGAAGCGTCAGCTCCACGATCTGCTCCTCGCTGAAGTGCGTCTTGAGCCGCTGCACCATCGCGGCCGGCAGGCGCCGCGCGTCTTCCGTGACCGCGGCCGCGTAGTCGCGCACCAGGGTGTCCACCTCGTCGAATCCCGGCACCTCGGGGTCGAGGATGGCGGCCACACTCGCCGGATCGAGCCCCTGCCCGACCAGCCGGGGCGCGTGATGGGCCACGCAGTAGGTGCACTCGTTCGCCCTGGAGACAGTGACCAGCGCGATCTCGAGATAGCGTTTCGGCAGGACGGCTTCGTCGGCGAGCTCCAGCAGCATGCCCATCACGTGCCGCAGGGCCGGCGCCCGGTGGGCAAAGACCTTCACCTGGTTCAGAAACGGCCCGTAGGATTCGGCGTAGCGCCGGTAGACGGGTTGAAGGTCCGCGGGAACCTCGTCGATTTCGATGTCGCGTACTCGTGCCATGGGTCCGGTGCCGGTGACCTGGATTCGCGCAAGTCTAATATCCGCCACGGTGTTCCGACACCTCCGAATCCGTTCCGGGACGCAGCCGGGTTCTGCGGCGCCCATGCCTGAAAATCGCCCACAACGATCACGGCTCGCCGCGGGCGGTACCCTCATCGACCGTTCGCGCCTGCTCCGCTTCCGGTTCAACGGGACGGAGTACGAGGGCCATCCCGGCGACACCCTCGCTTCCGCCCTGATCGCCAACGGCGTGCGCCTGGTCGGCCGCAGCTTCAAGTACCACCGCCCGCGAGGGATCGTCAGCGCCGGGGCCGAGGAGCCCAACGCCGTCGTGCAGCTCGACGGTGAAGACGACGAGCCCAACGTGAGGGCGACGACCCTGCCGCTCCGGGAGGGCTTGAGCGCACGCAGCGTCAACTGCTGGCCGAGCGTCGGCTTCGACCTGGCCGCGATCATCGACCGGCTCTCGCCGTTGCTCCCGGCCGGGTTCTACTACAAGACGTTCATGGGGTGGCCCGGCGGGTGGAGCTTCTACGGGCCGCTCGTGCGTCGCATGGCGGGCCTCGGGATCGCGCCCCGCCGCCCGGATCCCCGCGCCTGCGAGAAGCGTTTCCACCATTGCGACGTGCTGGTCGCGGGGGCGGGTCCGGCGGGTCTTCAGGCGGCGCTGGCCGCGGCGCGCGGCGGCGCCCGGGTGATGATCGCGGATGACGGACCGGCGCCAGGGGGAATGCTCCTCGACGGCGTGGCGGAGGTCGGAGGGCGTCCGGCGGCCGAGTGGGCGGCGGGCGTGGCGGCGGAGCTCGATTCGCTCCCGAACGTCGTCCGGCTCGACCGGGCCACCGTCGCCGGCTACTACGACCACAACCTGCTCACGGTGGTCGAGTCGGCGCCCCGGCAACCCTGGATCGACGAGCGCCTGTGGAAGGTGCGGGCGCGGCGCGTGGTGCTGGCGACGGGTGCGGCGGAGCGCCCCTTGGTGTTCGCCGACAACGACCGGCCCGGGGTGATGCCGGCGTCCGCGGCGCTCGTCTGCGTATGCCGCTACGCGGTGCGTCCGGGCGCCCGGGCGGTTGCCGTCACCAACAACAACTCGACGTACCGCACGGTCCTGGAGCTGGTGGAGGCGGGGATCGAGGTGCCGATGCTCGCCGACGTCCGCGCCCGGCCTCCCGCGGCGCTGGTCGCCGAGCTCGCCGCGCGCGGGGTCGAGGTGCTGCGCGGCCATGCGGTCGTCGGCGTCGCCGGGGTCCGCGCCGTGAAGGCGGCCTGGGTCGCGCCGCCGGACCGGCCTGCCGGTGGCCGCCGCGTCGCTTGCGATCTGGTCCTGTGCTCGGGCGGCTGGAGCCCTCGCATCCATCTGCACTCGCAGTCCGGGGCGCGTCCGGCGTACGACTCGGACCACGCCTGCTTCGTGCCCGGAGACAGCGTCCAGGCGGAGTGCAGCGCCGGGGCGTGCAGCGGCACGTTCGGTCTCCGGGCGGCCCTGGAGCAGGGATGGCGGGCCGGGGCCGAGGCGTGCGCTGCGCTCGGCTTCGTCCCGCCGGCAGCGAGCGTGCCCTCATGCGCCGATGACCCGCCCCTGGACATCGAGCCATGCTGGGAGATCCCCTCGTCCCGCCCGCGGGCCAAGGCGTTCGTCGATCTGGCGAACGACGTGACGGCCGAGGACATCCGGATCGCCGAGCAGGAGGGCTTTCGCTCGGTGGAGCACGTGAAACGCTACACGACGGCGGGGATGGGCACCGATCAGGGCAAGCTCGGCAACGTCAACGCGATCGGCATCCTCTCCGAGACGCTCTCCCAGGCGCCGGACGCGGTTGGCACCACGAGCTACCGGCCGCCGTACACCCCGGTGAGCTTCGGGGTCATCGCCGGAAAGGAGAGGGGCGAGCTGGTGTTGCCCGCGCGGCGAACCGCGCTCACCGATCGGATCGAGGAGGCCGGGGCGGTGATGTTCGAAGCCGGCGCCGGCTACCGGCGGCCGAGCTGCTTCCCGCGTGGCGGCGAGAGCGTGGCGGAAGCCATCGCGCGCGAGGCGCTGGCGTGCCGGACCGCGGCCGGGATGTACGACGGCTCGCCGCTCGGGAAGTTCGAGCTCCACGGCCCGGACGTGGCCGCCTTTCTCAACCGGGTCTACACCAACCGCTGGGACGATCTGGCCGTCGGCCGGGGCCGGTTCGGCTGGATGCTCCGCGAGGACGGCCGGCTTCTCGACGACGGCATCACCTTCCGTCTCGGCGAGGACCACTGGTGGACGTTCGCCGGCACCGGCGCGGCAGGTCACGTGCACAGGCACCTCGAGAGGCTGCTCCAGCTCGTATGGCCGGAGCTGAAGGTGTATCTCACGGTCGTCACCTCGCAATGGACCAACGTCTGCGTATGCGGGCCGAAGGCGAGGGCGGTGCTGGAGGGCGCCGGGACCGGCGCGAGCCTCGCGCCGGATGCGTTCCCGTTCATGGCGATGCGGGAGATGACGGTGGCGGGGATCCCCGCGCGGGTCGCGAGGGCCGGCTACACGGGCGAGCTCAGCTTCGAGGTCAACGTCCCGGCCCGGCACGGGGTGCGCCTGTGGGAGGCGCTGACGGAAGCCGGGGAGCCGTTCGGGCTGGCCCTGGCCGGCTCGGAGGCGAGCATGGTGATGCGCTGCGAGAAGGGCTTCGTCTCGGCCGGCTTCGAGGGCGACGGCATCGTCAACCCCTTCGACGCAGGCTGCGGCCGGGCGGTGGACATGGACAAGGGCGATTTCATCGGCCGGCGCTCGCTGGTGCGGGACCGGAACGTGGGCGGGGTGCGGCCGAACGTGGTGGGCCTGCTGCCCGAGGACCCGTCTTTCGTTCCCCCCGACGGCACGCCGCTGGTGGAAGCCGGCGCCCCCGCCGATGCGCCGCCGGTCATCGGGTACGTCTCGCAAGGCTGCCACAGCCCGAACGTCGGCCGCGCCATCGCCCTCGCGGTGCTCGACGATGGGCGGCGGCGCATCGACGGACGGATCGAGATCGCCGGGACCGGCCGGCGAGCGCCCGCGCTGGTGACCCGCCCGTGTTTCGTCGACCCCGGCGGCAGTCGGATGAGGGGCTGAGAGGGTGGGTTACCAGGTCGTCGTCAGCGGCCCCGAGCGGCCGGCGCTGATCAGCCTGCGGACGAATGCCGAGGGATTGCCGGCGGTGGAGCGGGCGCTCGGCCTCACCGCGCCGCGGCCGGCCGGGCTCGTGTCGAGCAGAGGCTCCGTCACGGTGTTCGGCCTCGGGCCGGACGAATGGCTGATCCGGACCGGGCCGCACGAGGAAGAAGACTGGTTCGCGAAGCTGGTCGAGGCGACCGCCGCCACGTTCAGCGCCGTGGTGCTGGTCTCCGATGCCTGGCGCGTCTTCACGATCGCGGGTCCCGAAACCCTCGAAGTGCTCGCCCAGTCGACCGGTGTGGACGTCCATCCGTCCGCATGTCCGACCGGCCGCGCCCTGCGCGCCGCGTTCGCCGGAACGAGCGCGCTGATCCACCGCATCGACGATCGGCCGGCGTTCGACGTGTACGTCGACGCCGCGCTTGCCCGGTACGCGGGCCGATGGATCGAGTCCGCGATCGGCGCCGTTGTCCGCACCGGCTCGCTGGCGTAGAGTCGATCGCATGAGCCGCCAACCCGAGCCGCCGCCCGGATGGGTGTATCCGGGCGAACCCGCCAAGCTCGCCCGGCCTGTCCGACCCGATGCCATGTCCGGCAACGGACGCCAGCCGGAGCCGCCGATCGACCGCGTCGCCACGCAGGCCGCCCTGGACACCGCGCGCGCCGACCTTTCCGCTGCCCAGATCGCCGCGCGGGTCAGCCGTGGCCGAGACCGCATCGCGGCTCAGGCGCGTGTGAGGGAGGCCGGCGCGAGTGTTCGGCGGTTCCGAGCCGTCCTCGCGCGCTGAGCCTCGGTCCTCGTGCAGCAATCAGGGACGGACGAAACGGATCAGGGGACGGGTGAGTCGTTGACCGGGACGTCGACCGGGCACGGGCCGGTATTCGAGATCGTCGAGGGCAGCGTCGCGTTCGGCGGCAACCAGGCGCTGGACTCGGTGTCCTTCTCGATGGCGAAAGGCCAGCTCGTCGGCCTGATCGGCCCGAACGGCTCCGGCAAGACCACGTTGCTGAACGCGACCAGCGGCATCTACCCCCTCGACTCGGGCGCGATCCGGTTCGAGGGCAGACCGATCGAGAAGGCGCCACCGCACCGGATCGCCCGCGCCGGCATTGCCCGCACCTTCCAGATCGCGCGGATCTTTCCGCGCATGACGGCGCTGGAGAACATGCTCACCCCGGGCTTCACGACCCGCGATGCCCGCTCCGACGACCGGACCACCCTGATCCGGCGGGCGAAGGAGTACCTGGACTTCCTCGACATCGCCGATTTCGCCGACGAGCAGGCGGCCGATCTGTCCGGCGGGCAGCGCATGCTGCTCCAGTTCGCCCGGGCGCTGATGCTGAAGCCACGGCTGATGCTGCTCGACGAGCCCTTCGGCGGGATCCACCCCCTCCTGGTCGAGCGCATCCTCGGCCGCATCCGCGATCTGCGCAGCCAGGGCATCGACTTCATCGTCGTCAGCCACGACCTGCCGGCGATCATGGGCCTCGCCACGCGGATCGTGGTGCTGGCCAACGGACGGCTGATCGCCGACGGCGCCCCGGCCGAGGTCCGCGAGGACCCCGGCGTCATCGAAGCCTATCTGGGGGGCTGAGGGGATCGACGATGCTCAGCGCGCACAACATCGTGGCCGGCTACGTCGATGAGATCGACATCCTGCAGAACGTCTCCATCGACGTCGAGCAGGAACGGATCACCTCGGTGATCGGGCCGAACGGCTCGGGCAAGTCCACCCTGATGCGGGTGATCTGCGGCTTCCTCAAGCCGAAGTCGGGGCAGGTGCTGTGGGACGGGACGGACCTCACCGGATGCCCCGACCACGGCATGGCCGCCCTCGGCATCTGCTACCTGCCCCAGGAGCGGACCGTGTTCCCGCACCTCACGGTGGAGCAGAACGTCCGCCTCGGCGCCTGGACCTTCCGCCGCGACAAGGCGCGGATCGGACGCGAGCTGGAGCGGGTCTACGGCCTGTTCCCGCTCATGCGGGAGCGGCGCGGGTCGAAGGCCGGCGACCTGTCCGGGGGGATGCAGAAGATCCTGGAGGTCGCCCGCGGCATGATGATCAGCCCCCGGATCCTGATCTGCGACGAGCCGACGGTCGGTCTCGCGCCGATCATCGCACGGGAGGTGTACGACACGATCGAGCGCCTGCGGGAGGACGGCCTGACCATCCTCCTCGTCGACCAGAACGTGCGCGAGGCGATCCGCATCGGCGATCGCGTCTACGTGCTGGAGGTCGGGCAGAACAAGGTCAGCGGCACGAAGGCCGAGTTCGAAACCAACCTGCACGACATGATCAAGGACTGGCTCCAGATATGAATGACGGCCTCCACGGTTGCATCGAAGTGACGGCACGACCGACGGTCGATGCTGCGTTTGAAGGAGTGCCGACACGGCCTGCCAATGTCGCTCAGGCCGACTTCCGGTGCACGCAAGCGACGTGGGGGGTTCCATTGAAACACTGTGAAATACGGCATCGTCCGGCAATCCGTACAATCATTGGTGCGGCTGCGGGATGACTTCCGGGTGACGGCTTCACCGGCCGGCCGGGAAAGAGAGGCCGCCGGTGGAAACTTCATGTACGGTGAACGACCATTGAAACGGAGGACGAGGCAATGACGGAGGACAAGACGATGATCGAACGACGCAACAACAAGCGGCTGTCGGGGCTCGCGCTGGCCGCGGCGCTGGCCCTCCCGGCCGGTGCCGTCCAGGGCGCCGACACCATCAGGATCGGCGGCCTGGCGCCGCTGTCCTCGCCGGGGAGCTACCAGCAGGGTCCGGAGCTGGTGCTCGGGCTCCAGTGGGCGGTGGACGACGTCAACGCCGCCGGCGGCGTGCTCGGCAAGCAGGTCGAGCTGATCGTGGAGGATACCCAGGGCCGTCCCCCCACCGGCGCCACGGTGGTCGAGAAGCTGATCACCAAGGACAAGGTGGTGGGGGTGGCCGGTGAGTACCACTCCTCCGTGTGCAAGGCCGAGATCGAGGTCTTCCACCAGCACGGCATCCCCTTCGTCATCGGGTCGTGCTGGTCGGACGCGCTGACCTCCGCGGGCTACGACGAGGTCTTCCGCACCAGCGTGTACTCCTCGAAGCTGGCCGAGAACATGGTCGCGGTGATGATGGCCAACGGCATCCGCAAGGCCGCGAGCCTGGTCGAGGACACGGACTACGGCATCGGCATCGCGAAGAACATCGAGGGCGCGATCGAGAAGCTGAACGCGGACATCGAATTCAGCTACGAGGTGGTCGAGAAGACGTCCAAGGACTTCGTGCCGATCCTGCTGAAGTACAAGACCCAGGTGAAGCCGGAGATCCTGATCGTGGCGGTGACCCAGCCCGGGGGCTTCCTCGTCCTCAAGCAGGCCCACGAGATCCGCTTCGCGCCGACCGCGGACACCCTCTATCTCGACGGCACCTGCACCGCGCAGAACGACAAGGTGTTCTGGGACGCGGTGAAGGACGCGGGCAACTACGTGATGATGTCCTGCCCCTACAGCCCGAGCGTCAAGCTGACCGAGCTCGGCGAGCAGATCAAGCAGCGCTACATCGACCAGTTCGACCGCCAGCCGAACTACCTGCCGCTGCAAGGATACGACGCGATGATCTCGCTCCTGACCGCGATCGGGAACGCCGGCTCGACCGACGGCAAGGCCGTCATCGCGGCCCTGCAGGCGCTCAGGATCACCAGCACCCGCGGCGACATCGAGTTCTCCCAGGAGGACGGCGTCTGGCATCACCAGTGGAAGGACGTGCCGACGTTCATCTTCCAGTACACGGAGGTCGGGCAGTCGGCGGGGGACGCGGCGGTGCTCTATCCGGAGCAGTTCGCGACCGCGACGATCATGCGGCCCTGATCCGGTGGCGGGCCGGGGACGGGCGGGCGTCCGCCCCCGGCCCCTCGTCGCCTTCAGGCTTCTTGCCTGATCCCGGCCGAGCCGGAAATCGCCCCCGGCCCCCGATGACCATCGAGCACCTTCCTTCACCGGCAACGTGACATCGGATCCGTGGACTACTACGTCCTCTCGCAAATCGTCAACGGCGTGATCTTCGGCCTGATCTACGCCCTGATCGCCCTCGGCCTGACCGTGGTGTTCAGCATCATGCGGGTGGTGAATTTCTCCCACGGCGAGTTCTACATGCTCGGCGGATATACGTTGTACGCGCTGACCGCGGGCGCGGTGGCGCTGTTCTCGATCCCGCTCTCCTTGCCGACCATCGTCGGCCTGCCGCTGGCCATGGCCGCCGTCGCACTCTTCGGCGTCGCGGTGGAACGGGGCCTGCTGCGCCCGGTCTATACCGCGCGCATGGACCGGCCGGAGGAGTACGCCATCATCCTGACCTTCGGGCTGTCCCTGTTCCTGCAGTACGGCGCCCTGACCCTGGTCGGACCCTACGAGATGACTCCGGGCGCGTTCTGGGAGGGGTCGAAGCACATCGTCGGCGACCTCTACCTCGCCGGCGACCGGCTGTTCGCCGCGGGCGTCTCCGCCCTGCTCATCGGCGCCACCCTGTTCTTCGTCTACGGCACCTGGACCGGCCGTGCCCTCATGGCGACGGCGCAGAACCGGGTCGGGGCGACCATCGTGGGGGTGAACCCGGTGCGGATGAACGTCATCGCCATGGCCCTGGCCGGCCTTCTCGCCGGCGCGGCCGGCGCCCTGCTCGCCCCGGTCTTCCTGGTCTACCCCGACGTCGGCCAGATCCCGGTGATCAAGGCGTTCGTGATCATCGTGCTGGGCGGCATGGGCTCGATCCCCGGGGCGGTGGTCGCGGCGCTGATCCTGGGGCTGGTGGAGAGCCTGGGCTCGGTCTACCTCTCGGTCGCCTACCGGGACGTGTTCGCGTTCCTGGTCCTGATCGGGGTGCTGCTGTTCCGGCCCCACGGGCTGTTCGGCCAGAAGGAGCGTCGGGCGTGACCCGCTTCGAGGAAATTGCCCGTGGACTTGCTCCGGCCGGGGGCTTGCCGGGGCTCGTCATCCGGCCTTCCGGACCGTTCGACCGGCAGGAGCGCCGGGCGTGACCCGGTTCGAGAAGACGGTCTGCGGGCTGGCCCTGGCCGGGGGGCTCGTCATCCCCTTCCTGCTCGACAGCTATACCATCCGGGTCGCCGCGATGGCGTTGTACTACGTCATCCTCGCGTCCTCGTGGAACCTGCTCCTCGGCTACGCCGGCCAGTTGTCCTTCGCCCACGCCGCGTTCGCCGGCATCGGCGCCTACACCTCGGGACTGCTCAGCCATCACCACGGCGTCCATCCGGGCTTCGGCATCTTCATCGGCGGCGCGGTGGCCGCGGGCATCGGCTGGTGCCTGGGGCGCATGTGCCTGCGCACCTGCGGCCCCTACCTGGCCCTGATGACCCTGGGCTTCTCGGAGACGGTGCGGCTGATCCTCCAGATCGAGCACGACTACACCCGCGGGTCGCTGGGCTTGCAGATCCCCTACCTCTTCGGCGAGGGCCTGCCCCACCACGTCCTTGGATACTTCGTCATGCTGGCTCTGGCGGTGCTCACCATCGTGGTCCTGCACCGGCTGGTGAACTCGGAGAAGGGGTTGTACTTCAAGGCGATCCGGGAGGACGAGGACGTGGCCGCGGTGATGGGGGTGGAGCTGGTGAAGTGGAAGGTCAATGCGTTCGTGATCTCCAGCCTGTTCGCCGGTCTTGCCGGCGCCATCTATGCCCATCTCTTCGTCCAGGTGCTCGCGCCGCAGAACCTGCTCCTCATCGAGATGGGCCTGATCCTGGCGATGACCATCGTCGGTGGCCTGGGCACCCTGACCGGCCCGATCATCGGCGCGATCCTGCTGGTGGTGATGTGGGAGGTGATGCGCGACGTGAGCCCCTACGCGCACATGCTCTTGTTCGCGACCCTGGTGATCGTGGTGATGAAGTTCTTCCGCGCCGGCATCTTCGGCCTCATCGCGGCGCGGCTGAAGGCGAAGGGGCTGATATCCCGGGCGCCGCCGTTGACGGTGGAGTAGGGGATACGCGCCGCCCGTTCAGACTGGAGCTTGCCCCCAACACCGGAGGGTTCGTCCAGTTCCCGGACAACGGCGATCCGGCTCTTGAAAGTTGACATCCGGTAGCGGTTGACACATGGTTGCGATCCGCGGATTGGAGACCGAAACATGAGCGCAGTCATGGCCCTCGGGAGGCTCGGGCCGGAAGAGGCGGCCGAGCAGATATTCAGAACGTACCAGGACGAAGGCGCGTGGCTCGACGCCTTCACCGAAAGCCTCGACCGGCAGCGCGCGGGACGATCCTTCGCCCGTACGCTCGCGGTGTGGGCTCTGAGCCAGGCCGAGGTGGCCCGTCTCTTCGGCGTGAGCCGCCAAGCGGTCGGCAAGTGGCTGCGACACGGCGTGCCTCCGGAACGCGCGGGCGCGATCTCGGATCTGGCCGCCGCCACCGATCTGCTCGTGCGTCATCTCAAGAGCGACCGCATACCGGCGGTCGTGCGCCGGCCCATCCCGTCGCGTGACGGCGTCTCCCTGATGGACCTGCTGGCGCGGGGCGACACACCGGCCTTGCTGGCGGTCTGCCGTGACATGTTCCGCTTCGATCGGGCACACGCCTGAGCATGGCGTTACGGTGCGAAACCATCCCGGACGCCCATGTATGGTGGCGTATCGCCGACCCGGCATGGACCAACCCCCTCGACCCGAGCTTCGCGCAACGGCAGGGCGGGCGCTGGAATCCGCCGGGGAGCTTCCCCACGCTCTATCTCAATGAAGACACGGCCACGGCACGCCGGAATCTCCGCGCCTTCATCGCCAGGTGGCCGTATGAGCCGGAAGACCTCCGCGACGACACGGGACCGATCCTGGTGGGCTGCACCCTTCCGCGCCGTCAGGCCGCATGCGACGTGTATTCCCGGGCCGGCGTGCGCGCTGCCGGGCTGCCCGACAGCTATCCCTTCGAGAAGGACGGCGGGCTGGTGCCGCACACTCGCTGCCAACCGGTCGGCGCGCGGGTCAAGGCGGCGGGTCTGCGTGGCGTCCGCGCCCGTTCGGCACAATCCCCCGACGGTGCAGGCTGTGAACTGGCGTGGTTCCCGCACTCCGCCCGCAGCGTCGCCCGGCGGGTGCAGACGCTGGCGTTTACAGCGTGGTTCCGGGGTTGACGTTCGTTCCGAAGGCGCCCCCGGAACCCATGCCGCCCGACAACGTTTCGGCCAGGATCAAAGCGCGAAGGTCTGCCGAGGCAGTCTCGATGCTCGCCGAGCAACCCGATCGTCGGCTGATGCTTCGCAGCCCGGTCGTCGCGACGACGGCGGGCGCGCGGCTCGGCTTCTCCTCCAGTTGCGTATTCCGGTCCAAGCCGATCGCCGATTCCGGTCGAACCCGTCCAGTGGGCCGAGCGGCGAGCGAGGTGGACCCCAGCGCGGTGGCGCCCCCCGGTATCGACGGGGTGCTGGCCGGAGGCTCGCTCTCCTCCGGTTCTCCAGAGTCGAGGCATCGTGTTCTCGTGCGATGGCGAAGGTGGAGGCGCCCCGTGCGGTTGGCGGAGATCCCTGCCGAGCCATGCCCGGCGTTGATGGTGGTATGACTGCGTGATACCGTAGCGACATGACCGTCAAATCCGCCGTCTCCTTCATCGACGAACACCACGCTTTCGCCAAGGTGATGGTGGAGCGGGGCGAATTCGCGTCGGTGAGCGCCGTGGTCGCCGCGGGTATTCAAAGGCTCCGGGACGAAGAGGCCGAGCGCAAAGTCATACTGGAGGCGATGGCGGAAGAAATCCGCCGCCGTGCGGAAGCTCCTGACGAGGAGTTCGTGAAACACGCCCCGGGAGATTTCGCGAGGATCCTCGAAGGAGTGCTGGCAGTGCGTCGCGGCGATGACCCGGTTTGAGGTTGTCCGGCATCCACTCGTGGACAGGGACATCGCTCGCATCGTGGCCTTTCTGCTCGATTTCACGACACCCCGGTCCGTCGCAAGGAAAGTCGCCGCCCTTGACGCGGATGCGGACGCTCTTGGGGAAAACCCTTGTCGCGGAACCAGGCGGGACGAAATCTCTCCCGGTCTCCGTGCCATTCCAAGTGCGGGGAAGGGCGTCATCGCTTTTGACGTCAAGGAAGAAACTCGCACCGTGCGCATTCTGTCGATCACCTGGGGCGGCGCCGACTGGATGGGAAAGATCGCGGAGCGCGCGGCGCGGGCGGCCATCTCCGAATAGCTCACGTGTCCCGCGTCCGGCGGTCCCCTGTGCGATGCGACGATCCCCGGAAAAGCCACGAAATCGTATTCCCATCTCAAGAAATTACCCACGTTGCCGGCTCCTGCGGTCCATGAACACCGGAACAACTGGCCACGGCCCGAGCGTCTTTCACTACCGGCTGCATCGTCGGCTCTCGGAGACGACTCGGCGACCGGCAGGACCTCATGCCCGAGGCTCGTCAACGCACGGACAACAGCGTAGTCGCAACTCTCGTCGGCAAGAAAGCGCAGCATCGACACTTGTCCGGAGACTACGCCGGCGCGGTGGAAAGGACCTCCTCATGAGCAACCGTGTCCGCGGCATACACGAGGCATGCGTAGACGTCTTCGGGCATCAGTCGAGGATACGCATCGCGCAGATCGTCCATGGTCGCGCCTTCGCCGAGCTTTCGAAGGACGAGTTCGACGGGGATGCGCGTCCCCTTGACGACCGGCTTGCCCAGCATGACGTCCGGGTCGAGTTCGATACGGTGCGTCCACACGGCGGCTGGCTCCGAGAGCGGTTGCTCCCATCCTACCCCCTTCACCCGGGAAACGGCCCGATCTGGTGCTGGTGCTCGACGTCCCGGTCGAGGTCGGGCGCGCATGCGCCGGGCGGCGCCAGCAGATGACGATGGGCTTTCCGGCCCCGGTCGGACCGGGGCTCGGACTCGCACATGGCGTGGCGGACCGGTTCAGGCGCGAGGACGCCGAATTCTTCCGGCGCGTGCGCGAGGTCTTTCTCGAACGCGCGTGGACGCATCCCGGGCGCTACGCGGTCATCGGCGTGAGTGCCGGCGAGGAGGCCACCACCGAGCGCGCGAGGGCGGAGACCTCGGAGCGGTTCCCGCACCGGCACCGTACAATCACCGGCCGGTGGCCTTGAAGACATGGCCACGGCAGGCCGGAATCTCCGCGCCTTCATCGCCGGGTGGCCGTATGAGCCGGAAGACCTCCGCGACGACACGGGACCGATCCTGGTGGGATGCACCCTTCCGCGCCGTCACGCCTCATGCGACGTGTATTCCCGGGCCGGCGTGCGCGCTGCCGGGCTGCCCGACAGCTATCCCTTCGAGAAGGACGGCAGGCTGGCGCCGCACGCTCGCCGCCAACCGGTTGGCGCGCGGGTCAAGGCAGCGGGTCTGCGTGGCGTGCGCGCCCGCTCGGCACAATCCCCCGACGGTGCGGACGCTGGCGTTCACGGCGTGGTTCCGGGATTGACGTCCGTTCCGAAGGCGTCCCCGGAACCCATGCCGCCCGTCAACGTTTGGTCAAAAGCGAAGCGCGAAGGTTTGCCGAGACCGTCTCGATGCTCGCCGAGCAACCCGATCGTCGGCTGATGCTTCGTAGCCCGGCCGTCACGACGACGGCGGGCGCGCGGCTCGGTTTCTCCTCCAGTTGCGTATTCCGGTCCAAGCCGATCGCCGATTCCGGTCGAACCCGTCCAGTGGGCCGAGTGCCGAGCGAGGTGGATCCCATCGCGGTGGCGCCCCACCGGTATCGACGGGGTGCTGGCCGCAGACTCGCTCTCCTCCAATTCTCCAGAGTCGAGACATCGTGTTCTCGTGCGATGGCGAAGGTGGAGGCGCCCCGTGACGTTGGCAGAGGTCCCTGCCGATCCGTGCCCGGTGCCAATGGTGGTATGACTGCGTGATACCGTAACGACATGACCGTCAAATCCGCTGTCTCCTTCATTGACGAACACCACAGCTTTCGCCAAGGTGATAGTGGAGCGGGGCGAATTCGCGTCGGTGAGCGCCGTGGTCGCCGCGGGTATTCAAAGGCTCCGGGACGAAGAGGCCGAGCGCAAAGTCATACTGGAGGCGATGGCGGAAGAAGTCCGCCGCCGTGCAGAAGCTCCTGACGAGGAGTTCGTGGAACACGCCCCGGGAGATTTCGCGAGGATCCTCGAAGGGGTGATGGCAATGCGTCTCATCTTCTGCTCCTCTCTCAGCCTTCTATGATCATGGCAAAAGACACTTACTGAATCGCGATTCCTGTCCAACCGTTGGGGTCCACCTCAGTGACCGCCGTCCGTCCACGAGAAAAAACCCTTGGCCGTGCAACCATTCGTGATCGAAGTGCTCGGATCGCCGCCCGTCCGGGTACGTCATGACGCCTCGCTGCGGCTTGCCGTCGCGGATTTCGCTCTCGAAGCGAAGCCCGTCCGGCATCGTTATGACGCCTCGCCCGTGCGCCACCCCGTCGCGGAAGTCGCCCTCGAAACGCGGTCCGTCCGGGAACGTCATGACGCCCCGCCCGTGCCGCCGGCCGCCGCGCCATCCGCCCTCGTAGCGCGTGCCGTCTAGCGTCGTCGCGACCCCCTCCCCGTGCGGCAGGCCGTCGCAGAGGTCGCCCTCGTAGCGTCTGCCGTCCGTCCACGAGAAAAAACCCTTGGCCGTGCCCCCTCCCTCCCCCCCGTCCGTGCCGGGACCAGCGCACCCCGACAGCATCACCGCCGCCGCGCCGGCCAGCGCCAGCGCTCTACCCGTTCGTATTCCGTTCATAGGTCTTCTCCCGGTTGCATCTCGAACTCGTACCGCCGCCCGTCCGGGTACGTCATGACACCCTTCCCGTGCTTCAGCAGCCCGCCGCGCCATTCGCCCTCGTAGGAGCCGCTCGAGTACGTCATGACGCCCCGCCCGTGCCGCTTGCCGTCGCGCCATCCGCCCTTGTAGCGCACGCCGTTCTCCCACATGAAAACCCCTTGGCCGTGCTCCAGCCCGTCGCGGAAGTCGCCCTCGTAGCGCGGTCGTCCGCCCGGCTCCGTCTTGACACCCTTCCCGTGCATCAGCCCGTTCCGCCATCCGCCCTTGTAGCGCGCGCCGTTCTCCCACGTCTTGACCCCTTCCCCGTGCGGCTGGCCGCTATGCAGTCCGCCCTTGTAGCGCCATTTGCCGGTGTATCTGAAAACGTGGTTGAAGTTGAGCCCCGTCAACGTGCCGCTCGTCAACGTGCCGCTCGTCAACGTGCCGCTCGTCAACGTGCCGCTCGTCAACGTGCCGCTCGTCAACGTGCCGCTCGTCAACGTGCCGCTCGTCAACGTGCCGCTCGTCAACGTGCCGCTCGTCAACGTGAAAGTCCCTTGGCCGTGCACCACCTTTTCGCGGAATTCGCCCTCGTAGCTCGTTCCATCCAGCGACTGCCCGATCACCCCCCCGTCCGTGCCGGGACCAGCGCACCCCGACAGCATCACCGCCGCCGCGCCGGCCAGCGCCCTACCCGTTCGTATTCCGTTCATTGGGTTTCTCCCGATTGCATCGGCTCAACGCGGAAATCGCTCGCGAAGCGCGCGCCGTCCGGACACGTCATGACGCCCGGCCCGTGCGCCATCCCATCGCGGAATTCGCCCTCGAAGCGCGGTCCGTCCAGCGCCGTCGCGACCCCCGTCCCGTGCGGGTCCCCGCCGCGGAATTCACCTTCGTAGCGCCTGCCGTTCGGCCATGTGAAAACCCCTTGGCCGTGCCGCTCGCCGTCGCGCCATTCGCCGTCGTAGCGCTGCCCGTCCGGCCACGTTTGGACACCCTTCCCGTGCATCCGGCTATTGCGCCATCCGCCCATGTAGCGGCGCCCGTCCGGCCACGTCATGACGCCTCGCCCGTGCGGCCGGCCATCGTGGTACTCGCCCACGTAGCGCGCGCCGTCCGGCCACGTATAGACCCCCTCCCCGTGCGGACGCTCGTCGCGGAAATCGCCCTGCCATTCGCCCCATTCGCCCCCCTGGATCGTGAAAACCCCTTCGCCCTCGTAGCGCCACCCGACCGGCCACGTATAGACACCCTTCCCGTGCGGCTTGCCGTCGCGGAAATCGCCCTCGTAGCTCGGGAAATCGCCCTCGTAGCTCGTTCCATCCAGCGACTGCCCGATCACCCCCCCGTCCGTGCCGGGACCAGCGCACCCCGACAGCACGATCACCGTGCCCGCCAACACCAGCCCTCGAACCCATCGCATCGTCTCCATCGCTTGCTCTCCATTTCCGCCGTCACCGGGCTCTGCCATCGCCCAAATCTATCGCCAGCTTTTCCTCGCGCTTGAGGTAATCGCCGACATCACGGTACAGGATGCGGCAACCGTCGTGTGAAGCATCAGGG
Source organism: uncultured Gammaproteobacteria bacterium (assembly GCA_958295835.1). GTDB lineage: Bacteria > Pseudomonadota > Gammaproteobacteria > HK1 > HK1 > HK1. Next base: position 2,430,796 of record OY282378.1, read on the forward strand.
TTTCGGACCAGGATCGTGATCGCCACGGGCGCACGTGAGCCCTGGCCGAATACTTTGCCCCCTTCGCGGCGGGAGCGTTCTCCCTGGGTTCGTTGATTCCCCCGCAAGTTCAAGACCCGGATGGAAGTGAATTCTTCGACCAAGCAGGCCCGAATGCCGGAATCCACGTTGCCGTCGATCCACGAGCCGTTGGTGACGAGCGCGATCACGCCCTGTTCGCCGATACGATCCGAAGCCCAGCGGATCGCCATCTTGTACGTGTCGTAGAGGCTGTTCTTCAAGGTCGCGGTCGAGCGGACGGCGTAGGTCTCGCTGACCCGCTTCTTCAGCTCCGGGTAATCGACGTTCGGGTTGTCGTCCGCCGAGCTCTTCTGCGCCGCCGACCACGGAGGATTCCCGATGATGACCTGGATCGGCAGGCGTTGCTGGCGTTCGGCGCGTTCGCTGTTGTCGGGAAGCCAATCCCTGGGGAAGCCGGTCCGGTCGGTGTGCAGATTGAACGTGTCGGTCAGGACGATGCCCTCGAAGGGCTGGTAGGGGCCGCCCGCTCCCCGCCGGCCGTGGAAGGCTTCCTCGATGTGGATGGCGGCGATGTAGTAGGCCAGCAGCACGATCTCGTTGGCGTGCAGCTCCCGGCGGTACCTTCTTTCGAGGTCTGGATCGGCGATCAGCGCCGACTGGAGCAGGCGGACGAGGAAGATGCCGGTGCCGGTGAAGGGATCGAGCACGTGGACGCCTTCGTCACTCAAGCTTCGACCGAACTCCTCGCGCAACACATGGTCGGCACTGTTCAGGATGAAGTCCACGATCTCGACCGGGGTGTAGACGATGCCGAGGCGCTCCGTGTCCTTCTTGAGCGCGGTGGCAAAGAACTTCTCGTAGAGCTCCATCAGCACCCGCTGCCGCGCCCCGCTGTTGTCGAGACTGCGGGCGCGCATCCGGACGCTTTCGTAGAAACGCTCCAGGTCTCGCACCTCGTTCTCGAGGCCGAACTCGCCGAAATCCTGCCGCAGCGCGTCCAGGGCCTGGGCCACCGGATTGGTGGCCGCGAAATCGTAGTGCTCGAACAGCGCCTCGAAGACGGGGCGGGTCAGGATATGCTGCGCCATGATCTCCATGGCGTTGCCGCGGCCGATCGACTCGTTGATCGAAACCTTGAGCTCCTCGTGAAATGCGTCGAACCACTCGCGCAGGGCTTCGTTGCCGGGGGCGGTCAGCAGATTCCCGATTCGATGGACCAGTCGCGTGAAGATGTCCGCGACGTCCCTGGCCCAGGTCTCCCAGTATTTCCGGTCCCCGCATTTATCGACGATCCTGGCGAATATGGCGCCGGGCGGCAGGTCGATCGGCGCGAACGGCAACTCGGCGTCCGCCGGAATTCCATTCCCGTCTCCGCTGAAGATGATGCGGCGGGTGGGCGTGTCGTTGAGGTCGATCTTGTTGATTTCGGCGTCGAGCCGATCGTCATGCGAACGCAGCGCGCGCAAGACGTTCCAGACCACGCCGAAACGCTCGTTGTCGTCCAGCGCCGCGGCGGGGTTGACGCCCGCCGGCACCGCGATCGGCAGGATGATGTAGCCGTACTCCTTGCCGGGCGCCTTCCGCATGGCGCGGCCCACCGCCTGGACGATGTCCACCTGCGAATTCCGGGGACTCATGAACAGCACCGCGTCCAGCGCCGGCACGTCGATGCCCTCGGAAAGACAGCGTGCGTTCGAGAGGATGCGGCACGTGCCCTCGGCGTTGCCCTTCAGCCACTCGATTCGCGCCTTGCGGTCGAGCGCGTGATGCTGGCCGTCGACGTGGCGCGTGTCGCAACGCAGCGCCCTCCCGCGCTCGGCCTCCGGCAGAAGCTCGATGGCGTGGCCGATGATGTCGTCCCAATGCGTTTCCAGGCGCTTCGACGAGGCGATGGTGTTGGTGAACGCGATCGCCCGGGACAGACGACGAACGGGTGCCTCACCGGAACCCTCGTTCTCCGGATTCTGCAACGCGCGCCAGCAGCCGGTGATCTTCGCCGCATCGGTGAGGTTGATCTCGCTCTCGCCGGCCGCCAGATGCGCCTGCAACGCGGCATCGACGTGTTGTTCGGACATGGCGAGCACGACGACCTTGTAATCGGACAGCAGCCCCTGATCGACCGCCTTGGAGAACGGCAGGCGGTGAAGCTCCGGTCCATAGGTCTCCGGGTCGTCCATCGAGAACACGTCGACGTCGTGGCTCGCCGCCTTCGCCTTGGCGCTCTCCGTATAGAGGCGCGGCGTCGCCGTCATGTAGAGGCGCCTGGCGGCCCGGATCCGCTGCCCGTCGTGGACGAGCACGAACGGGGAGGTCTTGTCGCCGGGCCGTTCGACACCGGTGGTCCGGTGCGCTTCGTCGCAGAGGATGATGTCGAAGGGCGGCGCTCCCTCGTCTTGCGCCCGCTCCACGATGCCGAGCGAGTGGTAGGTGCAGAAGACCACCGTCATCGCGTCTTCGTCTGCCTCCCGGAGCGCCCGGGAGATCGCCGGCGGATCCGTGGTGACCGGGATTTCAAGCTCCTGAAGCGAGGCGTCCTCGTCGTTGCGCCCTGCCCGGGTGTCGGAGCAGACGCCGACGTAGCGGTGGGCCGTCGCGCGCTGCGTCGCCCACTCCCGCATCGACTGGGAGAACAGGGAGATCGACGGCACCAGGTACAGGACCCGGCCGCCGATACCCGCCACCGCTTCCGCGATGCGCAATGCGGTAAAGGTCTTGCCGGCGCCGCAGGCCATGACGAGCTTGCCGCGATCGTGGTCCCTGAAACCGGCGATCACGTCGTCGAACGCGGCCTGTTGGTGGTGCCGCAGGCGGAAGGGCTCGTGGCGGAAGGCAAGGTCTTCCGGTGCGCCGCGCACCAGGTCGGGCCAATCGAAAGGCCGGCTGGCGAGATCGCCGAAGCGCAGCACGGTGCAGGCGGGCTTCAGCGGCTCGATGGTCTTGCGGGCGTTCGGCCCCCAGCCGTCGCCGGTATCCACGACGATGCGGGCGGTGAACGGATCGCGGGCCGAAGCGGCGATGAAGGAGTCGAGGTGGGGCTTCGATATCTGCGTACCGGGCGCATGGCATTTGCACTGAATGGCGCAGTAGCCGCCCCGACGCTCCTCGGCAACGAGGTCGATGCCCGTATCGGCGCCGTCGAAATCCGGTCGCGCGCCGGCCCATTCGGACCAGAGCCGGACGTTGGAGAAACGTTCCCCGTAGAGCGGGTCGTTGAGGAAATACGTTTTCATCAGCCGCTCGAAGAGGCGCCCCTTCTGCGCCTCGGAGTCGGCGATGGACCGGATGTGGTCCAGTGTTCGCTGGAAGCTGCCGCTCAACGTCCGATCTCCGGGGTCCGGCGACGCCGGGTTGGGCAAGGACGCACTCAGTCTTCCCTGACGCCGATGCGTCGGGCAACGAGGGGCCGGATTTCCGCGATGGCCTCGAAATCCCGATCCTTGTGGAGCAACCGGAGGTCGTTTTCAATGGCGAGTTGCGCGATGCAACAGTCGATTGGACTGCGAACCGTCCGGCCCAGCCGGCGTAAATCGAAAGGGATACGCGCCGCATCGCGCCAAGTGTCGCCGCTGGTTTCGACGTAGTCCTGGCCTTCCAGGTAGTCGGCCAGCATGGCCCACTCCTGTTCGTCAACGGCGCCTTGCAGCAACTCCAACTGGTTGAAGCGCGTCAACACCACGTCGTCGCCGGCCACGAGCGATCGGACCCGTCTTGCCGCGCCGCCGCTCGTATCCCGAAACACGTCCATCCACACGGACGTATCAATCAGAATAGCCACGGACTCGCCGCATCGCCTTGCGGTCGAAGTCCGGATGCAGCTTCACCTTGCCGGCGAGATCCAGAAGGTCCTTTTTTCGTCGCCGCTGCACCAATTCGCTCAGCGCAAGATGCACCAGCTCCCGCTTGGTGCGAATGCCGGTGAGTGTGAACGCCTGCTGCACCAGTTCGTCATCCAGAACGATATTCGTACGCATCGCCGTTTCAACGAAATGTGTATAACGAGGTGTATCGTACCCTCCGATATTCTCGCCGACCACCGGATGCCCCGCGAGCTGCTCTGGCGGCGCGATGCCCGGGAGGCTTCGCCCCGAACCCCGGATTCGACGACGGCTCGACTCAGCCTTGCGGCCCGGCGTCGAACCCCGTCTTGTCCACGAGCTTGCTGGCGGCCCCTCGATCGCGGGCGATGTCTTCCAGCGGCAGGGTGTCCGCCTTGAACGCGCCCCAGGACTCGACCAGCGGGTGGGTCCTGATGCCGGCCCTGACCGGGAACTCGAAATTGACGGTGGCGTACATGTTCTGCGCCTCGTCACCGGTGAGAAACTCGAGGAGGGCCACCGCATTGGCCCGGTTCTTCGCGTCCTTGATCACCGCCGCGCCGGAGATGTTCACGTGGTTCCCGCGCCCGTTCTGGTCGAGGAATTGCACGCGAACCGATTTCGCCCACTCCTTCTGCTCGGGCTTCTTCTCGTTCGTCGCCATCTTCCCCATGTAGTAGTGGTTCGAGATCGCGATGTCGCACACGCCCTGGTAGACGCCCTTCGCTTGGGCGCGGTCGTTGCCCTGGGGCTTGCGGGCGAGATTGTCGCGAACGCCGCCGAGCCACTGCTCGGCCGTCTCCTCGCCTTCGTTGGCGATCACCGAGGCGATGAGCGCGACGTTGTACACGTGCTTGCCGGAACGGGTGCAGATTCGCCCGCGGAACCTCGGATCCGCGAGGTCGGCCAGGGTCTCCAGCTCGCCCGGCTTCACGCGATCCCTGGACACGAGGGCGAGGCGCGCCCGGGTGGTGAGACCGAACCAGAAGCCCTCGGGATGGCGCAGATGCGCGGGGATGGTTTCGTCGAGAATCGCCGAGTCCACGGGTTCCAGGAGCCCCGCCTGGTGCAAGGCGTCGAGCCGGCCGACGTCGACGGTGAGCACCGCATCGGCCGGATTGTTCGCGCCCGCCGCCTTGATCTTCTCCACCATTCCCTTCTTGGCGAACACGACGTTCACCGCGATGCCGGTCTGCTTCGTGAACTCGTCGAGCATCGGCTGGATCAGGAACGGCTGGCGGTACGAGTACAGATTGACCTCGCCTGCCGCATGAGCGGGGGCGGTGGTCGCGAGTGACGCCGCGAGGGCGAAGAGGGGGATGAGGATCTTGCGCATGGGTCCGGCCTCCGCATGTTGGAACGGGAATCGAGCCCGATTGGGCGGCGACCGGTTATAGCTGCATCGTATTACGAATGCAAGCGATTCTCATGTGCAATAAGGATTCGCCGACGCGCGCTCGCATGAGCAGGCGAGGCCCGGGTCAGCGTTTGCGGTGGGCGCAGTCCTTGCGGTCGCAGTGCCCGTGCAGCACCAGCGAGTGATCGGCGAGCCGGAAGCCGTGCTCCTTCGCGATCCTGATCTGGCGGCGCTCGATGGTGTCGTCGACGAACTCCGTCACCTTCCCGCAGTCGATGCACACGATGTGGTCATGGTGCTCGCCCGAGTCGAGCTCGAACACCGCGTGCCCCTCCGCGAAATGGTGCCGGATGACGAGCCCGGCCGACTCGAACTGGGTGAGCACGCGGTAGATCGTCGCGAGGCCGAGGTCGTCGCCGACCGCCATCAGCGCCCGATAGACATCCTCGGCGCTCATGTGCCGATCGCGGTTCTGCTCGAGGGTGGACAGGATCTTGAGCCGCGGCTGCGTCGCCTTGAGTCCCGCGTCCTTCAGATCGTCGCTCTGCATGGGTGGGACTCCGCATCCGGCAAGCCTGTGGCGATGCGTGGCCCGCCGGAGCCGGGACCATCACGTCCACCTGTCGGAGGGGACCGGCCGCCGAACCCCTTCAGCTATCGAGCCCGGGCACCTGCCAGGAGCGGCTGAAGACCTGGTCCTTGCTGTCGGTCACCTGCACCGACAGCTCGCCGGGCTCTTCGGGCGTGTAGTAGAAGTGGATGCTCGGGTCTTCGCTCATCGAGATGCCCGCGTCCTCGACCGTCAGTACCGGCTCGTCGCCGTAGCGCACCTCGATGTTGTTCACGAAGTGCGCCGGCACGTAGTGGTGAGTGACCTGATCCATCTGCATCCCGGTGTGGTTGGGATGGCTGACCAGGAGCTGGGCAAGGTTCGGCTCGCCCAGCACCGGCGCCCCGGACTGGCGGAACTTCATCTTGCCGAGCCGGGCCAGCGCCGCGTCCGGATCCTTGCCCGCGGGCGCGGAGCATCCGCCCGAGGCCTTCACGAAGCGTTTGGTCATGTACAGCTCGCCGTCGCTGGTCTCGGCGATCGCGCGGATGTTGGTATAGGCGTTGACCCGCACGCGGGTGCTCAGCGCGGCACGGCCACTCGCCGGCGTGAAGTGGAAACGGCCGGCCACCGGCAAGGGGTTCTCGTCGATGACCAGGGTGATGGTCCTGATGTGGCGTTCCTCGGTCTGGGAGAACGCCGGCTCGAGGCTGATGGGGACGACCGCGGCGTCATGGGCGCGGTACGGAGCATCGAGCGCCAGGATCTCGGCGCCGTCGTGGATCGGCCGGTCCTGGAACAGCATCGTGCGCAATGCGTTCCAGCGGCTCTCGTCCTCGCCGGCGGCCCATGCGGGCACGGCCAGGGCGAAGACGAGAAGTGCGGCAGGGATGGCGGCGGTTCTCATGGATCGATCCTCATGCGTGAAGACGGGTTGGCAGCAAGTCATCACTCACCTTTTCCGAATTCCGAAGTACGGCCGGCGCCACTGCTTCGCGGGTGCTCCGGCGGCCCGGGCATCGAATCGTAGCATTCGCGAGCCTGCCCGTTCACTCCCATTCGAGCTCGGTGAAGCTCGCGGTGACGTTGCGGGGGTGGTCCCGGTCGAATCCGATCCATCGGCCGCGTTCCTCGGGGGCTGCCCGCGAAATCGCCGTATCGATACGGCCGCCGGCGGCGACTTCGCGCCTCACGTCTCGCAGCAGCGCCCGCAGGTAGCGCTCCTGCGCGTCCAGGGCGTCCGGCCAAGGCGCGGACGCGGGGCCGTGCCCCGGCACCACGCGGGCCGCCGGCACCCGCCGCAACGCTTGGATGACGTCGAGCCAGCCCTTCAGGCTGCCGTCGACGACCGGCAGCCGGTCCACGAACACCAGGTCGCCGGCGAACAGGGTCCCGGTGCGCAGATCCAGGACGGTGAGGTCGTTGTCGGTGTGGGCGGTCGGATACGCGGCCAGCACCAGGACGCGGTCGCCGAGGTCGATCCGGGTCTCGCCGGACACCTCGACCGCCGGCGCGACGATCCGGGCGCCCTCGAAGTCCGCGCCGACGAGGCGCTCGAACGCATCGAGGTAGAAAGGGGCCCGCACGGCCAGGGCGCGCCCCAGCTTTCGATGCCCGGCGAAGACGGCGCCGCCGCCGTCGAAGGCCGCGTTGCCGAATACGTGATCGGGATGGGCGTGGGTGCTGACGACGTAGGCGATCGGCAGGTCGGTGAGCGATTCGATGCTCGCGCGCAGGCGCCGGCCGAACGCGGGACTGCCGCCGGTGTCGATGACCGCGACCGAACGGGTCCCGATCACCACCCCCGCGTTGCCCACCGCGCCGAGGTTCCGGGAGGTCGCCTCCTCGTGCGGACCCGTATAGACGTGGACCCCCTCGGCCACCTCCTCGAGCCGGAGGGGCTCGGCCGCGTCGGCCGCGACGCAGAGCGCGAGGCCGGCGGCGAGGCCGGTGCACCAGCGTGGGAAGGCAGGAGAGGAGGCTCGCTCACCCCTGCCTCGCGTTTCGATTCTCCGTCGAATCATCGTTCCGCGTGTGTGAAGGGCTGGCTCAGTGGTGAACCATCGAGCACCGTTCTACCCTCGGGCGACGGTGTATGCTCGCAGGCGTAACGTCCGCGTCTTCGGGACGCGCCGTTTCCGGAAACTGTCCCAAGTCCTCGATCGCATGGTAGCCGAGCAGCCTCTCCCCAGGAATCCCGATCGGCGCCGGCCTCGCCGGAGAGCGGGATGGGCTCTGGCCCTCGGCCTGGCGGCCGGGATGTCGGGGCCGCCCGGCGCTTCCACCGCACTGGCGGCCGGGGAGGGCTGCGTGCCCGAAGAGCCGTCGGGCTACCGCATGTCCGATTTCCGCGCTCCGGTGCCCTGTACCCTCGCCGGTGGGACGGTGGTGTCCACCGAAGCGCTGCGGCGTCTGATCGAGCTCGAAAGCGATCCGCACCTGCTCATCGACGTTCTTCCCTCCCCGCGGCGGCCGGCGGGCCTGTCCGAGGATGCGATGTGGTTCCCTCCGGAGCGGCACAGCATCCCGGGCAGCGTATGGCTGCCCAATACCGGCTACGGCGAGCTTCCGGTCGAGGAGGAGCGCTACTTCCGCGCGAACCTCGATCGCCTGACCGGCGGCGACCGATCGCGCCCCCTCGTCATCTTCTGCCTGGCGGACTGCTGGATGTCCTGGAACGCGGCCCGCCGGGTGGCCGCCTGGGGCTACACGTCGGTGATCTGGTATCCCGACGGAACCGACGGCTGGGAGGCGGCGGGCCTGCCGCTGGCCGAGGTGTCACCGGTACCGAGGGCGCCGGGGCAGTAGTCCCTGACGCTCGAATCTCATGACGTTGCTCGATGGTGACTCTCTCGCTTCGCGAACGTACCGCCCATCCGGACCGAGGCCCCTGGTGTGCTAACGGCGCAGGGCCAGCCGGTCCACGAGGATGTTGTCCAGCATGTAGATCGTCGCGCGCCGCCAGGAACGTTCGGTATTGCCGCGCAGGTCCACGAAGGCGCGGGCGACCGGGGCGCCGCTCTCGACGTCGATCACCAGGACGTTGAGGTTGATGATCAGGTAGCTGACGAGCTGGATCCAGCCGACCGCCACCCAGTCGGCGCCGAGGTCGCGCGCGATGTCGCGCTCGCAGCCGTTGCAGGCGTGCAGGTATTGCCCGGGGTCCGCGGCCTGAATGGCGGCCCTGGTCTGCGCGGCGGAGATGGCGTCGTAGCCTTCCGCGCGCAACCGTTCCCGGATGAGGCCGGCGATCATGTCGAGGCGCCGGCGCTCCTCGGGGGTGATGCGATCGGGATCGGGCAGGTAGTCCGCCTTCAGGAGCTCGATGTCGAGCACCGCGACCCGCTTCGTCGGCTCGGCGGACTGTGCGGCCTGCCCCGACAGGGAGAGCAGCGTCGCGGCCAGCAGCGCCACGCCCACCTGCCCGAGCCCGACGGACAGGGCCGCGCCGCATCGGGTCACCGGCCTCGGCCCCGGCGTATCCCTGGTCCTGCCCTGACAACCGCGCGACCGTCCGTTACCATTCATCCCTTGCCCCTCCCGGTGTTCACGTCATGAAAAAGCCGTTGCTTGCGCTGGCGCTCGTCGCATTATCCTATGGGGGCGGTGCGACGGCGAACGACTTTCCGACCCAGGCCCGCGTCGAGTTCGTGCTTGCCTGCATGGGCGAACGCGGGGGCCAGAGCTACGACACCCTCTACCCGTGCATCTGCACGATCGACAGGATCGCGTCGCGGATCGCGTACCGGGAGTACACCGCGGCCGAAACCCTGAGCTTTCTCTACGGCACCCCGGGAGAGAGGGGGGGCATGTTCCGCGATGCGGCCCCGCAATCGAGGAAGCGCATCAAGGCGTTTCGCACCTTGCGCCGGGAGGCCGAGGCGGCGTGCTTCGTCAACCGGGTCGCCGGCGCCTCGGGGCAATGATGCAGGTTGGCATTCGCCCGTGTCTTGTGGTAAATCCAATCGTCAGGCTGGTCGCCCGCTCCCCGCACCGAATCGTTCGGTGTGCGGGATCGGAAACGGACAGTACCGGATGATTCGTCAGTCACGGGTACCCGCCCGACCATCCTGCCCGCACGTTCCGGCGGCCGGCTTGCTGCCATCTCAAACCAGAAACGGAGGAGAGTCATGATCATCAGGAGATTGCTTTCGCTCGCCGCTTCCATCGCATTGGGGGCGGCCGTCGCGGTGCCGAGCGTCGTCTCGGCCAACGACGAAGTAATGGCGCTCTCGCAGGATCCCAACAACTGGGCGATGTGGGGAAGGACCTATGATGGGTCCCGCTACAGCCCCCTCGACCAGATCAACAAGGACAATGTCGGCGGCCTGCAGGTCGCATGGACCTTCTCGACCGGCGTCCTGCGCGGGCACGAGGGTGGACCGCTGGTCATCGGCGACACCATGTGGGTGCACACCCCGTTTCCCAACAAGGTGTTCTCGATCGACCTGAACGATCAGAGCATCAACTGGATCTACGAGCCGAAGCAGGACGCGGCCGCCACCGTGCCGGTGATGTGCTGCGACACCGTCTACCGCGGCCTGGCCTACGCGGACGGCAAGATATTCCTGCAACAGGCGGATACCACTCTGGTAGCGCTCGACGCGAACACCGGCGAGAGGCTCTGGTCGACGGTCAACGGCGATCCGAAGTCGGGTTCGACCAACACCAACGCCCCCATCGTGGTGGGTGACAAGGTGTATACCGGAATCAGCGGCGGCGAGTTCGGCGTTCGCGGGTTCCTCGCCGCTTACAACATCAACGACGGCAGTCTGGTCTGGAAGGGATACAGCACCGGACCCGACGAGGAGATGCTGATCGATCCCGAGAACACCATGTCCATGGGCCAGCCGGTCGGCAAGGACTCGAGCCTCAATACATGGAAGGGCGATCAGTGGAAGATCGGCGGCGGAACGACCTGGGGCTGGTACACCTACGATCCGGAGCTGAACCTCGTCTACTACGGCACCGGCAACCCCAGCACCTGGAACCCCGTGGTGCGTCCGGGCGACAACAAGTGGTCGATGACCCTCTTCGCGCGCGATGCGGACACCGGGATGACCAAGTGGGTCTACCAGATGACGCCCCACGACGAGTGGGACTATGACGGCGTCAACGAGAACATCCTCGCCGACATCGAGATCAACGGCGAGATGCGCAAGGTGCTGGTGCACTTCGACCGCAACGGGTTCGGCTACACCCTGGATCGCGTGACCGGCGAGCTGCTGGTGGCGGAGAAGTACGATCCGGCGGTGAACTGGGCAACCCATGTGGACATGGAGACCGGACGGCCGTCCGTGGTCGCGCGGTACAGCACGCAATGGCATGGCGAGGACGCCAATACCACGAACGTCTGCCCTGCCGCCCTCGGCAGCAAGGATCAGCAGCCTGCCGCGTTCTCGCCGGACACCGGCCTGTTCTACGTGCCGACGAACCACGTGTGCATGGACTACGAGCCCTTCCTCGTCGAGTACGTTGCCGGCCAGCCCTACGTCGGCGCCACTCTGAGCATGTTCCCGGCCGGGCGCGTGACGATGGACGGCACCGACCACCTCGGCAACTTCATCGCCTGGGACGCCGCGAAGGGCGAGATCGTCTGGTCGATCCCCGAGCCGTTCTCGGTGTGGAGCGGTGCGCTGGCGACCGGTGGAGGCGTGGTGTTCTACGGCACCCTGGAGGGTTACCTCAAGGCGGTGGATGCCAACACCGGCGAGGAGCTGTACAGCTTCAAGACGCCCTCCGGCATCATCGGCAACACCAATACGTGGGTGCACAACGGCAAGCAGTACATCGGCGTCCTGTCCGGCGTCGGCGGCTGGGCCGGCATCGGCATGGCCGCGGGCCTGGAAGGCGACACCGACGGCCTGGGAGCCGTGGGCGCCTACAAGGGCCTCAGCAAGCACACCCAGCTCGGCGGCGTGTTGACCGTCTTCGCCCTGCCGGGTTGAACGGCTCGACAGGTGACCGGCGGCCTCCGGGCCGTCGGTTTTCCCCGAATCACCGGATGCGTTCATTCACCGGCCGCGGCGCCCGTACCGCGGCCGGTTTCGTTATCGATGGAGGATCTTCCAAAGTGCACCGGTACTTTCGCGTGAGCTTTGCGAGGCTGGCCGCGGCGGCGGTGATCGGCAGCCTCGCCGGATTCGCAGCACCCTCCGCCCTGGCCGGGGATCCGCCGTCCTATGAAGATCACATCCAGTGCGGGACGGAGGGCGACGCCAGGACCTGCAAGATCGACCTCTGGCTGACGCGCGGCTACCGGGCGTTCAGCCAATGCCAGGTCTGTCACGGCCTCGACGGAAGCGGCAGCACCATCGGGCCGAGCCTCCTCGACAAGATGAGGGAGATCGACCACGCGCGGTTCATGGAAGTCGTCACCAACGGAGTCACGGGGCAGATTGGGGTCATGCCTCCCTGGAAGGAGAACCCCAACGTCATGAAGTACGTCGATCAGCTCTACGCCTACCTCATGGCGCGCTCGGACAAGGTGCTCCCGGCAGGTAAGCTGAAGCGTTACGACCGATGAACGGCCACCGGTGGTCAAGGAAAGCCGGAGCGCTCGCGGCGGCTGGCGATCGCTGGCGCGGTCGCTTGGCGATTCCGCTGCGCGGAATCGCGGGTGTCCTGGTCATCGCCCTGGCCGGCGCCGCTGTCGTCGGCGCGGCGGAGCGGACCGCCTTCAAGGTCTGTGCCGACCCCCACTACCTCCCCTGGTCCAACGAGCGCGGGGAAGGGTTCGAGAACAGGATCGCGTCCCTGCTGGCCGGCGCGCTCGGGTTGCCGGTCGAATACACCTGGTTCCCGCAGCGGATGGGGTTCATCCGCAACACGCTCCGGGCCCGGGGAGACGACGGCGAATACAAGTGCGACGTGGTGATGGGACTGCCCGCGGGCTACGAGCTGGCGATCACGACGAAGCCCTACTACCACTCGACCTACGCCCTGGTCTTCGTGAACGGACGCGGGCTGGACGACGTCGAGTCGGCGGCGGATCTGCTGGCGCTCGACCCGGCCCGGCGCGACAAGCTCCGCTTCGGCCTCGCCGAGCGCAACCCGGGCACCCTGTGGCTGGCGAAGCACGGGATGCTCGACCGCCTCGAAATCGCCTACGCCTCGCAGCACGGCAACCCCAAGGTGCGCCCCGGCCAGATCGAGCAGGAGGACCTCCTCGCGGGCCGGATCGACGTGACCGTCATGTGGGGGCCGATCGCGGGGCACTTCGTGCGCAGCAACCCCGGCGTTCCGATCACGGTGATCCCGATGGCCTCGGAGCCGGGCGTTCACCTGCACTTCGGGATCTCCGCCGGGGTGCGCTTCGGGCAGAAGGCGCGCAAGGAGGAGCTCCGGAAGCTGCTCGACGACAACGCGGAGGCGATCGAAGTCATTCTGCGCGAGCACGGGGTCCCGCTCGTGGACGCGGACGGCAACCTGCTCTGACGCGATACCGAATCAGCGCCCGGCGCCATGAGCGTCCCCGTTCTTCACGTGTCGCGCCTGCCACGGAGGAACGGCCATGTCGGAACCCACTGACCGGATCCCCTTCCGCGCGGATCGATGCGGCGGGCGCCCGAGCATTCGAGGGATGCGGATTCGGGTCACGGACGTTCCGGAGTTGCCCGGACGGACGGCGTGCTACTGCACCGGACGGACTTATCTGCTCCCGACACGCGAGGCCGGGCGGTCTTGACGCGAGGACTGCCTTCTATAAGGTAGCTACTTGAAACTTCAAGCAAGGGATCGGGACGGTCGGGAATCGGCCGTGGCTGAAAATGCGTCAGGCGTCGGAAAAGACACCGGGTGAGGCGTGGGAGGAGGGTGCGGTCTCCGCAAAGAGCCTCGGCGATCTGCTGGTCGAACGGAACGACGTCCGTCCGGCCGACATGGACAAGGCGCTGCAGATCCAGAGGTCGGTCGGGGGTCGGTTGGGTCCGCTGCTGGTTCGCACCGGAGCCATCTCCGAAGACCTGCTTCTGCGGAGGGTTGCCGAGCAGCAGGGGGCCGCCTATCTCCAGGACTCCGAAGATCTGCCGGACAGTCTGGACGTGTACCGGTTCCTGTCGGAGTCGCCGATCAAGCTGGAGTGGTTCATCGACCACGCGGTGGTGATGTGGAGCCGGGACGGAGAGATCTTCTGTCTCGCCCGCGACGTTCAGGACCGTGTCCTGCTCGAAACCCTGAGCTACTTCCACCCGGGCCGGCCGGTGACGTTCTGTCTGGCCCCCAACCACCAGATCGACCGCCTGCTCGACTTCGTCAAGAAGGAACGGGCGATCGAGGACCTGTATTCGAGCAACAGCGTCCGTCAGCTTCGGGAGATGGCGGAAGAGGCCCCGATCATCGAGCTGGTGAACAACCTCCTGTCGCAAGCGGTGGATCTGAGCGCCTCCGACATCCATCTGGAGCCCGGCGAAGAACACTTCGCGGTGCGGATGCGCGTGGACGGCGTGCTGCACACGCGCCTGACCCAGCCCGTCGAACGCTTCCCCGCGGTGGCCTCACGGATCAAGCTCGTCTCGGGGATCGACATCGCGGAACGCCGGCTGCCCCAGGACGGGCGGATCACGGCCCGCATCTCGGGACGGGAGATGGACGTCCGGGTGTCCACCGTGCCCTGTGCGTTCGGCGAATCCATCGTACTTCGGCTGCTGGACAAGGAGCGCGACGACCTCGCCCTGCAGAACCTCGGCATGGAGGCGGACCATCTGGCCATGTTCCGGGGCTGGCTGCACGCCAACAACGGAATCGTGCTCCTCACCGGCCCCACCGGATCGGGAAAGTCGACGACCCTCTCCGCGGCGCTGGCGGATGTAGACGACGGCATCAAGAAGATCATCACCGTGGAAGATCCGGTCGAACACCAGATGCCCAACGTCACCCAGATCCAGGTCCATGCCGAGATCGGCTACACCTTCGCGCGGGCCTTGCGGGCCATTCTGCGTCAGGACCCGGACGTGATCATGATCGGCGAGATCCGCGATCTGGAGACGGCGGAGATCGCGATCCGCTCCGCGCTGACCGGCCACATCGTGCTCTCCACCGTGCACACCAACGACGCGGTATCGAGCTTCACCCGGCTGATCGACATGGGGGTGGAGCCGTTCCTGGTCGCGGCGCCGGTGCGCGGCGTCCAGGCGCAGCGGCTGGTACGCAAGGCGTGCGCGCATTGCTCGACACGGATCCCCCCCCCGGTCCTCATCCGCGAGCAGCTCCGTCGCCTGCCGTCGCATCTCCTGGGGGACGGGTGGGTCGAGGTCGGAGGCTGCGATGCCTGCCGGCATACCGGCTATCGCGGGCGCATCGGGATCTACGAGCTGGTGCCGGTGTCCGACGTGCTGAAGGAGCGGATCGTCGCCGGGGCCAACCTCACCGACCTGAAGAGGTTGGCCCTGGATCAGGGCTACCGCACCCTGTTGCAGGACGGCCTCATCAAGGCTTCCCACGGGCGGACCACGCTGGAGGAGGTGTCGCGCCTCACGCTCGTGGAGTGACCGGGGGTGCAGGAGTACCGGTACGATGTCGTGGGCCGTGACGGTCGGATTATTGAAGGGCAGGCGAAGGCCTGCCCCGTGGCGGAGTTTGTTCGGGGATTCACCGCCGGCCAGTAGCAGATCCGCCGTTGCATGATTTGAGGAGTGAACCGTGCGCCTGTTCGATTTGTACAAGAGCGAACCCTTCGTATTTCAGGCCGCTCCCTTGCAGTCCCTGGCGAAGCAATTGATCGCCAAGTATAGAAATGCGGATCCTTTTCCTCATATCGTGATCGATGATTTCATGGATACCGAGGCAGCCGAAAGATTGTTGAAGGTGTTTCCCGAAAAGAATTCTCCGGTCTGGCTGGACTGGCGCAACCGGGACGTCGTTCATCAGCCGAAGAAACTCGGAATAGGCCATGCCAAGCGGTTGACCGACGTTTCGCCCTGGTTGCAAAACATGCTTGACGCCTTCAATTCATATCCGTTTCTGTCTTTTCTCGAACAGCTCACGGGAATCGGGAAGCTGCTGCCCGATCCATATTTTCATGGAGGCGGCATTCATCAGATTTTGGGCGGGGGAAAGCTCGATGTCCATGCGGACTTCAACGAGCTTTCCGAGCTGGACCTTTACCGGCGTATCAATGTCCTCTACTATCTGAACAAGAACTGGAAACCCGAGTATCAGGGGAATCTGGAGCTTTGGGACGCCGGCATGACGGCATGCCAAAGGGAAATTGCACCCATCTTCAACAGAATGGTGATATTCAATACGGATAAATCGTCGTTTCACGGCCATCCGGCGCCGATGAACACCCCCGAACACGTTACCCGCAAGTCCCTTGCGCTTTACTACTACACGGCCAAGCCGGCTCCGGATCACCGTTACGATGGAATAACCGACTGGCAAAACGTGGACGTTGAAATCAAGAGACATGCCCCATGACCCGGGTTTCAATTTTCGGCTATCGTCGCAAATGGATCTCCCGTACCATGCCGGAACGGATCCGGCGGCATGCGGCGGACGTGGAGCAACCGCCGTTTCTTCTGCCACGAGGAGAACGGGGCGAAACCCTCATCCATCCCCTCATTTCAAGTGTCAGATGACGCCGAATATTCATTCGCTCTCTCGACCGTAAGCAGATCTGAGTCGACTCATGCCGGATTGCACGTCCATGCCTTCGAGATCATTCCGGAATCGCTGCCGCTCCATCGTTTCATCCACGGGCGCGGCATTGCTGTCCATGATGAAGGAGTGCCTCCCCTCCGCTGCTCGGTCACCCGTGACGAAGGAGGACGGGCCCCCGCCCACCGGCCACCCCTATCAATACTCCCTGGTAGTCGATTGGCTGCCGATGCATCCGTACCAAGCGGAGATACTGCTCTTCACGCTCGAAGAATTCGGCAGGGTTCCACGCGATAGAATCGTGGTTCAATGCTCTGATCGGGTAACCGAGGAAGTACGTCTGGAATTCGAACGTTCCGGCTACCGGACGTCGATCTTCGCTTCCTGTCCGGATGGGATGCACGGCAACGAGCTCGCACGACTCGATTCCCTTCTCGAACATTCGGATCCTTCCGTAAACGGTTTTTTTCTGCTGAACCCGGACCTGGCCGTTCTGGCGCCACTGGAGGTTGCCGACCCGAGCATCGTATGGGGGAAAGTGGTTGACGGGCCGAGTCCGTCGCTGGAATCTCTGAAACGACTGTTTGCGGCGGCGGATCTCGATCTTCCGAACGTCATACCGTGCGATTGGCAGGAGATGGGCAATACGATTGCCACGAACATGGATGGCGGATTCCTTTACATTCCCCAGCCGTTGGCGTCCCGGCTCCGCCTGGCCTGGCGCAGATGGGCCGAGTTCCTGTTGTCCCGGTCCGATCCGTGCGACGATTCCTCCATGCAGGCCCATATCGGCCGGATCTCGTTCGCAATGGCGCTGGCATCGGAACGAATCCCCTTTTCCCACCTGCCGGCGAACTGGAATTTCCCGTGCCATGCCGACCGTACTCCTCGCACGTTCCGTCCGGAGGAGGATCTGCGCGTCCTCCGCTACCGCGAGAATCTCGACGCCTTCGGGTTGATCGCGCCCGCGTACCTGGACGCCGCCGCCGTCAATGCGGCGGTGGAGCGGATCAACGCGGCCGTCGGCCGGCGCAGTGGGACCATGTTCTTCGACATGTACAAGTGCCATCTCGCGCGGCAGGCATTGGCGCTGGTGCCGGCCATGACGAAGGAGACGTTCTCGTCGGCGTTCGTGGCGCGCACCTGGATCGGCGACCGGAAACGGAGGCTGATCCTTCATGCCGGCACGCCCAAGACCGGTACGAGCTCTTTGCAGGATCACCTGGGCGCCAACCGGAGCTTGCTGGCGGAAAAGGGGTGGTGGTATCCGCCGCCCAGTACCCCACTCACCAAGCGTATGAAGCACCAGATACTTGTCACGACGCTGCTGGCTGCCGATGAACCCGCCTTTGTCGAGTACCTTGAATCGGCGCTGCGCGATATGCCGGACCGCGCGCACACGGTGATTCTCAGCACGGAAGGAATCTTCAACCACTGGTGGGACTATACCCCGAAGGCAAAGGGACTCCTGCGGCATCTGGCCGCCCTGTTCGATTTCGAGTTGTGCGTCTGGTTTCGCACGCCGGAAGAATTCGCCGTTTCCTACTATCTCCAAAGCCTGAAGAATAGCAGAATCCCCTCTGCGTGGTGGGATGACGTGTACGGACGGAACATCGGCTTCACCGACGCAATGCAGAATGGCTGGTTTCGCCGTCACTTCGACTATCTCGGGTTCGTCCACGAAGCTCGGGAGCTTTTCGGGCGTAGTCGCGTCAAGGTGTTTCCATATTCGACGAACACGGTACGGACGTTTCTGGAGCACTGCGGGATCGATGTGCTGCCCGTGAGCTCTTCCTGGGAAAACGTGTCGATGCGGCAGCCGGGTATGGAGATGATGCGAATCGCGAACCGGTATGAGCTGGACGGCTCGGAGCACCGACGCGTGATGGACCTGATTCACGAAGCCGACGCAATCATCGGGCAGCGTGGGGAACAGTTTCGCCTGAGCGAAGGTGAAATGGATTTGTTGGCCCGGTACGGGCAACGGGGATGGGGGGAGCTTCACCGGTTTTTCTGCCAGGATACGAGGAGGGCCTAATAATCAACCGTCATCGATTATTTTTCCGGCAGGGATCGGGATTTCCTGATAATGAACTTCGAAGCCGGTGACGGCTGGATCAAGCTATGCGATTTTCTGGAACATCCCGTTCCGAATGATCCGTTTCCTCATCTGAACTGCACCGGGCAGGATCCGAAGAGCGACATTGCGACATTCGATCGGTAATTGGAACACTGGTAAATGGGGCATTTACGATGGACGTCGTTGAACGGTCGCCATATCACGAAACAGCCGGGATTGGAGGCGGAAATCGGGCAAAGGGGGTCCTGTTGACCGGTGTCCCGCGTTCCGGTACTTCCCTCGGCTGTCGGCTGGCAGGTGGGTTGCCGGATACGCTGGCGCTGTCGGAGCCGTTGGATCTCGGGAGCATCGAGAGGGATGATCGTTACCAGGCGGTCGTTTACATACGGGACGCCATCGAGCACATGAGGGCGCGAATTCTTTCGGAGGGCAAGGGGCGATCCTTTCATGTCCAGGGCCGTCTCGACGATCAACGAGTGGAGGAGAAATGGGTGAACGGCCTCCGCCCACCTCGGGGCGAGAGGGGGGATGTCGTCGTCGCCAAGCCGTTGTCGGAGAACTTTACCTTGATGGTGAAGCACAACGCGCTTTTCGCGGCGCTTCTGCCGGAGCTTCAGGAATCCATCCCATACGTTGCCGTAGTGCGCAATCCGTTGGCGGTCCTGGCGTCCTGGCAGACCGTCGCCCTGCCGATTCATGATGGTCGCGTACCGGAGGGGGAGCAGTTCGATGGAAAGCTGCGCCTCGCATTGGATCAGGAGCCGGATGTATGGCGGCGGCAGCTCATCATCCTGAACTGGTTGTTCGAACAGTATGGAAGCCACGTGTTCCACGGGAACATCCTGCGTTACGAGGACATCGTGGAGAGTGGTGGTCGTGTACTGTACAACTTGCTGGGTCATCCCGATCATCCGCCGGAGACGTTGAAGAACATGAACGACAATGCTTTATATGGGAAAGTGCCAGCGGATGATCTGTTGGACGTGTTGCTCGACTCGGGCGGCGCCTGGATGCAGTTCTACAGCGGCGCGGACTGCAGGAGTCTGGCGGAAAAAATAATGAGGGGACGCCATGAACGCCAACCCTGAAAAAGGAGCCCTCGGGCGGGTATTCGTCGTGGGGGCTCACAGACCGGACGGTGGGACTTACATGGCATATCAGATAGGTAAATTGGCATGTGAGAACTGGGGCCATGAATTCGTCAGTGTGGAGGTATCGCCGGAAGAAGGGAACCACTCCGTCTGGGCGTACGAATATGGGAGCTGCAAGGTGACCATGGAGGAAATGATGCAGCAGGCCAGTCGGAGTGACGTCCTGATCTGTAATCCCTCATTCTCCAGCTTCATGTGGGGGCTGTCCTTTCCCGGAAGAAAGCTCATGTACGTTCAGGACATGAAGACTTATGCAATTCTGGACGGTTTTTTCGACAAATACGTGGCCGTCTCCCCCTTTGTCGGAGAGTTCCTTCGCCGGACCTACGGAATGGCCGTTCCGGTTGTCGATCCGTTCATACATCACGATCATTTGCCCGATCAGGCGCCTGCCTGGAAGGACCGGCCGGAACGTTCGGTGGTCGTCGGCCTCAAGGCGCATGGGGATCGGTTTCTCGATCACTTCAACGCCGTCATGAAATCCGACTATCCCGATCTCGATTATTCAACGACAATCATTCCGCCGCGTACCCCGCAGCGGGACTTCATGAAGATCGTTTGCGGGCACCGCTATTTCCTGTGGCTTTCCGCGGTGGAGGGTTTCGGTTTGCCGCCATTGGAAGCCATGATGTGCGGCGCCGCGGTCGCGGGGTTCCACGGCGGCGGCGGTAACAGCTACTACCGTTCAGGATGGAAGCAGAATGCTCTCGTGTGCGGATATCCCGATTTCCGGCGGCTTGCTGCGTTGTTCGCCGAGCTGCTGACCGACGATGGTCTGGCCGAGAAGCTGTCACGTAACGGCAGGAAGACCGCATCCGGTTATACCTACAAAAAATTCAAGAACGCCTGGATCAAGGAGCTTGCTTCATTTTTCGAATGCCCGCCGGAGAGCACGAAACGACCGTTCAGCCAGCCGGAAAAGCCGTGATGCCCCGACTGAATTCGTGTCTGCGCGACCCGGCAACAGGAAGCTGGGCTTCATACGTAATCAGGTTGACCATTGTGTATGATCGCGGCGTGAACGGTTCGTTGCCGCGATGGACGTTGCGGCGGCCATTTCTTCCGGAGCATCCGACGCAAGGCCATGCGGCGTGAGCGAGCTTGCCGGACGACCGACGAGGCGCCTGTCGAGCCGTCTGCCGAACCGCCGTTGGTCGTCGATGTCGACGGCTCGCTGATCGGCGGGGATCTGCTGATCGAGGGGATCGCCCGGATGCTCTCGGCCTCGCCGCTCAGCCTGTTCGCCCTGGACGCCCGCTGCGCGCCGGAACGGGTGCGCGAAGGCTATCCCCGGTTTGGCGCCTTCGAGGCGGTCCGCGCCGCGGTGGCCGGGGCGCCGCCCCGGTTCGCCTCCGAGCTGTCGCGGAGGCTCGCGTTGTGAGGGACAGGGACAGGATGACCACGCCGGCCGTCGCCGCGCCGATGGGTCGCTGGCACGCTCTGGCCGCACGGTGTCTGGATATGGGGGTGCGGGGCGAAGTCCCGTCCGCATCGTGGCGCAACGCGCTGTTCGCCCTCTTCATCGCCGGCATCCTGGCCTACGGGGCCGGATTCGCCTGGTACATGCTCGCCCGCTTCGATCTCATCAACCTGATCCGCGATGTGAGCTACGACGACGCCTTCTACTACTTCCAGATCGCCAGGAACCTGGCCGAGGGGAAGTTCTCGACCTTCGACGGCGGCATCACCCGAACCAACGGCTACCACCCCCTCTGGCTGCTGCTCATCACGCCGTTCTACTGGGTATTCGACAAGGAAGCGGCGCTGTTCGCCATCAAGGCGTTCGAGATCATGCTGGTTGCCGGCGGCGTGGCCCTCGTCACCGCGGCCGTCCGGCTGGCGCGTATGCCGTGGTACCTGATGTTCGCCGTGCTGCCGATGCTCTACCAGCACCGCGCCTTGATTGCAGGAATGGAAGCGGCGGCGGCGCTGTTCATGCTGGGCCTGTTCATTCTGGCCGCCTGCCTCTTTGCGCGAAGCCCGGCGCGGTGGAAGTGGCCGCTGGCCGCGGTCGCCTTTGCCCTGCCCTGGGTGCGCCTGGAGTACATCGCCATATCGCTGGCGACCACTGCGGCGTTGTGCCTGATCGAGTGGTCGAGGCAGGAGCGAGCGCCCGGTGCGCCACTCGGAGAGCGGGCTCGTTCCGTGCTCTCCGTCAAGGCGGTCGTCCCGTTTCTCACCGCCGGTGCAGGCATCCTGGTGTATTTCGCCTACAACCGGCTCGTCTTCGGCGGCATCGTGCCGGTCAGCGGCGCGACCAAGGCTGCCTGGTCGCAGCATTTATGGGAGAAGGAAGGCGGATACAGTCTGGCACAGAACTTCAGGGACGTCTTGCAGATGCCCGTCTTCGACTACGAGCTGCTGGTCGCGCTGGAGGTTTGCGCCTTGTTCCTGCTGGTCTGGTGGTTCGCCCACCGCTCCCGCAGCCGGAAAGATTGGCTTCTGCTGGCATTCCTGGCGGGCGTGTCCGGCTTGGCCGTCGGCCATCTGGCCAAGTTCGGGCAGACCGTCCTCACCGAGCATCCTCTCAGACATGCGTCCTTTCCCTGGTATTTCATCCCGGCGTACCTGATGACGGCGCTGATCATTCCAGTGCGATGTTATGTCGCCATTCACTTCGTCCACCGTTTCGTCGGACCGAAGTCGCACCGCGCGGCCAATATTCTGAGCTTGGGCATTGTCGTCGTCGGCGCGGTCTTCCTGCTCACAAAGGCGGATTTCACCTCTCCATTCCAGTCGGTTGAAGCGAGTAGTGACTATACCGAATCCAACCGCCAGGTGATTGTAGCTATTTATTCGGGTACGTTGCTTACGAATCGCGTGCTTCCCGATGACAGCGTGGTCGGGTCGTGGGACGCTGGCGTCATAGGGTATTTCTCGCGCTTTCCGGTGGTGAACCTGGATGGCATGGTCAATTCCTACGACTACTTTCACGCGACAAACGTGGATAGAGACGGATATGCTGTCTGGGATGAAAAATTCATTCCTCTCTACCGAGAACTTGGGATAACTCATTTTGCCAACATTAAGAAAAAAATCTTTGAAGATTTTGAAGTCAATGTGCTTTTTGCAGGTTCGCTGACTTACTTTGTAAGGGCATTCCATCTATGGTCCATCGAGCCGCCGGAAGATGACGATACCGCCGCCTGGATCTGGGAGAGAATGGGGCCGCATTTCGACTTTCAATCGGACGGCGCCGGGCTCCTTGTCGACGGGCGGCTGGTACAGACCTTCGCCAGGGAATGTGATCCGGATGAACTGGTCGTGTGGTCCTGGGTCGGACCAGGAGTCGAAACAGCCGTCGATTCCTGGACGCAAACGCAAACGGGGCTGTGCGTGGCCTCCCTCGTGCTGCCCCATAATGCGCTCCCTCCTGTCAGGGTTGAAACAATGACGGTGGGCGATTACGCGGCCAGACTGGTCGGAGACCGCCCGCCGGTCGTCCGTTCCGGCTGGGATGTGTATCTCATCGAGACCCGTCTCATCTACGTGAAGGAGCCGTGCGGACCGGAGGACGTTGACGCAACGTTCTTCCTCCACCTGCACCCGGTCGACGTGAACGACCTCCCCGTCCATCGCAGGCAGCACGGCTTCGACAACCATGACTTCGACTTCGGGAGGCACGGCCGGAGAGGAGCCGAGACATGCTTGGCGGCAGTCCCTCTCCCCGAGTACGACATCGCTACGATTGGAACGGGCCAGTACATGCAGGCGAACGGCGGCTTCGATAACCTCTGGAAGGGGGAGATACGCCTCGATGAGTAGCGGCCCAGGAGCATTGATGAAGGGACCGACGTCGAGTGGACAGCTAAAGGCATCCCTCGGCCTCATCCTGACCTGCCTGCCTTGGTTGGCCCTGTTGGCCTATCTGGCCTCGGTGTCGTGGTTCCTGACCGACGACGCCTTCATCAGCTTCCGCTACGTGCGCAACCTGCTGGAGGGTCACGGCCTGGTGTTCAACCCCGGCGAGCGGGTGGAAGGCTACTCCAACTTCCTGTGGGTGCTGGAGCTGGCCGCCATCTGGCGGGCGCTGGGCGTGGCCCCGGAGGACGCGGCCCCGTGGCTGTCGGTGGCCTTCACCGCCGGAACCATCGGCGCACTGGCATGGTGGGTCTATCGCCTGCCCTCGCTGCGCAACCGGGGATTGGTCGGCTGGATGGCCTTGGGGTTGGTGTGCAGCAGCGCGACTTTTGCCGTGTGGACCTCGGGCGGCGGGCTGGAAACGCGGCAATTCACCTTCTTCATCGTCCTGGCCGTCGTCTGCCTGAGCCTCTACCGCGACAGGCGAGCCGGCCTGCTGGCGGTGTCGTTGAGCCTGGCCGGGGCGGCCCTGACCCGACCCGAAGGCCCGTTGATTGCCGTGTGCTGCTTCGGGTGGTTCTTCGTTCAGCGGGATGGCCGACGCCAAACGGATGAGAGTGGCTGGCGTGAGTTGGCGTACCTGGCAACGCCCTTCGCCATCCTGGTGGCGGCCCACTTCCTGTTCCGCTACGCCTACTACGGCGAGTGGCTGCCCAACACCTACTACGCCAAGCATGTGCGGCCGTGGTACGAGTCGGGCTTCCGCTACCTGTGGGCGGCGGCGCTGGAGACGGGCCTGTACTTGCTGATCCCCTTGGCGTGGGTTGCGCTGCGGCATCGGTGGCGGGAGACCCGCGACGGGATTCATGCCCTGGTCCTGCTGCTGATCGCTGTCCACATGGCCTACGTGATGCGGGTTGGCGGTGACCATTTCGAGTATCGCCCACTGGACTTCTACTGGCCATTGCTGGCGCTGCCGGTTGCTGAGGGGATTGCCTGCATCGGCTCGCGGATCGCCGCCTTTGACCGGCGGCGCATACCCCACCGACTCTGGTGGCCGGGAGCAGGAGCTTGCGCGCTCATCCTGTACATCCCCGTCATCTTCTACTGCGGCGCCATGCAGGCAGTCCTGTTGTTCGAGGGGGCCAGGATTGACGAGCGCATCGTGAGACTTCACATAGAACTCGACGAGGGCAACGCCGGCTGGCTGCTGGCCGCGCCGGGGATGCCTGCACTGGTCGCTGTCTCCAACGATTTGCGCCGTCAGTCTGCTTTCCAGAGTGTCGCTTCACCATTCGCGGAACATCGCGAGTTCGCCAACCGGCAACTGCGTGGGTGGCAGCCCTACGAGAATATGGAGCGGGGAGTGATTCCTGATGACGCGCTGGCGGCAGGCGGAGCTCTCGGCATACGGTTCTATTACCTTCCGGACCTGAAAGTCATCGACGTCCACGGCTTGACCGATGCGACGGTGGCGCGCAATCCTGTCACGACACCCAACCACCAGCGCATCATCGCCCACGATCGCCACCCGCCGCCCGGATACCTGGAGCAGCGCGGCGTCAACTTTAAAGTGCACCCTGCCGCCTCCAGCGAAGCCCAGGCCCTCGTCCGAGGTCGGTACGCCGTGAAGGTCCCCCCCGGCCTGTGGATGCCCTTCAACTCCGACGATCATGAGTGGGTCGCAGCAAGCTTCGCTGGACACGACTTGCAGGCGATGTCGATGGGCGATTACGTGGCAGGACTGTCCGGGGACAACCCGCCGGTCATCCGCTCCGACTGGGATGTGTATCTCATCGAGAACCATCTCATCTACGTGAAGGAGCAGTGCGGACCGGAGGACGTTGACGCAAGGTTCTTCCTCCGCCTGTATCCGGTCGACGTGAACCATCTCCCCGTCCATCGCAAGCAGTACGGCTTTATCATCCGTAACTTCAGCTTCGGGAGGTTCGGCTGGAGAGAATTCGAGACGTGCTTCGTGGCAACCCGTCTCCCCGAGTACGACATCGCCGCAATCAGGACGGGCCAATACGTCCCCGCCGAGGGCAGGATGTGGGAGGGCAGCTTCGAGGTTGTCGAGCCGGCGGATGACGGGAAGGCCGCACCGTGAACGGCGGGGTCGAAACGGCGCTGGTGATCGGCGCCACCTCGGACATCGGCCGCGCCATCGCGCACGCACTGGTGGAGGATGGCTGCGCGTTGCAGCTCGCGGCCCGCGACCCGGCGCGGCTGGAGAGAGAGACGCGGGACCTCCGGGTGCGCACAGGGGGCGACGTGACCGCGCACCGGTGCGACGTGCTCGAGGAAGACGGCGGCGTCTCGTTGCTCGGCGCGCTCGATCCCCTGCCCGACAGTGACCAAGTACGGTCGGTTCGAACAGATCAGGCCACGGCGGCCCAAACACGGAATTTCTTACACTCCCAGGAATGTCGATCCGTTCTCTCTCGACCTCGCCGACTGGCTGGAATGATTCGGGGCATCCGGGACGGGCCGGACGCAATCCTTGTGCATGGAGCCCCTTGTGCATGGAGCCGCATCTTGCGCTTGCGGAGTGACCGGTGATGCGGGAGTACGAGTACGACATCGTCGATCATAACGGCCGGATCGTGAAGGGGCGGTCGGAGGCCGGCTCCGTGAACGAGCTCGTCCGCAGGCTCACCGCCGAAGGCGGCACGGTGGTCGAGGTACGCGAACGGCACGAGGCCGCGCGCACCGGGTCGAGGTTCCGCCGTCGATTGCGGCGGGTGGCGCTGGTCCTCGCGTTTCACGAGTTGGCGACGCTGCTCGAGTCCGGGGTCTCGCTCAACGACGCCGTGCAGGCGCAAAGCCGCGGCAGCCATCATCCGGCGCTCACCGATGCGTTTCGATCCATCTTTCAGGCTCTCCTGCGCGGGCAGAGCTTCCAGGAGGCGCTTCAGACCGGTGGGTTGCCGCTGCCCGAGTACGTCTACCACCTGGTCGAAGCGGGTGAGACGTCCGGCCGCCTCGCTCAATCGTTGCGCCAGGCGGTCGAACAGATGCGCTACGACCAGCGGGTGGCCGAGGAGATGCGAAGCGCGCTGATCTATCCGTCGATCCTCGTCGTATCCGGCATCGTGGCGGTGCTGCTGGTGTTCGTCTTCGTCGTACCGCAGTTCTCCAACCTGCTCGATGAGAGGAACGAGCTGCCGCTGCTTGCCGAGGCCGTGCTACGCACCGGCGTCTGGTGCAACGAGAACGGATTGCTGCTGGCCGGGACGCTTGCCGTCATCGCCGGCGCCGGTGCGGCGCTGTGGAGGCGGCCGGGCGTTCGGCGGCGTATCCGCGACGTCCTGGCTGCCTTGCCGCTGCTGGGCGGCTGGTTCTCCGAAACGGATACCGCGAAGTGGGCATCCGTGATGAGCGCCATGCTGAGCAGCCGGGTGGACCTCATGGACGCTCTCGGGCTCGCCTCCCGAGGGGTGCGTTTTTCGAGCCGCAAGGCGACGCTGAAGCAGGTCTCCGTCGATGTGCGCGGCGGCGCCGCGCTGTCGGAGGCACTCGAGAAACGGGGCGCGCTCGCGCCGGTGGGCTGCAATCTGGTCCGGGTCGGTGAGCAGTCGGGACGACTCGCGGAGATGTTGCGGGCGCTCGCCACGCTCTACGAGGAGAGCAGTACCCGGCGGATGAAGCGCGTCCTCGCCCTGATCGAGCCGGTGGCGGTGCTGTTGATCGGCGGTGTTCTGGGCGTCATCATGATCGGGATCATCCTGGCGATCACCAGTGTCAACGATGTTGCCTTCTGAGAGATTCGTGGGTGCTGCCGCGTCGTCCGGTCCCGGATCGGCCTTCCGCTCTTCCCGCCCACCCCGCCCCGGGCGTGGGGCAGGCCGGCGACCTCGCCGCCGCGCCCGGCAGGAGGAGCCGGGGAGCGCGGGCTTCACCCTGCTGGAGCTCATGGTCGTGCTGGTCATCATCGGCCTGCTGGCCGGACTGGTCGGGCCACGGCTCTTCGGCAAGGTGGACACCTCCAAGGTGCAGACGGCCGAGACCCAGATCAGGATGCTCCGCGGCGCCCTGCAGGCGTATCGCCTGGACATCGGCCGCTACCCCTCGACCGCCGAGGGCCTCGCGGCTCTGATGCAGGCGCCTCCCGAGGACGCGGCGTTCTGGAGCGGACCTTACCTGGACGACGATCTGCCGCTGGATCCCTGGCGCGCACCGTACCGGTACGTGCATCCGGCCGACAACCTCCAGGGTTTCGCCCTCTACTCCCTCGGCGCGGATTCGGCTGTGGGGGGCAAGGGGGTCGATGCCGACGTCGGCTATCTGCCGAAGCGGTCCTGATGGCAGGAGAAGGGGTTGCCATTCCCCTCGCGCCCATGCTACCAATAGCCTACTTCGGCTACGAAGCCGGGCGCTCCGGATCTGGCATCTTGTTCGGGAGCAATCATCCATAGCAGCGATAATGGAGAGCAACCATGCTTATCGGGAGAAAAACCTTCGGACTGGGCGGAGCGGTCCTGGTGGGGGCTCTGGTGTGCGCCAGCCCGGCCCAGGCGCTCGTCAGAGTGGACGCCAACGGGCAGGTCACCCGCGGTCACGTCGTCTACGCCAAGGAGACCGTTGCAGCCACGGCGCCGGTGGGTGATGAGACCTGGTATGTGGTCACAGTTCCCGCGGACGGCGATGGTAGCGGACGGCTGGCCCTGCTGCACCCGCTCGGCAGGAGAATCTTTGACGGTCAGTCCGCAACCATCACGTACACCCTCACCAACATGCGGTTCCATGGTTCGGACTCTCCGACTCTCGAGGTTATCGCGGACGGGAGCTCCGCCGCTGTCACCGCGACCCTCGCCTCGGGCGGCGGATCCGGCAGCGAAACCGCAGTGTTTACGGTAACGGCGGACTCAACCTCGGGGACCATCGACCAGCCCAGGCAGCTGCGCTTGGTGATCAGAGCCCTTCGAGTGGATCCGGCTACTGCGGGCAACATCCGGGTGCAGGTGAATAAGGAGAGCCAGGCCGACAGCAACCCGGATTGGACTCTCCCCGGTGTGGTTCGTGTTCGAAAGACGGGTGTACTCAGGGAGAGCGTTTCTCCCGTTTCCGCTGTCGCCGCCTTCGGGACCGGGTTCCGGAATTTCGTGTCTGGTGATTCCGTTCGGTCCGACCGGCTTGCCGCAAGCGTCGGAAAGCTCCTCTTCAGTGTGAGGGACGGTACCTACCACGTCGCGTCCAGCGGCGTGCCCGTGAGTGGTCTGTCGGATCTCTTCTCGAGCGGAGCGATCACGTACCGAGGCGACTTCTCGTTCGTCTCGGGCGTGTTTCTGTCCATGGAAGCCGACTGTTCAGTGACCGGCGTCGATAGAATCGACTTGAACGGCGACGCCAACAGCAGGACCGCGTCGGTGGCCGACGCCAACGGGAAGCACCTGTGCATCGAGGTGAGCGGTACGACCCGGATTCCCGATGTCGCCGGCTACACCGCGTCCGTCGCTTATACGGGCGTCACCAACGCCCCTGCGGCGCCCGGAAGCGCGACTCTCGGTCTGGGCGGTATTGGAATGGGTGGTTCCGTCGTGAACGTCCCTTATGCGAACCTGAACTCCCCGACCTACATCCACCGGCTCCAGGTGTACAACCAGTCGAATGAGGCGGCTGCATACCGGATCAATTTCTTGCCGCCAGCCGGAACGACGGCCAACCCACCGAGCGTTGAGGGCTCGTTCGCACCGGGCAACACGAGCTTGGTGATCTCTACCCTGACGACGTTGTCGACGAGCAAAACGCGGACCGCCTTCACCCTCTCCGTGGATGCTCCTCCCGATTTGCTCCAGGTGCAAACCATCCTGAGAGCTCAAGATGGCAGCACGGATACAGTGGTATACACGCCCGAGTAGGTCGAAACCCGCCGGAAGGTGAGGGGCGAGCCCCTCACCTTCCGGCGGGGCTCGCCCGCATCGTTCCGTAGCCATGCGCCGGGATCGGCGCCCCCGTTGCGGATCGCCGACCCTCGGCTGGCGAAGCGTCCGCGCGTATTTTGCAGCACGCGATCACGAAAACCCGACATCGCACGTCCATAGCGGCCCGCCCGCCCTCCGGCAGGTTCGGACGCCACACCCCCGCCGCCGTCGCAGAAGGGATCGCGATGGTTGTCCGGCGTTTCGATCGATCGTCACCCCGGTACACGGATTCGCCCTGCTCGAGCTGATTGTCGTCCTCCTGCTCCTCGGCTTGATCACCGCGCTCGCGATGCCGAATCTGCAGCGGCTTGCAGCCGGCGTTGCGAGGAGCACCGAACGCGACCGAATCCTGACCGAGCTCGCGGGTCTCGGCCGGCGAGCGATGCTGGAAGGGCGGGACTATGTGGTCTTCGGGGCCGGCGGGACGCGAGACGCCGGCTCACCCCCCGCGGCGCGCGAGACCGTGGAGCCCGGTCCGGCAGGAGCGGACAGCGGCCCGGTCGGGCCTGCGTTCGATCCGGGGGCCTACGCCGGTCATGAGTCTTACCCGCTCGATCTGCCGGAAGGCTGGGAGGCCCGCCTCGATGCGCCCCTGATCGTCCGCGCGAACGGTGTCTGCCTGGGCGCCGGGGTCACCCTGCTCCACCGGGGTGCGGTGGACTTCCAGGCTCGACTCCGGCCGCCGTACTGTCGAATCGATTCCGATGCCCAGGCGATCGTGTCCCCGTAACCGTTCGCGGGGGTTCACGCTGCTGGAGGCCGTGGTCGCTCTGGCGGTCTTCACCGGCGCCGCCATGTCCTTGTATGGACTCTTCAACACCAACCTGATCGCCCTCGGACGAGTCCAGGACGCCTCCCTCCGGCTTCCCGCCGCGCGTCAGGCCGTCGAACATCTGTCGTCGGTCAATCCCCGGCAGGAAAGCGCGGGAAGCTTCGAGCTCGACGGGTTCGACGTCGTGTGGACCGCAAGGCTGTTGCAGCCCGTGCGCCAAAGTCAGAACGTCACGGGAGCCCGCGGTGATTTCGAGGTCGGCCTGTACGAGGTCGAGTTCGAGCTGAGCGAGCGCGGGTTGCCGGTGGGGACCTGGCGGCTGCGGGTCGTCGGGTATGAAAGGGTGCGGGAGACGAGGTCTTGATACCTCGCTCACCACGGCCGCGGCCGGCGCCGCATTCGAATCGAGGCGTGACGCTGCTGGAGATGCTGGTCGTCCTGGTGCTCGTGTCGCTGCTCGGGACCCTGCTCATCCAGGGCGTCGGATTCTTCCTGGGCAAGTACGCGTCGGTGAAACGCATCCATCAGGGAACCTCTCTCGCGGCCCTTCGGCAGCACTGGTTCGTATCGACGGTGCAGGCGATGCTGCCTTCCCGCTTCGAAGCGAGGCGATTCACCGGCGATGCGTCTTCCTTCGAAGGCGTCACCTTGCAATCTCTCGCCGCGGAGGCCGGGCTGCCGGCCCGCGCCCGGTGGTCCATCGGCCGGGATGACGCCTCGGGAGCCGTCGTCTACGAGCAGGAAGGCGGGACGCCGTGGACGGTGATGACCTCGAGCGACGAGGGCCTCGCGTTTCAGTACGCGGACTCGGCCGGACGATGGCACGACCGCTGGCCGATCACGAACGACTCCGGGGACCGGCGCAAGGAATACATCCCTCGCATGATCAGGCTGGTCGCGGCCGCCGGTCGAACCGTATGGCTGGCGCATCTCGCGCTCTCTCCCGAGCCGGTGCTCAACTACCGGGAAGACTACGAGTGAGGGGCGCCCGGCGAGAAGGCTCGAGTGGCTTCGTCCTTGCCGCGACCCTGTGGGTGCTCGCGGGGTTGGCGGTGCTCGCCGCCTACATCGACGGCGTCGTGGCGTCCGACGTCGAGCGCGCCATCATGGCCGGGCGTTCGTTCGAGTCGGAGCTGGAACGACGCAGTACGGAGGCCACGCTGATCTACCTGCTCGCCACGGGCCGCATGAACCACCATGGACTGATCCTGGAGGAGGAGCAGCGATTCTCCGGCTCCCTGGCGGGGACGGAAGACGAGCATCCGCCGGACCACGGTGACGGGGAATTGAGGGTGAGGGGAGAGGTGTACGCCGGTCTTGGCGGAACCAGATTCTCTCTGCAAGACGAGTGGGGGCTGGCGTCGGTCAACGTGCCGGACTTTCCGCTGCTCGCGGTACTGCTCCGGCGCACGGGGCTCGCCGAGGTCGAGGTCCAGCGGGTCCTGGCCCGGGTCGAGGACTACATCGATGCGGATGGGGACCTGACGGTGAACGGTGCGGAGCACTACGACTACCGGCGGCGCGGGATGCCTCCCCCGGCTGACTGGATCATGGCGAGCCCGTGGGAGTTGAAGAAGGTGCTCGGGGTCGACGCGTTGATCACCCCGGCCCAATGGCGCCGGCTGTTGCCTCTGCTCACGGTTCGCCCGGTGTTTGGTTACAATTTCGACACGATGCGGCCCGAGCTCCTGGCCGCCGTGCTCGGTCTCGACGAACGGGGGCTGCGCAGGGTGCTGGAGGAACGGGAGCGACGTCCGATATCGCGGCTGAGCCGGATCGCCATGTTGAGCGGGAGGCATCTCGACGTCGAAGACGAGGAACTGCGCGTGCTTCCTTCACGTTTCGTGAGGGTCTCCGTCTGGCATGAGGATGGGGGACCGCGCCACCTTCTCGGTGTCGAGTTGACACCGTTCGGCGAATCGGCGCCCTGGCGGAAGGACTACCGATACCTGGAAGCCATCACCAGCCATGAGGATTTCAGCACCCCGCACGAGCCTCCTGTCGAGGTTGCTACGGCTCTTTTCCGGTAAGCGGAATGTCGTCCGGACGCGAAGCGGAGCGATCAGTCTGCCGGTCAGGTCGGTCCGTTCGCATTGGATCGTCGGCCGGGATCTGTGCATGTACCGCTGCGAGGACTTCGCGAACGTGCCGAGAAGCCGGCGGCGGTCCGCGCTCGATCTCAAGCTGCCCCTCTGGAGCCCCTTCGAGCGGACCGGCCATCATTGCGTCTGGTCCGGCGCCTCCGCGATGGTGTGGTTCTGGGATGAAGCCAGGGTCGGAGCCGGGACAGAAGCCGGTACGCGCCGGGGGAGACGCCCCCGGGTTCTTCCCGAGACGGTGTTCCTCGCGAAAAAGCCGGACGGGGTGCATCTGCAGACCTGCCAGGAGGGCTTCGATCTGCAGTACTGGCGGTCGGACGTGCTCGTGGACGCCTTCTGGTTTCCGAGCCGTCCCGACGAACGCGAGCTGCGCTGGTTCATGGACCGCCAGGAGGAGGCAACGGGCACGTCTTCGTTGAAGATGGTGTCGGAAGCCCCGGAGGCCGAGATTGCGCCTGAACCCTGGTCCAGCCCGATCACCGCGCGGGAATGGTTCGAGACCAACGAACGGATGCTCGTCGGTGCGTGCCTCCTGCTGCTGTCGCTGGTCGTGGTCTGGCAGGAAGCCAGAGTCTGGAAAATCCACCTCCTCGACGGACGGGTCGCAAGCGACCTCGCCCGGGTGCAGGGCGAGATCGGTCCGCTCCTCGATGCACGGAACGAGCTGGCGCGACTGCGCCGGACGAACCGGGCGCTCTCGAACATCCTCGCGGAGCCGTCCCAGGCTCGTCTCATGGGCCTTGTGGACCGCGCGATCCCCAGCGCGGCGGCGCGTTTCTGGGAATGGCACTACCGGCAGCGCGAGCTCAAGGTCGTCGTCGGAGATCCCGCTCCGGATCCAATCACGTACGTCCGCTCCCTGGAAGCGGAGCCGCTGTTCGATCACGTCAGGGCGGAACCGGCCCCCGGTGAAGACCGGATCGAGATCACCTTGAGGGTGCGGACGTGGGAGCGCTGAACCGTGTGCTCGCGCCTCTGGTGGCGGAGCTCGCCGGCAATGCGCGGCTGAGATGGGGCGTCTGGCTGATTCTCGGTATCGTCCTTGTCTACTGGGCCCTGGTCCAGTCCGATCGCCTGGCCGCCGCCCGTGACGAGTACGCCGCCGACACCGGGCGGTTGATGAAAGCCGAGAGCCTCCTGGAGCGCCGCGACTGGCCCGAATTGCTCGAAGCCGAGCGGAAGACCCATCGGGAGCTCGTCGCGACGTTCTGGCAGGCGGAGACCGAAGGGCTTGCCCAGGCGAAGCTTCAGGCCGCACTGGCCGGGATGATCGAAGATCTCGATCTGTCCGACGTCAGCGTGCATTCCGGGACCAGCCAGCCAATGCCGGACTTGCCCGGGATCTGGCACGTGCAGACCCGGCTGGACGCCGACTATCGCCCGGGCGTCGAGCTCCAGGTGCTTCATGCCGTGGCGACTCATCCGAAGAAGCTGGTCGTCGACAGTCTGGACCTCTACCGGCGGAAGCGGCAGGATTCCCGCCTGGCCCTGAGCCTCTCGGCCTATTTCGTCGGGGTTGGAGGGGAGTAGGGGTGACACCGGACCGGATGGTGAACATTCGTGTGGGATCCGATGGCGCGTCCGGCCCCGTTCCACGATCCGCCCGGTGAACGGGATGATCTTCTACTGGGGCCGGTGGGCCGGCGTACTGGTGGCCTGCATCGCGACCACTCTGGTCGCACTGGAGATGCCCGTTCGCCTGTCCGAGGAGAGTGCCGGGACGGCTCGGTCGGACCTCCTCTCCGAGGTGGTGGTCGATGTGGCTGCCGAGGACCTCGCGGACTTCATGGCGAATCGGCGCTGGGGGATCTCCCTGAACGAAATCCTGGCCGCCCGGGCTGACCGGCCGGAGCCGCCCGAGCCGGACGAGCCGCCCGAGCGGGATGAACACGCCATCAATCCGGCCCTCGCGAAGATGGGCTACGTAGGGTTGATCGTGGCGAAGGACCGGAGCGCGGTGCTGCTGGCGTCTCCGGAAGGCGGAATCACTCGATTGACGCTTGGAAGCACGCTACCGGACGGACGCGCCCTGGTGTCCGTGACGGACGACGGCATCGTCCTCGGGGGTGACGGCCAACCGGAGGAGGTGCTCACGCTGTTTCCGCGCGTTCGGCCGACCGGCGCCGACGAGTCCGGCGCATCCGGCGGTGAGAATGGGACGTCCATGCCCGCACCGGATTCGACATCGAGATGAACGCCCTGCGATTGGGGGTGGCGCTGCTGATCCCGTGGCTGGCGAGCGGGTGCTCGACCTTGCAGGTCGACCCGTTGCCGGAGCCGGTCCGGGAGCCGAAGGCGTTGCCCGAGCTCTCGGTGGAGGGAGAAGACACGTCGCCGTCGCGTGATGCGCCCCAGGACGAGTTGCAGGCCACCCGGGCGCCGGGCGTGGTCATCCAGCGGACCGTGGCGGAGCGCATCGCGGACCGCCTCGGAGAGGATCTCACCGGCGACCCGGTCCAGGTCAGCTTCCACGATCTGCCGCTGGTGCCGTTCATCAACGAGGTGTTCGGCGAGGAGCTGGGCATGTCCTTCATCATCTCCCCGGATCTGCGGGAGAAGGCCGATCTGGTCACCCTCAGGCTCACCGAGCCACTGCCGCCCCGCCAGCTCTTCGCTACCGCCCGCCGCGTCCTGCTGGAGTACGGTATCGCTCTCCGCGAGACCGCGGAGGGCGTCCTCACTTTCGTCCCGAGCGAGGGCGCCGGTTCGACCGACGTCCCTCTGCTCGTGAGCGGCCGGACCCTTCCCGAGGTTCCCGTCACCCATCGGATCGTCTTCCAGTTGGTGCCGCTCGAGGTCGTTCGGGGTCCGCAGGTCAGGAATTGGCTCACGGAGGCGTTCGAAGGCCGGGACCTGAAGATCTTCGAGGACCCCGGCCGCAGCGCTCTGCTGTTGAAGGGCAATGCGGGCACGGTCGCCCAGGCCCTCGCCATGATCGAAGTGCTGGACCAGCCGCTGCTGCGAGGGCGGTACGGCGTCGTCTTCGAGCCGGTCTTCATGGATGCCGGGGCTCTGGCCGGTGCGCTGGACTCCATCCTCGACGCCGAGGGGTATGCGGCGAGCCTCGGTACGGCGCCCACCAGCAGCGTGGTACTCATCGCGCTCGAGAGCGTGAACAAGGTGATCGCGTTCGCCGCGGACCCGAGCACGATCGAGCACGTCACCGAGTGGGCGCGGACCCTGGACACGCGGCGGAAGGAATCTGTCGACGAGGGGGTGTTCACCTACGAGGTCCGCAACACCCAGGCCGGGGAGCTGACCGGCACCCTGAACCGAATGCTCGGGCTGGGCGCCGCCAGCCTGTCGGAGCCGGACGAGAACCGGGAGGGCGGGGCGCCGGAGGCACGGCCGGCCGGCGAACGGATCGTCGTCGACAAGAATCGGAACATGTTGATCTTCCGCGGCTCCGGGAAGGAATGGGCGGAGGTCCGGAGGGTCATCGAGAAGCTGGACAAGGCCGTGCCCTCGGTGCTGATCGAGGTGCTGATCGCCGAGATCACGCTGAACGACGAGGAGACGACGGGGCTCGAGTTCCTGCTCAGAGGCGGTCTGGGCAGCCGTGTGCTGAGCTTTGGGACCTTCGGGAACTTGCGTGACGGCATCCGGCGGGGCGCCACCCTCGACAGCGGCGGTGATACCCGTGCGGCGCTGAACCTCTTCTACCGGGACGACAAGGTCGTGATCCGGTCCCGGCCCCGGCTGCTGGTCAAGAGCGGCGAGACGGCCAGCATCGAGGTAGGCAACGAGATCCCGGTGGTCACCCAGACCTCGGAACAGGTCAGGGAGGACGACTCGCCCAACATCCTGCAGACCCGTGTCACTTACCGCAAGACGGGAGTGCAGATGGAGATCAAGCCGGTCGTCCAGGCGAACGGATTGGTGGACCTGCGGATCTCCCAACAGCTCAGCGAAGCGAGTCTGACCGCCCAGACCAGCCTGACAGGGTCCCCGACCATTCTGAATCGCCAGATCAGCACCAGTCTGACGCTGAGGGACGGGGGCTCGTTCCTGATGGGTGGACTGATCTCCGGAAGCCAGAACGCCGGCGAGACCGGCGTGCCCTTCCTCGGCCGGTTGCCGGGGATCGGCCGGCTGTTCCGTACGGACAGCCTGCAGGGGGATCGCACCGAGCTGGTGGTCATGGTGACGCCATACGTAATCGCGGACCACGAGGAGGGCCTGGAGCTCACCCGGCGGATCAGGGAGCAGCTCGATCTGCATACGGATCTGTCGAAATGAGCCCGCGATGCGGCCGCTCCAAGGCTTCGGACTCATCGCGCAATGTGTCAAAAATATCATGAAATCAATATGTTGTAGAGAATATGCCTCCCGGATCGATGTTGTCTTTACTTGAAGATACGTATGATTTAACGTGAGAATACGGAGTCGGACCCTGGACCGATGTATCTGGTCGCCGAGGACGGTGAGGTGGGAAGTAACCGAGCGTGGAAATGAGGCCCGGGAGTGGAGAGCTCTCGCGGGGGACTGCACTACGGCAGGAGGTGCCGAACATGTTGAAGAGACACTACAGAATGACGGGAGCGGTCACGTTGTTCGGGACCGTGGCCGTGGGGATTCTCGCCGGAGCGGTTCTGGCATTGTCTCTGCTGAAGGGCAGTTCCGTCCGCGCGATCATCGACCTCGACGATGAGACTGGACGAACCACCTACGCCCTCGAGACCGCGACCGAAGGCGAGGACGTGGGAGGGGTCACTTACCTTGTGGCAACGGCTATCGCGGAGGGTTCACCGACCGCCAGAAGGCTATCCATACGCGCGGAGCTGGGTCTCAACGTAACGGAGAGCCAGAGCGCGACCGTCAGGTATGAATTCACCAATATGGTGTTGCATGGAAGCGACATGCCGACGCTCACGGTAGAGGCGGGCGGATCGGATCCGGAATACACCGTAGCGACCCCCAGCGTCGGTGGGTCGAACGGTGACGACCACGTAGAGTTCCCTCTCAATGGAAGTGATGGGGTAATGGGCACAGGGTTCCACCGTCAGAGATCATTGAGGCTGAGGATCGAAAGCGTCGCCGTGAAGCCCGGAAACACCGGCGCCGTCACCATGACGGTCACCAAGACCGTAGGCACCCCCCCGCGCTCAGTGGAACATGAGACGGACGCGATCGGTGCGGTCAGCAGCGCGAACGTGCTCGAGGAAAGCGCTTCTCCAGCGTCCCCTGCCGCCGCCATGACCACCGGCTTCCGGTCGTTTGTAAGAGGCGACTCCGTTCGGCCCGACCGGCTCGCGGCGAGTGTCGGGAGGCTGAGCTTCGGGTTGGCCAGCATGGACTACTACACCTTCCCCGTGGCCAGTACGAGTACCAGGCGCATCACGACGCTGCCCGACGTCATTCGGAACAACCCGACCGGCCCACAAGGCAGCTCATCAACTGTCACCTTTGCCGGTGATTTTTCGTTTGCCAGCGACGCGTATCTGTCCACGGCTCCCGACTGTTCATCGACCGGCGCTGACAGAATCTCCGCGTCTGGCACCGGTTTCGGCAGCGTCACCTCGACGCCGGCCAGCGTCAACGGGAAATATCTCTGCATCGA
The DNA here is from genome assembly GCA_958295835.1 of uncultured Gammaproteobacteria bacterium. Classification (GTDB taxonomy): domain Bacteria; phylum Pseudomonadota; class Gammaproteobacteria; order HK1; family HK1; genus HK1. The sequence continues at coordinate 2,468,522 of OY282378.1, forward strand.
GGTGAACGGCGCGACCCCCATCCCCAGCACCCGGCCGTACCGCGCCACTGTCCACTATCTCGCTCATGGCAGCCCCGTCTTGCCGCCGGGTAATGTCGAGCTGACGCTGGGGCGCATCTTGAGCGGCGGCGCCAGCGTGTCCATTCCCTTCATGAGCACGAACTTGTCGGTCAACCATCGGCTCTTTATCCTCAACCGGCTCGATGACGACGTCGCCTACCGGATCGAGTTCGAGCCTCCGGCAGGAACGACAGCCGTCAAGAAGGGACCCGCCACCGGTACGCTGCCGCCGGGTAGCACGTCCCTGCACATCCGGGACCTGGTGGAGCTGCAAGGCCGGTCACGGACGGCTCTCACCCTCCGGGTGGATGCTCCTCCGGAATCACTCGACGTACTCACCATCAGGAGCAATTTGAGTGACGGCAGTACCGACACGGTGAGGTATGAGCCCGAGGCCAGATGAGCACCTGCCGGTGAAACAGGGAAAAGAGGGGCTTCGGCCCCTCTTTTTCTTTTCGGACCCGGAGTTGCCCCGATTTCGTGGACACCTGAATATTTTGCAGTGGAATCGCGTCTCCGAACCGGGTCATCCATGATGCCCGAATCGATGAGCCAGGGCCGCATATCGGACAAGACCCTGCTCCGGATGATCCGGGCGGGGCTTGCCCTGATCCTCCTGACCCCTTTCATCGTCACCCCTCAGACCATTTTCCCTTTCGTCGTCGGAAAGGCGCTTTACTCACGGGCGCTGATCGAGATCGTGTTCGTTGCCTGGGTGCTGCTCGCCCTCTTCCAACCAGCGTATCGTCCGCCTCGCTCCCGGCTTCTGATTCTGCTTGGCGCCGCCCTCGGCATCGCGGTGCTCTCGGCGTGTCTGGGCGTCGGCGTTCAGCGAAGCTTCTGGTCGAACTACGAGCGGATGCAGGGCGTGGTCGACCAAGCCCACTGGTTCGTGCTGGCGGTCGTGCTGGCGTCCGTGATCCGCACCGGTCGGGGCTGGCGCGCTCTTCTGATTCTCAATCTGGCTGCCGGTACGGTGATGGCTCTGCTGACCATTTTTCAGTACCACACCCAGCTTCAGGCCGACGGCGCGGATGTTCCAAGGGCCACGTCCACGCTCGGGAATCCCATCTTCCTGGCCGCCTACCTTCAAGTGAACGTCATGATTGCCCTGGGCTTCCTCGCGCGCTCGTTCATTCCGGCCGGTCCAGGCACGGTGGCGCCGCCGGCCGCGGCGCACGGGAGCGGTCGGCCGCGCCGCGGCAAGAAGCGCTCGTCACCAGGGGGCCGTCGGTGGCAGCGCCGTCTCGCCGCCCCGCGGAAAGCACCGCGCCGCTTCGTCGAGGCGGCGGCTCCCGATACCGCGCGCGAGGTTGGGCGAGGTTCGTCTCCGGCTCGCTGGCTCGGCCGAGGCTTGTGGACGGCCGTCGCGCTGATCGGTGTTTGGGGGTTCACCCTGACCGCCTCTCGGGGGCCGTTTCTCGGACTCGTCGCGGGTCTTGGCTTTCTGGCGGTGGTGTACTCCTTCCTGGGCCGGGCGAGGACGGCCCGGCTCGTCGCGATCGGATCCGCGTGCCTTGCCGGTATCGCGGTCATCGTCCTGTTCGTCTCGTTTCTTTCGCCGGCTGCCTCTTCCCTGTTCGACGGCTCGATCTCGAACCCGCTGGTGGAACGCCTGGCCGATTTCGACAGCACTCGATCCTCGCTTCGGGACCGCTTGGGGGCTTGGCAGACGGCCGCAAGGGGATTCCTGGAGCATCCGGTGCTCGGGTGGGGACCCGAGAACTATATCGCGGTCCTGGGACAGCACGGCGCCGAGCTGGCAGCCGACAATTGGGTGAACGACCATGCACACAGCAAGCTGTTAGAGGAGCTCGCGGCCAAGGGCCTGTTCGGGCTGCTGAGCTATCTCGCCGTCTGGGCGTTCGCGTTCCATGTGTTGGTACGGTACGCCAGGAACGTGGGTTCGCGGGAGCGGGCTCCGGTGCTGTTCGCCGGGGCGGCGCTGATGGGAATTTTCGTACAGAGCCAGACCTCGCCCGAGGTCGCCGTCGGCTCCCTGCAATCCACTTTGCTGCTCGCCCTGGCCGCCCGCCTGGAGTCGGCGGGAGAAGAACGGGCGCCGGCCGCGAGGCAGGGAGACGGACTTCGTTCGTGGGTCTCGGCCCTCGCCGGCACGATGAGCCGCTTCACGGAGCGCCGAGGAATCCGCACCTTGCTGATCGCCGGGACGGCGGCTCTCGCGGGGGCCGGCCTGTTCGTGAACTACGCCACCTGGTCGGCCGCGAGCGCGGTCAATCGCGCCCTCGCCGGCGCATATGATCAGACCATTCCCGCCGGGCGGGTCGTACTCGATTTCGAGCGGGCCATCTCGTACTTCGAACCGCTCGCCAATTATCCCCGGCGCTTCTTCTTCCAGTTCGTCAGGAAACGCTGGAGGTATCTCCGGGAGCGGCGTCCGGGCGAGGCGGGGCGGATACTCTCGATGGTGAATGCCGAAGCGGCGGCGGCCGTCGCCAGCGAGCCCGAGAATTGGCAGCTCTTCGCGCCGCTCGTCCGGCTCTATGCGTTGGTGGGCTTCACCGAACCGGAATACCGGGATGTCGCGGAGCGCTATCTCGACAGAGCGCGAGAGCTCGTGCCCTACAGGGAGGAGGTGCTGGCGATGACCTTCGGTCTCCACGTGTACGTCGACCGGGGGAGGCTCGTCTACGTCAAGCGTCCGTGTACTCCGGCCGACGTGAGGACGAGGGCGAAATTCTTTCTGCACGTCGTCCCGGCCAGGCGCGCCGATCTGCCCGATCATCGCCGGCAGCATGGTTTCGACAACCTCGGTACGTCCATTCCCAGCCTGAGCGCCGGTGGGTGGGCGGGTAGTGTGATACGCGACGGGGAGTGCCGGATCACCGTCCCCCTTCCCGGGTACGCCATCACCCGCATCATCACCGGCCAGTTCCGCACCGGCGGGCCCGGGAAGCTCTACGAAGCGCTATGGCGGGAAGAAGTCCATCTCCAGTAGCGGGACGAGGTCGTTCGCGCGCGGATCACGAATGCACCCGCGAAAGGCGGGCGTCAGACGGTGGCGTGCCGGGCCTTGACGGCGCGTTCGATCGCCGAGGCGATCAGGCGGTCCAACCCGAGCCGGTCGCGCAGGATCCGCAGAAGCCGCACCTCTTCCGGCGGGACGCGCAGGTCGGCCGCGGCGATTTCACACGCCAGGGCATAGGCGGTTTCCACGAGGTTCGGCGGCAGCGAGTCGGCGACCACGTCCAGGAACCGGTCGAGGCCGCCTTCCTGCCCCAATCGAGCGGCGCACTCCTCGGCGCTGGGGACCAGCTCCCTTTCGTCGAAGTCGGCGAACACCGGCAGGTTCCGGACCTGGTCGCCGATGCGTTTCAGCTCGCGGTCGGTCATGTCCCGATCCGCCGCCGCCGTCACCACCATGACGTAGATCAACGCCCTTTGCGGGCTCAGACTGTCGTTGCTCATCGATCGCTCCGGAGAAAGCCGCATGGACCATAGGGGAGCGCCTTGCCGCCTGCAAGGGCCAGTCTTGTCCAACGAGAGACGAGCCCCCATGTCCCGCTCGCGCGGCTCCGCGCCCTCGCGGAAGACCCGCCGCAGGGGTTCCCGAGCGCTCGAACCGCCCCGGTCCGGCATCGTTCCGGTAACGCCGCCGCTTGGCGGAGCCGCGATCATCGCGCTATGGTCGGCTCCATCGCCATCACGCCGCGCAACCGGGGGTGAGGATTTTGGCCAGGCTCGAAATCAACGGCGTCCCCATCCAGGACGACTACTCCGAGACGTTCAGCGGGCGGCTGGCGCGCGTGATGGTGACGAGCGTCACGCGGCGATGGGCGCTGGAAGCGGCGATGGAGACGAAGGGGCTGGGACGCTCGGCCACCTCGCCGCCGTGCGAGGCGACCCTGGAGCGGGAGGTGGGGCCGGACGAAACCCCCGACGGCCGTCCGGGGTTCATCATCCAGATGATGGACCGCAAGCTGGAACAGCTCGCCAAGTGCCTGATTCTCAGGCTCCGCAAGGGCGCCCTGCCGAACCCCGGGACCAGCGTATTCGACGCCTTGCCCGCGGATCTGGCCGAGGAGTCGATCGATGTCGAAGGCACCATCATCCAGCGCTTCGGGGACGGCTGGGAGGAGACGGTCGAGGCATTCGGCCGGCAGGTCTTCCGGGTGCCGAAGATGGACGGGGCGTTCCACGTCGAGCGCCGCTTCGGGGTGGTCAGGGAGGCCGTCACCGGAGGCATGTTCCTGATCCTCGCGGATTCCGGCGAGACCGCGCTCGGGGCGGCGGAGGCGGCGCTGGAGGCGGTGTCGCGGATCCCCCTGGTGGTGGTCAAGAACGCCGCCAGCGGCTCCAAGGTGGGCGCGAAGAACTACCACGACATGGTGGCGACCACCAATCACCACTACTGCCCGACGCTCGCGGGCGATGCCGACAGCGCCCTTCCGGATTCGGTCCGATGCGTCTACGAGATCATCGTCAGCGCGCCCCGCCTCGAGGAGGTACGCCAGGGCATGCGGGCCGGAATCGAGGCGGCCACCGCGACCGACGGGGTGTTGCACATCCACACCGCCAACTACGGCGGCAGGCTGGGCAAGGGCAAGATCCACCTGCACGGCCTGTTCGAGTAGCCGGCTCCGGCGCCCGCATGCCGAATCGTGCAGACCGCCATGTCTCCGTCCGGGCGCCCGCCAGGCTGCACATGGGCTTCGTCGATCTCCACGGCGGCGTGGGGCGCCGGTACGGAAGCCTCGGGCTTGCACTGGAGGAACCGTTCACCCGAGTGCGCCTGAGACCGGCCTCCGGGGTCGTCGCCGAAGGACCGGACGCGGCGCGCGCGGCGCGCTATGCCACTGCCCTGGCGGAATGTTTCCACCTTCCGGACGGCGCCCGAATCGAGGTGGAGGCGGCCATTCCGCCGCACGCCGGACTCGGCTCCGGGACGCAGCTTGCCCTGGCGGTGGGTACCGGTATGGCGAAGCTCTTCGACCTTGATTTGCGTACGGTCGAGATCGCGGCCGCGCTCGACAGGGGAGCTCGTTCCGGATTGGGGATCGGGCTGTTCGATCAGGGCGGCTTCGTGGTCGACGGTGGCTCGGCCGGGGACGGCGTTCCCCCGCCGGTCATCGCCCGGCAGCCGTTTCCTGCCGGTTGGCGCCTGCTGCTCGTGTTCGACCGCACCCGCCAGGGAATGCACGGGGAGGCGGAGATCGAGAAGTTCGCTGCGCTGCTCCGGTTTCCGGAGGCCGACGCGGCCGAGCTCTGCCGGCTGGTGCTGATGTGTGGGCTGCCCGGAGTGGTGGAGGCGGACCTCGATGCCTTCGGCGATGCGATCGGCCGGATCCAGGCGCGGGTGGGGGACCACTTCGCGGGAGTGCAGGGCGGCCGCTTCGCCAGTCCGGGCGTGAGCCGGGTGCTGGAGTGGCTGGGCTCGCGTGGCCTGAAAGCCATCGGGCAAAGCTCCTGGGGTCCCACCGGATTCGCGGTCTGCCCGAGCGAGCCGATTGCGAACCGCCTGATGGCGGAGGCCGAGGTCCGGTTCGGTTGCGAGCCCGGGTTGGACTTCGCCGTGACCCGCGGGCGCAACCACGGCGCCCGGGTCGGGAACATCCTTCCCGCCCACTGAACAGGCAGCTACGACCATGGCCAAGCCGAAGATTCTTCACATGCTCGATCCCCGACCCAACGTCAGCCCGTTCGACGTCAACATGGCCGTGGACTCGGGTTACGAGGTCGTCGTGCCGTATTCGACCGTCGCCGTCGATGACGTGGCGGGACTGGTTCAGGACGCCATCTTCTCCAGGCCGCCCGGGCGATACAACGACACCGGCGTATTCATCGGCGGACACGACGTCAATCTTGCCGCCGACATGCTGGAACGGGCCAGGAGCGCCATGGTGCCGCCGTTCGAGGTCGCGGTGCTGGCCGATCCGAACGGCGCCTGCACCACCTCCGCTGCCCTCGTCGCGCTTCTCGAGAAGCACCTGCATGCTCGAAGCGGCGCCGGCCTGAAGGACCGCAGCGTACAGATCCTGGGAGGCGGGCCGGTCGGGCTGTGCGCCGCGGTGCTGGTGGCGCAAGGCGGTGGACGCCCGAGACTGGTACGGCTTACCGAGATGACCCCGGCCAGGGCGGAGCCGGTCGAGCGCTTCGCGGGCCGGTATGGGGTCGAGCTGCCGTGGGTCACCGGCCGGGACGACACCGAGAAGTACGACGCGCTTGAATCAGCGGACGTTGCAGTGTGCTGTGCCAAGGCGGGGGTCCAGGTTCTCTCCGCGGATCTGATGGCGCGATGCGGAACGCTGGTGGTCGCGGCGGACGTCAATGCGGTGCCGCCGGCCGGCGTCGAGGGGCTCGCTGCGACCGACGACGGCACAGAGCTGCCCTCCGGCGCGCTCGGGATCGGCGCCCTCGCGATCGGGGGCGTCAAGTACCAGGTCCAGCGCGGATTGCTGAAGCGCATGATGAACGCAGAGCGCGCGATGGTTCTGGACTTCCCCGACGCTTTCGATCTCGCCCGCGAAATCGTCTCCTCCTGAGTCTCCGATCCCCGTGGGTACGCTGCCAAGCGTGAACGCGACGGCGGCCCCTCTGGTCGCCGAGCTGAAGAAGCGCGCCGATGCGTTGCGTGTCGGCCTCACCCGCATGGAAGACGGCACGTGCGTCGTCGATGCGGGCATCGACCACCGGGGCGGTATCGAAGCGGGGCTGCTCGTCGCCCGTATCTGCATGGGTGGTCTCGGAGACGCGGCGCTACGCTCGAGTCCGACGTTTCCCGACTGGCCCTGGCAGGTGGAGGTGCGCACGAGCCAGCCGGTGCTCGCCTGTCTCGGCGCCCAGTACGCGGGTTGGAGCTTGAGCTTCGATACCCCCGGGAAGTTCCATGCCCTCGGCTCGGGTCCGGCACGGGCGTTGGCCGTCCGGGAGCCGTTGTTCGAGGAGCTCGGGTACCGGGACCAGGCCGGCAGCGCCTGTCTGGTGCTGGAGACCGATCGCTTTCCGCCGCTGGTGCTCGCGGAGAAGGTCTCGATGGATTGCGGGGTGGCGCCGGAGCAGATGACGCTCGTGCTCACGCCTACCGGCAGCCTCGCCGGTGGAGTGCAGATTGCGGCCCGGGTGGTGGAGGTGGCGCTGCACAAGGCCCACGAGATCGGCTTTTCCCTCGATGCGATCGTCGATGGGACCGGCAGCGCTCCGCTGCCGCCCCCGATCGACGATCCGCTGATTGCGATGGGACGGACCAACGACACTATCCTGTTCGGCGGCCAGGTCCATCTCTTCGTGTCCTGCGAGGACGAGGCGGCCGAAGATCTCGCGCGTAGGCTTCCCGGCAGCGGCTCGAAGGACTACGGCAGGCCCTTCGCAGAGGTGTTCCGGGACTACGGTTACGATTTCTTTCAGATCGATCCGATGCTGTTCAGTCCGGCCCGAGTGGCGGTGACGGCGCTGGGCAGCGGCCGGACCTTTCACGCCGGGCGCTTCGACGGTGAGCTTCTGGAGCGGTCCTTTGGCGGCCGTGCTTGAGGCGCGGCCCGCCTGCGGAGCCCCCAATCCGGTCGCCGCCGCGGTGTGGCGGGCCTGCATCGAGGAGCTCGAAGCGCCGAAGCCCGGAAACGTGAGCTTCACCTCGGCCGGGCACGGGATGACGGCGGACGATTTCGTGGCGAGCGCACGTTGTACCGCGGACGTGCTCGGCGCCCCCGGCCTGTCGCTGGGCGAACGGGTGCTGCGCAGCATCGAATCCACACGCGCGGCGACAGGCTGCAATACCAACCTCGGTATCGTACTGCTGTGCGCTCCGCTCGCGCAGGCGGCGCTCGACGAGGATCGGGACCGTCCGCTTCGAGCCAGGCTCGCCCACATCCTCGAGGAGGCGAGTATCGAGGATACGGAACAGGTGTTCGCGGCGATTCGCCTGGCCGAGCCGGCGGGGCTGGGCGAGAGCGGGCGTCACGACGTCCGAAGCTTGGCCGCGGCGCCCTTGCTGGCGGTGATGCGAGAGGCCGAGGACCGCGATCGGGTGGCGCGCCAGTACGCCCGTTGCTTCGAAGACGTCTTCGACCTCGGGCTCGCAGTGCTTGCGAGGAGCCGGGCGCGGTGGCCGGCTCCGCGGGCGGTGGTGGCGCTCTACCTCACGTTCCTGGCGCGGTTTAAGGACTCCCACATAGAGCGTAAACTCGGGAGCGTCGCCGCGGAGAGGGTCCGGCTCGAAGCTCAGCGGCTCGCCCAGAGCCTCGACGTGTCGGAATCACCCGAAATGGACGTCGAGGATCTGATGAGCTTCGATCGCCGTTTGAAGAGCCGGCGCATCAACCCCGGTACGAGCGCCGACTTGACGGTGGCGACACTGCTTGCCGGCAACCTCCTCCACGGGAGGGGGAATCGCGTCGCGACCCGACAGGCGCGGGACGCGGCTGGACTGTCAACCATGTAGAGGAGGTAGCGATGGCTATCACGAACGTTCGAGTGGGGGAATCCCTGGTTGGAGATGGCAACGAGATTGCTCACATCGACCTGATCCTGGGTCCGCGGGGTTCGGCGGCCGAAACCGCTTTCTGCAACGGCCTGGTCAACAACAAGGACGGCTTCACCAGCCTGCTGGCGGTGGTCTCGCCCAACGTGCCCGCGAAGCCCAACACCATGATGTTCAACAAGGTCACCATGAAGGGCGCCAAGCAGGCGGTGCAGATGTTCGGACCGGCTCAGCGCGCGGTTGCCCGTGCGGTCATGGAGGCGGTGTCCGAGGGGACGATCCCGGCGGCCGAAGCCGACGATCTGTATGTTTGCGTCGGCGTGTTCATTCACTGGGAGGCCGAGGACGACTCCAAGATCGAGCAGTACAACTACCAGGCCACCAAGGAGGCCATCGAGCGCGCCGTCGCCGGCACGCCGACGGTCGAAGAGGTGCTGGCCCAGAAGAACGCGGAGCATCCCTTCGCCGCCAACGTTTCCTGACGGCATCCACGGCTCCCCCGGGTCTTCGGGGGGAGCCGTTTTACCGCTCGCGCAATTGCGGAGGGGCTTCCGGCCCGCGTCCGAGGCTCACCGGCGCTCCCTGCCTCCGGCTGCCGGCCGGGGGCGGGAGCACTGCCACTGAACCGGTTGCACCGCACTCGCCGTCACTCTCCCCGGCGTCACCCGGTTTCGAAGCACGCGAAGAGCTGTCCGCACCCGCCGTCCGCGGCTTCATCGAGGTACAGGGCGCTCAGGCGGACCTTGCCCGCTTCACCGAGCACCCCTCCGCGCAGCATGGTGTCGAAGTGCTCGCCTCCCACCATGCGATGGCTGATGGTCAGGTACAGCCGCGAGAGCACGCCGTCGCGGAGCGCGGACGCCAGCATCCTCGGTCCCGTTTGCAGATAGAGCCGCCGGCAGCCGCGCCCGGCGAGGACATCGACGGCGTCCCGGCCGCGCACCCACGGCCCGGGGCCGGTGACCACGACCTCGACCCCGGCCTTGCCGAGCGCCTCGACCCGGTCGCGAGGGGCCGCCGCGGTCGTCAAGACGCAGACCGGCTGCCGGTTCGCCGCCAGCGAATCCGGGACCGGCAGATCGAGGCTGGCGCTCAGGATGGCCACCGCGGGCTGCGCCGTCATGCCCCGATCGGTCCGCCACCGCGCGATGTCCGCCCCGTCGGCGCCGAGACCCACCTGCAGCACGTTTCCCAGACTCCCCGATGCGAGCGCCCGCAGATAGCCGCCGTGGGTCACGAGGCAGTCGGCGTGCGCTTGCAGCTCCCGGAACAGCCGCCAGTCGCGCGGGTTGGTCAGCCCTTCGGGCAGGCGCGTCGCGCCGTCGGCGTCCGTCACCGCGATGCGGCCGTCCAGGCTGGTGACGAAGTTCGCATAGACCAGCACCGGAGCATCGGCGGATGCTCCGGCCGCGGGCGGAGAGAGGCTCTCACCCAGGTAGAGCCCTTCGAGCCGCCGCTTCCGCGCCGGAGGGGGGAAAAGCTGTACGACCTCGTGGAGCATCGGCGACGAGAACATTCCGGCTCCCATGAAAACGGAGGGTGGCGGCCCTTGTTCCGTTCAATGGCCGGGTGCTCTATTGGTGGGAAATCCGGGCTAGATGCGCCCGCAGTCGACGGCCAGCGTCTGCCCGCTGATCGCGGGGTGCACGGCGAGGAAGAGTATCGCGCTCGCGACGTCCGCGGGCTTCACGATCCGCTTGAGCATCGTCGCGTCGACGTATCGGCGTTTTCGCTCTTCCGGCCACGGCTGCGTCCACGGGGTGTCCACCAGCCCGGGCGCGACGGCATTGACCCGGACCTGCGGCCCGAGCGCGATGCCGAGGTTGCGGGTGAGGTTGATCAGCCCTGCCTTGCTTGCGCCGTACGCGATGCTGGAGCCGCGGGTGCCGAGACCCGCGATCGACGCGGTGTTCACGATTGAGCCACGGGTCTTCGCGAGGTGCGCCGCTGCCGCGTGCGAGCACCGGAACGGCCCGACGAGGTTGGTGGAGAGGATGACGTTCCAGAACTCCTCGGTCATCGCGTCGAGGTCTTCGAACGGCACCGGGTCGATGGTGTTCGAAGTGCCGGCGTTGTTGACGAGGACGTCGAGCCGGCCGAGGTCCGTGACCGCCCGCGCGACCATCTGCTCCGCGCCGTCCGGCGCCGATACGTCGCCGGGGGCGCCGACGACGTCGATGCCGGCGCCGCGCAGTCGTTCGACCTGCTCCGATCCTCGCGCGTCGCCGGGAAGATGATTGAGCGCGACCTTCGCCCCGCACCGCCCGAACGTCTCCACCGCCGCGAGCCCGATGCCCGACGACCCTCCGGTCACCAGTACCGCCCTGTCCTTCAAGTCCGCGGTGACCACCATCGTGTCTCCCCTTCGATTCACGGGATCTCTGTAACACATTCCGGGGCGGCGTGCGCAAGTCGATTCCGTAGCGGGGAATGTCCCTGGAACCGTGCCCCGACGATGTAGCATTGCGCACCGCCGCAGGGGCGGCCGTCAGGGGAGCGCGCGGGCATGCGTTGCGAGATCGTCGCAGTGGGGACCGAGCTGCTGCTCGGGCAGATCGTCGACACCAACTCGTCATGGATGGGGGAGCGGCTGGCGCTGACCGGGATCGATTCGCACTTCCAGGTGAAGGTCGGGGACAACCGGGCGCGGATCGTGGGCACCATCCGTCATGCCCTGTCGCGCAGCGAGGCGGTGATCCTGTGCGGCGGGCTCGGCCCGACACAGGACGACATCACCCGCGAGGCGATCGCCGAGGTGATGGGCGTCGCCCTGATCCGCGACGACGCGATGGGCGAGAAGATCCGCCACGGCTTCGAGGCGCGCGGGCGACGGTTCACCGAGAACAATCTGCGCCAGGCGGACCGTCCCGCCGGCGCATCGTTCATCCCCGAGATGCCCGGTACCGCGCCGGGCCTCGTCTGCCCGGTCGGCGGGCACGGCTCGACAGGCGCGCACTGCCCGGCGAACGAGCAGGTGATCTACGCGGTGCCGGGGGTGCCGTTCGAGATGCGCCAGATGATGGAGGGCACGATCCTTCCGGACCTCCGGCGCCGGGCGGGGGTCGCCGCGGTGATCAGGAGCCGGGTGCTCAAGAGCTGGGGCGAGAGCGAGTCGCGGCTCGCGGAGCTGCTCGGGGGCCGGATCGAGGCGCTGGATCGCACCGGCAACCCGACCATCGCCTTTCAGGCCAGCGGTATCGAGGGCCTGAAGATCCGCATCACCGCGAAGGCGCGGGACGCGGCGGCGGCCGAGGCCCTCATCGCCGGCGAGGAGGCGAAGGTGCGGGCGATCGTCGGCGACGCGATCTTCGCGACCGACGAGCAGACGATGGAATCCGTGGTCCTCGACCTGCTGCGCGGCCGGGGACTGTCGCTCGCGGTGGCCGAATCGCTGACCGGTGGCCTGGTGGGGGCCAGGCTGACCGCGGTGCCCGGCGCCAGCGACGTCTTCCGCGGCGCGGTGGTGTCCTATGCGAGCGCGGTGAAGTTCGATCTCCTCGGCCTGCCGGAAGGGCCGGTGGTCTCGACCGACGCCGCGAAGGCGATGGCGTTGGGGGTGCGCGATCGGCTCGGCGCGGACGTCGGGATCGCCACCACCGGGGTCGCCGGGCCGGCGGAGCAGGAAAGGCAGCCGCCCGGCACGGTGTTTCTCGGCCTCGCACACCGGGACCGGGTCGAGGCACTACGGGTGCGCCTGCCCGGAGACCGCCGCCGCGTGCGCGAGTACGCGGTGATCAGCGTGCTCAACCTGCTGCGGCTTCGCGTCTCGGGCTCCTCCAGGAGTCCCGAGCTCCGGTAGGGCGGCCGGTGGCGGGAATTGCCGTGGAGGCGCAGCGTGGCTTGACATGTCGGCCGGGTTCGTGTCGAGTCGCCATCCTGCGGCCCGGCCTCGAATCGCGGCGCCTGCACGTGCATCGAGGAGATCGGTACGACGGACCGCGAGGAAGGGACGAACCCGGAACCGCATCGGGAAACGACTTCAACCCGGATTTTCATACTCGGACCATGCGCCAAGCCTCTCCGCCTTCGCGAGCCGGACCCGTCTGCCGCCGCCGGATGCTGCGCCTCGCGTTCGCGCTGCCGCTGGTGGCGATCGCCGCGGGCTGCGGGCAGAAGGGCTCGCTGTACCCTCCTCCGCAACCCGGCGACGAGCCGAACGACGACGAGACCAGCGCGGCGCCGGCGACCCCGGACTCGCGCCCCGCGTAGCGCCCCCGGTCTTCAACCACCCGGGCCGATGCACCCGCCGCGCACCCACATGCCATCGCGTGGCGGACTCGGCATGGAAGGCGTGGTGTTCGAACGGGTCGCGCACGACGTCGGGACGCCCTGCTTCGTCTACTCGCGCGCCGGGATCGAGCACGCTTGGCGCCAGTACGACGGGGCGCTGGCCGGCATCGCGCACGAGGTGTGCTACGCGGTCAAGGCGAACTCGAACCTCGCGGTCATCGACGTGCTCGGCCGGCTCGGGGCGGGGTTCGACATCGTCTCCGCCGGCGAGCTCGAACGGGTGCTTGCCGCGGGGGTGCCGGCCGAGCGCATCGTCTTCTCCGGCGTCGGCAAGAGCGACGCGGAGATGGCGGCGGCGCTGGAGGCCGGGGTCGGATGCTTCAACGTGGAATCGGCCCAGGAGATCCGGCGGCTGGCGGCGACCGCCGCGCGGACCGGCCGGACGGCTCCGGTGTCGCTCCGGGTCAATCCCGACATCGACGCCCTGACCCACCCCTACATCACCACCGGGCTGCGCGAGAACAAGTTCGGGATCCCCATCGACGAGGCGGGAGGGCTGTACGCGCAGGCCGCGGCGAGCCCGGCGCTCGCGGTGCGCGGGATCGGTTGCCACATCGGCTCGCAGCTCGCGAACATCGAACCCTTCCTCGACGCGCTGGAGCGTCTCCTCGCGCTCCGCGACGCGCTCGCCGGAGACGGGATCCGCCTCTCGCATCTCAACCTCGGCGGCGGGCTCGGCATCCGCTACCGGGACGAATCGCCGCCGCCGCCGGCCGATCTCGCCGGGGCGCTCGTCGAGCGGCTCGCGGGCCGGGACCTGGTGCTGGTGCTGGAGCCGGGCCGCTCCATCGTGGGCAACGCAGGAGTGCTGCTCACCCGGGTCGAATACATCAAGCGCAATGGGGAGAAGCGGTTCGCGGTGGTGGACGCGGCGATGAACGATCTGCTCCGCCCGGCCCTTTACGACGCCTGGCATGACGTCGTCCCGGTGAAGCCGCGCGTCGGCGCCCCGGAGCTCTACGAGATCGTCGGTCCCATCTGCGAGTCCGGAGATTTCCTCGCGCGCGCGCGCCAGCTCCTGCTGGAACCGGGCGACCTGCTCGCGGTGCAGTCCGCCGGCGCGTATGCATTCGCGATGAGCTCGAACTACAACACCCGCCCGCGTGCCGCGGAGGTGATGGTGGACGGCGACCGCTACCACGTGGTGCGGCGGCGCGAACGGGTGCGCGATCTCTTCGCCGGGGAGTCGGTGTTGCCGGCCGGTCCGGCGCCGGCGTAGCGCCCCGCACCACGGCGCCGGAAGCAGCCGGGATGCGACGCCTGACCACCGGTGCTCCCCGCCGGCCCGCTCTCGGCGTAAGATCCGGGTATGGAACAGCCACGCAAAGCGGTCGCACTCATCTCCGGGGGGCTCGACTCGATGCTCGCCGCGAAGGTCGTGCTGGAGCAGGGGGTGCGGGTCGAAGGGCTCAACTTCTTCACCGGCTTCTGCGTCGAGGGGCATACCCACGCCATCCGCAAGCAGGATCGAGCCAGGCCCAAGCGCAACAACGCGCTGTGGGTGGCGGAGCAGCTCGGCATCAAGCTGCACTTCGTCGACGTGGTCGAGGAGTACAAGCCGATCGTGCTGAACCCGAAGCACGGCTACGGCGCGAACCTCAACCCCTGCCTCGACTGCAAGAGCTTCATGGTGGGGCGCGCGAACGACTGGAGGCGCGAGCGCGGCTTCGACTTCATCATCACCGGGGAGGTGGTCGGGCAGCGTCCCATGTCGCAGCGCCGCGACACCATGCCGGTGGTGGCCCGGGAGTCGGGGGCGGGGGATCGGTTGCTCCGGCCCTTGTGCGCGAAAAGACTCGATCCGACGCTGCCCGAGCGCGAAGGCTGGGTCGATCGCGAGCGCCTGCACGATTTCCACGGCCGTTCGCGCAAGCCGCAGATGGCGCTGGCCGAGTCCTTCGGCTTCACCGACTACGCCCAGCCCGCGGGCGGCTGCTGCTTCCTCACCAACCGCCAGTACGCCTCGAAGCTCACCGACCTCTGGGCGAGCCGGGGCCGACGCGACTACGACCTCGACGACGTCATGCTGCTCAAGGTGGGCCGTCACATCCGGCCGCGCCCCCACTTCAAGCTCATCGTCGCCCGCGAGGAAGGCGAGAACCGCTACCTGGAAGGCTACCGGAAGCGGTTCACGCATTTGCGCACCACGAGCCATCAGGGTCCGCTCACCCTGATCGACGGCGCCGGCGGCGACGATGACCTGCTCCTCGCCGCACGCATGACGGCCCGCTTCAGCCAGGGGCGGGACGCCGAGCGGGTCACGGTCGAGATCGTCGAGTGCGGCGGGGAGAGTCGCAGCTTGGAGGTCGCGCCGTTGGACCCGGACGAGATCCCGCCGTCCTGGTACGTCTGAGTTCCGGTGAATTCCAGGAACCGGGAAGCCATCCGGCCCGGATGTCCCGGCGGCTTGCAAGGCGAAGGTTTGCAAGCCGGAAGTTCGGCAAGACGACGAATTGCTCGCCGACAGGGTTTCGATTCCGTGACGCCGCTCCCAGGTTCACGACAGATGCCTGGTTCCGGTGATGCCGGGTCAGGGAGCGGTGAGCCGATGAGCCGTCCAGGCCGGTTCCGGAGCCTCCGATGACCCCACGACACACCCTCGACGCCCGGAACCTGCTGTGCCCGATGCCGGTCATCCGGTTGCAGAACGCGATGGGGTCGCTCGCCCCGGGCGAGGAGATCGAGGTGCGGTGCACGGACCCGGGCGCGATGAGCGACGTGCCGGCGTGGTGCCGCGTGAACGGGCACGAGGTGCTGGAGGCTGCCGAGGACGACGCCGGCGAGATCCGGATCACGATCCGGGCGGGACCGGGCGGCGACGATGGCCGCTCCGCCTGAGTCGGCAGGCTCCGGACGGGAGCTCATCGCGCGGCTGCGCGACGCTTCGCCCCGGCGCTATGCGGTCATCCGCCGGGTCACCCTCGTCGGCGCGGGGGTCGATCTGGTCCTGGCGCTGGCGAAGATCGGCGGCGGGTTCGCCGCGCAGTCGCAGTCGCTGATCGCCGACGGCGTGCACTCGGCATCGGATCTCGTCACCGACCTGCTCGTCCTGCTGGCGGCGAAGCTCGCGCGCGGCAAACCGGATGCCGATCACCCCTACGGGCACGAACGCATCGAGACCGCGGCCACCGTGGCGCTCGGCGTGGTGTTGATCGCCGTCGGAGTCGGAATCGCGCTCGATTCGTTCCGGAGGCTGTTCCATCCCGAAGAGCTCCAGATCCCGGCGTGGTGGGCGATGGCCGTCGCGGCAGTCTCGGTCGCGTTCAAGGAAGCCGTGTACCACTACACCATGCGCGCCGCGCGCCGCTTTCGCTCCAGGCTCCTCGAAGCGAACGCGTGGCACGCGCGCAGCGACGCGGCGTCATCGCTGGTGGTCATCGTCGGGGTCGGCGGCGCGCTGCTCGGACTCGGCTATCTCGACGCGGTGGCCGCGGTCATCGTGTCCTGGATGATCGGCAGGATGGGCTACCGCCTCGCCCGGCGAAGCGTGGAGGAGCTGATCGACACCGGGCTCGAACCCGAGCAGGTCGAGGCGATCCGCGCGGCGCTGATGAAGGTCGGCGGGGTACGCGACCTCCACATGCTGCGCACGCGCCAGATGGGGCCGAAATCACTCGTCGACGTGCACATCCTGCTCGACGATCCGAAGCTCAGCGTGTCGGAAGGACACCAGATCAGCGAGACCGCGCGGGCCGAGCTCATTCGGAAGTTCCGCGACGTCGAGGACGTGACGGTCCACATCGACCCGGAGGATGACGAGGACGTCACCCCGGGGCGCCACCTCGGGCTGCGCGGGGAGATCGAGGCCAGACTGAGGGCGGCCTGGGCCGGCGTCCCGGAGGCGGAGGCGATCCGCCGGATCACCCTGCACTACCTCGGAGGCCGCATCGAAGTCGAGGTCGAGCTGCCTCTCGCCGTCGCGCTCGGCCGCGATGACGCCCCGGAACCGATCCGACGGCGCTTCGAGCAGGCGGTGAGGAACGATCCGGACGTGAGCGGGGTGCGGGTGCTGTTCGGCTGATCGGCAATTCCCGCCGAGGTCCCGAATCCGGTCGTGTCATCGGGATTCCCGGCCTTCCCTGCCGCCTGGGCATCCGGCCGTGGTGATTCGATGACCGTTTTTTTCCGGCTTGGCGGAAATCGCCGTCGGCTGATGCGCCGATTTGAATCATTCGACCAATTTGGTGCATTGTTTCGGTACGATCCGCCGCTGGCGAGCAAGGAGCGGCCGAGACCACAAACCTGCCCTGTCAAGCTGACCGATCACAGGAGATTCCCGGACATGTCCGCTGAAGACGTATTGAAAACGATTGCTGAAAAGGAGGTGAAGTTCGTCGATCTGCGCTTCACCGACACCGTGGGCAAGGAGCAGCACGTCAGCCTCCCTGCGAAGATGGTGGACGAGGATCTGTTCGAAGACGGCAAGATGTTCGACGGTTCGTCGATCGCCGGCTGGAAGGGGATCCAGGAATCGGACATGGTGCTGATGCCCGATACCTCGACCGCCATCCTCGACCCCTTCTCCGACGAGACGACCCTGATCCTGCGCTGCGACGTGCTGGAGCCGGCGACGATGACCGGGTACGAGCGCTGCCCGCGTTCGGTCGCCCGGCGCGCGGTGGCCTACATGCAGTCGACGGGGATCGCCGACGAGGTCTTCTTCGGCCCCGAGCCCGAGTTCTTCATCTTCGACTCGGTGGCCTGGAACGACGACATGTCGGGCGCCTTCTACCGCATCCGCTCCGAGGAAGCGGACTGGAGCAAGGGTCTGGAATTCGAAGACGGGAACATGGGGCATCGCCCGGGGGTGAAGGGCGGCTACTTCCCGGTCCCGCCCGTCGATTCCCTCTCCGATCTCCGCGGTGCGATGTGCCTGGCGATGGAAGAGATGGGGATCACCGTGGAGGTCCACCACCACGAGGTCGCCACCGCCGGGCAGTGCGAGATCGGCACGCAGTTCGCGAGCCTCGTGCGCAAGGCCGACGAGATCCAGATCCTCAAGTATTGCGTGCACAACGTGGCGCAGGCCTACGGCAAGACGGCGACGTTCATGCCCAAGCCGCTGGTCGGCGACAACGGCAGCGGCATGCACTGCCACCAGTCCATCTCGAAGGGAGGCAAGAACCTCTTCAGCGGCGACAAGTACGCCGGCCTCTCGCAGGAAGCGCTGTGGTACATCGGCGGCATCTTCAAGCACGCGCGCGCCCTCAACGCCTTCACCAACTCCGGCACCAACAGCTACAAGCGCCTGGTGAAGGGCTTCGAGGCCCCGACCCTGCTCGCGTACTCGGGGCGCAACCGCTCGGCGTCGGTGCGGATCCCGCACACCGGCGCCTCGGGGCGTCGCGTCGAGGTGCGCTTCCCCGATTCGAGCGGCAATCCGTACCTGATGTTCGCGGCGATGATGCTCGCGGGACTCGACGGCATCCAGAACCGGATCGACCCGGGCGAGCCGATGGACAAGGACCTCTACGACCTGCCGCCCGAGGAAGAGGCCAACATCAGGACCGTGTGCAACACCCTCGAGCAGGCCCTGGAGGCGCTCGCCGCGGACCGTGACTTCCTCAAGGCGGGCGGAGTGTTCAGCGACGACATCATCGACGCCTACATCGAGCTCAAGGAGGCGGAGGTGACCCGTTTCCTGATGACCACCCATCCGATCGAGTTCGACATGTACTACAGCCTCTGAGGGCTTTTCCGCGACAGGCGGGCTCCGGCGGTTCCATCCCGCCGGAGCCCGCCCGCAGGGCGGATCGGCCGGCTCGAGGGACCATGATTCGAACCACGCCGTACGAACCTGCCCATGTGCCTGATCTACCTCGCGTGGCGACGCCATCCGCGCTATCCACTCGTGATCGCGGCGAACCGGGACGAGTACCACGCGCGCCCCGCCGCGCCCGCGCACTGGTGGGAGGACGCCCCCGGCGTGCTCGCGGGCCGTGATCTGGAGGCGGGGGGGACATGGATGGGGATGACCCACGACGGCCGGGTCGCGGCGATCACCAACTATCACGACCCCGCGGCGGGCCACCGCGCGGGCGCCCCTTCACGCGGCGCGCTCGTCGGCGCGTTCCTCACCGGCGGCGAATCGGCGCCGGAGTATCTCCACCGTGTCGTCGAGGAGGGACGTCGTTACAACGGATTCAGCCTGCTCGCAATGGATGGCGATACGCTGGCGTTCGCGTCGAACCGGTCCCCGGGGGTCATGCGGCTCGGTCCCGGGGTATACGGACTGAGCAACCACCTGCTCGACACGCCGTGGACAAAGGTGGCGGACGGAAAGACGGAGCTGGAACGGCTCCTTGCAGAACCCGACGTGCACGTCGCGGACCTCCTCGCACTCCTCGCGGTACGGGGCCACGCGGGCGTCGCGGCGCTGCGCGCCGACGACGACCGCGACCCTGGACGCATGCGGTCGCGCTCCTCTCGGTTTATCCTGGGCCGCGACTACGGAACGCGGGCATCGACCGTCGTCCTGCTCGACGCGGGAGGCGCCGGTGTCTTCCTCGAGCGGAGCTTCGATTCAAACGGCGCCGTGGTCGGTGACGCCGTATTCGAGCTCGGCGCAGGCGGCGTGTCGCGCGAGATCGGGCGGGGCAGTAGACTCGCCGGGGTGCCGGGTTGACCGGCTGAGACTGGCTTCGAACGGGAAGGAGGCTCGCCGATGGAACGTGATCCGGACTGCGTGTTCTGCAAGATCGTCGCGGGCGAGGTTCCTTCGTTTACCCTGTTCGAAGACGAAGCGACCCTCGCGTTCATGGACATCAACCCGGCGAGCGAAGGACACGCGCTGGTCATCCCCAAGGAGCACGCGAGCGACCTGTACGCGGTATCCGACGAGGCGCTCGCCCGCACCACGGTGACCGCGAAGAAGGTAGCCGGCGCGCTGGCGCGGACGCTGAACCCCGATGGCCTCAATCTCGTGCAGTGCAACGGCCCGGCGGCGGCACAGTCGGTGATGCATTTCCACGTTCACGTCCTGCCCCGCGTCGAGGATGATCGGCTCGCCATGAACTGGGGCTTGAAGCTCGGGGACATCGAGGCAATCGGGCGGCTCGCCGAACGTATCCGGGTGTGGATTTGAAGGGACGCCGTGCTGGCGCTCCGTAATCGAAGATCGGCGAAGGAGCGATGACATTGACGAAATTCATCGGAATCGAGGCCTGCGTCTTCGACGCGTACGGCACGTTGTTCGACGTGCATTCGGCGGTTGGAAAGCATCGGGCAAGGCTCGGCGACGAGGCGGATGCGGTGTCCGCGATGTGGCGCGCCAAGCAGCTCGAGTACACATGGCAGCGCACCATCCTCAAACGCTACGTGGATTTCTGGCGCGTGACCGCGGACGGCCTGGATTTTGCGCTCGACACCCACGGGGTCGACGACTCGGCATTGCGCGACGACCTGCTCCACGCCTACCTGAACCTCGACTGCTACCCCGAGGTGCCGGGGGTGCTGAGCATCCTCAAGGAAGCCGGCATCCTCACCGCGATCCTCTCGAACGGCTCGCCGATGATGCTGGAGGCGGCGGTAGACAGCGCCGGAATGGACGACATGCTCGATGCGGTCGTCTCCGTCGACGAGCTGGGGATGTACAAGCCGTCGGCGGAGGTATACCAGCTCGCGATGGACGAGCTCGACGTGGGACGCGGGCAGGTGAGCTTTCAGTCGTCGAACGCCTGGGACGCGGCGGCGGCGGCAACCTTCGGGTTCCGTGTCGCCTGGTGCAATCGTTTCGGGCAGGTGCGCGAACGGCTGCCGGACGCCCCGGACGTGGAGATCAGGACCCTCGACGAGCTGCCGGCCATCGTGCTTCCCTGAACGTAGCGGGTCCGTACCGGTAACCGGGAGTCGACGTGAACATCGAAGGGCATTCGGCCGTCGTCACCGGTGGCGGTTCGGGAATGGGCGCCGAGACCGCGCGCCGGCTCGCCGGAGCCGGTGCGAAGGTCGCGGTGCTGGATCTGGACGAGGCGGCGGCAGCCAGGACCGGCGCGGAGGTCGGTGGTATCGGTCTCGCCTGCGACGTCTCGGACGCCGGCGGCGTGGAAGACGCAATCGCTCGCGCCCGCGAAGCCCACGGTCCCGCGCGCATCTGCGTGAGCTGCGCCGGTATCGCGCCCGCGCGGCGTATCATCGGCCGGGACGGGCCGGCGCCGCTCGATGGATTCCGAAGGGTCGTCGAGGTCAATCTGATCGGTACGTTCAACGTCATGCGGATCTGCGCGGCGGACATGGCCGGCCTCGACCCGATGAACGAGACCGGCGAGCGCGGGGTCATGATTGCCACCGCCTCGGTCGCCGCATACGAGGGACAGGTCGGCCAGGCGGCCTACGCGGCCTCGAAGGGGGGGCTCGTGGGGATGACCCTGCCGGTGGCGAGGGATCTCGCGAGCCTGGGAGTCCGGATCATGACCATCGCTCCGGGCCTCATGGAAACGCCGATGCTGGCCGGACTGCCCGGCGACGTTCGTGACCGCCTCGCCGCGTCGGCGCCGTTTCCCCGTCGTCTCGGCCGGCCCGGTGAGTTCGCCGACCTCGTCGAGCACATCATCGCCAATCCGATGCTCAACGGCTCCGTCATCCGGCTCGACGGCGCGATCAGATTGCCGCCGAGGTGACGTGTGACGAGGTGACGTGTGAAAGGCGAGGGTTCGTGATGCCGCCACAGCGGCAGGAACATGAGAACATGAAAGCGTAGTCTGGAGGAGAAGCGCCATGGATGACCCGACACCGGGTGACCGATGCCGTCCCGCACGCGCTCGTTGCCGTGAGGCAACAGGAATCGCGTTTGGAATCCGGTCCCTTTCGTCAAGCTCGAACCTCGCGGCCGACCTGCATGAACGATGACACCCGCAGCATCGGGCACCCCGGCGAGCATGACCTCGACTCGTTGCGCGAGCTCGTGGCGCTGGCCGTGGATACCGCCAGGAAGAGTGGCGCCAGCGCATCGGAGGCCGCGATCAGCCGAGCCGCGGGCCTCGACGTCAACGTCAGGCTGGGTGAGGTCGAAACCATCGAGCACACCAGGGACAACAGCCTCGGCGTCACCGTGTACTTCGGGAACAGCAAGGGTTCGGCGAGCAGCACGGACTTCAGGGCATCCGCGGTGCGGGAGACCGTGGAGGCTGCGTGCCGGATCGCGCGCCACACCGCGCAGGACGAATTCGCCGGACTCGCGGACCCCGAACGGATGGCGGTCGATCCGCCCGACCTCGACCTGTTCCATCCGTGGGCGATTACCACCGAGGAAGCGATCTCCCTCGCGCTCGAGGCGGAAACCGCGGCGCGGGATCACGATTCGCGCATCACCAACTCGGACGGCGCATCCGTCTCCAGGCACGACGGCGACTACGTGTACGGCAACTCGCACGGCTTCCTGGAAGGCCATTCGAGCAGCCGAAACATCCTGAGCTGCCTGGTCATCGCGGAGGACTCCTCCGGAATGCAGCGCGACTACTGGTCCTCGGCCGCACGAGACCCCGCACGGCTGGAACCCGCGTCACGGGTCGGCCTGACCGCCGCCCGGCGCGCCATCCGCCGGCTCGGGGCGCGCAAGCTCGATACGCGCGAGGCGTCCGTACTCTATGAAGCCGATGTCGCACGCGGCGTCATCGGCCATTTCGTATCGGCGATCCGCGGTCCGAACCTGTACCGCAAGGCGAGCTTCCTCGTCGACCGGCTCGGCGAGCGGGTGATGGCCGACCACGTGCGGATCCACGAGCAGCCGCATCTGCGCGGCGCGCTCGGCAGCGCCGCGTTCGATGGAGAAGGCGTGGCGACGACACCCCGTGATCTGGTCACCGACGGTGTTCTCCGGGGCCATGTCCTCGACAGCTACTCGGCGCGCAAGCTCGGTGTCTCGACCACCGGCAATGCGGGGGGAGTCCACAACCTCACGGTCGCCCCCGGCTCGAAGTCGTTCGAGGCGCTCCTCGCCGAGATGGGCACCGGACTGCTGGTCACGGAGCTGATGGGGATGGGCATCAACATCGTGACCGGTGACTACTCGCGCGGTGCGGCGGGCTTCTGGGTCGAAGGCGGGGAGGTTGCGTATCCCGTCGAGGAGATCACCATCGCCGGGAATCTGGCGGACATGTTCGTCGGTATCCGCGAGGTTGGCGCCGACGTCGATACCCGGGGCGCCATTCGCACGGGATCGCTTCTCGTCGAACGGATGACGATCGCGGGGAGCTGACCGGACGTCGCCGCGGGCGGGAATGCCTCCCGACCCTGTCTCCGCTGCATCCGGGGCCGCTCGGCCGGCGGGGCTCACGCGCCCAGATAGGCGCGGCGGACGTGGTCGTTCTCGTGAAGCTCGGACGCCGGGCCGTGCAAGGCGACGGATCCGGTCTCCAGCACGTAGGCATAGTCGGCGAGCCGCAACGCCAGCTCCGCGTTCTGCTCCACCAGCACCACGGGAACGCCGCGTTCGTGGATCTCCCTGATGATCCGCGCCATCTCCTGAACCAGCACCGGCGACAGGCCGACGGTGGGCTCGTCGAGGAGCAGGAGCCTGGGGTTCGACATCAGCGCGCGCCCGATGGCCAGCATCTGCTGCTCACCGCCGGACAGGGTCCTGGCCCATTGCCGGCGACGCTCCCTGAGCCGCGGAAAATGCTCGAACACGCCGTCGAGATCGCGTTTCATCTGCGCGCGGTCACGGCGCAGGTAGGCGCCCGTGTCGAGGTTCTCCTGAACGGTCAGGTCGGGAAAGATGCGCCGGCCCTCCGGCACCTGCGCGATCCCCAGCGCCACCACCTTCTCGGGGAGGGTCCCGTCGATTCGCCGGCCGCCGAACCGGAGCTCGCCTCCGGACAATGTCTCCAGGCCGGAGATCGCGCGCAGAAGCGTGCTCTTCCCGGCTCCGTTGGCGCCTATGATGGTGACCACCGAGCCGTGCGGAACGTCCATGCTGACGCCGCGCAGCGCCGCCACCTTGTGGTAGTGCACCGTGGCGTTCCTGACCTCAAGCAGCATCCGTCCCGGCTCCGGGATACGGGTGGCGCATCGTGGCGTTCCGGATCTCAGGCAGCATGGGTCGCGGCTCCCAGATACGCCTCGATCACCTCCGGATGGCGGCGTACCTCGTCAGGTGTCCCTTCGGCGAGCAGCTTGCCGAAATCGAGCACCGTGATCCGATCGCACAGCCCCATCACCGCCCGCATGTCGTGTTCCACCAGCAGCAGCGTGACGCCGCGAGCGCGCACCTTGCGCGCAATCCGCATCATCCGTCGGGTCTCCTCGGGGTTCATGCCGGTGAATGGCTCATCGAGCAGGAGCAGCTTCGGGTCCGCGGCGAACGCCACCGCGACGCCCAGAACCCGCTGCAAGCCATGGGGCAGGCTCAAGGCATGGTCGTCCCCGCGCTCGCCCAGCCCGAAGAAATCCAGGATCTCGAGGGACTTGTCCCGCGCCGCCGCCTCGCCGTGCCGATCCGCCCCGATCAGGGCGCGCAGGGGTCCGGTTCGAGCACGCAGGTGGCAACCTACGAGCACGTTCTCCATGACCGTGAGCTCCTGGAAGAGCGTGGTGGCCTGAAACGTCCTCACCAGGCCGCGGGCCGCAATGGCGCTCGTGCGCATGCCGGAGATGTCCTTGCCCAGGAACAGCACCTTTCCGGCACTCGGGGGGTGGAAGCCGCTGATCACGTTGAACGTGGTCGTCTTCCCCGCGCCGTTCGGCCCGATCAGGCCCCGGATCTCGTTCTCCCCGACCGAGAAGGAGAGATCGGAAACGGCGACCAGTCCGCCGAAGCTGCGGGAGAGATTGCGGACTTCGAGCATGATCACGGATGGTACCCTGCGTCATCCGATCGATGACGATTTTTCGGTCGATGGGAGCACGGAGGAGGGAGGACGATGTCAGGAGCCGGACTCACCGCGAGGCGATGGATGACCGCCGTTGCCTGGATTGCCGTTGCGATGCTGCTGTTCCCCGGCCGGATGACGCTCGGGTCCGAGCACGAGTCCTCGAAACGGCCGGCATCGGGGAGCGATGCGGAGCCGTCCCATCGACCCGGCGCGATCATTCGGGACTGCGAGGTGTGTCCCGAGCTGATCGTGGTGCCGGCCGGCGCCTTTCGAATGGGGGACTTGTCGGGAGGCGGGGACGTCGACGAAGGGCCGGTGCGGACGATGGGGATCCCGCGCGCGTTTGCCGTCGCCAGGTACGAGACCACGTTCGCGCAGTGGGATGCGTGCTCTGCGGCCGGCGCCTGCCGGCAAGGGGTCGCCGACATCGGCTTCGGCCGCGGGGAGCGGCCGGTGATCCTCGTGACCTGGGAGGATGCGCAGACGTACGCAAGATGGCTGTCGGAGCTGACGGGAAAGCCGTTCCGGCTGCCGAGCGAGGCTGAATGGGAGTACGTGGCACGGGCGGGGAGCGAGACGAGGTACCCGTGGGGGAACGACGTCGGCCGCGCCAGGGCGAACTGCGACGGATGCGGGAGCGCTTGGGACGATGAGCGGACTGCGCCCGTGGGGTCGTTCCCGGCAAACGCCTTTGGTATTCACGATGTGGTCGGGAACGTTTATGAATGGGTCGCGGACTGCGGCCGCCACAGCTATGACGGCGCACCCTCCGATGGCTCGGCCGAGGAACCGGATGGAGCGTGCAGGCTGCGCATGATGCGCGGCGGTTCCTGGCTCAGCCTGCCGAGGGCCAGCCGCCCTGCCAACCGGGTCGGGAACCCGATCGGGTACCAGGACGTCCATGTCGGATTTCGTGTGGCGAGAAGCCTGTTCTGAGGCTGGCTGCGCGCCTGCCGGCCGCAGGCGAGAGCTGGTTCGCGGACGCCCCGACGAGGCCCCGCGGGCGGCGTTGCGGAGCATGGCGGGATGGATGACGGCTCGGAGGTCGGTGGTGGGAGGGCCGCCGGCTATTCGGCCGCCGCGCCGGCCACCGTCACCTTCAACCCGTCGATCGCATTGGGCAGGTGCGTCACGATCATCCGGTCGGACGGCTTCAGGTGCGGGCTGCGCAGGATCAACAATCCGTCGCCGCCGTCGGGGCGGGTCTCCCCGAGCCGCTCCACCTCCACGCTCTTCATGCGCTCCCCTTCGAGCACGAACACGCGATCCGTGCCGTAGAGCGCCTCGCGGGGCGCCGTCACCGCGTCATGGACCGGCGGCAGGTCGAGGATGAGCTCCACCGTACGGCCGATCTGCAGCCAGGCGTTGCCCTCGGTCACCCCGAACAGGCCGTCGGCGCCTCCCGATCCGCGTTCCACGCGCGCGGTGAGCCGACGCAGGACCGCGCGGACTTCCCGCCCGTCCACCATCGCACGCGCGCCGAGGGCTTCGCCGCGTTCCAGCGCGGCGCGCACCACCGGCAGGTGGCGTAGCGGGATCTGGGCCTGAAGCTCCACCATCCCGGTGTCGAACATGGCGAGTAGCTGGTCTCCGGGCCGAACGCGGTCGCCCGGAGAGACGAATACCTCGGTGATCCGTCCTGCGAAGGGCGGATACACCCGCGTACGTTCAAGGTCGAGCGTCGCCCGGGCTTGCTGGGCCCGCGTCCGGGCGAGATCCGCCTCGATCTGCTTCGTGCGGCTCCGGTGCTCGCGAATCGCCAGCTTGCGCTGCTCGATCGTGAGCATCTGACGCTCCTCCTCGCGGCGCATCCGGTCCAGACTCGCTACCGATCCCAACTTGCGCTCGGCGAGGTCGCGCGCCCGCGCCACTTCGCCCCGGGCGAGGTCGAGCAGCTTTTTCTCATGCTCGAACGCGGCGAGATTGTTCCGGTGCCGTAACTTCTCGTGCTCCAGATCGGCTTCGAAGCCGGCCATCTCGGCATCGCGCTGGGCGAGCGTGAGCCTGAGCTCTCGATCATCGAGAGCGAGCAGCCGATCCTCGAGACCCACCCGCTGGCCTTCGAGTACATCGACAGCCGCCACATCGGCCGTTACCGCCGAGGACAGGCGCGTGATACGAGGGGAGTCGACAAGGGCGAAGAGCGCGAGCTGGGGCGTCGCCTCTCCCGGCTCGACGGTCACTGCCGCCACTGTCCAGGACCGCTCCTCCGAGCCCAGCGGCTCGCGCTCGGGCTTGCTCTTGACCAGCATGGTCATGCCGCCGATGCCGGCAGCGAGGATCAGTACAGGCAACGCGATTCGGAAGATTCGGGAGAGCATGGTCCGCGGGGCAGCTCTATCGGGTCACGCATGTTCGACCGCATGAGCGCATGGTAGTCCAACTCTTCCGGTCTGTTGACTGTATCGGGGGCGAATTTCGGAGTCGGCGTTCGCGAGCGGCATCAGTACGCGATCACGCTATCGACTGACTTCGCAGCACGTCGGTGGCGGTGTCGTGGTGGCGCCGGTGCCATCGATGCTCTGAACCGAGAGTCTGCCGAGGCTGATCGACCGCATGGCCGGCCGCCCGTCGCTCCCCGGTTTCCACATCCGGCCGGATTGGCGCCCGGCGTGTTCATGCTATGGTCGGCATTGTCGGCAATCGGCGTGTTTCGAACCTATTCATGCTTGCCGGCGCACCCGCTCTCGCGGTGTGCATCCATCCGGAGGGTGTCACGATCATGGTGACCTCGATCATTCTGATGAACGTCGAGCGGGCGCTCGTCAACGAAGTTGCGGAGCAGCTCGCGGACCGGACCGAAATCTCCGAGGTGTACTCGGTAAGCGGCTCATGTGATCTGGTCGCGATCGTCCGCGTGCCGCGCAATGACGATCTCGCAAGGCTGGTCACGGAGCACCTCACGCAGATTGGCGGCATCATCCGTACCGAGACGATGCTCGCGTTCCGGGCCTATTCGCGGCACGACCTCGAGGAAATGTTCGCGATCGGCGCGTAGTCGGGCCGGAGCTCGGACGAGACCGTTTCGCGCTGCCGCGCGGCTCGAGCGCGCCCGCGTTCCCCGAGGAACCCACCGGGGTCGGTCCCTCGGTGGCCGTGCGGCACTCGGGATTCAGAAACGATCCGGACGGTACGGCGCGACGTCGAAATCGGGGACCCGTCCCGTGGCGAGGTCACCGACGATCTCCGCCGTGATTGCCGAGAGGGTGAGTCCCAGGGTGCCGTGCCCGGTGGCGAACAGGACGCCGGGATGCTCCGGATGCGCGCCAATCACCGGCAGCGAGTCCGGGGTCGAGGGGCGGGGACCCATCCACCGGGTCGCCCCGGAGTCGTCGAGGTCCGGAAACAGCGCCCTGGCTCCCTCGATGACGACGTCGCGGCGCTTCCAGTCCGGCGCGGTGTCCACGTCGGCAAGCTCCGCGCCGCTCGATACCCGCAGTCCGCCGGTCATCGGCGTCATCGAGATCAGTCGGTCGCCGTAATGAACCGCGGTCTTCAACTCCATGCCGGCGTGCGGAAGCATCGCGTGGTAGCCGCGCTCGGGAACGACCAGGATGCGTATTCCCGGCGGTGCCGCGAGCCCCGGTGACCAGGCGCCGGCCGCGATGACGACCTTGTCCGCCTCGTAGCTCCCGTTGCGGCAGCGTACGCGAGGTGGGTATCCCGCCCGCGTCTCGAGCCGGACGACCTCGTCGCGTGCGAGGACGCCACCGGCCGCGGTGAACGCCCCGGCGACCTTCCTCGTGAGCTCGATCGGGCTGCGCACGAACCGCTCCCCCGGCTTGTGGAACCCGCACGTGACCGACGCCGGAATCGCCGGATCGACGTCGCGGGCCTGATCGCCGGTCACGTAGTGCACGGGAGTGCCCCGCCGATCGCTTTCGGCCATCGAGTCGCGCGCCGCCTCCGCCAGCGCCGGATCCTGGTAGACGTAGAGCACGCCGTCGGTCCGGATGACGTCCGTCGCGCCCGTGGCCACCGCCAGTCGATCGATGGCCGCGTCCCCTCGCGAGAGGAGGACGTGCAGGGCGTCGGTGATGCGGGCGGCCTCGCGGGGGGCGCCCGCCCGTGCGAATCGCATGCACCAGGCAAGGTTGCGCAGGACGAATGCGACACTCGTCTTCAGCGGATGGCGGCGGTCGAGCAGCATCCCCGGGATCCGGGGCAGCAGGCCCGGCACCGCTTTCGGCGTGACCAGCGAGGTCGCGATGCGCCCGGCGTTGCCGAACGAACAGGCTTCTCCGGGGGCGCCGCGGTCGACGAGCACGACGTCGAAGCCGAGGGTTCGCAGGCGATGGGCGCACGCCGCGCCGACGATGCCCGCGCCGACGACGACGGCGCTCTTGCCGTTCGAAGGGCTGCTCACGGGGCGCTCCGGGGTGTTCGTCGCGCGAGGCGTTCGCTCGATGCGGCGCCTGCGGGACGTCCCGCCCCGAATCAGCCGCGCGCCGCGGCGCGCGCTTCGCGGTGCCGCTCCCAGCGCGGCTGGCGGCAGATGTTCCCGAGAAACTCCAGCACCGTGTGCGCGGCGAGGTAGGAGGTGATGCCGGTCCCCACGTCCAGGGTCGGGTTCACCTCCACGAGGTCGAGCCCGGCCACGTCGCAGTGCACGGCGATCGCGGCGAGGGTGTCGCGCAGCTCCGCGTAGCTCATCCCGTTCGGTTCGGCCGACACGCACCCCGGTATCAACGGCAGGTCGAGCACGTCGATGTCGATGCTCACGTACGTCCGCGCATCGCGCGGGACGACCTCGGCAACGCCCATCGGTCCCACGTCGTGAAACTCGCCCATCGTCATCACCCGGTTGCCGTCGTCGATCGAATCCCGGATGTGCGCCTCGAAGCTCCTGAGGCTGCGGATGCCGACCTGGGTGAGGCTCAGCACGTGCCGCATCGGGGCGATGTGGCGGAACGCGTGGCCGTTGGTGAAACGGAGATCGTGGATGAAGGGCGCATAGTCGATGTGGGCGTCGAAGTGGATGACGTGCAGCGGCTCCTCGCCCTCGAACCCTCTCACGATCGGGTAGGTGACCGAGTGGTCGCCGCCGAGCACCACCGGCAGCGCCCCCCTGGCCAGGATTGCCCGGGTGAGATCGGTCGCGTTGTCGAACGTGCTCTTCACGTCGGTGGGCCATACGTCGACGTCGCCGACGTCGGCGATGGTCCGGTTGGCCATCTCGTGGGCGAGGTAGGTACGCCGGGTCTCGGGGTCGTAGAGCCCGGCGTCGGACCCGGCGAAGCGCAGCGAGTGCTCGCGGATCGAGCGGGGCCCCATGCGCGAGCCCGCGAGAAAGGGCGAGCCTTCGTCGAAGGGGACCCCGTAGACGGCGATGTCGGCGTCGAGCGCGTCGAGATCCGTTTCGACGGGCGCGCGCAGGAACGAGGGAATGCCGACGAAGGGGCGGTTGAGCTTGATTCCGGACTGTCTGCTGCTCGATGTCATGATCGGCTCTCCCACGTGGCCGCGCAAGGTGACGCCTGGAAGCGTTGCCGAAAACGCCCCGTGCGCGCAACCGTCACCTCCGGCCGCCGCCCCTTCGTGCCCCCGAACACGAGCCGACCGCGCCCCCGCCGGCCGTGAGATGGAAGGACATGCGAGCTAGAATTGCCTTGAAAGCTCTGCACGGAGGGAGCCCGATGGTCGAGACACGGCGGCTGTGCGGCGCGCTCGGCGCCGAGGTGTCGGGGGTAGACCTCTCGAAGCCCTTGAACGAGGATACCGCGCGAGGCATCGTCGATGCGTTCCACGAGCACCTCATGCTCGTGTTCCGCGGCCAGTCACTCGACCCGGGCTCCCAGATTGCCTTCACCCGGCTCTTCGGTGAGCCGCAGGAGCATCCGTTACGCACCCGCGCGAGCGTCGACGGGTACCCCGAGGTGCTGATCATCGAGACCCGGCCGGGCCGCATCGGCGCGCGCAACGATTACTGGCACTCCGACATCTCGCACCGGGAGCGCCCGCCGGCCGCATCGATCCTGCACGCACTCGCGGTCCCCGACGGACTCGGCGATACCATGTTCTGCAACATGTACCGGGCGCTGGAGACTCTCTCGCCCGGCCTGCAACGCCTGCTCGACGGCATGGAGGCGGTGCACAGCGCCGAAGTGACGATGCGCCGGGCGCTGGAGAAGGGGACCGATGCGCTCCCCATCGAATCGGTGCCCCCGCCGACGACCCACCCGGTACTGCGTACCCACGCACACACCGGTCGCCGCGCCTTGTTCGTGAATCCTCACTTCACGGTGTCGTTCGCGGGGATGACGCGGGAGGAGAGCGCACCGATACTCGATTATCTGACCGAACACTCGACGCGCCCGGAGAACGTCTACCGGCACCGCTGGGCGGTCGGAGACGTGCTGATATGGGACAACCGTTGCACCATGCATTACGCGGTCCGCGACTACGACGACACCGTCCACCGCAAGCACCACCGCACCACCGCCGGCGGTGAGCGTCCGTTCTGAACGCGAGCGCGGGTGGTCATGGCGTCCTGCGCCGGCTACCGGCCACGCGCGTCGGCGGGAGCTTGCGCGTCGCTCTGCAAGTCACAACAGCCCGCGCGGGAGGCCCTCTTCCCGGCTCCGGGCGATGACGACGGCGTCGCCCTCCCGGGCCGTGATCTCGCGGGCGACATGGAAGCTGTCCGCGTCCGAGGTCATCACGCTCCGCGAATCGATCCGCACCGACCAGTCCCCGCGTCGGAGCTCGTAGCACCAACGCGCCTCATGGCGGGCCGACAGCGGATCATCGGGGTGGATCGAGTAGCGTTGCGCCACGTGGCTGCCGGTCTCGAGCCCGTGCTCCAGGTCGCGGCTTGCGCCGAAATCGTCGAACGTCTCGAGTATGTGGGTACCGTCCGGGTCGATCCGGCGTTCGGTCCGGTTCGCCGGCTCGCGCAGCGTCTCGGCCGCGTGGACCGGGAATTCGGCGGCATGGTCCGGCGCGGCCGGATCGACCGTATCCACCACCCGGCGCTCGGGCAGGATCAACCGGCACTGGGCCAGGTGCAGGGTCACCGCCACCGCTTCCGGCGCCGGCCAGATCACCGGCCAGTAGCTCGTCGAGACCGCGAGCCGCAGCCGGTGTCCGGCCTGCAACCGGTGGGCGCATTCGTTCAACGCGATACGCGCATGGTAGAGACGCCCGGGGTCGAGCGCGGCGGGAGATTCGGGTCCCGCGTGATGGGTCAGGTTGAAGGCCCGCCAGGTGATCCGTTGGGACACCCCACCGGGCGCCACGTCGCAGAGCCTGAAGCAGAGCTGTCCCACGGGCCGGTCGGCCGAAAAGGCGATCTCGGCCACCGGCCGGCCCAGAAGCTCCAGTGGAGTCTCCAGGGCATCCGTGTCGAAGCACACCGAGGCCGCGTCGTCCGGCGCCTGGTCGGCGGCCAGCTCGCTGTCGATGCGCATCCCGGGGCAGAAGCAGGCCGCGGCGATGCCCACGTGATGAGGCGTCGCCACCACCTGCTCGCCGGCGCACGGCGCCGCCGACAACCGTCCGATGCCGGAATGCAGAGTCCGCGATGCGAAGTCCGGCGGCGTTTCGCGTCGATGGGGCCGCGTGCCGGAAGTGATCCCCAGGTGCAGAATCCTCGAGCCGACGTTCGGCGACGGCCACGTCGCCTCGCCGATCCAACGACCCGACCGCGATCCGTAGAGCCGCGAAGGCGGCTCGCGGTGCTCCTGAATGAACACGCGACAGGCGGGCAGGTCCTCGGCCCCGTTGCGCTTGCCCTTCAGCCAGCGGTCGAACCAGCCGATGACCTCGCCGTGGAAGTCCGCGGGGTCGATACGGGCGATGTGGGGATACTTGTGCTCCCATGGACCCATCAGCGCCTTGGCAGGCGCGGACAGGTGGGCGGCGAGCGCCAGGGGCGCGTTGACGTAGGCGTCCGCCCAGCCGCCGACGGCCAGCACCGCCGCCTCGATGGCCCGCCAGTCTTCGCACACCGAGCCGTGCCGCCAGTAGGCGTCGCGGGTCGGATGGGCCAGCCAGCGGGCGGCGAGGAAGGGAAGCGTCTCGATCCGCTCGATCCAGCGTTCTCGCCAGTCTCCGCGTAGCGCCGGGTCGGGTGGCCGGGACTGGTAGGCCAGCATCTGGGCGCCCCAGTTGAAGTTGTCGGTCAACAGGCAGCCGCCCATGTAGTGGATGTCGTCCGCATAGCGGTCGACGGTCGAGCAGCAGGTGACGATCGCCTTCAGCGCCGGTGGTCGGCGAAAGGCGAGCTGTAGTCCGTTGAACCCGCCCCAGGAGATCCCGATCATCCCGACGTTGCCGTCGCACCACGGCTGGCGCGCGATCCAGGCGATCACCGCCTCGCCGTCGGTAAGCTCCTGCTCCGAATACTCGTCGTCGAAGATTCCGTCCGAATCCCCGGTACCGGCGATGTCGACCCGGATGCAGGCATACCCCGCCGCGGCGAACACCGGATGCGTGGTGGCGTCGCGCGGCGCGGTGCCGTCTCGCTTGCGGTACGGCAGATACTCCAGAATGGCGGGGGCGGGCGCGTCGATCTTCGGCCGCCACAGTCGCGCCGCGAGGCGCCGTCCCTTCGCAAGACCGATCCAGGTATCGACCGGCGTGTCAGGCATCATTCGGATGGCCCTCTCCCTGGAGCCCGTCACTGTATCAGGGCGCCATGCTCCACGGCGTGCCCCTCGCCTGCCGTGATGGAAGATTCACGACCATTGCCGAGGTTCGGCGGCTCCGGCAGCACCACCGGTCACAGGCAAGGCGGGACGCGCGGCACTGGGCGGCATACTGCCGGATAACGCGAGGGTTTGCCGGATCTGGTCTACGGCTGATCCCGGCCGGCGGTGGATCCGAGACGCCACGCCCGTCAATCCATGGCGCTTTGGCCAGCCGCGGCGTCGAGGGAACGACCTGAAATGAAGCCGGCTCCGAAGGGGCCGCACCCGTGGCGGTCGCGGCTCAGCCCGCCTGCGATGCCTCCGCCAGCTCGGAGCCGGCGCGCGGCACTTCCCTGAATGCCCGCAAGTCGAGCCGCGATCGGAGGCTGGCGCGGACGCGCGCGGCATGACCGAACTCTTCGAAGAGCTTGCGCGAGAGGGCGTGCTCCTCGGGCTTCCATTCCGCGTGCCACTGTACCCCGACGGTGAACGTGCGGTCGTTCTCGAGCCTCACTCCTTCAATCACTCCGTCGGAGGTGACTGCCTCGATCTCCAGTGCGCCGGCCAGCTCGTCGATTCCCTGGCCGTGCAGTGAATTCACCATGACCTCGGAGGCCCCCGCGAGCCGCTCGAACAGGCCGCCCCGAGTCAGTTGGACCGGATGGCGCAACCTGAAGATCTCCTCGACGGTCACGTCGTCGCGCCGCGGCATCCGATGGTCGTCCTTCTCCTCCAGCAGGTGCAGGCGGTAGTGCAGCGAGCCGCCGAGGGCGACGTTCATCTCCTGGATGCCGCGGCAGATCCCGAACACCGGTACCTCGGCCGCCACGCAGGCCCGCACCATCGCCAGCATGGTCACGTCACGTTCGGGATCGATCGGCTCGTCATCCGGGAAGGGCGGGCCGTCGTAGTGATGGGGCTCGACGTTGGCGCGTCCGCCGGTGAGCACCAGTCCGTCGATACGCTCCACGAACGATTCGACGTCGAGCCGGTCGCCCAGCGCCGGCAGCATGACGGGCACGCAACCTGCGAACCGCTCGACCGCATCGATGTTCTTCGCGCCGGTGGCGTGCACGGGATGGCGCCGGTTCTCGAGCTCCATCATGCTCGCCGAAACGCACACCAGTGGCTTGGGGTGCAAAGGCAGTGGGGACGCGGGCGGGTTCACGGGGGCGAAACCTAGCGCGCGAGCGCCGTAGGGGCAAGTGTGCGATGCTTGCGAAGATCGGAGGTCCCTGCCCCGATCCGGACAGGCACCGCGTGCCGATCCCCGAAGCCGGCAACGCGGCCGGCTGACCGCAAGAAGGGCGCCGCCGCGATAGACTGTCACCGAGGATGACGTTCAGGAAGCACGCGCAGGATCCGCGTCGGAAAGACCGGATATTCACATCGGAGGTCCCATGCCCCTTACCGCCGAGCTCGGCCGCAAGCTCTACACCGACATGTGGCGCATTCGTCTCTTCGAGGAAGAAGCCCTTCGCCAGACCAGCCTCGGATCGGTCAAGGGCGCCTTGCATACATATTGCGGCGAGGAAGCGGTCGCGGTGGGGGTCTGTGCCCATCTGCGTGACGACGACTACGTGCTGGGCACCCATCGCAGTCACGGCCATTGCCTGGCGAAGGGCGCGCCGATGGAACGCATGATGGCCGAATTATTCGGCCGCACCACCGGAAGCTGCCGCGCCAAGGGCGGGTCGATGCACATCGCCGACTTCTCGAGAAACATCCTCGGCGCCAACGGCATCGTCGCGGGTGGCATCGGCCCCGGGACCGGCACCGCGCTCGCCAGCCGGATCCGCCGCACCGACCAGGTGTCGGTGGTGTTCTTCGGCGACGGCGCGGCGGCCCGAGGCCCGTTCCACGAAGGGATCCAGTTCGGTTCGTTGTGGAAGCTGCCGGTGGTCTACGTCTGCGAGAACAACCAGTACCAGCAATGGGTCCCCCGCAAGAACGTCGCGGTGGTGGACTCGGTGGCGGAGATGGCCGCCTCCTACGCCATTCCCGGCGTCTCGGTGGACGGACAGGATCTGGAGGCGGTCCACGCCGCGGCCGGGGAGGCGATCGAACGGGCTCGCGAAGGCGGCGGCCCGACGTTGCTGGAAGCCAGGACGTACCGCTTCCACGGCCACAGCCTGGGCGACCGGGAGGAGTATCGCACCCGTGAGGAAGTGGGCGAGTGGCGCGACGAGCGTGATCCCATCAGGCTGTTCGGTGCCTGGATGAAGGAACGCCAGTGGCTGGGTGACGACGAGGACGAGGCCATCCAGGCGTCGGTGAAGGCGGAGATCGAGACCTCCGTGGCCTTCGCCGAGGCAAGCCCGCTGCCCGGCGCGGACGACCTCGCCACCGACGTGCTCGATACCGAGTGGAGGGCGACGGCATGAGGACCATCGGCATACGCGACGCCCTTCGCGAAGCCCTGCACGAGGAGATGGCCCGTGACGATTCGGTGTTCGTGATGGGCGAGGACGTGATCGCCCATGGCGGTCCCTATACCGTCACCCGGGGGATCGCCGAGAAGTGGCCGGATCGGATATTCGAAACACCGATCGCCGAGGCGGGAATCGTCGGGCTGGGGGTAGGTGCGGCGCTGGCCGGCATGCGCCCGGTGGTCGAGATCATGTACCTCGACTTCATCACCTGCGCCATGGACGAGGTGGTCAACCAGGCGGCCAAGATGCGCTACATGACCGGCGGCCAGGCCAGCGTGCCCATGGTGATCCGTCTCCCCTGCGGCCCGGCCCGGCTGCTCGCGGCCCAGCATTCGCAGATCATGGAGTCGTGGTTCATGCACGTACCGGGGCTGCAGGTGGTGGTCCCGACCACCCCGTACGACGCCAAGGGATTGATGAAGAACGCCATTCGCAGTCCCGACCCGGTGGTGTTCTTCGAATACAAGGCCCTGTACCTGAACGAGGGCGACGTGCCCGACGAGGACTACGTGGTCCCCTTCGGAGTCGCGGACGTCAAGCGCGAAGGCGAGGACGCCACGGTGGTCGCCATCGGGGGGATGGTGCCCCGCGCGCTGGAGGCGGGGGTCGCGCTGGAGGACGAGGGCTACGACATCGAGGTGGTGGATCCGAGAACCCTGGCCCCCCTCGACGTGGACACCATTTGCGAATCGGTGCGCAAGACCGGCCGGGCGGTGGTCTGCGAGATGGATTCGTCCTTTGCCGGCAGCGGCGCGGAAATCGCCGCGACCCTCGCGGAGCAGTGTTTTCACGATTTGCGCGCGCCCGTCGTCCGCGTGGGCGCCGCGCACGTGCCCATGCCGTTTGCCGAGGAGCTGGTCAATCTCACGGTGCCCGGCCCCGACGCGATCGGCGCCGCGGTCCGCCGGGTGATGGCCTGATGGCGGTCCGGCTCAAGCTCGCCGCGCTCGGCCACACCATGGAACGCGGCAAGGTGGTGGAGTGGTACGTGGACGAAGGCGGCGCGGTCGCCGAGGGCGCACCGCTGTTCGCGGTGGAGACCGACAAGGCGGTGGTCGACGTCGAGGCCCCGGCCGCCGGCGTGTTGTTGCGGATCGACGCGCCGGTGAACAGGGAGTACCCGGTGGGCGCCACCCTCGCGTGGATCGGCGGCCGCGGCGAAGCCCTGCCCGACAAGGCGGACGAGACGATCGCGGCCCCGGCCGCGGTATCCGGCGAGCAGCGGGTCACCCCGGTGGCCAGACGGCTCGCGCAGCGTCACGGGGTGGACGCGGATCGGCTGCAAGGGACCGGACCCGGCGGCCGGGTCACCAAGGAAGACGTCAAGCGAGCGATCGACGCCGGCGCCGCGCCGGCCCCGGAACCCGGGTCGTCCGGCGAGCCTCCTCACGACGTGGTTCCCCTGGAAGGGATCCGCCGGGTCACCGCGGAACGGTTGAGCGCGCATTGGACCGGTGCGCCGCAAGTCACCGAAGGCATCGACGTCGACATGACCGAGGTACGCGCCTGCCGCACCGCGAGACGCGACGAGTGGCGCGCCGCATTCGGAGTCATGCCCTCGCTCAACGACATCGTCCTGAAGGCTGTCGCCGTCGCCCTGGAGGCGCACCCGGTCCTCAATGCGGCGCTGGTCGACGGCGCCATCCACCGGTACCGGGAGATCAACCTGGGGGTCGCGATGGACGTCGAAGACGGCCTGGTGGTGCCGGTGCTGCGTAACGCCGGCAAGCTCGACCTCGGCCGGATCGCGAGCACCGTGGCCGACCTCGGCGCACGGGCCAGGGCCGGCAAGCTGACCCCGCTGGATTTCGAAGGGGCGACCTTCACGGTCAGCAACCTGAGCGCGCTGGGCGTGGACTGGTTCACCCCGGTGCTGAATCCACCGCAGTGCGCGTTGCTCGGGGTCGGCAGGATGCGGCGG
Organism: uncultured Gammaproteobacteria bacterium; assembly: GCA_958295835.1. Taxonomy (GTDB): domain Bacteria; phylum Pseudomonadota; class Gammaproteobacteria; order HK1; family HK1; genus HK1. Next base: position 2,506,102 of record OY282378.1, read on the forward strand.
ACACCGGCCGCGGTCGGGCGCGAGATCACAATCAGGGACGTCGCCACCTTCGTGCTCACCTTCGACCACCGCGCCCTGGACGGCGCCCCGGCGGGGCGCTTTCTCGCCAGGCTCAAGCGGCTGCTGGAGTCCCCCGATCCCTCGCTGTTTCCCTGAGCCTCGGCGTTCAGTACACGACGCGCTCCCGGACGACGGCCGTGCCCTGACCGACACCGACGCACAAGGTCGTGAGCGCGTACCTGCCGCCGGCGCGCGGTAGCTGTCGTGGCGCGGTGAGGAAGCCGCGCGCGAGGCGATCATGGGGGCTGTGTCCTGTCCTGGGCCGCGCGTTCCCATCCCTCAATACAGATAGACGACGAGGAGGTGGATGATCAGGAGCGCCGGCAGGGGAAAGAGCGCGACGACGTGCAGCCTCATCGGAACGACGCGCAGCCTGGGGGTCATCCCCATGCGTCGGAGCAGGGATGCTCCGTGGCTCGATATCCCGGCCAGCGCGCCGGAGATCAGCGCGGCCACGTAACAACCCATGAGCGCCGCGTTCAGATTGGCGCCCAGGCGAAAACCCGTATGGCCGAACAGGAGGAGCACGCAGCACAGGCCGAACCCGACGTGGGCGAGCCGCCATCGGATGGATGCGCCGGATCGAAGCACCGGCCGCGCCTTCATGCGCAGGGCAGCCACGAGTCCCGCGCCGCTGAACCCGAGAAGCACATAGCCGCTCCACTGCCGCCAGACCCCGTCGAACCACAGAAGCTCGAAGAACGTGGGGCCGAACCGATCCGGTATGGGGACGCGCGGGGCCACGAGCGTCGCCACCGCGGCCAGGGCGCCGGCGACGGAAAGATTCAGCAGCAACCTTCGGAAGCGCGCCGATCGGGAACGGACCGCGAGAGCGAGCGTGCGTTCGATGTCGGCGATCGCGCCGGCCACCTCGCGGCCGATCAGGTCCATCCTGCGCAGTTGCTCGATCCGGGAGCGGCATCGCTCGATCTCCCGCGCGGGGAAGAGGTCGGGAAGGATGTCGCAGGCGTCCAGCAGGGAGATCAGGGCGACGTCCCGGGGGTCGGGGATGCCGTCGGAATGCAGCACGTTTCCGATACGCAGTCGGACCGCTCGCACCGCCTCGCCATCGACCGCGGGGTGGCGAGGGGAGCGGAAGACCCACGGGAACGTCCCGTCCTGCCGCTCCAGGACGCCGCGCACCACGAGGCCGGCCAGCGCCTGCTCGCGAATGGCGTCCGCCTCGTCGATGGACAGATCCCTGATCCACGTCCGGGTATCCGCCGTTTCCGCCCGAGCCGCGATTTCGGCCAGGATGCGATCGAGCACGGGATTGCCGGTCGGCGTGCGGTCGGTGACCACGAGCGCCCGCGGGTCGGTGTCGATCCGCCAGGCGAACGCCAGATCCATCAGCACCGCGCCCGCCAGAGCGCACTCGAAGGCGTCCTTCCGGATGGGGAGGAGCACGCCATCCTCATCGGTCAGCAGCAGAATGAGCTCTTCGGCGAAGGTCAGCATGGCGCGGCCGGGTCCGAGGGTAGACGGCGACCGCCGGGATCAGCGGTCGCGGTCGTCGTTCCATCAGTCGGAGCTTCCGAACCTTCCGTCGTGAATCACGGCTCTCGGTGGTGGCGCCGCCGCCCCGAGGTCGAACGCGGACCGCAGCGCGGCGGCGGCCTCCATCGCATCCGCTTCCGTGCGTGCATGAACCAGCGCCAACGGCCGGCCGGCGCCGACCCGGTCGCCAGGTCCGGCGACTTCGCTGAAGCCGACACGGTGGTCGATCGACTGATCGGCCCGCGTGCGGCCGCCGCCCAGCGCCAGCGCGGCGAGGCCGACGGACCGCGTGTCGACGGCGTCGATCCAGGCCTCCGTCCCGGCCTCCGCCGCCATCACCACCGGGGCTCCCGGCAGGTGGCGTTCATGGGTGTCGATGAAGTCCGCCGGGCCGCCCGACGCGGCGACCATGTGCTGAAACGACTCCGCAGCCGCGCCGCTGTCCAGCGCCGCCTCGATGTCGGCCTTCGCCCCCGCGGCGCTCTCCGCCAGCTTCCCCAGGAGCAGGAGCTCGCGGCACAGCGCGGTGACCACTTCATGGAGGCGCGGCTCGCGCCGGACGCCGGCCAGATACGCGATCGCCTCACCGACCTCCAGGGCGTTGCCGACGGTATCGCCCAGCACCTGGTTCATGTCGGTGATGACCGCGCGGGTGGGAAGGCCGGCGGCCGTCGCCGTGGCCACGATGCTTTCGGCCAGCTCGCGCGCGGCGGCCGTCCCGGCCATGAAGGCGCCATTGCCGGTCTTGACGTCCATCACCAGTCCGTCGAGGCCGGCGGCGAGCTTCTTCGACAGGATCGAGGCGGTGATCAGCGGCACGGACTCGATCGTGGCGGTGACGTCGCGAACGGCGTAGAGCCGCCGGTCCGCCGGCGCCAGGTCCGCGGTCGGTCCGATGATGGCGCAGCCGGCGTCCGCCACGATGCGTTGAAAGGTGTCGATGTCGGGGGTGGTCCGGTAGCCGGGGATCGCATCGAGCTTGTCGAGGGTGCCGCCGGTGTGGCCGAGACCGCGCCCGGAGATCATCGGCACCGCCGCACCGCAAGCGGCCATGATCGGCGCCAGCATCAGGCTGACCTTGTCGCCCACGCCGCCGGTCGAATGCTTGTCGAGGATCGGCCGGTCGAGGCGCGGCCATTCCAGGACGCGGCCCGAACCGGTCATCGCCCGCGTCAGAGCGACACATTCCGGCGCCGTCATGCCGTTGAAGTACAACGCCATCGCGAGCGCCGCCGCCTGTCCTTCGGAGATCGTGCCGTCGCTGATGCCGGCGACGAACGCGGCGATTGCATCCTCGGCCAGAGGGAAACCGTCGCGCTTCGTCCTGATGGCCTCCTGCGGCAGAAAGACGGGCATCGGCGTCGGCTCCTGTCCGGCTCGAACGCGCATTCTGCACCAGTCGCTCGCCGTCCGGCATCAGTCCGCGGATGCGGGCGCGGGGTTGCTTCACACCACCCGCATCGGTCCAGCCCGTCCGTTCGATGCGCGGCTCCCCGGAGGCCGTGGGGGCGCTCTCGTGAACGCTGCGTGATCGTGGCGTGATACTTGCCCGCCTACAATGATTTTCCATCGGATCGCATACGGCGGTACGGCTCCGGATGCGATTGAATCCACTCGTATCAACTCGTTTCCAAGGAGAGCTCCATGGATGTCAAGACCACCTCCAGCCTGACGCTTGCCGCGACCGCGGCGGCGATGTTCGCCCTCGCGCCGATATCGGCCGGCGCGGGCGAGGAAACCGTGAAGTGCGTAGGCGGCAATACTTGCAAGGGGCATAGTGCTTGCAAGACGGCGACCAGCGACTGCAAGGGCCTCAACACCTGCAAGGGACATGGGTTCGTCATGACGGCCACCGAGGCCGCGTGCATGGAGGCCGGCGGCACGGTCGAGGAAGGCTGAGGGGCATCCCGTCCGCAGCGGGTACGCGCGGAGCGGATCGGCCAAGCCGGCCCGATCCGCTCCGGATCCCTTGCAGGAGTCCTCGTCCCGACCGTCCCCCGCGTCCCGCGGGGGAGGCCCGCATCCTTCGCCGTCGGGAGATTCGTTCCCCGGCCGCGTGCGATTCCCCGACCCCCTCCGCATCGCCATCCGGAGAATCCACGACCCGGCGCTACCCTTCCCGCGCGGCCGGAACCCACATCCCGCTGCACCGTGAGGTTCGTTTCCAGGGATGAATGCTCCACTCCCGTCCTGTCATGACGCGAGGGGCGACGGCCCCGCCCGGAGGCCCTTCCTCGGCTTCGGGCTGGGGCTCAGGCCGGAGCACTACGCGGCGGTGCTCGAGACCCGTCCGGCCGTCGACTGGTTCGAGGTCATCAGCGAGAACTACCTCGTCGACGGGGGGAAGCCGCTGCACTTCCTCGATCGGATCCGCGAGCACTATCCAATGGTCATGCACGGGGTATCGCTCTCCATCGGAAGCTCCGATCCACTCGACCTCGACTACCTCGCGGGCTTGAAACGGCTCGCCGGCCGGATCCAGCCGGAATGGATCTCGGATCACCTGTGCTGGACCGGCATCGACGGCCGCAACCTGCATGACCTGCTGCCGTTGCCGTACACCGAGGAGGCGATCGCGCACGTCGCCGGACGGGTGAGCCGGGTGCAGGACTACCTTGGCCGGCGGATCCTGCTCGAGAACGTGTCGAGCTACGTGACCTACACCGACTCGCGCGTCCCGGAGTGGGAGTTTCTGACCGCCGTCGCCGAGCGGGCCGACTGCTGGATCCTGCTGGACGTCAACAACGTCCACGTCAGCGCCCACAACCACGGCTTCGACGCCCTCGATTACCTTGGCGGAGTGCCGAGCGAGCGCGTTCGGCAAATTCATCTCGCCGGCCACAGCCACAACGGATCGCTCCTCATCGACACCCACGATCATCCGGTGCCGGACCCGGTGTGGGAGCTGTACGTGGAGGCGATTGCGCGCCTCGGGCCGGTCTCCACGATGATCGAGCGCGACGACGACATCCCGCCGCTCGCAGTGCTGCTCGACGAGCTTGCGCGGGCACGGGCGCTGGCCACGTCCACGGACCGCCGCCGGTCTCCGTCACGGGTCTTCAAGGCATGACCGCGCTTCGCGATCTGCAGCGCGGCTTCCGGGCCTACGTGCTGGGGGAAGCGGACACGCCCCCGGCGACGGTGGCCGGTACCGGCTCGGCATCGGCCGAGGATCGCCTTCACGTCTATGCGGAGGCGATCCGGTTGCGATTCCTGGAAGTGCTCGGCCAGGACTACCCGGGCCTGCGCGCGCTGGCGGGCGACGACGCGTTCCGGACCCTGGCGCTCGCGTACGCGGCGGCCTGTCCGTCGCATCACCCTTCGATTCGCTGGTTCGGCCGTCATCTGCCGGCGTTTCTTTGCTCCACCACGCCCTGGCGGGATCACCCGGTGCTGGGCGAGATGGCCCGGTTCGAATGGGCCAAGGGCGAGCTCCTGGACGCCGCGGACAGTCCGGTGGTCGGCGTCGAGGACATCGCCGCAATCGCCCCGGATCGGTGGGCCGGAATCCGGCCGCGACTCAAGCCCGCAGCTCGGCGGCTGGCGCTCGAATGGAACGTGCCAAGCCTTTGGACCGCCATCGATCACGGTGACCCTCCACCGGCACCCGAGCGCATGGAACGGGCGATGGACTGGCTGCTGTGGCGCGACGGCATCGTGATCCGCTGGCGATCGATCGAGCCCGACGAGGCGTGGGCGCTCCAGTGCTGCGCCGACGGCGAGGACTTCGGCGCGATCTGCGCCGGGCTGTGCGCGCGGATCGGAGAAGACGCGGCGGCGCTTCGTGCCGCGACCTGCCTGAAGCAGTGGGCATCCGACAGCCTGCTGGAGGCGGTGTGAGCCGGCCCGCATCCGGGACCCGTGCGCCTCGGCGAGGCCGGAAGCTGCGACCGCTCCGTTGCGGGGACCCCATCATGCGAAGCGCCTGCACGCGGAGCGCGCGGCCCGGTGCTCCGCGTTCACGCACGGGAGCGTATCGAGAGCATGAAACGTCCGTGGGACCGTTGTGTCCAACGAGGCAGCAGTAGCGTTCGACTTTCAACGTGACGACAGGAGAAGTGAACAGTGACGACGAAATCGACTATCGCCAGGGCGTTGCTGACGGGCGCCGCCATCGCGGCGATGAGCAGCCAGGCGGCGGCGAAGCCCAACTCGCAGTTGACGATCGCCGACGATGCCCCGGAGGCGGTGAAGGCCGCGTTCGCGCAATGGATGGCGGGTGACTCCCCGAGCGGACGCAAGGACAAGTGCTACGGCATCGCGCTTGCCGGCGAGAACGACTGCGCGGCGGGAGCGGGTACGAGCTGCGAGGGAACCTCCACCGTGGATTTCCAGGGCAATGCATGGACCCATTCGCCAAAGGGGAGCTGCCGGTTCATCGTGACCCCCGAAGGACCGGGCTCGACGGCCGCCCTCGACCGCAACCTGCCCTGAGCCACCCCCTCCAGTCCCGGTTCGGTCAGACGGGAAGAGCGAAACCGGCGACCGGCGCCGGGATCGGCCTCGTGCAGCCCTGCCCCGCCAACGCACCGAGCCGCTCCCGGCTCCGGCCCGGTCGAGCACGATGAGCGCACCCGGCCCGACCGGCGCCGGGGTCGGCCTCAAGCAGCCCCACGTCGAGAGCGCGCTCGCACACCGCGGGTCCGCCCCGTGGTTCGAGGTCCATACCGAGAACTACATGGTCGCGGGCGGTCCGCGGCTTGCGCAGCTACGCCGGGTCCGGGAGTCGTTCCCGGTGAGCTTCCACGGGGTCGGCGCGTCGCTGGGCGGGCCGGCGCTGCCAGAGCGCCGGCATCTGCTGGCGGTCAAGCGCCTGGTGGACGAATTCGAGCCCGCCCTGGTGTCGGAGCACGCGGTCTGGTCGAGCGCGAACGGTGTCTGGTTCGCAGATCTTCTGCCCCTGCCCCGCACCGGCGATGCCCTGCGGCGGCTGGCGGCGGGCGTGGGCCGCTACCAGGACGCCATCGGGCGCCGCATCCTCATCGAGAACCCCACCAACTACCTGCCGTTCGTGAGCGAGATGGACGAGCCGGATTTCCTCAACGAGGTCGCCGAACGCAGCGGTTGCGGCCTGCTGCTCGACCTCAACAACGTATACCTGAGCGCCCGCAATTGCGGTGTCGATCCCGAGCGTTACGTCGAGGCCCTGGCCGGCGACCGGATCGGGGAGATCCACGTTGCCGGGTTCGAAGCCGACGAGAACCTCGGCGAGGCGCTGCTGATCGACACCCACGCCGCGCCGGTGAGCGAAGCGGTCTGGGACCTCCTGGACTTCACGCTCGCGCGCCTCGGCCCGACACCGGTGCTGCTGGAACGCGACGGCAAGCTGCCGCCGTTCGAGGCGCTGATGGAGGAGCGCCGCCGCGCCGAGACGGCGCTGGCGCGGCATCGCGCGGATTCGGGCCCGGAGCGGGCCATTGCTTGACGAATACACCACCGCGTTCGCCCGTTACCTGCGTACCGGCACGGTGGGCGCGCTGTCGGACTACTGTGGCGAGAATGCCGATCCCGTCCGGCTCCGGGTCTATCGCAACGGATTCCTGAGAGCCTGCGTCGAGGCGTTGCGAGCGGGCTATCCGTCGGTCGAGCGGCTTGTCGGCGAGGAGCGTTTCCCGGTGCTCGCCCGTCCCTACGTCGAGGCGCACCCTCCCCGCGTTGCAAGCCTCGTGGAGTACGGCGAGGACTTTCCGCGGTTCGTCGAGGACGCCCGCGATACCCATCGCCTCGACTACCTCGCCGCGTTCGCGACCCTGGACCGCGCATGGTCCGAGGTCTGGTTCGCCGAGGACGCGGATACCCCGGAGACGGACGTGCCGGGCGGCGAGGCGCCTCATGCATGGCGCACCGGCCCCCTGCACCCGGATGCGCCGCCCGTCGACAGCCCGCACGGCCGGCTCGCGCTGCGGACTCGGCCCGTATCGGACGCCCACCCGCCGGAGGCGATCGCGCCGGCCGGTATTTCCGGCGATGCGGAAGCACTCATGAATCTGCGCGGCCGGCTCGTGCCGCGGGCGCGCCTGACGTCGCTCCGATACCGCGTTCTTCACGCATGGATCCAGCTTCGCCAGGGCAAGATCGGGCGGCGGGTCGAGGTCCGGCGTGCGCCGCAACACATCCTGGTATGGCGCAGCGGCGCCGACGTTCTCCACCGCGATCTGGCGTGTCCCGAACATGCGTTCATCGCCGGGGTCGCGGCGGGGCGGCCGTGCGGGGAGGCGGCCGGCGCCGCGCTCGACATCGACGCGGAGTTCGATCTCGTGGAGACTTTCGCAGTGCTGTTGCACCATCACCTGCTGGCCTTCGACCACTGAAGGCCGGCGGGCCGGGCCGATCGGCGCTCGGGTCTCATCGCCGCATCAGCTCATCACCGGCGCTCAGGCGCCCGGCTTCATCCAGGGAGCACCGGAATCATGAAATCGGCATACCACGCTCTGGTCGTTCGTATTGGCGGGTGGCTGGAACCGCTCGCACTGCTGGCTCTCAGACTGGTCGGCGCCAAGGTGTTCTGGCAGTCCGGGGTGACGAAGTGGAACGGCTTCCTGGAATTCGACAAGAACAAGTACGACCTGTTCCTGTACGAGTTCTTCTGCCCCGATCCTCCACGGCCCGGCGCATTGCAGCTCTGCGATCCCGCCACCCTCGAATACACCGAAGGGTCGTCGACGGTCTCGATGATCAAGACACTGGCGGTGTCGGCGGGAGTCATGGAGATCACGTTGCCGATACTGCTGGTGGTCGGACTGCTGAGCCGGCTCGCCGCGCTCGGGCTGCTCGGGATGACGCTGTTCATCCAGCTCGCGGTGTTCCCGACCTGGAGCCATTGGTGGAATCCGGCCATGTGGTGGGCGGTGGTGCTGCTCGCCCTGGTCGCCTGTGGTCCCGGCGCCTGGTCTCTCGATCGCCTGACGGGCCTGGAAGGCAGGCGCAACGCGTGACCGCGGACGGCGTCCGGACGGGAACGCAGTCACCGGATGCGGCGGAGGTCCGGTTGCATTTCCGGCACATCCCCGCCAACCAGCTTGCGCTCGACAAGCTGCTGATCAATCAAGCCTTCGAGAACATGGGATTGCGCACCACACAGCTCATCGGCTTCCGTTCGATCAGTTACATGGATCATACCTGCCGGATCATGGAGAGGAGTCTCATTGACAACCGGCTATCACCCTCAACACGCCGAAGGCGCGTCCAATCGCGTGCATCTTGCCGAAGCCCGCGAGAAGGGATTCGAGCCGCGCCACGTCGAGGCCGAACAACTCGACGTCGATGTCCTTCGAGCGCACTCCAAGGAGGTGGTCGCGCACCCAGCCGCCCACGACGACGGCCCTTCCGCCGGCGTTGCGGACGGCGGCCGCGATCTCGCCGATCGGTGGAGCGAGCTCCGGATGGGGGGCGGGCATCGTGGCTTCGACTCCCTCGGCGCTCAGTGGCCAGGAACGGCGGATTCGGCCATCCGGGTGATGCGCCGAGCGAGTCGACCCGGATTGGCGCGGCCCGGCCTGCACGTGGCCCGGCTCATCCCCGGGCGCCGAGCACCCGTTCGACCACCGAGTGCATGAGTGGCGCCATGTACGCGCAGTCGAGGTAGGCGACGTCGTCGGGCAGGTCGAAGAGATGGCGCTGGCTCGGGATCATGGTGTTCGGCTCCTGTACCTGGCTCACTCGCCCCCTCCTTTCGTTCGGCGTTTTGCACGGTGGCCCGGAACACTGCCCGCCCGGCGGATGATTCGCAATGCCGCCTGCGCATACGATGCCGGGAATCCCGATCACCGGAGGGTTGGAGATGCCCGGAACACGGACACGAGCACGAACACGCTGCGGCTGGGTGAACGACGACCCGCTCTACGTCGCCTACCACGACGAGGAATGGGGCGTCCCGGTGCGCGACGACCGCCGGCTCTTCGAGATGCTGGTGCTCGACGGCGCGCAGGCCGGGCTGAGCTGGTACACCATCCTGAAGAAGCGCGAGGCGTACCGGCGCGCGTTCGACGGCTTCGACCCGGAGCGCATCGCCCGCTACGGAGAGAAGAAGATCGCGTCGCTCCTGAAAGACACGGGGATCGTGCGCAACCGCCTCAAGGTGCAGGCCGCGATCGGCAACACGCGCGCATGGCTCGATCTGCGCGAATCCGGCGTCGGGTTCTCCGATTTCCTGTGGGAGTTCACCGGCGGCGTGACCATCGTCAACGCCTGGCGCCGGCCCGAGGACGTCCCCGCCACCACTCCGGCCTCCGAGGCGATGAGCAAGGCCCTGAGGCGCCGCGGGTTCCGCTTCGCCGGTCCGACCATCTGCTACGCCTTCATGCAGGCCGCGGGGATGGTGAACGACCACCTCACCTCGTGCTTCCGCTGGAAGGAGTGCAAGAGGCTGTGAGGATGCGGGCGCGTCCGGGCGCCCGGGACGGTGGCGCCCTCAGGCCGGGTCGATCGGCAGGCCGGCCCGATGCGCTTCGCGGCGACCCTGCCGGTATGCGCCGCCGCGGCGATGGATTTCCGTTTCGTGAAAGACGATGGAGCATGTCTCCATACGATCGGATGCCAACCCGGCCGTCTATTTTCACGCCGGCGGATCGGAGTGGCATTCGGGATTGAACGATGCCCTGTGCCGAATTCCCGTCCGGCCGTCACCGGCGGCTTGGGCCGCCGGTGACGGCCGGACCTTCGGTGCGCGGGCGGGCACGGCGCGCACGAAGGCCCGGCAGCACGATCAGGACAACCGCCAGTATCAGCAGTCCCAGGGTCATGGGTCTCGCCGTGAGGAATCCGATGCCGTCGTAGAGCTGCATGGAGCGCGCGAAGTTGTCCTCCAGCATCCGGCCCAGGATGAAGCCGATCAGGAGCGGCGCCAGAGGGTAGTCGGCGAAGCGCAGGATCGTCGCGCAGAAACCCAGCCCCACCAGCAGCAGCAGCTCGGTGGCGTTGTTCTGCCCGATATAGGCCCCCATCAGGGTGAAGAACAGGATGAAGGGGATGAGATAGTTCCGCGGAACGGCCAGCACCTTTGCGATATAGGGAATGAGCGGCAGGTTCAGAACCAGCAGGATCAGGTTGCCCAGGTACATCGAAATGATGACCGCCCAGAAGATCTGCGGCTGATCGACCATCAGGCGCGGGCCGGGCGAGACGTTGAGGGCGATCAGCGCTCCGAGGAGGATCGCCGTCGTGCCCGAGCCCGGAATGCCCAGGGTCAGCAACGGCACGAACGATCCGGTGCAGGCGGCGTTGTTGGCGGCTTCCGGCGCCGCCAGCCCCTTGATCGAACCCTTGCCGAACGCCTCCCGCTCTTCCTTCGGGGCGATGTTGCGCTCCACCGCATACCCGAGGAAGGACGCGATCGTGGCCCCGGCGCCGGGCATGACCCCGATCAGGAAGCCCTGGATCGACTGCCGCCCGACGACCGGCGCGATCTTCCGGGCCTCGTCGCGGGTGATGCGCAGCTCCCTGATCTCGTCCCCTCTGCCGCCCCCGGACTCGGAGCGCGAGGGATCGAGCACCAGATACATGGCCTCCGGCAGCGCGAACATCGCCATGGCCAGGGTAATGAAACCGATGCCCGACTGGAGGTCCATGATCCCCATGGTGAAGCGCGGCAGGTTGAACAGCGCGCCTTCTCCCACCGTGGCCATGATCAGCCCGAGCACCGTCATCATCAGGGCTTTCGCCACCTGCCCGGTGCCGGCGAAGGCGGCGATGGCCGACAGGCCGACGACCATCAATGCGAAGTACTCCGCCGAGTGGAACAGCAGCGCCACGCTGGCCAGCATCGGTGCGAACACCAGCAGCAGGACCGCCCCGATGGTCCCCCCTGCGAACGACGCGATCGCGGCGACGGTCAGGGCCTTGCCGGCCTGGCCCTGCCGGGCGAGCGGATAGCCGTCGAAGCTCGTCGCCACGGTCGAGGCGACGCCGGGAGCGTTGACGAGTATCGAGGAGGTGGAGCCACCGAAGATCGCGCCGTAATAGACGCCGGCGAGCAGGATGAGGGCGGCCGGGGCGTCTCCGATGGTGATCGCCACCGGGATCATGATCGCGATGATCGACATCGGGCCGAGGCCGGGCAACATGCCGATGAAGGTGCCGATCAGGCACCCGCCCGCGACCATCAGCAGGTTGGTGATCGAAAACGCGGTGGACAGGCCGATCAGGAGCCCTTCGAGCACCGGCGTCCCTCCGCTACAGGAACGTCGGCAACGGCCGCAGGAAGATGCCCAGGACCTCCTGGACCAGATACCACACTCCAACGGCGGCGACGACTGCGACCGGGATCAGCACGATCATTCGGCGCTCCCCCAGAATGGCGGCGGCGAGCGTCAGGAACAGGATGGTCGAGGCGATGAATCCCACCGGGCGGAGCGCGAAGGCGTATCCCGCCATCAGCAGCAGCAATGCGATCGCCCGGCCGACGTCATACTGCGCCAGCCGCCGGTAATCGATCTCTCCCTGCTTCGGCTCGCCGGCGCCTTTCTCGAACCCGAGCAGAACCGCCAGAGACACCAGAGCGCCGCATACGGCCAGAACTTTCGGGAAGGTGCTCGGCCAGACCGGGTTGCGCCGCATGAAGGGCGGCAGACCCGCGTCCATGACGAAAAACGCGGAATAGCCGTACACCAGGCAGAGCAGCAGGAACACAAGGGCAATCCAGCGATCCAGGGCCATGCCGGTCTCTTCCGTGAAGGACGAAGACCCGCCCGGTCGGACGTCGGCCGGGCGGGTTCGCCCTGCGACCTTCTACGACCTCAGAGGAATCCGAGCTTTCTCATCAGGTCGCCGATGACCTTTTCCTGCCCTTCGAGGAAGGAGCGGAACGCGTCGCCGGGGTTGTGGATGTTCACCCAGCCGTTGCGGGCGCGCACTTCTTCCCACTCCGGGGTCGCATACATCTTCGCAATGGCGTCCTGGTAGGCGGCCAGCCTGTCGGCGGGCAGGCCCGGAGCGGCGAAGAACCCGCGCCAGTTGACGAACGTCGTGTCGATCCCCTGTTCCTTCATGGTCGGCGCGTCGGCGTAGGCGTCCACGCGGGCGTCGGAGGTGACCCCGATGACCCTCACTTCCCCGGCCTTCGCCAGCTCGACCGCTTCGGAGAAGCCGGTGGACAAGGCCGCGATCTCCCCCGAGAGGAGCCCGGCCATGGCCTTGCCCCCCGCGTCGTAGGGGATGTACTTCACCGCCGTCGGATCTTCCCCGGCCGCTTCCATCACCATCGCCGCCACCAGGTGGTCCATGCCCCCCGGCACGGATCCGCCGCCGATGGCCACGCCCGAGGGGTCGTCCCGGTAGGCCGCCAGCAGGTCGCCCATGGAACCCATTGCGCTGTCCTTGCCCACCACCAGGGCCGCATAGTCGCCGATCGTTCCGGCAACCAGGGTCAGATCGCGGAAGTTGTGGGGGAAGACGCCGGTCAGCGAACGGATCACGATCGGGGTGGAGTTCACCATCAGCGTGCCGTGCTGGCTGTCGGCGTTTTCGATCAGAAAGCCGATGGCCTTGCCGCCGCCACCGCCCGACATGTTTTCATAGCTGGCGGACCCGACCAGGCCGGATCGGGTCAGGGCCTCGCCGGTGCCGCGCGCGGTGCCGTCCCAACCGCCGCCGGCGCCGCCCGGGATCAGGAAGTGGATGCTGTCCACGACCATATGGCCGCCGGCGTTGACCGGCGCACAGAAACCGAATGCGAAAGCCGTGGCCAAGGCGGCAAACAGGATCCGGCGGGAGAAATGGAATCTTGTCATGGCGTCCTCTCGGCTGGGATTGCGGGGGTTCCGTCTCGAAGGCGGCGAAAAACACCTTCGCCGCTTTCTGCGGAGGCAACGCTAGTCCGCCCGATCGGTGATGTCAACGAGCGCCCGGGATGGAGCCGGGGTCATTTCATCGCGTGGCGTCGAGAGAGCGAGCGCCGTCTCCACACCAGCCCCCTCAAAGCTCGCTCGCCCTCCACAGGTACCAGCTCGCGACGCTGCGGTAAGGTCGCCAGACTTCCCCTTCCGCGAGCAGGTCGGCCGGCTCCGGCAGCGCGCCGGTGCGCCGGCAGACCATGAACCCGCGCCGGACTCCGAGGTCCGTGACGGGGAGGACGTCGGGGCGGTCCAGGGTGAAGATCAGCAGCATCTCGACGGTCCACCGGCCGATGCCTCGGATCTCGATCAGCCGCTCGATGATCGCCTCGTCCTCCATGCCGTCGAGCGCCCGCCGGCTCGGGATCCTGCGCGCCGCCGCCTTTGCCGCGAGATCGCGCACCGCGAGGATCTTCGGGCGGGAGAGCCCCACCCCGCGCAGCGCGTCGTCGTCGAGCGCGAGCAGCGCCCGGGCGCTCGGCCGGCGGCCGGGGAACAGCCCGAGGAGGCGGCGATGGATGGTGCCCGCGGCCTTGCCGGAGAGCTGCTGGTAGACGATCGAGCGCAGCAGTGTCGCGAACGGTGTCTTCGCCGATCCGAGGCGCGACGGCTTGCGCGGCCCGATCACGCCGATGATCCGCTTGAGCGCGCGGTCGCGTCGTCCCAGATGCGCGATCGCGCGGTCCCAGTCATAGGTGCTCATGGCGTCTTCATGCCGCGGCCGGCGGAAACAGCCGGCCTTGCCCTCGCGCAACACGCGGCTCACCCGTCTCCCCGCCGGCGCGCGATCTCCCGCTCGCGCAGCTCGATCCGGCGCACCTTGCCGGTGGTGGTCATCGGCAGCGCGTCGATGAACTCGATCTCGCGCGGATACTCGTGCGCGGCGAGGCGGGTGCGCACGCTGTGCCGGATGTCCTCGACCAGGGCGTCGGAGCCGGTGTGTCCGGGGGCGAGCACGATGAACGCCTTGATGCGCTGCCCGCGCAGCGCGTCCGGGGTGCCGACCACCGCGGCCTGGCGTATCGCGGGGTGCTTCAGGAGGCAGTCCTCGATCTCGCCGGGGCCGACGCGATGCCCCGCGCTGGAGATGACGTCGTCCTTGCGGCCCATGAACCAGTAGTAGCCGTCGGAGTCGCGGTAGCCGAGGTCCCCGGTGCGGAACCAGTCGCCGGTGAACTTCTCCCGCGTCGCCTCCTCGCGCCCCCAGTAGCCGAGGAACATCACCGGATCCCCGCGCCGGGGCGCGAGCTCGCCGACCTCGCCGTCTCCGACCGGATCGCCGGCGTCGTCGATCACGCCGACGGCGTGACCGGGGTAGGGCTTACCCATCGACCCGGGCCGCACCTCCATGACAGCGGAGCAGTTGCCCACCAGGTAGTTGAACTCCGTCTGCCCCCACATCTCGTTGACCGTCACCCCCAGCGCCTCGCGGGCCCAGTGCACCACCTCCGCGCCCACCTGCTCGCCGGCGGACATGATCGAACGCATCGACACCGGGTAGCGGGCGGCCGCGTCCGGCACCTGCATCATGAGCTTGAGCGCGGTCGGGGGAATGAAGCCGTTACGCACCCGGTACTTCGAGATGAGGGCGAACGCCCGCTCGGGGTCGAACTTGCCGCCGTCGTAGCCGAGCACCGGCACCCCGTAGCGCAGCGCGGGCACCAGCGCATCGAGCAGCCCCCCGGTCCAGGCCCAGTCGGCCGGGGTCCACATGAGGTCATCGTCGCGGGGGAAGAAGTTGTGCGACAGCTCGAAGCCGGGGAGGTTGCCGAGCAGGCAGCGGTGGGCGTTCAGGGCGCCCTTGGGCGGCCCCGTGGTGCCCGAGGTGTAGATGAGCAGGGCCGGATCGTCGGCGCCGGTGTCGGCGGGGGTGAACGTATCGCTGGCGGCCCCGATCAGATCCCAGAAGCCTCCGGCCTCGCCGTCGCATGGCACGACGTGCTGCAGATCGTCGAGGCCGGGGCGGATCGATTCGATCAGGTCCCGGCGTCCGGCGTCGGTCACGAGGGCGCGGGCCCCGCTGTCGGCGAGGCGGAAAGCGAGTGCGTCGGAGCCGAACAGAACCGAGAGCGGCAGCGCGACCGCGCCGAGCTTGTAGACCGCGATGTGGGCCACGGCGGTCTCGATGCGCTGGGGAAGGATGATCCCGACCCGATCCCCGCGCCGGATGCCGAGTCCCGCCAGCGCATTGGCGAACCGGTCGCTGAGTCGTCTCAGGTCCGCGAACGTGAAGCTCCGCTCGACGCCTCGCGCGTTCTCGACGTGGATGGCGGTGCGCTCACCGACGTCCGCGTGTCGATCGCAGATGTCGACGCCGATGTTGTAGCGTGGAGGAACGTTCCACTGGAAGCGTTCCCGAATCTCGTCGAACGGGAGGCTCGACGCTTCGATGAGCCGCATGTGGTGTCTGCCTCGCCGAATCCTTCGTCCCGGCCGGGGCGATAGTATAGGATTCGCGTCCCCGGCGACGCAGCGCCCGGCACGAGGAGGAGGAAATGGAGCCGTTTCTCGCATACCGCATACACGAGGACGACGGGAAGATCGGGGGGCGCGTGGAGCACGTCACCCTCGACGATCTCAACGAGGGCGGCGTGGTCATCCGCGCCGCGTGGTCCGGCATCAACTACAAGGACGCGCTGGCCGCGACCGGGGCGGGCCGGATCGTGCGCCGGTTCCCGATGGTCGGCGGGATCGACGTGGCCGGCGTCGTGCACGCCTCCAACGACCCCCGGTACGCGGAGGGCGATCCGGTGGTGATCACCGGCTTCGGCCTGAGCGAGGACTTCGACGGCGGCTACTGCGAGTACGTGCGCGCGTCGGGGGACTGGCTGATTCCGCTGCCCGACGGAATGTCGCCGCGGGACAGCATGGCGATCGGCACCGCGGGCTTCACCGCCGCCCTCGCCGTCGATCGGATGGAGCTCAACGGCCAGCGTCCGGACCGGGGGCCGGTGCTCGTCAACGGCGCGACCGGCGGCGTCGGGAGCTTCGCCATCGACATGCTCGGCGGGCTGGGCTACGAAGTGACCGCGTTCACCGGCAAGCGTGATCAGGATGAGTACCTGCACGCGCTGGGCGCGAGCAACATCCTTTATCGCGACGAGGTGGAGATGGGAACGCGCCCGCTGGAGAAGGCGCTCTGGGCGGGCGCGGTCGACAACGTCGGCGGGGATCAGCTCGCATGGCTGACCCGCACCATGCGTCCGGAGGCCAACATCGCGTCCATCGGGCTGGCCGGCGGATTCAAGCTCGAGACCACGGTGATGCCGTTCATCCTGCGCGGTGTGAACCTCCTCGGCATCAACAGCGTCTACGTCGGGTGGGAGCAGCGCGAGCGGGTATGGCAACGTCTGGCATCCGACTTGAAGCCGCGCTGCCTCGATCGGATCGTGACCTCGGAGGTCGCGCTCTCCGATCTGGCGTCGGCGTTCGACGGATACATGGCGGGCACGGTCACCGGCCGTGCGGTGGTGCGTATCGCCGGCTGAACTCGAACCCCCGGACGGCTCCCGGCTCCACGCGCGCCCTGAGCGTTCCCTCCCGCGCTCGCCTTGCCGCCGCCGCGGTCTCCGCGCCGCCGGTCAGGGCCGGGCGCGGGCCTCGCTTCCCGAGCCGGCAAGCGAGGCGGATATCCGGATGAAGAACGTGATGGTGTCGCGGGGGCGGCTCGGGTGGAACGCCGGGTTCATGGACGATCATGGGCAAGACCGGCTTGCCGGTCAGCTCGCCTCCTGCTGCGCCTCGTGCTCTCGTTCGACGAGCGCGAGGACGACCGCGATCACCGCATCCATGCCCCCGGCGAGCCCGCCCGTGACCCGGTACTTGCCGTTGACGATGACCGACGGGGTGCCCCGGATCCCGTAGCGCTGCTGCATCAGGACGGACTTGCGGACCATGGCTTCGACCGCGAACGAATCCCAGGTGTTTTCGAATTCGGTCCGGTCAACGCCCTGCCGTTCGAAGAACGCGACGAGCGCCGCCCTGTCGGCGGTGGGTATGCGACGTTCGTGGATCTCCTCGAACAGTGCGCGGTGCGTCGTCTCGGAGACGCCGAGAAGCTCGGAAGTGTAGTACGCACGCGCATAGGGGACCCAGCTTTCGCGGAAGATCGCCGGCAACCGGCGGACCTCGACGTACTCGGGCTTGATCTGCTCGAACACCTCCATCAACGGAAGAAAGGTGTAACAGTGGGGGCAGGCGTACGAGAAGATCTCGACGACCTCGATCCGATCTCCGGTCTCGGTCAGTTGGGGCGGTTGCAGGACTTCGAATTTGCCCTCGACGTCGATCGCGCCGGATTGGGCGCCGGCCGGTGACGCGGCGGCAATCCATACGATCGCGACGAGACGGCACAGCCATCGGTTCATCATCGGTGCCTCCGGTTCGGCGGTGGCCGGCCCGCGGAACGAATCGGGCGGGGTGAAGGGTCGGACCAGTCGGCGGAGGAAAGTTCTCCCGGCCGCGCCCGGGCGGGCTAATGCAGTCCCGCGATGTACTCGCTGACCGCCTGCACCTCTCCCGGGGTGAGGTAGCGTACCGCGTCGGCCATCATTCCGTTCGGATCGTTCGCCCGACCCCCGGTGCGCCAGTCATCGAGCTGTTTCGCGGTGTAGACCGCATACTGGCCGGCCAGGCGAGGGAATCCCGCCGGTCCGTTGCCGGCGCCTCGGGGGCCGTGGCATGCGATGCACGCCGGCACCCCCGATTCCATGTTGCCGCCGCGGTAGATGCGCTCACCGAGCGCGTGCAGCGCCTCGCTCGCGAACCCGCCGGTGCTCGACTGGACCGCGTAGTAGGCCGCGATGTCGTCGACGTCCTGATCGGACAGTCCCGCGATCATCGGCGCCATCAGTGCGTTGCTGCGCGTCACCCCCGCCTTGAAGTCGTGGATCTGCTTCGCGGTGTACCCGGCGTGCTGACCGGCGAGCTTCGGCCACTCCGGATTGACGCTGTTGCCGGCCGGCCCGTGGCAGCTCGCGCAGATCGCGGCCTTGGCCTCGCCCGCGGCCGGGTCGGCGGCGAGTACGTTGAACGAGACTGCCGCGCACAGCAGGACCGTGGCAAGACGTTGCTTCAAGGCCGATTCCTCCGGATGATTCCGAGAGACGGCTCGCCGCGGGCGAGCGTGGGACAGGGCTGCAAGACGAAGCCGGCTATATATCAACGCACGGAAACGGGGTCAACTCGATCCCCGGAGCGCCCCGGATTGGTTGCACCGGCGGCGGCAGGACCTGCCGGAGGCGCGCGCCTGCGCACCGGGCGGACCCGCCGATGGCGGCGTCGCGGGCATGGGCGGGGTCCGGCGCGTTCATGGCGCATCGTTCCTTGTCCCCTGATCCGGATGACGACGTTTCGGTTCGCACGCAGGAGTCCTCGCTTCCATGGCCGACTACCGCCAAGCCCGATTTCTCACCAGCGTCGCGAGCATCCGCGGCCTCCCCCCGGACCGCGGTCGCGAGGTGGCGTTCGCGGGGCGGTCGAATGCCGGCAAGTCGAGCGCCATCAACGCGCTCACCGGCCGGCGTGACCTCGCCCGCACGAGCCGGACCCCCGGACGGACCCGGCTCGTCAATTTCTTCGAGCTCGACGACGGACGCCGGCTCGTGGACCTGCCCGGCTACGGCTATGCCAAGGTGCCCCGCGCGATGAGCCGGGAGTGGGGCGCTCTCGTCCGCAAGTACCTGGAGTCGCGGAGATCGCTGGCCGGAGTGGTGGTGTTGATGGACATCCGCCACCCTCTGACCGAGCTCGACACCACTCTCCTCGACTGGTGCCGCGCGGCGGACCTTCCGGTCCTCGCGGTGCTCACCAAGGCCGACAAGCTCGCCCGGGGACGCCGTGCCGCCGCCTTGTCCGAGGTATGGGGGCGCCTCGCCCGGTACGGCGACGGGGTGCGTGCGATGGCGTTCTCCGCGACGAAGCAGATCGGGCGCCGGGAGCTCGCGCAATGTCTGGACGGCTGGCTCGAATGCGGCGCCGAGCCGGCGCCGTCCCGTCCGAAGGAAAACGCCCCGGCCGTTGAAGGGAAGGGAGTGGGCCGGGGCGAGTGATCCCGGCGCGGATCACCGGGATCCATCCCGCCCGGGGAAGAGAGCGGGACCCACCAGCCGCGCTGACCCGAGGGAGTACGGTCGAAGCTCGTCGCCGTTGCCTTGAAGCCGTTGGAGCCGCGGCGGCGCGAGAGGCTCCTCGACCCCGGGCAATGGGAAGCAAATCATGCACATGCGGGCCGATCGACCGGCCATGTGGCTGCCGATCGGCACCCGGTTGAACGGAATCGACTGTAGATTATTTGTAACCTGTTGATTATAAATGAATATATTGATAATGGACATATTTTGACAAGACTGTAAAAAGGCTGGTCCCGACGCGGAGTTACGGGCGTCGCAGCACTTTTGTCCACAGATTTATCCACAGATGATGCGGACAGGGTCCACCGTATCCACAATGCCATGCGGATGGCGGTATCCGGTCGGATCGAACATGAAATCCGGCGTCCGGAAGCGGCATTCGATGCGAAGCGGGTACTGCGTACCGTCTCCGTGCGGACGGCGGAGCCGCCTGGCGGTGAAGTCGGAAGAGGGGCGGCTCCCGGAATCGGACTCAGGTCCGGGCGTACCTGCGCCTGAACTTGTCGACTCGGCCGGCGGTGTCCATGATCTTCTGCGTGCCGGTGTAGAACGGATGGCACTGCGAGCACACGTCGAGCTGAAGCTCACCCGTCAGGGTCGAGCGCGTCTTGAAGGTGTTTCCGCAGCTACAGGTCACGGTGACCTCGCCGTACTCGGGGTGGATGTCCTTTTTCATGGCTTCGCTCTCGCGACCGCTCTGCAATCAGGGGCGGCGGAGTCTATCCCGGATGTCGAACAGGATCGAGACTGACTCCGTCCGGATTCGTCGGGACCGTTTCGCACCACGGCGCCGGCCCGCAGCGCAAGCCGGACCGGCGCGGCATCACCCGACAGGCGCGCGAATGATCGCGCCGATGCGACGCCGGGCGGCGCCGCCGGTCAAACCGATCGACCGCGGCAGCGACCTTGCGCCGCGGATCCGCGCGGAGCTTCGAGGGTCGCGGGTCGGCATCCGATGAGCGGGGGCCGTCACCCGTCGATCCCCAGCGTATCCCAGATCGCGTCGATCCGGGATTTCACCTCCGGGCGCATCGCGATGGGCCGGCCCCACGAGCGGTCCGTCTCCCCGCGCCACTTCGAGGTGGCGTCGATCCCCATCTTGGAGCCGAGGCCGGGGATCGGGGAGGCGAAGTCCAGGTAGTCGATGGGCGATCGCTCGATGAAGGTGGTGTCGCGCGCGGGATCGACCCGGGTGGACAGCGCCCAGATCACGTCCTTCCAGTCGCGGACGTCGATGTCGTCGTCGGTGACGATCACGAGCTTGGTGTACATGAACTGGCGCAGGAAGGACCACACGCCGAGCATCACGCGCTTGGCGTGGCCCGCGTACTGCTTGCGGATGCCGACGATCGCGACCCGGTACGAGCAGCCCTCGGGCGGCAGGTAGAAGTCCGTGATCTCGGGGAACTGCTTCCGGATGATGGGCACGAACACCTCGTTCAGTGCGACGCCCAGCACCGCCGGCTCGTCGGGGGGACGGCCGGTGTAGGTGCTGTGGTAGATCGGCGCCTCGCGGTGGTGGATGCGCGCGATGGTGAACACCGGGAAGCGTTCGACCTCGTTGTAGTAGCCGGTGTGGTCGCCGAAGGGACCCTCCGGCGCCTCGTCTTCGGGCGCGATGTGCCCTTCGAGCACGATCTCGGCGCTGGCCGGCGCCGGCAGCCCGTTCAGCCCGCCCTCGACCAGCTCGGTGCGGGAGCCGCGCAGCAGTCCGGCGAATGCGAGCTCGGAGAGCGAGTCGGGGACCGGGGTGACCGCCGCGAGCATGGTGGCGGGGTCGGCGCCGAGCGCCACGGAGACCGGGAACGGCTCGCCGGGGCGCTCGCGCTGCCAGTCCCGGAAGTCGAGGGCGCCGCCGCGATGGGCGAGCCAGCGCATGATGACCCGGTTCGGTCCGATGACCTGCTGGCGGTAGATCCCGAGGTTGACGCGGTCGCGGGAGGGTCCGCGGGTGATGACCAGCGCCCAGGTGATGAGCGGCCCGGCGTCGTCCGGCCAGCACGTCTGGATGGGAAAGCGGCCCAGATCGACGTCGCCGCCCGTCAGGGTCACCGCGTGCCACGGTGCGGACTTGACGGTGCGCGGCGCCATGTCCAGCACGCGCTTGAACGCCGGAAGCGACTTCCACGCGTCGCGCATCCCGCGGGGCGGGTCGGGCGCCTTGAGGAATGCGAGGAGCCGGCCGATCTCGCGCAGCGCATCGGTGGATTCAGCGCCCATCGCGAGCGCGACCCGCCGCGGCGTCCCGAACAGGTTCGCGAGCACCGGGACGTCGTGGTTCACGGGGTGCTCGAACAGCAGCGCCGGTCCTGCCGCACGGAGGGTGCGATCGCATACCTCGGTGATCTCGAGGTACGGATCGACCGGCTCGGCGATGCGCTTGAGCTCCCCGCGCGCCTCCAGGGCCTCGAGGAACGAACGGAGGTCGCCGTACTTCATCGCGGGGGGCGGCACCGCGTCAAAGGTCGAATTCCGCGACCACCGGGGCGTGGTCGGACGGCCGCTCCTTCGCGCGGGCGTCCCGGTCGATCCGGCATGACGTGCAGCGATGCGCGAGCCCGTCCGACGCCAGTATCAGATCGATTCGCAGCCCGCGGTTGCGCCTGAACGCCGCGGCGCGGTAGTCCCACCAGGAGAACGAACGCTCCGGCTGCTCGAACCGGCGGAAGGTGTCGGCGAGCCCGAGCGCGGTGATGGCGCCGAGGGCGTCGCGCTCCGGGCCGCTGCACAGGATCGAATCCTTCCATTCCTCGGGGTCGTGCACGTCGCGGTCCTCGGGGGCGATGTTGAAGTCGCCAGCCACCACGACGTGCTCGTGCTCCCTCAGCTCGGTGCGCAGGTGCCCGGTGACCTGGCGCAGCCACTCCAGCTTGTAGTCGTACTTCTCCGAGCCGACCGCCTGCCCGTTGACGACGTACAGGTTCACCACCCGCACCCCTGCGACGGTGGCGGCGATGGTGCGGCGCTGCTCGTCGGTGACGGGGGGGAACCGACGGATGACGCCGCCCGGAGGCTCGCGCGAGAGGATGGCGACGCCGTTGTAGGTCTTCTGGCCCGAGAACACCGCGTGGTAGCCGGCGCTGCGAAGCTCCTCCACCGGGAAGCGGTCGTCGGTGAGCTTCGTCTCCTGGAGCATGAGCACGTCGGGGCGATGCCCACCCAGCCAGTCGAGGACGTGCGGCAGCCGCACGTTGAGGGAATTGACGTTCCAGGTCGCGATTCGCACCGCAGGCTCCTTCGTCCTCGCCTCGCAACCTCGTCGCGTCACGCCTTCGCCGACTTGCACGTCACCAGGGCCGAAAAGCGGGGACCCGGTCGAGTCGTGAAGCGATGGGGATGACGGAGCCCGGTCTGCGCCTGCATGGAACAGGATTGTGCCCCGTCCGTCTGCGGCGCTGGCCGGGGGGCGACCACGCCAGCGATCGCCGCTCGAAGATAACACTTCGTCTCGCCGAGGCGTGAGCCACGGGGCCGCGCGGATGGCGCCGATTCTCCGCCCGCGGGCCGGCCGCCGGGGACGGTACGGGATTGGAGCCGGACCGCGGCGGCCGGGCGGAAGGTCACTCGCCCGGCCTGGCCGCCTCGTCGGCCGGCGTGCCGCACACCGGACAGTCGGGATCCTTGCCGAGCCTGAGCTCGCGCCACTCCATCTCCGCCGCATCGAGCGCGATGAGCCGTCCGGCGAGGGAGGCGCCGAAGCCCGCGATCAGCTTGATGGCCTCCGCCGCCTGCACGCTGCCGATGATGCCGAGCAGAGGGGCCAGCACCCCGACCAGCGCGCAGGGCTCTCCTTCCGCGCGTCCGTCCTCGCTGTACAGGCAGCGGTAGCACGGCGAGTCCGGGTCCCTGGGATCGAAGACCGCGATCTGTCCCTCCATGCGGATGGCGGCGCCGGACACCAGCGGGGTCGCATGGCGCCAGCACGCCGCGTTCAGCGCGAACCGGCTCTCGAAGTTGTCGGTGGCGTCGACGACCACGGTGGCGGCCGCGACCTGCTCGTCGAGGTCGTCGTCGAGCGCCCAGTGCAATGGCGTCACCCGAATCTCGGGGTTGAGCGCGAGCAGGGTGTCCCGCGCGGATTCGACCTTGTTGCGGCCGATGTCGGCGCTGCGATGGACGATCTGGCGCTGGAGGTTGGACAGCTCCACCACGTCGTAGTCGCTGAGCACGATGTGGCCCACCCCGGATGCGGCGAGATACATCGCCACCGGCGATCCGAGGCCGCCGAGCCCGACCACGAGCACCCGCGCGGCGTTCAGCCGCTCCTGGCCGCTCTCGCCGATTTCGGAAAGCCGCATGTGGCGGCTGTAGCGTTCTGCAAGTCGTTCGTGCATCAGGGGAATGACGGATCGATCCGTGCCGGGAACGCAGATTCGTCGGGATACGTTCGCGGGTCAAGCAAATGTCATCTCTTCCATATCGACGAGAAGTCATCATGGGCGATCACGAATCGCCGTAGCGCAATCATCGCCCCGCCGGGACGCGCCGTCCCAGGGTCACGCGCTCGTTCCCCGCGAGATCGCGGATCGTCTCGATCGCTCCCAGCCCCGCGCGGGAGAGGAGGGCGCGCGCCGCCGGCCCCTGGTCGTGGCCGTGCTCCAGCACCAGCCAACCCCCATCCACCAACCGCGCCGGCCCATGGTGCGCGAGTGTCTCCAGCATGGCCAGCCCCCGTGGTCCGGCGACGAGCGCCGCCCGCGGCTCGAACCGGACGTCGCCGGTCAGGAGATGCGGATCGTGCTCGGCGACGTAGGGGGGATTCGACACGATGACGGACCAGCGGCGCGGCGCCAGCGCGGCGCAGGCGTCCGCCACGATGAACGAGACGTTGCCGGCGCCGAGCCGGACCGCGTTCGCCCGTGCGACCGCGACCGCGGCCGCCGAGTGGTCGGAACCGAGGACGAACGACCGGGGACGTTCCAGCGCAAGCGCCAGAGCGACCGTTCCGGCGCCGGTGCCGACGTCGGCGATGGTCGCGGCGCCATCCTCCGCGACGACACCGAGGACGGCTTCGACGAGGTGCTCGGTTTCGGGGCGCGGGATGAGGGTGTCGGGGGTCACGGCGAGATCGAGCGACCAGAACTCCCGGCGGCCCGTGATGTAGGCGATCGGCTCGCCGTCGCGCCTGCGTTCCACCAGGGCCTCGAAGCGGCGCGCGCGGGCGGGGTCGAGGGATGCGCCGGGGTGCGCGAGAAGCCGAGCACGGCTCCATTCGAGCGTTTGCGCGAGCAGGACCTCCGCATCGAGGCGCGGCGTCCCGCTCGTCGCTTCCAGCGCCGCACGGGCCTGGGCGAGCGTCCGGGAGACGGTGATCTCCGGGTTGTCGGCGGCCGGCGCCGTGCTCATGGCTCCTCGAGGGTCGGACCGGCTCCGGCCACGCGGGTCTGGCGCATCCGGCGGCGCCAGCGGTCGGCGTCGTAGCCCGCCCCGCGATGCAGCAGGCAGCGGTTGTCCCAGATCACCGTGTCGCCGGCCCGCCACCGGTGCGTGTACGTGTCCTCGGGCGCGGTCGCGCGCCGGAGCAGATCGTCGAGGAGCCTGCGGCTCTCGATCCCGGACCAGCCGACGATGGAGCGGGCATGGGAGCCGACGTAATAGCTCTTCAGGCCGTTCCTCGGGTTCTTCCGCACGAGCCTGTGCTCGATGGGGGGCAGGGAGGCGGCGTGGGCGGGGTCCACCGGGGCGACCTGGCTGCGGGAGAAGACGTAGTCGTGGATGACGTGGAGCGGGTCGATCGTCGCCTGCACGTCCGCGGGCAGCCCGGCGTAGGCGTTGCGCATGCTGGCGAAGCAGGTCCCGCCGCCTTCCCCCGGCACCTCGTAGGCATGGGTGATCGAGACGAAGGAGGGCACGCGCCGGAAGGAGGAGTCCGAGTGCCACATCTCGTTGCCGCGCTGGTAGCGGGTGCGGACGTGCGCGCTGTCCTGCCTGCTGCCGTCGTCGGCGACGTTGCCGACGGTGCCGAACCAGACCACCTTGCCGGTCTTGCCCAGAGTGACGTGCTCCGCCTCCGGCTCGCCCAGTCGGCGGGTGAACGCGAGATGGGCTTCGTCGGTCATCGGCTGCTCGGGAAAGCAGAGCAGGGAGTACGTGTCGATCGCCTCCCGGATCGCCTCCACGTCTTCGTCGGACAGCTCCGTCGTCAGGTCCAGGCCCTTGATCCGGGCGCCGAAGCCGGCATTCAGCGGTTCGACGTCGAGGTGGCTCATGCGATGTCTCCGAGGTTGATCGAGCTCGCGGCGTGTGGCCGGGTCCCGTTCCGGCGTCGCCGGAGCACGGAACGTCCGGCCTCGGCGACAAGATGCGATTTTCCCGGCATCATAATCCGGAGATCCTTTCCGCGACATGGCCGCGATACCGTCCTGCGTCATGGTGACGGATACGGCGGGACGACGTCCGGGACCTTTCTCCCGCGGGGCCTCGCACCAGCCCGCCTGCATGCGGCGCCTCATGCCGGCAATGGGTGGCGGCCTCGGCGCCGACCGGCGACGCCTCCGACCGCGGCCATGCTTCGCGCCACTCCTGATGGATGCACCCGATGACTTCACTCCGCCATGCGTACGCGGGCGCGCTGTTCCTCGTGACGTCCAACGGGCTCACCGCCACCGTGGACGCGGCGGCGAAGTACATGAGCGCGAACCTTCACGGCTTGCAGATCGTCTGGGGGTACTCGCTCGTCATCACGGTGCTTGCGCTCGGGTATGCCGCGGTTCGTCCGGGATCGCTTCGCCGCGCACTCGCGACGCGGCGTCCGGTGCTGCAGCTCGGGCGCGGCGCGATGCTGTTCATCACCATTTCGATGCTGTTCATGGCGCTCGCGCACATGCCGCTCGCCGACGCGATCGCGATTTCGTTCGCCGCTCCGTTGTTCATCACGGTGCTCGCGGTCCCGCTGCTTTCGGAACGGGTCGGGGCGCACCGCATCGGAGCGGTGCTGGCCGGGCTCGTCGGGGTCGCGATCGTGATGCGGCCGGGTGCCGGCGTGTTCGAGTGGGCGGCGTTGCTCGCGCTCGCAAGTGCGCTGTTCTTCGCGCTGTTTCAGCTCACCACCCGCGTGCTCGCGGCGACCGAGCCGCCGTTCACCACGCTGCTCTACACCGGTGTCGGCGCCCTCGTATGCAGCAGTCTGGCGGTTCCCTTCGTCTGGGCGCCGATATCGGCCTTCGAGCTCGCCATCTTCGCAGTCATCGGCGGTCTGGGCGTCGGCGCCCACATGTGCATGATCCGGGCCTACGCGTTCACCCAGGCTTCCTTCCTCGCGCCGTTCAACTACGCGAAGCTGTTGTGGGCGGTGGCGCTGGGGTACCTGGTCTTCGATGACGTGCCGCAGCTTCACGTGATCGCGGGCAGCATGGTCATCGTCGCGAGCGGGTTGTACGTGCTGTACCGGGAGCGTGGGCGGAGATGACCGCCGCAGCCTGGAACGCCGTTCGGGACGCTCGTCACGTGATCATGATACAGCGGTGTCGATGGCGGTTCGTGTGGATCGAGTCAGTAAGGCTCGCTATGCCGCATCCGCAGCCGGGCGCGCCAGCGCGACCAGAGCCCCAGCACCCCGTCCGGCGAGAAGAGCACGATGAGCAGGAAGCCCAGGCCGATCAGGAGCTGGAACCGCTCGGCGGGGAGCCCCACCGCGACCAGTGCGTCGAGCGCGAAGGTGCGGAGCACGACGTAGATCAGCGCGCCGATGAACGGCCCGATCGGGTGTCGGAGGCCGCCGACGACGGCGATGATGAGGATGTCGATCACCGGCCCCACCCCCGCCGTCCCCGGCGAGATCTGGCCGTTGAGCCACGTGAGCAGAATCCCCGCGACCGCGGCGATCAGCGCCGCGAAGCCGTACGCGGCGATCCGGTGCGCGGTGACGTTGAAGCCGAGGGCCTCCATGCGCCGCGCGTTGTCGCGCACCCCCTGCAACGCCAGCCCGAACGAGGACCGCGAGACGTAGAGCACGGCGAGATAGCTCGCGGTCGCGAAGACGAGGCTCAGGTAGTAGAACGGCGTCGCCTGCTTCCAGTCCACGCCGAACAACGCAGGCGGCTTCACCGCGTTGAACCCACTGAAGCCGTTGAAGATGGTGTAGTTCTGGCGGGTGAAGTAGAAGAACGCCGACGCGATCGCCAGCGTGATCATGATCGTGTAGATCCCCTCGGTCCGCACCGCCAGTGCGCCCGAGATCGTTCCGAAGACCACCGCGACGATCAGCGCGACGGGGATGGTCGCCCACCACGGCCAGCCGAGGCTGATCTCCATGAACGCGCTGTGGCCGAAGATCGCGTACATGTAGCCCGCGCACCCCGCCACGGTCATCTGCACCAGGCTGACCATCCCGCCGTAGCCGGCGAGGAACATCAGGCTGAGCGCGATCATGCCGAGCACGAACGCCCAGCCGAAGACCTGGAGCTGGATGAAGTCGTTGGCGAACGCGGGGAGGAACAGCAGGAACACCGCGAGCAGCCAGGTCGCGGGATGGATCCGCCGGAGCCACTCCGGGAGCGAGCCGGCGCGCGGCAGCGCGTTCCCCGGCGCCGACGTCTCGCCGGCACGCTGGAGTCGCCCGGGGGCCGAAGCGGCGGCACGCGACTGCGCCCCTTCCGGGAGCGCCGGCGCCCCACCGGCAGGTGGGGATCGGTCACGCCCGGAGGGCGGGGCGTCATGGGACCGCGCCCTCCCCACGCCCGCCGAAACCGCCCCTCCGGACGCCGCCATCGGTCATTTCCTCCCGAGCAGGCCCTGGGGGCGGAACGCGAGCACCGCGACCATGATGAGGAAGGTGCCCACCACCGCGTAGGTCGGCATGTACACCGAGCCGAACTGCTCGGCGAGTCCGATCAGCAGGGCGCCGAGGGCGGCGCCGGTGATCGAGCCCATGCCACCGACGATGACCACCACCAGCGACGCGAGCAGGAAGCGGATGTCCTCCCCCGGCGCGAGGGACTGGAAGGTCCCGCCGACCACTCCGGCGAGGCCGGCCAGCCCCGCCCCGAAGGCGAAGACGGCGACGAAGACGAGCTGGATGCGGATCCCGCTCGCGGCCAGCATGTCGCGGTCGTCCACGCCGGCGCGGATCGTCATCCCGATCCGGGTGCGGTTGAGCAGCCACCACATCACCACCCCGATAACCACCGCGGCGGCGAAGATCACGAGGCGCACCATCGGGTACTTCAGGTAGATCGGCTCTCCGGTGCGGCGGCTGATGGTGGAGATCAGCGGGGTCTCGACCGCGCCGACCAGCCAGTCGGGGGGAAGGATCTGGTAGAAGTCGCCGCCCCAGATCCAGAGCATGACGTCGGCCATCACGATCGAAATCCCGATCGTCACCAGGGTCTGGCGGAGATCCTGCCCCTCCATCCAGCGGAATATCGTGACCTGCAGGATGATCCCGACGATGGCGACCGCGGCGAACGCCACCACGAAGCTGAACATCCACGAGCCGGTCCATTCGGTGATCTCGTACCCGACGTAGCCCCCGAGGAGATAGAGCGAACCATGCGCGAGGTTGACGTTGCGCATCAGGCCGAAGATCAGCGTGAACCCGCTGGCGACGAGGAAGTAGAGGCCGCCGAGGGTGATGCCGTTGAACAGGGCGTTCAGGAAGATCTTCTTGCGCCCGAACGCCGCGACGAGCCCCGCCGGCCACGGCGCGAGGATCAGCCACAGCAGCACCGCGACCGCGACCAGGATCGCAAGCGACCGGAGGGGATGACGTTCGATGAACTGCCTCACCTTGTGCTCGTCCCGCAGGGGGAAGCCCGGGGGAGCCCGGCCCTCGGGCCAGGGTTGCTCCCGCAACCGGTGGCGTGCTCGGGGCCGCTCCTGAAACCGGCCGCGCGCCCACTCTCCGGACTGTCGATGGACCTGTCCCGAGACGCCGGGGTGTGGAGGGCATCGGCTTCGGACAATCCCACCCCAAGGGCGTCGAGGCCGGCAGGGGGCGAAACGACGATCGTTCCTCGTCGCGGACGGCCGCGTCGGGCCACGCACATCGCCCATCCTCCTTCGGCGAGGGAGGCCGGGTCTACCGGGCGGCGGGCGGCACGAGCCACGCGGATCAGTCTCCCGTCAGCGGCTCGAAGCCCCAACTGAACAGCGGCCGGCCGCCGTCCGCGCCCACCACCACGACCTCCTCCAGCCAGGCCCGCTCGCGCTCGCCGCCGGGATAGAAGAGGTGCACCGGAAGCACCATGTTCTCCTCCAGCACCCAGTCCCGGTAAGGCCGGCCGTCCGGGTGCCGGAGCTCGAAGTCGATATGGGACAGGCCGAGCCCGTGGAAGAAGATGAAGGCGCCGTCCGCATCGGCCATGCCGGCCTTGCGGTAGATCTCCCGGCCCATCGCGGCCAGCTCGCTGATCCGCCGGCCCGGGCGCATCGCCTCCACCAGCGCCGCGGCCACCTCCCCGGTGGCGGCAAGACGCCTCGCCCCTTCCGGGGTCGGCTCGCCGCCCACGACCCAGGACTTGCCCCCGTCCCAGCAGTAGAGGTCGAGGGTCCCGTGACAATCGAACATGACGTGCGTGCCGAGGCCGATCTCCTCGTCCTCCAGCCCGCTCTGCACCGTGAGGGCGGGGTCGTCGCCGGTCCCGTGGCTCACCACCAGTCCGCCCGGGTCGCGCACGAATCCACCCAGCTCGACCGCCGACACGGCATAGGCGTGGTTCAGATCCTGCCGGGTCCAGCCTTCCTCCCAGCGCGAGACGGTGCTCCGGATGGCCTTCTCGTTGAGGCGCGTGGCCCGCGCGAGCAGCTCCAGCTCGACCGGGGTCTTGACCGCCCGCGCGTGCATCAGCGGATCGTAGCCGTCGGCGACCTCGACATCCTCCAGGCCGAGCCGCCGCCCGAAGCCCTCGTCGTCGAATCCGACGCGGCCGCGGTCGAGACCGAGCTCCCGCATCGCGGCGCGCACCTGCTCGCCGAGGTCGAACCGGTAGGCGGCCCGCGCCCTCTCCATCCACTCGATCCCCGCCGCGGACCGCGGGATGTGCGCGTCGACGTCGTCCGGCCGCGGCGGGCGGTCCACTGCCGCCATCACCGACCGGCATGGCCGGATGTCCTTCACCCAGGTCGGCTGGTGGAGAGGCGTGGTGAGGTAGTAGTCGGCCAGCACCAGGATGGGGTGCTCGGGCTCACGCCGGGTCAGAATCACGACATAGGGCCGCGGCTCGTCGCCCTTGTGGGCGATGCCGTTGAAGCTCGTCAGGTAGAAGACGTTGAGCGGGGTGGTGACGACGAGGCCGTCGAGCGCCCGCGCCTCCATGTCCGCAAGAAGCCGGTCCAGGTTGCAGAAACGCTCCGGCAGCCGCTGCCGGCCGAACTCCGGGCCGCGCTTCGCGCTCGCGGTGGTGGTCATCGATTCATCCTCGAGTCGTGGTCATGGCCCGTGGCCACGGCGCCTATCCGCATCGATCTCCATGTCGGTGATTGCATTGGTCCCTCGACATCCCATGAGATACGGGCGGGCCTCCGCACCGGATCCGAGTCGAACGCGGGAGGCGGGGAGCTCGATGTCCTCACCGGCGGGAGAGTGCGGATTCTACATCCTCCACGCCGTGATCCATGTGCCCCGGACTGGTGCAGGCCCGTCAGCCTCGGTACAGTGCGGAGACTTCGGACCAGGATCGAGGAATGATCGTCCGTTCGCTCAAGCCGATCCGTCCGGTCGCGCTGTTTCTCGCCGTATTGCTGCTTGCCGTGCACCCGGCATCCGCGCAGGTGGCCCAGGTTCCCGGCGGCTCGGGGCACGCGCAAGATGCAGGCGCCGCGGCCACGGCGCCGGCGCTGCCCGAACCGCTCACGCGGCAGGCCATCCGCGACGTACTGTCGGGCCTGAGCGACGGGCAGGCGCGCGAGCTCCTGCTCCGCGAGCTCGATCGGCAGGTCGCCGCGCGCGAGGCCGCGCTGGCCGCGGCCGAAGCCGAAGAACGCACCCTCGGCGCATTGCTCGGCGACTGGGCGGTGGCGCTGGGCCGGGGCTGGGTGGATGTGGTCCGGGACGTCCCCTCGATCCCCGGGAACGCCGCGGCGACCCTCGAAGGGTTCCAGGCCGAGCGGGGCGACGCCACTGCGTGGCGGGTCCCCGGCACGCTCATCCTCTGCCTCCTGGCCGGTCTCGCGGCGGCCCTCGGCGCCCGCCGGCTGGTCCGGGACACCGAGGCGCGGCTGGACCGCCTGCGCCCGGCCGGCCTGTGGTCGCAGATCGGCATCGTCACCGGGCGCTTCCTGGTCCAGGGCGCCCAGTTGATCGCCTTCGTCATCACCGCGTATGCCGTGGACGCCGTCGTCAACCGTGCCGTCCCCGTGGACGGTTCGGTGGTCCGGTACGTGGTCCGGTCGCTGGGCTGGACCTGGTTCGCGGTGATGGCCGCCCGCTTCGTGCTGGCGCCGACACGCCCGCACCTGCGGCTGTGCGCGGTCGATGACCGGACCGCATGGTTCCTGACCTGGCGCATCGGACTGATCTTCGGTTTCTCGGCTTTCGGGAGCAGCCTGCTGAGATGGACCTGGGAGTTCGGTTGGCCCCTCGGCGATGGGAGCCTGGCCTTCTGGATTTCGGTGATCTTCCACGGCCTCGTGGTGCTGACCCTCTGGCAGGCGCGGGACGGCATCACCGGGATGGTGCTCGGTCACGGTGAGCACGGCCCGGCCTGGAGCCGCTTCGCGACGCTGTGGCCGACGATCGCGGTCGTGCTCGTCGTGCTCCAATGGCTGGTCCTGGAGCTGTTCGTCGCCACCGGCAACCTCCAGAACATTTCGGTCACGGCGCTGAACGTCTCGCTCGCGCTGGTCCTGGCGCTGCCCCTGGCCGAGCTGGCGATCCCCGCGCTGGTCGAGGCGATCTGGCCCGACGACCCGGAGCAGGATCAGGCGTTGCGGGCCGCCCACAAGGAGACCCAGCTCGGACTCGTGCGCTGCGGGCGGACCCTGACCGTCCTGGTGCTGGTCTTCGTCATCGCCCGGCTCTGGGGGCTGGATCTCCGCGATCTGGCCTCCCAGGGGGTCGGCGCCCAGTTCGCCGGCGCCCTGGTGGAGGTGTTCCTGATCGGCATCGTCGCCTACGGCCTGTGGGAGCTGCTGGAGATCATGGCCGACCGGCAGATCGCGATCGAGCGCGCGGCCCTGGGGCTCGACGGCGAGGAGGAGGAGCAGTTCGAGGGCGAAGGCGGCGAGGGCGGCACCCGCCTCGGCACGGTCATGCCGCTGGTGCGACGCATCGGGCAGGTGGGCATCCTGGCCCTGGCGCTGCTGGCGGTGCTCGGGCAGGTCGGGGTCAACATCACGCCCCTGCTGGCCGGCGCGGGCATCATCGGCCTGGCGGTGGGCTTCGGCGCCCAGGCGCTGGTCAAGGACATCATCTCGGGGGTGTTCTTCCTCATCGACGACGCCTTCCGCAAGGGCGAGTACATCGACATCGGCACGGTCAAGGGGACGGTGGAGAGCATCTCGATCCGCTCCATGCAGTTGCGCCATCACAACGGACCGCTGAACACCATCCCCTTCGGCGAGATCCGGCATCTGACCAACTTCTCCCGCGACTGGGTGATGATGAAGCTGCCGTTGCGGGTGACCTACGACACCGACGTGGAGAAGCTGCGCAAGCTGGTCAAGAAGCTGGGGCAGGACCTGCTGCAGGACGCCGAGCTGGGACCGAAGTTCCTCCTGCCGCTGAAGTCCCAGGGGGTCATCCAGATGGAGGATTCGGCGATGATCGTCCGGGTGAAGTTCATGACCCGGCCGGGGGATCAGTGGGGCGTGCGCAACAAGGTGTTCGCGCGCATCCGCGAGCTGTTCGAGCGCGAGGGCATCAGGTTCGCCCACCGCGAGGTCACGGTGCGCATCGCCGACCACGAGGCCGGCAAGCCGCTGAGCGAAGCGGAGAAGGAAGCGGCGGCGGCCGCCGCCCGCTCCGCCGTCGAACAATCCGAAGCCGCGGCGGCCGCCCCGCGGGACGACCGCTGAGCTTCAATCCCCGGCGCTCGACCCGACGGGCACGCAGCATCCCGGAGCCACGGCCCCGGTCTGCGGTCCCGAGTCCGACTCGCGCCCGTCGGACCGGTCACGCGGAGTGGGAGCCCGGCTCTCCCGGCCGACTGGCGAAGCAGCCGGGAAAGGACGTTCGTGAGTGGGGTCCACACGTTGCGGCTGAAAGTTGATCTGTTCGATGGGCGACTATATCTTGCCGCCGATGCTTTCGACGCTCGTTTTCTCGTCCTCCCTCGGCTTCGCAGTCACCGCTGTTGCCGGCGCCCTGATCGTATTGACCCAGCGCTGGCACGGCGCTTTCAGCTACGACAGCGTGAGCGGGGCGCAAAAGTTCCACGAAACGCCGACCCCCAGGATCGGCGGTCTCGCCCTGTACGTGGGATATTGGGCGGCGACGAGCGCGGCGCCGCCGCCGTTGCGCGATCTCATGGTCGCCGTTGGCGCCAGCGCCGCATTCGCCCTTTCGGCGGGTGTGATCGAGGATGTGACCAAGGGCGTCTCGGCCGCGGTGCGCCTCGCCGTCACGCTGTTTTCAGGCCTGGTCTTCTGCCTCGTGACCGGCTACGCCATTACGCGCCTGGAGATACCCTTCGTCGATCAGGCGTTGACACTACCGCTCGTCGCGATTGCCTTCACCGCCTTTGCGATTGCCGGCCTGGCCCACGCCATCAACATCATCGACGGCTTTCATGGCTTGGCGACGGGGAGCGGAATCATCATGCTGGTCGCCTTCGCCGCCGTTTCCGTCTCGGCGGGCGATCATGACATGGCATCGTTCTGTTTCATCGTCGCCAGCGTCCTGTTGGGATTCCTGTTGGTGAATTTTCCGTTCGGCTACATTTTCCTCGGGGACGGTGGCGCATATTTTCTGGGCTTCGTCCTTGCTTCCGTGGCCGTCATGGTTCCGATGCGGAATTCCGACGTCTCCCCGTGGATCAGCATGGTCATACTGGCCTATCCCCTGCTGGAAACCGGGTTTTCGGTCATTCGAAAAATCCGCAGAGGGAACAGCCCGGTCCAACCGGACCGACTGCATCTGCACATGCTGGTCTACCGACGCCTCAGAAGGAGGCTCACCGGGAATGGACGACTTGCCAATCCGGTGACCGGCGTGCTGATGTGGGGAGGGGCCATGACCGGCCTGATTGCGGGCGTGCTCGTTCCGCACGATCGGGAATGGTTGCTCGCCGTCCTGGCGGTGCTGCTCGTGCTTTATACCCTGGCATACCGAAGAGCGGTGGTAAGGAACCGATCACCATGATTCCGAGCCAGCGTCACCTCTTCGATCTGCCCGAAGACGTCGCGTACCTCAACTGTGCATACATGGCGCCGCTCATGCATTCGGTGGTCGAGGCGGGGATACGGGGCGCACGACGCAAGGCGCGCCCGTGGGAGATCACCGCGCCCGACTTCTTCTCCGACGGCGCCCATGCCCGCGGCCTCTTCGCGCGCATCGTCAACGCCCGCGCCGAGGACGTCGCGATCGTCCCGGCCGCGAGCTACGGCATGGCGGTCGCGGCCCGCAACCTGCCGCTCGGGGCCGGGCAGACCGTCCTGGTGCTCGCGGACCAGTTCCCCTCGAACCTCTACCCGTGGCGGGCGGCGGCGGCGCGGGCCGGCGCCGAGGTCGTCACCGTCGATGCCTCCGACGAGGACCTGACCGCTGCGGTCCTCGCCGCGATCGACGAGCGCACCGCCATCGCCGCGTTGCCGCATTGCCGCTGGACCGACGGCGCGCTGCTCGACCTCGAAGCCATCGGCGAGTGCCTGCGCGCGGTCGGAGCGGCGCTCGCGCTGGACCTCACGCAGTCCGCCGGCGCCCTGCCGATCGACGTGGCGAGGGTGCGGCCCGCCTTCGCGGCATCGGCGTGCTACAAGTGGCTGATGGGGCCGTACACGCTCGGATTCCTCTACGTCCACCCGGACTACCACGGCGGAGAGCCGCTGGAGTATGGCTGGTCGCCGCGCGCGGGATCGGAGGACTTCGCCCGCCTCGTCGATTACCGCGACGAGTACGAATCCGGCGCGCGGCGCTACGACATGGGCGAGCCGGCGAATTTCCACCTGATGCCGATGGCGATCGCCGGGCTGGAGCAGGTCCTCGACTGGGGCGTCGAGAACGTCGCGAGCACGCTGAGCGCGCGCACCGCGGCCATCGCCGAGCGCGCGCGGACGATCGGCCTCGGCTCTCTGCCGGCCGCGTTGCGGGCCGGCCATTTCCTGGGATTGCAGTTTACCGGGAAGGCCCCGCGCGGCCTGCCGGAGACGCTGGCGCGGGAGAACGTCTACGTGAGCGTGCGGGGAAGCTCGGTGCGGGTGACCCCCCACCTCTACAACACGGACGCGGACGTCGATCGGCTCTTCGCGGGGCTCGAACGGGTGCTCGGCGCCCGCGGATGAGCCGAACCGATCCGGACCGCGTGCGGGCCGGATCGAGCCGACCCGGGCTGGACCGCTCCGGATCGAGCCGGCCCGGATCATGTCGCACGTCGGATCGGATCCGACCACCCGGACGGCCGAGCCGCCGACCCTGACCGCCGAGCACCGAGAGCGCCGAAACCACCATGTCCTCTCCCCGCCCGGCGCTCGATCCGCCGATCCGCGAGATCGCGGCAGCCGTCCGTGATGCCGGCGGACGGGCCGTCGTCGTGGGCGGCTGGGTGCGCGACCACCTCCTTGGAGTGCGCTCGAAGGACGTCGATGTCGAGGTGTTCGGTCTCGACGTGGTACGGCTCGAATCCCTCCTTGCGGGCTTCGGCAAGGTGCACGCGGTCGGACGCGCCTTCGGCGTGTTCCGGGTCGGCGGCATCGACGTGGACTTCTCGCTGCCGCGGCGCGACAGCAAGCGCGGCCCCGGACACCGCGGCTTCGACGTGGCGCCGGACCCGTCGCTGGACTTTGCCGCTGCCGCGCGGCGCCGCGACCTCACGGTGAACAGCATCGGCCTCGATCCCCTCACCGGCGAGGTGCTGGACCCGCACGCGGGACGCCGGGATCTGGAACGCGGCGTGCTGCGCGCCACCGATCCGGCGCATTTCCCCGAAGATCCGCTGCGTGGCCTGCGCGTGGCCCAGCTCGCGGCCCGCCTCGAAATGACCCCCGACGAGGCGCTCGTCGCGCTGTGCCGAAAGCTCGATTCGAACGAGCTTTCCGGCGAGCGGGTATTCGACGAATTCAGAAAGCTGCTGCTTCTCGCACCGAAGCCGTCGATCGGCTTCAAGGTGCTCGAAGACACGGAACAGCTCCGATTCTTCCCCGAGCTCGACGCCTTGCGCGGCGTCGCCCAGGACCCGGAATGGCACCCGGAGGGCGACGTATGGACGCATACCCTCATGGTCCTGGACGTGGCCGCCACCCAGCGCGACCGCGCCGACGAAGACCTCGCGCTGATGTTCGGCGCGCTCTGCCACGACCTCGGCAAGCCGGCGACCACCGAGCCGAGCGGCGGCAGGATCCGATCCCATGGGCATGATGTCGAAGGAGTCGCCCCGACTCGTGCGCTGCTTGGACGGATGCACGCGCCGGGCGCCCTCGTCGATCGGGTCGCGGCACTCGTCGAGCATCACCTCGCGCCGGCCCTGTTCATCAGGAACGGGGCGACCGCGAAGGGCTACCGGCGCCTCGCCCGCAAGCTCGAACGCGCGGGGGTGAGCATGGAGCTGCTCGTCCGGGTCGCGCGGGCCGATCATCTCGGGCGCACCACCGCCGACGCCCTCGCCGGCCGTTTCGACGCCGGCGACGCCTTCCTCGCCGCCTCCCGCGCCCACAGCGTCGAGCACGCCGCGCCCCGCGACGTCGTGCTCGGCCGCCACCTGATCGAACGCGGCCTGCAACCCGGCCCAGGGTTCGCTCCGATCCTCGAACGGTGCCGCGACGTCCAGGACGAGACGGGCTGCACCGATCCGGGCCGGATCCTCGATCGCGTGCTCGCCGAGGGCTGATCCCGGCTTGTTCTACCGTGTTGCGCCATGCGGAACGACTGTCATAGAGTCCTCTCGGTTCCCGGCGAGAGAATGGAGAGCGCGATGCGCCTGTTCCGCAAGATGACGGAGATCCAGAGCCCCGGGGAGGCGCTGCCGGGACGGCCGGAATCGATCCCCACACCCGACGTGAATTTCATGAACGGCCACCGCATCAAGCCGCCCTTCCCCGAGGGCATGGCGCTCGCGCAATTCGGCCTCGGTTGCTTCTGGGGCGGGGAGAAGGCGTTCTGGAACCTGCCCGGCGTGTACGCAACCGCGGTCGGGTACGCGGCAGGCATCACCCCGAACCCGACCTACGAGGAGGTATGCAGCGGGCGTACCGGCCACAACGAGGTCGTGCTCGTGGTCTTCGATCCGGAGCGCATCGGCTACGACGCGCTCCTCAATACGTTCTGGGAGGCCCACGACCCTACCCAGGGGATGCGTCAGGGCAACGACGTGGGCACGCAGTACCGCTCGGGCGTCTACACGTACTCCGAGGCGCAGGCCGGGCAGGCGACGGCATCTCGCGATGCGTACCAGGAGGCCCTCTCGGCCGCGGGATACGGCCGCGTCACCACCGAGATTGTCGAGGCCGGCCCGTTCTACTACGCCGAGGACCACCACCAGCAATACCTCGCGAGGAATCCGTTCGGCTATTGCGGCCACGGGGGCACCGGGGTCAAAGCCTGCCCGGCGTAGCGGCGAGCCGCCTCGGGCGCTCGCGTGTCCGAGTCGAGCCACGTTGACCGGCGATCGCAGCGCCCCACCGGCTCCTCCGAGCGGTCGGGCTCGAAAGAAGCTCGCCTCGTGCGGAATCGTGGAATCGCCATTCCCCCTTGATGTACCCTCGCGGCAGGCGCATTGGCCGGAATCGTGAGCCGCCTTCATGCCCCGTACACGACGAAAACGGACCGTGGACACCCCATCGCTCGACAACCCGGACCTCTACGTCAACCGCGAGCTCAGCCAGCTCGCGTTCAACCGGCGGGTGTTCGAGCAGGCGCGCGACCCCGCCACCCCACTCCTCGAGCGGCTCCGGTTCCTGTGCATCTCCTGCTCCAACCTCGACGAGTTCTTCGAGGTCCGGGTGGCGGGAATACTCCACCAGATCCAGTACGGCGCAGCGTACGGCACCGCGGACGGCCTTGCGCCGAGCGAAGTGCTGAGCCGCATCAGCGCCGATGCGCATACCCTGGTCGGCGAACAGTACGAGCTGTTGAACGGCACCATCCTCCCGGCCCTGGCGAGCGAGGGGATCCGGTTTCTGCGTCGCGGCGAGTGGAGCGACGCGCAGGACCGGTGGATCACGCGCTACTTCACCGAGCAGCTTCTCCCCATCGTGACCCCGATCCGACTCGACCCGGTCCATCCGTTTCCATCCATCCTGAACAAGAGCCTCAACTTCATCGTCTCGCTCACCGGCGAGGACGCCTTCGGGCAGGCCGGCGGGATGGCGGTGGTCCAGGCGCCGAGAGCGCTGCCGAGGCTCATCCGGCTGCCCGCCGAGGTAGGCGACGCCGAGAACGATTTCGTATTTCTCTCCTCCATCATTCACGCGCGGGTCGGAGACCTGTTCCCCGGCATGGAGCTGACCGCGTGCCACCAGTTCCGCGTCACCCGCAACAGCGAGCTCTTCGTCGATGCCGAGGACGTCGACGACCTGATGCGCGCGCTGGTCGGCGAGCTTCCGTCCCGGCGCTACGGCGCCGAGGTTCGCCTCGAGGTCGCCGACAACTGCCCCGACGAAATGGTCGACTACCTGGTGCACCAGTTCGGGCTCTCCGGGGAGATGGTGTTCCGCGTCAACGGCCCCGTGAACCTGCACCGGCTGATGGCGTTGCCGGACCTCGTCGAACGGCCGGATCTCAAGTACCCGCCGTTCACGCCCGGATTCCCGGCGCGGGTCGGACCGCCCACCCGCATCTTCGAGGCGATCGCGGCCGGCGACGTCCTCCTGCACCACCCCTTCCAGTCATTCGCCCCGGTGCTCGAATTCGTCCAGCAGGCCGCCGCCGACCCCGACGTGCTGGCCATCAAGCAGACGCTCTACCGCACCGGGTCCGAATCGTCGCTCGTCGACGCGCTCGTCGCGGCGGCCCGCGCCGGCAAGGAAGTCACGGTATGCGTCGAGCTGCGGGCCCGCTTCGACGAAGAGGCGAACATCTCGCTCGCCGAGGAGCTCCAGGAGGCCGGCGCGCACGTCGTCTATGGGGTCGTCGGGTACAAGACCCACGCGAAGATGCTGCTCGTGGTCCGCCGCGAAGGGGAGAAGCTGCGCCGCTACGTCCACCTCGGCACGGGCAACTACCACGCCCGCACCACCCGGGCATACACCGACTTCGGACTGCTGACCGCGGATCCGGAGATCGGGCAGGACGTGCACGAGGTCTTCATGCAGCTTACCGGGCTCGGCCGGGCCTCGCGGCTGACACGACTGCTCCAGTCTCCGTTCACCCTGCACGACAGGATGCTGGAGTACATCGACGAGGAAGCGCGGCGCGCGGCGGACGGCAAGCCCGCCCGCATCATCGCGAAGATGAACGCGCTGATCGAGCCGAAGATCATCCGGGCCCTGTACCGCGCCTCGCAGGCGGGGGTGGAGATCGACCTGATCGTTCGCGGCGCCTGCGCGCTGCGGCCCGGCATCCCCGCTGTCTCGGAAAACATCCGGGTGCGCTCGATCGTCGGCCGGTTCCTGGAGCATACCCGCGTGTTCTGCTTCGAGAACGGCGGCGCTCCCCGACTGTTCTGCGCAAGCGCGGACTGGATGAACCGCAACCTCTTCCAGCGCGTCGAAACCTGCTTCCCCATCCTCGACGATGCGTTGCGCGCGCGGGTGGTCGAAGAGGGCCTCATGACATATCTCGACGACAACACGCACGCCTGGCGCCTCGACCCCGACGGGCTCTACCACCGGGCCGAGCACGGCGGCGAGACCGCGGTCTCGGCACAGCACACGCTCCTCGAAAAGCTGAGCGAGTCGCCGGGGCCGACCCCGGGCGGCACGGGGAAGACCTGAGCAAAGCCCCGACCCGTGCCTTCCATTCGGGCCGACGGTTCGCGATGCGTTTCACCTGCGCCCCGCACCCGGCTTCGCCGGCCCGGCGGGCTCAACCGAAGCGCAGCCCGATCCCCACGGCGGCGAGGTACGCCTGCTCCTGCTCCAGGTCGGCCCGGGTGAGCGGGTGCGCGTCGAGCCATCCGGGCGGAAACGCCACCGTCAACACCTCGCCCTGCGCCAGCGCTTCGACGCCCGGCAGGAAGTCGTCCGCGCGCGAGCGGTTCAACACCACCGAGAGGCGCAGCAGCACGCAGAGCCGGCGCGCGCGCCGCCCGTCCCCGGAGGTGAATTGCTCGAAGACCGGGACCGGAAACTTCCGCCGGTGCCCCCGCACCAGCGAGGACAGCATCGTCTGGGCCTGGCGGGAGAAGCCGGACATGTCGCCGTTGGCGAGCAGGTACGCGCCATGCTTGTGGTACTGGTTGTGGGAGACGAAGAGCCCCGCCTCGTGGAGACGCGCCGCCCATCCCAGAAGCTGCTCCGCCTCTTCGGTATCCATCCCCCAGGCCGGGGCCACCTGCCGGTGCAACGCCAACGCGGTCGCCGCGACCCGTTCGCCCTGGGCGGCGTCGACACGATATCGCTCGATTCGGCGCTGCACGGTCGCGTCACGGACGTCCTCGTGGCGGATGCGGCCCATGAGATCG
Organism: uncultured Gammaproteobacteria bacterium; assembly: GCA_958295835.1. GTDB lineage: Bacteria > Pseudomonadota > Gammaproteobacteria > HK1 > HK1 > HK1. Next base: position 2,547,268 of record OY282378.1, read on the forward strand.
AACAGCAGCCCTTCGCGAAGCGCCATCTCCGAGACGTCGAGATGCTCGATGTCGAACGCATCGAGGGCGGCCGAGAGCACCGCGACCCCGCCCGGAAGCACGGGACGGCGGTCGTCCTTCAGCTCCCTGAGCCTGACCGCATCGACGTGCCGGGCCCTGACCAGCTCGCGCCGCAAGCGGCGCAGCGCGCCTCGATCGATGCCGTCCTCGCACCAGCCGGCCGCGCGCGCGATCGCCGCGATCGCCTTGATCGTGCCCGAGCAGCCGACCGCGGAGCCCCAGCCGGCGTCGCGGTACAACCGTTCGATCGGCTCGAACTCCACGCGGGCCGCGAGCAGCGCGCGCTTCATCGAATGCCTGTCGATCCGGCCCTCGGGAAAGAACCGCCGGCTGGCGCCGACGCAGCCGATGTACAGGCTCTCCCTGTACAGGGAAGTGAATCCGCTCCCGACGATACATTCCGTGCTGCCGCCGCCGATGTCGATGACCAGACGTCGTTCGCGGTCGTTGGCGAGCGCGTGAGCCACGCCCAGATAGATGAGCCGGGCCTCTTCGCGGCCCGCGATGACGTCGATGGAGTGCCCCAGCACGCGCTGCGCCTCGCGCCGGAATGCTTCGCCGTTGCGTGCGCTGCGCAGGGTATTGGTGCCGACCGCGCGTACCGCCTGCTCGGGCATGCCGCGCAGCCTCTGCCCGAACCGGCGAAGACACGCGAGCGCACGTTCGATCGCATCGCGGCGCAGGCGCTTGTGATCATCCAGTCCCGCCGCGAGCCGCACCGGCTCGCGCAGTCGATCCACTACGTCGAGATGACCGTCGACCACCCGCCCGATGACGAGATGGAAGCTGTTGGAGCCGAGGTCGATCGCGGCGAGCAGCGCGGGTACCGGCGGCGCGACGTCGACCGCGTCATCCAACCGCCTGCCGCTCCGGCTCGGCGGGGATCTCCGAGTGCACCACTCGATGCGCAGGGAACCGGCAGGAGAACCGGCTGCCTTCACCGAGCCGGCTCTCGATCTCGAACCGTGCATCGTGCCGAACGAGGACGTGCTTCACGATCGCCAGTCCCAGCCCCGTGCCTCCCATTTCATGCGAACGCGCCTTGTCCACGCGATAGAACCGCTCGGTGAGGCGAGGGAGGTGGTGCGCGTCGATGCCCTCCCCGGTATCGATGACCTCCAATCGCGCGCCCGTCTCGTCCGACGTCCACCCCAGCCGTATCGTCCCGCCCGCGTGGGTGTGCTGTACCGCGTTGAACGCGACGTTCGAGAAGGCGCTGTAGAGCTCGTTCCAGTTGCCGAGCAGGGAGAGTCCCGGATCCGTCTCCTGAACGACGCGATGCGCGCCCTCGCTGAGGGAGCGCGTGTCCCTGACGATCATGTCGAGCATCTCGACCACTGCGACGGGTTCGGCGGTCGCGGCGCCGGGCGTCGCCTCCAGTCGTGAAAGCTGAAGCAGATCCTCCACGATCAGGCCCATTCGCGACGCCTGCTGCGACATCTGGGCGACCGGCCGCCGGTACTCGTCGGGGAACTGCTCGTCGTCCTCGAGCGTCTCCAGGTATCCGGCGACGACCGTCAACGGGCTCCGCAGCTCGTGCGACACGTTGGCCACGAAATCCTTCCGCATCTGCTCCAGGTTGTGGATCCGGGTCACGTCGCGTACGAGCATCAACCGCCTGCTGCCCCCGTAGGGAACGATTCGAATCCGGAGCTTGATCTCGTCACGCAACGGCGACTCGATATGGAACGGCTCGTCGAGCGCCCCGGATTCGAGCGTGTCGGTGAAGCTCGGATGGCGGATGAAGTTGGACACCGGCTGGCCGACGTCGCGCGAGCGCTGCAGGCCGAGCAACCGGCTCGACGCCTCGTTCATCCACTGGATGGTGCCGTCGCCGGCGAGGACGATCGCACCGTCCGGCACCGCATCGGCCGCCCGCTGGAATCGACCCACGAGCTTGCGCAGCCGCTTCTTGCGCTTGCGGTTCTGGCGGTGGATGCGGCTCAGGGACTCGAACACCTGACCCCAGATCCCGCGGGCGTCCGGCTCGGGCTCGCGGCCACCGCTCGCCAGCCAGCGGGCGAGCCGATGAACGTGGTAGACGTGCCACGTGACGTACGCGCAGGCGCCGGCGAGCAGCAGCCACGGGGTGAGCCCGAGGAGGTAGCCCGCGATTCCGAGCAGCACCGCTCCCGCCACGAGGCGGCGCCATTCCCGGGTGCGGGCTCTCGAGAGCGTCATCGGATCGGTTCCGGACCGTGGCCCGCCCCATTATGCCGGGCCGCGCGCCGCCGGCAACCAGCGTCGCGCCCGCCGCTGCGTGTTGCGCGGCGGCGCAACGGTCCGCCGATCATTCCATCTGGCGCGAAAACCGGTATCCCGTTCCATGCACCGTCTGCACGAACCGGTCGAATCCGTGTCCGGCCAGCGCCTTGCGCAGCCGGCGGATGTGCACGTCGACGGTGCGCTCCTCGATGTAGACGTTACGGCCCCAGACTCGATCCAGAAGCTGACCGCGGGTGAACACGCGCTCGGGGTGGCTCATGAAGAAATGAAGCATGCGGAATTCCGTCGGTCCGGTCCGGATCGTCTCTCCGCGGCCGGTGATGCGGTGGCTCACCGGGTCCAGCCGCAGCCCGTCGATCTCGATCGGGTGCTCGTCGCCGACCGGAGTGGTCCGCTTCAGCACCGCGCAGATCCGCGCCACCAGCTCCTTCACCGAGAACGGCTTGACGACATAGTCGTCGGCCCCCGCCTCGAATCCGCTCAACTTGTCGCTCTCCTCGCCCTTCGCGGTCAGCATGATGAGCGGGATGTTCCGGGTGGAATCGCACCGGCGCAGCCTGCGTGCGAGCTCCAGGCCGCTCACGCCGGGCAGCATCCAGTCGAGCAGAATGAGATCCGGACGCGCTTGCTCGATCTCGCGGTCCGCGTGCACGGCATCCGCCACGGCGCGGGTGTCGAACCCGGCCCGCGACAATGCGAGCTGCACCATCTCGCGGATGGCCGCCTCGTCCTCGACGAGAAGAATGCGCTTGCCCACCGTCACCTCTCCCTTCCGCTCTCCGCATGCGCGGACATTTCATATTCCGACGATGACATTTTCATGACAACGACGCCGGCCGCGAAACCCGGCGCACGGGCACCGCCGCCTTGCAGCTCGGGCAGGACGCCGGAGAGGGGGGCCGGCGCGAACGAGGCGCCCTCCCCCGGGGACTCATGTAGAATCCCGGCCCGGTTCCCGACGTTGCGACGGAGTTCCCGAAGATGCCCGAGCCACAGCGCGACCGGATCGAACAGGCCATCGCCACGTACCATGACCCGTACGTGGAGGCCGATCTCAAGAGCGCGAAAGCCATCAAGTCGCTGGATGTCGAAGGAGGGCGGGTCAAGGTCGGCGTCACCCTGGGCTTCCCGGCCGCCGGGCATCGCGCCGCGCTCGCCGCCGCGCTGGACGAGCGCATCCGGGCCGTCGACGGCGTCGACGACGTGGAGATCGAGATCGGCTGGAAGATCGCCTCCCATGCCGTCCAGCAAGGGCTGGAAGCACTGAAGGACGTCCGCAACATCGTCGCGGTGGCCTCCGGCAAGGGGGGGGTCGGCAAGTCCACCATCGCCGCCAACCTGGCCCTCGCGCTCTCCGCCGAAGGCGCGAAGGTGGGGGTGCTCGACGCCGACATCTACGGGCCGAGCCAGCCGCGGATGCTCGGCGCGCAGGGGCAGCCCGATTCGCGCGACGGCAAGTCGCTCGAGCCCATGACCAGCTACCGCATCCAGTCGATGTCGATCGGCTACCTCATCGAGGAAGACACCCCGATGATCTGGCGCGGCCCCATGGTGACCCAGGCGCTGGAGCAGCTCCTGCGGGACACGAACTGGCGCGATCTCGACTACCTCGTGGTGGATCTGCCGCCCGGCACCGGCGACATCCAGCTCACCCTCGCCCAGCGCATCCCGGTCAGCGGCGCGGTCATCGTCACCACGCCGCAGGACATCGCGCTGCTCGACGCGCGCAAGGGGCTCGCGATGTTCGAGAAGGTCAAGGTGCCGGTGCTCGGTATCATCGAGAACATGAGCACCCACGTGTGCACCCGGTGCGGGCACGAGGACCACATCTTCGGAGAGGGCGGCGGGCGGCGGATGGCCGAGGAGCGCGGCGTGACCCTGCTCGGAGACATCCCGCTCACCCGGGCGATCCGCGAGGACGCCGACGGCGGGCAGCCCACCGTCATCAAGGACCCCGACGGTCCGGTCGGCCGGCGCTACCGCGAGATCGCGCGCCGGGTGGCGGCGAAGCTGTCGCTGAAGGCGAAGGACTACAGCCAGGCCTTCCCGAAGATCGTCATCCAGTAAGGCGGCGGCGCGCGGCCGCCACCGGCGCGACGCGCGGGCGACGCCTCGTTCCCCATCGGACATGAGCATCAAATCCGACCGCTGGATCCACGACATGGCGCGTTCGCACGGCATGATCGAGCCGTTCGTGCCGGGGCAGGTCCGCGATCGCGACGGCGGGCGGGTCATCTCCTTCGGCACGTCGAGCTACGGCTACGACATCCGTTGCGCCGACGAATTCAAGATCTTCACCAACATCAACTCCGCCATCGTGGACCCGAAGAACTTCGACGATTCGAGCTTCGTCGATCTCCGCGCCGACGTATGCATCATCCCCCCGAACTCCTTCGCCCTGGCCCGCACCGTCGAGTACTTCCGCATTCCCCGCAACGTCCTCACCGTCTGCCTCGGGAAATCGACCTACGCCCGCTGCGGCATCATCGTCAACGTGACGCCGCTGGAGCCGGAATGGGAGGGGCACGTGACCCTGGAGTTCTCCAACACCACGCCGCTGCCGGCCAAGGTCTACGCCAACGAGGGCGTCGCCCAGGTCCTCTTCTTCGAGTCCGACGAGGAGTGCGAGACCTCCTACCGCGACCGCGCGGGAAAGTACATGAGGCAGCAGGGCGTCACCCTGCCGAAGGCGTGACCCGCGCCTGCGGGCGCGGCCCGGCCGGACCGGGCCGGTCGGCCCACCTGTTCGTACCGGCCCCGAAGACATGCCTCCCGACGATCCGACCCGCGCCCTCGCCCGCTCCCCGTGCGAGGCGGCGGCGCGCCCCGGGCTGCTCCGCCGGCTCGCCGCGCTGGTCTACGACGCCCTGCTCCTGTTCGCGGTGCTCTTCGCGGCCACCGTGCCGGTGCTGCTCTTCACCGGCGGGCGGGCCGTCGATCCGAACGACCCGGTGTTCACCGCCTACCTGCTCGCGGTGAGCTACGCCTGGTTCGGCTGGTGCTGGACGCGAAGTGGACAGACGCTGGGGATGCGGGCGTGGAGGATGCGGGTGTGCACGCGCGAAGGGACCCGGCTCGGGTGGTGGCGCTCGCTCGGCCGATTCGCCGCCGCCCTCGTCTCGATCGGCACGGCGGGCGCCGGCCTGCTGTGGGTCGCGGTCGACCGGGATCGGAGGAGTCTGCACGATCGCCTCTCCGGCACCGTCCTCGAGATGGTCCCGCCGGAGGTCTGAACCCGCGGCATCGTGTCGCGAACGTGCGGCGCCGGAGCGGCCATCCGTCCACGCAGCCCGGTACGGGACGGCGAAGTGAACCGCCCGCCCCGCGGTCGCCGTTCAGCGCACTCGGCGCAACAGCCACACGCCCGCGGCGAGGAACGCCAACGTGGGAGCGAATGCGCTGACCGGCGGACTCAGGCCGTATACGATGCCGATCTTGCCGGAAGCCTCGTTGACGATGTGGAACGCGGCCGCGATCAGGCAGCCGGCGAGGATCCGCTGCCCGATCCCGACTCCGCCGAGACGCCCCAGCACCAGCGGCACCGCGAGGACGATCATCACGCCGGTCGCGAGCGGATAGACGACCTTCATCCACAGCGCGAGCTCGTACGCGGCGGTGTCGAGCCGGTTGTCCCGGAGATAGCCGATGTATTGCACGAGAGCCGGCCCCGACAGGCTCTCCAGGCGGGCAGAGGCGAGCTTGACGAGGTCCGGTCCGAGCCGGGTCTCCCACACCATGCTCGGAGTGAACCGGGTCACGACGCGGCCGGCCGAGACATCGCTCCGGCGCACGGATTCCAGTACCCACCTGCCGTCGCGGTAGTGCGCGCGCCTGGCGTGCGTCAGCGTCCGCAGAGCGCCCTGGGTGTCCATTTCATAGATGAACATGTCCTCGACCCGGTCGTCGGGCCGAACCCGGATCACGTTGACGAAGCGCCCCTCGTCGCGGATCCAGTATCCGTCCTCCCGCCCCTGCGACTCGTCGAGCGCGGCGGCGCGCCGGGTCTGGGCGAGACGTTCGCACCAGGGGGCGACGACTTCCCCGAACAGTACCGCGATGGCCACGAGCACGAACGCGCCCTTCAGCACCGACCCGACGATGCGCCCCACCGACACCCCGGAAGCGCGCACGACGGCGAGCTCCGACGACACGGCCAGGGTCCCCAGCCCGATGAGGGCGCCGATCACCGCGGCGAGCGGAAACAGGACGAAGGCGTGTCTCGGAAGGGTAAGGAGCACGAATTCGATCGCGCCGGCGATGCCGTAACGCCCCCGACCGACCGAGTCGAGCTCATCGACGAAGGTCACCACCGCGGTGAGCGACAGGAGCACCGCGAGCGCAAGCAGCGCGCCGCCGGCCACGTGCCGGGCGATGTAGGCGTCGAGGATCTTCATGACGATGCGCCTCGGCCGCGAAGGCGTCGTTCCGAATGCAGCTTCGCGCCGAGGCGCCGGCCGCCCGTGGTCTGGTTGGCGAGAAGCGCGAGGACCACGAGGGCCATCGTCGCGTGCACCGGCCACACTCCGACGAAGCCCGGCACAATCCCGCGCTCGACCAGATTCTCGACGATGCTGATCGCGTTGCTGTAGATGAAGTAGACGACGACGGCCAGGAACAGCTTCCCGTAGCGCCCCTCGCGCGGCGAGGTCCGCGCGAGCGGCACCGCCAGCATTCCGAGCACCACGATCGAGATCGCGGTCGAGATCCGGCGCTGGAGCTCCACGAGGTGGCCGGGATCGCCGGAATCGATCAACGCCATCGTGGCGAGCATCTTGTACCCGCCCCCGAAGGTCTCCCGGGGCTGCGTCTCGATCCGGACCGCGTGCCGTTCGAACCGGGTCACCGAGAACGTCGCATCTCCCGGCAGGCCCGCGTAGCGCCAGCCGTTCTCGAGCACCATGTACCGGGCCCCGCCATCGGGGGGCACGGCCTGGTAGGCGCCACCGGAAACCAGCACGTATTGTCTGTGCGGCTTTCGGACCCGCACGAACACATCCGACATCCGGCCGCTCTCGGAGTCCACCGCCTCGACGTAGATGATCTGGTCTCCGCCACCGAATTCCTTGAATCTCCCCGGCACGAACATCCGGTTCTCGGCCTGGTGCCTCGCCTCTTCGAGCAGCGCCCACCGCATCGAGGCCACGCTCGGAGAGACGAACAGCGACAGGGCCGCGCCCGCGAGCGAGACCCCCGCCACCACCCAGAGGATCCCCCGCGAGAGACGCCACAGTCCGACTCCGCCCGCTCCGAACGCGACGATCTCGCTGTCTCGATACAGGCGCCCGAGACTGATGAGCACCGCGAGGTAGAGCGCGAGGGGCAGAAACACCGGAAGCTTCTCGACGAGCTTCAGGACCAGAATCCGGACGATGAGATCCGGTGAAACCATCCCCGCGGCGGCTTCGGAGAGGATGCGCGTGTATCGATCCGCCCCGTAGACCAGCACGAGCACCGCGAGCACCACGGCACACGTCCGCAGCACTTCGCGGTAGAGGTAGCGCTCGATGATCACGGCGGTCCGTTCCTGGCGGCAAATGCCAGGGTCGGTCGAGCGAGGGAGTCGGAGGCGCCGAGCGCGAGAGCCGGTCGAGGCGCGGCGGGTACGGATGGACAGCTTCCCCGCGCTGTCACTACACTGCCGACGACGGATTCCGACACATTCGGCCACTCGCGAGGGGTCGATCGGGTCATGCTGGACGGCAACGCCCGCGAGAGCGAAGCATCGGCCGACGCAGGATCGGATGCTATCAGACCCCCTGCCCTGCCTTCACCGGCAACGGGGCTTCGCGCGCTGCGCCGGCCGCCGAGGGAACGGACCGAGGACAGATACATGGAGTTCAACACCACCACCACCGACGCGCCCCGAATCCGCACCGGCTGTCTCGTCGCCGGTGTATTCGAAGGACGCGACGCCACTCCCGCATACCAGGCGCTCGACGCCGCGAGCGGCGGCAAGCTCGATGCGATCGCGCGCAAGTCGCGATTCCGCGGCGATGCCGGCAAGCACCTCCAGGTCCACGCGCTCGACGGCGTGACCGCGGACAGCGTGCTCATCGTCGGATGCGGTCCGAAGAAGGAGGCGATGACAGCGGCGCGGTATCTGAAGATCGCGGGGGCCGCGGCGCGCGCGACGGCCGGCACCGGCGCCCGGAGCGCGGCCTGGTCGCTGGGCGAGATCGACGTCGCCGATCGGGATATGGAGTGGAAATCCCGGGTCGCGGTCGAACGCCTGGGCGATGCGGCCTACCACTTCGACGCGATGCGCAGCGACCCCGGCAAGGACCGTACCCCGCCGCCCGGACGAACGTCGATCGCCGCCCCGCGCCGCCATCGCGAGGCGGCCGCCGCAGGCATCGCGACCGGACAGGCGATCGCCGCGGGCGTCTCCCTCGCGCGCGACCTCGGAAACCTGCCTGGCAACGTCTGCACCCCGAGCCATCTCGCGGACCAGGCCAGGGCGCTCGCCGCACGGCATGGGAAGGTCACGTTCAAGGCGCTCGACGAAGCCCGGATGAAGCGTCTGGGCATGGGCTCGCTGCTGTCGGTGGCGCGTGGGAGCCGCCAGCCGCCCCGGCTCATCGTTCTCGAATACCGGGGCGCCCCGCGTTCCCATGCCCCGATCGTGCTCGTCGGAAAGGGCGTCACGTTCGACTCGGGGGGCATATCCATCAAGCCCTCGGCCACCATGGACGAGATGAAGTTCGACATGTGCGGCGCGGCCAGCGTCATCGGCGCGATGGAGTCATGCGCGACGCTGGAGCTCCCGCTCAACGTCGTCGCGCTGGCCCCCGCCTGCGAGAACCTCCCGGACGGCAATGCGAGCAAGCCCGGCGACATCGTCACCACCATGGCCGGCAGGACCGTCGAGGTCCTCAACACCGACGCGGAGGGGCGCCTGATACTCTGCGACGCCCTCACCTACGCCGAGCGCTACAAGCCGGACGTGGTCATCGACGTCGCGACCCTGACCGGGGCCTGCGTCATCGCTCTGGGAGCCCACGCGAGCGGTCTGTTCTCGAACCATCAGCCGCTTGCCGACGCCCTCCTCGCGGCCGGTGAGCACGCCGGGGATCGGGCGTGGCAGATGCCGTTGTGGGACGAGTACGCGGAGCAGCTCAAGAGCAACTTCGCCGACGTGGCGAACATCGGCGGGCGCGAGGCCGGGGCGGTGACCGCGGCGAGCTTCCTTGCGAAGTTCGCCTCCGGGCAGCGCTGGGCGCATCTCGACGTCGCCGGCACCGCGTGGCGCAGCGGCAAGGAGAAGGGCGCGACCGGCCGCCCGGTGGGCCTGCTCTGCCAGTACCTGCTCGACCGCACCCGCGCGGCCGACCGTACGCCGGCGCCAGCCGCCTGACACCGGGGCTCCGATGCCCGGGCAGGTCGACTTCTACGTGCGGCCCGAGACGAGCCCCGATGCGCTCGAGAATTTCGCGTGCCGGCTCGTCGAGAAGGTGTGGCAGCGCGGTCACCACGTGCTCGTCGTCACCGCGTCGGAGACCGCGGCGCGGAGGTTCGACGACCTGCTCTGGACGTTCCGGGACGAAAGCTTCGTGCCGCATCGAAGGATTGGCGCGAGCAATCCGGTGGTGACGGAGCCGGCGAGCGAGCCGGTGATCGTCAGCACGCCCGGGGTATGGGACGGCGAGGTCGACGTGCTGCTCAACCTCACCCCGTCGGTGCCCGAAGAGGTCGCCCGCGCCGCGCGCATCGCAGAGATCGTTTCGGCCGGCGGCGCCGGACGCGACGCCGGAAGAGCACGCTATCGCGAGTACCGCAGCCGCGGATTCGAGCTGAGAACCCATCGCTGACGAGCCCCGAGGTCAGGGACAAGACCACCATGGACAAGACCTACGATCCGCATCAGGTAGAGAAACAGTGGTACGAACGCTGGGAACGGGAGGGACACTTCGTCCCCCGCATGGGGGGCGCCGCCGGCACCGGCGACGCCGCCGGCGGCGAGCCGTACTGCATCATGATTCCGCCACCCAACGTGACCGGCACCCTGCACATGGGCCACGCGTTCCAGGACACCATCATGGACGCCCTGATCCGCTACCACCGCATGAACGGCCGCAGGACGCTGTGGCAACCGGGCACCGATCACGCGGGCATCGCGACCCAGATGGTGGTCGAGCGTCAGATCAACGCGGAGGGCCTGACCCGCCAGGAGCTCGGGCGGAGCGCCTTCGTGGAGCGCATCTGGCGCTGGAAGGAGCACTCGGGCAACACCATCACCGGTCAGATGAGACGGATGGGGGCGTCCGTGGACTGGGCCCACGAACGCTTCACCATGGACGAGGGACTCTCGGCGGCGGTGCGGGAGACCTTCGTCCGGCTCTACGAGGACGGCCTGATCTACCGCGGCAAGCGCCTCGTCAACTGGGACCCCGTCCTGCAGACCGCGGTGTCGGACCTGGAGGTCGTCTCCGAAGAGGAGAACGGGGCGCTGTGGCACATCCGCTATCCGCTGATCGACGGCAGCGGCCACCTGGAGGTGGCGACCACGCGCCCGGAGACGATGCTCGGCGACACCGCGGTCGCGATCCATCCCGCCGACGGCCGCTACCGCGACCTCGTCGGCTCGATGGTCGAGCTTCCGCTCACCGAGCGCCGCATCCCCGTCATCGCCGACGACATGGTCGATCCCGAGTTCGGCACCGGCTGCGTCAAGATCACCCCGGCCCACGACTTCAACGACTACCAGGTCGGCGAACGTCACGCGCTGGAGCGGATCAACGTCCTCACCCGCGACGCGCGAATCAACGGCAACGCGCCGGCACGGTACCAGGGGCTCGACCGCTTCGAGGCGCGGGCGAAGATCGTGGAGGATCTGGAGGCGCGCGGCCTGCTCGTGCGCACCGAGCCGCATCGGATGACGGTGCCCCGGGGCGATCGCTCGCACGCGGTCATCGAGCCGTATCTCACCGACCAGTGGTTCGTGAAGACGGGACCGCTGGCCGAGCCGTCGATCCGCGCGGTCGAGAACGGCGACATCCGCTTCGTTCCCGATCACTGGGCGAAGACGTTCTTCGAATGGATGCGCAACATCGAGGACTGGTGCATCAGCCGGCAGATCTGGTGGGGGCACCGGATCCCCGCCTGGTACGACCACGACGGCAACGTCTACGTGGGACGGAGCGAGGACGAGGTCCGCGACAAGTTCGCGCTCCCGGGCTCGCTGGCCCTGGAGCAGGATCCCGACGTGCTCGACACCTGGTACTCGTCCGCGCTGTGGCCCTTCTCCACCCTGGGCTGGCCCGAGCGCACCGGCCGCCTCGAGACGTTCTATCCCACCACCGTCCTCGTCACCGGCTTCGACATCATCTTCTTCTGGGTAGCCCGCATGATCATGTTCGGGCTCAGGTTCATGGGCGACGTCCCGTTCCGCGAGGTATACATCCACGGGCTGGTGCGCGACGGCGACGGCAACAAGATGTCGAAGTCGAAGGGCAACATCCTCGACCCCATCGACCTCATCGACGGCATCGGTCTCGACGAGCTCATCGCCAAGCGCACCACCGGCCTGATGCAGCCGCAGCTCGCGCCGCAGATCATCGCGGCGACCCGGCGCCAGTTTCCCGAGGGGATCCCCGCCTACGGCACCGATGCGCTGCGGTTCACGTTCTGCTCGCTGGCCACCCAGGGGCGCGATATCCGCTTCGATCTCGGCCGCATCGAGGGATACGGCAACTTCTGCAACAAGCTCTGGAACGCCGCCCGGTTCGTGCTGCTCCACGCGGAGGGCAAGGATTGCGGGCTGGGTGACGGCGAGATCGAGCTCGGACTCCCCGAGCGGTGGATTCTGTCGCTGCTGCAACGCACGGAACGGCAGGCCCGCGCCGCGATGGAGCAGTACCGCCTCGACCTCATGGCCCAGGCCATCTACGACTTCACCTGGAACGAGTACTGCGACTGGTACCTGGAGCTCTCGAAGACCGTTCTCACCGACCCGGAGGCGGACCCCGCAAGGCTCCGCGGCACCCGCCGCACCCTGGTGCGAGCGCTCGAAGCGGTGCTGCGGCTCATCCACCCGCTGATGCCCTTCGTCACCGAGGAGATCTGGCAGCGCGTCGCACCGCTCGCGGGCCGTACCGGTCCGTCGATCATGCTCGAGCCTTATCCCGTGCCGCGGCCGGAGCTCGACGACCCGGAGGCGGTGGAGCACATGACCTGGATCAGGGATCTCGTCCTCGCGATCCGCCGCGTGCGCGGCGAGCTCGATCTGGCGCCGGGCCGGCAGGTACCGGTGGTGCTCGTCGGCCCGTCCGACACCGAGTGCGATCGGCTTGCATGCGGGGCCACATACGTGCGGGCGCTGGCCCGGGTCGCGACGATCGACGTCCTCGAAGCCGGGAGCCCGACTCCGAAGGCCGCGACCGCGCTCCTCGGCGGGCTGGAAATCCTCGTGCCGCTCGAAGGGATCGTCGACAAGGACGCGGAGATCGAACGGCTCGATCGTCAGCTCGACAAGCTCGGGAAGAACCTGGACCGCGCGCGCGCCAAGCTCGCGAACCCGTCGTTTCGCGATCGGGCCCCGGCGGAGGTGGTGGAGAAGGAACGCCGGCGGGCCGCGGAGCTCGATACCTCCATCGGCAAGCTGGAGGCGCAGCTCGAAACGCTTCGCTCGCTGTGACGGCGCGGGGCGACCGTGCCCGAGGGACGACCGCCGCCGGGAGCGAGGCATGTATCGCCGACGCCTGCCGGCGCTCTGGCGTGAAGCGACCTCGCCGCACGTGAATACTTGACTGAATTACTCAGTTATGTAGGCTTCGGTGTTACTGAAAGCACCCGGGCGATCGAATGCGACTCACCGCCAAGGGCCGCTACGCGGTGACGGCGATGCTCGACCTGGCCCTGCATCATGACCAGGGGCCGGTGGCCCTCGCCGACATCGCGACACGCCAGGGGATTTCACTCTCGTACCTGGAGCAGCTTTTCTCGCAGTTGCGCAAGCGAGGCCTGGTCGACAGCACGCGCGGTCCCGGAGGCGGCTACCGTCTGGTCTTCGATCCCGACGCGATCGTGGTGTCCGACGTCATCGGGGCGGTCGACGAGAACATGGACAGCACCCGATGCCACGGAAAGGAGAACTGCCAGGACGACGAGCGCTGTCTCACACACGACTTGTGGACAGACCTCAGCCACCAGATCCAGATGTTTCTGAGCGGCATCGATCTGGCCCAGCTCGTCGAGCGCCAGCGGGTGCGGGAGGTGGCGCAGCGCCAGCAACAGGTGGCGGTACAGGTCGAGCCGGACGGATCACGGGCTCGAAACGTGCAGCCAGCGCATTGAGCCCGAACGAACGAGCACGGAGAACGCCATGTCCATTACCCTGAGCGATACCGCGGCCGATCGGGTTCGGCGGTTTCTCGACGCGCGCGGCCACGGAACGGGGCTCCGGCTCGCGGTGAAGAAGACCGGATGCTCGGGTTTCGCCTACGTCGTCGATCTGGAAGACACGATCGGCGAAGACGACCGCGTATTCGAGTCGAACGGCATCCCGGTCATCGTCGCCCCGGACACCCTGCCCATGGTCGACGGCACCCACATCGACTTCACGCGCGACGGGCTGAGCGAGACGTTCACCTACGACAACCCCAACGTGAAGAACTTGTGCGGCTGCGGCGAGAGCTTCGGCGTCTGAAGGCGAAGGAGGCGCAGCCTGCTGCGCGGTCGCGGCGGCCCACGACCCTGGAGGCGTTCGCAAACGTGCTCCATGACTCGACGGCTTCACCCGGGCGTTCCGTATCCCGCACCCCGTCCTCGTCTCCTCTTCCGATGAGACTGGCGCGGGCATCGGCGCCGGCGCCGCGCGGAGCGGAAACGCCGCCTCCGGCTGCTGCGCCTCACGGATACGATCACGCATCGCCGACCCCGGCAGAGGACGAGCTCCCCGGTCCCGCCGCGTCCCCGGACCCACTCGCCGCCGGATTCATTTCACCTCGTTCACCGGGACACCACAGCAGGGAGCAGCCTTCATGACGATGGAACGGACACTCTCGATCATCAAGCCCGATGCGGTCGCGAAGAACGCCATCGGACGGATCTGCGCGCGGCTCGAAGCCGCGGGCTTGCGGATCGTGGCGGCGCGCATGGTGCATCTGTCCCGCGCACGGGCGGAGGCGTTCTACGCCGTGCACAGGGACCGGTCGTTCTTCCCCGAGCTCGTCGAGTTCATGACCTCCGGGCCGTGCATGGTCCAGGTCCTCGAAGGCGAGGACGCGATCGCGAAGAATCGCGAGGTGATGGGAGCGACGAATCCGGCCGAGGCGGCTCCCGGCACCATCCGCGCGGATTTCGCGGTCGAGGTCACGGAGAACGCGGTGCACGGCTCGGACGGCCCCGAGACCGCGAAGAGCGAGATCGAGTTCTTCTTCGGAACGGGCGACGTCTGCCCGCGAACCCGCTGACGGTCGTACCGCGTTCGAGAGGCAGCTTCGAGAAATGCCTGGACCCACCAATCTCCTGGGATTGCCGCGGGAGGGAATGCGGGAATTCTTCGCGTCCCTCGGCGAGAAGCCGTTCCGCGCGGCCCAGGTGTTGAAGTGGATCCACCACCGGCATACGGCGAGCTTCGGCGCAATGACCGATCTGGGCAAGGCGTTGCGGGTCCGGCTCGACACGGTCGCGGAGATCCGCGCACCCGAGGCGGTCGCCGACCGGGTCTCGGCGGACGGGACCCGCAAGTGGCTGTTCAGGGTCGACAGCGGCAACTGCGTGGAGACCGTGTACATCCCGGACGGCCACCGCGGCACCCTGTGCGTGTCCTCGCAGGTCGGCTGTGCGCTGAACTGCACGTTCTGCGCGACCGCGCAGCAGGGATTCAACCGAAATCTGGACGCCGCGGAGATCGTCGGACAGCTCTGGGCCGCGAGCCGCATCCTCGCGGACTCCGGCCACACCGGCCCGGACATCACCAACGTGGTGCTGATGGGGATGGGCGAGCCGTTGCTCAACCTCGGCAACGTCGTTCCCGCTCTCGATCTGATGCTCGACGATCTGGGCTCCGGGCTCGCGCGCAAGCGGGTGACGCTGAGCACCGCCGGGGTCGTTCCGGGGATCCGGGCGCTGGCCCGCCGCTGTCCGGTCAGTCTGGCGGTGTCGTTGCACGCGCCCGACGACGCGCTGCGGGACGTCCTCGTGCCGATCAATCGCACGTACCCCATCGACATGCTGCTCTCGGCCTGCCGGGAGTACGTCGGCGCCCTCCCCCGGCAGAAGATCACGTTCGAGTACGTCATGCTCGACGAGGTCAACGACACCCCGGAGCATGCGCGCCGCCTCGCCCGCCGGTTGGGCGACCTCCCGGCGAAAGTCAATCTCATCCCGTTCAACCCCTTCCCGGACACGCGCTACCGGCGCTCGCCGGCCGTAGCGGTGGATCGCTTCAGGGACGTCCTCATCGCGGCAGGGGTGATGACCATCACCCGCAAGACCCGGGGGGACGACATCGACGCCGCCTGCGGCCAGCTCGCGGGGCGCGTGGTGCCGCGAAGCCGGCGGGTTGCGGAACGGCGCGGAGTGCACGTCGCACCGGCGCCGCAGATGGCTTGAGGCGTTCGCGGTGAAGACGGAACCCGAGTTCGGCGGTGCCCTCGAAGACAGCGGTCCGGGGGCGCACCTTCGGCGAGCCCGGGAAGCGGCGAACATGAACGCCGACAAGGTCGCGGCCGCGCTCCTCCTCCACCCGAAGACGATCGAAGCGATCGAAGCCGACTCGTTCGATCGCCTTCCCGCCCCCACCTTCGTGCGCGGATACCTGCGCGGCTATGCCCGTGTGCTGGGGCTTCCGGCCGGGCCGATTCTCGAGATGTACGACCGCCACGAGTTCGAGCCGCCGCCCCTCGCTTCGGATGTCATGGAAACGCAGCAGGCCCATACATCGGACACCCCGGTCCGCCTCGTCACGTACGCCGTCGCGGCGGTGCTGGTGCTGCTGGTGGGGCTGTGGTGGCACAGCCAGGAGGATGGAGGATTCGGTATCGTCGGCGATCTGTTCGACTGGTCGCCCGATGCGTCCCCGGATCCGTCGTTTCCGACCGCCGAAGGGGCCGCGGCCGGAACGGCGACGATTGACGGGGAAGCGGGCGGCGAGTCCATCGTCACGGCGCCCGACCGAACGGACGAGCAGCCACAGGACGATGATCCCCGCGCGACCGTTTCCGGAGCCGCGACGGATCGAGAAGCTCTCGCGACGCGGGCATCACAGTCCGAAGCCGAGGCCGGAGCGGACCTCGCCATCGGCGCCGACCGTGCCGCCGAGACGAGCCCCGGGGACGCCGATGGCGGGGATGCGCCGACCCCCGACGGAACCGGCCGCGCGGATGGGGCTGACGAATCGGCCAGCGCATCGCTTCCTGCCGTGACGCCGTCCGCCGTCCCCGCGACACCCTCCTCCGAGACGGCTCCGACCGACACCGGGGCCGTCACCGCCACCGTCGAAACGATACGGCCCGGACTCGTCCTCGAGTTCGGGAACGAATCGTGGGTGGAGATCTACGATCGCGAGCGTACCCGCCTGTTCCTCGGTCTCGTGCAACCCGGTCGGACGCTCAGCTTCGACGGTGCGCAGCCATTCGACGTCCTGCTCGGATCCGGCGGAAACGTCCGGGTGCGGATCGACGGAGAGGTGTTCGATCACGAGCCATACATGAGGCACGGGGTCGCTCGATTCAGCGTCGGCTCGGCGCCCGAAGGCGGCTCCGATGCCACGGAGTCCTCCGGTACCACGGCGACGGACGCCACCTCGCCGGCGGAACCCTCGCAAACGCAAGGCCGCGGCGAATGAACCGATGCCGGCAGTACTCGAACCGATGAACGCCATCCAGGCCATTCGCGGCATGAACGACGTCCTCCCGGACGCCGTCTCCGCATGGCAGCACATCGAGCGTCACGTGCGCACCCTCCTCGGCGCGTACGGATACGAGGAGATCCGGCCGCCCTTGGTGGAGCGGACCGAGCTCTTCCGGCGCTCGATCGGGGAGGTGACGGACATCGTCGAGAAGGAGATGTACACCTTCGACGATCGCAACGGCGAGAGCCTGACGCTACGCCCCGAATGCACCGCGAGCGTCGTACGGGCCGCCATCGAGCACGGACTCCTGCGCACGCCCGGGCGCAGGGTGTGGACGATGGGGCCGATGTTCCGGTACGAACGCCCCCAGAAGGGACGGTATCGCCAGTTCCATCAAATCGACGTCGAGATCTTCGGCATCGCCGCGCCGAGCGCGGAGGCGGAGCTCATCGTGATGACCCGGCGCCTGTGGAAGGCGCTCGGCCTCTCCGGGCTCTCCCTGGAGCTGAACTCGCTCGGCAGCCGCGACATCCAGGCGCGCTACCGCGCCCGCCTCGTCGAGTACTTCTCCGCGCGCGCGGATGCGCTCGACGCGGACAGCTCGCGCCGGATCGAGACGAACCCGCTACGGATCCTCGATTCGAAGAACCCCTCCATGCAGGCGCTGATCGAGGAGGCGCCGCGGATCATCGACGAGCACGACGACGATGCGCGCGCCCACCTCGACCAGCTACTCGCCATGCTCGACGAAGCAGGCGTCGAGTATCGAGTGAACCCCCGCCTCGTACGCGGTCTCGACTACTACACTGGAACCGTGTTCGAATGGACGACCGGCGAGCTCGGCGCACAGGGCGCGGTGTGCGGCGGTGGGCGTTACGACAACCTCGTCGCCGAGATCGGCGGGCCCGCGAACCCGGCGATCGGATTCGCAATCGGGCTCGAGCGTCTCGTCGCCCTGCTCGACGTCCAGTCGGTCGAGCTTCCGGTCGCCATGCCGCATGCCTACCTCGCGTCGGCCGGACCGCGGGCTTCGATTCTCGCGCACGCGGTGGCGGAGCGCCTCCGCGACGCGGTGCCGGAGCTGCGCCTCGTCGTCGATGCGGGGCACGGAAGCTTCAAGGCGAAGCTCAAGCGCGCGGACCGCAGCGGCGCGCGCCTCGCGCTTCTGCTCGGAGAGGAAGAGGCGCGCAACGGACGGATTGCAGTGAAGGACCTCCGGGCGCGTGGACCGCAGTCGATGGTGTCGATCGACGATCTCGCCGGCCACATCGTCCGGAACGTATTCGCGGAATAGCGGGCGAGCCAGGAGAGGAGGATCCCGGTGGCGGGCGACGAGGAACAAGTCGAAGCACTGAAGAAATGGTGGTCGGAGAACGGCAAGGGCGTGCTCGCCGGTCTCGGGATCGGATTGGCGGCGGTCCTCGGATGGTCGTCCTGGCAGACCTGGCAACGCTCGCAGGCCGAGCTCGCCTCCGTGCGTTTCGAGCAGCTCGTCAACGACGCGACCGCCGGCAACCATGAACAGGCGCTGTCGCAGGCCGATGCGCTGGCCGGCGAATTTCCGGATTCCACCTATGCATCGCTCGCCTCCCTGATCGCCGCCCGCGCTGCGGTGCAATCCAATGATCCCGCCAAGGCGAAACAGCATCTGGAATGGGTCGTGGAGCACGCGCCGTTCCCCGAGCTCGTCCCCATCGCACGGCTACGGCTCGCCCGCCTGATGGTCGACGCACGGGATTACGACGGCGCACTGGCCGAGCTCGGCAGGATCGACGCCGCGCCGTTTCACGGCCCCGTCAAGGAGCTGCAAGGCGACGTCCATCACGCTCGCGGCGACCGCGCCGCGGCTCGAGAATCCTACGAAACGGTGCTTGCCGATGCGGAGCTTTCACCTTCGACCCGCATCCGGGTACGCATGAAGCTCGACGATCTCGGCGCGCTCGCATTCTCTCCATCAAGCTGACATGGACGATCCCACGATGCGCGATACGCACGACATCCGCCCTGCGAGCCGCGACACGATGTTCGCGCCGTCCATCGTACTCTTCGCGGTGCTTGCCCTGTCGGGCTGCGGCGCCGTCACCGACTACCTGCGGGGCGACGAGGATGCGCCGGCCCCGGCGACGCTCGAAGAATTCGAGCCGGCGACCAGGATCGAAACGCTTTGGAGTCGTCGAGCCGCTGCCGGCGAGGGCGGCCGGCGTCTCGAGCTTCGCCCGGCCGTGGCCGGTGGCCGGGTATTCGTCGCCGGCCACGACGGCGACGTTGCAGCGTATGACCCGTTCACCGGCGAGCGGCTCTGGGAGGCCGACACCGGCGTCCCCATCTCCGGAGGCCCCGGCGCAGGCTCCGGTCTCGTGGTGGTCGGCAGCAGCGCCGGCGACGTGGTCGCGCTCGCCGTCGCGGACGGCGCCGTCGCGTGGCGCACACGGGTGACGAGCGAGGTGCTGTCGGCGCCGGCGGTCGGCGGGGGGATCGTCGCCGTACGCACCGTCGACGGAAAGCTCTTCGGGCTCGACGCCGCGAACGGGGAGCGGAGCTGGGTCTACACCCGTACCGTGCCTGTCCTGACCCTGCGCGGAACCAGCGCTCCCGCCATCGCCGACGACGTCGTGGTCGCGGGGTTCGACAGCGGCCATCTGGCCGCGGTGTCGCTCGCGGACGGACAGCTTCTGTGGGAATCCGCCGTCGCCCTGCCGACTGGTCGCACCGAGCTGGAACGCCTGGTCGACATGGACGCGGATCCGGTGGTTTCGGACGGTGTGGTGTACGCGGTCACGTTCCAGGGGCGCGTCGCCGCCTTCGATCTGGGCACCGGCCGTCCGCTGTGGCAGCGCGACACGTCGTCGCGCGCGGGTATCGGGCTCGGCCGGCGACTGCTCTACGTCACCGATGAACAGAGCCACGTCTGGGCATTCGACCGCGGCACCGGCGCGTCGCTCTGGCGACAGGACGGGCTCGAACGGCGACAGGTGACCCGGCCCGTCGAGCTGGGGGACTACGTCGTCGTCGCGGACTTCGAAGGCCACGTCCACTGGCTCGGCATCGACGACGGTCGTTTCGCCGCCCGGGTGCGCGTCGGCAGCAGCGCAGTGCTCGCCCCTCCGGTGACCAGCCGGAGCGTCGTGTACGTCCTCGGCGAGAGCGGCACGCTCACTGCCCTGACCCTTCCCTGAACGCCGGCGCTCCGGCTTCGCGAGCCGGTGCGGACGATGACGAGCCGGGTCCGCCGCATGTCGTCCACGATCGCACTCGTCGGCCGCCCCAACGTCGGCAAGTCCACACTGTTCAACGCACTGACCCGCACGCGGGACGCCCTCGTCGCGGACCTGCCGGGGCTGACCCGTGACCGGCGTTACGGCTACGTGCGAATTCAGGAACGCGATGTCGTGGCGGTCGACACCGGCGGCCTCGTCAACGACGGAGACCCGATCTCCAGGCTCATCTCCGATCAGGCCGCGCTCGCGGTCGAGGAGTCCGGGGTGGTGGTGCTGGTGCTCGATGCGCGAGCGGGCCTCACCGGCGCGGACCAGCGCATCGCGGATCGGCTCAGACGCTCGGGCAAGCCGATACTCCTCGCCGCCAACAAGGTCGACGGGCTCGACGAAACCGTCGCCACCGCCGAATTCCACGCATTGGGCCTGGGCGATCCGATCCCGATCGCGGCAGTGCATCGGCGCGGCATCGGCCGCATCACCGCCGCACTGGCGGGGATGCTCCCGCAAGACGACGCGAAGACGGCCGCGAGCCGCGACGACGGCATTCGCGTATGTATCATCGGACGGCCCAATACCGGCAAGTCCACCCTCGTCAATCGGCTTGTCGGAGATGCCAGGGTGCTCGCGCACGACATGCCGGGCACCACCCGCGACAGCGTGGAGGTTCCCTTCGAGCACCGCGGGCGACGCTACGTCCTGATTGACACCGCGGGGATCCGGCGCCGTTCCCGGGTGTCGGAGACGGTCGAGAAGTTCAGCATCGTCAAGTCGCTCGAGGCGATCGCGGACTCCGACGTCGCGATCGTCCTGCTCGACGCGGGCACCGGGCTGAGCGACCAGGACGCATCTCTGCTGGGGCTCGTCCTCGACGGCGGGCGAGCTCCGGTCATCGCGATCAACAAATGGGATCGAGCGGTGGGCGAAGCCCGCGCCGCGTTGAGGGCCGATGCCCGGCGCCGGTTCGCGTTCGCACCGTTCTGCCCGGTATGCCGCATCTCGGCCCTGCACGAAACCGGCCTCGGCGAGCTCATGCGCGGTGTCGATACCTGCCATCGCTCGGCGTTCGCCAAGCTCGCGGCGTCCAGCGTCACCCGCGCACTCGAGAGCGCGGTCGAGCACATGCCGCCGCCGCTGGTGCGGGGTCGCCGGATCAAGCTGCGCTATGCCCATCAGGGCGGCTCGAATCCTCCGGTCATCGTCGTGCACGGCAATCAGACGGAGCTGGTCCCGGCCTCTTACCGGCGCTACCTCGCGGGACGCTTTCGCTCCGCGTTCGCGCTGGTCGGGACGCCGCTGCGCATCGAATTCCGCACGGGAGAGAATCCGTTCAAAGGCAGGCGAAACACGCTGACCCCGCGCCAGCGCCGACGGCGGGAACGTCTGTTGCGTCATGCCGCGCGTCGCCGCCGGTAGTCCCTCGTCCGTGAAACCTCGTGCGAGGTGACGAAGCATTGCCGGAGATGCGGGCCGGCTACTCCAGGTGCTCGTGAAGCACGGTGAGGATACGAGACGCGGCCGGGCTCTCGTCGCGCGCCCCATTCCGGTCCACCACGATGACCCGGCTCGTGGCCGGCGCTTCTCCGATGACGCGAACCACGTAGGCGTCATCGCCCTGCTCCGCGTCGTCATCGTCTCCCCAGAATTTCAGTGCGGAGAGCCATCCCCCGCCTTCGCTTCGCGGGCTGTCTTCGCGGTCGGCATGGCGCACGAAGAACAGCCCCCGCGAACGATCCCGGTCCTCGACGGTGAACCCGGCGAGGTCGAGGGCGATGCTGGTACGCCGCCACGCGGGTGAGAAGCCTTCGCCGAGGACGAGGGCCGTCGTGCCGTCATCCTCGCGCACGAGACGCGCGCGTGGCTCCGAAGGGGCGTCCGCGGCAACGAGCGTGGCCGCGCGCTGCTCGTCCACGCCGAGGAAGATCATCAGCCGCGAGAGCATCTCCGCTTCGAGCCCGGGGTCGCGGGGGCGAGGCTGCCACACCATCCGGCCGAGGCCCTCCACCCGCGCATCGTGGGTCTCGTCGCCGACGACAATCTGCTCCGCGCCACGATGCCAGACGTAGATCTCGGTGGTGCCGGGCTCGGTCCCGCGCTCGATCCGGGTCCGGAACTGATCGCGGATCGCCACTCCGTAGAGCGTATCGGAGATTCGCTGAACCGCTCTCTTGAGAATGCCCGCGGGGAGCGGGGTCTGCTTCTCGGCCCAGTTCGTCTCCATGACCCCGACGTCCGGCTCCTCGGTCTCGACGGTGAACCCCTGATCGAACCAGAAGTCGCGAAGCCTGGGCCACGCCTCCTCCGGCGGCATGGCAACGACCAGCCAGCGCCGGCCGCCTTCGCGCTCGATCCTGGCGTCGTCGATGACCGGAAGCACCGTCGGCGCGGACCGGGCCCCGCCGCCTCCCGAGTCGCTCGCATACTGCGAGTACGTGGCGTCGACACCGGGGATCGGCAGTGAATCCCGCATCGAAGAGCTTGTGAGATCGGGCGGCACCTCGAGCGGTGGCGCGCTCCTGCTCGACTTGTAGCTCGGCTGCCGGTCAGGCCAAACGTCTTCGAGGGTTCCGGAACAACCGCCGGCGAGCAAGGTACCGATCGCCAAGGCTCCGCCGATCGTCGCGCGGCGCATCCTTCGCCGCCGCGCCTGGAATATGATCCGCACCATGTCCACCTCGACCGGGACGCTTCTGCAGGATGGAATATCAGGAATTCATGCTACGTTGATACTTGTTTCCGGACAATGCCCGCGCCACCCGATCCGCCGGCGCAGGCAGGAGGCGATGGACTACGGGACATGCTCGATCCTGGCCTCTCCTGTGCCTCGCGGTCGGTGCGGCGCCGCTATCGTGCCCTGGCCCCCCGAGTCGCCTTCAATTCGATCTCGACCGCACCGTCGAGCCGGTAGACGACCTCCTGATCTTCACCGAGCGCGATGATGTCCCCTCCGGTGATACCCCGCGCGGCGGCGCGGATGAACTTGTTGATCACGCCGTGGCAGACGACCAGGGTGTCGCGGCCGGCGGCCTTCCGTTCGTCGAGAAAGTCCTGTGCGCGGGCGAGCACGTCGGCGCCGCTCTCGCCGCCGGGCGGCCGGAAGCGGATCGGATCCTCCAGGCGCGCGCGGGCAAGCTCCGGGTGGTCGGTTGCGACCGCATCCCAGCCCGGATACCCGGCGAGGACGCCGACGTCGAAGTCGCTGATGCGCTTGTCGATCCGTACGTCGCCTGCGTCGCGACCCAATTCGCCCGCGATGATCGTCGCGGTCTCGAAGGCCCGTTCGAGCGGGCTCGCGACGATGTCGATCCCCGGGTCCGGCAGCACCTCCCGCAGCATGTGGCCGAGCGCGGCAGCCTGCGCCCGGCCAAGCCCGGTCAGCGGCGACTCCCGGCGGCCCTGGATGCGCCCGATCCGGTTCCATTCACTCTCCCCGTGGCGCACGAGGTACAGCACGCTCACGGGAACCCCCGGCATCGGCGCTTGGACAAAGTGCTTCTCCGGCGAGTGATGCACTACGGTGTGAAGGAGCAAGCCGACCGTCGGCGCTCAATCAAAGTGCTTCTCCAGCCCCTTCACCGCACCGACGAGGGTGCGGTTGATCGGCGTCGCGATGTCGTGCTTCTCCCCGAGGCGGACGATCGCCCCGTTGATCCAGTCGACCTCGGTGCGGCGGCGGTTGAGGATGTCGGTGCAAGCGCTCGATCTGGACTGCCCGGTTCCTCCTCCGGAGGGATCGGCCAGCGATGCCGCAATCCGGATCAGCCCTGGAGCACCCGGCGGACCTCGTCGTCCTCCATCTCCCGGCCGAGGTACGCCTCGATCACCGCGTGATCGGTCTTGACCTCGTCCGGCGTCCCCTCGGCGATCTTCTGGCCGTGGTCGAGCACCGTGACCTTCTCGCACGTGTCCATCACCACCCTGAGGATGTGCTCGACGATGATCACGGTGAGGCCGTAGCGCTCCTTCAGCCCGACGATGATCCGCAGCAGGTTGTCCACGTTGACCGGGGAGAGTCCCGCGGCCGGCTCGTCGAGCATCAGCAGGCGCGGGCGCATGGCCATCGCCCGGCCGAGCGCGAGCAGCCGGCGCTGCCCGACGGAGAGCTCCGAGGCCAGCATCTCGGCGAAGTCCGCGAGCCCGATGAACGCGAGCAGCTCCATCATCTCCTCGCGTACGCGCCTCTCTTCGTTCCGCATCCGGCGGGTGCCGAGCACCGCCGCCACCGGGCCGTAGGCCACGTGGAGATGGTGTCCCACCAGCAGGTTCTCGAGCACCGTCATCTCGGAGAAGACCCGCAGCAACTGGAACGTCCGGGCCACGCCCAGGGCCGCGATCCGGTGCGACTCGAAGTGGGTGGTGTCCTGCCCGTCGATCCGGATCCGGCTGCCCTCGTCGGGCCGGTAGATGCCGGAGACCAAGTTGAAGAACGTGCTCTTGCCGGAGCCGTTGGGGCCGATGAGCCCGCGTACCTCGCCTTCCTCGAGCTCGAAGTCGATCCCGTCGACGGCCCGGAGGCCGCCGAAGTGTTTCGACAGGTTCTCCGTCCTAAGCAGCATCGTCCGAACCCGGTCGCGTCGCCTGGCCTTCGCGGACCGCGATGAACCGCCGGGTCGCGATGAACCGATCGATGATTCCGCCGATGCCTTTCGGCATGAACAGGACGGTGAGGACGATCACGGAGCCGAACAGCAGCAGCGAGTAGTGGTAGTAGTCCTTGGTGATGTCGTAGACGATGGTGACGATGATGGCGCCGATGACCCCGCCCCAGATATGCCCGAGCCCGCCGAGCACCACCATGAGCAGCAGGGTCACCATTTCGATGACGGTGAAGTTCCGGGGGTTGAGGTAGCCCGGGATCATGTGGGCGTAGAGCGCCCCGGCGAAGCCCGCGTACCCCGCGCTGATCAGGAACGCGATCATCTTGTGGCCGCGGACGTTGACCCCGGCCGCGGCCGCGGCCACCGGATCCTCGCGCACCGCCATGAATCCGCGCCCGAGCCGCGAGCGCAGGATCCGGAACGAGAAGAACACCCCGAGCAGCATGACCGGCATCACGAGGTAGTAGTACTTCTGGTAGGTGTCGAACCGGAAGTCGCCGATGCGCGGGGCGGGGATCCCGCTGAACCCGTTGGTGGCGCCGAGGTACTCGGTGGCGCTGATGAAGATGCGCACCGACTCGCCGAGCCCGAGGGTCACCAGCGCCAGATAGGCGCCTTCGAGCCGGAACGAAGGGATTCCCACCACCGCGCCCGCGAGCAGCGTGACCATCACCGCGATGGGCAGGGACACCCAGAAGGTCATCTCGAAGTTCACCGACATGACCGCCGCGGTATAGGCGCCGATCGCGTAGAGCCCCACGTGCCCGACCGTCACCTGCCCGCAGAACCCCTTGACGATGTTGAGGCCCACCGACAGCAGGATCATCACGCAGATGAAGTTCGCGAGGAAGACGTGGTAGGTGTTGAGGAGCACCCACGGCAGCGGCGCGAGCAACAGGAACGCGACGAGCCACGGCGCGAGCGGGTGGACGGCGCGCAATCGCGTGAGCCCGCGTTCCGTCGCGTCGATGAATCGAAGGCTTGCCGCCTGCTCCGCCATGTCGCCTGCCTGATCGTGCCGCCGCGTGCGGCATGGGTCGTTCAACCCCGGGTGCCGGGAGTCGAGATGCGCGTCAATCAACCTGGGGCCGGACGCTGCCCGTCATGCCGACGTCCATGAATGAGACGATGTTCCGGACCGGATACGTATCCCGAAGCTCGACTTCCAAGGGTTGTGGAAACGACCGCGGGCGGACGCGATGCCGTCCGCCCGCGGTCTGCCGACGTCGAGCGTTTCGCCGCTCTCGCCGGCGTCAGTTGTCGAGGGACTTCCTGAGCGCCGCGGCCTCTTCCTGCATTCCGTCGAGACCGAAATCCGCGCCGAACGTGGTCTTGCCGATCACGCGAAGCTCGTAGTCCTCGCCGCCCTTCGTGTACTCGATGAGCACCGGGGTCTTGTTGCCGTCACGACATTCCGGCGTCGCATCGGCACAGAAGTCGACCACGCCGCCTCCGAGGGTCTTGTAACCCTGAATGGTCGCGAGCGCGTCCCGGATCGCGGCCCGGTCGGCGGCGAGCGAATCGTCGCTGAGGGTCAGATTCGCCCGCTCCAGCGCCATCTTCGCGACCTGCACGAGATCCCAGGCTTGCGAGAAGTCGTGATCGGGAGTCGGGACACCGTAGCGCTCGGTGGTCATCTTCACGAACGCCTGGGCGTTCGGGTCCGGATCGACGTAGGAGAACGCGGCGTGGAAGAACACCCCCTTGATCGCATCGCCCGCGAGGATGGGGGCAGGCCGGTTGGACGCGGCCGAGCCACCGATGCGCTTCACCGACGGCGGAATCCCCACCTCGTAGGACTGCACCAGCCCGCGCGCGAAGTCCTGGGACTGGGCGGAGATCATCAGCGCCTCGGGTTGGAGCGCCTTGATCTTGAGGAGGTGGGGGCGAAGGTCGAGCTCGCCCTCCTGGAACTGCTCCGCGTAGAGCGGCCCCTCGCCGTGGAAATTCCGGATGTACTCGTAGAACTTCTGCGCATCGGCCTGCGAGGCGGCGTCGGAGGCCCAGATGTAGGCGATCTTCTTGCCGATGTTCTCGGCCGTGTACTTCGCGGCCGCGGCGGCCGAGAAACGCGACGAGATCGGCACCCGGAACACCCAGGGGCTGCCCTTCAGGGTGATCTTGTAGTTGGTGGAATGGGGGATCAGCATCGGCACCCCGGCCTTGTGGACGACGTCCACGATGGGCAGCGACACCGAGCTGCACGTCGAGCCGACGAAGAGATGCACGTTGTCCTGGTAGGCGTACTTGGTGGCGTTCGCCACGCCGATGTCGGACTTGCACTCGTCGTTGAGCAGCTTGACCTCGATGGTGTGGCCGTTGACCCCGCCGGCCGCGTTGATCGCGCTGAGCTCGTCGACCACCATCTGCCCGTACTTCTCGCCGGTCTCGGTCTTCATGCGCAGGCTCGCCCCGATCTTGATGACGCCGGCGGACGCTGCGCCCGCCACCGCCAACATGGCGCCGGCCGCGAGACCGGCCACCACGCTCCTCGGGCAGAGCCATTCGTTCTTTCGGACTGCATTCATGTCGTTCTCCTCTCGTTCGGGTAATGGCGACGCCGTAGCGTCCCGGCGCCGCCGGTGATACGGAGCCCCGGCCACGCGGCAGGGGCTCCCCTTCTCTTCCACCATCGGCCTGATGCCTACGCCTTCACCTTCACGATGATACCGAGCAGGCCGGTCGGTCTCACCATCAATACCGTAATCAGCAGCAGGAAGGCATAGATGTCCTTGTAGCTGGCGATCAGGTAACCCGCGCACAGCGTCTCGAAAAGTCCCACCACCACGCCGCCGAGCAGCGCTCCCGGGAGGCTTCCGAATCCGCCGACCACGGCGGCGGCGAACGCCTTGAGCAGCATCAGGTAGCCCATCTCGATCTGCACGTAGTTGATGGGGCCGATCAGCACCCCGGCCACCGCGGCCATCGCGCACGCCACGCCGAAGATGAGCGAGATCATCGCCGGCACGTTCACCCCCATGAGGTACGACGTGTCCTTGTTGTACGCGACGGCACGCACCGCGAGACCCAGCTTGGTGCGGGTGAGGAAGGTATGGAGCACGGCCATCAGCACCAGCGCGCTGACGAGGATGTAGAGGTAGGACTTCGGCAGCGCGATGTTGCCGAGGAAGATCGGCATCCCGAAGCTCACCGGATAGGGATGGGGCGCGGCGCCCCAGATCAGGTAGGCGACGTTCTGCAGCGCCACCGACATTCCGAACCCGCAGATGATCATGCCCATGCCGGCGACCGTGTAGCCGCCGCCGCCGCGGGTGAGGCGGCGATAGAACACCCTCTCGATGACGACGCCGACGGCGCCGGTGACGATCATCGCCCCCACCAGCGCCCCGAAGTACGGAACCCCGCTGATGCTGACGATCGCGATGCCGAGGAAGGCGCCGATCATGTACACCTCGCCGTGCGCGAAGTGGACGATGTCGAGCCCGGAGAAGATGAGCGAGATGCCGAGCGCGACCAGCCCGTACACGATGCCGATGGACAGTCCGACGATGATGAAGTCGAGCAGCAGGTCCATGCGTTTTCGCTCTTGGTGCGGCGGCCGGCCTCAGTGGGCCAGCTCCGCCCCGGCGTCCGCGACCGTGCCCCCGAGGTAGGCCAGCCGCACGTTGTCGTCGTTGATGAGGTCGCGCGCATCCCCCTCGATGTGGATCACGCCGTCGCGGATCACGTAGCCGTACTCGGCGAGGAGGAGGGCCATGCGCACGTTCTGCTCCACGAGCAGGATCGTGATGCCTTCATTGCGGTTGATGCGGTTGACGATGCTGAAGATGTCGAGCACGACCCGCGGAGCGAGGGCCGAGCTCGGCTCGTCGAGCATGATGAGCTTGGGATTGGCCATCAGGCCGCGTCCGATGACCAGCATCTGCACCTCGCCCCCGCTCAGGGTCGCGGCGAGCTGGCGGCGGCGCTCCCCGAGCACCGGGAAGTAGTCGAACACCTTGTTCATGTCGGCCACGACCCCGGCCTTGTCGTTGCGCGTATGGGCGCCGATCCGGAGGTTCTCCTCCACCGTCATGGCCGGGTACATGTCCTTGCCCTGGGTGACCTGGGTCAGCCCGCGCCGGACGATGACGTTGGGCTTGCGGTTCCGGATCTCCTCGCCGTTGAACTCGATGCTTCCGGACCACACCGGCAGGAGGCCGGACACCGCCTTCAGCAGGGTCGACTTGCCGGTCCCGTTGCCGCCGAGCAGGGCGACGATACGGCCTTCGGGCACGGACATGTCGATCCCGCGCAGGATCTGCACCTTGCCGTATCCGGTTTGGAGGTTGCGAATGGTGAGCACGGAGGATCCTTCTCCGGGGCGGCTTCCCGTGCCAGCCGCATTCCGCGCACCGGGTCCTGGCGGCAGCGGGCGGGCAGGGCGGGAGGGCGGAAGATACTATCATCGCAAGCTGCCGAACAACGGGAGAGTACGAGGCCCAGCGATTCCCGCCAACGTCCCGAACACCGTCGTGTCATCGGGATTTCGCGGTTTTCTCTGCCCCCTGAGCATCCGATCACGGTGATTCAACGGACGTTTTCGGGCTTGGCGGGAATTGCTGTACGAGGCCGGCATCCGCGGCGCCTTGCGTGTCGAAGGATGGCGCATCCCTTCGTCGTCGATGAGGGCCGGCCCGTGGATCGAACGACGACCGGGCAGCAGGACGTTTCGCACGGTCG
Organism: uncultured Gammaproteobacteria bacterium; assembly: GCA_958295835.1. Taxonomy (GTDB): domain Bacteria; phylum Pseudomonadota; class Gammaproteobacteria; order HK1; family HK1; genus HK1. The sequence continues at coordinate 2,576,844 of OY282378.1, forward strand.
ATCCGCGCCGTGCCGGAGGGGCAGCGGCGACGGCGGACGGCGCAACGCCTGGTTGGGATGATGCCACTGGTCCGGTTGGCCGCGCCTCTGCGTCCTCCATGTCATGCGCTCCGTCGCGGTCTCGGTCGGCTACGATGAACACCGCCGCCCAAGTGGGCAGGCCGACGGCCTTGCACGACGGCAACAGGGACAATGACAGGAACGAACCGGCAACTGACGACGGCGGTCGAGAAATACTTCGCCGATCTGCGGCAGGTGCGCGCCTCCGGCGGCGCCACCGGCGAGCGGTCCAGTTACACCCCGCTCGCGAATCTGCTCGATGCCGTCGGCGCGACCCTCAAGCCCAAGGTGTTCTGTGTCGGGGAACTGGCCGATCAGGGCGCGGGCCATCCCGACTTCGGTCTCTACGGGGCGAAGCAGGTCCAGCGGGGCCGGCCCCGCGAGGGGCAGACGCCGGAGCACGGCGTGGTGGAAGTGAAGGCCGCCGATGACGACATCTGGCTCACTGCGGCGGGCGATCAGATCAGCCGCTACTGGAACCGCTACCGACTGGTTCTGGTGACCAATGCGCGCGACTTCGTGCTGGTGGGTGAAGACGCGGCGGGCCGCCCGGCGAAGCTGGAGACCTTCCGCTTGGCGGACAGCGCGGACGACTTCCACCGCAGGCTGGAGGAGCCGCGCGCCTTCGCCCGCAAGGTCGGCGCGGGTCTTGGCGAATATCTGTGCCGGGCGCTGTCGCACCGGGCCGCACTCGTCGAGCCGAAGGACTTGGCGTGGCTGCTTGCGTCCTATGCCCGGGACGGTCTCGCGCGGGTGGAGGCGGCGGGCGATGCGTCGGCGCTGGCGGTGGTGCGGCAGGCGCTCGAAGATGCGCTCGGGGTGCGCTTCGAGGGCGAGAAGGGCGCGCGCTTCTTCCGCTCGACCCTGGTGCAGACCTTGTTCTACGGCGTCTTCTCCGCCTGGGTGCTGTGGGCGCGTGCAGGCGCCGGGTCTGACGACGGGGCATCGTTCTCCAGCGGCGACGGCGCCGGAAGGTTCAGTTGGCGTGAGGCGGTCTGGCACCTGCGCGCGCCGGTGCTGCGGGCGTTGTTCCAGCAACTCTCCGACCCCGGCCGTCTGCAACCGCTCGGCCTCGTGGAAGTCCTGGACTGGACCGCCGCCGCGCTCGACCGGGTGGACCAGCCCGCCTTCTTCGCCCGCTTCAACGCGGGCGAGGGCGCCGGGCAGGACCCGGCGGTACCCTACTTCTACGAGCCCTTCCTCGAAGCCTTCGACCCGGCGCTGCGCAAGCAACTCGGCGTCTGGTACACGCCTTCAAAAGTGGTGCGCTACATGGTCGCCCGCGTGGACCGGGCGCTGAAGGACGACCTCGGCATCCCGGACGGACTCGCGGCGGAGAACGTCTACGTGCTGGACCCGTGCTGCGGGACGGGGGCCTATCTCGCCGAAGTGCTGCGCCGCATCGCCGCCAATCTGGAAGGGCGCGGCCTGGGCGCGCTGGCCGGTGCGCGGGTGAAGCAGGCGGCGACCGGGCGCGTGTTCGGCTTCGAGATCATGCCCGCGCCTTTCGTGGTCGCCCACCTGCAAGTCGGGTTGACCATGCAGGACCTCGACGCGCCGCTCGCGGATGATGGAACCGAGCGTGCCGGCGTCTTCCTCACCAACGCGCTCACCGGCTGGGAGCCGAGAGCGACGAAGCCGTTGCCCTTCCCCGAGCTGGAGGAAGAACGCGACCGGGCGGAGCGGGTGAAGCAGGATACGCCGATTCTCGTGATCCTCGGCAATCCGCCCTACAACGGCTTCGCGGGCATGGCGGTGGAGGAGGAGCGGGAGCTTTCGGACGCCTACCGGACGACGAGGCGGGTGCGGCGGCCGGAAGGACAGGGGTTGAACGACCTCTACGTGCGTTTCTTCCGCATGGCGGAACGGCGCATCGCGGAGAAGACGGGTCAAGGCATCGTCTGCTTCATCTCGAACTACTCGTGGCTCGACGGGCTGTCGTTCACGGGGATGCGCGAGCGTTACCTTGAAGCGTTCGACGTGGTCCGCATCGACTGCCTGAACGGTGACAAGTACAAGACCGGCAAGGTCGCGCCGGACGGCTCGCCGGACCCGAGCATCTTCTCGACGGAAGGCGATCCGGTGGGCATCCAGGTCGGGACCGCCATCGCGACGCTGGTGCGCAAGGCGGACCACGTGCCGGCGGGGCGCATCGGCTTTCGCCATCTGTGGGGGCAGACGAAGCGGGAGGCCCTTCTGGAAACGGCGGAAGCGGAGCCGGGCGCGCTCTACGACGACGTGTCGCCCATCCTGCCGCTCGGTCTGCCTTTCGTGCAAACGGCGGTGAGTGAGGATTGGTTCGACTGGCCGGCGCTGCCCGATCTGTTCCCGGTGTCGTTTCCTGGCGTTCAGACCAAGCGGGATTCGTTTCTTATCGACATTGACCTGGATCGGCTCAGAGAGCGGATCGTCGATTATTTCGATCCGGAAGTAAGCCACGAGGAGATCGCGCGGCGCTATCCGGCCGCGATGAAAAGCTCGTCAGGTTTCGTCGTACGCGACGCCCGCGCGGTGCGCGATGCGCTACTCGCTCGCGGTGGGCCGGATGAAACCGGGTTCGTCCGTCACGCCTATCGGCCATTCGACAATCGCTGGCTCTATTGGGAGCCGGGACACGGTTTGCTTGGCCGCCCTGTACCCGACTACCGGCCGCACGTGTTCGAGGGGAACATGTGGCTTTCCGCCGCTCAGCATCTGCGAAAAGATGTGTCGGAACCTCAGACTTGCATCTCGGAACACATCGCGTCCCTGCATCTGATTGAACGCACTGCTCTCATGTTTCCCGCATGGCTTTGCGATGGCCGCATCGGGAGTGATGGCGGCAGACCGCGAAACCCCGGATCGTGGCCGCCCGATCACGCCGCGCACCGCATCGGAAACGATGACGACGGACCGCGCCACCCAGGAGCTAGTCCACCCTCTCACCCCGTCCGCCGTGTCGGGAGTGACGACGACGGCCTGCGAAACCATCCCAACCTGTCAGGCGCCGCCCGGCGCTACCTGGAACAGCTTGGTTTGAGCGTCGAGGACTTGTTCCACTACGTACTCGCCGTGCTGCACGACCCCGCCTACCGCGAGGCCAACGCCGGGGCGCTCGCGATGGAATGGCCGCGTATCCCGCTCCCCGGCTGGCCCGCCCCTGGGAACGGCGCATCCGGCGACGGCGCGTCTGCCGACGCGGGCGTCCGGCCCGTAGCGAATCGAAGGTCCGGGGCCAAAGGCCCGCCGGATCCGGAGAACGCGGGAATCCCGCCCGCCGCAACCACCGATCGAGGCAACGTCTTCGCTCCTGGGAACGGGGCGTCTGGCGACGGCACGTCTGACGACGCGGGTGTCCGGTCCGTAGCGAATCGAAGGTCCGGGGCCGAAGGCCCGCCGGACCTGGGAACGCGAGCGCCCTCGCCCGCAACGGAACGGAGTCCCACGCTCCCGGACAGGGAGACCGCCGAAGCGGCGGAAGCGTTCGCCCAATCGGCCGCGCGAGGCCGCGAGCTGGCCCGCCTTCTGGATTCCGACAAACCCGTTCCGGGGGTCACTTCAGGCAGCCTGCGCCGGGAGATCGCGGCCATCGCCGTGCCCGCGACCACGGACGGGCGCAACATGACCGGCAACGACTTCGCACTGACCGCCGGATGGGGCCATTACGGAACGGGCGGCGCAGTCATGCCCGGCCAGGGCCGCATCGTCGAACGCGCCTTCACGCCGGAGGAACGCGCCGCCATGGGCGACGCTCTCCCCGCCCTCGGCCAGACCACCTTCGACGTGTACCTGAACGCCCGCGCCTGTTGGCGCAACGTCCCCGCCGCGGTCTGGGGATACAAGCTCGGCGGCTACCAAGTCATCAAGAAGTGGCTCTCCTACCGCGAACGCGGCATCCTCGACCGCCCGCTCACCCCCGAGGAAGTCCAGCATTTCACCGACACCGCCCGGCGGACAGCGGCAATATCGCTGCTTCTTGCTCTCAATGCTTCATCATCCCGAATTCAATACTGAACGAGGTTAGATATGCCTTCTGCGAATCAGAGCCATATTAACCGGCTAACAAAGGAAATTGCCGATCTCCGGAAAACGGAGGCTCAGGAGACTGGAAAAGAAGCAAATATTCAAGCGAAGATCAATCGTGCGAGAGAAGCGGCTGCTCGTACAAGCAATATTTCGACACATCAGAATAAATTGAAAGAGATAGAACGCTACTATAAAACTTTGGCCGTTGTGCAGAAGAAACGTGCAGAGATCTCCGGCAAGATCGCGGATAAATCCAAAAGACTGAAATCTTACGAAGAGCGTCAGGCTCGCGAAGATGAAAAGGAAAGAAAGAGGATCTCTGATGAGCAAAAAAAACTGGTCCGAGAACGAAAAGAATATGAACGAAATATCACAAATGAAATTCAGCGACGTGCAAACCTGATGCATATATCAGCTTTCGATGTTCATGTACAGGAGAGCTATGATTTCTTCATCTCACATGCTAGGCCGTGTTGACGAATCCATGAAATTCTGGACAATTGTTCTCCGTCGATGGTCTTTCAGAGAACAATCATGGCCTTACGCTTGCTCATCAGTGATGCTCTGTGGTCGACAATCGAACCCGTGCTCCGGGAACTCAAGCACGCCGCCGGCAGCCCGCCGAGGCTCAGCGACCGGATGTTCATCGAAGCTGTCCTGTACCAGGCCCGCACCGGGACCCCTTGGCGGGACCTGCCCGGCGAGTTCGGCCACTGGAATGCCGTCTATCATCGCTTTCGCCGTTGGGAAAAGGGCGGCCTATGGGAGCGGCTCTGGCAGCGGTTCCAGACCCTCGACGATGAACAACTCCACGAACTCTTCATCGATTCGACCATTGTGCGGGCACATCAGCACGCGGCCGGGGCATCAAAAAAAACGGTGGGCAACAAGCCCAGGCTCTGGGCCGCTCTCGGGGTGGACTGTCCACCAAGTTGCACGCGGCCTGCATTGACGAGCGCACCGGGGTGTCGTTCGTGTTGACTGGTGGACAGCGCAATGATGCGGTGGGATTCGAGTCGGTGTGGGAGGGGGTGCCAGCGTTGCCTGGGCTGGGGGCGGTGGTGATGGACAAGGCATATGACAGCAATGCCATTCGTCAATTCCTGACAATGCAGGGGATTGAGGCCGTCATCGCGCCGAAGGCGAACCGAATCGGGTCGATTCATCACGATGCGCAGAAGTACAAGCTGCGTGAGAAGGTTGAGCGGTTCTTCAACAAGCTCAAGCAATTCCGCCGTATTGCCACCCGTTATGACAAGCTCAGTCGGACGTTCCTGGCATTTATTCATATCGTGTCGGCCTGGATCATGCTTCGATAATTCGTCAACACGGCCTAGCGAAGACAAGGACAATTTTGTTCGTGGATTGGCAGAAGCACTTCAAATCAGAGGTGCTAGAGTCTGGTATGATGAATTTACGCTGCAAGTGGGTGACAGTCTGCGACGTCAGATAGACAAAGGACTCAAGAATTCACGTTTTGGTGTTGTTGTGTTATCAAAACATTTCTTCATGAAAGAATGGGCTCAAAAGGAACTGGATGGTCTTTCGTCACTAGAAGCTTCGGGTGATACTCGTATCTTGCCGATCTGGCATGAAATCTCAAAAGATGAAATTGTCCGCCATAGCCCTATGTTATCGGATAAAATTGCTCTGGATACTTCTCTGAATAGTACCGAAGAAATTGCGAGTAAATTATTCAAGTTGATCGGTTGATGTTAGACGCCCCCGGTGCCCGGGAGTGAGGCCAGCTAGGGACGGGTTCTCTCCGGCGCGGATGCGGGCGAGGCGGGCAGTGAAGCCAACCGTGGACATGGAAGGTATCCCTCTCGGCTTCTCGCCTTTCCGGCAAGAGCCGCCTGGATGCGGTCCGATGCCAAGTCCACGGTGTCCTGGTGGGGTGGGCGCACCGGCTGGCATTCTGTGGGCCGCTCGTGCAAATATCTGCACGCATGGACACCACCACTCGGCGAATCAAGCGCCGGCTCGAAAAGGACGGATGGTTCCTGTCGCGTCGTGGCGGAGCTCACGACATCTATCGGCACCCGAAGATCGAGGGCATCGTGACCTTGCCCCGGCACCGGCAGGTCACTCCTGCGGTCGCCCGTTCCATCGCAAGGAAGGCGGGGTGGGCTCGGCCTGCAACCGATCGGGAGAACGCAAGATGACCCGGTACCCTGCGTTGATCGATGGAGAAACCGGCGCCTACGGCGTCACGTTCCCTGACCTGCCGGGCATCGTCGCCATGGGCGCGACCCTGGACGAAGCTTTGCTGAACGCCGAAGAAGCACTCCGCGATTACGCCACCGAAACGGAGAAGGACGGACAGCCGCTCGTCGTTCCGAGCATGCTCGAAAACGTATCGCCTGCGGCGGGCTCCACGCTCGTCACGGTTCCCTTGATTCGTCTCTCCGGTCGCAACGTCCGCGCCAACCTGACCCTCGATGAAGGAGTTGTCGCGTTCATCGACGGCGAAGCGCGAAGGAGGCGCATGACGCGCACCGCGTTCGTGGAGTGGATGGCGCGCCGCATCGCGCAGGATGGCGGATAGAGCCGGCGGGAAGCCCGCTGTCCGATGGACTGGACGGGCAGCGCCGTGCCCGAGGTACGCGGACGGATCGTCACCACCCGCGACGGCCGCTTGCTGAGGCGCGTGGGCGGCGACGCGCAACCCCTGCGCGGCGGCGATGGCCCGGTTCGTACGTGAGCGGGAACATCGCGCCGGCGAAGACAAGCCACTGGTCATAGTACAGCAGATTTCAGCATTCGGTAAACTGACACCCGCCTACGTGGACAAGCCGGTGATGGCCAAGAATTCGGGTTTCAAGGGCAAGTGGATGTCGTGCTGACCCAAGCCGATAACAGTAGGTAGGAAGATGACAATACCAAGGGGTTTTGACATGAGCATAGACATGATTAGGGCGTTCAAGACGATGATCGCCGCATTGGTGATGCTCGTCGTCGCAGGCTGCAAAATGAATCTGACAGCCGACATCTATACGACCGATCTGCGCGATACAGCAGCGGGCGCCGAAGGATTGACCGCCCCAGGAAGACTGGCGCTGCAAGTGCCAAACGCCGATGAATGCGCAAAACATACTGCCGAGATAGCCGCCATCATGGCAGGTGTCGTAAGTGATTTCTCACCGAAGGGGTGCGAAAGGGCTGAAATGGAGTCGTTTCTCTTGGCCGACATTCAGATGCCGTTTGTAACATCGGAGTCGACGTGGAACGCATCTGACTCCTTATTCGGAATATACGTATGGGAGCAGGAGGGTGATATAGGGGCGTCCATTGCCATGAATCTCGAGAAATACGGCATCCTAGCTGCCAGACTGAAGGAGAAATTTCATCAGACAGTGGATCTCGCTGCGTCAAAGGTCGTCTTGATTTTGAATCACGATGAGCGAAAGCCAATCGAAGTTGTTGCCGAGGGAGTTTTCGTCAATGCCGATCCGATCCCCGTCGCCAGAGTTTTTCAGCTAGAGCGTCGCCAGAGGCTGGAGATTCGTCTTTCAAATGTGGGTACGGCCTACTTGGCGAAACAGGGGATAGCTACCGGGTTTGCTTTGCAGACGCAGTAGAGATAGGGGTTCCACATCGCGCGGGAGAAGACATGATCTCGGTGCGATCAATCAGGTCCTTGCCGCCGATGGCCGGCCCCCCGTGAGGCAGGACCGGATGAACCAGGCATTGGCGGATCTGGGAGTGGCGGTCGTAGCGCCGCCGCCTCTGGAACCGAGCGTGTTGCGCGCCGCCGGCCATCCTGTTCGCGAACGAGCCACGGGATTTCATCCGCGCCGCCGCTGTACAGCTTGTGCGCCGTTCCGGCGTCGGCCCGGTCCCTGACCCTCCGCCGCCCGCGAGGAATGCTCCGGTCCGCTGGTGGAAACGATCGACTGCTGCCTGCGGTTCGAGGCCGTTGCCGGCTTGCGGCGCGAAGTGCTGCCCGAGTATCCCCAAGCCGCTTTGCGGGAAACGGTCGTGAACACGCTGGCGCATCGCGATTCCTGTCCAACCGATGGGGTCCACTTCTCAGATGGGCGAAAAACAAGTTCTCAGCCGAGGGTTCTGGTCTATCCGGTCCATGGAGTCCACGCGAGATCCAGGTTCGAGGCTTGTCACTGCGTTCAGGGACCGTCGGCCCGGTCCCCTTCCGGTCCTGTCGATTCTTTCCCGAGTACCTTCAACGCCGACAACGCCCTTTCCTTCGCCGGCGCTTCCTCCTGGATGCGCCGACTTTCCGACGCGCGTGTGCGATTGGGGAACCATACGCTTTGTTCCAGATGCCCGAACAGATCGTGCTCCCTCGGCGTCCATCGTTCGCGGGTCCGTCGGACCGCTTGTGCGGCCAAGGGCATATCGCCTCCCTTCAGTTGCCCGCCGAACCGCCACAGGTTTTTCAGACATTGTTCCGGAGACCATCCCAGACCCTCGCCCGGCCGGCAGACTCCATAGCACAGGACCGTCACGTTCCAGTCCGTCTCCATCTCGTCGTTTCCTTGCAGCACCGCCTGCCATGCCTCGTCAGGCGTGACCACGAACGGGGTCGGCGCGTCAGCGTAGCCCGTATGGTTTTCTGCCTTGCGCCGTACAATCCATGCGTTCAGCTTTCCTTTGTCCACGGTTGCCATGTTCCCGGTGGCCACCACCCGACTTCCACTCAGCAGCGCCTGTGAGACGACCAGCGGATCTCCCCTCGGTGTGCCGGTATCCTCTTCATCGAAGGCCCCGGACAGGATGAGATCGAGTGACAGGTATCGCGCCGCATCGCCCTCCGGCTCCAGACGCCAGGGGCTGTCGTTCCGCGTCGCTTCCGTCCGTGCCCACCGTTCGAATACAGCCCATGTTCCTTTGGTGAGTTCCCTTGTCTCCGCTTCGCCTTGCGCTTTGATCTGCGCCGTCGGTGTCGGGCCGAACCGCTGGGCGATTTCCCGCTCCACGAGTCGTTTCGCGAACCGCCCGGCTTGTACGTGGTATCGCCGGCAGGTCTCACGCAGGGCTTCTGCCGGCACGACGACCCAGCTTCCTGCCGATTCCTGCGTGGCGCACAGGAATCGTCTTACGCCGTGCCGCATGAACAGGTTCGTATCGAGCGCGATGGGTCTTGTCCGTGCCTCTTCCGACATCGCCTTGCCGCCTTCTGGTTCCGGGACGCTTCTCCGGCCCCGGCTACCCACCCGTATCGGGGTCCGCGTACCCGCTTGCGATGATTTCGCGCAGCTCGTCCGCGCGTTCGTCTTCCCCTTCCAACAGCAGGTCCTCGTATTCGATCCCGAGCTCGACGGGCGCCCACCACAGCGGTGGCGTCTTTGACCGTGCGCTTTTCGCCTGTCCTTCCATCGTCATTCCTCGAACGGAACCCGCCCGATCCTTCTTGCGGGCCGAACAAGCATTACTTCAAATTGAGCAGCGGATAGTCCGGCGACTCGGGACGCGGGGTCAGCGTGCGTTTCGTGCAGTCCGCGATCAAGTCCAGGGTGTCAAGGACGATCTGACCTATCAGCGGCTCGCTGAGCGGTGGTCCGACGACGCAATCGGTGCTCATGAAGCGGTTGCAGAGATGTATGGTCAGGGGACCGGCCACCGGTCGTTCCTCCTTTCGCTCGTCCGCATACGTCACGACCGTGGTCCGCCGGGTACGTACCCCGAGACGCTCGACGACGTTCTGGGGCAGAACCAGCATGACGGTTCCCGTATCGACGATCGCTTCGATGCTCGTACGGCGGATGTCGGATTCCCGGCCGTGTCCTCGCTCGAAAAGAGCTCGGTCTCCCGGATTCTCCAACTTGATGTCGACGGCGATTTCGCCCATGTTCCCGCCCTCGGCCGCCTATGAAGCAACGCTGCCATGATAGCGCAGTACGTCTGCGGATCCGTCGGGCGACCGGCGATACGCGAACCGATGTCGTTCACTGCGCAGGTATGGCCGATGCCTGCCGCGCCGTCCGTGTCGCGCACCTGCACCACGACAAGACCGGAGAGGCTCATTTCACCGTGCGTGGAATCCGACAGGACCGGCAGCGTAAGCGCTCCGGGAACGGCGCTAATGACGCGGATTGATGAAGGGGCCTTGGAAGCGAGTGTCGAGTCAGGGAGGCGGGGTCGAGCCGGGTCGGCAGCAGGGCTTCGACCTCGGCGAGAGACTGTGCCTTGGGCAGTTCGGTGAACACGTGGCGCAGGTAGGCGTAGGGTTCGAGTGCGTTGCCAGAAGACACTTGCTGAATCGCGATCCCTGTCCAACCGATGGGGTCCACTTCTAGCGGTGGTGGACCCGGCACTTTCTCGCCGCGGGAGCGGACGGCGCCCAGCTTCCCAACGTCTCATTGTTGCGCGCCGGCGATCGACTGTTCATCGAATGGACGCCAGCCAAGTTCGCGGGATCGCGTACTCCCCGGTTCATTTCCGAATCCGGCCAGGAGTCGGTTCGATGGGACGAGGGTGAGGCGGTGTTCGCGGAATTCGTCGCCTTCATGGCCGCATGGCTTCGGAGGGAAGATCTCGACAGCGTTTTTTCGTGGGCGAATCTGACGGATCCCCTACACGAGGCGGAAGCCGATTTCCATGAAAGGCTGCGGGCCTTCACGGGGATCGACGCAGACGTGCTTCGTGGCTGGACGGCAGCGACGACCGACGCCGATCTGCGTCGGAACCTCGGTATCCCCGAAGGCTCCGACGATCCAAGTGAAAGCGTCGTTACTCAGGTCATGCGAGACCTCCCCCCAACGGTACCTGAATCCGTGCGCCGCGAAGTCTGGCGGCTCGACGCGCGAACCCGGAGAGTGACGAACTTCGTCGAGGAGTTGAGGACGGTGGCGCGCGACGCGGCGACGGCCGGCACCGGCCCCGAGGAGTCGGGACGGCTTGCCGCTCAGGAGGTTCGCGGCTGTCTCGGCTTGAACGGACAGCCTGTCCGGGACATGAATGAACGGATGCAGGAGCTTGGGATCGAAGTCGTTCACTCGGGCGTCGATTGCTCGCAGGAAAGAATGCTGACCGGATCCCGCAGAGGAGCCGGTGCGGCCGCCGTCATCAACCGGACCCCGCGCACCGCGACACCGTGGGGCAGGCGATTCGAGCTGGCCCGCGCACTGGGTCACCTGCTCATGGATTCCTATCGAGCGGATGCCCTCGGCGCGGCGTCGACGACGTTCGCGCAACCGTGGGCGAGAAGGTGCTCCGGTGCATTCGCCGTAGAATTCCTGCTTCCCAGCGAACATCTGTTCGAACAGTGCGGGGAGCTCGATTCAGGCACGAATCGCGACGTGTTTCTATCGTTACTGAACGACTACGGCATCGGCGCGCGGACCGCGGCCTTTCAGCTCTGGAATCTCGGGCTGCTTTCAAACCATCGGGCGCGAGACGAATTGATCGACGACTTCTCCACCTCAACGGATTCGAGAACACGACTTCCTGATGGAACTGAAACCTGATTATTTCTTCAATGAAATTAGAATAATAGTGGAGTTTACGGTCCGGACTGGCGGGATGACGCCTATACGGGTCCGCGAAACCGGGTCAACTCCACCTTCGGTCCGCGGAGGGCTCAAGGCAGGATCTTCGCCGCCCGATACTCGCCGATCAGCGCGAGCAGCCGCGCCTCGCTGTCCGCCCAATCGTGAAAGCCGAAGCTCCGCGTCTTGGCGGTGCTCAGGATCTCGTCCCAGGTCCGTTCGAGGGTGGCGTCGAGGTAGCCCCAGTTCGCGACCTCCGACAGGGATCGCGGCGCGAGACCGTACCGTTCGCGGACCCGCTCCCAGACCGCCTCCCGGCCCTGCATCGCTGCCGCGAGGCGCAACGGCCGCACGCTCCCGCAGGCCATGTCGAACGCCTCGGCGATGCGCGGCCACAGGCGGCACCACCGGAAGACGTCGCCGTTGGTCACGTTGAACGCCTCATTCGCGCACTCGGGCTCGGTGGCCATCCAGGCCGCCGCCTGCGCCAGCAGCTCGATCGAGGTCACCTGGGTCAGGCTGCGGTACGCGCCCTCCGGCCCCGGGAAGTCGAGCGCGCAGCCCATCTCGCGGCAGATCGCCGCATAGGCCCCGAGCGACGAGACGAGGTTGCGGGCGATGGCCGGAGAGAAGTGCAGCAGGGTGTTCGGCCGCGATGCCGACCAGGTCCAGGGCTGGCCCTCGGAGCGCCGCCGCAGCAAGTCCTCCTGGTCGTAGTTGAAGTTCTCGATCGGCGCGCGCGGATCATCCTCGCGGGCCGGCGTGGGAAACGGTCCCACGTGCACCCCGTAGACCTTGCCGCCCTGCACGAGGTGCACGTGCCGGAGCGGACCGCGCTCCGCCGCGCTCAGCACGTTGTCGAGCAGGGCGAGGTTCGTTGCGGCGTCTTCGAGGGTTTGCTCCCGATGGGTCGCACGGGCGCAGTAGAACAGGTGCGTTGCGTCCTCGTGCCCGTCGAGCGCCCGCCGGTACTGCTCGGCGTCCGCAAGATCCATCCGGACGTATTCGACTCCGGCGATTGGACGCTCCGGCGGATTGCGCGAAAGGCCCACCACCGTCCGTTCAACGGACGATGCAAGCTCGCGCGCGATCGCGCTACCGACTGCTCCGGTGACGCCGGCGATGATCGCCTTCATTGCCACGGATCTCTCACGTGGTGCCGCAACATCCCGCTCCGCCATGATGCGTCCAAGTCAGGGCGCGCCGTGTGTCACCCGATCCCCAGCTCGCGCTTGCGCACCGCCGCCCACTCGGTGATGAGGCGGTCCGCGGTCAGGCCGATGAAGGCGACGCAGAGGCCGACCACCAGCCCCTTCCCCGCGTCGTTGAACGTCAGCGCGCGGAAGATCTCCTGGCCGAGGTCCCGCGTGCCGATGAACGCGGCGATGATCACCATGAACAGCGCGAACATGATGGTCTGGTTGACCCCCAGCATGATCTCCGGAAACGCGAGCGGCATGCGGACCTTCCACAGGATCTGCCGGGGCGTGCACCCCGACGTGGTCGCGGCCTCGATGATGTGGTGGGGGACCGACCGCAGCCCGATCGTCGTGTAGCGAATCGCCGGAATGGACGCATAGATCACGATCGCGGAGATGGCGGCGACGTCGCCGACCTTGAACAGCATGATCACCGGGATCAGGTAGATGAACGAGGGAAAGGTCTGGAAGGTGTCGCACAGGAGCTGGACCAGCTTCGCACGCCATTCGTGCTTCGATGCCCAGATCCCCAGCGGCAGTCCGACCCCGGCACATACGAGCACCGCGAACGACACCATGTAGGCGGTGATCTGGGAGCGGGCCCAGAAACCCGACAGCATCACGAAGGCGAAGAAGCCGAGCACCGGCAATGCGATGCGGGCGCGTCCGAGACGCCAGCCGATGCTTCCCACCAGCACCGCGACCGCGAGCCACGGCACCGCCTGGTAGCCGGTGCGCATCGGGATCAGCACGTTCAGCAGCAGCGCGTCGCGAAAGAAGTTCAGCGGGTCGAACAGGCTCACCGTCACCCAGTCCACGATGCGGTCCCAGAAGGGCGCGGTGGTCAGGGTCAGCTCCCGGGGAAGCACGCTCGCGTACGGGGTGATGAAGCTCGCGAGCGCGGTGACCGCCACCACTGCCGCCGCGGAGCCGAGAAACGGATGCGCCCGCCACCATGCGCCCTCGCGCAGATGCTCGGGCTCCTTCGCGGCCAGCGCCTGGCTCAGGCGGTCGAGGGTGACGGCCATGAACACGATCGCCACGCCGATCTCCAGCGCCTGGCCGATGCGCAGCGACTGGAGCCGGAAGAGGAGGTCGTGGCCGAGCCCCTTGGCGCCGATGAACGACGCGATCACCACCATCGCGAGGCACTGCATGATGACTTGGTTGACCCCCACCATGATGGTGGGGCGGGCGGCGGGGATCTCGACCTTGCGCAGCATCTGGAGCCGGGTGCAGCCTGCCATCAGTCCGGCTTCGACGATCTCCGGGGAGACGCCGCGCAGCCCCAGAATGGTCAGGCGCGCCATCGGCGGCATCGCGAACAGGATGGTCGCGATGGTCCCCGCCTTGTGGCTGACCCCGATGAACACCGCCACCGGGATCAGGTAGGAGAAGTGGGGGAGCGACTGCATCACGTTCAGAAGCGGCCACAGGATGCGCTCGAACCCGCGCCACTTGACCGCGAGGATGCCGAGCCCGAGCCCGATCGCGCCCGCCACCGGCGCCGCCACCAGCACCGCCGAGAGGGTGATCATCGAGAGCTTCCACTTGCCGAACAGCGCGAGGTAGAGCACGCATCCGCCGGCGAGCAGGGACAGCCGCCATCCGCGCAGGTACCAGCCCCATACCGCGGCGAGCCCCACGATCATCGTCCACGGCAGCGACGGCACGGCGCCGTCGGCGAAACCGGAGATCAGGACCCCTTCCAGGAGGTCGAGCGGCCACTCGATCCAGCCCGCCACCGCTCGTGTCCCGTCCCGGAACGTGAAGTCGGCGACGAGCGGGGTCTTGCGCAGGAATTCGACCACCGCGTTGATCCATTCGATGAACGGTACCCGCCAGGACTCGGGCGGGGTGACCGTCCAGCCCGGAAGCGCGTCGCGCAGCACGATGAGCAGCGCGCACGGTCCAAGCAGCAGGGCGGCGGTCAGCCAGGCGCGGCGCAAGGACCCCTCCGCGTGAGCCGGGCCGGCTGGAGCCGCGATCGGAGCTGTCTCGCTCACTCCCGCCCGCTCCGGTCCTCGAACAGCGCATCGACCACGTCGGCTCGCGAGATCGCGCCTTGCGTCACGCCGTTCTCGTCCACGACGCGCAACGGCGCCTCGGCGCGCAGGACCCGGCGGGCGACATCGTGGATCGGGGCGTTCGCCTCCACCGGCGCGGCGCCGGCGTCCGGCACGGCGCCGGCGGCCATGACGTCCGCCACCGTCAGCAGCCGGTCGCGCGGCACCTCGCGGGTGAACTCGGCCACGTAGTCGTTCGCGGGGCGGGTGACGAGCTCGGCCGCGGCGCCGATCTGCACGATCACCCCCTCGTTCATGATCGCGATCCGGTCCGCGAGACGGATCGCTTCGTCGAAATCGTGGGTGATGAACACGATGGTCTTGTGGAGAAGGTTCTGGAGGCGCAGGAACTCGTCCTGCATCTCGCGGCGGATCAGCGGGTCGAGGGCGGAGAAGGGCTCGTCGAGGAACCACACGTCGGGCTCGACCGCGAGCGAGCGGGCGATCCCGACCCGTTGCTGCTGCCCGCCGGAGAGCTCGCGCGGATAGTAGCTCTCCCGGCCCTTCAATCCGACGAGCTCGATGACTTCCATCGCCCGGCGCAGCCGGTCCGCCCTGGCGACGCCCTGCACTTCGAGCGGGAAGGCGACGTTGTGCAGCACGGTGCGGTGCGGCAGCAGGGCGAAGTGCTGGAACACCATGCCCATCTTGTGGCGCCGCAGCTCGATCATCTCCTTCGGCGTCGCCTTCAGGAGGTCGCGCCCGTCGAACAGGATCTCGCCGCCGGTGGGCTCGATGAGCCGGGAGAGGCAGCGCACGAGTGTGGACTTTCCCGAGCCGCTCAGACCCATGATGACGAGGATCTCGCCGGGGAACACGTCGAGGGTGGCGTCCCTCACCGCCGGGATGTAGCCGCTCCCGGCGAATGCGTCCAGGTCGGGGGCGCCGCCGTGCGCGTGGAAGAACCTCTCCGGGTGCGGGCCGAAGATCTTCCACACCCCCCGACAGGAAATTTTCGGCTCCATCCCTTCCTCCCTACGATGTGGGCGCCGGGCGTGGCCACCGGCCGCATCGCCGCGGGCGACCGGGCCTCGGCGCGCCTGCCTCGGACCGGGTCCGAGGGCGAAGCTATCACGTCGCACCGGCAATCGTGCGCCCTGCGGTAGCCGACAAGCCTGGCGCCAGCCTCCTTCATGGTTCGAAATTGGTCCGTTTCAACCTCTATAACTGCGAGAATCCGGCCAATATGTATCCAAACCGCCCCTCGACTGTTGACATTGTTCATTTTTGGTCTAGTCTATGCGCGGCTCCGGTCCGGCACAAGGACGGGAGCCGACTTCAGGATGTTCCCGGATGGTCGCCGGGAAACGCATAGCCGACCGCCGAGGAACACGACAGCCGAAACATACAACGGGAGGAGAAGTTTCCACATGAATGGTTTACTGAGAGCATCCCTGGGCACGGTCCTCGCCGCCTCGGTGGCGGGATCGGCCCATGCAGCGGACCCGGTCAAGATCCCGATCCACAACTGGTCGAGCCAGATCGTCGGTGCCCAAATCGTCGGCAAGATCCTCAACGAGGCCGGCTTCGAGACCGAATTCATCTCGTCCGACAGCCAGGTCGTGTACACGTCGATGTGCGAAGGTGACATCCATCTCGTGCACGAGGTCTGGCAGGGCGCATTCGGCGTCGCCTTCGAGAAGGTGGTGAACGAAGGATGCGTCCTCGACGCGGCGACCCACGACGCGAAGACCCGCGAAGAGTGGTGGTATCCGAAGTACGTCGAGGAGCAGTGCCCGGGGCTGCCGGACTGGGAGGCGCTCAACAAGTGCGCCGAAATGTTCGCGACCCCCGAGAGCAAGCCGAAGGGACGCTTCCTCGCCGGTCCCGTGGACTGGTTGAAGCATGACCAGGAGCGGGTCGACGGCCTGAAGATGGATTTCGAGGTGGTCAACGCCGGATCGGCCGCGGCCCTGTGGGCGGAGCTCGATTCCGCGTCCAAGCGCGATGCGCCGATCGTGCTCTTCAACTGGACCCCGAACTTCATCGAGGCCGTCTACGAGGGGGCGTTCATCGAGTTCCCCGAGTACCACGAGAAGTGCCGCGAGGACCCGAGCTGGGGCATGAACCCGGATCTGGCGTACGACTGCGGCAACCCGAAGGACGGCTATCTCAAGATCGGCGTCTGGAAGGGCTTCCCGGAGTCGCATCCCGGCGCGTACGAGATCGTGCGCAAGATGAACTTCACCAACCTCGACATCGCGGTCATGGCCAAGCTCGCCGACATCGACGGCATGGAGCCGGAGGACGCGGCCGACAAGTGGCTCGCGGACAACGAAGCCAAGTGGAAGGCGTGGATGAACTGAGCCCCGGTTGATTCCGCCGCGGCGGTGTGGCCGCGGTATGGAATCGGCAGGTCGGGACGGATGCCGGTCGCTACCCAGGTGGCGGCCGGCATCTTGTCATTCGGCCTGTGGTTGGACGTACGCGCACACCCTCCTCCCGGTCCACGGCGTCGGGGACGTCCGGGGACCAGCCTCGTGCGGCGCAGGGCCAGATCAGTCGTCTTGCCGGACATACTCACCGCAGAAGGACCGGCCCCGCGCGCACGGAACCAAGCCCACCTCATCCGGACCGTGATGTTGCGTTCACGGACCGGCCTCGCGGACGCAGAGATCAAGCGTTGTATGTGGTCGAGACTGTCTCGCCGCCGCGCCCCGTCCAGTCGGTGTGGAAGAACTCCCCGCGTGGGCGATCGACCCGCTCGTAGGTGTGCGCGCCGAAGTAGTCGCGTTGCGCCTGGAGCAGGTTCGCGGGCAGTCGCTCGCTGCGATAGCCGTCGTACCAGGCGAGGGCGCTGGAGAATGCGGGCACCGGCACCCCGCGGGTCACCGCGGTGGCGACGACGCGTCGCCAGGCGGCCTGCGCACCGGCGATGGCGTCGCGGAAATACGGCGCGAGCAGCAGGTTCGGGAGGTCCGGCGTGTCGTCGCAGGCGGCCTTGATACGGTCGAGGAACGCGGCGCGGATGATGCACCCGCCGCGCCACATGAGGGCGATGGCGCCGAGGTCGAGCCGCCAGCCGTACTTCGTCGCAGCCATCGAGAGGAGCTGGAGGCCCTGGGCGTAGGAGCAGATCTTCGATGCATAGAGGGCCTGGCGCACGTCTTCCGCGAACGTCGTCGCATCGCCGTCGAATCCGCCTCCGATGATCGAGTCTCCGGCATGCTCGTCCACAGCGGATGGCCGGTGATCGGCGCCACCTCCCCTCCCAGGGCCGGCCATAGGCCCGGGCAGCACGCGGGAGGCGGCCACCCGCTCGTCCTTGAGCGCGGAGAGGGCGCGCGCGAACACCGCCTCGGTGATCGCGGTGACCGGCGCACCGAGCATCAGGGAGTCGATGCCGGTCCACTTGCCGGTGCCCTTCTGCCCTGCCGCATCCAGGATCAGATCGACGAGGGGGCGGCCCGTCTCCTCGTCGGTCCGCGCGAGGATCCCGGCGGTGATCTCGACGAGGTAGCTCGACAGCTCGCCCTCGTTCCAGTCCGTGAAGATCCGGCTCATGGCGCCGGGCCCGATGCCGCCGATCCGTCCGAGCAGCGCATACGCCTCGGCGATCATCTGCATGTCGCCATACTCGATGCCGTTGTGCACCATCTTCACGTAGTGGCCGGCCCCGTCGGGACCAATCCACTCGCAGCATGGGACGCCACCGCCGACCTTCGCGGCGATGGTCTTGAAGATCGGCTCGATCACCGGCCAGGCGCCGGGGTTGCCGCCCGGCATGATGCTCGGCCCGAGCAGGGCGCCTTCCTCCCCGCCGGAGATGCCGGCCCCGACGTAGAGGATCCCCTTTTCCGCCAGCGCGCGGGTGCGCCGCGCGGTGTCCCGGTGGTGCGAGTTGCCGCCGTCGATCAGCACGTCCCCGGCATCGAGCAGAGGCGCGAGGGTGTCGATGACCCGGTCGACGGCGCCGCCCGCCTGCACCATGAGCATTACCCGCCGCGGTCTTGCGAGCATCGAGACCAGCTCGTCCGGCGACTGCGCGCCGGAGATGGCCTTGCCGGCCGCGCGTCCCGCGAGGAACGCATCGACCTTCGCGGTGGTCCGGTTGTACACCGCGACCCTGTATCCGTGGCTCGCCATGTTGATCACCAGGTTCTCGCCCATGACCGCGAGCCCGATGACGCCGATGTCCGCGTCGTTCATGGCGTGCTCCCTCTCGGGCGCGATCGGCTCGAGGTCTGGCAGACGGACGTCGGCATGGCCCTCGTGCCGTGACGCAAGTTCAGTCCCGGGCCTCGACCGGGTTGACCACCATGTCCGAGCGGATCTTCTGCAGGCCCTGGACGACGACTCGCTCGCCCTCGGCGATGCCCTCGGAGACGATCCAATCGGTGCCGGTCTGCTCGTCGAGGACGATCCGGCGGATCCCGGCCCGGCCGGCGCGGTCCACCACGAGGACGAAATGGCCCTGCTGGTCCTTCTGCACCGCGGCCTGGGGGATGACCACCGCCGACACCGGCTGCTTCTGGCGCACGATCACGGTGACGAACTGGCCGGGCAACAGCACCCCTTCGGGGTTCGGAAACACCGCCCGGGCGAGGAGCGTGTCCGTGGCCTGATCGACGCTCGGGTCCAGGTAGTCGAACTCCCCGGCATGTTCGTAGACGTTGCCGTCCGAGAGCAGCAGCGAAGGGGCGACCGGTGGATTCTCGAGGTCGATCCCCTGGCGGCGGGCCTCGATCAAGTCCTTCTCGGGGACTGCGATGGTGACGTGGATGGGGTCGGTGCTCGTGACCGTCGCCAGCGCGCCGTCGCCCGGCCGCACGAAAGAGCCCACGCTGTAGGCGGCCCGGCTGATCTGCCCGGCGATCGGGCTGACCACTTCCGTGTAGGAGAGGTCGAGCCGGGCACGGCGTAGCGCCGCCTGCGCCTGCTGCACCGCGGCGCGGGCGGTGCCGAGCGCGGCGCGGGCCTCGCCCAGCGCGGAGCGCGCCAGGGTCTTGCGCTCGACCAGGGTTTCCTTGCGTGCGAAGTCTTCCTCGGCGTTCTTCAGGGTGGCGCGCGCCCCGGCAAGGTCGGCCTCGCGCTGCTCGACCGCGATCCGATAGGGGGCCTGCTCGATCAGGAACAGCAGATCGTCCTTCTCGACGTAGCCGCCTTCGCGGAAATCGCGGCGCTCCAGGAAGCCCTCGACCCGGGCCACCAGAGCGACCGTCTCGACCGCCTCGACCCGGCCCACATAGAAGAAGCTGGGCGTCACGTCGCGCCGCTCCGCCCCGGCGACGACCACGCTGGGCGCATCGGAGGGCGCCGACTGGGCTGCCGCGGTCGCTGCCGCGGTCATCGTGACCGCGGCGAGCAGCAGCGCCGGCCCGGTAACCGTCGCCCGGGACGCGGGCCGGGAGGAGGGGGTGAGTGGAGTCATGTTCGAACGATCCCTTGCCCCAACCTCGTCGATTCGAACGAGCGCGGGTTGGCGGTGGCGTGGCATTGTACCGGCGTATCCTCAGCTCCCGCAGACGATGCCGTCCGGAAGGTTTTCGATATGCGCACAGAGGTCGCGCGGCCGCGCGATCCAGACACGGTCGCGGTGCGCGGCGATGTGCTCCAGCGCCCGGCGGAGCCGGCGGATGCGATAGGGGCGGCCGACCACGAACGGATGGAGCGAGATCGGGCAGACGAGAGGTTGGTCCTCACTCTGTTCCAGCATCTCGTCGAAGGCGTCGACGATCATGTCCGCGAACTCCTCGGAGGTATGCCGGTACCACACGATGCCACGGGTGTCGTTGCACTCGATGGGGTAGGGCATCGACAGGATGCGGCCGTGTCGGGTGCGCATCCACACCGGCTGATCGTCGCAGGTCCAGTCCATGAAGTAGCGGTAGCCGGCTTCGGCGAGGAGGTCCGCGGTCACCTCGGAGTTCGAAAGCCAGGGGCTCATCCACCCGGCGGGGTGGGCGCCTTCCTCGCGCTCGATGGTGGCCGTGACCTCCGCGATGAGCCGGCGCTCGTCGTCTTCGGAGAGCCCTCCCTGCACATCGCTGTTGGTGACGCCGTGGCCGAGGATCTCGTCGCCGCGGCGGCGAAGCGCCTCGGGGATCTGCGGGCAGTGCGTATAGATCGCGGTGTTCATCTGCGCCTCGATCGGCAGGTCGAGCGCATCGAAGAGCGACAGCAGCCGCCAGATGCCGACCCGGTTGCCGTAGTCGCGCCACGAGTAGACGCTGTGGCTCGTCGCCTGATCGGGAGGCGCGATCGCCGCGCCCTTGCCGCGTCCGTAGCGGAACGCCTCGATGTTCACCGCGACGTAGACGGCGAGGCGCCTGCCGCCGGGCCACGTGTAGTCGGGGCGTTCGGTGATCGGGGAGTAGTCGTAGCGTCCGTGGGATTCGAGCATGGCGAGGCTCCGATTGGGTTGGTCACGCCTTCCACACGCGCTCGAACACACGCATGAAGTTGCCGCCGAGGATCTTCGTGGTCTCCTCGGACGAGAAGCCGCGTTCGAGCAGGGCCGCGGTCAGTAGCGGAAAGTGGTCCACTCGGTTGAAATCGTCGAAATAAACGTTGTCGAGCCGGTAGTCGCCGAACACCTCCGGATAACGAACGCGGAAGAAGGCATGGAAGCGCACTGCCGACTCCGACTCGAAGAAGTCCGACCCGATGCCGACGTGGTCGACGCCGGCGAGGTCTGCCACGTAGGCGATGTGGTCGATCATGTCGTCGAGGGTCGGACGCACCCCCGGCTTGGTCTCGCACAGCGGTCCGTAGGCGGTGATGCCGATGACGCCGCCACATTCCGCGAGGGCCCGGAGCGCGTCGTCGCCGTAGTTCCTCGGCGTATCGCACCGCGCGCGGGCGTTTCCATGCGAGACGATGACGGGCTCGCGGGAGCAGTCGACGGCGTCGAGGGTGGTGCGGTCGCCGGCGTGGGCCATGTCCACCGCGATGCCGGTGTGGTTCATCTCCCGCACCACGATCTTCCCGAGCTGGGTGAGTCCGGTGTCGGGCTGTTCCAGGCACCCGCAGCCGAGCGAGCTCCGCTCGTTGTACGTCATCTGCCCGATGCGCAGCCCGAGCCGATGCAGGATGCGCACCAGGGACGGGTCGTCCTCGATCTTCGTGGCGAGTCCCTGGACCCCGAAGATGACCCCGAGCCTGGCCTCGCGCTTCGCGCGGCGGATGTCCTGCGCCGTCTCGACGAGGATCAGCCTCGGCTCGATCTCGAAGTAGCAGTAGTGCCCGTGCATCGTGCCGAGCAGGGCCCGGAAGTCGTCGGTGCCCATGCCGATGCCGCCAATTCCGAGGGTGACGTTCTGGGCGGTGACCCCGCCGGCGATCGCGCGGTCGAGGTAGGGAACGCCGTCTATCGGCGCCGGGACGGTCTGGGCCACCGGCAGCAGCACCGTCACCCCCTGGCCGTCGATGAGGATCGCGTCGTCGTGGACCCGGCGGGCTTCGTCGCGGATTGATATCGCGCTCGTCACGATGACTGCTTCCTTGGGTATCGAGCCGATCCTCGCGGGCCAGGAGCGTGTCGATCTCCGTGCCCGGGGAATCCATACGGAGCCCGGAGGCCGATGCCTGAACCCTCAACCACGCCTCGTGCCAAGGAGCGCCTCGAGCTCCGCGATGCGCGCCTCTGCCGCCCGGCGCGCGGCGGCTTCCTTCTCGGCCTGGATTTCTGCCGCCCGACGCGCGGCGGCTTCCTCCTGCCGCGCCGCGTGCTCCTCGCCGTGGCTGAGAAGGTCCTGACCCGTCGCCGGGTCGCGAAAGCGCATCTCGCCGCCCTGCTTCGTGCGCAGCTCCAGCCCCAACGTCTCGCAGCGCAGCGCCAGCGTCCTGTCAATCGACTCCACCGCCACCTGACGCTCGTACACACCCCCCACCAACCGATACCCCTGCAACACCGGCGACAGATGCTCCCCCGCCGGGTCGTACAGAACATACTCCCGTACGCCCAAACGCGCATAGGTCGAGCGCTTCGGCCCCACATCCTCGCGCCACGTGCTCGGCGACGCCACCTCCAGCACGAAGTCCGGACCTTTCCCCTCCTCCCACACCTTGTAGTTCATCCGCACCCGATCCTCGACCCCCAATACCACGAACGCATCGGGCGCCACCGACACCCGCGGGTTGCCCTCCTCGTAGTACATCAGCAGATCCCCGGAGACGTAGACGTCCGCGCGCGCCGCGAAGTACACCCGCAACGCCCCGACGGCGTAGAGGATGGCGGCGAGCTGGGCGTCGTTCTCCGCCATCGGCTTGCCGTCGGAGCTGGGGTAGTCAACCGCGGCAGGAGGAAAAATGGATTGGCTCATCGGCAAGCCTTTCGATGCGCGGAGTCGGCGCCGGTGGAGTGCGCCTCTCGAATGACGGTACCACGGCCATATCCATGTCCCAAACGGTATCGCAGGGGCACAGCATGCGCCGGATCAGGGGACCGCGGCGCAGGCCAAGCGCTCGACTCGCGTAGGACAGGCGCGCTGTGCGGTACTCGCGTATCCTCGCGGGCGTTGTGTGGACGCCGCCGGTGCGTCCGAAAGCTGTGGAGCGCCAGTCACCGTGAACTGTCCCGAGCGTTTGGTCTCGCGGCGGATGCAGGACGTGCAGATGCCGATCATCCCCTGGGTCGGCGATCTCATCCGCCGGACCCCCGGCACCATCTCGCTGGGGCAGGGCGTCGTGGACTATGCACCGCCGGCCGCCGCCCACGAAGCACTCATCCGTTTCGGCTCGGAACCGGCGCGTCACAAGTATCAGCACGAGCTCGGCATACCGGAGCTTCGCGAGCGCATCGCGGCCCGGCTCAACGCCGAGAACGGTATCGACGTTGACCGGTTTTCGCTGATGGTGACGGCCGGCGGGAACATGGCCTTCCTGACCGCGCTGCTCGCCATCTGCGACCAAGGGGACGAGGTCGTGCTCGTCAAGCCCTATTTCTTCAACCACGAGATGGCGGTGCGGATCATCGGCGGCCGGCCGGTGGTGGTCGCAGCGGACGAGCGCTACCAGCTCGATCTCGCTGCGATCGAGGCGGCCATCGGACCGCGCACCCGCGCCGTGGTCACCGTCTCGCCCAACAATCCGAGCGGGGCGGTGTATCCGGAATCCGATCTGCGCGCGGTGAACGCACTGTGCGCGGACCGGGGCTTGTTCCACATCAGCGACGAGGTTTATGAATACTTTCTCTTCGATGGCGCGCGCCACTTCTCCCCCGGTGCGATCGCGGGGGCGGAAACGCATACCGTGTGTATCTACTCGCTCAGCAAGTCGTATGGCTTTGCGAGCTGGCGGGTCGGCTACATGCTGTTTCCCTCGCCGCTCCTCGAAGCGGTCAAGAAGATCCAGGACACCAACGTCATCTGCGCGCCGGCGGTCTCGCAGTACGCGGCGGTCGGGGTGCTCGACGCCGGGCGGCGGTGGGTCGAAGAGCGGCTCGAGTCCGTCGCGGCGGTTCGCCGGATCGCGCTCGATGGGTTGTCCGGTCTTGGAGAGCGGGTCACGGTGCCGCGGGCGGACGGAGCATTCTATTTCCTGGCCCGCGTGGATGGCGGCAGGGATCCGGTCGGCCTCGTCGAACGCCTGATCCGGCAGCACCGGATCGCGGTGATTCCGGGCACGGCGTTCGGGATGGACGATGGATGCTACCTGCGCATCGGCTATGGTGCGGTGGACGCAACGGCGATGCGGGAGGGGGTGCGGCGGCTCGTGGCCGGCATCCGCGCGCTCGACGATCGGTAGCGGCAAGCGCTGTGCTTCGTATCGGCGTGGGAGGGCGCCGGTCGTCCCGATGTCGTCGATCAGGTGTCGGTGCGTCGTTCACGCGCCGGAGTAGTGATGGAGCGGGCGGTGTCGGAGCTCGATCCCTCGATCGGATACGCGCCGGCAGGCCGTTCACCCTCCGGGGTGGCGTTGTCCGCCGAACGAAAGCTGCCGCCATGCCTCGTAGCAGGCCACGGCGACCGCGTTCGACAGGTTCAGGCTGCGGCTGGCCGGGCGCATCGGGATCCGCAGCCGGTGCTCGGGCGGGTAGCGTGCCAGGACCGCATCCGGGAGCCCGCTCGTCTCCGGGCCGAACAGCAGCGCGTCTCCCGCCCGGAACGAGACGTCGCAATGGCGCGTCTCGCCCCGGACCGAGAAGGCGAACGTCCGCCGCGGGGAGTGGACGGCGTCGAAGGCGTCGAGCGAGGCGTGCTCGTGCACCGTCGTCCACTCGTGGTAATCGAGGCCGGCGCGGCGCAGGCGCGGCTCGTCGAGCCGGAATCCCAGCGGCTTCACCAGATGCAGCGCGCAGCCGGTGTTGGCGCAAAGCCGTATGATGTTGCCCGTGTTCGGGGGGATCTCCGGCTGATACAGGACGACGTGGAACATGGCCCTGGACCCGAATGACCGGCGGCGGCTCGCGGTCGAGTTCTGCGGCCTTCCGTTCAACACCCCGCTGGTGCTGCTCTCGGGCTGCGTGGGGTTCGGCGAGGAGTATACGCGGGTCGAGGGCTTCTCGAACCGGGACGCCGGCGCGGTCTGCCTGAAGGGGACGACGCTCGAGCCGAGGCTCGGCAACGCGCCCCACCGGGTGTGGGAGACGTCGGGGGGGATGCTCAACTCGATCGGGTTGCAGAACCCCGGCTCGCGGGCGGTCATCGACGAGATCCTGCCCTCGCTCGATTTCACCGAGACGCGGTTCTTCGCCAACCTTTCGGGGTCCACCGTCGAGGAGTACGCGGAACTGACGCGCCGGTTCGACGACTCCCCGATCGACGCGATGGAGATCAACATCTCGTGTCCGAACGTGCGCGAGGGCGGCGTGCTGTTCGGCAACGACCCCGACATGTCGCACCGCGTGGTCGCCGCGTGCCGGGCCGCGACCGCCAAGCCGCTCGTCACCAAGCTCTCGCCGAACCAGACCGACGTCGCGGAGAACGCGCGCCGCTGCATCGAGGCCGGCACCGACGGGCTTGCGGTCGTGAACACCTTCGTCGGAATGGCGATCGACCCGCGGACCCGACGACCGGTGCTCGGCGAAAACAAGGGCGGCCTGTCCGGACCGGCCGTCAAGCCGATGGCCCTGCTCAAGGTGCATCAGGTCTACCGGGTGGCCCGCGCGCACGGCATCCCGATCATCGGCCAGGGCGGGGTCGCGAGCACCGAGGATGCGCTGGAATTCATGATCGCGGGGGCGAGTGCGGTCGGGATCGGCACCGCGCTGTTCTACGATCCGCTGGTCTGCGTGCGCATCAACGAAGGGCTCGCGGAGTACGCGCGCGGGCACGACCTCGACCGCATCTCTCGCTTGGTCGGCGCCCTGGAGATCGACCCGGACGGCGGGCCGGGTCATGGCCCGGCCGGACCCACGGTCGGGGAGGATGCGTGAATGGCGAACGGGAACGGGAACGGCCGGGAGGGCGCTCCTGCCATATTCAACGGCGTGCGGTCCCTGTTCATCGGCAAGTCGGGCGCCAGTCCGCGCAGCGTGTTCCGCTACCTCGAACGCGGGCCGCGTTCGAGACGGCGCAGGAACACCTCCATCTCCTTCGCGGCCTGACGGTCGCCTTTCCCGGTGGCGGCGGCGATGCCGCGGCGGTACGCATCGGCGGCGGCGGCGGTGTCGCCCTCCTCGGTACACGCCTTCCCCAGGAGCTTCCACGCCGCGGAGTAGGAAGGGTCCAGCGCGACGGCGCGTTCGAGGTGCGATCGGGCCGCGGCGGGGTCGGGGCGCTCGAGACAGGCCTTGCCGAGGCCGAAACGCACCGCCGGGCCGTCCTTGCCGGCCGCGATCAGCGCCTCCAGGTTCGCGATGAGGGTGTCGCGTGTCACCGCCGATGCCCAACCCCGCCGGGATCGATCCTCAGCCCCGCCAGAAGGCCGGTGAGAGCAGCACCAGGAGGGTGAAGATCTCCAGCCGCCCGAGCAGCATCGCCAGCGACAGGAGCCACTTCGCGGTGTCGCTGATGTCGGCATAGTGGAAGCCGACCTCGCCGAGGCCCGGACCGAGGTTGTTCATGCAGGCGGCGACGGCCGAGAACGCCGTCACCTGGTCGAGTCCCGTCGCCATCAGCGCGAGAAGCAGCAGCGAGAACGTGGCCACGTAGGTCGCGAAGAAGCCCCAGACCGCATCGATCACCCGGGGCGGCATCACCGTGCCGCCGACCTTGATGGGCACCTGGGCGCTCGGATGGACGAGCCGCACGATCTCGCGCATCCCCTGTTTGAACAGCAGCAGGACCCGGATCACCTTCAGGCCGCCGCCGGTCGAGCCGGCGCAGCCGCCGATGAAGCTCGCGAACAGGAGCAGCACCGGCAGAAAGCTCGGCCATACGTGGTAGTCCGCGGTGGTGAAGCCGGTGGTGGTGCTGATGGACACCGCCTGGAAGACGCCGATGCGAAGCGCGGTGAGCGGATCGGAGAACGTGCCGGAGACGAACAGGTAGACGGAGGTCACCGCGGCCACCCCGCCGAGGAGCAGCAGGTAGCACTTGAGCTCGGAATCCGCGGCGTAGACGCCGAGGCCGCGCGCGCGCCAGGCGGTGAAGTGCAGAGCGAAGTTCATGCCCGCAACGGTCATGAACACGACGGCGACCAGCTCGACGAGGGGGGCGTCGAACTGCCCGACGCTCGCGTCGTGGGTCGAGAATCCACCGATGGCCACGGTGGAGAACGCGTGGGCGATCGCGTCGAACGGAGTCATTCCCGCCGCCCGGTAGGAGAGGCCGCACAGCACGGTGAGCAGCAGGTAGAGATACCACAGCGCCTTGGCGGTCTCGGTGATCCGCGGCGTGAGCTTGGAGTCCTTCATCGGCCCCGGTGTCTCCGCGCGGTAGAGCTGCATACCGCCGATGCCGAGCATCGGGAGAATGGCGACCGCGAGCACGATGATCCCCATGCCTCCGAGCCACTGCAGGAGGTGGCGGTAGAAGAGCACCGCCTTGGGGAGCGCGTCGAGTCCGGTGATGACCGTCGCTCCCGTGGTGGTCAGGCCCGAGACGGACTCGAACACCGCGTCGGCCAGCGGCAGATCGGGGTTGTCGCCCAGGAGCAGGGGGACGCTGCCGGTGATGCCGAGCGCGAACCAGAACGCGACCACGATGACGAAGCCGTCCCGCAGCCTGAGGTCGCCCCGCAGGCGCCGTACCGGAAACCAGAGCGCGGCTCCGGCCCCGGCGACGAGCAGCATCGAGACGATGAACGGCGGCGCCGACGGTTCCTCGTAAATCCACGCGATGCCGATCGGGGGCAGCATGGTGAGGCTGAACATCATGAGGAGCAGGCCGAGAATGCGCTGAATGGAGCCGAGCTGCATGACTGCCTCTTCAAGCTGGCGTCTTTCGCCCGTGCCCGGCGCCAGGCCGGGCGATGCCGGCCTCGGTCGTCCCCGGGACAGGAGGACGCGCCGCTTCAGAGAAAGGTGACACCTACCTGGAACAGCTTCTCGACCTCGGCCACCTTCTTCTTGTCGGTGAGGAAGAGGATCACGTGGTCGTCGTTCTCGATGACCGTATCGTGGTGGGCGATGATGACGTCGGCGCCGCGCACCACGGCATCGATGGTGGTCCCGGCCGGCAGCTTGATGTCCTCGACCGCACGGCCCACCACCTTCGAGGTGCGCCGGTCTCCATGCGCGATCGCCTCGATCGCCTCCGCCGCGCCGCGCCGCAACGAGTGTACCGCCACCACGTCGCCCCGGCGCACGTGGGCGAGGAGCGCGCTCACCGTCGTCTGCTGCGGCGAGATCGCGATGTCGATGGTTCCGCCCTGGACCAGATCGACGTAGGCGCCGCGGTTGATCAGCGCCATCACCTTGCGGGCCCCCATGCGCTTGGCGAGCATCCCCGAGAGGATGTTGACCTGGTCGTCGTTGGTGACCGCGCAGAACACGTCCATCTGTTCGATGCCTTCCTCGCGGAGGAGATCCTCGTCCGCCGCATCGCCTTGCAGGACGACGGTTCCGTCGAGGATCTCGGAAAGCTCCTGCGCCCGCTCCGGCGAGTGCTCGACGAGCTTGACGTGGACCCGCCGCTCCAGGGTCGCCGCGAGCCGCCGCCCGATGTTGCCGCCGCCCGCCAGCATGATCCTGCGCACGGGCCGGTCGAGCTTGCGCAGCTCCCCCATCACCGCGCGGCTGTGCTCGCTCGCGGCCACGAAGAACACCTCGTCGTCGGCTTCGATCACGGTGTCGCCTTCGGGGATGAGGTCCACCCCGCGGCGGAAGACCGCCGCGACCCGGGTGTCGATGGCCGGCATGTGCACCGGCAGCTCGCGCAGGGCGTGGCCGACGAGGGGTCCGCCGTAGTATGCCTTCACGCCGACGAGCCGCACCCTTCCCTTGGCGAAATCGAGCACCTGCAGCGCGCCGGGGGTCTCGATGAGCCGCTGGATGTACTCGGTGACGAGCTGCTCGGGGCTGATGGTGAGATCGACGGGGAGCGCGTCCCGCGCGAAGAGCTCGCGGTGCTTGAGGTACTGGGCGGCGCGCACCCGCGCGATCTTCGTCGGGGTGCGGAACATGGTGTGGGCGATCTGGCACGCCACCATGTTCGTCTCGTCGCTGCTGGTCACCGCCAGCATGAGGTCGGCGTCCTCGGCCCCCGCGTCGGCGAGGACGTCGGGATGGGAGGCATGCCCGCGGACGGTGCGGATGTCGAGGTGGTCCTGGAGCGAGCGCAGCCTCCGGGCATCGACGTCGACCACCGTGATGTCGTTGGCCTCGCTCGCCAGGGTCTCCGCCACGGTGGAGCCGACCTGTCCGGCGCCGAGGATGATGATCTTCACGGTGGCTCGCCGATCCGCCGGCCCGGTCAGTCGCCGCTGCCCGCCGCCGACAGCTTCGGATCGATCCCGAGCCCGCGCAGCTTGCGGTAGAGGTGGGTGCGCTCGATGCCCGCCGCCGCCGCCACCTTGCTGACGCTGCCTCCCGCCCTGCGCAACCGATACTCCAGGTAGGCGCGTTCGAACTGTTCCCGGGCTTCCTTCAAGGGTAGCTCGAACTCCGGAACCTCGTCGTCGTGGGGCTCGATCTCGGGGATGTCCCCGAGGGCCGCCTCCACCGCCTCGAGCTCGATCACGGATCCGCTGCCGAGGATGAGCAGGCGCTGCAGCACGTTGATCAGCTCGCGTACGTTGCCCGGCCACCGGTGGTTTCGGAGCCGGTTCTGCGCACCCACGGTCAGGCGGCGATTGGGCAGGTTCTCGCGGGTGACGAGCACGTCGATGTAGTACGACACGATCTCGGGGACGTCCTCGCGATGGTCACGAAGCGGCGGCACCGCGAGAGGAACGACGTTGAGCATGTAGTAGAGATCATCCCGCAACTGTGATGCAGCGACGGCTCGACCGACGTCGCTGCGGCTCGCGGTGACGAATCGCACGTTCAGCGGTATCGTCGTAGTCCCGTTGACCCGGAGGAACGTCCGGTCCTGGAGCATGGTGACGAGGCGGGCCTGAAGCTTCGGATCCATGTCCACGATGTCTTCGAGAAAGAGTGTGCCGCCGTTCGCATTCTCGACCGCGCCGTAGTGGATGATCGGCCCATCCTCGGCCCCGAAGAGCTCGGTCTGGCCGGCGACTCCGACGAGGCCGGCGACCCGGACGCGGACGAACGGCCCGGTCGCGCGCGGGCTGTGGGCATGGAGATAACGCGCGATCAGCTCCTTTCCGCAGCCCGACTCACCGGTGATCAGCACGGGGGCGTCGTGCTCGGCGATGCGCTTGACCCGATCGCGGAGGCCGTTCATGACCGTGCTGCGCCCGATGGGTTCCGACGCCTGCAACGCCTCGCGTTTGAGACCGATGTTCTCCCTTCTCAATTCCGCCGCTTCGAGCGCGCGCCGGACGGCCAGCAGGAGCTTCGCCGTGGACAGGGGCTTTTCCAGGAAATCGTACGCCCCGAGCCGCGTGGCCTCGACTGCCGTCTCTACCGTACCGTGGCCGGACATCATGATCACCGGGGCGTTCCCGGTGCTGTTCTCGGACCATTCCCTCAGCAGGGAGATTCCGTCCGAATCGGGCATCCAGATATCGAGGAGGATGAGGTCCGGCCGGCGGTTGCGGCGTGACGCGCGCGCGGATTCCGCGTCCTCCGCGGTGTCGACCTCGTAGCCTTCGTCCTCGAGGATGTCCTTGACGAGCGCCAGGATGCTGGGTTCGTCGTCGACGACGAGGATGCTCGATGGTATCGGCGTGTGCATGCTCCCGGACTCAGAAGTTCGGCCGCACCGTGGTGGTGCCGGTGCGCGGCGCCGGTCCGGACGAGGTGTTGACGGCCGGCAGATGGACGGTGATCCGTGCGCCTCCGCCGGGTGCGTTGCCGCCCGATATGGCGCCTCCGTGCTCTTCGACGATCTTCTTCGCGATGGCCAGACCCAGGCCGGTTCCCTTGGGCTTCGACGTCAGGTAAGGCTCGAAGACCCGATCGATGTCGTCGTCCTGGAAGCCAGCGCCGGAGTCTTGCACCGTGAGCTCCGCCATGACTTCATCGCGGGCGCCGACGGCTCGGGTCTCTACCCCAATCCAGTGCCTGTCACTGTCGTGGCAGGCCTCGACCGCGTTCGTCAAGAGGTTGTGCAGCACCTGCCGCAGGCGGTCCGGATCGGCATGGACCGGTGCAAGCGGCCGCTCGAGGCGGGTCTCGAAGCGTACCGCCGGGGACGCGGTGCGGTACAGCTCGACGACGTCGAGGACCAGTGCGTTCAGATCGACGGACATCGGACGCATCACCGGTGTGCGCGCGTAGTCGGAGAACGCGTTCACCATCTCCTTCATGGACTCCACCTGCTGGACGATGGTACGGGTCAGGCGGTCCATCTGTGCCGCATCGACGGATTGGACCTTGTGAAGGTACTTGTGCCGGAGGCGTTCCGCGGCGAGCTGGATCGGGGTGAGGGGGTTCTTGATCTCGTGCGCGAGCCGCCGCGCCACCTCGCTCCAGGCGGCGTTGCGTTGCGCCTGGATGAACTCGGTGACGTCGTCGAACACGATGACGTCACCCTCGCCGCCGGCCAGCGATGTGGCGCTGCAAACGAGCATGCGCCTTCCCCGAGGCGTGGCGACACTGACTTCCTCACGAGCGTCCCGCGAGCCCTCGGCCGTGGTGTCCTCGAGCCGCTCGAACAGGGTGTGCACCAGGGGGGCGAGCTCGGGGTGCAGGTCGGCGAGGGTTTCGAGCCCCGTGCCGATCATCGCATCGAGATCGACGCCTAGAATTTCCGCCGCGGCACGGTTGGCGGTGACGAGCCG
This sequence comes from uncultured Gammaproteobacteria bacterium, assembly GCA_958295835.1. Classification (GTDB taxonomy): domain Bacteria; phylum Pseudomonadota; class Gammaproteobacteria; order HK1; family HK1; genus HK1. The sequence continues at coordinate 2,608,800 of OY282378.1, forward strand.
GCGTTCGCCGTCGAGCGTCAGCACCCCCGTGTGCAGTCGCCGGAGCACTGTTTCGAGGTATGCGCGCTGCGCTTCGACGAGAAGCTGGCTGGTGCGCGTCTCGTCATGAGCCCGTTTGAGCTGGCGGGTCATTTCGTTGAACGATGCGACGAGGAATCCGATCTCGTCCTGGGCCGCGCTTGGGAGCTGGGTCTCGAAGTCTCCGCCCGCGACCGCCTTGGTGCCCTCGGACAGATCCTGCAACGGAGCGACCATGCGCCGCGCCGAGCGGAATGCGGCGTATACCGCGGTGAACAGGCTGGCGAGCAGGACGATGGACAGCGTGAGGGTGAAGCTGAGCTTGAGCGGCTTGCGAAGATACGACAGCTCACGATACTTCGCCGAAGCGGATTCCACGCTGTGCGCGAGAGCGTCCATCCGCTCGGTCACGGGAAAGAGGGCGTGCAGCAGCCGCGGCTCGCCGGTTGCGTCGTGCGAGGAAACCGACACCACGACCTGCACGTGCAATCCGCTGTCCCCGATGTCGTCCAGTCCGATGTAGTCGCCCGATCCCCGAGCCTGCGACAGGATCGTATCGCTGGGGCGACTCGGGACCACCGCGGTCGGATCGGCGTTGCTCGACCCCACGATGTGCCCGTTCGCACCGATCAGGGTCAGCTCCGACGCTCCGCTCAAGCGCCGTGCGTCGTCGAGCGCGCTGACCGCCTGCTCGACGGTGAGCGGCACGAGGTCCGACGCGATTCTCGCGGTTTGCGCCAGAAGCTCGCGCATGCGCACTCCGAGCGCAGTGCGGCTGAGGTCCAGCGCATCGTTCAGCGCTTCTTCGATACGCACGTCGAACCAGCTATCGATCCCGCGGTGAAGAAACTGGAGCGAGAAGTAGTAGACGATGGTGACCGGGGTCACGGACAGGACCACGAAGACGATCACCATCCGTACCGTGAGGTTGGCCCCGGGACGCCGTTCCCGTGCCTGATGAAGCAGGCGATACAGATTCCGCGCGATCAGGACACCGAGACCGATCAGCGCCACCGCGTTGATCGCGAGCAGGACCGAGTAGAGCTCGCCGAACCTCGCGGAATCCTGCGTGGCGTTGCTCATGAGGTACGTCGATCCGAGCAGGACCAGGCCCAGAACGACGATTGGGGCGGCGCCCTGCCCGAGGCGACCCGTCATTCGACCCGCCACTCGAACCATCCACTGTTCAGCCGCCACGCCGGGCTCAGGTAGGCGATGGGGCGCAGCGGCGACGGCAGCGCCTCGATGTCGAGGCGCGCCCTGATGCGGGCCGCGTAACGCGCATCGGCCGACAGCCGTTCCCGTGCGATGACCGGGACGGATTCCAGGCGGCCGAGCGCTTCGACCACCTCCTCGAGCGAGCGATGGTTGCGTGCGCTTCCATCGTGGAGATTGCGGATCCGGTAGCGGTCGGTCAGCACGTTCGTCTCGATGCGGTATCGGAGCTCGCGTGCAACGAGGGTCTCGTCCCACCACCGCCCCCGTTCGCGCCGCACCTCGATGTCGACGATGACCGTCAATGCGACTCCGTTGCGCATCGCTTCGAGGTTGTCTTCACTGAATGCGAAGTCGATGCGGGCGTCGACGACATAGGTACCGCCCACCGTGCGGAGGGCCGCGTGCTCGACCACGAAGCCGTCGTTGCCGGACGCCGTCTGCGCGGCGGCGGGGTCGGCGGCCGGGAAGAGCGCCGCGGCCCCCAGGGCGAGCCAGAGAAGCGGTCGTGCTGCGCGGGCTTCGAGGTCAGGGCTTTGCCAGCGCGGCATAGAAGAATCCGTCCATCGCGTCATCGCCGGGCAGGATCTGACGTCCTTGCCCGGCCGGGCGGCCCCATGCGGCGTCGATCCGGACCGCTGCCGCGTCGGCCCGCGCCGCCAGGAAACCCCCGATGATCGATTCGTTCTCGCGGGACAAAACCGAGCAGGTAGCGTACAGCAGGCGTCCGCCGCGAGCCAGGAGAGGCCACAATGCGTGGAGCATGGCGCTCTGTCGGCTCGCCATCTCGTCGATGTCCTCGGGCCGGCGCAGAACCTTGATGTCGGGATGGCGCCGGATGACCCCGGTTCCGGAGCACGGCGCGTCGAGCAGGATGCGGTCGAACGGCCGCCCGTCCCACCAGGCGTCCGGTTTCCTGGCGTTCCCCGGTTGCACGTGCGCGGCCAGCCGGAGGCGCATCAGGGTGTGTTGGAGGTCCCCGATGCGTCGGGGGTCGTGGTCGAGCGCGACGACCTCGACACCGCCGGCGCCCCGTTCGAGAACGTGTCCGGTCTTTCCTCCGGGGGCTGCGCAGGCGTCGAGCACCCGACTCCCGTGCGGGGCGTCGAGAAGCCCCGCGGCGAGCTGAGCCGCTTCATCCTGGACCGACACGAGCCCTTCGCCGAAGCCCGGAACGGATTCGACGCCACGGGGTGATTCCAGGGTCACCCCCTGGGCAGAGTGTCGGGTCGCGCGGGCCGGAATCCCGTTGCTCGACAGGACCTCGAGGTAGTGCTGGCGCGAGGTCCGCAGGGTGTTGACCCTGAGCGTCATCGGCGGCGGTTCCAGATTGGCGCGGGCAATGGACTCCCATGCCGCCGGCCACGCACGCTCGAATGCGGCAAGCAACCAGGCAGGGTGCGCGAGCCGGGCGTTCGCGGCGAGCTCGATACGTTCGATCGCATCGCGTTCGGCGGCGAAGCGCCTCAGGACCGCGTTGACGAATCCGGCCGCCCACGATTTGCCGATGGTGTGCGTGAGCTCCACCGTGGTGCTGACCGCCGCGTGCGGCGGCACGCGGGTGAACCCGAGCTGATAGAGTCCGAGGAGGGCGAGGGCGCGGATGGCCGCGTCGCGCGGCGGGTGTGCCGCGACATGGGCCAGCCAGGCTTCCAGACGCGGGAGATAGCGCAGGGTTCCGAACACCAGCTCCTGAGCGAACGCCCTGTCACGCGGGTCGAGCCGCGAATCGAGCCGCCGGCGCCGGCTCGCGCCGAGTGAGCGGCCGTCCCGAAGCACTCCGGTGAGCAGCGCATGGGCGACACCCCGCGCCGAGCTGCGCGAGCGGTGCGAAGCGTCAGGCGGGCGCGGCCGGCTCATCGCGGTCCGCGGTCGAGGCGCGTGCCGGGCGGGAGCCGGCGGCCTCGGACGAACTCCGCGATGGACATCCTTCGTGCGCCCGGCGGCTGAAGCTCGGTGATGTTGACGGCGCCGCCCCCCGTTGCGATCACCAGTCCGGTTTCGTCGCAGCGCAGCACCGTGCCCGGCGCCGTTGTCGAATCGCCGTCCGCAAGCGCCGCGCGTCGGATCCTGAACGCCGGGACGTCTGCTCCGGCCAGGTACGTGTGTGCGACGGGCCAGGGGTCGAATGCCCGAACCATGCGTTCGATCTCGGTCGCGGGGCGCGCCCAATCGATTGCGGCCTGCGATTTCGAGAGCTTGGGGGCGAGTGTGGCGCGCGTCTCGTCCTGCGCCCGGCTCTCGACGGCGCCCGCCTCGAGTGCGCGCAGGGTGTCGATGAGTGCCGCCGCACCATGCTCGGCGAGACGGCTGGTCAGCGAGCCGGTGGTGTCCTCCGGGGCAATGGTGCAGGTTCGCGTGGCGAGGATTGGTCCGGTATCGAGGCCGTCGTCCATCTGCATGATCGAGATACCGGTTTGCCGGTCGCCCGCGAGGATCGCGTGATGGACCGGGGCGGCGCCACGCCAGCGCGGGAGGACCGATGCGTGGACGTTGATGCATCCGAGCCGTGGTATGGCGAGGATCGGCGCCGGCAGCAGGAATCCGTACGCCGCGACCACCAGCGCGTCGGGCTCCAGGGCCGCGAGCGTCTCCGCCGCCTCCGGGGTACGCATGCTGTGGGGCTGATGGACCTCGACACCCGCCGCCGCGGCGCGCTGCTTGACCGGGCTCTCCGCGACTCGATTCCCGCGTCCGGCACGAGCGTCGCGCCGGGTGAACACCGCCCCGATCGAGTGGCCGGAGTGGACGAGGGCATCCAGTATGACGGCCGCGAACTCCGGGGTGCCGGCGAATGCGAGCTTCATTCGAGCGGTCTCACGCGTGCCGCAGGGCCTTCTCCGCCTTCTTTCGGATGCGTTGCCGCTTCAGCCGGGAAAGGTAGTCGACGAACAGCCGGCCGTCGAGGTGATCGATCTCGTGCTGGATGCAGACCGCGAGCAATCCCTCGGCTTCGATCTCGCGAGAGCGTCCGTCGTGGTCGAGGGCGCAGACCCGAACCCTCTCCGGACGTTTCACCATCTCGTAGACACCGGGGACGGACAGGCATCCTTCCTCGGCCTCCGTCTCGCCGCCGACCGAGCGGATCTCGGGATTGACGAGGCACAGGGGTGCGCTCCGGTCCTTCGACACGTCGATGGTGACCACGCGTTTCGCAACGTTGACCTGAGGGGCGGAGAGGCCGACCCCGGGTGCGTCGTACATCGTCTCGAACATGTCGTCGATCAGGCGTCTGACGTCGTCATCGACGACGTCCACCGGATCTGCACGGCGTCGCAGGCGTGGGTCGGGGAAGAGGAGAATATCGAGGCGCGGCATCGGTGAGCCCTCTCGGCAGCGGGCGCCATGGTAAGAAAACCGGGGCCGCCACGCCAAGCGCGCACGCCGGGAACCTCGAGCCTCCCGCTCGACGGGCAAGCTCCAAGCCGACGCGGGAAGCGGCGCGAAGCGCATGATCGAGGCGCAGGGCGGCACGCGCATCGAATCGACACCTCGACCCGGCTCCGGCGATCATCGCCGCACCTCGGGTGGCCGATCATCGCGTGACCGAACCGGACTCATCGACTCTCGCCGAATCCGACCTGCAGGGCTGGCTCGCGATCGGTCGCGCCGGGTCGTGCAACGGCCACGCGGTCCTGCGAGCGCTGGAAGCATTCGGAAGCGTCGGCGGGCTGTTCGAGGCGGGCGACCGCGAGCTCGCGGGGTTGGGATTCTCGCGCGCGGCGGTCGCACGGATACGCCGTGTCGATTGGGACGCCACTCGCCGGGAGCGGGATGCCCTCGGGGGCCTCGGAGTATCCATCGTGCCGATTGGAACGAGCCGCTACCCCGCGCAGCTCGCCACCATCTCCAGTCCGCCGCCGCTGCTCTACTGCCGCGGCGATCCCGGGGTCCTCGATTGCGCCCAGATCGCCGTCGTCGGCTCCCGGGCCGCCACGCGCGGCGGACGCGAGCGGGCCCGGGCGCTTGCCGGCGAGCTCGCGGCGTGTGGGCTGGTCATCACCAGCGGACTCGCTCGCGGCATCGATGCCGCCGCCCATCGAGGCGCACTCGACGCCGGCGCACCGAGCGTAGCGGTCGTCGCCACGGGACCGGATCGCATCTATCCACGATCGAACGCCGGGCTCGCCCGCGAGCTCCTCGAGGCGGGGGCGGTGGTCACGGAGCGTGCGCCCGGAACGCCGCCGCTGCCCGAGAATTTCCCGCGGCGAAACCGCCTGATCAGCGGACTCTCTGTCGGAGTGCTCGTCGTCGAGGCGTCGCTGCGCAGTGGCTCGTTGATCACCGCCCGCTTCGCGGCAGACGAGGGACGTGAAGTCTTCGCGGTCCCGGGATCGGTGGACAGCCCCCTGTCACGCGGATGTCATGCGCTCATTCGCGATGGAGCAAAGCTGGTGGAGTCGGTCGTGGACGTTGTCGAGGAAATCGTGCATCTCGACGTACTGCCCAGGCCGCCGGTCGTCCCGCAACCCGCGGCGGCGGATGGTTCCGGCGGTGCGGGAGGAAGTCCCGGAGCGAAGGAACAGAACGTTCTCGATGCGGTGGGCCATGATCCGGTCACCCTCGATCAGCTCGTCGGTCACACGGGAATGACCGCCAGTCGACTTGCCTCCTCGCTCCTCGCCCTCGAGATCGACGGCTGGATCGAAGCGCTTCCCGGCAGTCGCTACGTTCGAACCACCGGGCCGCGTCGATGAACCCGCATCGCTGCCGCCGCCCTGGTTGCAGAGCTCGTTCCGGACCGCGATACCGGACGCAGGTGCAGACAACGGAAAGCGGTTGGCCGGGGCCGGGACCATCGGTTCGTGACTTGCGGCGCTGCCCCCCCCTTTCGCCGGCCTTCCCGTTTGGAATATCTTGTCGCGCGGCAGCGCAGCCTGTCCGCGTCCGACATTCCGAATAGCGAGCTTCTTCGTCGATGGCCAGAAACCTCCTGGTTGTTGAATCACCCGCCAAGGCCCGAACGATCAAGAAATACCTGGGATCCGACTATGAGATCCTGGCTTCGTACGGGCACGTGCGCGACCTTGTACCGAAAGACGGCGCGGTGGAGCCGGAGAACGGCTTCCTGATGCACTACGAGCCCATCGCGCGCAACGAGAAGCATGTCAAGGCCCTGAGTCGCGCGATGAAGAAGGCGAAGGCGCTCTACCTCGCGACCGACCCCGACCGTGAAGGCGAGGCGATCTCGTGGCATGTCGTCGAGCTGCTCCGAGCCGCGAAGGCGCTCGGCACGAAGCCGGTGCACCGGGTCGTCTTCCACGAGATCACCAGGCGAGCGGTCGCCGAGGCCGTCGCCCACCCTCGCGAAATCTCGGACTCGCTCGTCAATGCGCAGCAGGCGCGCCGGGCGCTCGACTATCTCGTCGGCTTCAACCTGTCGCCCCTGCTGTGGAAGAAGATTCGCCGGGGACTGTCGGCAGGAAGAGTGCAGAGCCCGGCGCTACGGATGATCGTCGAGCGCGAAGAAGAGATCGAGCGGTTCGAGAAGCGCGAGTACTGGACCATCGAGGCCGATCTGGAGAGCAGTGAGGTCGAGTTCGTAGCGAGGCTGGTGCGGCTCGCGGGAGAGAAGATCGAACAATTCAGCATCACGGACGAAGCCCATGCCGCGCGGGCGCGGGATCGGCTGGTCGGTCTGAGCGCGGCGGGCGGAGCCTCGCAACGGACCGCCGGACCGGGCGGGTCCGGAGGCGCCGCCGGCGCCCTGTGCGTGCATGGCGTCGAGAAGAAGCAGCGGCGGCGCAACCCCGCCGCGCCCTTCATCACCTCGACCTTGCAGCAGGAGGCGGCAAGAAAGCTCGGCTTCACCGCGAGCCGGACGATGCGGGTGGCGCAACAGCTCTACGAGGGAGTGGACACCGGGGGCGGCACGGTGGTGGGCCTCGTCACCTACATGCGGACCGACTCGACCACGCTCGCGTCGGAAGCCGTCGCCGAGATCCGCGAGTACATCGCGAGCGCGTTCGGCGCTCGCAACGTGCCGCGCTCCCCGCGCGTCTACCGCACCCGCGCGAGGAATGCGCAGGAAGCGCACGAGGCGATCCGGCCGACCTCGGTTGCGCGGACCCCCGGATCGCTCGCCAAGGTGCTGGCGAAAGACCAGGCGAAGCTCTACGAGCTCGTGTGGAAGCGCACCGTGGCCTGCCAGATGCTTCACGCGACGATCGATACGGTGGCCGTCGAGTTCACCTGCGGCGCCGAGCCTCGGCCGGACGCTCCCGTCCCCGACGACCTGCTGCGCGCCACCGGATCGAGTGTGGCGGATCCGGGCTTTCTCGCGGTCTACGAGGAAGGCATCGACGACAAGGCGGCGGAGAAGGAACGACGCCTGCCGCCGCTCGAGAAAGGCGCGACGATCGTGCTCAAGGCGCTGAGGCCGGAACAGCATTTCACGGAGCCGCCGCCGCGCTACTCCGAGGCGAGCCTGATCCGTGCGCTGGAAGACTACGGGATCGGCCGCCCATCCACGTATGCCGCGATCATCTCGACGCTTCAGCAACGGGAGTACGCGGAGCTGGAGAGCCGCCGCTTCCGGCCCACCGACGTCGGCCGTCTCGTCAACGGCTTCGTGACCGAGCACTTCGCCGACTATGTGGATTATGAGTTCACCGCCCGTCTCGAAGACGACCTCGACGCGGTGTCGCGCGGCGAGCGTGACTGGGTGCCCCTGCTCGATCAGTTCTGGCGGCCCTTCCACAAAAAGGTGTCCGAGAAGGAGGCCAGTGTCTCTCGCAGCGAGGCGTCGCAGGCCAGGATCCTCGGCATCGACCCCGGGTCCGGCCGCCAGATCTCGGTGCGGGTGGGCCGGTACGGTCCGTATGCGCAAATCGGAACCGTGAACGAGAAGGACAAGCCGAAGTTCGCGAGCCTGCGGCGCGAGCAACGGGTAAACACCATCACCCTGGAAGAAGCGCTCGCGCTGTTCGAGCTCCCGCGCTCGCTCGGCGCCACCGCGGACGGCGAGCCGGTCTCGGTGAACGTCGGCCGCTTCGGTCCGTACGTGAAGTACGGCTCGAAGTTCGCGTCGCTGGGACCGGACGATGATCCGCACCGGATCGACCTCCCTCGCGCGCTGGAGATCGTCGTGGAGAAGAAGCGCGCCGACGCGGAGCGGGAGATCAAGGTGTTCGAGGGTACGTCGATCCGGATCCTGAAAGGCCGCTACGGCCCCTACGTCACCGACGGGAAGAAGAACGCACGGGTGCCGAAGGACAGCGACCCGATCCGGATCACCCTCGACGAGGCAAGGCGGCTGATCGAGGCCGCGCCGCCGCCGCGCTCGCGCCGGCGCAGGAACTCCTGACCCGCCGCCGGCCCATCCACGATGGACCGTACGCCTTTCGTCGCAGTGCTGATGGGATCGGATTCCGATTTTCCGGTCCTGGAGCCGGCCTTCGACGTGCTCGATGCGTTCGGGATCCGCTACGAGATGCGCCTGCGCTCCGCGCATCGAACCCCCGCCGCGACCCATGATTACGTCCGCGACGCCGAAGCCCGGGGATGCGCGGTGTTCATCGCCGCGGCGGGCATGGCCGCGCACCTCGCGGGCGCAGTCGCGGCCATCACCGTCCGGCCGGTCATCGGTGTGCCGGTCGATTCCGGTCCGTTGCGCGGTGAAGACGCCCTGCTCTCCACCGTGCAGATGCCCGGGGGCATTCCTGTCGCGACCGTTGCCATCGGCAAGGCCGGCGCGAAGAACGCCGGCTATCTCGCGGCGCAGATCCTCGCCGTCGCCGACGATGCGCTCGCCTCCAGGCTGAGCGCGGAGCGCGAACGCATCGCGGCCGCGATCCTCGAAAGAAACGATGCGCTTCAGGAGAAGTTGCGCGATCGATGAATACGCTCACGACGGGGGAGGCATGACCGGCTGGCGCTATCGCCGCGCAGTCATGACCCTGCGTGCCGGCGGGATCGTCGCCTATCCCACCGAATCGGTCTATGGAATCGGCTGTGACCCCTGGAACCGCTCGGGGGTCGCGCGCGTGTTCGCGGTCAAGCGCCGGCCGGTTCGCAAGCGTTGCATCGTCATTGCGGTGGACCCGAGTCAACTCGATCGCCTTGTCGACGTCCATGCACCCCGGTTCTCCAGGTTCGCGTCCCGGTACTGGCCCGGCCCGGTCACCCTCGTTGCGCCGGCCCGCGACGGGGCTCCCGCGTGGCTTGTCGATGCCGATGGGACCTTGGCGATCCGGGTCACGAACCATCCGGTGGCCGGCGGCCTGTGCGCCAGCTTTCGAGGACCCCTGATCTCCACGAGCGCGAACCGCGCCGGCCACCCGCCCGCCCGCGATGCGTTGCGGGTTCGCGCCGCGTTCGGCACCGAGATCGATTGGTACGTCGCAGGAAGAGTGGGGGAGCTGGATACCCCCACGCGGATCATCGATGTCCGCGATGGTCGGATGATTCGGAGCTGAGCCGGCCATGGATTCGCGTACGCATCGTGTACGTGCGTGGCTGCGCGAGACGCAGGATCGAATCCTGGACGCGCTTCTGGGCGAGGACCGCGCCGCGGAGCTGACCGAGGATACGTGGGAGCGGTCCGGTGGAGGTGGAGGCCTGACCCGGGTCATCGCGGACGGAGAGGTCATCGAGCGCGGCGGCGTCAACTTCTCACATGTCTACGGTGACGCGCTCCCCTCGGCGGCGACCGTCCATCGACCGGAGCTCGCGGGCCGTGCCTTCCACGCGCTGGGCGTCTCGGTGGTCGTCCATCCCCTCAATCCTTACGTTCCGACGTCACATTGCAACGTGCGCTACTTCGCAGCCGAGGCGCCCGGGGAGACGCCGGTGTGGTGGTTCGGCGGCGGATTCGACCTCACGCCGTACTACGGCTTCGAATCCGACGTGCGGAGCTGGCACCGCACCGCCGCTGCATTGTGCGAGGAGTTCGGACAAGACGTGTATCCGCGGTTCAAGGAGTGGTGCGATCGATACTTCTTCCTCGCCCATCGAAACGAAGCCCGCGGCGTCGGAGGCCTCTTCTTCGACGACTTGAACGAATGGGGGTTCGATCGGTGCGAACGGTTCGCCAAGCGTATCGGGCACGGCTACGTCGATGCCTATCTCCCCATCGTGCGCCGTCGCCGCGGGACGCCCTGGACGAAGCGCGAGCGTGAGTTTCAGTTGATGCGCCGCGGGCGATACGTCGAGTTCAATCTCGTCCACGACCGTGGCACCCTGTTCGGGCTCCAGTCCGGAGGGAGGACGGAATCGATCCTGATGTCGCTGCCGCCGCTGGTGCGATGGTGCTACGACTGGAAGCCGGCGCCGGGAAGTACGGAGGCCAGTCTCGTCCAACGGTTTCTTCGCCCCCGGGATTGGCTCCAGGCCCCCTGAAGCGGGCTATTCGTCCGCGACCCGGCGAGGACTTCGGATCACGAAGCGAGGCCTGCGCCCGGCCTTGACCGCGGGTGGCGCGAAGATGGCGGGCGGCAGCGGCAAGGCGAACGCGAGTCAGAGCCTGCCCGGTGTGAATGGGCGCGCAGGCGTACTTGACGGTACGTCGAGCCCCCTGGTCGCGTTCGCGAACCCGCCGGGAACGGATTCGGCCGCACGCAGTGAGCCCGAAGGGGCGGATCGGGGACGGCGCGCCACAGTGCGGCCGATGCCGTTCGGATCCGCGCCCGCGCCCGGTGAGAAATGCGGGTCAAGCGCTTGACACGGTTCGCACCCTCCAACACAATACCCCGCTTGCGTTGAGGAGGGGTTCCCGAGCGGCCAAAGGGACCAGACTGTAAATCTGGCGGCTCAGCCTTCGTAGGTTCGAATCCTACCCCCTCCACCAGAGTGTGCGAGTCAGGTCGGATTCGGTTCGACGCCAGTGGACGGATATCGGCAGAAGGCCCGCGGGTGTAGTTCAATGGTAGAACCTCAGCCTTCCAAGCTGATGACGTGGGTTCGATTCCCATCACCCGCTCCAGGCACGGAGGGCTTCCTGATCGCGTCAGGTTCAGGCATCCGGTTTCGGTTCCGAATGACATGACCCCGGCCATCGAGTCCATGTTCCCTTCTCCTCGCGGGAGAAGGCTCGGGCAGCACGCAGGCGGGCCCGGCCCGTCGTGGCATGGACTCGATCGTCCTCATACCGGCATCCATGCCCATGAATCCCCGACACGGCACGAGTATTCAGCCCATATAGCTCAGGCGGTAGAGCACTCCCTTGGTAAGGGAGAGGTCACTGGTTCGAGTCCAGTTATGGGCACCACACCACCGATCCGACAGTGAGATCGATTTCGAAAGCACCGCATCCGGAGAACGTCTGATGGCCAAGGGGAAGTTTGAGCGCACGAAGCCGCACGTGAACGTTGGGACGATAGGGCACGTTGATCATGGGAAGACGACGTTGACGGCGGCGATGACGAAGGTATTGGCGCGGCAGCATGGTGGTGATGTGAAGGCGTTTGACGAGATAGACAACGCGCCGGAGGAGAGGGCGCGTGGGATAACGATAGCGACGGCGCATGTGGAGTACGAGTCGGATGCGAGGCATTACGCGCACGTGGATTGTCCGGGACATGCGGATTATGTGAAGAACATGATTACGGGTGCGGCGCAGATGGATGGTGCGATATTGGTGGTGTCGGCGTCGGACGGTCCGATGCCGCAGACGCGGGAGCATATATTGTTGGCGCGTCAGGTGGGAGTTCCGTACATTGTGGTGTACATGAACAAGTGTGACATGGTGGATGATGAGGAGTTGTTGGAGTTGGTGGAGATGGAGGTGAGGGAGTTGCTGGAGAAGTACGAGTTTCCTGGTGAGGAGACGCCGGTGATACGAGGTTCGGCGTTGGAGGCGTTGGAGGGTGAGGAGACGGAGCGTGGTGAGGGTTCGGTGGTATCGTTGGTGAAGGCGTTGGATGAGTACATACCGGAGCCGGAGCGGGCGGTGGATGGTTCGTTTTTGATGCCGGTGGAGGATGTATTTTCGATATCGGGGCGTGGGACGGTAGCGACGGGACGAGTGGAGCGGGGAGTGGTGAAGGTAGGGGAGGAGGTGGAGATAGTGGGGGTGAAGGAGACGTCGAAGACGACGTGTACGGGAGTTGAGATGTTTCGGAAGTTGTTGGATGCGGGGGTAGCGGGTGACAACATAGGGGTATTGTTGCGGGGTGTGAAGCGGGATGAGATAGAGCGGGGCCAGGTGCTGGCGAAGCCTGGGAGCATCACGCCGCACACGGGGTTCGAGGCGGAGGTGTACGTATTGTCGAAGGATGAGGGGGGGCGACACACGCCGTTTTTCAAGGGATATCGTCCGCAGTTTTATTTTCGCACGACGGATGTGACGGGGGCGGTGGAGTTGCCGGAGGGGGTTGAGATGGTGATGCCTGGTGACAACATACAGATGAGGGTGGAGTTGATAGCGCCGATTGCGATGGAGGAGGGATTGCGGTTTGCGGTGCGCGAGGGTGGGCGCACGGTCGGCGCCGGTGTCGTCGCCAGAATCATCGAATGAATCCGAGTGGAAATCCGGTGAGGCCGAATCGAGCGCCTTCGCCGGCTTCTGACATCAAGGCCAGTAGCTCAATAGGCAGAGCGGCGGTCTCCAAAACCGCAGGTTGGGGGTTCGATTCCCTCCTGGCCTGCCAATGCCGCAGCGCAGGCAGGAACGTCGTGGTCCAGGTCGCGGATCGGATTCGGGTCGCGTGGCGATGACCGGCAGCGGGTGACGTGTCGGCCCGGCAACTGATGGGAACGAGCGTGCAGACAACGGCAGCGATCCCCGATCTGGCCAAGTGGATCGGTGCGTTCGCCATTCTCGCAAGCAGTATCGCCGGGTTCTACTACTGGTCCGACGAGTCGTTGCTCTTGCGGGTGATCGGGTTGCTCGTTCTGAGCGCGGCGGCCGTGTTCGTCGCGGTGCAGACGGAGAAGGGCCGGGCCGCGTGGGATTTCGTCCGCGAGTCACACACGGAGGTGCGCAAGGTCGTCTGGCCGACGCGCAAGGAAACGACACAGACGACGTTGATCGTCATCGCGATGGTCGGACTGGTGGCGATCATCATGTGGATGCTCGATGGGCTGCTCGCGTGGCTCGTGAGGCTGTTGCTCGGAACGGGGACCTGACGACATGTCGATGCGCTGGTATGTCGTTCATGTTTATTCCGGATTCGAGAATCAGGTCATGCGCCTGCTCAAGGAGCGGATCGAGCGTAGCGGCCTCGAGGTCGAGTTCGGTGACGTACTGGTTCCGACGGAAGAAGTCGTCGAGATGCGCGACGGCCAGAAGCGTCGAAGCGATCGGAAGTTCTTCCCCGGCTACGTGCTGGTGAACATGGAGATGAACGACGTCACTTGGCACTTGGTGAAGAGTGTGCCGAAGGTGATGGGCTTTATCGGGGGGAGCAGCGACCGGCCTGCTCCGATCAGCGATCGCGAGGCCGACGCCATACTCCAAAGAGTACAGGAAGGGGTCGACAAGCCGCGACCGAAGGTGCTGTTCGAGCCCGGGGAGGCGGTGCGGGTCGTCGACGGCCCGTTCAACGACTTCAACGGGGTGGTCGAGGAAGTGAACTACGAAAAGAGTCGAATGCGCGTTGCGGTGACCATTTTCGGTCGGTCGACGCCGGTGGAGCTCGAGTTCGGTCAGGTCGAGAAGGATTGAGCCGGTGGACGCGCGGCGTCACCCGGTTTGGCGAAGCCTCGCAGGCGCTTGATCAGGAGCGCTTGGGACTGGTCGGAGGATCGTTGGGTGGCCAAGAAGGTCGAAGCGTACATCAAGCTGCAGGTGCCCGCCGGGCAGGCCAAGCCGACTCCGCCCGTCGGACCGGCTCTCGGGCAGCACGGCGTGAACATCATGGAGTTCTGCAAGACGTTCAATGCCCAGACGCAAGGCATGGAGCCGGGGCTGCCGATCCCGTGCGTGATCACCGTCTATCAGGATCGATCGTTCACCTTCGTCACCAAGACACCGCCGGCGTCGGTGTTGCTGCGAAAGATCACCGGCATCGAGAAGGGGAGTGACGTTCCGAACGTCAAGAAGGTCGGGAAGGTGACGCGCGAGCAGTTGGAGGAGATCGCGCGTCAAAAGATGCCGGATTTGAACACCGACGACGTCGATGCGGCGGTGCGCATCATCGCCGGGAGCGCTCGCAGCATGGGACTCGAGTCGGAGGAGGTGCTCTGATGGCCAGACGTTCCAGGCGGCTGGAGGCGGTTCGTGAGAAAGTCGATCGTGGAAGGCTTTATGACGTCTCGGACGCCTTGGTCTTGCTCAAGGACCTGTCGTCCGCCAGGTTTTCCGAATCGGTCGACGTGAGCGTCAACCTCGGGGTCGATCCGCGCAAGTCGGATCAGGTCGTGCGTGGGTCGACCGTCATGCCGAACGGGATCGGCAAGGAGTCCCGGGTCGCAGTATTCGCGCAGGGTGCGGCTGCTGACGCGGCGCGCGAAGCTGGCGCCGATATCGTGGGCATGGATGATCTGGCCGAGCAGGTCAAGGCCGGGAACCTCGATTTCGACATCGTGGTCGCGGCGCCGGATGCGATGCGGGTGGTAGGCAGACTCGGCAGAATTCTCGGTCCGCGCGGTTTGATGCCCAATCCGAAGGTTGGAACCGTCACCCCCGATGTCGCCGGCGCGGTTCGCAACGCCAAGGCCGGACAGGTCCAGTATCGAACGGACCGCGCTGGAATTATTCACTGCACCATCGGCAAGGTAGGGTTCGAGGCAGATGCACTGAAGCAGAATCTCGACGCCTTGCTCGGTGATTTGAACAAGGCGAAACCCGGCACGTCCAAGGGTGTCTACATGAGAAAGGTGACGTTGTCGACCACGATGGGACCCGGGATCGGTATCGACAAGGCAACCCTGGGGCTTTAGGGCAGGCGTTGCGACAAATCTTCGTTGAGAACAGCGGACGGCGGGCATGTGGCTGTCTCGCGTTGACTTTTGGCTTACACAGACGGCGTAGCGCCGCAGACCCGGGGCAGTTCGTCCGGTCGCCGTGTGGGGCGTCCTCGTTGCGCAATGAGGACGCAAGTGCAATGAAGCGAACGAAGCCGGCCACGGCGGCGTTCGTGCGAGGAGATACGTGACGTGGCTCTCTCGTTGGAGCATAAGAAAGCGGTGGTCGAAGAAGTTGCCGAGGTCGCGAGATCCGCGACCTCGGCTGTTGCGGCCGAGTATCGGGGTCTCACCGTCGCGGAGATGACGGAGCTGCGGGAGAACGCAAAGCAATCCGGCGTCTATCTCAGGGTCGTTCGCAACACTCTGGCTCGCAGAGCCGTCGAGGGCACGGAGTTCGAGTGCGTTCAGGATCGCCTCAGGGGTCCCTTGGTGCTCGCGTTCTCACGCGACGAGCCGGGAGCCGCGGCGCGGGTCTTGCGTGACTACGCGAAGGGCAACAAGAAGCTGGTCATCAGCTTCGTGGCCTTCGACGGCAAGGCGATGGACGCCCCCGCGATCGACCAGTTGGCCAGTCTCCCGTCGCGTAACGAGGCGTTGGCCATGCTGATGTCGGTGCTCCTCGCACCTGCGACCAAGCTCGCTCGCACCGTCGCCGAACCCCATGCCGGTCTCGTCCGTGTCGTGGATGCGATGCGTACGGCCCGAGCGGAAACAACGTGACTCGACACAGCCGGCTCGAGCCGGTACCGAAATCAGTTCAGGGAGTAGATGACAATGGCGCTATCCAATGCAGAGCTCATCGAAGCGATCGAGCAGAAGCCTCTGATCGAGATCGTCGAATTGGTCAAGCAGATGGAAGACAAGTGGGGCGTATCGGCGGCTGCGGCTGCGGTGATGCCGATCGGCCCGATGCCCGGAGCGGCCGATGCCGACGCCCCCGAAGAGAAGACCGAATTCGATGTCGTCATGAGCAGCTTCGGCGCGAAGAAGGTCGGCGTGATCAAGGTCGTGCGTGCGCTCACGGGTCTCGGTCTCAAGGAGGCGAAGGATCTCGTCGAGGCTGTCCCCGCGAACATCAAGGAAGCTGTCTCCAAGGATGAGGCGGAGGACATCAAGAAGCAGCTCGAAGAGGCCGGAGCGACCGTGGAGGTCAAGTAGCGGGCGCTGCTGTCTCGGCGCAATGTCTTGCCGCGTTATTCGGTGGGGTGGGTTCGCGGTTCGCGGGTCCGTTCGCCGGACGGGGGGGTACCAGGATCATTCGATGTTCCCGGTTCTGCCGCGTTCGTCGCCGCAAGGGGGGACGAGCGTGGGTCGAGTGACCGGGGAGCTCGACAACCGCTTGGGTAGAACGATCCGCGTTATCACACGCGATGTTTGGCAACGGTAAGGACAAACGAGATGAGCGACCGACCGGAAGAGCTTCTCCGACGTTACCACGCTTGGGAACCGGACACGGACAAGCGCGATTTTCGGTGGCGCCTGCGGCTGCTTCAATCCCTGTGGAGAGAGGAACGGGGTCTCCGGAAAGGGACACTCGATGGGAAACCCGATGGAATACTCCGCGGCGCCTGTCTAGCCATGCCCGAAGCCCAAGATACCCTTTCGAACTATCTCACACCGAACATCCACGAAGTCGTGCGCAGGGAGCTGGATAATCCCGGAGGCAAGCTCTACGGCGCTCCTCGGATTTACAACAATCTTCTGTCCAGCCAACCTCTTTACTTCAACCTCTTCGGGGAGTTGACGCTCGATCTCGATTTGGCCACCCGGGCTCTCGCTGACATGAGCGAAGGGCGGATTGCCAAGGTACGCGCCATCGATTTCGAATTCTCACCCGGCCGCAGAGACAGCAGTTATACGGATGACGGGACGGCCTTCGACGTCTATGTCCAATACGAAACCCGATCGGGCGGAAATGGTTTTGCGGGTATCGAGGTGAAGTACCACGAGAATTTGGATACTGGAGATGAAAAAAAGCACTACGAGGAGCACGGCGAACGTTACGATAAGATCGCTGAAGCCATGGGATGTTTCCGCGAAGCGGAGTTGGGCAAGCTTCGGGGATCACGGCTTCAGCAGATCTGGCGGGATCATCTCCTCATGGGAGTGCACAAGGACGTGCATGAGTTCGAAGACGCTTTCTTCGTCATCCTCGGTCCCGAAGACAATTCCTATTTATCGGAGGCCGTCCGGGAATACCTTGAGTGTCTGAGCGACGACAGTACCTTCCGGAATTGGACACTGGAGGGTTTGGTGGAGCGTTTGATGGCCCACTCATCCGCCGAATGGATACGGGACTTCCATTGCCGATACCTGGACTTCTCGCGGCTGGACGACATGCTGGCCAGTATCGACAAGGAAGATGTTCCTGTGGATTCCGACAAACAGGAGAGCATTCCGGTCGCTGCCGAGAAGGCCGTCGCGATGGAAGAGCCTGTCGTCGAAAAGGCACCTACCGTCTCGGGTACGTGTGCCGCTGCCGAGAAGCCCGTCGCCGCGGGGAAACCGGCCTCTCCCGCGTACGCCTTCAACCCGGGACCATTCAGTGACGTTTTCGATACCGATCTCGGGCGGGAATTGTGGGACCTTCTGACCCGGGAGTCGACCATCAAGCTGATGGAGGATGCTTCCGATCGTGGAAGGCCTGCCGTGGAGCCTCTGCAAGAGCTTCTGCTTGAACGGTTTGGCCAGGCAGTAGAGGAGGGCAGGATCAAGCAGATGGTCGGCCGCATGATACGGCAGGTGCTTGAAAGGCCCGGTTCCGACTACGAGTTGGCGTCGGATGCCATCGCAGTCAAGGACAAGAAGCTCGTCACTCGGGGAGCACGGTACAAGCGGCGGATCCCAGGCACCAGCGAGAAATCCATCACCGAAAAGACGGTCGCTGCCGGGGAGGGCACCGCTGCGAAGGAGCCTGTGGCGGTTGGACGACCCGTTGCCGCGAAGAACGCCACCTTTGCCAGGAAATCCGATCCTTCCGAGCCCTCCTTCACCGAAAAGAAGCGCATCCGGAAGGATTTCGGCAAGCGGTCGAGCATTCTCGACGTGCCGTACCTGCTCGCAATCCAGCTCGATTCGTACCGGGACTTTCTGCAGGAAGGGATCGCCGTGGAGGAGCGCACGGAGAGGGGCCTTCATGCCGCATTCAAATCCGTCTTCCCGATCGAGAGCTACTCCGGAGACGCCGCGCTCGAGTACGTGAGCTATCGGCTCGAAAAGCCCACGTTCGACGTGAGTGAGTGCCAGCTTCGTGGAAAGACTTACGCGGCGTCGTTGCGCGTGACGTTGCGGTTGGTGCTTTACGAGAAGGAGACAGGAGGCGCGCGCGCGTCCAAGGATGCCGGGCGTGTCGTGAAGGACGTCAAGGAGCAGGAGGTCTATATGGGCGAAATACCGCTCATGACCGACACCGGCACCTTTATCGTCAACGGGACGGAGCGCGTGATCGTCGCGCAGTTGCACCGTTCTCCCGGCGTATTCTTCGAGCATGATCGAGGCAAGACCCATTCCTCCGGCAAGCTGCTGTTCTCCGCGCGGGTCATCCCCTACCGCGGCTCGTGGCTCGACTTCGAGTTCGATCCGAAGGATCTCGTATACGTGCGTATCGATCGCCGCCGCAAGCTCCCCGCGACGATTCTCCTTCGTGCGCTCGGCTATTCCTCCGAGGAAATTCTGGGACTCTTCTTCGATCTCAATACGTTCGAGCTCACGCCGGAGGGGTTGCGGTTCAAGCTTGTTCCGGAGAGGTTGCGGGGCGAGGTCGCGGCATTCGACGTCAAGGACGAGAAGGGTGGAGTGTTCGTAGAAGCCGGTCGGCGCATCACCGCGAAACACATCAGGGAGATGTCGAAGGCGGGCCTCGATACGCTCGAGGTCGTCGACGACTACGCATTCGGCAGAAATCTCGGCCGCGACGTCGTGGACACCGAGACCGGGGAGGTCATCGCGAGCGCGAACGACGAGGTGACCGGCGAATTGCTCGACAAGCTCCGCGAGCACGGCGTGAAGCGTTTCGAAACCCTTTACACGAACGACGTGGACCGCGGGCCATTCATGTCGCGGACGCTGACCGCGGACACGACGCAGGGCCAGCTCGAGGCCCAGGTCGAGATCTACCGGATGATGCGTCCCGGTGAGCCGCCCACGAAGGAGGCGGCTCAGACGCTTTTCCACAATCTGTTCTTCAGCGCGGAGCGATACGACATCTCTCCGGTAGGACGGATGAAGTTCAATCGGCGTGTCGGCCGTAGCCGCGAGGAAGGACCGGAGATCATCTACGACGGGAAGTACATCAGGTCCCACCTCGGCTACGAGGAGAAGACGATCGAGAGCAAGGGGGGCAGGTTCCGTACCGAATTGAAGGGTAAGTGGCGCCTCAAGCAGGAAGTCCTCGACGGGAAGATCGGGTCGGTCATCGCGGGAAGGAACGATTCCGCCAACGAAGAGCTGCTCCTTCGGATATTCGGCGCGGGCCACGAGTCGGTCGATGTATTCCAGACCCGCCGCGATGATCCGAGGTTCGTCGATCTGGTCATGGAGCATGGCGCCGAGTCCGACATCATCGACGCGCTGAAGACCCTCGTCGACATCAAGAACGGTATCGGCATGGTCGACGACATCGACCATCTCGGGAACCGACGTATCCGCAGCGTCGGCGAGATGGCGGAGAACCAGTTCCGTATCGGATTGGTGAGGGTCGAGCGTGCCGTCAAGGAACGCCTGAGTCTGGCCGAGACCGAAGAACTCATGCCCCAGGAGCTCATCAACGCCAAGCCG
Source organism: uncultured Gammaproteobacteria bacterium (assembly GCA_958295835.1). Lineage (GTDB taxonomy): Bacteria > Pseudomonadota > Gammaproteobacteria > HK1 > HK1 > HK1. The sequence continues at coordinate 2,628,657 of OY282378.1, forward strand.
GTGTCGGCGGTCGTCAAGGAGTTCTTCGGATCCAGTCAGTTGTCCCAGTTCATGGACCAGAACAACCCGCTGTCCGAGGTCACACACAAGCGCCGTGTTTCCGCGCTCGGTCCGGGTGGATTGACCCGCGAACGCGCAGGGTTCGAAGTCCGCGACGTTCATCCCACCCACTACGGACGGGTCTGCACGATAGAGACGCCCGAGGGTCCCAACATCGGCCTCATCAACTCTCTCGCGGTCTACGCTCGGACGAATCGCTACGGATTTCTCGAAACCCCGTATCGGAAGGTCGAGTCCGGACAGGTCACCGACGAGATCGACTATCTGTCCGCCATCGAGGAAGGGCAATACGTGATCGCTCAGGCGAACGCGACACTCGACAATGAGGGACGGCTGGTCGACAGTCTCGTGACTTGCCGGCACCGGAACGAAGCCACGCTCTCGTCGCCGGATCGCGTGCAGTACATGGACGTCTCCCCCAAGCAGATCGTCTCTGTGGCGGCGTCGTTGATTCCGTTTCTGGAGCACGACGACGCAAACCGCGCATTGATGGGCTCGAACATGCAGCGCCAGGCGGTGCCTACGCTGAAGACCGAGAAGCCTTTGGTCGGGACCGGGATGGAGCGAATCGTCGCGATCGACTCGGGGGTGACCGTGATCGCAAAGCGGGGCGGTACGGTGGATTCGGTCGACGCGGCGCGTATCGTGGTTCGAGTCGATGATACCGAGACCATCGCCGGGGAGCCGGGGGTCGATATCTACAGCCTCATCAAGTACACGCGCTCGAATCAGAATACGTGCATCAATCAGCGTCCGCTCGTGAAGCCGGGCGACCGGATCGCGCGTGGCGACGTGCTCGCGGACGGACCCTCGACGGATATGGGAGAGCTGGCACTTGGGCAGAACATGCTCGTCGCGTTCATGCCGTGGAACGGATACAACTTCGAGGATTCGATCCTGATTTCGGAACGGGTGGTCGAAGAGGATCGCTACACCACCGTCCATATCGAGGAGTTGGTGTGTTTTGCACGGGATACGAAGCTCGGGCCGGAAGACATCTCGGCCGACATCCCGAACGTCAGCGAGAGTGCGCTATCCAAGCTGGATGAGTCGGGCATTGTCTATGTGGGTGCGGAGGTCAAGGCCGGAGACATCCTGGTCGGCAAGGTGACGCCGAAGGGCGAGACGCAGCTCACACCGGAAGAGAAGCTGCTTCGAGCGATTTTCGGCGAGAAGGCGTCGGACGTGAAGGATACTTCGCTGCGCGTTCCGTCGGGGATGAACGGGACGATCATCAACGTTCAGGTGTTCACCCGCGACGGAGTGGAGAAGGACGCTCGGGCCAAGCAGATCGAGGAGTCCGAGCTCGAGAAGGTCCGCAAGGATCTGGACGATCAGTACCGGATTCTCGCGGACGATACTTACCTGCGACTCGAGCGGCTGCTAGCCGGCCAGCTCGCGGACGGCGGCCCGGGTGATCTCGTCGATGGTACCCGAATCACGGATGACTACTTGGGTAGCATCGATCGGCAAACGTGGTTCGAGATCCGGCTGCACGACGACGAGGCCAACGAGCAGCTCGAGAAGGCGCGCGAGCAGCTCGAGGCGCAGAAGGCCCAGCTCGACGAATATTTCGAGGAGAAGAAGGGAAAGCTCACTTCGGGCGATGACCTTGCACCGGGCGTGCTGAAGATGGTGAAGGTCTATCTCGCGGTGAAGCGTCGCGTGCAGCCTGGCGACAAGATGGCGGGACGGCACGGAAACAAGGGCGTGATCTCGATGATCGTCCCGGTGGAAGACATGCCGTACACGAGTGAAGGGACACCGGTCGACATCGTCCTGAACCCGCTTGGAGTGCCGTCTCGAATGAACGTCGGCCAGGTTCTGGAGGCGCATCTCGGTTGGGCCGCGAAGGAGCTCGGTCACATGGTGTCGCGCATGCTCGATGCACGCGAGCAATCATCGAAGCTGCGCCGGTTCCTGCAGAAGGTCTACGCGATCAAGGGCAAGGACAACCCGATAGCTGGATTGAGCGGCGACGAGCTGAACGAGCTCGCGGACAATCTGCGCAATGGGATCCCCATGGCGACGCCGGTGTTCGACGGCGCCAGTGAGTCGGAGATCAAGGATCTTCTCGCGCTCGCCGAGCTTCCGCGTGACGGCCAGGCGCAGCTTTTCGATGGCCGGTCCGGCGACCCGTTCGATCGGCCGGTGACCGTCGGGTACATGTATATGCTGAAGCTCAACCACCTCGTGGACGACAAGATGCATGCGAGGTCGACCGGGCCATACAGCCTGGTCACGCAGCAGCCCCTCGGCGGCAAGGCTCAATTCGGTGGCCAGCGTTTTGGAGAGATGGAGGTCTGGGCACTGGAGGCCTATGGCGCATCATACACTTTGCAGGAGATGCTGACGGTGAAATCGGATGACGTGAACGGACGTACGAGGATGTACAAGAATATCGTCGACGACGAACATCGGATGGAAGCGGGCATGCCGGAATCCTTCAACGTGCTGATGAAGGAGATTCGATCGCTCGGGATCGATATCGAGCTTGAACACGATTGACGCCGCATCACATATGGGCGGCGCATTCGGGAGCGAGAGCTCGGAGCAAGCTGGCAGCGTGGCCCTCGATCGAGGGCGGAGGCCGAGATGAGAGATCTACTCAATCTGCTGAAGCAGCAAGGCCAGATGGAAGGGTTCGATGCGATTCGAATCGGACTCGCATCTCCGGACAAGATTCGGTCCTGGTCCTATGGTGAAGTAAAGAAGCCCGAAACCATCAATTACCGTACGTTCAAACCTGAACGTGACGGTTTGTTCTGCGCAAAGATATTCGGTCCCGTCAAGGACTACGAATGCCTGTGCGGCAAGTACAAGCGTCTGAAACACAGGGGCGTCATTTGCGAGAAATGTGGGGTCGAAGTCACCCTCACGAAGGTTCGCCGCGAGCGTATGGGACACATCGAGCTTGCGAGTCCGGTCGCTCACATCTGGTACTTGAAGTCCTTGCCGTCGCGTATGGGCCTTCTCCTGGACATGACGCTGCGCGACATCGAGCGGATCCTCTATTTTGAAGCATTCGTCGTGAGCGATCCGGGAATGACGGATCTCGAGCGGGGCCAGTTGCTTACCGACGAGATGTATCTGGATGCGCTCGAGAACTACGGTGACGATTTCGAAGCAAAGATGGGTGCGGAGGCAATCTACGAGCTGTTGCGCAGCATCGATCTCGACGAAGAAATTGCAACATTGCGGGAGGAGCTGCCGAAGACCGGGTCGGAGTCGAAGATCAAGAAGCTCTCGAAGCGCCTCAAGCTCATGGAGGCATTCCAGAGCTCCGGCAACAAACCCGAATGGATGGTGATGCGCGTATTGCCGGTGCTGCCGCCGGAGTTGCGGCCGCTCGTGCCGCTGGATGGCGGGCGTTTTGCGACCTCCGATCTCAACGATCTTTATCGGAGGGTCATCAATCGCAACAACCGCCTCAAGCGACTCCTCGCACTCAATGCACCCGATATCATAGTGCGCAACGAAAAACGCATGCTGCAAGAGGCGGTTGATGCGCTGCTGGACAACGGGCGACGCGGCCGCGCGATCACCGGGGCCAACAAGCGTCCCCTCAAGTCGCTCGCCGACATGATCAAGGGCAAGCAGGGCCGTTTTCGGCAGAATCTGCTCGGCAAGCGCGTGGACTACTCGGGGCGTTCGGTCGTGGTCGTCGGCCCGACCCTGAAGCTGCATCAATGCGGGTTGCCGAAGAAGATGGCGCTCGAATTGTTCAAGCCGTTCGTATTCGGCAAGCTCCAGCTTCGCGGTCTCGCGACTACGATCAAGGCCGCAAAGAGGCTTGTCGAGCGAGAGGGTCCTGAGGTGTGGGACATCCTTGAAGAGGTCATCCGAGAGCATCCGGTGCTCCTCAACCGCGCCCCCACGTTGCATCGGCTCGGCATCCAGGCGTTCGAGCCGGTGTTGATCGAAGGCAAGGCGATCCAGCTCCATCCGCTCGTATGCACCGCGTTCAACGCGGACTTCGACGGCGATCAGATGGCGGTCCACGTTCCGTTGTCTATCGAAGCCCAGCTCGAGGCGCGGACCTTGATGATGTCGACCAACAACATCCTGTCCCCGGCGCATGGCGAGCCGATCATCGTGCCGACCCAGGACGTGGTGCTCGGTTTGTACTACATGACGCGGGAACGGGTGGATGCGCACGGAACTGGAATGGTGTTCGCCGACGTCGCCGAGGTTCACCGGGCGTTTCAGTCCGGTGCGGTCGAGCTCCACGCGAAGATCAGGGCGCGCATCCGCGATGTCGTCTTCTCCGACGAAGGTGAAGAGATCGAGCGGGTTCAGTTGTGGAACACCACGGTCGGCCGGGCACTTCTTTCCGAGATCATGCCGCCCGGACTCTCGTTCGACCTCGTGAACCGCTTGATGGACAAGAAGGCGGTTTCATCGCTGATCAACGCCTGCTACCGCAGGGTGGGGTTGAAGGAGACGGTCGTGTTCGCCGACCAGCTCATGTACATGGGCTTCAACTACGCGACGCGCGCCGGTGTCTCCATTGGCGTAGAGGACATGGCGGTGCCGCCCGAGAAGAAATCGATCCTCGATACGGCGGAGAAGGCGGTGAAGGAGATCGAGGATCAGTACGCATCCGGTCTGGTGACACAGGGCGAGCGTTACAACAAGGTCGTCGACATCTGGTCGTACACCAACGAGCAGGTGGCCAAGGCGATGATGGAGAAAATCGGATCCGGCTCCGAGGACCAATTCAAACGGATGGTTGGTCGCATGATACGCCGGATACTCGAAGCTCACGACTACGAATTGGAACAGAAAGTCGCCCAGGTCGACTCACGGGAGGGATTCTTCAAAACGGGCGCTGTGTACAAGAAGCGCATTGGCGGCGCCGCCGCTCGTGACGTACCAGAGAAGTACAAGACTTCTCGATTCGACCAGAAGATCTCGGAGGCGAAACTCGCAGAGGAGTTGTGGGACTACCTGAGGGATCCGAAAACCATCAAGCAGATGAAGGAGGCTTGTAAGGATGAAAAGCCGGCGGTGACCTATGTACAGGAGGGTATCGCAAACATATTCAAGGGAGCACGAGAGGAGATCCGGCAGCTCGCGGAGCCGGAACCGTCGTTCAATTCGATCTTCATGATGGCCGACTCCGGGGCCCGCGGGTCCGCGGCGCAGATCCGGCAGCTCGCGGGAATGCGCGGCCTGATGGCCAAGCCGGACGGATCGATCATCGAGACGCCGATCACCGCGAACTTCCGCGAGGGTCTCGACGTTTTGCAGTACTTCATCTCCACGCACGGCGCCCGGAAGGGTTTGGCCGACACCGCGCTGAAGACCGCGAACTCGGGCTATCTCACGCGGCGTCTGGTCGATGTCGCGCAGGACCTCGTGGTGACCGAGGAGGATTGCGGCACGGGCAACGGCCTGGTGCTCACGCCGCTTATCGAGGGCGGAGATGTGGTCGAGCCGTTGCGGGAGCGGGTGCTCGGGCGGGTGACGGCCACCGAGCTGTATCGCCCTGGTGATTCCGAGGTCGCAATCGAGGCGGGGACCCTGCTCGACGAGCGGTGGGTGGATCGGCTTGAGCAACTCGGTATCGATGAGGTCCGGGTGCGCTCTCCGATCACCTGCGAGACGCGGTTCGGGGTATGCGGGGCCTGCTACGGGCGGGATCTCGCACGCGGCGAGCGAGTCAACATCGGAGAGTCGGTTGGCGTGGTCGCCGCACAGTCGATCGGAGAGCCGGGAACCCAGTTGACGATGCGCACGTTCCACATTGGCGGTGCGGCGTCGCGAGCCGCCGCGGTCGACAACGTCTCCGTCAAGGGCGACGGTGTGGTCCGGCTCCACAATCTGCGGGTCGTGCATCACGCGGATGGACACTATGTCGCGGTCACGCGCTCCGGCGAATTGTCGGTCGGCGACGAGTTCGGCCGCGAGCGCGAGCGGTACAAAATCCCCTACGGTGCCGTACTCTCGGTGGGCGACGGAGACTCGGTGGCCGGTGGTCAGATGGTGGCGAACTGGGATCCCCATACTCATCCGGTGGTCTCGGAGGTCGCCGGTCGCGTCCGGTTCAGCGACGTGGTGGACGGCGTGACGGTGCAGTCGCAGGTCGACGAGGTGACTGGGCTTACGCGGATCGTGGTCATGGATCCCAAACAGCGTAGCGCCGCGGCGAAGGATCTGCGCCCGATGGTGCGCCTGGTCGACGAGAACGAGGAAGAGCTCCGATTCCCGGGGACCGATGCCCTCGCTCATTACATACTTTCTCCCGGTGCGATCATCACCGCCCAAGAAGGCGGTGAGGTCGGGATCGGCGACGACATCGCCAGGATGCCGCAGGAATCAACCAAGACCCGCGACATCACCGGAGGCCTGCCCCGGGTCGCGGATCTGTTCGAGGCACGCAAGCCGAAGGAGGCGGCGGTACTGGCCGAGGTGAGCGGAACGGTCAGCTTCGGCAAGGAGACCAAGGGCAAGCAGCGTCTCATCATCACCGATGAGGATGGGGTTCCGCACGATCACCTCGTGCCGAAATGGCGCCACATCGTCGTGTTCGAGGGCGAACACGTCGAGCAGGGTGAGGTTGTGGTCGATGGAATGCCGAGTTCGCATGACATTCTTCGTTTGCTCGGGGTGAGTGCGCTTGCGAGCTACATAGTGAACGAGGTGCAGGAGGTCTACCGGCTCCAGGGTGTGAAGATCAATGACAAGCACATCGAGGTCATCGTGCGTCAGATGCTGCGCAAGGCCGAGATTGACAAGCCCGGTGACACGAAGTTGCTGCGCGGGGAGCAACTCGACCGTGCCAGGGTGCTGGAGGAGAACGAGCGGGTCTGTGCCGAGGGCGGTGAGCCGGCTACTTGGTCGCCGGTGCTGCTCGGCATCACCAAGGCATCCCTGGCGACCGAATCCTTCATTTCCGCCGCGTCGTTCCAGGAGACGACCCGGGTGCTTACCGAGGCGTCCGTCAATGGGAAGATCGACGAGCTGCGCGGACTCAAGGAGAATGTCATTGTCGGTCGGCTTATTCCATCCGGCACCGGCTTGGCGTATCACGAGGATCGACGCAGGCGTCAGGCACTCGACGAAGAGCCGCTGGAACCGGAGGCGGTGGAGGCGGCGCTCGCCAATGCGTTGGCCGAAGAGGGTATGCGTTCCGAGCAGTCGGGTTAGTCGGCAGGGCCGGAAGTCCGGCAACGCGTTGCCGGCGGGGCGGTGTGCATTCTCTCGCACATCGGCCCTCCGGGCCGGCGATGACCGATTGAAATCGAGTTGGAGCCGATACAAGACTTGACGATCCCATGAAATCTCCATAAAGTCCGCCGGCTTGTATTCCGTGAGCGGCTCAGGTCCGTGACGCCGTGATCAACCATCAGATTTGCGGGCCCGGAGATCGACTCACGACGCGACTTCGCTCCGGATGGCTGCTTCAGGCGTTCGGGGCACTCCTTGGGTCGGGGACTTGGGACCATTCATCCAGAGCGGACGGGAACGTATGTCGACGATCAACCAGTTGGTGCGCAATCCGCGCAAGCGTCAGCGCAAGAAGAGCAATGTTCCTGCGCTGCAGAGCTGTCCGCAGCGCAGGGGGGTATGTACGCGCGTCTATACCACGACGCCGAAGAAGCCCAACTCTGCGCTACGAAAGGTCGCGAAGGTTCGGCTGACGAGCGGCGAGGAAGTCATCACCTATATCGGCGGTGAAGGACATAATCTCCAGGAGCACTCGGTTATTCTGATTCGAGGGGGACGGGTGAAGGATCTCCCGGGGGTCAGATATCATGTTGTTCGTGGCAGCCTGGATACGTCGGGTGTCTCAGACCGCCGTCAAGGTCGATCCAAGTACGGTGCGAAGCGCCCCAAGGGCTGAGGTAACGGGCAATGCCGCGACGTCGTGAAATCCCGCAACGCACCATTCTTCCGGATCCGAAGTTCGGGGATGGCACGCTCGCCAAGTTCATGAACGTTCTCATGCTTGATGGAAAGAAATCCGTTGCGGAGCGGATGGTCTACGGTGCGCTCGATGCCGTTGCCAAACGCACCAAGGAAGATCCGATTGAAGTGTTCAACCGGGCACTTGACAACGTGCGTCCTGTGGTCGAGGTGAAATCGCGTCGGGTCGGCGGCGCCACCTACCAGGTCCCAGTGGAAGTACGGTCTTCACGCAGGACCGCGCTCGCCATGCGGTGGCTCGTCGACGCAGCGCGACGGCGTAACGAAAAATCGATGGGTCAACGCCTTGCTCAGGAGTTCATTGACGCATCCGAGAACCGTGGAACTGCGGTAAAAAAGCGCGAAGATACGCATCGCATGGCGGAAGCCAACAAGGCGTTTTCGCACTACCGCTGGTAGCGTTCCTGCCATGTCACATAGTTCACGGCTCGACGGACGCGCAACAGGAATTTTTCAGGTGCCCCGCAAGACTCCCATTGAGCGCTACCGAAACATCGGGATCATGGCGCATATCGACGCCGGCAAGACGACGACAACCGAGCGTGTTCTCTATTACACGGGAATCTCCCACAAGATCGGTGAGGTTCATGACGGCGCGGCCACGATGGACTGGATGGTTCAGGAGCAGGAACGAGGTATCACGATCACCTCCGCCGCGACCACCTGCTTCTGGAGGGGAATGGATCAGCAGTTCGAAGAGCATCGCATCAACATCATCGATACTCCCGGGCACGTCGACTTCACCATCGAGGTGGAGCGCAGCCTGCGTGTGCTTGATGGTGCATGCGCGGTGTTCTGTGCGGTTGGCGGTGTCGAGCCCCAGTCGGAGACAGTGTGGCGACAGGCCACGAAGTATGGCGTTCCCCGTCTCGCGTTCGTGAACAAGATGGATCGTCAGGGGGCTGATTTTCTCAACGTACTTGATCAGATGCGCGAACGTCTCGGCGCGAATCCGGTGCCTACCCACCTTCCGATTGGTGCAGAGGAGAAGTTCGAAGGTGTCGTCGACCTGCTGAACATGAAGGCGATCTACTGGGATTCGACAAACTTCGGTGTGACTTACGAAGCGCGCGAGATTCCGGTCGGAATGGAGAATCTTTGCAAGCAATGGCGTGAGACCCTCATAGAGGCGGCGGCGGAAGGTGATGAGGATCTGATGGAGAAGTATTTCGAGAATGGCGACTTGTCGTCCGACGAAATCCTTCGAGGCATTCGCGCTCGGACGCTTCGCAACGAGATAGTGCCCGCGCTCTGCGGCTCAGCGTTCAAGAACAAGGGTGTGCAGGTCTTGCTGGATGCGGTGATCTGCTACCTTCCAGCACCCGACGATGTGCCGCCGGTACGAGGTGTCGTCACGAACGGAAACGACAGGAGCGAGACACGGGAGCCGTATGACGATGCTCCGTTCTCGTCGCTTGCGTTCAAGATTGCGACCGATCCGTTTGTGGGAAACCTCACTTTCTTCCGTGTTTATTCAGGCGTGCTGAGATCCGGGGACACCGTTTACAACCCGGTGAAGGATCGTACGCAACGGATAGGGCGTATCTTGCAGATGCACGCGAACAGCCGGGAAGAGATCACGGAGGTGCGCGCCGGCGACATCGCGGCGGCAGTGGGCCTCAAGGCGATCACCACCGGTGAGACGCTTTGCGATCCGAAGCACCGGATCACGCTGGAACGGATGGAATTTCCCGAGCCGGTAATTTCCATAGCGGTCGAGCCGAAGACCCAGAGTGACCAGGAGAAGATGGCGCTTGCTCTTTCGAAGCTTGCCCATGAAGACCCATCGTTCCGGGTTGGCACCGATCAGGAATCCGGGCAGACCATCATCTCGGGCATGGGCGAGTTGCACCTTGATATCATCATCGATCGTCTGCGTCGGGAGTTCAAGGTGGCTGCCAACGCCGGCAGCCCCCAAGTCGCTTATCGCGAGACTATCCGCAGGAGCGTCGAGCACGAGTACCGCTTTGTGCGTCAGACTGGCGGTCGCGGCCAGTATGGCCACGTCCGGCTCCGTATCGAACCCCTCGATCCGGGAACCGGATACGAATTCGAAGATGCGATCGTGGGAGGCGTAATCCCGCGGGAGTATATTCCTGCCGTCGACAAGGGCGTCAGGGGGCAACTGGAGAATGGGGTCATTGCCGGGTATCCGGTCGTCGATGTCAGGGTAACGCTGTTCGACGGCTCTTATCATGACGTCGACTCGAGTGAGATGGCCTTCAAAGTGGCCGGATCGATGTGCTTCCGCGAGGGGGCGCAGAAGGCGGGTGCGATATTGCTGGAGCCGGTCATGAAGGTCGAAGTCGTCACGCCCGAAGAGTATATGGGTGATGTCATGGGCGACCTCAGCCGGCGTCGCGGTGTCGTGCAGGGGATGGACGACACGTCTGCCGGGAGGGCGGTTCGCGCCGAGGTTCCACTGAAGGAGATGTTCGGCTATGCCACGGACCTCCGCTCCCTTTCGCAGGGGCGGGCGACATTCACGATGGAATTCGGCAGGTATATCGAGATGCCGCCCGGCATTGCGGGTGGCGTTATCAAGAAACTCCAGTAGTTCGGTCTCTAGATCCACGCCTTTTCGAGGGAGCCGCCATGGCCAAGGGGAAGTTTGAGCGCACGAAGCCGCACGTGAACGTTGGGACGATAGGGCACGTTGATCATGGGAAGACGACGTTGACGGCGGCGATGACGAAGGTATTGGCGCGGCAGCATGGTGGTGATGTGAAGGCGTTTGACGAGATAGACAACGCGCCGGAGGAGAGGGCGCGTGGGATAACGATAGCGACGGCGCATGTGGAGTACGAGTCGGATGCGAGGCATTACGCGCACGTGGATTGTCCGGGACATGCGGATTATGTGAAGAACATGATTACGGGTGCGGCGCAGATGGATGGTGCGATATTGGTGGTGTCGGCGTCGGACGGTCCGATGCCGCAGACGCGGGAGCATATATTGTTGGCGCGTCAGGTGGGAGTTCCGTACATTGTGGTGTACATGAACAAGTGTGACATGGTGGATGATGAGGAGTTGTTGGAGTTGGTGGAGATGGAGGTGAGGGAGTTGCTGGAGAAGTACGAGTTTCCTGGTGAGGAGACGCCGGTGATACGAGGTTCGGCGTTGGAGGCGTTGGAGGGTGAGGAGACGGAGCGTGGTGAGGGTTCGGTGGTATCGTTGGTGAAGGCGTTGGATGAGTACATACCGGAGCCGGAGCGGGCGGTGGATGGTTCGTTTTTGATGCCGGTGGAGGATGTATTTTCGATATCGGGGCGTGGGACGGTAGCGACGGGACGAGTGGAGCGGGGAGTGGTGAAGGTAGGGGAGGAGGTGGAGATAGTGGGGGTGAAGGAGACGTCGAAGACGACGTGTACGGGAGTTGAGATGTTTCGGAAGTTGTTGGATGCGGGGGTAGCGGGTGACAACATAGGGGTATTGTTGCGGGGTGTGAAGCGGGATGAGATAGAGCGGGGCCAGGTGCTGGCGAAGCCTGGGAGCATCACGCCGCACACGGGGTTCGAGGCGGAGGTGTACGTATTGTCGAAGGATGAGGGGGGGCGACACACGCCGTTTTTCAAGGGATATCGTCCGCAGTTTTATTTTCGCACGACGGATGTGACGGGGGCGGTGGAGTTGCCGGAGGGGGTTGAGATGGTGATGCCTGGTGACAACATACAGATGAGGGTGGAGTTGATAGCGCCGATTGCGATGGAGGAGGGATTGCGGTTTGCGGTGCGCGAGGGTGGGCGCACGGTCGGCGCCGGTGTCGTCGCCAGAATCATCGAATAAGACAATGGCTAATCAAGTAATCAGAATTCGTCTCAAGGCTTTCGATCACAAGCTGATCGATCAATCGGCGGCGGAAATCGTCGATACCGCGCGTCGGACCGGGGCGATGGTCAAAGGACCGATTCCATTGCCGACGAGAAAGGAGCGCTACACGATCCTGGTATCTCCACACGTGAACAAGGATGCGCGCGATCAGTACGAGCTCAGGACTCACAAGCGGATACTCGATATTGTGAATCCAACCGACAAGACAGTAGATGCATTGATGAAGCTCGATCTCGCTGCCGGTGTGGATGTCCAGATCAAGCTGAACTGAATGCGGGGGCAGGAAAGAATGTCTATTGGACTGGTAGGGCGCAAGGCGGGTATGACACGCCTGTTCACCGACACGGGTGAATCCGTTCCGGTGACTGTCGTGGTCGTGGAACCGAACCGCGTAACCTGTCTCAAGACACAAGAGAAAGATGGCTATCGCGCCATACAGTTGACCGCAGGAACGAAGAAGCCGAGTCGAGTGTCGAAGCCGCAAGCCGGGCACTTGGCGAAAAACGGTGTCGAAGCGGGAGAGGGGTTATGGGAGTTTCGCCTCGACGACGGCGAAGGGGATGGACTGGCTCCTGGTCGCACCCTTGACGTGACGGCATTCAAGGCGGGTCAGAAGATTGATGCAACGGGAACGAGCATTGGCAAGGGTTACGCCGGCGTGGTCAAACGGCACAACTTCCGCACTCAGGACGCATCGCACGGAAATTCGCTCGCACACCGCGCTCCTGGTTCGATTGGTCAGAATCAGACGCCGGGACGTGTATTCAAGGGCAAGCGGATGGCTGGACACATGGGCGCCGTTCGCCGGACCGCACAGAATCTCGAGATCGTACGGATCGATGAGGCGCGAAATGCGATCTTGATCAAGGGTGCCGTCCCGGGCCCGAAGGGCGGACGGATCATCGTGCGCCCGGCTGTCAAAGTACCTTGAGGCAGGGAAGGAAAGCGAGATGCAGGTCAACGTCGTATCAGGTGCAGGAGACACCGGCTCAGTGGATCTCGCCGACCGTACGTTCGCAGTTGATTACAACGAGGCGCTCGTGCACCAGGTTGTCTCCGCGTACATGGCTGGAGGCCGTCGTGGGACGAAGTCGCGGAAATCACGCGCCGAGGTACGTGGCGGTGGCGCGAAACCTTGGCGCCAGAAGGGGATTGGACGGGCACGAGCCGGCAGTATCCGCAGCCCAATCTGGCGTGGTGGCGGTGCGACGTTCGCCGCAAAGCCTCGAAGCTTCGAGCAGAAGGTGAATCGCAAGATGTACCGGGGCGCGATGAGGTCCATTCTTTCCGAGTTGATTCGCCGGGAGCGGCTCCTCGTGGTGCAGGATTTCGCATTTGAGAAGCCGAAGACGAAGGATCTGGTGGCCCGACTCACGGCGTTGGGGCTTGCCGATGCACTCATCATCACCGCGGAGAAAGACGATACGCTCGCTCTTGCGTCCCGCAACCTGCACCGCGTAGCCGTGCAACATTGTGCAGAAGTGAGTCCCGTGAGTCTGCTCTCCTTCGATAAGGTCGTGATGACCGTGATCGCCGCCAAACGAATTGAGGAGCGATTCGCGTGAACGATGAACGGCTCATGAGTATTCTCATCGCTCCCCATGTATCGGAAAAAAGCACCCGAATCGCGGATGGCTCGAACCAGATCACGTTCCGGGTGCGAGTCGATGCTCGCAAACCCGAAATCCACCGGGCGGTGGAGAAAATGTTCAATGTTGAGGTGGAAACGGTTTCGGTGTTGAACGTGAAGGGCAAGAACAAAGGCTTCCGTGGCAGAAATCGCGGTCGACGTTCGGATTGGCGCAAGGCCTACGTCCGGCTGAAGCCCGGTCATGACATCGACTTCATCGGTCCGGTGGGGTAACCAGCACGGAGTACGAATTCATGGCTGTGATTCAAGCAAAGCCTACTTCTGCCGGTCGCCGGTTTGTCGTCAAGGTGAAGACGGACGAGTTGTACAAGGGAGATCCGTATGAGCCGTTGCTCGCCAGGAAGGCTCGTACCGGTGGCCGCAACAACAAGGGCCGCATAACCATGCGGCATCGAGGTGGCGGTCACAAGCAGCGTTATCGGATCGTCGATTTCAAACGTGCAAAGGACGGCATTCCGGCGAAGGTGGAGCGGATCGAGTACGATCCCAATCGTAGCGCTCATATCGCCTTGCTGCTTTACGCCGATGGTGAGCGACGGTATATCATCGCTCCCCGTGGCGTTGCCAAGGGCGACAAGTTGATGTCAGGTCGCGGGGCGGCGATTCGACCTGGCAATTGCCTGTTGTTGAGTGATATACCTGTGGGCAGCACGGTACACTGCGTAGAGTTCAAGCCTGGGAAGGGTGCTCAAATCGCACGTAGCGCCGGTGCGAGTGTACAGTTGGCTGCGCGTGAAGGCAGTTTCGCAACGTTGCGGCTTCGGTCCGGTGAGCTGCGCAAGGTGCCCGTGGTGTGCCGTGCGACCATCGGCGAGGTCGGTAATCCGGAGCACTCGTTGCGTTCGCTTGGCAAGGCGGGCGCGACGCGCTGGCGCGGACGCCGGCCAACCGTGCGCGGTGTTGCAATGAATCCCGTCGATCATCCGCACGGGGGCGGAGAAGGCCGGTCTTCAGGTGGTCGGCATCCGGTGACGCCTTGGGGGGTGCCGACGAAGGGACACAAGACGCGGCGGAACAAGAGAACCTCAACGATGATCGTTCGTCGCAGGAATAGACGCAAGTAAGGGGATACGTCACTGTGCCACGCTCGATCAAGAAAGGCCCGTTCGTCGACAACCATCTTCTTCGTAAGGTCGAGGCAGCTCGGGCCGTGAACAGCAGACGGCCTATCCGAACATGGTCGCGGCGGTCGATGGTAATCCCGGACATGATCGGACTCACGATCGCTGTGCATAACGGCAGGCAGCACGTTCCGGTACTCGTGACGGAGAACATGGTGGGTCACAAGCTCGGTGAGTTCGCGCCGACTCGTACGTTTCGCGGTCATGCCGCCGACCGGAAAGCTAAAAAGTAGGGCAGCCGGGAGCGACGACACTGATGGAAGCATCCGCGACATTGCGACATGCGCGTCTGTCCCCGCAGAAGGCAAGGCTCGTTGCCGATCAACTTCGGGGCTTGCCGGTGGAACGAGCCATTGAGATTCTGACTTTTGGCAGACGCAAGGCCGCATCGACGTTGAAGAAGGTGCTGGAGTCCGCGGTCGCCAATGCGGAACACAACGAAGGCGCCGATGTTGACGAGCTCCGGGTCGGCACCGTCCATGTCGATCAGGGCCCGACTTTTCGCAGGCATCGGGCCCGAGCCCGTGGCAGGGCGAGCAGGATCACAAAACGCACGAGTCACATCACGCTGACCGTGACCGACGAGCGGAGATGATGTCAATGGGGCAGAAAGTAAATCCGATCGGTATTCGGCTCGGGATCGTGAAGGACTGGTCATCGACTTGGTATGCGGAACGTGGCGAGTATGCGGACAATTTGAACACCGATATCGAGGTGCGTACCTATATCCGCAAGAAACTCGGTCATGCTTCAGTCAGCCGCATTCAAATCGAGCGCCCCGCAAAGAATGCTCGCATTGCTGTTCACACGGCACGACCGGGGATTGTAATCGGAAAGAAAGGCGAGGACATCGAAGCCCTGAGGCGAGAGATCTCGCACAAGATGGGTATTCCGGTACACATCAGTGTTGAAGAAATCAGAAAGCCGGAGCTTGATGCATATCTTGTCGCGGAAAGCGTCGCGAACCAGCTTGAGCGACGCATTATGTTCCGGCGCGCAATGCGTCGCGCGGTGACGAATGCCATGCGGCTGGGAGCCAAAGGGATCAAGGTTCGGGTTTCCGGTCGCTTGAATGGTGCGGAGATAGCGCGCTCCGAGTGGTATCGGGAAGGGCGTGTACCACTACACACGCTACGTGCGGATATTGACTACGGGTTCGCGGAAGCCAGGACCACCTATGGCGTGATCGGAGTGAAGACGTGGATCTTCAAGGGAGAGATTTTTGGTCGTGGTGAGACGGTTAAAGGAGCGCAGTCCGAGGCTGCGATCGCTTGAGGAGATGAGATGCCATGATGCAGCCAAAGAGAACCAAGTATCGCAAGCAGCAAAAAGGTCGTAATCGTGGGCTTGCAGCTACTGGAAATCGTGTGAGCTTCGGCGAGTACGGAATGAAGGCCGTGACCCGTGGCCGTATCACTGCCCGCCAGATCGAGGCGGCTCGACGGGCGATTACCCGCAAGGTCAAGCGGGGGGCGAAGATCTGGATTCGCATCTTTCCGGACAAACCGATAACCAAGAAGCCACTGGAGGTCCGCCAGGGGAAGGGCAAGGGCAACGTTGAGTACTGGGTGGCTCGGGTTCAGCCGGGTCGGATGTTGTACGAGATGCAGGGCGTCGATGAGGAGTTGGCACGCCAGGCATTTCGACTCGCGGCCGCCAAGTTGCCCGTGCAGACGACATTCGTAATCCGGGCTGCGATTTGATGAACGCCCTGGAGTTGAGAGCAAAGAGTGATGACGAGCTCCGGAAGGATCTGCTTGATCTGAGCCGGGAAGCTTTTAACCTCCGAATGCAGAAGGGAATCGGACAGTTGTCTCGGCCAAGTCAGATCAAGTCGTTGCGGCGCGACATCGCCCGGATAAAGACGATCTTGAGTGAGCGGGAGCGAACATGAGCGAATCGGCATCTCCTGATACAGTGTCTCCGGGCGCGAAGATTGTCACCCGCCCGCTGGTCGGGAGAGTGGTAAGTGACAAGATGAACAAGACCGTGACGGTGTTGGTGGAACGACGTGTGAAACATCCTCTGTACAAGAAGTACATCCGCCGCTCAACGAGAATTCATGCTCACGACGAGGTCAACGCCTGCAATGTGGGTGACGCAGTCTCAATCGTGCAGTGTCGGCCATTGTCCAGGACGAAGGCATGGCGGGTACAGGAGATCATCGCGCGCGCGAAATGATTGTAATTCCGACTAATCGATTGAGATGAACAAATGATACAAATGCAATCCATGCTTGATGCAGCCGACAATAGCGGTGCTCGCAGGCTGATGTGTGTCAAGGTGCTCGGGGGTTCGAAGCGCCGCTATGCCGGGATTGGGGATGTAGTGAAGGTCGCCGTCAAGGAAGCGATTCCGCGTGGAAAGGTCAGGAAGGGAGAGATGCACAATGCGGTGATCGTGCGTACACGCAAGGGAGTCCGGCGTCCTGACGGCTCACTCATCAGGTTCGATCGTAATGCCGCAGTATTGTTGACGAACCAATTGCAGCCAATTGGTACGCGTATCTTTGGCCCCGTGACACGAGAATTGCGCCGGGGACGATTCATGAAGATTGTTTCGCTGGCGCCGGAAGTGCTCTAAGGTCATGGCAATTCGGAAAATCAGAAAAGGTGACGAAGTCGTCATCCTGGCAGGTCGCAACCGGGGCCAACGAGGTAATGTGTTGTCGGTAGATACAGGTCGCGATCGGGTCGTCGTCGAAGGTGTCAACCTCGCCCGGCGGCATACTCGACCGAATCCTCAGCAAGGGGTTTCGGGTGGAATCATCGAGAAGGAGATGTCGATCCACGTTTCCAATGTTGCGTTATTCAACCCGGTCACGGGTCAGGGCGATCGAATCGGCGTCAAGAAATTGGAAGACGGTCGGAAAGTTCGGATTTTCAAGTCTACAGGTGAAGTAGTTGATCTCTGACCGGCATGCGGCGGATGTGTGCTAGTCGGATCGAGAGGCAGGAAGAAATGGCGAGGCTTCAGGATCTGTACCGTAAATCCATTGCTCCGGAACTCAGGAAGCGATTCGGTTACGCTTGCGTCATGCAGGTTCCCCGAGTGGAGAAAATTACACTCAACATGGGTGTGGGTGAGGCGGTCGGCGACAAGAAGATCCTGGAGCACGCCGTCAATGACCTGCAGTTGATCTCCGGACAGCAGCCGATTGTTACGAAGGCAAGAAATTCCGTCGCTGGATTCAAGATTCGCGAGGGCTGGCCCATCGGATGCAAGGTGACTCTACGGCGAGGGCGTATGTACGAGTTCCTTGATCGACTGATCAATATCGCCATACCCAGAACGCGAGATTTTCGAGGGTTCAGCTCCCGGGCCTTCGACGGCCGTGGTAATTACAGTCTGGGGATCAGGGAGCAGATTGTGTTCCCCGAAATTGATTACGACAAGATGGATGCAATACGAGGTTTGGACATCGCGATCACGACATCCGCGGTTACGGATGAAGAAGCATTGGCTCTACTGACGGGGTTCAAGTTTCCGTTCCGTCGAAACTGACCCCGGGGAGCAGATGAAATGGCAAAGCGCTCGGTAGTGAATCGAGAAGCGAAACGAAGAAAGCTCATCGCGAAGTATGCGGCGAGGCGTAAGGCTCTCAAGGATGTCATCCACAACCTGGAAACCGAATACGACGAGCGGGAGGATGCGCAGAGGAGGCTCAATGCGTTACCGCGAAATTCCTGTCCGGTTCGAGCCCGGAGTAGATGTCGATTGACAGGACGCCCACATGCATACTATCGCAAATTCGGACTTGGCAGAAATAAATTGCGAGAGACGGCAATGAGCGGCGATGTTCCCGGATTGGTGAAGGCGAGCTGGTAGAACAAAGCTTCGAAGCGAGGTACGATCTCAATGAGCATGCAGGATCCAATCGCGGATATGCTGACGCGCATTCGAAACGGCCAAGGCGCGGGAAAGGCACGGATCATGATGCCGATGTCGAAGCAGAAGTCGGCGATCGCCGACGTGCTGAAGCAACAGGGTTATATCCGGGAGTTTTCGGTAGAGGAGATGGAAGGTAAATCGCAGCTTGCGATTCTGTTACGATATTTCGAGGGGAAGCCCGTCATAGAGATGTTGAAGCGAGTCAGCAGACCGGGACTCAGGGTCTACAAGCGGAAGGATGAGCTGCCGACGGTGATGGACGGACTCGGAGTCGCGATTATCTCGACATCGAAGGGATTGATGACGGATCGCCAAGCTCGGGCGGGTGGGCATGGCGGCGAGGTCGTTTGCATCGTCGCGTAATGCCGGGGACGTAGAAATGTCAAGAATCGCGAAGATGCCGATCAGTATTCCCGCTGGCGTGGATGTAGCAGTTGGGGCGGGAGAAATTTCGGTAAAGGGGCCAAGAGGTGAGCTTCGGATGTGTATTCATGCATCCGTCGACGTGGCCCAGGAGAACGGAGTTGTGACATGCCGGCCCGGAAGTGATGCAGCCGGTGGGTTTGCGCAAGCGGGAACCGCTCGATCGCTGATAGCGAACATGGTGACGGGTGTCTGCGATGGCTTCGAGAAGGAGTTGCAGCTCGTAGGGGTGGGATATCGGGCTCGAATGCAAGGTGGTGTTTTGAATTTGTCGCTGGGATTTTCGCACTCGATCGAGTATCGGTGTCCCGAGGATATATTCATTGAGACTCCGAGCCAGACTCGGATTGTCGTGCGGGGGGCTGACAAACAGCGAGTAGGGCAGACTGCGGCGGAGATTAGAGCATACAGACCACCGGAGCCGTACAAGGGCAAGGGTGTCAAGTATGCCGGCGAGAATATTGGCAGAAAGGAAGCGAAGAAGAAGCAGAAGCAGTAGGGACATGACCAGAGATCGAAAATCAGCCCGCGTCAGGCGAGCCACACGGACTCGGAAACATATCCGGGAGTTGAGGGTTCCGAGGTTGTGCGTCCATCGCACGCCTCGGCATATCTATGCTCAGGTGTTCTCCCCCGACGGTGCGATGACCGTAGCGAGTGCGTCGACGGTGGAGAAGGATGTGCGAAGCGAGATTGTGTATGGGGGAAATTGTGCGGCGGCGGCAATAGTAGGGAGAGTTATTGCGGAACGGGCTATGCGCGCTGGGGTGGAGCGGGTGGCATTCGACCGTTCGGGGTTCAAGTTTCACGGTAGAGTGAAGGCACTGGCGGACGCTGCGCGAGAAGCTGGGTTGATATTCTGACCAAGTTGGAGTTGTGCATGACATCATCAATTACCAATCGAGAGTTCTAGACGATGGCGGGATATCAAAGTTCCGGAAGCGAAGACGATCTCCTGGAGAAGTTGGTGGCGATCAATCGTGTCGCGAAAGTCGTGAAGGGCGGTCGGCTGTTCGGTTTCACGGCGCTGACCGTAGTTGGTGACGGGAAGGGGCGGGTTGGAATGGGCCGAGGCAAGGCGAGGGAGGTGCCTGCTGCGATCCAGAAAGCGATGGAGAGTGCACGCCGCAATCTGGTGAAGGTGCCGCTGGATGGCGGAACCTTGCAGTACCCGGTCATGGCTCGCCACGGGGCAGCGCGGGTCTACATGCATCCGGCGTCCGAAGGTACAGGAATCATTGCCGGTGGACCGATGCGTGCCGTATTCGAAGTCCTCGGGGTCAAGGACGTGCTTGCGAAATGTATTGGGTCCAACAACCCCATCAATGTCATTCGAGCCACAATCGATGGGCTTGAACAAATGCGCTCGGCGGAACAGATTGCCGCGAAGCGCGGACTGGCCGTCAAGGAGCTTCGAGGTTGAACGATGAAGACCGGCGAACCCAGCAGGAAGATCAAGGTCACATTGAAGAAGAGCGTACATGGTCGCTTGGCGAGCCATCGTGCGTGCGCGCGCGGCCTTGGGCTGCGGCGGATGCATCACAGCGCGGTGGTCGAGGACACACCCTGTACACGTGGCATGATCAACAAAGTGGCCTATCTCCTTGAGGTCGAGGAGCTCTAGAGGTGCGATTGAACGACATCAAGCCCGCCGCTGGAGCGAAGCGTGCGCGAAAACGTCGCGGGCGGGGCGCAGGATCAGGTCTGGGCAAGACCGGCGGGCGTGGGCAGAAGGGGCAGAAGTCCCGAGCGGGTGGTGGCGTACGCAGGGGGTTTGAAGGCGGCCAAATGCCATTGCAGCGCAGGCTGCCCAAATTCGGATTCTCGTCACGGAAGTCGTTGGTGCGCGAGGATGTCCGGATCGGTACGCTCGAGAAGCTTGCCGACGTTACTGTGACCCCTGCTTCACTGCGAACCGCCGGCGTGATCGCGAAGAACGCGAAAAACGTGAAGCTCTTCGGAGAAGGCCGGTTGAGCCGCGCATACACGATATGCGGTGTCCCGGTAACGAAGGGCGCACGCGCCGCGATCGAAGCGGGTGGTGGAAGGGTCGAGGACTGACCGGTCGTGGCAAAGCGCCAATTGCAACCCCGTACGCCGTCAGCGGCCGGAGCGTCGATCGAGCTCAAGCAGCGTCTGCTGTTCGTTCTTGGTGCGCTGGTGGTATTCAGGATCGGTACGTTCATTCCCGTGCCGGGTATCGATCCGGTTGCTCTTGAGATCCTGTTCGATCAGCAGAGGGGAACGATCCTCGACATGTTCAACATGTTCTCCGGAGGCGCGCTCGAACGGTTTTCAATCTTCGCGATCGGCATCATGCCGTATATCTCGGCGTCCATCATCATGCAGCTCCTGACACACGTCGACCCGCGCTTGAAGGAGCTTCGTAAAGAGGGAGAAGCGGGCCGGCGGAAGATTACGCGATACACACGATACGGCACCGTGGCGCTTGCACTGTTTCAATCCCTTGGGGTGGCGATTGCCCTTGAAGCGCAGCAGGCGGGTGCCCTGCCCGTGGTCGTCGATCCGGGTTGGAGTTTCCGCATTACGGCGGTGACTACCCTGGTCGCCGGCACGATATTCCTGATGTGGCTTGGGGAACAAGTAAGTGAGCGCGGAATCGGCAATGGTATATCCATCATCATTTTCGCGGGAATCGTAGCAGGACTGCCTTCGGCGATCGGCGGTACGCTGGAGCTGGCCAGGACCGGCGAGCTGCACGTCATCATGGTGCTCGTGCTGCTCGCGCTTGCGCTCGCGGTAACGGGATTCGTCGTGTTCGTCGAACGGGGACAGCGCCGAATCACTGTCAACTATGCACGTCGACAAGTGGGACGCAGGGTTTACGCCGGCCAGAGCAGCCACTTGCCGTTGAAGCTGAACATGGCCGGCGTGATCCCTCCAATTTTCGCATCGAGTATCATTCTCTTTCCGGGGACGCTTGCCGGCTGGTTCGGCAGCGCCGAGGGCATGACGTGGCTGAGGGATTTGTCGACCACGATGCAACCCGGTCAGCCGATCTATGTGATGTTGTATGCCGCAGCGATTATATTTTTCTGTTTCTTCTATACCGCTTTGGTATTCGACCCGAAGGAGACGGCGGACAATCTGCGCAAATCCGGCGCGTTCATTCCGGGTCGACGTCCCGGCGAGCAGACGGCGCGCTACATTGACGGTGTAATGACGCGACTCACCGTATTCGGAGCTGGCTACATCGCGCTGGTTTGCCTGCTTCCTGAATTCATGATCGTGAGCTGGAACGTGCCGTTCTACTTCGGCGGGACTTCGCTCCTCATCATTGTTGTCGTGACGATGGATTTCATGTCACAAGTGCAGTCGCATTTGATGTCGCACCAATATGAGGGATTGCTGAAGAAGGCCAACCTGAAAGGGTATGGGCGTGCGGGCGTACCACGATGACGCCCCGAGGGGATTCCGTATGAAGGTTCGAGCGTCGGTCAAGCGGCTGTGCCGGAATTGCAAGGTGGTTCGTCGCAAGGGAACGGTGCGTGTCATTTGCAAGGACGCGCGACACAAGCAGAGGCAAGGTTGAGTGACACGGGGACGGACCCGCGTCTACGCTTCGGCCGAATAACGAGGGCTAGTCGCCATGGCGCGTATTGCTGGAGTCAATATTCCTGATCGGAAGCATGTATGGGTCGCCTTGACGCATATATATGGAGTGGGCCGAACCCGTGCATTCGAGATATGTGGCGCGACCGGGGTCAGTCCGGAGGTGGCCGTCCGCAACTTGACTGACGCTGAGCTTGATGCACTCCGCGGAGAGGTCGCGAAGGGAGTTACCGAAGGTGATCTGCGTCGGGAAGTTTCGATGAGCGTCAAACGATTGATGGATCTCGGGTGTTACCGGGGCATTCGGCATCGCCGTGGATTGCCTGTACGAGGCCAGCGCACCCACACCAACGCCCGCACCAGGAAGGGTCCGCGCAGACCCATAAAGCGATAGAACCCAGGACACCACGGTGGCAAAGACGAAAACACGAACGAAGAAGAAGATCCGTCGCACGATCAGCGACGGGATTGCCCATGTACATGCGTCGTTCAACAACACTGTGATCACAATCACCGATCGACAGGGCAACGCGCTCGCATGGTCGACTGCAGGGGCGAGCGGATTCAAGGGATCTCGCAAGAGTACTCCTTTCGCAGCTCAGATCGCGGCTGCGAAAGCCTGCGAGGCAGCGGCGGAGTATGGCTTGAAGAATCTGGAAGTGATGGTGAAGGGACCAGGGCCAGGAAGAGAGTCGGCGGTGCGCGCGTTGAACAACGCGGGGTTCAAAATCACAAGCATCTCGGATGTCACGCCGATACCACATAACGGGTGTCGTGCACCGAAGAAACGGCGCGTGTGAGGCAGATCCGGAGACGGTAATGGCAAGATATACGGGACCGCGGTGTCGTCTGAGCCGGCGTGAAGGCATGGATCTCATGCTTACGAGTCGGACTCGTCCACTCGATTCGAAGTGCAAGCTGGATGCGCCTCCGGGCCAGCATGGCGTGCGGCGCCAACGGCGAATGTCCGATTATGCTTTGCAGTTGAGAGAGAAGCAGAAACTGCGAAGAATTTATGGCGTACTGGAACGTCAATTTCACAACTACTACAAGGAAGCGGCGAGACGGAAGGGAGCTACGGGCGAAAATCTTCTTCGTCTTCTCGAGTGCAGGCTGGACAACGTCGTATATCGAATGGGTTTTGGCTCGACCCGGGCCGAGTCTCGGCAGCTTGTCAGCCACAAGTCGGTTCTGGTCAACGGGCGATGTGTAAATGTCCCTTCATATCAGGTAAGCCTGTCGGATGTCGTCTCGATTCGAGAGAAGGCACGCAGGCAGCAGCGGATTCAGGATTCGCTTGCACTTACCGAACAGTACGGATTTCCAGGATGGGTCGAGGTAGATACGGGAAGAATGGAGGGCGTGTTGAAAACCATGCCCGATCGCGAGGATCTTCCGCCTGACATCAATGAGCAACTCGTGGTCGAGCTCTACTCCAAGTAACCGGCGAGCAGGGAGAGAATTTGATGCAGGCGAGCGCCACCCAACTGTTGAAGCCCAATATCGTCGAGGTTCGGGAGATCGGGGCGAATACCGCGAAGATTGTTCTCGAACCTCTGGATCGGGGTTTCGGTCATACGCTAGGCAACGCGATGCGTCGCGTCCTTCTCTCGTCCATGCCCGGTTGTGCAGTCACGGAAGTGGAAATCGACGGTGTGCTCCATGAATATACGACTATTGAAGGTGTACAAGAAGACGTAACAGAGATCCTCTTGAATCTCAAGGGTCTGGACGTTTGCATGCATGCGCGGCAGGAATCCGTCCTGACGTTGAACAAGAAGGGGCCTTGCGCAGTCTACGCGAGTGACATCGTTCTTGACCATGATGTGGAGGTCGT
Source organism: uncultured Gammaproteobacteria bacterium (assembly GCA_958295835.1). GTDB lineage: Bacteria > Pseudomonadota > Gammaproteobacteria > HK1 > HK1 > HK1. Next base: position 2,652,976 of record OY282378.1, read on the forward strand.
CAACCCCGATCACTTCATCGCGCGCCTCACCAAGGAAGGCGAGCTGAACATGGCGATGAAGGTCGAGCTGGGTCGAGGTTATCAGCCGGCAGCAGCACGAATGTCGGAAGAGGGCGACCGGCCAATCAGCAAGCTGTTCATCGACGCGTCGTTCAGCCCGGTCCGCCGTGTGTCGTACGTCGTCGAAACTGCGAGAGTGGAGCAGCGTACGGACCTTGACAAATTGATCGTGGAGATAGAGACGAACGGTACCGTCGACGCGGAAGATGCAATTCGGCACGCGGCCCGTCTGCTGCAGGAGCAGCTTTCGGTCTTCGTCGACCTGAGTGGGAGGCAGGAGGATTCTCCATCCTATGTCGAATCCGAGATTGAGCCGATCCTGCTGCGGCCAGTCGATGATCTCGAGCTCACGGTGCGTTCGGCGAATTGCTTGAAGGCGGAGAGTATCTATTACGTTGGTGACTTGTTGCAACGTACGGAGGTCGAATTGCTGAAGACACCGAATCTCGGGAAGAAGTCACTTACGGAGATCAAGGACATCTTGGCATCGAAGGGGCTCTCGCTCGGAATGCGGATCGAAAATTGGCCGCCTCCGGGACTCTATGGACAAGGTCGGGACCGATAGTCTCCTCTTCCTCCATGTGGTCCGGCACGCTATAGAGTCAGTACTGGGAGGAACCTCATGCGACATCGAAAGTCGGGCCGGCATCTCAATAGAAGTCGGAGTCATTACCATGCGATGTTTCGCAACATGTCGGCTTCGCTTGTAAGGCACGAACTGATCAGAACGACATTGCCGAAGGCGAAGGAGTTGCGACGAATCGTCGAACCACTGATCACCAGGGCAAAAGTCGACACCGTTGCCAATCGCAGAATTGCCTTTGCCCGGCTGCGGGACCAGGGGTGTGTCGCGAAGCTGTTTGCAGAGCTTGGCCCGCGTTACCGAGTGCGGCCCGGTGGGTATGTTCGAATCATCAAATCCGGTTATCGTGCAGGTGACAAGGCGCCAATGGCCCACGTCGAGCTGGTTGATCGGCAGACGCTCGACGATGTTGCGGCGGTGGACTGATCCCGCAGGTCCATGAGAAGCCCGCCGGTCGGCGATCGTGGACAAGACGTTTGATACCGGCGGTGTCAGAGTTTGCGACGAAGAGCCTGATTGACCTGTTCCGGGTTGGCCTGCCCGCGCGTCATTTTCATAATCTGTCCGACGAAGAACCCTAGAATCTTCTCTTTTCCTGCCCGAAACTGCTGGACTTGCGCTGGATGCGCCGTGATGACTTGATCGACGAGCGCGTCGATAGCCTTCGCATCTGAAATTTGAGAGAGACCCCGTTCTTCAATTATGGAATCCGGATCGCCGTCGCCGCGCCAAACCGCATCGAACACCTTTTTTGCCATCCTGCCCGACAGGGTACCGTCGACGATGCGGACAATGAGGGTGGCGAGGTCACCGGATCCGATTGGACAGTGCGAGATTTCCAGGCCCGCCCGGTGCAGTGCCGCCGCGAGATCGCCGGTAATCCAGTTGGCAGCGAGCCTTGGCTGTCCGGAAGCTCTGGCAACCGCCTCGTAGTAGTCGGCGGTGTCGCGGCTTGCGGTGAGCCGCCGGGCGTCGTGCTCTCCGAGCTCGTAGTCCGACCGGAATCGTTGCATCTTTGCGGTTGGGAGCTCCGGAAGCTCAGCGCGAATGCGGTCAACGTACTCGGTGCTTAGCTCGACGGGCAGGAGGTCCGGATCCGGGAAGTACCGGTAGTCTTTCGCTTCTTCTTTGCCTCGCATGGCACGGGTTTCATTGGCCACCGCATCGTAGAGCCTCGTTTCCTGGACGATCGTGCCATTGTTCTCCAGTGTCTCGATTTGACGCTCGATCTCGTACGTGATGGCGCGTCCGACGAATCGGAACGAGTTGAGGTTCTTGATCTCCGTACGTGTGCCGAGTGTGGTGTCTCCCGGTCGTCGTACCGACACATTCGCGTCGCATCGGAAGGAGCCCTCCTCCATGTTGCCGTCGCAGATGCCGAGATAACGCACCAGCGAATGGATAGCGCGCATGTATGCCGTCGCTTCGCGGGCCGAGCGCATGTCGGGCTCCGAGACGATCTCCAATAGTGGTATCCCGGCACGATTGAGGTCCACCCCGGTCTCGCCTGGAAAGATGTCGTGCGCCGATTTCCCTGCGTCTTCCTCAAGGTGAGCGCGAGTGATGCCGATCCGCTTCGTCGAGCCGTCATCGAGCTCGATGTCCACCTCTCCCCGCTCCACGACGGGAAGCTCGTACTGGCTGATCTGGTATCCCTTGGGAAGATCCGGATAGAAGTAGTTCTTGCGTGCAAACACCGAGCGGGACGCGATTTTGGCGCTCGTGGCAAGGCCGAACATCACTGCCATGCGCAACACTTCAGCGTTGAGCACCGGCAGCACACCGGGGAGCCCCAGATCGATGGCGCACGCCTGCCGGTTCGGTTCGGCGCCGACGGTGGCCGGTGCGCCGGAAAAGATCTTGCTCCGAGTGGCGAGCTGTGCATGGATCTCAAGTCCTATTACCGCTTCCCACGCCATCGTTCGGATCCCTCGTATGTCGAGCCCTTGGGCCGCAACATCGCTAGCCGAACCGCGCGGGACGGTTCAGGTGCCAGTCGGTGGCCTGCTGGTATCGATGCGCGACGGTGAGCAGCAGGTCTTCTCGAAAGTGGTTTCCCATCAGGTGCAGTCCGGCCGGGAGGCCGCGCGCGAATCCCGCTGGCGCCGACAGTGCCGGAAGACCTGCGAGATTGATGCCGCTGGTGTAGATGTCGCACAGGTACATCGCAACCGGATCGTCCATCTTCTCCCCGATGGGGAACGCGGTGAACGGCGACGTCGGCCCCACGATGAGATCGACCTGATCGAAAGCCCGTGCGAAGTCGGCGCTGATCAGACGCCGTGCCTGTTGCGCCTTCAGATAGTACGCATCGTAGTAACCTGCCGACAGCACGTAGGTGCCGATCATGATTCGACGCTTGACCTCGTCGCCGAACCCCTCGCTACGGCTGCGCTTGTACAGATCCTCCATATCAATCGGGTGCGCCGCGCGATGCCCGAAGCGAACGCCGTCGTAGCGCGAAAGGTTCGAGGACGCTTCGGCGGGGGCGACCACGTAGTACACCGGGATGGAAAGCGCACTGTTCGGCAGCGATACATCCACGAGTGTCGCTCCGAGTCGCTCGAGCTCGACAATCGCATCTTCGACGAGCCTTCCAACCTCCGGGTCGAGCCCGTCGCCGAACTGCTCCTTCACGACCCCGATGCGCACCCCTGACAGATCGGACTCGAGTGCGCCCGGATAGTCGCCCACCGGCTGGTCCGCCGAGGTGGAATCGGCAGGATCGTGTCCGGCGATCGTGCCGAGCGCCAGTGCGATGTCCTCGGCGCTCCGGGCCAGGATCCCGGCCTGATCGAGACTCGATGCGAATGCCACCATGCCGAATCTCGAGACCCGGCCGTAGGTCGGCTTGAGTCCGGTCAGACCGGTGAGAGCGGCCGGTTGCCGAATCGAACCTCCGGTTTCGGTACCCGTGGCAATGGGTGCGAGACCGGCCGCAACGGCGGCGGCGGACCCCCCGGACGATCCGCCGGGAACACGAGTCGTATCCCATGGGTTGCGTGCAGGGCCGTACCAACTCGTCTGGTTGGACGATCCCATGGCAAATTCGTCCATGTTCGTCTTTCCCAGCATTACCGTTCCACCGGCGCGAAAGCGGTCGACGACCGTCGCGTCGTATGGTGCGATGAAGGTATCCAGCATTCGAGAGCCGCACGACGTCCGCACGCCCCGCGTGCAGAAGATATCCTTGTGCGCGACGGGAATCCCGAGTAACGGGTTGTCCTCGCCCGCCCGCCGACGTTCGTCCGCCCGGGCCGCGTCGGCCAGCGCGATATCGCCGGTGACGGTGATGAACGAATTCAGGGTCGGGTCGTGTGCCGCGACACGATCGAGGAAGTGCGTCGTGAGCTCTACGCTCGAGAATTCCTTTCGCCGTAGCGCGTTGCCGAGAGCGGAAACGGATAGCGTGTGCATGGATGCGAATCGACGGTCCGGTGAAGCGATGTGCGTTCGGGGGGACCGATGTGCGCCGATCGTGTCTGGCGGGATGGCTACTCGATGACCTTGGGGACGATGTACAGTCCGCCCCGCACCGCAGGGGCGTTTGCCTGGTACTCCTCCCGGCGATCCTGCTCGGTGACGGCGTCGGCGCGAAGCGGCTGGGTCATGTCGAGGGGGTGGGCCATCGGGATGACACCGCTGGTGTCGACCGCGTTCATCTGTTCGATGAACGCCAGAATTGCGGACAGCTCGCCGGCGTACCGTTGAACGTCATCCCCGGAGAGATGCAGGCGCGCGAGGTGAGCGATGTTCAGAATGCTTCCGGATTCGAGTGACATCTTTGGGTCAAACCTCAAAAAAGCGGCTTAACTGCTTAGATTGCTTGATGATGTCTGCGCGGTCCTGTTACAGTCCATCCGTTGCCCAAAGGCGTTTTGACGATTGCCGGACCGCGGCCGGCCGCGGAGCTCGACATCTGCCCTCGGGGGAAGAGCGGACCTGATTATACTGGGCATCCCTTGCCACTGGTAACCGACTCTCGGAATCGGATCGTTCATGTTCAAGCGTCTCAGGGGGCTGTTCTCCAATGATCTCTCGATCGATCTCGGCACTGCCAACACTCTGGTGTACGCCCGTGGCACGGGCATCGTGCTCAACGAGCCGTCTGTCGTAGCCATCCGTCAGGGGCACGGCCATGGGAGTGGCAAGAGCATTGCGGCGGTCGGCAAAGCCGCAAAAAACATGCTGGGACGTACACCGGGCAGCATCCAGGCTATCCGGCCACTGAAGGACGGCGTGATCGCCGACTTCACGGTGACCGAGAAGATGTTGCAGCATTTCATTCACAAGGCGCATGAGAACCGGTTCTTGCGTCCAAGTCCGAGAGTGCTGGTCTGCGTTCCGTGCGGCTCCACCCAGGTCGAGCGCCGTGCAATTCGCGAGTCCGCTTCCGGCGCTGGAGCGCGCGAGGTGTATCTCATCGAAGAACCGATGGCGGCTGCGATCGGGGCCGGGATGCCGGTGAGCGATGCCTGCGGCTCCATGGTGCTGGATGTCGGCGGCGGCACCACCGAGGTCGCGGTGATCTCGCTCAACGGCATCGTCTACTCCGAGTCGGTTCGGATCGGCGGGGATCGATTCGACGAATCGGTGATCAGCTACGTCCGCCGCAACTACGGCACGGTCATCGGCGAGGCGACGGCGGAACAGATCAAGCACCAGATCGGTTCGGCCTATCCAGCCAACGAGGTCAGGGAAATCGAGGTGCGGGGTCGGAACCTGGCGGAAGGAATCCCGCGCAGCTTCGTACTCAACAGCAATGAGATCCTCGATTCGCTGCAGGAGGCATTGTCCGGCATCGTGAGCGCGGTGAAGGCTGCGTTGGAGCAGACACCGCCGGAGCTCGGAGCCGATGTCGCGGAACGCGGCATGGTGCTCACGGGTGGTGGCGCCTTGCTCAAGGATCTCGACCGGTTGTTGATGGAAGAGACCGGCATCCCCGTCATTATTGCCGAAGATCCCCTCACATGTGTTGCCCGCGGCGGGGGGCGGGCGCTCGAAATGGTCGACGAGAAAGGCATTGACATCTTTGCGGCCGAGTGACTCGACGAGTACGAGCGAACGGTCGATCCGGCGGTACGGAGAAGGAACATCAAGTCGATAGCGCCATTGTTCGTACGCCGGCCATCCGCGCTGATCCGGGCCGTGGTCGCCGTCGCCGCATCGATCGTGTTGATGAGCGTTGACCATCGCGCGAGCCATCTGGAGTCGGCGCGCGGTCTGCTCTCGACGGTACTGTATCCGCTGCAGCTTGCGATCCACCTTCCGATCCGTACCGGCGAATGGCTCTCCGAACAGCTCTCCGGGAGACGCACGATACTCGCCGAGAATACCCGGCTGCGTGAAGAGCGGCTTCGCATACGCGCCCGGCTCGAGAAGTTCGACGCGCTCGAAGCCGAGAACCGGCGGCTTCGCAATCTGCTCGGCAGCTCCGAGAAATTCGCCGAACGTGTGCTCGTGGCGGAGCTGATATCGGTGGATATGGATCCGTTCAGCCGCCGGATCGTCGTCAACAAGGGCGCGCGGGACGACGTCTCGCCGGGTCAGGCCATGATCGGCTCCAAGGGGGTCATGGGACAGATCATTCACGTCGGACCCTTTACCTCGAACGCACTACTGATTACCGATCCGAGCCACGCGCTTCCAGTGCAGATCCATCGCAACGGTCTGCGGGCGGTCGCATTCGGAACCGGCCCGCTCAATCTGTTGAAGCTCTCGTACGTTCCCAACAACGCCGATGTGCAAGTCAACGATCGAATCGTCACATCCGGGCTCGGCAGCCGGTTTCTGTCCGGTTATCCGGTCGGAAAGGTCGTTGAGATACGGCGAGACCCGGGCCGATCGTTCGCCGAGGTGTACGTGCAGCCGAGCGCAATGCTTGAACGTACTCGTGAGGTGCTCCTCGTGCGCTGGGATTCGATCTCTGACCAGGCCCCGGCTTCCGAGGCGTATACGAGCTGGAGTGGATGGTGATCCGGATGGTCCATCAAGGTCGTTGGATGATCACCGCCACGTTCGTCTTCGCGCTGCTGCTTACGGCACTTCCGATGCCGGACTCGGCGGCTGCCTGGCGTCCGGCGTGGGTCGCTCTGGTGCTCGTCTACTGGTGCATGGCGGCGCCTGATCGGGTCGGTGTCGTGGTCGGCTGGACGGCCGGATTGTTTCTCGACGTCATGACCGGCACGCTGCTCGGCCAGCACGCCCTGGGACTGAGCGTGGTCGCTTACGTCGCGCATCGCACCCACCGGCGGGTAAGGGTGCTGCCGCTGTGGCGGCAGGGAATCACCGTCTTCGGGCTCGTCTTTCTCTATCAGGCACTGATTCTATGGAGCAACGGCATTCGCGGCATACCGGTCATGGCCCCCGCGTATTGGACTTCTCCGCTTGTCAGCATGTTGTTGTGGCCATGGATGTTCGTTGTCCTGCGAGTCATCAGACGCCGGTACGCCATCGTGTGACCTGGCCTGGGCCCACCGGCTCGATTCATGGCGACAGCCGAGACTGAAGCCATATCGGCCGACCTGATTGACCATGGCGCCGCTCTTCACGATCAAGGATTCGTCCCGCGAATCGCGCTTGTTCTCCATGCGCGCCGTCAGCGCGGTGGTCATCGTCGGGATACTCACGCTCGTACTCATCGGGCGGCTCGTCCATCTCCAGATCGTCAAGCATCAGCACTTCACCACGCTGTCGGAGAACAACCGCGTCAAGATCGTTCCCATTGCGCCCACGCGGGGGCTCATCTTCGATCGTCAAGGCGAGATCCTGGCGCAGAACCTGCCTGTTTACAGCCTCGAGGTCGTTCCCGAGGTCGTCGGGGACGTCGACGCACTGATCGCCGAGCTACGCGGGATAATCGAGATCACCGGCGCGGACGAGGAGGCATTTCGGGCAGCCCTCGCCCGAAAGCGACGTTTCGAGAAAATCCCGCTACGCTCACGGTTGGAAGACCGTGAGGTCGCTCGATTCGCGGTCAACCGGCACCGATTTCCCGGTGTCGACATCGGTGCGCGGCTGACCCGGAACTACCCGCTTGGGGAGCTCGGGGTCCATCTCGTCGGCTACGTCGGCCGCATCAACAGGCGCGAGCTCGATCGCATCGATCATGTCGATTATCGAGGAACGTCGCACATCGGCAAGACAGGCGTCGAGGCGTCCTATGAAGACTGGCTGCATGGCAAGGTTGGTTATCAACATGTCGAGACCAATGCCCAAGGGCGGATCCTGCGCGTGTTGGAGCGTCATGATCCGGTTTCCGGCAAGAATCTGTTCCTCACGATGGACGCGAAATTGCAGCGCACGGCCGAGGCGGCCCTCGGGGAGGAGAACGGAGCGATCGTCGCCCTCGATCCGGCGACTGGTGCGGTGCTTGCCATGGCGAGCAACCCGGGGTTCGACCCCAATCTGTTCGCCAACGGGATCGGTGTCGAAACGTACCGGAGTCTGCAGCGTTCCCCCAACCGTCCGTTGGTCAATCGCGCGGTCAACGGACAGTATCCGCCGGGGTCGACGATCAAGCCGTTCGTGGGACTTGCGGGGCTTGCACACGGGATCGGTCATGCACGGCGAGAATTGCGGTGTCCCGGTTGGTTCGTACTGCCCGGCGGCAAGCGCAGGTACCGTGACTGGAAGAAGTATGGACACGGCCGGCTGGGTCTGCACGGTGCAATCGTGCAGTCCTGCGACGTATATTTCTACAAGCTCGCGCTCGCGCTCGGCATCGACCGGATGCACGAATACCTGTCGAGCTTCGGCTTCGGCGAACGCACCGGCATCGAACTTGGGAGCGAGAGCCGAGGATTGATGCCTTCACGTACCTGGAAGCGCAGTGCTCGGGGCCAGCCGTGGTTTCCGGGAGAGACCGTCATCACCGGAATCGGACAGGGCTTCATGCTGACGACGCCGCTTCAACTCGCGTCCGCCACCGCCGCCGTCGCGATGCGAGGCACGCGATTGCGTCCGAGGCTCGTCGGTCGCGTGGTGGATCCCGCCAGCGGCGACGTCGAGGAGGTCGAGCCGGAGACGATCGCGACGATCGACTCGCTCGATGTTCACCACTGGGAGCGGATTATCGAAGCAATGACCGGAGTCGTACATGGCCCGCGCGGCACGGCAAGGCGAATCAGTGACGGCCTTGCCTACCGGATTGCGGGCAAGACGGGAACCGCGCAGGTATTCGGCATCGGTCAGAATGAGGAATATGACGCCAAGAAGCTCGACAAGAAGCTGCACGATCACGGGCTCTTCATCGCGTTCGCCCCGGTTGGGCAGCCACGGGTCGCGGTCGCCGTGGTCGTGGAAAATGGCGGGAGCGGAAGCGGCGTGGCGGCGCCGCTTGCCCGTATCGTGATCGACGCTTATCTCGGCGACTTTCCAGCGCCGACTGCTCCCGGGCGGCGTACGCTGAGAGCGGCAGCGAACGGTGGGGCCAGCCCCCCCGCTACCCCGCCTGCGGCTTCCGGTTGAGACGACTGGTGGAATCTCGAATAGTCCTGAATGAACGGTTTCACCTGGACTTGCCCCTGTTGCTCGGGGTATTGGCGCTCTCCGTGTTCGGACTCGTGGCGCTCTACAGCGCTGGCGGACGAGATACGGACCTCGTGATACGGCAGGCGATTCGGCTTGCGATCGGATTCGGGTTCATGTTCGCGATCGCCCAGATTGCGCCGAGCCGTTTCCACTACTGGGCGCTATCACTTTACTTGGTCGTCGTGTTGCTGTTGTGTATCGTGCCCGTGTTTGGAGAAACGGCGCAGGGGGCACAGCGATGGCTGCGGGTGGGACCCGTCAGCTTTCAGCCCTCGGAGTTTGCAAAGCTGACGGTGCCGCTGATGGTCGCCTGGTTCATCTCCAAGGGTGAATTGCCGCCGCGGCTGTGGCGAATCGTGCTCGGCGGTTTGCTCACGCTCGTGCCGGTCGTGCTGGTGGTGCGCCAACCGGACCTCGGAACCTCATTGCTCATCGCCGCATCGGGGGCTTTCGTGTTGTTCCTCGCCGGACTGGGCTGGCGCTACATCGTGGCTCTGGCCGTACTGGCGGCGGCATGTGTGCCGCTATTGTGGCATTTCATGCATGACTACCAGCGCCAGCGCGTGCTTACGCTGCTCGATCCGCAGCAGGACCCGCTCGGCACCGGATATCACATCATTCAGTCGACGATTGCGATCGGTTCCGGAGGCTTGTACGGGAAGGGCTGGTTCAACGGGACCCAGTCGCAGCTCGACTTCCTGCCGGAGCGGTCGACGGATTTCGTTCTGGCCGTGATTGGCGAGGAGTTCGGCCTGCTCGGAATACTGGTGCTGCTCTCGACCTACCTGTTCATCGTCTACCGTGGGCTGTACATCGCCGCGCATGCGCAGAATACATTCGGGAAGCTGCTCGCCGGGGCGTTGGTGCTCACGTTCTTCATCTATGTATTCGTGAACATCGGCATGGTGTCGGGTATCCTGCCGGTGGTGGGGCTCCCGCTTCCGCTTGTAAGCTACGGCGGTACCTCCATGGTCACTTTGATGTCGGGATTCGGAATCGTCATGTCCATTCATACGCATCGCCTGTTTCTCTCGCGCTGACCCACGGAGACCCGGAGCCATAATGAAAGATCTCATCGGATCTGCGCATCTGGAAGGGAGTCGCGTTCCGATTGCCGTCACGCTGGCCGCTCTGCTCGTCTACGGGTCGAGTTCGGTGGCCGGCTCCACGGCCCTCGACCCCACCACCGAGATCGAGCCGTTCGTCGCACGCATGGCGGAGACCCATGGTGTGCCCGCACACCGGACCCGAGCCCTCCTGACCGATGCCAGGGTGCTCGACTCCGTGCTCGAAGCGGTGCAGCGGCCGGCCGAGCGCAAGCCGTGGTACGAATATCGCAGGATATTCATCACCGAGAAGCGCATCGCGCGCGGCGCCGTATTCTGGCGCGCACATGCGAGTTCTCTGGAACGAGCCGCCGAGCGGTTCGGTGTTCCGCCGGAGATCGTTGTCGCGATCATCGGCGTGGAGAGCTTCTACGGCGTTCATCGGGGCCGAATCCGGGTACTCGATGCACTGGCGACCCTGGGGTTCCGCTACCCGAAGCGCTCGGCGTTCTTTCTCTCGGAGCTGGAGGCGTTCGTGTTGCTCTCCAATGAAGAGGGCGTGGACGCCCGGAGCGTCAAGGGTTCCTACGCTGGCGCGATGGGTATCGCGCAATTCATATCGAGCAGCTATCGACGCTACGCGATCGACTTCGACGGCGACGACTCGCGCGATCTCATGCAGTCACCGGAGGACGCCATTGGAAGCATTGCAAACTATCTTTCCATGCACGGCTGGCTTCCGGGGGCGGCGATTGCGGCCCGAGCCGAGGTCGAAGGAGACGCCTTCCGCACGGTGGTCGAGCAGGGCATCAAGCCGCATGCGTCACTCGCATCGATGCGCGCCAAGGGCGTCAGCTTCGCCACGTACGCGGCCGAGGAGGAGCTGGGGGCACTGCTGGAGTTCGAGACGAAGAACGGGCCCGAGTACTGGATCGGATTGACGAACTTCTATGTCATTACACGCTATAACCGCAGTCGTCTCTACGCGCTGGCGGTGCTCCAGCTCGCACGGCGCATACGCGAGCGTCACGGCTCCGGCTGAGCCACATCTGCCTGACGCGCGGAAGGTCGCCCGTTGCCTCGCGGCGCTGACATGGATGGCCATATCGAGCGCGTGTGGTGTCGTTTCGGAACGGGACCGACAGCCAGCGGGAGGACTCGATCTGTCTTCGATTCCCGATCCGGTGCCTCGGATGGAACCGAGAAGCCGTTACGGGAACCCGCGCTTGTACGTGGTCAACGGCAAACAGTACTTTACCCTGCCCTCCGCGCGAGGATTCACCCAGCGCGGAATCGCGTCATGGTATGGGCCGAAGTTTCACGGTCGCCGCACCTCCAGCGGCGAGACTTACGACATGTACAAGATGACCGCGGCCCACAAGACGCTGCCCCTGCCGACCTACGTCGCGGTGCGGAACCTCGCGACGGGACGCGAAATCGTGGTCCGTGTCAATGATCGCGGTCCGTTCCACGGAGACCGGATTATCGACCTCTCCTATGCGGCAGCGACCAAGCTGGGAATCGCGCGTCGAGGAACCGGGCTCGTCGAGGTGCGGGCGCTGGAGTCCGGGTCCGCGGCGCGACGCGCCCGGGGCTCCGAGCCGACACGATCCGGACCGGCCAGGCTCTTCGTTCAGGCCGGCGCGTTCCAGGCGGCCACGAACGCGGTCAGGCTGCGGACCAGGCTCGCCGCCGTATCGAAGTTGCCGGTTCGAGTGCGACGGGCGATATCGGACGGTCGGGTCATGTATCGTGTGTGGCTTGGACCCGTGTCCAGCGTCGAGGAGGCGTATCGAGTCTCCGATGTGCTCGGGGTGCTCGGTATCGAAGGTCCGCGCATCGTTGCCGAGTAGTTGTTCCACCTCGTGTGCGTCGAATCCGGCGTTGGCGCCGACGGTACAATCGCGATGCTGACGAGTGTGCACCCCATCTGAATCCATTACGGCTGGTTTCATCCCATGTACCGTCGATTCTTCGCGATTCTCGTTCTGGTTCTCGGTTGCGCCGCCGCGCAGGGAGCTGGCGTCCCCCAGCCCCCCGAGGTCGACGCGAGGGCCCATCTCCTTATCGACATGCACACCGCGCGCGTGCTCTCCGCGGGGGACGCCGACGAGCCCCTGGAGCCTGCCAGCCTGACCAAGATGCTGACGAGCTACGTCGTCTTCGCGGAGATGGCGCAGGGGAAGTTCGCGCTCTCCGACGAGGTGCTGGTGAGCGAGAAGGCTTGGCGGATGAAGGGCTCGAGGATGTTCATCGAAGTCGGAACGCGGGTTCCGGTTGAAGCCCTCCTCATGGGCCTCATCGTTCAATCGGGGAACGATGCCGCGGTCGCCCTCGCTGAGTTCGTGGCCGGAGACGAGCATGCGTTCGCCGACCTCATGAACCGTTACGCCCGCCAGCTCGGGATGTCCGGGAGCCATTTCACGAACGCCTCGGGACTCCCCGATCCGGATCACTACTCGACCGCCAGGGACATGGCCCGTATCGCCGCTGCTCTTATCCAGGATTTCCCCGAGTACTACCCCTGGAACGCGATCCGCGAGTACGAGTACGGGGGAATCAAGCAGCCCAACCGTAACGCCCTGCTGTTCCGGGATGAAACGGTCGATGGGTTGAAGACGGGGTACACGAGGGCAGCGGACTATTGCCTCGTCGCATCGGCGAAGCGTGAGGGAATGCGGCTCATCGCGTCGGTGATGGGAGCGAAGTCCCCTCGCGCCCGCGCGCGCATCGCCCAGTCACTCCTCAACTACGGATTCCGCTTCTACGAGACCCGGCGCGTCTACGCCTCGGACGAGAAGGTTGCCGATGTCCGGGTGTGGAAAGGTGACGCCAAGCGTCTCGCACTCGGGGTCGAGCAGAGCTTGTACGTCACGGTGCCACGCGGCCGGTACGACGAGATCAAGATGGAGATGGAGATCGCCGCAAGGCCCGTAGCCCCGGTACGCGCGGGCGCGCAACAGGGCGTCCTGCGACTGGCTCTCGGGGAGGAGCTGACGATCGAGCGGCCTCTGGTCGCACTCGACGATGTTGTGGAAGGTAATTTGTGGCAGAAGCTGAGCGATCACGTCCGACTGATGTTCGAGTAATCCAGGCTGTCGCCTCGGACGTGCAGCTCGCACGTCCTCCCGCCCGATGGGTATGGGGTGACGGCGGCGGAGGCGCCGTGCTCGTCGAATGGGACCGCTGGCTGTGAACGTCGAAAATTCGCCACGCCACGCATCGGTGGCGAAGCGCTCGCGGTCGCTTCTGATCCGCCGGCTCGGATGCGTGCCGTATTGCGAGACGGTGCAGTCGATGCGATCGCATACCGACGCCAGACGTGTCGATTCGCCCGACGAGCTCTGGATGCTGGAGCATCCCCCGGTTTTCACGCTCGGGCAGGCCGGACGACGTGGTCATGTGCGCGATCCCGGAGCAATCCCCGTGGTGCGTTCCGATCGGGGAGGGCAGGTGACCTATCATGGGCCGGGACAGCTCGTGGCGTATCTGCTCTTCGATTTGCGCCGTGCGAAGGTGGGGGTGCGCCGGATCGTCGAGACGCTCGAGCAGGCGGTGATCGATATGCTCAGCGGCGCTTCCATCGCGGCGGCCAGGCGTGAGGACGCACCCGGTGTCTACGTCGAAGGCCACAAGATCGCGTCGGTCGGACTTCGCGTAAGCGCCGGATGTACGTTCCATGGGGTCTCGATCAACGTCGATCTCGATCTCTCGCCGTTCGATCGGATCGATACCTGCGGATTCACCATGCTGCCCGTGACCCGACTCGCCGATCTCTCGGTTCGATGGAGCGTGGAAGAGACGTGCCGGCGATTCGCCGCATCGCTCGGACGGATGCTGGCCCGCGAGATCGAGTGGGACGAAGTGCGGGATTCGTCTGTCCGTTGCCTCACGGCGCGGGCGATATCGTGTGAATCAGCAGGAACGACGGACCGGCGCCGCGAATCGTGTCCCTAGGCCCCCTCATGGCAGGAATCGCGGGCTGCGAGCTCGACCAGGTCGAGAGAGAGGTGTTGCGCCATCCTTGCGTCGGTGGCGTCATACTGTTTTCGCGCAACTATCGCAGCCGCGAGCAGTTGTGTGCCTTGTGCGATGCCATTCACGCACTGAAACAGCCGCCGTTGCTCATCGGGGTCGATCACGAAGGCGGTCGGGTGCAACGCTTTCGAGATGGATTCACCGCTCTTCCCGCAGCGGGGCGATATGGGATCCTCCATGGTCGGAACCCGGAGGTCGCGGGCCGTGTCGCGCGCGTCGGCGGGTGGGTGATGGCCGTCGAGCTGCGCGCGTGCGGAGTCGATTTCAGCTTTGCGCCGGTTCTCGATCTTGGTCGCGGGGTGAGCACGGTGATCGGTGATCGCGCGTTCCATCACGATCCCGACGTGGTAACCACGCTCGCACGTGCGTTCCTCGCGGGGATGAGGGACGCCGAGGTCGGCGGAGTCGGAAAACACTTTCCCGGGCACGGGAGCGTCGCAGCCGATTCACACCGCGTGCTTCCCGTCGATGACCGCTCGTACGAGGATCTCCGACTGTCCGACCTCGTGCCCTTCGAACGTCTCGCCGCTACGGATCTGGCGGGCGTCATGCCTGCCCACGTCGTATTCGAATGCCTGGACGACCGCCCCGCCGGTTTCTCGCGGCGCTGGATCAGAGATGTCCTTCGCGGCGAGCTGGGCTTTCAGGGCATCGTCTTCAGCGACGATCTCGACATGTCCGCCGCCGCGACCGGCGGAGATCACGTCGTCCGAGCGCGTGCCGCGATTGAAGCGGGATGCGACATGGTGCTGGTGTGCAACGACTGGCCAGGCGCAATCGCGGTCGTGGAAGGGTTGAAGCTCGATCCGGACCCGGTGCGAATTGCACGAATGGCAAGGATGCACGGTCGCGGTGCACCGTCGTTCGAGCGGCTTGCGTCGGACGCGGCGTATCGGAACGCGGTCGCCGACATCTCGTCGTTGGTCCGGGAGCCGGAGCTCGGACTCGGTGACGACCATCTCGTGTGAGCTTCGGAGCCCCGCCGTTCGGGCGGCTCAGATGATGCAGCAGAGAAGATCGAATTCGACGTCTTCGTCGGTCTGGCTCGGTCGCGACGTAGTGCCGCCGGGACGAAGGAACCGTATCGCGAAACGCTGCTTGCCTGCGCTGATCTCGGGGTACAGGGAGAACTTCCGGGAGAGAGCGACCCGGATCATCTGGCACGGCGTGGACGAGCCGAGGTTGCGCTGATAGAAACCACCGCTTGCGACCTCGCGGGTGGCCGCGACGCTCTCGCGCACGATGCGGAGACACAGTCCGATGGATGACTCGAACGGGCCGAACGTGGAAATCCAGTCGTTCAGGTCGCGACGCTGCTGGCTCCCGGGCTGCTCCAACCAGTAATGGAATGCCGGAAGGTCGAAGTCGCAGGTGCCGGCGGGGATGCTGCTGCGTTGACGCACGGCGTTCAGCAGCTCGTTGTAGCGTAGCTCGTGCCCTGGGGCGGTTTCGCACCCGTGCAACGCTTGCAGCATGGAGTGGACCTCGTCCCGGACCTCTTGCAGCCGCTCCTGGGCGACGTTCGGATTTCGGCTGAGCGCATACAAGGTCGCCGAGTGGCGTTCGAGCTCCTTGATGACTTCCTTCTTGAGATCCGCGCGGCTCAGCACCGCCATCACATCAATGATGACCTCAAAGGTCAAACGGCTCGCCCAGGGCGATTCCTGTCCGAGCAGGTAGCGCGCGCGACGAAAAAGAAATTCGAGGCGGAGGAACGTGCGGATCCGCTCGCTCAGCGGTTGCTCGTAGACGATGGGTCCGCGGTCGGGATCCTGCATCATGGGTTCTCGGTCGGGCCAGTCCACGCCCGGCCGTTGCACGATTCTTTCACTGAATTCCATCTATCCGCAAGCGCGAGGTATTCCCGGTGCACCGTGTCGACGCGCTCGCGCAGCATTGCGAGGCCCTCGGTGTTGTCGATCACCGTGTCCGCGACCGAGAGCCGGTCCGCGCGAGTCGCCTGACTGTCGATCATGGCGGCAATCGTCTCCCGGCGACTGCCGTCGCGGGCCGCGGCGCGCGCCGTCTGAAGCGCGCGTGGCGCGTCCACGACGATGACCCGATCCATCGCGTCCGCCTGGCTCGTCTCCACGAGCAAGGGGATCACGAACAGGACGTACGGCGCATCGGACGATGCAGCGAACGCCAGCATCGCGTCGCGTACCCTTGGATGCAGTATCGATTCGAGCTTTCTGCGATCGTCGTCGTTGTCGAAGATGCGCTCGCGCATCCTCGCTCGATCGAGGTGCCCTTGCTCATCGAGAACACCGGTTCCGAACGCTTCCACGATCTCCGCCAACGCGGGCGCGCCAGGCTCGACCAGCCGGCGGGTGACCACATCGGCGTCGATCACCGGTATGCCGAGCTCCTCGAACCGCCGCGCGGCCGAACTCTTGCCGGAGGCCAGCCCGCCGGTGAGCGCGACGATCATGGGGCGGTCTCGCGTCACGTCGTTCCGGCCAGGTATTCAAGCCCGAGCATGATCACGGTGTCGCCGCAGTAGAACACGAACAGGCCCGCGGCGGCGAGATACGGCCCGAAAGGCAGCGGCGTTTCGCGCGAGGCTCGCCCCCCCGCGACGAGCGCGATGCCCGCAATCGCCCCTGCCAGTGACGCGAGCATCAGGATCGCCGGAAGCGCATGCCATCCGAGCCATGCCCCAAGGAGCGCAAGCAGCTTGAAGTCTCCGTACCCCATCCCCACCCGGCCGGTCAGAAGCTTGAATCCGTGGGAGACGGTCCAGAGAACGACATATCCGGCCATCGCTCCGATGACGCAGTCGCGCAACGGCGCGAAGGTCCCGGGCAGGTTGAAGGCGAGCCCCGACCAGAGCAGTGGCATCGTGATCTCATCGGGCAGCAGCCGGGTTTCGATGTCGATGGCGCTCGCCGCGAGCAGTCCCCATCCGAGCAGACAGGCGCCGACCGCGGCGGCGCCGACACCAAAACGAATCGCCGCCACGCCTCCGACGAGTGCGCCGCAAATCTCGACGATCGGGTAACGCACCGGAATCCGCCACCGGCACACGGAGCATCGACCGCCGAGCATGACGTAGCTCACGACGGGAATGTTCTCGAGCAGGGAGATTCGGTGTCCGCAGGCCGGGCAGGCCGAGGGCGGCCGAACGAGATCGAATCTCGTGGGCTCGCGGGGAGGGGTCTCCTTCAGGATCTCGAAGCACTCGGCGCGCCACGCCGTCTCCATCATGCGCGGCAGCCGGTGGACTACGACGTTGATGAAGCTTCCGGCCGCCAGCCCAAGCAGGAGCATCGCGACGACGAACACCTCGGGGTTCGCCATCCGGTCGAGCTCTCAGGCGGCTCGCGGGTGCCGGGCCGTGAATACGATCTTCCCGGCGGCGACGTCCACCCTGACGGTATCGCCGGGCGAGAACTCGCCGGCCAGCACCGCCTGTGCGAGCGGGTTCTCGATGCGCTGCTGAATCGCCCGCTTCAGTGGGCGCGCTCCGTACACCGGATCGAATCCGGCCTCGCCGAGCAACGTCATCGCGGCGTCCGATACATCGAGGCGGAGGTGCTGGTCGGCGAGACGGCCGGCGAGGCCGTCGAGCTGAATCCGCGTGATGGCGTGAATCTGATCGGCATCGAGCGAATGGAACACCACGATCTCGTCGATCCGATTGATGAACTCGGGGCGGAAATGCTCGGTCACGCTGGCCATGACCGCAGGCCTGATCGCGTCACGGTCGTTCCTCTGTGCGAGCTCCTGAACCACCTGAGAACCGAGGTTCGAGGTCATCACCACCACGCAGTTTCGAAAATCCACGGTGCGTCCGTGTCCGTCGGTCAGCCGGCCGTCCTCGAGCACCTGGAGAAGCACGTTGAAGACGTCGGAATGCGCCTTCTCCACTTCGTCGAGAAGCACGACCGACCAGGGACGGCGCCGAATCGCCTCGGTCAGGTATCCGCCTTCCTCGAACCCTACGTATCCGGGTGGAGCGCCGATGAGACGTGCGACCGAATGCTTCTCCATGAATTCGGACATGTCCATCCGAATCATCGCATCCTCGGTATCGAACAGGAACTCCGCCAGCGCCCGGGTGAGCTCGGTCTTGCCGACCCCGGTCGGGCCGAGAAACAGGAACGAGCCGTTGGGACGGCGCGGGTCGGAGAGCCCGGCGCGCGCCCGGCGAATCGCGTTGGCGATGGCTTCGACCGCCTCGTCCTGACCGACGACCCTCGCGTGCAGCGCCTCCTCCATGCGCAGCAGCTTGTCTCGTTCACCTTCGAGCATCCTGGTCACCGGAATGCCGGTCCACTTCGACACGATGCCGGCGATCTCCTCCTCGGTCACCGAGTGGCGCAGCAGCCGCATCTCCCGGGTCTCGGCGTGTCCGGCGTGCTCGATCTGCTTCTCGAGCTCGGGAATGCGCCCATACTGCAGCTCGGCCATGCGCGTGAGATCGCCGCCGCGCTGCGCCGTTTCGAGCTCCGTACGTGCACGTTCCAACGCCTCCTTGACGTGCTGGACGCCCTGTACCTCGGCCTTCTCCGCCTTCCAGATCTCTTCGAGATCCGAGAACTCCCGCTCCGCCGCGGCGATCTCGGATTCGAGTCTGGCAAGCCGGTCGCGGGAGGCGTCGTCGTTCTCCTTGCCAAGCGCTTCGCGTTCGATCTTGAGCTGGATCAGCCGCCGTTCGAGCCGATCCATGGACTCGGGCTTGGAGTCGATCTCCATCCGGATCCGGCTTGCGGCCTCGTCCACGAGGTCGATGGCCTTGTCCGGAAGCTGCCGATCCGAGATGTAGCGGTGGGACAACGTCGCGGCGGCCACGATCGCGGGGTCGCTGATCTCCACCCCGTGGTGGACCTCGTAGCGCTCCTTCAATCCGCGCAGGATCGCAATCGTGTCCTCGACGGCAGGCTCATCGACCAGGACCTTCTGGAACCGCCGTTCGAGCGCGGCGTCCTTCTCGACGTATTGCCGGTGCTCGTCGAGAGTGGTGGCGCCGACGCAGTGCAGCTCGCCCCGTGCGAGCGCGGGCTTGAGCATGTTTCCGGCGTCCATCGCGCCTTCCGCCTTGCCGGCCCCCACCAACGTGTGGATTTCGTCGATGAACAGGATGATCCGGCCTTGCTGCTTCGCCAGGTCGTTGAGGACGGACTTCATTCGCTCCTCGAACTCGCCCCGGAACTTCGCCCCGGCAATCAGCGAGCCCATGTCCAGCGCCAGGAGACGTTTGCCCTTCAGTCCCTCCGGGACTTCGGCGTTGACGATCCGCTGGGCCAGCCCTTCGACGATCGCGGTCTTGCCGACCCCGGGCTCGCCAATCAGCACCGGGTTGTTCTTGGTCCGCCGTTGTAGTACCTGGATGGTTCGACGGATCTCGTCGTCACGTCCGATGACCGGATCGAGCTTCCCCTGCTCGGCGCGCTCGGTGAGATCGATCGTGAACTTCTCGAGCGCTCGGCGGTGTTCTTCCGCATCCGGATCGGTCACCGATTCGCCATCGCGGATCGCATCGATCGCTTCCGCCACGGATCGTTTCGAAGCGCCGTTGCGGGTCAGGAGATCGGCCATGCGTCCGCCCGCCTCGAAGCAGGCGAGCACGAACAACTCGCTCGATATGAACTGATCCTTTCGCTTCTGTGCGAGCTTGTCGCAAAGATTGAGGTGGCGCCCGAGCTCGTTGGAAACCTGCACGTCGCCGGCCACGCCGCGGACCCGAGGCAGCGAGTCGAGCGTGATACCGAGCTGCGAGCGCAGGGCGTTCACGTTCACCCCGGCCTGAGCGAGAAGGTGGCGTACCGTGGCGCCTTGCTGGTCGAGCAGCGCCGCCATCACGTGTACCGGTTCCAGGAACTGGTGGTCGTGGCCGATCGCGAGGCTCTGGGCGTCCGAGAGCGCCATCTGGAACTTGGTCGTGAGCTTGTCCATTCTCATCGCGAGCTTCCTTCGCCGATGCCGGGATCCGGGGTGAATTCCGGATTCGTGCCGAGACTGTCGATATCGGATAGATGCGGTTACCGGTATCGGAATCAAGCGACGCTCGTGGAGCCGAGCCGCTCTCCGGCGTCGTGCGGGTCGGGGCTGGAATCGTGGATCCACGCCAGGGTCGCGAACCGTCCCGTCATGCCGTCGCGTCGATGCGAGAAGAACCGGCTTCGATCCCGGCAGGTGCAGAAACCGCCGCCGTAGATGCGCTCGACCCCCAGCGATTCGAGCTGGTATGCCGCGATCGCGTACAGATCCGCGAGCCATCGGCCCATTCGCGCCGGAGACGGGACGAACGCGCGCCGCGCGCCGGGAGCGGCAGCAAGACACGCGTCGCGAACCTCCGGACCGACTTCGTAGGACTCCGGCCCGATCGCGGGGCCGAGCCATGCGAGCAGCTCGCGGCCCGGACGGTCCATGAAGGCGATGCAGCTCGCGATGACCCCGTTTGCGAGTCCGCGCCACCCGGCGTGCGCGATGCCGATCCGGGTTCCGGTGGCATCGCAGAGCACTACGGGCAGGCAATCCGCGGTCAACACCGCGCACGGCGGCGAGCCGGCTTCTCCCACGCTGGCGTCGGCCCGCGGCGCTCGACGGTAACGCGCCGCGGGCACGACGTTCGATCCGTGCACCTGGTCGAGCCAACATGGTTCATGCGCGAGCCGGAGGGCCGACCGTACCCGAGCGCGATTCCGGGCCACCGCGGCCGGGACGTCGCCGGCTCCCGCGCCGAGATTGAGCGATGCGTACGGAGACCGGCTCTCTCCACCGGAGCGCGTCGTGGTGACCGCGCGCACGCCCGGCGGAGCCGGCCAGCTCGGCGTAATCCAGCCCGGACGGCTTCCAGTCATCGGGGATCGGCGGCCTCGGCGCGAAGCGCTTCGACGAGTCCCTGAATGTCGGACGCCAGTGCGCTCTCGATCTTCAGCGTCCGGCCCGAAACCGGGTGGCTGAGCGACAGGTGCCGGGCATGGAGGGCTTGGCGGGCGAATGCGGACACCGCATCCGGTGCATCGGTCGCGCGCGCGGGAGCGCGGCGCTTCCCGTACGTCGAATCTCCCACGATCGGATAGCCGACATGGGCAAGATGCACACGGATCTGGTGTGTTCTTCCGGTCTCGATCTCGACCTCGAGCCGTGCGTGATGCCGGTAACGCTCGACCACTCGATAGCGTGTGACCGCGTGCTTGCCGCCAGCCTCCACCGCCATGCGGGTGCGGCGTGCACGGTCCCGCCCTATCGGCGCCTCCACGGTCGCGCGCGGAGGCGGTGAGCCGGTCACGACGGCTTCGTAGACCCTCTCCACCTCGCGCGCCTTGATCTGGGCGACGAGGCGGGTGTGCGCGTGCAGCGATCGTGCGATGAGCATGAGTCCCGAAGTGTTCTTGTCCAGTCGATGAACGAGGCCGGCGCGCGGAATCGCCCGCAGCCCCGGATCATGTGCGAGCAGACGATTGAGGAGGGTTCCGTCGCGATTGCCCGCCCCAGGGTGGACCACGAGCCCCGGAGGCTTGTCGAGCACGAACAGATCCGGATCGTCGTAGAGGACGGCAAGTGGCCCCGGTTGCGCGGCCGACCGGCCATCACCCTCGACGGTGCAGACGATACTGATCCGCTCTCCGCCCGCGACCCGATCCCTGACCCGTACCACCGCACCGTCGAGGGTCGCGACGCCGGCGCGGATCCATTCCTGGATTCGAGTCCGGGAGTGCTGCGGGAAGATCTTCGCGAGCGCCTGATCGGCTCTCGACCCGGACAGCATGCCGGGTATGACTCCATCGAGTCGGATGCGTTGCGTCACCGGTCGGCTCACGAGGCTGCGTCGCGGGGGTTCCGGAACACCGGGCGCTTGGGTGTGAGAAGAGCCACGGGTACGCGGCTGCGCGCGGCCACTGTCCGGCCGGGAAGCGGGCTCCATATCCTGTTAGTCTTTGAACATGACACGGATCATGCGCTTCATCGTCCTTGCCCTCGTTGCCGTTGCGGCGGCGGGGTGTTCCATGTGGGGTCAGGAACAGGACCCGACCAGGGATTGGTCCGCGCAACGTCTCTACGACACCGCGAAGGGCCATCTGGAACGTGGAGCTTATGAGCAGGCGATAGAGTACTACGAGAAGATCGAGGTTCGATATCCGTTCGGCCTGCTCGCGATGCAGGGCCAGATGGATCTCGTCTACACGTATTACAAGTCCGATCAGCCAGCTTCGGCGATCGCCGCCGCGGACCGCTTCATCAAGCTCCATCCACGTCACCCGAACGTCGATTACGCCTACTACCTGAAGGCGCTGGTCCGCTTCGACGGAGGAGACTCCATTATGGACAGGTTCGTCACCAAGGACCTGTCGGAGCACGATGCGAACGCTGCGCTGGAGTCGTTCCGCGCATTCGAAGAGCTGGTTCAGCGGTTTCCCGAAAGCCGCTACGCTGATGATTCCCGGCAACGGATGCTGTATCTGAAGAACCTCCTGGCCAGGCATGAAATTCACGTAGCGCGTTACTACATGAAGCGCGGAGTCTGGCTTGCGGCCGCGAATCGGGCCCGCTACGTGGTCGAGAACTACCAGAGGACGCCGGCGGTCTCCGACGCGCTCGCGGTGCTGACCATCGCGTACAGGGAGATGGGACTCGACGATCTCTCCGACGACGCAGCCCGCGTATTGAGGCTGAACTATCCGGATTATGCGGGGCTCGGCGAGCCGGGAGCGATTTCCGACCGCTGATCCCGGTCCACGCGCCGAAGAAACGGATTTCGCGCTCGTCGTAGCGGGCGCTCCCAAGGTCAGACCGCGTCTTCGTCCTCCTCCCCGGTGCGTATTCGGATGACCTTCTCCACCGGCGCGACGAAGATCTTTCCATCACCGATCCTCCCCGTTCGCGTCGCAGCCGTGATCGCCTCGATGCATCGCTCGCAATCGGAGTCCGCCACGACGATTTCGATCTTGACCTTCGGCAGGAAGTCGACCACGTACTCGGCACCGCGGTAGAGCTCGGTGTGTCCTTTTTGCCGCCCGAACCCCTTGCCCTCGGTGAGGGTCATGCCCGTCATCCCGATCTCGGACAACGCCTCCCGCACGTCGTCGACCTTGAACGGCTTGATGATGGCTTCGATCTTTCGCATTGCTCGTCCCACTCGTCGTCATGCATCGACCAGGGCATGAATCGCAACGCCGATTTCAGCGGCGGACCTCACCGTCCGTACGCCGGCCGCGTCCAGCGCCTCGTACTTCGCCTCCGCGGTGCCCTTGCCGCCCGAGATGATCGCGCCGGCGTGTCCCATGCGCCGACCGGGGGGGGCGGTGACTCCGGCGATGTAGGCGACAACCGGCTTGGAGACCTCGGCGGCGATGAATTCGGCCGCATCTTCCTCGGCGCCGCCGCCGATCTCGCCCACCATCACGACGCCCCGGCTGTCCGGGTCCGACTCGAACAGGCGCAGGCAGTCGATGAAGCTCATTCCATGAATCGGATCGCCACCGATTCCGATGCAGGTGCTCTGCCCGAGCCCACAGCTCGTCGTCTGATGTACTGCCTCGTAGGTGAGGGTTCCGGATCGCGACACGATCCCGATGCATCCCTTCGCATGGATGTGACCCGGCATGATGCCCATCTTGCAGGCCCCGGGGGTGATGACGCCGGGGCAGTTCGGGCCGATCAGGCAGGTATCGGGATGTCGTGCGAGCGCCGCCTTCACCTTCAGCATGTCGAGTACGGGGATGCCTTCGGTGATGCAGGCAATGACGCGCACTCCGGCCGCTGCCGCTTCGAGGATGGCGTCGGCCGCGAATGCCGCCGGTACGTAGATCATCGTTGCATCCGCGCCGGTCTCGCGTACGGCATCCTGTACGGTGTCGAACACCGGACGCTCGAGATGCACCGCTCCGCCTCTTCCCGGGGTGACGCCTCCCACGAGATTCGTCCCGTACTCGATCGCCTGCTCGGAGTGGAACGTGCCCTGCCGGCCGGTGAATCCCTGGCAGATGACCCGGGTGCTCTCGTCGACCAGTATGCTCATGGTGTGTCGCGCTCGAATCGGAACGGAGTGGTGGAGGGTCGTTACTTCACCGCGGCGACCGCCTTCTCGGCCGCGTCGGCGAGCGACACGGCCGGGATCACGGCAAGACCGCTCTCCGAGAGGAGCGCTCGACCACGCTCGCCGTTCGTGCCCTCGAGGCGTACGACCACGGGCACGTCCACCCCCGTCTCCCGCACCGCCTTGATGATCCCCTCCGCAATCAGATCGCAGCGGACGATGCCTCCGAAGATGTTGACGAGGATCGCCTTCACGTTCGGGTCGCTCGTGATGAGCTTGAACGCCTCGCTGACCTTCTCCGCATCGGTCCCGCCGCCGACGTCGAGAAAGTTCGCGGGCTCCCCCCCGTAGAGCTTGATGATGTCCATCGTTCCCATTGCGAGTCCGGCGCCGTTGACCATGCACGCGATGTCGCCGTCGAGGGTGATGTAGTTCAGATCGAACTGTTTCGCCCGCACTTCCTTTGCGTCGTGCTGCGAGGGGTCGTCGAGCCCTCGAAGGTCTCGATGCCTGAACAACGCGTTGTCGTCGACGTCGATTTTCGCATCGAGTGCGAGCAGCGCGCCTTCAGCCGTCTTCACGAGGGGGTTCAGCTCGAGCAGGCTGAGGTCCTTCTCCACGAAGAGCAGGTACAACCCATGGAGGATGGCGCCGAGCTGCTTGCGCTGATCCGGGTCGAGCCCGAGCGCGAATCCGATCCGCCGCACCTGGAACGGCTGCAGTCCGGCCGCCGGATCGATGAGCTCGGTGACGATCTTTCCGGGCTCGGTCGCGGCTACTTCTTCGATGTCCATGCCGCCCGCCGCGGACGCGATGATCGCGATCTGGCGCCGGCTCCGCTCGACGAGCAGGCTGAGATAGAACTCGCGCTCGATTTCGGATGTCGATTCGATCAGGACGGTGGAGACCGGCTGCCCCTCCGCCGTCGTCTGTCGGGTCACGAGCCGGGTTCCGAGCATCGCCTCGGCCAGGGACGAGACCTCGCCGAGGGAGCCCGCGCGCCTTACCCCACCGGCCTTTCCGCGACCGCCCGCGTGGACCTGCGCCTTGACCATCCACGCGCCCCCTCCCAGCGTTTCGGCGGCCGAACGCGCCTGCGCCGCGCTCGTCGCGGGACGGCCCGGCGGTACGGGGATCCCGTAGCCCGAGAGGAGATCCTTGGCCTGGAATTCGTGGAGGTTCATCGAGCGGGCCCGTCTTCCCGGGAGCGACGTCTGCGCGGAGCCGCAAGACTAGCAGCGCTCCACCGGTGGTTCCACAACGGCGGCCGGGGATCGAGGCGGACGGCCAGGACCCGGAAACCGGACGAGAGCGCCCTGCCGCTTGCCGGAGCCATGCACCCGGCCTGCCGGATCCGGGCTGATAATATCGACGCGCTCCAGTGGCTCGGAGCTCGACTCCCCGGCGGGTGGGCGGCGACGTGCTTCGCGGACGGGGTGCCGGCCGGATCCGGCGACATGCAGCGAAGGAGAAGGATCCATGGCAAGGGCAGCGCAAAGGGGCCTCACCATCATCAATCTGATGATCATCGTGGCCATCATCGGCATTTTCGCGTCCGTGGCGGTTCCTGCGTATCACGACTACACGGTGAGGCAGAAGGTGCGGGAGGCCGTCAACCTCGCGAGTCCGGCGCGGACCGCCCTGGACATCGCGTGCTCGCAAGGAAGCCTGTCCGGAGTGGACAACGAGTCGCTTGGCCTTTCCCCCGCGAACGCCTGGTCAGGGGACCACACGCGGAGCATCGCCGCGGCGGGGCTCAGCTCGACGGAGGGGATCGTGACGATCACGTTGAGCTCCATCGGTGGGGTGATCGCCGATGGCCGGCAGATCGTCTACACCGGCGCCTGCGGCGCCGACGGCATGCACTGGACGGTCGGCGGAGACCTGTTGCCGAAGTACTTGCCGGGGACCTGAGTCGCGGGTCGTTGTCTTCGGAGTACGGATACGCACAACGGAGAGGCCCGCCGGGCATCGTCACCTTGCACAAGACTTCTCGGGTGCGGGATCAACCGCCGTCCCGGCGAGATCATGCGCCGGCGCGGGTGGGCCCATCGCCCTCAGCATCGCGCGCAGCACCTTCGGGTTCGCCGCCGCCACGTCGCCGGACCGGACATAGTCGTCACCGCCGCCAGGTTCGGTCACAATCCCGCCCGCTTCCTGGACGAGCAACGCGCCGGCGGCGATGTCCCAGGGCGCAAGACCGAGCTCCCAGAAACCATCGAGGCGCCCGGCTGCGACGTAGGCGAGGTCCAGCGCGGCGGATCCGCTACGCCTGATTTGGACCGATCCCGATATCAACGCCTTCAGGGTCGCGAGATAGGGATCGAGTCGGTCCAGCTCGCCGAACACGAATCCGCTGCCGAGCAGGGCGCCCCTCAAGTTGCTCTTCGCCGCCACCCGGATCCGCCGGTCGTTGAGCCGTGCTCCCGAGCCGCGAGAAGCCGTGAACAGCTCCTGCCGCAGAGGGTCGAAGACGACCCCGTGCTCCAGCCGACCCCGATGACGCACTCCGATCGACACCGCGACATGGGGGTACCCACGCATGAAGTTTGCAGTGCCGTCCAACGGATCGATGACCCACTCGAAGTCGTTGCGCCCGTGCGTGCCGCTCTCCTCGGCGAGAAGCGCATGGTCGGGATAGCTTCTGCGGATGGTGTCGATGATGCGCCGCTCCGCGACCCTGTCGATCTCGGTGACGAAGTCGTTCGCTCCCTTCTCCCAGACGCTGAATGCGTCGAAGCGATCGATGTTGCGCGCGATGACGTTCCCTGCCTGCCGGGCGGCACGGACGGCGATGTTCAACAGCGGGTGGTTGGACACGGTTCGGGCCGGCCGGAGGGTCCCGGCATTGTAGGCGCAAGCGCGGGCCGTCACACGCGTTCCGGTTCCGGGATTGTCTTCGAAGACGTTTACGGGCGAAATGGCGCGGGCCGCCCGATCGCGGCCGGATGATCCGCCACCCGTGTCCGGTGCCGGTGACGTGATGAACGGAATATCCCTGCATCGGCTACGCATCGTGCTGGTCGAGCCGACCCATCCGGGGAACATCGGGGCGGCGGCTCGCGCGATGAAGGCGATGGGGCTCGATCAGCTCTGTCTTGTGGCGCCGGGACGGTTCCCGAGCGCAGAGGCGACGGCCCGGGCGGCGGGAGCCGACGACGTCCTGCATCAGGCCCGGGTCGTCGAATCCGTGGACGACGCGCTCGCCGGTTGCGGCCTCGTGCTCGGCACGACGGCGCGGCTCCGGCGGATCGAGTGGCCGGTCATCGATGCGCGCGAGGGCGCACGCCGCGCGGTTGCGCAGGCCGCGGAGACGCCGGTCGCAGTGCTGTTCGGCCGCGAGCGCTCCGGGCTCACCAATGCCGAGATCGACAAGTGCCACGCGCTGATCCGGATTCCCGCCTCGGCGAATTTCAGCTCCCTCAACGTTGCCGCGGCGGTGCAGATCGTGGCCTACGAGATCCGGCTCGCGGCGTATGGCAGGAGCGTCGTCACGGCGCCGCCGCAGGCTCGGGCCGCGACCGCGGACGAGCTCGAAGGGTTCTACCGGCATCTCGAAGCGACGCTGGTCCGAATCGGCTACCTCGACCCGGCTGCGCCGAAGCTGCTCATGCGCCGATTGCGCCGGCTGTTCAGCCGCGCCGAGCCGGATCGGGCGGAAGTCAACATCCTTCGCGGTATCCTCACCGCGGCTCACCGCGCTTCGGTCGGCACGTCCGGCGGGACGATGGCTCCGGCGCCCGGCCCGCCCGGATCGGGGGATGATCCGGCCAATGACGCCTCGGGGTGAGACCGGGCAGGGATGCCGTCGATGAGAACGCGGTCACCCTCCATCCTGATCCGCCGTTGCGCGAACCAGAGGAGGGCGCGCGGCAGGATGACGTGCTCGCGCTCCAGCACCCTCGCCGCGAGGGTGTCGGGGTCGTCCCCGGCGAGAACCGGGACCCGGGCCTGGGCGATGATCGGACCGCGGTCGAGCTTTCCGGTCACGAAGTGGACCGTCGCTCCATGGACGCCGGCGCCCGCGGCGATCGCTCGCGCATGGGTGTCCGGTCCGGGAAACGCGGGCAGCAGGGACGGGTGGATGTTGATGAGCCGGCCCGCGTAACGCCGCACGAACCCCGGGGTGAGGATGCGCATGAAGCCGGCGAGCACCACGAGCTGCGGATCGAATCGATCGATCGTTTCGGCGAGCGCCGCGTCGAACCGATCGCGGGCCGGGAAGTCGCGATGATGCACGATCGCCACTTCGTATCCGGCCTCTTGCGCCAGCGCGATGCCGGGTGCGCCCGGCTCGTTGCAGACCACGGCGCGGAGATCGACGGGCAGCGCGTCGCGGGCGATGGCGCGCATGATCGCCCGGAGGTTCGTGCCCCGTCCCGAGATCAGCACCACGATCCCGATCCGCGAGGTCATTCGAACCTCACATCCGGCGCATCCCCACCCTCGTCGATCCGGCCCGCCACCCATGCGTGTTCGCCGTTCGCTTCGAGTGCGGCGACGAGTGCGCGGGCCGCGTCGCGCGCGGCCACGAGCAGCATTCCCACCCCGCAGTTGAAGGTGCGCCACATCTCGTCCTCGGCGACGCCCCCGGTGTCCTGGATCCAGTCGAAAACCGCGGGCCGGCGCCAGCTCGATGTGTCGATCACCGCGCGCGCTCCCGGCGGCAGGACCCGCGGCAGGTTCTCCACGATGCCGCCGCCGGTGACGTGTGCGATCGCGTGCACGTCACCGTCATGGGTGAGCGGAAGGACGCTCGCGGCGTAGATGCGGGTCGGGGCGAGGAGGGCGTCGACGAGGCGCATCCCGCCCCAGGCTCGATCGAGATCTTCGCCGCTCGCGTCGACAATGTCGCGGATCAGCGAGTAGCCGTTCGCGTGGGGGCCGCTCGATGCGACCGCCACGATCCGGTCTCCGGACGCGACCCGGGCCCCGTCGATGAGCGCTCCGCGCTCCGCGATACCGACGCAGAAGCCCGCGAGATCGTAGTCGCCGTCGGCATACATCCCCGGCATCTCGGCCGTCTCTCCCCCTACGAGCGCGGCTCCGGCGAGCGCGCACCCCCGGCCGATGCCGGCAACGACCTGTTCGGCGACGTCCACGTCGAGCCGGCCGGTGGCAAGGTAGTCGAGGAAGAACATCGGCTCCGCGCCGTGGGTGAGGATGTCGTTCACGCACATCGCCACGAGGTCGATTCCGATGGTGTCGTGGCGATTCCGGGCGATTGCGAGCTTGATCTTGGTGCCGACGCCGTCGGTGCCGGAGACCAGCACCGGATCCCGATAGCGGTGGAGCGGCGGCTCGAACAGCGCGCCGAAGCCGCCAGGCCCGGCGACGACCCCCTCACGAGGGGTGTTGTCCGCGATTCCGCGGATGCGCGCCACCAGATCCCGGCCGCGATCGACGTCGACGCCGGCGTCTCGGTAGCTCAGGCGTTTACGGTGCGACCGGCTCATTGGATCCGCGATGGTACTGGATTCATCGGCCGCCGCGGATTCGCTCGCGGGTTGGAAGAGAGACAGCAATTCCCGCCAACCCGGAAAGCATCCGTGAAATCGCCGCGACTCGACGCTCGAACTGTCGGAGTATCCCCGAAATCAAGCTGGGGAACCCTGCTTCGGAGGGTTAGCGGGAATTGCTGGAAGAGAGGCGCCCGACTTGACTTGTCATCGACGCTTCCAATAGCGTCGAATCTCGATCCCGCGCGGTTCGTGCGGCCGTATTCCTCGAGCGAACGAGATGATTTCCGCGGTGTCCCGTACTTCACTCCCGAGCGTCCGGGTGCTCGTGATGCTGTCCGTGTTCATCGCATCGGTGAGCGGGCCGGCGTCGCGTGCGGAGGTCGCTCTCTACGAGGCCGAAGTGAGGTGGTCCGACCAGGACGCGGCGGATCGCGCCGACGCGTTCCGCCAGGCGTTGCGCCAGGTGCTCGTCAAGGTCACGGGCCTGCGCCGGTTCGCGGATACGGCGCGGATCGAGACCCTGGTCGAGAACGCGCAAGGGCTCGTGCAGCAGTACCAGTTGCGCACGGTGACGGTGGGGCACGGCGAAACGAGCGTGCAGGAGCCGCGCTTGTGGGCCCGGTTCGACGAGGGCGCCGTCGATCGTCTCGTGCGGGAGGCGGGGTTGCCGGAGTGGGGCAGGACTCGCCCGTCGGTATTGGCCTGGATCGCGGCCGACAACGACGGGACGCTGCTGATGGTCGGCTCGGAGGGTACCGAGGGGCTCGCGGAGATTCTCCGGCGCGGCGCGGCATCGCGAGGTGTGTCGCTGGCCCTGCCGTTGCTGGATCTCGAAGACCGCGCGCTGGCCGGGTCGCCGGAGCTCTGGGTGGAGGCGGATGAGCGGATTCGGGCCGCTTCCGAACGTTACCAACCTGGAAGCATCCTGATCGGCCGGATCGACCGCGGTGTGCTGTGGGAGGCGCGGTGGTCACTACTGCTTCCCGGCGCCGCGCAGCGGTGGAAGACCGAGGGAGACGTATTCGACCTTGTCCTCGACGATGGCGTCCAGGAAGCGATCGACGCGCTCGCCGCCCACTACGCGAGCGACGTGCCCGAGACGGAGGGGGCGGCGATCGTGGTGTCGGTGAGCGGTGTGCACGACTTCATGGGATACGCGCGTACGATGCGATATCTGGAATCACTGGACGAGGTCGAATCCGTCGACGTGCTCGCGGTCGTCTCGGGGCGTTTGCGTCTGGGATTGAAGCTGCGCACGGACGTGGCGGGGCTGCGTGGGCTGGTCGCCCTGGGGGCGACGCTGATCGAGGACGCCGGCGACGTGGACGGGGCTCTTGCGCTGCGGCTGCTGCCGTGACTCGCCGCGATGACCGATCGCCGCGCGGCGACAGGACGGTAGCCGCGGATGCCGCCGCCCAGCTTCCTCTGCGGCTTGCGCTGTCGAGCGGGCGGCGATTCGAGAACTTCGAGGTGACATCGGCCAACGCGGAGCTCGTGGACGCGGTCCGGCGGGTTGCCGCCGAGCAGACCCCGGAGCGGGTGTTGATCGTGGGCGACGCCGGCTCGGGGAAATCCCATCTGCTCGAGGCGGCGAGCGAGGCGGCAAGCGCCGGCGGTGACGCGGTGGCATTCGTGCCGATGCGTGAATGGCGCTCGCAGCATGTCGATGCGGTCCGCGGACTCGGCCAGGACGGGCTCCTGTGCGTGGACGACATCGACGCGGCGGCCGGTGACCGCGGGTGGGAGGAGGCGTTGCTCGCGCTTGTCGAGGCGTCGGCCTCCCGGCAGACCCGCCTGCTCGCCAGCGCCGGCGCTTCGCCTTCGAACATCTCGTTCGTGCTTGCCGATCTGCGGTCCAGACTGAGCGCGGCGACGCTGTACCGCCTGCGCGAGCTCGACGACGAGAGCCGGGCGAGAGCGCTACGCCGGCACGCGAGCGGGCGCGGCCTCGATATTTCGGACGACGTCGTCGGCTATGTTCTCACACGCTGTCGGAGGGACATGCCGAGCCTGGTCGCCTTGCTCGACCGGCTCGACCATTGCTCGATGGCGTACCAGCGCCGACTCACCGTGCCTCTCGTGCGGGGCCTCATCGAGACGGACTGAGCGCCGGCCGGTCCCGGCGCGGTCGATCGAATCCATCCATCGATTCGCTGTCCGGCCCGCATTTCTCACCAGCTCACGGCTGCGGACGCGGATCCGACGGTATCGCCTGCGTTCATTGCGGCTTGTGGATCGAACGTCCGCGGTCGCGGGACCGGCGACAGGACCCTCAATCGTGCCCTGATGCCGGCTCCCCCGATGCAGCGAGGCACCGGGCGAGCGTCGCCAGCCGATGTCCGAGAGCGACGCAGAGCCGTTCCTCGTCGTCATCGAGGGGGCGCGTGCTGTCCGCGCCCGCGACGTGCGACGCGCCGTACGGCGTGCCGCCGGTGCGCGTCCGCATCAGCTCCGGCTCGCGGTAGGGCAGGCCGCAGATCACCATCCCGTGGTGCAGCAGCGGCAGCATCATCGACAGCAACGTCGCTTCCTGCCCGCCGTGCATCGAGGACGAGGACGTGAATACCGCGGCCGGTTTTCCGGCCAGCTTCCCCGGCAGCCACAGGGCCGAGGTGGAGTCGATGAAATGCTTCATCGCCGCGGTCATGTTTCCGAATCGGGTCGGGCTTCCCAGCGCGAGTCCGGCGCACCGTTCGAGATCGTCGAGGGTGGCATAGGGCGGACCGGCGGCCGGGATCGGGGGATCGACCGCTTCGCACGTCGTGGAGACGGGGGCGATGGTGCGCACGCGGGCCTGCATTCCGGCTGCCCGCTCCACTCCGCGGGCTACGCCGCGCGCCATCCGCGCGACGTTTCCGTGCCGGCTGTCGTAGAGGACCAGGACGTCGGGCATCGTTCACACTCCATCGACCCGGCACCGAACGAAGCGCCGGCCCGGTCCGGGATCATCACGCAACCGCTGCTGCTACGGCACGAGCGCCCGAACATGATCCACGATCGCGTCGATCGCGACATCGATGCTCTCGGCATCGCGCCGATGCCGGTACTCCACGGTGCCCGCGTCGAGGCCGCGGTCCCCGATGACGATCCGGTGAGGAATGCCGATCAGCTCCGCGTCGGCGAACATCACCCCGGGCCGGACCTGCCGGTCGTCGAACAGCACCTCGAGGCCGGCGCCGGTCAGCTCCGCGTAGAGCTTCTCCGCCGCCTCGCGCAGCCGCACCGACTTGTGCATGTTCATCGGCAGCAGGACGGCATGAAACGGCGCGATCGCCACCGGCCACACGATCCCCTTCTCGTCGTGGTTCTGCTCGATCGCGGCGGCGACGACCCGGGTAATCCCGATCCCGTAGCAGCCCATGACCAGCCTGGTCGCGCGCCCCGCTTGGTCGAGGATGACGGCGCCCATCGATTCGCTGTACTTGTCGCCGAGCTGGAAGATGTGCCCGACCTCGATCCCGCGGCGGATCGTGATCGGTCCGGACCCGTCCGGGCTCGGATCGCCGTCCACCGCGTTGCGGAGATCGGCGATGGCCGGCTCGGGCGTATCGCGGCCCCAGCTCACGCCGGCCAGGTGCTCGCCCTCCCGGTTGGCGCCGCACGTGAAGTCCGCGAGGACCGCGGCCGTGGCGTCGGCGACGACCGGCAGGTCCGCGCCCACCGGTCCCAGCGATCCGGGGTCGCATCCCATGACCTCCTTCACACGCTCGGGCCGGGCGAAGGTGAGCGGAGCGAGTACACCGTCGAGCCGCGCCGCCTTGACCGCGTTGAGCTCGTGGTCGCCGCGCAGGACGAGGGCGACGAGGCCGCTGTCTTCGCCTTCGACGAGCAACGTCTTGACGCAGCGCTGCACGGGAATGCCGAGCGACCCGGCGAGGTCCGCGATGGTGTGGATCCCGGGGGTGTCGACCACGGTGAGCGTCTCGCGCGGCTCGGGACGTGCCCCGTCCGGCGCCGGGCACGGGACCATCTCCACGTTCGCGGCAAAGCCACCGGCCGAGAACGCGATGGCGTCTTCGCCGTAATCGGCGAGGACGTGGAACTCCTGTGACTTGCTGCCGCCGATGGCCCCGGAATCGGCATCGACCACGCGGTAGTCGAGCCCGAGCCGCTCGAACGTGCGGCAGTAGGCGTCGTGCATCGCGAGGTACGAACGTTCGAGCCCCTCGGCGCCGAGGTCGAACGAATAGGCGTCCTTCATGATGAACTCGCGCGCACGCATCACCCCGAAGCGTGGGCGGATCTCGTCGCGGAACTTCGTCTGGATCTGATAGAGGTTGATTGGCAGTTGCCGGTAGCTGCGTACCTCGCGCCGGGCGATGTCGGTAATGACTTCCTCATGGGTCGGGCCGACGCAGAAATCGCGTTCGTGCCGGTCTTTCAGGCGCAGCAGCTCCGGACCGAAGTTGCTCCATCGCCCGGACTCCTCCCAGAGCTCGGCCGGCTGGACGGCGGGCATCAGGACTTCCTGGGCGCCGGCCGCGTTCATCTCCTCGCGAACGATGGCTTCGACCTTTCGGAGCACCCGCATGCCGAGCGGCAGCCACGTGTAGAGACCCGACGCGAGCAGGCGAACCAGACCGGCCCTGAGCATGAGCCGATGACTGACGATCTCGGCCTCCGCCGGCGTTTCCCGCATCGTTGCGAGAAGCGTCTGCGTGCATCGCATTGGAGTGACTCCTCGGGACAGTGACCGGACGAGCTTCATGCGGGCGGCCCGCGTGGGCGACCCACGACGAATCATCGAACAACGCGGTTCGTGCCGCCGCCGGCTATCGTAGTGGCTGCATCCGCGGGGCGCTACCTCCGGAGCTGTCCAACGCCATATGAGCATGAACCGGTATGCCCGGAGCATCTCCGATGCGAGCACCGCAGAAGCCGGGTGCACCGTCCACGCGGTGCCGCGCGCGGTCGACAACGGACATGGCCGCGCTATGATTGCGTGCGCCGCGGCCGACGGCGCCGTGACGCTCGAACAGACGAAGAGACAAGGAGGAAACGATGCCGCTGCTCACCGAAGGCAGTCCCGCGCCGGCCTTCTCGGCGCCCAATCAGGACGGCACGCCCACGACACTCGATCAGTTCGCGGGCAAATGGCTCGTCCTGTGGTGGTATCCGAAAGCCGACACACCGGGCTGAACCAGGGAAGGCCAAGGGTTCCGTGATCGATCCCATGACTTCCAGGCGAAGAACGCCGTGATCCTGGGCGCAAGCTTCGACTCTCCGGAGGAGAACAAGGCGTTCAAGGACAAGTTCAACTTTCCCTACGACCTGCTGTGCGACACCGGCAGAACCATGGGTCTCGCCTATGGCGCGGCCGGCGACGCGGGCGCATCGCATCCCGCGCGCATCAGCTACCTGATCGACCCGGACGGGAAGATCGCGAAGGTCTACGGAAAGGTGGCCCCCGCCGAGCACCCCGACGAGATCCTTCGAGACCTCGGCTGAAGCCCGAAGCCATGCAGGACGCGACCGCTGGCGCGGTCGCGTCCGTGCCCAACGCGCCACGGGGTTCCGGCGGCCTACCGGTGCCAGTCGCCCACGTTCCAGAGTCCCGAATCCCACGGATTCTGCCGGACCCCCTTGAGGGTGTTCGCGTACGCGATCACCGAGCCGCGCCAGATGAGCGGGATCATGTAGTGGTTCTGAACGATGATGTCGTTCATCCGCTTGGCGAGCTTCGCCCGCTCCTCCAGGACCGCGGTCTGCGACATCTGCGCGACCAGGGCGTCGTACTCCGCCACGCATTGCCGCTGGATGTTGTTGCCGAGCCACTGGTTCTCCGGGCCGGGGATCTCCGAGCAGGCCCAGTTGGCCATGTAGGACTCGGGGTCCGTGCCGTCGAAGTTGTTGGTGTACATCTGGATGTCGGCGTAGAACTTGTTGTAGGTGTCCGGGCTCGCCGGGTCGCCGCCGAAGAACACCGCCGCGTCGATGTTGCGCAGCTCCGTCTCCACCCCGATCTGCTCCCACATCTGCTTGACCAGCGCCTGCGTCCCCTGGCGCACGGAGTTGGTCGAGGTCTGGTAGAGGATCGAGATGCGTACCCCGTCCTTCGCCCGGACGCCGTCGTCGCCGCGCATCCAGCCGGCCTCGTCGAGGATGCGGTTCGCCTCGTCGACGTTCTGCGTCAGGCATTCTTCGTTGGCGGTCGATCGGTACACCTCCGGCGCGGGCAGGATGTTGCAGGAGGGCTGGCCGGCTGCACCGTAGCCCGCGTCGACCAGGATCTGGCGGTCGATGGCGAGCGAGAGGGCGCGGCGCACCGCTGGATCCGAGAGGAAGGGATGCGGATTGGCGCCGTCGAGGTGGAGCGAGCGCTTGTCCGGTCCGAGGCCCGGGTCGTCGTTGGTCTGGTTGACGATCAGGCGCTCCACCCAGGTGCCGAAGGCGGTGCTGGCCTTGCCCTTGCCGGCGGCGACCATCTGCGCGAGCACCTCCGGCTCCACCTGGAGATTCCAGGCGTAGTCGAACTCGCCGGTCTCCAGCACCGCGCGCGCCGCGGAGGCGGCGTCGCCACCGCCCTTGAAGGTGGCGGTCGCGAACGCGGGCTTGTCGGCCTCGCGGTAGCGCTCGTTGGCGGAGAAGGTGATCACGTCGTTGGCGCGGAACTCATCGACCTTGAAGGGGCCGGTGCCGATGGGGCCGAAGTTCTGCTCGGTGCATTCCTGGGCCCTGGCTCCCATGCAGTCCGCGAACTGGGCCTTCTGGATGATCGGCGAGGTCGATCCGACGAAGGGTCCGTAGGGGAAGGGCTTCGCGACCCCGAAGCTGATCTTCACGGTGTGGTCATCGAGCGCCTCGAACCCGGTCACGTCCGTGAAGTAGGAGGCGGCGTTGCAGCCCGCGTCCGGGTGGAGGCAGTACTCGCCGGAGAACACCACGTCGTGGGCGGTGAGCGGGGTGCCGTCGGACCACTGGACGTCCTTCCTGATCCTGTAGGTGATGGAGCGCAGGTCCGAGGCCACGCCGCCGTTCTCCACCGTGGGGATCTCCTCGACGAGCACCGGCACCATGTTGCCGTTCTCGTCGTAGTGGACGAGTGGATCCAGCACCATCGAGCCCGCCTCGATGTCCTTGGTGCCGCCGGAGAGGTAGGGATTGACGGTCGAGGCCGCCTGCCAGTAGAGGATGTTGAGGTGCCCGGCGCTGCCGCGCTGGGCGTTCGCGGTGGCCGGCGCCAGCGCCGTCGCCAGTGCGCAGGCGGCGGCCGTGGCCGCCGTCGCCTTGATGGTCTTTCCGAACATGGCCGTGGTTCCTCTTTGTGGGGGAGATCGAGTCGGCGGGAGCAGGCGGACGCCTCGCCCCGCCCGATGCGTATCCTACCGCCACTTGCTTCGGGATGTGGCGGGCGGTGTGGCGTGCCCGGCATCCACGTGCCTCTACTCCGCGAAGTGGCAGGCCGCCCAATGGCCGGGACGCAGCTCCCGCCACTCGGGCTCGCGCTGCGAGCATTCCGGGGCGGCCACCGGGCAGCGGGTGCTGAAGCGGCAGCCGGGCGGCGGGTCCGCGGGGCTCGGCACGTCTCCGCTCAGGATGATGCGTTCGCGGTGCGCCTCGCGCTCGGGGTCGTGGATCGGTACCGCCGAGAGCAGCGCCCGGGTGTAGGGATGAAGGGGCTCGCGGTAGAGCGCATTGCTCGACGCAAGCTCGACGATCTTGCCGAGGTACATTACCGCCACCCGATCCGCGATGTGGCGGATCATGCCGAGATCGTGCGAAATGAAGAGGTAGGTGAGCCCGAGACGCTCCTGAAGGTCTTCCAGCAGGTTCACCACCTGGGCCTGGATGGACACGTCGAGGGCGGCGATCGGTTCGTCGCAGACGATGAACTCGGGGTCCAGGGCGAGGGCGCGCGCCACCCCGATGCGCTGACGCTGGCCCCCGGAGAATTCGTGCGGGTAGCGGTTGGTGAAGCCGGGGTCGAGACCCACCGATTCCAGCAGCGCCTCGACCCGCTCCCTCAGCGCCCCCGCCTTCGCCACCCCGTGTTCGAGCAGGGGCTCGCCGAGGATGCTGCCCACCGTCATGCGCGGGTTCAGGCTGTCCTGCGGGTCCTGGAAGATCATCTGCATGCGGGGGCGCAGCCGCCGCAGCGCCTCGCCTCCGAGCGAGGTGATGTCGGTGCCACGGAAGACGATGCGCCCCGCGGTGGCGTCGTGGAGGCGAAGGATCACCCGGCCCGCCGTCGACTTGCCGCAGCCGCTTTCGCCGACCAGCCCCAGCGTCTCGCGCTCGTGGATCTCGAAGTCCAGGCCGTCCACCGCCTTCACGGTGCCGACCTGACGGCGGAACACGCCCTGCATGATGGGAAAGTGCCTGGTGAGGTTCTCGACCGCGAGCAGCGGCTGCGCCCCTCGCCGACACCCACTTCGCAGGAATGGCGATGGCTGCGGGTCAGGCATGACGTTCAGCGCCCGTCTCGAGCCAGCAGGCCACTTCGTGCCCCTCCGCGACTCTTTCCAGCAAGGGATTCTCGCGCCGGCAGCGCTCGAACGCATGGCCGCAGCGCGGCGCGAACGGGCACGCGGAGGGAGGCCGGGTCAGGTTCGGCGGTTGTCCGGGGATGCTCTCCAGGCGCTCCGCCCGAGTACCGTCGAGCCTCGGCAGGGTGCTGAGCAGGCCGCGGGTGTATGGATGCCGGGGGTGCTTGTAGAGCGCCCCGACACTGGCGCGCTCGACCACCAGTCCACCGTACATCACCATGATCCGGTCCGCGAGGCCGGCCATCACCCCGAGGTCATGCGTTATCCAGACGATCGCCATGCCCGACTCACGCCTGAGCCTCTTCACGAGGTCCAGGATCTGGGCCTGGATGGTGACGTCGAGGGCGGTGGTCGGCTCGTCCGCGATCAGCACCTTCGGGTTGCAGGCGAGCGCGATGGCGATCATCACCCGCTGGCGCATCCCGCCCGAGAACTGGTGCGGAAAGTCGCCCAGACGGTCCGCCGCGGCCGGGATGCCGACCCTTTCGAGCAGCTCGACCGCCCGCTCCTTCGCCGCCCTCCGGCCCATGCCGAGATGCACCCGCAACGGCTCTGTGATCTGGTAGCCCACGGTGAGCACCGGGTTCAGCGAGGTCATCGGATCCTGGAAGACGAACCCCACGTGGGCGCCGCGCACGCGCCTCAGGTCCTTCGAATCGAGCCCCATCAGGTCTTCGCCGTCGAGGCGCGCCCCGCCGGAAACGATCTCGGCCGGCGGCATCGGCAGGAGCTTGAGCAGCGACATCATGGTCACGCTCTTGCCCGAGCCGCTCTCGCCGACCACCCCGAGCAGCTCCCCCTCTCCGAGGTCGAAGCTGATGCCGTTGACCGCGTGGACGGTGCCGTCCCGGGTGTGGAAGCGGGTACGGACGTCCTCGACCTCCAGGACCTTCCGTCGGGCAGGCGCCTCGGGCGTCGCACCGGTCACGGAGGCGGACCACCGGACCGGATCATGTGCTCGGGCACCACCACCTCGTCGAAGCGCTGCGCGCTCATCAATCCCTTCTCGACCACCACCTCGCGCAGGGTCTTGCCTTCGGCCCAGGCGGTCTTGGCGACGTCGGCCGCCCGGTCGTAGCCGATGTGCGGGTTCAGCGCGGTGACCAGCATCAGGGAGCGGCGCAGGTTCTCTTCGATCCGCTCACGGTTGGGCTCGATGCCCGCCGCGCAGTGATCGTTGAACGAGTCGGTGGCGGCGGCGAGCAGGTCCACCGATTGCAGCACCGTGTATCCGATCACCGGCAGGTAGACGTTGAGCTCGAAGTTGCCCGCGCCGCCCGCCACCGTCACCGTCACGTCGTTGCCGACGACCCGGGCCGCCACCATGGTCAGCGCCTCCGACTGGGTGGGGTTGACCTTGCCGGGCATGATGGAGGAGCCCGGCTCGTTGGCGGGGATGAGGATCTCGCCGATGCCGCAGCGCGGACCACTCGCGAGCCAGCGCACGTCGTTGGCGATCTTGTTCAGCGCCCCGGCCACGGTCTTGAGCGCGCCCGACACCGCCACCAGCCCCTCCTTGCCGGCCATCGAGGCGAAGCGGTTGGGCGCCTCGGTGAACGCGAGGCCGGTGCGCTCGGCGATCGCTTCCGTCATCTTCCGCGCGTAGCCGGCCCGGGTGTTCAGTCCGGTGCCGACCGCGGTGCCCCCGATCGGCAGCTCCAGGATCAGCGGCAGGACGGCGCGGATCGCGTCTTCACCGAGGCGGAGCTGGTCCGCGTAGCCGGAGAGCTCCTGGCCGAGGGTGAGCGGGGTCGCGTCCTGGAGATGGGTACGACCGATCTTGACGATGCCGTCGAACGCCCGCGCCTTCGCCTCCAGGGTGGCGCGCAGCCGGGCCAGCGCGGGCAACAGCCGCTCGCTCACCTCCACCGCGACCGCGACGTGGATGGCGGTCGGGAAGACGTCGTTGGTGGATTGCGAGCGGTTGACGTGATCGTTGGGATGCACGCCGCGGTTCGCGCCGAGTGCCTCCCCCATCCGCTCCGCCGCCCGGTTGGCGATCACCTCGTTGGCGTTCATGTTGCTCTGGGTGCCGCTGCCGGTCTGCCAGACCACCAGCGGGAAATGTTCGTCCAGGCATCCGTCGACGACCTCCTGTGCGGCTTCGCGGATCGCCTCGGAGATGTCGGCGGGGAGATCGCCGAGCGCCCGGTTGACCACCGCCGCGCACTGCTTGACGAGGCCCAGCGCCCGGATCAGGGGTCGAGGCAGCCGCTCTCCGCCGATCCTGAAGTTCTGGAGCGAGCGCTGGGTCTGCGCTCCCCAGTACCGGTCCGCCGGTACCTCCACCTCGCCCATGCTGTCCCGCTCGATGCGCGTGTTCATTGCCTGCCGCTCCTTCCGGCCACGGGAATGCCGTATGGTAAGCGCTCGGAGGAGGCGCCGGACAGGGATGCGGGGAAAGAGACGGCCCTGCGCCGGCGACTGCCGGCAATCGGAGGCATCGCATGATCAGGACGGTCGATTTGAATCGCGATCTGGCGGGACTCGTGAAGCTGGAGGGCCGCGGAGCGCATACCACCGAGGAAGAGGCGCAGGCGTCGTTCATGACCCTCGCCGATTTCCGTGACGGCGGCATCTTCGCCGCGAGCTTCAGTGGGTCCAGCGGCTGGGAGCGGCACTCGAAGGGCGACGAGCTCGTGCAGATCGTCGAGGGCGAGACCCGCCTGGAGGTCATCGTCGATGACGAGATCGAATCCCACGAGCTCGCCGCCGGCATGCTGCTGGTGGTGCCGAGGGGCTGCTGGCACCGCTTCACGTCGGAGCACGGGGTCAAGGTGATGACCGCGACCCCCCAGCCCACCGAGCACCTCCACGTCGACGATCCCAGGAGCCTGCCGGGCACGGGTTGAAGGCGGGGGAGGTCATGTCCAGGGTCTCCGCCGCGGGGGCCTGCCCATTGCCATCGAGCTTCGAAGACGGGGAGGGGCGTCACGTCCACGGTCCCCGCTCGCGCCGGAAGGCCGTATCGCCCGCCTCCGGGAAGCGATGGCTCGTTCACTCACGCCGGCGGGACGACGAGCGGGCGGGGACGAGCAGGCCAGCGGCGAATATCGCGCTCGCGACCATCACGATCGCCGGTCCGGCCGGCACGTCCCATTCGAGCGATCCGAACAGGCCGGCGGCGACCGCGGCGGCGCCGATCCCCGCCGCGGCGACCACCATCTGCTCGGGCGTCGCGGCGAAACGACGCGCGGCGGCGGGAGGGATGATCACCAGCGCCAGCACCAGCAGCATGCCGACGATCTTCATCCCCGTCGCGATGACCACCGCGAGCAGGATCACCAGCAGCATCCGCACCCGCTGCACCGGCACCCCCTCCACCGCCGCCAGATCCTCGTTGACGGTCACGGAGAGGAGGTTGCGCCACTGCCAGGCAAGCGCCGCGATGGACCCGGCGGCAATCGCGAAGATGAACCGGAGATCGGCGGCGCTCACCGAGAGGACGTCGCCGAAGAGGTAGCCCATCAGATCGACACGCACCTGCTCCATGAAGGCGATGACGATGAGGCCCGCCGCGAACACTCCGTGGGCCAGCACCCCGAGCAGGGTGTCGAGGGGAACGAGCTGCTGGCGCTCCAGCAGGGCCAGACCACCCGCGAGCAGGAGGCAGATCGCGAGGATGGCGAGGGTCGGCTCGATCTCCAGCAGAAAACCGAGCGCCACGCCGAGGAGCACCGCGTGGGCGAGCGTCGCACCGAAGTAGGCCATGCGTCGCCACACCACGAAACAGCCGATCGGACCTGCCGCCAGCGCCACCCCGATGCCGCCGGCCAGCGCACGCAGGAAGAAATCCTCGGTCACGGACGTGCGCCGCGGGCGTCCGGTCCGGTCCGTTCGCTGGATTCGGTCAGGCCCGGCGCGACGGTCGCGCGCGATGCGTCCCGGGCAATCCCGTCGTCCGGCGCTCTCCCCGGGCCGCGGTCCACTGCCCCGCGCCCGTCGTTCGCCGGCGTGTCGGCATTGGCCCGCGTGCCGGAGTCGATCGGTACCGGCTCGGCGAGCGCGTCGTGATGGTGGTCGTGGGAATGCTCGTAGACCGCGAGGGTGTTCGCCACGTGGCGGCCGAACAGGGAAACGAACGCCGGATCGCGCGTGATCGCCCGTGGATGGCCGGTGCAGCAGACGTGACGGTTGATGCACACCACGGTGTCCGTCGCGGCCATGACCAGGTGAAGGTCATGCGAGACGAGCAGCACCCCGCAGCCGTACCGATCCCGGATCGCGGCGATCAGGCGGTAGAGCTCGCTCTGGCTCGTCACGTCGACTCCCGCCAGCGGCTCGTCGAGCACGAGCAATCCGGGCTCGCGCAAGAGCGCTCTGGCGAGCAGCACCCGGTGAAGCTCTCCTCCCGAGATCCCGGATACGGGATGGTCGAGGATCGCGCCCGCGCCGACCTCGGCAAGCAATGTTTCGAGCCGCTCGCGGGTCGCCGGCGCGCCCACGGTCAGAAAGCGCCGCACCGTCATCGGCAGAACCGGATCGCGATGCACGTGCTGCGGCGCATAGCCGATGCGAAGACCGGGGGCGCGCACCACCCGGCCGCGGCTGGGCCGGACGATGCCGAGCAGCACGCGGACCAGGGTCGACTTTCCCGCGCCGTTGAGACCGACCAAGGTCACGATCTCGCCGGCGTGGACCGCCAGATCCACCCCTTCCAGCACGTTCCGGCGCCCGAAGCTGACGCTCACTCCGTGCGCTTCGACGAGGGGCGGAGGCTCCGGGGGAACGGCGGTCGGTGGTCGATCCATGCGGTGTTTCTCCGGGGGGACGGGCTGCCCGCAAGTGATATACTATAACACTTCCGGTCTTCCGTTCCCTTCGGCACGACCGGCGACGGCAATTTCCGCCAAGCCCGAGAACGTCCCATGAATCGCAACGCTCAGATGCTCGGGCGGCCGGTATCCCGGAATGCGCCATGCCGGCCTGCCCGCCGTTCAGGCCTCATCCGGACGGGACGATTGCGCATGGCGCTGTTCGCGCTCGTCGCCCTGCATTCGGCGCCGGAGGCGTGCGCCGCACCCGAGGTCGTGGTGAGCATCAAGCCGATCCACGCGCTCGTCGCCGGCGTGATGGGCGAGATCGGCACGCCACGGCTGATCGTCGACGGCGGTGCGTCTCCCCACACTTACCAGATGCGCCCGTCCGAAGCAGCGGCGTTGCAATCCGCGGACCTGGTCGTCTGGGTCGGCGACACCCTGGAGACGTTTCTCGCACGTCCCATCGCAAGCCTCGGGGCGGGGGCGGAGATCGTCACCCTGCATCGAGTGGCCGGGATGCGGCTGCTGCCCAATCGCGAGGGAGGCATGTGGAATGGGAGCTCCGCACGGCTCCCTGACGGCGAGGACGCCAACGACGGTGACCCTCACGCCCATGACCATGACGAGCTCGATGCGCACATCTGGCTGGACCCCGGCAACGCACGACAGATCGTGGAGACCGTGGCCGCGGCGCTCATCCGCGTCCACCCGGAGGGGGCGGCGATGTTCCGGCGCAACTCCGTCTCCATGGGAGCGCGTATCACGGCGCTGGAAGCGTCGCTGCGGAGGCGGCTCGCGCCGGTGGGCCGGCATGCGTTCGTCGTCTTCCACGACGGGTACCAGTACTTCGAGCGGGCGTTCGAGCTCAACGGCATCGGCGCGGTC
Source organism: uncultured Gammaproteobacteria bacterium (assembly GCA_958295835.1). Classification (GTDB taxonomy): domain Bacteria; phylum Pseudomonadota; class Gammaproteobacteria; order HK1; family HK1; genus HK1. The sequence goes on from OY282378.1 coordinate 2,696,813, forward strand.
ACCCTCGGCCCGACCCGTTTGCCGGGGGCGAAGCGGCTCGCGGCGCTGCGGCGCGCCCTCGTCGAACGCGACGCCCGCTGCGTCTTCACCGAACCGCAGTTCGAGCCGCGTCTCGTTCGGACCGTGATCGAACACACCGGGGTTCGGACCGCGGTACTCGACCCCCTCGGGGCGGACGTCGCAGCGGGCGCAGATGCCTGGTTCGACGTCATGCGCCGCATGGGCGATTCCGTAGCCGGATGCCTCGGCGACGCCTGACCACCCTTCCGGCGCCGGCGACGATGTTTTCGCTCCTGTCGTTCGGCGCCGGGATCGGAGCTGCAGCGGGGAGTGTCGCTCAAGCCCTCGATCGATTCAGGCCTGGTCTCCGAGTCGCCGGCGGATACGGCGGCCGACGGCCCGCTCGTCGCGAATCGTCACGCGGTCTTGTATTCTCGCTGCCCGCCCGGGCGCTTCGCCGAGAGACCGGCATGGCCTCGACCCCGACCGATGAACAGCGCGCACAATGAGAGTGGCCGGTTCCCGTCCCACGAGCACGATCACCGTCACTGCGTGGCGAGCGCGCTCGACGATGCCAAGGCCGTCTGCTCGGAACGGGGCGCGCGGCTCACGCCGGTGCGGCGGCGGGTGCTCGAGATCATCTGGCAGAGCCACCGCCCGCTCGGGGCATACGCGATCCTCGACGTACTCTCGGGCGAAGGACATTCCCCGGCGCCGCCCACCGTGTACCGCGCCCTGGAATTCCTGCTCATGCATGGTCTCGTGCATCGACTGTCATCCCTCAATGCGTTCATCGGATGTGCTCGCCCCGGACATCCCGGCGCCGGACAGTTTCTCCTCTGTATCGCCTGCGGGACCGCGGCAGAGCTCAACGACGCCGCGATCGAGCGCGCGATCGAGCGTAGCGCCGCGGCGGAAGGCTTCACCTCGCAGGTGCACACCGTCGAGATCAGCGGCATCTGCCCCCACTGCCGCGAGGCCCCGAACGCCGGCGCGCACTAGAGGGCCGGCCGGTGTCCGACTCCGCGATTCTGCGTCGCGGATGACCGGGCTGACCATGAAGCACCGGTGACGATTCGAGATCCGCCTTGCCCGCACCGGATCGCTGCCTGAAGATCGACTCCGTCCGGCTTTCGACAGCGTGCCGGCCATGATCGTCGCGACCTGATCGATGCCTTCCCAGCCTCGGATCGTTTCCATCGCAAGGACCCTCTCGCGCCGGGCCGACGCGCTCACCTTCGCGCCCCCGGTGACCCACGTCTACAACCCCCTCCGGTACGCATGGGCGCCGCACCGGGCGTATCTCGCGCGCTACGGCACGGGGTCGCCCGAGGTCCTGATGCTCGGGATGAACCCCGGCCCGTTCGGAATGGCGCAGACCGGCGTACCCTTCGGCGACGTCGAGATCACCCGTGACTGGCTCGGGGTGCGAGGAAGGGTCGCGCGGCCGAGGGTCGAACATCCAAGGCGGCCCGTCGCCGGCTTCGACTGCCCGCGCGGCGAGGTGAGCGGGCGCCGGCTCTGGGGATGGGCGCGAAGCCGGTTCGGCGAGCCGAAGCGCTTCTTCGAGCGTTTCTTCGTCTGGAACTACTGCCCGCTCTGCTTCATGGAGGATTCGGGGAGGAACCGCACCCCCGACAAGCTGCCGGCCGCGGAGCGAGCGCCACTCTACGAGGCGTGCGACGCGGCGCTCGTGCGTGTCGTCGGCGCGCTCGGGACGCGACACGTACTCGGGATCGGGCGATTCGCCGCGGACCGCGCCCGCGCCGCACTGGGTGAAGATGCGGTGACCGTGAGTGTCGCGCCGCATCCGAGCCCCGCGAGCCCGCTCGCCAACCGAGGATGGGCCGAGGCGTTCGAGCGCGCGCTCCGTGACGCCGGGATCGCAGTCTGAACGTCGCCGGCCACCGGCCACCGCGAGCGACGACGATACGGAGCAGGGACAGGCCCATTCCGCGATGACCGCTCGATCTTCACCGCTTCACGAGCGCATCCACTATCCCGGCGGCGCGTGGGAGCACTCCCACCCCGATCGCATCGCGGCCAACGCACGGTTGTACGGCCTGAATCCCGCACCGGTTGAACGCTGCCGAGTCCTGGAGCTCGGATGCGGCGCGGGCGGGAACCTCATCCCGATGGCCTGCGGGCTTCCCGACGCACGCTTTCTCGGCATCGAGCTCGCGACCCGGCCGGTTGCGATCGGGCGAGGGCTCGCGGCCGCGCTCGGACTCTCCAACTTCGAGCTGCAGCAACGTGACGTTCTCGACCTCCCTGCGGATCTCGGGGAATTCGACTACATCATCGCGCACGGCGTGTACTCGTGGGTTCCGGCGCCGGTGCGCGATGCGCTGATGTCGGTCTTCGCGCGCCATCTCGCGCCCCAGGGGATCGCTTACCTGAATTTCAACGCCTTGCCCGGCGGCCATCTGCGCCGCCTCGTCCGCGACATGATGAAGTTCCGGCTCGCGGTGTTCGACGACCCGGAAGCACACGGCGAGGATGCGGTGCGGTTCCTGCGGCTGGTCACAGGCGCCCAGCCGGAAGGGTCGCCCTACCGGCGGATACTGGAGGAGGAGCTCGGCCGCATCGGGCACAACCCGGTCGGCGTGCTCTTCCATGACGATCTCGTCCCGCACCATCAGGCGTTCCACTTCCGGCGCGTCGTCGAGCATGCCGCGGAACACGGCTTGCAATACCTGTGCGAGGCGCGGCCCGCCGACGTGCACCCGGGCCGGTATCCGGGACCGATTCGGGCCGCGTTGCACCGGTTCGGCGGCGGTCGAATCGCCCGCGAGCAGTGCTTCGACTTCCTCGTCTGCCAGATGTATCGCTGCTCCCTGTTCTGTCGCGAAGGCATCGCGCTCGCGCCGGTCGGGGACCTCGACGGGATGCGCGGTCTGCGCGCCGCATCGCCGGTCCGCCCCGCCACCGCGCCCGCGGACCTCACCGACGGTATCGCGGTGACCTTCCACGCGCCGGACGGGGCCGACCTGCACCTCGACGACTCGGCTGCCAAGGCAGCGCTGGAGATCCTTGCCGAACGTTGGCCCGCGAGCGTCGGAGCCGAGATGCTGTTCCGGGACGCGCGCAAGCGGTCCGGCCGCCCCGGCGGACCCACGCGGCTGGAACGGCGCGAGTTCGCCGGATTTCTCGCCACGAACCACGCAACGGGATTCGTCGATCTCCACACCTGGGAGCCGCCGCTGGCGACGGCGGTCAGCGATCGACCCGTTGCGAGCGCGCTCTCGCGCATCGAGATCGAGCGCACGGCCCGAATCACCAGCCTGCGTCACCGCCAGGTGGAGATCGACGACCCGATCGCTGCCGCGGTGCTTGCACGCCTCGACGGGACCAGGGATCTCGCGGCGCTTCATGAGGACGTGAGCCGGGAGCTCCCTGCCGGATCCGTCGCCCGGCGGCACATCGAGGCGGCGCTGGCGGGGCTGGCGCACCACTGCCTGCTGGAAGGCTGATGCGCATGCCCACCCAGGAACGTCATTCCCGCGCACGGCACGCTATCGCGAAGACGGGGCGGGGCGGGGCGGGAATCCTGATCCCAGGCGGCGGGAAAGCGTCCGTCGAGGCGGGCCGTGGCTTCGGGGATCAGGCTGCGGTGATGATCCCGAGGACGGCGTCGCGATGCGTCAGGTCGGGGAACGCGCGGTCGGGTGCCGCCGCCGCCAGATCGGAGAGGGATGAATCGCCGGTTGCCACCGCGATCGCCTTCGCGGCGATGCATCGGGCGCATCGGACGTCCTCCGGCGTATCGCCGATCACCGTCGTCAGCGCGGGCTCCGCCGAAAGCCGATGCGTCGTCCGCAGATATGCGTCGGCAGCGCCCAGCGCGTCAGCGGCGATGCCGCCGCGATCGAGGCGGTGGTCACCGAATCCGCCGAAATCGAAGAACGAATCGATGCCGTAGTGCCTGAGCTTGAGCCAGGCGCCGGCCGCCACGTTGCCGGTAAGAATGCCCATCGCGATGTCGCTTCGCTCCCGGATCGCACGCAACAGCGGCAGCACCCCCGGAAGCAGGCATCCGCGGCGGGTGACGAGGGTCCGTTCGAGCCGTTGCAGGTAGCCTTGCCGGAACCGTTGCCACGTGCCGGGCCGATCCTCGATCCCGTGCTGCGTGAAGACCTCCCGTACGATTGCCCGATCGCTGCGTCCTGCAAAGGAAATATCGCCCCGGATGCGCTCGATGTCGAACTCGGCGCGAAACGTCTCGGCAAACGCCGCTCGGCCGGCTCCCTGAGTGCGGAGCAAAGTCGAATCGATGTCGAACAGGGCCACGTACATGGGCGATTGACGCACCGGGACGCCTGGCTGGAAGCGCCGCGCACGCGGTTAGCGTGCTGCATCCTGACCGTGAAGTCCATCCGCGATACGTTCCCGACAGGTGATTTCACGCCAGTTGGGCGGAGTCGTGTACACTTGGTCCACCCTTTGCTTCGCAGGGATGGCGGCGGGGCTGGAGGCGACGCCCACCGCATGAGGCGGCATCAGGCACCATCGACGCATCGTGGTGGCGCGTCCGGGTCCGGCCCGCGTCGTGAGTCGCGGGGGTGCATCGGTTTCGGAATCAGGGCATGCGAGTCTATCTGGGACTGGGCTCGAACCTCGGGGATCGGCGGAACCACCTGTCGCGGGCCGTCGATGCGCTGGAGGCGCATGGACTGACCATCGCGCGGGTATCCCCGGTGGTGGAGTCGCCGGCCCTCCTCCCCGATTCCGCGCCCTCCGAGTGGAATCTGCCCTACCTCAACCTCGTGCTCGAATGCACGGCACGATGCTCCCCCGAGCAGCTCCGGATCCGGATCGACGAGATCCAGCGGAAGTTCGGACGGCACGAGGAATCGCACTGGTCACCCCGCCCCATCGACATCGACATACTGCTGTGGGGACGCGAGCGCATCGTGACCGGGCGGCTGACCATCCCCCATCGCGATCTGACCTGCCGGAGCTTCGTGCTGGCGCCGCTGGTGGCGCTGGAGCCCCGGCTCACGATTCCGGGCCAGGGCCAGCGGACGGTGCTCGACTGTTCGATTGCGCTCGAACGGCACATCCCGTTGTGGATGGGTATCGTCAACGTCACTCCGGACTCGTTCTCCGACGGTGGCCGGTTCCTCGACCGGAGCCGGATCGAACCCCACGTCGCAGCCATGATCGAGGCCGGGGTCCACATCCTCGACGTGGGGGGGGAGTCGACCCGGCCCGGCGCCACCCCCGTAGACCCCGCCACCGAATGGTCTCGGGCAGGACCGGTGCTGGAGCGGCTGATCGAGCTGACGGGAGGACGCAGGCTGCGGCCCCTGCTGAGCCTCGACACGCGCCACCCCGAGGTCGCGGAGAAGGGCCTGGCACTCGGAGTGGACATCATCAACGACGTCGGCGGGCTGACTTCTCCCGCCATGGTCGCGTTGGCGAGAGACAGCGGCAAGGACTGGGTCGCGATGCATCACGTCACGGTGCCGGCCGACCCGCGGGCCATGCTGCCCGCCGATCTCGACCCGTACGACGGCGTCGAGCGCTGGCTGCTGGCCCGGATGGAGGCATGGGATGCGCAAGGCCTGGACCTCGGGCGGATCGTCTTCGACCCCGGGATCGGCTTCGGCAAGAACCGCCTGCAGTCGCTGCGGCTGCTGAGGCGCGCGGGCGAGTTCCGCCGCCACGGGCTGCGCGTGCTGGTGGGCCACTCGCGCAAGTCCTTCATGAAGAGCTTCTCGGGAGAGGACGAGGCCGGCAACGATCTGGCGACCCTCGGCGCCTCCCTGCATCTGTGCGCCCAGGGCGTGGACGTCATCAGGGTCCACGACGTGCCGCTCCACGCCACCGCCTACCGGGGATGGTCGCATCTGGCCGGCTGAGGGCATGGACGACGTGGCCGCCGGGTCGCGGCCACCGTCACTGCGACGACCTGACTGCGACGACCTGGAGGCAGGGTGTCGCACTCGGATTCGGACGCGGTTCGATGCACGACTGAAGGTCCCCTCCGGGGGACGAAGGCGTCCTGACGGCGTATCGCGGCCGCCCTGGCCCGGATCAGGCCCCGTGCTACGATGCGCCCCGGTCCTGACGGTGGCGCGGTCGACATGAACAGCGCAGCGCGACGTGGCCGGCACGCGGCGCTCGGGTACGGCCGGTGGGTGATGTGGCTCGGGTCGGGCGCCCTGCTCATCGCTTTCGTGAGCTACGTGGCGCTTCCCTTCGGCCTTGCGTCGTACATCCCCCGACTCGCCGCCCAATACGGTATGCGTCTCGACGTGGATCGGGTACGAGTCGAGCCGTTCAGGTCCAGGCTCGAGCTCTCCGGGGTTCGAATCGCGACCTCCGGCGACTCGTCGATCGAGTGGTCGAGCGTCGAAACGCGGGTCGATCTCGCCCAGCTCCTGTCCGGCCGGCTCGTGCTCGACGACTTCCGTTTGAGTGAGGCGACGCTGCGCACCGACGGTCCGGGAGTGGATGCGGCCGACATGCCGGCCGGACTGCCCGAGGAGGTGAGCGTCGGCGAGCTCGTCATCGACGGCGTCGAGCTCGCGACGGTCTCCGAAGCGCTCGGTCGCCCGGTCACCATGGACTGGTTGCGACTCTCGTCGCTCAACGAGGTGTTCCGGCCCGAAGGCGCGGAGGTCGAGGCGGACATCTCCTTCGGCAACGGGCGTTCCAGGCTCCGGGGGCGGCTCAACTTCGATGAAAGGGGCTGGATTCTCGATGCCGAGGTCGGTGCGAACGACATCCTGCTCGATGGATTCCCGGCGCTGCTCGGAGCCGCTGGGTCGTGGCGCGGGAAGCTCGACGGTGCGGGGCCGGTGCGCCTCGTCTACGCGCCGGTCAACGGTGCGTTCAGTGCGACCACCAGTGGCCGGTGGGCAATCGACGGACTGGAGATCGGGCTTGCGCAGGTCGCGATCTCCGGCGCCCGGGCCCATTGGGATGGTGCTGCATTCATGACGTTCTCCGGGAGCGCCGTGGATGCGCTCAGCGTCGACGGGGAGATTGGTCTGAGTGAGCTCCGGGCCGGCGTCGTCGATGTGCTTGAAGTCGAGGCGGCGGAGCTCACGCTGCGAATCGATGCTTCACGGGCGCCCGAGACCCGCCTGTCGGTGGAGGGCCACATCCCCGTGGCCCGCTTCAACGGCAAGGGAGGCGCATTCGAAGCGGTCGGTGCGGAGGCCACGAATCTCGTCTCGCAGGTCGCGCTGACGTTCGCCGATGACGTCGGAGTCGAGATCGATCGGCTGAGCTCCGGCACCCTCACGGTGAAGCTGCCGGCCGACCGGTCGATCGACACGGAGCGAATCGAGATCGATCGCGTGATTGTCGAATCCGCCGCGGGATTCGTCTCGGCGGCGGCAGGGACGGTGGAACGGGCCGACTGGCGCGGCTTCACCGGACCGCGGAGCACCGGGACGGCGACCGGCCTCGCGATCCGGCGAATCGAACGGCACGGAAACGACGGGTTTCGGCTCGCCCTCGCCTCGGCGGAGACGATCGAGGACAGGAATGACGATTCCGTTCTGCGGTTGCGCGACGTCGCGCTCGACTCCACGACGTTCTCGCCGAAGGGCATGGTCGCGGTTGGCGGAGTGCGCGCCTCGGATGCGTGGCTTGCGAGTGAAACGAGCACGCTGGTCCTCGAACGACTCTCCCTGGACGGAGTGGAGCAGGATGCAGACGGCGCGATGAGCATCGCATCGGGGCGGGCTCGCATCGTCGACCACACGCACCCGGAGGGGTGGGCGATGGTGGGCACGGGTTTCCGGTTCACCGGCGGCACGGTGTCCGATCGAGCCTGGAAGTCGAAGTCGATTCAGCTCGACGAGGTGGACGTCGATACGGGCGATGCGAGCTACACGCTGCGGGATCTGGCGCTGATCGATGCAACGGGTGAAGGCGAAGGTGGAAACGCCCGTCTCGCAAGGCTCGGCACGCTGGAGCTCGGTCGAGGCGGAAGCCGCGTCGTCGTCGAAGACTTGTCCGCGCATTCACCGGCGTGGCGCGAAGGGATGGGGGGCGCGCAAGCGATTGAAGCGGTCTCGATGACCGTCGACACCGTGGACCGGCATCGTTGGCAGTCCAGCGGTTGGCGCCTGATCGGGGTCGCGACGGCAACATCGGGGCGTACAAGCGCAGATACGGCATCGCTGGAGAATCTCGTTCTGGACGTGGCCGACGACTCGACGGTCGGCGCACAGCGGATCGAGCTCGACGGATTGATCTTCGACGGTGAATCCACGGTGCACGCGGCGAGCGCCTTCGCGGAGCGGACGTACTTCCGCGCGAGCGATGGCTCCGGCGTCGATGTCCCCGGCCTGCGCGCAGATACCGTCGAGTGGAACGGTGAGACCCTGGCCGCGGAGCGGGGTGCGGCGCCGCTGATGAATGTCGCGGCAACTCCGGTCCGTGCAGCGTTCGATACGGTCGCGTTCACCTCGGCCCGGCTCGGAGCCGGCGGGATACGCCAGCTCGGAGCCGCGACCTCCGCATCCGGTCGCGGCGAGGTGGAGCACGTGCTCGAATGGTCCGCGGGAGCGTTGGCACTGGGCGGCTACCACGCACCGACCCCCGACGAGTCGATGTTCGACTTCGCCGAGGCGCGTGACATCGAGATCGTCGGCGACGCCAATGGAGCGCGCCTTCGGACCGATCGCGTGGCGGCGCGGGGAGCGCGCCTCGATGCATCGGGCGAAACGCTGCTCGCGAACGCGGAGGTGGACGGCCTCACGCTGGACGATCCGCGCGGTCGCGCGCGCACGTCGGCGCGCGCGCTACGGGCGAGCCCGTTGACGATCCGCGAGTCGGGGTTGGACATCGGGGCACTGAGTCTCTCCGGCATCGAAAGCGCGATCGGACTGAGCGAGAATGGCGACTGGGAGCTTCCGGCGCTGCCAATCGGTCCCGGCGAAGCCCAGTCCTCGTTCAGGGTCCGGATCCGGGAAGCGAGCACCGCGGACTCCGACTCGGTCATCCGCGTCGTCGACCGGACAACGGAGCCGGACTTCGCGGCAAGCATCGACATCACGAGCGCTACGTTGCGCGGGCTCGACCACGAAGCGATCGGCGTGCCGGCCCGCTTCTCCGTCGAAGCGGCCGCGGACGTCTTCACCGCCTTGCAGGCCGGCGGCGTGCTGGTCCCCACGTTGACCGGTACCGATTTCGACCTGAACGCGACGATTCACGGACTCTCGCTACGCGATCTCTCGCCGTACTCTCGACTGCACCTCGGCCGGTCCGTCGAGGACGGGCAGGCCGACGTGGCCCTCGATGCCACGATTCGGACCTCCGACCTCGAAGGCGTCGCCGACTTCACCATGAGCGAAGTCGTGCTCGGGAAATCCGAGCTGCCGGCAGGATCGACCGAACCGCTGGCGGAGGCCCCGTCCACGCTCGACGCGGCCCTGGATTCGCTCGAGGACGAGCGGGGCAGGATCGAGCTGAAGGTTCCGCTGCGCGGCAAGCTCGATGCTCCCGGATTCGACCTCGACGGTCTGGTGACCCGGGCGCTCGCAAACATCGCCCTGGAGACCGCGGAGGCGTTGCCGAAGGCCGAGTAATGGACGTCACCGACATCATCGAGCCCCTGAACGACGCGCAGCGCAAGGCGGTCACCGCCCCCGCCGGACATTTGCTCGTGCTCGCCGGCGCCGGGAGCGGAAAGACGCGGGTGCTCGTGCATCGCATCGCGTGGTTGCTCGCCACCCGTGACGCGACGCCGTTCGGGATTCTCGCGGTGACGTTCACCAACAAGGCCGCATCGGAGATGCGGACCCGGATCGAATCGATGCTCGGACGGCCGGTGGGCGGCATGTGGGTAGGCACGTTCCACGGACTCGCGCATCGGCTGCTGCGCGCGCATCGGCAGGATGCCGGCCTGCGGGAGGACTTCCAGATCCTCGACAGCGACGATCAGCTACGCTGCATCCGTCGTGTGTTGCGCGATCTCGACCTCGACGAACAACGCTGGCCGGCAAGGCAGGCGCAAGCGTTCATCAACGCGCGCAAGGACGAAGGGCTTCGCGCCGAGCATATCGAGGATCGCGACGACCTCCGGATGACCCGCATGCTGCGCATCTATGCGGCGTACCAGGAGACCTGCGAGCGCACCGGGGTCGTGGACTTCGCCGAGCTGCTGCTCCGGTGCCACGAGCTGTTTCGCGACCGCGACGACGTGCTCGCGCACTACCGGGAACGCTTCCGCCATATCCTCGTCGACGAGTTCCAGGACACCAACACCATCCAGTACGCGTGGCTGAGGCTGCTGGCGGGAAGCGCAGGCCACTTGTGCTGCGTCGGCGACGACGATCAATCGGTGTACGGCTGGCGGGGCGCCCGCATCGAGAACATCCTCCAGTTCCCCAGGGACTTCGCGCACGTCTCGACCGTGCGCCTGGAACGGAACTACCGATCGACCGGCAACATCCTCGCCGCCGCGAACGCCCTCATCGCCAACAACCAGGGGCGCATGGGCAAGAACCTCTGGACCGACGACGGCGACGGGGAGCCGATCGCGGTCTACGCGGGATTCAACGACATCGACGAATCCCGGTTCATCGTATCGCGCATCCGGCAATGGGTCGCATCCGGGGGACGTCGCGACGAGATCGCGATCCTGTACCGGGTCAGCGCCCAGTCCCGGGTGCTGGAAGAGGCGCTCCTCACGCAGGGCGTCGCCTACCGGGTCTACGGCGGCCTTCGCTTCTATGAACGCGCCGAGATCAGGAACGCCCTCGCGTATTGCCGCCTCGTCGCGAATCGCGACGACGATGCCGCATTCGAGAGAGTCGTCAACCTCCCGCCCCGCGGGATCGGCGCGCGCACGGTGGACATCCTGCGCACCGAGGCGAAAGGACGGAACGAGTCCCTCTGGACGGCGGCGCTCCGGGTGATCGCCGAAGGCAGGGCAGGCGCGCGCGCGGCCGGTGCATTGCGGAGCTTCGTCGAGCTGATCGATGAGCTCGCGAGCGGTTTCCGCGACGTCTCGCTACAGGAGAAGATCGAGACGGCGGTGGGGGGCAGCGGCCTTTTCGAGTACTACCGGCAGGAGAAGGTCGATCGTGCCCGGACGCGGATCGAGAACCTCCAGGAGCTCGCGGTCGCGGCGGGGCAGTTCGCTTTCGACGGCGAAGATCGGGATTCGCAGGATCCCCTGACCGCATTCCTCTCCCATGCGGCGCTGGAGGCAGGCGAGGAGCAGGCGGCGGACGGAGAGGATCTGGTCAGCCTGATGACGTTGCACTCGGCGAAGGGGCTGGAATTCCCTCTCGTCTTCATCTGCGGGATGGAAGAAGGACTGTTCCCGCACAGCCGGAGCAGCGACGATCCGGGAAAGCTCGAGGAGGAACGGCGGCTCTGCTACGTCGGCATGACCCGTGCGAAACGCAGTCTGTGCCTGTCCTACGCGGAGTCGCGGCGGCTGTATGGCGGCGGTTCCGACAGGTACTCGACGCCCTCGCGTTTCCTGCGGGAGCTGCCACCCGAGCGCGTCGAGGAAGTGCGCCTTCGGGGTACGGTGTCACGGCCCGTCATGCCGGCTCTGCCCAGGCGCCGCGCCGGCTCGGAATCGATTCGCGACGAGCCGGATGGATTGCGTCTCGGACAACGGGTACAGCACCCGAAGTTCGGCGAGGGCGTCGTGTTGACGTATGAAGGACAAGGCGCCCACGCTCGCGTGCAGGTCAACTTCGAGGCGGCCGGCAGCAAGTGGCTCGTCGTCGCCTACGCGAACCTGGTAGCGGTCTGAGCCCGGCCTGCGGCCGGTTCCCGACCGCGTTGACGAGCGGGTCGTGGTCTGCGCAAGACTTTGCGGACAAGGGGTTATCCGCCGGCCGACACCCCCGCCTTGTCGAGCATGAACCCGACCGCGTTGCGGACATCCTCGTCGGTCAGATGCGCAAAGCCGCCTTTCGGGGGCATCGCCCCCTTGCCGTTGGTGACGGACTGGAGGAGTCCCGCCATGCCCTGGCCCAACCGGGGCTCCCATGCGGCCGGATCGTCGAGCTTCGGCGCTTCCGCCACGCCGCTCAGGTGGCATGCGAAGCAAGCGCTCTGGTAGATCTGCTCGCCCGCCGCGATATCGACGGGCCCGGCCGCGGCCGTGACGGTCTGGCCCGCAGAGCCTGCGGCGCCGACGTCCGAGGCTGCCGCCGTTGTCCCGCTCGTGGCATCGGCCTGCGTCGCGGTCGAGGCGGCGGGGGCCGGGGCCTGCGTCTGCCCGGCGGGGTCGCCGATGCGTGACCGGCCGACCGGCGCGATCCGTACGGCCACGACGTCAGGGTTGCTCTGCATCTTCGCGTAGGCCCGCCCGCCGATCGAGTTCGTAGCGAAGTACATGGCGAACCCGAACACGGTCAGGAGAATCAATATCACGCCGAACTGGCGCCAGAACACGTTGTCAGCCTTGCTCACGTAAGCCTCCGGGATCGTTTCGTCCAGGCCCGGATATGGTTGCAGAAGGCCCCGGTCCGGGACAAGTGCGTATCGGCATGTCGTCGACGTCGTCCGGAGCTCCGGCGGCCGGCAAACCGCCTTCGGCGAGAATCCGCTTGCTCACCGGCGCCGGGATCGACTAGGGTTTCACCATCGAAACAGGCAATCCCGCCGATCCCGGCAAAGGGGCTCGGCACGGCGTCCGGGTCAAGGCCGACCCTCCCCTGTTTCGATGCCGGACCGCGATCGTGCTTCGCGCGTCCGTTGTGCCCCGAGGGTCGATGCGACACGAATCCCCCGGTGGCCGATTCCAGCGCCCGTAGCTCAGTTGGATAGAGTGTTGGCCTCCGAAGCCAAAGGTCACAGGTTCGAATCCTGTCGGGCGCGCCATCACCATTTCCCGGCCGTTCCCGCGGACGCGGAAATCCGCACGGTCCAGCTCCCGCAATGACGGGTCGGACCGATCGGCGGCGCCGACGGTCGGGGCACGGCGCCCGCGTCCGTCGAAGGGGGTGGTTCCATCCATGGAACCGGAGGTTCGATGTGATCAGGCAGCCTTCGGCAGCGTCTCGTTGACGGCCTTGACGCTGTCGACGACGACATCCTTGAGCTCGGAGCCCGTCTCGCGCTGGATCTCCACGAGCTTTCCCGTGGTCGCGACGAGCTTCTCGCTCAACGTCTTCCACGCATCCATCTGAATGGCCAGCACCTCTTCCGGCTGCTTGGCGGCGACGAGGGGGCGCGTGGTGTCGATGGCCGCCTCGAACAGCCCGAACTGCTCCTCGATGGTCCGCTCGATGCCCTTCGCGACGATTCGATTGGCGCGGATCGTCTGGTCCAGCATCGCGGTGTACAGATCGATCGGCTGCTTGAACGGCTGTGTGGTCTTCTTGGTGCTCATGGCGTTCATCTCCCGTGGTCGTGGTCTCGGACAATGGATGGTGCGTTGCAGCAATGGTGCAGCGCAACATAGGGCCGGGCCACCTGAATGTCAAGGGACCTGAAGCGGATCGCACGGGGAGCTGCCGAGCAAATGGCCAATTCATATTCCGTCGAGCTGGAGGCGTTCGACATCTCGCGTCGTCGCCGGGGAGAGACCGGTATCGACTACGTGACCACGTTCGACAGCGGCGCGCCCGGCCCGCATGTGATGCTGAGCGCGCTGGTCCATGGCAACGAGCTCTGCGGTGCGCACGCTCTCGACTACCTGCTGCGCGAGGGCGTCCGACCGGAGCGGGGGAAGCTCACGCTGGCCTTCATGAACGTCGCGGCATACGCCCGCTTCGATCCCTCCAACCCGGCCGCTTCACGCTACGTCGACGAGGATTTCAACCGCCTCTGGTCGACCGATGTTCTCGACGGTCCCCGCGACAGTGTCGAGCTCGGGCGAGCGCGGGAAATCCGCCCGTTGATGGACACCGTCGATCTGTTGCTCGACATCCATTCCATGCAGCATGCGACGGCTCCGTTGATGCTCGCGGGTCCCCTGGACAAGGGCAGGCGGCTTGCCGCCGAAGTCGCGGCGCCGGTCCACGTCGTCTGTGACGCGGGCCACGCTGCCGGCACCCGGTTGCGCGACTACGCGGCATTCGGCGATCCGGGAAGCCACCGCAATGCCCTGCTGGTCGAATGCGGGCAGCACTGGGCGCGCGGGACGGCCGGGGTGGCCATCGAGGTCGCGCTGCGGTTCCTGGCGTGCTCGGGGGCCGTGGCCCGTGATTGGGTGGAGTCGCGACTCCCGCGGACTGCACCGGCGGCGCAACGGATCATCGAGGTGACCGGACCGGTGACCATCGACACCGACCGTTTCCGGTTCGTCGAGGGCTACCGGGGGATGGAGGTCATCCCCGAACGGGGCACGATCATCGGCTGGGACGGAGACCGTGCGATCCGGACTCCTTACGCGGACTGTGTCCTCATCATGCCGTCGCGCCGCCTGCGCCGCGGGGAATCGGCGGTGCGGCTCGGCCGCTACATCGACTGAACCGGCTCGCACCACCCGACTTCGCGATTGGCCGGAGAATGCAGGATACGCTTGTCGCCGGCCCATGGCCGCGCGAAGATCGTGCCGTGTGCCGGGGGAGTTCGTATCCGGCCCGAGTCTTCGCCTCGCATCGGCGATCCGCGTGCGCTCGGCAGGGTCCCCCCGGCTATCCCATGTTCAGCAAACGAGAGGACGACGAACGATGACGATCAAGGTTGGAGACAAGGTTCCGAGCGTGAACCTCGCCCATATGACGGAGAGCGGCCCCGGCGGGCTCGCGAGCGACGCGCTGTTCGGCGGCAGGAAGGTGGTCATGTTCGCGGTGCCCGGCGCATTCACCCCCACGTGCTCGGCCGCCCACCTGCCCGGTTTCGTCGCCAATGCCGACAGGATCAAGGCGAAAGGCGTGGACGACATCGTGTGCATCTCGGTGAACGACGCCTTCGTGATGGATGCGTGGGGGAAGGCGCAGAACGCCGACGCCATCCACATGGTCGCGGACGGCAGTGGTGAGTTCGCGAGGGCGGCGGGCCTGGAGCTCGACCTCGTGAGCCGCGGCCTCGGCATGCGGTCCCAGCGCTACGCGATGGTGGTGGAGGACGGCGTGGTCACCCATCTGCACGTGGATGAAGCCGGCAAGCTCGACAAGTCGAGCGCGGAGTCGGTGCTCGATCTCCTCTGACCTGCGGGCGTCCCGCGCCGAACCGCAGGCCGATCCGGCGCGGGACGCCCGTCACGACTTCAAGCGTGGATGGGCGGGCCTGCAACGGGTGGAACGGGTCGTCCGGCCCCCGGCGTGGAGCATCCGTCAGGATTTCGACAGCTCGGCGCTCAGCTCCGGCACCGCCTGGAACAGGTCCGCGACCAGGCCGTAGTCCGCGACCTGGAAGATCGGGGCCTCTTCGTCCTTGTTGATCGCGACGATGACCTTGCTCTCCTTCATTCCGGCGAGGTGCTGGATCGCGCCCGAGATCCCCACCGCGACGTAGAGATCGGGGGCGACCACCTTCCCGGTCTGGCCGACCTGGTAGTCGTTGGGGACGAATCCGGCGTCGACCGCGGCCCGGGAAGCGCCGACCGCGGCCCCGAGCTTGTCGGCGACGTCTTCGAGGAGCGCGAAATTGTCGCCGCTCTGCATCCCGCGTCCGCCGGAGATCACGATGCGGGCGGAGGTCAGCTCCGGACGTTCGGACTGCGTGAGATCCTGGCCCACGAACGCGGACAGGCCACTGTCGCCGGCGGCCTCCACCGTCTCCACGACCGCGACGCCGCCCTCTTCCGGAGCCGCATCGAACGAAGTGGCCCGGACCGAGACCAGCTTGATCGGATCGCTCGACTGCACGGTGGCGATCGCGTTGCCCGCGTAGATGGGCCGCACGAACGTGTCGGCCGACTCGATCCCGCTGATGTCCGATATCGGCGAGACGTCCAGCAACGCGGCGGCTCGCGGCAGCACGTTCTTGCCCGCTTTGGTGGCCGCGACGAGTACGTGCGAGTACTCGCTCGCGATGCCCGTGATCAGGGCCGCGAGATTCTCCGCGAGCTGATTGGCGTAGGCCGGGTCGTCCGCCACGCGCACCTTCCCGACGCCGGCGACCCTGGCCGCGGCATCGGCCGCTCCGGCGCATCCGGCGCCGGCAACCAGCACGTGGACATCGTCGTCGAGCCGGCGCGCGGCGGTGATCGTGTTGAGGGTGGCCGCGGCGAGTGCGGCGTTGTCGTGTTCCGCGATGACGAGGGCGCTCATCTAGATCACCTTGGCTTCGTTCTTCAGCTTTTCGATCAGCTCGGCCACGCTCCCCACCCGCACTCCCGCATCCCGCTTCGGCGGCTCGGTGACCTTGAGCGTCTTCACCCGCGGGGTGACGTCGATGCCGAGGTCCTCCGGGGTCAGCGTATCGACGGGCTTCTTCTTCGCTCTCATGATGTTGGGAAGAGACGCGAAGCGCGGCTCGTTGAGCCGCAGGTCGGTGGTCACCACCGCGGGCATCTTCAGCCTGACGGTCTCCAGCCCCCCGTCGATCTCGCGGGTCAGGCCCATCTCCCCGTCGTCGATCTCGATCCGGTAGGCGAACGTTCCCTGCGCCCAGCCGAGGAGGGCGGCGAGCATCTGGCCGGTCTGGGTGTTGTCGCCGTCGATCGACTGCTTGCCGGTAATGACCAGCCCCGGCTGTTCGCGTTCGACGACCGCCTTCATCAGCTTCGCGACGGCGAGCGGTTCGAGCGTCTCGTCGGTGCGGATCAGGATTCCGCGATCGGCTCCCATCGCCAGAGCGGTGCGGATCGTCTCCTGGCACTGCTGCACCCCGAGCGAGAGCGCGATGACCTCGTCGGCCTTTCCGGCCTCTCTCAGTCTGAGCGCCTCCTCGACCCCGATCTCGTCGAACGGATTCATCGACATCTTCACGTTCGCGAGCTCGACGCCGCTCTGGTCCGCCTTCACCCTGACCTTGACGTTGTAGTCGATCACCCGCTTGACCGCGACCAGAATCTTCATTGCTTCAGCCCTTGACGTCACGGTTGCCCGCACGCCCGAAAAAAAGACGCGCAAGCTTAATTCCCGCTCTGCCGGCGCGCAATGCGCCCGGGAGCCGGGGTCCACGCGAGATCCGCGATCAGCGAGCGCGGCACGCGAGCACCCGGCGAGCGCAAGCCGGTGGCGATACTCGTGGTGGTCACCGTGGGACCGCGCTACGGAAGGGCCGGCGGGGAGGATTGCCGCCGGAATCAGAAGCTGCCCAGGGCATTGAGGGCCGACAGGAAGGCCGGGCCCGCGACCAGCAGCATGGTGCCCGGCACCACGAACAGAAGCATGGGCAAGGTCATCAGCACGGGCAGTCGCTCGGCCTGCTCGGTGATCCGCGCGGCCCGTTGCGCACGCTCGTTGCCCGCGATGTTCGTCAGCGATTCGGTCAGGGGGGTACCGTAGCGGTCGCTCTGCATCAGGACGAAGGCCAGCGACTTGATCCCCTCGATAGGGGTGCGCTCGGCGAAGGCGGTGATCGTGTGGCGTCTCGCGCCGCCTACTTGCAGCTCCTTCTCGAACAGGACGAACTCCCGGGCCAGATGAGGCTCCACGCTCTCGAATTCGTTGGCGACGGTCTCCAGCGCGCGTTCGAACGTGAGCCCTGCCTCCCGGCACATGACGATGAGATCGAGCGCGTCCGGGAGTGCGCTGCTCATGCGCACCGTGCGCCGGTCGGCGAGCCACTTCACGCCCCGCTCGCTCACGATTCCTCCGACGACGAACGCTCCGAACGCGCCCATGATCGGAATGAGCAGCCCTCCTGCCAATTGCTCCACCCCCCGTATTCCCATCCACGCAGCAGCCGCCGCACCGAGTCCCAGGGTCGACTTCACCGCCAGGTACCGGGGCAGTGCATCCGGGTGTCCGAACCCGGCGTCACGGAGCAGACGGCTGAGCTTCTCCCGCTCCCCGGCTCCGATCGGCGCGATCACCGACACCACCGCCACGAAGGCGCTGCCCACGTTCTGCAGCAGGCTTCGCGCGTCCTCCCGGCCGCGCCCCCCCTGGTGGTGGCGCTGCGTGGCAACCAGCACCGCCCGCGGCACGTCCAGGCGCCGGTCGAACTC
The DNA here is from genome assembly GCA_958295835.1 of uncultured Gammaproteobacteria bacterium. GTDB lineage: Bacteria > Pseudomonadota > Gammaproteobacteria > HK1 > HK1 > HK1. Next base: position 2,714,814 of record OY282378.1, read on the forward strand.
CACCGCCCTGCGCAGGTTCCGGTTCGCCAGCCAGACGAGCAGCACGAGCAGGACCAGGCCCGTGACGAGCGCCGGCAGCAGCCAGAGCGCCGTGTCCTGCCCGGCGATCATCGTGTTCCCCGGGCGATCAGGAGGTAGGCGACCCCCACCCCCAGGGCGATGAGTCCAATTCCGACCCGCAGCACGAACAGTCCGTTCGGGGTGTTGAACAGGATGTCGACGGTCTCGGGTGCGGTGAACTTCTGCATGGCGAGCACCACGATGGGCAGCAGGATCAGCACAATCAGGGTCAGCCGGGTCTGGGCGGTGGAGCTATGCGCCTTCAATGCAATCTTCCTGCGCTCCCTCAGGGTTCCGGTCAGGTTTCCCAGCGCCTCCGAGACCCCGCCTCCGGCCTTGCGCTGAAGCTTCAGCACCGCGCAGAACAGGGTGAATTCGGGGATCCGCACCCGCGCCGCCACGGTCTTCATCGTACGGTCCGCGTCAAGTCCTGCCCCGAGTCCGTTGCACACCGCCTCCAGCACCCCCTGGACGGGCGGCGGGACGTCCTGCACCACGTTGGACAGCGCCTCGAGGGGCGGGATGCCGGTGCGCGAAAGCTGGGCGATCTGATCCACCACGTCCGGGAATTGCTGGGTGAACTTCTTCGCCTCCCGGGCCTGGAGCCAGACCAGGGTGCCGTATACGCTCGCGGCCATCCCTCCCAGGATGCCCAGGGTCAACCACGGCCCGCCGGGGACCTGGAGGATGAGCCGCATTACGGCCCACAACCCCGCACCCACCCCGGCGGCCACGCCTCCCGTGATCCCGACGGCGCGCGGACCCTGGAGCAAGGGATACCAGGCCTCGATCCGATCCCAGAGCCAGGCCCGCTTGCGTTCCGTCCGGAAGACGCTCTGGGCGATCTCTAGCCCCGGCGCATCGCCGTCGTCGGCCATCGGCGCCGCGACCCGCTGGATCCGGGGCTTCAACGCGCTCGCCCGGACGTAGGCCAGCGCCCACGCGCTCCCGGCCAGGAGACATGCGGCCAGGAATCCCGCGATCACTACCGTTACACCGCCGGTCATGGGGATTCGGGACTCCCTCCCGGCGCCTTCCGCGTAATGCGCGCCAGGATGAGGCTGACCACCGCGACTCCCGCCAGGCCGCCGTAGAGCAGTCGCCGCCAGTCTTCGAGGCTGTCCCGGATGGCCCTCAAGCTGGAGACGGTGAGCACGATCTCTTCGGCGTCCCGATAGAGCAGCACGATCCACGGCGGCCCCCCCGGCTCTTCGTCCAGCCGGGCCCAGGCCAGCACGTGCTCCCTGCTGAGCATGATCCCTTCGGACCGCTCCGTCTCGTCCTCCAGCTTCCGTATGTCGTTGGAGATCCGGAACGCCCTCTCCGCCCGCCCGGGGTTGCCGTCCGCCACCACCGGCGCCGATGCGATTGCACGCCGCGCCTCCGGCACCCACAGGTGGGCGTGCCCCTTGTCCCCCAGGCCGCCGGCCGCCAGCCGGATGGGCCGGTGCACGGCGCTGGGCCCGCACCGGACCTCGATCCACCCGAACCGCCTGCCGGTCTGCATCTCCTCGATCGGGCTGCGCGTCGTGATCGTTCCGTCCGGGTGCACCTCGACGACGGGATCGTCCCGTCCATCGCTCCCGGGAGCTTGCCTGTCATCGAGGTCCGGGTGTGTCTCCTCCGTCCTTGTCCCGGAAGACGCCAGGACAGCGTCCCATTCCGGGCTCCTGGCCAGGATGTCCCCGGACAGGTCGTACACCGTCAGGCTGATGACGTCCCCGCCTTCGTCCACTTCTTTCCTCAGCCGTTCCACGGTGTCCCGGAGAGGGGGGACCGGGGGCGGCTTCCCGCCATCCTCCGCGACGCGATCCGATGCGTTCCCCCGGAGCTGCCGGATCAGATCCGCATCCCGCGCGACCCGTCTCGCCCTCCACTCCCAGTTGTCGCGGTGGTGCTGCACGGTACCGGCGACACTGCGGGCCTGGGCCCTCAGCGCTGCCCCGGCGACGTCCGTGACGATTTGCGCCCGGGCACGGTGAAGGTGGTCTTCAATGGTGTCGAGGCGGTATCCCAGCACGCCATGCGCGACGAGGCCGGTCAGGACCAGCGGGAATACGATGCTCCATAGCGCCTGGCGCATCGGTGCATCGCGTGCCCGGCGTCACTGCGCGGGCGGGCGCGATCGGGCCGGGGGCAGCCGGAGCCGGACCATGGTGCCGTGGCGGGGGTACGGGGTGATCTCCATCCCTCCCCCCTGTCCTTCGATCAGGCCACGGGCGACGGCCAGGGCCAGACTGCGGCGTTCGCCCGATCCCTCGCCCTCGGGTCCGTGATCCAGGCAGGTCAGGTGGACACCGTCGTCCTCCTGCACCAGGGTCAACGTCACGTACCCTTCCCCGCCGGGGTGGAGGCGCGCGCCCTCCAGGGCGTGCTTCACGATCAGGTCTGCCGCGGCCTCCAGCGCCTGCAGGTTGCCCCGGGTAACGGCTCCCGGGACCAGCGTCGCGTCGATCCGTCTCCGATCCTCTCCGGCCAGTGCGCCCAATTGCCTGTCGAGCAGCGCCCTCATGTCGATCCGACCCATGGACCCGCGCGGCGCCGGCGCAGCCGGGAGCCGGTCCACTTCCCGCAGCAGCGTGTGCACCGCCCAGCGCGCGCCGGCCATCCGGCCGGCGGCGGCGGCCCAGGCAGTACCCTGGTGCCCTTCGCCGTCCGCGTTTCTCCGGACGTGCTCCGCCTGCTCCGCGGCGGCGGTGGCGGCGCGGATCTCCTGCTCGACTTCCCGCAGCCGATCGAGCATCGCTTCCCGGGTTGCCCGGTGGACGAACTCCGATCCGTCCGGTTGCGACGGCGGCGACGCTTCTTCGGCCTCCCGGTCCCGGAGACGAAGCTCTTCGCCGCCGCTTCGCACCGGCACTCCGTCCTCGGGTGCTCCGGTCCGAGCCCGGACGGCCGCCGCGGTCTTCGCTTCGGACTCTGCCGCCCGCGCCTGCGCTTGCGGGCTCTTCCCATCGGCCCGGATCAGCCTCGCGGCCCGATCGTCTTCTTTCCCCATGACCGGAAGCCGGCCGGTATCGTCGTCCGTATGCGCCTGTACTCCCCCACCCTCCGTGACCCCGACTCCCTGCTCCGGAGGAGCGTCTTCGGGTCCGGAAGAGGGCGGTAGCGGTTCCGGCGCCCGTTGTGCCCCGGCCTCCTCCGCCCTCAGCGCCTTCAGGCGGCTCTCCAGGAGCGGGCTCGTGCGGATCTCCTGGAAAGTGTCCGACGGTGGGTCCTGGCCCTCCGCGACGAAGGCGTCCGGCTCCCCGGCGTCTTCAGCGTCCCCGGGCACGGACCCTTCATGCGGTGCCCGCCGGTCGTCGGGTTTCGCCTTCAGCGTCGCCGGTCGCCCTTCCGGGGCAAGGTCCGCGCGTTCGGCCGCGGCGGTGTCTTCCTCCCCGCCCGCCGGGACGGTTCGGCTTGCCGTTACGCTCTCCGGGACGGCGGATCCCTGCTCCTCCCCGGCGTCTCCGGGCGGGAACCCTTCATGCTGCGCCCGCCGGGCCGCTTCCTGCGCCCGCGCCCGCCTCTGGGCCTCGAGCTCCGCCTTCAGGGCCTTCAGCCGCTCCTTCAGGGAAGGCTCCTCGGGTCCGCTCCCGGGTGCGTCTTCCTTCCCGCGGACCGGCGCCTCTCCTCCGGCCCCCTGCTCCCGGACGTCTTCACGTCCGGCTTCTTCGCGCTGCGTCCGGCGGGCCTTTCCGTCCCGCGCCTTCAGGCGTTCCTCCAGGGACGGAGACGCCCCCTCCCGGAACGCGGGGCCCGCCTCCGTCCGGCGTCCCGGGTGCTGAGCCGGCCGGGATTGCACCGAGCGCTCCCTCGCGCCGGTGCGCGCCGGTCCCTGGACGTCTTCCAGCGGAAATCCGGGACCACCCGCGGTGGCCAGCGCCACGTCCATGCCCCAGGGTGACGGAGACCCGCCCGCCGGGGCCGCTTCAGGCGCCTGGGACGCGGCCTTTCCTTTCCTGCGCCTGCCCCACCACCGGACGATCAGGGCGGCCCAGTAGAACGCGGCGAGCGCCAGCGACACCCAGAACCCATAGTCGAAGTAGCGCCGCTTCGTCCGGCTCTGCTGGTGGTCCGCATCCAGCAGGCCGATGACCCGCTCGGCCCGGTCTTCCAGATCCGTACGCATGACATCTTCGAAGCGCTGCTCCGTCAGCCCGTGGTGCTGCAGCAGCGCGCTCACGTGCTTGTTCAACGTCTCGGCCTGAGTGCGCAAGGGGGTGTCGGCGGCGCTCTCGGTCAGCGTGCTTGCGGCCTGCGCCAACCGCTGGTGCTGGATCTCGGTGGGTTGCCTCAGGAAGCTCGGCATCCACTCGAGGATCTGCCGTGTCGCGGCTTCGACCCTCCTGTGCCCCCCGTCCCGTGCGGCCTCGGCGAGCAATGCACCCTCTCTCGGGATGATGCGGCGCGAATTCCGCACGATGGCGAAGCCGGACTTGAAGCGCTCGATGCGCTCCTCTCGCGCCTTCAGGCGCTGCACGTAGCCGTTCAGGGCCCACTTGATGTCGGACGGCAGGTTGGGCATCGCGCTCTGGCTGTCGTGGATTACCCGGATGTGGGGGGACATCCGGTCGACGAAATTGGCGAGCACGTCGAAGTTGCTGTTGACCTCGTTCTTGACCTTTCCTACCTCGATGCTCCACTGCGCAGCCAGCATCTGCGTCGAGCGGATGGAGTTCACTGCACTCATGCACTGCGCCGTCACCATCTCATCGCGCTGGATCGCGACATAGAAGAACCCTGCGGAGGCCAGCAGGGCAAGGCTCACCAGAACGCCCAGTGCTGCCCCCAACAGACTCTTCACGGACATCCGCCCATCGTCGTCCGGGTGTTCCCGGATCGGGCCGTTCCAGTGCTCCGCGGCTGCGTTCATGGTGGTCTCTCCCGGGTCGTCTCAGTTCGCCCCGGTCTCCGGACTGACCTCAAGCTCGGGGTGCTCGCCCGGCAGGGTGCGCAGGAACGCCACGATGGCGTCCTTGTGGTCGTCGGGGGCCTCGAGCCCCAACTGGAAGGTGAACATGGCGTCCACGGCGTCGCGCAGGGTCTTTGCCGTGCCGTCGTGCAGGTAGGGAGGGGTCAGCGCGACCATCCGCAGGCTCGGGACCTTGAAGGAATGCATGTCCTCGATGTTCCCGGTGAGCATGAACCGTCCCCTGTCGGCGTCGGTGATGTTACCGCGACGGATGAAGTAGTTGTTGATCACCCCGAAGACCTGGAACATGTTGCCGCCCACCGCCGCGCCCTGGTGGCAGCTCGAGCAGCCGTAGTGCTTGAACAGGCGGTAGCCTTCGAGCTCTCGCTCGGTCAGCTTCGTGTCCGGGTCCTCCTCGCCCTTCAGCCATCGGTCGAAGCGTCCGTTGGTCGTGTTCAGGCTCCGGACGAAGGCCGCGATCGCCCGCTTGACGGTATTCCGGCTGATGGGCTCGTCGCTATCCGGCTCCAGGGCCTGGAACTGCTTCGTGTACTCGGGGTTGTCGTACAGCCGGATCAGCACCTCTCCCCATTCGTTGCCCATCTCCGCCGGGTTCTGGATGGGACCGTCTATCTGCTCTTCCAGCGTTTTCTTGCGCCCGTTCCAGAACTGGCTGTTCAGGAGACCCGCGTTGTACACGGTGGGAGAGTTGATGTCCCCCTTCTTCCCCTCGATTCCAATCGAGACCTGCCGGCCGTCGGCTCCCCCCTCGGCCAGCAGGTGGCAGCTCGCGCAGGCAATGGTGCCGTCCCGGGAGAGGTTCGGGTCCGTGAACAACGCCCGGCCGAGCGCGATACGCGCCGGATCCTCGGGCGGCGAAGGCGGCACCGGATTAATGGGCTCCGCCCTTGCCGCGGCATGGCTTCCCAACAACCCTGCACCCATTGCGCTCAAGAGCATCACCGTGCGGATCGCTTTCGTGCCTGTTCCTCCTGTTCGCACCAGCCCCCCGATGCCGTGCGGGTTCCGTGCCGTTCGCCTTGTCCGGTCTCGCGTCCTCCGGAACCTCGACGGTTTGCCGTCCTGGCGTCGCGCTCTTGCGCGAGTCTACCACACGTCCCGGGCCTCCTCCGCTTCGAACGCGATCCCGCTGCACGGAGGCACGGGCGGCGGCCGCGCTTCCGGCCGGCTATCGGCGGGGGTCAGCCGAACGTTCGCCGGTGAGCCGGCGAAGACGAGACGCCGTCCGGCTCCTCCGCGCGTCAAGCGCCACCCTTGCCGCTCCGTTCCCCGACCGCGAGGAGGGCGGCCATCAGGATGCTGACCCCGGCGATGCCCGCGAGGACGGCGGCCAGGAGAAGCCGCCATTCTTGCAGGGCGCCCTCGATCTGGACGAGCGTCGCGACCTCGCCTTCCATCCAGTTCGTCGCCTCTCGGACCACGACGATCCAGCCGAGCCCCGCGAAGTCCGGGGCGACCGCTTCGTACAGCGTGCCGCCGGGGGTCCGGGCGAACGCGGTGAGCATATGGTCGCCGGAGACGAGTCCTGCCGGTTCACCACCCTCGACCAGGGCGAGTATTTCGTCGGCGATGCCGACCTCCTCCTGCATCAGCCGTTCGGGCGCATGCCCGGACTTCGTGTCGGCGATGAGCCGGCCCTTCCTTTCGGCGACCTGCACGTTGCCGTCCTCCCTCAGGGTCGTTTCCGTACGGTCGGCGATACCCTGGACGACATCGAGGGCCAGGACCGCCTTGAGCACACCCAGGGGAGCGCCGTCGTCCGGATCGTCGATGCGCAGGCTCAGCGCGACGGACCAGACCGCGGCCGAGGCGTCGTATTCGACTTCCCCGATGTGGAGGCCACGGTGCCACGCCTGCTGCCACCATCCTTCGTCGCTCTGGAGCATGTCGGACGTCGGGTTCGTGGTGGCGATGTTGAGACCGTGGACGTCGGTGAAGAACGTCTCGGCAAAATCCGGGGAGGCGAGGATGAAGGCGTGGAGGCGCTGGTCGGTCTCGGGGAATGCGCGGAGGCTCTTCTCCGGCGGCGCCCGGGCTTCCAGTGCCTCGGGGTCGAGGCCCACGAGCCCTTCGGCTTCGTGGTGCTCCGCTCCCGCCCTGGCCGCGTTGACGACCAGCGGATCGCTGGCCCAGATCCGGAGGCTGGCGATCCGCTCGACGACGTAGCGGTCGATGGTGTCGGCGATGCGCTGGGCCTGCCCGATGAGGTGGCGGCCTTCGACGCCCTCGACGAGAGCGGTCCGTGTCGCCCCGATCTGCTGGGCGATGACGTCCAGGCGGTAGCTCATGAAGAACCAGGCGGAGAGACCGATGATGACCACGGGGACCCCGACGCTCGTGAGGGTCAGCCTGACGAGGGCGCCGCGGCGGGGCGATGTGGTGGTCATGGCGCCGGCTCCTTGCGGCTCCGGTACGAAAGGGCTCCACCATGTCTATCGGGAGATCGTATAGCGGTCATGACGCTGGCTCCTTGGCTCGACATCCCTTCGGGTGGGGCTTCCGTTACAGGGGGGGATCCAGATTCGGATCCGGCTGCCGTAGGGGGGGTAGGTGGCGGCTTCGAACTCCCCGCCCTGCACGGTGACGAGGCGGCGGGCGACGTCCAGGTCCAGCGTATCGCGCCAGGCCGGTGCGCCGCCTGCCGCCGGCGTCGGCGGACCGGGTCCGTGGTCGATGCAACTGATGCAGTGCCGGCCTTCGCGGGTCGTGAGCGTGAGCTCGACGTGCCCGGCGCCCTCGGGGTGGCGGGCGGCGGCTTCCAGGGCATGGCCCAGTATCCGCTCCATGGCGGCCTCGAACGCCCGGAGGTCGACGTCGGCGACGGCGCCGGGGAGGAGGACCGCGGTGATCCGTCCGCGACGCGCCTCGTCGAGCGTATCGAGGAGCGACTTCAGGGCGTCGCGCAGGTCGATACGCTGCCGGTCGGGCTCGGCCTTCGTCCCTTCGAGCACGCCACGGGCCTGGGCGGCCAGGCGATACGCGCCCCACCGCGCCCCGGCCAGCCGGCCCAGAAGGGCGGCCAGTGCCTCCTCCGAGCGCTCCCCGGCCACGGGGCTCCTGAGCGCTTCGCCGGCTTCGGCCGCCCGGTCGAGCTCGTCGGCGACCTCCGCGAGCTTCCCGAAGACGGCCTCGACCAGAGCATGCGTCGTGAGGCCGATGCCGCCTCCGCGGATCGGCGGCGCGTACGGCTCGGGCGCCGGCCCGGCGGGCGCTTCGGCCGCGACGCCGGTATCCACCGCCGGCGCCTCCGCCACCGGCTGCGGCGGTATCGCCTCCGTCACCGGCTGCGGCGGTATCGCCTCCGCCACCGGCCGCGGCGGTATCGCCTCCGCCACCGGCCGCGGCGGTATCGCCTCCGCCACCGGCCGCGGCGGTATCGCCTCCGCCACCGGCTGCGGCGGTATCGCCTCCGCCACCGGCTGCGGCGGTATCGCCTCCGCCACCGGCCGCGGCGGTATCGCCTCCGCCACCGGCCGCGGCGGTATCGCCTCCGCCACCGGCCGCGGCGGTATCGCCTCCGCCCCGGCTCCCGTTGCCGCGGCCACGGAAGCCGGCGCCATGGGCGGGGCGCCGCGCAACATGCCGCTGTAAACGCGCCCGGCAACCGCTTCTTCCGCAGCCGGCGCCTCCGCCCCGGCAACGGGAGCCGGCGCCTCCTCCTCGCGGCGCCCGCGCCCGCGTCCGCGGAAGAAGCGCATGACGAGGGATGTCCAGTAGACGAATGCGAGCCCCGCTATCGCGTAAAGGGTATAGTTGAGGTAGTCGACGGAGATCCGGCGCGCTTGGTGGTGGGCGTCGATCCGGGCGCCGAGGACGGCGGCGGCGCTCCTGATGTCCCGGTTCGAAACCGCCTCCTCGAAGCGGTCCTCGGCGAGCTTGTAGCGATCGAGCAAAACGTCGACGTGCGCGGCGATCTCCTCCACCTTCACCGCATCGGGCGTGCCGTCGCTCACTTCGAGGAGGGCATCGAGGGTCTGGCCGGTGCGCTGTCGCCAGGCGCGGGTGGGGGTCCTGATGAACTGCTCCAGCTCTTCGAGCATGAGCCCCGCGGCGTCCACGGCCATGGTCCGGCCGCCTCCGCGGGCGTTCCGGAGCAGCGCCTTGCTACCTTCCGGATCGTTCAGGAGGAAGTCCTGGCTGTTGCGGATCACGGCGTGATCGGTCTTGAAGCGCTCGATCAGCTCCTGCTTCGCCCGAAGGCGGTTCAAGTAGCCCCGTATCCCGTTCCGGATCTCGTTCGGCAGCTCTCCCATCCGCCCGCGGGCGGTGACGATGGCCTCGCGCTGGGCGGCGAGCCTCGGGATGTAGACCTTGAGGGAGTCGAAGTCCGCGTCGGGCTGGTTCTTCACGCGTCCGACCTCGGCCCCCCATTCCGCGGCGATCCGCTCGCTCGCGCGGATGGCGTCGAGTGCCTGCATGCCGGCGGTGGCGCCAGCCTGATTCCTGAGGAGCTGGCGGTAGACGAGCCCGGCCCCGGCAACGAGGCAGGCGCTGATCACCAGTGCGATGACGAGGTTGGCGAGGCGATTCATCTGGATGCCTCCTCCCGGGACGGGAGCGGCGGACCGAGGGGGTGGGTGCCGGCCAGGGTGTAGAGGAAGTCGATGATCGCTTCCTTGTGGTGGTCGGGGGCGGTGCGGCCGAGCTGGTGGGTGAACATCGCATCGACGGCGTCGCGCAGGGTCTTGGCGCTTCCGTCGTGGAGGTAAGGCGCGGTGTGGACGACCATGCGCAGACTGGGCACCTTGAACGCATGCATGTCGGCCCGGTTGCCGGTGATGTTGAAACGCCCGCGGTCGGCCTTGGTGATGTTGCCGCGCTCACGGAAGTACTGGCTGTCGTTGAGCACCCCGAACACCTGGAAGAAGTTTCCTCCGACGGCGGCCCCCTGGTGGCAGGAATGGCAGCCGTAGTGCTTGAACCATCGGTAGCCCTCCAGCTCCCGGGCCGAGAGTGCGTTCTCGTCACCGGCGAGCCACCGGTCGAAACGGCTTCCGGTGGTGTGGAGGCTGCGGACGAAGGTGGCGATGGTCCGCTTGATGGTGTCGCGGGTGATCGTGTCGCCATCCCTGTCAGGGGGATAGAGGGCATCGAACTCCGCGGCGATCGCCGCGTCCCCGTACAGGCGATCGGTGACCTCGGGCCACATGCTGCCCATTTCTATCGGGTTCTGGACCGGCCCGTCGATCTGGTCGTCCAGCGTTTCCGCCCGGCCGTCCCAGAACTGGGCGACGTAGAGCCCGGCGTTGAAGACCGTGGGGGAATTGATCTCCCCTTTCTCACCGTCGATCCCGGTCGAGATGACCTCGCCGTCGTCGCCGCCCTCGGCGAGCACGTGGCAGCTCGCACAGGAGATTTCCCCGGTCCTCGACAGGCGGGGGTCGTGGAAGAGCCGTTCGCCCAGGGCGACGATACGAGGGTCGGCGGCGGGCGGCGGGGGGACGGGATGGATCGGCTCGACGGCGCGGGCCTGATGGGCGACGAGGACGGCCGAGGCGACGAGGATCGCGGTCACCGGGCCGCGCCGCCCGGGCGCCCGCGAGGCGTCCCGCCGGAGGGATGGACGGGCGCCCGATTGGCCGGAGCCGGCGCGGATGCGCAGACGCAGCAGCGGCCGATCAGGCTTCATCGCCGAACCTGCCACCAAGCCAGGCCGAACCGACAGCAGCCCGGCGAGGAGCCTGCCGCGGCGGGCGGGGGGCACCCTGCACCGAATGTCTCCACCTTGCTCATCCGTTCTCCTCGCAGGGAAACGACAGCTCCGGTCTTCACGGGCCGATGCTCTCCAGCCGGCGGATCCCCGTCTGTCGTCACGGTTCGACGCCGGCCGCAAGCCGAATGTACTACACCAGGTCCCTCTTGTGACCAACATTGAAGTTCGGAAGAGCGGCTGCGCCGGACCTTCCGGGGGATACGATCATCGACCTCGAAATTTCGAGATCGTTTCCGCTGCCGGCCGGACATGCAGGATCCGGCCGGCGTGCAACGGGCCGCCGGGACGGAGCCGTCCGTGTCTTCTCCCACTCGAGCGCTAATCCGCCGCCTCGTCCTTTCGGGGATCCATCCTGAACGCTTCCATCAGCTCGGCCTCCCTGCCGATCGCCTCCACCCGCGTCATCCACGGGGGCTGCCTCCCCGAGCATTCGAACACGTGCTCGGCGTCGAGCCCCGGCCGGCGGCGCCAGAGCTCCTCCGTGATGACCACTTCTCCCTCCATCCCGACGATCGCGGTGGCGCTGGTGACGCATCGGTGGCCGCTGCGCAGCCGTTCCACCTGGATGACGAGATCCACGCTGCCGGCGATCTGCCGGCGCAATGCCGGGAGCGGTATCTCCCCGGAGCCCATCATCAGCATGTTCTCCAGTCTGGTGAGGGCGTCCCTCGGATTGTTCGCGTGCAACGTCGACATCGACCCGGGATGCCCCGTGTTCATGGCGTTCAGCATCTCCTTGACCTCGGCGCCCCGGACCTCCCCCACGATGATCCGGTCCGGCCGCATCCGCAACGTGTTCACCAGAAGCGACTGCATGTCGACCTCTCCCGTTCCCTCGGCGCCGATCACGCGGGTCTCCAGCCGCACCACGTGGGACTGCTGGAGCTGGAGCTCGGCCGCGTCCTCGATCGTGATCAGCCGCTCCCCGTCGGGGATCTCCCTCGAGAGCGCGTTCATCATGGTGGTCTTGCCCGCGCCCGTGCCCCCGGACACCAGGATGTTCAACCGGGCCTGCACCGCGATTTGCAGCATCAGCGCCATCGCGTACGAGAGCATCTGCTGCTCGGCCATCTGGACCAGACTGATCTCGCGCATCACGAAGCGCCGGATCGAGATCGCGGTGCCGTCGAGCGCGAGCGGCGGGATGACGATGTTCACCCGCGATCCGTCCGCCAGCCGGGCGTCCACCATTGGACTGGCTTCGTCCACGCGCCGCCCGATGGAGCCCGCGATCCGCTGCGCGACCTGCAGGAGGTGGGCCTCGTCCCGGAAGTACAGATCGACGCGCTCCAGCCTCCCCCTGCGCTCGACGTAGGCGCTGTCCGGTCCGTTGATCAGGATGTCGGAGACGTCGGGGTCCTGGAGCACCGGCTCGAGCGGTCCGAGCCCCTTGATCTCGTCGACCAGCAGCTTGGCGACGCCCCTGCGGTCCAGGGCCGTCATGGTGGGGACTCCCGCGGCCCGTGCCGCGGGGGAGTCCAGCCACTCGTAGAGCTCCCGGTTCAGGGCCGGCCCTTCGATCTCCGCTACCCGCGTGGCGTCCAGATCCTTCACCAACAGCGGGTGGACCTCGGCGGTGAGCCGGGCCAGCTCGGCGTCCTGGGGGTCCGGGCGCCGCCTCGCGGGCGCCGCCTCGCGGGTTCCGGCCACCGCCGGCTCCGCGGCGGGCTCGGGCCTGCCTCCGGGGCGCGCGGGCGCGACCGGCCTGGAACCGACAGGTCCCGGCCGCCGCTCGGGGGTTCCTTTCTGCCCGAAGCGCCTGCGCAACATGGCCTAACCCCGACGAGCCGGAACCAGGAGACGATCGATCATGAACATATCGGGTCCGTGCGTTTCCTGGAAGCGCGTGCCCCGGGAACGCGCTTCCAGGCGCCCATTCGGCGACGTCTTCGGCATCTTGTCCGGGATCCGGGCGGTCACGGCGATCGACGGAAACCTTCAGCCGCCCAGGAGGCGCCGGCTCAAGGTGGCGGCGGTGGCCTGGAGCGGCTTCGGCACGCCGCCTTGCGTGTCCCACCCCCGGTCGCTCCGGGCTCCGAGACGAGGATCGTAGGGCACGGTCAGGGCCTTCTCCAGCCTGACCCCCCGTGCCTCGAAGGCTTCCGCGGTCTTGCCTCCGCCATGCGGCCGGGTGTGGTTCATCACCGTCCAGGTGGGAATCTCCGGGCTCAGCAGCGAGATGCTCCGGCTCAGGATATCGGCCGTTTCCAGCGTCGGCTCGGCCACCAGCACGCGGGCGTCGACCAGATCCAGCAACTGGAAACGCAGGTGGGGGGCGCCCAGCCCGTCCACGATGATCAAGTGGGCGTCGCGAGCGAGGTGGTCCAGCAGCCATACGAGCCCCTGAAGTCCCGGGGGCGAGGGGAGCGTGCCCGTGAACCGGTAGCCCACGACGTCCAGCCGTTCGCCGATGCGTCCGCTGAGCGCGGAGAGCGTCTCCGGATTGCCTTGCCCGCCCTCGGCCTGGGTCAGTACCTGCTCCAGGCCGGGCGGGACCTCGGTCTTCAACAGGAAGGCCAGGGCCGGGAACAGCCGGTTCAGATCCACGCAAACCACGTAGTGTCCGGCCTGGGCGGCGGTGAGGGCGACGGCCCCTGCCAGCGTGGTCGCACCGGCCCCGGAGGCGCTTGCGAAGGCCGCCACCACTCCCCGGACCGGCGGCGCATCCGGCTCGGACCTGAGCCGTTCCAGGGTGGCTTCCAGAACGGCCGGATCGACCGGCTTCACCAGGTAGTCGCCGACGCCTGCCTGCATGACCTCCCGCGTACGCTCGGCGCTCGCGTCGCTCCCGACCGCGATGACCAGAGTGTCGGCGGTGCACCACTGGGCCAGCTCGTGCAGGCCACCCCCGGCGTAGTCGGTGCCGTCGAGGTCGACGATCAGGGTGCGGGCCGAGGTTCCGTCCTTGACCGCCCGCAGGACGGTGCGCAGGTCGCCGGACAGCCTCGTCCCGTCGGAGTCCGGATGCGCGATGGCGTCAAGCTCTCCGGTCAACGGCGTGGCCTGCCTGAATCATGGACACATCGGGGATCGTGACGCCGTCCGGTTTCCCGATCAATAGCGCGATCGGCCCGAACCACGGGTACGTATCCCGGTGCACGACGGATGCGACGCCGTTCCCTCGCCGCCCTCACTCGTTCCACATACGACCGGATCCAGTCCCTCGCGATTTCCAACTGGTCGATCGCCTCGATCATCATACCGTTCCCGGCAAGGACCGTGGCCTCGTTTACCCGGCGCGGAACGATCCCGGATGATCCTCGACGGCGGTCACGGCGTACCAATGGCGGCAAGGAACTGCGCCTCGTCCGCACAGGCCATCGCCGCCTCGAACACCGCGTCCTCGGACGATGCGGCGAACGCCGGGTCGGCCAGGAACCCCTCCGAAACCTCCACCCCTCGCGAGCGCAGCATCCGGCGCGCCACCCTCGCCAGAGTGTCCGCCCGGCCTTCCATCCGGCCCTTGCGCTCGCCTTCCGCCAAGCCTTCCGCCCGGCCTTTCCGCCGGCCCTCTGCCAACCCCTTCGTCCGGCCCTTGTGCTCGCCTTCCGCCCGGCTCTGACCACGCAGGGAACGCATCAGTGCATCGTCGTCCGGCCCCGTGCCGTCACGCGACCCCAACCCCCGGCCCAGGCGCTCCAGTCTCTCGTTCGTCCGCACCGAACGCTCCGCCTCGTTCATCGCCTCGTGGATGGCCTCCGCACGCCAGCCCGGAAACGCCACGCTCTCCGGTGAGGCCCGGTAGACACCATCCTCCAGCAAATGAATCGTCAGCCCCGGAACGAGCCCCCGCGGTCGGCTCGCCACCCGGTGCTCCGGTACCTCCACCCACACCTCCGGGAATCCCCACGACTCGTACAGCTTCAGCTTCCCCCGCCGAATGTCGGTGGTGTGGTCCACCTCCAGCACCACATCCGGATAGTTGTGCCTCCCTACCACCATCGCACTCGCGCCCAGCAACTCCGCCCGCCGCGGATACAGGTACACCGTCTGGTCCGCCTGCATGATGCGCCTCGGCTCACCCCGCGCGTCGCGCCTCAGCAGGTCCATCGAGCCGTAGCACTTGATGGACGAGCCACGCACCGCGGCGATGCGCTCGACCAGTCCGGCGAGGCCGTGGGAGGGGCTCTCGTGGGTGGGGCTGGTGGGCTCGCGGACCATCCAGGCGGTTTCGGACTCGGCGTCCCAGACTTCGAGGCGTCCGTCGTAGCGGCGGAGCTGGTCATAGGTCATGGGCACGGCCGTGCAGCCGGTGAACTCCAGCTCGGACAGCGGTAGCTCCGCCGGCGGCGGGGACGGCCGCGATGATGCCAGAGGCTCCGGCGGCGATGGGGATACCGAAGGCTCCGGCTGCAATGCGGCCGGGGATGGCTGCGGGGGCTGCGGGGACAATGCGACCGCCGCCGCTGACGGCTCGTCCGCCGGTGAACACCCCGGCCCGGAAGGGATGGTGGTCAATGTCTGCGCGTCGTCCATGCAGGCATTGTAGACCGCCCCGGATTGCTCGGCGAACCCGGGGGCGTTACCGGAACGTGCACGGTCCGTTACCGGAGCGTGGCAAGGAACTGCGCCTCGTCCGCGCAGGCCATCGCCGCCTCGAACACCGCGTCCTCGGACGATGCGGCGAACGCCGGGTCGGCCAGGAACCCCTCCGAAACCTCCACCCCTCGCGAGCGCAGCATCCGGCGCGCCACCTTCGCCAGAGTGTTCGCCCGGCCCCTCTTCTCGCCTTCCGCCAAGCCCTCCGCCTTGCCTTCCGCCCGGCTCTGACCACGCAGGGAACGCATCAGCGCATCGTCGTCCGGCCCCGTGCCCTCACGCGACCCCAACCTCCGGCCCAGCCCCTCCAGTCTCTCGTTCGTCCGCACCGAACGCTCCGCCTCGCTCATCGCCTCGTGGATGGCCTCCGCCCGCCAGCCCGGAAACGCCACACTCTCCGGCGACACACGGTAGACACCGTCCTCCAGTAAATGAATCGTCAGCCCCGGCACCAGCCCCCGCGGTCGGCTCGCCACCCACTGCTCCGGCACCTCCACCCACACCTCCGGGAACCCCCACGACTCGTACAGCTTCAGCTTCCCCCGCCGAACGTCCGTCGTGTGGTCCACCTCCAGCACCACGTCCGGGTAGTTGTGCCTCCCCACCACCATCGCACTCGCGCCCAACAACTCCGCCCGCCGCGGATACAGGTACACCGTCTGGTCCGCCTGCATGATGCGCCTCGGCTCACCCCGCGCGTCGCGCCTCAGCAGGTCCATCGAGCCGTAGCACTTGATGGACGAGCCACGCACCGCGGCGATGCGCTCGACCAGTCCGGCGAGGCCGTGGGAGGGGCTCTCGTGGGTGGGGCTGGTGGGCTCGCGGACCATCCAGGCGGTTTCGGACTCGGCGTCCCAGACTTCGAGGCGTCCGTCGAAGCGGCGGAGCTGGTCATAGGTCATGGGCACGGCCGTGCAGCCGGTGAACTCCAGCTCCGACAGCGGTAGCTCCGCCGGCGGCAAGGATGCCGGGGACTCTGCCGTCGACGGCAACGGGGATGCCGGAGGCTTCGGCGGCAATGCGACCGGGGATGGCTCCGCCGCCGACGAGGACATCGAGGGCTCAGGCGGCAATGCGGCTTCGACGGGTTCGAGGTCGGGGGTGGCCATGGCGCCGTCCTGTGTCAGTGGAGGGCCAAGAGGATCGGGGTTTCGCGGCTTCCCGGTCAACTCCCTCGAATGCTCTCGACAGGGGCCGGTGCCGATGGTGACACCGGGAGCTCCAGGCGTTTCCACAACGATGTCAGGTCCTGGGGCACGGTGTGAGACAGGTGCCGCTGTTCACCGAATATGCGCGTCTGCACAGCCGTTGACAGCGGACCGTCCGTGGAGCCTCCGAGGGCGATTGAAGGTCAGAGCGGCAGGAACCGAAGGGCGGTCAGGATGGCGACGATGGTCCCGCCCTGAATCCGGAGGGCGCGGTACATGCGCGCTTCGATGCCGGCGAGGTCGGCGCGGAGCTCCGATCGGAGGGCGGTGACGGCGGTATCGAGGTCGGCCTTTGGTGGCGGCACGTTCGTCGCCGTGGTTGACGACCTTCGCGATGGCTTCGCCGTGTTTGCGCTCGATGCCGGCCGCTTCAAGGTCCTGGGCGGCGCTGAGGGTGTCGAAGGCGGTGGTGCTCATGGCTTGTCTCGGGCGGCGGATGGTTTACCGGGCCGCGCGGTCCTGGAGACAGCATAGTGCACTCTCAAAGCACTGCGGGATATATTGAATGACATGCAGCGAGACCGGGACCGAAGCCGGCGTGGCGCGGATCGAGGCACGGGGATGCCTGTGTATTCCGGTCCAAGCCGATCACTGATTCCGGTCGAACCCGATCACCGATTCCGGTCCCAAGCCGATCACTTTTCGGCGCTGACCGGAATCGTGCGGTTCGTCCGGTGTGAAGGAGTCCACGACGCGGGATATCCCCTTGCGATGACATCCTCTGGCCTTTTCCAGCGAGGGGACGTCAATGGCATTCAGGAGGTTATCCATGCGCAAGATTCACAGCACCCTGCGGTTGTTCTTCGAGGCCGGGCTGTCGATTCGAGCTATCGCCCGCACCCTGCGGGTCTCGCCGGAGGTCCCCGCGAAAGCGGGGATGGGCGATTACATCCGCCGTGCCAAGGTGGCAGGGCTGAGCTGGCCGTTGCCCGAGGGGCTTGACGAGCGGGCGCTCGAAGCACGGCTGTTCCCTGGCGCCAGCGTGCCGGCGCCGGACTGGGCGCACGTTCACGCCGAGTTGCGGCGCAAGGGGGTTACCCTGTCGCTGCTGTGGCAGGAGTACAAGGGCGAGCATCCCGAGGGGCTTCAGTACAGCCAGTTCTGCGAGCGCTACCGCGCCTTCCGCCAAGGCGTCGATGGGGTCATGCGCCACAACCACCGCGCTGGCGAGAAGCTGTTCGTCGACTACGCCGGGCACACGGTGCCCATCGTGGACCGAGAGAGCGGGGCGCGGCGCGAGGCGCAGGTGTTCGTCGCGGTGCCCGGGGCGTCGAGCTACACCTACGCCGAGGCCACCTGGGCGCAGACGCTGCCTGACTGGTGCGCCTCCCACCCCCGATAGAGGCATTCGGGGGCAGGCCCGCGCACGCTGCGGTTTCTCGGCGGGGTCCCCGAGTGCGTGGTCCCGGACAATCTGCGCTCGGCGGTGAGCCGGGCGCATCGCTACGAACCCGACCTCAACCCCACCTACGCCGACCTCGCCGAGCCCTACGGCTTCGCCCAGTGGAAGAAGGTCCGCGTGCACCTCGACTACCACGTCGAACTCGACCGCCACGACTACTCCGTCCCCCACCCCCTGGTCGGGCGCCAACTCCTCGCCCGATACACCGCCCACACCATCGAACTCCTCGACCGCGGGCAGCGCATCGCCTCACACCGGCGCTCCCACCAGCCCGGGCGCCATACCACCGTCCCCGAGCACATGCCCGAGCCCCACCGGCGCTTCGCCCAACAGTACTCCCCCGAGCACTTCTCGCGATGGGCCGAGTCCATCGGGCCGGCCACCGCCGCGCTCATCGCCGACATCCTCCATGCCCGCCGACACCCCGAGCACAGCTATCGCGCCTGCCTCGGCATCCTGCGACTGGCCAAGACCTACTCCAACCCCCGACTCGAAGCCGCCGCACGAGCCGCGCCCTCACCCTCGGCTCACCCTCGGTTCGCTCCATCGAATCCATCCTCAAGCACCGTCTCGACGAGCGCGCGCTCAACGAGGCACACGAACGCCCGCTGCCCGCCGACCACGACAACATCCGCGGGCCGTCCTACTTCCACTGAGCCACAGGAGACCTCACCGAGGTTGACCCACCCGACCATCGACAAGCTCCACCAACTGCGCTGCGCCGCCATAGCCGCGGCCCTGGCCTGTTGTTTCCCGCTTTCTCTCGTGGGATCACCACGGGAATTGGCCGGACTATTTCGTAGACGGTTTCCTGGGATGACGGAGTAATCCGGGAACCGGCTGAAGCCGGTGAAGTTGCCTTTCCTATGAATCGCTGTTGCAGAAGCGGTGAGGCTGTGGGCGCGAGAGCGGCGAGTGTGGGCAAGGGGCAGCGGCGTATCATTCCGAAGCACGGTTCTCGAACCGGCGTTCGGCGATCGTTTGCTGTACGACTACGCGGACAGGCCCATTGCGACCGGCCGGGCTGAAAGGAACGCCCATGCCGCCGCTTACGTGCCGAGTGACGATCTGCTTGCACGTTACGATTGCGTACACGGCCACTTCCCGGCCACGAAGTACGTGTGCGACAAGGCGCCTTGCGAGTTCTCCGTCTGGTTGCGGCATCCCGTGCAACGGGTCGCTTCACGCTTTTTCTACGGCAAGCGTACGGGAGACGAGGCGACCAAGGACCTCACGTTCTCCCAGTTCTGCCGCCTGGAGCGGTTCCACAACTTGTACGCGCAGTATTTGTGGAATTTCGACGTTGAACGCTTCGACTTCGTCGGCGTCATCGAGGACTACGCGAGAAGCATGGCCGTGTTCTGCCGTCGTTTCGGCATTTCACAGGAGATTACCGGCGCCGCGGCGTCCGACGTCAACCCGGACAAGAACGCAAGACAAACCTACGACGTCGCCCCGGTATTGCGTGAATTCATCGAGCGCACCAACGCACAGGATCTTGAAATCTACGAATGGGGCAAATGCCATTTGTCAGACCTGGAGCGGCGGCTATGATGGCGTTTCGCTATACTGGGGGCTTGTTCGACATCCTGGCAGGGAAGGTTCTCGATACAGCCCCGGAGACTGCGAAACAGATAGCGGAGGAGATCCAAGAAGTATTGACGAAAGACCAGGATCCACCGGGTTGCGGGACGCCGCCAGAACCGCTCCTTCCCGCACCGGTGCCAGCTTCCTCGCCCTCGCGCCACAAAAGTACCCCGGAGCATCTGAACCGCTACGGCCAGGAGTTCGCCGGGAGGCGCAGCCGACAACCCTATGGAGCAACGTAATTCAAAGGCGCTTACGGTTGACTGCCAACAAACATTTTCCATTCGGCGTCGTCGGACGATATTGCCTGAAGGCCGAAGCATGGCTCGCATTCTTGTTGACACATCTTCGCCATAAGCAGCCCATTACGTACGTTTTTCTTCAACTCGGCCAATTTTTCGGCATCAATCCAGGATTTTTCATTGTACAGAGGCATCTTATACGCCTCCAGCGTTTCAAGCTGCTGAGGGCTGTGTATTGATTTTTGCAAGCGAATTCGACGGTCCAATCAACCCATGCCTTCCTGTAATTCTTATCGAGATCAACGGATGAGGGCCATTTTTGATTTGTAGAAAATGTGTGGAAGACCATATACTCATCCTCTGGTCGAGATGGTTGAAAACCCCAAGATCAACTCCTTTCATTATATACTCATCTATGTGTTCTCCAAGATATACGTTTCTTCTCCATGAAAGTTTGTTGTCCACTTTCCCCCATATATCTTTGTTCAACAGTTCCTCGATGTATTTCCTGGCCTTGGTGCGCTCACTCGGCTGACCTACGTTTGAGCTGTTATGCAAAATGGGGAAATCAAGCGAGACATCAGGCATCCATGCAAGATACAAAGAACCAGATCCAGGTTGACCAAAACTACCCTGTAACTGCGTGTCTCCAAGGTCCGCATCTTAAAACTTCGCGTCCTTTAATCGAATTGTGCTCCGGTGAGATTTGCGCCTTGCAATTTCGCTCCCTTGAGATTTGCGCCTTGCAATTTCGCTCCCTTGAGATTTGCGCCTTCGAGATTCACCCCCTGCAATTCCGCAAACCGGAGGTCTGCGCCTTGCAACCTTACATGTGCGAGGTTTTCGCCCACTAGATTCGCAAACCGGAGGTCTGCGCCTTGCAACTGCACAAGTTCTAAATTTGTATCCTCAAATTCCGCACCAATGAGATCGGCGCCCTGCAATTTCGCAGTCATGAGATATGCACTCTGTAATTTCGCGCGCGAGACGTTCGCATTTTGCAGATTTGCGTTTTCCAGGATTGCACCTTGCAATTGCGCGCCACTGAAATCAGCATCTTGCAATTCCGTTCCCGCCAAGAATGCACCCCGCAGATCCGCATTCCTGAAATTTGCTTTGTCCAATTTCGTAGTTCCGAATCTGGCGAAGCGCATTTCTCGAGAATGCAAATCGATTCCGTGCATGTCCGGCAGCGAATTGCTGATATCTAGATAGCGGCAGATAAGACCCCATGCGCTGCACAGTACGGCATCGAAATAGTTTATCTCTATTGTCTCTATTATCTGTGTCAAGAAACCGACATTCTCACCGTCTATTTTCTGTGTAGCGTCTACTGTCGGTGTCAAGAAATTCTCAGTATCATTTTTTTGCCAGAGTCGATTTTGCTCCTTCTTTACGTTTCTGAGGTCGATATCCGGTGAATCAACTACTGATACCAGTACTGCCATTACTGATACCAGTACTGCCACCATCACACATTTTACATATTTCAGGATTTTCGAGATGTACTTCTTCTCTGGGGACATCTCTTGCTTAGGGGATGCCTCTGGGTCGGAATTCCGATTCGCACCCTCCAAGTTCTCATTTGGTACCGGTTTTTCCGGATCTACCTTTCGGAATATTGAACGTACCTTTTTGGCCAAATCTCCACGCCGGTTCCATATATACGAAAAGCACTCGGATCTGAAAAATGCAATAAACAACAAATCGAGAAGAAAGACGATTTTGTGGAGCGAGGTGATCCAATCGGACTGATAGCGAACAAAAGAATGATGGGTGGCGAACAGCAACATCAACGGAAGTGCTACGACGCTGAACCAGACCAGCATCTTGGAAGATTGTCTTGGGCACGGTAGGAATGACTGAACGAAGGCGGAAGAGGAAAGCCAATTCCAGCGTTGAGCCTGATCCTCGGCATTCAGGCCATTTATCGCCTGTCTGAATGCCTGTATTTTCCGTTTCAACTCATCCAACAGGAACAACAAGTGGAAGTGCAGGTAAAGGAAGATCACCGGCGCAACGATATAGCTCGCCGAAAGCGAGATACCAACACCCACCTGAGGCAGCGCTATACGGCTGTCGCGGATCAGGTTCTCGTCGGTAGAGAAAACCAGGGTTAAGCCCAGATAGAGTCCCGCCAAGAGGACCAGAGACGATGTGTTCCGTACTGTTCGGGCTGTATCGTTGATCGAGTCGGCGAGTTTTTGCAGTATCGAGCACTGCTTCTCATGCTTGCAGGGCTCGCAGGCTGTCTCGTCTCTTGTAGTTGCCATGTCCGAGTGAATACCGGTACCAAGAACGAACTATTGCACGTCCAAGAGTACGCTGACGTGTCTTCAGGCTTGACCTGATTTTCCCCGCCTACGGGCGGCGGGGGCGGATGCCCAACGCCCTGCCTGTCCACACTACATCGCTATTGGCTGCAAGCATTGGAGCACTCGCTGTCACTGTGGCCTTTATCCTTGCAGGATTGCTTGCATGCAGCAAAGTCGCGTGCGTTCGTCGCTAGCGGAACTGCGATGAGTGACATCGCAAGTATCATTCCAACGAGCCATGTCGTTAGCCGATTTACTTTCATGATCTATTCTCCGCATGTACCGGTTTAGGTGTCCCCAACCACGGCTCTCTGGGCGGAGTACCCACACTCGTGAACTCATTCTCCAGAATCTGCAGTTTGCTCGCATCCATACACAGCTTCTCCTTCTGAGTTTTACAGTATCCACAAGGTCGTGTCAATCACGTGGCAGGGGTGCCGACGAGCCGCGCCCCCGTGGGAGAGCCGAGATTACCCCCGCATAGGCATCCGTAGAGGGAGCAATCCGGGCCTGACCCAAGTGCCAACGATGTAGATATGTCAACATAACGTATTGAAATTTAACGGAAATCAGTCTGTGTCATACGGACGGCCGCGCAGCCGGTGAACTCCAGCCCGGACAGCGGTAGCTCCGCCGGCGGCGAGAATGCCGGGGACTCTGCCGCCGACGGCAACGGGGATGCCGGAGGCTCCGGCGGCAATGCGACCGGCGCCGCCGGGGGCTCGTCCTCCTCCGAGCGCCGCAACGACGCCACCGGTGGCTCGTCCGCCAGTGCACGCCCCGGTCCGGAGGGGATGGCTGTCAGTGCTTGCACATCGTCCATGCCGGTATTGTAGGCCGCGCCGGAATCGCAACGCCACCGCAGGCGGGCGAGACCCCGCAGGCCGAATACCCGTGGCGAAACACCGGACAGGCCGGAGAGCCGATGCCACCGTGTACTACCGTCGCAATACGGGGGGCACCGTGTGGGACAGGTGCCGCTGTTCGCCGAATATGCGCGCGTCTGCACAGCCGTTGACAGCGGACCGTCCGTGGAGCCTCCGAGGGCGATTGAAGGTCAGAGCGGCAGGAACCGAAGGGCGGTCAGGATGGACGATGGTCCCGCCCTGAATCCGGAGGGCGCGGTACATGCGCGCTTCGATGCCGGCGAGATCGGCGCGGAGCTCCGATCGGAGGGCGGTGACGGCGGTATCGAGGTCGGCCTTGGTGGCGGCACGTTCGTCGCCGTGGTTGACGACCTTCGCAATGGCTTCGGCGTGTTTGCGCTCGATGCCGGCCGCTTCAAGGTCCTGGGCACCGCCGAACATCGTCTGGGATGCAACCGGCGCAGGGCGCCGGATCAGGAGGGGGGTGCCGATCCCGGCGGGAGGCGCCGGATCAGGTGCTGCCGATCCCGGCGGTGAGCCCCGGGATCTTGCTGGCGATGGTGGTGATCATGTCGTCGAGGTTGGTTCCGAGAACGGTGACGGCGGCGACGCCGACGCCGGCGAGGACGGCCAGGAGGATCGCGTATTCCAGCACCGTGGCGCCCGCCTGTTCCGGTTTGCTCCGCATTCGGCGCATGGCGTGGGCTTCCTGTCCGCCTGCCCGCGGCGGCTCCGCAGCAGGCTCATGGCTCGGGATGCCACCCGCCTGCCGCGGTCCGCTTCGGATTCGGGTCATGGGGCGGGCTTCCGTGGCTGCCTGTCCCCGAACCGCCTTGTTCCGCCGACCGGCGCGGGACGTCGTATGCGCCTGCCCTCGGGGCGTTTCATGTCCGGTCCGCTACGGGGGCTGCCGGGTTGCCTGCTCCGGACCCGTTCCGTATCGGGCCAGCCTCCGGGAGCGGGTGACCCTGTCTGCCTCCGGCCCGCTTCGCGTCCGGCTTGCGGCGCGAGTCGCCCGGCGTGAGTCGCCGCAGCCTGCCTGCTCCGGACCCGTTTCGTATCGGGCCAGCCTCTCCGGAGCGGGTGACCCTGCCTGCCTCCGGCCCGCTTCGCGTTCGGCCTGCGGCGTGCGTTGCCCGGTACGAGCCGCCCGCCGTGAATTGCCCGGCGTGAGCCGCCGCAGCCTGCCTGCTCCGAACCCGTTCCGTATCGGGCCAGCCTCCGGGAAGCGGGTGATCCCGCCTGCCCCCGGCCCGCTTCGCGCCCGGCCTGCGGCGTGCGTTGCCCGGTACGAGTCGCCCGGCGTGAATCGCCGTGTCTGCCTGCTCCGGACCCGTCCGTATCCAGCCTTCCCGGAGCGGGTGGCCCTGCCTGCCCCGCTCCGGCCTGCTTCGCGTTCGCCGCATGGCGTGGGGCGCCGTGCCTGTCAGCCCCCATCCGCCGCGCCACGCCCACCCTACGGCATGGGCCGCCCTGCCCATGCGAGCCGGACCGCCGGCAACGGCGGGCGGGCGTCACGCCAGCCCGTGGGCGTCAGGTGCTTCCGACGTTGCCGACGGTGGTGGTCACTCTACCCGCAATGTCGTTGATCGCGGCCGAGATCTGAGTCCCGAACTGCCCGACGGCCAGCGTCACCGCGCCCACGATGACGCCGAGCAGGATCGCGTACTCGATGACCGAAACCGCCCGCTCGTCCTTCACCAGTCGCCGGACCGTCGTTCCGGTGCGCCCGGCGCCGGCCTTCAGGGATTCCACGGCGCTCATGCACTTCACCTGCATCTTCAGGAACATGGTGTTCATTGTTCTGCCTCACTGTGCAGTGGATTGATCTTCCCCGATGGTCACGGGGCTGTTTCCCTCTCCGTCCCAAGTGCTCGTCAAGTAAGTGGCCGCAACTCCGTTCGCGATTCGATACCCAATCTTCCGATTCCCGATCCCGCCCCGGCCAGTCTGCCCGCTCCCCCGTTTTTTACGGAGGCAGGCCCCGCTTTTCCCGCTTCCGCGGGAATGACAGGGAGAACAGGCCCCTGCTCTTGCGGCAACATGCCTGCTTCATGCCTTCATGATGCGGTCGGGAACGAATCCAAGCACGACACTCCGGGCCGTGCAACCCTGGAATCGTGTATCGACGCCCTGGCCGCCGGCCTGCGTGCCGGTCGAACGGCCCACCCGATCCACCTCGGTGGCCCCGCCCCCGCTCACCCGGCCCGCCGGATGCGCGCGACGCGCTGGCCGATGTCCCGGAACGCGGCCTTGATCTGGTCCACGTTCTTCGCCTGGAAGGTGTAGTCCGCCGCCCCCGGGGCGTCCTTGGTGCCCGCGCATTCCTGCAGCACCGTGTCCTGATGCAAGCTGCTGGGGCTCCAGCTCCACCCCGCGCTCAGGGACACCGTGTAGACGTCGATCTCCTCCTTGCGGGCTTCCGAGCACGAGGCCTTGAGCAGCTTGTCGAGGAAGTCCCGGCCCTTCCTTGTGACGTCCGGCACATCGGTTTGTATCCCCGCATCGGTGCCCGTGATGTGGTCCATGTCTCCGCGGTGGCCGTCCGCCAGGGCGCCGGGGCCGTTGCGCCCCAGCGCGGAGTAGCCGGTCACCGCCGCCGTTTCGAGGTCCTTGCGGGCAAGTTCCTCCCCACCGGCGAGGCTGCCCGGCAGTCCGAGCTGCATCTGCTGGATCGCGTTTAGCCCCAGGACGACCCGCGCCCGTCCCGGCGTGGTGGTCCACGGGTCGATCCGCTTTATCCCGTTGCCCCCGTCGGAGAGCAGGACCAGTACCTGCTTCAGGGACTTGTCCTTCTTCAGATGGCCTCCGCCTTTCGCGTCGTCCGGCGATCCGTCGGGGTCCCAGATGGCGCCCCATGCCGGGTGCAGCATCCGCCGCCCCCAGGTCACCCCCAGATGGGCCATCGTCCCTTCGCCGGGCAGGCTCGATTTCGGCACGTCGCGCAGGCGCGCCAACGCCTCGGTGAACCAGGTGTCCGTGGAGGTCAGGGTGCGCGGCGGGATCATCCCGATCGGCGTGCACCCCTTGTTGGGACCGCCCCCGCGGCTCCAGTCGTTGTCGCCCCGCAACACCTGCAGCAGGGTGGCGGGATCGTCGTCGGGGAGCCCCGTCAGGCCACGCGCCGCCTGCGCCCGGATGAACCGCTGCATGGCCTGGCCCCACTCCGTGCGCCTGGTATGCCGCTCGGTGTCGGGATAGATGTAGGGGGGGAAGTAGCGGTCTTCGGCGGTGTCGAGGCTGAGCCCGAGGCTCGACTCGGGCAACGAGGAGGTGTTCATCAACCGGTCTTCGAGGCATCCGCCCCACTGCTGCGCCTCGACGCTCTGATCCGCTCCCCGCAGGGCGAACCGGCGCGCGTCGATCCAGCCGTTGCTCTTCCAGCGGTCTTCCTGCCCGTCCGGGACCTTGACGCTGCTCGCCCAAGGGACGATCCCGACCTTGAGCTCGAGGTCCGAGCACAGGCGCTGAATGCTGCCGACCATCTCCGCGACCACGTCCAACATCGCGTCGTACCGGAGCGGGCTTTCGTTCCAGGGCATACCGGCCTGCGCCAACCGGCTGCCCATACTGTCCGTCATGTCGAGGGCGAGCACGAGCTCCACCTTGTCCGAGACGCATTGGACCTGGCTCTTTCCGGCGGTCTTCTCCGACAGGGCCACCTTGCCCGTGCCCGGCGCGATCATCAGGGCCTGCACGATCTTCCGCCCGGGGAGGGTGGCCTCGAGATCGACCCGCACAATCTGATTGACCGGGTCGCTCGTCATGCGTATCTGCAGGCTCTCCAGCGCCTTGCGCCGGTCGGCCGGCGGCAGGTCCAGCAGGTTGAGCCGGGCGTAGCGCTCGGCTTCCCGGCGCAACGTCTCCGCGCTCACGCCCGCGCCCTCCGCGCGCATCTTCCCGGTCGCCGCGAGCCCGGCCGCGGTCGCCGCATCTTCCATCCGCTTGCTGTCCGCGTTCAGGGTGATGTTCGCCACCGGCAGCGCGGTGGCGCCGACCAGCATGGCGGCCACCAGGACGCCGGGGATTCCGATCGCCGCGCGGGTGTCCCGCCCCAGCCGCGCCAGCGGACCAGGCACGCCCCGGCTTACCCCCTTCCAGCTTCCCCCACTTTCGTGGAGGACAAGCCCGCGAGGAGGGGCAGGCTGCTCAGCCTCAGGGTTCCGGGCGTTCCGGTCGGGGCCGTATGTACATTCATGGATCGTGTATGCATTCATGATGTCGTCTCTAGGATGGCGTCCCGGGGGTCTGCGGCCGCCCGGTCGGTGCGGCCGGCGGCCGCGTTGCGGGTTGATTGAAGGGAATGGCTCTCGCCCGGTAGATGACTGCGTCGAACAGGGCGTTCTGCGCGACCCCGGGGTTCGTGAGCTGCACGCAGAGCTGGGCGACGATGACGTCGGCGCCGCCGTCGAGGGTGAGGCCGTCGGGGAGGGCCGGGGTGTTCCCCTCCTCGCCGAAGAAGTCGAACCGGCCGTCGCGCGGCGGGCATCGGGCGGTGAGCCCGTTGGCGACGGCCGAGTCCCCGAGCGGAATCGAGGTCACCCAGGGGATCGTGGGGGTGCTGCCCGCGGCGCTTTCCTGGTGCAGGGCGGTCAGGCGGACGACCATCGCGTTGTCGGCGCCGATCTCCGGGCCTCTCAGCGCCCTTCCCAACGCCTGGACCTCGGGGTATGCCAGGGTGCCGGACTGGTTCGCCACGTAGTCCGCGATGATCTGGGCCATCCTCTGCGCCCCGGCCTGCGCGCGCTGGTAGGCGTAGACGTCCAGCACCATGGTGATGCTGGCCAGAAGCACGGAGACGAGGGCCGCCAGCTCCACGGTGGCGCTCGCACGGGCGTCGCCCGGCAGAGCCTGCCTCTCCCCGCGGGCTTGTCCTCCGCGAAAGCGGGGAGGAAGCGGGGACCCGATCAGGGGACCGGGGAGGCGAAGGGATCGGGCCACGATCACGGCGCGCCTCCCGCTCCGGCCCGGGCGTCGCCCGGCAAGATCCGGAGTCTCCGGGTCGCGGTCATGGCGTGCCTCCCACGCCGCGGCCGTTGCGCGCGAACCCGACGGCGACGGGCGGCCCCTTCGCTCCCTTCGAATCGGGAGCCGCGTTCGCGTACGCGGGGTCGGGGAACAGCTTGTGCCAGATCGGCTCGCTCCTGAGGAACATCCGGACGACGACGACGTCATTGTCCTCTCCGCCCACCGCCCCACCGGTTCGGGGCGTGGGGGGGTCGGCGGCGAGCGCGGACGGGGAGGCATAGGCCTGGAGTTCGAGCACCCATTCGTCTCCGCAACTGGCGGTGGGCCGGCCCAGACTCTCCTTGACCGCATCGCAGAGCACCGTCTGCAGGTCGGCATCGGAGGCCGGGGCCGTCTCCAGCACGGCCACGGCCATCGCGGCGTCCCGGGCGGCCTGGGCGTAGGTGTCGGTGACGGCGATCTTCTGGACGAGTCCCGTGATCGGCATCACGAGCCCGAGAACGAGCAGGGTGAGTCCGATCACCCCTTCCAGGGTGCTCGCCCCTTGCATGCGTGACCGAGGGCTACGCCGGAGCGCCCGCCGGTTGGTCGATTCGGAGAGCCGTCCCATGTCGACCTGCCCGCCTGTCGATTCGGAATCCTCTTTGTCGTCCCGGTCAACCCGTGTCCACCTCACGATGCAGGCACGGGCCACGAGCGGAGAAGCTTTGCCGATGAGTGCAGCCGTCAGGATATCATCATCGCGCGCAGGGTAGAACCCGGTCGGGATCTTGGGACCGGCTCAGGGACCGTGACCATTCGATCCGGACAATAATGCGTATCGGATTCGTCAATGGCCGGCCAAAACCGCTGTGCGGAGGCGTCAGCCGGCGACACCACGGCAACGGTCCCGCGCATCATCCCCACGCGCCCGCGGCGCACGGGTTTCATCCGCGCAGGGGCGGCAACAACGCACCGGCCGCTTGCCGACGTTCTCGTACCATGGGTGCAACTGCCGAACCACGAACACCGAGGTCAGGAGATCGAGATAGCGCCTCACCGTGGTGTGGGAAACGCCGAACGCGCGGCCGAACTCGGCGCCGTTCCACAACTGGCCGTGCCAGTGGGCGAGCATGGTCCAGAAACGGCGCAGGGTCGTCGAGGGGATCAGACAGCCGAGCTCCGGGACGTCGCGGGCGAGGAAGGTCCGGATGAAGCCGTCGCGCCAGCGGCGGCTGGCCGGCATCGAGCGTGCGAGCCAGGAGAGCGGAAAGCCGCCGCGCAGCCACAGCCGTTCCAGGTCATCGACCTCTCGCAGGGAGAAACCGTCGAGTTCGTGGAACGCTACGCGCCCGGCGAGCGTCTCCGAGGTCTGGCGGAGCAGGTCGGGAGACGCGCTGCCCAGCACGAGGAACCGGGCCGGCGTTCGCGGCCGGTCCGCGAGGACGCGCAAGAGCGGGAACACGTCCGGGAGGCGGTGGATCTCGTCGAGGACGACGAGTCCGCGCAGAGGCCGGAGCTCCAGTCCGGGGTCGGCCAGACGGGCGAGATCGGCCGGGTTCTCCAGGTCGAACCATGTGGTCGGGCCAGGGCGCGATGCGACGAGTTGCCGGGCGAGCGTGGACTTTCCGACCTGTCGCGCGCCCAGCAGCGCGACCACCGGGAACTCGCGCAACAGCAGGTTCACGCGACGCAGGTGGTGTGTTCGAGGAATCGCCATGCCTTGAAATATGAACGGTGGATGTTCGGATTTCAATGCAGTTCGGCATGGGCGGCGGTATGGCGCCCCCCTTTCAGCTTCGGATTTTCCCGATCAGTGAAGAATAGAAATCCCGGATCTGAGGATCGGTTTCATCCTCCTTCAATATGTCCCTGGAACGTCTGATGAGAAAAAAATCCCTCACACGACCACGCGACCGAC
Organism: uncultured Gammaproteobacteria bacterium; assembly: GCA_958295835.1. Lineage (GTDB taxonomy): Bacteria > Pseudomonadota > Gammaproteobacteria > HK1 > HK1 > HK1. Next base: position 2,744,532 of record OY282378.1, read on the forward strand.
GTGTCGTACTTGGTCTCGACAGACCTTTGCGTTCTTCCCGGATCAGATCGTGTTCCTTCAATATGTCGAAAACTTCGGGCCAAAGCGGATCTTCCACGAACGCATTGATGTGGCTGTCCGCCTTTTTCGGAATCCAGTATGAACCGTTTCGGCAGGCGCGACCGAGGAGCTTCACCAAATCGTCGTGGCGGAGATCATCGGGTACAAGCCCGGAACGGGCTTCCCGCATAACAGTGCTGCTCCGTCCATGCCTATCCAGCCATTCTTCGATTTCCCGTGGTTCTCCGACAACCCGCCCCCGTCCGGTTCCAAGCTGCTCGTCTCGAATCAACCTGGGAATCGGGCACGACTCCGGTACACGCGTCGTTTCGTCCACGATCAGGGTTCCGATCCTGCATTTTTGAAAAATCAGATTCCGGAGATCCGCGCCCCGGACATCGAGCTGATTCACGATACATTCCATGATCTTCGCTGCCGGCGCGGTTCCCTGTACCAAGGATTCGTCAACAACGAGTTTCTCGACTCCCAGATCGCCCGTGTCCTCCATTGCCGGCAGCATGGTCATGAGCAAGGCGCCGAGATTTCGCGACCCCCGGTCAATGGTCGAATATGTTCGTACACGATCGGAAACGATCGAGAAAAATGTTCGGATACGTTCCGGGTCCGATTCAGCCACATGCAAGGCCAGATCACTGAATGCCGAAAGAAAATCCGCACCCAGGATGTTCCGCCTGATGAATTTCGGCAGTTCCTCGTTCAGTATGGCCTTGATCACCACTTCACCGAGGAAGTGATTGAATATCTGGGAATGCGCGAATCGACGATAGTTCGGCCTGTCGTCCTTCTCGAGAAATGCCACGACAGATGCGCGATTCTTCAAAATCCCGAGGACTTCCCGATCGGTATCCTCGGGCAGGACGAAATCGACGAGCCACGCTATCAGGATCTCGTCGATGGCCTCCGTCTGGTCGTCAGCCAAATGGCGAGCGACTTCCTGGAGAAGGTTCCGGAGAAAGTCCCGACGTTTCTCATCATCCATCACCTCTTCGACCGGATTGCCGAACTTGCCCGCTTCACGTTCGATCATCCACTCGGCCAGGAAAGCGAGGGGCCTGCCGGTGGGTCTTTCCCGAATGGTCGAAACAATATCGGAGTTGGCGATTTGCACCAGGAAAAATGGCCGCAACGCATAGGAACCCGGTTCGAAGAGCTCGCCAACGGATTCGATATCACTCGCCGACCATCCTTTTTCTTCAATCCACCTTTTTGCAACACGTGGTTCGGGCGGCTGCAAGGAAAGGGTATTGACGAAATCACACTCTTTCAGTGTCGTGATGTTCCTCTCGATGCGCTCGTGCCCGATGAATGTCTCCCGCCCCGCCAATATGAGAGTTCCCTCGCCTCGAACCTGTTCGACCAGGTCGTTCACCTGGCTCCATGCAAGATCGTACCCGTTTGGATCTCCAAGTTCATCGAAACCGTCGATGGCCAGGGTCACAAGTCCGTGACGAACAAGCACCGGGACCTGATCGAACGTAACGGCAAGGCGCAGGGTTTGCAGGCTGAACGCGATCAGATCCTGGAGAAAGGTAAGCACACGTCCCCGGCTCTGGACATGAAGGAGGAGGGGACGTCGCCCGGTCATGAATCTGTCCGCGCGGGAATGGGCAAGGGACTCGATGAATTTGGTCTTGCCGATACCGGCAGGGCCGTCGATCAGCATGACGTGGACGGATCGCAGCTCGTGGCGCTCCCTCAAGGACAGAAAATCATCGAGACGGGCGATGTCCATGGAAGGATCATCGGCAGGATCATCGACTTTCGAAAGCAATCCCTTGACCGGAATACGGACCTCGACATTCTTCGGGTGTTCCCGGAAGAATTTCTTCTGCTGATTGGCCCATCGTCCAAGGTCGCCGAATTTTTCCGAAGCCAGGAGCGCTCGATATGACCGATGGGTGCGAGGCGGTCTGCCGTCGGGGTAGCGCTCGACAACCCGGCCGGACCCGCCTTCCTGAAACTCCAGATCCAGATCTTCGCCTTCCCGGCACATTCCGATGACCTGACGACCGCCATGAGACATCCAGCGGGGAGGCGCCGTCCCGAGATCGGCAAATACGGCGAGTTCTTCGCAACGCGATTTCATGTCGACGTTCATCACTTCATCTCCAGCAACAATCCATCCAGCTTGAGAAACGAACCACCGCGCCGGATTCTTAGTATGAATGCGCGGCCCCCATGCGGTCTTGTCCATGCTTCCGCCGCAAGAACCGGGGGCACGACGTCATCATCCTCGGAGAGGACGAGCGCCCAACCACCTTGACCTTCCCGCGCCCAATCCAGAAGATCGGCGGCGAGCGCGGTGTCAACCATCTTTTCCTGCCGTGCCGAGCGTCCATCTTGTTGGCGCCACGTGTTTGGAAGATGGATCGGAGGACGAACATGTCTCCTTTCCGGCAGAGCAGAAAGCAGCGTGTGTCCGTACTGTACGTCCGGGGAAAAAGTCACGTTGCGTGTTCGCGCCAACATGGAAAAATCGGTCTGCGAGACGATGGTGGTTATCGCCTTGAAATTGTCAGCCGGCTCCCAACCCTTGTACCATCCATGATAAAGTCGGAAAATCACACTGAATCGACAGGCTGGCGCCAGCCGGGCCAAAGCCTTCCCGATAATCCTGGATGTCTTCGTCAACGTCCGTCTCGCGTTGCCATGCGGATCATCCGGAGAAACGTCAGCGTTGTGGATTTGCGAGTTCCAGTCCACGAAGGCCGTCACGGAAATCGGCGTGGAACCGATCCTTGCTCCGCTCGAACCGGATCCCATCCCCCTGCCTCCTCGAGTGGATGCTACGTCCGACTCCGCAACCGGTCGGATCACACTGTTCATGTTGCCGACAACGGCAGCACGGGGCCGTTTTGGCATTCAATCCTATCATGAGCCCCGCCGCACATTGCACCTGAATATCAGTACATCGGCGTCAATCATGTAGGACAGGAGGACAATACTTGTAGGAAATCTTCCCGACGTTCGAGGTAGAACGGCCATGGAACGAATCCGGACGGGCGAACGGCGGAGCGCCGGAGCAGGAGGATCATGCTCGCGGCGCCGATATCGAAGCCGCGTGTCGCAGGGTGATCCGCCGGAGCGCCGGAGATTCATCATCGAAGATCCCTCGTGGTGCAGATCGTGAATACCCGGCCACCCTGGCGGACGCGGTAAGGCTTCTTCACGACAGGGCTGACGATGTAGTTGTCGCCCTTCGGATACAGGCCCCGGAAGGCCTCGACCGCGGCGGGAGCGAACTTGTCGGAGTTGATCTTGCACTCCACCACGTCCACGCGGTCCCGCTCCCGACGGATGACGAAATCCACTTCACGGCGGGATTTGTCCTGCCAGTAGAAGATGTCCTCGTCCGCGTAACGAAAGCGCAGGGCGTCCAGCACCAGATGCTCCCACAGCAGGCCACGGTCGTCGTCCCGGATGCTTTCCCAGCCCTTCTCGAAGGTGACGAATCCGGTATCGAAGGCGTAGCACTTGGGACGGCTGACGATCTCCCGCTTGCCACCGCCGTGAAAAGGCCGCAGCAGATGCACGGCGTGGGCGGTCTGCATGGCCTCGATGTGCGCCTTGACCGTCGGCCGGCTCAGTTCGCTCAGATTCGCAAGCCGGCTGTAGTCGATCTGCCCGCCGCTCCGGCGCAACAGCAGCCGGAACAACGACAGGAAGCCCTGGCGGTTGCGGATCCCGAACAGCTCCAGGATGTCCCGGGCGTAGAAGCTGTCGATCCATTCGCTGAACGACGCGGGGGTCTTGCGTTCCGCCAGCAGCGGTTCGGGCAGGCCGCCATGCAACAGGCGGCGGTCGAGCTCGGGCAGGCCGAAAGGATCGGCGCATTCCTCCCACAACACCGGGCAGAGGTGGACGGCCTCCTTGCGCCCGGTCAGGGCATCCCGGAACTTGCGCGTGGCGGCCAGGGTGGAGGAGCCGGTGGCCAGGATCCTGAGGTGGCGGTACTCGTCGGCGGCGATCTTCAGCAGGCGGCTGGGGTCATCCAGGCGGTGGACTTCATCGAGAACCACCATCGTGCCCGGTTTCCGGCCGTCGAGGAACAGCTCGGGATCATCCAGCGTCCGCACCACGGAGGGCAGGTCACAGTTCATGTACACGGCGTCCGGCAGCATCCGGGCCAGGGTCGTCTTTCCCACGCGGCGCACGCCGGAGAGCCAGACGATCGGCCGGCGGAACCCTGCCCGCTGAAGCCGGTTCAGCCAGATGTCGCGCCTGATCATATTTGTATTTTACAAACAGACGACTATATGTAAATCGGAATTTCAGATTCGTCGATACCGGCCACCTCCTGTCCGATCAGCCGGAAACGCACGCTCCGTCACCCCCTGCCCAGATGCTCCACCGGGGCGCCGATGGCGGTGGCGATCACCGTTTGCAGACCCCGGAGGTAGCGCTTGCCGGGGGGACGGGGCTTCTCGCGTCCGCCCGCCCGCGCCCACAGGGACGGCTCGTAGGGGATGACGACGTCCGGGCGGCGTCCCGCCAGAGCCTGCATGATCTCCCTCGGGGTCAGGGACGTGCGGGGTCCGCGCGGATGGCATTCGATGAGGGTGGTGCTCTGCGGGTCCTCGAGCAGCGCGAGGAGGTGTGTCGCGTACCCGATGCTGGCCAGGGTCGGCTCGTAGGCGACGAGGCGGGCGTCGGCGGCCTCGAACGCCGCCATCTGCACGTCCGGCTCGGAGAGCCCGATGACCAGCACCACCTGGGCCTGGTTCGCCAGCCCGTCCAGCAGGCGCTGGACGCTGCGCCCCGTCGGGGGCTCCTCGGGAGGACTCTCCGGGGCCGGAAACGCCACCAGCCCCAACCCGGGCTGCACCGGCACGGCCAGGCGCACGTCGATCTCCGTGCGCGTCAGCGCCGGATCCGCGTTCCCCTTCCCTTCCTCTTCCTCGGCCTCGTCCTGCGCCTGGAGCTCCACTTCGAGCCGGAACAGGGTCGCGTCCAGGGCCAGGTTGGGCCGGGTCCCGGTCAGGTTCCGCGCGCGTCCGGCGACCGGGTCGAGGTCCACGCAGAGCACCGTCCGCCCGGCATGAGCGATCCCCCGGGCGATGATCAGGGCGAGCGAGGAGAGCCCCAGCCCCGCGGTTCCGCCGCACGCCACCACCCTGCCCGCGTGCTGGCGGGCGGGAGCGTCCGGATCCGACAGCGCCATGGTGACCGCCTCCCGGGCGGACGCCGCGCTCAGGGGCTTGACCAGGTAGTCCGTGGCGCCGGCCCGGTAGCAGACGCGCACGCTCTGGGCGCTGTCGTCGGTGGCGATGACGATGAGGAGGGTGTCGGGGTGGATGATCCCCCGCAGCGCGCGCGTGGCCTCGGGGGCCGACATTTCCGCGCCCTCCAGATCCGCCAGGAGGACCTTCGGGCCGGGTTCCCGGGCCACCGTCTCGAGCATCGCCCGGAACGGCGCCCGGTCCACGCGGGCATTCAGGCCGGACAGCCCCGTGCGCAGTGCGAGGCAGGTCGCCGCGTCCCTCCCGAAGCCCCGGACCTCCGGATTCTCAGCCATCGGTCATCCTGCAAGGCCCGCCATTCCGGGCCCGTCCGCATCCATGCCGCGAGCCGGTCGGAATGAAATGCGCCTGGAAGATATTCGGGCCGCTCCTTGCAGACTACAGCGATGCCGGGGCGACCTCTCCGGCCGGCTGCTTCGCCGCGCCCGCCTCCCATGCCTCCAGCGCCTTGATCGCACGCGGATCCGACCGCGGCGCCACGGTCGGCTCGGGAGGGCAGACGTCGCGCGGCTTCCGGTTGCAGGCCCGGGCCACCGCCTGCCGGGCCCGGGCTTCGGCCACCACCCCCGAGACCCGCTCCCCGATGGCGGTCACGGTCGCGTTGGAGGGGTTCATGAACGGCTCCTGCAGCGCCAACTGCGTGCAGCCGGCGAGCAGCAGGCCGGCGGCCAGCACGGCGAGCCTCCCGATCCTCCGGCGCCCGCGTTGCTTGCGGTTCACGTCCATTCCATCGACTCGCATGGCACTGCTCCTCGGCGGTCGCGCCTCACACGTAATACCCGTTGACCGTCCGGCCCAGCGGCGGGATCGGCGCCTCTCCTTCCTCCGGGACCTTGCCGGGGTGGACCAGCCGCGCGGTCACCGTGATGATCAGCTCGCGCTCCTCCGCACTCGCCACGGTCTGCCCGAACAGCAGGCCGACCGCCGGCAGATCCTTCAGCACCGGAAGGCCCGACTCGCTCCGTTCGCTGCCGGTGCTGAACAGCCCCGCGATGACGAAGGACTCCCCGTTGCCGACCTCCACGGTGGTGCGGGCCTTGCGGGCGGCCAGAACCGGTATGGTGCTGACCGTGGTCCTCGACTCGTCCTCTTCCTTGACCTCCGCCCTGACGCTGATCCCGATGCGATCCTCGCTGATGACGGTGGGGACGAATCCCAGGATCACGCCCAGCTCCCTGTAGGTGTAGACCGTCCGGTCTTCCTTGATCTCCGACACCACCGGGATCTCCCCTCCGGCGTGGAAGCTCGCCTCCTCTCCCGACAGCGCCGTCAGGGTCGGCTGGGCCAGCACGTTCGCAAGCCCCGCGCTCGCCAGCACATCGATCATGACACTGTAATTGTTTATCTTTCTCCTTCCGATGACATTTCCGAATCCATCCAGTATCGTCTCGAACGTCTTGTTCATGTTCCCGAACGGCGTCACGACGTTGAAGTTTCTGCTTTTGGTAGCAAAGGGATCAAAGAAATTATTTGGATCAAAATCGGGATCAAGGGGATGTATGGATATAGGATTTGGAAAGTTTATACTCTTCTGAGATCGAGATCCGATGCCCACCCTGCCCCATTGGATCCCGAGCCGTTCGCTGATCGAACGCGCGACCTCGGCGATCTGGACTTCGAGCTCGACCTGCAGCGGCCCTGCCACTTGCATCGCGTCGTCGAGGGCCACGCCCTCCGGCACCGCGCCCGCCACCCGCTTCAGCACCCATTGCGCAGTCTCCGGGGAAGGCACGGCGCCCCGGATGCTGATCGCGTAGGGGAGCCCGACCGCCTCCAGGTGCCTTCCCTCGTCCAGCGTGTCCAGCACCGCCTGGACGGGCGCCGGGTCCTGCACGACGGTGAGCGTGGTGTGGATCCGCTCCCCGCCTTCCAGATCGATCGCGATCTGGGTCTGGCCGGGTCCCCGGGTCACGAGGTAGAGCGTGTCCGGCGCCGTGAGGTGCACGTCGGCCACGTCCTCGCGGACCACCACCACCGCCGCCGCGGGCTCGGCCAGGGTGAGGGAGCGAGTCTGGCCCAGGGACAGCCGTACGGGCGCCGGGGCCGGGGGGGCCGGTCGCGCCGGCCCCGGCAGCCCGAGCCAGTGGAGCCTCGGCGTCCAGGGGCCGGTCTCCGACCCGGGCGGGGCCGGCAAGGAGCCGGCTTCACCGCCCGGAACCAGTCGGAGCGCCGGGGCGGGAGCGCTGGGGGCCGGTTCTCCGATCAGCCGTTCGAGCCGGCGCTTGTCCCCGCGCAGCCAGAATTCGTCCGCCCAGCTCGCCAGCAGGTACCGGGCTGCCCCAAGGTCTCCGTGCCGGGCCCGCATCGCGACCGCGTTGGCCCATAGCGCGGGGTCCGTCGGCGAGGCCGCGAGCGCCTTGCGCATGGCCTCGTCGGCGCCCGGCCGATCGCCCGCGTGGTCCCTGATGACGGCCATGAGTCCCCACGCCGCCCCCAGCCCCCCGGGGGGAGGGTCGAGTCCTTCGGCGTCCCGGAGGGCGCCCGCGAGCGTCTCCCCGGCCGCGTCCCAGCGTTCGACGGGAGGCCCGGGCCGATCCTCGTTCGTGTTCTCCGCGTTCCAGTCCCCACCGAGAAGCTGGCTCCGGGCGATTCCGATCCGGGCCTCCAGCAACATGTCCGGGCGGTCCCCGCTCCGGGCCTCCGCCTTCCCGAACGCCATGAACGCCTTCCGCCAGTCTCCGGCCGCGAGGTGGATCTGCCCGAGCCCCAGATGCGGCTCCGGCGCCGGATCGACCTGCTGGGCGAGGGCACGGTAGAGGCGTTGCGCGGTGTCGAGCTGGCCGGTGCCCAGGGCCGCCCGGGCGATGGGGAGGCCACGATCCAGGATGTCCTGCCGGTCCGGCGGATCGCCGAGAAAGGGCGCGGCGGCGCAGCCCGCGAGCCCGGCCAGGACGGTCAGGACGGTCAGGACGGCCGCCGTCCGCCCGATCCGCCGGTCTTCGCGTTCCCGGGATTCGCGTCTCTGGATCATGCGCCCGGCCTTCCAGTCCGTCCGGCAGTTTCCGCTAACCCGCGGATCCGTCTCGCTCCGCCGCCCGGACCGTTGGAAGGTCCGGGCACGGGAGCGGTATGGCCCTGCCCCGGGGAATGAGCGGGAATTCCTGCATTTCGTCGTTCCCGTTGCCGAAACCGAGCGGCTCTGCGAGCATCCGTCCCGAAGCGGACGATCCGGCCGCCGCAGCGCCCACCGGGTCCGCCTGCCGTCGGCGGAGGCGTGGCACGCAGCTCGCCTCTCGGTCTTTTCGATGCCGGAGTATGCCATACTTCAATATGTTGCACGCTGCTTTGGAAGAAGTATCTCACCTTACGTCATGGGCAATGAGCCCGCGATCCCGGCAAGGAGGTTCTTCATGACGTTTCCGCTGCCCTTGGCTCTGGGCGCGTGCGTCCTGCTGCTGGCCAGCGTGGTCACCGATTGCGCCGCCCGGGTCGTCCCGAACGTCATCCCCATCGCCCTGGGGGTGCTGTTCGCCGCGGCATGGGCCTGGACCGGTTTTCCTCCGGGCGTCCTGCCCCACGTCGTGATCGCCGCCATCGCCTTCCTTCTTCTTCTCGCGGGGTTCCTGCTCGGGCATTGCGGGGGCGGAGACGTGAAGCTCGCCACGGCGACCGTGCTCTGGGTGCAGCCGCAGCAGTGGGCGGCGTACTGCCTGGGATTCGCCCTCATCTCCCTGCTGATGGCCCTGTGGGCCGCGCTTCCGCTCCCCGCCTCTCGGCGCCACCGGCGCCAGCTTCCCTTCGCCGTGGCGGTCGCCCTGCCCGCGGTGGGGGTCCTGCTGGCGGCGCCCCTGGGCGTCCTTTAGAAGGAGCCGCGGAGAGGCCGCCGCCATGCGTCGCTACTGGGCCATCGTCGCTCTCCTCGTCGCCGCCGTCCTCCTCGTGACTCTGGCGATCACCTACGGACTCCTCAATCTCGGCCGCTCCCCCCAGCCGGTGCCCGTGCCCGCCACGGCCGCACCCGTGCCCGAAATCGTGGCGCCGGAGACGAAGCGGATGCTGCTCGCGGCCCGTTACCTCTCCGTCGGCACCCTCCTCGGCGAGGCCGACGTCGTCCCCGATGCGCTGGAGGTCGGCCAGATCCCGGCCGGCGCGATCCCCGCGTCGTCCGCCGACGACATCCTCGGCGCCGCGGTGCGCGTCCCCATCGACGCGGGCACTCCCCTGCTGTCCACCGATCTGGTGCACCCCGGGGCACGGGGCTTTCTGTCCCTCATCCTTTCCCCCGGCATGAGGGCGGTGTCCGTGAACATCGGGCCGGCGACCCGGTATGCCGGCCTCATCGATCCCGGTGATCGGGTCGACGTGATCTTCACCGCGAGCGTGCCGTCCACGGAGCTTTTCGAGTTGGACAATCTCCTCTCGGCCACGGGCGGGGGCCGGCTGAGCCGGATTGTGTTCGATGATCTCCGGGTGCTCGCCATCGACCGCACGGCCCGACCTCCGGCCGTCGGCGGCGAGGCTCCCGTCGAGGACCGTTCGGAGTTCGCCACCGCCACGCTGGAGGTCTCTCCCGTCCAGGCGCCTGCGCTGGTCCACGCCAACCGGGAGGGCGAGCTCGCCCTGGCGGTGCGGGCCGCGCGGACCGCGCCGGATTCGGCCGCGCCCCTGTCGGCGGTGCATATCCAGGAGCTGCTCCTGCCGGATGCCAGTCCGGCGGCGACCTCTCCCGTGCCGCTCCCCAGGGTGGTGAAGATCTTCCGCGCCGGCTCCGAGGCCGAGGTGATGTTCCCCGACACCGGCCCGCCCTGACCGTCCGGGTTCCGACCCGTGTTCCGTCCCCGCCGATTTCCTCTCCGGGCCTGCCGGCTCCTTCCCCGCCCCCGGAGGAGCCGTCATGATTCCCGGCGCGGAGATTCTTTCGACTTTCACACCAGCCATCGGCCGTTGACTGGTCGCCTGTTGCCGAACGCGGCCCGGTTCGAGCCTGGGAGCGGTCTGTTGAAGCCATCCGGATGATGTTTCCGCCCCGCGCCGCGGCCATGAAGCGCGGCGCGACCCCGGACGCGCGGCGGAAGCTGACCCTCGCCGCGTGCTGCGGCACGCACGGCGTCCAGGACGGGCTCACCGCGTCGATCTACGTCCTGCTTCCGGTCCTGGCGCAGACGTTCGGGCTCGGCTACGCGCAGGTGGGCATGATCCGTGCCGTCCACGGCGGCGCCATGTGGGTGCTGGAGCTGCCCTCCGGCATGCTCTCGGAGCGGTTCGGGCAGCGCGGCCTGCTGGCGTTCGGACTGCTCTGCGGCGGGGCCGGGTACTTCGCCTTCTCGATGGCCGGCGGGTTCACCGGAGTGCTGCTCGGGCTCGGCATCGCGGGCTGCGGCGCCGCCTTCCAGCACTCGCTCTGCTCGTCGCTGGTGAGCGGGCAGTTCGAAGGCCCGGCGCGGCGCACCGCGCTCGGCGCCTACAACGCGAGCGGCGACGCCGGCAAGCTCGCATTCACCGGGCTGGCGACGGCCCTCCTCGGCGCCGGCGTGGGCTGGCAGGGGGTGGCGTCCGGCTACGGCGCGCTCGTGCTGGTCGCGGGCGCCGGCCTGTTCCTGCTGTTGCGCGCGGCCCGGATCGGAGGAGGCGGCGCCCGTTCCGGCGGAGAGCGTGCGATGCGCAGCACCGATTGGGGGATCCGTCATCCGTTCGGGTTCACCGCCCTCGCGTCGATCGCGTTTCTCGACATCGCGGTACAGGACGGATTCCTGGTGTTCGTCACCTTCCTGCTGCTGCAGAAGCAGGCGCCGGCGGGTCTGGCCGGCCTGGGCGTGGTGCTCACCCTCGCTGGCGGCATGGTGGGGAAGCTCGGATGCGGCCTGCTGGCCGCGCGCATCGGGGTGGTGCGGGCGCTCGTCCTGGTCGAGCTGCTGAGCGCCGCCGGCATCGTGGCCGTACTCTTCGCGCCGGTTGCGCTCGCTCTCTGCCTGCTGCCCGTGGTGGGAGTGGTGCTGCAAGGCTCGTCCACGATCACCTACGGCACCGTCGGCGATCTGGTGGATGAACGCCGCCACTCCCGCGGCTTCGCCCTCATCTACACCATCGTGAGCGGGGCGGCAGTCGTGGGGCCGATCGCGTTCGGCCTGGTCAGCGACGGGCTCGGGCTCGGCGCGGCGATGCTCGCGATGGCGGTGGTCGTCGTGCTGCCGATTCCTCTATGCCTGCTGCTACGCGGCGCCCTGCGCCCAGCCCTGCCCTGAGGACGCCGCGCCTGCCCCGGGACGAGTTCGCCCGAAACCCCGGAGTTTGTCGCTGGTCGAGATCGCCATGCGGGAGTGCGGCGGCCTCCCCGAGCCAGTGGTCCGTTGATCGCCCATACCACTATCCGCACAATTCCGGCATGAGCTCCATCCTCTCCATCAACGTCGATGATCTTCTCCGCGGCCGGTCGATCGAGTCCGCGCGGGTCGAGTTCAAGGCGGGCTGGAACCCGGAGACCACCGGTGTCCAGGTCCTGAAGACGATCTGCGCGTTCGCCAACGACCTTCAGAGTCTCAACGGCGGTTACGTCGTCATCGGCGTTGCCGAGTCGGAGGGCCGTGCCGTGAGGCCGGTGGCCGGCTTGACCGAGATCGACGCCGCCCAAAGATGGATACGCGGCCGCTGCAATACGATGCGGCCCGGCTATGCCCCGATCCTCTCCCCTGAAGTGCTGGACGGTCGCGACGTGCTGGTCGTCTGGGCGCCCGCCAGCGATGATTCTCCGCATCGCGCTCCGGACCTCCGCGACGGGCGTTGGAAGTACTGGGTCCGCATCGGATCGGAAACCGTGGACGCGGAAGCCAACGGCAGGCTGGAGGCCCTGCTCGAACAGAAGACACAAGTACCCTGGGACCATCGCGCGGCGCACAGGGCGCGGATTGAAGATCTGCGGGAAGGCAAGGTGCGCGAGCATCTCCATGACGTGCGTAGCGCGCTCCGCGACGAACCCGATGCAGTGACCATCTACCGTCGAATGCGCATCACCGCCCCCGTCAACGAGCATGAAGTCCCCCGCAACATCGGGCTGCTCTTCTTCTCCGACGATCCCGAGCAGTGGTTTCCCGGCGCCCGGATCGCGGTGGTGCAGTTCGCGGCGGACCGCGCCGGCGAGGTGCAAAGCCAGCGCGTTTTCCGCGGGACCCTGGCCGCACAGATCCGGGATTGCCTGCGGTATCTCGAAGGACTCTCGCAAACGCACTTGAAGAAGGAACGGGACCGCAGCCAGGTACACGGCTGGGTCAGCTATCCGGTGCCGGCGCTGCGCGAGGCGCTGGTCAACGCCGTCTACCACCGTGGCTATCGCTCCGACGTGATGGAGCCGACCAAGGTATGCCTGTACCCCGATCGCATGGAGATCATCAGCTATCCGGGGCCGGTGGCCGGCATCGAGCCGCACCACTTCGAGGCCGGCGCATCGGATCCACCTGCGCCCGTACCCGCCCGGAACCCCCGCGTCGGCGAGTTCCTGAAGCAGCTCGGACTGGCGGAAGAATGGCGTACCGGGCTGCCGCGGATCTACCGTGCGATGGCGGAGAACGGATCTCCGGCGCCGCGCTTCGAATTCGATACGGATCGTACCTGGTTTCGGGTCACGCTACCGGCGCATCCGGAGTATGCCGCCGTGTCCGCACTCCAGGATGCCGCTTATCTGCGCGCCGTGGGCGGTCTCGATGATGCCTTTCGGCGGGTGCGGGATTCCTGGAAGGCGAATCAGGCCTCGGCGGTGCTCGCGACGGAGATGATCCGGCTCTACGCCGAACGGGACGCTCCGGACAAGGCAGAGGAAGTGTTCACCCGGTTCCGCGACGCCGGACCGAAAGCCGCGATACCCAACGTTGCGAATACGTGGATCGAGGTGTTGCTCGATCATGACAGAAACGACGATGCACGGCGCCTCCTCGACGAGCTTGCCGTGAGCGCGTCGGCGCAAGACGCGATCGACGCCGCCATCCTGGCCCGGCGCCTTCGGGAACCCCGCATCGCGCATCGCTATTTCCAACAGGCCGGCGATGCGGTTCAGACGGACTCTCGCGCGTTGCACGAATTCGCACAGACCAAGATGTGGCTTGCCCAGGAAGCCGGAAGGAAACAGCGGCGTGGCTGGCGCGAGGTGGACCGGCGCCTCCTCGTGGAAGCGCGCGGCCTGCTGGAACGGGTCATCCAGATGGATGCATCACCCGCCCGCCATGCCTGGGCATGGCGCGATCTGGCGCGAACGCTGAGCTGGCAGCGCGCCCCGGCCGGTGAAGTGGAAGCGGCTTTCGAGAGCGCCATTCGGCTCTTGCCGAACGAATCCCGGTTCGCCGAAGAACTGGAGCAATTCCACGAACGGCAGCGCGGGCGGAACCATGGACGGAGCCGCGGACGGCTCTATGGAGCCAGGGGGAATGGAGGCAATGGCAGAGGCAGGTAGCAGGTCCGGGGGAATCTCTCGGTTCCCGGAGTCGATCTTCCGTAGCTGAACCAGACTTGAACTTACCCTTGAATTCTCATGCTTCACAGTCGTCGGGATAGTGCATCCTGGCCAGGGTGTGCGCCCACAACCGCTGGCGCGAGAACGCGGGCAGCATCACCCAGCCCACCCCACGATCCGGCACGGTCTCCAGTTCCGGGTCCAGTGCTCGTCGCTCTGCACATGTCCGGGGCGGACGCTCTTGCAGACGTTGTCCTGGAACTCCGCCGCCGCAAACCCTCGCGCCAGCCGCATGACGACGCCTTCCCGCTCACCCCCGAGCATGGACGGCTCAACGTGTGCCTGCTCCATGAACGCGCTGATCTCGGCGACCGAACGAAAGCACCCCCTGAACAGCACCGGCACCACCGGAATCTCCCGGCGCTTCGCGTATGCCTCGACCTCGGCGAAAGCGGCAAACGCGCCGTCACCGTTGCGTAGCGCAAATGCGTAGAACGTCTCATGCTCCGCCACGGGTTCGTACTCGATACTGTGCACGCCGTAAACATCCTCGCCGTAGAGCCAGACCTCGGGCTCGTTCACCTTCCAGGCGTGGTGTTTCTTCACCATCGCCATCCACTTCGCGTCGGAAGGGGCCGACACGCTGCACGCGTAGACCTTGCCGGCATGAAGAAGTGTGTTGCCACCGTCCAGCTTCTCCGTCACCACCACGTCTTCGCCGACGAAGCGAGCCGGATTCGCATGCACGTCGTCGTCCCGGCCGATGGCCGGGGACCAGGGCCAGTGCGGAGTGCCGGGGTACTTTGCGTTCCACGGCGAGTTGGAGTCACTCCTCACGGTCGCCGCTTGCGTCGGGATTTCCTCAAAAAATGTGGACAGAGTTGACCCACCTCGACGCCCAGCTCGTCCATCAGCGCCTCCTGCTCGCCCCAGTCGCTGTCGGTCGCGTTCAGAACGACTGCTCCTGCGACCACCGCAACCGCCAGGAACTTCCGGTCCTTGCGGTCGAAGGTGTTTTCCGGGAGCACTTCGAAGCCTCGCCGATCGTCCTCGGCCGGCGTCACCGCGACCCTGCGGACGTGCTCACACTGATACTGGTTGTTGAACACATGCTTGAAGAACATGTCACCCACTCCCGGTCCACCCGAAAAATTCAGGTGCTTCTTGTATTCGCCCAGAATGAGACCCCTGTCGTCGATGGCGATTACCTCCCGTGCAACCAGAGACACCAGCCTCTGCACACAGGTCAACTGGCATTGTGAGTCCGCGTGAGTCTCGCGGCCGTTGGCGGCTACCGCAACGTTGGTATCCACGACGAATGCCGTCATCCGAATTGCTCCATCTTTCTTCTCAAGGAAGCCTCCGTGATCGCCGCGATCTCGCCCATTTCGTCGCCGAAGAACTTCTCCGGCCAGTTCTCGATCTCACCCCACTCGTTCAGGAGCAGATCGGAAATGCGCGCCCGGTCTCCTTTCAAGGAAACGAAATACAACTTCACATCCTTGGAGGATGCCACCTTTTCGGCGACCCGGCGTTGCAGGCGCCGCATCAGGTGTTCGCTGTGGCTCTCCACAATGATCTGGATGTTTCGGACCTCGGCAACGTTCAGCATGACGTCGGCCAGACCGCTCTGCACGGCGGGATGGAGGTGGATCTCCGGTTGCTCCATCAGCACCGTGGAGCCTTCCGGGACGTAATAGAGCAGGACCAGCGCGGGCAGAACCTGGGACACGCCGAATCCGACGTCGGTCAGCGCCGTCGGCACGCCCGACGGGGAGGTCTTGACCATCGCCCGGTACAAATTCGTTCCCTTGGCGATCTCTTCGAGACGGAAGTCGGAAATCAATTCCAGCTTGTTCAACCAATGGGCGATGACCTTCTGGAACGGCATCCTACGCACCCCCCGTGCCGGAGGTTTCAGTCTCCTCTTCTCCTGGTCACGAGTGGCGGCAAGTATCGCGTCCACCGCGCGCTCGCCGCGCTGGCCAACGTCGTTCGGGCTGGCTCCCGCCCAGTGGTACTCCCGCCGAGGGTACTCGCGCAATGGCCCGAGATAGTAAATCGAGTCCATCAGATTCTCGTACGCCAACTCGAAATCGCCGAGGAAATCCGAGTTCTGGTACAGGCTCCTTGCCTGATTCGGAAACAGGTGGGTCTTGACCGGATGTGGAAGCGGCCAGGGACGGCCCTGGATGCGTACGAATCGGAATTCCTCATCGTTGGTCGCCAGATCGAAGTCCTCCTCCGAGTCGGACCGCGGTTGCAGCCTGAACTTCACCCCGCCGAACCGGTATGCCAACCGGTACGGCCAGAGGCGTGCCTGCCTCAGACCGACTTCACACCGCATCTTCAGACTGTCACCCTTGAACAACGGGCGCTTCCGAGAGCTCATCGGGTCCTGGATCTTCAATGTCTTGGGCAGCGTCCAGTCCAGGCGCCAGCGTATTCGCGCGTCCTCGTCATGGCGGTGGACCACATCGGTGAACGTCCCCAGGCTTACCAAATCCGTTGGCCCACCGAAATCGAGAACCAGTCCTCGGTCCGTGGCGTTCCGGGTCTGCTTGAGCAACAGAAGGAACTGGAGGAGGCTGCTCTTGCCCGCGCTGTTGGTTCCGAACAATCCGGTTACCTTGCCGAGCGTCAAATCGGCTTTCCGCCACGCCTTGAAATTCTCGATCTTCAGGCGGTTCAACATCTTTGTTCCTCCTGCCGGGGATCCCGGAGTCCCGACGATTGTGCCGCATCCGCCCGATCCGCCGAGCGGCCCGTCAGGCGTCATAGCCCAGCTCCGCCAGATACCGGTTCATCGCCGCCTCGGCCGCCGCCAATGCGTGGACGTGAACGTCGAAGCCGCCCAAGTGGCGCGCGACGACGTGGCGTGCGGTATTCGTGCCGTTCCGGGCAGCTTGGCGGAGAGTGCGCTCCTGCTGGGCGACGACTGCCCGGACGGGGCATGGTCGGATATCCTGACGCGGCAATCCAGCGAGGGCGCGGATATCCGGAGAGGGAGGCAGGATCGCGGCCCGATGGCGCGCAATGACCGGCCTTCCGGCGTTGAAATGGGAATCGGGGACGGGCACATGAAAATCGGCTTCATCGGACTCGGCAACGCCGGCGGCAAGCTCGCCGGCTCACTGCTGCGCAATGGGTTGGACCTGACGGTGCGCGACCTCGACCCCGACGCCGCGCAGCCGTTCCTGGCCGCGGGTGCGCACTGGGGGGAGAGCCCCGCGCAGATCATGGAGGCCGCCGATGTGGTCGTCACCTGCCTGCCCAACCCCGCGGCGTCGGCCGCGGTGCTGGAAGCCGGGGATGGACTGCTTCAGGGCGTGTGCGAGGGGAAGATCTGGATGGAGATGTCGACCACCGACGAGGCCGAGGTCCGGCGGCTCGGGGAGAAGGTGATCGCACTGGGCGGCGAGCCCGTCGACTGCCCGGTCTCCGGCGGCTGCCACCGGGCGGACACCGGCAACATCTCGATCTTCGCCGGCTGCGAACGCTCGACGTTCGAGCGCGTCCTTCCGTTGCTGGCAGCCATGGGCCGCCGAATCCTGCACACCGGCCCCCTCGGATCGGCTTCGATCCTCAAGGTCGTCACCAACTACCTCGCCACCGCCAACCTGGTGTCCTGCTGCGAGGCGATGGTCACCGCGAAGGCGGCCGGCATGGACCTGAACACCACTTGGGAGGCGATGCGGATCTCCTCCGGCAACTCGTTCGTTCACGAGACCGAGAGCCAGGTGATCCTGAACGGCTCGCGTGACATCTCGTTCACGATGGACCTGGTGAGCAAGGACATCGGACTGTTCCAGGCGGTCGCCGACCGGTGCGGCGTCCCGGTGGAGCTCAATCCGGTCATGATCGAGATCTTCAAGGACGGGGAGGCGCGGTACGGCCCCCGTGAATGGTCCCCCAACATCGTCCGCCGGCTCGAAGACGCCACCGGCCTGTCGATCCTCGCTCCGGGCTTTCCCGCCCGGATGATCGACGACGAGCCGGAGGAGCCCGGCTACGAGGTCATTCCGAAGGGACGGGATTGAGTCTCGATGATCCTTTCCGGATCAGCGCCGGTGCGCAAGCCCCGCAATCGGATACACGGCCGGAGCCACTCCTGAGCGGATGCCCGGCGAGCGGCGAACGCGCTCAGGTCACCGCCCGTCTTTCCTGGTACTGCGGCAGCTCCCACTGCCGCTCAGCCACGATCTCGGTCAGGATTTCCGCCGCCCGGACCATGTCCGCGGCGTCCAGATAGAGCGGCGCGATCCCGAACCGCATGACGTCCGGGGCGCGGAAGTCGCCGATGACGCCCCTGTCGATGAGCGCCTGCATGGTCGGCCAGGCGTGCTCGAAGCGGAAGGACACCTGCGATCCGCGCTCCTCGGCCTGCCGCGGGCTGACGAGCACGAGATCCGGGCAGCGCGTCTCGACCTCGGCGATCAGCCGCTCGCCGAGCTCCATCGATCGGGCGCGTACGTCGTCGATCTCCACTTCATCCCAGATGTCGAGCGCGGCGTCCAGGGCGGCGAAGGCGATGATCGGCGGCGTGCCTACCCGCATCCGTTCGATGCCCGGGCCGGAGCGGTAGTCGAGGTCGAAGGCAAAGGGCGCATCGTGGCCCAGCCAGCCGGAGAGTGCCGGGCGGACGTGGTCGATGTGGTCGGGCGAGACGTAGATGAAGGCCGGCGCCCCTGGTCCGGCATTGAGAAACTTGTAGGTGCAGCCGACCGCGAAATCGGCCCCGGCGGCGCGGACGTCGATCGGGAGCGCGCCCACCGAATGGGCCAGGTCCCAGACCGTCAATGCACCGGCGGCGTGGGCGGCCTCGGTCAGGCGCGCCATGTCGTGCAATCGACCGGTCCGGTAATCGACCTCGGTCAACATCAGGACCGCGACGTTCCGGTCAATCGCATCGGCGACTTCCTCCGGCGCCACCAGCCGGACCTCGTGGCTCCGGCCGAGCGAGCGGATCAGCCCGTCCGCCATGTACAGATCCGACGGAAAGTTGCCGTGGTCGGAGAGGATGACGCGCCGCTCCGGCCGCATCTCCAGGGCGGCGGCCACCGCCTGGTAGACCTTGATGGACAGCGTATCGCCCATCACCACGGTTCCGGCCGGCGCGCCGATCAACCGGCCGATGCGCTCGCCGATCCGCCCGGGTTGATCCATCCAGCCCGCGTCGTTCCAGCCGCGGATCAGCATCTCGCCCCATTCGTCGCGCAGCAGGCGGGCCACGCGCTCGCGCGCCGCCAGCGGTAGTGGGCCGAGCGAGTTGCCGTCCAGGTAGATCACTCCCTCGGGCAGATGGAACAACGCCCTGGTCCTGGTGAAATCGGTCGTCGGTCTGGCGCCGCCGCTTCGTTGCGGCGACGAACATGCGTCACCCATACAACGCCTCCAAGGCCGCGCTACGGCCCATCGTGCATCGTGGTCTCGAACGCGCCCGGGAGCGACACTTCGAGCAGCTCCAGATCCGCCGAGCACCGCTCGTAGGCGGTCCTGATCCGCGGCGGAACCACGAAGGCGTCGCCGGCCCGCAGCTCCTGGGCTGCCCGGCCCGAGGCCCGCAGCCGCATGCCTCCCTCCAGAACGAAGGTGAAGAGGATGTCCGCGTCGTGGCTCGCGGTCACGCTCGCGGCACCGTCAATCGATCTGGCCACCTCGGCGTTCGCGACCCCACCGGTCGCGTCGCCGATACCGGTCCGGCACACCTCGAAGCCCGGGAGCCGCCATGGCTGCCAGGTGGCATCGCACCGCCGGTGATGACAAAAGCGCTGTCCGTCGAACTCGCGCTCCGGGTCCAGCGTGCCGGTGGGCAGGGTGAACTCGTGGTCGATGATAGTCAGGTGCTCGGCGGGCACGCCCAGCTCGATCACCTCCGCGTTGTCCGAGGACTCCAGCACCCGATGCCGAATCTGCGAGGGCTGAATGACACAGTCTCCCGCTTCCAGCCGGAACGGAGGCCCCTGATCCTCGTAGACCAGATTGAACCAGCCCCGGTAGCAGTAGATGAGCTGAAAGGTGATGGTGTGGAAGTGCACCATGTCCGGCACCGGCCCGCCGTCCGGGATGCGGATGTGGGAGGCGATCACCGCGCCCCCGAGGCGTCCCGGGATCAGGTCGCGGTAGTGCATGCCGGCGCGGCCGATTCTCCACGAGCCGCCCTCGTTCAGCCGTTGCACCACCAGGGCATGCCGGGTCGGGGGTTGCTCGAAGGCCGGACCGGCCGGGCGGATCTCGATTCGGGTTCCGTTGGGCGCGGTCAACTCGGTCTCGCCGCCGGCGAATTCATCCGGACGCTCGCAAAGCAGGCGGATGGCGCCGGGCGCCTCGTGCGCGCCGCGTTGCAGCCTGACGCGCAGACCGTGCCCCGTCATGACCGCCACCGCCGGATCGTCGGCGGGAAAGATCGTCTCCAGGCGGAAGCCCAGGGTCTCGCCGAAGAATGACAGGTCCGCGTGCAGGTCCCGACTCGGCAACCGCATCTCGGCCTGCGTGGCGCCGCCGCCGCACGAGCCGCCCGCCGTGCCACGTTCGTTCATGAGGCGCCGTTCTCCGTCGATCCGATGGCTTCGCTCATGCTGCCCCGGCGAGCTCCGCCCGCCACCGTCGGGCCGGGAGCATTCTACTCGCACCAAGGGTGAAATCGGCCATGCCGCCGGCGCTTCACGCGGACACCCATCGCCAACCATCCGGGCTAGAATCGGAACGATGGCGACCACGGCGCAACCATCCGACTCGTTGCCTCCGCCCATTCTCGCCGTCGAGGGGCTCACCCGCCGCTTCGGAGGTCTGACCGCGGTGGACCGGTGCTCGTTCCACATCGACGCGCGCCGCATCACCGGAATCATCGGGCCGAACGGGGCGGGCAAGAGCACCATCTTCAACATGGTGGCCGGCGCGCTGCCGCCCACCGCCGGAAGGATCCTCCTCGACGGCGAGGACATCACCGGCCTCCCGGCCCACGCCCTGTTCCACCGCGGAATCGTCCGCACGTTCCAGATCCCCCACGAATTCGGCCGGCTCACGGTGCTCGAGAACCTGATGGCGGTGCCGGCCGGCCAGCCGGGGGAACGTCTGTGGCCGGTGTGGCTGTCGCCGCGAGCGGTCGCCCGGCGCGAGCGCGACGTGCGGGCGCTGGCGGAGGAGACCCTGGACTTCCTGACCCTCTGGAAGCTTCGGGACGAGCTCGCGATGAACCTCTCGGGGGGCCAGAAGAAGCTGCTCGAGCTCGGCCGGGCGATGATGGCGGAGCCTCGCCTGGTGCTGCTCGACGAGCCGGGGGCAGGAGTCAACCCGACCCTGCTGGTGAAGCTGCGGGAGATGATCTGGCAGCTCAATCGCGAGCGCGGATACACGATCGTCATCATCGAGCACGACATGGATTTCATCGCTTCGCTGTGCGAGCGGATCATCGTGCTGGCGGAGGGATCGGTGCTGACCGAAGGCACCATGGCCGCCGTGCGCCGCGACTCCCGCGTGATCGACGCCTATCTCGGAGGGGGCGAGGAGGACGCCTCGACAAATGCCGTCTGAACCATCAATCCTCGAGCTCGATCAGGTGACCGGCGGCTACGGGGGGGCCGAGATCATCCACGAGGTGTCGGTACGGATTGCGCCGGCCGAAATCGTGGTGCTGATCGGACCCAACGGAGCGGGAAAATCGAGCGTGATGAATGCAGTGCTCGGACGGCTCCGGATCGATGGCGGCCGGGTCCGGCTGGCGGGGCGGGATATCACCGGGGTCCCGCCCGAGCAGGTCGTACGCCAGGGCGTGTGCTACGTGCCCCAGACCGGAAACGTCTTCCCCAACCTGAGCGTGAACGAGAACCTGGAGATGGGGGCGTACATCCGGACCGACGACTTCCGGCCGTGCATCGAGGAGATGTACACGCTCTTTCCGCCGCTGGCGGAGCGGCGTCGTGCACCCGCCGGCACCCTCTCCGGCGGCCAGCGCCAGATGGTCGCGATTGCCAAGGCCCTCATGGTCGAGCCGGTCATCCTGCTGCTGGACGAGCCCACCGCGGGCCTTTCGCCGCGCTTTCGCGGCGACATCTTCCGCGTGGTGCGCGAGATCAATGCGCGCGGCACACCGATCCTCATGGTGGAGCAGAACGCGCGGCAGGCGCTCGCCATCGCGGACCGGGGCTACGTCCTGGTCGACGGCCGGAACCGGCTGGAAGGCACCGGCGCCGGCCTCCTCGCAGACCCCGACGTGGGCGCGATGTTCCTCGGCGGAGGCGGTGATCCGGAAGCTCGAACCCCGGTCCACGGCGCCGGCGAAGATGGGGGCGCCGGTCACCGTGGCGCGGGCCCGGACCCCGGAGCCCGCGTTCACGGCGGCCCGGAGACGGAAACGGGAGCTCCGGCCCGCGACCCCGGCGCAGATGGATCGGACGGTCGCGGGACCACGGATCCGGACCCCGGAGCGTCGGACTCTGGTCGAGGAAAGGATCGGCCGTGATCGAGTTCATCAACTTCTACCTGATTCCGGGCCTGGTGCTCGGAAGCATCTACGCGCTCGGGGCGATCGGGGTGACGCTCACCTTCGGGATCCTGCGCTTCGCGAACTTCGCGCACGGGGAGACGATGACCCTGGGGGCCTATTTCACCCTCACCCTGACCGCCCTCACCGGCCTGCACCCGCTCCTGTTCCTGCCCGTCGCCATGGCCCTCACGGCGCTGGCCGTCCTCGGGATGGACCGGCTGTTCTTCCGGCCGCTTCGTCACGGAGCGACGATCATCCTGGTCATCGCCTCGTTCGGGCTGATGCTGATGGTGCGCTCCTTCGTGCAGATCGTCTGGGGCGCGAAGCTCCAGTCCTTCAGCAAGGGCATCGATCTTCCGTGGGTGCTGCTCGATACGCTGCGCATCTTCCCCAAGCACGTCATCATCGTCTGCGCCGCCCTCCTGCTGATGCTGGCGGTGCATCTGCTGCTCAGCCGCACCAGGGCCGGCAAGGCGATGCGGGCCATGGCGGATTCGCCCGAACTCGCCCGCCTGACCGGCATCGACACCGAGCGCGTGATCCGTACGACCTGGATGGTCGGGGCGGGACTGGCGGCCGCGGCGGGGGTGTTCCTCGCCTACGACACGCACGTGGAGACGCAGATGGGCTTCAAGATGCTGCTGCCGATCTTCGCCTCCGCGCTGCTCGGCGGTATCGGCCGGCCCTATGGCGCGATGGCGGGAGGGCTGGTGATCGGCATGGCCGAGGAGCTTTCGACCTACCCCTGGATCGGCTCCGAGCCGTTGCTCCAGCCCGGCTACAAGGCGGGCGTGGCCTTCGCGATCATGGTCGTGATCCTCATCTGGCGGCCGAGCGGACTGTTCCGCGGCCGGGTGTTCTAGCGAGACCCGCGGGAATTTCGGGAGGGCCGGCCCTTGTCGGTGAAGTCCTGTGCAAGATGGCGAAGAATTGTTCGTGACCCCCTGCTCGCGGCGGTGCCGGGTCAGGAGGTGACACGGTTCTGATGGAACAGCTCTACGGCATCTTCCTCTACACCGTGTTCCTGCTCACGATGGGCGGGATCTACGCGGTGCTGACCCTCGGTCTCAACATCCAGTGGGGGTTCACCGGATTGTTCAACGCCGGGGTCGCCGGGTTCTTCGCGATCGGAGCCTACGTCACCGCCATCCTGACCTCCGCCGCATCGACCCGCCATCTCGGCGGATTCGGGCTCAGCGTTCCGGCCGGCATCTGCGCGGCGATGGTGGCAAGCGCGATCATCGCGTGGGGAGTCGGGCGGATCTGCATCCGGCTCCGTAGCGACTATCTCGCAATCGCGACCCTCGGGATCGCCGAAATATTCCGCCTGGTTCTCAAGAACGAGATATGGGCGACCAACGGAGCCCGCGGAATCTCCCGGATCCCGAAACCGTTCGAACACCTGCCCGAGCCGTGGAACCAGGTCGGGATGCTGCTGCTCGTGTTCGCGATCGTCCTGGCGCTCTACGTCCTGCTCGAAAGGGCTCGCCGCTCCCCTTGGGGGCGGGTGATGGCCGCCATTCGGGAAAACGAGGACGCGGCACGCGCCGCCGGCAAGGACGTGGAGAGGCTTCGGATCGAAGCATTCGTTCTCGGCGGCGCCCTCATGGGCCTCGGCGGCGCCCTCATGGCCCACCACATCAAGTTCATCGCGCCCAACGCGGCCGAGCCGGTGTCCGCCACGTTCCTGGTCTGGGTGATGCTCGTCATTGGTGGGAGCGCGAACAACCGCGGTGCGATCCTCGGTGCGGTCCTGGTCTGGGCGATCTGGTCGACGACGGAAATTCTGACCGCCCGACTGCCGGCGGAGTGGGCGCTCAAGTCCGCCTACCTCAGGATCTTTCTCATCGGCCTGGCACTGCAAATCATTCTGCAGAAGTATCCTGGTGGAATCTTTCGAGAGCGTCGATTGCAGACCTCTCGATCGTCTATCATGCCGCCTGCAAGCCGTTAGCCAAAGAGGAGGTACCGCAATGAGCAGAATCTCGATCGCTGCGGCGATAGCCGCACTCGCCACCGCCCCTGCGTTCGGGGCCGACGTCAAGATTGGCTCGTCAGCGGGCATGACCGGACCCACCGCCGAGCTCGTCGCTCCGGTCATCGCCGGCCGCAACCTCGCCGCCGCTCAGGTCAACGAGCAGGGCGGACTGTTCGGGGGCGACACCTATCGGCTCGTCCCCGGCGATTCGCAATGCGACCCCAAGGCGGCGGTGGACGCGGCGGCCAAGCTGGTCAACGTCGAGCAGGTGGTGGCGATCATCGGTCCCACCTGTTCAGGGGCCACGAACGGCATGAGCCAGTCGGTGACCATTCCGGCCGGAGTGGCGGTTCTGTCCGACACTGCGACCGCGCCCTCGATCTCCGAGCTCGAGGACAACGATCTCGTGTTCCGGGTCGCTCCTTCCGACGCCTACCAGGGGCGCACGCTCGCACAGTTCGCTTGGGATGCCGGCTACCGGAAGCTTGCCGTCACCTACGCGAACGACGACTACAACGCTGGCCTCGCCGGGGTGTTCGTGGCCTCGTTCGAGGAGATGGGCGGAACCATCGCCGGGAACCAGTTGCACGAGCCGGATCGGGCGTCGTATCGGTCCGAGCTCTCCACCCTCGCCGGCGGGGGCGCCGAGGGGCTCGCGTTATTCGCCTATTACGGCGGAAGCGGCATCAAGATCCTGCGCAACAGCCTTGAGAACGGCCTGTTCGGCAAGTTCCTCGGTGCGGACGGCATGATCGACAACTCGGTCATCGAGCAGCTCGGAGCCGATACGTTGCGCGGGAACATCATGCTCTCGCAGCCTGCGGCGGACACCGAAGGCGAATCCTACAAGGCGTTCGCCGCGGCGTTCGCGGCGGCCGGCCATGATCCGGCCGCGCCGTACGTAGCGTACGGCTACGACATCGCGTTCCTCATGGCCCTTGCGGTCGAGAAAGCCGGCTCGGCGGACCGGAGCAAGATCCCGGCCGCCCTGCGCGAGGTCGCCAATGCGCCCGGCATGGTGATTCGTCCTGGTGAATGGATGAAGGCCAAGGAGGCGATCGCCGCCGGGCAGGACGTCAACTACGAGGGCGCTTCGGGCGCCATCGAGTTCGACGACAACGGCGACGTGGCCGGAGTCTATTCCCGGTACGTGGTCGGCGACGACGGGACGTGGACTGCGGTGGAGTAACGCGATTGATGCAAAGGCAGGTGCGCCGCCCGGCGCGCCTGCCGGCATCCGGCTCCGCACGGGCAGAACCCTTCCTGCCGAGCGCCGCAGCCAGCGCATCGAAGTCGAAGCCGTCGAGCGAGCGCACCATCGAGCCGTCCGCCGCGATCCGCTCCGGTACCTCCAGCCGGCGGTCGCGCAGGACGATCGGCGCGGGCCGCTGCCACTCCGGATCGAACAGCCCTCCGACCGGACGCTGCCGGTTCCGGCCAGGCCGGGTCAGGAGGATCGGGGACCGGCTCTGCCGCTCGCCGCGGATTGCAGCACCACGACGCGATCACCGGCCCGGACGGTTCCGGCGCCACGGGGCACCAGGTTCTGACCCAGGAACACCCCGCCGGTGGCGCGGCGGCGATAGCGGGCAAGGGTGCGCATCGGCTCGCGCTTCGAATCGGGGATGCCGGTGTCCGGATCGACGGTCGGCAACTCGCACCGCTCGCAGTTCTCCACCCCTTCGAACTCCACCGAGCCGATACGAACGCGACGCCAGTCGTCCTCCACGTACGGCGCACCGCCGCTGATCACGAGATTGGGCCGGAACCGGCGCATCGACACCGGCGCCGGGGTACGGGCGTTCAGGTCGTCGAGCGAGCCCCGGCCGATGGCGAGCACCGGATAGCAGTCGGCGAAGCTCACTTCGTCCTCGGGGCGGGTGCAGTCGGGGTCCGGCCGGCGCTTGGCGCGATCGTCCATCGCGACCAGCCGCACCGGCTTGTCCAGCGCGTCGGACATCCAGCGCGCGGCGGCATCGCCGGCATCCAGGGCGCGGCACGCCTGTCCCCAGATCCATACCTGCGCCGCGCGCGAGCCGGCATCCGGATACCGCACGGTGAACGGCCCACGGTCACGCATCTCGAGCCGGAGCCCCTTGCCGGTGGTCTCGGCCCGAATCCGCACAAGCTGCGGTCGCTCGCGGGCGGTGACGCACACGCCGGCGGAGTCGATGACCATCCAGCGGCGGTCGCCGCGCAGGCCGCACGGTTCCACGTCGCCCGCATCGAGGTCGATCCCGGCGCCGGACTTCAACGGATAGACCGCGATGCCGGCGAGGACGAGTTCATCCATCGCGGTCCACCGGCAACCATCGCGTCTTCAGCGACGGGTAGTGACGCGCGATCCACTGGAGCGCGATGATCGTCTTGGCGTTGACGATCCGGCCTTCGTCGAGCAGCGCCACCGCGTCTTCGACCGGCATCACGGCGACCCGGATATCCTCGCCTTCCTCGGCCAGTCCGTGCAGTCCACCGACTCCCTCACTGTCCACCCGCCCGCAGAACAGGCGCACCGTCTCGGTGGTCGCACCGGGGCTCGTGAGGAACGTCGCGATGGGGACGAGATCGGTGACGGCGCAGCCCGCTTCCTCCAGCGCCTCGCGGCGCGCCAACGCCTCCGGGGTCTCTCCGGGCTCCATGACCCCGGCCACGCACTCCAGGAGCCACGGCTCCCGGCCCGCGGCCCACGCGCCGGGGCGGAACTGCTCGATGAGCACGACACGGTCCCGCACAGGGTCCACGGGAAGCACCGCGGCGACTCGGCCGCGCTCCAGGATCTCACGGGTGAGCCCCGGCCCGAAGCCGCCGGCGAACTGCCGGTGACGCAAGCGATAGCGATCGAGGCGGAAGTAGCCGTCATGGACGACCTCCCTGCCGATCAATTCGACGTCTTCGTCAGCCACCCCACCGCCTCCCGTCTCACCGGCGTGCTCGAAGTGCATTCCGCTCTCTTTCGCATTCCGGCGCCTTCCGGATCTCCGGGCCTTCCCGGCGGCATTATACGGTTCGTACCGGCCCTGAATCGAAGCCGCGGTGCGCCCAGGAGCCGAGCCGATACCGTCCCTCCCACCCCATCGAGAAATCACCATGACCCCACCCGCCGTCCATCCCGCGCATGAAAGCTGGTCCATTCGCAAGCCGGAGGTTCGCGCCGCCGGCGGGATCGTCACCAGCCAGCACCATCTCGCGTCGCAGGTCGGCGCCCGGATGCTCGAAGAGGGCGGCAACGCGGTCGATGCCGCGGTGGCCGCGGGCCTCGCGCTCGGCACGGTGGAGCCGTGGATGAGCGGACTCGGCGGCGGTGGCTTCATGCTCGTCCACGTCGCGGCGGAACGCCACACCTACGCGGTGGAGTTCGGAATGCGCGCGCCGCGGGGGATCGACCCCGCCGCGTACCCGCTCGCGGACGGGGTGGACGCGGACCTCTTCGGCTGGCCGGCGGTGGTGGAGGATCGCAACGTGCTCGGCCCGCTCTCGTTCGCGGTGCCGGGCTTCGTCGCCGGTCACGCGGCGGCGCTCGAACGGTTCGGGACGCGGTCCTGGCGCGATGCAATCGCACCGGCGGTCGAGCTGGCGTACCGGGGGGCGCCCGTGGACTGGTACGCGACGTTGAAGATAGCAAGTGAAGCGGCGTCTCTTGCCCGGTTCGCCGAGACCGCGCGGGTGTATCTCCCCGGAGGACACGTCCCCGCGCCGGGCTGGAGCGGGCCTGCGCCCACGATCCGTCTCGGCGCGCTCGGCGAGACGTATGCACGCCTGCGGGACGAGGGGCCGCGCGACTTCTACGAGGGCGAGACCGCGCGGATGATCGTCCGAGACTGCGACGATGCGGGCTCACCGCTCTCGGCCGGCGATCTCGCGGGATACGCCGCGCGCATCGTCGACGCGGGCCGGTTCGAATACCGGGATGCGCTCGTGCATGCCGCACCCGGATTCTCGGCCGGACCGACCCTGCGGCACGCGCTTGCGCTGCTCGGGGAGCGACTGACGCCGGCCGGCGGCCTGCCCGATGCCGGCGCCTACCTCGCGTATGCGTCCTGCCTGCTCGATGCCTGGCGTCATCGGCTCGCGACGATGGGGGACGTCGACGATTCACCGGCGCCGGGCTGCACCACGCACCTCGGCGTGGCGGACAAGGACGGCAACGTGGTGGCGCTGACCCAGACCCTGCTCTCCATCTTCGGCTCGCGGGTGGTGCTGCCGGGCACCGGGATCCTGATGAACAACGGGATGATGTGGTTCGACCCGCGTCCGGGACGGCCCAATTCGATCGCCCCCGGCAAGTGGCCGCTATCGAACATGTGCCCGACCGTCGTGGAGCGCGCCGATGGCCTGTGCTTCGCGGCCGGCGCGTCGGGGGGGGAGACGCATCATGCCTGCCGTCTTCCAGCTCGTGTCGTTCCTTGTCGACCATGCGATGTCCATGGACGAGGCGATGCACACCCCGCGTATCGACGCGAGCGGTGCGGCGCCGATCACCGCGGACCGCGTGCTGCCGGCGGACGTGCTCGATGCGCTTGCAAGGCACCACGAGATCCTCGTGGTCCAGCACGGCGTCTACCCCGCCTTCTTTGCCCAGCCGAATCTCGCCGGCTACGAGCATTCCAGCGGCACGACGATCGGCGCGGCGTGCGTGACCTCGCCCTGGGCTTGCGCGCTCGGCGTCAGGTGACGGCGCGTCGCACTGAATCTGCCCGGCCGGTCCGGGTTCGCACCGTATGGCGATCCGATCGTGCAGCGGCGGGGGGAGCGGGAAGCGTCATGCTCCGTCGAGCGAAGCACCCGGACGCATCAACGGGCCGGAAGTCCGGGTGATCGCGAAGCGGCCGGCCGCTCGGCGAAGACTCGCGGCCGGGTGACCGCCTGAAGCGGCCAGGGGGTCATCCGGATTGACGCTGTGCGGCAGCCCACAAGAGCCGCTGGATCCGATACGCCGCATCCGCGTCGATGCTTCCCACCGCCGGCACCAGTTCGTTCGCGGCGCGAAGCTCCCCCGCCTGCACGAGCAGAGTGGCCGCGCCTTCCAGCGCGTACGCGGCCTCGGGCCAGCGCTGCATCGTCCACAGCACGTTGCCCATTTCACCCCAGACGACGTAGTGGTTCGGCTGGAGACGCGCCGCCGCGCGGTAGTGGGCAAGCGCATCTGCGAGACGTCCTTCCCACGCCGCGCGACGGGCTGCGCCGAGCTGCCCCGAGACGGCGTTGCCGTCGGCGGCCGGACCGCCCGATCGGGCCGGTGGAGGAGGGCGGTACAGCGGATACTCGAACCACGGCTGTGGCCGAGCCGCGGTCGGTGGGACGCCCGGGCCGACGGCGCGTTCCCGGGCGCTTCCCGCCGCGGAGTCCCGCGGGGAGGTCGGGCCGCCTGCCACCGATTCGGAGTCGGTGGCCACTGGAGAGATCGGGGCGGTGAGGGTCGGGTCGCCACCCGCCGGCGCCGTCGCGGCGCGCGAGCCGTCGCCGGTCGCGGCCGGCGCCGTGCGAACTCCACCCGAAGGGATCGCCGGGGCTCCGGAAGGAGAGGGCGCCGAGGCCGTCTCGATTCCGGTGCGCTCCATGGAGGAGCGGGGCGGGGAGCCGCCGGCTCCCGGGTCGGGATTCGGCGATGCGGTCGATCCTTGATTCGCCAGCGCCGCGGAGGAGGGCGCGGTCGCGGCCTCGGCACGGACCGGCTCGTTCGCGCCGATCCCGGACTCCTCCGTCCCTGCGCCGGTCGCGCCGGCCGTCGTCTCCGTGGAGGCCGGAGGCGATGCGCCGAAAATCCATACCGCCAGCGCCCACAGGGCCAGGCTCAGGGCGAGAAGCTGGATACCGGAGAGTCGAGTCATGGCGTCGTCGCCTTGCGGCCGGCCCGAATGCCGGCGCTCATGATAGCCCGATCAGGGTCGTTTCACGCTACGGGTCCAGCGGGTCCAGGGTTGGGCAGGCCCGGTTCGCGCCGCGTGATCGGGCGCGAGGATCCCGGCGCGACGTCGGGTGACGTCACCGCCATCCCCGGGCGCCTTCTCCGGCCGCTGGGCAGGTCGTGGGTACGGATGGGACAACGAACCACGTCATGGGCCGTAGCGATCGATGCCGTCCGGCGGCATCCTCGGCGGGAGTCCCCTGAAATGGATCTCGTCGAACGAGGCGTGGCCTTCGTGGGCGATGCGCCACACGCCGTCTCCGTTCTCGCGCCAGTATTGCCGCCAGCGGCCTCCGCCCTCGGATCCGGCATGGAACTCCGCGAGGATCATGGTTGATTCCTCTCCGGGCTCGACCGGATAACCATAGATGCCGAGGCCGCGACTCGCGTTGTTCCCGCCGTTCAGGGACTCGATCCGGGTCAGCCACCCGCCCCGGCGACTCTCGTGATCGCCGGGCGCAAGCCAGCGCAGCCGTTCGCCGATGATGACCGGGACGCTCTCCCTGTCGATCGCCTCGACCAGGATACCGAGCGCGGAGTTCGAGATCGTCAGACAGCCCTGACTCCAACGCGGGGGACGGCTCCTGAGACCGCGGGGCTCGCCGTGGATCCAGATGCCGTATCCGTTCCGGTTCCGGCGCCGGTCCCATTCGTTGGGATAGTTCAGCCCGAGGGCGCCCGCGCCGTAAAGATCGGGCAGGTAACGGTCCGCCAGCCACATGGTCACGAAGTAGACCCCGAGCGGCGTCTTCAGATCGCCCTCGCGCTGCTTGGCGGTCCCGCCCCGTCCGATGGAGACGTACCAGTCTCCCGACATCGTCCAACCTCCGTCGGACCTGTCGAAGAGATAGAGACGCGAGGGCGCGGCATCGGCAACCAGGACCTTCCCGCGGTCCGGGACGGCTTCGATCAGGACGTCGGGCAGGTGACCGGGCGGCGGGCGATCGAACCAGTAGGAGAGTCGGGAATACGCCTCGCCGGTCGGCTCCTCCAGCAGGCTCGGATTGGTGCGTGGAGTGAGATCGACCCGCGTCGTTCCGAGATCCTCCGTTTCGAGCAGGGACGCCCGGATCAATCGGGCCGCGCGAAAGTCGGGGTAGCTCTCGGTGACATGGCGCAACGCTTCCAGCCCGCCCGAACGATCCCCCGCGTCGAAGCGGTCGAGTGCCTCGAAGAGGCCCGCCTCCGGGAGCTCCAGCCCCTGGCCGGCTGCCGTCCCGGCGAGCAGCCAGAGCGCCACCCCGAGCGCGAAACGGCCGGAGCGGCGATGCAATCCCGTGGATCGGCTGGAGGCCGTCAACGTTACGTCCTCGTGCGCCCGGTGGTTCCTGGAGTCATGCGGTATCCGCCACGCTCGATGGTACCCGCGTTGCGGCTGAATTGTTCCATGGCCGCCGCCGCGGATACGACGACAGGATCGGAGACGGCACCCAACGGCTCCAAACGTTAACCAACGGCTCCAAACGGCTCCAAATGGCGCCCAACGGTTCCCTTGCCCGGCACAACCGATCAATCCCCCCCGCGGATACGATCGAGGGTGTCGTGGATCCACTGCTCGGCGATCCGGTTGACCGCCACTGCGCTCCGCCCGGCCGTCTCGATTGGCTCGCCGATGACCACGCGGATGGTGCCGGGGTACTTGAAGAAGCTGTTCTTCGGCCAGCAGTCCCCGGCGTTGTGCGCGACCGGAACCGCGGGGCGGCCGGTGTGGACGGCGAGGCGGGCGCCGCCCTTCTTGAACTGCCGCCTCACGCCGGGGGGGGTGCGGGTGCCTTCGGGGAACACGACCACCCAGCATCCGCTCGCGAGCCGCTCCGCACCCTGGGAGAGCATCTGCTCGAAGGCGTCGAGTCCGGCGCCGCGGTCGATCGCGATCGGGCGCATCGTCGCGAGTCCCCATCCGAAGAAGGGGATGCGGAGCAGCTCGCGTTTCAGCACCCAGACCTGCGGCGCGAAGTAGCGTTGCAGGGCCAGCGTCTCCCAGGCGGATTCGTGCCTGGAGAGGATGACGGTGGGCTCGGCGGGGATGTTCCCGAGCCCTTCGATCTCGGACTTCACGCCGCACGTCACCGAGAGCCAGTACACGTTGAAGCGGCTCCACTGCGTGACCGCGCGCCATCGGAACCGGTAGGGCAGCAGCGTCGAGGCCAGCGCGATCGGCGTGAACACGAGGGTCGAGCACACCAGGCCGAGCGCGAACAGGGAGGAGCGGACGAACACGCCGGCGGTCACCGCCCGCCCGGCGTGGGCGCCGCCCGCACCATGCGCGGTCACCGGAGCGCTTCCGGCCTGTCCGGTGCGATCAACGCCGGTGCATTGCCGTCGCACCATCGCATCAACGGATCACCATCACGTTTTCCGCCGCCTCGTTGGCTCGTCTCCGGACCGTCCGACGACTCCGAACGGCGACCGCCGGCGCGGTCGCCGTTCGCATCCCGGCTGGCGGATCGCATCGCCCCGTCGATGGCGGCTCCGGTTGCCGCGATTCGTCTCATTGACCGGCCGGCGGCCTGGTCGGCGGATCGAGGTGCCGTGCGGTCTCGAACACACCGGGCGCGAAGCGTATGCCGTGCCGGCTCACGGTGCGCTTGAGCACGAAGTCGAACAGGAGGGGGTTGTGGTCCTGGATCGCTTCGAGCACCGGTACGGCCTCCGCCGCCAGGAAGCCGAGACCGGCCATTTCGTCGAGGTCGAACAGGGCCGGAACGCCGGGCAGAGGATAGTCGGAGCCGTTGAGCAGCCGATCGTGCCAGTCGGTGCGTTCCAGGACCTTGCCGAGCGCGCCGGGGAAACGGTTCGCCTGGGTCAGGGCGGAGACGTCACCCATGAGGAGATGCTCGTAGCGGGGGTCGTCCATCAGCCTCGCGAAGAGGTCGACGTTGGGCACGACCGGACCGCCGGGACCGGCATCAAGATCGACCCCGGCTCCGAACGATGCGCAGTGCGCGACGATCACCCGGACCCCGTGATCGAGAGCCCGTCGCACTCGGAGCGGGTTCCCGAGGGTGTCGTCGCCCGTGCCGCGGACCGCGCGCTCCCTCCCGCCGTGCGTGAGCAGGGGGATGCGGCGCCGGGCGAGCGCCCGGTAGAAGGGGTCGCATCTCGGCGAGGCAGGATCGATCCCCATCGCGTTCGGGAGCCATTTCACCGCCCGCGCGCCGCCCGCGACCGCCGCGTCGAGCGCCTCCACCGCGTCGGCGCGGTACGGATGCACGGAAGCGGCCCATTCGATCTCGTTCGGGTAACGCGCGGCGACCGTGCGGGCATAGGCGTTCGGGACGTGGAACGCGCTCGCCTCCGGACGGGCCTGCCCGCCGGCGTCGTGGACCTGGTCGAAGGCGAGCAGCATCAGGCGAAAGCCGGGTGCGGTGGCGCGATGACATGAGAGGAGGCGATCGAGGAATGCACGGCTGGCGTCTCCGTCCTCGCGGCGTACGCAGCTCGCATTGAGAAAGACGCGATAGCGCGCGTACTGGAGCGGATTGCGCAGCGGCGATCGCATCTGTTCGCCGATCCAGGGACCGTCATCGCCGTCGTTGTCCATGCCGGTACCGCCGCTCGTCCCGTTGCCGGCGACGGTCCCGCGGCCCCCGTCGTCGGTGCCGGTCCCACCCGTCT
The DNA here is from genome assembly GCA_958295835.1 of uncultured Gammaproteobacteria bacterium. Lineage (GTDB taxonomy): Bacteria > Pseudomonadota > Gammaproteobacteria > HK1 > HK1 > HK1. The sequence goes on from OY282378.1 coordinate 2,778,195, forward strand.
CACCGCCGGTCCCCCTCACCCTGCCCTCGGTCCCGTTCGCCCCGCGGTCGTCACCGAGCAGGTGTACGTGGGCGTCGATGACCTTCGTGGGGTCGATGCCGTCGAACGCGCGCGCAACGATTTCGTGCGATGCGAGCGGTTCGGGGAGATCGGCGGCCAGGCAGGGGTTGAAGAGCCTGAATCCGCGCGCACTCCCGGGAGCGAGTACGGCAGGGGCCGCGAGCATTCCGAGCGCCCGTCGGCGCGGAATGCGGCGGACGATGGCGCTCATTCGTTCGCCGATCGTGGTTTCATCCGGATTGGCGCAGTTCCTGGGGACAGCGTGTTCCCATGGATTCCACTCCCTGGACTCCGTGCCATGCGACGACAGGGCATTGCATGTCAACCGCGTGAAGCGTCAGGTTCGGAGCCGCGCTCTTCCATTACGCGAGCCGGCAGGTGCGCCCGCATCTGCGACACTGCTCAGGCACGGTGACGCTATCCGCAAACGACCGCGCGAACGGCGTCGTTGGCAAGGTTCTGCGGGTCACTGCGGAGGATCCCTGATGACCTCCGATCCGCCCGGACGGGCGGGTCAGAGCAGGCCGAATACGCGGAGGCCGATGGCGAACACGAAGACCGCAAGCAGACCGCTGGTCCATCGGATGGTCACGAGATCGGCTCGCACGCCGGCAATGTCTCCCTTCGTGGCGAGTTCGTCCCGGTTGGCGGTGACGGCTTGGCGCAACGCTTCGGCGTGCGCTTCGGCTTGCCTGCGTTCGACGCCGGCCGCTTCGAGGTCGCGGGCGACGCGAAGGGTGTCGAAGGTTGAGGCACTCATGGCGTATTCCGTGAGGTCCCGTCCGGGATCGGAGCGTACCAGTCTCCGGCGCCGGGCGGGGAGTGCGGGGATTCCCGATTCATGCCGCGCGGCCGGCAGGGCGCATTCTTGCGTCATCCGGTCGGGCGGGCGAGGGTGCGGGAGGACTCATTCGCTCGCCGGTTGCAGCAGCGAGATGTCCGCCGTCTCCATGAACAGGGCGCCGATCCGGGCGAGCAGCGCGAGCCGGTTGCCGCGCAGCTTCTCGTCCTCGTCCATCACCTTCACCGTGTCGAAGAAGGCGTCCACACCATCGCGCAGGCCCGCGAGGCTGGTGAGCGCGTCGGTATACTCGCCCGCGTCGAGCATCCCGCGGGCGTGCGGCTCGATTTCGGCGAGCATCGCCGCGAGGTTCCGCTCCGCGTCCTCGCGAAAGAGCGAGTCCGCGACGCCGGCGGAGCCTGCCCCTCCCCGCGAAAGCGGGGACCCGACCGGGGGGATGCCGATCCCCGCCTGCTCCGCCTGGCGGAGGATGTTGCGGATGCGCTTGTTGGCGGCGGCGAGGCTCGCCGCCTCGGGGAGGGCGCGGAACGCCTCGACGGCGCGCACCCGGTGCGCGAAGTCGAGCGGACGCGCCGGATCCCTCGCAAGTACGGCGTTGAAGACGTCGGCGGGGATCGAGCGGTCCGCGAACCAGGCGCGCAGCCGCTCGATCATGAACCGGCGCACCTCCTTCTTCGCTTGGCGCAGAACGCTCTCCTTGTCTCGCCCGGCGAGCTGCCGCTCGATGATGTGGCCTCTGACCGCAGCGTCGATCATCTCGTCGAGATCGAGATCGAGATCGGCCTCGATGATGATGCGCAGCACCCCGAGGGCGGCGCGGCGCAGGGCGTAGGGGTCCTTGTCCCCGCTCGGCGCCTGCCCGATCCCGAAGATGCCGGCCAGCGTGTCGAGCTTGTCGGCGATCGCGACCGCACGCCCGGCCGGAGTGGCGGGGATGGCGTCGTCCGCGAAGCGCGGCATGTAGACCTCGCCGATCGCGGCGGCCACCGCCTCCGGCTCGCCGTCGCGGCGCGCGTACTCGCAGCCCATCCGGCCTTGCAGCTCCGGGAACTCGCTGACCATCTCGGTGAGGAGATCGCACTTCGAGAGCAGGCCGGCCCGCCGGGCGTGCGATGCCTCGGCCGCGCCACCGGATCGGCCCATCGCCTCCGCCACGCGCCCGGCGAGCGCCGACACCCGCTGCGCCTTGGCGTGCAGCGTGCCGAGCTTGCGCTGGAAGACGACGTCCCCGAGCCCTTCGAGGCGCGATTCGAGTGTGCGCCGGCGGTCGGCGTCGAAGAAGTACGCGGCGTCGCTCAGCCGAGGCCGGATGACCCGCTCGTTGCCCTTGCGCACCGTCTCGACGTCGCGGCTTGCGATGTTGCTCACCGCGATGAAATGCGGCATCAGTGCGCCGTCTTCGCCGGCGACGGGGAAGTAGCGCTGGTGTCCCTGCATCGTCGCGGTGAGCACCGCATCGGGCAGCGCGAGGAAGGCCGCGTCGAAGTGGCCGGCGACCGCGACCGGCCATTCGACGAGCGCGGTATTTTCTTCGAGCAGATCGGGGTCGATGAGCGCCCGCCCGCCGAGCGCCCGCGCTTCGCGTTCGACCTGCTCGCGGATGATCTCCATGCGCGCCTCGAACCCGGCCACGACGCGGCCTTCGTCGCGGAGCGCCGCCTCGTACCGCCCCGCGTCTTCGAGTGCGATGCCCCCCGTCCGGCGGAAGTCGTGGTGGAAGCGGTGTCCGCGGGTGACGCGCCCGGAGCGAACCCCGAGGATCTCCGCCTCGACGACCTCCCCGCCGTGCATCAGCACCACCCAGTGCACGGGGCGCACGAACTCGGTGTCGCGATCCGCCCACCTCATGCGCCGCGGCGCCGGCAGGCGTTCAAGCGTGCGCTCCAGCATTCCGGGCAGCAACGAGGCGAGCGTCGCGCCGGTCTCGGTGAACCGGTGGGCGAGCCACGCGCCTGCCCTCCCCGCGGAAGCGGGGATCGTGAGTCGCACGAGCCGATCCACTTCGACCCCGACCGACTTCGCGAAGCCGAGGGCGGCCCGCGTCGGTGCGCCTTTGTCGTCGAATGCTTGTGCGAGCGGTGGCCCGCGCCGCTCGATGTCGCGGTCGGGCTGGGTGCCGGGCACGCCGGGGATGCGTACCGCGAGCCGGCGCGGGGTGGCATACGGGACCGGGACGCCGTGGACGAACCCCGCCGCGTCGAGCTCCGCCGCGATTTCGGCCGCGAACGCCTCGGAGATGTTGCGTAGCGCCTTCGGCGGCAGCTCCTCGGCGCCGATCTCCACCAGCAGGTCGTTGGGGGCGATCATGGTCCGGTCTCGTTTCCGTTCCCGGGAAAGGCCCGGACCCCTTGATGTTCATCACCGGTCATCTATCGTCCCTTGGCTCCGGCCATGCCGAGTCGAGGCATGATGGTACAGATTGGCGGGGCGGTGTGGGATCAGGTATCAGGGGCTGTCCCGGGTTGCCCGTGCGGCCGGGCGGCACATGCAAAAGGAGGATTTCCGATGCGATATGCCTGCCCCTGCGTGCTGACCCGAGAAGTGGCCCCCGTCGTGCGGGCCTGCAGGCCGCGTTACATGCCCCAGACCTCCACCGGCACACCGTTCTCCGAGCGCCGCTGCCGGTGGAACACCTTCTCCTCCCAGCTCCGGCCCTCGCGCCGGTCGATCACCACCAGATGCCCCGCCTCCGCCGCGCAGCGGGCCATGTACCCCGCCGTCTGCTCCACACCGTCACGAACCGTGCTCTCCAACCCGTCTCCCACCCGTACCACCTTGCACTCCACCACGTACTCCCGCATCCGACCGCCTCGCGGCCAGGTAATCAGCAGGTCCACCCGCCCCCGGCCCAGGCCGTACTCCCGCTCGATGCGCCCGCCCCCGTTCACCACCCGGTGCAGGTACGCCTGCAACAGAATCTGCGGCCACGCCTCCTCGTACATGAACCGGTTCTTCCAATGCTCCGCGTGCCGGCGGAAGAAGTCCTGGAACGCCCCCAGCAGCTTGTTCAGGTTCAGGCTGTCGTCCGCGTCCACGTACCACGTCGTGTTCAGGTCCAGCGTCTCCTGCAAGACCCAGCCCAGCTCGCGCGGCAGGACCTCCGCGTAGATGGGGTTGGCGATGCGTACCGGCTTGTCCCGGGCAATCAGCCCGAGGTCGCGCACGTACTCGATGTCACGGTTGGAGAAGGCGTGTTCGTCCGCCCCGCTGAGCATCGGCTCGACTACCCGGCGCACGCGGTCTTCCCGGAGCTTGTCCGCCAACTGGTCCAGATGCGTCACCCGGCGCACGATGAGACCTTCACGCGCCTCGGCGACATCGTCCGCGCTCACCGCACGGGTGCGGTCGCGCCCGGCCTTGCTCTTGAAGCAGGTCTCGTAAGCCAGCGCGTTCACCAGCCACGGCTGGCCCAGGGTCTGGGTCCATATCGCCTCGCGGGCGTCGTCCGTGAACGCCTGCCCCGTCTCCCCGGTGTGCTGGTCGAGGAGGGCCAGCGTCTCCTCCTGCGTGAAGTCCCCCAGCCGCAGCGACTCCGCCACGATGTTAAAGGGGCTGCTGGTGGACCGGATGCGGTAGTCGCGCACGTCGCGCAATCCGCATAGCACCACGCACTGCGGGAAGGCGACCGGGCGCATGGGGTAGCCCCCCCGCAACTGTTGCAGCGTCGAGAGCAGCGGGTCGCCCTGGAGGGTGTCGATCTCGTCGATGAGCAGCACCAGCGGCTTCGATGACGCCTCCGCCCAAAGCGCCAGCGCTTCGCCCAACGCTTGATCGGGGCCACTTTTAGCGAGGATGCCGGGCCAGGCGTCGTTCAGAAAATGATCGCCAAGCGTCAATCGCGCCCGCAACGCCAAGCCTGCGAGCATCGCCCGCATGGCCCGCTCCACGTCTTCGTGGGCGGTACGCGCACCTTCGACGGTGGTATACACACATTGGTAGCCCTGCCCGTTGAGCAGGTCGCCCAACGCCAGGAGGGTGGAGGTCTTGCCCGTCTGGCGCGGCGCATGCAGCACGAAATACTTCTCGCCGTGTACCAGCCGGAGGACCTCGTCCAGATCCAGACGGGCGAGCGGGGGGATGCAGTAGTGCTTGTCGGGTTTGACGGGGCCGGTGGTGTTGAAGGAGCGCATGGCTCGGTTCCTCGCTTCCGTCGACGGCGCGTTCGCGTCACGTCCGATGGGCCGTTCCAGGCCGCCGCCAGTATGACCACTTTCAAACGGCAACGCTTCCGGTCTCATCCGGTCACTGGAGTTGACCCGATCGCGTGGACGTCCCATGTGAAGGTGGACGACGTCGATGCCCGCGGACGCGGGCATCGCCTGTTTCGCCCGCGAGAACTCGATGAAGAACCGGACCGGACCCTCCGGCTCCACCCGATGCCGCACTTCCGGAACGATGACCGCGCTCGATGCCGGACCGACCTGGAACGAGCGGTCGATCGGTGGACCGACGTGATAGCGCAGCACCCCGCGGACCACGTGGATCCGGGCCCATACGCCACGCCTGGTGGCGTGCTCGGACCTGAGCCCGGCCGGAACCGTCGTCTCGTCGAACTCCGGCGTCCGGCGGCAGGCGACGCATCCGTCGGGCCACTCCATCCGGTCGCAGCGCACGCAATCGAGCTCGGCGCCCAGCATCGCCTCGCGCCCGGCCTCGCTCACCACCCACGGACGGCTCACGAAGGGCGGACGGTGGCGTACGTGCTGGCCGTGGGCGCAATCGAGATTCGCGACCCAGTCCCCGTTCTCGTCGAGGTGAAAGCCGATGATCGTGCGCTTCACCGCTACACCGCGCCCTGCATTTCACGCGGCTCGCGTGGCGCCGATCGGCAGGGGCGCCGGAGTGGAGTCGACTTGATTTCGTGGACACCCGACCCTTTGGGGAGGAGGGTTCCACCCTGCCGAAATCGAGACCGCCCTTCGTTTGCACGGAGCCTGCCCCGGCAGGCGGTCAGCCGCGGGGCAGGCTCCGCCGGCCTTCCGGCGCCAGAGGGTCGAGCTGGCTCGCACCGGGCGGACTCCGAGAGAGCTGGCTCGTGAATGGCGGTGTTGTCGCCGCTCCCGCTCAACGCCCCTTCCACACCGGGTCGCGTTTCTCCGCGAAGGCCCGGAACCCCTCCATCTGGTCCTCGCTGTCGTAGAGGCGGTCCACGCTCGGGAACTGCCGCTTGCCCACGCGGCTGAGCGCGTCGCCAGCGCGCAGGTTCTCCGCCTCGCGCACCACTTCCTTGACCGCCGCGAACACCAGCGGCGGGCCGCTTTCGAGCAGCCGCGCCAGCTCCCACGCGCGGTCGAGCAGCTTCGCGGGCTCCAGCACCTCGTTGACTACGCCCCAGCGGTGTGCCTCCGCCGCATCCATCCACCGGCCCGTGAACAGCAGATCCATCGCGATGTGGAAGGGCATGCGCTTGGGCAGCTTGATCGTCGCCGCGTCGGCGAGGGTGCCGGCCCGGATCTCGGGCAGTGCGAACGTCGCCGTGCTCGACGCGAGGATGAGATCGCACGAGAGTGCGAGCTCGAACCCGCCGCCGACCGCCATCCCGTTGACCGCGGCGATCACCGGCTTGTCGAGCCCCGGCAGCTCCTGCAATCCCCCGAAGCCGCCAACCCCGTAGTCGCCGTCGACCGCATCCCCGCCCGCCGCCGCCTTCAGGTCCCAGCCGGCGCAGAAGAACTTCTCCCCCGCGCCGGTGACGATCGCGACCCGCAGCTCCGGATCGTCGCGGAACGCCTTGAAGGTTTCGCCCATGATCCGGCTCGTGGCGAGGTCGATCGCGTTCGCCTTGGGGCGGTCGAGGGTCACCTCGATCACCCCGCCTGCGCGCCGGGTCCTGATCACTTCGCTCATGCTGCCACCTCCTTCGTTCGAATGAATGCGACGAGAGCAAACGCAAGCCCGTCACGCCTGCTCGCGGCTCCAAGCGGATTGACGGCGAGGTCCTCGGGGCCGGACCAGACCTTGATCGCCACGCTCATGCTTCGGTCTCTCCCGTTCGGACGGGGGCGTCGGCGCAACCGCGCCACGAGCACGCTCGGTGGCCCCTTGCGGGCCGGTGTCGATCCCGCGACCCCGGAGCGCCAAGCCCCGATCGCTACGCTCATGCTTCGGCTCCCCCGTTCGGACAGACGCATCGAGCGCGACCGCGCCACGAGTGCACTCGGCGGTCCCTTGCAGGCCGGCACCGATCCCGCCGATCCATGCCAGCCCCGATTCCGTCTCTCATGATGCAGCCTCCCGCGTTCGGATGAGCGCATCCAGCGCGACCGCGCCGCTGCCGCGGGCGCAGACCCCGAGCGGATTGACGTCCAGCTCTTCGAGCCGGTCCCGATGCTCGACCGCGAAGCGGGCGATGCCGAGGACCGCCGCCACCGCCGCGTCCACGTCGGCCGGCGCCCGGCCGCGATAGCCTTCGAGCACCGGCGCGCACCGGAGTCCCGACAAGGCCGCGCGGACCTCGGCCTCGGACACCGGCAGCAGCAGGGTGGCGCTGTCCGCGGCCAGCTCGACGAGCGTCCCCCCCGAGCCCACCGTCAGCAGCAGGCCGAGCTGGGGGTCCCGGTGCAGCCCCACGATCAGCTCCGCCACGACGTCCGGTGTGAAGCGCTCGACGAGCACCCCGCCACTGTCGCCACTGCCGCCGCCGTCGTTGCCAATGCCGCCGCCGTCGTTGCCACCACCGCCGTCGTCGTTGCCACCACCGCCGTCGTCGTTGCCACCGCCACCGCTGCCACGCAGGCGGGGTCGGCGATGCCAGGGTCGGCCAGCGGCGCCGTCGTTGTCATCTCCACCGCTGCCATCGCTGCTACTGCCACCATCGCCGCTGCCACCGCTACCATCGTCAGCATCGCCATCGCCACCCCCAACACCGCCCAGCGCCAGCAGCTCGCGTGCCGCCTCGCGGACCTCGCCGGGCTCGCTCAGCCCCAGCCTCACCGCCCCGCGCTCGGTCTTGTGCGCGATGCCCAGCGCCTTCACCGCGACGGGGCCGCCAAGCGAGGCGGCGACGGCCACCGCCTCGTCCTCGTTGCGCGCCACCGCGCCCGGCGGAACCACGACGCCGAATGCGGCGAGCCGCGCCTTGGACGCCGCCTCGTCGAGCAGCACCGGTGCGCCCGACAGACACTCATCGGCGAGAAGCGGAGCGCCGGGCTGATGCCGAACCTGCGGATCATCGTGTGACGGCCCCGGCAGACACTCATCGGCGAGGGGCGGATCACCGTGCGACAGCGCCGACAGACACTCATCGGCGAGAAGCGGAGTGCCGGGCTGATGCCAGGCTTGCGGATCACCGTGTGACGGCCTCGAAGGGCGCCCACCGGTGAGGAGGGGAGCACCGAGCGGTGCGCGCCACGCCTCCCCCACCGCCGCCGCGCCCTCGACCGCGGCCAGCGCCTCGCGCACCCCGGCCAGCGGGGCGATGCCGCGCTTCATCAGCTTCTCCGCCGTCTCCTCCGACAGGTTCTCCCCGAGGGTGGCCGCGATGATCCCCCTGGCCCCGGCCGCGTCCATGGCCCGCTCGAACGCATTGGCCGCCACCCACCACTCCGCGTCCTCGCATCGGTCGGTGCGCGGGAAGTCCAGCACCAGCATGGTCGCGTCGAACCCTGCCCGCGCGAAGGCGGTGAACGTCCCGGCCAACGCGGCCTCGTCGCCCCAACTGAAGGTGTGGTAGTCGAGCGGGTTCGCGACCGTGACCAGCGGATGCACCGTCGCGCCCACCGCCGCGGCGTGCTCCGGCGCAAGGTCGGGCAAGGCCACCCCGGTCCCCTCGACGGCATCGGCGATCACCCCCGCCTCCCCGCCCGAGCAGCACATCGCGCCGAGGCGCGCGCCGCCGAGCGCGCCATGCACGTGGAGCAGCTTCAGCGCTTCGAGCAGTTCCGGGATGCCGTGCACGCGGGCGAACCCGAGCCGGCGCAGGAACGCCTCCGCGCCCGCGTCGGACCCGGCCACGGACGCGGTATGGCTGAGCGTCGCGGCCCGCCCCCGCTCCGAGCGCCCGGCCTTCATGACCACCACCGGCACCGCCCGCGCGCGGGCCTCGCGGGCGAGGGCCTCGAACCCCGCGACCGAGTCGAACCCCTCGACGTGCAGCCCGATCGCGCTCACCCGCTCGTCTTCGAGAAAGGCCGAGGCGAGGCGCGAGACCCCGAGCTGGGCCTGGTTGCCGGCAGTGACCACGTAGGCCAGGGGGAGCGCGCGGCGCTGCATGGTCAGGCTGATCGTGATGTTCGAGGACTGGGTGACGATGGCGACGCCGCGCTCGTCCGCGCCGAGCCGCCGCCCCCCGTGCTGGTCCGGCCACAGCGGCGCGCCGTCGAGGAAGTTGATGAGCCCGTAGCAGTTCGGCCCGATGATCGGCATCTCCCCCGCCGCCTCGACCAGGGCGCGTTGCAGCGCGCCGCCGTCACCCGCTTCGAGGAAGCCCGAGGCGTAGCACACCGCGCCGCCCGCGCCGGCGCGCGAGAGCGCGGCGACGACCTCCACCGTCGCGTGGCGGTTGACGCCGACGAAGGCGGCGTCCGGCGGTGCGGGCAGCTCGGCGACGGATCGGAACGCGGGCCGTCCCGCCACCGTGCCGCGCTCCGGGTGCACCGGCCACAGGGCGCCGGCGAACCCCATCCGGTCGCACTGCTCGGCGACCCGCACCGCCTCCCGGCCCCCGATGACCGCGATGCTGCGCGGACGCACGAGGCGGGAGAGCCGCGCGGCAGCGGCGCCGGCGACGGAGGGTGCCGCGGGCGGCGTGCCGGCGCCGGACGGCGATTCAGGGCCGGACTCGAGGCGGGAAAGTCGCGCGGCGGTGGTTCCAGTGACCGAAGACGCGGCGGACGGCGTGCCGGGACTGGGCGGCGAATTCTCGAGCGGCGAGCCCGGTTTCGGCCTCCTGCCCCCATGAATCCGGGATCGCATGATGCGCGTTGACATCACTCGTCGAGCCTTTCAGTATGGCTACCCGTATCGCTTCATACAGGAGCCCGCAACGTGAAGACGACCATCGACATTTCCGATGACCTGGCCGCGCGGGCGAAAGCATACGCCGCAAAGGAGCGGATCACCCTCCGTTCGCTCGTTGAACGAGGATTGCGGGAGATATTGCGATTCGAGGAACAGCGGGAGCAATTCGAGTTGCGGGACGCCAGTGTCGGAGGGCGAGGGCTGCAAGCCGAGTACAAGGACGCAGACTGGAGCCGCATTCGTGAAGTCTCCTACGAAGGGCGGGGAAGTTGATCGCCACCGACACCAACATCCTCGTCCATGCCCACCGAGCCGATTCCGAGTGGCATGCACAAGCCCGGTCCTGTATTCGGTCGCTCGCGGAAGGCCGGGCGCCGTGGGGCATTCCCTGGCCATGCGTGCACGAGTTCATCGCCATCGCGAGCCATCCGGGGATCTGCGATCCGCCGTCGATGATCACGGCGGCGATCGATCAGGTCGACGCCTGGCTCCAGTCCCCGGTGGCCGCATTGCTCGCGGAGTCCGGTTCACACTGGCCGGCCTTGAAGGAACAGCTCGTCGTCGGGCGGATCAGGGGGCCGATGGTTCACGACGCCAGGGTCGCCGCGCTGTGCATCACCCACGGCGTCACCGAGTTCTGGACCGCGGATCGGGACTTCAGTCGGTTCCCGAATCTCAAGACCCGCAACCCTCTGCTCGACCGGTCCGGATGAGCCGCGGCCGGCCGGATCGCTGCCGCAACCGCCGGGACGATGCAACCAGGATGATGCAAAAGGGGAGGGACATGGTCCTTCCTTCGCCCCCAAGCGTGCCGGCGCCGGACGGCGATTCCGGCCCGGACTTCACGCGGGCCGCCCCGCTACCGTTCCACGCGACATCGGGCGGGTCCGCACCGCGTACGGCGACCCCACGCCGGGCGCCGTACGCTCAGGCGCCCAGGGGACGCAGCAGGTCGCGCCCGATGATGTGGCGCTGGATCTCGGAGGTGCCGTCCCAGATGCGCTCGATACGGGCGTCGCGCCAGAAGCGGGCCAGCGGAAGGTCGCTCATCAACCCCATCCCGCCGTGGATCTGGATCGCCTCGTCCGTCACCCGCGCGAGCATCTCCGAGGCGTACATCTTCGCCGAGGCGATCTCGCGGTCCGCCGGAAGCCCCTGGTCCAGGCGCCACGCGGCGGCGAGGGTCAGCCAGTTCGCCGCGTCGATCTCGGTGATCATGTCGGCGAGCTTGAAGGAGACCCCCTGGAAGCGGCCGATCGGCTGGCCGAACTGCCGGCGCTTGGCCGCGTGGGTGAGCGCCAGATCGAACACCCTCCTCGCCCGCCCCACGCAGCCCGCCGCGACCGTGATCCGCGTCGCGTAGAGCCATTCGTTCGCCAGCTCGAACCCGCGATGAACCTCGCCGAGGATCTGCGCGTCCGACAGCCGGCAGTCGTCGAAGGTGAGGATGCAGTTGTGGTAGCCGCGGTGCGAGACCGAGTCGTAGCCCGGCCGGATCTCGAAGCCGGGGGCGCCGCGATCGACGAGGAAGCAGGTGATGCGCTTCTTCGGCCCGCGCGCGGTCTCCTCCTCGCCGGTGGCGACGAACACGATGACGAAGTCGGCCAGGTCCGCGTGGGAGATGAAGTGCTTGGTGCCGTTCACCACCCAGTCACCGCCGTCGCGGCGCGCGAAGCACTGCATCCCGCGCACGTCGGAGCCCGCGCCGGGCTCGGTCATGGCGAGGGCGTCGAAGCGCTCGCCCCGCGCGGCCGGGAGCAGGTAACGCTCGCGCTGCTCCCCCTCGCAGCCCATCAGGATCCCCGAGGGCCGGCCCCAGAACACGCCCAGCGCCATGGACGCCCGGCCGAGCTCGCGTTCGAGCAGGGTGAAGGTCAGGTGGTCGAGGCCGCCGCCGCCGACCTCCACCGGCAGGTTCGGGGCGTAGAAGCCCAGATCGATGACCTTGCGCTTGATCTCCTCGCCGAGCCCGGGCGGCACCTGCCCGGTGCGCTCGACCACCTCCTCGTGCGGATAGAGCTCCTGCTCGACGAAGCCCCGCACGGTGTCGACCACCATCTGCTGCTCGCTCGTGAGTCCGAAGTCCATAGATCAGTCCCTATGACATCAAAGGGAATTCTTCGAGATAGAGCTCCGTGGCCTCTTGAAGATTGGCGAAGGCATCCTCGATCGTCTCGCCTGGCGTCGTGATGCCGGTTTCCGGATTCATTGTAACGCATCCACCTTCCTGATCGGGAATGAGGACTGCCCTCGACAACATGGATCTTCCTCCGGAACTTGCGAATCGGTCGATCGCATCGGCGATGAAACCGCGGGACCGAATGACACTTGCAGTCTATTCATTGTTCCTCGAACCGTCGATTCCCGAGCTCCGCGGTTCATTCCTTTCGGAACCGCCGGCCAGGCCTGGAGCCGGCACCCGAGCTGCACCGCCGGAGCGCTCGCGCATCGCACGCCTCGTCTCGCCCAGCAGGGCGCCGGCGCCCCAGCCGGATTCGCCGCTGCGCTCCAGGGCCTCCATGATCCCGGCGAGGTTGTCGTCCCGGATCCGCTCCAGCTCGCGGATCGAGCGCCCCGCGGCCTGGGCATCGGATTGCCCGGCGATCCTGTCGATGAGTGCGTCGTCGAGATCGGGCACGTCGGTGAGCTTCGTCCACGGCCACTCGAGGCACGGCCCGAACTGCGCCATGAAGTGGCGCATCCCCGCCTCGCCCCCCGCGACCCGGTACACCTGGAAGATCCCCATCTGCGCCCAGCGCAGGCCGAAGGAGTAGCGGATGACGTCGTCGATCTCCTCCACCGTGGCGATGCCGTCATGCACCAGCCACAGCGCCTCGCGCCACAGCGCCTCCTGGAGCCGGTCGCCGATGAACGCATCGATCTCCTTCGCCACCACCACCGGCTTCATGCCGAGCGAGGCGTACACCTCGCGAGCCCGCTCCACCGCGGCGGCGGAGGTGGCCCGCCCGCCCACGACCTCGACGAGGGGGAGCAGGTACACGGGGTTGAAGGGATGTCCGACCAGCAACCGGCCGGGATGCGCCAGGTCGCGCTGCATGTCGCTCGGCAGCAGCCCGGAGGTCGAGGACCCGATGACCACCTCCGGCGCCGCCGCCGCGTCCACCTCGGCGAGGACCGCGCGTTTGAGGTCGAGCCGCTCCGGCACGCTCTCCTGGATGAACTCCGCGCCTTCGACGGCGGCTTCGACGCTCGGCGCGATCCGCAGCGCGCCTCGGGCCGGGCGGGCGTCGCCGAAGAGGCGCGCGAAGACGCGCTCGGCGTTGTCGAGGACCTCGTTCGCCTTGCGTTCGGTCTCGGGATCCGGATCGTAGACGGCGGCGTCGATCCCGTTCAGGACGAACCGGGCCGCCCACCCGCCGCCGATGACCCCGCCGCCGATGCACGCGGCGCGCTGGATGCGGGCCATCCCGATGCCCTCCTTCTACTGCTTGTGCCCGCGAACCCGGCCGGCCCGCTTGCGGATCCGGCGGAGCGGGAGAAGTGGACTCCGATTATCGGACAATCCGACAAGTGTACTCCGCCCCCGTTGGTTCGCCAGCTTCACGCTGCCTTGGGCCATGAGCCGCTGCCCGCATATACCGCGTCGGGTGTCCTGCGACCCAGGCACTGATGGCGGCGCTCGGCATTGTAGAACCGGAAGCGCCGTCGCCATCGGCGAGCCCTGGAACCCGGCGAACGCCGCGGCAGCCGCATCCGCCGGCGCCGGTGCGAATGCCGGAGCGGGTGTCCCGATGGCCGCGGTGCACGGCGGCTTCGCCGACCTCGTGAGCACGGTACGGCCCGCCGTCGTCAACGTCGAGGTCACCCGCACCATCCGGCCCGCCGCGCGGCGGCGTCCGGCGACAAGCCCCTGCTGCTGCTCGTCGAGCGCAACGACCACCGGCGCTACGTGGCGATCGGCCTCGACCGCGGCTGAACGCCGGATGGCGGGCGGGGCGAGGAAGTGGCGAGCCATTTCCGCCTCGCCCGCCCGCGGAGGATCGTTGAACGCCCGTCAGATGACGCAGAGGTGCCGGCGGTCGGCTCCGGTCACGGTGCTCGGGGCGACGCGGGTGTCGAACGTGGCGAAACGTCCCTGGCGTTCGACGGCAAGCGCCAGCAGATACGCATCGGTGATCTGCTTCGGCCCGATGGCGTGGCGCCAATCGGCGACGCCCGGGCTCAGAAGACTCGTCGTGTCGGGCCAGAACCGATGATGGCGGGTGGCGGTCGCCTCGCGGAGTCGTTCGGCGACGGCGGGCACCGGCAGGTGGTCGGGATAGCCGGGTTGCGCCATGATCCTCAGGCATCCGTTCTCGGTGATTGGACAAGTCGCCCACCCGTGATGGATGTTGTCCCTCAACCACCGTCTGGCGGCTTCATGGTGCAGATGTTCGGCGTCCAGCAGGGCGATCAGGACGTTCACGTCCAGCAACGCGCGCATTACTCGCCGGTCTCCTCCCGTAGCCGGTCGATCAGCTCGTTGGTAACGACCCCGCCGCGTTTGGGGAACGGACGAAAGCCGTACTCGGCATCGGGCTCCTTAACTTGGTCTTCGTCGTCATTCCGTGCGCCGCGGACCAGCGATTGCCGCAGCAAGCCCGATACCACGGCCCCCACGGAGCTGGATGTGCGCCTGGCGACTTCCTTCACGGCGATGAGCAGATCGTCGTCGATGTTCAGAGTCGTTCGCATGGCGGTACCCGACCGGCAAGGGAGAATGAAGTTTGATGCTAGCGCATCATGCATCGAATTGCACTTGAACATCGTGTCGCCGCGATCGTGAACCGGCCCGGAGAGCGTGGTCGCGCATCCTGCGCGCATCACCCGGCCCGCTCGAACTGCAACCGAACGATGAGCCCGGGCGCGTTGTCGCCGAGCGTCAGTGTCGCCTCGTGGAGCTGGGCGACGGCGGCGACGAGGCTCAGGCCCAGCCCGCTTCCGGGGGCGGCGCGCGCGGGTTCCAGGCGATAGAACCGGCGCAGCACCGCCTCGCGCTCCCCGGGCGGCACGCCCGGCCCGCTGTCGGCGACGACGGCGGTCACGGTGGCATCGTCGGAGGTGACGTGCAGCGTCACCGCGCCGCCCTCCGGGGTGTACTTGATCGCGTTGTCGAGCAGGTTCGCGAGCGACTGGAAGATCAGATCGGCGTCCGCGGCGACCGGCGCCTCGATGCCGGAGTGGCGGAACGTGATGCCGCGCGCCTCGGCGAGCGGCGCATAGAGATCGGCGACGTCGTTGCCGATGGCCGCGAGGTCCACCCGCTCGAAGGCATGCCTCCGCCGCCCGGTCTCGATGCGCGCGATGCGAAGCAGGGCGTTGAAGGTCGCGAGCATCTGGTCGGCTTCCCCGAGCGCCGCCTCCGCCAGCGCCGCCGATGCGCCGTCGCTGCCCGCGTCACGGAGCTGTTCCAGCCGCGTACGCAAACGGCCGAGCGGGGTGCGCAGATCGTGCGCGACGTTGTCCGAGACCCTGCGCACGTCCTCCATCAGGGTCTCGATGCGTTCGAGCATCGCGTTCAGGTGCGCGATCAGATCGTCGAACTCGTCGCCGCTCCCGTGGCTCTCGATGCGTTCGGACAGCTCGCCTTCCATGATGCGGCGCGACGTGTGGTTGATCGACTCGATACGCGCCGCCACGCTCCTCCGCATCCACCAGGCCCCCGCGACCCCGAGCGCCACGGTGACGCCGACCCCCCACGCCACCGCGCGGATGACGGCCGAGCGCATCTCGTCGAGATCCCGCAGGTTGCGCCCGACGAGCAGGTGGTATCCGCGAGGAAGCTGGAAGTGCCGGGCGCGGGCGCGGTGCACCTCGGGGCGGGCGGCAGCATCATCCGCGGCGTGGAGCCGGAACTCGATCCAGCGCTCGGTGCTCCGCGCGGCCTCGGGCCATCCGGTGAGATTGCCCGCGAGCACCCGGAACCCCGGATCGGCGAGCAGATAGATCGACGAGCTGGCGGGGTTGCGGTCAAGGCGCTCGGCGACGAGGCCACGCAGCCCCCTCAGTCCCGCACTGCGGTAGCGCTCCGCGAGCCCCTGCACCTCGGCTTCGATCACCGCCTCCATCTGCCGGGTCATGTAGCCCGCGGCCGACCAGTAGACGAGCACGAGCAGCGCGAACATCGAGAGCCCGAACAACGCCCCGTAGCCGATGGCGATGCGCCACGTGACGCTGCGGGTGACGGCGATCATGGGACGCGGGAGGTGCGGGTGACGCGGGCTGCGTTGCGCCCGGCAGGGGCGAACCGGCGGCCGGCCCCGCATCCGGCGATACGCCGCGCGCCGCCGCGCATGGAGGCGATCATGGCGCGCGGATCACGTAGCCCGCGCCGCGCACGGTGTGGATGAGGGGGATGTCGAAGCCGCGGTCGATCTTGCGCCGCAGGCGGCTCACGTGGACGTCGATGACGTTGGTCTGCGGATCGAAGTGGTAGTCCCACACCGCCTCGAGCAGCATGGTGCGGGTGACCACCTGCCCGGCGTGGCGCATCAGGTGCTCCAGCAGCCGGAACTCGCGGGGTTGCAGCTCGATGGGGCGCCCGGCGCGCTGCACGGTGCGTGCGAGAAGATCCATCTCCAGGTCCGCGGCCACGAGCCGGGTCACCGGCGCGGCGTCGCCGGCGCCTCCGGCGTGCCGTCGCGCGAGCGCTTCGAGCCGGGCCGACAGCTCGGCGAACGCGAAGGGCTTGACGAGGTAGTCGTCGCCGCCCGCGCGCAACCCTTCTACCCGATCATCGACCTCGCCGAGCGCGCTCAGCACCAGCACCGGGGCCGTCCGCCCCGCGGCCCGTAGCGAGCGCACGATCGACAGGCCGTCGAGCCCGGGGAGCATCCGATCGACGACGATGACGTCGGGCTCGGCATCGAGCGCGAGCAGCAGGCCCTGCCGGCCGTCACCGGCCTGGTCGATGACATGCCCCGCCTCTTCGAGCCCCTTGCGGACGAACCGGGCGGTCTCCGGGTCGTCTTCGATGAGGAGGATGCGCATCGGACCGATTCTGCATCCGGCGTCTCGGTCGGTCGAGCCCGAGTCCGCATGTGGCGTCGCGACGCGCGGATGCGTGGAAGATCCTGGCCCGCATCTCCCGCCTGCTCACGGCCGCGGGCAGTGGATCCGGCGGGATCGCCCGCGCTCGCGAAGCGAGGCCTGCGCCCGGTCCTGACCGGGCGGCGTGGAGATGAGGGTAGCGGCAAGGCGAACGCTGCGCCCGCCGGTCAGAACTTTTCGCGCCAGGGCCGGACGTCGATCTCCAACGTCCAGGCGGAGCGGTCCTGGCAATGGAGCGCGTAATAGGTCTCCGCGATTGCATCGGTGTCGAGCAGGCCGCCTTCGGGCAGGCCGGCGACCAGATCCGGGAATCGCTCGTGGATGGCAGGCATGTCGATCACGCCGTCCACGATCACATGGCAGACATGGATACCGCGAGGCCCGAGCGAGCGCGCCATGGACTGTGCAATCGACCGCAGGCCGGCCTTGGCGGCAGCGAACGCGGTGAATTCGGCGCCGCCGCGGGTCGCGGACGTGGCGCCGGTGAAGATGATCGTTCCCCTGCCGTGCCCGACCATCTGCTTCGCGGCTTCCTGGCCGACGACGAAGCCGGCACGGCAGCCGAGCCGCCAGACCTTCTCGAACATGGCGGGCTCGATCTCCAGAAACGGCTGCCGGTGCTGCGCACCGGCATTGAAGACCACGACATCCAGACGCCCCAGTCCCGCGATGTCATCGAACAACGCGCGGATCTGCTCTTCGAAGCGAAGGTCCACCGGCTTGACTACCGCCTCTCCGCCCTCGGCGGCAATCTCCCCGGCCATGCGTTGCAGCTTTCCTTCCTTGCGGGCAACCAGAATCACCCGGTGCCCTGCCCTTGCGAACCTGCGCGCAACCGCCTTGCCGAGACCGTCTCCGACCCCCGCGACGAGCGCAAGCGGCCGCGGGCTCATGTCGCCACCTGATGGGGCTGCGCGGCCAGATGCGACTCGGCCTTCGACGGTGCCCCAGAGACATCCTCCAGGTCCGCCCGCTGGAACTCGGTCATCGCATGGTATCGGTCGGCCAGCGCATCCAGCCGGGGATACCGGCCCGCGGGCAGCAACTGCTGATGCATGTTGCGGTACATGTCGACCATGACGCCGGTGGTGGTGGAAGTGGACCCCGATGATTGGACAGCCGACTGTGTAACACCTGCGGCAAGCCCCGTTCATGCTCACTTTCTCATTGGACATTACTCTCGGCGGCGTGTTCTATACCGATGACGTCATCACCGATCCCTTCGAGTACTCCGGCGGACGCCAGCACTCTGATGCTTGCACGCCTGCCGCTTCCGTACAGCGCGGCGTTCCTGGCCGGGAGAGCCTTTCTGCGGTATCGCCGCGCCGGAGGCTTGCGCTCGTCGCCGTTGCCGGACTTCTACATCGGCGCCCACGCGCAGACGGAGAACCTGACTCTGCTCACCCGGGACGCCGGCCGTTACCGGAACTACTTCCCGTCCGTGAATCTGGTGACGCCGCGGGAATCGTCCCGAGGGCACGCATCCCCGGCGTGAAGGCGGTACGCCGGGCCGCAAGCGGCGGGGTGAACATCGTCCCCGACGTCCATCGAGGGCGGTTCAGGATCGGGCGACACTTCCGGCTCTCCCGGTCCGACGGGAGATGCCGGGGCACCATCAGGAGCCGCAGGAGTGCGGCGCGAGGAAGAAGACCGATGTCGATACGTTTCGGTATCACATGCGGGGGCGACTTCTGGTCCCCGGAAGAGATCCGGGCGGTGGAAGAGCTCGACTTCGACGGCTTCTGGACCGGGGAGCACATCGTCTACCACCGTCCGATCGCGGAGTCGACCACCCTCCTGACCTACGCGGCGGCGCTGACCGAGCGCATCACCATCGGCCCCGCCACCTATCTCCTGCCGTTGCGCCATCCGACCATCGTCGCGAAGGAGTTCTCGACGCTGGACGTGCTCTCGGGCGGGCGGGTGATCTTCTCCTGCGGCGTCGGGGGCGACTATCCGCGTGAGTTCGACGCCTGCGGCGTGCCCATCACCGAACGGGGCCGGCGCGCCACCGAGTCCATCGAGATCATGCGCAAGTACTGGACCGGAGAGCGGTTCGACTACGACGGCCGAATCTTCAAGCTCGAGGACGTCGACATGCTGCCCGCTCCGACGCAACCCGGGGGACCGCCGATCTGGGTATGCGGCCGCCAGGAAGGACCGATGCGCCGCGCCGCGAGGCTCGCCGACGGCTGGCAGCCATACATGTACTCGGCCGGACGCGCGCGGGATTCCTTCTCCAGGGTCAAGGCGTTCGCGGCGGATGCGGGCCGGGAGCTGCCGGATGACTTCGTATTCGCCTGCTTCATCTACGTGAGCCTGTCCGAGGACGTGGCCGAAGCCCGGGCGCGGGGGGTGCGGGAGCTGACATGTCGCTATGACCAGGACTTCTCGGAGCTGGTCGAGAAGTACTGCGCCTACGGGCCGCCCGCCCGGGTCATCCGGTATCTCGCGGACTACGTCGAGGCCGGGGTCAACTACTTCGTGCTCGCGCCGGTGATGCCGCCCGACCAGCGCCGCGCCCACCTCGAAAGGCTCGCGGATGAAGTGCTGCCGATACTGGGCGCGATGGAACCGTCGCCGGTGACATGACCGGCGCCTGCGAGGTATGCCTCATCTCCGATCGGCTGGCCGGGATCGCGCGGGAGGATCCGGATCGGGAGTTGATCTCCGACCCTGTCTTCGGCCGGTTCAGCTACGCCGCGATTGAAGCGCAGGTCAGGCACCTCTCGTGCGGGCTGGCCTCATACGGCATCGGTCCCGGCGACATCGTGATCCTTCAGCTTCCGAACTGGGCGTCCTTCATCACGTTCCACATCGTCCTCGATGTTCATCAACAGACCCCATGCCTCGGACACCGGGACGGGGACTTCGAAGGAATTCTCGATCTTCATGGCGATTCGTTCCCGAGCGAAACCTCGAAGGCATGGCGAGTCGTCGGGGAGGCGCATGGTAGCAGGCATCCACACCCCGGACGCCTTCGCATCGCGGTTTCTCGGCTGCATGATCGAGAGACCGATTTCGGCCGGATTTTCACTCGGACTCTCCGGGTCACGCTGCGGACGCAGCCGGGGGTTCCGTTCATCCTCCGGTAATCCGATTCATGGACGCCAGAAAAACAATGTACGCTCGAATCCATGGTTCCGGCCGACATGAACGTGGACGCGCCCGAGCGCGGAGTCCCCCCGAGACCACCGGACGTCGCCATGCGGCTCGCGCGCATGGGGGCCGCCTTTCCGACGCGGCTCAGCTTCATGCGCAGCCTGATCCGCCTCATGCACCGGGAGCGCTGGCGGATCGAGGCGACGCGGCTCGACCTGGACGACGAAGGGTACGGCACCGCCGTCTACACGGTGACGACGCCGCACCGGCAGTACAGCCTGATCGGCTTTTCCCACCACCTGGAGCCGGAGCGGCGCACCGACCGGGTGATCGCCGAAGCGTGGGACGCGACGTTCTCCCTGTTCGACGGCGTGCCGGCCGAGACCGACGTCCGGCGCCTGGCGGCGGAGACGCCGCGACAGGAAGCGGGCCGATACCTGGCCTCGGAGCTCGTGCTGAGCCGCGCGAACAGGAGCGTGCGGCTCTTCACCCACGTGGTCGACCGCCTGGCGCAAGGCCGCCAGCCGGATCCGGCGTTCCTGCGCTCGATCGGATACCTCATGCGCACGACCGCGGTCTACGGCAACGGCAAGTTCGGGATGAGCGACCGGACCTGCTACGCCGGGCGGCCGGAGCTCGCTGGCCCGTTCCGCGCCGAGCTGCTGAGCGTGTACCTGATCCGCTGCTTCGCCTTCGATCTGGTGGAGCATCTGGCGCGACGGCGGAATCCCGAGGGGTGCGCGCGGCTCGACCCGCGACTGAAGCGCCACCTCGGCATCGGCAATGCCACGGGGCTCGGCATGGCGCCGTTCCTGGTGAGCCATCCGGTGCTGATCCACCGCTGGTTCCTGGTGCGCGAGACGGCGCTCGCCAGGGTCCGCACCCTGCGCAACGTCACGGCGACCGAGGTCGCGCGTTTCCGCGCCCTGCTGCATCGCGCGCGGCGCCACGTCGGTGAGTGGCAGGTGGAGGACACGATCCAGACCGGCCGTATCGCGAAGCTGCGCGACGATCTGCGGGCCATCGACGACTGGACCGGGGACACATTCGCTCTCTCGGCCCGCGAGACTCCCTGGGACCGGCTGTACCGGCGTGCGGCCGAGCGCTGCTCCGTGGAAGGCCAGGAGCTCCTGGTCTCGCTGCTGATCGAGCCTTATGGATCGATGGTGGACGCGCTCGCCGAGGGGCTGGAGGCCGATGGCGAGGAGAGGTTCGATCCGGCCATGACCACCGCTGAAATGCGCGGCCTGATCGGACGCCACTATGGCTGGGCGCTGGCGTACGATTTCTCCTGTCCGGAGACGAGCCGTTACTTCTGGTACTACTCGGAAGAAAAGATCGAGCCGCGGCGGGGCGAGCGCCGCACGGAGCCCGGCGCCGACCGGGAGATGCCGATCGCGGTGGCGCGGGACGTCGGTCGGCTCGCCGCGGCGCTGGACACCACGGCCGGGGACGAGATCCTGGCCTCGTTCCTGGCGCGTCATCCGGAGCTGCGCCACGTCGCGCGGCGGGTGCAGATCGGCGCTCGCCACCCCTATACCGAGATCCGCGACAACCTGATCGGCGCCGACTGCCGGCCCATCGACCTGCTGCGCGCCAAGCTCGCCTGTTTCGGCGCATCGAAGTTCGACCCGAAATCGGACCTGTGGACGCGGATCACCCTGTACCAGGGGGCTCCGCTCCCCGATCAGCTCGAAGACCCGGAAGCGGACGACTGGTGCTTTCCGGTCTTCCCGGCAACGGCATGCACGTCTCGCTGAGTGAGGTCGAGGCGACCGTCGCCAAGGCGGCGATGAGCGTGGGACTGCCGCCGGGCCTGAGCGAGGACGCGGGCCGCGCGGCGACGTTGATGCTCCGCTCGGGCCTCGGCGCCCTCTCCGATTTGGTCGATGCCCTGGACGCCGTTGCCGGCGGCGTCTCGGTGGGGCTCGATACGGATCGCGTGCCGGCCGGGATGCTCGTGCCGGCGAACGACGCGATGCCACTTTCGGCCTTGCGGGCCGGGTCCACGGCCTGCGACCTGTTGCTCGTCGCGGCAGGATCGGCGGGCGGCGACGGCCGGGGTCACGTCACGTCGGCGGCCGTCGATGCGATGCGCCCGCAGGGCATTCGAGGTCCCTGCTCGGGGAACGTCGTGACGCTGGCGGCCGTGGATTACCCCACGGTCGTCCTGCACCAGGTGCTCGACGTTTCGCGCAACATCGACGCCGGGTTTCTGGTTGCGTGGTCGACCGGCGGCGGTGCGCGCGTCGAGGTCGTTTGCCGGAACGGCGTTGCCGACGTCAGGAGCGGCACGCCGGCCGGTGTCCCCGGACCGGCGGAGATGTCGCTCGGTCTCGTCGATGCGCTCTCCGATCGGGAGGCCGGCGCAGCCGGCGACGACGGTGCCGGTGCGGACGCCGAGGATGCGGCATGGCGTCGCCTGTGCGCCCATGCCGCGCGCCGGCTCGTCGAAGGCACCGAACGTTCCCGCCTGGCCGGCGCCGGGGCGGGGGTGGTCGACACCGACTGAAAGAAAGGCGGAGGCGGACGGCTTCGGCTCATGAATTTCCTCGGCGCTCCGCACGGGCTTCGAGCGCCGGGCTCTACACCCCGGCCGGCTGAAGATCCGGCGCGCGTTGCCCTCGAAGATCTTCGCCCGGTCCGTATCGCCCCAGGGCGCTGGCGCCGACGATCCGGTACCTGCTCATGCGCGTTTATGGCATGGTGCGGCCTGCATCGGATGAGCGGACGGGATCGTCGCCGGCGCGGCGCGCACGCCGTTCGCGCCGGCTCTCGCAAGGAGAAGCCAACATGGCAGCGAAGCAGAAGAAGGTGATCATCACGTGTGCGGCCACCGGGTCGATCCACACCCCGACGATGTCTCCGCACCTGCCGTTGACGCCGTCGGAGATCGCGGAGCAGTCCATCGAGGCGGCCGAGGCGGGCGCCACCATCATCCATCTCCATGCGCGCAATCCCGAGGACGGCAGCCCGACGCCGAGCCCGGACGTGTTCATGGAGTTCCTGCCCCGCATCAAGCAGAGCTGCAACGCGGTGGTGAACATCACCACCGGCGGCGGGCATGGGATGACCCTCGAAGAGCGGCTCGCCGGTGCGATGCGGACGAAGCCGGAGATGAGCTCGCTCAACATGGGATCGATGAACTTCGGGCTGTACCCGATGCTCGACCGCTACCCGGAGTTCAAGTACGACTGGGAGCGCAGGCACCTGGAGAACAGCCGGGACTTCATCTTCAGGAACACGTTCAAGGACATCGAATACATCCTGCGCGATCTCGGCGAAGCGCACGGCACCCGCTTCGAATTCGAATGCTACGACGTCGGACACCTCTACAACCTCGCCCACTTCCTCGACCGCGGGCTGGTCAGGCCGCCGCTGTTCGTACAGACGATCTTCGGCATCCTCGGCGGCATCGGCGCGGACCAGGAAAACCTCGTGCACATGAAGCGGATCGCGGACAAGCTGTTCGGCGACGACTACTACTGGAGCGTGCTCGCGGCCGGCCGCCACCAGCTCGGCTTCGTGACCATGAGCGCGATCATGGGCGGCAACGTCCGGGTCGGGCTCGAAGACAGCCTGTACGCGGGCAAGGGCCGACTCGCCAGGTCGAACGCGGAGCAGGTCCGGATCGTGCGCTCGATCCTCGAGAACCTCTCCCTCGAAATCGCGAGCCCTGACGAGGCGCGCGAGATGCTGGCGCTGAAGGGGGGTGACGCGGTCGGGTTCTGACCGGAGGGTTGGCGGCGGTCGGATCGTCGGGACGGGCGTTTGCCGGCCGGAGGAGCCGGCCTATCCTCCCCCGGCCGCCTGCGCGCTCAAGACCAGGCCGGTGGGCGCGCGAAGGCTCCGCCCAAGGGTGCGCACCCGTGCGAAGACGTCGTCCTCGAACCAGGGCCGAAACGATTCGGGCATCGTGCGCTCGCGCTCGGTGTCGATGGAGACGGCGACCGTCATTCCCGCTCGCAGCGGGTTCCCTCCCGGCGGCTGCTCGATGTCGAGCAGCACCGGGATGCGCTGAACGACCTTCACCCAGTTCCCGGTCGCATTCTGGGGCGGAAGCACCGAGAACTCCGCGCCGGTGGCCGGTGCGATCGCATCCACCGTCGCACTCCACTCGACACCGGGGTAGGCGTCGACGGTGATCGACGCTAACTGCCCTTCGAGGACGTGGGTGAGCTGTGTCTCCTTGAGGTTGGCCTCGACCCATATCTTTCCGTGCTCGATGATGGTGAACACGGCGTCGCCCTCCTCGACGTACTCGCCCGCCTGGAGCTTCATGTTGCTGACGATTCCATCGATCGGGGCCTCTATCGAAGTGTCGGCGAATGCGACTGCGGTCTGATCGCGCTCGGCGCGGGCCCGCAGGTATCGTGCGTGCTCCTCGACCTCCATCTCGGGGCTGCCCCCGAGGCTTTGCAACGCGCGCTGCACCCGCTGGCGCAGCACCCGAACCTGCCGTTTGGCGAGCGAGAGATCGTGCGCGGCCACGTCGTAGGCCTGCTCGCTTCCGAGCTTGAGATCCTTCAGTTTTGTCTGTCGTGAGAGCTGTCGGGCGAGGAACTTCACCCTTTCCTCTTCCGCCGCGACCCGAGCCATCGCCTCGTGGTAGTCGGTGCGCAGATTCTCGACCTGCGTGCGCACCAGATCGAGCTGCGCCTCGGCCCGGTCGAGCGCGATACCGAACGGTTGCTGATCGAGCCGGAACAGGATCTGGCCCTTGCGAACGAGGGCGTGGTCATCGACCCCCACCCATTCGACACGTCCCGATACATCGGAGCTGATCGCGACGACGTTCGACTTGACGTAGGCGTTCTCGGTGGTGACGTACCGGCCGCTCTCCGCGTAGAGGTAGACGCCGATCGCGGCCGCGGCCAGCGGTACGACCACGAGCAGAACCGTACGCAGCGCGAATCGTCCCACCCTTCCGGCGACTCGTGGGGCCTTGCCCATCGCCCTATCCTTCCTCCCGGCGCGGCGCGGTCGATCTGCCCGATGTTCCCTGGCCGTTCAATGCCACCAAGTTCGACTTGATGGCGAGCAGCACATCGACGAACGCTTCCTGCGCGTGCGGCTTGAGCCCGGCCATCGCGTCGCGGCGCAAGCCCGCGGCGATCGCGCGCATCTCGCGCATCACCGGATCGACTTCGCTGGCCAGCCGGACCCGCTTTGCGCGTCGGTCCTTGTCACAGGGTTCGCGGCGCACCCAGCCGTTCGCTTCCAGCCGGTCCAGAAGCCGCCCGAGCGACGCCCGTTCGATGTCGAGCGTCTCCGCCAGCTCGCTCTGCGTCAGGCCGTCGTTGCGGTAGAGGTTGGTGATGACCCACCACTGGGAGCGGGTGAGGCCGAATCTCCTGACCCGACGGTCGTAGTTCATGCGCAGCAGCCTCGCGATGTCGTGCATCAGGAAGCCGAAGTTGCGCTCTACGTTTTCCCGTTCCATCCGGAGAATCTAGTTGTCTGGCTGACAATAAGCAAGTATAAGATATGCTGACAGACAATAAGCTGTCCTGCAAATCCTCCATCTGGCATTCAACCTCCTGATTTGCAACCATTCTCACGGGTGGCGCAGCGATGACCCTGCCGCGTTGGTGAGTGCTTGCCAGCACGCTCGATGCGACGGATGAGAGCCTGTGCCTCCGATCGCCGACGGGAGCTCACGGATGAACGCAATCGATCTGAAGGGACGGAACGCCGTCGTGACCGGCGGCGCCCAGGGTATCGGACGGGCCATCGCCGAGCGGCTGCTCGGCTCCGGGGCGGCGGTCGCGCTCTGGGACCGGGACGCGGCGCTGCTGGCTGAAACTGCCCGGGAGCTCGCGAGCCGCGGCGAGGTAAGCACCGCCACCGTGGACGTGACGGACGCGGAGGCCGTCGTCGGCGCCTTTGCATCGACGGTCGAGCGCCACGGCGCCGTCGACGTCATGGTCAACAACGCGGGCATCGCGGGACCGACGATGCCGTCGTGGGAGTACCCCCTCGACGACTGGCGCGCCGTCATCGACGTCGATCTGAACGGGGTCTACTACTGCTGCCGCGCCGCATTGCCCCACATGCGCGAGCGCGACTACGGCCGCATCGTGAATGTCGCCTCCATCGCCGGCAAGGAGGGCAACCCGAACGCGGCGGCATACAGTGCGGCCAAGGCCGGGGTCATCGCCCTCACCAAGTCGCTCGCCAAGGAGACCGCGGACAGGAACATCGCGGTGAACTGCGTCACCCCGGCGGCGGCGAAGACCCGGATCTTCGACCAGATCAGCCAGACCCACATCGACTACATGCTCTCGAAGATCCCGCGTGGTCGATTCCTCGCCCTGGACGAGGCGGCGGCCATGGTCGCGTGGATGGTCTCCGAGGAGAACTCGTTCACGACGGGAGCGGTGTTCGACCTGAGCGGCGGCCGGGCGACGTATTAGCGGCCTGGCGCCCGTATTCCAGCGCGATCGAACCTCGGGCCTGCAAGAATTCGGAAGGAATTTTCTTGGGCCTTCAGGCGGATTGCGACTTGGTGAAATCGCCCTGGCCACCGGCGGGCATCGTTCCTGTTCCCCCTGTTTTCATGGCAACATCCCGCCGCGCCGGGGATGTACCGGCTCTGAAAACCACACGGGCTCGTCACCGGTCTTCCCGAACCGGCCCCCATCACCGGAAACCGAATGTCCACGCACACCGAAGTGAACCCCGAAACGAACCCCCGGCCCTCGAAGCACCGCCACCCCGGCTCCGGCCGGGGCGAGGCGAGGCGCCGGCCGAAGGGACGGCAGGTCGATCCGGAAGCGCTCGACGAGATCCGCGCCCTGCTCGGGGACCGCCCCCGCGACCGCGACCTGCTCATCGAGCACCTGCACCTGATCCAGGATTCCCGGGGCTGCATCTCCGCGCCCCATCTCGCCGCCCTCGCGCACGAAATGCGCCTGCCGATGGCCGAGGTCTACGAGGTCGCGACCTTCTACGCGCACTTCGACGTGCTCGCCGAGGGCGAGGCGCCCCCGCCGCCGATCACCGTGCGCGTGTGCGACAGCCTCTCCTGCGAACTCGCGGGCGCCCGCGCGCTGCTCGAATCGCTCCCCCGCGCCCTCGGCGAGGGCGTGCGCGTGGTCCGCGCCCCCTGCATGGGCCGATGCGACACCGCCCCGGTGGCCGAGGTCGGGCATCGCCACCTCGACCACGTCGACGAGCCGGCGATCCGTGCGGCCATCGACGCCGGCGACTTCCATCCCGTCATCCCCGAGTACCGCGCGCTGGACGCCTACGAGCAGGACGGCGGCTATGCGCTGCTGCGCGCCTGCCTCCGGGGCGAGTACACGTTCGAGGACGTCGCCGCCAAGCTCGACGCCGCGGGGCTGCGGGGTCTGGGCGGAGCCGGATTCCCCACCGGGCGCAAGTGGCGCATCGTGCGCGGCTACGAAGGCCCCCGGCTGATGGCGGTGAACGCGGATGAGGGCGAGCCGGGCACGTTCAAGGACCGCTACTACCTGGACCGCGACCCGCATCGTTTCCTCGAAGGCGTGCTCGTCGCCGCGTGGGCGGTGGAGGCGCAGGCGGTCTACGTCTATCTCCGCGACGAGTACCCGTTCATCCGCGAGGTGCTGCTCGCCGAGATCGCCAGGCTCGGGCCGGCCGGGCTCGTCCCGCATACGACGCTGCACCTTCGCCGGGGCGCCGGGGCGTACATCTGCGGCGAGGAGTCCTCCATGATCGAATCGATCGAGGGCAAGCGGGGGCTGCCGCGCCACCGCCCGCCCTACGTCGCCGAGGTCGGCCTGTTCGGGCGCCCGACCCTGGTGCAGAACGTGGAGACGATGTACTGGGTGCGGGACGTCGTGGAGAAGGGGCCGGAGTGGTTCGCGAGCCAGGGCCGCCACGGGGGCCGGGGGCTGCGCAGCTACTCGGTGTCGGGGCGGGTGAAGTCGCCGGGGGTCAAGCTCGCCCCGGCCGGCGTCACCTTGCGCGAGCTGGTCGACGAGTTCTGCGGCGGCATGGCCGAAGGTCACGAGCTACGCGGCTATTTGCCGGGGGGCGCGTCCGGCGGGGTCCTGCCGGCCTCGATTGCGGACCTGCCGCTGGAGTTCGGCAAGCTGGAGGCGCACGGCTGCTTCGTGGGCTCGCACGCGGTGGTGGTGCTCTCGGACCGGGATGACATGAGGGCGGTGGCCCTCAACCTCATGCGCTTCTTCGAGGACGAGAGCTGCGGCCAGTGCACCCCGTGCCGGGTGGGCACGGAGAAGGCGGTGAAGCTCATGGAGCGCGGCAGGTGGGACGAGCCGCTGCTCGTGGAGCTGGGGCGGGTGATGAGCGACGCCTCCATCTGTGGTCTCGGCCAGGCCGCGGCCAACCCGTTGAACTCGGTGCTGCGGCACTTCCGGGAGGACGTAGGGCTGGGGAAGGCGTGAGGGCGGAGAAGGCGCAGGCACGGAGACCTTGGGGACGGGCCAGGAACTTCGACTCCGGAAGCACCCAGGCGCACTGCCGACGGCGAGCAGCGCAAGAACGGAGACGGGAAGCGCCGCGGGCTTCGATTCCGGGACTTCCCCCGGGAAACCCGACAACGCATTACCCCCGGCCGGCCCGAGGGGCGGTGCGGCGGTGCCGGAGGTCCCGTCTTCAGCCGGCAGGACGCCTTCGACTCGCCATAGAGTCGAGATTCGTTTCGCCGGGAAACGCGGCCGGAGCGCGAGCGGGCGGCGGAACGCCTTCAGCCCGCCACGAGGCGGATTTCCACCTTCATGCCCACCGCCTCGGCATAGCGTTCCAGCGTCTTCAGCGACGGCTTGTGCCCGCTTTCCAGACGCGCCACCGTGGGCTGGCTCGTCCCCATCCGCGCGGCAACCTCGCTCTGGCTCATTCCGGCCCTGGTGCGCGCCTCGATGAGCGCACGGGCCAGCTTGAATTCGGGTTCGAGGGCTTCGAACTCCTTCCTGAACCCGGGGTCCTCTTTCCACTTCTTCCGAAGGTCGCCATACGGAATGGTCATTGCTCCAACTCCTGCATTCTGGACATGGCCGTCCGGATCGTCTCCTGCGGGGTCTTCCGGGATTTCTTGCGGAAGGCGTGCAGGATGACGATGCGCCGGTCCTTTGCGGTCACGTAGATGGCACGGGCGATCCCGTCACGGCCCCTGATTCGCATCTCCCAGAGTTTGTCCCGGAGAGGTCTGACGTAGGGCTCGCGAACACGGTGCAGGCCGAACTCTTCGATCAAACGGATGATGTGATCGAGCTTGGCCCGCATGTCGGTCGGGAGGGAGTCGAGCTCTTCCGCGACCGTCCGGTTCAGGATCTCGACGCGCCACTTCATCGTTGGATTATACCATTTTCGATATAGAAGCAATCCGCTTTTCGTACGTGCGCGAATCCGTGTCCGAGCACGGCCGCGACCCGCTTCCGGCGGACCGCCGGTGACTGGAGTTGCCCCGATCGGATGGCCGAATTTGGCCCAAAACCCGGCTTGGCCCGGCGGCAGACCGAAGGGTTGAGTTGGAGGCGCCGCCGCATCGTTCCGGTGGATGAATGTCCGGATCTCGGCACGCCGTAGACATTGCCGGTCGGCGCTCGCGCGGGAACGCCTTTACCGTGTCCGCCATCATCGGGACGGATCCACGGTCAATCTATCTATTCGCCGGGCTCGATCAAGCTTCGAACCGGAAACGAGGCTGATCCCGCAAGCGGACCCGGTCGTCGCCGGTCCAGGGCAAAGCGAACCGCATCCCGCTACAACTCCTTCAACGAGAGCAGACCCCGATCCAGCGTGCGCGTGTCGATGCTTGAGGTTGGGGTATTCATCGACCCTGATGACCATGCCTCGGGGCACGCCGGCCCCAGCATCTTGGCCTCTCTGCCGCTGCTTCGCCGCTCGGGGCTGCTCTCGACGACCGTTCACGGCCCTCTCCGGAGAAACGTCGTCCGGCCAGCGTATCACGCAGAGGCGGCGCGAGCGTCGCGCCTCCCGGCTCGGCTACCTCTGCCACGGCTTACCTGACTTTGACACTTGTCGATACATCTTTGGGCGATTTCACAGGCGGGTTGCCCTGAAACCAAGCATCTATCGCACTGGACACTCGATATCCGCCGACACCATCACGTACTCGCCGCGTGCGTGCTTGCGGGAGGAATCGGGGCCTGCTTCCTGTTCGTCCAGCGGGCCGTGCTGGCCGCGCAGGTCCCGAAACAATTGACCGGGCCGGGTTCCGGGAATCGTTGACGAAACAGTCAACACAAGCCAGAATCTTTCTCATGGAGATAGGCCCGTTCATCCGCCAATCCCGGTCCGCGCTCGGCCTGTCGTTGCGCTCCCTGGCACAGCAACTCGACGTAGACGCGGCGTACCTTTCGCGAATCGAGAGCGGACGGGTTCCGCCTTCGGAGCAAATGCTGAGGAAGCTCGCAACGGTCCTCGGCCGGAACGAGGACGAGCTTCTGCTTCTTTCCGGGCGGCTGCCGGAGCGTCTTCGAGAACTGGTCTCGCGCCAGCCGCACCGGGCCGCGACGGCCTTGAGGACAATAGCCGAAATGTGTGTCGCGGAGCCGGGCTCGCCTTACGGCGAGCCGTTGCTCGCTCGGCAAGGCCGGCGTGCGATAGAAGACGGATTTCCGTTCGAGCAGATCAGCGAGATTGCGGAGGTCGAGAGCTGGAGGAAGGAGGTGTACCGGCCCGTTTACCACGTGCACAAGTGGTGGGCGCAACGGCTGGGCTCGGTGTTTCGTGCCGCGATCATCGCTGCCGCGGCTCCCAGGGGGTCATCGGTGACGGATCTCTTCTACGAGCCCTTGCGTTTGCCCGGGTTCGTGGTCTTCGATCCGTTCATGGGCAGCGGCACCACAGTGGGCGAAGCGCAGAAGCTCGGCTGCACGGTCATCGGCCGCGACATCAATCCCGTTGCGTACCGCACGGTCCGAGTTGCTCTCGGCCCGATCGACCGGGCCGAAGTGCACGCCCATTTCAAGCGCATCGAGGCAAGCGCCGGCCGTGAGATTCAACGCCTGTACCGGTCCACCGACGGGGCAGGAGAGCCGTGCCGGGTTCTCTACTTCTTCTGGGTGAAGGTCCTGCCATGCCCCCATTGCGGAGAGCGTGTCGACCTCTTCCCCAACTACGTCTTCGCGTCTCACGCTGACAAGGCCCGTCATCCGGAAGCGATGGTGGTTTGTCCGGACTGCGGCGCCGTGTCGTCGTGCCGCTACGATGCAAGATCCGTCGCCTGTCCATGCGGCGCGAAGTTCGACCCGCGGGCCGGGTCCGCGCGGCGCACGACGGCCGTGTGCCGCCGTTGCGCACACGAGTTTCCGATAGCGAGAACAGCCGCGGCCACCGGCGAACCTCCCGGCCACCGAATGTACGCCAAGCTGGTCCTTCGCGCCGACGGCGCCAAGGAGTATTTGCCGGCGACCGGCGAGGATCTGCGCGCCTTCGAGGCAGCGCGCGGGCGCTTCGGGGAAATGGCTCCGGCGATTCCCGCCGTGCCGATAGAAGACGGATACAACACCAGGCAGATCCTCAACTACGGATATCGTTTCTGGCACGAACTGTTCAACGATCGCCAGCTCCTCGCCCTCACGATCCTCGCGTCCTCGATTCGGGATCTCCCCGAAGGGGGAGCCCGCGATGCACTGTCGCTGCTGTTCTCCGGCGCGCTCGAATTCAACAACATGTTCGCTTCCTACAAGGGCGAAGGGACGGGCGCCGTGCGCCACATGTTCTCCCACCACATCCTGAAGCCGGAGAGGATGCCTATCGAGGCGAACCCGTGGGGCACGCCGAAGAGTTCCGGCGCCTTCTCGACCCTTTACAAGAGCCGGCTCATGCGTGCGCTGGACTACAGGGAGGCACCCTTCGAGCTCGCGGTGGAGTACAAGGGAAAACGGAAGTCGGGCCGGAAGGTCTTCGGTGCGAGCCCGCCCATGGGCGGGCCGATTTTGAACAGGTACCCGAAGGGCGGGCTGAAACCGGGGGCGACCTTCTTGTCTTGCGGCGATTCGGCGAAAACGGACGTTCCCGACAAGAGCGTCGATCTCGTGATGACCGATCCCCCGTTCTTCGACAACGTCCACTACTCCGAGTTGGCGGACTTCTTCTTTGCATGGCAGCAGCTCCATTTTCCCAAGGGAACCCGGCGGCGCAACACCACCAGACGTATCGAAGAAGTGCAAGACACCGATGCGGATCGCTTCGCCGAGAAGCTGAGGGGAGTCTTCCTGGAATGCAATCGAGTACTTCGCGATCAGGGCCTGCTCGTGTTCAGCTACCACCATTCGAGAGAGAGCGGATGGATCGCCGTCTCCGAAGCCGTGCTGGGCGCGGGGTTCTCGATCGTTCAGTCCCACCCCGTCAAATCGGAGATGTCGGTGGCGGCGCCGAAGAATCAGGCCAGGCAGCCCATCGACATCGACGTACTGATCGTCTGTCGAAAGCGGGAAGCGGATCTGCGGAGGCGCAGGACGGACGAGGCCGCGTTCGATGAGGCGGTCAGGATCGGTATTGATCGAGCTCAGCGGTTCAATGCATTTGGACGAAAGCTGTCGCGGAACGATGTGCGGGTCGTTTTATCGAGTCAGTTGCTGGTCGAATTGAGTCCGGGCAGGGGCGCTCGTGAAGTTCGTCGTAATCTGGAGTCTCTGCTGCCGAAGACGGATCGGCTGATAGACGATACATGGCGTGCGCAAACGGTCCAGTC
The DNA here is from genome assembly GCA_958295835.1 of uncultured Gammaproteobacteria bacterium. Classification (GTDB taxonomy): domain Bacteria; phylum Pseudomonadota; class Gammaproteobacteria; order HK1; family HK1; genus HK1. Next base: position 2,810,837 of record OY282378.1, read on the forward strand.
TCCGTCACGCCGGACGGCGCCGGTGCCGGGACCGGAGCAACTTTCGATGCTGGCTGCCTCTCCTGACCCGGCGTAGCCGGAACCAAGGGCTCGTTCACGAAACAGCTTCAGCGTTTTGCGTGAGACTCGATCACTGAGGAACTATAGCGTGAACGGGAGGGTGAAGCGGCCTCGAGGCCGGGTTCGCGTGTCGCGAGCCGGCGTTGGAAAGGGGTCTGCCAACTCTAGCAACGGATCGTCGTTCGACGCATCCCGGCGGTCGCGATAACAAGAGAATACGCGAGCCTCATCGCCGGAGACGGATCGCTTGAGGGTGAACACCGGTGTGAGATCACGAAACGACTCGGACAAGGCATCGTCCGCATGGATCAGGGTCGCAGTCCGATCGAGCTCGGATATGCCGAGAGGATTGGCGAAGATCAGCATGGGGCGAGCACGGTCGGCGCCATCCGAGAACGTGCCGAGTCCGATGCGTTTCGTGCGCTCGCCCGTAATGCTCAAATAAAGCTCGAAATCTTCATTCAGGACGTTGCCGTCGACGAGAGCGAATGCCGAGAGGATGACGCGATCCGAGGTCCGGGGCAGTGGTTCGAGGCAAACGAACAGATAAAACCCGCGGATGTCGAGCGGAGCCGCTGCCGCGTCGTAGACGCGGATTCGCCCGCATGGAGGAGTCGTGTTGAAATCCAACCCCGACGCGCGTGCAACGCCCCCCTGGGCTGTTCGCTCAAGCTTCTTGACCTCGATGCCTGCTATCTGCCTCGGGTCGTTGGCACGGTCGATTTTCCCCCTGGACCTGTGGAGCACCATGTCCGGTGTGATCAGAGGCCCTGGCGCCTTGATACAGGAGATGCCTTCGAGATCCGAGAGGACGTCTTCTGCAAGAAACTCGTCGAAAGGATCGTCCTGGGTATTACGCTTGTCGCGCAACCGGAAAGGCACAGGATGCCCGTCTTCGTCGAAAAATCGCTGCCGAAGTCGGAGAAACGCGATCGTCGGAAGATCGGTCAACGAAGGCACTCCAGCGTCTGAATTTCCCCGGTGGTCTCACCGGCGAGAATACAGGGGGAGAACCTGGAAGGCTCATTGGGTCCCGGATACGGGCAGACCGCGTGCCCGCCTGCCGGGGGGAGATTAGCGCACGCCGGCGACCGGGGGAACGGTGAAATGCATCGGCGTTGCGAAGAGGTCAAGGCGTACCTGATTTCGTGGCGCTCATAGGCTCCCACTCCCTCGCCCGTGCTTCGTGCAGCGTCGCCATGTCTCCTCCTTCCAGCTCCCTCAGCGGCGGCAGCATCTCGCCATTGGAGTTGCCCCGATCGGATGGCCGGAGCTGGCCCAAAACCCGGTCTGGCCCGGCGGCAGGCCGGAGGGTTGAGCCGGAGGCGCCGCCATATCGTCCCAGCGGATGAATGTCCGGATCTCGGCACGCCGTAGAACATTGCCGGTCGGCGCTCGCGCGGGAGCGCCGTTACCGTGTCCGCTATCATCCGGACGGATCCACGGTCAATCCGTCTATTCGCCGAGCTCGATCAAGCTTCGAACCGGAAACGAGGCTGATCCCGCAAGCGGACCCGGTCGTCGCCGGTCCGGGGCAAAGCGAACCGCATCCCGCTACAACTCCTTCAACGCGAGCAGACCCCGATCCAGCGTGCGCGTGTCGATGATCGACAGCGTCTCGATACAGCGCCGGCGGCGGGTGGCGTCGTCGAACCGGGACAGCCCTTCGCCGAGCTCCCGCATCACGGCGCACCCATAAGCCGACTCGGCGATCGCCAGCGCAGCCCGCACGTGCTCCGCCGGCCAGCTTCCGGCCATGAAGGCGAGATCGATGAGGTCGCGGGTATGGGTCGATTCGTCCCGGCCCCGGTCCGCGTGGGCGAGCAGCTTTTCCGCGATGCAGGACGTGCGGTCCAGAACCTCCACGGGGAACGGATCGACCGCCTCCCCTGCCAGCGAAATGCGTCCTTCGGAGATGATCTCGAACTTGACCGGCCGTTCGTCGACTCGAAAGAACGTCCGGATGCCGTACATGTCCGTACGAACCTCTCGTATCAGGTTGTACCCCCCGGAACAGATCTCGCCGAGCGAACCGGAGGTGACGGTGCTCCGCAACGTCCGATAGCCATCCCTGTCCGAGCAGAGGAAGTCGACGTCGACAGATTCGCGGAACTCGCCGAGCGCCAGGGCGATACGTGTCCCACCACCGAAGTAGCACTTGGCGGAAGAAAGCAGGTCGCTGTTCAGGGACTCCAGTACCTGCCACACCAGACGGTGCCACGGGCGGTGGAAACGGATTTTCGCGGAGGATGCCGCCATCGGCGAGGGGATCGGCATTGACGCGGACTTCGATACGGGACGCGACGGTTTCGCAGCTACCTCACGGTTCCGCTACGCGGAATCGCGGGCGGCCCGGTCACGCATTGATCAGTCCCCGCCCGAACTCCCTTGCGAGATCGTCGATGAAGGCGCGTTCGTGCGCGGGCGCGACGGCGTGATCGACCAGACGCCAGTTCCGCTCGTAGAGCGAAAACGCCTCCCTGCGCGTGACGTATGGAGCCTTGAGATTCCAGCACAGCAGCTTGAGGTTGGGGTATTCATCGACTTGGACCATGCCTCGGGGCACGTCGGCCCCGTCGTCTCGGCTCCTCTGCCGCTGCTTCACCGCTGGGGGCTGCTCTCGACGACCGTTCACGGCCCTCTCCGGAGAAACGCCGTCCGGCCAGCGTATCACGCAGAGGCGGCGGCGCGAGCGGCGTGCCTTCCGGCTCGGCTACCTCTGCCACGGCTGGACGCGGACGCCGCGTCCCAGGTGCCGGACGAGGGTCACGAGCACGATGGTGCCGCCGGCGACGGTGGCCACGCGCGGGATCTCGGAGAGGATCAGCCAGCCCCACAGCGGTGCGAGCGGCGTTTCCAGCGTGCCGAGCAATCCCGCCTCGGACGCCGGCTGGCACCGCCCCAAGCAGGGCTGCGTCCGCCGGCGGTGTTCCGGTGTACCCTGTACACGGTGCCTTCCAGCCCCTCCAGCCCGTCCCGCACCGAAGGAGACGCTCCAATGGACCGCACCGACCCGCCGGGGAGCGAAACGCCCACTTTCAAGCCGCTCGTCTACCGCAGGGAATGGCTGCCACCGGCCGGATGGTGGCGCAAGGAAGTCGCCCTGCGTGAGGCCGGCCGGCACGAGGAAGCCGACCGCTACCACGCCGCGATGGTCGCAGACCATGACGACGAATGACCTCGGACACGCCACGGCGCCTGTCGCCCTCGATACCTGCATCCTGATCCGCAACACCGCACGGCGCATGCTCGCCGGCGTGCAGGAAGCCTGCTCGAGCTGGATCCTCCTGCCGCAGGAAACCGTCCGGGAATGCAACGTGCCCTATGCGGCCGTGGCCGGCAAACGCATCAAGCGTCGGCTCGAACGCGAGGCACTGGCCCGATGGGGACGCAACTGGTCCGACCCGCAAGTGCGGTGGTTGCGTACCGAAGGACGCAGGCTCACGAGCCGGGAAGCAAGGGGCTTCAAGCGATGGGTCTACGCCGAGGTGTTGCGCAACGACTCGGCGTACACACTCGGCCCAAAGAAGACGGAGGCCGACATCGAACGGGCCGAACAGATTGCCGTGGAAGCCTTGGAAGGAGATCCGGGCGAACAGTGGGACAAAGGCGACCCCCTCGTCATCGCCCAGGCCGCACGCGCCGGGGCCGAGCTCGTCGGCACCGACAACATGAGGCGCGTGCATCAAGCGAAGCTCGACACCCTCATCGCCGAATGGAAGGCCGAGGGATTCTGCCCCAACGCACGCATCCCCTTCGTCCGCACGGCCGACGAAGCCGTCGCCGCACGGCTGCACGACGAGCGGGAACACGTCTTCGACAGGCGCTGTACCCGGATCGCCTACAGCGTCTGCCGTCCGGGCTCGGTGGCAGGCCGATTCCCCGAACAGGCACTGAACATCCTCGACGGGTTCATGATCCACCTCGAAGCCGACGGCATGCCCGGGACCGCCGCTGCCATCGAACGCGAAAAGGAACGCTGGCTTAAACGAGAAGCCCGGTGGTTCGACGCCCTCGAAGCGGAGCGGCTCGACCTGCCGCGCACGCGGGCAGGAGAAGACCGGCGCAGGGAGTACGAGCAAGGCAATGAACCGGGACCGCAAGTTGTCCGCGATTGACCCATCGCGCGGGTCGAGGCCTCCGGCGGGCGCGGGATCACGAACCTTCTCACCTACCCCCGCGGGGCCGATGTTCCGGCCTCCGGCGGGCGCACGTCACCGCCGCGCGGCGATGACGGTGATCTCGACGAGGGTGCCCGGCGCGAGGGCCGCCTGCACACAGGCACGCTGGGGCCAGCTCTCCGGCCCGCCGATCCACTCGCACCATTCCGCGTCCATCTCCGCCTTGTGCGCGATGTCGGTGAGATAGACGGTCGCGGAGAGCAATCGGCTGTTGTCGGCGCCTGCGTCGGCGAGGTTCTTCGAGATCCGCGCGAGGCTCGCGCGGGTCTGCTCGGCCACCGAGGCGCCGGGCGCGGTGGCCACGGTGAACACGAGATCGCGCCAGGCGGTCGCGCGGCTGCGCCCTCGGGCATCTCCCGGCCAACGTTCGATGTTCGGCATTCGCCCGCTCCATGCTTGAACCGGACGGCGAGCGTAGCAGGCTCCGCATGTCCGGGGGACGCGCATCGCGGATCCCTCGTGAGCGGCGGCGGCAACTTTCGGCACCGGTGAGTGCCGGAGCACCGATGGCGCACCGTGTCTCGTGAAGGCATGTATCGCAGCGGCAACCTCCGGCACCAGTTGAGCGCTGGAGCACCCCCGAGGGACGCCCATCCTTCGTGAGCCGGCCGCGCGCGGATCAATCGTCGAGCAAGGCCAGCATGTCGGCGTGAATCTCGCGCCAGTCCCGGCCGAGGTCGATCCCTCGCGCCCGGATGGAGAACCCCTCCAGGCGGACATCCACCTTCAGCGGCTCGTCCACCACCGGATAGAGCAGGATTCCCTCATGCCTGGGTCCGGACTTCGAGGTCGCTTCGCGGTTGCGCAGGTAAGCCAGAAGCTGGTACAGATGCCCCGAGTGGAGCTTCCTGACGCCACGGTGGTTGCTCAGAGCCTGCCGGTAATACTTGGTGTCCAGCACGATACGCCGGTGTTGCGATTCGAGAACGACGTCCGCCTCCATCCGCGGGATCATCCGGCGCTGGTCTTCCCGGGTCCCTTCGTCATCCCATCGGATTCCGCGCCCGCGGTGGTTCACTCGATAATCATCCTGTTCGCGGCGGTAGAACTCGATGACGAAGTCCTGGAACAACGACCACATCCGGTATTCGTCTTTCCGCAAATCCCGGAACCTCGCCGATCCCGATCTTTCCTCGACGATCAGGCAGTCGTGGATGAGCTCGCAGATCGACATCAGAAAGCGGTAGAGGTGGCGATTGCGGTCGAGCTGAACCCGCGGGAACAGCCGGCGTTCCAGCCGCACGGGGCTGATGCCTTCGAGCTTCCTGTACGCCGTCCTGATATCCGGACGCACCCGGTCGGGGTCGAGGTCCGGGAGCTTCAGCAGGGCGGCGAGGGTGGAGCGCAGGATGCGGTTGTGGAGCACGTCGTGGGAAAGCTCCTCGAACTCGCAGGCGGCCCGGCCACGAGCGCGTAACGCGCGTTTCGCCGTCTCACCAACCGACAGCTTTCCACGGATGCCGGCGAGATCTTCCCGTATTTCCCGGTAACCACGATCGATGCCCCCGCGGATCAGGCGGAAGGTCCCTTCGGCAAGGACCTTGCCGAGAAGATGATGGGTCCCGTCCAGCCCCGCCAGCTCTTCCCGCCGGACGATGTCCGCCTCCCTGACGTGCCTCCACGCATAGCACAGCAGGTAGTAGAGATTGGCGATGGGGATGATCACCGCCGCCTCCGGCTGGACCGGATGATCGAAAACGCGGGCAGTGGATAGTAGAGATTGGTAATGGGGACGATCATCGCCGCAGCGTTTCCAACAGCTCGTCAACGGTCTCCGGACGGTCGAACCAGTACTCGCGCAGCAACGGTTCGATCTGCGTATCGACGATCGTGCGAAACCAGCGTTCGTCCGGTGAATCTACTCCATCATCGGGAACGAAGTAGCTGTGTCCGATCTGGAAGCCCGGCCCAAGATCCGTGTCTTCCCGGATACGCTCGTTGATCGCGGAGATTCGGTCTTCGATCCGATCGACGAGGGATCTGTCGACTCCTGCCTCGATCAGATACTCCCTGAATTCATCGGTACGGTATGCGGGTTGCAAGGTCTCGAATGCAAACCTGCGGCGCAACGCGTAGTCGACCATCGCGAGGGATCGGTCCGCGGTGTTCATCAAACCCAGGACGTGCACGTTGGCCGGTACGGAGAAACGCTCTCCGGTGACACTGTACGTCAGGGGGATCGCGTACTCCGATCCTCGCTTGTCCGCTTCGATCAGCATGAGAAGCTCTCCGAATATCCTGGACAGGTTCCCCCGATTGATCTCGTCGATGATGAAGACGAAGGGTGTATTCGGACTTTTGCCGGCACGTTTGCAGAACTCGAAGAACACGCCGTTCCTCAACGTAAACCCTCCCGTCTCGGTCGGTCTCCAGCCTTGTACGAAGTCCTCGTAGGCATACGACTGGTGGAACTGCACCATTTCGACAGGGTTGGAATCCTTGCGCCCGATCAGGCACCATGCGATCCGTCTGGCGATGAAGGTCTTTCCGACACCGGGTGGACCTTGAAGGATCAGGTTCTTGCGCAGCGCGATGGAGTCGAGGATGCGTGTGAGCTGTTGGTGACTGACAAAAATACCCTGGAGCGCCGAATTGATGTCATAAGGCTCCGGATCCATTTGTTTGTCTGCGTCACAAGATTCAGGATCCACCTCCCTGGAAACATTTTCTCCATCGATCATCTCGAAGACGAAACGTACCCAGTCTTTGTAAGGAGAGAAACAGGTCAGTGTCTTGGTAGCCGTCCACCTCTGTTGTGACAATTCAATTGGTTTCCGGCATGGATTCCATTCGACGGATCTGATGTTCATATACTCGGGACGCTCGGGATCGTGGGTATAACCTCCTGTCACCTTTCCCCATCCAAGAACAGCGCTTCTCCCTCTCTTTGCAATGACGACATCTCCAACATTGATCTCTTTTGCAAACTGCCACAGGGCGAGCGAGTCATTGGTTGGGTTCGATCCACGTCCGTTGTCGATCAATGCTTGATGGACGTCATCCCTCGATCCGTATTCGTCAATGTCTCCGACATCGCCGAATCCGACTGCCACGATACCTTGCTCTTGAAACGCGGTCCAATACCGCGCAGCTTCTCCGGGACTGATCAACCAGACGTCCGCTTCGCCGAAGCGATTCCGGAACCATGTTTCGTCATCCTCATCAGTTGATGGGGCACTTTCCGTAACCAATGAAGTCGTGCTCTGCCAAACGTCCCAAAATGGTGATCGGTAAAAGTCGATTTCCTGATCGGGAAATTCTATCGCGATCCGTTCCCGAACGTTCAGTAAAATTCGATCAAGCGCAATGCGGCTGTCGTCGTCGATTGGCTCATTCCACGTCTGGTAAAATGCCTTGGCTATTTTTCTCTTGTGATTCGTCGAAACTATTGGTTCGAAAGAATCTGGAAAGAGAAGGTACAGAAAAACGTTTCGGAGCTGTCGTGCGCCGGAATCCTTTTGGTCGTCGAGCCATTCGGCGAAACGCCAGGGATCGGCCAGAAAGGACTCTCGCGACTCCATGGGAGATGAGAACCAATCAATCATCGCCGTTACAAAGAATCGGAACTCAAGCCACATAAGCGTCTTGTAGGCGACACCCGGATTCACTACTCCTCGATCCAGGATGGCGTCCACGTCCAGTGCCCACGTGCTGTCCGGAAGCACCGACCCCGACCATTCCCAGATCGTCTTGATCCGGTCGAGTTTCGTTTCGCCTTTATAGGTCCCTGCAATCAGGTAGTACACCCACGTCATCTCGGACCACAGGCGTTTCGCCGCCGGGGGAGCATGCGCCAACTGCCGTTTCAGTTTTTCGTAGAAGGTGTCCTGTCCCTCGTCGGGCTTCTCGACGAAATGGGTGTGCAGTTGCTCGAAGTTCCCTCGGGTCCACAACCACTCTTCGGTGAATAGTGATCCCCCTCCCAGAAGACACCGCTGCTTCCACTGTTCAGCGGCATCGAGAACGGCTTCAGCGAGTTTCAGTCGGCCCATTGTGCATCCCCTTGCATTTGGTAATTCGAGCAGCAGCGAAGCAGCCGGGATCGTAACGCAAACAGGCATCCCAGGGGCGCGCATCGAACATCATCCATCGATCATCCAGGCCAGCATGGACGCCGGTATCGCCATGACGTTGGCGTCCTCCAGGTTCAGCTCCGAGCGGGTCGCGACGATGCGGTGCCAACCGGAGGCAGCCAGGGTCTGTGCGTCGCATCGCCAGCGGTCGTCGACGTACTTCGACTCGATGGCGATGCCCCCGAATCCGGGACCGACGAAGTCGATCTCCTTGCGGGTCCTGGTCCAGTGGTGCAGGACGCGGCCGAATTCCATGTAGCTGCCGGGGTGGTCTCGCTCGAAGCTCCGCAACAGCGCCATGCCGAGTTGCTATCCCGAGAGGGCGCTCGGGTCGGACGCGCCCATGCCGGGCGTGCACGTATCAACGGCACCCGCGATTCCGCGCGGCAGAATCGCCAAGCGACCGCGCCAAGGGTCCCCGCCTGCATCTCACCCCACGGATCCGTCTCGCCCGAAGCCGGGGCGTCCCATGCGTTGCCCTGGGCGGCGGTTCCTTCGTCGTTCCACGGATCATGTGCGGGTTCGCTGTCCCATGCGTCCGCCAAATCGGCTCCACCACGCCGCATCTTGTCGATCAAGCGCGTGATGTCGTCGAGCGGATTCGGTGCTTTCACCGTCGGCAAGGGCTTACGGTCGAGCACACCCGCTTCCTTCTCGTAGAAGCGCCGTTCCTGGCCACCCACTGCGAGCGCCCGGCGGTCGTCCGGCGCCGTTGTCCCCTTCCCCAACCACCTCGAAATCGTGGCTGCGGCGCGTATCGCACGCGCGGCGTTATCGCGCGCCTTGCCCAGGATTTTCTTGACCCCGAATCCGCGCGCGACGATGTTTTCGGCGGCTTCACGGCACTCGGCCAGAGCTTCCTTCATCGATTGGTCCGCTCTGCGCTCGTACTCCTCGCCGGTTACCTTCTCGAAGTTCTTTATCCCCCAATCGACGACCCTCAAGGGGTTGAACACAGCTTCCGATGAATTCGCATGCGGGGTTGCTCAACGCCAGAAGGAAACATATGCTTCAGCATATGCCTATAACTCGAGGGTACTTCGAGATGGTTTGGCTCGAACGCCATGTCCGCCTGTTCCGCAACGGCCGGAATCAGGCGCTACGCATTCCCCGGGAGTTCGAATTCGAGGGGAGTGAAGCGATCCTGCGAAAGGAGGGCGACCGCCTGATCGTGGAACCGGCTCGCAAGGGACGGCTGCTCGCGTTGCTCGGCACGCTCGAACCTCTGAACGAGCCGTTCCCGGACGTGGACGAAGACTTGGCGCCGCCCGACGACGTGGTGCTCTGACACGTGCTGTTGCGCTACCTGCTGGACACCAGCGTCGTTTCGGACCTGCTCCGCAATCCACGGGGCGTGGTGGCCGATCGCGTGGCCGCGGCGGGCGAGGGTACGGTCTGCACCAGTATCGTCGTCGCGGCGGAACTTCGTTTCGGCGCCGTGAAATCGGGTTCTCCGAAGCTTGCGGAACGGGTCGATCTGATCCTCTCGGCCTTGGAGGTCCTGTCGCTCGAACCACCAGCCGATCGCCACTATGGGGAGATCCGGCAGAGACTGGCGCGTCAGGGCACACCGATCGGCCCCAACAACCTACTCATTGCGGCACACGCCCGCGCGCTGGATCTGACGGTCGTTACGTCAAATCCCCGGGAGTTTTCCCGGGTCCCCGGCCTGCGGGTCGAGAACTGGCTGCCCGAATGAGGCTCCGGCCGCCCGGGTCTCACGGCGTTCGATTTCGCGAAACAGTTGGTCGCGGGCCTCGTTGACGAGTGCCGCAGCAGCGAGGTCGTCGAGCGCCACCGCCACGGCGCCGGCGCACGCGCTGCGCGCACCCGGCCGAGCCGCGCGACCTGCGCCTCGCGTACCGCACTGTTGTCGATGTCGAGGCTCTCCACCTCGTCCGCGCCCGCCGGCGCATACCGGTTCACCACGACGATCACGTCCTCGCCACGGTCCACCCGGGTCTGGCGCAGGGTCCAGGGGCGGCCGGCGTACATCGACGCCCGGGGACCGCGGACGAAGGGCGGGAAGCCCGGCAGCGCATCAAGATGTTCCAGCCCTTCGAGGTCCGCGGCGGTGTAGAGGGGCTTCACGTCGATGCCTTCGGGAGTCCGCCACGTCAGGTCGTCCGGTGCATGGCCCCGCGTCTCCTTCTCGACGAGGGCCGACCATGCGTGCAGGTCCGGTTCGAGATCAGCGGTCATGGATCACCTCGCCGGTACTCCCGAGAGCATCAGGGATGCGCTCGCTCGGGCGCCGGTGGTTTCGCGTGGTCGGGCACATGGGCCATCAGCGAGGGGATGCCGGCGCTCCAGGTGACCGGCGGCAACTGGCCCGGCGGGCACCAGACGTAGCCGAGCCGGTTCAACGCCTCGCGGGCGGCCAGCCGGGCGGCGGCGTCCGCCCCGGTGGTGGCGAGGGCGGCGTCGACCTCGTGGTCCGAAGCCGTGGCGTCCGCGGCGGCCCGGAAGACGGGTGCCAACGCCGCGGCCGCGGGCAGCAGCCCGCCTGCCTCCAGTTCCCGATATCTCTCCTGGTAATAGTCCGTCATCCGGGCCGCCACGTCGGGCCGCGCCTCGGCAACGTGCGCGGCGGTCAGGAGCGTGGCGCTGGTGGCCAAGTGCCGTTCCCACAGCGCCTCTCCCCAAAGCTGGATGAAGTACGGGTAGCACTGGCTGTCTTCGATTACCGTATCGAGAGCGCCGGCGTCGATGCCTGTCCCGTGCGCCGCCAGCGGCTCGACCAGCGCTTCCCGGGCGGCGGCTTCGCTGAGGAGGCCGATGCCCAGCAGTCCCGTCCCCAAGCGATCCCAAAAGGATGCGTTCATCGTGCCGAGATGCGCCGGCAGTCCCGGCGTGCCGGCCAGCACCAGCAGGAACGGCGCTTCGCCGCGCACCTTCTGGCTGGCGTTGAGCAGTGTCCTGCCGACGTCGGGGTCCAGCGTGTGCGCCTCGTCCAGCAGGACCGCCACGGCCTTCTTGCGGCACCGGACGCTCAATTGCCGCACCAGGTTGTCCGGCGCCGCGGCGGACGCCGCCCATTCCATCGAGCCCACGGCCGCGACGCCCACCTTTCGGGGCATCAGCTTCGACCCCCAGGTCCGCGGCGACAGCGCGGCGATCAGGGCGGCCCGGTCAGGGATCTCGTCCGGCGTCAGGGCCACCACGTCCAGCTTGCGGCCTTCGCAAGCGGCCTTGAACCAGTTGAGCAGTACGGTCTTGCCGTTGCCGCGCGGTCCCGTCAGGACGACGTCGTGCGGCGGAGACGCGCCGCCGGCCAAATCCGCCAGGCATCGGTTCAACACCGCCTGCTCCGGCTCGCGACCGGTGAGCGCCGGCGGGGTCGCCCCCGAGCCGGGCGTGAACAGGCGCTGCTTCGTCGAATTCATGGCGGGGAGTGTATGCCAAGGCAATGCCTCGGTCCGCTTCTGAAGATTGCCTTATGGAGAAACCTGATGAAGAAACCCGACCCAACGGAGCCGAACCAGGAGACGAGCCGGAGACGAACATCAGGGGCTGCTTATGGAAGCGGCGCCTTTCCTGGGAGCAGTGCGCCCTGAATGGACGCGGGCAGCCCGATCAGGGCGGTCGTCACGGATCGCGGCGAATCCGACGTGGTCCCGCCATTGGCCGTGCACGTCCCGCCCAGGCCCGTTTGTGGAACCACACCACAATGCCGAGGACTGTCATTGAAGGTCATCGGCTCGTTCCTGCGCCGGAGGGTCGGCGGCTTCGCGCGGTCGCCGACCCTCCGACACCGGCGGTGCGCTGCAGGACGAAGTCTTCGCTCGGAGAAACGGCGGCTATCAGCTCGCTGAGCTTTTCCAACGTCGGCGACGAGTCGCCGCGCTCGTAGCGTGCGTAGGTGTTGCGCGACTTGGCGCCGAGACGCTCCGCGGCTTCGGCGAGGGACAGGCCGCTGAGGGTACGTTGGCGACGCAGGATCAACGCGACCATGCCCCGGACGTCATCCGAGCCGACCTCGATGTCGCCGTTTCGGCTGGAATGGACCGTCACCAGGAAGCCGGGCCGATCCGCCAGCGATTCCACCAAGTCCTTGACCATGCCCAGGGCCTCCTTCCTGGTGAGGCCTTGGGTCATGGCGTCAAGGATGGGAACTTCGGCCAACCAGAACTTGCCGTCTTTGAAGATCCTGCCTTGAACTCTCATGTTGCGCTCGCTTTCTTCATGCGCCGGAGAATGGCCTGCGCCAGCCGTTCGTTGATCTCGGTGTGCCGCGGCACCGCTTCTTCCGACTCACCATCAGTCCAGATGTCGTGCCGTCCGCCATGGCGCAGGAGTTTCCACCCGCGTTCCCGGAGCATTTTCTCCAAGGCTCGCCTCTTCATGACATGGGTGACGGTCGCGCATGGGCGGCTCAAACCCGATCCACGCCCCGCTCCCGAAGCAGCGCTCCCCGGCCGCGGACTGCGCCGGCTGCGAAGGTCGCCATCATGTTACACGGTCGCCGGGTCGCACCTGCCGATGGAGTGGACAAACGGGAAGCCGGGGGTGTCCGCTGCGTCCCTCCACACCTTGTCCTCGGCGTAGCTGGCCGGAAGGGGCCGATCATCGGCGAGCAGTTCCACTACGCGGGATAGCGTGCCCCTGACATGTATGCCGTGGCTGCTTCGTAGCACCCGGCGGTAATCGCGCTTGAATGCCGCCGTGCGAAAAACTTCCCGCATTCAGTCTGCGTCCAGCTCGGCGATGAGGTTCGACGGGTGGCCGATGCGGACGAGCTCCCCCCGTTCAGCCGCTCGAATGGCCGCGATGGTCTCTTCGTTGGGCGCATGGTGCGGCGGCGGGAATGGACCGGCGCTGTCGAAGGGATCGAAAGGCAGGGCGCGTTCCCTGGCGACACGAACGAGGAACATCCGTACCGCGGTAGAAAGGTCGAGACCGGCGTCGGCGAGAACCAGGGCGGCCTCGTTCTTCACCGTTTCATCGACACGAACCTGGATCGTCACGCTCATTCGAAGGTTGCTTCCCTTGGGGATTGTGCCGACAGCGTAGTGGAACGTACCGACAACGAGCAACCGGGGGCGGGGCGGCCACACCGCGCCCGATCCGTGACGCAAGCGTCAGGATCGCCCGGTGGAGGAAGATCGCGGGGATGCCGTCGGTCAGGTTCGCGGGGGCAGGGTCGGTCGGACAGGATCGGGACGCGCTGCCGAGGCGGTCTTGCGGGCCGGCGGTGGGCGGAAGTACCCTGCCGTGCGGTCGCCGCTCGGGTTGCGGAGGGTAGGCGGGGGAGGCCGATGAAGCGGATTCCGATCGTCGCCGCCGTCCTGCTGGCGTTGGGCGGGGCCGCAGCCGCGCCGGAGGCGGGCGCCGCGAAGGAGCTGTCGCTCGCCTACTTCATGGGGCCGAAGCATCCCATGAACCGGGCCGTGTTCGCGCCGTTCGCGGAGAAGCTCGAACGGATCTCCGCCGGAGGGCTGACCGTCAGGCAGTTTCCAGGCGGGGCGCTGAACTCGTCTCCGCCGCGGCAGTACTCGATCCTGCTCGACGGGGTCGCCGACGTCGTCTTCGCCCTGCCCGGCTACACCGGCGACCTGTTTCCGAAGACCAACGTGCTGTCCTATCCGGGGGTCTGCGAGACGGCGGCCTCATGCACCGACGCCTTGCAGCGCGCCCGGCCGGTCCTCGAGAAGGAGTTCCGGGCGAAGGTGCTGGCGCTGTGGTCCAACGTGCCTCCGGCGCTGCTCACCCGGGACAAACCGGTGCGCACCCTCGAGGACATGAAGGGATTGAAGATCCGGGTGACTTCGAGGATCGACGTTCCGTTCATCGAAGCCCTCGGGGCGAGGGCGGTCATGCAGCCGGTCACGGTGGTTCACCAGAATCTGGCCAACGGGGTCATCGACGGCATCGCCATCGGCGCTTCGGGGATCGGGGCGTTCAAGCTGCAAGAGCCGGCGAGCTACCTCACCACCTGGCTTCCCATCTCCGGGGCGCCGTTCGTGCTGCTCATGAATCAGGGCGTCTACGATGCGCTTTCGGCGCAGGAGAAGGGCTGGGTCGACGCCGCCGCGGACGCCGCGCTCTCCGCGGGCGGAGGCGCCGGCTACGCGCGGGCGGCGGCCCGCGGGTTGCGGATTTCGGAAGAAGCCGGCGTGGAGATCATCGAGCTCCCGGACGCGGAGAAACGCCGCTTCGCGCGGGCGGTCGCCCCTGTCTACGAGGCGGCGATCGCGCAAAGCGCCGGCGGCGACATGACCGTCGGCGAGGTCATCGGGCTGCTCAAGGGCGAGTGAACGATTCCGGCGGTTCAAGACAGGTCGGCACGGCGATTGGTCATATGAGCGGCGACCGCTGGTGCGGTCGCTTGGCGATTCCGCTACGCGGAATCGCGGGTGCATCGACCAGCGTCGTGGGCGGGCGGGAAACAGTGTTGCTACATACAAGCGGGCCACGGTGACGGGTCCCCACGCTGTCGCGCATGAAACATCGCTCCGGTTTGCTGCCGGAGCCGTTTTCGGCCCCCAACAATAGCGTCGTGAATTCAACAGGTTGCCGGATGTTACCTATGAGCATCGGGCTGCTCAGAGGCGAGTGAACGGTTCCGACCGGCCTCGGGCCGGCTCCCGGCCGGCCGAACGGGCGCTCGCCGCGCTGATGAGCGCGTTCGCGGCCGTCGGCGGCATCGCGCTCGCGGTCCTGGTGGGATTCACCGTCGTCGCCGTGTTCTGGCGCTACGCGCTGAACGATCCGATATTCGGAGTCGAAGACGTCTCCACCATGACGCTGACGATCGTGGTGTCGGCGGCGATCGCCTGCGGAGCGCAGCGGGGCTCGCACCTGAGCGTTGACGTCATCGGGACGTTCGCCGGTCCGCGCGTCACCCGAGTGACCGACGCGGTGGCCCGGCTGCTGAGCCTGGCCGCGGTCACGGCCGCCGCCGGCGCCCTGTTCGTCAAGGGAAGCTGCGGTCTTCCATGCGGCGCGGTCACCGGCAGCATGTCGATCGTCCACACGCCGTTCTACTACGCGCTCGGGGCGGCGCTGGCCGCCTATGCGCTGCTCCTGGCGAGCCGGCTGCTCGCGGACCTCGCGGACTTTGCGCACGGGAGCCACGGCGGCTCCGACGGTCCCGACGAACCGGGCGATTGATGGACGGGGCGGCGATCGCCGTTCTGGGCTTCGGCGCCCTCCTCGTTCTGCTCTTCATCCGGGTGCCCGTGGGCCTCGCGATGCTGCTCGTCAGCGTGCCCGGAATCGCCCTGATCCGGCCGGCCGCGGTGGCGCCGGTGCTGGCGGGCGAGATCTTCGCGGTTTCCTCGAACTACTCCCTCACCATACTTCCGATGTTCATGTTGATGGGCAATCTGGCGGTGGTCTCCGGAATGAGCCGGGACCTCTACGCGGCGGCGAACGCCTGGCTGGGCCACTTCCGGGGCGGTCTGGCGTCGGCGTCGATCGTCGGCTGCGCGGGGTTCTCGGCGTTGTCGGGATCGTCGCTCGCCTCGGCGCTGACCATGGGCCGCGTGTCCCTTCCCGAAATGCGGCGCTTCGGGTACGAAGATTCCCTGGCGACCGGTGCGATCGCCGCCGGCGGGACGCTCGGCATCCTGATCCCGCCCTCGATCGGATTCGTGGTGTACGCGATCCTGACCGAGGAAAGCATAGGACGCCTGTTCGTGGCCGGCGTGCTGCCCGGGATTCTGCTCACCCTCCTCTTCGTGCTCACCGTCCGCATCGTCGTGGCCCGCCGCCCGGCCCGGGCGCCCCGCTCCGGGGAGCCGGCCTCCTGGCCGGCACGCTTCACGGCCTTGGCGAGGGCGGCCTGGATCGCCGGCATCATCGTGGCCACGATCGGCGGAATCTACGCGGGCGTCTTTTCGGCCGTGGAGGCCGCCGGAGTGGGGACGTTCATGACCTTCGTCGCCGCCGCCGCGCGGCGGACGCTGACGTTGCGGGCCGTCGCGGACGTTCTCACCTCGACCTTGCGGGCGACGGGCACCGCCTTTCTCATTCTCTTCGGCGCATTCGTGTTCAAGACCTTCATCGGATTCACCGAAATCATGTTCACCGTGTCCGGCTGGGTCGCAGAGCAGGGGTTCTCGGGGTTTCAGGTGGCCCTGGCCGTGCTGGCCGCATTCGTGGTGCTCGGTGCCGTCCTGGAGGGCTTCGCGATTCTGGTGCTGGCCATTCCCCTGGTGCAGCCGATCCTGGAGCCGCTCGGCGTCGACATGATCTGGTTCGGCGTGCTGACCGTGATCACCCTGGAGATGGGCCTGATTTCGCCGCCGGTCGGAATCAACGTGTTCGTGGTCAAGGGCATCGCCCGGGACGTGCCGCTCAACACCATATACCGCGGTATCCTGCCGTTCTGGCTGGCGATGTTCGCGGCGGCGGCGCTGATCGCCTTCGTTCCGGGGATCGCGACGTTCCTGCCGAACGCGATGTACGGATGACGCGCCCGATGAGACCCCAACCCGGCGGAGCCAGAACCCAGCGCCGGTTGTGAACCCGGGATCAGCGCGTCCTGACGCACGCGGGCGATCCCGCCCACCTTGCCATGTGGCGGACCTCCGGTGACGGGCCTTCGATCCGCGCTTGCGGGCGGGGCGCCCGTGTTCCCAGGAATGGCATGGATTCCCGCTTGCGCGGGAATGACGTGGTAGGCGGTGGGCCGGCGCCCGTGGCTCGGCAGGGATTCCCGCCCCGCTTTCGCGAGGACCAGCTTGCGCGGGAATGACGTAATCCCCAGTCACCGCCGCCCTCATTCCTACGACCGCCGCCGTCATTCCCGCGCAAGCGGGAATCCATCTCGGCCAATATCATCCGCACCGAAGGCGAAGGTCCGGCCAGCATGAAATCACCCGGCAGGTATATCCGTGACGATTGGAAAGACGGCTCATGGCTGTCATACTCGTTCGTTCCCGCATCTGTTTGACCAGACCCCACGAAGGGGCCGTTCTCCCGCGGAGGATTGACAATGGTCGACTACACTTGGGTGGCGTGGTTCAAGGAATTGGCCGCCACGATCGCCAGGAATGGAGAACGCGACCTGGCCGAAAAGGCAAAGGTCGTGGATTGGAAGAAGGACAGCGTTCCGCTCCTGAATTACGGAGACGAGAACATCGATCCGATGTCGTTCCTCTACTTCCTGGCGCAAAAAAAGACCAAGAACCAGTACGAGGGCGTCTTCGGGAGCGTCCACGAGGTGTTTGGCATCACTTCGGATTTTCCCGAAACTCAGCCTTTCATCCCTGCACCACCAGGGCGAGCCCCAGCGTTGTTCCACGACGGGGAGTCGTTCGATCCAGATTTGCTCTGGCGCCTGTTCAGACAGGTGGAGCCAAGCAACGAGACGCCCACTATCCAACCTGAAGACTTCAAAGCTGCTTTGAATATCCGCATGGTTGGCGTGAAAAAACTGACGCAGACGTTGTTCCTCGCGAATCCGAGCTATTTTCTTCCTGCGGACCACACTAGCACCATCCTGCCTCAACTGGAACTTCATGGCGAGGTCGAAAACTACGAAGGCTACGTCACTAGGATGGATGCCATCAAACGCCTGTTCCCGGGGTGTGAGCCTTATGAAATCAACACCTTCCTCGACATCCAGGCAAAAGAGAATCCCCTCATCACCAAGGAGACCAGTTTTTTCCAGATCAGCACCAATGTCTACAATGACGGAACCGACTACTGGGAACAAACCGAGCAGACCGATGTCGACGAGTATCTATTCTTCAAAGAGAACAACTACGTGTACACGGCCGTACCAGGAACAGATCGGATAACCTATCCGCTGACTGAGCCCGAGCGGGGCGACATCATTCTGGTTCGCACCGGCATGCAGCAAGGGCGTGCCATAGGGGTGGTGGCAAAGAACGAATACGCTCCGGGCGGGTGGAACGAAGATGCAGTCATCTACGTCCACTGGATTAACAAAGCGACCGCTCACGTCGAGATGGGGCGCCTGCGCGGATTCAGCAACGTGGGAGAGCCGACACGCTCGGCGTTCCACAACACCGAAGCCTACAAGGACTCCTTCGAGTTGATTGATCGGTGGATCGGGGACGGCGGCGTTGAACCACAGCCCGATCCCGAGCCCCCGGCCGAGGAACCCGACACGTCGTTCCCACTGAACACCATCCTGTTCGGACCTCCGGGCACCGGCAAGACATGGGAAGCGGTTTCCCATGCCGTGGCGATCGTGAACAACGAAGATCACGCGGAACTTGCCCAAGCGAAGAACAGGAAAAAAGTCAAGGAATGCTTTGAAGAACTCAGGAAGAAAGAACGGGTCGAATTCGTCACGTTCCATCAGAACTACACCTACGAGGATTTCATCGAAGGCATCGTGCCGATCTTGGACGAGGATGACCTCCGTTATGAACTACGCACCGGCGTCTTCAAGCAGATATCTTCACACGCAGCCAAGCACCGGAACGAACGGCACGTTCTGATCATCGACGAGATCAACCGGGGCAACATCGCCAAGATATTCGGAGAGCTCATCACCCTGATCGAGCCGACCAAACGATCAGGCGGCGAAGATGAGGCGGTGGTGACGCTCCCCTACTCTCAGGAGCCGTTCAGCGTCCCGGGCAATCTGTACCTCGTCGGGACGATGAATACCGCGGACCGGGGCATCGCGCTCCTGGATACGGCCCTGCGGCGACGTTTCGACTTCATCGAGATGATGCCGGACGTGAGCCTCGTTGCAAAGGACATCGAGGGTGTTGACGGCCAAACCATGTTGAAGGCCGTGAACGAGCGCATCACGGTCTACCTGGGTCGTGAGCACCAGATCGGCCATACCTACCTTATCGGTGTACGGACGATCGACCGTCTCGCAGAAGTCTTCCAACGCCGTATCGTGCCACTTCTGCAGGAGTACTTCTACGACGACTGGGCGAAAATCCGGAGAGTGTTGAACGAGAATCCGTTCATCATACGCGAGCGCGAGACCTCGATCCGGGATGCCCCCTCGGAGCGGCCCGTGTTCGAGTTGCTTGCGCAGAACGACGGCAAATGGAAGCAAGCCGAAAGTTACCGGCGAATCTACGCCGGCGAACAAGCCGAAGACCCCGATTGACATGCCGGTTTTCAGGGAACACGAACGGCTTTCAGGTCTCGACGATACGGAGTACGCGGACCTCAAGGACTTCGCGCTGGCCAATCAGACGGATCAGCAGGGCAAGTACCGCCCCGTGCTGACGCTCAGGAACGGGCGGCTCCACACCGGGAACTACGTGGGTGTCATCGAGACCCAACGCGGCACCGTGCTCGAGATTCTGCCGAAGGTGGAACTCGTTGCCGGCGACGAGAAGCGCACCCGGCAGGTGTTTCTCAAGATGCTGCGGACCTACCGGGACCTCCGCGCCGCGCAATTCAACGAGACCGGCATCGCCGAGCTCCGCCATTTCAACATGCTCGACGTGTTCGTCAGACTGTTCCTGACCAATCTGGCGCTGCTCACGCAACGCGGGCTCGCTCGCCACTACAACAGCGTCGAGGACAATCTTCCCCGGCTTCGGGGGCGCATCCGGTTCCGAGAGCACATTCGCAGGAACGTGGCGAACCGCGCCCGCTTCTACGTCGCCTTCGACGAGTTCACGGCGGACCGCCCCGTGAACCGGCTGATCCACAGCGCCATCCACAAGCTCCGGCCGATCACCCACCCCGGCAATCAGCAACTGCTCCATCAGCTTCGCATCTGTTTTTCCGAGGTGCCCCGATCGGAACGGCCGGAGGTGGACTGGGAACGCCATCGGATCGACCGGTCGATGCGGCATTACGACGCGGTGATGGCCTGGGTGGGTCTGTTCCTGTTCAATCACGGCTTGGCGACGTTCTCCGGCAAAAAGCACGTGAACCATGCGCTGCTGTTCCCGATGGAGGAGGTCTTCGAGGATTACGTGGCCGATGGCTTCAGACGCCATCAGCGTGACTACCACGTCAGAACACAAGGGCCGCAGAAAGCGTTTGCCCGCATCGGCAAAGCGGATGCCTTCCACATGAAGCCGGACATCGCCCTCGTTCGATCAGGCAAAGTGCGGTTCGTGCTCGACGCCAAGTGGAAGAGAATCAACGGCGATAGCACGGATCCGAAGCACGGGATCAGCCAGAGCGACGTTTACCAACTATACAGCTACGGCAGGAAGTTCGGCTGCGCCAAGGTGGCGTTGCTGTACCCGAGGACGCCCGAATTCCGTTCGCCTCTGCGGTACGAGTTCAATGACAAAGTGGGCGACCAGCAGGGGCTGGAGCTGTTCTGCTTTCCGTTCGACGTCGTGCGGCCCGATGAAAGCATCCGCGAGATCATGCGCTGGCTGGCCAGCCGATAACGGCGTTCGCGAAACGTGCGGGGCCGCCTTGCCCTGGCCATCTACCCGGAGCGGCGGATGGCTCTGCCGGTCCTCGCTGACGGCAACACGAACTCATTCGGCAACACGCCGTAAAGAGTCGAAATCATCGTCCGTCGATTCCAGGCCGGCACCGTGGTGTCGGGCGCAGGCCATGATGACGACATCGGTCGCGGGAACGGTGACGCCTCGGGCACGAGCACGCCGGGCGAGTTCGTATGCGGCGCACCAGACGTCGTCGTCGATCGGCAGGCTCGGTAGCACCCGTGCGAAGTCGTACAGCACCCGCTTTTCCCGTTCGCCGCGCGCACCGTTCCACAACTCCAGTTGAACGATCGGGCGCCAGCAGGCATCCCCGGCTCTCAGCGCCGCTTCGACACGGCCACGGGCGGTCAGGTCACCATCCGGACGCAGCAGATGCATCCATGACGATGTATCGACCAGGATCAACGCACCGTCACCCCCGCCGACGTTGCGCCTGAAGTTCCTCCACCGTCATCAGATCCGTGCAGGTGCCGGCGTATTTCATGAGCTCCGTCATGCGGCGGCGCCGGTTGAAATCGGCGACGGCCGTCACCACGGCTTCGCGTTTGGTTTTCGCGTGGGTGAAGCGCATGGCATCCGAAAGCTCGCTGTCTGGAATATCGATTGTCGTTTTCATGAAGCCGATGTAACAGATGCCTGCTCCGAAAGCGATCAGGATTCGCATCGCCCGGTACAGGTCGCATATTCCTCAAACGGAGTCGGGTCGCAACTCCTTTTGCGAAGGCCACCGTCATGTGACACGGTCGCCGGGCCGCACCTGCCGATGCCGGACCTGGCGATGGAGTGAACGAACGGGAAGCCGGGGGTATCCGCCGCGTCCTCCCACACCTCGTCCTCGGCGTAGCTGGCCGGAAGGGGCCGATCATCGGCGAGCAGCTCCACTACGCGGGACAGCGTGTCCCTGACATGCGGGCGGGGCGCTGAACTCGTCTCCGCCACGGCAGTGCTCGATCCTGCTCGACGGGGTCGCCGAACGTCGTCTTCGCCCGGCCCGGCTACACCGGCGACCTGTTTCCGAAGACCAACGTGCTGTCCTGTCCGGGAGTCTGCGAGACGGCGGCCTCGTGCACCGACGCGTTGTACGGACGACGCGCCCGATGAGATCCTCCCCTTCGACCCCGCTGTACGGCGTCCGCTCCGGGAACCCGCAATCCGGCGCCCGCTCCGAGGCGGGCGCGGTGCGTCCGAGCGGGTCTGCCCGGAACCTCCACCGGCCCATCGGCTTTCGTGCCATCATCCTCATGCCCGAAATCATCCTCGTCCTCGCGGCGGCTCCCCATCCCCGCTCCGCCGTCCGGGTTCCCCGTGGGGTGGTGCAGCGACGCGCGCCATGAACGGCCGGCACAGAAGGAGGCTCTTCCCGAAATGAATCCCGGCGCCCGCTCCGCCATTCGCTACGAAGCCGACGAGACGCCTCCCGCCAGGCTCGCCTTCGGCCTCGGCCTGCAGCTCGCCGTGCTGAGCATCAACTCCGTGGTGCTGGTGGCGGCGATCGTGTTCCGGGCCGGCGGGGCCGAGGAGTCCCTGTTCTGGGGCGTGTTCGCCACGGTCCTCGCCTGCGGAGCGGCCACCGCGCTGCAAGCCCTGCGCCTCGGCCGGGTCGGGGCGGGCTACGTCGTCCTGACCGGCACGTCCAGCACCTTCATCGCGGTCTGCGTGACCGCCCTCGCCGAAGGGGGGCCGGCGATGCTCGCCACCCTGGTGGTCGTCTCGTCGCTCGTCCAGATCGCGCTCTCGACGCGGCTCTCGCTGCTGCGCCGGGTGCTGACCCCGACGGTCACGGGAACGGTGATCATGCTCCTGCCGGTGACCGTGATGCCGATCCTCTTTCGCATGTTGCACCAGGCGTCGCCGGACGATCCGGCCGCGGCCGGGCCGGTGAGCGCCTTCGTGACCATCGCGGCCCTCATCGGCATCGGGCTCAAGGGGACGAGTACGCTACGCCTCTGGGCGCCGGCCATCGGGGTCGTCGCGGGCTCCCTGGTCGCCGGCTGGTTCGGCATCTACGACACCGGGCGGGTGGCCGGGGCGGCGTGGTTCGGCCTTCCGGAGGGGCAGTGGCCGGGCCTCGACCTCGACTTCGGCCCGGCGTTCTGGGCGCTGCTTCCCGGGTTCGTCTTCGTCACCCTGATCGGCACCACCAAATCGATCGGAGTGGCCGTCGCGATCCAGCGGGTGTCCTGGCGCCGGCCGCGGGCGGTGGATTTCCGGGCGGTGCAGGGGACGGTGGCCGGCGAGGGCGCGGGCAATCTGCTGGCCGGCCTCGCCGGGACGATGCCGAACACCCCCTTTCCGATCGGCGTGCCGATCACCGAGCTCACCGGGGTCGCGGCGCGCAGCGTCGGGGTCGCGGCCGGCGCGGTCTTCATCGTCCTCGCGTTCGTGCCGAAGGCGCTCGCCCTGATCCTCGCGATTCCCGGACCGGTCGTGGCGGCCACCATCATGGTGGTGATGGCCATGCTGTTCGTGGCCGGCATGAGGGAGGTGGTGCAGAGCGGGGCGGACTACCGCACGGGGCTCATCGCCGGGGTCTCGTTCTGGACGGGCGCCGGCTTCCAGGCCGGGATGATCTTCCCGGAGTTCTTCTCGGAGTTCGCGGGCGGACTGCTGCAAAACGGCATGACCGCCGGCGGCCTCATGGCGATCCTGCTCACCGCGCTGACGGAGCTGACCGGGCCGCGCGGAAGCCGGTTCCGGGGATGGCTCGATCGGGACGAGCTTCCCAGGCTGAACGAGTTTCTCGGCGCCTTCGCCGCCCGCGGAGGCTGGGGCGCGGACATGGAAGGCCGTCTGCAAGCCGTCAGCGAGGAAACCCTGCTGACCCTTCTTCGGAGGGACGAGGAGGCGGATGAGTCCGAAGGCCGGAGCGGCCCCGGACGGCGGCGCCTGCTCCTCACCGCCCGCAAGGAGGGCGGCGGCGCGGTGCTGGAATTCGTGGCCGGGACCGGCGACGACGACGCCAACCTCCAGGACCGTATCGCGCTGCTCGCGGAGCAGCCCGACGCCGAAGACCGGATCGAGCAGGAAGGCTCACTGCGGCTCTTGCGACACTTCGCGTCCTCGATCCGGCACCAGCAGTTCCACAACGCGGACGTCGTGACCGTCCGGGTCGACGCTGCCGCGCCCGCGCGCGGAGGGTCTTGAGTCGGCGAGGCGAGCCCGAAGGCGTCCGGCTGTCGCCGCGCCCACGCGCCGGAGGGTCCTGAGGGACGGACGCGGCGGAGGCCGCGCCGCCGCCGGGGCCCCGGGCGCGGGCGGGAACGAAGGCCGGACGGCTACGTCCCGAAGAAGGATGAATCGCAGCGCTCGATCCACCATTCGCTACGAAGCCGACGAGAAGCCTCCCGCCAGGCTCGCCTTCGGCCTCGGCCTGCAGATCGTCGTTGTGACCATCAGCTCCGTGGTGCTGTTGGCGGCGATCGTGTTCCGGGCCGGCGGGGCCGAAGAGTCCCTGTTGTGGGGGGTGTTCGCCGCGGTCCTGTGCTGCGGGGTATCCACCATCCTTCAGGCCCTGCGCCTCGGCCGGGTCGGGGCGGGCTACGTGATCTTCGCCGGTACCTCCAGCACCACCATCGCGATCAGCGTGACGGCGCTTGCCGAAGGCGGCCCGGCGATGCTCGCCACGCTGGTCGTCGTCTCGGGCGTCGTGCTGATCGCGCTCTCCGCGCGGCTCTCGCTGCTGCGCCGGGTCCTGACTCCCACGGTGACGGGCACGGTGATCATGCTCATGCCGGTGACCGTGATGCCGATCATGTTCGATATGCTGAACCGGCCCCTGCCGGGAGCATCGGCGGCGGCCGGGCCGGTGAGCGCCTTCGTGACCATCGCCGCCGTCATCGGCATCGGGCTCAAGGGGGCGGGTACGCTACGCCTCTGGGCGCCGACCATCGGCGTCGTCGCAGGCTCCCTGGTCGCCGGCTGGTTCGACATCTACGACACCGGGCGGGTGGCCGGGGCGGCGTGGTTCGGCCTTCCGGAGGGGCGGTGGCCGGGCCTCGACCTCGACTTCGGCCCGGCGTTCTGGGCGCTGCTTCCCGGGTTCGTCTTCGTCACCCTGGTCGGCACCACCAAATCGATCGGAACGGCCGTCGCGATCCAGCGGGTGTCCTGGCGCCGGCCGCGGGCGGTGGATTTCCGGGCGGTGCAGGGGGCGGTGACTGCGGAAGGCGCCGGCAACGTGCTGGCGGGTCTTGCCGGAACGACGCCGAACACGCCCTACCCGGTCAGTGTGTCACTGACCGAGCTGACCGGGGTCGCGGCGCGCCG
Organism: uncultured Gammaproteobacteria bacterium; assembly: GCA_958295835.1. GTDB lineage: Bacteria > Pseudomonadota > Gammaproteobacteria > HK1 > HK1 > HK1. The sequence goes on from OY282378.1 coordinate 2,835,782, forward strand.
CGTCGGGGTCGCGGCCGGCGCGAGCGCCATCGTCCTGGCCTTTCTGCCCAAGGTGCTCGCCCTGATCCTCGCGATTCCCGGACCGGTCGTGGCGGCCTCGATCATGGTGGTGATGGCCATGCTGTTCGCGACCGGTATGCGGGAGGTCCTGCAAGTCGGGGCGGACTCTCGTACGGGGTTGATTGCCGGCGTCTCCTTCTGGACGGGCGCCGGCTTTCAGGCCGGGATGATCTTCCCGGAATTCTTCTCGGAGTTCGCGGGCGGACTGCTGCGCAACGGCATGACCTCCGGCGGTCTCATGGCGATCCTGCTTACATTGCTGACGGATCTGACCGGGCCGCGCGGAAGCCGGTTCCGGGGATGGCTCGATCGGGACGAGCTTCCCAGGCTGCACGAGTTTCTCGGCGCCTTCGCCGCCCGCGGAGGCTGGGGCGCGGACATGGAGGGCCGCCTGCAAGCCGTCAGCGAGGAAACCCTGCTGACCCTTCTTCGGAGGGACGAGGAGGCGGACGGGTCCGAAGGCCGGAGCGGCCCCGGACGGCGGCGCCTGCTTCTCACCGCCCGCAAGGAGGGCGGCGGCGCGGTGCTGGAATTCGTGGCCGGGACCGGCGACGACGACGCCAACCTCCAGGACCGTATCGGGTTGCTCGCGGAGCAGCCCGACGCCGAAGACCGGATCGAGCAGGAAGGCTCACTGCGGCTCTTGCGGCACTTCGCGTCCTCGATCCGGCACCAGCAGTTCCACAACGCGGACGTCGTGACCGTCCGGGTCGATGCCGCCGCGCCCGCGCGCGGAGGGTCCTGAGTCGGCGAGGCGAGCCCGAAGGCGCCCGGCTGTCGCCGCGCCCGCGTGCGGAGGGTCCGTACGTATCCCCGGCGTGCCCGGCACCCAAGCCTTGTCGCCGCGCCCACGCGCGGAGGGTCCTGAGGGACGGACGCGGCGGAGGCCGCGCCGCCGCCGGGGAATCCGGGCGCGGGCGGGAACGAAGGCCGGGCGGCTACGTCCCGAAGAAGGGCGCTGCCCGCAGAATGCGGATTTCCCGGCTGAGGATGTTTCCGGCTTCACGGCACGCCTTCATGTACGCCTGCCACTCGGGGTCCGCCAGCAGGGCTTCACGGCGACGCGCCCGGTCCGCGTTGTCCTCGTAGGACATGATGTGGGTGTAGGAGTCCACCTCGCCCGTTTCGCCGACGCCGAAGACGACCGGCTTGCCGCAGTGGCGTTCATGCGCGGCGCGTCCGATCTCGTCGTACAGCTTGATCTGCGCCGGCGCCCCGAGGTAGCGGCACTTGTACTGATGCACTTCGAATATCATGGTGGTTCCTCCCTATGGACGGTACGGCGACGTACCGGCCGGCGCACCAAGCGCCCGCGCGGACGAGTGTAGCCGAGGCGGGACCCGCTCGGAACGGCCTTGCGCAGCATCGCCAGCGCACACCTCGACGGTAGTGCCGGTGAGCTCCGGGACTCGGCGAGCTACACGCCGCCGGTTGCTCGCTCCGCCTCCGCGCGCTCGGCGTTCAGGGCGAGGAGCCGGGCGAGGACTTCGCCGCGGGCCGCGTCGGGCCGGCGGTAGCGGCGGGGATTTTTCCGCGACCCCACTCCGTCTCGTCGATCATGTAGTCGAGGAGGATTTCGCAGCCGGTGGCAATGCGGTGCCATCCACAGGCGTGTTTCGTGTGTCCGTCACGTATATCCAGGGCGGTTTCAGGCTATGGATGGTCTTGAGTTTCGGGGTCATCACCCTCATCCATCCCCTCATTTCAAGTGTCAGATGACGCCGAATATTCCTCGATACACTCGCTGCTCCATCAGCATCCGTCCAAACGCCTCCATCAACGCACGCAGACGATACTCAGGCCAGTTCGGAATATGCTCATACAGCATCAATCCCTGGCGAAACAGCGAATGCGTGCGGTACTTCGCCGTATTCACCTTCAACCACCGGTCATACCCCAGACTCTCTCCCGCCGCCCCCAACAGCGTCAACCGAATCACGTACTCGAAACCCAACTCCTCCTTCAGCAACGTCATCAACCGGCAACTCGCAAACCCACGGTCCGCCAACACCGTCACCTTCACCCCTTCCGGCATCACGTCGCGCAATCGCCGCACCAACTCCTCCTCATACTCCGTCTGATTCCCCTTCAGCGTCGATGCCTGCACCGTCTTCCACATCAGCGGTGTCGCACGACCATGACTCGTCAACATCGACAACACCAGCGTCTCGTGCACATCCCGAGCAAAGCTCGTCCAGTCCAGCGCCACCAACACCTCCGGGCGAGACCCCACCATGTAGGGCGCCCAGTGGGCGAAGAACTCTTTCATCACCACCCCGTCATTGCTCAGCAGCCGGTCGACCTGTTTCACCGCGTGCTTGCCCAACGTCCCTTGGGCCTGCGCCAGACCTTGCCCGACCGCATGGACCGCCAGCGAGGCGCTGCTCAGCACTCCCAGTGTCCCGTTGGCCAGCGACAGCACCCGCTTCGCGTGCAGGTCCCCGTCGTACAATCGGGTGATGAATTCATTGATCTCGTTCCGCCGCAGAGCGCCTTTCGGTCTCATGACTCGTCTCCGAATCCAGTCGAAGACTTTACATTGATCCCAAAATCAGACAGTTGCAAGACCTATTTCATGCAGAAAATGATGGGATCTCTGAGGTCATCACCCCTGGATTCCCGCTTTCGCGGGAATGACGGGGCTTTCACGGGGCTCGTCCCCCGTTCGAGCCGGGGGGGCGGGCTCTGGCTCGAAGGGGGTATTCCCGCTTCCGCGGAACCTGCCCCCGCGAAAGCGGGAGAATGACGGGTCTTTGATCTATGCAAAAGTCGGGTAACGAAGAGCGGTTCTGCGGGCGCGACAACCGCCGAGGACGCCGTGGCGTTGCTTGCCGATCAGAGGCGCCGTGCAGGAGGGGCTCCGGGTATCCTCACCGTGGCGATGGTCGGACGACAGCCTCGGCGTCATCCTCTGCCGCGTAGACGGCGGTTTCGAAATCCGTCCAAGCCACAGATCGAACGGCCTTTGCTTGCCGGCGCAGCTCTTCGGACAGCCGACGTCCATGAGACAGTCCGTCGGCCAGCTCCCGCTGTTCGCCGAGAGACGGCAACGGGAGCGGGAAGCCGGAAACCTCCTTGCTGTTGATCGACGCAAGATTGGTCGTGCGTTTGGCCTTGGAACGGAAATAGGCTTGCCCATAGGTCGAGTTGATCACTGCAAGCGCAAACTCGGGTACGATCCTGGATGCGTCCATCCGAGCGCGCAGGACATGGTTCTGATGAACGCAATCCGGGATCTCATTCCGCCAGAGCGCGCCGCGCCCGACCAGCCCGGCGCTATTTCCTTCACAAAGCAAGATATCGCGGTCTTCCAGACGATATATCGGCGTATCTCGATCAGGTACGTCGATCATCTTTATCTTCGCAAGGTCGAGCCGCCACCGCTGCACGTTGGCGACACGCAGATAAGGGCGCGGGTGCATTCCGGGGCGGTTGGCGGGAGACTTTTGAAGTCCGTATCTGACCCTTCCCACCGTGCCTAGTTCGACGATTGGGAATCTCGGTTCCATTTTTCCCAGAGACAGCGTCGCTCGAAGAATCCCCTCGTGGCTCCAGCGGTCGAGGTCCTTGAAGGAGGCGATGAAGACGGGGCGCTCGGGCAAGGGCGCGGGCGGGCCGAAGCCGAGCGCCGCCTCGAACGTCTCCATCGCCCGCGCCTCGACCTCATCGGCCTTGCGCTCCAGATCGGCCGCGCGGGCCAGCGCCGCGCGGTGGGCGGCGACGATGGCCCGCTGCTCGTTCAGCGGTGGCAGAGGAACGCGGAGAGCGGCAAAGGCATCGGGGGTGATTCGCTTGCGCCCGCTCGTGCCGCTGGCCTTCGTCCGGAGCGCGGCCAGGAAGTTGCCGGTCCTCAGCACCAGCTTGACGAATCCGCCGTCGAGACGATCGGGGACCGGAACGAAGACGGGGAACTCCGACGTGATGACCGCCTTGGCAATCCCCTCCTGAAGGACGCCAATCGCTCCGTTGCGAGCGTCGATTCTGGAAAAGACGACATCGCCGGGATAGGCGGCGAACATGCCGCCTTTGTAAGGAACGGTCCTCTGGCGGGCCGAGATGTCCCCGTTCAGGTGGACGGTAATCGGCGTCCAGTCGCCGAACGTATCGGTGACGGTGACCGCCTCCCGCCGCGGCGACACGAGGTCGCGAAGCGGCGTGAACGGGAAGCGCGAATGCTGGCCCTCGACAGATTCGGCGGCGATCCAGGAATCGAGCGCCCTCCACCGCCGGATCAGGCAGCGGAGGGCAGGCGAAAATCCGGGGCGTCCTCCGGCCTGGCTCCCGCTTCGACCCACGCATCGAAGGCACGAAAGGCGTCGAGGATCCCCGGCAGATCGTCCGGCACGTTCTCGCCCGTCTCGCCGGTCGAGGTGATGCCGACGGCCCCGGGCGCGGCGACGAAGACGGGATAGTCGAACGCCTCCCGCACCGTGGCCCACAGCGCGGCGTGGTGCGCTTCGTCCACGGAACGCAGGGCCGTCCGCAGCGCGCGGAAGCATGCCTCGGCACGCGCCCTCGCGTCCTCGTCGTCGCCGAAGACGGCCGCGTAGTCACGTTTGAGCCGGGCGGCGCGCTCCTTGTCGCTCGCGCTCCCCTTCCAGCGCGGCTTCGCCAGCCTGGTCGGGCCGATGCCGCGCGGATAATCGGGCGGCGGCCCGGCGCTCCACGCGGGCGCCGTGCGCTCGACCCCGAGCTTGGCCAGCTCGTCCACGATCTTCCCGGCCGCTTGGCTCTCCCCCGTCGCGATCCGCCGCCTGAAATCGGCGCAGAGCGCATCGCGCCGGGCGTTGAAGGCGCCGTCGTGCCCGGCGTGCGCTGCGGTCCACGCGGCCTCCCATGCCCGCTCGTCCCCGTCCGTGAAACGGCGGAGGAAGACCAGCGACGCCTTCACCGTTGCGTCGGCGGAACGGAACGTCTCCTCGGGCAGGCTGACGACGGCCGCAATGCGCGCCTTGCCTTCGCACCATCGGCGCAGCCAGGTGAGCGACGGGTTGTTGAGGTTGCCGTCGGGCAGGACGATGCCCATCCGGCCGCCCGGCTTGAGCAGGCTCAGGCAACGTTCGACAAAGACGATTTCGGTGGCGCGGTTCGCCTTGCCCCTGCCGATCTCGAAGAGGTCGAGGAGGTTCGTTCCGGCCGCATCCCTCATGCGCCGATAGCTCCGTTCCCAGGCGTCGCCGTAGCGTGCCCGGCACTGGTACACGTAAGCCTCGTCCTCGTGGATGCGCGTCTCGTCGCTTCCGCCGATCTTCTGATCGCTCCCCACGTTCGAGCCGAAGGGCGGATTGGTGACGACGACGTCGAATCGGCTCGGGAAGATGCCGTTGATGTCGACGAGACCGTCGTGGTAGTGGATGCCGCCGTGGCCGTCGCCGTGCATGATCATGTTCATCTTCGCGGTGCGCGCGGCGCGGGGTTCGGCGTCGCAGCCGAAGATGCACCGCCATGCCAGCCGGCCGACGCGGGTATCGGCGGGCCGGTTGCGATCGTTCGAGGCAAGAAGCTCCCGGTTGAGCGCGGCGAAGGCCGCATCGACCCGGGACTCCTCCTCCTCGGGGGCAAGGCCCTGCGCTTCGATCTCCGCCCGAGCCCGGTCCTTTTCGGCCTGGACCTCGGCGGCGATCCGGCCGCGGACGTGCTCGAAGGCGCGAATGAGGAAGCCGCCCGAGCCCGCCGCGGGGTCGCAGATCAACTCGTCTTCCCGCGGATCGAGCAGGTTGACCATGAAGTCCACCACCGGGCGGGGCGTGAAGAATTGGCCGAGCTCGCCCCGGAACGTACTGCCGAGGAACTTCTCGAAGGCGAGTCCCTTGACGTCGTCCCCGGTCTTCGAGAGGTCGAAGCGTTCGAGCTCCTTCACGATGCGGCGGAAGGTTTCCTCGGAGATTTCGAGGCGGTCGGCGCCGGTGAAGAGATCATCGGTTCGGTAGTAGTCCTTCGTCCGCTCGAACAGGTCGTCGTGAACAAGCGGATCGCTCGGCAGGCGTGTCGATGCGCGGCGGTCGAGGAAGTCGGCGGTGAAGGTGCCGTGCAGGCCCGAGCGTTCGACGTACATCTTCACGAACAGGATCTTCGAAATCGTGTCGAACGCACGTCCGGGATCCATCTTGTGCACGTCGCGCAGGATCGAGTGGCACCTGAACAGGAGGTCCTGGAACTCCCTCCGGTTGAAGGCCCGCAGCCTTTTCCTGATCTCCTCGATTCGCCTGGCGTCGCCCCAGTCCGCCGCCTTCGGGATTTCGTTGATCTGCACGAACTCGCCCGGTACGCCGGGAATGAGCCTGAACACGGCGGTGTGGCGTGCATTGTGGGCGATGAAGAACTCGCCGCCGGCCGCGCGGGTGTAGCTCTCGCCCTGGTAGTAGTCCCTGATGTCGATGTCGACGTTCTCGGCCTTGCACTCGATGACGAGCACCGGCGTCTTTTTCGCGGCCTTGGCGTTCGGCGTTTCCCAGATCACGACGTCGGCGCGCGGGCTCCGGTGGCCGTGGGTGGTCCGCCGCTCCTGGGCGATCTGTTCGAGCGTATAGCCATAGTTGTCGCAGAGGTGGCGAACGAAATGCTGGCGCACGGTTTCTTCCGGCTTCCCCGCCACGTCCCGCCATTCCTGGCGCAGGGGAATCCAGAGCCAGTCGCCTTTCCGGTGCAGGGTTTCGGATGCCGGTGGAAACGGCGTCGCGGGCGCGGCCCTGGGTTTGGGATCAGCCCTGGGCTTCCTTCCGGTCTTCTTTGCCATTCCTGCTTTCCTCCGGCGTGTCCATCCGTCTTCCGCGGACCGCCGCCTCAAAAATCAGCCGCGTGAGCGCGCCGCCTTGGCGATGCGCTTGGCGATGGCCCAGCGGTGGACTTCGTTGGGGCCGTCGTAGATCCGGAACGGCCGGATCTCGCGCCACAGCCGCTCGACCAGGGTGTCGGTGGTAATCCCGATCCCGCCCAGGATCTGCATGCAGCGGTCGATGACCCGAAACTCCGCCTCCGAGCAGAACACCTTGGCCATCGACGATTCCTGGCGGGCCTCGCCGCCCTCGTCGAGCACCCACGCCGCCTGCCAGATCACCAGCCGCGCCAGGTGCATGTCGAGCGCGTTGTCCGCGAGCATGAACCCCACCCCTTCGTGCTCGGCGAGCGGCTTGCCGAACGCCTCGCGCCGCACCGCATACCCGCAGGCGATGTCGTGCGCGCGCTTCGCGGCGCCGAGCCACCTCATGCAGTGGGTGAGCCGCGCGGGCGCCAGCCGCACCTGGGCGTACCGGTAGCCCTCGCCGATCTCGCCGAGCACCTGGTCCGCGCGGACCCGCAGGTCGTTGAACCGGATCTCGTAGTGCCCGCCGGCGAAGCTCGATTCCAGGGTCTCCTGTCGGCGGATCGCCTCGATGGCGGGGTCGTCGTTGTCCACCAGGAACATCGTCGCCCCGTGACCGCGCTCGATGCGATCGGACGTGCGGGCCATGACGATGTTGAGCTTCGCCCCCCCGTAGCCGGTGATGAACCACTTCCGGCCGCTGATCACCCAGTGGTTGCCGTCCTGGCGCGCGGTCGTCGCGAGCATGGTCGGGTCCGATCCCGCGCCGTCCGGCTCGGTCATGGAAAAGCACGAGCGGATCTCGCCGGCGGCCAGCGGGCGAAGCCACTGCTCCTTCTGATCGTCGTTCGCGACGACCTCCAGCAGGTGCATGTTGCCCTCGTCGGGCGCGGCGCAGTTGAGCGCGTGCGGGCCGAGCAGCGAGTACCCCGCCGCCTCGAACACCACCGCCATGGATCGGGTGTCGAGCCCGAGGCCGCCCCATTCCTCGCCGACGTGCGGCGACAGCAGCCCCGCGTCCTTCGCCTTGGCCATCAGCTCGCGCTTCAGCGAGTCGTCGAGCCCGTGCGCGCCCTCGCGCGGGTCCCTCTCGCAGGGGATGACCACGTCGCGAATGAAGGATTCGGTGCGCGCCTCGAGCGCGGCAAGCTCGGGGGTCAGGCTGAAGTCGATCACCGGCAGGCTCCTCCGTCGAGTGCTCCGGCCCGGAGGCCGGTGTCGGCCCGGTATCTTCGCGAAACGGCGAACGCTCCCGCGCCTTCGCGTCATCGCTCGGGAGAACGTCATGCGAATCTAACATGCGTTCCGGTCGAGGCAGGCATCAGACCGGGACCACGGCACGACCGGGCCGCGGCAGGCCCGCCACCAGCGTTCGCACGCCGCCGGATTCATGCGTTGAACGTTCGCGCGGCCCTCGCGGATCAGCGGGGCCGGAACCGAGGGGTCGATTGATCCGGCCGATGCGATACGCCACTATCCCGGGTCGTCGGGCTTCATCGAAGCAGGACCGCCGGGATCCCCCGTGCAGATACGCCAAAGGAGGACGTCGGAATGAAAGCAAGAGCATGGGTAGCCGTCGCCGCGGCGGCCGCAAGCCTCGGAGCAGGCAGCATCGCCTGGGCGCAGTCCGCCGCGGAACGCGCCGTGGAGGCGGCGAAGCAATATGCCGGCGAGGAGATCAGCATCGTCTGGGAGGCGGGCCTTCAGTCGCTCGATCCCCTGAACTTCTCGGGTCCGAAATGGGAGGAACTGACCGGCATCGAGGTCAAGGTCATCGAAGTGCCCACGGCCGAGATGTTCACCAAGATCCTGCAGGAACATCGCGCCGGCACCGGCGCCTACGACGCGCTGAACGTGATCCCGAGCTGGATGCCGGATCTGGTCAAGGCAGGCGCGCTGGAAGAGCTGGACCCCTACGTCGACAAGTACGGCTATCGCGCGGAGCTGGAGAACATCGCCCCCACCTACCGCGACAACCAGATGAAGGTCGACGGCAAGATCTACGGCTTCCCGGACGACGGCGACCTCTTCGTCCTCTACTACCGCAAGGATCTGTTCGAGGATGCAGAGAACCAGGCCGAGTTCAAGGCGAAGCACGGCTACGACCTGGGGCCGCCGCAAACCTGGGAGCAGTACGCCGACGCCGGCCGGTTCATCACCGACAAGTACGCGCCGAAGATCTACGGCGCCGGGCAGTTCCGCCAGCCCGCCTACGGCATCTGGATGTTCGAGGAACGCTACCGGGTGGAGGGCGGGCGCTTCTTCGACCCGGAGACCATGCGGGCGCAGATCAACAGCGAGATCGGCGTCAAGGCGTTCGAGGGCATGCGTTCGGACAACGCCTTCATGCCGCCGGGGGTGGAGACGTGGGGCTTCGTCGAGGCGCTGAGCTCCTTCCTCGCCGGCGACATCGCGATGACCATCTCCTGGCCGCCGTTCGGGCGCTGGGCAGCCGGCTACGGCACGGAGGAAGAGGCGCTGTCGTGGGTGCCCAAGTCCACCATCGCCGACAAGGTGGGCTATGCCCTGCCGCCGGGCGGCACGCCGCAGCTCGCGGCCGGATTCTCGCTCTCCGTCTCCTCGAGCAGCAAGAACAAGGAGGCGGCCTACCTCTTCATCCAGTGGCTGAACAGCGAGGAGACCAGCCTGCAGCGCGTGCAGCTCCCCTATGCGCTGCGTGATCCCTTCCGCGAGAGCCACTTCACCAACGCGGACTACCTCTCGCGCTGGACCGACGCCGACAAGTATCTGGCCACCCTTCGGGCCGGGGCCGACACCGGTCTGCTCGACCTCTCGATCCTGCAGATCGACAAGTACGAGGAGGCCCTGCGCCAGTCGATGACCCGCCTGTGGGCGGGCGAGGACGCCAAGGCGATCCTCGACGACGTGGCAGCACAGTGGGATGCGCTCACCGACCGGATCGGCGTCGACAAGCAGCGCGCGGCCTACGGAGACTGGGCCGGCAAGCCCAACGCCTATCCGAAGTGATCGGCGCCGCTGCCCGCGGCGGGGAGGCCCCCGGCCTCCTTCCGCCGCGGTCGGCGCTCCGTCCCTCGCACGAGTCCGGACCGTCGCCGCAGGACCAGGACGACGCCATGGCCTCGACACCCGCCCCCGCGCGAGCCCGGACCGTCGGCCCGGCAACTTCGGTAGCCAGTCCTCCAAATACCCGCCCCTGCGCGAGCCCCGACCGACGCTCCGGTCACGCTCTCCGCGTCCGGTCTCGATGCCCACCTCCGCGCGAACCCGGATCGTTGCCGTGCCTGCCCCGGTCCGCTCCCTGTCCGGGCCTCGTCCCCGTGTCCGCCCGGGCGGGCGCGAGGCGTTTCCCGGGGCCGACCTGGAGGCCGACTCGTCCCCGCGCGCGCGGTCGATGACGTCGAGGACATAGAGCGATGACGGCGTCCGCAATGGGAGCCCGGCCCGACGGGACCATGACCATGGCCGCCGGCCTGCGTACCGACCGTCAGTTCAAATACATCATCATCCTGCCGGCGGTCTTCATCCTGCTGTTCATCGGGGTCTTCCCCCTGATCTACACGCTCGTGGCGAGCGTGCAGAACGTCACCATGCTGGAGGAGGACACCTCCTTCCACGGCCTGCTGCACTACCGTCACCTCTTCGAAGACGCGCGGCTGTGGGAGTCGATCGGTCATACGCTGCTCATCACCGGGGTGGCGCTTCCCATCGAGCTGGGGCTGGGCCTCCTGATGGCCTTCCTGTTCGTCGAGCGGCTGCCGGGCCGTCCCGTCTTCGTGGCGCTGCTGGTGCTGCCGACGCTGATCGCGCCGGTGGTGGCGGGCGCGACCTGGCGCCTGCTCTTCGACCACCGCTACGGGCCGATCAACCAGGTCCTCGGCTGGATCGCGGGCGAGCCGGTGCCGATCCTCTGGGTCATCAAGCCGGCCTACGTCTATCCGGCGATCTTCATCGCCGAGATCTGGCAGTGGACGCCGTTCATGTTCCTGCTGCTGCTGGCCGCGCTCTCCAACGTCGACAAGAGCCTGACCGAGGCGGCCGAGATCGACGGCGCCTCGCCGCTGACGGTGTTCCGCCGCATCATCCTGCCGGCGATCTGGCCGGTGATGGCCATCGCGCTCCTCATCCGGGGGCTGGACCTCATCCGCATCTTCGACGTGGTGTGGGCGCTCACCCAGGGCGGACCCGGCACCATGACCGAGACCCTGTCGATCTACACCTACATCCAGGGCTTCCGCCAGTTCGAGACCAGCTATACCGGGGCCATCGCGTTCCTGGTGATCGTGGTGCTGACGGTGCTGGTGATCTGGCTGCTGCGGCGCATGGAGATCCACCGGTGAGCCGGCGCCAGGCATCGCCGGAACAGATCATCGCGCTACGCGGGGCGGGGCGGCGCATGGAGATCGATCGGTGAACCGTCGCCGGCGCCGGGCGGTGCGTCTCGGCCTGCGCTTCGGCGCGGCGCTCCTGCTGCTGCTGGTCTTCCTCTTTCCGATCTACTGGCTCTTCATGATCGCCTTCAAGACGCCGGAGGAGATCTTCTCCTCGCCGCCGGCCTGGTATCCGGCGGCCATCCAGTTCGAGAACTTCCGCGTGCTCTTCAAGGACGGCGATGCGAAGACCGTCTTCAACTCGCTGTTCATCGCCGGGAGCAGCACGGTGCTCGCGATGTTCCTCGGCACCATCGCCGCCTACAGCCTGGCGCGTTTCCGCACCGGCGGGGAGAACTTGGCAGTGTGGATCATCTCGCAGCGCATGATCCCGCCCATCGCCATCGTCTTTCCGCTCTTCCTGCTCTATGTCTTCCTCGGCTGGGTCGATACCTACCACGGCCTCATCCTGCTCTATACGGCCTTCAACCTGCCCTACGTCATCTGGATGATGCGCGGCTACATCGAGGACGTGCCGCTGGAGCTGGAGGAGAGCGCGCTGGTGGACGGCTGCACGCGCTGGGAGACCCTGTTGCGGGTGGTCTTCCCCATGGTGCGCAACGGGCTCTTCGCCACCGCCGTCTTCACCTTCGTCTTCGCCTGGAACGACTTCATCTTCGCGCTGGTGATGACGCGCAGCGAGGTCACCACCTATCCTGTGCAGGTCACCCATTACTTCGGGGCGCAGTCGAACTTCTGGGCCAAGATCGCGGCGATGTCGATGCTGGGCGCAGCGCCCATCTTCGTGGTGGTGGCCTTCCTGCAGCGCTATCTGGTGCGCGGCATCTCACTCGGCGCGGTCAAGGGCTGAGGCGGATCGGGGCTCGGGATCATGGCAGGACTCCGCTTGCAGGGTATCGAGAAGTCCTACGGCGCGGTTCACGCCGTGCACGGCATCGATCTCGACATCGCGGAGGGGGAATTCGCGGTCCTCGTCGGCCCCTCGGGTTGCGGCAAGTCCACCCTGCTGCGCTGCATCGCGGGGCTGGAGGAAGTGGACGCGGGCACCATCACCATCGGCGGCGAGGTGGTGAACGACATGCGGCCACGCGACCGCAACCTCGCCATGGTGTTCCAGAACTACGCGCTCTATCCGTACATGAACGTGCGCGAGAACATCGCGTTCGGGCTGAAGGCGCGGCGCGTGCCCAAGGCGGAGATCGAGGTCCGGGTGCGCCGCGCCGCCGACATGCTGGGGATCGGGACCCTGCTGGATCGCCTGCCGCGCCAGCTTTCCGGCGGACAGCGCCAGCGCGTGGCGATCGGCCGCGCCATCGTACGCGATGCGCGCCTCTTCCTGTTCGACGAGCCGCTCTCCAACCTCGACGCCCAGCTCCGCGACGAGATGCGCACCGAGATCAAGCGCCTGCACCAGGAGCTGGGCAAGACCATGGTCTACGTCACCCACGACCAGATCGAGGCCATGACCCTTGCCGACCGCATCGTGCTGCTGCGCGAGGGCGTGATCGAGCAGGAAGGGGCGCCGCTGGATCTGTTCGAGCGTCCGGTGAGCAAGTTCGTCGCCCGCTTCCTGGGCTCCCCGCCCATCAACTTCATCCCGGCGCGGCTGGATCGGGACGGATCCGGTCTGGCCGTACGCTGCGGTGAAGGGACGGTCTTCGCACTCCCCCCGGAGCGGGCCGGCGCGTTGGAGTCGCACGCCGGGCGCGACGTCATCCTCGGAGTGCGTCCGGAGCACATCACGGGGTCGAGCCACGCCGGAGGGCGCCGCGAGCACCTGGTGTCCCACCAGGTCACCATCGATCTGGTGCAGCCCACCGGCACCCGGCTCTACGGCGCCTTCGCGCTGGCCGGCGCCGAAGTCCTGGCCGAGCTGCAAGCCCACGACGTGGAACGCCCGGGCGAGACCATCGAGGTGCTGTTCGACATGCAGCGGGCGATCCTGATCGACCCGGTGACGGAAAGAGTGCTCTAAGAGCCTGCGCCGCAGAACACTCATGGAAGAGAATGTTCCGTTTTCAGTCAGCTTTCGCGTGCGAGAGTGCCTTGAAATGAGGCACTTCCAGAGAGGAAGCTCAACAAATCATGAAATTAGGGTTAAACCACCCAACGCAATGGGGCAAGCTGCGACGCGCGGTACACGAGACATCCACTGAGGAGAACCCCACTCATGGAAACCCCACAGGCAATGCGCACCCGCGTAATCGAGAAGGCAGCCGAGGACACGGAGTTCCGGGCCCGGCTGGTGGAGGACCCGAAGTCGGCCGTCGAACGCGAGCTCGACATCAGCATCCCTGCCGGGATGGCGGTGCAGGTACATGAGGAGAGCGCCGACACGGTGCACCTCATCCTGCCTCCCAACAGCAAGCTGAGCCAAGCCGACATGCAGGCCATCCATGCGGGGCACCACCTCACCGACAGGTACGGGAATCCGATTTCGCAAGAGCAGTGGGACCGGGAGAACCGGCTGAACTGGTGAGGGGGGAACCAACGAACCCGCAAGGAGAAACGCAGAAGGGAAATGAACCGCCCCGGGAATCCCGGAGCGGTTCACACTCACATCGGTCATCTGGTCGGACTTCTCGGACCCTCTCCCCTGTCCCGCACGCCATTGCGCACTCCGGTGCCCCGGCGCTCTGCGCTGCTCAGCCCATCTCCACGCCGGCCTTCGTCACGCTCGGCCTGCGCGACTCAGTTGCGGATCGCCTGGGCGGTGGGTTCGAACTGTCTCCCTTCGGCAGACAACAACACCGCCATTCAATGCGCGTAATATGCTGGATTTGAAGGATTTCCGGAAACCATAGATTCTAATTGCCCCTACTATTGACCCCATTCAGACGCGGATTGCACCGGAACAATCAAGCATTGATTGGAACAGTCGCCCCGTCCGGGTACACGCACCACCGGCTTCCGGACCGGCCTCGTTGAAGCGCCATCGAACGATGCCGGGACCGCCGAACGATGGTCCGTTTCCGGCTCGCGCGAGGGTCATCATGTCCCGCGCGGTTCGCGCATCGACGCCGGCGGCCTCGATGAACGGTCCCCACTGCCCACGGCGACATTCGCCGCGTGCTTCGACGAGCTTCCCGCCGGCAGTCAGGTACGCCTCGAATGATTCGAGAGACGACCGCTTGAATCGTTGAACCGCCTCGTGAACATCCGCCGCGAGAGACAGCAGTAGGTTCGATTGCAGTGGTACGCTCATGTCGCCCCTCCCGAATAGGGGTTCCCGGAACCACAGTGCCCGGCTGGTTTCTCTGTTCCAGTCGGGCACTCCGGGATTCATGCCCTCGTCACGACCGCTCTATCTCTGCGTTACCGTGCCGGCCTTCCTCCTTTTAGACATTATGGATTGACCTGCCCTGGCCTCGACGGACGTGGGTTATGTTTCGGGGTCAGGACCTTCGACACAGAGCCACCACGAGGAGGGCAGGTCATGAACGAGTGTAGCGCATACGTCGGACTGGACGTTCACAAGGACACGATCGCGGTGGCGGTGGCGCTGCCGGGGCGTGGAGATCCGGTGTATCGAGGCGAGATCAAGAATCAGCGCAAGTCGCTGCTGCGGTTGATACGGGCACTGAGCCCGAACGGTGAGGTGGTGAGCTTGTGTTACGAGGCGGGTTCGTGTGGATATGGGGTGTATCGGGAGATCATCGAGACCGGGCACCATTGTGAGGTGGTGGCGCCGAGCCTGATCCCGCGCCGCACGGGTGAGCGAGTGAAGACGGACCGTCGCGACGCGCTGACGTTGGCGCGGCTGCATCGGGCGGGGGAGTTGAGGGCGGTGTGGGTGCCGGACGAGGAGCAGGAGGCGATGCGCGACCTGACGCGAGCGCGCGAGGACATGAAGGGCATCGAGTTGAAGGCGCGTCAGCGGTTGGGGGCGTTTTTGCTGCGACACGGACGAGTCTACCGTGAGGGCAAGAGCCGCTGGACGCAGCGCCACTTTCGGTGGCTGGAGGAGCAGCGGTTCGCCCATCCGGTGCAGCAAGTGGTGTTTCAGGAGTACGTGGACACGGTGTTGGAGGCACAGCGTCGGGTGGCGGGGCTGGAGGGGCAGATGCGGGCGGGTCTGCAGGAGTGGTCGTTGCGCCCGGTGGTGGAGGCATTGATGGCGTTGCGGGGAGTGGAGATGGTCACGGCGATGACGGTGCTGGCCGAGCTTGGGGACCTGACGCGCTTTGACTCGCCCCGGGAGTTGATGAGCTTTCTGGGGCTGGTGCCGAGCGAGCACTCCTCGGGCGGGCGCCGACGCCGAGGGGGGATTACCAAAACGGGCAATGGCCATGTGCGCCGGGTGCTGGTGGAGGCGGCGTGGAGCTATCGGTTCCCTGCCCGCAAGACTGCGCATCTGAGGCGCAAGGCGCAGGCGGCGCCGCCTGCGGTCCAGGCCATCGCCTGGGCGGCACAGAAGCGCCTGTGTGTGCGGTACTGGCACTTGTATCACGCGGGCAAGGCGAAGTGCCAAGTCACCACCGCGGTGGCCCGCGAGTTGGTGGGGTTCATCTGGGCGCTCGCCTGCGAGGTGATGGGCCGGCCTCATACCACGCGCGCATTGAGCTGAGAGATGAGCCGGAGTGCTCCACGCCTTGCCCACCGCTCCGCCAGTGTGGCGGGCACGCGGCGCCGTGGACAAGGCGTGGAGAACTCCGGCGCCGAGCCCCGGGGCGCAGCTCCACCAAGCGCTCTCGGAGCAACCCAGGACCGAGTGCAGTGTGCTGGAGTCAGGGCGCGGCAGGCCGGTGAGGAGAATCCTCGTTCGGGCTATGAGAGGTTTGCCCACAGCGAACCGACCCACGCGATTAGACAGAGGCAGCTCCGCGACGAAGTGAAGTCAGGTGGTAGCCAACCCACGGATATCAGAGGGACCCACCGTCGCGAATCATGCCTGCCGCGCCCTGATTCCAGCACATTGAGGGAGACGGCTTCGAGAGACGATACGGTCGCTTGACGGGTCAATCCATATCAGCCTGTTGAACATTTCATCGAAGAGATCATCGACACGGGCCATCTCCTCCTTCGAGTACTCCTTGGATGTCCTGTCAGGGGCAGGCGTCTCGCTCTTGCTCATCAACATATCCCACACCTGCATGAACTTGCGGGCGCTTGCACGCTCCCTTTTGGTGGCCTTCACCTTCTCATCGTCGTTCGCCGCGAGGCGAATCTTCGAGATGTCAGCGTTGAACGTGCTCGCCGGAATACAGAGCTCGTGTGCAACGAACCTGGATGCCCGCTGGTCCGCCGGAAATCTCTCCAGAACCTCAAGTGCTATGAGCCGTTCACGGTGGCGAGCCACCGCGCTGTCGCGTAAGGAACAAGGGGGCGTTTCGTCGTATAACTGGCGGTCGTGCCGGGTGCGAGGCCGACTGTGCACTGGTGTGTTCGCACCCGACTTTGAGCGTGGCCTGAGCCGTGATCGGCGTGGAGTCACTGATGGCGCGGGGATTCCCGCGACCTCGCATACAAGAGTGAGCCTTGCGCCACGGCTTCACCCGGCACGACCTTGGACCCTGTTGGGAGAACGAGCGATGGGAAGCAAGCGCAAGCAGCCGTTGCGGGTGGTTCACCCTCGGTGTGCGGGTATCGACGTAGGCAAGGCCAAGCACTACGTTGCGGTTCCGGAGTCGGCGGCCGAGCAGCCGGTTCGCTCCTTCGCCGGCTTCACTGACGAGTTGGAGGCGATGGCGCAGTGGCTGAAGTCGTGCGCGGTCGATACGGTGGCGATGGAGGCCACGGGGGTTTACTGGGTCCCGGTGTTCGAGGTGCTGGACCGGGCGGGGTTGGAGGTGTACTTGGTGGACGCGCGAGCGACCAAGCAGGTCAGTGGCCGCAAGAGCGACGTGCTCGACTGTCAGTGGATCCGGGAGTTGATGAGCTACGGTTTGCTGCGAGGCGCGTTTCGTCCCCCGGACGCGATTTGTCGGTTGCGTTCTTACGTGCGCCAGCGCGCCCAGTTGGTCCGAGACCGCAGCCGATGCGTGCAGCACATCCAGAAAGCCCTGACGCAGATGAACGTCCAACTCGACACCGTGCTGAGTCATCTCATGGGCAAGACCGGCCAGGCGATCCTGCGCGCCATCGTGGCCGGGGAGCGCGACGGCGCGGTGCTGGCGCGGCTGCGTGACCGGCGGGTGAAGGCCGACCCCGAGAGCATCGCGCGCAGCTTGCGGGGCAACTGGCGCGAAGAGCATCTGTTCGCGCTGACCCAGGCGTTGCGACGCTACGACTTCCTCAACGCCCAGATCACCGAAGCCCAGGAGCAGGTCGCGGCGGTGTTGGCCACGTTGTCGCTGGACCGCGACGAGCCCTCCGACGACCGGCCCGCATCCCACCCACACGACCTGCCTGGGGCGCTGCACGCGGTGTTGGGCGTGGACCTGACCGCCATCCCCACCATCGGGGTTGAGACCGCGCTGACCATCGCCTCGGAGATCGGTCCGGACCTGTCGCGTTTTCCCACCCCCGAGCACTTCTGCTCGTGGTTGACCCTGGCCCCGGGCACTCGGGTCAGCGGTGGGAAGTCCCTCAAGGGCTCACCCGCGAAACGCTTCAACCGAGCCGGGCAGGCGCTGCGCTTGGCCGCCAGCACCGCTCGGCACAACCGCACCTTCATCGGCGCGTGCCACCGGGCGCGATTGCGACGGCTCGATTCGGCGCGCGCCATCAAGGCCACCGCCCATCAACTCGCGCGACTCATCTACGCCATGCTCACTCGGGGCGAGGAGTACGTCGAAAGGGGCATGGCCGAGTTCGAGACCGAACGCCGCGAGCGCCAGCTACGCCATCTCCAGCGCCAAGCCCGCCACTTCAACCTCGTCCTGGCGTCCGCAGAACAGGCCGCCTGAGACAGAAAATCATCCCCATAAATCAATTGGGTAGTGGATGTTCCATACAAGACCGCGCTCATACAAAAATCGCCGTGCGATATTCCTTGCCATGATGTTCTCCTTTCATTAAACGCTCAGTGTGTGTTGCCGCGAGGCCTGACCCGCGATGGCGTCTACATCGTCCACCGACAGGACAAGCGAATAGGTTCGCCCGTCATCGCCGTGAGCCTCGTAGACCAGTTCCTCGCCGTACCGCCCGCGATACGTCAGCGGTCGATGCTCGCGCGCCTCCCGTCCCGTAGCTCGCGAGCTTCACGCCAGGCTCAATCCGTGCAGAAGCACGGCAGAGGCTCGTCAGCATCGCCGACGTCACCACCGCTTATCTCGCCGGTATCGTTCGGCGCCAGCGCAGCGGCCTTCAACGCCTCGAAGCTCTCACCGATCCGGAAGGTGCGCCCGGATCGTCGTTCGGCATCCATCCACCAGTCCGCGCGTGAAGGCTCATCGCGGATGGTGGCCACCAGGTTCGGCCTCGCTTTCAGGTAGCACAAGTCGCAGTTGCCCCGCGACGAGTCGATGCCAAGGTCGAACGCCTGGCCGCCCCAGAACGCCGCCACGTCGCCGGCAGTCACGCCGGCATCGACCATCGGATAGGCGACCTCGCAGGCTTCGTACAAGGCAGGCTTCCAACGGTGCGGCTCGTCAGCACGGAACCCAATCAGCTTCCGCGTTTGTCTCCGGGTCAGCTTCCGGGTTTGCCACAAGTAGCGGTCGATCACGCCGACCTTCAGTTCCGCCGTGCAGACCCGCCCGCCCTTCGCGGTCGATGGCATCCAGCGCTCGGCATCAAGCATAGCGCTGAAGGGCTCGCCGTCGAGGCTCGCAGTCTCGCGCGAGACGATGCGGTACTGCCTCGCCGGCTTCCCACCCTTCACGTAGGCGTACTCCAGCCACGTAATCGGCACTCCCCATCGCTCAGTGAGCGCCGCTACGAAATCGAGGGTTTCGGCGCGTTCCTTCCCCGTGTTCGCAAAGATGGCTTCGCACCGTGGCGGAAGCTCGCCGCCGTGCGCATCGAGGAGCCTTTCGAGCATGAAGGCGGACGACCGACCGCCGGAGACGTTCGCGACGTGGTACCAGGGTGACTCGGGATCGATGCGGTACGGGTTCCCCCGCGACCGCTCTATCTTCGCGTTTGTGAGCGGAGCGGCAGCACGAAGGCTCATCGAGCGGGTGTCCCGTCCTGTATCGAGCGCCAGGGCAGCCGCCGCCTCGGCTTCCGGCCGGGCCGCCGTGTCGAGTACGTACGCAAGGCTTGCAGGCACCAGCCCGCCACCGACCACCGCCCATCCTCGAATCCGTTGGCTTGCCATGACGGCTTACTGTTCCACCCGCCCGACCCATCCCGAGTCGAGAGCATAGGTCCGTTCAAGCTCAGCCATCATGCGCGCGTTCTCATCGACACTCGCCAGAATCCCCGCACCAGCCAGCAGACCGAGACCCGAGCAGCCCGGCAGCCCCGCCGCCAGCACAACCACGATCATCGCTCACTTCATACTCGCCTCCCGGCGCCATCGCGCCTTGTGTCCGCCGTGGCGTCACTCACCGACAAACTCCCCCTCGCGGAATTCGCCCTCGTAGCGCTGCCCGTTCGGCCACGTGTAGACGCCTTGCCCGTGGCTCTTCCCCTCACGGAATTCGCCCTCGTAGCGCCGCCCGTCCGGCCACGCGCGGACGCCTTGCCCGTGGCTCTTCCCCTCACGGAATTCGCCCTCGTAGCGCTCGCCGTCCGGCAACGTGGCTACGCCTTGCCCGTGCGGAACGTCCTCGCGGAATTCGCCCTCGTAGCGCTGCCCGTTCGGCCACGTGTAGACGCCTTGCCCGTGGATCTTCCCCTCACGGAATTCGCCCTCGTAGCGCTCGCCGTTCGGCGACGTGTGGACGCCTTGCCCGTGGATCTTCCCCTCACGGAATTCGCCCTCGTAGCGCCGCCCGTCCGGCAACGTGGCTACGCCTTGCCCGTGCGGAACGTCCTCGCGGAATTCGCCCTCGTAGCGCCGCCCGTCCGGCCACGTGCGGACGCCTTGCCCGTGGATCTTCCCCTCACGGAATTCGCCCTCGTAGCGCTGCCCGTTCGGCCACGTGTAGACGCCTTGCCCGTGGCTCTTCCCCTCACGGAATTCGCCCTCGTAGCGCTCGCCGTTCGGCCACGTGCGGACGCCTTGCCCGTGGCTCTTCCCCTCACGGAATTCGCCCTCGTAGCGCTCGCCGTCCGGCCACGTGGCTACGCCTTGCCCGTGCGGAACGTCCTCGCGGAATTCGCCCTCGTAGCGCTCGCCGTTCGGCCACGTGCGGACGCCTTGCCCGTGGCTCTTCCCCTCACGGAATTCGCCCTCGTAGCGCTCGCCGTCCGGCAACGTGGCTACGCCTTGCCCGTGCGGAACGTCCTCGCGGAATTCGCCCTCGTAGCGCCGCCCGTCCGGCCACGTGTAGACGCCTTGCCCGTGGCTCTTCCCCTCGCGGAATTCGCCCTCGTAGCGCTGCCCGTTCGGCCACGTGTAGACGCCTTGCCCGTGGCTCTTCCCCTCACGGAATTCGCCCTCGTAGCGCTCGCCGTTCGGCGACGTGGCTACGCCTTGCCCGTGCGGAACGTCCTCGCGGAATTCGCCCTCGTAGCGCCCGTCGCCGGGGACCGTCACGACACCTTGAGCCGCATGGCCTTCGCGCCACCCCTGACAGCCCGCCAGCGCCACGCACGCCGCCATCAGCACAACCAACCCCGTCCGCTTCACCATCACCGCCTCCCAGCGCCCTCGCGCCCTTTGTGTCCGCCGTAGCGTCATGCCACGGATTCAGGTTCCATCCTGCGGGGAATGCCTGCCACCGCCCGGCGCTTGTCGCGCATCGTCTCGCCGTAGGGACCCCCATCGGGCACTGCTACCACCGTCCCGAGCCCTCCGCACACCGGGCACGTGAAGCCGGTTCCCGCCGCCTTGCCGAGCCCCCCGCACCCGTGGCAACGCTCAGTCCGTGCCGGCATCGTCATCCACCGCCGCCAGCGACGCCGCGGCTTTCTGCCGCTTCCGCCACTTGGCCAGGTCCTCATCGACACGGGACAGCTCCCCTTCAAGCCGATCCCGCTCCGCTTCGAGCTCGCCGACCCGTCGATCGCTCAGATCCCGCATGTCGCCGTAGCGGTCCGCCGCGAACAGCCGCTCCCACGTGTCGTTGAGGGTCAGGGTAGCGCCCCCGCGTGCTGGCACCGGCTTCGGAGGCTCGACCGCCGGCGGCTCCGATGCCTCCTCGGGGTTGAGCCCGAAGGCAGACCGCCAAGCCAGGGCAGCATCTTCACAGTCGATGAATCGACGGATCGCGTCCGCCACGTGGCGCGGGGTCACGTCGGAGAGGGTGAAGCCGGGCACGTGCTCCTCCCGGACCGGCTCAGCGATGAACACGTCATGCATGCGCACCGCGTGGTCGTTGTCCGCCACGGCGCTCATTCCTTGAGACGCCCCCCAAGCCCAACAGACGAGCCCGAACCCGCTCAGGTAGTAGCCCTGTGGATCGCGGCGGCGTTCCTCGTGGGGTTCGTGGGGATGGAAGCACACGGTGCCCAGTCCCTCGCGCCCGGGGCGCAGGACGAAGCCGAAGCATTCGAAGCGCCCATCTACCCCTGTCGCCGTGCCGAGCGGCCCCGGCGCCAGCTCCCCGCGCTCCGGTCCCATCGGTAGCCCTTCGATGAAGTCGGCTATCGCCGCCAGCCTTCGCTTGTCGATCCCGTCCTCCATCGACGGCCCGATCTCATGCAGGAACGCGCTTGGCCAGGTGGTATCCCCCCGGTCCGTGCTTCCCCTCCGCAGAGCCGCCAGCCGGCCCGGCTCGTGATGCATAATCGCCGTCATCGCATTCCCTCCCCGTTGATCTCAGTCCCGGCCCGCCGCTCAACCCTTGGTTCGTTTCCGGTAGTCCCAAGGCTTTTCACGACTGGCCCCATCGTGCACCCCCCGCCGCGCGCGCCGGGCCGCGTGCTCCTCATCCATATACCGCCGGGAGTACCGCGGGTTCACGTAGGCGTACCCATCCCTGACCATTTGGCGATTCACGTTCACGGGATTCGCCGAGGAGTCTGCGCCGTAGAAAGACAGTTCAAGACGAACAAGCGGATGGATGGGCCGGATTCGATGCGGGGATGGGCACGAGCGCCGGGACATCGGAGTTCGCGATGGCGCGCGGGACACGGGAGAGGGTCCGAGAAGTCCGACCCGATGACCGATGTGGGTGATTCTGGCCATGTCTCACTGGCGAGCAGGCACCCTTACGCCGCCAGAAGCGGTTGCAGGCGCTTGATGTTCAGTGCCAGACACACCAAGTCCCATTCCCCTCGCGCCTTGTTCAGGCCCCGCACACTGAACCGCCGGAATCCAAGGACTTCCTTGATCCAGCCATTGGGCGCTTCGGACAGCCATTTGCGTTGTGCGTACCGCTCCCGCCCCGCTGGCGTCGCCAGCTTCTCGACCATGCGATGCGTCGCCGGGTGCGTGTGCGCGTCCCGGTTCACCGTCTTCTTCCCCTCGCGCCCCGGCGCCACGTATCCGTCGATGCCTCGCGCTTCGAGCTCCGACAAGTCCCGCTCATTGCAGTAGCCGGCGTCGGCGAGCACCGTCTCGGGCTGCGCGTCGAATGTGTCCTTGACCTCATCGAGCAGCCCCACCATCGCGCCCTGGTCGTTCGCGTTCGAGGTCAACTCCGTCGCGACAATCAACTGATGCTCGCCATCGACCGCTACCTGCGCGTTGTAGCATTGCTGGAAGCCCTCGGCGCTGGTCTTCATGATGGAACTGTCCGGGTCGGTGAAGTTGCTCTGCGCCTTCTCATCAGGCTCCCCGTATGCGCGTTTGTATGGCTGCCCACCCTTGGGATTGCGCTCCCACTCCGGGCGGCGCCCGCGCGCATCATCCGCCTCGCGTTGCGCCGCCTCCAAGCGCGCCTTCGCCGCAACAATCGCCGCCAACCGGTCCTCGCGACGGCGCAACTCCTCGGGCAACTCGTCTCCACGCAACGACTCGCCAAAGCGCGCGTCTTCCTCCGCATCGGTGTCCCGTGCCTGCTTCAGCAGCGCTTCGATTTCTCCTTCCAGCCGACGCTCCTCCTCACCCATCCGCCCATAGCTCATCGCCTTGCGCTTACTCGCGTTCGCCCGCACCTTCGTCCCGTCTATCGACAGCTTCCCGAAACTCAATAGCCCCACCTCACGCGCCAAGCACACCACCTCCACGAACAGCCCCTTGAACTCCTCCAAGTGCCGGCGGCGAAACTCGCACAGCGTGCGGTGGCTCGGAAAGTTCCCCGCACCCAACACCCGAAACGCCACGTCCTCCTCCAGCTTCCTCGCCATCCCCCGCGACGAAAACACCCCCGTCGCATACCCGTAGAGCAGCACCTTGACCATCATCCGAGGCTCATACGGGGCGTTGCGACGACCGTCACCCTCATACGGAGCGTAAAACGCCCTCAGATCCAGCCCGTCCACCAAGTCGCTCACGTGGTGCGCAAAGTGCCCTTCCGGGAGCCAATCGCGCACATCCGGCGCCAGCAGCTGCGCATTCCGGTGAAGTCGATCACCGATTCCGGGTTGAAGCCGATCACCGAATCCGGTCAAGCCGATCACCAGTCGGAGCGAAGCGACGCGGGGCGATGATTATGCCGTGCAGTGATCGGGTTGGGTCAACCCGGCGTGGTGTTTTCGCATGGAGCCTCCGTTGAGTTCGAGCTTGTAGGCGTTGTGGACGAGGCGGTCGAGGATGGCGTCGGCGAGGGTAGGGTCGCCGAGCAGTTCATGCCATTGAGCCAGGGGAAGCTGGCTGGTGACGAGGGTGGAGCGAGAGGCGTAGCGGTCTTCGAGGAGTTCGAGGAGGTCGCGGCGGTTCTCGGCGTTGAGCTTGGCGAGTCCGAAGTCGTCGAGGACGAGGAGGTCGGTTTTGGCGAAGGCGGCGAGGAGCTTGGTGTAGCGGCCGTCGCCGCGAGCGATGGCGAGGTCGTGGAGGAGTCTGGGGGTGCGCAGGTACAGCACGGAGAAGCCGTCGCGGCAGGCGTGGTGGGCGAGGGCACAGGCGAGCCAGGACTTGCCGACGCCGGTGGGTCCGGTGATGAGGATGTTGAGGCGTTCGCGCAGCCACCGTGCGGAGGCGAGGGAGCGGATGAGGGCTTTGTCGAGGCGCCGGGGGTGTCGGAAGTCGATGTCCTCGATGCAGGCGTTGGGGTGTCGCAGCTTGGCGCGTCGCAGTCGGCTGGTCATGCGGCGGTCGTCGCGCAGGGTGAGTTCGCGGTCGGCGAGCATGCCGAGGCGTTCTTCGAACGAGAGCGCCTCGTACTGGGGGGAGTGGAGTTGTTCGGCCAGGGCCGCGGCCATGCCGGCGCAGCGCAGTTGGTGGAGCTTGTCGATGGTCGGGTGGGTCAACCTCGGTGAGGTCTCCTGTGGCTCAGTGGAAGTAGGACGGCCCGCGGATGTTGTCGTGGTCGGCGGGCAGCGGGCGTTCGTGTGCCTCGTTGAGCGCGCGCTCGTCGAGACGGTGCTTGAGGATGGATTCGATGGAGCGAACCGAGGGTGAGCCGAGGGTGAGGGCGCGGCTCGTGCGGCGGCTTCGAGTCGGGGGTTGGAGTAGGTCTTGGCCAGTCGCAGGATGCCGAGGCAGGCGCGATAGCTGTGCTCGGGGTGTCGGCGGGCATGGAGGATGTCGGCGATGAGCGCGGCGGTGGCCGGCCCGATGGACTCGGCCCATCGCGAGAAGCGCTCGGGGGAGTACTGTTGGGCGAAGCGCCGGTGGGGCTCGGGCATGTGCTCGGGGACGGTGGTATGGCGCCCGGGCTGGTGGGAGCGCCGGTGTGAGGCGATGCGCTGCCCGCGGTCGAGGAGTTCGATGGTGTGGGCGGTGTATCGGGCGAGGAGTTGGCGCCCGACCAGGGGGTGGGGGACGGAGTAGTCGTGGCGGTCGAGTTCGACGTGGTAGTCGAGGTGCACGCGGACCTTCTTCCACTGGGCGAAGACGTAGGGCTCGGCGGGCAGCGGGCGCAACGCCGGGCGGTCGGTGGACTCGAAGGCGCTGCGCCGTGAGCCCGGGAGCTTGTGGAAGGGGCGCTCGTTGAGCCGTGCGAGCAGTTCGGCGATGGCGCGGTTGAGTTCGGCCAGCGAGAAGAAGGTGCGGTGGCGTAGCGCGGCGAGAATCCAGCGCTCGACGAGCTGGACGGCGACCCCCGATTCCCCCATTCGGGGGCAGGCCTCGACCTTGGCCTTGTCGCGGGGGCGGCGCACCCGCGCCGGTATGACGACGAAGCCGTAGTGCTCGGCGAGGTCGGCGTAGGTGGGGTTGAGGTCGGGTTCGTAGCGATGCGCCCGGCTCACCGCCGAGCGCAGATTGTCCGGGACCACGCACTCGGGGACCCCGCCGAGAAACCGCAGCGTGCGCGGGCCTGCCCCCGAATGCCTCCATCGGGGGTGGGAGGCGCACCAGTCAGGCAGCGTCTGCGCCCAGGTGGTCCCCGCGTCCGCGGGGATGTAGCTCGACGCCCCGAGCACCGCGACGAACACCTGCGCCTCGCGCCGCGCCCCGCTCTCTCGGTCCACGATGGGCACCGTGTGCCCGGCGTAGTCGACGAACAGCTTCTCGCCGGCGCGGTGGTTGTGGCGCATGACCACATCAACGCCTTGGCGGAAGGCGCGGTAGCGCTCGCAGAACTGGCTGTACTGAAGCCCCTCGGGATGCTCGCCCTTGTACTCCTGCCACAGCAGCGACAGGGTGACCCCCTTGCGCCGCAACTCAGCGTGAACGTGCGCCCAATCCGGCATCGCACGCTGGGCCGGCGCCAGGGAACAGCCGTGCTTCGAGCGCCCGCTCGTCAAGCCCCTCGGGCAACGGCCAGCTCAGCCCCGCCACCTGGGCACGGCGGATGTAATCGCCCATCCCCGCTTTCGCGGGGACCTCCGGCGAGACCCGCAGGGTGCGGGCGATGGCCCGAATCGACAGCCCGGCCTCGAAGAACAACCGCACGGTGCTGTGAATCTTGCGCATGGATAACCTCCTGAATGCCATTGACGTCCCCTCGCTGGAAAAGGCGAGAAGATGTCATCGCAAGGGGATATCCCGCGTCGTGGACTCCTTCACATCGGACGAATCGCACGATTCCGGTCAGCGCCGAAAAGTGATCGGCTTGGGACCGGAATCGGTGATCGGGTTCGACCGGAATCAGTGATCGGCTTGCGCCGGAATCGGTGATCGGGTTGCACCGGAATCGGTGATCGGCTTGGACCGGAATACGCAAGCAGCAACATCTGGTCCGGCTCATAGGGGCGAAATGTCGTCGGCATCGGACTCTCTCCCTCGGCTCCTGTCCACCGATTGTCGCATCGTTTTCTACGGCGCAGACTCCTAGGCGACGGCGCGCGCGCCGATGCGTACCGGGCACGGGAAGTCGCCCGAATCCATCTTTGCGTAGAGGGAGGATCGAGACAGGCCGGTGACCGCTTCGACATCGGGCCGCCTGAGAAGTCTGTCAATCATCGTCGGCACTCCGAAAAGCCAGAGTGCCGATGTATCACGGCTCGCGTGCTTGCTTTGGTGCCCCCTAATTCCTGAGCCGTCCGGGAAGATTCGGTGCCACCTAATTCACCACTCGCAGCAGTCCGTACACAGGCGGCCTCCGCCCTCGCGTGTCCGGTACACGGGCACCTTCCCGGCCTTGCCGCACTTGGCGCATTGCACGCCCGGCGCGATGGGAGGCTTCTCCGGATCGGGGTTGCGCGCATGTCTGGCGCGTAGCGGGTAGCGCTCCCACGCCCGCTTGATTGCGCGGTACGGGATGCCCGACGCCACGGCCATCGCGCGAGCCAGGCACGGATTTTCGTCCCGGGCCGTCACACGCATCCCGCACCCCGAGAGTGAAAGGAGAGCGTGTCCGACCAGCATGTCCCAGGCGATGTTGTCGTACGGGTCACGCCTCCCCGGCGGTCGCCTCGCCGCCCCTTCCTCCTTCAAGCGGGTACCTCTGGCGCGCAAACTCTTCGCCCACTCCGCCCCCGCCTCGTCGCCTTGCGCGTATGCCAGACCCTCCACCCGCGCCAGCAGCTCCCTGTAGACGAACCGCGGCTTCCATTGAACCTTTATGCCTTTGCGCTTCCCGTACAACTCGAACCCCTCCAGGATGGAGGAGAACATCAACGGGAAGGCGACGCCGTCCCGGCCCCCACCCTCCCGCGGCAGCAGCCCGAACGTCGCTACGGCCTCGTCGAAGGTCAGTGCGCCTTTCCCCGCCTTGTAGCGTTCCCTGTACTCGTCTGCGGTCTTGTCGAAGCGCTCCTTGTCCCTCTGCGCCTCTTCGTCTCGTGCGCGGAGCCGTGCGTACTCACCCGATTCGATGTGTTTCAGGACGGTGACGAATGCCTTATGGATACTCAGCCCCTCACGTTCCGCCGCGCTGAACACGGCCGTGCACAAAGCAACTGCCTCCGCAGGACTGACGCCCGCCCGGTCCGCAGCGACCAGCAGCGGGGACAAAGCCCAGGCTACAACCGGCTCCACGCCCAGCGCCTCAAACTCGCGTGCGAAGTGTTTTCGGCGTTCCAGCCCGTCCACGTAAGCCGCCAATTCGGCCCACGGCCCCCCTGCCGCCTGCTCGGCCCACGTCCCCGCCGGCGGGCCGGAACCGTCATGGGATGAAGTCATGGAGCCTCCCGGCGCTGGGAGCGCCTGTACGGCCCTGTACGCCGTGTTCGGTAGTCGGGCACCCGGACCGTACCGGCCAGGGGCGCATCGACGCCCAGGGGCGGCCAGCAGGCGGCCTTGAAGGTGTCGGCGTTGAGGGTGTCAGCCTGATTGATGCCGCCGCGTTTGCACCGGCCCGCGGCCTCGCCACACCACCATCGACCTCGATGCGGGGCGGAGATCATCGAGCCCCCGACGTCGTCGCGCTTCCGCCCCTTCGGTTGGAGTGATCGAGAACGGCGGGCAGGCAAGGCCACGGCGGGCCGGGGCACCACCCTCCTCGTCGCCGCTCGCGCCCCGCTGCCCCCGTCATGCTCATGAGTTCGCTCATGGCCTCAAGGGGATCCACGCCATTCCGGATTACCGCTGCCAGCAAGGGCGCCACAAAAGCATCCACGTGGCGACGGGCAGCGTCTCGATCCACGCCCTTCGCCACCAATCCGGCAACCAGCTTGTCCACGACGGCAACGCACGCGACATCGGGCGGAACCAAGATGCCCCCCACGGAGACCAGGGCGCCGCTCACTTCACGCTCCCCGCTTCGCGCCTCACCGTTGGCACCACGCCCAGCGCAACCAACCTGTCCACGCAAACATCGAGCGCGACAGTCAGCGGAACCAGGACGCCGCTCACGACACAGCGCCCGCGACGCGATCGGGCCGGGACCGCCGCGCGCCGAGGATCACCACGTCCGCCGGCGCCGGGTTCAGGAATCGCGCCCAGGCGTTCATGAGCTCGCGCCGCTTCTCGAACAGGGACGAACGGGCATAGGCCGCCTCGACCTTGTTCGGGTTCACGTGCGCGAGTGCCATTTCGCAGACTTCGCGCGGGAAGCTGGTGCACTCACCCGCCCAATCGCGGAAGCTGCTTCTCATGCCGTGCGGCACGGCGGGAATGCTCAGGTCACGCAGCAGCTTCGAGAGGGTCATGTCAGAGAGCGGGCGGCGCCGCGTGCCGGGGAACACCAAGCCGGTCACGTCCCGGAGTACGCGCGCCTCGTCGAGCACGGCGAGGGCGCGATCGGGGAGCGGTACGCGATGCTCGATCCCGGCCTTCATCCTCGAAGCCGGCACGGTCCACGTCGCGGATTCAAGGTCAATCTCGCCCCACGTCGCCAACCGGACCTCACCCGACCGGGCTGCGGTCAACGTCAGAAACTCGAAGGCCAGCCGCGTACTCATGCCGGCGCCGGACGCCCGGACCGCCGCCAGGGCGCCGGCGACCTCGCCATACGGCAGCGCGCGATGGTGGCGCGGGCCGCCGATGCCGTTGTTGCGGGGAAGTGCCGCGGTCAGGATCTCCCCGGCCGGGTTGTCGAGCCGATGGCCTTCCGCAATCGCCCACTTCATGACGGTGCCGATTCGTTGCCGGACGCGCCGCGCGGTTTCGGCTCGCGAGTGCCAGATCGGCAAGAGCACGGCCATGACGTCTTGCGTGGTCACGTCCGACACCGGCCGGTCGCCGATCCGCGGGAAGGCGTAATCCCGCAAGGTCGCGATCCACTGCGCCGCGTGCTTCGGGTTGCGCCAGCCCGGGGCATGGATCTCATGCACCCGCGCCGCCGCTTCGGCGAAGGTCGGCACGTTCGCCCGCCGCTTGAGCGCCGGCAGGTCACCACCGGCCCGGGCGAGCTTGTGATTCTCGAACGCCTTGTTGCGCGCCTCGGCGAGGGTGACGAGCGGGTAGCCGCCCAAGCCGAGCTGGCAGCGCTTCCCGCGGATTACGAGCCGCTGAATCCAGCACCGCGCGCCGGTCGGCGTGACGACGAGCCGCAGCCCGTGACCGCCTCGACCGTCGCCGTAGCGTCCGGGTTGGGTGACCGTTGC
Source organism: uncultured Gammaproteobacteria bacterium (assembly GCA_958295835.1). Lineage (GTDB taxonomy): Bacteria > Pseudomonadota > Gammaproteobacteria > HK1 > HK1 > HK1. Next base: position 2,865,425 of record OY282378.1, read on the forward strand.
GACGAAACGCGCGGTCAGTGTCCCCTTTCGAGCGCTTGCCATTGATTCTTGCCCCCCTGGTTGCCACCAAGTGAGGCTAGAACGTATCGGAACACTTCGGCACGGTCAAGCACGAAACGCGCGGTATTTGCAGGGTTTACAGGCAGGTAGCCGGAATACCCCGGAACGCCTTAGAATACTTATAGGCAGACAACAACACCGCCATTCACGAGCCAGCTCTTCCGCAGTCCGTCCGGTGCGAGCCAACTCGACCCTCTGGCGCCGGAAGGCCGGCGGGTACGGCGGTCTCGATTTCGGCAGAGTGGATACCTCCTCCCCAAAGGGTCAGGTGTCCACGAAATCGGGTCAACTCCACACCAACGCCTTGCGAGCGGTGGTTCTCAACTGGCTTGATGAGGATGAATGTCCGCCACGGATTATCTTGTGCACGCCTTCGAAGAGCATCGAAACCTGGGTGCTTGCCGCAGTCTGGCCGGAAAACGACGTGGTTCGGCGAGGCGATTGGGAGTGCCATCCCAACCCGGAAGGCCAGCTCAGAGCCTTGCCCAAACGCCGGCGGTTCGAGAAACGCCCGGACGACTATCGACGCAAGCAATGTGAGATAAAGAAAGCGTGGCCGCAGGTCTCCACAAGGTTGACGGAGGCAGCGCGCTTCGAAGCGGAATTTCTTGCCACCATTGAAACGGTGACGGCGGGTAGAATTTGATGCGAGGCCCGTGATCCACAGCCGTAGGGGACACTCTCGCGTCCGTGATGCGTGAGGAATGCGTGCCGACGCGCACCTCCAAGGAGACGAAACATGGCCGAAGCCCCATCCCGCGGGATCATGCTGTTCGGCACCGAGGAGCCGCCGGCGGAGACCCGGTTGCTGAAGGCAGGGCCGCTGTCGGCGGAGCTGGACGCCGGCAACCTGCGCTACATCCGCCATGACGGCCGCGAGGCGATCCGCGCGATTTCCTACGTGGTCCGCGATCGGTACTGGGGCACCTTCAATCCGGAGATTCGCGATCTCGCCGTCGAGGAGACCGGCGATCGCTTCACCGTCACCTACACGGCAACCTGCGGCGACGGGCAGCAACGCTTCGTCTATCGCGCGCGCATCACCGGCAGTGCGGACGGCACCCTGCGCTTCGAGGGGATCGGGACCCCCGAGACGGACTTCCTCACGAACCGGACGGGCTTCGTGGTCCTGCACGGGGTGGAGGGGATCAGCGGACGCGCGGTGGAGGTGTCCGAGGTGGGCGGGGAAGTCGTGGAGACCCGCTTTCCCGAAGTCATCGATCCGGTGCAGCCGATCATGAACATCCGCGCGTTGACCCACGATGTCGCGCCGGGCCTCGAGGTGACCTGCACGATGCTGGGCGACACCTTCGAGATGGAAGACCAGCGCAACTGGACCGATGCGTCCTACAAGACCTACGTGCGGCCGCTGGGGCTCCCGCACCCCTTCACCCTGGAGGCCGGCAAGACCATCGAACAGGCGGTCGAGCTGCGTTTCGAGGGGACGCCGCCGCCGCGGACGGGCGGAGCCGGAACGCCGGAGATCACCGTCGCCGTGGGGGCGGAGGCGGGGCGCGTCCCTCGCATCGGCATGGGCCTGGAATGGCAGTCGGCCGATGCCGCGACGGCCCGCGCCGGGCAGCTCGCCGGCCTTCATCCGGCGTTCCTGAGCGGCTACTTCGATGCACGCCATGCCGGCGCGGAGGCGATGGAGGGCTTCCGCACCGCCGCGGACGCGCTGGGCTGCGAGCTGGCCCTGGAGGCGGTGCTGCCCGATCTCGACGACCCGGGCGCGGCGCTGCGGTCCATCGCCGATCTGGCGAACGCGGCCGGCGCCCGCTTCGCCTCGGTCGCGGTGAGTCCGGCCGAGGATCTCGGCTTCGTCATCCCGGGGACGGTCTTCGGCGACATGTCCGCCTACCACGCGCTCTATGCGGCGGCGCGTGAAGCCTTCCCGGACAGCGCCATCGGTGGCGGCAACTTCATGTACTTCACGGAGCTGAACCGCAAGCCGCCGCCGTTCGAGGGGCTGGACTTCGTCATCCACTCGACCTGCGCCATCGTGCACGCGGCCGACGATCGCTCGGTCACGGAGACGGTGGAGACCCTGCCCTACGTCATCCGTTCCGGCCGGTCCATGTTCGGCGGCAAGCCCTATCGGCTGGGTCCGGTGGGGATCGGGACCCGCACCAGCCCCTTCGGCGGCGGACCGGCCCCGAATCCGCACGGCGGCCGGGTGGCCATGTGCCGCAACGACCCGCGCCAGCGCGGCCTGCTCGGCGCCGCCTGGCACCTGGGGGTGGCCGCGAGGGCGGCCGAAGGGGGCGTGGATTCACTGATCCTGGGTGCGCCGATCGGCGACTTCGGATTGCTCCATCATCCCGGCGACGCACCGCAGCCCTGGTTCGACGACCACGGCGGGCGGTTCCCCGTCTGGCACGTGATGCGGGGGATGTACGACGCCTCGGGCCGGGCGCGGCGCGCGACCGAGGTCTCGGCCCCGCGCGAAGTGCAGGCCCTGGCATTCGAGACCGGGGCGGGCCTGGAGCTGTGGCTGGCGAACCTCATGGGCGAGGAGCGGCGGGTCCGCCTGGAAGGGCTCGGCGGCGGAACGATGCGCGTGGCGATGCTGGACGAAGGGAGCTTTGTCGCGGGCGCCGGAGACCCGGATGCGCTGGACGGTGCGGAACGGCCCGCGAACGGCGATCGGATCGACCTTCGGCCGTATGCGGTCGCACGTTGCAGGGTAGGGTAGCCCGCGGCGGGTCGCGTCTCGGCCCTGCGCGGTCGCGCCTTGCAGGACGGAATGAACGTTGGCGAACGGAATCACCGGAGAGCGACGATGAGCGAATCACCCCTGAAGCACATGGCCTCCCATCGGAGGTTGAAGGCCGGGCACTTCATCTTCGAGTTCGATACCCCCGGGATCGGCTACATCCTCAAGCACGCGGGTTGCGAATTCACCATCCTCGACACCGAGCACAGCGGCTTCGGCATCGAGACCGTGAAGCGGGTCATGGCCTACATGCGCGCCGCCGAGCTGCCGACCATCGTGCGTTCGCCCTCCAGGGACTACAAGGACGTCGCACGCACCCTCGATGCAGGCGCCGACGGCGTCATGCTGCCGATGGTGAGCACCGCCGATGAGGCGAAGTCCATCATCCACTCCATGAAATACGTTCCGGCCGGCGGGCGCGGCGTGATCCTGCGCTCGGCGGTGGACCGCTACACGGCCGGGCCGACCATGGAGAAGCTGGCCGCACAGAACCGCCGCACCATGCTCGTGGTGCAGATCGAGACCGCCGAGGGGGTCGAGAACGCGCACGCCATCGGCGCGCTGGAAGAAGTGGACTGCCTGTGGGTCGGCCACTTCGACCTGAGCTGCTCGCTCGGCATCCCCGGCGAGTTCGAGCATCCGAAGTTCCTCGAAGCCATCGACGCGGTGGTCGAGGCCGGGCGCGCGACCGGCACCTCCCTCGGGCGCCTGGTGCCCGACGCCGATACCGGCATCGCGCTGTACAAGCAGGGCTTCGACTTCATCGCCTGGTCGGCCGACGCCTGGGCGCTGGGCGACGCGGTGGCGGCGGGCCTGTCCGCCATCCGCGACGGCTGCGAGGAGTAGCCCCTCATCCGTGAAATCCCCGGCAAGACGACGGAGACTCGTTCGCCGACCGACGTTCGGTTCCGGCGATGCCGGGCCGGGCTCCTGACCCGGCTCCGCCGGATCAAGACCTGGAGGGAGACACCATGTCCGCGTTCCGAGTGGCGCTCAGCGCCGATTTCCGCAAGCCCGACGGCAGCCCGACCTTTCCCGAGTTCGATCTTTCGCCCCTTCAGGAGCATCCCGACGTCGATCTGTTCCACCTGGAGCCCGAGCCGGAGATCTCCGCCGCGCAGCTCGCCGGCATCGACGCCCTGATCCTCCTGACCCCGCGGGTGGGGGCCGGCAGCCTGGCCGCGGACGGGCGCCTGGCGGTGGTGGCGCGGTTCGGCGTCGGCTACGACAACGTGGACCTGGCCGCGTGCAGCGCCAACGACGTGGCGGTGGTGATCACGCCGGACGGCGTGCGGCGGCCGGTGGCGGTGTCGATCCTGACCCTCGTCCTCGCGCTCGCCGGCAGGCTCTTCACCAAGGACCGCCTCGCCCGCCGGGGGCCGGCGGGGTGGGCCGAAAAGACCGACCACAACGGTATCGGTCTGGTGGGGCTCACCCTGGGCTCGGTCGGCATGGGCAACATCGGGGCCGAGATGTTTCGCCTCGCGCGGCCCCTCGACATGCGCTTCATCGCTCACGACCCCTACGCCGATCCGGCTCTGGCGGCGGAGTTGGGGGTCACCCTGACGGATCTCGACAGCGTCTTCCGCGAAGCCGATTTCCTCTGCGTGAACTGCCCGCTCTCTCCCGACACCCACCACCTCGTCAACGCCGACCGTCTGGGGCTGATGAAGCCGACCGCCTTCCTCGTCAACACCGCACGGGGGCCGATCGTCGATCAGGCGGCGCTGACCGAGGTGTTGCAGGAGGGCCGCATCGCCGGCGCGGGACTCGACGTGTTCGAGCAGGAGCCGCCGGACGCCGACGATCCCTTGCTGGCCCTCGACAACGTGATCCTCACCCCCCACGCGCTGTGCTGGACGGACCAGCTCTTTGCCGGCAGCGGTGCCGCCGACGTGCGCGCGGTACTGGCGGTCATGGCCGGCCGCGTCCCCCGCGGGGTCGTCAACCGCGACGTCCTCGACCGCCCCGGTTGGCAAGCGCGGCTGGCCGGCTACGCGCGGAGGTTCGGGGACGGCTGAGCGGAACGGCGTCCTACCTGAACCGATCGACGATCCGGGAAATCGCCTCTGCGACGTCGACCGCCGCCTCCTTGTCCAGTCCGCTCTGCCTGAGATCCCGTTTCAAGTGATCGAGAATCGCCATGGGATCTTTCGCTTCCGCGTGGCGCTCTTGTGGTGTCCATCGTCGCGGCATCACGTTCGCAACGGCAACTGATCACTTGCGAATTGGCCGGCGGATCGCTGTTTCGCCAGCGACGAGAAGTAGGGGTCGGGTTCGGCGGCAAAGGCATTCCGGCCCATCTCGACGGCAGCGACCGACGCGGTGCACAAACCACCGAACGGCTCCCAGATCGTGTCGCCTTCGTTCGAGGCGGCCTTGACGATGCGGCGCATGAACTCCAGCGGCTTTTGATTCAGATGAGCGGTTGCATTCCTCCCGGGGTTGTGCACCCGCGGAGCGACTCGGCGGCCGTTCCCCCGGTAGCGTTCCGTGCCGTTGAGCGGTGGGTGCGACCAGACGTTCGTCAGTCCGTGCTCGTGACGCCAAGGGTGCCGGAGGCGTGCCCATTCGGTCGTAGTCACGGGTTGTCGGCCGTCAATCGAGTAATAGGGACGCCCCGCGGGGTCACCGTGTTCGTTTGCACAGGCGACGAGCCGGCCCATCATCTCCGCTGGCGGAAAGTACCAGAGCCAGTCTTGAGTGAGGTACTTGCGGGTGGCGGCATTCTTCACCCCGCACGCTTCATTGGCGCGATACAGCGGCATCCCGGTCCGCTGCCATTCCGCTCGGAGCCACCGGCAGGCGGACATCACGCCGTCCGGAGCCGTGAACGCAAGCCGTCGCCGGTAGAAGGCGCAGACCTCGGTCACTGTCGGCAACCGGCGGATCGTGTCCCCGTTCACGTTGCCGGCGATGTGGCCAATCCCCTTGTCCCACAGAATCGTCTGGACGTACTCCCAGCCTTCCCGTGCCAGAAGGGGATGCACGGTCGCCCAGCCGATCTCGGTATTCCAGAACCACAACGTAGTGGCCGGATGCGCGTACTTCGACCATGCGGCGACATGTTCGGCGTACCACTCTTGCAACCCATCGGGGGTCCGAGGGTCGCCCGGGAACCCGCCGACACCATAAGCGCCGTCGGACACGATCAGATCGGGGGGATCCCAGTCGCCATAGACCTCCTGGGCCGGTCCCGGATACAACATGCTACGCCCTCTCAACAAGGCAAGGAGCTCTCCGTCAGTCAACGGCGGACCGTATCGCGAGACGCGGGACATTCTCGCATACCCCCGGCGGGGCGGTGTATCTCCACGGGCTCCATATCGGTATTTCACGGCGAAGACGTGGTCCCGTCAGACTCCGGTAGCGGTCAGTTTGAAGCTCGTCGCGGGCGTCCAGCCAAGTCACTACCGATCCTCCGCCTCCACGGCAGATCGGTCATCGCGCCCGGACACGAACGCCCGGATCGCGGCCAGATCTCTCTGGGCATGCCTCAAGGATCGCTTCGATGTCCATGCCTTGCTTGCGGTAGAGATCGGGAAGCGCACTCCGCCGGCCGAACCGGTCGACAGGTCCGCTACCCTCGAACGGAGCCGAGCCAGCCGAGCGTGGCGGGATGCCGGTCGATAGCACACGTCGGGGGCTGGGCGAAACGTGTGACCAACACCACCGGACAAGCGATTGACAATCGGATGATACGAAGTAGGATTTTCCAACTTTCCAACCCCATCCGGAAGGTGAAATCCATGCACTTGATCAAATTGCGCCCCAAGAACCAGATCACCCTCCCCGGGAAAGTGGTGGCCCTGGCCGGACTGAAGGAGGGCGATCTCCTCAACGTCAGCGCGGATGGAACCCGGATCGTCATCACGGCACAGGAGATCCGGGAGCGTGGCGCCGGCTACACGATGACCGACCTTCTTGGCGCGGCCTCCGGGGTCTACGACTCGGTGGAGGAGATCGATGCGGAGATTGCCGGCAGTCGCGCCGAATGAGCGCCGATTGGCCCACGCTCGGGCATCGCACCTATCTCGACGCCAACCTCTACATCTACGTGTTCGAGGGCATCGAAACGCATCGCGCAAGGATGGTCGAGCTGCTGGCGGCGATCGATCGGCAAGGCGTCGGCGTGATCGCGAGCGAACTGCTCTTCACCGAACTCCTGCCCCGCCCCATGAAGGAGGGTCGACAAGATCTGGTCGAGCGTTATCTGGAACTGTTCGGTCGTACCCCGCGCATCCATCTGGTACCGGTCGACCGTCGGGTGATCCTGCGTTCCGTTCACCTGCGGGCGGATTTCGGGCTGCGATCGATGGACGCCCTGCATCTGGCGACCGCACTCGTCCACGACTGCGAGACCTTCGTCACCAACGACCGAGGCCTCGCCCGCGTGGATCGGCCCCGCGTGCTCGTCCTTCACGATCCGGAGGATCCGGCACGCTGAAGACCGAATGCATGGCGGGAACGCACCCGTTCCCAGAGCGCGCCCGCTCTCGGCACATCGCATCAATCCGAACGGCTTGACGATGCCGGCGCGAGCCTCGGCATCACGTCCGGCGCTGATAGAATCGTCCCGTCCCGGCGACGGAATCCTCCATGCGATACGTCAGCACCCGCGGTCGCGCCCCGGTCCTCGATTTCGAAGACGTGCTCCTCGCGGGGCTCGCCGCGGACGGCGGCCTCTACGTTCCCGAGCGGTGGCCGGAGTTCAGCCGGGACGAGCTGGCCTCGTTTCGCGGCCGTGACTACCCGGAGGTCGCGCACGCGGTCATCTCCCGCTTCACCGGCGACGCCATCGAAACGGCGAAGCTCCGCTCGATCGTCGACGCCGCGTACGCCGGGTTCGGGCACGCCGCGGTGGCCCCGCTCGCGCAGCTCGGGCCGAACCACTGGCTGCTGGAGCTGTTCCACGGGCCGACCCTCGCGTTCAAGGACATCGCGCTGCAAGTGCTGGGCCGGCTCTACGACCACGTGCTGGAGCGGCACGACGCGCACGTCACCATCGTCGGCGCCACCTCGGGAGACACCGGCTCCGCCGCCATCGAAGCCGTCAAGGGGCGCGAGCGGGTCTCGATCTTCATCCTCCATCCGGCGGGGCGCGTCTCGGAGGTCCAGCGTCGGCAGATGACCACGGTCGGCGCCGGCAACGTCCACAACATCGCGATCGAGGGGACCTTCGACGACTGCCAGGCGATGCTCAAGGCGATGTTCAACGACCCTGGATTCCGCGACGAGCTCCGGCTCTCGGGGGTGAACTCGATCAACTGGGCGCGCATCGTCCCCCAAGTCGTCTACTACGTCACCGCCGCCGCCGCCCTGGGCGGCCCCGACGTGCCCGTCTCGTTCTCGGTGCCTTCGGGAAATTTCGGCGACGTGTTCGCCGGCTTCGTGGCGCAGCGGATGGGGCTGCCGGTCGAGCGGCTGGTGGTGGCGAGCAACGAGAACGACATCCTCACCCGAGCGCTGACCACCGGAGACCACCGGCTCACCGAGGTGACGCCGACGTTGTCGCCGTCGATGGACATCCAGGTCTCCAGCAACTTCGAGCGGCTGCTGTTCGAGATGCACGATCGGGACGCGGAGTACACCGCCGGACTGATGCGCCAGCTCGCCGAGCATCGCGCCTTCCGGATCGGGGACGATGCCGCGGCCACCGTCCGGTCGCTGTTCCACGCCGGCCGTTGCAGCGAATCGGAGACGCTGGAGACGATCGCCGCGGTGCATCGCGACACCGGCATGGTCATCGACCCGCATACCGCGGTCGGCGTGGCGGTCGCGGGGCGGCTGCGGGGGCCTCGGGGGATCCCGATGGTCACCCTCGCCACCGCCCACCCCGCGAAGTTCCCCGATGCGGTGGAGCGCGCGATCGGGATCCGTCCCGCCCTCCCCGATCGCCTCGCCGGCCTGTACGAGCGCGAAGAACGCTGCACGATGCTGCCGAACGACCTGCCGGCGGTGATGGACCACATCCGCGAGCACGCCGCTTGATACCGCCGGCCACGGCCACCAGGACGCCGCGTGCTACGCTTACAGGCCGCACCGCCGGGAAGGAACACACCATGAGCGCCGCCTTCGACACCTACGCCGCCGCGAAGCGCCTTCGCAAAGCCGGCTTCGACGAAGATTAGGCCGAAGCCGCGGTTACGATGGTCCGCGATGCGATCGGCTCGGAGCTCGCAACGAAGGCGGATCTCGCGACCGCTATCGCGGAGCTCAAGGCCGATATGCTCAAGGTGGCGATCGGGATCGTAGTAGCGAACGCCGGCTTGACCTTCGCAATCGTCAAGATGCTCGCATAGAGGGCGCTATCGGCTCGACACCGCACTCGAGGCCGGTATCGGCGAGATACCGGGCGCTGATCCCCCTTGCGGAACCCGCCCTCGTAGCGTTCGCCGTCCGGGAACGTCGCTACGCCTTGCCCGTGCGGCTGGCCGTCGCGACTCTCGCCCTCGCAGACCATCAGTGGGGAACCCGCGCCACCCGCGCATCGCGCCTTGTGTTCAACCCCGATGCCGGCAGCCACCAGGCGCCCGACTGCCGCGCTTCCGGCAACGCACGCATTGCTTCGACAGCGTTCCGTCCGGCTTGCGATGCGGACCGGGATGCTCGGGTCAGAAGAGGTCCACGGCGATCGGACAGTGATCGGAGGGCAACCCGCGGCGCGGGTCCGCGTCCGCATCGGTCCAGACGACCTGCCGGAAGGACCCCGCGTCCACCCGCTTCCAGGCGTGCGCGCCGAACACGAAGAAGTCGATCGGGTAGCGGTGATGGCGTGACGTCCCGCGCCAGCAGGCCGGGTCGCGACCCGCCGACAGCCGGTGCAGCCCCAGCCCCGGCGGGTCACCGTCGTCGATGGCGCTCCACAAGTGATCGCGCCGCCCGTACCGGTCCATGGCGCGGTTGAAATCGCCCAGCACCACGAACGGCACCCCCTCGCGCCAGCGGGCGTCGATCCATGTTTCGAGGGGCGCGACCTGCCGGGCGAGCTTGCGGCAGTGCCGGCCGCGGGGGTCCGCCAGATTCTTGCTGAAACACTTCGACTTGAGATGGACGTTGAGCAGCCGAAGCCTTCGTCCCTCCCGCGAAACCATGAGATCGACACCCCACCGGAGCTGGTAGCGAGCGTTGGAGTCGAGCCCGAGCGCCTCGTGATCGCGCTTTACGATCTGGTCGAACCGCCCCTTGCGCACCGCGAATCCGTTGTAGATGTCGTCATAGCGCGAGTCGTAGCGCCCCGAAAAATGGAGCGAGTAGTCGCGAGGCGGGAAGACCCGGGCCGCGGCGCGGGGTCCGTTGACCTCCTGGAAGGCGATGACGTCCGCGTTGAGGGCGCGGGCGTAGCGGGCCAGCGTCCGATAGTCCTCGTCGCTCCGGGCCGCCGCGCCGCGCCACAACGCACCGCCGGTTCGCCAGTGCAGCCGGTTGAGGTTCCAGGTCGCGATCCGGATCCATTCGGCGGGAGCGGGCGGCGTCCTGACCGGCGGCGGGTTCGCGGCATCGGCTGGCGTTCGTGCAGCGCCGGGAGCCGCTTCGCCGCCGGGCTGCCCGCCGTCCCCACTCCCCCCTTCCCGGTATTCGCTCGCGCAGCCGGGCCGGCTCGCACCCGCCCGGTGGCAATGACAGGTGCCGCTCGCCCGGTGGTTGTGGCAGCCGTCCGCCGCCATCCCGCCGGGGTGGGCCGGTGCACACACCGGTACCAGCAGCACACCCAGGGTGAGGCACCCCGGCAGCAGGGCCCGGAGGCGCCCTCCCGGCCGGTGCGTCCGACCCATGACCGTGTTCAACCCGCCCCCGCGGTGGCGCGCTCTCGATGACGGCGCGTCATCGTCGACAGCTCATGCGGCGGCATCGCCAGCGATGGCGCCGTCCACCGTCCCATCGGCAATGAGCACGCTGGAACGAGGTCGATTCGGCCCGAACGCGGCAGGGCACGGCCAGCAGCGGGCGTTCACGCCGTCACGCCCTGGCCCCCCAATCTTCGGGAATTATCCGGCTGGCCAGGAGGCGGGTGATGGGAGGTGGCGAATCACTCCGGAGACGGAAGCAGCCGGTCCCGGAGCTCGATGGCCAGGACATTGAGGACCTGGTTCCGGTCAATCCCATTGTCGAAGGCACATGCCAGGATGAGCGCCTCGACGGGAGCGGGCGGCTTATACTCCTTCCGGATGTAATCGAAGCAGAGCTCCTGAATTTCGTACGGCTGCAGGCCTGCTACGCGCTCGCGCAGGTGGGGGGCGAGGTCATCCGCTATTGCGCCCGCGGCGAGCCGGGCGGAGATCTTCTTGCCCAATTCCGTCAACCGAAGTGGGCTCGCGCCAGCGACCGTGAGAGGCGACGGCAATCGCTCGAATATCTTCTTGATGTCGACCCGGATTTCGGCCATGAAATCGCGGATGGTTATCCGATCCGACTCAATGTCTTTGCGGAGCGCGGACCTATCCGCATCAAGCCGTCCTTTCCATTGCCCGATGCCGAAGATTGTCCCAACCACCACGGCCGACACGCTCAAGATTCCCATCCACACCAAGGGATTGGTGACCCAATCGTTCACGACGCCGTGCCCCCATCCATGCGCCAGAGCCGCGGAGATTGACCTCTCCGCGGGGCTCAAGCCGGCCGTTTTCCCCCAGCTTGCCCTCGTGTATATGGGGCAATCGTACCCCGGGAAAACCCTCTACGCACCTATTTCGATATTCCACCAGCAATTCCCGCCAACGCGGCTCGTCGTTGCATATGGTGGGCCGAACCCGTGACAGCCGGGGGTCACGCGACCGAAAGACAGGCGCCACCCTCGCGGCGTGGTGCGATGTCTCTTGACGGCTACCTGTCCCCTGAAGCTCCTCCCCGTCGCATACCCAGACCCCGACGAGGGCCGTTACGATGTGTCATGGATCACCCGACAAGACCTCGAATGGACTCCCTCCGGCGAGGTCGTCAGAATCGGCCGCCCGCGGCGTCTGCGCGCCGGCTGCCGGGGAGCGGGTCATGAGCAGGGGTTGGATCGGACGCCGGGTCCTCCGCAAGGAGGATCATCGCTTTCTCACTGGTCACGGTCGCTTCACCGACGACCTCCCCGACCCCGGCGCCGCCTGGGCGACGATGGTGCGCTCACCGCATCCGCATGCGCGGATCCTCGATGTCGACACTTCGCAAGCCCGGACGATGGACGGCGTGCTCGCGGTGCTCACCGGCCGGGACGTCGAAGGGAAAATCGCCCCGGTACCGAGCCTGGCCCGGACCGCGCCCTTCGCGCGGCTGAACCGCGACGGCTCGCCGATGCCCGATCCCTGCCAACCGGCCCTCGCTACCGCCAAGGTGCGGTACGCGGGCGAACCGGTGGCCGTCGTGGTCGCCGAGACCGAAGCAGCGGCGCGCGACGCGGCCGAGGCGGTCGCCGTCGAGTACGAGCCGCTGCCGGCGGTGATCGCCTACGAGCAGGCGCGCGCCCCGGACACCCCGGTGTGGGACGAGATTCCCGGCAATATCACCTTCGATCGGGAGCAGGGCGACCGTGAGGCCACCGACGCCGCATTCGCGGCGGCGGTGCACGTGGTGGAGCTGACCGTCGCGAACAACCGGGTCACCCCGGTGTTCCTCGAACCCCGCTCCGCCATCGCGAGCCACGACGCCGGGACCGGCGCCTGGACCCTGACCCTGGGATGTCAGACCGCGCACGGCATGCGCGGGATCCTCGCGGGCATGCTGGGCATCGAACCCGAGCGCCTGCGCGTCGTCGTGCCGGACATGGGCGGCGGCTTCGGAGCACGGGGGACGCCGTATCCCGAGTTCGCGCTGATCCTCGCGGCGGCGCAACGCACCGGCAGGACCGTGCGCTGGACCGCGACCCGCGCCGAAAGCTTCCTCACCGATGCGCAGTCACGCGATCACCTGCTGCACGGCGCCCTCGCGATGGACGCGGAAGGGCGGTTCACCGCGATGCGCGCGCTCGTCGAGTGGCGTCACGGCGCCTACGTCACCCCGCGCGGCTTCGCGACGATGACCGACTACCTGATCCCCACCATCGGGGGGCCGTACCGCATCCCCGCCGGCTACATCGAGATGCGCGGCTACTCGAGCAACACCACGCCGGTGGCCGCATACCGCGGGATCGGGCGGGTGGAGTCGAGCTACCTCACCGAATCGCTGGTGGATGCCGCCGCCGCCGCGACCGGCATCGACCGGATCGAGCTCAGGCGGCGCAATCTCGTCGCGCCGCGGGAGATGCCGTGGACCGCGCCCGGCGGCTGCGTCTATCACGGCGGCGATTTCCGGGCGAACCTGGACCGCGCCGCCGATGCCATCGACATGGCGGGATTCGCAGCTCGGCGCGCGGAGTCGGCCCGGCGCGGGCGGCTGCGCGGCATCGCGGCGACCCCCTATGTCGAGAACGACGGCGGCGCCCCGGCCGACTACGCGAAGGTCGAAGCCCATCCCGACGGCACCGTCACGGTCTTCGCCGGGACCCAGAACTTCGGGATGGGGCACGAGACGGTGTACGCCCAGATCGCGGCCGATCGGCTCGGCATCGACTTCGACGCGGTGCGCTTCGTCGATGGCGATACCGCGAGGGTGAAGGAGGGATTCGGATCACACGGCTCCCGTTCCATGCGAATCGGGGGAACCGCGTGCGTGATGGGCGCGGACGCCATGATCGAGCGTGGGCGCGGGCTCGCCGCCGAGATGCTGGCGGCGGCGAGCGCCGACGTCGGGTACGACGCCGGCGTATTCAGCGTCGAAGGCACCAACCGCTCCGTCACCCTTGCCGAGGTCGCGGGATTCGCGGCCGGGCGCGGCGAGGCGCTGAACGGCGAGCGGCTCTTCACCACCGAGCGCGGCTCCCTCGGCAACGGCGCCGCCGCCTGCGAGGTCGAGATCGACCCGGAGACCGGGGCGGTCGCCATCGTCCGCTACGTCATCGTCTGCGACACCGGCCGGACCATCAATCCGATGCTCGCCGAGGGGCAGCTCCACGGCGGCGCCGCCCAGGGCCTCGGCCAGGCGGTGCTGGAGCAGATCGTCTACGACCCGGAGACCGGCCAGACCCTGACCGGCAGCCTCATGGACTATGCGATCCCGCGTGCCGACGATCTGCCGGCGCTGGAGGTGGTGCTCACCGAGGTCGCGGAGACCGACAACCCCCTCGGAGTGAAGGGGATCGGCGAGGGCGCGACCACCGGCGCCCCGGCGGCCCTGATGGGGGCGGTGCGCGACGCGCTGCCGGTGCCTGGAACGACCACCATCGACATGCCGGTCACGCCGGAGAAGGTCTGGCGCGCGATCCGCGAAGCCCGCGCGCGGCCGTCCGGGACGGCATCGGATGCATGACGCCCGGCGGTCGGAGCATCGTGCTCTTGCCGGCCCCGGAGTGTCCGGGACGGCATCGGACGCATGACGCCCGGCGGTCCACCCTTCGCCCGGATCGAACCCCTCGGCGTCGACTTCGCCACCGAAATGGGTCCATCGCCCGATCGGGTTCCCGATCCGGGCGCCCGCGCGGCCGGTCGGTGGTCCGGCGATCCGCGCATCCCTGCCGATTGCAGTTCGTGCCGCAATTGTTCATCTTTGGCACCATCCAACCCCCGTCAACCATGAACCCCCGACCCCATGGGGAGCGACGAGATCGGAGGCAACCGATGAATTCCCCGCAGATCGAAAGGAGTGGATGCACGGCGCCGCGGCGCACCCCCCTCGCCCGCGGCCGCATCCGCGGTCATTGCTTCCGCTCCGGCCGTGGCCGCTCCGCCGTGGCCGGCCTGGTTGCTTCGCTGCTTCTGACCGCGGGCGTTCCGGATCCGGCCGCCGCCCGATTGCCGGCGCTGCCGGCGGGCGCCGCCTACGGCGATTACGCGGTGGGTGTCGCCACCGGCTTCGCGGTGGACGTCCGCCAGCGTTTCGACCCCTGGAACACCGCCTACGCCGGCCCCGAGTACCGCGCCCTGCTGCGCCGGGTGGAGGACGCCGGGCAGACCCGCACGGTGGTGTTCCAGCTTTGGTACCCCGCACCACCGAACACCTCCCGGGGACGGGCCGGGCCGCGCTCCCCCTTCCCGGCGCAGAGCGGGCGGCCTGCGAACTACTACGACTTCTTCTTCCAGGAGGGCGGTCCCCTGGCGCAGCGGATCGGCGCCGCCGCCCAGGTGGTGTTGCCGCAATTCGTCCACCTGCCGGACGGCGGCACCCTGGCCGAGGCGGACGGCGCGGTGCAACAGGGAACCTTCGCCGAGATCGGCCGGCGGATCCTCGGCGCGCCGCGCGGCGCATGGCAGGACGCCTGGCCCGCCGAAGGCAAGTTCCCGCTCATCCTCCTCGCCCACGGGCTCGCGGGCAGCCATGCCATGTGGAGCTCGCTCGGCGAATTCCTCGCTTCCCACGGCTACGTGGTGGCGGCGCCCACCTTCATCTCCGACGGCGGCCTGCCCCTCGTGTTCCACGACGAGGACTCCCCCTTCGCGAAGCAGGCGTCGGCCGAGGAGGTGCAGCGGGCCTACGAGGCGCTCCTCGGCCAGATCAAGGTCGTTCCCTATTTCTACCGCCTGCTGTTCGGGCGCGAGGGCCGGGGGTTCGCGCCCCCCGCCGGCTTCAATCCGCCCGCGGAGACGCTGGTGCCGGGGGGCGTGGAGCGCGCCACCACCATGATGCGCAACCTGTTCCGCCAGCGGGTTTCGGACGTGGGTCTGGTGCTGCACACCGTGCGGCTGCTCGGCGCGGACGAGGACACCTGCCGTACCTCCCTGCGGTCGATGGGCGCGATCAGTGCCGCCCGGGAGTTGGCCACCCACTATCTGTGCGGTCTGCTCAACGGGCGCATCGACGGCGAGCGCGTGGGCATTGCCGGACATTCGCTGGGCGCCATGACCGCGCAGCTCGCGGCCAACCACCTGCCGGGAGTGAACGCGGCCATCGGGTTCAACAACGCCCC
Source organism: uncultured Gammaproteobacteria bacterium (assembly GCA_958295835.1). GTDB lineage: Bacteria > Pseudomonadota > Gammaproteobacteria > HK1 > HK1 > HK1. The sequence continues at coordinate 2,881,123 of OY282378.1, forward strand.
GCCCTTCACCTGGACACCGGAGGAGATGTTCGGGGCCGGCGAGGCGCGGGACGACGGCGGGGCCGGGGGCGACGGTGATGACGGCGTCCCTCTCCCGGTGGGCAGCCGCAAGCCCGTGCTCATCATGATCGGCGACGAGGACGCCTTCGTGCAGCGGGTGTTCGCCGGCCTCTTCCAGTCGGCGATAGCGGCTGCCGGGGGCGACCCTGCCGTCGCCTTCCCCCTCGCCCCCGAGCGCGCCGCCCCCGATCGCATGGAGAACCCGCAGCCGGTGGCCCTCAGCGCATGGCGGCGGGCGATCTCCGACCGGATGCTGGTGATCGTGCGCGACACCGACCACTTCACGATCGTCGAGGACTTCGCACGGATGTTCCCCTGGCCGAAGTTCCAGCGCGGCGAGCTGCCCTTCGGTCCGACCCCGGAGCGCACGCGCAAGCCGACGGGGGCGCAGGCGTTCGGGCCGCCGCCGGCGGAGCCCGGCGAGCCCTACACCCAGCTCGGTTGGACCACCGCGGGCGAGGCCGGAGAGGTGTATCTGCCCCACGTGATCCGTGACTGGTACGCCAAGGCGTGGTTCGACTGGTACCTGAAGGGGGAGCGGGAAGCGCACGAGCGGCTGCGGAACCCGGACCCGTTCGGCACGATGACCTCGGTGCGGAAGGACGTGGAGTAGAGGCGGAGCGGCCGGAACAGGGGGAGCGCAGGTGCAGACGATCGAATGGCAGGACTTCGAGAAGGTCGAGATCCGGGTCGGTCGGGTGGTGGGCGCGGAGCCCTTCAAGGAGGCCCGCGTCCCCGCCTACGTGCTGCGCGTCGACTTCGGCGAGGCGATCGGCGTGAAGAAGTCGAGCGCGCGGATCACCGATCACTACCGGCCCGAGGACCTGATCGGCCGGCTGGTGGTGGGCGTCGTCAACTTCCCCCGCAAGCAGATCGGTCCGATCATGTCGGAGTGCCTGGTTACCGGCTTTCACGACGGCGAGGGCAAGGTGGTGCTGTGCGTGCCGGATCGGGAGGTGCCGCCGGGCGCGAAGCTGCTGTAAGCAACCTCCCCGCGCCCGGACCGCCTGCGTGCCACGCACGCGCTACGCGCCCCTTCGATCTCGCCCGGCTCCGGGGCGCCCGGACCGCATGAGTGCTACGCACCTTCGGGGCGTTCGGCCTGCCGTGGCAGGCACGTCACCTCTCCTCTCCCGGATGCGGTGACGTGTTCAGCGGCGGTGAATCGACAGTGGTGAGCTCTCGACACGCTCACGGCGTGACCTGGTTCAGCAGCGGCTCCCCGGCGCGCCAGCGGTCGAGGTTGTCCGCGAAGAGCGCCGCGAATCGTCGGGGCCAGTCGTGGATGCTGTCCGATGCGTGCGGGGTGATCAGCACGTTGGGCATGGTCCAGAAGGGACTCTCGGCAGGCAGCGGCTCGGCCTCGAAGACATCCAGATACGCCCCCCCGAGATGACCGGACCGCAACGCTTCGATCAATGCGGTTTCGTCGACGACCGGCCCGCGCGAGGTGTTGACGAGAAAGGCGCCGGGCTTCATCGCCGCGAGCCGCTCGCGCGAGAGCAGCCCGCGGGTCGCGGCGTTCAACCGCACGTGCAGCGATACGAAGTCCGCCGCCGGCAGCAGCGCATCGAGTGCGTCCGGGCCGTGCATCTCGTCGGCCGCGGGATGCGGGGCCGGCGTCCCGCGGATGGCCAGGACCCGCAAGCCGAGCGCCTTCGCGTTGCGGGCGACACACTCCCCGATCCGGCCGAATCCGACCACCAGCAACGTCCGCTCCCGGAGCGGGGTGAACGGCACCGGTTTCCAGCAGCGCGTGCGTTGCTGCTCGATGTAGTTCAGGAACCCGCGGCTGAGCATGGATATCGCCCCGGTCACGGTCTCGGCGAGATACGGGGCAAGCACGCCGGCGCCGTTGGTCACGGTGATCCGCTCGGCATCCCAGGGGACGACATGATCGAACCCCGAGCCACCCACATGAATCCAGCGCACCGAGGGGTGCGCGGGAATCGACGCATGTACGGAGCCCGGAAATCCGGGGTGCTTGATCGAGAAGACGACCTCGGGGTCGTGTCGCGCGAGCGCCTCGGCGACGCCTTGCGCGGTCGCCGCATACGTGAAATCGACGTCGGGAAACCGTGCGGCGAACATGTCCCGGAAGTCGTCGGGTTCGTTGTGGGCGATGAGCACCGGCTGCATTGTTCCGCTCCAGACTCGGTCCGCCAGGCTTCTTGCCGCGCCGTCTCGACCGGACCGTCTCGATCGGCTCGACGTCGCGGGGTCGTGTTCTTCGGCATGTCGTGGTCGCAGTGCCGTCTCGGTCGAACCATCTCGATCGGCTCGACGGCCTTGCGAAGCTTCCCGTTCGTGATCGCCTGCCTGATCCGGCAGGGGCCGCCCGCCTTCGGCGCGTGCGATCCGAACCCATCTTTCCTCGCCGGCGCGAGGGCGGGTTGGCGCATCGTACTCGCACGACCTCGTCATCGGTAGCGCCTCTCCGCCGCCATGCCGGCACGAGCCGTGCCGGCATGGAGAGCCTCCGTTGCAGAGCCATCGCGCTCTGCCCGATCCGCGTCGCGGCTCGCCGGGCCTCGACCTTCTGCACGGCGCACGCATCGAGCTGCCCGACCCGGGCCCAAGGCATTTCCCTGTCCAATGAGTTCTTCCGGACGGCAGGGCCAGCCAATACGCCTCTCACCGGCACGGCTCGTGCGTTCCACAACCTGAACCGGGTGCGACGAATTCACCGGGACGTGCGGTTCGGGTTTCAGCGCTCCCTGGGCCTCCAGGCCCCGAGGAGCCTGGGAAGGTCCCCGAACTTCGCGACCAGGCCGAACACCGCCATCGCGAGCAGGATGAACAGCACCGACACCGAGGCGATGGTCGGCGTGTAGCCGGAGCGGAGCTGCGTGAAGACCTTCACCGGAAGGGTGAGCAGCGAGAACTGGCCGAGGAAGTACGAGATGATGAACTCGTTCATGCTGAGCACGAACACGAACGCGTAGCCGGCGATCATGTAGGGCACGATCATGGGCAGGATCACGGTGGTAAAGGTACGGGCGGGGTCCGCGCCCATCGTCCTTGCCGCTTCGACGATCTCCCGGTCTATGGACTCCAGGCCGAGCGAGATCATCACCAGCGGCATCGTGACCAGGAATACGCCGTGGGCGAGGGTGAGGCCGTAGACGCTGGCGGCGAGACCGACGGGCACCCAGAGCATCAACATCCCGAGCGCGGTGATCACCGGCGGCAACGCGAAGGGCAGCAGGCCGAGGCCGAAGAGCAGCTTCGCGTAGAAGACCCGGTAACGCCACAGGAAGTACGCGGTCGGCAGGGCGATGGAGAGCGCGATGAGACCCGCCCCCGCCGCGATTGTCAGGCTCGCCAGCAACGCGTCGAACCAGGCGCTCTTGGTGAAGATCTCCTCATACCAGCGCATCGACAGCCCGCGCGGGGGAAAGAACATGAGCTTCTTCTCGTTGAGGGACACCCCGGCGACGATGAACAGGGGCGCGCTCAGGATGATGAGCACCAGCCAACAGAAGACGTTCCGGGCGATGCGCGCGATCATTTCTCGATCTTCCGCCGGCCCAGCCGTGCCGATACCGCCACCAGGGCCAGGGTGATGCACATGAAGAACATCGACAGCGCCGCGGCGAAGGGCAGGTTGCCGCGACCCAGCGCCTGATCGCTGATCAGGATCGCGAACATCCAGTGCTGCGGGCGTCCCAGCCACTGCGGGGTCACGAATGCGCCCATGGTGAACACGAACAGCACGATGGCCGCGCTCAGGATCGCGGGCCGGAGCATCGGCACCACCACCGTGAAGAAGGTGCGCAGGGGCGAGGCGCCGAGGGTGCGCGCCGCCTCCGTGATCTCGGTGTCGAGCCGCGTGCACTGCGGGTACATGATCAGCACCGCGAAAGGCAGGTTGAAGTAGATGAGGCCGAACATCACCGCGCCGTAACCGGGCGTCCACTTCTTAGGGGCGACGCATGCGTCGCCCCTACGGTGGGTGATGCCCCCGTGTTTGGCGACACCGCATAGTTGCGTTGCCAGATCTGCGCGCCGCGGGGATGTCGCAATTCGTTGATGCGCCTTATAGGTAACATCCGGCAACCTGTTGAATTCACGACGCTATTATTGGGGGCCGAAAACGGCTCCGGCAGCAAACCGGAGCGATGTTTCATGCGCGACAGCGTGGGGACCCGTCACCATAAGCGCTAACTTGTTTTCCGAACTGGTTTGCGTACCATGACACGCCGGTTTGCAACGCGGAGGCTGGCGAGTGAACGAGGATTGGGAAGTGCTGATGGCGTTTCTGCCAAGTGATTGGCGCACGCTGGCCGACGACACCGGGGCTCTGAAGGGCCTGCGCAAGGACAAATCGGTCGAGAACCTGCTGCGCACGCTTCTGCTGCACTTGGGGTGCGGGCACTCGTTGCGTGAAACCGTGGTGCGGGCCAGGAAGGCGCGTCTGGGCGATCTGTCCGATGTCGCGCTGCTCAAGCGGCTGAGGAAGTCGAGGGACTGGCTGCACGCCTTGTGCGTGGAGCTGTTCCGCGACTACGGCGTTGGTGTTGCCGACAGCGATGGCTTCGAGGTCAGGGCGTTCGATGCGACGACGGTGAAGGAGCCTGGCAAGACCGGTGGGCTGTGGCGGGTCCACTACAGCGTGCGCCTCCCGTCGTTGGCCTGCGACTTCTTCAAGCTCACGCCCACCCGGGGTCCGGGGACTGGCGAGTCGTTCTCGCACTTCCCCATCGCTCCCGGTGACTTCATTGTGGCCGACCGCGGCGACTCGACAGCCAACGGCATCGGGCACGTGGTATGCGCGGGTGGTTATGTGACGGTGCGTGTGAACACCGGTTCGCTGGCGTTTCACACGGCTCGGGGCGAGTCGTTCGACCTGCTCGGGGCGGTCACGTCGCTCAAGCGCGCCGGCGCCGTGCGGTCGTGGCCGGTGACGGTGGTGTCCGGCGATGGGGTGGTGTCGGGTCGGGTGTGTGCGTTGCGAAAGACCCGGGAAGCGGTCCGGATGGCCCATGAGAGATTGCATCGGACGGCTTCGCGCAAGGGGACGCAGCTTCAGCCCGAGACGCTGGAGTTTGCGCGCTACGTCATTGTATTCACGACGTTTCCCGCGCTCATGAGCGCCTCGCAGGTGCTGGAGTGGTATCGCATCCGCTGGCAGGTCGAGTTGGTGTTCAAGCGGTTCAAGTCGCTGGCGCAGTTGGGGCATCTGCCGAAATACGATGACGAGAGCGCCAAGGCTTGGCTGTACGGCAAGCTGCTGGTGGCGTTGCTGGTGGAGAAGCTGATTCGCCATGCCATCGCGATTTCCCCCTGGGGATACGACCTGGAGGCGACATCGCCCCCACAGTGCGTGGCGTGACTTCAAGTTCGTGCTCAACCAGGTGATGCGAAGCATCGAACCCCCGATGGCGTTGACGCGGATGCTGGGCGAATGGAACGACATCTCCAGAGCATTGGCTGAACCGCCTCGCCGTCGCTTCCCTCAATTGTCGGAATACTTCGATTATTGATGAAAAAACAAGTTAGCGCTTATGGGACCCGTCACCGTGGCCCGCTTGTATGTAGCAACACTGTTTCCCGCCCGCCCACGACGCTGGTCGATGCACCCGCGATTCCGCGTAGCGGAATCGCCAAGCGACCGCACCAGCGGTCGCCGCTCATATGACCAATCGCCGTGCCGACCTGTCTTGAACCGCCGGAATCGTTCACTCGCCCTTGAGCAGCCCGATGACCTCGCCGACGGTCATGTCGCCGCCGGCGCTTTGCGCGATCGCCGCCTCGTAGACAGGGGCGACCGCCTGCGCGAAGCGGCGTTTCTCCGCGTCCGGGAGCTCGATGATCTCCACGCCGGCTTCTTCCGAAATCCGCAACCCGCGGGCCGCCGCCCGCGCGTAGCCGGCGCCTCCGCCCGCGGAGAGCGCGGCGTCCGCGGCGGCGTCGACCCAGCCCTTCTCCTGCGCCGAAAGCGCATCGTAGACGCCCCGGTTCATGAGCAGCACGAACGGCGCCCCGGAGATGGGAAGCCAGGTGGTGAGGTAGCTCGCCGGCTCTTGCAGCTTGAACGCCCCGATCCCCGAAGCGCCGATGGCGATGCCGTCGATGACCCCGTTGGCCAGATTCTGGTGAACCACCGTGACCGGCTGCATGACCGCCCTCGCCCCGAGGGCTTCGATGAACGGAACGTCGATCCTCGAAGTCACCCGGATCTTCAATCCCTTCATGTCCTCGAGGGTGCGCACCGGTTTGTCCCGGGTGAGCAGCGCCGGAGGCACGTTGGACCACAGCGCCAGCACCTTCGCCCGGAACTCCTTCTCGAGGACCGGCCGGGCGCGCTGCAAGGCGTCGGTGCATGAGGCCGCCGTCTCGCAGACCCCCGGATAGGACAGCACGTTGGTCTTCGGAAACAGGTCGCCGGTGTAGCCGGGCAGGGCGAAGACGACGTCGGCGACCCCGTCGAGCAGGATCGAGTACTGCCGCGGCGGAGACGAGTTCAGCGCCCCGCCCGGAAACTGCCTGACGGTCAGCCCTCCGGCGGAGACCCGTTCGAGCTTCTCCGCGAACGGCGCGAACACGGCCCGGTTCATGGGATGCTTCGGCCCATGAAGTAGGCGAGCGACAGCTCCTTCGCCGCCCCCGCGTCCGGCGCGGCGGCGGCCCCGCCGAACGCCAGCAGGACGGCGGCGACGATCGGAATCCGTTTCATCCGCCTCCCCTGCCTGCCCTCCGCAACCCGAGCGGCGACCGCACGGCAGGGTACTTCCGCCCACCGCCGACCTGCAAGACTGACCGCCTCGACGGCGCGTCCCGATCCTGTCCGACTGGCCCTGCCCCTGCGAACCTGACCGACGGCATCCCCGCGACCTTCCGCCACCGGGCGATCCTGACGCTTGCGTCACGGATCGGGCGCTGTGTGGCCGGCCCGCCTCCGGTTGCTCGTTGTCGGTACGTTCCATTTCGCTGTCGGCACAATCCCCAAGGGAAGCAACCTTCGAATGAGCGTGACGATCCAGGTTCGTGTCGATGAATTCGCACGGCGGCATTCAAGCGCGATTACCGCCGGGTGTGACGACGCAGCCACGACATACATGTCAGGGACACGCTGTCCCGTGTAGTGGAACCGCTCGCCGATGGTCGGCCCCTTCCGGCCAGTTACGCCGAGGACGATGGGGTCCACCTCAACCGGCGCGTACGACGCGAACGAGTTCGTGCCGTATTCCCCTGATGCGTTTCGCGCTCAGAGCTGGCCGTCGGCGCCGCTCGCGAAGGCGTCGAGGTAGCCGGGGTCGTCGAACCGCGCCGGGTGGAACGCGGCGGCATACGCCGGCAACGGCGTCTCGCAGACGTGGGCCGCGAGCAGCTCGCCGCCGGCGCAGGCGCCCATGATCCCGAATCCCGAGTAGGCGGCGTTGACGTAGGCGCCCGCCACCGGGAGAGGGCCGATGAGGGGGCGGTTCTCGGGGGTCCTGACGTAGTAGCCGCCATCGACGGTCATGCGGGGCAGGCGCGCGAAATAGCGCTTCAGCGACGGCAGCATCCGCGACCATCCGCGGAGCGCGATCTCCGGCAGCCGTTCGTCGAACGGGACCGGGAACACCGGCTCCACCGTCTCCGTGTCCCAGGTCCACAGCATCATCAGCCAGTGCTCGCCGGGGGTCCCCTCGGGGCGGCCGTGGATTCCGGCCGGGAACGGCTCGACGAGCCCGCGGGTCTCCTCGTCGTCGGCAAGCACCGCCCGTTCTTCGTCGGACCACGGCAGCTCCACGGGATCGGCCCAGATGAGCAGCGGCGCGTCGCCCGGCACCGCCCGCTCCGTATCCCGGAACGCCACCTTCATGTGGCGCTCGCACGCAACGGGCAGATCGACGCCGAAGCCCCGGGCGAGCTCGGCCAGATACGGTCCGGGTGAGAGCACGAGCTTCCCGGTCTCGATCCGTACCCGATCCCCGGGTCGCGCCACGGATACCGCACGTACCCGGCCGCCGCGCGTCTCGACGTCCGTCACCCGCCCCCGGATCAACCTCACGCCGCGGTCCCGCGCCCGCTCCAGCATCCACATGCCGAGCTGCTGCGCGCTCAACCAGCCGCACCGGCGCGCGTGCAGCACCGCGACCACCTCGGGATCGAGGTAGGGGAACTCGGCGCGGATGAGGGCGGGGTCGGTGATCAGATCCGCGCCGGCCGCAACTTCCTCGAACCCGCGTGCCGGCGACCGGAGGTAGCCGGGGCTCGACCCGGAGCCGTCGTGCACGCGAAGCGCCCCGGCTCCGAAGGACTGTGCCTCACGCCCGAGATCGCGGAATGCGGCGATGCGCGACGGCTCGGCGGTGGCGAAGAGGTAGCCGCGGCGGTTGAGGTGAAGCCGGCCGCCGCTCTCGCGCTCGATCCGCTCCAGCAGGTCGATGCTGCGGTCCATGAACGCGACCATCGCGTCGCCGGGTCCGGGCCACCAGTTGCGGTAGCACTCGGTGGATTTGTCGCTGGTCAGCGCCAGCGGGTCGCCGGCCTCGACGAGGACCACGCCGTCCAGCCCTTCCCTCACCGCGAGGTGGAACGCCGCAGAGATGCCGGCGATGCCCGCGCCGACGACGACGACCGCGGCCACGGAGCGGCTCATGGGCGGTAGTCCCTTACCCGTGGAATCTTCGACAAAACGACGAAGAATCGTTCGCCGGCCGGCTTTCGAGTCCGTAACGCCGGCCCCCTGGAAGCGGCGTGTCCCGGGAGGACACGGGTGTCCCGCCCGCTTTGCCATGCCGCGCGCCTCCGGCCCGCCTGCGGGCGGGACATCCGCGTTCCCAGGACACCTGGATTCCTGCTTGTGGATTCCCGCTTTCGCGGGAACGTGGCATGTAAGTGTCTGATTCGGAAGGGGAAAACTGTGATTCCCGAATCCGGTTTCCAACATCGTTTACCACGGGAATCCGGGTGTAGATCGCGCGTAGGGAATGGGGAACGGACGTGAAATGCCGTGCCCTTCCCGTTGCAGGAAGGGCACGTATGACGCGGGGCACGTGTGCCGTTATGGCGTATTGCCGACACTCTGAACGGTAGTGGATACCCGCCCGGCAATATCCCGTTGTCAGACAACATCCAGATCGTTCCGGCACCGGCGGCGATAATGAGAATCTGCATGATCGGCTCTCGCGACTAGCGGACCGGAGAGTATTACGGGAATTTCCAGTGTGCGAGTCAATTTCTGGTCATTTTTTGACCAATTTCTCGGTTGACAAGCTGCTTTTGTGCCTGATACCGTCGCGATCGTCCGGTGCCGGCGTGTTTCGCGCGCGCGGTGCCGTTACATGGGCAGGACAACCCGCCACGGGGCTCCCGTGGTTTGGGTAGGCAGCAGGATTCCCCGTCGCGAGGCTTCGCGACCGTCGTTCCGCATTCGCGGAAACGGCGACAATCCCTATTTCGGCGGTACACGTCCGATCCTTGGCGTCTTTGCGCTCGGGATTCGGGAGGCTCATGTCAACCAATATGAGGATAACCTCATGAGTAACGATGATGCCGGCAAATTGCCGGAGTTCGACCACGGGCCGCTACTTCAGTACATTGCGGCAAACTATGAGCGTTTGGGTCTCACGACTGCCGATGATCCGAATGGAATGCTCATATCGAAAGGAATGGATCGGATAACCCTCTGCATGGATGGAAGTGAATTCGTCTTTGCCGGGGAATATGAAATCCGGTTGGTTCCTACGGTTGGCCGGGTTGAAGACTCCGATGGATCGGGTTGGGAAGGTTCACTTCTCAACAGCTTCCATTGCAGGAAGGGTGTAGAATTCTGGCCGGAGGGTCCCGAAGGTTATATGATGATCCATCAGATGGAAGATGGTGAGATCGCCGGGGGTCAGCATATTTCAACACCTATGAATCAAGAGAAACCGCACACTCTACGATTCCCCGATGGCCGCGAGATAAGCGGTGGCGTAGAAGAAATGTGGACGATAGCCCAATGCTTGAAGATGGCGGAAGAAATTCCCAAGCCTGAATGAAGTACCCGCTATCGGCACTGGAACGAACCCCGGCAATCCGGCCGGGGTTCACAAACCCATAGGAGACTAGCACAATGAAAGACAAATGGTTGCACGATGCACTGCTTTCGGATGAAGAAAGGGCGAAGCTGTCCGATGAAGATCGCGCGAGCTACGATGAATTCGCGCGCCGGCTACCGTGGGAAGATCTGTACGAAAATGGGGATTGGATGTTTCCCATACATCGGATAAAGGATGGTGGTTTCACTGAAAACCATGTTGCGCTCGCTACCAGTGTCGCGATACTTCGCAATCTTACGGAGATCAACCGGAAGCTGGATGCGCTCGTCAAGCTCAACAACGGAGACTCACAATGATCACTGCACTACCACCGCGATTGACTCGCGAAGCATTCGAGCCGATGGCAGAAGGCTGGAACAGCATGGAACGTCAAATATCCGCTTGGATTCCTGTTCCCGAGTATCCTGCTTGCGCGGGAATGACCAAGGTGGCCGGGACGCCCGCGCTCTCGGACTATCTCCACGAAACCCCTATATTCATAGGACAAAACTAGATCCTCTCGCCCGTACCCCACGTCCGTACCCCACAAGAAAAACGGTATCGAATGACGCCATTTGAGCACGGATGGCGCCGGTTTGACAGGCACCGCGCCTTGTCCGGGGCGCGCGCAGGCGGGTATTTGCCGTCGCGCCGTGGTTGCGGTCACGGCGCTGGCTGTCGAGTTAACCATGTATTTTCGCTCCAATAACGTATAAGTCGCTTTTCGTCCTCCACACATCAATGACTTGCGTATGACCCGATTCCGCTCCGTTCTCACATACCTTGCTTTGCGCTACCCTCGTTCAACCATAGCTCGCCCGGCACGCCCAGCGCCGTTCACCGCCCTGAGGCTCGGCATCCGCCTCCTGTTCCGTTTTCCTCTCCCCTTCACCCTTCTTTTCTCGTGCCCCGCGTCATATCCACCCCTCTGACCGCTTGGCCCGTGCGCTGCGTGGCGCCGAGCAGGGCCTGTCGGTGGCCGAGCGTGTGGGCTTCAGCACGTTGGTCGACGGCGTCCGCGCCTCCGTCCTCTCCTCGGAGCGTCTGGTCCTGGTGCTCAAGCTCCTCGCCGACCGTGGCTTCTCACCCCGCGGGGCATCGGCTGTGCGACGGCACGAATTCTGACCGTTTGGCCAGCATTCTTGTCGATCCCTGTCAGCACGACCGCAACTATATGTTTTTGAAGATATATCTGTTTTTTTCTGCTGCCCTCACCTGCCCTCGTCACGAGTTTTTTGTCGGTTTCCCGTCGCGGTGGTGTCGTAGCGTCGCTGGCGCAGTGGGGCCTGCACCTCGTTGTTACCACGGAGACGATCAGGCGCGATGCCGAGGAAACTGCGGCAACCGTCCTTCAATGAGGCCGGGACATCAACGCCTCTGGGGAGCCTCTGGGTGTTTCATTTCTTCCTCTATCCCGGTTGCGCCCGTTTCCCCCCGGGCTCTGCTCCCCTCGCGATTTTCGCTCCTGGGGTCCCTTCGTCATGGTGATCCGTGCCAGTTGTCGCCTCGCCGATGCTGTCGTACCGCCAGTAGTCCTGCGGCGTGTGACGATCCCAGACTTGCGCCCATAGCTTCCCTTCGATCGGCGCCGCACAGAGCAGTCCGTGGAGAACGGCTGTGCTCTGCTGTTTGAACTTCTTCGTTGCTTGGTTCAGGCGGTGCCTTCCGTCCGTTTGCGGCACCTTGATGCGTAGCCCTGGTATCTCGACCACAGTTGCCCCGTTTCTGTACACGTAGCGGTTCAGCTTGTCCATCAGGTATTGGTCCAGCACCAGCATTGCGATCATTTCGCTTGCGTGTAGCTGGATCCTCACCGAACCATCGTCTCCCCTCTTCTCCTTCTTCCTGTCGTGCGGGAAGTACCGCATGTCGTTGTAGCTGTGGCTGTGGCGGGTGAATGTTTCTTCGAGACTCCATTGGCTCCGGGGCCACCCCTCCTTGTTTGCCTCGTGTTCGTTCCATGCGTCCTGCCACGCCCGGTACTCACTGTTGATCTGGTCCAGGTCATCCGGCGCGAGGGCTTCTGTCATCTTGGTCCAGCCTTTCTTCATGTCGTGTCCCGGGCGGTTTCCCGCATCCGTGCGATGCAGGTGGTATATCGCGCACGCCAGCGCCTCCATGCACTCGCACCAGTCGCGTAGCAGCCCGTTCAGTCTTTCCCTTGCCCTTCCTAGCGGGATACCGTGTGCTTCTCCGACTGCGTTGCGTTGCTCCGGCGGCAGCCAGAGCAGCCTGGTCTCCCACATGACCTTCCGTAACCGGATCCCCGCTTCTGTCCACCAACGCAGTGCGATCACCGTGTTCTCGTCGCATTTCAGTTCTTCGCAGCGGTTTTCTGCGGTCCTCCTGTGCCCATGAAGTTCGACGAGTTCCTCCGCCCAGGTATCCCATACTCCGTAGGTTGTCTGTCCCCTCCCGGGTCCGCTTAGTTTCCTGCACTCGAACCTGTGCATTTTGTCTGCTTCCCGTGTCATTTGTTTTTCCCCGTTGGTCATTTTGTTCACGGGTTTGTGTTATCTCCACTGGCCCCAGCTACGCCACTCGGTATCGCGTCCGTGGCTTCGTCGATGAGTTCGAGCACCCTTTCCATGCGTGTGAACTTCACCATTCCCGTGGGTTCCATGATCACCACACGTTTCCCATCTTCGTCGATGCCGGTTCTTTTCGGTACTCCTCCTCGTTCCGTAATGATCCCGGCGATCGACCATCTATGCTTTTGCTTCCCGGTTGTCGAGTATACGATTGCACCACCGGAGAAACCGCTGTTGACGTATCCTTCCGTATACGTCGCTGTCGCGTTCGGAGTGCTCTCACCATGTCCCATGGCAAGGAAGTGGTGCTGAATCCGGAGTGGGTCGGTTTGCCTTCGAGGAAGGCGCTCCGGCACTTCGTGGTCCATTCGATTCACTCCCGGTTCCGACGAACCAATCATCCGTTTACCTGATTGTTGCATAAACGTGCGACAAATATAGTCAAGCGACGGCGTTCAGTGTTGCGAGAGCCTGCCGGAGTTCTCTTTCGAGCCTTTCGTTGCTGTTCATGGAGAGGACCAATTTGCCGGCGGGGCGAATCATGCGCCCGGCGCGTTGGATGAGGGTACGGCGAAGGGTTCCAACCTCCCGGAAGCACCACAGCGCGGCGCGCTTTGCGGTGGTGCCACGGGCGCGAGGGTCGAGTTGGATCTGTAGCTCGCGGGTGAGGTTGTGAGCAACAATGCCGGCGAACATGTACAGTTGGTTGCCGACCCGGGTCTTGACCGGTATGTAATCCATCTGGCAATGCGTCTTGAGTTCGGCGAAGATACCCTCCTGCGAACCGCGGCCTTCGTGGAAGGCGACGACCTTGCGTGGGGCCATTCGTTTGTTGGTGACGATGACCTTGAATTCGTACCCGTATTCGGTGGGCTGGAACAGGTCGAGTTGGATCGGCAGCTTGTGTTGGCATCTGACCTGATTTTTGATGAAGATGAAGCGATAGCGGGCGTTCCACGACTTCGGCTTCCAGCGGGTCTCGAAGTAATCGAGCCCGACCGCCATGCGTCGCCATCGTTTTCTGCCTTCGACCAGTTCCTTGAGGGCGGCAAAGCGCTCGAAAGGCACCGAGATGGTGAATTCGACCCCCGACGAATGCAGTCGTTCAGCGATGGTTTCGTTGAAAAATGCGCTGTCGATGCGAGTCTCTACCTTTGTGTGGGGAAGGCACGAGCGCACATGGCTGATACAGTGGCCGATGAAGGTGTCGGCCCCGTTGGAGTCGTGTACGTTTCCAGGACGATGGTGAACGTCGAGGACCTGGTCGGTCTGGGCGACGGTGCAAAAGAGGGGGTAGTAGCTGCGCGCGCCCTTCTTTTTCTTGTTGAAACCCACTGCGGTTCCTTCGGCATGTCGCCCGGTGCTCAACACCGACCCGTCGTAATCGAGCGTCACTCTCGGAAACCCCTCGACCACCAAACGCTCCATGACCAGATGTCTCGATTCACTTCGTACTTTGGCGACACTTTGTTCATCCGCACTGGCGAGCGACCGGCTGAGCGTGGACACGTCCGGCAACCGCTTCAGACCGAGAATCCGTTTGACCATCTCGTCATCACGGTAGTAGTCCACGTCGCGCAGCCGCCGGTGTCCGATAATCAGGTGCACGACCAGCAGCATCATGACCACGTGATGACCGTAAATCGGACTACCCTTCAGGTGGCGGAAACATCGCCACAACCGTTCTTTGATGCCGATGAGAGAGAAGAGGTGTTGAAAGACGATGAGTCCCGAATACGATGTCAGGCTCTGCGATTCGAATCGGATGTCGAGACCCAGCCTGGCTTTACCTCGAACGTCGGCTCGGCTATGCTTCATCTTCGTGGTCTCCGTTTCGCTTGGTACGTTGTTTTGAGAGACAACTATTGTACCAGCTTCGGAGACCACGTTTCTCTCTATTACATTCGTTTCACAAATGACTCCGTACGACCTTGCACAAGATTCAGGAATATCGCGTGTGGCTTATTCTCACTGGCAGTGAACTTGAGCCACACGCTGTTTCGGTCTGAAAACCCCGTGTTTTGTGCAGCGAACGCATGTATGGGTGGAAATTTTATGCAACTGGCAGGTTTACGCGATCTGGTTGCTCTGATTCCGAGCAGACTGGCGGCGGGGGTGCGGAGCGAACCAGGGCCACGTCCAATATGGCGCCGCAGGCCGGGGATTCACTTCAGCATCCCGCCGAGACTGCGCAATGCTTACCAATCCGTCGGTTTCGTAATCGCCGTTTCGGGCAGCGTGTCCGGAAACTGCGCCGCCCTCAGCATCGCGGCGCGGATATGCCGGACATGGGATGCTGCCCGCCGCAATTGCGGCGCGATCTGCCACCGGCCCGGACATACGACGTAGACTGGCCGTTTCCGTTCCTCGGTGACCATGCGGATCGGCACCACCAAGTCGGTATCGTTGGAAATCACCACTGCCGCATCGAACAGATCCTTCCACGCATCGTTCAACAGATGGGCCGCGAGATTCACGTCCGAGCCCTTCTCTTCCATGGTATGGAACTCCGCGATTACGGCATCGCGGAGCGGTATCCTGGGCTCGCGGGGCGCACCGTCGCGTCCTCCGTGCCTGTCTGGATAGTGCCCGACCGGAAGCGTCCTGAGACGTGCGCCAAGCACCCGGTGGTCGCCTTGGGGCAGCGTCACCGGCCTCGGCGGCGTGTCGATCCGCCTGCCGGCGACCGGCAGGTTGGCAAGCGGGCGCCACGTGGTCTTGGCGAGGAAACGGCCGTAGTGAATGTCGACTTCCGGAAGGGTGGCGAGCGCCTTGAGATAAATCTGCTGGCGTGCCGGCGCCCATGGATCGAGCTTCCCCGAGACCCGAGCGGTAAAGTAGCGGAGCCGGTCGATCTCGTACTCGCGGGGGAGTAGCAGGGTGGTCAGCCCGACGGGATCGAGCCACTTGAAGGGAGTTCCCTTCAGAGCGCCGTAGTACAGGTTGAACCCGTCGACATAGACCCGCGTTCTCATTATCTACCCCCGGAAAAGCAAGGGCCGCTCCGGGGAGCGGCCCTTGAGCCGACAGCACGCTGCCGGCGGGTAATTGACGACACGCTACACCGGATCATTCGCTGGCCGCAAGCGAATGATCCGGTCCCATCTGGTTCAAACCCGGAATCGGTGATCGACTTCACCGGAATGCGCAAAACACGGGAAAGGCGTCATGACGTTGCCGGACGGCATCCGCACCGAGGGCGGATGGCGCGACGGGAAGCAGCACGGGCACGGCGTTGTCACGTGGCCGACGCGAACTGCAGGTCCGCGCCCCTGAACCGCCCCGCCGCCTGTGCGCGCTCCACCCGTCGCCTGAACGAGGCGCTCCGGACCCGGGCCATGTTGTCGCTCCCGACGATCTCGGCTCCGGCCAGCGGCGGCCGCTTCGGCGGCGCTGCCTGGACGCGGTCCCGATTCCCGCGGTGGCATTGCTCCACGTGAATGGTCTCGTACCGGCCAGCCAGGCTCTCGCTCATTCCCCGATGCGCGTTGACTCGCCCCCTGCACCCTGCCAAGCTCGACTCCATGGACATGCGGTGTGTCTCGTATTGCTGGTGGTGGCCCGGCTGATCGGGCGGCCCCGAATTCGCGCGCGCATTTCCAGTCGCATTCCAGCATCGAGGGCCGCCACCGGGAGGTGGGCGGCCCTTTTTTTCATCCGGTGTCCCGCTCCACCCCGGTCCCGGCCTCGAAACGTCCAGGCATCCACATCAGGGTGAGAGCGATGAACGACAGCCACGGCAACGGCCATCCCGGCAGCGGCGCCGGCAACGCCGGCAGCAATATCGACAAGGATACCGGCGACATCGGCAATGGCGTCGGTGACGGCCGAACGAAGACCTACCTCACCGCCGGGGGGATCGCGATCACGCGCACCGCCCGGATTGAAACCCGCGACGACGCGATCGCCTCGCTCGCCGGGGCGCTCGACGAGCGCCTCGGCGTGCTGCTCACCTCGTCGTTCGAGTATCCGGGACGCTACACCCGCTGGGACATCGGCTTCTGCGACCCCGCGCTCGCGTTCACGGGCCGGCGGCGCGGCTTCGAGGTTCGGGCGTGCAACGAGCGCGGCGCGACGCTCCTCCCCGCCGTCGCGACGGCGCTCCGAGGCTGCGATGCGGTCACGGACCTGGAGACGGACCCGCACGCCGTGGCAGGGACGGTGCGGGCCTCCGAGGAGTGGTTCCCCGAGGAGCTGCGCAGCAGGCAGCCGACCCTGTTCTCGGTGGTGCGCGCGCTCATCGACCTCTTCCGCAGCCCCGAGGACGCCCATCTCGGGCTCTACGGCGCATTCGGCTACGAGCTCGCGTTCCAGTTCGACCCGATCCGGCTCGCGATGCCGCGCGACGAGGACGAGCGCAACCTCGTGCTCCTGCTGCCCGACGACGTCCTGGTCGTGGACCACCGGCGCGAGACCGCGATGCGCTACCGCTACGAGTTCGAGACGGGCGGCAGGCGCACCGCCGGCCTCCCCCGCATCGGCTCCCGGACGCCTTACGCGCCAGCCGGCGCGGTCGAGCGGGAATGCGACCACGCCCCGGGGGAGTACGCGGCGACGGTCCGGGCGGCGATCGAGGCATTCCGGCGCGGCGACCTCTTCGAGGTGGTGCCCGGCCAGACGTTCTTCGAGCCCTGCGCCGCGCCGCCGTCGGTTCTCTACCAGCGGCTGAAGGAGCGGAACCCTGCCCCCTACGGCGCGCTGATGCACCTCGGGGAGCGGGAGTACCTGGTGGCTGCCTCGCCGGAGATGTACGTGCGGGTCGAGGGCCGGCGCATCGAGACCTGCCCGATCTCGGGCACCATCGCGCGGGGCGTGAACGCGATCGGCGACGCGCGCCAGATCCGTGCGCTGCTGAACTCGGAGAAGGAGGAGTCCGAGCTCACGATGTGCACCGACGTGGACCGCAACGACAAGTCACGGGTCTGCGAGGCGGAGAGCGTGCGGGTGATCGGACGCCGCCAGATCGAGATGTACTCCCGGCTCATCCACACCGTGGATCACGTCGAGGGGCGGCTGCGCGAAGGCTACGACGCGCTCGACGGCTTCCTCGCCCACACTTGGGCGGTCACCGTCACCGGGGCGCCGAAGCAGCACGCCATCCAGTTCATCGAAGACCACGAGCGCTCGCCGCGGCGCTGGTACGGCGGCGCGATCGGCTTCCTCGGGTTCGACGGCAACATGAACACCGGACTCACCCTGCGCACGGTGCGGGTGAAGGACGGGGTCGCGGAGGTGCGGGCCGGGGCGACGCTGCTGTTCGGGTCCGACCCGGAGGGCGAGGAGACGGAGACGCGGCTGAAGGCGTCGGCGCTGCTCGACGCGATCCGGCGCGGCGACCGCGCGCCGGGGCCGAGGGTCGAGGCAGCGCCCCGAGTCGAGGCGGCGCTTCGGATCGAGGCGGGCGCGGATCGGCCCGGTGACGGCCGGCGGGTGATGATGATCGACCACGAGGATTCATTCGTGCATACCCTGGCCGGGTACTTCCGCCGCACCGGCGCCGAGGTGGTCACCTACCGCGCGGGCTTCCCGCGGCGGCGTATCGTCGAGGAGCGACCGGACCTCGTGCTGCTCTCGCCCGGCCCCGGCCGCCCGGAGGATTTCAACGTCGGCGAGACCATCGGCGCGGCCCTCGCGGCCGACATCGCGCTGTTCGGCGTCTGCCTCGGGTTGCAGGGCATCGTCGAGTACTACGGCGGCCGGCTCTCGGTGCTGCCATCGCCGATGCACGGCAAGCCGTCGATGGTCAACGTGCGCGCGGGCCGGCTCTTCGACGGCCTGCCCGAACGGTTCGAGGGTGGGCGGTACCATTCGCTCTACGCGGACCGGAGCACGTTCCCGGATGCGCTGGAGATCACCGCCGAGAGCGACGAGGGCATCGTGATGGCGGTCGAGCACCCGGAGCTTCCGGTCGCGGCGGTGCAGTTCCACCCGGAATCGATCCTGACCCTCGACGGCGACGCGGGATTCGCGGTGGTGATGAACGTGATGCGCGGTCTCGGGGGGTAGGATCGAGATTCGAAATCGCGGACGAAGTACGAATCGATGCGAACGGAAACGTACGACTACGTGATTTGTGGCGCCGGCTCGGCAGGCTGTGTGCTGGCAAACAGGCTGAGCGTCGAACCTGGCGTCCGGGTGCTGGTGCTGGAAGCCGGCCCCATGGACCGGGACCTTATGATCCATATCCCGGCCGGCGTCTACGCCGTCTACACCGATCCCAAGCTCAATTGGAGCTATGAGACCGAAGATGAACCCGAGCTGAACGGCCGAAACGTGTATACGCCGCGCGGCAAGGTCGTCGGCGGTTCGTCGTCGATCAACTCCATGGTCTACATGCGCGGCCATCCCAGGGATTACGATCGCTGGGCCAGCGAGTACGGGCTCCGGAAATGGACCTACGACCAGTGCCTGCCTTATTTCAAGGCAGGTGAGGCAAGTGATCGCGGCGCCGACGACTGGCGCGGGGCCGACGGTCCGCTCGGCGTCACGAAAGGTCATCTCCGGAACCCGTTGTTCGATGCCTTTCTCGACGCGGGCGAGCAGGCAGGGCAGGGGCGCTCGGATGATCTCAACGGCTACCGGCCGGAGGGTGTCGCCCGGCTGGACAGCACGAAGAAAAACGGTCGGCGCTGCAGCGCCGCGGTCGCCCACCTCAGGCCCGCGATGAAGCGGAAGAACCTGTTCCTCGAAACGGATGCCATGGCCCGCCGCATCGTCATCGAGGGCAATCGCGCCGCGGCGATCGAGTATCAACGCCATGGCGAGGTCCGCACGGCCCGCGCGGAACGGGAGGTCATTCTTTCCGGCGGCGCCATCAACTCGCCCCAGTTGATGATGATCTCCGGCATTGGACCGGCCGACCATCTGCGGTCCGTCGGCATCGAACCGAAGCTGGACCTGCCGGGCGTCGGCCGAAACTTGCAGGACCATCCGACGATCATCGTCCAGGTCGCGTGCACCGAGCCGGTCAGCATCGACTGGATCGCGAAGCCCCACCGCAAGCTTCTGGCCGGCGTCCAGTGGCTGCTGTCGCGTTCCGGTATCGCAACGTCGAACATCTGGGAGGCGGGCGGCCTGGTGTTCGGAAATCGCGACGTCCCGTATCCGAACCTTCAATACCATTTCGGCCCCGTGGGTTTTTCCTGCGAGGGCGACGACATCAAGCTGCATCAGGCGTTCGCCATCCACATCGATCAGTTGCGTCCGACGAGTCGCGGCCGGATCGACCTCAAGTCGGCCGACCCGTTCGAGAAGCCGGCGCTCCATTTCAATTATCTCGCGACCGAGCATGATCGGCGGGAGCTGACCGAGGGTATACGCGCCGCGCGTGACCTGATCCGCCAGCCGGCGTTCGACGCCTACCGTGGCGCCGAGATCCTGCCGGGCAACGACGCTACCGGCGACGCGGACATCCTGGCCTTTCTCCGGAGCGCGGTGGAGACCGATTATCATCCCTGCGCGACCTGCCGCATGGGCGCCGACGAGATGGCGGTTGTCGACGGCGAGCTTCGCGTGCACGGGATCGAGGGTTTGCGCGTCGTCGACGCCTCCGTCATGCCTCAGGTGATCAGCGCCAATCTCAACGCGCCGACGCAGATGATCGCGGCTCGTGCGGCAGACTTCATTCTCGGCAATGAGCAACTCGCGCCGTTCAAGGCGCGATTCCATTTCTCGGACGGCTAGATTCATGCGATCGACGTCGGCGTCATCGCGATCCCGACCGGTTCATGGTCCGATTCCGACGGAAACGGGGACGACGAGCAATGCAATCCGAACGTCCTCGCACGAGGTGGCGGAACATCCCGGATCGACCAGGGGAGCAGCGCCCGCACGACGCTGGTCGAGGTCGAATGCCTGCCTGGCAACGGATCACGCGGGGGGAGCCGAGCAGTGCGCGATTCCGTTCGTCCACCGAGATCTTGTTGACCATCCCATAATGGTATGCGAGACTGGAATTCCGGCAGTTGGGAAACTTGCGTAACACCCTGAAATATAACGAGAATTGGGGAACAGGAGAAACCGATGATTGTGAAAGGACTGGCAAGATCCGCGATGGTGGCCGTTGCCGCTTTCGGCATCGCCTCCTCCGCTGACGCGGCGGAACTCGGTGCCGTGGACGAGCCCATCAAGATCGCGCTTTTCGAATGGACCGGCCAGCACGTCACGGCGCACATCGCCGGCCATATCTTCGAGAAGATGGGTTACAGGGTCGAGTACGTGACCGCCGGCATTTTCCCGTCGGCGACCGCCGTCGCGGACGGGAGTATTACGCTCGGCCTGGAGCTTTGGGATAACAACGTCGGCGACTTCTATCCGAAGTTGCTCGCCGAAGGAAAGGTCGAGGATGTCGGCGACGTCGGTCTCGATTCCAAAGAGGGCTGGATCTATCCGAAGCACTTCGAGGAGGTGTGTCCCGGTCTCCCCGCGTGGGACGCCCTGCTGGCCTGCAGCCAGGTCCTGGCGACGGCTGAAACATTTCCAAAGGGCCGCGTGCTTGCATACCCGGCAGACTGGGGCGATCGTTCCCATCAGTTGATCGAAGGCGAGGGCCTTGATTTCGTCGCAGTTCCGTCGGGCAGCGAAGGGGCGCTCGTCGCTGAAATGGCGGCAGCGATCGAATCCAGGTCGCCGTTCGTGATGATGTTCTGGTCGCCGCACTGGACGCTCTCCAACATCGAATTCGAGTGGGTCGACATTCCGGATTCGCTCCGCGAGAAGTACAGCATGGTGCCGCCACGCACATTCAATGCGGCGTGGCCCGGCATGAAGGACAAGTGGCCCGCGGCCTACGAATTCCTCAAGACCCATCGGATCTCGAACGACGTTCAGCAGCCGATCATGGGCGCGGTGGACAACGATGGCGGTGACATGTTGGAGCTGACCAGGAAATGGGTCGAGGACAACGAGTCCTACTGGCGGCCATTGGTTGATGCCGCGATGATGTAATTTTCGTTCGATATGTCGATCGAGACGAACCGGGGGCGGCTCTTGAACATCAGGGTCAGGGCCGCCCCGCTCGTTTCGGCGGGATCGGGCGGCGTCGGCGAGGGACGAAACCATGGCTGAAGCCCACGGCGCCGGCGAGACGAAGCTCACCTGCCATAGTATCTGGAAGGTCTACGGGGAGAATCCGGGCCAGTTCTTCGATGGCCGGAACGGCGTCGTGGCGGACGTTGCCGGTACGTTGGAGAAGATCCGCGACAGCCACCATATTCCCGCGGCGGCGAACGTCAGCTTCGACGTCAAGCGGGGTGAGATTTTCGTCATCATGGGGCTTTCCGGTTCCGGAAAGTCGACCATGGTCCGGTGCCTGTCGCGCCTCGTCGAACCAACGGCCGGGGAAATCCTGCTGGACGACGAGGATCTCCTGAAGGCCAGCCAGCAGGAGTTGATCGAGATCCGCCGCCACAAGATGGGCATGGTGTTCCAGGGCTTCGGCTTGTTGCCGCACCTCAGCGTTCTCGACAACGTCGCATTCCCGTTGAAGGTGCAGGGCGTCGACGAACAGACGCGCCGCAAGTGCGCCGCGGAGATGATCGAGCTCGTCGGCCTCGCCGGCCGAGAGGCCGCCTTTCCCCGCCAGTTGTCCGGCGGTCAGCAGCAGCGCGTGGGCATCGCCCGCTCGCTCGCGGTCGAACCGGAAATCTGGTTCCTCGACGAACCGTTTTCGGCGCTCGATCCGCTGATCCGCCGGCAGATGCAGGACGAGTTCGTGCGTCTGCAAACCATGCTCAACAAGACGATCGTCTTCATCACCCACGATTTCCTCGAGGCGCTGAAGATCGCCGATCGCATCGCCATCATGAAGGACGGTCAGATCGTCCAGATCGGCACCGCCGCCGGGATCGTGCTCAATCCGGCAACCGAGTACGTCGCCGAGTTCACCGAGGACGTGCCTCTCGTCCGCGTGATCACCTGCGGTTCGATCATGGTGCCGGAAGAGGGCGACATCGACCGGTCGATCACCGTGAAGCCGGACACCACGCTGGAGGATCTGTTGCCCAGCTTCGCCGATCGCGAGAGCCCGGTCGCGGTGGTCGATGACGGCGATCGCGTGATCGGCATGGTCACGCCGGGCGGCGTCATCCAGGCCCTCGCCGAGGGCGAAGCGCGGGTGCATCAGCCATAAGCGAACACGCCAGCCCATCGCGTGGTGTCACGCCGCGCCTGCCCGAGGGGTTCGCGCCCTGGCTCGCTGTCGGCGCTCTCGTCGTCGGCTGTTTCGCGCTGGTCGACGTGGCGCCGTGGCTGAAGGCGTATCCCAAGGAGTGGGTCGTACCGTTCATCGGCTGGGTGAATGCCGCGACGGCCTGGTTCGTCGAGAACTTCCGCTGGCTCTTCCGCGCGATCGCCTGGACTCTCGACTGGCCGATGACCGTCGTCGCCACCGTGCTGGCATGGCTGCCGTGGCCGGCGACCATGGCGTTGGTCGGCGTTCTCGCGCACCGTGCCGGAGGCTGGGGGCTCGCGGTATTCACCACGATCGCGCTCGGCTACATGGTGATTGTCGGCTACTGGGACGAGAGCATGGCCACGCTTGCGCTGGTCGCCGTCTCGGTGCCGATCTCCGTCGGCCTCGGTCTGTTCCTCGGCATTCTCGCGTTCCGCTTCGAACGGCTCGATCGAATCATCCAGCCGACCCTCGATCTGATGCAGACGATCCCTGCATTCGCCTACCTCATTCCGATCCTCTTCCTGTTCGGGTTCGGCCCCGTCGTCGGCTTGATCGCCAGTGCGATCTACGCCGCCCCGCCGATGGTGCGCAACACCATTCTCGGGCTGCGGCGGGTACCGTCGAATATCGTCGAATCGGCGATCATGTCGGGCTGCACGCCGCGCCAGCGCTTCTGGCAGGTCGAGATCCCGACGGCACTGCCGCAGATCATGCTCGGCGTCAATCAGACCACCATGGCCGCGCTCAGCATGGTGATCATCGCCGCGATCATCGGCGGGTTCGCCGACATCGGCTGGGAGGTGCTGTCGACCATGCGCAAGGCGCAGTTCGGTCAGAGCCTGCTCGCCGGCCTTGTCATCGCGCTGCTGGCGATGATGCTCGACCGCATCAGTTGGGGCCTGGCCGAGAGGCAGAACAAGTTGCCCGAGAGCAGCGATCGCGCGGTTTGGGCACGCCACCCGCACCTCTCCATCGCCATGGGCGCGTTCGTCGTGGCGCTCCTCGGCTCGCAGCTCATGCCGTGGTTCAGCGAATACCCGAAGGAATGGGTGTTCTATCCGGCGGAAACCTTGAACGAGGGCGTGAAGTACATCGTCCGCAACTACTCCGACTGGATGAACACGCTGAAGTCGTCGACCCTTTTCTACATGATGCTGCCGATCCGGATTGGCTTCGTGCAGACGATCAGCCCGTTCTCCTGGGGCTTCCAGCTCACGGACGGCATGATTTGGGGGTATGCGGGCGCGATCATCGCCTTCTCGATCCATGCCTGGCGTCGCTGGAGCTGGGCCGCGTCGGTTTCGACGATCGTCTTCGGCGGCTTGCTGTTCTACGGCACCACCGGCACGCCGTGGCCGGTCTTCATGGCCGTAGTGACGCTCGTCGCATGGCAGGCGGGCGGGCGCAAGGTCGCTCTGTTCGCCTTCCTTTCGATGCTGTTCATGCTGGTCAACGGCATCTGGTTGCAAGTCATGCTGTCGGTCTACCTGTGCGGTGCGGCGGTGATCATCTGCGTGGTGTTCGGCGGCCTGCTCGGCATCTGGGCGGCCAGCAACGACCGGGTCTCGGCGTTTCTCCGGCCGATCAACGACACGCTTCAGACCATGCCGCAGTTCGTCTTGCTGATTCCCGTTCTGATGCTCTTCAAGGTCGGTGAGTTCACGGCGCTGCTGGCGATCATCGCGTACGCCATCGTGCCGATGATTCGCTATGTCGAGCACGGGCTGCGCAACGTTCCGCCGGAGATCGTCGAGGCGTCGACGCAGATCGGTTGCACGAGCCGGCAGATACTGTTCGAAGTCAAGCTGCCGCTGGCGCTGCCCGTGATCATGCTGGGTCTCAACCAGACCGTGATGTACGGCCTTGCCATGCTGGTCATTGCCGCCCTCGTCGGCACGCAAGGCCTCGGCCAGCAGGTCTATCTGGCGCTCAGCGCCGCCAATTCGGGCGCCGGCCTGGTCACGGGTCTCTCGATGGCCCTGATTGCGATGGTCACGGACCGCATCTTCCAGGCGATGAGCCGCAAACGGCAAGAGGCGCTGGGCCAGTAGCCAATGCGCCTTCAGCGTCAACCATGATCCTGCCCGGTTCGTCCGCCGCGAGACGTGGAGAGCAGAACGAATGAACCTGCAAGAACCCGAAGACCGCTACAACACGGTCCGTATCAGCGGCCGGCGCTTCGAAGAATCGCCCTATAGCTCCCGCTACGACGGTCCGGATCTGGTGCGGGGCGTTTACGCGGGCCGCTTCTTCGCCATTTCCAATGGAGAAGACCCTGTCCGGAAGTACTGGGTTCTGAGACGCAAGGCGCTCATCTTCGACGCGCCCGAGAAACCGGTGGAGGTGTCCGGGCCCGACGCCGTGGCGTTCCTGGAGAAGGTCCTCGCGCGGACCGTCTCGACCCTCGAGGAAGGGCGCGGACGCTACGCGATCGCCTGCACGCCGCAAGGCGGCGTGTTCATGGACGGTGTCGTTTTCAGGCTCGCGGACGATCGTTTCTGGTACGTGCAGGCTGACGGCGCATTGGACGCCTGGTTCCTTGCCCACAGCGAAGGATACGACATCACCATATCGGACCCGAAGTCACGAGCGCTCCAGATCCAGGGTCCGGCATCCATGGAGATCATGCGCGCGGCTTCCGCGAATCGGATCGACGAAGACATGCGCTACTTTCAGGCCGGCTTCTTCGACCTCGGCGGCCAGGAGGTCTATGTCTCGCGTACCGGGTTCACTGGCGAGCTCGGTTACGAAATCTATAGCCTGGGCGACGCGACGGACCACTTGGCGCTGTGGGATCACCTGATGGCTTCGGGCGAGCCGCACGGCATGGAGTTTTCCAGCACGAGCTCGATGACGATCCGGCGGATCGAAGCAGGCATTCTGGGCAACATGACCGACATGGACACGACCATGACGCCTTTCGAGGCCGGTCTCGCACGGTTCATCGACATGGAGCGGGGTGATTTTGTCGGTCGAGCGGCGCTACTTCAGGCGGATCGGCGGCCGGTGCTCTACGGCCTCAAGTGCTCCGACGCCCTGCCATCCGTCGCCAGCACGGTGTTGGACGGCGACGCATCGGTCGGGCGCATGACGATGGGTGTCCAGTCGCCGAGCCTCGAGTGTGGCATTGGCTATGTCAGGTTCAACGAACCGGGCGATTGGAGAGGGCGCTCCCTTCGCATCGAGCTGCCGACAGGCGATGTCCATCCGTGCGAGATCGTTGATCTTCCATTCATCGACCCGAAGAAGCTGCTCGCCAGAGGTCTCGACAAGGCGATCCCCTGACCGATGATCTTCATCGGACGCCCTTCAATCCTTCTGCGAGCGCACGTATGTGCTCGACCCCTACACCGCAGCATCCGCCGACGATCGCGGCCCCGGCTTCAACCCAGCGTCCGGCGCCGGCCAGGTACTCATCCGGTGAAAGCTGATCGACGAACACCCAGTTCGGCCGTTCCCAGTAACCGGCATTGGGATAAGCACCCACCGGCCCCGAGTAATTCTTGCGCATGATCCTCACCGCGTCTTCGGTCACGTCGAAAGCCGAGTGCATCATCAACAGCGCCGAGCCCCCCACCGCCATCACGTCACGAATCGCCTCATCGAATGCCCCATGTTCCCGCGTCGGCAAGCTTGCCTCGCGACTCTCCTCGATACCGAACATGAGCGCGCTGGTTTCACGGTTGCGGACACAGCTCAGCGACACCCAGACCGGCACGCCGAGGTCCAGGGTGGCGTCCACCATGGCCTTGACGACTCGCGCCTTCGAGCCCAGCGTCTCCAGAATCAGCAGGTCGACGCCCTCGCCGACCAATACCTCGGCCTGGGCCCGGACATGCTCGGACAAGACGTCGTCGTCGAGCCGGTCGAAATCGCCATAGCTGCTGACCGAGCCGGCGATGGCAATCGCATCCGCACGTGACGACTTGTCGCGCTCCTCGCGGGCGATCCGAGCCGAGCACCGATTCCAATCTTCGAACCGTGCCGCCAGCCCGTGGCGCTGCATCGCCACCCGGGTGGCGGAAAAACTGTTCGTGGTGATGACGTCGGCGCCGGCCTCGATGTAGCGCCGGTGCACCGCATGGACCACCTCGGGATTGTCTTCGAGGGCGCGGGCACACCAGAGGTCATCGTCCATGCGTGCGCCCAGACGTTGGAGCTCGCTTCCATTGGCGCCGTCGAGAATGATCGGTCCGCTCGCCTGCGCACGGGCTTCGAGCTGCTTGATGGGTGCCATTCCTGAACCCTCGGATGGGAAGGACAAGGGAGAATCACGGGGGGAAGATGACCGTGTCAGTGGCTGCGCCCCGCCTTACTTCGGCGTCCGATAGTCGCGGATCACGTCGGAGTCGGGCTCCGCCCCGAGGCCGGGGCCGGTGGGGATCCGGAACCGGCCACCCTCGACGGGCGAGACGAAGTCCGGGTACAGCGTCGCTTCGAGCCGGGTGTAGAAGCGCTCGATCCAGCCCCCGCCGGGACGGCCGGTGAGGGGCATCGCGGCCAGCAACTGCAAGGTCGCGAGCCAGCCCGGACCGAAGTAGGGCGAGTGGGGCATCACCGTCACCCCGCGGGCTTCGGCGAGCGCGAGCACCTTGAGGAACTCGCTCACGCCGCCGACCTTGGTCACGCTCGGCTGCACGTAGCGCGCCGCTCCCGCCTCGATCATGCTCCGGAACTCGAACGCGGTGCAGGCGTTCTCGCCGCACGCGAGGTCGACCCCGGACTCGCGCTGAAGGCGCGCGAGCGCGGAGAAATCCTCCGGCGGGAAGATCGGCTCTTCCAGCCAGTGCAGGTCATGGGTCTTGAGCCGGAGCGCCACTTCGTGTGCCTGGGACGGGGTCCACGGGCAGTTCGTATCCACGCATAGCGGCACCCCGTCCCCCATCGCCGCCCGTGCCGCCGCCACCTCGGATTCACCGGTTTCGTGGAGCTTGATGGCCGGATAACCTTCGCCGAGCGCGGCGCTCACCTTCCCCGCCACGAGCTCCGGATCGCGGTACTTGAGAAGGCTCGCGTACCCGGGGACCTGCGGTGGCGAGGCGGGTCCTCCGAGAAGTTGCCCGAGCGGCACCCCCGCCCGCTTCGCCGCGAGGTCCCAGAGCGCGATGTCGATGGCGGAGATCCCGAACATGGTGATGCCGTAGCGCCCGAAGAGGTGAAGCGCCTGCTGCAGCTCGCGCATCAGGGAGGTGATACCGGTCGCATCGCGCCCGATCAGGATCGGCGCCACCGTCGCGTCGATCATCGCCTGCACGGCCGGCATGCAGTTGTAGCTGAACGCCTCTCCCCAGCCGGTCGCACCATCCGAGGTCTCGACCCGCACGAGGAGGATGTTGAGCGCCTCCCACGCCTGTCCGCCCCAGGCCGGCGGCGGTCCGCCGTGCTCGTGCGGGATGGCGAGAGGGATGGTGTCGATGCGAGCGATCTTCATGCACGTATCCTCGGAAGCAACCCGCCGGAAACAACCCGTCTCCCGACCCCGGCCCAGTGTAGCCGGAACGAAGCCCTGTCATTGCGACGGACGATCTCGCTCATGCCCGGCGCGACACCGGTGCGCCCGACCGGTGGCATTGCATCATGCGGCAGCGACATCGACGTCCAGCCAGCCCTGCGGGGTCGTGCGCGCGGTATCCCCGGCCCGCAGGAGCACCGTGGTGGTGGCCGACTCGACGATGGCGGGACCGTCGATGCGCTGTCCGGGGGCCAATGTATCGAGCTCGTACACGGACAGCTCGCGCCAACCGCCGAGGTGGACCCGGCGGGCAGCGCCGGGTGAGGCCGGCGATCCTTGCGCGAGGGCGGGCTCGGCCGGCGCCGCCGGCAGTTGCCCCACGACGGCGAGGCGCGCGTTGACGAGCACCGCCTCCTGGTCGCGGAGCGAGTACGTGTACAGCGCCTCGTGACGGCGGTGGAACGCGTCGGCGATCGCGGCGATCGGATCGGGTCCCGACCAGTCCACGTCGTCGAGCGGCACCTCGACCTCGAAGATCTGTTCCCCGTAGCGCATGTCCGCGCTCCGGCGGCAGCGGATCTCGCCCTCGAACGCGGCCTCGGCCAGCCGTGCGCGACCCTGCGCCTCCATCTCGCGGTAGAGCGCTTCGAGACGGCCCGCATCGAGGGCGTTCGCATGGGACAAACCCGTTTCCTGCCCGTCTGCGCGTTGGCTGGGTGCGCCGGCGATTTCGCTACGCGAAATCGCGGAGCGACTGCGCCAGCGGTCGCCGCTCGCATCGCCGATATGCGTGCGCACGATCTCGTAACGCAGGTCGCTCGCGAGCATGCCCCACGCCGAGAACACCGGAGCGAGCCTCGGCACCACCACGCGCGACAGATCGAGCGCGCGCGCGACGGCGGTCACGTGAACGCCCGCGGCGCCTCCGAAGGACAGCAAGGCGAAACGGCGCGGGTCGACCCCGCGACGGACCGATACCAGCCGGATCCCCTCCGCCATGCGGGTGTTGACGATGCGGTGGATGCCCTCCGCCGCCGCCATGCGGCCGATGCCGAGCCGCGCGGCAACGGTGTCCACCGCACCGGCGGCGGCCTCCACATCGAGCCGTTGCCGGCCGCCGAGGAAACGTGCCGGGTCGAGGAAGCCGAGCACGAGGTTGGCGTCGGTCACGGCAGGTGCGGCCCCGCCCCGCCCGTAGCAGGCCGGCCCCGGATCGGCGCCGGCACTGGCCGGGCCGACGTGCAGCACACCGCCGGCGTCGACGCGGGCGATGGAGCCGCCACCCGCGCCGATGCTCGCGATGTCGAGGCTGTGCAGGGCGACCCGGTGACCGGCGACCCGGCGGTCGGTGGAGACTGCGGCCTCGCCCTCCACGATGAGCGACATGTCGGTGCTCGTGCCGCCCATGTCGAAGGCGATGAGGTTGCCGTGCCCGAGGACCCGGCTCGCGTGCCGTGCCGCCGCCACCCCGCCGGCCGGTCCCGAGAGCACACCACCCGCGGCGAGCCGGACCGCATCGGCCACCGTCGCGAGTCCGCCGTGCGACTGCATGATGAGCATCGGTCCGGAATATCCGGCCTCGGCCAGACGCTCGGCGAGGCGGTGGAGATAGCGCTCCAGCACGGGGCCGACGTAGGCGTTGACCACGGTGGTGCAGACCCGTTCGTACTCCTTGATCTGCGGGAACACCTGGGACGAGAGGGACACGTACGCGCCGGGCAGGGCACGGGCGAGCGCCTCGGCGGTGATGCGCTCGTGCTCCGGCGAGCGGTAGGCGTGCAGGTAGCACACCGCGACCGCCTCGACCTCCTCGGCCGCGAGGGTGCGAATCGCAGCGCGCAGCGACGTCTGCCCGAGCGGCGTCGCCGTGCTGCCGTCGGCCCGGATGCGCTCGCGCACCGGCAGGCGCAGATGACGCGGAACCAGCGGTTCCGGCGCCGGCTGGCGAAGCGCGTAACGGTCGTCCTTGAGTCCCTCGCGCATCTCCAGGACGTCACGATGCCCCTCGGTGGTGAGGAGGCCGAGCCTGGCGCCCTTGCGTTCCAGCAGCGCATTGGTCGCGACCGTGGTCCCGTGGACGATGCGGTCCGTGGAGGCGAGCAGCGCGGCCCGGTCGATGCCGAGCGAGCCGGCGAGCAGCTCCAGCCCGTCGAGTACCCCGATGGATTGGTCCCGCGGCGTGGAGGCGGATTTCGCGACCGTGATCCGCCCGCCGTCGTCGACGGCGACGAGGTCGGTGAACGTGCCGCCGACATCCACACCGATGCGGTATCCGGTTCGTGATGCGGTCATATGCGGATGTTCTCATCCTGGC
This sequence comes from uncultured Gammaproteobacteria bacterium, assembly GCA_958295835.1. Classification (GTDB taxonomy): domain Bacteria; phylum Pseudomonadota; class Gammaproteobacteria; order HK1; family HK1; genus HK1. Next base: position 2,911,667 of record OY282378.1, read on the forward strand.
TTCGCAACGCGGTCAATCCCGACGTCCTTGAGCGAAACGACGCTTCCGTAAGCAGATTTGCTGCACCTCTGTGCATCGGGGCGTGCCTCTATCCGGCAAATCCTCCAGCTATCCCCGCGACCGGTACCGCTGCATCATCAACAGTTCATGTCAGTCCTTGCAGACTACATGCAATTACCTGGAACAGCGTTTGTTCCGTATCTGCCAGTATTGTCCGCAATGTCGCCATAGCGATCACTGGCGAAGCCAGCGCACGGCCAGTTTGAAATTCAAACAAGCGACATCATGATCAGGCCAACAGGACCTGCATGATTGTCGTGTGAAATTGCTGGAATTTCCCGTTCGCCTGCCTCTTCATGATCTGCCGGATATCGTCTTTGGCCAAATCGTACAGCCCATCCACTGCGGCAGCGCGCAGCGCTCGAAGTTTGGGTAGATCCAGACCGAGCTTTCGGATAGTCGTTTTCGCACCGCCATCGGTTTGGCAGCGAGGAAATATGTCACCGTTCCCGGTGAATCCGAACCTTGTCTCGCAACTGGGTGACATGGGAGAAACAAGCAATTTCTCGTCAAACCAACTACCTTTCAGATATCCACAGTGACGTGGTTCGCCGGCCGAAAGCTCCCGCTGGCACGAACAATGCAGATTGTTGTAATTTAGCTGTTCGTTGCGGAACTTCGCAACGGGGCGGAAATGTTCCACATGGCTGGTCTCTATTTTGATGGAGCGTTCGCAATAGCAACAAATAAATCCCTGCTCCCGAATGAGTGACTCATGAACTCGCTGCCTGGTTTTCGGAGGTACGCGGTTCCAATTCGGTCGGTGGGCCATCCTGTCCTTTTCTTTCCACCGTGAGAATTCATCTGGCTCCGTGCCTTTAGTGATGCGTTTCATTTTTTCAGAACTTCCTGCCGACGAATCAGAGCGTCTGCCTTGACTAGGGCAGGATCCATGCCAATCTTCTCTTTCAGACAGCCCAGCAGCCGTTTGGCCTTTCCAGTTTTTCCTTCGTCGATCGCTAAGAACAGATTTTCTAGTTCTTTTTCGATTTTTCGAGGTCGTGCGGACACGTCCATGATGTCCTCAAGTATTCTGTCTACTGCCTGGCCATATGCATCCTCGGGATGATTTGCGACGATGCCTGATTTCGTTTTTTCCATGATCCAGATCGAATCCGTTTTTAGTTGACTAAGAATTGTTGGAGAATGCGTTGACAATATAAATTGTGTCTTGGTGAAAATCTTCGGCAAGGACGAAACTATACGACGTTGCCACCCTGGATGCAGATGAAGGTCGATTTCATCGATCAATACAACAGCCTCGGTCTCGAGTGGATCTTTCATGGCTGGATTGGCAATGGCCATTCGACGAGCCAAATCTCCTGCCATGGCGAGTGTGCATTTTTCACCATCGGATAATTGATTAACGATCAATTCCTCGCCATTCTTCTTTACGATCATCCGCAAAGGTGATCGTCTTATTTTCGGTTTTCGGAAACCTGGGAGCAATCTTGTGATTGCCGTCCGTACGGCACGAAGCTGCGGGTCGCGAAAATCAGGCTTGTCGTTGCGACGTTCGTTTTCCAGGTCCTCACGCTCCCTGAACCATTCGAAGAATACACGGAAACTGCGCCCTTCTCCCGATAATGCCTGGTCGTAGGCAGCCAACCTGTCGAATCGATGTCGGGTCCTGATGCGTAGCGGGATGTCCAGAACCGCGCGATGAACCGGATAGTAGACGGCGATTGGAAGATTCGCATGTTCATCCTCGTCCAATTTGGAGCGGAGTTGTTCGATGTGCTTCTTCATTGCATCGAGTCTGGTGATGGTCTGCCTGGGCCGTCCCCTCCGAGTTTTTGTAACGCTCCAGTACACGGATTGTTCTTGAAAACGAATGGTCACCTTGTTCTGTGTTTCCGACGTCCCGTTACTTATATCGGAGTCCACGAAGTAACGTCCCGTCCCCGCCGAAGAACGTATCCGGCCAATAAAGCGGGAAAGCATGATGGCGGTACAGTCCAGGACGGCAGACTTACCGGATCCATTTACACCTACCAGAACATTTACCTGTTCCGGGAACTTCAGTTCCAGGTTTGAAATACCTCTGAAACCAACGAGCTTTATAGACTCCAACTTCATGAAAATCCCCTGGGATTGATCACGAAACAGGGAGTATCCTCGAACACGGGATCGACCTCCACCTCCGGCATTGGAGGAACAGAGAGTGCATGGTGCTCGGATGGCATGTGCCGGAACCCTCTGGCCATGTGGAGATATTCGGGCCAGCGGAGCGTCGTATTCTCCTCACGATGACATCCTGTCGATGGTAATGCACGGAGCGGCACAATAGTGTACTGGCAGTCGGGACGGAGCGCGTCCGTCTTATTCAATCCGTTCGGCGGGTGCCGGTACGAGTCAGTTGTGACGAACCATTCAGACCAGGGCCTAGGAACAGCGGGACACATGGCAACGCGGTGTGTGCCGTCGACGCCGATTGGGTAGCGGGTCATCACGCGGCACCGGAGGTTGCGTTCCCGTCGCCCTCGTCATCCGGGTGCGTCGGACCGGTCACGAATCCGTCTCGCAGGTCGCGGCGACGGGCGGCCGCGTTGCGCTCCCCCGGATCGCCCCAACCCCCGCCTCCGCCGGAGCGGACGTGGATCACGTCGCCGGGCCTGAGCTCGATTCCGGCCTCCTTGGTCTTCAGCTCCCGGGTGCGCCGCCCCCGCGAACGCAGGGTGTAGCGGTGGGGCAGGGCGTCGTGTCCGCCGTTCATGCCGCAGGCGGGGTACTTCACGCCGTCCCCGGCGGTATTGCCGACCGCCGGCCCCCCGGTCTCCAGCACCAGCTCCAGCTCGCATCCCGGCCCGCCGCGGTAGCGGCCGTCCCCGCCGCTGTCCGGGCGTAGCTCGTGGCGGCGGAAGAACAGCGGGAAGCGCACCTCGGCCACCTCCACGCTGCCGAACTTGATGCCGCCGGCGGCCTGCCACTCGCCGCCGGCCGGCCAGCCGTCGCCGGCCGAGGAGGCGCCGCCGCCCGGACGGGCGTGGAACATGTGCCAGATGAATGATCGTCCGTTGCGCGGATCGGTGCCCTGGATCGCGATGCGAAAGCGCCGCCCCCAGCCCGCCATGACCCGCTCGGGGCAGGCCGGCTCCAGCGCGCGCATGATCGCCTCCATGATCTCCTGCGCGCAGTGGTTGGTCGCCAGCGTCACCGGCGCTCCCTCGCGCGCCCAGACCACGGTGCCCTCCCTGGCGACGACTTCAAGCGGACGAAACGTGCCGTCGTTCTTCGGCGTGTCCGGATCGATGAGGTAGGCCAGCGCCATCGCCACCGCGGAGCGCATGTTCGGGTAGGACGAGTTGACGAACCCCAGCACCTGCGGATGGGAATCGCTCAGGTCGACGCGCAGATCGCTCCCCCGCTTGGTCACGTGGGCGCGAATGTGGATGTCGCGAAACCCGTGCCCGTCATCGTCCAGATGGGCGACGCCCTCGTACTCTCCGTCCGGCCATTCGGCGATCACCGCGCGGGCCTGGCGTTCGGCGCCGTCGAGCACCGCCTCGACCGCGGCATGGGTGGTCTCGGACCCGAGCTCGGCGATCAGCGCACCGAGCCGGCGTTCGCCGACCCGGGCCGATCCGATCATCGCCGCCACGTCGCCCCGGAAGTCCCGGGGGTGGCGCACGTTGAGCACGATCATCTCGTACACGTCCTCGCGCAGCCGGCCCCGGTCGTAGAGCCGCAGTGGCGGAATGCGCAGGCCCTCCTGCCAGATCTCGGTCGCGAGCGGGTTGTAGGCCCCGTGGGTGGCCCCGCCGATGTCGCTCTGGTGCGAGCGGTTGATCGACCAGAACGCGAGCCTGTCGCCGTCGAAGACCGGGACGAAGGCGGTCAGATCCGGCAGGTGGTTGCCGCCCCGGTAGGGGTCGTTCAGCAGGAACACGTCCCCGGGGTGGATGTCGTCGCCGAAGTGGTCGTACACCGCCTTCGCCGCCCACGGCAGGGCGCCGACGTGGATCGGGACGTGCTCGGCCTGGGCGACGAGGCGCCCGTCCGGGTAGCAGACGCCGGTGGAGAAGTCGCGGCTCGAGTTGAGGATCTGCGAGTAGGAGGTGCGCAGCATCGCCTCGCCCATCTCCTCGACGATGGCGCCCAGCCGGTGCTGCACCACCGAGACGGTGATCGGATCGACCATTCAGCCTCCCAGGAAGATCTGCTTGACCGCGTCGCTGCCGAGCAGCTCGCCGGAGCGGCCCTCCAGCACGAGGCGTCCGCTCTCCAGGACGTAGCCGCGCTCGGCCAGCCCCAGCGCGGTCTGCACGTTCTGCTCGATGAACAGGATCGCCACCCCGGTCTCGTTGATCCGACGCAGCACCTCGAAGGTATGCCGGGCGGCGGCCGGCGACAGGCCGAGCAGCGGCTCATCCACCAGCAGCAGCCGCGGCCGGGCCATCAGTCCGCGTCCGAGGGCGAGCATCTGTTGCTCGCCCCCGCTCATCGAGTGGGCGAGCTGGTTCTCGCGCTCGGCAAGGCGGGGGAACAGCGTGTAGACGTGGCGCAACGTCTCTTCCCGGGCGTCGCGGGCGGCCGGATTGTAGCCGCCGAGCCACAGGTTCTGGCGGACCGTGAGGTAGGGGAAGACGCGCCGGCGCTCCATGATGTGCACGAGGCGGCGGCGCACGATCTCGTGCGGCGGGCGCCCCCCGATCGGCTCGCCCTCGAACTCGATGCGACCCGCGCGCGGCGGGCGCAAGCCGGAGATGGCGTTGAGCACTGTGCTCTTGCCGGCGCCGTTCGGGCCGAGCACGCTGACGATCTCGCCTTCCGCGACGTGCAGCGACACGCCCCGGATTACCTGGTAGTCGCCGTAGCAGACTTCCAGATCCTCGACCTCAAGCATAGGAAGCACCGAGGTATGACTCGACGACGGCGCGGTCGGCCCGGATGGACTCCGGCGTCCCCTCCGCGATCTTCGCCCCGAGATGCAGGGCCACCACGCGATCCGCGAGCGACATCAGCACCTGCATGTCGTGCTCGATGAGGATGATGGTCATGCCTTCGCGCCGCAGCCGCTCGATGAGCTCGATGAGACCGGGGATGCTGCGCTGGTCGACGCCGCCGGTCACCTCGTCGAGCAGCAGCAGGCGGGGACGGGTTCCCATGGCCCGGGCGAGCTCCAGGCGCTTGCGCTGTCCGGTGCTCAGGCCGTGGGCGTGAACGCGCCGCTTGTCGAGCAGGCCGACGAAGTCGAGTGCCGCGAGCGCCGCATCCCGCGCACGACGCAGGTTCGAATCGTGCTGCATGATGCCCACCATCACGTTCTCCTCGACCGTCATGTGGGCGAAGGGCTTGAGCTTCTGGAACGTGCGCGCGACGCCGAGGCGGTTGATCCGGTGCGGCCCGAGGCCCCGGATCGACCGGCCGTCGAGCCGCACGTCACCCTCGTCCGGCGTCTCGAAGCCGGTGATCAGCTCGAACAGCGTCGACTTGCCGGCGCCGTTCGGCCCGATGACCCCGAGGATCCCGCCGGCCTCCGCCCGGAACGAGATCGCGTCGTTGGCGACGAGGCCGCCGAAGCGCCTGGTCAGGTTCGTGACCTCAAGCATCGCCGGACCGCACGAAGAGCCGGCGCAGCAGCGCGAGGAGTCCGCCCGGCCAGAACACCGAGATCAGCAGGATCAGCGCGCCGTAGATCATCAGGTCCTCGGCGCCGCCGGTCCCCCCCAGCCACACCCGGGTGGCTTCCGAGAGCGGAAACAGCACGCCGGCGCCGATGATCGGACCCCACAGGGTGCCGATGCCGCCGAGCATGGTCATGAGCACCACCAGGATCGAGAGCAGCAACGGGAACACCGTCTCCGGGTCGATCACGAGCACGTACTGGGCGAACTGCGCGCCGGCCACCGCGGTGAACGCGGCCGAGATCATGATCGCCACCAGCTTGTAGCGGGTGACGTCGACCCCGAGGCTGCGGGCGGCGTCCGGCTCGTCGCGGATGGCGCGGAAGTACAGCCCCGCCTTCGAGCGTTCCAGCCAGACGACCACGAGGCAGGCGGCGGTGAGGAAGCCGAGCCCGATATAGTAATTCGGCAGCTTGTTGTCGTGGAACTGGAACGAGTACCACGGGGAGTCGCGATCGATCGGGATCCACACCCCGGTCGCCCCGCCCACGAACTCCCAGTTGAGCATCAGGGTGTGACCGATCTCCCCGATGACCAGCGTGGCGATCGCGAAGTAGTGGCCGCGCAGGCGGAAGGTGGGCAGGCCGATGGCGAGGGCCACGAGCACCGAGATGCCGACGCCGACGAGCATGCCCAGCCAGGGGGAGATGTGGTAATTCGCATACAGGAAGCCGGCGCTGTAGGCGCCGATCCCGAAGTAGACCGCCTGGCCGAGCGAGATCTGGCCGCAGTAGCCGGCGAGCACGTTCCAGCCCTGCGCCATCAGCGCGTAGATGAACACCATCACCAGCACGTGGCGCTGGTAGGGCGCATCGAATACGTGCGGCCAGGCGATGAGCGCCACGCCGGCGAGCGCGAGCCATGCCCACTGCTTCGCCGACAGGGGCGTGCGGACGGGCTCGGCCCGAGCGCGCTCGAGCTCCGCGCGCGGCTCGCCGGCAGGTGGCGTGTACGGCGCTTGCGCCATCAGAACCGCCCGAACAGTCCCTTGGGTCGGACGATCACGATGGCGAGATACATCGCGAAGATGATGGCGTACTTGTAGGCCGGATCCAGAAGCAACCCTCCGAGCGCCTCCACCAGGCCGATCAGCACGCCGGCGAACAGCGCCCCGACGATGCTGCCGAACCCACCGAGCGCGACCGCCACGTAGGCGATGAGCGCGAAGATGAAGCCCACCTCGGGGAAGATGTAGTAGTAGTTGGTGAGCATTACCCCCGCGACCGCCACGCAGGCCGCCCCGATCCCCCAGCCGAGCGCGTACATCCGGTCGGTGCGGATGCCCATGAGACTCGCGGCCTCGCGATCCTGGGCGGTCGCCTGTAACGCCATGCCGGTCTCGGTGCGGTTGATGAAGAGATACAGCACCCCGAACGCGAGCAGGCATCCGGCGCTCGCCACGAGCTGCGGCACGCCGATGAAGATCCCGGCCAGGTCCAGGCGGCCGGAGACGATCGGGTCGGGAATGGACTGGTAGTCCGGCGTCCACAGGAACTGGGCGAGGCTGCGCAGGAAGATCGCCAGCCCGAAGGTGGCGGTGATCTGGACCAGCATCGGCGCGTTCAGGATGTGACGGATGATGCCGTAGTGGGTCGCCACCCCCAGCGCGAAGAGGAACATCACGCACAGGGGGGCCGACACCAGCGGATCGAGCCCGAACGCCAGGTAGAGCCCGAACACCGAGTACATGCTGACCATCATGAACTCGCCGTGGGCGAAGTTGACGATCTCCATCAGCCCGAAGATGAGGCTCAGGCCCGCCGCCACCAGGGCATAGATGAAGCCCATCAGAAGCCCGCTGACGATGGTCTGGATGACGATCTCGGTGGTCAAGGTTGCCTCCGGGGCCAAAGTCCGGTGCTCCGGCGCACCGCCCGTGATTCCCGGCCGGAGTCTAACCCGTATGTCTCGAGACCGTGTGCTCGACGCGGCAGCGGCCCCGGCAGTGGTCCGGCGCGCGCTCCCCCCCTTTGCCGGTCAATCCATCCTCCCCTCCCGGCAGCGCCTGCGCTACCCTGTGCGCAAGGTGCCGCCGGCGCCCGTCGGAACAGACTACCAAGGAGAAATCGAACCATGAGAACCATCCCCATTCTGCTCGGCGCCGCGTTCGCGCTTGCGCTGCATACGGGCGTCGCGCTCGCCGCGGACCCCGTGCGCGTCGGAGTGATCTATCCGCTCACCGGGCCGGTGGCCCAGCCGGGCAAGGACGTGCTGGCGGCGGTGAAGGTGGCCCAGGACATCGTCAACAACAAGCACGACCTCGACCTGCCGCTGGCCGCCACCGAGGGCCTTCCCAATCTCGGGGGCGCGAAGATCGAGCTGGTGATCGCCGATCACCAGGGCAAGCCCGAGATCGGCCGCGGCGAAGCGGAGCGCCTGATCACGAGCGAGAAGGTCGCGGCCATCTTCGGGGCCTACCACAGCAGCGTAAGCGCGGCGGCCAGCAACGTGACCGAGCGCATGCAGGTCCCCTACCTCACCGGCGAGTCGTCGTCGCCGAAGCTCCACACCCGGGGCTTCGAGTGGTTCTTCCGCACCGGCCCGCACGACGGCCACTACACGCGCACGATGTTCGACTTCATCCGTGACTTCGAGCAGAAGAAGGGCGTGAAGCTCGCGACCGCAGCGATCGTCCACGAGGACACCCAGTTCGGCGTGGACAGCGCGCGCGTGCAGGTGGAGCTTGCCAAGGAGGCCGGCATCGAGGTGGTCGAGAAGATCGCCTATCGCGCCAAGACGACCTCCCTCACTTCCGAGGTTCAGCGGCTCAAGGCGGCGGATGCGGACATCCTGTTCCCCACGTCCTACACGGCCGACGCGCTGCTGCTGATGCGCACGATGAAGGAGCTCGACTACGCCCCGCGCATCATCATCGCGCAGAACGCCGGCTTCAACGACGCGACGTTCCTGAAGACCATCGGGGCGGATGCCGAGGGCATCGTCTCGCGCTCGCCGTTCTCGATGGACATGGCCGAGAAGATCCCGCTGATCGCGCAGCTCAACGCGCTCTACAAGAAGCACAACGACGGCCGGGACATCTTCGATCCGCCGATCCGCTCGTTCGTCGGAGCGCTGGTGCTCTTCGAGGCGATCAACCGCGCCGGCTCGACCGAGCCCGGGAAGATCCGCGATGCGCTGCGGGAGACCAGCTTCCCGGCCGGCGCCATTCCGATGCCGTGGCAGGACATCTCCTTCGGTCCGGACGGCCAGAACAACGGCGTGAGCACCGCCCTCATCCAGGTCCAGGACGGGACGTACTACTCGATCTACCCGTTCGAGGTGGCGGCTCGGGAGGTGATCTATCCGTTCAAGCCGTGGTCCGAGCGCTGAGCGGCGGACCCTTCTTCACCGGCGGCGCGGGCGGATGCCCGCGCCGCCCTTCCGCCCGCTGAGCGGCCTCGCTGCCACGTATGCAACATTCCGGACGTTCATTCGAAGCCGAACGCTGTGAGCGTCTCCTGCGCCATCTGCGGCGCGAGGCCGGGCACCCGAACCTCGCCCTTGTCCCTACGGAACAGGCCGTCCGGGTCCAAAAAATACTTGATTACCACTCAAGCCAAGTTGAACTTAAGCAGCCGTTCCCGCATCAAATAGAATACATTGGATATCCAATTTCCATCGCCGATGTATTGCTTCGAATCTATAGCTCTACCTGCGCTTGCAAGCGCTCGATTCCGGCCAGGAAGACCTGAAAGCTGTGCGAGCGGTTTTCTCGCGACAGGTGGTTCGCCATGCGTCTTGCACCAAGACGCTTTTGAAATTCGGGGATCTGTTTGGCAATAGCCCTGGAAGGCTGAACGACTGTATCCGGATTTCGGTATCGCGCTCGGTTCAGCTCGCGGCGCGCGTGTGGCCGAGCTTCCGGGAACGCCTGCATGAGGGCTTCCAGGTCACCGACGTACCAGGCTTCGAGTTCCCGGCAGACTACCCGGACGAGGACGTCGGTGCGCCTGGCCTGTCGGCATAGACCGACCAGTCTCGCCTTGACTTGCCGACAATCCGCACTGTCCTGATCCCGCACCACCACGAAACGTACGCCCGGCTCACGCCATGCCCGCAGCTTCCGGGGGATGCTCCTCTCCAGATCCTGCTTCCCGTCGTGAGGGACGCACTGAAACCGGAGTGCGGGAAAGAGCCTCGGCAGGAGTCCGTCGAGCATGTCCGCCATCGAGGGTTCTTCCACCAGAAAGACGAGTTTCGTCATTGCGGATCCGCGCCTTCGAACAGCCGCTGTTTCCAGAGCGCGCCGGGGAGGTCTCCTTCCTCGACCAGATCGCGCAGGAGCTGGCTGTCGCTTCCACGCCGAACCACGGAGAAACCGTCCACCTTTTGCAGCCAGTAGATTTCGCCGAGCTTCGCGCCGCTCAGGAAATCGGGGGAGTGCGTCGAAACGAATGCTTGTCCGCCCCGGCGTGCATAGTCCCGGAACTCCTCGATCAGCTCGCTGAGCAGCGACGGATAAAGCTGGTTCTCCGGTTCCTCCACGGCGAGGAGCGGATGCGGCTTCGGGTCATGGAGCAGCACCAGATAGGCGAACATCTTGATCGTACCGTCCGAGACGTACCGGGCAACGAAGGGGTCCTTGAAGCTCTCGTCCTGGAATCGCAGCACCAGGCGGCCGTCTTCCGTAGATTTGGCCTGTACAGCCATCACGCCCGGGACGCGCGCGCGCATGGTCTTGAGCACACGCTCGAAGCTCTTGCGGTGATTCTCGTACAGGTATTGGGCGACCTGCGCCACGTTATCCCCTCGGGTCGAAAGGTGTTCGGCGTAGCCGGCTTCGGCGCTCGGCCGCGCATCGGCTATGTGAAAGTTCGAGATGTACCAGTTCTCGATCAGATTTCGGAAGTCCGAGACGACGCGAAATCCTCGAAATTGGCCGAGGCCCTTAATCGCCAGGATGCCGGGATCGTCGAGCTCGAATTCTTCCCGCTGCTCGACCGCGCCTGCCTCGCCGTAGACGGATTCATTCGTGATTGCCGTACCGCGGCCGCGTGAGAAGTCGACGAAGTGCCACGGCCGGCCGGAACCCTGCCCCCTGCGGTAGCGCAATACTTCACGCTCCACGACCGCCCGTCTGCCGTCCGTCCCTATTTCAAGGATGTACGAAGCCAGGCGGCCACCGCTCTCTCGAAACTTGATCGTGATCCCGATCGGACCCCGCCTTCCCCGGCTGACCAGTTCCCGGAATCCGCCGCGCCGGGCGACCGCGGAGGCGGCGTTGCCGGCGAGGGCGTCCTTCAGGAACGAGAACACGTCGAACAGCGTCGATTTGCCCGTTCCGTTGGCACCGATGACCACGGTCATGGGCGGCAGCTTCGTCAGCCTGACGTCGCGAAACACGCGGTAGTTCTTGATCTCTATCTGTTCAATCCGCATTGGAATTTACCTTTACGCGGCCCGTTGGAGGAGCTTGCGGCCGAGATCGGCGCTCGATTCCAGGGAGGAGACCACTTCTCCACCGACGTCGGACAGCCGGGCCAAGTCGAACCTCGGAATCTCCGACTGATCTTCGAAGATCAGCAGGGACTCGAATGCGAGGTGGTGACGGTAAAAGTGAGACAACATGATCGTGGTGAGTCGCCTCATGCGCACAACCCGCCGCGGTCGAGATGGCGGTGCAGCTTCCTCGCCAAGCCCGCACCTTCGCAATTCCACGCTTCCCTGCCCGGCTCGATGATCGAACCCGGCACGACCGGGATCTTCTCGTCGAAGACCTGCGTAAACGTTCGTTCAAGCGCCGGGCGCCGGCCCGGGATCGGACGATCAGCCGGCCCGAGGCGAAGCCGGCGGCGCCGGGACGGCTTCACCCCGCACCAGCTCCCAGCCGTGGAACACCAGGGCCAGGCCGGTGAACCGCACCGTGGGATACTGCCGGCCCAGCGTTTCATCGGCCAGGTAGCGACGCAACTGCGCCGCCGCCTCCGCCGCTGCGGCCTCCACCGCCCGCTCGTCCTTCTCGCCGCGCTTGACGTACTTGAGCTCCAGCACGTAGCCGTGGCGCATGTCCGCGTAGCCGGCCAGGTTCGGCGCAAGGCAGATGTCGGCATACCCTCCGCCGAGCTCCCGCTCCGAGTGGAACACGAAGTGCCCCGTGGCCCCGAGGTAGGCGGCCAGGAACCCTTGCAGCACCTTCTCCCCCGCGATGTAGTCGCGAATGCCGGTCTGGCGGGCCACGGCGCCGGCGAGGTAGTCGAACACCGGACGCCAGGCGCCGCGGTAGGCCATCTCGTGGATGTGCCGTTCCAGTGCGTAGAAGTCGGCGGCGAACACGCCAAGGTCCTCGAACGCCTCGCGCAGGTGGCCGTACAGCAGCCGCTTGACGGTCTGGTTGGGGATCCCCAGGCGCGGCCTGCCCTCGACCGTCCCGCGGATGCTGAGCAGGCCGAAGTAGTGCAGCAGGGAGAGGAAGTTCTCGCGCTCGGCCAGCCGCTTCAACGGAAAGCTGGCGCGGATGTGGCTGTCCGCCCGCTCCTCGGCGACCACTTGGCGCAACAGGTCGAAATTGCCGTTCAGCTCGGCCTCGCCGGTCGGGACGTATTCCTTCGCGCCTTCCTGGCGCGCGCCCTCCTGGCGCGCGCTCGCCTGGCGGTTGACCAGCAGCAGATGGCGCAGCTTGCCGTAGTCGATGCGGATGTTGTCGTCGATCAGGTCACGCGGTCCGCTCTTGTCGGGAACGGAGTGCTTCAGGTAGTACAGCACCATGTCGGTGTTGTAGATGTCGTTGGCCGCTCCTTCGGCGAAGCGGTAGCCGTTGTACCACTCGCGCATCAGGTCGAGGGCTGCCTCGGGGTCCTGGTCGATGGCGCCGCGGTCGCGGTACATCCGGAGGACGTCCCGTACCTCGTCCTCGGTGAAGCCGAGCATCTCGTTGAACTCCGCCTCCAGGCTGATGTTGGCGCCGATGTTGAAGCCGCTGGTCACGTCGTCCATGGTGATCGGCGAGACGCCGGTGACGAACAGCCGCTCGATGCAGCCCGACTGCGCCGTGCCGGCCTTCAGGGTGGCGAAGAAGTTGCGGAAGAAGCCGCCGCCATGGGTGAACGAGTGATACGCCTCGGCGCCCTGGTGGGCGAGGATGGTGTTGGCGAAGTTGTCGTACTCGTCGATCAGGACGTAGAGCGGGATGTGGTGGTCCCGGGTGTACAGGAACAGCGTTTCGAGCTTTTCGTTGATCGACGGCGGCGCGAGGATGGTGCACGCCGCGTCTTCGTCGAACAGGTCCCGGTTGCGCCGCAGGGCGTCGCGGACGTGCAGCGCGCAGTGCCTGTCGAAGCTCTCCTCCAGGGTCGGCAACGCCTGCCTGAACGCCGAGAAGTCGAAGTACAGCACCACGTAGCGGCTGCGGTTGCCCGTGGGCCGGTCGCCGATGTCGGTGCCGGCGAAGACGGCGTCGAACTCGTCGGCCACGGTACGATCGTAGTAGGCGTCGAGCATGGTCAGCCACAGCGTCTTGCCGAAGCGCCGCGGCCGGATGAAGAAGACGAAGCGCTCCTGCTCCAACGTGCGGATGAAGCGGGTCTTGTCCACATAGAGGCAGCCGTCGAGCCGAATGCCGCGAAAATTGCCTCGTCCGTAGGGGATCGGGGGGTACTGGGCTGGCGTGTCGGACACGGTTCGCTCCATCGCTGCGCGGCGTCGGGACGAGTCTGACGGGCAGTGCATATCGCTGTCCACCGCCGGGCGGGCGACCGGCTCCGGCCCTCGGAGATCCCCTCGATCTTCTGTGTAGCCAATCCCGAGAGAAGGACCGCCTCCCTCGGTCCGACGCATGAAACAGCGCCTTCCTCCCGCCCGCGGTGTCGATGTCGGCGGTTGCCTCTCCTGTCTCCCGTTCCCCCGTATCGGTACGCCGAACGCCATCCGGAACCTTCGGCACAGTATGCAATGATTGGGGGGTATCATGGCTCGGCGTCACCGTGCAGCTTGCAGAACATGACGATGCTCCACGTCAGCGACATCCTGATCGAGCGCCACGACCTCGGATCGTTTGCCGAGCTTGTCGATGCGGTCAGAACCCGCGCCCAGGGAGAACGGTTCTTTCGCATCGACGTGAAGCCGCCGTTCGCGGATACCCCGGAGAACTGGGAGGACGTCCTGGAGAGCGCGTTCACCTCGGCATCGGGCCGGTAGCCGGACATGCGTCAGCCGCCGGATACAGGGCCGGATATACGGCCGGACAGGTGATGGTAGCCGGACATGCGATGGGACGAGGAATCCAGCGCCGGTACCGCCGCGTACGACGCCGATGCCATCGACGTGGCGTTCCGGCTCTCCGGCCGATGGCTGCCCGTCGATCACGCGAGCGCGTTGCGGGCCGCGATCGTGAAGATCCTGCCGTGGCTGGAAGACGAGCCGGATGCGGGCATCCACTCCATCCACGGGGCGGCGTCGGGTAACGGCTGGGAACGCCCCGGCGGCGAATCCGGCGGGATGCTCAACCTGTCGCGCCGCACGCGGCTGGTGCTCCGGGTGCCGGTGTGGCGGGCCTCGGAGACCGCCGCGCTCTGCGGGCGCCGGCTCGACGCGGGCGGATGCGAGCTCACCATCGGGGAGCGGCAACCGCGGCGGTTGAAGCCCGCCGGCGCCGTGTTCGCCCGCTACGTCGTGGACGAGGAGGACGGGGATGAAGAACGCTTCGTGGAGCGCGTCGCGTCGGAGCTCCGGGAACGCTCGGTGAGCGCGCGCAAGCTGCTCTGCGGGCGCTTGCATCGGATCGGGTCGGCGCATGGCGTGCACATCACCCGCAGTCTGCTGATCGCCGATCTCGGCCGCGATGAATCGCTCGCGCTCCAATGCCGCGGGGTCGGACCGGGCCGCCTTCTCGGGTGCGGGCTGTTCGTGCCGCACAAGGACGTCGGCCCGATCCGGCCGATGGCCGATGATGCGTGATCCGCCACGTCGCGGCTTGGCGGTCGTCGTTCGCGGGTGATGGCGAATTCACAGGATGCGCCGCGATGAGTGATCCGACGACACGGCCGCCGGCGGACACCGCCCCGCCCACCACCTGCATCGAGGCGGAGCCCTTCGCGCTGCGGGTCGTCGACGACAGCATGGAGCCGGAGTTCGCGGCCGGCTGCGTCATCATCATCGACCCGACCGGGGTGGCGAGGGACGGGGCGTTCGTGCTCGCCGAGGTCGATAGCGGGTACATCTTCCGGATGCTGCGGCGGACGGACGCCGGTGACCGGCTGGTTGCGCTCAACGGCGACTATCCTCCGGTCACGCTGGCCGCCGGGCTCGCATCGGTACGCGGGGTGGTGGTGCAACGCGCCGGTGCACGGCGCCGGTACCACAAACGGTACGACTGAACGACCGGCCGCGGATCCCTCGGCCAGGACCACTTCACGCTGACCGACCCGCAGCCGCGGATACGGACGAGCAACCTCGATTCCACCGCGTGGAATGGATCTGGCTCCTCGGCCCTCGCGGGCCATGCGCTCGACGGTGGATGAGTCGTTCGAGCGGCGTCCCGCTCAGGCGAAGACGACCCACGTGGTCGCGATGTACTTCACCCCGCGTTCGAGCACGACCCCGCGATGCTCGTGGGTCCAGAACGGAGGGAAGAGCAGGAGCTTGCCTGCTTCCGGCCGGACCTTCACCGCCTGGAAGCGGAACTCGGTCTCGCCGCCCGGCCCCTCCACGTCGTTGAGATACCAGATCGCCACCAACTGGCGGTGGCTCAGCGCGTGGCTGCCTCCGTCGATATGCCAGTGGTAGAACTCGCCGGGACCGGTCCGCTGCATCGCGTATCCGACGTCCTTGAAGCTGCCGCCGAAGAACGGATGCCGCCGGGCCAGAGCATCGAGGGCCGAGGCCAGCGACCGGAAGAGCGCGGCGTCGAGATCCTTCCAGTGCGACTTCCCGCTCATGACGAGGTCCGTCGAGCGCTTCACCGAGGTGTCGAGGGCGGCGTGGTGACCGACCCGGCCCGCGTACTGCTCGGGCGCGCAGGCCTCGAAGCGCCGCACCATCTCGCGGCAGACTTCACGCGACAGCGCCCCCGGAAGCTCGAAGATGAAGCTGCCGGCGGTGATCTCGCGCGGAACCTCCGGATCCGTTCGCCTTCTGTCGCGAATCATGATCACGCTTGCCCTGGACCGGATCGAACCGGTGCGCTACACCTTAACCCATCTTTACCACCCCACCCCACAATATCTCATTGCATCATACAGTTACGATGTTCGAGGTCGGCGAGTGGCACTACAATCGTGTGCCCGAGGGTCGTTCAGACGAGGGTTTTGCAGATCCCTCCGGGTGCGTGGTCGATGCCCAGGGCCTCGTAGATGGCCTGTTGGGAGGGTTCGGCACGGGTGGCTTTGCGCACGTGCAGGGTGCGCCCGTCGGCGCGTCGGAAGGTGGCGGTGATGCGCTGCTGCCCTTCGAGGATTCGGCGAAGGGTGGTCCAACGGGCGCACTGGCCGGTTTGGCGCAGGCGCCGGCGAATCACCTGGACGAGTTGATAGGCGATGACGGTGATGAACAGATGGCCCTCGGCGCGGATGGGCTTGTGGTGATAGATGGGGCGCAGGCCGAGTTCGGATTTCAACGAGCGGAACACGGCCTCGATGTCGGTGAGGGTGAAGTAGGTGCGCCACAGGGTGGATTCGTCCCAATCGGTTTGATTGGTGCGCAGGCAGTACACGCCGGGGTGGGTCAGCATGGAGCCGGGGAGCGGGCGGCGGGTGAAGCGCACGGCGGTGACGCGCTCGCCGGTCTGGTTGGTGTCGAGTTCGATGTCGTAGTGTTGGGCGACGCCGCGGCTTGTCTCTTTGAGCCGCCCGATGCGCTGCCAGACTTGGTCGGTGCGTTTGTGGGTGCGGGGTTTGGACAGCCCGTCGGAGAGCCGGGTGAGGGCGGCCTCGAAGCGTTGGGCGAAGCGCTCGACGATGGCGCGCTCCTTGGCGGCGCGCGCTTCGGAGAAGCAATACAGGCGCACTTCCTGGCCGTCGTCGCTGAGGACCTTGTGCAGATGCACGCGGTGATGGGAGGCGGTCTCGATGGACAGCGCCGCGTCGGCGTCGAAGTGGCGGGTGCGTTCGCGGCTGACCACCAGGTAGCGGTATTGGTGCTCGCGCAGCCAGCGCACGCGGTCTTCGGTGGCGATGCCGCGGTCCATGACCACCAGGGCGCCGCGCGGGGCGTTGAGGGCGTCGAGCATCTGGGCGAGGGTGTGATGTTCGCGCACGTTGCCGGCGAAGACTTGGGAGCGGCGCACGAAGCCGCTGGCGTCGAGCACCAGTCCCAAGGTGAGCAGCGGGCAGTCGGTGCGTTTGTCCTTGGAGTGTCCGCGCCGGGCCTTGGGTTGTCCGCTCGCCTCGCCCTCGAAGTAGGTATTGGTCAGGTCGTAGAGGGTGACGGTGGGGTGGAGGTCGAACAGGTCCATCGCCCGGTCGAAGAGGGGGCGTTCGATGGCTTCGCGGTGCGCCATCAGCGCATCGGAGGCGCGGTACAGTCGCATCGGCCCCATCATCTCGAAGTCCACGCCCAGGAGTTCGCCCAGGGCGCTGCGCTCGCCCAGCCAGCGCCGGGTGGCGCGCTCGGAGCCTGGCCGGGCCATGCGCGCGATGATGGAGCCGATGGCGGCGGAGCGTACCGACGCCCCGATGCCCAGTGCTTCGAGCCGCGTGCGCAGGCCGAGCTGGTCCATCGCCCACAGGGCGGCGTGCTCCACGCCGACCGAGCGGGGGCGAATCAGTTCCAGGGAGTCGACGTCGACGTGTTGGAAGTCGTGCCTCGGGCTCGCCGGCGAGGATGCAGCGCCGATGCGTTCACCGGCGAGCAGCAGCGCGGTGATGCGTTGGGCGTGTGATTCGAGCGCCGGGGGGCCATCGGGTGGCAGTGGTAGCTGACCGGCGAGGAGTTCGTCGATGCGCCGGCACAGCACCGGCCACTCGCTTGGTGCGATGTCGAAGTGCCGTCCCAGGTTGAGCAGGGTGCGTTGGCGCACCTTCGAGCCGGTGCGCTCGGAGCGCACGAGGCGGAAGGTGAAGTGCTCGCCGATGCTGCGGGTACGGGTGCGGCGGATGAACATGGACGCAGGGTAGCGGCGGGCGGGATGTGGTGCAACAGAGAGAATTCATTTTATGGCACTACATCTGCCTCTCCGACGACACATCAATCACCTACACGCGAAAATCGGCGAAATCGCGACGAATCCCCACCCAATTGCGGCTCGCAGTGGTAAAGATGGGTTAACCCCGACGTGGTGGAAACGGCACGATGGCGATACGCATCAAGAGCAGGTGGCACCACTCCGAGCGCAACGAAGCGCAGCGCAAGGGCTTTGCCGACGCGGCCGGCGCGCTGGCGTTCATCGTATGGCGCCTGTCCGTCGAGCACGCCAGGGAGATCCATCGTGAAGGCTTCGATTACGCCTCCGATCGCGAGCGCATCCGCGTGATCTCCGAGTACTGCGCCTTCGCCGTCCAGCTCGTGGACCGGCTCGCGCACCGGCGCCTGGACGACGAGGCGCGGGCCATGCTCGTCGTCACGCTCGGACGGCGCCTCGCGGATTCGATGCAGGACAATCTGCTCGACGTCGCCGGCCCGGGCGATTACCGCGCGCCTTTCGTGGAGATGCTCAACGAACGGCTCGACGACTACGCCCGCTTCGGGTTCGACGAAGGGGAGCCGGGGTTCGATGCGCTGCGCTACTTCGGCGATCGGGTGATGCGATCGATGGGCGTCAGCCAGACCAACCGCTGGGTGATGGATCACGTCATGGAGATCTCGGCGCCCGAGCTGTTCGAGAAAGTCGCGAGGAGCGTGGATAACCTGCTCCAGTCCGCCGATTGAGAGGCGGCCGACCTCGGCTCAGGCGTGCCCGCCGGGCCGGCGGAAACGTGAGAACACGAGCGGCGCCGCCACCACGATGAGCCCGATGCGGATGACGTGATGGGTCGCGACGAACGCGGTTTCAATACCGAGCGACAGCGCGATGAGGCTCATCTCGGCCAGGCCCCCCGGTGCATAGGCGAGGACGATGGACCGCCAGTCGAGTCCGGTGGCAGGCGCAAGCACCAGCGCGAACGAGACGGTGGCGGCGAGCATCAGCACGGTGGAGACCAGCGCGGCGGTCATGAGGCCGAGCACCCGGCGCACCGGCACGCCGGTAAAGCGCGCTCCGATGGCCGATCCGACCACGACCTGCGCCGCCGCGACCACCTCCCACGGCGGGGCCGATTCGTTCAGTCCGGTGGCGTGAACGACGGCGCTCGCGAGCAAGGGTCCCGAGAGCCGGTACGCGGGCAGCCGGAGGAGCCGTCCCGCCACCATGCCGGCGACCGCACATGCCCCGAGCACTGCGACGTCGGCGAGCCCGATCGCACCGATCGACGGCCCCATCGCCGAGGGTGTCGTGGTCACTCCGGTCATGAAGCGGTACCAGAGCGGGATGATGAGAACCACCAGCAGCACCCGCGAGGTGTGGATGAGCGCGATGGTGCGGTCGTCGGCGCCCATCGCGGCGCCGGTGATCACCATCTCGCTCAGTCCGCCCGGAGTGGCCGAGAAGTAGGCGGTGGGCGGATCGAGGCCCACGATCCGGTGGAAATAGAGAAAGAGGATGCCGACCAGGAGGCCGAGGTAAAGCAGCAGGCATCCGATGGTGAGCGGCCACTCACGTGCCTTTTCAAGGATCTCCGGGGTGAAGCTCGCGCCGAGCAGCACCCCGATGATCGCGACCATGATCGAACGCATCGGACCCGGTACGTAGAGAGTCGCGCCGCCGAGCGATACCGCGGTCGTCGCGACCATCGCTCCCAGCATCCATGCCAGTGGCAGGTTCAGCCATGCGAACAGCGCGCCGCCGGCGGCGCCGACGACGAGGGTGCGCCCCAGCCTTGCCGCGAGCGGCGCCGGTCCCGGACCTTCAGACGTTGCGTGCACCTTTCTCAATCCCTCGGAACGTGACCACTCGCCGTCTCGTACAATCGGTCCAGGTCCGCGCCTGCCACGGCTCGCGGGCTCATGGCGGCGCGCGCGATGCGGAGGCGATCCGATCCGCGCGCGGAGCGCACCGCCGCAACCACCACGCGGGAGCAAGCCCGGTGACAGGAACGATTATGCCGCTCGACGACGTCCGGGTGCTCGATGCCGCCACCTTCGTCGCCGCCCCGTTCGCCGCCACCTGTCTCGCGGAGTTCGGCGCCGACGTCATCAAGATCGAGCGCCCGGGCGTCGGCGACGACCTGCGGCGCCTCGGCACCCCGAGCGAGGCGGGCGACACCTACTGGTGGTTCAACGACGCGCGCAACAAGAAATGCATCACGCTGAACCTCAAGGACGAGCGGGGCGCCGCGCTCTTCCGGCGGCTCGCGGCCACGGCGGACGTGGTGATCGAGAACTTCCGGCCGGGCACCATGGAACGATGGGGGCTCGGATTCGCGGATCTGCTCGCGATCAACCCGAGGCTCGTCATGCTGCGCGTCTCCGCCTACGGACAGACCGGGCCGAAGTCGGGGCTGCCGGGGTTCGCGCGCATCGCGCAAGCCTACGCGGGCCTCTCCTACGTCACCGGCCGGCCGGATACCCCGCCCCTCATCGCGGGTTCGACCACACTGGCCGACTACCTGTCCGGCCTCTACGGCGCGTTCGGGGTGATGCTGGCGTTGCGCGCCCGCGAGAAGACCGGCCGCGGCCAGTCCATCGACGTCGGATTGCACGACGGCATCTTCCGGTTCCTCGACGAGATCGCGGCGGTCTACGACAGGACCGGATACGTACGCGAGCGTAGCGGCACCGAGACCCACACCGCGACGCCGCACAGCCACTACCCTTGCGCGGACGGCCGCTGGGTGGCGATCGCATGCACCAACGACAAGATGTTCGCCCGCCTCGCGCAGGCGATGGACCGGCCCGAGCTCGCCGACGACGAACGCTTCCGGCTCAAGCGCTCGCGGCTCGCGCGACGCGACGAGGTGAACGCGATGGTGCGCGCGTGGACGTCGAGCCAGGACCGGGAGACGGTCATCCGCCGGTGCTCCGAAGGCGAGGTCCCCTGCGGACCGGTGTGCAGCATCGAAGACATCTTCAACGAGGAGCAGTTCTGGGTGCGGGACACCCTCACCCGCGTGACCGATCCCCGCATCGGCGACGTCGCCCTCCAGGGCACCATCCCCAGGCTGTCCGACACCCCGGGCGGGATCCGCCATCTCGGAAACCCCCTGGCCGCCCACAACGAGGCGATCTACGGCGAGGAGCTGGGCCTCACGAACGAGGAGATGGCGGCGTTGTCGGAGGCGGGGGTGATCTGAGCCTTGCCCTCGGGAAGCTCGATTCCAACATGCAGCGCTCGACGCCGAAGAGCTGGACGGTATGTTCGCACCAGCGACGGGTCGCCTCCATGTCGGTGTGGCGCGAACGGCGTGACCGGCTTCGGTTTCGGGTGGAACGATGCTGCCATGTACGGAAGTGTATTCCGATCCGTGCGGCGCGTTTTTTCAGGCCGGCATTCGTTGCCGGTAGGTCTGCGCGTACTCCCGGGTGTCGGCGTAATGGGACGGCAGCGGGCGGCCATTGGGGATCGTGAGCCACAGCCGCAGCATGTGGCGGCCATGCGTCGGCTCCGACGCATCCTCGAACCCGGTACGGCCGTGCATGATCGTGTGATTGCTCGCGAGAAGCACGTCCCCCGGCCGCAGATCGAATTCCAGCGCCACTCCCGGCTCCTGTGTGATCCGGTGGAACAGGTCGAGCGCCTCGCGTTGCGCGTCGGTGAGGCGGGGTACTTCATCGAATCGTTGCGCCGAGTCGATGTACTCGGGCTTGAGCAGGATGCTCAGGTGGCCGTCGTGGCGGGTGTAGATTGGTAGCACCTGGCAGCGGGCGCCGTCCGGGCGCTGTCCGCGTGCGTCCATCCAGAAGTTTTCCTGGAGCACGACGGCGAGGTCGGGGCGGCGGCGAACGATCTCGTTGAAGACCTCCACCGCGCTCACCACGAGGCTCCTCCCTCCCTTGGCGCCCTGACGCACGCATCCGAGCGCGAAGACGTCGCCTCCGTCGGTGTGCAGGCGAATCGCGTGGTTCGTCTGGTAGTACCTGATCGAGTCGTCGGAGCCGAACCTGCGGCCGGTGTCGCGTACGTCGTGCAGCAGGTTGCCGGCGAGGTCCTGACCGACCGGCAGCCCGAGATGGGTGCCGAGTCCCCAGATCGCGATGCGGTTCTCGGCATCGCTCCACTGCGCGACGGGAAGCCCCCGCAGAAGAGCGAAGCCCCGGCCGCCCTCCAGCTCCCGGAGCATCGTCTCGAAGTGCCCGCTCATTCTCGGGAGCGGAAAGTCGGGGCGGGTGACCTCGAAGAGCTCGATGCCGCGCGCCGCAACCGCCGCAACCGCGGATTCAAGCTCCGCGACCATCGTCTCGTCGAGCGTGACGATCCAGTCGGACCGCTCGGCCATCCGGTCGCCGCGCCACGCCGCGGGGTCTTCGAGAGGTGTGGTCAGGAGCTCGTGCATGGGGGCGACCGTGTCCGTCGAGCTGCAATTGTAGTGCGGTGGATGGGTTGTGCGCATATGGGCGCCGGGAGAACGGCAAGCCGGCAACGAGCTAACGCGCCGCGCGCCGGCGCCGTGCCGCGAGCTGCTCCCAGTCGGCGTCGAAGAGCTCGGCGAGCTGCTCCATGACCGCGCCGCCGAGCTGCTCCGCGTCCACCAGTGTCACAGCGCGTTGATAGTACCGGGTGACGTCGTGACCGATGCCGATCGCGAGCAGCTCGACCGGGCTGTGGTGCTCGATGTGCTCGATGACCTGACGCAGATGTCGTTCCAGATAGTTGCTCGGGTTGACCGACAGCGTCGAGTCGTCGACCGGCGCGCCGTCGCTGATCACCATCAGGATCCGGCGCTGCTCGGGCCGGCCGAGGAGGCGCTGGTGCGCCCACAGCAGCGACTCGCCGTCGATGTTCTCCTTCAACAGCCCCTCGCGCAGCATGATGCCGAGGCTGCGCCGCGCCCGCCGCCAGGGCTGGTCCGCGGACTTGTAGATGATGTGGCGAAGGTCGTTCAGCCGCCCCGCGTTCGGGCGCTTGCCCTCCGCGAGCCACCGCTCCCGGGACTGGCCACCCTTCCAGGCCCGGGTAGTGAATCCGAGAATCTCGACCTTCACTCCGCAACGCTCCAGGGTGCGGGCGAGGATGTCGGCGCTCATCGCCGCGACCACGATGGGACGGCCCCGCATCGAGCCCGAGTTGTCGATCAGCAGGCTGACCACCGTGTCGCGGAACCCCGTCTCCTTCTCCATCTTGTAGGAGAGGGCGTGGACAGGGTTCGCGACCACCCGCGAGAGACGGCCGGTGTCGAGGTAGCCATCTTCGAGATCGAATTCCCAGGACCGGACCTGCTTCGCAAGCAGCCGGCGCTGGAGCCGGTTCGCGAGCTTGCCGATGACGCTCTGCAGGTGCGAGAGCTGCTGGTCGAGGTGCGCGCGCAGCCGGTTCAGCTCATCCTGCTCGCAGAGCTGCGCCGCCTCGATGATCTCGTCGTAGTCGGCGCAATAGGCGTGGTACTGGTCGCGGTCGGGAACGTTGTGGCCCGGCTGGGGGCGCCAGATCGCCTCGCCGGGGGTCTCGGAGTCCTCTTCGCCGAACTCGAGGCTGCCGGGGTCGAGACTCTCCATGTCGCCGGCGTCCGTCTCGTCTTCGCCGGCGCCGTCGCGCATCTCGGCCCCTTCCGCGCTCTCCGGGAGAGCGGCGTCCGCGTCGCCGGCCTCGCCTTCGTTCAGTGCGCTCGCGTCGCCGTCGCTCCCGGATTCGTCGTCGGATTCGTCGTACTGCGGATCGGCCTGCTCGTCGGAGAATCCGAGGGATCGCAGCAGATCGCGCATCGCCTGTGCGTACGCCCGCTGGTCGCGCACGCAACGCGAGAGCTCGACGAGATCAGTGCCCACGATGCTCTCGAGCTTCGGGCGCCAATGCTCGAGCGCCTTCGCCGCCGAGGGAGGAGGAAGCTGTCCGAGCATCGTTTCGCGTGCGAGCAGCCCGAGCATCTCGGGAAGCGGCGCCTGATCGGAATCACCGGGACGGTCGAGGTTCAGTGATGCGACCCGTGCTTCGAGCGCGGCGTCGAGATTGATCGCGACTCCGGCCATGGCCCGCGCGCCGAGCACCTCGCACCGGGTCTGCTCCAGTGCATTGAACACTTGCCGGGCCTGGGCACTGCGCGGCACGTGCCGGGCGTGGAACGCCGCGTCATGGTGGCGCAGCTTCAGGGCCACCGAGTCGGCCTGGCCGCGGGCGCGCACCACCTGCTGATAGGGCAGCGACGGGTCCGGACGCTCGATCCGCACCGTGCTCCCGGCTGTGCCGGGATTCTCGCTCACGAATTCGACGTCGAGCGCCTCGGTACGACCGATCGCCCGCGCCACTGCCGCGGTGGCTCGACGAAGCTCGTCGAGGGTCTCGTTCGTCCGGCTCGCGCCGTGCTTCAGGAGTGCGGGCATCGTCCAGGCGACGCGCGGCGCGTCTCGAACCTCGCGAGCAGGCCCCGTACCGTGGTGGGGACGTCCGGAGGCTGGTGGCGGATGCGTGCTTCGTTCACGAGTGCTCAGGTCAGGGTGACGTTGACGCCGGTCTCCGGCAGCTCGGTGCCGAAACAGCGCTGGTAGTACTCGGCGACGATGGAGCGTTCGACCTCGTCGCACTTGTTGAGGAACGTGAGCCGGAACGCGAATCCGACGTCGCCGAAGATCTTCGCGTTCTGCGCCCAGGTAATCACGGTGCGGGGACTCATCACCGTCGACACATCGCCCGCGATGAAGCCGGATCGGGTGAGATCGGCGATCGTCACCATCGCGGCGATGGTCCGGCGCCCCTCCGCGCTGTCGTACTCCGGAGCCTTGGCGAGCACGATCTCGCACTCCGCATCGTGGCTCAGGTAGTTCAACGTCGCGACGAGGCTCCAGCGGTCCATCTGGCCCTGGTTGATCTGCTGGGTGCCATGGTAGAGCCCGGTGGTATCGCCGAGGCCGACGGTGTTCGACGTGGCGAAGAGCCGGAATGCCGGATGGGGATGCAGGACCCGGGACTGGTCGAGAAGCGTGAGCCGGCTTTCCGCCTCCAGCACGCGCTGGATCACGAACATCACGTCGGGGCGTCCGGCGTCGTACTCGTCGAACACCAGGGCGCAGGCATGCTGATACGCCCACGGCAGAATTCCCTCGCGGAATTCCGTGACCTGCCGACCGTCGCGGAGCACGATGGCGTCCTTGCCGACGAGGTCGATACGGCTGATGTGGCTGTCGAGGTTGACGCGGATGCATGGCCAGTTGAGCCGGGCCGCGACCTGCTCGATGTGCGTCGACTTCCCGGTGCCGTGATAGCCCTGGATCAGCACCCGGCGGTTGTGGGCGAACCCCGCGAGGATTGCCAGCGTCGTGTTCCGGTCGAAGCGGTAGGCTTCGTCGACGTTCGGCACGTGCTCGGTGCGTTCGCTGAATGCCGGCACGTCGAGCTCGCAGTCGAACCCGAAGGTCTGGCGCACCGAGATCCTGATGTCCGGCTGGTGTTGAGGTGCAGGTAACGGTTCGGAGGGTATCGTCGAGGCCATGGATCGGGTTCGCTCGTTCGGTTGGAAACGGAAATTCCGGGATCGCCGGGAGTCCAGGGAAGTCGGGCCGGAGACGCCCGCGATACACCGCTGCGATCGCGCCGTCACCGACCCTCTCGTGCCTGCCGCATTTCGCGGCGCGCGGTACGCGAGGCGGTTCGCGAACCTACACGATCCGCTTCCGGGGCCGCAACTTGGAACCTCTTCCAGCGAACGACGAGTCTCTGTCGTGTATCTTTTCGGTGAGGGTTCGCCGCGGCGTCCGGGCCACCTCGGCCGTTCCGTCGGGAACCGGGATCCGCTGCGCAGTGCAAGCCAGCCCTCACTTGGACTCTCGGTCTCCCGCGGTGCGGGCAGATTATTCAAAAGAGGCTCCTCGCCGCACGACGATGAACGGATCGGCAACGCTGATGGATGCACCGTCCCCGGCATGGCGCGCGTCGGCCGGCGCGGTGGGATGGTGGCTGATCGCGTGTGCGGCGCTGGTCTGCGCGATGGTCGTGGTGGGCGGGGTGACCCGACTGACCGGCTCGGGGCTGTCCATGGTCCGATGGCATCCGGTCTCCGGTGTGCTGCCGCCCTCCGGCGAGGAAGCGTGGCAGCGCGAATTCGACGCGTACCGCGCGTCGCCCGAGTATCGACTCGTCAATCGCGGGATGTCCCTCGCGCAGTTCAAGCGCATCTTCCGGATGGAGTACGCCCATCGCATGCTGGGGCGCGGAGTTGGAATCGCGTTCCTGGTGCCGTTTCTCGTATTTCTCGCGATGCGTGCGATCCCCCGGGCGATGATCCCCCGGCTCGCCGGTGTGTTCGTTCTCGGGGGAGTGCAGGGCGTGCTCGGCTGGTACATGGTCAGGAGCGGGCTCATCGACGAGCCCCGGGTGAGCCCGTATCGGCTCGCGGCCCATCTCTCGCTCGCGGTCCTGATCTACATCTATCTCTTCGCCCTCGGGTTGCGCATGCTCGACGCCGGCGCGCCGCAGCGGCCCGACACCGCCTGCCTTGCGAGACGAGCGACCCTCGCGGCCGGGGTGGCGGTCTTCCTCGCTCTCGTCATGGGGGCGTTCGTCGCCGGGCTGAAGGCCGGCCACGTCTATCCGACGTTTCCGAAGATGGGCGGATTCTGGGTGCCGCCCGGGATGTTCGAGACGTCACCCTGGTGGAGGAGCTTCTTCGAGAACCCGGTCACGGCGCAGTTCACCCATCGGTTGCTGGCCCTCGCAAGCTGTCTCGTGGTGGTCGCCGCCTGGGGAGCGAGCCTGAGGCCCGGGATCTCGCGCCGAGCCCGCCTCTGGGCCGACGCGAGCCTCGTCGCCGTCATCGCCCAGATCGTGCTCGGCGTCTCCACCGTGTTGCTCCATGTGCCGATCCCGCTGGCGGCCGGCCATCAGGCCGGCGCGATCGTATTGCTGACGTGCCTGGTGGGGTTGCATCACGGCAATCGTCCGCCGAGACTCGTCCCTCCTTCGTCGACATGACGCGCATGGCCGTCGAACCGCCAATGAACCGCCGCGAGCTGCTCATCCTCCGCCACGCGAAATCCGCGTGGGACACCGATGCGCCCGCCGATTTCGATCGTCCGCTGGCGTTGCGCGGACTCAGGGCCTCGAAACGAATTGGCCGCTACATCACGGAGACCGGGCTGCTGCCCGACGCGATCGTGTGCTCCACCGCGACGCGTGCGGTCCAGACGATCCACGGTGTCGCGCGGGCGGCTCGGCTCTCCCTGGAGTCCGTGCGTTTCGAGGGCGCGATCTACGAGGCGGATCTGTCGACGCTCCTCGACGTGCTCGGCGAGTGCGATCCCGATGCGCAGCGCACGATGATCGTCGGACACAACCCCGGGCTCGAGTACCTGCTCGATCACCTCGCGGGCGGTGTCCCGGTTCCGGGTGATGGAAAGCTGCTGCCTACCGCCGCACTTGCCCGAGTGGAGCTCCCCGGTGACTGGCGCCGGCTCGAGCGCGGCCAGGGAAAGCTTCGGGGCCTGACCCGAGTACGCGATCTCGACGACTGATCGCGGCCACCTCCCATTCGTGAAGCGGGGCTGCCGATTCGGCCGGTCGAATTGACACTGCCCTGCACCCGCCTGTAAATTCCGCGCTATTCGGCTGTACGCCGGCCGTCGTCTTCGACGGATCCTCATCGGGGCGGAAACGGGACGATGAAACGCACTTTTCAGCCGAGCAACCTGAAACGCAAGCGGCGTCACGGTTTCCGGGCTCGCATGGCCACCAAGGCAGGTCGTCGGATCCTCAGCGCACGGCGTGCGAAGGGACGAAACAAACTCTCTGCCTGAGCGTAATTCCTCCGATCGGCGGTTCGGGCCGGAGTGCCGGCTGCGGCGGCGGAAAGATTTCGCAAAGGTCTTTTCCGGCGGTATCCGGTTGAACACCCAGATCGTCGCAATCGTCGCGCGCGCCAACGGCGCGAACCATCCCAGGCTCGGACTCGCCGTCCCGCGTCGCGTCGCGCGCCGTGCCGTGGCCCGCAATCGGCTGAAGCGTTGGATCCGGGAAAGCTTCCGCCACCATGCCGAACGCCTCGTTGGACTCGATGTCGTGGTGCTCGCCAGGCCGGGCGCGGAGAAGATGGATTCGAAGCGCTTCGGAGGGCTGCTGGCACGACAGTGGGAACGCGCAGCGCGGCTGGCGCGCCGCACCGCGAAGGCACGGTAGCGAACAGAGGCGCACGATGGCGATCGAACAGATTCGCACCGTCCTGATCATCGCGCTGTGCGTGGTGTCGTTCTTTCTGTGGGAAGCATGGCAACGCGATTACGGACCGAAGCCGTCCCCGCCGGCGAGCACCGGGCAGCCAGCCCCCGACGCGGGACCGGGTGACACCGCACCACCGAGCGTCGATGTACCGCAAGTTCCCCAACCCGCCCGGACCGCAACGGCGGCCGCCCCGTCGTTGACGGATGCCGCCGGCGGTTCCGGTCATGGCCGGAAGATCAAGGTGACCACCGACGTGCTCGCGGTCGAGATCGACACCCTTGGAGGAACCATCGCGCGGGTCGATCTCCGGTCCTATCCCGTGTCCAACGACAGGCCGGACGAGCCGTTCAGGTTGCTCGACGACGGCGACCCGAAACGCTTCTTCATCGCCCAGTCCGGGCTCACCGGACCACGTTCGGCGCCGAGCCACCATGCGCAGTTCGAATCCGACGCGGACGCCTACGAGCTGGCCTACGGCACGGATGCCATCGACGTTCCGCTACGCTGGCGGTCGGCCGACGGTGTCGAAGTCATCCGCACCTATCGCTTCGCACGGGATCGTTACGTCGTCGATGTGCGGGTCGACGTCGCCAATCGGAGCGACGAGGCGTGGCATGGCGCGCTGTACGGCCAGCTCCAGCGCGGCGAGCCGGAGAGCAGCGGCGGGCTGTTCCGCACCTATACCTATACCGGCGGGATCCTGTCGGGGCCGGAGAAGCCTTACGAGAAAGTCGATTTCTCGGACATGGCGAGCCAGGACGTCGACCGCGACGTGGCCGGCGGCTGGGTGGCGATGATTCAGCACTACTTCGCCGCAGCCTGGGTTCCCGGCGCCGAAGAGACCAATCACTACTACTCGAAGAGCCTGGCGAACGGCCGTTTCGCGATCGGGGTCGTGAGTCCGGTCCGCACGGTTCCGCCCGGGGGGAACGGCGACTTCTCCTTCTCCTTCTATGCCGGTCCCAAAATCCAGGAGCGCATGCAGGGCGTCGCGCCCCACCTGGAACGAACCGTGGACTACGGATGGCTGTGGCTGATCGCCGAGCCGCTGTTCTGGCTGCTGAGCTGGATCCATGGCTTCGTCGGCAACTGGGGCTGGGCCATCATCATCCTGACGCTCCTGATCAAGCTGGCTTTTT
Organism: uncultured Gammaproteobacteria bacterium; assembly: GCA_958295835.1. Taxonomy (GTDB): domain Bacteria; phylum Pseudomonadota; class Gammaproteobacteria; order HK1; family HK1; genus HK1. Next base: position 2,940,757 of record OY282378.1, read on the forward strand.
TCCAGCTCTCGGCCACGAGCTACAAGTCGATGGCGAGGATGCGCAAGGTCCAACCCCGCATCACCGCGTTGCGCGAGCGCTATGCCGCTGACAAGCAGCGCATGAACCAGGCGATGATGGAGCTCTACCGCGAGGAGAAGATCAACCCGCTCGGCGGGTGTCTGCCGATCGTCGTTCAGATCCCGGTGTTCATCGCGCTGTACTGGGTATTGCTCGAGAGCGTCGAGCTGCGCCAGGCATCGTTCATCGGCTGGCTCGACGATCTCAGTCTCCACGATCCGTACTTCGTGCTGCCGGTCCTGATGGGCATCACGATGCTGATCCAGCAAAAGCTCAACCCGACGCCGCCCGACCCGATGCAGGCGAAGATCATGATGGCGCTGCCGTTCGTCTTCACCTTCTTCTTCCTCTTCTTTCCGTCGGGACTCGTGCTCTACTGGTTCGTCAACAACGTGTTGTCGATCATTCAGCAATGGGTCATCACGAAGAAGATCGTGGGCGACACCTGACGGTTCGCGAAGGCCTGCCGGGCCTGACCGGCCGGTGAACCTTCCGGGCCTCGGCGATACGATCGCCGCCATCGCGACTCCGCCCGGACGGGGGGGGATCGCGATCGTGCGGGTTTCGGGGCCGCTGGCCACCGAGATCGCGCATTGCATGGTCGGCCGGGTGCCGGCCCCACGGGTCGCGGCCTACGCCCGATTCAAGGATGGGGCGGGGGCGGTGATCGATGACGGCCTCGCACTGCGGTTCGATGCCTCGCACTCGTTCACCGGTGAAGACGTCTTCGAGCTCCACGGTCACGGCGGGGTCGTCGTCTCGCGCATGGTGCTGGAGCGCGTCTGCGAGCTGGGCGCCCGCGCGGCCAGGGCCGGCGAGTTCACGTTGCGCGCCTTTCTCAACGATCGTATCGATCTGGCGCAGGCCGAGGCGATCGCCGATCTCATCGACAGCGCGTCCGCGTCGGCGGCGCGATGCGCGCGCCGGTCACTCTCGGGCGAGTTCTCGCGAACCGTGGAGAATCACCGTGATCGACTCATCGAGCTGCGTTCGTTCATCGAGGCGTCGATCGATTTTCCGGATGAAGAGCTCGATCTCCTCGGGACCCCCGAGACGGCGGCGCGCATCGCCGCGTTGCGCGATGCGGTCGCGGCGACCCTGGCCGGCGCCCATCGCGGCGCGGTGCTGCGCAACGGCGTCAAGCTGGTGATTGCGGGCGCGCCGAACGTCGGGAAGTCGAGCCTGCTCAACCGCCTTGCCCGCACCGACACCGCGATCGTGACCGACGTTCCAGGTACGACCCGTGACGTGGTACGCGAACGGGTCGTCATCGCGGGCGTTCCGTTCGACGTGCACGACACCGCCGGTTTTCGTGAGACCTCGGATCCGGTGGAGCGGATCGGCGTCGAACGGGCTGCAAGCGCCATCGACGACGCGGATCTGGTGGTTGTGGTCGTCGACGACCGCGACGCCGCGCGCGACGCGGACGTAGCGCTTCTGGAACGCGCCGCCGCCGCGCCGGCGCGCATCGTGGTGCGGAACAAGATCGACCTCAGCGGCCGTGAACCCGGCGTCACGGTCGATGCACGGCAAACGCTGACGGCGCGCGTGTCCGCCCTCAGGGGGGTCGGACTCGCCGAGCTGGAACAAGCGATGGTCGACCGCGTGCTACTTGGCGCGGCGGTCTGCGAGGACGCTTTCATGGCGCGCCGGCGTCACGTGGACGCACTGGAACGGACGCTCGCCGCCCTGGATCGCGCGCAGTGCCGGCTGGTCGTCGCCAAAGCCGGCGAGCTCGTCGCCGAGGAGCTTCGCGAAGCGCAGGACGCGCTCGGCGGGATCACCGGAGCATTCGCGACCGAGGATCTGCTTGCGCACATCTTCTCGAGCTTCTGCATCGGGAAGTGAGCGGCGACCGCTGGCGCGGTCGCCGCCAGGCCAGCGCCGTAGACTGGCGAGGAACAGTCTTGTTCCATTTGAGCGGACGATCCGGAAGAACCGGAGACCGTCATGTCCACGATGACCGCAACGAGACGGGGCGGCGGCAGGTAGGCGCGGTGTTCGGTCGGACCCTGTCGAAAGGCTTCCTGTATGCGATGCGCAGCGTCGTTCGGCTGCCGTGGAGGGCTCAGCGCGTGCTCGGCGGCGTGGCGGGCCGGCTGATGCATTGCCTCATGCACCGCCGGAGGAGAATCGCCGAGACGAACCTCGCGGCCTGCTTTCCCGGACTCGCCGAGGCGGAGCGCTCGCGGATTGCGCGCCGCCACTTTCGCTCCCTGGGACTCGGGCTCGTGGAGACGGCAATCGCCTGGTGGGGAAGCGATGAGCAGATCGCGACGCGGTCCCGGATCATCGGCGCAGAGCATCTGGAGGCGGCATTGGCTCATGGAAGGGGGGTCATTCTCTTCGGCGGACACTTCACCACGTTCGAGATCGGAGGCCGCATCCTCGCATCGCGCTACGAGGTCGGCGCGACCTACCGACCTCACAAGGATCCGTGGTGGGACTCGGCGCTTCGCGCTGGCCGAACGCGCTATCTCTCGGCGCTCGTCGCGCACAAGGACGCCAGGGCGATGATCCGGTACCTGGGTCGAAACCGCATTCTGTGGTACGCGCCGGATCAGGACTACAGCGGGCGGCGGCGCGTCTTCGCGCGATTCTTCGCCGAGCGTGCGGCCACCACGACCGCGACCGCCTGGCTCGTGCGCCGGAGCGGCGCAAGAATCGTCCCGTACGCGTCGCATCGCCGTGCGGACGATTCGGGCTGGGACGTAGTGCTCGAACCGGCCATCGAGGGCTTTCCGATCGGTGACGATCTGGCCGATGCGGAGCGGTTGAACGAAGTGCTCGAAGCTCAGATCGAGCGCGGCATCGAGCAGTATCTGTGGGTTCACCGGCGTTTCAAGACCCGGCCGCCGGGGGCGCCGCCGGTGTACGAAGCAGCGCTGCTTCGCCGCCGGAGGAGCGGAACGAGTTGAATCAGGATCGCCGTCGTCAGCGAAGCTTGTCGGATTCCATGAGCCCGCGGCCGAACATGACCGACCCTGCCATGCACGAGTCGGCTCGGGCCGCGCGCAAGGTCCTGGTCATCAAGCTCGGAGCGTTTGGCGACGTCGTGCTGGCGGAAGGCGCCTTGCACGATATCCGGCTACATCATTCGAAGGCCACGATAACCGCGCTCACGACCCCGGGGTACGCGGCGATTTTCGAGCGGTGTCCGCACGTCGACGTTGTCGAGATCGACCGGCGAAAGCCTCGGTGGCAGCTTCCTTATCTGCTGGAGCTGCGCCGGCGCCTGCGCGCCTCGGACTACGACCTCGTATACGATCTTCAAAACAGCAGCCGGACGGCGATGTATTTTCGCTGGATGCGTCAGCCGATCCTCTGGTCGGGCACAGCGCCGGGGTGCAGCCTTCCCTGCCGCACGGATCGTTTCAAGACGGTCCCCGTTCTCGACAGGTTGGCTGGGCAGTTGGCCGATGCCGGAATCGCCACGACACACTGCCAACAGCCGGATCCTGGATGGATGGCCGACGACGTCAGCGGGATTCTCGAAGCGCACGGTGTATCGGACGGCTTCGTCTTCCTGATCCCGGGCGCATCCGCGCGCCACCCGCAAAAGCGCTGGCCGCACTATGCTCGTCTGGCGGAGCTTCTCATCGAGCAAGGTCACCAGGTAGTCACGGCGCCGGGACCCGACGAGATCGACCTCTGCCGCTCACTGCCCGCCATTGCGCTCACTGCCCGCGGCGACTGCCTGAGCCTGTTCCAGATCGCCGGGCTCGCCACACGCGCTGGATTCGTCGTCGGCAACGACACCGGACCGACACATCTCGCCGCGCATTGCGGCGCGCGGGGCCTGGCGCTGTACGGCCCCCATACGGCAGCGTACCTCACGTGCATGGACCGCCGGCTCGAAGTCATGGAGGTGCCGGATCTGCCACTGCTCGACGCGGGGCGTGTCTTCGAGACGGTCGTGGCGAGACTCGGGCCTCAGGGAGCACGAGCGTAGGACTTCTCCTCGATCAATGAGGAGCCGGTGAGCAGGTTGATCTCTTTCTTGATCGCGGCTCGACGGTCGTTGCAGGTATACACGGCGCGCGCGAGCTTGATGAATCCCGGTCCGAAGTCACGCACCGCCTCGCACGCACGAATATCGTCCTCGATCTGCCAAAGCGCGTTGTTGATCGTCTCGAGATCCGATTCAAGTGTGGACAGCTCGGTCGATGCAGGCAGCGAGGCGTCGCGCGCAGCGCCAAGGACCTCCAGCTCGCGCCTGACGTTGGCGAGCTTCGCCGCGTCCGTCATGCGTTCTGACTTGATCCTGAGAATCGTGATCTTGTCGATCAGCTCGCCCGCGCCGATCTCGACGAGGATCCGTTCGCTCACGTCGCGCGGGCTCGCCCGGCGGCCGGCGGGCGCCCTGGCAGGTGTCTTTCCTCGATCACTGTGGCCGTCACGGTGAAGCAGCAGTATTCGTCGAGCGCTCTTTCGCGGGCATCGAAGAAGGCGGTTCGGCGTTTGCCTGATTCCGCTGACGCGCGAATGACTTACACTACAGGCATGCCTGCATGTCAAGATACTCTTCCCGAAAACGATTTCGCCTTCACCTGTGGTGATCCGGTGTCGGCAGAACATCGATCCGTCCCTCGACACGCGTACGGATTTCCTGGAACGTGAACCCGACCGTGGTCCCCGTCATCCTCTCGGGAGGGGCCGGCAGCAGGCTCTGGCCGGTCTCCCGCGAACACCATCCCAAGCAGCTCATCGCGCTGCTGGATGAGCACACGCTGTTGCAGGCGACCGCCCTGCGGCTCTCGGCCCTCGATGACTCGCAGGCCCCTATCGTGGTGTGCAATGACGAACACCGATTCATGGTGGCGGAGCAGCTCCGGGCCGTCGGTGTCACTCCGGCCGCGATTATTCTGGAGCCCGTGGCGCGGAGCACGGCGCCTGCCATTGCCGCCGCCGCACTGGAGGCCGTGGCCCGGCGCCGCGAACGCCAGGAGCCCATTCTGCTGGTCCTCCCGGCCGATCATCTCGTTCAGGACGAGACGCGGTTCGCCGGCGCAGTGCGGGCCGCGGTCCGGGAAGCAAGTGCCGGCAAGCTCGTGACGTTCGGTGTGGCGCCCGTCTACCCGGAGACCGGCTACGGCTATATCAGGGCCGGCTCACCGACCGCGCTCAGCGATGAGGGTCGCGTAGTCGATGGATTCGTCGAGAAGCCGGATGCCGATCTCGCCGCTGCCTGGGTCGAGGGCAAGGACTACTACTGGAACAGCGGCATGTTCGTCTTCGAGGCAGGCCGATATCTCCGGGAGCTCGGCGCTCACGCAGAATCCATCCGGGACACCGTGAAGACCGCCCACGAACGAGCGGTACGGGACCTTTCATTCCTGCGGCTGGACGCGGGGGCTTTCGCAGAGTCGCCTGCAATCTCGGTGGATTATGCGGTCATGGAGCACACCTCGGACGCCGTGATGGTGCCCCTGGATGCCGGCTGGTCCGACGTCGGCACCTGGGCCGCGCTGTGCGCGCACCTCGACCGGGACGAGGGAGGGAACACCACGCGGGGTGACGTGGTCCTGGAAGGGACCCGCGACACCTGCGTTCTCGGCGCCGACCGGCTGGTGGCCGCGGTCGGCGTGGCGGACTGCGTGATCGTGGACACCGCCGATGCGGTGCTCGTCGCCGGCAAGAGCACGGTCCAGGACGTCAAGAAGGTGGTGGAGCAGCTCAGGAGCGTTGGACGAGATGAATACAAGGTCCACCGCAAGGTCTATCGGCCCTGGGGTTCGTACGACTTCGTGCATGGCGGCTGCGGCTTCAAGATCAAGCACATCACCGTCAACCCGGGGCAGAGGTTGTCTCTGCAGATGCACCAGCATCGGGCCGAGCACTGGATCGTGGTACGAGGCGTCGCTCAGGTGACCAGGGGGGACGAGACCTTCTTCGTCTCGGAGAACCAGTCTACGTATATTCCTCGGCGCGTCAGGCATCGGCTGGAGAATCCCGGTACGGCGCCGCTCGAGCTCATCGAGGTGCAATCCGGCTCCTATCTTGGCGAGGACGACATCGTCCGTTTCGACGATGCCTATGGGCGTACCGATCGGGATCGCCATCAGGCATGAGGGAGGTCATGGCCGATCGCGTGGCGCTGATTACGGGGGTGACGGGTCAGGACGGGGCCTGTCTGGCGGAGTTGCTGCTGAGCAAGGGCTATGTGGTCCACGGCGTCAAGCGTCGATCATCGTCCCTCAATACCGGGCGCGTCGACCACTTCTACGAAGACCCCCATGAATCCCACAGACGGTTCTTCCTCCACTACGGGGACCTGACCGACGCGACCAACCTGATCCGGCTGGTTCAGGAGGTCAGGCCCGACGAGATCTACAATCTGGCCGCTCAGAGCCACGTGCATGTGAGCTTCGAGACGCCCGAGTACACCGCCAACAGCGATGCGCTGGGCACCTTGCGCCTGCTCGAGGCACTGCGCATCCTGAACCGGTGCGAAGAGGTCCGCTTCTACCAGGCGTCGACCTCGGAGCTCTTCGGCAACGCGCCGACTGCGCCGCAAAACGAGGAAACGCCTTTTCGCCCCCGCAGCCCCTACGCAGCCGCCAAGCTGTACGCCTACTGGATTACGGTCAATTACCGCGAGGCATACGGTGTCCATGCCTCCAACGGCATCCTGTTCAACCACGAAGGGCCGACGCGCGGTGAGACCTTCGTGACCCGCAAGATTACCCGGGCCGTGGCCTCCATCGTCCACGGCCTGCAGGATCGTGTTTATCTTGGGAACCTGAACGCCAGGCGCGACTGGGGCCACGCTCGCGATTACGTGGAGGGCATGTGGCGCATGGTCAATCACGATCCACCGGATGATTACGTACTCGCGACCGGCGAGGCCCGCTCGGTACGCGAATTCGTCGAGCTCGCCTTCGAGGAGGTAGGCATCGACATCGTCTGGGACGGCGAAGGCGTTTGCGAGAAGGGTCGCGATGCGGAAACCGGCGCCGTTCGCGTGGAGACGGACCCCCGCTATTTCCGGCCGACCGAGGTGGACCTTCTGGTTGGTGATGCGACCAAGGCGCGAGAGGTATTGGGATGGACGCCGAAGTCCACCTTCAGACAGCTCGTTTCCGGAATGGTCCGGGCTGACCTCGATGCCGTGCTCAGGGAGCGCCGCCGAAACGGCCGACACGACTGATCCGGACCTTGCGCGACATCTCCATTTCAGTGCCGGCGCAGGTGCTCGAGAAAGTGGTCGGATCCCACGGGCGCCTCACCACCTGGGCGGCCTCGTAGCTGCAAGAGAATCCATGTCGAGGAAAATCCGGATCAAGTTCGTATCGAAGAACCCGATCGAACCCGCGCATTTCACGGATCTGCCGAACCGGCATCCGGAGATGGAATTCATCCTTGATCCGACTGCACGGGACTACGACTGGTTCGTCGTCTATGACGATCTTCCGCGGATCCGCGGCGAACGGTTCTCTCTCGGCAGTGAAACACTGACATGCCCGCCGGGGAACAGTATACTGCTGACATACGAACCTTCCTCCGTGAAATATTACGGAGACGACTACGCTGGCCAGTTCGCATACGTGTTGACGAGCCACGAGCCGGCGATGTTGTCCCATGCAGGGCGCCATGACGCGCCTCCAGTGGGGAAGTGGCTCTATGGCGGCGTGGCCGACGTGCTCAGACACGCTTCTCCACCTCCCAAAATGAAGCAGGTCTGCATTTTCCTGTCGGCCAAACGAATGGGCCATACCATGCATGGAAAGCGATTCGCCTTTCAGAAGACGTTGACTCGACTCTTGCCGGAGCTCGACATTTATGGAAAGGGCGTTCGTCATGTCGAAAAGAAAGCCGAATGCCTCGATCATTACCGGTATACCATCGCAGTCGAGAATCATGTCGGCCCGCACCACTGGACGGAGAAGCTTTCCGACAGCTTTCTGGGCTACTGCCTGCCTTTCTATTTCGGCTGTCCGAACGCAACGGCCTACTTTCCCGAAGAGAGCTTCATTCCCATCGACATTGAAAATCCGCGGGCTGCGGCGGATACGATCAGGGAGGCAATGGCCGGCGGCGAATACGAGAGGCGTTTGCCGGCCATCGTGGAGGCCAGACGCAGGGTGATCGAAGAATACAACCTCGCCAACGTCGTCGGGGACATGATAGCCGGGACGGCCGGGAAGGGACACGGTACGCCAGCCGCCGATCCGCCGCATGTGCCGTGTATTTTCAGCCGCCGCCGGGTCGTCTTTCGAGGACCGATCGCGTTTCTGCGCTACGTGTTCCGCAAATTCCGGGCAAGGTGGGGGATGCCGGCGTAGAGGACGGCGGACCGGACGATGGACAACAGTGAAACGATGCCTCGATGGCTCCTTGCGCACCGCGGTTTCAGCACCGGGATGTTGCTGGCCTTTCCGGCGCTTCTTCCATTCAGTGGTCTGTACAACATCCCGCTGCTGGTGCTTTGCGGGCTCGGACTCTGGTGTCTGATGTCGAGACCGCATGAGGTGCTGCGCGACGAGGGATTGCGGCTCCTGCTCGTGCTGTTTCTGTGCATCTGGCTGCCGATGGCAATCGCTGCCGTCGATGCGGTCGATCCCGTGCAATCCTGGCGCAAGGTCGTGAGTTTCCCGGTGTTTTTCTTCGCTGGCGTGTACATGGTGAGGGTGTTGCGGTGCAGGACGGACCTGCGGCGACTGCTTGTCGGGGTGTGGGGCATCTGCACATTGTGGAGCATCGATGCCTTGTGGCAGTTCATACACGGATTCGACCTGCTCGGGTTTCCTTTGCGGGGCGGGCGGGCGTCCGGTGTTTTTTTTCCCGATCTCAAGCTGGGCGTCGTGCTGTCGATGATGGCGCTACTGGTCCTGGAAGGGATGCGCAAACTTTCGGAACGGAGCGCATGGGCAGTGTTGGCGCTGATACCGTTCTTCGCGGCGATCGTCCTGTCCGGAAGCCGGTCGTCCTGGGTCGTGCTCTTCGTCGTACTGGGCGTCTATGGCTGGTACCTGTTTCGATGGGTCGAGAAGCCCAAGGCGCGTGGCCGGGCAGTCTTGCGCGTGGCGGCGGCCGGAGTGCTCGTATGCGGCGTACTCGCGTACACTGCTCCACAGGCGGTCAGCCAGATGCATGAATTGGTCGCCAAGCGCGCGGGGTCGGTTGTCCATCTCCTGAACGGCGATACGGATGAGGTCGATGTCGCGATCAAGGCGCGGCTCTCGGCCTGGGAGGCCGCGCACCGGATTTTTCTTGATCACTGGTTCAACGGCGTGGGTCCCCGCGGATTCAGGAAGGTTCACGCCGACTACGCGTCGGCGTCCGATCCCTACGTATCGATTGGCAGACACCTCCACTTCCCGCACCTGCAGATACTCGAAATCGCGGCCGAGACCGGTATCGTCGGCCTGCTCGGTTACCTCATTGCGCTGACGGTGCTCATGCGCAAGCTTCTCGGCATGGACCGGGTGCAGCTCGCGCGCGGATTTCCCTATTGGCTGGCGATCGTTGTCACAATGTTTCCATTCGCTACGTATTTGGCATTCTACTCGCACTTCATGGCAGCGCTCACCTGGTGGACGATCGCAGTCTCGACCGCCGGTCTTGGCGCGGTCATGCGGTTTGGCGGAGGCGGCGACGAATCTCTGCAGCAATGTGCGGGGTATCGTTGACCGGCTCGTAGCGCCAGGATGCAAGCGATCCGTCGAACGGGCGAGTAACGCCCTCTTCCCGCAACAAGGCATGGAAGGTATCGAAACGGGCGCTACCTCCGTCCATCGCGGCAACGTAGACCGGTTTTCCGGTCGAGGCCGCTTCGGACACCATCGACACCGAGTCTTCGGTGACGACGATATGTTCAGCGAGCGCGAGCATGCCCAGATACGGATTCTCGCCGGCCCCGTCCCAGATCCAGGCCCGCGGCAGCCGTCGTTTGAGCAGAGTGACAATCTCCATGCCTGTGCGTCTTGACGGAGTGACTACGATGGAGCCGTCGATTCCTGCGAGGCCGTCGGCCAGCGTCTGCGCACGGCTCGGCGTAAAACGGTGCGCGCGGCTGTTGCCGCCAAGGAGAACCGCAACCACCGGGCGCCCCAACCGGTCGCGCCAGACGGTCGCCGCGGCTTCGAGCTTCGCCGGGGTAATGCGGTGCAGCGCGCCGCGGGTCGAAAGGACGTTTTCGCCACTCATGCCATCGTGGCGCGGAGGCGCAACGATGTCGAAAAGACGCGCCGGCACCCGTGGATTCTGGATATGGACCGTGAACGCGCGTCCGCGGCTGGCCTTGCGGATGGCGATGGAGACCGCGACGCTGCGCCGTCCGCAGGTGATGAGCAGGTCCGGCCAATCCGGCGCCAACGGCTCTCGCAGGCCGGAGAGAACCGATGGGCAGAGATGGCCTGGCAGAAATGACCAAGGTGCTCGCAAGCGGATCGTCTTGACTTCGAATGGCCAGCCAACGGCCTCGGCGAGTCCCACGGCCTGACTCACAACACCTGCCTCGCCACTGGTCAAAGCCCAGGTGCGCTTGTCGAAGGAGTTCATCGGGACTGTCGGGTTCGTGTCGGCGATGCCGAGTGTCTGGCGTATTTGCCGATCAGCGGGAATTGCCCGCGGTGACCCGGTATTCTCGCGAAGTTCCGGCGAGGTCGTCCACGCCGCAGGCGACCGGCAGCGACCCTCGCACCGGGCTTCGAACAGGCGATCACACCCGGATGTTCCGTTTCCTGCACCCGAAGCGCTCCGCCGTCACCGACGCCGCGTGGCAGGCGGTGCGGGAATCGTTGCCGATCGTGGCCACCCTTGCCGAATCCGACGCGGGGAAGCTGCGGGCGCTCACGGATACGTTCCTGCGCACGAAATCGCTCGAAGGAGCAGGGGGCTTCGATCTGGACGAGGGCTCGCGCGTAGTCGTGGCCGCACAGGCATGCATCCCCGTTCTCGCGCTCGGCATGGAGGCGTACACCGGCTGGCGCTCGATCATCGTCTATCCGGGCGGGTTCGTATCGCGCGGCACGTCGGTCGACGAGACCGGAGTCGAGCATGAGTGGGAGGAAGAGCGTAGCGGTGAGTCCTGGTTCCGCGGACCGGTCGTCCTCTCATGGGAGGACGTCGCCGCGTCGGGTCGATTGGAGGGTTACAACGTCGTCATTCACGAGATGGCGCACAAGCTCGACATGCTGAACGGCGACGCGAACGGGTTTCCGCCGTTGCACGCGGAGATGGACGGAGCGGCGTGGTACCGGGTGTTCAGCGATGCATTCGAGGACCTGGGCGCGCGGGTCGATGCCGGCGAGGAGACGGCGATCGACGAATACGCAGCGGAGGGGCCGGACGAGTTCTTCGCGGTGACCAGCGAGTACTTCTTCGAGCTGCCCGAAGTGCTCGACGAGTGCTATCCGCAGGTCTACGCCGAGCTGCGGGCCTTCTATCGGCAGGACCCGCTCGGCCGCATCGTGGCGGCGGGCGGCCGATGACCGAAACGACCGCTCCTGGTCGAAGCGCTTGAACGTATGCTCTTCGGTACCCATCCGAGCCACCTGGAAGCCGTCCGTTCCGCTCAGCCGAACCGTCCGGTGATGTAGTCCTCGGTGAGCTTGTGGCGGGGATTGGTGAAGATCTGGTTCGTCTCCCCGACCTCGATGAGCCGGCCGAGATGGAAGTACGCGGTGCGTTGCGAGACACGGGCCGCCTGTTGCATCGAGTGGGTCACGACCACGATGGTGTAGTTCTCCCGCAGCTCGTCGATGAGCTCCTCGATGCGCGCCGTCGCGATGGGGTCGAGGGCGGAGCAGGGTTCGTCCATCAGGATCACCTCGGGGCTGACCGCGATGGTCCGCGCGATGCACAGGCGCTGTTGCTGGCCGCCGGACAACTCGGTGCCGGGCTGCTCGAGCCGGTCCTTGACCTCGCTCCACAAGCCCGCCTTCTCCAGGCTGCGCTGGACGATCGCGTCGGTCTCGCGCCTGCCCTCGACCAGTCCGTGAATCCTCGCTCCGTACGCGACGTTGTCGTAGATCGACTTCGGAAACGGATTGGGTTTCTGGAACACCATGCCGACACGAGCGCGAAGCTGCACGACGTCGAGGCGAGGATCGTGGATGTCCTCACCATCCAGCCTGATGCTGCCCGAGACCCGACAGATGTCGACGGTGTCGTTCATCCGGTTGAGACAGCGCAGGAAGGTGGACTTGCCACAGCCCGAGGGGCCGATCATCGCCAGAACCTCGTTCTTGCCGATGTCCAGGTTGACGTGCTCGATCCCCATCTTCCCGCCGTACACGACACCGACGTTTCGCGAGGTCATGCGCGGATTGTCGACGGTGACCTCGCCGACCGTCTCGATGTCTCCGGGCACCGGCTCCACCGGCACCGGCGACACCGACGGCTCGGTCATCGGCAGCGGGGGCTGCTTCAAGGCTGGCATCTGCGCAACGGCCACACTCATCTCCGGCTCCTCGAGTCTCTTGCCCGTCCGGTTCCACACGCCCGGGCCGCTTTCCGGCTACCAGCGGCGTTCGAATCGCCGGCGCAGCATGACCGCGAGGGCGTTCATCGTGATGAGGAATGCGAGCAACACCATAATCGCGGCGGAGGTGCGCTCGACGAACGCGCGCTCCGGGCTGTCCGCCCACAGGAAGATCTGGACCGGCAGCACCGTCGATGGGTCGAGCGGCCCGCCGGGGACATCCACGATGAATGCGACCATGCCGATCATCAGCAGCGGCGCGGTCTCGCCGAGCGCCTGGGCCATGCCGATGATCGTCCCGGTGAGCATGCCCGGCATCGCGAGCGGCAGGACGTGGTGAGCGATCGTCTGCATTTTCGACGCGCCCATCCCCAGCGCCGCTTCGCGAATCGACGGCGGGACGGATTTCAGGGCGGCGCGGCTCGCGATGATGATGGTGGGCAGGGTCATCAGGGTCAGGACGAGTCCGCCGACCAGGGGCGCGGAGCGCGGCAGGCCGAAGAAGTTGATGAACACGGCGAGACCGAGCAGTCCGAATATGATGGAGGGCACCGCGGCGAGGTTGTTGATGTTCACCTCGATAAGGTCCGTCATCCGGTTGGTCGGCGCGAACTCTTCGAGGTAGACGGCGGCTGCGACACCGATGGGGAACGACAGCACCAGGGTCACGAGCAGGGTGTAGAACGAGCCGACCGCGGCGCCCCGGATTCCCGCGAGCTCCGGCTCGCGCGAGTCGCCGGCGGTGAAGAACGTGGTGTTGAACCGCTTCTCGATGCGGCCCGTCTCTTCGAGCGATGCAACCCACGCGATCTGGTCGTCCTCGACACGTCTCTCCGATTCGGGTGCGTGACGATCGATATGGCCCTTGACGAGCATGTCGACGTCATCGTCGGCCGGCACCCGGATGCGCCGGGTCTGGCCGATCAGTCCGGGATCGGCAAGCACGCGCTCGCGGAGCATGAAGCTCGCACCCGAGCTCACGATACCGTACAGAGCGCGCCTGGCCTTGCGTCCCTTCACGTCCGGGAACATGTCCCGCATCGTCTTCTTGACCAGGCCCGGATAGTTCGCGGCCGACAACGCGGTAGCGTCGCGAGCGTCTGCGATGCCGAGCACCTCCGGATCGAAGGTGACGTCGAGCTCGATGTACGTCTGCTGGAACGCGGTGTACCCATTGCCCACGATGCCCACGAACAAGGCCGCGAGGGTGGCGAACGCCAGCGTGATCGCGATGATTCCGTACGCCCGGAAACGGCGCTCCGCGGCACGCCGTCGGGCGAGCCGCCGCGCCATCGCATCGCTGGTGTGAACGCTCGTGTTCATCGCCCGGGTCGGGGATGGTCGCGGTGCGTCACTCGTACTGCTCGCGGTACTTGCGCACCACTTGCAACGCGATGACGTTGAGGCCGAGGGTGACCGCGAAGAGGACGAGGCCGAGGGCGAACGCGGCCAGCGTCTTGGGGCTGTCGAATTCCTGATCGCCCACGAGCAGGGTGACGATCTGCACGGTCACCGTGGTCACCGCCTGGAGGGGGTTCGCGGTCAGGTTCGCGGCGAGGCCGGCCGCCATGACCACGATCATCGTCTCGCCGATGGCGCGTGACACCGCCAACAGCATTCCCCCCACGATGCCGGGCAGGGCGGCCGGCAGGACCACCTGCCGGATGGTCTCCGATCGAGTCGCCCCGAGCCCGTACGAGCCGTCTCGCAACGCTTGGGGGACGGCATTGATGACGTCGTCGGACAGCGACGAGACGAAGGGGATGATCATCACTCCCATGACGAGCCCGGCCGCCAGCGCGCTCTCGCTCGCGACGTCCAGCCCGACGAGTGCTCCGCCGTCCCTGATCAGCGGGGCGACCATGAGTGCGGCGAAGAAGCCGTATACGACGGTCGGCACTCCGGCGAGAACTTCCAGGATCGGCTTCGCGACCGAACGGAATGCCGGTGTCGCATACTCGGCCAGATAGATGGCCGCGAACAGGCCGATCGGCGCTGCGACCATCATCGCGATGAACGAGATGAGCAGGGTGCCGGCGAACAGCGGGATCGCGCCGAAGGCGCCGGAAGATCCCACCTGATCCTCCCGGATCGCCACCTGCGGACTCCAGTCGAGACCGAACAGGAAGTCCGTGATCCCGACGTGGCCGAAGAAGAGAATCGCCTCGAACAGCACCGAGAGCACGATGCCGAGGGTGGTGAAGACCGCGACGGTCGAGCTTGCGATCAGCAGGATTCGGACGATCTGCTCGACCTGGTTCCGTGCCCGCAGGGCTGGCGATATCCGGCGCCAGGCCGCGCCCATCCCTGCAATCGCGACCGCGAGCACGACGACCGCCGACGCGGCGGCGCTCGTACGCCGCAGATCGAGGTAATGGTCGGCCGCCGCGCGCATCTCCGGAACCACCTCCCCGGAAACGATGTTTCCTTCCGCGAGGTTCCGGATGTCGTTGACGACGAGGTTCAGACGCTCCGGCGCCAGCGCACGGGTCTCCTCGGGCAGACCGGATACGACGAGGCTTTCGACGATCTGCGATTCGAACGACAGCCACAGCCCGAACACGATGACCGCCGGAAGTGCGCACCACAACGCGGTGAGGCTTCCGTAGTAGCTCGGTAGAGAGTGCAGATTCTTCGTGCCGCCGATGGAGGTGGAGACGGCGAAGGCGCGGCGGCGGCCGAGATGGAACGCCAGCGCCGCAAGCACGAGAAGTCCGATGATGAGTGCGGAGCCGGGCATGGTCTCAGGCGTCGGGCGGGTGTCTCTCGGTCACGGGTCCGGTGAGCTGCCATGACCCGGGTGTAGCTGTTCGGCTGGGTGCTGCAACTTCGTCGCTGGCCGCGGCCGCAGTCGCGGCCGGCGACGAATTCCCTGCCGCGGGCGAATCCCGGATGCTGCCCGTGGCCGTTTCCCTCGGGAGCGAGATTTCAGAGGCGCAGATTCGCCAGGTTCTTCACGTCGACGGCGAACATCGTCCGCTCGTCATCCGGCATCGGGATCATGCCCTTGTCGGCGAGGTAGCCATCGGGGCCCCATGCCTTGTCGCTCGTGAACTCGTCCAGATACTCCTTCACGCCTGGAATCGTTCCGATGTGCGCCTTCTTCACGTAGAAATACAGGGGGCGGGAGACCGGATAGGACTGGTCGGCGATGTTCTCGAACGTCGGCTCGACGCCGTCGACCCTGGCTCCCCGGATCCTGTCGGAGTTCTGGTCGAGGAAGCTGTAGCCGAATACCCCGAACGCGGCGGGGTTGGCATCGAGCTTCCGCACGATCAGGTTGTCGTTCTCGCCCGCTTCGACGTATCCGCCGTCCTCGCGTACCGTGTGGCAAATCGCCTTGTACTTCTTCTTGTCCTTCTTCTTCATCGCCTTGAGCCAGCCGACCTTCTTGCAGCCGCCTTCGAGGGCGAGCTCGACGAAGGCGTCGCGCGTGCCGGAGGTGGGCGGCGGCCCCAGGACCTCGATCCTGGTCCCGGGCAGCGACGCATCGACATCGCTCCACTTCATGTACGGATTGGGGACCAGCGTCTCGCTGCCATCCGGGTCCGGCACCTCCTTTGCCAGCACGAGGAAGATCTGCTCGCGGGAGATGGTGACGGGCCGGGCCTTGCGGGAGTGCGCGAACACGATGCCGTCGTAGCCGATCTTGACCTCGACGATGTCCTGCACGCCGTTGCTCGCGCACCTCCTGACCTCGCTCTTCTTGATGCGCCGCGAGGCGTTGGTGACGTCGGGGTGCTCGACGCCGACGCCGGCGCAGAACAGCTTGAGGCCGCCGCCGGAACCGGTGGATTCGATCTTGGGAGTCTTGAAGCTGGTGGTCTTGCCGAACTGCTCCGCGACCACGGTGGCGAAGGGGTAGACGGTCGAGGAGCCGACGATGCTGATGTAGTCCCGGGCCTGGACTTGGCCCGCGAAGGCCGCGGCGGCGGCCGCGAGTACGAACGTACGCTTCATGTGTGCACTCTCCGAGTCAGGGATCAGGAGGCTTTCGTGGCCGAAACCCCGAGGCGGTGGGCAAACCGATGCCGCCGGTCCGCCCATGCCTCGCCACGCCTTATATCGGGAGAACATGACGACGATCGGTCATGGATGTGACAGGACGGTAACAGGCACGTGCGCCGGCGCGGGAACGGACACGGACATCGAGGTTTCGAGATGAGCGAACCGATTCGATTCACCCTCGACGGCAGCGAGGTCGAGGCGCACGGGGGCGAGACGATCTGGCAGGTGGCGCATCGCCTCGGCGTCGACATCCGACCTGCTCAGGGCGGTCACGTCGCTCAAGCGCGCCGGCACCGTCGGATCGTGGCCGGTGACGATGATGGCCGGCGGTGCGGTGGTGTCGGGTCGGGTGTGGTCGCCGGAGACCGGCGTGCCGAATCCACATGGGTAATGGACTGCGCTTGAGCGCCGCATCGCATCTCCCTATGATGTGTAACCTGATACACACCACGGAATGCTGCGGTCATGAGCCATCGCATCAACGTCATCGTCAATGACGACATCTGGTGCTTCCTGAAGAAGATTCCGCAGGGCGAGCGCAGCCGCACGATCAATTTGGCGCTGCGCGGATGGGTGGACAGGCGGCGTCGGCTGGACGCCGCCGCCGAGATGGACCGGCTCAGGAACGAGCCGATGGCACAACCCGTCACCACCGCCGAGATCGTGCGCTGGATCAAGGAAGGCCGGGACGAGGGACACTGATGACGGCGCCTGTAGTGGTGCCGGACGCATCGGTCATCCTGAAGTGGGTTCTGCCTTCCGCGAGCGAGCCCGATGCCGAGCGGGCCATCGCGTTGCGTGACGCCATCGCCGCCGGCGAGGTCCGTGCCCTGGCGCCGGATCTGTGGGTCTACGAGGTCGGTAACACCCTGGCGCGACGGTTCCCGGACCGTGCCGGACGCTCTCTCGACCACCTCCTGCGTTTCAGCCTGCCGAGGGCGCCTCGATCACCCGGATGGCTCGACCACGCACTCGCCCTGACGCAACGCTACGGCGTGACTTTCTACGATGCCGCATACCACGCCCACGCGATCGTGGAACGGGGCGTGTTCGTGACCGCGGACGAACGGTACGTTGAAAGGGCGAGCGAGGCGGGGGCCGTCACGCGGCTCTCCGAGTGGGGCTGAAGCCGCGCGTCCCGAATGCAGAGCGGAATGTCCTGGGCTGCCGTCCGGGCGTCGTTCCTGTTCCCCATGTTTTCATGGCAACATCCCGCCGCGCCGGGACGCCGGCTCATCGCGATCGTGCTCGTCATGGGGTGGATCTGCGTGTGGGCGGTCGTTGGCCTGTGCAGCGCCCTGCTCGGCGCCGTGCTCGCCCGCTGACCGCCGGCGACATCAGCTTGGAAAGGCGTGAGTACGGGCGCAGGGAAGATACATGGGTACGGAGAAGAAGTGTGCGGAGATGGGGAAGAAACGTGAGCCCGGACACGGAAAGAGCCACGCGCACTGATACGGGAACAGACACGCGCGCCGGCGCGGGAACGGACGCGGACACGGACACCGAGGCTTCGAGATGAGCGAACCGATTCGATTCACCCTCGACGGCAGCGAGGTCGAGGCGCACGAGGGCGAGACGATCTGGCAGGTGGCGCATCGCCTCGGCACCGACCTCCCCCATCTCTGCTACGCGCACGAGCCCGGCTACCGAGCCGACGGCAACTGCCGCGCGTGCATGGTCGAGGTCGAGGGGGAGCGGGTGCTCGCCGCCTCGTGCCAGCGCCGGGCGGGTCCGGGCATGGTCGTGCACACCGCGACCGAGCGGGCGGCGGCCTCGCGCCGCATGGTGATGGAGCTGCTGGTCGCCGACCAGCCCCCGCGCGCCGCCGCCCACGAGCACGACTCGAAGCTGTGGCAGTGGGCCGGGCGCCTGGAGGTCGGCGCGAGCCGCTTCCCGGCCCGTCCCGCGCCCGCGCCCGACCCGAGCCATCCCGCGATGCGGGTCAACCTCGACGCCTGCATCCACTGCAACCTCTGCGTGCGGGCCTGCCGCGAGGTGCAGGTCAACGACGTCATCGGCATGGCCTACCGCGGCATCGGTTCGAAGATCGTCTTCGACTTCGACGACGCGATGGGCGCGAGCACCTGCGTGGCCTGCGGGGAGTGCGTGCAGGCGTGCCCGACCGGGGCGCTGATGGAGGCGGCGCTCGTGGACGAGGCCGGGGTCGACCGCCGGCTCGCGCTCGACGAGGTGGCGAGCGTCTGCCCCTACTGCGGCGTCGGCTGCCAGATCGGCTACCAGGTCAAGGACAACGAAATCGTCGCGGTGCAGGGCCGCGACGGCCCCGCCAACCACAAGCGGCTGTGCGTCAAGGGGCGCTTCGGCTTCGACTACGTGGCCCATCCCCATCGCCTCACCACCCCCCTCGTCCGCCGCGAGGACGCGCCCAAGGCGGCCGACTGCGAGGTCGATCCGACCAATCCCTTCACCCATTTCCGGGCCGCGCGCTGGGAGGAGGCTCTCGACCGCGCCGCGGGCGGGCTCGCCGCCATCCGCGACCGCGACGGCGGTGCGGCCCTGGCCGGCTTCGGCTCCGCCAAGGGCTCGAACGAGGAGGCGTACCTCGTCCAGAAGATGGTCCGTCAGGGTTTCGGCACCAACAACGTCGACCACTGCACGCGGCTGTGCCATGCGTCCTCGGTGGCGGCGCTGCTCGAAGGCATCGGTTCCGGCGCGGTGACCGCCCCGTTCACCGCCTGCGAGGACTCCGACGTCATCATCGTGATCGGCGCGAACCCCACCGAGAACCACCCCGTCGCGGCCACCTTCTTCAAGCAGGCGGCGAAGCGCTCCACCCTCATCGTGATGGACCCGCGGGGCCAGGCGCTGAAGCGCCACGCCACCCACATGCTCCAGTTCAGCCCCGGCACCGACGTGGCCCTGCTCAACGCCCTGCTCAACGTCATCGTCACCGAGGGACTGTACGACCGGCAGTACATCGAGGCCCACGTCTCGGGGTTCGAGGCGTTCTCGCGCCACATCCTCGACTTCACCCCGGAGGAGATGGCGCCGATCTGCGGGGTCGAGGCGGAGAAGCTGCGTGAGGTCGCGCGCACCTACGCCCGGGCGGAGCGGGGGATCATCTTCTGGGGGATGGGGATCTCGCAGCACACCCACGGCACGGACAACGCGCGCTGCCTCATCGCGCTCTCGATGATCACCGGCCACGTGGGGCGTCCCGGCACCGGACTGCATCCGTTGCGCGGCCAGAACAACGTGCAGGGAGCCTCGGACGCGGGGCTCATCCCAATGGTCTTCCCCGACTACCAGTCGGTGGAGGCGGGGGAGATCCGGGCGCGTTTCGAGGACCTGTGGGGCCGGGCGCTGGATGCGGAAAAGGGTCTGACGGTGGTGGAGATCATGGACGCGGTGCACGCGGGGAAGATCCGGGGGATGTACGTCATGGGGGAGAACCCCGCGATGTCGGACCCGGACGCGGAGCACGCGCGGGCAGGGCTTGCGAAGCTGGAGCACCTGGTGGTGCAGGACCTCTTCCTCACCGAGACCGCGTTCCACGCCGACGTGGTGCTGCCGGCCTCGGCGTGGCCGGAGAAGGACGGCACCGTCACCAACACCAACCGGCAGGTGCAGATGGGGCGGGCGGCGCTGGCGCTGCCGGGGGAGGTGCGCCAGGACTGGTGGATCGTCCAGGAGCTCGCGCGGCGCATCGGGCTCGACTGGCGCTACACGGGTCCGGCCGACGTGTTCGAGGAGATGAAGGCGGTGATGCCGTCGCTGGACAACATCACCTGGGAGCGGCTGTGCGACGAGAGCGCGGTGACCTATCCCTGCCCGGCCCCGGACCAGCCAGGGATGGACATCGTGTTCGGGGAGGGGTTCCCGACCCCGGACGGGCGCTCGCAGCTCGTGCCGGCCTCGATCGTCCCCCCGGCGGAGGAGCCGGACGCCGAGTACCCGATGGTGCTGACGACGGGGCGGCAACTGGAGCACTGGCATACCGGGGCGATCACCCGCCGCGCGACGCTGCTCGATACGTTGGAGCCGGAGGCGGTGGCGAGCCTCTCGCCGCTGGACCTGCGCCGTCTGGGCGTCGAGGCGGGCGACGCGGTGCGGGTGGCGACACGGCGTGGAGCGATCGAGCTGAAAGCACGCTCCGACGGCGCGGTACCGGAGGGTGTGGTGTTCGTGCCCTTCTGCTACGCCGAAGCGGCGGCGAACGCGCTGACGAACCCGGCCCTGGACCCGATCGGGAAGATCCCGGAGTTCAAGTATTGCGCGGCGCGGGTGGAGGGGGTGCGGGAGGATCGAGCAGGAACAACGCAGGTCAGACAATACGAGCAGGCAGATTATGGGGTAAACGACATGTGATTGGAAAGCGCAAGTTGGTGACCCAGGACTGGCGGAAAGGGTTAAGATTGAAGTGAGGATAAGGGCAATGGCGAAAGAGACGTGCGTTGGAAAATCCGTCGTTGGAGCGACCGCAGCTATGATATTGACAGGAGAACTGGCGAGAAAATTCACAGATATCGCACGGTGCGGTTAAGTGGAGGAAATGATGCCGGTAAAAAAGCGGGAAAGTAGGATGGAGAAGGAGAAAGCCCTGGTACTATGCAGGAGGCTCCGGGGGGCGCGCTACGAAGTCGTGCAGTCGCAGGAGGGATTCATGAACATTGCACAAACCATAGAGGCCGTTGGTAGAGCACTGAATCCAGAAGCTGTTGCGTTGGGACAAACGGAGGAAGCGCTTAGAAATTTCATAGGAGATTATCATCCGCTGGGCAAGAAATCTGTAGAACCAGATACAGGAAGCTTCGCTGCCCTGTTTCCTATCGTGCTCGAAGCACGCAACGACGAAGCTCATTTGGGTGCGAGTGCGAGAGCAGCCGCAACGGCGGGGGTGCGAATAGGAATCATGCTGGAGGATGCAATCATGAATATGATCAATGACTTACATGTCGAAGATTTCATGTGCGAGACGATCTGTCGCACCTATACGTGGGAGACGCTGCGCGAGGCGAGGCGCAAGATGCTTGCGGGATCATTTTCGTGGCTGCCTTTTGAGATCGAAGGTGGAAAGTGGCGACTAGTGGGAGACCGGGATTTGGCAAAATACCTAGCGGATCCGTCGAAGCGGAAGAAACGGCTGACTGAAACTATCGAAGACGCGCAATCCTCGGAGGGGTTGAAAATCACCGAGGCATCAATGGTACCAACTGGCACAGGGAGAGGGGAAGCGCTGTGTCTGATAGGGGATGAAGCAGGATTGGTGGAGGCGAAGCACGGAAAGGTGGTAGTTGGGATCGTCACGGCTTTCGATTTTCTATAAGAAAAGGAACAGGTGAAGAAGGTGGGATGTGAGGTGGGCTGGCATCATATCCGGGACGCGGGCCGGTCCGGGGGTGGCAAGGTTGCCATCGTGATGCCTCGGCGCCTGCGCATTCCGGTGAAGCCGATCATCTGTCGGAGCGCAGCGACGCGGAGATTCGATTATGCCGTTCAGTAATCGGCCTGGGTCAATGATGCTTTGCTCTTTCGCATCGGACCTCCTTTGAGCTTGAGCTCGCAGGCGTTGTGGACCACGTGGTCGAGGATGGTATCCGGGAAAGGAAACCCATGGCGGGCCATGGTTCGCGTCGGCTTTCCGAATGTTCCGCATGACGAACAATCTCCGTATCCGGATATACACCCGATTGTTGCATAAATCAAAGACCCGTCATTCCCCCAGTCGAGCCAGAGCCTGCCCCCGGCCCGACCGGGGGGCTCCGCGAAAGCCCGTCATTCCCGCGAAAGCGGGAATGACGGGCTGGAGAAGATCATTAGCGCGTGTGGCTTATCGTCCTGGCAGTGGACTCGAGCCACACGCTGCTTCGGTCTGAAAACCTCGTATTTTGTGCAACGAACGCATGTATAGGTAGAAATTTCATGCAACTGGCAGGTGCACCTGTCGTCATATCGCCTGCAGCCGCTCGAACGTATCCGGGTATCTGACCACGAGCAGGATCAGGGCCTTTGCCTGATCGTTCGGCTTTGCCCGGCCTTGTTCCCAATTCTCCAACGTACGCGGTGATACGCGGAGCTGGTGTGCGAAGACACCACGGGAGACGTCGAGCTTCTCCCGGATCTCCCGAAAGATAGATCCGGTTCTTCGCGGGATGCCAGTAGTCAATCATTCGAACCCCGCCCCGTTTTCCACGTCCGGCCATCGACCAGCGGATTTTGGTGACCTGCCCCTGTCCGCCGCCGGATCAGCCGGGGATGGACATCGTGTTCGGGGAGGGGTTCCCGACCCCGGACGGGCGTTCGCTGCTCGTGCCGGCCTCGATCGTCCCTCCGGCGGAGGAACCGGACACCACTCGGACCGGCCGAAAAACTCATTCTCAAGCTTGAGACCGACCACGGTGAATCTGGACGGTCCGTGAGCCGGAACGGGAGCGGGATAGAGGATAAGCGGAGAGAAGCGTTACCCTGCCTTGCGCAACTCCTCGCGCATCACCCGGCGTAGCGTGTCTTCGAGTTCACCGTTCGCGAGGTAGTTGCGCAGCGCTTGGTTGATGAGGGTCTGATAGCCGTGACCGGTGCCGGCGGCGCGTTCCCGAAAGGCGCTGAGAACATCGCCGTCAAGCATGATCGTAATCCGCTGCTTTCCGGTCTCCTTGACGACGGCCCCCCGTTTGGCCCCGCACAGATCATATTCCTTGCGCATAATATCTTCTCTCGTTTCGGGTGGCGCGACGGGCCGAGATGAGCCGGATCCCCGTCTCGCCACGGTATGTGTGGATGACCGCCAGGATGCGTCCGAGTGCATCCGCGCCAACGGTGAGGAACCGTTGCTCGCCTGCCGCATCCGGGTCTTCCGCGGTCAACGCCAGTGGATCGGTAAGAACGGCCTCGGCATCAGCGAAAGCAACCCCATGGTTGGCCAGATTCGCATCGGCTTTCCGAATGTCCCAAGTGACGTCCATATCCGGATGTGTGCATCATCATATGCATAATATCAAGCAGCCGCGAACCCCCCGCGACCGCGGCGCGAGTGCCGCGAGTGCGTTCGCCGGGTTCTCCTCGGCGATGAACTCGATGAGCCCTTCGAGGTCGAGTCTTGCGGCATCCGTCCACGAGACCTGGAAATCAGCCATCCGTTGTGGCCGCCAAGCGCGCCTTGAGGTCCGAGAACATCTGATCCTGGGTGGTGGTCCGCCCTGCCGGGATATCGGCCTCGCCCTGCACCATGAGCTTCAGCATGAGCAGCGCATCCTGAAGGCGTTGGTGGGCTTGAAAATCCTGGATGACGGCGCTGGCGGCGCCGCGCTGGGTCAGTACGATTGCATGCTCGGCAGCCTTCATTTCAGAAAGCATCTGCGCCGCCTTGGCCTTGAATTCGCTCAGGCTGACAATCGACGTTGCCATCGGGCACCTCGAAAACGGTTCGAATTCGAGTCCGACAATACGACATTCGGGCGATCCGCAAAATGCGCCGTGTGTTGTCCGGCGACCGCGGCCGGGGCATGGCCGGCGATGATCGTGCCTGCCCGCCCCTGAGACGTCCACCGAGCGGCCGATATCGGTGCTGGAACCCGACACCACGATCATCGGGCTTGCAGGGTGGGGATCGATGTTTCGCCAAACCTCTTCTCTCGTTTCGGGTGGCGCGACGGGCCGGGATGAGCCGGATCCCCGTCTCGCCACGGTATGTGCAAGGGCTTCGGGACCAACCACACGGCTCAGCCCCCACCGTCCTGCCGGGCTGCAACGTCCGCCCATGTCGAGGTCGGCCGCCACCGGAGGCGCTGCTTCGCGCGGCTCGCGTCGATCGGCGAAGCCCGCGGCTCGCGCTCGAACCAGGCCGGAGCGCGGACGGGCGGAGTCGCGCCGTACAGGCCCGCCAGCCGCTCCAGCGTCGGTACCGCCGAGGCGGAATCATCCGCGGCGATGAACATGGCATCGAAGGGCGCGTCGTACCGGAGCGCGGCGGCGAACGCCCGGCCCGTATCCTCGCCGGTGACGTAGGACGCGAGCCAGCGGTGGTCGGGGTTCGCGGCGCGGTCGACGGTGCGGCGCAGGTTCGACTCGACGATGACCGCCACCGGGCGCAGGCAGATGATCGAGATATCGCCATGGAGCGCGAAGCCGCGCGCGACGTCCTCGACCACCAGCTTGCTGATCCCGTAGGCGTGTGCCGGCTTCATGGCGTGCGCCTCGTCGATCGGCAGGTAGTCGGGCGGGAAGTCGGGACGCATCTCCCCGATCCCGGTCGCGGAGATGCTGGACGCGAGGACGACCTTGCCGATACCCGCTTCCCGGGCGGCCTGAACCGTGTGCCAGGTGCCCATCACGTTGGTGCCGAAGTACGCTTCCGGCTCCGCGGGGACGCCGAGGTCGATGGCGGCGAGATGGATCACCGCGTCCTGGCCGGTCATGGACGCGCGCACGGTGTCGAGGTCGAGGACGTTGCCCTCGATGAACGGTACGTCCTGCACCGGCGGGAGGAGGTCGAGGACGGTGACCTCGTAATCGTAGGCGAGGGCATCGACGACATGGCGGCCGACCCGCCCGCTCGCGCCGGTGACGAGGACGCGCTCGTGGCGTGCGCCGTTACCCATTTTCCGGACTCGCGATCACTCCGGTCTGCTCGGTGATGATCCCGTAGTGCTCGATGCGGCGGTGCTTCTCGAAGTCGAACACGGTGCGCTTGATGTAGTCGCCGAGCGAGAAGTCGACGTCGCAGGTCACGAGCTCGTCGTCCTCGGTCATCGCTGCCGCCGCGATCTCCCCGGTCGGAGCGATGATGCACGAGCCGCCGATGAGTCCGAATCCGTCTTCGCGGCCTGCCTTGGCGGAGGCGACCACCCAGCAGCCGTTCTGATACGCGTTCGCCTGCATCGTGACGTGGTTGTGGAACATTCGCAGGTGCTTCGGCTCGTCGGTGTGGATGTTGAAGTCCGGCGTGTTGTAGCCGAGGACCACCATCTCTGCGCCCTTCAGCGCCATGACCCGGAACGTCTCCGGCCAGCGACGGTCGTTGCAGATGCACATGCCGACGACGGCGCCGTGCGCGCGCCAGACCGGAAACCCGAGATTGCCTACCTCGAAGTAGCGTTTCTCCAGGTGCTGGAACGGCGCGTCCGGTACCGGGTCCGCGGTGCCGGGCAGGTGGATCTTCCGATACTTGCCCGTGATGTTGCCGTCGGGGCCGACGAGGATCGCGGTGTTGTAGCGGCGCAGCGCGCCGTCCTCCTCGCAAAGCTCGGCGTAGCCCAGGTGGAACCCGATCCCGAGCCGTTTCGCCTCGTCGAAGAGCGGCAGGGTCGCGGCATTGGGCATCTCGTGCTCGAACCATGCGTCAATCTCGTTCTGCGAGTCGTAGAGCCAGCGAGGGAAGAACGTGGTGAGCGCAAGCTCGGGATAGACGACCAGCCCGCATCCGCGATCCGCGGCCTGGCGCAGGAGATCGACGAGGCGTTCGACCACGCTCTCGCGTGAGTCCGCACGATGGATGGGGCCGAGCTGCGCGGCAGCGGTGACGAGACGGCGGGACATGGCGTGCTTCCTCCTGATGGCGGCGTATCGGTTCGCCGAATCGTACCGAACCGGCGTCGTGTCCGGTAAGCGGCGACCGCTGCCGCGGTCGCCTGGCGATTCCGCTACGCGGAATCGCGGGCGCTTCGGCCGGAGCCGTAGACGGGCCAGGAACAGTCTTGCTCCACACGAGCCGGGTTCCGAGTCGGATACTCGGGGCGGTCGTATCATTGCGGCGAGGGCCGGGCAATGCGCCGGTGGCGGCGGCAGCAGGTCGCTCCGGCCGTACTCGGGCCACGGCAGCACGCGGGGGGCCGCGCCCGTGTCCGTGATCCGGGTTAGACTCGCTGCTCCGGGCGCCGTCTCGCGACCCGGACAAGGGAGGTGGAGCGATGTGCGGAATCGTCGGCATCTATCTCAAGAATCCGGAGCTTCGCCCTCGGCTCGGCGAGATCTTCTCGCCCATGCTGATCGAGATGAGCGAACGCGGTCCCGACAGCGCCGGAGTCGCGGTGTATCGGGAGGACGACGCGGCGCGGACGGGCAAGGTCATCGCCTGTGACCCCGACGCGAGCTTCGACTGGGAGGCAATCGCGGAGCAGGCGGCGGCGGACCTCGGCCGCGAGGTGCGCGTCGGACGAATCGCCTCGCACGTGGTCCTGCGCTCGGCGGCGGGCGCGGCGGCTCTGCGCGAATGGATCGAGCGCAACTGCCCGGATCTGCCCATCACCAGCTCCGGCGCGGTGCTGGAGATCTACAAGGAAGTCGGCCTCCCGGCCGAGGTGCTGGACCTGTTCTCCATCCCCGATGCGTCGGGCACCCACGCGGTGGGCCATACCCGCATGGCCACCGAGAGCGCGGTGACCACCGAAGGCGCCCACCCCTTCAACACCGGCGACGATCTCTGCCTCGTGCACAACGGCTCGCTCTCCAACCACCACCGGCTCCGCGAATGGCTGCGCGAGCACGCCGGCATCCGCTTCCAGACCGAGAACGACAGCGAGGTCGCGGCGGGCTACCTCACGTGGCGACTGCGCCAGGGCGCGACGATCGCCGAGGCGCTGGAGGCGGCGATCGACGATCTGGACGGCTTCTATACCTTCGCGGTAGGAACGCGGGAGGGGTTCTCGGTGCTGCGTGATCCGATCGCGTGCAAGCCGGCGGTGCTCGCGGAGACCGACGACTGGGTGGCGATGGCGTCGGAGTACCGGGCGCTGGCCCGTCTGCCCGGCGTCGAGTCGGCGGCGGTCTGGGAGCCGAAGCCCGCGACCGTGTATAGCTGGGGGAGCGCCTGAGCCTTGGAAACGCTGGATCTGGGCGCGGTCGACGTCCGCGAGCTCAACCGGCGGCTGCAGCGCCGCTCCGGCAACGCGGCCGAGACCTCGTTCGAGGTGCTCGACCCGATGGGGCGGCACTCGCTCGCGGTGGGGCTGATGCACACCGTCGATGTACGGATCCGCGGCCACGCCGGCTACTACTGCGCGGGAATGAACGAGCGCGCGAACGTCGTCGTGGACGGCAACGTCGGGGTCGGGGTCGCCGAGAACATGATGTCGGGGACGGTGCGGGTGCGCGGCGACGCGAGCCAGTCGGCCGGCGCGACCGCCCACGGCGGCCTGCTCGTCATCGAAGGCGATGCGAGCGCGCGCTGCGGCATCTCGCTCAAGGGCGCGGACGTCGTGGTCGGCGGGTCCGTCGGCCACATGAGCGCGTTCATGGCGCAGGCGGGAAGGCTGGTGGTATGCGGCGACGCCGGCGCGAGCCTCGGGGACTCGATTTACGAGGCGGAGCTTTTCGTGCGGGGCGCGGTGGAGAGCCTCGGCGCCGACTGCGAGGAGAAGGAGCTGACGTCGGAGCATGTACGGAACCTGCAAGCGCTGCTCGCCCGCGCGGAGATCGATGCCGACGCGGGTACGTTCCGGCGCTACGGCTCGGCGCGGCGGCTCTACCACTTCAGGATCGACAACGCGGGGAGCTACTGATTCGATGCGTATCGCCGTTCGGGGCGCCGTGTAACGGGACGCAGGTCGCCCGCCGGGCTGGTACGGGCATGATCCTGGCGCCGTGGCGCGACTCGGCGCGGCTCGGCGGCCCGGTATTTCCGAGCACTAGCGGCCGTTCGGACCGCCCCTCGCCGGGGCGACGTTGGCCAGGTACCAGGCCGACGTCGAACGGAGCCCCTCGGCGAGGCCGGTGCGCGGCCGCCATCCGAGCCGGCTGCACCTGGACACGTCGAGCAGCTTGCGGGGCGTGCCGTCCGGCTTGCTTCGATCGAAGACGATCTCGCCCTCGAATCCCACCACCTCCCCGATCATCCGCGCCAGCTCGGCGATCGCGACGTCTTTGCCGACGCCGACGTTGACGATCTCCGGCGAGTCGTACTCGTCCATGAGGAAGCAGACGGCGTCGGCCAGGTCGTCGACGTACAGAAATTCGCGGCGCGGGGTCCCGGAGCCCCAGACGGTGACCGTCTCGGCGCCGCCGGCCTTGGCCTCGTGGAACTTCCGGATGAGCGCCGGCACGACGTGCGAGGTCTCGAGATCGAAGTTGTCGCCCGGCCCGTACAGGTTGGTCGGCATGAGGGAAATGGCGTTGAATCCGTACTGTCGGGCATAGGCCTGGCACATCTTGATGCCGGCGATCTTGGCGATGGCGTACCACTCATTGGTGGATTCGAGGGGGCTCGTGAGCAGGGCGTCCTCGGTGATCGGCTGTGGCGCCAGACGCGGATAGGCGCAGCTCGATCCCAGGAAGCAGAGCTTCCTGGCCCCATGCCTGAAGGCGGAGTCGATGACGTTCGTCTGTATCTGCAGGTTGTCTCGAACGAATTCGGCCGGCCGGCTGTCGTTGGCGACGATGCCGCCCACCCTGGCCGCGGCCAGAAACACGAGCTCGGGTCGTTCATCGGCGAAGAACGCCTCGACCCTTGCTGCATCGCGAAGGTCCAGCGACGATCGGGAACGCTTCAGCAACCGGGTGAAGCCGCGCCGTTCCAGGGCGCGGCAGATGGCCGAGCCGACCAGGCCGCGGTGCCCGGCGACGAATATCCGTGCGTCGCGGTTCATCGGCAATGTCGGTGCGCCGATGGTGTAGCAGTGCACGTGCGGATCGTGAGCACTCCCGAGCCGCTCCGGCGCATTTCCCTCATACCGCGATCGGCGCCTTGATGGCCGGATGGTGCTCGTAGCCGGCGAGCGCGAAGTCGTCGTAGGTGAAATCGAAGATCGACTCGACGCCGGGGTCGAGATCCATCCGCGGGAGCGGACAGGGCTCGCGCCCGAGCTGGGTGTCGGCCTGATCGAGATGGTTGAGATACAGATGCGCATCTCCCAGGGTGTGCACGAGCTCGCCGGGCTCGAGCCCGGTCACCTGGGCGACCATCATCGTGAGCAGCGCGTAGGACGCGATGTTGAACGGCACCCCGATGAACACGTCCGCGCTGCGCTGGTAGAGCTGGCACGAGAGCCGCCCTTCCGCGACGTGGAACTGGAACAGCAGGTGGCAGGGCGGGAGCGCCATGCGATCGAGCTCGGCGACGTTCCACGCCGAGACGATGTGACGCCGCGAGTCCGGGTCGCGGCGGATGCCGTCCACGACCCGTGCGATCTGATCGACGGATTCCCCGCTTCCGGTGGGCCAGCTCCGCCATTGGGCGCCGTAGATCGGGCCCAGCTCGCCCTGCTCGTCGGCCCACTCGTCCCAGATGGTCACGCCGTTGGCGTGGAGCCAGGCGACGTTCGTCGAGCCCTGGAGAAACCACAGGAGCTCGTGAATGACGGAGCGCAGGTGCAGCGACTTCGTGGTGACGGCGGGGAATCCTTCCGCGAGGTCGAACCGCATCTGGTAGCCGAAGACGCTCAACGTGCCGGTTCCGGTCCGATCGCCCTTGCGCACCCCGCGCTCCCGGACGTGGCGCATCAGCTCCAGATACTGCTTCACTCGACTCCCTCTCGCGGCGGGCGGTACGGTGGCGTCAGACGAGCTTCAGCAGGATCGCCTTCTGCGCGTCGAGGCGATTCTCCGCCTGGTCGTAGATGATGGAACGCTCGCTCTCGGCCAGATCCTCGGTGATCTCGTAGCCGAGATGCATCGGCATGTCGTGCATGACCCTGGCGCCGCTGCCGGCCAGCAGCTCCGCGTTGAGCTGGTAGGGCAGCATCAGCGCGTAGCGGCGCTCCTTCTCCTCGGCGAAGGCGGGGTCGTTGAAGTACTCCATGTCGATCCAGGTGTCGGTGTAGACGTAGTCCGCGTCCGCGACCGCCGCCTTCGCATCCAGGGTCTCGGTGAGCAGGCCGAGGCCGAGGAGGCGGGCACGGCTTTCCTCGTCGACCAGCGTTTCGTCGCGGACGGGGCAGACCAGGGTAAGCTCGACCCCGAGCGCGGCCGAGATCGACACCAGCGAGTTCACCACGTTGTTGTAGGCGCCGATGTAGGTCAGGCGCGCGCCGTCCGGGTCTCCCCGGTCCTCGGCGATGGTCAGCATGTCGGCGAGCGTCTGGCAGGGGTGGTAGAGGTTGCAGCACCCGTTGATCACCGGCACCGTCGCGCCCGCGGCCATGTCGAGCAAATCCGAGTGACTCTTCAGTCGCGCCATGATGAATGCGGAGTTGCGCGAGAGATACCGCGTTTCCGAACGGATGTCGCTCAGTGTGAAGTTCGACGCGCGCCAGTCGAGGTTGATCGCGTGTCCGCCGAGCTCCGTCATGCCCGCCTCGAACGATACGCGGGTGCGGGTCGAGGTCTTCTGGAAGACCATCACCAGGGTCCGGCCCTGCATGTGGCCCTGGAACTCCCAGCGCCGGCGTTTCACGCGGCGGGCGAGCGCGAGCAACTCGCGGATCTCGCCGTCCTCCCATGACTTCCAGTCGATGAGGTGCTTCGGCGCCTCGGTCATGAAGCCAGCTCCCTGAACGGTGTTCCCCCGGCAGGCTCGCCGAGCGCTCGATGCGCTTCGCACGACGGCCGAGCCCACGCATCCTCGCGCATGAAGAGTGCCAGCGTTGGCCGGCGAATCCAAACGCGGGCGCCGGCTACTGCGCGATGAGGATCGGTACCCGCCTGCCGGTGGATTGCGCGGCAAGCATCGTTCTCGCCGCCGCGAGTACGGCCCGCGCACGGCGAACGTCGGTGCGATCACTGCCCGCGGAGCTTCGGACCGGCGTGCCGGACCCGCGGCATCACGGATCCGGGGCAGTCGCCGCCCGTGGCGTCGGTGGGCTGCCGGGCTCCCGGGTCCGCTGCCGGGCGAGCTGTTCCCTCAGCACGCTCTTCTGCACCTTGCCCATCGAATTGCGCGGCAACAGGTCGACGAAGAACACCTGCTTGGGGACCTTGTAGCCGGCGAGGTCACGCTTCAGCGCATCGATTACGGACTGCTCGCTCGGCTCCGTCGCTTCCGGTTCGCGCACGACCGCCGCGGTGACCTGCTCACCGAAGTCCGGGTGGGGCAGCCCGACCACCGCGGATTCCGCCACTCCGTCGAGCTTGTCGATCAGGAGCTCGACCTCCTTCGGATAGACGTTGAGCCCGCCGGTGATGACGAGATCCTTGCCGCGGCCCACGATGGCCACGTAGCCGTCCTCGCCGATCCGGCCCAGATCGCCGGAGCGGAAGTAGCCGTCGTCGGTGAATTCCTCGGCCGTCTTCTCCGGCATCCGCCAGTAGCCGGAGAAGACGTTCGGCCCCCTGAGCTCGATCTCGCCGACCTCGCCGGGACCCGCGGGCGCGCCGCCGTCGCCGGTCGTCCGCAGGTCGACGCCCGGCAGGGGCAGGCCGACGGTGCCGGCGCGGCGCTCGCCGTCGAGCGGATTCGAGGTGCTCATGCCGCACTCGGTCATTCCGTAGCGTTCGAGGATGGTGTGTCCGGTCCGCTCGCGGAACTCCTCGAAGGTCTGCTCCAGCAGCGGCGCCGAGCCGGAGACGAACAGGCGGACGCCCGCGCACTGCTTCTCCCCGAAGCCGGCCTCCCGGAGCAGGCGCACGTAGAAGGTGGGCACGCCCATGAACACCGTCGCCCGCGGCAGCAGCCGGCAGGCCTCGGCCGCGTCGAACCGCGGGCAGAAGATCATGGGCGAGCCGTTGAGCAGCGACGTGTGGCACGCCACGAACAGCCCGTGGGTATGGAAGATGGGCAGCATGTGAAGGAGAACGTCGCCCTCGTGGAATCCCCAGGCCGCGTGCAGCACCTGCGCGTTCGAGAACAGGTTGGCGTGGGTGAGCATCGCGCCCTTCGGCTGGCCGGTAGTACCCGAGGTGTAGAGCAGCGCGGCGAGGTCGTCGGACCTGCGCTCGACGGTGTCGAAGCGATTGGGCATCGCCCGGCTCGCCTCGACCAGCGTGCCGTCGGCGTGCGCGCCGAGGGTCAGCGGCTCGCCGGCGCCGTGCCGCTCGCACGGCCCCGAGAGCCCGTTCAGCGATTCGGGCCGCGCCACCACCAGTCGAGGAGCCGCGTCGCCGAGGAAGTACTCCAGCTCCCGTTCCGGATACGCGGGGTTGAGCGGCAGATAGACGGCGCCCGCGCGCAGGCATGCGAGATAGAGAATGAGCGCCCGCGGAGATTTCTCCACCTGCACCGCGACACGGTCGCCGGGCGCCACGCCCCGTTCGGCCAGCAGGCTCGCATAACGCGCCGACTCCGCCTCGATGTCGGCATAGGTCCACACCGCGCCGTCCGGGGTCTCCAGGCAGGCGGCCGTGAGGTCGGCGGGGAAATGTGCTTCGAGAAGTGCGTAGAGGTTGGCGTTCGTCATCGGTCGTGCCTTCACCCGAACGGACATGGACATGCATGAATACTACGGCGCGAGACAGAGGGATGAATGACGGCTCGGCGGGGAGCGGTGACGGACCGGTTCATCGTCCGATCGGTTGGCCCGTCGAACGGTCGGGTTCGGTCGGGCGCGGGCTGGATGCGAATCCGGCATGATCGTCCGTCGAGAAATCGACCCTCAGGCCCGACGCATCGCCACCATGAACAGCCGCCGGAACGGATACAGCGTATGGCTGCCGGCGCGGCGCGGATACGCGGCGCGCAGACGTTCGCGGTACACCTCGATGAAGCGCTCGCGATCGGCGCCGTCGAGGCCGTTCAGGATCGGGCGAAGCCCCGTCGCCTCGACCCATTCGAGGATCGGATCGTCGCCTTCGAGCCGCTGGAGGTACTCGGTCTCCCAGATGTCGAGCGACGACGCTTCCGGCGCGAGCAGATCGTAGTACTCGCCGGCATCGAGGACCCACTTGCGGGCGACGGCGGACGCGAGTGCGTCGTCACCCAGCCGCGCGCCGTTCACGCCGCCGTTCGCGAGGGTCTCGCGCATCAGCACGTGTGACGGCATCGAGAAGCTGAGCGGCATCTGTGCCGCGAGGCACCCGCCCGGGGCCAGGAAGCGGAAGAGCCTGAGGATGAGGGTCACATGATCGTCGATCCAGTGCAGCGCGGCGTTGGAGTAGATGAGCTCCGGCGCCTGCTCCGGCTCCCAATCCGCGACGTCGGCCTGGATCCACTCGATGCGCGCCGGCGTCTCCGCCGCCCTGGCGAGCATCTCGCTCGATACGTCGATGCCGACCACCCGGGCCGCGGCGAACCGCTCCGCGATCGACCGCGTGACGTTGCCCGAGCCACATCCGAGGTCGTAGACGAGCGACGCATCGGCAATTGGAACCCTGGCCAGAAGCTCGAGGGCGGGGCGCAGCCGGTGATCGGTGAACTTGTGGTACCGGCCGGGCTCCCAACGGGTGCCCGCGGGACGCGACGGGTGTGCTCCGACCATCGTGTCAGTCGTCGGTGCGCGACGGGTCGCACCGCGATGTGCCGGCGGGGTCGCACGCCGCGCGGCAGGGGGCACGAGCCGCGGCACGGGGACCGCGTGGGTAGCTGATCCGCGGGTTGTTCGTCATGCCCGGATCAGCCCCGCCCGTGCACGACGATCGGGCACTCCATCCGGTTCCCCCACTCCTGCCACGAAGCGATGTAGTTGCGCACGTTCCGATGCCCGAGCAGGCGCAGCGCCAGGTACGCATGCGCGGAGCGATAGCCGGTGTTGCAGTAGGCAATGACCGGTGTCTCGCGAGTGATCCCGACGGATGCGTAGCGCTCGCGCAACGCGTCGGCGTCCAGCATGCAGCCCTTGTCATCGAGGCTGTGGACCCATTCGAGGTGCACGGCGTTCGGCACCGCCCCGGCCCGGGCAGCGCCGCGCGCGTCCTCGCCGTACCACTCCCCGTCGGTCCGGGTGTCGAGGATCACCGTCGATGGATCGCCAATGGCGGTGGCGACGTCCGACCAGGTCGCGCAGACCGATTGCACTGCTTCGCAGGGATACGCGCTCGCTTTCGGCGCCGTCGCCTCGTGGGCGAGCGGATGCCCGGCCGCCTCCCACGCGCGAACGCCGCCGTCGAGCATCGCGACCCGCTCGTGCCCGAGGTATTCGAGAAACCAGAAGGCTCGGGCCGCCGACTCGTCGGTGAATTCGCCGCATACCACGACCTCGTCTTCGCGCCGGATGCCGGCGCCCGCGATCTGGAACGCCCACATCCGGGTGAACGAGGCGAGCGGTGCGGGGTCGCTGTCGTAGGTATTGATCCCGTACACGCTGAAATGCCGGGCGCCGGGGA
Source organism: uncultured Gammaproteobacteria bacterium (assembly GCA_958295835.1). Classification (GTDB taxonomy): domain Bacteria; phylum Pseudomonadota; class Gammaproteobacteria; order HK1; family HK1; genus HK1. The sequence goes on from OY282378.1 coordinate 2,975,336, forward strand.
TGTGCCCGTTCGCATAGCGTTCGCCGCGCCGGACGTCGAGCACGACGAGGCGTTCGTCGTCGAGGCGAGCGGCGAGGGTGGCGGGGTCCCACAGCGGTGATGCGGCAGCAGCAGAGGTCATTGGCCTGGTCTCCTCCGGAATTCCGGCCGGGAGTCGATTTCGGTCACGTGCTCACCGGTTCTCTTGCGTTGAAGGCGGGAACGTACGTCCGGGGCGGGCGCGTCGCACCGACGGCGTACGGACAACGGTGGCGCCGTCGTTGTCGGGCGCTTCGTGACCGAGGAGTCGATGCGGAGCTGTCGGCGGAATCCGGGCAGGCGTCGATGCCCCGGCCGACGAGATCGGCCGGGGCGCATTGGAATCGCGTGTTGCTCATGCCCTGCGTCGCGTCGTCCGAAACGCGAGGCGGGTCGAACGAGCTTCGCTACATCCAGCCTTCGGCCCGCACGTGCTCGAGGGTGTCGTCGAGCGCGAGCTCCCAGCGATCGAAGAGCATGTCGACCTCGGGCTCCTCGATGATGAGCGGCGGGCAGAACGCGATACGGATGCCGCCTCCGGTGCAGGCGCGCAGGAGCACCCCGCGCCGGGTGCAGGCATCGGTCACCCATGGGGCGAAGGACAGGTCGAAGCTCTCCTTCGTCTCCTTGTCCTTGACGATCTCGACCGAGCCCACGAGACCCACCCCGGACGTATCGCCGACGAGCGGGTGACCCTCCAGTGCGGCGAGCCGCTCCTGCGCGTGCCTGCCGACCTTGCGGACGTGGGCGCCGATGTCCGTTTCGTCGTAGATCTTCAGCGTCTCCAGCGCCACCGCGGCGGGCACCGGGTGGCCGGAATACGTGAAGCCGGTGCCCAGGATGCCGTTCTTGCCGGCAAATTCCCTGATCGGCCCGTAGACCTTCTCGTTGAGGATGACGGCCGAGATCGGCAGGTACGCCGAGGAGAGCTGCTTGGCGATGACCATGATGTCGGGCCGGATGTCGAAGGTCTCGCACGCGAAGCGGTTGCCGGTGCGGAAGAAGCCGGTGATGACCTCGTCCGCGACCATCAGCACGTCGTACTTCGCGAGCACCGCCTGGATCTTCTCGAAATAGGTCCTGGGCGGGATGACCGCGCCACCTGCTCCCAACACCGGCTCGGCGACGAAGGCGGCCACCGTCTCCGGACCCTCGGCGAGGATGAGCTGCTCCAGCTCCTCCGCGCGCCGGCTCGCGAACGCCTCCTCGCTCTCGCCCGGATGAGCGTCGCGGTAGTAGTGGTGGCTGCCGGTATGGAGGATGTTCGGGATCGGCAGATCGAAGCCCTTGTGCATCGCGGGCAGGCCGGTGAGGGACCCCGACGACACGGCGATGCCGTGGTAGCCGTGCTCGCGGGCGATGATCTTCTTCTTCTCCGGCTTGCCCCGAGCGTTGTTGAAGTACCAGACGAACTTGACCATGTGGTCGTTCGCCTCGGAGCCCGAGTTCGCGAACCACACCCGCGCCATCGGCACCGGAGCGGAATCGAGCAGCCGCTCCGCCAGATCGATGGCGGGCATGTTCGAGCGCTGGAAGAACGTGTGGTAGGTCGGCAGCTTCCGCATCTGCGCGACCGCGGCCTGGATCAGGCGCTCGTTGCTGAACCCCAGCGCCGCGCACCACAGGCCCGCCATGCCCTCGATGTACTCGTTGCCTTCGAGGTCCTTGACGTACACCCCGTACCCCTCTTCGAGGATGAGCGGTCCATCTCTCTCGAGGCGGAGGGGATTGGTCATTCCATGCAGGAGCGATGCGATATCGCGGGCATGGGGGGAGTTGAGTACCGCGGACATGGTCGCGACCTCCTTTGGCGAGCCTGGATGCCGCACCGGAAAGGTGCGGGGCGTCGAGTGATTCGATCGATCGGCGGAGCCGCCGATCGATCCGCACGTCGAAGTCTAAAGCCGGGCCTGGGAATGCGCCAGCCCGCATCCCGTTCCCCGTTCCGTACCGGCGCCCCGGATGAAGCACCGCCGCGGCGGGGCGGACCGCACCGCGCGCCGCCGCGGCCGGAGCACTCCAGAGACCGTCTTCAGAACCTGGTCAGGTACTGGTCGACCTCCCACTGCGAGACTTCGTTGTGGTAGTCCCACCATTCCCGGGTCTTGAGATCGACGTAGGCGTCGAACAGGTCCTTTCCCATCACCTGCTTGCCGAGCGGGTCGGCGGCGAACGCCTCGATCGCTTCCAGCAGGGTACGCGGAAGCAGCTTGACCCCCTTGCGTCCGAGCTGCGCGTCGCTCAGCAGGTACATGTTCTCGTCGATCGGATCCCCGGGGTCGAGGTCGTTCTCGATGCCGTCGAGACCCGCGGCGAGCATCATCGCCGCCCCCAGGTAGGGGTTCATCGAGGGGTCCACGGCGCGGCATTCCAGGCGCGCGGCCGACAGATAGGGTCCGTGCCCCTTGCCGCTCCCCTCGATATGCGGCCTGAGCTTGGGCACGCGCAGCATATGGGTGCGGTTGTTGCCCCCGTAGGAGACGAAGACCGGCGCCCACGTGAAGCCGGTCATGGAACCGGTCTTGATCAGGCGCTTGTAGGAGTTCACGGTCGGGCAGGTGGTGGCGACGACCGCCGCGGCATGTTTCCGTACCCCGCCCAGGAACTGGTAGGCGAGCCTGGACAGCCCGCAGCCGCGAGAGTCGCGGGCGTCCCCGCACAGGTTCCTGCCCGTCTTCGCGTCCGCCAGCGACATGTTGAAGTGCGCGCCGCTGCCGGTGCGGTTGGAGTAGGGCTTCGGCATGCAGGTCGCTTCCCAGCCGTGGCGGCGCGTGATCTCCTTCATCATCAGCCGCCACAGCACGAAGCGATCGGCCATGGTGAGGGCATCCGCGTAGGCGAAGTCGAACTCGAACTGCCCGTTGGCGTCTTCGTGGTCGAAGGAGTGCACGTCCCAGCCGAGCGTGTTCATGGCGCTCACGATCTCGTCCAGGAACCGGTAGTTGAGCAGCGTCCCGGCGAAATCGTAGGCGGCCTTGGCAAGGTCGTCGCGGTCCTGGTTGGGCACGATGCCCCGGCCCTCCCGGCGCACTACGTAGACCTCGCATTCGATGCCGAGGTCGAACCTCAATCCGAGCGCCGCCGCGCGCTCCACCTGCTGCTGGAGGATGGTGCGCGAGCACATCGGCCAGGGCTCTTCGTGGTACTTGAGGTTTCCCGGGCACCAGGCGACCTCCGGCTCCCAGGGAAGCTGGGTGATCGCGGCAGGGTCGGGGTAGACCGCCAGCTCGTCGTCGTGCGGACCCTGGCCGAGGCCGTCGAGCGCCGCGCCGGTGAACAGCTCCGAGCCGCGCATCATGCGCGCGAAGTGCTCGATCGGCACGGCCTTGCCCTTGGGCACGCCGTGCATGTCGACGTAGGACGAGAAGCAGTACTTGACGCCCTTCTCGCGTAGCTTCTCCTCGATGCCGCTCAACCGGGGCGCGCGTGCGCGGCCCTGCCGTGACGCCTTCTTCCTGCTGGCTGCCATGCCTTCATCCTCCGTTGATTGGCGACCGCTGGCGCGTGCGCCCCGGCCAGCGCCGTGGACGGGCGAGGAACGGTCTCGTCCCATACGAGTCCGCGGGCTTCCCCGGTGTGAGGCGCCCGTGGATGATCCGACGAAAGGCGTCCTGCACCGAACCGTTCGGGCTGCCTGTCCCCGCGCGTCATTGTCCGCGCAGGGCCATCCCGATCAATACGCCGCCCCATACGAACAGGACGATCGCGAGGTGGAAGAACCAGGGCACCGCCGACTCCCCCGACATCACGAGCAGGCCGAGCGCGCTGACACCGATACCCGCAAGGAGCTTCGGCTTGTTCACCGTTCGAGGGCCGTGGGCGAGGCAGGCGCCGCGGACGCGGGGGAATGACCGTCGATGCAACCGGTACTCATCCCTGTCTGCGACTTGAAACGTCGAGTCACGTCCGGCGCGCAGCATGCGTCTGGTCGCGGACCGCCCTACGCCGCCACGCTCTCGGCCGGCGCGGGCCGGAACGCCGGCATCACCTCCGCCGCGAAGCGCTCCAGTTGCTCCAGCATCACCGATTCGGGCGTGCCCATGCTCGATTGCACGTTGACCGTATCGAGCCCCGGGAACTGTTCCTGGAGTGCCTGGAGATAGACGATCATCTCTTCGGCGGTGCCGCAGAACCACGAGCGGGACTGCATCTGCCGATCGATGGTCGGAAAGCCGACGTCAGCCCAGCCACCGCGTTGTGCGACCGCCGCGGCCTGCTCGTCGGTGAGCCCGCGGAAGAACCCCAGCGGCGCGAACATCTTCGCGTGCTCCTCGTAGTAGGGCGTCGCCTCGCGCACCGCCTGCTCCCGGCTGTCGGCGAGATGGAAGTTGACGCCCACGCAGATCCCCTCGCCGAGCTCCGCGTCGATGCCGGCGCGGGCCAGCGCGTCCCGGTAGCCGACCACCGGCCCCTCGCCGAGCAGGGCCGAGCCGCCTCCGACGATGCCCCTGATCCCATGCCTGACCATGAAGTCGAGCCCGCGCGGGCTCGCGCTGACGATGGGTTGCCAGCATTCCACCGGCAGGTGCTTCGGGCGCGGCACCAGCGTGATTTCCTCCAGCTCGTAGCCGCGGTACGGGAGCTTCGGGGGGATGGTGTAGTGCCTGCCGTGGTGCGAGAAGCTCTCGTTGTTGAATGCCTTGAAGATGACGTCGACCTGCTCCTCGAACATCTCCCGGTTGAGCGCCTGATCCATCATGACCCCACCGAGGGCCTCGACCTCGCGGGTGTGGTAACCGCGCCCGACCCCGAAGACCACGCGCCCGCCGGTGAGGACGTCGGCGGTCGCATAGTCCTCGGCCAGACGCAGCGGGTGCCACATCGGGCAGATATTGAAGCCGCAGCCGATCCGCAGCCGATCCGTCACGTGCGAGAGATGCACCGCCACCATCAGGATGTTGGGGATGCACTCGTAGCCTTCATGCTGGAAGTGGTGCTCGGCAAGCCAGAACGTGTCGTAGCCGAGCCGGTCCATGCACTTCGCGATCGCCTCGGTCTTCGAGAACACCGTCATGAGGTGCTCGTTCGGATAGCGGCGCTCGTTCGCGGGAGTCGCATCCTGGCCCATGTCACCGAGGTCGACGTGACCCGCGTAAAGCGACGAGAACTTGCTGATCATCGTGGTTCCCCCTGGATTCTGCGCGTCGCGACGGCCGCCGGCACGGCCGCTGCCCTCGTCCCGGAACCTATCACGAGAGCACGCGGCCCGCGAACCCGAGCCGGTGAGCCTGGGGCCCATGGATCCTCCATGCCGGGCCTCCTCCGCGCGGCCGGTGGCTCGATCGGACAGGTGGAGACTATGCTATCCGTTCCGTCGCAGGAGACTGCCTCGCTTCCCGACCGCCGATGAACCCGCCACCGTTGCGCGCGCTGCTCAACCCGCACCTCGCGGACCTGGAGGAGTACGCGCCGATCGAGCCCTTCGAGGTGCTGAGCGCCCGGCTCGGGATCCCCGCCGAGCGCATCGTCAAGCTCGACGCGAACGAGAACCCGTACGGCCCCGTGCCGGCGGTGGCCGAGGCGCTTGCGCGCCATCCGCATTTCCACATCTACCCCGACCCCCGGCAGTCGATGCTGCGCGATGCGCTCGGCGCGTTCATCGGCGTCCCCGCCGCCCACATCCTCCCGGGGCAGGGAGCCGACGAGCTGATCGACTCTCTCTGCCGGCTCTTCCTCGCGCCCGGGGATGCGGTGATCAACGCTCCGCCGACGTTCGGGATGTACGGCTTCGATGCCCGGCTCGCGGGCGCGGAGGTCCTCGACGTCCCCCGGCGCGACGATTTCACCCCGGACATCGAGGCGATCGCCGCCGCGGCCGAAACGCGCCGCGCGAAGCTCCTGTTCCTCGCCTCCCCGAACAATCCCTCCGGCGGCTGGCTCGACGACGATGCGCTCGACCGGCTCCTCGCGCTGCCGCTGGTCGCAGTGCTCGACGAGGCGTACGTCGAGTTCGCCGATTACCCGAGCCGGGTCCCCCGGGTGCTCGATCACGACAACCTCGTGGTGCTGCGTACGTTCAGCAAGGCGGCGGGCATCGCAGGGCTCAGGCTCGGCTACGGGATCTTCCCGGAATGGCTGATGCGCGAGCTGTGGAAGTTCAAGCAGCCCTACAACGTCAACGTCGCGGCGAGTGTCGCGGGCATCGCGAGCCTGCGCCATGCCGATCGGATTGCCGCGGTGGTCGCGACGCTCAAGGCGGAGCGGTCACGGCTCTACGAAATGCTCGCGTCCCTCCCGGGCATCGAGGCGGTCCCCGGCTCACAGGCGAACTTCATCCTGTGCCGGGTCGTGCGGCGGGACGCACGTGATCTCAAGCTCTCGCTCGAACGCCGCGGGATCCTCGTGCGGCATTACGACAAGCCCGGGCTCGACAACTGCATCCGCATCTCGGTCGGCCGCCCGGAGCACACCGACGCACTCATCGGCGCCCTGCGGGCGGAGGACGGACCATGAGCGGCGCACCCGATCCCGGCCGCCGGCTGCGCGCCGAGCTGGAGACGGTGCTGGCCGGGACCGACACCCCCCTGACGCCCGAAGGAGCGGCCCTGTTTCCTGCCGGCACCGGAGTCGGACACACCGTCCTCGACCGCGAGATGCGCCATGAGCTCGCGGCCCTGCGCGCCGCCCGCGATGCCGACCCGTTCAGCAACCCGATCCATCTCCTGGCGCTGCGCCTGAGCCGCCGCATCGACGCGGGAGAGGTGTCGTTCTCCGACGTCGAGCAGTTGATCCAGCGCCTGACCGCCGATGCCTTCCTGGCCGGCGCCGAACGCCTGGCCGCCCGCATCGGCGAAACCGATCCTGCCGCCAATGCGCGGATCGTGCGTCGGCTGATCGTGGATCTCGCCCGCGACCCCGAGAGCGGGATCACGACGCCCTTCGAGACCTTCCGGGCGGCGGTGGAGCGGGCGCCCTTCGGCATCGTCTTCACCGCGCATCCGACCTTCGCCCTCTCCCAGCGGCTGCTGCGCATCCAGGCGCAGCTCGCCACCGGTCACGACGATCGGGGTCGGCGGCTCTCGGCCCCCGCCCGCGCCACCCTGGTCCGCCGGGCACTGGCCGCGGAGCACCGGTCCGAGGCGGTGCTCGATCTCGGAACCGAACACGCCTTTTCGCTCACCGCCATCGCCGGCACGCGGGACGCCCTGATCCGGGTCTACGAGATCGTCTTCGAGGTGGCGCGCGAGGTCTGGCCCGAGCGCTGGCTGGAGCTCAGGCCCCGGCTGCTGACGATCGCGAGCTGGGTCGGCTACGACCTCGACGGGAGGGCCGACATCGGCTGGTCGGAGACCTTCCACCGGCGCCTGATCGTCCAGAGGCGCCAGCTCGTCCATTACCGCGACACGGTGGTCGATCTGAATGGCGCCACGAGCAACGCACCGGACGCCGAGGCCCTGCGCCACATCCTGGAGCTGATGGAAAGCCGCCTCGATCTGGCGATACGCACGGTGGAGGAAGAGATCGCGGTCTTCGGCCGCCCCCAGCCGGACTCCGCGCACCGGGCCGGACACGTGAGCCGGATCGCCCGGCGCATGTACGCCGATCGCGAGCGCCGGCTGACGCGGGCGGAACCGCTCATCGAGCTGGTCGAGCGCGCCATCGCCCGCGCGGCCGGGCTTGCCGGGGACGCGGCGGCGGCGACGCTCGGCCGGCTCGCCGTCCTGCGCGCGGAGCTGGCGAACTTCGGCCTGGGCATGGCGCATACCCACGTGCGGCTCAACGCGACCCAGCTCCACAACGCCATCCGCCGCGAGATCGGCATGGAGGCGGCGCCCGACGACCCCAGCCACCGGCGCAGCTACACCGCCGCCGTCAACGTCCTGCTGGACGAGGTCGAGCCCGTCACCATCAACTTCGGCTCGCTCCTGAACGAGGGCGCGTCGGCGAAACGGCTGATGATGGTCGTCGCGCAGATGCTGAAGTACGTGGACGCGACGACGCCGGTGCGCTTTCTCATCGCGGAATGCGAAACCTCGTTCACGCTGCTGACCGCGCTCTATTTCGCGAAGCTGTTCGGCGTTGCCGGCCAGGTCGAGATCTCCCCGCTGTTCGAGACCCGCAAGGCGCTGGAGCGGGGCCCGCGGGTGATCGAAGAGCTCCTGGAGAACCCGCACTACCGCGCCTATGTCGAGGAGACCGGGCGCCTGTGCGTGCAGACCGGCTATTCCGATACGGGACGCAATCTGGGGCAGACCGTCGCGGGCGCCTCGGTCGAGCGCATGCGCATGCGGATCGGCGAGGTCTTCGCCCGCCACGATCTGCGGGGCGTCGAGCTGCTGATCTTCGACACCCACGGCGAGTCGATCGGCCGCGGCGCCCATCCGGCGAGCTTCGGTGACCGCCTGCGCTACGTCTCCCCCCCGGAGAGCCGCCGCCGCTTCGCCCGCGACGGCACCGTCTTCAAGCAGGAGACGAGCTTCCAGGGCGGCGATGGCTACGTCTGGTTCTTCACCCCGGCAGCCGCCTTCGCGAGCGTGACCCGCATCCTGGAGTTTGCGCTGACCCCGCCCGACGAGGACGGCGACCCGTTCTACGAGGAGGCCGACTACATCGCCGAGTTCTTCACCACCATCCAGTTCTTCTACGACTCGGTGATGCACGACCCCGACTACGCGGCGCTGCTCGGCGCGTTCGGCACCAACATGTCGTACCCGACCGGCAGCCGCTCGCTACGCCGCCAGCACGAGCCCGGCACGACGGCCGACCTCGCCCATCCCTCCCAGCTTCGCGCGATCCCGCACAACGCGACGTTGCAGCAGCTCGGCTATCTCGCCAACACGCTGGCCGGCGCCGGGCGGGCGATCCGCAAGAATCCGGCGGCGTTCAGAGCGATGTACGACGCATCGCCGCGTTTTCGCCGGATGTTCGGCATGATCACCTGGGCGCTGGCGTTCAGCGACACCGACGTGCTGAAGGCATACGTGGATACGCTGGACCCGGGGGCGTGGCTGCTGCGCATGGGGCGTCCCCGGATCGAGGGCGGGCGTTTCGACGAGCTGCGCACCATCAGCGGATTCATCGAAGGCCATGCCCCTCACGACCGGCTGAACAGCATTCTGCGCAAGCTGGAGCGCGATCTCTTCGACATGCGGCACGCGCTGGCCGGCGACGTCGGCCTGGAGGTGGACGTGCCGGCGGCCCTGACCGAGGATCTGCGTCTGCTGCACGTGATCCGTATCACGCTGATCCAGCGCATCTTCATGCTGGCGACGCATATCCCGGAGTTCAGCCTGCGCTACGAGCTGTCCCCCGAGGAGGTGCACGCCCGCATCCTCGGACTCGACATCGACGGAGCGCTGGAAGTGCTGCGGGCGATCTTCCCGCAGGACAACAGCGCCGGCCGGCCCGAGGACTTCGGCGAGCCCGCGACCTACGAGACCGACACCGGGCAGTCCTATGCCCGGGAGCATGCACGCATCTTCCGGCCCATGGGCAGCCTGTACGAGCTGGTGCGCCGGACCGGCTCGGGGATCAATCACATCATCGGGGCGGTGGGCTGAGCGCCGGGCCGTCTTTCCGGGTGACGGGACGGTCGAGGCCGGTCGTTCAGTACTGAAGCTCCGGCCGCACCCGGTTCCTGAGCGGCTTGCCCGCGAGGTGGCGCTCGATGTTCTCGAGCACGAGATCCAGGGTTCGCGGCGTGTAGTAGTCGGAGTCGTCCGAGGAGCAGTGGGGGGTGATGATCAGGTTGGGCGCCTTCCACAGCGGCGAGTGCGCCGGCAACGGCTCCGGATCGAACACGTCGAGCACCGCGCTCAGCGCGTCGCGTTCGAGCCTGTCGATGAGTGCGGCGTAATCGACGCAGTTCGCGCGGCTGTAGTTCACCAGCCCCGCCCCCTTCTTCATGAGCGCAAGCTCCTGCGCGCCGATCATGTGATGGCTCTCGTCCGTATGCGGCGCGCTCATCAGGACGAAGTCCGCGCGTGGCAGGAGGGCCGCGAGCTTGTCCGGGGTATGCATCTCGTCGGCGTGGCGATGCCGCCTGCCGCTGCGGCGCACCCCGATGACGTGCATGTCCATCCCCTTCGCCCATTTCGCGACCGCGCCGCCGATGTGGCCGACCCCGACGATCAGCAGGGTCTTGCCGCCGACGTTGCTGTTGAAGCATTGCCGCCACCGGCCCCGGCGCTGGTTGGTGACCATTTCGGGCACGCGGTTGTTGAGCATGAGGATGGCCATCGTCGCGTACTCCGTCGCGCGGCGGCCGTGGATCCCCCGGCTGTTGGTGAGCGCCGCGCCGGGCGGCAGCCAATCGAGCGGCATCAGATGGTTCACCCCGGCGCCGTGCGCGTGCATCCACTTGAGCCGCGGCGCACGCCGCGCGAGCTCGTGGCGCGGGATGTCCCACGCGAAGACCACGTCCGCCGTCTCCAGGCGCTTCTCGAGCACGTCGCCGTCGTAGCCGATGGAGGTCCGCACCTTGCCGCGCAGCGCGGGACGGCGCGCGAACGCCTCGCGCACGCGCCTCCGGTCGGCTTCGAACACCCGACCGAGCTGGCCGAGGTTCTCGATGTGGAGATGAACGCCTGATCGAGGCATGGCTCCTCCCGGCGCTCCGCGCGCCGCACGGTCCTGTTTCGCCGATCCGCTCGCACCAGCCGGCCGGAGCGCGCCCGGACGCGGCCCCTGCCGGCTGCGGCATTGTCGGTCAACCGGTATCGTGGAGGAAGGCCGGGAGCCGCTCCGGTGGGTGCGTTCCGTACGTTGATGCGATCGCAGCACGGATTATGATGCGCCGACTATCCCGCTCCCGAGAACGAAGGAGAACATGATGACGGCCCGATTCCGCGGAAACTTCACGCAGCAACTGCCGATACCCGAGGAGGGCATCGAGCGGGCCGTCGCCGTCATGCGCTCGGGAAGGCTGCACCGGTACAACGTCATCGACGGCGAGGTGCCGGAAACCGTCCTTCTGGAGAACGAATTCGCGGCGTACATGGGCGCGCGTTTCTGTCTTGCCTGCACGTCGGGCGGCTATGCGCTGCAAACGGCGTTGCGCGCCTTCGGCGTCTCTCCCGGCGAGCCCGTGCTGACCAACGGCTTCACGCTGTCGCCGGTACCGGGCGCCATCGCGGCGGCCGGGGGCGAGGCGGTGCTGGTGGAGATCACCGAGGACCTCGTCATCGACGTCGACGACCTCGCGCGCAAGGCGGAGTCCAGCAAGGCCCGGGTGTTGATGCTGTCGCACATGCGCGGCCACATCGCCGACATGGACGCGCTCATGAAGGCCGCCGACTCGCTCGGCATCGCGGTCATCGAGGACTGCGCGCATACGATGGGGGCGCGGTGGGGGGAGACGAAGAGCGGCGCCCACGGGATCGCGGCCTGCTTCAGCACGCAGACGTACAAGCACGTCAACTCCGGCGAGGGTGGGTTCATCACCTCCGACGACGAGGAGCTGATGGCGCGCGCGACGATCCTGTCCGGGTCCTATATGCTGTACGGCAGACATGCTGCGGTTCCGGCCGGCGACGTATTCGACCGGGTTCGCCTGGACACCCCGAACTGCTCGGGGCGCATGGACAATCTCAGGGCGGCGATTCTCCGCCCGCAACTGACCGGGCTGGACCGGCTCGTCGAGGAATGGAACGTGCGCTACCGAGCCATCGAAGCAATCCTGGGCTCGGCGCCCGGCGTGCGCCTTCCCGGACGCCCGGAGCGCGAGACGTTCGTCGGCAGCTCCATCCAGTTCCTGGTCCCCGGGGTGCACGAATCCGGCATTCGGCAGCTCGTGGAGGAGTGTCTTGCACGTGGGGTCGAGCTCAAGTGGTTCGGGGACCCCGAACCGGTCGCCTATACCAGCCGCTACGACTCCTGGCGTTACCTCGGGCGCCAGTCCCTGCCGGTGACCGACCGTGTCCTGGCATCATTGCTCGACATGAGAATTCCGCTCACCTTCAGCGTCGAGGATTGTCGATTGATCGGTGAAATCGTCACCGATCGCCTGGCAAGGATTCGCGGTCGCGCGGAAGGCACGCGGACGGCGTTCGCGGGCGACCCCGGAGGGACGCGGGAGCCGCCGGCGCCCGCGGGGAATCGCAATGGGCCAGTCAACCTCGTTCATGGACCGGAGGTGGAGAATCATGTCCGTTGAGCAACTGATCGGCGATGCGGAGCTCGGTCTGGGCGCGAGCGAGGGTCCCCGCGAGCGGCCGGCATCCGCCGCGGTCTCGCGGCGCCCGTCCGGGCTGCTCGACAGAGCCGTGCTGGAGCGACTGTCCCGCCGGACGAACGTGCACGGCCTCGCATACTTTCTGGGCCATTACGCCGCCATCGGCCTCGGCGGCTGGCTTTGCTGGACGACCTTTCCCGGCGCGCTGTTCTGGCTCGCATTCGCATTCCAGGCCGTGGTCACGGGTTTCCTGTTCTCGCCGTTGCACGAGTGCGCGCACCGTTCCGCCTTCAGGAGCCGGACACTGAACGAAACGGCGCTCTGGATCACGGCGCTGGTCTACATCGTGCCGCCGTACTACTTCCGCTATTTCCACCTCGGCCATCACCGCTTTACCCAGGTGCCCGGCAAGGATCCTTCCCTGGTGTTGCCGGAGCCGGCGACGCTCGGCCAGTACGTCTGGTACTGCGCCGGGTTGTGGTTCTGGTGGCGCAACCTGACGTGGATGATCAGGCACGCCTGCGGCTTCGTGCATCCGGCCAGCGCGGCCTGGGTGCCCGTCGGCCGGCGTGGCCTGTTGGTGGTCGAATCCCGGATCATGGTGCTGCTCTACGCGGCGCTCTTCGCGTCGGCGGTGTATTTCGGATTCGCCTGGGTGCTGGTCGTGGCCTGGATCGCGCCTCGCATCGCCGGTGAACCCATCCAGAGGATCATTCGAGTCGCGGAGCACGTCGGATGCGACGAGAGCCCGGACCTCCTGCGCAACACCCGGACGACGCTGACCAACCGGCTCGTCAACGCCGTCGCATGGCAGATGCCGTACCACGCCGAGCATCACCTGTTTCCGAACGTGCCGTTTCACGCGCTCCCGGCCGTGCACGCGCTCGTCGCCGATCGGGTGGTGGTGGAGCCGCGCGGCTACCTGGCCGGTCAGCGGCAGATCATCCGCGGTCTGCTGGACGCGGATGCCGCCACCCGGCCCGTGGGCAAGGCGCGGTCGCCGATGCTCTAGGCCGAAGTTCCCTGTCGCTTCCGCTCACGTCGGCGAACACCGGCGCGCCTTCGTGCAGGTGGCGTTGGGCGAGTCGGCGCTCGATGCGCTCCTGGCGCACGAGCAGCCAGTCCATCGCCTCGTAGAGTGCGTCCTCGTCGGCGTCGCCCAAGTCGAGCTCTCAGCCGGGGCATGAGGTTCCTGCCGCTGCGGTATTCGTTCTTCCGAAAGGCCAGCGCCCCTTCGATCAGTGCGGCCAGGCTACCGGTGAACAGGTCCGCGTCCAATGCGCCGATGCCCCTTCGGTTCGAGCGAGGACCGGTCCGGCTCTCCCGCGGCCGTGATACAGCCCGTCAGCCGATCATCTCCCGCACGTCGGCAGGCCGGCCGCGTACCGCGGCGGCAGCGGCCATCGCCGGGCTCAGGAGGTGGGTGCGGGCGCCGCGCCCCTGCGGCCCTTCACCACCGCTGCGGCCCGCAGATCCTCGATGCGGCCGTTGTTGCCAACACCCCGTATGTTGGAATCCTATTGTGGGGTTCAATGTAGGCGACGATTTTCCGGAGATGGAGAAATACTGCGTAGAATCATGAAATTGTACGATTTCATCCCGAGGCGTCCCGCCGCAAGCGCAGTATTCGGCGGATCGTGACTGAATCGAGCAAGATCGGCAAACTGGCGAAGTCGTGAAGTCGTGGAAGCAGCGGGAATGCAAGGCGTGGCCGCGGCCCGTGCCGAAACGGCCGAAGGTCGGGGCGGAGAACGCAGTGCAACGGCGCGGAAGCAGGCGCCGAGGGGAGAAGGAGCGGCCGACGAGCATGGACGAGAGGAATCCTCACCAGGCCGGACAGCATCCGTGGAATCGCCACGATTCGACGTCCGGGTCGCCGGGCCATCCGTGAAATCGGGCACGGGAGCCGTGCTTCGAAGAGTGGGCGGGATTTGCTGATGGACAGGCAACCCCCCGTCCACGAAGGGCAGGTGCTCCGCGGCCCCCTGTTCAGCGAGCCGATGCGCGTGGAGGCGGTGCGCGCCAACGGCGCGGACGTGTGGGAGCTCGGCCTGGCCGGAACGCGGACGGAACGCTACCGCCGGGTCACGCTCACCCGGGAAGACCTCGGCAACCTCACCATCGCGGATACCGGGTTCGGCTACGCGGGCGACGGACGCCTCCTGCGGCTCGGGCTGCAAGCGTACTCGCTGGGGATCGCATACGAGTTCGACCCCTTCTTCGGGCTGTCCATCTCGCGCGTCGATCCCCTGCCGCACCAGCTCGAAGCGGTCTACGACCACCTGCTCAAGCTCGCCCGCGTGCGCTTCCTGCTCGCCGACGACGCGGGGGCGGGCAAGACCGTCATGTCCGGCCTGCTCATCCGCGAGCTGAAATTGCGGGGCCTGGCCGAACGCATCCTCGTCGTCTGCCCCGCGAACCTCGCCTTCCAGTGGCAGCGGGAGCTGAAGGAGAAGTTCGACGAGAAGTTCCTCGTCCTGAAGGGCGGCGACCTCCGCGACCAGTTCGGCGTCAACCAGTGGCTGGAACAGCCGCACGTCATCACGTCGCTGGACCTGGCCAAGCGGAGCGAGATCCTCCCCGGCCTCGGACAGGTCCGGTGGGATCTGGTCATCGTGGACGAAGCGCACCGCATGTCGTGGACGCCGCCCGCGAGAAAGACGGGGCGCTACGCCCTGGGGGAGCTGCTGCGGGATACGGCGGACCACCTGCTGCTGCTCACCGCCACCCCCCACAAGGGCGACCCCGAGAACTTCAGCCTCTTCCTCCAGCTCCTCGACGCCGACGCCTACGCGGACGTGAAGTCCATCCGCGAGGCGATGGAGCGGCGCCGGGCGCCCTTCTACCTCCGCCGCACCAAGGAGGCCATGGTCCACTTCCCGGAACGGAAGCCGGACGGTACGTGGGCGGCGGAGAAGATCTTCACCAGGCGCATCCCGCATACGGTCGAATTCCAAATGGACGGCCCGGAGCTCGACCTCTACAAGGACGTCACCCGCTTCGTGAAGCGCCAGAGCACGAAGGCCGCCGCGCGAGGGGACGACCCGCGCGCCCGCGCGGTGGGCTTCCTGATGTCGCTGTACCAGCGCCGGCTGGCATCCAGCACCCATGCGCTGCGGAAGAGTCTCGAAAACCGCGCGCGGCGGCTCGAAGAAGGGTTGAAGCAGGCACAGGCGCTGGCCCGCGCCGCGCCGGCGGATCTCCCCGGCCCGGACGAGATCGAGGAGATGGAGGAGGGCGAGCGCGAGCGCCTCGAACGGATGCTCGAAGCCGTGACTCTGGCCGGGAACGCCGAACAGGTGCGGGAGGAGGTCGCCGAGCTCCGGCACTTCGCGAAACAGGCCCAGGCCGTCGAGGCGTCCGGGACGGAAGCGAAGCTTGCAAGGCTCGAGGACCTGCTCCGCAACGAGGGCTTCTTCGACCGGCCCGACAAGCGCCTGCTCATCTTCACGGAGTTCCGGGACACCCTCGACCATCTCGCCGGCAGGCTCAAGGACTGGGGCTTCGCGGTCGGGTCCATCCACGGCGGGATGAAGCCCGGCACACGCGACGAGCCGGGCACGCGGCTCCACTCCGAGCAGCAGTTCCGCGAGGGCGCGATCCAGGTCCTGGTCGCCACGGAGGCGGCGGGCGAAGGGATCAACCTCCAGGTCTGCAACGTCCTCTTCAACTACGACATCCCCTGGAACCCCAACCGGCTGGAGCAGCGGATGGGCCGCATCCACCGCTACGGCCAGCGCGAGGACTGCCTCATCTTCAACTTCGCGGCCACCAACACCATCGAAGGCCGGGTGCTTCAGCGGCTCCTGGACAAGCTCCAGGAGATCCGGGACGCGCTGGACGACGATGCGGTGTTCAACGTCGTCGGCGAGGTGCTGCCCGCCGCGCACGTCGAACGCATCCTCCGCGACTACTACGCCGGGAAGCTGGGCGAAGCCGACCTCGAAGAGCGCCTGCTCGAAAGCGTGGACGAGGGCCGCTTCCGCAACATCTGCCGCAACGCCCTGGAAGGGCTGGCCTCGAAGAAGCTCAACCTGGACATGCTCATCGAGCGCCGGGCGCGGGCGCAGGAACGCCGCGTCGTGCCGGAGACCATCGCCCGCTTCCTGGCGGAGGCGGCGCACTACGTCCCCTTCAGGCTCGTGTGGAACAAGACGGTTCCTCGCCCGTCCACGGCGCCGGCCGGGGAGCAACCGCGACTCCGCGCAGCGGAATCGCCAAACGACCGTGCCAGCGGTCGCCGACCGCATCAGCGGTCGCCGCTCAAGGCGGTGGGGAGCGCGCCGCATACCTTCGAGCCCGGCCGCACGCCCGCGGTACTGCGCCGCTACGAGCGCGCCCCGGACTGGAAGCTGCCGGCGCTGGCGGATCGGTATCCGCGCTGCTCCACGGACCGCGAGACGGCGGAGAAGCACGCCCTCGAATGGATCACGCCGGGCCACCCGCTGTTCGAAGCCGTCCGCCGGCACACTTGCGCCGAGGCCGCCGACGTGTTCGGCACGGGCGCTTCCTTCCACTCGTTGCAGCACGCCCATCCCGCCCGAATCGACTTCTACCGGGCGCGCATCGTGGACGGCCTGGGGCAGACCATCCACGAACGGCTCTTCGCGGTGGAGACGGACCACCGGGGCGATCGGCATCTTCGGGAACCGGGTCTCATCGGAAACTTCGTTCCCGCGGACGCGCCGGAGACGCTGCCCGCGGTGGCGACCGTGCCCGAACCCGCCGCATGGCTTCACGAACACGCCCTGGCGCCGTTCCTCGAAGACACCCGGCGGGAACGGGTGACGGAGATCGGGCGGGTCGCCTCGCACGTCACGCTGTCCCTCACCGAGCTGCTCCAGCGCACCGACGAGGAGATCGGCAAGGCGGACGAAGACCGGGACCAGGGCGTGCCGGGGGCGGAAGGGCGGCTGGCCCAGGCGGAGCACCGGCACGCCGAGCTTCTGGCCCGGCGGGAACGCCGCGCACGGGAGCTCGAAGGGCAGCGCTCGCTGACCCTGCAAGGCGTGGAACGGCTGACCAGCGTGCTGGTCCTCCCGCATCCCGAGCGCGAGGCGCCGGAGGTGCGCCACATGCGGCCGAACCTGGAAACCGAGGCCACGGCCATGCAGGTGGTGATGGCGCACGAGCGGGCGCAGGGCCGGCAGGTCTACGACGTGAGCGAGAAGAACCTGGGCTACGACGTGACCAGCCTGGACCTCGACTCCGGGGAGCTGCGCCTCGTCGAGGTCAAGGGCCTCGCGGGCGCCACCGGGACGATCCTCCTCACCCCCAACGAACGGCGCGTGGCCGAAGACCGCCGCGACTGCTACTGGCTCTATGTCGTCACCGGCTGCGCCGGCGCCCCGAAGCTCCAGGACCCCATCCCCGACCCGGCCCGCTTCGACTGGAACGAGGTGACCAAGGTCGCCCACTACTACCTGTCGGTCAACGCCCTGACCCGGCCGATGCAGGTGCGGGAAGATCGGGGACGCTACGGCGGGAAGGACAGGCCATGAAGCAATACAATCACAGCCCCGCGTCGCTTCGCTCCGACCGGTGACCGGCCTTACCGGAGAGCACACGATGCTTGATCAGAAGACGTTGGACGACGTCATCCGGCGGGTTGCAGGGGTGGCCCGGCCGGAGAAAATCATCCTCTTCGGGTCCGCGGCCCGGGGCGCCACGGGACCCGACAGCGACATCGACCTCCTCATCATCGTCAAAGAGGGTGCGGACGAGCTCGATCTCATGGCCCGGATCTACAGGAAACTGCACGGGGCCGGTGTAGCGGTTGATGCGATCGTCGTCACCCACGGGGATGTGGAGCGCTTCAAGGACAGCCACGCGCTGATCATCAAACCCGCTCTGCGGGAGGGACGGGTCGTCTATGAGGCCGCCTGAACGATTTCCGCCCGATGATCCGCAGGAATGGTTGAACCGCGCCAGAAGTAATGGGGATGGGCAGGTGCGGTCGGGCACGGTCACGCGGGCCAAGGCGGCTTGCCTGTGCTACGGCGCTGTATTGCCGCCGGAGCGGGTGCGGGCGCAGCTCTTCGAGCAGCGCGGCGGCGCGGACGCGGTCTTCGATGGTCAAGGGAAGCGCATCGGCGGTGCGCGCATGACTGCGGTGGTGACGCTGAAGCCCGGCGAGAAGGGCCGTCATTACCGGCTGCCGGTCGATGCCGATTACGCGGCGGTGCGCGAGGTGCAGTCGCGGCTTGCCGACATCCTCGGTGAATGGGAGCGCGGTGGGAGGCAGGCATTCCGGCTGTCCGAAGCCGCTGGCCGGCGGCTCGGTGATCGACGGGATGCCGGCGGGGGGCGGATCGCATCCATCCGGTACGTCGAGGAGCACGGCTCGATCGCGCAGAGGGATGCCCATGCGCGCGGCAGCGCCCTGCGGAAGGCATACCGCCTGTTTTCCCGGACTCCTGGAAGCCTTCGAGCCCGCGAGCCATTTGACGACTCTCCAAGCGGCTGCGATAATACAGAAGGGACGAAGTGTGATGCGGAAGCTCTGGCTGCAAAAGCTGTGCAATCGGAGTATACTCAGGCTGTGAGGCGAACTCCATGGTGGGTGTTTCGGATGTCGGATATCACTACCGGCGGCTCGACGATCAAGGAGATATTCTCGGGGAAGGCGTCGAACTCGTCCGGCATAATGAGAGAATGCTCCGGCTACTGCGTTTCTCAGGCATATACGTGAGCTGAATCACACAGCCATTTCGGCGTGGACGTTCCTTAATGTGAGATCGCGAAAATAGCATCTGAAAAGATCTTATACACACCCAACAATCGAACATCCAGATTAATATACAATGATTGCTATAGATTTATTCTCCGGCGCAGGTGGAATGAGCACAGGTGCCATCGAAGCCGGAATTGACGTTAGATTCGCTGTGGATAAAGACAGATGTGCTGCTGCTGCGTATCATCAGAATCACCCGCATTGTGAAATGTTTGTTGACGACATTCGCCGACTATCTTCACAAAAAATCAAGCAAATTCCCCGTGGATCTGATGGTACTCTTGTGTTTGGCGGTCCACCATGTCAAGGCTTTTCGTATTCTAATACACGTACCCGAGTCGTGGACAATAAAAATAACTGGTTATTCGAAGACTTCATTCGAGTTGTCAAGATCTGGCAACCAGATTTCGTTGTCTTTGAAAATGTCCAAGGGATTGTCAATATAGCGAGAGGAATTATTCTCGATATCCTTATTGATCGGCTTGATCGATTAGGTTACATTTTGGATCACGGTATACTGAACGCAGTCAATTTTGGTGTTCCACAAAAACGCAATCGTTTTTTTTTGATTGGATCTCGAACTGGTAATATAGTCAAACTTCCTGAAGCGATAACAACGCCGCAACCAATGACAGTCAAAGATGCCATCGCCGATCTTCCTGATCTTGAAAATGGGGCATCCATTTCAAGATTGCCTTATGGAGATATACCACCATCTGAGTACGCTAAAACGCTACGGAAAAAATTAGATGAATGTTCCAGCAATCTAGTGACTAAAAACAATGATGAGATAATACATCGATATAGATTCGTTCCTCCAGGAGGAAATTGGGGAAACATTCCTCTGCATATGATGAAAAACTACAAAGATAGAAATCGATGCCATACAGGTATTTATCATAGACTCTATTATAATCGTCCGTCTGTAGTCATTGGTAATTATAGAAAGAATATGTTAATTCATCCATTAAAGAATCGAGGTCTTTCGGTTCGTGAAGCTGCTCGCATACAATCATTTCCGGATTCGTATGAATTCTTTGGATCTATAGGATTTCAACAGCAACAGGTAGCTGATGCTGTGCCACCAAAATTAGCTAGATACGTATTCAAGCAGCTTCCTGTAGAGTAAGAAAGATCTGCCAGAGAATATTTTTTGGAGAAACAATGATGTCAGACCAAAATTTTGATGATCAGTTACGTGATAAAATTCTGGCAGAATTTGATGAAGATAAAGGTCGTCAAATAGCCAGTGCCTATGAACACACCCAGTCCAGGCTCCAGAGTGAGGTCTACGAGAATATCCGCGGTGCTGAACCAAGCCTTTCCGATCATGGTTCGACTCATATCTCAAATATAAAGAACAACGTCATACGTCTTCTCTCTGACAATGGTGTACTAGAAAATCTATCAGGCATCGAAATGTATTGCCTTGGGATGTTTATTCTCTTTCATGATGCAGGTAACATTTATGGACGAAAAGATCATCATGAAATGGTTGGTAGACTTTTTGATCGTATCCGTGGAGCATCTCCAGCGCTTCGCCGCGAAAAGACGCTGATTGTCCGAGCTACACGCGCACATACGGGAACAGCGCAGGACGGATCGTATGACACCCTGAAAGAACTCAGTGAAACTGATCATTTAGAAGGTCAGCCTGTGCGCCTACGAGAGCTGGCGGCAATACTGCGTTTTGCAGATGAATTAGCAGAGGGTCCGCAACGTACATCGGAGTTTATGCAAGAAGAGAATCTTTATGATCCAGAGTCCAAGAAATTTCATGATTATGCTAACAGCACACATATTCTCATCCAACGTAACAATAACCGAATTATTTTGACTTATGAAATAATCATCGACATAGACAAATCCGATCAAGATCGGGAACGATGTCTTTCTAACTTTCTGGAATTCGTTTACTCCAGAATTATAAAATTGAATCAAGAGCGCCAATATGCGCGTTACTATAGCAAAATTCTTGAAGCGTTTAAATTTACCGAGATTAAATTCAATTTCCATTGTGGCAATGACATCCTCGATATCAATCTTATGCCTCTCAAATTAACAGATATTATCATTCCTGGTGAACCGGCGAAGCAGATTTCAGACATAGATGTATCATATTCGATTGAATCCCTTGTTAGCAGTTTGCTCTCAAAGTGTCCTATGAGGTCGGATCCATGAAATTAGATAATAACCCGTTTGAGTACGAAGCTGCAAACAACCTGACGGATGAAATGATAGCCAAGTACTACATAGACGATTTCAATTATGCCCGTTTTATCCAATCAAAGCGCAACATCTTTCTGGTTGGAGAACGTGGTAGCGGCAAAACAATGGCATTGCTATTTAATAGATGGCGTATTCAGAGGTTTCTGGCAAGACAGAAAGGAGAAGAGTTGCCAATTTCTACAATTGGTATATACATACCTTGTAATACTCCATTGACTCACAAGACAGAATATCAGTTAGTTGATAACTTCCGGGCATCTGTCCTTTCGGAACACTTTTTGGTGTTGTCACTAACGCATAGCTTAGCAGAAACTCTATCAGAGACTCCTGAAATACTTGAAGGTGCCAATGAGTCTGCACTATGTAAAGAAGCTGAGTTTATACTAGGAAATAATTTACCAAAAGAATGCAATTTTTTCGAAGCCATTCAGCAATTTGTTCAGAGAGAGTTATTGGAAACACAGCGAACTTTGAATTCTTCTGACAGATCCGCATTTTACGAAAATACATTTTCGTTTATATCAGTATTTGTTCCGATTTTGAATATCTTTGCTAATAAAATCCCTAGACTTGGAGGGTCCCATTTTCTCTTATTGATAGACGATGCACATTCGCTAAATGAACACCAAATCCGAGCATTAAATTCGTGGATTGCGTATCGTGATCATTCTCTTTTTAGCTTTAAAGTGGCAGTGGCAAAAGTTGGTACCCAAACGAAAATAACTTCATCGGGCGGATCGATTCTTGAAGGACATGACTATACCGAAATTGATTTGGAAGTACCATATCAAAATAAAGAATCTATATTTTATAAATTAGCTCGACCTCTAATAAAACGTCGTCTGGAAAATTTTTCTATCGATGCAGAACCTGAAGATTTCTTTCCAGTAAGTAATACTATGGAAAGACAACTAGAAGAATCGAAACAGATTGTATTTAAAGAGGCAATACTCAAATTTGGGACAACAAAGGAAGCATCCAAATCAGTAAAGGATTACGTCTACAAATATAAAAGAGCGCATTATTTTAAAAACCGACCACCTAAAGCAAACAGACCGCCATATTCCGGTTTTGAGACGTTGGTATTTTTGTCAACTGGTGTTGTCCGTAACCTACTTGAACCATGTTTTTGGATGTTTGATCGGATGATATCTGATTCAAATTCGGAGAATGGAGAATACTCGAAGAGCATTCCCCATATACCTCCAAAAATACAGACGGAGATCATTTTGGATCGGAGCCAGAAAACATGGGATTGGCTCAGAGATAGAATTGCGCAAGATATTGAAGATTGTTCGACTGAGGATGGTCTGTATGCATTTCGGCTGCTTGATTTACTCGCCGTTCATTTTAGACATCGACTTCTACATCATGAATCAGAACCATGTGCGCTCTCTTTTACTATTTCGCAACGAGAACCAGATATAATGGAAAAACTAAATCATATAATCGAGATACTTCGGAAGGCTCAACTATTATACATACGGAATGGCCCATCAAAAGACGATGGCAAACGAGAGACTTATTACGTACCAAATAAGATTCTGTGGCCCAGTCGTGGCTTGGATCCTCACGGTCAACATGCGAGAGTTTCCATACCATCTAATGTTCTTTGGAATGCAGCAAAACAGGGTCAAAGTATCAAAGTAAACCAAAACGACGATAGGCAACAGGAGTTATGGAACAATGAGTGATGACCTGCTAATCAGCTTTGCGAGCTGGGAAGATCGATGTCGATTAGGCTTTGATCGTAATCTGAAAAATAATCAGATTCTGAAGGCCCTCGTATTCTCCTTCGATGCCTACACAAGGCGTACGAGAGATAGTATGGATGCGATCGGAGATCTATGCATGCAAAGTAACATCGAACTTACACAAGTGAAACTTAGCGCTGATCAACCGTCGAATAACTGGAAGATAGTTATCAAATCTATAGATGATAATATAGAAGAATGCAAAGAAATATTGATCGATATTTCCACAATGCCACGCGAAATAATATGGTACATATTATGGTTGACAGAGCAAAAATCTATACCCACACGGTACGTATACTATAGCCCCCAAAAATATGGAGATTGGCTGACTCGAGATCCTCGACCACCTAGACTTGTATATAAATTATCAGGTGTTGCGTTACCGTCGGCTAAGACTGCTCTTCTAATAACAACCGGCTTTGATCTCCAAAGAGTAAGAAGATTAATTAATTGGTTTGAGCCAGCAAAATTGATTATAGGAATTCAGAACGCATCGCAATTCAGCAGAAACGATGAAACGATAAGAAGATACCATAATATGTTCCAGAAAGAATCTGATTGTGCTATTTTTGAACTAAATGCTTTCGATCCAGATCGAGGTATAGCGACAATTGAAAAAGAATTGATAAAGATAGATTCTTCATACAATATAATCATGAGTTCTCTGGGCCCAAAACTTACAGCAATATCCTTATATATGATCAAAAAAGATAATGAGAAAATCGGACTTGTTTATACACCATCTGCTCAGTATAGTCAGGATTATTCGAGTGGTATTGGTAAATGTTTCGATGGTATTGTTCGATCTTAATAATAAGAACTCCAAGAACAACCACTATAATCTGATTAAAAAGGCAGACGCTGAAGCACCGTTTTGGTGTTTTATTTCATTGGCCAATTTATGTAAATCCGCTTTCAGTCGAAAATACCCTACTCTCCTGTAGTTTCTGATTGCTCTATCAGCCAAGCGGGGCCTTTATGACTCCGAAGGAGTGCAAGCGGCTGGCGGAGGTCGATTTCCCCATTGCCGAGGTCTCGCGGCACGCGGCGCGGGAGAAGTCGATCCGGCATGGGCACCCCTCGACCCTGCATCTGTGGTGGGCGCGTCGTCCGCTGGCGTCGAGCCGGGCGGTGCTGATGGCGCTGCTGCTGCCGGACCCCTGCGACCCGCATTGCCCGGAGGCGTTCAAGCGGGAGGCGCGGCGGATCCTCCTGGGGATGCACGGGCGGCCGATAGGGTGGACGGCGGCCATCGAACCGGATGAAGGACTGCGGCGAACCCTTCTCAAGTTCATCGCCGACTTCGCCAACTGGGACCGCGCCGCGGACCGCACCTGGCTCGATACGGGCCGCGCGCTGGTGAAGGCGGCGCATGGCGAGGAGACGCCCCTGGTCGTGGACCCGTTTGCGGGCGGCGGCTCGATTCCGCTCGAAGCGTTGCGTCTCGGCTGCGAGGCGTTCGCCAGCGACCTGAATCCGGTCGCCTGCCTGATCCTCAAGGTGATGCTGGAGGACGTCCCGCGCCACGGGCCGGGGCTGGCCGACGAGCTGCGCAAGGCCGGCGGCGAGATCAAGGCAGCGGCAGAAAGGGCACTGGCCGATCTTTATCCCAGGGACCGGGACGGGGCGACACCGATTGCCTGGCTGTGGGCGCGCACGGTGCGTTGCGAGGCGCCGACGTGCGGGGCGGAGATTCCGCTGATGCGTTCGTTCTGGCTGTGCAGGAAGCCGAAGCGCAGGCGGGCGTTGCGTGCGAAGGTCGTGCGGTCCGGGGACGGACCGCCGCGTGTCGAGTTCGAGGTGTTCGAGCCCGAGAGGGATGGGCAGGTGCGGGCGGGCACCGTCACGCGGGCCAAGGCGGCTTGCCTGTGCTGCGGCGCTGTATTGCCGCCGGAACGGGTGCGGGCGCAGCTCTTCGAGCAGCGCGGCGGCGCGGACGCGATCTTCGATGGTCAAGGGAAGCGCATCGGCGGCGCGCGCATGACCGCGGTGGCGACGCTCAGGCCCGGCGAGAAGGGCCGTCATTACCGGCTGCCGGTCGATGCCGATTACGCGGCGGTGCGCAAGGCGCAGTCGCGGCTTGCCGACATCCTCGGCGAGTGGGAGCGCGGGGGGAGGCAGGGGCTGTGTCCGGTGCCGGACGAGCCGACACCCGCTGGCGGAGGTTCGGGGGCCGGTCGTGCGTTCAGCGTACAACGGTACGGGATGCTGCAATGGGGCGATCTGTTCACGGCGCGGCAGAAGGTGGCGATGGTGGTTTTCGGCAACTCATGTGATTCCGCTTCCGAACATGACGGAATCAAACGGTTCGTCGGAATGTCGCTGAGCGGTGTCGCAGACAGGAATGTCTCGCTCGCTACTTGGCGACCGCAGGCAGATCAAGAAAAGGTCGAGCATTTATTCGCCCGGCAGGCTCTTCCAATGACATGGGATTTTGGTGAAGCAGCTCCGCTGAGCGATTCTACAGGCAGCTTCAATGATCGATTGGCTGTTCTCGCCAGAACCGTTTCTGCGATTTCAAATACCGAGCTTGATTCCGGCCAAGTCCAGATCTCCGACGCTACCAGGCATCCACTACCCGATCATGCCGCCGATGTCTGGTTCACCGATCCACCCTACTACGACGCGATCCCCTATTCGGACCTCTCCGACTTCTTTCTCGTCTGGCTCAAACGTACATTGCCGGATCATCCGTTGTTGCGCGACCCCTTCGATCCGGACAATCCGCTTTCGCCCAAGACTCGCGAAGCAGTGCAGGACGAGACCAGGGAATGCAACGGTCGCGTCAAGGACCGAGCGTTCTTCGAGGACACGATGGGCGACGCCTTCGCCGAAGGCCGCCGTGTATTGGGCGAGGACGGTGTCGGCTCCGTCGTCTTCGCCCACAAGACCACCGAGGGCTGGGAGGCGCTGCTCAACGGGATGATCCGTGGCGGCTGGACCATCACCGGGTCCTGGCCGATCGCCACCGAAATGGGCTCGCGCCTGCGCGCCCGCGACTCCGCCGCGCTCGCCACCAGCGTCCACCTCGTCTGCCGGCCTCGCCCCGACGATGCACCGGTCGGCGATTGGGTGGACGTGCTCCGCGCACTGCCCGGGCGCGTGGGCGACTGGATGGAGCGGCTTCAGGGCGAGGGCGTTCGCGGCGCGGATCTGGTCTTCGCCTGCATCGGCCCGGCACTGGAGATCTTCAGCCGCTACCGGCAGGTCGAAACCGCAGAGGGGCGCGAAGTCGGGCTCGCCGAATACCTGGAGAGGGTCTGGGAGGTCGTCGGCCGCACCGCCCTGGAACGAGTGCTCGGCGCCGCCGAGGCGAAGGCACGCAACGGCGCCGCCGGAGCGCTGGAAGAAGACGCCCGCCTGACCGCCCTCTTTCTCTGGACGTTGCAAAGCACCGGCGCCGATGCTGCTTCCGGAGACGGTGACGGCGCTACGGACAATGGAGACGACGAGGGGGACGACACACCCCGCGGCAAGCCGAAAGGCTACAGCCTGATCTTCGACGTGGTGCGCCGCTTCGCCCAGCCGCTCGGCATCCATCTGGATGATTGGGAAGGCCGCATCGTCGAGACCAGCAAGGGCGTGGTGCGGCTGATGGAAGTCGCCGAGAGGGGGAAGCATCTCTTCGGCGAAGACGGCGCCGCCGCGGTGGCGGAATGGATGGAGCACGATCCGAGCGGCAACGTCCAGCAGGTCCTCTTTCCCGAAGCGGAATCCGCTCCCAGGAAGAAGCGCGTCCGAGGCCGTGGCGGGAAGGCTCTCGTCGCCGGTGACGCGGAGCTACAGATGCCCGACGCCACCACCCTCGACCGCGTCCACGCGGCCATGCTCTTTCAGGCATCGGGTCACAGCCAAGCGCTCCGCAACCTGCTGAAAGCCGAGCAGGAGCGCGGCTCCGACTTCTTCCGCTTTGCGAACGCCCTGTCCGCCCTGTACCCTTCGCCCAGCGAGGAAAAGCGTCTCCTGGACGCGATGTTGCTGGCCGTGCCCAGGTAAACGAGAGGGATTGATCCCGTGGCAACGATTGAAGGCATCAAGATCAGAAATTACCGGGTGTTGAAAGATATAACACTCGGAAAACTGCGGTATACATCAGACGATCAACCTTTGACTCCAATTACTGTTGTGCTCGGGAAAAACGGTGTTGGCAAAAGTTCTCTGTTCGATGCCTTCGGGTTTCTAGCGGATTGCCTGAAATTGGGTATAGAGGAGGCATGTGATGCCAGAGGGCGAGGTGGATTTGATCGTATTCGCTCTCAAGGGAGCGATGACTCGATTGGATTCGAGGTATGTTACAGAGAAGAACCGCAGGCCCAGCGTATTACATACCTTCTGTTGATCACAAAGGACGATTCGGGTCGTCCTCATGTCTTATGCGAGCTACTTCACCAGCACGCCCAGGAACAGGGAAGCGGTCTGTTCCTGTTTATGTATAAAGGCAAAGGACTTGCCTGGAAAGGAAACACAGGAGGAAAACGGGTTGATGGGGACGGGCTGACGGATCCAATTGGGCGGGCATTGTTTACCTTGATCAGTAAGGAATTAATCGGTGCGGAAGAATCAGAAACGGAACGTGTTGAAATTCAGGACAAACGCAAACTCAGTATCGCGACTCTCGGAGCCTTGAAGCAACATCCTCGGATAGCATCTTTCCGTCAGTTCATCGAAGGATGGTACTTGAGCTACTTCACCCCGGATGCCGCTCGCGGCCTGCCGCTGGCCGGCCCCCAAAAGCATCTGAACGTCCACGGAGACAACCTCGGCAACGTCGTCCAGTTCATGGAGCGTGAACATCCGGACAGATTCAAGGACGTCCTGACTCAGATCGCCGGGAAGGTCCCGGGTATCGACCGCATCGACACCCAAAATAGCCCGGACGGACGCTTGCTCCTGCGTTTCAACGACAAGGGCTTCACCGATCCATTCTACGCGCAGCAGATGTCCGACGGGACCTTGAAGATCTTCGCCTACCTGTTGATGCTGAACGATACATCGCCACCGCCGTTCATCTGCATCGAAGAACCGGAGAACGGCCTGTATCACAAGCTGCTGGAAGTCCTGGTCGCCGAATTTCGCAACCGCGCCACGGGAGAAAAGGACACGCCGCAGATTTTCGTGACCACACATCAGCCCTATCTCATCGATGCACTCAAGCCCGATGAAGTCTGGATTCTGGAAAAGGGCGAGGACGGCTTCGCGATCATCTCCCGAGCCAGCGACGATGACACCGTGAAGGCCATGGCGGATGAAGGATTGCCGCTTGGCGGTCTCTGGTACAGCGACTATTTCGACCGGAGATGAACCGGTGCATTTCGAAGTGCTGGTCGAAGACAGATCGGGACGCATTGCGCTCGACTGCATCATGGAGAAAATTCTCGGTGCGAACGGATCGGATCACTCCTGGGAAATAATCAGCTACAAGGGCATCGGCCGCATACCAAAAGATCTGCGAGGGGTCACCGATCCGAGTAAGCGGATCCTTCTGGATCGATTACCCAAGATATTGCAAGGCTACGGGCGGAGCCTCAATGACATCAGCCACCTTGCCGCCGTCGTCGTGGTGGTAGACCTGGACGATCGGGATTGCATGACCTTCAAGCAAGAACTGCTCGACGTACTGAATGCATGCAACCCACGCCCGAGGACGCTGTTCAGGATTGCCATCGAGGAAAGCGAAGCATGGTTGCTGGGAGACCGCGACGCGGTGAAGGCAGCCTGTCCCGGTGCGAAGGATTCGGTGCTGGACGGATACGTGCAGGACAGCATCTGCGGCACGTGGGAAGTGCTCGCGGATGCGGTCCATCCCGGCGGGTCGACGCGGCTCAAGAAATCAGGCTATCCCGCTGCAGGAGTGGCCAAATGCGAGTGGGCCGAAAGCATCGCTCCCCATCTGGACGTGGACAGGAACCGTTCGAGGAGCTTCCAGGTGTTTCGAGACGGCGTGAAGGCGCTTGCGCAAGCCGGAGGCTGATCGCCGATCATCCGGAGGAGAAAGACATGAAGCATTCCGAACGGCTGTCACGCATCACCGCCCGCCCGGATGGCTTCGGCGGCAGGTCCGTTGTTCGCGAATGAGACGACGCCAATGTCCACGAACAGCACAAAGCTGAAGTTCTCCCGCCTGCGACTGCGGAACTGGAAGAACTTCTCGACTACGGACGTCTCCATACAGGACCGGATGTTTCTTGTCGGCCCGAATGCGTCCGGCAAGTCCAACCTTCTCGACGCCTTTCGATTCCTGCGGGATCTGGCCTCACCGGGCGGCGGTCTCCAGGAAGCCATCCGGCGGCGTGGTGGTGTAAAGGCCATTCGCTGCCTTGCAGCGCGGTCATCCCCGGGGATTCACTGTCCGCCGTGTCGGTGGCGAACCCGTCATCGATCCATCCGATCGACGGTGGGAGTCCGGCAACAGGCTTGCGAGTGCGTATCAGGCCACCTCGATCAGAGCCTCCGGATTCCTGTACGCGATCAGCAATAGCGTGCGCGCGGCGCCCGAGGGAACCCGGCGGCCCTGTTCCCAGTCCTGAAGCGTGCGGACGGAGACTTCGAGCAAGGCGGCAAAGCTCGCCTGTGACAAGCCGGTCTTTTCACGGATCCCAGCCACCGGGGGCACGTTCACGACGCGGCCCGTCTTGCCTGCTTTCAGCTCGCGGATCCCGTCCAGGATTTCCGTCCCAATGTTCCTTTCTTCAGTCATCGTCGATTTCCTCACGAGCCTGTTTCGGCACGTGTGCCGGGATGGCGCTCGCAACATGCCCGAAATGATACGGCGTTGCCGTATGGCAGCAAGATCACCGGTACTCCCGACACCGGATACACTGTCCCCCGCATCGGCGGCGAAGCCGCCATCGATCCATCCAGCCGGGATCCGGGAGTCCAAGCCGACCGGCATCCGGAAACCCGGGCGCCGCAGACCCCCAACCCTCAGAGGCACCCAACCCCCGGAGACACTCCCGTGGACCCCTGGTACAAGACCGTCACGCCCCGCCGGGAAGTGCGCGAAGGCCGCTCGTTCAACCCGGACGAGTTCGCCATCCACCTGGAGCAGGTGATCGCGAAGACCGCGCCCGCGGATTACCGGGACCCCGAGCAGTTCTTCGCCCGCACCTGCTTCACCCGCGCGCTCCGCGAGCACGCGGGGATGGTGCTGCGGCGGCTCGCGGGCCGGACCACCGACACCGCCCCGGTCATGACCCTCATCACGCAGTTCGGTGGCGGCAAGACGCATACCCTCGCCGCCCTGTACCACCTGGCCACGAGCGGCGGCGATGCGAGCCGCTATCCGGGGGTGGCCGATCTGCTCCGGGAGGCGGGGGTGCCGGCGGTCCCGGAGGCGAGGGTCGCGGCCTTCGTCGGCAACGCCTGGGACCCGCGGGAGGGCCGGGAGACGCCGTGGCTCGACCTCGCCCGGCAGCTCGCCGGCGAGCAGGGCGTCCGGGAGCTCGGCCCCGCCGCGAAGACCACGCCCCCCGGCACCGATGCGATCGGCCGCGTCTTCCGGGCGGCCGGCGGGCCGGTCCTGCTCCTCTTCGACGAGGTCCTGAACTTCCTGAACCGGCACCGCGCGATGGCCGAGCCCTTCCACGCCTTCGTCCAGAACCTCACCGTCGCCACCACCGCCACGACCCACGGCGCGGCGGTCGTCAGCCTGCCGCGCAGCCAGGTCGAGATGACGGACTGGGACATGCAGTGGCAGGACCGCATCACCAAGGTGATCCGGCGCGTCGCCAAGGACCTGATCGCCAACGACGAGACGGAGATCAGCGAAGTGGTCCGGCGGCGGCTGTTCGGGGACGCCGGCCACGAACGCCACCGGAAGAAGGTGTCGAAGGCGTATGCGGACTGGTGCTTCGAGCGGCGCGCGCAGTTGCCGCCCGAATGGACGGCGGTGGACAGCGCCGTCACCGAGGCCAAGGCCCGGGAATACCTGCGCAGCCGCTTCGAGACCTGCTTCCCCTTCCACCCGGCCACGCTCTCGGTGTTCCAGCGCAAGTGGCAGGCGCTGGCCCAGTACCAGCAGACACGCGGCACGCTCGCCATGCTGGCGCAGTGGATCTCCTGGGCTTACCGGGAGGGCTTCACGAAGGCCCGCACGGAGCCCCTCGTCACGCTGGGCTCCGCGCCGCTCGAAGTGCCGGAGTTCCGCAGCGCGGTGCTCGGCCAGCTCGGCGAGTCCCGGCTCGTCGCGGCCATCGACGCCGACGTTGCCGGAGCGCAGGCTCACGCCCGCGCCCTGGACGCGGACACGAAGGGCGCGCTGCGGAACATCCACCGGCGGGTGGGGACGACGATCCTGTTCGAATCCTCCGGCGGCCAGATCGACAAGGTGGCCCATCTGCCCGAGCTGCGCTTCGCCCTCGGCGAGCCGGCGGTGGACACCACCTCGGTGGACAGCGCCGCGTTCGCGCTGGAGGACAAGTCCTGGTTCATCCGCCGCACGGGCTCGGACGGATTCAGGATCGGCCACCAGCCGACCATGCGGAAGGTCGTCAGCGACCGGCGCGCCTCCCTGGACGAGGACGCGGAGATCCGCCCGGCCATGCGCCAGGCGGTCCGAAAGGAATTCGAGCGGGGCGCGAGCCTTCCGGTCGCGCCGTTTCCGGCTGACGGCTCGGCGATACAGGACACGCCGAGGCTGACGCTGGTGGTCGTCGACCCGGAGTCGGACTGGACGGGCGCCGGGCATTTGCGCGAGCGGATCCGGGAATGGACGGTCCGGCGCGGCAAGTCCCCGAGGCTCTATCCGGCCGCACTGGTGTGGTGCGTCAAGCAGCCGGGGCGGAACCTGAGGGACAAGGTCGAGCGGATGCTGGCCTGGAAGCGGGTGGCCAGGGAGGTCGCCGAGGGGGTTCTGGGCGGGGACTTCGACCGGGCGGATCGGGCCGGGCTCCAGTCCAGGGTGGCCGACGCCGGGGAGGCGGTGAAGGACGAGATCTGGGGCGGCTACCGCTTCGTGGTCATCTCGGACGCCGGCGAGCCGGACGGCCTCAAGGTCATCGACCTCGGCGCGGGACATGCCAGCGCGGGCGACTCGCTGTGCGCGCGCGTCGTGACCGCGCTCAAGTCCCAGGCGCTCCTCAACGAATCGGTCGGGGCGGGGTACGTCGAACGCAACTGGCCGCCGGCGCTCGCGGCCTCCGGCGCATGGCCGCTGGCGAGCCTCCGCCAGAGCTTCCTGAACGGCTCGCTCACCCGACTGCTGGACCCGGACGCCACGCTCCGCGCGAAGATCGTCGAGTTCGTGGAGCGGGGCGACTTCGGCCTGGCCTCCGGCCGGCAGCCGGGCGGGGACGGGGCTTACGGACGGGCGTGGTTCAACGAGCCGGTGCCGGCGGAAGAAATCGCCTTCGAATCCGGCGTGTTCCTGCTCCGCAAGGACAGGGCGGCGGCGCTCGGGGCGAAGCCGGGAGCGGGGCCAGGAGCAGGCACGGGAGTGGAGCCGGGACCGGGAGCGAAGCCGGAGCCGGGAGCGGGAGTGGAGCCGGGACCGGGAGCGAAACCGGGACCTGGAATGAGACCGGAGCCGATCTCTGCTCCTTCCCCAGACTCGGGGTTTGGGCCGGCGCCCGAGCCAGGATTCGGAACGACGCCTGCACCAGGACACGGCACGACACCCGCTTCGGGACCCGGAGCCACACCGGGACAGGACTCCGAACCGAAGTCCACGCCCCCGCCGGGCGCGGCAGCGGCCAGAACCATCCGCTTGAGCGGCGACGTCCCACCGGAGGTATGGAACCGGCTGGGCAGGACGTTGCTGCCCAAGTTGAGAAGCGGCGCGGAACTGAAGCTCGGGGTCCAATTCTCGGCGACGGTCGAAGGCGACAGGGCCGACGGCCTCGTGGCCGATCTGAAGCAGATACTCGACGATCTGGGCCTGTCGGAAAGAGTAGATATCCGGTGAGCCGGGAACAGGTCGATCGCATCGATCAGGCAGGTGAGGGTGCGACCGGTCGGAAAGGGTGGACGTCCGATGAACCGGGAACAGGCCGATCGCATCGATCAGGCGGGTGGGGGTGCGACCGGTCGGAAAGGGTGGACGTCCGGTGAGCCGGGAACAGGCTGATCGCATCGATCAGGCAGGTGAGGGTATGGCCTGTCGGAAAGGGTGGATGTCCGGTGAGCCGGGAACAGGTCGATCGCATCGATCAGGCGGATGAGGGTGCGACCGGTCGGAAAGCGTGGATGTCCGGTGGGCCGGGAACAACCCCTTGCCGGGATCGTCCGGATCGACAACCTGCGTCGTCGCAAAGAGTGATCCTCCGGAGCGGTTCGGATCTGTCGGAAAAAACGAATCTCCGGTGAATCGGGAACGGAAGTGCGGAGTCTTTCCGCTTCCGTGGACGGCCAGTCGACGAAGCCGTTCAGGCGGACTCGACCGGCAGGAACGCACCCGTCTCGGGATGGGTCGCCCACAGGCGCCCGTCATCGAGGTCGAACCACCACCCGTGCACGGCCAGCGCACCCGCCTCGATCCGTTCCCGGACCCAGGGATAGCCGCGCAGATTGTCGATGGAGTGCAGTATCGAGCGGCGCTCGACCACGGCGGCGCAGGCGTACAGCGCATCGGCCGTCAGGTCCGCCCGCCCGCACGCGGCCAGCTCGGCCAGGGTCTGGGCGGGGACGGTGCTCGCGATGGCCAGCCAGGAACCCAAGAACCCGGACTCCGGAGCCGTCCCGCAAGCCGTGTCGATCATGGCCCTGACACCGCCGCAATGGGCGTGCCCGAACACCACGATATGCGACACGCCGAGCGTCCCGACGCCGTATTCCAGCGCCGCGCGCACGCTGTCGCCGCGCCCGCCGCCGGCATCGCAGGGCGGCACGAGGTTGGCGACGTTACGAACGGTGAAGACTTCCCCCGGCCCGGCGCCGCAGATCAGAGCGGGATCGACCCGGGAATCGCTGCACCCGATCATCATGACACCGGGACGCTGCCCCGCGGCCAGCCGGGGCATGAGGTTCCTGCCGCTACGGTATTCGTTCTTCCGAAAGGCCAGCGCCCCTTCGACCAGCGCGGCCAAGCTACCGGTGAACAGGTCCGCGTCCAATGCGCCCATGCTTCCTCCGGGTCTGGCAGGAACCGGCCCGATCGACCGGCAGGCCCTGCCGGCTCTCCCGCGGAAGGCCGGCGCCGCTTCGATCAGCGCGGCCGGGCCGGCGGTCAACAGGTCCGTGCCCAATGCGCCGATGCTGCCTCCGGGTCAAGCGGGAACCGGTCCGATCGATCGGCAAGCCCTGCCGGCCCTCCCGCGGCCGTGACACAGCCCGTCAGCCGACCATCTCACGCACGTCGGCGAGCCGGCCGCGCACCGCGGCGGCGGCGGCCATCGCCGGGCTCAGGAGATGGGTGCGGGCGCCGCGCCCCTGGCGGCCCTCGAAGTTGCGGTTCGAGGTGGAGGCGCAGCGCTTGCCGGAACCGACCCGGTCCGGGTTCATGCCGAGGCACATCGAGCAGCCCGACTCCCGCCACTGGAACCCCGCCTCGACGAAGATCCGGTCCAGCCCTTCCGCCTCGGCCTGGCGCTTGATGAGGGTCGAGCCGGGGGAAACCATCGCCTCGACATGCGCCGCGACCCTGCGGCCCTTCACCACAGCGGCGGCGGCCCGCAGATCCTCGATGCGCCCGTTGGTGCAGGAGCCGATGAAGACGTTGTCGACCTCGACGTCGGTCATCCGGGTGCCGGGGGCGAGGCCCATGTATTCCAGCGCCCGCGCCGCTGCGGCCCGCTTCGCCTCGTCCGGGGCATCCGCCGGGTTCGGCACCGTGCCGGTGATCGGCACCACGTCCTCCGGGCTCGTGCCCCAGGTGACCTGCGGCGCGATGTCCGCCGCCTCCACCCGCACCTCCCGGTCATGGACCGCGCCCTCGTCCGATGCGAGGGTGCGCCAGTACGCGACGGCGGCGTCCCACGCCGCGCCCGCGGGCGCCATCGGGCGGCCTTCCAGGTAGGCGAAGGTCTTCTCGTCCGGGGCCACGAGCCCGGCCCGCGCCCCCGCCTCGATGGTCATGTTGCTGACGGTCATGCGTCCTTCCATCGAAAGGTCGCGGATCGCGCGGCCCGAGTATTCGACGATGTGCCCGGTGCCGCCCGCGGTGCCGATCTGCCCGATGATCGCGAGGATCAGGTCCTTGCCGGTGCAGCCGGCCGGCAACGCATCGTCCACCGTCACCCTCATGCTCTTCGGGCGCGGCGTGCGCAGGGTCTGGGTGGCGAGCACGTGCTCGCTCTCCGAGGTGCCGATGCCGAAGGCGAGGGCGCCGAACGCGCCGTGGGTGGCGGTGTGGCTGTCGCAGCACACCACCGTGGTTCCCGGCAGGGTGAAGCCCTGCTCCGGCCCGATGACGTGGACGATGCCCTGGCGCGGGTCCAGCATGTCGAAGACCTCGACCCCGAACTCCCGGCAGTTCGCGCTCAGGGTTTCGACCTGGAGGCGCGATTCGGGGTCCTCGATGCCGAGGCGGCGGTCGGTGGTGGGGACGTTGTGGTCGGCCACCGCCAGCGTCGCATCCCGGCGTCGCACCCGGCGCCCGGCGAGGCGCAGCCCCTCGAACGCCTGCGGCGACAGCACCTCGTGCAGGAGGTGGCGGTCGATGTAGAGGAGCTGGACCCCGTCGTCCTGCGCATCGACGAGATGGCTGTTCCAGATCTTCTCGAAGAGGGTTTGCGGTCCCGTCATGCCGGTGTCCCCGATGTGTCTCCGCGATATGTCGCCGCGCTATGCGGCGGCGAGACGGCCGCCCCGGAGTTCGTCGAAGAGCGCCTCGGGTTGCCTCATGCCGGCGTCTTCGATCTGTCTTCGTGACCGGTTCCGGTCGAACGCGCCGCAACCGCCGCCCGTCGAGTGGCCGGCGGCGCGGGCCGGGCTCAGCGGTACAGCCACGGCTGCTGCTCGCGCTGCCTCGCCTCGAAGGCGTCGATCCGATCCACCTTCTGCATCGTGAGCCCGATGTCGTCGAGGCCGTTGAGCAGGCAGTCGCGCCGGAACTCGTCGATCGTGAAGCCGAGCACCGCTCCGTTCGGCCGCGTGATTTCCTGCGCTTCGAGATCGACGGTGAGCACGGGGTTCTCCCGGTCGGAGGCGTCCGCCATCAGGGCGTCGAGCGCGTCCCTGGGCACGGTGACGGGCAGGATGCCGTTCTTGAAGCAGTTGTTGTAGAAGATGTCGGCGAAGCTCGTGGAGACGATGCAGCGGATCCCGAAGTCGAGCAGCGCCCACGGCGCATGCTCGCGCGACGACCCGCAGCCGAAGTTGTCCCCGGCCACGAGGATTTCGGCCTCCCGCCAAGGCGGCCGGTTCAGGATGAATTCGGGCTTTTCCGTGCCGTCGGGGTGGAAGCGCAACTCGTCGAAGAGGACCTTTCCGAGCCCGGTCCGCTCGATGGTGCGCAGGTGCAGCTTCGGGATGATCTGATCGGTGTCGACGTTGATGGCGTCCATCGGCGCCGCGATGCCGGTCAGCCTGGTGAACTTCTCCATGATGGCTCCCTTTTCCTGAAATGCCGACGCGGCTTCGCCCCGGACCGGCGAGGCATGATCGGGATCACGGGCCGGGTCCCCCGCCGGCAAGCGTCCTCCAAGCTCCACGCCTTCTTCGACAGCCGCTCCACCCGCGCCCGCAGCGCTTGGACGTCCACGACGCCAAGGTCCCGCACTGTGGTGGTTTCCCCACGCAGGGCAGCTCCGCGCCACCGCTTGCCGCTGCTGTCGTCACGTCCTCCATCGCTGAGACATTACCAAACGCTCCCCCCTCCGCCAATCTTCCCGAAGGCATGGCGCCGCCTCCTTCAGGTGGATGCGGCCTGTCTCGTCGAGGCTCCTGTCGGGTGCGATGCCGAGCCCGAGGAATCGATCGTGTGTAAAAGGGGCTCGCGGCCGTGCCGGCCGTTTCCCGGCCCTACTCCACCCCCTCCGGCAGCTCCGCCTCGCGCTTGGCGATGTACTCGCGCAGGGCCTCGTCCACCGCCTCGTCCATCGGCGGCGGCTCGTAGGCGCGCAGCATCTCCCCGGCCCGGCGCAACGCCCGGCGGTTCGCATCCGGCGCGCCTTCCGCCGTCCACTGCTCGAAGCTCCTGTTGTCGAGCAGCTTCGGGGCGAAGAACGCGGTCTCGAACTTCTCCAGGGTGTGCGCGGTCCCGAGGAAGTGCCCGCCCGGCCCCACTTCGCGCACCGCATCGAGCGCGTCTTCCAGATCGCTCAGATCCACGCCGCGGCCAAGCCGGTGGTACATCTCCATCTGCTCCGCGTCGAGCACGAACTTCGCAAAGCTCGCGGTCAACCCCCCTTCGAGCCAGCCCGCGGCGTGGAAGACGTAGTTCGCGCCCGCGAGCAGCACCGACTGCATGGTCATGTTCGATTCGTAGGCGGCCTGCGCGTCCATGAGCTTCGAGCCCGCGGTCATGCCGCTCGACCGCCACGGCAGGCGGTAGCGGCGCGCGAGCTGCCCGACCATGAAGTTCATCAGGCTGATCTCGGGAGTGCCGGCCATCGGGGCGCCGCTCTGCATGTCCACGGTGGCGAGGAACTGCCCGTAGATCATCGGCGCTCCGGGGCGCACGAGTTGCGCGAACGCGACGCCCGCGAGCGCCTCCGCGTTGAGCTGGGCCACCGCGGCGGCGGAGCTCGCCGGGGTGCTCGCCCCCGCCATCACGAAGGGTGAGGCGATGACCGCCTGGTTGTTCGCAGCGTAGACCTTGAGCGCGTCGAGCATCGTCGCGTCCCAGACCAGGGGGGAGTTGCAGTTCAGCACCCCGGTGAGGACGGTATGGTTCGCGATGAAGTCTTCGCCGAACGCGATGCGCGCCATCGCCACGGTGTCCTCGGCCCGTTCGCGCGCGGTGGTCGCGCCCATGAAGGGTTTGTCCGAGTGCCTGAGCAGGCTGTAGACGACGTGCAGATGGCGTTTCGGCACCGCGACGTCCACCGGCTCGCAGATGATGCCGCCGGTGAGGTGCATGGACGGGGAGAGATGCGCGAGCTTGTGGAAGGCGTGCAGGTCGTCGAGGGTGCCGTAGCGGCGCCGGTCGTCGAAGTCCAGCACGAAGGGCGAGCCGTAGGTGGGCACGAACGCCATGTGGCGTCCGCCGATGGGGACGCTGCGCTCGGGGTTGCGCGCCGCGAGGGTGAAGGTCTCCGGGGCCTTCGCCACCAGTTCCATGAGCAGGGCGCGATCGATGCGCACGCGGTAGCCGTCGACGTCGGCGCGCGCGGCCTTCCAGTAATCGATCGCCTCATCGTCCCGGAAGTCGATGCCGACCTGTTCGAGGATCCGCATGGAGGCGTCGTGGATACGCTCGACGCCTTCCTCGTCGAGCACCTCGTAGAAGGGCAGCGCGAGCACCAGCGGCGGCAGCATCGGGGCCGGCGCGCCGACCCGCGCGCGGTGGCGGGCCGCGCGTCCGCTGTTCCGGGTGCGTCGGGTGGTCATGGGATGGGCTCTCCTCGGGGGCGCAC
This sequence comes from uncultured Gammaproteobacteria bacterium, assembly GCA_958295835.1. Lineage (GTDB taxonomy): Bacteria > Pseudomonadota > Gammaproteobacteria > HK1 > HK1 > HK1. The sequence continues at coordinate 3,013,637 of OY282378.1, forward strand.
GCAGGATCTCACCCGGATGCACCGGCTGCATCCCGTTCCTCGCGTTCATCGTCGCTTCCTCTCAGTGATACGTCCACTTCGCCGTAATACCTGGCGATGAACGCTTCGGAGAACTTCATGCCGTCGCGGTCCGCGGCGACGAGGGCGGGGTCGCGCTCGTCCGGTGTGCCGTAACCGCCGGCGCCGGGGGTCTCGATCACCACTGCCTCGGTGTGCGCGAGCCGGTGTTCCCCGCACTTGTCGGGCAGCTTCGTCTCGGCGCCGCCGGCGTCGCGCAGCAGGAAGCGGCCCGGTGCGCCCGGCTCGCCGCCGAACACTCCCCACGGCCGGTGGCGGAAGCGTTCACCGACACCGTTGAAGGTGCAGTCGTGACCGACCGGGCGCACCACGCGGCGCAGCCCCAGGCCGCCGCGGTGGCGGCCGGCCCCGCCGGAATCCTCGATCAGGCTGTACTCCTCGACGCGCAGGGGATATTCCTGCTCGATCGCCTCCACCGGCAGGTTCGACGTGTTGGTGATGTGGACCTGCACGCCGTCCTTGCCGTCCTTCGCCGCGCGGGCGCCCATGCCGCCGCCCAGCGTTTCGAGGTAGAGGTAGCCCTTGCCGCTACGCGGATCCGTCCCCGAGAACACCGCGGTGGTGTTGGCGCCGTTGGCGGCGCCGATGACCTTGCCGGGCAGCGCCTTGCTGAACGCGCCGAGCACCACGTCGATGATGCGCTGGCAGGTATGGGCGCGCGACGCCACGGGGGCCGGGAACCGGGCGTTCAGCAGCGTGCCCGGCGCCGCGTCGATGTCCGCGACCGCGAGCACCCCCTGGTTGTTCGGCACCTCGGGGTCGAGCATCGCCTTCAGCGCGTAGCACACCGCGGCTTGCGTCGCGTTCATGGTGACGTTCACGTTGCCCTCGACCTGCGGGCTCGTGCCGGCGAAGTCGAAGTGCGCCCGGTCGCCCGCGATGGTGACCTCGAGCCGGATGGGGATATCGGCGGTCTCCACCCCGTCGCCGTCCATCACGTCCTCGAACGTGTACTCGCCGTCCGGGACCCCGGCGATGGCGTCACGCAGCCGCCGCTCGGTGCGCGCGATGATCTCGTCGAACGCGGTGCGGATGACCCCCGCGGAGTAGTGCGCGACCACTTCCCGCAGGCGCCGGGCGCCGAGGCGGCAGGCCGCGATCTGCGCGTAGTGGTCCCCGCGCCGCTCCTCGGGCACCCGCACGTTGAGCAGCAGCAGGTCCAGGACGTCGCGTTGGAGCTCGCCTTCGCGGAAGAGCCTGACCACCGGGATGCGCAAGCCCTCCTGGAAGATCTCGCTCATCCCGCCGGCCATGGAGCCCGGGGCCATGCCCCCGACGTCCGCGTGATGGGCGAGGTTCGCGACGAAGCCGAACAGCTCGCCTTCCACGAACACCGGCATCGCGTAGTTGATGTCGGGGAGATGGGTGCCGCCCGCGGTATGCGGGTCGTTGGCGATGAAGAGGTCGCCCTCGTGGACGTCGCCGCCGTACTTGTCGAGCAGGCAGGCGATGAGCCCGCTCATCGAGGCGATGTGGATCGGCAGCGCCTGGGCCGCCTGCACCACGAGCCGCCCGCCGGCGTCCATGATCGCGGTGGAGTGGTCGCGCCGCTCCTTGATGTTGGTGGAGTACGCCGAACGCATCAGCGCGACGAAGGTCTCGTCGGTGATCGAGCGCAGCGCGTTGGAGATGATCTCGAGGGTGACGGGATCGACGGTGGCGGGATCGGCAGGGCCGCTGCGTTCGTTCATGGATTTCATGCCTTCGTTCCTGCCTTGGAGTCCTCGATATTGGCGTTCTTGCCGGGGACATGCGCATCCACACGCATTCCGTCCGTTCGGACAGTATTCCCGTGCTTTTGGATCAGGAGGGAATTCTTGTGGATTCGTGTCATCTCGAAGCTCGCGCTCAAGCCCTCTTCCTGCCTTGCGCCGGGCTCATGGAGCCAGGGATCCGGGACTCGAATCCCGCGGCGCCGGAGGCGCGCCCACCGCGGCCCTCGTCAGTCCATCGGGATGCGGATGACCACGCCGCCCATCACGTCGCCGACCTCGGCGTCGGTGCGCGGGGAATCCTTGTGGTTGTTGTGGCAGCTCACGCAGGCTTCGGCCACTGCATGGTCGGGATACACGGCGGCGAAGTAGCGCTGGCCGCCAAGCGCCTCCTCCCCGTAGAAATTCTCTCCCGGATTGGCGGCAACGTATTCCAGACCTTCCCGTTCCAGATCCGTTCCGGGACCGTTCTTCCTGTTGATCGGATGCAGGGAAAGCAGCGAATAGGAAAAGTCCTCGGTCTCGTCCGCCACCATCTCCGCGCCGAAGCGGAACATCTGCGCCGGCAGCGGCAACGCCGAATCGTCCTCGAAATGCTCCGAGGCGGTGAGAATCTTCTCGTCCCGGGTGAGGCGCTGCACTACCATGCGGGTATAGACCGCCCGGTCCGAGGACATGACCAGATACAGCATGTCGGCCACCTGGCGGTACGTGATTCCATCGGCCACCACGGCGTCGGCCGCCGCGATTGCCATCGCTGCGCCGAGCACAAACCCGGTGAGCTTGAAAGGTCTTCGCTGCATGACGATTCTCCCGTTCCGGCCCGGTCGCAGTCCCTTGCCCGTGAAACCCCGGGCAAAGTGGCGAAGAATCATTCGTCGGTCGGCTCCTGGCTCCGGCGACACCGAAGCCGCCGGGAATGGTGCCTCCCGGGAGCGCCGCGTCCGGGCTCACGACAGGCGCCTGGTTCCGGCTCCGCCGGGTCAGGTTGTATATGGTACGGGGGGCGAGCGGTCAACTGCGGTGTTCGGGTGTCCGGGTGTTCGGGTGTTCGGGTGTCCGGGTGTCCGGGTGTCCGGGTGTCCGGGTGTCCGGGTGTCCGGGTGTCCGGCCGGTGTTCGGGCAGTACCGTTCGTTGCCGGTACGGCCGGTGTCCGATGGTTCACGACGTGCAGGGTCACGGGTCGAGCGTTGGACCGGTTGCCGGGCCGCTCGCCGCAACGAAGCCACGAAGTCGAACCTGGAGCTCAGGCCGGATCCCGGTGGATCAGCGACAGTACGGAGCGCGCCCGGCTCATGGCCGCGTAATGCTCGGCGGATTTCCGGGCCGCTCCATCCGGGGCGGGAAGATCCACGACGACGATCGCCTCGTTCTCGAGGCCCTTGAATTCCCCGATCCTCGCGAATCCGACCTTGTCGACGGGGATTTCCCGCATGGAATACTCGTCCAGCCGCCGGATCCGGCGTTTCGTGGCGGCTAAAGTTCGCTACGCCTCGACTTCTTCCAAGTAGTCAATGGCTTCGTACAGCACTTCACTCGGTTCCTCGTTGCACAGGATGAACAAGCCGTCGCGGGCGCGGGTCATAGCCACGAATAGCTGGCTGATCTCCAAAGCGCGGCGTTCTTCGTGTTCCGCCTCGGTTTGCCAGTGCCTGCGCTCCCCCGGGAATGCCCCGGCGGAGATGCCGAGCAAGAAGACAACCTTGAACTCCAACCCCTTGGCGCGATGGAACGTGCCGACCTTCAGGCGTTCACTGGGGCGTCCGGCGAAGTGGGCCAATGATTCGCACTGGATACCCGCTCGGCCAAGCGAGGCAATCGTCTGCCCTTCCAAGTCGTTTGTCGGAGCGAAGACCCCGATGTCGCCCGGACTCGATGCCGCGGCTCGGCAGAGGGACTGCACCCGCCCCGCGACGTAGCCGATCTGCGCGCCGATGTCGCCACATCGGTCCGCGCTGGCGCGCGAAATCTCTGACACGTCTTGCCACATCGGCAAAGTCCTCAACGCCGGCCTGGGCAAGCTGCTTGTCCCACGCTTCGTGCAGCGCCCACGCCTGTTCGCGCATGGGTGCCGTGAATCGCGTCTTGCGGCCCGTGCGCTCCATGCTCAAGTATTGGTCCAGCGAAGTGACACCGCGTCCTTTCAGCACGGCTGTGAGTTCATCGTGTAGATAGTCCTTCGTCATGCCGTGCAATGGCGTCCCCGGTCGAACCGCCGCATTGAACGCCTGGTTGAACGCCTTTCTGCCGGCGTTGCGGTCCAGGCGTGGCGGTTGGCCTGCTTCCCGGCATAGCCGGTACGCCAGCCTGTCCACGTTGATGAACTCGACGCCGCCCTCGACGCGATTCGGCAATCTGGCGTAGAGGTTTCGAAGCACTGGGGGCAAACTCTTGATGTACGTGGTGAACAGCACAGGCGGACGTTGCGCGTGTGCATCGTCCTGATAGCGGCCCGCCAACGCTGCGGCGCGATGCAACGCGACCACGGTCTTGCCCGTGCCTGCTGCGCCACGCACTCGGGCCGGGCCGTTGAAGCGGCGTTCCACCAACGTGCGTTGATCGGGGTGGAGAAAGATCATCCACTCTTCAATGGGCGCGGACATGAGGCGCTCGACCTCCGCTGGCGTCAACAACGACGACAGGCCGGCCAACGCACCTCGTTCGACAATCGCCTCTCGGAAACGGGCGTTCTCGGTCTCCTCGTCCTTGAAGAGCTCGTTCTGGCGCATCTGCTCGGGTGCTGTTTCCGCACACTGCAAGACACGCTCTAGCTGCTCGTCGCCTATGCCCGGCCAGATGTTCAGCAGCGTGTCCTGCGTGGCCAGGCGCAGCTTGTCGATCTCGTCTTCGCCAAACCCCACCCGTGCAAGTTCGCTGGCGCTCCAATGCTCGACGATGGATGGGCCATCGAGAACGGGCTCTCGCGCGACCGGTGCGGTCGTCGCCCTTGGGTCGTCGTCGATCTCAATGGCTGAACCGCCCCGGGAATCCCGGAGACTACACTTATTGAGTCTTTGGGAGGAAAAGGCAGATGACTTCACCGACAAGATACTCCCCGGAAGTCCGGGAACGGGCGGTGCGCCTGGTGCTGGATCACCAGGGTGAACATGATTCGCAGTGGTCGGCGATCACCTCGGTTTCGTCGAAGCTCGGGTGTACGGCGGAGACGCTACGCAAGTGGGTGCGACAGGCCGATTCCCGCTTCCGCGGGAATGACGTGCGACCGCGGGGTCCGTGCAGGGCTGAGCAGCGAGGAACGTCGCCGGCTCAAGGAGCTTGAACGCGAGAACCGTGAGCTACGCCGAGCGAACGAGATCCTGCGCAAGGCGTCGGCGTATTTGTCTACCTTCGGCAGACAACACCACCACCATTCGCGCAGGCGGAGCACGAGCGTCGCGCGAGAGGATGATGTCGTTCATCGACGCTCATCGGGGTCGATACGGGGTCGGGCCGGTCCCCGCTTTCGCGGGGATGACATGCGCCGAGGTGCCGCGCGCCCCATCGACGTACTCCGAGCACAAGGCGCGCGGAGGGGAGCCGGAGCGCGCGCCGGGGCGGGTGCGCCGCGACGGGTGGTTGTGCGGGGAGATCCGCCGGGTGGACGCCGAGCCCTTCGGGGTGTACGGGGTACGCAAGGTCTGGCGCCAGCTTCGCCGTGAAGGGGTCGCGGTGGCGCGTTGCACGCCTGCCCCCGAGTCCCATCGGGGGGTGGCGCGGCTGATGCGCCGGATGGAGCTGCAAGGGGCGGTGCGGGGCCAGCGGGCGAAGACCACGCACCCGGTGGTGCAGGGCGAGCGCCCCGATGACCGGGTGAATCGGGAGTTCAAGGTCAGCCGCCCGAATGCGCTGTGGGTGTCGGACCCCCGATTCCATCACTCGGGGGCAGGCTCTGACCCCCGTTTCCACGGGGGCAGGCTCTATGTGGCGACGTGGCGGGGGTTCGCCTACACGGCCTTCGTCATCGACGCCTATGCGCGGCGTATCGTGGGCTGGCGGGTGTCGCATTCACTGCACACGGACTTGGCCCTCGATGCCCTCGAACAGGCCCTTCACGAGCGCCGTGCGCCGCGTGAAGGACTCATCCACCACAGCGTCAGGGGCGTGCAGTCTCTCTCGTTGCGCTACACCGAGCGCCTCGTACAGATGGGCATCGCGCCCTCGGTGGGAAGCGTGGGCGACTCCTACGACAACGCGCTGGCCGAGTCCATCATCGGGCTGTACAAGACGGAACTCATCTGTCATTCCCGCGAAAGCGGGAACCAGCGCGGCCCGTGGCGTCACTGCGAGGCGGTGGAGCTCGCCACCCTCCACTGGGTGCACTGGTACAACCACCGACGCCTGTTCGAACCCCTCGGACATGTGCCTCCGGCTGAATTCGAGGCACACTACGACCACCAACTGCGAGAGTCGGCGATGGCCGCTTGACTCAAGCCAATCACCCTCCGGGAAACCCGGGGCGGTTCAAGAATCTCGTCCTTATGAGCTTCGCGCCAGGAAGCGGTGAGGCTGCCGGAAAACGCCCTGCCGAGCAGGACGCCGAAGAGATCGGCAATGCGTTGTGCGGATTGTATCCGCGCTCGATGAATGGACGTCAGATTCATCAGCCTCGACCGGAAGCGGCGCTGCCTCTGCATGGGCGGCAAGGGCAATTCGATCGATTCGACGATCCGCTTCGAGATTTCCTTGAACGTGGCCCCACGGCCAAGCGATTGCAGGTACGTCATGCGGATCTTGCACCAGCCGAACAGATACCAGGGATCGACGACGGGGCCGCAGATGAGGTTCTTGAATCCCTGGTTGGTGCACATCGGGACACCGGCGACCGCGACGAGCCCGATCGGAGCCCTGGAAGAGAGAAGAACCGAGCCCTCGGGCACCATCGCGGCAGAGCAGCTTGCCAAGCCTTCCTCGGTCAGCGTGCGCGCCGTGTGATCGAGGGACCAGCCATCGAGCTCCGACAGATCCTTCGGGGTTGCCCATCGGATTCCTCCGCCCCAGAACTCCGGGCGTTCCGTCTTGGGTGTCGCCCCCGAAACGATGTCGCACACTTCACCGATCCGCTTGACCGGCCATTGCATCGGATTCGTTGCGGGGTCGCCGAACATGCGGACGAAGAGGGACGGGAGGATGCGGTCGGCTTTGGCATCGGTTTCGGCGCGGAGACGGCGGAGATTATCCGCTTGGTCGAGTATCTCGACGATACGGCGCTGCTCCGCCAGAGGTGGGAGAGGAATCTCGACCTGTCTTACGTCCTTTTCGGAAACCGCGGGGTAGTTTGCGCCTCTGACCTGTGCCGTCAGCGCCGCAACGAATCCCGGAGTGATCGTACGATAGAACAGGTAGCGTGGTTCGATGACGGCGGGGTTCGGTCGAAGGACACAAAACCCCGTCGAGGCAATATGGCTGTCAAGATACGCCGGCACCATCGCAACGGCGTTGAGGTTCGGACGCACCGTCGACACCAGGACGTCGTCCTTGCGAATAGCTTTTCTTGCACGGCTCGGAGCGTCGGCACCTAATAATGTTCGATGTTCCGCAATCGCCTTGCAAGTACGATCGATTCCGGAAATGTCGACGTAATGGAACTCACTGGCAGGCTCCCGGCCTGGATCGCGCAGTTCAGCAGGCTTGCAGACCTCGGCGATGGTTACGACATTCCATCTCATCACGATCTCTCTGCATCCGGGAGCCGTTGGCGGACTTGTCGTCTCAGAGCTTCCAGACGCAGCACGGCTTCCTGCCGATCGATCGGTGATGCCTCGTTCTCGAACGACCCGTAGCGGAGTTGAACGGCATACGGGTTGTACTCGATCAGATCCTCGAAGCGCCCGGCTTCGGGTTCCCGTCTTTCCACAAGGCGCAGCAGATAATCCAGATCGTGGGTCAGCGGGTACGGTTCGCCCAACAGGATGATCCAGACCTTGAACAATTTTTCGGCCGCCTGCTGCGCATGGAATCCGGCGATCTCGTCGGCGAAGATGGCTGGATCGTCCATGCCCCGGAGTGCGCGGAGGTCGCGTTCGGCCGCTCCCAGAAGGGTGCGGGCGTCGTCAAGGCCGCTCATAAAGCACCTTCCCTTCCCGAAGCGCCTGTGCCAGAACGTGGTTGAGGGAGTCGCGCCATAATGCAACCTCGTCGAGGCTGTAGACAAGAATGTCCTTCGGGACGACAAAACTGGACAGCGCCCGCCAAAGACGGACTGCCTCCAACCGCCGGCTCCGGGTCTTCCCGAAAGGTTCGGATTCGACGACCACCAGATCCACGTCCGATGCCTCCCTTGCGTCGCCGCGTGCTCGGGAGCCAAACAGGATCACCTGTTCGGGATCGACTGCTTCGACGATGGCCCGGACCATCTGGTCGAGGAGCTCGTCGGTCACAGGGGTCATTGCTCCACCTCGCTCAGGAGCTTCTCCAGCCCCGCGGCAATCTCGCGCTCGATCGCGAGCACGTCGCATATCAGCTCCGCCGGGTCCTCGTCGGGTGCTTTCTCCGCCACGTGCGGCTTGTAGCGCGATGCGGCAAGGTTGTAGTCATTCTCGACGATGGTATCGAAAGGCGTCCACCAGCAGCGAGGCTCGTCGCTGCCGGGTTCGAGGACGGTCCCGGCTTCCGCGCCCGGGGGCTCACGGTAACGCGACGCCTTGTACTCGCCCCACACCGAGAGCAGGCCCGGGACGTCGTTCTTCTCCGGCGTCTCGGGACGGCCGCCGCTCTGGATCTTGTCGGGGTCGTAGCCGTCGTTGCGGATCTCGTAGAACCAGACGTGCCCGGTGGCGGCCCGGCCTTCGGCGGGTTCGACCACGGGGCGGCGGAAGACGATGACGGAGGTCTTGACCCCGGCGTAGGGCCTGAAGACCCCGGCCGGCAGCGAGACCACCGCCAGCAGCTCGAACTCGCGCAACAGCTTCTCACGCAACTCCCTGTGCGCTCTGGTCGAGCCGAACAGCGCGCCTTCCGGCACCACCACCGCACAACGCCCGCCCGGCGCCAGCGAGCGGAGCATCAGGGCGAGGAACAGCAACTCGCTCTTCTTCGATCGGGTCGGCAGGTCCCGCCGGATCGATTCCCTGGGGATCTGGCCGGCAAAGGGCGGGTTCGAGAGGATCACCCGGTAGCGCCGGTGCAGATCATCCTGGGTGAGGCCGCTCATCTCGGAGAGGACGTTCGCGCGCTTCAGACCCGCGCGGCGGACCCCGTGGAGCACCAAGTTCATCATCGCGATCCGCATCATCTGGCGCGATACGTCGGTGCCATGGATCGAGGCTTCGAGCCGGCGCCAGTCGGGGATCTTCTCGCCGGGACCCTTCCGGTAGGTCTGGAGGGTCGGGAGCGCCTTCCTGACCTCTTCGAGGGTCTGGTCGCGCTTCTCCAGCCAGTCCTCGCCGTAGATCGGCACGTCCTCCGGGACCTCGCTGTAGCGGGCGAGGATGTGGTCCACGGCGTCGATGAGGAAGCCCGCGGTGCCGCAGGCGGGATCGTAGAGGGTGTCGCCGAGGTCCGGGTCCACCATCTCGACCATGAAGGCGCGGATCTGGCGTGGGGTGCGGAATTGCCCGTTCAGCGCGGACTGGCCGAGGTGGGTCAGGAGATATTCGAAGACGTCGCCCTTGACGTCGGAACCGAGCTTGCGGAATTCGATCGAGTCGAGCTCGTCCACCACTTGCTTGAACACGTTGGGATCGGTGATTTCCAGGACCGCGTCGCGAAAGTACCCGGCGACCCGTGGCTCGTCCTTCACGAGCGAGGCCATGTAGGCGAACACCTCGTCGCGAACGAAGTCGCGTAGCGCGGCGCCGCTCTTGAAGCGCCACCTGGACCAGCGGTAGCGCTCGGCCTGCAAGGGAAAGAGACGCGCCCCGTTGCCGCCGGCGCCGAGGCGGTCCCTGAGCTCGCGGGCCGCCTCTTCCTCGTCGAGGAGCTTCAGATAGATGAGATAGGAGATCTGCTCGATGTAGGTGACGGGGTTCGTCACCCCGCCGGCCCACAGGACGTCGGTGATCCGGTCGAGCTTGCGGCGGAGGCTCTGATCCATCGTCACCCTCGTCGGTTCGTATGGAACAACTCGTTCCCCACCCGTCCACGGCATTGGTCGGGGGCGCCCGCGATTTCGCGCAGCGGAATCGCGAAGCGACCGCGTCAGCGGTCGCCGCTCGCCACGTTGAAGACGCCGGCGTTCAGATCGTCGATGACACTCTTCAGACCTTGCTCCCCGAACAGCGCGATCCCCTTCCCCGCAACGTCCAGGATCGAGAGAGGCGGCTCGAATAGTTCGTCCAGGCGCACGCGCCCGACGGCGATGCCGCGATTCTTGAGCAGGGAGAGATAGGCCGCCTGGTCGGCGGTGAGCGAGCGGGAGACGAGCCAGGCCCTGAACGTCTCTTCGATCTTCTCCTCCCGGCTCTTGATGCGCAGCCTGCCGAGCGCCACGCGGATGAAGTCGATCAGGGTGCCGCCCGGCTCGCGGTAGGCGCGGCGCAAGTTCTCCTCGTTGAAATAATGCTCCGGCCGGTTGAGGCGCCGGGCAAGGGCGTCTTCCTCGTCGGGCGAGAGCCGATCGCCGTCCCGGACCTTCCGCAGCAGCGGATCGTCCACCGCCTGCGATCGAACCGCTTCCTGCCACTCGCTCACGTACTGTTCCTTGTCGATCCGCTCGCCCTCGGGGCCGACCTCGACGTAGGTGACCGCTTCGAGCCATTCATCCTCCAACCCCAGCTCGACGAGATTGCCCGGAGGTTCCGGCGGGGTGGCGGGGCGCTCCGGCAGGCGTCCGCCGCCCGATCCGGTGAAGACGTCCGTGTCGCTGTCGTTGAAGTACCGGTGGTTGCGGAAGAAATCGTAGATGACGAACTTGCGCTTGCCGATGTGGGGAGCGGTGCGCGTGCCGCGCCCCCGCATCTGCTGGTAGAGGATGGGGCTGCGCACGCGCCGGCACAGTACCAGATGCAGGATCTCGCGGCAGTCGAAGCCGGTATCGAGCATCCCCACGCTGACCGCGACCGTCGGCCAGGTCTCGGTCCTGAACTTTCGAATGAGGGCGTCGGCATCGGCGACGTCGGAGGTGACGACCTCGGCGTAGCGGCCCTGGTACTCGGGATGCCGCTCGTTCAGGTACTGAGCGAGGCGCGCGGCGTGATGCTTGGTGATGGCGAACACGATCGCCTTGCCGGGACCGGGCTCCTGGCCGGGGGCGAGTTCCCGGTACTGCTCCCAGGCGAGGCGGTCGAACTCCTGCATCATGAGGCGGTTCGTCGCCTCGTTGGTCCACCGCCGCTCGAAGGCGGCCGGATCGTAGTGCTCGTCGCCGACGGCGGCGCCCTCGGCTGCTATCTCGGTGATGCCGACCGCGAAACGGTATGGGACGAGGAAGCCGTCGGGGAGGTCGAGCACGGCGACGAACTCGCCGATCACCCGCAGATCGCCTTCGGCGCCGGGGGTGAAGACGAGAACGTGGAACACGGGGTCGGGATTCAGGGGCTTCAGCCGGATCTCGCGGTGGCTCCAGCCGCCTTCCGCGGAAGCGGCCTTCGTGCTCTCGTACTTCTTGACCGAGAACTCGCCGCCCAGGGCGGGATCGGTCACGCCGCGCTGCCAGACGAGCACCAGCCTGCCCTGGCGGCTGCCGCCCCGGTCGGTACGAAACAGGCAATGGGAACCGTCCGGGATGGTGGGCTCCATCGAGCGGCCACTGACGCGCGCGACGAAGTGATCGCGCGTGAGACGAACGGATCCGGGCACCGGCGCCCAACCGATCTCGTCGCCGGCCGTCCCCACGGCCCGGTCGGGTCCGAAGGCGCCGCCGGTGGCCGTCAGGTCATACACGGGAGCATGGGTCTCGAACGGACGGGCGTCGAGCCGATCGACCCATACATCGGCTTGCGGAGAATCCGGCGCCTGGATCTCGGTACCGACCATCGATTTGTCGTGCAGGTCCCAGCCGGCCTGACGCAGCAGATAGTCGATCACGATCCGCGCGTCCGCTTCGGTATCGCGGGGGGTCACCGGAGGTTTCTCGGCCGGGATTGCATCGCTCGGAGCAGGTGCGGCGTCATCACGCCGTCGCTTCGTGATGATTCATCGATCATCGCGCCAGTGCAGGAAAATGGTCCTTGCCCGCCGGTTCGCCGCGGCTCGAAAGTCGTCCCTTCTCGACCTCGAACCGAACCCGGGCGGACATGCTCCAAGGGGCGGCCTCATGGCGCAGAGCGATCGCCCCCGCGATTCACATGTTCCGCCGATATTGCCCCCCGACCTCGAACAGGGCGTTCGTGATCTGCCCGAGCGAGCAGCAGCGCACCGCATCCATCAGCACCGAGAAGACGTTCTCCTCGCGGATCACCGCGTCGCGCAAGCGGTCGAGGGCGACTGGGGCAGCGTCTACGTGCCGTTCGTGGAACGCGGCCAGCCGTTCGAGCTGGCGCTCCTTCTCGGCCTCCGTCGAGCGGGCCAGCGCGATGGCCGTCTCCTCGAGCGGGGGGGCCGGGTTGATGAACGTGTTCACCCCGACGATGGGGAGCGATCCGTCGTGCTTCTTCTGCTCGTAGAAGATCGACTCGTCCTGGATCTTCCCGCGCTGGTAGCCCGTCTCCATCGCCCCGAGCACCCCGCCGCGCCCGGAGATGCGGTCGAACTCCGCGAGCACCGCCTCTTCGACCAGATCGGTGAGCTCCTCGATGACGAACGCGCCCTGGTTGGGGTTCTCGTTCTTCCCGAGGCCCCATTCCTTGTTGATGATCATCTGTATGGCCAGCGCGCGCCGCACCGATGCTTCCGTGGGCGTGGTGATCGCCTCGTCGTAGGCGTTGGTGTGCAGGCTGTTGCAGTTGTCGTACGTCGCGATCAGCGCCTGGAGCGTGGTGCGGATGTCGTTGAAATCGATCTCCTGGGCGTGCAGGGAGCGTCCGGAGGTCTGGGCGTGGAATTTGAGCTTCCGGCTGCGCTCCCCGCCGCCGTACTTCTCGCGCATCGCCACCGCCCAGATCCGGCGAGCCACCCGCCCCATGACCGAGTACTCGGGGTCCATCCCGAAGGAGAAGAAGAAGGAGAGGTTCGGCGCGAAGTCGTCGATGCCCATGCCGCGCGCGAGGTACGCCTCGACGTAGGTGAAGCCGTTGGCGAGGGTGAACGCGAGCTGCGAGATGGGGTTCGCGCCCGCCTCGGCGATGTGGTAGCCCGAGATCGACACCGAGTAGAAGTTGCGCACCCGGTGGCGGATGAACCATTCCTGGATGTCCCCCATCACCTTGAGCGAGAACTCGGTGGAGAAGATGCAGGTGTTCTGGCCCTGATCCTCCTTGAGGATGTCCGCCTGCACGGTGCCGCGGACGTTCGCGAGCGCCCACGCCCTGATCTTCTCCGCCTCCCCGACGTCGGGCTCGCGGCCGTGCTCGTCCCGGAAGCGGTCGAGCCGCTGATCGATGGCCGTGTTCAGGAACATCGCCAGAATCGTCGGCGCGGGGCCGTTGATGGTCATCGACACCGAGGTCGCGGGATCGCACAGATCGAAGCCGTCGTAGAGCGCCTTCATGTCGTCGAAGGTGGCGATGGACACCCCCGAGTTGCCCACCTTGCCGTAGACGTCGGGGCGCCGCGCGGGGTCGAAGCCGTACAACGTCACCGAGTCGAACGCGGTCGAGAGCCGTTTCGCTTCAGCGTGGGCGGAGAGCATCCTGAAACGGCGGTTGGTCCGGAACGCATCGCCCTCGCCGGCGAACATGCGTGAGGGGTCCTCACCCTCGCGCTTGAAGGGGAATACGCCGGCGGTATAGGGGAAGTGGCCGGGCAGGTTCTCCTTCATCAGAAATTCGAGGATTTGCCCCTCGTCACGGAAGCGCGGCAGCGCGATCTTGGGGATCGAGGTGCCGGACAGTGAGGTATGCCGCAGCGCGGTGCGGATCTCGCGCTCGCGGATGCGCACGACATATTCATCGCCGGAGTAGGCCGCCTTCACGTCCGGCCAGCCCTCGATCAGCGCCCTGGCCCGCGGGTCGAGGGCTTCGTCGCGCAAGCGTTCGAGCCGTTCGAGCGCGGCGATGCCGGGGCCGGATTCGTGCGGCCCGCCGGCCTCGCCCGTCTTTCCCGCCTCCTCCAGGAGACGGCGGGCCTCGCGCAGGTGCTGGCGCTCGCGGGCGATCGAGACCTGCCGTTCGACACCAGCGTGATAGTCGCGCACGGCTTGCGCGATCTCGGAGAGGTAGCGGCTGCGCCCGGCGGGAACGATCGCCCGGGTGCGCCGCTCGGGCGCCCGCGCGGCGAGAGAGGAGACGCGCACGTCCGGGGCTGGAAGCGCCCCGTCGTTCCAATCCACCAGGCCCCGCTCTTTCAGGACGGCCACCAGGCGGTGGTAGAGCGCGGTCACCCCGTCGTCGTTGAAGCGCGACGCGATGGTGCCGCAGACCGGCATGTCTCTGAGGGGCGTCGCGAATGCCTCGCGGTTGCGCTGCACCTGCTTGCCCACGTCGCGCAGCGCATCCTCGGCGCCCTTGCGGTCGAACTTGTTGATGGCGACGAGCGCCGCGAAGTCGAGCATGTCGATCTTCTCGAGCTGGCTCGCGGCGCCGAACTCCGGGGTCATCACGTACACCGGCACGTCCACGAACGGCACGATCCCCGCATCGCCCTGGCCGATGCCGCTGGTCTCCACGATCACGACGTCGAAGCCCGCGATGCGGGTCGCGGCGAGGACGTCCGCGAACGCGGCGGGGATCTCGCGACCCGACGTCCGGGTGGCGAGGGAGCGCATGTAGACGTTCGGATGGTCGATCGCGTTCATGCGGATGCGGTCGCCGAGCAGCGCCCCACCGGTCTTGCGCCGCGACGGATCGACCGCGATGACCGCGATACGCAACGAATCGCGCCGGTCGAGTCGCAGGCGGCGCACCAGCTCGTCGGTCAGCGAAGACTTGCCCGAACCGCCAGTGCCGGTGATGCCGACCACGGGCGGAGAGGCCGACGACGGGGCGCACGTCGCCGAGGCACGCGGCATCGTCGCACGCGGCGCCGCCGCGCTCTCGCGGATGGCGGCCAGCATGGCGGGCTCGATGAAGCCGTCCTCGATGGCGGTGATGACTCGCGCCAGTGCGCGGCGGTCCCCGGCGGCGAGACGGTCGAGGCTGTCCGGGGGGACGGCGCGGTGCGCGCCGGCGTCGCAACGCGCGATCATGTCGTCGATCATCCCGCGCAAGCCCAGGGCGCGGCCGTCCTCCGGCGAGTAGATCCGGGTAACGCCGTGCGCGTGCAGCGCGCGCATCTCCTCGGGGATGATCACCCCGCCCCCGCCGCCGAACACGCGAATCGCGGAGCCGCCGCGCTCGCGGAGCATGTCCGCCATGTACCTGAAGTACTCGACGTGCCCACCCTGGTAGGAGCTCACCGCGATCGCGTGGGCGTCCTCCTGGAGCGCCGCGACGACGACCTCCTCCACCGACCGGTTGTGCCCTAGATGGACGACCTCGGCCCCCGCCGACTGGAGGATCCGGCGCATGATGTTGATGGACGCATCGTGTCCGTCGAACAGGCTCGCCGCGGTGACGAAGCGGACCCTGGCGGCGGTCCCGGTCCCGCGTTCGATGGGCGGAGCGACCTCGGGTTTACGATCGGCAAGTGCGGGCTCGACCATGTTCGGACTCCAGTCCCGACCGTCGCGGCGGCATGCGGCGGCGCTTTGCGCGGGGGAGGTCGGGGAGCCTTACCGGGCTCGGCAGGGGACGCACCGCCTCATCGCGAATCGATGAAGGTTGCAGGCTAGTGGACGCCTGCGCAAGCGTCCAGCGTCGACTTCGGCAGTGTCGACGCAATACGCGACCGTCTCGTTCGGCCTGACCCGGTATCGCCGGAACCGGGCTTTGTGGATTCCCGCTACCCGCTTTCGCGGGCGCAAGCCCCGCGGGTGCGGTGGGAAGGAACGTAGCGAGAATTCATCGCAGGATTGCAGCCTGTTCGCGGGGAAGCCGGTCAGCACTGGAATCTCCGATCCCGGTTGTCCTCCGCCGTGTTCCGTGTGCTCCAGCCCATCGGGCGTGGGGGGGCTCCGATTCGGAACGGGCACGGTGCGGTGAGCTCGATCTCGCCACGCGCGTACACCAGTGACGTGAGGGATTCCTCGAACAGCCCCAGGTTGGGCAGCGCATAGGCCACGAGGTCGGCGCGTATCTCGAGATCGGGGGCCGTCGCGTCGATCCTCTGGACGACCTTGAGCTCGACGTTCGCCCGGCTCGCGATGCCGCCGTCGTCGGGCTGTGCGAACTGGCCTCTGGTGTCTCCCGCGAGCACCACGGCGCCGCCGAGTCCGGTATAGCGTATCCACATCATGGCCTGATGCTCGCCCCGGACCGGCCTGGAGGTCGAGCTTCTGAGCATCGCTCCGAGCCGCGATTCACCGTCACCCTCGAAGCCATAGCGAAGCTTCATGGTGATCTCGATCGGCATCTTTCCCGTCCACGAGCCGTTCAACCGGAATCGTTCGATGATCACGGACGTCGCTTCGCGCCCGTCGTAACCGACGTCGCGGATTGCGCCGCCGCCCGCGGTGGCCGTGAGAATTCCGCGCCCGAGGTCCGCCTGCGCCTCGGAAAGGCTGGGCAGAAACCGGCCGTGCGCGTCGTCGAGCTTGCCGCTTTCGACGCAGGAGCCGCCGCTGGTGGTGGAGGACATCTTGAGGATGCCCTTGCAGGTGACGCGATACACGCCCGTCCCCGCCGTTGCCGCGGCGAGTGTTCCCGCGAGCAGAAGCGCGGCGGAAGCCCGAAACACCGGGAGCCGGCAGGGTTTCAGCTTCAGCTTCCCTCTGTGGACGGCCGGAGGCGTGGCCCGATATCGCATGGCAAGGTCCCACCGTCGGCGCCGCACGGTCCGCGCCACCGAAAAAAGGCCGTCGCATATGCGACGGCCCTCACTGGAACGACGAGCCGGTCCCGGATCAGGACTTCAGATATCCCCACTCGTGGATGCGGAAGCCGTCGCCTTCGCCGACGGGGTGCTTGCGGTGGCCGCCGAGCGTCGTGGATCTCGCATCGAGCCAGTGGGTGAACAACGGGATGATGGATCCACCCTCGTCCCACATGAGCTGCTGCGCCTCGCAGTAGATCTCCTTGCGCTCCGGGCCGTCCTTGGTGCCTCTCGCAACCTCGATGAGCTTGTCGAACCTCTCGTTTCTCCAGAACGCCTCGTTCCACTTCGCCTGGGAGAGGTAGGCCAGCGAGAAACGCAGATCCGCGGTGGGGCGCGGCATCCAGTTCGATCCGACGATGGGGTAGTCGGGCTTCAGCCAGATGTTCGACCAGTAGCCGTCCACCGGCTCGCGGATGAAGTTGAGGTCGAAGCCGATCTTCGCGGCGTTCTCCTTCATCATGAGCGCCATGTCGATCGACTGCACGCCGCCCGCGGCCTCGGATGTGTGGAAATTGACGGCGCCGCCGTCCATCCCCGCCTTCTTCAGATGGAACTTCGCCTTGTCGAGGTCGATGTCGCGCTGCGGAATCTCGGGGCAGTAGTACGGGTCCAGCGAGGAGATGGGGGTGTCGTTGCCCAGCAGCCCGTAGCCCTTCTGGATGTTGTCCAGCACCGCCTGACGATCGATCAGCAGCCGCAACGCCTGACGGAAGTCGCGGTTGTTGGTGGGCGCCCGCTCCGAGTTCATCGCGAACGTCAGGTGGCGGCTCGACGGCGAGTTCGCCATCGTGGTGTTCGGCGCCCCCTCGATGATCGGGATCGACTTCGGATCGACCCGCACCGTGATGTGGATGTCACCGGCAAGCAGCGCGTTGACCCGCGCCGCGGTGTCCCCGATGCCGAAGCTCTCCACCTCGTCGACGTGGGGATAGCCCTCGTGGTGGTAGCTCGGGTTCTTCTTCGCGAGCATGCCGACTCCGGGCCGGAAGCTGTCGAGGACGAACGGGCCGGTACCGACGAGGTTGTCGAAGTCCTCGAAGCCGTCCGGCACCACCACCGCGTGCATGTCGCCGAGGTACATGGGGAAGTCGGCGTTCGGACCTTCGAGCTCGATGACGAGCCAGTCGCCGTCCGCCTTCATGTCGGTGATGACGTTCAACCAGGCCTTGATGATCGAGTCGGACTTGTCGCCACGGTGGCGATTCAGGGTGTAGATGCAGTCCTGGACGGTCAGGGACTTGCCGTTGTGGAACTCGACGCCCTTGCGGATCTTGAACCGCCACGTCTTGAGGTCGTCCGAGGCGTTCCACTCGGTGGCGAGGTCCGGCTCAGCCGTGAGCTTCGTCGAGTAGCGGATGATGGGACTGCAGATCTGGTACGCCCGCATGAAGTCGAGCGAGGTGGTCAGCCGGTTCGGGTTCAGGGTGTCGTTCGCGCTGTGGGTGTACCAGCCGACCCGCATCCGACCTCCCTTGACCGGGGTGTCGGCGAGCACGGAGTCCGACGCGGTCAGCAGGGAGGTGGCGGCGGTTGCCGCGATACCGGCCGCGCCCAGTCTCCCCGCGAACTCGCGGCGGGTGATCCGGCGGGCCTCGTACTCCTTCTGATAATGCTTGATGTACTGGTTCATTGTTGGAATCCCTCCTTCCTTGTCTGAGGAGCTTCATCAGGCCGGCAGAACGTCGTCAGCAGGCGCCCGGACGCTCGGAAGGGTCTCCCGCTGCCGCGGCCCTGAAGCCGAAATCGGGAGATGTTCAAGGCCACGGGCGCTGGCCTGATGCCCGGAGACTAACAATCCTGTCGGCGGGTGTCACGAGCCGCAGGTAGGCTCAGCCGCGAACCCCAGGTGCTTCCTGCAGCTCTTCGATGCCTCGGTGACAGGCGATCCGGTGGTCCCGGTCAAGCCGGTGTACCGGGGGGTTCCGCACGTCGCAGGTGCCCGGGATCATGAGGGGGCAGCGGGTGTGGAAGGGGCAGCCGGTGAGGCCGATGTTCACCACGTCGGCCATCGCCTGCTCGGCTTCGCGCGTCGCGCGGTGGTCTTCGAGCCAGCCGGTGCGCATCTCGGGCACGGAGCTCAGCAGCAACCGCGTGTACGGGTGGTGCGGCGGCGAGAGGATGCTCGGAGTCGGACCCTGCTCGGCGACCCGGCCCGCGTAGAGCACGACGATGCGGTTCGCGAACGAGGCCACCGTCGAGAGGTCGTGGCTGATGAACACGAACGCGGTGTCGAGCCGTTCCTGCAGTGATTCGAGCAGCTTGATGATCGCGGCCCCGACCACGGTGTCGAGCGCCGAGGTCACCTCGTCGCAGAGAATGACGTCCGGTTCTGCCGCGAGAGCCCGGGCGAGGTTGACGCGCTGCTTCTCTCCCCCGGAGAGCTCGTGCGGGAAGCGTCCGGCGTAGTCCGCCGGCAGCTCCACCATGTTCAGCAGCTCCCCGACCCGCCGGTCGCGTTCCGCTCCGGTCATCCCGAGATAGAACTCGAGCGGCCGGCCGAGCGCCTGCGCCACCAGCTTCTTCGGATTGAACGAGACGTCCGGCATCTGCAGCACGAGCTGGACACGTTGCAGGTCCTTCTTGTCGCGGTGCTTCACGTCGGGGGGGAGGGTCTTTCCGTCGAGCCGCACCTCGCCCTCGAACGAGGGGGTGAGGCCGGAGATGACGCGCGCCATGGTGGACTTGCCGCAGCCGGACTCCCCGATGACCCCGACCGCCTGCCCGCGGGGGATGTCGACGTCGACGTCGAAGAGGATCTGCACGCCGGGCCTGCCGCCCTTGACGCCTCCGTACCCCGCGTCGATGCCCTGCAGCGACAGCACCGGCGGTTGCGCGCTCGACTCGAGATCGGCCCCGGACCCGCTCGCGCGCGGCGGTGGACGCACCGCCGCCATGAGCTGCCGGGTGTAGTCATGCCGCGGCTCGTGGAGGATCTGATCGGTCTCGCCCTGCTCCATGATCTCGCCGCCGTAGAGCACGATGATGCGATCCGCCATCTGCGCGACCACCGCGAGATCGTGGGTCACGTAGAGCGCGGCGGCGCCCGATTCCCGGATCACGTCCTTGAACGCGGCCAGCACCTCGACCTGGGTGGTGACGTCGATCGCGGTGGTCGGCTCGTCGAACACCAGCAGGTCCGGTCCGCACGACATCGCCATCACCGCGAGCAGGCGCTGGAGCTGCCCCCCGCTCACCTGGTGCGGGTACTTCCGGCCGATGCGTTCCGGCTCCGGGAGCCGCATCCGGCCGGCCAGGTCAACCATCTGCGTGTCGGCCTCCGCCTGCGGCATCGTGCCGTGGACGGCCGGGCCTTCGGTGATCTGGGCGGCGAGGGTGTGGGCGACGTTGAACGCGGCGGCGGCCGACTGTGCGATGTACGCGACGCGCCGGCCTCGCATCTCGCGCTTCTGCTCCAGGGAGAGGTCGAGCACCGGGGTGCCGTCGAACAGCACCTCGCCGCCGGTGAAACGGCAGCCTGGCCGCGCGTAGGCGAGCGAAGACAGCGCGATGGTCGACTTCCCGGCGCCCGATTCGCCGATCAGCGCCAGCACTTCTCCGCGACGGGCCTCGAGCGAGACGCCCCGGACGATCGGCATCCACTCGCCGGTGGGGCGCCGGCCCTCCATGCGCAGGTCCTCGATCCGGAGCAGGGCGCTCATTTCACCAGCTCGTCCGAGATGTCCTTCTGCGCGCGGGCGAGGTTCCAGTCGACCAGGAAGTTGATCGAGAGGGTCACCGTGAAGATGGCCAGCGCGGGCAGGAGGACGGCGGCGGCGCCGACGAAGATGCCGGTCATGTTGTCCTTCACCATCGACCCCCAGTCGGCGTAAGGGGGCTGCACCCCGAGCCCGAGGAACGACAGCGCGCTCAGCAGCAGGATCGAGAACGTGTAGCGCAGGCCGAAGTCGGTCGAGAGCGGTACGAAGGCATTGGGGAGCACCTCGTTCCAGAGGATCCACCACAGGCTCTCGCCGCGGGCCCGGGCCACCTCGACGAAGTCCTGGGTCATCGTGTTCACCGCCAGCGCGCGGGAGATGCGGAACACCCGGGTCGCCTCGATGAAGCCGATCGCGCACACCAGCGCGGCGAGCGAGGTGCCGAAGATCGACACGATGAGCAACGCCAGCATGATGGTCGGAAACGAGATGAACGCATCGACGACGCGGCTGATGACGGAGTCGGTCCAGCCTCCCGCGATGCCCGCGATGAACCCGGTCACCACGCCGAGGACGAAGGCGAGGATGGTGGCGACGAGGGCGAGCGAGAGGGTGGTCCGGGCGCCGTAGATGAGCCTGGACGCGAGGTCTCGTCCGAGGTAGTCGGAGCCGAGCAGCAGCCCTTCGTCTCCGATCGGTGCGAACGAGGTTCCGGTCACGATCGCGCTCTCCGTATGCGGCGCGATGTACGGGGCGAAGAGGGCGGCGAAGAGCCAGAACAGCAGGACCGCGATGCAGACGTAGCCGTAGACCCCCAGCGGCGGGAACCGGAATCCTCGCCGGATGGGGGCGGCGGTCGCGCCGGGGGCGGGACTCATTTGGGATGCCTCAGCCTGGGATTGCTCACGATGGAGATGACGTCGGCGAGGATGTAGAACCCGATGTAGATTGCACAGAACAGCATGGCGCAGGCCTGCACCACCGGGATGTCGCGGCTCTGCACCCCGTCGACCATCAGCTTGGCCACGCCCGGAAACGAGAAGATCACCTCCACCACGACCACCCCGGTGATGAGGTAGGCGAGGTTGATCGCGATGACGTTGACGATCGGCGCGAACGCGTTGGGCAGCGCATGCCACAGCACGATCCGCATCCGCGGCACGCCCTTGAGGATCGCCATCTCGATCGCCGGCGAGGCCATGACGTTGAGCACCGCACTGCGGGTCATGCGGGTCATGGGCGCGAGCACCGCGAACACCAGCGTCATCACCGGCAGGAACATCGCCCGCGCGATCTGCTGGAAGGTCGGGTCCTGCGAGAGGTAGGACACCGCCGGCACCCACCGCAGCTCGATCGCGAAGAGCATCACGAGCAGGGTGGCGATGAGGAACTCGGGGCCGGAGATCACGATCAGGGTACCGAACGTGATCGCCCGGTCGAAGAGCGATCCGGGGTACATCGCGGCGATCAGCCCGAGGCTGAGCGCCAGCGGTACCGCGATGGCCGCGGTCAGGCCGCCGAGGGTCAAGGTGGTCGGCAGGCGGATGCCGATCATCTCGGCGATCGAACGGCCCGTGCCGAGCGCCTCGCCCACTTCGCCCCGCAACAGGCCGCCGAGCCAGTCCAGGTAACGCACCCAGGCGGGCCGGTACAGTCCGAGCTCCTCGCGAATGGCGTGCAGGGTCTCCTCGGTGGCGCCCTGCCCGAGGATCGCGTCGGCCACGTCACCGGGCAGGATCTCGATCCCGAAGAAGACGAGCGCCGACATCACCCAGATGGTGATGACTCCGAGCACCATGCGACGGACGATGAGATTCGCGATCATGCGACCTCTTTCCTGCTGCTTCCGGTGCGGCGGCGAGCTGCTCGGCGGGGCGATCCGCGCCCCGGGCGCTCGTGGCGTGTCGCGCTTCCCCGCTTAACTACCGCACTTCACCGGTCGGGGGCAACCGGTGGCGGGTCGTCTTCCGAACCCGGGGATGGGCCGCCATCATCCCGCGGGACGGGTTTTCACCCCGTCGATGAGGCCCGCTAACCGACAGACGCCCGCGGGTTCCCACCACCCCGGATGCGCTCGGCCACTGCGCGGACGTGCTCCGGCCCCAGCCCGCAGCACCCGCCGATCACCCTCACTCCGTCCTCGACCCATCCAGCCGCGATCGCGGCGAATGCGTCGGGCGTCATCACGTCGTCGAACAGCCAGTTCGGCGGCTCGATGGTCCCGCAGTTGGGCCACGCCCCGAGCGGCGCCTCGCACACCCGGCGTGCGCATTCGAGCCCGGGGCCCGTGTCGTCGATCTCCGAGTGCATGACGCCGACGAGCATCTCTCCGCGTCCGCAGACCGCGCGCAGGGCTTCCTCGAACGGCATCGGTTCGCCGACCGTGCCCTGCGTCATGAGCGCGCCGCCTTCGTCGACGGCACAACTGAATCCGGACCATACCGGCAGGCCGGCCGACATGGCCGCGTCGACCGCCGCGGAGCTCCATTCGATGTCGCGCAGCATCTCGAGCACAAGGAGATCCACACCGGCCTCGGCGAGCCACTGCGCCTGCTCGCGGAGCCCCTCGGCGTGCTCGAGCGGCGCCTGGCGGTTCGCCGAGCGGAACCCGGGCGCCATCAGCGACAACGAGCCCGCGACCCACGCCGGTCCCTCCGCCGCCGCGTCGCGCGCTTCGAGCGCAAGCTCGGCCGAACGAACGTTGATCTCGCGGGCGCGGTCGCCGAATCCCGCCGCCGCGACGTGTTGGGGGGCCGCGGCGTAAGTGTTGGCGGTGATCACCTCCGCACCGGCCCGCAGGTATCGGACATGAAGATCGCGAAGGACGTCGGGATGGGTGAGCGCGGCCAGGCCGCTCCAGGTGTCGGCGCTCATCGGCACCCCCATGCGTTCCAGCTCGGTGCTGGTCGCCCCGTCGAGGATGATCGGACGCGGGTCGGAGAATCGATTGGAGAGGTCCTGCATGAGCGTGTTCCCTCGGGTGGTGAAGCGGCGGCGCGCAGTCTGGCAGGCGAATTTCGGCCGTGTCGAGAGCCCTCGCTCGAAAACCATTACGCTACGCGGGACATTGCGCCTTCCAATGCCGTAGTCGTGCTGACGCCCGCCGGTTCCGCCGGTTCTCCGGGACTTCAATCAACCTGTTGATGGACGGTCATTCGGCGCTCAGAACACCGTGCCGTCACTCATTACCTCGATGGGCGGTCCGCCGCCGGGACGACGCTCGGCCGCGATACGGCGTCCCGCGCTCCAGGTGCCGCCTTCGAGCATCCTGACCAGAGGCGGAGGATCGGCTTCGAGCCCGAGGCGTTCCCATACGAGCGGCGCGAGGCGATCGAGCAACGCCACGGTGAGGGCGCGCCACTCGACGACGAGCTCCGAATCGACCGTGAGCGGCGACGCAGCCGCGCCCGGGTCTCGCAACGCGAGCACCCCGAGGTCGACGAACAACCCGCCGTTGCGATACTCGGCGAGGCCGGTGAGGGTATCGACCCCGGTGACTTCGACCCCCGCCTCCAGCATCGGCTCGACGAGCGAATACGCAAGCCACTGCGAGAGCTTGTGAAACGGGACCAGCCCGTCGGTCGCGTCACCACGCACCAGGGCGGGATGACGCCATACGTCGCCGAGGTCGATCCCGTCGATGGCGATGCGGCCGGGCCAGATCGTGCCGAGACCGTGGAGCACCGCGCGCAACGTATCGCCGAGGGCAACGGACGTGTGTTCCGCGATCAGATGATCGAACAGATGGCCGGGGCGTGCCGGGGCGCCACCGAACCACGCGGGGCTCGCGCGAAGCGCATGCCCGAGCGCGCGCAGCAGTGCGACCCGGCCGTCGAGCCCGGTGAGCGGGTTGTCCGCATCGACCTGAAACGCCCGCGCGATCGTCTCCTCGGTCACCTGCGCGAGTCCGTCGGCGTCGGCGCGAAGCGGCTGCCCGGGGTCGGACGACAATGCGCCGGCGGCCAGCAGTTGCAGGCTCGCGACGCCGAGGCCTTCGGATCGCGCGAGCTGGAGTCCGGTGTCCGGCTCCCTCCACCGCCAGGCTGCCCCCGCGCCCGCATCGAGGAGCACGCTCGTGACCGCGAGGTCGAAACGAATGCGTGCGCGCTCGGGCGCATCGATGCCTTTCAGCAGAGGCGTGATCCGATCGATGCCGCCAGCCTCGAAGTGCCGCCAGCGGCTGTGAAACGGAATTTGAAGTGACGGGTAGTTGCGCCGCACCTCGCCGGCGACGTAGTCGGCGGCACCGGCAAGCCGGTCCGCGTCGAGTACGAAATGGGCGAGGGCGTCACGCTCGCACGCATCGAGCAGCTCGTGGCAGCGTTCGCGAACCGCCTCGGCACGGAGCAGCGCGGCGGCCGCGGTGGTCATTGGCGAGCTCTTACCGGCGCACCTGCACGGACAGGTACACCGATCCGGGGATATCCGCGGCTCCGCAGCACGCTGCCTTCGGATATTCCGGGTGCGGCCGAATCGCCCGCGGCGGATCCGTGGGCGTGGTCGGGGGGTTCGGCTGGGAATCGCGATTCAATCGTCGAGTCCCCGGCCTTTCGGCTGCTTCAGCTCCTCGGCGCCGATCGGCTGTTCGGTGAAATAGCCGGCTGCCTTCTTCGCATCCATCTCGACGCTCGCATCGTCGGGGATCAGATCGTCGGGGATCGCGACCCGCTCCACGACGTCCAGCCCCTGGCGCACCAGCGCATCGTGCTTCATGTTGCTCATCGACACGAAACGGTCGATGCGCGACACCCCGAGCCAGTGCAGCACGTCGGGCATCAGCTCCTGAAAGCGCATGTCCTCGACCCCGGCCACGCATCCGGTACGCTCGAAATAGGTTTCGGCCCGGTCGCCGCCCGCCTGGCGCTTGCGGGCATTGTAGACGAGGAACTTCGTCACCTCGCCGAGAGCGCGGCCTTCCTTCCGGTTGTAGACGACGAGCCCGCACCCACCCTCCTGAGCGGTCTCGATACACACCTCGATTCCGTGCGCCAGATATGGCCGGCAGGTACAGATGTCGGAGCCGAAGACGTCGGAGCCGTTGCACTCGTCGTGCACGCGGCACGCGACCTTGCGTCCGGGGTCGGCAATCGTGCTCGGGTCGCCGAAGATGTACACGGAGATGCCGCCGATCGGCGGCAGGAAGACCTTCAGATCGTTGCGCGTCACCAGCTCGGAGAACATCCCGCCGGACTGCTCGAACAGGCCGCGACGCAAGTCGCTCTCCGCAATGCCGAACCGCTCGGCGATTCCCGGCAGATACCATACCGGCTCGATCGCTGCCTTCGTCACCCGCGCATCACCGTTCTCGGTGAGGACCGTGCCATCGGGCCGCAACCTGCCCGCCGCGATCGCATCACGGAACTCGGGCATGTTCACCCGGGCTCTGGTTACCGCGATGGTCGGGCGGATGTCCCAGCCCTCGACGAGCTCGCCGGCGAATGCTTCGCTCACCAGGTGGCCGTAGGGGTCGAGGGAGACGATGGACGAAGGATTGCTCCACTGCCGATGCGGGCCGATTGTGGTCGCCGGAGCGGTATTGGTGAGATCGGGGACATGAACCGGATCGAGCGTCCCCGCCGCCACGGCAAGCGCGCGATACAGCGAGTAGGAGCCGGAGTGCGCACCGATCGCGTTGCGCTGCGGGGTGAGCGTGCCGATCACGGGACCACGCTGCACGGCGTTCTGCGCGCCCCAGCGGATCGGCGCGACCGATTTGCGGCCCGTGGGGTGCGAGTGGAGCTTGATATGCCTGCCAGCCGAGGGCTGAGCGTTCATCCTGATCGGGATTCGCAACGGAAATTTCCGGGCAACCGGTCGGGGCCGGCAGAAGGATGAAAGATAGCAGAAACGCTCGGGATGGCACGATCCCGGTTCAGTCCCCCCTGGTGGCGCCGCTTCCGGAGCGTTCCCTGCAGGTCCGACGGGGCCGCGACGAACCCCCTTCGGTTCACCGCAGCCTCGAGCGCGCAACCAACCCTCGGGCTGACGGTACTACGCCGGAAAGTCGGCTCTCGGATCGAAGTTCATCGACGCCGCCATCTTCCGGTACAACGACTCCGCCTCCGGGGTGTCGGCGGGCGGCGTGACGATCTCCAGCACGACGTACTGATCGCCGCTGGGCCGACCGGGAAGCCCACGCCCTTTCAGTCGCAGGGTCCGACCGGCCCGGGAGCCTCGCGGAACCTTCAGGTCGACCTTCCCCCCGAGCGTCGGCACCGCGACCGTCGCCCCCAGGGCGGCCTCCCAGGGTGCGACCGGGAGCCTGAGATGCACGTCGCGACCCTCTGCCCTGAAAAGAGGATGCGCCGCGTGGGTGACGGTGAGGTACAGATCCCCCGCCGGTCCGCCGCCCGGCCCGGCGTGGCCTTGCTCGCCCAGACGGATGCGCTGCCCTTGGGTGACTCCCCTGGGGATTCTCACGCTCAACGTCCGTCCGCGGACCGTGATGTTGCGCGTCGCGCCCCGGTAGGCATCCTCGAGCGGGATCTCGACCTTCGCGCTCTGATCGCCGCCCTTGGCGCGTATCGGCCCGCGGGCGCCGTGGAAGCCGCCGTGTCCGAACAGCGTTTCGAAGAACTCGCTGAACTCCGAGGTGCCGGAGAACCCACTACCTCCGAAATTGAACTGCTGCTCCCACCCCGGAGGCGGCCGAAACTCCTGACCGTGCTTCCAGTCCTTGCCGAATCGATCGTAGGCCGCCCGCTTCTCGGGGTCCTTCAGGACCTCGTACGCCTCACCGACCTCCTTGAAACGTGACTCGGCGTTCGCCTCTCTCGATACGTCGGGATGATACTTGCGCGCAAGACGCCGGTACGCGCGCTTGACGTCGTCCTGCGCTGCGCCGCGCGTGACTCCGAGCGTCTCGTAGTAATCCTTGAACTGCATCCCGTCCCGATGCTCCCAGGCATCTTCCCCCGATCCGATCTCAGCGCTCGACCGCCTTCAGCGCCGCGATGGTGACGGACACCATGTGATCCCGATCATTCATTGTGGGGGCGCATCCGGAGAGATTCCAGAGCAGTGATCTCCCCGCCGCGGCTCCCGCTCCGGCTCCGGCAGCGCCCGGCCTCGTCCGCGCGGTCAGGCCATCCGTTCCGGCCTCTCACCGCCGATTGGTTGAAAACCATGTCGCTATCCCCATATTCGCACCGCCTTACGAGGGAGCCCTCGGCTTCCAACGTTCAATCAGGGATACACGGCCGAGTCGAAATGCGAATCCGGCCGCCAACCTATGGGGGATTCGACAGCAATGGCAAAGAAGGCGAAGCAGAAGATCCGTCCCTTGCACGACCGCCTGATCGTCAAGCGCGAGGAAGAGGAGCGCACGTCGGCGGGGGGGATCGTGATTCCGGACACCGCGACCGAGAAGCCCATCCGCGGCAAGGTCATGGCCACCGGCAACGGCAAGATCCTCGACGACGGCACGGTGCGCGCGCTCGACGTCGCGGTGGGCGACACGGTGCTGTTCGGCAAATATTCGGGGACCGAGGTGAAGGTGGACGGCGAAGATCTTCTCGTGATGCGCGAGGACGACATCATGGCCGTCATCGAAGGCTGACCCGGACGCTGGGCGTATCGACACGCCCTCCCGACCCACACAGAACGGATACCGGACAAGACAGAGGACACATCGATGGCAGCGAAAGACGTACGATTCAGCGACGACTCCCGCGCGCGCATGTCCGCCGGGGTCAACATCCTGGCCAACGCAGTGAAGGTCACCCTCGGCCCCAAGGGGCGCAACGTGGTGCTGGAGAAGAGCTTCGGGGCGCCCACGGTGACCAAGGACGGGGTGTCGGTGGCCAAGGAGATCGAGCTCGAAGACAAGTTCGAGAACATGGGCGCGCAGATGGTCAAGGAGGTGGCGTCGAAGACCTCCGACGTGGCCGGCGACGGCACGACGACGGCGACGGTGCTGGCGCAGGCGATGATGCGCGAGGGACTCAAGGCGGTGGCCGCGGGGATGAACCCGATGGACCTCAAGCGCGGCCTCGACAAGGCGGTGGGCAGTGCGGTGGACGGGCTGCGCTCGCTGTCGAAGCCGACCAAGGACAGCACCGCGATTGCCCAGGTGGGGACCATCTCGGCCAACGGCGACGACGCCATCGGCTCCATCATCGCCGAGGCGATGGAGAAGGTGGGCAAGGAAGGGGTGATCACGGTCGAGGAAGGCAAGAGCCTGGACAACGAGCTGGACGTGGTGGAGGGGATGCAGTTCGACCGTGGGTACCTGTCGCCGTACTTCATCAACGACCAGGACTCGATGTCGGCGGAGCTGGAGGACCCCTACATCCTGCTGCACGACAAGAAGATCTCGAACATCCGCGACCTGCTGCCGGTGCTCGAAGGGGTGGCGAAGTCGGGCAAGCCGTTGCTGGTGATTTCCGAGGATGTGGAGGGTGAGGCGCTGGCGACGCTGGTGGTGAACACCATCCGCGGCATCGTGAAGGTGGCGGCGGTGAAGGCGCCGGGGTTCGGCGACCGTCGCAAGGCGATGTTGCAGGACATGGCGATCCTGACCGGCGGTCAGGTGATCAGCGAGGAGGTGGGGCTGTCGCTGGAGAAGGCGACGATCGACGACCTGGGTCGTGCGAAGCGTGTGCAGGTGGGCAAGGAGAACACGACGCTGATCGACGGCGCGGGGAAGGGGGCGGACATCAAGGCGCGTGTGGGGCAGATCCAGCAGCAGATCGAGGAGACGACGTCGGACTACGACCGGGAGAAGCTTCAGGAGCGGGTGGCGAAGCTGGCCGGAGGAGTGGCGGTGATCAAGGTGGGCGCGGCGACGGAAGTGGAGATGAAGGAGAAGAAGGCGCGGGTGGAGGATGCGTTGCATTCGACGCGCGCGGCGGTGGAGGAAGGGGTGGTGCCCGGCGGGGGTGTCGCGCTGGTGCGGGCGATGAGCAAGCTCAAGGGTCTGGAAGGGGAGAACGAGGACCAGAACGTGGGGATCTCGATCGCGCGCCGAGCGATGTACGAGCCGTTGCGGCAGATCGTGGCCAATGCGGGAGGGGAGCCGTCGGTGGTGCAGAACAAGATTGCGGACGGGAAGGGGAACTACGGGTTCAACGCGCAGACCGAGGAGTACGGGGACTTGGTGAAGATGGGGATTCTGGACCCGACGAAGGTGGTGCGGGCGGCGATCCAGAATGCGGCGTCGATCGCGGGGTTGCTGATCACGACGGAGGCGACGGTGGCGGAGAGGCCGAAGAAGGACGACGGCCCGGCGATGCCGCCGGGAGGCATGGGGGGGATGGACGGGATGATGTAAGGCGCCCGTGCCTCGTCGAGCAGGACCGAAAGCCCCGCTCCCAGCGGGGCTTTCCTTTTACACCATGGGGCATATCCGGCCTTTCCTCCGGCCGTTCTCACCAGGGCCGCGTCGAGCGCGGCAGGCCGCGGATCTCCCCGATCGGTCCCGACAGCCCCATGTCCGCGAGCGCCTGCATGAGCGGTCCGTCGTTGTAGGCGTTCGGCGGCGGGTTCGGTGACTTCAGCACCTTGATCTCGTGCAGGAACGCATAGCCGTTCTTCATCAGCGTGATGACGTCGTCGTCGAAGATCATCTTGGCCTGGTAGGTCACCGGATCGCCCCCGATGGCCTCCGGGTTCTCTTCGTAGATGGCGGACCAGATGGTGGTCCGGGGATAGCCCGTGAGCTCCTCGTACAGGATCTCGACCGTCTCCTCCGGGTGGTCGATCATGAACTGAAGCGCTTCGATCTCCGCCTTCATCCACCCGGCCGCGGCTTCCGGATGCTGCTCGATGAAGTCCTGGCGCATCAGGGTGAAGTCCGCGTCCGTCTCGCCCCACGGGGCGCCGGTGGCGACGTACTTCGCATGACCTGCCTCCACCACGCGCCGCGCGTGCGGCTCCCACATCGCGGCGCCTCCCTTGAGCTTGCCGGCCTCCAGGTTGCTGGTGATCACCTCGATGGTCATGCTGAGCCGCTTCGAGGGCTTGAACCCGCCCTTGAGGATCACCGCATCGACGAAGCGGTTCGCGCACGTGCCGCGGTGCACGGCAAAGGGTTTTCCGGAAAGCCACTCGCCGGCTTCCTCGACGCTCGCAAAATCGGGGGCGTCGGCGGGCGCCACGATCTTGTTGCAGTTCTGGCCGTTGCTGAACATCGGGGTGGAGACGAGGCGGATGTCGGCGATCTTGCGCTTCGTCGTCGCGACCAGCGAAGGCATGTCGCCCATGGTGCCGATCTGCATCTTGTCGGCCAGCAGCGCGTTGACCATGGGCGGGCCGGTCAGGTGGGCTTCGAACTTCACGGTGCTGCCCGGCGGCAGGTACTTCTCGTGCAGCTTCTTGTGCTTGATGATCACGCCGTTCCAGCCACCGGTCCAATACGGGTGGTACCCGTAGGTGACGTGGACGGGCTCGGCCGCATGGGCGCTGCCGAGCCAGGCGAGCAACAAGGCCGTGATGGCCGCGAGGTTCAACGTCTTCATCGGATTCCTCCTCCTGTTGTGTCCAGACCTCTCCGGTTCGGTCGAATGGGAACGACGGGTTCCTGCGACGGCGCGTCCCAGGATGCGTTCTTCATCTCCGGCGCTGCGTCATGGGTCCACCAAAGTATCGCGGACGCGCGGGCGGACGGGAACCGGGGACGCGAGGCTAGTCCCGCGCGAACGCGTTCACGCCCCATCCCGCGCGCGGCTTGACCGGCCTCGTCGGCAGGCCGTAATGCCGGGAACGGTCGAACAGAGAGACCCCTGCGCCCAGCATCGAGTTGTAGAACCACATCATCGCCCGGGTCATCTGCTCCGGCCGCTCCCGGGTCACGAAGTGGCCGCAGTCCAGCACCAGGATCGCCTCCAGGCCCGGCAAGTGGTCCTCCATGCCGCGGCAGTACTCGATCGGCTGCCTCGGGTCGTGCTCCCCATGCACGTACACGACGGGCATCGTGAACCTGGAGTAGTCCACCGGCTCGCTCTTGCGGATGTCGCGGAAATACCGAGGCACCGCCTCCGCCACGCCTTCATGCGCGAACTCCACCGCCATCTCGTGGATCTCCGCCTCGCCGGGGACGAGGCCTTCCTTGCAGCTACTCTCCATCCATACCCGCACGTACGCCTGCGCCTTCCTCATCAGCCGCGTGGCGGCTTGCGGATTTTCCGCATTCCACTGGTGGTGCAGCGAATTGCGCACGTCGTAGGCATGCAGCGAGAGACAGCACCGCATGTAGCGCTCCACGCGCTCCGGCGCCTGGTTGATGACGTGGTCGCCTATGATGACCCCCCAGTCGTGGCCGGCGAGGCGGAACCGCTCGATCCCGATCTTGTCGAGGCATGTCAGCAGCTCGCGCGCGACTCCGTTCCCGGTGTAATCGCCGTCGGCCGTCTCCGAGCGCCCGTAGCCCTTGAGATCGAAGGCGAGCACCCGGAACTGCGTTGCCAGGACCGGCATCTGGTGCTTCCAGCACGCCCAGCTCTCGGGAATGCCGTGCAGGAGCACCACCGGGTCGCCGTCTCCCATCTCCGCCCAGTGCCATCGAATGCCGCCGGCAGTCTCGAAGCGGTGGACTGGCATGCTCATCGGTGCGGTTCCTCCCTGGTCCATGAAAGGGGCGCTGGCGCCATGGACGGTCCAGACTACCGAGCATCGCGGCAAGAGACTATCCTTTGCCGCCACCCGATCCGCGAGGCGCATGCGATGCCCATCATTCGAGTCGACATCCCCGAAGGCCATTCGCGCGAGGAGAAGCAGGTGCTGCACTGCGCCGTTCACGATGCAATCGCCTCGACCTGGGCGAATCAGCACATCTGGATCGCGCTCCGGGAGAAGTTCACCCCCGAGGGAGACGTCTCGGTCGTGGTCACCGTGGATCTGCGCCCCGGCCGCGGGCGCGAGCAGGAACGGCTGCACGCCTTCTTCGACGCGGTCGAGCCGGTGTTTCGCGAGATTGTCGGCGCGACCCGCGAGGACGTGATCGTTCTCGTGCGCGAATTCCACCAGCACGCCTGCCTGTCGGGCGGCGAGGAGCTGCCGTCGCTGGAGAGCCTCACCCCGGCGCTCGGCCACGGCATCGACTAGGGCTCGATCGGCACGTGGGCGATGGCGTCCTTGACCACGATGCCGCCGCGGTTGCCGATCTCTGCGCTCCCCCAGCGCCCGGCGTAGGCCGGCGGCAGCGCCCGCCCGTCCGGCGCACAGAGCCAGAGCCTGAGCAGATGGCGGCGTTCGCCAGGGTCGCCTCCGTCCTCGAAAGCGGTGCGGTCGTGGAGGATCTGCGGGTTGTGGAGGAACTGCATGTCCCCCGGCTCGAAGTCCATCCGGAGCTGGACGCCGGGGTCCTCGGCGATCTCGTCGAGCAGATCGAAGGCGGCGATCTGGCGTTCGGTGAGCGGCGGTACCTCCGGCAGCCGGCGGATGGACTGGATATAGCGCCGCACGTAGTGGGTGCTGAGCCTGCCCTCATGCCAGTTGAACACCGGCATCTCGTACCAGGGAGGCTCTCCCTCCGGTACCTCGCCGCGCCGATCGAAGTGGAGCGGCCGGAACAGCTCCGCGGCCAGCTCCGGCGAGCGCGCGAGCATCTCGTTGTAGAGCGTGACCGAGCTCACGATGGCACTGAGTCCACCTTTCTTCGCCTTGCGGATGCAGAGCAGGCCCACGACGTCGCAGGAATCGGCGTGGAAGAACTGGCGGTCACGAGTCTGGTAGGTGCGGGCGCGATAGTCGTCGTTGGTCCGGCCGAGGTCGATGACGTGACCGAGCAGGTGTCCCATCGCATTCTGCGACACCGCCCGTCCGAGGAAGGCGCCGATCCCCCAGAACGCAATGGCCCGCCGGCGCACCGAATAGCGCTCGATCGGCAGCCCCCGGATCAGTACGAATCCGCGGCCGCGCAGCAGCTCTTCGCGGATCGTGTCCAGCACCGGACCGAGCGTCGGCAGAGGGAAGTCTTCCCGGCCGATACCGGCGATTGGCCGGCCGCCGGTATCGGCCGCCTCGACCGCGGCGTCGATCTCGGCGATCGCGGTCTCGTTCAGGGCATGTACCCAGTCGTCGCGCTCGCGGACCTCGTCGGCGCGCCACGCATCGGGACCGGTGATCGGCCCGCCCGGCATCGGAGGGAGGGGAGTCGTGAGGGATTGTGGAATCGCCGCCATGGCTTCGTCGTCCTCCTGGAGCATCGTTCCCGGATGCTGCACTCTAAGGCGGCGGGCACGAAGGCGCCAGCCGCGCACCGCGAATCGTCGACTGAACCGCCCCGGGTTTCCCGGAGGGTGATTTGCTTGAGTCAGGCGGCCATCGCCGACTCTCGCAGTTGGTGGAGTTTGTCCACGGTGGGATGAGTCAACATGTCGGTGTCCTCTCAGGAGGAGTCGCCGGGGCCACGGATGTTGTGGTGCTTGAGCGGGGAGCGCACGTGGCTGGCCACGCGCTGGCCGCGGTACAGGCACTCCACGGTGTGGGCGGTGAGGCGCACGTCGAGCTGGCGCCGCACCAGGGCGTGAGGGACGGAGTAGTCGTGCCCGCAGACCTCGACGTGGGAGTCGATGTTGACCCGGACCTGCTTCCACTCGGCGAACACGTAGCGCTCGGTGGGCAGCGGGCGAAGCGCGGGGCGGTCGAGCTGCTCGAACAACGAGCGCCGCGCCCCCGGGAGCTTGCGGAACGCGCGCGCGTTGAGCCGCTCAAGGAGCTCGGCAATGCAATCTACTCCGCCAAGCCCTGCGTCCACGTGGTCCCCGCGTACGCGGGGATGTAGCTCGACGCCCCGAGCACCGCGACGAAGATCTGCGCTCAGGCAGCAACTCCCCAGTGTGACGGTCCACCCCCCCACCGTGTACCCGGCGGAGTCCACGAACCGCTTCTCGCCCGCACGGTGCTCCTGGCGCATCCCCACGTCGAGCCTCGACGCCCACGCCCGGTACTGCTCGCAGAACCCACTGGATTGCAGCCCCTCCTCGGGATGGCCCGCCTTGCACTCCTCCCACAGCAACGCCAGCGTCACGCCCTTGCGGCGCAGCTCGCGGTGCACCTCACTCCACCGCGCCAGCGGTTGCCGCTCGCAGATCTCGATCAGGCGGACGGCGAGCTTGCAGGGCCGGTCGGCCTGCCCGGCGAGATCGGGGCATGTGCGCGGGTCCTTGTTACGAGGCTTTCCTTGTCGAGTCCGAGCCTCCGCAGTTCTTCCATCGCGTGCCGTCCGGGTTGCCCAGGCCGTCCGGTGGACGGACCCGGTTCGGCCGGCCACCCAGGTGCCGTCAGCTTCTCATCCGGGAGCCGGTGGGATCGAAGAGCGGCTCGGGCAGGATGACGGCATCGCGCATCTCGCCGAGGACCTCGACCTGGAAGCCGCCGGTGCGTTCGGCGATCTCTGCCGGCACGTAGCCCAGCGCGATGCTCGCGTTGACGTGGTGGCAGAAGCCACCGGAGGTCACCCACCCGACCGTCTCGCCGTCACAGAGCACCGGCTCGTTGGCGAGCGCGTCCGCGCCGTCCGCGTCCACCCTGAAGATCACCCGCCTGCGCTTCGGGCCGGTGCGCCGTTCCTCGACCAGCGCCTCGCGCCCGATGAAGTCGTTCTTGCGCAGGTCCACGAAACGCTCCAGGCTCGCCTCCAGCGGGCTGTAGTCCGGCGTGTACTCCCGGGTGAAGCTGCCGAAGCCCTTCTCCAGGCGTAGCGAGTTGAGCGCGCGAGCCCCGAAGTGGCGCAGCCCCAGGCCCTCGCCCACCTCGACCAGGGCGTCGTAGACCGCGAGCTGGTGGTCGGGTGGCATCCAGAGCTCGTAACCGAGATCGCCGGTGAAGGTGATGCGCCCGACCAGGGCGGACGAGAGCCCGATCTCCATCTCCCGGATCGCCATGAACCGGAACGCCTCGTTGCCCACCTCCGCGGTCGTGACCCGCGAGAGCAACTCGCGCGCCCTCGGCCCCGCGATGCTCAGGCCCGTCAACCCGGCCCGCAGGCTGCGCAGATTCACCCCCTCGCCGGGCAGGTGCTGGTGGAACCAGCGCAGGTGGTACGCCTCCGCAGGACCCGAGCCGAAGATCATGAAGCGCTCGGGGCCGAGCTTGGCGAGGGTGAAGTCGCCGATCAGGGTGCCGCGGGGGTTGAGCATGGGTGAGAGCACCATCCTGCCTTCGGCGGGGATCCGGTTGGCGAGGAGCCGGCCGAGCCACAGCTCCGCGCCGGGTCCGGTGATCTCGTACTTGGCGAAGCCCGAGGTCTCGGTGATGCCGACGCCCTCGCGCACCGCGCGGCACTCCTCGCCCACCGGGCCGTGTGCGTTGGAGCGGCGGAAGGTCAGGGTCTCCACCGCCTCGGTGCCCTCCGGTGCGTACCACAACGCCTGCTCCAGCCCGAACGCGACGCCGAACACCGCCCCCTTCGCCTTCAGGCGGTCGTGGATCGGGGTGCGGCGCAGGGGCCGCCCGGCGGGACGTTCCTCGTTGGGGAAGGGCACCAGGAAGCGGGTGGCGTAGGTCTGGCGGGCCATCGCCCGCGCGTAAGCCGGCCCGGCGTAGTCGCCGAAACGCGCCACGTCCATCGCCCAGGTGTCCATGCCCGGATCGCCGTCGATCATCCAGTGGGCGAGCGCAAGGCCGACGCCTCCGCCCTGGCTGAAGCCCGCCAGGACGCCGCATGCGGCCCAGTAGTTCTTCACCTCCGGCACCGGCCCCACCAGCGGATTGCCGTCCGGGGTGAAGGTGAACGGGCCGTTGACGATCTGCTTGATGCCCGCCTTCTCCAGGGCCGGGAAGCGCTCGAAGGCGCGCATGAGGTTGTCGCCGATCCGGTCGAGGTCGTCGGGCAGCAGGTCTTGCCCGAAGTCCCAGGGGGTCGTGTGCTCGCACCAGGGCTGCCCGTGCTTCTCGTAGGTGCCGACCAGCACCCCCTGGCCCTCCTGGCGCATGTAGAGCTCGCCGCCGAAGTCGATGACGTGCAGCATCTCGCCCCCGGACCCTGCGCCCCCGGACCCCGCGATCTCGGGAACCTCGTCGGTGACGATGTACTGGTGCTCCATCGGCGCGAAGGGATGCACGACGCCGGCCATCAGACCGACCTCGCGCGCCCACAGCCCGGCGGCGTTCACGACATGCTCCGCGTGCAGCGTGCCCTTCTCCGTCACCACGTCCCAGGTGCCGTCGGGGCGCTGGCGGAGATCCACCACACGGTTGTTCCGGTAGATGACCGCGCCCCCGGCCCGCGCCGCCCCGGCGTAGGCGTGGGTCACCCCCGAAGGGTCGATATGGCCTTCGTTGGGATCGTAGAGCGCACCGACATAGTGCTCGGGGTTCATGATCGGCAACATGCGCGCCGCTTCCTGCAGATCGATGAACTCGGTGTCCAGGCCGAGGTAGCGGCCACGGCCGCGGGCGGTGTTGAGGTAGTCGAGCCGGTCTTGCGTGTCGGCGAGCATGAGGCCGCCGGTGAGGTGGATGCCGCAGGACTGCCCCGACGCCTCCTCGATCTCCTTGTAGACCTTGAGGGTGTAGTCCTGGAGCTTGGCGACGTTGGGGTCGGAGTTGAACGTGTGCATGCCGCCGGCGGCGTGCCAGGTCGAGCCGGCGGTGAGCTCCGAGCGCTCGATCAGGGCCACGTCCTTCCAGCCGTGCTTGACGAGGTGGTAGAGGACGCTGCAACCGACCACGCCGCCGCCGATGACCGCCACCCGGACAGGTGATTTCATGGATTGGATCTCCGTTCGTTGAGGGCTCGGGCCGGGACCGGGCCGAAGCGGCGGCAAGCATATAGCGGTCTCGGTGAAGGGGCCGTCGGCGCATCCCGATGTACATCCCGATCGGGCGTCGTGCCTGGCGCATTACTCTTGTGTTGCCAGATCCGCTGAATGAGATTCGACGTGGCGCCGACATCCGGAGTGCCGTTGGGTTTGCTCGCAAGGATGTAAACCCAGGCAATTTTCATCTTGACTTTCTTTTTGGAGAAGCCCCATCCTTCTCTGCCCGACGTCAGCAACACGACGAAGGAATCGAGAGTGTCCAGGAAGTCGAGGAACTGTTTACCCACCCCCAAAATGGTCTTCTGTCTTTCTTTGGGCGGCTGATTTTGACAATGAGCATCTTGCCGTCCAACATGAAACAATTCGAGCGACGAAATATCTTCCGATACTGCAAATAGAACTCTGTCCCTTCTTCCGGCTCCTCGGCACCAACCTCCTGCGCGAATTGGCGAACTTCGTCTCTATCCCTGGACATTGACTCGACCTCCGGCACTGAATCTGTCGATCATGATCGAACTGTCGCCCGCATCAAGCGCTACGGTAGCCGGAACCCCAGCCGGCAGGTACGCACAATCATCCGGAATCCGTGAATCCGAGACGACGGCAAGGGTGACCGATCCCCCATCCTGCCGCACCACCGCCGGTTCGCCTTCCACCAAGCCCAGGCGTTCGATCGTGGCCGGGCTGAGCCCCACCCCTCGGAACTCCGCATCCCTCGTCGCCTGCAACGGCTTCGAGCGGCGCACCAGTGCATCCACCGCGTGCATCGGGACCGGGGCGATGCGGGTGATCCCCTCCGCACCCTCGGTCCCCTCGACAGGCTCCGGCAGACTTCGGGGCAGCGTCCAGCCGGGGCTCCCGACCGCCGGCTCCCCGGCCGCCGCCGGTCCGCCGAGCGCCGCACGCACGTCCTCGATCGTCTCCTGCTCGAAGTCGGGGAGATCGAGGAGGTTGCCGAGGACCCGCAGCACCCGCCACGCAGGACGCGCATCCGCGTAAGGAGACACCGCGGCGCCGAAGCTCTGCCAAGTTCCCGAGAGGTTGACGAACGTCCCCTCGGTCTCCGCGAACGCGGCGGCGGGGAGGATGACGTGGGCGTACTCGGACATCGCCTCGGAGCGAAACGCGGCGAGGCTCACCACGAAACGCGCCCGGCCCAGTGCCTCTCGCGCCCGCGCGCCGTCGGCGCAATCCAGCTCGGGCTCCAATCCCATGAGCAGGTAGGCGTCGAGACCCGCCTCGATCATCGCCCGCGCGTCGAGCCCGCGCGGTTCCGCCGCCGAGCCGCGCGGCCCCCGGTGCGGCAGCGCGCCCGCGATCCATGCGCCGGCGGGGTTCGCGCCCTCGTCCAGGGTGCCGAGCGTCGCGCCGGTGAGATCGGCGAGGCACGCCGCGAGGCCGCGCAACGCCGCCGCGTCCCGGTGGTTGATCGCCTGCGGCCCGAGCAGGACCGCGCTACGTCCGGCATCGGCCAGCGTGCGCGCGATGCGCTCGGCGGCGGCCTGCCCGGCGTCTGTCCGCCGCAATCGGCGGGGGTCGATTCCGGTGGGGTCGATTCCCATACCGCCGGCGACGCCCTCGATGTCTCCGGGGGCTCCGGGAGCGCTTGCGCTACCGGCGTGCTCGCTACCGGCCTGCTCAATACCGGCGCCCTCGATACCTCCGGCGGCGCCGGGACCGATTCCGATACCGCCGAGGCTGCCCCCAATCCCCCCGGCCAGCGCGCCAAGCCCCTCCGGCTCACGGCCCGCGATCCGGGCCGCCGCCACCGTGACCGCGGCCAGCGCGCCCGCGAGCGACGGCGGCGGGACGACCATCCGCGCCGCGGGCGCGAGGTTGAGGTCGTGGGCCATCACGTCGAGATACGTCACCGCCGCTCCGGCAAGGCTCGCCTTGCGCAGCCGGTGGTTGACGATGGGATGCTCCTTGCGCGTGCACGAGCCGATCAGCAGCGCCGCGTCGAGCCGTTCGAGATCCTCCAGCCCCATCCCGATGGAGGGATGACCCGGCGCCGCGTCCTGGTCGGAGAAGTCGCGCTGGCGCACGCGGTGATCCACGTTGGCGCTGCCGAGGCCGCGCACCAGATGCTGGAAGAGGTAGAGCTCCTCGGCCGTACAAGACGCCGAGGCCAGCGCCCCGAGCGCGGCCCCGCCCCTCGAAGCCACGACCTCGCGCAGCCCTGCCGCCGCCGCATCGAGCGCCTCCTCCCAGGAGACCTCCCGCCACGTCCCGCCGCGCCTGACCATCGGCGCGCGCACCCGGTCTTCGCTGTACAGGCCCTCGTACCCGAAACGGTCCCGGTCGGAGATCCACACCTCGTTGATCGCTTCGTTCGCGCGCGGCACCACGCGCATGACCCGGCCGCGGCGCACGTGCAGATGGATGTTGGAGCCCACCGGGTCGTGCGGCGCCACGCCGTCGCGCTGCACCATCTCCCAGGCGCGGGCGCGGAACCGGAAGGGCTTGGAGGTGAGCGCCCCCACCGGGCACAGGTCGATGACGTTGCCGGACAGCTCCGAGTCCACGCTCCCGGCGATGAACGTGCCGATCTCCATGTCCTCACCGCGCCCCGTCGCCCCCAGCTCCGGCATCCCCCCGATCTCCTCGCCGAAGCGCACGCAGCGCGTACAGTGGATGCAGCGGGTCATGTCGGTGGCGATCAGCGGGCCGAGGTCCTTGTCCTCGACCGCGCGCTTGCGCTCGTTGAACCGCGAGACGTCCCCGCCGTAGCCCATCGCCACGTCCTGCAGCTCGCACTCCCCGCCCTGGTCGCAGATCGGGCAGTCGAGGGGGTGGTTGATGAGCAGGAACTCCATCACCGACTTCTGGGCGGCGCGCGCCGTCTTCGAGCGCGTGAACACCTTCATCCCGTCCATCACCGGCGTGGCGCAGGCGGGCAGCGGCTTCGGCGCCCGCTCGACCTCGACCAGGCACATGCGGCAGTTCGCCGCCACCGTCAGCTTGTGGTGGTAGCAGAACCGGGGGATGGCGATGGCGTTCGCATCCGTCACCTCGATCACCATCTGGCCCTTCCGCGCCCGGAAGGGACGGCCGTCGATCTCGATGCTGAGGGTGTCGTTGGTCATCGGCGCTTTCAGCGTTTTCTTGTTACCCGGCAGGCCGGGTCGAGGGTGTCGATGGTCATGGTGCGGATCATGGCGTGGCCGGGATCATGGCGCGACCGGATGGCAGGGCAGCGATGCCGATCGCATGACGGAGCACGGAAGTCGCATGAACATGAAGGAGCACGGGGGACATTCGGTGAGCCGGGCCGTGTGCGAGAGAAGCGGTTGGAGTGCCGGGGAAGCCGCCCGACGGTGCGTCAGTATACTGGGGATCCCGCACGCGACGAGCCCTTCACGGCGCGCACGGCGCTCGTGAAGGGCTTGTTCGAGGGCATCGAAGGGCAAGTCCGTGGGCAGTGAATTCGACACCCGCCCGCCTCGCGAAAGCTTGTGCCCGTGGAAGCGGGTGCGGGGAGGCGCCGCGCACAGGCGTCGATGAGAAGGCCGTGCAGGCGAACCCCCGCCGTGTCGCCACATAGAGCCTGCCCCCGAGTGGTGGAATCGGGGGTCCGACACCCACAGCGCATTCGGGCGGCTGACCTTGAACTCCCGATTCACCCGTTCATCCGGACGCTCGCTGTGCACCGGCGCGCGCGGTCTTCGCATGCCGGCCCCGCACCGCGCCTTGCAGCCCCATCCGACGCACCAGCCGAGCCACCCTCCGATGGGACTCGGATGCCAGGTTGACGTTTCACTCTGTGTCCGTAGCGGGTTCCTCCATCCCCAGATGCTCGATCTCGACGCCACCCCAGTGTTCGTCCAGGTACTCGGCGACCAGTCGGCGGTGGCAGTGATGCGGCTGGTCCTCGCTGCACAGCAGGCAGCCTTCGTCCAGCACTTCCCTTGAAAGCGTCTCCTCGATCCGCCGCCGGTGCATCAGGTCCAGAAAGCGGACTTCGTATGTATTCCAGTCGATCCGTTTCTTCCGGTAGTCGCTCAGCAGCTCCCCGGTGGGGGCAAGGTTCGGCAGGTGGACGTACTCGATGCCGCAAATCTCGTCGAGGAACCAGGCGAGGTCGTCCTTCTTCGCAAAACCGGCGAGCTGTGAACCATTGTTGAGCCTCACGTCGACCACGCGCCTGGCGCCCGACGCACGGAGCAGATCGAAGAATCGGCGGGCTGGTTTCTTCGTGAATCCGATGGTGGATAGCTTCATCGATCTTTACGCCCCGGTTTCGGAACATGGTTCTTTCTGACAAAGGCGATGCGTCCGGACCGGTCCTTCGTCGTCTCCTCGATCAGCGCATCAGGAAACAGATCCTCGTCCGGCTTCCCGCCTGAATCAGCCATCGACCGATCCATCGTTCTTGCATGACGTTCGAGCCCGCCGTCGGCGAGGATGTGCATCACCTCGACACCTTCGGCGTCGAGCGCCTGCGCGACGAGATGCGTCCGGTGGCAGTCCAGCGGCTCCTTCTCCGCGCACATGAGCGCGATGCTGTGCTTCGCGGCCCCGCCGACGACCCGGGCGACACCGTCCCGGAAACTGCTCGTCCGGGCGATCCGTTCATAACGGACATGACCACCTTCGTCATACAGGGCGGGATCTTCCGGCCGCCCGCCGAGCTCACGCCCGAGGTACACGTAATGGATGCCCCGGGCCTTGAGCGCGGCGGAAAGCGTGTTCCGGTTGAAGTGGGCGTTGAAGCGGCTCCAGGGCGCCGAGCGCACGTCGGCCACGGCGGTGACGCGGTGCTTCGACAGCAGTGCCAGGAAACCTTCCAGGGAGTGGTTGGAATGGCCGATGGTGAAGATCGGGTGCTTCGTCATGTCCGCCGCCCGGCCGCTGCCGCTAATCGCATTCGATGATCGCGGCGATGAGCTTGTAGCAGGCGCCTCCGTACGGTTCCCCGAGGCTGACGGTCAGGTAGCACTCGCCGATCTCGTAGGCGCCGTCCAGCTTCGCAAGATACTCCCGCTCGTATCCGGGATCGGTCACCCACAACGCATAGTCCCTGCCGGCGTGGGAGAACCGCCCCTGCACGCGCCGCTTGGAATTGCCGAACGCCTCGCCGGGCCTGAACACTTCGAATTCGAGCCGCCCGACGTGGATCAGCCGCAATGAACCGGAAATCGACCCCATCAATTCGAGAGGAATCTTGTCGTTCTTCCCATTCCAGGTGCTGTGCCCGTCGCTCCAGAGCGGCGCGACGGGATCGACGAGACGGGGAAGATCGAACCACGAATACGCTCCCTCCTTCCCCCAGTAGTATTCGGGGTCGAGCAACCAGTTCTCCGTTTGCCAGTCCTCCGGCAGCGGCTCGAGAACCGGGATGTCGACGATGTCGAGCACCCGGGGATCGCTGCCGTCCTCGTACTCGGACACTTCCCGGCCTTCGCGCACACTCACCGGCCGAATCCAGCGCCCCGCTCCCCGTGCTTCGCTCCATTCGCGGCCCGCGATACAGCGGCCCACCAGCTTCCGGGAATTCGCAAGGCAGACGATCCGCTTGCTTGATGTCGCGTGCATCGGTCTGGTAGTCGGCGTCGCTTCGCTCGCCGGCATAGCTGACGGCCTGTATGTGCGCATGAGGAAGCCACCGCTGCGGTCGGGCGTACAGAGGAGGACGTCGGTGAGCGTCAGCGGCGGACTCGCCGCGTGGACAATGCGCTACAGCGCCCAGACGGTCACTGCGCGCCCGTCGTGCCGGTGCTCGCTTCGGGCCTCCTCGCCTTCGCGCCTCCGCTCGTTTCCACCCGCCTCGCCGTCGTTGCCCTGGCGATCCTCCGCGCCCTCGCTGCGCCGCCGCTCCTCGCTACGATGGTCGATCACCACCAGATGCCCTTCCTCCGCCCCGCACTTCTTCATGTAGCCCAACGTCTGCTTCACGCCCTGCTCGACCGTCCACGCAAGGCTCTTGCGGTCCGAGTCCCGCAACACCTTGCATTCGACCACGAACCGCTCCCACAGGTCCGACGGCTGCCCCGACTCCCGCGGCCACAGCACCAGCAGGTCCGTCCGTCCTCGCCCCAACCCGTACTCCCGCTCGATGCGACCGCCCCCGTTCACCACACGTTGCAGGTACGACTGCAAGATGAGCTGCGGACCGGCTTCGGGGTAGTCGCCAAAGCGCCCCAACCAGTGCTCGGAATGCTCCCCGAAGAACGTGCGGAACGCCGTCAGCAGCTTCGTCATGTCCAGACGGCCATCGTCGTCCACGTACCACGCCACCTGCACGTCCAGGCTGTCCTGCAACACGTAGCCCAGCTCCCGCGGCACCACCTCCGCGTAGATCGGGTTCGCGATGCGCGGCGGCGAATCCGGCGCCAGCAGCCCCAGGTCGCGCACATACTCCAGGTCGCGGGCTTGGTGCTGTACCTCGCCCCCGCTCAGGAGGGGCTCGACGACGCGCCGTACCCGTTCCTCCTCCAGCTTGTGCGCCAACTGGTCCAGATGTGTGCGCCGCGACAGGATGAGCTCCTCCCGTGCAGCGTAGACGTCGTCCACTTCGATGGTCCGCGAGCGGTCCCGCCCCGCCTTGTTGTCGAAGCAGACCCCCGCGCACAGCGCGTTCACCAGCCACGGCTGGCCTTGCGTCTGCGTCCACACCGAATCCAGCGCCGCCGCCGTGAACCGCTGGCCGGTCTCCTCCGTGTGCTGCGCCATCAGCGCCCGCGTCTCCGCTTCGGTGAAGTCGCCCATGCGAAGCGACTTCGCCGCGACGTTGAACGGACTGCCGCCGGCGATGACCTCGCCGGCGCTCGACCGGATGCGGTAGTCGCGGATGTCGCGCACCCCGCACAGCACCACGCTCTGCGGGAAGCCTCCGGGGCGTTGCTGGTAGCCGGCGCGCAACTGGCGCAGCACCGAGAGCAGGGTGTCGCCGACCAGCGAGTCGATCTCGTCCACCAGCAGCACCAGCGGCGTCTGGTTCGCCATGCACCAGCGGGTGAGCAACCCCTTGAGAGCGTTTTCCGGCCCCATGTCCGCCAGGACGTCAAGCCAGACCCCGGTGGGATAGTCGTCGCCTAGCAGCAGCGCGCTGTCGGCCAGGCTGCCCAGAATGGCGCGGATGCCGCGCGCGGTGTCGTCGCGCGCCACCTGGCCGACCTCGACGTTCACGTCCACGCACCGGAAGTCGCCGGCCGCCCCGCTGTTGAGCAGATCGCGCAGGGCGATGAGCGCGGAGGTCTTGCCGGTCTGGCGCGGTGCGTGCAGCACGAAGTAGCGCTTGGCCCGAATCAGGCCCAGGAGCTCGTCGA
This sequence comes from uncultured Gammaproteobacteria bacterium, assembly GCA_958295835.1. Lineage (GTDB taxonomy): Bacteria > Pseudomonadota > Gammaproteobacteria > HK1 > HK1 > HK1. Next base: position 3,057,941 of record OY282378.1, read on the forward strand.
CGTCCACGCGATCTAGCGGCGGAATGGCGTAGTGGTCGTCCGGGCGCACCGGCCCTTCGGTGTTGAAGAAGCGCATGGATCGATTATGACACCTGCCGCACTGGTTTCGGGGCTGCGCTCCGCTCAACGAAGGCGCAGGGTCGCAAGCGCCGCGCGCATCGCCGGCATGGTGCGCGATGCGAAGCGCTCCTGGTCCTGGAGCCTGATCAGCACGACGGAATCTCCGGATCCGCCGGCGTATACCTCACCGATGGTCGGATCGCCCGCCTCCGCCGCCCGCCAGCGCGCGCGTTTGAATCGGAGGTTTCCCGCCGCCGCCTCGCCGATCTCGACGATGCGGAAATTCGATCGGGAGCGGGCCAGCTCGTCGAGCAGGCCGCGGAGCCGGAACTCGTCCGCGTCGCCGCTTCCCGCTCGGCCCTCCTGCGAGGCGTGGCGGATCACCACCTGCAGGGTCGCGGCCGAGCGCAAGTCCTCGTGGAGCCGATGGAAGCCGTAGCTCGCTCCGGCCGGCGCCGTGCTGCGGTCGAGCAGCAGGAAACCCGGCGGGAGGGCGATGGTGAAGGGGCCGAAGCTCCTCGAACGTTCAAGCCGATCCGGGGGGCCGGCATCGTGGGTGCCGAGCGCGTCGCACTGTCCTCGACTGCGCGTCGCGCGCCTGAAGATCTCCAGGCGGTCGATGGGCTCGCCGCGCGCGACGCGCCGAGCGAGCTCTTCGAGGGCCGTCTCGCTGCCTTCCATCCTGAGCTGGGCGACGGCGCATACGCACCAGGCATGGCCCCGAAGGCGGTCCTGCCCGCGCGCGCCGCCGTGGCGTACGCAACCGTTCAGGTACCGGTCGAGGAACTGCTCCACCGCCCGGCTGTCGGCATGGGCCGGGCCGGCGGCGGCGAGCGCCACCCACAGGAGGACGGCGGCAAGCGCGGCGCCGCCGATACGCCAAGTGGACCACGGAGCCCTCCGGACGTCCATGTCTCTCGACCGCCGGGAGGTATCACCGGGCGGAGAAGGACGGCGACAAGCGCGGCGACGCCCACACACCAGGCGGACCACCGAGTTCCCGGACGTCCACGTCTCTGAATCACCGGGCGCTATCACCGGGCGGAGAAGGACGGCGGCAAGCGCAGCGCCGCCGACATGTCGGGTGGACCACGGAGCCTCCCGGACATCCATGTCTCTCGACCGCCGGGCGGCGCGTCGGTCATTCCCGCACGACGATGACATGGAGCCGCCGCGGGCCGTGCGCGCCTTCGAGGATCACGAGCTCGACGTCACCGGTCTTCGAAGGGCCGCAGATGAGGTTGACGGTGCGCGGCATCGAGCCGCGCTCTTCGCGGAGCATGGTCCAGGCGTCTTCGAGATGGGCGACGATCCGCGACTCGCGCAGCACCACGACGTGGTCTTCGGGCAGGAAGTTCAGCGTCGTCGGGCTCTCCGGCCCCGAGAGCAGCATCACGCTCCCGGTCTCCGCGATGCCCGCGAACGCACCGGTCACGCTGAGCTGGTCCGACCCGCGCGCCGCGCGCCGCTCGACGGCGAGGCGGTTCGACCACTGCACGTCTTCGAGCCCCGGGGCCGCCACGATCGATTCACCGAGGCCGTGCTCCTCGATGTGGCGCAGCACGACCCCCGAGACTTCCGCGAGGGTGGACACCCTGGAGATCCGGGCATGGACCGCGTCCGCCTTGCGCACGAAGAGGCTGACCGGATCGCCGTCGAGCGCCGGCTTGAGATTCGGCGCCGGGGCGTCGAGGCGGCGGTCGAGCACCTCGCGCACGCTCTCGGGCAACGGCCCGGCCCGGCGCAGCGAGCGCCGCACCGACGCCAGGATGCGCTCCCTCGCGATGCTCATCCCGATCCTCCCGCGCGTTCCGCCCACCGTTTCGGCCAATCCCGCATGAACGTCTCGCCCGCCGGGGCCGGCAGGTCGCGGATTCCGGTCCGGCTCCCGGTCCGGCTCCCGGCGAACCGCGGCCGACGCATGTGCCGTGAGCGGTGCAGGCGACCCTGGCGGCGGCGTCCGAACAGGCCGGGAACGCGGGCCTTCGCGGCGTCCATCACCGCTTTTCCACCCGCCGCTTCGCCCAGGCCGCCATGAACGTCTCGCCTGCCGGGGCCGGCAGGTCGCGGGTGCCGGTCCAGCCCCCGGCCAGCGGCAGCCGGCGCAGGCGCCCGCGGCGGCGCCCGAGCAGGCCGAGGACGCGCATCGCGAGCGACGTCACGAAACGATAGAGCGCCGGGCGGCGGGCGGCGAACGCCCAGGCGCGCAGGCCCAGGCGGGTGCGCGGCGGCGTGAGGCGTTCGTCGAACTCGCGCTCGCGGAGCTTGCGGATCATGTCCGAGAGCGGGATCTCCATCGGGCATACCTCCCGGCACCGCCCGTTGAGGGTGCAGGCGTTGGGGAGGTCCCGGGCCTCGTCGAGCCCGACCATCAGCGGGGTCAGGACCGAGCCCATCGGACCCACGTACACCCAGCCGTAGGCGTGCCCGCCCACCGCGTGATAGACGGGGCAGTGGTTCATGCACGCGCCGCAGCGGATGCACCGCAGCATCTCGTGGAACTCGTTGCCCAGCATCTGCGAGCGGCCGTTGTCGAGCAGCACCACGTGGTACTCGCCGGGGCCGTCGAGGTCGCCCGCGCGGCGCGGGCCGCTCGACAGCGTCGTGTAGGCCGATGCCTCCTGGCCGGTGGCGTTTCTCGCCAGCACGCGCAGGATGGTGCTCATGTCCTCCAGGGTGGGCACCACCTTCTCGATCCCCGCGGTCACGACGTGCACGCGGGGCAGGGTGTTGGTCAGATCGCCGTTGCCCTCGTTGGTGACGATGACGCTCGATCCGGTCTCCGCGACGAGGAAGTTCGCGCCGGTGATCCCGACGTCCGCGGTCTGGAACTTCTCGCGCAGGACGGTGCGCGCCTCGCCGACCAGCGCGGTCGGTTCGGTCCGGCGCTCGTGGAGCCCGTACTGCGCGTGGCGGGCGTGGAAGAGGTCGGCGATCTGGTCCCTGGTCTTGTGGATGGCCGGGGCGATGATGTGGCTGGGCGGCTCGTTCGCGAGCTGGATGATGTACTCGCCGAGGTCGGTCTCGATCGGCTCGAAGCCCGCGGCTTCGAGGGCCTCGTTGAGCGCGATCTCCTCGCCCACCATGGATTTCCCCTTGGTGATCCGCTTCGCGCCCGCCGCGCGGCAGACGTCGAGGACGATCGCCCGCGCCTCGGCCGGCGTGCTCGCCCAGTGCACGTGCCCGCCGTGCTTGCGCACCCGCGCCTCGAAGCGTTCGAGGTAGTAGTCGAGGTGCTGGAGAGTGTGCTCCTTGATCTCGCGCGCGATGCGGCGCAGTTGCGGGTACTCGGGGAGCGCATCGACGGCGGCGCGGCGCTTGTCGATGAACCCCGTCCGGGCCCGCGCCATCGCCCGCGCGAGGTCGGGGTTTTGCAGCCCGGCCCGGGCCCGGCTCGGGAAATCGTGCGCGGCGGACTTCATCGTCCGGGCTCCCCGAGCCCGCACTCACCGGTCCTGCGCCCGGCGCCCATGCAGTTGGGCGCCTTCGCCGCGGGGAGCGTACTCGCCGGGTACGCTGTCGTCGCGAGTTCTCGATTTCGCGACGCGCTCCCGACACGGCCTGGAAAGTCGTGTGCGGCCGTTTTCATCGCCCGCGTTCCCCGATCCCGCGCCCGGCCGTGCCGGCGAGCACCTCCGCCACGTGGAACACCCGCACCGGATGCGATTCGCGCGCGAGCCTTCCCGCGATGTTCATCAGGCAGCCCAGATCGCCGCCGAGCAGCACTCCCGCGCCGGTGGCGAGGACGTTGGCGCATTTCTCGTCGACGAGGCGGGTGGAGATCTCCGGATACTTCACGCAGAACGTCCCCCCGAAGCCGCAGCAGGCGTCCGAATCGCGTATCTCCGCCATCGTCAGCCCGTCCACCGATGCGAGCAGGCGGCGCGGCTGGCCGCGGACCCCCATCTCGCGCAGCCCCGAGCAGGAGTCGTGGTAGGTCGCGTCCGCCTCGAAGCGCGCGGCGACCTCGCGCACGCCGAGGACGTCGGCGAGGAAGCTCACGAGCTCGTGGGTGCGCTCGGCGAGCGCCTGCGCCCGCCCGTGCCAGCCGGCGCCGGTGGGGAAGAGCCGGGGATAGTGCTCGCGCAGCATCCCGGCGCAGGACCCGGACGGCGCGACGACGTAGTCGAAAGGCTCGAACGCCTCGATGGTGCGCTTCGCGATCGCCCGTGCGTTGCCGGAATCGCCGCCGTTGTACGCCGGCTGGCCGCAGCACGTCTGGACGGCGGGCACGTCCACGACGCATCCCGCATCCTCCAGCAGCCTGACCGCCGCGAACCCGACCGCGGGACGGAAGAGATCGACGAGGCAGGTGACGAGCAGCCCGACCCGGGGGCGGGCGGGTGCGTCGTCGGGAGACTGCCGGGCTCTGTCGGGCACGATGAAGGCTCCGCCGCATGGTTGCCGCCCGATTCTATCCGACAGGGTGAAAGGCACCGCCCGAAAGTAGCCCACCGGGAAACGCGCCGGAGGCGCATCGCGATACAGACAATGCGCCCTGGAAACCTGACAGGTACTCGTCGGCGCCGGGAACCGGATCGGGCTGGCGCAGGCTGGCACTCTGAGCAGGCGTTCGGGTCGGCGCCCGATTGCAACAGGATGTGTATCACACGACAATGCTCGTAATGAGGATCAAACACGCGGGATTGCGGAGGCTCCATGAGCGAGGCGACGCCCGACGGCTGAATCCTGGCCACGTCCGGCGCATCCGTCGCATCCTGGCTGATCTCGACGTGGCGCGCGATCCGCGTGACCTGGATCAGCCCGGCTACCGGCTGCATCCGCTGGCAGGCAATCGACAAGGGCAATGGAGCGTGCGCGTATCGGGCAACTGGCGAATCGTCTTCCGCTTTGCCGATGGTGAGGCGCTGGACGTGGATCTGATCGATTACCATCAGGGAGGTTGAATCAATGCCCATGTACGACCCGCCGCATCCCGGCGAAATGATCCGCGATATCCTGGAAGACGAGGAAGTCGGCTGGACGGTGACGGAATGTGCCCACCGCCTGGGCGTGGCGCGCAATACGCTGTCGCGGCTGCTGCATGGCCGCATCGGCATTTCGCCAAGAATGGCCTTGGCCCTGGAGCGCGCCGGTTGGAGCAGCGCCGATCACTGGATGCGAATTCAGGCGGCCTATGATCTGGCGCGTGCACGGCGCGAACTGGATGCGGCATAGGACGCGCGGCCGTCTGTGACCGTATCGCCCAGAGACTTGGTTGACCCGCATTTCTCACCAGCTCCCTCAATGACTCAACACTTTGAAACGGCGCAATCCAGCCGCGCTCGTTTTGCTGTTCAAGCGCGCGATGACGTGACATAATGTCGGAAGATACAACCTATAGACCGACGTTTTGTCACATGACACCCACACCCGCGACATCGCAGAAGGATCGAGCTGTCGCCCTTCTCAAGGCCTGCGGCCCCATGCGTCGCATCGAGTTCAGCGACGCCGGGATTCATCCGGAAACGCTCGCGCGTATGCTCCGGGATCGGACCCTCACCCGCGTCACCCGCGGGCTCTACCAGCTCGCCGACGCCGAAGTCACGGCACCGCATGATCTCGTCGAGGTTGCGAAGCTTGTACCTAAAGGAGTCATCTGCCTCGTCTCCGCCCTTCAGTTCCACGACCTCACGCTCCAGACACCGGGCCGCGTCTGGCTCGCCATAGGTCCCAAAGCACGAAAGCCCAAGATCGACTATCCCCCGACCCGAATCGTGCGGTTCGGACCGCAATCGCTTTGCCTCGGCGTTCAAACCCACACCGTCGACGGCGTGTCGGTGCCTATCTTCGATCCAGCCAAGACAGTCGTCGACTGCTTTCGATTCAGACGGCACGTCGGTCTTGATGTCGCGCTCGAAGGTCTCCACAACGTCATGAGGTCCGGCAAGGTCAAACCGGCGCAAATCGTTCGATACGCCCGAGATACCCGCATCTGGTCCGTTCTGCGGCCTTATCTGGAAACGGTGGTCGCCGATGGCGCGTGAACCGAGGAATGTCGCCGCTTCGATACGTGTACGGCTGCAAGACCTCGCCAGGGAGCAACAGGCCGATTTCCAGCGCGTGCTTACCCGATACGCCCTTGAACGGCTTCTCTTCCGACTGAGCGTCTCGCCTCACAAGGACCTCTTCGTTCTCAAGGGTGCCATGCTCTATGCCGCATGGCTCGCAGATCCGTTCCGAACGACGCGCGACCTCGACCTCCTTGCCTTCGCCGACCGCGAGATCGCCCCTCTCCTCGAGATCTTTCGCAACATCTGCGCCCAGCCGATCGCGGACGACGGATTGCGCTTCGATACCGAAAACATCCTTGTCGAGCCGAGCAGCGGCGGTCGGGCCCATGGATCTCTTCGGGTTCGCACCTCGGCCCAACTCGCCGCCGCCATCATCCCGGTGCAGATCGACGTCGGCTTTGGAGACGCGGTGACACCCGGTCCGCTGGAGCTTGAATATCCCGTTCTTCTCGACCACCCGGCGCCGACCCTCAATGCGTATCCACGCGACACCGTGGCCGCCGAGAAGTTCGAAGCCATCGTGGCGCTCGACCTCGCGAACAGCCGCATGAAGGACTTCTACGACCTTCTCGCCATGTCCCGGCTCTCCGCGTTCGAAGGTGCAACCCTTGCCGCCGCCATCAGGGCCACCTTCGAGCGGCGTGCGACGGCCATTCCACGCGAACGTCCGCCGGCCCTGACGCACGCATTTTCGGAGGATCCCCGGAAGGTTGGCCAGTGGCGATCGTTTCTCGCCCGAGACCCGCTACTCATCAACGAGCCCGACTTGCGCACCGTCATTCGCGAAGTCGGAGACTTCATCATGCCTGCCGCCGGTGCAGCCATCGATGGCCGTCGCACACCGGGCCGTTGGACGTCCGACTGCGGCTGGAGGCCGGCCACATGACCACGCTCACCCGGGACGCCATCTTCATCAGCTACGCCAATCCCGAGGACAACGAATTTACCGTCTGGCTCGGGGCACGACTGACCGCGGCCCGGGTACGAAGTCTGGGCTGGACTTGCCCCGATCTCGTAGACGGTTGATGGCTTTCGCCTGGTGTGTGGCGATGGGCGAGAGCCGCCCGATCGAGCCGCGCCTTCGACGTCCCGCCCGCCTCCGCACTGATCGTTCCCGCCCGAGGTCGATCCGTGCGGCGGCTGCCAATAGATCCGGAAGTGGGTGAAGAGGTCCGCGGTAATCGGCGGTCTCTTCGCCGAGACGATCTCCGGCCATGCTGCATCGGCAAGCAAATCCAGGCCGGGGTAAACGCACCGTTGCTCGCGGCTTCCGCGCTTGCGGGGACGATCTCTTTCGGTGAGGAATCGAAGTCTCTCCGGAGATCGGGGCCCGGGATTCGAGCGGATTGAAGACTTCGGTGAGGGTGTTCGGTGTAACGGACAATCGAATCAGCGTCTCGATCACCTTCTACATGGGCTTGCGCACCCGGCCCGATTCAGCCGGACCAGGGCAGCGGACCTCCTGGGAGCGTGAGCGTCCCTCCCGCATCGAGCGGATGCGCCTTGCCGTGCACCGCAAGCGAGACGCCTGCATCCGCGGAACGCGCCGTTCCCATAACGACGCGCCGCCCTCTCGTACCCGGCGGGTCCGCATCGACGGCCGCGAGTCGGTCAGGGTGAAATGGATCTCACGTTGCCGGACAGGACAACGGACCAAGTGCCGAACATCTACAGCCCCGTGAACCGCTTGCGCTCCCCGAGTCTGCGCCAAACGTCAAGATCAGTCGCCGTGCCAGACCTCTTGCAAAGCCTTACTTACCCGTTCGAGTGTTGCAGGCGGCAGTACGACGTCTTTCAACAAGTTGATGTAGTAGTCTGACAATTCCGGTAGTTTCGCAGGAACAATCACCGCCTGTCCTTTTTCCGGATGGATTTTGAACATCCCCCTGTCATACAGCCGATGTATATCTACTCTCAGGGTGATGCCATTTCCCTTTATTTCATTGCCATCCTTTGCGGCGGGAATGATATGCGCGGCATCAAGCGCCTCTTCCGTCGTTTCACCACTGATTACACACATCCCGTCAAACTTGATGATTAGAGGTCTGAATGCTTGGTCTCTTATCTGCTGAGGAGATCTGCGATGGTCTCTTTCTTCAAGCAATGCTTCCCTTTGCCATTCCCGCTTTATTTCTTCCTTTCCACAGGCCGTCCAGTAACAATCTCCGTGATCTTGTCCTGGTTCAATGACTATCCGATTTATTCCCCAAACTCCATCCTTTGGATCTATATGCTCGTTATCTTGCTGGTTATACGTCAGAACAACGATGCATCCACCGGCCGCACCTTGACCGTTCCACTCTATTTGACATACCACGTTATATGTAACAAGTTCACGTTCCTGATGCCACCACTCTATCGTTGTATTGAATTCTTGCAAACCTTCCAGATTATCCGGATCGATGTGGTCGAGGTATTCTCTCATGCCGTTCCATTCAATAATAATTCCCATTTTGATCTCCGGTTTTCGTGACGGCGCCTGCCGGCGCAGGTGATCAGGCGACCTCCGCCGCTTGGCGGTCGGCGTGGTAGGACGAACGCACGAGGGGGCCGCTCGCGACGTTCGCGAACCCGATCTCCTCGCCGATCCGCCGGAACTCCTCGAACCGGGCGGGCTCGACGAAGCGCTCCACCGGGAGGTGCCCGCGGCTCGGCTGGAGGTACTGGCCAACGGTGAGCATGGTACAGCCGTAGTCATGCAGGTCGCGCATGACTTCCACGATCTCCTCGTCCGTCTCCCCCACTCCTACTATCAGCCCCGACTTGACGGGAACCCCGGGATGGGCCTCCCCGAAGCGCTGGAGCAGTCTGAGCGACCAGGCGTAGTCCGCCCCCGGACGCACCTTGCGATAGAGGCGGGGCACGGTCTCGAGGTTGTGGTTGAACACGTCCGGCGGGGCGGCCGCGAGCACTTCGAGGGCGCGCTCCATCCGTCCCCGGAAATCGGGGACGAGGATCTCGATGCGGGTCGAGGGGGCTTGCCCCCGGACCGCACGCACGCACGCCGCGAAGTGGCCCGCCCCGCCGTCGCGGAGATCGTCGCGGTCCACCGAGGTGATGACGACGTGCCGGAGCCCCATGCGCCCTACCGCGGCCGCGAGGCGGAGCGGCTCCGCCGGATCGAGGGGGTCGGGGCGCCCGTGGGCGACGTCGCAGAACGGGCAGCGGCGGGTGCAGAGCTCGCCCATGATCATGAACGTCGCGGTGCCGTGGGCGAAGCACTCGCCGAGGTTCGGGCAGGAAGCCTCCTCGCACACGGTGACGAGCCGCTGCCGGCGAAGGAGCCCCTTGAGGGCGGCCACCTCCGGCCCCACCGGAGCGCGGACCCGGAGCCAGGGGGGGCTTGCGCGGGAGCGGACCCTCGACCGGAACGACCTTGACCGGGTTCCGGGCGGTCTTGCTCGCGCCCGATTGGGCGGATGGATGGGTGGAGGTGGACATGTCCGCCAGTATGCCAGCCTTGCGCCCGGCCGTCAGTCGAGGCTGCGGACGCTGGACCCGTTCGGGCCGGTTCGACTCCGCTTCCGAGACGTGCGGTCTCGGCACCGTTTATCCTGACGGGAGAGGCCGCGCCCCGGACCGGCGAGGCAGGTGGTGCGCTCCTGGGAGCGCGGGCATCTTGCCCGCGTACTCGCGGATAGCGGATACAGGGCTGGCCTTGAACCCGTCGCGGGCGGGAAGCCCGCGCTCCCGGGAAAGCATCGCCAGGAACCCGGCTCAACGGTAAGAATAAGGGCACCGCATGCGATTCGCGCGCGAGCCTTCCCGCGATGTTCATCAGGCAGCCCAGATCGCCGCCGAGCAGCACCCCGGCGCCGGTGGCGAGGACGTTGGCGCATTTCTCGTCGACGAGGCGGGTGGAGATCTCCGGGTACTTCACGCAGAACGTCCCCCCGAAGCCGCAGCAGGCGTCCGAATCGCGCATCTCCGCCATCGTCAGCCCGCCCACCGATGCGAGCAGGCGGCGCGGCTGGCCGCGGACCCCCATCTCGCGCAGCCCCGAGCAGGAGTCGTGGTAGGTCGCGTCCGCCTCGAAGCGCGCCGCGACCTCGCGCACGCCGAGGATGTCGGCGAGGAAGCTCACGAGCTCGTGCGTGCGCTCGGCGAGCGCCTGCGCCCGCCCGTGCCAGCCGGCGCCGGTGGGGAAGAGCCGGGGATAGTGCTCGCGCAGCATCCCGGCGCAGGACCCGGACGGCGCGACGACGTAGTCGAAGGGCTCGAACGCCTCGATGGTGCGCTTCGCGATCGCCCGTGCGTTGCCGGAATCGCCGCCGTTGTACGCCGGCTGGCCGCAGCAGGTCTGGACGGCGGGCACGTCCACGACGCATCCCGCGTCCTCCAGCAGCCTGAGCGCCGCGAACCCGACTGCGGGACGGAAGAGATCGACGAGGCAGGTGACGAGCAGCCCGACCCGGGGGCGGGCGGGTGCGTCGTCGGGAGACTGCCGGGCTCTGTCGGGCACGATGGAGGCTCCGCCGCAGGGTTGCCGCCCGATTCTATCCGACAGGGTGAAAAGCACCGCCCGAAAGTAGCGCTGCGATCGGGTGGGAATTCGTCCCGATTTCGCCGATTTTCGTACGTGACCGAGCCAGGGATCCCATCCGCCGGCCGAAACGGACGGTCGCGCGAGTTTATAGCCGTTGCGGCGATCGCTATGCTATGCCGCCCTCGCATCCTCCGCAGGAGCCGCCCCCCGTGTCTTCCCGCACCGCCACCGTCGAGCGCAACACGCGCGAGACCCGCATCGCCGTCACCGTCGCCCTCGACGGAGCCGGCGGCGCGCGCCTCGACACCGGGATCCCCTTCTTCGAGCACATGCTGGAGCAGGTGGCGCGGCACGGGACGATCGACCTCGACGTACGAGCCGCCGGGGACACCGCGATCGACGACCACCACACCGTCGAGGACACCGGCATCGTGCTCGGGCAGGCCGTCGCCGAGGCGCTCGGCGACAAGCGCGGGATCGCACGTTACGGGCATGCCTACGTCCCGCTCGACGAGGCGCTCTCAAGGGTCGTCATCGACTTCTCCGGACGCCCCGGGCTGTTCTACCGGGTGGGCTGGCCCCGCGCGCGCATCGGGGCGTTCGACGTCGACCTGATCCGCGAGTTCTTCCAGGGCTTCGCCAACGCGGCGTCGGCGACCCTGCACGTCGACTCGCTGCAGGGCGTCAACGCCCACCACGTGGCCGAGACGGTGTTCAAGGCGTTCGGCCGCGCGATGCGCATGGCCGTGGCCCGGGACGAGCGGCTCGGCGAGGCGGTGCCGTCGACGAAGGGCGTGTTGTGAGGCAGGTGGGCTGGTCCGATACGGCGACGCATATCGCGTTGCCGAGGCGGTGTGAAAGGTGTTCAGCCCTGCGCCGCGAGCCGCGGCAGCCTGCCCCGGTGCCGTCCCGGGTCGCACGATGAGCGCGGAAACCGTCGCGGTGGTCGACTACGGCATGGGCAACCTCCGCTCGGTGTCGAAGGCGGTCGAGCACGTCGCCGGAAGCCGCGTCGAGGTCCGGGTGACGGACGACGCCCGCGTGATCGAGAACGCCGACCGGGTGGTGTTTCCGGGGCAGGGCGCGATGCGCGACTGCATGGCGGAGCTCGCCGCGCATCGGCTCGTGGAACCGGTGCGCGGGTGCCTCGGGGTCAAGCCGGTGCTCGGGATCTGCATGGGCCTGCAGGTGCTGTTCGATTCGAGCGACGAGGATCCGGGCACACCCGGATTCGGATGGCTCGCGGGACGCTCGATCCGCTTTCCATCGGATACGACGGATGGGCAGGGCCGACGCCTCAAGGTCCCCCACATGGGCTGGAACCGGGTGCGCCAGCGATCCGATCACCCGCTGTGGCGCGGCATCGACGACGCCGAACGGTTCTATTTCGTGCACAGCTACTACGCCTGCCCCGACGACGATACGAGCGTCGCGGGCACGAGCGAACATGGCGTGGAATTCACCGCCGCCGCCGCCGCCGAGCAGCTCTTCGCGGTACAGTTCCACCCTGAGAAGAGCCAGCGCGCCGGTCTTGCGCTGCTCGCCAATTTCCTGGCCTGGGACGGCCGTGGCTGATGGGGAGACGTGACGATGATCCGAGGAAGCTGCCTGTGCGGTACGGTGCGCTGGTCGTTCGAGGGTGCGCTGGAACGCATGATCCACTGCCACTGCCGAATGTGCCGCAAGGCGCACGGCGCGCCGTTCGCGACCTACACCGGCGGGAGCCGGGCACACTTCCGGTTCGACGGCGGCGAGGAAGCGGTCACCAGCTACGAGTCTTCGCCGGGGTTTCCCCGCGCTTTCTGCTCGCAATGCGGGTCCGTGGCGCCGTATCCGGTCGGCGACGAGAAGATGGCCATCCCCGCCGGTCCGCTCGACGGCGATCCGCAGATCCGGCCTTCCTCCCACATCTATGCGAAGTGGAAGGCGCCGTGGCACACGATCACCGATTCGCTGCCACAGCACGACATCATGCCGGGTCGCAATGCACCGCGCGTCGCGCAGACGGACCCGCCCCCGTCCACCGACGGGATGCTGCGCGGAAGCTGCCTGTGCGGAAGCGCCGCCTACGAGGTCACCGGCGAGATCACGATGGTCCACAACTGCCACTGCACGCGCTGCCGCAAGGCGCGCGGGGCGGCGCATGCCACCAACGGCTTCACCGCGATGGACGGCGTGCGCTACATCCGCGGCGAAGACACGCTCAGGATCTACCGGCCCCCGGAAGCGCGCTTCTTCAGCCAGGTGTTCTGCCCGACGTGCGGCTCCGGGCTGCCGCGGCTCGACCCCGAGCGCGGCATCGCGGTGATCCCCTTCGGTTCGCTCGACGACGACCCGGGACGCGGAGCCGACGATCACATCTTCGTGGCGTCGAAGGCGCCGTGGTACGAGATCGCCGGCGATCTGCCGCGCTTCGACGAGGCGCCCGGATAGCCGGTTCCCGCGCGCGGACATCTCCGCCACGTCATTCTCGACATGGTGGGCGCGCAGAAGAATGAGGCAGCGTAACGGCGCGGGACGGACCGTCTCGTCAGGACTTCACGGACAGGGGACGGCTCAAAGCGCCGCCCCGAAGTTCGTCGCCGGATCCATCTCCGGCACCCGGCGGCCGAGGGGCCGCGCGGCCTCCGGGCGTTCGCAGCGCAGGAACTCCCCGCTGCCGCGTTCGACGTGCAGCGCCCCGCCATCGACCACCCGGCGCCCGCGGGAGAGCACGGTCACCGGCCATCCCTCGATGCGCCGCCCCTCGTAAGGCGTGTACCCGACGTTGTCGTGCAGGGCGTCCCAGGTGACCGTGACCTCGCGCTCGGGGTCCCAGATCGCCAGGTCCGCATCGGAGCCGATCCCGATCGTGCCCTTGCGCGGATACAGCCCGTAGAGCCGCGCCGCGTTGGTCGAGGCCAGGGCCACGAAGCGGTTGAGGTCGATCCGGCCGCGGCCGACGCCTTCGCTGAACAGTAGCGGCAGGCGCAGTTCGAGACCCGGCACGCCGTTGGCGATCTTCTTGAACGAGGCGTCGGGACCGGCTGCGAGCTTGCCGGTCTCGTCGAAGCGGTAGGGCGCGTGGTCGGAGGAGAACACCTGGAACGTGCCGTTCACGAGCCCGCGCCACACCTGCTCCTGGTTGGCGGCGTCGCGCGGGGGCGGGCTGCAACAGAACTTCGCGCCCTCCATGCCGTCGCGGTCGAGGTCCGCGGCGGTCAGGAACAGGTACTGGGGGCAGGTCTCGCCGTAGATCCGAAGCCCCAGATCCTGCGCGCGGCGGATGGCGGTGGCGGCCTCCGCCCCGGACACGTGCACGATGAGCATCGGCACGTCGACGAGCCTCGCGAGGTCGATGGCCCGGCTCGTCGCCTCGCTCTCCGCGACCCGCGCATGGCTGACCGCATGGTACTTCGGCGCCCGGTGTCCGCCGTCGAGGAGCCGGTCGGTGAGCCATCGGATCATGTCGTGGTTCTCGGCGTGCACCATCGTCATCGCGCCCTCGCGCCGAGCGAGCGAGAGCACGTCGAGCATCTGATAGTCGTCGAGCTTCAGGAGGTCGTAGGTCATGTACACCTTGAACGAGGTGTAGCCGTCCTCGATCAGGGCGGGCAGCTCCTGGCCGAGGATCTGCGCGGTGGGGTCGGAGATGATGAGATGGAAGGCGTAGTCGACGACCGCCTTGGGGCCGGCGCAGCCGTGGTACGCCTCGACGACCTCGCGCAGCGACTGCCCGCGGTGCTGCGCGGCGAAGGGGATGATGGTGGTGGTGCCGCCGAACGCGGCGGAGACCGACCCCGTGTAGAAGTCGTCCGCGCAGAGGAGGCCGCTCGCCGACATCTGCTCGATGTGGCAGTGGCTGTCGATCCCGCCCGGCAGCACGAGCTTGCCCGAGGCGTCGATCTCGTCCTGGCCTTCGTCCAGCCCCTGACCGAGGGCGGTGATCTTCCCGTCCCGGATCCCCACGTCGGACGGGAACGTGTCGGCGGCGGTGGCGACGGTGCCGCCGCGGATGACCAGGTCGTATCGGTTCATCGGGGTCTCCCGGGGGTCGGACACGAACGCGGTGCGCGACCCCCGCCGTGTCCTGCGGGCTCGTGTCGCCGGTCACGGTGGATGCAGGCCCGCAAGCGTATCACGGCGGCATCGGAACGCGGTTCGCCTCGAATGAACGGCATGGAACAGCTTCACACTCGGGATCGATCCCCTCCCTTTCGCCGCCCGCCCCTCGCCGCGCGTTCACCTTCGAGCACACCGTGGAAACGGTGTGACCGGCCTCGCCGGAAGAACGTGGGCAGGATCACCGGCGCCGGGAGTGGCCGCCGCGATCGCGGATCGACTCGGCGATCCGCAGCGTGCGCCGGGCCTTCTCCACGATCGGATAGTCGATGAAGTACCCGTCGACCTGGATGGATGCCGATCCGCTCGCCTCCGCTTCCTCGAACGCCGCGACATGACGGCTGGACTTCGCGATCTCTTCGTCGGTCGGCGTGAACACCTCGTTGACCGGACCCAACTGCTCGGGGTGGATGCAGAGCTTGCCCTGAAATCCGAGGTCGCGGGCACGCTCGGTGGAGCGCCGGAGCGCTTCGGGCTCGCCCAGGTGAATGAACACGGTGTCGACCGGCGGCTCGAGCCCGGCGGCACGGGATTCGACGACGATCGCGGCACGGGCATGGTCGAGCTCGCGCTCCTCGAACGTCCAGCGCATCCCCACGTCAAGGGTGTAGTCACCGGCCCCGAACGAGAGCCGCCGCACCCGGGTGCCGGAGCGGGCGACATCCCGCAGCTCCGCAATGCCGCGGCCGGTCTCGATGATCGGCATGAGGTCGATGCCGCCCGCCGGCAAGCCGCGGGCGCGCTCGAGCGCGGCGATGGTCCAGTCGACGGCCACGAGTTGAGCGGCAGATTCGACTTTCGGCAGCACGATACCGTCGACGCCGGAGGTGACCACCGCCTGCAGGTCGTCGAAGCAGAACGGCGTATCGAACGCGTTGATCCGGACGTGACCGAGGGCGCGGCGCGGCGCCTGAAACGCGGCGATCACCTTCTCGCGGGTGGCCGGCTTCTCCGCGACCGCGACCGCATCCTCGAGATCGAGGATCACGACGTCGGCGTCGAGGGTGAGCGACTTCTCGACGCGTCGGGCGTGGTTGCCCGGCGCGAACAGCAACGATCGGAATACGGGCATGGCGATTCCCCGTGTAATGCGGTGAGGCGTGCCGTCCTGCTTCATCTGTAGCGTTCTCCTTCATCGCGGCGATATCCCCTGCCGGCGAGCAGGAAGCCAGCCACGGCGTAGCAGGCAATCCACAGCCATGACGCCGCCGGCCAGGGCATGTCGACGACCGCCAGCCAGGCCAACTCGGCGATATGCCGCGAAATCAGGCATTGCGAAATCGAATCGAGCACATCGGGAAAGAACCGGGGAGAGAGGAACAGCCCCCCGCCGAAGGCGAGGCCGAGGTAAACGATGTTGGCGATCGGCAGAGCCGCGCGTGACGACACCCAATACCCGATGGCGATACCGAGCAGGGCCAGAGGCACGCTGCCCGCCAGCAGCACGAGACAAAGACGCAGCCACGCGACGGCGCCCAGAGCGACCGGCATGAAGATGTGCGCGACGAGGATGACCAGTCCCGCCGCGACCGCCGCGAACAGTACCGCCGGAACGACGGTGCCCGCCAGACGAACGACGATCGACGCGGGCAGAATTCGCTCGAACGTCGTCCAGGGAGAGACCCGGCTCTCGGCGATACCCACGCCGAACTGGAAGAAGGCGACGCCCATCACCGCGAACACCGTGAAGGAGGCCATGATGACGTTGGCCTCGATGGTCGTGTCGGCGAGTCCGACGCCGAGGAAGATCAGTATCAGACTCGGCATGGCCAGCGTTCCCGCCACGTAGGCGGGGGAGCGGAGAAGCGACAGCACTTTCAGCCGGACATGGGCCAGGGCCAGCATCAAGGCTCTTCCCGCGTCAGGCTGACGAAGGCTTCTTCGAGCCCCGCCGGCAGGACTTCCAGCTCGCTGAATGCGACCCGTGTCTCGACCAGACGCCGCACCAGCAGGTCCGCATCGGGAGTGTAGAGGGTGACGACGCCTGCCTCGAACGTACCGCGCGCAACCGGCTCGATCTCCGGAACCGCCCCCGCCTTGAACCGTACGCGCCGCAGCGCAATCCGGCTCGTGATGTCGCGGCGCGTTCCTTCCGCCACCAACCTGCCGCGATGGATCACCGCGATACGCTCGGCCAGCGCCTCGGCTTCTTCCAGATAGTGCGTCGTCAGCAGGACCGTCCCGCCGTCCGCATGGAAGGATCGCATCGTGTCCCAAAGCTGGTGGCGGGCCTCCACGTCGAGTCCGGTCGATGGCTCATCGAGAAAGACGACCTCCGGGTTGCCGAGAAGCGCGAGCGCGGCGCCGAGCCGGCGTTGCTGCCCGCCGCTCAGGCCCCCCACCTGCCGCGCTGCGAGACTGCCCAGACCGAAGCTCTCGTAGAGTCTCCCTTCCGGCATCGGATTGGGGTAGTGTGCCGCGACGAACGCGACGATTTCCCGGACGGTGAGTCCGGACGGAAAGGCGGAGGCCTGCGGCGTCGCACCGATGCGCCGGCGGACGTTCTCGTCGAGAGGAGAGCCTCCAAGGAGCAGCGCTTCCCCACGGTCCGGTATCCTCAGCCCCAGCAGCAGGCTGAGCGCCGTGGTCTTGCCGGCCCCATTGGGTCCGAGGAGGGCCAGGAACGCGCCCCGAGGCAGGACCAGATCGAGCCCCGCCAGGGCCGCCTTGCCGGCAAACGCCTTCGCCACGGCGCGAAGCTCCGCGGCCGGCTCCGACCCCCGGCTTGGCCCCGGCTTCATGGCAATGCAGGTCCGCTCGAGCGTCACGGCGCTGCGAGAGCGCGAGCACGCACCGGAGCACCCGGATTCGGACGATGCGCTGCACTCCCACGACACCGATGCCCTCGGCGGCACGCGGCGGCCACGGCCACCTTCATCGCCGATGAATGGTGGAAGCGGCAACTTGCGCAATTCGGCTGCGCGCGATAGCCAGCCCCTGGAGTGAAACTTATCATGTCACCGTCCGCGAGCCTGGTGAGCCGAATGGGCCGGGAGCGCGAGTCCCGCGTCCGTCGTGGGCCGCGCCGACCCGGAATCGAGCCACGTCCGCCGTCGCCGGCTCACAGGGTGCGGTGCGAACGATGACCCTGCATGGAGAACCGCCAAATGTCCACCGTTCCGACCACTTGCGATCTGCTGATCCATTCCGGCGACGTCATCGACGGCACGGGCGTGGCCCGGGCCCATCTGGACGTCGCCGTCACCGGCGACCGCATCGTTGCGGTCGGTGATCACCTCGACTTGCGCATCGATGCGACCAGCAAGATCGACGCCTCGGGGCTCATCGTGGCGCCGGGGTTCATCGACGCGCACACCCACGACGACCGCGCGGTGCTCTCCGGGCCGGACATGACGCCGAAGGTCAGCCAGGGGGTGACGTCGGTGGTGACCGGCAACTGCGGGGCCAGCCTCGCTCCGTTCGCGGGCCGCGAGCCGCCGCCGCCGATGAATCTGCTCGGCGATGCGTCCTGGTACCGGTTCCCGACCATGCGCGAGTACATGGAGGCCGTGGAGGCGTCGCCTCCGGCCCTCAATCTCGCGCCGCTGGTCGGCCATACCGCGTTGCGGGCCGCGACGATGGACGACGTCTACCGCGCCGCCACCGCGGCCGAGATCGCGCGCATGGAGACGCTGCTCGACGAGGCGCTGGAGGCGGGCTGCATCGGCATGAGCACCGGCCTTGCCTACCCGCCCGCGGTCGAAGCACCGACCGACGAGGTCGTGACCCTGGCGAGCAGGCTGGGTGCGCGCGGCGGCATTTACGCGACCCACATGCGCGACGAGGGAACGGGGATCCTCGATTCGGTACGCGAGACGCTCGAGATCGGTGAGCGGGCCGGCGTTCCCGTGGTCATCTCGCACCACAAGTGCAGCGGCCGGGAGAGCTGGGGGCTGAGTCGGGAAACGCTCGCCACGATCGCTCATGCGCGTGCGAAGCAGAGCGTCAACCTCGACGTCTATCCCTACGTCGCAAGCTCCACCGTCCTGCTCGTGGACTGGATCGCGGGAGCCGAACGCGTGCTCGTGACCTGGTCGGCGTCGCACCCGGAGCTGAATGGGCGCGACTTCGAGGGCATCCGTGCCGAGTGGGGCTGCAGCGTCGAGGAAGCGGTCGAGCGGCTGAGCCCCGCCGGCGCGATCTACTTCAAGATGGACGAAGAGGATCTGCAGCGCATCCTGCGCTTCCAGGACGCGATGATCGGCTCCGACGGCCTCCCGCACGACACCTTTCCCCACCCCCGGCTGTGGGGCACGTTTCCCAGGGTGCTCGGTCACTACTGCCGGGAGCTCGGCCTGTTCCCCCTCGAAGAGGCCGTCCATCGCATGACGGGTGTGACCGCCCGCGTGTTCGGCCTCACCGGTCGCGGAACGATCCGGACCGGCGGCCTTGCGGACATCGTGCTCTTCGACCCGGACCGGATCACCGACGAGGCGGATTTCAGCGCGCCCACGCGCCAGGCCCGCGGGATCTACCAGGTCATCGTCAACGGCAAGCAGGTCTGGCGCGGGGGCGAATGGACCGGCGCCAGGCCCGGGCGAATCCTCCGGCGCGAACAGGCCGAAGATTGAGCGCGGCGGAGGTTCGACATTCGATTTGGTGCGCTGCACAAATCCATCTACAATGGATCTTCTTCTCCATCGACGCGGAACGATCCTTTCGCAGGAGGCATCCGGATGAACGATGTCGTGATCGCCGCCGCCGCCCGCACCCCCGTCGGGGCGTTCAGCGGTGGCCTGTCTTCAGTACCCGCGCACTATCTCGGCCAGGTCGCGATCGAGGAGGCGATACGCCGCGCCACGATCGACGCCGAGGAGGTCGACGAAGTCATCATGGGCCAGATCCTCGCCGCCGGCGCAGGACAGAATCCCGCCCGGCAGGCCGCGGTGAACGCCGGGATCCCGGTCGAGCGTACCGCGTATGGGGTCAACCAGCTCTGCGGCTCGGGGCTGCGCACCGTGGCGCTGGGCTACCAGGCGATCCGTACCGGCGACAGCGACGTGGTGGTGGCGGGCGGACACGAGAGCATGAGCCAGGCGCCGCACTGCATGCACATGCGCAACGGTACGAAGATGGGAGCGGCGGAGCTCGTCGACACCATGTTGCGCGACGGGCTGTTCGACGCCTTCAACGGCTACCACATGGGGAACACGGCGGAGAACGTCGCCGAGCGCTGGCAGATCACCCGTGAGCAGCAGGATGCGTTCGCCACCGCCTCCCAGAACAAGGCCGAGAGCGCGCAGAAGGCCGGAAAGTTCACCGAGGAGATCGCGCCGGTCACCATCAGGACCCGCAAGGGCGAATCCGTCATCGACGCCGACGAGCACCCGAAGCACGGCACCACCGTCGAGACCCTCGCGAGGCTCCGACCCGCGTTCGCGAAGGACGGCACGGTGACCGCCGGCAATGCCTCCGGCATCAACGACGGCGCCGCGGTGGTGGTGCTCATGACCCGGGAGAACGCCGGGAAGCGCGGGATCGAGCCGCTGGCCCGGATCGTCTCCTGGGCGACCGCGGGGGTCGATCCGGCAATCATGGGGACCGGGCCGATCCCGGCCAGCCGCCGCGCGCTGGAGAAGGCGGGGTGGAGCGCCGGCGACCTCGATCTCGTCGAGGCGAACGAGGCGTTCGCCGCGCAGGCGTGCGCGGTGAACAAGGACCTCGGCTGGGATACCGGCAAGGTCAACGTGAACGGCGGCGCGATCGCGCTGGGGCATCCGGTGGGCGCCTCCGGCGCGCGGGTGCTGACCACGCTGCTCTACGAGATGCGCCGTCGCGATGCGAAGAAGGGGCTCGCCACGCTCTGCATCGGCGGCGGGATGGGCATCGCGATGTGCGTGGAGCGCGACTGACCTGCCGGGCGGCTGGCTTGGCCGGTAGCTGCCTGATCGGTGATCGGCTTGGGGGCTTCGTATCCGCCGCCGCAGGATCAGTCCCGGTTGGCGTGAGTGTCCGGCCGATGCTCGATTTGGCCGGCGTCCGACCTGATTGAAGGAGGGGGATATCGTGGGACACGTAGCGATAGTCACCGGCGGCACCCGCGGCATCGGCGAGGCGATCTCCGTGGCGTTGCGGGATACGGGACACACCGTCGCCGCGACGTATGCCGGCAACGACGCGGCGGCCAAGCGCTTCGGCGACCGCACCGGGATCCGCACGTACAAGTTCGACGTCGCGGATTTCGAGGCCTGCCGGGACGCGGCGGACCGGATCGCCAAGGATCTCGGCCCGATCGGGATCCTGGTGAACAACGCCGGAATCACCCGCGACGGGACGATGCACCGCATGTCGTTCGACCAGTGGAACGCGGTGCTCCAGACCAACCTCTCCTCCTGCTTCAACATGTCACGTTGCGTGATCGACGGGATGCGCGAGCGCGGCTTCGGTCGCATCGTGAACATCGGCTCGGTCAACGGACAGGCCGGCCAGTACGGCCAGGTCAACTACGCGGCGGCGAAGTCCGGCATCCACGGCTTCACGAAGGCGCTCGCGCAGGAGGGCGCGGGCAAGGGAATCACGGTGAACGCGATCGCGCCGGGCTACATCGACACCGACATGGTGCGGGCGGTGCCGGAGAAGGTGCTGGAGAAGATCATCTCCACCATCCCGGTCGGGCGGCTCGGGCACGCCAGCGAGATCGCCAAGGGCGTGCTCTTCCTCGTCGACGACGACATGGGCTTCATGACCGGCTCGACCCTGTCGATCAACGGCGGGCAGCACATGTACTGAGGAAGCGGCGGTTGGCCGGGGTGGAGCCGGAAGGCCGAGGCGCTACTCCACCGAGCCGCGAACCGGCCCGCCGGGGCTCGAGAATCGTCACGAGGACAACGCCATGGGCGCCACGCACGTCACCGTCACCATCCGCAACCCGGCCGAGCCGTCGAGAAGCTGGGACGGCCTGTTCCTGGTGGATACCGGCGCGACGGACTCGCTGGTGCCGCGCTCGTGCATCGAGGCGATCGGGGTCGAGCCCGAGGGCCAGCGGATCTACGAAACCGCGGACGGCCGCGAGGTCAGGATGGACTTCGCCATCGCCCGCATCGAGTTCATGGGCGACGTGACGGCGGGCCGCATCATTGTCGGCAACGATGGCGTCGAGCCCCTGCTCGGGGTCACGGCCCTGGAATCGGCCGGCATCGAGGTGGATCCGGTGAACCAGCGGTTGAAGCGCCTGCCGGCGTTGCGGTTGAAGCGATGCCCGGCACGACTCGCCGGCGCACGCTCCGGACGGTAGCGGAAAGTCCGGCTGCCCCCTGCGCGCCTCCCGGACAAGGAAGTAACGCAACGTGTAGGGCATTCTCGAAGGACTGCGGATCGTCGAGACCTCCGAGGGGGAAATCGAAGCCGGCCGGCGGCGAACCGGTGCGGCCCCGCCTACTCGACGAGCGGACGGTGTCGCGTGCCCTTGCCCGGAGTGAGGAACAGGGTGCGGCCGGGTTCCTGAACCGTGAGCCGGTGCCACGTGCCCTTCGGAACGATGGCAATCTCCCCGGCCATAATCGGTCTCTCCTCCACGCCCTCGACGATCAGGATATACGCGCCGGAGACCGCGACGATCAGCTCGTCCCCTTCCGGATGCATCTCCCAGTGGCCGAAGTCGCGGGTGGTCTCGTGGCCGGTGACCAGGCAGCCGTGGTGGAGTTCGGTTCGCTCGCCGATCGTCGCCCAGAACTCGTTGTCGATCGGGATCTGGCGAACCGTCCAGTCTTCGGTCATCTGCAAGCAGGTAGCACGGGGGTCGACAACGGGCATGGGACTGGCCTCGATCCGGGCGCGCGACAGATCCGGCTTCGCGCGTCGCATACGGAGATGGGGGTCGTGTTCACTTCCGGCCGATCGATGGCGTCGGCCTGCCGCGCGCAACGGCTCAGAAGCTCCCGCCGCGCGCTGCCTGGCCGCCGTCGACGGTGACGACGATCCCGCTCAGGTAGCTCGCGCGTTCCGAGGCCAGGAACACCACGACGTTCGCGACCTCTTCGACGGACGCGGCTCGACCGAGCGGAAGCTTCGAGAAGAATTCCTGCCACCGCGAGCCGTCGCCGAGCTCGGACTCCGCCCGCGTGGTGAGCAGCGTGCGAATGCGGTCGGTTGCGACCGCGCCGGGGTTCACGCCGAGAATGCGCACGCCGTGGTCGATGCTGGTGCTGCCGATGCCGCGGGTGAACGCCATGAGCGACGCGTTGCCGGTGGTGCCCGCGATGTAGCCCGCGTCGAACTTCTCTCCGGCAAGGCCGATCACGTTGACGATCACGCCGTGGCCGCGCTCGCGCATGAGGCGGTAGAACTGGCGGGTGGTGTTGATGTAGCCGAAGACCTTCAGATCCCACGCCTCACGCCAGCGCGACTCGTCGACCCGCTCGATGTCGCCGCCCGGGATGGCGCCGGCATTGTTGACCAGGATGTCGATGTCGCCGCAGCGCTCCGCGAGACTCTCCGCGGCCCCGCGTTTGGAGAGGTCGAGCGGGTGGACCTGCGCATCCACCTGGTGGCTCGATCGGATCGCCCGGCTCGCCGCCTCCAGCAGGTCGGCGCTTCTGGCCGTGAGATGCAGGTTCGCGCCTTCGGCCGCGAACAGCTCCGCGCAGCCTCGTCCGATACCCTTCGACGCGCCGGTCACCAGCGCCGTCTTTCCCCTGAGATTCAGATCCATCGGGCTCCTCCATCGGAATGGATGTACCGAACGGTACAACCGAATCGCGCATGATTGCGAGCGGCGACCGCTGGCGCGGTCGCTTGGCGATTCCGCTGCGCGGAATCGCGGGTGCCCCCTGCCAACGCTGTGCACGGGCGGGGGGCGACCGCCGGCGCGGTCGCTTGGCGATTCCGCTATGCGGAATCGCGGGCACCGAGGGCGGGCGGAGAACAGGTTTGTTCCATACGAGGCTTCCCCGACGTTCGTGCGGGGTCTGATCGACGTCATCCATGGAGATGCATTCCGGCGTGCCGACTGGTCACGGATGCAGACCACCGCCTTCATGCACCGGATGGCCAGGGGGCTTTGCTCTCCTGTCAACTACGCGGCGCTCGCGGACGATCTCGGCATCTCCCAGCCCACCGCGCGGCGGCGAATCGACGAGCTACGCGAAGCGTTCGTCCTCTGGCCCTGCCACCGTGAAGACGGGCTGCGGCCCAAGCTGAACGCCCAGGCCAAGACCTATTTCACCGCCCCCGTCTACGCACGTCTCGTTCCCGGCACGCCCGATGCAGGCGGCGACCGCTGGCGCGATCGCTTGGCAACTCCGCCGCGCGGGATCGCGGGCGCCGTTGACAGGAGTGCACCGGGCATGGGCGCACCCGACACGAATGCCCTCTCCGAACAGCAACTCGGCATGGCGCTATTACGGAGCTTCGAGCGAGACCACCCCGGCAGCTACATGGAGTTCGACCGCGTCCTGCACCACCGGACCAGGACCCGCAAGGAGATCGACTTCGTCGGTCCCGGATTCGGGGGCATCGCCATCGAGTCGAAGTACGTCGACGGCCGTTGGCGACGCGACGCGCAGACCCTGGTCGCCTCCGGTTGGCGCGGCATCATCGCCACCCGCTCGGAGCTGAACCTGGAGGACGCCAACGTCATGGCGATACCGGCGTCCATGCTGGCCTGGATGATCGATGGATGATGTTCGATGGGCGCCCTTGGGGCGTCTGTTTGCGTCATTGTCCGGCCATTCGGGAAAGTCAGGCTGTACAATCCCAGCGCGACCTGCATGTCTTGCGATAATTTACCTGAGAATTCTGACATGAACCGGTCTCAATGCCGGATTTCATGAGATCTGCGCGGTGAGACAGAAACTCGACTCCATGTTTCTACTCATACATGCGTTCGCTACACACAATACGGGATTCTCGGACCGAATCCGCGTGTGGCTCAAGGTCACTGCCAGTGAGGATCAGCAACATGCGTGGATGGTCTTCTTCAAGTCGTCATTCCCGCGAAAGCGGGAATCCATCCCGGCCAATGTCATCCGCATCGAAGGCGAAGGCCCGGCCGGCATGAAATCACCCGGCAGGTACATCCGTGACGATTTGAAAGACGGCTCATGGCTGCCATACTCATTCGTTCCCGCATCTGTTTGACCAGGTCCCACGAAGGGGCCGTTCCCCCGCGGAGGATTGACAATGGTCGACTACACTTGGGTGGCATGGTTCGAGGAATTGGCCACCACGATCGCCAGGAATGGAGAACGCGACTTGGCCGACAAGGCAAAGGCCGTGGATTGGAAGAAGGACAGCGTTCCACTCCTGAATTACAGAGACAAGAACATCGATCCGATGTCGTTCCTCTACTTCCTGGCGCAAAAAAACACCGCGAAACAGTACAAGGGCGTCTTCGGAAGCGTCCACGAGGTGTTTGGTATCACTTCGGATTTTCCCGAAATTCAGCCTTTCATCCCTGCACCCTCATCAATCCCCTCATTTCAAGTATCAGATGACGCCGAATATTCCTCGATACACCCGTTGCTCCATCAGCATCCGTCCAAACGCCTCCATCAACGGACGCAGACGATACTCGGGCCAGTTCGGAATATGCTCATACAGCATCAATCCCTGACGAAACAGCGAATGCGTGCGGTACTTCGCCGTATTCACCTTCAACCACCGGTCATACCCCAGACTCTCTCCCGCCGCCCCCAACGGCGTCAACAACGCAATCGCCAACGCACTGAGCAGCAGCATCTTGCTTGCGCCAGACGACGACAAACGGAAGGACGCCGAAAGTTACCGGCGAATCTACGCCGGCGAACAAGCCGAAGACCCCGATTGACATGCCGGTTTTCAGGGAGCACGAACGGCTTTCAGGTCTCGACGATACGGAGTACGCGGACCTCTACCGCCCCGTGCTGACGCTCAGGAACGGGCGGCTCCACACCGGGAACTACGTGGGTGTCATCGAGACCCGGCGCGGCACCGTGTTCGAGATTCTGCCGAAGGTGGACTTCGTCGACCGCGACGAGGAGCGCACCCGACGGGTGTTTCTCGAGATGCTGCGGACCTACCGGGGCCTCCGCGCCGCGCAATTCAACGAGACCAGTATCGCCGCGCTCCGCCATTTCAACATGCTCGACGTGTTCGTCAGGCTGTTCCTGACCAATCTGGCGCTGCTCACGCAACGCGGGCTCGCCCGCCACTACAATAGCGTCGAGGACAATCTTCCCCGGCTTCGGGGGCGCATCCGGCTCCGAGAGCACATTCGCCGGAACGTGGCGAACCGCGCCCGCTTCTACGTCGCCTTCGACGAGTTCACGGCGGACCGCCCCGTGAACCGGCTGATTCACAGCACCATCCACAAGCTCCGGCCGATCACCCACCCCGGCAATCAGCAACTGCTCCATCAGCTTCGCATCTGTTTTTCCGAGGTGCCCCGATCGGAACGGCCGGAGGTGGACTGGGAACGCCATCGGATCGACCGGTCGATGCGGCATTACGACGCGGTGATGGCCTGGGTGGGTCTGTTCCTGTTCAATCACGGCTTGGCGACGTTCTCCGGAAAGCACGTGAACCAGGCGCTGCTGTTCCCGATGGAGGAAGTCTTCGAGGATTACGTGGCCGATGGCTTCAGACGCTATCAGCGTGACTACCACGTCAGAACACAAGGGCCGCAGAAAGCGTTTGCCCGCATCGGCAAAGCGGATGCCTTCCACATGAAGCCGGACATCGCCCTCGTTCAATCGGGCGAAGTGCGGTTCGTGCTCGACGCCAAGTGGAAGAGAATCAACGGCGACGGCACGGATCCGAAGCACGGGATCAGCCAGAGCGACGTTTACCAGCTATACAGCTACGGCAGGAAGTTCGGCTGCGCCAAGGTGGCGTTGATATACCCGCGAACGCCCGAATTCCATTCGCCTCTGCGGTACGAGTTCAATGACAAAGTGGACGACCAGCAGGGGCTGGAGCTGTTCTGTTTTCCGTTCGACGTCGTGCGGCCCGATGAAAGCATCCGCGAGATCATGCGCCGGCTGGCCGACCGATAACGGCGTTCGCGCAACGGGCAGTGCGTAAATTCTTCGATATTCTATCGAAGATCTTGTGGGTAAGGAATTATTACGATCGCCGCCTGAACAACACATGAGCGGAGAAGCTGCGCCTCGCCTCGATGTCCGACTGCTCGAACTGGTTGATGGCGAGTTCCGCGGCATCGATTTCCGTGATGGCATCGGACTTGCGGTAAGGTTTGGCGTCGAGCACGTAGTCGGCTTCGTGGCGCTTGTCCTGCAACGTGACGAATGTTTCGGCGAAGCTGCGAATTTCCATTGGGAAACCCTGCATCGCCCGTTGGTGCTGGCACGCGTTCCTGATTCTTCCGTGTTCGAGGGCGCGGTACACCTGATGCCAAGCGGGGTTACGGCTTTTGCCGATCAGCAGGTCGGCCGCGGCGCCAGACAGACAGTGGAACACCGCGTAATAGGCGGTGCTGACTGCGCGGCGAAGGTTCGCCTGCGTGGGCCGCCGTGCGCTCAATTCCGTCAAACCGCGGGCGGCCTCTATCAAATCAAGCGGCTTCAGGGCTGAGCCTCCCCAGCTCGGACAGGGCGATGAAGTACAGGATCGGGAAGCCGGGGTACTGCTCCGGGTCCGCCTGGAACTTCGAATGCACTTCGGTACGCATTCTCAGGACGCCCTCGCCGCCCAGCGACGCCAACTTGCCACGCTTGTCGTCGTACACGATCCGCAAATCCACGACCGGATCCCCATAGTGGCTGGTGCGCGGCTCCACGTTGACGCGAACGAGTTCGACATGGCCGAAGAAGCGCTTGAAGGCCGTCTCGGTGATTCCTCTCATGATCTCTTCGTTCATCGGAAGACTCCTTGGCCGCAAGCGGAGCGGATACGCGAGTGTACACCCGGCCCGCAGAGTGGGCTGTCCGTGGTCAACGGAACAGCAGTGCCGGCGCCTTGGCCTCGGCCAGCACGGACAAGGGACATTATCTCCCGCCCGCGTAACCGGCCCCGCGCAACGCCCCGGTGATCTCGCCGAGGATCTCGGGATCGTCGATGGTCGCCGGCATCTTCCACTCGTCGCCGTCGGCGATCTTCTGCATCGTCCCGCGCAGGATCTTGCCCGAGCGCGTCTTGGGGAGCCGCTGCACCACCGTCGCGGTCTTGAACGCCGCGACCGGGCCGATCTTCTCGCGCACGAGCTTGACGACCTCGTTGCATATCTCGTCCGGCGAACGCCCGCAACCCGCGTTCAGGACCAGGAAGCCGAGCGGGAGTTGTCCCTTCAGGGCGTCCGCGACCCCGATCACCGCGCACTCCGCCACGTCGGGGTGGGAGGTGAGCACCTCCTCCATCGCACCGGTCGAGAGCCGGTGTCCGGCCACGTTGATGACGTCGTCGGTGCGGGTCATCACGAAGACGTAGCCGTCCTCGTCGATGAAGCCGGCGTCGCCGGTCTTGTAGTAGCCGGGGAACTCCGCAAGGTAGGCGTCGCGGAAGCGCTGCTCTGCGTTCCACAGGGTGGGCAGGGTGCCCGGGGGCAGCGGCAGCTTCACCACCAGGGCGCCGATCTCGCCGGCCGGCACCGGCGCGCAGTGGTCGTCCACGGCCTGCACGTCCATCCCCGGCGCGGGCATCGAGGGCGAGCCCTCCTTGATCGGCAACGCCTCGATGCCGATGCAGTTCGCGCAGATCGACCAGCCGGTCTCCGTCTGCCACCAGTGGTCGATGACCGGGACCCCGAGCTTCGACTGTGCCCACCGGAGGGTGTCGGGGTCGAGCCGCTCCCCCGCGAGGAACAGCGTGCGGAACCGGCCGAGGTCGTAGCGCCCGATCAGCGCCCCCTCCGGGTCCTGCTGCTTGATCGCGCGGAACGCGGTGGGGGCGGTGAACAGCACCGAGACGCCGTACTCCGAGAGCACCCGCCAGAACGCGCCGGCGTCCGGAGTGCCGACCGGCTTGCCCTCGTAGACGATGGTGGTATTGCCGTTGAGCAGCGGCGCGTAGCAGATGTAGGAGTGTCCGACGACCCAGCCGACGTCGGACGCCGCCCAGTACACCTCCCCCGGCTCGACGCCGTAGATGTGCTTCATCGACCACTTGAGCGCGACCGCGTGCCCGCCGTTGTCGCGGACCACGCCCTTGGGCTGGCCGGTGGTGCCGGAGGTGTAGAGGATGTAGAGGGGATCGGTGGCGGCGACCGGTACGCAGGGGTGCGGCTCGGCGTCGCGCATGGCCTCGGCCCAGTCGACGTCGCGCCCTTCGACGAGCTCGCAGGGAACCAACCTGTTCCCTTCCCGCCCGCGATTCCGCGCGGTGGAATCGCCAAGCGACCGCGCCGGCGGTCGCCCTTCCCCCTCGCGATTTCGCGCAGCGGAATTGCCAAGCGACCGCGCCGGCGGTCGCCCTTCCCGTTGGAGGATGACGCAGGCGCGCGGCTTGTGGGCGGCGAGTTCGATCGCGCCGTCGAGCAGCGGCTTGTACTCGACCACCCGGCCCGGCTCGACCCCGCACGACGCCGAGACGATGGCCACCGGCGTCGCATCGTCGATGCGCATCGCCAGCTCGCTCGAGGCGAAGCCGCCGAACACCACCGAATGCACCGCCCCGAGCCGCGCGCAGGCGAGCATCGCGATAATCGCCTCGGGGACCATGGGCATGTAGACGATGACCCGGTCGCCCCTGCCCACGCCCAGCCCGGCGAGCACGCCGGCGAAGCGCGCGACCTCGTCGCGCAGCTCGGCATAGGTGTACCGGCGCCTGGTATCGGTGACGGGGCTGTCGTAGATGAGGGCCGCCTGATCGCCGCGGCCGTTCTCGACGTGGAGGTCGAGCGCGTTGTAGCAGGTGTTGAGCTCCCCGCCGGTGAACCACCGATAGCTCGGGGGGTTCGAGTCGTCCAGCACGCGCTCCCAGCGCTTCGTCCAGTGGATGGCCTCCGCCGCCTCGGCCCAGAACGATTCCGGGTCCGAGAGCGAGCGCGCGTGGAGTTCGGCGTATCGGCTTGGCATTCGGCTATCCCCCCTTCTCGGCTCTTCGGCCGTCGTCTCGATGTTAGCCTGCACCATCGCAGTGCGACAGGCCACCCGCACCGGGAGCCATGCGGAGGTTGCGGAGAGGCCGGCTCCCCGGCCCGGACGGGATACGAAGCCATCGGGGGCCGAACGGCGCGCATCGGCGGCGCCGGCCTGTCCCGAAGAGCCGTCCTCAGAGCTGCACCTGCCAGATACCGGTGGCCTGCCTGGCCATCCGGTTCTGGCGCTCACGAACCGTGTCCACGGTCCAGACGTCATAGTCTTGTGCGAGCTTTCTGGTGGTCAGGAATTCGCTCGCCTGAAACACGGGCCGCTTTTCGTCGAATCCCGCGTTGCCCAGGTCACGATTCGCCGTCGTTCTCAACAGCGTGAGGTTGCCCAATCGGTACGTGAAAGCGTCCCGCTGCCGATCATCGAACTGTTCCCAACCGGCCCCCGGATTCTCCGGCAACACGTGTTCGATGCCGTACCTCGCGCTCTCGAAATCCAGGCTGCCGCCGGACAGGTGTTCCTCGATCCGGAACAGGATGAAACGCACGATTTTCTTGTTGCGGCTGCTGGTCGTTCGCAACGTCTTGTCCGCAAACGCCGTCCTGAACTCCCCGTCCGACGGGTAAACCGGACGCAGTGCCCCGATCGCTTCGGCCACGCCGGCAATGCGTCCCGCGGAGAGGCCACGCGCGATGTCGTTGTACAACATCTCCTGCTCGTTGCTTTGACGGCCGCATATCACGTTGTAGCGAAAAGACACCACGGCTATCGCCCGAAGGAAGCGCTCGAATCCGGTTCTGTCCTCCTGTTCGAAACGATCGAACGCCGCCAGCAACACGGCCAGCGGCTGGCGCACGTTGAACATCTGCAACTGCGCCAGACTGCCGCGTTCCCGCTGCGTCCAGGCATCATCCTCCGGGCTGCGCAACGCCGCGTAGACCCGCGCGTGCCGATCCATGTCGCGGATCAATGCGAACGCGCCGGCCTTGTCCCTGACTTGACCGCGAATGGTCTTGAACAACTCGAACTTTCGCACGAGCCTGTTGCGTGAATTCCAGAATATGCGAAGGAATTCGGGGAAACTCTCGCTCCCGAGAAACCCGACGATGTCTTCCCAGCGATTTTCCAGGGTCCTGATTTCCGATTCGTGCGCGCTTTCCCCGGAGATGAGGGAAAACAGGTAATTCTTCAGCAAGTCCGTCGCGGACAGGCGGACGCCACGTGCATTCAGGGTCTCGAACACCGTGAACGCATTCAGCTCGTCGGTCACCGTGATCACGGTAAAGAACAACTTGTCCACCGCGGTATCGACGAAGCGCGCCACCGCCTCGCCGTCATCGCCGCAGTATTCCCTGATCCGATCCCGGAACCAGGCAAAGGCCCTGCGCAACAGATGTTCCGACGGATTCAAACCCCG
Organism: uncultured Gammaproteobacteria bacterium; assembly: GCA_958295835.1. Classification (GTDB taxonomy): domain Bacteria; phylum Pseudomonadota; class Gammaproteobacteria; order HK1; family HK1; genus HK1. Next base: position 3,088,982 of record OY282378.1, read on the forward strand.
CCGCGGCAGCCGCTCCAGGGGCACGAGGTAGTTCTGGTAAAAGCCGTCGTCGTGCCGATTCAACGTGAGCTTGGAGCGCGGGACCAGGCTCACCGGATCCAGGTAACCGATGTAGTTTCCGCGCAACTGCCGGGCGCGGCGGAATTGCGGATCTTCGGGGTCTTCCGGCGCCGCCAGATCCGTCAAATGCGATATCGCCGCCAGCATCAACAGGCTCAGCGTCGTCATGCGCTGCTGCCCGTCGATGATGTCGAACTCCCTGTTGTCCGCCGACTGCAGCACGAGGTAGCCCATGTAATGGGCCGGTTCCGGATCCGCGCCGAACAGCCCGACGACGTCCTGCCACAGATCGTCCCACTCGTCGGCGCTCCACGAATAGTCGCGCTGGAAGGACGGCACCCGGTAGCTCAGCCCGTTGCCCATGAGCTGGCGGAACGTGTTGTTGGTCGTGTTGAAGTTCATGTGTGGAGCACCGCCGGTCATCCGGTTTCCAAGACCGCTATCCCCTTTCCCGGCTCCTTCGGCCGTCGCATCGATGTTAGCCTGCACCATCGCGGTGTAACAGACTGACCATATCGAGGATGTGCGCCCGCGCCTTGCCGAAGAGCTTCGGATCGTCGGCGCACGCCCACGGGAGAGAGTGGCTGTCGAGAAGCGACCGTACGGGACGAAGACGACACGTGGATGTCCGATCCGCTTGAAAGGACCCTGTTTCTGCGGAACGGAGGTCTCAACACCTGTCCCGGAATGTGTTACAGAAGTCCCGTGAATCGAAGGGGGCACGACGGTGGGCAGGGCGGACTTGAAGGGCAGGACGATCGGCGGGCGGACGCCGGCCGGCGACTGCGGGCGCATCCGGCACCGGTAGTCGTCGGAACCGGCCTGCCCCGTCGCCCCGCGAGCCTGCATGGACCGCGTCGAATGCATCGTGGTCGGCGCCGGGGTCGTCGGGCTTGCGGTGGCGCGCGCGCTGGCGTTGCGCGGTCGCGAGGTGATCGTTCTGGAGCGCCACGACGTCATCGGCTCGGAGGTCAGCTCTCGCAACTCCGGGGTCATCCATGCCGGCCTCTACTACCCGAACGGCAGCTTGAAGGCGCGTGTGTGCGTGGACGGCAAGCACGCGCTCTATGATTTCTGCGCGAGCCACGGGGTCGCCCACGCACGTACCGGCAAGCTGGTGGTCGCGACCGAGGACGATCAGCTCGGCGCGATGGACACGCTCATCGAGCGGGCATGGCGCAACGGCGTCCGGGATCTCGTGCGCCTCGATCCGGAGGAGACCCGCGAGCTGGAGCCGCAGGTGGAATGCGTCGGCGCGTTCCTCTCGCCCTCGACCGGCATCGTCGACGCCCACGAGTACATGCTCGCACTCCAGGGGGACGCCGAGGCGAACGGCGCGGTGGTTGCGCTCGGGAGCCCCTGTCTCGGCGGCGCAGTGCGCGACGACGGGATCCGGATCGACGCCGGCGGGGCCGAGCCGACGAGCCTGTTAAGCGACGTCGTCGTCAACGCGGCGGCACTCGGCGCGCAGGACGTCGCGCGGAGCATCGAAGGGCTCGACCCGGCGCACGTGCCGCCCCTTCACTACGCGAAGGGGAGCTACTTCTACCTGACCGGCCGATCGCCCTTCTCGCATCTCGTCTATCCGATGCCCTCGGGCGCATGGCTCGGGGTGCACGTCGGGCTCGATCTCGGCCGCCGCTGCCGCTTCGGACCGGACCTGCACTGGGTCGACACCCTCGACTACGACGTGGACACCAGCCGGATCGAGCGTTTCTACGCATCGATCCGGCGCTACTACCCGGCGTTGCGTGACGGCGATCTACTCCCCGACTACACCGGCATCCGTCCCAAGATCTACGGCCCCGGCGAGACCGCACCCGACTTCGTCATCCAGGGCGCGGAGACCCACGGCATCGACGGCCTCGTCAACCTGTTCGGAATCGAATCCCCGGGGCTCACTTCTTCGCTGGCCATCGCCGAAGAGGTCGTGGCCCGCCTCCACCCGTTCACGCCCGTTTCGCCATCCCGCCCAGCGGCCGTCCTCCGAGGAGATGCAGGTGGAGGTGGAACACCTCCTGGTTCCCGTCGCGGTTGCAGTTGATGATGAGCCGGTAGCCGCTCTCGGCGATCCCCTCGCTCCTTGCGAGGTCGCGGGCGACGAGCAGCATGTGTCCGGCGAGCGCCTCGTCCTCGTCGGCGAGATCGTTGACGGTCGGGATCTCCCGGTTCGGCACGATGAGGATGTGGGTCGGGGCGGCCGGGCGGATGTCGCGGAACGCGGTCACCCGGTCGTCCTTGTAGACGACGTCGGCGGACACCTCGCCCGCGACGATCTTCGAGAAAATGGTGGACATCGGGCCTCCTTTGCCGGGTCGGGTGTGCCCGGGCGCGTCCGCAAGGGTATCGAGCCGCCGACGGGGAACGCGCGCTGGCGTTCGAGCGGCGCGCATGATAGCCGAGCCGGGGCAGGAAGGCGCCATGCCCGGTTCAGGGCCGGGACATGGCGGCGCCCATGACCGCCAGGTCGCGGCCCCTGCGATATCGCCGGGTCTTGCGGTCGTCACGAACCACGAAAGAGACTTCGACGGGACCCCGGGCATCGCCATCGAGAGCTGGACGATGCCCTGACATTCGAACCGCGTTCTATCGAGCCGACGCCAACGCCCGCGCCATCGTCCGTGCGATGTCGGCCGGGGAGTCCGGGACGAGCACGCCGGCCCCGCGTAGCGCGTCGAGCTTCTCCCGCGCGCTGCCGCGGCCGCCGGAGATGATCGCGCCGGCATGTCCCATGCGGCGGCCGGCCGGGGCGGTCGTGCCCGCGACGTAGCCCACCACCGGCTTCGACGGGCGCGCATCGCCGAGGAACGTGGCCGCCGTCTCCTCCTCGACCCCCCCGATCTCGCCGATGAGGATGATCCCATCCGTCTCGTCGTCGGCGAGGAACAGCTTCAGGCAGTCGACGAAGCCGATGCCGTGCACCGGATCGGCGCCGATCCCCACCACCGTGCTCTGCCCGAGGCCGAGGGCGGTGCACTGCGCCGCGGCTTCATAGGTGAGGGTGCCCGAGCGCGAGACGATGCCGATGCGCCCGCGGCGGTGGATGAGCCCCGGCATGATGCCGATCCGGCATGCGCCGGGGGTGATGATGCCGGGGGTGTTCGGCCCGATGAGGGTGGTGGAGGATCCTTCGAGCGCACGCTTGACGCGCACCATGTCGAGCACCGGGACTCCCTCGGTGACGCACACCACCACTTCGATGCCGGCATGGATCGCTTCCAGCATCGCATCGGCCGCGTGCTCGGGCGGAACGTAGATGGCCGAGGCGTCCGCCCCGGTCGCCTCCACCGCGTCGGCGACCCGATCGTAGACCGGAAGATACAGATGCCGGCTGCCGCCCTTGCCGGGGGTGACGCCCGCGACGACCCGGGTCCCGTAGGCGATGGACTGCTCGGTGTGGAACGTCCCCTGCGCGCCGGTGATGCCCTGGCAGACGACCCGCGTGCCGGCATCGACGAGGATGGCCACGTCAGCTCCCCGCCACTCCGGCGGCGGCGCGCACCGCCCGGGCGGCAGCGTCGCCGAGCGAGTCGGCGTGCTCGGCGCCGACGCCGGTGTCGCGCAGGACCTTGCGCGCGAGCTCGCGGTTCACGCCCTCGAAGCGGGCGACGATGGGGACGCTCCGTCCGGCGGCGCGGCATGCCGCCGCGAGCGCCTCGGCCACCGCGTCGCACCGGGTGATCCCGCCCCCGACGACGTTGACGAGCATCGCCTTGACCCGTGGGTTCTCCAGCACGAGCCGGCAGGCGGCCGTGATCCGGTCGCGCCCGGCGGCCGGGGGGACGTCGAGGAAGTTCGCGGGCGCTCCACCGTGGAGCTCGAGGATGTCCATGGTGGCCATCGCGAGACCGGCGCCGTTCACCACGCAGCCGATGTCGCCGTCGAGGGCGATGTAGTTGAACCCGTGGTGCGCCCGGTCGAGCCTGCCGTCGGGCTCGTGCTCGCGCAGGGCCTCGATGTCGCGGTGACGAAACAGGGCGTTGTCGTCGATGCTCATCTTGGCGTCGAGGGCAAGCAGGGCGCCGTCCCGGGTGAGCGCGAGGGGGTTGATCTCGACAAGCGAGGCGTCGAATGCGACGAAGGCGTCGTAGAGTCCGATCATCAGGCGCTCGGCGTCGCCGGCCGGCGGCCCGCCGAGGCCGATGTCCGCGGCCAGACGCCGCGCATCGGCGGCGCGCAGTCCCTCCATCGGGTCGATGGCGACGCGGGCGATTCGTTCCGGCTGCTCGCCGGCCACCGATTCGATGGACGACCCGCCGGCGTCGGACCCGACGAGGGTGATCCGCGACGCCGCGCGGTCGAGACCGAGGGCGAGGTAGTGCTCGCTCGCAGTCTCGCACACGGTCTCGACGTACACCCGGCGCACGGGCTCGCCTTCGCCGTCGGTCTGGGGCGTGACCAGCCGGGAGCCGAGCATCGCGCGCGCGGCCTCCCGCACGTCCGGCTCGGAAGCCGCCATCTTCACCCCGCCGGCCAGGCCGCGGTCGCCGGCGAGGATCTGTGCCTTCACCGCCCAGCGCCCGCCGCCGAGCCGGCGGGCGGCGAGCTCGGCTTCCTCCGCGGTGAACGCGCATTCGCCGGGCGGCGACGTCACGCCGTAGGAGCGCAGGAGCTGCTTGGCCTGGTACTCGTGGATGTCCATCGGCTGGCAGGGGGCGGTCGAGTCTTCCGGAAATTACGATATGCCAAGCAGCCGGTCCCGGCAATATAATGCCGCACGCTCCGCGCGGGAGCGGAGCCGCCCCGCCCCACCGCGCCGCCCGGACGGCGGCTTTGCCCGCCGACGGCGAACCACGACACGGAGAACCACGATGCACGCAACGGAAGAGCTTGTCACCGAATCCCACGATCCGGCGAACCAGGCGGCGTTCTTCGGCGCCACGCTGGCTGAGACCGATCACGCGCTGGCGAAGAGCATCGAGGACGAGCTGCATCGCCAGCAGCACCGGATCGAGCTGATCGCCTCGGAGAACATCGTCTCCCGGGCCGTGCTGGAGGCGCAGGGCTCCGTGCTCACCAACAAGTACGCGGAAGGCTATCCGGCGCGGCGATACTACGGCGGCTGCGAGTACGTCGACGTGGCCGAGAGCCTGGCCATCGCCCGCGCCAGGGAGCTCTTCGACTGCACGTTCGCCAACGTGCAGCCCCATTCCGGAGCCCAGGCCAACCAGTGCGTGATGCTCGCCCTGCTCGCGCCGGGGGACACCATCCTCGGCATGTCCCTGGCCGCCGGCGGGCACCTGACCCACGGCGCGGCGCCGAACCTCTCGGGCAAGTGGTTCAACGCCGTGCAGTACGGGGTCCGGCGCGAAGACGGCCGGATCGATTACGACGAAGTCGCCGCGCTTGCGCGCGAGCACAGGCCCAGGCTGATCATCGCGGGCGGCTCCGCCTACCCCCGGATCATCGACTTCGAGCGCTTCCGCGCCATCGCCGACGAGGTCGGGGCATGGCTGCACGTGGACATGGCCCATTTCGCGGGACTGGTCGCCGCCGGGGTCCACCCAAGCCCGCTGCCGCACGCGCACGTGGTCACCTCCACCACCCACAAGACCCTGCGCGGCCCCCGCGGAGGATTGATCCTCGGCAACGACGAGGCGCTGGGCAGGAAGATCAACTCCGCCGCGTTCCCCGGCCTGCAGGGCGGTCCGCTGATGCACGTGATCGCCGGCAAGGCGGCCGCCTTCGGCGAAGCCCTGAAGCCGGCGTACAAGGGGTATGCGCAACGGGTCGTGGACAACGCCCGGGCGCTCGCGGACTCGCTGCTCGACCACGGCTTCGGCATCGTCTCCGGGGGCACCGACACGCACCTCATGCTGGTGGATCTGCGGCCCAAGGGCCTCACCGGCAAGGCGGCGGAGGAAAGCCTCGACCGGGCCGGCATCACCTGCAACAAGAACGGCGTCCCCTTCGACACGGAGAAGCCCACCATCACCTCGGGCATCCGCCTCGGCAGCCCCGCGGTCACCACCCGGGGATTCGGCGTCGCGGAGTTCAGGGAGGTCGGTGACCTGATCGCCGGGGTCCTGGAGGGGCTGGCGCGGCACCCCGACGACAACACCGCGGCCGAGACCGAGGCGCTCCACCGCGCGGAAGCGCTCTGCCGGCGCTTCCCCATCTATCCGGGATGAACGTCCGCGACCCCGTGGCCTGACCGCGCGCGCATCGACGCCAGGAAGGCCGCGCTTCGCGCGGCCATGCCTGTTCACGAGTTGCTGCGGGCGCGGGCGATGACCCGTACGCCGGGTGATGGCGAAACCGTCTCGCCCGGCGGCGGCCCGCACCCGTATGGAACAAACCTGTTCCCCGCCCGCCCGCGGAGCTATGCGAAACGCGCCCCCGCGCCCAGCCCGGTCGCCCTTGCCCAGTCGGCCGCGGGCGTCTTCTTGCCTCCCGCCGGACGCACGCGCTTGACGAGGATCTGTCCGTCCGCAGTCGCCACCTGCACGCCCTCCTCCCCGACGCGGGTGACCTGGCCGGGCTGGACGCTTCTCGCCTCGGGAATTCTCAGGCTGTCGAAGACCGCGACCTTGACCCCCTCCCAGGTGGTCCAGGCGCCCGGCGCGGGGTTGCAGCCCCGGATCAGGTTCCAGGTCGTGCGCGTGGGCAGATGCCAGTTGATGCGCACCAGATCGCCCCGGCACCAGCCCTCGTAGGTGGCCTTCGAGTGGTCCTGCGGGATCTTCGGCGCCCGGCCTTCGCGCACCAGGTCCACGCTTTCGAGCATGGCCTCGACCCCCAGGGGGAACAGCTTGTCGAAGTAGAGGCTGCCCAGGGTGTCGTCATCGGCGATCTCCACCTCCTTCTGCATCAGGATCGGCCCCTCGTCGAGCCCGGCGTCCGGCCAGAAGACGGAGAGCCCGGTGCGGGTCTCGCCCCAGATGACGGGCCAGTTGATGGAGCTGCCGCCCCGGTGCCGGGGCAGCAGGGAGGGGTGGTACTGGATGGAGCCGTGCACGGGGACGTTCAGCACCTCCTCTGGCACGAACAGGGTGACGTAAGCCATCACGCAGAGGTCCGGCAGAAGCGAGGCCATTTGCCCGGCGGCGTCCGGCTTGCGGTAGGACCTCGGCTGGAAGACGGGCAATCCGCGCATCATCGCGCATTGCTTGATGGGGTCCGGGGGCCGGCCTTCCCGGTCCGGCTCGCAGTACACCCCGATGACGTCCTCGCCGCGGTCGAGCAGCGCTTCCAGCACGCTTTTCCCGAACGCCTGCTGGCCATGCACGATGATCCTCATGTTTCGTTCTCCGAACGATCTCGAAAAATTCTCTGATCCCGGCCCACGTCATCGCTCCCGGCGAGCGGCCGGTGGAGCCTGGGCAGGCGCGTTTCCGGTGTGTTCCATTCCCGAGCGTCGAGCGCAGCCGGTTCGCCGCGTCCGGCGGCAGGCACCGTGGGGCCGCACCCGGCGCCGACGCCGAACCGAGTACGAGTCCGACATCGCAGTGCGCACGTTTCGGCATCCGTGCGAGCCCGTGTCCGACATCGAACCGGACCCACGCCACTTCCGCGCGATACGTGCACTGTCACAGCATCTCCCCTCGACAAGGCACAGGCAAGTGCGCGGGCGGAAAGCGAGCCGTTGTCCGGAACGATAGTGCATCACCGGCCTCATCGGGAGGGAGCCGCGAACGCCCGCACGGATCCGGTGCAGGTCATCCCAACCGTCCTGCGCGGGGAGCTCGGGTGTCGGGACGTATCGTTGAACGCATCCTCCTCGTCGCGGGCTTCACCGTGGTGGTGAGCGCGTGTCAGGCGCCGGCCCCGCGCGGATTGTCCCGCGGGCACCTCGCCGAGCAGGTGCAGGCCGAGGTGTCGAGAATTCCCGCGCCGGTTCGGCGGACTTCGTTCGTTCCGCCGCCCGTTCCGAGTGCGGCACGGGAGACGTACACCGTGGTGGTCAACGAAGTGCCCGCGAAGGATCTGCTCTTCGCCCTGACGCGCGATGCGTCCATCAACGCCGACATCGACCCGTCCATCGAGGGCTTCGTGACCATCAACGCCATCGATCAGACCCTCGACGCGATCCTCGACCGCATCAGCCGCCAGCTCGACTTCCGCCACCACCGTCGGGACGGGGTGCTCGTGATCGAGCCGGACGTACCGGTGTTCCGAAGCTATCGAATCGACTACGTCAACGTGGCCCGCGACGTTCGTTCGAGCAGCTCCACCGCGACCCAGGTATCGGCCGGAGGGGAGGGCCAGGCGAGCCTCGGCAACAACTCGTCGACCGACATCGACAGCCTCTCGAGCAATCGGTTCTGGGAGACCATGACCGCGGCGGTGCGCGGGATCGCTCTGGGGGGTGAGGGTCCTCGGCCGGGGACGGAGGGCGCGGACAATCCGGAAGATCCCGACGGCGCGGGCCACGGCGGCGAAGTCGTGATTCCGAGCCCGGAAGCGGGAATCCTCCTCGTGCGCGCGACAGCCCGCCGGCATCGCGAGGTCCGGGCGTACCTGGACGAAGTGCTCGCCAGCGCGCGCCGTCAGGTGCTCATCGAGGCGACGATCGTCGAAGTCGAGCTGAGCGATCGTTATCAGGCCGGTGTCGACTGGAATCGGCTCGCGAACGGCGCCGGAGTCAGCGTGGATCAGAGCCTGCTCGCCGGCAATCTGGCGACGCCGCCGTTCCTTCTGCTGCGCTACGAGAATGCGTCGCTGGGATTGACGGTGCGGCTGCTGAAGGAGTTCGGCAAGGTTCAGGTGCTGTCGAGTCCGAAGCTCGTGGTTCTGAACAATCAGACCGCGGTGCTGAAGGCGATCCGCAACATCGTCTACTTCGAGGTGAACGTGGAGACGGCGAGCGGAACGGATACCAGTCCCGGGGCCACCAGCATCGACACGGACGCGCGTACCGCCCCGGAAGGCATCATGCTCGCGGTGACCCCGCACGTGAGCCGTACCGGCGAGATCATCCTGAACGTGCGGCCGACCATCACCCGCGTCAACCGTTTCGTCAACGATCCGCAGCCCGACCTCGCTGCCGCCGGGGTGACCAATCCGGTCCCCGAGCTGCTGGTGCGCGAGATGGAATCGGTGCTGCGGCTCAATTCCGGACAGGTGGCGGTCCTCGGCGGGCTGATGCAGGACAACCGGCAGATCGACACCGACCGGGTGCCGGTGCTCTCGGAGGTGGACGGCATCGGCGCCGCGTTCCGGTTCCGCAAGAACCACTTCATCAAGACCGAGCTCGTGATCTTCATTCGTCCGAGGGTCATCCGGACCCCGAGCGTCGGAGAGGACTTGCAGGATTTCCGGTCCTATCTCCCCGCGAGCAGCGAGCCCCCGCGGCCGATACCGCTGCCCGGAGAGCGCCTGCCGTCCGGGGTGCGGCCATGAACCCGCTGATGGATGCGCTGACACTGGCCGAGCATGCGCGACCGGCGTCAGCGGCGCACGGTGCCGACGGGTCGCCCGGCCCGGCGGCCTCGCAATCCCTTTCGCTCGCCGGCGAAGGGCCGGCGGATGGCGGCGCGCCGGCAAGGCCGTTGTTCATCGACGCGGCCTCGACGCCTTTCGAGCGTCGTCCCGACGACCTCCCGCATCCCTTCATCCCTGCCGAGCCGGCTCGCGTCATGGTCGATGATGCAGACCCCGCCGGGCTTCGCATCCGCCGGCCCCCGCCCGAACGATCCGGCGTCGGGGAATCGCGATCAGCGACGCGCCGGGCCTTCGATCCCCGGACCCTGCCGCGACGCCGCGGCATCGGCCGCCTCGTTGGAACCACCTTGTCGTTGTTCGTCGTCATCGGTATCGGGACGGGTGGCGGATACTTCATCTGGAAGACCGAATTCGTCCGGCCGGCGCTGGTGCGGCACCTGTCTCCCATGCCCGTAGCGGCCATGGAGCCGGCGCCGGCGCATGCCGCGAACGCTGCAATGGACGTGACCGGAGGGTCGGCCGCGGGCGCGGCGCTGGGGACGGGCGTGAATCCGGCGGTCTCGACGCGGGACGATCACTTGCCGGAGCCCGTGCCATCCGCGCCGTCGCCCGGAGCCGCGGGTCGAGCCGGACCGGATGGTCGCGATCGCCTCTCGGGAGCTCGGGAGTCCACGCCAACGGAGCCGGCGGCGCCGGCAGTCGGGCCGATTGCACGGGCGCCGGCCGATGCGTCCGCGGAGGCCGCGAATCTCCCGGTACCGGCAATGGAACATGCCGGGATGGAGCCACGGTCGGCCCCCGGCGCCGGTATCGAGATCAGGAAACGGATACGCGCCGATCACGTCACCGCCTCGCTCGAGCGGGCCTATGCCGCGTTGCTTGGGGGAGATGCCGAATCGGCCGCGGAGGCGTATCGAGCCGTGCTGGGGCACGAGCCCGCCAATCGCGATGCCCACCTGGGGCTCGCGGCAGTCGCGGTGCGGGCGGGACGATGGGACGAGGCGGCCGGACATTACACACGGATTCTTGCATCCCATCCCGCCGACACCGTCGCACGAGCCGCCCTCATCGCCATCGCCGAGCAGGATCCGGCGCGGGGGGAGAGCCGCCTGAAGGCGCTGCTGTGGAGCGAGCCGCGGGCCGCACATCTGCACTTCAACCTGGGCAACCTCTACGCCGCGCAGTCACGCTGGCCCGAGGCGCAGCAGTCGTATTTCAACGCGCACCGTTTCGACCTCCGGAACGCCGACTATGCCTACAACCTCGCGGTCAGCCTCGATCATCTCTCGCAGCCGGAGAGCGCGCTCGGCCTCTATCGCGAGGCGCTCGTTCTGTCCCGGAGCCGTCCCGCGAGCTTCGAGGCCGAGGCGGTGCTGCAGCGCATCCGCGACCTCGATGCGCCGGTGGGAGCGGACTTCACGTCCGCCCCTCCGGTCCCGGAAGCGGCCGTCGCCGCTCCCGCCGCGCGTGTTCGATGACGCACGACGCCGTCACCGCCTCGTTCGGCGAACCGGCCGTATCCACCGGGACCCCGGCGGTGCCCGCCACGTTGCCCGCCGATTCTCCGCGGGCGCAGGCTGCGCGGTCGACCCTCACCGGCGCTGCCCCGGAGACACTCCGTATCGGCGAGCTGCTGGTTGCGAAGGGTGTGGTCAGCGAGGACCAGGTGCGGATTGCACTGACCGAGCAGAGGCGTCGTCACGAGCCCCTTGGCCGCATCCTCGTACGTTTCGGATTCGCCACCGAAGGCGTCGTCCGCGATGTGCTCGCGGGCGTGCTCGGATACGACAGCGTCGATCTGTCGAAGGTCCTGATCGACGGCGACGTCGTGAAGCTCGTGCCGCGGGAGATCGCCCGGCGCTATCGCGTACTCGCACTCACCTGCGAGGCGGCGCCGCGGCGGCTCACCGTCGCGACGACGGATCCGTTCAACGTCATCGCCATGGATCAGGTGCGGGCGCTGTTCGATCCGGGGATGGAGGTTCGGGCCGTGCTCGCCGGCGAGGTGGAGATCGACAAGGCGATCGATCGGTTCTACGGGTACGAGCTGTCGGTCGACGGCATCCTGAACGAGATCGAGACGGGCGAGATCGACCAGCGGAACCTGCCGGCGGAGAGCGACGAATACAGCCAGCCGGTGGTGCGGCTCGTCAACGCCCTGCTCTCGGACGCGGTCAAGAGGGGGGCGTCGGACCTCCATTTCGAGCCGGCGCATGAATTCTTGCGCATCCGCTACCGCATCGACGGCGTGCTGCGCCAGATCCGCAGCCTCCATCGCGACCACTGGGCGGCGATCGCGGTTCGGTTGAAGGTGATGGCGTCGATGAACATCGCCGAGAGACGCGCACCGCAGGACGGTCGAATTTCGCTGTCGGTCTCGGGAAGGGACGTCGATTTCCGGGTCTCGTCGCTGCCGACGACCTTCGGCGAGAACATCGTGCTGCGGGTGCTCGACCGGCACAAGGGCATCGTGGCCCTCGACCGGCTCGGGCTGCACGAGGACGCCCTCGCCGTACTGCGTCTCATGATGGCCCGTCCCGAGGGGATCATCCTCGTGACCGGGCCGACCGGGAGCGGCAAGACCACCACCCTGTACTCGATGCTGAATCATCTCGATACCGAGTCGGTCAACATCATGACCCTGGAGGACCCGGTCGAGTACCCGATGGGGAGGGTCCGTCAGACTTCGGTCAACGAGGCCGCCCGCCTGACCTTCGCCAGCGGCGTGCGAAGCCTGCTGCGGCAGGACCCCGACGTCATCCTGATCGGCGAAATCCGCGACGCGGAGACGGCGGAGATGGCTCTCCGGGCCGCGATGACCGGTCATCAGGTGTACTCGACCCTGCACGCCAACTCCGCGGCGGGCGCCATCGCGCGCCTGATCGAGACCGGGGCGTCGTCGGGGATCATGGCCGGCAACATCATCGGCGTCATCGGGCAGCGGCTCGTGCGCAAGCTGTGCGGGCGTTGCCGGGAGCCGTACGAGCCGGCGCGGCTGGAGCGCCGGATCCTCGGTCTCGAAACGGGCTCGGAGACACCGCCGGTCTATCGTGCGCGGGGATGCGACGGCTGCGAGCACCAGGGCTATCGGGGCCGGCTCGCGTTGCTGGAGCTGCTCAGGTTCGACGCGGAGATCGACGAATTCGTCTCGCGCGGAGCGACGACCCGCGAGATATCCGGGGCCGCGCAGGCCAAGGGGTTCCGTCCTCTCGCCCAGGATGGCATCCGCCGGGTGCTGGAAGGCGTGACGAGCCTCGACGAAGTGTCGCGCGTGGTCGATCTGACCAACCGGGTCGGCGGCTGAGGGCGGCGCCGTGCCCCTGATGCGATACAAGGCGATGGACGAGCACGGCCGCAGGCTCACCGGCGAGATCGAGGCGGCGAACGCGGCCGACCTGGAAGCACGCCTCTCGCGGCTCGGACTCGACCTCATCACCTTTCGGGAGGCGACGGCGACGCGCGCGATCGGCCGCGGCCGGGTGCGCCGCGGCGATCTCATCGGATTCTGCTTCCACATGGAGCAGCTCGTCACCGCGGGGGTGCCGGTGATCGAAGGGCTCGCGACCCTGCGCGATTCGGCCGGCAACCCGCGCCTGCGCGAGGTGCTCGCGGGCATGGTCGAATCGGTCGAGGGCGGCGAGACCCTCTCGGGAGCGATGCGCGAGCATCCTCGGGTATTCGGGGCGGTCTTCGTCAACCTCGTCCGGGCCGGCGAGCTGTCGGGCCGGGTGGGAGAGATCCTCGGCAGCCTCAACGAGCACCTGAAGTGGCAGAGCGAGCAGGTGGTCCTCATGCGGCGGCTGCTGATGTATCCGTCGATCGCCGGCGCCGTGGTCATGCTCGTGGTGTTCTTCCTGATGGCCCACCTCGTGCCCCAGCTCGTCTCGTTCATCGAGGGGATGGGCCGGGAGCTGCCGGCCCATACCCGTGCGCTCATCCTCGTATCGGACGTCTTCGTCGCGTACTGGTATCTCGTGCTCGCCGCGCCGATCGCCTCCTTCGTCCTCGTGCGCGCGTTCTGCCGGGCGAGTCCCGCCGCGGCGTACGCGGTGGACGACTTCAAGCTCCGGACCTGGCTGATCGGTCCGATCATGAAGAAGATCATCCTCGCGCGGTTCGCGGGCAGCTTCGCATTGCTCTATGCATCCGGAATCACGGTGCTGGAGTGCATCCACATCTGTGAAGGCATCGCCGGGAACCGGGCGGTCGAGGACGCCACCCGCCACGCGGGCAGGAAGATCGCCGAGGGCGCGAGCATCAGCGCGGGCTTCGAGGCGACCGGGCTGTTCTCGCCGCTCGTGCTGCGGATGCTGCGGCTCGGGGAGAGCACCGGCGGGCTGGACACCGCGTTGCTCAACGTGAGCCGCTACTACAACCGCGGCGTGACGGAATCGATGGAGCAGTTGCAGGCGATGCTCGGGCCGGCGATCACCCTGGCGCTCGGCGCGATCCTGTTCTGGGTGATCTTCTCCGTCCTGGGCCCGATCTACGACCTGATCGCGACGATCGGCGTCTGATGGCGGCGCGGCGCGTCTTCGTCATCTCCAGCGCCGGGCTGACCGCGTACCACCGGGACGGATCGAAGCTGCTCGAGCCGTTCTCGTTCGACGCGGGGGAGGAAGGGTTCGCGCGGTTCGCGAGCTATCTGGAGCGGTTCCCGGACGACGTCACCTGCGTCATCGCCGACCTGGTGGAGGAGGAGTTCCGCGAGGAGACGGTCCCGCACGTGCCCGTCTGGGACCGCCGTGCGCTGCTGCGCGCCAGGGCGTCCCGAGTGTTCCGCGATGCGCGCCATGTCCATGCGATCAGGCTGGGGCGGGAATCCGGCGGCCGGCGGGACGACCGTGTGCTGTTGAGCGCGATCAACCGCTCCGAGGTCCTCGACCCGTGGCTCGCGGCGATGGCGCGGCATGCGGTTCCGCTGGCGGGCATCTACTCCCCCGCGGCGCTCACCGGGGCGATGCTGGAGGCCATCGGAGCCGGGGGCGGGCACGTGCTGGTGGTCTCGCTCCAGCTCGGCGGTGGGCTCCGCCAGACCTGCTTCCGGCGCGGGCAGCTCCACTTCTCGCGTCTCGCCGCCATACCCGATCCTGCCGCCGGCCGGTACGGGTCCCAGGTCGTCGCCGAGGTCGAGAGAACCCGCCGGTATCTGGGCAGTCTGCGCACGAGGGGGGGCGACGATCGTCTCGAAGTCCATGTGCTGAGCCATGGCAAGCCGCTTGACGAGTTGCGGCGCGAGCTGCGGCCCGATGGCGGCAACGAATTCGGAGCCGGGTACGTCCTCGTGGATCTGGCCAGGGTTGCCCGCGCGCTGGGAATGCGCCGGTGGGACGGCGAGCCGACGGCGGATCGGCTGTTCGTGCATCTCCTCGCAAGACGCCCGCCGCCGAACCACTACGCGACGCGGGACCAGACACGCGGCTTCGCGCAATTGCGTGCCCGCCTGTGCCTGAAGGCGGCAAGCGCGGGGCTGGTCGCCGGGGCCTGCCTCTTCGGTGGTGTCGTTGCCCTCGAAAGCGCCACTGCGAACGGCCACACGCGAGCGCTCGCGTTGCAGGCGATGCTCTACGAAGACCGGTACCGCGCGGCGCGGGCGACGCTGCCGCCGACCCCCGCCGAGCCGGCCGAGCTCGAACGGGTGGTGTCGTCAGTGAACATCCTGTACGGCCGCCGCGCGGATCCGGTCGATCTGCTCGCCCTGGTCAGCAACGCCCTGGCCGGATTCCCGCGGGTACGTATCGAGGGGCTCTCGTGGCGGGTGAGCGACGATGCGGAGGCTCCCGTGGGTGGAGAGGACGATGATCACGCCGGTCCGCGCCCCTCCGGTGGGGAGCCGCGGCGCGAGCCGGACACCCTGTTTCAGGTTGCACGGATCAGGGCGCGGATCGAGCCATTCGACGGTGACTACCGCGCCGCAATCGACACCGTCCGCCGGTTCGCCTCCGCGCTCGCCGCACCCCCCGGCATCGAGCACGTCCGGGTCCTGACCCTTCCCCTGGAGCTGGGCTCCGAGCACACCCTGACCGGAGCCGCCG
The DNA here is from genome assembly GCA_958295835.1 of uncultured Gammaproteobacteria bacterium. Taxonomy (GTDB): domain Bacteria; phylum Pseudomonadota; class Gammaproteobacteria; order HK1; family HK1; genus HK1. The sequence goes on from OY282378.1 coordinate 3,104,461, forward strand.
GGACGAACGCCGAGTCCGCGGATTTCGTCATTCGAGTGACGTTGCGTGTCACCGTTCCCGGTGGGGCGGAGGTCTGAGCCGGTGCGTGGGTTCGACTGGCGGGCACTGCGCGGCTCCATCGTCCTGTTCGCGCTCGCCCTGGCGCTCGGCGCCGCCGTGGCCGGCGGCGCGATCCGGTTCCACGGCGAGGCGTTGCGCGGCTACGAACGGCAGAAGGGAAGGCTCGAATCGATACGGTCCCGGTATCGGACCATCGACGAGCAGAAGCGGCTCATCGAGACCTGGTTGCCGGCATTCCGCGCGCTGCAAGCGTCCGGGATCATCGGAGAGGAGCGGCGGCTGGCGTGGATCGAAACCTTGCGCGACGCCGCCGCGCACGTGCGGTTGCCATCGCTCCGGTACCGGATCGAGCCCCGGACGGTGTACGAAGGGAGGCTCGACCTCGATACCGGCGCCTATCGTCCCTTCTCGACCGTGGTGCGTATCGAGGCGGGCCTGCTGCACGAAGGCGATCTCGAAAGGCTGATCCGGGAGCTCGCTGCTCGGGGCGCGGGGCTGTATCGAATCGAACGCTGTGACGTTCGTCGCGCGGGGCCGAGCTTCGTGATGCGCCCCGGCGCCGTCAACCTGACCGCGGAATGCGATCTTCGCTGGATCACGCTCGTAAGGAACAAGACGGTTCCCCGCCCGTCTGCGGCGCGCGTCGAGGCGCAGCAGTGAGTCGTCCCGCACAAACGCCGTCCGCCGCTCTCGGGGTCGCTGGCGCCGACCGGGGCGCCCGCGATTCCGCGCAGCGGAATCGCCAAGCGACCGCGCCAGCGGTCGCCGCTCACCGCCGCCGGAGAGGATGCGTGCTGGCCGGCCTGCTCGGAGGCGTTCTTCTGCTGGTCGCTCCGGTGGATGGTTCGTGCGCTCGAAGTCGTATGGAACAAGCTCGTTCCTCGCCCGTTGCCACGTCGGCCGGGGACGCCGACGATTCCGCGCCAGCGGTCGCCACGCGCATCGGACGGCTCTTTTCCAGCCCGGAGCAGCGCATCGAGCTCGATCGGCTTCGCAACGATCCCGACTCCGGAAAGGATGCGGCCTCCGAGCAGGTCGAGGCGCCCGCGATTCCGCGCAACGGAATCGCCAAACGGCCGCGCCAGCCGTCGCCGTTCGCCGCGACGTTCAACGGGATCGTCGTTCGCAACGACGGTCATCTGGTGGCGTGGGTCGACGGCGTCGAGACCGCCGCGGGAGCCACGACGCCGGCGGGCCTCCGCATCGAGACGGATCACACGCCCGACGGGCGGTTTCGCATCCGGTTGTCGAACGACCGAACCAGCGCCGTTCTCAAGCCCGGTCAGGCCATCGCCATGGACGGCACGGTGCGCGATGCGTACGAGCGTCGCTCGACCCGGGTCCCCGCGGGGACACCCGGTGAGCGCATGGTCGATTCGGGTGGCGGAGCAGGGGGAGAGGGCGCCGCCGCCCCGATCGAAGGGCCGGAGGCGGTCTCACCCCCCATGCTTCCGGCGAACCTCGTGCAGGAGCTGCTGCGGGGGATGCGAGCCGGTCCCGCTCCACTCGGCATGGGTGCATCGGGTCCCCGGCCGGCTGGCGATGGATAGCCGATGACGAACAAGCCGACAGGGCGAGAATCCGGGAAGTGAAATGGTGGCGGATTGCAGAATGTCGGAATCGGGGTAGTGTGGACGAGACATCCAGGGAACTCGCATGGACAACAGCACGATCGCCATCATCGTCTCCGTCGTCGCGGTAGGCGCGACGCTCGGGATCGGACTTGCAACGCTCATCGTCCCGTCTCTGCGCGATCTTCGCCGAGACGTAGCCGATCTGCGCGAACGCATGGCGCGCCTGGAAGGCTTGTTCGAGGGGTTTGTTCGCCGGAGGAGCCCGGACTCGATCTCGGAACGAGCCTGAATCCGACATCGGAACGAGCCTGAATCCGACATCGGAAGAGGCCCGAACCGATTCCGAATGATGCGCGCCTTGCCGCAGCATCTCCGTCCCGAGACAGGTGGCTGGCGGCGAGCGGCAACCGCTGGTGCGGTCGGCAACCGCCGATGCGGTTGCTTGGCGATTCCGCTGCGCGGAATCGCGGGCGCCCCGGCCGACCGCCTCGTCCCCTTGCGAACATGGCACGTTGCCCAGTGGCGAGACCTCTTCATCCGGTGACCGCATTCCGGGCCGGCAGGCGCCGCGGGCAATGCGGCGCCGTCCTCCTGACGGCGTTGACGGTGACGCTCCTCGCCGGCACGAGTGTCCTGCTCGCACGGCTGGAGAGCACCGCGGCGGTGCGGGAGCGGGAAGCCGCGGCGACTACGCAGGCGCTCGCGGACGCCAGACGGGCGCTCATCGGCTGGTCGATCGGGGCCGGTCTCGCCGGGAGTGGAGAGGAGCATACGCCCGGGGTGCTGCCGTTTCCGGATCGCAATGCGGACAGGAACGGCTACGACGGCGAGTCCGACTGCGTCACGAGCTGGCTGTCCGACCGTCATCTCATCGGCCGGCTCGCCTGGGCCGGCGAGGCGTCTCCGTGTCCGGCCCGGGGCCTCGGGATCGAGGTCCGCGACGGATCGGGCGAGGCGTTGTGGTACGCGGTGTCGCGCAATCTCGTCAACCATCGCGGCGGCGGCGTGCCCGATCCCCCGATCAACCCCGGCCTCCTCGACGGGACACCCGCATACCCATGGCTGCGGCTGGTCGACGCGAGCGGCAGCGTCCTGACCGCGAGCGACGGCGAGCCTCTCGAGATCGCGGCGGTCATCATCGCGCCGGGGCCGCCGCTTCCGGGCCAGGCCCGGACCGGGGCCGCGCCCGGCCCTGCCCACTATCTGGATTCGGTCACCGTGAACGGGGTGACCTACGACAACGCGGACTCCGACGGCTGCCGGGACGCGGTCGCCGGAGCGCGCGCGTACACGGATTGCCCCGGCAACGCCGGCGAAGAGTTCATCCTGTATCCGGACTCCCGCGATACCGGGGTCGATACGGACTCGTTCAACGACCGCATCGCCTATCTCACCGCGGAAGAGCTGCTGCGCGCGGCCGAAGCGCGCGCCCTCGGCGCGATGGCGGTGGTGCTGGAGCGGTATCGTTCGAGCCACGGCGCGTATCCGTGGATGGCGCCCTACACCGCGGACCCCGGCGCGGACCCCACGGGCACCGTGCTCTACCACGCGAACGTGGACGGGACCGGACGCACCCGGCGCGGACTGCTGCCGGTTCACGCGATGCCCGGCCAGCTTTACGACACGCATTACACCCTGAGCTGGACGATCGATTCGGGGGCGGAGATCGCCACTTTCGATTCATCGTCGAGCGGATCGATCCCGGCGCCGTCCGATGCCGAGCTCTACGCGCTCGCATCCGCGGCGCCCCAGAGGACGACCGTGCCGGCGACGTGCGCATGGAACGGGGACGATGGCGTGCGATGCGACGGAGAACCGTATCGCTACGCCCCGAACACCAGCTACGTGCGGGAAGGCCCGATCCTCCGGGAGCGCGATGTCTTCGTCTCGCACGCTGAGAACACCTGGACGCATACCACCGGCACGGGATCGGCCGGTGCGAACCCGAACGCCTCGTCGCCGCGCACCCGTACCGTGATCACGACCACGAACCTGCCCGCGTCCTTCACGGTGTTGGTACGGGGACGAAACTACGAAGTCGCCTGCATCGACGCGGACTGTTCCGCGACCACCACCACCGGGATGTCCGTCGAGCGCACTCTCACCGTGGACACGGGCACCCTCGGGACGTTCACGTTCACGGGCCTGGAATACGACCTGAGCGTCGCGCAGGACGGCATCCCGCGATGGTTCGTGGACAACGAATGGCACCGTTACGTCTACGCGGCGGTGTCGGGCGAGGAGACGGGCGCGGGCGGCTCATCTCCGGGAAAGTGCATCGAGTCGAGGGCGGGCTGCCTGATTCTCAACGCGGCGGGGATGGCACGGACCGACGTGCCCGCGTTCCTCATCGGAGCGGGTCCGGCGCTCCCGGGTCAGACCCGTGACCGGTGCGGCACCGCCTGTCCCGGGGAGTACTTCGAGCCCCCCGACAATGCGGCGGGCGGCGATTCGGCCACCCGGGCGGCGCTCGCCGCGGACTTCAACGATCAGGTCCGGGTGGTCGGTCCTCCGGGGACGAGCCCCTGAGCGCGTGGAGCGTGTCGGCGACGGCCGAGGCGGCAGGCCCGGGACGCGAGCCGGCCGGTCCGCTCCTGCGTCACGCGGGATTCACCCTCGTCGAGCTCGCGATCGTCATCGCCATCGTGGGCTTTCTGCTCGGAGCGTTCCTCGCGCCGCTGCGCGCCCAGATCGATGCGGCCAGGGTCCGGGAGACCGAGCGGATGCTCGGCGAGATCCGGGAGGCGCTGATCGGGTACGCGATCGTCCGCGGCGCGCTGCCGTGTCCCGACGTCGCCGCGGACGGGATCGACGGCGCAGCGCCTGCCGCGTGCACCGGGACGGCCCTGGAAGGAATCCTGCCGTTCCAGGCCCTCGGAGTCCCCCGCGCGGATGCCTGGGGGCGGTACTTCCGATACCGCGTCACCCAGGAGTTCTCGAACCGCTCGCTGGCCGGCCAACCCCCGGGCGCGGGCCGGCTCGATCTCACCGACACCGGCGACATCACGGTGTTGACCCGGGGCGACGATCCGGGCACCGGCGGGACGACCGAGATCAAGCATCAGAGTGCGGCGACGGCGCTCACCCGCGACGCGCCCGCGGTGATGCTCTCGACCGGACCCAACGGGCTCGGCGGCATCGGCGCCGCGACCGGGACCACGCTCGCGGCGCCGGGCGGCGGGGCCGCCGACGAGATCGAGAACGCCGACGCGGATGCGACGTTCGTCAGTCGAATCCACTCGCGCGGGGCGGCAACGTGCGACGACTCCGACGAGACCTCGGCGCCGGCGCCCCCGTCGTGCGAGTTCGACGACATCGTGACGTGGATCTCCACCCCGGTGCTGATGGCGCGGCTGGTCGAGGCGAGGGTTCTGCCGTGAGCGGCGACCGCGAGTGCGCTTCGGCCAGCGCCGTAGACGGGCGAGGAACAGACTTGTTCCATACAAGCGCGCCCCCTGCCGTTTCCCGTGTATGCGATTCGCCGGCATGAGGAGATCGATACGGTGACCCCGGTCCTCGCAATCGCCCGATTGACCGTCCTCGAGGCGGTGCGGGGCCGGCTCGCATGGATCATCGCGGGCTTCATGGCCGGGGGATGGGTGCTCGCGGTGTTCGCCGGGGAGCTCGCGATCACCGAGGCACAAGGCTTTCGCAGCGGGCTTCTCGGCGCCTGGCTGCGGTCGTGCGCGGTCTTCACCATCAGTGCGTTCGTGATCACCAGCGCGGCGCGCGAGCTCCACGACAAGGGACTCGATCTGATGCTGTCGATGGCCGTGCCGCGCGCGGCGTACTATGCCGGCAGGCTCGCCGGATTCGCTGGAGTCTCGATGCTCTCGGCGGCTGCCTGCACGCTGGCGCTGGTGTGGTTCGCGCCGCTGCCGCAGGCCGCGCTCTGGGCGGCGTCCCTGGGCCTGGAGCTCCTCATCGTCACCGCGATGAGCCTGCTGTGCGTGTTCACCTTCTCCCAGATCGCCTGGTCGATGAGCACGGTCATCGGGTTCTACGTGCTTTCACGGTCGATGGCCGCCCTGCAGTCCATGGCCCACGAGCCGCTGGCCGTTTCCGCGTCGGCTTCCTGGCAGTTCATCCGGACGTTCGTCGATGCGCTCGCATTCCTGCTACCCGATCTCGACCGGTTTACCGAGTCGGAGTGGCTGATCCACGGCGCCGGCACGATCGCCGATCTGAGCTTCGCGGCGATGCAGACGGCCATCTACCTGGCCCTCCTTTGCGCCGCGGCGTTGTTCGACCTCTACCGCAAGGCGCTGTGAGCGGCGACCGCTGGTGCGCTTCGGCCAGCGCCGTAGACGAACGAGGAACAGCCTTGTTACATGCAAGCGTATTCGCAGACGTGGGCGGACGGGCGACGCGGTCCCGCGAGCGGCGACCGCTGGTACGGTCGCTTGGCCATTCCGCCGTGCGGAATCGTGAACGGCGCGTCGCCGAGGTGCCGGTGGCGGTGCGGCTGATGCTGGTGGCGGCGCTCGCGCTCCAGATCGGATGGCATGCGTGGCGGCCGGACCCCGGGGCCGAGGCGCGCCCCCTGGCGCCCGTGCCCGCTGTCTCCGCACTGCGAATTGCGGCGCTCGGCGATCAGGCGGCGCTCGCGAAGCTGCTCATGCTCCGGCTCCAGGCGCACGACAGCCAGGCGGGGACCCGCATCTCCTTCATGGACCTCGACTACGGGCGGGTGGCGGGATGGCTCGATGCCATCATCGATCTCGACCCTCGGGCCGATTCTCCCCTGCTCGCGGCGGCGAGACTGTACGGTCTGGTGCCGGACCCGGGGCGGCAGCGCACCATGTTCGAGCTCGTCTACCGCCGGTTCCTCCAGGATCCCGACCGGCGCTGGCCGTGGCTCGCGCATGCCGCGTTGATCGCGAAGCATCGGCTCGCGGACCCCGGGCTGGCGTTGCGCTACGCCCGCGCCGTGACCGAGCACGCGACCGGCCCGCACGTGCCGGCCTGGGTCCGCGACATGAGCGCATTGATCGCGACGGACATGGGCGAGCTCGAAACCGCCCGGGTGCTCGTCGGTGGCCTGCTCCACGGCGGCAGGGTCACGGACCCGCCCGAGATCCGGCGTCTCGGCGCATGGCTCGCGGAGATCGAAGCGCGGGCGGCGGGGTCGCGTACCGGGGAGCGTGTGATCGGGCAGAGCGCGGTGCGGTAGGCGGGATGCGCATACGCACGCAGGGCGTCCGAAGGGGGCGTGCCAGGAACGACGCGCGACGGCGCGGCCGATGCCGTCGGATCCGCGTCCGCAGCCGGGGGCTGGGGGGAATGCGGGCGAGTCCCGGCATTGCTCGCCGTCGCGCGCGGATACGGCACGGACCCCGGGGCGGCAAGCCCGCGTCGGTCGGACCGGGGGGTAATTCCGCCGCCAAGCGCGTGGATCGCGATCCCGTGGCTGACGGCTCGGGGTCCGCGGGCCGACAGACGGCGGCCCTCGGTTCCAATTCCAGGCGCATGTCGCGGAAATACCATCTCCGGCACGGCTCGCCGCGAGAGCGGCAGGCAGGCAATCCACGCCACGCATCCCGGGAGGCTCCGTCCATGCCACGCAGACAATACGGTTTCACTCTGGTCGAGATCGCGATCGTGCTGGTGGTGATCGGCCTGCTGCTCGGGGGAATCCTCAAGGGCCAGGAGCTCGTCAACGGGGCACGGGTCCGCAACCTCGCGGACATGAACGCCGGGATCCAGGCCGCCTACTACGGCTTCGTGGACCGCTACCGGCAGGTTCCCGGCGACATGGCTGCCGCGGCCGCCGCCTCGACCATCGGCGACGCCACCATCACCGCGGGCGGCAACGGGAACGGGCGGATCGACGCCGCCAACTGGCGCGAGGCATCCGCGCTGTGGGTACACCTGACCCGGGCCGGCCTGCTCCAGGGCAGCTACGACGGCGGAGCCAGGAGCGCGAGGAGGTACCGCGCCACCGCGATGGCGCCGCAGAACGCCTTCAACGGCTACGTGGTGCTCGGCCAGACCCGCGACTACTCGACGCCCGGCGGCGCCCCGACCGCGACCCAGGCGGTCCGGCTCGGCCTCGTCCTCGGCGACAACATTCCGGTCGACATCGCCCGCGAGCTCGACCTCAAGATCGACGATCAGCGCCCCCTGACCGGGGCGCTGCGCTTCACCGGGACGACCACGTTCTCGCACCGCGGGGTAAGCGAGGCCACGACGCTGTGCATGGCCAGCGCCACCACGAACGAGTACGACGTCGCCGGCGACGCGCAGCAATGCAACCTCGTCTACATCTACTGAGCCCTCGCCGCCCGCGCCCGGTGCGGGCAGCGGGGTTCGGGCGGGCATGGAACGGCAAGGGAGCATGAGATTCCGCTCGCGTGAACCGGAACGCCCGGCGCCGCACCCGAACGCGATCGAGTTCTCCGGGGTGTGCAAACGGTTCGGCCGGCATCCGGTGCTGGCCGGTCTCACACTCGAGGTTCGCGCCGGAGAGATCTTCGCGCTCGTCGGGACCAACGGCGCGGGCAAGACCACCTGCATCAAGTGCCTGCTCGATCTCTGCCACGTCGATGCGGGCCGGATCGAGATCTTCGGGCAGCCCGCGAGCGCGCCGGAGTCGCGCCGGCCGCTCGTCTACCTGCCCGAACGCTTCCTGCCTCCGCATCATCTGCGCGGTCGGGAGTTCCTGGACTTCATGGCGAGGATGCACCGGGCCGAGTCGAGTCCCGGCCGCGTGCGCGAGGTGCTCGCGGCGCTCGACCTGATGCCGTCCGTGCTGGACACGCCGGTACGGGAATTCTCGAAAGGGATGACCCAGAAGCTCGGTCTCGCGGCCTGCTTTCTCGCGGAGAAGTCCCTGCTCGTGTTCGACGAGCCGATGAGCGGCCTCGACCCGAAGGCGCGGGTGCTCGCAAGGCACTACCTGGCCGGGCTCCGGACGGGTGGTGCGACAGTGTTCTTCAGCACCCACCTGCTCGCCGACGCAGGCGGCCTGTGCGATCGAATGGGCGTGCTCCACGACGGTGCGATGCGTTTCTCGGGCTCCCCCGCCCGGCTCAGGGAGCGCTTCCCGGCCGCCACGCTCGAGGAGTCCTGGCTGGCCTGCATTTCCTGACGGGCATGCCCGCCGCGCCGGTCCCGCTCCCCGTGGCCGGAATTCCCGCCGTCCGCTCTCGCGGTGAGCGCCGGGATGGTCATCGCAAGCGGTTCGACAAGGCCGGCGTCACCGCCCACCGTGTCCCGCGCCCGGCCACTTGCGCGGATCGGGCGTGCCCGCCTCGACAGGGGGCGCGGAAGGTTGACGCGAGATCGTCGCTGCTTCGATACTTTCCCCACCTTCCCCCTACGGAGCGAAATCATGCTGGACATACTCAGGAAAATCGTCGTCACGGGCGCCCTGGCCGTTGTGGCGGCGCCGGCCGTCTTCGCGGCGCCGGCGGTCAAGCAGCTCGCCGACAACGTCTACATGATGAGCGAGTTTCACTACACCAGCCTGGTGGTGGTGGGCGAGGACGGGGTGCTGATCACCGATCCGGCGTTCACCCCCCGGGCCCAGTCCCTGAAGAACGCCATCGCCGGGATCACCGACAAGCCCGTCACCAGGGTCGTCCTGTCCCATGAGCACTACGACCACGTGGGCGGCACCGAGGTCTTCCCCGAGGCCCAGGTGATCTGCCACGCCGCCTGCCAGGCGGTGTTCGACCTGGACCCGGGCCCGCAGTCCCCGAAGGAAGTGCACGTGACGTTCACCGACTCCCTGCGGGTGGACTTCCGCGGGCCGGCGGTGGACCTCCTCTACTTCGGCCCGGCCGACGGCTTCGCCTCCACCGTGGTGCATCTGCCCGAGGAGCGGGTGGCGTTCACCGCCGACCTCTACGAGCACCGCTCGCTGACGAATGGGATGTGGATGGACGACGACAACTACCTGGCGATCCGGCGGGTGCTGAAGGCGCTGCAGAAGATGGACCTGCGCCACGCGGTGAACGCCCACTCGGAGGACACCTCGGTGGCCATCGTCGACGAGAGCGCGGCCTTCGTCGAGGACCTGTTCAACCTGGTGGGCAGCGAGATCGGCAAGGCCATGCAGGAAGGGGGGCCGATGAAGGTCATGACCAGCATGGAGATGTGGCAGCACGAGCTGAAGCTGCCGCAATACGCCGACTGGAAGGGCTACGATCAGCATCTGCCGGTCCACGTTCGGCGCATGGTCCTGTCCATTTTCCACGGCGGCTGAGCCGCGGGCGCAACCCGCGGCGGTCGCCGTGTCCCACGGCGACCGCCGTTTCACCCGGCCCACGGGGATCCCGGGGCGGATTCGATTCGAGCAGGCGCCCGTCACCACGTTGAACAGGGTGGTCCTGCCCGCCCATCGGTCGATCCGCCGCTCACCAGCGCGTTCGCGCACCGACCACTCATTCCAGCGATAACGGCAGGCCGGCGCCCGCCGTTGTTCCCCCGCGCCCGGGTGGGCTATAAGGCGCGGAACCGCACGTCGCCCACCGGGAAAGCGAACATGGAACCCAGCATCTTCAAGTTCGTGCTCAAGTACAGCCTTCGCGAGCAGATACTCCTGCTCGTGCTGACCGTCGCCTCGTTCCCGTTCTTCTACCTCCTTCTCTATCTGCCCAAGGTGATCGTCAACGAGGCGATCGACACCGACGCTTCCGCGTTCCCGGTCGAAGTCCTCGGCATCGAGCTCGGGCAGATCGAATACCTCCTGGCGTTGTGCGCGACGTTCCTCGGGCTCGTCCTCGTCAACGGTGGCTTCAAGTACTTCCTCAACGTATATCGCGGGGTCGTCGGTGAACGCATGCTGCGGCGCCTCCGGTACGACCTCTTCGTGCGCATGTTGCGTTTTCCGCTCCCCCGGTTCCGCCGCACCTCGCAGGGCGAGCTGGTCTCCACCATCGTCGCGGAGACCGACCCGCTCGGCGGCTACATCGGCGATTCGATCGCGCTGCCCGCGTTCCAGGGCGGGATGCTCGTCACCCTGCTGATCTTCATGTTCGTCGAGGACCCCGTCCTCGGCGTCGCCGCCATCGCGTTGTATCCGGTACAGATGTGGCTCATTCCCAAGCTGCAAAAAACGCTCAACGCGAGGAAGAAGGAGAGGATCAGGCTCGCGCGCGCCCTCTCCGAACGGATCGGGGAGGTGGTGACCGGAATTCGCGAGATCCATACCCACGACACATCCCGGCTCGAGCGCGCCGACTACACCGCCAGGGTCGGCGAGATCTATCGCGTCCGGGTGCTGATCTACCGCCTGAAGTTCTTCATCAAGTTCATCAACAACTTCATCGCCCAGATCACTCCATTCTTCTTCTACTCGATCGGCGGCTACCTGGTGATCGAGGGTGATCTGACCTTCGGGTCCCTGGTGGCGGTCATCGCCGCGTACGAGAAGCTCGCCGATCCGTGGAAGGAGCTCCTCAACTTCTACCAGGTCAAGGAAGACGCGAAGGGCAAGTACGAGCTGCTGCTCGAATCGTTCCAGGTGCCCGGAATGCTCGACCAGGAGCAGATTGACGCGGAGCCGGAGACGCGGGCCCCGATCTCCGGCGCCCTCGTCGCCACCAACCTCGATCTCAAGGAAGAGGACGAGAGCGAGACGACGTTCTCCGGTGGGCTCTCCCTCACCGCCCGGTTACCCGCGAGCCTCGCGGTCGTGGGTGGCCAGGGCAGCGGCGCCGACCGTCTCGCGCACATCATCGCGGGCCTCAAGCGCCCGGGCACCGGGAAGCTGCTGGCCGGCGCTCTGGATCTCCTCGCGTCACCCGAAGCGGTGACCGGACGCCAGATCGCCTACGTGGGTCCCGAGACGAGCCTGTTCTCCGGCACCTTGCGCGACAACCTGCTCTACAGCCTGAAGCACCGCCCGACGCGCGACGCGGCCTACGACGAGTCCGGCCGCGCGCAGCGGGAGCGGCTCCGGACCGAGGCGGCGCGGGCCGGGAACTCGCTCCATGACGTCCGCGCGGACTGGATCGACTACGCGGGCGCGGGGGTAGAGGACGTCGAGTCCATGAACGCGCGTGCCATCGAGGTGCTCTCCATCGCGGACATGGACGACGACATCTACCAGATGGGGTTGCAGTCGAGCGTCGACCCGGGCGTTGCGCCGGAGCTTGCCCGCGGCGTGCTGGAGGCGCGCAGGATGCTCCGCACGAGGCTCGCCGATCTGCGCGTCGAGCACCTCGTGGACCCCTTCGACCGGGACACCTACAACGTCAACATGACGGTGGCGGAAAACCTGCTCTTCGGCACCCCGAGGGACCGGACGTTCGACCCGGAAGATCTTGCCGGGAACACATACGTGCGCAAGGTGCTGGACGACGTCGGCCTGATGGACGACTTCGTGGACATCGGACGGCAGGTCGCGAAGGTCATGGTCGATCTGTTCGCGGACGTTGCCCCGGGCAGCGAGCTGTTCGAGCAGTTCAGCTTCATCTCGGCGGAAGACCTGCCGGAATTCCGCGGGTTGCTTGCACGTACCGAGTCGCACCGTGCGAGCGACCTCGGTGACGACGACCGGATGATGTTCCTGTCGCTGACGTTCAAGCTCGTGCCCGCGCGCCATCGGCTCGGACTGATCGATGAATCGGTCCAGAAACGCCTGATCCTGGCGCGCCGCCGGTTCTCGCAGGGGCTCGGAGCCGATGGGGCGCTCATCGAGTTCTTCGACTCCGAGCGCTACAACTCCTCGGTCTCGATCCTGGACAACATCCTCTTCGGCCGGCTCGCCTACGGGCGCCAGCGCAGCGCGACGCGCATCGGCGAGGTGATCGGGGAGGTGCTGGACGCCCTCGGGCTGCGCCGCTCGATCACCGAGTGCGGGCTGGACTCTCCCGTCGGCATCGCCGGCTCGCGGCTCTCGTCGGTGCAGCGTCAGAAGCTGGCGATCGCGCGAGCGGTGCTGAAACGTCCGGACCTCCTCGTCGTCGATCGTGCGACCGCGCCACTCGATGCGTCGTCGCAAACCCGGATCCTCGATAACTTGTTGAAAGAGTTTGAATCCCGCGCCTTGATCTGGGTAGTCCACCGTGCCAGCCTTGCAGAGCGCTTCGAGCAGGTCATCGTGCTCGAGGGCGGCAAGGTGGTGGAGCAGGGTGCGTTCGCGGATCTGAACCGGCCCGGAGCCGTGCTCCACGAGATGGCGTTGGCCGGCTGATTTCGCTGGATACGTTCGCATGTCCGTATCCGCGATACCGCAACGAACGATCGGACTCCGGAAATGGCGATGGACCTGACGACCGAAGCCGAGATGCTTCACAAGGTGCCGATGTTCTCGAAGCTCGAGCTCTCGAAGCTCAAGCTGGTCGCATTCACGAGCGAGCTTTGCAGCTTCGATAGAGGCGAAGTGCTGTTCGAGGCCGGTGATGCGCCGGACAGCGCCTACGTGATCATGGAGGGCGCGGTCGAGATCCTCGCTGAAACCGATGCGGGAGCGGTCGTCGAGGGGGTACTCGGCACGAACGAGCTGTTCGGCGAGCTCGGGGTCCTGACCAGCTCGCCTCGCTCGGCCACGATTCGAGCCCAGGACGAGCTCGTTGCGCTGCGTATCACCGACGAGATGTTTCTCAACCTGCTGGCGGAGAATCCGGAGCTCGCGCTCGACGTCATGCGGCAGCTCAGCGACAAGCTCGTGCGCTCGCACGAGCAGTTCGTCGAGCTGCAGAAGCGGTTGCAGCAGATCGAGCGCGCGCAACCCTGAGCCCACGGATGCGCCGGAACCCGTACCAGCAGTCCGGCCGTGACTTTCTCGTGTCCCGTATGACGTCCGAGCCGTCGGAGGCGGGCGCCGGGGGATTGATCGATTTGGACCGACAACGTTTCCAGGGGCTTTGGGACCGTCGCATCGGCGCCGGCGCCGGCGAGGTGTTCGACGAGCTCGACACGCTGTACCACGAGCCGCATCGCCGTTACCACACCGCCGCGCACATCGAGCATTGCCTGCGCCTGTTCGACCTCGCTGCCGATCGGATGGACGAGCCCGACGCGGTCGAGATGGCATTGTGGTTCCACGATGCGATCTACGACATCCCGGGAGAGGAGAACGAGCTGCGCAGCGCGAAGCTGTTCGCGGCGAGGGCCGGAGCACGGGGGGCGGAGCGGTTCCGCTCGAAGGTGCATCGGCTCATCATGGCGACGACCCACCGCGATCCGCCGCCGGTGACGCTCGACGAGGCGTTCGTCGTCGATATCGATCTGTCGAGCTTCGGCTTGCCCTGGGAAGAGTTCCTTCGCGACAGCCGTGCGGTGCGCGCGGAGTTCCCGCACGTCCCGGATGCCGAGTTCTGTCCAAGGCAGAAGAAATTCCTGGAATCGCTCGGGGCCCGTCCCGCGTTCTGCTTCACGGAGTTCTTCCGGGACCGGCACGAGGCTCGCGCCCTGAGGAACATCGAGCGCCTGTGCGCCAGGCTGGAGGCGGAGGGCCGGCTGTAGCGCATCCTGAAATCACGGTTCCAGGCCCGGCTTCCGGAGGATGCGCAATCGTGCGGCTAATGGATCATCCCGGGAACATGGCATATGGCATGAAGCCGGTCAGTGCTCCGGCCCGCCGTATCCGGCCGTCTCATGCACTCTGCCGCGCCTCCGGCGGCCGGTGGGAAACGCGGTCCGGACGTCGATCCTGCAGGGTCCGGACGTCGATCCTGTAGATGGTGACCGGTTGGATTCGTCCCCGTACCGCCACCGTTCCCAGTGCTTCGAACGCGAAGCGGTCGGGGCCGGCCAGCTCGCGCGTGCGCTCGGAGACGATGATCCGCGTCCCGTGCTCCTTGTTCAGCGCTTCGAGCCGGGCGGCGAGGTTCACGTCGTCGCCGTGCACGGTGTAGCCCAGCCGGTCCTGCGCGCCGACGAGCCCGCCGACCACGACGCCGGTGTTGATCCCGACCCTGGAGACCAGCCGGAGACCCGATCCGAAGGTGTGCGAGGCGAGGATGTGCTGGATCTCGATCGCGGCCCGCACCGCGCTCGCGGCGTGCTCCTCCTGCGCCGCGGGAAGATTGAAGGTCGCGAGGATGGCGTCGCCCTGGTACTGGTTGATGGCTCCTCCGTGACGGACGATCGGCTCGGTCACCGCCGCGAAGTACTCGTTGAGGGTGGAGATCAGGTCGACCGGCGACATCCCCTCGCTCAAGGTGGTAAACCCTTCGAGGTCGCTGAAGAAGATCGTCGTCTCACGGACCTCGCCCGCGCCCGCCTCGACCGGCGTCTCGGATGCCTTGACCTGCGCCGCAACCTCGCTGGGCACGAACCGCGACAGCTCGGCCGCGGCGGTGCTTTCGACGGCCGACTGCACGAGCAGGCCGCGCGCGCGGGTGATGGCGACGGCGAGGATCCCGGTGACGATCAATATCGAAATGACCTTGTCGAACTCCGCTCCGAGCAGCACGCTGTTCGAGGTCATGTACTCGACGTAATCCCGCGTGATCATCGTGTCGTCCGGCTCGACGCGGACCGCGTAGAACACCATCAGCAGCCATCCTGCCGCCGCCACCGCGCCGGCGAGCAGGACGTAGCGCGCCTCGAAGCGCAACGCCCGCAGCGCGATGAAGATGAATACGTAGAGCAGGGTGGGCACCTTGAGATAGAACGACGCCGGCTGTTCGTACTTGACGTGGATGCTCCAGATCAGCGCAAGCAGCAGGAGCATGTCGAGGACCACCGACACGTACAGCAGCCAGGCCGGCAGCGCACGCCGGTGGGCGAGGATCACGCGCACCAGGGTGAAGAGCAGATATGCGCCGAGCACCCAGGGTTCCGGTGCGAACACCGGATCGGCGGTGTAGGGCTTGGGAGAGAGCGCGTAGAGGACCGAGAACGTGACCACGATCGAAAGCTGGATCCAGCCGACC
Organism: uncultured Gammaproteobacteria bacterium; assembly: GCA_958295835.1. GTDB lineage: Bacteria > Pseudomonadota > Gammaproteobacteria > HK1 > HK1 > HK1. The sequence goes on from OY282378.1 coordinate 3,119,927, forward strand.
ACGATCTCGCTCGAAGCCTGCTGGCGCCGGATCGCGTCCCGCACCCGCCCCGGCAGGTGCGAAGTCCCCCGGCTTGTCGGCAATCGCAGGCGCATGCTCGACCTCGGCTCTCGTCGTGCCCGGGAAGCGCCGGGCGCTCACGGCGCTGAAGGAGCGGTGCGGTGTGCCGGGAAGTGCGACCCCGTGACCTTCTGCCATCCCCACCGCGCGAAGGAAGCACGGAAATCCTATCGTACCGGCCGTCGTTCCCGCCACCGGGTGACGCCGCCGCACCGCTGCGCCATACCGGAACCATCGTTCAATCCGACGGTCTCCGAGCCTGGACGCGGGGCCACGGGAATCGCCGTATGGATGCCCGCATCTCTCCGGGCAAACCACCGGTCGAGCTTCAGAATTGCGGGCTCGTCCGGGTATCGGCTAGGCTCGCGCGCGACACGGGAAGCCGATGCGGGGCAGTCGTGGTCGCGCCATCCAGATACGCCCGGGTGCTGGTCTACAGCCACGATTCCTTCGGGCTCGGGCACCTGCGCCGGTGCCGGACCATCGCGCATGCGCTGGTCGCGCGCCGCAAGGCGTTGTCCGTGCTCATCCTGTCGGGCTCGCCGATCATCGGGAGCTTCGATTTCCGGACCCGGGTCGACTTCGTCCGCGTCCCCGGCGTCATCAAGCTGAGAAACGGCGAGTACTCCTCGCTCAGCCTGCACCTGGACATCGGGGAGGTGGTTCGGATGCGCGCCTCCATCATCCGGCATACCGCGGAGGTGTTCGCACCCGACGTCTTCATCGTCGACAAGGAGCCCCTCGGCCTGCGCGGAGAGCTGCAGGGCACGCTCGAGGCGCTCGCGGCGCGAGGCTCCCGCCTCGTGCTGGGGCTGCGGGACGTGATGGACGATCCCGTCCTGCTCGCGGAGGAGTGGGAGCGAAAGAACGCCGTGTCGGCGCTCGATACCCTCTACGACGACATCCTCGTTTACGGCCTGCCGCAGGTGTGCGATCCGCTTGCGGGTCTCGGGCTTTCGGAGTCGATCCGGCAGAAGATGATCTATACAGGCTATCTCGAGAGCGCGCCGTCCGGTGATCCGCCCGGGATATCGGCCGCGACCGCCCTGCCCGATCCGTTCATCCTCGTCACCCCCGGCGGAGGCGGCGACGGGGAAGATCTCATCGATTGGGTCATCGGCGCCTACGAGACGGATCCGGGGCTGCCGCATCCCGCCCTGGTCGTTTTCGGACCCTTCATGCGGCCGCGGCGCCGCGAGCAGTTCCGCATGCGGATCGCGAGGCTCGATCGGGTGGAGGCGATCACCTTCGACGCGCGGTTCGAGAACCTCATGGCCCGCGCGGCGGGGGTGGTCGCGATGGGCGGGTACAATACGTTCTGCGAGATCCTCACCTTCGACAAGCCGGCGATCATCGTGCCGCGCCGCCGCCCGCGCCTGGAGCAGTACATCCGCGCGTTGCGCGCCGAGCAGCTCGGCCTGGTGCGGATGCTGAGCGACGAGCACGGCCGGGACCGGGGCGTCATGGCCGCGGCGCTGCGCGGGATCGCCTCGCGGCCCCGTCCTTCCGAGGTCGTCGTGCCGGGCCTGCTGGAGGGTCTCGACAACCTCCACCGGCTCGTCGACCGCTGGCTCGACCCGCACGGCAAGCCGCACGGCGGCGCGCACGCCGCCGGTCTCACGGGCTGAACCCTTGCGGCGCCGTCCTTCCGAGGTCGTCGCGCCGGGCCTGCCGGAGGGTCTCGACAACCTCCACCAGCTCGTCGATCGCCAGCTCGACCCGCGCGCCGCCGGTCTCGCGGGCTGAACCTCGTTCCCGTGCGTGGCCCCGTCGCGGTGGTCGTGAAGGGGTATCCACGCCTCTCGGAGACCTTCATCGCACAGGAGATCCTGGCCCTGGAGCGCCGCGGGCTCGACCTCGTGATCGTGTCGCTGCGGCGCCCGACGGACCGGTGCACCCATCCGATCCACGCCGAGATCCGCTCTCCCGTGTACTACCTGCCGGAGTACCTCCACGAGGCGCCGGGGCGCGTGCTGAGGGCGTGGAAGAAGGCGCGGCGGCTCCCCGGGTACCGCGGCGCGCGCACGACCTGGCTGGCTGATCTGGCGCGTGACCGTACCCGGAACCGGGTGCGACGCTTCGGGCAGGCACTCGTGCTGGCGGCCGAGCTCGGTCCCGTCGAGTCCATCCATGCGCACTTCCTCCACACCCCCGCCTCGGTCGCCCGTTACGCGAGCGTGATGCGCGGTGTCAGGTGGAGCTTCTCCGCCCATGCCAAGGACGTGTGGACGACGCCGGAGTGGGAGAAGCGGGAGAAGCTCGCCGACGCCCGTTTCGGGGTGACGTGCACGCGGGCCAACCTGGAGCACCTCGCGGGGCTGGCGCCTTCGCCCGGCGCCGTGGAGCTGGTCTACCACGGCCTGGATCTCCGGCGTTTCCCGTCTCGCGTGGCGGAGCGGGCCACCCGCGACGGATCCGATCCGGCGGACCCGGTGCGGATCCTCTCGGTGGGGCGTCTGGTGGACAAGAAGGGGTACGACGACCTGCTCGATGCGCTCGCGATGCTGCCACCGGGGCTCGCATGGACGCTGGAGGTCGTGGGCGGCGGCCCGCTCGACACGAAGTTGCGCGGGCAGGCGGAGACGCTCGGAATCGCCGATCGGGTGCGCTGGCGCGGAAGCCTCTCCCACGACCGCGTGGTGGAGCACTTCGCCGGCGCGGACCTGTTCGCGCTGGCCTCGCGCATCTCCGCCGGCGGCGACCGCGACGGGCTGCCCAACGTGCTGATGGAAGCCCAGCTCCTCGGCGCCGCCTGCGTCGCGACCCGGGTGTCGGCGATCCCCGAGCTGATCGAGCACGGGGTCAACGGCCTGCTCGTGCCTCCGCGCGCCTCCGCCGCGCTGGCCGCCGCCCTCGAACGCGTGATCGCCGATCCCGCGCTACGGGCACGCCTGGCGGAGGCGGGCCGGCGGGTGGTGACGACACGGTTCTCGTTCGAGGCCGGGACGGCAAGGATCGGGGCGCTGCTGACGGCTCCACCGCATCCGGCTCCGAGGCCGAGCCCCGGGGACGCTTTCGAGGCTCGCGAGCCCGTGATGTGAGGATTGCGTTCTACGCGCCGCTCAAGGCGCCGGACCACCCCACTCCGTCGGGGGATCGACTCATCGCCGGGCTGCTGGTGCGCGCGCTGGAGCGGGCCGGCCACGAAGTGGCGCTGGCGTCGCGGCTGCGGACGTTCGACGGCGCCGGCGACCGAGCCCGCCAGCGCCGGCTGGCGCGTATCGGGCGGGCAGAGGCGCAACGGCTGCTCGATGGCTGGCTGGGCTCGCCCCGCGCGCCGCGGTGCTGGTTCACGTATCACCTCTACCACAAGGCGCCGGACTGGATCGGCCCTCGTGTCAGCGCCCGGCTGAGGATCCCCTACCTCGTCGCAGAGGCGTCGTACGCGCCGAAGCAGGCACGCGGCGCGTGGCGGCACGGCCATCGCGCCGTCGCGGCAGCACTCGCACGGGCCGGCCGGGTGATCGCGCTCAACCCGGACGATGTGCCCGGTCTGGAACGGCTGCTCGGCGGCTTCGAAGATCCCGCTCGTGACCCGCGTGACTTCCCGGATGACGTGTCCGGTCTCGATCGGCTGCCAGGCGGCCTCGAAGGCCTCGCCGATGATCCCTGTGACTTCCCGGATGACGTGCCCGACCTCGAACGGCCGCCCGGCGGCGGCGCACGACTTTGCCGCCTCGCACCGTTCATCGACATCGAGACCTGCGTGTCGCGCGGCGACCGCTCGCGCCGTCGCGCGCGTATCGCGCGCCTCGTGTCCACCGGCCCCGAGGTCCCGCTTCTCGCGTGTGTCGCGATGATGCGCGGCGGGCGCAAGGCGGAATCGTTCAGGCTGCTGGCTCGCGCCCTCGAACGGATCCCGCATGTGCCGTGGCATCTGCTGGTGGTGGGCGACGGCCCCGCCCGCCGCGAGGTGGAGGCATCGTTCGCGGAACTCGGAGCGGCCGGGCGGGTGACCTTTCTCGGATTGCGGCCGCCGCCGGCCTTGTGGGGAATCGTGAGCGTCTGCGACCTCTTCGTATGGCCCGCGCTCGGGGAGCCGATCGGCATGGCGATGCTCGAAGCCCAGGCGCTGGGGATTCCGGTGGTCGCCGGGGATGCACGCGGGGTCGGGGAAGTCGTCGTCCACGGTGCGGGGGGGTGGCTGGTGCCGGAGGGGGATGCCGCAGCGTTCGCGGGCGCGGTGGAGAAGGCACTGATCGATCCAGCCGCTCTGGCCGCGGCCGGGGTGGCAGCCCGCGCCCAGGTCCGCGCAAGACATGGGCTCGCGGCGGCATCCCGCAACCTCGATCGGTGGATCCGCGAAGCGGTGGAGGAGATCGGGCCGATCGATGTGGAGTGATCCCGCTTCGGTGGGCGATCTGCTGCGGAAGAATCCGGGCCAATCGGCGTGGAGTGATCCCGCTTCGGTGGACGGTTTGCCGCCGGCGCCCGGTGACGGGGCATCCGCGACGGACGGATCTCGCACGCGAGGATGGGGCGACGTCCCACGCCGGACGGGCCGAAGGTCCACGGACGGTTGCCCGTGGCCCCCTTATCGTCCCCTCATGGATCACGACGCCGCCCACAAGTACATCTACGCCCTGCGCGAAGTGGTGGCGGACCTGCTGCGCCTCGTCATCCCCGACTGGGTGGACGACCTGGACCTCGCGACCCTGGAGGATCTGTCGGCGGAGTTCTTCGACGATGAGCACCGCAAGCGCACCGGCGACATGGTCTGGCGGGTGTACTTCCGTGACGGAACGCTCGGAAACGGTGAGCAGTCCTGCCTCCTGGTGCTGATCGAGTTCCAGTCCACGGTGGACCGGAACATGGCGAAGCGGATGCGCGAATACACGGATCTGTTGCTGGAGCGGCTGGTTCGCCGAGGCGTGGTGAAACGGGAAGGGGGCCTGCCGTGGGTGCTGCCGATCGTGGTGTACAACGGGAGCGAGCGCTGGACGGCGCCGGGCGAGGCGTCGGAGCTGGCGCCTTTGCCCTCGGCGCGGGTGGAGCGGGACCTGATGCCGTTGCAGCCTCAGAGGTACCGGCGCCTTGACGCCGGAGCGAGGTCGCCGGACGATTGGCCGGCGGAGAACCGGGTGGCGGCGACGGTGCGGTTGCAACGAAGCGGTTCCTCGCGGGAGCTGCTGCTGGCGCGGCTGCGGGAGGAGATGGAGCGCTTCCCCGGCGCGGAGAACGAAGCGTTTCGACGGGCGCTGTACGCTTGGGCGAAGGCGCTGGAAGCAGACAGGACGGGCGGCGGTCTGGAGTTGCCGTCGTTCGATGAGATGGAGCGAGCGGAGGGGATCGAGATGGCGACGTTGCTGGAAGCGAACCTGAACCGATGGGATGCGAGGGTGCGCGCGGAGCTTCGCACGGAGATTCGCGCGGAGATGCGCGCGGAGATTCATGCGGAGATTCATGCGGAGACCATTGAAAGGGAACGTGTCGAAGAAGGCAGGCGGCTCGGCCGCCAGGCGGCGCTGCAGTTCGACGCGCAGACGGCGGAGCGCCTGTCGGTCTTGCTGGGGGGCATGACGGTACGTGAGGACCTGGACCAGGTGAGCGACTGGATCATCGAATGCGCCACCGGCGAGGAGCTTCTGTCCCGGGTATCTGCCCTCCGGGCGCCCGCGAGCACGGGGCAGGGCGGCAACGTCGCATCCAGCGCCTGACCCGCCCCGCGCTTGGCGCGGACGGCGTTCGCCGAACCACGGGTCTGCCAAAGTTTCGCCGGTCACGCGCCCGGAAACGAGGCCCCATCGGGCCGACCCTCGACCATATTCGGACGGCTCTTGAACCGTGGCTGGGACGTGCCGGATTCGACCGGAGCCCGGTGGCGCCCAAGCTCAGCTTCAGGGTTCCGGCCGAGGACGATCCAGCGACACGGATCAGGTTGAAGCTCGAAATCAACACGACGGAGACCAAGGCGTTCGACCCACCCCTGACGGTTCGCTTCGACATCGAAAACCCGTGGTTCTCCGGCGGGGCGGATGTAGCGACGTTTTCCCGGGAGGAGATGCTGGCCACCAAGCTGCGCGGCATTGACGAGATCACCCATCGCCACGGCGGGCGCGTCTATGTCGCCGCTCGCCGGGCTACCCGGATGCGCTCAAGGCTTCGATCCGATCACACGACGACCCGGTCGCGTTTCACCACGTCGGCGCCGTCGAGGGTGCGGGCGTAGAGATGTCCGGCATGGACCGCGGAGGCGATGAGATCCGGCGCCTCGCAGTCACCGATACGCTTCAGGCTCCGGATGCCGGCATCGGCGAGGCGCGCGGGATCGGCGGCAAGCTCCAGATAGAGCGCGTCGTCCGGCTCGCGCGAGGTCACGAGCACCACATGGCCGCAGTCCATCGGCCGCTCCCGGCCGCTGTAGGTGCAGGCCAGCATCGCCCGGCTGCCGTCGAAGGCGAGCAGCATCCGGGCGGTGACGATCTCGATCCCGAGCTCCATCAGGCGCGCCTGGATGCGCGACTGGTCCAGGGTGTATTCGCAGATCGGCGAGACGGAGTCGGCGCTGGTCACGAAGATCACGTCGTTGCCGCGCGCCCTCAGCGCTTCCGTGACGACCCCGCCCATGTAGAAGTGGTCGTCGTCGTAGACGAGCACCCGGCCTTCGATGCTCTTGCCCGCCATCACGTCGTCGGGCGTCGAGATACGGGGGTGCCCGCGACCGTCGATGGGGTTGAAATTGGAACGGCCGATGCCGTCCGCCCGCCAGTGCGCGCCGGTGGCAATACAGACGTGCTCGAAACCGAACTCCAGCACCTGCGCGGCGTCGAGCGCGCTGTCGCGGTAGATCTCCACGTTGGGCAGTCCGGCGATCCGGCCCAGCCGCCAGTCCTTCACCCGCGCGAAGCTGGCCAGGCCCGGAAGGAGCGCCTCGCGCCGGGCGCGCCCGCCCAGCTCCACCGTCGCCTCCGCCAGCGTCACCTCGTATCCCCGCTGGCCGGCGGCGCGCGCCGCCTCCAGCCCCGCGGGGCCGGCGCCGACGATGAGCACCTTCCCGTCGCCGCCCCGGAGCGGAATCGTTTCGGGGTGCCAGCCGCGGCGCCACTCCTCGCCCATGGTCGGGTTCTGGGTGCAGCGGATGGGAGCCCCCAGCCCGTCGCCCATGATGCAGACGTTGCAGCCGATGCACTCGCGGATGTCCTCGAGGCGGCCTTCCTCGATCTTCTTCGGCAGGAAGGGATCGGCGATCGAGGGCCGCGCCGCGCCGATCATGTCGACCAGGCCCGCCTTGACGATCGAGACCATGCGGTCGGGGCTCGTGTAGCGCCCCACGGTGAGCACCGGTCTGGACGTCACCTGCTTGACGAAGGCGACGTACTCCTCCTGGGCGCCCTCCTCGGCGAAACGGGCGGTGCGGGCGTCGGCAGGGAAGTTGGCGATGTTCACGTCCCAGAGATCCGGCAGCTCGGCGAGGTGTTCGACCAGCGCCCGGCCGTCCCCGTCCGCAGTGATCCCCATGTCGACGTCGAGATTGTCCACGGCGAAGCGGATCACCACCCCGCAGGTGTCGCCGACCGCCTCCCTGGTCTCCTCCAATAGCTCCCGGATGAGGCGGGCGCGGTTCTCGAAGCGGCCACCGTACTCGTCCGTCCTCCGGTTCTGCACCGGCGAGAGGAACTGGGCCGGCAGGTAGCCGTGCGCGGCGTAGACGTAGACGAGATCGAAGCCCGCTTCCCTCGCCCGTAGCGCCGAGGCGCGGTGGTTTTTCCGGAATTCGCGGATGTCCGCCTTGTCCATGGCCCGGGTCTGGCCCGTGCCGTGCCAGACCGGCATGGACATGGGAGCCGCCGGTGCCACCCGCGAGAGGCGGTTCGCGGAGGCGTAGCCGCCGTGCCACAGCTCGACGCCGGCGAGCGCCCCGTGCTTGTGCACACGCTCCACCATCGCCGCCTGGTTCCTCACGTCACCGTCATCCCACAGGGTGCAGTACGGATAGGAGTGATCGTCGGAGGATGGATCGGTGGAGCAGTACTCGGTGCAGACCACCCCCCAGCCACCCTCGGCCTTGATCTCGCGCATGGCGTTGAGCGTGCGGGGCATGGCAAAGCCCATGCCGGAGCAGTGCGGCACCTGGTAGAAGCGGTTGGGCGCGGTGACCGGCCCGATCCGGACCGGCTCGAAGAGAACGTCGTAGCGTGGATCGCGGGGCATGGTTCCTTTATCCGTTCGACCATGCCACAGCATAGCCGCATGGGGGAGGACTTCGACAGGTCCGCCTTCGGGCTGCACCCCTGCCAGGTGCGCGTCGCCCACGGCCTGATCTTCATCTGCCTGGCCGAACCCGGCGACCCGGAGATATGGGACGTCACCACGATCAAGGACACGAGGATCATCATCGACAACCAGAAGGGCGTGAACTCCGGGCACTACCGGCCGGGACCCCATGCCCCGGCGGAATCGTATCCGGCCGCCTTCACGCGCTGGTACCTCGAGCGCCTCGCCTCCTGATCGGAGAGCCGCCGTTTCGACCGGCGGACGGCCGGTGCGTCATGTTCCCTCGCTTGACCGGATTTCGCATACATTATCGGAGCGGCCTGGCTGGAATCCGTATGAACCGGTGGAATCGCATGGCCTGCTTTCTTCACATCGTCCGGCAACCCCGTCGCATCGCCGGCCGCCCGGCGTGAACCGGTGGAACCGTGTAGCCTGCATTCTTCACCGTGCCGCTGAAGCGAGAGCGCGGAAGCCAAAGGGGAGGGAGGACCCACCATGAAGGAGCACTACTACCTCGACAACGCCTCGACGACCTGGCCCAAGCCCGAGCCGGTGTACCGCTTCATGGACGCCTTCTTCCGCAGCCACGGGGTCAACCCCGGCCGGGCCGGGCATACCCTGGCGATCGAGGCGGAGCAGATGATCTTCGAGACGCGGCGCCTGCTCGCGCAGTTCTTCGGCTTCCGCGGCGATCCGAATCGGGTGGTGTTCACCCAGAACGTCACCGACTCGCTGAACATCGCGCTGTTCGGCCTCGTCGGCGAGGGGGACCACGTCGTCACCACGCGGGTCGAGCACAACTCCGTGCTGCGCCCGCTCTACCACCTCGAGCGCGACCACGGGGTGCGGGTCACGCGGGTCGGGGCGGACGCCGAGGGCTACGTGGACCCCGATGCGGTCCGCGATGCGCTTCGCCCGCGCACCCGGGTCGTGGTCGTCAACCACGGCTCGAACGTGCTCGGCTCGGTCCAGGATCTCGCCGCGATCGGTGCGGCCGCGCGCGAGGCCGGAGCCGTCTTCGTCGTCGATACGGCACAGAGCGCGGGCGTGCTCCCCATCGACATGGACGCGCTGGGGATCGGCGTCCTGTGCTTCACCGGCCACAAGGGCCTGTTCGGGCCGATGGGGATCGGGGGGATGATCGTCGCCGAGGGCGTCGAGATCCGCCATGGCCGGGTGGGTGGCACCGGCGTCGATTCGATCTCGACGTTCCAGCCCGACGCCTACCCACATCGCCTCGAAGCGGGCACCGGCTCGATCCCGGGCATCGCGGGCCTGAACGCCGCGCAGAAATGGTTCGCGGATCTCGGCCGCGCTCGGCCCGGCGCCGCATCCGACGCCGGCCACGCCACCGCATGCGCACACGCGCTCGCCCACATCGAGTCCGTGGAGGTGAGCCACATCCGCCACATCCGGAGAGCGCTCGACGCCATGGATGGGGTCACCGTCTACGGGCCGCACGGGAACCGCCCGCGGGTCGCCACGCTGTCGTTCAACGTAGAGGGCCTGCCCGCGACCCAGGTCGGCGAGATGCTCGACGCCGACCACCACGTTTGCGTGCGCGCCGGCCTGCACTGCGCGCCGCTCGTGCACGAAGACCAGGGCACGGCGGGGATCCTGGGCGCGGTGCGGATCGCCCCCGGCTTCTTCACCGACGATGAGGATCTGGAACACGCGCTCGGAGCGATCGCGGAGCTGGCGGAATAGGGGGGGATGCGTCCATCGCGCCCCTTTGCCTGGGCACCGGCCTTCGTCGGAGGCTTTGCCACCTTCGCCGGGTGGCGGAGTGCCTGCCGCACCTGAAACGCGCTACGATGAACGCCATGACGACGACCGAACCCGCGACGACCGCCCCGGCTTCCCGGCAGCGCGCGCTGGCCTCCCTCCTGTGCGACCTCCTGCCGTCCCAGGGGAGCTGGAGCGACGATGCCTACCTGTGGCTCACCGACCACACCTCCCGCCTGATCGAGTTCACCGACGGGCACGTTCAGGAATTGCCCATGCCGACCGATGCGCATCAGGCTGTCCTCGCGTTCCTCTATCGCCTGTTCCATGACCATCTCAGGCCGCGCGGCGGCGTGGTGAGGTTCTCCGCGCTACGCATGCGTATCCGCGAGGGCAAGTTCCGCGAGCCCGACCTGATGATGTTCCGCGACCGTTCGGACCCCCGCCGTCAGGATCGCTACTGGCTGGGCGCGGATCTGGTGGTCGAGGTCGTGAGCTCTGACGATCCGGATCGGGATCTGGTCGAGAAACGCGCGGACTACGCCGAGGGGGGGATCCCGGAGTACTGGATCGCGGACCCGCGCGACGAGACGATCACGGTGCTCACGCTGAAGGACAACGTGTATGTCGAGCACGGCGTGTTCGGATGCGGCGGGGTGGCCACGTCGCCGCTGCTCGAAGGCTTTGCCGCCGAGGTGTCCGCGGTGTTCGACGCCCCGAAGTCGGACGCGTGAGTGCGTCTGACCGGAACTCGTTCAAGACACGATTCAACGTTCGCGGCCTCGGTGACAACCCGGTCCTCGTGCCGTCCCGCATCCTCACAAGCCGACGTAGCGCTTCAGGTGGTATGCCTCGTCGCCGAACATGACGTCGATCATGGTCAGCCGCTTGAAGTAGTGGCCGACGCCCATCTCCTCGGTCATGCCCATGCCGCCGTGGAGCTGGATGGCGTGCTGGCCGATCAGCCGTCCGTGCCTGCCGATGAGGTGCTTGGCGCCGGAGACCGCCTTCGCGCGCAAACCGGGGTCGGGGTCGCCGAGCCGAAGCGTCGCCACGTACATCATCGACCGCGCTTCCTCGCTCGCCATCCACATGTCGGCGAGCTGGTGCCGCGGGACCTGGAATGCGCCGATGGGCCGGCCGAACTGTCTGCGCGTCTTCAGGTACTCCGTGGTATCGCGCATCATGACGTCCATCACCCCGACCGCCTCCGCGCAGAGTGCGGCGATGGCCCGTTCCGCCACCGCCTCGACCACCGGCAGGGCGCCTTGCGGGTCGCCGAGCACCGCGCCGCCGCCCACCGCCACGTTCTCGAACGCGACCTCCGCCGCGCGCAGCCCGTCCACGGTGCGGTAGCCGCGCAGCTTCACTCCACTCGCAGCGCGATCGACGAGGAACAGCCCGATGCCGTCCCGATCGCGGGAGGCTCCGCTCGTGCGTGCGGAGACGATGAGCTTGCCGGCGGTGGCGGCGCCGGGCACCACGCCCTTGGCGCCGTGGATCACGTAGCCGCCGTCGCGCCGTTCGGCCCTGGTCTCGACATCGAAGAGATCGTAACCGGACCGGGCTTCCACCCAGGCGAACGCGAGCTTGAGTTCGCCGGCGACGAGGGCGGGAAGGATGGCCTGTTTCTGGGCTTCGGAGCCGGCCATCGCTACCAGATTGCCGCCGAGCACGACGCTCGGGAAGTACGGCTCGACCACGAGGCCGGCGCCGAACGCTTCCATCAGCACCATCATCTCCACCGCACCTCCGCCGATGCCGCCGCAGGTTTCGGGCACGGTGACCCCCAGCCATCCGAGATCCGCCATTTGCCGCCAGCTTTCCTCGCTGTAGCCGAGATCGCTCGAGACGAGCGCGCGGCGCCGGTCGAGCGAGCAGGTCTCCCGCACGAAGCGCTCCGCGCTGTCCTTGAGGAGCCGTTGCTCCTCGCTCAGAGAGAAATTCACGGGCCGGCTCCGATGCACGGGCCTGCACGTCTGGCCCGGATACGAGTCGGGAGCGCGAACCGGACGGACCGGAACGATGCATTCCCGGCGTTTCGGGACCGCGGGCGGGCGGACCAGGGAAGGACTCGCCGCCCCCGCTGGCCGGACGCCGCCGGACCGGCAGGCACATTGGACGTGATTGACGACGGGTTCACGGCCTTGGCGCCATTGAGAGCCCGCTGATCCGGGCACCCGGGAACGGGCCGGCACGCGGGTGGAAGAACCAGCAGGCGCCGGCTCACGGCCCCAGCACCATCCTGGCGATAAGGTTCCGCTGGATCTCGTTGGTGCCTCCGTAGATCGAGGTCTTGCGGATGTTGAAGTACGCGGGGGCCAGCCCCGCCGCGTACTCCGGCCCCACCGGCGCCCCGTTCCAACCGTACTCCATCGCTTCGGGAACGCAGGGCGCCGCGTAGTTGCCCATGGCCTTCATCAGCATCCCGGAGATCTTCTGCTGCACGTCGGTGCCACGGATCTTGAGCATGTTCGCCTCCACCCCCGGCGACTTGCCCTGCTCCGCGTCCATCAGAGCGCGCAGCTCCGTGTATTCAAGGGCGGTCAGCTCGATCTCGACCTCGGCCACCGAGCGCATGAAATCGGCGTCTTCGGCGAGCAGCGCACCGCCCACCCGGTGCCGGCGCGCGATGTCCTTCAGGTAGGACAGCCGCGCCTTGGACGCCGCGATGCCGGCGATGCCGAAGCGCTCGTGCCCCAGCAGGAACTTGGCATACGTCCAGCCCCTGTTCTCCTCGCCGACACGGTCCTCGACGGGCACCTTCACGTCGGTGAGGTAGACGGTGTTGATCTCCCGGCCGCCGTCGATGGTGGTGATCGGCCTGACCTCGACCCCGGGGGCGCGCATGTCGATCAGCAGGAAGGAGATCCCCTCTTGCTGCTTGGCTTCCGGGTCCGTGCGCACGAGGCAGAACATCATGTCCGCCCACTGGGCGAGGGTGGTCCAGGTCTTGGTACCGTTGACGACGTAGTGGTCGCCGTCGCGGACCGCCCGGGTGCGCAGACTGGCGAGATCGGAGCCGGCGTCCGGCTCCGAGTAGCCCTGGCACCACCACGTCTCGTTCCGCGCGATGGCCGGCAGGTACCTCGCCTTCTGCGCGTCGTCGCCGAAGGTGCAGATCACCGGCCCGACCATCTTTGGCCCGAAGGGGATGATCCGCGGCGCATTGGCGCGCCCCATCTCCTCCTCGAAGATGTAGCGCTGCACGGGAGACCAGCCCGTGCCGCCATGCTCCACCGGCCACGAATAAACGAGCCAGCCCTTCTCGGCGAGGATGTCCTGCCAGCGAAGATAGTCTTCCTTTCCGAGCGTCAGGAAGCGCTCGACCTTCGTGCGGAGATCTCCGGGCAGCCGCTCCTCGATGAACGCGCGCACCTCTCGCCGGAAATTACGCAGCTCGTTCGTGAACTCCAGATCCATCGGTGGTTCCTCTCGATGACTCGGCATCGTTGCCGCATTCGGTGCGAGGCGTCAATCGCCTTCACCGAGAGCGGTGAAGTATTCTGGATCGGTCCGCTTTCGAGGAGGGTCCATGAGCGTTCGCGAGAAAGACGACCGGCCCGTCTGGGCGCGGGGCATCGCGGGGCACGTTGCGCTGGTGACGGGGGCCGGGCGCGGCCTCGGGCGTGCATGCGCGCTGGCGCTCTCCGAGGCCGGCGCACGGGTCATCGCGGTCTCGCGCACCGAGAGGGAGCTCGCCAATCTCGCCGGGGAGGCGCCCGGCCCCGTCGAGACATGGGTGGAGGACGTGGTTGGCGATGCCCTTCTGGCGCGCATCGAGGCGCTCGATCGGCTCGACGTGCTGGTGAACAACGCGGGAACCAATCGGCCGCAGCCGTTCCTCGAAGTGACCGATGAGGTGCTCGACGGGATGCTGAACCTCAACGTCCGCGCCGCGTTCCGGGTTGCGCGCAGCGCGGCGCGGGTGATGATGAAGCGCGGGAGCGGATCGATCGTCAACATGAGCTCGCAGATGGGCCACGTCGGATCGCCGCGGCGCACCGTCTACTGCATGACGAAGCACGGCATCGAAGGGTTGACCAAGGCGATGGCGGTCGAGCTCGGGCCGCACGGGATCCGGGTGAACACGGTGTCGCCGACGTTCATCGAGACGCCGCTCACCCGTCCGTTCCTCGAAGATCCGGATTTCGCCGAGTTCGTGATGGGCATGATCGCGATGAAGCGCCTCGGCACCGCCGACGAGGTCGCGGCGGCGGTGCTCTACCTCGCCTCCCCGGCATCGGGCATCGTCACCGGAACGAGCCTGCGGGTCGATGGGGGCTGGACGGCACACTAGATTCGTCCTCGACACTACATATTCCAGACACGTTGTCGAACAATGGGTTATTGATGGCCAGGGACAGGAATCCCGCCAAGGGGTCGGCACGTAGAGCCGTCCGCCGGCTGTGTGTGTGAATCGCCCGCACGCGGGCAGTGAGGGCGTCGAGCGCGAGCAGACGAAGCACATGCAAGAAATCGAAGAAATACCCTTGGTTCCGGCGATGCGGGGCCAGGATGATGGCGAGCGTCGCTGAACGGCTCTCCGCCGCGGGTGCGGGGAACGCGCTGGAGCTGCGCGGGGTCAGCCGGTTGTTCGGCGCCCTGGTGGCGCTCGACGACGTGACGATGAGCGTGCGCCCCGGCGAACGGCGCGCGGTCCTCGGCTCCAACGGCGCGGGCAAGACCACCCTGTTCAACGCGGTAACCGGAGACTTCCCGCCCAGCTCCGGGGTGATCCGTTTCTTCGGGGAGGACGTGACCTGGTTCCCGCCGCACGAGCGAATCCGCCGGGGCCTGCGGCGCACCTACCAGATCTCGCTGCTGTTCGGCGGCCTGCGGGTGCTCGACAACGTCTACCTCGCCTGCCGCGGGGTCTCGCGCGGACGCTTCTCGCTGCTGCGCCCCCGGCGCAACGATTCACTCGTGCAATCAGCCCTCGATCTCGTCGAGGTGGTGCACCTCACCGACGTGCGTGATCGGCTGGTCGCGGAGCTGAGCTACGGCGAGCAGCGCCAGCTCGAGATCGCGCTTGCGCTCGCCGGCGCTCCGCGCTTCATCCTGTTCGACGAGCCGGCCGCAGGGCTCTCCCCGAGTGAGCGCGCGGAGCTCGTCGAGATCCTCGACTCGCTCCCCTCGCACATCGGCTACATCATCATCGAGCACGACATGGACGTGGCGCTACGGGTCGCGGAGAGCGTATCGATGATGCACAACGGCCGGATATTCAAGGAGGGGACGCCGGCCGAGATCGAATCCGATCCGGAAGTGCAGGAGCTCTATCTCGGGGGCGGCCATGGCTGATCGCGTGCGGCGGCGGGGGGAGGCGGTTCACCGCATCGTGGTCATGCAATGACCGAGACCGACATTTTGACCAGCCTCGCGGTCATATCGGGCGGAAATCGGCCCCCGATCGGCAAGCTGCCAGGAGCCTTCATGGTAGCGTGCCGGTATCGGCACACCGACATGAAAAAATGAAGAGAGCCATCAAGCGGGTGATCAGTATGAAGATCAGCATCTCTCTCTCCGATAACGAGGTGACCTTCCTCGATCACTACGCTCGCTCACGGGGCGTGAAATCTCGATCGGCGGTAGTGCGGAGGGCTGTGCAACTTTTGCATTCGGTCAGTCTGGCGGACGACTACGCGTGCGCCTTCGACGAGTCGATCGAGGATACGGACGTCCACGTCTGGGACCATTCTACCGGTGACGGACTGGATCGAGCGGACACAGAGCGTTGAGGCCATGCACCGCGGCGACATCTGGACAGTAGATTTCAGCGTGCCTCTGGGCTCGGAAGCCGTCTACCGCCGGCCGGCGGTCATCGTCAGCAATGACGGCGCCAACATGACGGCCGTTCGACTCGACCGAGGTGTCGTCACTGTGGTGCCGGTGACGACCAACGTGCGCCGAGTCTACGACTTCCAGGTCGCATTGCCGGCCCGCCTTTGCGGCTTGCCACGCGACTCGAAGGCTCAAGCGGAACAGGTGCGGGCCGTCGCCGTGGAGCGTATCGACTCCCGGGTCGGGCGCGTGCCGCCACAACTCATGGACCGAATCGACGACGCGTTACGCCTGCACCTCGATCTTTGATGAACCGTCGCTGACGTCATCTGTTGAGCAGCCAGCGGCAAGTCGCGACCGGAACTGAGGTGGACCCCATCGGTTCGACGAAAAAGGAGACGGCCATGCCTGAGCACGCGCGGCGGCGCGAAGCGGCGGCGGTGCTCCGGATCCGGGGTCTCCACGTCTACTACGGCCAGTCCCACGCGCTGCAAGGGGTCGATCTCGATCTCGCGCACGGCGTCGTCTCCGTCGTGGGTCGCAACGGCATGGGCAAGACCACGCTGTGCAACGCGATCACCGGGCTCGTGCCGGTCGCGCGCGGCTCGGTGCAGTTCGAGGGCGACGAGCTCGCCGGTCTGGGCCCGAGCCGGATCGCGCACCACGGGGTCGGGTACGTGCCGCAGGGGCGACGGCTGTGGCCCTCGCTCACCGTGGACGAACACCTCCGGCTGTGCCAGCGCGGCGCCCGCGGCGGATGGACCCGCGAGCGCATCTACCACGCCTTCCCGCGCTTGGCGGAGCGGCGCACGAGCCGGGGCGGCCAGCTCTCGGGCGGCGAACAGCAGATGCTCGCGATCGCCCGCGCATTGCTGCTCAACCCGCGCCTGCTGGTGATGGACGAGCCGACCGAAGGGCTCGCGCCGGTGATCGTGCAGCAGGTCGAGGACATGCTGATCCGCATCGGCGAGGAGGGCGAGGTCTCGGTCCTCGTCATCGAGCAGAACATCGGGGTGGCCACCGCGGTGTCGGACGACGTCGCGATCATGGTGAACGGGCGCATCCACAGGATCATGGATGCGGCGGCGTTGGCGGCCGATCGCGAGCTCCAGCAACGTCTCCTCGGGGTCGGCCGCCATGGCGATGATGAATCGGGGCCGGGCGGTACCGGTGATGCCAGTGGCGTCGGCGGTGCCGGCAGGGCAGGCAGAGCCTCCGGAGCCGGCGGTGGTGCCGGCGTACCGGGAGCATCGGCGCCGGGGACCCCTGCACTGTGGCTCGTATCGGGTCACGGCACCGGCCGGATCTGGATGTCGAACCCGGAGCCGCCGACCCGGTGGTCGAAGCCGGTGCCGGTTGCCGACTACGAGTCGGCC
Organism: uncultured Gammaproteobacteria bacterium; assembly: GCA_958295835.1. Classification (GTDB taxonomy): domain Bacteria; phylum Pseudomonadota; class Gammaproteobacteria; order HK1; family HK1; genus HK1. Next base: position 3,137,086 of record OY282378.1, read on the forward strand.
GCGGCGGATCTCGCCGGATCGAGGCGCCGGCGTGGTGCAGGCGGCCTGCATGACGCGGACAGTGCCCGCTATACGGGTGGCGCCCGCGATGCAGACGGCGCCCGCTATACGGACGGCGCCCGCCATGCGGACGGTCCCCATCCCAGGGGCGTCCCGCGTGCCGCGGCGGGCGGGCCGCTCCGTCCGCTTTCGCCGGAAGGCGATCCCGTGGTGCTCGTGATCGGCACCTTCGACACCAAGGGCGCCGAGCTCAAATTCGTCCGGGACCGGATCGTGGAGGCCGGGCCGCGGGTGAAGCTGATCGACGTCTCCACCTCGGGCCGGCCGTCGGCGGCGGACGTCCCGCCCCACCACATCGCCGCCTACCACCCGAAAGGTCCGAACGCCGTGTTCACGAACGACCGCGGGACGGCGGTGCGCGAGATGGCGGTCGCGCTGGAGCGCTGGATGCCGCGCCAGCAGGGAGTCGCGGGCGTGTTCTCCGCGGGCGGCTCCGGCGGCGCTTCGCTGGCCGCCCCCGCCATGCAGGCGCTGCCGGTGGGGGTGCCGAAGATCATGGTCACGACCGTCGCCTCGGGCGACGTGAGCCGCTACGTGGGCGCGTCGGACATCATGATGCTGTACTCGGTCACGGACGTGCAGGGCCTCAACGCCATCTCGCGCAAGGTGCTGTCCAACGGGGCGCACGCGCTGGCCGGGATGGTGGCCAACCGCGGCGACGAGACCTCGGCCCGCGCCCGCGCCCGTGCACGGGCGGGCGCCCGTACCACCGCCCGCCAGGAACGCCCGGCGATCGGCCTCACCATGTTCGGGGTGACCACGCCCTGCGTGCGGCAGGTGTGCGCGAGGCTCGAGGACCGCTACGACTGCCTCGTCTTCCACGCGACCGGCACTGGCGGTCGCTCGATGGAGAAGCTGCTCGACTCCGGGGAGCTGGCCGGGGTGCTCGACGTCACCACCACCGAGGTCTGCGACATGATGATGGGCGGCGTGTTCCCCGCGACCGAGGACCGCTTCGGAGCCGTGATCCGCACCCGCGCCCCCTGGGTCGGCGCCCCCGGCGCGCTGGACATGGTCAACTTCGGTCCGCGCGAGAGCGTGCCCGAACGCTACCGGGGCCGGAACCTCCACGAGCACAACCCCCAGGTCACCCTCATGCGCACCACGGCGGAGGAGAACGACCGGATGGGGCGGTGGATCGGCACGCGTCTGAACCTGATGGCCGGCCCGGTCCGCTTCCTCCTCCCCGAAGGCGGTGTGTCCCAGCTCGACGCCCCGGGGATGGCGTTCCACGATCCGGGCGCCCGCGCGGCCCTGTTCGGGGCGCTGGAGGAAACGGTGCGCCAGACCGGGACGCGGCAGCTCGTGCGGCTGCCCCACCACGTCAACGACCCGGCGTTCGCCGACGCGCTGGTCGCGGCGTTCGAGGCGGTGGCGGGCGTCCGGGCGGCCCGTGCGCGGGGCGGGAGGTAGGCGGGCGAAGCGCCCGGGTCCGTTTCAATGCCATGCCTCGCGCCTGCGGCGGAGGGCAGAATGCGAGAATTGCCGGATGTGCGCGTGCACGCTTGCAATTTGGACGTCGAGACGTAGCGATGTTCCTGGACCATGTTGTATCGGTGGCACACCATCAGGAGATATTTTTCCTCTGGCGTCCGTTCTTGCGTGACCCGAAGGACGACATGGTTCTTGAGCTGGCTGTCGCCGCGGATGCCGGATCAAGCCGGCATCGGAGTGGTCGTCCCGGCCACCTTCGCGCGCGCCGGCCGCCGGTACGGAATCACGTGCGTGATCTCCCCCGCCAGCCGGCGGTTCTTCACGTCCCGCCAGTACCGCGCGGTCAGCAGGTCGCCGTGGGCTGCGAGGAACGCTTTCCGCAAATCCGCCTCCATGGCGAGGAACTTGATGAACTCCTCGGGGAAGATGTCGTGCGGCCCGATGTAGTGCGTGGCCCCCAGGTCCATCAGGGGGAAGTCGTCGTCGGGTTCGGGCAGCTCGCGGAAGCGGCACTCCGTCACCAGCGCCACCTCGTCGTAGTCGTAGAACACCACCCGGCCCGAGGCGGTGACCCCGAAGTTCTTCAGTAACAGGTCCCCGGGGAAGATGTTGGTCTCCGCCAGATCCTTGATCGCCTGCCCGTAGTCCAGGATCGCGGCGACGGCGCTGTCCCGCGCCGCCTCGCGGATGTAGAGGTTCAGGGGACGCACGCGGCGCTCGATATAGACACGGTTCAAGACCAGGTCGCTGCCCTCGCGCTGGACGGTCTCCGCCGCACCTTCCAGCAGCTCCGCGAGGAGCCCCGGCTCGAAGCGATCCGCCGGGAGCTTGAGGTTCAGGAACTCTTGCGTGTCGATCAGGCGCCCGGCATGGTCATGCCGGGACACGAGCCGGTACTTGGAGACGACCTGCTCGCGCGTGGTGTTCTTCGGATAGCCGAACAGGTCGCGGATCACCTTGAACACCAGGTTGAAGGAGCGGAGCGTGAACACGTGCATCACCAGGCCGGGGTCGCCCTCGGCGTGCACGAAGCGGTCGCGGCTCCGGCCCAGGTGGTCGGAAAAGGTCCGGAAGCGCTCGGTCTTGCCCTGGCGCAGCCTGCCCAGCACGGTGTACAGCTCGTCGATCGGCTTGCGTGGCAGGATGGAGTGCAGGAATTGCACCGCACCCACCACCGACGTGGGGTCGGTGAAGTAGTAGGAGCGCGTATAGCTGAAGACGTTGGCGACCTGCGATTCCTCGAGCAGCACCGCGTCCACGCGGATGCCGTCCCCGGTGTTTTCGAACGCCACCACGATGGGGAGCGTGAGGCGCTCGTGGATGATGCGTCCCACGAGATAGGCGCGCGCGCCCTGCAAGAAATGGGAGTCGATGAATTCCAGGCGGTGGAAACCGCCCGCGTCCATCCCGAGCCGGCCGGCGTGGTCGAGGACTTCGCCCGCCATGAAATGCGCGTCGTGGCCGGCGTCCCGGTACGGCTCGCGGAACTTGAAGTCCCTGAGGATCCGCCGGAAGCCGGTCTCGACCTCGTGCCAGCATGGATAGCGGCGCTTGGCCAGCGATTCCAGCCCTTCGTCCGGCGGCGGCTGGATGAATTCGAGCATGCCGTCGGCCCCCACCGTGCCGAAGGTGCGCCGGCTGATGGAGTTGAAGAAGGTCTTCATGAAGCCGGCGTCGGGCACGTTCTCCAGCCGTGAGCCGTAGAGGTCGCGCACCTGCCGCCAGCACTCGCGCCGGTCCGCCCCGGCGTCGAGCTCGCGGCGCAACTGGCGCTGTATCGTCAGGCACCACCTGTCGTACAGCTCCAGGCGCTCGCCGATGTCCTGGATCTGGCCCTTCCAGTCGCGCTCCTCGAAACGCCGCCGCGCGCGGTCGGTGATGCGCCTGAACTGCCGGTTGTAACGCTCGAACCCCTCGTAGATGAGCCGCGCGCAGCGCGCGATGTCCGGCCGCCGGCCCGCCACCGCCCGGCTCACATCATCCCGATCATGATGCGGCCGAACTCGGAGCAGGACACCCGGTTGGCGCCGCCCATCAGCCGGGCGAAGTCGTAGGTCACGTTCTTGCCGGCGATGGCGCCGTCCATGGCCGAGATGATCCGGTCCGCCGCCTCCCGCCAGCCCATGTAGCGCAGCATCATTTCGGCGGAGAGCACCAGCGAGCCGGGGTTCACCATGTCGCGGCCCGCGTACTTCGGCGCGGTGCCGTGGGTGGCCTCGAACACCGCATGCCCGGTGTCGTAGTTGATGTTGCCGCCGGGGGCGATGCCGATGCCCCCGACCTGGGCGGCCAGCGCATCGGAGAGGTAGTCGCCGTTGAGGTTGGTGGTGGCGATGACGTCGAACCCGCCGGGGCGGGTGAGCACCTGTTGCAGGGTGATGTCCGCGATGGCGTCTTTGCACAGGACCCGACCGGCGGCCAGCGCCGCGGCCTGCTCCGCGTTGGCGGCGTCCTGTCCCTGGTCCGCCACCGTGCGTTCCCACTCGCTCCAGGTATAGGTTTCGGCGCCGAATTCCCGTTCCGCCACCTCGTACCCCCAGTTGCGGAACGCTCCTTCGGTGAACTTCATGATGTTGCCCTTGTGCACGAAGGTCACGCTCTTGCGTGCGTTGTCGATCGCGTAGCGGATCGCGGCCCTGGCCAGACGCGCGCTGCCTTCCCGGGAGACGGGCTTGACGCCGATGCCGGAGGTTTCGGGGAAGCGGATCCTGTCGTAGGAGGCGGGGAAGTTTTCCTTCATGAGATCGAGGAACTTGCGGGCCTGCTCGCCGCCGGCCTCGAACTCGATGCCGGCGTAGATGTCCTCGGTGTTCTCGCGGAAGATCACCATGTCCACCAGCTCGGGCTTGCGCACCGGCGAGGGCACGCCCTCGAACCAGCGCACCGGCCGCAGGCAGACGTAGAGGTCCATGATCTGGCGCACCGCCACGTTCAGCGAGCGGATGCCGCCGCCCACCGGCGTGGTCAGCGGCCCCTTGATCGAGATCAGGTACTCCTTCATGACCTCGATGGTTTCGTCCGGGAGCCAGGACCCCGTCAGGTGGTTGGCCTTCTCGCCGGCATACACCTCCACCCAGTGGATCTTGCGGGCGCCGCCGTAGGCGCGCGCCACCGCGCCGTCCACCACTTCGAGCATGACCGGTGAGATGTCCACGCCGATGCCGTCTCCCGCGATGTAGGGGATGACGGGGTTGTCGGGGACGTTCAGCGTCCCGTTTTCGATGGTGATCCTGCTGCCGTCGGAGGGGATCTCGATGGTGCTGGACATGGGAGACGAGCCTGTGAATGGAGGGAGAAACCGGCGCCGGCATTCTTCCACAGGCCCGGGGGATGGACAAACGGACGGGCAGGGCCGGCTCGATTCCCTTCGATCGGATTGGCAATGCCGTCACGGACGAGCGCGGCTCACTCGCAGAGCTTCCGCGGCCCACCAGTGGCCGGTGGGGTTCCTGCGTCAGGTGCGCCACCACCCCGCTCGCCTGACGCGCCGCCGGCGCCGTGCCGGGGCCGGCAGTCCGGGAACCCGAGTCAACCGTCAAGGCTCGATGGCGTGGATCCTCACCACCGGCCCCCTTGCAATTCCCCCGCGGCTTTGGCCAGACTTTCCGCGAGCACGAGTCGTCTTCCAGATGCCCGGACAGCATCGAAGCTCCCGACCGTCCGACGAGACCGACGTTCCGATTTCCGCGTCCCTCCCGCCCGGCGCCCGGACCGTGCGGGGAGCCGAAGGACAGGTAGAACACTTCACCGACCTGCATCCGCGCACAACCGGTTCACCCTGCCATGACCACCTACCCGAGAGACATGCGCGGCTACGGCCGCAACCCGCCCGACCCGAAATGGCCCGGCGGCGCGCGCATCGCGCTCCAGTTCGTGGTCAACTACGAGGAGGGCGGGGAGAGCTGCGTGCTGCACGGCGACGAGGCGTCGGAGGCGTTTCTCTCCGAGATCGTCGGGGCGCAGCCCCTGCCCGGCGTGCGCCACATGAACATGGAGTCGATCTACGAGTACGGCTCCCGGGCCGGATTCTGGCGGCTGTGGCGGACGTTCACGCGCCGCGCGATGCCGGTCACCGTCTACGGGGTGGCGATGGCGCTCGAACGCAACCCCGAGGCGGTGGCCGCGATGCTGGAGGCGGACTGGGAGATCGCGAGCCACGGCCTGCGCTGGATCGACTACCAGTTCGTGCCGCTGGACGTCGAACGCACGCATTTCGAGGAGGCCATCGCGATCCACACCCGGGTGACGGGCACCCGTCCGCTGGGGTGGTACACGGGCCGGACCAGCCCGAACACGCGCGATCTGGTCAAGGCGGAGGGCGGCTTTCTCTACGACGCCGACTCGTACGCGGACGATCTGCCGTATTGGGAGCCCGGCCCGCACGGCCCGCATCTCGTCGTCCCGTACACCCTGGACGCGAACGACATGCGCTTCGCCACCGCCCAGGGGTTCAACTCCGGAGACCAGTTCTACGCCTATCTCCGCGACAGCTTCGACACGCTGTACGCCGAGGGGGCGGACGCCCCGAAGATGATGTCGGTAGGGCTCCATTGCCGGCTCGCCGGCAGGCCGGGCCGGGCCGCGGCTCTCGACCGCTTCCTCGCCTACGTCGCCGGGCACGACGGGGTGTGGGTGGCTCGGCGCATCGACGTCGCCCGGCACTGGCATGCGCACCACGAACCCTCATGATTCGGCCCCGGATCGCCCCCCGGGCGCGACGTGCCCGACGTGCCTTCAGCCTCGAAGAGTCGCGCTCCGAAGCACGATGCGCCCGGCATGCCTTCCATCCCGAAGGGTCGCGCCCCAGGCACGCAAACGTCCCGTTCGCCCCGCGCCGCCGGCCCGTGTTCCCGGGAACCACCGTGTGTCCGCCGAGGCGCACGGCAGGCAAGGTCCGGCGCCAGGGCGCCGGCACGGTGACCGCGCGGCTTCGATCCGGATGACGCCCCGTCGCGCAAGGAGAGCCTTCATGAACAACGCATTCGAACCGCTGAGCCCTCCCCCGCGCCGGCTGATGGGTCCCGGCCCGGTGGACGTCGACCCCCGCGTCCTCCAGGCGATGGCGCTGCCCCTGCTCGGACAGTTCGACCCCCGCTTCACCGAGTACATGAACGAGGTGATGGCGCTCTACCGTCAGGTGTTCCGCACCAGCAACCGATGGACCCTGCTGGTGGACGGGACCGCCCGCGCGGGTATCGAAGCGGTCCTGGCGTCGGTGCTCGTCCCCGGCGACCGGGTGCTCGTTCCGATCTTCGGCCGCTTCGGCCACCTGCTGTGCGAGGTCGCGCGCCGCTGCCGGGCCGACGTCGTCGCCATCGAGACCGAGTGGGGCACCGTGTTCGACCCGCAACGGATCGAGGACGCGGTGAAGCGCCACCACCCGAAGCTCGTTGCCGTGGTGCAGGGGGATACCTCCACCACCATGGCCCAGCCGCTCGACGCCATCGGGAGGATCTGCCGCGAGCACGGCGTGCTGATCTACGTCGATGCCACCGCCTCGGTGGCCGGCATGCCGCTGGAGACCGACGCCTGGCGGCTCGACGCGGTGTCCGCCGGCTTGCAGAAGTGCCTGTCCGGCCCACCGGGGATCGCGCCGCTGACCTTCAACGAGCGGGTGGAGGCGGTGGTGCGCGCGCGCAAACACGTGGAGCAGGGGATCCGCCCGGAGGATTACGAGGAGGGCGCCGGGCGGATCATCCAGTCGAACTACTTCGACCTCTCGATGCTGATGGACTACTGGAGCGAGTCGCGGCTGAACCATCACACCGAGGCGACCTCGATGCTCTACGCGGCGCGCGAATGCGCCCGCCTCGCCCTCGCCGAAGGGCTCGAAAACCGCTTCGAGCGCCACGCCCGCGCGAGCCGCGCGATGGCCGCCGGCCTGCGCGCGATGGATCTCGCGCTGTTCGGCGACCAAGCCCACAAGATGCCCAACGTCACCGGCGTGTACATCCCCGAGGGCGTGCCGGGGGACGGCGTGCGCCATGCGCTGCTCGATGACTTCGGGCTGGAGATCGGGACCTCGTTCGGTCCGTTGCACGGCAGGATCTGGCGGATCGGCACCATGGGATACGGTTGCCGCCGGGACAACGTGATGACCTGCCTCGCGGCGCTGGAAGTGACCCTGCGCCGCTTCGGCCATGCGAGCGCGCCGGGCGCCGGGGTCGAAGCCGCGCTCGCGGCCTGGGATGCGGAAGAATCCGGTGTCGGCGCGAATGACTGAGCCGGCTCCGACGCCCGGGTTCGGAAGGGCAGGGCGGGGCCACGCGCGGCTTCGGGCCGGGTCGATGAGAGGTGGATTCCGGCGGCCGGAAGGTGGTTGGAAGACCAGGGACACGGGATGGAAGAGTGGCGATGCCGGATCGATGAGAGGTGAATCATGACCGTCGGAAAGCGATTGGAAGGGAAGGTGGCGATGGTTACCGGAGGGGCGTCCGGGATCGGGGCGGAGAGCGCCAGGTTGTTCGCCGCGCACGGTGCGGGGGTGGCGATCGCGGACCTCAACGACAACCTCGGCCGGCAGGTGGCCGGCGAGATCTCCGCCGGCGGCGGCTCGGCGCTCTATCGGCGCCTCGATACGTCGGTGGAGGACGAATGGCGCGAGGCGATGCGGGCGGTGCTGGAACGGTTCGGCCGGCTCGACGTGATGCTGAACGCGGCGGGGGTATCCGGCCGCGGCCCCGACGGCGCCACCTCGCCACCCATCGCGGACGCGGACCTCGACAACTGGAACCACGTGATGGCCGTCAACGCCACCGGCGTCTTCCTCGGCACCAAGCACGCCATCGAGCCGATGCTCGCCACCGGCGGCGGCTCGATCATCAACATCTCGTCGATCTACGGGATCGTCGGATCCACGAACAACGCCGCCTATCATGCATCCAAGGGCGCGGTGCGGACCTTCACCAAGTCTGCCGCCGCGCAGTACGCCACGAAGGGGATCCGGGTCAATTCGGTCCACCCCGGCTTCGTGGACAGCCCCATGACCCAGGCGGTCCACGACGACCCGGAGCGGTCTGCGACGCGGCTCGCGCAGACTCCGGCCGGCCGGTTCGGACAGCCGATGGACATCGCCTTCGGTTGCCTGTTTCTCGCCTCCGACGAGTCGACCTGGATGACCGGCGCGGAGCTCGTGATCGACGGCGGCATGACCGCCGTGTAGTGCGTGTTCCCGGCAGGGGAGGGCGCTGGCCGCAGGACGGTCCCGCTCGTTCGAGGAGCATCGGCGCGCGGACGTCGAAGGCGCCAGCCGGGCTCCGGGCCTTGGCTCGTATGGAACAAGACTGTTCCTCGCCCGTCTACGGCGCTTGCCGGCCCTGTCCGGCGAACCATCCCGCCGTACCTGGCGTGACGAATGCGCCGGTGTTGGACCTTCGCGGCGCGGACGCGCAATATGGAGACGGGCCGGAGGGTGCGGGGTCGAGGACGCCGGTGAAGCAGACGTTGACCTGCTGGAAGTGCGGGGCCTCACTCGCGGACGTGCCCGTTCCCTTCGCGCGGGTCGCCGAATGCCCGCGGTGCCGTGCGGATCTCCACGTGTGCAGAATGTGCGAATTCATCGACCCCGGGGTGCGCCGGGGCTGCAAGGAGCCGGTGGCGGACGACGTGTCGAACCGGGAGCGCGCGAACTTCTGCGGATACTTCACGCCGGCCGCGGGCCTGGGTCCCGGCATGGAGGATGGGGCATCGCAGGCCGCGCGCGTGGAGCTCGACGGCCTCTTCGGGCTGGCCCCGCCGAGCTCCGCCTCGCCGGGCGATGCGGACGAGGCGCGGCGCCGGCTCGACGAGTTGTTCGGGGCCGAGACCAGAAAATGATCCGGGGACGCCATGGACGATGCCGTTGACGTCGCGGCTTTCCGCGACCTGTTGCTTGCACGCGAACGCACGCTGATCGAGGAGGAGACGAGCGGCGGCGACTCCGCGAGCACCATCGAGCTGGATCAGGCGCGGGTCGGGCGGCTGTCGCGCGTGGATGCGCTGCAAGCGCAGCAGATGGCCAAGGCGTCGAGTCGGCGCCGGCACGCGGAACGGGGACGGATCGCGACCGCCCTCAAGCGGATCGATGACGGTGAGTACGGGTACTGCCTGAGCTGCGGCGACATGATCCCGGTCCCCCGCCTGAAGATCGATCCCGCCGCGACGCAGTGCGTGGGCTGTGCGGCGAGCTCGGAGGCATGACGATGCGGGGGGCCGCCGCTTCCTCACGGTTGCATGGTCACTCGTGGCGTTCCGGGCAGGGTAGGGGTGCCCGGTCCGAACGGGCTCACGATCCATCGGGCTCGATGCCGGATGTGGTCCCGTGCCGGACGATTCGCGGGATGCGGCGCGGGGGGTACATACCGCACCGGGGGGCCGCCGCGAGCGGCCGTGCATCACACGTGATACGCGGCATTCGATGAGCCGGCGCACTCGTGTCACGTCATCTACGACCGGCGGCGGCCGGCGGCTGATCGGAGAAACGGAGGCGGTCATGGATCGGCGGCGATTTCTCGAAGTGGGAACCGGAGTGACGGCAGGTCTTGCGGGGCTCGGGCTCGCATCCGGCGTGAGCCGGGCAGACGCGCCCCGCATCCGGCGCCACGTCACCCTTGGAAACACCGGCCTGCGGATCTCGGACATTTCCTTCGGATCCAGCCGGTCCTCGGATCCGCGGCTCGTCCGCCACGCCGCGGCTCGCGGAATCACCTGCTTCGACACCGCCGAGAGCTATCGCGGCGGCCGGGCGGAGGAAGCCATCGGCGAGGCGCTGCGGGGCGAGCGCGACCGCTACGTCATCACTTCGAAGCACAAGGCGTGGGGAGGCGAGACCCGCCGGCAGATGATGGCCGCGCTCGAAGGATCGTTGCGGCGGCTTCGCACCGACTATGTCGACATCTACTTCAACCATGCCGTCAACGACGTGCGGCGATTGCAGAATCCCGAATGGGCGGAGTTCACGGAGCGGGCCATCCGCGACGGCAAGATCCGGTTTCGCGGCATGTCCGGCCACGGGGGCGCCCTGGTCGAATGCGTGGACTACGCGCTCGACCACGATCTCGCCGACGTCATTCTCGTGGCCCACAACTTCGCGCAGGACCCGAGCTTCTACGAGAAGCTGCGTGCGCGGCTCCACTACGTGGCCCTTCAGCCCGAGCTGGGGCGAGCCATCGAGCGGGCCAGCTCCAAAGGGGTCGGGGTGATCGCGATGAAGACGTTGATGGGCGCGCGCATCAACGACATGCGGCCCTACGAATCGGGCGGCGCCACCTTCTCGCAGGCCGCGTTCCGGTGGGTGCTGTCCAATCCTCACGTCGACGGCCTTGTCGTCTCGATGACCAGCACCGCGGACATCGACGAGTACGTGGCCGCCTCCGGCTCCGGTCCGATCGGCGCCGCGGACATGCCGTTGCTCGCGCGCTACGCGGCTCTGCAAGGGCCGCGGTACTGCCGGCATGCCTGCAATGCGTGCGAGGGGAGCTGTCCGGCCGGCGTCGAGATCTCCGAGGTGCTGAGAACGCGGATGTACGACGTCGACTATCGCGATCCGGTGCTCGCGCGCGCCGACTACGCCGCGCTCGGCGCCGGCGCCCGCGCCTGCCTCGCGTGCGACGGAGCACCCTGCCTGGGCGCCTGCCCGAACGGCATCCCGATTTCCGCGTTCACCCGGGACGCCGCGATCCGGCTCGGCTGAGCGGCCGGCGGCTCGATGCCTGACGACATGTTCCGCCCGTGCCCCGATCTTCGCGCTTGTGCGAGACGGCGCCTCGGACCGGCTCGATGGAACGGCGACCGACCCGATGCCTGAACGCACACCAGAACGACAGTCCGATGGCCGGACTCCAGCAAGACCCCGTGACCCGGTTCGGCCGGGCGGCGTCCGGCCCGCGCCATGACCCATTTCCTCGCCCATTTCCTCTTCGTCCTGGCCGCGTGGACGGTGGTGATCAAGTACCTGTTCCCGGTCGGCTACGCCCTCGCGCACGGGCTGGCCCCCGCCACCCACATCTACCTCGACTTCTGGCCGGTGGCGCACGTCTGGCTCGGTTGGGCGCTGCTCGCGCGTCCCCGTTACACCTATGCGCTCGCGCTCGCCGTCGCCGTCCTCGAGATCGGGATCGTGGTGACGAAGTTCGTCCTGTTCCTCGACGAGCCGCAGTGGACGATCTGGACCACGAACTGGTTCGTCAACAAGCTTTTCGTGCTCGGCTGCTTCGTCCTGATGCTCGGGCATCTGCTGGGGCGACGACAGGAGTACGCATCGCGTCCGGCGTCGGCATGAGGCGATGCGGCCCACGACGGAGCCGCGGCATCCGATGCCCGGGAATCGCAACGACGGCCGATGAGCCGTGCGGCCGGTGGAAGAGGAATCGTCCCACGCTCGCAGGTGCGGGACGCAGTACGGACGTGCCGGCGATTCCCTGGACTCCTTCCCGGCTCCGCCGGCTTCCATCAGCGTCTTTCCCGCACTATCTTTCCTTCGAGGGTGCGCGCCGCCCATTCGAAAACGGAGTCAATCCATGCCAAGGCCGCCGGTCGACTACATCGAACGCACGAGGGAGCAGTACGCCTCGCTCGGCTACCCGCCCTACCAGTGGGTCCACAACGAGGACGCGCCCCCGTTCGCGGCTGTCTCGAAGCCGCTCGCGGAGTCGCGGATCGGGCTGATTGCTTCCGGGGGGATCTATCGCAAGGGACAGATCGCGTTTCACTACCGGGACGACTTCAGCTTCAGAATCATTCCGAACGACACCGGGAAGTCCGCGCTTCGCGTCACGCACTTCGCCTATGACGTGACCGACGCACGCTCCGATCCGAACGTCGTGTTCCCGCTCGAGACGCTGCGCGCGGAGGCTCGCGAGCGGGGCATCGCCGAGGTCGGACCGAACGCGTACACGTTCATGGGCGGGATCTACTCGGCGCGCAAGGTGCGCGAACGCCTCGCCCCGGCGCTCGCCGAGCGCATGGAGGACGACGCGGTCGACGCCGCGCTGCTCGTCCCGGCCTGACCGGTGTGCCATCAGTCCGTCGGATTGATCGCACGAGAGATCGAGCGCCGCGGGATCCCGACCGTCTCCATGTCGAGCGCGTGGTCGATCACCGCGGCCGTCAACCCGCCCCGCGCCGTGTACCTGGACTTCCCGCTCGGCCACACGGCGGGAAAGCCGCATGATCCGGCGCTGCAACGTCGGATCCTGCGGGACACGCTGGAGGCGCTGGTCGCCATCGACACGCCCGGGACGATCCGCCGGCTGCCGTACCGGTGGGCCGAGGACGATGCCTGGAAGGACCTCGTGATGCGTCCGGACCCCGGCGGGTCGGGCGGGGACGACCGGATCGAGCGGCATCCCGATCCGCAGTACCAGTACGAAGAAGACCGGGTGACGGCGGAAGCCGCGTTCGAGCGCGACGGATGCCCGACCTGCGTGTTTCTCGCGTAGCGGCCCGGATCGAGGGCGGTGGTATCGGTTCGGCGCCCGCGCTCCGTCATCGCGTCGGCGGCCGGGGCGTGGGACCACGGGAGCGACACCCGGAACGGGTCACGGAAGCGGGAGCACGGTCGGCGTGGCTCGGACCACGCGGGCCCGGGGCGCCGCCGGCTCAGAAGTCGTCTTCCAGGCCGTCGACCGCGGATCGGTCGTAGCCGCGGCTCGCCATCAAAAGCTGCCGCGTGTACGGGTGCTCGGGGGCGTTGGCGCGCAGCCGCTGCACGGACAACGTCTCCAGCACCGCCCCGTGCTGCATCACCGACAGCCGGTCGCACATGTGGCTGACCACCGCGAAGTCGTGGCTCACCAGCACGTAGGTGAGACCGTGCTCGCGCTTGAGCCGGGTCAGCAGGTTGAGCACCTCCGCCTGCACCGACACGTCCAGTGCGGAGGTCGGCTCGTCGAGGAGCACCACGTCCGGCTCGATGATCAGGGCACGGGCGACCGCCACCCGCTGGCGCTGCCCGCCGGAGATCTGGTGCGGGTAGCGGAAGCGGAACGAGGCGTCCAGCCCGACCTCCTCCAGCCAGCGCACCACGCGCGCCTCGATTCCATCGAAGCGGTGGATGCGGGCCGGCTCGCTCAGGATCTGATCGACGGTGTGGCGCGGATGCAGCGAGCCGTAGGGGTCCTGGAACACCATCTGCACGCGCTTGCGAAATCGCCGCGATCGACGGCGCCCCAGGGTGTCGCCGTCTACACGCATGACCCCCGCCGCATTGCGGATGAGCCCGGCCAGGGCGCGCAACACCGTGGACTTGCCCGAGCCCGACTCCCCCACCAGCCCGAAGCTCTCGCCGCGCGGCACGGAGAAGGTCACGTCGCGCACCGCGTGCACGCGCTGCGCTCCGTGCCCGAACACGACGTCCAGGTTCTCCACCTCGATCACGTCACGTCCCGCGCCCGCCGGTCTTCCGCGTCGAGCCCGCCCGAACGACGACGTCCGGATTCTCCGACTCAATCACCGCCCGGTCGCTGGTCGTAGCGGGTGCCGGCGTCGGCCGAACGACGACGTCCGGGTGCTCCAACTCAATCACGCCCCGGACCCTGCTCCGCAAGCCACGCGGGGTCGCGTTGCAGGACCGGCAGGGTCTCGGCATCCCGGTCGATCCCGGGCAGGCAGCGCATCAGGCCGCGGGTGTATCCGTGGCTCGACCGGCCCAGGTCGCGCGCGTCCAGGGTCTCCATGATCTGCCCGCCGTACATGATGATCACGCGGTCGCAGAACGACGCCACGAGGTTGAGATCGTGGCTGATCATCATCAGCCCCATGCCGCGTTCGCCGACCATGTCGTCGAGAATGGCCAGGACCTGCATCCGGACCGTCACGTCCAGGGCCGAGGTCGGCTCGTCGGCGATGATGACCTCCGGGTTCGGGATCATCATCATCGCGATCATGATGCGCTGGCCCATGCCGCCCGACATCTCGTGCGGCCAGGCGCGATAGACGCGCTCCGGGTTGCGGATGCGCACCGCCGCGAGCATCTCCAGGGTGCGCTCGCGCGCCTCGCGGCGGCCGGCGCGGGTATGGACCAGGAACGCCTCTTCGATCTGCTTGCCGACGGTGATGACGGGGTTCAGGGAGTACTTGGGGTCCTGCATGACCATCGAGATGTGGTCACCGCGGATCCGGCGCATGGTGCGTTCGCTCGCGTTCAGCAGGTCGACGTCCCGAAACGCCATGCGCCGCGCCCGCACCTCGCCGTTGCGGGGGATCAGGCCCAGGATCGCCCGCCCGGTCTGCGTCTTTCCGGAGCCCGACTCGCCGACGATGCCGAGGCGTTCCCGTCCGAGGGTGAAGCTCACCCCGCGCACCGCGTCCACGACCCCCTTGGGGGTCCGGTACCGGACCCGCAGGTCCTCGATCGTCAGCAGCGGCCCGTCATCCACGTCACTGCCCGCTCTTCGGGCCGAGCATGTCCCGTCCTGTTTCAACGGATTCTCGTATTGCGAGGGTCCACGTCACCGCCCGCTCTTCGGGTCGAGCACGTCACGCAGGCCGTCGCCGAGCAGGTTGAAGCCCAGGCTCACGACGAATATCGCGATGCCGGGAACGGTGGGGACCCACCACTGGTCGAGCAGGTACTGCCTTCCGGTGGAGATCATCGCCCCCCATTCCGGGGTCGGCGGCTGCGCGCCGAGTCCGAGGAATCCGAGCCCGGCCGCGGTCAGGATGATGCCCGCCATGTCCAGCGTGAGCCGCACGATCACCGACGAGACACAGAGCGGCATGACGTGGCGGTAGAGGATGCCGATGGTGGAAGCGCCCTGCACCTGCGCGGCCAGGATGAACTCGCTGTTGCGGATGGTGAGCGCCTCGGCGCGGGCGATGCGCGCATACGGCGACCAGGTGGTGAGGGCGATGGCCAGGATCGCGTTCTCGAGCCCGGGGCCCAGGGCCGCGACCAGCGCCAGCGCGAGGATCAGGCGGGGAAAGGCCAGGAAGACGTCGGTGATCCGCATCAGCACGTTGTCGACCACCCCCCCGACGTACCCGGCCACGGTGCCGACCAGCAAGCCCACCGGGACCACGATGATCCCCACCAGCCCCACGATGTAGAGCGTGATGCGCGATCCCCAGATGACGCGATCCCTCAGGTCCCGGCCAAGCTGGTCGGTGCCGAACCAGTGCTCGGCGCTCGCGCCCTGAAGGCGATTGCCGAGCTCCGGCTCCAGCCCGCTGCCGTTCGTAATCCACGGCGCGAGGATCGCCATGAGCACCAGGGCCGCGACGATGCCGAGGCCGGTCATGGCGATGGGGTTCGACCGGAAGGCCAGCCACGCGAGGTAGAAGCGCTGGCAGCGCGCCTGCGCGACCGACGCCGGCGTATCGGACAGCAGCCAGATGCGCAGCCCGGTGCGCGGGGGTCGTTCCTGGTGGGTGTCCGCGCTCATGCCCGTGCTCTCGGGTCGACCAGCCGGTAGAGCAGGTCGGAGAACATGTTGATGCCGACGAAGCAGACCCCCACCACGATGGTGCCCCCGAGCACCGCGGGCATGTCGCCGTTGAACAGCGACGTGGTGATGTATTGGCCGATCCCGGGCCACGAGAAGACCGTCTCGGTCAACACCGAGCCTTCGAGCAGGGATGCGTAGGTCAGCCCGATGATGGTGATGAGCTGCACCAGGACGTTGCGGAACGCATGGCGCCAGATCACCGCGGACTCGGACACGCCCTTGACCCTGGCGGTCAGGACATACTCCTGGTTGAGCTGATCGAGCATGAAGCTGCGCGTCATCCGGGCGATGTAGGCGAGCGCGAAGGTGGCGAGCACCAGCGATGGCAGGACCAGGTGCGAGACCGCGTTGTCGAAGATCTCCCACTCGCCGGCCAGCGCGGCGTCGACCAGGATCAGGCCGGTGACGGGCTCCACGATCCCGTCGTGGAACACGTCGATCCGGCCCGGCCCGCCCACCCAGTCCAGGTTCGCGTAGAAGACGAGCAGCGCCACCATGCCGAGCCAGAAGATCGGCATGGAATAGCCGATGAGCCCGAGCACCCGGACCACGTGATCCGGCCATTGGCCCTGGCGCACCGCCGCCAGCACCCCCATGGGGATCCCCAGAAACACCCCCAGCACCGTCGCGATGGTGGCCAGCTCCAGCGTCGCCGGGAAGAACCTGATCAGGTCGTCGAGGACCGGCCGGGCGGTCATGATCGACGTGCCCAGATCGCCCCGCGAGAGCTGCTCGAGATAACGCCAGTACTGCTCGTACAGCGGCCGGTCCAGACCCATCTGCCGGTAGACGAGGTCGTAGACGTCCTGCGGGGCGCGGTCGCCGACGACCGCGAGCACCGGATCGGCGGGCATGACCCGGCCGATGACGAACGTCACCGCGGTCAGGCCGATGAACGTGAGCAGCAGGGTGAAACCCACCCCGCCGACGATTCTTGCCGCCGCCCGGGGACGGCCGGCGGCATTCGCGATGGACATCAATCCACGGGTGTCGGTTCAGGCCTCCGCGCCCGCTTCGCCTACTTGGTCACGTTGCGGTAGAATACCAGGTCGAAGTTCGAGCCGGAGACGAATCCCTGCACGTTCTTCCGGCGCACCGCCTGCTCGGTCTGCTGGAACATGACCACGTACGGCGAGCTCTCCTGCAGCGAGCGCTGGATTGCGTGGTAGCGTTGCTCGCGCTTGTCCAGGTCGGGCTCGTTGCGCGCCGCCACCACCATCGCGTTCATGTCCTCGTCCTGCCAGGAATTGCGCCATGCGAGCACGCCGGTCAGCTTCGCCTCCGGGCGGTTGTCGGGATTGCGCGCGAACGCATCGACGTTCGAATGCGGGTCGGTGTAGTCCGGCGACCAGCGCGCGAGGATGATCTCGTGCTTGCGTGCCCGGTACATCGGCCACAGGGTCTTGCCCTCGGCGGTGACGATCTCGGCCTCGATCCCCGCCTTGGCCAGCGTCGACTGGATCGACTGGGCGACTTCGGGGAACGGCGCCGCGTTCAGGGTGTCGAGCCGGATCCCGAAGCCGTCCGGGTGTCCGGCCTCGGCCAGCAGCGCCCTGGCCGCATCGACGTCCAGCGAGTAGGGCGTCTCGTCCAGCGCACCCCACAGACCCGACGGCCAGACCGCCTGGTGGACCCGCTGCTGCCCGGCCAGGAACGATCCGGCCATCCCGTCGTAGTCGACGAGGTAGCGCAACGCCTTCGAAACCCTCGGATCGCCCACGATCGGATGCGCGGCATTGGCCGCCAGATACATGAGCGCCCCCTTGGGATCGGCGTCCACGGCAAGATCGGGGTTGCCGGCGATACCCTTGATCTGGTCCGGGGTCAGGTTGCGCGCCAGATCGACGTCGCCCTTCTCGACCAGCAGGCGTTGAGCGGAGGGCTCGTGGACGTGGCGAACGATGACCCGCTTCATCGCCGGTGCGCCGTGGCGATAGTCGGGAAAGGACTCCAGGGTGACCAGCTCGTTGGCCTTCCACGTCTTCAGCATGAAGGGCCCGGAGCCGGCGCTGTTCGTCTTGAGCCATTCATGCCCGAGGTCGCCGTCCTTCTCGTGCGAGAGCACCGTCTTCCTGTCGACGACGGAGCCGATCCCGGCCGAGAGCGCGTTCAGCACCAGTCCCGGCGAGAACTCCTCGGTGATGGTGATCCTGGCCTTGCCGCCGTCCACCACCACGAGGCTGTCGACGTTGTCCGGGGTCCAGCCGAACTGGGTCACGATGAACGAAGGTGTCTTCTTGAGCTTGGCCACGCGGCGCAGCGAAAAGACGACGTCTTCGGCCGTCACCGGATTTCCGGAGTGGAACGTCAGCCCCGGCCGAATGGAGAACGTGATGACCTTGCCGTCGCCGCTCACCTCCCAGCTCTCGGCCACGCCCCCCACCAGCGTGGCCAGATCCTCCGGCTCGTACATCATCAGGCGGTCGTAGAGGTTGGCAATGACCTCGCCGCCGGACAGCTCGAAGACCTCGGCCGGATCCAGCGTGATCAGATCGCTGATGTCCTTGGCCATCACGAACGTGTTCTTCGGCGTCGCCGCATGGGCGCCGGACGCCAGCAGGATCGACGCGCAGGTCAATACGAGTGCTGAAGCAAACCGTTTCAGGAAATGGAACATGGGTGTCCCTCCGTGTGTATGTGATCCGACCGGCAAACGGCCCGCGATCATCCCGGCAGGAATCACGCCTCGGTCGTGCCGAACGCAGACTGCAGTAGCGAGTGGAATTGCATTGCAGGTCTGATGGCGTGGATGAACGCCGCATCAGGGACCTGAAACAATACCCGATCGGCGAGGGGTGCGCAGCGGGGAGCGGCGTGGACCAGCTACGCCGCTACCTGGCGGACGAGCGTCTGGCACGGCGGTACCCCCGTGCGGCTCACGGGTCCGGCGCTGGTGTTCCGGGGATGGGAGCTCGCGTGCCGCGAGGCGGTGCCTTGTGGACGTCGTCCGGGGTGCGTCGCAGAGTGGATCGCGATCGTCGAGACGGGCGTCCGCAGCGTCCCGGAGGATTTCGCAACGGAGCCGTTGACGGAGACGGCCGGGGTGGAAGCAGCGCCGGAAGCCGCAAGTGGTGCCGAGGAGAGGACTTGAACCTCCACGGGGTTGCCCCCACATGGACCTGAACCATGCGCGTCTACCAATTCCGCCACCTCGGCGTGGCTGCCGTCGGCGCAGGGCGCGTCTGAAGGGCAACGCCGGCACCGCTCCGAACGGCGCACGGACCATACCCACCGCCCCGATCCCTTGTCAACGAAACCCCTCCGTGCCCGCCGCGAAACCTCTCGCGGCGCTCGTCCCCGTGTCGCGAACCTCCCCGAACGACACACCCTGATCGAGTTCCTCGCGCAAAGCGGCGCGCCCGCTGCGTTCGCGCGGATCGCCGATGCGCACGCGCTCCGGAGTCCTGCCGAGCACGAGGCGCTGCAGCGGCGGCTGAGCGCCATGGAGCGCGACGGTCAGATCATCCGCAACCGCCGCGGCGACTTCGGGCTCGTCGACCGGATGGACCTCGTCACCGGGCGCGTCATCGGGCACCGCGACGGGTTCGGATTCCTCCGGCCCGACGACGCGGGCGCCGACCTGTTCCTCTCCCCGCGCCAGATGCGCTCGCTGATGCACGGCGACCGGGCGGTGGCTCGGGTGGTGAAGGTGGACCGCGACGGCCGCCGCGAAGGAGCGCTGGTCGAGGTCGTGGAGCGGGGTGTCGGGAAGGTCGTCGGGCGCTTCCGGCGCGAGAGCGGGGTGGCGTTCGTCCGCCCCCACAACTCGCGGATCCATCAGGACGTCCACATCTCGCCGGGAGCGGACCTCGACGCGGGCGACGGCGATTACGTCGTCACCCGCATCACCGAGCCGCCGACCCGGCGCCATCCGCCGATCGGCGTGGTCGAGGAGGTGCTCGGGGATCGGATGCTGCCCGGGATGGAGATCGACGTGGCGGTCCGGGCGTACGAGCTGCCGGTGGCGTGGTCCGAGGCGGTCGAATCGGAAGCGGCGGCGCTGCCCTCGGAAGTGGACGCCGCCGGCATCGAGGGCCGCGAGGACCTGCGCGGCCTCGGGTTCGTCACCATCGACGGCGAGGACGCACGCGATTTCGACGACGCGGTGTACTGCGAGCGGACCCCCCGGGGGTGGCGGCTCATGGTGGCGATCGCCGACGTGTCCACTTATGTGCATCCGGGGGCAGCGCTCGACGAGGAGGCGCGGCTTCGCGGGAACTCCGTCTATTTCCCGGATCGGGTCATCCCCATGCTGCCCGAATCGATCTCGAACGGGCTGTGCTCGCTCCGCCCGCACGAAGATCGGCTCTGCCTCGGCTGCGAGATGATCGTGACCGGTTCGGGCCGGGTGCACCGCTCGCGGTTCTTCGAAGGCGTGATCCGCTCACGGGCGCGCCTGACCTATACCGAGGTGTCCGGGGCGCTCGAACGGAACGAGCCGGGGGCGCGCGCGAGGCTCGGAGCGGCGGCGCCGATGCTGGAGACCTTGCGCGACGCGTACGCTGCACTGCGTCGCGCGCGCGACGAGCGGGGCGCGATCGACTTCGACATGACCGAGACCCGGGTGGTGCTCGGACCCGACGGACGGGTCGTGCGCCTGGAGCCGGCCGCACGCAACGTCGCACACCGGATCATCGAGGAGTGCATGGTCGCGGCCAACGTCTCCGCCGCGAGGTTCCTCGAACGTCACCGGTTGCCGGCGCTCTATCGTATCCACGAGGGACCCCCGCCGGACAAGGTGGAGGAGCTGCGGGCCTTCCTCGAGGAGTTCGGGCTGAAGCTCGGCGGGGGTGACGGCCCCGAGCCCCGCCACTTCGCCGCGGTCATCGAGCGCGCCGCTTCGCGGCCCGATGCCCACCTCATCCAGACCGTGATGCTGCGCTCGCTCTCGCAGGCAGTCTACGCGCCGGGCAACGCCGGGCATTTCGGCCTCGCCCACCGCGCCTACGTCCATTTCACGTCCCCGATCCGACGCTATCCCGATCTCGTCGTGCACCGTGCGATCCGCCACGCCCTGCGGCGCGGCCGTCCCGGGGATTTCAAGCCTGCGCGCGAACCGCTCGCGGTGCTCGGCGACCACTGCTCGATGACCGAGCGCCGTGCCGACGACGCGACGCGCGACGCGATCGCATGGCTCAAGTGCGAGTTCATGCTCGACAAGCTGGGCGAGGTGTTCGATGCGACGATCACCGGTGTCGCCGCCTTCGGGGTCTTCGTCACCCTCGACGAGATTTTCGTCGAGGGCCTCGTCCACGTCAGCGCGCTGGGAGACGACTACTTCCACTTCGATCCGATCCGGCACCGGCTGAACGGGGAACGCTCGCATCGCGCGTTCAGGCTCTCGGATCGGATGCGGGTGCGGTTGACGAAGGTGGATCTCGACGAGCGCCGGGTGGACTTCGAGCCGGCAGGAGGTGAGCGCCGGCGTCGAGAGAGCAGCCAGGGGAGCACTCTGGCGCGCGGCCGGCGCCGCGGACGCGGGTCCGTGCGGCGGCGGTAGGGTGATCGGGGTCCGCGACGGAGCAGGCATGGCCAAGGCGGAGCTGGTCTTTGGAGTACACGCGGTTCGGGCGCTGGTGGAGCGGGACCCGGCCGGGGTCCTGGAAGTGTGGTTGCAGGTGCGGCGCGAACCTCCGGCGCTTCGCCGCGCGCTGTCCCTCCCTGCCGCGTCCGACATCGCCATGCACCGCGTGTCCCGGGAGACCATCGAGCGGATAGCCGGCCCGGGCGCCCACCAGGGAGTCGTCGCGCGCTATCGGCGCAGTGCGGCGGCGCCGATCGTCACCCTCGACCGGCTTCTCGACCGGACGCCGCCGCCGAGTCTGATCGTCGTGCTCGACGAGGTGCAGGATCCGCGCAATCTGGGCGCCTGCCTGCGATGCGCGGCGGGAGCCGGGGCGGATGCGGTGGTCGTCGCGAAGCGCCGGAGCGCGTCTCTGACCGCGGCGGCGCGAAAGGCGGCGAGCGGCGCAGCCGAACGGCTCCCGCTCGTGACGGTCACGAATCTCGCAGGCGCGCTCGAGCGGATCGCCGCAGTCGGGCTTTCGGTGATCGGGGCCGCCGCGGACGCGGAGCATTCGCTTTACGACGTCGACCTCCGAGGCCCGCTCGCCATCGTACTCGGTGGCGAGGAGCGCGGTCTGCGTCGACTCACCCGCGAAAAATGCCACCGGGTCGTCTCGATTCCGCTTCGCGACCCCGTGGAGAGCCTCAACGTTTCGGTGGCGGCGGCGGTATTCCTGTTCGAAGCGGCACGCCAGCGCTCGGCCGGCGGGTGATGCCTCGGCATTGCTCGGTATTGAAGGATCCGCGCGAACTCCATACCATGCGCCGCCACTTGGCGGTCCCCGCCGGGCAGCTTCCACCAACTCCTTGCCTCACCGTTCCGACGTGCTCGGGAGGCAATCCCGCAAGGAGCGATCGATGCGGCACTACGAAGTGGTGTTCATGGTCCATCCGGACCAGAGCGAGCAGGTCCCCGCCATGATCGAGCGGTATCGCTCGATGGTCGGATCGGACGGTGGCTCGATCCACAGGCTCGAAGACTGGGGGCGGCGCCAGCTCGCCTACCCGATCCACAAGGTCCACAAGGCCCACTACGTCCTCATGAACGTCGAGTGCACCAACGATGCCCTCGAAGGAATGACGAGCGCCTTCAAGTTCAATGACGCGGTCATCCGTCATCTCGTCATTCGACGTGACTCGGCGCCGAGCGAACCGTCGCCGCTGGCAAAGTCGAAGGAGAAGGATGGGAGGGACGAGCGGGGAGGCCGAGCCCGGCGCCGCGAGTCGGGCGCCGAGCGCTCCGGGACGCCGAGCGAGCCCGGCGGTACGGCGACGACGGATGAAAAGCGGACCGCGGCGCCGAACGAGGCTGGCGCGTCCGCGGAGCGGGAACCGGAGGTGGTACCCGATTGAAGGCCCTTTCGGGACTGCGTGCCGATTCGTGTGCGCATCCCCGGCGAACTGAAGGAGAGTGGCATGGCGCGTTTCTTTCGCAGGCGGCGCTACTGTCGTTTCACCGTCGAGGGGGTGAAGGAGATCGACTACAAGGATCTCAACACCCTCAAGGCATACGTGTCGGAGACCGGGAAGATCGTTCCGAGCCGGATCACGGGGACGAGCGCGCGATATCAGCGCCAGCTCGCGCGGGCGGTCAAACGCGCGCGGTTTCTCGCGTTGCTTCCCTATACCGATCAGCATCGTTGACGCAAGGAGGGCCGCGTGGGCGGATTCCTCCGATTCGTCACGCGAAGCCGCTACCACGCGATCGGCGTATCGGCACTGTCGCTGTTGATGCCGCCGTTCAGCTTCGTCGGAGGGGCGGTCATCGGGCTGGTGACGCTGCGGTACGGCGCGGCCGAAGGTTTCGCGGTGCTTGCCGGGTCGGCCACCGTCTTCGCGGTTGCAATGTGGGTGTTGGCGGGGTCGATCGCACCCGCGGTGGTGTTCCTCGTGGTGACCGGCATGCCGGCGCTCGCTCTGTGCGCACTGCTCCGGGCCACGTCCTCCCAGGGCTTTGTCCTGGTGGCGGCGACATTGGCCGCGGGGGCCGCGATAGTGGTGCTGTATCTGGCGGTTCCCGATCCCGTGGCATGGTGGTTGGGCATGTTCGAAGCGTTTCTCGCGGCTCGCACCGACGGGGTGGATCCGCAGGCGTTCGAGCAGCTTGCCGAGCTGCTGAGGGCCGTGGTAATGGGATTGCCGGTTGCGGTGATGGTGACTTCGATGGTCGTTGTATTCCTCGCTCGCTGGGGTCACGCGGCGCTCGACAACCCCGCGGGCTTCGGCCGCGAGTTTCGGGACCTGCGGATCGGTCGGCGCTTTGCGACAGGGGCGGGGGTGGTCGCGGTTCTTGCGATTTTCGCGGCGCCCCGGGGCGCCGGGATCGCTCATGACCTGCTGATGCTGATCGTGGCGGCCTGCGCAATCCAGGGTATCGCGCTGGTGCACGGACTCGTTGCGCTGCGAGGCGCCGCTCGCGGCTGGATCGTCGCCATGTATGCGAGCCTGGTGCTGGTGACTCCGGCGGCCGTGCTCGCGCTCTCGGTGGCGGGATTCTCGGATGCCTGGCTCGACTATCGGACTCGATTCGCCCGTTCGCAATGAACGCGGCACGGGACCGCGGCTCGGCAAAACGGATTGAGGTGCCATGATGGAAGTGATTCTGCTGGAGAAGGTACAGCGGCTGGGAGGCCTTGGCGACAAGGTGTCGGTGAAGGCCGGATTCGCCAGGAACTACCTGATCCCCAAGGGTATTGCGATCGCCGCGACACCGAAGAACGTGGCCGGGTTCGAGGCACGCCGCGAAGAGCTCGAACGCCGGGAAGCAGAGGTCCTCGCCGCGGCCGGGAATCGGGTTGCCGCACTCGATGGCGTCGAGATTGCGGTATCCCGCAAGGCCGGAGAGGGCGGTCGCCTGTTCGGTTCCGTGGGACCGGCGGACGTTGCCCACGCCCTCGCGGAGATCGGGCATGAAGTCGCGCGCCAGGAGGTCCGAATGCCGGACGGCGACACGATCCGTCAGCTCGGTGAATACGACGTGACCATCCGCATCAGCGCGGAGGCCGAAGTCACGATCCGGCTGAGGGTGGAATCCGAACCGGCCGGAGGCTGAGCATCCCCGAGTACGGTACCCTCGTTTCCCCGGGAATGCGGGAGCCGGCCGAGGCGTGCTTCTGGTCGATGTCGATCAACGTTCGGGTTCCGGACAGGGATTGAGCTCCGGATGGCGGTCGGGGTGGGCGGAGTTGCCGGTCGGAATGGTCGCGCATATGGCCGATCCATTGCTTGATGACGTGTCGCCGAGATCCGGCAAAGTGGCGCTTCGCGTCCCGCCGCACTCGATCGAAGCCGAGCAGGCGATCCTGGGCGGCGTGCTCATCGCCGACGACGCCTGGGACCGGATCGCCGGAATCCTCACCTCGGCGCATTTCTATCGCAACGACCATCGCGCCGTGTTCGATGCGGTTTCGGGCCTTTGCGACGAGGGTCGGCCGTGCGACGCGGTCACCGTGGCGGAGCGACTCGATCGGGATGGCCAGCTCGAGTCCTCCGGAGGACTGGCCTACCTTGCCGAGCTCGCCGCGAACACGCCCAGCGCCGCGAACATCGTCGCCTACGCGGAGATTGTCCATGAGCGCGCGGTGCTTCGCGAGCTGATTCGAATCAGCACGGAAATCGCGGAATCGGCGTTTCGTCCACAAGGCCGCGGAGCCCTCGAGCTGCTTGACGAGGCGGAACGCCGCATCTTCGAGATCGCGGAGCGAGGCGGCGCCGGGCGGCGGGAGTCGGTCGCCATCAAGGATGTGCTCGCCGGCGTGATGGAGCGCATCGACGAGCTGTCCCGGCAGGACAACCCGATCACGGGGGTGCCGACCGGGTTCAGTGATCTCGACCAGCTCACGGCCGGTTTGCAACGGGGTGATCTGGTTATCGTCGCGGGGCGCCCTTCGATGGGAAAGACCGCGTTCGCGATGAACATCGTCGAGGAGGCGGCAATTCGAGACAAGCTGTCAGTCATCGTGTTCAGCATGGAAATGCCGGCCGAGCAGCTCACCATGAGAATGCTCTCGTCGCTCGGACGAATCGACCAGCAGAAGGTCCGTACCGGTCGACTGGGCCATGACGACTGGCCGCGGCTGACCTCCCAGGTCGCGTTGCTCAACGATACGAACATCTTCATCGTCGACGATTCCGCCCTGACGCCGACCGAGCTTCACGCTCGCTGCCGCAGGCTGAAGCGGGAGCACGGGGTCGATCTCGTCGTCATCGACTACCTCCAGCTCATGTACGTCCCGGGAACTCGTGAGAACCGCGCGACGGAAATCTCCGAGATCTCCCGTTCGCTGAAGGCGCTGGCGAAGGAGCTGATGGTGCCGGTGATCGCATGTTCGCAGCTCAACCGGCGTCTCGAGGAGCGCCAGAACAAGCGTCCCGTGATGTCGGATCTCCGCGAGTCCGGCGCCATCGAGCAGGA
Source organism: uncultured Gammaproteobacteria bacterium (assembly GCA_958295835.1). Classification (GTDB taxonomy): domain Bacteria; phylum Pseudomonadota; class Gammaproteobacteria; order HK1; family HK1; genus HK1. The sequence continues at coordinate 3,162,982 of OY282378.1, forward strand.
TGCGGACCTGATCCTGTTCATCTATCGCGACGAGGTATACGACGACGAGAGCAAGGACAAGGGCAAGGCGGAGATCATCATCGGCAAGCAGCGCAACGGCCCGATCGGCAAGGTCGATCTCGCCTTTCTGGGCCGTTACGCTCGATTCGAGGACTATACGTCGGTCGACTATTCCGGGGAGTTTCCGGGCTGAGCGCCTGCCCCCGGCTCCATCGGTGGTGTCCCGGCACGATTTCCGTACGGGCGCGACCGGCTTTCCTCATCGCTGCTCCGCATTCAAGTCTTCGGGTCGAGGTACCCGTTCGCGAACAGATAGAGGAAGATCTCCTGCGCCGCCTGCATGGGTGTGAGGTCCGTGGTGTCGATGGTGATCTCCGGATGCGCCGGCTCCTCGTACGGGTCGCTGATGCCGGTGAACTCCGGGATGATCCCCTTCCGCGCCCTTGCATAGAGTCCCTTGCGATCGCGCGCCTCGCACACCTCGAGCGGCGTGCAGACGTGGATCTCGATCATCGCGCCGTGGGCCTCGACCATCTCGCGTACATCCCGGCGCGTTCCGGCGTACGGCGCGATCGGCGCGCAGATCGCGACCCCGCCGTTCTTGGTGATCTCGGCGGCGACGAAGCCGATGCGGCGGACGTTGATGTCCCGGTGCGGCTTGGAGAATCCAAGCTCGCTCGACAGATGATGCCGCACGACGTCGCCATCGAGGAGGGTGACCGAGCGCCGGCCGTCCTCGATGAACTTGCCGTACATGATCTTGGCGAGCGTCGACTTGCCGGAGCCCGACAATCCGGTGAAGAACAAGGTGATACCTTGCTTGCTGGGTGGAGGATAGATCGTGCGCAGCGTCTCGACGACTTCCGGGTAGGTGAACCAGTCGGGCACCTCCTCCTGATGCGAGATCCGGGCGGCGGCGTCCGCGTCGCCGAACTGCACCGTGTCTTCCTCCGACACCCCTCCGGCTCCGATGGGAACGTAGCGGCGCGCTTCCGGCGAGTAGCCGAGGCGGTCGGCGGGAAAGATCGAGATCCCGAGCTCGCTCTCGTGCTCGCGAGCGAGCTCCTGCGCGGCGCGACTCGAATAGAACTCTCCGGCGTCGGCAGGAGGCGGAGGATTTGCGTGATCGCTCTCGACGATGAAGTCGGTGCACCCGTAGTTGCGCCGGATGATCGCGTGCCACAGGGCTTCGCGCGGTCCGGCTCCGCGCACTGCGAGCGGCAGCAGCGACAGGGCCGCGAGCTGTTGCGGGTAGTGCCGCAGGACCTCGTGGTAGCACTTGATGCGTGCGAAATAGCTCATGTCGCGGTGCATGGTGACCCCGACGACGGGATGGAGGAGCAGGTGCCCTCGCACCACCTTGGCCGCGTGGAGCGTCAGCTCCCGTTCGCGCTTGTGCATCGGCCGGCTCGTATGGAAGGCGATGATCCTTCTCCAACCGAGCCGGTCGAAGAATCGGCTCAGCCCCGTCGGCGAATGGCGCAGCTCCTGGTAGTCGTAGTGCGTGGGGAGCTGGATGCCGGAGACACGGCCTCCCACGTAGACGCTTCCCGTTCGTTCATGGAGGTGCCGTACACCGGGGTGGTGTACGGACGTGGTTCCGTACACCTGCTGCGCTTCGGCGCGCTTGTCCGGCTCCCACGTGGCGGATACGTCGAGCACCGCGAGGATGAGGCCTTCCTGATCGCGCAGTGCGATCCGGGAGCCCGGCTCGATCTTCTCCGCGAACTCCCTGTCGACGTCGAGGGTCACCGGGATGGGCCAGAGCTCGCCGCCGGGAAGCCGCATCGATTCCAGGACGTGCGCGTACGACTCCTGATCCATGAAGCCGTCGAGGGGCGTGAATCCGCCGTTCATCATCAGCTCGATGTCGCAGAGCTGCCTCTGCGAGAGGGTCACCGACCGCATGTCGAGCGATTCGCTCTTCAGCCTCTCCGCATCCGCCTCACTGACGAGGAGCGGCTTCAACGGCGTACGAGTCGCTGCTGCTTCCATGATTTCACGCACTGCTCCGGAACCGGTAGGGAGGAACCAAACTTACTGGATTCCCGCTCCCGTTTGCACGCCGGCAGCGGTTCGCGACCTCCGGGCAGGAGCTCGCGAATCACGGATTGGTCCGGGATGGTGGACGGAACGACGGGGACCCGGGAACGAATTCGCATGGACCAGCCCGGCTCGCGCGTTGTGCGCGCGTTCCATGCCCTCGCCTGCGCCACACTTCGTTCACGCAGCGGACGAGGATTCGTGTCGGCATGGTGAAACAACGCATCATCTACGCTTGCACGCAGTGCGGCGCGAGCACCCGGCAGTGGCGTGGCCAGTGCCCCGACTGCGGTGCGTGGAACTCGTTCGAGGAAGGCGTGGAAGCGACCGTCGGCGCGCGTTCGCGGGCGCCGACGGCGCCACCGGGACGGCCGGTCGCGGCATCGAGCGTGGACCTCGCCTCGGACACCAGGATAGAGACGCATTCCACGGAGCTCGACCGGGTGCTCGGCGGCGGGCTCGTCGCGGGAGCGGTGGTGCTCGTCGGCGGGGAGCCCGGGATCGGAAAGTCGACGCTGCTGCTCCAGGTCCTGGGGCGTCTCGCCGGCGATGTCGCAGGGGTCCTGTACGTGACCGGAGAGGAGTCGATTCGGCAGGTCGCCCTGCGCGCGAAGCGGCTCGGAGTGGCGGAGGATCGGGTGCAGTTGCTCGCCGAGACGCGAGTGGAGTCGATTCTCGAGGTTCTCGGACGCGAGCCGCCCCGAGTCGTGGTCATCGATTCGATCCAGACCATGTTCACCGACGTGTTGCAGTCCGCCCCGGGCAGCGTCGCCCAGGTCCGCGAGAGCGCGGCGCGCCTCGTGCGCCACGCGAAGGATCACGCCGTATCGGTGCTGCTGGTCGGTCACGTCACCAAGGACGGAGCGCTCGCGGGGCCGCGGGTGCTCGAACACATGGTCGACACCGTGCTGTACTTCGAAAGCGAGGCGGATCGCCGGTTCCGGGTCATCCGGGCGGTGAAGAACCGTTTCGGAGCCGCGAACGAGATCGGCATCTTCGCGATGACCGGGAAGGGGTTGCGGGAGGTCCGCAATCCGTCCGCGATCTTTCTTGCACGCGGATCCGGAGACGTGGCTGGAAGCGTGGTGACCGTGGCGCGCGAGGGATCCCGGCCGCTCCTCGTCGAAATCCAGGCGCTGGTCGACGAGGCATCCGGCCCCCCGCGGCGGTTGACGGTGGGCATCGATCAGGGCCGACTGAACATGCTTCTCGCGGTTCTCCACCGTCATGCCGGGATCTCTACCCAGGGCCTGGACGTCTACGCGAACGTGGTCGGCGGGGTCCGCATCGGCGAGACGAGCGCGGATCTGGCGATCCTGGCCGCGGTTCGCTCGACCCTGAGTACCCGCCCTGTCGACCGCGGCCTCATGGTGTACGGCGAGGTGGGACTCGCGGGCGAGATTCGTCCCGTCCCCGGCGGGGAGGAACGGGTGCGCGAAGCCGCCAAACATGGCTTTTCGAAGGCGCTGGTGCCGATCGCCAACGTTCCACGGCGCACTCCCGGCGGAATCGAAGTGGTTGGGGTCGAGCGCGTGGAGCGTGCGCTGGATCTCATTTGACCGCGGTGGAGCCGGGGGCAAGGGCGCCGCGGCGTCGCCCGAGCCCCCCGTTCGCGGTGGGCGGCATTGCGTAGCGGGTCCCGGATGCAGACCCGCCGCATCGGCGAGCCGCAACCGGCTACCCGGCGGTTTCGGCCACCGTCTTGCGTAACGCAGGGATGATCCGGGCGGTTCGCACCGCGTTGCCGGTGGTCTGCATGATTTCGATCGGGTAGCCCGCGATCATGAGGCTCGTGCCGGGCTCGGGGATGGATCCCAGATACTCGATGATGAGCCCGTTCACGGTCTTGGGACCACCGGTGGGAAGCTCCCATTGCATCGCGCGATTGAGTTCACGCACGTTTGCGGAGCCGTCGACAAGGTAGGTGCCGTCGGGCTGGGGATGCACGTCGGGGCTGTGATCGGTCGGATCGGTGGTGAACTGCCCTACGATCTCCTCGAGGAGGTCTTCGACGGTGGCAAGCCCTTCAATCTCGCCATACTCGTCGACGATGAGCCCAATCCGCTCATGGGTCCGCTGAAAGTTGAGCAACTGCACGCTCAACGGGGTGCCGGCGGGGATGAAATAGGGCTCGTCCGCCTGCGCCCGCAGATACTCGGCCAGGCCGTCCTCTCGCGGCGGCGCGACGACGCGGCGCAAGTGGAGGATGCCCTCGATCTCGTTGATGTCGCTTCGGTAAAGCGGTACGCGCGTATGCTGCGTATGCATGATCTGCTCGAGGATCTCGGAGGGGGGATCGTCGAGATCGATGGCGTTGATCTCCTGGCGCGGGATCATGATGTCGTCGACGGTGACCTTCTCGAGATCCAGGATGCTCATGAGCATCTGCCGGTGACGGCGCGGGATCAGCGCACCGGATTCCGCTACGACGGTGCGGAGCTCCTCGCGGCTCAGGGAATCCCGGTCGGATCCGGCCGGCGACAGCCGCAGCAGGCGCAGCACCCCGTTCGCCATCCAGTTGACGGCGAGCACCAGCGGCTGGAATACGAAGAGCAGCCAGGTGAGGACATGGGCGGCGGGAAACGCGACACGCTCCGGATGCAATGCCGCGAACGTCTTCGGCGCGACTTCCGCGAAGATCAGTATCACCAGGGTGAGGAGGCCCGCCGCGAGAGCGATGCCCGCCTCTCCGAGCAGGCGCAATGCCAGCACCGTCGCCAGCGAGGACGCGGCGATGTTCACGAAGTTGTTGCCGAGGAGGATCAGGCCGATGAGCCTGTCCGGGCGTTCGAGAAGCCGGCTCGCCCGCCGTGCGCCTCGATGTCCGTCCCTGACGAGATGGCGCAACCGGTAACGGTTCAGGGCCATCATGCCGGTCTCGGAGCCGGAGAAACATGCCGAGAGGATGACGAGGACGACGAGGGCGCCGATCAGGACACCTGACGGAACGTCGATCAAACGCGGGGGTCCCTCGCGCAGGACGAAGCCCTATTACGGCGGAGCCGTCCCCTTGCTGTCAAGGGATGCGAGGGCGGCGGCAGGCCGTCAGGCAGAGTACCAGCGCCGGTCGAGCAGCACCTCGAGGATCCAGCGGCTGCCGAAATACGCGAGCACCAGCACCGCGAATCCCCCCAGGCACCATCGCACCGCGGTCTGTCCCCGCCAGCCGTAGCGCCACCGCCCCCACAACAGGGCGCCGAAGGTCGTCCAGGCGATGCACGACAGCACCGTCTTGTGGGCGAGATGCTGCGCGAGCATGTCCTGGACGAACATGAAGCCGCTGGCGAGGCTCAGGCTCAGCAGGAAGAATCCGATTCCCACGAGCCGGAACAGCCAGCGCTCCTGGGTGTCGAGCGCAGCCAGGGTGCGCAACGCTCCACCCGGTCGTTTGGTGCGGATCCGACGTTCCTGGTAGGCGAGGATGAGCGCCTGCAACGCGGCGAGGCTCAGCACCGCGTACGTCAGGATCGAGATCACGGCGTGAAGGTGGGCGGAAGCCGTGCCGGCGGGGATCGCCTGCCCCGTCCACATCATCGGGGCGAACGGAGCGATTGCCGCCAGCGGGAGTACGAGCGTGCCGACGACATGGTCGATGCGCCAGAGCAGGGCAATCCCGAACACCGCGGCAATGGCGAGGCCTGCGACCGAGATTGTCGTGGGCAGATCGGGGATCGGCCCGCTCCAGAGCGTGAGCGCAGGCCAGATCGCCGCGGCGTGCAGGACGACTCCGCAACAAACGGTGACGCACGCGAACATGTCCCGGGCCGGTCGCTCGGACGGCGGGTGTGCGAGATGGTGGGCGATCCGCACCGCTGCCGCGAGATAAGTGACGGCTGCGAGCGCGGCCAGCAAGGAGGGCATGGGCGATCAGGACCGGATCACGTTCGGGCGGATACGAATGGTGCCAACATCGAGCAGGCAGGAACAGGGTCGAGAGCCCGGGGCCATCCCTTCTTCGTCGTGTCAGCCGCCGAACACACCTTCTTCGCAGGCCCGATACCGGCTCTTCCCCTCCGGGAAACGGCCTCTCGTCGTCTCCACCCGGATCTGTTCGGCACCAATGGGAAGCCTGATCCGTGCCCGGCGGCAAACAGGAAACGACCCTGGCCGAGAATCAGGCCCGGGGTCGGAACCGGCTGGCGGCAAGATACAATCGCGTGGGACGCAAGCGGGATACGGGAGGACGTGCGGTGTTCGAGAATCTGACCAGTAGGCTCGGTTCGACCCTTGATCGGCTGCGGGGCCGCGGCCGGCTCACCGACGACAACATCAGGCAGGCGCTGCGCGAGGTCCGCACCGCACTGCTGGAGGCGGATGTTGCGTTGCCGGTGGTGCGCGAGTTCATCGAGCGGGTGCGGGAACGCGCCGTGGGCCAGGACGTACTCGCCAGCCTCACCCCGGGTCAGGCGCTGATCCGGGTGGTCCGCGACGAGTTGACCGAACTGATGGGTGGAAGCAGTTCCGGACTCACCCTCAACGTGCAGCCGCCGGCAGTGGTACTGGTCGCAGGTCTCCAGGGCTCGGGCAAGACGACCACCATCGCAAAGCTCGCGCTCTGGCTCAAGGAGCAGGCGGGCAAATCCGTGATGACGGTGAGCTGCGACGTGTACCGTCCCGCTGCGATCGATCAGCTCCGTACGCTGGCGGATCAGGTCGGCGCCGGATTCGTCTCCAGCGCGCCCGGTGACGATCCGGTCGCGATCGCCACCGGTGCGCTCACCGAAGCGCGGCGGCGCTTCGCCGACGTACTGCTCGTCGACACCGCGGGCCGTCTCCACATCGACGAGCCGATGATGGACGAGATTCGCCGTATCCATTCCGCGGTCTCGCCGGTGGAGACCCTGTTCGTGGTTGACGGCATGACCGGCCAGGACGCAGCGCATACCTCGAAGGCGTTCGATGCCGCGTTGCCGCTCACGGGGGTCGTGCTCACGAAGACCGATGGCGACGCGCGCGGCGGGGCGGCGTTGTCGGTGCGTCAGGTGACCGGCAAGCCGATCAAGTTTCTCGGGGTCGGCGAGAAAACGGACGCGCTCGAAGCATTCCATCCCGATCGAGTCGCGTCGCGCATCCTCGGCATGGGAGACGTGCTCGGCCTCATCGAGGAGGTCGAGCAGAAGGTTGACCGGGAAAAGGCGGAGAAGCTTGCCAGGAAGCTCGTCAAGGGGAAGCAGTTCGACCTCGATGACTTTGCCGAGCAGCTCGCACAGATGCGGAACATGGGAGGTATGGCCGGCATGCTCGACAAGCTGCCCGGATTGCCGGGCCTGCCGGCCGGGATGCGGGAGCGGGTCAACGACCGGGAGTTCATCCGCATGGAGGTGATCATCTCATCCATGACGATGCAGGAGCGCCGCCATCCGGGTGTGATCAAGGGCTCGCGCAAGCGCCGGATCGCAGCGGGCTCGGGTACGCAGGTGCAGGACGTGAACCGGCTGCTCAAGCAATTCACCCAGATGCAGAAAATGATGAAGCGCATGCGCAGGAAGGGCGGGATGGCGCGCATGATGCAAGGGATGCGTGGGGGCTTGCCTCCCGGGTTGGGCTGATTCGGGCCTGCCTGGTGGACCCTGCCGGCCGCAAGCAGGCTGCACATGCAAGCATTGCGGTAATGCCCCGTGAGAACCTACACTTGGCCGCTTGTACCCAGAGCCAGACCCTCGCCTTGACAGGGCGACGCGACAGGAAGCACTCCAAACCCATGGTCACGATTCGACTCGCCCGGGCGGGCGCAAAGCGCAGGCCGTTCTATCACGTGGTGGTCGCGGACAGCCGCAGCCGGCGCGGTGGACGGTTCATCGAGCGTATCGGCTTCTACAACCCCATTGCGGCCGAGCATGAGGAGCCGGTCCGGATCGATGCTGCACGCGTCGAGCATTGGAAGTCCTGCGGTGCTCGGGCGAGCGACGCGGTCGCGAAGCTGCTTCGCTCGAAGTAGCCGCTCGGGGGCAACGCCGCCGGCGGCCCCGGCTCGGAAGTGAAGGATGGCGGCAGGAGAGCGCCGGTGCGTCGTGCTCGGTCGCATCATCGGGCCGTACGGTACGCGCGGTTGGGTCAAGGTTCATTCGAGCACGGAGCCGCCCGGGAACATTCTCCGCTACACGCCATGGCAGGTCGGCCGGTGCGGACGCTGGTCCCCGATTGGTGTCGCCGAAGGGCGGGTACAGGGGCGCGGCGTGTTCGTGCGACTCGATGGCTGCCACGATCGCGATGGAGCGGGCGATTATCGGGGATGCGAAGTCGCAGTGGAGCGCTCGCGGCTCCCGGACGTGGAAGATGGCGAGTTCTACTGGACGGATCTCGTCGGGTTGCGGGTCGCGACCACGGGCGGCGTCCGTCTCGGCGAGGTCGAGCGGATGATGGAGACCGGCGCCAATGACGTGATGGTGGTCCGGGGGGATATCGAACGGCTGATCCCGTTCCTTCCGGGCACGGTCGTGCAATCGGTCGATATCGAGAGGGGAGCCATCGTCGTCGATTGGCATCCGGACGATTGAGCGATGGGAATGAGGGTCGCGGCCGTGACGCTCTTCCCGGATCTGGTGATGACGGTCGCCCGTTGGGGGGTCACGGCGAGGGCGGTGGGCCGCGGACTGCTGGAGCTCGATTGCTGGAATCCGCGCGATTTCGCTCGGGGCCGCCACCGCCGCGTTGACGACCGGCCGTACGGTGGGGGCCCCGGCATGGTGATGATGTATGAGCCGGTGAGAGATGCGATTGCCGCGGCGCGTGATGCAGTGGACGGCGCGAGCCGTACGATTCATCTCTCGCCCCAGGGCCGGAAGATCGAGCAGTGCGACATTCGCCGCCTCGCGCATGGGCCACCTCTGGTCATGCTCTGCGGCCGTTACGAGGGAGTCGACGAGCGACTGCTCGATACGGAGGTGGACGAAGAGCTTTCGCTGGGCGATTACGTTCTGAGCGGTGGCGAGCTCGCCGCGATGGTCGTCATCGACGCGATGACCCGGCTGATTCCCGGGGTGCTCGGGCACGAGGACTCGGCCGGCGCGGATTCGTTCTCGGACGGCCTGCTCGATTGCCCGCACTTCACCCGTCCGGAGACGGTGGCGGAACGGCAGGTGCCGCAGGTGCTGATCTCCGGAGATCACGGAGCGATTCGACGCTGGCGGCTGAAGCAGTCGCTCGGCCGCACCTGGGAACGCCGGCCCGATCTGCTCCGCGGCCGCGACCTCGACCCGGAGGAGCGGACGTTGCTGGATGAATACATGAGCGAACGTGTCGCGTCGGCTGTCGACCCGGCGGCGATCGGAGAGAGGAGCGAATGAGATGAGCCGCATCATCAGCGAGATCGAGGCGGAGCAGCTTCGAGACGTGGTGCCGGAGTTCTCGGTGGGTGACACCGTCGTTGTCCGGGTGAAGGTCAAGGAAGGCAGCCGCGAACGGTTGCAGTCGTTCGAGGGCGTCGTCATTGCCAAGCGCAACCGCGGCCTGAACTCCTCGTTCACGGTGAGGAAGATCTCGCACGGTGAAGGTGTCGAGCGAGTATTCCAGACGCATAGCCCACAGATCGAGGACATGACGGTCAAGCGTCGGGGCGCGGTGCGTCGAGCCAAGCTCTACTATCTGCGCGGCCGGTCCGGAAACGCCGCGAAGATTCGGGAGAAGATCTGACCCGCGGGCCATCCGGAATGAACGTCGCGCCTGTCCCGGCGTATCCGCCCGCGCGACCTCCGGCGACGCGACGGCACGGTGATGGACGCGGCACCGCGGGTCTCGGGTGCGCGCCGGCGGCGCGGCCACGGCCATGACCCGGCGGCCGGGACACGCGGGTGGGGCGGGCGGCGCAATTCGATGAAGACCTTGCAGGCGGCCGCGCTTCCGGTGAATGCGGCCGATGCCCGCACCATCGAGGAGTTCATCGACCTGAGCTGGATGGAGCGCGGGCTCGCCGCTGCCACGCTTTCCGCATACCGCGGTGATCTTTCGCAATTTTCACGCTGGCTCTCCAACCGTGGTCTCGGGCTCGAGGAGGCGCGGCGGCTCGATGTCCTCGATTTCCTCAGCGAGCACGCGCACTGGCCACCGCGAACCATCGCCCGTCGTCTCTCGGCGTTACGTCGGTTTTATCAGCACCTGGAGCGGGAAGGGCGGGTCAGGGACAATCCGTGCGATCGGATCGATGCGCCGAGGCTCGGGCGTCCGTTGCCTGGCGTCCTGACGGAGCAAGAGGTAGAGCGGCTGCTCGCCGCGCCCGATATCGAAGCCGCGCTCGGAATCCGGGACCGCGCGATGCTGGAAGTGCTCTACGCGACGGGGCTGAGGGTGTCGGAGCTGGTGAGTCTGCGCTCGGAGCAGGTGAACCTGCTCCAGGGAGTGTTGCGGGTCGTTGGCAAGGGTGGCAAGGAGCGGCTCGTTCCCCTCGGTGAGCCGGCCGTCGACTGGTTGGAACGATTCCTTGAAAGGAGTCGCACCGCAATTCTCGGAGCAAGGCAGAGCCCCGCGCTGTTTCCTACCGCTCGTGGCCGCGCGATGACTCGGCAGGCGTTCTGGCACCTCGTCAAACGCTATGCCCAACAGGCGGGGATTTCGCGGGACATCTCGCCCCATACGTTGCGGCATGCATTCGCGACCCATCTCCTCGATCACGGTGCGGACCTGCGCGTGGTCCAGATGCTGCTCGGGCACCGTGATATTTCCACCACCCAGATATACACCCACATCGCGCGCGAACGGCTCAAGGTCATGCACGCCCGGCACCATCCACGAGGCTGATGGTCCGAAGAGGGCAAGGGCTTTCCGACATCCGCGATTCCGGCGGCTCTCCGGGCTGGGGGTGGTTGGCCGGATTGATCGTGATCGAGGCGGTGCGTATCATCCGCCGGCCAAGGCTGCGGGGCATGGCGCAGTCTGGTAGCGCACCTGCTTTGGGAGCAGGAAGTCGGGGGTTCAAATCCCTCTGCCCCGACCAGTGCGGCGCCTCTCCCGGCCATTGATTCGAAATGCGCCCGTAGCTCAGCCGGATAGAGCAGCGGCCTTCTAAGCCGCGGGTCGCAGGTTCGAGTCCTGCCGGGCGCGCCAGACGTCATCGATGATGGACGATGGTGGGCGTAGCTCAGTTGGTAGAGCTCTGGATTGTGGCTCCAGCGGTCGAGGGTTCGAATCCCTTCGCTCACCCCATGAAACGGGCCGTTAGCTCAGTTGGCAGAGCAGCTGACTCTTAATCAGCGGGTCCCAGGTTCGAGCCCTGGACGGCCCACCACGTCTTGAATGGATCTCGCGGGCCGGAGAGCCCGGAGTCATTGCAGCAGTCATTCGCGTTGAGCCGGCCGGGGCCGATTCGCCACTCGGGTTTCAGCCTTGGTCACCGATAGTTCTCCCCCCAAAGGGTCAGGTGTCCACGAAATCGGGTCAACTCCACCCTCGGCTCCTGTCCGCCTGTTGTCGCATCGTTTTCCACGGCGCAGACTCCTGACCCCCTCGGCGAGCCGGCGCCCGGCCCTTGCAACCGGAAGGAGTCCGTCATGAGCCAGACGTTGCCGGAGCGCGCGAGCGCGGTGGTCATCGGAGGCGGGGTCACCGGCGCCAGCGTCGCCTACCATCTCGCCAAGATCGGATGGTCCGACGTGGTCCTTCTCGAACGCCGGCAGTTCGCCTCCGGTACGAGCTGGCACGCGGCGGGGCTCATCGGCACCGCGCGGGCCAGCGACACCCACGCCGAGCTGTGCACCTACACCCGCAACCTCCTTCCCGAGCTCGAAGCCGAGACCGGCCAGTCGACCGGGTTCCGGGAGGTCGGCAGCGTGAGCATCGCGCACAGCCGCGACCGCCTGGCGGAGCTCAGGCGGCTGGCCGATTCGTACAACGCGTTCGGGCTCGGACGCATGGAGGTGATCACCGCCGAGGAGGTCGGGCACTTCCATCCGCTGGTGCGCACCGACGACCTCCTGGGCGGCACGTGGCTCGCGCACGACGGGATGGCGAGCCCGGTGGACGTGGTGAACGCTTACGTGAAAGGAGCGCGCGGACGCGGGGTGCGCTGCCTCGAGAACGTGAAGGTCACCGGCGTCCGCACCGCGAACGGCAAGGTGGCGGGGGTGGAGACGGAAGCGGGCGACGGCACGCGTGATTTCATCGCGTGCGAGTTCGTGGTGTGCGCGGCGGGCCTGTGGTCGCGCCACCTCGGCCGCCTCGCCGGGGTGACGATCCCGCTGCACGCCTGCGAGCACTACTACGCCCACACCGAGAAGCTCCCGGACCTGCCGCCCGATCTGCCGGTGCTGCGCGACCAGGACAAGTGCGCGTACTACCGCGAGGACGCCGGCAGCCTGCTCGTCGGCGGATTCGAGCCGGCCGCGCGACCGATCCGCCTCGACGCGATCCCCGAGGACTTCTGCTTCGACGAGCTGCCCGGTCATATGGAAGACCAGCTCATGCCCGTGCTGGCCGATGCGATGGACCGCGTGCCGCTGCTCCGGGAGGTCGGCTGGCGGAGCTTCTTCTGCGGCCCGGAGAGCTTCACCCACGACGACCAGTTCCACGTGGGCGAATCCCCGGAGCTCGGGAACTTCTACGTCGCCTGCGGGCTGAACTCCGTCGGCATCGTCACCTCGGGCGGCATCGGCAAGGTCTGCGCGGAGTGGATGGACAAGGGCCATCCGCCGCTCGACCTCACCGGCAACGATCTTCGCAGGACGTTCGTCTTCCAGGGCACGCAGGCGTACATCGAGGACCGGGTCTCGGAGACCCTGGGGCTGCTCTACGACCGCCACTACCCCTACCGCCAGTACGCCAGCGCGCGCGACGTGCGGCACTCGCCGGTGCACGAGCGCCTCGCGGCGCGCGGCGCGTGCTTCGGCGAGGCGGCGGGCTGGGAGCGGCCCAACTGGTTCGCGCCGGAGGGGGTCGAGCCCCGCTACGAGTACAGCTTCGGCCGCCAGAACTGGTTCGAGCATTCCGCCGCCGAGCACCGCGCGGCGCGCGAGGGCGTCGCCCTGTTCGACCAGTCGAGCTTCTCGAAGTACCTCGTCAAGGGCCGCGATGCCTGCCGCGCGCTGCAACGCATTTGCAGCAACGACGTCGACGTCGAGCCCGGACGGCTCGTGTACACGCACTGGCTGAACGAGCGCGGCGGGATCGAGGCGGAGCTGACCGTGACCCGGCTCACCGGGGACGAGTTCCTGGTGGTGAGCGGGGCCGGGGTGACGCGGCGCGATCTGGCGTGGCTCGACCGCCACATCGACGGCGATGCGCACGCAATCGTCGTCGACGTCACGGGGCTGTGGGCGGTATTCGGGGTGATGGGTCCGAAGAGCCGCGACGTCGGCGGCGAGATCACGGGGGCGGATCTGTCCACCGGGGCGTTCCCGTTCGGGGCGGTCCGCGAGGTCGAGATCGGCTGCGCGCCCGGTCGTGCGGCCCGGGTCTCCTACGTCGGGGAGCTCGGCTGGGAGCTGTACGTCCCCGTCGATCAGGCGCGGCACGCATTCGACCGGATCATGGCGGCGGGCGAGGCGCACGGCTTGAAGCTTGCCGGGATGCACGCGCTCGACTCGGGCCGGATCGAGAAGAAGTTCGTCCACTTCGGCCACGACGTTGCGGACGTGGACACCCCGGTCGAAGCCGGCATGCGCTGGGTGTGCCGGATGGACAAGCCGGCGCCGTTCATCGGGCACGATGCGATTGCGCGCCAGCTCGACTCGAACCGGCCGCCGCCGAAGCGGCTGCTGCAATTCCTGCTCACCGACCCGGAGCCGCTGCTCTTCGGACACGAGCCGGTGCTGCGCGACGGCGAGACGGTCGGCTACCTCACCTCCGGCAACTACGGGCACACCCTGGGCGGAGGCGTCGGGCTCGGCTACGCCAGACATGGCGACGGGGTGAGCCGCGAATGGGTCGAGAGCGGAACCTGGGAGGTCCTGGTCGGAGGCGAGCGGGTCCCCGCGAAGGCTTCAACGAGCGCGCTATACGACCCGAGAGGCGTGCGGGCGCGGGGTTGACTCGGGACCTCGCCGGTCCGAGGCGGAGCCTCGTTGGATGATCTCCGGCGGCTCGAACGCGGTCACCGCCGGCGGGACGCCTTCGAACCGCTCGACCTCCACCAGGCACGTGTGGGCGATGGGTCCCTGCGCAAGCCTCGACGTGCCCTTGTCCGGGGTGAGCACGTTCGGATTTCCGTGCTTGCAGAGCACGCCGGGCTCCCCGCGTACTTCCGGGTCGTACCATGCCCCGGTGGGAAGCTGGACGACGCCCGGGCGAACGTCCTCGCTCACCACCGCGGTCGCGAGGCATGCCCCCCGGTCGTTGAACACGCGCACCGGGTCTCCGGCCCCGATGCCGCGCGCGCCCGCGTCGGCCGGATGCAGCGCCAGCGGCTCCCGGCCGTCGAGCTTGCCGGCGCGGCTGTGCCGGCCGTTGTCGAGCTGGCCGTGCAGCCGGGTCGCGGGCTGGTTGGAGATGAGGTGCAGCGGGTGGCGAGCCGCGCCGTCGCCGCCCAGCCATTCACAGGGCTCGTACCACCGCGGGTGTCCCCGACAGTCCTCATAGCCGAAGCTGTCGATGCGCTCGCTGAAGATCTCGATCCGTCCGGACGGTGTGTGCAGCGGACTCGCGTCCGGGTCGGCGCGGAATGCCTCGAGCATGACGACGGGACGCCCGGGATCGGCGAGCTTGAACACGCCGCGGGCCCGGAACTCGTCGTAGGACGGCATCTCCACCGCGCGCTCGGAGGCGCGCTGGCGCGTCACGTCGTAGAGATGGCGCAGCCATTCGTCGACGTCGCGGCCCTCGGTGTACACGGACTCGACGCCGAGCTCGCGCGCGATCCCGCGGAAGATCGCGAAGTCGTCGCGGGCCTCGCAGCAGGGCTCGACCACCCTGCGGCTCGCGAACAGGTAACCGTCACGGGGCGAGCCCGCGATGTCGTCCCGCTCCAGAGGCGAGGTGCACGGCAGCACGATGTCGGCGTGCCGGGCCATGGAGTTCCACCACGCCTCGTTGACGATGATCGTCTCCGGCTTCCGCCATGCGGCGAGCATTCGATTGAGGTCCTGATGGTGATGGAACGGATTGCCGCCAGCCCACCACACGATGCGGGTATCCGGGTAGGTGTAGCGCTTGCCGTTGTAGTCGAATCCGCCGCCGGGATTGAGCAGCAGATCGGAGATCCGCGCGACGGGAATGAAGTCCGCGACCTCGTTGCGGCCCTGCGGCAGCGCGGCCCCGGGCAGATGGCCGGTGTGATTGCCGATGGCGTTCACCGCCGAGTAGCCGAAGCCCACTCCACCGCCCGGGAGGCCGATCTGGCCGAGCATCGAGGCCAGGGTCACGCCCATCCAGAACGGTTGCTCGCCGTGGTCCTGCCGGGTCAGCGACCATGCGAGGGAGACCATCGTGCGTCCCGCCGCCATGCGCCGGGCGAGGGCCCGAATCGTCTCCGCGCCGATGCCGGTGATCGACTCCGCCCAGCCCGCATCCTTCGCAAGGCCGTCACGCGCACCGGTGAGATAGGGAACGAATCGCTCGAACCCGACCGTGTAGCTCGCGAGGAACGCCTCGTCATGGAGTCCTTCGGTGTAGAGCGTGTGTGCGAGACCGAGCATGAGCGCGACGTCGGTGCTCGGCCGGAGCGCGATCCACTCCGCACCGAGGTCGGGTTGGATGTCGCCTCGCAGCGGGGAGACGTTGACGAGCGCGACCCCGGCATCCGCCGCATCGCGCATGTAGTCGCGCTGGACATGCCGGCCGGTGCCGCCGGCGTTGATCTGGCCGTTCTTCACCGGCAGCCCGCCGAATGCGACCAGCAGGTCGGTGTGCTCGATGATCGACGGCCAGCTCGTATGGAATGGAAGCAGCCGGAACAGATCGCCGACGACGTGCGGCAGGATGACCTCGCCGGCGGCGAGGCTGTAGGTGTCTCGCTTGTACGTATGGCCGCCGATGCAGTTGAGGAACCGCCGGAGCTGGCTCGGCGCGTGGTGGAACCGTCCCGCGCTCGCCCATCCGTACGAGCCCGCGAAGATGGCCCGGTTGCCGTGCTCGTCCATCACCCTGCGGAGCTCGCGCGCGACGAGTCGGCTCGCCTCGTCCCACGAGACCGCGACGAAGGGCTCGGCGCCGCGCTTCGAACGGTCCGAGCCGGCGCCGTGCTCGAGCCATCCCCGGCGCACCATGGGCTGGGGGATCCGGCACGGATCGTCGAGGGTGTCCACCATGCCGTCCGCGATCGGAGAGGGGTCGGTGTCTTCCTCGAACCCGTGCAGCGCCGTCAGCTTTCCGTCGCGCACCACCGCACGGTACGCGCCCCAGTGTGTCGCCGTCAGAGGCAGCTCGTGGGCCTTCGCAATCATCGGAGAGGGGTCTCCTCCAGGTCGGGGAGCCGGGGGCGGGGCCGAGAGTGGCCGTCGAGCATCGGGCCGGACCGGATACCGTCCATTGAATCATCCGTCCGATGTACACGGCCGACCTTGAGCACACCCTCGGTGGCGCTGCGCTAGCGCGCGCCGTCCGGCGTTGCGGCAAGCATACCGCAAGCGGACACGCTACCCTTCCCTGCGGACGGGTCGCCACTGCGCCCATATACCCCGACCATACGGCCGACCCCGGCCCTCGGGCGGGACATCCCGACCATGCACAGAGGGAGCCGCGCATGACGACAAGCGTGCCCGAAGTCACCGGATATCACGCCCACATCTACTACGACGAAGCGAGTCGCGCCGACGCCGCCCTGGTGCGCACGGCCCTCGACGGACGCTTCACGGTGAAGCTCGGCCGGTGGCGGGACGAACCGGTCGGACCGCACCCCGAACCGATGTACCAGGTCGCTTTCGCACCCGATCGATTCGACGGAATCGTGCAATGGCTGATGCTCAACCGCCGCGGGCTCACGGTGTTCGTGCACCCGGAGACCGGACACGATCTCGAAGACCATCGCGATCGGGCGCTGTGGATGGGACGCATGCTCGATCTGAACCTCGACGTGCTCGGGTGAGCCCTGGAGATCAGCGCCAGCGCTTCGATCGTCGATGAACGTGCGCGCTCGGTCGCACGTACCGCACGTGTGGAAGAAGGACTGCGAGTCGATGTCCTGGAAAGTCCCGTTTCAGCTTCAGATTCGACAGCACGCTCAGCCGGACCGGGCGTGCGTTCACACCGCCGGAGCATCGGTACGTCCGTGACGGCATTGTCACTTTCGGGAATAATCCGATCGTCCATGCCGCACGGGAGGACGGCTCGATGAGCCGCTGGGCGGAAATCGCGACGGTCATCGGGCCCGTGCTCGTGGCTGCCGGGGTGCTGGCCGGCGGCACCCGATGGGCGGTAGAGAATGCTGTCGAGCCACCGCGTGCCGAGGTGCGCGATCTGCGCCAGGACGTCGGCAACCTCCGGGAAGACGTCCATCAGGATATTGGCGAGCGTCGAGAAGGAAACCACAGGCTTGATGCTCCTGTGGCTCGCCTTGAAGAAGGCCGGCGGGTCATCGTCATGCGGCTGGAGCGTGTCGAGAGCCGCCTTGACAGCATCGAGGCGCAGAAGGTGGCGGCACGGTGAGGAAGGAGGAGACACCGGCCGAGGCCAAACGGGCGATCCTGGACTACTGCCTGGGAAAGGGCGCCCTGGCCGCAGGGGTCGCCGATCTCGAAGCGATCGAGCGGATTGCGCCGGCGGGGCACCGGCCGAGCGACCTGATGCCGCGGGTCCGCTCCGTCATCTCGCTCGGGGTCGGGGGGCAGACGCAAGGGGCCTGGACCGTTCCCGCCAAGGCCATGGCCTATTTCGGGAGCACCGAGACCCGCGCCTATGCCATTGCCTATGGCTGCGCGTTCTTCATCGAGAGCCGGTTCGGCGCACGATCCATCTACTGTCCGCCCGACCTCGACAACGAATCGGGTCCGCGGGTGCCGTTGCAGAGCCTGAAGCTGCACGCGGAGCTTGCCGGGCTCGGCGCCCGTTCGCTTGCCGGGGACATCCTGCTGCATCCCGAGTTCGGTTACATGTACTTCGCCTCCGTCTTCACCGAGCTGGAGCTGCCGCCGGACGCACCGATGGCGGAGAACCCCTGCCCCCACGTGTCCTGCGTCGCGCTGTTCCGCAGGACCGGTCAGACCCCGTGCATGAAGTTCTGTCCCGTGCAATGCCTCTCCGGGGACATCGACGAGCACGGCCGCCAGGCCGAGATGCACTACGACATGGCCGCCTGCGCCGAGATGTCGGAGCAGTACGAGGCGCTTCCCCGCATGCTGGATCAGGCGATCGCGGCCGGGGATGCGGCCGAGCGGGAAGCGATCCTGACCGATCTGGACAACTCCATGGCCTGGTACAAGATGAGCGTCGGCAGCGGCGGGCTCCTGGCGCAGTGTTTCGAGTGCATGCGGGTATGCCCGATCGCCATCGGCGCTCCCGGGGCCGATCCGATCCGTCGCGCCGCTCTGAACCACAGGACGGCGCCGGAGCCGGAAGGGTCGTCGGGAGGGTCATCGGAAGGGTCGTGAGCCGGGGGCTTTCGAGATCCCAGATCGGCGTCACCGAGGCCATGGTGGAGGGCTTCGGCGAGACGATCTTCAGGCTGAGCCACAACCACCAACTGCGCCGGGGCGATCCGATCAGGCTGAAGGACTTCGCCGCCATCGAACGCCAGCGGGCGGACCTCGGCCTGTCCGACGCCGAGATATCCGAGCGCATCGGCCTCTCCCACGATCAGGTGACCTTCATCCGCAACCTGATCGAACGCCGCAAGATCCGCCGCAACCACTACCAGCGGCTCCTGGAGCTGGGCGGCGGCCGGCGCTTCCGCGCCGAGCGGTTCACCCCCCATGAGCAACGTCACGGCTACAGCGAGGCGGCCATGAACCTGCGCGATGCGATGCGCTTCGACGGCGACCGCGCCGCCCTGTATCTGGAGCGGGGCTGGTGGTCGCCGGCCGACACGCTGTCCCGGTGGCTCGAAAAGGCGGCGTCGGAGACGCCGGACGCGCCCGCGATCATCGGCGGCGGGCAGAGCATGCCCTACCGTGCGCTCGCGGGGCGGGTGGCGGCGCTTGCGGGGGGACTGAAGGCGCTGGGCCTGGGCTCGGGCGACGTGGTGGCCGTGCAGTTGCCCAACCGGGCGGAGTATCTCGTCAGCTATCTGGCGATCTGCGCGATCGGTGGAGTCATGACCACCCTCTACGTGCCCTACCGCGCCGCCGAGATGGAAACGCTATTGATCCACTCCCGCGCCCGCGCCTTCATCGGTCTGGCCGACATGGGCGACTTCAGGCCCGCCCGGACCGTGCTCGACCTGCGGAGCCGGACCGCCTCTCCGGAGCATGTCATCGTCGTCGGGGAAGCGCCCGGCGGTGCGGGCGGCTTCGCCAATCCAGCCGAGGCCCCCGGAGGAGCCTGCGCCTTCGCCGATCTGGCCGAGGCCCCGCCGCATGAGCTGTCCGACGGCCCGGTAGCCGCCGACCCCTTCCTGCTGCTCTACACCTCGGGCACCTCGGCGCAGCCCAAGGGGGTGCCCCTCGCCTACCAGGGCATTCTCGGAAATGCTCGGCTCGGGGTGCCGGAGCACGGGATCACCGCCGGTGACCGGATCCTCTCCGCCGCCCCCTTCGGACACCTCTACGCGCTCTACAGCTTCCACCTGGCGTTGTCGGCCGGGGCGGCAACGGTCCTGCTGCCCGCCTTCACGCCACCGGATCTGACCCGGACCCTGGACGCCGAAGCGGTCACCGTCCTGTTCGCCGCGCCCGCCCACGTCGCCGCCTGCCTCGGGGCCGGACTGTTGACCGCCGATGGGCTGTCCCGCCTGCGACTCGCGGTCCTCTCCGGCAGCGCGGTCGCGCCGGCGGTAGCGAAAGGTTTGCAGGAGCGCATGGCGAACGGGCACGTCACCCAGCTCTGGGGGATGACCGAGACCCAGGCCGGCCTGTATACGCGGCCGGGAGATCCCATCGAGACGGTCGCCGGAACGGCCGGTCGGCCCAGCCCGGGCACGGAGGTCCGGGTCGTCGGTGCGGACGATGCGGTGCTACCGGCCGGCGAGGAAGGCGAGCTCCAGATCCGGGGTCCCTTGCTGTTCCCCGGGTACTTCGACCACCCGGAGGCCAACCGCGAAGCGTTCTCTGCCGGCGGCTGGTTCCGCACCGGCGATCTCGCGGTCGTCACCGGGGAAGGGAACGTCGCCATCACCGGACGATGCAAGGACGTCATCAACCGCGGCGGAATCAAGTACAACCCCCGCGACGTCGAAGACCTGCTCGCCGCGCATCCGCAAATCGACATGGCGGCGATCGTGCCGGTGCCGGACCCGGTGCTGGGGGAGCGCGCCTGCTGCTGCATCACCGTGGCCAGCGACGCGGCGCCGACCCTGGAGGCCGTCTGCGCGTACCTGGACGAGCACGGCGTGGCCAAGGTCCGATGGCCGGAACGCCTGGAGGTGCTCGATACGATGCCGCTGACCGCGACCCGCAAGATCATCAAGGGCAGGCTGATCCCGCATCTGCAACGCGCGATGCCTTGAACAGCGACCGGTGCGCAGCGTCCGGAGAGCCTGCCGCCGGCCGCCCGCGGGCCGTCCTTCTTCCTCGGCGCCTTCCGAAAAACCGTCGGTCCTCGTTCCCGGTTTCAGGACGCGCGGGGCTCGGCCGATGGAATCCGCGCGTGTCGAAGCGCGTCGGGGATTCTCCTGCCGAGGCGGTGATGGAGCTTCCCGGCTCGGGGGAGGCGCCGGATCAGCGCTCCGGAAAGACCTCGCGCAACGTTCTCGACGGCGCCTCGTCGAGACGGACGACGTCACCACCGAGCGAGCCGCCGGCCGCCGGATAGAGCGAGCGCACCAGCGGATCGTGGCCCGGCACCACGTGATCCTCGCTGTCGGCGAGCGACTCGAACTTCCCGTAGCTCTCGAGGAGATCGTCCCGCGACCAGCAGATCGCGAACGGGATCCGCCGTACCCAGTGTTCGTAGTAGTGCGAAGCGTCGGAGGCGAGCAGCACCCATCCCCGCCGGGTGGGCACACGGACCGACTGCATGCCCATCGTATGCCCGGGCATGCGATGCACGGTGACGCCGGGGGCGATCTCGCCGTCCTCCCGATGGAAGGCGACGCGCTTCTCGAACAGCCGGTGCACCAGCTCCGCGACGTGATCCGCCGAGTACGCCTGACGCTCGCCGTCGTCGAGCATCCAGCGCCCGGTCGCGAACTGCATCTCGGATTCCTGGACGTGGAACCTCGCGGTCGGAAAGTCGCCCAGCGTCCCCGCATGGTCGTAATGCAGGTGGGTGATCACCACGTCCTCGACGCTCGTCGCATCGACGCCGACGCTTGCGAGCGCCTGTGACGGAAGCCGTATCACTCGGCGGTCGCGGCGCGCCGCCTCGGCGTGGTCGAACCCGGTATCCACCACGACGGTGCGGTTCGCGTTGCGGATGACCCATACGAAGAAGTCCATCGGCATCGGGGTGTCGTGCGCATCGACCGGTTCGAGGAAGTTCTCCTGCCGCATGCGCTCGGGGCGCTCGGCGTAGCGGAGTGCAAGGACTTCGTAGGTTTCGTGACCCATCCTGTCTTCACCCGTGGTCGTTCAGCCGGTCGCTTTCCCCGCGGCCGTCTTCAAGCCGCCCGGGCCGCTCCACCGGATCGGCTCCACCGGACCCGGTACAGGATCAGCGTATCGCAGGCCAGGATGAAGAACAGCAGCATGCCCTGGAAGACCTGCGCGGTC
This sequence comes from uncultured Gammaproteobacteria bacterium, assembly GCA_958295835.1. Classification (GTDB taxonomy): domain Bacteria; phylum Pseudomonadota; class Gammaproteobacteria; order HK1; family HK1; genus HK1. The sequence continues at coordinate 3,184,689 of OY282378.1, forward strand.
TTGTCCGAGATCCCGAGCTCCACCTGGGCCGCTTCGCCGCCGAGATAGCTGATCCCGAGCACGAGCCCCGCGAGCAGCACCCCGATCGGGTTCAGCCGCCCGAGGAAGGCCACGATGATCGCGGTGAAGCCGTAGCCCGGCGAGATGGAGGGCTGGAGCTGTCCGATCGGTCCCGCCACCTCGCACATCCCGGCGAGCCCCGCCAGCCCCCCGGCGAGGAGGAAGCAGAACCACACCATGCGGGGGCGCGAGAAGCCGCCAAAGCCGCCGGCGCGCGGCGCCTCGCCGCTCACCCGGATCTCGAACCCCTTGAGGGTGCGGGACATGAACACGAACAGCACCAGGACCGCGACCACCGCGAGGCCCGCCCCGAGGTGCACACGCCCGTCGCCCAGGGTCGGCAGGAGCTGCCATTCCTGGAAGCTGGCCGACTGGGGGAAGTTGTAGCCGTGGGGGTCGCGCCACGGGCCGCGCACCAGCCAGTCGAGGAGGTACTGGGCGACGTAGACCAGCATGAGGCTGGTCAGGATTTCGTTCGCCCCGAAGCGGTTGCGGAGCAGGGCGGGGATCGCGGCCCACGCCGCCCCGCCGAGGATTCCGGTGGCGAACATCAGCGGCAGCACGAGCGGGGACTCCCACCCGGGCGCGAGGATCGGAATGGCGGCCCCGGCGATCGCACCGGCCGTGAGCTGGCCTTCCGCGCCGATGTTCCAGAGATTCGCACGGAAGCAGACCGCGAGGCCGGCGCCGATCAGCACCAGCGGCGCGGTCTTCACGATGAGCTCCTCGACCGACCACAGCGTGGTCACCGGCTCGATGAAGTAGACGTAGAGCGCGTGCAGCGGGTCGAGCCCGCGCGCGGCGAAGACGATGCCGCTGGCGACGACGGTGAGCGCGATGGCGATCAGCGGGGAAGCGACCACCATGACCCGGCTGTGCTCAGGACGCCTTTCCAGCATCAACCTCATGCCGTCGCCTCCCCCCGGCCCCCGGCCGCGGCGCCGCTTGCGTATGCCTCGGGTTCACCCTTCATGCGGACGACTCCCTCGTCGAACGGCTCGCGGGGTTCCCGGCCCGGCGGAGAGCCGGAACCGGACGCTTGTCGCGAGCCACTTCCCGGATGACGCATCATCCCCTCCATGAAGCGCCCGGTACATCCCGGCGAGGCGTACTCGCCGCACGCCTCGATTCGCGGGATTCCGGCCGGCCAACACCGGCCGGCCAACCCCATTCGTTGACGATGCCGTAACGCCCCACTAACGTACAGTCCGTACAGATACACGCAAGGGCCATGGGCAAGGCCATCGCGCACTCGCACCCCGCTACGCACCGTCCGGGTGCATCGGGACGAGGATTCGATGGATCTGGCCGAGCGCCTGATCCGGGAGCACCGGATCGCGGTGATTCCGGGCACGGCGTTCGGGATGGGCGGGGGATGCAACCGGCGCAAGGGCTTCGCAGGCGATGACTGAAGACTTGAATCCCGAGTGGCTGGCGGAGTTCGAGGCCGCGGCGCGGCGACCGCTCGCCGTGCGCTGGCGGTACGCATTCATCCATACCTATAAGCCTGTTCTCGACGACGCGGGGTATCGGTCGTTCGACACGATGGAAGAGTACCGGCGCTGGTGCGAGGACAATCTCCCGGAGTGGCTCGGATATGGCAGCGTTCACGTACCTCCAGGCTGAGGAGATCAGGGACGCATTGCGGCGCCACGGCGTGCGGTACCTGTTCATCGGCAAGTCGGGCGCCATTCTGCACGGCTTCCCCGATACGACCCAGGACGCCGATCTGTTCGTGCAGAAACACCGGGAGAACGGTGCCGCACTGGTCGCGGCGCTACGCGATCTGGGGTTCGGGATCACCGCAACGCAGTGCGCCGAGATCGTGGCCGGCAAGGATTTCGTGCAGCTCAAGGACGGTCCGTTCGACCTCGATCTGGTGTTCGCGCCGGACGGAATCGAACGGTTCGAGGATGCCTACGGTCGCCACGTCGAGATAGAAGGCTTCCCCGTCTGCTCGATGGACGACATCATCGCAAGCAAGGTGGCATCCAACCGCGCCAAGGATCGTGAGTCGCTTCCCAGGCTGCGGGCGTTTCGGGACTATCTGCGCCAGCGGGACCGGTGACCCGCGATAGCTCCCCGGTGCGCCATTGGGTCTTTTGAATCGCCCCGGGTTCCCCGGCAACACCGTGGACGTGACCACCGTCGAAGTTGCAGCGCGTCGAGCAGGCATGGTGTCAACTCGACAGTGGCCTGCGCTTGCGTGCGGTGTACCACCGGGTGGCGCACCGCATCCACGCACATATCGCGCTCTCGGTGATGGAGTTGTTGCTCGAACGCATGGCCGAACAGGCGTACGGGGACACGTGGCGCAACATGCGCGACGACCTGAAGCAGATTCAACCAGTGCAATGTCAAGCGTTGGACTCTCATATGTCGGGTTCGGCGTCAGGGTGGCCGGCGGCGAGGGCGTTGAGGTAGGCGAGGCAGAGGTCGCGTGAACGATAGCGACCGTAAATCTTGGTCTCCTCCCGCTCGACGATGGGGAAGGTGGAGTACACGTAGCGGACATCGTCCCGGTCGGTGACGCCGTAGAGGTGGAAGAACACGGCGTCGAGCTTGGCGCGGAGACGGAGTCGGCGCTCCTCGTCCCACTGAAACGGGGGTTTCGCGGCTCCGGTCTCGTCCACGTAGCCAAGGTCGCGGGCGAAGGGGGCCATGTCGTGGGCGGTATAGGTCAGCTCCAGCACGGCCTCGCGCACGATCTCGGCCGCGGTCTTCGGACCGAAATGGACGTTCTCGTAGCGCTCGGGCGGCACGACGGGAAGCTGTTCGAGGATGTATTTGTTCAGATGTCGTGATTGAATTTTTTGCCGGGCGACATAATCGCAAATGAGCGCGCAGAGGTTCGCGACCAGTGGCGTAAAATCGTGATCAGCCAAGCGCTTCCGCTCACGAGAAAGAATCGGTAGCGTATTGCCGAATCCGACAGTCGGAACAATGCAGGCAATAAGACTCCTTGCATTATTGGTGTTGCAAACATCGTTGAATCCGATTTGCCACCTTCCGCGATATTCTTCGGAAACATGTATCGCATCAATCCAGTATCGCGGTTGCGGTAACGCCGCAGGTTCAAGGGGTTCAAGGAGTGTCTCTGAATCCAATTTTTCTGTCTTCCCTTGCCCACTGATGTTATTTGGATTAACGCGAACACTCGCATAACGGTGGTTGTAGATCTGTACCATCTTGCCTTCGTAGAGTGGTAGCCACTCTCCCGCCGCGCTCTCGAAGCGGTTACCGCCGACCGGCCAAGCGCCTTCCCGTTCCTCCAGCTCCTCCCGGGTACGAAACCGGTAGGAGTCGTTGGTCATGTGGAACATCGTGGAGTGCTTCACCGGCCAAGTCCTGATCGCTCTGCCCGTAGAACGATTCACAAGGACGGGCAGGCGGCGGTAGATGGAGGCCGTCAGTTGTGCATCCCGTCGGTTGCGGAACAACGGCACGGTTACAGTATTCGGATTGACCCTACGCAACGCGCTCGCGGATACCCTGAAGCGCCGCTCGGAGTCGTTGAACTGCTCCCATGACGAGATACGGACGCTGAGTTCCAATTCGGGAAACTGATCCTTGGAAATCGCGAATACGATGACAGAAGGTTGTTCTTCATGATGAACATCCGGGAACAGCCATCCGCGCCGGTTCTCGAACGAAAGAAACGCCTTCACGGAACGGGCGTGAATCCGGTCCGCGAAGAATGGGGCAGCAGTTTTGTCTGTCGCGATACCGATTGGGGTCAGCAGACCCACCATGCCACCGGAGCGGTTCACGAGCGCCATCGCCCGCTCCACGAACAGGGAATAAAGGTTCACGTCGCCACGAGCCAGCCAGGGATAATCGCCGCTGGTCCGCGCGACCCGGAGGGCGGACTCGGCCCGCTCGTTCGCCCGCTCGAAGTCGGCGGCGAGCGGGTCCCCGCCGTCTCGTAACGCCTCGATCATGCGCTTGCGATCGGCGGCGCGCTGGGCGCGGGCGATCTCGGGACGGCGCACGGCGAACCACTCCACCTGTTGCAGCTTCATCCGATCCCAGGGCGGGTTGCCGATCACCGCGTCGAAGCCGCCGTACCGCTCGTTCGAATCCCAATCCGACCAGACACCGGGGAAGGCGACCTGCCAGTTGAGGAATCGCTCCTCCGCGGCCAGCGCCCGGGCACGCGCGATGAGCCCCCGGGCACGTTCGAGCAGCAAGGCGAACCGCTGCGAGCCCGCCGTCTCCTTCGTCCCCGGTTCCGGTGTTTCGGTCGTTTCCCGCTCCGACGCCTCGCCTGCCCCCGGTTCCGGTGCGCTGCTCGCTACCAGCCCTGCCGTTTCACTCGCCTCGGACCCTGACGTTTCGTTCTCCACCAAACCCGCCGTCCTGTCCGCAACCGGAGCCGCCCCCATCGCGATGTCCACCGGATCGCCGAAGACGCCGATGAAGAAGGACTGGAGAGCGGCCTCGTCCTCCGCATCGCCCACGTTCAGCCATTCGAAAGCGTGGACGAGCGACAGGAAGGCGTCGAGGGGCGCAGTCTGCCTCTGAACGCCGGCGAACACCCCGGCCGAATGATGGGCCTCGTCAATCGCCGCGTCGCTCAACATCTCGACCACCTGCATCGAACGGGTCGCCTGCATCGCCCAGCTCAAAGGTTCATGCAGATAAAGATGGCCTCCTTCCTCCGCACGGTCGAATCCTTGTCGCACCCAGCAGCCGAACAGGCTGTCGCCGCAACGCAGGTGGTGATCGAGGAAGCCGAGCGGCGCACCAACGGTGAAGGTATGCAGCCACAGCGATACCTTGGCCAGCTCCACCGCCATCGGATTCTTGTCCACGCCGTACACGCAGCGCTTGAGCACCATGCGCCGGACGACGTGACGATCGTCGAGCTGCTCCGGTCGAATGGTCCAGCCTCGCTCGCCGGCGTTGCCGAGGACTGTGTCACGAACGGTGTCGATGTCTTCGACGAGCGGTGAAACGTACCCCTCCATCGCCGCCTCCGCCTCGGCCATGGACGCAATCACCCGGTCGGCCAGGTAGTCCACGAAGCCGACCAGGAAGTGTCCCGATCCCATGGCCGGGTCGCAGACCTTGAGTTCGAGCAGCTTCCTGGCCGGATCGAGGCGTTTCAGCTCGTCGAGCTTGACCGGACCGGGCCGCCGGCTCTTCCTCAGTCTCGCCGCCTCGGCGGCAAACGCGTCGAGCCGGAATCTCACCAGCGGCCCGATGGTCTCCTCGATGATCAGGCTCACCAGCTCGTCGGGGGTGTAGTAGCTACCCGATCCCTTGCGCGCAAAGACGTTCGGGCGGACGACGATTCCGTCTCCGTCGCGAACGATCTCGTGTTCCAGGAGCCGTTCGTATATCGAGCCGAGCTGCTGGACGCTCAGATCGCGGTAGTTGATGTAGCGACGACCTTCCGGCCCGGCCTCGAACGACAGCGCGTCGATGACGTCGGCCATGACCCGATCGCCCAGCCGGATCCGGGCGAGGAGCGGAGCGCACGCGCGGTCGAAGAGACCGCCGTTGTAGGGCGGAAGGCCGATCGAGGCGTCGCCCTCGTCAACCATTCGGCACAGATCGTCGATGGCCGACCAGTAACGGGCGGCGGTCTCCGAGAAGGTATCGCCGCGGTCCTTGCGCTTCCCCACGTCGCCGCGCACCTTGTCGCGGAGGCCGTAGTCGTCGTAGCGCGCGTCGCGCACCGGCAGCAGGTCGCGATCCTCGGCGTACAGGATGAACAGCAGGCGATAGAGGACGACGAGGGCGCCATCGCGCACCTCTCCAAGGGGCGCATCCGGCGCAGCGGCGGCGATGGCGCCGGCCAGCTCGGGAAAGACGCGGCCGAAGACCAGGTTGGACAGGTTGGCGGCGACCCGCTCCTGGTGGAATCGGCCCTCGTCGAGCGCCCGCCGGTGGAGGGTGCGCGAGTCGGCGGCGCCGGGGAGGAAGGCTTCCCGGCGGAAGAAGAGGACGAACAGCTTGAGGCCGTGGCGGCGTTCGGACTCGGAGAGCGCGAAGAGGCCGTCGTTGTGGCCGGGGAGATCGAGAACGGCCGCGAGGTCGATTTCGAAGAACTGCTCGGAGACGGACCGGGCTCGGTTCATCCCCGCTCGCGCAGGGAACACCTCCGGGCGCATCTCTGGGCCGTGGACCGCAACGGTTCATCCCCGCTCGCGCGGGGAACACCGGACTGTCGCCTGTCATGCCGGTTGGTATGCCGGTTCATCCCCGCTCGCGCGGGGAACACCTCCCGAATCCACGCGCTGATCGATGCCGAAACGGTTCATCCCCGCTCGCGCGGGGAACACCCCCCGGCCCACTGGGCGGAGGAGTCCGCCTACGGTTCATCCCCGCTCGCGCGGGGAACACCATACGCCTGTCGGCAGGGCTCACAGCGCCGACGGTTCATCCCCGCTCGCGCGGGGAACACCAGGAGCACCACCCCGATCTCACCGATCGGCCCGGTTCATCCCCGCTCGCGCGGGGAACACAGACAGCCGATCCGGCTGGCCATTCCGGCCAGCGGTTCATCCCCGCTCGCGCGGGGAACACATGCGCTCACGGACCAAACGGCGCTGCACTGGCGGTTCATCCCCGCTCGCGCGGGGAACACTTCCGGTTCGTCGTCCAGGAGCAGGCGGCGCCCGGTTCATCCCCGCTCGCGCGGGGAACACGGAAATGATTTCGCCAAGCGCGACAAGATGAACGGTTCATCCCCGCTCGCGCGGGGAACACGGGCGGGGTGACCGTGATGGTCTGGTCCTGCCCGGTTCATCCCCGCTCGCGCGGGGAACACGACTCCGATTGACGCCGTGCGCACAATCACTCCGGTTCATCCCCGCTCGCGCGGGGAACACGGGCTGTACGAGGTCAGCTGCCATTCGCTCGGCGGTTCATCCCCGCTCGCGCGGGGAACACTCGACGAAGAGGGAACAGGCAGTCGCCTCCTCCGGTTCATCCCCGCTCGCGCGGGGAACACTTTTCTCCGGTGCTCAACGGAAGGGGCTCATCCGGTTCATCCCCGCTCGCGCGGGGAACACCTTGCCGTTGATCATGTGGTGCCTCCGATGGCCGGTTCATCCCCGCTCGCGCGGGGAACACTTACGCATTAAGGTTTTGACATCGGACTGCACCGGTTCATCCCCGCTCGCGCGGGGAACACCTTCGCGTCGCTGAACCCGTCGTACCAACCACCGGTTCATCCCCGCTCGCGCGGGGAACACGATCCAGAGCTCTTCGATGTCTTCGATCGCCCCGGTTCATCCCCGCTCGCGCGGGGAACACGGATTGGCCGGCGGCGAGAATCGGAGACTGACCGGTTCATCCCCGCTCGCGCGGGGAACACGCCGGCAGTCGCCAAAAACTCGATGAGCGGTGCGGTTCATCCCCGCTCGCGCGGGGAACACCGGATCTGCCGAGCATCGACGGGCTCGGACAGCGGTTCATCCCCGCTCGCGCGGGGAACACGGGCCGTTCACGTTGCAGATTGCGAAATAGTTCGGTTCATCCCCGCTCGCGCGGGGAACACCGGTCTGTCCATCGCGCGCGCGGAGTCTTTCCCGGTTCATCCCCGCTCGCGCGGGGAACACTCGTCCATCCGGCGCCGGATTTCGGCCCCGCCCGGTTCATCCCCGCTCGCGCGGGGAACACGGCGCCGAGGAGAACCCTGCGGCCCACGGCAACGGTTCATCCCCGCTCGCGCGGGGAACACCCTTGCGGCCGCGGAGGGTCGCGGGGCCAATCCGGTTCATCCCCGCTCGCGCGGGGAACACGACGCCACGGCCCTCTCATACACGCGGATCACCGGTTCATCCCCGCTCGCGCGGGGAACACCAGTGGCCATCGACGGATCAATCCGATCCGGCCGGTTCATCCCCGCTCGCGCGGGGAACACTTCCCTTCCCTGAACGCTCCAACCGCGGTCTACGGTTCATCCCCGCTCGCGCGGGGAACACAACGCAGCCGGCATCAAGACATCCTCAGGGTACGGTTCATCCCCGCTCGCGCGGGGAACACTACATCGCGTGTGACGCGATACGCGCGTACGCCGGTTCATCCCCGCTCGCGCGGGGAACACCGGACTCGTCGGTCTCGTCATCCATGCGCACCAGGTTCATCCCCGCTCGCGCGGGGAACACGGATCCGCATGAGACTGATGCACCGATTGCAGCGGTTCATCCCCGCTCGCGCGGGGAACACGTCTCCAACCGGGCGCCGCGCGTCGCTCGGACCGGTTCATCCCCGCTCGCGCGGGGAACACCGCGAATCCGCTAGCGAGTGGCTGGCGAGCTACGGTTCATCCCCGCTCGCGCGGGGAACACCCTTCCCATACATGGAGATAGCGGTCGTAATCCGGTTCATCCCCGCTCGCGCGGGGAACACGGAACGTGATCGGGCAGTAGTGGATACCGTTCCGGTTCATCCCCGCTCGCGCGGGGAACACACGAGGGCAACCCGGTCGTCTTCGGACCCCGCCGGTTCATCCCCGCTCGCGCGGGGAACACGACGGCGCGGGCCATGATCTGGTACTCCCAAACGGTTCATCCCCGCTCGCGCGGGGAACACAACCGCGTCTTTACGCTCTTATCTAGTTTGACCGGTTCATCCCCGCTCGCGCGGGGAACACTCCTCGCCCCGGCCCGTTCGCGTAGCTTGCGCCGGTTCATCCCCGCTCGCGCGGGGAACACCATCGGATCTTCGGGGATCTCTTCGGGGATCCCGGTTCATCCCCGCTCGCGCGGGGAACACGAAGGGGAGGGGATCCCCATCCGCTTTCTTTCCGGTTCATCCCCGCTCGCGCGGGGAACACTCTTCCCAGAACTTACTGATAAATCGCGTTTTTTTCGATGACAAAGAACGTACCAACTGTTCTGCCGACGATTCCAAGGACCGTGAGGCAGTCCGCCTCGCCCTGCACGGTCAAACTCCTGTCTGCTCAGAGTAGGGAGACGGCATGAAACGCACGAGCTTGAAACCGTCCAAGTCTGTCGGGACGCGACGATTTACGCCGCAGGTGTCGAAATCATAGCCAGCATCGTTGGAAGCCGCCCAGGCGATAATGGCGTCTCCTTCGTCGATATGCGCTTTGACCTGTCCCCAGATCATCTCGCGCGTCCGCCGCGAATAACTCCCAACGTAGACCCCGGCCCGGATCTCCAACAGCCACACGGCCAAGCGTCCGCGCAGCCGCGGCGGTGCGTTGTTAACCACGATGACCAACATCGCCGCTCGGCTCCTCGGGAATAGCGATCGGTTGGGCTTCTTCCGGCGCCGGTGGAGGGTTGAGTCCACCCGCGGCCAACATTTCTTCCATGCTCGGGATGAGCCTGTTCAGCACCCCGGTCTTTCGGAACTTGTCGCGGCATCCACGCCTGACTTCACCGATCGGATCGCCGGCCGCGGGCTGCTTTCCCCGTTGCGCTTCTCCCGCCACCCGGAACGCGATCGGGACCACGGTTTCGAACTTGAACACGTCGGCTACGTCATAGACGAAGGATTGAGGCTTTCCGGTGTGCAGGAAACCGATGGCCGGTGCGTAACCCGCCGCCAGAACGGCGGCTTCGGCCAGTCCGTAAAGACACGCGGTCGCTTGACTGAGGCATCGATTGGGCAGGTCGGCGGCATTCCAATCGCCGGGTTCGTACCGCCGCCCCTTCCACTTCACGCCGTGCTGCCGGGCCATCACTTCGTAGAGGCGCTTCACGCGCGCACCCTCGATTCCGCGCAGTTGATCGACGGAACGGCGCCGCGGCGCGGGCTCGCCAAAACGCATGTCGTACATCTTGCGGACGACGTTGAGACGGGCATCCGGATCGAGCGCCAGCCGCGCCTGATGAAGAAGTCGGTCGGCGCGTGCGCCTCCCGGTTGGCCGGCAGAGTAGAGGCGAACGCCCGCCTCGCCGACCCAGACCAGAAGGCAGCCCACGCGGGCGGCAAGCGCGACGGCGGTATGGGAAACGCGCGCCCCGGGTTCCAGCATCAGGCAGGCAAGTCCGCCCACCGGGATATGCGTACGCACACCGTTTCGGTCAACCACCACGAACGCGCCGTCGAGGACGTCAACCTGGCCTTTCTCGATGAACAGGATCGATGCGCGGTCCTTGATCGGGATGGGGCGAGGCGGCGCGATGCCGGGTATCGCGACCATCGCGATCAGGCCCTGCGAATCAGCATCAGACCACAGCCGTAAGCCTTGGAGGCGCCGAAGCCGCGCATGACGGCAGACAGCAAGGCGGCCGGCTCCCGTACCACCAGCATTCCATCGAAATCCAGCGTGGAGAACGACATCGGCGGCGCCGAATCTCTTCTCGAAACGCGATGCTGCTGGTATCCGTCGATCCCGACGTCGTCCACCGAAACCTCGAACCCTGCGCTGCGTGATTGTCGTTCCAACCATGCAAAACCTTGCTCTCGTATCACGGCGAGACGGTGTTCAGCGCGCTCGCCGACGGAATGCACGCGCAGCGCATCGATGACGACGTCATGCTTGGTGGAACGAAGATGCGGCGCAACGCGGCGGCGGACCACCGGGTTCGCCCTCAGCGAAAAACGCAACCGGTCGCCTGCCGCGAGCACCGGCGCAAACGGCTTCGGCTCGGCGACCTCGAACAGCGCATGGCGGTCCCTCGGCTGACGTTCCGACAGGATCAGGAAGGTGCCGCGCTCCATCTCACGCCACAAGAAATCCCGGCGCCGCTCCGAGCCATCGGCGAAGAGTGACCAGACCAGATGATGCCCGGGATGCTGTGATCTCCCTTCACCGCTGCCATGATCACCCAGCAGCAGCGGCAGCAGCGCCCTCACCGAAGCATCGTGCCTGAGCCGGACACGGGAGAGATATGGCGACTCCATCATTCCCGAGGGCCTTCCAGGTCCATTACACCTTCCAGCCGATCGGTAAATTGCCAGCGTGTGCGGCTGGCGACTGCGTCGCGCCGCCGCTCGATGCGGGTATCGGCGCCCGCGCCCGGCGCGTCGTGATCGAACGCGATCATCCTGGTCGGCGCTGTGTCCCTGCTGCGAAGGTACTTCAGGACTTCCTTTTCCTCGGCGTTCGGTTGCCGCTTGTCGAAGGCATCCATGAACGTGTCGGCCTCGATGACGGCGGGGTTGAGCGGCAAACCGAGCGGTGCCGATTTGCGGCCGAGATAGAGGGTGAAGCAAGGGTGCCGCAAGGCGTCGGCCATCCCGTCGAGATCCACGGCATCCTTGACTCGCGGCCACAGGGAAACGGTAAAACAGGCATCCGACCGCCACTCCCGGCTGGAAAGCACCGTATGGAGGTCACCGGATTCCAATTCCCCCCGCCGGGTTGCGAACGTCCGGCCTTTTCGTGCCTTCGGAGTCTGCGCGGTGTGGTAGTCGATGAACGGCCGTCCCGGCGCGTCCGTCCTGACCGCGTAGTAGAGTCCCGCTTCCAGGTTCCGGTGGGCGTCTTCGTCGGTGCGCTCGATGCCCGAGGCGGCGGCGACCAGTCCAAGCACGGCGGATCTGCCGGGTCGCGCCCAGCTCATGCGCCGTTCGCCGACCGCAATTTCACCGAACGAGCCCATCGGGGCGTAGAGCGTCAACAGCAGGAAGCGCATCGCGTCAGCTCACCGCGAATTCGATCAAGCCGGCAAGGGTGCCGCCGCCCGTTACACAGTTCATCGTGTAGCGATCATCCGCGCACGATCCATAGGCCGTATCGAGTCGATCACGGAAGCTCTCCAGGGCCTCGACAGAGAGTTTTCCATGGTCTTCACCGGAGATCGGCTTGAGGAATGCGGCGGCGAGGCTCCGGGGCTGAGCCGCCCCTTTCTCGCCGAGCACGTAGATGGCACGGGCGCGGCTTGCGAAGCTTGCCTGCTTGCCTCGCGGCCCCACGCTCGCCGATGCTTCCACCAGAGCGGCCAAGCCGGCGTTCCGTACCGATTGCGCGTCGCCGAGATTGCGGAGCAACAATCCTCGATCGACGCAGACATAGAGATAGAAGACCCCGGCGCCGAACTCCTGCACGCCGACAAAGCCGGCTCCTGCATCTTCGGGCTCGTCACGCGACTTGAGATCGTCGACGGCAGTGTAATAGTCGTCCTCCGCGACCGCCCGATGGGTGGTGATCGCGTGTGCCACCTGAACGGCGGCTTCGCGGTTGAACTTCGGATCGTCGGCGAGCATACGCCCGAACATGGCGATGTCGGCGGCCGTATCCGTCCTGCGCAACAGATCGTCGGCGTTCACGTTCTCGACGTTCTCTCCAGCCAGCGCGCGGTCGGCAAGGGCCAAGGCGTCCGCTCGCTCGTCGGGAGATATGAAGGCCAGTTGTTCGATGAAGGTGGGTTCCTCGGCGTCTTTTCCGCGGATTTTCCCGAACACACCAGCGATTTCTCGCGCTGTTTCCAAGGCTTTGTCCTCAACCATTCCCCCTTGGCGCAAGCGCTCATGAACATCTTTTCCGAGCCGTTGCGTACGACTTGCAAGATACCCATCAAGCCTCGATGCAAAGACGTCGGAGGTGCGCCAGGCCCGCTTCAAGCTCTGCGAGGAGACCCGCAGGCGCGGTGCACCACCGAAGACGACACTTTTCGGCCGGCCGGTGTCGTCCCTGTTCAGGTTGGAAGGGCCATAGGCGGTCAGCAGGTGGAGCTGAAGAAAGTCGGCCATGGAACGGGCTCCTGTCGATCAGGTTTCGGAAGAAACGGGGGTTGCGTCCGATACGTGCCTGGATGATCGCAGGCTATCGGAAACGCCGTAGTACTCGAAAATCCAGCGCTTTCTTACCTTGTCGCCCCAATACAGGACGGAGAAGGACAGATCACAGACGTTGGCTTTGTCCTTGTTCAGACGTACGAGTCGACGGAGCGGCTCCATCAGCTCTTCACCGGACGCTTGCAGCAGGCGGCGGAAACGTGCTTCGGACATGAGCGCCTTGTCTTCGTCGAACGACTCGCGGCCGATGGCGCGAGCGATTCGTTGGTCGTCCGGTTCACGGACATACGCCAGAATGCCGGCGAGTATGGCGACCCGCTCCGGAGCAGCCCACGAGAGGCTCCGGATCAGGCGAAGCGCCTCGGGTTCCTGCATCACCTCGATCGGCGTGGCCGCCCGGCGCAGACGAGCCAGCGCCGCCCTTCGTGTCCCGCGTGTCGCGCGCCGGCCGGGCTCCTCGGATACCAGGCCGCGCCACCATTCGGCGGCAATGGCGGCTCCGTTGCGTCGTTCCGTGTCGGTCATGCGGCCTCCTTCCTGCCTTTGCGCACCCGTGCGGTTTCGGGCGAAGCAATGTCGAGATCTCGTTCGAACAGTGAACGACCATTCTTGCCACGCCCGCTCAAGGCCAGCGTCAGGAAGAAGTGCGCCTCGACGTGTCGCTCCATGTTCCGACCCTCCAACCCGTCCATCGGCGCGTACTCGTCGAAGAGACGCCTCGCGGCGTCGGCCATGATTGGCGCCCAGCCTTCGCGTGTTCGGAGTGTGGGATCGTCACCGTCCGGGTCTTCTTCGACCAAGCACACAGCTTGGCGAAGCGCTCCGTAAAACGCCCGTTCGGTTTCGCGATAGAAGCGCTCCGCGATGAAGCCGTAGTCCCCGCCCGCATTCTTCGGCCGGTCGTAAAGAGCCGACTTGATCGCCTTGGTGAGCAGCCGCGTCACCGTGCCGGCGCCAGCCACCGCACGCCCGATGAATTGTTCGAGTGATTCGCGCGATGCCGCATCTTCCAGGAGCCAGAACGGCATCTCGCTCTCGATCCAGGCACGCGCTTTCATGTTGTCCATGTCATAACCGAATGCGACGAGTCGCGTCCCGTCTCTCTGAGGCGTGCGCTCATGCCAGTGTCGAATGACTTGCGCAGGGTCGCAGAGCTTGTCACTGCTTTCGCAGACGAGACCGGGCCAGAGGCGATAGCTGATGCCGCCGGGCTTGGGATGAACGGGCAGCTTTGGAGAGCCGGCCTTCTGGCGATAATACGGTGTCAGAGGGTGTTCAAAGCCCTCCGAATAGTCGGTCCCGTAATTCCTGGTACGGTAGCTCGCTACGACGGCAGAGTCTTTGTCGCCGGTGAGACCGCAAGGTCGATCCTGTGCGCTTTCGAACACGAGCCGAATGCGTCGAGGCATCCCCCAGTAGACCTGCAAGGGATGAACGTTGCCCGGTGTCGTTTTCTTCCCACCGGCCTTCGGGTTCGAAGTACGGGTGGGAACGAGCCACGGAAAAATCAATGCAGGGTCGTCCGATACCGTCACATCACTGGCACGGCCTTCAATCTGCTCTCTGGCTTCGACGTTGGGCCAGAGACGGCCCCATAACGTAGCGCCGTAATCCCGGTGATCGGCGATGATCAGTGTCGTCATCGGGCCGCCGCCACGCAATGACGTCCGATGGCCGGCGCCGCCGCCCGGCGCGTACGAATTCAACGTGTAGAGCGCCATTGCGGCCGTCGCGCGGGACAGAATCGGCGCACTTCCGCGTTTCACGAAAAGATCGGCGTTGTTGCGCAAGGTCTGCGCCCCCGGCGCGTCGATCAACAGTGCCGCGATCTCCTTGCCGTCTGCGTCTTCGAGGGGATCGAGATCCTGAAGGAACCGAGGGCCGGGACCGTCCAGATCAAAGGCATGGGCGACTCGTGCGAATCTTTCTTCAAGAATCCCGGGCGCCGGCGGGTTCCACCACCAATCCTCCCAATCGTCGTCCTCCGGTGCGGCGGCCGTGGACAGCAGGCCGATCAGGAGCTCGTGGGCCGCACCGTTGAAGTCCGGTCGTGGCCAGGCAAAGGCGACGATGGGGTCCTCGCCGATGCGGTCGTTGATCCGCCACGGGGCGATCCGTTGGATGGCGCCGCTTCGCCGCCGGACCGGCAGCCACGATGCATCGATCAGATTGAACCCTTGGGGCATGTCAGACATCGTAAATCAAGCCTTTGCGCGGATCGTAACCGAGGATGACTTCCTTCGAGGCGGTGGCTGCGGAGATCGCCGACCCGACCAGGGGCGCATCGGCAGCAGCGGCCTCCCCGAGCACGAGCAGTATCTTGTCCTCATCGAAGCGGGTCCAGGCCATCTTCGCCGCCCGCGCGGCTTCGGCATGCTCCGGCGGCGCCGCTTCCCCGCCGACCCTCCGCGCGCTGACGGCCACTTCGCTGAGCCGCCAGGCCCGCCAAGGCTCGTCCGGCGCGGTATCCTGGGCGTAGGGCTCGATACGATCATCACGTAAACGCGCGAGCCGCAGGGTGATCCGGGGATCGTCGGCGAGCCGGGTCGGCGTTCGTATATCGGTATCCCAGGCGCCACCGTCCCGTACATAACCCTTGGCGAGACCGAGTACGCCGGTGGTCGCGACACCGCGCTCCGCCCCCGCCCTGCCCTCGGCGCTGAAGAAGCTCTCCGTCAGATCGTCCGGAAGGCGCGCTTCCGCATCGTCCCCATAGACCGTCTCGATGAGCGATCTCAGGCCACCGGGACTTTCGATGGCGCCCGCGTCCTCCAACGCTCTGGCGGTCAGCCAGAGGCGGGCATGATCCCGGTAGACGTGCGCCGCGCGCGGAAAGACCTTGCTGAACCAGTCCGCCTTCACACCGGCCTCGGGCTCCGGCCCCACGACCAGCAGTTCGGGATGTCCTTCACGTTCCCGCCGCTCGTGCCGCCAGAGCCGGCCCGCACGCTGGATCAGCAGATCGACCGGGGCCAAGTCGCTGATCAGTACGTCGAAATCCAGGTCCAGCGACTGCTCGACGACCTGAGTAGCGATCAGCACCTTGCCGGCGCGACGGGCGGGCGTACTGCGCTTTCCGAACGTCTCGACCACCCGCTTCTCGACGGCCAAGCGGTCGATGAGCGCGAAACGCGCGTGGAAGAGATCGGGGTCGAGTCCCCGGGCCGTCAACGCCGTGTGGGCGTCAAGGGCGTCATCGACCGTGTTGCGGATGTAGAGCACGGCCTTGCCGGCGCGCGCCGCCTGTTCGACCGCGGCCAACGCCTCTGTGGACGCGCGCAGGAAACGCACCGGAAGCACACGCCCTCGTCCCGGACGCCCCGGCACGTGGGCGGAGATTTCGACATCGGCCGCACGAACCGTGGCCATGGGATATTCCAGGCCACCGCGGGCCATCCGCACGGTGCCTTCCGTTTTGCCCAACCCTTTCGCGAAGGCTTCGGCCAGACGCCGGCGGACGGACAAGGGCAAGGTGGCCGACAGCAGGAGCGCGGAGCCGCCCAATCCCGCCTGGAACTCGATCAGTATTTCGATCTCGCGCTGCATGTAGGCATCGTAAGCGTGTACTTCATCAAGAATGAGGACACGGCGCATGAGGCCCAGCAGGCGCAGCGATTGGTGCCGGCTCGGCAAAATCGACAGCAGCGCCTGATCCACCGTGCCGGCGCCGGCATCGGCCAGAAACGCCCGGCGTCTGTCGTCCGCGATCCATGCAGCACAGGCCGTCGATGCGGTCGTTTCGGACTCATCGTCCCGTCGCGGCGCGTCGGAGTAAGGGGTTTCGCTACGGCCCCCGCGCAGAACCGCCGCCCGAAAGCCGTCGTGCATCTCGCGGGCGCCATGAGCAAGCGCAACGGATGGCTCCGCACCCTCGGCAAAGAGCTTTCGATGCGCAACCCCGAGGCGGTCGAACATGGCGTTGGCGGTGGCCATGGTAGGCAGCGCCACATAGAGGCCGTCCGCCCGGCCCGAGGTCATCAGCCGATGGGCGAGCATCAACGCCGCCTCCGTCTTTCCGCTCCCGGTCTCGTCTTCGATCATGAAGAGGGCCGGGCCGGCCGGCAGCTCGACCGTGCGCGCCCACTTCTGCATGGGGCTCGGAATGGCCGGTGCGTCGATCAAAGCGTCATAGTCCACATGATCGCGCGTATCGGCCGGAAGCACGCCCGCTTCTTCGACGGCGCGGCCTGCTCGTTCCCGCGCATGGTTCCAGTAGTACCCGAGGTCCTGGAAATCTTCCGGCTCACGATAGGGAAACCACTCCTGGTTGGAGCCGATCCAGTCGGCCAGTACGGCAAGACCCGCCAAGGCGAAGGACGCCGGGCCTACCTGTTTACGGCGGAGCGGGGGCATATCCCGTGGAATGTCGAACAGATCGTGCGTCTTGTCCACGAACAGCCGCGCCGCCTCGATTCCGGCGGCGCCGAAATCGGATTTCAGCGCGGTGATGCTGTCCCTTCCGCATGTGTCCGGGGGTGCTCCGTGGTGCCCGGTGACCGCGGATACCAGGGGGCGCCACGCACGATGTCGCGTTCCGTTCGGCAGCTTGAAGAAGCCGTCTTCGGCGTCGAACAGGCGCAGCCCGCCCGCGCCATGATCGTAGAAGACTGACAGTCGAGCCAGATCGTCGTCGAAGCAGACCGGGTAGAGATCCGGAACTTTTGCCTGGAACCTCTTGGCGAATTTTCCAATGTCGTGCAGGCAAAGGAGGAAGACCGCCAGGCGGGCAGTATCCTTTCGGTCAAGGCCGATCAGGCGAGACAGATGATCACCCAACCTGTGATGCCTTGCGAGCAGCGACTGCCCGACCGCGGCTACGTCGAGGCAGTGAAAGACCAGAGGGTGCCACGATGGCCCGTGGTCCGGGTGCAGGGGTTGGGCCTTGCCCCAGAAACGATGGATGTCGAGCTTTGTTTCAGTCAACAGGGTCAAAGGCGCGGTCCCGGAATACCGGGAATCCCGGTCGCTGGGCACTTTCAGGCAATGCGGTGATCAAGAAGCGGCGCTGGATCCTCATACAACGATGGGTGTGAGACTGAACACGCGCGAATAGTTCGCAGCGGTTTTGACGTCACCTCGACGAAGAGCCTCCCGTACATCGTCGAGCCGATACGCATCTTCAAGAGAAAGATACGGGGACCATCCATCAGGATCTTCCAACAGCTCTACGTCGACTTCTGCCACGTGGTTTCCCTCGTGGACGATCTTCGTCCGTTTCCTCTTGTTCATTTGCGCCTCCGCTTGAATCCGGACTCCCATCGTTCGGGATCGGGCAAGTACGCCGTAATCAGCACCGCCGGACTTGCATGGCCAGCGGGAAGCCCCCGCACGGCGTGGACCGGGCGCCCATCTTTCGTTCGTTGGAGCAACAGAACGCATGGCCCTTTGGGGTAGTCCGGGTAATTCTCGACGACTTCCGCGGTTTTCACGCCTTCAACAAGGTCCCTTGCAAGTAATCCGTCAGCGGCAAGTTCGTCGTATCCGTGCTCCGAAATTCGAACGCGGCCCTGAGAAGTCAGCACCCGGATTCTGTCGAACGTGTTGCTCATGATTCTCGTGACGCGCCCGAATTTATCACTGCCGTATTGCGCCAACAATCCGCCCCGAAGCCCTGACACATCGCCCGCTCACGACATCCGGCCATGACGCGCGAGCCGCCGTCCGCGATACGCGACCTGGAGCCTGCCGGCACGGAACGGGCGCCCTCAAGCCTCTCTTCTCCATCCCTGCGCTTCCTCGCCTCCCGCCCGCGGGGCATGCGCCCCGGACCGATCACCCGGCGCGGCGCACGCCGACGTAGCGGATCAGCGGCTCCGGATCCCGGGCGAGGCAATGCAGGACCGGCCAGATCAGGTCGTCCTCGGTCTGGCTCTCGTTGGGAGAGCCCGCGATCGGGAAGCGATCGAGTATCGTTCGGAGTGCGGCTTCGAGGTCGTCGAGCGCCACATCGTCGAGTGCCGACCAATCGGCCGAGCGGACAATGGATGCGGCGAGGAAATCCTCTGCGAACAGGCGGCCCCGAAAGACTTCCCCGATACTCATGCAGCGACACCAGTACCTCGTTCGCGGCCGGTACGGACCCCGTCCCCGGTGTCCGGGCGCCGAAGGCCGTGCCCGTCTCCGTGTGGCGGGCCAGGAGGACAACACCAGGCGGTGCCTGGGATGTACACTTTCGAGCCGGCGCTTCGCGTGTGTATCGCAGCATCCCGGATTCGAGACGCGAGGGATGCTCCGCGCCCGGAGCTCGCATCTTCGCGACAGGTCCGCACATGGCCATCTTCGTCAACGATCGAATCAGTCTCGGCGACGACGAGGTGAGCGAGCAGTTCGTGCGTTCCCCGGGGCCCGGCGGGCAGAACGTCAACAAGGTCGCGACGGCGGTCCAGCTTCGTTTCGACGCGCGCGGATCGGAGTCGCTTCCCGAGGACGTGCGCGCGCGGGTGATCGATCTCGCGGGGGCGCGGGTGACGAAGCACGGCGTGATCGTCATCGACGCGCACCGGTTCCGTACGCGCGAGCGGAACCGTGAAGACGCGCTGGAGCGGCTCGTCTCGCTCGTGCGCCGGGCCGCGGTGGCGGCGAAACCGCGAAAGGCCACGAAGCCGAGCCGCGCTTCGCAGCAGCGCCGAATCGAAGACAAGCGCCAGCGCTCGCAGCTCAAGCAGGGACGCCAACGCCTCGATCGGGAGATCGAGGCCTGATCCGGGGATGATTCGATGAAGGACACTGCTATCGTCGTCGTTCTGCTGCTGCTCTTCGCATCGAGCCACATGCTGCTCTCGAGCCGGATCATCCGGGCCCGACTGGTCGCGCGGCTCGGCGATCAGCGGTTCCGCGCCGCGTATTCAACCGTCGCCCTCGCGTTCTTCGCGCCCCTGGTGTATTACTACCTGACGCATCGCCATGCGGGCGCTCTGCTCTGGTCCGCACCGGACTCCGTTGCGGTCGAGTTCCTCCTGGTGTTCGTGAACGTGATCGGCTTCGTGCTGCTCGTGGCCGGGGTCATGACGCCGAGCCCGGCATCGCTCACCGGGGCGCCCCGCGACGAGCCGGGCGGGGCGCAGCGGATCACTCGCCACCCCGTATTCATGGGTATGGGGATCTGGGCCCTCGCCCACGTGATCTCGAACGGCCATGCGAGCGACGTCGCGTTCTTCGGCGGAATCGTCGTGTTCGTCCTCGTCGGATCCTGGCATCAGGACCAGCGCAAGCTCGCCGAGGGAGACAAGCGATTCGAGCGTTTTCACGCCACGACGGCTTTCCTGCCGTTCACCGGCCGGGAGGCCCTTCGCGGGCTGATGGAGTTGCCTCCGTTGGCGGTCGTCATCGGCGTCGTCGTGGCAATGATCGCACGCTATCTGCATCCGTCGATCGGGAGTTGACGGATGTCCGGTTGCGGATTCCGGACGGTCTCCCCGCCACACACCCGGTAGCCCCTCGAACCGCTTCCCTGGCCCGCGATCGGCCAACCGCGGAGTACCCTCGAAGTCCACCTCGGAAAGAACAAAGGAGAACATCCATGAACACCATCATGCGAAAAGCGAAGTACACCCTCGGTGCGCTGGCGGTCTGCTGCCTGGCGGCGGCTCCGGCGGCGCACGCACAAACGTCCACCTGGGATACGGTCAAGGAGCGCGGCAGCATCCGCCTCGGCGTCGTCTCGGGAGCGACGCCGTGGTTCGACAAGAACTCCAGGACCGGGGAATGGAGCGGCGTCGGTTACCAGGTCGGCAGCGCCGCGGCCGAGGCGCTGGGCGTCGAGCTGGAGCTGGTGGAGGTCACCTGGGGCAACGCCGTCGCCGCGCTGCAGGGCGGCAAGATCGACATGATGCCGCTGCTGGACCCGACCCCCAAGCGCGCGGTCGCGGTGGACTTCGTCACCTACCCGTTGCTGTTCAATCCCCTGGGGGTCATGGTCGGCGACGACGTGCAGGCCGACAGATGGGAGGATCTGAACCGCCCGGAGGTGCGGCTTTCGGTGCCGCAGGGGACCTCCATGGAAGCGTTCCTGACGAAGAATACGCCGAAGGCGACCCTGCTGCGCCTGCCCGGCAACGCCGAAACCATCGCCGCCTTTCAATCAGGGCGCGTGGACGGCGCGGTGCTGTTTCTGCCGCCGCTGATGCGTTTCCAGCAGAAGCTGGGCAGCGGCAAGGTCGTGCGTCCCAGTCCGCCGCGCGCCAACCCGTCCTCGATCGCCGTGCGGCGCGAGGCGGACAAGACCTGGCGGGACTTCCTCTCCACGGCAACGCTGTTCTGGCACGAGAACGGCAGCGTGCAGGGTTGGTACGAGGCATACCTCGTCGGGGCCGGCACCGATCCGGCCAGGATGCCGCCCATCGCTCCCAAGTAGGCGGCCGATTCCGCAAGACGGGCGGAGGACTCCCCCTTGGTGTACGAGTGGGATTTCTCGCCCGTCTTCGCGGACTTCGGCGTTCTGGCGCAGGGCATGGTGAACACGCTGCGCGTGACTCTGCTCGCGCTCGCCTTCGGTATTCCGCTGGGGTTCGTGCTGTCGCTGGGGCGGCTGTCCCGGTTCCGCGCCGCCGCGATTCCCGCCGGACTCGTGATTGAATTCTTCCGCACCACCCCGCCGCTGGTGCAGTTGTTCTGGTTCTTTTTCGCCCTGCCGATCCTCATCGACGTCCGCATGACGCCCTACGTGGCCGCGGTCGCGACGTTTTCCATCCAGTCCTCGGCCTTCTTCGCCGAGGTCTTTCGTGGCGGCATCGTCTCCGTGGAGCGCGGGCAATGGGAGGGGGCGGGGGCGCTGGGCATGACCCACTGGCAGACGATGAGACGGATCATCGTCCCGCAGGCGGTCAAACGGATGATCCCGGCGTTTCTGGAGCGCTCCATCGAGCTGTTGAAGACGACCACCCTCGTATCCGCCGTGGCCTACGCCGATCTTCTGTTCCAGGCCAACCAGCTCGCCCAGCAGACGTTCCGTCCCCTGGAGGTGTATACCGTCGCCGCGATGATGTATTTCCTCGCGATCTGGCCCGCCAGCATAGCCGTCCGGTGGCTGGAAAGATTCCTCGCGCGTTCCGGGGAATCCACCGCCCGGCAGGAGGCGCTGTGAGCTACCGCTGGGATTTCGCGACGGTCGCCGAAAACTGGATGATCCTGCTGGCCGGACTGCAGGGCACCTTCGAGATTTTCTTCGTCACCATGGCGCTGGGGATGGCCGGCGGGCTGTTCGTCGGCGTATGCCGCTGCTCGCGCCACCGCCGGATCAACTGGCCGGCCGCCGCGTTCGTGGAGTTCTTCCGCAACACGCCGGTACTGGTACAGATCATGTGGTTCTTCTTCGCGCTGCCGATCCTGCTGCCGGTGGAGATCGGCGCCTTCGCCGCGGCGGTTCTGGGGATTTCGCTCAACACCGCGGCGTTCTCGGCCGAGATTTTTCGCGGCGGCATCCAGTCCCTGGACCCTGGGCAGTGGGACGGCGCCCGGGCCCTGGGAATGCGCGGCACCCAGATGATGCGCCGGGTCATCCTGCCGCAGGCCGTCAAGCGGATGCTGCCCCCACTCACCAACCGGGGGGTGGAAGTGTTCAAGATGTCCACCCTCGCGTCGGTGGTCGCCTACGCCGAAACGCTGCATCAGGCGAAAGCCGTCGCACTGGAGAATTTCAACCCGATCGAGGTGTACACCGTCGTCGCGTTGCTGTTTTTCGCGCTCCTGTACCCGATGGTGCACCTCACCTACCGCCTGGAACGCGAGCTCGCCCGGAGCGACTGAGGGGGAAGACCGTTGGGCGAAGTTCTGCGGATGGAGGGGATCCGGAAATCCTTCGGCACGCAGGAGGTGTTGCGAGGCGTGGACCTGCGCGTCGAGGAGGGCGACGTGGTCGCGCTGCTGGGCGCGAGCGGTTCCGGCAAGAGCACGCTGCTGCGCTGCGTGAACTTTCTGGAGATCCCGGACGCGGGGCAGGTCTTCCTGCGCGCGGAGGCGATCGGCCGCGACGCAGGTGGAAGGATCGTCCGCACGGAGCGCGAGCTGTGCCGTCTGCGGGCCCGCGTCGGCATGGTGTTTCAGCACTTCAACCTGTTCCCTCACATGACCGCCTTGCAAAACGTCATGGAGGGGCCGGCGACGGTGCTGGGACGAAGAAGGGGCGAGGCGGCCGATATCGCTCGCGGGCAACTTTCGCGAGTCGGGCTTCTGGACAAGGCCGACGAGTATCCGGCGCGGCTGTCCGGTGGACAGAAGCAGCGCGTCGCCATCGCTCGGGCGCTGGCCATGAGCCCGGACATCATGCTGTTCGACGAGGTCACTTCCGCCCTGGACCCCGAGCTGGTCGGAGAGGTGCTGAAGACGATGAAGTCCCTCGCCCAGCAGGGCATGACCATGCTGGTGGTGACCCACGAGCTCGGCTTCGCATACCACGTCGCCACCCGGGTGCTGTTCCTGCACGAGGGGAGGATTCTGGAGGAAGGGCCTCCCGATGACGTGCTGCTACGCCCCCGCGAGCAGCGAACCCGGGATTTCCTGGAGGGACATCTGGCGTTCCGGATGCCGGACGTGAACCAGGATCCCCGATCGTCGCGGTAACGCGGTCGATGCCGATACCGCGGACACCACACGGTGGTCCGGCTGCGCGGGCATACCCCCCCATGCCGGCACGCGGTGCCCGCCCCAGCGAATGGTGCATTGCCCCGTTGACGCCTGGATCTTCGGTTCAGCGTCCCGTGGCCGGAAATCCGGGGCCGCTCCCGCACCGGTCCATCAGATGGACGAACGACCCCATCACGCTGCCGACGCGCAGGCCCGCGTCGCCCAGCGGTTTCAGCTCCGCATCGAAGGTCCGGAACAGGGCCGTGTCCGGAGACTGGGCCACCACCGACGCGAAGTGGAACTCGTGGCCGCGAAAACGAGCGCCCTTGCGTCCGAACACGCCGTCCCCCGCCAGCGCCACCTCGCGGTAGCCGAGGCTCAGGCGCGGTGACTCGAACGACGTCTGCACCGGCAGCAGCCCGGCCATCCGGTGGGGCACGCCGTCGCCGTCGATCAATCGATCGCCCAGCACCATGTACCCGCCGCATTCACCGTAGATGACGGTTCCACGCCCGGCGCAACGCCCGATCGCTGCCTTGAACCGCCCCGCCGCGGCCAGCCGGGCGGCATGCAGCTCCGGGTACCCGCCCGGGAGGTACACGGCGTCGGCATCCGCGGCCGGCGGCTGGTCGTCGAGCGGCGAGAAGAAGCTGATCTCGCAGCCGGCCCGGCGCCAGGCATCGAGCACCCACGGGTAACAGAACGCGAACGCATCGTCGCAGGCGACCGCGATGCGCTGCCCGAGTACGGGCAAACCGTACCCGTCTTCCAACGGCTCGACGCTTGCCGGCCTCGCCGCGGTTGCATCCGGTGCCGTAGCTGTGAAAGGTTCCCCGGCATCTTCCGGCGGCTCGGCGCGCGCCGGCTTCGCCGCCGCCAACAGGGCCTTGGTGTCGACCTCTCGGCCGACCTGTTCGGCCGCCCGCGCGAGAAAGCCCTCCAGGTCCGGGTGCTCCCGGGCCTGCACCAGGCCGAGATGGCGGTCCGGCAGCGTCAGGGATTCACTGCGGGTGACGCAACCGAAGACCGGGATGCCCCGAGGCGGCATGGCGCGGCGCAGCAGCTCCCCGTGTCGATGGCTTCCGGTGCGGTTGAAGATCACGCCGGCGACCTCGACCCCCGGGTCGTAGCTCACGAAGCCGTGTACCAGCGCCGCCGCCGACGCCGCCATGCCCGAGGCATCGACCACCAGCACCACCGGCCAGCCGGTGCGTCGCGACAGATCGGCGGCGGAGCCGCGGCCGTCCGGCGCTCCGTCGAACAGGCCCATCACCCCTTCCACCACGACGGCGGAGGCATCGCGCTGCAAGTCCGCGATCAGCGCCGACAGGGTCCCGTCCGACATCGACCAGGTATCGAGGTTGTGGCAGGTGCGGCCGCTGGCCGCGGCGTGGTATGCCGGATCGATGTAGTCCGGTCCCACCTTGGCGGAGGCGACCGCGACCCCCGCGTCGCGCAAGCCCCTCAACAACGCGAGGGTCAGGGTCGTCTTGCCGCTCCCCGAGCCGGGTGCGGCGATGATCACTCCGCGGCTCATGACCGGGCATTCTGTCTACAATGTCCGATGGCTCGCAAACCGAACGCTCCCCTGCGCCGGGGCTGGACCACCGGCGCATGCGCGACCGCTGCGACCAAGGCGGCGTTTACCGCGTTGTTGACGGGGGAGTTTCCCGATCCGGTGAGCGTGACGTTGCCCAGGGGACAGCAGCCCGCGTTCGCGCTGGCCACCGAAAGGCTCGACCGGGACGCGGCGGTCGCGGGCGTCGTCAAGGATGCCGGTGACGATCCCGACGTGACCCACCAGGCGTTGATCTGCGCGAAGGTCCGCCGCGCCGGGTCCGGCGAGGGCGTGGTATTCCGGGCCGGGCCGGGAGTCGGGACCGTGACCCTGCCGGGGCTGCCGGTCGCGGTCGGCGAGCCGGCCATCAACCCGGTACCGAGACGGATGATGAGGGCGGCGGTCGAGGAGGTCGCGGCTGCGGCAGGGGCCGCCCCCGACGCGGTCATCGAGATCTCGGTCGCGGACGGTGAGCGTCTGGCGCAGAAGACCTGGAATCCGAGACTGGGAATCGTCGGGGGGATTTCCATCCTCGGCACCACCGGCATCGTGATCCCCTATTCATGCTCGGCCTGGATCCACTCCATCCATCGCGGTATCGACGTGGCGGTCGCGGCCGGCTACCCGCACGTGGCGGGTTGCACGGGCTCGACCTCCGAGCGCGCGGTGCAGGCGCTGTATGGCCTGCCGGATACCGCGATGCTCGACATGGGGGACTTTGCCGGCGGCCTGCTCAAGTACCTGCGCCGCCGTCCGCTGCCGCGGCTGACCATCGGAGGCGGCTTCGGCAAGCTCTCGAAGCTCGCGATGGGACACATGGACCTCCACTCCGGGCGTAGCCAGGTGGATATGGCGCAACTGGCCGCGTGGGCGCGGGACCTCGGTGGCACACCGGCTCTCGCGGGCAGAGTGGAAGCCGCCAATACGGCGTACCAGGTCTTGCGGATCGCGGACGAAGCCGGCTTGCCCCTGGCCGCCAGGGTGGCGCGGGAAGCTCGATCCCGGGCGCTTTCGATGCTGGACGGCGAGACGCAGGTCGAGGTCATCGTCTTCGATCGGCAGGGTGGACCGGCGGGCAGGTCGGAAGGGTTTTGAGGCGCAGGGTTCTCATACTCGGGGGCAGCGGCGAAGCGGCGGATCTCGCGCGACGGCTCGAGCCCCGGGCGGAATTCGAGGTGGTCACGTCGCTTGCCGGTCGAACCCGCCACCCGGCCGCGGTGCCGGGCCGGGTGCGTACCGGCGGCTTCGGCGGGGTCGAGGGCCTGTCCGCCTGCCTCGACGCCGAAGGGGTGGATGCGGTGGTCGATGCGACCCATCCTTACGCCGCGAACATCTCCCGTCACGCGGCGCAAGCGTGCGATGCGCTCGGCATCCCGCGGATTCAGCTTTGGAGACCCGCCTGGCCGGCAGTCGAAGGGGATCGATGGACCGAGGCGGCGAGCCCGGATGCGGCGGCCGAAGTGGTCGCGAGCCGGCAGGTTTCGGAAGCGGGGTGCGTATTCCTCTCCACCGGCGCAAGGGATCTCCCGGTCTTCAGCCACCTGCGGGCGATCAGGTTTCTGGTTCGGCTGGTCGATGCGCCGCGAACGCCTCTGCCGCTGGCGAGGTCCGAGCTGATCGTCGGCCGCGGTCCGTTCGCCCTCGGGTCGGAGCGAACGCTGTTCCTCGAACGCGGCGTGGAGCTGCTGGTGAGCAGGAACAGCGGCGGCGGCGCCACGTATCCGAAGCTGGTTGCAGCGCGTGAGCTGCGGATTCCGGTGATCATGATCAAGCGGCCCGCTCCGGAGGCCGGGCCCCGGGTCGAGACCGCGGAAGAGGCGTTTCGCTGGCTCAGGACCGTTTCACACCATGGTTTGACATGAGCTTCGGGGTTCATGACACCTGGATTCCCGCTCCCCGCTTTCGCGCGGACGAACTCCGTGGAAATGACGGTGACGGTGACCGGGATCACGTCATCCACCACAGCGACAGTGGATGCGCCGGGCGGTGTTGCCGCACGAGAGGTCCGCGCCGCCCGGACCGCCCGATCAGGCAGCGACGATCCGGGGGGCGGTTCACCGGTCCCTGAACAGGATGCGGTACCCTGGACGTCGATCTTGACGATGACGGTTCGGTCTTCCGGCAGCGCCACCACCGACGGCAGGGTCCGGCGGGCCACGATCTCCCGTTGTGCGGCGCCGGGAGTCCATATCGATTCGACTCCGTCTTCATAGCGGTGGAAGGAGTTCAGTGCCGGCTTGCCGGGACAGACCCGCATCTCCATGTCTCCGTCGCGATCACCGACCGCGTAATTCAGGCAGGTGACCCGGGGGTTTCCGGAGAAGCGCGCCTCCAGCCGCTCGAACGTCGCCCGGACCGGCTCCAGGCACACGGCTGCGCCATCTTCGTAGCAGGCGAGAAAATCGGCAGTGAAATTGCCGACATGCGCCCCGACGTCAACCAGGAAGACCGATTCTTCCGGTCCGATGAAACGTAGCAGATGCATCCAGTCCTCGGCATCGGCGGGCCTGCGCACGACGCGCGGCGCCAGATGCGCCGGCATCGGCCCGCCACGGGCGCCGCGCCGGTACTCTTCCAGCAGGAACAGACGATGATGCACCTTGCCGAGTTGCAGGCGGAGAAAACGGGTCGGCATGATCTCGTACAAGGTGTGCGCTTCGTATTGCGTGGGTTTCGCCAGCCTCGAATCGTTGCCAGCCTGTCGTCCTTGGAAGAGCCTTCACCAACCCGGTCAACGGCGAAGCGGTAAACGAATGCGGTGCGCGTTCCCGCCCTCACTCCCGAAGCGGTACCGACGCCTTCGGTTTCGTTTCCAACCCCACCGCCTCGCACGCCATCAGCTCCCAGCCGTGGAACACCACCGCCAACCCGATGTACCGCACCGACGGGGCACGACGCCGCAGCCCCTCGTCCGCCAGGTAGCCCGCAAGCTGCTCCCGCGCCCCGCGTAGCGTCTCCGCCACTGCGGACTCATCCACCGGCTCGCTTCGCTTCAGGTACTTCACCTCGATGACGTACCCGTAAGCGATGTCCGGATACTGCGCCACGAACGGCTCCAGGTGCAGGTCCGCGTAGCCCTTGTTCAGCTCCCGCTCCGAATGGATGAGGAACTGACCCACCACGCTGAAGTGCGCGGCCAGGAACGCCTGCACCACCTTCTCACCGTCGATGTAGTCGCGAATCCCCGTCTGCTCGGCCATGGCCGCCGCGATGTGTTCCACCGCCGCGCGCCATTCGCCCTTGTAGGCCATGCCCCGCACCAGGCGCGAGAAGTGGTGGTGGCTCACCGAGAACACCCCCACGTCCCGGTACGCCCTGCGCAGGTACCCGTACATCAGCCGCCACACCGTCTGGTTCGGGATCCCCAGCCGGACCGCGCCCCCGGACACCCCGCGGATACTCAGCAGGCCGAAGTAGTACAGCAGGGAGAGGAAGTTCTCCGGCTCGTCGAGCTCCTCCAGGGGGAAGCTGAGGTTGATGTCGGCCTCCGCCTCCCCCTCGCCGATGAGGTGGCGCAGCAGGTCGAAGTTGCCGTTGAGCCGCCTCGCCTCCGCGCTCGCCCGCTGGTTCACCAGCAGCAGGTGGCGCAGCTTCGTGTAGTCGATGCGAATGTTGGGGTCGATGAGGTCGTCCGGCATCGGCTCGTTCGGAACGGAATCCTTCAGGTAGTGGAGCACCATGTCGGTGTTGTAGAGGTCGCCGGGGGCGTTCTTCGAGAACCGGTAGCCGTTGTACCACTCGCGCATCACGTCGAGGGCCGCGTCCACGTCCTGGTTGAACGCGCCGCGGTCCCGGTAGAGCTCCAGCAGGCTGCGGACCTCCGGCTCGGTGAAACCGAGCATGTCGTTGAACTTCGGACTGAGGGTGATGTTGCGACCGATGTTGAAGCCGCTGGTGACGTCGTCCATGGTGATGGGCGAGACGCCGGTGATGAACAGGCGTTCGAGGCCGCCGCCCGCTTCGCCGGTCCCGGCCTTCAGGGCGGCGAAGAAGTTGCGGTAGAAGCCGCCGCCGTGGGTGAGGGACTCGTAGGCTGCCTGCCCGCGGTGCACCAGCACCGTGTTGGCGAAGTTGTCGTACTCGTCGATGAGCATGTAGAGCGGGATGCCGTGCTCGCCGGCGTACTTGAACAGCTCGCGGAGCCTGCCGTCGATGGCGGACGGGGCGAGGATGCGCCGGAGCGCGGCCTCGGGGAACAGGTCCGGATGCCGCTCCAGAGCGTGGCGGAGATCGATGAAGCAGTATTCCTGGAAGCGCTCCTCCAGGGTCTCCGGGGTGTCGTCGAAGGCGGAGAAATCGAAGCGCACGATGACGTAGCGTCCGCGCTCGGCGGTGGGCGCGCGGCCGACGTCGGTGCCGCCGAACAGGTCATCGAACTCGTGCGCCCAGTGCCGGCCGTAGTAGCACTCCAGCAGCGCCAGCCAGCAGGACTTACCGAAGCGCCGGGGGCGGATGAAGAAGACGTAGCGCTCGTCTTCGAGCGGGCGCAGGTAACGGGTCTTGTCCACGTACAGCCAGCCGTTCACCCGGATGCGCCGGAAGGACATCTCGCCGTAGGGGATGCGCGGGTAGGAGGGAGTCACTTCCTGAAGTCCGCTTCCATGAAGACGTTGAAGTTGGCTCGGGGCCCGCCCGGAAGCAGCGGCGCCGCCGGAAGGTTGCACAGCATAGCAGCGACTCGATGCCCCGTTCTCCCCGGCCGCCTGTTGCAGTGGCTCCATACCGCCGGAACGGGCTACCCTCGCGCCTTCCGGCCCCCAAAGGCGCCATTTACCGGCGAAGTGAGCGTGCTCCGCCGGCTTCAATCCGGGTCGCCCCGGACGTCGATCCCCAGTATCCGATCGACGGCGGTGGCCACGTCCACACCGGAATCCCTCATGCAGCGCTTGACTTCGGCGATCTTGGCGTCCACCAGATAGCGGTACCAGAACCCTTGCAGGACGTGGAAGCCGGCGCCGGAGGGTCCGTCCAGAATACCCAGCCGGAACACGTAGCAGTAGAGGAAATAGGCGAGCGCGCGAATCCCGCGGGGCAGCCGTGCGTAGACGCGCTCCTTGACCCAGCGTTTCACCCCGGCCCGCGACCCGCCGCGCAGGCCGGCGACGGAATCGCGCGGCCCGAACCCGTACTCCAGGTTCAGGAGCTCCATTGCATCGAGGCTGGCGTAGCGGTTGTGCTTGTCGATCCACCACGTGAGCGGGTTGAGGTTCTCGTCGATCAGCTCGCCCCTGAACGTGACCGCCGGCTCGGCGCCCTTGACGTGCTCGTCCATCCAGCGGCTCTCGTACCGCCCGCGGCCGTAACGGAACAGCCGGAGCACGGGCGCCCGGGACACTCCGCCGAACCGGATCGCACGGCCCTGGAAGATCACGAGCCGCCGGAAGGCCACTCCGTAACCGGCCTCCCGTCCCGATCCCGGCTCACGTTGAAGCATCCGGTCTCGGCGAACCCGTGTCCGGCCAGGAACGCGGCCACGTCGCCGACGAGCGCCTGCCCTGCGCAGAGCTCTTCGTACGATGCTTCCACGTAGACGTAATCGAAAGCCGCGAGCAGGGAGAGCGAGGCGCGCAGCACCTCCCGCTCGAACCCCTGCACGTCGATCTCGAGCAGCGCGGGGCGGTGAGGTCCGCTCGCGTGATGAAGGCGTCGAGCGGGCCGGCCTCGACCCGGATCGTCCCTGCCGCCTCCGTTCCCGGGAAGAGCGCCGACTGCCGATCCGTGATTGGCAGCAGCGAGGAGCCGTCAGGGCGTGCGCTCACGTGCATGGTGGCGGCGCCCGGCCGCGGCCCGACCGCGGCCTCGTGAAGCGTCGCCTCGGGGTCCCGCGCAAAGACCCGGCGGTAGCGGGCCGCCGCCCCACCTCGGGGGTCCGGGGGGCGAAGCCCCTTGGTCGATTTCCTCTTGGGGTTGGGGTTCCGCCGCATCGGCCGAGCGTCCCTGCGTGCGGCCTGGACAAGCCGTCTGGCGCGTTTCCGCGCCCCGGTCGCGCCGCCGTCTCCGCTCCGAAGGAGCCGCGACGCTCAACGCACCTCTTCCCCGTACGCCCCGCCGGTCTCGCCTGCCGCGCGCGTCCAATGGCCGGGGGTAGGGAGGCGGCGAGGGAGCCCTTGCCTGCCCTGGCCCCTTGACGACGGACGAAAGCCGAGCGCAGCCGGCCGGGAACGGGAACCCCGGCCGTCCGCATCAAAGCCCGGCCCCCTGTGAAGGGCGGCGCGCGCTACGCGCAACCGTGCCCATCCGATATCAGTTTTCTGGGTGAGGAACGGGAGTGAGGAACGAGAATTCCTTCATTTTTTTCCTTGCCGATTCAATAAATTGCGATGACCGCACAGGATCACGTCATTCCCGCGAAAGCGGGAATCCATCTCAGTCAATGTCGTTCGCACCGAAGACGAAGGTCCAGTCAGCGTGAAATCACTCTGACGCTGACCGGATCCGTTGAGGCCCCGGTGGAGCAGGCGCATCAGCCCGCGCGCGGGCGCTTCTTCTTCGGGCGCAGCAGATGAAAGTGCTCCGCGTCGTAGAGCTTGCTGTCGCCGTAGTCCGCGGCGCCGAGCACCGGGCCGACCAGGATCAGCGCGGTACGGCGGATGCGCTCGGCCTTGACGGTGCGATGCAGCGCGTCCAGGCGGCAGCGGATGATCCGCTCGTCCGGCCAGCTCGCGCGCACCGCGACGACCACCGGGCAATCCCCGCCGTAATGGGGGATCAGGCTTTCCTCCACGTGCCGGGTGTTCCTGGCGGAGAGGTGGATGGCGAGGGTCGCTCCGGACAATGCCAGCGTTTCCAGGGATTCGCGTTCGGGCATGACGGAGCTGCGCATCGCGGTCCGCGTCAGCACCACGGTCTGGCTGACCCGGGGCAGGGTGAGCTCCTGGCCGATGGCGGCCGCGGCCGCGGCGTAGGCCGGGACCCCCGGGGTGACGTCATGGTCGATCCCGAGCTCCGCCAAGCGGCGAATCTGCTCGCCGATGGCGCCATAGAGGGAAGGATCGCCGGAGTGCACGCGAGCCACGCTGCGCCCTGCCTCGTGCGCTTCGCTCATGCATTCGACGAGCTGGTCCAGGGTCATGTCGGCGGAATCGATCACGAGGGCGTCGTCGCGGGCATGGGCCACCACCGCCGCCGGCACCAGCGAGCCGGCATAGAGCACCACGTCGGCCGCGGCGATCAGATCCCGCCCGCGCAAGGTGAGAAGATCGGGTGCGCCGGGGCCGGCGCCGATGAAATGCACCGTCATGCGCCCTCCTCCGGGCCGCCCTTCGTCCCGTAGCCTCGCGGCGTGTAGACGTGCCCGTCGATCGCGCGCGTTTCGGTGGAGCCGATGATCAGCAACGTCATCATGTCGATCGACGACTGGTCGAGGTCCCGCAGACAGGTGGCGGTGACCGCCTGCCCGTCGCGGCCGATCGACCGCGCGACCACGACGGGGGTGGTGGCCGGGCGCCTCGCCGCCAGTATCTCGATGGCCCGGGCAAGACCGCGGCGGCGGCGTTTCGACGCCGGGTTGTACAGGGCGACGACGAAATCACCCGCCGCCGCCGCTTCGAGCCGCCGCTCGATCACCGCCCACGGGGTGAGCAAATCCGACAACGAGACGGCGCAGAAGTCGTGGCCCAGCGGCGCCCCGGCCAGCGCCGCCGCGCCGTGCATCGCGGACACCCCCGGCAGCACGACGATCTCGCTGCGACGCCAGCCCGGATCGGTCGCCGTCTCCAGCCGCTCGAACGCCAGCGCGGCCATGGCGTACACCCCCGGATCGCCCGAGCAGATCAGCGCCACCCGGTGACCGTCGGCGGCCAGCGCGAGCGCCCGATCCACGCGCTCTGTCTCCTCTCCGAGCGCATGGGCATGGCGGATCTGGCCGCCGCCCGCCGGCAGCATGTCGAGGTAACCCCGATAGCCGACCAGATGGGTGGCGGCGGCGACGGCCCGATCCGCCGCGGGGGTTCGCCAGGCCGGCGTGCCCGGTCCGAGCCCGACCACCGTCAACACCCCGCGGGCCCGTCCGAGCCGCATGGCGTCGATCGGCGACGGCGCTTCGCCAATCGCACAGGTGGCCCGCCCGGACTTGGTCTTGGCGACCCGCAACGTACCTTCAGCGCCGACCGCGGCCAGGGCGGCGGCCTCCGAGACGCCGTGGCAGCCCACTTCCCGGAACACCGCCGCCGACGGGTTGGCGAGCCGGGGGGTCAGGGCTTCGAGGGTGGAGGGGTCGAAGAACCGCGCGGGCAGCCCGAGGGTCTGCGCCAGCGCATGGACGGCCGGATCGTCCGCCTTCAAGTCGAGCGAGAACACCCCCGCCAGCGATCGGGCGGACAGGTTCGCGCCGGTCAACGTGCGTTCGACCAGATCCCCGAGCTCGTTTGCCGGAATCCCGCGTTCGCAACCCACGCCCAGCGCGAACCGCCGCCGGTGAAACACCAGGGTGTGCGCATCGCCGGAGTCCGGGGCGTCGGTCACCCGCAGCGCCAGCGCCGCATGGGCTTGAAATTCGAGGCCGGAACGCTGCAACCACTCCGCCTTCCCCTCCAGGCGGCAAGGTTCTCCGGCCAGGAGCCGGGCTGCGAACCGCTTGTAGTGGTGGGGGTTCGCGAGCACCCATCCGGGTGGCGGGTCGTCCAGCGCCACCTGCCACCGGATCTCGCCGGCGGTGGTGATCGCGGCGCAGACGCCCAGCGCGTCGCCCAGGCGGCGGCCGAGCGCGTTGGCGCCGCGGTGGCCGCCGAGCAGGGGCACGACTGCGCTGCCGTCTTCCGCCACGGCGATGACCGCCGGTTCCTCGCGTTTGTCGGAGAGCGCGGGGGCCAGAGTCCTGATCAGGATACCGGCCGCGCACACCCCCACGACGTCGACACCCGCCGCGAACAGCCGCCGCAGCTCGGCGCCGGTGTCGTCGAACCGGACGTCGGCGTCCGGAACACGGGGGCCATAGCCGTGGATCCGTGCTCCGGCGAGACATGCCCGGATCCGCCTGGCGGTGGCCAGGCCCGGCCCGGTAAGCACGACGATGGCTACCTCGTCAGACATTCCGTATCGACCCGCTCGATCGGCACAACGACCGGCGGCGCGTCACACGTTCCATGCGTCGCCGCGGGCGTGCAGCAGGATCATCGAGAAGTAGGGCACCTCGTCCTCGTCGACGTCGGCGAGGGGAAGGATCTTCTCGTTCTCCATGGTCGCACGCTCGACGTAGCGGGCGTTCGCGATCAGGCCCATCGCCTCGATCACCGCCCGGACCTTTTGCAAGTGTCGGCCGACCTTGATGACGGCCACCGCGTCGACCTCTCGGATGCGCCGCTCCAGCAGATCGCTCGACAGGGTGGCCGGGAGGACGGTGAGCACGTCGTTGCGCGCCGCCAGAGGCGCGCCCAGGGTGGCCGCGCAGGCCATGAGCGAAGACACCCCGGGCACCACCTCCACCGCATGGTGCGCGGCCATGCGGCCGAACATGTACATGAACGATCCGTAGAAGAACGGATCGCCTTCGCACAGCACCGCGACGTCGCGGCCGGCGTCGAGGTGCCCGCCCAGCTCCACCGCGGCCCGGTCGTAGACCTCCTGGGCGGGAAAGCGGGCCGCCACCATGGGCATCCGGATGCAGACCTCCCGGTGATGTCCATCCAGGTGGCCGGCCACGATGCCGCGGGCCAGGCTTTCACCCGCCTCCGGGGCGGGATAGGCGAGCACGCTGGTGCGCCGGAGGATCCTGAGCGCTTTCAGGGTAATCAGCTCCGGGTCGCCCGGACCGATGCCCAGGCCGTACAGCGTGCCCTTCATTGATCGGCCCCTGCCGCCGGCGACCGCTGGGGCGGTCGTGCCTCATCTAGCATCGCGAGTGGGCGGGGAACGGGTTTGGTCCATACGAGCTGGGTGACCGGCGCCATCGGGCGCCAGCCGCGGAAACGGCCCAGCGGCTCGCACCGGGTGACGGCGATGCGGGTCAGGCTGCCGCCGTGCGCGCGCTGCCATTGGTCGAGGATGGCCTCGCCTTCGACCGACACCACGTTCGCCACCAGACGCCCGCCGGGCCCGAGCGCGGCCCGGCAGACATCCAGCAGGCCGGGCTCGGTGATCCCGCCGCCCACGAAGACCGCGTCGGGTGCGGCCAGACCTTCGAGGGCCGCGACCGCGCGACCGTTCACGACATCGATCCCCGGGACGCCCAGCGCAGCGCTGTTCGCGGCGATCATCTCCAGGCGCCGGCCGTCCGGCTCGATGGCGACCGCCCGGCACTCGGGATGCGTGCGCATCCATTCGATGCCGATGGAGCCGCAGCCGGCGCCGACGTCCCAGAGCAACTGGCCCGGCACCGGCCCCAGCGCGGCCAGGGTGATCGCCCTCACCTCGTGCTTGGTGAGCTGGCCGTCATGCTCGTAGAACTCGTCGGCAAGGCCCGGGGTGCGCGGCGCCAGCGGGGCGCCGGGGTCCGCCACGCACTCGATGGCCAGCGTGTTCAGGTCCGCGGCCGCGTCCTCCGATCGATACGAATCCGCGGTCCCCGCGTGCATCCGCTCGTTCCCGCCGCCCAGATGCGACAGCACCGTGAGCCGGCTCCGGCCGTAGCCGCGCTCGCGCAGCACGCGCGCCACCTCGGCGGGGGTGTTCGCGTTCGCGCTCAGCACCAGCAGCCTCGCGCCGGGCTGGATGAAGGGCTGCACCAGCGCCAGGGGCCGGCCATGCAGGCTCAGGGTCTCCACCTCTTGCGCCGCCCAGCCGAGTCGGGCGCGGGCGAGGCTGAATGCGGACGGGGCGGGAATGATTCGCACCGCTTCGCGCCCGAACCGCTGGGCGAGAATCGAGCCGACGCCATAGCAGGTCGGATCCCCGGTCGCGAGCACACAGACCGGGCGGCCCCGAAGCCGGTCGAGGGTCTCGGCCAGCGCACCGAACGGTTTCGGCCAGGGGATGGATTCGCGTTCCCCCGGCCCCGGCAGATCGAGATGGCCCACCAGATCGAGATGGCGTTGTCCGCCGACCACCACCCGCGCCTGCTCGACCACCGCGCGGGCGGCGGGCGCCAGCCCGTCCGGACCGTCGTCGCCCATGCCCACCACCGTGAGCCAGGGCTTCACCTGCTTCATCCGGCCAGGGGTCCGGTCAGGGCGTTGACCGCCGCCGCGGCCATGGCGCTGCCGCCCCGGCGCCCGAGGAGGGTCACGTAGGGGACGGCGAGGCCGGCCTCCACCAGCGTGAGCTTCGATTCCGCCGCGCCCACGAAACCGACGGGAAAGGCGAGGATCGCCGCCGGGAGCCTCCCGGGCGCATCGGCCAGCACCTCCATCAACCGGAACAGCGCGGTGGGCGCGTTGCCGATGGCGACCACCGAGCCCTGCAGGTGTTCGCGCCACAGCTCCACCGCGGCGGCGGAGCGGGTGGTTCGCTCGCGTCGTTGAATCTCGCGGACACGGGGATCGTTCAGGCTGCAAAGCACGGTGTTCCCGGCCGGCAGCCGGTGGCGGTTGACGCCGCGGGCGACCATCTCGCAGTCCACCAGCACGCGGGCGCCGGCACGAAGCGCACGCCCGGCGGCGGCGGCAGGCGACCCCTGCCAGCGAAGGTCGCCGACGACGTCGGGCATCCCGCAGGCATGGACCAGCCGGTAGGCGAGGGTGGCGAGGTCCGCGGGCAGTCCGCTCACGTCCGTGGCTGCCGCCACGCGCTCCGCCGACAGTCCGTAGATGGCCTCGGGGTCCCGGACGTACTCGTAGCGGCTCATGACGCCCCTTCAGTCGCCGGTCATGCTGCGCGGGCCGTGTGGATGATCGGCATGAGGGTATGGATGGTGCCCGTGGTGATGATCGTGACCATGGTGATGGCCATGTCCCTGATGGTGGCCGCCGGCGTGCGGATGGTCATGCGGGTGGTGGTCCCCGGTGCCGATCCCCTCCACGTGGTGATGGTGGCTCTCCTGCGGCAGGCCCACCTCGGCCTCGAAGCCGAGGATCTGCTCGCGGTACTTGCAGAGCTTGCAGTTCATGTTGTTCTCGCCGTCCAGGATTTCGGTCACCCGATCGGTGAAGGCGTCGAGCACCATGGGGTGGTCGTTCAGGTATCCGGCCTTCAGGAACTCGATCCCCGGATGCCGGGCCGCCACCTTGTCCGTGTGGTCGTAGATCCGCTTGACCAGCACCCCGGTGAAGAGGAAGTAGGGAAAGACGACGATGCGGCGATAGCCGAGCCGGGCCGCGTGCTGCAACCCGGGCTCCACCAGCGGAAAGGTCACCCCGGAGTAGCAGACCTCCCCCCAGCCGAACCCGAATCCTTCCCACAGCATCCGCATGACCTTGTTGACGTTGGAGTTGGCATCGGAATCGGAGGTGCCCCGCCCGACCACCACCAGCATGGTTTCATGCAAGGGCACGTCGTGCTCCGCCCCGTCCAGTGCCTGTTGAATTCGATCCCCCGCCGCCTTGAGCATTTTCGGATCGATGCCGAGCTCGCGGGCGTAGCGGATCTCCATGCCCGGATGACCCGCCTCGTAGGTGCGCAACACCGACGGGATGTCGTTCTTGGCGTGGCCGGCCGCGAACAACATGCCGGGCACCGCCAGCACCAGGTCGTGTCCGGCTTCATGCAGCTTGTCGAGGCCGTCGCGAATGATCGGGGTGGCGAACTCCAGAAACCCGCTTTCCACCTGGTACCGCGGCAGCCGTTCGCGCAAGCCCCGGGCGACGGCGTCGAATTCCTCCACTGCATTCACGTCACGACTGCCGTGACCGCAGATCATGACCCCGACCTTGCTCATCTCGTCCTCTCCTGGTGTCGCCCGGTTCCCTGTGGTCTGATGCCGCCGCCATGAGTGGGCCGGGCTTCGAATTCCACGTGGTGCTGGCGGCCCTGCTCATCGACGCCGCCACCGGCGATCCGCCGTGGCTCTACCGGCGCGTGCCGCATCCGGTGGTGATGCTCGGCAAGCTCGCCGAGCTTGCGGAACGCATCCTGTATGCGCCGTCGCCGCGTTGGCGTTGCGTGCTCGGCGGCGCCGTGACGGTCATGGTGGTGGTGGGCGCCGGCGTCGGGGCAGCCTGGTCGATCGACCGCTTCCTGGTCGAGGGCTGGACCCACGGCTGGCTGCTGGAGGCGGTGATCGCGAGCACCCTGCTCGCATTCCGCGGCCTCCACGACCATGCCAGGGCGGTGGTCGGCGGTCTGGACAGGAGCCTCGCCGCGGGCCGCGATGCGGTGGGCCACATGGTGGGCCGGGACACCGCCGTCCTGGACGAGGCGGGGGTCGCCCGCGGCGCCATCGAATCCGTGGCCGAGAACTTCTCCGACGGGGTGGTGGCGCCCCTGTTCTGGTACGTGGTGGCCGGATTGCCGGGGCTCTTCGCGTACAAGGCATTGAACACCCTGGACAGCATGATCGGGCATCGCACCGAGCGCTACCGGCACTTCGGCACCGTCGCGGCCCGTCTCGACGACCTGGTCAACTGGCTGCCCGCCCGCCTGGCGGGCCTGTACCTCGTGGCCGCGGCCTGCCTGCTGCCGGCCGCGGATGGAGGCCGGGCATGGCGGGTGATGATCCGTGACGCCCGCAAGCACCGCTCGCCGAACGCCGGCTGGCAGGAAGCCGCCGTCGCCGGCGCGCTGGACATCGCCGTCGCGGGTCCGCGGCGCTATCCCCACGAGACCGTCGACGACGCCTGGATGGGCGATGGCCGCACCCGGCTCGGCGCCGGTGACGTCAAGCGCTGCCTGCATCTCTACATCACCGCGGGCAGCCTGGTCGCGCTGACCCTGGCATTGCTCTGGTGGCTCATCTGAATGATGGCGTCGAGATCCAGGCTCGACTCCAGGTGCCCGGCCAGCGCGTCGAGGGTCGAATCGATCTGCCGCTCATAGGCGAGTCCGGAGGTGGTCCGGACGCCCAGACGCTCCAGGAAGGCGGCCCTGAACGCATCGCTGGCGAACAGTCCGTGCAGGTAGCAGCCCATGACCTTGCCGTCGGGAGAGACCGCGCCGTCGGAGCGTCCGTTCAAGTCCAGCATGGGCGAGGACCGCGAGGGGCCGGAGGTGCGCCCCACGTGCATCTCGTATCCCCGTACCGGCTGCCCGGTCAGACGTTCGGTACCGCTCACCTCCGCGAGCCGCTTGGCGCCGGTGAGCTCGGTATCGAGGTCGAGCACGCCAAGCCCCGGCTCTTCGCCGGGCTCGCCTTCGATCCCGTCCGGATCCCGAATCGTGCGGCCGAGCATCTGGTAGCCGCCACACAGTCCCAGCAGCCAGCCGCCGCGGCGCAGATGCGCGTGGAGGTCCACGTCCCACCCCTGCGACCGCAGGAAGCGCATGTCGCCGATGGTCGCCTTCGAGCCCGGCAGCACCACCAGATCCGCGTCGCCGGGCAGAGCGCGGCCCGGTTCCACGAATTGCACATCGACGCCGGGCTCGGCCACCAGCGGGTCCAGATCGTCGAAGTTGGCGATCCGCGAGAGCATCGGGACCGCGATCCTGAGCGCGGCCCCGGGCCGGGGTTGCGTGTTGCGGCCCACCGCCACCGAGTCTTCGGCCGGCAATCGTTTCGCCGGCTCGAACCAGGGGACGACCCCGAGACACGGCAGGCCCGTCTTGCGGCCGATGACCTCGACCCCGGAGTCGAACAGTCGGACGTCGCCGCGGAACCGATTGATGACGTAGGCGGTCACCCGGGCGCGCTCGGAGGAAGACAGCAACGCCATGGTTCCGACGAGGCTCGCGATGATCCCGCCCCGGTCGATGTCGCCCACCAGCGCCACCGCCACATCGGCGGCTTCGGCGAAGCCCATGTTGGCGACGTCCCAGGCGCGCAGGTTCACCTCCGCCGCACTGCCCGCGCCTTCCACCAGGACCAGATCGGCATCCCGTCCCAGCCGCTCGAACGATTCCAGGATCCGCGGGAGCAGCCTGGACTTGAGCCGGTAATACTCCCTGGCCCGGGCATTGCCCCAGACCTCGCCCTGCACCACCAACTGCGAGCCCGCGTCGGTCTGCGGCTTGAGCAGTACCGGATTCATGTCGCGCGAGGCCGGTACCCCGCAGGCCCGCGCCTGCAACGCTTGCGCGCGGCCGATCTCGCCCCCGTCCGCGGTCACCGCCGCGTTGTTCGACATGTTCTGCGGCTTGAAGGGACGCACCCGCAGGCCCCGGCGGGTATAGGCGCGGCAGAGCCCCGCGACCAGCAGGGACTTGCCGACGTCGGAGCCGGTGCCCTGCAGCATGAAGGCAGGAGCGGTCAAAACTCGATCCCTTTCTGCGCCTTGACCCCGGCCCGGAACGGGTGCTTCACCATGGTCATCTCGGTGACCAGGTCCGCCGCCTCGACGAGCTCGGGCTTGGCGTTTCGGCCGGTGACGATGACGTGCAGGTTCTCCGGCCGGTTCGACAGGAACTCCACCACCTCCGCCAGATCCAGGTAGCCGTAGCGCAGCACGATGTTGAGCTCGTCGAGCAGCACCATGTCGTACTTCGGATCGTCGCCGCGCGATGCCTCGATCATCTGTTTGGAGACCTCCCACGCATTTCCGGCCGCGCGGACGTCGCGGGCGCGGTCCTGGGTCTCCCAGGTGAAGCCCTCGCCCATGGTGCGGATCTCGACCTGCTCGGGAAACTTCTCCAGCACCCCGCGCTCGCCGGTCTGCCACTTGCCCTTGACGTACTGGACGACACCGACCTTCATGCCGTTGCCGAGGGCACGCACCACCAGTCCGAACGCGGCCGTGGACTTCCCCTTGCCCTTTCCGGTGTGGACGATCAGCAGACCCTTCTCGATGGTCTTGGTGGCGAGGATCCGGTCCCGGGCGGCCTTGCGCTTGCGCGCCTTCTCGTTCGCCCTGCGATTGACTTCTTCTTCGGAACGTTCGTCGGGCATCACTCCCTCCATTGGCCGTCACCGCGACAGGGAGGTCCCGGTCCGCCGCACGGGCCGCTGATTGAGCCGATATCGTGATTGCGCCATGACGTTTCGGTTCAGGATCGAACCCGGACACTCCGAGGGCTTGAACCCCTGTCCGTGCGGCGCCGGGCCGGCGGGGGTCCCCGTTCGCGTTATGCGAGCTTCCTGAAGGCGATCGCGCAACCGGCGCCGAGCACCACCCAGAACACGGCGTTGGCGATGGCGGTGGCGACGATGAACGTCCGGAGGAGCTCGGCCGGGGCGAGGGTGTGGTAGGTATCGGGATGCGGGGCGCCGATCAGGTGGGGGATGGCGATCAGCACCGCCGCCGCCGCCTTCCAGGGCCAACCGCGGGTGAGGCCGATCAGCGCGACTCCGATCGCGGAAAGCGTGACCGTCACCAGCCACCACCCCTGGCGGTCTTCCAGCGCCGCCGCCTCGGTGCCCGGCAGTTCCGGCGTCATACCGAGCGCCGGCAACGCAAAGAACGCCGCGTAGCCGCCGATCCCCCACAGCATGCCCTGCCGCCAGCTTACGTCGTCCCGCAGCGAGAACGCGGCGGCGAGCAGCAAGGCGAATCCGATCGCCATCCCGACGTTGGCGACGCCGGTCCGGAACGTGCGTTCGAGGCTGTCCGCCGGTGACCATGTTCCATGCGCGTGGTCGCCGTGTTCGTGGCGGCTGCCATCGGCATCGAGGGTATGGGTTGCTGCCGCGGACCCGGCGGCCTCGTAGGTCTCCGCCTCCGCGATGATCGGCGCGACCCGGAGCTGCTGGATCCCCGTCAGCAGGACACCGGCAACCACCCCGGCCAGGACGGCCGAGAACACGATCCGCCTGAACATCAGGCCGGGAGCCGGTCAGTGGCAGGGAAACGCGGCGGCGTGCCGAGTGTCGTGGGCGGCGTTGTGAATGGTGTCGCTGTTGGCCAGTGCCACGCCGAACAGGATGGCCATGCCGAGCATCGCGGCGGCCAGCGCCGGCAACAGACGTTTCGTGTGGGGGACGGCCTGAAGGCCGATTCGAGGGTGCGCCGAGTGCATCATGTTCTCCTCGTCCATCGTGCTGAGGCTCAACATGCGACTTCAGAGGACGGCGTCAAGGCGGGAGCAGCCTTGGCCGGAAGTCGCCTGCATCACCTGCCCGTAACGCAGACTCCAATGGAACCAGGCCGGTCTCCGGACTCGCGAACGGACCGTATACGACGCGGCCTGCTCGCCTACCGTTGCGGGGGCAGTGTCGGCCTTGCACCCTGCGCTAGCGTTGCGCACCGACTTCCCGTTTCATCCGGGGCCGCTTCGTGAAGCCGTCCCCGGACACCTGACTCCGGCAGCGGAGTCTGTAGTATCCGTCCGGTGTCGTCAAGGAGAGCTGCCGCCCGTCCCGGAGACGATGCGGAAGGCGCCGAGGGCGGACACCCCTCGCTCGACCCGGACGGTTGAGCGGGGCGACGTGGAGCGGTGCGTGCGGATCCTCACACCACCCCGGCGTCGCGCAGGCGCCGGATCTCCGCGGCGTCGCGGCCGATCTCCGTGAGAAGGGCGTCGGTATGCTCGCCGAGGGCCGGCGCCGATCGGGCGGGGGGCGGCTCGTCGAGCCGGATCGGCGGGGCGACGAGACGGATGTCTCCCCGGACCGGGTGATCGAGGTGCTGGATGCGGCCGTGCCCGGTCACGAAGGGGTTGTCGAGGGCCTGGGCGACATCGTTGACGGGGGCGGCGGGCACCACGCCGGCGAAATGGTCGAGCCACTCGGCGGTGGTGCGCGACGACAGCGCCGCGTCGAGGATCCCGGTGATCGTCTCCCGGTGCGCGAGACGTTCCCTGAAGGTGGCGAAGCGCGGATCGGAGATCCACTCGGGCCGGTCGAGCTTTCCGCACAGTGCCGGCCAGAACTTCTCCTTGTTGCACATGATGTAGATCCAGCCGTCGGCGGTGCGGTAGAGCTGGCACGGGGTGAGGGACGGATGCGCGGAGCGGGGGAGGCGCTCCACGGCGTGCCCTTCGTTCAGGTACCACGCGGCGGGGTAGCTGAGGTTGTGCAGCGCCATGTCGAAGAGGCTCACGTCGAGGTCGCGCCCCTCGCCGCTCGCGCGGGCGCTGACGATGCCGGCCAGCACCGCGTAGCCCAGCCCGAGGCCCGTCATCAGGTCCACCACGGACAATCCGAAACGGGTCGGGGGTCCGCCGGGCTCTCCGGTCATCGAGAACCAGCCGGTCTCGGCCTGCATCAGGTAGTCGAAGCCCGGCCAGCTTGCCCGCGGCCCGCTCCGGCCGTAGGCGCTCAGGTGCGCGCACACGATGCGCGGGTTGTGCGCCCGCAGGTGGGCGCAGGTGAGGCCCAGCTTCTCCGGCACGTCTCCGCGCAGGTTCGAGGCGAGCGCGTCCGCGGTGCCGACCAGGGTATGAAGGATCGCCTTGCCCTCGGGATGCCGCAGATCGAGGGTCATGCTCTTCTTGTTGCGGTTGAAGGCGTGGAAGAACACGCTGTCGTGCTCGGCGAAGTAGAACGGCCCGACGTCGCGGGCGAAGTCCCCGCCCTCCGGCGACTCGATCTTGATGACCTCCGCGCCCTGGTCGGCGAGGAACATCGTGCCGAAGGGACCCGCGCCGTACTGCTCGACGGCGAGCACGCGCACCCCCGCGAGGGGAAGGGTCATCGGCCCGGGCCGGCGGGGGTCAAGGGGCCGCCTCCGCGCTGAACGCCGTTTCGCGAAAACGACTCGCTCCGCAGCGCCCGGCGGCAGGCACGCAGCCCCCATGGCCCGGTGTCGCCGGAATCAGGAGCCGACCGGCACATCATCTTCGTTACCTTGTTCAAGGTTTCGTGGAGCAACGGCGTGGAGCAATGGCCTGGGCCTCAAGCCGGATTCCGCTTCACGAGCTGCTTCGCGATGATGAGCCGCTGCAGCTCGTTGGTGCCTTCGCCGATCGCGAGCAGCGGCGCGTCGCGGTAGTAGCGCTCGATGTTGAACTCCTTGGAGTAGCCGTAGGCGCCGTGGATGCGCATCGCCTCGGTGGCGGTGAACAGCGCGGTCTCGGTGGCGAAGAGCTTGGCCATGCCCGCTTCCATGTCGCAGCGTTCGCCGGTGTCGTAGGCGCGCGCCGCGGACTCGGTGAGGAGGCGGGACGCCTCCAGCCTGGTCGCCATCTCCGCGAGCTTGATCTGGATCGACTGGTGCTCGCAGATCGGCTTGCCGAAGGTCTTGCGGACCTGCGCGTAGGCGACGCTCTCCTCCAGGCAGGCCCGGGCGATGCCGCATCCGCGCGCGGCGACGTTGATCCGGCCGAGCTCCAGGCCGCCCAGGATCTGTTGCAGGCCACGGCCCTCCTCGGTGCCGACGAGGTTCTCCCGCGGGACCTCGCAGTCGTCGAACACCAGCTCCCCGGTGTCGATACCCCTGTAGCCGATCTTCTTCAGCTTGCGCACGACCTTGAAGCCGGGGAAGCCCTTCTCCACGATGAGCAGGCTCATGCCCCGGTGCGGCGGGGAGGCGGCCGGGTCGGTCTTCACCAGCGCGGCGAGGATGTTTCCCTCCACGCTGTTGGTGATCCACGTCTTGGCGCCGTTGACCACGTAGCGGCCGTCGCGAAGCTCCGCCCGGGTGCGGACCCCTTGC
This sequence comes from uncultured Gammaproteobacteria bacterium, assembly GCA_958295835.1. Lineage (GTDB taxonomy): Bacteria > Pseudomonadota > Gammaproteobacteria > HK1 > HK1 > HK1. The sequence goes on from OY282378.1 coordinate 3,229,026, forward strand.
AGATCCGTGCCGCAGTCGGGCTCGGTGAGGGCGATCGCCCCGCGCAGCTCACCGCTCGCGCAGCGCGGGAGGTAGCGCCGCTTCTGCGCCTCGGTGCCGAAGCGCTCGACGGCAGCGGCCATGATGAGGTGCGAGTTGAAGATCCCCGACACCGACATCCACACCGCGGAGACGCGCTCGACGATCCGGGTGTAGGTGGAGGCGGACAGCCCGAGGCCGCCGTACTCCTCGCCGATGGTGGCCCCGAAGAGCCCGAGCTCCTTCATCTTCCCGACGATTTCCTCCGGCCAGACGTCGTTCTCCTCGAGCTCGCGCACATGGGGCCGCACGTCGCGTTCGAGGAAGCGGTCGACGGAGTCGAGGATCAGGGATTCGTCGTAGTTGGGGATGGGGGGTTCGGATGCCGTCATCGTCGTGGAGCTCAATAATCGGTGAGGTCGTCGACCGCGTGGCCGGTCTTCGGGATCAGGAACGTGCGCTCATAGGACATGAACTCGGTGCCGTCCGCCTTCCTGCCCGTGGTGCGGGCGGTCACGATGCCCTGGGTGGGGCGGGACCTCGACTCCCGCTTGGCCAGGATCTCGCTCTCCGCGTAGATGGTGTCGCCCACGAAGACGGGGGCGGAGAGCTTGATCCTGTCCCAGCCGAGGTTCGCGATCGTCTTCTGGGAGAGGTCGCTCACGCTCATGCCCGCCACCATCGACAGCGTCAGGCAGGAGTTGACGAGGGGACGCCCGAACTCGCTCTTCGCCGCGTACTCCTTGTCGAAGTGCAGGGGGTGCTGGTTCATCGTGAGCAGGGTGAACCAGGTGTTGTCGCTCTCGCTGATGGTGCGCCCGGGGCGATGCTCGTAGACGTCGCCGACCTCGAAGTCCTCGAAGTACCGGCCGAACGATTCACGGAACCGGCGCTCGCCCACGGCCTTGCGTACGACGGACATGCACGTGCCTCCTCGGTCGTTGCCGGCAAGGACGCCGACACCCGGCACAGTGTCACCGGGATCAGGTATTTGCTCCGAATTCGGGAACGGAGCGTCCGGCCCGCTTTTCCCTGTGGCGAGCGCTCGGCCAACCGCAACAGGAACACCACCGGCAACCGGAACAACAACAACGGGTTCCGTATTGCCCGCACGCTCCGGCGCCACGGACGGGGATCAGCACCGGCGGCGGACGGCGTTGACGGGGGGAGTCGTCACCGGCGGGCGGTACGCACCTCCTCGACGATGCCGGTGAGCCGGCCGAGCGCTTCCCGGTCGTCACCGGCCTCTGCGCGCAGTGCGCGGGCTTCGGCCTGCCACGCCTCGCGGTCGGCGCGGGCTTCGGTACGCAACGCCTCGCGGTCGGCACGAGCTTCAGCGCGCAACGCCTCGCGGTCGGCGCGAGCTTCGGCGCGCATGGCCTGCATTTCGGACCGGACGGCCTGGATCTCGTCCCGGATGCCGTTGTCGCTGGTGATGCCGAGTCCGGCCAGCGCGAGGCCGACGGTCACGATGGCGATGGTTTCCTGGCTGAACCTGAACATGGGGTGGCGCTTCCTGTCGGGGGCACCGGTCGCGGTGAGTGTTGCCTTTCTCCTCGCGCCTTTCAAGCGCAGTCTTGTCCCATGAGACATGAGCCTGAAGGAGTGGCGTGAATTGGAGTTGACCCGTTTGGGTCAACGGTCGGTGTCTTTCCCGCGTCGCTCAACTCCAGGGATCAGACCCCTTGCACCATTGCGGTGCATCCCGCAAAAGTGATCACGCTCCCACCGGAATACGCACATCGACGGGGCACGCCGCCGCAACCTCTCGCCCGCCAGGTAGCCCGCAAGCTGCTCCCGCGCTCCCCGCATCGTCTCCGCCACCACGGATTCATCCACCCGCTCGCTTCGCTTCAGGTACTTCACCTTGATGACGTATCCGTAGGCGATGGCCTGATACTGCGCCACGAACGGCTCCAGATGCAGGTCCGCGTAGCCTTTGTTCAACTCAAGCTCCGAGTGGATGAGGAACTGACCCAGCCAGTCGCCTGCATCCGGCGCGCCCTGCGCCTACGAGCTTCGGCCTCTGCGTCCGATGGCCAATCCTCCGCGGGCCGCCATGTTCGCCTCATGGACGCCCTCGACAAGCTCGCCTTCTCCTTCCCCACCATGGTCCGCGCACTCCTGCGCCTGTTGCCCAGAGCGCTCACCGCCGAGCTCGACCTGCACACCCTGCAACGCCTCCCCACCGCCCACGTCGGCCCCGGACTGCGGCAACGCCACACAGACATGCCTTGGCGCATCGCCTGCCGGCGCCGCGCGGAACATCCGCCCCGGCCCCCCGTGCTCCTCACCCTCGAGTTCCAGGCCACCGTGGACCGCCACATGGCCCTGCGCGTGGAGATCTACACCGCCCTGCTGCGACAGGACCTGCTCCGCGAGGGCCACCTGGCGGGACCGAATCGGGAACTGCCCCGTGTCCTGCCGGTGGTGGTGCACACCGGGCGCGAGCGCTGGAGCGCGCCACTCAGCGTGCGGGCGCTGACCGCGCCGGGGCCGGAGGCCATCACACCCTTGCAGCCGGAGGCCCGCTACGTGCTGCTTGACGGCCCGGCCTTGCCGGATGACGATGCCCGCCGCAATCTGGCGGCGGCGCTCATCGCGGTGCAGAGCTGCGTCGAGGCGGCGCGGATGCCGGAGCGGGTGGCAGGGTTGCTGGGACTGCTGCGTCGCTCGGGGGACGAGGCGTTGGGGGAGGCGTTGCGCGAGGCGGTGAGGGGGATGCTGGAGAGGCGATTCGGCGGCGAGCTGCCGCGGCGATGGATGGAGGAGCCGGCGATGTTGGAGCACAGGATGGATGAGTGGGAGCAGGAGTGGTTCCGACAGGGGCGAGAGGAGGGCATTCGGCGGGGCCGTGAGGAGGGTCGGGCCGAGGAGCGGGCCTTGCTGCTGCGGCAGGCGGCGCGGCGGTTCGGTGCAGACACGGCCGAGGCTCTGGGCAGGCTGCTCGAAGGGATGGACGATGCGGACCGTCTCGCCGAGGTCGGCGAGATGGTCGTCGACTGCCGGACCGGAGGCGAGCTGCTCGACCGCGCCGGGCGCGCGTGAGCGCGGAGAACACGGTCGTTTCCGCATCCGGGAGCGGTCTCCTTGCCCGCGCCGCCGCGGTCCGGGAGTCGGCCCGCGGGCCCATAACTGGTGGACACGCTCGCCTGCGATGCCTGCGTCGAATCGTCAACGGCGGCGCGCGTGACGGCGGGGGGACGTGAACGGCGTCCCGCAGGCGTTCGAGGGCATCGCCGCGCCGGCGCCGAAGCTGAGCCGGGTGCTGCACCGCACCATGCTCGTGCTCGACGAGCAGGGAACGGTGGCCGTCGCCGTGACCGCGATAGTCATGACGGCGTCCATCATGGTCGAGGAGGAACGCTCCTTCGAGATGCGCGTGGACCGGCCCTTCGCGCTTGCGGTGCGCCACCGCGGCACCGGCGCCGTCCTGTTCGCGGCCTGGGTCGATGACCCCACCGCCGGGGGACGTTGAAATGTCTCACGGGCGGCCCTCCGGATCGATGCCCGAACGATGGGATTCGCGGATTTCGGGATTCGCTTCGGCTCGATGGCGAGACATGACCCGGCGGCTCCTCCAGGAACCCGTCAGCCGCAAACCCGTGGGTGACTCGTGCGGTGAGAGGATTTCCCGCTCGCCAGGTTTTCAGGAGATCGGAATGGCAGGAAATTTGTGGAAAGGCATAAATGTTCCGGAGAGAAGGCGCGGATCGGAACGTCCGATCGCGGCAATGGGCCTCTGGTACGTAATGAGCTTTGCCGTAGCGTCGGCTGCTTGGGCCATCGAAGCAGCCCCCTCGGACGCAGCAGGAGCACCGCTCGTCGTCGTCCATACGGTCCCCTGGGAACCGCCGGTGAGAACCGAGGCAGACATCCTGACTCACCGGATCCTGGAAAGACCAAGAGGCGATTTCAGGTTGGACACACCGCAAGCGCACGAGCTCGCCCATGAGATTGAACGTGTGCTGTCCCGGATTCGAGATATTCATCCGGTGATAAAGGATGTGCCGGTACGGGAGAATGCAGCCTGGTCAGTCATCCTCCATCTGGAACCGGATCTATACAGGAAAATTTCCGGGGCTGTTTCCATGATATACGATGAAAGTGAGCCCGTTCCGTTTCGTACCGGACATGAGCAGTTCGATACCCTCAATACGGAATTCGGTCTTGCAGGTATAGAGCTGCTCCCCTCCTTCTCCATGGTCGTCTTGTACTTCAACAAACCAATCGAATATCCCTTCAATTTGTTTGTTGAGTCTTTGTTTCTTGAGTCGTTGCTGGTAGGGCCGTTGTCGTGGTATCAGTATCGTTCGATAGAAGGAGTCGAGGGCGTGGAGCCCAGCTTACGGCTAGGAGACGGTCCTGACATCGAAGTGTCGAAGTCGCAAGGGACTTGGTACGTCGTCGTTCGAAAAGCATGGGGAGATTGCCCGGCAGGCTGTATTGACAAGGAGTTGTTTTTCTTCATCGTGGAAGAAGATGAAGTCGAACGGATCGAATCCGTGCGGGCGATGGACATGCCCATATTCGCAGAGCTCGTCGCGCTTCGAAGCTGGCCATGATCAATGAAAGTACTTCAGGGTGATGATGGACCATGTCCGATTCCCTGACGCTCTCATGTTTGTCAAGTAGCAGGCAGGGCGTCGAGCACGAATTCGGTGCGCAGATGCCCGGCCATCGCCCAGCCCGTCCCCGCGAATGCGGGGATTCGGCGGCTGAACACGTCGAGCACGATGGCCAAGTACAGGAATCCCGCCAGGGTCGGCACGTAGAGCCTGCCCCCGCGGGGGGAAGCGGGGGTCCCCCGGCTATGCGCGTGAATCGCCCGCACGCGGGCAAGTGAGGGCTTCGTCGCTGCGCTCTCGTGCCGAACCCCCTCGTTGACGCCACGCATGGAACCCGCTCATGCCTGGGGAGGCTCCGGGTACTCGGGCCATCGTGGCGATGCGCAATCGGGCCTGATTCGCTCGCATGAACCGGTAGACCTCCCGGGTCCGACCTCCCGAGCAAACCAGGCGTTCGTCGGGCGCAGGGTTCACTGGACCCTTCGCGGGTCCTCCTCACCTTTTGCCAATCTCTGTCTACCTTCGGCAGACAAGAAAATCGCCATTCCCGTTCTTCACGCACACGACGGTTCTCACGACGCAGCCGGCGCATCTCCTCGCGCTCTGCGCTGCTCAATCCATCAGCACGCCGGCCCTCGTCACGCTCGGCCTGTGCGACCCAGTTGCGGATCGCCTGGGCGGTGGGTTCGAACTGTCTCCCTTTCATGCAGGAAGACGGTATGCGCTGCCCGGAGAACGGGAAGCCGGACAGGCGCGCCGCGACCGTCGGCGGCGGCTCCTACCTCAGACCGCGCATCAGCTCCCGGTGCACCCTCGCGTACCCCCGCGGCTGTTCGTGGATGCGCGAGGCGAGGGCCGCATGAATGCGGGTCGCATGACTGCGGGCCGCGTGGGCGCGGGGCAGCGCGTGGAAAGGGATTGCCGCGTGCGCATGGTGCTCGGCGTGGTAGGGCATGTTCCACGCGAGGAAGCGGACGGCGGCGGTGGTATGGACGGTGCGCGAGTTCTCCAGCATGTCCGGGACCATCGGGCAGCCAGTGTGCTCGGCGAGCAGGTAGAGCCTCAGCATCGGCTGGCCGAGCACGGCGGGAAGAACCCAGAACCAGAGCATCGCCGCACTCCCCGCGGCCACCGAGAGCGCGGCGAGGACGGCGTAGCTCGCGAGGTAGAGTCGCGCCTCCCGGACGATCGAGCCACGTTCCGAGCGCGCGACGTAGGGCTCCGCCACCCGCCCGGCCGCGTGCCCGAGCAACGTCCGAACCTGGGATCCCCAATACGGCAACCCGCTGATCCGCCATAGATACTCACCCCACGTGCGCGGCGGCGGAACGGCCAGCTCGGGGTCTCGCTCCGGGTCCTGCGTCCAGCGGTGATGCTCCAGGTGGAACGCGCGGAACCGGCGCGGCGGGAGCACGAGGACCCACCCGCACGCCACCGAGACCGCACGGTTGAGCCGGCGGCTGCGGAAAGCGGTGTAGTGCACCGTCTCGTGCAACGGCGCGAAGAGGAAGACGAGGCAGGTGCCGTAGAGCCACGCGGCCGGAAGCATCCAAGCACTCCCGAACGCGCCTGCGTACAGCGCCCCGGTGGCGGCGATGGCGAGGAGGTGAAGGGTGAGATGCGCGAGGCCCTTGCGGTTCGAGCGCGCGGTGAGGGCGGCCAGCGCGTCATTCGAGAGACAGCCCGGCGCATCCCCCGGCGCCGACGTCCGATCCACTTGGTCGGCGCCCTTATGGTGCGGGCGCGCACTCATGGTGTCCTCGGCCGCTCGCGAGCGGGTGCCGTCCCCCGCCGCCCGCGGCCAGGCAAGCCGCCGGATCGGCAGGCTCGAGCCCGCGCGGAATGCGTTTTTCGGCGTCGAAGAACGGCAGGCGGACGACCCGGGCGTCGTGATCGGCGCCGTCGCGGTCGCGCCAGGTCACGGACCGGCCGAGCCACTCGCCCGATCCTTCGAACGACGCGTCGAAACGCACGTACCCGATCCCCCGCTCCAGGGTGGGGGACCACTCTCCGACGGTGATGCGGCCCACGCGGCGGTCCTCGAAGTGGACCTCGTCATGGACACCGGGCGTCCCGGCGGCGCTTTCGAGGCCGAACAGCAGGCACCGCCGGTCGGCTCGTTCGAGCGCCTCGCGTCCGATGAAGCCCGGATTCGCGAAGTCCACGAGCGCGCCGAGGCCGGCTGCGAACGGGGTCATGGTGCGGTCGACGTCGCTCACGTTGTCCAGGATGCCCGCCTCGATGCGCCGCGGTCCCATCGAATCCCCGGCCCCCATGATCAGCCCGTACGGTTCGCCGCTCGCCATCAGGTGGTCCCACAGGGCAAGGTGGTCGAGTCCCTCGCGTCCGTAGATCTCGATCCCCACCTCCCCGGTGAACCCGGTGCGGGAGATGAGGACCTCCTGGCCGCCGAGGTCGAACGTCCTCGCGTGGAAGTAGCGGAAGTCTTCCGGCGCCGGGGAGCCGGTGGCGGCGGCCAGAACGTCGAGCGACTTGGGTCCCTGGATCTGGAGCACCCGCGAGTTCGGGTCGCCGACCTCGACGTCCCTTCCCACGGCGTGCGCGCGCAGCCAGTTTTCAATCTCTCCGTCGGCCTGGACGTACCAGAAACGATCCGCCGACAGGCGGATCAGGACGCCGTCCATGAGGATCCCGCCGTCCTCGTCGCAGGCCACCGCGTAGCGGGCTCGTCCGAGGCCGAGGTCGGCCACTTGGCGGCACAGGACCCGCTCCAGGAGCGCCACCGCATCGGGACCCTCGATGGAGAGGGGTTTTTCCGGGACGTCGTACAGCACGGCGCCGCGCCGCAACGTCCAGTAGTCGGCCAGAGCGTCGGTGCCCAGCGACACCGGATGGAGCCGGTTTGCGTAGATGGCGTAGATGACGCCGGACGACGGCCACCGGGCCGCGTAAGGCGAACCGTCCCGGCGCTTGATGCTCATCGGCACGACGCCGTGCGCATGGGCGTGGACGATGCGCGGATCTGCCTGCTCGGTTGTCATGTCATCGTTCCTGTATCCACGTTCCCGAATGAGATCCTGCCCCGTGGTGGCCGAAGCCACCGGCGAACGGCGTCACGAGCCGGAGGAAGCGCTCGCCACGGCCGCGGCTTCCCGGAAAGGCAGTCCGTTCATGAATTTCTTCGACGCTCATGCCGCCGGGGGCTTCAGCAGATGCCCCGAGGGGTTCCGGGACTTCCGAGCTTCGCCTTCGCCCGCGCCGCCGCGGCGCGCACCCGGGCGGGGGCGGTACCGCCCGGGTGGTTGCGCGCGGCCACCGAGCCTTCGAGGGTGAGCACCTCGAACACGTCGCTCCCGATGACCGGCGAGAACGCGCGAAGCTCGTCCAGGGCCATCTCCGACAGATCCCGTCCCGTCTCCACCGCGCGGCGCACCGCGCGCCCCACCACATCGTGGGCATCGCGGAACGGCACCGCCTTGCGCACCAGGTAGTCGGCGAGATCGGTCGCGGTCATGCAGCCGAGGCGCGCCGCCTCGCGCATCCGCTCGCGGCGGCATTCCAGGGTGCCGAGCATGGCCGCGAAGACCCGGAGGCAGTCCGTCACGGTATCGACGGTATCGAACAGGGGCGCCTTGTCCTCCTGGTTGTCGCGGTTGTAGGCGAGCGGCTGGCCCTTCATCAGCACCAGCAGCGCGTTGAGGTGGCCGATGACCCGCGCGCTCTTGCCGCGCACCAGCTCCGGGACGTCCGGGTTCTTCTTCTGCGGCATGATCGAGGAGCCGGTGCACCAGGCGTCGCCGAGCTCGACGAACCCGAACGGCGACGAGACCCACAGCACCAGCTCTTCCGACATGCGCGAGAGGTGCACCATCGCGAGCGCGCAGTCGGAGATGAACTCGATCGCGAAATCGCGGTCGCTCACCGCGTCGAGCGAGTTCTCGCACAGCCCCTCGAACCCGAGCAGCCGCGCGGTCATGGCGCGGTCGATCGGGTACGGCGTGCCCGCCAGCGCGGCCGATCCGAGCGGCAGGCGGTTGACCCGGCGGCGGCATTCCGCGAAGCGCTCGGCGTCGCGGTCGAGCATCTCGAACCACGCGAGCATGTGGTGGCCGAAGGTGACGGGCTGTGCGGGCTGGAGGTGGGTGAAGCCGGGCATCACCGTGCCGGCCTCGCGCTCGGCAATCGCGAGTATCACGTCTTGCAGCGCGCGAATCGCCTCGGCGATGTCGTCGAGCGCCTCGCGCAGGAACAGCCGGACGCCGGTGGCGACCTGGTCGTTGCGCGAGCGCCCGGTGTGCAGGCGCTTGCCGGCGTCGCCGATCCGCTCGGTGAGCACCGATTCCACGTTCATGTGCACGTCTTCGAGCGACACGCGCCACTCGAAGGCGCCCGCTTCGATGTCGGCGAGGATGGCTTCGAGCCCGGAGACGATGGCGTCGCGGTCCGCCTCGCTCAGCACTCCGACCTCCGCGAGCATCGTCGCGTGCGCGATCGAGCCCCGGATGTCGTGCTTCGCGAACCGGTGGTCGACGCTCACCGATTCGGTGAACCGCTCCACCAGCGCGTCCGTGGACTCGGTGAACCGACCCGCCCAGAGCTTGGGGGGTGGGGCTTCGTCGCTCATCGGGGGTTCTCCGGCGGGGCCGCGCCTCATTGAAACACACCTTCTGTCCGGCAACCCGGAAACGGCTCGTGCACGTTCGGCGACGTCCGGGGACGATGCCGTGCCCGCGGACCAGCCGGCCGAAGTCGAGCGACGTGCTCAGACCTCGCGGGTCGCACGGAACTCGATGTCGGGCCAGCGCTCGGCGGCGAGGTTCAGGTTGACCATGGTGGGGGCGAGGTATGCGAGGTTGCCCGCGCTGTCGAGCGCGAGGCGCGAGTCGTTCCGGCGGCGGAAGGCTTCGAGCCTGGCCGGGTCGTCGCTGCTCACCCAGCGCGCGGTCGTCACGTCCACCGGCTCGTAGCGGCTCTCCACCCCGTACTCGTGGCGCAGCCGCCATGCGACCACGTCGAACTGCAGCACGCCCACCGCCCCCAGTATGAGGTCGTTGGTGGCGAGAGGGCGGAACACCTGTGTGGCCCCTTCCTCGCTCAACTGGTCGAGCCCCTTCTGCAGGGCCTTCAGGCGCAATGGATCGCGGAGCACCACCCGGCGGAACAGCTCCGGCGCGAAGCTCGGAATGTCCATGAACTTGAGCGCTTCGCCCTGCGAGAAGGTATCGCCGATCCGGATCGTGCCGTGGTTGGGCAGCCCGATGATGTCCCCGGCGCAGGCATCGTCCACCCGGCCGCGGTCACGGGCCATGAAGGTGATGGCGTTCGCCGCCTGCACGTCCTTGCCGGTTCGCACGTGGCGGATGCGTATACCCGGGCGGTAGCGCCCCGAGGTGATGCGCATGAACGCGACGCGGTCCCGATGCTGCGGGTCCATGTTCGCCTGGATCTTGAAGACGAATCCGCTGAACCGGTCCTCCCCGGGAGCCACGGTGCGCTGCTCGGCGGTACGGGGCCCGGGCGGTAGGGCAGGCTCCGTTTGCGGGCGGGACGACCGTGCTCCGAGGAGGGTGCGCCCTCCCATGAGGGCGCGCCCTCTCACGAGGGCGGTGCGCGATCCGGGTGGCGGGGCAAGCTCGACGAACTTCTCGAGCAGCTCGCGAACCCCGAAGTTGTTGAGGGCGGAGCCGAAGAAGACCGGGGTCAGGGAGGCAGACAGATAGGCATCGGCGTCGAGCGCATGGCTGGCGCCGCGCACGAGCTCCACCTCCTCGCGCAGCTCCTGCGCCTGCGGGCCGAGCCGTTCGTCGAGCGCCGGATTGTCGATGCCCTCGACCACTTCGCCGTCCACGATGCGGCCGTCGTGGCGCGAGCCGAAGAAGTGGATCCGATCATCCAGCAGGTGGTAGACGCCCTTGAATCGCCGGCCGCTCCCGATCGGCCAGGTCACGGGCGCACACCGGAGGCCCAGCACCCGCTCGATCTCGTCGAGCAGCTCGATAGGCTCGCGGCTCTCGCGATCCATCTTGTTCACGAAGGTCACGATCGGGGTGTCGCGCAGCCGGCACACCTCCATCAGCCGGATGGTCCTCGCCTCGATGCCGCGGGCGCCGTCGATGACCATGAGGGCGGAATCGACGGCGGTCAGGGTGCGGTAGGTGTCCTCGGAGAAATCCTCGTGGCCGGGGGTGTCGAGCAGGTTCACGATGCGCCCGGCGTAGGGGAACTGCATCACCGAGGAGGTGACGGAGATGCCGCGCTGCTTCTCGAGCTCCATCCAGTCGGAGGTGGCATGTCGCGCCGCCTTGCGCCCCTTGACGGCGCCGGCAAGCCGGACCGCGCCGCCGAACAGCAGCAGCTTCTCGGTGAGGGTGGTCTTGCCCGCATCGGGGTGGGAGATGATCGCGAACGTGCGTCGGCGTGCGATCTCGGCGAGGACTTCACGGTCGGGCACGTGGGGATCCGTCCGAGCTGCCTCGTCGCGCGGTGGTTGACGACGATGCCGGGTAGTACATGGAGAAAGGACCGGGGCGCACATTGCGCCCCGGCCGGATGGAAGCCCCCCGGCCCGGAACCCTGTCCCGGCCGGCGGTGTTGCCTGCGGCTGACGCTCAGCTCTGAGGCGAGACGTTTCGGGCCTGCAAGCCCTTCGGACCCTGTTCGACCTCGAAGTTGACGCTCTGACCCTCGGTCAAGGTGCGGAATCCGGATGCGTTGATCGCGGAGAAGTGGACGAATACGTCCTCTCCACCGTCCTGCGGGGCGATGAATCCATACCCCTTCGAATCATTGAACCACTTTACGGTACCGATCGGCATTGATGCTTACCTCTGGAGAGAAACGGAAGACGCTTGCAGGCCATCTTGGCGACGAACGGGGAAACCTGGAGGCACTCCGAAGGACGTGACAGCTTTTCAGCGTGGCGGGCAGTATAGCCCCAAACTCATGCGGATAGTCAAACACCGCGTCGGACGGGGCCACGGCGCGCGGCCCGCTTCTCCGGAGGGTAGAGCACGAGGGTGGCCACCACCACTGCGGCAAAGGAAGTGTAGACCAGGGTGAACACCCATGAGGGGGCGTCGTGGAAGATCAGCCGTTGCAGCCAGTAGCCGACGAAGGTGTCGGCCGCGAGGGGGCTTCCCGCCGCCGCCCTGAGCCGGAGCTCCAGCCAGGTGAGCGGACACGTGACCCCGAACCAGGATTCGAGCACCACCAGCGCGATGGCGCCGACGTGCGCCAGACGAAATGGCGGATTGCGCGGCCAGCGCCAGCCGAACATCCACCCGGCCAGGATCAGCCCCTGGCCGCCCACCACGAAGGCGATGAACGCGGTGTGCGCAATCAACACCACATCCGCCGCAACGGTCAAGATCCGGCGCTCCTCCGGTTCGGGGGACGGGGCCGGGGAAGCGCCGGGTAGAGCCCTCCCGTCGGGGCTACTGCGGGTAGGTGACCGGCACGCTGCCCATGCGCGTATCCCAGATGCCGAGCTCCTTGTACGCCCGCACCGCGCCGGGGTGGGTGTTCTCCTCGGTCAATCCGTCGAGCATCATCTTGTCGGTCATCATCGCCCAGAGCTTGTTGAGCTTGCGCATCTCGCCGGCGTGCTTGTAGGCGGCCGTCACGAACTGGTACGCCAGCTCTTCCGGAAACTCGGGGTGCGCCGCCTTGTAGCCGCGGTTGAAGCCGGAGACGAGGTCCTCATCCTGGCTCGGCAGCGTGCCCGCCTTGATGGTCCGGGTGACGAAGGTCGTGCCGAACTTCTCGTTCAGCTTGTCGATCGCCTGCTGGTCGGTGCCGAGGTAGTAGAGCTTCTTGCCCGATGCCTGGAGCTTGCGAAGCGGGCCGGTCAGCAAGTGGACCTGCTGGTCCGAATCGGTGCCGTAGCCGGTGACCGCCACGTCGGTGCTGCCGTCGATGAGCTGCTGGGTGAGACCGGCGGGATTGAGCCGGCGGAGATCGGAGTTCGACTCGTCGATGCCGTAGGCGTGCTTGAGGAGCAGGTACGGGAACACGCCCCAGTCGGACTGGCCCTTCAAGCCGATGGAGATGCGCTTGCCCTTCATGTCCGCGATCGACTTGATGTCGGGGTTGGTCGTGACGAAGAACTTCCCCTGGGCCCAGTAGCCTTCGCCGTGCAGGAGCTGGAACTTGATGGGAATGGGCTTGGGGAGGAACTGCGCGAGCTCCGGGGTGCCCCCCCGGAGTGCGAGCTGGATGATGACGTCCTCGGTGCCGAAGACCTGCTTCTTCCACCGGCGCTCCTCCGCCATCGCCTGCACGTTGTACATGTAGCCGGGGGTCTCCTGCGCCGCGACGATGAGCTTCTCGCCCGCCTTCGCCATCATCGTGCCGAAGATGGTGTTCCCCTCCATGACTCCGCACCCCATGGGACAGGTGAGGATGGCGACGATGTCCTGCGCCTTCGCGGCGCTCGTCCCGGCGAGAACCCCGGCCATGGCCAGCGTCGCAAAGGCAGAATTTCGAACGGCTCGTGTGAACTTCATGGTGCTCTCCTCCTGTGTGGTCGCTGTATTCTGCCATACGTCCTTCCTGCGTTGTTGCAGCTCCCCGTCCGCAACGGCCCGCGGGACCGGACCCCGGGGAGATCAGGCATCAGACTGTCCCGCAAGACCGGCCGCGACCGGCGGGGTGCGCAACGACCTCACGACCACGGTGTCTCCCGGCGCCACGCCGAGGACCCGCCGCCCGAAGGCATCCAGCGGGCAGTCCCCTTCGGCGATCCGGTCATCGAGCCTCACCCACGCCCGAAGCGGCGCGGGGTGCCTCCCGAGCAGCTCGACGAGGGTGTCGTGATCGACGCCCAGCCGCCCGGCCGTCGCTCCGTGCAGGCGCACGATCCGGCGCATCCCCTTGCCGCCGGTGTACGTGGGCCGCTCGTCGGGGACGATCGACAACCGGGGACGCGACGAGGCCAGCCATTCGCGCAGGGCCTCGGTGGCGGCGGCATCGATATCACCTTCACCATCGAGCACGACCCCGTAGCCTTCCCGGGCGCGGCCCTCGGAGACGTAGCCGGCGGCAACGTCCACCCGCACTGCTTCCGGGTCCCGGCGCAGGGGGTCGCCATAGCCGCCGCCCCCCGCGGATTCCATCAGCACGCGGTCGCCCGCCGCGATGAGATGCCCGGTCACCTTGCCCGGGGTGTCGAACTCGACGGTGCGGCCGTCGCGGATCCTTGCAACCCGCACCGGCCCGGCTGGCCCCGCCCCGCCGACCCCGAACGGCGGGACGAACGCTCGATCCCCCAGCACGGAGTACACCGCCTCGCCCTCTTCGAGCTGCAACGCGCGATGCATTCCGAGCCCTCCGCGGTACCGGCCCTCGCCCCCGGAGTCGGTGCGCAGCTCGCACCGCTCGATGAACAGCGGCATCTCGCTCTCCAGCGACTCGACGTTGTGAATCGAGCGGATGGCGCCGAAGTCGACGTTCGCGAACGCGCTCGATCCGTCGTGTCCTTCAAAACCACCGTTCCCTCCCGCCGGCACCTCGACGTAGACGTAGCGCCGGTCGCGGGCGGCCGAATATCCGCCGATGGAGTTCGGGAACGACGTCCCGGACAGGTCGCCGGAGATGCGGTCGGGGATGATCTGCGCCAGCGCTCCGAGCATTACCGACACCACCCGCTTCCTCACCTCGCCGTGCGCCCCGGCCGGCGCCTCCGGCCGAACGTCCACGATCGACGCCTCGGGAGCGCGCAGGGTGATCGCGCGAAACGCCCCGCTGTTGACCGGGCCATGCGGGTCCAGCGTCGACTTCAACGCCACGAACACCCCGGCTCCGGCCACCGCGAGGGAGGAGTTCACGACGCCGGGCACCTGGGGGTTCGAGCCGTCGAAGTCGGCGATGACCTGATCGCCGTCCACGGTGAGCTTCAGGCGCATCAGCACCGGGTCGAGGCGGCCGGCGTCGTAGAATTCGAGGTAGTCCTCGTAGACGTACTCGCCGTCGGGCAGCGCGCGGATGCGATCCCGCATCCGCCGCTCGGAGCGGTCCAGATTCATCGCGATGCAGCCGAGCACGGTCCCCCGGCCGTACTTAGCCACCAGGCGTTCGATGCGTTCTTCCGCCACCCGGCACGCCCCCAGCGAGGCGTTGAGGTCGCCGAGCCGTTCCTCGGGGAGCCGCATGTTGCTGAGGAGCAGGCGCATCACCCCTTCGTTGCGCCTTCCTCCCTCGTAGAGCTTGACCGGGGGGATGCGGACCCCTTCCTGGTAGATGCTGGTGGAGAGACCCGAGTAGCTGCCCGGGGTCATCCCGCCGACGTCGGCCCAGTGGGCGCGGACCGCGGGGAAGATGAACAGCTCCCCGCCGGCGAAGATGGGGAAAAGCACCGTCACGTCGTTCAGGTGGGTTCCGCCGCGATAGGCGTCGTTGAGCACGATGACGTCGCCTTCGTCGATGTCCCCCGCGAAATCCTCCATCGCGCAACGCACCGACCACGGCATGGGCATCACGTGCCCCGGGTGGTCGTCGGACTGCGCGACCATCTCCGCGAGGGGGTCGAACAGCGCGCAGGAGAAGTCGTCGAGCTCGTAGATGACCGAGGAGAAGGAGGCCCGGATGATCGTCGCCCGCATCTCCTTGACGATGGCGCGCAGACCCTCGCACACGACCTCCAGGGTGATCGGATCGATGTCTTCGTGGCTCATCGAGTCCGCTCCGCGTCGCGCGGGTATGGAACAAGACTGTTCTTCGCCCGTCCACGGCTGGTGGGGCGCCCGCGATTCCGCGCAGCGGAATCGCCAAGCGGCCGCGTCAGCGGTCGCCGCTCGCGTCGGAGATGAAGCTCGCCGATCGCACCGACCTCCAGCCGCCAGCCGGGGGGAGCCACGGTGACCGCGCCCATCTCCTCGACGAGGGCGGGGCCGGGGACATCGTCGCCGGCCGCCAGCGCCGGCCGGGCCAGGGCCGCGGTGTCACGCCATGCCCCGTCGAAGAAGACCGGGCGAGCCGGGGCCGCGGAGTCGGCTCCATCGCGCGCCGCGACCCGGAGATCGGGCTTCGCCGTCCGTTGCGTCGCGGTCACCCGCACCGTGACCACTTCGGCGGGAGCGTCGGCGCCGTGGCCGTACCGCTTCGAATGCGCCGCATGAAACGCCCGCTCCACGTCCCGCATCGAATCGACGCCGGATGCGACCGGCACCACCAGCTCCCACGACTGGCCGACGTACCTCATGCCCAGCTCTCGCCGAAAGACGACGCCCAATGCCCCGATGCCTTCGCTTTCGAGCTCTTTGCCGCTCTCGCGCTCCAGGGCGGCGAACGTGTCCGCGAGCGTCCGCCACTCGCCCCGTCGCGTCTCGACCAGCACGGTACGGGTGCGGGTGATCCGGAGATCCGAGACGAGGCAGCCGAACGCGGAGAAGTTGCCCGGACTCGGGGGAACGACCACGTGGTCGATCTCCAGCTCCGACGCGACCAGGGCGCCGTGCATCGGCCCGGCTCCGCCATAGGCCAGGAGTACGAAATCGCGGGGGTCGTACCCCTTCGCGATCGAGATCTCCTTGATCGCGCTGACCATGCGGGCCACCGCGATGCGAATCACGCCGTCGGCGAGCGCGTGCGCTTCGATCCCGCCGAACCGCGCCGCGAGCCGGTCGAGCGACGCGCGGGCGAGGGCGCCGTCGAGGGCGAGGGTCGATGCGAGCTTCGTCTCGCTCCCCAGCCGGCCCAGCACGAGGTTGGCATCCGTGACCGTGGGCTCGGTTCCGCCCCGTCCGTACGCGGCGGGGCCGGGGTCGGCGCCGGCGCTGCGCGGCCCCACCGCCAGGGTCTCCCCGCCGTCGAGCCATGCGACGCTGCCGCCGCCCGCTCCGATGGTGGCGATCTCCACCTGCGGGGTGCGGTTCGGATAGCCCGCGACCATCTGCTCGGTGGTCAACGGGGTGCGAAGTCCCTCCACCAGGCATACGTCGGTGCTCGTGCCGCCCATGTCGCAGGTGATCAGGTTCTCGATCCCCAGCCGCCGCCCGAGCTCGACCGCGGCGGCCACGCCCCCGGCGGGACCCGAGAGCACCGTCAGCACCGGGAGGCGGCGGGCGCGCTCCGCGCTCACCACCCCGCCGTTCGAGGTCATCAGGAAGATGGTGCGGGCGAGCCCGCGAGAAGCGAGGCGTGATTCGAGCCCTTCCAGGTAACCGCTCATCAGCGGTCCGATGTACGCGCTCAGCACCGTGGTGCTGAACCGCTCGTACTCCCGGATTTCGGGCAGCACCTCGCTCGACGTGCAGACCCAGGCGCCGGGCGCGGCCGAGGCGATCGCCGCCCGCATCGCCCGCTCGTGGGCGTCGTTGGCAAAGCTGTGGAGGAAGCATACCGCGACACTCTCCGCACCGGCCGAGCGCAGGGTCTCGGCGATGCGCGCGCATTCGGCGGGGTCGAGCGCCCGGAGCACGCTCGCGTCGTGGCGCATCCGCTCATCCACTTCCAGGACCCGCGGGCGCGGCACGAACGACGGCGGCTTCAGCGTCCTGATGTCGTAGAGCTCGCGCCGCTCGGTGCGCTGGATCTCGAGCGTGTCGCGGAATCCCATCGTCGTCACCACCCAGACGTCGGCCCCCTTGCGTTCGATGATCGCGTTGGTGCCGATGGTGATGCCGTGGACGAAACGCTCCACCGCGGCGAGGTCGCCGGTGAGGGCCGAGACCGCGGCCAGCACCCCGATGGCCGGCTCGTCCGGAGTGGACGGCACTTTCGCCCACCGCAGCGAACCGTCGGCGGTGTCGTATGCGACCGCGTCGGTGAACGTGCCGCCGACGTCGACTCCGATGTGGCAGCTTGCCGGGTCGCTGGTCATGAGTCTGCTCCGCCCGCACTTTGCAAGCGGGCGCCACGGCGACGGGGAACCGCCGCCCTTCGACGGCATCGCCCCGGTGATCGTAGCGGAATGGGTGACAACGGCTGAAAATGAAGCCTCGTCAGCAGAATCCGTGGGTGAGTTCGGGCTCGGGTAAGTCGCAAAGTGTATGATACAACGCCACTTCCAGCACCTCGCAGGTGTGAAAGCCGAACGTTTTTTGGAGGTCACTCCGGCCTTGCCGTTGAAGCCCTCCACAATGGCGTTGGACAGCTCCCCCTCTTGCACGGAACCAGTTCAAGATCAACTCGCGGTGTGTGCGCACCATGCGCGCGACCGGTTTCCGCCCGCAAGCAACTGTTCGATCTCTCCGAACGACATGGCCACGCGGGTCAACGTGCAGTTCTATTCCGTATTCCGGTTCCCTGCCGCCCGCGCTCCGGCGGACCGGCCCGCGATCCGCCCGAACACCGCGCCGGACGTGAGGCCCGTGCCTCCCGGATAGTTGAAGTAGAACAGTCCGCCGACCAGCTCCCCGGCCCCGTACAGCCCCGGGATCGGCCGCTCTCCCGTATCCAGGACCCGGCCCCGGGCGTCCACCCGCAGCCCGCCGAAGGTGAACGTGATGCCGCAGGTGACGGCATATGCCTCGAAGGGCGGCGTGTCGAGCAGGTTCGCCCAGTTCGACTTCGGCACCTCCAGCCCCTCGGTACGGCGCCCGTCCTTCACCGCAGGGTCGAAGGCGACATCGGTGCGCACCGAGGCGTTGTATGCCCGGACGGTGCGGAGAAATCCCTCCGGATCGACATCATCGAGCTTGCCGGCCAGCGCCTCCAGCGAGCCGGCGCCCACCTTCGTGACCTCGCGGATCCGGTACTCGTCGCGCAGCAGGTGGGTCACCTTTCCGTCGAACACCTGCCATGCGAACTGCCCCGGCTGCTCCAGCACCGCGCGGCCGTACTTCGCGTAGGTGTAGTTGCGGAAATCCGCGCCCTCGTCGACGAAACGCTCGCCGTTCGCGTTCACGAGGATGCCGAAGGGATAGCTGTGCTTCTGGAAGCCGTCGCCGACCGAGAGGTCCCCGAACTCCGGGGCGTTCCGATCCCACCCCACGGAATGGCATCCCGACCAGTTCCCGTAAGGCATCGCACCGGCTTCGAGCGCCATGCGGATCCCGTCGCCGGCGTTGAACCGCGTGCCCCGCACCCTCGCGAGATCCCAGCCGGGGCCGAGGTAGCGGGTGCGCCACTCGGCGTTCGACTCGAAGCCGCCGCAGGCGAGCACCACGGCACGCCCGCGCACCGTGAACGCACCGTCCGCGCCTCGCACCACGACGCCCCGTACCGCGCCGCCCTCTTCGATGAGCGACACCGCGCGCGATTCGTAGAGGATCTCGATGCCTTCGCGTTCGCAGCACTTCCGCAGATTCTCGACGAGCCCGGGACCGCCGCCCCAGGTCTCCACCGCGAGTCCGCCCCAGAACCGGAAGCGCCCGTCGATCCTGAACGCCTGGCGGCCGTAGGAGGGCTGGAAGCGGACCCCCTTGCTCCGCATCCAGATCATGGTGTCGAGGCTGTTCTCGACGACGGTCTCGACCAGGTCCGGATGGCAGCGGAAGCGGGTGACGCGCGCCATGTCGTCGTAGTACTGCTCGCGCGTGTACCGCCCGAAATCGGTGTTCTCGATCTCCCGTGCGGAGAGGTCCATCAACCTGACGAGATCCTCGACACCGTCGAACACCACCCGCATCGCGCCCGCGGTGTAGCGGCTGTTCCCTCCGCTCTCGGCCTCGGGCGCCGCCTCCGCCATCAGCACGTCCGCGCCCTGCTCCCTGGCGGCCAGCGCGGCGCACATGGCAGCGTTACCGGCCCCGACCACGACTACGTCGCTCTCGCGATCCGTCATCTCTCCGGCTCTCCTCCTCGCCTGGCCGCCGGGGGGGGCTACCGGAGACGGCGACCACTCGGGCCGTCGAGCGGCGCTACCGCCCCTCGTTTCCGAACCCGTCGTCCACCACCACGTCGAGCAGCGTCGGCCCGTCGCGGCGGGTCGATTCGGCGATGGCGGGTCCGACGTCGTCGGGGTCGGTGATCCGCATCGCGGGGACGCCCATCGCGCGGGCGAGGCCGGTGAAGTCGATCGGCGGGTCCTTGAACTCCATGCCGGTGTAGCGCTCGACGCCGTGGAACGACTTCAGCCGCTCCTTGATGATGCGGTAGCCGCCGTTGTCGGCGATGACGTAGGTGATCGGGAGCTTGGCGTTCGCGGCGGTCCACAGGGCCTGGATGCTGTACATCGCGCTGCCGTCACCGACGACGGCGACCACCGGGCGATCCGGTAGCGCGAGCTGTACGCCTACCGCCCCGGGCATCGCGAAGCCGATGCCGCCGCTGCCGAGGCCGAAGAACGCCCTGGCGTCGCGGAACGGGAAGAGCCCCGGCAGGGCGCGGGCGCTCAGGATCCCTTCCTCGACGATGACCGCGTCCTGCGGCAGGGCGTCGACGATGCGCAGCATCGCCAGATCCGGGGGCATCGACGCGGCGCCGGAGCCCGCGAGGGCGCGAGCGCGGACGGCTTCACGCTTCGCCGACCAGTTCGACGCGCCGAGCGCCGCGATCGCGGCCGCCGCCTTCTCCGCACCCCTGGCTCCGCGCTTGCGCTCGATCCGGGGGGCAAGCGCGGCCAGGGTCTCCTTCACGTCGGCGCGGAGCGCGATCTCCGCCGCGTAGTTCTTCCCCATCTCCCAGTCACGGAGCCCGATCTGGACCACCGCCATGCCGCCGGGCATCGGGTCGGTTTCGCCGTAGACGGACATGCGCAGCACGTCGGAGCCGATGCAGAACATCATGTCGTATGGCGAGAGGGTGTCGCGGACGTCTCGCTGATCGCGGGTGAGGGCGCCCATGAAGGCCGAGTGCTCGGAGAGGAAGTGGGCGCCGTCGCATACCGTCTGCTGGTAGACCGGCGCACCGAGCAGCTCGGCGATCGCCGCGGCTTCTCCGAACGCGCCGGAGGTCGCGATCTCGTGGCCGGCCACGATCACCGGACGTTGCGCCGAAAGCAGCCGGTCCGCGAGGCCATCGAGCGCCGCATCGCCCGGGCGGCCCGCGGTGTCGACCCGCGTGGGCGCGCCGAGCTCCAGCGCATCCTGCTCGTTCAGGACGTCGCCGGGCAGGGAGATGAACACCGGCCCGGTGGGCGGGGTCGTCGCGATCTTCGCCGCGCGACGCACGATGCGCGGCAGGTCCTGGAGCCGGGTGACCTCCACCGCCCACTTGACGAGCGGCTGCGCGATCGGCACCAACGGGGCGTAGAGCATCGGCTCGGTGAGCCCATGCCCCTGCTCCTGCTGCCCCGCGGTCACGATGACCGGGGAGCCCATCCACTTCGCGTTGTAGAGCGAGCCCATCGCATTTCCGAGGCCGGGCGCGACGTGGACGTTGCACGCGCCGAGGCTGCCGGAGGCGCGCGAGTAGCCGTCCGCCATCGCCACCACCAGCGCCTCCTGCAACGCCATGACGTAGGTGATCGCCGGCCGGTCGGGCAGGGCGGCCATGATCGGGAGCTCGGTGGTGCCGGGGTTCCCGAAGAGATGCGTCACGCCCTCGCTTTCGAGCAGCGCGAGGAACGCTTCGCGGCCGAAGATGGTGTTCACGGGGTCAGGCATGATGCGTGATGCTCCGTTCCGGAGGACTCACCGCAACCGTGGGCGGGGCGCGTTGCGGTCCGCGCGCATTCACGAGCGGCCGATGGTCCGGTCGAGCACCCAGTTCGCGAACGAAT
This sequence comes from uncultured Gammaproteobacteria bacterium, assembly GCA_958295835.1. Lineage (GTDB taxonomy): Bacteria > Pseudomonadota > Gammaproteobacteria > HK1 > HK1 > HK1. The sequence continues at coordinate 3,250,173 of OY282378.1, forward strand.
GCACCACCGGTTCGTGCACCGAGAGCCGTCCGGAGGCCGCCGCCGGCGATTCGAGGCCGGCCTGCTGGCGCTCCGAGATCGCGTTGTCCTCGGGAATGGACTTGTCCCAGCGCCGGTAGTACTTGCCGACGTGCTCGCCGAAATCGGAACGGGCCACCGTCGATGCCGGGAAGCACGAGCCCTGGATCACGCGGCACCTGCGCGGGCCGTCCGGGATCGTCTGTAGCCACCACATGCAGTCTTTCGTGGTGCCGAAGAACGTCGTCGGGTAGAGGACGGTGAACGAGTCTCCCGACGCGGGCCGGCCTTCCAGCCCTTCGACGTGCGGGAACGGGGTGGTGTCCCCGGGGAGGACGGCCATGGTGTCCTCGCTCTCCATGTGGATGGAGTCCCATTCGCCGACGGTCTCGATCAGGTCCGTCTCCTGCAGGCCGATCGAGCTCCTGTGCACGGTCGGGGTGTGGTAGTCCTCCATCGCGTTCTCGATGTAGAGCTTCCAGTTGCAGTCGAGGTCGTAGTGCCTGCGGCGCACCAGCTCGAAGGTCTCGAACCGGTACGAGCCGAACTGCTCCGGCAGATCGCCGAGCCACGTCCCGAGGTCGGGGCTTTCGTCGGAGAAGCACACGAAGATGAACCCGGCCCAGATGCCGAGCCGGATCGGGGCGAGGCCGTGGTCCGCCTTCTCGAACCCGCGCGTCTTCTCCATGCCGCGGCAGCCGGACAACGACCCGTCGAACCGGTAGGTCCAGGCGTGGTAGGGACAGATGATGGCGCGGCAATGCCCGGAATCGTCGAGCAGCCGGGTGCCGCGATGGCGGCAGGTGTTGGCCAGGGCCCGGACCTCGCCGTCCGCACCGCGCACCACGATCGCGGACCGGCCGCAGAGATCGAACACCCGATAGTCGCCCGGATTCGGGATCTCGTCGACCCGCCCGACGAGGTTCCAGCTCCTGGTGAGGATCGCGTCGACCTCGCGCCGGTAGAACGCATCGGAGGTGTAGCACCACGGCGGCAGCGACACCGCATCGAGCAGCGGGCGCCGGACGCCTTCGTAACGGATCGGGTCGAAGATGTCGGTCATCGGTCCGGAAACCTCCCTCGGGGACGCGCGGGCATCGTGCAAAAGGGATGCGGACAGGTCAAGGAAACGTTCGCTCCGGCGGCGGTTCCGCTCATCGCAGGGCACGGGCGCGGTTTGCCGCCGCCGCGCGCGTAGCCGCCATCTGCCGTGGCGTAGTACCTTACCCACCGGATGTCCGGTGAACGCATGAGGGATTGCCGCATCCGTCCCCCGCCCGTCTCTCGGGTGGGCGAAGAGCGGCTTGTCCAGGGAGAGGGCCATCATGATCGACTTGACACTTGCCGGCGGCGAGGTCTTCGACGGATCGGGCGGTGGAGCATTCAGGGCCGACGTCGGCATCCGCGACGGACGGATCGCGTGCATCGGCGATCTGTCGGGGCAGGAATCGGCGGAGCGCATCGAATTGAACGGGCTTGCCGTGTGCCCCGGTTTCATCGACCTGCATACGCATTCGGATTTCACGCTGCTGGTCAACGGGAGGGCGGAGAGCCAGGTCCACCAGGGAGTCACCACCGAGGCCGTCGGCCAGTGCGGACATAGCTGCGCTCCTGTCGCCCGTACCGGGGACGCGAGACATGGCGCCATCGGATACTCCGACGACTGTACGGTCGACATGGGCTGGCAAAGCTTCGGCGAATACCTCGAACGCCTCGATTCGAGCGGGCTGGGCGTGAACGTGGCGGCGTTCGTCGGGCACGGCGCGGTGCACCGAGCGGTGATGGGCGACGAGCTTCGCGCGCCGGCGGTCGAAGAGACGCGGCGCATGGCCGATCTGCTTGCCGAAGCATTCGACCAGGGCGCGTACGGCTTCTCGACCGGGCTGGAGTACTGGCCGGGGAACATCTGCGCGCCGGAGCACATCATCCCCTTGTGCGCAGTCGCAGCGCGCCATGACCGGTTGTACGCGACGCACGTACGCAATCGCGACGCGTACTACGACCTCGGCTTCGGCGAAGCGCTGTGCACGGCGCGCAACGCCTCCGCGCGCTTGCAGATTTCGCATATCCAGCCGAAGTACGGCGCCCCGCCGCACGCCATGGAGCACAGCCTCGAGATGATCGAGTCGGCCCGCGGTCAGGGTGTCGACATCGCATTCGACGTCATCCCGCACGACTGGAGCCACACGCTGATCAAGGCAATCCTCCCGCCATGGGCCCAGGAGGGAGGCACGTCCGGGATCCTCGAACGGCTGAAGGACCCCGATACCCGCGAGCGGATGAAGAAGAACCCCAAGCACATGTGGCTGCTCGTCACGGACGAGCGTTGGGACGCCATCGCGCTGCTGAACAGCGAGGAGAACCCTCAACTGGTGGGAGAGACGTTCGCGGACATCGGCCGGATGCGCAATACGTCGCCCTTCGATGCGGCGCTCGACCTGATGGAGGAAGAGGGCGAACGCATGGGCGGGTTGTTGTGGACGTCGCACAGCTTCAGCGACGACGACATCGATCTGTGCCTGCGCCAGCCGGAATGCGCGGTGATATCCGATACGCTGGCGCTTGCCCCGTACGGTGCTCTCGAGAAATACGTGGGATCGGTGTCCGGATACGGTTGGGCGGCCCGTTTCCTGGGGCTGTACGTTCGCGACCGTCACGTCCTGTCGCTCGAAGAAGGCATCCGCCGCATGACGTCGTTGCCGGCGCAACGTCTGGGGTTGCGCGACCGCGGGCGGTTGCAGCCCGGACTTGCCGCGGACGTCACCGTATTCGACAAGACGGCCATCCGAAGCCGATGTACCATCAAGGAACCTCGGACCTATGCGAGCGGGATCGTCCACGTGCTGGTGAACGGCCGGTTCGCGATGCGCGACGGCGCACGGACGGAGATCGACGGCGGCGCCGTGTTGCGCCCGTGACGTATTGGTGTCGCAGGTGGGTTGGAACATTCACGCAAACAACGAGAGGAGATTCGGTAATGGGAACCACAAGTGCACGTGGAAGCGCCTTGCGGGCCGCGCGGACGAACATTGCGACATTGCTGACGGCGGCATTCCTGGCGCTGGCTTCGGTGGCCGCCGGCGCCCAGCAGAAGGGCGGTTCCATGGTTTACCTGTCAAGCAACATTCCAAGCCTCAATCCGCTGCACTCCGCGTTCGAAGTCGGGCTGGTGTCGTCCCAGATCTTCGCGAGCCTCGTCAGGCTGGACGAGAACAACCGTCCCGTTCCCTACCTGGCCGAATCGTTTTCGATTTCGGAGGACGGACTGGCCTACACCTTCAACCTGGACAGGAACGCGAAGTTCCACGACGGGAAGCCGGTGACCTCCGCCGACGTGGCCTTCTCGCTGGAAGTCGTCCAGCAGAACCACCGTTTCGGGCCACAGATGTTCGGTCCGGTGGAAGCGGTGGAGACACCCGATGACCACACCGCCGTCTTCCGCCTCTCGCAGCCTCACGGCCCGCTTCTGATTGCCGCGACCACGCCGCGCCAGTTGCCGATCATGCCGAAGCACGTCTACGGAGACGGCGACTTCATGAAACACCCGGCGCACAAGGATCCGGTGGGCTCCGGTCCGTTCGTCCTGAAGGAATACAAGACGGACCAGTACCTCATCATCGAGCGGAACAAGGGTCATTTCAACGAGGGTCTGCCCTGGCTCGACCGGATCATCTACCAGATGGTGACCGACAAGACCGCAAGGAGGATCGGGCTGCAAAGGAACGAGTTCCAGCTCGCCGACGCGAGCGGCGTCATGCGCCTCACCGACATCGACTCCTTCAAGAAGGTGGACCACCTTGCACTCACGGAGATGAAGACCGTCTCGGGCGGCGCCATCGTGCTGGAGTTCAACAACCGCGAAGGTCCGCTGAGCAACAAGGCGGTCCGTCAGGCGATCGCCTACGGCATCGATCGGTCCTATATCGCCGACGTGCTGCACGCCGGATACAGCAAGGCATCGAAGGGGCCGCTGCCGTTCACCAACATCTTCTTCAACGACGACGTCGAGGGCTATCCGTTCGACCTCGACAAGGCCAACGCGCTGCTCGACGAGGCGGGCTATCCCGTGAAGGACGACGGGATCCGCTTCGAGCTCGGGCTGATCTACATCGCCCAGCCGTTCCGGCCCGACTTCCAGTCCGTTCCCGGCGAGTACGTCGCGCAGGCGCTCAAGAAGATCGGCATCAAGGTGAACCAGGAGCCGATGGCGGGATTCGCCGCCTGGGGGAAGCGGATCTCGGCCTGGAACTTCGACATGTCGATGAACTGGCCGGGCGACAAGGTCGACCCGGCAATCGGTGTCAGCCGTCTGTACGTCTGCGACAACATCAAGAAGCAGGCATATACGAACACCTCCGGCTATTGCAACCCGAAGGTGGACGAGATATTCGCGCAGGCGGCGCGGGAAGCGGATCTGGACAAACGCCAGGCGCTGTACGACGAGGTATCGAGGATCCTGATCGAAGAAATGCCGATGAACTGGCTGTTCGATACCGTCGGCCAGTGGTTCCACCACAAGGACCTCTACCTGCCGGCCTACGGGTGGGGGGAGTCATGGGACCTGGCCTACTGGAAGAAGCCGCAGGAATAGAGCTTCCCGTTTCCGGGCATCGACGCGCCCACTCCGGGGCTCCGGGTGGGCGCGTCCGTTTCCGGTGTCGTCGGGCGGAACGCCCTTTTCTTCCGGGTACACGTCGGATTGCCCTGAACCATGTCGAAAGCCATCATCGAGCGACTTCTGTTCGGGATCGTCCTGATCGCGGCCGTCGTGGTGCTGAACTTCCTCCTCATCCAGGCCGCTCCCGGTGACGTCGTCGACACGATTCTGACCGAGGCGGGTGGCGGCGACCCGGAGCTCGCGGCCACCATCCGGGCCGCCTACGGGCTGGATCAGCCCATGCACGTACAGCTCCTGACCTATCTGGGCAAGATGCTCACCGGGGATCTGGGGTATTCCTACTACTACGACGAGCCCGTCCTTTCCCTGCTGTTGAGCCATTTGCCCGCGACGCTGATGCTGACCCTCTCGGCGTTCGTCATCGCGGTGCTGCTCGGCACCCTGATGGGGGTCGTCGCCGCGCTTCGCCCCCGGGGCCTGTTCAGCCACGTGATCACGATGTTCTCGTTGCTGGGGTACGCCACCCCCGTGTTCTGGCTCGGCATGATCATCCTGCTCGCGTTCGCCTTGCACATACCGCTCTTTCCCGCCTACGGGCTGCAATCGGTGCCCGCCCCGGACGGGACGTTCGACAGGATCCTGGACGTGCTGAACCACCTGGTGCTGCCGACGTTCACGCTGGCCATCCTCTACCTTGCCAGCTACAGCCGGTTGGCCCGGGCCTCGATGCTCGACGTCCTGGGCGCGGACTACATCCGGACCGCGAGGACGAAGGGGCTCCCGGAGTTCGTCATCACCTACAAGCATGCGTTGAAGAACGCCGCGCTTCCCGTGGTCACGGTGGCGGGGCTGCAGCTTGGGGCGATCTTCTCCGGTGCGGTGCTGGTCGAGACCGTGTACAGCCTGCCGGGCCTCGGCCCGCTGCTGTACGAGTCGATCGTACGACGCGACTACCCGGTCATCATGGGCGTGCTGTTCGGCGCCGCCGTCACCACCATCATCGCCAACATCATCACGGATCTGATCTATGGCGCTCTGGATCCGAGAATCAAGGCGATCACGTAGCGGCGACGGCTTCCGCCCGGGGGGCGTACCGAGTCGTGCCGGACAACGTGATCTCCCGGACCCCGCCTGCCTGCCACCCATGCGATGACCGACCGGAATCCATGAACGTCACCCCGGACCAAGACCCTCGCCCGTTCGCGGTCGAGCCTTTCCCGGAGCGGCCGGAGATCTGGTGGCAGGAAGCGGCACGGATGTTCTATACGAACAAGGCCGCGGTTCTCGGTGCGGCAAGCCTCGCTTTCATCGTTCTGGTCGGGGCCTTCGGCCCCGTCATTCTCGACGCGGACCCGTTTGAAATCGTGGGCGCGCCGCTGAAGCAGCCCGGAGAAGGCACGGTTCTGGGTACCGACTATCTCGGCCGGGACGTGTTCACCGGCATCATCCACGGCGTGCGCACGACGCTCGCGATCGCAATCACGGCCACGATCTTCGCAGTGTTCGTCGGGATCTCGATCGGAGCGGTGGCCGGGTTCTACGGGGGCAAGATCGACAACGCGCTGATGCGGGTGACGGAGTTCTTTCAAGTGCTGCCGCCGCTGGTCTTCGCCATGGTCATCGTGGCCGTGTTCTCGCACGATCTGGTCACGGTGATCATCGCCATCGGCATCACCACCTGGACGACGGAAGCGCGCCTGACCCGGGCCGAGTTCCTCAAGATCAAGGAACGCGAGTACGTCACCGCGGAGCGCGCGGTCGGTGCGACCGACCGAAGACTGATGCTGCGGGTGATCCTGCCGAACGCATTGCCGCCCCTCATCATCGCGGTGACGCTTCGGGTCGGGATCTCCGTCATCTACGAAGCGGCCTTGAGCTTTCTCGGGCTCACCGACCCCGACGTGATGACCTGGGGGAAGATGATCGGGCTGTCGAGGGATTTCTTCTTCGAAGCGTGGTGGACGGTGACGTTTCCGGGCGCGGCCATCCTGCTGACGGTCCTGTGCATCGCGCTGATCGGCGACGGGTTGAACGACGCCTTCAATCCGAAGCTGCGCGGGCGGTAAGGGCCGCCCGATGGCCGGCGCAACCGCGGATTCGCAGGACGTCGTCCTGAGGGTCGAGAACCTCTGCGTCGATTTCAGCGTCAAGGGCCGGCAGGTCAGGATCCTGTCCGACGTCGGCTTCGCACTGCGCCGCGGCGAGACGCTCGGAATCATCGGCGAGAGCGGCTGCGGCAAGAGCATGACCGCCCTGGCCCTGCTGCGCATGGTGCCGTCGCCGCCCGGGCGGATCAGCGCCGGCCGCGTGCTCCTGAACGGCGAGGATCTGGTCCGGGTTTCCGAGAAGAGGATACGGAGCATCCGCGGCGGGGAGATGTCCATGATCTTCCAGGAGCCGATGACCTCGCTCAATCCCGTCTACTCCATCGGCAACCAGATTGCCGAGACGATCCGCCGCCACAAGGGCATCGGCCGGGCCGCGGCGTGGAACGAAGCGATCGATCTTCTCGACATGGTGCACATCCCCGCCCCGGAGCGTCGTGTGCGCGAGTACCCGCACCAGCTCTCGGGGGGAATGCGCCAGCGGGTCATGATTGCGATGGCGCTGGCTTGCGAGCCCACCGTGCTGATCGCCGACGAACCGACCACCGCCCTGGACGTGACCGTGCAGGCGCAGATCTTCGACCTGTTGAAGGAAATACAGAGCGCCCACGGCACGTGCATCGTGCTCATCACCCACGACTTCGGCGCCGTCTCCGAGATGGCCGATCGCGTCCTGGTCATGTATGCGGGCCACAAGGTCGAGGAAGGCGCCCTGGACGAGATCAGCGATGACGCGCGTCACCCGTATACGCAGGGACTGCTGCGGTCCATGCCCGAGATCATCGACGACCCGGCCGACACTCGGGTCCGGCTGCCGGAAATCCCGGGCTCCGTCCCCGATCTTCTGCGTGGCCTGGAGGGATGTCCGTTTGCGCCCCGCTGCGAGCAGGCGGCGTCACGATGCCGGGAGCTACCCGGATATACCCGGTTCGGTGACTACCGCTCCGTGAAGTGCTGGTTGGCGTCGGACGGTGCGGGAGGCCGGGGAAGCCCATGACCGGCGACGGCCTGCTGCGCGTCGAAGATCTGCACGTGCACTACCGGCTCCCGCGGCCGCGTCTGCTCGGCGCGCGACCCACGTTGCGCGCCGTGGACGGGGTGAGCCTGTCCGTCGCTCGGGGACGGACGCTGGGGCTGGTGGGCGAGAGCGGATGCGGAAAGACGACGTTGGGTCTGTCCGTGCTTCGTCTCGTGGAGCCCACCGGCGGCAGCATCGTGTTCGACGGGGTGGAGCTGCGATCACTCCGGGCCGAGGCGCTTCTCGACGTGCGCCGCCGGATGCAGATCATCTTCCAGGATCCGTACTCGTCGCTGAATCCGCGCCAGACCGCCGGTGACATCGTCAGGAGCCCGCTCGACGTACAGAAGGTCGGCAGCCCCGCGGAACGCGAGGAGCGTGTCTCGGAGCTGTTTTCGCTGGTGGGGCTGCGTCCCAACCAGAGGAATCTGTTTCCCCACCAGTTCTCGGGAGGGCAACGGCAACGCATCAGCATTGCCCGCGCACTGGCATTGCAGCCGGACTTCATCGTCTGCGACGAACCCGTGTCGGCGCTGGACGTCGCGATCCAGGCCCAGATCCTGAACCTCCTGTGCGACTTGCAGGGGGAGCTGGACCTGACGTTCCTGTTCATCTCCCACGATCTGGCCGTGGTGCAGCATATCTGCGACGAGGTGGCCGTCATGTACCTGGGTGTGGTGGTGGAGAAGGCGAATCGCAAGGCGCTGTTTCGCAATCCCCGGCATCCGTATACGCGGGCGCTGTTGTCGGCGGTGCCGGCCCGGCGCGGGTCGCGCAAGTCGGAACGCATACGGCTGGAAGGGGATATTCCCAGCCCCGTCAACATCCCGCGCGGGTGCCGGTTCCACACCCGTTGCGCGCACGCCCGGGAGCGGTGCCGGGCAGAGGTCCCGAAGCTGGTGGAGAAACAGCCCGGTCATTGGGAGGCATGCCATTTCGACACGTCGGGCGGGACCGGCTGAAGCAGCGGCGACCGAACCTTGCTTCCGGCATATCGATCGTAGCGTAAGGAATGCCTCTCGCCCGGCCGGCTAGCCCGAAGTTCCCCGTGACTTTGGGGACTGAATCGAGGATAACGTATTGAATCGAAATCAGTAACAGCCGAAGTCCGGACCGGCTCATCGCCCCGAAGCTCGCCACCCCCCGGCGATGGCATACCACCACGCTGGCCCAAGAGCTCGACTTGGGCGACGCCGAGGTCGCCCATTCTCGCCATTGCCGGCTGGTTTCTCCGGGTTCTCACGTAGCCCGGCGGGAAGTCGAAATCAACGAAACGTCGAGGCTGACCCGATCGTACGGGACCCGCGGAATCAGCGTACCGCGCTGTCCCTCCCTCAACTCCACCAGCCCGTAGCGCGACATCGTCTTCAGCGTCCGCGACAGGTTCGACTTGCTTCGCCCGGCAAGCACCGCCAGCTCGGTGAGCGAGTCCGGCTTCTCCCGGGCAATCATCGCCAGAAGCTCGCGATTGCGTTGCGAGAGCACCTTCGCAAAGCTCTCGATGGAGGTGAACCAGACCGTCGGTTCACCCCTCGCGGGTTCGTGCTCTCCGCGGGCGATCGCCACTGTGAGTCTTGTCCAACGAGAGATGAGCCTGAAGGGAGGGTGTGACTCCAACGAGAAGTGAGCCTGTAGCGCGGGGTCCGGGATCATCGGAGGATGATCGTGACGCTACAGACCGAACGGGTCCGGACGCTGGGGCAGGTGCGGGCCTTCGTCGAGGGCAGCGAGGCGGTGGACCCCCGTACCCGCTTTCGCGGGCACAAGCTTTCCCGGGGGTGTGGAGTTGCCCCGGTTTGCCGGATCGGCGATCCCGTGTGCAGGCTGATCGATTGCACCGTATGCGAGCCCGCGCACATTTACTTGAGCCGAAGTGCGCGCCGGATCTCCGAGAAGTCGAACGCTGTGCCGGGCTGCGATCGCTGCTCCTGGTTCTCCATGTCCTTCAGCAGATCGTCCACGGCGGCTCGTCCCTCGGCGGTTCGGACCGCTTCGCGTGGTGTCTGCCCGTTCAATGCCGGAAGCGGTTGATCGGGCCAGTCGGCGTAGTGGCGTTGCTTGAGCTCGAGGACGAGCTGATCGGGCACGGGTGAGAGGGATTCCGGCGCCGAATCGGGCAGCTCGGGCGCCGCCTTGTCCGACAGTGGGTCGGCGTGCTCCCGGCCCCGGTGCCGGATGTAGTCGCCGCAGGCCGTCTCGACCCTCTTGCGCAACGCATCGGCGCGCTCGCGCGAATTCGTCTGGATCCGCAACGTCTCCTCGGAGACGACGGCTCGCCCGATCACCGTATTCTCCATGCTCCCGTGCCGTGTACCACCGGGGCGCAGGAAGACGTAGGCCGGATCCTCGGGGATCGGCAGATTCACGTCTCCAAGTGCGGCAAGCTGTGCCTCTACCGTCGGCCTCGCTCCGGGCGCGATCCGGAAGTGGTCGGTGGTGAAGAGCAAGGGATCGCCATCGGTGTTGGACCGCACGGGCGGAAGCCCGGTCCGCTCGTCGAGCTTGGCGACCGCCGCCTCCCACCGCCGGATCAGGCGGCGTCCAAAGGCTTCGTCGCGGAGACGGTCGAGAGGGATCGCACGTTTGCGCCGCAGCCAGCCTCGCGCGCGTCGTACCACCTCTGCCGCATGAAGGGGCGGAAGCGGACGCCGATGCACGCCGCACAGGAGCGAAACGCCGCCGTAATCGACGACGCGCGCGAGTATCGCATCGCGCGTGACGAGCACCTCGGACGCCGCAGTCTCGTGGACGTGTCGTTCCTCGTGGGAGAGGAGGTCACGGAGCGTCACGCTCGCGCCGGGCTCGACCGCGGTCACCTCCCACACCGAGATCCACGCCGCGGCCTCGGCTTCGAGCCACGCGCTCCGAGCACGTGGCAATCGCCGTCCGTCTTCCTCCAGATACCGGTCGAGCGCCGTCGTCCCGTCGATGCGGTAATGGTAGACCGACCAATGTGACGACAGCTCCGGCACCGCATCCGCGTCGGTGAAGTCCTTCGCGTAATCGCACCATGCGGAGCCGAAACGCGCCGCGGCGAACTCCATGATCTCGTAGGTCAGAGAGACGTCGAGCTCGTGCAGCGCCATGTGACGGCGCTCGGATGGATTCGTATGGAATGAAGCTGTTCCCCGATCGTCGTCGGTCTGATCGGGGGCGGCGGCGATTTCGCCGGGCGGAATCGCCAAGCGACCGCCCCCGCGGTCGCCGCCTGCCTGCTCGTCTCGGGGCAGGCAGCACTTCTTGTATTTGCGGCCGCTCCCGCAAGGGCATGGATCGTTACGGCCCGGCCTGGTCCGGCCCTGCCACGCCGGCCCCTCCGACGGTGCCGGCGGCGCCGGTCGGCGCATCCGCTCGCCGCCGGGTTCGAGCGGCGGAGCCGCCTCGTAGGGCCGAGCAGCCTCGTAGGGGAAGGTGAAGCGCACGTCAACGTCGTGGGGTGCGAACGAGTACGACTCGGAGACGGGCTCGGGCGTGTCGAGCGTGAACCGGTCCCGGTGCGCCTCGAAGAAGCGGCACAGCGACGCGGCGCAGACGGTGGCAATCTCCAGGTCGCGCGGGACGAGCGGGCGAAAGGCGCCGTCACGCTCGACGTACATGACGAGCGGATAGGCGTCGGCGCCGGCGACCGGCCACGCATGGGTTGCCGCCTCGCGCCGCATGGAGTCGGGCAGGTCCGCTCCGCGCACGAAATTGAGTGAAAGCGAGTGGGTCCCGAGGTCGACGCGCCCGCCCCCCTCGAAGGATCCCCCGGTCGCCTTCCGGCCGAATGCCTGGTATCCGGCGAAAGAAGGGAAGACGAGCACACCAAGGCTCTCGCCGAGGTGTCCGATGATGGAGACGCACGCTCCCTCGACCCCGAGCGCGGGGATGTCCATTCCGAGCACCTGGGTGTCGGCCGCCACCTTCCAGGGCGCGGTGCGGTAGAGCAGATCGGCGGCGGTAAAGAGCTCCGCCACCGCTTCGGGCGGGATGCGCCCTCCTTCGAAATAACTTTTTTCGCCTTCGTCGGAGTCGGGCATCCACTCGACCAGGTTCTCCACAACGGTGTCGAGCTCCGGAGTGGGCGCGACGACGACCGGGATGGCGTCCGCGACCGCGGCCCGCACCTCGGTCGCAAGCGCATGGTCGGCCACGCGGATCACGTCGGGCCGGTGTTTCGGACCGGCCAGGGGCCGGTCCAACGCGGCGAGCAGCACCCGGGCGACGGCGCCCTCGGCATCCTCGGGAGCGACCGCCTCCTGGCCGACGACGAGGCCGGAAGACGCCGCCAGCCAGATCACCAGCTCGGGCCGGTAGGGCTCCTCGCGATCATGGATGAAGATCGGGGGCGACAGCCTCCCCCCGATCCACTCGTGACGACGTTTTGGCCGGCTGCGGCCTTTGCCCCGCCCGCGCTTTCGCCGCCGCGGCATCAGCTCGCCGCCCTGCCGGGACAGGGGACGACCTGTTTCATGGCTTCTCCCGAGTGCCGCTTCAGGCCGTCATTCCCCCGCTTTCGCGGGCACAGGTCCCGCAGCTCCTCCATGTCCACCCGGCCCAGCGGCGGGATGGCGTAGTGTTCGTCCGGGCGCACCGGTCCTTCGGTGTTGAAGCGGCGCATGGGCCGATTATGGCACCTGTCACCGCGAAGGTCCCCGGCTTCGGTCTTGTCCAGCACTTCCCGGTCAACGCCGCTCTCGACAGCGGCATGCGCCCAATGGCAGACCGACCAATGTGACGACAGCTCCGCGCCGTCTTGCGCCCGCCGGCCATCACGGTGCTGCGAAGGGCGCACGAGCCGGGAGAGTCGCGCGACGATGGGTGAGTCCGGGTCGGATGGCGAACCCGTGCCGGAAGACGGATCCGGGCCAAGTAGCAGTCCGGCCCGGTGCCGGGGCTGGTCATCCAGACGCGTATCAGGTGCCGCGGCCGGCTCCATGCCGCACCAGGCGACCTGCATGGGCCAGCGACCCGACGTGATCCTTGACGGTGTTGCGGCTTGCGCCGGTCGCCTGGGACGGCTTCGGCGACGGTCACGCGCCCGTGGTCGCGGGAGAGGTGGGCGCGTCGCGAACAGGAAGCGTGCCGCCGATCAGGTCGTACTCCGGCAGCCGTCCAGTCTCGTCGCGTGCGGGATCCCCAGTATACTGCGCACCGTCGGGCGGCTTCCCCGGCACTCCAACCGCTTCTCTCGCACACGGCCCGGCTCACCGAATGTCCCCCGTGCCCCTTCATGTTCATGCGACTTCCGTGCTCCGTCATGCGATCGGCATCGCTGCCCTGCCATCCGGCCATGCCATGATCCCGGTCACGCCATGATCATGGATACTCTCGACCCGGTCTGTCAGGTGACAAGAGAACGCTGATGCCCGAAGACCCTCGGCATCGAATCGGCATCGGTGCCCTGCCATTCGGCCACGCCATGATCATCGACACCCTCGCCCCGGCCCGTCAGGTAGCAGGAGAACGCTGATGTCCGAAGACCCTCGGCATCGAGTCGGCATCGCTGCCCTGCCATCCGACCATGCCATGATCCACACCATGATCATCGACACCCTCGACCCGGCCTGCCGGGTAACAAGAAAACGCTGAAAACGCCGATGACCAACGACACCCTCAGCATCGAGATCGACGGCCGCCCCTTCCGGGCGCGGAAGGGCCAGATGGTCATCGAGGTGACGGATGCGAACGCCATCGCCATCCCCCGGTTCTGCTACCACCACAAGCTGACGGTGGCGGCGAACTGCCGCATGTGCCTGGTCGAGGTCGAGCGGGCGCCGAAGCCGCTGCCCGCCTGCGCCACGCCGGTGATGGACGGGATGAAGGTGTTCACGCGCTCGAAGACGGCGCGCGCGGCCCAGAAGTCGGTGATGGAGTTCCTGCTCATCAACCATCCCCTCGACTGCCCGATCTGCGACCAGGGCGGGGAGTGCGAGCTGCAGGACGTGGCGATGGGCTACGGCGGGGACGTCTCGCGGTTCAACGAGCGCAAGCGCGCGGTCGAGGACAAGGACCTCGGCCCGCTGATCGCCACCGACATGACCCGCTGCATCCACTGCACGCGTTGCGTGCGCTTCGGCGAGGAGATCGGGGGGATGCCGGAGCTGGGGGCGACGGGGCGGGGCGAGGACATGGAGATCGGCACGTTCATCGCCGGGAGCGTGGACTCGGAGCTGTCCGGCAACGTCATCGATCTGTGCCCGGTGGGGGCGCTTACCTCCAAGCCCTTCCGGTTCCGCGCCCGCGCCTGGGAGATGGCGCAGCGCGACGGCGTGGCGCCGCACGACCCGGTCGGCTCCAACATCCATCTGCACGTGCGCCGCGGTCGGGTCATGCGCGTGGTGCCGCGCGCGAACGAAGCGATCAACGAGGTGTGGATCTCCGACCGGGACCGTTTCGGGTACGAGGGCCTGTACAGCGAAGACCGGGTGCGCGCGCCGATGGTCAGGCGCGGCGGGACGTGGCGGGAGGTCTCCTGGGAGGAGGCGCTCGATGCGGCGGCGGCAGGGCTGCGCGAGGTCGTGGCTTCGAGGGGCGGGGCCGCGCTCGGGGCGCTGGCCTCGGCGTCCTGCACGGTCGAGGAGCTCTACCTCTTCCAGCATCTGGTGCGCGGCCTCGGCAGCGCCAACGTGGATCACCGCGTGCGCCAGCGCGACTTCTCCGACCAGGACGCGGCGCCGGGTTATCCCTCCATCGGGATGGGGCTGGAGGATCTCGAACGGCTCGACGCGGCGCTGCTGATCGGCTCGTGCACGCGCAAGGAGCATCCCCTCGTCAACCACCGGCTGCGCAAGGCGAGCCTTGCCGGAGCGGCGGTGGCGTACCTCGACGTGATGGCCCACGACCTCAACCTCGCGCCCGCGGCGCGGATGGTGGTCCCGCCGCCGTCGCTCGCGGGCGCGCTGGCCGCGGTCACGGTGGCGGCGGCCCGGATCGCGGGCCGTGAGCCGGAGGGGCTTGGCGCGCTGGCCGGGGGGATTGGGGACAGCCTCGGCGGTATCGGAATCGATTCCGGCGCCGCCGGAGGTATCGAGGGCGCCGGTATCGAGGGTGCCGGTAGCGAGCAGGCTGGTAGCGAGGGCGCCGGTGTCAAGCAGGCTGGTAGCGAGCAGGCCGGTATCGCAAGCGCTCCCGGAGCCCCCGGAGACATCGAGGGCGTCGCCGGCGGTATGGGAATCGACCCCGCCGAAATCGACCCCCGTCGATTGCGGCGGACAGACGCCGGGCGGGCCGCCGCCGAGCGCATCGCGCGCACGCTGGCCGATGCCGGACGTAGCGCGGTCCTGCTCGGGCCGCAGGCGATCAACCACCGGGACGCGGCGGCGTTGCGCGGCCTCGCGGCGTGCCTCGCCGATCTCACCGGCGCGACGCTCGGCACCCTGGACGAGGGCGCGAACCCCGCCGGCGCATGGATCGCGGGCGCGCTGCCGCACCGGGGGCCGCGCGGCTCGGCGGCGGAACCGCGCGGGCTCGACGCGCGGGCGATGATCGAGACAGGTCTCGACGCCTACCTGCTCATGGGATTGGAGCCCGAGTTGGATTGCGCCGACGGCGCGCGGGCGCGCGAGGCACTGGGCCGGGCGCGGTTCGTGGTGAGCCTCGCCGCGTTCCGCTCCGAGGCGATGTCCGAGTACGCCCACGTCATCCTCCCCGCCGCCGCGTTCGCGGAGACCGAGGGGACGTTCGTCAACCTCTCGGGAACTTGGCAGAGCTTCGGCGCCGCGGTGTCTCCTTACGCGGATGCGCGTCCGGCGTGGCGGGTGCTGCGGGTCCTCGGCAACCTCCTCGATCTCCCCGGCTTCGAGCAGGAGACGATCGAGGACGTGCGCGCGGCGCTCGGCGGACCGGCGGCGGTCGGGGCCAGGGAGCCGGCGGCCGGGAGTGCCGGCTGGACGCTGCCCCGAAGTCTGCCGGAGCCTGTCAAGGGGACCGAGGGTGCGGAGGGGATCACCCGCATCGCCCCCGTCCCGATGCACGCGGTGGATGCGCTGGTGCGCCGCTCGAAGCCGTTGCAGGCGACGAGGGATGCGGAGTTCCGAGGGGTGGGGCTCAGCCCGGCTACGATTGAACGCTTGAGCCTGACGGACGGCGAGCCGGCGGTGGTACGGCAGAACGGGGGATCGGTCACCCTCCGCGTTGTTGCGGACCGGCGGGTCCCGGACGATTGCGCGTACCTGCCGGTTGGGGTTCCGGCCACCGTAGCGCTTGACGTGGGTGACGTCACGGTTGCGATCGACAGGCCCTGATCCCGTGGCACACGAAAGATAAGGGAGCATGATAGATGGACGGGACGAGGCATTGGCAGCGATTCGGGGCGATCGCGGCGACGTACCGTGTATAACCTCACGAAAACTGTATCCACGATCCGGCCACACCATCGCGCAGCGCATGTAAGTGTTCTCCGCCTCCGTTGGTTAGAGCACCAAGCACAGAGAACAGCAGGAAGAAACGGTGAAAACGTCATCAGCAGGAATGGCAATTAGCGCAGCACTGCTCGCAGGGTGCGCGGCAACCGAGCTGACGGAGTCGGGAATGATGGTGCGGGAGATCACCCCTACCTTGACCTCCAAATGCCGGTTCCTTGGGGTCGTGCAGAGTGTAGAGGGCGAAACTATCTCGGTAACCGAAGACCGGAGGAGCGCCATGAACAAAATACGGAACGAAGTCGCCGCCAGAGGCGGGGACAGCTTCGTCCTGAGCGATATGTTCACAACAACTATAGAAACCGTCATGCAGGCAGACGCGTACGTATGCGAATGAAGAAGGTGAGGGCTGCCGCACTGCACGAGAAGCTGTGGCGGTTCCGACGCGAAGCGAGCTACGGATGGCTCGCCGGGATGCAAATCATCGAAGAAGTAGCCGAGACCGTCGCACCGGATAAGAACAATTTGACCGACAAAATTCCGCTACTCACGCAATGGTTGAACAGTACCGCACAGGACAGCGCGGAGCGGGCAGCGTGTGGAATGGGAATTGGCACCTTGCTGGATCGGATCCGCTACGCACGCAACGGCGCCGTGCACCGGGGAACCGCCAGCCAGCGACTGGAAGAAGACATCGAAGCGGCACTGCGGATCATTGAGGAGGCACTGACCGTGACAGCAGACGACGCGACCGTCGGGTACTACATGATCCCGGACGTCTTGGAAGCAAAGCCAGACGATACTCTGATTTCGGTACGGGACAGGATGCTGCGCTACGACATCTCGGCGGTCCCTGTCGAGGACGGAGGAGCGTGGCAGTGGATCACGGCGACAGACATCGCCCGCTACCGCACTGAAGGCGGGAAGATGACCGAGGAAGCTCGTGCGCTATGTGGGAAAAGACCTGTACGTATTGTGCAGAAAGGCACGATGGCGGCAACCGCCGCAAAGCTCATGACGAACGGGGAACCCGCCCTGCTGGTCGGAGAAGGGAAGCGGATCGACGGAATCGTCACGGCGTTCGACCTCCTGTATGCGAACCGAAAGTGAGCGAAGACAACAACCGCTATGAGCCGGTCGGCGAATCGGTCTGCCACGATCCTTGGCTAGGCTGGGTGTAGTACCTGCCAAGCCGAGTGGCCGCGGGCGATTACCCGGCCGCGGCTCTCATCAATCCCCTCATTTCAAGTGTCAGATGATGCCGAATATTCCTCGATACACCCGCTGCTCCATCAGCATCCGTCCAAACGCCTCCATCAACGCACGCACACGATACTCAGGCCAGTTCGGAATATGCTCATACAGCATCAATCCCTGACGAAACAGCGAATGCGTGCGGTACTTCGCCGTATTCACCTTCAACCACCGGTCATACCCCAGACTCTCTCCCGCCGCCCCCAACAGCGTCAACAACGCAATCGCCAACGCACTGAGCAGCAGCATCCGGTCGCGGCGTTGCGGGCGCGAGATGCGCATCGACGACAACCCCATCCCGAAACGCATGTCCTTGATGTCGCGAAAGCTCGTCTCGATTCCCCAACGTTTCCCGTCATATCGAATCAGCGTGCGCGTCCTCACCGTGCGCTCGCTCGACACCACACACCACGGCTCCTTCATCTCCCGGTCTTGCACGCACACCACCGTGCCCACCTCCAATTCATGCGCATCGGTCACCTTCGCATCCCGTAACGTGCGCGCCCGTCCGCCCGCGCCCACCCACTGCGCCGCCTCGCGCCGCTCTCCCCTGGCATTGGTGACGTAGTAGTTTCCCTGCATTCGAATCACATACTCGAAACCCAACTCCTCCCCCCGGTCGGAGCCGGGGGCAGGCTTTGAGCAACGTCATCAACCGGCAACTCGCAAACCCACGGTCCGCCAACACCGTCACCTTCACCCCTTCCGGCATCACGTCGCACAATTGCCGCACCAACGCCTCCTCATACCCCGTCTGATTCCCCTTCAGTGTCGATGCCTGCACCGTCTTCCACATCAGCGGCGTCGCACGACCATGACTCGTCAACATCGACAACACCAGTGTCTCGTGCCCATCCCGAGCAAAGCTCGTCCAGTCCAGTGCCACCAACACCTCCGGGCGAGACCCCACCATGTAGGGCGCCCAATGGGCGAAGAACTCTTCCATCACCACCCCGTCATTGCTCAGCAGCCGGTCGACCTGTTTCACCGCGTGCTTGCCCAACGTCCCCTGGGCCTGCGCCAGACCTTGCCCGACCGCATGGACCGCCAGCGAGGCGCTGCCTCAGCACCCCCAGCGTCCCGTTGGCCAGCGACAGCACCCGCTTCGCGTGCAGGTCCCCGTCGTACAATCGGGTGATGAATTCATTGATCTCGTTCCGCCGCAGAGCGCCTTTCGGTCTCATGACTCGTCTCCGAATCCAGTCGAAGACTTTACATTGATCCCAAAATCAGCAAGTTGCAAGTCCTATTTCATGCAGAAAATGAGGGGATCTCTGAGGCCGCGGCTCCCACAGAGCCGGGCGTGCCCGATTCGAGCACCCGGCTCCTCGGACTATGGATTCGCTACGCAACGGTACACACTGTGCACCACGCACACTTGGGGGAGGGGATAGGTCTTGCGCAACCCGCCGAATCGCTCCCACCTCATCCGCCCGCGCCACGACAGGACAACGCACGGCAAGACGATCATGCGGGTCGGAGGCCCACGCACCTTGGTGCAGTTCCATTCGAGCGCGGGTGAGAGACTCCCCGCCCACTCCATTCGATGGTACTGTTCGAGGCATCCGGACACCGGGAGAAACTCGCCGTGGAGCATCCGGCTGCTGTCCAACGAATCGAGGGCATCGGCGTGCCTTCCGCCGCTTTCGTCGATCAGGCGGTCTACATCCGGACGGTGCGGGCGGGGCTGTCCGGGGAAGTCGTCAAGCAGGCCATCGACGCAATCGGCCATCGCGACTTCTTCGTTCGCCTGCTGGGAACGACCTCCGGTCATCTGAACCGGCTCTACGATCGAAAGTCCCTTGGACCGGCTCGAAGCGAGGGGCTTCTGGACACGTTGCGCATTTTTGCCGCCGCTACCGCCGCATTCGACGGCCTTGAACGCGCACAAGATTGGCTTGGCACCGCGCTGCCCGCCCTGGAAGGCGACCGCCCCATCGATCTTTGCGACACGTTCGAGGGGCGCCGTCTGGTACGGGAGATCATTCGCAAAATCGAGTACGGCGAATTCCCCTGATGCGGCTGTACCGCATCTGCCATGTCCGCTACCTGGAGGATCTTCGCGGACTGGGAGCCAGCTACCGGGATGGAGCACGCTGGAACGAACCCGGACTTCCGGTCGTTTATTTCGCCGAGACGCCGAGCGTCGCGATGCTGGAGATGGCCCACTATCTGCCGTCTCCCCGCTTGGTGCCGCCTGGGTACCGGCTGGGTGTCTACGAGGTGAGTGACGAGGCCGCTCTCGAACGTTGGCATGTCCATGATCTTCCAGAGGGTTGGGACCGTTACCCTCATCCCCGATCCACACGGCGAATGGGTACCTTGTGGTTGATGCGAAAGGAAGCGCCCTTGTTGGCCGTACCGAGTGTGGCGGTGCCCGGAGGCCTGGAAAGTATCGTGCTGGCCAATCCGAACATCCTCGGCGAGGGAACAGTCCGGTTGATCGCCGCGGAAGAGCGAATCTACAACTCGAGAGCGTTCGCGTCGGAGCAGGGGAGATAGGCAGCCCCGTTCATTGTCCACGCCTCGGAAGAGTTGCGAACACAAGCACCTCGAACTTGCCGGCACGCGGAAGGGGCTCGATCATCCACATGGTCGCCGGCGGCTCGATGCAGGTCGGCCCGAAGAGCGTGATGGTGCCTGATCGTCGTCGCCGGCGACCGTGGCGAGCCGTTCACAGGGGCGGAGCGGCGGCGTTCTCCAGGGCGCGCTCATGGGCCTGTCGCGACTCACGCCCGAAGCAGCACAGGACGATGCGGCGGAGGGAGGAATGCTCCGCGGCCTCCGCCGCCACGGTCCGGACCGCGATCTCCGCCGCACGCGGCGCCGGAAAACCATAGGCGCCGGTCGAAATCGCCGGGAACGCGATGGTCTCGACGCCGTGCGCGGAAGCGAGCCGGAGCGATTCCCGGTAGCAGCTCTCGAGAAGAGGCTCCTCGCCGTGGCCCCCTCCCCGCCATACCGGACCGACGGTATGGATGACGTGGCGGGCCGGAAGATCGTAGGCGCCGGTGATAAGGGCCTCACCGGTCGGACATCCGCCGAGCCGGCGGCATTCTTCGAGAAGCCGGGGGCCGGCCGCGCGATGGATTGCACCGTCCACGCCGCCCCCGCCGAGCAGTGATTCGTTCGCGGCGTTGACGATCGCATCCACCACCAGCCGCGTGATGTCACCTTCAATGACTTCGATACGGTTCGTTGCGTTCATGGAGACCACCGTGTTTCCAGCTCCTTTCAGGAGGCTGGCCAAGGATTCAATCCCGGCGAACTCGCTACCCGCACGGGCGCATTTGAAGCCGATATCTTCCACGCCTCGGAAGAATCGTGAACACACGCACTTCGAACTTGCTGACACGCGGAAGCTTGTGCGACGCCTTCGACAGTGAATCGCCCACCCTCGGAGAACGCCGGCTCCGCAATCCGGCTCACTCCCTGGAACGCGAATATCCTGGCGCGGTGGCCTCGAACAGGAGCGTGACCGTCGATGAGTGATAGACTCCGCCGCCGTGCCATTGTGCGCCGGCGGGGAGCCCCGGCGCCGACCGCCACGGAGCCTCGACATGACGCTTGACGCACCGTCGGACAGTCCCTTCTCCCCGAGTGAAGGCGTTGTGTGGCGCCACTTCGGCGGGATTCCGCTCATGAGTGCGTATCGAGCCCCGGCCGGTCCCCGGCCTTCCCCCGCGTGGACATGCTCGCCGTTCGCCGGCCTCGTGCCGCAGGAGAGCGGCGATCGGTTCACGCGATGCGTGTTCGAACGGCGCTACGCGGCCCGGCCGGACGTCAGGAAGGTCGAGCTGGAGATGGTGCCGGAACAGGACGGATGGTAGTACCGTCATGAGCAAAGGTTCCGTCGAGACGAGCATGGAGCCCTGTGTCTACAAGTATCGGGTGCTGATCGAGCCGGCCGAGGAAGGCGGCTTCGTCGTCACCGTGCCCGCCCTTCCGGGCTGTGTCACGCAAGGCGAGACTCGGGATGAAGCCGTGGCGATGGCTCGCGACTGCATCGAGGGATTCCTGGCGTGTCTCGCCGAGGCGGGCGAACCCATCCCGGTGGAGCCGGAGCCCGCCGATGCCGTTGCGGTCTGGATGGAAGTGGCAGGGCCGGTCGCGGCGTGAAGGGTCGCCTGCCGTCGCTTCGCCCGCGACGGCTCATCGCCGCATTGAAACGTGGTGGTTTCGTGGAACGCCGGCAGACGGGGAGCCATCTCTTTCTGGCTCACCCCGATCGGCCCGGAAGGCCTGTGCCCATTCCCATACATGCTCGCGAGTTGAAACGGGGCACGCTGGTAGCCATTCTCCGGCAGGCGGGAGTCACGGTCGAAGAGCTACGGGAGCTTCTTCGAGTGCTTTGCGTGTATGGAACGAGGCTGTTCCTCGCTCGTCTACGATGCTGGCCGGGGCGCCCGCGATTCCGCGTAACGGAATCGCCAGGCAAACGCGCCGGCGGTCGCCGCTCTGCGGCGTGGCTTGTGTCGGGCGCCGGCCGGACGCTTGCGTGACGGGGTGGACTGCGCTCGCACGATCGGGGTCGTTGAACACCACCGCGAAGATGGAGCACGACGATGACGCAACCAGGCGCATTCCAGAGCGCATTCTCGGCATGGAAGGCATGGTCCTGGCACCGGGAGCGCCTCAAGCTCCGCTTGCTGGGCGTGGGCATGAGCGCGTTCGCGGCATGGCTGCTCTGGGAAGGCGGAGGGCCGTGGCCCGTCGCGGTCGCAGTGGGGGTGATCGAGCACTGGTCGCGGGAAGTCATGCGGAAGTACGAGAAAGACACCGGAGCCATCCCCGACTGGGTCACGGGGGTGAACCTGCTCGCCAACGTCGCAGCCGCCGGACTGCTCATTACCGGATTCATCCTGACACGGTGAGCGCAGCCCATGCCTCCTGACACGGTGACCTCCGCTCATGCCTGAACCCCTCGCCACCGCCCTCGGATGGCTCCCCTACGAGCTTGCGCTGCTCGTCGAGACGCTGCTCAAGATCGTGGCGCTGCTCGTTCCCCTGCTGCTGACGGTGGCGTGGTACACCTACGCCGAGCGCAAGGTCATCGGGTACATGCAGGTGCGCCTCGGCCCCAACCGGGTGGGGCCGAAGGGGTTGCTGCAACCGGTGGCGGACGCCGTGAAGCTCATGTTCAAGGAGCTGATCGTCCCGGCCGGGGCGAACCGGGCGCTGTTCGTGCTGGCGCCGGTGATCTCGCTGACCTCCGCGCTGGCGGCGTGGGCGGTGGTGCCGTTCTCGGATTTCCTGGTGATCGCCGACGTCAACGCCGGGCTGCTCTACGTCCTCGCGATGACCTCGCTCGGGGTGTACGGGGTCATCATCGCGGGGTGGGCCTCGAACTCGAAGTACGCCCTGCTCGGTGCGATGCGCTCCGCCGCCCAGATCGTGGCCTACGAGATCGCGATGGGGTTCGCCCTCGTCGTGGTGCTGATGGCCGCGGGCAGCCTCAATCTCCGCGAGATCGTGCTCGCCCAGGAGGGGGGACTGGTCCGGTGGTTCTGGCTGCCCCTGCTGCCGATGTTCGCGGTCTACGTGATCTCCGGGATCGCGGAGACCAACCGCGCCCCCTTCGACGTCGCCGAGGGCGAGTCCGAGATCGTGGCCGGCTTCCACGTGGAGTACTCGGGGATGGCGTTCTCGGTGTTCTTCCTCGCCGAGTACGCGAACATGATCCTGATCAGCGCGCTGACGGTGATCATGTTCCTCGGCGGCTGGCTCTCGCCCTTCCCGGAGTGGGCGGACGCGCCCTACGTCGGCTGGGTGTTCGAGCCCGGCGTACACTGGTTCGCCGGCAAGCTCGTGTTCTTCATGTTCCTGTACCTGTGGCTGCGCGCCACCTTCCCGCGCTACCGCTACGACCAGATCATGCGGCTCGGATGGAAGGTCTTCATTCCGCTCACGATCATCTGGATCGTGGTGGTCGGGATCGCCATCATGGCCGGCCTGCCGCCGTGGTTCGACGGAGCGTAAAACCATCATGAATCCGCCATGAACAGGATCCACCACTACCTGAGGAGCTTCCTCCTCCTCGAGCTGCTGAAGGGGCTGCGCCTCACGTTGCGCTACTTCGTGAGCGAGAAGTTCACGGTGCAGTACCCGGAGCAGAAGACCCCCATGTCGCCGCGCTTCCGCGGGCTCCACGCGCTACGCCGCTACCCGAACGGGGAGGAGCGCTGCATCGCCTGCAAGCTCTGCGAGGCGGTGTGCCCGGCGCTGGCCATCACCATCGACTCGGAGGTGCGCGCGGACGGGACGCGGCGCACCACGCGCTACGACATCGATCTCTTCAAGTGCATCTTCTGCGGGTTCTGCGAAGAGTCCTGCCCCGTCGATTCCATCGTGGAGACGCGGGTGCACGAATACCACTTCGAGAAGCGCGGCGAGAACATCATGACCAAGGACAAGCTGCTGGCCATCGGCGACGCCCGCGAGAAGGAGATCGCGGCGGACCGCCTCGCGGATGCGCTCTACCGCTGACCATCGCCGATGACTGCCGACTGCCACTATGCCATTGACTACCGCCATTGCCGCCGACTACCGCCAACTGCCACCGACTGCCACTGGCTACCGCCATTACCGCCAACTGCCGCTATGCCGCTGACTACCGCCGTTAACGCCGACTGCCGCTAATTACCGCCAATTACCACCGATACTGCCGATGTTCGTCCAACTCGTCTTCTATGTCCTCGGCGCCGTCCTCGTGGCGTCGGCGGTCGCGGTGATCACCGCGAGGAATCCGGTGCACTCCGCGCTGTTCCTCGTCCTCGCCTTCTTCACCAGCGCCGGCATCTGGCTCCTCCTCGAAGCGGAGTTCCTCGCCATCGTCCTCGTCCTGGTCTACGTCGGCGCGGTGATGGTGCTGTTCCTGTTCGTGGTGATGATGCTCGACGTGAACCTCGCGCCCCTGCGCGAGGGGTTCATCCGCTACCTCCCGGTCGGGGCGGCGGTGGCGGCGGTGGTGGTGGTGGAGATCGCGCTGGTGATCGGGGCCTCCGGCTTCGACCTCGGCTCGATGCCGGCCCCGCCCGCCCACGAGGCCGGGTACAGCAACACCAAGGAGTTGGGAGCGCTGCTCTACACGGTGTACGTCTACCCCTTCGAGATCGCGGGGGCGATCCTGCTCGTCGCCATCGTCGCGGCCATCGCGCTGACCATGCGGCGGCGCAGCGGGGTCAAGACCCAGGACCCGGCCCGGCAGGTCGAGGTGCGGCGCGCGGACCGTGTGCGCATCGTGCGGATGCCGGCCGAGAAGCGCGAGCGGGTCTCCGACCGATGATCCCGCTCTCCCACTTCATCGTGCTCGGGGCGATCCTCTTCTGCATCAGCATGGCGGGGATCTTCCTCAACCGGAAGAACGTGATCGTCCTGCTCATGTCGATCGAGCTGATGCTGCTCTCGGTGAACCTGAACTTCGTCGCGTTCTCGCGCTTTCTCGACGACACCGCCGGCCAGGTGTTCGTCTTCTTCATCCTGACCGTGGCGGCGGCGGAGGCGGCGATCGGCCTCGCGATCCTCGTCGTCCTGTTCCGCAACCGGGGCACGATCAACGTCGCGGATCTGGATACGGCCAAGGGATAGGGCGGACGATGATGTTCCAGGTCTACCTGTGGATCGTGCTCGCCCCGCTGATCGGGGCGCTGGTCGCGGGGCTGTTCGGCCGGGTGATCGGACGCGCGGGCGCGCACCGGGTGACGATCGCCGCGGTGGCGGTCTCCACCGTGCTCTCGGCCGTCGCGTACTACGACGTGGTGGTGGCCGGCAACCCCGGGTTCGACGGCACGGTGTACACCTGGGGCGTCGTCGGCGCCCTGGAGATCCCCATCGGCTTCCTCATCGACGAGCTCAGCGTGACGATGATGGCCGTGGTCACCTTCGTCTCCCTGATGGTCCACGTCTACACCATCGGCTACATGCGCGAAGACCCCGGTTACCAGCGCTTCTTCAGCTACATCTCGCTGTTCACCTTCGCGATGCTGATGCTCGTGATGTCGAACAACTTCATGCAGCTCTTCTTCGGCTGGGAGGCGGTGGGCGTCGTCTCCTACCTGCTCATCGGCTTCTGGTTCGACCGCGAATCCGCCATCCGGGCGAACCTCAAGGCGTTCCTCGTCAACCGGGTGGGGGATTTCGGGTTCCTACTCGGGATCGCCTGCCTGTTCACGTACTTCGGCTCGCTCCACTACGCCGAGGTCTTCGCCGCCGCGCCGGGGCTGCGCGACGCCACGATGGCCGCGCCCTGGGGCGGCGAATGGCCGGTGCTGGCGGTGGCCTGCATCTGCCTCTTCGTCGGCGCGATGGGCAAGTCCGCGCAGTTCCCGCTGCACGTCTGGCTGCCGGATTCGATGGAAGGGCCGACCCCGATCTCGGCCCTCATCCACGCCGCCACCATGGTCACCGCCGGCATCTTCATGGTGGCGCGCATGTCGCCGCTGTTCGAGCTCTCGGAGGCCGCCCTGAGCCTGGTGCTGGTGGTCGGCGCGCTCACCGCCTTCTTCATGGGGCTGCTGGGGCTGGTGCAGCACGACATCAAGCGGGTGGTGGCGTACTCGACGCTCTCCCAGCTCGGCTACATGACGGTGGGGCTCGGCGCTTCGGCCTACGCGGCCAGCATCTTCCATCTCGGCACCCACGCCTTCTTCAAGGCGCTGCTGTTCCTCGCGGCCGGCTCGGTGATCATCGCGATGCACCACGAGCAGGACATGCGCAAGATGGGGGGCTTGCGCAAGTACATGCCGATCACCTGGATCACCTCCCTCATCGGCACCCTGGCCCTGATCGGCACGCCCGGGTTCGCCGGGTTCTTCTCCAAGGAATCGCTCATCGAGGCGGTCCGCCACTCGACGCTGCCCGGCGCCGGGTTCGCCTGGGTCTGCGTGCTGGCCGGGGTCTTCGTCACCGCGCTGTACAGCTTCCGCATGTACTTCCTGGTGTTCCACGGGAAGGAGCGCATGGACGCGCACGCGCGCGAGCACCTGCACGAGACTCCGGCGGTGGTGACGGTGCCGCTGATCCTGCTGGCCGTCCCCTCGGTGGTGGTGGGCTGGATGTTCGTCGAGCCCATGCTCTACGGCGCGCATTACGGCGGGAGTATTCACGTCGCCCCGGACCACGACGTGCTCGGGCGGATGCAGGCGTCCTGGCACGGGGCGGGGGCGATGGTGCTGCACGCCTTCGTGACCGCGCCGTTCTGGCTCGCGGCGCTCGGCGTCGCGACCGCCTGGTACCTGTGGTGCCGGCGACCCGAGCTGCCCGGACGCATCGCCGATCGGTTCCGCACCCTCCACACCGTGCTGGCGCGCAAGTACTACTTCGACGAGCTCTACGAGTCCGTGCTCGCGGCGTTCGGCCGCGCCGTCGGCGGAGGCTTGTGGCAGGTGGGGGACGTGCGGCTCATCGACGGGCTCGCGGTCAACGGCAGCGCCCGCGGCGTGGGCTGGCTCTCCGGCGTGGTCCGCCGGCTGCAAACCGGGCTGCTGTACCACTATGCGTTCGCGATGATCATCGGGCTGCTGCTGCTGGTGTCGCTGTTCGTGGTGGTGCGGCTGTGACGGCGCCCGGCGCGGAGGGGATGGCCGCCGCCGGGGGTCGTCGGGAGGCCCATCGGAGTGCGGCCGTGTCCGTGCCCGGTCCGGAGGGGATGGTCGCCGCCAAGGGCCGAGACGCCCATCGGAGCGCGACTGTGTCCGTGCCCGGTCCGAGGAAGGCAGGGCGCCCGTCGCGATGATCGACCTTCCATTCCTCAGCATCGTGATCTGGACGCCGATCGCTGGCGGCCTGTGGGTGTTGCTGCTCGCGGGCGGCGAGCGTAGCGGCGCCACGGTGCGGGCGGTGGCGCTCGCCGTCTCGCTCCTGACCTTCGCACTGTCGATCCCCCTGTGGGCAGGGTTCGACGCGGGCACGCACGAGATGCAGTTCGTCGAGCGCGCGGCGTGGATCCCCGCGTTCCACATCCACTACCACCTGGGGGTGGACGGCATCTCGATGCCTCTCATCCTCCTGACCACGCTGATGACGATGCTGGTGGTGCTGGCCGGATGGGAGGTCATCCGGTATCGCCCGGCGCAGTACATGGCCGCTTTCCTCATCCAGGAAGGGCTGATGGTGGGGGCGTTCTCGGCGCTGGATTCGATCCTGTTCTACGTGTTCTGGGAGGCATTGCTCATCCCGATGTTCCTCATCATCGGGATCTGGGGCGGGCCGCGGCGCATCTACGCCACCGTGAAGTTCTTCCTCTACACCTTCCTCGGCTCGGTGCTGATGCTGGTGGCGCTGCTCTACCTCTACTCCGAGGCGGGCTCGTTCGCGGTGCTGGACCTGCACGCGCTGCCGCTGGGGCTGACCGCGCAGAAGCTCGTGTTCCTGGCGTTCCTGGTGGCGTTCGCGGTGAAGGTGCCGATGTGGCCGGTGCATACCTGGCTGCCGGACGCGCACGTGGAGGCGCCGACCGGGGGCTCGGTCATCCTCGCCGCGATCATGCTCAAGCTCGGCGGGTACGGCTTCGTGCGCTTCAGCCTGCCGATCACACCGGATGCGAGCAGCGAGCTGGCGATGTTCATGATCGCCCTCTCGCTCGTCGCCATCGTGTACGTCGGCTTCGTCGCCCTCGTTCAGCCGGACATGAAGAAGCTGATTGCGTACTCGTCGGTGTCGCACATGGGGTTCGTGACCCTGGGGTTCTTCATCGTGTTCGCGCTGGTGCAGTCCGGGGACGCGACGGGGGCGGCGCTGGGCGTGGAGGGCGCGCTGGTGCAGATGATCTCCCACGGGTTCATCTCCGGTGCGCTGTTCCTGTGCGTGGGGGTGATGTACGACCGGCTGCACAGCCGGATGATTGGGGACTACGGGGGCGTGGCGCATCGGATGCCGGCGTTCGCGGCGTTCATGATGCTGTTCGCGCTGGCGAACTCGGGGCTGCCGGGGACGTCGGGGTTCGTGGGGGAGTTCATGGTGATCCTGGCGAGCTTCAAGGCGGGGGCGTGGATCGCGGTGCTGGCGGCGACGACCCTGGTGCTGGGGGCGGCGTACACGCTGTGGATGTACAAGCGCGTGGTGTACGGCCCGGTGGCGAACGAGGGGGTGGGTGCGCTGGAGGACGTCGGCCGGCGGGAGTTCGTGGTGCTGGCGGTGCTGGCGCTGATGGTGCTGCTGTTCGGGGTGTGGCCGGCGCCGTTGCTGGAGGTGATGGGGCCGAGCGTGGAGCATCTGGTCGAGCATCTGTCGAGGTCGAAGCTGTGAGCGGCGATTGCCGGTTTCGGGAGGGCGTCCGATGACCCCGCCCGGATTCGTCCTGCCCGACATGCTGCCCGCGGCGGCGGAGATCTTCCTCCTCGGCATGGCGTGCATCGTGCTGGTGGTGGACGTGTACCTGCCGGAGCGATTCCGGCGCTTCACCTACCAGCTTTCGCAGGCGTCGCTGGCCGGGTCTGCGCTGCTCGTGCTCGCGACGTTCCCCGACGCGCGGGCGACGACGTTCGAGGGCGCCTTCGTGGCCGACCCGATGGCGGCGGTGCTCAAGGTGTTCATCCTCGTGGTCAGCGGCTTCGGGCTCTTCTACTCCAGGGTCCATCTCGAAGCGCACCGCCTGATGCGGGGCGAGTACTTCGTGCTCGGGCTGTTCGCGGTGCTGGGGATGCTGGTGCTGGTGTCGGCCGGCAGCTTCCTGACCCTGTATCTGGGCCTGGAGCTGCTCTCGCTCTCGCTCTACGCGATGGTGGCTCTCGACCGGGAGTCCCGATTGGCGTCGGAAGCGGCGATGAAGTACTTCGTGCTCGGGGCGCTGGCCTCGGGGATGTTGCTGTACGGGATCTCGATGATCTACGGCAGCACCGGCAGCCTCGGGTTTGACGCGGTCGCCGAATCGGTCGAGGCCGCGGCCACATCCGTGGCCGAGAGCGAGGTCGTGGTTGAGAGCGGGGCTGCGGTCGGAAACGGGGCCGCGGTCGGAAGCGGAGGCGAGGCTGCGGCCACGACCGGGAGCGGGATGCGGCTCACGCTGGTGCTCGGTCTGGTGTTCGTGGTGGTGGGCGTGGCGTTCAAGCTGGGCGCAGTGCCGTTCCACATGTGGGTGCCGGACGTGTACGAGGGGGCGGCGACACCGGTGACCCTGTTCATCGGCACGGCGCCGAAGATCGCGGCGTTCGGGATGCTGATGCGCGCGCTGGTGGAAGGGTTGGGGGCGTTGCAGGCGGACTGGTCGCAGATGCTGGTGGTGCTGGCGGTGCTGTCGATGGGAGCGGGGAACGTCATCGCGCTGGCCCAGACCAACATCAAGCGGATGCTGGCCTATTCGACGATCGCGCACGTGGGGTTCATCTTCGTGGGGGTGGTGTCGGGGACCGCGGCGGGGTACGCGGCGTCGATGTTCTACGTGCTGACCTACGCGCTGATGGCGCTGGGCGGGTTCGCGATGGTGATCTGGCTGGGGAGCGCGGGTGAGGAGGCGGACCGTCTGGAAGACTTCCGGGGGTTGAACGAGCGCAACCCGTGGTTCGCGTTCATGATGCTGATTCTGATGCTGTCGATGGCGGGGATGCCGCCGTTCGTGGGTTTCTGGGCGAAGTGGTCGGTGCTGCGGGAAGTGGTGGCGTCGGGGATGACGTGGCTGGCGGTGGTGGCGGTGCTGTTCTCGGTGGTGGGGCTGTTCTACTACCTGCGGGTGGTGCGGTTGATGTACTTCGATTCGCCGGAGGAGAAGGCGCCGGTGTCGTCGCTGGCGGACATGCGGGTGGTGGTGAGCGTGAACGCGCTGGCGATCCTGGCGCTCGGAATCTATCCGGGGGCGCTGCTGAGGCTGTGCGCGGGGGTGGTGGGGCCTTGAGGGGGCCTGGACTGGTGGTGGGTTCGTCGGCTGCGCCTGCGCTGCGCGGTCGTCCCGCCATGTGTTCGTGACGACAAGGCCCCCGGGTGCATCGACCGTCGGCGTGGCATGGCTTTCCGAGGAGCCGGATACGGAATTGCGGCGGCGCGTCGAGCTTGCAGCGGAAGATGTCGTCATCGCCTGTGAAGAGACGATCGCCGACGCCCGTTTGACGCCAATCCGGTGTTCCACTACGTTGGGGCCATGAAGAACGTCACCGTCACACTGCCGGAGGATGTTGCGCTGTGGCTGCGGGTTCGGGCCGCCGAGGACGGGCGCAGCGTCTCCAAATGGCTGGCCGACCTGCTCGAAAGGATGCGGCGCCAGGAGGACGAGTACGAGGTCGCGATGGAGCGCTTCCTGGCCAGAAAGCCCCGCAAGATGGAGTGGGTGGACGGCCGCAAGCCAGCCCGGGACGAGTTGCATGATCGGGCCGGTTTTCGTTGACACCAATGTTCTCGTCTACCGGCACGATGCCTCGGATCCGGTAAAGCAGTCCCGTGCCCACGATTGGCTCACATTCTTTCCAGCGGGCGCGCCTGTTACCGGGGTGGCCGCGTCCACTCGTTGATCATGTTGTTCTGCCGCATGTGTACTCCGGGGTTCGTGTCGGCGGTTCAACCGATGACGGCTGACACTTGTCAATCGAGAATTTGGACATGCTGACCCGATTGCAAGTCTCCGGCTTCAAGAACCTGGTGGACGTGGATGTGCGCTTCGGTCCGTTCACCTGCGTGATCGGACCCAATGGCGTAGGCAAGTCGAATCTGTTCGACGCGATCCGGTTTCTGAATGCGCTGGCCAGTCAAACATTGATGGAAGCCGCGGCCTCGGTGCGCGACCAGGACAGCCGTACCGCGGACGTGCGCAACCTCTTCCACCGTGTCGGTGGCCGTTATGCCGAGCGCATGTCCTTCGCCGCGGAGATGATCGTACCGAGGAAGGCCGTCGACGATCTGGGACAGGAGGCTGAGGCCAGTATTACGTTCCTGCGCTATTCGTTGGAGCTTGCCTACAAGGAAATCGACGACAGCCTGACGCCGGGCGCCCTGGAAATCATGAAGGAGGAATTGGTGCACATCCCCCAACGTGCTGCGGGGAAGCACCTTCCGTTTCCTCATAAGGTAAAGGACTGGCGAAAGTCGGTGGTGCGTGGCCAGCGCCGCGTCCCCTTTTTCATCTCGGCCGAAGGAGAAGGCGGGAGCCGGGTCATCAAGCTGCATCAGGATGGCGGCAGTAGCGGCCGTCCACTGCGCAGACCGGCGGCCAATCTGCCTCGCACGGTTCTTTCGGCGGCCAACGCGGCGGAAAGTCCTACCGTAGTAGCCGCTCGCAGGGAAATGGAAGCGTGGCGGATGCTGCAACTGGAACCATCTGCCCTCAGGCGGCCGGATGAGTTCGCTTCTCCCACGCGCCTGGAGACGGATGGCAGTCATCTGCCCGCCACCCTGTACCGCTTGGCTCGCAATTCGGGACGGAAAGGCAATGGTCCATTGAAGGAGGACAAAGCAGCACAGATCTACAGCCGGATCGCCAATCGACTGCACGAGCTTATCGACGACGTGTACGACGTCAACATCGACCGGGATGAGAAGCGGGAAATCCTGACCCTGTATGTCAAAGACGGAGAAGGAACCCTGCATCCGGCCCGGGCATTGTCGGACGGCACCTTGCGCTTCCTGGCTTTGGCCGTGCTGGAGATGGATCCGGAGGTTCAGGGCGTACTCTGTCTGGAAGAACCGGAAAACGGCATTCATCCGGCGCGGATTCCGGCCATCCTGCAATTGCTGCGCGATATCGCAGTGGATACGTCCGAACCGGCGGGGCTGGACAATCCGCTACGCCAAGTGATCGTCAACACACACTCACCGGCGGTCTTGCTACAGGTTCCGGAAGACAGCGTCGTATTTGTAAAATCAATAGAAGTTGTGGATGACCATGATCAATTTTTCAAGGCGGCTAGGTTTCATTATCTGCCGGGTACCTGGAGAGCCAAAGGAGACAATGAATCCGATCTTGTAGCCTACGGTGATCTGCTGGCCTATCTGAACCCGGCGCCTCCGAAGAATTCACAAGAAGAAGCGGCAGAGGAGAGGCGAGTAGTCGATCGGGATGATATACAGATACTGCTCCCTTTTAGTTCATGAATCTGGTGTCGAGTGCAAAGACTGCGCTTTACGCTGGTAGGTGACGGCTCGTCCGATCGGGCGCTCATACCCATTCTCCGCTGGCTGCTACGCCAGCACTGGGCGGGTGTTCCCATTCAGGCAGAATTTTCCGATCTGCGACCTCTCCCGAATCCTCCCAGAGAGCTGTCTCGGCGTATCGACAAGAGCATGGAACTGTACCCTTGCGATCTGCTCTTCGTGCATCGGGACGCGGAGGGCGAATCAGTGGAGAAGCGTTCGGAAGAAATTCGCAAGGCTTTGGAACGGAGCGAGAGAGGAAAGATCCTGCTGGTCGTCTGCGTCGTTCCGGTGCGAATGCAGGAAGCATGGCTGCTCATTGACGAGTTCGCCCTGAGAATAGCTGCCGGAAATCCATCGGGTCGCAAGCCCTTGTCCATGCCGGATTTGAGGAGGCTCGAAGATTTTCCGGATCCCAAAAGAGTTCTCCATGAACTGTTGTGTCAGGCGAGCAACCATCAAGGCCGACGGTTGAAACATTTCAAGCGGGATTTGGGCAAGTGCATACAGCGCGTGGCCCAGCAGATTGGTGATTTTCGTCTTCTGCGCAAATTGACCGCTTTCCGGGAGTTGGAAAATCAGGTGGCTTGTCATCGGCAGCGCGTTGCCAAACATGGACGCTCGCCAATCTTCCCTCGGTGAGTGTGGAGTGAGGCCGCTCATGATCCATGGCGGTGTCCATGGTGATCCGTCTGCTCAGCGTGGGACACGGAGGCGCCGCAATGTAGTTCTCGAATGAGAATGTGCTCCAACGTCAGCCGGGTTCCCCTGATGATTGTTTTGCCGGCCATGACCTCGGGATTCAGGACGATGCGTTCCAGCAGTTTTCGTTCTTTTCATCGACTGCCTCCCGGGAACCATTTGTGGGACGGCATGGCTCGGCACAGCCCGTTCCGAGTTCCGAGCAGATAGGGCGAATCATCCGCTTGGCCGGTGTCCCCGAGGGTGGCGGTGTCCATGCGCACGTAAGCGCCCGGAGAAGTTGGAGTTGACTCGATTCGTGGACACCTGATCCTTTGGGGAGGAGGTATGTTGGCGGCACTGGCGGACATGCGGGTGGTGGTGAGCGTGAACGCGCTGGCGATTCTGGCGCTCGGAATCTATCCGGGGGCGCTGCTGAGGCTGTGCGCGGGGGTTATCGGGCCTTGTGGGCGGCAAAGGCGAAAGAAGGGAAGCTATGCGGGTACGACACGCCTCTGAGAGGCGCATCGGCGATGACCTTCGAGAGGAGCGACCAGGAAGCTGCATGAAACCCAAGCCCTCCCACTGTCCACTGAAACGGGTCAACTCCGATGTTTGCAGAGCCCGGTGCAGTGGTCCTTGTCGGGATGGCTGACGAGGAGGACATCCACGTAGAGTCTGTCCTCGGTGTCACGGTTGAGGTGCCCGCGGAGCAGGTTCGCGACATCGGGAGTATCGTCGTCGGGGTCGTCTGCTGCCGCTCGAATGTTCAAATCAAACAACATCTTGTGACCGGACTCCGACTCAACGAGAGTCATGTCGCCGTTGCCGACCGGAAAGAACGAAAGTGTGCTGGCCATGGTGCCATCTCCGTGGGAATTCGATCCCGTCGTGTGTCCGATTATCATACAGTTAGAGGAAATTTTTGACACTTATGGTCCGATCTGCGATGTTGACGCCAACGGAGGCGGGAACGCTGGCTTCCCTGCGCATTGGAGGGAGGATTCATGCACTCGATCAAGCTCGGACGCCGGCTGCGAGCCGCGCGTGAGGCGCGGGGGCTGAGCCAGCGGGCAGTGGCGGAGGCCCTTGGCGTGCCCCGCACGGCGGTCACCCATATCGAGACGGGCAACCGCTCCGTCTCCACGCTGGAGCTGACGAAGCTCGCCGAATGCTATCGCCGTCCCGTCTCGCACTTCTTCGAGGACGCCGGGGAAGACGAGAAGGAGGGAGTGCTGGTCGCCTTGCACCGAATCGTTCCGGGCCTGGAGCAGAGCGTGGGTGTGCGGGAACAGGTGGACCGTTGCGTCGCCCTGTGCCGCGAAGGAGTCGTCCTGGAGAAGCTTCTGGGACAGGCCCCCCGGATTGGTCCGCCCGTGTATGACATGCGTGCTCCGCGCACGGTCGGGGAGGCCGTGACGCAAGCGGAACAGCTCGCCGAGGAGGAGCGGCGACGGCTCAACATCGGAAACGCTCCCCTATCTGACGTTTCGGAGCTGATCGGCTCTCAGGGCATTTGGGTGTCCGGCCTTGAGCTGCCTGATCACATGTCCGGTCTCTTCCTGCGTCATCCTTCCATCGGTCTTTCCATTCTCGTCAACGCCTCGCATCCGCGTGGACGAAAGCGCTTTTCCTATGCCCATGAATATGCGCACGCACTGTTGGATCGGGAAGGCACTGTTTCGGTGTCCAGCACCGGCAATTCAGCCGATTTGGTGGAGAAGCGGGCGAACGCCTTTGCCGCGGCGTTCCTCATGCCGAGGAGCGGTGTATCAGAAGTGTTGCGAAGCCTCGACAAGGGACTCCCAAGCCGCCACGAGCAGACGATCTTCGATGCCGCGACCGGAGGATGTATCGAGACGGAGTTTCGCCCTCCCGTCGGATCTCAGAAAATCACTTACAAGGACGTTGCACTTGTGGCCCACCATTTCGGTGTGAGCTATCAGGCGGCCCTCTATCGCCTGAAAAGTCTCAAACATGTCTCGCAACGAGACTCCGATGGCCTTCTGGAACGGGAGGGTTTCGGCAGGCAATATCTCAAGCTCCTCGGCATGCTCGACGACCTGGAAGAGCCGGAGCAACGACGATACTGGGACCGTGAATTGCGAAGTGAAATCGCACATTTGGCCATCGAAGCCTACCGCCGCGAGGAAATCTCCCGCGGGCGGCTTCTCGAGCTGGGCAAAACGCTTGAGATCGATGGCGGAACTCTCCTGAGCCTTGCGGAAGTGGCGCACGAAAGCTGAGCATGGACAATGAGCTTCACGAGCCTGAGCGTCATCGCGGCAGACACGTCGGTTCTCATCAACTTCCTGCGTGTCGATCGCATCGACCTGATTGCTCGCCACTCCCATCGGTTCATCGTCACGGATCACGTGGCGGCCGAAGTGACGGACTTCTACTCGGACCAGAGGACACGCCTCGACACCGCTCTCCAGTTCGGCGCTCTGCAACAAGTCAGCATTGACGATCAATGAGAGGTCGCACTGTTCGGTTCATTGATCGCATCCCAACGTCTGGGCTCTGGCGAGTGTTCTGCGATCGCGTTGGCCGTCTGCCGAGAATACACGTTGGCCATGGATGATCGGCGAGCGGCGAATCAGGCGCGAGGAGTCAGGCGTGATCTTCGTATCCTGATAACCCGGGACCTTGTCATTGCGATGATTCGTGAGAATCTGTTGAGCGTCACGGAAGCGGACGAACTCAAGGAAATCACCCTCCGGGATTCCCGGGGCGGTTCAAAGAGATTCTGGCCGTCAACGAAGGTGACGGTGCGCGGGGAGGGCGGTATTCGCATCGGGGAACTTGCCTGAAAGAATAACCCCGCCCGAGGCCCCGGGGGGCGTGTCGGGCAGGGAGCAAGTAGTCCGACTGTAGCCGGGTCCATAATCGATGTCCAGGAGTTTTTCGTAGCGGGTGAGCACAATCCACTCACCTGTGGGCGGGGTTCGACGCGGGCACGCACGAGATGCAGTTCGTCGAGCGCGCGGCATGGGTCCCTGCGTTCCACATCCACTACCACCTGGGGATGGACGGCATCTCGATACCCTTCATCCTTCTGACCACACTGATGACGGTGCTGGTGGTGCTGCTCTACTCCGAGGCGGGCTCCTTCGCGGTGCTGGACCTGCACGCGCTGCCGCTGGGGCTGACCGCGCAGAAGCTCGTGTTCCTGGCGTTCCTGGTGGCGTTCGAGGCTGTGCGCGGCGGTGGTGGGGCCTTGATGAGTGGGCTTCCCGTCCTTGGAATTCGGACCTGAAAGAAAGAGATGGATGTACGAATCTTATTGTTTTGAAAGGATATTTTTTTACGTTTGACGCCTTGCAACTTCCCCAATCATAATCATCGGAGGACCCTCGTCGGAGG
Source organism: uncultured Gammaproteobacteria bacterium (assembly GCA_958295835.1). Taxonomy (GTDB): domain Bacteria; phylum Pseudomonadota; class Gammaproteobacteria; order HK1; family HK1; genus HK1. The sequence goes on from OY282378.1 coordinate 3,286,626, forward strand.
TCCATCCTCTCATGCCGAATTCTCCTCTCACCCCCGTTGAGCTTGAAGCCGGAGCACAGGCCAACGACCTTGGCCGGGCGATTCGGTATCGGTCCGGAAGCAAGGGGTCAACCAGGCCACTCGGCTCCAATGTCCCGGCTGGTCCCTTCGGGAGCGTCGTCGATCTCTTCTGTGGAGTGGGAGGTCTCTCCCACGGATTCCGACAGGAGGGATTCGAGATCGCCGCCGGGGTCGACGACGATGAGAACTGCCGCTACGCCTTCGAGTACAACAACGAAGCGCCCTTCATTCGCCACGATGTCTCCTCGCTCGACAGCGAGGAGGTCGAGAAGCTGTTCACACCGGGGGTGCCTTCGGTACTCGTCGGGTGCGCCCCGTGCCAACCGTTTTCCGTCTACAACCAGAAAAATGCCGATCCGCAATGGCAACTCCTGGAGGAATTCGCTCGAATCATCTCGCAGGTAAGGCCATCCGTGGTGTCGATGGAGAACGTGCCTCGCCTGATGCGATTCAGGAAAGGAAAGGTGTTCGACGCCTTCGTCGAAACGCTGGAGAGGGAGGGGTATCACGTCAGGCACGGGATCGCATTCGCCCCCGACTACGGCGTACCCCAACAACGCTCCCGGCTCGTGCTCCTGGCGTCATTGCGAAAGGGATTGGAGTTGGGTCCGCCTACGCACTCCTCAGCGCGTTACGAAACAGTCGGGAATGCCATCGGAGACCTTCCAAGGCTCGCAGCGGGCGAGTGCGATACGCGGGACCCGCTGCATCGTTGCAGCCGACTCTCTCCGTTGAACCTGAATCGAATCCGTGCGTCCACGGCAGGCGGCAGTTGGCGGGATTGGGATGACGGATTGGTATCCGATTGCCACAAGAAGGAGACCGGCCGCGGTTACGGGTCCGTCTACGGACGCATGAGCTGGGACGGTCCGGCCCCGACCATCACGACACAATTCTACGGCTTCGGCAACGGCAGGTTCGGTCACCCGGAACAGGACCGAGCTCTATCCTTGCGCGAAGGCGCCATCCTCCAGTCGTTCCCGTCGAATTACGACTTCGTGAAGCCGGGAGCGTCCGTGCAGTTCAAGACACTCGGACGGATGATCGGGAACGCCGTGCCGGTGCTCCTCGCCAGAGCCATCGCCCGATCCATTCGATCCCACCTCGGGAGCCACGTTCAGTGAGTGCAGGGCAAGATCCGTTCCGGTTGACCATCAGTCTCAACGTACTGGAACACTTGGGCATCAACCTCTACAGCAACGTACCGGCGGTCCTGTCGGAGATCGTGGCCAACGCATGGGATGCGGATGCTTCCGAAGTCCGGGTGACCTGGGACAGGGCCGCGGGCACGATCGTGATTCAGGACGACGGGGTCGGCATGACCCCGAGTGAAATCAACGAACGATTCCTGAGCGTCGGTTACCGGCGGCGCGATGGACAACCGGGACCTACGCCCAAGGGACGGCATCCGATGGGCCGCAAGGGAATCGGAAAGCTTTCGCTGTTTTCGATTGCCAACGCAGTGCGCATCGAGACGATCAAGGGAGGTATCAAGAGTGCCTTCCGGATGAAGCTCAGCGAAATTCGCGAGCAAATCCTGAAAGAAGAAGGCAGTGGAACTTACGAGCCGACTATCCTGTCCGTCGATGGGATCGATTTCCCGCATGGTACGAAAATCACACTCGGTGAGCTCAGAAGAAGACAAACAATCGGAACGACCAGGGCTCTCAAGAAGAGAGTCGCCCGCCGTTTCTCGATCATCGGGGAGAAACACGGATTCAGGGTATACGTCGATGGAGACGAGGTTACTCCATCCGATCGGGACTACTACGACAAGATCCGTTACATGTGGACCTACGGAGATCAGCAGGACGTCATCGCGCTGTGTTCGACGGTCGAGAAAGAGGAGGACCGGACCGATTGCGTCGAAAGTGAGAGGATCACGATCACCGGATGGCTGGCTACGGTCGGAAAGGTCGGATACCTGAAGGATGAGGAGGGGGACAACCTGAACCGCATCGCGATATTCGTTCGCGGCAAGTTGGCTCAGGAGGACATTCTGACCGATTTCGCCGAACGCGGCGTCTATGCGAGCTACCTGATCGGGGAGCTTCGTGTCGATGGTTTGGACGAATACGACGGTCCGGGGACGAATGAGGACGACGATGCCGCGACGAGCAGCCGCCAGAAGATCGTCGAGGACGACGATAGATACCGGGAACTTCGGAAGATTATCGGAAAGGAGTTGAAGCACATTCAGAATCGATGGGCCGATCACAGATCCGAGGAGGGATCGAAGAAAGCGTTGGAAATACCGGAAGTCAAGGATTGGGTGGATGAACTCAAGCCGAATACCCGGAAGAAAGCGAAGAAGTGGCTCGGGAAGCTCAATCGGATCAGAATCGATGAGGTGGATGAACAGAAGCAATTGATAAAACATGCAGTTCTCGCTTTCGAATTCTACAGGATCAACGAGAATCTGGAAAAACTGAATAACATCGCCGACGACAATCTGCAAGCGACTCTCGATATCTTCGAAGATCTGGATATCCTTGAACTGAATCTCTACGGACAGATCGTACATCAGAGAATCCAGGTCATCCGAACCCTCCAGGAAAAGGTGGACAAAAATGCTCTTGAACGAGTCATTCAAGAATATCTATTCGATCATCTCTGGCTGCTGGATCCGTCATGGGAGCGGACCGAAGGCACCGAATTGATGGAGAAGCGCGTTGATAAACTCTTCGAAGACGTAGATGCGAGTCTGACGAATGAGGAAAAGAGGGGAAGACTCGACATCGCGTATCGAAAAACCGCAGGACAACATGTCATAATCGAACTCAAACGCCCCGAAAGGGTGGTTTCGATTTCAGAAATAATCAAGCAGCTTGAGAAATACACTTCGGGAATGCTGAAACTTCTCAGGGCGCAAGGAGCCACGAACGAACCAGTCGAAATCGTACTATTATTGGGCAAGGAGCCCGCAGAATGGGCGAGCGAGGATGGCAAGGATCGGATGATTCGAACTCTTTCGACTTACAATGCTCGGATCGTATTCTACGACCAACTACTGAAAGATGCCTATAGCGCATATGCCGATTATATGGAGAAGAAGCAGATAGCTGATCGACTCGGGGAGGTCATGCGGGCCATCGACGACTATGCTCCACCGGCCGAGACGGAAGCCACCGACCGAGATGAAGCCGCCGCCTGAACGCAGCGCCCTCATGGCGCGTGTCGGCCCGAAGGACACCAAGCCTGAGATGGCCGTTCGGAAGCTGCTTCACGATCTCGGATACCGCTATCGCCTCCATCGGAGAGATCTCCCCGGCACCCCCGACATCTGTTTCCCCGCCCGTAGAAAGGCGATCTTCGTTCATGGCTGTTTCTGGCATCGACACGAAGGTTGTCGCCGAACGACGACTCCGAAGACCCGTGCTTCCTTCTGGAAGGAGAAGTTCGAGCAGAACATCGCCCGCGATCATCGAAAGATGGCGGCCCTCCATGAGCTTGGCTGGGAAGTGCTGGTCGTTTGGGAGTGCGAGGCGGAAGGATCACCGGTTCTCGCGCGGCGAATCATGGATTTCCTGGCGACTCCGGACACTTGACGTTGCCGGAATCGGCGCGGGTGGAGATGCAGTGCCCGAGCCTCCTCGTCATCCCCGAGAGCGGCTTCACAACGCCGCCGACCACTCCGTCGCGGGTCGGTGACCGTAGAAGGTGAGGGTGGGAGGCTCTTACCGCCGTTGCTGGCCGAATCCGTGCTGCCCATGTGCGCGGCATCATGCAGCGAGCTTCTGGAGGCGATCGATCCATCTGTCGAAATGAGGGCACCTGCACCTGATCTTCCGCAAGCCGATCCGCTTCGCTGCCTGGACCCCGACCGTCGACTTGTCACTCTCGTAGCGAGGCAGGTGACCGATGATCCGCTTCGATGGTGCGGTTCCCGGCCCATCGTCGATCAGCTCCGGTGAGTCGAGGCCGTCGGCGACTTTTGCCAATTTTTCGATTTCTCTCTCATGATCTTCGTAGTAATGCGCCAATATGGATATCTTCGAAAACAGATATGCTTCGTATTCATGTAGCTGAATGTGGGGTATGAACCGGCGATCGTTCGTCTCCTTCGCCCATGATTCTTCCAGAGCCTCTACACGCCTGTATGGATCGTTCCGATGTTGTCGTTTCGCTTCTCCGGCTCCGGGGAATCCCTTGTGTAGTGCGTAGAGATCGATCATCGACGTGAAGAAGGCGTCTTTCGCGGAATCCTGTTTGAGGAGACGGACGATGTCGTTCTGCATCGCTCGGAAGTTCCTGCCGCCTCCCCGATGGGTCCGGTGTTTCTTGTGCGCATGTGCGATCAGGACCGGTCCCTGCATGAATACTCCGTACTCGGCAAGGTGCGGCTTCAGCACGGTGTCCGCGAACGTTTGCTCCGTCCGGCCTTCGGCAAAGAGATACAGCCGCGCCATCAGTGCGGGCCACCGCCGATGACATTCTTCTCCCAGACCTCTCCGAGGGAATATTCTTCCAGCCAAGCTTCCAGAGCCTCGGCATCCGGCCGGGTGAACCTGGAAGTCCTGCCGTCATATTCGGCGACCACGATGTCTTCCGGATCGAAATGATTGACGAACGTGCTGGATTGGGTGCTGATCAGGATCTGGACGTGAGCGCTCGCGGATCGACACAACGACGCAAGGGTGCTTAATGCATAAGGGTGAAGACCGAGCTCCGGCTCGTCGATGACGATCAGCAGCGGCAGCTCGTCTTCCGGCTGCATCAGCAAGGAGAACAGGCAGATCGCCCGGAGGGTGCCGTCCGAAATCTGATGTGGGCCGAAGATCAGGTCGGGTTCCTCCCGATGTCGCCAGTTCAACACGATGTGGTTCCCTCCGGGTTCGGCTGGATCGAGAACGAAGTCGTCGAAGAATGGAGCGACCTGCCGGATGGTATCGACGATCCGGCGATAAGCGCGTGGATTCTTTGAATGCAGCCGATAGAGAAACGGGGCCAGATTGCCGGCATCCGGCAAGAGCCAACGGCTGTCACCTACGTAACTGGAATTCCGGACTCTCGATGTGGGTCCGGTGTCGTGAAAGTGGAAGACGCGGCAACCTCTGAGCAACTGTCGAAAGACTCCCGCCGTCGAATCACCCCGGTCGGCGGCAACTCCAATCAGGGTTTCCGTGTGGCCCTCTCTAAACGACTCGACCTTCGGTTCGTCGAATCCCGGATTTTGAAACGCAAGGGTTTCGTCGTCGAAGAACAGGGAATCGCGGGCCGCATGGGCAAGCCGTAACCGATATGTATTGACGGCGCCGGTCATCGTCCGGAACTCCAGATCGGCCTCGATCCGCGACGTGACCTTAGGTCCGAAATACAGGTTGGACGTGGCATGCCCCGTCGAAGCGACGTAGCGCTGGAGGTGTCCGGTCATCATCTCGTTCATCATCTTGAAGAACGAGATCAAGTTGCTCTTGCCCGCCCCATTGGCGCCGATGAGCACGTTGAGCGGGCGAAGCTCCAATTGCACGTCCTTGATCGAGCGATATCCGCGAACCGCTATCGAACTCAATCTCTGCGTGTTTTTCATATCCGAAAGACCTTCATCACTTCGTCGCCCAAGTGATTGATGACCTTGACGGCGATGCGGCCGGATCGGGGTTTGGGGAAGGGGCGGGAGATGTCGCTGTGGAGGGTCGTCCAGGCTTCCGCGTCGATCTCGGCCTTGAGGGTGGTCTTGAGGGACTTGTAGGGGTCGTTCGCGCCGAGGAAGTAGGCGTGGCGGACGAAGAAGCTCTCTTCGTCGTAGTCGGTGTCGATGAACCAGCAGGCGATGCCGTCGGGGCCGTCCGAGCGGACTTCGCCGGTGTTCGGGTGGAAGACGTCCACGCCGTTGATCCTGACCTGGATGTATTCGCCTTGTTCGCCCCCGCCTTCGATAGAAGGCGCAGCTTCCGTCGAAGCCGCAGTTTCCGTGGACACCGCAGCGTCGAGGATGTCGATGTCCGGCTCGCCGAAGATGACGAAGAGGTTGCCCTTGCCGGTGTTCTTGAGGTCGTCCGCCATGTGGAGGTCGGCGTTCATCCGCGCCTTGAGGACGGGGATGCGGCCGAGCTTGTCGAAGTCCGAGGAGGGGGCGTCGTAGCTGAACGCGCAGGAGACGAGCACGTCGAATCTGGCGTCGCCGGCCTCGCGGGCGGCGGCGACCAGATCCGGACGGGACACCGTGCCGAACTCCGGGCCAACGAAGATCGCGGCGCGTTTCTCGGGGGCGGTGCTTCCCTCGTCGTCTTCGCCGCCGCCTTCGACGTAGCGGCCTTCGGCGCAGACGAAGTGGCCCGGCCAGGGGAAGAGCGAGGTGAACGCGATCCGGTCCTCCTTGCGGGCCTGCTGGACGCCGGCGGTCTTGAGGTTTTCGAGGATCATGGCGGTGAAGCCGGCTTCTTCTGCTTCCTTTCCGTAGCGGCCTTCGGCGTCCGCCACCTTGTCGATCAGCTCGTCGTTCTCGTCCACTCCGAGCGTGCGGTGGGGAGAGAGACTTTCGACGGTGAAGGGTCCCGCGGTCCGCACGGTGTTCCTGTCTTCACAGGGTCTGTCGTAGAGGTATTCGAACTCGGCCCTGGCCGCGATCGAGGCGTCGATCTCCCGCTGGCGCGCGATGCGCGCTTCCCACCACCGGCGGTGCAGATCGGTGGGGCCGGTTTCCCACGGGTCGCGGGGTTGGGCGGGAACGTCGTCCAGGGTGTAGCTTCGGTCCAGGGCGCGATTCAGGGTGTATAGCGCCGCCGCCTTCTCGTCGTCGGTGCGCGCGCTCCGGATGTCGCTCCACGCCGCAGCCGCGGCCTCCGGCCACGGGTCGCCTGCTTCCCGGGGGATCTCCCACTCCTCCCAGCTTCGGCCGAGCGCGGCGTTCAGCTCGGTGCGCAAGGGCTCCAGCGTTTCCTGGAATTTCTCCCAGATGACGTCGATCTCGGCGTTGTTGGCGATGGATTTGAGGGTGACGTGGGGGACCCGCTCGTACACGAACCCCTGCCGGATTCTGCCGTAGGTGGGGACGTCGTTGGGCGCGGTTCGGGTGATCTCCGCTTCCTTCCGCTGCCCTTCCGGGCTGTCGGCGAGGAGGTAGAAGGGATAGCGGGCGCCCATCACGCGGGCGCGGGCGAGCGCGAGGGCCACGCGGGAGGTGTCGATGGTGATCCAGCGGCGGCCCCATTGTTCGGCGACGTAGGCGGTGGTGCCGGAGCCGCAGGTGGGGTCCAGCACCAGATCGCCGGGGTCGGTGGCCATGAGGATGCAGCGTTCAACGACCGTACGATTCGTCTGGACAACGTAAATTTTTGGATCAGAAAATCCGGATGTGATGGTATCGGTCCAGAGATTCGAATAGGGAAATATGTTGAAGTCATCCAAGCGCCGAACGTATCGGAGTGTATTTCCGATAAAGATCATGCGTTTTGCTCGCGCTATACGTCTCAGGCCGTTCGCGTCCGTCTTGAAAGTACCCTTCTTCACCTCGAATATTTTTCCATCATAAGTGAATTCGCGGACATCTTCTCCTTGCGCCGGTCTTTGGCTTGTAATGTCACCATGGGAAAATATCCTGAGTGATCTCGTACTGACATCTGATCTTTCCCATTCGGCAAGTGTCCGGCGAATCCCATCGGTACTCTCGCCGAAGGAATACTGAGTTGCGCCAGCTCCACCAGGTTCTTTAGTTTGAAAAATTGGTCGATATTTCGGCGTCGATGACTTGCTGAACCACAGCAGCAGATCGAAAACACCCGAAAGCGCCTCGGAGGATGTTGAGGAGGTCTTCTGGAATGCGATTTCCGCAACGAAATTCTCTTTTCCGAACACTTCTTCCAACAGAGTACGAACGTAGTGTACGTTCTCATCCCCAATCTGCACGAACACCGAACCGCTGTCCGTCAACAGGTCCCGCGCCACCGTCAACCGGTCCCGCAGGTACGTCAGGTACGAATGAATCCCGTCCCGCCACGTATCGCGGAATGCCTTGACCTGCTCCGGCTCCCGCGTGATGTGATCGGCCTTGCCGTCCCGCACGTCGCGGCTGGTCGTGGACCACTGGAAGTTGGAGTTGAACTTGATGCCGTAGGGCGGATCGACGTAGATGCACTGGACCTGACCGCGCAGCCCCTCGCGTTCCGCGAGCGACGCCATCACCTGGAGGCTGTCGCCCAGGATCATGCGGTTGCTCCAGTTGGCGTCGTGCCGGTAGAACTCCGTTCGGGCGTTGCCGTCGGGCAGACCGTTGAAGTCGGCGAAGAGGTCGATCTGCTCGCCGGCCGGCTCCCCGCTGGTTCCGCCAAGCCGGATCAGATCGTCGATCAGCGCCTTGGGATGCACCTTCTCCTGGATGTAGAGGGGAGGCGCCTGGACGATCAGATCCGACCAGTCCTGTCCGTCCTTGCCGCGCCAGACGAGTTGCGGATCGAGATCCCGGCTGCGCCGCTCGTAGGCCACCCGGACCGGATTCAATTCATCGTCCCGCATGACCGGCTGGAATTCGACGGTCGGGATGTTCTTGCGGTTCGCCCCCTCGTGGGTCAGGGTCTCGACCGCCTTCGGAGTCCGCCGGGTTCGTTTTTTTGCCATTCCGTTCGTCCTCTAGCCACCATCGGAGAACGCTGCCCCGAGGAGTACCGAGCTTCCTTGCGTACGGGCTCGCCGGGGTCGCTGCTCGGGACAGTCAGCCATTTTGTACGGGCGGAGGCTGGAGCCGGACGAGCCAGTACGCCGGCCGCCGGTGATGCGCCACCGCCAGGATCTCGACGTGACCTCCAACCTCCCGATAGAGAATCGTAAACGGGAATCGCCGCATCCGGGCTCGGCGACATCGTGACGGCGGTCGACCGGGTGGCGATACGGATTCCCGCATACCTGCTTCAACACCAGCTCGAACTCCGCAAGATACCGGGCGCCAAGTCCGGCTCTCCGGCTCTCGTACCAAGCCACCGTCTCGAGATGCTCCGCCTCCGCCGCGGGATGGAACCGATATCTCACCGGAGCAAAGTCCGAGCCTTCCGCCGCACTTCCTCCGCGGAGATCGGTTCCACCTCCCTGCGATCGATCTCGCCGGCACGCTGCTCCGCTTCCAGGAGCCCAGTCTGTGCCAGTTCCTCTTCCGACGGATCATCGAGGCTGAGCAGCAGCTTCCGGGCGAGGTCCGCACGTTCATTCGGTGGCAGATCCAGAACGGCTTCTTGCAGCGTCTTGGGTTTCATGATGTCTTCCCTTGCGAATTCCTGAATTTTCCATCCGGATCGAAGTGTCGGCGAGGATCATCACGGCAACGGACTCTTGCGGCGCGGGATGCCGTCGAGGTCCGGCCGGCTGCCGCCGGTCATGACCAGGCTCCGGCTCGCTTCCCCCCGCGTCCTCTGCAAGAACGGCCCCGTCACGCTTTCGAATTCGTCATGGATCCTGCCCTCGATGCCAAGGTCTTCCTGCATCGTGTACACGTCCCGGAATTCGGCGAAGGCCCAGCGGCCATAGCCGCCGAGGCGGTTCACCCCCGGCACCCAGCAGGTCTCCATCACCGCCTTCTTGTCCTTGGCGTCCTCCCCCCGATACCCCTTGACCTCGACGACCAGGTGCAGGAGGTCGTCTTCTCCGCGTCCGTCGTCGAGCAGCACGATGAAATCGGGGAGGTACGTCCGGGTATGCGAGCCGGCGCGGTAGGGCACCTCGAAGCCGAGGTTGTGGTTCTTCACCCAGGCCACGACCTGCGGATGGCTCTCGACCACCCGGCACAGCTCCGCCTCCCAGCCACTGTCGAGAATGGCCCAGTTGACGTGGCAGCGGCGGGCGTCGGTCTCGTACCGGCTCGTCCTGGAGGTCCGGAAGTTGACGCGCGCCGTCGAGCCGCCCGGGTCGTAGGGGTCGAGAACGACCTTCATCGGATTCTCCGGGTGCTCCCTCCCGAGCTGCGAGCGCGTGATGCCGGCGGCGATCCTTTGGCAGGCCCTGTCGGCGATCGTCTTGTACGCCAACTGCGAAACGCAGGTTCCGCCCTTGCAGACGAGATGATCGTCCAGCCACTCGCGGACGATGCGCTTCAGTTGCCCGAACAGGTGTAGCTGCGGTTCTCCGTTCGCGTCCCGGAACTTGTCGAGCAGCAGGTACGAGGTGAGCTCGTAGACGACCTGGGAGGTCCGCACGCCGCCGGTGTGTGCGAGGTCGAGATCCACGGTCTCGCCGATGATCCCCGAGTTCCGGGTCTCGGTGGCGCCGACCAGCTCGGGGGTGAGCTCCAGCACGGAGTCTTCGTTGAAGTCGGCGGTGAGGCGGTCCGCGGGCAGCTCGACGCCGTAGCCCGCGACCCGGGGGAAGCGGATCTCCAGGTGGTCCCGTTCCGGCCGGACGGCCTTGACGTGAATGGTCTCGAGCGGCGGCCGGGGCGGCGTGGCGACCGGGGTGGCGGTGAAGTCGAAGGGGATGCCGAGCACGTCCGCGTATTCGACGGTGAACAGCTCTTCCCCGTCCGGCTCGTAGGACTGGCGGCGAAGGGCGCGCCCCACCACCTGCTCGCAGAGCAACTGGGTGCCGAAGGCCCGGACCCCCAACACGTGCGTCACCGTATTGGCGTCCCAGCCTTCGCTCAGCATGGACACGGAGACGACGCAGCGTATCGAATCGCCGAGCCTTCCCGCCTTCCCGACGGTGTTCATGACCTCGCGGAGCAGGTCCTCGTCGCCCAGGTTCTCGGCTTGGCGGCGGTCGCCGGTGCGTTCGACGATCTCGCGGCGAAACCGGTCGATCTCGGGGGCGGCCATCCGGCGGAAGCTCGGGTCGAAGGCGTCCCCGGATTCGAGTTGCTCGCTGTTGATCAACAGGGTGCGGGGGCGGCCGAAGGGCCGGCCGTCCCGGTCGAAGTTGCGGAACAGCTCGAAGTGGCCGTTTTCCAGGACCCTGGAGCCGTCCTCCCGCGTGCGGTGGAAGCCCGAGACGTAGTCGTACACCAGCTTGGAGGCGGCGATGTTGTGGCAGACGATGATGAAGCAGGGCGGTACGGGAATTCCCGCGTCCTCCCAAAGCCCGAACGTCCGCTCATAGTGTCCGTAGAGCGCGTCCAGCGCGGTCCGAAGCTCGGGGGGCAGGCCGGCCGGGTCGAGGAAGCCGCCGACCTTTCCGCGTCCCTGTCCGGGCATCCGGGTCCGGATGTGTTTCCAGAGCTCCCGGTACATCGGCATTTCGTTGCCGGGCACGTTGTCCGCCACCGGCACCCTCGGCAGCTTGACGATGCCGCACTCGATGGAATCCATGAGCGAGAAATCGCACATCGTCCAGGGAAACAGGGTGCCTTCCGCGTAGCCGGAGCCGCTGAGGAAGAAGGGGGTGGCGGAAAGATCGAGCACTCGGCCCACGCCGAGCGTGCGGTTCACCGCCTCCAGGCCCGATATCCAGAGCCGCGCCGCTTCCCGGTTCTTCTCCGCCTCCTTCCTCTCGTCGCCCTTGAGCGTCGCCTCGTCCCTTTCGCCCCGCTTCTCGCGGTAGCAGTGGTGGGCCTCGTCGTTCAGCACCAGGACGTTCTTGAGCCCCATGAGCTCGGGCATCACCCGCCGCAGCATCTGGCCCTCGGACTCCCGGGTGTCGGGCGCGGGGCCACGGCCCTGGAGGAGCGACCGGCCTCCCTTCGCGATCTCGACGCGCTCCCGGCGCCGGAAGGCGTGGTAGTTGGTGATGACGATCTTCGCCCGGTCCAGGTCGGCCAGCAGGTCGTTCGGAACGAGGTCGCGGCCGCGGTAGTAGCTGTCCGGGTCGTTCGGCTTCAGCACCCGCAGCCGGTCCCTGATGGTGAGGCCGGGGGTGACGATCAGGAATCCCCGCGTGAACCGGCGGCTCTGCGGCCGGCGCACCGCGTTGACGGTCTGCCAGGCGATCAGCATGGCCATCACGGTGGTCTTGCCCGCGCCGGTGGCGAGCTTGAGGGCGAGGCGGAGCAACCCCGGATTCGCTTCCTGGCCGGCGTCCTCCAGGTATTGGAGGAAGCGCCGGCCGGCCTTGCCGGCCTGGGGGGCGACCTCGGCCAGCCAGATGGCGGTCTCGACCGCCTCGATCTGGCAGAAGAAGGGGCGGATATCGGTGAAGCGGTGATGCCGCCAGTGCCGGAGCAGGCGCGCGGTCTCCGGGGTCACCCGCCACTGCTGCGGGTCCGGCCGCCGCCGCCACTCGTCGACCTCGCGGCGGACGCTGTTGATGATCTCGGCGTGCTGTTCGTACTGCTGTTCGCGGGTCGAGAGCCCCTTGCCCTCGTCGAAGATCAGGGATTCCTGGGCGTGTCGGGATTCCTGCCCCGCCGGGCTCTTCCCGCCGCGTTTCTTCGGTTTCGGGATGGGCGAGATGAACTCGGCCCGGCGGCGGCTTTCGATGATCTTCCGGGTCGGCTGGCCGTCGCCGTCGAGCTCCCAATGCCGGCTCGGATACCGGTACGGGGAGTTGAGGATCGGGTTCTCGAAGAATCGGTGGTTCATGTCCGCCCGTCTTCCGCCTGGTTTCCGCCGATCGCTGTGCCCGTGACGGGGAGGGGGAGGTGGTCTGGGGCTCCGGTTCGCCCCGGCGCGAGTTCCTGCCCGTGACGAGGAGGGGGGAGTCTACCCGTATCTTCACACCCGGTTGAGCGGGGGCGTCCCGAACGGCGCTGGCTTCCCGGAATCGAGGGCGAGTGTATTCCGCTGCCCTGATCTTTACAGGGCGTTCCTGCTCGTTCCCGGTCATCCGGCATCGGCATCGAAGGCGTTGGGCGGGCGCCACCACCGTCCGCCGCCCGCATTGGATCAGGCGTGTCGCGTGCCCCCGCCCGCTTGTCGGGCTCCCTGACCCCGGAGTTACCCTGACGGCATGCCGACATAAGCAAAGCGAACGCCCGTATCGGTCACCACCAGGAAACGATCAGCCAATTGTTCGGCGTGTCCTTGGAGGAGATGTCGGATTGCCCTGATTTGATTCGGGGCTCGTTCATCCTGGAGTCGAAGCAGGATAATGCCTCGATGGGGGCGCCGTTCTCGAAACACCTGTTCTCCGAAGTCCTTGTCGGTCGTTATCAATATCCAATTCTCGTCATTTGCCTTGCGAAGGATGTCGGCATCCTCCGTTCCTCGCGCCGCTTCGTAAACCGAGAAGACCTCGTGCCCTTTCTGTCGCAACCAATGCGCAACGGTGGGGCCGACGCATTCGTCCACCAGAAAACGCACTTACGCCGTCTCGACGGCAAAGGGAACGAACGCGGTGTCTTCGAGCGTTCTTGCAGCGAAGAGGATGCAGGCCAGGACGTCTTCCTTGGCGACGCCTGGATATTCTTCCATGATCGTCTCGACGCTTTCGCCGTGGGCGAGCAAGTTGAGAATGTGCTCCACCGTCAGCCGGGTTCCCCTGATGACCGCTTTTCCGGCCATGACTTCGGGATTCAGGACGATGCGTTCCAGCAGGTTTCGATCTTCCATCGGTAGCCTCCCGAGAACCGTTTGCGGGACGGGACGTTGGCACGACCCGTTCTCTGTTCTGAACTTCGAGCGGACGGGGCGGCTCATCCGCTTGGCCGGTGTCACTATGTCCGCGGCCCCGGCAACGGCGGCTATCGATCGCCTTTCGGCCGAACCTCCGCCTCAGATCACGAACAGCTCGCTCGTATCGAACTTCGCCGAGAGCAGCTCGTTGCCGTCCGCACCGATCCGGAACATGTCCTGGAGGTGCCAGTAGCCGGAGTAGGGTTCGAGCGCGATCACCATGTCCTCCTCGAGAGGACACTCCTCCACCCGCAGGAGCACGGGATCCTGCTGGTGGAACCAGGGACCGACGCTATGCCCGACCATTGCCCCGGGCGCATGCGGAAAGCCGGCCGCGGTGAGCTTCGCGTGTGCGAAGTGCCATACCTCGTTCGCCTTGCGTCCCGGCCGGCAGTACTCGGCGAGCGCGTGGTAGATGTCGCGGTAGACGCGATAGCGCTCGCGCGTCTCGGCGCAAGGCGGCCCGAGCGAGAACAGGCGTGACTGGTGGCCCGGGTAGCCGTCGAGATAGGACACGTAGTCGGTACGGATGACGTCGCCCTTGCAAAAGGGGCGATCGCCTTCGCCGGAGTACAAGTCGGGATTGCTCGAGGAATTCAGGATGCCATGCACGAATCCGCAACCGCGCGAGATGCATGCCGCGATCATTCGGGCATGGATCTCGCGCTCCGTGTCGCCTTCCCGGAGCCCGGAGAACACCTCCAGGTGCGCTTCGTCCTGGATGTCGGCGGCCTTGCGCAGCAGCTCGATTTCTCCCGGCGTCTTCACCCGGCGTACCGCGTCCATCAGCGCGGTGCAGTCGAACAGCTCCGCGTGCGGCAGCTCCCGCTCGATGTCGGCCCATCGGGCGGCGGAGACGTAAGTTTTCTCGAAGCCGAGCTTTTCCCCGTCGAGCCCGAGCGAGCGCAGCACCCTGGCCGCACCCTCGATTCCAGACTCGACATAGTCCTCGATCACCTCGATGCGCTCAACCCACGAGTCGCGTTCCGTCACCGGGCGCCCGGCGTGATGCGTGACGACGATCGGCTCGCCGGTACGCGGCCAGATGCAGAACACGTCGCGCGGGGTATCGGGGAAATCGAGATGCCGGCCGAGAGTGCCCGGATAGGCGATGCCGGCGAGATACGTGAAGTTTTTCCCGGAGCGCGCAACGACGGCGGCGCAGCCCGCCTCGTCCATGAAGCGGTGCAGCCGCTCGACGTTGACGAGCATGGGCTGTTTAGTGGTGATCATCCGTTCCTCCGAATCTTCGGGTTCGTCATCGGCGGTGAAGCGCGCCGGGGCCGCTCGTTCCCGTACCTGTCCGATATGTCCATGTATCACATCCGCAACGAAATGCCGCGAGCCCTGCCTCAGCCGGTCTTTCGATCCGCTGCACGACGTGCTCGTGCGAGGGCCGTCTCGCGGTGCAGCACGTAGAGACCGCTACCGCAGATCTCAGCCTGCCATGAGCATGGCAGAAGACACTTGCTGAATCGCGGTTCCTGTCCAACCGATGGGGTCCACCTCACCCGCGTTCAGGGACCACCCGGTGGATCAATCATCGGAGGGGACGCCGCCGATGTGCTGCCCCATCCGCACCGGCGCTCCCGGCGCCATCCACGGCGCCCATTCGGCGGCGTGGTTCGCGAGCATCAGGATCACCGTCGATCCCATGTTGAACCGGCCCATCTCGTGGCCCTGCTCCAGCACGATCTCCGTGTCGTCGTAGCGCTCGACCACGACTTCGCGCCGCCGGGGCGGGGTCACGACCCCGCGCCACACCTGCTCGATGCACCCTACGAAGACCGCGCCGACCAGAGTCACCGCCAGCGGCCCGAGATCGGTGTCGAAGAACGAGACGATGCGCTCGTTGCGCGCAAAGAGGCCGTCGATCGCCTCCACGGTCACCGGGTTCACGCTGAACAGCTCCCCCGGGACGTACACCATCGAGCGCAGTCGCCCGGTCAGCGGCATATGCACGCGGTGGTAGTCGCGCGGCGAAAGGTAGATCGTCGCGAACCGCCCGCCCTCGAACTCCGCGGCGGCGGATTCATCGCCCCCGAAGAGCGCTTCGAGGGTGTAGTCCCGGCTCTTGGCCCGGACCACCTGTCGGCCGTGCATCGAGCCCGCCTCGGCCACCGTCCCGTCGGCCGGGGAGACGATGGTGCGAGGGCCGCCCTCCAGCGGTCTTGCTCCTGGCGCGAGCGCGCGGGTGAAGAACGTGTTGAAGTCGGGATACGACGCCGGAGCCGGCTCCGCGGCGATGCTCACGTCCACGCCGTACCTGCGGATGAACCAGCGGATCTGCCAGTCCTTCCATGGCATGAACCGGATCCGGGTCGCCCGCAGCATCAACCACGACAGCAGATGCTTCGGATAGAGACGCTGACCGAGCCCGGCGAGGCGGACCGCCCGGCGGGCAGCAGGCGCAAGCCCGTCGCCGGCGGGGCGCGATGACGATCCATGCACTGCAATCAAAGGCCGGGGCGGTGAAGGAGGGGACGATTATACGTGCAGCGCAAAGCCGGGGCCGGCTGCCACGCGGCAGGCGCATGAGCGGCGACGGCCTCGTCTCGCGGCCCATCTCGTGCAGACGGAGACGACGCGACAGATGCATGATCGGCGAGGGCAGGCAGGGGGCGCATCTCCCGGACTGGCGCCCCGGACAGGATTCGAACCTGTGACCTTCCGCTTAGGAGGCGGACGCTCTATCCGGCTGAGCTACCGGGGCCGGAGTGCCGGCGCGGTGCGGTGGTGGAGCCGATGGGGGTCGAACCCACGACCTCAGCATTGCGAACGCTGCGCTCTCCCAACTGAGCTACGGCCCCGGCAGGAGGGCGGAAGTGTACTCGCGCCGCCCCCGACGCGCCAGCGCCATTCGGTTGGTGCAGCGATTTCCGCGAACGCCCCGAACTCGATTGCATGACCGGGATTTCACGGCCATCCCGGCCGCCCGAGCATTTGATCGTTGTGGTTCATGGAACGTTTTCGGGCTTGGCGGGAATTGCTGCGGTTGGTGTCGTTCGGTTGCCGCGAGCCGCTTGCGGCAAGTACGATGCCCGGCCCCCTATCCGAGAGGCCGACATGCACGATCCTCTTCCGCGGCTGGCCCGCACGTCCTTTCCGCCGGTGCACCGGAGCCGGCTCACGACGCTGCAGGTCAACCTGGGCTACCGCTGCAACCAGTCCTGCGTGCACTGCCACGTCAGCGCCGGCCCGAACCGCACCGAAGAGATGAGCGCCCGGACGGTGGGCGAGGTCATCCACTTCATGAAGGTGTCCGGCGTATCTGTGCTGGACGTCACCGGCGGCGCCCCGGAGCTGAACCCGAGCTTCCGGTTCCTGGTCGATGCGGCGGTGGAGCATGGCGCGCGGATCATCGACCGGTGCAATCTCACCATCCTCCGCGAGCCCGGCCAGGAGGACCTCGCCGAATTTCTGGCCGTCCGGCAGGTCGGCGTCGTCGCGTCGTTGCCGTGCTACCTCGACGAGAACGTCGATCGCCAGCGTGGCCGGGGGGTCTTCGACGCGAGCATCGAAGGATTGCGGCGGCTCAACGCCCTGGGCTACGGCGGCGATGACACCGATCTCTCCCTCGACCTCGTCTTCAATCCGCAGGGACCCGTGCTCCCGCCCCCCCAGCACGAGCTGGAGCGCACCTACAAGGCAGAGCTGGGGCGCCGTTTCGGAGTCAGGTTCAACCGGCTGCTGACCCTGGCGAACATGCCGATCGGCCGCTTCGGCAGCCTCCTCATCTCGAAGGGGCAGTTCGAGGGGTATCTCGGGATGTTGCGGGCCGCCCACGTGGACGCGAACGTCGAGCGCGTGATGTGCCGGCATACCGTGAGCATCGACTGGCAGGGGTATGCCTACGACTGCGATTTCAACCAGATGCTCGGACTGCCGATGCGGCTCAACGGATCGCCGCGCACCCACGTCACGGATCTGACGTCGGTCGACGTCGAGGGGCGGCCGATCGTGATTCGTGACCACTGCTTCGGCTGCACCGCGGGGCAGGGCAGCGGTTGCGGCGGGGCACTGGGCTGAACGGGTGCAACGGCCGGGCGCGGTCGCACCATGCGCCGATGATCTCGATGGTCATCCCGGTACTCGACGATGCCGAAGCCGTCGCTTGCCTCGGCTGCACCGCGGGGCGTGGCAGCGGTTGCGGCGGGACACCGGACTGAACGGGCGCAACGGCCGGTCGCCGTCGCGCCATGCGCCGGTGATCTCGGTCATCGTCCCGGTGCTCGACGAAGCCGGAGCCATCGCGCGATGCCTCCGGCCGTTGCAGGTCCTGCGCGGGCGCGGAATCGAAGTCGTCGTGGTCGATGGCGGCAGCCGGGACGGGACCCGGGACGCCGCCGCTCCCCTGTGCGATCGAATTCTCGACGCGCCTCGCGGCCGTGCGCGGCAGATGAACGCGGGCGCCGGAGCCGCCGGCGGTCAGGTGCTGTTGTTTCTGCACGCGGATACGCGGCTTCCCTCCGGCTGGAGCAGGATGGTTCGGGACGCGCTCGAAGACCGGAGCCGCGAATGGGGCCGGTTCGACGTGCGGCTCGACGGTGCGCATCCGATGCTGCGGGTGGTCGAGCGCGCGATGAACCTGCGCTCGCGGCTCAGCGGCATCGCCACCGGCGATCAGGCGATCTTCGTCAACCGGGCCGCTTTCCGGGCGGCCGGCGGCTTTCCCGACATCGCCCTGATGGAAGACGTGGCGCTCAGCCGCGCGTTGCGCCGGCGCTCACGCCCGGCCTGTCTGCACGCCGCGGTGATGACGTCGAGCCGGCGCTGGGAGCGCAATGGAATCGCCCGCACCATGATGCTGATGTGGCGGCTGAGGTTTCAGTACGCGCTCGGCGCCGACCCCGAGATACTGGCCCGCCGGTACCGAGGTGGCTGACCGGTGGCACCGTCGTGGCTGAACGTTGATGCCGCCTGCCGGTTGGTGGTCATGGCGCGGGCGCCGGTTCCCGGCCGGACCAAGCGCCGGTTGATTCCTGCCATCGGGGCGGAGCGCGCCGCGGCGCTGCACCGCGCCATGATCCGCCGTGCGGTCACGACGGCGCTGGCCAGCGGCGTGGGGCAGGTGGAGCTGTGGTGCACGCCGAGCACCGGGCACGAGGTCTTTCATACGCTGCAATGCGAGACGCCGGTGGTGCTGTGTACGCAGACCGGGCCGGATCTCGGGGCGAGGATGCACGCGGCCATCGGGGCGCGGCCGGGGGCGGCCGTGGTGATCGGCACCGACTGTCCGTTTCTCGAGCCGGATGCTCTCGTTCGGGCCGCCGGCGCCTTGCGCTCTGCCGGCGCGGATGTGGTGCTGGCGCCGGCTTTCGACGGCGGCTACGTGCTGATCGGCATGGACCGGCCCAGGCCGGAGCTGTTTGCCGGGGTGGAGTGGGGCACCGACAGGGTGCTGGCCCAGACCCGCGAACGGGCGCGGGCGGCGCGGCTGCGGCTCCTGGAGCTGGAGGCCCACCGGGATGTCGATCGACCGGAGGATCTCGAAGCGCTCGCCGGGGTGCTGCGCTGGTGAGGGGGCCGGTTCGGTCGGACGGCAGGTGAGGGCGGGGCGTCGGGACAGGTCGCGCCACGATTTCCGCCGAAGACTGCCGGGCAAGCCGCGCAACGATGTCCACCAGGACCCACCGGTTGGCCCTGACAGAGGATATACCGAATCAAAATAACAATTTTTAACAATAAGATATGACGTAAATCTGAGTTGACCCTTGAACTACCGTCCGCGCTCTCGTAGTCTTCGGCCGAGTTGCCACCTGATCCCGGCGCCATGACGCGACGCCAGTCCGGCCCCACCTCCACCCGCGGAAAGCGGTCGCGATCCCGATCCGTGCGACGGTCGAGGCGTGGTGGCCGAATCCGGCGGTGGGCCGTGACGTTCACCGCGGCAGGCCTGATCCTGCTGTCAGCGTATGTCGTCTGGCTGGACTTCCGGATTCGAGACGAGTTCGAAGGCATGCGATGGGCCGTGCCCGCCCGCGTGTTCGCCCGGCCTCTCGAGCTCACCCCCGGGGCGCCGTTGACGGCGGATGCGATCGAGGCGGAGCTGAAGCTCGCCGGCTACCGGCGCGTGCGTTCCGCGTTCCGGCCCGCGAGCTTCGAGCGCGACGGCGGGCGCGTGCGTCTCGTGACCCGCGAGTTCCGATTCCCCGACGGGACCACACCATCGCGCCGGGTCACGGTCTCCGTGTCCGGAGGACGCATCGCCGCGGTCGAGGTCGATGGCGAGCCACGCCCGCGGGTGCGGGTCGATCCGGCCGAGATCGCCCGGGTCTACCCGGCACACCGCGAAGATCGGGTGTTGCTGAGGCTCGACGACGTTCCTGCCGCGTTCCTCGCGATCCTGCTGGAAGTCGAGGACCGCCGGTTCTACGAGCACCTCGGGATCGATCCGCTGGCGATTGCGCGCGCGGCATGGGCGAACCTGCGTGCCGGGCATACCGTGCAGGGCGGCAGCACCCTGACCCAGCAGCTCGTCAAGAACTTCTTCCTCTCTCCCGAGCAGACATTCACCCGCAAGCTGAACGAGGCGCTCATCGCGCTGCTCCTCGAGTGGCGCTACTCCAAGCACGAGCTGCTGGAGGGGTATCTGAACGAAGTGTTTCTCGGCCAGCAGGGCGCCCATGCGATCCATGGCTTCGGCCGCGCCGCCCACCATTACTTCGGACGCTCGCTCGATGATCTCGATCTCGACGAGATGGCGCTGCTCGCCGGCATGGTGCGCGGACCGTCGTACTACGACCCGCGGCGCCATCCCGAACGAGCGAAGCGGCGTCGAAACCGGGTGATCGACCTGCTCGAAGCGCGGGGCATCGCCGGGGCCGGGGCGGCGCAACGTGCGCGGAGCGAGCCGCTCGGGGTGACCGGCCGTCCGCCCCCGGCGTCGGCGCGCTTCCCGGCGTTCGTCGACCTGGTGCGCCGGCAGCTCCGGCGTGACTACCCGGGCGAGGTGCTGCGCAGCGAGGGGCTGCGGATACTCACGACCCTCGATCCCACCGTGCAGCGGGCGGCGGAATCGGCGCTCGATCAGTCGATACCGCTCCTCGCACGCCGGAGCCGCATTGCATCCGGCGAGCTCCAGGCCGCGATCGCGGTCACGGATGCCCGGTCCGGCGAAGTGCTTTCCATCGTGGGGGGCCGTGACCCGCGCCGCGCCGGATTCAATCGTGCCCTCGATGCGGTTCGTCCCATCGGGTCGGTGGTCAAGCCCGCGGTCTATCTCGCCGCGTTGACCGATCCGCGGTTCCATCTCGCATCCTTCGTTCGCGACGATCCGGTGCAGGTCGACGGTTCGCGCGGGCCGTGGCGGCCACGAAACCATGATGGCCGCTCCCATGGCGCGGTGTTCCTGCGCGACGCCCTCGCGCACTCCTACAACCTCGCGACCGTCCGGCTCGGGCTCGACGTCGGGCTGGATCGAGTCCGCGACACGATCCGGTCCCTCGGGGTGTCACGACCGTTCACCACCTATCCGGCGATGCTTCTCGGCACGGTGGAGCTCGCCCCCATCGAGGTCGGCGCCATGTATCAATCGCTCGCGACGGGCGGCTTGCGGCAGCCGCTACGCGCCATCCGGAGCATCACGGATCGGCATGGACGCTCTCTCGGACGCTATCCCGAGCGCTCGACGCGGGTCGCGGACAGCCGCGCGGTGTTCCTGGTCACCCACGCGCTACGTGGCGTGCTGAGCGAAGGCACCGGGCGCAGAGCCCGGCAGCTTCTCGGGCGCGATCAGATGCTCGCGGGGAAGACCGGGACCACCGACGGCCTGCGCGATAGCTGGTTCGCGGGCTACGGCGCGGATCGGGTCGCCGTCGTCTGGATAGGACGCGACGACAATCGGCCCGTGAACCTGAGCGGTTCGAACGGGGCGTTGGAGGTCTGGGCCCGCCTGATGCACGCGATCGGCGCCGCATCGGTCTCCGATGCCGCGCCGCGGGGCGTGGAATGGCATTGGGTGAGCCGGGACGAAGGACGGCGCATCGATCGCGCCTGTGACGGCGCCGTGCGGCTTCCGTTCGCCTCCGGGCGTCTCCCGCCCGAGGGAGGCTGTGGATCGCAGACCGCCGCGCGCGGCAACGCCGCGGCCTCCTGACGGGTTCCGAACCGGGCGGCGCCCGGATCCCGTCGCGTGACGGGGCGGTGGCCACGAGAGCGAACATGGTGCGCACCACCGCCGCGCGCAGGCACGGCGGCGGGCTTGGCGGGAATTGCCGGCGATTCGCTCCGATCATGTGATTCCGGCGCGGGCCTGTAGCATACTTCCGGTCACTCACCGAGGAGAGGGCGGCGGACCCGAGCGGAGACGTCTCCATGCGCGATCGAGTGCGGTCCGTCGCGGCGATGCCGACGAAGCACTGGCGCCTGCTCGACGACGGACGGGTGCAGTGCGACGTATGCCCGCGGGCTTGCAAGCTCCGGGAGGGCCAGCGGGGCCTGTGCTTCGTGCGCGCCCGTGAAGGCGGCGAAATCGTTTCGACCACCTATGGCCGTTCAAGCGGATTCTGCGTCGATCCGATCGAGAAGAAGCCGCTCAACCACTTTCTCCCCGGGACCCCGGTCCTCTCGTTCGGCACCGCGGGATGCAATCTCGCGTGCAAGTTCTGCCAGAACTGGGACATGAGCAAGTCCCGGGAGATGGACACCCTCGCCGACGCCGCGAGCCCGGAGGATCTCGCCGACGCATCGGTGCGCCTCGGGTGCCGCAGCGTCGCCTTCACGTACAACGATCCGATCATCTTCCTCGAGTACGCCGTCGACGTCGCCCGGGCATGCCGGGAGCGCGGCGTGCGATCCGTCGCGGTGACCGCGGGATACGTCTGTGACGAGCCGCGCCGGGAGTTCTTCTCGTACATGGACGCCGCGAACGTCGATCTGAAGGCGTTCACCGAGCGCTTCTACTGGAAGGTGGCCGGCGGACACTTGGCCGTGGTGCTGGAGACGCTCGAATATCTCCACCACGAGACCGATGTCTGGCTCGAGATCACCACGCTCCTGATCCCGGGCGAGAACGACGGTGATGCGGAGCTGGACGCGATGACCGCGTGGATCGCCGATCGCCTCGGTCCCGGCGTTCCGTTGCACTTTACCGCGTTCCATCCAGACTGGAAGATGCTCGACCGGCCCCGCACCCCGGCCGCGACCCTGACCCGGGCCCGTGACCGCGCCCTGGACAACGGCCTGCGCTACGTCTACACCGGCAACGTGCATGATGCCCGCGGCGGCACCACGGCCTGCCACGGCTGCGGCCGGGCGCTGATCGTGCGGGACTGGTACGTCCTCGAGGACTATGCCCTCGGTGGCGACGGCCGGTGCCCGGACTGCGGGACCCGGTGCGCCGGGGTATTCGACGGACCTCCCGGAAGATGGGGCGCGCGGCGTCTGCCGGTCCGAATTTCCCGCGCTTTGACTTGAAACGCATACGCCAGTCTTCGTATCATTCGCGGTCCGGGTGCGGGGTGGAGCAGTCTGGCAGCTCGTCGGGCTCATAACCCGAAGGTCGCAGGTTCGAATCCTGCCCCCGCTACCAACAGCCCAAGGCTCCGTTCGGGGCCGGACAGAGAAACCCCTTTCGAGGGGTTTTTTTGTGGCGGTGCTTGAGGATCGACCGGTCATCTCGCGGCGGACGGCAAGATGCGTGAACGAGAAATCCGGCTGTACGGGCTGATCGAGCCCACGGTGAGCTCGCTGGGGTTCGAGCTGGTGGGGGTGCAGTGGCGCGACGATGGGCGTCCACGCAGCCTGATCCGGGTCTATATCGACCATGACGAAGGAGTGACGGTGGACGACTGCGCCCGGGTAAGCCATCGGGTCAACGGGTTGCTCGACGTCGAGGATCCGATGCCCGGCGAGTACGACC
The DNA here is from genome assembly GCA_958295835.1 of uncultured Gammaproteobacteria bacterium. Classification (GTDB taxonomy): domain Bacteria; phylum Pseudomonadota; class Gammaproteobacteria; order HK1; family HK1; genus HK1. Next base: position 3,310,014 of record OY282378.1, read on the forward strand.
TCGAGGTCTCGTCGCCCGGTGCGGATCGTCCGTTGTTCGTCGAGCGCGATTTCGTCCGCCATGCGGGCGCGGACATGAAGGTGACATTGCGCAGCCCGTTCGCCGGGCGGCGTCGTTTCACGGGGACCCTCGGCGGATACGCGGACGGGGTCGTCCTCGTCGATGAGCAGGGTATGCGACATCGCTTCGCGATCTCGGAGATCGAAAGCGCGAGGCTGGTGCCGCAATGGTGAAACCGATCCAGGATCGTCGACCGGCGATTCACCGCACGAGCGTGTGATATGGGAAAAGAGATTCTGAGCGTCGTCGAGGTCGTCTCGGCCGAGAAGGGCGTTGCGAAAGAGATCATCTTCGAGGCGATCGAAGCCGCCTTGGCGAGCGCGACCCGCAAGCGGCACCCCGAGGACCTCGACGTGCGGGTGAGCATCGATCGGGAGACCGGCGAGTACGAGACGTTTCGGCGATGGGAGATCGTCGATGACGGGTCCGTGGTCTTCACTCAGGATGAGGCCGACGCGGCACTCGAGAAGCTGCTCGCGGAGGCGCCGCCGCCCGAGGATGACGGCGCTGCGCCGGGCGATGGGGAGGAGTTGGCCGGACCCCGCGTCTTCGACCCGAACCGCCAGATCCTGTACAGCGATGCGACCGTCAGGGTGCCTGGACTCGATGTCGGGGACTTCGCCGAAGAGCCGATCGAGTCGGTGGCGTTCGGCCGGATCGCCGCACAGGCCGCCAAGCAGGTCATCGTGCAGAGGGTCCGCGAGGCCGAACGGGCGCAGGTCATCGAGGCCTACCAGCACCGGATCGGCGAGATGGTGACCGGGGTCGTCAAGCGTCTGGAACGAGGCAGCATCCTCCTCGACCTGGGCGGCAACGCGGAGGCGATCGTCAACCGGGAGGAGGTCATCCCGCGTGAGATCGTGCGACCGGGAGACCGGCTCCGCGGCTACTTGCGGGAGGTGCGTGCGGAGGCGCGTGGACCTCAATTGTTCATAAGCCGGACTGCGCCCGAGCTCATGGTGAGCCTTTTCACCCTCGAGGTGCCGGAGATCGCCGAAGGACTGATCGAGATCATGGGATGCGCGCGTGATCCCGGTTCACGAGCGAAAATCGGGGTTCGCAGCAAGGTCGCGCGCATCGACCCGGTCGGAGCCTGTGTCGGTATGCGTGGCTCCCGGGTTCAGGCGGTGTCGAACGAGCTCGCGGGCGAACGGGTGGACATCATCCTGTGGGACGAGAACCCCGCCCAGTACGTGATCAACGCGATGTCCCCGGCCGAGGTGGTCTCGATCCTCGTCGACGAAGAGTCGAGGGCGATGGATGTCGCGGTGCACGAAGAGCAGCTCTCGCAGGCCATCGGCCGCGGCGGACAGAACGTGCGCCTGGCCAGTCAACTGGCGCAGTGGCAGATCAACGTGATGACCGAGCAGCAGGCCGACGAGAAGAACGAGATGGAGGCGGGCAAGTTTCTCAGCCTGTTCAGGGATCAGCTCGACGTCGACGAGGAGGTCGCGCTCATTCTGCTCCAGGAAGGCTTCACCAGCATCGAAGAGGTCGCCTACGTGCCCGAGGCCGAGATGCTCGCGATCGACGAGTTCGACGAGGAGATCTGCCGGGAGCTGCAGTCGCGCGCCCGCGATGTGCTGCTGATCCGCGAGATCGCGAGCGAAGAGGGTGTATCGAGCGGAGCACCGGCCGAGGATCTTCTCCTCCTGGACGGTATGGACACCGAGCTCGCCTATGGGCTGGCGGCCAAGGGCGTCACCACGAGAGAGGAGCTCGCGGAGCTGTCGGTGGACGATTTCACCGAGATCATGGAGATCGACCCGGAACGCGCGGGGAAGCTGATCATGACCGCGCGGGCCATCTGGTTCGAGCAGGAAGAGGCCGAGAGCCAGCCGCGGTAAAGAGTCCCAGGAGTCACTCAGATGGCCGAGACAACTGTGCGAGAGCTGGCCGACGTTGTCGGGATCCCCGTCAACCGGTTGCTGGCGCATCTTGGCGAGTCGGGGCTTCCTCACACTGGAGCCGACGAGCGGATCAACGATCAGGAGAAGACGCAGTTGTTCACGCACCTGCGCCGCCTGCACGGCAAGAGTGGGAGCGAGCCGGCCGCGCCACGCAAGATCACCCTGCGGCGCAAATCGGTGAGCGAGTTGAGGATCGCCTCGCCGCAGGGCCGCCGGAAAACGGTGGTGGTCGAGACGCGCGGGCGGCGGACGTACGCGCCGGGCGCCGGCCCGCGAGCCGACACGAGGGTTGCCGCGGCCGGGGAAGAGGGCGATGCCAAGGCGCGCATGAACGCCGCGAAGCGCGCCTTGCAGGAAGAGGCGAAGCGCCGTCAGCAGGAGCTCGACGAGACCCTGAGGGCGGAAGCGGAGGCACGGGAGAAGGAGGAGGCGCTACGCAAGCTGCGCGAGTCCGAGAAGAAGAAGCACATCCCGATTGAAGAACCCGTGCCCGAGCCGGCGCCCGAGCCTGCCGCCGCCGCGCCCGCGGCGCCGGCCGCCACGCCCGCCGCTCCGCCGGCGCCGACCGCCAAGCCGGCTCCTGCCTCACCCTCGCGCCGCCCCGATTCCAAGCGTGGAGACCGAGGGGACGGCCGCGAGCGCGGTGGGCGGCGTGACCGTGGTCGGAGAAGCCGCGAAGAGCTGCACGTCGCGAGCGACAAGGCGGGCCGCAGGCGCAAGAAACAGAAATCGCGTCCGGTGGTTCGTACCCAGCCCGCGCGCCACGGCTTCGAGATGCCGACCGCGCCGGTGGTTCGAGAGGTCGCCATTCCCGAAACGATCACGGTGGGGGAGCTCGCGCAGAAGATGTCGATCAAGGCCACCGATCTGATCAAGGCGCTGATGGGGCTCGGCATGATGGTGACCATCAACCAGGTCATCGATCAGGACGCCGCGGTGATCGTCGTCGAGGAGCTTGGCCATGTCGCGAAGCCGGTCAAGGAGAGCTCCATCGAGGAAGAGGTCCTGCAGGCGGGCGACGAGAGCGGGCACCCGGCGGCGCCTCGCTCACCGGTGGTGACCGTGATGGGCCACGTCGATCACGGCAAGACGTCTCTCCTCGACTACATTCGAACCGCGAAGGTCGCGGCCGGGGAAGCGGGCGGCATCACCCAGCATATCGGCGCCTACCACGTCGAAACCCCGCGGGGAACCATCACGTTTCTCGATACGCCGGGTCACGCGGCATTCACTGCAATGCGGGCGCGCGGCGCTCGGGCGACGGACATCGTTGTGCTGGTGGTCGCGGCGGACGACGGGGTCATGCCGCAGACGGTCGAGGCGATCACCCACGCGAAGGCCGCCAACGTGCCCATCGTGGTCGCCGTCAACAAGATCGACAGGGAGGATGCGGACCCCGAACGTATTCGCCAATCCCTCACCAGCCACGAGATCGTCCCTGAAGATTGGGGCGGAGAGACCATGTTCGTGGACGTCTCGGCGCTCACCGGCCAGGGTATCGACGACCTGCTCGAGGCCATCGGCCTGCAGGCGGAGGTGCTCGAGCTTTCCGCGCCCGAGAAAGGCTCTGCCCGCGGCGTCGTCGTCGAGTCCCGGATCGAACGCGGGCGCGGCCCCGTTGCTACCGTGCTCGTGCAGGCCGGTCGTCTCGCGAAGGGTGACATTCTCCTGGCCGGTCAGGAGTTCGGTCGCGTGCGAGGGCTGTTCGACGAGACGGGCGCGGAGACGCCCTCGGCCGGCCCGTCGATTCCGGTGGAGGTGCTGGGACTGTCCGGACCGCCGGATGCCGGCGACGAGGCGGTGGTCGTCGCCGATGAGCGCAAGGCGCGTGAGATTGCGACCTTCAGACACGGCAAGTATCGCGAGGTCCGGCTCGCCCGGCAGCAGGCGACAATGCTCGAGAACGTCTTCGAGCAGATGAAGGAGGGCGAGACCCATACCCTCAACATTATCGTCAAGGCCGACGTGCAAGGCTCGGTCGAGGCGCTTCGCGATGCGCTGACCCAGCTCTCCACCAAGGAGGTGAAGGTCAACGTCGTCGCGGCGGCGGCCGGTGGCATCAGCGAAACCGATGCGAATCTCGCAGTTGCATCGAACGCGATCGTGGTCGGCTTCAACGTGCGTGCGGATGCCGCCGCGCGCCGGGTCATCGAGGCGGAGCTCGTGGACGTGCGTTATTTCAGCGTGATCTACGAGGTCATCGATACCGTGAGGCAGGCCATGAGCGGCATGCTCGAGCCGGAGTTCAAGGAGGAGATTGTCGGAATCGCCGAAGTGCGGGACGTCTTCCGCTCGAAGCGATACGGGAACATCGCCGGTTGCCGGGTCTCGGAGGGCGCGGTGCGCAGGAGCAACCCGATCCGCGTTCTGCGCGACAGCGTCGTCATCTACGAAGGCGAGCTCGAGTCGTTACGCCGGTTCCAGGACGACGTGAGCGAGGTCCGTGCGGGTACCGAGTGTGGTATCGGCGTCCGCCACTACAACGACGTCAAGGTTGGAGACCAGATCGAAGTCTACGAACGCATACAGCTCCAGCGCACGGTGTGATCCGCCGGATGGCGGGGCGCAACGAGAGTGGGTAACACCGTGTACAGCCGGTCGATTCGGGTCGCGGATCAGATCCAGCGCCAGATCGCGCTCCTCGTAGCCCACGAGGTGGCGGACCCGAGGGTGGGTGAGGTCACGGTGTCGGGGATCGATCTCTCTCCCGACATGAGACAGGCCAGGGTGCTGGTGACGCCGGGCCGCGAGACCGACGGTGATGCGTCGGTGGAAGCATTGAACCGCGCCGCCGGGTTTCTGCGCTCCCGTCTCGGCCGGCGGGTCCGCATGCGTCGCCTGCCGCGTCTGGTGTTCGAGCATGATCGAACGCTCGAGCTCGCGCTTCGCATCGACGCGTTGATCGACGGGACGGCCGCAGCGTCGCGTCCCGCCCGCGGCGAGCCTTGCTGAAGGATCGGGATGATGCGTCGATCGGTGCGACGATCGCGGGGGCGCGCGGTCGATGGCATTCTCGTTCTCGACAAGCCCATCGGGATGGGCTCGAACGAGGCCCTCCAGCGGATCAAGCGGCTCTATCGCGCGCGCAAGGCCGGGCATACCGGCAGCCTCGATCGGCTCGCGAGCGGACTTCTGCCCATCTGCTTCGGCGAGGCGACCAAGCTCTCCGGATACCTGCTGAACGCCGACAAGCACTATGTCGCCACGTTCCTGCTCGGGGTGACGACCTCCACGGGCGACGCCGAGGGAGAGGTGGTTTCCCGCCGCCCGGTGCCGGCGTTGTCCGCGACTGCGGTCGAGCGCGCGGTGGCCCGGTTTCGTGGCGAGATCGAGCAGATCCCCCCCATGCACTCCGCGCTGAAGCACAAGGGCAAGCGTTTGTACCAGCTCGCACACGAAGGCATCGTGGTCGAGCGGCAGCCGCGCCCCATCACCATCCACCGTTTCGACGTGCTGCACACCGAAGGCGAGCGCATCGAGGTCGAGGTGCTGTGCTCGAAGGGAACGTATGTCCGCACCCTGGCCGAGGATCTCGGGACGGCTCTCGGCTGTGGTGCGAGTGTCGTGGCACTGCGCCGGATCGGCGCCGGCCCTTTCACGGACGCCGACATGATGGAGATGGCCACCATCGAGTCTCTGGCCGAGGAAGGCCCTGGCGCTCTCGATGCGCGGTTGCGCCCGATGGAGGCGGCGGTCTCCCAGTGGCCGAGCGTGCTGCTGACCGAGGGCGTCGCGTTCTACCTCCGCAAGGGGCAGCCGGTTCTGGTGCCGCATTCGCCCACGGAGGGCTGGGTGCGGATCCACTCGGAGCGCGCGGGATTCATCGGCGTCGGCGAGGTATTGGACGACGGTCGGATCGCACCGCGCCGGCTCTTCGTGTCAAGCCCATGAAAATCAGCATTTTATCAACAAGTTGTCGCTCATTCCGAGACTTCTCCGAACCTTGTTAGGCGGGTCGGTCAAGGTTAGAATACGTAACTTTCGCGAGAGAGGACGGAAGCGATGTCGTTGTCTGCGGTCCTGAAGGCGGGAATCGTCGAGGAGCACAAGCGCGGTGAGCGGGATACGGGGTCGCCCGAGGTCCAGGTGGCGTTGCTCTCGCGCCGGATTGCGCACCTGACCGAGCACTTCCGCGCGCATTCGCACGATTTCCACTCCCGCCAGGGTCTGCTGAAGCTCGTCAGCCAGCGGCGCAAGCTGCTCGACTACCTCCGGCGCAAGGACGTCGAGCGGTACCGGGCACTCATTGCAAAGCTCGGCCTGCGTCGCTGATCCGACCCTCGATGTCACCATCGGCCGATGATGACATCGCCTGCGTTGTCGTCCCTCTCCTCTTCATCCCCCTGACGTGTGCTTCGCGCCCCAAACGGGCGTTCCGCCACGCTTTGCAAGGTTGAGCCCATGACACCCATCAAGAAGACGATTCCGTTCGGTCCCCGCGATCTCGTGCTGGAAACGGGCGAGATCGCCCGCCAGGCATCCGGTGCGGTGCTCGCGAGCCTCGGCGACACCACGGTGCTGGCGACCGTCGTCGGGTCGAAATCGCCGTCGCCGGGCCGGGACTTCTTCCCGCTGACGGTGGACTACATCGAGAAGACGTATGCGGCGGGCAAGATACCCGGCGGCTTCTTCAAGCGCGAAGGGCGGCCGACGGAGAAGGAGACGCTCACGTCGCGCCTCATCGACCGGCCGTTGCGCCCGTTGTTCCCGGACGGCTTTCGCAACGAAGTGCAGGTGATTGCCACCGTGCTCTCGCTCGACCCCGAGATCGACCCCGACATTCCGGCGCTGGTCGGCGCCTCCGCCGCACTCGCGGTGTCGGGTCTGCCGTTCGACGGCCCGGTAGGGGCGGCGCGGGTCGGCTACGTCCGCGGGGAGTTCGTGCTCAATCCGACCTTCAAGCAGACCGCGGCGTCGGACCTGGACCTCGTCGTCGCGGGTACCAGGAACGCGGTGCTGATGGTCGAGTCGGAGGCGAAGGTGCTGGGCGAGTCGGTGATGCTTGATGCGGTGATGTTCGGCCATGAGCGGATGCAGGCGGCGATCGGCGCGATCGAAGCGCTGGCCGCGGAGGCGGGGAAGCCGCGCTGGGAATGGGCGGCGCTCCCTGCCGACGAAGCACTGGTCGAGGCGATCCGCTCGAATGCGGAGTCCGGCATCAGGGAAGCGTATCGAGTCATCGACAAGATCGAGCGCCGGGCCCGCGTGGGAGAAGTCCGCAACGCGGCGGTCGGGTCGCTGGCCGGCGAAGAGGAGGGCCGCTGGCCGGAGGCCGCGGTCCGCGGGGCGTTCGAGAAGCTGGAGAAATCGATCGTGCGCGGCTCCATCCTCGCCGGCGAGGACCGCATCGACGGCCGCGGCCCCGCCGTGGTGCGCGACATCGCCAGCCGCGTCAAGCTCCTGCCCCGCACCCATGGCTCCGCCCTGTTCACGCGCGGCGAGACCCAGGCCATCGTGGCCACCACCCTCGGCACCACCCGCGACGCCCAGATCGTCGACGCCATCGAAGGCGAGCGCCGCGAGCCCTTCATGCTGCACTACAACTTTCCCCCTTTCTGTGTCGGGGAGACCGGGCGGATGCTCGGGCCCCGGCGCCGGGAGATCGGCCACGGACGGCTGGCGAAGCGTGCGATCCAGGCGGTCATGCCGAACATGGACGACTTCCCCTACGTCGTGCGGGTGGTGTCCGAGGTCACCGAGTCGAACGGATCGAGCTCGATGGCCACGGTATGCGGCACGAGCCTTTCGCTGATGGATGCGGGGGTGCCGGTGGCGGCGCCGGTGGCCGGGATCGCGATGGGGCTCATCAAGGAGGGCGATTCGTTCGTCGTGCTCTCCGACATCATGGGCGACGAGGACCATCTCGGCGACATGGACTTCAAGGTCGCGGGGACTGCCGAGGGCGTCACCGCGTTGCAGATGGACATCAAGATCGACGGAATCACCCGTCAGATTATGGAAACCGCCCTGATGCAGGCGCGTGAAGGCAGGCTCCACATCCTCGACCGGATGAATGCGACGCTGGCGGCGCCACGCGCAGACATGTCGGTGTTCGCGCCGCGCATCATCTCGTTCAAGATCCACCCGGAGAAGATCCGCGACGTCATCGGCAAGGGCGGCAGCGTCATCCGCTCGCTGACCGAGGAGACCGGCGCCACCATCGACGTGAGCGACGACGGGACGGTGAAGATCGCGTCGGTGGACGCCGCGGCGGGCCTCGAAGCGCGGCGGCGCATCGAGCAGATCACCGCGGACGTCGAGGTCGGCACGATTTACGACGGCCGGGTCGCGAAGCTCATGGACTTCGGCGCCTTCGTCAACATCCTCCCCGGCCGCGACGGGCTCGTCCACATCTCCCAGATCTCGGAGGAACGGGTCGAGAAGGTCAGCGACAAGCTCCGGGAAGGCGACCGCGTGAAGGTGAAGGTGCTGGAGGTCGACAAGCAGGGCCGCATCCGCCTGAGCATGAAGGCGGTGCCGCGGGAGTCGCGCACCGCGTGAGCGGTCCCCGGGTGCTCGCTGCCGCGGTTCCCTGGTGGTCGTCCGCTCGGGCCGGTATTCGAGCCCAGGGACTCCCGCTCCCGTGGGATGGCAGCATTTGCCAACAGGACGTCATCCCCGTGGAAGCGGGGATCCGCATCGGTGGTCGTCGTGATTGCGCCATGATGTTCCGGTCGGGAAACGGATCCGGCGCCTGGGAGCCCAGACGCCGGTTCATGACCGCTCCGGGGAGCCACGGCGGGCGACGTCGAACTGCTCGGCGAGAAAGCGGGGGATCCGGTCCTCGAGCCAATACCGCGCCGACCACGGTGTGACCCCCTCCACGAACCCCACGTGCCCGCCCGCCGCGCTCAGCTCCAGGCGGATGGAAGGCGCGAGCTCCCCGGAGCCCGGAACGACGTCGCGGGTCATGAAGGGATCGTCCAGGGCATGAACGATCAGCGTCGGACGAGCCACTTCGCGTAGATACTGCCGGCAGCTCGCTACGTCGTAGTAGTGCTCCGCGTCGCGAAAGCCGTGCAGGGGAGCGGTGACCCGGTCGTCGAAGCCGCGGAAGGTCTTCTCCCGGCGCATCGCGGCGAGGTCGATCGGACACGGCCGATGCCGGAATTTCCGCCGCACGGTCCGGTGCAGATCGGTGATGAGGTAGCGCGTGTACACCCGCGAGAACCCGCGGTCGAGCCGATCCGCGGCCCCGGCGAGACGGAAGGGGACGGAGACCACCGCCGCCGCGGCAATTTCCGCGGCGGCGCCGCGCTCCGCCAGCCATTTCAGCAGGACGTTGCCCCCCAGCGAGAAACCCACCGCCGCCACCGGCGTCGACGGATGCCGCTCGCGCAGGCCGCGTACGACGTGTCCGAGGTCGCCGGTCTCGCCGGAGTGGTAGGTGCGGGGGAGGCGGTTCGGCTCGCCGCTGCAACCCCGGAAGTGCATGACCACCCCGCGCCAGCCGCGCTGCAGGAACGTGCCGAGCAGGCCGCGCACGTATGACGACCGGCTCGACCCCTGGAGCCCGTGCAGGATGACGACGATCGGCCCGGATTCGCCCGTCCGGTCCAGATCGACGAAATCCCCGTCCGGAAGCTCGAAGCGTTCCCGTGTGGTCCGCACCGGCCGCGGGCGCCGGACCAGCGCCGGCCAGAGGGTTTGCAGATGCGGGCCGGGCAGCCACCACGCCGGCGTGAAGTCACCGGCGGCGACGATCCCGCTCCCGCTCACGGAAGCACGCTCACCGGAGCGCGCCGGATCGGGAGCAACGGGGCCGGGGGCGATCCGGCTCTGCCGAGCCATGCGCGGATTCAGCCGGGGAGCGCCATGTAGCAGGGGGTCGAGATCCGGATCGGGGCGCCGCCGGACCGGCCCACGCACAACGCCGGGGAGGACGCGGACTCGAGGTCGAGCACGACGCAAGCGGCATATCCGCCGTCCGGGTGTGGCTGCGCGGTGATCACCGCGCCGACCTTCGGAGCCTCGCCGCGGGCGGCGTCCACGATCGGATCGTCGGCGGCGATGGCGGCATCGGTCCGGCCCACGCAGGCGCGGCGCTTGATACGGCCGAGGTGCTGGGTGCGGGCGACGATCTCCTGGCCGACGTAGCACCCCTTCTCGAAGCTCACCGCACGGAGCCGGTCGAGATTGAGCATCTGCGGCAGGAAGGTATCGGACGTGTCCTCACCGATGGGCGCGACGCCGGCGCAGATGTCCGCGAGGCGCCATGCGCCGTCGCCGGTCCGCCGCACGCGGTCATCGCGAGGCGCTGCGACAGACGCGATGGATACGTGCGGCCCCGCGGCGATGAACCGGCGGTGGCGACCCGGCACCCGGGCGATGGCGGTCTCCTCGAACGTCGCGGCGTCATCGACGTCGGCGGCGCGCGCCCATGCCGCGGCGCGATCCGGGAGGGCGCACGTGCCGGCGATGCCGGCGACCCCGATCTCGCCGCTCACGTCATCGACCCGCGCATCCGCACGCAGGATGAACATGCGCAGGCGCGCGAGCAGCTTCGCGACGAACCAGCGCTCGCAGACGAGCAGGTACCCGTCGCCGGCCGGATCGGCAAAGAGGCGAAACATCGCGAGCACCCGCCCCTTGGGCGAGCACCAGGCGGCGAGCCGGGACGCCGCCGGGCCGACTTCGCCGACGTCGGCGGTGAGCTGGCCCTGGAGGAAGGCGAGGGCATCGGCGCCGGAGGTCCGCAGCACGGCGAGGGAGCCGAGCCGGGCGACGGCGTCACCGGAAAGCATCGCGCCCGCCCCGCCGGTGTCCGCCGATGCGGGAGGCGCGTGGTGATTGTCGGCGGGTTCGGCAGGGTTCATCGTTCGGCGTGGCGGAGCCGCCTCGTGGGGCAAGGGTTCAGGGAACATTGTGATGCCGGCGCCGGCCATGTCAACGAGTGCCGCTCTGGTCCGGATTCGGGGTGCAGCCGGTGTGCGGGCGATCATGTGTCTGCCGGCCCTCTGTGCCGGCCGGTCGGAAGGCTCTGGAGCCGAGCCGGCCGGATGTAGACGGATCGCAGAAAAGTCTTGACCATTCGACGATGCCATCGATAATCGTCAGCCATGCCGGCGCCCCGCATCTACGATTCCCTGCTGGCCGAGCATCTGGCGGCCCACCGGCAGATGGCGTTCGTCAGCGGTCCGCGCCAGGTAGGCAAGACCACCACCTGCCGGCATCGCGCCGATGCCTGCTTCAACTGGGATGACATCGACGATCGGGAGCTCATCCTCGCCGGTCCCCGGAGCCTCATCGACAGGCTGGGACTGGATCGGCTGTCCGGGACCGTGCCCGTGGTCCTGTTCGACGAGTTGCACAAGTTTCCGCGCTGGAAGCAGTTCCTGAAAGGCTTTTTCGACACCCATGCCGATCGGGTACGGATCGCGGTGACGGGCAGTGCGCGTCTCGACGTGTATCGCCGCGGCGGCGACAGCCTGATGGGGCGTTATTTCCCCTATCGAATGCACCCCTTTTCCGTTGCCGAGGCGATCACGCAGGAACTTCCGGACACGACACGGATCGTCCGCCCGCCGCGACCGATCGAGGCCGGTGACTTCGACGCCCTCTGGCGTCACGGCGGTTACCCGGAGCCCTTTCTCAAGCGCGATGCGCGCTTCAGCCGCCGCTGGCAATCGCTTCGTTTCGGGCAGTTGGTCAGGGAAGAGGTCCGCGATCTGACGCAGGTCCAGCAACTCGGCCAGCTTGAACTCATGGTCCGGCTGCTGGCCGATCGTTCTGCGCAGCAACTGGTCTACGACAACCTCGCGAGGCAGGTGCGGGTCGCCGTCGATACCGTCCGCCGCTGGATTGCCACCTTGTGCGATCTCCATCTGGGATTCATCGTCAGGCCCTGGTTCAGGAACGTCTCGCGCTCCCTGCGCAAGGAGCCGAAGTGGTATCTGCGGGATTGGGCGTCCATCGAGGACGTGGGGCAACGGGCCGAGACCTTCGTGGCATGCCATCTCCTGAAGGCGGTCGAGGGCTGGACCGACATGGGCCTGGGTGCCTTCGAGCTCGGCTACCTGCGCGACAAGGAAAAGCGGGAAGTCGATTTCCTGGTGGTACGCGACGGCGAACCCTGGTTCCTCGTCGAGACGAAACACCATGACGAATCGATGAGCCCGTCCCTGAAACACTACCAGGAGCAGACCGGCGCCCCGTTCGCGTTCCAGGTCACGGCAGACGCCGACTACGTCGACGAAGACTGCTTCGCCAAGCCGGGCGCCCCGCTGATCGTCCCCGCCCGGACCTTCCTGTCCCAGCTCCTGTAACCGGATGTGGCCTCGTTCTCGTGAAAGCCCTTCGGCTGGCTGCCGCCCGATCCGTGCGGTAGCGGTCGTCGGATCAAGCGCCGGACGGGGTGATGGAGGGCTGGAACGAGCAAGCTGGCCTCCGGTAATCCCGAGGCGGTTCACCCGACCGTACGCCGGCAGAGGTGCTCCGGTCGTTGTCCCCGTGGCGGCTGTGCTTCGGCCGCTTCTGTTCACCACCGGCGCCCGCTATACGTATCATCGTCGAGCCGCCGAAACGCGGTCTTGAAAGGCGCAGCAACTCGGGGACACGTACTGGCTGTACGTGGTCTGGGACCCGCTGGACCGTCCCGCCCCCGTCCCGCTCATGGTACGAAACCCGGCCAGGTACCCGGACTACGCGAAGAAAGAGGTGGTGGCCGCCCGATACTACGACTTGCCGGCAGAGGCCGTGGAGTTGGCGGCGCGCACGCAGAGAGAGGAAGGGCAGTGGTGAGGGACGGACTGTACAAACGGAGAAGGGATGGAAAATCCGACCGGCTCGACATACCAGGAGCCGTCTATCCCCTTGCATCCGTATAGACCCCCTCTCGCGGGAAGAGCTTCCGCACTTCGCCGTTCCCGACCAGTCCTCCGAATCTGCGATAGTTCCGGGTCTCGAACCGGACCCGCCCGGCCACTACCGACGGATGCACGTTCGCTTCCATCGCCAATTCGGCAACCCGTAGCTCCGTGGCGGCCTCCGGGAAACCGAACCGATCCCAAATATCGCTGTCAATCAAGGCCTGCTCGGCCAGAGCGTCGGCTTCGTGCTCGCGCGTGGCCTTGCGAGAACAGCCGGTGCTGCCCCGTAACGACATGTCGTCGATGAACACGCATCGCCCCTGGCATTCCTCGTCGTCGAGATGGACCAGGACGTGCGCGAGCTCGTGCATCAGACAGAACCAGAAATAATCGAGACGATCGTACCGAAGCGTCAGGGCCACCAGAGAGCCCCCGTCCGATCCTCGCATTGCAGCACCATCCAGATAACTCTTCCTGAGGTGAGTCAGTACGACGAAGCGGATACCCTCCTCACGCATCCGCATGACGGCGAGGCGCGGGCCTTCCCGTTTCCGGCTCAAACGCGCGATCTCCATCAGAAAGCTTGCCGGATCGACGCTGTTCGGGTTGAACGCCTTCGGCACGGGATCGTCCTCTGCCGCCAACTTCATCGCCTGGCAGCACCACGCCATCAAGGCATACGGCTCGGCCTTCGCATTCTGGCGCGAGCCAAGATGGAACGAAGGCGCGGTAGCCGCGGAAAGTCTGCCGAGAGCACCGGCGATAAACTCTTCGATCAGTTCTTCACCGTTGTCCGCAATGTCATCAACGCGGGAGATCCAACCCAGTTTCATCATTTCTCGAATCGGGAATCGAGTCCAATCGTAGTTCGACGGCTCGGGCAAGTGCGTGATCGAACGGCCGAGCAGGATGTCGGCCGGAATACCGAGATGCTCGTTGAGCGAGCGCATCATGCCCGTGCTCAAATCGCGACGGCCCTTCAGGACTTCGTAAACGCGCGTCCGCCCTCCGAAGTAGGGGGCCACGTCGGCGGCGGTGAGCCCGAGTTGTTCCATGCGAAACCTGATTGCTTCTATCGGGCTGGGCGGTACGATCGAGGTGGTTCGACGCTCATAAGCTTCGATGACCAGGGAGAGAAGTTCGATCTCGTCCTTCTGATCCCGAGTTGGATCGTCGAGATCCATGAGCGACTCGACTCTGCTCATGGCCGACCGGTAATCGGCATCGGACCGGATCGGTCGAATAATCATGATCTCATCTCCATTGCATTCTAGACGGTCCCGGCGTCGATCTCATCGTAGCCGGCATGTGTACCAATCCATTTGACGGCGACGATCCCGGGCCCAGTCGTCGATCCGGGAGCGGGCGCCGAGGCGTATTGGACGGTCGCGATGAGGCGATAACGATTTCCTCTGAGCCTGAACACGACTCTCCGTCTCCCTATGTGCGAAGCCCGCGGATAGCGCTCCCGAATTTCAGCAGGCGATTGCCATTCGGCTCTCTCGACCTCCGCGGTCCACGCTCGCAGGGCGTCCCTCAGATCAGGGTGTGTCCTCATCGCGTCTTCGATTCTCGGTCTCCCCAGGATTCTCATGGGAAAGCCCTCCTTGGTGACAAATGTCCATCGCTTGTCTCCTCCTCGGGTGGTGAGTCACTGAATTGTTCCCAAACAGAGGTCAATTATATTTCGAAAACTGGGTATTTCAACATATATCCCAATATGGGTTACATATTCCGATCCAATTGTGAAAGTACCGGCTGCAAGCTGTCCGTTGCCTGGTGGCCGGATGTCGAACGGAGATGCTTACGCCGTCTCGCGCGTGGCATAGCCGGCGCTTGGCAGTGACCTTCGAGCAGGACGGCGTACCTTCCAGCGGGATCGGCAGGAGGGACTGAAGCGGGGCAGGAACGGCGCGGCGTCCCCTTCACCCCCTTCTCAACGCATGGGAGCGAACGAGCGCCACGATCCCCTCCATCTCCGGCGGCGCCTGAGACCCCGGCTCCGAGACCAGCCACGCATGGATGTCCTGGTCCGGTTCTCCGAGCAGGCGTTCCAGCGCATCCAGCTCTCGATCGTCGAGCCGGTGCAGGGCGCGGGCGGCGAAGCGTTCGAGCAGGACGTCGAGTTCCTTCATCCCGCGCCGGCAGCGCCAGCGCGCCCGATCGAGCCTCGTCTGTCGGGTCACGGGGCAATCCGGAGTTGCTGCACGAGGGTCTCGTCGCACGCCACCCGCATTCCGTGCCGGGTCACGGGGCAGCCCGGCGTTGCTTCACGAGGGCCTCGTCGCGCGCCACCCGCACTTCCGTGCCGGGTCGCGGGGCGACAGCCGGGGTCGCTCCACGAGGCGGCCCGAGCCGCGGCGTGCAATGGTTCCGTGAACCGCTCAGATGCCGCGGGTGACCATCATCTTCTTGATCCCGGCGATCGCCTTCGCCGGGTTCAACCCCTTCGGGCAGGCGGTGGTGCAGTTCATGATGGTGTGGCAGCGGTAGAGCCGGAACGGGTCTTCGAGGTCGTCGAGCCGTTCCCCGGCCGCCTCGTCGCGGCTGTCGACGAGCCACCGGTACGCCTGGAGCAGGACGGCCGGGCCGAGGTAGCGGTCGCCGTTCCACCAGTAGCTCGGGCAGCTCGTGGAGCAGCAGGCGCAGAGGATGCATTCGTAGAGCCCGTCGAGCCGCTCGCGCTCCTCCTTCGACTGGGGCCGCTCGCGGTCCGGCGGGGACGGGCGGGAGCGCATCCACGGCTTGATCGAGGCGTACTGCGCATAGAAATGCGACATGTCCGGCACGAGGTCCTTCACCACCGGCATGTGCGGCAGCGGATGGACGGCCACCGCGCCGGAGTAGTCCTCGATCGCGCTGATGCACGCGAGGCCGTTCCGCCCGCCGACGTTCATCGCGCACGAGCCGCAGATCCCCTCCCGGCAGGACCGCCGGAAGGTCAGGGTGGGGTCGATCTCGCTCTTGATCTTGATGAGGGCGTCGAGAACCATCGGGCCGCAGCTCGCCAGATCGATGGTGTAGCGGTCGCGCCGCGGGTTCTCGTCCGAGTCCGGATCGTAGCGGTAGACGACGAACGTCTTGGGCCGCTGCGCGTCGCCGGGGGCCGGCCAGGTTCTGCCGTCACGGACGGCCGAGCCTGCCGGAAGTGTGAACTGCGCCATGTGCGATGCCCCTCGCTCGGCAGACCCGCTCAGTAGACCCGCGCCCGGGGCGGGATGACCTTCGTGTCGTTGGTCAGGGTGTACATGTGGACCGGCCGGTAGCCGATCCGCGGGACGCCCTGCCCGCCGAACCATGCCAGGGTGTGCTTCAGCCATCGATCGTCGTCGCGCTCCGGACAGTCCTCGCGGGCGTGGGCGCCGCGGCTCTCGGTGCGGTTCGCGGCCGAGTACATCGTCACCACCGCCTGTCCGAGCAGGTTCTCCAGCTCCAGGGTCTCGGCGAGGTCGGAGTTCCACACCAGGCTCCGGTCTTCGACGCGCACCTCGGCGAACGCCGCCTGCACGTCGCTGATGAGGCGGCATCCCTCGTCGAGGGTGTCTCCGGTGCGGAACACCGCGGCGTTGTTCTGCATCACCCGCTGCATCCGCAGCCGCAGCGCGGCGGTGAGCTCGCTGCCCCGCGCGTGGCGCAGCCGGTCGAAGCGGGCGAGGATGCGGTCCTCCGACCCGGCCGGCAGCGGCGGGTGGGCGCTGCCCGCCTCGATGCTCTCGCCGCACCGTTTGGCGGCCGCGCGGCCGAACACCACGAGGTCGAGCAGCGAGTTCGAGCCCAGCCGGTTCGCCCCGTGCACCGAAACGCAGGCGCACTCCCCGATGGCCATCAGGCCCGGAACCACCACGTCCGGATCGTCCCCGGCGAGGGTCACGACCTCGCCGTGGAAGTTGGTCGGGACCCCGCCCATGTTGTAGTGCACGGTGGGGAGGACCGGTATCGGTTCCCGCGACGTGTCCACGCCCGCGAATATCCTCGCGGTCTCGGAGATCCCCGGCAGCCGCTCCCTGATCACTTCCGGTCCGAGATGCTCGAGGTGCAGGAAGATGTGGTCCTTGTTCTCACCGACCCCGCGGCCTTCGCGGATCTCGATGGTCATCGCGCGGCTCACGACGTCGCGTGACGCCAGATCCTTCGCGTTGGGGGCGTAGCGCTCCATGAAGCGCTCGCCCTCGGAGTTCGTCAGGTAGCCGCCTTCGCCCCGCGAGCCCTCGGTGATGAGGCAGCCGGAGCCGTAGATCCCGGTGGGGTGGAACTGGATGAACTCCATGTCCTGCAGGGGCAGGCCGGCTCGAAGGGCCATGGCGTTGCCGTCGCCGGTGCAGGTGTGGGCGGAGGTGCAGGAGAAGTACGTCCGGCCGTAGCCACCGGTGGCGAGCACCGTCGTATGGGCGCGGATCCGGTGCAGGGTGCCGTCGTCGAGGTTCCAGGCCAGCACCCCGCGGCAGGCGCCGTCGTCGTCCATGAGCAGGTCGATCGCGAAGTACTCGATGAAGAACTCCGCATCGTGCCGAAGGCTCTGCTGGTAGAGGGTGTGGAGGATCGCGTGGCCGGTGCGGTCCGCCGCCGCGCAGGTCCTCTGGGCGGTGCCTTCGCCGTAGTGCGTGGTCATTCCACCGAAGGGACGCTGGTAGATCCGTCCGTCCTCGGTGCGCGAGAACGGGACCCCGAAGTGTTCGAGCTCGATCACCGCGGGGATCGCTTCGCGGCACATGTACTCGATCGCGTCCTGATCGCCGAGCCAGTCGGAGCCCTTCACCGTGTCGTACATGTGCCAGCGCCAGTCGTCCTCGCCCATGTTGCCGAGCGCGGCGCTGATGCCGCCCTGGGCCGCGACGGTGTGGCTGCGGGTGGGAAAGAGCTTGGTCACGCAGGCGGTGGACAGCCCCTGCGCCGCCAGACCGAGTGTGGCGCGCAAGCCCGCTCCGCCCGCGCCGACGACCACGACGTCGTACTGGTGCTCGACGATGGGGTAGGCCGATGACATGGGGTTCAACTCCCGAGGGCGCCGCCCGCGTCGCGGACGTCGTCGTATGCGCGATCGGCGATGGGGCGGGCCGGCGGCACGGGTTCAGCCTCCGAAGGCGATCCTGAACACGCTGAACGCGGCGGTCGCCGCGAGCGCGATGGCGAGCAGCTTGACCGCGATCAGCGCGATGAGCTTCTTCCCCTCGCCATGGACGTAGTCCTCGATGACCACCTGCAAGCCGAGCTGCGCATGGTGGAAGAGGGCGGCGATGGTCAGGAGGAGGGCGATGCTGACCGCCGGGGAGCGGATCCAGCGCACCGTCTGCGCATGGTCCGCGGTGCCGATGGCGATCAGGGATGCCACGAGCCAGACCGTGAGCGGGAGCAGCGCGATCGCGGTGAGTCTCTGCATCCACCAGTGCCGTGTCCCGTCCTTCGCGGAGCCGAGACCGCGGGCGCGGGCGATGGGGGTTCGGAAATCCGAGGGAACGCTCATGATCGGATCAGCGCATCGCGTAGCCGAGCGCCCAGGCGGCCAGGGTGAGGACGACCGCGGCAACGATGACCGCGACCCCGCTCGCGTGCGCGGTGCGCAGCTCGAACCCGAGCCCGGCGTCCCAGAAGAGATGCCGGATCCCGTTCCCGAGGTGGTAGAAGAGGGAGAAGGTGAACACCAGCAGCAACGCCCGCCCCGGGAGCGAGCCGAGCAGCGCCTGGGCGGCGGCGAAGGCATCGGGGCCGCTTGCGACTGCCGC
Organism: uncultured Gammaproteobacteria bacterium; assembly: GCA_958295835.1. Classification (GTDB taxonomy): domain Bacteria; phylum Pseudomonadota; class Gammaproteobacteria; order HK1; family HK1; genus HK1. The sequence goes on from OY282378.1 coordinate 3,328,512, forward strand.
GAGCCAATACACGATGACCAGGCTCCCGGCGGCAAGCAGCACCCCGGTCGCCCGATGGGAGATGGACATCAGCGCCGGGAGCGGCAGGCGGTAGACCTGGAGATGCGGCGAAAGCGGTCGGTTTCGAGCCATCCTCGATTCACGTATCCCGATGTTGTGCGGTGCAAAAAATTATGACCCCCGGCGCGTGCGCAAGCAACGTTTCACGTTTCCGGCAATTCCCGCCAATCCGGAAAGCATCCGTGAAATCGCCGCGATTCGACGCTCGAACTGCCGGAGCATCCCCGAAATCAAGCTGGGGAACCGTACTTCGGAGGGTCAGCGGGAATTGCCGTCACGTTTCAGGTCCGGCCGAAGTCGCCGCGGGTCGTGGTAACGTCCCGGCCGGGGCGGGAAAGCGTGCGGGATGGCGATCGTTCGTCGGACGTTCACGATCCGAGTCGCCCGTGATTGGGCGGTCGAGGCGCCATAACGTCTCGACAGGGGATGGGGCGGGGTGCGAGATGGCAATCCTCGGTCGGACGTTCACGATTCGAATCGCCCGTGATTGGGCGGTCGAGGCGCTGTCGCTGGGCGCGATCTGCGGCGCGGTGCTCTGCGCCGGCGTCGTCGCCGGTGTGGAAGCGGCCGGCGGGGTCGCGTTGCTCGCGGTGCGTTCGAGCCCGGGGAGAGCCGACGGCCGATATCGCGGGCTCCGGTTCGGCGGCGACACCTGGGCGGTGGTCGGGGCGGACGGGATGCCCATCGTGATCGACCCGCCCGTCGTCCACTTCTCGCACCGGGCCGCCATCGTGCTCGAAGTCTTCGCGTCGGGCCGGACCGATTTCCTGGTGTTCACGCCGACCGCCACTCCGTCCGGCGATCTGCGGCGGCTGCGGGTCCACCTGCGGGCCGGGGGGCTCTCCCGGTGAGCCGACGGGGCGCGGTGGATCATGGCCCCGGTGAGCCGGCGGACGCCATCGAGTCCGGGCACGGCGTGACCCTGGTGCTCGGCGGGGCGCGGTCGGGAAAGAGCGCGTTTGCAGAGGGGATGGCGCGGGAAGGCCGGGGGCGGTGCGTCTACGTCGCCACCGCCGAGCCCGTCGACGCCGAGATGGCGGGCAGGATCGAGGCGCACCGTGTCCGGCGCGGGGAGGGCTGGCGCACCGTGGAAGCGCCGATCGAGCTGGCGGAGGCGATCCGCCGGGAGAGCGTTCCGCGGGCCTGCCTGCTGGTCGACTGCCTGACCGTCTGGCTCGGCAACCTCATGCACCACGGGCACGACGTCGATGCCGCCCGGGAAGCCCTGCTCGAATCCCTCGCCGCCGCCTCCGGCCCGGTGGTACTGGTCGCCAACGAGGTGGGCCTCGGCATCGTGCCGGACAACGCGATGGCCCGCGCCTTCCGCGACCACGCCGGCCGGCTCAACCAGGCCGTGGCCGGGATGGCGGGGCGGGTGTACTTCGTGGCGGCCGGGCTTCCCTTGAGCCTCAAGGGCGTGGCGTGAGCGCGTTGAACGAGTGCGTTTGGCGGCCTGGTCGGCGCGGTATGTCCGGCAGGTTCATCCATACGCCACCAAGGCCGGCGATCCGCCGGCATCTTCGGCCTGTCGATCGGCGCTTCCTTCCACCTTGCCGGGATGTTCCGAAGCTCCTGCCGGTCCGTGCAATGCGGAATATGGACTGGCATGGCTGCAAGGTGCTCGCCTGGCGGCTGTCCAACACCCTCGGCAGCGACTTCCGCATCCGCGCCGGCCGCGATGACCATGAGGTTGCTGATGCTCACGCGCGACGACGTGCCCGCCGTCATTCGATCGATGAGCCTGGCCGTCAGGGTGCAAGCCTGGCCGCGTAGGCGAATATCGCCGGCAGTCCCCCGGTATGCAGGAACAGCACGCGGCTTCCGGCGGCGATGCGCCCGGAGCGCACGTGCGCGATGAGGCCGGCCATCGCCTTGCCGGTGTACACGGGGTCGAGGAGCAGGGCCTCGAGGCGCGCCGCCATCGACATCGCCTCGCGCACCGCATCGTTGAGCTTGCCGTAGCCTGGCGGATGCACCTCGTCGCTCACATCGACTTCGCTCTCGTCGAATACGTCCGAGCGGCCGATCATCGCCGCAAGCTCCGCCGCTCGCCCCGCGACCCGCGGGTGCTGCCGGGAGGCGTCGCGCCGCACGCAGATGCCGGACACCGGCATCGTCTCGCCGATCGCCCGCATGCCCACCAGGGTACCCGCGTGGGTGAGTGCGCTCCCCGAAGCGCAGACCACCGCGTCGAACCCGAACCCCCGCGCCCTGGCCTGCTCCATTACCTCGTTTGCGGCGAGGACGTAGCCGAGCCCGCCGAGCGGAGGATGGTCGATGCCGAGATGAATCACGTAGGGCTTGCGTCCCTCGTCGGCGAGCGATCGGGCGAGGCGCTCCAGCGCCGCATCCGCCGCTGCCTCGTCCTCACCGGACGGAAGGGAATGCATCGTCGCGCCGAGCAGCCGGTCGAGCAGCACGTTGCCGGAGGCGCGGTAGAGAGCGTCGGCGTCGTCCACCCGCTCTTCGAGCTGGATGTGGATGTCCATCCCGAGCTGTCGCGCGCCGGCGGCGGCGAGACGGACGAAGTTCGACTGCACCGCTCCGGTGATGAGCACGGTGTCGGCGCCGCGCGCCTGCGCCTCGCCGAGGTAGAACTCGAGCTGGCGCACCTTGTTCCCGCCCAGGGCGAGCCCGGTGCAGTCGTCGCGCTTGATCCACAGCTCGATGCCAAGGGCCGCACCGAGGTTCGGAGCGGCGTCGAGCGGGGTCGGTGCGTGGCCGAGCCGGATCCTCGGAAACCTGTCGATACCGGCGAGCGGTCTGGGCATGATGCCTCCGGCGGTGCGAAGAAGCGGGGGGCGACGCGATGATACCGGACAAGGCCGGTCTCCGGGTTCGGGCTCGGCAAGCTCGACCATACCCTCGGCCCCGCCACGATGCGGGCATGCTCCCAATACGGAATCGGACGCGATGCCGGTCGCCGCGCCTGGGAATGCAACGCGGAGGGTCAGGCCCCGGACATCCTTGGTCCCTCGTCCGTGAAGTCTTCGACGAAACGATGAAGATCTTCACCCACCGGCGTTTGGTTCCGGCCATGCCGGGTCGGGAATCCCGAAATTTGCGAACCGGTGCGCTCAGCGGCTCTAATACCACCTCGGAATCCGGGAGGGATGGCGATGTTCGACGTTGAACGATTCACTGAAGACTGTCTCCGGGCCAACGCGGAGGTGGATGCGCACAAGGCGGTGCTCGATCTCGTGGAGCGCACCTGCTCCGACCCGGCCGCGGTGCTCGCGGGGCTCGGCGAGCCGACCCGCGCCGGGGCGACCAGGCTCTACCACCGCGACGAGCTCACGATCCTCAACATCGTATGGGGTCCCCACATGACGCTCATGCCGCACGACCATCGGATGTGGGCGGTCATCGGGATCTACACCGGGCGCGAGGACAACATCTTCTGGCGCCGCCAGTCCGGTCGCGACGACGGATTCCTCAAGGCGCAGGGCGCCCGCTCGCTCGGCTCGAAGGACGCCGTGCCGCTCGGTCCTGACGTCATCCACTCGGTGACCAACCCGCTGCCGCGCCTGACCGGGGCGCTCCACGTCTACGGCGGGGACTTCTTCGGCGCCGAGCGCAGCGAGTGGGATCCGGAAACGCTCACCGAGGGTCGCTACGACGTCGAGAAGAACATGCGGCTGATCGCGGAGTCGAACGCTCGCCTCGCGGGCTGAGGCCGCGGTTGCCCCGTCTCCGCCTCCGTCATGCCCTTGCGGTTTCCAGGGTCGGACCCGGCCCACCCGGCGTGCGGGTCGACTTGTCGAGCTTGATCCGGGACTCGAACGCTCTCAGACGCTTGTAGATCGAGATCAGCTCGACGATCGTCGACCAGGAGTTCACCAGGAACTGGAACGAGGTCTCGACCCGGTCGAACGCGCGCAGGATCTGCTGGAGCACGCCGAGGGTGATGATCCCCGCCACGATGGTCGGACCCATCATGATGTAGGGCACGATGACCCCGAACTGGAGGTACGACCACTTCGCGATGTCGAAGTAGAGATAGTGCTTGTAGAGCCGGAAGTAATTCTTGCGCACGTTCGCGAACAGCTCCGCCACCGTCTCGGGCTCCGCCCGCTCTTCGTGGTCCTCGCCGTAGACCAGCTCCTTGCGGTACGCGGCCTCCACCTTCTGGTTGTTGAACTCCAGGCCCGGAAGCTTGATCCCCACGATGGCGAGCAGCACCGTGCCGGCCGCGGCGGAGATGATCGCGAGGTAGACCAGCGAGTGATCGACTTTCCCGATCCAGGGCAGCTCGGTCACGTGCTCGCTCAGGCCCCAGAGCAACGGGAGGAAGGCGAAGAGGGTCATCACCGATCGCATGAACGCGACGCCCAGCCCCTCGACGATGCGGGCGAAGCGCATCGTGTCCTCCTGCACGCGCTGGGCCGCGCCCTCGATGTGGCGCACCTGGTGCCAGTAGGACATGTAGTAGTCGTTCATCGCGGTTCGCCAGCGGAAGACGTAGTGGCGGACGAAGAATTCGAGCAGGACCGCGACGGTGATGTAGATCCCGGCGATCTCCGCGAAGGTGAGGCACTTGGCGAGGAAGTCGCCGAACACCACCGCCCCCGGTTCGGCGAGCGCTTTTTGCAGGGTGTCGTAGAAGTCGCCGAACCACTCGTTGATCCGGACGTCGAGCTGCACCTTGTACCAGGTGACGACCAGGATCGCGGCGCTGCCGAGCGCCGACCAGTGCAGCCAGCGCCGGTTGGCAAAGAACGACTTGAACATGCTCTGTCTCCTTCGAGCGAGGCGCCCGGAGACGCCGTAACGGCGAATCCCACATGGGATTCGGGATCCGCAAAAGCGTTTTCTCGGCGCCCGCGGCAAGGCGGGCATGGTACGACAGGCCCCGCTATCCATCCGATACAATGATGCCGGCGTATCCGCCACCACCACGAGGAGCCTCCCGATGAGCCGCGACGATGGTCACGGCGCCGGCGTGCCTGACGAGCGCAAGCAGGCATGGGGCGAGAAATACCAGCCGCGCTACTCCGGCATCGCCACGTTCATGCGCTGCCCCCTGCATGAAGAGCCGGCCGAATGGGACGGCATCGACATCGGAATCGTGGGGGTGCCGTTCGACGGTGGGGTGACCAATCGTCCGGGCGCCCGCCATGGCCCGCGGCACCTGCGCGAGCAGTCGACGCTGATGGGCGTGGTGAACCACCAGACCGGAGTGCGCCCCCGCGATCTCGCGAAGATCGCCGACCTCGGCGACGTCCCCATCGAGGGCGTTTACCGACTCGACGAGGCGATCGCGGACATCGAACGCCATTACGACCGGATCGCGTCGGCCGGCATCGTGCCGCTGAGCGCCGGCGGCGACCACTCCATCACCCTGCCGATCATGCGGGCCCTCGCCCGCGCCCATGGCCAGCCTCTCGGTCTCGTCCACTTCGATGCCCACTGCGACACCGGACCGGAGCTGTTCGGGCACAAGCATCATCACGGCGGGCCGTTCAAGGTGGCGGTGGAGGACGGTGCGCTCGATCCGGAACGCACCATCCAGATCGGCATCCGCGGCCCGGCCGAGCCGTTGTGGGGGTTCAGCTACGAGTCGGGCATGACCGTCATCCACATCGAGGATCTGTACGCGATGGGGCTCCCGGCGGTCGTCGAGAAGGCGCACGCGGTCGCGGGCAGCAGGCCGATTTACTTGAGCTTCGACGTCGACGGCCTCGACCCCGTGTTCGCGCCGGGCACCGGAACGCCCGAGGTCGGCGGCTTCACCACGTACGAGGCCCAGCAGATGCTGCGGGGCCTGCGCGGCCTCGACGTCGTCGCCGGCGACGTCGTCGAGGTATCGCCCCCCTTCGACCCTTCGGGCACCACCGGACTGGCCGGCGCCCAGATGATGTTCGAGATCCTCTGCCTGCTCGCGGAGACGGTGGGGCGGAGCGCCGCGGATCGGCGCACGATGCAGGCCGGCGCCTCGCCAGGATGAACAGGCCGTTTCCAATCATCAGGCGCGCGCCCGGGGAGCACCGCGTTCCGGTGGTGGTCAGCGTGCCGCACTTCGGTATCGAGCCGTTGCCCGGTGTCATGGCGGCTCACTATCGTGAGCCGGGCTACGCCACGTTCCCGCGCGGCTACACCGACTCGTTCGCGGCCGAGGTCTATGGCCATCTGCACCAGGCCGGGGCGAGCCTGGTCGCCACTCCCTACTCTCGGCTGTTCGTGGACGTGAACCGGCGCCGCGACGACTTCGAGCGCCGCGGCGACCAGATCGTGTCCGGACGCGGTGTCGTGCGTACCCATGTCCTCGAGGATCGGCCGATCTTCTCCGAGCCGCTCGGCCCCGCGCAGATTGAAGAACGGCTCCGCCGGTTCTACGACCCGTACCATACCGCGCTCGACATGCTCGTCGCCGAGGCGGAGGCCCGATTCGGCACCGTGGTGGTGCTCGATGCGCACACCGCGAGCCCCCGCCGGATGGGCGCCCACGAGGTGGTCATCGGCTCCCGGCGAGGCGACACCGCGGCTCCCTGCCTCGTGGCCGAGGTCGTGGAGCGGTTTCGAGTCCATGGCCTTCATGCCGAACGTGACGTGCCCGGCTACACCGGCGGTCATATCACGCGGCGGTTCGGGCGAGGGTCGCGCGAAGGCTCACATGCGATCCAGATCGAGATCAACGCCGGCGTGCTCATGTCGACGACGATCACCGAGCATCGCGAGCGGCTTCGTCTCGGGCGTCCCCCGCTCCCCGACCCCGAGGCGGTGGATCGGGCGCGACGATGCCTCGGGGACGTCGTACGGGGGCTTGCCGGGGTGGTCGCCAGCCTGGATGCCGGCCCATCGAGCCGGGCGGACGCCTGAGATGCGGTCCCGCCACCGGTGCCGGGCGGCGCCGGGGAGGAGGCCCTGACCGGCACCCGGAACGAGAAGGAGAGCCGCGCCACGGGCGCGGGGAGATCGCCGGGCTATCCTCCGCCTGAGAGCGACGCGCAGGCGCGCTGGATTCTCATGCAGGCTTCCTCGAGCCGATCCGTCGCCAGCGCGTAGGAGATGCGGAAGTACGGCGAGAGGCCGAACGCCTCGCCGTGCACGACCGCGACCTCTTCGCTCCCGAGAAGATACCTGGCGAAATCGCCGTCGCTCTCGATCGCGGAGCCGTCGGGGGTCCGCTTCCCGATCGTCTCTCCACAGTCGACGTAGAGGTAGAACGCGCCGTTCGGCGAGCTGCAGGAAAGCCCGTTCGCCTGGTTGAGAATCGAGACCCCGAGATCCCGCCGCTCCTCGAACACCGTGACATTGTCCTTGATGAACGTCTGATCGCCTTCGAGCGCTTCGACCCCGGCCCACTGGCCGATGCTCGACGCCCCGCTCGTGGTCTGCGACTGGATCTTCGACATCGCCGCGATGAGCTCCTTCGGCCCCGCCCCGTAACCGATGCGCCAGCCGGTCATGCAGTAGGCTTTCGAGAGTCCGTTCATCGTGAGGGTGCGTTCGTGCAGATCGGGGGCGACCTGCGCCATCGTCGAGAACGGCTCGTCGCCGTAGATGATGTGCTCGTAGATGTCGTCAGTGAGTACCCACACATGCGGATTCCGGCGCAGTACCTCGGCGAGCCCTGCCAGATCCTTCGCCGAGTAGACCGTCCCGGACGGGTTGCACGGGTTGTTGAGGATCAGCCATTTCGTGTTCGCGGTGATCGCTTCTTCGAGCTGCCCGGGCGTCAACCGGAACCCGTTCGCGCCTTCGGTCGCGACCACCACCGGCGTTCCGCCCGCGAGCAGCACCATGTCCGGGTAGCTCACCCAGAACGGCGCGGGAATGACGACCTCGTCATCCGGGTCGAGCGTCGCGGTGAGGGCGTTGCAGATGACCTGCTTGCCGCCGTTGCATACGAGCACCTGGTCGGGGGCGTAGCGCAGCCCGTTCTCGCGCTCGAGCTTGCGACAGATCGCCTCGCGCAGCTCGGGGATGCCGGTGATCGGCGGGTACTTCGTCTTTCCATCGATGATGGCGCGCATCGCCGCGATCTTGATGTTGTCCGGGGTGTCGAAATCCGGCTCTCCCGCGGAAAGGGCGATGACGTCGCGGCCGGCCCGCGCCATCTCCATCGCCTTCGCGGAGATGATGATGGAGGGAGAGGCCTTGATGCGGCTCATGTGTTGGGCGGCGATGGACATCACGAGCTCCTGAAGACGTTTCGAAGGGGGCGGAGAACCGCGGCCGGCCGAGCGGAAAATAGCATGTCGCCGCGATGATCATCGAGCCGGGCCGCACGGGGACAGGATGATCTTCCTCATTCAGATCGTGCAGCGGGCGTGGCGCTCGATGTGGTAGTTCTCCCGCGACCACTCCACCCCGTAGCGCCCCACCGCGCCTTCGAGCCGTTCCACCATCGCCTTCGTATCGGCGTTGACCGCGGCGAGCCGCTCGGCCGCCGCGGCCGCATCCCGGGCGAGCTTCGCCTCGTCCACGGTCACCATGCGTCGGCCTTCGAGCACCATGCGGCCTCCGATCATGACCGACTCGACCCCGGTCCCGTCCTCACCGTGCACGATCTGGTTGACGGGATCGTTGAGGGGGACGTAGTTCACGTGGGCGAGATCGAGGAACACGATGTCTGCCTTGCGTCCGGGCTCGATCGCGCCGATCGTCCCGTCGAATCCGAGCACTCCGGCGCTGCCCCGGGTGGCCATGTCGAGAACCTCGCCGGTCGTGAGCCAGCGCTCGTAGTCGATCTCCTGGACCCGCGAGACCATGGACGCGACCCGCATCGCCTCGAACATGTTGAGGTTGTCGGAGCAGGTGCAGGCGTCGGTGCCGATCCCGACCCGGACCCCTGCATCGAGGAGGGCGCGCGCCGCCGCGAGGCCGTTCCCGAGCCTCGCGTTGGAGCCGGGATTGTGGGCGACCGCCGCTCCCGCATCGGCGAGGCGGCGCATGTCGTCGCGGTCGAGCCACACCGCGTGCGCGGCGGTGAAGCGGGGGCCGAGCACGCCGAGAGAGTCGAGCCAGGCGGTCTGGGTCTTGCCGTAGATCCGCATCCCGGCGAGAGCCTGAACCTTGGACTCCGCGAGGTGGGTGTGGAAGCCCGCCTCGTGCTCGGTGGCCGCCTCGTGCGCCGCGCGCAGGAACGCCTCGCTGCAATGGTGGGGAATGGTCGGGGCGAGGGCGAGCCGCACCCGGTCATGGCCGAACCGCCACGCCGCCCGCGCCCGCTTCCAGGCCAGCATGGAGGTCTCGAAGGGTTCGACCGAAATCTCCTCCGCCTCGCGTCGCAAGGCCGGCGGGAGCGCGTCCAGGAGACCCGGAATCGCTCGATGGAAGGTGCGATCGGCCATCATCGGCGCCACCACCGCGCGCATGCCCGCGTCGGCGTAGGCTTGGCCGATCGCCTCCAGTCCCTCCGGGGTCGGGGCAGGGAGCTCGAAGCTGAGGTCGTAGGCGGCGGTACATCCCTTGCGTACCATCTCCACCGCACCGATCAGGGTGGACAGGTACTTGTCCTCCAGGGTCCGGCCGCCGGTGATCCACGGCGCCGCGTTCAGCAGCAGCTCCAGGGTCCAGCGGTCGCCGACGCTCTTGGCAAGGTTGTTGTGGCCGTGGGTGTGCGCGTTGACGAGGCCCGGCATGAGCAACCGGCCGGAAGCGTCGAGGGTGGCCGCATCGCCGGGCGCGGCCATTCCCGGCGGCCCGATCTCGCGCACGGTATCGCCCTCGATCAGAATGTCGGCAGGCTCCGCCGCGTGTCGCCCGATGTCGAGCAGCCGTCCGCCTCGGATGATCGTGTTCGTCATCGCACCGTACCTCCGTAATCGCGCTCCAGGCCGCGCCGCCGGCCACGATAGAATTCCTTGGACGCCGGTTCAATCCAACCCGGCGCAATCCGGTGGTCATGGCGCGTCGCGCACGCACGTTCGGCTGTCCGGCGGGGCTGGTGTCGGCCTGTGCCGGAGCCGTTGCAGTCGACCGGAACGTCTCGCAGGATCCGGACTTCGCGGAGTACTTCGCCGAAAACCCGCCGGACGGGCCACCGACGGGCATCCGGAAGCTCGATGAGAAGACAACGAACGGTGGGTGGTTCGGGCCGGTCTCCGCGCATCCACGACTGCGGAGGCATACCGGAAGCGGTCCGAGGACCTTGGCGCAGCCTCACCGCGCAGGTACGGTCTTCGCCCCTGCCGGGTTATGATCCCCATCCTTGCGAAGGCGCCATGCGCTCGGGCCGTTAGCTCAGTCGGTAGAGCATCTGACTTTTAATCAGGTGGTCGCAGGTTCGATTCCTGCACGGCCCACCAATGAATTCAGCGAGTTACGGGAATTTCAGCCGGAAGCCAGAAACGACGTGTCACCACTATGCCACCACAGCGCCACGATTCGCGTTGACTCCGGTTGACCGCCGTTGATGTTTGCGGAGCGCCGAAGTACATTCACCCCGGTTTCCGGGCCGACCTCATTGAAGCGCTCGAAACGAGAAGCCGGGACCGCCGAACGCCGGTCCCTTTCCGGCCCGGAGCCACCGCCACCGGAGAACCGCCGCCCGCGTAGCCGTTCCACGGGGAACGCCATGACCGCCGCCGCCTTCGACACCCTCAGCGCCGCCCGCGACCTCAAAGCGGCCGGCATCGAACCCGAGCACGCCGAAGCCATCGCCGAAGGAATGCGCCGCGCCGCCACTGCCGACCGTGGCGAGTCCGCCACCAAGGCCGACCTCGATACCGCCGTCGCCACTCTGCGCACGGAGATCGCCCAGCTCGAAACCCGGTTGACGTGGAAGGCTCTCGGCATCGCTGGCCTTATCCTCGCCGCGGTCAAGCTCATCCCGCCCGCGTACTGATTCAGGGCCGCCGCGGTCCGGCATCGAGCGCCGCCACGCGGAAGCCATCGTGAACACGGCCAGCGCCGCGGCCGGGGCGGATTGCGAACAACTGGCGACGAAGGCGGACATCGCCGGCCTGCGCGCCGAGATTGGCAGCGTGCGCGCCGAGTTCGGGACCGTCCGATGGGTTGTCGGCATCCAATCGGCGATCACCGTCGCCACCTTCGCGATCGTTGCCGCCAAGCTGCTTTGACCCGCACCCGGCGCCGGCACCTCACCAGCCCGGACCGCTCCCACCGTCCGCCTGACCCGCTCGCTCTTCGGTATCTGGGCGGTGTATCCCGGAGACGAGGCGTATCCGCCGGGTGACAGGATCTCGGTGCTGCCAATCGTCAACGTCCCGGACCTCGCCGGATTGCTCGGCGTGGGACAGGAACGCGGCGCCTGTGCCTGACTCGATGCCAGACAGCGTATGATCCTTCTTGACCCGCATGGAACAAACCTGTTTCCCCCCCGTCCACGGTGCTGGTCGGGGGTGCCCGTACCAGCGGTCGCCGTATACGGTAGCGAGGCGTCGAAGTGAACGTGCTCGTCCTCAACTGCGGCTCTTCGTCGCTCAAGTTCCAGCTCGTGGACTCCGTGACCGAGACTCGGCTCGCGCGTGGCGTCGTCGAGCGCATCGGCGGGCAGGCGCTGTGCACCTACGAGCCCCGTCACGGGGAGGCCCGCAAGTACGCGGAGCCGATCCGCGACCATGCCGGCGCGATCCAGCGGATGATGCGCTGGCTGGTCCGCGCGGGCGTCGGCGCCGATGATCTCACTGGCGGAGGCGCCGGGGTGATCGACTCCCCCGGTGAGGTGCATGCAGTCGGCCACCGCGTCGTGCACGGCGGGGAGAGCTTCCGCGCCCACGCCCGGATAGACGCCGGCGTCATCCGCGAGATCGAGGACTGCATGGACCTCGCGCCGTTGCACAATCCGGCCAACCTGAGCGGGATCCGGGCCGCTCGCGCCCTGCTCGGCGAAGGCGTACCGATGGTCGCGGTATTCGACACCGCGTTCCACTCGACGATGCCCGAGGCGTCCTATCTCTACGCGCTCCCGTACCAGCTCTACCGCCGCCACCGCATCCGGCGCTACGGCTTCCACGGCACGTCGCACGCCTGGCTCGCCCAGCGTTACGCCGAGCGCGCCGGAAAACCCGGCGACGCCGTCGACCTCATCACCCTGCACCTCGGCAACGGCTGCTCCGCCTGCGCGATCCGGCAGGGCCGATCGGTCGCGACGTCGATGGGGTTCACGCCGCTCGAAGGGCTGGTGATGGGTACCCGTTGCGGTGACGTCGACCCTTCGCTCGTCGAGCACATCGCGCTCAAGGAAGGCCTGAGTCTGCGCGAGATGAGCACCCTCCTGAACAAGCAGTCGGGGCTGTTCGGCGTCTCCGGCCTCACCAACGACATGCGCGAGCTGCTCGACGAGGAACGCGAGCACGGGGACCGCCGCGCGACGCTGGCCATCGACCTCTTCGTGCGCCGCGTCAGGCACTACATCGGCGCCTATCTCGCCGAGCTCGGCGGGGCCGAGGCGATCGTGTTCAGCGGAGGCATCGGCGAGAACGCGCCGGAGGTGCGGCGGCGTGTATGCGACGGGCTCGGCTGGCTCGGCATCGATCTCGACCCGGCGAAGAACGCCGCCGTCGCGCCCGGCACGGAAGGCGAGGTGGGTATGGACGGCGCAAGGATCCGGCTCGCCGTCATCCCCACCGACGAGGAGCGCATGATCGCGCGGGAAACTGTCGCAGTGCTCGCCCAACGTCCGGCACAGGGCTGAACGAGGCCCGTCCCCGCCCGTCGAGGTGCGGAAGAGCTAATCGCGGAGCCGGACCCGCCTCGGAACGCCCGGCCGCGACTATCCGCTCAGCGGGATGTTCTTCTTCCGGCCCTTGACCAGGAACACCACCGACAGCAGCGTCAACGCCCAGAAGAACCAGCAGATGCCGCTGCGCATCAGGATCCCCAGACTGCCCTCCGAAAGGATCATGGATTGCCGGAAGTTGTCTTCCAGGAGCGGCCCCAGGATGAAGGCGATCAGGAACGGCGGCGCCGGGAAGCGGAGCACCATCATCAGGTAGCCGACGCATCCCATCAGCACCATCACCAGCACGTCGAACATGCTGTTGTTGATGGCGAACGAGCCGAACAGGCAGAACACCAGCACCACCGGGTAGAGGATACGGTTCGGGACTTCCGAGATCCGGCTGATGGCCTTGATGGAGAACTTGCCGATCACGAACAGGTAGGCGCTGCTCAGCATGATGCCGATGAACAGCGCGTAGATCATCGGCAGGTTGTCCACGAACATCACCGGCCCCGGCCGCAGGCCGTGGATCATGAACGCGCCGAGGATGACCGCGGTGATCACGTCGCCGGGCACGCCCAGGGCCAGCAGCGGGATCATGGTCGCGCCGGCGACGCCGTTGTTGCCGGCCTCCGCGGCGGCGACGCCTTCCATCTCGCCCTTGCCGAAGTTCGCCGGGTTCCGTGACGTGCGCTTGGCCTCGCTGTAGGAGAGGAACGCCGCGGGGGCGCCGCCGATGCCGGGGATCGCTCCCAGGGCCACGCCGATCAGGCTGCCGCGGAATATCGATTTGAAACAACGCTTGAAGTCCGCAAAGCCGGCGCCGATGCCGGCCATGTTCGCGGCCTCGTGGGAGTCCCGCAGCCTCTGCGTGAAGTAGTGGATGATCTCCGGCAGCGCGAACAGCCCGATCAGGACGGGGATGAAGCTCAGGCCGCCCATCAGGTTCCAGTTGTCGAAGATGAACCGGTTGGTGCCGTACACCATGTCGAGGCCGATGGTGGCGAACAGGAGCCCGAGCGCCGCGGACGCCACCCCCTTCACCAGGTTCTCCCCGGAGACCCCGGCGATGATGGTGAGCGAGAACACGATCAGGGTGAAGAACTCCGGCGGGCCGAACTTGAGCGCGAATCCGGCCAGCACTCCGGCCAGCAGGATCAGCGACAGGTTGGAGATGAAATCCGCGAAGCAGGAGGCGTACAACGCGATGTCCAGGGCCTTGCGGGCCTCGCCCTTGCGGGTCATCGGGTAGCCGTCCAGCACCGTGCACGAGGCCGCCGGGGTGCCCGGCGCCTTGATCAGGATCGCGGTGATGGAGCCGCCGTACAGGCCGCCTTTATAGATCCCGAGCAGGAGCAGGATGCCGGTGACCGGCTGCATGGTGAAGGTGAAGGGCAGCGCCAAGGCGACGCCCATGGGCGTGGTCATGCCCGGAATCGCGCCGATGACCGCTCCTATCAGTACTCCGACGAACAGGATGGCGACGTTCTGGAAGGTGAGGAACAGAGAGACCGCTTCGAGGAGGTTGTCCAACAACATTGCGCCGGCCCCTTGGATTATCCGCGCAGGCTTTCGAACACGCCGAGCGGTATCGGTATGCTCGCCACGTACACGAAGAAGAAGTAGAGCAGGATCGGCACGCCGGCGGCGATGGCGATTCCCCGCGGCCAGCGGCGCTCGCCGGCATAGACCATCAGGCCGAACGCCATCACCATGCCGGGCACCACCATGCCGAGGAGCGGGATCAGGAAATAGAAGGCGAACAGGGTGCCGAGGGCCACCGCCAGCCCCGGCAGGCGTTGCAGCCATCCGCCGGCATCCCCGCCGTCCTCGATGTCTTCGTCCTTCGCCGGCTTGATGGTCAGGAACAACCCCATCAGGATGATGATCGCGGCGATGATCTTCGGCCAGAAGTTCGGGGCGAGAGCGGCGTGCTCGACGCTTCCCGGCTGATCGATGCCGTGGGGGATGAGCAGGAAGAAGATCAGGAGGCCGAGTATCAACACCCCGATACCGGTCAAACGCTCGCGAGTCATGGGGGCGCCTCCCGGTTGCGCACCATGACCAAGCATGATTAGATGCGATCGTCGTGTCAAGCACGGCCCCGCGGCATTCCCCATCCTCGAACATCGGGAGCAAGACCATGAAATTCTTGAACAATCCGGTACGTATGGCGGCCGGTGCGGCGTGCCTTGCGATGGCCGCCTCGGTATCGGCGGACTACCCCACCAAACCGATCACCATGGTCTCGCCGTACGGCCCCGGCGGCGCCGCCGATCTTGCCGCCCGCACCCTCGCCGGCACCGTGCCCGCGTACATGGGCAACGCCGTGCTGGTGGTCAACCGCACCGGCGCCGCCGGCGTCACCGGCTCCACCTCCGTGGCGAAGGGCAGGAAGGACGGCTACACCGTGCTCCTGGCGCGGGTCGGGTCACAGGCGGCGGTTCCGGCCATCAACCGCAAGATTCCATACAAGTGGGACGAGTTCACCTTTCTCGGGCTCCTCGAGCTGAACCCCTTCGTCCTGGTGGTCAACGCCGAGTCCTCCGTCGAATCCCTGGACGACCTCAAGGCGGCCTTGGGAGGCGGCGAGAAGCTCAGCTATTCCTCGGCCGGGGTGGGCACGCTGCTGCACGTCGCCATGAACATGGTCCTGGACCAGTTCGGAATGGGGCCGGACGCCATGAAGCACGTGCCCTACAAGGGCGGCGGCAAGGCCGCGGCGGCGGTCGTGGGCGGACACGTGGACATGATGTTCCAGAACCTTTCCGGCGTGATCAGCCATATCCAGGCGGGCAAGCTCAGGGCGATCGCGGTCTCCACCCCGGAGCGCGTCGCGTCCCTTCCCGACGTCCCCACCGTCGCGGAGGCGGGGTACCCGGCACTGGAAACCGTGGTCGGCTGGAGCGGCGTATGGGGTCCTCCCGACATGAATCAGGAGGCCGCCGACAAGTGGGTCGAGGTGCTGGGCAAGTTGAAGGACGACAAGGCCTGGATCAAGCTCACGAAGGGCCTCGGCTCCATTCCGTACATCCGCGGTCCGGAAGACACCAGGGCCTTCGTCGAGAAACAGTACAGCGCGTTCAAGTCCCTGACCGAGAAGCTGGGAATGACCATTCAGTAGCTTCCTTCGCCGGCGCCGGAGCTTCCGGCGCCGGCCTCGGTCACCGCGTGATCGCGTCCGGACGACCCGCGAAGCACCATGACTGCATGGATCCGCATGATCGCTCCCGAGGAGGCGACCGGCCGTCTCGCGGAGCTGTACGAGCGGGTGAAGACGCCGCACGGTACCGTGGACAACGTGATGCGGGCGCACTCGCTACGGCCCGAGTCGCTCGAAGGCCACCTGGTGCTCTACAGGAGTGTGCTGCACAACGAGGCGAACACCCTGCCGTTCTGGTTCCTCGAAGCGGTGGCGACATACGTGAGCCTCACCAACCGTTGCCACTACTCCACGACACATCACTCCGCCAACATGCGGCGGCTTGTCGAAGACGAGTCACGGGGGGAGGCGATGTACGCGGCGCTCGCCTGTGGACATCCGGAGGCCGCGTTCGAAGGCAAGGAGCTCGCCTTGCTCGAATACGCGCACAAGCTCACCGCGGAGGTCGGCGCGATGTGCGAGGCGGATGTCGAGCACCTGCGTGACGCCGGCGCCGACGACGGGGAGATCCTCGAGGTGAATCAGGTGTGCGCTTACTTCAACTTCTCGAACCGTGTACTGAACGGTCTCGGCGTGACCATCGGAGATGACGTGATCGGGTACTACAAGCGTGCGAATGCGTGCGGCTGAATTGCGGAGGAGACGATGATCGGCGATCTCGTCCTCTACACCAACCCCATGTCGAGGGGGCGGATCGCGCGCTGGATGCTCGAGGAGACCGGTGCTGTCTACCGCACCGAGGTTCTCGAATATGGCCCGATGATGAAATCCGAGGCATTTCTCGCCGTCAATCCCATGGGCAAGGTCCCCACGATCCGGCATGGCGGCACGGTGGTCACCGAAGCCGCCGCAATCTGTGCCTACCTCGCCGACGCCTTCCCCGAAGTCGGTCTTGCCCCTCCTGCCGGCGACCGCGGCGCCTATTACCGGTGGCTGTTCTTCGCCGCAGGGCCGCTGGAGGCGGCGACCACCAACCGGTTCCTGGGCTTCGAGCCGCCCGCCGAGCAGCAGTCGATGGTCGGCTACGGCACCTTCCAGGCGGTGATGGATACCCTGGAGCGCGCCGTGGTGCACGGCGGGTACATCGCGGGCGAGCGATTTTCCGCCGCCGACGTCTACGCGGGATCGCACATCGGCTGGGGACTGCAGATGGGAACCATCGAGCCGCGCCCGGCCTTTGCCGACTACTGGTCGCGGCTGAATGACCGGGACGCCCGCCGGCGCGCCGACGAGCTGGACGATGCCACGGGGAACGGGACGTCAGCGTAACGCGAGGTATCGATTTCGATGCGGCAAGACCACGGCTGGTGCGTTCGCTGGGCGAGCGGTACCACGATCCGGAACAGGGGCCGGATCGGCTTCGCCCCGATCTCGATTGGGACTCGGTGGTCCGGGGCGGCGAGCGGGTCGTTCTCGATGAAGCCCAGGCTTGTCCGGAGGTCTTCCCCCGGTTGCGCGGCGCCGTGGACGCGGTGCGCCACGATCGTCTACCGGGGAGGGAGAGTTTCCAGCAGCAGGAGGCTCAGGGGCGCGTGTTCGTCGGTCTGAAGATCACGTACCGCTGCACCACGAAGCTCACGATGAAGATACACGGTTCCACCTCACCACCGGCCAATGGGCGGCAGTCCTTGGTCGAAGTCCGTGGAGCCGGCAGGCGGCGATCGCCGCGAACATGAGCGTGACCGAGAGAACGATCGTTTCGGTGAACAAGCCGAGTGGCTTGAGCATCCGGGCCAGCGTGGTAACGATCAGCACGCTGACGACGGGTACCGCGTAGGCGAGGCGGGAGTCGAACGCGGCCCGAGGCACCAGTGCGAGGCCGGGTGCGAGATAGAGCCCTAGAATCAGGCCTGTTACATAAACCGGGTACATTCGTTGCGGTTACCTCCCTGATGGAGCGGCCGGAAGCCGGAGCACTGCGCACACGTCGGTTCGCCCCGCCGCGAGGAACCCGAGCCCGAAGCGGGTCCCGGTGGCGGAGTGGGCGATGAAGGCGCGGGATTCTTCCGGCTTTCAGGCGCCCGGGACCGCGGCCGGCGTGGCTGTCGGTGTGGCCGGAGCGGGCCGCGCCGGACGGCGCGCGGGGACCGCGTCGAACTCGATCCGGTCGGCGCCGTTGTAGACGAGGAAGTGCCGGCCCTTCGCGCGCGCGACCATGAGCACCCCCAGATCCTCCGCGAGCTCCAGCCCCATGTGCGTCACCCCGGAGCGCGAGAGGATCGCGGGGATCCCCATATGCGCCGCCTTCATCACGATCTCGGAGGTGAGCCGCCCGGTCGTGTAGAAGATCTTGTCCGTGCCGGCCACGCGGTCCAGCCACATCAGTCCGGAGATCGCGTCGGCCGCGTTGTGCCGTCCCACGTCCTCGATGAACGTGATGATCTCGGTGCCGTGACACAACGCACAGCCGTGCACCGCTCCCGCCTGCTTGTAGATCTCGTTGTACGAGGAGATCGACTCGAGGAGTCCGTAGATGCTCGACTGGGTGAGACGCACCTCCGGGAGCCGCATCTCGTAGAGCTTGTCGAGGGTGCAACTGAACACCGTTCCCTGACCGCAGCCGGTGGTCACGGTGCGCTTGGAGAGCTTCTGCTCCCAATCAATGATGCCTTCGCCGCCGAACGTCGATACGTTGACCTGCTCGCGGTCCCAGTCGACGTCCACCGAGCGGATCTCCTCGATGTCCTCGATGAGCCGCTGGTTGCGGAGGTAGCCCAGGGTGAGAGCCTCGGGCCAGGTGCCGAGGGTCATCAGGGTCACTACTTCCCGGTCGTCGACCTTGATCGTGAGCGGGAATTCACCGGCCACGTGAAGATCGCGGGTGTCGCCGTATTCGTCGACGGCACGGACCGCATGAGTGGGGGCAAGCCCCGCCTGGGTCATCCCGGGGCGATATGGCCGGGCGTTGGAATCCATCGGCGCGCGTTTCGATTGTTCCATCCTTGAAGTATACGCAGGCGACGACTGCCCCGGACGTCGTTTCGCGCGCTGGAATCGGCATTTCATTCGGAACGGAGCTGCCCACCGGCCGGCGGTTCGGGCGAGGAGGTCGAGGACATGCGAGGGCCTTGCGGGGAGACCGCGGTGCCGCGCGATGTGCCGGACATGCTATCGTTCATCCGTTGTTTCCGATGACTCGTGACAGGCGGTTCGACGATCGATGTCAGGCGAACGCACTGCTCGGAGCCCACTCCGTATTCCCGTCTCGGTATTGCTGGAGAGGCGTCTCGCACGGGTCGGGCCATGGTCGCAGTTGCAGTGGGAAGCGGTCGCAGTGGTGGCGGGCGAGGAGGTCGTCTCCGAGCGGGGGGCCGCGACCCTGGTGCACGAGGACGACGAGTGCCGGCGCTACCTGTGGCCGGGCTTGGTGGTCGAGCTGTTTCCGGACGGCTGCGAGAGCTACTGGTACAACCTGCTGAGCGAGCGGCCTTCTCTCTTCGTGGTGTGCTTCGAGAGGGAGGAGGACGAGGAAGGCGAGTCCGAGCTGGTTCCGGCCATCGTGACCGCGAGCCAGGACGAGGCCAATGCGCATCTGGAGTCCGACGATCCGGTCTACTCCGTGCCGATGCCCGAGAAGATCATCGACTGGGTGGAGCGATACGTCGTCGAGCACTACGCGCCGGAGGTCAAGAAGAAGCGCAGGCGGCAGGATTGGGCCAGAGAGTCGGAGAATACCGCACGTGACCGTAAAGCATCGCGGCGTCTCCACTGAAACCGGGACGGCACCCGATGCCGAGGGGCCGTTGCGGCGCTGGGCGCGCCGAAAACGCGAAGTCGCCCGCGAGAAGCAGCAGGCGGCGGACGAGGCGCGACGGGGCGCCGTATCCGAAGAGGCGCGTGACGTTCGCGATTCGACGGGCGATGCCTCCGAGCCGACCGTCGTCGAGGAGAACGTACTTGCCGACGAGGACATGCCGCCCCTGGACAGCCTCGACGAGGACAGCGACTACAGTGATTTCCTCTCGCCGGGCGTCAGCGAAGCACTGCGGCGTCGCGCACTGCGCAAGCTGTTCTCGAGTGCGGTGTTCAACATCCCCGACGGGCTCGACGATTACGACGACGACTTCACGTCGTTCCAGGCCCTTGGCGACATCGTGACATCGGACATGAAGCACCAGGCGGAGATGGAAGCGGAGCGTGCGAAGCAGGCGCGAGCCCGTACGGAGCCGGCGGCCGGGATCGAGGACGAATCCGGCGAAGCCGGGGACGAGCGGCCCGCTACCGCGGGCGATGACAGGACGGACCTCGCGGAAGCGGATCCTGCCGACGGAACGGAGTCCTCCGAACCGCGGTCGCCGGGGGAGGCCGATCCGGTGGAGTCGGCCGCGACGGATGACGCCGCTGATTCGAGGACAGCACGCGCGAAGGAGGCTCGACCCGACGTCGAGCCGCTGTTCGGGCCTGATGACGAATCGATCGGCGTCGGAGAGGAGTGGCACGCACGAGCAGGTGAGAAAGCCGCAGACCGGCGGGGAACATGAGCGAAATGGATTTCGGGTCCGGCCCGCCTGAAGGCCACTTGCCGGCCAGGACCGTGGACGGCGCCGCACGCGCCCGCGCGCTCTCCGAAGCGGGGAATGCGGCCATCGCTCCAACCGGTCTCGTGAGCTACGTCTCGTCCGGGCGTCTCGCCCTCATCGGTTCGATGGCCGAATCGTCGCCGGTGGCGGAGCGGATCGGAGGCGCGCTCGAGGCGGTGATCGTCGCCCCTCCGGGCGACGAATCCGGCGCCCCCGGCACTGCGCGAGTCATCCATGCCACGATCACCGAAGTGGAGGGGCATCTCGGCGCCTTCACACTCCTCGCGGAGGGCGACGGTGCGCAGATTGTCGTCGCCCCGTCACCGCTGACCGGCGACAAGCCGTTCGACGTCGTGATCGATTTGCGACGCGAGCCGGCCCTCTTGTACGAGATTCTTCCAACGGGCTACTTCGCGCCGCATGGCGACCAGGCAGCGCTCGCGGAGGCGGTCGAACAGGCGGCGGAGCTCGTCGGCGAATTCGAGAAGCCCCGCTACTTCGGCTACGACCCCGACATCTGCGCGCATGGCGCGTCCGGCATCCGCGGGTGCACGCGCTGTCTCGACGCCTGCCCCACCGGCGCGATTCGTTCCATCGGCGAGCGCGTCGAGGTCGATCCGTATCTCTGCCAGGGGGCGGGGGTCTGCGCGAGCGCGTGTCCGACCGGAGCGATGACGTACGCATATCCGCCGCCGGACGGTCAGCTTGCCGCCCTGCGCGCGGCCCTGGCCGCGTACCGGGAAGCCGGAGGACGGTCGCCGACGCTCCTGTTTCACGATTCGGAGGCCGGCGCCGAGGAGTGGGCGCGTATCGCGAACGAGGCGCCCGAATCCGTGATCCCCTGGGCGGTGGAGGAGATCGGATCGATCGGCATGGACGCCTGGGTGACCTGCATCGCCTGGGGGGCGCGGGTCATCATGTATGCGCCGGAACAGGTGCCGGGGTCCGTCCGGCGTGAGCTCGACGTGCAGATTGGCGTCACCCGCTCCATTCTCGGGTCGATGGGGTATGCGCCGGCCCTGCTCACGCTCGTCGCGCACGGTCAGGCACTCGGCCTCGCCCTCGGCGCGGTATTCGATCCTGCCACCGATTCGCCAGCCACGTTCGCACCGTCCGGAGAGAAGCGCACCGACATTCGCCTCGCGCTCGATCACCTCCACGACCACGCGCGGCAGCGCCCCGACGTCGCCGATCTCCCGTCCGCCGCGCCGTTCGGGAAGGTCGACGTCGACCGGGATGCCTGCACCCTGTGCATGGCGTGCGTGTCCGTCTGTCCTGCATCGGCCCTTCAGGCGGGGGGCGATGAGCCCCGCCTCTCGTTCATCGAGATGAACTGCGTGCAGTGCGGCCTGTGCGAGCGCGCGTGCCCCGAGTCCTGCATCACCCGCAGTCCGCGCTACCTCTTCGATCGGGAAGCCCGGCGTCGCCCGCGCACCCTCAACGAGGACCAGCCGTTCCGTTGCGTGAGCTGCGGCAAGGTGTTCGGCACCACCGCGGTGGTGATGCGCATGCAGCAGCGGCTCGCGGGCCACTCCATGTTCCAGGCGCCGGGTGCTCTGGCGCGGCTGCGGATGTGCGAGGATTGTCGGGTCAAGGACATGTTCAGGAGTGAGGCGCATCTGCGGGAATGAAGCCCGATGCACTGCCTGGAGACCGGATACGAACCGGAACTCGACCAAAATACGGTGATTGGTGTTGATGTTTGTCTGGACATTTCGACGTACATGGTTCAAGGTAGCAACGGATCGGGGTTTCCCCCAACGCTCTCGCATCAACCGGGATTGGAGTTTGCGGCACGCTCCCCCGACAGTTGCAAACCGGTTGCTTGCGGGTGATTCGGAGCAGCGATGGAACCTGCTCTCGACATCAGACCCGGAACGGACGCTGATGCCGTTACGTCGCCGGGCGTCGCGGACGATGACACGGTGCGGGCCAATACCTACGGCCTGCTGGGCGCATTGCTCGCCAATCCCCCGCACGGGGAGCTGCTCGATCTGCTCGCGAGTATCGATCCTCCCTCCGCCGATGGCCTCGGAGCCGCCTGGAGCGTCCTCAAGCGCGCGGCCGAGCGCGCGGAGGTCGAAGCGGTAGACGACGAGTACCACGACCTCTTCATCGGTGTCGGACGCGGCGAACTCATCCCCTACGGATCGTGGTACCTGACGGGATTCATGATGGACAAGCCGCTCGCGGTGCTCCGATCCGACCTCGCCGCGCTCGGCTTCGAGCGGCAGGACGAGGTGAAGGAACCCGAGGATCACGCCGCCGCACTACTTGAGACGATGGCGCTCATCGTCGCCTCTCCGGAGCACGGGATCGACATGCAGCGGCGCTTCTTCGATCGCCACGTCGCGACATGGATGCGCACCTTCTTCGCGGATCTGCAAACCGCCGACTCGGCGCGCTTCTACCGGGCGGCAGGGCAGTTCGGCGATCGGTTCATGGCGTTTGAGATGCAGTACCTTTCGATTGTCGTTTGAACCCGGGAGCCGCCGGCGGAGATGCCGGCGGCAGTCATCATGAAGAATGAAGAGGAGGCAGGCATGAACACGACAACCTCGGAACCGCACGGCAGGCGCGAGTTCCTGAAGAGTGCGGCCGTGGCCGGTGGTGCCGTGACCGTGGCAGCGGCGACGGGGGCGGCGGCGGCCGGCACCGATGAGCCGGCCACCGTGGGCGCTGCGGACGCGGCGCCGGAACCCAGGGGCTACCGCATGACGGATCACATCGAGCGGTACTATCGGCTCGCCCGATTCTGAACAGCAGGGAGGAACCACCATGAAGCTCATTCGAAAGAGTAGCCGGACCGACGGTTCCGTCCATGTCGCGGCGCCTTGCAATGCGATCGGGCGGCGGACCTTCCTCCGGCGCTCCGGCCTGACCATGGGAGGCGCCGCGGTCGCGACGATGCTGCCCCCCGCGATGATGCGCAAGGCGAGCGCCGCGGCGGGCCACGGACCGCGGGAAGGCATGGCAACCGAGATGCGGCGTAGCGTCTGTACCCACTGCTCGGTCGGCTGCGGCGTGATCGCCGAGGTGCAGAACGGGGTGTGGACGGGCCAGGAGCCCGACTTCGATTCTCCGTTGAACCTCGGCGCGCACTGCGCGAAGGGCGCCTCGGTGCGCGAGCACGGCATCGGCACCCGCCGCCTCAAGTACCCGATGAAGCTCGCCGGCGGCAAGTGGAAACGCATGTCGTGGGACGACGCCATCGACGAGATCGGCGACGCCATGCTGCGCATCCGCGAGGAGTCGGGGCCCGACTCGGTGTACTGGCTGGGCTCGGCCAAGCACAGCAACGAGCAGTCCTACCTGATCCGCAAGTTCGCGGCGTACTGGGGGACGAACAACGTCGACCACCAGGCCCGCATCTGCCATTCGACGACGGTCGCGGGAGTTGCCAACACGTGGGGCTACGGCGCCATGACCAACTCCTACAACGACATGCACAACTGCAAGGCGATGATCTTCGTCGGGTCCAACCCGGCCGAGGCCCATCCCGTGGCGATGCAGCACATCCTCCGCGCGAAGGAGAACGGCGCGAAGATGATCGTCTGCGATCCGCGCTTCACCCGCACCGCCGCTCACGCGGACCTGCACGTGCAGCTTCGTCCCGGCTCCGACGTGGGGCTGATGTGGGGCATGCTCTGGCACGTCTTCGAGAACGGCTGGGAGGACAAGGAGTACATCCGCCAGCGCGTCTACGGGATGGACGAGATCCGCGAGGAGGTGAAGAAGTGGACGCCGGAGGAGACCCTTCGAGTCACCGGGGTCCCGGGCGAGACGATGAAGGCGGCGGCGCAGATGATGGCCGAGAACCGCCCCGGCACCATCGTGTGGTGCATGGGCGGGACGCAGCACACCATCGGCAACAACAACACCCGCGCGTACTGCGTGCTGCAACTCGCGCTCGGCAACATCGGCAAGTCCGGCGGCGGCGCGAACATCTTCCGCGGCCATGACA
The DNA here is from genome assembly GCA_958295835.1 of uncultured Gammaproteobacteria bacterium. Taxonomy (GTDB): domain Bacteria; phylum Pseudomonadota; class Gammaproteobacteria; order HK1; family HK1; genus HK1. The sequence continues at coordinate 3,352,850 of OY282378.1, forward strand.
ACGTGCAGGGCGCGACGGACCTCGGTGTCCTCTCGCATACCCTCCCGGGCTACTACGGGCTGAAGCCCGGATCCTGGGCGCACTGGGCGCGCGTATGGGAAACGGACCTCGACTGGCTCAAGGCCCGCTTCGACCCCACCCCGGTCATCGGCGACGGCGGCAAGGACATCCTGCCGATGAACTACAAGGGGATCCCCGTCTCGCGCTGGATCGACGGCGTGAACGAGGACAAGGACAACATCGGCCAGCGCGACAATGTGCGGGCGATGGTGCTCTGGGGCCACGCGGTCAACAGCCAGACCCGCGGGATCGAGATGAAGAAGGCGATGGAGAAGCTCGATCTCATGGTCATCGTCGATCCCTACCCGACCCACGCGGCGGTCATGAACGATCGCAAGGAAGGGACGTACCTCCTTCCGGCCTCGACCCAGTTCGAGACCTACGGATCGGTCACCGCGTCGAACCGCTCGATCCAGTGGCGCGACCAGGTCGTCGATCCGGTGTGGGAGTCGCTCCCCGATCACACCATCATGGCGAAGTTCGCGCGCAAGCTCGGCTTCGCGGACGAGCTGTTCAGGAACGTCCAGGTCAACGCGACCACCGACGAGCCGAACGTCGAGGACATCACCCGCGAGATCAACAAGGGGATGTGGACGATCGGCTACACCGGCCAGAGCCCCGAGCGGCTGAGGCTGCACGCCGAGCATCGCAAGACCTTCGACACCACCTCGCTCCGCGCCGAGGGCGGACCCGCCGACGGCGACTTCTACGGGATGCCGTGGCCCTCGTGGGGGAACCCGGACACCGAGTTCACCTACGTCAACACCAAGGGCGAGACGGTCACCAAGAAGGGGCATCCGGGGACTCCGGTCCTCTACAACCCGAGCATGGCGGTGGGCGACGGTGGCCTCACCTTCCGGGCGCGTTTCGGCGTCGAACGCAACGGCGTGAACCTGCTCGCCGAGGGTGTCCACAGCATGAGCTCGGATCTCAAGGACGGCTATCCCGAGTTCAACCACAAGGTGCTCAAGCAGCTCGGGTGGTGGGACGACCTCACCGAGGAGGAGAAGGCGGCGGCCGAAGGGAAGAACTGGAAGACCGACCTCTCGGGCGGCATCCAGCGGGTGGCCATCAACCACGGGTGCGCACCCTTCGGAAACGCCAAGGCCCGCGCCGTGGTCTGGACGTTCCCGGACCCGGTGCCGATCCATCGCGAGCCGCTGTTCTCGCCGCATCGGGATCTGGTCGAGAAGTACCCGACCTACGAGGACCGCAAGCGCTTCTACCGGCTGCCGACGCGCTATGCCTCGTACCAGGCCGAAGACCACTCGAAGAGCTTCCCGCTCATCTTCTCGAGCGGCCGTCTCGTCGAGTACGAAGGCGGTGGCGAGGAGCAGCGCTCCACTTCGTGGCTTGCGGAGCTGCAGCAGGACATGTTCGTCGAGATCAACCCCAAGGACGCCAACGACCGCGGCCTGAAGGACGGCCAGACGGTGTGGCTCGAGACCCCCACCGAGGGCACGGCGACGATCAAGGCGAAGGCGATGGTGACGCGCCGGGTCGCCCCGGGAGTGGTCTGGACGCCGTTCCACTTCGGCGGCTTCTTCCAGGGCGAGGATCTCGTGGCGAAGTATCCCGAGGGGACCGCCCCGTACGTGCGCGGTGATGCCTGCAACACCGCGATGACCTATGGCTACGACTCGGTGACGCAGATGCAGGAGACCAAGGTCTCCCTGTGTCAGATCCGCGCTGCCTGAACAGGAGGAGACCTACGATGGCTCGAATGAAGTTTCTCTGTGACGCCGAGCGCTGCATCGAGTGCAACGGCTGCGTCGTCGCGTGCAAGAACGAGCACGAGGTGCCCTGGGGCGTGAATCGGCGTCGCGTGGTCGTGCTCGACGACGGAGTGCCGGGCGAGAAGTCGATCTCGGTGGCGTGCATGCACTGCACCGATGCGCCCTGCGCCGCGGTCTGTCCGGTGGACTGCTTCTACACCACCGACGACGGCATCGTCCTGCACGACAAGGACCTGTGCATCGGTTGCGGCTACTGCTTCTACGCCTGTCCGTTCGGAGCGCCGCAGTACCCGCAGAAGGAGGCGTTCGGCGTGCGCGGCAAGATGGACAAGTGCACGTTCTGTGCCGGCGGCCCGGCGGCGGACAACTCCGATGCGGAGTACGAGAAGTACGGCCGCAACCGGATCGCGGAAGGCAAGCTTCCGCTGTGCGCGGAGTTCTGCTCGACCAAGGCGTTGCTCGCGGGAGACGGCGATCTGGTCGCCGACATCTACCGCGAGCGGCTGACCCGGCGCGGCGGGCGACCGCAGCAATGGGGTTGGGATACGGCCTACGTCGAGAAGGGCTGACGAGATTGTCATCCCCGCCCGTGGCGGCGCCGAGCGGCGTCGCCACGGGCGTGCTCTTGCGCGTATCACCACAACACGCCGAGGAGGAACCATGACAATCAGGAACGTGACACTCACCGCGGCCACGGTGGTGCTGGCGGCAGGACTGGCCGGGTGTTGGGATTCCACGGAAGTCGTCGTACACAACCCCGGGGAGTACAAGGGGGAGCAGGATCCCCTGTTGGCGCAGGCGGCATCCGCAAGAACCGAGACGCTGACGAAGCGGTTCCAGCTCGTGCAGGCCGATCGCTGAGCGGCCTCAATCCTTCGGAGGAGCACCGGTCATGACTCGAAACAGAAATCTGACACCTGACAGGCGCCGGCGCTACTGGCGCATCGCGCTTGCGAGTGTCGTGCTGATGGTCGTCGGAGCGATGGTGCTGCCCCTCACCGGCTATCTCTATGTCGGGCTTTCCGATGCGTACGCACAAGGCGGCGGGGCGGAGGATTCGAACCCGCGCGCGAACTACTGGCGGGCGGTTCGTGCGGGGCAGGCAGGTTCGAGCGCCGACGGTGTCAACTACAGCTCCGTCACCGGCCGGCCGATGCCGGACAGCGATGCGGCCTGGCTGAACCGGGAGACGGACAATCTCATCAACGGGAGCGGGCAGAACTGGCGCCAGATCCGCAATCGGGTCGTCGCGGTCTACGGCGGCTGGATCCTGTTCGGGCTCATCGTCGTCATGCTCCATTTCTACGCAATCCGGGGCAGGGTCAACCTCGAAGACGGCACGTCCGGTGTGAAGGTTCTGCGCTGGACGGCGTGGGAGCGGTTCGTACATTGGGTGACCGCGGTATCCTTCCTCGTCCTCGCGGTGACCGGCTTGAGCCTGCTCTTCGGGAGGTCGATCCTGATCCCGCTGATGGGCCCCGAGGGGTTCTCGGTCTGGGCCACCATGGCGATGGGTCTGCATGAATTCGTCGGACCCTGGATCTTCACCCCCGGCGTGGCGCTGATGATCGCGATGTGGCTGGTCAACAACCTGCCCGAGAAGGGCGACATCGAATGGTGGGTCAAGGGCGGCGGGATCATCGGCAAGAGCCATCCGAGCAGCGGGCGGCTCAACTCCGGTGAAAAGCTCTGGTTCTGGTTCATCGCGACGTTCGGGGTGGCCTGCATCGTCACCGGCGTCATTCTCGCGTTCCCCATCGAGTGGGCGCAGACCCGGAGCACCATGCAGCTCTCCAACGTGATTCACGGCGCCTCCGCGCTACTGTGGATCGCCTTCTGGATGGGTCATGCGTACATCGGCACCATCGGCTCCGAGGGCTCGCTGGAAGCGATGACCACCGGCTACGTCGACGTCAACTGGGCGAAGCAACACCATGATCGCTGGTACGACGAAGTTGCCGACACCGCCGAGCACGTGACCGACCAGCAATCCGCCGGCACTGCCGCGGGGGCGCCGACGGCCGTCAAGGCCTGAACGCCCCCACCGCCCGGCTGGTGGCGGGATTGTCCTGACGCCCCGCCTCGAACGAGGCGGGGCGTTTTGCAAGGCGCGATGTCATACATGAAAACAAGGGGAAGGTATAATGAAGAAGTATGACGTGTTGAAGGCGTTGGCGGTCGCGGCCGCCGTCATGCTCGGTGCGGAAGGGGCCAGTGCGGAGAAGGTGCTCAAGCTGGGTACGGTGGGACGCCCGGGCATGCCGATTGGTGACGCGATCGAGCAAGCCTTGATGCCGAAGGCGGCCGAGGTGTCCGGCGGCAAGATCACTATCGAACCGCATTACCGCGGCTCGTTGTGTGGTGAGCAGAAATGTGGTGAGCAGGCCAACCAGGGGTTGTTGCAACTCTGGACGAGCTCGACGGCGAACTTCGGCAACTTCGGCACGGCACTGTCGATTTTCGATCTGCCATATCTGTTCAAGAGCCTCGACGCGGCTGACCGGATTGCCGAGGGTTGGCTCTCTGATGCGCAGTGCAAGGTTGCCGCCGAAACAACCGGGCATATCTGCTTCGTGGTGTATGCCAGTGGCGGATTCCGGCATCTGGGCAACGCAGAACGCCCGATACATGTGCCGGACGACATGAAGGGCGTCAAGATCCGCGTTACCAAGAGTCCCATCGAATACACCCTGATCAAGACCTGGGGTGCGGTGCCGGTACCGTACGACTGGACCCAGCTCTACCAGGGATTGCAGACCGGGGTCGTCTCGGGGCAGTACGTCTCCATTCCGTGGCAGCACCTGTCCAAGCTGCATGAGGTGGCGAAGTACTACACCAAAATCGGCGGCGCCTGGTCCGGCAACCAGATTTCGATGGATCTGGCGCAGTACGAGCAGTTGAGTGCGGACGAGAAGAAGTGGGTCCGGACCGCCGCCGCCGAGTTCGGGAGCAGCGTACGCAGGCTCGACCAGCAATGGGTGCAGGAAGGCATCGACGCCATCAGGAAAGACATCAAGGAATGGTACGTCCCCAGCGACGCCGAAATGGAGCTTTGGCGCGCAGGCGCCGTGGGAGCGTGGAAGAACGCCAAAGGCACCTATGATCCCGAGCTCGCGGAACGTGCCCTGGCCGAGCAGGGTCTCGACGACTTCATCGCTACGCTCAAGCAGGCAGGCGCGCTGTAAGCCCGAGCCACCCGGCGGTTCCATCTGAAGCAGTTCCAGACACGCCCGTGCGGCACACCCCTCCCGGAATGCCGCACGGGTATCACCTCCGGACACACTTTACCTGGGCCGGGCCAGAGTGACGCCATGATCACGATGGTGGCCGTGGATGGTTTGAGCAAGCGATTCGGACACCTTCTCGCAGTCGACGATATTTCGCTGACCGTGGCCCGAGGCGAAATCCTCGGATTTCTCGGACCGAACGGCTCCGGGAAGTCGACCACGATGAAGATGATCACCGGCTTTCTCAAGCCGAGTGCCGGCAGCGCGGAAATATGTGGCATCAGCGTATTGACCCACCCCATCGATGCGCAACGTCGTCTCGGGTATCTCCCCGAAGGCGCACCAGTCTGGGCCGACATCACGACGCGCGCCTACCTGAGATTCATCGCCGATGCTCGCCGGCTCTACGGGGCGGCGGGACAGCATGCGATCAGCCATGCCGTCGAGCGAACCAACATCGCCCATGTCCTGCATCAACCTGTCGAGACATTGTCCAAGGGCTATAAACGGCGCGTCGGACTGGCCCAGGCGCTGCTGCACAATCCGGACGTACTGATTCTCGACGAGCCGACCGACGGCCTCGACCCCAACCAGAAGCATGAGGTTCGGGCCTTGATTCGCGAGATGTCGCGGGACAAGGCAATCATCATCTCCACCCATATCCTCGAAGAGGTCGAAACCGTCTGCAGTCGCGCACTGATCATCGCCGACGGGCGCATCGTCGCCGACGGAACGCATCAGGAGTTCGAGCAACGATCCCGATACTGCAATGCGGTGTCGCTCACGCTCTCGCCCGGGAGAAGGGATGTCGTGCGGGCAGAGCTCGAAGCGCTGCCGGGGGTGGCCGCGGTGGAAGTCGCCGACTCCGGCGGCGACAGCGAGGAGCTGATCGCTCTGGCGGACGACGGCCGCGACATTCTGTCCGCCATCGCTCCGATGGTTCGCCAACGCGGATGGCCGATCGAACAGCTCCGACTGAAGCGAGGACATCTGGACGAAGTGTTCCGCGGCGTCACTACCGGCAACATCGGGGTGAGCGAAGCGCCAGCGCAGGCGCCATCGCGTGAGGCCCCCGCGGCGGCACGGGGCTCGACGCTGTTGCGTGACGTGTGGACCATCTGCAAGCGCGAGCTGATCGGCTATTTCTCGACGCCGATTGCGTATGTGTTCATCGTCATCTTTCTTGCCGCAATGGGCGCTTTCACGTTCTTTCCCGGCGGCTTCTTCGTCCAGGGCCAGGCAGCCCTTGAAGGGTTCTTCCAGTTCCATCCCTGGCTCTACCTGTTCCTCATGCCCGCCATTGCCATGCGGCTCTGGGCGGAAGAGCGCAAGAGCGGCTCCATCGAGCTGCTGCTCACGCTCCCGGTGACGACGTTGAGCGCCGTACTGGGGAAGTTCGTTGCCGCGTGGGTGGTTGCGGGGTTCGGTCTGCTGCTCACGGCAACCATCTGGATCACCGTCAACTACCTCGGGTCGCCGGATAATGGAGTCATCGCATCCGGCTATCTCGGGAGTTTTTTCATGGCCGGCGGCTATCTCGCGATCGGTGCGTTCGTCTCTGCAACGACCAGGAACCAGGTCATCGCATTCATCGTTGCGGCCGCGCTGTGTTTTCTTTTCACTGCAAGCGGGCTGGGTGTGGTGCTTGAGTTCTTCAGCGGCTGGGCGCCGCGCCAGGTACTGGATACGGTCGCGAATTTCAGCTTTCTCGAACACTTTCGGGGTATTGCTCGCGGAGTCGTCGATTTGCGTGACGTAGTGTTTTTCGTCTCCACGATCGTGTTCTTCCTGTTTGCCAACGTCGTTGCCGTCGAGCACGGGAAGAATGCCTGAGCGCGAGACGGCCCGTACCCCGCCCGCCCGCGACATTGGCCGGCGCACGACCGCGCCAGCGGTCGCCACCCGCATGGGTCCGGTTTCGCTGCCCGGTTTTTTGCTTGCAGCCATCTTGTACGTCACCGTCAACACGCTGTTCAACGCATCGGCACCTGCCGCTCGGCTGGATGTGACCCAGGACGGCCTGTACACGCTGTCGAAGGGCACCCACGCGACGCTGGCCAGGATCGACGAGCCGGTGGATCTCCATTTCTTCTTCTCCGAACGACTCGGGCGGGAAGTGCCGTTCTATGCGTCGTACGGGCGCCGGGTGCGAGAGCTTCTGGTCGAAATCGCGGCTGCCTCCGGCGGCAAGATCATCCTCCACGAGCATCATCCGGAACCGTTCACCGATGACGAGGATCGGGCGGTGTCACTCGGCGTACAAGGTATTCCAGTCGATCAGGGCGGCGAGCTCGCATACTTCGGGTTGGCGGGAATCAACTCGGTCGACGACACCGAGCTCATTCCCTTCTTCCAGCCTGAACGTGAAAGGCTCCTCGAATACGATCTCGCGCAGATGATTCACGCGCTGTCGAATCCCGAGCCCGCCGTGGTCGGCGTCATGAGCTCGTTGCCGATCATGGGCGACATGCGCGCCCGGATGCAGGGCGGGGTGCTCGTGCCATGGGCGATCGCCAAGCGACTGGACGCCAACTTCGACGTCATCAGCCTCCCCGAGTCCATCGACACCCTGCCGGCGACGATCAGCGTGATGATGGTCGTTCATCCGCGCGCCATGAGCGAACGTGCGGTGTACGAGCTGGAGCAGTTCCTGTTTCGAGGCGGACGGGCAATGCTGTTCGTCGATCCCAAGGCCGAATCGGAGGTATCGCCTGGCCCGGGCAGCCCCTCGACGTCGGTCAACGGCATTCAACCGCTGTTCGAGAAATGGGGAATCCAGGTACCGGAAGGCCGGTTGGTCGGCGACCGATCGATGGCGCTGCGTATCAATGCCGGGTCGGCGGCGCGTCCTGTTCCCGCCGACTATCTGGTGTGGCTCGGCGCCTCGGGTAACAACATGGCGCAAGACGATCCGGTGACCAGCCAGCTACCTGCGCTCAATCTCGCCAGCACCGGCTTCATCATGCGCAAGGATGATTCACCTCTCGCCATGGAGCCGCTGATCTCCTCGAGCCGGAATTCAAGTCCGGTGGACGTTGAAGAGGTGCGCGGATCGAGGCCCGACATCCTCGGCCTGCTGGACAAGTTCGAACCGGATGGCAGCGTATACGTCATGGCCGCACGACTGACCGGCGAGCTCACTACGGCATTTGCGAACGGCCCGCCGTCGAGAACGGTCGAGAAAACATCGGAAGAGCTCGCAAGGGATCCCGATCCGTCGCAATTGATGAAATCCGACGGACCCGTCAACATTATTCTTGTCGCGGATTCGGATCTGCTCGAAGACAGATTCTGGCTTCGAAAACAGCAGTTCTTTGGCCGCGAGGTCGAAGAGCCGATCGCGGGCAACGCCGATTTCGTCATCAATGCACTCGGCAACCTCGCCGGCAGCGATGAATTGCTGGGACTTCGATCACGTGGTGTTTCACAGCGTCCCTTCGACAAGGTCGAGGAGCTTCAGCGACAGGCGGAGCGCCGTTTTCTCGGCAAGGAGCGTGAGTTGCAGGACAAGCTCGAGGAAACACGAGGCAGAATCGCCGAGCTGGAGGGAGTGCGAACCGTCAAGGATGCCGCTACCGGTGAATTGACGGTGAAGGTTTCGTTGACGAGCGAGCAGCGCATTGAAATTGAAGCGCTACGGCGCGAGATGCTCTCCATCCGCAAGCAACTCCGCGCCGTGCAGCGCGGTTTGCGGGAAGACGTGGAACGACTCGAATCGTGGTTGCAGTTCGTCAACATCGGCCTCGTTCCGATGATCGTCTCGGGGGTCGCCATCGCGCTCGGTACGGTGCGCATCGTACGCCGCCGCCATTACACCGGTATCCGGGAAGGAGCGGGGGCTTGAGATGCCAAGTCCCGGTCTGCTCATCCTCGCCGTCGTCACCGCGGGCGCGGTTGTTGCGTGCTCGCTCGTTGTCAACGAGAGATATCGGAAGGTCGCGCCGGAGAAACAGGAAGACAGGCTGGTGTTTCCCGCGCTTCAGCGTCAGGTGGACGCCATCGCCGACATTGAAGTGGTCCGGCCCGGCGGCCGATTCGTCCTCTCGCGCCATGAAGGCGGATGGGCCAACATGGGAATCGGAGGCTACCCGGCGAGGTCGCCGCGCGTGGATGAAGTTGTGGGCGCCATGGCCGGTCTCGAATACGCCGAACCCAGGACGAGCCGTAGCAGGCTGTATCGCAGGCTCGATGTCGACGACGTCACCGCCGGCGGCAAGTCGACGCGTCTGACGCTCAAGGATGCCGCTGGCGCCGTGCTTGCGGACATCATCGTCGGCAAGCCGAAGAATGACGTCACCGGCACGGATCGCCAAGGCGTGTACATGCGCCTCCCGGGCGATGAACGCGCCTGGCTGGTCGAGGGTTCGCTCGACGTTCGCCATGACGCGGCCGAATGGTCGGATCGCATGGTGGTCGATATCGATGCCCGCTCGCTGACGGCGCTGACCGTCAGACATGCGGATGGCGAAATCGTGGCGCTGCATCGCGATCGACCTCAAGACCTGAAGCTGACGTTGAAGAGCTTGCCCCCCGGCGCCAGGGTCGAACACCAGTATCAGATCGACTATATGGCAGGACTGCTGCAGGAGGTCAGGTTCAATGACGCGAGGCGCGCCAGTGCAACGGATGTCGAGGCAGTCCCCGTCTTCGAGGCGACGGGGCAATCGAAGAATCACCTGGCCGTGACGCTACGTGCAGGCCAACCTGAAGAAGACGGTTCGGTATGGGCCAGGATCGACGCGCAGGTAACAGACGACGCGCAAGCATCGAATCGGACAAGACGGGAAGTCGCCAGGATAAAATCCAGCTTCAGCGAGTGGAACGTCAAGCTTCCTCGCCAAGTCACGGACAGGCTCAAGATTCGTCTCGGCGACATCATCAAGACCGATACAACGAGTCGGTGAGGGCAAGCTCCGGATTGGATCGAGCAATCGGATTCCGCTAACATGGCTGCCGCATCCGCGACCGTTTTTGGATGACGCGGGTTGAACGGCGGCATTCGCGCGCGGAAGCAAGACAGGACGGACGGCACGCGAGGCCGAGTCGAACGCTGTCAGCCGCATCGCCCGGGACCGAGCCGGGATCCGATCCAACCGATGCAGGCTGCGAAGGCTCAGGCGGCAATGGAAAGCATCCTCCTGCTCACCTTTCTCGTCGTCCTCGTCCTTCTGGGCGCCCCGGTCGGCTTCACGTTGATCCTTCTGCCCACCGTATACATCCTGATCACGGACGCGGCGCCCCTCATCCTCATTCCGGGGCAGATGTTCAGCGCCATCGATTTCGTGCCGCTGACCGCGATTCCGTTCTTCATGCTGACCGGCGAGCTCATGACCAGCGCGACGATCACCGATCGGCTCGTCGAGCTCAGTCAACGGATCATCGGCCGGATGCGCGGAAGCATGGCGCAGGCGAATGTGCTCGTGAGCATGTTCTTCGCCGGCATGAACGGCTCGGTGGTGGCCGATACGGCGACCGTCGGATCCCTGATGATCCCGGCCATGAAGCGCGCCGGCTATCCTGCCGCGTTCTCCGCCGGCATCACCGCCGTCAGCGCGACCATCGGCGGAATCATCCCGCCGAGCATCGCGATGATCATACTCGCCAATGCCGGCGGCATCTCCGTCGGCGCCCTGTTTGCCGGCGGAATCATCCCGGGGATCATGATTGGCGGACTGCTGATGATGGTCAACTACTTCATTGCGCGAAAGAACAACTTCGAACGCAGCGAAGAACCGTTCAGTTGGGGAGCGATCGGTCACGCGGGCTTGAGGGCATCGTTCGCGCTGCTCATACCGATCGTGCTGGTCGGCTCGGTGGTCGGAGGAATTGCCGGCGTAGTCGAGGCAGGTGCGTTGACCGCCACGATCGCGCTTTTCGTCGGCCTGTTCATCTATCGTGCGATCACCTGGACCAACTGCAAGGGTGCATTCATTCGCGCGTTCCGGAACAGCGCCACCGTGTTCATCATCATCGCCGCCGCCGGACCGTTCAGCTGGCTGCTGACGTCGCTTGGCGCGATCAAGGAGCTCGAGGAATGGTTGCTGGGCTTCACGCACGACCCGATCCTGTTCGCCCTGGTGCTCGTCACCTTCATCTACATTCTCGGCATGATCATGGATTCGGCCGCGAACATCATCGTCGTCGGTCCGGTCTTGATCGAGGTCATGGTCAAGGCGGGTTATCCGGACGTGCAGGCCGCGCTCATCTGCGTCGTCGGATTCCTCATTGGAACCGTGACGCCGCCGCTCGGTGTCGGCTATTTCACTGGCGCGGCGATCGCGAAGGCAAGCCTCGAAAGCGTCGCATTGGCGATGCTGCCGTATCTCGTCGCGCTGTTCCTGATGCTGCTCATGCTGGTCCTGATCCCCGACTTCACGATGTGGCTGCCCGCCCTCATGGGCTTCGTGAGCTAGAACAGGGACGAGAATCCGGTGATCAGGTTCTGCATGGAGTTCGATCTGCGGATACGCAAGCTCCTCGCCGCGTTCTGCATGCTCATGCTGCTCATGATGGTGTTGTTCACGGTCTATACGGTCATCATGCGTTACGTGTTCGAGAACCCGCCGGTGTGGGGCGACCTGCTGACGGTACTGAGCAATATCTGGCTCGTATTCATCGCACTGGTGCTCACGGTGCGGGAGAAGGAGCATATCGCGCTGAACCTCATCTATTCGCGCCTGCCGCCGGCTTTCGGATTCGCCATCCAGCAGCTTTGGACGGCGGTCATTTGCGCGCTCGGTCTCGTCATCTGCGTCTACGGCTGGGAAGCCGCATCGAAGATGGGTGGCAAATACTGGGAGATGTGGCATTTCGCGTGGGAGAACGGCGGGTTCGTGTTCAAACCCAACTACATGCCGAAGAAGTACGCGATGATGATCCTTCCGATTGCCGGGGCCCTGATCAGTCTGGGTGCGTTCGTCGCCGTCATCGAGGACGTCGTGCGCTTCAGACGCGGTACGTTCGAAGTCGCGGGCGGTATCGGCGCGGGGGACGGACAGGGAGCCGCATCGCCGAGGAGGGAACCTGGATGAGAACATGCGACACGTTGACCACCGAGAGCGAACCACGGGTATCGACATGACGGCGCCCAGGCCCTTCCGCATCGAGATCCCCGACGAGGTCCTTGAACGCATCCGCGCCAGGGTGGCCGGCTACGTCTGGCATGAGATGCCGGATGACGGAGGCTGGGCCTACGGCACCAACCTCGATTACATGAAAGCGCTCTGCGCCTACTGGCTGGAAGAATTCGACTGGCGGGCACAGGAAGCGAAGCTCAATGGGTTCTCGCATTTCACCGCGCCGGTCGAAGGCATCGACATCCATTTCATCCACGAAAAGGGCAGCGGCCCGGCGCCCTTGCCGCTCATCATCAGCCACGGCTGGCCCGGATCGGTGGCTGAATTCACCGATGTCATCGAACCCCTCGCCCATCCCGAGCGCTTCGGCGGCAGCGAGGAGGACGCCTTCGACGTGATCGCTCCTTCGCTGCCGGGCTTCGGATTCTCGGGCCGCCCGGCCCGTCCGATCGGGCCGCGCAAGATGGCGAGCCTGTTCGCCGGGCTGATGACCGGCGTGCTGGGGTATGACGGCTACATGGCCCAGGGCGGCGACTGGGGCGGGGCCATCTCCACCTGGCTGGGCTACGAGCACGCGCGGGCCTGCCGGGCCATCCACATCAACATCATGACGATGCGCCACGTCGATGGGCCGCGGGGCGTGGAGGAGGAAGCCTGGGCTCTCCAGTTCGAGAAAGAGCAGGAGATGGAGAACGGCTACCGTACCCAGCAGGCGACCAGGCCGCAGACGCTGAGCTACGCCATGATGGACAGCCCGGTCGGCGTCGCCGCCTGGATCATCGAGAAGTTCAACTCCTGGTCGGACACCGTGGGCGACGACATCGAGAGCGTCTACACCAAGGACGAGCTGCTGACCAACGTCATGATCTATCTGGTTACCGGAACGTTCAACACCGCGAGCTGGATCTACTATGGCCGGCGCGAGGAGGGTGGGCGCCTGCTGTCTCCCGAGAGAAGGCGCGTCGAGGTGCCGACGGGATGCGCACTCTTTCCGGCGGAGCTGCTGGCATGGCCGCCGCGCAGCTACGTCGAGCGGGTCTACAACGTGACCCAGTGGACGGAGATGCCCCGCGGCGGGCATTTCGCGGCCATGGAGCAGCCCGAGCTTCTGATCGAGGACATCCGTGCCTTCGCCCGTACGGTGCGGTAGTGCGGCAGACGATCCGTTTCGAGGGCCGGTGTACACGGATCGGTCGGCCGGCTGCACCACATGCCGCGTTGACAGCGTTCTCCCGGCTCGTGTTCCCTGCATGATCGTGAGCGGCGCCGTTCATATCGCGATATTGCTGGCAGCGGCGGGGCTGGCCACGGGGTCGCCGGCCGTCGCGGCCGATGGCGTGGATGAAGCGTTCGGCGCCGCCCTTGAACGTCGCGACGTCGCGGGCGCCGTCGCGTTGCTCGACAAGGGCGCGGATCCGAATATGCGGCTGAGCTATGGCAAGACGGTCCTCATGGCGGCGGCGAAGGCGGGCGCCCGGGATCTCGCGAGCCGGCTCATCGAGCACGGGGCGGACGTCAACGCCCGCAACGACAACGGCGGGACGGCCCTGATGTACGCAGCGATTCCCGGCCATGTGGAGACGATCACGCTGCTCATCGATCACGACGCGGACATCAACGCGCTCGGGCACTTCAACTGGACGGCCCTGATGGTGGCGGCATCGAAGGGTCATGGGGAGAGCGTGCGCCTGCTTCTCGAGCGCGGTGCCGATCCCGACATCCAGGATGCTTACGGCTGGACGCCGTTGATGCGCGCGGTGTACGGGGACAAGCGGGCTGCTGTGGCTGCATTGCTGGCACATGCCGAGGTGGATCTGGAAGTACGGGACGAACGTGGCGCGACGGCGCTCCACGTCGCAGTGGAACGCGGCCATCCGGCGCTCGTGGCGGAGCTGCTCGCACACGGTGCCGACCCCGGCTCGATCGACGATGCAGGCCGCAGCCTGCTGCACAAGGCATCGACCCAAGGTTACGACGATATCGTATCGATGCTGGAAGCGCGCAAGGTGCATTGATCCGCTTCCCGACCGGACACGGCCGGAATGCGGAATCCGTTCGTGAGCTTCCCTGACGTTCCGAATGAGCGTTGATCGGCACGAAGACCGAGGATATGCCTCCCATGAAATTTCGACGAGCTGCGGTCATCGGGGCCGGAACAATGGGTTCGGGCATCGCGGGCCATCTCGCCAACGCCGGTGTCGACGTCGTGCTGCTCGACGTCGCTTCTGACGCGCCGAACCGGGATGCGGCCGCGAAACGGGCGCTTGAACGTATGCGCTCACAGAACCCCGCGCCGCTCATGCACCCGGATCGTGCCGCGCGTATCACGACCGGCAACGTCGAGGATCACCTCGACCGCGCAAGCGACTGCGATTGGATTGTGGAGGCGGTCGTCGAACGCATCGACGTGAAGCGTGATCTCTACGATGCGCTCGATCGAGTCCGCCGGCCGGGCTCCATCGTCTCGTCCAACACATCGACCCTGCCACTCGCCCTGCTGACCGAACGCATGTCGCACACGATGCGGAGCGATTTCTGTATCACCCATTTCTTCAATCCGGTGCGCTACATGCGGTTGCTCGAGATGGTACGCGGGCCGGACACGCGATCTGAGGCCATCGAGGAGCTGGCACGATTCTGTGACCTCCAGCTCGGGAAAGGGGTGGTGCACTGCCGCGACACGCCGGGCTTCCTCGCCAACCGGGTCGGCGTTCATGCACTCCAGGCGGGCCTCTTCGAGGCGGTGGCGCAGGGTGTGACGATCGAGGAGGCGGATGCGGTGATGGGCCGGCCGATGGGGATTCCCAAGACCGGGCTGTTCGGTCTCCATGACCTCATCGGCCTCGACTTGATGCTCGACGTCGCCGCCAGCCTGGCGATGGCGCTTCCTCCCGACGACGCATTTCAACGGGTGGCCGAAGGGCTCCCGTTGATGCGAGATCTCGTCTCCCGGGGATACACCGGCAACAAGGGGGCCGGCGGCTTCTATCGCGGTAGCCCGGATGCACGTGAAGTCGTGGATCTGCAAACCGGGAAGCTTCGCCCGATGGTGCGGTCGGAAGTCGAGGCTGCCCTGGTGGGAGCGCGCGACGGGCTTCGGGCGCTGGCGGAGCACCCGAGCCCGGCGGGGCGCTTCGCGCGTCGGGTGCTCGCCCACGCTCTCGGCTACGCCGCGTCGCTCGTACCGGAGGTGTCCGACGAGACGGCGCCCATCGACGAGGCGATGAAGCTCGGCTACGGCTGGTCCCGCGGGCCGTTCGAGATGATCGACTCGCTTGGGGCAGGCTGGTTCCGGGATCTCCTCGCCGCCGAGGAGCTTCCGGTTCCACCGGTGCTCGATGCCCTCGGCGACTCCTCGTTCTATCGCGTGAGCGAGGGCAAGGTTGTCCACTTCGTCATGGGCCATGGCCACCGCCCCCTCGCGCGTGCGCCCGGGGTGGTGCGCGTCACCGACTTCAGGGTGCTCGAGTCGCCGATGCTCTCCAACCGCGCGGCGAGTCTGTGGGACCTCGGCGATGGTGTCGCCTGCCTCGAATTCCATACCAAGGCGAACGCGCTCGGCCCGGAATCGATGGCCTTGATGCGGCGGGCGCTCGACAAGGTCGCCGAGCGTCACACGGCACTCGTGATTCACTCGGACGCGCCACACTTCTCGGTCGGCTTCAATCTCGAATTCGTCCGCGCCTGCATCGTCGAGCGGCGATGGCAGGCACTCGACGATGCGCTCGTGGAGTTTCAGCACACATGCCGGGCCGCGAAACACGCACCGTTTCCGGTCGTGTCCGCACCGAGCGGATTGGCGCTCGGGGGAGGTTTCGAGGTGCTGCTGGGCAGCGATCTCGTACAAGCGCATGCGAATGTCGTCGTTGGGCTCGTCGAGCCGCTCGTTGGCCTCGTGCCCGCCGGGGGCGGCTGCAAGGAGATGCTGTTGCGCTGGACGAGGAACGCCCGGGATGAAGCGGCGCGGGTCGCAGGTGCGTTGCGCGTCTTCGAGCTCATCGGGATGAGCAGGACCGCCACTTCGCCGGAGCTCGCACGGCCGTTGCGGCTGTTGCGCGCGGCCGATCGCACCACGATGAACCGGGACCGGCTGCTTGCCGATGCCAGGGCAAGCGCGGCCGAGCTCGCCGATCGCTATGAGACGCCCGCCGCCCCGGCGATTTTCGCTCCTGGAGCATCTGCGTACGATGCGATGTGTGCGATGCTCGACGACATGGCGGGAAAGGGCGTCGCGCTCCCTCACGACATGATCGTCTCTCGACGTCTGGCGCGGATCCTCGCGGGTGGGGATGCGCGATCCGGCGGGCTCATCGACGAAGAGGAGCTGTTCGGACTCGAACGCGAGGCGTTTCTGACCCTTGCGCGTACACCGGAGACCGCGGCGCGGATCACCCATATGCTTGATCGAGGACGGCCGCTACGAAACTGACCGTGACTGGTTGGCACGGTTGGACGTCGGGAGTGCTCCCGCGCGGTCGTGGCCGGTTGACTGGTCGTTGCAATTCCCGGGTCGGGGGCTCTGTCGAAGGATAGCGGGAGATCGGCGAAGAGGCCCCCGTACCATATCCTGTCGGCTCCGAACCCCGATATAGTCAACCCCCCGATATAGTCAACCCTTTGTCGAAACAACGGCCGGAGAGCAAATGTCAGACTATGAAACCGCCATAGAGCCCGAATGGGACGCTCCCGTCGGCTTGCAGATGACCCCGAGAGCCATCATCGAATGCGTGTTCTGGAATGCGGACGCGGTGCATACCGGCTACGAATCCTGTATCGATCCGAAGCTCGTGATATTGGACACGATTGCGCATGAGGACAACGGCGACAACTATTGCCGCTACGTCGAGCAGGAGTACGTGGAGGATGAGGCGCCGGAGGACACGACATGGCATGACTGGACGGTCGAGCTCAAGCTCGGCGAGGTATTCGTCGTCGCTCATTGGCGGGTTCAGGTGGGCGGTAGCCCTTCCGACTGGGATTGGTGCGAGCGGGAATCGGAGAAGGCGTTCGGGGTTGCATCGATCCTGGTGAGCAAGCGGGTCCGCAAGTGCATCGCCGTCGATACGTCGTCCTATGGGCCGCGGCCGCCGCGGACGCATCATTGAGGGAGAGGGTCGCATCCAGCCTGCCACGTGCCGTTCCACCTCATTCGGGATGGGCTGGTTCTTGACCTTGGTTGGCGTCTATAGGATTCTTACCCGGCTTCACCAACGAGTTTTTCCGACCAGAGTTCCCTCCTGCACGACGTCAGTCCTCACGGCGTGACGCCAGGGGAGGGTTCGCAATGGGCCCTGCTCTCGTGCGGGATGCAGGCTATGGGCCATCAGGAGCGGCATGACGCATGAGCAACGGGCCGGATAGCGCGAGGCGTCGCTTCCTCACCGGAGCGGCGACCGTGGTCGGGGGGGCCGGGACGGCTTGCGCAGCGTGGCCGTTCGCCTCCGCGTGGCAGCCGAGTGAGCGCGCCAGGGCGATCGGGGCGCCGGTGGAGGTCGATGTCGGCAAGCTCGAACCCGGCGCCCGGCTCACCGTGAAATGGCGCGGCAAGCCGGTGTGGATCGTCCGACGCACGAGAGAGACGCTGGAATCGCTGCCCGGACTCGACGCGGTGGTGCGCGATCCGGCATCCGACGAGCCGCAGCAACCCGAGTACGCGCGCAACCCCCACCGCTCCATCAAGCCCGAGCTGCTTGTGCTGGTCGGGCTGTGCACCCACCTCGGCTGCTCGCCGTCCTACGTGAGAAAGGGCGAAGGCAACCTCGGCGCCGACTGGCAGGGCGGGTTCTTCTGCCCCTGCCACGGCTCGCGCTTCGACTACGCGGGCAGGGTCTACCAGGGGGTGCCGGCCCCCACGAACCTGGAAGTGCCCCCGCACCAGTACCTGAGCGACACGCGGATCGTCATCGGCGAGGACGAGGGGACGGCGTGATGAGATCCCTGCTGACCGGACTGCTCGAATGGACGGACGCCCGGTTCCCGCTCACGAAGCTGTGGAACGAGCACCTCGCCCATTACTACGCGCCGAAGAACTTCAACTTCTGGTACTTCTTCGGCTCGCTGGCCCTGCTGGTGCTGGTGCTGCAGATCGTCACCGGCATCTGGCTCGCGATGTTCTACAAGCCGGACGCGGATCTCGCCTTCGAATCCGTCGAGTACATCATGCGCGACGTAGAATGGGGATGGCTCATCCGGTACATGCACTCCACCGGGGCGTCCGCGTTCTTCATCGTCGTCTACCTGCACATGTTCCGGGCCCTGCTCTACGGCTCGTACAAGGCTCCGAGGGAGCTCCTCTGGATCTTCGGCATGCTCATCTACCTCTGCCTCATGGCGGAGGCGTTCTTCGGCTACCTGCTGCCTTGGGGCCAGATGTCGTACTGGGGCGCGCAGGTGATCATCTCGCTGTTCGGGGCATTGCCCTTCGGCGTCGGCGAGGCGCTGGCGCTGTGGATCCGGGGGGACTACGTCGTCTCGGATGCGACCCTGAGCCGCTTCTACGCGCTGCACGTGGTGGGGATCCCGCTCGTCCTCCTCGGCCTGGTCGCCGCCCACGTCATGGCGCTGCACGAGGTCGGCTCGAACAACCCCGACGGCGTGGAGATCAAGAAGAACAAGGATGCGAACGGAATCCCGATGGACGGCGTGCCGTTCCACCCCTACTACACGGTCAAGGACCTGTGGGGCGCGGGGGTCTTCCTCGTGCTCTTCGCGATCGTCGTCTTCTACGCGCCGGAGTTCGGCGGGTGGTTCCTCGAAAGCGCGAACTTCGTGCCCGCGAATCCGCTGCAGACGCCCGAGCACATCCTGCCGGTGTGGTACTTCACGCCGTACTACGCGATCCTGCGGGCGATCCCGGACAAGCTCACCGGCGTGATCGCGATGTTCGCGGCGACGCTGATCTTCTTCATCCTCCCCTGGCTCGACCGCCATCCCGTGAAATCGGTGCGGTACCGCTCGAAGCTGTTCGCCCTGCTGCTGATCCTGTTCGCGGTGACCTTCATCGTGCTCGGCTGGCTCGGCACCCAGCCGCCTACCCCCGGCAAGTCCGAGCTGGGCCTGCGGCTCGGCGAGCTGTATTTCGCGTTCTTCCTCATGCTGTGGGTCTACTCGAAGGAGCGCACGGCCGGATTCAGCTACAGGCTCTTCGGTGCGCTCGTCGTGCTCCTGCTGATCTTCGACGCGATCCGCTACGACGAAGCGAAGCAGGGGCTGATGATGTGGAGCGCGCTGCTGCCCTTCGGCTACTTCGTGATCTTCCTGCTGCTGCCGGTGCATACGCGCCTCAACGAGTCGGGTGCCGAGCCCGAGAGGGTGACGTCATGAAGCGGACCGTGCTGGCCCTCCTGCTCTCGGCGTGGGCGGCGGCGGGCTGGAGCGCTGGCGCCGGGCTCGATCTCCTCACCGCGCGGATCGACATCGAGGACACCGCGTCGCTGCAGCGCGGCGCCCGGATCTACGTGAACTACTGCCTCGGCTGCCACTCCCTGTCCTTCATGCGCTACGACCGCATGGGGCGCGATCTCGGCATCGGCGACGAGCAGGTGAGGGAGAACCTCCTGTTCGCCGCGGACAAGGTCACGGACCCGATGACCATCGCGATGCGCCCGGAGGCGGCGGCGAAGTGGTTCGGCGTGGCGCCGCCGGACCTTTCCGTCACCGCGCGTGCGCACGGCCCCGACTGGCTGTACTCCTACCTGGTGACGTTCTACGCGGACCCGGACCCCTCGCGGCCCTTCGGCGTGAACAACGTCGTGTTCGGCGACGTCGGCATGCCGCATGTCCTCGCTCCGCTGCAGGGTCGGCAGGAATACGTCCCGGGAGAGGTCCCGGAGGGGGTGCGGGAGATGCACGCCGTCGGCCTCGCCGTGGACGGAGACGACGTCCTCGTTCGCAGGAGCGCGACGATGCCCGACGGGAGTCACGCGGCGGTGACGGATCGGCTGACGGTGACCGAGCCCGGAGAGATGGCGCCCGGTGAGTATCGCGGGGCGATGCGGGACCTCGTGAACTTCCTCGTCTACGCCGGCGAGCCGTCCAGGATCGAACGACAGGCGCTCGGATTCTGGGTCGTCCTGTTTCTGATCGTGCTTGCGCTGATCCTGAGAGCCCTTTACAAGGAGTACTGGAAAGATGTCCACTGACGACGCGAACCGGGTGCGTCTGGCTCGGTATCGCCGGTTGCAGGACATCAAGCTGACCGATGATCCATGAAGGATCTTGACTCTGCCCTGCTCGCGAACCGGCGCTCGGTGATGTCGCTGTACTCCGATCCGACGGATCCAGCGAGTCATGCGGTGCGCTTCGTGCTCGCCGAGAAGGCGATCAACGTCGAAATTCACCATGTGACGATGGATGACAAGCCGGAGGATCTGAACGATCTGAATCCGTACAGCGCCATACTGACGCTCGTCGATCGCGAGCTGGTCCTGTACGAGACGCAGATCATCATGGAGTACCTGGACGAACGTTTTCCGCACCCGCCGTTGATGCCCGTCGATCCGGTGGCGCGGGCCAGCAACCGACTGTACCGATATCGTCTTCAGCGTGATTTCTATGCACTCATCGACGATGTGGAACGTGGCGACAAGACAGTCTCGAACTCCGCGAAGAAGTGCTTGCGCGATCATCTTTCGACCCTCGCACCGATCTTCGCGCAGAAGACGTACTTCATGTCGGATGACTACTCGCTCGTCGACTGCTACCTTGCTCCCATATTGTGGCGTCTGCCGGCCTATGGGGTACGCCTTCCGGCGAATGCCGAGGCGTTGCGGAAATTCGCCGATCGGATCTTCGAGCGTGAAGCATTCACGCAGAGCCTGACCGAGGCAGAGTCCGAGCTTCGCGGCGGCTGAGTTCGATGCGGATTCGCTCCGTGCCGAATCGGGACGCACGCAACGAGGCGCCCGCGGATCCGCTCTCCACCCCTCGTCGGAAATCCACGGGTAGCGGAAATGCTGTTGCTGCGCTGGCTCCTGGCCGTTCGTTCAGGTGCGAGCCCCGGTTCCGGATTCGAATGATTCATTGCGCCGGCGGCGCCCGAGCCGCACCATGAACCCGGACGTATTCGAGATGACGTCGAGTCGCCCGTATCTGCTCCGGGCCGTGTACGAATGGATCACCGACAATGACTTGACTCCGCAGATCGTCGTCGATGCGCAGCAGGAGCAGGTTCGCGTCCCCACTGCCTACGTTCGTGAAGGGAAAATCGTACTCAACATCTCCTCCACCGCAGTTCGCGGGCTCAGCCTCGGCAATGAGTGGGTGGAATTCAGCGCCCGCTTCGGCGGCACTCCCCGCGATGTGGTCGTACCGGTTCGCGCGGTGCTTGCAATCATGGCCCGCGAGAATGGAACGGGAATGTCATTTCCCGATCCGGGTGACGAACGACCGCCTCCGGAGTCGCGGAGAAGACCCAGTCTCAAGGTAGTGAAGTAGCCGATGGCCGAGGTGGAGGATGATTGAAATCGTCGTCGCCGACATCACGCGGCACGAGCCGGATCGTCGCAGAGGGCGCCATGGTCGCGTGTGGCGGTGGCATCCGCGCCAATCGGAGTATCGAGCATTCCTGGTCATTCGATGTACTCCATGACCTTCACGACGCGTTGAACGCCGGCCACGCGCCGCGTGATTTCCGTTGCCCGATCCGCCTCGTCTTGCTTGAGCAGCCCCATGAGATAGACGGCCCCCCTCTCGGTGACCACCTTGACTTGCGTTGCGTTGACCTCCTTGTCCTGAAACAGCGCAACCTTGACCTTGCCGGTCACCACGGCGTCGCCCGCCCGCGCCAGGAGCGTGCTGGGCGCCATGAGCGCGATCTCGTTCTGCACGCCTCGGACCTTGGCGATGTTGCGCGCGATCTCGGTGATGCGGGTGCGTAACGACTCACCGGGCGCTTCGCCCGTCAGCAGCACGAGACCGTTGAAGCTCGTCACACTGACGTGGGTCTGGCTCGACAGGCCCGCATCCTTGCCTATCGCCTCGATCACCTTGAGCTCGATGAGCGCGTCATCGATAAAGGTGCCGGGGGTGCGTCGATCCTGGGCGGTGACCGCGGTGGTTGCCGCGCTGGTGACCGCGGTGGTCGTCGCACCGGTCGCGACCACACCGACGCAACCCTGGATCACCGGGACGCCGAGCAGGCAGAGAGCGACACCCGCCGTCTTGCAGATTTTCATGTTGCCAATCCTCCGAACGGCCCAATCGTCATGTCACCCCGCATGCTACCGCCCGTCGCATGCGACAGCCACGATACGCCATGGCTCCTACGCATCGAAGGCGTTGCGAACCCACTTGATCGTCGCGCGGCGGGGCGGTCCGTCGATGGCCACCACGTCGAATCTGCACGGGCGTTCATCGCCGATTCGATTCGTCATGAGGTAATGTTCGGCGGCCGCGACGAGACGCGCCTGCTTCCGCGCATCGACGCTGTCCAGCCCGCCGCCGAACGCGAGACTCGTCCGCCGTCGTACCTCGACGAAGACGAGGGTGTCGGTGTCGCGCATCACGAGGTCGATCTCGCCGCGCCGGCACCGGTAGTTGCGCCTGACGACCATAAGACCGCGCCGGGAGAGAAAGCGTTCCGCGAGCCCTTCGGCCCCGCTTCCGATTGCTCCCGGACTATCGGGCCGGAGGGTTCTATGGTTCAACGTCCGGGTCGTGAGGGGCGGGAGCTCCGTCGACGAAACGTGCCCACGCAAGCCTGCGGGAGATTCGGTGGTTGGCGCCCACGGACAATCGCCCGGTGTGTCCTTCGATGTCCGCGAGCCGGTCGCCGGTGATGCGACGCAGTCCGGTCGCGAGCCGGTACGCATCGGCGCCGAAGGCATGGAGCCGCGGGAGTCTCATGCCGCGGTCCTCCAGCGCAGTGCCGAGCTGTTCTTGCAGGCGTCGATCCGATTCGGTGGGTGCGGCCAGCCAGGGCATGTCGCCGAACACGACTCCGTCGAGATCGCGGTCATTGGTCGGATCAGGTACTCCGGACCAGACATGGGATGTGGCGTATACCGGCAGATCCGCGCCGTGGTGGAATGCAAGCCGAGGCATGAGCTGACGCGCGCCGGCAGGAAATGCGGCCATGAACACGAAGTCGACGTCCTGCCGGCGGCGCGGCTCGTGCTCCACCCCGCGTCCGATGGCGCGACTCACGTCGCGTGCGCGCTCGTGGCTGCGCAAGACCCCGAGGGTCGCCGCGATCGATGCACCGATGTCGGCCGTATCTGGTGGCAGGGCACGATGATCGAGCAGAATTCCGCCGAGCCGATCCCATTCATCGGCGAATGCCTGGTTGACGCGTTCTCCCCACGGTCCCTCGCGGGTGAACGCAATCGCCTTCGCGAATCCACCGAGCCACGCGTACTCGGCGACCTGCCGTGCCTCCGCTTCGGGCACGAGGGTAAAGTGGTAGAGCATCGGCACGGTCTGTTCCCGGCGGCAATGCCGCTCGTTCCCTCTTTCGACGGACGGAGTATCGTGAGTCTCGTTCAACGCCAGGGTGGTGACGACGAGCCGCGCGTCGCCGCAAGCCAGCGAGGTGACCGGGCCGCGTCGGAGCGGACCCACCACGAAGTCCGCACCCTCTTCGACCGCGCGCGAGTAGACGACGTCGATCGCCTCGAATGACGTATCGTGGATCGCGATGGCCGGACGTTGCGCGTTCGCGGCGTCCGCATACCATGCGGCCAGAAATCCATCGCGAGTCGCCTCGGCCGCTTCGGCGAAGTCACCGTGGAAGGGCAGCAGCAGCGCGATCCGGGTCGGTTGATGCACCGATTCACGCACCGCGCCGAGCATCGTGGCGACGATTTCCGTGTTTGCCGGGTGGTTGGGGAAATTCGCCTGCCATTGCATCAGCTCGCGTCCGAGGGCAGCGGCCGAGGACTGATGCTCGTCGACGATTGCCGCGAGGTGGAGCCAGCCGACCAACGTACCGGTCGCGAGCGGCAGCTCCCGTTCCCGTCGACCGCGATCGGCGCGGGTGAGTGCATCCCACAGGGCGCTGTGGTTCGTGGCCCGTCGGGTGTCATCGACGAGCGCTGCATCGAGCGCGACCCGTTCGTGCGCCGCTTCAATGAAACGTCCCGTGTCCTCGTAGGCCCGCGCCCGAAGCAGATGGAATTTCGTGGCGGATTCCGGGCCGAACCGGTCCGCCGGCACATCCGACAGCAGCTCGATGGTCCGATCCGGCGCCCCCTGCCGGAGCGCCAGGTCCGCCGCCAGAAGGTCGCGTCTCGGCGCCAGATCTCCAGCGAGGATCTGTCCGGCAAGCTCATCCATCAGCTCGGATGCACGATCCGTTTGCCCGATGTCGAGACGCAGCGCGACGGCCTTCAGCATCAGATCCTGGGCCACCGCTCCCCGTGCGTTGCGCGCCAGCGCGATGTACTCGTCCGCCGCGTCCGCGTAGAGGCCATCCGCGACGAGCGCGAGCGCCGTTGCTTCCGGTGCGACCTCGGCCGTCTCGCGCACCTCCGGGCTCTGGCACCCCACGAGCGCGATGGCCGAAATCATGACGAAAAGAATGGTTCTCATTGAATTCTTCGGCTCGCCTGCGCGTGTTCATCGCGAAGCGATGAGAAATTCGGGCTGATGGAGGCCCACTCGGGACGTCGGCGCTGCTGCCGGCCCCGTGCCATCGGATATTCGACCGACCGGCGCGTCGCCGGTGCCGGCGATTCTGAAGCATTCGACCCGGCAGGGCCAACCCGTCCGTCGTCGGCGGGAGGGGATCGGCGGCTCCTCCGTCACTCGACTCCATGCCCGGCCGCCGCCCACGTTCGGCTACGCTACACTCCGGCCGGGCAGGGGCGGCCCGTGGCGGAGACTCCGGACTTGGCGGCACACGGGACGCACGGCGTGCTGTACGTGGTGGCGACCCCGATCGGGAACCTCGACGATCTGTCGGGGCGCGCACGCACGGTGTTGCGCGAGGTCGATACGGTGCTTGCCGAAGATACGCGGCGTACGCGGACCCTGTTCGATCGCCACGCCATTCCGACCCCGACCCGGGCCTTCCACCAGCACAACGAACACGAGGAGACCCCGCGGGTCATCGCCCGGCTGCTGGAGGGAAAGCGCTTCGCGCTGGTCAGCGATGCCGGCACGCCTCTCGTGAGTGATCCCGGGTACGTACTGGTACGCGAAGCGCACTCGCATCATGTTCCGGTGCACTGCGTGCCGGGACCGAGTGCGGTCACCGCGGCGCTCAGCGTGTCCGGACTGCCCACCGATCGGTTCGCCTTCGAGGGATTCCTGCCGCCGCGCCGTTCACGACGGCAACGTGTGCTCGAGGCGCTCGCGACCGAGACGAGGACGATGGTGTTCTACGAGGCGCCGCATCGAATCGAGGATGCGCTGGCCGACCTCTGCGCGGTGTTCGGGGACGATCGCGAGGCGGTGATCGCCCGCGAGCTCACCAAACGGTTCGAATCGGTATCCGCGGGGCGTCTCGACCATCTGCTGGTCCAGGTCCGAGTCGATCGAATCCCGGCCCGGGGCGAGATCGTGGTGGTGGTGCGCGGAAGCGCGCCGACGACGGCCGATGAAGATACGACGGATGCGATGCTCCACGCGATGCTCGACGAAGGCGTCGCCGTGAGGCAGGCGACGGCGGTTGCAGCGCGGTTGACCGGACGATCGCGGAACGTGCTGTATCGCCGCGCGCTGGCGCTGGTGGCGGCTCGCGCGGAGGAATGAGGCGCCGCGGTTCGTGGTGGCGGCGCAGGCCGCATCGTCAAAAACCGAATCGGCGGTATTGAAACCCGGCGCCCATGTGCCACACTGCGCCCGGCGGGAGTCGGCCGGGCAGTCGCTGCTTCGAGTCTTCGGAAGCGGAGGAAAGTCCGGGCTCCGAAGGGCAGGGTGCCAGGTAACGCCTGGGGGGCGCGAGTCCACGGAAAGTGCCACAGAAAACAGACCGCCTCGTGGCCGGAAGGGCATGCGGCAAGGGTGAAAAGGTGCGGTAAGAGCGCACCGCGCCGGTGGCAACGCCGGTGGCAGGGCAAACCCCACCCGGAGCAAGACCAAATAGGGGAGCAGGCCGCCGGCAGGCGGCGAGGCGTGGCCCGCGCCGCTCCCGGGTAGGTCGCTACAGGCGCACGGCGACGTGCGTCGCAGATGAATGGCTGCCTTCGACAGAACCCGGCTTACAGGCCGGCTCCCGCTTTCTCCTGTTCCGCGGGCGTGCTCCCGCGGAATCGTCTTCCTCGCCCCATGCCTCGCATCGTCCGCACCAGCCAGCGGCCTCCCCGGTGGGAGATGTCCGGATCGTGACCGGCCTCTGATCCAGCCCGCCGGTACACGTTTTTCGTCTCGGGAACCGATGGACGGCGCCCCCGAATGTTTCCGCCATATCCGTCATCGTCTGCAGACGATCATCCAACCTATTGAATATTAGTAATTTATTTGAACTGCCACCACCTCCTGCCCACCGCCCACCCCTGGATCCTTTCCCGAATGCCGGCACCGTCGATACGAGGTTGACGGCTACCGTCCGGTTTGCGATAGTCGCCCCACCGGTGGGTGAAAGTGGATTAAAGTGGGAATATGTGGGAGATTGGGGGAAGGTGAGTGTTTGGTGGAAGCCACCTGTTGTCGATGGATACCAAGGGCCGGCTCTCGGTGCCGGCCAGGTTCCGCGAGCGTCTCATGGAGAAGTGCGGCGGAAGGATGACAGCCACGATCAGTCTCGACCAGCGGTGCCTGTCGGTGTACCCGGCTCCCGACTGGGACGCCCTCGTGGACGACGTGCGCCGTCTGCCCGCGCTGGTTCCGCAGACGCAGCAAATCCGCCGCCTGCTCATCGGCAACGGCACCGACTGCGACATGGATTCCCACGGCCGCATCCTCATCCCCCCGGGGTTGCGCGAGTGGGCCGGCCTCGACAAGCGGGTACAGATGATCGGGCAGATCCAGAAGTTCGAGCTGTGGGATGAGTCGGCATGGAACCGGCACCGTGAAGAGCTGCTTGAACAGGTCGGCGGCGAGCTCATTGCTCAGCCGTCGGAAGAGATACGTTCACTGACCAACATCTGACCGGAGCCTGCCCCGGATCGTGCAAGGAGGTCCTGATGATGCCGGAAGCCGCGGGATGTGCGCGAGTCCGGGTAGGTCGGGGTTCCGTAGCCGGGTCCGTGGACCGGCAGGCGCCACCGCATCCCGGGGATGGCTCCGGGCCGGTGCCGCAAGGCGTCCTCGGTGATGGCGCGTGCGATCACGTTCCCGTCATGCTCGACGAGGTCGTCGATGCGGTTGCACCGCGCCCAGGCGGCCGCTACGTCGATTGCACGTTCGGGCGCGGGGGACACACCCGAGCGGTGCTCGATCGGATCGGGCCGGCGGGCCGCGTGCTGGCGATGGATCGGGATCCGCAGGCGGTCGCGGCCGCTCGCGAGCTCGCCCGCCCCGATTCACGGATTTCGGTACATCACGCTCGTTTCGGCGAGGTCGGAGACGTCGTCGGGGCGGCCGGTCTTGCCGGGCGTGTCGACGCGGTGCTGATGGACCTCGGGGTCTCCTCCCCCCAGCTCGATCAGCCGGAGCGTGGATTCAGCTTCCTGCACGACGGTCCTCTGGACATGCGAATGGATCCGGGCGCCGGCATATCCGCGGCCGAGTGGCTCGCGAGCGCTTCCGAGCAGGAGATCGGGCGAGTGTTGCGCGAGCTCGGCGAAGAGCGCGCGGCACGACGCATCGCCCGTGCGGTCGTGGCCGAGCGCAACCGGGGCATTCCGGTCGCAACCACCCGGCGACTGGCGGCCATCGTCGCGGGCGCCGTGCGGGGGGGTGGAGTCCGTGCCCGGGTGCATCCTGCGACCCGTACGTTCCAGGCGATTCGCGCGCACGTCAACGAGGAGCTGGGTGAGCTCCGGCGAGGACTCGCGGCGACACCGGACCTGCTTGTTCCGGGCGGGCGGCTCGTGGTGCTCAGCTTCCACTCTCTTGAAGACCGCATCGTCAAACGCTTCATGCGGGGTGACGGCGTGGCCTCCGCACCCCCACGCCGCTTGCCGGTCGTCGAGGCGTCCCGTTCCGCCGGCGCGTTCATCCCGTTCAAGTCCGCCCGGCGGCCGTCGGAAAGCGAGGTCGCAGCGAACCCCCGCGCGCGCAGCGCGGTGCTGCGGGTGGCCGAACGGAGCCGATGATGCGGACCGCGATCGTCGCCTCCATCCTCCTGCTTGCCGTCATCGCGAGCGCGGTGGCGGTGGTCTGGACGCACCACGCCCGCCGGAGCCTGTTCGCCGAGCTCGACGAGATCGACGCCCGGCGCGACCAGCTCCATGTCGAGCGGGGAAAGCTCCAGATCGAGCAGAGCACCTGGACCGCGACCGACCGGATCGAACGGGTCGCCGCGGAGAAGCTGAACCTCCACCTGTCCCGCGCCGGCGCGACCGTGCTCGTCACCGCCGAGTGGGGCGATTGAACAACGGCCAATCGAATGTTCACTCGATCATTTCTCCCCCGTCGGCGCATCGTCGCCGTGTGCACCATCGCGCTTGCGGCCGGACTGGTATGGCGTGTGGTCGATCTGCAGCTCAATCACAACACGTTCCTGAAAGAAGAGGGTGACGCCCGCCATCTGCGTATCGAGAAGATCCCCGCCCACCGCGGGATGCTCCTCGACCGTAACGGCGAGCCGCTTGCGGTGAGCACGCCGCTCGCGTCGGTATGGGCGAATCCGAAGAAGATCGTGGGCTCGCGTCCGAAGTGGCCGGAGCTCGAACGGACGCTCGACGTCGATGCGGGCTCGATCGAGCGGATGACCGAAGAACGGGGCAGGCGCGGATTCGTCTATCTGCGCCGCCATGTCGATCCTGCCGTCGCCGAAGCCGTCAGTGCGCTGGAGATGGACGGGGTGTATCTGAAGCCCGAATACCGCCGGTACTACCCGATGGGCGAGGCGGCCAGCCACGTTCTCGGGTTCACCGGCATCGACGACGTCGGCCAGGAGGGGCTCGAGCTCGCGTTCGACGACGTGTTGTCCGGCGAAGACGGTGCGAGGCGGGTCATCAAGGACCGGTTGGGACGGATCGTGGAGAACCTGGAAAGGATCCGTCCCGCGTATCCGGGGCGCGACATCGTTCTCAGCATCGATCGGCGGGTGCAGTCGTTGACCTATCGGGCGCTGCTGCAGGGGGTGCAACGCCACCGTGCCCGCGCCGGCTCCGCGGTGGTGCTGGACGTGCGCACCGGAGAAGTGCTGGCCATCGTCAATCAGCCTTCCTTCAATCCGAACGATCGTGGGGATCGATCGAGCCGGAGCTTCCGAAACCGCGCGGTCACCGATCTGCTGGAGCCGGGCTCCACGATCAAGCCGTTCACGGTCGCGGCAGCGCTGCAGGCGGGCATCGTCCGCCCGGACACGGTCCTCGATACACGACCGGGCTTCCTCAGGGTCGGCCGGCATACGGTGTGGGACGTCAGGAACTACGGTGTCATCGACGTCCGAAAGGTCATCAAGAAGTCGAGCAACGTAGGAGCCGGAAAGCTCGCCCTGGAGCTGCGCCCTGCCGATCTCTGGCGAACGTTCCACCAGGTCGGTTTCGGGACCTCGACGGGAAGTCGCTTCCCCGGCGAGGCGCAGGGCACGCTGACCGACTTCGTCGGCTGGCGCAAGGTGCACCGTGTCACCCTGTCGTTCGGGTACGGTCTCGCCGCCACTCCGTTGCAGGTCGCACGGGCCTATGCCGCGCTCGGCAACGGCGGCGTGCTGCCGGACGTCAGCTTCGTCAAGACCGACCGCGTGCCATCCGCCTCCCCGGCGATGCAGGCGATGCCTGCCGCCGTCGCCGCCCAGATCCTCGGGATGCTCGAGGAAGTGGTCGAGCCGGGTGGGACCGGGCCGCGCGCGCGGGTGGACGGTTACCGTGTCGGCGGGAAGACCGGCACTACCCGGAAGTCGGAAGCCGGTGGCTACAGCGAGGATCGGTATCACTCCGCATTTGCCGGGCTGGCGCCCATGAGCGCCCCGAGGCTCTCGGTGGTGGTGGTCATCGATGAGCCGGGGGGCGACGAGTACTACGGCGGCGCGGTCGCGGCTCCGGTGTTCTCGGACATCGTGGATGGGTCGTTGCGCGTGCTCGGTATCGCACCCGACGACTCGGAAATGATGCGAAGCCCCGTGATCAGCGTCGCCGCGGCGTCGCCGGCTCGAACATCGGAGGGGACTCCGTGATCGTGCCGGCGTGCGGAACAGCCACCGGTCCGAGCCTGGGGGTGCTCCTGGAGGGGCATGCGTCGATCCCCTCCGAGCTCGACCGGGTGGTGACGGCCGTGTGCGACGACAGCCGCGCGGTCGCGTCAGGAGCGTTGTTCTTCGCACGCCGGGGTCTTCAGGTCGATGCGAGCCGGTTCGCAGGCTGTGCGATCGCGTCCGGCGCCGCGGCGGTCGTCATCGAGGGCGGTCCGGCGCCGGTGCGGCTCGACGCCGGGGCGGTGGTCGTCAGAATCCCCGATGTCGCGGGCGCGGTCGGACACGCCGCATCGCGCTTCTACGGCGATCCTTCGGCGCACCTGTCCATTGCCGCGGTGACCGGAACGAACGGGAAGACGAGCGTCACGCATCTGACGGCACGAAGCTGCGGCGATCGGTGCGCGGTGATGGGCACCCTGGGCGCCGGCCCGCCGGAGATGCCGGAGACGGCGACCCTCACCACCCCGGGTCCGATCGAGATTCATCGCCGACTCGCGGAGCTGCGGGACGGCGGGATCGGCATGCTGGTCATGGAGGTCTCGTCGCACGCTCTCGATCAGCGCCGGATCGAGGCGGTCCACGTCGATACCGCGGTGCTCACCAACCTCAGCCGCGATCACCTCGACTATCACCCGGACATGGAAGCCTACGCGCGTGCCAAGGCGTCCTTGTTCAAGGTACCGGGTCTCTCGCAGGCGGTGGTCAACATCGACGATCCGTTCGGCCGCGATCTGATTGGCTCGATGTCGCCCGGTATCGAGTCCGTCGCGCTGACACTCGGTGACCAGCGCCGCCCGACAGCTTCCCTGCCGACGGTATGGGGCCGCGTGACCGGGGAAGGGCCGGGGTTGTCGCTCGAAGTCGCATCGCCCTGGGGGAGCGGGACACTGGCTACCCGTCTCCTCGGCCGGTTCAACGCGTACAACCTGCTCGCGGCAGTCGCGGTCGCATGCCTTCATGGACATCGGCTCGACGCGGTGCTCCGGCGGTTGCAGGGCACCGAGCCGATCACGGGCCGAATGCAACAGATGGGCGGCGGAGCGCGGCCGCTCGTCGTCGTCGACTACTCGCATACCCCTGACGCCTTGCACAACGCGTTGGCCGCGCTCCGGCCACTCTGCGAGGGAGCGCTCTGGTGCGTGTTCGGCTGCGGCGGTGAGCGGGACCGCGGCAAGCGGCCGCAGATGGCGGAGGTAGCGCAGGAGGGCGCCGACAGGATCATCGTCACCGACGACAATCCCCGCGGCGAGAACGGCGCCACGATCGTCGCCGACATCATGGAAGGATTTACCCGGCCCGGCGCCGCGCAGGTCGAACGCGACCGCGGGCGGGCGATTCACCATGCGGTCACCGAAGCGCGTGCGGCTGACGTGGTCCTGATCGCCGGCAAGGGGCACGAGGACACCCAGGAGCGCAATGGCGCCAAGCTGCCGTTCAGTGACATCGCGGTGGCGCGGCGTGTTCTGGAGGCTTGGCGGTGATCCGGATGCGGCTCGGTGAAGCAGCAGCGGCACTCGGTCTGCGTGCGGCAGGGGAGGACGTCGAATTTCACGGCGTCAGCACCGACTCGCGCACGACCCCCCGGGGCGCGTTGTTCGTGGCGGTGCGCGGGCCGAGGTTCGACGGGCATGACTTCGTCGGCGGGGCCGGAAGCCGCGGGGCAGCGGCAGCCCTGGTCGAACGCACCCCGAACGCTTCGATACCGTTCATTCACGTGCGCGATTCGGTGCGGGCGCTCGGCGAGCTTGCCGCGGCGTGGAGGAATCGCTTCCGCGATCTTCTCCTGGTCGGCATCACCGGCAGCAACGGCAAGACGACGGTCAAGGAGATGGCCGCCGCGATCTTTCGGACCCTGGGTCCTGTTTCCGCGACCCGCGGCAACCTCAACAACGAGATAGGAGTTCCGCTCACGCTTTGCGAGCTCGATGCCGAGCATGGCGCCGCGGTGGTCGAGCTCGGAGCGAGCCATCGTGGCGAGATCGCGGCGCTCACCACTCTCGTGCGGCCATCGGTCGGGGTCGTCACCCAGTGCGCGCCGGCGCACCTCGAGGGATTCGGGAGCATCGAAGGCGTCGCGCGCGCAAAGGGAGAGCTGTTCGAGCGGTTGCCGGACGATGCGGCGGCCGTCATCAACGCCGACGATCCGTTTGCGGGATTGTGGCGGGAGCTGGCGCGACCTCGCCGGTGCATTTCATTCGGCGCCGGCGTGGACGCGGACGTTCGGGTGCGCGCGGCGTCCGGTGCGGGACGAAGACACGTCGCGCTCGACACGCCGGCGGGGAGCGTGGAGATCGATCTTGCGCTTCCCGGCGCGCATAACGCGGTCAACGCCGGCGCGGCGGCCGCGGCGGCGTTGGCGGCGGGCGCGAGCCTCGATGCGATCCGTGAGGGTCTCGCCGCCGTGCGGCCGGCGAAGGGACGTCTGGAGTCGAAGCGTGGGCCGCGGGGCGCGGAGATCATCGACGACACCTACAACGCCAATCCCGCTTCGCTGCAGGCCGGACTCCGGGTGCTGGGAGCGAAGCCCGCGCCGCGTTGGCTCGTGCTCGGCGACATGGGCGAGCTCGGCCCCGAGGGGGCGAGCCTGCATGCCGAAGCGGGTCGTCGCGCGCGGCGCCACGGAGTCGAGCGCCTTCTCGTCATCGGGGAGCTCGGCGTTGAAGCCGCGCGTGCATTCGGGGACGGCGCGACCCACTTCGCCGACTGCGCCGCACTGGTCGATCGGCTGCGGGACGAGCTCCCCGACGGCGCGACGGTGCTCGTCAAGGGATCCCGCTCGATGGCCATGGAGCGGGTGGTAGAGGCGATCGCCGAGAGGGCCCGTTGATGCTGCTCGCTCTGACCGAATGGCTGGCCGCGACGCACAGCGGGTTCAACGTCTTTCAGTACCTCACCCTGCGCGCCATCCTCGGGGCGCTGACCGCGCTCGCGATCTCGCTCATCGTCGGACCGCTCGTGATCCGGCGGCTCAGCCAGTCACGGATCGGCCAGACGGTGCGCGACGACGGACCGCAATCGCATCTCGCCAAGACGGGCACGCCGACGATGGGCGGAGCGCTCATCCTCATCGCCGTGTCCGCCAGCACCCTCTTCTGGGCCGACCTGGGAAACCGGTTCGTGTGGGTGGTGCTGCTCGTCACCCTGCTGTTCGGAGCGATCGGTTGGGTCGACGACTACCGCAAGCTCGTTCGCGGCGATCCGAAAGGTCTGCCGGCGAGGCAGAAGTACTTCTGGCAATCGGCCATCGGTCTTGGATGCGCCGTCTTTCTCTACCACACGGCGCGGCTACCCGTCGAAACCCAGCTCATCATCCCGTTCTTCAAGAACTTCGTGCTCGATCTCGGCTGGGGGTACGTGGTGCTCACGTACTTCGTGGTCGTCGGGTCGAGCAACGCGGTGAACCTCACCGACGGCCTCGACGGGCTCGCGATCCTCCCCACCGTGATGATCGCGGGGGCGCTCGGAATCTTCGCGTACGTCACCGGCCATGCGAACTTCTCGGGCTACCTCGGCTTTCCGTACATCGCCGGTGTCGGCGAGATCGTCGTCCTGTGCGGCTCGATCGTCGGGGCGGGGCTCGGGTTCCTCTGGTTCAACACCTATCCCGCGCAGGTCTTCATGGGTGACGTCGGCGCCCTCGCGCTCGGCGCCGCGCTGGGCATCGTCGCCGTCCTCGTCCGCCAGGAGCTCGTGCTGCTGATCATGGGCGGTGTGTTCGTGATGGAGACGGTGTCCGTGATCCTGCAGGTCGCGTCGTTCAAGCTGACCGGAAAGAGGCTGTTTCGCATGGCGCCGCTGCACCACCACTTCGAGCTGAAGGGCTGGCCGGAGCCGCGGGTGATCGTCCGGTTCTGGGTCATCACGGTGGTGCTGGTCCTGGTCGGGCTGACGACTCTCAAGATTCGATGATCGAGCCATGAACGCGCGCCAGATGATCGACACCGGCCTGATGAGCGAGGCGTGCGCGCCGTCTCCGGCCGGCCACGTGCTCGTCGTCGGTCTCGGCGAGACGGGACTCTCGTGCATCCGCCACCTCGCGGGCTCGTGCCGAGAGGTCGTCGCGGTGGATTCGCGCGAACATCCTCCGTGCCGCGCGGAGGTCGAGTCGGAGTTCCCCGAGGTCGACATGCATTGCGGCGGTTTCGATGCGCCGATGTTCGGCACCGCGGCGGAAATCGTCGTGAGTCCGGGCGTTTCGGTGCGAGAGCCGGCGTTGCGGGTGGCCTCGGCACGCGGCGTGCCGATCATCGGCGACATCGAGCTCTTTGCCCGTGCGGCCGACGCGCCGGTCGTCGCGATCACCGGATCGAACGGGAAGAGCACCGTCACGTCGCTGGTCTCGGGCATGGCACGGAGCGACGGAGTGCGGGTCGGAAGCGGAGGCAACCTGGGGCCGCCGGCGCTGTCCCTGCTTGGACGGGGTTACGAGCTCTACGTGCTCGAATTGTCCAGCTTCCAGCTCGAGACGACCAGCGCACTGCGCCCGGCCGCGGCCACGGTGTTGAACGTCAGCGCCGACCACATGGACCGCTACGAGAGCTTCGACGCGTACGTCGCAGCGAAGAGCCGTGTGCTCCGCGCCGATACGGTGGTGGTCGCGAATCTCGACGATCCGGTGGCGGCACGGCTCGGTGGCGATCGATGCGGGGGGATCGGATTCAGCACCACGGCGCACCCGAACGCGCGGTGGTACGTCGAGGGAAGCGGGAGCGACGCGAAGATCATGCGGCGCGGAGAGGCGGTGATGCCGGTCGATTCGATTCCGCTTCCGGGGGTGCACAACGTCGCGAACGTGCTCGCCGCATTCGCGCTCGGTGACGCGATCGGACTCCATGCGGGCGCCATGTCCAAGGCGGTCGAGGCGTACGTCGGGCTGCCGCATCGCTGCGAAACGGTCGCCGCTGGTCACGGCGTGCGCTGGATCAACGACTCCAAGGGCACGAACGTCGGTGCGACGGTGGCCGCGATCGAAGGCATCGGCGCGTCCGGTCCCCTCGTGCTGATCGCCGGAGGACTCGGCAAGGGAGCGGACTTTTCGCCGCTGCTTGCGCCTGCACGCCGCCACGTGCGGTGCGCGGTGCTCATCGGACGCGACGCCGCGCGTCTTGCAGAGGTGCTGCGCGGGTGCACCGAGATCCGGCACGCGCCGGACCTCGCCGCCGCCGTCGATGTCGCGTCGGAGGCCGCCCGCGCGGGTGACAGCGTTCTGTTCTCTCCCGCGTGCGCGAGCTTCGACATGTTCACGGACTACGAGGCGCGGGGCGAGGAGTTTCGGCGGCTGGTGCTCGCGAGGACCGGAACGTGAGCGAGACGAGCGGCCCCCAGGCGTTGCCGCGGGCGCTGGCGATCGACCGTACGGCGTTTGCGTATCGCTATGACCTTCCCCTCATTCTCATCGTGGCGGCACTGCTCTCGATCGGTCTGGTCATGGTCGCTTCGACCTCCACGTCGATCGCGGCGCGGGCGTACGGCGATCCGCTCGCCTACTTCTGGCGCCAGTCGGCGCACGTCGCGGTGGCGGTCGCCGCGCTGGTGCTCGCCGTGCGAATTCCCGTTCGGTTCTGGGAACGAACGGGCTCCGCCCTCATGCTGGGCGCAGTGGTGCTGCTCGTCCTCGTGCTGGTTCCCGGCATCGGGCGAGAGGTCAACGGCAGCACCCGATGGATCGGGATCGGCGGGCTCAACATGCAGCCTTCCGAGCTCGCGAAGCTGTGCTTCGTCATCTATCTCGCGGCAGACGTCGTGCGCCGGGAGGAAAAGATCCGGCTCGCCCGGTTCGGGGTGCTCAAGCCGCTCGCGGTGCTCGCCGTGGTCTCCGTATTGCTGTACTGCGAACCGGATCACGGTGCGATCTTCGTCCTGTCCGCCACCGTGTTCGCGATGCTGTTTCTCGCGGGAGTCCCGATGGCGCAGTACGCGGTGCTGGCCGGAGCCGCCGCGGTCGCGCTGGTGGCCGCGGCCCTCCTGGGCAAGGGATACGTCATACAGCGGTTGACGTCGTTCATCGATCCGTTCGCCGATCCATACGGAAGCGGATTCCAGCTTACCCAGTCGCTCATCGCGATCGGCCGCGGTAGCTGGCTTGGCGTGGGGCTGGGGGAAGGCGTCCAGAAGCTGTTCTACCTGCCGGAGGCGCATACCGATTTCCTCTTCGCCGTGCTCGCGGAGGAATTCGGCCTCATCGGTACGTTGACCATCGTCGGGCTCTACATGTTCATCGTGCTGCGTTCGCTTTCGATCGGCCGGCACGCCGAGGCCGCGGGGTCGTGGTTCGCGGCGTATGCCGCCTACGGCATCGGCTTGCTGCTCGGCCTGCATGCATTCGTCAACATCGGAGTCAACATCGGGCTGTTGCCGACCAAGGGGCTCACCTTGCCGCTGATGAGCTACGGCGGATCGAATCTGGTGGCGAGCGCCGCGAGCATCGGCATTCTGCTTCGAATCGATCACGAGCGGAGAACGGCACGATACGGGGCCGCGCCGTGACGAGGCTGCTCGTGGTCGCGGCAGGCACCGGCGGGCACGTCTACCCGGCGCTGGCGGTTGCGGAGCGACTGCGCTCGATGGGTGTGGACGTCTCCTGGCTCGGCACCGCGGCGGGCATCGAATCCCGCCTCGTACCCGCGGCCGGATTCCCGCTTCATGTCTCGCGGGTAGCGGGGCTGCGCGGGCGGGGACTCGCCCGGTGGCTGGCCGCGCCCCTCCTGCTCATGCGTTCAGGCCTGCGATCGATCGGAGTGCTCGTACGGGTGCGTCCTCATGTGGTGCTCGGCATGGGTGGCTACGGGGCCGGGCCCGGGGGGATCGTGGCGCGGTTGCTCGGGATCCCGCTCGTCATTCACGAGCAGAACGCGGTCCCGGGCCTGACGAACCGGATTCTCGCCCGGTTCGCAACCCGTGTCCTCGAAGCGTTTCCCGCGAGCTTCGCGGCCCGGCGACATGCGATCCATACCGGCAATCCCGTGCGTGAAGCGTTCGCGCGCGGTCCGGAGCCGGAGACCCGGCTAGCGCACCGCGAAGGCCGTCTCAGGGTACTGGTGATCGGCGGGAGCCAGGGTGCGCGTGCGCTCAATGAAGTGGTTCCACGTGCGCTGGTGGTCGCTTCACTCGGCACCATGGTCACGGTATGGCACCAGTGCGGCCCCGCGAACGTCGAAGCGACTCGTGACGGCTATGCGTCGCTGGGAACCGACATCGAAATCACCGGATACATCGAGGACATGGGCGCCGCGTACGCATGGACCGACGTTGCTCTCTGCCGCGCCGGCGCGATGACCGTCGCGGAGCTCGCGGCGGCAGGAGTCGCGTCCATCCTCGTCCCGTTCCCGTACGCGACGGACGACCACCAGTACCACAATGCACGCTATCTGACCGATCGTGGCGCCGCGGTCCTGCTCGCGCAGGACGGCCTGGATGCGGAGTCGCTGGCCGCGGTCCTCCGTGCACTGCACGAGGATCGGGGCCGTGTCGAGTCGATGTCGCGGGCCGCATACGACGCCGCGGTACGTGATGCGACGCAACGGGTTGCGGCCCAATGCCTGGAGGTGGCCCGTGGCTGAGCCGGCGCCCCGCCAGCCGCATCTCGCGGATCGCTACTCCGGCATGCGCCGCGTGCGCCGAGTGCACTTCGTCGGCATCGGCGGCGCGGGAATGGGCGGCATCGCGGAGGTACTGCACACTCTCGGACTCGAAGTCACGGGCTCCGACCGCACGGCCGGCGCGATGACCGCGCGGCTGCGCGAGCTGGGGGTGCGGGTGGACATCGGCCACGATCGAGCCCACGTCGCCAACGCCGAGGTCGTCGTGGTGTCGGCCGCGGTCGGGGCCGACAACCCGGAAGTGATCGAGGCCCGGCGCCGGCATGTCCCGGTGGTGCCTCGCGCCCAGATGCTCGCCGAGCTCATGCGGTTTCGCTACAGCATCGCGGTCGCGGGCACCCACGGCAAGACCACGACCACGAGCCTCATCGCCAGCTTGCTCGCCGCGGGCGGACTCGATCCGACGTTCGTCATCGGAGGGCGCCTCCTCGGCGCCGGCACGAACGCGAGACTGGGAGCGGGCGAGTACCTGGTGGCGGAGGCCGACGAGAGCGACGCTTCGTTCCTCCTGCTTCATCCCATCGTCGCGGTCGTCACCAACATCGACACCGATCACATGTCGACGTACGAAGGGGATTTCGAACGGTTGCGCGGCGCGTTCATCGAGTTTCTCCACCGGCTGCCTTTCTATGGCCTGGCGGTGCTTTGCACGGACGACCGGCATGTCCGCGGGTCGTTGCCTTCGGTGGAGAGGCCGATCGTGACCTACGGGATCGACACCGATGCGGATTTCGTCGCGACCGATATCGTCGCGGACGGGCCTCGCACCCGGTTCACGGTCACCCGGGCCGGCATCGACACTTCGATGGAGCTGACCCTGAACCTGCCCGGCCGCCACAACGTCCTCAATGCGCTGGCGGCGATCGCGGTGGCGCGAGAGCTGGACGTATCCGAAACGGACATCGCCCGCGCATTCGAGTCGTTCCAGGGGATTGGCCGGCGACTCGAGGTGATCGCGGATCTCCGGATCGCGGACCGGCCGGTCACCGTCATCGATGACTACGCCCATCATCCGCGAGAGATCGAAGCCACGCTCGAAGCGGTGAGGGCCGGCTGGCCACGGCGCCGGCTGGTGGTGTTCTTTCAACCCCATCGATACACGAGGACACGAGATCTCATCGACGACTTCGCGGCGGTGTTGTGCGGCCTGGATGTACTCGTGATCATCGAGGTGTATCCGGCCGGTGAGGCGCCGATCAGCGTCGCCGACGGTCGAGCGTTGTGCCGCGCGATCCGGGCCCGAGGACGGGTCGATCCCGTATTCGCGGAGAAGGTTTCGGATGTCGAGGCCCTTGCGCCGGATCTCGTGCGGCCCGGAGATGTGGTCCTCACCCTCGGCGCCGGTGACGTCGGCGCCGCGCCGGCAGCGATCGGGAGGGCGCTGGCGTCGCTTCCCCGGGAGGCCGTGTCGTGATGTGGTCGGCGCACGTGAGCTGCGCCGGCGGAGGCCGGCAAGGCGCCGGTGTCGCTTCCGGTGGAGGCGACGCTGTGATGATCCCGGGGAGGGAGGGTCGCGCCGGCGTGCTCCGTCATCGCGAGCCTCTGGCCCGGCATACCGCGTGGGGGATCGGAGGCGTCGCCGACCGGTACTTCGAGCCGGCCGGCATCGAGGAGCTCGCGGCGTTCCTCTCTGATCTCCCCGAGGGCGAGCCGCTGCTGTGGATGGGGCTCGGCAGCAACCTGCTGGTGCGTGACGGAGGGGTGCGCGGCACGGTGATCTCGACCGTTCGGCTGCGAACGGTGGAGCGGATCGAACCGGCGAAGCTCCAGGTCGAAGCCGGCGCCGCCTGCCCGCGCGTGGCCAGGCTCGCGGCGCGCCATGGACTGGCCGGATGCGAGTTCCTCGCCGGTATTCCCGGATCGATGGGCGGGGCGCTGGCGATGAACGCCGGCGCCTTCGGGACGGAGATCTGGCCGGCTGTCCGGGAGGTGGAGACCATCGACGCCGACGGCGAACGCCGGTGGCGGCCGGCCTCCGATTATCGATACGGATACCGGACCGTGGACGGCCCGCACGGCGAGTGGTTCGTGTCCTGTCGCCTTGTTCTCGGGCCCGATACGGGAAGCCGGGGCGGGACGCGCATCCGCCAGCTCCTCGTCCAGCGCGCCGCGATGCAGCCGACCGGCGCGCGTAGCTGCGGCTCGGTGTTCCGCAATCCACCCGGCGATTACGCCGGACGCCTCATCGAGGCCAGCGGACTGAAGGGCCGCCGCGTCGGCGGTGCGGTGATCTCCGGCAAGCATGCGAACTTCATCATCAACGACGCGGGCGCGCGGGCGGCCGACGTGGAGGCGCTGATTGGAAAGGTCGTCGAGGAGGTCGAGAAACGCCAGGGGGTCCGCCTCGAGCCGGAGGTGCGGATCATCGGTGAAGCGTCCTCCGGGGAAGCGACGCCATGAGCTCCGGAAGCCTCCAGGGCCTTCCCGCGCCGCGCGTTGCGCGACCGTCGGCGTTCGGACGGGTGGCGGTCCTCTACGGCGGGACGTCGGCCGAACGCGAGGTTTCGCTCGTCAGCGGCGCGGCAGTGCTCGCCGCGCTCGAGCGCCGCGGAGTGGACGCCCAGGGCATCGATCGCGGCGAGGACGTGGTCGAGCGGCTCGCGAACGGCGGATTCGATCGGGTGTTCATCATCCTGCACGGGCGCGGCGGCGAGGACGGCACGATCCAGGGTGCGCTCGACACCCTCGGAATCCCCTACACCGGAAGCGGCGTGCTCGGCTCCGCCCTGGCCATGGACAAGCATCGTTCGAAGCTCGTGTGGCGCGCTTGCGGCGTCCCGACCCCGAGCTTCGTGATGCTCGAATCGGAACGCCGCCTTCCCGATGCCGGCAAGGCGCTCGGCTACCCGCTGGTCGTGAAGCCGGTGCACGAGGGATCGACCATCGGAGTCTCGAAGGTGCGCGACGATGAATCGCTGCACCGCGCCTGGTTCGAAGCCTTGCGCTTCGACGACGAAATCATCGCCGAACCGTTCCTGGACGGCCCCGAGTACACGGCGGCCATCCTGGGCGATGCCGGGCTCCCGCTGATCCGGCTGGAGACGCCGCACGAGCTCTACGACTACGAAGCGAAGTACGCCGACGGGGCCGGCACCCGATACCACTGTCCGTGTGGCCTCGACGAGCGCACCGAAGCCGCATTCAAGCGGCTTGCCAGGACCGCGTTCGACGTGCTCGGAGCAACGGGATGGGGAAGGGTCGACTTCGTCTGCGACAGCTCCGGCAATCCCCGGTTCATCGACGTGAATACCGCGCCGGGGATGACCAGCCACTCCCTCGTGCCGATGGCGGCAGAGGCGATCGGGATCGGTTTCGACGATCTCGTGTGGCGAATCCTGGAGACCAGCCTCCCATGAGTGTGCGGACGCTGGACTTCGATCTCGGCGAGCGCATGCCGCCCCGCCCCGCCCGCCGCCCTCACCGGAGGGCGCGGGCCTTGCTCGCCGTCACGATTGCGCTTGGGGTGGCGCTGCCGATCGTCGTCGGCGTCGTCACCTTTCCAGTGCAGTCGGTGCGGATCTCGGGCGAGTTCGTCCGGGTGTCGAAGGCGGACATCGAGCGCGCGGTGGAGCCCTTGCTCACTCCGGGGCTGGTTCGCATCGACGTGGAGGCGCTCCGGCGGGCCGCGCTCGAGGTTCCCGGAGTGCGTGAAGCGAAGGTTCGCCGCGTCTGGCCGGACCGCCTCGAGATCTCGGTGATCGAGCGCGTCGCGGTCGCGCGCTGGGTGAGCGGCGGCTATCTCGAGAACGACGGCACGCACTTCGCGACGGCCGATGGCGACGCGACGGCCGATTCGCTGCCGATGCTCGCCGGATCCGAGGGTTCGCAGCCGCGGGTGCTCGATTTGCACTCCATGCTCGAGCGCGTACTCGCGCCGCTCGGGATGCCGCTCGCCGCCACCGAGCTCACGCGCCGGGGAGTGTTGTACGTGACGCTTCACGGCGGGCCGCGCCTCGTCATGCGGCCCGAGGCGGTAGAGCGCAAGGCAGGGATGTACGCGAAAGCGCTCGCAAGGGTCATGGCGGGCCGCCTCCATGAGCTCGAGCGCGTCGACTTTCGCTACCCCACCGGTTTCGCGGTTCGCATGAGGGCTGACGTCGCCGGTAGCGAGGCGCAGGGATGAAACGATCGGACAAGAACCTCATCGTCGGTCTCGACATCGGAACGTCGAAGGTGTCCGCCATCGTCGGCGAGATCACCGACGGCAACGGTATCGAAGTCATCGGGATGGGCATCCACCCCTCGCGCGGATTGAAGAAGGGAGTGGTGGTGAACATCGAATCCACCGTGCAGTCGATCCGGCGCGCGGTGGAAGAGGCGGAGCTGATGGCAGGGTGCCAGATCCATTCGGTGTTCACCGGAATCGCGGGCAGCCACATCCGCAGCCTCAACTCCCACGGCGTCGTGCCGATCCGCGACAAGGAAGTGACGCCGGGTGACGTGAGCCGGGTCATCGATGCAGCGCGGGCGGTCGCGATCCCGTCCGATCAGCAGATCCTCCACACCATTCCACAGGAATACATCATCGACGGCCAGGAGGGGATCCGGGAGCCGACGGGGATGTCGGGGGTGCGTCTGGAGTCGAAGGTCCACATGGTCACCGGCGCGGTCAGCGCGGCGCAGAACATTACCAAGTGTGTGCGCCACTGCGGCCTCGAGGTCGACGACGTCATCCTGGAGCAACTGGCGTCGAGCGAGGCGGTGCTGCTCCAGGACGAGAAGGAGCTCGGCGTGTGCCTCGTCGACATCGGCGGCGGTACGACCGACATCGCGGTGTTCAGCGACGGCGCCATCCGGCATACCGCGGTCATCCCCATCGCCGGAGACCATGTCACCAACGACATCGCAGTGGCGTTGCGGACACCGACCCAATACGCGGAAGAAATCAAGATCCGGCACGCGTGCGCGCTCGCGAAGCTCGCGGCGCCCGACGAGACCATCGAGGTTCCGAGCGTGGGCGATCGGCCCCCGCGCCGTCTGGCGCGACAGATCCTGGGTGAGGTCGTGGAGCCGCGCTACGACGAGCTGCTCGTACTCGTTCAGGCCGAGCTCCGCCGGAGCGGATTCGAGGACCTGATCGCGGCCGGCATGGTGCTGACCGGCGGCAGCTCGAAGATGGAGGGATTGATTGGACTGGCTGAAGAGATCCTGCACATGCCGGTGCGGCTCGGCGTGCCGCAGGCGGTTGCCGGCCTGGCCGACATGGTTCGCAACCCGATCCACTCCACCGGCGTGGGCCTGCTGCAATTCGGCCACAAGCACGGAGCGCACCGTATGCCGGTGGATTCCGAAGGCGGAGGTTTCAAGGTGATGCTGAAGCGAATGAGGGGCTGGTTCGAGGGTAATTTCTAGGCGGGAGAGACGCCGGACGCCGGCGGCGGGTCCGCCGGGGATCGATGCCCTCCCAATGCATCGTCAGCAATGGCACCTACAAGGAGAGCCTGCAATGTTCGAGCTGGTTGAAAATTCCAACAGCGCAGTGATACGCGTGATCGGGGTCGGCGGTGGCGGGGGTAACGCGGTGGAGCACATGGTGGCGAGCGAGATCGAAGGTGTCGAGTTCGTGTGCGTCAACACCGATGCCCAAGCCCTGAAGAACAACT
The DNA here is from genome assembly GCA_958295835.1 of uncultured Gammaproteobacteria bacterium. Lineage (GTDB taxonomy): Bacteria > Pseudomonadota > Gammaproteobacteria > HK1 > HK1 > HK1. The sequence continues at coordinate 3,396,337 of OY282378.1, forward strand.
CTGCCCGCACCGTTCTGCAGTTGGGCACCAACGTCACCAAGGGACTCGGCGCCGGCGCCCATCCAGAAGTCGGCCGCCAGGCGGCAATGGAGGATCGGGAGCGTCTGGTCGATCTCCTCGACGGATCGGACATGGTGTTCATCACCGCGGGCATGGGCGGCGGCACCGGTACCGGCGCGTCGCCGGTCATCGCGCAGATTGCGCGCGAGATGGGGATACTGACGGTCGCCGTCGTCACCAAGCCGTTCCCGTTCGAGCTCAAGCGCCGGATGACGATCGCGCAGGAGGGGATCGTCGAGCTGAGCGAGCACGTGGATTCCCTGATTACCATTCCCAATGAGAAGCTGCTGAGCGTGCTGGGCGATCGAGTGACGCTCAAGGAGGCCTTCGCGGCGGCGAACGACGTCCTGCTCGGAGCAGTCCAGGGAATCGCCGAGCTCATCACCCGTCCCGGCATGATCAACGTCGATTTCGCGGACGTTCGTACCGTGATGTCGGAGAAGGGCCGGGCGATGATGGGGTCGGGCCAGGGAACGGGTGAGGAGGGCGCCAAGGCCGCGGCCGAGGCCGCCATGCGCTGTCCCCTCCTCGAAGACATCAATCTGGCCGGTGCGCGCGGGATTCTCGTCAACATCACGGCCAGCTCGGATCTCGGGATGCAGGAGTTCCAGTCGGTCGGAGATTCGATCGGCGATTTCGCGTCCGAGAACGCCCTGGTGGTCATCGGGACCGCACTGGACGAGTCCATCGGCGAGGAGGTCCGGGTCACTGTCGTCGCGACGGGCCTCGGCCACTCCGAGCAGCCAGCCGCCAAGCAGACGGTGCGGCTCGTCAGCACCGAGCCGGAGCCGGCGCCCGCGCCGGAGAATGGGACGGCTGCCGGCGCGTCGGGAAGCGACTATCGCCGTTACGAGGTGCCGACGATCATCCGCAAGCAACCGGATCGGGCGGAGCCCATCCAGATGTTCGAGGAGGACAGTGACTACCAGAAAATCCCGGTATTTCTGCGTCGGCAGAAGGACTGAAGGCTCCGACTCGCCGCGGCACCGAAGTACAGGGATTCCCGGGGTGGCTCGATGGACTCCGTATCGTGCCGGATCGAGATTTATGGTAGCTTGCCGCATCCCGAGCGAGGGGCTTCCGTCGCGAGCTTCCCCCGGTGCGCGTTCCCGCGGAGCCAGGACGAAATGGTGAAGTGTCGAGAGGGATCTCGTCAGACTGAATCGACAGGGGAAGCACAGGCACGATGATCAGGCAGTGCACGTTGAAGAACGTCATCAGGGCGTCGGGCGTCGGGCTGCACAGCGGCCGGAAGGTCTACCTTTCACTCAGACCGGCTCCGGTGAATACCGGAATCATCTTCCGGAGGGTCGATCTGGATGACGTGGTCGAGATCAAGGCGTGTCCGGAGAATGTCGGGGACACCACGCTCTCCACCACGCTGCTCCGGGGTGGCGCCAGCGTTTCGACCGTCGAGCACCTGCTCTCGGCGATGGCGGGCCTCGGAATCGACAACGCGTACGTGGACGTGAGCGCACCGGAAGTGCCGATCATGGACGGCAGCGCAGGGCCGTTCGTCTTCCTGATCCAGTCGGCCGGCATCGAGCAGCAGCATGCCCCCAAGCAGTTCATCCGGATCAGGAAGCCGGTCGCGGTGGAAGACGGGAACAAGTGGGCGCGTTTCGAGCCCTTCGAGGGATTCAAGGTCTCGTTCTCGATCGAGTTCGACCATCCCGCCTTTCACCAGAGCGTGAGCAAGGCGACGGTGGATTTCTCCACCACCTCGTTCGTGAAGGAAGTCAGCCGGGCGCGAACTTTCGGATTCATGCGCGATCTCGAACGCCTGCGCGAGAACAACCTCGCCCTTGGCGGCACCCTCGACAACGCCATCATCGTTGACGACTACCGCGTGCTCAACGAGGACGGACTGCGGTACGAGGACGAGTTCGTCAAGCACAAGGTGCTGGACGCCATCGGCGATCTGTATCTGCTGGGTCACAGCCTCATCGGCTCCTTCAACGGCCACAAGTCGGGTCACAAGCTCAACAACAGGCTGTTGAAGGCGTTGGTCGCCGACAAGGGGGCATGGGAGATCGCCACCTTCGACGATCAGGTCGACGTGCCCATCATCTACATGCGACCGGTCACGGCGACGTAGCTCGATCAGAAGTCCGGCAACCGGACCGCTACCGGGACGTCTCTCGACGGAGGAGATTCCGGCCGGTGTCCCGCGCCGTGGCGAGCCTTCTCCGTCGGACTTCGCCGATCGAGCTTCAGCCCATCCGCGGCAGCGCCGCCGGGCCGGCTCGACCGTCCGGTCGCGGGTCGCCTTCGTGGTCTGGCAGGAGCCTCGGATTCGGCCAGGCCACCGCCGCGGTGATGCGAGCGGAGCCGCCTCGGTGTTCAGCGCGCCGGACGGACCCGGATCTCGAGTCGTTCGAGGTCCGTACGGCCGAGCAGGCGAGCGGCGTGCGCGACGATCCGCGGCGCAAGGAAGCGCAGGCGCGCGCCCCGGGCCGCGGAGTCGACGATGACGACGAGGGTGCCGCCCTCGAACGCAGCGATCCGGAGGCTTTCCGCTGCGGGCAGGTCAAGGTAGCCTTTGAGGGACTCCTCGCAACGTCCGAGCTTGTCCGCACGCCTGACCAGTGTGCCCAGGACGGACTGATCATCGGCGACGATGGAGCGAACCGTCTTCCATGGACGCGAGCGTTCGGAGCGGGACACCGCAATTCCGGTCGGAAAGGGATCGCCACACAGGCTAGAGGCAGTTTCCACCCGCTGCAAATTCGTTGCATACGCGATCAGGCGCATGATGATCAAGACTCTGTTCAACAAGGTCGTCGGTACACGCAATGACCGGCAGTTACGCCGGATGCACAAATCCGTCGAACGCATCAATGCGTTGGAATCGACGCTCTCGGCACTCTCCCGCGACGAGCTCCGCGCACGGACCGAGACCCTTCGCACGAGGGTCGGCCAGGGAGAGTCTCTCGAATCGGTCCTCCCCGAAGCATTCGCGGTCGTGCGCGAGGCCGGCCGGCGTACGCTCGATATGCGTCACTTCGACGTCCAGTTGCTCGGCGGTATCGTGCTCCACGAAGGTCGGATTGCCGAGATGCGGACGGGAGAGGGCAAGACTCTCGTGGCCACCCTGCCTGCCTATCTGAACGCACTCACCGGCCGTAGCGTGCACATCGTCACCGTCAACGATTACCTCGCGAAGCGTGACGCGCAGTGGATGGGGACGATCTACGAATTTCTCGGCATGCGGACCGGCGTCGTCGTTCCGGGAATGAATCCACGGGACAAGCGCGATGCCTACACCGCGGACGTTGTCTACGCCACGAACAACGAGCTCGGCTTCGATTACCTGCGCGACAACATGGCGTTCAGTCACGCCGACAAGATGCAACGCAAGCTCGCCTTCGCAATCGTCGACGAGGTCGATTCGATCCTCATCGACGAGGCCCGCACCCCGCTGATCATCTCCGGGCCGACGGACGAGAGCTCCGAGCTGTATGTGCGCATCAACCGGATCATCCCCAGGCTCGATCGCCAGGTCGAGGAAGACGGCCCGGGCGACTACTCGGTCGATGAGAAGGCCAGGCAGGTCCACCTGACCGAAGACGGCCACGAGAAGGTCGAAGCGGTTCTCGTCGAGGCCGGCATACTTCCCGAAGGCCAGAGCCTCTACGATCCCACCAACATCATACTGGTGCACCACCTCAACGCCGGATTGCGGGCGCACGCGCTCTTTCAACGAAACGTCGAGTACATCGTGCGCGATGGTGAGATCGTCATCGTCGACGAGTTCACCGGGCGCACGATGCCGGGACGACGCTGGTCGGAAGGTCTGCACCAGGCGATCGAGGCGAAGGAAGGGGTGCCGATCCAGAACGAGAACCAGACGCTGGCGTCGATTACGTTCCAGAACTACTTCCGGCTGTACGGCAAGCTCGCGGGCATGACCGGTACCGCGGATACCGAAGCAGCGGAATTCCAGCAGATCTACGGTCTCGAGGTCATCGTCGTCCCCACCCATCTCGACATGATCCGGGACGACATGGCCGATCTCGTCTTCCTGACCCAGGAGGAAAAATTCGAGGCGGTTCTGGAGGATATCCGGGATTGCGCATCGCGGGACCAGCCGGTTCTGGTCGGCACCACGTCGATCGAGACCTCCGAGCTGCTCTCGGGCCTGCTCGACGGTGCCGGAGTCGGACACGAGGTGCTGAACGCGAAGCAGCACGCGCGCGAGGCGGCGATCGTCGCCCAGGCCGGCAGTCCCGGAGCGGTGACCATTGCGACCAACATGGCTGGCCGCGGGACGGATATCGTGCTCGGCGGCAACCTCGCCGCGGAGCTCGAAGAGCTGTCGCAACGCGGCGCGGACGATGAAGCGCTGGAGGCGGCGCGTGCCGCATGGCGCGTGCGCCACGACGCGGTGGTTGCCGCCGGCGGGCTTCACATCATCGGAACCGAACGCCACGAGTCGCGCCGCATCGACAACCAGCTTCGTGGCCGTTCCGGGCGTCAGGGCGATCCCGGATCGAGCCGGTTCTACCTCTCCTTGAAGGATGATCTGATGCGGCGGTTCGCATCGGATCGTGTCGGCGGAATCATGCAGAAGCTCGGAATGGAGCACGGCGAGGCGATCGAGCACCGCTGGGTGACGAAGGCGATCGAGAATGCCCAGCGAAAGGTCGAAGCCCACAACTTCGACATCCGCAAGCAGCTCCTGGAATACGACGACGTCGCCAACGACCAGCGCCGGGAGATCTATACGCTGCGCAACGAGCTGATGGAGACCGACGACGTCTCCCCCCAGATCGAAGCTCTGCGCGCGGACGTCGTGAACGAGGTCATCGATGCGTTCATTCCGCCCGAGAGTCTCGACGAGCTGTGGGACGTCTCCGGGCTGGAGGCGGCCCTGGAGAACGAATTCGCGGTGAGCCTGCCGGTGGGCCGGTGGCTCGAGGAGGATGACGAGCTGCACGAGGAGCCGTTGCGCGCACGCATCCTCGACGCGATCGTCGCCCGGTACAAAGCCAAGGAAGAGTACGCCGGCGCCGAGGTGATGCGGCATTTCGAAAAGGCGGTCACCCTCCAGATCCTCGATCAAAGCTGGAAGGAACACCTCGCCTCGATGGACTATCTCCGCCAGGGAATCGGATTGCGAGGCTATGCCCAGAAGAATCCGAAGCAGGAGTACAAGCGCGAGGCGTTCGAGATGTTTCAGGCGCTGACCGGCCGGATCAAGTCCGAAGTGGTCGGACTGCTGTCGAAGGTTCAGGTACGGGCCGAGGAGGACGTCGAGGCGATCGAGGCGAGGCGCCGACGCAGCGCGCCGGTCGAGGCGGTTCACGCCTCGCTGACGGATCCCGTGGACGATGCCGTCCCCGCGCCTTCGCGGGCGGAGCCCGATGAAGCGCCCGACACGGTGATGGAGCCGCTGCGGGCGGCGGGTGGCGGGATGGCACGCCGGCTTCCCGCGGAGTCCGTGCCGGCGCCTGACCACCGGCCCGGGGCCGGCGGCGGCTCCGAGCCGGATCGGCTTCGCTCCGAAAGCCGCTCTCCCTATGTTCGCGGAGGACGCAAGATCGGCCGCAACGAGCCGTGTCCATGCGGCTCGGGGAAGAAGTACAAGCAATGTCATGGCCGGTTGAAGTGAGGAGGGTGCTCGGATGCCGGTAGGGTTGAACGCGCCCGCGTCGCTCCGCGCGGTGACGGGGATCCGGATCGCCACCGCGGCGCTCGGTGGCCGCAGCAAGCCGCGCGACGACTTGACCCTGTTCGAGCTCGCGGCCGGTGCATCATGCGCGGCGACGTTCACCCGCAATGCGTTCTGCGCCGCACCGGTCACGGTTGCGCGCGAGCACCTGGCCCGGTCGGCGCCGCGCTATCTGCTCGTCAATGCGGGGAATGCGAACGCGGGGACAGGCCTGCGCGGGATCGAAGACGCGAAACGGTGCTGCGCGATCGTCGCCGAAGCCACGGGGGCGCCGCTCGAGAGTGTCTTGCCGTTCTCGACCGGGGTCATCGGCGAGCCGCTGTCCGTCGAGCGGTTCGCGAACGCGGTTCCCGTCGCGGCCGGGCGGCTGAGTGGAAACGGCTGGCTGGATGCGGCGGCGGCCATCGCGACCACCGACCTCGTTCCCAAGGGCGCGTCTCGATCCGTCGATTTCGGCGATCGGACCGCGGTGGTCACCGGGATCGCCAAGGGCTCGGGGATGATTCGCCCGGACATGGCGACGATGCTGGCGTTCATCGCCACCGATGCCGCGGTCGCACCCGATGCGTTGCGCTCGATGGCGAGAGACGCGGTGGAGGCGAGCTTCAACCGCATTACCGTCGATGGCGATACCTCGACCAACGATGCATGTGTGCTCATGGCGACGGGGGGGCTGGGCGGTCCGCCCGTCGATGCAGGCTCGCCGGATTTCCGGGCGTTGGCGGAAGCGGTCGGCGATGTCGCCCGTGAGCTCGCCCACGCCATCGTGCGGGATGGGGAAGGCGCGATCAAGTTCGTCACCGTGGAGGTCGAGGAGGGGGGGAATCGCTCCGAATGCCTTGCCGTCGCCTATACCGTCGCCCATTCGCCGCTCGTGAAGACCGCGCTCTACGCAAGCGATGCGAATTGGGGACGCATTCTGGCTGCCGTCGGTCGTGCCGGCCTCGCCGATCTCGATATCTCCCGGATCCGGATCTGGCTCAACGGGGTGTGTATCGTCAGCGGTGGCGGACGCGACGTCGCCTATACCGAGACGGCCGGCGCCGAGGCGGTCTCCCGCGAGGAGATCGTGATTCGCATCGCACTCGGCCGCGGTCACGAGGTCGACCGGGTGTGGACCTGCGACCTCTCGCACCAGTACGTCACCATCAACGCCGAGTACCGAACCTGAGGCGGGACATGCCCCTCCAGGAGCGGGCTCCACGTTCGGGACGGCGATTCGGAAGAATATCGGCAAGGAAGATCCGGGTTGTCGAGAGAGGGGCGGAGGACGCGGTCGCGAAGGAGTCCGACGCGGGCGGGCGCCTCCGGATGATACGGATCCATGTCGTCGTCGGCGTACTGTTCGATGCCTCGGGCCGCGTGCTGGTGGCGCGGCGTCCGGCAGGGACGCACCTCGCAGGCCGGTGGGAGTTTCCCGGCGGAAAGCTCATGCCGGGGGAATCGCGCGAGGCCGGACTCGCGCGCGAGCTTGCCGAGGAGCTCGGGATCCTCGTGCTTGCCGCCTGTCCCCTCATCCGGGTCGAGCACCGCTATCCGGACCGCGACGTGGTGCTCGACGTATGGAGCGTGGAGTCGTACTCCGGCGAGCCGTATGGCCGAGAAGGCCAGCCGGTGGAGTGGCGGGACGTCCGGAGCCTCGATCCGGCGGACTTTCCTCCCGCCGACGCCCCCGTGCTTGCCGCCCTGTGGCTGCCCCGGCGCTACCTCGTCACCCCGGAGCCGGGTCGTGATTGGAGCGTATTCCTGGATCGGCTCGCGGCGAGGGTCGCAGAGGGGTTCGATCTGGTCCAGCTCCGGGTGAAGACGCTCGAAGAGTCGGCCTTGGTGGAGCTCGGCCGCCAGGCGGCGGAGGTCTGCCGGTGTAGCGGGGGGACGCTGCTCGTGAACGCGGCCCCCGAGATCGCACGGCGCTGCGGCGCCGGGGGCGTTCACCTCACCAGCCGGCGACTGGCCCGGATGCTGCGCCAGCGGCCCGCCGTGGACTTTCGCGACCCGCCCTCCTTCGGTCCGCGGGCGCAGGCGCTTCGGCAGGCTGCCCTCCCCGCGGTAGCGGCGGGCCGGGGATCCTGGATGCACGGCGGATTTCGCGGCGCGCGGGATGGAAGGCGCTTCCTGGCCGTCGCCTCGTGTCACGACGCGGATGATCTCGAACGGGCACGGGCCGCGGGCTGCGACTTCGCGGTTCTGGGACCGGTACGGGCGACCCCGACCCATCCGGGCGCCCCGGTGCTCCAGTGGGACGGCTTCGAGCGGTTGGCGCGGGGGGCGGGACTGCCGGTGTTCGCGATCGGAGGCTTGGGTGATGGGGACGTCACCACCGCCCGGAGAAGCGGCGGACAGGGCGTCGCCGCGATCCGGGCGTTCTGGGGAGAGGACTGAGCCGCGCCGGCGGCCCCGGCGTGTTCCTTTGCGGAGCCTGGCCGCGCCCGCGTACCCGGCGCCTTCCCCGACAAGGGGCCGAATCGTGCCGGCGCGCTCCGCGTGTCCCGATGAGGGGTTCGAATCGCGCCGGATCACCCTCTGCGTGGTCCGGTGAAGGTCCTGGGTCGCGTCCGCGTGTTCAGCGCTCCAGGTACTGGGCTTTCCCCTCGACGTTCTCCCACTCCCCGGCGTCTTCGGGTGCGGGCTTTATCTCGGTGATCACCGGCCATTCCTGCGAGAGCTCCGCATTCAGCGGCAGCCACTCCCGCTGATCTTCGGTGAGATCGTCCTCGGAGAGGATCGCCTCGACCGGACACTCGGGCTCGCACAGCGTGCAGTCGATGCACTCCTCCGGATCGATGACGAGCATGTTGGGACCTTCGTGGAAGCAATCGACCGGACATACCTCGACACAATCGGTGTACTTGCACTTGATGCACTTGTCGATGACGACGAAAGTCATGGCCTCGCTTTCCTTGTGACCGGCGGAGTCGATGAGGCGCGTATGGTACGCCGCGGGTTCCGGTTTTTCGAGACCGACCGGAAGCCCTCTCGTCCCGAGGCCGGACGGACTGCACCGGTCATGCACGCTCGAGCGACTTCAGCCGATACAGCGCATCGAGCGCTTCCCGCGGAGACAGCGCATCGGGGTCGACGGCGTCGAGCGCCTCGATGATCTTCGCGCCTCCCGGCGCCGGCGGGGGAGGCGGCGCGGCGTCCGCCGCGGGGCCGAACAGCGTGAGCTGCGGGGACGGGGGCTCGGTGAGGCTCGCGCGGGGGTTGCTCTCGAGGGTGTCGAGTATCTCCCGCGCGCGGGCGATGACCTCGCTGGGGATCCCGGCCAGCGCCGCCACCGCGAGGCCGTAGCTCCGATCCGCCGGGCCCTCCTTCACCCGGTGCATGAAGACGATCCGCCGCCCGTGCTCGATGGCGTCGAGGTGGATGTTGGCGACGCCGTCGGCATGGCGGGACAGCTCGGTGAGCTCGAAGTAGTGGGTTGCGAACAGCGTGAACGACCGGGTCCGGTGCGCGAGCTCGCGCGCGCAGGCCCAGGCGAGGGCGAGCCCGTCGTAGGTGCTGGTCCCGCGGCCGATCTCATCGACGAGCACCAGGCTCCGGGCGGTGGCGTTGTTGAGGATCCGCGCCATCTCGGTCATCTCCACCATGAAGGTGGAGCGACCTCCGGCGAGGTCGTCGCCCGCGCCGATCCGGGTGAATATTCGATCGATGGGGCCGATCCGGGCGGAAGTGGCGGGAACGAAGCTCCCCGCGTGCGCGAGCACCGTGATGAGCGCCGTCTGGCGCATCAACGTCGATTTGCCGCCCATGTTCGGTCCCGTCACTACGAGCATGCGCCTCGATTCCCCGAGAGCGACGTCGTTGGGGATGAACGACTGCTTCGAGGTGTGTTCGACCACCGGATGCCGACCGCCCTCGATCCTGATGCCGGGCTGTTCGTCGAGCCGTGGTGCGCGGTAGTCGAGCGATTCGGCACGTTCGGCGAAGCTGCAGAGGACGTCGAGCTCGGCGATTGCCTGGGCGCAGCGTTGGAGCTCGGCGAGGTCCGCGGCCAGCCGCGCCACCAGCTCGTCGTAGAGCGTCTTCTCGCGCGCGAGCGCGCGCTCGCGCGCCCCGAGCACCCGGTCTTCGAATTGCTTGAGCTCGGGGGTGATGTAGCGCTCCGCGCCCTTCAAGGTCTGGCGCCGGATGTAGTCGGGAGGCGCCCGCTCGCTCTGGGCCTTCGAGAGCTCGATGTAGTAGCCGTGCACACGGTTGTACCCGACCCTCAGATTCGCCGCTCCGGTGCGTTCGCGCTCGCGCGCCTCGAGCGCTTCGAGGAACGCATCGGCGTCGGTGGACAGGCGACGCAGATCGTCGAGCTCGGCGTCGTAGCCGGCCGCGAGCACTCCGCCGTCGCGGATGAGCACCGGCGGGGTTTCCACCAGCGCGCGGTCCAGCAGCGTCACCATTTCCGGAAACTCCCGGTTCGCGCAGGTGAGCTCGTGGATACGCGGGCTGTCGGCGCCGGTGATCGCCTCCCGCAGTCGCGGCACGGTATGCAGCGCGGTGCGAAGCTGCGCCAGGTCGCGCGGCCGCGCGGTCGCGAGACCGATGCGCGAGAGGATGCGCTCCAGGTCCCCCACATCATCGAGCAGCGCGTGCGCGCGCTCGTGGATGCCGTCCTCGATCAGCGCTCCCACCGCGTGCAGGCGTTTCGCCAGTGCTTTCCGGTCGCGGATGGGACGGGTCAGCCAGCGGCGCAGCAACCGGCTCCCCATCGGGGTCGCGGCGTGGTCCATGACCGCGGCCAGCGTCGCCGAGTCGTCGCCCGAGAGCGCTTGGGTGATCTCCAGGTTGCGGCGCGTCACCGCATCGAGCACGAGCGCGTCGTCGTGCCGTTCGAAGCGTACTGCGGTCACGTGCGGGAGCGCGCCGCACTGCGTCTCCCGGGCGTAGACGATCAGCGCCCCCGCGGCACCGGTCGCCAGAGGGCGGTCCTCGATCTCGAAGGGAGAGAGATCGCGGGTCGAGAGCTGCTCGATGAGGACCTGCCGAGCCGATTCCGGCTCGAAGTGCCACGGCGGAAACCGCCGCAGCGCCGGGTGCTCGCCGAGCGGGGCCAGCGTCGGCGCGTTCTCGCACAGCAGGATCTCGGCCGGGCCGAGCCGCTCGATCTCGGCCCGAGCGCCCTCGGCGTCGTCGATCTCGGTGCAGGTGAACCTGCCGCTGGATAGCTCCAGCCCCGCGACGCCCCATCGCCCCGCGGCGCAACAGGCCGCGGCGAGCAGGTTGTCGCGGCGGTCTTCGAGCAGGTGCTCGTCGGTCAGGGTTCCCGGGGTGAGGATTCGGGTGACCCGCCGCTCCACCGGGCCGCGCGACGTCGCGGGGTCGCCGATCTGCTCGCAGATCGCGGCCGATTCACCCTTGCGCACGAGCTTCGCAAGATACGACTCGACCGAATGCGCCGGCACCCCCGCCATCGGGATCGGAACGCCGTCCGACCTCCCGCGCGAGGTGAGCGCGATGTCGAGCAGCTTCGAGGCGCGGCGGGCATCGTCGAAGAACAGCTCGTAGAAGTCCCCCATGCGATAGAAGAGCAGGGAATCGGGATGGTCTGACTTGATGCGCAGATACTGCGCGATGACGGGGGTGTTCCTGGGCGTGGCGGCGGGCACGGAGGTCACCGGCAGGGGAGGGACGGTTCGGAGGCTGTGAGCCCGAAAGCATCCCACGATGAAGGACGACGCGCCATTCGGAATCCGCACCGCCCTCGGCGCGGAGGGCGCGACCCTCCACCGGGGCGGGGTCGTCGCACGACCGACCCGCGATGCGCTATCGCCGCTGCCGCCGGACGTTCATGATCGAGGTCGAGCTCCGGCCCGGCATCGACGAACGCGCACGCCATCCTCGCGGCGCGGTCCGCCGAGGCTTGGAAGCGGTGCCGGCCGGCCCCATATCCGGCCCTCGGGAAATCGGCGAACCGCGCATGAAGGAGACTGCGTGATGGATGAGGTTCAGACGAAGGAGACTCACGGATTCCAGACCGAGGTCCGCAAGCTGCTGGATCTCATGGTTCATTCGCTCTACAGCAACAAGGAGATCTTTCTGCGGGAGCTGATCTCCAATGCGTCGGACGCGGCGGACAAGCTCAGGTTCGAAGCCCTGTCGGACGACGCCCTCTACGAAGGTGACGGCGAGATCGGGGTCCGCGTGTCTTTCGATCCGGATGCCCGCACGATTTCAGTGCGGGACAACGGCATCGGCATGACGCGCGAGGAGATCGCCGCCAACCTCGGGACCATCGCCCGCTCGGGCACCCGTCGGTTCTTCGAATCGCTGACGGGCGACAGCGCGAAGGACACCCGGCTCATCGGCCAGTTCGGCGTCGGGTTCTACTCCAGCTTCATCGTCGCCGATCACGTCACCGTCACCTCGCGCCGCGCCGGCCGTCCCGCCGCGGAAGGCGTGCGCTGGGAGTCGGACGGCGAGGGCGAGTTCACCGTCGAGACCATCGAGGTCGAGCTGCGGGGCACCGAGGTCGTTCTGCATCTGCGAGACGGCGAGGACGAGTTCCTCGACCGGTATCGCCTGCGAGGCATCGTGCGCAAGTACTCCGATCACGTGTCCATCCCCATTCTGATGCCGGGAGAAGGCACGGGCGACGACGAGGGCAAGGGCGAGGGGAAAGACGAGGAGAAGGACGAGGAGACGATCAACACCGCGACCGCGCTGTGGGCACGGAGCAAGAGCGAGCTCGTCGATGACGACTACAAGGGCTTCTACAAGCACGTCGCGCACGATTTCGAGGATCCCCTCGCGTGGGTCCACAGCCGGGTCGAAGGCAACCTCGAATACAGCCTGCTGCTGTTCATTCCGGCTCGCGCTCCGTTCGACATGTGGGACCGCAACGTGCGGCGCGGGGTGAAGCTCTACGTCCGGCGGGTGTTCATCATGGACGACGCCGAGCATCTGATGCCGGCGTATCTGCGCTTCGTGCGTGGAGTCGTCGATTCCGCGGATCTCCCGCTCAACATCTCCCGCGAGATCCTTCAGGAGAACCGCCGGATCCAGTCGATTCGAACCGGCGCGGTGAAGCGGGTGCTCGACCTGCTGGGCGGGATCGCCAAGGACGAGCCGGACAGGTACGCGACGTTCTGGAAGCACTTCGGCCAAGTGCTCAAGGAGGGCGTGGTCGAGGACGACCGGAACCGGGAGCAGATCGCGAAGCTGTTGCGGTTCGCGTCCACCCAGGATGCGGAGGATGCGCAGACGGTCTCCCTGGACGACTACGTCGCCCGCATGAAGGACGGGCAGAAGGGCATCTACTACATCACCGCCGACGGATACCGCACCGCGCGCAACAGTCCCCACCTCGAAGTGTTCGACAAGCACGGCCTGGAGGTGCTGCTGCTCGCCGACCCGATCGACGAGTGGCTGGTCATGCATCTCACCGAATACGACGGAAAGCCGCTCGTGTCGGTGATGAAGGGCGAGCTCGATCTCGGCGACGTCGCCAGGGAGGATGACGCATCGGGGGATGAGGCGGACGGCGACGCTGATCATGCGCCGGTGCTGGAGAAGTTCCGGGAAGCGCTCTCCGGGCGGGTCAAGGATGTGCGCGCCACCCGCCGTCTCTCGACCTCGCCGGCCTGCCTCGTCGGCGAGGAGCACGAGCTGAGCCGCCATCTCGAACGCATCCTCGATGCAGCGGGACGGAAGATCGACGCGACCAAACCTATCCTGGAAGTCAACCCGGACCATCCGATGGTCGCCCGGCTCGCGGCGGAGACCGATCCGGATCGGTGCGAGGACTGGGCGAGCCTGATCTTCGACCAGGCCCTGCTCAGCGAGGGCGGGAAGCTCGAGGATCCCGCCGCGTTCGTACGGCGGATGAACGAGGTGATCGTCACCCTCGCGCAGGGTGAGTCCGGGGGGCCGCCGCGCAAGCGCGCGAAGCGGATCGCGGAGGAGGCCACGAAGAAGGCGGGGAAGGAGGGTGCCGAGCCGAGTGCGCAAGAGGAGCCGGACGGATCGGCGCAGTGCTGAGCCCCGATCGTACGGAGCATCGGATTTTCCCGGAAGGGCCGGCGTCCCGCCCGCGGCGGACCGAAGCTCCAAGGCCGAAGACCCGCGAAACGACGATACCGGGACGCTCGCGCTTGCGGGCGTCGGCAGCCCCGGGGAGCTGCGACGGACTTGCTCCATCGGCTCCCGCGCTTCAAGCGGAGGTCACCCACCGATCGACAGCTAGCCCCCTCATGCTCTCGCCTCCGACCTGGCGCCATCCCGCGATGTTCGAGCATCGCCGGTCGGATGGCCACATCCATCGTGTCCTCGCCTTCGGCCCCTGACGCTCTCGCCGCGCTCGCGCGCGAGGCGATCGAGGAGTTGCGCACCGTCACCGACCTCGTGCGCTGGGGAGCGGCCCGGCTGGATGGCGCCGGCGTCGCGTTCGGCCACGGCGCCGGCAACGCGGTGGACGAGGCGATCGTCCTCGTGCTGCACGCGGCAGGCCTGCGTCCCGGGGCGCCGGATCCCCTGTTCGCCGCGCGCCTCACCACACGGGAGCGCCGTGCGGCGGTCGATCTGATCCTGCGCCGGATCCGCGAACGTATCCCCGCCCCTTATCTCACCGGTCGGGCATGGTTCGCGGGCCTGGAGCTCGCCTGCGATCCGCGCGCCCTGGTGCCGCGCTCACCGATCGCGGAATGGATCGAGCGCGGCTTCGAGCCTTGGCTGGACCCGGACGCGGTGGAGCGGGTGCTGGAGATCGGCACCGGCGGCGGGGCCATCGCGATCGCCTGCGCGATAGCGTTTCCGAACGCGACGATCGACGCGGTCGACGTCTGTGACGACGCCCTCGCGCTGGCGCGCGAGAACTGCGCCGCACACGGCGTCGAGGATCGGGTACGGCTCTCGCGATCGGACGTCTATGCCGGGGCGCGCGGGCGCTACGACCTGATCGTCAGCAATCCTCCCTATGTCGATGCCGGGACGATGGCCTCGCTCGATCCGGAGTACCGCCACGAGCCCCGGCTCGGGCTTGCGGCGGGCGCCGACGGCCTCGACTGCGTGCGTCGGATCCTGACCGGAGCGGGCGAACACCTGCGCGCCGGCGGGGTGCTGGTCTGCGAAGTGGGCGCATCCCGACCCGCGCTGGAACGGGCCTGTCCGGAGGCCGGCTTCACCTGGCTGGAGCTCGAGCGGGGCGGTGAAGGCGTCTTCCTGCTGACCGGAGTGCAGCTCGCGGAGCTGAAGCTTCCCGGCGGGGGTTGAATCGCGGATTGAAGTTTTTCCGTGTGGGCCCAATCGCCGCGCGCAACGCTCTCGGGCAAGGCGGCAGAGACCGCGTGAGCGGAGACGACCGTGAGCCGCGCCATTCCCGATGAAACGCGCTACGATGAAATCCATGACGACCACCGAATCGTCGCCGCTTGAAGGCTTCGCCGCCGACGTGTCCGCGGTGTTCGACGCCCCGGAATCGGGCGCGTGAGCGGTGATGTGCGGGAGACAATTTGGTTCCATGCGAGAGCCGTGAACCGGAGTGAAAGCCGTGACTGCGACCGATCCTGCAACGACCGAACCCGTGACGGCCCCACCGGCCGCCCGGCCGCACGCGCTGGCCTCCCTCCTGTGCGACCTTCTGCCGTCCCAGGGGCACTGGAGCGACGATGCCTACCTGTGGCTCACCGATTACAGCAACCGCCTGATCGAGTTCACCGACGGACGCGTGGAGGAATTGTCCATGCCGACCGACACGCATCAGGTCGTTCTCCTGTACCTCTACGACCTGTTCCGTACATGGATCAAGCCGCGTGGTGGCGTCGTCATGGTCGCCGCGTTGCGGATGCGTATCCGCGAAGGCAAGTTCCGCGAACCCGATCTGCTGATGCTCCGTGACCGCTCGGACCCTCGCCGTCAGGACCGCTACTGGCTTGGCGCGGATCTGGTGGTCGAGGTCGTGAGCCCGGACGACCCGGATCGAGATCTGGTGGAGAAGCGTGTGGACTACGCCGAGGGGAGCATCCCGGAGTACTGGATCGCCGACCCGCGTGGCGAGACGATCACGGTGCTCGTGCTTGACGGGGACCGGTACGTCGAACATGGCGTGTTCGGACGCGGTGCCTCGGCCACATCACCGCTGCTCGAAGGCTTCGCCGCCGACGTGTCCACGGTGTTCGACGCCCCGGAGTCGGGCGTGTGAGGCGGTAGACCTGCTGCTTGCAATTTTCAAGGTTCTTGCCAGGACGGAGCCGTGCCGTAGCATCACCCCATGCCCGGAAACACCATCGGCAAGTCCTTCCGCGTCACCACTTGGGGCGAGAGCCACGGGGCCGCGATCGGCTGCGTGATCGACGGCTGCCCGCCCGGCATGGCGCTCGGCGAGGGCGACCTCCAGCCCGACCTCGAACGGCGCCGTCCGGGGAGGTCCCGCCACACCACCCAGCGCCGGGAGGCCGACACGGTGCGGATCCTCTCCGGCGCCTTCGAAGGCGTCACCACCGGTACCCCGATCCACCTGATGATCGAGAACGCCGACCAGCGCCCCCGGGATTACACGAAGATCAGGGACGTGTTCCGGCCCGCGCACGCGGACTACACCTACCACCAGAAGTACGGCATCCGCGACTACCGGGGCGGCGGGCGTTCATCGGCGCGCGAGACCGCGATGCGGGTCGCGGCGGGCGCGGTTGCGAAGAAATACCTGCGCGAGCGGGCGGGCATCCTGGTGCGCGGCTACCTCGCGCAGCTCGGCCCTTTGCGCCCGGCGACGTTCGACTGGGACGAGGTCGAGCGCAACCCCTTCTTCTGCCCCGACCCCGGCGTGGTCGAGGAGATGGCACGGTTCATGGATGCACTCAGGAAGTCCGGCGATTCCATCGGCGCACGGGTCGACGTGGTCGCCAGCGGCGTGCCGCCGGGGCTGGGCGAGCCGGTGTTCGACCGCCTCGACGCGGATCTCGCCCACGCCCTGATGAGCATCAACGCGGTCAAGGGGGTGGAGATCGGCGCGGGCTTCCGGGTAGTGGAAATGCGCGGCACCGAGAACCGCGACGAGATCACCCCCGAGGGGTTCCTCGGCAACAACGCGGGCGGGGTTCTCGGGGGGATCTCGTCGGGGCAGGACGTCCGCGCGAGCATCGCGCTCAAGCCGACGTCGAGCCTGCGCATTCCCGGGCGCGGCATCGACGTCGCCGGGAATCCGGTCGAGGTGGTCACCCACGGCCGCCACGACCCCTGTGTGGGGATCCGCGCGACCCCGATCGCCGAGGCGATGGTCGCCATCGTGGTGATGGACCACTACCTCCGCCACCGCGGACAGAACGCGGACGTGGAGCCGGCCGCGCCGGTGGTGCCGGCGTCACCAGTGGCGCCGCCCGCGGCGGATTGAGCGGCCCGGTCGGGCCACCCTCGTCGTGAAGGGGACCGGCTATCCCTCGACGTTCGTTCCACCCACCGTCAGCCCATCGACGCGAAGGGTCGGCTGTCCGACTCCTACGGGGACGATCTGGCCGTCCTTCCCGCAGATCCCGACGCCCCAGTCGAGCTCGAGGTCGTTGCCGACCATGCTCACGCGGGTGAGAACGTCGGGTCCGTTGCCGATGAGGGTCGCCCCCTTGACCGGCCGCGTGACCTTGCCGCCTTCGACGAGGTACGCCTCGCTCGCGGAGAAGACGAACTTTCCGGAGGTGATGTCCACCTGCCCGCCGCCGAAGCTCACCGCGTAGAGCCCCTTGTCCACCGACGCGATGATCTCGTCGTGATCGTATCGGCCGGGAAGCATGTAGGTGTTGGTCATGCGGGGCATCGGCAGATGGGCGTAGGATTCACGCCGGCCGTTGCCGGTCGATTGCGTTCCGGTGAGGCGCGCGTTCAGCTTGTCCTGCATGTATCCCTTCAGGATGCCGCCTTCGATGAGGGTCGTGCACCGGGTCGGCGTGCCTTCGTCGTCGATGGTGAGGGACCCGCGGCGCCGCTCCAGGGTGCCGTCGTCGACCACGGTGCACTGCTCGCTCGCGACCCGCTCGCCGATGCGGCCGGCGAACACCGAGCTGCCCTTGCGGTTGAAGTCGCCTTCCAGGCCGTGCCCGATCGCCTCGTGCAGCAGCACTCCGGGCCAACCCGGTCCGAGCACCACGGTCGTGGTGCCCGCCGGCGCGGGCTCCGCGTCGAGATTGACCAGCGCCTGACGCACCGCCTCGCGCGCGTAGGCGCAGGCGCGGTCTTCCGTGTCGGTGAAGTAGTGGTAGTCGTAGCGTCCGCCTCCGCCGGTCGATGCCTGCTCGCGCCGCCCGTCACGTTCGACGATGACGCTCACGTTCATCCTCACCAGCGGGCGCACGTCGCCGGCGAAGGTGCCGTCGCTGGACGCGACGAGGATCCGGCTGTATTCGCCGGCGAGGCTGACGATGACCTGGTGCACGTGCGGGTCGAGCTTCCGGGCTTCCGCGTCGACGCGCTCCAGCAAGGCGATACGCGCGCGCTCGTCGAACGACTCGATCGGATCGAGGGCGGAGTAGAGCGCCGGAGCGGACGAGCCCCGCCAGGCCCGGATGCGGCCGTCGCCGCCCGCGCGCGCGATGCTGCGCGCGGCCGTCGCCGCATGAGCGAGGGCGCGGGGTGCGAGCTCGTCGGAGTACGCGAACCCGCTCTTCTCGCCACTCATCGCCCGCACCCCGACGCCTTGCTCGATGTTGTGGCTGCCCTGCTTCACGATGCCGTCTTCAAGCACCCATGCCTCGGACCGTGTCGATTCGAAGTAGAGATCCGCCTCGTCGACGGAGTGCTCGCGCAGCCGGCCCAGAGTGGATTCGAGATCCCTTTCGGAGAGATCGCCGGATGCGAGGATGTCGTTACGAACGATGTCGAGTGCCTGACTCATGCCTTGGTCCGCCGGGGCCGTGGGGGAGGCCACGAGCATAGCACCGCGGGCGGTGCCCGATCCGCACCGATTCGTATTGGAAAAGACTATCCGGCGCCTTGATGAAGCTATTCCCGCCGCTGTTCCGAACATGAGTCGACAATCGAGACCGCCCCCCGTTTCCACGGAGCCTGCCCCGGCAGGCAGTAAGCCGGGGGGCAGGCTCTACGTGCCGACCCTGGCGGGATTCCTGTACTTGGCCATCGTCCTCGACGTGTTCAGCCGCCGGGTCGTGGGCTGGGCGATGGCCGGGCATCTGCGCACCGAACTCGTGCTCGACGCACTCGACATGGCCGTCGAACAACGCCGCCCGGACTCCGTCATCCACCACTCCGTCAGGTGATCGATTTGACTGGACACCACCGCCGTCAGGGCCTTCCGCTCCCGGTATCCGGCGGGTGACAATGCCATCGTCAGCCCTGCCGTGAAGACACTTGACCGAATTCGACGAGGCGAACCGCTGCTTGCGACGGTCCGCACGACAAGGGATCTTTCATGATGACCATCCCCACCTGCCTCCATGTCGAGCCGGCGCCGGGCCGTCGCGGACGGTTCGGGCAACGGAGATTGCGCGAATGACCCCGGTTCGGATCGGAGTGCTCGGCCTCGGTACGGTCGGCGGCGGGACCGTCAACGTGCTGAAGCGCAACGCGGAGGAGATCGCGCGCCGGGCCGGCCGCGGAATCGTGGTCTCCCGGGCGGCGGCGCGCTCGCTCGACAGGGAGCGCATCTGCTCCACCGAAGGGATCGCCCTGACCACCGATCCGGCCGAGATCGTCCGGGACCCGGACCTCGAGGTCGTCGTCGAGCTCATCGGCGGTGCCGACCCCGCCCGCGGGCTCGTCCTGGAGGCCGTCGAGCGCGGCAAGCACGTGGTCACCGCGAACAAGGCGCTCATCGCGATGCACGGCAACGCGATCTTCGAGGCCGCGCACGCGCGCGGGGTGATGGTGGCGTTCGAGGCCGCGGTGGCGGGCGGGATCCCGATCATCAAGGCGTTGCGCGAAGGGCTGGCCGGCAACCGGATCGAATGGCTCGCCGGCATCATCAACGGCACCAGCAACTTCATCCTGACCGAGATGCGCGAACGCGGCGCCGCGTTCGACGACGTCCTCGGCGAGGCGCAACGGCTCGGCTACGCGGAAGCCGATCCCACGTTCGACGTCGAGGGGATCGACGCCGCCCACAAGCTCGCGATCCTCGCCGCGATCGCGTTCGGCATGCCGCTCGACTTCGGCCGCGTGTATACGGAGGGCATCACCCGGGTGACCCCGGAAGACGTCGGCTACGCCGAGCAGCTCGGCTACCGCATCAAGCATCTCGGGATCGCGAGGCGCACCGAGACCGGGGTGGAGATGCGGGTTCATCCGACGCTGGTCCCGGAGCGAGAGCTGATCGCGAACGTCAACGGGGTCATGAACGCGGTGCTCGTCAAGGGGGACGCGGTGGGACGCACGCTCTACAACGGTCCCGGGGCCGGTGCCGAGCCGACCGCCTCGGCGGTGGTCGCGGACCTCGTCGACGTGGTGCGTACCTTGACCACGGACCCGAACAATCGTGTGCCTCACCTCGCGTTCCAGCCCGACGCCCTGGCCCCGGTGCCGGTGGTGTCGATCAAAGAGGCCGAGACGGCGTTCTACCTGAAGATGCTGGCCTCGGACCGGCCCGGCGTCCTGGCCGAAATCGCGACCATCTTCGGCGAGGCGGGGATCAGCATCGAGGCGGTGGTCCAGCCCGAGCCGCCACGTGGCGCCGCCCAGGCGAAGCTGGTGATGCTGACCCATCGCGTACGCGAGCGGCAGGTGAACGAGGCGGTCGCTCGGATCGAGGCATTGCCGGTCATCGAGGGCAGCGTGACGTGCATCCGCATGGAGCATCTCGACGGCTGAAAGACGGCGTGGTGTAATGGATCAAACGATGCAATACCCGGCGAGGGTCGACACCATGCCCGATCATGGCGATCCGCAGTTGTTCCGTCTTCATTTCAAGGGGGCCGGCACGGAAGGCCATACGCTGCCGGCTGCTCTGCTGGTGCGGGCAATCAACTCGGTGCAGAGAATCGTTCGCTTGCTGGACAGTTTTGACCGGGTTCGTCAATCGGTACAGTATCAGGATTATCTCTCGGAAAAGCACTTGAGATATCAGTCTCAGGATTATCTTCCGGCAAAGCACTTGAGATATCTGGTTTCTCGGAAAATCCGGAATCGCTTCGAGCTATTCTTCCAAATGCCTGAAAAAGGAAGCTTCGCTCTGCCAGTGGCAATCGGCCGTTCGCAGAGGTATGGAGCGCGTTCCACAGACGTTGAGTTAGAGACAGTCGGGAATACATTTTACCAATATACAGAAGCCATAGGCATGGTGAACCTGGACCGGCTTTGCGAAATCGTGCCGGACTCGGACTATCGAGAATTATTGATCCAGGACTATCGATCAGCTCTGCCGCCGATTGATACACGCATCGCTCTTTCCATCGAGGATGGATACGGCCGACCGATACTCGACGGCGAGATAGCGAGGGCGTGTATCGAGGAATTACCTCATGAAGTCATCGAAAAGCGGAACCTCACTTTCTGCAACGTCCGGTACCAAGCCGACCCTCCGTTGCGCTTTCAGGTGAGTGTTGGCCGTGATCTGCGGAACCGGATTTACTATCTCAGGGGTGATTTCGGAATCGAACTTTTCGCCGAATCCCCGCCGGAGTTGAAGGAAGCTCTGGATTCGACCCTCGATATGTTGTGGGAAGAATACGCGCAGGAACGTCCTGAACGGTTATCGGGCGACGCGCGTGAATTGAGACTCGCACTTCTCGATCGGATGCGGAAAACAAAATGACGCTCAAACGGGGAAAAGTGGAACAGGCACTCGAAAGCAAGGGTTTCATGAGACAACAGAAAAAACATGTATTTTTCGTTTACCACACGCACGGGAAGAGATTGAAGACTTCCGTGTGGACGATGACGTCTCACGGCAACAGCGGTGCGGACATAAACAACCGATTGATCGCCGCAATGGCGCGGCAATGCGGGACAAGCAGAATAAAGTTCGAGCGCTTGATAGACTGCTCTCTCTCCCAGAAAGGCTACGAGAAGTTGCTTATCGACAGGGGCATCATAGAATAGAGCCGAACGCGGCCGACCAGTGAATGACGCTGTTCTGCCGACTGGGACGGCTCTGCCCGTCCGTGTCGCGTACGACGCCAAACGAGCTCCTCGCGCCACCTGTCTCGGCAGGCAGTGAACCTGCATGGAGAATTTCTGCAAGCCGCGTTGCCACACCAAAACAGCTTCGGAGCCCTCACCTCGTTCGGGTACTACATTCCGCACGTGCCTGAAAGCGATCCTGAAGAAGGCGTGGGACAGGGCCGGAGTGCTACCGACTTTCTGCGGATAGATCAATCAGTTGCACAGGCAGTCTTCAAGACGGCGCTTTCCCCGGGCCAACGTTTTCAGCCGTCATGGCTCGACCGGACACCTGCTTCCGATGCGCCGTCCGCGTGCGTCGGTTGCCGCGGTATTGGGCCACTGAACCATGCGAGCCGGGCAGGCGATCGACGTCACCATGTTCGTGCCGGGACTGCTCGGTCCCGGCGGCGTCGGTTCCGATGGCCCGGAAGCGGCGCGCGCGCTCGTCGATGGGCTCGACCTCCGGGCGCTCGACCGGTTGCTCGCGCGTGCCGGCCACGCCGTGGAGCCGGCTGCGGACGGATCGATCGAAGCGCTCGCCTTCCGGGTGTTCGGTTACGAGGCTCGTTCCATCGCTGCCGGCGGACCGAACGTTCCGTATGCCGGGACCACTTCCCGCCCACCCGCTGCCGGCGGACCTGCCACCGGCGACGCTCCCCGCACCCCCTGCGCCGACTGGCCGGTCGCCGCGGCCACGGCCCTCGTCGATTGCGATGCGTCCATCGGCGGGACCGGCGCGCGGCTACGCGCCGACCCCGTGCACCTGCGTCCCGACGTCGCCGACCTCGTCCTGTTCGACGCCGAGGATATCGGCGTTTCAAGCGAAGAGGCGCGCGCGCTGGCGGAGACCGTGAACGAGGCGCTCCGGCCCGGCGGCCCGGCGGTCGACGCCGCGCATCCGCATCGCTGGTACGTCACGCTCGAAGCGCCGGCCCGGATGACCACGACGCCGCTCTCGCTCGCGGCGGGCGCGAAGATCTCCGCGGCGATGCCGCGCGGGCCGGATGGGCCGCGCTGGCGGCGGTGGATGAACGAGGTCCAGATGGCCCTGCACGAATGTCCGGCCAACCTCGAGCGCGAGCGCCGTGGGGCGGCGCCGATCAACAGCGTCTGGCCTTGGGGAGGAGGGAGCCTGCCGCCGACTCCCGTGGCACCGGCGCCGGGGAAGGGCAAGAGTCTGCCGCCTGCGCTCGGAGCACCGGCGCCTGCCGTGCGGGACGCAGCTCCCAGGAAGGGAAGGAGTCCGTCTCCGACCGCCGGGGCGCCGGCATCGTGGGGAGCAGCGACCCCGCCGCCTGCGTCCGGAGCACCGGCGCCCTTCGTGCAGGCATGGAGCGACGATGCACTGGTGCGCGGGCTCGCCCTCCGCGCCGGTATCGAATGCGGCACGGTGCCGGGTGGCGCGGGCGCATGGCTGGATCCTGCCCCGCGGCCGGGTGCGCATCTGATCGCATTCGACGGGTTGTATCGCGCCGCGCGCCGTTCGGATCTCGACGCCTGGCGCGCCGGGCTCGCGTACTTCAGCACATCATGGGCGAAGCCGCTGCTCGACGCCCTGGACCGCGGCGCCGTCCGCCGGGTCTCGATCCACGACGAGCGTGGCCGTCGGTTCGTCGCGACTCGCCGGGGACGCTTCCGGTGGTGGCGGCGCGAGGGGCTCGCGGCGAGAATCGCCGGCGTGCGCAGGTAGCCGGTCCCCGGATCCTTTCGCAGACGGATCGTGGGGCCATTGCATCGCGCGACCGGGAGGACGAGAACCTGATCACCTTGCCGGCCTTCGATGAGTCGCGGCTCCCACGGGTTGCGACATGAGACGCATCCAGCGTCGGCCGGCGCCTGAGCCCGGTCCGGGGTTCCTCTCCGCTCACCACCCCGTCCTGCGCCGGGTGCTCGCGGCGCGCTCCATCGGCTGCGACGGCGATCTCGATCACACCCTCGCGCGCCTGCTCCCGCCGGACGGACTCATCGATCTCGACCGCGCGACCGCGCTGCTCGACGACGCGATCGAGTCCTCGTCGCGCATCATGGTGGTCGGGGACTACGATGCCGACGGCGCGACCGGATGCGCCGTCGCGGTGCGGGGCTTGCGCTTGCTCGGGGCCACCGACGTGCGATTCGTGGTGCCGGATCGCAGGCGTCACGGCTACGGGCTGACCCCGGAGATCGTGGAGGTCGCGAACGAGCAGCGACCACGGCTCATCGTCACCGTCGACAACGGCATCTCCAGCGTCGAAGGAGTCGCCCGCGCGAAGCGGCTCGGCATCGACGTCCTGATCACCGATCACCATCTGCCGGGACCGCATCTGCCCGCGGCGGACGCCATCGTCAACCCCAACCGGCCGGGCGACGGCTTTCCGAGCAAGTGCCTCGCCGGGGTCGGGGTGATGTTCTACGTGCTCGGCGCGTTGCGCGCCCGGCGCCGGCGCGCAGGGGGCGGCGGGGGACCGAACCTCGGCGCTCTCCTCGATCTCGTCGCGCTGGGCACGGTGGCCGACGTCGTCCCCCTCGACCACAACAACCGCATTCTCGTCGAGCAGGGGTTGCGGCGGATCCGGGCCGGGCGCGCATCCCCCGGAGTGGCCGCGCTGCTCCGGGTAGCGGGGCGCGACGTCGGGCGCACGGTGGCGGCGGACCTCGGTTACGCGGCCGGCCCAAGGCTCAATGCGGCGGGCCGGCTCACCGACATGCGTCGCGGCATCGAATGCCTGTTGAGCGACGGTGGGGACGAGGCGATGCACATCGCGGCCGAGCTGGATGGCCTGAACGCCGAGCGGCGCGAGATCGAGGCCGGGATGCAGGCCCAGGCGGCGACACTCCTCGACGGTATCGACGACACCGTATCCGACGCGGCGATCTCCCTGTTTCGCGAGGATTGGCATGGCGGGGTGGTCGGGATCCTCGCATCCAGGGTGAAGGATCGCCTCCACCGCCCGATCGCCGCGTTCGCCCCGGATGCGGACGGTGAGCACCTCAAGGGTTCGGTACGCTCGATTCCGGGGGTCCATGTACGTGACCTGCTCGACACCGTGGCCACGCGCAACCCCGGCGTCATCGAACGCTTCGGCGGCCACGCGATGGCAGCGGGACTGACCATCCGGCGCGGGATGTTCGACCGGTTCCGAGTCGCGTTCGCGGCCGAGGCGGACCAGGTGATGCCGGCCGAAATCCGCCAGGCGGTGATGCTCACCGACGGAGAGATTCCCGAATCCGAATTCAGCATCGATCTTGCCCGCGCCATCCGCGACGCCGCCCCGTGGGGACAGGGATTCCCCGAGCCGATCTTCGACGGGATCTTCGGCGTGGCCGGGGAGCGGTCCGTGGGCGACGGGCGTCACGCGAAGCTCAAGCTCATCCCACGCGGGTTCGAGCGACCGCTCGACGCGATCGCGTTCAACCGACAGCCGCCGCTCGCCACCAACGCCCGGGGTGAGGTGCGGATGGCATACAGATTCGTGGTGAACGCGTTCCGGGGCGAGGAGCGGCCCGAGCTCATCGTCGAGGAGATCGGCACTGCGTCTTGAGCAACGACTCCGGTGGAACCCGATATGTGTCCATGCCCTGTGCGACAGGACGAAGAGCTGCGCGCGGCCTCCGGATTCCCGCACGACCGGGGATCCGGGAAGCTCGATTTCAGTCAGGCCGGACCGGGCCGCAGTCCGCGAGGCGGTCGATCGTCCCGAGTCCTGATTGCCGGCTGCGGCGACGTCGGAACGGCGCTCGGCCTGATGCTCTGCGAGCGCGGCCACGAGGTCTTCGGCGCCCGGCGGTCGGCGCACCGCCTTCCCGCTCCCCTGCGTCCGGTGTCGGTGGACGTGACCGATCGCTCGGCGATGGAGCGGACGCTCCCCGGAGTCGCCGTCGTGGTCTACGCCATAGCGGCCGGCCGCCGCGAGGAAAGGGCCTACCGGCGCGCATACGTCGATGGCGTCTCGGCGCTGCTCGACGTACTGGAGCATCGGACCGAGCGGCCTCGGAGGCTGTTCTTCGTATCCAGCACCTCGGTGTACGGCGAGCGCGGCGGCGCCTGGATCGACGAGACGGCGCCGCTTCGGCCGCGCGGCTTCGCGGGCGAGAGCCTTGTCGCCGGCGAACGGCGGATGCTCGCGAGTCCGATACCCGCGACGGTGGTGCGCCTCGCGGGCATCTATGGCCCTGGCCGTGGCTGGCTGATCAAGCGAGCGCGGGCCGGCGCGTGCTGCTCCGGCGATCCGCCCAGATTCACGAACCGTATCCACCGCGACGACTGTGCGGGGGTGCTCGCGCACCTCATCGGATGCGATGTCGTGGATGACGTGTACATCGGTGTCGATGACGCGCCGGCCGAGGAGTGCGAGGTCATGGAGTGGCTGGCCGCGCGACTCGATGCGCCGGCGCCGCGGCGGGTCCGTCACGGCGAGCCCGCGGCGCAGGGCGCGGGCAAGCGGTGCAGCAACGCGCGGCTCCGGGCGAGCGGCTATCGCTTTCGTTATCCTACCTACCGCGAGGGATACGCTGCGGTGCTTTCGGGGGAAGGGGTGCGCTACCCGTAAGTCGTCACCCGGATGGAGAAGCCTTCGAGCCGCCGCCGGGGTCCCGGCTCGACTGGCTGATCGATCCAGGGCACGGCGGGTGTTCGTGCGCCGTCCCGGGTCGCCGGTCGAGCTCGTGCATCGGCCACGGAACGGATCCGCCGACCCGCTGCCAGCCGGGGCTTCGTCCGGGGATGGCCGAGATCCGGCAGCCCTGCGGTCCCGGTTCGTTCCATCGTTCCCGATATCGAGTGCCTGAGCCGGGATCGATTTCCTTGCGGCGTTTGCGGCCGCGGGCGGTTGCTGGTGCAATCCCTCACCTGCACCGACCCCGGGAGGCCGAGCCGGAGTCATGCCGAAGCTCCAGGAAGCGCTCGATCGATTCGATGCGTTGTTCAAGCGCGCCGCGGCCTGCGGTCTGAACGAGCCGTCCGCGGTGACCGTCGCCACCGTGGACGCGGACGGCCGCCCCTCCGCGCGCGTGGTCTTGCTGAAGGGGTACGACGCATCGGGGTTCGTGTTCTACACCAACACCCGCAGCCGCAAGGGACTCGAGCTCGCGACGAACCCGCGTGCGGCGATGTGCTTCTTCTGGGACCCGCTGATGGAGCAGGTGAGGGTCGAAGGCGCCGTCGGCGCGGTCACCGACGTGGAGGCCGACGCCTACTGGAGCAGCAGGCATCCGGGGAGCCGGATCGGCGCCTGGGCATCGGATCAGTCCGAGCGGTTGGAAAGCCGTGCAGCACTCGAAGCACGGGTGGCCGCATACGCCGACGAGTTCGGTGACGGGCCCGTCCCGCGACCGCCGCATTGGTCGGGCTACCGGGTGGCTCCGATTCGCATCGAGTTCTGGCGCTCCCTGCCGAGCCGCCTGCACGAGCGCACCTGCTACTTGCTCGAAGGCGGCGAGTGGCGGGTATCGCTGCTCAATCCATGACCGCGCCAACGATTTCCGCAAGCTGGCGCAGGCGCAGCAACGGATCCTCCATCTCCAGGAGGCGCTGCTTGCACGCGAGTGGCATCGGCAGCAGCTCGCTCAGCCGATAGCCGACCCAGCTCGCGTCGTCGAAGCGCGGGGTGGCAAGACGATAGCGGGATTCGAGCTGTTCGAGCAGGCCGCGCAGCAGCACCACCAGCCTGCGGTGATCGGCCGGCACGGTGGACGCGGGCTCGTCTTCCAGCAGGCGCGCCGTCGCCACGCAGAGGCCGTCGGGGCGGGTCTCGGTATCGAGCACCCGTACCCGGCGCCCGCCGAGGGCGATGATCCCGAGCAGCCCATCGTCCTGCCGGTTCCAGTCGACGATACGCGCCAGGGTGCCGACCGAATGGGTCGTGGCGCCTCCGCCCACCTCGCGGCCGGCGCGAATGAGGGCGACGATGAAGGGCGCATCCCGGCGCAGCCGATCGCTCACCATGTCCACGTAACGGGGCTCGAAGATGCGTAGCGGCAGCGGCCCCCCGGGATACAGCACCGTGTCGAGTGCGAACACCGGCATCGCCTCCAGCCTGTCGCGTGCCGCCGGGGCGGATGCCGGTCGAATGTCCGAGCTCACGGGCGGGTCGACGGTCGAATGCGCAAGCGGTACGCCGGCGCTTTCAGGAGGCTCCCGCCTGTGCGCGGGCTCGCAACGCGGCCGCAAGGCGTCCCTGGATTCCGCCGAACCCCGCGTTGCTCATCACCAGGATCGCATCTCCGGCGCTCGCCGCTTCGCAGCACTCGCGCACGATCGTCTCGACGTCGTCCCGGACTCGTACCGCCCCTCCCTCCCGCTCCAGCGAATGCACGTCCCACCGGGCCGGCGCCGGAGCGAGCACCCACGCGATGTCCGCGCCGGAGAGCGCCGGTCCCAGGGTTGCGCGGTGGGTCCCGAGCCGCATCGTGTTCGAGGCCGGCTCCAGCACCGCGATCACCCGGCCCCCGCTGCCGCCGCGGCTCTTGCGCAGCGCGTCGATGGCGGCTTCGATGGCGGTCGGGTGGTGGGCGAAATCGTCATGGATTGCGACCCCCGCCACCGTTTCGCGATGCTGGAGCCGGCGTTCGACACCGTTGAAGCCGTGAAGCGCGCGCGCCGCGGCACGCGGCTCGACGCCCACGTGTCGTGCCGCGGCGACGGCGGCGAGGGCGTTCGAGACGTTGTGCGCACCGTACTGCTCCCACCCGACCTCGGCGACGACCCGGCCGTGATGGAGCACGTGGAATCTTCTTCCATCCGGTGTCACCGTTGCGGCGGACCAGTCGCCACCGTCGCCGACCCGTTCCACCGGGGTCCAGCATCCCATCGCGAGGACCTCCTCGATCCGGCGGTCTCCCGCCCCCGCCACGATCCGGCCGCCGCCTGGCACGATGCGCACGACGTGATGGAACTGGCGCTGCATGTCACGCAGGTCGTCGAAGATGTCGGCATGGTCGAACTCGATGTTGTTCAGCACCAGGGTGCGCGGGCGGTAGTGCACGAACTTCGAGCGTTTGTCGAAGAAGGCGGTGTCGTACTCGTCGGCCTCGATGACGAACAGCCCGCGCGGCCCCCCCCGTCCAGCTCGGGGGGTGGTCCGCCCGACCCGGGCGGTGGTGTCCAGATCGTGCGGCACGCCGGCGATGAGGAAGCCGGGGTCGAGGCCGGCGGCGTCGAGAATCACCGCGAGCATCGCGGTGGTGGTCGTCTTGCCGTGGGTGCCGGCCACCGCGATGACGTGCCGGTCCGCGAGCACGTGCTCCGACAACCACCCGGGGCCGGACGTGTAGCGCAGCCCATTGTCGAGGATGTACTCCACGCAAGGGTTGCCGCGGGTCATCGCGTTGCCGACCACCACGATGTCCGGCGCGGGATCGAGCTGCGCGGGGTCGTATCCGGTCGTCGGGGTGATGCCGGCCCCGTCGAGCACGCCGCTCATCGGCGGGTATACGTTCTCGTCGGAGCCGGTGATCCGGTGGCCGAGCTCGCGTGCGATCAGGGCGAGCCCGGCCATGAAGGTGCCACAGATGCCGAGAAAGTGGACGTGCATGCGCGGTGCTACCCGCCGAGCGGGAAGGCGTTGCTCAGGACCCTGACCGAGATCCAGTAGAACGCGACGGATATGAGCAGGCCGATATAGTACGGCGCCGACAGCGCATGACGGAGGACATGGGCCGACACGGCCAGGCTCCAGCCGAGTACCGCCAGCAGAAGCACCCCGAGGGCCGGCGATGGCTCGTTCGCCTGATGCGCGCCGTGGAGCCAGAGGCTCACGGGATACGCCACGAACCCGATGACGCTGCCGGCACCGGCAAGCGCGGTCAGGGTCTGGACGGTGCGCTCGCGCAGCGTGCGAAGCATCAGCAGCCCGGTCGTGAGCCCGCACATCAGCGCGGTATCGATGACCCCGGCCGCGAGCGCCTGGCCGAATCGCAGATTGACGGCGGCCACCGCCATGCCCATGAGGGTGTGGGCGAACAGCACGAGCGCGAGCAACGTCCCCGACGAGGGAAGATCCTGCGGCCTCATCCTCAGCAGGCAGATTTGAACGAAGGGGTGGATCAGGGCGCCCAAGATGAATCTTCGCCTGGCTCACCGGTGGGAGCGCCGGGCTGGCGATCCCGCCAGCGTGCGAGTGCGCGCCGCTCGCGCTTGTTCGGTCGTCCCTGTGCCCGTGCCCGGCGGATCTCCGCCTGCTCGCGCCGGGCCTGCTCGCTGGTGCGCCGCTGGATGCTAGCGGGGGTCTCTTCGTACAGGGTTCGTGCCTCCGGCGCCGGGCGGCGCGCTTCGCGCAGCCCCCTGACGATGACGGCCCATGCCTGTGCGCCGCGGCGGATGTGAACCGTCTCGCCGCGCCGAAGCCGACGCGATGCCTTGACTCGCTGATCCGCGACCTGGACCAGGCCGCCCGAGACGGCCTGCGCGGCGAGAGAACGGGTCTTGAAGAAACGCGCCGCCCAGAGCCACTTGTCGATGCGTAGCGACTCGAGCGCTACGTCGTCCATTCCCCCGCTCCCCCCGGCGCACACGGCAGGGTCGTCTCCATCATACCGCGGCGAGCTGGCTGGAGGTCGGCTCGGCGCAGCAGTACCAAGGCTCGGAATGCATTGGAACCGGTACGCCGACGTCGTCCGGAAGGGCCGGCGGCTCGTCGCCGAGTGCTTCGTGGGCGCAGGACCAGATGCGCTCGAACGCCGCCCGGCGAGGCTCCGCGCGATCCGCGGCAGCTTCCGCCAGCGTCTGGATACGCGCCTGCAAGGCGTCCACGGCGGGGTCCGGATGACGCCACGGGTAGCCGAGCATGTCGTCGTCGAAGGTCTCGACGAGACGTTCGAAGCCGTCGATCTCGAACAGGTGGGATCCGGCCGGAACAAGCAGTCGAATCGATAGCTGGACCGCGGGCACGCTCTCGACGAGTCGGAGCTCGGTCAGCCGTTCCAGTAGCGCCCGGTATCCCTCGATGGTGGTCCACGGTGTGAAGGGCACGAACGTCGGCGTGAGGTGAAGGCCGGCCGCGCGGGTAATGGCGACGGCCCGCTCGAAGTCTCGCGCAGTGTGGCCTTTCGCAAGGCGCGCGAGGATCCGGTCGTCGATCGATTCGACGGCGGAGATGAGAAACAGGCAGCCGGTCCCGGCCAACGTCTCGACGTGCCCGGGGTAGCGGACGATATGCTCGATCTTGACCGTGGCGTCATAGGTGAGCTGCGGGAAGGCGTCGTGCAGGGCGCGCGCCACCCGAAGCGCATGGGTCGGACCGTTGAGGAAGTCCGGATCGCCGAACGAGATGTGCCGCGCTCCCATCGCGACCTGCTGTGCGACATCGGCGACGACCACGTCCACCGGCACGACGCGAAATCGCCCTTCGTAGACGGGCACCACCGGACAATGCCGGCACAGGTGCTTGCACCCGCGCGATGCCTCGGCGAATCCGAGCGGGCGGGACGTGCCGTCGGGCATCATGAGGCCGGCATAGCGATCGAGGGACGGCAGGGGGTCGCGCAACGGGGTGCGAAACGCGATCCTGGAGGTGTCGTTGACCACGCCGAGAGCGGGCCGCGGCTCTCCGGCCCGAACGCGCTCGGCCAGCGCGAGGAGATGCGGCTCGTATTCCCCTCCGATGACGGTGTCCACCCCGAGCCGGGCCAGTCCCCGCGCGTTCACCGGTGCGTACAGACCGTACGCGCACAGCACCGCGCGCGGCGCCAAGGCGCGGATCTTCGGGAGCACCTCGAACGCGATCCGGGTCGCGGTGTGCATCGGGAGATAGATTGCGATCATGTCGGCGGCGGCGAGCGCATCGGCGGGCAGGCGCTCGATCGCGAGATCGCAGCAGCGAACGTGGAATCCGGCGTCATCGAGCCAGCGCGCCGGCTCTGCGAGACCGAACGGCTGGCGCCCCAGCTCGTAGGGACTGATCAGGGCGACCTGAGTCATGAGGCGATCACGCGGGTCTGCGCATCCGTCGCTCCGACACCGTGAGCCTGATTGATTGGAAGCCGGCCTGTCGAGGCCCCCGTTTGCCGTTGCGTACCGTCGCCGGGACCTGGCGGGGCGATTCCTTCACGGCCACCGGGGCCGACGTCGCAGGTCCCGGCCGGGGCGTTCCCGGCCGGGCCTGTACCGGAAAACACATTGGAACAGTTGTTCATGTGGGACTGGATGGCGCTCCCTAGGGGACTCGAACCCCTGTCCCCGCCGTGAGAGGGCGGTATCCTGGGCCACTAGACGAAGGGAGCGCGGTCCGACAGGTATGGACTTGCCCGAGGGACTGGTATTATACGTCTTGTCCGGGACCGCTCAACCTTAGAACCTGCCGGGGTCGACAGCACCATCACTCAACCCATCATCATCCCCCAGTCGGAGCATGGCATCTCCGACTCCGATATCAGCCGGGGCGCCCTCAGAGCTCTGCAAACGCTGACCGACGCCGGCCATAGCGCATATCTCGTCGGTGGAGGCGTCAGGGATCTGTTGCTGGGCCTGAAGCCGAAGGACTTCGACGTCGCGACCGGAGCGACGCCGGACGTCGTACGTACACTGTTCAGGAACAGTCGCCTCATCGGGCGCAGGTTCCGGCTCGCGCACGTGCGCATGGGCCGCGAAATCATCGAGGTCGCAACCTTCCGCGCCGCCTTCGATGAATCCGCCGAGGATCCCGAACACGTACGGGTCGACGGACGCATCGTGCGCGACAACGTCTACGGCACCCTCGAAGAGGACGCGTGGCGCCGCGATTTCACGGTGAACTGCCTCTATTACGACCACCGCGAGCATGCCGTCATCGACTTCACCGGCGGCTATGGCGATCTGCGCGACCGCAGACTGCGCATCATCGGCCCCGCCTCGGAGCGTTATCGCGAGGATCCGGTCAGGATGCTGCGCGCGGTGCGCTTCGCAGGCAAGCTCGGATTCAGGATCGACGGGGATGCGAGCCGGCTGATCTACGATCTGGCGCCGCTGATCGAGGACATGGCGCCGGCTCGGCTCTACGAGGAAACCGTCAAGCTGTTCATGGGCGGCGAAGGCCGCAAGTCCTACGAGCTGCTGCGGCACCACGGACTGTTCGGCCACCTCTTCCCGGAGTCCGATGCGTGCATCGAGGCCGAGCCGGACGGCATCGCCTGCGCCATGGCGAGAAACGCTCTCGAGAGCACCGATGCACGGATCCGCGCCGGCAAGCCGGTGACCCCGGGGTTCCTGTTCGCGGCGCTGTTGTGGGGACCCGTCCTGCAGGATTCCGAGGCGTGCGCCGCCCGCGGGATGCCCGACGTCCAGGCGTACGAGGCCGCGGGCACCGACGTCATCGAGCGTCAGATCCATCATGTATCGCTACCGCGCCGTTTCTCGTTGGTCGTGCGCGAGATCTGGGGGCTGCAGCCCCGGCTCGTGAACCGCCGTGGCCGCGGCGCCGCGGCCAGGCTGCTCACCCACCCGAGGTTTCGGGCCGCCTACGACTTCCTCCTGCTCCGGGCGGAGTCGGGAGAAGACCTTGCGGAGCATGCGAGGTGGTGGACCCGATTCCAGGAAGCCGGCGAGGGCCTGCGGCACTCGATGCTCGAGGACAAGCGTGGGCCGGCGAAGCGCCGCCGCCGGCGTCGCCGGGGACGGGGAGCTCCGCGCCCGGAGCCCACCGAGCAGCCCGCGGCCTGAGTGCCCCGCACATCGCGGTCGAGGATGCGCCGGAGGAGAATCCGTTCCTCTTCGACAAGGTGCGATCGATCTCGAAGGGCCGGCACTACCTGAATCCGATGCGGCTGTGAGAGTGGGCGCTTTCGCCTGGATGGCTGGTGCCGGGAGCGAGACTCGAACTCGCACACTGTCTCCAGTACTGGATTTTGAGTCCAGCGCGTCTACCAGTTCCGCCATCCCGGCCGCGATACGAACCGCGACGTATGAGGCAGGACCGCGCCGCGAGCGGCGGAGTATACGCCAAAAGGCGCCGGACCGGTCCGGCGCCCCGCTCTGCTAGCATCGCCCCCCGTGCGCGTCTCCGATTTCGACTACGAGCTGCCGGAGGAGCTGATTGCTCGATTTCCGACTCCCCGGCGCCGCGACAGCCGGCTGCTGGTCCTCGACACGACGTCGGCGGGCATCACGCATCGGACCTTTCCCGAGATCGTCGAATACCTCGTCCCCGGAGACCTCGTCGTCGTCAACGACACGCGGGTGATCCGGGGCCGGTTCTTCGCCGCGAAGCCGACCGGGGGTCGCGTCGAGATCCTGATCGAGCGGATCCTCGGACCCGACCGGGTGCTCGCCTGGCTGCGGTGCGGCAGGAAGCCCAGGTGCGATACTCTCCTGTCGATCGGCCGCGGCCGCGGCTTCGTGGTCCGGTCCCGACGCGAAGAGCTGTTCGAGCTGGAGGTGGCTGGTCCCGACGACGTCGAGCGGCTCATCGCGCAAGCCGGCGCGGTCCCCCTTCCCCCGTATATCCGCCGCGAGGCGGACGAAGGGGACGCCGAGCGCTACCAGACGGTGTACGCGCGCCGGCCGGGGGCGGTGGCGGCGCCTACCGCCGGCCTGCACTTCGACCGGACCCTGCTCGCGACGTTCGATGAGTGCGGCATCGAGATCGCGCGCGTGACCTTGCACGTCGGCGCGGGGACCTTTGCACCGATCCGGGGCGAGTCGGTTCAGTCGCATACCCTGCATTGCGAGTGGGTGGAGGTCTCCGCGGCGGTGTGCGATGCAATCTCGCGCACTCGATCGCACGGAGGGCGGGTGGTGAGCATCGGCACGACGACCCTGCGGGCGCTCGAAAGCGCGGCGGCCGGCGGGACTCCGCGGCCGATGCGTGGGGAGACGAGGCTGTTCATCTACCCGGGACATGAATTTCACTGCGTGGACGTGTTGCTCACCAACTTCCATCTCCCGCGCTCGTCGCTGCTGCTGCTGGTATGCGCGTTCGGCAGCACCGACGCGGTGCTCGCCGCGTACCGGGAGGCGGTGGCCCGGGGGTACCGCTTCTACAGCTATGGCGACGCGATGCTGCTCGACAGGGCCGGTCCCGCGCCATGAGCGGATACTCGTTCGCGGTGGAGGCGACGGATGGCGAGGCGCGGCGCGCCCGGGCATCGTTCGCGCGCGGCCTCGTGGAGCTGCCCGCATTCATGCCGGTCGGAACCTATGCCTCGGTGAAGGCGATGACTCCCGAGGAGTTGGAGGTTCTCGGGGTGCGCATCATCGTCGCCAACACCTTTCACCTGATGTCGAGACCGGGGGCCGAAGCGGTCGGAGCGCTCGGCGGCCTGCATCGCTTCATGCACTGGGAGCGGCCCATCCTCACCGACTCGGGCGGGTTTCAGGTGTTCAGCCTCGGCGCGCGGCGCTCGATCACGGAGGCGGGGGTCGAATTCCGCTCTCCCATCGACGGCTCGAAGGTCTTTCTCGACGCGGAGAGGTCGATGGCGGTACAGCGATCGCTCGGCTCCGACGTGGTGATGGCGTTCGACGACTGCACCGCGTATCCCATGGACGAGGCGCGGACCCGTGAATCGATGGAACGCACGCTGCGCTGGGCGAAGCGCTCGCGCGCGGCGCATGCCGGAGGCCCCGGCGCGCTGTTCGGCATCGTGCAGGGGGGGATGTACGCATCGCTTCGCGAACGTAGCGCGAAGGGCCTGCGGGAGGCGGGATTCGACGGCTATGCGATCGGCGGCCTGGCGGTCGGCGAGCCTTTCGACGAGAGGCTGCGGATGCTGGACGCGACCGTGCCCTTCCTCCCCGGCGATCGGATCCGTTACCTCATGGGGGTGGGGACCCCCGAGGACATCGTCGAGGCGGTCCGGCGCGGCGTCGACCTCTTCGACTGCGTGCTCCCGACCCGCAACGCACGCAACGGCTACCTCTTCGTGCCGTGGGGGGTGGTGAAGATCCGCAACCGGCGCTATCGCGAGGACAAGCGGCCCATCGACCCGGCCTGCGTCTGCCATACCTGCCGGCACTACTCCCGCGCCTACCTGCACCACCTCGACCGATGCGGCGAGATCCTCGGATCGAGGCTCAACACCATTCACAACCTGCACTTCTACCAGCGTCTGATGGCCGACATCCGCGACGCGATCGCGCACCGGCACCTCGACGCCTGGCGGCGCGACTTCGCCGAGCGCCGTGCCGCCGCCGAACCCGCCATCGAGTCTTGAGCCGAGGCGCGTATCTCGTGCGATAATGCGGGTGTCCACATCGGACGGTCCCAGTGGTCGAGGAGCAGGATCCACACATGGATTTCTTCATTGCGGATGCGCACGCGCAAACCGGTGGTGGTGGCGACCCCACCTTCAGCTTCATCATGCTCATCGCCCTGTTCGCGGTGTTCTACTTCGTACTGATTCGCCCCCAGTCGAAACGGCAGAAGGAACACAAGGCGATGGTCGCGAGCCTGTCGAAGGGCGACGAGGTGGTCACCAACGGCGGGTTGCTCGGAAAGATCACCAACGTCGGCGACAGCTTCGTCACCATCGAGGTCGCGAACGGACTGGAGGTCAAGGTCCAGCGCCTGGCGGTCGCGACCCTGATGCCGAAGGGAACGATCAGGTCGGGGTGAGCTCCAACACCTTCCTGAATCTCCCGCCGCACCCCGTCCCGGACCTCCGATGATCAACCAGTATCCGGCGTGGAAGTACGCGCTGATCGCCGTGGCGCTCCTCGCGGGCGTCGTCTTCGCGCTTCCCAACCTGTTCGGCGAGGCCCCGGCCGTGCAGGTGTCGCCGGTCCGCGGCGCGCCGATCGACCAGGCGTTGCTCGATCGCCTCATCGGCCGTGTCGAGGCGGAAGGCATCGTCGTGCGCGAAGCCGCCATCTCGGACCGGCTCCTCATCCGGTTCGCAACCGGGGAAGACCAGCTCAAGGCCCGGGACCTCATCGAAGAAGCGCTCGATCGCCAGTATGTCGTCGCGCTCAACCTTGCGCCCTCGACCCCGGACTGGCTCGCCGGTCTGGGCGCGCTGCCGATGTATCTGGGTCTCGATCTGCGCGGCGGCGTGCACTTCCTGATGGAGGTGGACCTCGCGGGAGCGGTCAGGCAGGCGGAGCAGCGGTACGCGGGGGATCTGCGCACGCTGTTGAGGGAGGAGAAGCTTCGCCAGCGGGCGATCACGGTGCGGTCGAACGGGGGATTGATCGTCCGGTTCAACGACGCCGGCCACCGGGACCGGGCGTACGACCTCGTGCGCCGGCGGATGCCCGAGCTGATCGTGGAGTCGACCGTCAACGTCGGAGACCCGGTGCTCGACATCCAGCTCGGCGAGTCGGCGAAGCGCGAGATCGAGCGCTTCGCGGTCCAGCAGAACGTCACCACGCTGCGCAACCGGGTCAACGAGCTCGGCGTCGCCGAGCCGGTCATCCAGAGGCAGGGAGAGAGCCGGATCGTCGTCCAGTTGCCAGGTGTGCAGGACACCGCGCGGGCGAAGGAGATCCTCGGCGCCACCGCGACGCTGGAGTTCCGCATGGTCCACGACGAATCCGCGATGGCGCTCGCGACCGGACGCACGCCGGGGACCGCGAAGCTCTACCACGAGCGCAACGGCGCGCCGATCCTCCTCCGGCGCAACGTCATGCTCACCGGAGAGTACATCACGGACGCGGCATCGGGGATCGATCAGCAAAG
Organism: uncultured Gammaproteobacteria bacterium; assembly: GCA_958295835.1. Lineage (GTDB taxonomy): Bacteria > Pseudomonadota > Gammaproteobacteria > HK1 > HK1 > HK1. The sequence continues at coordinate 3,433,666 of OY282378.1, forward strand.
CGGCTCGCCGGCAGTATTCATCACCCTCGACGGCAAGGGGGCCAGACTCTTCTCGAACCGCACGCGGGACAAGATCGGCCGCCCCATGGCCGTCGTGTACATCGAGCACAAGTCGTTCACCGAGCTCGTCGACGGGGTGCGCAAGCGCAGGAAGGAGATCGTCGAGGAGGTGATCAACGTCGCCACGATTCGCGACCAGCTCGGGAAGCGGTTCCAGATCACCGGCCTCGACACCACCGAGGAGGCCCGCAACCTCGCTCTGCTGCTGCGCGCGGGAGCGCTCGCCGCCCCCATCGAGATCGTGGAGGAGCGCACGGTGGGCCCGAGCCTGGGCCAGGCGAACATCGATCAGGGATTCCGGTCCGTGGTGATCGGTTTCGTTCTGGTGCTCGTTCTGATGGCCGTCTACTACAAGCGGTTCGGGCTCGTCGCCAATCTCGCTCTCACCTTCAATCTGGTTCTTGTCGTTGCGATGCTCTCCCTGTTGCAGGCAACCCTCACCCTGCCGGGGATCGCGGGCATCGTGCTGACGGTGGGCATGGCGGTGGACGCCAACGTTCTCATCTTCGAACGTATCCGGGAGGAGATCCGCAACGGCAACACCCCGCAGGCCAGCATTCACGCCGGATACGCGAAGGCGTTCTCGACGATTGCGGACGCGAACATCACGACCCTCATCGCGGCGGTGTTGCTGTTCGGGTTCGGCACCGGGCCGATCAAGGGGTTCGCGATTACGCTTTCGCTGGGGATCGCGACCTCGATGTTCACCGCGATCATGATGACCCGCGCCGTCGTCAACCTGATGTACGGCGGCAAGCGGGTGGCCACGCTCTCCATTTGACCACCGAACCGGCACTCGTTCGCAGCGCAGGGACTGTCGCACCATGGAGCTGATCAGGCAGGGACTCGACCTCGATTTCATGAGCCGGCGCCGCTTCGCGGTGATGTTCTCGTCGGCCTTGCTGGTGGTCTCGATCCTCTCCCTCGCGATCCGGGGGCTCGAGTTCGGGATCGACTTCACCGGCGGCACCCTCGTGGAGGTGGGCTATCCCCGGGCCGTCGAGCTGGAGCCGGTGCGGGCGACACTGTCCCGCGCGGGCTTCGAGGGTGCCGTCGTGCAGCATTTCGGCACCGCGCATGATGTGCTGATCCGTATCGCGCCGCGTGACGACGTGGACAAGGCGGAACTCAGCAACCGTGCCCTCGACGCTCTCCGCGCCAGGGAGTCGGCGGTCGATCTGCGCCGGGTCGAGTTCGTGGGTCCGCAGGTCGGCGAGGAGCTGACCGAGCAGGGAGGGCTCGCGATGCTCATCGCCTTGGGAGCGATCTTCCTCTACGTGATGTTCCGGTTCGAATGGAAGTTCTCCGCCGGCGCGGTGGCGGCCCTGTTCCACGACGTGCTCATCACCCTCGGCGTCTTCTCGGCGCTCGGACTCGACTTCGATCTGACGGTGCTCGCCGCGGTCCTCGCGGTCATCGGCTACTCCCTCAACGACACCATCGTGGTGTTCGACCGGATCCGCGAGAACTTCCGCCGGATGCGGCGCGGCACCTCCGAATCGATCGTCAACCGCTCGCTGAACCAGACGTTGTCACGCACCCTGATGACTTCGATGACCACGCTGCTGGTACTGATCGCACTGTTCTTTCTGGGCGGCGAGCTGATCCACGGGTTCGCGACCACCCTCATCATCGGGGTCGTCATCGGTACGTATTCGTCGATATACGTGGCCAGCACGTGCACGCTCTGGCTCGGGGTGCAGAAGGCGGATCTGATGCCGGTGCAGAAGGAAGGGGCCGAAGAGCTCGATGCGCGCCCCTGAACGGCGTCCGGGTTCGCGCCGGGCGTTCGTTCATGGATCGGGTGGTTTCTGTACAATCGACCAGGGCATCGCCACGTATGCCTTCAGTGCCGTCGGCCGTGCCGGTTCGATCGATCGAGGTCCGGCGCCGAATACCCGAACGGTGGGATGACGAGCCGCCTCCCAGGGCGGAAAAGGGGAGGATCGGGAGTGGACGGGGAATTCGTGAGCACGACCGAAGCGCCGGGAGCCATGGGGAAATTCGCGGTCACAGGAGTGTAGTCCCGTGTTCTTGATCACCTGTATTCGGCGCAGCATGGTACCGATGGTTGCGGCGGCAAGCATGATCGCCGGGGCGACGGCGCCGGCTGCGAGCACCGGCTCTTCCGCTCAGCAACTGGTCAAGCAGGTGACGGCGAGCATCATCGAAGAGCTGACGTCGCGGCGCGAAGCGCTCCGGGACGATCCACGGGGCGTGCATGAGCTGGTGGATCGGCTCGTCCTTCCCTATTTCGACTTCGAGCGCATGTCACGGCGGGTGCTCGGGAAACGCTGGAAGACGGTCGCCCCGGAGCAACGAATCCGGTTCGTATCGGCGTTCCGGTCCCTGCTCGTTCGTACGTACGCAACGATACTCAATGAATACCGCGGGCAGACGCTGACCTGGCTTGAGCCGATGCCGCGCAGGAAGGACGATGAGATCGTCATCCCGGTACGGGTCGGGCTGACGGGCGGCCAGGCGGTCAGGGTCGCGTACGCGATGCACGGAATGGGCAAGGACTGGAAGGTCTTCGACATTGCCGTCGACGGCGTGAGTCTCGTGACGAACTACCGCTCGTCGTTCCGTTCCGAGATCGCACGCGACGGGATCGAGGGGTTGATCGCGCGTCTCGAGGCCAAGAGCCTGGAGACGGACTGAACGGATCGCGAATCGACGGGTTGCGGCCCCGGCTCCGATGCCGGGTCCGTGCCAGCCTTGCGGGCATCCCCGCGGCCGATTCCTGCCGGCGCTTGGGGATTCGAGCGGGAGGGTCCGATGATTGCCGCCACGGTCAACCTGGGTGAACGAGAATGGAGCCGGACGAAATCCGCGGACTGATCGAGAGCGGCCTCGACTGCACCCACGTCGAAGTCACCGGCGATGGGCGTCATTTCAACGCGGTCGTCGTGAGCGATGCGTTTGCGGGAAAGCCGACGATTCGCCAGCACCGGCTCGTCTACGCGACCCTTGGCGAGCGTTTCGCCAACGACGTTCTCCACGCGCTCGCGTTGCGTACGTACACACCGGCTCAGTGGGAGCAGCTCGGCCGGTGACGCAAGGTCTCAGTCGCTCCTCGGGAATGTGCGTTCGCCCTCTGTCGTTCCCGTGGTTCCTCGCGTTCGCGCTCTCGACCCGGCGGGCCGGAAGAGCGGCATCCACGTCGTGGCGCCGGCCGGTGAGGGGGGCCGGGCTTCGCGCTGCACCACCTTGCCGGGACGGTCGTTCCGCGTCGAGTGGATAAGCTCCTCATCACCGGCGGGATCCCCCTCGAAGGCGAGATCCGCATTTCGGGAGCCAAGAACGCGGCGCTGCCGATTCTCGCCGCAACCCTGCTTGCGGACGGCCCGGTCAAGGTCGGCAACATTCCACACCTGCAGGACATCACGACGACCATGGAGCTGCTCGGCCGCATGGGGGTGGAGCTCGTGGTGGATGAACGGATGAACATCGAGGTCGATTGCTCGACGATTCGGGAGCTGTTCGCTCCGTACGAGCTCGTGAAGTCGATGCGTGCCTCGATCCTGGTCCTCGGGCCGATGCTCGCGCGTTTCGGCGAAGCGGTCGTCTCCCTTCCCGGCGGCTGCGCCATCGGATCGCGTCCCGTCAACCTGCACATCGAAGGGTTGGTCAAGATGGGCGCGGACGTCCACGTCGAGGGCGGCTACATCCACGCGAAGGCGCGCAGGCTCAAGGCAACGCGTCTGGTCATGGATCTCGTCACCGTCACCGGTACCGAGAACCTGATGATGGCGGCGACCCTCGCCGAAGGGACCACCGTCATCGAGAACGCGGCACGAGAGCCGGAGGTGGTCGATCTGGCGAATTGCCTGAACGCGATGGGCGCGAAGATCAACGGCGCGGGAAGCAACACGATCGCGGTGGAAGGTGTCGATGGATTGAGCGGAACACACTACGACGTGCTCCCCGATCGCATCGAGAGCGGCACTTATCTGGCCGCCGCCGCCATCACCGGCGGACACGTCAGGATCAAGGACACCCAGCCGCGCATGCTCGAAGCGGTGATCGAAAAGTTGCGTGAGGCAGGCGCGCGAGTCGAGGTCGGCGATCGGTGGATCGATCTCGACATGAAGGGCTGTCGTCCCCGGGCGATCAACATTCGTACGTCACCGTACCCCGCGTTTCCAACCGACATGCAGGCTCAGTTCACCACCCTCAACGTGGTCGCGGAGGGCGCCGCGACGATCTCGGAGACGGTGTTCGAGAACCGGTTCATGCACGTCCACGAGCTTCGGCGCATGGGGGCCGATATTCAGCTCGAAGGCAATACCGCGGTCACCCGGGGGGTGGAGCGACTCACCGCCGCGCCGGTCATGGCCACCGATCTGCGCGCGTCCGCAAGTCTGGTGCTGGCCGGGCTGGTGGCGGAAGGCGATACCGTCGTGGAGAGGATTTACCACATCGATCGCGGTTACGAGAGTATCGAAGAGAAGCTCGCAAAGCTCGGCGCGCGCATCCGGAGGGTTCCGGCATGACCGGCGCGTGCGCACCGCCGCCGGGCGCGACCTTCCCATGCTGACGGTCGCGTTGTCGAAGGGCCGGATCTGCCACGAGGCGACGCCGTTGCTCGCGAGGGCCGGTATCGATCTCGACGAAGATCCGGCCGGCAGCCGCCGACTGTGCATCACCACCTCGCTCGAAGATGTCCGCGTTCTCGTGCTGCGCGCGCAGGATGTTCCGACGTTCGTCGAGCACGGCGCCGCGGACCTCGGAATCACCGGGAAGGACGTCCTTCTCGAACACCGCGGTGCCGGCCTCTACGAGCCGCTCGATCTGGGCGTCGCACGCTGCCGTCTCGTGCTCGCGTCGCGTCCGGATGCGAAGTCGGTGCGCTCCCGTCCGAGGGTCGCGACCAAGTACGTGGAGACGACGCGGCGGTTCTTCGCAGGCAAGGGCGTGCAAGCCGAGATCATCCGGCTCTACGGCTCGATGGAGATTGCGCCCGCGGTCGGTCTTGCCGACTGCGTCGTCGATCTCGTCGAGACCGGTGCGACCCTGGCCGCGAACGGGCTCGTGGTGCGTGAGGAAATTGCCGCGATCAGCGCGCGGCTGATCGTGAACAAGGCCGCCATGAAGCTCTCCCATCGGCGGATCTCCTCGCTCGTCGAGCGCATCGGGCGGGCGGTGGCGAGGGATGACGGCGGATGGTCATGAATGCGGGATCCGCCGTAGCGCGGCTTTGCTCTACCCGAAGCGATTTCCCGGAGCGCTTCGAGTCCCTGCTCGCGGCCGGCGCCGAGAGCGAGCCGGAAGTCGATGCCGCGGTGCGTGAGATCATCGCCGCGGTGCGCCGCGACGGAGATTCCGCCGTGCTGGAGTACACGCGTCGCTTCGACGGGATCGCGGCGGACACCCTCGCGGAGCTCATGGTCCCGGCCGCAGCGCTCGACACCGCATGGGACGCGATCGGCGCCGGTGAGCGCGCGGCATTGACCGGGGCGGCCGCACGCATTCGCGGCTACCACGAACACCAGCGACAGGATTCATGGCACTACCTCGACGAGGACGGGTCGACGCTGGGCCAGAGGATCACGCCGCTCGATCGCGTCGGCGTCTACGTGCCGGGCGGCAAGGCCAGCTACCCGTCATCGGTGCTGATGAACACCATCCCGGCGCGCGTGGCCGGTGTCGCGGAGATTGTCATGGCGGTGCCGGCCCCGTCGGGAGAGATCAATCCGCTGGTGCTTGCCGCTGCGAAGCTGGCCGTGGTGGATGAGGTGTGGACCATCGGAGGCGCGCAGGCAATCGCAGCCCTTGCGTTCGGCGCCGGACGGATTCGGGCGGTGGACAAGATCGTCGGACCCGGGAACCGGTACGTGGCCGCCGCGAAGCGGCTCGTGTTCGGTGTGGTCGGGATCGACATGCTCGCCGGGCCTTCGGAGATCGTCATCGTCTGCGATGGGAACACCCCCGTGGAGTGGATCGTGATGGATCTGTTCTCGCAGGCGGAGCACGACGAGGAGGCCCGGGCGATCCTGATCTCACCGGACGCCGGGTTCCTGAATCGGGTGGAGATCGCGATCGAATCGATGCTTCCCACTCTCGAACGCGCGCACGTCATCGCCCGCTCGCTCGCCGCTCATGGCGCGCTGATCGAAGTGCGCGATCTCGAGGAGGCCCTGGCGCTCGTCAACCGCCTCGCGCCCGAACACCTCGAGCTCTCGGTGGCCGATGCACAGCACCTGCTCGACGGCGTCCGCCATGCCGGAGCCGTCTTCCTCGGCCCCCATACTCCGGAGGCGTTCGGTGACTACTGCGCCGGCCCGAACCACGTGCTGCCCACCGCACGCACCGCGCGTTTCTCCTCGCCACTCGGGGTCTATGATTTCCAGAAGCGCACGAGCGTGATCGGTTGCTCGCCGCACGGCGCGCGGCGCCTGGCAGGGGTCGCGTCGACGCTCGCGCGCGGGGAGTCCCTCACCGCACACGCCCGCTCGGCCGAGCTCCGGGGCGCCGGCTGAGACGGTCCGGCGTCGGATCGGGCCGCAGGGCGAGAAGTCGATGTCGTTTCGGTTCTCCTTCGATGCCGCCTACTACGAGCGTTTCTACCTCGACCCCCGGACCCGCGTCGCGGAGCCTCTCGATATCGAGATCCAGGCGCGGTTCCTGTGCGGCTACCTCGATTATCTCAAGATCGACGTGCGCTGGATCCTCGACCTCGGTTGCGGGCTGGGCCGTCTGCGCGATCCTCTCCTCGCCCGATTCCCCCGCGCCCGCTACACCGGCGTCGAGGTCAGCGGACACCTGTGCGCCGAGCTCGGCTGGGTGAATGATTCGGTCGCCACCTATCGCTCCAGGCGCCGATTCGACCTCGTCATCTGCCAGGACGTGCTGCAGTATCTCGACGACCCGGAGGCGGAGCAGGCGCTCGACAATCTTGCGAGGCACTGTCGAGGCGCACTGTTCTTTGGCGCCCTGACGCGCGAGGACTGGGAGGAGAACTGCGATCAGGCGCGTACCGACGGGAACGGTTACCTGAGGGAAGGGACCTGGTACCGCCGCCGGCTCGCGCCCGCCTTCGTCTGCGCCGGTGGCGGGGTGTTCGTCGCCCGCCGCGCCGGGGTCGTGATGTTCGAGCTCGATCGGGCGGAATGAGCACGAGCCGGTCCGTCCCGATGGTGGTCCGCGCAGCGCCGCCCTGCCGGGCATTCAATGTCCGGCGTCCGCCGCCGGCATCAGATGGATGCCGTTCGCAAGCAACGAGACGGATACCTCGGCACCTGCCTCGACGCGGTTTCTCGCCGCGACGTGGGCGGAGACCTCGAACGTGAGCGGCGTGTCCACGCCATGCATGTCCAGAGTCACGCGGGCATCGCCGCCAAGGATGACGACGTCGCGAGCGATGCCGCGTACCGGATTCTCGTGCTCGCCGCGCGAGGGGCGTTCGCGGCGATGCATCACCACGTGCGACTCCGGCACCAGCCACTCGACCCGATCGCCCGGAGCCAGGCGGGCCGCGAGGGCGCACTCGATCTCGGTGCCGGCCCAGTCGAACCAGGTCTTTCCCCTCCGCCCGTCGTGGCGCAAGATGACACCGGTGAAGACGTTTCGATGATCGAGCAGGCGTGCCACGAGGGCGCTGGCGGGATGGTGCAGAACCTCCTGCACGTCTCCTGTTTGCAGGGTTCGCCCATGATGCAGCACGCTCAGCCGGTCGCCGAGGAGCTGGGCCTCGTCGAGATCGTGCGTGACCAGCACCATCGGAATGCGAATCTCGCGGCGAAGCTGCGCGAGCTCGAGCCGGAGCCTTCGCCTGGTGAGTTGATCGACGGCGGAGAACGGCTCGTCGAGCAGCAGGGCCTGGGGGTCGCGCGCGAGGGCTCGTGCGAGCGCGACCCGTTGGCGTTGTCCTCCCGAGAGCTCCGAGGGTCTGCGCGCCTCGAGCCCTTCCATGTTGACGCGCGCCAGCAGCGCCCGCGCCCGCGTGGTGCGTTCGCGCCGCGGCCGATGGGACATCGCGCTGGTGACGTTGGCAAGCGCGTCGAGATGCGGGAACAGGGCGTAGTGCTGGAACACCAGGCCGACCCGCCGCCGCTGTGGCGAGACGAAGGCGCCGCCGTGCGTGTCGAGCCAGGTCTCCACGCCGCACGCGACTTCCCCCTCCGGCGGCGACGCGAGCCCCGCGATGCACCGGAGCACCGTGGTCTTGCCGCTGCCCGACGGGCCGACGAGCGCGAGGAGCTCGCCGGCGCCGCACTCGAACGCGACGTCGAGCGCGACGGGACGCTCCTGGCGCAGCCGGACTCGCAGGCCTTCGGGATCAGATTCCGACGTCACGACTCGACGGAGCTCGGAGCGAAAGCCGTGGGCTGGCGTGGTCCCCCGGACGCCCGCGTTTCCTGGCGGAGCTCTGCTTCCGGGATTCCGTGCAGTGCGACGGCAGAGCATCGAGCATGGATCGTGTGAAGCACCGGTTTCGGAGCCACGCCAATCCCGCCGCCGGCCCCCCGGACATCAGATCCTGACGCCGCGGCCGGCGAGCGCGCGCACGAGGGCCATGGCGATGAGCGAGGAGATCAGCAGGAGGGCGGAGAACAGTCCCGCCGCTTCCATCTCGAAGGCCTGCACGCGGTCGTAGATGGCGATCGACAGGGTCTGGGTCCGCGAAGGGATGTTGCCGCCGACCATCAGCACCACTCCGAACTCCCCGAGCGTGTGCGCGAACGTGAGCACGAACGCCGCGAGGACGCCGGGCCAGGCGATGGGCAGCTCGATGCGCGCGAGGGTCACCGCGCTCGAGAGTCCGCTGACCCACGCCGCTTCCCGGACCTCGTGGGGGATCGCGGCGAACGCCTGCTGCATCGGCTGCACCGCGAAAGGCAGGTTGAAGATCATCGAGGCGACGACGAGGCCGGGGAAGCTGAATGCGAGGACCTCGCCGGTCAGCCTCTCGAACACGCCGCCGATCGCCGCGTCGGGGCTGAACGCGGTGAGCAGGTAGTAGCCGAGGACGGTGGGCGGCAGCACCAGCGGCAGGGCGACGGTGGCCTCGATCAGCGGTTTCGCGCGAAAGCTCCGCCACGCCAGCGCGCGGCCGATGACGAGCCCGAGCGGCAGCATGAGCACCGCCGTCCACGCCGCGAGCTCCAGCGAAAGCAGAACCGGGGCGGCGTTCATTCACTGGCTGCCCGCGCCGGGCGCGGCAAACCCGAAGCGCTCGAAGATGCGCCGCGCTTCCGGTCCGGCGAGGAACCGGAACAGCTCGCGCGTCTCGTCGCCGGCTCGCGAGAGCAGCACCATGCGCTGGGCGATCGGGCGGTGTATGGAAGCGTCGATGAGCGTGTAGCGGGCTTCGCGCGAGACGCGCCCGGTGAGCGCCAGCGCGTGGGGCACGAGCCCGCCGTCGGCGCCGCGGGAGAGGGCGAACTGCACCGCCTGGGCGGCGTTCTCCGCGAGCAGCAGGCGACCGCTCTCCGCGAGCCGCGGCCAGAGCGCCGCGCGGGAGAGCGCTTCGCGCGCGGCACGCCCGTATGGCGCATGCGCCGGGTTCGCGATCGCGAACCGGCGCATGCGCCGGTCGTCGATCGCGCGCCCGAGGTCTTCCAGCGACGCATCGAGCGCGAGCCGCGAATGCCGGGGTACGAGCAGGACGAGACGCCCGACGCCGTAGATCGCGCCGCGGCCCTCGGTCCGTCCCTCCCGGACGAGCTTGAACGCCTGCGCCTCGTCGGCGGAGAGGAAGAGCTCGAACGGTGCGCCCTGTGTGATCTGCCGGTACAGGTTGCCCGACGAGCCGAAGCTCACCTCGGGCGGGACGCCGCCGGCCGTCGCCCACGTGTGCATCAACTCGGGGAACACGTGGCGCAGGCTCGCCGCGGAGGCGACGATCGGCGGCCCGGCGGCGGCCGCCGCGCCCGCGAGCATGAGCACGGACGCGACCGCGCGGCAGGCAAGGTATTTCGCTCTCGGCATCATCGGCGTGGAATCCGTCCGTGCGTCGGGTAGTGGCCCGGTGCGCCGGATCGTCGATCCGCGCGAGGGCAGGCCGGCCACACGGTGATGGAGTGCAGGCGACGGCCGGCACTCACCAGGTTCAGACCGGGCCGCTGCCGGATTCTGGCATAACTGGGAAAGCGCCGGTGGACGTGCGAACCTTCCCATCCCCCCGGCGACCTGCATGACGGAGTGATCGGTGAACCCCCGATGAGGCCCCGATGAAGCGATGGGCGGCGGATTCCGGCGGGCGTTTCGGGGCGTTGCGGCTCCCGTCCTACCGGCGCTACCTGCTGGGATCGCTCGCCTCGGTGGGGGCGTTCCAGTTGCTGATCATGGGCCAGGGATGGCTGGTCTACGAGCTGAGCGGGTCCCCGCTGCACCTCGGATTCCTCGGGGCGGCCTCCTCCATCCCCACCATCGCCGCCGCTCTCGTCGGCGGGGTCGTCGCCGACCGGGTGGACCGGCGCCGGATGCTCATCGCGACCTCCACGATCATCGCCGGCCTCCTCGCCCTGCTTGCCCTTCTCGACGGCAGCGGAGTGGTGACGGTCTGGCACGTGCTCGCCATCGCCGGGGCGATCGCGCTCATCGTCGGCTTCGACTTTCCCGGACGGCAGGCGTTCTTCCCGAGCCTCATCACCCGCGAGCACATGATGAGTGCGGTCGCCCTCAACTCCATGCTCTGGCAGGGATCGCGGATGTTCCTTCCGGCCCTGGGCGGCATGATTATCGCGCTCACCGACACCTGGGTCGTCTTCGCGGTGGGGGCGGCGGGCTTCGTCGCCATGTCCCGGGTGATGGCGGGCTTCGCGCCCGCCCGCGCCGGCGACGTGCCGCTGGCGGTTGGGCACTCCGGGCGGCAGTTCGTGGACGGCTTCCGGTTCATCGCATCGCGCCGCATGTTCGCGACGCTCATGCTGCTCACCTACGCGACCACGTTCTTCGGGATCTCCTACGTCCAGCTCATGCCCGCGTTCGCCCGGCTCCTCGGCGTGAGCGAGGCCGGCTACGGCCTCCTGATCTCCGCTACGGGGGTCGGCTCGGTCACCGGCACCCTGATCGTCTCCTCGCGGCAGCGCAGCCCCCGGCTCGGGTGGTTCCTGCTGACGTCGCTGGGGTGCGGGGCTGCCGCGTTGATCGCGTTCAACGCCTGCGTGGCCCTGCTGCCCGGCCGCACCGAGGGCTACGTCCTCGCCCTCGGCTGTGCGACGCTGGCCTCGATGTGCATTTCGATGTTCATCGTCACCTCGATGACCTTGTTGCAGCTCGCCGTCCCGGACGGGCTGCGCGGCCGGGTGATGGGGATCTACAGCATCTGCTTCAGCCTGATTCCACTCGGGGGCCTGCTCGGCGGGACGGTGGCGGCGTTGACTTCGCCGCCGTTCGCCGCCGCGCTCAACGCCGGCATCCTCGCGCTCGTGGTGGTGTTCGTGGCCCTGACCCAGCCCGCCATCCGGCGGCTGGACGGCGGCGCCGTGGGCTGAACGTTCATGGGCGGCGTTTGCCGGGAGCAGGAGTCCGTCCGGTCTTGCGGCATCGAACCGCCCGTGTCTTGCGAAGGCCGACCTGCTTCGCTCATGCCGTCATGGCCGATCTCCGAGGCCGGATACAATAGTAATTTTCTATCTCGAAAATATTGAAAAATCAATGAATTACATTAAATTGCACTTTGCTGGAGAATACGATAGGGTGACTTCGACGACCGCATGACAGCACTTTGTTTCTGCAATATGAGCCGAACGTGATCCTTACCGGGAGGGTGATGAAATGAAATCCGCATGCACAAGGAGCCACTGCTGCCTGACCGCCGCTGTCGCGGTGCTCGTGTCCGTGTCCGCCCATGCCGAGGGTGTCCTGAACGTCTACAACTGGGGCGAATACATCGCCGAAGACACGATCGCCAACTTCGAGCAGGAATTCGACGTCAAGGTCACCTACGACAATTACGATTCGGTCGAAACCGCCCACGCAAAGCTGCTCGCCGGCGGTTCCGGCTACGACGTGGTGCTTCATGCCGGCAGCAACGCCGCGCAACTGATTCCGACCGGTATCCTGCAGGAGCTGGACAGATCCCGGTTGCCCAACTTCAGCCATATTCGACCCGACATCATGGAGCAGTTGTCGAGCATATGGGACCCGGGCAACAAGTACGTCGTTCCGTACACATGGGGCACGCACGGGGTCACCTACAACGAGGCGCTGGTCAGGGCGACACATCCGGAGGCGCCCATCGGATCGATGGAAATGGTACTGAATCCCGAGCACATGGAGAAATTGTCGAAATGCGGAGTGGCGTTTCTCGATTCCCCGGACGACATCATGGGGATCGCCATGGCGCATATGGGCCTGGATCCGAATTCGACCAGTCCGGCCGATTACAAGAAGGCCGGAAAGATGCTGAAGCAGATCCGCCCTTACATCAAGACGTTCGACAACTACGCGTACCAGCGGATGCCGGAAAGGGAATTCTGCGTCGCGATCACCTGGGGACCCGACGGCCTGCTGGCGATGTCGCAGGCGGCGGAGGCTGAAACCGGGGTGGTGCTCGACTTCTTCCTGCCGGAAGGCGAACAGAAGTCGAACCTCTGGGTCGACGGCTGGATCATTCCGAAGGACGCGAAGAACGTGGACAACGCGCATCTGTTCCTGAACTACATGATGCGCCCGCAAGTCGCCGCGAACGACAGCAATTTCACCTGGTACGCCACCGCCAACCAGGACGCCATTCCGCTGGTGGACGAAGAGGTTTCGGGCAATCCGGCGGCGTATCCGAAGCCTGAGCAAGTGCAACGGATGTACACCTTCATGGTGCGTCCGCCAAAGGTCGAACGCGCCAAGAACCGCGCCTGGACCAACTTCAAATCCGGCCGTTAGCCTCCGCCGCGAACAGGCATGTCGCAGGTGAACGACGCCGCGGCCGGCCACTACGGCGACCGCCCCTGGCTGGCCCCGGGGGCGGTGCCGTTCATCCACATCCAGGGCGTCAGCAAACGTTTCGGCGATTTCGTCGCGGTCGACAACGTCGATCTCGAAATCTACAAGGGCGAGCTGTTCGCGCTGCTCGGCGGCAGCGGCTGCGGCAAGACCACCCTGCTGCGGATGCTGGCCGGGTTCGAGGAGCCCTCCTCGGGCAATATCTTCATCGATGGCGCGGACATGCGCTCGGTGCCGCCCTACGAGCGGCCGGTCAACATGATGTTCCAGTCGTACGCGCTGTTTCCGCACATGCGGGTCGAGCAGAACGTCGCGTACGGGCTGAAGCGCGACGGTGTCCCGCCCGCCGAAATCAAGCGGCGCGTCGAAGAGATGCTGGCGATGGTCGAGCTGGCGGACTTCGCCAGGCGCAAGCCGCATCAGCTTTCCGGCGGGCAGCGCCAGCGCGTCGCGCTGGCGAGGGCGCTGGTCAAGCGGCCGAAGGTGCTGCTGCTCGACGAGCCGCTGGCGGCGCTGGACAAGCGCCTGCGCGAGCAGACGCAGTTCGAGCTGATGAACATCCAGGACAAGCTCGGCGTTACCTTCATCGTCGTCACCCACGACCAGGAGGAGGCGATGACCCTGTCGACGCGGATCGCGGTGATGGACACCGGGCGATTCGTGCAGATCGGCACGCCGACGGAAATCTACGAATATCCGCAGACGCGCTTCACCGCGAGCTTCATCGGCACGATCAACATGTTCGAGGGCACGGTGGTGCGCGATGGCGGCGGGCTGGCGCTGGACTGCGCGGACCTGCCCATGCGCCTGGCCTTGCCGGAGCATTTCGACGGCGGCGAGGGGCAGCAGATCACGCTGGCGGTGCGGCCCGAAAAAATCCGCATGTCCAAGACGCAGGATGCGGGCGGCGGCGCCGTGGTCTCCCTGCCGGGCAAGGTGCGGGACCTGGCGTACATGGGCAACCTGTCCATCTACCGGGTCGAAGTCGGCAAGACCGTGGTCCAGATCACCGCGCCCAACCAGCGCCGGCTCGACCAGCGGGAGATCACCTGGGACGATGAGGTCCATGTCGGTTGGGACACCGCCAGCGCGCTGGCGCTGACCGAATGACGCGCGGGCTGCAAACGGCGCTCGCGCGGCTGCAGGGCGGCTGGCAGTCGGTGGTGGTGCTCGTGCCGTATTTCTGGCTGCTGCTGTTCTTCCTCGTGCCGTTCTTCATCGTCCTCAAAATCAGCCTGGCGGAGCGGATCATCGCCAGCCCGCCGTTCTCGCCGCTGTTCCAGTGGGCTGAGGACGGCGCGCTGACGATCCGTCTGCTGTTCGACAACTTCGTCTGGCTCTGGGAAGACGAGCTGTACGTCGAGACGTACCTGAACTCGCTCAGGATCTCGATCGTTTCCACGATACTCTGCCTGCTCATCGGGTACCCGATCGCCTACGGCATCTCCCGCGCACGCCCCACGGCGCGGACGATCCTGCTGCTGATGGTCATCCTGCCGTTCTGGACGTCGTTCCTTCTGCGCGTCTATGCGTGGATCGGGTTGCTCGCCGACCAGGGCACGATCAACAACCTGCTGATCTTTCTTGGCGTCATCGACTCGCCGATTCGCCTGCTGTACTCGGAATTCGCGGTGTACGTCGGCATCGTCTACACCTACGTACCGTTCATGATTCTTCCTCTGTACGCAAACATGGAGAAGCTGGACCTGTCGCTGCACGAAGCCGCGGCCGACCTGGGCGCCCGCCCGCCGACGACGTTCTTCACCGTCACCTTGCCGATGACCCTCCCGGGCATCATCGCGGGCAGCCTGCTGGTGTTCATTCCCGCGACCGGCGAGTTCGTGATACCGGACCTCCTCGGAGGCGGCAACGTGCTGATGATCGGGAACGTGCTCTACGGCGAATTCAACGCCAACCACGACTGGCCGGTGGCGGCGGCGGTGGCGGTTGCGCTGCTGGTGGTGCTGGTCGTGCCGATGATGATCTACCAGCGCGTGCAGGCGAGAGAGTCAGGGATCTGATCGATGCGGAAGCAACGCTCGACGTTCCTGTTCTCGGCGCTGTGCTTCGGCATGGCGTTCCTGTACGTCCCGATCTTTCTGATGATCTTCTACTCGTTCAACTACTCGAAGCTGGTGCCGGTATGGGGCGGGTTCTCCACCCGCTGGTACGGAGTCCTGTTTCAGAGCGAAGAAGTCTGGGACGCGCTGGCGCTGAGCCTGCGAATCGCGGTGGTCAACGCGACGTTCGCGACCCTGATCGGCACGATGGCGGCGCTGGCGCTGGTCCGTTTCGGGAATTTTCGCGGGCGCATGCTGTTTTCCGGGATGATCACCGCCCCGCTGGTGATGCCCGAAGTGATCACCGGCCTGTCGCTGCTGCTGCTCTTCATCACGCTCGAAGGGATCATCGGCTGGCCGTCGGAACGCGGCTTCACGACGATCACGATCGCGCACATCACGTTTTCGATGGCGTTCGTCGCGGTCATCATTCAGGGCCGGCTGGCCGGCATGGGGCAGGAGCTCGAGGAGGCCGCGCAGGATCTCGGCGCGAAGCCGTTCCGGGTGTTGTTCGACGTCACCCTGCCGCGCCTGGCGCCGGGGATGCTCGCCGGCTGGCTGCTGTCGTTCACCCTGTCTCTGGACGACCTGATCATCGCCAGCTTCGTCTCCGGGCCGGGTGCGACGACCCTTCCGATACTGATCTACTCGCGCGTGCGTCTCGGACTTCGCCCGGACATCAACGCGCTGGCGACGATCATGGTGCTGGCGGTCGCGATCGGCGTGATCGTCGCCGGATGGTTGCTGTTCCGCCAGCAGAAGCAGCGCACGCGAGAGATGCAGATGGCCGGCAAGTAACGAGCGCAGCCTTCACGGGCCGTATCCGGGCGTGCAGCCCCAGCCGGAGCCGCAGGTCGAGCTGCGGCGCGACCCCGGTGCCACGACAAGCCCCCGCTCCGGCCAGGTAGTGCTCGTAGTCGGATGTTTCATGCCTTGAGTTCGACCGTGTTCCCTTCAGGATCCGCGATGTAGACGGACAGGCCGTACCCGCCGGCTCCGTAACGGGTTTCGGGCGGCTCGAACGTGATGCCATGCCCCCGGAGGTGGGCGGCGACGACCTCCCAGTCGGGCGCGTCGAGGCGCAGGCAGAAATGGGCCATGTTCCCGTGCTCGGGATCCGGTGGCTCGGCGCCGCCGAGCTTGCTCCCGACCGGCACGAGATCGATCAGTGCCCGTCCCGCTCGCAACTGGTGGAGCCCGATCTCGGGGAGCTCGCGCTCCAGGGTGCAGCCGAGCACGTCGATGTAGAACGCCATGGTCTCGTCGAAGCGGGCGCACCGCAGCACGACGTGGTCGAGCATGGCGATGCGGATCGGAGGGCTTGCGTTCATTTCGCCGCCTCGTGGTTCGCATGGAACAGACCCGTTCCCCGCCCGCGGCTTGTCGCCGGGGATCGTCAGCATTGCATGATCGTGCGCGAGTACTCCCCGATGTCCATGACCACCGAGGTCGCACCGACCCGGCGCTCGATATTGCCGGTTTCGTGCTCGAGCGCGAGGCGGAACGCGAACTTCTCGAAGAAGGCGTCGTACATCTCCCCGCCCACCGTGCCCAGCGCGGAGAGCGCCCCGGATTCGGGATCGCTCTGCAGCAGGATCGTGGCCAGGGGCTGCCTGGCCGGGCCGCCGAGCACCCGGGCGCCGCCGGCGGGGTCGTAGACGCTCTTCTCGGAGCAGCAGAAGATGACCCCGCGGCCCTCGCGCATCCGGTCGTCGGAATCGCGGTAGCGCACCTTGCCGTGGCGGTAGTTGATGAAGCTCACGTCCCTGGCGGGGTGACTCATCCGGTGGGCGCAGATCGCGGCGAACGCGACCACGGAGCGGCCCTCGCCGGCCCCACCGGGCCAGACGTAGGGCTCGCCGGCCTCGGTGGAGAGCCCGGCCACGGCGGGGGCCGGGCGGCCCAGGTCGAGCAGGAAGCAGGGGGTGGTCGCGTAGGGGTAGTGGAAGACGTAGGTGCGCCCGACCGCGAGCCCCCGCGCGGTGACCGGGGTGCCGCCTTCCTCGACGAGCGTGGTGCGGTCGTAGAGCCGTGCGGTCGCTCCTTCGGCGGCGAGCAGCGCGGGGTTCGCGCCGGCCGTCACCGCCGCCGCGGCGCACAGCTTGACGAAGCTGCGGCGTTCCACCGTCCGGTTCATCGGGGTCTCGACTCCTCGCGCGAAGCCCGCGCTGTCCGATCCATCGAGGTCTCAGCCATTCGCGCGTAGCGCACGCACCAGAGGAAGGATGGCTTCATCCAGAACCCGTGGCGTCACCGGCCCGATATGCTTGTACGCGATACGGCCGTTCCGATCGACGACGAACGTCTCGGGCACTCCGTACACGCCCCAGTCGAGACCGACGCGGCCGTCGAGGTCGGCTCCGATCCGTGTGTACGGATCGCCGAGGGCGTCGAGCCAGGCGGCAGCGGCGTCCGGGGCGTCCTTGTAGTTGAGTCCGTGGATCGGGATCACGTCCTCGCGTTCGAGGGCCATGAGCAGGGGATGCTCGTCCCGGCAGGCGACGCACCACGAAGCGAAGACGTTCACGAGGGTCACCTCCCCGCGCAGGTCCCGCGACGAGAGTCCGTGCTCGCGCCCCTGGACGGGACCGAGGGCGAACTCCGGGACGGGCTTGCCGATGAGCGGCGACGGCACCAGGGTGGGATCGCGGTACAGACCGGCATACAACAGCACCCCGATACCGGCGAAGATCGCGATCGGCAGCAGGTACAGCCACAAGCGGCGGGGTGCGACGGTACCGGCCGCGCCGGCAAGGGTCTCGTCCATGGCCTGGGATTCTAGCCTGCATCGGCCCGGATTCCAGTCCGCATCGCTCATCGGCTCACCAACGCCCGGGTCCGGCCCATGTTTTCGATGCGGCTTCTCCCTGGAGGCCCGGCTTGCCGGTGGCGCAATTCGACCTCCGGACCCGATCGCGCACGGGCGCTTCGTGGCGGATCGCGCCGCCGTTCGCAACGGTCCGAATCCGTCTCATGGGATTCCACCCGGCAAGCGAGGGCCACCGTCCCCGACCCGCCCGGATCTCGATCGGCGTTCCGCTTCGGACGCCCGCATGAGGTCGGCTTCGGCACGGCAGGTTATCATTCGTCACCCGAGACGTTCGGTGGATTGCCGCCGCTGCCGGCGGCATGGAGCCGTGTATCGGCTGCGAAGCATCGACGCCGCGGGTCATGGCGCCGGCAGCTTCCGAAAGAATCGTTCCCTTCCACTCATCCAGTGAGGACCATGTCACCGTGATCGACCTCTACACCTGGAGCACCCCCAACGGCCGCAAGGCCTCCATCGCCCTCGAGGAGTTCGGACTGGAGTACGAGACGCACCCGGTCAACATCGGTGCGGACGAGCAGTTCCACCCCGATTTCCTGAAGATCTCGCCCAACAACAAGATCCCCGCCATCGTCGATCGCGACACCGGCCAGTCGCTGATGGAATCGGGCGCGATCCTCCTCTATCTCGCGGAGAAGACCGGGAAGTTCATGCCGCGGAGCGGGGAAGGGCGCTGGCGCACCGTGGAGTGGCTGATGTGGCAGATGGGCGGCGCCGGCCCGATGCTCGGGCAGGTGCACCATTTCGTGAAGTTCAACCCCGGCAAGAGCGAGTACGCGGAGCGGCGCTTCCGCACCGAGGCCGATCGGCTCTACGGAGTGATGAACGATCGGCTCGCGGACCGCCCGTACCTCGCCGGGGACGAGTACACCATCGCGGACATGGCGGCCTGGCCGTGGATCTCGCGCTACGAGTGGCAGGAGATCGACTTCGCGGACTTCCCGAACGTGAGGCGCTGGTACGTCGAGATCGCGCAACGTCCCGCGGTGCAGCGGGGGTACCACGTGCCGAAGAAGGCGAATCCGATCCCGATCCCCGGGTGAGCCGTGCTTCGGAGCCCGCGGTAACCTGCTGTCACCGGTGTTGACGTTCACGAGCCCGCGGTGACGGCGACGATCTCCCGCGCGCCCTCGACGATCATCGCCACCGAGACGTAGCAGATGACCACGAGCCCGACGTAGGCGATCCAGGGACGGTGTTCGAGCTGCCGTGCGATCCACGCCGCTGCGAGCCCCATGAACGCCACCGAGAGGACGAGCCCCACCACCAGCACCCAGGTGTGGTCGCGGGCGACACCGGCGACCGCGAGCACGTTGTCGAGCGACATCGATATGTCGGCGACGACGATCTGGACGATCGCGCTACGCATGCTCTTGGGCGCCTCGGACTTTCCGGCGTCGGCGTCCGCCCCGCCGTCGGGAGCGTCCGGCGCGTTGCGCCGCACCCTGATTTCGCGCCACAGCTTCCATGCCACCCACAGCAGGAGCAGGCCGCCGGCGAGCAGCAGCCCCACGATCTGGAGCAACTGCACCGTCACCGCCGCGAACGCGACCCGCATCAGGGTCGCAGCGGCGATGCCGATGGCGATGACCCGGGTCCGGTCCTTCGCCGGCAGGCCCGCCGCGACCATGCCGACGACGATCGCGTTGTCCCCCGCGAGCACGAGGTCGACGATGACCACCTGGAGCAGGGCGCTCAGCTCCGCCACTGAAATCATGTTCGGGAGGCTCCGTGGGATGCGGGGCGGCGAGTGTAGCGGATCGTGATCGAAACTCGCCTGATCCGGGCTGCACCGCGCGCCCTGGGGACGCGGGCGCTTCGTCCGTATCGGGCCGTGCCGCGGGCGTCACCGCTCTTCGATGACAGGTGACCGTGCCGCGCATCCCCGGAACCGACACCCTATAATCCCTTCCGGACACTCGACGACGGCTGCCGCTCCCGTGATTTCCGTGACCACCCTCCGGCACTCATGACCGTTCCCCCTTCATCCCTGAAATCAGAGTTCCTGCGCACGCTCGCCGAGCGCGGCTATCTCCACCAGTGCACCGACCTCGAAGGGCTGGATGCGGCCGCCGCCTCGGGCCGGATCACGGGCTACATCGGGTTCGACGCAACGGCCGATTCCCTGCACGTCGGCAGCCTCGTCCCGATCATGCTGCTGCGGCACATGCAGCGCACCGGCCACCGGCCCATCGTCCTCATGGGAGGCGGCACCACCAGGGTCGGGGATCCGTCGGGCAAGGACGCGAGCCGGAAGCTGCTGTCCGAGCAGCGCATCGCCGACAACATCGCCGGCATCCGGCGCGTCTTCGAACGCTTCCTCGACTTCGGCGGAGAAGGAGGCGGTAGCGGTGGCCCAGGCGAAGATGGTGACGGTAGCGGCGACCAGGGCAGGCGTGGTGACGGTGGCGGGGGCGGTGGTAGCCAGGACGATGGCGAGGGCGCCGCCGCCCTGATGGCCGACAACGCGGACTGGCTCGACGCGCTGCGTTACATCCCCTTCCTGCGCGAGTACGGCCGGCACTTCTCGGTCAACCGGATGCTGGGGTTCGAGTCGGTGAAGCTGCGCCTCGACCGCCAGCAGCCGCTCTCCTTCCTCGAATTCAACTACATGGTCCTTCAGGCATACGACTTCCTGGAGCTCGGGCGGCGCTACGGATGCCACCTCCAGATGGGCGGCTCGGACCAGTGGGGCAACATCGTATGCGGGGTGGAGCTCGGCCGCCGGGCGGCGGATCTCGTGCTGTACGGTCTGACCGCCCCGCTGCTGACCACGGCGGGCGGGGCCAAGATGGGCAAGACCGAGGCGGGGGCGGTGTGGCTCGCCCCCGAGCGTCTTTCGCCCTACGAGTACTGGCAGTACTGGCGCAACGTCGAGGACGCCGACGTGGGACGCTTCCTGCGCCTGTTCACGGAGCTGCCGCTGGACGAGATCGCGCGGCTCGAAGCACTCGACGGCGCGGAGATCAACGAGGCGAAGGCGGTCCTCGCGACCGAGGCCACCGCGCTCTGCCACGGACGCGAGGCGGCCCGCTCGGCGGCGGAAACGGCCCGGCGCACCTTCGCGTCCGATGCTCCGTCGGGGGCCGCGTTCGCTGACGGGCTGCCGGCCATCGAGGTCCCGCGGGCGCGTCTCGACGCGGGCGTACCGGTGTATGAGCTTCTGCGCGAAGCCGGACTCTCCCGGAGCAACAGCGAGGCCCGGCGGCTCATCCGCGGCGGCGGCGCGCGGGTGAACGACCAACCGGTGACCGAGGAGACCGGCACGGTCGGGCCGAACGACCTCACCGCCGGGGGCGTCGTCAAGCTCTCCGCCGGCCGCAAGCGCCACGCCCTCGTCCGCCCGGCCTGAGACACCTCACTGGCACCAAATCGCCTTGGCGGTGAAGGCCGTGCCCGCAGATTCGATTTCGAGAAAGGCCATGGGAGCGGTCTCATCTGCGATCATCGCCAGCATGATCACCGCGGAGGAGGCGCCGACCGCCATCTGGTTGCGCGTGAAAGTGTAGGAATACATGAAGGTGGCGGGCATCTCGGTGGCCCGGCCGGGGCCGCCGTTGGTCAGCGCTCCACCGCCTCGCACGCCGCCAGCTCCCAACCGTGGAACACCACCGCCAACCCGATGTACCGCACCGACGGGGCACGACGCCGCAGCCCCTCGTCCGCCAGGTAGCCCGCAAGCTGCTCCCGCGCCCCGCGTAGCGTCTCCGCCACTGCGGACTCATCCACCGGCTCGCTTCGCTTCAGGTACTTCACCTCGATGACGTACCCGTAAGCGATGTCCGGATACTGCGCCACGAACGGCTCCAGGTGCAGGTCCGCGTAGCCCTTGTTCAACTCCCGCTCCGAATGGATGAGGAACTGACCCACCACGCTGAAGTGCGCGGCCAGGAACGCCTGCACCACCTTCTCACCGTCGATGTAGTCGCGAATCCCCGTCTGCTCGGCGATGGCCGCCGCGATGTATTCCACCGCCGGGCGCCATTCGCCCCTGTAGGCCATGGCCCTGACCAGGCCCGAGAAGTGGTGGTGGCTCACCGAGAACACCCCCACGTCCCGGTACGCCCTGCGCAGGTACCCGTACATCAGCCGCCACACCGTCTGGTTGGGGATGCCTAGCCGGGTCGTGCCCCCGGACACCCCGCGGATGCTCAGCAGGCCGAAGTAGTACAGCAGGGAGAGGAAGTTCTCCGGCTCGTCGAGCTCTTCCAGGGGGAAGCTCAGGTTGATGTCGGCTTCCGCCTCCCCCTCGCCGATGAGGTAGCGCAGCAGGTCGAAGTTGCCGTTGAGCCGCCTCGCCTCCGCGCTCGCCCGCTGGTTCACCAGCAGCAGGTGGCGCAGCTTCGTGTAGTCGATGCGAATGTTGGGGTCGATGAGGTCGTCCGGCATCGGTTTGTTCGGAATCGACCGCTTCAGGTAGTAGAGCACCATGTCGGTGTTGTAGAGGTCGCCGGCGGCGTTCTTCGCGAACCGGTAGCCGTTGTACCACTCGCGCATCACGTCGAGGGCCGCGTCCACGTCCTGGTTGAACGCGCCGCGGTCCCGGTAGAGCTCCAGCAGGCTGCGCACCTCCGGCTCGGTGAAGCCGAGCATCCCGTTGAACTCCGGCTCCAGGGTGACGTTGGCGCCGATGTTGAAGCCGCTGGTCACGTCGTCCATCGTGATGGGCGAGACACCGGTGATGCACAGGCGTTCGAGGCCGCCGCCCGCTTCGCCGGTCCCGGCCTTCAGGGTGGCGAAGAAGTTGCGGTAGAAGCCGCCGCCGTGGGTGAGGGATTCGTAGGCCTCCCGCCCGCGGTGCACCAGCACCGTGTTGGCGAAGTTGTCGTACTCGTCGATGAGCATGTAGAGCGGGATGCCGTGCTCGCCGGCGTACTTGAACAACTCGGTGAGCCTGCCGTCGATGGCGGGCGGGGCGAGGATGCGCCGGAGCGCCGCCTCGGGGAACAGGTCCGGATGCCGTTCCAGCGCGTGGCGTAACTCGATGAAGCAGTAGCCCTCGAAGCGCTCGCGCAAGGTCTCCGGGGTGTCGTCGAAGGTGGAGAAGTCGAAACGTACGATGACGTAGCGGCCGCGGTCGGCGGTGGGCGCGCGGCCGATGTCGGTATCCCCGAACAGGTCCTCGAACTCGTGCGCCCAATGCCGCCCGTAGTAGCACTCCAGTAGCGCCAGCCAGCAGGACTTGCCGAAGCGTCGGGGGCGGATGAAGAAGGCGTAGCGCTCGTCTTCGAGCGGGCGCAGGTAACGGGTCTTGTCCACGTACAGCCAGCCGTTCACCCGGATGCGCCGGAAGGACATCTCGCCGTAGGGGATGCGCGGCCAGGGGGCGGGCACTGGAACGGTCACTTGCGACCCTCCGCGTTCATGAGGCGGATTTCATCGCGGCGCCTCCGCCCGCGCGAGCAGCTCGCGCAGATTGTACGTCACGCTCACCGCGTCGAAGTCCGGCTCCGCCCGGAACGGCCGGCGCAGGTAGTGCGGGCCGCTCACGTAGCCGTCCCGGACGCGGACGATCGCGAGGATGAAGGCGTCGGGCTTGTTCAGCGCGGTGCGGATCTCCTGGTGGGTGACGGTCACCGTCTCCGCGTCGCCGGCGCGTCCCTTGACCTCGATGAAGCGCAGGCGCCCGGTCCTCCTGTCGCGACTCTCGACGTCGTAGCCCACCTTGGCGGCGCTCACGTCGCGGGGCTCGTGGCCGAGCGCCCGCTCCGCGGCCATCACCGCCTCCATGGCCAGCCGCTCGACCTCGGCCCGTCCTTCGGGCGTCGTCTCGCGGACTTCGAGCCGCGTCCTCTCGGGGATGGCGAGTCGCCGCAGCACGCCGATCGGAACCACGAGCGCGCGGCCCCGGACGACCGGAGGCAGCGGCGCGAGGTCGCGTTCCCGGGCCAGCTCCGTGCGCCGGCGCGCGAGACGATCCGCCAATGCGTCCGCCCGCGCCCCGGCCCGGGCGGCGCTCACCGGTCCCCCGGTCTTCCCCGCCCGTTCGTCGTCGCGAAGCCGGAGCGCACGGTTGTCCCAGAACACGATCTCGCGCTTGAGCCGCGCGGTCACCTCCGCTTCCACCCGGTCGATCTCCGGGAGGCGGCGGGCGCGGACCTCCCCGGCCTGGTTCGACGCCAGATGCGTGCGGGCATAGATCATGGCCACGTCTTCGAGATCCCGGACCGGCTGATCCGGCCGATCCGGCCGATCCGACCGGACCGGCCGGTCCGACCGGACCGGCCGATCCGACCGGCCCAATCGGTCCGCTTCGAGCCGGACGGCGATCGATGCACGCTCGTCGTCCTCGATCAGGCGGTAGTCGAGGTAGGGGGCGGGGCCGGCATCCCGGACGCTCGGGGTGCTCCGGACGCTCGGGACGCTCCGAACGCTCGGTCCGGCTTCGGTATCGGTATCGGCTTCGGTATCGGCTTCGGTATCGGCGGCGGCACCGGCGCCGGCATCTGCATCGGCGTCGACATCGGTATCGACCTCCACGAATCGGAGCTGCCGGGAGACGATCCGCGGATGGCCGGGCCGGTGCTCCTGTCCGTCCCGTACCGCGATCTCGAAATGGAACAGCGCCCGGATCGCCTCGCCCTCGTCGCTCTCGTCCACCAGCACCGCGCCTTCCGCGAGCACGCCGCGGTAGCGTTCTAGGACGAGGTCCACGACCGCGTCGAGCAGGGGATGACCGGGAGAGAGACAGACCGCCGCCGGCGGGCCGGGGCTGGGGTTTGAGCCGGAGCCCAGGCTGGCACCGGTGCCGAAGCTGGGACCGGGGGCGGCACTGGGGCCGGGGTCAAGGTTTGAACTGGAGTCCGGGCCGGTGCCGGAGCCCAAGCTGGCGCCCATGTCGGAGCCGGAGTCAGGGCCGGAGCCGGGGCCGTCGATCTTCGACTTCTCGAAGCAGATGCGCTCGTAGCGTTCCAGCACCGGCCCGGCGCAGCCGGCCCGCGGCTCGCGCTTCCGGATCGGACCGGGGACGCGGGTGATCTCGTAGCGCCCGGCCTCGCGCCGGTGGACGCTTCCGCCCAGATGGCGGAACGCCTGGAGGAAGAAGCTCTCGATGTAATGCGGTTGCAGGCGGCGGGCTTCCGCGCGCTCCATCTCTTCGCGAATGCGGCCGACCTCGGCGGCGCCGAGGTGGTCGCGGGCCAGCGCCCGGTCTTCCAGCAGCGCCAGCAGGCGTTCCCGGTCCGCCGCGCCGTCCACGCGCTCGGAGAGCCGGGCCTTGACCTCGGGCCGCTCGCCGTAACGGATGGCGTCCATCAGCAGGTCGCGCATCCCGGCGCCCTCGAAGAGGCGTCCGAGCACGTCGTAGACCCGCCCGCCCAGAGCGGAGCGGGCGGTTTCCAGCTTTTCGAGCAGCCGGCCGTAGACCTCCCCCTCGCGCGTGTCCTTCGCGACGAGGTTCCACAGATGGCAGACCTCGGTCTGGCCAATACGGTGGATGCGCCCGAAGCGCTGTTCCAGGCGGTTCGGGTTCCAGGGCAGATCGTAGTTGACCATCAGATGGGCGCGCTGGAGGTTGACGCCCTCGCCGGCCGCATCGTTCGCGACCATCACCACGACGCCCGGATCGTGCATGAACGCCTCGACGGCCTTGCGCCGGTCCGCGCGTCCGATCCCGCCGTGGATCACGACCACCGCCTCCTCCCGGCCGAGACGGGTCCGGATCCTTCCCGCGAGATAGTCGAGGGTGTCGCGCGGCTCGGTGAAGACGATGAGCTTTCGCCGCCGCCCGCCGGCATCGGTCATGAGCGGATGATCGAGGAGGTCCGCGAGCTGGAGCCACTTCGTATCCATGCCGTCACGCCTCAACTCGCGCGCGCGGTCTTCCAGGCGCTTCAGCGTATCGATCTCGGCCTCGAATTCGGCGACGGTCTCCGCCGTCGTGGCGTGGCCCAGCACGCGGGCTTCGATCGCGTCGACGTCTTCCTGGGCCGCCTCTTCGAGATCGTCGGGGTCGAAATCGGCGGCGGGCGTGGAGTCGGTGAGCGTCGCTCCGTATCGACTGGCGTGGGCGTCCCGTCCGGCGCCCGCGAGCACATGGGCGAGCCGGGCCTCCAGCCGCTCGCGGCGGCGACGAAGGCTCTCGTGGATCGCGGCGGGCGAGGAGGCGAGCCGGCGCTGGAGGATCTGCAGGGCGAAGCCGACGTTGCGCCGCCGCCTCTCGTCGCGCGCCGCGAAGCGTTCCGCCCGGTCCATCTCCTCGCGCACGTAGTCGGTGACCGCGGCGTAGAGGCCGGCTTCGCCGCCGCTCAGCGCGTAGTGCACGGTATGGGCGCGCCGCTCCGGGAAGAGCGGGCGGCCGTCAAAGCGAAGCAGCTCCTCCTTGGTGAGCCGCCGCAGCAGGTCGCCCGCATCCCCCCGGGATGCGCCGTCCCCCGGGGACGCGCCGTCTCCCCGGTGCACGCCGTCCCGGAACCGGCCCTCGAAGCGGTCCGGGTCGAGCAGGGCCATGAAGAGCTGGAAGTCTTCCTCCTTGCCGTTGTGCGGGGTCGCGGTCATCAGCAGGAAGTGGCGGCAGCGTGCGCCGAGAAGCTGGCCCAGCCGATAGCGTTTCGTGTACCGGACCTCCGTGCCGAAGAAGCTCGCGGCCATGCGGTGCGCTTCGTCGCATACCACCAGATCCCATTCCTTCGCCGCTTCGAGACGGCGCCGGAGGTCTTCGCTCCGGCTCAACACGTCGAGCCGGGCGATCAGATGGCTGGATTCGGTGAAGGGATTGCCGCCGGCCCCTGCTGCTTCGATCCGCTCTCGGGTCAGGAGGTCGAAGGCGAGGCCGAACTTCGATTCGAGCTCGTCCTGCCATTGCTCCACCAGACTGCCGGGGGCGACGACGAGGCAGCGTTCCAGATCGCCCCGGAGCATCAGCTCCCGGATGAGCAGGCCGGCCATGATGGTCTTGCCCGCGCCGGGGTCGTCGGCGAGCAGGAAGCGTAGCGGCTGGCGCGGCAGCATCTCGCCGTAGACGGCGGTGATCTGGTGCGGCAGGGGCTCGATGCGGGAGGCGTGGACCGCGACGTAGGGATCGAAGAGGGGTGCGAGCCGGATGCGCTCGGCTTCCGCGGCCAGCCGGAACAGCCGGCCGTCCGCGCCGAAGGATCGCTTCAAGTTCGGACCCGGAGTTGGCTGCGGCTCGGCTTCGCGGGCACCGCTTCGGCCTTCGGACATCGTGGCTTGGCCTGTCCTGTCCCGACTGCAATACGCGAGAAATATGGAAACGACGAGCCTGCTTCAATCAAGGCCGTCCCTGTCTGCCGTTGCGAAGGTGGGGGGACGGGACGATTGAGTGGCTGGCAGCATCAATCTTTCTTCCAGACTTCGCAATTCCGCGGCGACCGCGACGATCGGGCAGCCCGGCAGTCCGTCACCGCCGCCACTGCCGGAACTCGGCTCGCAGGTCGTTGACGAAACGTTTCAGGGAGCGATCAGCCCGCATGGCGCGCTCGATGTTCATCGCTTGCACGATCTCTTCGGCGAACTCGATCCCGCCCAGACCTGGTGTGATCCCCGTGGCGTGGATGGCTTCGATCAAGCGTTGTTTGTAGAGATCGCGGCTGCATTTGTAATCCGGTGCATCGCAGCCCTTGTCGAATACGCTTCTGAATGCGGCGCCGTCGAGCAGCAGCCAGCGTTCGATATGAGGGTCGGGAACGGCAAGAACCACGGGGGTGGGCACGTCCGGGTTCCCGATCTCCCTGGTACGTTCGTTCAAGCCGCTGCAATTCGCATCCGTGGCGACGATGATCAAGTCGGGACGGCCTCCCTGTCTCGCCCAGTCGCGCAAGTAGCTGTTGAACTCCTGCACCACCCTCCCGTGACCCCGTACCGCGCTACGCCAGTCGAGCCGGACGTCGAGCCTGTGCTCATCGGCAAGACGCTGCACCAGCGCCCCGATCACCTGCTGATGAGCGAAATCTTCGACGAACAGCGCGATCTCACGCATCGAAGTCGCCTCTCAGAATCCGCTCCGAGACGGGCAGACTTGCCTGGTTTGGAGGCCGTAATCTTTCTATATGTTTCTTTTCTCTCGGGATGTGCTCCGAGACGGGGCGGTTTGCCTGGTCGTCGTCGAGCGCCCGATCGATGTCGTCGCGGCGGCCCATCGGCCCCAACGGCTGCCAGACAGAGGAATGATCGATCCGGGTCCGGCGGTCGATTCGACGCACCGCGAACAGGGAATCGTCCGGCAGCAGATCCGGCAGGATCGGGGAGTGCGTGGTGACGATGTATTGGGTTGGTCCGAGGCCGGAGCGTGTCTTCAGCAACTCGGCGATCATCCGGATGCGGCGCGGGTGGACGCCGTTCTCCGGCTCCTCGAAACCCACCAGCGACGGGGTTTCGTCGGCGCCCGTCAGCGCCAGTAGCCCGAGCAGCCGGAGCGTCCCCTCGGACAGCACCCGGGCGGGGATGGCGACACCGTTCTCCCTGAGATGGAGATCGACCTCGCCAAGGTCGCTCACGTCCGTCTCGATGCCGTCCACGTTGGGCATCACGGTGCGCAATGCCTTTTCGACCGCTTCGAACTGCCGGGGTTTGAGCGCCCTCAGGGTATTGAGAAAGGCGGCAAGCTCCTCGCCCATCAATCCCATGTGATGCACCTCCTTGATGGGATTGGCGGCGCGCATGCGCTCGCGCGGCTCGAAATAGAAGAACAGCCAGCTCTCGAGTTCCCGGCGCGCCGCCACCAGGTGCGGATAGTGCGGCGGATAATGCGGCATCGAGAGGATGGTGTGACCCAGGTAGCGGTCGTAGTACGTGGGATGCGCCTGCCCCGCCTGCCGCAGGTGGATTTTCTCGCCCTGCCGTTCGATGAAGGGTTTGCGCCTGCCGGTCGGTTCCCCCCTGGAATTCAGGGCGGCGAGGTATTCGTCGGCCGTACGCAGGAAGCCCGAGCGAGGCAGCATCTCGATCTCGACCCGGTAGCGAAGATTGCGCTCGCGGATCCAGGCGGGCGTGTGGCCGGCTTTCTCGGGCCGGCCATCGCCGCTCGGACGGCGCATTTCCCGTATCTGCCGATTGACGACCTCCACGACCGCGTCCGACAGGGACAGATCGGCTTCGATGGAAAAGACCAGCCGATCCTTTTCGACCAGACCCCGAAGCCCTTGCTCTCCAATCGTGAAGGATTCGAGCGGCTTGCCCCGGTACGGAGGCTCGAAGGCATCCTTCAGCTTCCGGCTCGTCGCCAGCTTGGACAGGAGCTGGAGGGCATCGAGGAAATTGCTCTTGCCGGCCGCATTCGGGCCGAACAGCAGGGTGAGGGGTGAAAGGCGCACCTCCAGATCGGACAGGGACTTGTACCCCTTGATGCGAATCCGCTTCAGCATGTTCCGCTTCCTCTGCACCGGCGACCGGAGGGGAACGATACCGGATCGCGATGCGCCTTTTCGTCCACGCGAACAGGGCCAAGACGTCCGGGTGGTTCGTCCTGGCCGTCTTGTCCATCAATCGTGGTCGAGTGATGAGGCCCGCCGCCGCTCTCGGGGAAGAGGAAGTCCCCACCTTGGGCGCAGGCGCCCGGCGAGGCCGGATCCCGCCGTGCTCCGGCCATGATCGTTTCCGCTCTGTTGCGCGCCCAGAGATCGTGGATCACCGCCGCCATCAGGCGCAGCACCCCGCGCGTGCGCTGGAAGCGTTCGAGCGTCGCCCAGTCGTTGTAGAGCCGCTCGAACACCTCCGGATGGATCGGATAGCGCGTCTCCCGGCACTCCGCTGCGCCGCCGCGGCATGGAGCTGATTGGTTCTCTTTCAATATGAAATCTATTCAATGGGTTATGTCGTCCAAGAAAACGGCAGCGGAGCTTGAACACCGTTGCCGAAACGGTTTTCGGAACAGCGGATTGCTCCAACCGGCGGCCACCCCAGAGAGCCGAGAGCCAATTTACCCTGCGCCGTGACAAGACCCTCGGCCTGCCGTCACGATGCGTCCCCCCCGGAGAACCCGAAACCCGCCTGCTCCGGCACGCCGGCCGCCAACCGGGCAGCTTCCGCCTGGATCTGCGGCCAGGACGTGACGAGGATGTTGTAGGCGTGCGCCTCGTCCGCCCACCGCTTGCGCTCGGCCAGTGAGTACAGCCGATAGGCGAGGGCCTTCTCCGCCCGCTCCGCTCCCATGCCGAGTACGAGGCGGGCCGCCTCGGCCACTCCGCCGCCTCCTGTTCCGGGGCAACTCCATCCTTCCCCTGGCCCGCTTGTCGGCCCGGACAGAGCCCCTGTCTCGACACGAATCCACCGATGAGGGCATTACCCTCGTAAGGGCACCACCCTCGCGCACCGGTTATGCTCGCTTCCGGACCGGGCCCCCAGACCGATGCGGGGTTCCGGAGGATACCGCGCCGGACCGATCGATACCGCCATCGACGAGAGGATGCGCATGCAGACGGGCCACGGCGACCTCGACTGGATCGCGAACTACATCTGGGGCATCGCCGACGACGTCCTCCGCGACCTCTACGTCCGGGGCAAGTACCGCGACGTCATCCTCCCCATGACCGTGCTGCGCCGGCTCGATGCGGTCCTGGAAGGCAGCAAGCAGGCGGTCCTCGGCATGAAGGCTTCCCTCGACGCGGCGGGGGTGGTCGAGCAGGACCCGGCCCTGCGCCAAGCGGCGGGACAGGCTTTCTACAACACCTCGATGTTCACCTTGCGCGATCTCCGGGCCCGCGCCAACCGCCAGCGGCTCACCGCCGACTTCGAGGCCTGGCTCGACGGGTTCTCGCCGAACGTGCAGGACATCCTGGAGAGCTTCGAGTTCCGCAACCAGATCCCGCGGCTCTCCCGCGCCGACGCCCTGGGCACCCTGATCGAGAAGCTCACCTCGCCCGACGTCAACCTGAGCCCCGCGCCGGTGATGAACACCGACGGCTCGGTGCGCCATCCCGGCCTCGACAACCACGGGATGGGGTCGATCTTCGAAGAGCTGGTGCGGCGCTTCAACGAGGAGAACAACGAGGAGGCGGGCGAACACTGGACCCCGCGCGACGCGGTGGCGCTCATGGCGCGGCTCCTCTTCCTCCCCGTCGCCGGCGAGGTCAAGTCCGGCACCTACCTGCTCTACGACGGCGCCTGCGGCACCGGCGGGATGCTGACGGTGGCCGAGGAGACGCTGCGGCAGCTCGCCGCCGAGCACGGCAAGGAGGTCTCCACCCACCTCTATGGCCAGGAGATCAACGCCGAGACCTACGCTATCTGCAAGGCCGACCTGCTGCTCAAGGGCGGTGGCGAGGCCGCCGACAACATCGTGGGCGGTCCGGAACACTCCACCCTGGGCAACGACGCCTTCCCGTCCCGCGAGTTCGATTTCATGCTCTCCAACCCGCCCTACGGCAAGAGCTGGAAGACCGACCTGGAGCGCATGGGCGGCAAGAAGGAGATGCGCGATCCGCGCTTCGTGATCGAGCACGCCGGGGACCCCGAGTACTCCCTGGTCACCCGGTCGAGCGACGGCCAGATGCTCTTTCTCGTCAACAAGCTCGCCAAGATGAAGCGGCACACCCCGCTCGGCAGCCGCATCGCCGAGGTCCACAACGGCAGCTCGCTCTTCACCGGCGACGCCGGGCAGG
This sequence comes from uncultured Gammaproteobacteria bacterium, assembly GCA_958295835.1. Classification (GTDB taxonomy): domain Bacteria; phylum Pseudomonadota; class Gammaproteobacteria; order HK1; family HK1; genus HK1. The sequence continues at coordinate 3,465,060 of OY282378.1, forward strand.
GCGAGAGCAACATCCGCCGCTGGATCATCGAGAACGACTGGCTGGAGGCCATCGTCGCCCTGCCCCTCAACATGTTCTACAACACCGGTATCGCGACCTACGTGTGGGTGCTCACCAACCGCAAGCCCGAGCACCGCCGGGGCAAGGTGCAGCTCATCGACGCCACCGGGTGGTACAGGCCGCTGCGCAAGAACCTCGGCAAGAAGAACTGCGAGCTGGGCGAGGACGACGTCGCCCGCATCTGCGACACCTTCCTCGCCTTCGAGGAGAGCGAGCAGAGCAGGATCTTCGACAACGCCGCCTTCGGCTACTGGAAGGTGACGGTCGAGCGGCCCTTGCGCATCGAGGGGGCGGACCCGAACCGAGTCTACAAGGCGGTCGAGATCAGGGAACTGAAGGAGAGCGGCAAGCGGAGCGAGGCCGCGCCGCCCGTCATCCGCAAGATCCACAAGCGGGGCACACGGGCCGCCCCGCTGCACGGCCTGTTCCGGACCACCGTCAACAGGCGACCCGCCGTGGTCGAGTACGAGCCGGACGCCGACCTGCGCGACACCGAGCAGATCCCGCTACAGGAGGAGGGCGGCATCGAAGCGTTTCTGCGGCGCGAGGTGCTGCCGTACGCCGCCGACGCCTGGTACCGGCCGGACAGCGTGAAGGTCGGCTACGAAATCAGCTTCACGCGCTACTTCTACAAGCCGAAGCCGATGCGGACGCTGGCGGAGATCCGGGCGGACATCCTGGCGCTGGAGCAGGAGACGGAAGGGCTGTTGGCGGAGATACTGGGTGTCGGGGAGCAATCGGAGGCAACGTCATGACAGAGATCATCTTCGAGGTCAGCGAGGACGAAGTGGACGGCGGATACTCCGCAAGCGCGCTCGGGCACGGCATCCACACCCAGGGCGACTCTGTCGAGGAGATCCGAAGCAACGTCAAGGAGGCCGTCGACTGCTACTTCGACGACACCATGGAGCGGCCGAAGTTGATCCGCTTGCACTTCGTGCGGGACGAGGTTATCGTGGCATGAAGTTACCCCGCAACGTGAGCGGAGCGGCGCTGCAAGCGTCCCTTCGACGCTTGGGGTACGACACCGTGCGACAGCGAGGCTCTCACGTGCGGATCAACGGCGAACATCACGAGGTGATCCCGCTGCATACTCCGATCAGGGTTAACCCGAAAAATGCATGGATAGAGGACCGTCTGGTCCCTGAATTTGTTAGAATTCAGTTAGCTACACTGGATCTAAACGAGGAACCACGGAGCGCTGAAGTTTTCAAGTTGCCGGCGGCGGGTACGGGCAGATTTTTCCGGCGGTTCGATTTCATCGGACGGTGGTCTTGTGGGTAAGGGACTAACACCCTTCCCCCTTCACAACCACACGAGGCATCTGCTATAAAGCCATACTTTGAGGCTTCATCAATGCCGAGCGGATATAGTGTTCATCCGCTCAATAGAGAGGAAAGAGATCATGTCTGAAGAAAGAACTTCCACACTAAAGGTACCTCTTAAGATTCGCAGTTTTGTCTACCTTGTTGGAACACTGGGCTTCCCGATTGTGATTGCCGGATATCTATTAGTTGTACTTTCTACAGATATGAATAACCTGGAACAGGAACTAATTCGACTTGAAACAAAAATTGATCAAAGACCAATGAATCTCGAAAAGAGCAAGGATTTTATCATATACATAACTGATTCACTGCGGGCGGATCTGCAAGATGATCTTCCTGAACTTGTGAAATCTATAAATTTCAACGTAGATAACAGTACAGGTATGAATCTTGATAAGGCAATGTCACTCATCCGTAGGAAATTCGATGCTTACATCCGACCAATCGTGAGAAAGCATCAAAGATTTGCATCTCGTTTCCCATCGGTAGGTGGTAACCTTGGCAGTTCGTTTATCCTCTCAGCGCCTAGTGAAAAGTTAGAAGCCGGAGAGGCTGAGGCGCATCTCCGCGGAGAGACAACTAAAGACGTGTCGGAGTCACTAGCGACCTTGATAATTAATAACATCGTCGATTTTGGAGATAGAGAAAATATGACCAAAACTGTTGATGAACAAAATAGTAATCGAGCTGATCAATTTATTCTCATATCTCCCGATTTGTTTCTTGAACTTACTAATGATGTTATTGAAACTTCGACAACACTGCTCCGTGATCAAATGCTGAAAAGAGTCCGTCTGGACAATTCTCAATTGGATGGGTAACACCCCTCCATCTGGTTTCTCGTGACGTCCCATTCGTGGCCTCCCGCTGCGGAGCGATCCGCGCCTCAGCGATGGCCGCGCGCACCATCCTGCTGGTCGTACGCTTCCGCTATCACTTGGTGATGCTCGAATTCCAGTCTTCGACCGACCCCTACATGACCGTGCGCATCCTATCCCGGATATTGCACGAAAAGAGGGCCGTCTGACCCCATAGTCGGTTGTAATTTAGGCCTCGTCAGCAGAATCTGTGGGTGAGTTCGGGCTCGGGTAAGTCGCCAAGTGTATGATACAACGCCACTTCCAGCACCTCGCAGGTACGATAACCGAACGTTTTTTTGGTGGTCACTCTGGCCTTGCCGTTGAAGCCCTCCACAATGGCGTTGGACAGCTCCCCTCTTGCACGGAACCAGTTCAAGATCAACTCGCGGTGTGTGCGCACCATGCGCGCGACCTGCTTCATCGGGTCGAGCCGCGAACGCATCGTGCGGGTGCACCACCGGTCGAGGAATCGCCCCGCCCAGTACGCCGAGACATAGCCCCACAACGCCTGGAAGTCCTCCTTGAGCAGATAGGCCCGAACCGTGCGCAGGTTGCGGCGCACCAGCTCGGCAAGGCGCTCGGACTGCGCGTCGGTGAGATGCTCGGGGCGCTTGAGCAACAGCCAGCGGCTGCGCTTGAGCACCGGCGCCTGGCCCTCGGCGGCGAGCTTCCTGGCCTCCTCGGCGCGCACCTTGTCGATGGCTTTGCCGAAGTGGCTCATGATGTGGAAGCGGTCGAGCACGTGCACCGCCTGGCCGGCGCGCTCGGCGACCACCTTCAGATACGGCTTCCACATGTCCGAGCACACGAAGCGCAACACCGCGCTGCGTGCGTCACCGAACCAGTCGAAGAAGCCATGCAACGTCTCGGCCTTGCGCTCGCGCCCAATCCACAGCAGACGCTTGCAGTGGCGGTCGATTTGATAGACCAGGGTCAGGTACCGATGCCCGCGCCGGCGGGCAATCTCGTCGATGCCAATCGCCTCGATGCCCGTGAGGTCGCGGTGCGCAAGGCCCCACTCGACCGCCATGCGCACCGACCGATACACGCTATCCCAAGAGGTCTGGAACACCACGGCGACCTCCTGCCACGACAGCCGCTTCGCCCACCCGGCGAGGAACCAGGCATAGGCGTCGGTCACCCGATGCTTGCCCGTCGCCCACGGGACGGCTTCGACCTTCACCCCGCAGCGCGGGCACGCCACACGGCGCATCGCGTAGAGGAACACCACCGGGATGTGCCACAGCGGCACGAATACGAAGCGCCGCGGCGCCAGCGTGTCGTAGCCCGGCGCCGGGCGTCCGCATTGCGAGCACATCGCGCGGGCATTGGCGCGCGGGCGGACCTCCACCTCGATGGCCAGCCACGGGTGCTCGACCAAGCGCACCGTCTCGTAGACGAACGACGTGTGCTTTTGAACCCGATTGAGGATAGTCTTGATTTGCATCCCGTTCCCCTCCGCGTCGCTTGGGTGCCTGCAACACCAATTGTCGTGGAGTTCGGAACGGGATGCTTGTTCGATTCAAGAAAAACACAGCGATGGGTCCTGTGGGATTGTGGGCGAGAGGCGCGACAGTGGGGAGAGGCGGTGGGCAACGCGCCCCCGGCAGCGCCGCACGAGGGTGAACCGTCCAGGCGCGTTGTCCACGGGCTCTCCCCACGGCCCGAAGGGGGAGGGCCGGTCCCCGAAGGGACTCGTCCACAATTCCACAGGACTTCCCCTCAGATGCCCTCACCAGTGACAGAACTGGTCATCATTCTCTACTTTCTACCCACAAATTCTGCGGAAGACCCTAATTTAGTTGTTTGGACTGTATCTAACCAGGAACCAGACGGTGACACAATGCAACCACGGTACGATGAAGTTTTCAAGCTGCCGGCGGCGGCGGGTACGGGCGGATTTTTTCCGGCGGTTCGACTTCATCGAACGGCGGCGCATTGTTGTTGCGCGAGGTGGATCGCTGGCTGCGCTTGGCCGATCGGGTGGCCCGTGCAATCAGTGATCGGCGCCAGCGCGTGAAGGTGCGTCACGAAGTGGGGACGATGGTGCGCCAACGGGTACACGCTGGTGGCGTTGGGATATGAGGACCTCAACGACCACGGTGCGCTTCGTTATGATGAGGTGGTGCAGACGGCGTGTGAGCGAGACGAGTCGCTGGCAAGCTCCTAGACGCTGTGCCGGGCCGAGCGGCAGCGGGCGGTGGCGGTTCACCAAAGCCTTGGTGGAACAGTTCATTGCCTCGCACCGGCGTGCGCCGCACGAGTTGGTGATTGGCTTCCATGCAACCGACGACCCGGTTCACGGTCATCAGCCAAGGCGGTTCTTTCACGGATACTACGACCGGTACTGCTTTCTGCCGCTGTACGCATTTTGCGGCCGACAGTTACTGGTCGCGTACCTTCGCCCCTCGAACATCGATACGGCACGCCACATGCGGGCGATTTTGTCGCTGCTGGTCAAACGGCTTCACTAACCCATCTTTACCACCCCACCCCGCAATTTCTCATTGCATCATACAGTTACGATGTTCGAGGTCGGCGAGTGGCACTACAATCGTGTGTTCGAGGGTCGTTTAGACGAGGGTTTTGCGGATCCCTCCGGGTGCGTGGTTGATGCCCAGGGCCTCGTAGATGGCCTGCTGGGAGGGTTCGGCACGGGTGGCTTTGCGCACGTGCAGGGTGCGCCCGTCGGCGCGTCGGAAGGTGGCGGTGATACGCTGCTGCCCTTCGAGGATTCGGCGAAGGGTGGTCCAACTGGCGCACTGACCGGTTTGGCGCAGGCGCCGGCGAATCACCTGGACGAGTTGATAGGCGATGACGGTGATGAACAGATGGCCTTCGGCGCGGATGGGCTTGTGGTGATAGATGGGGCGCAGGCCGAGTTCGGATTTCAACGAGCGGAACACGGCCTCGATGTCGGTGAGGGTGAAGTAGGTGCGCCACAGGGTGGATTCGTCCCAATCGGTTTGATTGGTGCGCAGGCAGTACACGCCGGGGTGGGTCAGCATGGAGCCGGGGAGTGGCTGGCGGGTGAAGCGCACGGCGGTGGCGCGCTCGCCGGTCTCGTTGGTGTCGAGTTCGATGTCGTAGTGTTGGGCGACGCCGCGGCTTGTCTCTTTGAGCCGCCCGATGCGCTGCCAGACTTGGTCGGTGCGTTTGTGGGTGCGGGGTTTGGACAGCCCGTCGGAGAGCCGGGTGAGGGCGGCCTCGAAGCGTTGGGCGAAGCGCTCGACGATGGCGCGCTCCTTGGCGGCGCGCGCTTCGGAGAAGCAATACAGGCGCACTTCCTGGCCGTCGTCGCTGAGGACCTTGTGCAGATGCACGCGGTGATGGGAGGCGGTCTCGATGGACAGCGCCGCGTCGGCGTCGAAGTGGCGGGTGCGTTCACGGCTGACCACCAGGTAGCGGTATTGGTGCTCGCGCAGCCAGCGCACGCGGTCTTCGGTGGCGATGCCGCGGTCCATCACCACCAGGGCGCCGCGCGGGGCGTTGAGGGCGTCGAGCATCCCGGCGAGGGTGTGATGTTCGCGCACGTTGCCGGCGAAGACTTGGGAGCGGCGCACGAAGCCGCTGGCGTCGAGCACCAGTCCCAAGGTGAGCAGCGGGCAGTCGGTGCGTTTGTCCTTGGAGTGTCCGCGCCGGGCGTTGGGTTGTCCGCTCGCCTCGCCCTCGAAGCCTGCCCCCGCGTGGGGTAAGCGGGGGTAGGTATTGGTCAGGTCGTAGAGGGTGACGGTGGGGTGGAGGTCGAACAGGTCCATCGCCCGGTCGAAGAGGTGGTGCTCGATGGCTTCGCGGTGCGCCATCAGCGCATCGGAGGCGCGGTACAGTCGCATCGGCCCCATCATCTCGAAGTCCACGCCCAGGAGTTCGCCCAGGGCGCTGCGTTCGCCCAGCCAGCGCCGGGTGGCGCGCTCGGAGCCTGGCCGGGCCATACGCGCGATGATGGAGCCGATGGCGGCGGTGCGTACCGACGCCCCGATGCCCAGTGCTTCGAGCCGCGTGCGCAGGCCGAGCTGGTCCATCGCCCACAGGCCGGCGTGCTCCACGCCGACCGAGCGGGGGCGAATCAGTTCCAGGGAGTCGACGTCGACGTGTTGGAAGTCGTGCCTCTGGCTCGCTGGCGAGGATGCGGCGCCGATACGCTCACCGGCGAGCAGCAGCGCGGTGATGCGTTGGGCGTGTGATTCGAGCGCCGGGGGGCCATCGGGTGGCAGTGGTAGCTGACCGGCGAGGAGTTCGTCGATGCGCCGGCACAGCACCGGCCAATCGCTTGGTGCGATGTCGAAGTGCCGTCCCAGGTTGAGCAGGGTGCGTTGTCGCACCTTCGAGCCGGTGCGCTCGGAACGCACGAGGCGGAAGGTGAAGTACTCGCCGATGCTGCGGGTACGGGTGCGCCGGATGAACATGGGCGCACGGTAGCGGCGGGCGGGATGTGGTGCAACAGAGCGAATTCATTTTATGGCACTACATCAGCCTCTCCGACGACACATCAATCACCTACACGCGAAAATCGGCGAAATCGCGACGAATCCCCACCCAATCGCGGCTCGCAGTGGTAAAGATGGGCTAAGTGTGACCTGGGATGCGCAGTCGATGCTCAAGGTATGCTTCGGAAATTCTCCGATGGAAACGAAAAATCACAGCCTTCGTGCAACATTCGGGTTAAGACGCTGTCGAGCATCCTGAAGAGCGTTGCACGGCACCACGAAATGACCGTCGAGGAGCTTCTCCGTGTACTCGACCTGTGAGCGCGGATACCACCCGGCGCGCGCACTCAAGCCGTATCCGGCCTACAAGGACTCCGCTATCGAGTGGTTGGGGAAGGTGCCGGCGCACTGGGACGTCGAGAGACTCAAGTGCTCGCTGACCAATATCGTGGAGCAGGCAGACGAACTACCGCAGGTGAGTACCGTCGTCGCCCTGGAGAACGTGGAGAGCTGGACCGGTCGATTGACGCTCACGGGCTCCCGCGTGATGTTCGACAGCCAGTTGAAGCGCTTTCGGCCCGGGGATGTCCTGTTCGGCAAGCTTCGCCCCTATCTCGCGAAGGTCGCTCGACTCACGAGTAGCGGTCTGTGCGTCGGGGAATTCCTGGTCCTTCGGCCTCGCCACGGGAACGTCATGGGACCGTACTTCGAGCATATTCTCCGCTCGAAGCCGATCATTGACGCGGCGACAGCTTCGACGTATGGGGCGAAAATGCCTCGCACGGACTGGGGATTCATCGGAGGAATGCCGGTTGTTCGTCCTCCCCTCGCCGAGCAAGCCGCCATCGTCCGCTTCCTCGACCATGCCGACCGGCGGATCGGTCGTTACATCGGCGCCATGCAGAAGCTGATCACTCTGCTGGAGGAACAGAAACAGGCCGTCATCCACGAGGCCGTCACGGGCCGGATCGATGTGCGGACGGGGCGACTGTATCCGGCCTACAAGGATTCAGGGGTGGAATGGCTGGGGAAGATTCCGGCCCATTGGCTGCTTTTCCGACTCAAGGACGTCGCGAGCGTTCAGACCGGCATTACCTTGGGCAAGGACTACAGGAGTACGCGGACGATTTCCCGTCCATACCTGCGAGTAGCCAACGTGCAGGACGGTCACTTGAAGCTCGCTCACGTCAAGTCTGTCGACGTGCCTGTCAGCGAGGTGGAAGGAGCAACTTTACTGAGCGGCGATGTGCTGATGACGGAGGGCGGGGATATCGACAAACTTGGGCGCGGGTGTGTATGGCGAGACGAGGTGCCTGGGTGCCTACACCAGAATCATATCTTTGCCGTGCGGTGCAGGCGACGGCTCCTGAGCCCGGAGTTCCTGGTGCGGCTCATGGGATCGCAACACGGGCGAATGTACTTTGAGCTCACGGCGAAGCGGACCACGAATCTCGCATCAACCAACAGCAGCACATTGCGCGCATTTCCGGTTCCGCTGCCGGTTGCAGAAGAGCAAGCAAAGATACTCGACGCCATCTCCGAGCAGACGAACGTGCTGGACGACGCGATGGACCGGGCGGAAAGGGAAATCGACCTCATGCGCGAATACCGCACCCGCCTGATCGCCGATGTCGTCACCGGTAAGCTCGACGTCCGCGAGGCGGCGGCAGGGCTTCCCGAGGTAGATCCGTCTGCCGCCGAAGGTGATTCGGTTGACGGCGTCGATCACGAAGCCGGGTCGGAGCACACGGGCTGGCGACTCACCGTGGAGGAAGGCGGTCCGTTGGCGGATGTCACGGACGCATAGCAGTCTAAGGCAGTAGCAGCGGGTTCGATGACCGAGAGGAGGTGAACGGATGCCGAACTGGAATGCCTGTTCAGCGGTGGAGCGGCGTCCTGGCAAGGTGAGCGGGGCCTGGGTGTTCGCTGGCACCCGCGTGCCGCTGGCCAGCCTCTACGAGAACCTTGCCCGCGGGGCGACGGTCGAGCAGTTTCTGGAGTGGTTTCCCGGAGTGGAAGAGCATCAGGTCAGGGAGGTTCTCGACTACGAGGCAAAGACGTTGAAGGCATCGGTGCTGCGGTGAGGCTGCTTTTCGATCAGGGGACGCCCGTCCCGCTGCGACGGCATCTCGTCGGGCATTCGGTGGATACCGCAGCCAACAGGGGCTGGTCCGATCTGGACAACGGGGACCTGATCGAGAGGGCGGAGGAGGACGGCTACGAAGTGCTCATCACCACGGACCAGAACCTGCGGTACCAACAGAACCTCAGCGGCCTGCGGCTCGCAATCGTGGTGCTGCTCTCTACGGCATGGCCCGATATACGGCTGCACGTCGAGAAGATTCTCACGGCAGTGGCCGACATCCGCCCTGGCGAGGTGAAGGAAGTGCCGATCCGATTGGGCGTCAAGGGACAGCGTGACGACTGACACCCCGGAGGGCGGGCGCGAACGGCTGAGCTGCACGACTCTGGCCAGCCGGTCGTGCGATTCGGCGAAGGAGTTCTGCGCCGAAGCGCGCATTCGGCAGGATGGCAGGATGAATCCTCCGCCAGCCACACAAGGGGAGTTGTGGTGACGGACACGAGCCGCATGTGCCGGGACTTGCAACGACAGATGGGAGCCTTGTTCACCTGCTCGGAGCAAGGTGACTATCAGAGAATCCGCACGCCGTATCTCTATCTGGACGGCGACAACATCGATCTCTTCTGCAAGGTCGAGGGCGACGTGGTGACGGTCAGCGATCTCGCGGAGACCGCGGGCTGGCTTCGTATGCAGTCGGCGGCGCTGCGCCGATCGCCGAAGCATGCGCGGCTCATCGAGGACGCTTGCGTGACCCATGGAATCGAGTTCTACCGCGGGATGCTCCAGGCGCGGTGCCGGCCCGGCGAAGAGTTGGCGCAGGTGGTCACGCGGGTTGGGCAGGCGGCGCTTCGGGTGTCCGACCTGTGGTTCACCTTCCGCACGCAGGCGATCGAGTCCATTACGGACGAAGTGGCCGATTTCCTGACCGAGCGGGAGTTCGGATTCGAGCGCGCCCAGAAGCGGGCCGGGCGGTCGGGACGTGGCTGGACGGTCGACTTTCACGTGCGGACGGAATGGCGCAGCTCACTGGTCCAGGTGCTGAGCACCGGGAATCGTGCGGCGGCGCACCGGGTCTCCGAGCACGTGCTGGCCGCATGGCACGATCTGAATCACCTCGCGGGGGGACCGGAAGCCCTGACCTTCGTCTCGCTGTTCGACGATGCGGCCGACATCTGGGCGGACGAAGATTTCAGGCTGGTCGAGTCGTTGTCCACTGTGTCGCGCTGGTCCCGGCCGGACGAATTCGCCGCCGTCCTGAGCGAAGCGGCATGACGACAACCGCTACCTCCCCACCGGTACCCCGAGCGGCGGTGGGCCGCAGCCGCTCGCTGGCGCCGAAGATCTACCACATCGCCCATGTGGATCGACTGGCATCGATCGTTGCGGACGGCTTCCTCTGGTGCGACGCGGAGCTACAGCAGCGCGTGCGTCCGGTTCATGGGGAGGATTGTCTCGAATCCTCTCCATAAGCCAAGCATTTTTGTCAGATTGAATTATGTTGATCAGGTATTGTCCGAGCACCAGCATGGGGTTGGAGGGCGGCGCAGGGACTGGTTCCGCAACTCCGAGACCGTCCCCCCACACGTCAGAGGAGCATCAGAATGAGCCAGAATGAGTACACTGTGAATCTGTTCTTCTACGAGGACGGCACGTTGGCAGCACACAGTGGCGATATTCGTGGTCTGGTCATCGAGACCGATGATTTTGCGGACATGCGCGAGGAATTGCTTCGCGTAGCTCCGCGACTCCTCCGGTCCAATCATGGATTGACCGACGCCGAAATAGAACAAACCTCGATTCGCCTCGTGTTCCGCGATGTCGAAGATCAGGCTGTTCAACCAGAACCGAAACCGCGCAGGCCTTGTGCTCCACGACTGCTTTGGGAGGACGATCCACGCCTCACCGCGTGCGCCTGATCAATGGCCGGATATGAGAGAACAGTCAATAAGCTCCTGAAACAACATGGCTACTCCATGGATCGTCGCCCATGGGGAAGTCACGACATCTGGAGTAAAGACGGACACGAAATCTCCGTTCCATCGAAGATCAAGAAAAGACACACCGCCAACGCGATCCTCAAAGAAGCTGGAATTCCCGACAAACTGTAACGATTTCATCGTAGACCAGCGTCCGTCCGAGCGCTGGTTTCCATGTGGCCACGGAAGCGCGAATGCTGAAAATCGGACTCCCGGAATCGGATTAACCCGTATTCCACTGAACCGCCCCGGGTTTCCCGGGGCGGTTCACTTCGGCTCCGTGCCCTTCTCTCCGTCGCCGCTCAGGCACCGCTCCATCGTCCTCCGACAACACCATCCGCCCGCCTTCAGACTCGCCGCCTCCCTTCGCTCCGTTCCGAACCGACCTCCCCAAGGACCAACATCCTCACCCTCTCCGGCCCTTCCTCCAGGAATCCCCCCTTCCTGCCGAGCCAAGCCCACTTCAACTTCTGCGCGAGCCGCTTCGCGGCCGGGCTTTCCGCTCCAATCCCTCTCGCCTCCGCTCGCTGACGCTCGCTGCGCGCTCCGCTTGCCGAAGGCGCCCCTGCCTCCCATCCAGGGCCTCCCCTCGGGCTCATCGCCGAGAACAACCGCCGACCGCCATACCGCCACCGCCTCGTCCCACGCCCCGGCCCCGCGCCCGCCCCCCTCCACCGCGCTCCCCGGCCCCCGATGGCCCTACCACCCGTGCGCCGGCCCGTGGCCATGGTCACCGCTGAGCGGTCTCTGTTCTCACATCCCATGCACCAAGGGTGCCGGCCATGCCATAGCTGCGACAGCCTGCGAAGGACAGCTCCCGGACGCGATGAATCCGGCCGAATCAACGTCCTGTCGTGCCGGAAACGGCAGCGACCATCTTCGTCGCTCGACCCAACTGATTGATATGTCTACGTTTAGGCGCCGCGAGGAACCGTTGTGGTCGCCGTGTGCGCCCCGGATGCGCCTTCGCCGCACTTGCGCTCCGCCGTGAGACGGCGCAGTCCGGTCGCCCCTGATTCGCACCGAATCCACTGCTTCCTAGCGGATCTGTGGAAGAATTGGCCCAAAAGCCGGCGCGAATCCGGTAGGATTTCCGTCGAGACGCTCCTCCGTCCGCGTCGAATCAGGGAGACCATCGGCAATGTCGAAGATGATCGCTAGACACATCCGGATCGACGCGGAGCACTGGTGGCGTATCGAATTGCTCGCGAACGAGCGCCGGACCACACCGAATCAGCTCCTCGTCGAACTGGCCGTCGAGACGCTCGACAACGGAGAATGGCCGCGGAACCCTCTTGAAACCCAGATGCTTCGGTCGTGCCTGTTCACGGCCCAGGCCACTGCACGCGACATGATCGCCGCCGGGCGCAAGGAGGAACTAGACGAAATCTGCCGAGACATCTCGCAAATCGCCCCTGAAGTGTCCACCAAGGCGACGAAATCGGCGACGCACCTCGCGGGTTCGTCGGAAACCGTGAACGTCGGCACGACTGGTAACGCGAGGGGAGAAGAATAATGAACAATAAGACGGCAAAAGCATACCCTACAAAAACCTTCTTCGTGACTATGATCACTCGCGACATCACTTTCGAAGATTGTATTTTTGATCTGATCGACAACAGTGTCGATGGAGCCTCTCGGAGTGAAGGGAAACATCCGATAAACCTAGATAACCGTGCCGATTTGTCGAAATACAGGATTTCGATTGTCGCCTCGTCCGATAAATTCTCGATAACGGATAATTGCGGTGGAATGACCCTCAACGACGCCGCAGACCACGCCTTCAGCTTTGGTAGGAGAGCTAGTAAAGCATACGATGCATACAGCATAGGCGTTTACGGAATCGGGATGAAGCGGGCCGCCTTCAAGCTCGGTAGGCGCATAAACGTCAGAAGTACTTTTACGGATACCGATGATTCCAGAACGACTTTTGCCGTCCCGATTGACGTAACCGAGTGGTTAAGTAACGATGATCCCCTGTGGGACTTCGATATCGACGACGCAGAACATCTGGATGAGAATGGTGTGGAAGTTGTCGTCCAAAAACTCACACGGGAAGCTCAAACAGCGCTTGGCAATCCCGGTTTTATCGAAAATCTGCGACGCATGATCGCTCGAGACTATTCGCTCTATCTGAAGCGCGGATTAAATATCTTAATCAATAATCAAGTTATAAAAGGTATGCCGATCGAACTACGTAAGAGTGACGATATCGTTCCAATGCGTGATAATTACGAGGATGAGCTGGAAGACGAGGGCAGCCCGGAAGATAATAGGGTATCGGTCGAGATCATTGCCGGAATGGCCGCCCCGCCACCCGAAAGCACGGAGCCGGACGAGAAGATCGATGGCGAAAAGGGATTCGGTTGGTATGTCGTATGCAACGGGAGGATCGTTCTCGCTGCGGACAAGTCCGCCGTATCCGGATGGGGGACTTCCGACTGGCCCCAATGGCACCGTCAGTATACCGGATTTATCGGTATCGTTCTCTTCACAGCGTCAAATGCTGCAGCCCTTCCATTAACTACCACGAAACGTAGCGTCGATGTATCATCGAATATCTTTATAGGCGCCCGCCTGCGGATGCGCGACGCTTCGAAGCGATGGATAGCCTATACGAATGCAAGAAAATATAATCTAGCGAACGCTAAAAAGAAGGAAGACAAAGCGGCAGTCATTTCAATCCAAAATGTGGAGAACCAACCTACTATACAACTTCCGATGATTCCTAAGAAACGGATCGAACGCCGCGCCAACGTGCACTATTCGGTTCCAGTATCCAAGATGAAACAGCTTGCGAAGGGATTTGGTAGTATACAAATGCCCTATCGCGAAGTCGGTCTCAAGTCGTTCGAATACGCCTATGAAGACCTTGTCGAGGATGAATGATGTCCTCACTCCATTACATAAACTACAGCCTCCGGCCCAGCAAGAGCATTCAGAGGCAAATAGTTTTCGATGGCGTCCGCACTCTAAGGAGCCATCTTGATATAAACGAATCGATCTACGTCGGCTTCGGTTCGATCTGGTTCGCCGATTTCATTATGGCTCACAAAATTCTAGACATAGACGAGATGATTTCTATGGAGGAAGATGAGATCCTGTATCGCCGAGCAGTTTTCAATTCTCCCTATGCATCTGTACAAATTCGCCAAGGAGCTTCCTCAGATATTCTTCCGACTCTTTACGATGACGAAACCATATGCAAACGGCCATGGGTAATGTGGTTGGACTACGACAGTGCTCTCGATGAGACGTCTATTGATGACATTCGTGCCACCATCGAGAGGGCACCGAATGATACCATTTTCCTGATCACGTTCAACGGTAGCGAGTGGAAGTATGGCCGAGCAAAAGACAGGCCCGGTAGACTTCGAGATTTGTTCGGAGATGTGGTTCCGGATGATCTCTGCATGAGTAGGTGCGATTCCACAAATATGCGGAATACCCTAGCCGATTTGGCTACCGACTTCATGAAATCATCGGCGGCAAGGGCGGCGCGTCCAGGTGGTTTTGTTCCGGCGTTCCGAATGATCTATAGAGACGGTGCCGTCATGGTGACGGTAGGCGGAGTCTTGCCCTCCAGCAGAGACACGGCCCGCACGGTCTCGAATATCGTCGAGGCGAACGAGTGGAAGTGCAGACCGGAAAATCCGATTATCTCTCCACTTCTGACAATTCGAGAGGCTATGACTCTCCAATCCATGCTTCCTAGCCCGGAAGGTCTGTCCCGAAAACTGGTACGTGATTTAGGATTTGATCTCGAAGACGAACAAATCAAAGCCTATGTGAAGTATTATCGGGAGTATCCGGCATTCGCGCAGATTATTACCTAGAGATGTCGATCTCTCGGAATGACATGCGCGATGTCGATACTACATAACAAACGGAAGAAAGACGAATCCGCGAGTGGTCCAAAGATCGTCGATGTGTTTTCCGGTTGTGGCGGATTTTCTCTCGGAGCCCATAAAGCCGGTTTTAGAGTAGCGGTCGCCTTCGACAATGATCGCGTCCTGGCATCTTCGTATCAGTACAATTTCCCTAACACGCGGATGGTGTTCAGAGACGTGACCGAAGTAGATGGCAACATGATCCGTGCCGCAGCGGAGGGGCAAGTGGACGGCATTGTCGGCGGTCCGCCTTGCCAAGGTTTCAGCGACATCGGAAAGCGCCATCCCGCAGACCCGCGCAGTCGATTGCTGTGCCATTTCTTCAGAATCGTCCGAGAGGTACGACCGTCGTTCTTCGCGATGGAGAACGTGCGAGGGCTCGCTTATTCCAATGCCCGAGGCGTGCTGGACGAAGCGCTCCAACTTGTGGAAGACGAATACGTGATCCTGGGACCCATCATGCTAAACGCCGCTGAATTTGGCGCGGCCACGAATCGTTCTCGACTATTCGTTATCGGTATCCATAAGGACAGGGGAGAGGCTTTGACCTTGAAACACTTCGACGCCCTGAAACGAGCTCCGGCGACCGTTAAGGCCGCTATCAGCGATCTGGACGGGGCGGCCGCTCTCGGACAGAGAGATGGATTCGACACTTGGCGGATTACGAGAACCGGGCGACCCTATAATTACGCCCGGATCTTGCGTTCCCCAGACGGACTCTTCACGGGACACCGAGTGACCAGTCACTGTGGCCAGGTCGTGGCTCGGTTCGATGCAGTTCCCCCGGGGGGTATCGACACGGTTGGACGCCATCCGCGTCTCTCTTGGTCAGGTCAATGCCCTACTCTTCGAGCCGGAACAGGCCCTGACCGGGGGTCTCACCAATCGATCCGACCGATACACCCGGAACACCCACGCGTCATCACGGTTAGGGAAGCTGCACGACTTCAAGGTTTCCCAGACTACCACCGCTTCCACTCTACAGTCTGGCACTCGTTCAGGATGATTGGAAACAGCGTATCTCCCATTATTGCCAAAGCCATATTCAGGGCGATTGGAGCGCGACTCGATATTCGAGGCCGATAACTGTCGAGCGAATTGTCATGGATCGTCTCACGCGAGAGCGAAGGTCGTGGTTGATGTCTCGGATCGGATCGACAGACACATCGACGGAGATACGGGTACGACGGACAGTTCATGCTTTGGGACTGCGCTATCGTCTTCATCGACGAGATCTTCCTGGCACGCCTGATCTCGTGTTTCCGAAATATGGCGTCATAATCTTCGTTCATGGATGCTTTTGGCACCGTCATCCCGGTTGCAAAAAAGCGACCTTCCCCAAAACACGGACATGGTTCTGGAAAAACAAATTCGACGGAAATGTTGATCGAGATCGGCGAGTTATCGGGGATCTCCTGGATCTGGGATGGAGAGTCGAGATCATCTGGGAGTGCGAGACGAGGAACACGGATTCGCTTTCGCGTTGCATTAGGAAAATATTTAGTCTGGAATCGTCGTAATGAAGTTCCTCGGAGTCACACCCTCCCTTCAAGCTCATCTCTCGTTGGACAAGACTGCCCGATGTCGAGGTCATGCGGGCTTGGTACTATTGCTGCTGGAGAGGGGCCGACGATGATCCGATTCAAGGCAGGCGACATACTCGTCGAAGACGCCGAGGCTCTCGTCAACACCGTGAACTGCGTCGGCGTCATGGGGCGCGGCATCGCGCTCCAGTTCAAGGAGGCGTTCCCCAATAATTTCCGCGCCTACGCCGAAGCTTGCGGGCGTGGCGAGATCCGGCCCGGCCGGATGTTCGTGTTCGAAACCGGTGGGCTCACCAACCCACGCTACATCGTCAACTTCCCGACCAAGCGCCACTGGCGCGGCAACAGCCGGATGGAGGACATCGAAGCCGGACTGGCCGACCTGACCCGACTGATCCGCGAGCGCGGCATCTGCTCCATTGCCATCCCTCCGCTCGGCAGCGGGCTCGGCGGGCTGGAATGGGATGCGGTACGCCAGCGCATCGAGGAGGCGTTGCGTGGCTTCAACGGCCTGCGGATCGTCGTCTTCGAGCCGAAGGGCGCGGCGGATACGCTGACCGAGAAGGGCTGGACCGCCACCGCGGCCGCCCGTCGATGACCACCGACACCAGCGAACGCGGCCTCGAACGGCTCATCTGCACCGCGCTGACCGGCCGCCCCTGCGATCCGCCCGCGGCCGGCACGGTGGCGGAACCGTCCGCCGGCTATGGCGGCGTCGGCTGGTGCTGCGGGAACCCCCACGACTACGACCGCGAGTACTGCGTCGACCTCGCCCAGCTCGCGGCCTTCCTGCGTGCGACCCGGCCCGAGGCCGCCGAATCGCTGGCGCTCTCCGAGGATGGCCCCACCCGGCGCAAGTTCCTCACCCGGTTGGAGGGAGAGATCGCCAGGCGCGGCACCATCGACGTGCTGCGCCGCGGCATCCAGCACCGGGCGCATGACCTGGCTCTCTTCTACGGCGTGCCCTCGGCCGGCAACGAGGCGGCGCGGGAACGCTTCGAGCAGAACCGCTTCAGTGTCACCCGCCAGCTTCGCTACAGCCGCGACGAGGCCCAGCGCGCGCTCGACATCGGGCTCTTCATCAACGGCCTGCCGGTCTTCACCTTCGAGCTGAAGAACCGCCTCACCAGGCAGACGGTGAGCGATGCGGTCTGGCAGTACCAGCGGGACCGCAACCCCCGCGAAAAGCTCTTCGCGTTCGGCCGCTGCGTGGCCCACTTTGCGGTGGACGAGCACGAGGTGCGCTTCTGCACGCACCTCCAAGGCAAGGCGTCGTGGTTCCTGCCCTTCAATCGGGGCTGGAACGACGGGGCCGGCAACCCGCCCAACCCGAACGGACTCAAGACCGACTACCTGTGGCGCGAGGTGCTGACCCGCCCGAGCCTGACCGACATCCTGGAGAACTACGCTCAGGTGGTGGTGGAGACGACGCACGGGAAGACGGGCCGGAGGAAGAAGACCCAGATCTGGCCGCGCTACCACCAGATCGATGCGGTGCGGCGGCTGCTCGCCGACGCCGGCGCCCGCGGAGCGGGCCGGCGCTACCTCATCCAGCATTCGGCGGGCAGCGGCAAGAGCAACTCCATCGCCTGGCTGGCCCATCAGCTCATCGGGCTCTCGAAGGAAGGCGCTCCGGTCTTCGACTCGATCATCGTGGTCACCGACCGGCGCATCCTCGACCGGCAGATCCGCGACACCATCCGGCGCTACGCCCAGGTCCGCGCGACGGTGGGTCATGCGGAGCACTCGGGCGATCTGCGCCGCTTCATCGAGGCCGGCACGAAGATCATCATCTCGACGGTACAGAAGTTTCCCTTCATCCTCGACGAGATCGGCAACGCGCAGCGCGGGCGGCGCTTCGCCATCATCATCGACGAGGCCCACTCCAGCCAGGGCGGCCGAACCAGCGCGGCCATGGCGCAGGCGCTCTCCGAGGCCGGTGAAGGGGGCGAAGGGGGCGAGGAGGAGACCTTCGAGGATCGGATCAACCGCCTGATGGAGTCCCGCAAGCTGCTCCCCAACGCGAGCTACTTCGCGTTCACGGCCACCCCGAAGAACAAGACGCTGGAGATCTTCGGCGACCCGGACCCGCAGCCCGACGGCACCGTGAAGCACCGCGCATTCCACGGCTACACCATGAAGCAGGCGATCCAGGAGGGGTTCATCCTGGACGTACTGGAGCATTACACGCCGGTCGAGAGCTACTACAAGCTCGCCAAGACGGTGGAGGACGACCCGGAGTTCGACGCGAAGAAGGCCCGGAAGAAGCTCCGGCGCTTCGTCGAGGGCCACGACCACGCGATCCGCCTCAAGGCGGAGATCATGGTGGACCACTTCCACGACCAGGTCCTGGCCCAGGGCCGGATCGGCGGCGAGGCGCGGGCGATGGTGGTCACGGGCGGTGTCGAGCGCGCCATCGGGTACTTCCACGCCATCCGCGACTACCTGCTGGCGCGCAAGAGCCGCTGGCGGGCGATCGTCGCCTTCTCCGGCGAGCACGAGTTCGGCGGCGCGAAGGTCAGCGAGGCGTCCCTGAACGGCTTTCCGTCCAGCCGGATCACCGAGATGATTCGCGCCGACCCGTACCGCTTCCTCGTCTGCGCGGACAAGTTCCAGACCGGCTACGACGAGCCCCTGCTGCACACGATGTACGTGGACAAGACCCTCTCCGGCGTCAAGGCGGTGCAGACCCTGTCGCGCCTCAACCGGGCGCATCCGAAGAAGCACGACGTCTTCGTGCTCGACTTCCTGAACGACGCCGACACCATCCGCGACGCCTTCGCCGACTTCTATCGCGCGACGATCCTCGCCGACGAGACCGACCCCGACCGGCTCCACGACCTGCAAGCGGACCTCGACGCCGCCGAGGTCTGTACGCCCGTGCAGATCGACGATTTCGTGGAACGCTATCTCGGCGACGCCGAGCGCGACCGGCTCGATCCCCTCCTCGACGCCTGCGTCGCGGTCTATGGCCGGGATCTGGACGAGGACGGGCAGGTGGCGTTCAAGGGCAAGGCCAAGGCATTCGTGCGCACGTACGCGTTCCTGTCCTCCGTCCTCCCCTACGCCAACCCCGCCTGGGAGAAGCGTTCGATCTTCTTGAACTTCCTGATCCCGAAGCTGCCGGCCCCCCGCGAGGAGGACCTGTCCAGGGGCCTCCTCGACGCCATCGACATGGACAGCTACCGGGTCGAGAAGCGCGCGATGCAGCAGATCGTGCTGCCCGATGCGGACGCCGAGATCGATCCGGCGCCGACCTCCGAGGGGGGCCATCGCCCCGAGCCCGAGCTGGACCGGCTCTCGAACATCATCAGGGCCTTCAACGACCTCTTCGGCGACGTCACCTGGGACGATGCCGACCGCGTCCGGCAGCTCATCACCGAGACTATTCCCTCCCGGGTGGCGGTGGACACCGCCTTCCGGAACGCCCGGCGGAACTCGGACGAGGAGAATGCACGTATCGAGCATGACCGGGCGCTGCAACGGGTCATGAGCTCCGTGATGAAGGACGATACGGAGCTGTTCAAGCAGTTCATGGACAACGAGAGCTTCAAGCGGTGGATGACCGATACGGTGTTCGGGCTTGCCTGCGAGCGGGCGGGGGCGCCGTGAGACGTGCCCGACCGATCGGCGGTTCGATGAACGCACTGGCAGGCTGCCAGGCTGCGCTTGTGGGCGAGGGCTTCGAGGACGACCCAGCTTGCCCCGACCGTGACCGCCCGATCCTCGCTGCCGTGATCCCAACCCAGCTCTTCGATGAATAGCCGTTGCAGGGCGCAGTCCCGCAGCAAGGCGCCTGCCTTGTCCCTGTCGAGGGATTCCGGCATCTCGGCTTCCGAAGCAGGCCCATGGAGCAAACGATGTGCGGCAGCCGCTGCATGCCGACAAGGACGCGGCAGCAATGCCCTTCGCCCCCGTCCCAATGCTTCACGTGCGCATCGAGCAGCCGCCAGCCGCGAAGGTCGAGGTTGCCCACGCAGAAGTCGGCACGGTCGGCAAGGCGCATCGTCTCTGCCAGCGCCGGCAGAAGATCCCGATCGATGCAGTCGAATACTCGCGGCATGTCCTCGTCTTCGCACCTTCGAGCTAGTGTACCGGGCCAGAAATACATTCACGTGTTTTCAGCACTCTCAAGATGCCAACCCGTTGTTTTTTGGATAATTCGAGTCCCCGAATCAGTTCAATCCATTTGTGCGTCAGAACACTAGACGATGAAGCGGCGGCGCACGAGGGCGACCGCGACGTAGAACCCGACCGCGGCGAATCCGGCCAGCACCGCGAGGTGCACGAGCGGATATTCGACCGGAGCGCCGGTGACCAGCGGGCGCACGAGGGCGACGGCGTGGGTCAGCGGCAGCGCCAGCACCGCGTGCTGGACGACCTCCGGCATCGACGTGATCGGATAGAACACGCCGCACAGGATGAACATCGGGGTGATCACGAGCGTCATGTAGTAGCTGAAGAAATCGTACGAGGGGGCGACGGCGCTCACCGCGAGCGCGGGTCCGGCGAAGGCGAGTCCGATCAGGAAGAGGATTGGAATGCAGAGCAGCGCGTACGCGCTCCCGACCGCTCCGAGAAGGGTGGCCACGATCAGGATCGCGATTCCGGAGAGGCAGCCCTTGGTCGCGCACCAGAGCATCTCCCCCGCCACGACGTCGTCGATCTCGACCGGTGTGGCGAGCATCCCGTCGTAGGTCTTCTGGGGGACCATCCGGGTGTACACCGAATAGACCCCTTCGTAGGACGTGGTCATCATGCTCGACGAGGCGACCAGCCCCGAGGCGAGGAACGTGAAGTAACCGATCCCGTCCATCTCGCCGATGAACCGCCCGAGCCCGAACCCGAGGCCGAGCAGGTAGAGGAAGGGCTCGCCGAAGTTGAGCAGCAGGCTGGGCAGCATCAGGCGGCGCCAGACCAGGACGTTGCGGCGCCACACCGCGAACGTGACCGGCCTCGGCGCCGGGAGACGCCAGTGCCGGGCGGGTTTCATCGCGTCCGCCGTATCCGTCACTCTCGTCGCATCCATCGGATCACATCCAGTGCCTTGTGGCGGTCGGTGCTGTCATCGCGCAGCTCCCCCGCCCGCGCGTCGCATCCATCGGATCACCCCCGATGCCTTGTGGCCCGCGAACCCTGCCGTCACGCCGCCCCTCCCCTCAATCCCGCAGCTCGCGGCCGGTCAGGCGCAGGAACACGTCCTCCAGGTTCGCGGGCCGGTGCAGGTATTCGAGACCGGGGTATTGCTGGAGGCTCGCCAGCACCGCGTTCGGGACCCTCGTATGGCAGTGCCATACGCCGTCTATCGTTTCCACCCGGGCCTGGCGAACGATCTCCGGTGGAGGAGTCCTGGCCCCCGCCCGGACCTCCACCACGCTGGGCTCGACCTCCCCCGCCACCAGCGCGCGCGGGGTGTCCTCGGCCAGGATGCGCCCCCGGTCGATGATCGCGAGCCGGTCGCACAGGCGCTCCGCCTCCTCCATGTAGTGGGTCGTGAGCAACACCGTGGTCCCGCGATCCTTGAGCTCGCGCAGACGCGACCAGATGAGGTGGCGGATCTGGGGGTCGAGGCCGGTGGTCGGCTCGTCGAGGATGAGCAGCTCGGGGTCGTTCACCAGGGCGCGGGCGATCACCAGCCGCCGCCTCATGCCGCCCGACAGGTCCTGCACCCGGTCGCCGGCCCGGTCCGCGAGGGCGACGAATTCCAGGAGCGACATGAGGTAGGGCCGCAAGGGCCGGCGGGCCGGGCGTGGGAAGTAGCCGGCGTAGACCTGCAGGTTCTCCACCACCGTGAAGTCGGGATCGAGGTTGTCGTCCTGGGGGACGACCCCGATCCGGGCCCGCACCCGGCGGCCCGCGGCCGGCATCGGCTCGCCGAGCACGGTCAGCTTGCCGCCGCTCGGCACGGCCCGGCCCAGGATCATGCGAAGCGTGGTGGTCTTGCCCGCGCCGTTCGGCCCGAGCAGCCCGAAGCACCCGCCCCGGGGCACCCGGAGATCGATGCCGTCGACCACGGTCTCGTCACCGAAGCGCTTGCGGAGCCCCTGCGCATCGATCACGTACATGTCCGTGTTCAACGCCACCACCTTTTCGCCACCTTCCACGGTGTATCCTGCCGGCCGGCGTCATCGGGCGAAGGGCCGGCGGCGGGCGCAGACTACCGCAGACGTAGACCCGTATGCAGATACTCGACGAGAATTCGCGGCCGGCAACCCCGAGCCCCGGTGAGCGCCCGCCGCGCCCGCATCTAGCACCATCCGGCGACAATATCCGGCGACACATCCGGAGACAGACCCGCAGGCATACCCGGAGAGACATCCATGAAATTCGGACTGACGGTTCCCACGTTCACCTGGCCCGGCCTGGACCGGAAGATGGCCCGTCTCGTCACCAGGGACATGGCGCAGCGCGCGGAGCGGCTCGGCTACGACTCGATCACCGTATGGGACCATCTCCTGAGCGCCCCGGGACTCTACGGCGGCTCGTGGATGGACCCGCTGATGGTGCTGAGCTGCGTGGCCGGCGCGACCGAGAGGATCGCGCTCGGCACCCATATCCTCGT
Source organism: uncultured Gammaproteobacteria bacterium (assembly GCA_958295835.1). Classification (GTDB taxonomy): domain Bacteria; phylum Pseudomonadota; class Gammaproteobacteria; order HK1; family HK1; genus HK1. Next base: position 3,487,790 of record OY282378.1, read on the forward strand.
CGTCCCCCTGCGCCACCCGGTGCTGCTCGCGAAGGAGCTGGCGACCCTGGACCACATGTCCGAGGGGCGCTTCTTCTTCGGGGTCGGGCCGGGCTGGAACGAGCCCGAATTCACTGCGATGGGGATCCCGATGAAGGAGCGCGGCCGGCGCACCGACGAGGTGCTGGACGCGGTGAAGCTGCTGCTCACCGGGGAGAACGTCTCGTTCCAGGGCCGGTACTGGCAGTTCGAGGACGTCACCATCGAGCCCCGCCCCGAGCGGTACTTCACGGTGTGGGTGGCCGGCGGCTCGCGCGTCCCCGACGCCCTCTCGCCGGACAAGCCGTACATGGTGAAATCGGTGATGAACCGCATCGCGAAGCATGCCGACGTGTTCACGGTGCGCGCCTCGGGCAAGCTCGAATGGGTGGTGCGTGACATCCGGACGATGCGCGAGTACCTGCCGAGCGTCGGCCGCGACCCGGGCACCCTGGGTATCGCACACGTGCAGGCGGGCTACGTCGTCGATACCGACGACACCGAGAAGGCGCTCTCCATCCAGCGCAAGCCCATGGAGACCATCATGGGTACCAACCGCTCCTGGGAGCATCTGCAAGGGTGCTACCTGCTCGGCAGCGTCGGCGACGTCGTCGCCAAGCTCAAGACGCTGGAAGAGGCGGGGATCGAGCACGTGACCATCCAGCCGGCGGCGCCGGAGATGGAGCAGGTCGAGCTGTGGATGGACCGGATCATCCGGCCGCACTTCCGCTGAACGTGCGGCCTCCGCCACATCATCCGCATCCGCCGGTCCCGGCCTCCCGGGCCTTGGCGGATCAAGGCGCAGGACGGCGTCGGCCCGGGAGGCCGGGTGCAATCCCGCCGGGCTCCCGGCCGACGAGACGCCGAGAGCCACCACCCGCCCGCCGGTCATGAGTCCTTCGCAAGCTCCTTACCGCATCGCCGTCGACGTCGGCGGCACCTTCACCGACATGGTGCTGGTGGACGGCGCCGGGCGCTTCCACGTCTTCAAGGTGCCGTCGGTGCCCGCCGATCCGAGCCGCGGCGTGCTCGACGTGGTGGAGCAGGCCGCGCGCTCGCTCGCGACGAGCGTCGAGCATCTGCTCGCGGACTGCGCGCTGTTCCTGCACGGGTCCACCATCGCCACCAACACCGTGCTGGAGGGCAGTGGGGCGCGGGTGGGCATGCTCGTCACCCGCGGCTTCCGCGACTTCCTCGAGGCGCGGCGCGGCTTCCGGACGGACCCCTTCGACCACCGCCCTCCGTACCCGCCGGTGCTGGTGCCGCGCTACCTGCGCCTGCCGGTCGGCGGGCGCCTCGACGCCCGCGGCGCCGAGGTCGAGCCGCTCGACGAGGCCGACCTCGACGCCGCGATCGAGACGTTCCGCGCCGAGGGGGTGGAGTCGGTCGCGGTCTGCCTGCTGCACAGCTTCGAGAACGGCGCCCACGAGCGTCGCTGCGCCGAGGTGCTGCGCGGGCGGGGCGGTCCCCGATTCCGTCACTCGGGGACAGGCTTCGAGTGGGTGTCGCTCTCCCACGAGGTGGTGCCGGTCATCGGCGAGTACGAGCGCGGCTCCACCACCGTGGTCAACGCGTACATCGGCCCCAAGGTGGTGCGCTACCTGCACGCCCTCGACGAGCGGCTGCGCGCGCTGGGCCTCGGGCCGGAGCTGCTGGTGCTGCAATCGAACGGGCGGGCGATCTCGGTTCGCCAGGTGGCGGTGCGTCCGGTGAACCTGGTGCTGTCGGGGCCGGCGGGCGGGGTGGGCGCCCTCGACTATCTCGCCTCCGCCACCGGGATCGACGATCTGGTCACGATGGAGATCGGCGGCACGTCGTGCGACGTGATGCTGCGCGCGGGCGGGCGGGTCGCGATCACCGACCGGCTGGAGGTCGGCGGCTACGATCTCGTGTCGGCGTCGGTGGACATCAACACCGTCGGAGCCGGCGGCGGCACCATCGCCGGCGCGGACGCGGCGGGGCTGCTGTTCGCGGGGCCGCGCGGGGCGGGCGCGGTCCCCGGACCCGCCGCCTACGGGCGCGGCGGCGAGGAGCCGACGGTGACCGATGCGCAGCTCGTGCTCGGGCGGCTGGCGCCGGGACCGTATGCGGGCGGCGCGGTCTCGCTCGACCTCGAACGCGCGCGGACCGCGTTGCGCGCGCGGGTGGGCGACCCGCTCGGGCTCGGCGTGGAGGAGGCGGCGATCGGGGTGATCCGTCTCGTCGAGCAGAACCTGTTGCAGGCGGTGGAACGGATCAGCACCGAGCGCGGGCGCGACCCGGCCCGCTTCGTGCTCGTGGCCGGCGGCGGCGCGGGGCCGATGCACGGGGCGGCGGTGGGACGCCGGCTCCGGGTGCGGGGGGTGCTGGTGCCGAGGCTCGCGGGGGTGTTCTGCGCGCTCGGGATGCTCAACGCGGACGTCGGCCAGGACTTCGCCCGGGTGTTCATCGCGCCGCTCGACGCGGATGCGGCGGGCGAGGCGCAAGAGGTGTACGCGGCGCTGGAGGACGAGGCCCGGACATGGCTCCGGGACGGCGGGTTCGGCCCCGAGGCGATGCGCTTCGAGCGCGAAGCCGACCTGCGCTACGCAGGCCAGCAGTGGGACGTCCGGATATCGGGGGTATCCGCGGTCTCGGAGATACCCGCGGAGGCGGAGACACCGATGGGAGCAGGGACACCCGCGACGGCGGAGACGCCGGTGGGAGCGGGGACACCTGCTGAGGTGGGGGCGCCGGCGGGGGCGAAGGCGCTCGCGGGGGCGCTCCGCGCCGCGTTCGAGCGCGAGTACGAGCGGCTGTTCGGCCATGTCCAACCCGACAGCGCGGTCGAGATCACGAAGCTGCGCGTGGTCGGGATCGGGGTGCTGCCGCCGCTGCATCCGCTCCGAGCCGAACCCTGCGACACCGCCCCCGAACCGGCGTCGGTGCGCGACGTGTACGCCCTCGGCCCGCGCGGCGAGCCGCGGGGCTTCGTGCCCACCCCCGTGTACCGCGGCTCCGATCTCCGTCCCGGCCACCGGCTCGAAGGTCCGCTGCTCGTCGAGGAGCGGACGACGACGGTGGTGGCCGGACCGGGGGACCGGATCGAAGTGCTTCCCTCGGGCGACCTGCTCATACGCTTCGAGGCCGGCTGAGAAACGACCGGGAGACGAGCTGATGTCGGCGCAACGGAAAGATGCAGGCGGTCCGGTCCTCGACCCGGTCCAGCTCGCGCTCACCCAGAACCGCCTGGACTACGTCACCCGGCAGATGGGCGACGTGATGGTGCGCACCGCGCGCAGCCCCATCTTCAGCCAGGCCCACGACTTCACCTGCTTCGTATGCGGACCGGACGGCTGGCTGGTCTCCCAGGCGGACGGGATCCCCATCCACTCCGGCGGCGGCGGCTTCGCGGTGCGCGCGGTGCTGCGCGACTTCGAAGGCGACGTCGAGCCCGGCGACGTCTTCGTGCTCAACGATCCGTGGCAGGCCGGCGGCAACCACCTGCCGGACTGGGTGATCGCCCGCCCCGTCTTCGTCGATGGCCGGCGGGTCGCCTTCGCCTGCAACCGGGCGCATCAGTCCGACATCGGCGGCGGCGCGCCCGGCACCTACAACCCGCTCGCCCGCGACACCTGGCAGGAGGGGGTACGGATCCCCGCCATGAAGCTCGTCTCCCGCGGCGAGATCCGACGCGATCTGTGGCGGCTGCTGCTCGCCAACTCCCGCACCCCGGAGCTCCAGGACGGCGACCTGCGCGCGATGCTCGGCGCGACCCGGATCGGCGCCGAACGGGTGGCCGAGTTCGCGGAAGAGGTCTCCGTCGATCGGGCGCTGGCCCTCTTCGACGGCATCCTCGACCACGCCGAGCGCCGGATGCGGGCGGCGCTCGCGGCCCTGCCGGACGGGGTCTACGAGGGCGCCGACCACTCCGACAACGACTGCTTCGAGCCCTGCGACGTCGCGGTGCGGGCGCGCATCACCATCGAGGGCGACGGTGCCCGGGTAGACCTGAGCGGATCGAGCCCCCAGATCCGCGGCTTCAAGAACAGCACCTGGGCGAACACCTGCTCCAGCGTCTATACCGCCTTCGCGTCGTTCTTCGATCCCGACATTCCGCGCAACGAGGGCACCTTCCGGGCCCTGGAGCTGATCGCCCCCGAAGGCAGCATCGTCAACGCCACCGAAGGTGCGGCCACCACCATGTGCACGGTGTTCATCGCCCACGAGATCATCCACGCCTGCTGGAAGGCGCTGGGCGTGGCCAGCCCGGAACGCGCCTGCGCGGGCTGGGCGAAGAACGTCTTCGGCATCACCACCGGGCGGCACGGCGACGGCCGGCGCTACGTGCTCTACCACGGCCTCGCGGCGGCCGGGGCCGGCGCGGTGGACGGGCGCGACGGATTCAACCAGATCGGCCACCTCTGCACCCTGGGCGGCCTGGTGATGCCGAGCCTGGAGGTCTACGAGCAGCTCTATCCGGTGCGCTACCGGCGCTGCGAGTTCCGCCGCGACGGCGGCGGCCCCGGGGCCTGGCGAGGCGGCACCGGCGTCGAGTACGAGATCGACGTCCACACCGAGGGCACATGGTCGTTCCGCGGCGAGGGGCTGCGGTACCGGAGCGGCTACGGGGCCGCATCGGGGCTGGACGGGGAGGGCGGCGAGATGCAGGTGCATCCGGCCGATGCCCCTGCATTCGAGGCGCCCAAGTTCGGGCTGCGCGAGCTCGGACCCGCGCGGCTGGTGGTCTCCTCGCCCGGGGGCGGCGGATTCGGCGATCCCCTCGCCCGCGACCCGGAACGGGTGCTGCGCGACGTACGCGACGGCGTCGTTTCCACCGAAGCCGCACGCGATCACTACGGTGTGGTCATTGTTCCCGGCGGCAGGCGGGTCAATGCGGATGCGACGGCACGACGGCGCGGGATGCTGCGCGGAACCGGGACGCCTGGCTGACCGCATCGACCACCGTCCGGGTATCGACCCGGCCATTCGAACGTCCGTACCGGGTTGGAAGTTGCCTGGCCCTGTCGGCCCTGGCCATTGGCCGGGAGGATGCGCGGGCGGGCGGCGCGGACCGCCGGCCTGCATCCCGGCCGCCGCTACGAGAAAGGACTGCAAGGACGCCGTGGCGGAGGCTCAAAGAAACAGCGTCAGCACCCCGGTATAGCCGTAGATCCGGTCCCGGTTCAGCTCTCCGTTGGCGAAGAACCCCACCATGGGAAACTCGCCGAGGGCCTCCCGGATGATCTCCGTCTCGCGCTCGGGAGGCGTGAACTGGTTCGGTCCGCGCGCCGCACAGGAGACGTAGAGCCCCCCGCGGATCGGGCGGTTGCCGATCCGGCGCTTCAGCTCCCCCGCCATCCTGCGCATGTCCTGCACCGCGCTGTCACGGTCGCGCCGGCAGAACAGCACCTGCCCGCCCTCGGGCACCGCCTCGGCGATCGCGATCACCTTGCTCGCCGGGTCGATGCCGACCAGGTTGCGCACCGTATAGTCCGCGGTATCCGATCCGGCGACCGGGAGGGCGGCGAAGATGACGCCTCCGACCCGGCGCAAGTCCGACGCGAGGTCCTCGCCGATGTCTTCGACGAAGGCATCGAGAGCGGGCCGGCCGTCGAGCTCGATCAGGATGTTCTCCTCTCCCCGGGTGACGGTCCGTGCCTTTCCGAGCGGTGTGCAGCCCTGGCTGAGGGCGGTCGCGATCTCCACCGCGGCGGGCGACAGCGCAACCCCGCTCAGGCATCCCGTGGCGCCGCCCGCCCGATGCGGCGCCTCGCCGGCCGCCGCCGTCAAGCCTCCCACCAGGAAGCCGCCGGTATCGGCCGCAAGGGTCTTCACCGCGTCCATGGCGTCCGGGTGGCGCGGGTCGACGTGGGCGAGCGCGAGCGGCATTCCGGCCTCCGCGAGCCAGTCCGATTCCTGCGCCGCCAGATTCGTACCGGCGTCGCGTCCGCCCGCGAAGAGACGGTACCCGTCTCGGGGGAGATCGATCACCAGAGCAGCCGCTCCGGGCTCGCCGTAGTGCTCCCCTCCCGATGCGATCACGCCGTATCCGGCCGCCGACACCCAGTCGGGCACACCGGTGCGCTGGCGCAAGGCCGCGGTCATCTCGTCGAGGTGCGGAGCGAACGGCTCGGCCGTGTAGAGGATGCCGAGCCGACCCGAGGCGCCGGCGAGCCGGGTCCCGAGCGAGCCGGCGACGGTGCGCCAGTCTCGGCCGAGCTCGAGCGCCGACGCGAACGGTGTGCTGAGGAGACTGCCGCCGAAGCCGGCGTTCGAATCAGCGGGTCGTGGACTCACGCCGGCAGGGCCTCCGGGCCGGAAACGCCGAAGTGCGACGGCCTGAGAGATTCGGAGCTACGATGGCCCATACGGAGAGCCCCTCCTGTCCTGCGGGACCGTACAGGCGGCGACGGCGGCAATCAAGACCGACTGAACGACGCCCGCGGCTTCATCGCCGACGCAGGCTCCAGGGTCTCGTGAATGCATCCCCGGCCGCTTCACCAACGAGCATGACGGCATCTTGCGCAAGCTGGCTCCGTGAGTCGCGCGCCATCGCGCATCTCGCGGCGCCGCTCGCGCTCGTCCAGCTCGCCCACATGGCCATCATCACCACCGACGTGGTGATGATGGGCTGGATCGGACCCGAGGCCCTCGCCGCCGGCGCCCTCGCCAGCCACTTCTACTGGCTCTTCATCCTCTTCGCGATGGGCCTGCTGACCGGCGCCACCCCGATCTTCTCCCAGCATCTGGGCGCACGCCGCTTCCGCATGATTCGGCCGACCTTGCGCCACGGCGCGTGGCTCGCGGTGATCCTGGCCCTGCCCTGCGGCGTCATGGTGTGGCATGCCGAGACGATCCTCGTCGCGCTGGGCCAGGACCCGCGGGTCTCCGCCGACGGCCAGTCCTACCTGCGCTACGTGGTCTGGGGCCTGCTGCCCGGCCTGTGGCAGGTGGTGCTGTCCGAATTCCTGGCCGCCCATGCACGGCCACGGGCCACCCTGGTCGTGACCCTCCTGGGCATCGGCCTCAACGCGCTCGCGGACTATGCGCTCATGTTCGGCAACTTCGGCTTCCCGAGGCTGGGGCTGGACGGCGCCGGCATCGCCAGCGCGCTGGTCAACACCTTCATGTTCCTCGCCCTGTTGGCGTTCGTGCTGGGAGATCGCCGTCTGCGCCGCTACCGGCTGCTCGGCCTCCTGTGGCGGGTCGAGTGGCCCCGGCTGCGCGAGATCGTGCGGATCGGTCTTCCCATCGCGATCACCGAGCTTGCCGAGATGGGCATGTTCCTGGCGACCTCCCTGCTGATGGGGCTCATCGGCACCACGGCGCTGGCCGCCCATGCGGTGGCGGTGCAGTGCTGCGGCGTCGCGATGATGATCCCGATCGGGATCGCCCAGGCCGGCGCGGTGCGTGTCGGACGCGCGGTCGGAGCCGGGAACCCCGCGGGCGCGGCCCGCTCCGGGTGGACCGCGCTCGCGCTCGGCGGCGGCTTCGCCTTGCTGCCCGCCGCGGCCTTCTGGTTCTCGGGAGCGAGCCTCACCGGCCTGATCCTCGACCGGTCGCGACCGGAGAACGAAGCCGCGTTCGACCTCGCGGTGACGCTGCTCGCCGTCGCCGCCTTCTTCCAGTTGGCCGATGCCCTTCAAATCGTCGCCAGGGGGGTGCTCCAGGGCCTGAAGGACACCCGCGTCCCCATGCTCTTCACGCTCGCCACGAGCTGGGGCGTGGGCCTTCCCGCTGCCGCGTTCTTCGGGATCGGGCTGGGTCTCGGCGGCGAAGGCATCTGGGCGGGCCTCGCCGCCGCGATGATCGGAGCCTGCGTGCTGCTCATCCGGCGCTTCCGGAGGCAGGCGCGGGCGCTGGCGGCCTGATGCGCATCCTCTCCCGTGGTGCCTTCGGGAACTCCGCATCGCTACTTTGCAGCGGGTCGGCGATGCGGATCGGACTTCCCGAGGGTGTGCTTCTCGAAACGCGACGACTGGCTACCGCCATTCCGTCCGAACAACGGACGGGAGTGGTTCGCCATTGGAGAAGCACGTCAGCCGGACTTCAGCGGTCGCTTGATCGGGTGGGTGGAACGAGGCGGCAAGAAGGCCGGACCAACATCATCCGGTGACTCTGGAATAATGGCCGGAGCCAAGGAAGCGGGACGCTGACTTCAACCGGGACGCGGACTCATCATCGCACGCACATGAAGCTCCCACTCCAGTGCCGGCCTGAGACTCACGCGCTGCGGAAGCTCGCGCGGAGGATGCGCCAATGAGCGCCTACCATCGTCCGGAGAACCTGGAAGACGCGCTTGCGAGCCTGGGCGCGCGCCCGCATCGGATCCTCGCGGGGGGGACCGACGTATACCCGGCCGATGCCGCCGCGATCGGGTGGGGGAAGCCGGGCATCGACCACCCGGACGCCCTGCCGATCCTGGACGTCAGCGCCCTCGACGCCCTCTCGGGCATCCGCCGCTTTCCGGACCGGGTCGAGATCGGCGCCCTGGTCACCTGGACCGAAGTGATCGAATCCGATCTGCCGGCGTGGTTCGACGGCGTGCGCCTGGCCGCCCGGGAGGTCGGCGGGCGGCAGATCCAGAACCGCGGCACGCTGGCCGGTAACCTCTGCAACGCCTCGCCGGCGGCGGACGGCGTGCCCGCCCTGCTCGTCCTGGACGCGCACGTGCGCTTGCAACGCCGCGGCGGCTCCCGTGAACTCCCGCTTGTACGGAACAAGACCGTTCCTCGTCCGTCTGCGGCGCTGGCCGGGGGGCGACCGCGCCAGCGGACGCCGCTCGAAGGGTTCATCACCGGTAACCGCCGCACCCGCCTGCGGCCCGACGAGCTGATGACCGCAATCGTCATCCCCTCCCCCGCCGCGGATGCGCGTTCCACGTTTCTCAAGCTCGGCGCGCGGCGCTACCTCGTGATCTCCATCGCGATGGTCGCGGCCTGCCTGGAACTGAAGGAGGGGCGCATCCGCGACGCGCGCCTCGCCGTCGGGGCGTGCTCGGAGGTCGCACAACGCCTGACCGGTCTGGAAGCCCGCCTTCAGGGCGTACCCGCGGCCAAAGCGCCGGACATGGTGCGGGACGAGGACTTCACGTCCCTCTCCCCCATCGACGACGTGCGTGCCTCCGCCTCGTACCGCCGGCACGGCGCGCAGGTCCTGGTGCGCCGGGCGCTGGATGCGCTGACCTGCTCCGAAGAGGCGGGACGCCGGGGGCTTGATGCACCGGGCAGATCCGAAGAAGCAGAGCGCCAGGGACCAGATGCGCCGGGCGGCCCCGAAGACACGGGATGCCGGGCGCCTGGCGAGCCAGCCCATCCCGAAGACGCGGAACGCCAAGCGCCGGATGCACCGGCCCGTTCCGAAGGCGCGGGACGCCAGGCGCTTGGTGCACCGGCCCGCTCCGAAGGTGCGGGACGATGACCGGGCGCATGACCGGACCGGATCCTTTCCCTGCCGGCGGGAGCATGTCCGGAGCGCACCGCTTTCACGTCAACGGGCGGGCGGTCGAGGTCGCCGCCGCGCCCGCTTCCCGGCTCACGCGCGTGCTCCGCGAGCATCTGGGACTGGCCGGCACCAAGGTCGGCTGCGACGCGGGGGATTGCGGCGCCTGCACGGTGCTGCTGGACGGCGAGCAGGTCTGCGCCTGCCTGGTGCCGCTCGGCCAGGTGCGGGGCCGCTCGGTCACCACCGTCGAAGGGCTGGCCGGGAACGGCGGCCTGAGCCGGCTGCAACGGGCATTCCACGAACACGGCGCGGCGCAATGCGGGATCTGCACGCCGGGCATGCTGATGGCGGCGAGCACCCTGCTCGGACGCCCGCGGCCGCCCTCCGAGCCGGAGGTGCTCGATGCGCTCGGCGGCGTGCTGTGCCGGTGCACGGGTTACCGGAAGATCGTGCGTGCGGTGCTCGCGGCGGTGAACGACGCGACGGGCGATGCGGCGGGCGGCGCGATAGGCAGTACGGCGGACGGCGCGACGGGCGATGCGGTGGACGGCACGACGGGCGATGCGGCGGGCGGCGCGCAAGACGCGGACGTCAAACGGTACGTGGGCCGCCGGCTCCCGAGCGTGGACGGTCCCGGCAAGGTCACGGGCCGGGCGGTCTTCGGCGCGGACGGTGCGCCCGCCGGTGCGCTCCGGCTGCGGGTGGTGCGCTCCCCCCACGCGCACGCGCGTTTCACCCTCGGCGACTGCGCCGCGCTGCACGAGCGCCATCCCGGACTCGCCCGCATCCTCACCGCTAACGACGTCCCGGGCGTCAACGGGTTCGGCATCTACCCGGAGGTCAAGGATCAGCCGGTGCTCGCGCCCGGCATCGTACGCTACCGCGGCGAGGCGATGTTCGCGCTGGTCGGCGACGCGGACACCCTCGCCCGGCTGACCGACGATCGGCTTTCCGTCGGTTGGGAGCCGCTTCCGGCCGTGTCCGATCCGCGCGACGCGCTCGCGGCCGGCGCCCCGCCCGTCAACCCGGACCGGCCGGACAACGTGCTCGCCCGCGGGCGCGTGCACGCCGGGGAAGTGCCGCCGCCCGGCAGCGGTCCGCCAAGTGGCGGCAGTTCACTGAGCAGCGATGCTCCAGGCGGCGATTCCCCAGGCAACGGTCCGCCGGATGATGGCGGCGGTTCAATAGGCAATGGCCCGCTTGGCGACGGTTCACCGGACAGCGGCTCGCCGGACGACGATCCGCCAGACAGCGCCTCGCCAGTCGTCAGCCCGTCAGCCGGTGGCCTGCTGGTCGGTGGCCCGCCGGCCAGCGGCGATCTGATCGAGGCGAGCGGCGAGTTCGAGACCCCTTTCATCGAGCACGCCTACATCGAGCCGGAGGCGGGCTGGGCACGGCGGATCGAGGGCGGCCGCATCGAGGTGGTGGCGTGCACGCAGACCCCCTACATGGACCGGGACGAGGTGGCGAACGTGCTCGGCATCGCGCCCGGGCAGGTGCGCATCCGCCCCTCCGCCTGCGGGGGCGGTTTCGGCGGCAAGCTCGACCAGTCCGTCCAGCCTCTGGTGGCGCTGGCGGCGTGGCTGCTGGACAGGCCGGTGTGCTGCACCTACACGCGCCCCGAGTCGATGGCCGCCACCACCAAGCGGCATCCGGCACGCATCCGCGCCCGCGCGGTGGCCGAGCCCGGTGGGCGCCTGCTCGGATACGAGTTCGACGGGGATTTCGACACCGGGGCCTACGCCTCCTGGGGTCCCACCGTGGCCGGGCGGGTCCCGGTGCACTGCATGGGTCCGTACCGCGTGCCCAACGTGCGTGCGGAGGCGCGCGCGATCTTCACGCATTCGCCGCCAGCGGGCGCCTTCCGCGGCTTCGGCGTGCCCCAGGCCGCGATCGCGCACGAGACACTGATCGACGAGCTGGCGGTCGCCTGCGGCATCGATCCGCTCGAATTCCGGCGCCGCAACGCACTGCGGGCCGGAGACCGCACCGCCACCGGCCAGGTGCTGGAGGCGAGCGCGGGGCTCGTCGCCTGCCTCGACGCGCTACGCCCGCGCTGGGAGGCGTTGCGCCGGGAGGCCGATGCGTTCAACGCCTCGGCATCGGCCGCGGATTCTGCTGCCACCTCGATGCCCGCATCGACACCGGCCGCAGATTCCACCGCCACCTCGATGCCCGCATCGACACCGACCGCAGATTCCGCCGCCACCTCGATGCCCGCATCGACACCGACCGCAGCCTCCACCACCGCCGCGACCGCGGCCGGTCCGCGCCGCCCGCACCGGCGCCGCGGCGTCGGCATCGCGTGCATGTGGTACGGCTGCGGCAACACCTCGATGTCGAACCCCTCCTCGATGCGCGTGACGCTCTCCCGGGACGGTCGGGTGGTGTTCTACAACGGGGCGCAGGACGTCGGGCAGGGCTCATCCACGGTCATGCTCCAGATCATGGCCGAAGCCCTGGGCCTGCCCATCGAGCAGATCGACATGGTGGTCTCGGACACCGACCTCACCGAGGACGCGGGGAAGTCCTCGGCCTCGCGCCAGACCTTCGTCTCCGGCCGCGCGGCCCAGCGCGCGGGCGCCGACCTGCGCGCGAAGACCCTGGCCCTGGTCAACGCCGGGCCGGATGCGAGCCTCCGGCTCGAGGGCAGGGAGTTGCGCATCACCGGCGGGAACGGTGTCGAACATACCGTCGCACTCGGGCGCTTGCCGGTCGTCGAGGGCGAGGACGTCGTTCTCGAAGGCCGGGGCGTGTTCGATCCGCCCACCACCCCCCTCGACGAGAACGGCCAGGGGATCCCGTACGCGACCTACGGCTTCGCCGCGCAGATCGCCAGCGTGGAGGTGGATCCGGAGCTCGGCACGGTGGCGCTACGCCGCATCGTCGCCGCCCACGATGTCGGCGCCGCCGTGAACCCGGCGCTCGTCGAAGGACAGATCGAGGGCGGGATCGCACAGGGGATCGGACTCGCCCTGATGGAGGAGTACGTGCCGGGGCGCACCGAGAACCTGCACGACTACCTGTTCCCCTCGATCGGCGACGTCCCGGAGATCGAATGCCTGCTCGTCGAGGACCCCGAGCCGCTCGGCCCCTACGGCGCCAAGGGGATCGGCGAGCCCGCGCTGATCCCCACCGCGCCCGCGATCCTCAACGCGGTCCACCACGCCACCGGGGTGCGCCTGCGCCGGCTGCCGATCCTGCCGCACCGCGTGCGCGCGGCCCTCGAAGCGGGAGGCCGGCATGGCTGAATCCCCCGGCGACGGCGCCACGTGCTACATATCGGACCGTACATCCGCACCCACTCGAATCGTCACGAGTAGTGGTACCGGCACTGAAGGAACTCGATGCGGTCGTCCGCAACGCAATACACGAGACGATGTTCCTGGTTCAGACGACGTGACCACGCTCCGACCGCAAGATGCTTCAGTCGTTCCGGTTTCCCGATCCCGGAGAAGGGTTCCCTCAAAACGGCCTCGACCAGATCGAGCACACGTAGCGCCGTTCTTCTGTCGTGCTGTACCCAGTGCTTCGGATCATCCCGAAATTCCGGGTGGAACACCGCAACGCGGCTACCCCTCGGCAAGGCCGAGTTCCCGGCGCAACTCACCCACCGTCGAAGGCGGCAGCGCATGCTCCTGGGCACGGAGGAGAGCGCGAAGAAGCCGCCGTGCATTCGCCGGAGAGCGCATGAGATGCGCGGTCTCGGTCAGCGACGCCAGCTCTTCCGCGCTGATCAAGGCCACGTCTTCACCACCGGGCCGGCGAATGAGCACCGGTTGCCGGGTTGAAGCGACCTCGTCGCACAGCGCCGCCAACGTCATGCGGGCCTCGTCGCAGGTCGTGACTTGTGTGGCGCGCATCAAGCCTTCCTCGGTTCCGAACACGGCAGGATTGCATCATGGTGTCGTCAGGCGGCCTTGTCCAGCCACTCGCAATCCATCCTCGGAGACCGTACGGGAACGGAGGAAAGACGGCCATGCTTCCACGCGACGCCGCTCCGGAGTGATCTCCATCGTGGCTCCGCCATCCATCCACACCCTGCATTGCGGCCGCCGCCACGACCGTGCCGTATCCAGCATCCGGGACGCGGTTCTCCGCATCGCGTACACGGCTCTCGAAGCGGGAGGCCGGCATGGCCGAGACTCCGGGCCGCAACACGGGCGAAGCGTCGCGGTGCCCGCCGAAACGGGAGACTCCTGTGGCTGAGGCGGCGGACAACTCCCGTAGCAACCGCCGCCGCGGCGACCGCGGCCTCACCGGCAAGCACGACGCCCGCATGGCCGAGATGTCGGGCCGCAAGGTGGACGGGGCGCTCGCGCCGGTGTTCCCCGAAACGGAAAGCTCCCGTGGCTGAGCCCACAAGCACCCGCACCGACCGCACCGACAAGTTCGGCGCCCGCGAGGAATCCGGGATCGTGCGCTGCGACGCCTGCCCCATCCTGTGCCGCATCAAGCCCGGAAAGCTTGGGGCCTGCGACCGCTACGCCAACGAGAACGGCACCCTGGTGCGCACCGACCCGCTGGTGCTGACCGAGCGGGCGCTCGACGCCGGCGCCCCGGTCGTGCCCTTCGCGGGCGAGGCCCTCGCCGACTGGGACGGCAGGGCCTTCACCAGCGACCGCACCTTCGTCACCGGCATCGGCTCGGGCACCACCTACCCCGACTACAAGCCGGCCCCCTTCATCGTCGCCGCCGAGTACGAAGGCGTGGACACGGTCACCGTGGTCTCCGAGGGCATCTTCTCCTACTGCGGTGCGAAGGTGAAAATCGACACCGACCGCCATCTCGGCCCGGAATGCGCCACCATCCGCGCCGAGGGCGAGCCGGTCGGGCACGTCACCACCGCCGAGTACGGCTCGCAGATGCTCGCCATCGGCGGGGTGAACCAGCTCACCGGCGGCACCCGCAAGGCCGGGCGGATCACCTGCGAGACGCTGCTCGCGCTGTGCAACCGCGAAGCGGTGGAGCTGGCCATCGACGGCGGGGCCACGGTGGTGGCGCAGGCCGGGCGCGCACCGCTGGTGAACGGCGTCGAGGAGCGGCGCATGAGGGCCGGCTGCGGCTCGGCGACCATCGGCATGTTCGCCCGGCAGTGGCACGGGCACGTGGACGAGGTGATCGTGGTGGACGACCACATCACCGGGGTGCTGACCGAGCACCAGGCCGGGGCCTGTCTGGGCATGGCGCCGGCCGGCGTCCGGGTGCGGGGGCGCAAGTCCACACCGGGCCGCTACTTCCAGGTGGCGCGCCCCGGCACCGGCTGGGGCGGGACGGACGTGACCGAGCCGCTGTCCATCATCCGGCGCATCGACCCGGCGGTGGCATGGCCGGGGATGCGGGTGCTGCTGACCACCACCACCGGCGAGGACAGCCTGTACTGCCTCCTCGACGAGGACCGGAAGACCTTGCGGCCCGCGCCGGTCCCGGATGCGGTGCGCCGGGTGGTCGAGCGCATCGGGGAGAACTGCGAGCCGTCGCTGTGCTCGGTGCTGTTCATGGCCGGGGCGGGTGGGTCGTTGCGGGCCGGGGTCACCGAAAACCCCATCCGGCTGACCGATTCCATCAAGTCCTCGGCGGCGCGGGTGACCATGGGCGGGGCGCCGGTCTACGTCTGGCCGGGGGGCGGCATCACCGTGCTGGTCGACGTCACCCGCCTGCCCGCCAACGCCTTCGGCTACGTGCCGACCCCGGCCATCGTGGCGCCGATCGAATTCACGCTGGCGCTCGCCGACTACGAGGCGCTCGGCGGGCACCTGGACCACGCGATCCCGTTCTCGGAGGTCCTCCTCGAAACAGGCGGGGAGGCCGACGTGCGGCCCTGGAACGGCGCGAACCCCTGGCCGTGGAAGCCGGTGGCGCAGCGCTGAGCCCTCGCGCCGCGGCCCGGCACGCCGGGCGGATACGGTGCCGGCGCCTCCCTCATTGATTTCACCGCCCGACTCGCCGCCCTCGTTCCACGACCGCGCGCCCACCTCACCCGCTACCACGGTGCCTTCTATGAATCTTGAGGCGGGATAGCGGGTGCATGACATTTTGTGCCACGATTCACACTCCAATAAGCAATGCGAGAAGCACTTCGATGACGATGCTCAGCATTCGGCTTTCCGATGAGCTCGATGCCCGGCTGAACGCGGAATCCAGGTCCGCCGGCCAACCGAAGTCCTTTCTGGTGCGCCAAGCCCTGGAGCAGTTCCTGATCCGGCGAAAACGTGAGCGCTTCCTGGTCGGACTGACCCGGGCGGCTCGGGTGCTGGATGCCGGCGAGGCGCTGGAGGTCGCGGCCGAGGCCTTGCCCTTGGACAATGAAGCCCTGGACCTGACCGAGCGTCCGAATCCGTCGGACAAACGGGTTTCGGAGTGACGATGCCAATCAAGAGAGGGCAAGTGTGGGTCGCGAACCTGAATCCCAATCGTGGCGCAGAGGCCGGCAAGATCCGTCCGGTGCTGATCATCCAGGGAGACTGGTTGAGCGAGGCTCAGTCGCGTACGGTGGTCGTCCTCCCACTCACCACCGGCGTCCGCCCCGAGACGGAACCACTCCGCGTCAGAATCCGATCGCGCGACGGTTTGCGTGAGGATTCACATGTTCTCGTGGAGCAACCCCGTACGCTCGATCGCGCAAGGATTGGCGACGGCCCTCTGACGGAACTTTCAGCAGACGAAATCCGGCAGGTTGAACAGAGCCTGCTGGCGGTTCTGGGCATATTCCGCGAATCGTGAGCACCGTGCAGATCCGCGCCCATGGGCATGGCTTGACGGCCCGCGCGGTCGTGAACGCCGCAGCGGGACAGTGTTCGCGACGCGCTCGAAGTCATCGGGGCCGAGATAGTCCAGGGCGGCATGCCGACGGGCCGGGTCGTGCCAGCGTTCGATGAAATCGGACCGCGCTGTCTTCGCCTCGGCCTGGATGCGAAACGAACGCCGGGCGAAGAGCTCGCAGGCGGATCCTTCGCCGTCCGGGACGGCAGGGCTTTCACGAGGGACCGCGCCTTCGTCACCGGGCCGCTCTCGATCATCCGCAGCGACACGGCGAACCCCTGGCCGTGGAAGCCGGTGACGCAGCGCTGAGCCCTCGCGCCGCGGCCCGGCGTGCCGGTACCCTCGGATCATGACCCTGGCCTGGTCACGCATCGTCCTCCACGCCGACATGGATGCGTTCTACGCGGCGGTCGAGCAGCTCGATCGGCCGGAGCTGCGCGGCAAGGCGCTGCTGATCGGAGGGACGGGGCCGCGCGGGGTGGTGTCCACGGCGAGCTACGAGGCGCGCCCGTTCGGGGTCGGCAGCGCGATGCCCATGGCCGTCGCGCGGCGGCGCTGTCCGCACGCGATCGTGCTCCCGCCCCGCTTCGAGCGCTACCAGGCGGTCTCGAGGGTGGTGATGCGCACCCTCGGCAACTTCTCGCCGCTCGTCGAACCCCTGAGCCTGGACGAGGCGTTCGTGGACATGACCGGATGCGGGACGCTGTTCGGCGAGCCGTGGGCGATGGGCGAGGCGGTGCGCCGCGCGATCTTCGAGGCCACGAAGCTCACCGTCTCGGTCGGGGCCTCCACCACCAAGTATGTCGCGAAGGTCGCCAGCGATCACCGCAAGCCCGACGGAATGACCGTGGTCGGCCCGGACGAGGTGATCGACTTTCTCCATCCATTGCCGATCGATCGGCTCTGGGGGGTGGGGCCGCGCACGCGCTCGCGGCTCGAGGCGCGGGGGCTGGACACTATCGGCGACGTCGCGGCGACCCCGCTCGATACCCTGGAGCGCTGGCTGGGCAGCCTCGGCGCCCACGTGCACGCCCTCGCGCACGGACGCGACGACCGTGCGGTGATCCCGGAGCGGGACGCGAAGAGCATCGGCTCGGAGAACACGCTGGACGCGGATGTCATCGGGGAGGCCGCCATCCGCCCCTGGCTGCTGCGGGCCGCGGACACCGTCGCGCGCCGGCTGCGCGGCGAGGGGCTGGAGGCGGCGGGGGTCCGGGTGAAGCTGCGCACGTCGGATTTCCGGCTGCATACGCGGCAAACCGTACTCGCCGGCGCGACCCACGCCACGCGGCCGATCATCGAAGCGGCGGAGTCGTTGCTGCGCGAGTTCGACCTCGGCGCGCCGGTGCGCCTCGTGGGCGTCGCCGCGTTCGACCTCCGGGAGGGGGAAGGGAATGGCGGCCGGCTCCATCAGCTCGATCTGTTCGACGCCCCGCAGCGGGAGCACGACGAGCGGCTCGACCGGACCCTCGACGTGGTGCACGAGCGCTTCGGAGAGGACGCCCTCACCCGCGCCCGGCACCTCGATGCGGACCGCCGCTCCAGGCGTTGAACCGTGCGCGGCTGGCCGTCCACGGTCGGGGCAGTGGCGCGGTTGCGTGCGAAATTCGGAGGGCGCCCTCACCCGCGCCCGGCACCTCGACGCGGACCTCCGCTCCAGGCGTTGCACCGTGCGCGGCTGGCCGTCCACGATCGGCGCGGTGGTGCAGTCGTGTGCGAAATTCGGAGGGCGTCCTCGCCCGTGCCCGGTATCTCGACGCGGACTTCCGCTCCAGGCGTTGCACCGTGCGCGGCTGGCCGTACACGATCGGAGCAGTGGTGCAGTCGCGTACGAAATTCGGAGAAGGCGTCCTCGCCCGTGCCCGGTATCTCGACGCGGACCTCCGCTCCAGGCGTTGAACTGTGCGCGGCCTGCCGTACACGATCGGGACGGTGATGCGGTCGTGTACGAAATGACGAGGAACGGTTCACGGTGGAGCTCATCATGCGCAGCTTGCCGTCCACGATCGGGGCGGTGGTGCGGTCGCGTGCGAAATGAGGGGGCGGTTCACGGTGGAACTCATCAGCAGTGTCGGCGCCGATGCGGCAGCACAAGCCGGCTCGCACGTATCCGCGCTCGCGAACGGCGCGACCGCGTCGCGGCTGGACGGCGACCGCCTCTTCCTGCAGCACGGGCCGATCAACCTGGTCGTGTACGCCGATGGTGCCGCGAGGGCGGTCGAGAGTGCGTACCGCGCACTGATCGACGCCTTCCCCGGCTGGCTCGGCGCGCTGGTCGAGGAGCTGCCGCGCCTGCGCAGCCCCGAGTCCGCGCGCCTTGCGCCGCCGGCCGGAACGATCGCGCGCCGCATGGCCGCCGCGGTACGGGCCTGCACGAGCGGGTTCGTCACTCCGATGGCGGCGGTGGCCGGGGCGGTGGCCGACGAGGCGGTGGCGGTGCTCGCGGCGCGGCCGGGGATCGAGCGGGCGTACGTGAACAACGGCGGAGACGTCGCCCTGTACCTCGGCCCCGGAGCGCGCCTGTCGGTCGGCGTGGTGCCGTCGTTGCGCGAGGCGGCTCCCCGCGCGCGCGTCGAGATTGCGTACGATTCCGCCGTGCGCGGCGTGGCGACCAGCGGATGGCAGGGCCGATCGCACTCGCTCGGAATCGCGGATGCGGTCACCGTGCTCGCGCGCAGCGCCGCGCTGGCCGACGCCGCCGCCACCCTGATCGCGAACGCGGTGGACGCCGATCATCCCGGCATCCGCCGCGTGCCGGCCCGCACCCTCGACGAAGACAGCGACCTCGGCGACCGCCTGGTCACGGTGGCGGTGCCCGAGCTGGACGCGGAGATGATCGGCGCGGCGCTCGCCGCCGGGGCTCGCGAGGCCGGCGCGCTGCGGGACCGAGGCGTCATCGAAGGGGCGGCGCTCACCGTGCAGGGACGCTGGCGCGTGCTCGACATGCCCGGCCTGGCGGCCTCGGCATCTGAAGCGCCGCCGGCCCCCGCCCACCGATCGGCCATGGTAGCCGGGACCCTCGCATGAACCACCGTTCCGGACATCGGCCCGTGCCCGACCTACCCGCCCCGGCGATCCCGGCACCCGAAGCGCCTCCGGCCCGCGTACACCGTCCGGTCATGGTGGCCTGGACCCTCGCATGAACCACCGTTCCGGACATCGGCCCGTGCCCGACCTGCCCGCCCCGGTGATCCCGGCACCCGAAGCGCCGCCGGCCCGCGTACACCGACCGGCCATCACCAAGGCACGCCCGTGAGCCACCGTCTCGCGGGCGTGGACGTGGGCGGCACGTTCACCGATCTGCTGTACCTGGACGAATCATCGGGCGAGGTACGCCTCGCCAAGGTTCCGACCACCACCGGCAACCAGGCGTTCGGGGTGCTGGAGGCGCTGGACCGGGCCGGGGTCGATCTCGCATCCCTGGACCTGCTGGTGCACGGCACCACCACCACCACCAACGCCCTGCTGGAGCGCAAGCTCGCGCCGACCGGCCTGATCACCACCCACGGGTTCCGCGACGTGCTGGAGCTGGGCCGCCGCACTCGGCCGAAATCCTACGGGCTGACCGGATGGTTCGAGCCCCTCATCCCCCGCGAACTGCGCCTGGAAGTGGCCGAACGCATGGACGCGGAGGGCCGCGTGGTGGTCCCGCTGGACGAGGAGGCGGTGGCCCGTACGGCGCACGAGCTGCTCGCGCGGGGATGCGAATCGGTGGTGATCCACTTCCTGCACGCCTACCGCAACCCCGAGCACGAGCGGCGGGCGAAGCGGATCGTGGCGGCGCTCTGGCCCAACGAATACGTCACCGCCGGCCACGAGATCCTCTCCGAGTACCGTGAGTACGAACGCGGCACCGCCGCCGCGGTCAACGCCTGCGTGCAGCCGATCCTCGCGCGCTACCTCTCGCGCCTGGTCGAGGAGCTGGCGGCCCGCTCGTACCGGCGCGACGTCCTGGTCATGCGGGGCAACGGCGGCACCGTCTCGGCGCGGGCGGCGGCGGACAGCGCCGTGAACACGATCATGTCCGGCCCCGCCTCGGGCGTGATCGCCGCCGCCCGCACCGCGGCGGAAGCGGGCTTCGAGAACGTGATCACCTGCGACATGGGCGGCACGAGCTGCGACGTGGGACTCATCCGCGACGGCGTACCGGCGGTCAGCTCGGAGCTGGAGGTGGAATACGCGGTGCCCATCCACGTGCCGATGGTGGACGTGCACAGCATCGGCGCGGGCGGCGGCTCCATCGCCTTCGTCAACGAGGCGGGGCTCGTGCAGGTGGGGCCGGAAAGCGCCGGCGCCTCGCCCGGGCCGATCTGCTTCGGCCGCGGCGGCGAGCGGGTGACCATCACCGACGCCAACCTGCTCCTCGGCCGGCTCAACCCCCGCACGCTGCTGTCGGTGGAGCGGCCGGTTCCGCTCGACGCGATCGCAACGCGGTTCGAGGCGCAGATCGGCGCGGTACTCGGGATCGGCGTGGAGGAGGCCGCGGCGGCGGTGCTGCGCATCGCCAACGACCGCATGGCGGGGGCGTTGCGCATGGTGTCGCTCGCGCGCGGGCACGATCCGCGCGACTTCGCGCTGTTCGCGTTCGGTGGCGCGGGCCCGCTGCACGCCGCGGAGCTGGCGCAGGAGCTGGGGATCCCCAAGGTGATCGTCCCTGCTCGTCCCGGAATCACGAACGCGCTCGGGTGCATGGTCGCGGATCTGCGCCACGACTACGTGCGCACGGTCAACACGCCGCTGGCCGCCCTGGACGTCGAGACCGTCCACGAGATCCTCGCCGGGCAGATCCGGCACGGAAACGAGATACTCGCGCGCGAGCGCGTCCCCTTCGATTCGGTGCGCGTGATCCACGCCGCGGACATGCAGTTCCAGGGGCAGAGCCACCTCCTCGGCGTCCCGCTCACCACGGCGACGCCGGCACTCGACGAGCTGCAAGCACTCTTCGAGCGGGCCTACTGGAAACGCTTCGAGGTCGAGCTTCCGGAGATCCGCGCGGTACTGGTGAACCTGCACACGGCGGTGCTCGGGCGCCGCCCCGGCATCGCGCTCGCGGCGCTGGCCGGCGGGCGCGGCGCGAGGGACGAGGCCGGACAACCGGCAAATGGAGCACACGCGCCGCCGCCCGAAGGGCACGGCGTCGGCCGGGAGGCCGGGGAGCGGCGCGACGTCCTGTTCCCGGACGGGCGCCACGAGACCCCGATCCTGCGGCGTGAGTCCCTCGGGCCGGGCCACGCCCTGGAAGGACCGGCGATCATCGAGCAGCTCGATACGACGACCGTGCTGCCGCCCGGCTTTCGCGCCGCCGTCGATGACGCCGGCAACCTGATCATCCACGTCCCGGCCCCGTGAGCGGTGACCGATACGGAACGACCGCCATGAAACGGCGCCGCATCCGCTACCCGTCTCGAATTGCGAAGGCTTCCCTCCGAGAGGCCGGTCGGGCGAAGGCATACCGGGAGTACACTGCTTCGTCCCGCGCAAGGAGAACGACCGTCATGCACCAACCCGCCACGACGCACGTCGGGCCTCTCGGCTCCACCATCCATGTCCTGCGTGCCGATGCCGGGACCATCGCCGAGCTCGCCGCCATCGACTGGAACCGCTGCTTCCGCCGGGTCTGCCTCGATCCGGTGCGCGGGGTCATCGCCCTGATGGCGCCCTCGAACCTTCACGAGGACCTGACCAAGATCTTCGATGACATCGTGGACGCCGCGGGGAGCACCCTCGCCGGTGCGTCGAAGGGGCTCCGCAGTCCCCGACTTCGCGGGCGAGGCGAGCCGCCCGGCACAGGGATGGAGCCCGACTGCGCGTTCTACGTCGGCAAGCGCGCCAGAGGCTATCTCGCGGCCCTGACCGAAGGGGGGGAAGCGGAGGCCGAAGCCTTCATCGAGCACACCGCGCCCGATCTGGTGGTCGAGGTCGAAATCACGAGCGCCGACGCGGGCAAGGCCGAGCGCTACGGGGAGATGGAGGTACGGGAGCTGTGGCGGCTGCACGGCCGCAGGGGCACGAGGGAGTTGCGGGCGGAGTTCCTCGCCCTGAGTCCCGGGAGCGCGCCGCGCAATCTCGCCGCCTCGGAAGTCCTCCCGGGACTCACGCCGGACGACGTATGCGATGCGGTGGAAGGGGTGCGGCTCAGTCCAACCCGTGGTGGGCGCACGGAGGCGGTGGCCCGGATCGTGCGCCGCCGGCAACGCGCCAGCGTGCAGGTGCGTGAGGAGCGAGCGCCGTATCCCGCGCATCCCTTCCAGGCGGAGAGCGGCGTGACGCCTGGGTGAGCAAACCTGCATCACAGGACGCGGACGATTCGGGAGATGCCGACGTCGATGCTGCTCGTCGCGTTCGACCGGGTCCGACACGAAAGGATGTGCTTCAGGAAGCGCCTCGCCTGCACGCCCGCACCCTTACGATGATCGGTGATGAGTACACGACCCGTATACGCGCAATTGCCTATGAAATGTGGAGAAAAAGTATGTTAGATTGGATGAATCGTATTAACAAGATGTCATTTGACTATCTATGCTCATCGGGCAAGTGACCGAAAAGTCACACATTCCCGAGGAGGAAAACATGAAATCGCTTCGCAGTATTGCGCTCGGTCTGGCCATCGGCCTCGGCGGCGCGGCGACAACGGCAGCCGGCGAGCTGACCATCGCGACCGTGAACAACGGCCACATGATCGAAATGCAGAAATTGACGTCCGTGTTCGAAGAAGCCAACCCGGGCATCACCGTGAAGTGGGTGACGTTGGAGGAAGGCGTCCTTCGCCAGCGCGTGACCACCGACATTTCGACGAAGGGCGGCCAGTTCGACGTCATGACCATCGGCATGTACGAGGCCCCGATCTGGGGCGAGCGCGGCTGGCTCGAACCGCTGGAATTCGGTGCCGACTACGGTGTCGACGACATCCTGCCGGCGATGAGGGGCGGGTTGTCCCACGACGGCACGCTGTATGCGGCGCCGTTTTATGGCGAAAGCTCGATGGTCATGTATCGCAAGGATCTTCTGGACGCGGCGGGGATGGACATGCCGGACAATCCGACCTGGGGCCATGTGCAGGATGCGGCGGCCGCCATGACGGATCGCGACAACGGCGTTTACGGCATCTGTTTGCGCGGAAAGCCGGGCTGGGGCGACAACATGGCCTTCCTGACCACGATGGCGAACTCCTTCGGTGCCCGCTGGTTCGACGAACAGTGGCGACCGCAACTGGATAGTCCCGCCTGGAACCATGCGGTGAGCTTCTACGTCAATCTGCTCACCAACCATGGTCCTCCGGGATCGGAGGCCAACAGCTTCAACGAGATCCTCGCGCTCATGAACGAAGGCAAGTGCGGAATGTGGATCGACGCCACCATCGCGGCCAGCTTCGTCACCGACCCCGGTCAGTCGAAGGTCGCCGACAAGATCGCTTTCGCGCAGTCCCCTGTTGCCGTGACTTCCCGCGGCGCCAACTGGCTTTGGGCTTGGGCATTGGCAGTGCCGTCGGGGACCAACCAGGCGGACGAAGCAAAGACGTTCATCGAATGGGCGACCTCGCGGGAGTACATCGAGCTTGTGGCCGCCACCAATGGTTGGGGATCGGTTCCGACCGGCACCCGAACCTCGACCTACGAGAATCGGAATTTCCTGGATGCGGCGCTCTTTGCCGAGGCCGAGCTGAAGGCAATCCTTTCGGCGGACCCATCGAACTCCACGCAGGATCCGACTCCCTACACCGGCGTCCAGTTTGCTGCGATACCGGAGTTTCAGGCGATCGGCATCGCCGTAGGTCAGCAAATGACCGCGGCTCTGGCCGGGAAGGTATCGGTTGCGGAGGCATTGGAAAACGCTCAAGACATCGCGGATCGCGAGATGCGCAAGGCGGGCTACTACTGAATCGCCGTACCCGGCTCGGCAGCCGCACATCCCATCATTGCCCCGGGATCGCTCGACCCCGGGGCGTCATCCGCTCCCCCGTTTCATCTCCGGATGGGACCGAACGTCCCCCGACAAGGCCGTTGCTCCATGAGACCCGCGCATACGTCTCCATCAACGCACATCCTTGACGTTCTGAAAATTCGACTCGATCCTCCAACGTATCGCACAGTACCGCTGCCGTGTACGTGTCCTTGCCGCCCCGCCACTCGACATGCGCACCGGGGCATCGCTTCTGGAGGACATCAATGAACCGGGCCTTGGCCAGATGGCTTCAGGCGCCGGGCATCGTCCTTCTCGCGTTGTGGATGATTGTGCCTCTGAGCATGACGCTCTATTTCTCGACGATCCGCTATCACCTGCTTTATCCCGAGCGAACCGGCTTCATGGGGTTCGACAACTACGAGTTCTTCGGGACCGATCCGGCATTCTGGCCCGCCCTGGGCAATACGCTCGGCCTGGTCGGATCCGTCCTGGTCATCTCCGTCGTTCTCGGGCTGGCGATCTCCATCCTGGTGGACCGTCCCTTCCGTGGACGCGGCATTGTCCGGGTCATGCTGATATCACCCTTCTTCATCATGCCGACCGTGAATGCATTGCTGTGGAAGAACATGATGATGAATCCCATTTACGGCCTCCTGGCGGTGGTTGCGAGGGTGTTCGGACTGGAACCGGTGAACTGGCTGGCCGACTACCCGCTCTTGTCGATCATCATCATCGTGAGCTGGCAGTGGACGCCATTCGCGATCCTGATCTTCATCACTTCATTGCAAAGCCAGGACACCGAACAGAAAGAAGCGGCACTTCTTGACGGTGCCGGGTTCTGGGCGCGGTTCTGGATGCTGACGCTGCCGCATCTGGCTCGTCCGATCGCTGTCGTTCTCATGATCCAGATGATCTTCCATCTGTCCATTTTCGCCGAGATATTCGTCACCACCGGAGGTGGGCCCGGAACCGAAAGCACGAACCTCACCTTCATGATTTTCAGTCAGGCGCTTCTGCAATTCGACATTGGAGTGGCCTCGGCAGGCGGGGTGTTCGCGATCATTCTGGCCAACATCGTTGCGGTCTTCCTGATCCGGATGATCGGCAAGAATCTGGTGGTCTGAGCAGATGAACGATACACAAAGGGCTCTCTGGTCCGAACGTGCCGCGATCACGGCGGCCTGGGTCGCCGGCATCCTGATGTTCTTCCCCATCTTCTGGATGGCCCTGACGAGCTTCAAGACCGAGCTCGAAGCCATCGCGGTGCCACCGACCATCATCTTCGATCCGACGCTGGAGAACTTCTCGCTGATTCAGGAGCGGACCGACTACACCGGATTCGCCTGGAATTCGATCATCACCAGCGTTGGCGGGACGGCGTTGGCGATAGCAATAGCGGTACCCGCGGCGTATGCGATGGCATTCTTTCCGGGTCGCCGCACCAAGGACATTCTGCTTTGGATGCTTTCGACCAAGATGCTGCCGGCCGTCGGCGTACTGATGCCGATTTACCTGATCAGCCAGAAGCTCGGCCTGCTGGATACGCGCATTGTTCTGGTGGTAATCTATGCAATGATCAATCTTCCCATCGTGATCTGGCTTCTGTTCACCTACTTCCGGGAAATTCCGAAAGAAATTCTTGAAGCCAGTCGAATGGACGGCACATCGACCTTCAATGAAATCATCGAAATCGTGATACCGCTGAGCTGGGGCGGTGTCGCTTCAACGGCTCTGCTCAGTATCGTGCTTCTGTGGAACGAAGCATTCTGGTCGATCAACCTGACCTCTTCCGATGCGGGAACCCTGACGGCCCTGGTCGCGTCTTTTTCCAGTCCGGAGGGCCTGTTCTGGTCCAAGCTTTCGGCGGTTTCGACGGCCGCATGTGCTCCGATCGTCGTTCTTGGCTGGTTCTGCCAGAAGCAACTGGTTCAGGGCCTGACGTTCGGAGCAGTCAAATGAGATCTTGTGGAGCACCCTTGCGGCCGGTGACTGCTCCGGCCGCATGAACGCATCGACCATCGGCGGCGACGGCCGTGACATGTCGAGGCAGGCGATGCCGATCATTCAGGCCGAAATCGAAATCGTCGACCGGGCAACCGAGAGCATCCGCTATCTCGAACACGGATGGCCCACCGATCTCTGTCGCTGGCACGCCCACGAAGAGTACGAGCTCCACCTGGTCGTGCGGACGCGAGGCAAGGCATTCGTCGGCGATTACATCGGAGAGTTCTCGCCGGGGAGCCTTTTCCTGACGGGCCCGAATCTTCCCCACAACTGGATCACCCACGACATCAAAACGCCGCCGGTCGAGATCAGAGACATGCTTGTTCAATTCAACAACAAGAGTCTGCGGGAATTGATCGCGGCGTTTCCCGAGTTCAGCGAGCTGTGGCCGATGCTGGACATGTCGAAATCGGGCATCGAGTTCGTCGGTTTCGACCCGACCGAAGCTCAGTCCCGAATGGCCGGTATCCGGGACGCGCACGGGGCCGAGCGGATCATCGCCTTCCTTTCCTTTTTGAACGCCATCAATGCGCACGGTTCAAAAAAGACCCTGTCGGTGTTGAAATCATCGCAACCGAACCGCAACAGCAGGCAGGCAAGGATTGGCAAAGTGGTCGATCACATCGTCCATCACTATGTCGAAGATATTTCTCTGGAGGAAGCCGCGCAAATGGCGGGCATGAGCCTGTCCACTTTCTCAAGGAACTTCCAAACCGCGACCGGGAACAAGTTCGTGGAGTTCGTCAACCGCGTCCGTGTCGGTCAGGCCTGCGGCATGATCTACGCGACCGACGATCAGATATCTGCGATCTGCTACAAGGTCGGCTTTCAAAACCTGGCCAACTTCAACCGGCAATTCCTCAAGATGAAGGGAATGACTCCGACCGAATACAGGAGGGTCGCCCGCCGCGAATTGGTTTCTGATCCAGCGGAATCGGGCAGAGTCGTCCGATGAATTCAGGATCGGCGTATCGGTTGAAGAGCTCGACCTATGACCGGTCCGACTGCAATACCGGTATCGTGCACTTGGGATTCGGCGCATTCCACCGGTCTCACCAGGCTGTCTACGTCGACCGTTACATGCAGGAAACCGGCGATCTGCGATGGGGCATCGCTGCAATCAACCTGCGCCCGTCCGACTCCCGGAACTTTGCCCGCGACGTAGACGCTCCCAGAGGCTATGTCCTCAAGACGATATCGTCAACAGGGGAAACCGGGTTTCAGGTTGTCCGCTCGCATGTCGATTTTGTGGACTGGTCGAACGACTCGTCGCGGGCGGAGCGGATATTGGCGGAAACCAGTGTGCGCATGGTGACGATCACGGTCACGGAAAGCGGCTACCATCTTGATGATGAAGGGAATCTGGACAGAAGGGATCCCGTGATCGCAGAGGAACTGTCAGGGCGGAATCCCAGGTCCGTCTATGCCTGCCTGTCCACCGGCCTCAGGCGGCGGATGAATGCGGGGGCCGGTCCCGTTTCGGTTCTTTGTTGCGACAACATCCGCCGCAACGGCAGGATGCTTCGGATGAATCTGATGTCCTACGTGCGCGCGCTCGGAGACGGCGACCTGGCCCATTGGCTTGCCGCCAACGCCAGCTTTCCATGTTCGATGGTCGATCGGATCACCCCCAAGCCCAAGCTCGAACACACCGAGGAGACACGGAAGTTGTTCTCCTGGCAGAGCGGACGAACGGTGATGGCGGAAGATTTCATCCAATGGGTGCTGGAGGACGATTTTGCCGGGCCTCGGCCGCAACTGGAGAAGGTCGGCGTCACCCTGACCGGGAGCGTGGACCCGTACGAAGAAGCCAAGATCCGCATACTCAACGGCGGACACTCCTGCCTTGCCTACCTTGGAGCGCTGTCGGGCCACCATACCTTCGACCAGGCGATTGCGGATCCCGAGCTGTTCGATCATTTCTGGGGATACGAGACCGAAGAAGTGCTTCCCGCATTGGACATGCACCTGCCCTTCGACAAGGAAGATTACCTGGGAAAAATCGTCGCCCGATTCCGCAACCGGAATATAGGCGATTCCCTTGAGCGCATTTGTGCGGACGGCTTCGCGAAATTCTCGATTTTCATCAGGCCGACGATTGAAGGGTGTTTTGCCGCGGGACGAAGGCCGCATCGCGGAATCCGATCGGTAGCGAGCTGGTACGTCTTTGCGCGAAGGGTTCTGAGCGGAAAGCTGCCCTGCAACTACGTCGAAGCGAGAATGCCCACCCTCGAACCGCTGTTGGCCGAAGGGAATTTCACGTCCTTCGCCAGATCGGAGTTGCTATGGGGGAACATGCCGCACCAATACCCGGAATTTGAATGTATTCTCAAATCGAAGATAGAAGAAGTGGAAACGACATGGCCAACGTGAAAATCCGTGACCTCCGCAAATCCTTCGGATCCGTCGGGGTTGTCCACGGTGTGGATCTCGATATCGAGGATGGAGAATTCGTCGTATTCGTAGGCCCCTCGGGCTGCGGGAAGACCACGCTCCTCCGCATGATCGCCGGCCTCGACGACATCACGGACGGAACGGTGGAAATCGGGGGAACCGTCGTCAACGACGTGGCGCCGTCCAGAAGGGGCGTTGCCATGGTATTCCAGACGTATGCGCTTTACCCCCACATGACCGTCTACAAGAACATGGCCTTCGGGCTGAAGCAGGCGAAGACGCCGAAGGACGAAATCGACCGGCGCGTGCGCGCCGCCGCGGAGGTTCTGCAAATCACGGATTACCTGGACAGAAGTCCAAAGAACCTGTCAGGCGGACAGCGGCAACGGGTCGCAATCGGGCGCGCTATCGTACGGGCGCCGGAAGTGTTTCTTTTCGACGAACCGCTTTCCAACCTCGATGCGGCTCTTCGCGTTCAAACCCGGATCGAGATCGCGCGGCTTCACGAGCGCCTGGGGACGACCATGATTTACGTCACCCATGATCAGGTCGAGGCCATGACCCTGGCCGACAGGATCATCGTCCTCCGGGATGGGCAAATCGAACAAGTCGGCGTTCCGATGGCCCTGTATGAACGACCGCAGAACATGTTCGTCGCGCAGTTCATCGGAAGCCCGAAGATGAACTTTTTTCGCAATTCCGATATCGATGCAGGATCCCGGGCACGTTTCAATCACGAAATGACGCTGGGCGTCCGGCCCGAACACCTGCGCATCTGCGATCAGGAGTCGGCTCTGGTCAGCGGAAGGCTCGAGTTGATAGAACAATTCGGTGAGTACGCTCTCGCTTATCTGATCACCGACGAGGGAACGGAGTTCACGGTGAAGCTCGATCTGCCGCCGTTCGACTACGTTGGAAAACGAATGAGCTTCGACACCTCGATCCAATTGATGCATACCTTCGACACGAAGACAGGGGAGAGAATACGGCAGCAAGGGATCCAGCGCGGCTGACGGTGAATTCATCCCGTCGGCGCTCGGGAGGGTTGCGACCGGCGGACGGCAGGGTCGCTCGCATTCATTTGGGTCACGGGCGCGTGCTCGCGCGCGGCTGCGGTGCTCGGGTGGCCTGAGCCGAGCAAGTCATCCTCCGGGATTCCCAGGGCGGTTCAGTCGGGCTTCGTCGATGGCAAGGACTGGGAGCCGAGGTCTCTCGCCGGTGCCTGAACACCCGCGGCCCCGCCAAGGCCTGCGCATGACGTCGCAACCTGGACCGACCGGGGATCGCGGGCCGTCCGCGTGATCGCTTATCATCGCCCTGCCCGTCGATCGCGCGCGAGCTCCAAACGGTGATGGACTTCGAGATCAACCCCGCGACGTACCGATGGTCGGCCCGGCTGTTCTCGATGCTGCGCCGCCTCTTCAGGATCAACCTGAAGCTGCACGAGGTCGGCGACAAGCTCGCCGAGGGCGACATTTTCCTCTTCAACCACTTCGCGCGATTCGAGACCTTCATCCCCCAGTACTTCATCTACGTCGAGACCGGCGCATACTGCCGCTCGGTGGCCGGAGCCGACTTCTTCGTCGAGGGCGACCCCTTCTCCAACTACCTCGCCGACGTGGGCGCCGTCTCCAATCAGCACCCGCGCCTGCTGCCCTTCCTCGCGGGGGAGATCCTGCGCGGGCGCAAGGTGGTGATCTTCCCCGAGGGCGGCATGGTGAAGGACCGGCGGGTGCTCGGCGAGGACGGCGACTTCAGCGTGTACTCGCGCAAGGCTCGGGAGTGGCGCCGGCACCACACCGGCGCGGCGGTGCTCGGGCTCGCCCTCGATACGTTCAAGCACGTGGTGTGCACGGCGGCCGATGCCGGTCGCTCGCGGCAGATCGAAGCCTGGGCCGAGGAGCTCGGGATGCCGGACACCGGATCGCTGCTCGCCGCGGCGCGCAAGCCCACCTGCATCGTGCCCGCGAACATCACCTTCTGGCCGGTGCGCATCGGGGACAACCTGCTGCGCAGGGGCGCGGACATGCTCGCACGCGGGCGGCTGACCCGGCGGCTTTCCGAGGAGCTGCTGATCGAGGGCAATCTGCTGCTCAAGCACACCGACATGGACATCCGCTTCGGAATGCCGTTGCGCATGGAGTACTTCCGGGGCTGGATGGAACGGCACCTGGGCGAACGCGTGCTGCCGGAGATCACCGCCATCGACGACTGCTTCGCGCTCGATGCGCCCGGCCGGCACTGGACGAGCCACGTGCTGGGACGGCTCATGCGTGGATACGCACGACAAGCGCGCGACGAGTGCATGCGACGGATGTACGAGGGCGTGACCGTGAACCTGAGTCACCTCGCATCCCGCCTGATCTTCGAGCGGATCGAGGCCGGCGAGCGCGAGATCCCGTGCGCGTACTTCCACCGGCTTCTCTATCTGGCGGTGAAGCACGCGCAGCACGAAAGCGGCGTGCGCCTGCACCGCAGCCTGCGCAACCCCGAGTCGTACGGCGGCCTGCCCGAGGGTCGTTCGCGGGGCCTCGCGCGCTTCCTGAGAACGACGCGCAACAGCGCCCTGGTGGAGCGGTCGAACGGGAGCTACCGCTTCCTTCCGAAGCTGCGCGAGGAATCCGGGTTCGACGAGGTGCGACTCGAGAACCCGGTGCTGGTGTACGCCAACGAAGTAGCGCCGATCCTCGGCGTGCACGACGCGATACGGCGCGCCCACGCCGACAGTACACGGCTCGACGACGGAGAGATCGCGAAGCTGCGCTTCGACGACGAGCGCCTCGAATGGGCCTGGGATCGCGAGGCGTTCTCCCGCGAGCGCCATTCCGAGCTGAATGCGAAGGAGACCGCCACCGAACCGGGCGAACCCTTCCTGTTCCTGCCCGCGGGCCTGCCGGCACCGCTCGGGGTCGTGGCGGTGCATGGCTTCCTCGCCTCGCCGGCGGAGATGCACGGGCTCGGCCGGCGGCTCGGCGCGCATGACCTCCCCGTGGTCGGCGTGCGCCTCAAAGGGCACGGGACCTCGCCCTGGGATCTGCGCGAGCGTAGCTGTGAGGACTGGCTGGACTCGGTGCGGCGCGGGTACGCGATCATGTCCGCGCTGGCGCGGCGGGTCTGCGTGGTCGGGTTCTCCAGCGGCGGCGCGCTCGCGCTGCTGCTCGCCGCCGAGCATCCCGGGAAGCTCGCGGGGGTGATCGCGGTCAACGTGCCGCTGTACTTCCGGAACCCGAACATGAAGTTCGTTCCCCTGGTGCATCGCGCCAACCGTCTGGTGCAGTGGGTATCGTCGTTCGAGGGGGTGATGCCCTTCCGGCCGAACGAGTCCGAGCACCCGCACATCAACTACCACTACATGCCGGTGCATGGGCTGTTCGAGCTGACCCGAATGGTCGCCGAGCTGGAGCAGCGGTTGCCCGCGGTCCAGTGCCCGGTCGATCTGATGCAGGCGAACCGGGACCCGGTGGTGGTCCCCGAGAGCGTGTACCGCATCGCGGAGAGGCTCGAAGGCACCGAACCGGTCGTTCGAATGATCAAGGCTGCCCGCCACGGGATCGTGAACGAGGACCTCGGCGGCACGCAGGAGCGCATCGTGCGGCGGGTGCTGGAGCATCGGGCGCAGGATGACGTGACGTAGTCAGTGCCTGTCATAAAATAGATATCTATCCGGAGGGAGTTCAGTGACGGTCGGATTGCAGGCCTTCGACACGTTGCGCGATGCATCGGCCGCGGTCGGGCACGCCCCTTCGGTACGCTTCCTCCTCGGCGGGGCTTGAAGGGAAGGGCGATGTCACACGCCACCCTCCGTTTCCGGCTGAACGGCACGAACCGCACCGAGCTGATCGCCGACGGTGAAACGCTGCTGTCGCTGCTTCGCCACCGGCTCGACACCACCTCGATCAGGCAGGGATGCAGGCAGGGCACCTGCGGGAGCTGCACCGTGATCGTGGACGGCCAGCCCCGCCTCGCCTGCATCACGCTGGCCGCCACCTGCGACGGTTGCACGATCGAGACCGTGGAGTCGCTGCCCGGCCCCGGCGGCCTCCATCCCCTGCAACGGGCGTTCATGGACCACTTCGCGGCCCAGTGCGGCTTTTGCACGACCGGTATGCTCATGGCCGCCAAGGCGCTGCTGGCCGCCAACCCGAGCCCGACCCGCGAGGACGTCGTCGACGCGATCAGTGGCAACATCTGCCGTTGCACCGGCTACGAGCCGATCATCGAGGCGGTGCTTGCCGCGGCGGGCGCGGGACCGTCGGGCGCCGGGCAGCCGGGCGGCAGCCGGCCCGGCGTCGTGTAGCACGGGCCGCGATACGCACGATGCCGAAAGGAGGAGCCGGCGCCATGGAATTCCGCAAGGATCTGTTCGCGGACGAGCGCGACGACGATCTGAACGAGGTCGGCCGCCCGACCCAGCGCCAGGACGCGCAGGGGCACGTCACCGGAAGGAGCCGCTTCTTCGACGATTACGCCCTGCCGGGGATGCTGCACATGAAGTTCGCGCGCAGCCCCCACCATCATGCGCGGATCCGTTCTCTCGACACCCGCGAGGCCGCGCAGATGCCGGGGGTGGTGCGCATCCTCACCTCCGAGGACGTGCCCAAGAAGGTCCACACCCTGCTGATCCTCCTCGACCTCGGCCCCGACGACGAGCCCCCGCTGGCGTTCGACAAGGTCCGCTACCGCGGCGAGCCGGTCGCGGCGGTGATCGCCGAGAGCGAAGCGGTCGCGACCGCCGCCGCGGCGAAGGTCCGCGTGGAGTACGAGCCCCTGCCCGCGGTGTTCGACGTCGAGGAGGCGCTGGCGCCGGGCGCCCCGCTGGTCAACGAGTACCATGGCCGGAACTGGTACGACTACAACGGCTACGACTTCCGGAAGATCCGCTTCGGCGACGTCGAACGCGGCTTCCGCGAGGCCGACCACGTCGTCGAGGAGCGCTACCAGATGTCGCCGATCGAACACGCGCCGACCGAGACCGGCGGGTGCATCGCGGCCCCCGACACCGCCGGCCGTTACGTCTGCTACACGAACACCCAGGCGCTCTTCTTCAGTCTGGAGACCGCGGCCCGGATCCTGGACCTGCCCTCGAACCGGCTCCACTTCGTGGGCGGCACCGTGGGCGGGGGCTTCGGCGGCAAGGTGGACAGCGTCCACGAGCCGCTGGCGCTGCTCGGCGCGATGCTCACCCAGCGCCCGGTGCGTAGCGCCTACAGCCGCGCCGAGGAGATGCAGGTGTCGAGTCCGCGTGGCGCCGAGCGGTTCTACGTCAAAGACGGGGTGATGGACGACGGCCGGATCGTCGCCCGCTACGCACGCATCCATTTCGACGCGGGCGCCTACTCCCGGCTGTCCCCCTACGGGGCGGTCAAGGCCGCCGCCCACATGCCCGGCCCCTACTACATCCCGAACGTGTGGGTCGATGCGCGCTGCGTCTACACCAACCGCACCCCGTCGAGCGCGATGCGCGGGTTCGGGGTCACCGGGGCGGACTTCGCGCTCGAGGTGCAGATGGACAAGCTCGCGCGCCTGGTCGGCATGGACCCCATGGAGTTCCGGATCTTCAACGCATACCGGGACGGCGACATGAAGGCGCACCGGCGGGTGACGAAGAATGCGGCGCTCATCGAATGCGTCCAGGCTGCGGCCCGGATCGCCGACTGGCCGCTCTCGGAGCGTTTCCAGGCGATGTCCTCGACGCGCGACGGAGGCGGCGAGCGTGGCGTGATTCCGCCGGCGCCGGCGCCGGGGCCGGGGAACGGAGCGTCCGGGCGGAGGGTGCCGCCCGCCGGCGCCGAAGCAGCGGCGACCACGACTCGACCTCCGGCGCCGGCCGATGCGCCAACCGTGGCGTCGCCGGCCCGCAGTCCCCTGGCGGGACGAGGTCGGATGTCGAGCCTGCTGGGAACGAGGAGGCGTTGAAGCGATGGCCAGGCGACGCGGACGCGGGATCGCATCGGTGAACTACCCGATCGGCATGAACCTGGGCGGGGACCCGAGCCAGGCCCTCGTGCATTCCAATCCCGGCGGCAAGTTCACCGTTGCCCTGTCCTCGATCGATCTGGGCCAGGGCATGAAGAGCGTGGTGCGCCAGATCTGCGCGGAGGCGCTCGGGGTCCCGGTCGAGGACGTCTTCGTCGATACCGCGGACTCCGACACCGGTCCGCACTGCATGGGCAGCTTCGCGTCGCGCGGGACGCACCGGGTCGGCAACGCGGTCATCGCGGCGGCCGAGGAAGCGCGCGGGGTCCTCCTGGAGGCGGCGGCGGAGAAGCTGGAGGTGGACGCCGCCGATCTCGTCACCGACGGCCGCGGCAACATTCACGTGCGCGGTGCTCCTTCGCGCTTCATCACGGTGGCCGACGCCTCCGCGGCGGCGCAGTTCGAGCAGGGCCGCACCGTGTCGGGGCGCGGGATCTTCCTCGTACCGATGTCGACTCCGGACCCGGAGACCGGTGAGATGGACCCGGTGACCTGCTACGCGCACGCCTGCACCGTGGCCGAGGTGGAGGTGGACGACGAGACCGGAGAGGTCGAGGTCATTTCGATCGAGGCCGCCTACGAGGTCGGGCGGGCGATGAACCCCAGGCTCGTGGAGCAGCAGCTCGTCGGCGGCGGCTGGATGGGGATGAGCCACGCGCTGTGGGAGACCACCGAGCCCTACTACCCCGATCGCTCCCACGGCCCGACCGACTTCAACCAGTACCTGATGCCCGGCCCGGGCGACATCTGCGAGCAGCGCTTCACGATCCTGGAGCGCCCCGCCCCGGACGGACCCTACGGCGGCAAGGGGGTCGGCGAGATGTGCTCGACCCCACCGATCCCCGCCATCGCCAACGCGATCTTCGACGCGGTCGGGGTGCGCATCGACGAGATGCCGTTCACCCCGGAGAAGATCCTGCGTGCGCTGAAGGAGCAGGGCGGGGCACGGTGAGGCTTCGCACGGTGCAAGTGCAATGAGACGCCGGCTCGCCTGGACTGCGCCCGTGAAGGCCGGACACAAGCTCCGGCCGGCGCCCGGCGGCGGGCCGGCCCCGGGATCCGGTCAGGCCCCGGGGGCCGGGGCGAATGGAAGGACGCCGACCGGTTCGGTGTCGAGGCGGGGATCAACCGACCCGACAGCCGTGGTACCGGGTCCCGAACCGGAACGGGAATCCGGCCGGGACGCGCCGCGCCCGGCCCGCGCTCCGCGCCGCTTCCAGTCCCCCGAAGCGCTCGGCTCGGCGCTGCGCGGCGCTGCCTACGTGGCCGGCGAGGGTCTCGGCACCGCGGCCTTCCTCGCGCTGGCGCTCGGCAAGCCGCTACTGCTCGAAGGCGCGCCCGGAGTGGGCAAGACCGAGGCCGGCAAGGCGCTTGCGGAGGTGCTCGGCCGCGACCTCATCCGGCTCCAGTGCTACGAGGGGATGGACGCCTCCGCCGCGCTCTACGAGTGGAACTACCCCGCGCAGATGCTCGCGCTACGCCGCGCCGGCGAGCGCGACGTCGATCTGTACGACGAGGCGTTCCTGATCGAACGCCCGCTGCTGGCGGCGTTGCGCGCTCCGGCGCGCACCCTGCTGCTCATCGACGAGATCGACCGCTCGGACCACGAGTTCGAGGCGTTTCTCCTGGAGTTCCTGTCCGACTTCCAGATCTCGATCCCGGAGACGGGCACGCTGCGCGCCGCGGAGCCGCCGGTCGTCGTCCTCACCTCGAACCGCACCCGGGAACTGCACGAGGCCCTGCGCCGGCGCTGTGTCTACGACTGGATCGCCTACCCCGAGCCCGAGAAGGAGATCGAGATCGTGGGGCTGCGCGCCCGGGACGTGGCCGAGCGTACCGCCCGCGCCGTGGTTGCCGCGGTCGGCGAGCTGCGCGAGATGCCGCTCGCGAAGCCGCCGGGGGTCGCGGAGGCGATCGACTGGGCGGAGGCGGCAGAAATGCTCGCGGCGTCCGGGACCCGGTGGCCCCTCGCCTTCCGCCGTGCGATCGGTGCCGCGTTGAAGGACGAGGAGGACGTCCATTTCGTTGCCGACAAGCTCGACGACGTGCTGGAACGGGCCGTGGGGTGAGGGGATGAACTTCGGGTAAGCGATCCGATCACGGCTCGGCGTGTTTACACCCGGAAGCTCCGCTCAGTCGCGGATCATGTCGATCTCGACGTCGATCCCGGCCGTGAGCCATGCCCTGTCCCCGGTCAGCGCGGGTAGTCCGGTGGATTTTGCGAGGGCAAGACAGGCCCGGTCTCCCAGCGACAGTCCGCCGGAACGAGTCGTGCGGCGCAACTCGGCCGAGACCTGTGCCTGACGGGCGTCGAAGGGCACGCACTCGACGCCCAGCTTGACCATGTCGGCCCCTATCTCGGCATCCGTGAGTCCCAAATCGGAAAGAACGGTCCCGACCTCCGCCAGGTTCACAGCGGAAACCAGGGACCGCGCGATGCGCTCGCGAACGTACCCGGCGCCCGGCTCGTTCTTGACGAGTGCAAGTATGGCCGATGCATCGATCACATACTCAGGCATTGCCGGCCTCTTCCTTCAGGGCTTCGCGGCGCCGCTCCTCGATGAGCGTGTCGACCAGGCTGACGTCAGAGGGAACGTACTTCGCCACCCGTTCCTGCACTTGCCGAAGCGCAGTGGCGCGGCTGTAGATGCGGATTTCGTCCTGTTCCACATCGAGGAATACATCGTCTTCGTCCTCGATACCGAGCGCTGCCAGGAAGGGTTCGGGGATCGCCAGCCGGCCACGCCGGAGGGTGATCCGCACCGGGCCGAGTGCTTCCCCCGATGACGCATCGCGCACGGCGGAGGCGGCCGGATTGGCTTCGCCCGTCCCACCCGATCCATGACCCGCTGCGTCGGCGGCGGGTCGCCGATCCGTCTCGGCGGCAGGCATCCGATCTGCCCCGGTTGCGTATTTCCGATCCGCTTCGGTCGCGAACACCGGGTTTCGTGGCAGGCCCGGCCTGCCGTCCGGCGTGGATCCTTCCCGGCGCGAGGCGCGGCGCCGCTCGTCCTCGACGAGCACGTTGCGGACGAACTGGTACCGGATATCGAGCGCTCTCGCGATGTCCGCCCGCGCGAGCCCCAGCCTGTCGAGTCGCCGGATCTTGTCCGACTTGGTCGCGTCGCCGTCCACGATGTCGAGAACGGCTGCTTCGTCCGCGTTTTCCAATGCATGGTTCATGTGGAGCCACCTGTCGTGTCCCCCGCTCAGGGCCGGAAACACTAGGTAGTACATATCTGACTGTCAATACTGAACTAACAACTGTTTCACGGTATCAGCAGCCCCGTTTCCCGGATGCTTCCCGCAATGCGGCAATTCCCGCTCACGCCCTGACACGCGATGTCACGACCCGGTATCGCGCCAATTCCAATGGCCGGAACGCCCGATCGTGGCGGATCTTCGGAGGTTCTCGCGCTTGGCGGGAATTGTTGCCCGCAATGTCCCGGCCCTGACGCGCCACTGGCGCCCGACTATACTCATCCGCCGATGGCTGATCGGGTGGACGCCGTGTCCGTACCCGCGACGAGGCTTCGGCGATGCGTGAGTATTTCGGCACGCAACTCGTGGACGTGCAGTCCATGGCCGAACGATTGCGCCGTCGTGGAGATTCGCCAAGCCGGCGAATCCGGTGCCGGACGACGAGCCGCCGCGCAATCCACGGGCTGAGCGATCGGGGAGCGGCCGAATGATCGACTCCGCGGCGATGCCGGCGCCCGCCCGCCATCTGGCGGGGTTCCCGCCCTTCCTTCGCGGCTTCGGCTTCACCACGTCTCCGGAGCAGACGATTGCATTCCTCGCGGGGGTGGAGCTTCTCGGCCCGCGCGGCATCGACGACGTCCGCCGCGCCGCGGTCGCAACCCTCGCCCCCCCGCGCGAGCGGGCCGGGGAGTTCGAGGCCCTGTTCCGCGCCTGGTTTCACGGCGAGGTTGCACCCGTCCCGGTTGAGAGCGAGGACGAGACCGAGGTCCGGATCCATGACGAGGGCGGCGGGGTCCACGAGCCGCCGGAGGCGCCCGAAACCGGCGAGTCGGGCCGTTCCGCGACCGTGGCCGAGATGCTCGGCGCCCGGCGTTTCCGGGCCGGCGCAGGGATCGAGTCCTTGCGCCGCTTCGCGCGCGAGGCGCCCGGGGGCCTGCCACGCCGCCGCGGCCTGCGCCGCGCACCGGCGCGCAAGGGCGAGACCGTCGATCTGCGCCGTACGCTCCGCGCCGCGGTGCGCCAGGGGGGCGATACCCCGGTGCTGCCGTGGCGCCGGCGCAAGCCCCGCCAGCGCCGGATCCTCCTGCTGATCGACATCTCGGGTTCGATGAAGGCGCACACCGAGGGGACGTTGCGCTTCGCGCACGTGCTCTACCACGCGGCCGAGCATATGGAGTGCTTCACCCTCGGCACCCGGCTCACGCGCGTCACCGGCGCATTGCGGCTGCGCAACCCCGATACGGCGCTCGCGAAGGCGTCCGCGCTGGCGCCCGACTGGGACGGGGGCACCCGGCTCGGCGACGCGCTCCGGGCCTTCCTCTCGGTGCCCCGTTTCGCCGGCTACGCGCGCGGCGCTGCCGCCGTGGTGCTCTCGGACGGGCTGGAGCGCGGCGGCCCCGATGCGATGGCCGCCGCCGTCGCACGTCTCTCCAGGCTCGCGTGGCGGGTGAGCTGGCTCACGCCGCTCGCGGCCGACCCCGTGTTCCGGCCCGAGACCACGGGCCTCGCCGCGGTCGTGCCCTACCTCGACGATCTGGGAGACGGCGCCTCGCCGGATGCCCTGTGCCGCCACATGCTCTCGCTCGGCCGCATCAGCGGCCGCGGACGCCTCAGCGGCCGCGGGCGCATCCGGGGCCGGGCGGCGGCCGAAGGCGGCGCTCCGCATCGGCCGCGTAGCGGCACGCCCACGGCTGATTCGTCCTCGTGCTGAAAGTAGCGTGGTTTCTTGTCGGGAGAGGGGCCTCGTCCGTGAGGACGAACTGGCCCTGGCGGCACGCCGTCCGGTCCTGCCCAGGATCGGTCCGTTGATTCACGATGAAATGGGGAACGGGAATGACTGCGCCCGGTAAGGCATCATCCGGCCCTGCCCGGCGCCGATCCGCGGGGAATCGATTGCAATGAGTGCACTCTCCATCGTCGATGCCCATCACCACATCTGGCGCCGAGCCGATCTGCCGTGGCTGTCCGGGCCGATGCAGCCGCGGATCTTCGGTCCCTACGAGGCCATCCGGCGCGACTACCTCATCGGCGAATATCTCGACGACCTCGTGGGCAGCCCGGTGACGCGATCGGTCTACGTGCAGGCGAACTGGGCGCCGGAACGGTTCGAGGACGAGGTCGCGTGGGTGCAGGCGGTGGCCGATGAGTCCGGCTGGCCGCACGCCATCGTCGGCTATGCCGATCTCCTCGCCGCCGACGTGCGCCCGCGGCTCGACCGGCTCGCGAAGTACCCGCGGCTGCGCGGCGTGCGCATGCAGCTCCACTGGCACGAGAACGAGACCTACCGCTTCGCGCCGCGTCCCGACCTTGCGCTCGATCCGGTGCTGCAACGCAACGTCGCCCGGCTCGCCGATTACGATCTCGTGTTCGATCTCCAGGTCTTCGCCGGGCAGATGGCGGGCGCGGCCGAGCTCGCGGCGGCGTGTCCGGACGTCACCTTCGTGCTCCAGCACGCCGGCATGCTCGAGGATCTGTCGCCCGCAGGCCGCGCCGAGTGGCGGGCCGGCATGGAGCGGCTCGCGGCGCGGCCGAACGTCTTCTCCAAGCTCTCCGCCTTCGGCACCTTCATCCACCGCAACGACCCGACCCACGTCGCGCGTATCCTCCGCGACACGGTGGCGATCTTCGGCGCGGATCGATGCCTGTTCGGATCGAACTTCCCGATCGAGAAGCTCTGGACGAGCTACGGCACCCTGCTCGATGCATTCCGCGACGCCGCCGCGGGCCTGGACGCCGCCGCCCGCGCGGCCATCTTCGAGAAGACGGCGGTGCGGATCTACCGGCTTCAGGCGGAA
The DNA here is from genome assembly GCA_958295835.1 of uncultured Gammaproteobacteria bacterium. Lineage (GTDB taxonomy): Bacteria > Pseudomonadota > Gammaproteobacteria > HK1 > HK1 > HK1. The sequence continues at coordinate 3,528,247 of OY282378.1, forward strand.
GCCGCACCGTATGCACATTGAGGAGCAGGGTACGGGGTCCGCGGGCTTCGGGCCGGATCGCCGGCCATGAGGCGGTGGACACCCCACTTGACGGAGGCGCACGGGCATACCGGGCTCCGCGATTGCGGCGCACCGGCGCTTGCGATGAGAATCGGGCAAGAGACCGGGATTCCGGCGCCGTTTCCGGGCCAGGGAGCAGTCAGATGACCCACGACGTACGCCGCAGCGAGTTCACGTCCCTCGTCGCCCCCGACGCGCCGGTGCGACGGATCGGCACCGGCTTCGAGTTCACCGAGGGACCGATCTGGCACCCGACCGAGCACTACCTGCTGTTCTCCGACATGCCGGGCGACGTGCGCCGGCGGTGGGACGAGGCGGGCGGGGTGCGCGAGGTGATGCGCCCGGCCAACAAGTGCAACGGCATGACCTACGACGCGGACCTGAACCTCGTCATCTGCGAGCACGCGACGTCGAGCCTGGTACGCCTGTCCCCGAACGGGCGGCGCGAGGTCCTCGCCTCGCATTTCGAGGGCAAGGAGCTCAACAGCCCGAACGACGTCTGCGTGCGCTCCGACGGCGCCATCTACTTCACCGACCCGTGGTTCGGCCGGATGCCGGGCTTCGGCGTCGAACGGCCGCGCGAGCTGGGATGGCAGGGCGTGTTCCGCGTATCGCCGGCCGGGAAGCTCGACCTCGTGGTCGACAAGCGCCAGTTCGACCAGCCGAACGGACTCTGCTTCTCGCCCGACGAGAGCCTGCTCTACGTCAACGACACCACCCGGGCCCTCATCCGGGTGTTCGACGTCGCCCCCGACGGATCGCTCTCCCACGGGCGGCTGTTCGCGCAGGGGATCCAGTCCTCGCGGGAGGCCGGGGTTCCGGACGGGATGAAGTGCGACGCCAGGGGCAACGTCTGGGTGACCGCGCCCGGCGGCATCCGGGTCTACTCGCCGCGCGGCGCGCAGCTCGGCACCGTGCGCATCCCCGAGATGCCCGCGAACCTGCACTGGGGCGGGGAGGACTGGCGCACCCTGTTCGTATGCGCCACCACGTCGGTGTACGCGGTCGAGACGAAGGTGGGAGCCAGCGTCGAGCCCTTCATGCGCGCGGAATCCCGTCCTCGCCGCAGTGCGGTCCGAGGGCCTCGCGCCGGGTCCTCCATGCGGCGTGGCGGCCCCGCTTCGCCTGGCTTCGCTGCATCGTCCGGCGGCGCCGCTTCATCGGGCGCCGCCGCGCCGCCGTCCGCGCTGGCCGTAGCGCGGACCTCCGCCAGTGTGCCGCTCGCCACGAACCTCACCCTCGACCCCGCACGCTGCGCCCTCATCATCCAGGACATGCAGAACGACGTCGTCTCCGAGGGCGGCGCATTCGCCGAAAGCGGCTCGGCGCAGCATGCGCGCGAGCAGAACGTCGTCGAGAACATCCGCCGTCTCGCCGACGCCTGCCGCGCGTGCGGGGTGATGGTGGTGCACGTCCACTTCCTCGTCGAGCCCGGTTCCCCGGGCCTCACCCTCAACGCGCCGCTGTTCGAGGGCCTGGCCGACGCGAATGCGCTGGTGCGCGGAACGTGGGGCGCGGCCCCGGTCGAGGGCCTGGAGCCCCGGCCGGGCGATCACGCGGTCACCAAGATGCGCATGAGCGCGTGGGAGGGCTCGTCGCTTGAAACGGTGCTCAAGTCCGCCGGACGCGACATCCTCATCGACACCGGGGCGTGGACCAACATGTCGATCGAGCACACCGCGCGCACCGGCGCCGACAAGGGCTACTTCATGATCGTGCCCGAGGATGCGTGCTCGACGATGAACGCCGACTGGCACGCCGCGAGCATCGGGTATGCGATGCAGAACGTCGCGATCGTCACCCGCACCGACGCGGTGGTCGCGGCGCTCGGCGCCGAGGCGCATGGCGTGGTGGCGTCCGGCGGTGCCGGACCTGCTGCTTCGCCGGTCGCGAACCTGCCGCCGGCGGGGAGACCGGCCGGATCGGGCAGCGCGGAGGCGGCCAACGAGGCCATCCGCCGCCGCATGCGCGAGAGGCGCGAGCGCGCCGGCGACTGATCGACACGAGAGGCGGTCCGCGTGACGCTCCGAAAGGAAGCCGTTGACGGCCGGTGCGTGCCCTGAAGGTCCCAGCGATGGAGCCCCGACCGATGCCTGCGATGCACGACAGCCTGTGGACGGCCACCGCGCCCCCCGGCCCCGAGTGTCCGCCGCTGGAATCGAACGACGCCGCCGATGTGGTCGTGGTCGGGGCCGGCTACACCGGGCTTTCGGCCACGCTCCACCTCGCGCGGGCCGGCCGGCGGGTGGTGGTGCTCGATGCCGGCGAGCCGGGCTGGGGATGCTCGGGCCGTAACGGCGGGCAGGTGAACCCGGGTGGCGTGAAGATGCTGCCCGAAGACGTCCTCGCGACCCTGGGTCCGGTCTGGGGCGAGCGCTTCCTGGAGTTCGGCGACCGGAGCTGCAACCTCGTCTTCGAGCTCGTCGAGCGCTATCGAATCGAATGCGAGGCGCTTCGCCCGGGCTACGTGCAGGGGGGATTCGGTGCCAAGGGGCGCCGCTTCAACCGGGAATGGGCGCGCCAGTGGGCGGCGCGGAGCCGCGAGGTGCGGTTTCTCGAACGCGACGAGATTGCGGAGCTCATCGGCACCCGGCGTTACGGCTCCGGGATGCACGATGCGCGCGGCGGCAACGTGCAGCCGCTGGCGTATGCGCGCGGGCTCGCGCGGGCCGCGATCGAGGAGGGGGCGGTCATCCACGGAGCGAGCGCCGCCACCGCCGTCGTCCGTGACGGAACCGGTTGGTCGGTGCACACCGATCGGGCGTCGATCCGTTGCGAATTCGTGGTGCTCGCGACGAACGGTTACACCGATCGCCTGTGGCCGGGGCTGCGCGAGACGGTGGTGCCGGTGGCGAGCTTCGTCACCGCCACCGCGCCGCTGGGCCACAACGTGCTGCCCTCGGTCCTGCCCGGCCGGCACGCGGTCTCGGAGACCGCGCGGATCATCGTCTACTATCGGCTCGACCGACAGGGAAGGTTCATCATCGGCGGGCGCGGCCGATGGCTCGACGTAACCGATCGCGGGGACGCGCCGCATGTGCGCGTGGCGGCGGTGCGGCTCTTTCCCCAGCTCGAAGGCGTGGAATGGGAATACCGCTGGGCAGGTTGGCCGGCGATCACCCGGGATCATCTGCCGCGACTGTTCGCGCTCGACCGGGGCGTCTACGCGGGCCTCGGCTACAACGGACGCGGCGTGGCGAGCGCCACCCTGATGGGGCAGCAGCTCGCCACCATGATCCTCGGCGACGGCGAGCCGCTGGTGGAGGTGCGGGGGCCGGAGCGGTTCGCATTCCACCGGTTCCGCCAGGCCGGCATCAGCTACCACCTGCTCGCCGGGAGTCTGCTCGACCATTTCGACCGCCGCGGCGCGGCCTGAAGGAGCGCGGGAATCAGTCCTTTTTGGGAGACTTCACCCAGGAGGAGACGCTGATCCTGCTCGGCCAGCACGCCGCAGAGACCGGGTGGAGGCTGCGGAAATGACGTCCGCATCATTCGACATGACCGGAAAGGTTGCCCTGGTGACCGGTTCGAGTCGTGGAATCGGCCGTGCGATCGCCGAGGCGTTCGCCGAGGCCGGAGCGAGGGTCGTCGTCTCGAGCCGCAGGCAGGACGCCTGCGACCGGGTAGCGCGAGCGATTCGCTCCCGCGGTGCGGAGGTCGCCGCGATCGCATGCAACGTCTCCGACCGCGATGCGATCGACACGCTGGTGGCCAGTGCCGTCGAGCGGCTGGGTCCGATCGACGTCCTCGTCGGCAACGCGGCGACCAACCCTTACTTCGGACCGCTGCTCGATATCGAAGACCGGGCCTGGGACAAGGTCATGAGCACGAACGTGCGCAGCAACCTGTGGCTGTGCAACCGGGTGATTCCCGGCATGGCGGAACGGGGAGGGGGCGCGGTCGTTCTCATGTCCAGCATCGCCGCGTTCAAGGGCGATGCGGCGCTCGGTGCCTATGCGGTGTCGAAGGCGGCGGAGATCCAGCTCGTGCGCAGCCTCGCCGTGGAGTGGGGCCCGGCGAGGGTCCGGGTCAACGCCATCGCCCCCGGACTCGTGCGAACGGATTTCGCCCGCGCCCTATGGGAGGACGACGCACGCAGGGTGGCGCGTGAGCGGGCTACGCCACTGCGCCGGATCGGCGAGCCGGAGGATGTTGCCGGCGCCGCGGTGTTCCTTGCTTCGCGCGCCGGTGCATATGTCACCGGCCAATGCATCGTCGTCGACGGCGGCGTGACGGTTGCCGGCGTGGCCGGATAGAACGAGCCGGAAGTCAGCCCCTTGTCCGTGAAATCTTCGACAAGACGACGATGATTCGTTCGCCGACCGGCGTTTGGTTCCGGCCATGCCGGGTCGGGAGTCTCTCGACGTCTCCGCCGGTAGTGGCGGAACACTTGGCGAAGGCGCGATCTTCGCGGCGGGCGTCGCGCCCATCATGACGGAGGACGGGCTGGAGAACGAACCCCGCCCTGGCCGTCGATGGGAGCTCGCGCTGCGTCGGTCTGCGATTCGAGCCGAAGAGGCTGCATCTGCAAAGATCCGATCGGTATACTGTAAGCGTCGGCCACAGGGGCGAAGGTGAAAGAGCCGCGTGACATGCAGGTGACGGTGGAAACGACGCAGGGACTCGAGCGGCGCATGCGGGTAGAGATACCCGAAGAGCGAATCCGGGGCGAGATCGACAGACGGTTGGGGGATCTCGCCAGAAGCGTCAGGATTCCCGGGTTCCGTCCGGGCAAGGCGCCGGTCAAGGTCGTCGCACGGCGCTACGGCCGGCAGGTGCGTGGCGAGGTGGTCGGCGGCATCGTCCAGGAATCGCTCATCGACGCCCTCGGCCAGGAGCAGCTCCGCCCCGCCGCGGCGCCGCGCATCGTGCCTCTGGAGACCGCCGTCGGGGTGACCTATACGGCGACGTTCGATGTATTCCCGGACATCTCCCTGCCGCGGTTCGAATCGGTCGAGATCGCGCGTCCGGTGGCTACGGTCATGGACGAGGACGTCGACCGCATGCTGGAGACGATGCGCGCTCAGCGCCGGACGTGGAGGACGGTCGAGCGTGCCGCGACCTCCAACGACCGTGTAGTGGTGGATCTCGAAGGTCTCGTGGACGGTGCGCCGTTCGATGACGCCCATGCGACGGAGCTGCCGGTCGAGCTCGGCGCGAGTCGCATGGTCGAAGGCTTCGAGGACGCCCTCGTCGGCGTGCAGTCCGGAGAGGACAAGACACTGGACCTTACGTTTCCGGAGAATTATCCCGAGCATCTGGCGGGCAAGCCGGTCACTTTCAACGTGAAGGTGCACCGGGTGGAAGAACCCGAGATTCCGGATATCGACGCCACGTTCGCGGAGAGCTTCGGCATCGCCGACGGCGGGGTCGATGCCTTGCGCAACGAAGTGCGTGGGAACATGGAGCGCGAGCTCGTCGATGGACTGCGCACGGTGCTGAAGCAGCGCGTCATGGAAGCCCTGCTTGCCGGAAACGAGATCGAGCTCCCTGGATCGATGGTTCGCGATGAGGTGACGCGCGCCATGCAGCGCCGTCGCGAGGAGATCGAGCGTTCCGGGATCGACCCGCAACGCATCGAGCTGGAGCCGGACGCGTTCGAGGGGCCGGTGAGGCGTCGGATTGCCCTCGATCTGATCGTCGCGGAGATCGTCAAGGAGCACCGGATCGAGCTCGACCACGCACGTGTACGCACCCGGGTCGAAACGATTGCGTCGACTTACCAGGACCCCGCCAGGATACTCGACTGGTACTACTCCGACCGCGAGCGCCTCTCCGGGATCGAATCACTCGTGTTCGAGGATCAGGTCGTGGAGTGGATCCTGGAGCGGGCGCGGGTGACGGACGAGCCGACCTCGTTTGACCGGATCCTGAATCCCCGGCAGACTGATGTCGCGGCCGCGTGAAGGGGGGCGGTCGCGGGGAAGTGCGCGCGAGCGCTCGTCGCTCGAGGTTGCAGGATGCTTCGAGTCGCGGGTGGCATCGAATCGACCGGGACGGAATGCGCACTGAAGTCGGTGCAACCCGAAGTCACCAGAACCAGGAGCGGATGGCCTGACATGTCCGGAGCAACGCAGACTCGCGCGCTCAACCTCATACCCATCGTCGTAGAGCAATCCGCGCGGGGCGAGCGATCCTACGACATCTACTCGCGACTGCTGAAGGAACGGGTCGTGTTCGTGTGCGGGCCGATCGATGATCTCGTCTCGAACGTGGTCGTTGCGCAGTTGCTGTTTCTCGAATCGGAGAATCCCGACAAGGATATTCATCTGTACGTCAATTCGCCGGGCGGTGTGGTCACCGCGGGACTCGCGGTCTACGACACGATGCAGTTCGTCAGGCCGGACGTGAGCACCATGTGCGTCGGGCAGGCCGCGAGCATGGGGGCGTTGTTGCTGGCCGGGGGAGCGAAGGGGAAGCGCCATTGCCTGCCTCATTCCCGGATGATGATCCACCAGCCGCTCGGCGGCTTCCGGGGCCAGGCGTCCGACATCGACATCCACGCAAAGGAAATCCTGCGTACCCGCGAGCGTCTGAACGCCATTCTCGCCTCTCACACCGGGCAGCCGATCGAGCGTATCCGGACCGATACCGACCGGGATCGGTTCATGGAAGCGAATGAAGCCCGGGAGTACGGACTGATCGACGAAGTGTTGGAGGCGCGGGAAACTCGCGCAGGCTCCGACGGCGGTTGACGCCCTCGGCGGCGAAACAATGCGCGAAAGCACCTGATGGCGACCGACAAGCAAGGCAAGGGCGGCAGCGGCGACCGGCTGCTGTACTGCTCCTTCTGCGGCAAGAGCCAGCACGAGGTCCGCAAGCTGATCGCCGGTCCGTCGGTATTCATCTGCGATGAGTGCGTCGATCTCTGCAACGACATCATCCGCGAGGAGATCCGGGAAAAATCAGGATCGGGCTCTTCGAGCAGGCTGCCCGCTCCGCGAGAGATCGACCACACCCTCAACGACTATGTCGTCGGCCAGTTCCACGCGAAGAAGGTGCTCTCGGTCGCGGTGTACAACCACTACAAGCGGCTCGACTCCGGGGCCAAGGTCGACGAGGTGGAGCTGTCGAAGAGCAATGTACTGCTCATCGGTCCTACCGGCTGCGGGAAGACCCTGCTCGCTGAAACGCTGGCCCGCCTGCTCGATGTCCCGTTCACCATCGCCGATGCGACGACGCTGACCGAAGCCGGGTACGTCGGCGAGGATGTCGAGAACATCATTCAGAAGCTTCTCCAGAAGTGCGATTACGACGTGGAGAAGGCGCAGACGGGCATCGTCTACATCGACGAGATCGACAAGATCTCGCGAAAGTCGGACAACCCGTCCATTACCCGGGACGTGTCGGGTGAAGGGGTCCAGCAGGCGCTGCTCAAGCTCATCGAGGGAACGGTGGCTTCGGTGCCGCCCCAGGGCGGCCGCAAGCACCCGCAACAGGAATTTCTCCAGGTCAACACGTCGAACATACTGTTCATATGCGGTGGTGCGTTCGGCGGGCTGGACAAGATCATCGAGCGCCGGGCTTCGCAGCATGGCGGCATCGGCTTCGCGGCGGACGTGAAAGGCAGGGACGATGCGAAGAAGGTCGGTGAGATTCTCAAGGACGTAGAGCCCGAGGATCTCATTCACTATGGCCTGATCCCGGAATTCGTCGGACGACTGCCGATTCTTGCCACGCTCGAGGAGCTCGACGAAACGCAGCTCGTCCAGATCCTCACCGAGCCGAAGAATGCGCTCGTGAAGCAGTACAAGCGGCTTTTCCAGATGGAGGGTACCGAAGTCGAGTTTCGCGAGGATGCGCTCGGCTGCGTTGCCCGCAAGGCGATGGAACGCAAGACCGGCGCGCGGGGTCTCAGATCGATTCTGGAGCACGTGCTTCTGGACACGATGTATGACTTGCCGTCGATGGACGACGTGGCGAAGGTCGTTGTCGATGAATCCGTGATCGAAGGAGAATCCGCTCCTCTGCTCATCTACGATGGCGACAGGCAGCGCGCTGCCCCGGTCTGATGCAGGGAGATGGCGATGCGCGGGAGCATTCCAGCCTCTTGGATGCGGCAGGCAGGCCGGAAACAGTCTTGTTCCATACAAGTGAATGAATGCTTGAAATCCGCCGCCGCTGGCGCCATGTACCACGAATCGCGGGTTGCGGAACCACACCAACTGCCTGCTCGGCGTCGTCGGGCGAGCACCGTTTTCGGCTGAACACTCTTCAGGAGGTGCTCGACATGATCCCCGTGCTTCCCCTGCGGGACGTCGTTGTCTATCCGTACATGGTGATCCCTCTCTTCGTCGGCCGGGATCGGTCGATCCAGGCACTCCAGCGGTCGATGGAGGAGGATAAGCGTATCCTCCTCGTCGCGCAGATGGATGCGGGCCAGGACAATCCGGCAATCGACGAGATTTACCGGATCGGGACCATCTCCACCATTCTGCAGCTCCTGAAGCTTCCTGACGGTACCGTAAAGGTCCTGGTGGAAGGAGGGCAGCGCGCGCGTATCGACGGGTTCGAGGATGGAGAATCCTTCCTCAGCGCGAGTATCTCCGTGCTCGAGTCGGGACCCGGGGATGGGCGTGAGATTGAAGCGCTGACCCGCTCCCTGCTCGCCCACTTCGAGCAGTACGTCAAGCTCAACAAGAAGACCCCGCCGGAAATACTGGCATCGCTTTCGAGTATCGAGGACGCGGCGCGGCTCGCCGATACCGTCGCTGCCCACCTCGGGGTGAAGATCGAGCAGAAGCAGGCGATCCTCGAGATACACGACACGAAGGAGCGGCTGGAGCATCTCGTTGCGCGAATCGAGGAGGAGATGGATCTCCTGCAGGTCGAGAAGCGCATTCGCGGCCGCGTGAAACGGCAGATGGAGAAGAGCCAGCGCGAGTACTACCTCAATGAGCAGATGAAGGCGATTCAGAAGGAGCTCGGCGACATGGACGAGTCGCCGAACGAGATCGAGGACCTTGCCAAGCGGATCGAGTCGGCCGGGATGTCGAAAGAGGCGCGCGGCAAGGCGACGGCGGAGCTGAACAAGCTCAAGATGATGTCACCGATGTCTGCCGAAGCGACCGTGGTCCGCAATTACGTCGATTGGCTGGTGAACGTTCCGTGGAAGAAGCGCACTCGTACCGGACGCGATCTCGGCAAGGCGGAGGAGGTGCTTGAAGCCGACCATTACGGCCTCGAGAAGGTGAAGGAGCGCATCGTGGAATATCTCGCGGTGCAGACTCGGGTCAAGAAGCTCAAGGGGCCGATCCTCTGTCTGGTGGGGGCCCCCGGAGTGGGCAAGACCTCGCTGGGTCAGTCGATTGCACGGGCGACGAACCGCAAGTTCGTCAGAATGTCACTGGGAGGGGTCCGCGACGAGGCCGAGATCCGTGGTCACCGGCGCACCTATATCGGCGCTCTCCCTGGAAAGATCGTGCAGAACCTCGCGAAGGCAGGTGTCCGCAACCCACTGTTCCTGCTCGACGAAGTCGACAAGATGTCGATGGATTTTCGCGGCGATCCCTCCTCGGCGCTGCTCGAAGTGCTCGATCCCGAGCAGAATCACGCATTCAACGATCACTATCTCGAGGTCGACTACGATCTCTCCCACGTCATGTTCGTCGCGACCGCGAATACGCTGAATATTCCGCCGCCGCTGCTCGATCGCATGGAGGTCATCAGGCTTTCGGGATACACCGAGGACGAGAAGCTCAACATCGCGCTGCGATACCTCCTGCCGAAGCAGATGGAGAACGCGGGTCTCGAAGCGAAGGAGCTGACGGTCTCCGAGGACACGATTCGCAGCATCATCCGCTACTACACCCGCGAGGCCGGGGTGAGGAACGTGGAGCGCGAGATCGCCAAGATCTGCCGAAAGGTCGTCAAGAAGAAGGTGGGCGACAAGGTGGAAGGCGCGGTCGAGATCACATCGGACAATATCGAGAGCTACCTCGGCGTCAAGCGATACAGGTTCGGACGGAAGGAAGAAGAGGATCGCGTGGGGCAGGTCACCGGACTTGCCTGGACCGAGGTTGGCGGGGACCTGCTCACGATTGAAGCGGTGGTGATGTCCGGGAAGGGCAAGGCCACGTACACGGGCCAGCTCGGGGACGTGATGCAGGAGTCGATCCAGGCCGCGATGACGGTGGTGCGTGCGCGTGCCGCGGTTCTCGGCGTCGACAGGAAGTTCTATCAGAAGCGCGACATCCACATCCACGTTCCGGAAGGTGCGACTCCGAAGGACGGTCCGAGCGCCGGCGTTGGAATGTGCACCGCGGTAGTGTCTGCGCTGACCGGCATCCCGGTGCGCGCCGATGTTGCCATGACCGGCGAGATTACGCTTCGGGGTGAGGTTCTGCCCATTGGGGGACTGAAGGAGAAGCTGCTCGCGGCGCTTCGCGGCGGAATTCGCCTCGTGCTGATCCCCGAGGAGAACGCGAGGGAGCTCGTGGAGATCCCGGACGACATCAAGTCCAATCTCGATATTCGGCCTGTGAAATGGATCGATCAGGTGCTGGATATCGCCTTGACGAGACAACCGGCCAGTGCGGACGAGCAGGTGGAAGAGGCGCGAGTGGAGTCATCCGATTCGGGCGACGACGATGTGGACCGCAACGGTCTGACGACGCACTGACCGGCGACAACGCGGCGTCGAGCGATCGTTGACAGCGGCTTCAGGCACTTGCTATATACCCGTGCGCAAGGAGGGCGGGAATCGAGTCGCGTTGCGCGCGAAGCTCGCCTGCCGCTTGGTTGCTCCCCGGAAGATGGCGTAGACTCGCCGCTTCTTCCGGGTGCTTAGCTCAGCAGGGAGAGCGTCGCCCTTACAAGGCGAAGGTCGGGGGTTCGAACCCCTCAGCACCCATCAGGACCTGGTCCGGCACCAGCTTTTTCGGAGTGGTAGTTCAGTTGGTTAGAATACCGGCCTGTCACGCCGGGGGTCGCGGGTTCGAGTCCCGTCCACTCCGCCATCGGATTCGCGGTGATCAGGCGCCCCCTTGGCGGGCGCTTTTCCCTTTGTACACGGCTCTCCGGCGCTACCGTCCTGCGCTGGCCACATTCGAGAGCCGTGGCCGTGTCCGGTCGATTCGACGGTGCGTGAACCGCCGAGGTTGATTTCATGCTCCAGTTCATTCGAGACAATGCAACCGGCTGGATAGCGTGGGGGATCGTGATTCTCATCAGCATTCCGTTCGCGCTCTGGGGAATTCATCAGTACGTGAGTCCCGACAGCAGCGTCGCGGTCGCGACCGTCGACGACGCGGAAATCGGCTACTACGACTTCCAGCGGCTCTATGCGCGCCGCCGCCAGCAGCTTCAGTCGATCCTCGGCGCCAGGATCATCGGTGCGGAAGAGGACGACCGACTGCGTCGCGAGGTGCTCGACAGGATGATCGATTCCGAGGTCCTCATCAGATCGGGCATTTCCGCCGGTATGCGTGTGGGCGACGAACAGCTCGCGAGCATCATTCGGACTCAGGACGCCTTCCAGTCCGGAGACGGATTCTCGCAGGATGCCTACGAGGGCTGGCTGCGCAGTCAGGGTCATTCTCCAGGCGGATTCGAGGAAGACCTCCGACGATCACTGCTCGAGCAGCAGCTCGCCGTCGGCGTCTCCGGATCGGAGTTCATCACCGGGAGTCGGTTGCGAGATGCCGTGCGCGTCCGGTTGCAGACGCGGACGTTCTCGCTGCTCGCCATCTCTGCCACCGAATTCGAGCGTCCCGAGCCGACGGAATCCGAGATCGGAACGTACTTCGAGCGGCATCGCAGCGAGTACACTGCGCCCGAGCGTTTGCGCCTGCGCTACCTGGAGATTTCCCTGGACGATATTGCTGCCGACATCAAGGCGGACGACGAGGAGCTCCGCGCCCTGTTCGAGGCCGAATCGGAACGCTTCGTCACGCCGGAGAAGCGCGAGGTCTCCCATATCCTCGTATCCCTCCCTTCCGATCCCGGCGCGGATGACGTTGCACGGGCGAGAGAACGACTGGTTGCCCTGAGGGACCGTATCACGGTGGGCGAGTTGTTCGAGGATCTGGCGAGAGAGAGTTCCGACGACCCGGGGTCCGCGGCCGGTGGTGGAGTGCTCGGTTTCATCGAACGCGGAATGATGGTTCCCGAGTTTGAAGAGGCGGCGTTCGCCCTTGCACCGGATCAAATAAGCGATCCGGTGCGATCGAGCTTTGGATGGCATCTGATCAAGGTGACGTCCGTGCAGGAGTCCCGCGGCGCAACGTTCGAAGAAGTTCGCGACCAGGTGCTTGCAGAGTACCAGTCACGTGAAGCGGAACGCATCTACGTGGAGCGCGTGGAGACCCTTGCCAACGTGACCTACGAGCATCCCGAGTCGCTCGAGGCCGGGGCACGAGAGCTCGGGCTGACGATTCGAGAAACCAGTCTGTTGACCCGCGACGGACAATCGGACGATCCCGTCGCCTCGCAGCCCGCGGTGGCCGCGGCGGCGTTTTCGAGCGATGTGCTCGATGACGGCAACAACAGTGATCCAATCGAGTTCGAGCCCGGCCGAATCGTCGTTGTGCGTGCATTCGATCACGAGCCTCCGCGCGATCTCGATCTGGACGAAGCGCGGGCCGATGTCGTTGCCGCCCTGCAGGCGGATGCGAGACAACAGGCGGTGATGGAGCGAGGGCGTGAGCTGTTGGAGGATTTGCGGAGCGGGAGGGATGCGGATGCGGTGGCGGCCGATGAGGGTCTCGAATGGAGCCGGTTCGAGAACGTCAACCGGATCGGCGGTGCGCTCTCCGAGCAACTGCTCGAAGCAGTATTCCGAATGCCTCGCCCCGGCACCGGAGGAGCCGCTCGATTCGACGGGGTGATCGAGGAAGGTGGAGATTTCGTCATAGTATCGCTGTCGCGGGTGGATGACGGCGACGTCTCCTCGATGAGCGACGATGAGACTCGCACCCTGCGCCAGGCGTTGGAAGCCGACGGCGGCCGGACCGTGTTCGATGCGTTCGTCCGCAGCCGTCGCCAGTCGGCTGACGTAAGGATCATGGAGCAGAACCTGGAAAGCTGATCCCGCGCTCGACGGGTGAAGCCGTCAGGCAGCGTCCAATCGGCTCGATCTGCGGAAGCGCCTTTTCAGGAATTCCATCTGGTCGGCGAGAATGCGCCGGTTCGACAGGACCAGATACTCCGCGCGATTCGGAACATAGGGCACCGCGAGCAGGCTCATGCCTGCTTCATCCGGGGTGCGCGATCCCTTGGCGTGGTTGCACCCTCGGCAGGCGGTCACCACGTTGCTCCAGCAATCGGCGCCGCCGCGCGAGAGCGGAACGAGATGATCGCGGGTGAGCAGATACCCGGGAAGCTCCCGGCCACAGTACATGCACAGGTGATCGTCGCGCAGAAACAGCTCGCGATTCGACAGCGGCGGCACGAGCCGCTCGTCGCCGGCATTGCGGGAATAGCCTCTCACCGCAATGATCGAATTGACCGTGATTTGGGACCGGCATCCGCTGAGCCGGTTGATGCCCCCGTAGAAGGTGAAGGTACGCTCGCCCGCGGTCCACGCAATCATCTCGCGCGAATCCAGAATCACCGCGTCCTGCCAGGGGATCCAGCGTTGGGGCCGGCCCGCGATGTCGAGCCGGAGGATGAGGGGATCGATGACCGTGTTCACGATCTGTGCCGGCGCGGGGACCGTCTTCTCATGGGGCGACGGTATTTTGCATCAATCGGGACCGCCCGAACATCTGCGGACCGCCCGTCACGGCATGGCCATGCCCATCATGCTGAATCCGGCGTCGACGTGGATGACCTCGCCGGTGATACCGGCCGCGAAGTCCGAGCACAGAAACGCGGCGGCGTTTCCCACGTCGTCGATCGTCACGTTGCGCCGCAGGGCGGATCCGGTCTCGACCTGTTCGAGTATCTTGCGGAAGTCGGAGATGCCGGCCGCGGCCAGTGTCTTGATCGGCCCCGCGGAAATAGCGTTCGCCCGGATGCCTTCGGGACCCAGCGCCGCCGCAACGTAGCGCACGTTCGCTTCCAGACTCGCCTTCGCCGCCCCCATCACGTTGTAGTTCGCGATCACTCGGGCGGCACCGAGGTAGGTCAGGGTCAGCAGAGCGCCGCTACGCCCTTGCATCATGGGTCGCGCCGCCTTGGCGAGAGCGGCAAAGCTGTATGCGCTCACGTCGTGTGCGATCGCGTGCGCATCTCGGGTGAGAGATTCAAGATAGTCGCCTTGCAGCGCCTCGCGAGGCGCGAATGCGATCGCGTGCACGACGATGTCGAGTCCGTCCCAGCACTCGCGCAACGCTTCGAAGGCGCCATCGATCTCGGAATCGCGCGCGACATCACATTCCAGGACGATATCCGAGCCTGCCTCGGCCGCCAGCCTGGCCACGCGTTTGCCGAGACGTTCGTTCTGACAGGTGAATGCGAGCTCGGCACCCTCCCGGCGCATCGCACGCGCAATCCCCCAGGCGATTGAGCGATTGCTTGCTACACCCAGAACTAGAGCTCGCTTGCCTTCGAGAAGAGACATCGTCCATCTACTCGGGTGCGGGGTCGAGACCGGTCGGTCGTTCCGGGTTCAGATCGCGGGTGCAGGCGCCAAGCGCACATCGAGCTCACGCCCGGGCATCAGCGGTTGGCCCTTCGGAAGCTGGTTCCATTTGCGCAGGCTCGCAACGGACACGCCGAATCGGCGCGAGATCTGCCAGAGCGAATCGCCGCGTTTGACCCGGTATCGAATGCCCTCGCGGTCCACGGAAGTCTTCGAATACGCGGCCGGGATCAAACGCAGCTCCTGCCCGGGTCGCAGGATGGCATTTTCGTTGATGCGATTGAGCTCCGTGAGCTCGAGTACCGTCGTTCCATGTCGCCTGGCGATGGCCGAGAGCGTGTCCCCGTACTCGATTACATGGACGACGGCTGACCGCGAAGCTTCGAGGGGGTCCGATATCGGCGGCCTGGGAGAACGGATGTGCGAAGGCTCCGTGTTTCGGCGATACACGGTCAGCCGCTGGCCTGGCCGGATGACTGCCGTCATCGACAGGCCGTTCCACATTGCAAGCTGCTTCATGCTGACCCCGTGTCTGTGCGAGATTCGCCACAGGCTGTCTCCGCGACGTACGCGGTGGGTCGATTTCTCCGCGTGACCCGTCGCGGCGCGATCGAGCTGTGCCTGCATCGTACTGCCGGGCCGGGAGGCGGGGAGCGTTCCGGTCGAGACCGGCACCATCAGATGGCTCCCGACACGGATCCGATCCGAGGCAAGTCTGTTGACGTCCTTCAATGCGGCGACACTGGTCCCGTAACGTCCGGCAATGGCTCCGAGCGTGTCGCCGCGCCCGATCTCGTGGCGAGTCCAGCGCATACGTTTCTCGGCCGGGATTTTCGCAAGCTTCCCTGTGAATCGTTCGACGGCATCGGAGGGGAGCTGTAGCCTATGCGGACCCCCGGGATCGGTCGCCCAGCGCTTGAAACCCGGATTGAGCCGGCGGAGCTCAGCGAGCGGGATGCCGGCGAGGTCCGCCGCGACGCTGAGGTCGATCTGACCATCGAGCGGGATCTGCCGAAAATGTACGCGGTCGGGAATCGATTCGAGAACCACGCCGTACCGGTCCGGTTCCTCGACAATCGCGGCGATGGCGAGCAGGCGGGACAAGTGAACCCGTGTTTCCCTGGGGAGCCTCAGCGACCACACGCCCGCGGGCCTTCCGTGCGCGCGATTCCGGGATATCGCGCGCCTGACGTTGCCTTCGCCCCAGTTGTAGGCAGCGGCCGCGAGCAGCGGGTCATCGTCGAATTTCTGCAGGAGCTTCGTGAGATAGTCGAGCGCGGCGCGGGTCGATGCGACGACGTCGCGGCGCCCGTCGTACCACCAGTTCTGCTTCAGTCCGTACAACCATCCGGTCGATGGGATGAATTGCCACAGCCCCGCCGCACCTGCCGGAGAGTACGCGAGCTCCCGGAACGCGCTCTCGACGGCCGGCAGCAACGCGAACTCCATGGGCATGCCGCGTTGCTCGACTTCTCGTACGATGTACGCGAGGTATGGCCGAGCCCGTTGGGTCACGCGGCGGAGATACTCCGGGTTCCTTACGTACCAGTCGATTTGGCGCATGACTCGCGAGTTCATCGTGCGTGGCAGGGACAATCCGTCGCGAATGCGTGCCCACGTGTCGCGGTCGCTCGCCGCCTCCTCGTCGGGCCGCGGATCCGGCGATATCTTCATCGGATCATCTTCGAACATGACGATTGCGGTTGGATCCATCGGAACCGGCGGGCGACCCTCGACCGTTGGCAGCGGGCGCCGCTCGCTCCGTGGCATCTCTCCGGTCGGGGACGGATCCGGGCTGTTCCACGTTGTCCCGGGCTCGACATCTGCGGACTTCGGGTTCGTACCGGCGTCCGGCGCGAGCGGCTGCGAGGTGCACCCCGCCAGCACCATCGACATGGACAGGAGTGCGGCGGGCAGCCATGCGCACCCCTGGGCTCCGTGCCGGCGTGGCGAGTGGATCCGAATGGTGGACGCCGCGTAATCGGGCGTGCCGGTTCCGGGCGTCATGAGCTGATCGGGCGGCTGCGGGATGATTCGTAATGCTATGGAGCGGCGCCGGCTCGGTCAAGAACGGGAAGAGTATTCCGCCTGACGGCAAGTGGAACGATCCGGTTTTGCCGCATAATGTTACCGTGATGAGCGAGCTCGCCAACACCGACCGACCGCGCGGCCGGCGCGTTGCGTCGCCGTTGCGGTCGGGGCTGTCGCGGTGGATGCAAAGCCCCGCGGGCGTGGATCTGCTCCGGATGGAAGTCGAACGTGTGCATGCCGCGGTCGGTGATCTGTTCGGTTATCATTGCCTCCAGGTCGGGGATCTGGCGGGCGTGGATCTCCTGAGCACGAGCCGTATCCTCGGCCGAACCATCGTCGATGTCGATGGCGGAGCGCCGCGTCATCCGTATCCGCTCGTGAGCGGAGCCGCAACGTCGCTGCCAATCGATTCGCATGCGGTGGACGTGGTCATTCTGCCTCATGTTCTGGAGTTCGAATCGCGGCCTCACGAGGCGCTCAGGGAGGCGTCCCGTGTGCTCGTCCCGGAAGGCAGTCTCGTGATACTGGGATTCAACCCCGTGAGCGTCATCGGGCTGCGGCGAGTGTTCAAGTGCCGTGCGGAGGTCGCTCCGTGGTGCGGTACCTACTTTGGAGCAGCGCGATTGCGCGACTGGCTCACGTTGCTCGGATTCGACATCATCGATCAACGCGCTTGCTTCGCGTCGGAAGGTGGCCCCCGTGGCCGGTGGCCCGGACGGCGTTCGATCATCGAATGGATGCCCCCGGCCCTCGCGAGTGCGCGGCTCATTCTCGCGAAGAAGCGTGTCAACGCGATGTTGCCGGTGCGTTCACGCTGGACGCCGAGACGGCGGCTGGTCGGCGTCGGGCTCGCGGGTCCATCCGTGAGGACCGCAGGCGGTGAATGACGCGGTCGAGATCTTCACCGACGGCGCATGCCGCGGAAATCCCGGCCCCGGCGGTTGGGGAGCGGTACTGCGCCATGGCGGGCACGAGAAGCTGCTGTGCGGCGGGTCGGACAGTACGACGAACAATCGAATGGAGCTTACCGCCGCCATCGAAGCGCTGGAGACGTTGCGCCGGCCATGCCGGGTGACGCTCGCCACCGACTCGACCTACGTGAAGAACGGGATTACGCAATGGATCAGCCGATGGAAGCGCAGGGACTGGAAGACCGCTGATCGCAAGCCCGTGAAGAACGTGGATCTGTGGAGGCGGCTCGAGCAGGCTGCGTCGTTGCACGATATCGAGTGGGTGTGGGTACGAGGTCACGCCGGCCACGAAGGCAACGAGAAAGCGGATGCGCTTGCCCGCTCCGCCGTCGAGGAGCGGACATTGTGAGACACGTGATCCTCGATACGGAGACGACGGGCCTCGAACCCGAGCTCGGGCACAGAATCATCGAGATCGGCGGAGTCGAGATGGTGAATCGCCGCCTGACCGGCCGGAAGCTTCATTACTACCTTCAACCGGATCGCGAGATCGATGACGGCGCGCTCGAGGTGCACGGCATTACTCGCGAGTTTCTGCGGGACAAGCCTCGGTTCGCGGACGTCCACGCGGAATTCATGGCATTCGTCTCGGGCGCGGACGTCATCATTCACAACGCCCCGTTCGACGTGGCGTTCCTGGACCACGAGCTCGCACGGCTCGGGGATCCGGGCCTTCGGCTCGAAAGCTGCTGCCGGATTCTCGACAGTCTCGCGCTCGCCCGCCAGCTTCACCCCGGGCAGCGCAACAGCCTCGATGCGCTGTGCAAGCGCTACGCGATCGACAACTCGGCGCGCCAGCTTCACGGCGCTCTCCTCGATGCCGAGATTCTCGCCGACGTATATCTGGCGATGACCGGCGGCCAGGCGGTGCTGGAGCTTGGCCGCACCGGCGAGACCGCGACAGCCACGAGCATCCGGCGCAGCGCATCGCGGGAGCGAAAGGCCGGCTCGATCCCGGTGGTGCGGGCGAGCCGGAAGGAAATCGAAGCCCATTCACGCCAGCTTGCCTACATCGACGAGAAGAGCAGCGGGCGGTGCCTGTGGTTGCAGATCGAGAGGGGATGAGCCGCCTGCCGCGCATGGCTTTTCGCACCGGACCCGGCGTAGAATGACGGTACGTTCTCCATGCGTCTCCGAAGTCGGAGCGCATGGCGTTTCGAAGACGACCAGACCAGGGATTGGAGGGGAGCATGAATCCGTTGGACAGCATTACCGGAACCATCGTCAGCGGCGTCATCCTGGCGTTGATCCTGGCCGCGCTGTTTTGAATCATTGCGAACAGCGGGTCGATGAGGGTGACTGAGACAGACTTCTTGGGAGATCAGACCTATGGATGTTTTTGTGCTGGCGATGGAGCGATGGGTCCACTTTCTCTCCGGCGTGGCGTGGATCGGACTGCTCTACTATTTCAATTTCGTCCAGGTCCCCGCGATCGCTGCGGCGAATGCGGACAAGGGTGGTCCCGGACCGGCTGCAATCAACAAGTACGTCGCGCCGCGGGCACTGCTCTGGTTCCGATGGGGCGCGGTCGTGACCTGGCTGTCGGGAGCGGCGCTGCTGGAAAGCGCTCCGCATCTGAGCCTCGTGGACGCCTTCACCCTGCAAGGCGCCAGTCAGGTCATCGGGGTGGGCGCGTGGCTCGGGACGATCATGTTGTTCAATGTCTGGGTCCTCATCTGGCCGAACCAGAAGAAGGTCCTCGGCATCGTCTCCGCGTCCGACGAGGAGAAGAACCGGGCCCGCCGGGTCGCGCTGCTGGCATCACGAACCAACACGCTGCTGTCGATCCCGATGCTGCTGTTCATGGGGGCGTCTGCGCACGGTTTGCCCTATTGACCGGCTTTGCCGCGGGTGGCGAAATCCGGAAAGGCACCCGGGCATCAGGAACATCCCGACTGATCGCGTGATTTGCGAACTGGCTCCCCCGGGCTGCCCGGCGCCGGCGAGCTGCGGGATCATCGAGCGGAGAACGGTCCGGCACAAGCCGGGCCGGACCATCCTCTCGGCAGTATCCGCGATCCTTGCCGCCTCATGAGCTTCTCCAGCGCCGGAGAGCTGCGCTTCCCCAGGCTCCGCGGCTGCATTCTCAGGTGCATTCGGAGTGCATCAGGAAGACGGGAGCTCGTACTCCCAACCCGCCGGAACCGGAACCAGACGCCGGTCGGCGAAAATCTTCGTCGTTTTGTCGGAGACTTCACGGACAGGGGACCAGAGCCGAGGTCGTTCGGTGACGGTGCCGCCAACGGGCAACGTTGGCGATCTGCAAGGTCTCGATGCATGTCCCGCACACTCGCCGACGATCATGGATGTTGCCTGCCTCCCGTTCTTCATGCCTGTTTAGGGCGCCGGATCCTGCAATGAGAATCCTGGTCAGCAATGACGACGGGTATCTGGCTCCCGGGCTGCGATGCCTCGCCGATACCCTGGCATCGCTCGGGGAGGTGATCGTCGTCGCACCGGATCGCGATCGGAGTGGAGCGAGCAATTCGCTGACCTTGAGGGCGCCCATTCGGCCGCGCACGGCGGAGAACGGGTTCATCTTCGTCGACGGGACCCCGACCGACTGCGTGCACCTGGCGGTCACCGGGTTGCTGGATCCGGAGCCGGATATCGTAGTGTCAGGGATCAACGCGGGCTCCAATCTCGGTGACGACGTGATCTATTCGGGAACCGTGGCGGCAGCGATGGAGGGCCGGTTGCTGGGGCTCACGGCGGTCGCGGTGTCGCTTGCGTCCCGGCGTTGCCGCCACTTCGACACCGCGGCCCAGGTCGCGAGTCGTCTCGTCGAGCGGCTCGTCGAGCGTCCGCTCGACTCGAACGTCATACTGAACGTGAACGTCCCGGACGTCGCGGTCGGTGCGTTGCGCGGATTCCGCGTCACGAGGCTCGGGCACCGGCACCGGGCAGAGCCGGTCATTCGCATGAGCGACCCTCGCGGGGAGTCCATCTACTGGGTAGGACCGTCCGGAGCCGAGCAGGACGCGGGGCCGGGAACCGACTTCGACGCGTTGCGTGCCGGATTCGTATCCGTGACTCCTCTTCATGTCGATCTCACACGGCATCAGATGCTGAGCCCGGCCGAGCGCTGGCTCTCGGAGATCGAGCTGCCGTGATCGGCAGGTTCGAAGGATCCGGCATGACGTCGATGCGCACGCGCGAGCGCCTCGTGTCTCGCCTGCGCGATGAAGGAATCACCAACGAAAACGTGCTTGACGCCATCCGCAGTGTGCCACGCCACATTTTCGTCGATGAGGCGCTCGCAAGTCGTGCCTATGAAGATATCGCACTTCCAATCGGCATGGGGCAGACGATCTCGCAACCGTTCATCGTAGCCTTGATGTCACAGGCCGCCGTTGCCGCGCCGGCGCCATCACGCGTGCTGGAGATCGGGACAGGGTGCGGATATCAGACCGCAGTGCTCGCTTCGCTCGTCGCGCGCGTGTACACAGTGGAGCGGATTGAATTGCTGCTCACCCGGGCGCGCCAGCGGTTACGTGCGCTCGAGATGAACAACGTACGGTTCAAGCACGATGACGGCAACGACGGTTGGGCCGAGTGTGGGCCGTTCGACGCGGTGCTCGTCACGGCGGCGCCCCTCCGCCTTCCCGAGAAGCTCGTCGAGCAGCTCGTCGTCGGCGGGCGGCTTGTCATCCCCATCGGGGATTCCCGCCGGCAGCGGCTGAAGTTGTTCACACGCACCAAATCCGGGGTGAGCGAAGACACCATTGCCGATGTGAGCTTCGTCCCCATGCTCAGGGGAAGGGGGTGACGGCTGCCGTTTTCATGCCTCGGTACGGATTGCGTGCCGCGGCTCGTACCGGCGCCTTCGCATCCGGGGTTGCCGGCTTGTGTCTGCTTGCCGGCTTGACGGGGTTCCTCGCAGGGTGCGGCGGCGGCGGTGCGTTGGCGCCGGTGCAATCGCCGACCGAGCCGGCAGTACCGGGCCGTGGGCGTGAGCATGTAGTAGGCAAGGGGGAAACGCTCTACTCGATCGCCTGGCGTCACGGTACCGACTACCGCGTGCTTGCCGGAGTCAACTCGATTCGTGATCCCTACACGATCCATCCGGGACAACGCCTCCTCATTCCGGGGCCGGGCGACGTTGTGCCGCCGGCGTCCGAACCGGACGCGGCGCCGAGCGGCCCGGCTGCCCCGGGCGATGTATCGACCCACGGGATTGGTACGCCGGAGGCCCCGGAGGTCACGCCGCTGCCGCCACCGTTGCCGGAACCTTCGGTGGAACCGCCACGCAAGGCTGCGGCGGAGGCGGCAACGCAGCCCCGGCAGCCCTTGCCGGGCCCGGCGGTGAAACCTGCCTCTGAATCTTCACCCACCAGGGTCCCGCGGGAGGCGCCGGCATCGAAACCCGTCGCGGATCCGCCGCTTGTGGCCAGAACGGTAGCGGGTGTGGGTTGGACGCGGCCGACCATGGGCCGGACGATCAAGGGCTTTGGACGCGGCGGCAACAAGGGGCTCGACATCGCAGGCGCATTCGAGCAACCCATCCGTTCGGCGGCGCCCGGGCGAGTCGTCTACGCGGGCAGCGGACTCGTCGGTTACGGAAAGCTCGTCATCGTCAAGCACAACAATCGCCTTCTGAGCGCCTATGCCCACAACGAGAGGCTGCACGTGGGAGAAGGAGATCAGGTGAAGGGCGGCCAGCATATTGCCGACATGGGACGGTCGGCCAAGGGACGTGTCATGCTGCACTTCGAGATTCGACGTGACGGAAAGCCCGTCGATCCTCTCAGGTTCCTGCCCTGACAGGATCCAATCGTCCACAACAGCTTCGATCAGCAATCCCGTTGCACGACAGGCAGCAGCAGCGCCACGACCTTGCGCCCTTCCGCGCTGAGGATGTTGTAAGTGCGGCATGCTGCGGAGGTCGACATGATCTCGACCCCGATACCGGCGCGCGTCAGCGGAGCGAGAAGTCCGGGCGACAGGAAGACGTGACGCGAACCGGTGCCTATGATGACGAGTTCCGGATCCTGTTCGCGAAGCTGCTCGATCGTGGCGGCGTTCAGATCGTCGGTCCCGCGCTCCTCGAAGTCCGTCGCAAGCACACCCGGACCGAGCAGCACCGTTCCCGTGAACGTGGTCTCGTTTATGGTGACGAACCCGGCGCCGTACGCGGTGATCCGTTGTCCGCCCGCGGTCGTGCGGTCCGAATGGAGCTTCATTCCGGCCCCCGGCATGATCGGCCAGGAACGGTGCCGCCGCCGGTTCGGCAGGACGTACGCACGCATCCGCCAGGCGCCGTCGCCGTATACTCTCCGAGGACGGTTCCTGTTTTCATCGCCGCGGTGCTCGATTTCACTCGTTCTTCCACTCGGGGGAGAGAACGCGGAGGGTATGGGAGAAGGAGCGCGGGAGTGAAGCCGCCGCGGGGCGACCCACTTCTTCGACTACATACGCGAGCAACGGGCTGAATTCAATCATCGAGGGGGGTCACGGTATGCGAGTCGTTCTCCTTGGCGGACCGGGCGCGGGCAAGGGCACCCAGGCTGCATTCATCACGGAACGTTACGGGATACCCCAGATTTCGACCGGTGACATGCTCCGTGCCGCGATACGCTCCGGCAGCGAGCTCGGCTCGGGAGCGAAGGTCCTGATGGATGCGGGGCGTCTCGTTCCCGACGAGATTATCGTCAGTCTGGTGGAGGAACGCATTACCGCCGGTGACTGTGCGAACGGCTTCCTGCTCGACGGCTTTCCGCGCACGATCCCGCAGGCCGAGGTGATGCGCGCCCGAGGAGTACGTATCGATGCCGTGGTGGAAATCACGGTCCCCGACGAGCACATCATCGAACGCATGAGCGGCCGTCGCGTGCATCCGAGCTCGGGAAGAACGTATCACGTGCGGTTCAATCCGCCCGCGACGGAAGGGTTCGATGACGTGACCGGAGAACCCCTGGTGCAGCGGGAGGATGATCAGGAATCCACGGTAAGGCGCCGGATCGAGATTTACCATGAACAGACCGCGCCGATCATCGAGTATTACCAGGGGTGGGAGAAGGACGATCCGCAGGCGGCGCCATGCGTGTCGCGAGTCGATGGTCTCGGCTCACTCGACGATGTGCGTGGGCGGGTGTTCGCGGCACTCGATTCCGGGTGACGAGCCCAGGTGCGGCACGTCGAGACGCTTCCCGTGTAATCCGCCCTCGTTCACTGCGAATTGCCATCTTCGGATGAAGGTGGAACACTTGCCGCTCGTTCCCCCGGCGGTGTTGTCCGAGATACGCGATGATCGACGCAGACGGATTCAGGCCCAACGTGGGGATTATCATTCACAACGACGCGGGTCGAGTGCTCTGGGCGCGCCGTATCGGCCAGGATGCCTGGCAGTTCCCGCAGGGGGGCATCAAGGCGCACGAATCGCCCGTGGACGCCCTGTATCGGGAGCTCCGGGAAGAGCTCGGTCTGTCTCCGGTCCATGTCGAGCTTGTCGGCCAGACGCGCGACTGGCTTCGTTACCGCCTCCCCCGGCGATATATCCGACGCAGGCCCGGGACTACCTGCATCGGACAGAAGCAACGATGGTTTCTGCTACGCCTGCTCGGCGGTGAAGACGACGTGCAGGTCGACGCGAGCGAGCAGCCGGAGTTCGACTACTGGAAATGGGTCAACTACTGGCACCCGACGCGCGAGGTCGTGTTCTTCAAACGCGGCGTTTACCGCCGCGCGTTGAAAGAGCTTGCTCCGTTCCACTATCGCAGACTTGCCTGTGGCTGAGGGTTGCCGATGCATGCGGTACTCCCGAGTGCGCCGGTGCATGGCGCGGCCTCCGTGTCGGTGACCGACACCGGGCCGGCGAGGTCGCGACGCAAGAGCGGACCTGCGGGTGGCCCGGCGCCCCGCGTGCGGTTTCCGTCAGCTCCCGATGTGGCCTGATCGCCGACTGCTCGATCTTCTCGGAATCGAGCTGCCGATCATTCAGGCGCCGATGGCGGGCGCGACCGACGCAGCGATGTCCGTCGCCGTCAGTGAGTCAGGCGGTCTCGGTTCGTTGCCATGCGCCCTGTTGACCGCCGAAAGGGCGCGCGCCGAAATCGGGGTGATCCGCCAGCATACCAACCGGCCACTCAACGTGAATTTCTTCTGTCACTCGATGCCGGATCCCGATCCCGCACGCGAGAAG
Organism: uncultured Gammaproteobacteria bacterium; assembly: GCA_958295835.1. Taxonomy (GTDB): domain Bacteria; phylum Pseudomonadota; class Gammaproteobacteria; order HK1; family HK1; genus HK1. The sequence goes on from OY282378.1 coordinate 3,552,974, forward strand.
ATCTGGAGGTCGCGGTTCGATCCGTACTGTGCAGAGCTCGGGCTCGATCCTTCGTCGACGGCGCCAGCGCCCGGTCGGGCTCCATTCAACGACGAGATGTGCGACTTGGTGGAAGAGCTCGCGCCGGAAGTCGTGAGCTTTCACTTCGGACTTCCCGAACCACGCCTGCTCGGCCGAGTGAAGCGGCTGGGTTGCAAGGTGCTCAGCTCGGCGACCACCGTCGACGAGGCCCGCTGGCTGGCCGACCACGGTTGTGATGCGGTGATCGCGCAGGGATATGAAGCCGGCGGCCACCGTGGCATGTTCCTGACCGATGCGGTGGATCCGCAGCCGGGCACCATGGCGCTTGTTCCGCAGGTTGTCGATGCGATCGGTGTGCCGGTCGTCGCAGCCGGCGGCATCGCGGATGGCCGGGGCATCGCCGCCGCCTTCGCGCTCGGAGCGGCGGGCGTACAGATCGGCACTGCGTACCTGCTTGCATCGGAGTCGACGATTTCCGGCCTGCATCGTGCCGCACTCGCAACGGCCCGTGACGATGGCACGGTACAGACCAACGTATTCACCGGCCGGCCCGCCCGCGGGCTGATCAATCGAGTTGTGCGCGAAATTGGGCCGATGTCACCCGATGCGCCCGCGTTCCCGACCGCGGGTGGGGTGATGGCGGCGATCAGAGCCGCGGCCGAAGCAGCCGGCTCGAGCGAATTTTCACCGCTCTGGTCCGGGCAGGCTGCAAGTCTCTCCCGCCCCGGCAGCGCCCTGGAGTTGACTCGCGCGTTGGCGGCGGATGCCCTCGAACGACTTGGGACACTGGCGCCGCGGCATTGATATCGAGAGGGCCCGAGCGGCCTGCCGCCCACTGGCCAGAGACCAAACGAAGTGGGCCGTACCGTCGCGATGATGGTGGAGGCGGCGGGAATCGAACCCGCGTCCGCGAGCACTTCGCCTTCGGCTCTACATGCTTAGCCGCGTCTTTTTGTTTAACCGCATCGCGACCCGACGGGCAGGGCTGCGAAACGGCGAGCCTCCAGGGATCTGACGGCATCGAGTGAGGCACTCGGAGCCGCGGGCTTGTGTGAGTCGACCTCCGGAATCCGCACGCACAAGCACATGGCGGTCGAAGGCTGGCTGCTGCTTAAGCGGCCAGAGCGTAGTTGTCGTCGTTGGCAACTAATGCGTTGCAGCCGGATTCACGAGGAAGCTGCATCCTCGGCATGCACCTCGGGTTTCGTCACCCACGTCGAAGCCATGTCGCCCCCATGAAGTGGTGAACATAGTGTACGGCCTGATTCACAGGATCGCCAGCCCCATGGCCGGAGCGAACGGATATGCTGGCCGCCGCGGACTATCGGATTATCGCGTGCCGCCCGGTGACAGAGTGAGCACTTCCACTCCGGATGCGGTGACCGCGACGGTGTGCTCCCACTGGGCGGAGAGGCTTCGATCCTTGGTCACCACCGTCCAGCCGTCCTTGAGGAGCTTCACGTGACGCCGGCCCGCATTCACCATCGGCTCGATGGTGAACGTCCAGCCCTCTTCGAGCACCTCTCGGGTTCCCGGCGTCCCGTAGTGCAGCACTTGGGGCTCCTCGTGGAAGCTGCGCCCTATGCCATGACCGCAGTACTCGCGCACCACCGAGTAGCCGTGCCGCTCGGCGTAGCGCTGGATTGCATGGCCGATGTCCCCGAGGCGGATTCCGGGACGTACCATCTCTATCCCGACCCACATCGCCTCGCGCGCGACGCGACACAGACGGCGGGCGGCGATGGACGGCTCCCCGACGAACAACATGCGACTGGTATCTCCGTGAAATCCGTCCTTGACGACGGTGATGTCCACATTGACGATATCGCCGTTCTTCAGGCGTTTCTCGCCGGGGATGCCGTGACACACCTGATGGTTGACCGACGTGCAAATCGACTTCGGGAACCCGTGGTAGTCGAGGGGTGCGGGAATCGCGTGCTGGATGTTGACGATGTGGTCATGGCACAGGGCGTCGAGCTCCGCGGTCGTGATGCCCGGCCTCATGTGCGTGCTCGCCAGGTCGAGCACCTCGGCCGCGAGACGGCCGGCCGCCCTCATCTTCTCGATGTCCTCGGGTGACTTCCGCATGATCTTCCCCGAAGGCCTGCGGAAGCGTGGCAAGGCCGCTCTCGCCTGATTCGCGAGACGTTCGCGCGCGGTCGGGGAGGTGCCGAATCGCATGTCCGATGCCCGTTGACGGAGAAATTGTCGCTACAACCCACTTATGATATAAAGCGCGCCCCTCGGGAAGCAACGAGGTTGGCGTCATTCCACACATGCACCGACACGTGCGTCCGGGTGCCGAGAACGCGGGTTCGAGGTAGACGTCACGGAGTGCATGGAGGCTCAACCCGTCACAAAGGCAGACACCATGACAGCAGTGTCGATGCGCGACATGCTGGAGGCCGGCGTCCATTTCGGTCACCAGACGCGCTTCTGGAACCCGAGGATGCGCCCCTACATCTTCGGCGAACGCAACAAGATTCACATCATCGACCTCGAGAAATCCCTTCCTCTCTACAACGACGCGCTGAATTTTCTCGGCCGCATGGCGGCCAGCGGTGGAACCATCCTGTTCGTCGGCACCAAGCGGGCGGCGCAGGAATGTATTGCAGCCGAAGCGCAGCGGTGCGCAATGCCCTACGTCAACCGGCGCTGGCTTGGCGGCATGCTGACCAACTATCGCACCGTCAAGCAGTCGATCAAACGGTTGAAGGATCTCGAGGCGTTGATCGAGGAAGGCGGTCTCGATCGGGTGAGCAAGAAAGAAGGGCTCTCGCTTCAGCGCGAGCTCGCGAAGCTGGAGCGCGGTCTGGGCGGCATCAAGAACATGGATGGCATTCCTGACGTGCTGTTCATCATCGACGTCGGGTACGAAAAAATCGCGGTGGCCGAGGCAGTGACGTTGGGCATTCCGGTCGTCGCGGTCGTCGATACGAACAATCCTCCCGATGGTGTCGACTACATCATCCCCGGGAACGACGACGCGATTCGCTCGATCGAGCTGTACGTCGCGGGCGCCGCCACCGCCATTCTCGAAGGTCGTGAATCGGCGCAACTGGAAGTCGCGGCAGCGGTCGGCTCCAGCGTCGGGGCCGACGGCGAGTCTGCCGGTACAGGCAAGGCAACGAGACGGAAGAAGGCCTCGACCAGGAAAAGAACAGAGGTGGTTACGAAGAAGAACCCCTCGAGCCGACAGCCGGCCGCCGCATCGGACGACTCGGGAGGAGGCGGCGCCGAAGCCTCGGCGGTCGATGCCGAAGCAGCCGGTGGCGGGGGGGAGTCGGCGCAGAGCGGGGAGTCGGCGCAGGGCTGAGCCCGACCCGGCCTCGAATCGGAAAGGACATCGGATCGATGCAGATAACGGCGGCGATGGTGAAGGAGCTTCGAGAGCGCACCGGAGCGGGCATGATGAATTGCAAGCGAGCGCTCACCGAAGCGGCGGGTGATTTGGAGAAGGCCATCGAGATCATGCGCTTGTCCGGTCAGGCAATCGCGCACAGGAAGGCGGGCAGGATCACGGCCGAGGGCGCGGTCGCGATCAGGATGGACGGTTCGGGGCGGCGCGCGGCCATGGTCGAGGTCAATTGCGAGACCGACTTCGTAGCGAAGGAAGTCGCGTTTCGCGGTTTTGTGGACGCGGTCTGCGCCCGAGTACTCGCGGCGGATCCCGCCGGTGTCGACGAGCTCGGGGGGTTGCCTCTCGACGGCCAGGGAGGTCCGGGCATCGAGGAGGAGCGACGCGCGCTCGTCGCGAAGATCGGCGAGAACGTCAGCGTCCGGCGGTTCGCGACATTCGATTCGCAAGGGGGACGGCTCGGCACTTACGTCCATGGCACCCGAATCGGTGTCGTCGTCGATCTGGAGGGTGCGGATGACCTCGTGGCGAGGGACGTCGCGATGCACGTCGCGGCGAGCCGGCCGGTGGCGGTCGGAGAGTCGGACGTGCCGGAGGAGATGCTCGGCAGGGAACGGGAGATTCTCGAAGCGCAAGTCGCCGACAGCGGAAAACCTCCCGAGATCCGGAAGAAGATACTGGCCGGACGACTCGCGAAGTTCCTGAAGGAGATTACCCTGCTTGGCCAGCCATTCGTCAAGGATCCGGACCGGTCGGTCGCGGAATATCTACGCGCATCGGGAGCTGCCGTGCTCCGCTTCGAGCGGTTCGAGGTGGGTGAGGGAATCGAAAGGAAGGCCGAGAATTTTGCCGAAGAAGTGATGGCTCAGGCACGCGGCCACTGATGGCTGCGTCCAGTGAAGCGGCGAACGCTACTGCCGCCGGAGTCGTCTACCGGCGCGTGCTGCTGAAGCTCAGCGGTGAGGCGCTTATGGGGGTGGAGCGCTTCGGAATCGATCCGGAGTCGCTGCTGGCGGTGGCGCGTGGGGTCGGCGAGCTCCGGGCGATGGGCGTCGAGGTCGCGCTCGTCATAGGAGCGGGAAACATGTTCCGCGGCGCCGATCTGGTGAGGGGGGGGATGGAAAGGGTCACCGCCGATCATATCGGCATGCTCGCGACGGTGGTCAATGCACTTGCTTTACAGGACGCGCTGGAGCGCAGCGGACTCATCGCGAGGGTGATGTCCGCGATTCGGATCAACGAGCTGTGCGAGCCTTATCTGCGGCGGCGGGCGATGCGACACCTGGAGAAGGGCAGGGTGGTGATTTTCGCAGCCGGTACCGGAAACCCGTTCTTCACCACCGACACCGCCGCCAGCCTCCGGGCGGTGGAAGTCGAGGCGAACCTGATGATCAAGGCAACGAAGGTGGATGGCGTCTACTCGGCCGACCCGCTTTCCAACCCCACCGCTCGCCGATTCGTGCGGCTCGATTTCGACCAGGTGTTGGAAAGGAAGCTGTCGGTGATGGATGCGACGGCGATCGTCATGTGCCGGGACAACGATATGCCGTTGCGGGTCGTCGACATGGACAAGCCCGGAGTGCTCGTGCGATCCGTGATGGGAGAGGATGAGGGTACGCTGGTCGAGAACGTACCGAATGATGCGGGTTCAGGTGTATAGTCCGGCTGCCTTCCGATGATCCCGTGAGCGCGATGGTCGACGACATCAAGAACGACGCTGGTGCCCGCATGGCAAGGAGCGTCGAGGCACTGCGTCACGAGCTGGGGAAGATACGTACCGGGCGCGCCCACGCGAGCCTGCTGGACCATGTCACGGTGAGCTATTACGGAAGCGACGTTCCCTTGAATCAAGTGGCGAGCGTCACCGTGTCCGATCCCCGCACGCTCGCGGTTTCTCCGTGGGAGAAGAAGATTGTCCCCGATATCGAGAAGGCGATCGTACGCTCGGACCTCGGGCTCAATCCGGTCACGAGTGGTGACGTGATCCGAGTACCGCTGCCGCCGCTCACCGAGGAGCGGCGCAAGGAAATGACACGCGTAGTCCGACAGGAAGCCGAGCAGGCGCGAATAGCGGTCCGCAATATTCGTCGTGCCGCCAACCAGCAACTCAAGGCGCTCGTCAAGGACGCGCATCTTCCGGAAGATACGGAGAAGCGCGCGGAAGCGGACATCCAGAAGCTGACGGATCGCCATATCGCCCGGATCGATTCAGTGCTCGAAGAGAAGGAGCACGATCTGATGGAGATCTGATCTCGCATGAGTTCGTCTCCTCTCCCGGATGTCGATACCACCACGGCATTCCTGGATCGCAGTCTGCAGCGCGACACAACGCGCGGGAAGAACAACCTGCCCCGTCATGTAGCGATCGTCATGGACGGGAGCGGCCGCTGGGCGAGACGCCGCCGGTTGCCGCGGTTTGCGGGTCATCGGGCCGGCGTCGATGCCGCCAAGGGCATTGTCCGGGCTTGTGGCGAGAAGGAGATCGAAGTCCTTACCCTCTTCGCGTTCTCGAGTGAGAACTGGAGCCGGCCCCCGGAGGAGGTGGAGATGCTCATGGGGCTGTTCACTGCGGTCCTGGAGCAGGAGGCTCGCAATCTGCGGGATTACAATGTCCGCCTGGAGGTTGTCGGGGAGCGCAGGACGCTCAACGACATGCTGCGCAAATGCATTGTCCAGGCCGAGGAGCTGACGCGCGAAAACACCGGCCTGCGACTGATCATCGCCATGAATTATGGCGGACGCTGGGACTTGACCCAGGCCTGCCGCGCGATCGCGGACAGAGTCCGCGCCGGCAAGCTCGATCCCGACTCGATTACCCCCGAGCTCATCGACAAGTTCCTGTCATTGCCGGAGTCGCCAGCCCCCGACTTGTTGATCCGCACCGGTGGGGAGATGCGCGTCAGCAACTTTCTCATCTGGCACCTCGTCTATACCGAGCTCTACTTCACGGACATCCTCTGGCCGGATTTCGACCAGGGGTCGCTGGATGCGGCGCTGGATGACTTCGCGAGGCGCCAACGTCGATTCGGCCGCACTTCCGAGCAGGTCGTTCACACGCGAACGAGCTGAGCCGATGCCGGTCGTCGAGAGTCAGCCCCGGGGTCGTGGCCTCGGCACGGGAACCGGTCATGGCCCGCGAGACAGGGCTGGCACTCGCCGAATCGGCGGTAGAATGACCGGCAACGCCGCATGACGGCAAAGGCAAGCGGATTCAGCGCGATCATCGTTTTGTCGCAGCAAGCGTCGTACGCGGCCGCCGCGCGCAGGCCGCCGGCCCGTGTCGACTGACGTGGCCGCGTCCGCCCGCGGTGATTCGCTTCCCCGGCGAGTGGTCACCGCGGCAGTCGCGATGCCGGTCGTCGTAGTCGCGGTTCTCGCCTTGCCCACCGGATGGCTCGCATTGGTCCTTGCAGTGGTCGCGGTCGGGGCGAGCATCGAGTGGGCTCGCATCGCGACGCCGCACCGCACCGCCGGGCGCGGATTCGCGCTGGTCATCGCCGGATCGGTGTTGTTGTTGTGGCTTGCCGGATCGCAGTGGCTCGGCTGGCTCGGAATTCCGTGCGCGATGTCGCTCGTGTGGTGGTGCATCGCGCTCGTGTGGATCATCCGGTTCGAGCAGGGCCAGGAGGTGGCGGCGCTCGATACCGCGATCGTGGGAGGCATCGTCGGATGGATGGTCATCGTGCCGACTTGGGCGGGGCTGGTATACGTGCACGCTTCCGGCGAGGACGGTCCGTCGCGGGTGCTGTTCATTCTCCTTGTCGTGTGGGCAGCGGACATCGGCGCCTACTTCGTGGGACGCCGGTTCGGCGCCCGCAGGCTTGCGGCGCTCACGAGCCCCGGCAAATCCGTCGAAGGCATGGCCGGTGGGATGGCTACGGTCGGGATGCTCGGAGTCGCCGCCGGGCTGTGGATGGGTATTCCGGCCGGGCTCGTCGTCCTGCTCACCCTGCTGTGCGTGGTCGCCGGTGCGCTGTCGGTGCTCGGCGACCTCATGGAAAGCCTCGTCAAGCGGAGATCCGGTGTGAAGGACAGCGGCAATCTGCTGCCGGGACACGGTGGCATTCTCGACCGCATCGACAGCCTGACCGCAGGGGCTCCCGCGTTCGCGCTCGGCTTCGACGTTCTCGGGACGCTGCGATGAAGCGGCTGGCGGTATGCGGATCGACCGGATCCATCGGAGTCAGCACACTCGACGTGGTGTTGCGCAACCGCTCGCGTTACGAAATCTTCGCGCTGACCGCACATTCGAACGTCGACAAGCTGGCCGCGCAATGCCGGCTGTGGCGGCCTCGTTTCGCGGTCATGTCGGACGAATCCGCCGCGATGCGGCTCGCCGCGGTACTTTCCACGGAGGGGGTGGAGACCAGGGTGCTCGCCGGCGCCTCGGGTCTGGTGCAAGTCGCCATGCACCCGGACGTCGACTATGTGATGGCGGCGATCGTGGGCGGAGCCGGCTTGATGCCGTCGATCGCGGCAGCGCGGTCGGGAAAGCGGATCCTGCTTGCGAACAAGGAAGCGCTGGTGATGGCCGGCCGGCTGTTCATGGACGCGGTGCGCGAGGGCGGAGCCGAGCTCCTGCCCATCGACAGCGAGCACAATGCGATATTCCAATGCCTGCCTGCCCTGAATTCGGACCGCGGCGAGCGCGGGGTGAGCCGCATTCTGTTGACGGGCTCAGGCGGGCCGTTCCGCGCAAGAAAGCCCGAATCGCTGCACGACGTGACCCCGGATGAAGCATGTGCTCATCCCAACTGGTCCATGGGACGCAAGATATCGGTCGATTCAGCGACGATGATGAACAAGGGTCTGGAGGTGATCGAGGCGTGCCGGCTCTTCGACGTGGATCCCGGGTCGGTGGAGGTGGTCGTCCATCCACAGAGCGTAGTCCATTCGATGGTCGAGTACGGGGACGGGTCCGTGCTCGCGCAGCTCGGCAATCCGGACATGAGGACGCCGATCGCCCACGCGCTCGCGTGGCCTGACCGCATCGCCTCCGGTGTGGCGCCGCTCGATCTGGTGAGCACGTCGCGCCTCGATTTCGAAGCCCCTGATTTCGATCGGTTTCCGTGTCTCCGGCTCGGTTTCGAGGTGGCCGAGGCCGGTGGGGCGGCGCCGGCGGCCCTCAATGCCGCAAACGAGGTCGCGGTGGATGCATTCCTGAATCGGCGCCTGCGGTTCACTCGAATCGCCCGGGTCGCCGAGGCCACGGTGGCGGCATGCGCGGGAGAAGGACCGGGTACGCTCGACGACGTGCTCGATCTGGACCGCCGGGCGCGGGCGCGGGCCGCTGAATTCGTCAGGGCGATGTCGAGCTGAACCTCCGGCGCGCATCCGGCATCTGAATGGACATGGACATTCTCTATTCGATCATTGCGTTCGTGGTGGCTCTGGGCGTGCTCGTGACGGTCCACGAATTCGGTCACTTCTGGGTGGCGCGAAGGCTGGGGGTCAAGGTGCTCACGTTCTCCGTCGGCTTCGGACGCGCCCTGTGGTCGCATCGGTCCCGCGAGGGCGGGACCGAGTATGTGATCGCAATGATCCCGCTCGGCGGCTACGTGAAGATGCTCGACGAGTCGGAAGGGAACGTTGCGACGCACGAGCGTCACCGGGCGTTCAATCGCCAGCCGCTTTCAACCCGGGTCGCGGTCGTCGTCGCGGGTCCCGCATTCAATTTCCTGTTCGCGATTCTCGCGTACTGGTGCATGTACATGATTGGAGTCGATGGACTGCGCCCGATCGTGGCCCAGGCGGCGCCCGGTTCCGTCGCTGAACGTGCGGGGTTCCAGCCGGGCGACGAGATGGAGTCGGTGCAGGGCGGGAAGGTGGCGACGTGGCAGTCGGCGGTGCAGGCGATCATCACCGCTTCGCTCGACGAGAAGGAAATCGGGGTCGAAGTCGTCGATGCTTCGCACCGCCGGCAAGAACGTGTCATCGACCTCGGAACGATCGCTGTCGATGACCTGACCGGAGGCCGGTTCTTCGAGGGCCTCGGGCTCGCTCCGGCCCGGCCGGCGCTCCCGGCCGTGATCGGGCGAGTCGAGCCGGGGCGTCCCGCGCAGCGAGACGGTCTTCGTCCCGGGGATCGCGTAGTCCAGGCAGATGGCGAAGCGGTCGCGGGTTGGTCGGACTGGGTGCGTGTCGTGCGCGAGCGTCCGGGTGAGACGTTCGTCGTCGTGGTCGAACGTGACGGCGCCAGCCTGGATCTTCGGCTGACCCCCGACGTCGAGCAGGACGCCGATGGCGCCCGGTTCGGCCGGATTGGCGCCGGAGTGCGTGAGCCGGAGGGTCTCATCGATCGCCTCTACGTCACGGAGCGTTACGATCCCTGGTCGGCGCTCGTCAAGGGGATCGTGAAGACCGGCGAGATCTCGGCGCTTACGCTGCGCATGATGTGGAAGATGCTGCTCCTGGAGGTGTCGATCGAGAACTTGAGCGGGCCGATTGGCATTGCCGAGTACGCGGGCGCGTCCGCGCGATTCGGGCTCTCGCGTTTTCTCGAATTCCTGGGAATCGTCAGCGTGAGCCTCGGGATACTCAATCTGCTGCCCATCCCGCTGCTCGACGGCGGACACCTGCTCTATTACGCGGTAGAATTCTTCCGCGGCCGCCCGGTGTCGGAAGCTTCCCGATTCGTAGCGCAACGGCTCGGGATCGCCCTGCTCGTTGGCCTGATGGGACTGGCGCTCTACAATGACCTTGCGCGTCTGCTGGGATGACGGCTCGCCAAGCCGCGCCGCAGCACGACAATCAGTCACTGGTGGTGATATTGACCCGTTTACGCATGACCCTCGCCGCGTTCCTGCTTTGCGCCGTGGTGCGGGCTGCCGCGGCGGCCGATGCGTTCGTCGTGGAGGACATCCGCCTGGAGGGCCTCCAGCGGATTACCGCGGGCACAGTATTCAACTATCTCCCGATCAAGGTCGGAGACGTCGTCGACGGCACGCGCACCGCCGGAGCCGTCCGCGCGCTGTTCAAGACCGGCTTCTTCCGCGACGTGCGGCTCGGGCGCGATGGCGAGACACTCGTCGTGTCGGTGATCGAGCGTCCTTCCATCGACAGCATCGAGTTCACCGGTAACGACGACCTCGAGACCGACGACCTCATGTCCGCCCTCGAGCGGATGGGATTCGCCCAGGGGCGCGTCTTCAACCGGTCGATTTTCGACCAGGTGAAGCAGGAGCTGCATCGTACGTACTTCGCGGCAGGCAAGTACGGCGCGCAGGTCACGGGCACGGTGACGCCGCTCGAACGCAACCGCGTCGCGGTGAAATTCCGGATCTCGGAGGGCGTTGTCGCAAAAATCCGGCAGATCCACATCGTAGGAAACGCCGCATTCGACGACGACGACCTGCTGGATGATTTCGAGCTGGATACGACGGGGTTCTTCTCCTTCATCTCGCGCTCGGATCGATACTCCAAACCGAAGCTCGCGGCCGATCTCGAGACGCTGCGTTCGTTCTATCTCGACAAGGGCTTCATCAATTTCAACATCGACTCGACCCAGGTATCGATCACGCCCGACAAGAAAGACGTCTACGTCACCATCAACATTACCGAGGGTAGCCGCTACCTCGTACGCGACGTATACCTTCAAGGCGCCCTGATCGTTCCCGAGGAAGAGCTCTTCGAGCTCGTCACCATCGTCCAGGGCGACGTATTCTCCCGCAAGCGCGTCACCGAGACCGCGCGCCGCATCGGCAGTCGGCTCGGGAACGAGGGCTACTCCTTTGCCAACGTCAACGCGGCGCCGGAGATCGACGACGCCGAGAAGAAGGTCGACCTGACGTTCTTCGTCGATCCCGGCAAGCGGGTCTACGTACGGCGCATCAACTTCAAGGGCAACACCAAGACGCGCGATGAAGTGCTGCGCCGCGAAATGCGGCAGATGGAGGGTGGATGGATGTCCACCGAAGCGATCGAGCGATCCAGAACCCGTCTGAATCGTCTCGGCTTCTTCGAGTCGGTGGATGTTGAAACTCCCGCCGTGCCGGGCGCCTCCGATCAAGTAGACGTCGATCTCACGGTGATCGAAAGGCCAACGGGAAACCTGTTGCTTGGGGCCGGATACTCCGATTCGCAAGGGACGGTGTTCGACATCAGCGTTACGGAGGAGAACGTCCTTGGAACCGGCAACCAGCTCAGGGTGTCGTTCGACACCAGCAAGGTCAATCGAGACGTTTCCGTCTCCTGGCTCAATCCCTACTGGACCGTGGATGGTGTCAGTCGTGGCATCGATGTCTACAATCGGCGCACGGATGCCAGCGAGGCGAACCTCGCCGATTACGACCTGGATCAAATCGGCGCCGGGGTGACGTTCGGGATTCCGATCTCGGAACTCACGCGCGTCAACGCCGGTCTCAATGCCGAGCAGACCGACTTCATCGCCAGCTCGTCCGCGTCCGAGGAGGTCAAGGAGTTCGAGGAAGAGAACGGCGGCGAGTTCATCACCTTGCTCACTACCGCGGCTTGGGCGAAGGACGATCGAGACAGCCGATTCCTGCCCACCCGGGGCAGCCTTACCCGGTTGAGCGGCGAGATAGCGGTGCCCGGCAGCGATCTGACCTACTACAAGCTGTTTGCACGGCACCAGAGATTCGTTCCGCTCGCCAGGGAATTCGTGTTCGTTCTGGAGGGCGAGGTCGGCTATGGAAGCGGTTTTGGCGGAACCACCGAGCTTCCCCTGATAGAGAACTTCTTCGCCGGCGGTCTCCGATCGGTACGTGGATTCAAGGCGAATACGCTGGGTCCGAGAGACAGTCAGGGCGAGCCGCTCGGCGGCAACCTCAAGACGGTGGGAACCGCTGAAGTCATTCTCCCGCTACCGTTCACGAAGGATTCGAGGACGTTCCGGATCACCAGCTTTTTCGACATGGGAAACGTGTATGGTCCGGAGGAGGATTTCGACTTCGACACGCTTCGGTACTCGACCGGAATCGCGGCAGTCTGGGTGACGCCCGTCGGTCCGTTGACCATGAGTATCGCGAAACCGGTCAAGACCCTTCGGGATGACGAGACACAGGGATTCCAGCTCACATTCGGTACAAGCTTCTTCTAGCCATGCATGTTGACCAGAAGTTTTGGCGAATCGCGACTCGCGCCGGTCTGCTGGGGCTCATGCTCGCCCATGGCGTTGCGGTGCACGGCGCGGATTTCAAGGTCGGCTTCGTCAACGTCGCGATAGTGCTCGACCAAGCGCCGCAGGCGGCTCAGGCGCGAGCCCGTATCGAGCGCGAATTCGCGCCGAGAGACCGGGAGATACTCTCTCAGCAGCAGCAGATCAGGACGCTCGAAGACAGGCTCGTGAAGAACGCCGCAGTGCTTTCGGCCAGCGAACGCGAACGCCAGGAGGCCCAGCTCCGTCAGCTCAAGCGCGAGCTGCGGCGTTCCCAGGAAGAGTTCCGCGAGGACTTGAACCTGCGTCGAAGCCAGGAGCTCAGCACGCTGCAGCGCATGGTGACCGAAGTCATCCAGGACATGGCGCGCGGGGAGAAATACGACCTGATCATGACCGACGGAGTCGTCTTCGCGGGCGACAAGATCAATATTACCAAGCGTGTCATCGAACGTCTGAAGTCCGAATTCAAAGAATCGGATGGCTGAACGGCCGCGTCGCGGAAGCCGTATCTTGAGCTATTGTCTTGGGGAGCTCGCGGAACGTATCGGAGCCGGACTGCTCGGTAATCCGAACATCGTCATCGATCGGGTGGCTTCCCTGGAAGCGGCAGGGCCGAGCGCCGTCACCTTTCTGTCCAACCGCCGCTACCGGCCATACCTGGGGAGCACGCGAGCCGGCGCGGTGATTCTGGCGCCGGAGTTTGCGGACGCTTGCCCGGTCCCGGCGCTGCTGCTCGACAATCCGTATCTGGGCTACGCGCGAGCCGCCACGCTGCTGTCGCCGCCAGTCGAGGCGACGCCCGGCGTTGCACCCAGCGCCCTCGTCGATTCCGGCGCGACGGTGGCGCCGGACGCATCGATCGCCAGTCATTGTGTGATTGAAGCCGGCGCGAGCGTCGGGGCTGGTACCTCTCTTGGTGCGGGTTCGTTCCTCGGCCGGGACTCGTCGATTGGTCCACATGGGCGCATCGCGGCCCGGGTGGTGATCTGTCGGGGCGTGCACATCGGAGCGCGGGCGATCATTCATCCCGGGGTGGTCGTCGGCGCCGACGGATTCGGCATCGCCAATGACAACGGAATCTGGGTCAAGATTCCTCAGTTCGGCGGAGTACGGATCGGCGACGACGTGGAGATTGGAGCGAACACGACGATCGACCGCGGGGCTCTTGAGGATACCGTTGTCGGAGACGGCGTAAAGCTGGACAACCTCATTCAGATCGGCCACAACGTGCACATCGGCTCCCACACCGCCATTGCGGCATGCACCGCGATCGGCGGAAGCGCTCGCATAGGAAGCCGCTGCACGATCCAGGGCGCCGTATCCATCGCCGGACATCTGGAAATCGCGGACGACGTTCACCTGACCGCGACTTCGGCGGTGTCCAATACGATCCGCGAGGCAGGTGTCTATTCGTCGGGCATGCCGATCCAGGAGAACCGGATATGGAGACGCAACATCGCGAGGTTGCGCCAGCTCGACGACATGGCGCGGCGGCTGCGGGCGATCGAGCGCAAGATCGACCGGCGGGCGTGAGGACGATCCTCCTCCTTGATGCCGCGCGGTCCCTGGAGGATGAATGATGGTGGACATGCCGATTGGCGAGGTGCTCAAGCATCTGCCGCATCGTTACCCCTTCCTTCTCGTTGACCGCGTGCTCGAATGCATCCCCGGGAGGTCGCTGGTCGCATTGAAGAACGTGACGATCAACGAGCCCTTCTTCCCGGGCCACTTCCCGCGCCGGCCGGTGATGCCCGCGGTCCTGATCCTGGAGGCGATGGCCCAGGCGACGGGTATCCTTGCGCTGCGCTCGCTGGATCGGTTGCCTTCGCCGACCGAGATGTACTATTTCGTCGGCGTCGACAACGCCCGATTTCGCCATCCGGTCGAGCCGGGCGATCAACTCATTATCGAGATCGATCTCGTCCGCGCCACGCGAGGCATCTGGAAGGTCCAGGGGCGTGGAAAGGTCGAGGAGAAGGTCGTGGCCGCCGCCGATTTGCTCGGGGCGTTGCGGGACGAGGAGAGATGATCCACTCGAGTGCCGTCGTCGACCCCGGCGCCGAGCTCCAGCCCGATGTCGAAGTGGGGCCGTTCAGCGTGATTGGTCGCGGCGTCGTTCTCGGCGCGGGAACGCGGGTCGGCTCGCACGTAGTCATCGAAGGGCCGGCCCGAATCGGCGCGCGCAATCGAATCCATTCGTTCAGCGTCCTTGGCGGTGCGCCGCAGGACAAGAAGTACCGTGGCGGGATGTCCACTCTGGAAATCGGGGATGGCAACGTCATCCGGGAGTACTGCACGTTCAATCGCGGGACGGAGGGCGGCGGGATGGTGACCCGCGTGGGCGACGGGAACTGGATCATGGCCTACGTGCACATCGCCCATGATTGCAAGGTCGGCAGCGACAACGTCATGGCCAATGGAACGACGCTTGCCGGTCACGTGGAAGTAGAGGACCGCGTCACCTTCGGCGCGTTCACCGCCGTGCATCAGTTCTGTCGGATCGGCGCGTATGCCTTCTCGGCCATGGGCACGGTGATACTGAAGGACGTTCCGCCGTTCGTGACCGTTGCGGGAAACTCGGCGAGCCCCCATGGGCTCAATACGGAAGGACTCAGGCGACGGAGGTTCCCGGCGCACACGGTGCAGGCCCTCAAGTCCGCGTACAAGACCGTGTACAAACACGGACTCACCCTCGATGTCGCGATCGAGCAGCTCGCCGGTCCGGCGAAGGAGTCCGCGGCGGTAAGCCGCTTTCGTGAATTCGTACGGTCCTCCGGGCGAGGGATCGTGCGATGAGGTGCGGCGGTGACGGTGATGCGCCTTGAGATTCGCCGTCGTCGCCGGCGAGCCTTCCGGAGACATACTCGCAAGCGGGCTCATCGAAGCGATCCGGGCCCGGGTTCCCGGAGCGCGTTTCGAAGGCATCGCGGGACCGCGCATGCTTGCGGCCGGCTGCGAGACCCTGTATCCGCTGGAACGTCTGTCGGTGATGGGGCTGTTCGAGGTGGTTGGCCGCTACCTGGAGCTGATCCCGGTCCGACGGCAGTTGGCCCGGCGTTTCACCGAGAACCCGCCCGATGCATTCATTGGCGTGGATGCCCCTGATTTCAATCTCTCGCTGGAACTCGCGCTGCACGGGGCCGGGATCAAGACCGTTCATTTCGTCAGTCCATCCATCTGGGCGTGGCGGCGTTACCGGCTCGACAAGATCGCGCGAGCCGTCGACATGATGCTCGTGTTGTTTCCATTCGAGTCGCCGCTCTACGAGGCGCGCTCGATTCCGGTAAGGTTCGTAGGACATCCAATCGCCGACGAGATCGCGATGCGTACCAGCCGGATCGCGGCCCGGGCCCGGCTGGGCCTCGGCCATGGAGATGGAGCCCGGATCGTGGCGCTTCTTCCCGGCAGTCGAATGGGCGAGCTCCGGCGCCTTGCCGAGCCGCTGGCGCGCACCGCGCGCTGGGTGCATCGACGGCGACCCGACGTGCAGTTCGTGGCGCCTCTGGTGGACAGGCCGACACATGACTTCTTTTCGCGGGCACTGGCCGGGCACGCCCCCGACATCCGGTGCGATGTGCTCCTGGGGGCGTCGCGCGATGCGATGGCGGCGAGTGACGTGGTCCTGCTCGCGTCGGGGACTGCGACCCTTGAAGCGTTGTTGCTCAAGCGTCCGATGGTGATCACCTATCGGACCATGCGCCTGACCTGGATGCTGGGTCGGGCGATGCTGCACGTCGACCACGTCGGGCTTCCGAATCTGCTCGCGGGCGGCCGGCTGGTGCCCGAGCTGCTCCAGGACGATGCAATTCCCGAGCGGCTCGGTCCCGCGCTGCTCGATCGACTCGATCGCCCCGACCGGCAGCGCCCGGTTCTGGACGAGTTCGATCGGATTCACCGGGCATTGCGAAACGATGCATTCGCGAAAGCGGCGGAAGCAGTGCTGGAAGTGGCCGCGGCATGAATGCATGCACCGGTGCTGGCGGTGCGCGCAGCCGTGGGACGGGAAGGCTCGTCGCCGGCGTCGATGAAGCGGGTCGCGGACCACTCGCCGGCCCGGTGGTTGCGGCGGCGGTGATTCTCGGTCCGACGGTCCGGATCACGGGTCTCGATGACTCGAAGCGTCTTTCCGCGCAGTGCCGGGCCGCGTTGGATCTCGAGATTCGGGAGCGCGCGGTAAGCTATGCGGTCGCGCGAATCGACGTCGACGTGATCGATGCGATCAACATTCTCCAGGCGACGATGCGAGCGATGCGCGACGCGGTGGGTCGGCTGGATCCGGCGCCGGAGGAGGTTCTCGTGGACGGAAATCGTTGCCCGGCTCTGCCGTGTCCGGTGCGCGCCGTGGTGGGAGGCGACTCCAGCGTCGCCGCGATCAGCGCCGCGTCGATCCTCGCCAAGGTCGCTCGCGACCGGGAGATGATCGAGATGGATCGCCGGTATCCGGAATACGGATTCGCCCGCCACAAGGGCTATGGAACGCGAGCGCATCGAGACGCCTTGCTCCGGCTCGGCCCCTCGCCGATCCACCGCCTCAGCTTCGCTCCCGTCAGGTCGGCGCTCATTCGAAATACACCGGGGCGAGGTCGGCCATGAGCTCCCGCTTCGTGCATCTGAATCTGCATTCCGAGTTTTCACTCGCCGACGGCATCTTGCGGATCGGTCCGCTCATCGAACGGACGAAGGCGCTGGGCATGCCCGCGGTGGCCATCACCGATCGCGCGAACCTGTTCTGCATGGTGCGCTTTTATCGCGCGGCGGTCGCTGGGGGAATCAAGCCGATCATCGGTGTCGATCTGCCGCTCGAAAGAGAATCGCCCGAGATTCCGGCCGGTATGTTGACACTGCTCGCGATGGACGACTCGGGCTATCGGCAGCTAGCCCGGCTGCTGACCCGTTGTTACATGGCCGAACGCAGCGCTGTCGTTCCTGCCGCCGCCCGCACTTGGGTAAGCGAGTGCGCGGATGGAATCATCGCCATCTCGCCCGGCCCCGCGGGCGACGTCGGGCAGGCGTTGCTGCATGGGCGGGCCGGGGAGGCGGAGCGTCGTGCCGAGGTCTGGGCGTCCGTCTTCGCGGAACGGTTCTACCTCGGCGTCCAACGAACCGGACGCGCCGACGATGCGCCGTGCCTCGAGTCGACCGTCGATCTGGCGCTCGCGATGGGGCTTCCGGTCGTCGCGGGCAACGACGTGAGGTTTCTGGAGCGTGGCGATTTCGAGGCTCACGAAGCGCGGGTTTGCATCCACGAGAGCCGGATCCTCGCCGATCCACGGCGCCCGAAGATCTATGGCGAAGAGCAGTACCTGAAGTCGCCCGAGGAGATGGCGGCGTTGTTCGAGGATCTTCCGGAGGCCCTCGAGAACACGGTGGAGATCGCACGCCGATGCAGCCTGGTGGTCGCGCTCGGCGGCAGCCACCTTCCCGAGTTTCCAATCCCGGAGGGCCACGATCTCGATGCGTGGTTCACCGAGCGCACGCGGGCGGGGCTGCGCCGGCGGCTCAGCGGGCCTCGAAATGGCCCACGGCCGCCCGGCGGCGAGGAGACGGAGTACTGGCAGCGGCTGGCCAGTGAGCTCGAAACCATCTGCCGCATGGGGTATCCGGGATACTTCCTCATCGTGGCCGATTTCATTCGCTGGGCGAGGGAGCATCGTATTCCGGTCGGACCGGGACGCGGCTCCGGAGCCGGGTCGCTCGTCGCCTATGCGCTGGGGATCACCGATCTCGATCCGCTTCAGTACGACCTGCTGTTCGAACGTTTCCTGAATCCCGATCGGGTGTCGTTGCCGGACTTCG
The DNA here is from genome assembly GCA_958295835.1 of uncultured Gammaproteobacteria bacterium. Lineage (GTDB taxonomy): Bacteria > Pseudomonadota > Gammaproteobacteria > HK1 > HK1 > HK1. The sequence continues at coordinate 3,571,267 of OY282378.1, forward strand.
ACATCGACTTCTGCATGGAGGGCCGGGATCGGGTCATCGACTACGTCGCGGCCCGGTATTCCGCCGACCACGTCGCTCAGATCATCACCTTCGGGACCATGGCCGCCAAGGCGGTGGTCCGTGACGTCGGCCGGGTACTCGGCTACCCGTACGGATTCGTGGACCAGATCGCGAAGCTCATCCCGTTCGAGCTCGGCATGACCCTCGAACGTGCGCTCGCCGACGATGGGCTGAAGGAACGCTACGAAGCAGATGACGACGTCAGGTCCATCATCGATCTGGCGCGCAAGCTCGAAGGACTGGCCCGCAACGCCGGACGGCACGCCGGGGGCGTGGTGATCTCCCCGAGGCGCCTGACCGAATTCACCGCGCTCTACCGTGAGCCCGGCGCGGCCGGCGCGGTCACCCAGTTCGACAAGGACGACATCGAAGCGATCGGCTTGGTGAAATTCGACTTTCTTGGCCTGCGGACGCTCACCATCATCGATTGGACGCTGTCCACGATCAACGAGCAGCGCCGCGCCACCGGACAGGCCACGCTCGATCTCGGAGCCCTGCCCACCGACGATCCGGCGACGTACGAGCTCATCCGGAGCGGCGCGACGACTGCCGTGTTCCAGCTCGAATCCCGCGGGATGAAGGATCTCATCCGACGCCTGCAGCCGGACTGCTTCGACGACGTCATCGCACTCGTTGCCCTGTTCAGGCCCGGTCCGCTCCAGTCCGGAATGGTCGATGATTTCATCGCCCGCAAGCATGGGCAGGCGGACGTCGAGTACTTGCATCCGGCACTCGAGTCCATCCTCAAGCCGACGTACGGGGTCATCCTGTATCAGGAGCAGGTGATGCAGATTGCCCGGGTGCTTGCCGGATACACCCTGGGTGGGGCCGACCTCTTGCGCAGCGCGATGGGCAAGAAGAAACCCGAAGAGATGGCGAAACACCGCGACGTGTTCGTGGAAGGCGCGACGAGCCGTGGAGTGGACAAGCGTCAGGCCACTTACATCTTCGATCTGATGGAGAAGTTCGCGGGGTACGGTTTCAACAAGTCGCACTCTGCCGCCTACGCGCTGCTGTCGTATCAGACCGCGTGGCTCAAAGCCCATCATCCTGCCGCGTTCATGGCGGCGGTGTTGTCGGCCGACATGGACAGCACCGACAAGGTGGTCAACCTGGTGGAGGAATGCCGCGCGCTGGGTCTGACCGTGACGCCGCCGCACGTCAACGAATGCGTCTACCGGTTCAGCGTGGCCGACGAGGGGAGCGTCCGGTACGGGCTCGGCGCGATCAAGGGGGCGGGCGAAGCGGCGCTCGAGAGCATCATCCACGAACGCACGCAGAACGGGTCCTATGCCGATCTGTTCGACTTCGCCCGTCGCTCCGATCAGAAGCGGGTCAATCGACGCGTCGTCGATGCCCTCATACGAGCCGGTGCGCTCGACGGACTGGGTCCCTCCCGGGCGTCGATGATGCTGACCCTCACGGATGCCCTGCTCGCGGCCGAGCAGCTCGCTCGCGATACCTCGACCGGCCAGGACGACATGTTCGGCAACGCGCTCACCGGCGGGAGCGTCGAGTCCCGGTTCAAGGCAGGGAGCGAGTGGCCGGAGGAAGAGCGGCTCGCGGGAGAGAAGGATACATTGGGCCTCTACCTGACCGGACACCCGATCACCCGGTTCGAGGCCGAGCTGGAGAAGATCACGAGCGCCAGGCTCTCCGGGCTGCGCCCGAGTGCAGGACAGACGCAAATCGTCGCGGGGCTGGTGGCGGGGCTGCGGACGCTCAACACCCGAAGCGGCCGGATGGGAATCGCGACTCTCGACGACCGGACCGCGCGCATCGAGGTGCGGATCTACTCCGAGCTGTTCTCCGGTTGCCGGGAGAAGCTGGTGAAGGATCGCCTGCTCGTCGTTGAAGGCGAGGTGGAGAACGATGAGTTCTCGGGGGAGTGCTCGGTGATCGCGAGTGCGATCGACGACCTGGAGGCGGCGCGTGAACGGCGCGCGCGCCGCATCCTGATCGAGCTGGATTGCGATTCCATGGACGACGGCGTGGCCGATGTCCTGCGCGAGGCAATCGAGTCGTATCGGGCCGGGCGAACTCCGATCTGCATCGACTATCGACGGCGGGATGCGCAGGCGAGACTGGCGCTCGGCGAGGCATGGGCGGTACGGCCGGCCGACGATCTCATCACCCGGCTCCGCAATGTCGCCGGGACGGAGCGTGTCCGAATCGAATACTGACGAAGCGTCTTCGTGCCGTCGTTGCTCCGGGGATGGATTCGGGTACACGTGGTTCGGGTGCACGTTGTCACCGGCTGCCTGCGCGGGTATCGTTCGAGGCCGTGAGCATTCCTGCGGGGAGCTTCAAGTCGCCCACGCCTCCGGAGATGAGCGTGAATTTCCTCGACTTCGAACGACCGATCGCCGATCTCGAAGCGAAGATCGAGGAGCTGCGCCATGTCGACAGCGATCCCGGCGTCAACATCGGCGAGGAGATCGACCGCCTCCGCACGAAGAGCGAAGCGCTGACGCGCTCGATCTTCGGCAAGCTGACCCCCTGGCAGATCGCGCGGCTCGCACGGCATCCGAAGCGGCCGTACACCCTCGATTACCTGAGCCGCGCGTTCACCGAGTTCACCGAGCTGCACGGCGATCGACACTTCGCCGAAGACGGGGCCATCGTCGGCGGGGTGGCGCGCCTCGATGGACATCCGGTTGTCGTCATCGGACACCAGAAGGGACGGACGACCAAGGAGAACATCGACCGGAGCTTCGGCATGCCGCGTCCCGAGGGTTACCGCAAGGCTCTGCGGCTGTTCGAGATGGCCGAGCGTTTCCACATGCCGGTCATCAGCTTCATCGACACCCCTGGCGCCTATCCGGGCATCGGCGCCGAGGAACGGGGACAGTCGGAAGCGATCGCACGCAATCTGCACGTCCTGTCGACGCTCGACGTCCCCATCCTGTGTACCGTCATCGGAGAGGGAGGCTCGGGCGGCGCACTGGCGATCGGCGTCGCCGATTGCGTGGTGATGCTGCAGTACAGCACCTACTCCGTGATCTCTCCCGAGGGCTGCGCCTCCATCCTGTGGAAGAGCGCGGACCGGGCGGCGGACGCCGCGCAGGCGATGGGCATCACGTCCGACCGGCTCCGGGAGCTCGGACTGATCGATCGAATCGTGAATGAGCCGCTCGGAGGCGCCCATCGCGACCCCGACACGATGGCCGAATCGCTCAGGACCGTGCTCGTCGAGGAGCTGGAGAAGCTCGTCACGATGGATGTCGAGCCTCTCAAACGTCGGCGCTATCAGCGGCTCATGGGTTACGGGCGGTTCAAGGAACAGGGGACGCGGCCGCGTTGATCCGGCAGTTGCTCCCCGGTAATCTTCCACACCTTTTTTTCGTGATTCGGCCCAGCGTCGGATCTGTATTGGCAGGGGCATGCGTCGTCCGTTCGTTGCCGGCAACTGGAAGATGAACGGTTCCCGAGCGCGCGCGCGGGTGCTCGTTGCCGGCGTGTGCGAGGGCGCGCGCGAGCTACCGGAAGTCGACGTCGGCCTGTGTCCCCCGTTCGTCTACGTCACGGACGCGGGTGAGGTGATCGGGGACGCGCCGGTTCGTCTCGGCGGCCAGACTTGCGCCGGGGTCGAGTACGGGGCATTCACCGGCGAGGTGTCGGCATACATGCTCGCCGACGTTGGATGCAGCTTCGTATTGGTCGGCCACTCCGAACGCCGCATGCTGTATGGCGAGGATGACGCCGAGGTCGCCGAGAAGGCGGGATTCGCGCTCGCGGCGGGATTGTCGCCGGTGGTCTGTGTCGGCGAGACTCTTGCGGAGCGCGAAGCGGAGCAGACCGAGGCCACGGTGGAACGTCAGCTTGATGCGGTGATGGACCGTCTCGATCGCGATGCGCTCGCCCGTATCGTCATCGCCTACGAGCCGGTCTGGGCGATCGGGACCGGCCGGACCGCGACACCGGCGCAGGCGAACGCGGTGCATGCATTCCTGCGAGAGCGGGTAGCGGCGCGTGAGCCGGAGGTGGCGGCCGGGGTCCGGATCCTTTACGGCGGCAGCGTCAAGCCGGACAATGCGGCGGCGCTGTTCGCCGAGCCCGAGGTCGACGGCGGGCTCATCGGCGGCGCGTCACTCGATGTGGGACAATTCCTCGACATCTGTCGAGCGGCGGTATGAGATGCAACAGATTCTGCTCATCGTCCAGATCCTGATCGCCGTCGGATTGGTGGCGATGGTGCTGCTGCAGCAGGGGCGCGGCGCGGACGCCGGGGCGTCGTTCGGCGGCGGCTCGTCGGGCTCGTTGTTCGGCTCGCGGGGGCCCGCGTCCTTTCTGTCCAAGCTGACCGCGGGTCTGGCCGCCCTGTTCTTCGCGAACAGTCTGGCATTGGCGTATATTTCCAGCCACTCGGTCGAGCGCCGCAGCGTGGTCGAGCGTGTGCAGTCGATGTCGGAGGATTCCGGGCTGCGGAGCGGGGATGGCGACGTGCCGGCCCTGCCGGGCGGTAGCGGGGATTCCGCTGTGCAGGACGTACCGCAGGCCCCGGTCCCGGAGTGAAAGCCCCGGTGTGAAGTCATTGCCGAAGTGGTGGAATTGGTAGACACGCTATCTTGAGGGGGTAGTGCCCCAGGGCGTGCCGGTTCGAGTCCGGCCTTCGGCACCAATCGATTCGAGGGACCCCGACCGCAACGACGGTCGGGCATATCCGGTCGCGGCACCCTGGCAATGATCGAGAGCTCCCTTGCTTGAGAATTACTTTCCGATCCTCGTCTTCCTCGTCGTCGCCGCGGGGCTGGGTTGCGTGATGCTCGCGGCCGGAGCGGTGCTCGGCCCGCACCGGCCGGACAGCGACAAGCTCTCCCCCTACGAATGCGGGTTCGAGGCGTTCGAGGACTCGCGGATGAAGTTCGACGTCCGCTACTACCTCGTCGCCATCCTCTTCATCATCTTCGATCTGGAGATCGCATTCCTCTTTCCGTGGGCGATCGTGCTCGATCGGATCGGCATGTTCGGCTTCTCCGCGATGATGGTGTTTCTCGCGATACTCGTCGTCGGTTTCATCTACGAGTGGAGAAAGGGGGCGCTCGAATGGGAATAGAGGGCAGGCTCGAAGAAGGATTCGTCACCACCACCGCGGACAAGCTGATCAACTGGGCCCGCACTGGTTCGCTGTGGCCCATGACCTTCGGGCTCGCGTGCTGCGCGGTGGAGATGATGCACGCCGGTGCCGCCCGCTACGACCTGGACCGTTTCGGCATCGTGTTTCGCCCCAGCCCGCGCCAGTCGGACGTCATGATCGTCGCGGGCACCCTGGTCAACAAGATGGCGCCGGCGCTGCGCAAGGTCTACGACCAGATGCCCGAGCCCCGCTGGGTGATCTCGATGGGGTCCTGCGCCAACGGCGGCGGGTACTACCACTACTCCTACTCGGTGGTCCGGGGCTGCGACCGCATCGTGCCGGTGGACATCTACGTGCCGGGCTGCCCACCGACGGCGGAAGCATTGCTCTACGGGATCATCCGCCTGCACGACAAGATCCGGCGAGAGCACACCATCGCTCGGTAGCCTCTTGCCCGGGAAAAGTCCGGACCCTTCATGTCCATCACCCGCCCCCGTGGTTCCCGCTCCGCCGGATCAGGAATCGGCAAACATGTCCGAAGCATCTGAGCACTTGGCGGGGCTCGTTCGGGACCGGCTGGGGAGCGGTGTGCGCGTGGCGCCGCCGCGGCTCGGGGAGATCACCGTCGAGGTCGCGCCGGCGGCGTTGCGCGAGACCTGCATGACGCTGCGCGATGCGGAGGGCTTGCGCTTCGGGCAGCTCGTGGACCTGTGCGGGGTGGACTATCTCGACTACGGCCGCGCGGACTGGCAGACGAGCGAGACGGCGACCGGGGACGGATTCTCGCGCGGGGTGCGGAGCCGCGCGCCCGCCGGGGCGGCGGCCGGGGCGGCGCACGGGGGTCCGCGCTTCGCCGTCGTCTACCACCTGCTCTCGCACGAGCACAACCAGCGCCTCCGGCTCCGGTGCCCGGCGCCGGGGGATCCGCCGATCGTCGAATCCGTGCTCGACGTCTGGAACGCCGCCGACTGGTACGAACGCGAGGCATTCGACCTCTTCGGCATCCTCTTCGACGGGCATCCCGATCTGCGTCGGATCCTTACCGACTACGGCTTCGTCGGGCATCCCTTCCGCAAGGACTTCCCGCTCTCGGGGGAGGTCGAGATGCGCTACGACCCGGCCCGGCGCCGGGTCGTGTACGAACCCGTGTCCATCGAGCCGAGGACGCTGGTGCCGAAGGTGATCCGGCAAGACGAGGACCACCGCGGCGACCGGGACCACGGCGGCTCGGAGCCAGCGGCAGCGGCCGATGCCTGAGATTCAGAACTTCACCCTGAACTTCGGCCCCCAGCATCCCGCGGCGCACGGCGTGCTGCGGCTGGTGCTGGAGATGGACGGCGAGATCATCGAGCGCGCCGACCCGCACATCGGGCTGCTGCACCGGGCGACGGAGAAGCTGGCCGAGAGCAAGCCCTACAACCAGAGCATCGGCTACATGGACCGCCTCGACTACGTGTCCATGATGTGCAACGAACACGGCTACGTTCTCGCCATCGAGAAGCTTCTCGGCATCGAGCCTCCGTTGCGGGCGCAGTACGTCCGGGTGATGTTCGACGAGATCACCCGCATCCTGAACCACCTGATGTGGCTGGGCGCGCACGGCCTCGACATCGGCGCGATGACCGTGTTCCTGTACTGCTTCCGCGAGCGCGAGGATCTGATGGACTGCTACGAGGCGGTGTCCGGGACTCGGATGCACGCCACCTACTACCGCCCCGGCGGCGTCTACCGGGACCTGCCCGAACGGATGCCGCAACATCTCGCGGCCCAGGGGCGCAACCACCGGGACCTCGAACGGCTCAACACGGATCGGCAGGGCTCGCTGCTCGACTTCATCGATGCGTTCACCGAGCGCTTCCCCGCCCGCATCGACGAGTACGAGACCCTGCTCACCGAGAACCGCATCTGGAAGCAGCGCACGGTGGGGATCGGGGTGGTGACCCCGGAGCGCGCGGTGGAGCTGGGGTTCTCCGGCCCGATGCTGCGCGGCTCCGGGGTCGAATGGGATCTGCGCAAGAAGCAGCCCTACGAGATCTACGACCGGGTCGACTTCGACGTCCCGGTGGGGGTGAACGGCGACTGCTACGACCGCTACCTGGTCCGGATCGAGGAGATGCGCCAGTCCAACCGCATCGTCCGCCAGTGCGTGGACTGGCTGCGCGCGAACCCGGGGCCGGTGATGCTGGATGACCACAAGCTCACCGCGCCCGCCCGCGAAGCCATGAAGGAGGACATGGAAGCCCTCATCCACCACTTCAAGCTGTTCACGGAGGGGTACTGCGTGCCGCGGGGAGAGGCGTACGCGGCGGTCGAGCACCCCAAGGGCGAGTTCGGCGTCTACCTGGTCTCGGACGGCGCGAACAAGCCGTACCGGCTCAAGGTGCGGGCTCCCGGATTCGCCCACCTTGCCGCGATCAACGAGCTGATCCACGGCCACATGCTCGCGGACGTGGTCGCGATCATCGGGACCATGGACGTCGTGTTCGGGGAGATCGACCGCTGATGCCGCAGTCGCCCGCCACCGCCGCCCTCTCGATCGCGCAGCCGATGACCCACGGGGAGGCGTGCCGCGTGCTGAGCGATCACGCGCGGGGCGAGATCGACCGCTGGCTGAAGCGCTACCCGCCGGAGCAGCGGCGCTCGGCGGTCCTCGCGGCCTTGCGCGAGGCCCAGCACCAGAACGACGGCTACCTGACCGGAGAGCTGATGAACGCGGTCGCCGCGTACCTCGACCTCCCTCCGATCTGGGTCTACGAGGCGGCGAGCTTCTATTCGATGTTCGAGACCCGCCCGGTCGGCCGTCACAGCATCTCGGTGTGCACGAACATCTCCTGCATGCTGTGCGGATCCGACGCGATCGTGGCGCACATCGAGGAGAAGCTGGGGATCAAGGTGGGCGAGAGCACTGCCGACGGCCGCATCTACCTCAAGCCGGAGGAGGAATGCCTGGCCGCCTGCTGCGGGGCGCCGATGATGATGGTGGACCACGTCTACCACGAGAATCTGACCCCCGAACGAGTCGACGAGATACTCGACGCCCTGGAGTGACGACGGCCGGGCCGAAGACACCCGGGCCGCTCCCGGGGATCCGGTGGCGCGAAATCAAGAGCCGGTCGGCGAACGATTCTTCGTCACTTTCCGGCCAGCCACCCCCGACCACCCGGTGCGCCGGCGTCCCCTCGTTGACGACCCATGTGCGCCACCACGTCTCCGGCAATGTCGGAACGTCATGGATTGGAGATCATTCACCGACGAGGCCGATATGATTCGGGTGAGCGTGTCCGGAGTCGACGATGCCCCCCTGTCGTATGCACGACTATGAGCGGACGGTGGCCGGGCACGTGCTCGAAACCCCCGCCACGTTCAACTTCGGCGCCGACGTGGTCGATGCCTGGGCGCGCGATCCGTCGAAGCTCGCCCTCATCTGGTGCGATGCGGAGGGCAACGAGCGCCGGCTGACGTTCGCCGACGTCGCGCGCGCCAGCAATCGGCTCGCGAACCGGCTCGCGGCGCGCGGCGTCGTGAAGGGGGACCGGGTCATCGTGATGCTGCCTCGCGTTCCCGAGTGGCAGATCGCGCTCACCGCCTGCCTGAAGCTCGGCGCCGTCCCGATCCCCTGCATCACCATGCTCACCGAGCGCGACGTCGCTTGGCGTGTCGGGCACTCGGGTGCGTCCGCCGCGATCACCTCGAGCGCGGAGACTCCGAAGTTCGCGGCTGCCGGGACGCTCACCGCCGCAGGGATACCTGGCGGTACCGCCACGCTCAAGGCGCGGATCGCGCTCGGCCCGCCATGCCCCGGATGGGAGCCGTGGGAGGGCATCGCGGCCGAGAGCGACACGTTCACCGCGGCGGAGGTCGCGGCCGGGGACCCTGCGATCATGTACTACACGTCGGGCTCGACCGGAGCGCCGAAGGGTGTGCTGCACGCCGCGCGCGGTCTGCACGCCTGGAGGGTGTCGGCCCGGTACTGGCTCACCCTCACCGGCGGGGACGTCATGTGGTGCACCGCCGACACCGGCTGGTCGAAGGCGGGGACGAGCATCTGCTTCGGCCCGTGGAGTCGGGGCTCGGCGGTACTCTTCCACGACGGCCCGTTCGACGCGCGCCGCCGTTTCGAGCTGATCGAGCGCTACGGGGTCACCGTGTTCTGCGCCGCCGCGACGGAGCTGCGCCGGCTCGTGCTCCAGGACGTGTCGGCGCTGGACCTCTCCACGCTGAGGCTCGCGGTGTCCGCGGGCGAATCCGTCAACCCCGAGATCATCAACGCCTGGAAGCGACTGACCGGTGTCGATCTGCTCGACGGTTACGGACAGACCGAGACCCTGATGACGGTGCTGAACTACCCCGGGATGCCGGTGAAGCCAGGTTCGATGGGCCGTCCGCTGCCGGGGGTCGAGGCGGCGGTGATCGACGGGCGCGGGCGCCTGCGCACCCGCAACGCCCGCGGCCGGCTCGTCATCCGCGCGCCGAATCCACAGCTCATGCTCGGCTACTGGAACGATCCCGAACGTACCGAGGCGCAATACGTCGAGATCGAAGGCGGGCGGTGGTTCGTCACCGGCGACACCGTGGACGCCGACGCGGACGGCTACCTCTTCTACTTCGGTCGCGACGACGATGTTATCGGCTCGTCCGGCTACCGCATCGGGCCGCAGGAGGTGGAGAACGCACTCATCGAGCACCCCGCGGTACAGGAGTCGGCCGTGGTCGGGCTGCCGGACCCCGACCGGGGCCAGGTGGTGAGCGCGTTCGTGGTCCTCGCGCCGGGGTTCGAGCCGGACGACGCCCTCGTGCTCGAGCTCCAGGAGCACGTCAAGCGCATCACCGCCCCGTACAAGTACCCGCGGCGCATCGAGTTCGTCGGGTCATTACCGAAGACGGTGAGCGGGAAGATCCGGCGGGACGTTCTGCGGGAGGCGCACTCGCAGGCTCGGATTCCGGGCTCAGTATCCCGGTGAGCCCTTGCAGGCGACGAGCCGTGCGAGCGCCATGCGGCTGCCGTCGGGGTCGGCGACGATCCCTTCCTCGTAGGAGAGTATCCGCAGCGCGCGGAACCGTTCGAGCAGCTCGTTCGACCGCGCGCGGAACCGGTGGCTCTTCGGTCCGTCGACATCCACGGGGGTGATGTAGTGATGGTCGTAGACGACGTGCCCGCCGGGGCGCAGCGCGTCGATCAGGCGGGGGATCAGGGGCCGATCCAGAAACCGCGCGACGACGATGACGTCATAGGCGCCGCGGGCGACGTCGGGCTGCTCCAGGTCGGTGTCGATCCAGTTGATCTCGACTCCGGCGGTGTGGGCGCGCTCGCGGGCCCTGGCGATCGCGACGTCCGAGATGTCCATCGCATCGACCGCGTAGCCGTTGGCGGCGAGGTGGATCGCGTTGCGGCCCAATCCGCACGCGACGTCCAGAGCCCGGCCGCGCGGGAGGCGATCGGTCCACGCCGCCAGCAACGCGCTCGGGTGCGCGCGTGCGGCGTACTTCCCGGATTCGTACCGCGCGTTCCAGTGTTCGCGATCGGCGTCACTCATCGCAGCCGGCCTGTGCTCATGATCCTCGGCGCAGGGCGTATCGTAGCGGGCCGGGACCGCGCCCGCACGAGAACGTCGGCGCCGCGTCGAGGCGGCTTCAGGGCTGACCGAGGGGTGCGTCCCTGCATGCATCGAGCCCGCGTGCGCATCGGGTACGAGCGGTGCGGCGTGATCATGCCCCGGTGTTTTCGGGCACACTCGCGTGATGCCCCGACACACCAGCGCAACTCGACAGGAGGGACAGCCGGGATGAGCAAGACCGTCGTCAGCTCGTGGAACGATTTCGGCACGCTGGAGCACGTCATCGTCGGCCGGGCCGACTTCACCTGCATCCCTCCCACCGAGCCCGCCACGGAAGCGAAGATCCCCGAGGACAGTGAGATGCGCGGCATGTGGGGACCGCGCCCGCTGGAGACGGTGGAGAAGGCGAACGCCCAGCTCGACCACCTCGTGTCGGTGCTGGAGAAGCGCGGCATCCGCGTCGATCGTCCGACCCCAATCCAGTGGAACCAGGCGGTGGTGACTCCGGACTTCATGACCGGCTCCTCGTTCGGCTGCATGCCCCCGCGCGACGTGCTGCTCACCGTAGGCAAGGAGATCCTCTCCGCCCCGATGTCGTTCCGCTGCCGCTACTGGGAATACCTCGCCTACCACCCCCTCATGCAGCGCTACTTCGACGAGGACCCGGGGTTCCGATGGGAGCAGGCGCCGCGCCCGCGGCTCACCGATGCGTGCTACGAATCGGGATACTTCGACGAGATCACCATCGAGGAGCGCCTCGCCCGCACCGCCGCGCTCGACTTCGTCACCACCGAGCACGAGCCACTGTTCGACGCGGCCGACGTCCTGCGCCTGGGCCGGGACCTCTTCTGCCAGCACGGGCTGACCACGAACCGCCGGGGCATGGAGTGGCTGCAACGCCATTTCCCCGACCACCGCGTGCACGCGGTGAACTTTCCCGGCGACCCGTACCCGATCCACATCGACGCGACGTTCGTGCCGTTGCGCCCGGGGCTCGTCATCAACAATCCGGGACGCCGGCTGCCCGATCCCCAGCGCGCGATCTTCGAGGCCAACGGCTGGGAGATCGTCGATGCCGCCCCGCCCGCCCACAACGAGCCACCGCCGCTGTGCTATTCGAGCGTGTGGCTGTCGATGAACGTGCTCGTGCTCGACCCGAAGACGGTGGTCGTCGAGGCCAGCGAGGTCTACCAGCAGGAGCAGCTCGACGGGCTCGGATTCGAGGTGATCCCGGTGCCGTTTCGCGACGCCTACCCCTTCGGTGGCGGGCTGCACTGCGCGACCGGCGACGTCTTCCGCCGCGGCGATTGCGAGGACTATTTTCCGAAGCAGGTTCCGGGGACCCGGATCCGGCCGATTCGGGCCGGACCTCGCGCCGGCCACCGCAAGGATGCGGCCTGACTCCGAGAAGGCGCGGCGCATGAAGATCGAGAGCATCGAGACCTGCAGCACTCGCTACGTCTGCATGGTGCGGGTGCGTTCGGACAGCGGCGAAGAAGGCTGGGGCCAGGCCGCGCCCTACCATGCGGACATCACCGCCCGGGTGTTGCATCGCCAGGTCGCACCTCACGCCCTCGGAGCCGACCCTCTCGACATCGACTCGCTGATGCGCCGGATCCCGGAGGAGGAGCACAAGTTCCCGGGCTCCTATCTGCGCCGCGCCATGGGAGGGCTCGACACCGCCCTGTGGGATTTGCGCGGCAAGCTGGAGGGCAGGAGCGTCTGCGAGCTGCTGGGCGGTACGCCGCGCCCCATGCGGGTCTACGGATCGAGCATGCGGCGCGACATCACCCCGCGCGATGAAGTGGAGCGTCTGCTGCGCCTGCGCGACGAGTGCGGCTACGACGCCTTCAAGTTCCGCATCGGCCGGGAGTGCGGCCACGATCGGGACCAGTGGCCGGGGCGGACCGAGGAGATCGTGGCCGCGGCCGGCAAGGCGCTGCGCGACGAGGCGGATCTCCTCGTGGACGCCAACAGCGGGTATGCGCCGGCGCGCGCCGTCGAGGTGGGACGGATGCTGGCGGACCACGGTATCCGCCATTTCGAGGAGCCCTGCCCCTATTGGGAGCTGGAGCAGACCCGGGAAGTCACCGAGGCGCTTGCTCCGCTCGACGTCGACGTGACCGGCGGCGAGCAGGACTGCGATCTGGCGACGTGGCGGCGGATCATCGACATGCGCGCGGTGGACGTGGCGCAGCCGGACGTCTGCTACCTGGGCGGGCTCACCCGGACCCTGCGGGTCGCCGCGATGGCGCGGGCCGCCGGCTTGCCCTGCACGCCGCATTCGGCCAATCTCAGCCTGGTCACGGTGTTCACCCTTCACATGATGGGCGCCATCGAGGGGGCGGGGCCCTACGTCGAGTTCACCATCGAGGGCTCGGACTACTACCCGTGGCAGGACGGGCTCTTCGCGCCGGCCCTGATCGTCCGCGACGGCAAGGTACGCATCCCGGACGGCCCGGGCTGGGGCGTGGAGATCGACAGGGGCTGGCTGGAGCGGGCCGCGTACGCGGTCAGCAAGATGTCGGGATGACCCGCGAGGCGCCGTTCCGCGTCGAGGCCGGACCGCGAGGCCCCAACCGCCTTCGGTTGCCGGGAGATACGGACCGGATGAGACCAGGTGAGCGGCGACCGCTGGTGCAGTCGGCGACCGTTGTTGCGCGGTCGCTTGGCGATTCCGTTGTGCGGAATCGCGGACGCTCCGGCAGGCGCCGTAGACGGGAGAGGAACAATCCTGTTCCATATGAACGATGGCCGAGATTCGTCTGAGCAGCGTCACCAAGCGGTTCGGCCGCACCCTGGCGGTCGATGCCGTCACCCTCACGGTGGCCGACGGCGAATTCATGGTCTTCGTGGGGCCGTCGGGCTGCGGAAAGTCGACCACGCTGCGCATGGTGGCGGGGCTCGAGACGGTCAGCGAAGGCGCCGTCCACCTCGGCGAGCGCGACGTGACGCGGCTCCAGCCGAAGGACCGCAACGTGGCGATGGTGTTCCAGAACTACGCGCTCTACGCCCACAAGAACGTCTACGACAATCTCGGCTTCGGGTTGCGGGTGCGCGGGGCGCCGAAGGCCGAGATCGAGAAGCGGGTCCGCCACGCCGCGTCGATCCTCGGGATCGAGGAGCTGCTGGAGCGCAAGCCCAAGCAGTTGTCCGGCGGCCAGATGCAGCGGGTGGCGCTCGGGCGGGCACTGGTGCGCGACCCCGACGCCTTCCTGCTCGACGAGCCGCTCAGCAACCTGGACGCCAAGATGCGCGTGCACATGCGCGAGGAGATCGCCAAGCTGCACGCCGCCACCGGCACCAGCACGATCTACGTCACCCACGACCAGATCGAGGCCATGACCCTCGGCGACCGCATCGCGGTGATGAAGGACGGCCGGATCCAGCAGATCGGCCGGCCCCTCGACATCTACGACCACCCCGCGAACATGTTCGTCGCGAACTTCATCGGCTCGCCGGAGATGAACCTGATCGAGGGCGAGCTCGATACCGGGACCGGCGGTTCGAGCTTCATCGGCGACGGCTTCTCGCTCGCCCTGCCCGAGCCTGCGCGTTTCCGGCCGCCGGCAGGCCGCCGGATCGTGCTGGGGCTGCGGCCCGAGCACTTGGCGCCGACGGACGAGACGGAAGGAAGCATACCGGCGGAAGTGGTGCTCGCGGAGCAGATGGGGGCGCAGACCCTGCTCCTCTGCCGCGCGGGCGGCGCCTCCCTGAGTTCGCTGATCAGCCGCGACGATCACGTGCACGCCGGTGACCACGTCATGCTGGGCACGACACCGGAGCACGTCCACCTCTTCGACCCGGAAGGCGGACGCAGCCTGTTGCCGGACCCGGCGCACCCGGGGTAGCCCGGAACGGGAAACCCCAAGAAAAAGGAGAGAAGCCATGGCAGGAGCAGTGAAGAAGACCCACCGTGAAGACCCTTCGGATGCGACCGTGAGGACGCCGGTGACGGTGCCGCGCCGCAAGGTGCTCCAGGGCATCGGCGCGGCCACGGGAGCGGCAGCGCTCGGAATGCACGCCCCTTTCGTGCACGCCAGGCAGAAGGAGATCCGTTTCCTCAACGGCGAGCCCACGGTCGAGAGCGTGCGGGCGATGAAGTTCGCCGCCGCGCAATATGAGAAGGAGACCGGCGTCAAGGTTCAGATGGACACGGTCCCGGTCGGCAAGGCGTTCGACAAGATCCAGACCTCGATCAAGGCCGGCCGGCCCTACGACGTCGGGACCCTGTTCTTCATCGGCGACGTCATCATCCTCGCCAGCGAAGGAAAGCTCGCGCCGCTCAACGACATCATCAAGAAGTACGAATGGGGTCCGCGCATCCTGTTCCCGATGGACGGGAACTACTACTGGTACCCCTACGACTACAACCTGTGCTGGATCAACTACCGCCGCGACCTCTACGAGAAACACGGCCTCAAGGAGCCCGGGACCTGGGATCACCTCCTGGAGAACATGGCGGCGCTGACCGGCGAAGGCGAAGACAAGACCGGCAAGGGGACCCTGCATCCGATCTCCTCGAGCAGCGCCACCAACTACCTGACCTTCGGCTACCTGTGGGCCCAGGGCGCCAAGGTGTTCGACGACGACTGGAACGTCGTCCTGGATCAGGGCGACGTCAAGCAGGCGACCATGGACTATCTCGACTTCTTCGCCAGGCTGACGGAGCACATGCCGACCGGCATCGCCCAGGCGGCGTGGGGGCCGGGCCTGCGCGGCTTCCGCTCCGGACAGCTCTCCCACGCCCCCGGCACCGGCCGCGCCATCGACGTGATCCGGACCAAGGACGAAGAGCTGGCCATGAAGATCGGGGTGTTCCCCTTCCCCTCCGGCGACGGCTCCAACGTGGCCGTGAACCACGGCTACGACGGCTGGGTGGTGCTGGACACGCCGCGCACCGACGAGGCGCTGAGGTTCATGGAGTGGTTCTCCGACGAGCACCTGATCAACTTCCTCCACACCTCCGCGGTGCACTACCAGCCGACGCGCATGGACATCTACGAGGATCCGCGCTGGCTGGCTCATCCGGCCCTGGAGCAGTACTCGCACATCACGAGCTGGCAGAAGCGCTTCCTCACCGACGAGAACGTGATCATCCGCTCGATCGACACCGAGGGGCCGTACCCCGATCTTCGGGCCGGCAAGATCTTCCGCTCCTACGCCCTGCCGGAGATGCTGCAGAACAAGATCCTCAAGGGGATGGACTCCTCGGAGGCGGTGGATGTCGCGGCGGCCAAGCTGCGGGATTCGATCAAGGAGAGCTGATGGAGCGTGAATCCGAGGGGGCGGCGGGAGAGCGACGGCCGCCGCCCCCTCGACGCCACGTCGGCGCCTTCTCCGGATCCATCGGGAGGGTCTCGATGCTTCCATTCGAGCCGGAATTCAGGCGCCGGCGCCTGGGGAACGACGCGGGCCTCCCGGGGGCGCGGGCGCGACGTCCGCGCCCCCGGGGAGCCGGTCCCGCGGTCCGGGTCCGGTCGATGCCTCGCCGGTCCGGGCCTCGCTAGAGGACGATCCCCGTGGGCGGCGATCGCATCATCTACGGCCTGTTCTTCCTGGGGCTGGCGCTGACTGCGGCGGTGGTCGTCTATCCGGCCCTGTACGCGATCGAGCTCAGCTTCCAGAAGGCGGAGTCCTTCATCTCCGCCCCCGAGTGGGTGGGGCTCGCCAACTACGCGCGCGTCCTCGCCGACCCCGACTTCTGGAACGCATTGCAGCGGGGCGTCGTCTTCGCGGGCAGCGCCATCTTCTTCCAGGTGATCCTGGGCATCGGCTTCGCGATGCTCCTGGACGCGGCCATCCCCTTCCGGCGCCTGGTGCGCGGCATCGCGATCCTGCCCTATCTCCTCCCCACCCTGATCGTGGCCCTGATCATGCGCTGGATGCTCAACGATCCGATCGGAGTGGTCACCGTGGCGGTGGACGGCCTCGGCTTCGGCATCGTCGACTGGTTCGGCTCGCCGGCCCGGGCGATGGCGATCGTCATCGCGGTCAGCGTATGGATCTGGACGCCCTTCGTCACGGTCGCCTTTCTCGCCGGCCTGCAATCGGTCCCGGAGACCCTCTACGAGGCCGCCAAGGTCGACGGTGCCAACGCCTGGCAGCGCTTCTGGCACATCACCCTGCCGCAACTGAGCCCCGTGCTCACCGTCGTCGTCCTGCTGCGCGCGATCTGGATGTTCAACAAGTTCGACATCATCTGGCTGCTGACCGGCGGCGGTCCGCTGCAGGCCACCGAGCATCTGCCGATCCTCGCCTACCGCAAGGCGTTCCAGAGCTACGACGTCGGGATGGGGGCCACGGTCTCGACCATCTCCTTCCTCATCCTGGCCGCGGCGGTGCTGGTCTACTTCCGGCTCTTCCCCCTCGACACCAGGGACTGAGGCGATGCGAACGGATCTCGAAGTGCCTCTCGGCAGCCGTCTGGCCCTCTACACGGCGATGCTGCTGACGATCGTCTACTCCTTCTTCCCGGTCTACTGGATGCTCGTGACCAGCGTGCGCGATCCGTCCGTCCTCTACGACACGGTGAGCCTCATCCCCGGTCCGTTCTCCATCGAGAACTACACGACGCTGCTGGCCGCGACCGACTACCCGACCTGGTTCATGAACTCCGTCTTCGTCGCGACCGTCACGGTGGCGATCACACTGGTGCTGGCGGTGCTGATCGCCTACGCGGTGACCCGGCTCCGCATGAGGGGCAAGACCACGATCGTCGGCTCGATGCTGCTGGCCTACATGTTCCCGCCGCTGCTGGTCGCGATCCCGCTCTATACGATCTTCGCCCAGCTCGGGCTGGCCAACACCCACTTCGCCCTGATCGTCTCGCACTGCACCATCACCCTGCCGCTCGGGGTGTGGCTGCTGTGGGGCTTCTTCAAGCAGATGCCGGCCGATGTCGAGGAAGCGGCGATGGTGGACGGCTGCTCGCGCCTCGGGGCCTTCTTCCGGGTCGTCCTGCCCCTGTCCCTGCCCGGGATCGCCACCGTCGCGATCTTCTCCTTCCTCCTGTCCTGGACCGACTACACGTTCGCCCTGGTGATGATCGACAGCGACTCCCAGAAGACCCTGCCGGTGGGCCTGGAGACCATGACCGGGCAGTACGAGCTGCGCGACGGCGAGCTGATGGCCGGCTCCTCCCTGATCGCCCTGCCACTGCTGATCCTGTTCATCTTCCTCAACCGCTACTTCATCCACGGACTCGCCGCCGGGGCGATCAAGCGCTGAGGACGGCAATCCGCCCAAGGAGCCCCGACGATGGCCGCACAACCGGAAATCCGATACAGCGCCTGCCCCCACGACTGTCCCTCCACCTGCGCGCTCGAAGTCGAACGTCTCGGCGATCGGCTCATCGGCAAGGTGCGCGGGGCGCGGGAGAACACCTACACCGCCGGCGTCATCTGCAGCAAGGTCGCGCGCTACGCCGAACGCATCCACCACCCCGACCGCCTGACCACCCCGCTGCGCCGCGTCGGGGACAAGGGCTCCCGCGACGGCTTCGCGCCGGTGTCCTGGGACGATGCGCTCGACGTCGTGGCCGAATCCCTGCTCCGGACCGAGCAGCGCTTCGGCCCGGAGACGGTGTGGCCCTACTACTACGCCGGGACCATGGGTCTGGTGATGCGCGACGGGATCAACCGCCTGCGCCACGTCAAGCGCTACTCCGGGCAGCATTCGACGGTCTGCGTCACCCTGGCCTGGAACGGGTTCATCGCCGGCACGGGACGGCTCGCGGGCAGCGACCCGCGCGAGATGGCGCAATCCGATCTCGTGGTCATCTGGGGCACCAATGCGGCGGCGACGCAGGTCAACGTGATGACCCACGCCCTGGAGGCGCGGCGCGCGCGCAAGGCGTCGATCGTGGTGATCGACACCTATCGCAACGCCACCGCGAAGCAGGCGGACCTGTTCGTCTGCGTACGCCCCGGCACCGACGGCGCGCTGGCCTGCGCGGTGATGCACGTCCTGTTCCGTGACGGCCATGCGGACCGCGACTACCTCGCGCGCTACACGGACTGCCCGGACGCGCTGGAGCGCCACCTCGCGGATCGCTCGCCCGAGTGGGCGGCGCGCATCACCGGGGTGCCGGCGGAGACCATCGAGACCCTGGCCCGGATGATCGGGACGACCCCGCGCACCTACCTGCGCCTCGGCTACGGCTTCTCCCGGCAGCGCAACGGCGCGGTGAACATGCACGCGGCGCTCTGCATCGCGGCGGTGACCGGCGCGTGGCTCCACGAGGGCGGCGGCGCGTTCCACAACAGCGGCGCGATCTACCGCTGGGACAAGTCGATGATCGAAGGGCATGATGCGATCGACCCTTCGATCCGGGTCTTCGACCAGTCGCGGATCGGGCCGATCCTCGACGGCGACGCGTGTGACCTCGGCGACGGCCCTCCGGTGACCGCGCTGTTCATCCAGAACACGAACCCGATGATGATCGCGCCGGAGCTCGCGCGCGTGCACCGGGGCTTCGCCCGCGACGACCTCTTCGTCTGTGTGCACGAGCAGTTCATGACCGAGACCGCGGCGGCGGCGGACATCGTGCTGCCGGCGACCATGTTCCTGGAGCACGACGACGTGTACCAGTCCGGCGGCCACCAGCACATCATCCTCGGCCCGAAGATCGTGGAGCCGCCAGGCGAGTGCCGCTCCAACCACGAGGTGGTCTGTGCGCTCGCGAAGCGGCTGGGGGCCGAGCACCCGGGCTTCGGGATGACCCCGCGGGAGCTGATCGACCACACCCTGCGCGCGTCGGGCTGGGACGGGCTCGACCGGCTCGAAGAGGAGCGCTGGTTCGATTGCCAGCCGGATTTCGACGATTCGCACTACACCGGCGGCTTCGCCCATCCGGACGGCAGGTTCCGCTTCGCCCCCGATTGGGCGGCGCTCGCGCCGCGCGGCTTCGTCGGCGACGAACTGCTCGCGGCGATGCCGCGCCTCCCCGACCACTGGGAGGTCATCGAGGAGGCGACGGAGGAGATGCCCTTCCGCCTGGTGACCGCGCCGGCGCGGCACTACCTCAATTCGTCGTTCACGGAGTCCCCCACGTCGATTCGCCGCGAGGGCCGCCCGAGCGTGATGATGCACCCGGAGGACGCGATGGCGCTCGGGATCCGAGACGGCGACCGCGTGCGCCTTGGCAACCACCGGGGAGACCTCGTCATCCACGCCGAACTGTTCGGCGGGGTGCAGCGCGGGGTGGTGATCGTGGAGAGCATCTGGCCCAACCATGCGTTCGAGGAGGGCAGGGGCATCAACCTGCTCACCGGCGCGGACGCGGTGGCCCCGGTAGGGGGCTGCGCATTCCACGACAACCGGATCTGGATCCGGGCCGCGTAGCCGCCGGCGCCCCGGGAACGTACGCGCCCCTGGAGACGGTGCGTCCTGAGAACGCGGGCGTCCCGTGAATGTCATTTAACACATTGTTTTAATTGATGTAATAAATTCTTTCCCACATTCATATCCCACACTCCGAGGCGGCATCGGATGGATATGGATAGTAGCGGACGGGCGAGGATGCGCCTACCGACGGCAGACCTCCCGCCTGACTGCCTCGCCCCCGCAGCGGCCGTACGCGGGGCGCTTCCGTGGTGGCCCTGCCTGTGGGTGCGCATTCCGGTGAATCCGATCACCGATTTGTATGGACGCCTCCCGGATTGCAAGGACCGATGTTGGTGTGATGGGGCAGGCAGATTGCAGCTTTGTATCCGGCCTGTTCGCACAGACGTTTCCGCCTGCTGGCCCTGATGGAATCCGCTGACTCGCGCCTCATTTCCGGTGCGGATTTCTCGCCCTATCGGTGATTCAGGCTTGGCGAGTCCCGGTCTGACCTGTTTGCCTGAACCGCCCCGGGAATCCCTGGAGTGCATTGGGCCGCATTGGCGGTGCTTGCCCAAGGTGTCGGCGCACTCCGGCCCGCGGCGGACGCCCGATGCACGCCCCCGGTCGTTCGGCATATCCGAACCATGCTGTTCCCGTAGCATGTTCGGGCAGAGGGTTCAGCACGAGTCCGACGGCCACTTGGCACGGACTCAGCGTGACCCGGATGAGATCCCAGAAGATCTTGATGCCGGCAATATGAATGATCTGAGGACCACAAAGTCTGGAAAAGGGACAGGCCACGGCGGCGAATGCCTGTCGGACGACCAAATGATGGAAAATCTGTCACAAGAGTGCCAAAATTGCGCGAAGAATGGCTTGATGTTCGAACTCAGCACCCATATGATTGTCATCAACGAGATCCACACCAGATGACGGCGCCGAACGAATCGATAAGGCGTCAATTGGCGGTCCTCGCAAGAAGGAGCCATGCCCGCGTGACGAAGTTCAGTGCCGACCGCCCGATCGACTGGCGTCCGGGACAGGTACGAAACCCGGACGGGCTGCTCGATACCCACTTTACGGACGCGGCGGCCTGGGAGCTCATCGCGTCCAGGCTCGAGGACGGTCAACCGGTCGAAGTCGTGGAGCTACGGAAGCCGGCCGGGACCACGGGCTACGTGATGATGATCGACATCGAGCCCGGGCAGCCCCACCTCTACGTCAAGCTCCAACTGGGGTCCGGGACCATCATCGGACGGAGCTTTCACTATTCAGAACGGGACGATTGAAGGAGCTGGGAGATGGACCCACGACGCTCGATGGCTCGGCCGCGGGAAGTGGAGAGGGATACTACGTGTCCGCTTTGTGGCTGCAAGGGGGTCATTACCTTATGGAAGGGGCACACATTCAGCTACGGATCCGGGGAATCCGAGGTGGAGTTGACGGTGAGCGTGCCGGTGCGCCGGTGCGACACCTGTGAGTTCGAATACCTCGATGAATCGGCCGAACGATTGAAGCACGATGCGGTCTGCGACCATCTTGGTGTTCTGTCGCCCGGCGAGATCCGGCTCATCAGAGAGGGTCACGGGATGACGCGGGCACGGTTTGCCCAAGTGACCGGGCTCGGCGAGGCTTCGCTGAACCGCTGGGAGAACGGCCTCACCATCCAGACGCACGCGAATGACCGGTATCTCCGCCTCCTGGCGCGCCCCGAAATCATGCGGCAGCTTCAGGAGCTTATGGCCCCCGAGCCTCCCGTGGAACCGATTGTGGTCGTGGCGGGGAATCGATTCCGAACCCTGAAAGTGACGGATGCCCTACTGGCGGAACAAGAAGGTTTCCGGTTACGCAAGGCTGCATGACGGGATGTACGTCACGACGTTCTATTCCTTCAAGGGCGGCGTCGGCCGCACGATGGCTCTGGTGAACGCGGCCGTCACACTCGCCCTCCGCGGCCGTCGCGTACTCGCCGTCGATTTTGACGTCGAGGCGCCTGGGCTCGACACCTTTGACGTGCTTCGGCCGCGCGAAGAGATTCCTGGAGTCATCGACTTCGTCGCCAGCTATCTGGCTTCCGGACAGGCGCCGGACGCCGCCAACTTTATCGGCGAGTGCCCCGATGTCGGCGAACAGGGCGGTCGCCTGTGGATCATGCCGTCGGGAAGGAAGGAGACCTACGCCGCGAATTTCAATCAACTCGACTGGGGAGAGCTCTACGAAAAGCATGACGGGTATCTGCTGCTCGAAGATCTCAAGGCGCAATGGAAACGGATCGTACGACCGGACTATGTCCTGATCGATTCCCGCACGGGATACACGGATACAGGCGGAATCTGCACCCGGCAGCTTCCTGATTCCGTGGTGGTCCTCTTCTTTCCCAACGAGCAGAACCTGCGGGGCCTGACAGAAGTGGTACGTGACATTCGATCCGAGGCCGACGAGCCCCGGAAGAAGCGTATTGAACTCCACTTCGTCATGTCCAATGTGCCGGATCTGGATGACGAAGACCGGATACTCGAGAGCAAGATCGAGGCGTTTCAGGGCCAACTCGAATTTCTGCGGGAACCGATGATCGTGCACCGATACGACAGCCTTTCTCTCTTGAACCAAATAATCTTCGTGAAAGATCGTCCGAGAAGTCGGCTTGCGAATGAATATAATGAGATTGTTCAAGAGATCTCAGCGCGCAACTGGAATGATCGGGACGGTGCACTTGAGTATATCCGACGGGCAAGCCGACGATGGCGACGGATAGAGGAGGATTCAATACGGACGAGAGAAGACATGCTCGAGAGAATTGAGGAAGCACACTCGGATGATGGAGAAGTTCTGTTCCGTCTCGCCGAGATTAGAGAAACCGATCGTCAACCAGAACGCGCTGTACTGTTGGTCAACCAGGCAATTGACGCGGGATACGAACAACCGGAGGCCTATCTGAAGCGCGCCAGAATCCGAGAGGACAATCACGACTCGGACGGCGCGAGCGAGGATACACGGCGCGTACTGGGGTCGGAGCGAGTCGCTCCCCCAATGGTACGGGAGGCAATCCGGCTATCGGCGCGGCTAGGAACATATGTACCGGGAGAAATTGTCGAATCAACGGCGGTGATGTCGCTGGACTTCGATGGGAAGTCATGGTTAGCCGACACGTTCAATCGTTCTCCGAAAGATCTGATGATCGCAGTATCCTTGTGGGAACAAGTCCTTGGTGCCGATGAACTACCGTCCGAAACACGTGGCCACGCCAGGCATTCTCTCGGACTGTCGTACATGGGTTTGGGTCGATGTTCGGACGCTATCAGAATGTTTCGCGACAATGGACAAGCTCTCGACGAACTGAACATTGTAGACGCATTCAACTACGGAATGGCAATGTGGGGCGTAAACGGGACGATTGAAACCGAGACGTTTCGACGGGTTGTCGAACTCGATCGATCAGGGGTCCAGAAGGAACAGACCTCGAACTATCTCCAGTGCATGGCAATCGCGTACTGGGCCACTGGCGATGGTGGCGAGGCGCTCGACCATATTGATCGAGCGCAGGAGACCGTAGGCGGCCTTCGTGGTCGAACGGTATTCAGTTGCTGGCATTATCTCCAGGTTAGTGCAGAACTGTTCGAAGCAGATCTCGTCGATATCCGGGATTTGATCGAAAATGATGGCTCCCAAATGCCTCCTTTCGTGGGCAGGGCCAGTACAGAGACACCCGACTCGTAAAGCGAAGCGAAACCGGAATGAACGGTTCGAGCCAAGATCGTTGTAATGGCACTACGAAAATATGGCCCCTTTCTTGTTCCGGTTGGAACGCAGTCTGCTGCCGACGACGTGCGTTCGGGAGGCTTGGGCAACGGCCACCCAATGGATCGCAGCGCTCCCGCGGCGCGCGCGAATTGGTCTGCCGGTGCGTCGGGGCGCCGGGATTTGGCTCTCTGGATGTCAGCCCACGGCGAATTCGTGATGCCGACACCGACCGTGCTCGTGGGCGAGGAGGCAAGTGGATCAATGTGCCCGATCGACGCTTAGGAGTTTGATCGAATTTAAGTTTCCAACTTCATCGCGGATGCAATTCATAGTTCCAGTCGCCGTGGAATTCATTGCGATGTAGCGACAGGGCATCCATCTCTGCGTTCGTCGCCGTCACTCTTTTCGGATATTTTCTCTTGTCGAGCTCGGCTCTGACCCGAAGCCCTGCGTCGGTGCGTGTAGAAGTGGACCCCGATAATTGGACAGTGCGATAAGTGTCCCCCGCCCCCGTTGGTTCGCCAGCTTCACGCTGCCTTGGGCCATGAGCCGCGGTCAGCATACACCGCGTCGGGTGTCCTGCGCCCGAGGCCCTGATGGCGGCGCTCGGCATTGTAGAACCGGAAGTAGCGGCCCAGTCCCGCGCGAGCCGCGGCTACGCTCTCGTAAGCGTGCAGATACACCTCCTCGTACTTCACACACCTCCACAGCCGTTCCACGAACACGTTGTCCACCCATCGCCCCTTGCCGTCCATGCTGAGCCTGCCCCGGCAGGCAGTAAGCCGGGGGCCACGCCCGCGCCCTTGAGCACTTCTGTGAACGCCGCGCTGGTGAACTGCGCCCCCTGGTCGGTGTTGAATATCTCCGGGCGCCCATAGTGGGCGAGGGCATCCTCCAAAGCCTCGACGCAGAAGTCGCCGTTGAGGGTGTTGGACAGCCGCCAGGCGAGCACCTTGCGGCTGTACCAGTCCATGACCGCGACCAAGTAGAGAAACCCGCGGGCCATAGGAAGACGTGTTCTGGTCACTGCACTCAACATCCGAAAATCTGTAGTCCTTCCCGCACTTTGTGAGGCTCGCGCATGAATTCTTCGTCATTTTGTCGAAGATCTTGTGGGTAAGGGACTATGAATATAGGGGTTTCGTGGAGATTGCCCGAGATCGCGGGCATCCCGACCGTAGCGGACCGACGGTCCGGGGCCGAAGGCCCGTCAAAAGGCGATGCGGGCGAGACCCCCGCGGTCGTCGAACGCGCCGGCCCTGGGCAGGACCGTCCGAAGTCAGATCTGCCCGAAGATGTTCATGTAGGCGCTCCGGAGGTTGTAGGCGGACACCGCGTACAGGCCGAGGATGATCACGATGACCGGAACGGCGACCAGCCTCGGCGCCAGGCGCTGGTGCTTGAGCACGTACAGGGACACCAGGAAAAAGGGCAGCACCAGGCCGAACGCATCCAGGTAGAACGCGGTCCGCGCGTCCGTCGCGGTGTACAACCAGCCGGCCGTGGGCAGCCCCACCGCCACTATCGCCACGAGGATCGCCAGGGACACGTAGAACCTGTTCATGTGACATCCTCCTCGAACAACGGCGGATCGAACGCCGGGGAAAGTCCATGCCGTTTTGCCGGGCCGGACAGCCCCGGGGCCCTTGCGTGTCGCCCTCGGGACAAGCGCGTGGCGCGACGGAGGGTCGAATGTGAAGCCAGCTCCCGGGACGACCCCATGTCGAGTCCCTCCGGAACGAGTGCGCCGCGTTCGAGGCGCCCCTTCGCGGCCATGCAACTCGAACGTTCGTTGTATTTCGAACCGGGCGATGTATGGTAGCTGGTGAGAATGGTCAGGGGGAGCCTGTCGTGGCAGGCTGGCAAGGCCACCGCACTCCGTCACCGCCTCACGGTCGTCACCCGCAACGAACCCGGCTTCGCCGCCACGGGCGCCGCTCTGCCGAATCCCTGGAAGGAATGAGGCTGGTGGCGTGAGCGAGCGAACCGACCGCGAACTTCCGGTGGATATGGGCACCGCGCGCGAAGCCGCGAACGGGATCGCGTTTCTCGCATCGGACGAGGCTTCGTACATCACGGGAACGTGTCTGTTCATCGACGGGGGGCAGACGGCATCGTGAGCGAGGCGATCGGCCCCACCGGTGTCCGGCCGAAGGCGGCTTTCGGCGCCATACCCGTCCGTCATGCCAGACCACGCCGGCCGGAATCCACCTGAGCGCCCGGCCGCCGGGCCCGTTTCCCGACGACCCGTCGGCTGGCGTGAAATCCTCACCCGGGCGCACCTGCCCCGGTTGCTCACGCTGTGCCTGGCGGTCTGGCTGCACGCCGCCAATTCGATGCTGACCGCCACGACGTTGCCGGTGGCGGTCGGCGACATCGGCGGCCTGCGGCTGATCAGTTGGGCCTTCGCCCTGTACCTGATGGGTTCGATCGTGGCCGCGACGGCGGTCAGTGTGTGGGTGGCGACCCATGGCCTGCGCCGGACCATGATGGCCTCGACCCTCGTCTACACCCTCGGCGGCGTCCTCTGCGCCGTCGCCCCGGCGATGCCGGTGCTGCTCGCGGGGCGCATCGTGCAGGGACTCGGCGGAGGCGCGCTCGTCGCGCTGGTCTACATCGCCCAGGACCGTTTCTTTCCCAACCGGCTCGTGCCGCGAATCATCGCCTGCCTGTCGGTGGTGTGGACGGCGTCGGCCCTGTGCGGGCCGCTCATCGGAGGCGCATTCGCGACCGCCGGGCTGTGGCGCTTCGCCTTCTGGTCGTTCGCGTTGCAGGGCCTGCTGCTCGCGGTGGCGTTGCATCCGCTGCTTGCCCGGACGCATGGCGGCGTGGCGATTCAGGCGCGGCGCATCCCGGTCGCGCGGCTCGCGTTCGTCGCCGGTGCCATCCTGGCGATTTCCTTCGCCGGCGCGGTGACGTCGACGGCGTTCGCGGTGGCGCTCGTGTTGTCGGGATGCGTGTGTCTCGGGCTGTTCGTCGCGCGCGACTCCGCCGCCGGACGGACGCGGCTGCTGCCGGATCACGCGACCGACCTCGATCATCCGGTGGGCAGCGGCATCGCCATGACCTTCTTGCTCTCCCTGTCCATGATGTCGTTCGTGGTATACGGCCCGATCCTGCTGATTCGGCTCTACGAGCTGACACCGCTCCAGGCCGGCCTCGTCGTCGCGACCGAGGCTCTCGGGTGGGGGGCCGGCGCGTTCTTTCTGTCGGGCCTCGCGCCGGCGCACGAAGGCCGCTTGATCCGCATCGGCAGCGGCCTGCTGCTGGGGGGACTGGCGGCGCTGGCGTGGTGCATGCCGTACGGCCCGCTCTGGCTCATCGTGGCCTCGGCATTCTTCGGCACCGCCGGCTTCGGCATGATGTGGGGATACATCATCAAGATCATGGTCGCGCATGCCCGCCCTGAAGACCGGGAGCGGGCCGGGTCGCTGCTGTCGAGCGGGCAACAGACCGGCTTCGCACTCGGTGCGGCGCTGAGCGGCATCATCGCCAACGCGCTCGGCTTCGAGCAGATGACGCGGACCGAGGAGTACCAGACGGTGGCATTCTGGCTGTTCGCCGGGTTCGTCCCGCCGGCGTTGCTCGGCAACCTCGTTGCGTGGCGCTTCGGCCGCCGGATCGGTGCCGATACATTATTTCGATAATTCTAGAATAATGGTTGACAGGGCATTCCGGTGGCCTTAGCATCCCGCCTCATGCGACTGAGCCTGGAAGCCACGGCCCCCATCCTCGCCGAGCTCGGCAACGAGACCCGGCTGGCCATCGTGCGCCTGCTGGTCCGGGCCGGGGACGACGGACTCACCGTGGGCGACATCCAGCGCGCGACCGGCGTGCCCGGCTCGACCCTGAGTCATCACCTGAGCCGCCTGCGCGGGGTCGGACTGGTCTCGCGGACCCGGTCCGGCAGCGCCCTGTGGTGCAAGGCGGATCTGGGGCGCATCCGCGCCACCGCGGACTTCCTGATCGAGGAATGTTGTGCGGACATGAAGGGGCCGCGGACGCGGTCGCGCAGCGCGGCATGATTCCCGCTCCCGTCGTGTTTCGATGGCGTCGTGATGTTCGCGTACCGCCGGATCGAGGAATGTCGTGCGGATATGGAAAGATCGCAGACGGGCTCGCATGGCGCGACGTGATTTCCGCCTCGGCCGTGCCGGGACGGCGCTGTGCTGCTTCCGTTGCATTGCGGCGTTTTCACGCCGTTCCTGCATTGCCGGAAACCGCGGAGCTGGAATCACCGGGTTCGTTGGATCACGGAACTCGTAAACAACAGATGCCGAAACGGATACGGGTATCGATATGAACACCATCATCCTGCCCCGCGCCAGCGGTCGGTTGCGCGTCGCCGCCGGTTTCCTGATCCGCGACCCGGTTCGCGCCCTGGTCCGCGACCGGGTCGTGCTGGTCTTCGCGCTGAGCCTGCTCGCGCTCGGCGTGCTGGACGCCGCGCAGCTTTCGGTGAGCGTGGGCTTCGTCGCCGGCGCCCTGATCGGCATCGCGCCGTTCCTCCTGCTCGCGGTGGCCATCGCCGCGTTCGCGGCGGCGAGCGGTGCGGACCGCCTGATCGCCCGGGCGTTCTCAGGCAGCCCCGGGCGGACCATCGTGCTCGCCGCGGTCGTGGGCGCCCTGTCGCCGTTCTGCTCCTGCGGGGTGATCCCGCTGATCGCGGCCATGTTGCGCGCCGGCGTGCCTCTGGCGCCGGTCATGGCCTTCTGGCTCGCCTCGCCGATCATGGACCCGGAGATGTTCGTGCTCACCGCCGCCGGGGTGGGCCTCGGCTTCGCCGTCGCCAAGACCGTGGCGGCCGTGGCCATGGGGCTGCTCGGCGGTCTCACGGTGCGTGCGCTCGAACGCGCCGGCGGATTGCGGAATCCGCTCGCGGGGGCGGTGGGCGCGACGTGCGGAGGAGGCTTCGACCCGCGGGCGGCGGTGTCCGTCCGGTGGCGGTTCTGGGAAGACCTCGACCGGCGGGATCGCTTCGTTCGTGAATCGCTGCACACCGGCGCCTTTCTCCTCAAGTGGCTGTCCGTCGCGTTCCTGGCCGAGAGCCTGATGATGGCCTGGCTGCCGGCGGAGTCGGTGGCCGCGGTGGTGGGCGGCGGCAACGCCTTCGCCATTCCGCTCGCGGCGGTGGTGGGGGTGCCGGCCTACCTGAACGGGTACGCCGCCATTCCCCTCATCTCCGGCCTGCTGGAGATGGGGATGTCGAGCGGCGCCGCACTCGCCTTCGCCACCGCCGGCGCGGTCTCCTGCATCCCCGCCGCCATCGCGGTGTGGGCCCTGGTCCGGCGCAACGTGTTCGTCCTTTATCTCGTCCTGGGCCTCGGCGGCGCGATGCTCTCCGGGGTCGTCTACCAGATGAGCGGCGCGCCGATCTGAAGACGCCTTGACGCTTGTTCCGGCCGGCGTGGAAAGAGAACGAGTTTGCAGGAAAGCGGTGACCGTCGCCGCGAGTTGCCGATGGGAGGCCGGGAATGACCGTAAGCACGATCCGAGATGGCGGACAGTCGAGACCGTGAACGTGACCACCGCCCGCCGCCGGGGGCCGCGCGGTACTCGAAGGAGTGCTTTCCGGCTGACAGGAGGCCGGGAATGATCCGCCGGAAAGAGCCGATTGACGGGAGAGAAGGGATGACCGACCGGCAAGGACCGCTCGACGGCATCCGCATCCTCGATCTGAGCCGCGTGCTCGCGGGGCCGTTCTGTACGCAGATGCTGGCGGATCTCGGCGCGGAGGTGATCAAGGTGGAGCGCCCCGGAGTGGGTGACGAGACCCGCACCTGGGGACCGCCCTACGTCAAGGACTCGGAGGGAGCGGATACCACCGAGAGCGCGTACTACCTCTGTGCCAACCGCAACAAGCGATCCATCACCGTGGACTTCTCGCAGCCGCGGGGCGTCGCGCTCGTGAAGCGGCTTCTCGGGCGCTGCGACGCGCTGGTGGAGAACTTCAAGGTCGGCGGTCTCGCCAAGTTCGGCCTCGGCTACGAGCAGCTTCGCGAGGAGTGCCCGGGGCTCGTGTACTGCTCCATCACCGGGTTCGGCCAGACCGGGCCGTATGCGCACCGGCCCGGCTACGACATGATGGCCCAGGGCATGGGCGGCCTCATCAGCATCACCGGCGAGCCCGACCGCCCCCCGAGCAAGGTCCCGGTGGCCATCAACGACGTCATGACCGGCATGTACACGGCGGTGGCGCTGCTCTCGGCGTTGCGCCACCGGGACCTCACCGGGGAGGGCCAGCACGTGGACGTCGGGCTGTTGGACGTCCAGGTCTCGTGGCTCGCCAACGTCGCCTCCAACTACCTCGTCGGCGGCACGATCCCGCGCCGCCTGGGCACCGCCCATCCCAACTCGGTGCCCTACCAGGTGTTTCCGACCGGCGACGGCTTCATCATCATCGCCGCCAACAACGACCGCCAGTTCGAGCGTTTCTGCGAGGTGGCGCGGCTTCAGGAGCTGCCGGACGATCCGGATTTCGCGAGCAACGCACTGCGCGTGCGAAACCGGGATCGGTTGATCCCGAAGATCGAGGCGGCCACCCGCACCCGCACCACCGCGGCGTGGATGGAGGCCCTGGAGGCGGCGGGGGTGCCCTGCGCGCCGGTGAACACGATCGAGCAGGTGTTCGCCGACCCCCAGGTGCAGGCCCGCGGCATGAAGATCCGGATGCCGCATCCGCTGGCGGGCGAGGACGTCCGGCTGGTCGGATCGCCCCTGCACCTGTCCCGGACCCCGGTGAGCTACCGGCGCGCACCGCCGACGCTGGGGCAGCATACGGACGAGGTCCTGGCGGAGATGCTGGACCTGGACGAGAGCGAGCGCGCCACCCTGCGCGACCAGGGCATCATCTGAATGGCCGGGCGGGAGCGTGTGAATGGCCGGGCAGGAGCGTGCCTCGCCTTCCCTGACCGGACGGAGCCGGAATCGGAGCCGGAACCGGAAGATGGTTGATGGGTGTCTTCGGCGTCTTCCATGAGGTTCGATCGCCGGTGCCGGTGGACCATCGACAACGGAGAACGGACGAGGACAGGGGACGATGACCGCGACGGTACGATTCGTGGGCTCCGGCGATTCCTTCGGCAGCGGCGGGCGCTTCCAGACCTGCATCCTGGTCGATGCCGGCGGGACGCGGTTCACGATGGACTTCGGGACCTCGTCGCTGATCGCCCTGCGGCAGCAGGACATCGACCCCAACACCATCGACACGATCCTCCTCACCCATCTGCACGGGGACCACTGCGGGGGGGTGCCGTTCCTGCTGGTGGATGCGATGCTGGGCGCGAAGCGCGAACGGCCGCTCACCGTGGCCGGCCCGCGGGATCTGCGCTACCGCATGTTCATGATCGCGGAGGCGCTGTTTCCGGGCATGCACGTGATGAAGCCGAAGTTCGAACTGAGCTGGATCGAGCTGGAGCCCGGCGTGCCGACCCGGGTCGGGGACGTCCTGGTCACCGCCCGCCCGGTGAAGCATACGTGGCAGACCAATCCCACCGCGCTGCGCGCCGAAATCGGCGGCAAGGTGGTGTGCTACACCGGGGACGGGGAGTTCGGCGAGGAGATGGCGCTGGCGGCGAAGGGCGCCGACCTGCTGGTGGCGGAGTGCTACTTCTACGAGAAGCCGGTGCGCTGGCACCTCAACTACCCCGAGCTGGTCGCGCACAAGGCGAACTTCGGCGCCAGGCGCATCATCCTCACCCATATGAGCCGGGAGATGCTCGCCCACGTCGGCGAGGTGCCCGAGGAGTGCGCATACGACGGGATGGTGGTGGAGATCTGAGGTGGCGGGGCGTGGTCCCGGCCCCGTGTTCCGCGCGCTCCGCACAGGTCCGTGAACGTGCGGTTTTCCCGGCGTGGGGTCCCGGCCTCCCTCCGTCCTTCGCCTGCTCCCTTGCGTTTCGGGGAACGCACCCTGCCCCGGATCGGAAGAGACGACGCAGGTGGCAGACATTGCCACCACGTGGAACGGGACAGCGGCGTATCTACATGTTCGGCGAGGGGTCTCGAAGCAGCTCGATCAGCGCGTCGATGTCGTCCTCGTTGTTGTAGAGGTGTGGAGAGAGCCGGAGGCGGCCCCGGCGCACGGAGACCGCGATGTTGCGTTCCACGCACGCCTCGGCGAGTGCGTCCACGTCCGCGGCCGGTTTGATCATGAGGATGCCGGCCCGGTGCTCGGGCGCCGGTGACACTTCGCAGCCGATCGCCTCCAGCGCGCCCGCCGCGCGGTCCAGGAGCGCCGTGATGTGGGCCGCGGTGTCGGCGACGCCCGCGTCGAGCAGCATCTCCACCGCCGCCCCCAGTCCGTAGACCAGCGGAAAGCAGGGTGCCGCCTCCTCCAGCCTGGACCCGTCGGCGCGGAGGTCGAAGCGGGTGCCGTCGAAGGCGAACGGGTCCTCCACGCTATGCCAGCCGACCAGGACCGGGCGCAGATGCGGCAGCAGGTCGCGGTCCACGTAGAGGAAGCCGATCCCGAGCAGGCCCAGCATCCACTTGTGCGAGCAGGCGGCCATGGCGTGGATGCCGCTCGCCTTGACGTCGATGGGGAACGCGCCGGCCTGCTGGATCGCGTCGACCACGAAGAGCAGGTCCCGATCCCGGCAAAGCTGCCCGATGGCGTCCACGTCGGTGCGGTGGCCGCTTGCGAACTGCACCGAACTCACCGCCACCAGCCGGGTCCGCGGACCGATGGCCTCCTCGACCGACTCGGGCGTCACCGCCCCGTCCACCGTCCGGATCTCGCGCAGCCGGACGCCGCGATCCGCGAGATGCTTCCAGGCGTAGACGTTGGACGGGTATTCGATGGCGCTCGCCACCGCCACCTCGTCCCCGGGACGCCAGTCCAGTCCCTCCGCCACCATCGCCAGACCGTGAGAGGTGCTCTTGACGAACGCGATCTCCTCGGGCGAGGCGCCGATGAGCGCCGCGGTCCGCGCCCGGGCCTCCGCGGCGCGCGCCCACCACTGGCCGGAGGCCATGTTGCCTTGCGCGACGTGGTCGTCGAGCCAGGCGTTGATCGCCGCGCGCACGCGTGTGGAGCCCGGCGCCACCGCGGCGCAGTTGAGATAGGTACGACCTTCGCAGGCCGGAAACGCGTTGCGGTACGTCAGGCTCAGGGACGGCATGGAAGCTCCTCGCGGGTCACGTCAACCGCCGCGCATTGTACCGTCAGGGCCGTATCACGCTGGCCGGACTTCCGCCTTCGGTGCGAATGACATTGGCCGAGATGGATTCCCGCCCCCGCTTTCGCGAGGATGAGCTTGCGCGGGAAGACGTGATCCCGTGCAGTAATCTCAACTCATTGAAACGGCAATGAAAAAAAGGGATGAAATCCCCGTTCCTCACTCCCGTTCCTCACCCAGAAAACTGATATCGGACGGGCACCAATGGCGCGAATGGGCACGGTAGCTCACCTCGGTCCGGTGCGGTAGCCTTAGTCTTGTCCAACGAGAGATGAGCCTGAAGGGAGGGTGTGACTCCAAGCAGCCGCAGCAGTAGGGGCGACGCATGCGTCGCCCCTACAGTCCATCGTTTTCTGCGGCGCAGACTCCTAGCTGAAAGCCGCAGCCAAAGCCGCCTGCGTCGCCGGCGCGGAGCGAATCAGCGGGCATTCCGGTAGCGTAGGGCTCGCGCAGACGATGGTGCGCAACGGCGCCCCGCTGGCCACAGTGATGCGACAGGGACGCTGGAAGGAAGTCAGGATGGTGGCACGCTACGCAGAAAACGAGGAAGCTGGTGTAGCGCTGCAATACTTTGGAGTGAGATGGACAACACCATACGGAATGCAATCAGAAGGTAACCATCAGAAGCACACGGAGAGGGAACACAGCCGATGCACCACGCCACCGCCACTACCATCCGGGCAACGCTCGCGCGGATCGAGCGTCGCGAGATCGTACTGCCAGCTATCCAGCGGGAGTTCGTCTGGAAACCAGAACAAATCTGCAAGCTGTTCGACAGCCTGCTCCGCGGCTACCCCATCGGACAGCTACTGTACTGGCTGGTAAGAGGAGAGAACCTGAGGCGCTGGCGCTGGTACGACCCGGTAACGGACTGGCACGAGAAAGACGCCAAACACTGCCCCGCCCACGGAGACGTGACGGACAGCGGGCAGATGCTGACGGCGGTTCTGGACGGACAACAGAGGCTGACTGCGCTGAACGTGGGCCTAAGAGGGTCGCTGGCACCGAAACTGCCGCGATACTGGTGGGACAACCCAAGGGCTTTCCCCAAACGGAGGATGTACCTGATTCTGGACAACGAGGTGCAGTGTCTCACCCAAGGGAAAACTCTGTTCATGTGGCTCACCAGTGAAGAAGGAGAAAAGGCAGGGGGAGCGGTATTCCCATGCCGGGAAGTCCTGAGTTTCGACGACGCCAACGGACCTGCAGACTGGGTGGAAGACCACTTGGAAGAGGCGGCCAAGGGGATCCGAAGGGAGGCGCGAAAACGGCTGACGAATCTCTACGAGACGGTGTTCCTGAAGGAACGACTAGCAGCGTTTGAAGTGGAGAGCAACGACCTTTATGACGTGGTGGAGATCTTCATCCGGACGAACTCCGGCGGAACGCGGTTGGGGCACGCTGATTTACTGCTGGCAATGGTCAGCGCGGAATGGCCCAACGGCGACGCCCGAGAAGCGATCCATGGGCTGACGGACAAGGTGCAGAAGATCGGGCGTGGGTTCCCAAACATTGAGAAGGATCTCGTACTGAAGGCAGCGCTGCTGATGTGCGACGCCCCGCGCGTGGATTTCAAGGTGGACAACTTCTCGAGCGAGACGGTGAAGGAAATCGAGAAGAGGTGGAAGGAAATTGACGCAGCACTGACCGCGACATTCGATCTCATGGCGCAGTGGGGCTACGACGGAGGCCGGCTACGGCACACGCACAGCCCCTTGGTGATTGCATATTGGATCCAACAAACGAAGTGCGCCCGCTCGATCGCGACGCATCCCAAGCAGGGCAAAGCCGCTGAGGCAATGCGGAGCTGGATGGCGCGGTCCACGGCAAAGCCGCGAGGGGTGTGGTCGGGTGGGAACGACACATTCCTGGTGGCGTTACGCAAGGTGGTACGGGAGGACAGGCAAAAGGACGAGTTCCCAGCGAAAGCCCTGGAGAGGGAAATGGAGCGGCTGGGACGGGGGATCCGGTTTACGGAAGACGAAATCAGGGAGGTGCTGAACCTCGAGTGGGGGAGCCCGTCTCTGCCCGCAGTGTTCAACCTGCTGGGATGTTCTCCATGGCCCAAGAACAGGAGGAGGTGGACCATATCTGGCCCAGATCCCTGTTACAGCCAAAACGGTTGGAGAGGGAAGGGCTCCCGCCAGAAGACGTGGAGTGGCTGGTCAGCCACCGAGACACACTGGCGAACCTACAGCCCCTACCGCAGGGGTACAACCGGAGTAAGGGAGAAACCGGGCCGAAGGCATGGATGACGGAGCCCTGGTGGAACAGCCCGAAGAATCAAGAACTGATGGTACGAAACAGGCTGGATGGCATCCCCGAAAACACGAAAGAGGCAAGGAAGTGGCTGGAAGCAAGGCGAGCAGGAATAGAAGAGATACTACGGAATGCACTGATGTAAAAATAAGGGGGCAAACGATGTGGGAACTCTTTGAGCTACTGCTATGCAACGGCACGAATTCTGTCCGCGCCGGAAGAATGAATCAGCGACTTACGCGACTGGTGAATGACAGGGACTGACAGGAATTCTGTTCAAATCCCCAGAGGCTACGCCGAGCGAAGCGCATCACCCAATGGGCCGAAACCCTCTGGCTGGCGCCGCTCAGGCAGAACAGGCATCGACAAGATTCCTGGCCTAATTTCAATTGACAGGAAATCTGTCCGCGTCGGAACGATGAATCAGGAATTTACGAGGCCGAACACTGACACGAATTGACAGGAATCCGATCCTAAGGAGATAGGCGTAAATTATATTTTCATCTGATGGGTTTTGTGTTCTACTCTCCCGATGAGACGCGATGTTGAACTCGAAGCGACAATCGTTGAGAAGTACGCTGCGGTCGAGGCGTTTCTCGATGAGCGCGGGCGTCGTATCTGGGCGGCCACGAAAGGGTGT
The DNA here is from genome assembly GCA_958295835.1 of uncultured Gammaproteobacteria bacterium. Taxonomy (GTDB): domain Bacteria; phylum Pseudomonadota; class Gammaproteobacteria; order HK1; family HK1; genus HK1. Next base: position 3,607,105 of record OY282378.1, read on the forward strand.
AGGTCCGAAACTGCTCCATCAAGCGGCCCGTTGACAAGGAAACGGCACCACGTTGTCGGGAATTGACTTCCCGAGCGCACTCCACGAAACCCCTGTATCCATAGGATGAAACTCGATCCACCCACCTGTACCCCACGTCCGTACCCCACGGATAAAACGGTATCGGATGGGCTCAGTAGAGCACGGATGGCCCCTCTTTGACAGGCACCGCGCCTTGTCCGGGGCGCGCGCAGGCGGATATTCTCGGCGCTCCGAAGGCTGGGCTCTCAACGTAGCTGAGGACGCAAGCATGGAACCTGGAGGCGAGCCGCGCGCCGGTGTGTGCCGGGCGGTGGCCGCACTGCGCAACGCGAAGAAACGGGACAGGACACGGAGCCCGCAAGAACTCGATGCCCTGTACCGGCCGCGCATCGAGGCCGAGCAGGCGAAGCGCACCCAGGCGGGCTTGCGACCGGGCGGGCGCTTGGCCCGTGACCGGGAGCACTCGCGACGGGGAGCGTGTCGGCGCCTGCCGCGCGATGAGCGGCCCCGCTGATAATGGTGCAGGATCCACCGAGGAAACCGAGAGGAGGAAACACAATGACACGCACGATCGCAGCATTCGCAGTAGTGGTGTCGGCGGCAATGGCGGCGGGATGTACGCCCCAAGGCCACATGAAGAACGTCAGGGAGGCAGCGGATGGTGACAGGGTGACGGTCGGAACCGTCCAGAAAGAGATCAGGGTGGGAATGAGCGGGGTGGAGGTGATCGAGCAACTCGGTAGCCCGAACATCGTCCAAACCGACAGCGAAGGCCGTGAGGTCTGGATCTACGACAAGTTCGCAACGGAGTCGGTGGCGCAGGAGAGCAGGGCCGGGATCGGGGCACTCATCCTCGGACTCACTCCCATCCTCGGAGGAGGTGTCTCCGCCAGCGGGTCATCCAGTGCATCAAGCGACAGCCAGCGCACGCTGACGGTCATCATCAAGTTCGACACCGGAAGCCGGGTGCGCGACTTCTCGTACCACACATCGCGGTTCTGACAGCAGGGGGAGACAACCCATGAGAGGTCTTGCACGAGGGGCCGCACTATGCGTATGCATCGTGCTCAGCGGATGCGCACAGCAGGTGCCGGACAACATGCTGTCGTGGACGGCGGAGACGATGCAATACCGCGAGCTGTCGAGACGCGTGTACGAGACGAGCAAGGAGGAACACGCGCTCCGGGCGGTAGGTGGGGTGCTGCAGGACCTCGGCTACCAAATCACGGAAGGCGACCACACGCTCGGATTCCTCACCGCGGCCAAGAGTGGGGAAGGCGCAGGGCTCGGGGCACACGTACTCGTGGCGCTGTTCGGAGGCGACAACCGTGCGCTGCTGCGGGAACGCCACGTGCGGGTGTCGGTGGTCACGCACATCGACCGAGCGCGCAGGCTGCATGTGCGTGCGACCTTCCAGGCCATCGGCATCGATGGCTACGGCAACATGGCAATGGCCGAGAAGCTCGACGAACCAGAGCTCTACCAAGGCTTCTTCAGCAAGCTGGACAAGGCACTCTTCCTGGAGGGACAACACGAATGAATGCGCACACATGGACAACGGGGCAGGGGCATACCCTGCGCAACCGGAGGACGGTACTCGCATGCCTGGGAGCCGCAGTCGCGGCGGCCACACTCGGGGGGTGCGCAGCAAGCAACACCGAGATGGCACTGGGCTCTGAAGGGTCGCAGGTGGCGCTGCGGGCCATCCAGCAACGGTGGTTCGAGACGGGCAACATGGAGCATGTGCTGCGAGGCACCATCTCGACGCTCCAGGACCTGGGGTTCATCGTCGACAAGGCGGACGCGGATCTGGGCACGGTGTCCGGGACCAAGGTCGGCGTCGATGCATGGTCCGGGAACAAGGCACTGAAGCTGACGGTGACGGTCCGGGACATCGGCGCCCGGCGAACCCTCGTGCGTGCGAACGCGCAGTGGGGGACGAAGACGGTCGAAGAGCCCAAACCCTACCAGCAGTTCTTCAACTCGCTCAGCAAGGGCCTGTTCCTGGAAGCCAACACCATGGAGTAGGGCGGGATGCGAAACCCGCAACACCGGAGGGGTGTAAGCGGTAGCAGAATGGCAGCTTCGGTCGGGGGGTGGGCGCCCTTCGCTCGGCACTCGCTCCGTCCTTCACCCCCGCCCCCACGCTGCAGGTCGCTCGATGCCCTGTACCGGCCGCCTTGAAATACACCTCGATCCCCCAACGAAGCGCATAGACCTCCAGCATTTTGCTCATCCCAAGCCTCGCGTCAGTGCACAGAAACAAAGCCCAGTCCTTCTTCCCAACCTCCGGCTGGAGTTGACCCGATTTCGTGGACACCTGACCCTTTGGGGAGGAGGAAGGCCGGATGGACCGCGGAGGCCCGCTGCATCGGGTGACGGATGGCCGCCCGTTTGCGGTGGAGGTGTACGCGGCCCGATGCCGCACAAGCCCTACAGCGTCCAGACCATCACCCCGCGCCCGTCCAACCGGCGACCGCTTCTATCCGCCCCGCCCTCGCCGTCCCGGCGCTCCTCCGCACCGGCCCGGCGGTCGATCACCACCAGATGCCCTTCCTCCGCCCTGCACTTCTTCATGTACCCCAACGTCTGCTTCACGCCCTGCTCGATGGTCCATTCCAGGCTCTTGCGATCCGCATCGCGCAACACCTTGCACTCGACCACGAAACGCTCCCACAGGTCCGACGGCTGCCCCGCCTCCCGCGGCCACAGCACCAGCAGGTCCGTCCGGCCTCGCCCCAACCCGTACTCCCGCTCGATGCGACCGCCTCCGTTCACCACCCGCTGCAAGTACGCCTGCAAGATGAGCTGCGGTCCCGCCTCGGGGTAGTCGCCGAAGCGCCCCAACCAGTGCTCGGAATGCTCCCCGAAGAACGTGCCAAACGCCGTCAGCAGCTTCGTCATGTTCAAGCCGCCGTCGTCGTCCACGTACCACGCCACCTGCACGTCCAGGCTACTTTGCAGGATGTAGCCCAGCTCCCGCGGCACCACTTCCGCATAGATGGGGTTCGCCATGCACGGCGGCTCGCCGCCGTCGATGAGGCCCAGGTCGCGAAGGTATTCGAGATCCCGAACCTGGTGCCGCGCCTCGCCGCCGCTCAGCAGCGGCTCGACGACGCGCCGCACCCGCGCCTCCTCCAGCTTGTGCGCCAACTGGTCCAGATGCGTGCGCCGCGAGAGAATGAGCTCCTCCCGCGCCGCGTAGATGTCGTCCACTTCGATGGTCCGCGAGCGGTCCCGCCCCGCCTTGTTGTCGAAGCAGGCCCCCGCGCACAGCGCATTCACCAGCCACGGCTGACCCCGCGTCTGCGTCCACACCACATCCAGCGCCGCCGCCGTGAAGCGCTGGCCGGTCTCTTCCGTGTGCTGGGCCATCAGCGCCCGCGTCTCGGCTTCGGTGAAGTCCCCCATGCGCAGCGACTTCGCCGCGACGTTGAACGGGCTGCCGCCAGCAATGACCTCGCCGGCGCTCGACCGGATGCGGTAGTCGCGGATGTCGCGTACCCCGCACAGCACCACGCTCTGCGGGAAGCCCCCGGGGCGTTTCTCGTAGCCGGCGCGCAACTGGCGCAGCACCGAGAGCAGGGTGTCGCCGACCAGCGAATCGATCTCGTCCACCAGCAGCACCAGCGGCGTCGGACCGGCCCGGCTCCAGCGGGCGAGCAGCACGTTGAGAGCGCTTTCCGGCCCCATCGACGCCAGGATGTCCTGCCACACACTGCCGGGGTAGTCGTCGCCCAGCTCCTGCGCATTCTCGGCCAAGCTGCCCAGAATGGCGCGGATGCCGCGCGCGGTGTCATCGCGCGCCACCTGGCCGACCTCCACGTTCACGTTCACGCAGCGGAAGTTGCCCACTTCGCCGCTGTTCAAGAGATTGCGCAGGGCGATGAGCGCGGAGGTCTTGCCGGTCTGGCGCGGCGCGTGCAGCACGAAGTACTGCTTGGCCCGAATCAGGGCGAGGAGTTCATCCACGTCCACCCGGTCCAGGGGCGGGATGGCGTAGTGGTCGTCCGGGCGTATCGGTCCTGCGGTGTTGAAGAAGCGCATGGGCTGAGTATGGCACTTGCCGCGTCCCGTTGCGCGCACAGGGCGGCGCCGCTCACGCCCCGGGGCCGAGGAGCGGGGCGCTCGGGATGGAGCCAGGTGCGCTGCACGCCTTCGAGGATCCCGTCCGGGCCGGAGACGGCGGCGACGAGGGCGGGGAAGCGGCGCCAGCCGGGTTCAAGGAGATAGTGCACGCGCCGGGCGGTGTTGCCGCACCCCAAGTCCGCGTGGTAGCTCCGCCCGGTGCCCCCGGCCATGGAGAAGACGAGGAGGCGCTTCTCCCCGGCCATGAAGGCGGCGGTCTCGGCGAGGCTCGACGAGGCGGGACAGCTGCGCACGGCCAGGCGCTCGCCGTTCGCATCGGCGAGCTTCACCACCCGACGGCTGCGCCCGGTGACCTCGGCGACGGACTCATGGCCGAAGTGGTGCACGACCTGGTCGAGCGCGGAGGGTACGGGCGGCAACGCCGCGAGCTGCTCGATGAGTGCGTCGCGGGCGGCCAGCGCCTCCCGGGAGAGCACCGGGTGCCCGTCCCGGTCGACCATCGGCCGGCTCATCAGATTCCCGTTCTCGTCGGTGAAGGGCGCCATGCGCTGCACCGGGAAGGCGTGGGCGAGGTAGTCGATGACGTGATCCCCGGTCACCGCTGCCCTCATTCCCACGGCCGCCGCCGTCATTCCCGCACAAGCGGGAATCCAGGGGTGATGAACCCCGAAACTCGAGCCGATCCACAGCGTGAAACGGTCCTGATCCGTGCGCCCTCGTTTCGCGCGCTGGTGAGAAATGCGGGCTATAATCGCGCTCCCTCACGCGCCCGTAGCTCAGTTGGATAGAGTACCTGGCTACGAACCAGGGGGTCGGGAGTTCGAATCTCTCCGGGCGCGCCAAATCAGTGGTTCCCGGGTTCTGCGAGGCGGGGTCCACGCGGCGCATTACGTTCCATCAGCCCGATCCGGCAGGGTCGCCAGGACACGAACCTCTCACTGCGGGCACGGATGCCTCGCCGCAAGAGCGGAAGAGGCCATCAGGCCCATCGGCGTCTCGATGATCGGCGGTACCGCGGACGACCCGGCCGAGACGGTGGTGGCGGGCTTGCGCAACCCGGTGGGAGTCGCCCCGACCGTCACGCCGAACCTTACCGGGTCCGGCGAGCCCTTTCGTGGATGAAGGCCGCGGGTTGATCATGATTCGATGAGGCCGTGCTCTTGCGGATCGTGCGCATCGCATGGCCCGCGTACCTCTCCGACCCGCGAATGACCACGTCTCCCACATCCCCCGCGCCCCCTGCACTCACGCCCCGGACAAGCCTCATCGGCGCGTTCGCGAGCCACCCCGTCGCCTGCAATCTGCTGATGGCGATCATGCTGCTCGTCGGGGCGGCGGCCCTTACTCGGCTGAACACGCAGTTCTTCCCGAGCTTCGACGTCAACTTCATCACCGTGCGGGTGCAATGGACAGGCGCGACGGCGGAGGATGTCGAGACCGCGATCACCGCTCCGCTGGAGCGGGAGCTGCTGAACCTCGGCGCCCTGAAGGAGATGACCTCCTCCTCGAGCCAGGGGACGGCGCGGATCTTCATGGAGTACGAGGAGGGCGCCGACATGGCGTTCGCCCTCGAAGAGGTGAAGGAGCGGGTCGCGTCGATCCGCAACCTGCCGGCCACCGCGGAGGAGCCGGTGATCTCGCGCGTGGTCAGATACGAGCCGGTGGCCCGGCTGCTGGTCACCGGCGGCGACCGGCGGAGCCTGCGCCCCATCGTGCGCCGGATCGAGCGCGAGCTGCTCGACCGCGGCATCGCCAAGGTCGGCATCAGCGGCCTGCCGCCGGAGGAGATCGCCATCGAAGTACCGTCCGCCGCGCTACGCGAGCTCGACATCTCGCTCGCCGGGGTCGCCCGCCGGGTGGCGGCCCTGAGCCTGGACTTGCCGGCCGGCAACATCGGCCGCGGCGGGCTCTCGAAGCAGCTCCGTGCGCTGGAGCAGCGGCGCCGCGCGGTCGGGTTCGAGGATCTGCCGCTGCTCACCGGGGACGACGGCCGGCTCGTCACTCTGGGCGACGTCGCGACCGTCGAGCGTCGCGCGCGCGGCTCCGAGGTCCGTACCCTCCACGAGGGCCGCCCCGCCGTGAGCCTGCTGCTCAGCCGCGCGAGCGGCTCGGACAGCCTCGAATCGGCCCGCGTCCTGCACGAATGGCTGGACGAGCAAAGCGGCCGGTGGCCGCCCGGAGTCGAGGTGTTCGGCTACGACGAGTCCTGGGAGCTGATCCGGGGCCGGACCCTGCTGCTGGTCAAGAACGGCGCGACCGGCCTGCTCCTGGTGGTCGCGGTGCTGTTCCTGTTCCTCAACGGCCGGGTCGCGTTCTGGGTGGCGGTGGGGGTGCCGGTCTCGTTCATGGCCGCGCTCGGGGTGCTCTGGGCGGTGGGCGGCAGCATCAACATGGTGAGCCTGTTCGCGCTCATGATGACGCTGGGCATCATCGTCGACGACGCGATCGTGGTGGGGGAGGACGCGCTCGCGCAGTACCAGCGCGGCGCCGGGCCTCTGGCGTCGGCGCAGGCCGGCGCCCGGCGGATGCTCGCGCCGGTGCTGTCGTCGTCGTTGACCACGATCGCCGCGTTCATCCCGCTGATGCTGGTGGGCGGCATCATCGGCAGGATCCTGTTCGACATTCCCGTGGTGGTGATCTGCGTGATCCTCGCATCCCTGGTCGAGAGCTTCTTCGTCCTGCCGGGACACCTGTACCACGGGTTCCGGCGCATCTCCGGGAAGGAGGCCGGGGCGCTGCGCCGCCGGCTCGACCGGGGATTCGAGCGCTTCCGCGACCGGGTCTTCCGGCCTCTGGTGACGGCTGCGGTCGGCCAGCCCTGGACGACGCTGAGCTGCGCGCTGGCCGCGCTGCTGCTCAGCGTCGGGCTGGTCCGGGGCGAACGGCTCGCGTTCAACTTCTTCCCCTCCCCGGAGGCCACGATCCTGAACGCCGAAGTGAAGTTCGTCGCCGGGACCTCGCCGGCCCGGGTGGAGCGTTTCGTCACTCACCTGACGGATGCCCTGCGGGAGACGGAGGCGCACTTCGGTGAGCCGCTGGTCGAAGTCGCGGTCGCCCGCCTCGGCGAGATCGCGCGCGACGACGGCCAGATCGGCTCGCGCGGCGACCAGTTCGCGGACCTCATGGTGGAGCTCGTGGAGCCCGACCAGCGCAACACCCGCAACGCCGGGTTCATCGCCGCCTGGCGCGAGCGCATCGTGCTGCCCCCCGGCCTCGAGTCGCTGTCGCTGGTCGAGCAACGCGGGGGACCGCCGGGACGGGACGTCGACGTGAGCCTGACCGGGGCCGAAGCCGGCGCCCTCAAGGCCGCCGCCCTCGAGCTGGCTTCGGCGCTGGCGACGGTGCCCGGCGTGAGCGGCGTCGGGGACGACCTGCCCTTCGGCCAGGAGCAGCTCGTCTACCGGCTGACCCCGCAGGCGAACGCTCTCGGGCTGACGGTGGCCGCCGTGGGCGAGCAGTTGCGCGCCGCCTACGACGGACACCTCGCGCAGATCTTCCAGCACGAGGGCGAGGAGCTGGAGGTCCGCGTGGTGCTGCCCGACGCCGAGCGCTACGACCTGGCGAGCCTCGGCAACCTCTCCGTCTCACTGCCCGACGGGGGCAGCCTGCCGCTGCTCTCCGCGGTCGAGATCGAGACCAGGAGGAGCTTCGACGTCCTGCGCCACCACAACGGACGGCTGTCGGTGCGGATCACCGCCGATGTGGACCCGGGCATCAACAACAGCAACGCGGTGATCGCGGACCTCGTGGCGGGGCCGCTGCCCGCGATGGCCGGGCGCCACGGTGTCGAATGGACGCTGAAGGGCCGGCAGGAAGAACAGAGCGAGACGCTGACCGACATGGCGTTGGGCGCGGTGCTCGCGCTCGCGCTGATCTACCTGGTGCTCGCCTTCGTCTTCGCCTCCTACGGCTGGCCGCTGGTGGTGATGTCGGTGATCCCGTTCGGTCTGATCGGCGCCATCCTCGGCCACTGGCTGCTGGGCATCGACCTCACCATCCTGTCGATGTTCGGGCTGTTCGGCCTGGCCGGCATCGTGGTCAACGATTCGATCATCCTGGTCGTCTTCTACAAGGCGTTGAAGCAGTCCGGGGCGCCGTGGCGCCAAGCGATCGTGAACGCGGCCTGCCTGCGGCTGCGGGCGGTACTGCTGACCTCGCTGACCACCATCGGGGGCCTCACGCCGCTGATGTTCGAGACCTCGCTGCAGGCCCAGTTCCTGATCCCGATGGCGGTGTCGATCGCGTTCGGCCTCGGCGTGGCCACCTTCCTGGTGCTGCTGGTGGTCCCGGCCTTGTTGTGCCTGCACGAGGCGGTGGCCACCCGGTGGGAGCGGCCCGCGGCGGTTCGGGCGGCGGAGACGGGCTGAACGGGCACCGCGGACGGCGCCGTGACGGCCGGTCGTTACGGCATCCGGAGCGTCCGAGCGCCGACGATGGATCGGCCAAGCCAGCCGAGCGCATTGACATCCGATCAGCCGTTTCCTACCCTCAAGTCCGCAAGACCATAAAACAGATACGTGGGAGAAGTAGTCTTGTCAAAGACACCTGTCGAGGTTGCCGTTGAGGATGGCCAGCAGTGCCTGAAGTCTGTTCCGGTGATCGTATTGGGAAGTGGTGCTTCTATTCCTCTTGGTCTGCCGAGCATGGCAGATCTGGCACGGCATCTCAGGGCATCCAAGCCGAAGGAAACACGCGGTCATCAGGATGACGAACTCTGGAACCGTTTCGTCACAGCGCTCGAAACGCAAGATCTCGAAAGCGCTCTCGCGGAGATCCAGATGAGCGATAGATTATCCGATCACATCATCGATATAACTTGGCAGCACGTCGGCGCAGCAGACGTGAAAGCGTTCGACGGTATGATAATCAACGGAAGCCAATCGCCTCTCGCGAGACTTTATGGCCATCTTCTCAATAGTACCCATCGCACACTGTCTGTCGTAACGACAAATTATGATCGATTGGCAGAGTATGCAGCCGACCACGCTGGATTTTGCCATTATACAGGATTTACACATGGCTATTTTCGACAACGGCAGATAGATCCGAGGATTACATTTACACAGAACCATCAATCTGTTCGGACGATTGATATCTGGAAAGTCCATGGCTGTCTCGATTGGTTCATGAACACTGATGATCATATCGTTGCATTGGCCGCAACCAGATCGATTCCGAAAGACTTTCGACCTGCTATCGTCACGCCAGGCATCGGCAAGCACGAGCGAACGCAACGGGAGCCATTCAGATCCGTCATCTCTGGCGCAGATGGTGCTTTGATGCACGCCAATGCCTACCTCTGTATCGGATTCGGATTCAATGATTCTCATATACAACCAAAGCTCATGGACCGCTGGCGACGAGGAACAGCCCTTCTCGTTATTCTTACAAAAACGCTGAGTGAATCCGCCAAAGAAATGCTTGCCAAGGCGACCGGACAGCAGTTTCTGGCACTGGAAGAATCTCCTCCTGATGGAACACGGATGTGGTCGCATCGTTATAGTGAAACAATGTTGCTCAATAATTCCAAGCTTTGGGATCTATCAGATTTTCTGAAGCACACGACATAGTCTCTTACCCGTGAAATCTTCGACAAAACGACGAAGATTTTTCCGCCAACCGGCGTTTGGTTCCGGCTATGCCGGGTTGGGAGATCGAAAGTGAAGATTTTTGACTATAGAGACGAAGATGCTCTGGGAACAGTCAGTGCCGTTGACACGGCAACCGTTGTTGTCCGTGTCGCCGATGTTGAAAGATTACGACGCTTGCAGGTAAATCGCTTGGTACTTCTACAAAGCAGCAGACCAGGGGAACATCTGATCGGTATGGTTCAAAAAATCATTCGATCCTTGAAAGAAACAAAGGCGATCGGAGAAGACGAGATGGGCGAAGATGAAGTTTCGTCTGAAGAAAACATAGTACGTATCTCACTGATCGGCACTCACATCGACCTTAAGGACGGTAAAAGAAATGTCTTTCGACGGACGTTGGAAACAGTTCCCGAGATCGAAGCAAATTGCTTCGCTATTGGAGGAGATCATTTGACTTCTTTCATGCGGGTCATTGCGAATGTTGCAGAAGATGGCCAAAGGCTCACGCTTGGATCATACACTCTCGATGAAAATGCGGATGCATATCTGGACGGCAACAAATTCTTTCAACGTCATGCGGTTGTCGTAGGGAGCACGGGTTCTGGAAAATCATGGACGACCGCACATATTCTTGAGCAAGTGGCTGAATTGCCAAATGCGAATGCACTGGTCTTCGATCTCCATGGAGAGTACACGCCTCTTGTTGGAGATGGGATCCGGCATTTCCACATTGCTGGTCCGGGCGATCTCGACAAGGGAACGAATCTCGACGGTGGATCAATTTATCTTCCTTATTGGCTTCTCGATTATGAAGCTATGATTTCGATGTTCGTGGATCGTAGCGACCAAAATGCACCGAACCAGACAATGTTGATGTCTCGTGCCGTCACAGAAGCAAAAAAGGAATTTCTGAAGAAAGGAGACCACAAAGATGTTCTCGGTAACTTTACCATAGACAGCCCTGTCCCATTCGACCTCGATCGTGTCATTTCTGAGATAAGACAACTCAACGAGGAGATGGTGGATGGGACAAGAGGCAAGAAACAAGGAGATTATTTCGGCAAGTTGAGCAGATTGATCGACCGCCTGGAGAATAAGCGTACAGACCGCCGCCTAGGGTTTCTATTCCAAGGCGGTAAAGACACGAATGAATACAAGTGGCTTGAAATCCTTTCTTCGACGCTGATAGGTGGCGCTCAAGATCAGCCTGAAAGTAAAGGTGGCGTCAAGATCATCGACTTCTCCGAGGTCCCTTCCGACATCCTTCCTCTTATCGTCAGTCTTGTGGCTCGGCTGGCGTTCTCACTTCAGCAATGGATGGCTCCGGGGAAAAGGCATCCTGTAGCGCTGTTCTGTGACGAGGCTCATCTTTACATTCCTGATCGATCAGAAGGGAACGCAGCCAACGACGTATCGATCTCGATCTTCGAGCGCATCGCCAAAGAAGGACGCAAATATGGCGTCGGCTTGGTCGTGATCAGCCAGCGACCATCCGAGGTTAATCGAACCGTTTTGAGTCAGTGCAACAATCTTGTCTCAATGCGTTTGACCAACGCGGAAGATCAAGGAGTTGTACGCCGACTCCTGCCTGACAGCCTTGGCGGATTCAGTGACCTGCTGCCGATCCTGGATACTGGAGAAGCGCTCGTCGTCGGTGACGCCAGCCTGCTACCCAGCCGTATTCGTATCGCGAAACCTTCCTCTCGTCCCAACAGCGGCACAGTGGATTTCTGGGACAAGTGGTCCACTAGCGAAGCTGTCGGATCAATCCCCGCCGCTGTGGATGGATGGCGAAAACAAACTCAACAAACTTGATCTTTCCAAAGTGCTGTGATTAAGGAAATTATCGCTTCTACCTACAAATTTCGATCATGGAATTCGTCTACCAACCCTCTCCGTCCAATCGACTCGGTGATTATCTCAAAGATCATTTTTCCGGGCGGTGGACGCATTTTCGGGCCGCGGTTGCCTTCATCAAACGCTCCGGTACCCGGCATGTCGCACCGGCGCTTGCCCACTTTGCCCGAATCGGACACGTCGAGATCATTGCCGGTATCGACCATCGAGGAACCTCGGCAGAAGGGTTGCAGGATCTGTTGAAAGCCGTGTCTCCCAAGGGCCGGGTGATCGTCTTCCACAACCGTCTGCCGTTCACTTTCCACCCCAAGGTATACCTGTTCAAATCTCCGATCGCCGCCGACGTCATGATCGGTTCTGGCAATCTGACCGAGGGCGGGTTGTTTACCAACTATGAAGCGGCCCTTCGCCTTTTTCTGGACTTGACCGATCCGAAGCAGGCCGCGATCCTGCACTCCATGGAGCGGGTGCTCGACACGTGGGCCGACTTCTCCACCGGCACCGCGTTCGCTCTTGACGATGCGCTTCTCTCACAGCTCACCGCAACGGGTCTCGTCCCTTCGGAAGCGGTCGCCATCTCCGAGACCGAAGGTCCCGATCAGGATGACGACAGACTCCAATCCGGACACCCCGGCCTCCCGTTTGCCGCACGTGTCGAGCCCCGAGCTCCGCCTTTTCCGAGCTCCGCTGCCGCTCCGGGGGCTCCACCAGGAGAAGGAACGGATCCGGCCGCAATGGCATCCGTGGCCGCTCCACAATCTCCTGCCCTCGGTGTCACCGGCTTTGTCATGACCCTTCAACAGACCGACGTCGGCGTCGGCCAGACGACAGCGGGAACCTCCCGGCGTTCACCGGAGATTTTCATTCCGCTGGCCGCTCGCGACGCGGAACCCGAATTCTGGAACTGGCCCGGTGGTTTCGCACCTGATCCCCGAAGGCCCTACAAGCTCGATCGCCAAGGTGTGCGCGTGCGCTTGGGCGGTGAAATCGTCTCCGTGAACATGATGACCTGGCCCGTCAAGCACGACTTCCGATTGCGCAGCGAAGCGTTGCGAAGTGCGGGTGGCGTTGGTGACATCTTGCGCATGGAGAAGGTCGATCCGGCAGCTGGCCATGAATACGAGGTCGAAGTGATCTCCCTGGAAACGAATCGACACGCGGAATATCTCGCGTTGTGCCGTCATTCCGTGCGTAATTCCGAGAAGAAGTATGGATATTACTGAGGCTTGTCGAGCCTCATGATCCGTTCCGAAGGCACTGCGTTCTTCCTGAAGATGTCTCTCGAAACCAGCATGTCCATTGCCATGTCGTCTGCGATTCGGAACCCGAGATCGTTCGCGATCTTTCCCAGATGCTCTGCCGTGCGGATTTCGACCGGCTGTCCCCCGGCTGTCGTCCGGTTGTTGCCGACGACCAGAAACATGGAGCCACCGGGCCGTAACAGCAAGAACGTCTGTCGCATCACTTCGTGCATGTCGAAAAAGTATTTCGACAACAGAGCCGACAGATTCCGCCGTCGAAAACCCGTTTCTCCCGCCTTGTTGAGTCGGTCGATACGATCGATCAAAGCTCGTGTATTCCGAGGCAGCAGGAATTTGTTCGTCTCGTAGAACGCCCAGTATTCCGTGCGGCTGCGTTCCGTCACTTCGCGATTTCCAATCATCAGCGTGTCCAGCGTCCGATGGCTCCCTCGCGGTGACAGGCCGAGATAAACGAGGCTCAGCCGATCGGTGTCGATATAGGGGAGTGCAGTCGCATAGGGCGGCGAGGTGATCACCGCGTCCACCTTGCCGGACAGCTCCGGCAGTGCGCTCGCCGCCTGACGCGCGTCGGCTTCACGCACCGTATGGCTACCCGTTCCCGCTCTGCCACGTTCGGCGAGAAACGCCGCGACGGCTCTGGTCGAGCGCGCTGCTTCGTCGAGGAAACGAGCGATGGTCTCGCCGGCTGCGAGTTTCTTCACCTCTCTGCGAACTCGCAGATCATCGTTCTTCTGCCAGGAGACGCCGCGCAGGATGTTGCTCAAGCAGACCCGGTAGAAATTCCGAAGCAGTGCTGTCGGCAGACGGCGCACTGCCGCTTCGATACGGTCCAGCTCCTTGAGCGTCCGGGGAGCGAACCATCGTTCGAGATAGGCCCTGTCGTCATCCGCCAGCGAAGCGGACCTCCCCGGCTCTCCGTCCGGTGACGCCGGTGCTTCGAGTTCTTCCCGAAGATTCTCGCAGGCCATCGTCAGCGCCGCCGGCCTCAACGCCAGCGCCCGGCATTTCACGTCGGTGACGAAAACCGATAGCGGATTCATGTCGAGGCCGTAGCTCCTGCGTCCCGACAACCGGGCCTCCACCAGCGTGGTGCCGCTGCCGCACATCGGGTCGAGAACGACGGCGTCCTCCGGCAACCGCGCGATGTTCATCAGCGCGCGCACGAGTTGCGGGAAGAACTTGCCCCGATATTCGTGCAGCCCGTGCGTGGCGTAGCGCAGGCACCTTTTGTTCGGCAACATCGAAGGCACCAACATGCGCACGGTCTTCGGCAGCGCACCGGCCGTCGCTCCGTTGCGTGCAACACCCAGGGTCGCTTCGCCCCGGAGTTGCGTCGTAAGACCATCCGCGTCGTCGCCGACCGAGTGCCAGTACGCCAGCGCATCGCGCAGCGCGCCGGCATCGTTCGCACGGGCGACCGAGAAGGTCGAAGCCGTCGTGTCGTCTCCATCGACAGGGACTACGGGGCCACCCGCGAGGGCGCGCAACTCCTGAAGCGCGAGCCGGCGTTCGAAGGGCCGGATGTGCTCCTTCATTCGGCAGTTCAGGTTATTCATGGTCTTTACATCTTACGGAGAATCAGGATGTTCTCCGTCTTGATGCCTCCTATCCTGGGGTTGAAGGCTTTTCGGGTCGGCGCAATCGTCCGGCTGATCCGTGCGGCCTCCCGAAACCCGGCGTCCGCCCCCGCCGCCGCGAGCAGCGATGCGTTGTCGATGCGGGTGCGGTCGATCGTGGAGTCTCCGATCACGAAGCAAGCGTAGCGGCGATCCCGCAGCCGGCCCCGCAGCCATTGGAAGATCCTCTCGAACTCTCCGCGGAACGTCTCCGGGGTCGCTCGATTTCGTCCTCTGGCGCTGTATTTTCGGTGACTGCCGATCTCGGTCTTCTTGAACCGTTCGGGATCGTGTCCGAGCCAGATCAGGCGGGTCCGGTGATAGAGGTGATAGCTGTATGCGTTCGGATAGGGAGGCGACGTCACCACCAGGTCGAACGGCATCGTCTCGGGCGCTTCCAGAATGTCGGCATCGAGCACTCGGCATGAAAACCGATCTTCGATGAGATCGCTCATTTCGCGCGCCGCCAGAGCTGCAGAGTCGAGGTGGCTCAGATACCGGCGCACCGTATCGCCCGGTTCGATGGCTTTCTCGCGCCGGACGTATCGAGTGTCGGAGTCCTGTTTCGACACCGACACGATGATCGCGGCCAAGGTGACCGCGCAGAGCGTCCGCGGCGCTTCACCCGGTATGCGGTCGATCAGAGCCCGCAATTCCGCGAGCTCTTCGACCACGTGCGGCGCAAACCAGAACTCGCAGACCTTCGGCGTCGGCCGCCATTCCGAGGATCGGAACGGTTGCCCATCATGGAACAGATCGCCGGTGCGCGATTCCACTTTCTCCAGTATCCGTTCGCAGGCGTTTCGATGTGCCCCGAGCTCCTCGAATTCCGAATCCGCCAGCGGCGTCGTCTTGGCCCGGCTGATCAGGGTAGCGAGCGGATTGGCGTCGATTCCGATCGCGTTGCGCTTGAGCTGGAGCGCCTCCAGCAACGTCGTGCCGCTGCCGCAGAAGATATCGGCGATCGTTTCTCCGACCGACGACAATTCCTGAATCAGCGCGTTCGGGATCTGGGGAATGAATTTCGCAGGATAGGGGTGAAGGCTGTGCGTCAGATAGCCGGTCTTGGCATATGCGAAATCCCATTCGATCTTCAGAAGCCGGGAGAGCGCGGCCTCATCGTCGCGCGGCGTCTCCGGAGCCGCGTCCGGCTCATCTCCTTTGGCGAAAGCCGCGATCGCGGCCGCTTCGCCAGCGGTGAAGACGCGCCAGCCGTGGCGGTTGCGGCCCGGCTCCGGGACATTGCGCTCCCGCAGCCAGCGCAGGAGCGTATCCCGATGCACGCCAGCCATGGCGGCGACCTGCGCGGTGGTGAATGACTGCTGCATTCTGCCTATAGGTGCCTATAGTCCAGTGGACTGAAGCAGACTACAGGGCAAGGTCCGCTGTCAAGCTCTTGGTGGGAGAAGAGCCCGGAGGTTCGCGTGGTGCTGTCCGACGCGGAGCGCCACGACCCGGCGAGCCTCGGCAACCTCTTCGTCGCGCTGCCCGACAGGGGCAGTATGCCGCTGCTGTCCGCGGTCGAGATCGCGCCCGGAAGGGGCTTCGACGTCCTGCGCCACCACAACGGGCGGCTGGCGGTGCGGGTCACCGCCGACGTGGACCCGGGCGCCAACAACAGCAACGCGGTGGTCGCGGACCTCGTGGCGGGGCCGCTGCCCGCGATCGTGGAGCGCCACGGCGTCGAATGGACGCTGAAGGGCCGGCAGAAAGAACAGAGCGAGACGCTGACCGACATGGCGTTGGGCGCGGTGCTCGCGCTTGCGCTGATCTACCTGGTGCTCGCCTTCGTCTTCGCCTCCTACGGCTGGCCGCTGGTGGTGATGTCGGTGATCCCGTTCGCGCTGATCGGGGCCATCCTGGGCCACTGGCTGCTGGGCATCGACCTCACCATCCTGTCGATGTTCGGGCTGTTCGGCCTGGCCGGCATCGTGGTCAACGATTCGATCATCCTGGTCGTCTTCTACAAGGAGTTGAAGCAGTCCGGGGCGCCATGGCGCGAGGCGATCGTGGAGGCGGCCTGCCTGCGGCTGCGGGCGGTGCTGCTGACCTCGCTGACCACCATCGAGGGTCTCACGCCGCTGATGTTCGAGACCTCGCTGCAGGCGCAGTTCCTGATCCCGATGGCGGTGTCGATCGCGTTCGGCCTGGGGGTGGCGACGTTCCTGGTGGTGGTGCTGCTGCTGCTGGTGCCGGTGCCGGTGCTGCTGTGCCTGCACGAGGCGGTGGCCACCCGGTGGGAGCGGCCCGCGGCGCGGGCCGTGGCGGGGACGGGCTGAAGGCCGAAAGGATTGCCTACGGGGCTGGACAAGACTGCGGGTGTATGGTTCACTTCTTTCCCGCCCGGAAAGCAGATTCATGATGTATCATAAGAGAATAACTGATGAGCCCCCCCCCCCCCCCCCCCCCCCCCCCCCCGCGAGAAATTCCGACCTCCATCGGATAGTCGTCACCGCATGGGCTCACCGTGCTCCCCCGTTCGTACGTACTTTAGCCGCAGGCAGCCAGCCTCGACCGACGCTGGCGCGTGCGTGCTCCTTGCGCACCATTTCGAAGTCTCGACCCCTGATGGGCCGCCGGCTTCAGGCCACCTCATGGCCTGCAATGAGGCAGTGCCCGTGGCGGCTCGTTCCAGGTGACTTTCATTTCCGTCAACAGACGACTGCGGCATCTCGGGGCCTGAATCGTCGATTCCGAACCGGTTCCAGCCATCGAGAGCCCGGTTTCACTCAGTGCTTGCCGCTGCCTCTGACGGCAGCCAAAAGGAGGAAGAGGAGATGAGCAAGAAGACACTGTGCGTTGGCTTGACCGTGGTCGCTGTCCTTGCAATCTCCGGATGTGGCGGCGGAAGTTCGACCGTCAAAAGGACGCTCACGTCCCGAGTCGGCGGCCTCTCGTTCAACATGAATGCAAGTTTCAGTGTGCCTGTGGGCCAGACGCGCGAGCATGAAGGACACACTATTACGTGCCTACAAGCGTTGGGTGCCGCGTGCAGCGTGATGGTGAATGCCGACACGGACGTGGTCAGCTCGTCGGACGGCCGTATTACCGTGAAAGCACCTACCTTAGTCCTGACACCGACACCGACACCGACACCGACACCGACGCCGGAACCCGAGCCGACGCCGGAACCCGAGCCGACGCCGGAACCCGAGCCGACGCCGGAACCCGAGCCGACGCCGGAACCCGAGCCGACGCCGGAACCCGAGCCGGGGCCGGAGACGCTGAGTTCTGCGCTGGCTGTTGAAACGATACAGCCGGGCGCAGTGCTGGGGATCGAGAAGGCCATCGGCGCCGAACCAAAGGCCGGCAGCATCACGCAGTCTTCGAATACGGACGCTGACGGTATCACGACCGACCAAGTGGAGGTGACCGCGGAGTACAGATACATCACACCCCGTTTTTCGGTGACAAACGGAGACGAATGGTCCATCGGCATGGATGAAGGAAATCCCATGGCGATACAGGGCTTCGACCAATCTTGGAAAGGTGCTCAGTTGATCAAGACTATCCCCGGGGGCACCTTGTACGTCGATGCCTACACGAACATCGAGGCACCGACGACGGAAAAGATTCCCGGCGAGACCCCCAAAAGAGTAAGTACAGGTGATCATATAAGCGGTCTCTTTGGTGGCATACTGTCCTCCGGAACTCTGAACGGCGAAGAGGGCGAATTTGAGTGTAGCGGTATTGGTTTTAGCCAGTGTTCTGTGGAAATCATCGGACCTTCCCTCCACGGCTTACCCCCCAGCAGCGGCACCGTTACCAGTGTCACAGGCACAGGGAGCCTCGTATTCACCCCAACACGTGACGTACCAGACACCGACTATCTGGCCGGTGGGGTCTGGCTGTTCGTTCCCGACACTGCGTCAAGCACCGACGACTACGTATTCGGTGCCTTTGCGGACGGCGGCGATCCTTTCGATCCAGGGAATATCATGGCTCTAACCGGCAACGCGACGTATGTGGGCGGTGCCATCGGGAAATATTCGCAAAAGGATGGCAGTTCGACCACCATCGGATCCTTCGAGGGCGACGTTAGCCTGACGGCCAGCTTTGGTGCTGCAGACAGCCTTGGTACGATCAGCGGTTCGATCACCGATTTCGAATTGGACGGTGAGGCGACCGCGGGCAGCTTGACCTTGGAAGAGACCGCTATCGGCTCCGCCAACAGCGGCTTCTTCAAGGGTGCGGTGAGCGGCTCGGATGACTCCCGCACGTACGCTGGCAAGTGGGGCGGCCAGTTCTACGGCAACGGGGCGGCCAGTACCGACCATCCGGGATCGGTTGCCGGGACGTTCGGCGCAAAATCCACGGACGAGGCTGTGAACTACATCGGCTTTTTCGGTGCATTGAAACAGTAACTCAAGTTTCGGGATTCAGAATGACGGAAAATCGCTTCATCACCTATATCACTCGAATTCGATCCGCATGGTGAACACATCCAACCGGAGGTTTCGTGCAAACTCATGGCCTGCAATGAGGCAGTGCCCGTGGCGGCTCGTTCCAGGTGACTTTCATTTCCGTCAACAGACGACTACGGCATCTCAGGGCCTGAATCGTCGATTCCGAACCGGGTCCAACCATCGAGAGCCCGGTTTCACTCAGTGCCTGCCGCTGCCTCTGACGGCAGCCAAGGCAACCAAAAGGAGGAAGGGGGGATGAGCAAGAAGACACTGTGCGTTGGGAAGACACTGTGCGTTGGCTTGACCGTGGCCGCTGTCCTTGCAATCTCCGGATGTGGCGGCGGAAGTTCGACCGTCAAAAGGACGCTCACGTCCCGAGTCGGCGGCCTCTCGTTCAACATGAATGCAAGTTTCAGTGTGCCTGTGGGCCAGACGCGCGAGCATGAAGGACACACTATTACGTGCCTACAAGCGTTGGGTGCCGCGTGCAGCGTGATGGTGAATGCCGACACGGACGTGGTCAGCTCGTCGGACGGCCGTATTACCGTGAAAGCACCTACCTTAGTCCTGACACCGACACCGACACCGACACCGACACCGACACCCACCGCCTGCTCGGTTGGTGGTACTGTATCTGCGGGCTCATCCTGTAGACACGAAGGAGGAGGTAGCAGCTTCACATTTACAGTTGGGGAGGATGGACAGGGTTGCGTTGGAGGTGTCTGTTCGAACAACATCGTCGCCATCCAAAACTTCAGCGCCAGGAAGATCAATGGTGTTTGGACAATCATTAGTCTTCCTGGCGTCATGTCACCAACACCCGCAACGAACAATTTTGGACTTGCCGTTCCGGGTGGAACGGGCGCTGCTGCGGGAATTGCCCAAGCACTCTCACGGGCTGCCAGAAATCGGCCGGCCGCGGGCAGCGTTACGCAGTCCTCACATGGAAGTAGTGGTGTTAGTGCCGATGTTGTCAAAGTTGCCGTCAGTGGGAATCCCACCGCTGGGCTACGGCATGATGTGCGCTATAACGATGTGGTGGTAGTCACGACCACCAGGGGTAGTTCGGCTGAGAACGTCGAAACGATCGTTGATCGACCGAAAGGAACGGAGCTGTGGGAACGGATTAGCGGAGGGAGTGGTGAAGATCGCTGGCATGGCGTCGAGTTTTACAGGAGTTTGCGGAACAACGAAGTGTCGAATCTCCCAGCCGGGGATTTGTGGGTTGACGTCTACACCGACTATGAAGGGGAGGGTGACACCGACTATCTGGCCGGAGGGATTTGGGTATTTTCCCCGGACGATGCCACGTCTGTCGGTGACTACGAGTTCGGCGCCTTCATAGACGGCAACGATCCCTTCACACAGGGTAATCTGGAAGGCTTGACAGGCACGGCGACGTATGTTGGAGAAGCGACGGGCGTGTATTCCGTCGTGTCGACAGGGCGGAACTACTTCCCCGACGCCACAGCTACGCTGACGGCCAGTTTCGGCGATGGCGCCGCTTTGGGGACCATCGAGGGACGCCTCCACGACATCACGGGTGATGGGCCGGCATCGGGCTACGACGGAGTGGTGGTAAATCTGGGGAGTGCGGCTATCGGTGGCGCCAACAGCGGGTTCTTTACCGGCGACGTTTCCACCACCGGGACGGATTCCCCCTTCACCGGCAAATGGGGCGGCCAGTTCTACGGCAACGGGGCGGCTACCGACCACCCGGGCTCCGTCGCCGGCACCTTCGGTGCTACCACTGCGGACGGTGGCGAGAGCTTCGTCGGCGCATTCGGCGCGTACGGGCAGTAACGCGAGGTCCAATCTCGCCGACCCCGAACGGGAGAAGGGCAGCCCTGCGGCTGCCCTTCTTTTTTTCGGTGCCGATGATCGTGACGACAATGAAGTGGATCTGCACCCTCGCCGTCGCCGCTCTGCTCCATGCCCCGGCACTCGCCGCTTCCGATCGCTCCCACCTGTCCTCCGACCCCCGGGTCGTCGATGCCCGGGCGCTGGTTGAAAGCGGTCGTTTCTCCGAGGCGCTGACCGTCCTGCGACCGCTCGCACCGGACCATCCGGACCGGACGGACGTCCTCTTCCTCCTCGGTCTGGCCGCCATCGAAGCCTCCCGGCAGGCCGACACCGGGGAAGCGGAACGAACCGCCCTGCTCGACGAGGCCATCGCCGCGCTCCGCGCCATCCTGATCGACCGTCCGGGTCTCGTGCGCGTGCGCCTGGAGCTGGCGCGGGCGTTCTTTCTCAAGCGCGAGGACGACCTCTCGCATGAGCATTTCGAGCGCGTGCTGGCCGGCGGGCCGCCGCCGGCGATGGTTGCGAACATCCGCCGCTTCCTGGAAGAGATGCGGGCACGCCGACGCTGGAGCGGCTGGTTCGGCGCCACACTCGCTCCGGACAGCAACGTCAACGCGGCCTCGGACTCGGACGTCATCCATATCGGCGGCTTGCCGTTCCGCCGCGGCGCGGACGCGGGCGCCCGCTCGGGGGTAGGGGCCATCCTGTGGGGCGGTGGTGAATACCAGCATCCGCTCGGCCGGCGGCTGCGGCTGCGCGCGGGTGCGGACCTCGCCCGCCGGGAATACGCCGGAAAAGATTTCGACCAGACCTTTCTGTCCGGGCACGTCGGACCCCGCTGGCTGGTGGGCCGGGGCACCGAGGCGAGCCTGCTCGCCAGCGCCCGGCGCCGCTGGACCGCCGGCAAGCCGGAGAGCCACAGCCTCGGCGCCCGCTTCGAGAGCGAACACCGGTTCTCCCGGCGGCTGACGGCGAGCCTGCGGGCCGCCTGGCACCAGCACAGATACCGGCAAGACGAATCCCTGGACGGGCCACAGGCCACTCTCGCTCTGAGTACGGCCTGGCTCCTGACCTCGACCGTGCGAACCGATCTGACGATCGGTCATGAGCGCGAACGTCCGGAATCGGTGTTCCAGCGCAATGCCACCCGCTGGGCACGGATGGGCCTGTCGGTGGCGTTGCCGCTGGGTTTCTCCCTGCACGGCAGTACCGAATTGCGCCGGACCGACTTCAAGGGCGACTGGTCCCCGTTCACGTCCGCCGGCGCATCCCGGGCAGATCGGACCCGGATCCTGCGCGTCTCGATTTTCAACCGGGCCTTTACTCTGCGCGGATTCAGCCCGCAGCTCGTGCTGGTGAACGAAGCGCGCGAATCCAATGCACAGTTGCACGACTACAGACGCAATCGTGCCGAATTGCGATTCGTGCGGCAGTTCTAGCCGCGAACCTCGTCGTCGACGCTTCGGGGCGGTGAAGTCCCCGAGTCCCATCCGAACAGGCCCTTCACGCGCGCGGCGTCGAATGAGGCACGCTCGTCCGTCATTCCGACCACGCGAGCCAGTATCTGTCGCTGCGCTACAGGCTCACTTCTCGTTGGAGTCACACCCTCCCTTCAGACTCATCTCTCGTTGGACAAGATTTGGACTTGCCGCTGCCGGGACGAATCCGACAAACTTTCATGCCCCGTGCCGTTGGAGGTGGGACGGCAGGGTTGGGGTACGAGAGACGAGGTTTGCACCCATGATATGGATCAGCGGGAAAACCAGCCGCCGTCACTGGCTCGCGAGCGCCCTTGCCGCGGGTTCGAGCCTCGCGGCCCCGCGGGCGCCGGCGGCGGAGCTTCCCGCTACTCCGTCCCAGACCCGAGGCCCCTTCTATCCGCACGATCCCCCGTTGGAAGCCGACGCCGATCTGGTGCGGGTCGGTGGGCGCGACACCCTCGCCCAGGGGGTGATCACCCACCTGAGCGGAGTGGTGCGGGACTCCCGCGGCAGGTCGGTGCCCGACGCGCAGGTCGAGATCTGGCAGTGCGACGCGAACGGGCGCTACCACCACCCGTGGGACCGGCGCAACGTGCCTCTCGACGAGAACTTCCAGGGCTACGGCCGGACCCGCACCGGCGCCGCCGGCCGCTACCGGTTCCGCACCATTCGGCCGGTGGCCTATCCGGGCCGGGCGCCCCATATCCATTTCGCGATCAAGGGCCGCGGCTTCGAGCCCCTGATCACCCAGATGTACGTGCGGGGCGCTCCCGAGAACGCTTACGACGGCCTCCTCAGCCGGATCGGGAACCCTGCCCGCCGGGCGAGCCTGGTCATTCCTTTCGAGCCGCACCCCGAGCTTGCCGGAGAGCAGGCCGCGCGCTTCGACATCGTCCTGGGTCTGGGTTGACCCACCCTCGTCCCGTCAGCCTGCGTCCGATCCGGCGCGCTCGCTGGACGTCTCGTCACCCACCATCAAGCGGTACCTCGACATACTCGACGGCACTTTCATGATCCGCACGCTCCAGCCCTGGTACGCGAACCTCCGCAAACGTCAGGTCGAGTCGCCGAAGATCTACTTCCGGGATGCCGCTCCAGCCGCTCGCCGAGCCCGCTCGCGTCGGGCGGCTCGTGCAGGATGGCGCCGTCCCGTTGGTCCTCCACGAACACGCGGTCGGACGGGAGCCCGAATCGTCCGTCCGTGGAAACGCACCGCCCGATCCGCCGGTGCCGTTCATGGCACACTCCGGTGCGCCGCGCCGCGCGGCGACGATCGGGAGCGAGACGCGATGGCCTACTACCTGCTTCGCGCGAAGTACGCCCAGGATTCGATGAACGCACTGGTCCAGCGTCCGGAGGACAGGATGCTCACCACCACCAGGCTGCTCAAGGAGGTCGGCGGGCGCCTGCACTACTACTTCTTCTGCTTCGGCGAGTACGACATCGTGCTGCTGTTCGAGCTGCCGGACAACGTGGGCGCCGCCTCGCTCGCGATGACCCTGAGTGCCGCGGGGACCGTCACCGCGACCGAGACCATTCCACTGCTCACGATGGAGGAAGCGATCGCTGCGATGAACCAGGCGCGCGAAGCGAGCGGGATCTACGTTCCTCCGGGTCGGGGATCGGAGGGCCGGGGAGGGCGCGGCAAGGCGAAGGTCAGGATGGCGGATCCGTCGCGGTGACCGGCGCCCTCCGCTTCTGCCCGGCCCGGCCCGAGCAGCGGCCGATGTTCGAGAGGATCACGACCGGCGCCATTCCGAAGACCAGGGCCGCACGCGCCTCGGGTCGGGCCGGCGGGCGCTGACCCGGTCGCGGGGACGGCCATGATCGGGCGTCGTGGCCGAGTCCGAGCGGCGCAAGGGACGATCGAGCGGAAATGCCGCGGGGGCGGCCATGAACGGGCGCCGTGGTCGAGGGCAGGCGGCTCGATCCGGCCGGCCGCATCGAGTCCGCCGCGGAGACGACCGTGATCGGGCCGCACTACGGAGAATGGTGGAACGAGCGCCCGGCGCGCTCCCGGGCCCGGCTGGCCATCGTGCTCGTTCCCCTGGTGCTGGTGTCGGCTTGGGGGATCCATGCCGGGCTCTCCGGCTCGCGCCTCACCTCCGATCTCCTGCAAGCGACCCGGCGCGGCGACACCGGCACGGTGCGCGCCCTTCTCGCCCAAGGCGGTTCGGCGTCGGCGCAGCATGCCGACGGCACCGCCTTGCTGCACTGGGCGCAGGAGTACGGGCACCGCGACCTCGCGATGCTTCTCGTGAACGAGGGCGCGGACGTCAACGCGGCCGATCGCGAAGAGATCACCTCGCTGCATCGGGCCGCGGGCGAGGGCGATGCGGAAATGGTTTCGCAGCTTCTCCGCAAGGGGGCCGATCCGGGGGCCGTGAGCCGGCGCCACGGCGCCCCGCTGCACTGGGCCGCGCGGGCCGGAAGCACCGGCGCCACGCGCGCGCTGCTGGATGCGGGTGCGCCGGTCGACCCGCCCGACGATCTGTTGCGAACGCCGCTGTACGTGGCGGTGCTGCACGCGCATCGGGAGGTCGCGGAGCTCCTGCGCGCCCGCGGCGCGAACCCCGACGCGAGGCTTGCGCGAGGCCGGACGTTGCTGCACTGGGCCGCGGCGACGCGCCGGCGCGACGTCGCCGTCCGGATGGTCTCGCTCGGGGCGGACGTCGGCGCCACCGACGGCAAGGGCAATACCGCGCTGCACCACACGGCGCTGCGAGGCGACACCGGGCTCGCCGAGTTCCTCATCGAGCACGGGGCGGCGGTCGATGCGCCGACCCCGGAGCTGTTCGTCACCCCGCTGCACTACGCGGCGCGCGAGGGCCACGTCGAGACCGCGCGGCTGCTGCTCGCCAACGGCGCGGACCCCGATGCCCGCAGCCGGTTCTACGGAACGCCGTTGCACTGGGCGGCGGACCGCGGGCAGCGCGAGACGGTGGGGCTGCTGATCGCGCACGGCGCCCTTGCCGGGACGCTCGACGACCATCGCCTGACCCCGCTGGAGCGTGCGCGGCGGCACGGACACGCCGAGACCGCGGCCCTCCTCGCAGCAATCACTCCCGCTGTCCATCGGGGGGAACCGGCGGCCGGTCGGCTCCGGGGACAAGCGCCGCCGGCTCCGCCAGAGAACGCCGGCTGCGTGCTGCCGAGCCACATGCACCGGGCGAGCCGGGCCTTTCTCGACGACTACCTCGAAGGCGATCTCCCGGTCGCCGAGTTCCGCCGGCTGTTCTCGCTGCCCAACTCCGACTACCTGGGGCTGGGAAGCTGCCTCGTCGCGCTGTACGAGTAGCGCGCGCCGGCGGGCTGATCGGCCAGGTCCGGGCCGGGCGTCGCGGGCTTCACCCGACGGATTTCCGCGATAGAGCCCGATCCCCGCTTCCACGGGCTCAACCCGTCCGTGCCCCGGCACTTGGCGGTTCCTGCCGTTCGCCGGACCTGGCCACTCTCCATGCCGCGAGCAGGGCCGCCACCGCGGCGACGGCCGCCGCGATGGCGAGGATGATCACCCGATCGTAGTCCGCGGAGGCCCATACGAGCGCCGATACCGACGGAGCGATGGCGTAGCCCCCCATGTGCATGAGGCCGATCAGCCCCGACACGACCCCGAAGTTCCTCCTGCCGAGCAGCTCCGCCGTCACCATCGGGCGCATCACGCTGGCGATGCCGATCCCCGCTCCTTGCAGCACCACGAATCCGATCACGAGCGCCGGCGCCGCGCCTGCTTCGAGAAGGCAGACGCCCGCGATCGCCATCATCGTGAAGCAGGCGGTCGATGCGGCGAGGGTGGTGGCGAGCCGGTCCGCCGCCATCAGCACCACGCGGCCGGCGACCTGCATGGGACCGATGAACGATGCCGCGGTGACCGCGAGACCGGCGTCGAGACCGCGGTCGGCCAGGATCGGCAGCACATGGGAGATCAGCATCCCGTGGTCGAGGGCGGCGAGGAAGATCGCGGTGGCGAGCAGCCAGAACGCGGGGAGCCTCGTGACCGCGAGCGCCTGGGCCGCACTCGCACTCGGATCCGGCGCGTGCATCGTGGCCTGCGTCTCGGCGCGACGGCACGCGCCCCAGATGAGCGGTACCGCGACGATACACACGACCGCGGCGAATATCCGGACCGTGCCGCGCCAGCCGAACTCTTCGGCCAGCAGGTGCGCGCTTGGAAAGGCCACCGTCCCCGCGAACCCCGCGACGATGGAGACGATGGTGATCGCCCGCCTCGCCCGATCGCCGGTCGAGCGCACCAGCACCGCGAAGCAGGCTTCGTAGAGGGTGCTCGACATCGCGACGCCGAGCCCGATCCAGATGCAGTAGAACTGCCACGGCTCGGTGACGGCGGAGAGCAGCGCGAGCAGCACCGCCCCGAGCACCGCGCTACCCGTGAAAATCGCACGGGCGAGACCACGGTCGATCAGGCGTCCGGCCACCGGAACGAGCGCCGCCGACACCAGGAGCGAGAGGGTGAAGGCAACCGAGAGCTCGGTCTTCGACCAGCCGAGGTCCCGCTCCCATTCCGGGAGCAGGGCCGGGAAGGCGTAGTACATGGCCGCCCACACGATCGTCTCCGCGATCGCGAGGGGCCAGACGATCGAATGGAATCGAGCGCGGGCCGCCGGTGAGGGCGCCGTGGTCATGGAGAGGCGATGATAGCCGCGGGAGTGGCCGCAGGCGCGTGACGGGAGCACGACGGCAGGGCAGAATCACCGGAATCGTCGATATGCGGTTGCCCCGCCGCCCCGGCCCGGAGATTCTCATCCGCCTTTCAGGCGGCCGGCGGGGCAGGCGAGGATCCGCACCACAGTTCGGAGGTCCTGCCATGTCCGTGACGCCGGGTGACGGCAGCCGCTCGGTTCTCGATCGTCCTCGCCTGCTTTCGCTGTCCAACGGCGAGAAGCTGACGCCGACCTTTTCGCGCGAGGAGATGGATCGAAGGCTCTCGAAGTTGCGCGGCTGGATGCGGGAGGCGTCGGTCGACGCATGCCTCTTCACGTCGATCCACAACGTCAACTATTTTGCGGACTACGTGTACTGCAGCTTCGGCCGCCACTACGGGCTCGTCGTCACCCACGACGCGCATACGATCATCGTCGCGAACCTCGACTACGGCCGGCCATGGCGGCGGAGCTTCGCGGACCATCTCGCCTATACCGACTGGCACCCCGACAACTTCTTCGTCGCGGTGCGGACCCTGTGCCCCGACCGCGGCCGGATCGGCATCGAGCTCGACCACGTCACCTGCGCCGCGCGAGCGAAGCTCGAGGCGGCGTTGCCGGGGGTGGAGCTCGTCGACGGAGGCGACGCGACGATGCGCATGCGGATGATCAAATCCGCCGAGGAGCAGGCGCTGATCCGCGACGGCGCGGCCATCGCGGACATCGGCGGCATCGCGGGCGTCGAGGCAATCGCCGAACATGCGCCCGAGCACGAGATCGCGCTGCACGCGACCCAGGCGATGGTGCGCGAAATCGCCCGCCGCTACCCGCACACCGAGCTGGCGGATACCTGGAGCTGGGTTCAATCCGGACTCGACACCGACGGTGCGCACAACCCGGTGACCACGCGCAGGATCGCTCCCGGCGACATCCTGAGCGTCAATTGCTTCCCGATGATCTCGGGTTACTACCACGCGCTGGAGCGCACCTTGTTCTTCGATCACGTCCCGGACGATGCGCTCGCGCTGTGGGAGGTGAATTGCAAGGTCCACCGCCGGGGTATCGAGCTCATTCGCCCCGGTGTACGGTGCATGGATATTGCCCACGAGCTGAACGCCCTCTACGCCGAGCACGGCCTGCTCGACCGAAGGACCTTCGGTTACGGACATTCGTTCGGGACGCTGTGCCACTACTACGGCCGCGAAGCAGGGCTCGAGCTGCGCGA
Source organism: uncultured Gammaproteobacteria bacterium (assembly GCA_958295835.1). Lineage (GTDB taxonomy): Bacteria > Pseudomonadota > Gammaproteobacteria > HK1 > HK1 > HK1. The sequence continues at coordinate 3,635,117 of OY282378.1, forward strand.
AGACGTCGAGACGGTGCTCGTGCCGGGGATGGTGGTGTCGATGGAGCCGATGATCACGGTGCCGGAAGGATTGCCCGGGGCGGGTGGATACCGCGAGCACGACATGCTGATCGTCACCGAGGATGGAGCCGAGAACTTGACCCGCTTTCCGTTCGGCCCCGAACACAACGTCGTCGGAGCCTGATCCGTATCCGCCGCGAACCGGGAAGCCCGCACGCTTCACCTCGCTGCGATCGATAATGACGCAACACCGCTATCCGCCGTCCGCGATGGTCTCGGACTACCTGGTGTCCGGAGCCGGGCTCGCGCTGTCGTTCCCGCCGCTGGTGATGTTCGATCTGCCGGCCGTCACCGCCGGCATCCTTGGACTGATGAGCCTTGGCTTCGCGATCCACGGATTCGGGGTGGTACGCCGGCAGCGGATCCGGGTGGAGACCGACGAGGACGGGCTGTGGTTCTCGCCGCCGCGCCGGCGGATCGCCTGGAACGAGATCACCCGGTTCGGGCTCGCCTGGTTCTCGACCCGGCGCGACGGAGCCCGCGGCTGGATGGAGCTCAAGGTGGCGAGCCCCGCCGCGACCCTGCGCGTGGACTCGCGGCTGGAGCGGTTCAACGAGCTCGTCGGCCGCGCGTGGAGCGCCGCGTCGCGCCGCGGGGTCCGGCTCGACCCGACGACCCGGGCCAATCTCGAAGCCCTCGGGATGACGGCCGAAGCGCCGGAGACCGGTGGCCCGGCGCGAGCGCCCACGTCATCGAGGTCCTGACGGTGCCGGGTCCGGGACGGTGAGGTGTACGTGCCCCGCATGAGCGCCTCCGTCGTCGAGGTCCCGACGGTGCGGGTCGAGCTCCGGCTCCGCACCCCTGGAGTGCTGCACGATGCCGGCAGCATGTCGATTCACTTCGTGCACGAGACGTCGGGCGCCGGAGATCCGCCATGAGCGGCAATGTTCTCGAGGTCTCGGATCTGCGGGTGGAGTTCCGGCTGCACGGCCAGGGGGTGCTGCGGGCCGTGGACGGCGTGTCGTTTCGCGTCCCGCACGGGAAGACGGTCGCCCTGGTCGGCGAATCGGGGTCCGGAAAATCGGTGATCTCGCAGTCGGTGATGGGGATCCTGCCGCCCGCGGCGCGGATCGGTGGAGGGACGATCCGCTTCCGCGCGGACGCCGGGGCAGAGGCAGGGGCAGGGGAGGGCGTGGATATCGCGGCGCTCGACCCCGACGGCCGGACGATGCGGGAGATCCGCGGCGGGCGGATCTCGATGATCTTCCAGGAGCCGATGACCTCGCTCTCGTCGCTGCACACGGTGGGAGACCAGATCGGCGAGGCGGTGCGGCTGCATCGCGCCGTCACCTCCGCCGGAGCGCGCCGCCTCGCGGCGGAGATGCTCGGCATGGTCGGGTTCCCCAACCCCGGCAAGGCTCTCGACACCTACCCCTTCGAGCTCTCGGGAGGGCTGCGCCAGCGCGCGATGATCGCGATGGCGCTGGTATGCCGCCCGGCGCTGCTGATCGCGGACGAGCCGACCACGGCGCTGGACGTGACCATCCAGGCGCAGATCCTCAAGCTTATCCGCGACCTGCAATCCGAGCTGCACATGGCGGTGCTCCTCATCACCCACGATCTCGGCGTGGTGGCGAACATGGCCGACGAGGTCGTCGTGGTCTACCACGGGCGGCTCATGGAGCGGGGCGCGCTGGAGGACCTCTACTCCGACCCACACCACCCCTACCTGAAGGCGTTGATGCGGGCGGTGCCGAGGATCGGCCTCGACCGCGGCGAGCGCCTGACCCCCATCCGCGAGGTGGAGCGTTCCTCGGGAGGGTACCTGCTCACCGGACGGGACCCGGAGCGGGCGGTAGCGGCGGACGAGCCGCTGCTGACGGTGCGCGATCTCTCGAAGACCTACACCGTCCGCAAGTCGGGGATGCTCGGCTCGAAGGCCGGTGCGCCGGTGCGCGCCCTCGACGGCGTGAGCTTCGACGTGCGCCGCGGCGAATGCCTCGGGCTCGTCGGCGAGAGCGGATGCGGCAAGACCACGGTGAGCAAGATCCTGATGCGGGTGGTGGAGCCGGATGCGGGCGAGGCGATCTACCACGAGGCCGGTGGCAGCTTCTCGCTGTTCGACCTCGAAGGCGAGGCCCTCGCCGCGTTCCGCCGCAAGGTGCAGTACGTGTTCCAGGACCCGGTGAGCTCGCTCAATCCGCGCATGACGGTGTTCGACATCATCAGCGAGCCGCTGGTCATCCACCGCATCGGCGACCGCGCCGAGCGCGCCGCCATCGTGCAGGAGCTGATGGGCCACGTCGGCCTCGACCCACGTTTCCTCTCGCGCTATCCGCACAGCTTCTCGGGGGGCCAGCGCCAGAGGATCGGCATCGCCCGCGCGCTCGCCCTCAACCCCGAGCTCATCATCTGCGACGAGCCCGTCTCCGCCCTCGACGTGTCGGTGCAGGCGCAGGTCCTGAACCTGCTGAAGGACCTCCAGTCGGAGCTGGGGCTGACCTACCTGTTCATCTCCCACAACCTCGCGGTGGTCGATTACATGGCGGACCGCATCGCGGTGATGTGCGCGGGCCACCTGGTGGAGGTGGCGCCGCGCGAGCGACTGTTCGAGAATCCGATCCACCCGTACACCCGGGCGCTGCTCGCCGCGGTGCCTCGCACGGACCCCGCGGCCCGTCTCGATCTCGGTGCGCTGATGGAAGGCAAGGTCTCGAACCCGGTCGAGTGGCCGGAGCCGTTCACCGTGACCCGCGCCCTGCGTCCGGGACTCGTCGAGATCTCTCCGGGACATACGGTCCGCGCGAGCGGCGAGCCGCGGGCATGAGCCGCCACGCACGCCGTCATTTCCCCGGCCGCGGCCATTCATGCGGAAGCGGTGAGCCGTCCCGGTCGATGACGCGGCTCACCGGCCTGCTTCCCCGCGGGACGGTTGCCGGTCTCGCCGCGGCGGCGTTCGTCGCCGCGTTCGCGAGCGCGGAGGCGGCGGGAAATCCGTACATCGAGACCCCGGCCCTCGCCGAAGAAGTCGCGGCGGGCCGGGTTCCCCCGGTGGCGCAGCGCCTGCCGGCGCGTCCCCTGGTCGTCCCGCTCGCCGGAAACGGGCTCGCGCCGGGGAAGCACGGGGGAGAGCTGCGGCTGCTGATGGGCCGGTCCAAGGACGTGCGCCTGATGGTGGTCTACGGCTACGCGCGGCTGGTCGGCTACGACCGCGGCTACCGCCTCGTCCCCGACCTCCTGGAGGGCGTGGACGTCGAGGAAGGACGCATCTTCACCCTCCGGCTCCGTCCCGGCCACCGCTGGTCGGACGGCCATCCCTTCACCAGCGAGGACTTCCGCTACTACTGGGAGGACGTCGCCACCCACGAGGCCCTCGCCCCCTTCGGTCCGCCCCGCGCGTATCTCGTGGAGGGCGAGCCGCCGCGCTTCGAGGTGCTCGACGAACACTCCGTGCGCTATACGTGGCCGCGACCCAACCCGTTCTTCCTGCCGGCGCTGGCGGGCGCCCGGCCCGAGCCGCTCTATGCCCCCGCGCACTACCTCGAGGCGTTTCATGCCCGCTACACCGGCGAAGACGCGCTGCGGAAGCTGGCGCGGGAAGAAGGCAAGCGCAACTGGGCCGCCGTCCACACCAGCCGCTTCCGGCCCTACAAGAACACGAACCCCGACCTCCCGACCCTCCAGCCCTGGGTCAACACCACGGCGCCTCCCTCCCAGCGCTACGTATTCGTCCGCAACCCCTGGTTCCACCGGGTGGACACGAACGGCCGGCAGCTTCCGTACATCGATCGGGTGGTCATGAACATTTCCGACGGCAAGCTCGTGCCCGCGAAGACCGGAGCGGGGGAGTCGGATCTGCAGGCGCGTCACCTCTCCTTCAACGACTACACGTTCCTCAAGCAGAGCGAGAAGCGCAACGCGAAGCAGGTGCGGCTGTGGGAGACCACCAGGGGGGCGCACGTCGCGCTCTATCCCAACCTCAACGTCGAGGATTCCGGCTGGCGGGCGCTCCTGCGCGACGTGCGGTTCCGGCGCGCGCTCTCGCTCGCGACCGATCGCCACGAGATCAACCAGGTGATCTACTTCGGGCTCGCGACGGAAGGGAACGACACCGTGCACGCGAAGTGCCCGCTGTACGACGAGGGGTACCGCACGCGCTGGGCGCGGTTCGATCTCGACGCCGCGAACGCGCTCCTCGACGAGATCGGGCTCGTGGAGCGCAATGACGAAGGCATCCGGCTCATGCCGGACGGCAGGCCGCTGGAGATCATCGTCGAGACCGCGGGCGAGGACACCGAGCAGACCGACGTGCTGGAGCTCGTCGGCTGGACCTGGAAGGAGGCCGGGATCAAGCTGTTCTCGAAGCCACTGCAGCGCGAGGTGTTCAGGAACCGCATCTTCTCCGGGCAGACCGTGGTCTCGGTGTGGAGCGGGATCGAGAACGGGCTGCCGGTCCCGGACATGAGTCCGCGGGGCCTCGCCCCGACCAGCCAGGACCAGTACCAGTGGCCGCGCTGGGGACAGCATTACGAGAGTGCGGGCGCATCGGGAGAGGCCCCGGCGCTGGCGCCGGCCCGCGAGCTCGTCGCGCTGAACCGCGGCTGGCTCTCCGCCCCGGACACCGCCGCCCGGCGCACGATCTGGAAGCGGATGCTCGAGATCCGGGCCGACAACGTGTTCAGCATCGGCATCGTCTCCGGGGTGCCGCAGCCGGTGGTGGTGGACGCGCGCCTGCGCAACGTCCCCGAGCAGGGGATCTACAACTGGGACCCCGGCGCCCACTTCGGCATCTACCGTCCCGATACCTTCTGGTTCGAGGACTGAGCGGCCCATGCTCCGAGATGTCCTCCGGCATGTCTTCGCGGCCCCCGGGAACGTGATCCGCGGCCGCGACCCCGGCATCCACCGCCCCGACACCTTCCGGTTCGAGGACTGAGCGGGTCATGCTGCAATACACCATCCGGCGCATCTTCGTGATGATCCCCACCCTGGTGGTCATCAGCGCCCTGGTGTTCACCATCATCCAGCTTCCCGAGGGCGACTACCTCACGTCCTACATCGCCGAGCTGGAAGCGACCGGCGAGAAGGTGTCGCAGGAGAAGGTCGAGTTCCTGCGCCGGCAGTATGGCCTCGACCGCCCGGTGGTGGAGCAGTACGCGACCTGGGTGCTGGGAATGCTGCAAGGAGACTTCGGCTACTCGTTCGAGCACGATCTCCCGGTCAACGAGGTGGTGGGGGATCGGCTGTTCCTGACCTTCCTGCTCTCGTTCTCGACCATCGTGTTCACCTGGGCCGTCTCCTTTCCCATCGGGGTCTACTCCGCGACCCACCAGTACAGTTGGGGAGACCACGGCCTGACCCTGATCGGCTTCCTCGGGCTCGCGACCCCGAACTTCCTCCTCGCCCTGGTGCTGCTGTACTTCGCAAACGTGGTGTTCGGCACGTCGATCGGAGGGCTGATGGACCCGGAGTTCGTCGATCAACCGATGAGCTGGGCGAAGTTCACGTCGGTGCTGGAGCACCTGTGGATCCCGGTGGTGGTCATCGGCACCTCCGGGACCGCGGCGATGATCCGGCGCCTGCGCGCGAACCTCCTCGACGAGCTTCAGAAGCAGTACGTGGCCACCGGGCGCGCGAAGGGGCTGCCGCCGTTCCGGCTGCTGGTGAAGTACCCGCTGCGGATGTCCCTCAACCCCTTCATCGCGGACATCGGCAACCTGCTGCCGCAGGTCGTCTCCGGCGCCGCCATCGTCTCCGTGGTGCTCTCGCTGCCGACCACCGGGCCGATGCTGGTGCGGGCGCTGCAGAGCCAGGATATGTACCTCGCCGGCTCGTTCCTGATGTTCCTCGCGGCCCTCACGGTGGTCGGGATGTTCCTGTCCGACCTCGCGCTGGCGGCGCTCGATCCGAGGATCCGGCTCGGGGGAGGGGCGCGGCGATGAGTCGTGCCGGCATGGCCCGGAACGCACGCGGGGCGCCTGTGCACCCGGCAGAAGGGGACATGACGCGATGAGCGGCGGGGGTGCGGCGGCCGGCGACCGCCTGGAACATTACGTCTCTACGGACCCCTTCGATCCGCATTCGATCGAGGCGCTGACCCCGGAGCAGGAGCGGTTCTACCTCGCCTCGCAGTGGCGGATGATGTGGTGGCGGTTCAAGCGCCACCACCTCGCGGTGGTGTCCGGGGCGGTGCTCGCGCTGCTGTACCTGTCGGTGCTGGTGAGCGAGGTCATCGCTCCCTACGACCTGCACTCGCGCCACAGCGACTACATCTACGCACCGCCCCAGCCGGTACGGCTGTTCCACGAGGGAGAGTTCGCCGGCCCCTTCGTCTACGGCCTGCACTACCGGCTCGACATGGAGAACCTCAAGCGCGAGTACCGGGAGGACCGCGCCCGGCGGTACCGGCTGCGGTTTCTGTGCTCCGGCGATCCCTACCGGTTCTGGGGGAAGCTGGAGGCGTCCTTCCACCTGGTATGCGTCGAGGACGGGGGCACGCTCTTCCTGCTCGGCACCGACCGGCTCGGGCGCGACGTGCTCTCGCGCATGGTCCACGGGGCGCGGATCTCGCTCACCATCGGGCTGGTGGGGATCGCGGTGAGCTTCGCGGTCGGCCTCGTGCTCGGCGGGCTCGCCGGCTACTACGGCGGCTGGGTGGACAGCCTCGTCCAGCGGCTCATCGAGATCATCCGCTCCTTTCCGGAGCTGCCGCTGTGGATGGCCCTCTCGGCGGCACTGCCGGTGACCTGGAGCCCGATCGGGGTGTTCTTCGGCATCACCATCATCCTCGGCCTCATCGACTGGACGGGGCTCGCCCGCGCCGTGCGCTCGAAGCTGCTCGCGCTGCGCGAGGAGGACTTCACGACCGCTGCGGTGCTGATGGGGGCCCGTCCGGGCCGGGTGATTGCGCGCCACCTCCTCCCGAACTTCATGAGCCATCTCATCGCCTCGGCCACGCTGTCGATTCCGGCGATGATCCTCGGCGAGACCGCGCTCAGTTTCCTCGGGCTCGGGCTGCGACCGCCGGTGACGAGCTGGGGGGTCCTGCTCACCGAGGCGCAGAACGTCAACGCCGTCGCCCTCTACCCGTGGCTCATGTTCCCGGTGGTCCCGGTGGTGATCACGGTCCTCGCCTTCAACTTCCTCGGCGACGGCCTGCGCGACGCGGCGGACCCGTACAAGGCGGATTGAGTCGGGCATTCGTGCAGTCCCGGGACTACCGACCCATCGAAGAATGCCTACGAACGACGCGACGCGGCCCGCGCGGGCCGGGTGCTACGCTCAAGCGGGATCTCGGCAGTGCGCACCCCCGAGGCGGCCGAAGCCGGGGAATCCGCGGGAGCATGAGAAGATATTGCGATGGGACGTCTCTTGTTTGCCGGTTTCAACCTCGTGGGTGGCTGCGCGATTACCTTCGGGCTGATCCTCTCCGCGGAGAACACACCCTATCCGACACCCGTCGGGATCGGGCTGGCGTTACTCATCGGGGGGACGCTGATGGCCGCCAGTGTGGGGCTTCCGGTGTATTTCTGGTGGATCGAGCGGCAGGAAGAAAGGTTGTCCCGCGGCGACGGGTGAACCATGAGCGCCGACTCGCAGCACTTCCAGTCCCAGGCCGTCACGATGCTGGCCATAGCGACCGGAGCGATCGGATTCGGGCTTTTCGGAGCGGACTTTCGTGTGAGCGTGGATCTTCTGCCCACGATGAAGTTCGGAGCCGGAGGGTATCTGATCTTTTCCTATGTGATGCTGGTCAAGTCGATCATTAGAATCCTGCAAAGTAAGGTCGTGACCGGCAAGGACGTGGCGCACGGACCGTTGTTCTACATGTTCCTGGTGGTGCTCTACGTCGTATCCATCTTCGTGGTCGGCATATTCGACAACCCGGCGAACAATCCGCCACCTGCATAGAGCAGCCCGGCACCGACAGCGCGGGCGCCCCGGTCATACCGGCTCGATCCGGTATTCATGGGTGATCTCGACGCTTGCCCGCAGCATCGCGGTGGCGGAGCAGTACTTCTCGGCGGAGAGGTCCACGGCGCGGCGCACCGCGCTCTCCCGCAGCCCGGCGCCGCTCACCACGAACACCATGTGGATGCGCGTGAACACCGCGGGCACCGCGTCCGCGCGTTCGGCTTCCAGCTCCACCCGGCAGTCCGCCACCGTCTGGCGCGCCTTGCGCAGGATCATGACCACGTCGAAAGCGCTGCACGCGCCGAGCCCGATGAGCAGGGTCTCCATGGGGCGCGGCCCGACGTTGCGGCCCCCCGCCTCGGGCGCGCCGTCGATCACCACGGCGTGTCCGCTCCCGGATTCGCCGACGAAGGCCACTCCGTCCAGCCATTTCACGGTCGCGCGCATCGTCTCCACTCCTGCGGCGAAGGTCGCCTCACCACCCATCGAAGAACAGCTCTCGCAGCCTGGCCCCCGGGCGTTCGGACCGCATGAACGCCTCTCCCACCAGGAACCCGTGGACCCCGGCCGCGCGCAGGCGGGCGACGTCGGCGCGGGTGTGGATGCCGCTCTCGGTGATCACGGTGCGCCCGGCGGGGATGCGGTCGAGCAGATCCAGCGTGGTGTCGAGGGTCGTCTCGAACGTGCGGAGATCGCGGTTGTTGATCCCGAGCAGCAGCGGCTCGAGAGGAACGGCCCGCTCCAGCTCGGCCGCGTCGTGCACCTCCACGAGGACGTCCATGCCCAGGTGCACGGCAAGTCCCGCGAGCTCGTTGAGCTGCGCGTCCCCGAGGGCGGCCACGATGAGGAGGATGCAGTCGGCCCCGAGCGCCCGCGCCTCGTAGACCTGGTAGGCATCGATCACGAAGTCCTTGCGCAGCACCGGCAGCCGGCTGGCCGATCGCGCCTCGACGAGATGATGGTCGGCGCCCTGGAAGAACGCCTCGTCGGTGAGCACCGACAGGGCCGCCGCGCCGCCCGCGGCGTAGTCGCGCGCGATCGCGTCCGGATCGAAGTCCTCGCGCAGCACGCCCCGGCTCGGCGACGCCTTCTTCAGCTCGGCGATCACCGCCGGCTCGCCCGCCGCGATGCGGGACTGAAGCGCCGCGGCGAATCCGCGCGGCGCGGCTTGCGCCTCGGCCCGCTCGCCGAGCGTCCGCAGGGGGGTCCGCTCCGCGCGGGCGGAGACCTCACGCGCCTTGTGGCGGATGATCCGCAGGAGGATGTCCGGACAGTCCCGAAGGGCGCCGGCCGCGGTGGGTGTGCCGGCTGCGGCCGGCGTGCCGGACGGTACGTCCGGCCGAACGCCGCGCTCCGTCATGAGTGCGTGCCCGTGCCGGCCGGGTTCGTGCGTTCCCGATAGCCACGGGCCGCTTGAAAGCATCCGATGCCGGGCCGGTATCCCGCCACGATCGGCTGAACGCCGCGCACCGTCACGCGTGCATACCCGTACCGGCCCCGCGCCTTACGCATTGCTGATCGCCACGAGCCGGTCGAGGACGTCCGCTGCCCGGCCGGAGGCGATGCTCCCGCGCGCGCGGCCGATCCCGTCCTCCAGGCTCGATGCGATGCCGCTCACGTAGACCGCCGCCGCGGCGTTGAGGATCGTGACGTCCGCCGCCGGTCCCGGATCGCCGGCCAGCACCGAGCGGATCACGGCGAGGCTCGCTTGCGGTGAATCCACGGTGATCGATTCGACCGCGGCGGGCGTGAATCCGAGCGCGCCCGCGTCCAGCGTATGGCAGCGCACCGCACCGTCGCGCAGCTCCGCCACGTGGGTCGGCGCGCCGAGGCTCAGCTCGTCGAGCCCGTCCTCGGAGTGCACCACCATGACGTGCTCGCTGCCCAGCTCCCCGAGCACCCGGGCGAGCGGCTCGACGAGCTCGCGGGCAAAGACACCGATGACCTGGCGGAGCGCCCCCGCCGGGTTGGTGAGGGGGCCGAGCACGTTGAAGATCGTGCGCACCGCCATCTCGCGCCGGGGTCCGATGGCGTGCTTCATCGCGCCGTGATGGGCCGGCGCGAACAGGAACCCCACGCCGGCCTCGCCGATGCAGCGCGCGATCCGCTCGGGAGGGAGGTCGAGCCGGACCCCGGCCGCCTCCAGCACGTCCGCGCTCCCCGAGCGGCCGGACACCGAGCGGTTGCCGTGCTTCGCGACCCTCGCGCCGGCTCCGGCCGCGACGAGCGCGCTCGCGGTGGAAATGTTGAACGTCCCGCTGGCATCACCGCCGGTGCCGCAGGTGTCGACGAGATGGGTCTTGCCGACCTCGACGCGGGTTGCCAGACGCCGCATCACCGCCGCCGCGGCGGCGATCTCCTCCACCGTCTCGCCTTTCATCCGCAGCCCGACCAGGAAGCCGCCGACCTGCGCCGGGGTGCATTCGCCGGTCATGATATCGTGCATGACGCCAGTCATCTGCGCGCCGTCGAGGTCGCGTCGCTCGATGACGGCGCGGATCGCCGATTGGATGTCCATCGTTATCCCACCTTCACCTGGAACGACTCGTTCCTCACCTGTCCATGCACTGGCCGGGGGAGCCGGCGATTCCGCGCCGCGGAATCGCGAAGCGACCGCGACAGCGGTCGCCCCCGGGACCTCCGATTATGTCATCGGCCGGGATGCTCTGCCGCCGCCGGTGCGCCGAAGCACAGCGAGGCGAGCTCATCGAGTGAATCGATGACCGCATCGGGTGCGGCTTCCGAGATGTCGCGTCCGTGGTTGTAGCCGTAGCTCACGCACACTACGCGCATCCCTGCCGCGCGTGCGGCCTCCACATCGTTGATCGAGTCGCCGGCGAACACCGACTGCGCGACCGGGACGCCAAGCGCGGAGCAGGTGTGGAGCAGCGGCAACGGATGGGGCTTGCGGCGCGCGAGCGAATCGCCGCCGAGCACCAGCTCGAAGGAGTCGCGTAGCGCAAGGTGCGCGAGGAGCGCGACGGCGGGGGCGTGAGGCTTGTTGGTGATGCAGGCGAGGGCGGCGCCATGCGCGCGCAGCGCCGCGAGCCCCTCGTGCACCCCGGGGTAGACTCGGCTGCGGTCGTGGCCGTGCATGGAATAGAGATCGAGAAACGCCGCGCACGCTTCGCGGAGCAGCCCGGGGTCCGCCGGCGCATCGGGCTCGCCGGTGAGGGCGCGTTCGACGAGCCGCTCCACGCCGTTGCCGACCCACCTGCGCACGAGGGCTTCGCCCCTCGGTGGAATCCCGAACCGCGGCATGATCCGGTCGATGCACCAGGCGATGTCGGGGACCGAGTCGACGAGGGTTCCGTCGAGATCGAGCGCGACGAGTCTCGGCGGCGGACGGCCGAGGATGTGTGCCGGCTCGGGAGGGTTGGAGCTCATGCGCCGGGATACGGCGCCGGCTCAAAGGCCGCGCACCTGCTTGAGCCGATCGTAGGCGGCCTTGATCTCGCGTGTCTTCTCGGTCGCGACCCGCATCATCTCCTCCGGCAGCCCCTTGGCGACCAGCTTGTCGGGGTGGTGCCGGTTCATCATCCGGCGGTAGGCCCGCTTGAGCTCGGCATCCGAACAGGTCTCCTCCACCCCGAGAATGGCGTACGCGTCGCGGGCCGAGAGTGCGTCCGAGGGCTTGCCGCCCCGTGCGTGCCGCTCCGCCCGCACCATGGCCTCGAGGCGATCCAGCTCTCCGGCGGGGAGGCGCAGCCGCGCGCAGATGGACTCCAGCAACGCCCGCTCCTGCGAATGCAGCTCGCCGTCGGCGTACGCCGCGTGCAGGAGGATCTCGACGAACATCGTGATGAGGTGGGAGCTGTACCGGCATTCGCGGCGAAGCTGATCGAGGACCTCGCCGATGGGAAATCCGGGTGCCCGCCCTTCGCGAAAGAGCCGCTGGGCGAGCTGCCGATGGGAGCCGGTGAGCTGCATCTCGTCCATCACCCGCGCCGCGAGCCGGATCTCGTCGCGGGTGACGAATCCGTCCGCCTTGGCCAGATGGCCCATCACCGCGAACGTGGCGGTGAAGAACGCGGTCTGGGTCCGCTCCCGCGAGTCGAGGAAATCGGGGGAGTCGAGAAAGTCCGGCGAGTCGAAGTCGTCGAGGAAGTCGGGGTCCGCCCGGCCGCCGCCCCGGCTTGCCGGGCGGTCGAAGTTGTGCCCGAGCGCCACTCCGACCAGAGCGCCGAGCGGCCCGCCGAGCGCGAAGCCGAGCGCACCTCCGAGAACTTTTCCGAGCCAGCTCATCGCCTTCGCATGTGCATTCGGGTGCGTACCGACGAATCGGGATTACACAGGACGCCGCCGTCTCGGGCAACGTGCGCTTCCATGTCCGGCCGGCCGGGTCCGATGACGAGAACGTCATTGTCCGCGCCTCCGGCGAGCGTGTCGTTCATCGCGAGCCAACGCGAGACCGTCAGCGGCGTCACCTTGCCGACCTCACTTCCCGTAATGCTGCTCCGGCAGCCACAGCGCGAGCTGCGGGAAGATCATCACCAGGGCCAGGGCGAGGGTCATGACCAGGACGAAGGGGATGATGGAGCGGTAGATGTCGCCGAGTCCGATTTCGGGCGGCGCCATCGCCCGCATCAGGAACAGGTTGTAGCCGAAGGGCGGCGTCATGTACGCGATCTGGCAGGTGATGGTGTAGAGCACCCCGTACCAGATGAGATCGAAGCCCAGGACCTTGACCAGCGGCACGTAGAGCGGAGCGACGATCACCAGCATCGCGGTGTCGTCGAGAAACGTGCCCATCAGCAGGAACGAGAGCTGCATCAGGATCAGCACCTGCCAGGGGCCGAGCCCGAGCCGTTCGAGGAAGAAGCCCTCGATCGCGCGCACCGCGCCCAGCCCGTCGAACACCGCGCCGAAGCAGAGCGCGGCGAGGATGATCCACATGAACATGCAGCTCACCCCGAGGGTCTTGCGCATCGTCGCTTCCATGACCTTCGCGCTGAGCCGGCCCCTGAAGAGCGCCGCGAGGGTCGCGCCGGCCGCGCCCACCGCGGAGCTCTCGACCAGGCTCGTGTAGCCCATGAGGAACAGCCCCGTCATGGAGAAGAAGATGAGGAACGGCAGGATCCCGGCTCTCAGCAGCTTCATCTTCTCGCCGAGCGGGACCTGGCGCTCCTCCCTCGGGAGCACCGGGCCGAGGTGGGGCTGGAGCCGGCAGCGCACCGCGATGTAGACGATGAACAGCACCGCCATCATCAGGCCGGGAATGGCCCCGGCCAGCCAGAGCTGGCCCACCGGCTGGCGGGCGATCATGCCGTAGAGCACCAGCACCACGCTCGGCGGCACCAGGATCCCGAGCGAGCTGCCGGCCTGGATGACCCCGGTGACCATGATCTTGTCGTACCCGCGGCGCAGCAGCTCGGGGAGCGCGATGGTCGCGCCGATGGCCATGCCGGCGACGCTGAGGCCGTTCATCGCCGAAACCACCACCATCACCCCGATGGTGCCGATCGCCAGCCCCCCGCGCACCGGCCCGAACCACACGTGGAACATCCGGTAGAGATCGTCGGCGATGCCGGATTCGGAGAGCATGAAGCCCATGTAGATGAACATCGGCAGGGTGAGCAGCGGATACCACTTCATCAGCTTCATCGCGGCCGAGAAGGCCATCTCGCTGCCGCCGTCGCCCCACAGCAGGAGCGCCGAGATGACCGCCACCGAGCCGATCGCGGCGAAGACCCGCTGCCCGGTGATGAGCATCAGCATCATCGAGGCGAACATCAGCAGCGCGATCATCTCGTAGCTCATCGGGGATCCTCAGAGCTCCTCGCCCCGGAGCTTCGCGACGTCCCTGAACAGCACCGCGAACGCCTGGAGCAGCATCAGGAAGATGCCGATGCAGGCGACGATCTTGATCGGCGCCATGTACGGGCGCCAGGAGGAGTAGCTGCGCTCGCCGTACTCCAGCGCGTACTGGGTGCTGGAGAAGCCGCCGTAGAGCAGCAGCACCAGGTACACGAGCAGGAACACGATGGTGAACGAGTCCACCCATGTCCGGGTGCGCGGCGACCAGGCCCCGTAGAGGAGGTCCATGCGCACGTGGTTGTCGAGCTGCATGGAGTACGGGCCGCCGAGCAGGTAGTAGGCGACCATGGCGAACTGCGCCATCTCCAGGGTCCAGAGAGACGGCAGGAAGAAGGTCTTCGAGACGGACGACCAGAGCAGGATGGCCGCCATCGCGAAGATCAGGTACATCGCGAAGCGGCCGACCCTGCGGTTGACCGCGTCGACGTAGCGCACGTAGGTCCTGACGGCGTTCGGCATGGCTCGAGCGCCGGCGTTCGTCAGGGAGCCCGGCGGCGGCCACGGGCCGGGCCGGGGTCCGTTCCCACGCTACGAGAGCCGCTGGAGGGACTCCCGGACGGTCGGCCGCCCGCCCGATTCGACGTCCGCCCTCCGGCGCTCGTGGAACATCGCCAGGGTCCTGTTGGCCTGAGCGAACGCGGCAATCTGCTCGCAGTATCGATCGAGCTTGCTCCCCGGCAGCGCCCACAGGGCCACGTCGTCGGACAGCGCATCGAGATAGGCCCGCGCGCCGCAGCAGCCCAGGCTCATGGCCGCGGCTCCGTGATTGAGCGCTCCCGGGACGATCGCGCAGGCAGGGCGGCCCATCGCCGGCGGTTGACCGCCATCGACCCGCCCCACCGCCTCGCTCAGCACGAGCCCCTGTCGGGCATGGGCGAACAGCAGGACCAGATCGGGATCTGCCGGGAAGTCGGCGAGCGGCCCGTAGAGCGCGTGCTTCACCTCGTGCTGCACGACCGGGATGGCCGCGACTTCGTCCTCGCGCACGTAGTCGAGCCCCATCATGGCTTCCAGGGAGACCCGTAGCTCCTCCGGCTGCGAGGCCGGGGCCTGGGAAAAGTGATGGGTGTGGATGCCGATGGAGCACAGGGCGTGATGTCCTGCCGAGGTGGCGAACGTGTGCTTGGCGGCCTCCTGCCAGAACACGCATCCGGCTGGAACCGAGCCGTCGAATTCGGGGACGCCCTCCGGCACGGCCTCGCACAAGGCCATCGCGATGGGCGGCAGAGACAGATCCAGCGCTTGCGTCAGTTGTTCGGCTTGTCTTCGGCGATCCTGTGTCATCGGGATTCGTCCTCCTGGCGGTTGTTGGCGAGTCGGATATTTCGAGCAGGGTGTGACGAGAACCACTTTGCTTTCATGAGCGCATCACGTCAATCGCGGTCTGGGCACACTGTGATTTCCTGGCAGGTCGCGCCTGGAAAGATGTCGCCGTCCGGGCCGGCCAGCACGCCCTGGTGGACGTAGAACGACCGGCCATCATAGCCGGTGAACCATGCCATGTTGGACGGATCGCAGGTGAACAGGACCTCGACCCCGGCCCGGTTCATGGCCTGCCGGGTGCCGCGAAGCCGCTCGGCGTACTCGCCGCGGCTGAACGGAAGCATTCTAGTCCAACGAGAGATGAGCCTGAAGGGAGGGGGCAACTCCAGCTCGTCCGGGGCAACGGCATCGACGAACTGGTGCGAAACCACGAAGCGCTTTCCCGGTTCAGAACAACGGTGGCCAATCTCGGCCGCATCCATCACGAAACGGGATCGTATGCCAGGACGATCGGCTTCCTGAGCCACATCGACAGTCCGGCCGAAGCGGGCCAGTTGGCGAGTCTCGTGGAAACAGGAGGGCAGCAACGCGCGCGTGCGGCCATTGAAGTACTTGGCAAATCCCGCGCATTACGCGCTACGCACCGTCTGGGCGACGCCGTTGTCTCAGCGATCAAGCTAATCGCCGCGACTGTCGTGCAGATGGGACTTGCGGCCCTCGTTCTGCTGAATCGGGGCCTGCGTTCCGCGATACTGACTCATGTCGGCCGCGACAACTGATTGCAAGTGAGGGAGGATCATATGTCCGCCGGACACTCGAACAATAGAAGGGGAATCGGACCGCAATGCGGGAGCGACGATGTTTTCTCAAGGCGGATGAGGCGACATCAGAGCTGGTACAGGGATCGGGTGCTCTGCGTACCTTATGGGACCGGTCCCTGGAAAAGATCCAGGACTTGCTACGGGAACATGCTGACCGGGGAATCCGCAAATACAGGTCTCAACTTCCTGACTCCCGGCATCTTTGCGCTGGCCAAGCAGCGGATTGCGGAAGGCCCCGGAGCGGAGCCGTTTCGACTGCTGCGAAACATGCTGTCGAGCCAGCCGATGTGTTTCAATCTGTTCGGTGAGCTCGCACTCGACCTCGACAATGCCGCCGAACTGGTGCAAGCCTTATGGAGAACAAGCGCCATACGTGTGACGTGCATCCGCTTCGATTGGGCACCGGCTCCCGCGGCCGAGTACCTGGACGACGGGACGGCGTTCGACGCGTTCATCGAGTACGAAACGGACGAGGGGCGGATGGGTTTCACCGGTATCGAGACCAAGCTCAGGGAGCGATTTTCGCCGAAGGAATACGACGGGAAGAAATATAGACGCTGGATGACGAAGGATGCACCATGGCGGACGGATGCAGGCGGCCAGGTGTCCAGGACGAGTCACAACCAGCTCTGGCGCGATCATCTGCTCGCATGGGCCATGCTGCGGCATCCCGATTCCAGGTATACGGAGGGGAGACTGACCGTCGTGTATCACCCGGGAGACCGCCGCGGCCGGAACGTGATCGGGGGATATCGTGGACTCTTGCGCGACGAGGCGACGTTTTCCGCGTTCGATCTGGCTACCGTGGTGGCCGCCTGGAAGCCATTGGTGGGGAAATGGCTGTCGAGGTTCGAACAACGGTACCTGACGCTGGAGAGCAGCGAAAACACCGAGGGCCGATGAGGTCCACAGCGGCCACTTCGGCTCTTCAGCTCCGTTCGGTGGGATGAACGGGCTGAAGCAGTTGGATGGCCTGTCGCCCCAGTCGCCAAATCAGAAGTCCATTGGCCACCCCTTCCATCGCCTTTCCCACTATCTTTTCGCCCACCTTGTTCAACATGCCAGGAGCGGCTTCCGACAACATTGCGGCAGCCCCCTCTTCGGAAACTCCCTGCAATGAGCCGGCCAAGTAAGTGTTACCGATCGAATGAGCCAGTATCACCGCCGCCTGACTGAATTCCGGGCGCAATCCGTAAATGAACATCAAGTCCTTGATCAAAGCCGTGGACGAGTACAGCACAACCGCCTGATCGATGGCAGCCACGGGAGCAGCGGCGGTCCCGAGTACCACATTGCGCGTATAATTCTTGACCCGCCGCTTCGCTGCATCGTCCAGTATCGATTGGAACCTGCGCCGGTACTCCACCAGCCAATCGCCGGCGGATATCGGAACGTCGCTCTCCAGGAGAAATCGGCGAGCTTCCTTGAGCTTCCTGCAATCATTTTCACTCAGTCCAACCACGCACAATCGTCTTAGTGCATCGTCGTCGTATTCCTTCAGATATTTTCCAAGCTCGTCTTTTACCTTATCAAAGCGTTCACCTACCAGATGTTGCCATCGCTTCCGCTGCTCAAGTGCCTCGAGCCCCCGCAGCTTGATTGCCGGACTGCGGCGCAGACGACGGAGCGCAACTCCCAGTCTCAGGATCAGCCATCCAAGCATGGCCGCGAAGAATGTCGCGCTGACACCTGCGATCCAGTCGAACGGTGCCGGCAAGGCCTTGATGTCGTCTATCAGGGCCACTCCCTGGCCAACGAGCAGCAATCCCAGAACGGAAGCAGCCGTCCAACCGATCCAGGTCGCGACTCGAAGAATGCTCGCGGGTAACCGGAACGAATCCCCGGCAGCGTCAAGTTGCCCAAGCCTTTCTTCAAACTGACGCTGAAGCTCTTCGTCTTGCTGACGTTGATCCTCGGTGATCTCTTCCTCGCTCAACACCCGCGCGCCTTCCATCCGAGATTGAGGGATGCCGAGTCCGTGGTCTCCCTCACGGAGGGAATCTCTTGTCTGGTTGCCACCCTTCGGCAACCGGAACGCCTCCCCGGTGGTGTCAAGTTGCCGATGTCTTTCTTCAGATTGACGTTGAAGCTCATCGTCCCACTTACGACTACGGTCCGCGTTGTCTTCCTCGTTCAACACTCTCGCGCCTTCCACCCGAGACTGTGGGATGCCGAGCCCGTGATCTCCTTCACGGAGGGAATCTCTTGTCGAGTAGCCACCTTCCGTCGATGAAGATTTGACACTCATGATTGGCCTTCCTAGCGGATCACGGCAAAGTCGAAAATTCGATCCAGTCCTTTATGCTTCGGAGGTTTCTGGACGTTCAACGAGATGTCAGGGAACACCTCCTGGAACCGGTACTCCTCCGGATTCCAATCGGGTGGCCAACCGTCGGGCAATGGGGTAACCTGGAACTCTATCTTCTTTTTTTCGGGATTATCCTGCCACGGTACGCCCTTCAAGTAGTTTTCCGACCCGCCAGGGCTCGTTGACCAGCAGGCACTGCATTCGAACCAACCGATTTCCATATCGGGTAGCAAATCTTCCGCCCGTCTGTTCATCTGTATCAAAAGAGATTGCAAAGTTCCCTTCTCGATATCGTCGGGCGATATCAGGTCGGCCTTCGTCGCCACGAACGCGATCCGCTTCAACGAAGAAGAGAAGACTTTGAATTTCTTCTCACCGAGGGCATCGAACAGATCCAATATGATCTGACGGTTATCGTTGTACCGCTGAACACCACCAAGAAGCAGTGAGGGAATATCGATCAGGATGATCAGGCTATCAGATTTCGCCAAATCATCGAACAGCGGCTGTACCACCCGTTTACGATACCATTTGAAGTGTTTTCGCATCTTCTTTGCGAGCTTGGGGTTGGCTTCTCGCACCGACTCCGGCAACGGGGCGAACTGGCTGTCTGCGTCCAGACCGCAGGGACGCTCCGATGCGGAACTTTCCATTTGTTCGGGAGCAAGAGTGTTTCCCTCGCCATCCAGCAAGAAGGTGGATGGCGATATCAGCGGCTTGCAGTCCCGTATGAAGCTTACCAACGTTTCCCGATATGCCCGCGCTGCTGTGTCAATCTCCAAATTTTCCGCTTCGAGGGCCTGCCGCAACCGAAACCCTGCTCCATTATAGCCCGGGTTGTCGTCGAAATAATCGAACATATAGTCGGACCATTGGCCAAAGTCACTGTAGGCCGCAATCGCTGCGTCCGCAATCCGCTCGCCAGGAAAGTCCAGGATGTCCAATTGTTGTGATTTCCGAGAGAAACGTTGTGACAACCGCGAGAGAACGCTCCGCAACCCCTCCTTGCTACTGTAGTCGAATCGGCAACGGAACCGTTGGATGTCAGTGGTCTTCCGCGGCCACCGCTTCTCGTGAGCCATTTTCTCTCGATAGCGATGAAACGGAAACGTATCCCCCCTGCGAACGCCGGATCGTATTACACGGAAGCCACTGATCTTGATATCTTTTTCAAGATGAAAGTTTGCTTCTCCGATCTCTTGCAATTGCCACAGCAACGACGTCAGGAACATGGTCTTGCCGCTATTGGATATACCGGTAATGGCTACCTTCTTCTTTTCCACTTCACGCCTCCAGATTGATTCCCGTCTCGACGGCCACTGCGCCTTCTTTCGCACACGCTTCCGGCAGCCGCATCTGTCAAGCGGATCGCCGGGCGAGCCAAGGTCTCTTTACACTAACCTCTTCGACCAGCGGCCGACCGCGAACAACCGGCTGACGGCTGCTCCGAGGCCCCGCGCCGGCGGCCGGCAACAGGCCAAGCATCAGCCCACGGATCGTAACGCGCCGGTGCATCCGCGCAATCCCTACAACGTCCAGACCACCACTCCGCGCCCATCCTGCCGGCGACCGCTTCCATCCGCCTCGCCTTCGCCGGCCCGGCGATCCTCTGGGAACGCGGGCGGGACACCCGCGCTCCCAGAGCATCGCGCTTGATGCGCGCCATGGCTTCCACGACCAAGTCAGAGAACGTCGTCAACGCGACGAGCTGGCGGGGGGTGAACAGATCGCTCCACTTCGTCATGCCGTAGTTGCCGACGCGGAAACCAAGCGCCTGCTGGAAGAACTCGACATCCGGTTTCCATTCCGGCACCGCCTCCCGTGCGCGCTCCTCATGCTCCGCGGTCGGCGGCAGATACACCCGGCTCCGGTCTCCCTCGGCGACGATCGCCATCAGCCGCGATCCCATGCGCCCCGCTCGCCCCTCCGCCTTGATGTAGTCGCCGGGTATCGGCGCATCCGACATCAGGCAGCGGAAGTTCGCGCCGCGGCCCAGCTTCGTTCCTTGCGCGGGCAGGACGCCCGCGTCCTCCCGGGACACGCCGTTCTCGGGGCGCATGGATTCCCGCTTTCGCGGGAATGACGAGGACGGGGGCGGAACGCCCGCGTTCCCAGGAACGCCGTCCTCGGGAACGCCGGATTCCGGTGCGCCGTTCCGGGGGATGCCAGCTTCAGGGATCCCGGCTTCGGATGCACCGGTGTCAGTGACCCCGGCTTTGGAAACGCCGGCTTCAGGGGCGCCGTCCTTCACCGTGAAGCGGTAGCCGCCGTCCTCGATCACCGGCTCGACATATGCCTCCTTCCCCTTCTTCGTGGACAGCATGAAGGTCGAGGCGAGCGGCACGTCCACATGCGCGAACGCCGGATTCGGGCTCTTCACCGTGCGCGCCCACAGCCACGCGATCACCGTGAGCTTCCGCCCCACGTAGCGTTGAAGGGCCGGGCGCTCCGCCGCCATCGCCGCGGTGACTTCGATCTTCGGATACAGGTGGCCGATCCGCTTCTCGGCTTCGTCGCGCATCCATCGCCCGTAGTAGCGCACGTCTTCGGCGAGCCCCTGCGCGCCCTTGCCGTTCCAGCGGCCGCCCCGCGCGAATTCGGCCTGGGCGTCCGGGTTCACCGGGGCGCGTCCCGCGAATCGGGGCGGGATCTCGATCATCGCCTTGTTGATGAGCACCGCCACCGGGTTCAAGTCCGAGGCATGGGCCTCCAGCCCAAGCCGTTGCGCTTCCAGGGGCAACGCCCCGCCGCCCGCGAAGGGGTCATGGAAGGCGGGGAGCCGGTCCGGGTCGAACAGCTCCACCGCCCGCGGATGGTCCGCGTTCTCGGTACAGGTCCGGAGCCAGCTTTCCCGGATCTCCTCTCGCGCTTGCTCCAACACCTTTTCGTCGTTGGTGTTCTCCCATTGCACGAGCTTCTCGATGATCCCGAACAGCCGCTCGCGCTCCCGCGCCTGGGCCTTCTCCGTCGGGAACCGATCCGGATGCGCCGAGGGGTCGTCCACCATCTGCGAGAAAATCACCGCCCGCGCCGCCGCCAGCGGTCGCCGTGCCCACCACAGATGCAGGGTGCTCGGATGTCCGTGCCGGATCGACTTCTCGCGCACGCTGGCGGCGTTGATCGCGTCCAGCGGCAGGGCGACTTCGATGAGTTTCTTGCTGTTCTTCACACCGTGTCCCGCGATGTTCGCTCCATCTCCGGCGGGATCATCCGCTGCGGGGGTTCCTCTGAACGACGAATCCGGCGGGAACCAGCCTTGAAGAAGCCTTTTCAGTCTGAGGAACGCCGGGTCCCGGCAACCCCGTGTACTTGCCCTGCGTGCAAGCTCCGCGCACGGGGCGGTCCAACAGCGCGGATATCGTCGCTTCTATCTGCCCATCCGTAACGACGCATACGAGATCCATCATCCCAGGACCCCGCTCCCGAGCAGGAGGCCAAGGTCCACGATGCCCGGCCAATCCCGCAGGCGGGGGTGAGCGGAGCCCGCGACGATGTCCGTACCGCCCTTCTCGCTACGGGCAAAACACAGCATTCGATCGACGCCGGAGCGGCGAGCCATGTCGGGAGAATGAGTTGCCAGGAGAATCTGAGCGTCATGGATGGACGACATTGATTCAAAAACCGTCTCCACTGCACGTGGATGGAGGCCGTTCTCGGGCTCTTCGATCAGGTAGGGACCGGTGGGGTTGGGGAGATAAGCAAGAAGCGTCAGTGCCAGGAACCGAAGGGTGCCCTCCGAGACGAGCCAGGAAGGAGCTTCCAAGCCGTTCCGATGGTGGACGTTCAGGTAACGATGCCCGTCCCACGGTTGCGTCCATACCGCGATGTGCTCGACGTCGGGGAGTGCTTCGCGGACGAGCTTTATCCAGTCCGCGTAGCGATCGGGACGTTCGCTCTGCGCAGTGCGAGATGTGGGGCAGGTTCGAGCCGTCGGGGAGACAGGTATCGGATCGGGAGGGCGGGCTGGGGTGGCGCATGGCCTCGCCCGAGAGGGCGATGCGTTGCACACCCTCCGCCAGCATCCGCCGGAACCGCGCGGCAACCGGGAAGCCGTCCGGGGGCAGACTGTCCAGCACGGACTTGCCGGTGGGAATACGCATCCGGAGCGGCCGTCCGGCAGTGGTCTCGGGGCGGAAGGTGACGTGTTCGGGATTGCTCTCCCGGACAGCCACCCTTCTCCAGCGTGCGGGGGCGCGCTTCTCCGGATCGGCGACGATCCCCTCGGGCGGCTCGGGCGGGTTCGGGAACCGCGGCCGTTCGCGTTCGGCACCGGCGCCTTCCTCCTCCGGCTTCAGCCAAAGGGCCTCCCGCGCGATTCGGTAGGGTTCGGACACGTCCACCGCGATTTCGTAGCGGCATACGCCGGCTGTTCCGTTCTGCAAGCGTTCGCGCAGAACATCGGGAACGGCTGCCTCCACGGCCAGCTCGAACGTCTTGCCGCGCCGCATCCACGTCAGGTGCCGGGGATCGGTCGCGCGGCGGGGGATGCCAAAAGGCTCGTAGCCCATGATCGCGTGTTCGAGGTCCACGCGGTGCAGGTCACCGAGAAAGGCCAGCACGTCGAGAAACGCCGACTTCCCGCTGGCGTTCGGCCCGACCAGCACGTGGAAGGGTCCGAGCCGTTGCGATACGTAGCGGAGCGTGCGGAACCCAAGGGCCTCGATCCGCGTCACGGTGAGGCCGTGGCTTTCGGTTCGCGGCGGACTCATCGCGGGCGTCCCTGCTTCGATCGGCGCCTTGAACCTGCCATCCCGATCCATCGCCTCCCTTTCGCTCGCGTGTCGGCGTTGCCTGGCGCCCGCCCGGCGACCGGCACCGAACACCGTGCAGGATAACAGTGGCGCGACACCCCGTTCTCCCCCGGTGGACGGACGGCGCCTGCTCGTGAGGACCCTCCGGCTCCGCGATACGGGCCGGAACCACGGCCGGCACACGCGCGGCCGTCCGCTCCAGCCGTTGTGTGCAGAGGCGGCTCGGGCTCGTTATGCGCTACGCCGGGCGCGACGGTGGCCTCACGGGTCGCGCGGGCCGGGCGACGCCGTGCCGGCCTTGCGCGGGTGTTGGCCTCACGCCGACGTCTCATGCCGGCAAGGGTTGGTAGACTGCGGAGCCGGACGGTACAGGCAAAGAGATCGGAGGTGATGGGCGCAATGGCTTCCCACACGTATTTGCACTCGTATTTGCGCAAGGCCTGCCTGACCGCATCGGCGCTGGCCGGGGTGGGACCCCTGCCGGCGCTCTCGGGCCTGACGCCGGCGGCGGAACGGGTGGCACTGGTGATCGGCAACAACGGTGACGCGCCTGCCCCCGTGCTTGCCAATCCGGGCAGCACGGCGACAACGCGATCGTTCGCGTTCGGTACCGGCGCATTCCTTCGACTTCAGCCAACGGGTCTCCCGGGCGATTCGGGATGGTTCCGACACGTCCTCTACGATCTCGCAGCGGGGTAAGTCCGGATGGCCTTCGTGCGACGAGATGCCGCCCAGTGGACCTGGGACGTCCCCGGGGCGCGATGGTTCAAGGCGGACCTGCACATCCACACGATCGACGACCATCCGGGTGGGAGGGCAAAGCTTCCTGCCGATGTGAACGGCCCTCCGGGGTCCGAGGAGACGATTGCCGCCTACGCCCGGCGATTCCTGCAAGGCGCGGTGCGACAGGGGGTGCGGGTGCTCGGGGTCACGCCGCATTCGCCCCGCGTCCAGCGTTTCGCGAGTGCCTCTCCGTGTCGAGGCGGCGGGAGCTGGCCGCCGTCCGCTGTCGCGACCGCTACCTGATCGAGTTCAGGATAGACGGCGGAGGCTACCGGCGGCTGGACGACCTCTCCGGCGGCCAGCGGGTGAGCGTGCTGCTTTCGCTGCTGCTGGAAACGAACGACGATCGCCCCCTGGTCATCGATCAGCCGGAGGACGAGCTGGACAATCGCTTCCTGTTCGAGACGGTGCTCCCCGCACTCAAGCGGCTCAAGGGACGGCGGCAGATCGTGGTCGCGACCCACAACCCCAACATCGTCGTGAACGGCGACGCGGATCAGGTGATCCTGCTGGAGGCCACGGCGAACCGGGGACGTGTCGCCCAGGCGGGCGCCATCGAGGAGCCGGCGGTTCGAGACGCCATCGTCCGCACGGTGGACGGCGGCGACGAAGCGTTTCGCCTCCGGCGTTTGAAATACGGATTCTGAGGGTCCCGAGGGAGGGACTTCCGATGGAATGGCTTGACGTACTCGGACGGATCGAGGCGGGCGAGAGCCGGACCACGGAATTCAAGCGCGGGCTCGGTGATCTGTCGGCCGTCGGGAAGGCGATCTGCGCTTTCGCGAACACCGAAGGGGGGGTCGTCATCCTGGGGGGCGACGACCCCCGGACGGGCGCCCGGACGATCGTGGGCGTCCGGGAGGGCGCCGAGCGGGTGCAGGAACGGTTGACGGCGTTTCTCCAGACCGGTTGCAGCGCACCTGTGTCCGCGCATGGCGGACGGCACGAGGACCCGAACGGGTGGGTGCACTGGATAGAAGTCCCCCGGCAGCGCGGATTCGAGCCGTTGGGCTACGACGGCCGGGTGTGGGTCCGCCGTGAACGCAGCAGCGTCGAGCCGTCGCCGGTGGAGCTGCAGGAGCTCTACAACGCCTTCGGATACATCCTCACCGAGGAACGCTCGATACAGGCCGGCGCCCCGGCGCACATCGACCTGCAAAGATTCCGTTCCTATCTTCATGCCCTTGGACTCGATACCGAAGAGGAGCCCCAGCCCGACGACGAGGACGATCTCCGCAACCGTGGCGTCCTGACGGAGCTCGGAGGTGCGTTGCACCCTACGCTCTACGGAGTACTGGCGTTCGGCAAGGAACCCCAGCGCTATCCGCAAACGCGGAGCTTCCGGGTGGAGTGCGTGGCGTACGAGGGTGACGACCGGGCTTCCCGGGTGCTGCAGGTGGCCGATGCCGCGGGGTGCCTCGACGAACAGGTGCAGCGGGCCGCGGGATGGTTCGCGGGTCTCGGGCGCTTCGAATCGTACCGGGGCCTGATCCGCGAAGATCGTCCGCTGCTGCCGCCGTCGGCGATTCGGGAAGCCCTGGTCAACGCCGTCGTCCACCGGGACTACGCGATTACCGGATCGAAGGTGCTCTTCGAGGTCTTCTCACGGCGCGTCGACGTGACCAGCCCCGGTGCGCTGCCCAACCACACGAGGGTGGAGAGCGTCCGCGCCGGCGCCCATCCCCGATCACGGAACGAATCCCTGGCGAACTTCATGCTCGCCATGGGCTTCATGGAACAGCGGGGAAGGGGTTGGCCTCTGATGCGCCGGATCATGCGCGAGTTCAACGGCGTCGAGCCGGAGCTGGTGCATGACGAGCGGAGCAGATTCGTGAGGGTCGGCTTTTGCCTCGATCCGCCGGAGGATTGATGTGGCGCCCGTGGCAGCACTCCAGCAGTGATAGCCAGCAGGACTTGCCGAAGCGTCGGGGGCGGATGAAGAAAGCGTAGCGCTCGTCTTCGAGCGGGCGCAGGTAACGGGTCTTGTCCACGTACAGCCGGCCGTTCACCCGAATGCGCCGATCAAGGGCAGGCGGACAATGGATATGCTACAAACCGGCTCTTCGTTGCCAACCTCCATGAATTCGAGCCCCGGCCATGCTGCGGATCTACAACACGCTGACTCGAACGAAGGAGGAATTCCGCCCCATCGAGCCCGGCTGCGTGCGGATGTACGTATGCGGCATGACCGTCTACGACTACTGCCATCTCGGCCACGCAAGGGTGCTGGTGGCGTTCGACGTGGTCGCCCGCTATCTGCGCAGCCTGGGCTACCGGGTGACGTACGTGCGCAACGTCACCGACATCGACGACAAGATCATCGCCCGCGCCAATGAGAACGGCGAGGACTTCGGCGTGCTCACGCGACGCTTCATCGAGTACATGCACGAGGACTGCCGCGCCCTCGGCGTGCTGGAGCCGGATATGGAGCCGCGCGCGACCCACTACATCGAGCCCATCGTCTCGATGGTGGAGCGGTTGATCGAACGCGGGGCCGCCTACCGCGGCGCGAACGGGGACGTCTACTACGACGTGAGCACGTTTCCCGCGTACGGGGCACTGTCGGATCGAAAGATCGAGGACCTGCGCAGCGGCGCCCGGGTCGAGATCGACGAGGCGAAGGACGATCCCCTCGACTTCGTGCTGTGGAAGTCGTCGAAGCCCGGCGAGCCGAGCTGGGGATCACCGTGGGGTCCGGGGCGGCCCGGCTGGCACATCGAGTGCTCGGCGATGTCCACGGTGTGTCTGGGACACCACTTCGACATCCACGGCGGAGGCATGGACTTGCAGTTTCCCCATCACGAGAACGAAATCGCCCAGAGCGAGGCCGCCACCGGCGGCAAGTTCGTGAACGTGTGGATGCATAACGGCTTCGTGCGCATCGACGACGAGAAGATGTCGAAGTCGCTCGGCAACTTCTTCACGCTCCGCGGCGTGCTGGAGCGCTTTCCGGCCGAGACGGTGCGCTGCTTCCTGCTGTCGAGCCATTACCGCAGCCCGCTCAACTACTCGGAGGATCATCTGCGGCAGACCGACTCCTCGCTCCGGCGCCTGTATACCGCGCTGCGCGGGCTCGATGGACCCGCGGTCGATCCCGACCGGGACTGGCTCGAGCGCTTTCGAGCGGCGATGGACGACGACTTCAACACCCCGGAAGCGATCTCGGTGCTCTTCGACCTTGCCCGTGAGACCAACCGAGCGCGCGAATCGGACCCGGATCGGGCGCGCGAGCTGGCCGGCACGCTACGCGCGCTGGGAGCGGTGCTCGGTCTTCTGGACGCCGACCCGGACGCCTGGTTGCGCGGCGAGCTCGCCGGCGACGGCCCGGACGACGGCGAGATCGAGGCGATGATCGCGAAACGGACCGAGGCGAGGACCCGCAAGGACTGGGCCGAGGCGGATCGCCTGCGCGACGCGCTGACCGCCGCGGGAATCGTTCTCGAGGACGGAGCGCGGGGCACGGTGTGGCGGCGTGCCCGCCCGCAAGTTTCTCCTCGGCGTTGATCTTCCTCGACATCGCTGGCGTATCATCGGCATCCGATCGGTGGAGGAGGGTGCGATGCGAACGCTTGTCGTCATGACCACGCTGCTGCTTTGCGCGGGGCTTCAGCTTCCCGCGCACGCGGCCGGAGATGTCCCGTCGGCGCTCTCCGCACGGCTGGAGGTGCTGGCCCCGGGCATGCAGCCGGATCACGTCGTCGAGACACCGCTGGACGGGGTGTACGAGGTCCGGTTCGGCTCCATCATCGTCTACCTCTCGGCGGACGGACGGTACATGCTGCGCGGAGACCTCATGGACCTCGATGCGCGGCGCAACTTCACCGAGGAGTCGCGCCGATCCGTGCGCGCGGACACCATCGGCGCGATCGGTGAAGGGAGCATGATCGTCTTCGCGCCGGATGCGGTGAAGCACACCGTCACCGTCTTCACCGACGTCGACTGCCCGTACTGTGCGCAGATGCACCAGCAGATGGCCGACTACAACCGGCTCGGCATCAAGATCCGGTACGCCGCTTTCCCGCGGGCCGGAGTCGGGTCTCCCACCTTCGACACGATGGTGTCGGTATGGTGCGCGGCGGACCAGCAGGAAGCGATGACCGACGCGAAGGCCGGAATCGAGATCGAGACGGCCCGCTGCGACCATCCGGTGCGCGAGCACTACGAGATCGGTCAGGCGATCGGAGTGACCGGGACACCGGCCATCGTCCTGGAATCCGGCGAGATCGTGCCGGGGTACGTTGCGCCGCGGGAGCTCGCTCGTAACCTCGACGAACGCGGATCGGGCTGAGCACCGCCGGAGGCCCGGCGTGCGCGTCGTCTACATCCTCGCCGCGCTCGTCGTGGTGCTCGGCTGGCTGTCGTTCGAGATGCGCGGGCGCAACCGCGACGTGTCGCAGGTGCTCCTCACCTTCGCGGTCCTCGCCGCGGTCGCGTTGGCGGCGGCGGCCCTCGGTCTGTATTGACGGGATTGCGTCCCGGGCGCATCCGCCCGCTCATGGCGGGGGGCGGTCGGACGGCGGATGCGCCGGAGCATGAAGGTTGGCCGCCGTGCTCGTCGGAGGCGGGACGCGCGCGATGCGGAGCAGGTTCGTCGTCCCCGAGATCCCGAACGGCATTCCGGCCATGACGACGAGCCGGTCGCCGACGTTCGCGAATCCCTCGGCGACCGCGGTACGGCACGCCTGTTCGACCATCTCCTCGACGTGGTCCACGTCGTCGCTCAGGACGGAGTGAAGGCCCCACACCAGGGCGAGGCGGCGTGCGGTGCTCATGTGGGGGGTCAGGCTCAGGATCGGCGAGTTCGGGCGCTCGCGGGCCGCGCGCAGACTGCTCGATCCGGAGTTGGTGTAGGTCACCGCGGCGGTCACCGACAGGGTCTGCACGATGCGCCGCATCGCATCGGAGATCGCATCGGCCGCGGTCGGCTTCGGCGAAGTGAGCGCCGCGCCAATCTGCTCCCGATAATGCGGGTCGCGCTCAACCTGCGCGACGATTCGATGCATGATGTCGACGGCCTCGACCGGGTAGCGCCCCACCGCGGTTTCTCCCGAGAGCATGACCGCGTCGGCGCCGTCGTAGATGGCGGTCGCGACGTCGGAGGCCTCGGCGCGGGTCGGCACCGGCGAGGAGATCATCGACTCGAGCATCTGGGTCGCCACGATCACGGGCTTGCCCGCACTGCGGCAGGCACGCACGATCCGGCGCGAGATGCTCGGGACGTCCTCGGGCGGAAGCTCCACCCCGAGATCCCCGCGCGCGACCATGATCGCGTCGGACAGCTCGATGATCTCGTCGAGCCGTTCGACCGCGGAGGGCTTCTCCAGCTTCGTCACCAGGCCGGCGCGACCCGAGATCGCTTCCCGCAGCATGAGGACGTCGCGCGGGCGCTGGACGAAGGACGCCGCCACCCAGTCCACGCCCAGCTCCATCCCCAGCACGAGGTCCTTGCGGTCCTTGTCCGTCAGCGGGGAGATGGGAAGCACCGCGTCGGGGATGTTGACCCCCTTGTGGTCCGATATCTCGCCGCCGATCCTGATCCGGGTGCCGGCAAAGTTCGCGCCGCAGGTTTCGACTTCGAGCCTGACCTTGCCGTCGTCGACGAGGAGGTCCGTCCCCGGCTTCAGCGCGGCGAAGACCTCCGGATGGGGAAGCGCGACCCGTTCCGGGCTGCCGGGAGCCGGGTCGAGGTCGAAGAGGAACGAGCCGCCTTCTTCGAGCATCGCGCTGCCGCCCGCCAGCTCCCCGATCCGAAGCTTCGGCCCTTGCAGGTCGAGCAGCACCCCGATGGGGCGCCCGGTCGCCGACTCGATCTCGCGGATCGCCTCGAAGCGCCGGCGGTGGCCGTCGTGGTCGCCGTGGCTGAAGTTCAGCCGGAACACGTCGACCCCGGCCGCGAACAGCGCCCGGATCGTCTCCGGCGCCGACGTCGCGGGGCCGAGGGTGGCGATGATCTTGGCGAAACGGTGTCGTCGCATCAGGGAGCTTGCCGCCGTCGGATCGGCGAACGGTGTGCCTCCGGTACTCGATGGCCAATACTACTACGCGGCTCGTGTCGCCATTGTCGCCATGCAGCCCGTACGAGATTCGACCATGATCCGCTCGCTTTCCGGCTCACTCCGGACCATGTGGCCAGCCCTGGCCGCGACCGAAAAGAATCGCCGACCGCTACGGATCGCGCTCCGGCCGGCGCCCGAACACCACAATCCGTTCCTGCGTTACGATGGCCCCCGATCCGAAGGCGGCCGGATGCCGCATGGGAAGGGAGGTAGAGATCGATGGCCGGATCCGAGCCGCACGTGAACGCACCCGCGTCCGATCCGCTGGCCACCGCCGAACGCTGGCGCGGGGAAGGGCGGGGCGTCGCGATCGCCACCGTGATCACGACCTGGGGATCGTCTCCCCGGCCGGTCGGGAGCCAGCTCGTGCTCGACGAGGACGGCCGCTTCGCCGGCTCGGTGTCCGGCGGGTGCATCGAGGGGGCGGTGATCGCGGAGGGCATCGAGGCGATCCGGGACGGGCGGCCCCGTGTCCTCGATTTCGGGGTCAGCGACGAGCAGGCATGGGAGGTCGGTCTGACCTGCGGAGGCAAGGTGCAGGTCTACGTCGAACGGGTCGAAGAGTGAGCCCGATCCGTGCGGACATGCTCCCGATGGTGACCCCGGACGCCGGGATTGGCATCACGCACGGCGCGGCCGAGTCCGTGCGCTACGCGGTGCCGGCGGAGACCCTCCCGCAGCGGATCCTGCCCTTTCACGCAGCCGCATCCACCCGCCGCAAGGTGTTGCCGGAGGCTCGGCCGGAACGAATCCTGCTCCATCCCGTGAGCGCGTTCGTTCGCCATGGCGCATCGCCGAGGTTTCCGCGATGAAGCAATCGTTGCTGCATGACGTGCTCGAAGCACGGACCGGGAGGCGCCCGCTGGTGCTCGTCACGGAGCTGGACGACGGGCGCCAGTGGCTCATCGTCGAGGGGGGACCGCCGGCGCCCGGACTCGACGCGGAGGTGGCCGAGGCGGCGCACGACGCCCTTCGCCGTGACCGCGGCGAGGTCGTGGAGAGCGCCGGCGTCCGGTACTTCCTGCACGTCATGAATCCGCCGCCGCGGCTGTTCGTGGTCGGGGCGGTCCACATCGCGCAGGCGCTGGTTCCGATGGCGGTGCTGCTGGGGTACGAGGTGACGGTGATCGATCCTCGGCGCGCGTTCGCCGGCGGCGAACGGTTCGCGGGGGTGAAGGTGATCACCGACTGGCCCGACGATGCGTTGAGCGCCGCAGGGCTCGACGCCCGCAGCGCCGTCGTGACGCTGACCCACGACCCCAAGCTCGACGACCCCGCGCTCCGCATGGCGCTCGCCTCGCCCGCGTTCTACGTCGGCAGCCTCGGCAGCCGGCGAACCCACGCGAAACGCATCGAACGGCTCATCGGGGCGGGACTCGCGCGGGAGGCCCTCGCGAGGATCCATGCGCCGGTGGGGCTCGACATCGGCGCGGTGAGCGCGGCGGAGATCGCAACGTCGATCGCCGCGGAGCTGACCGCCGGCTTCCGTGCGCGGGAGGCCGTGGGGTGAGGAGCCTTGCGCCGGTCGGGCCGGGTATCAGCGCGGTGAGTGCGGCGGAGGTCCCAGCGTCGATCGCCGCCGAACCGACCGCCGATGTCCGCATGTGGGACGCCGCGTCGTGAAGTTCGGCCGGTTCGGTCTCGCGGACGCGGCCGGCATCGTGCTCGCGCACGGCATGAGGGTGGGCGGCCGGACGTTCAGGAAGGGCCGGGTGCTGAGCGCCGCGGACCTCGATCTCCTGGAACGGGAAGGGCTCGGCTCGGTCACCGGCGCGCGGATCGACGCGACCGACGTGGTGGAGGACGCGGCGGCCCTGGCCGCGGCGCGAGCGCTCGCCGGCCCCGGCGCGCGGGTCGGCGCGCCGTTCACCGGGCGCTGCAACGTGTTCGCGTCCGTTGACGGCCTCTTCCTGGTCCGCGCCCCGGACGTCGATCGCTTCAACGGAGCCGGGGAGGCCCTCACCGTCGCCACGTTGCCGGCGCCGCGGGCGGTCCGCGAGGGCGAGATGCTGGCGACGGTCAAGGTGATCCCGTTCGCGGTCTCCGGGGACGTGCTCGACCGCGCCCTCGCGGGCCTCGATCCGCAAGAGCCGGCTCTCCGGGTCGCGGCCTTCGAGCCGACCGCCGCCGCCATCATCCAGACCCGGCTTCCGCCGACGAAGGAGAGCGTGCTGGAGAAGACCTCGCGGGTGCTGCGCTCGCGCGTCGAGGCGTTGCGCGGCCGGGTGGTGGACGAGGTCCATTGCGACCACGACGCCGGCGCCGTGGCCCTCGCCGTCGGCCGCACCCTCGACGCGGGTGCGCGGCTCGTCATGATCGTGGGTGCTTCGGCCATCGTCGATCGCGGCGACGTCATCCCCGGCGGCGTCGTGGAGGCCGGCGGTGAGGTGCTGCATTTCGGGATGCCGGTGGACCCGGGCAACCTGCTCCTGCTCGCACGCTGCCGCGGGCGTCCGGTGCTGGGCCTGCCCGGATGCGCGCGCTCGCCGGCGCTGAACGGCCTCGACCAGGTACTCGAACGCCTCGCCGCCGGGCTCGAGGTGACCCCGCGCGACATCATGGCGATGGGCGTCGGCGGGCTGTTGAAGGGGGCGACGGCGCGATCCGGGCCACACCGTGGCCCGCGGCCGCATCGCGATTCGCAGGAAGCGCGCCGCGACTCGCACGGGAGCGGCGCACGCGAAGCCGGCCCGGCACGCGCCCCGAACGTCTCCGCGCTGGTGCCGGCTGCCGGGCGTTCGACGCGGATGGGGCCGGTCAACAAGCTCCTCGCGCCCTTCGATGGACGCGCAATGGTGCGCCACGTCGTCGAGCAGCTCACGGGTTCGAGCGTGCGGCCCATCGTCGTCGTCACCGGGCACGAGGCGGAGCGGGTGAGGGAGGCGCTCGACGGCGCCGGCGCGTCCTTCGTCCACAACCCGGCGTACCGGGAGGGTCTGAGCGGATCCATCCGCGCCGGCCTCGCAGCGCTGCCGGAGTCCGCCGAGGCGGCGCTCGTCTGCCTCGGAGACATGCCCCTGGTCACCCCGGAGCACGTCGAGCGGCTCGTGGCGGCGTTCGATCCGGACGAGGGGCGCGAGATATGCGTACCCGTCTTCGAGGGCAAGCGCGGCAACCCGGTGCTGTTCGCCCGGCGCTTCTTCGAGGAAATGGCGGCGGTGCGCGGCGATGTGGGCGCGCGCCATCTCATCGGCGAGTACGAGGAGTACGTCTGCGAGGTTGCGATGGACGATCGAGCCGTGCTCCTCGACGTCGATTCTCCGCAAGCACTGCGCGAGATCGAGGAGCAGCTCTGAACGACCTCTACCAGGACGCGATCATCGCAACGGCGCGCAGGCCGAGCGGGTGCGGCCGGCTCGCGTCGCCCGATGGATCCGCGACCATCGACAATCCGCTATGCGGCGATCGGGTGACCCTCGATGTCCGGCTTGGCACGACGGGGCGCATCGCGCGGGTCGGGCACGTGGTCAGGGGATGCCTGCTGTGTGAAGCTGCGATGGTCCTGATCGCCGAGCAGGCGCCACAACGGCGGATCGAGGATCTGTTGCGCGCCGAGGCCCGCGTGGATGCGGCGTTGAAGGCCGGGTCGCCGTTTCCGTGGCCGGAGCTCGAGATGTTTGCGTCGGTTCGGGAGGTGAAGAGCCGGCATCGGTGCGTCGGATTGCCGTTCGAAGCACTCGCCACGGTGCTTTGCGTGTGGGCCGGCAACGGCCCGGCTTGAGCCGGAGACTCCACGGACGAGGGCCGCAGGGAGGCGATGCGACGTGGTGGAGACGTGGAGGGCGTTGAAATCGCCGCGAGGGCGTATGGGACGTGTGAAGGTGTACGAAGGCGGCCCCGCCGGTGCGACACGATGGTGAGGCTCGCCTATTCGGCGGCGTTGTATTGCGCCGCGCCGTTCCTTCTCGGGCGGCTGCTTTGGCGCGGACTGCGCAACTCCGCTTACCGGCGGCGGATCGGCGAGCGCTTCGGCCTGGGGGCCCGGATCGACTCGCGGCGGGGATGCGTGTGGGTCCACGCGGTCTCGGTCGGTGAAGTCCAGGCCGCGGCGCCGATCGTGAAGGCGCTCAAGGGTCGCTATCCCGACGAGACGATCGTCGTCACGTCGACCACTCCGACCGGCGCCGCCCGCATTTCGAAGGCGTTCGGCGGCGGGGTCGTCCATCGTTACTTCCCGTTCGACTTCCCCGGCTCCATGGCGAGGTTCCTGGACCGTATCGAGCCTCGTGTCGCGATCATCATGGAGACCGAGATCTGGCCGAACCTGCTGGCGGAGTGCCGTCTTCGCGCGGTGCCTGTGATCCTCGCCAACGTGCGTCTCTCGGAGCGCTCCGCGGCGGGCTACCGGCGGTTTCGCCGCCTCTTCGCGCCAGCGCTCGGCGGCGTGGCCGCAATTGCGGTGCAAAGCGGCGACGACGCTCGCCGGCTCGCGTCGATTGGCGCACCGCCGGGCGTCATCGACGTGACCGGCAGTACGAAGTTCGACGTTCCGATGCTCGCGAGCCTGCGCGAGGAGGCGGCGGCGCTACGACGTACATGGGGGTCTTCACGCGGCATCTGGATCGCGGCGAGCACCCATGACGGGGAAGAGGCCCTGGTGCTGGACGCCTTCGGCCGAGTGCTCGATCGGCTCCCCGGGAGCCTGCTGGTTCTCGTGCCCAGGCATCCCGAGCGCTTCAGGGAAGTCGCAGCGCACGTACGCCGGCGCGGGTTCGAGCCGGTCATGCGTTCCCGGCGGCCCGTGGACTGCTCGGGCGCCCGAGTATTCATCGGCGATACCATGGGCGAGCTGCCCCTGTTCTACGCGGCAGCGGACGTGGCGTTCGTGGGCGGGACCCTGGTCGAGCGCGGTGGACACAACATGCTCGAACCCGCCGCGCTGGGGCTGCCGGTGCTGTTCGGACCGCATGTGTTCAATTTCGCCGAGATCGGCCGTCGACTGGTCGAGGCGGGTGGGGCACGAACCGTCCCCGACTCGGTACGTCTCGGTGAGGCGGTCATCGACTACCTGATGGATGCGGACTTGCGCCACACCACCGGCACGAAAGGGCGCACGTTCGTCGAGAACAATCGTGGTGCGGGCGATCGCGTGCTCGCGATGATCAGCCCCCACCTGGAGCCCGCGCCCGAATCGCGGTCCGGGCGGCAGGCGCCGGAGTCCGTATCGGCTAGCCGCGCGCCGGCACCACCGAGATATCCACCGAAGGCCTGAGCTCTGCGCAGACTGCGAGCACTTCATGGATCCGCGACGTCTCGAAGGCGTCGAACGGGGTCTCGTCGCTCACCCGATCTTCGTCGATTGCGGTGTAGGCGAGCTGCTTGAGGATGTAGTCGAAGCGTGACGCCCACTTCCTGGCTCCGAGCCGGGCGGTGGTCGAGCAGTTGTCCACCATGTGCGACACGCCCTTGTAGTCCATGTAGGGGTTCAGACTGTCCACCGCTTCGATGATCGACTCGTTGGCGATCTCGGAGTAGGGGTGCCCGCGGTCGGAGAGGAGATCGACCTGGGCCATCATGCACGCGAGGTAGACCCCGGCCGTCTCGGCGTGCAGGGGCGCGTAGTTGCGGGCGCTGTCGGCGCGGACCTTCTCGCCGACCTGCCACATGTCCGTGCCGTCGATCCTGCCCAGCGGATACCTGCCGTGGCGGCGGGTGGCCTGGATGACGCTGCGCACCTCGTTGCCGGACGCCACGTCGTCGTAAATCTCTTCGAGAATCTCGCGGCAGGGGTGGTAGGCGGCGTTGTAAGCCCTGCGGAACGCCGCCCTCTCGTTCTCTTCGAGCTCCTCGTAGACCGCCTTCAGTCCGGACCGGGAGATGGTCTTGCTGATGGGGCCGGTGATGGACTCCGCGCTGTTGATGAACGCCTCGTCCTTCGGCTCTCCCTTGTCCACGAACCGCGTATAGAGGCTCTCGGCGATGCCGTGCACCGCACCGAGCAGGATGCCGCGTTCGCCGAAGATGTCGGACTTGTACTCGCTCTCCAGGGTGGTCTCGAAGGTATACGGCGAGCCGAGCCCGACCGCCCAGGCGAGCGCGTAGTCGGTAGCTCTCCCGTCGATGTCCCGGTGGACCGCGAACGAGCAGTTGATACCGGCGCCGTTCACCTCGCGGCCTTGCTCGTAGAGCCGGCGCACGGATGGCCCCATCCCCTTCGGACAGACCGCGATGACGTTGATGTTCTTCGGAAAGTCTTCACCGATGGCTTGCAGGTGGGAGAGCAGGAAGCCATGCGAGAGGCCCAGGGTTGCGCCGGGTCGGAACGCGTCGAAGATGCGCCGATAGTTTTCCGCGAAGGCGGCGTCGGAGATGAGCAGCAACGACATGTCGGACTCGTGGATGACCGAGTACATCTCTCCGAGCGTGCCGTCGCTCTTCGTGAACCCGACCGCTTCGGCCTCCTTCATCGATGCCGAGCCTTCCCGCAATCCGACCGTCACCCTGATGTCCGAGCCCTCCAGCGACTCGCGCAGATTCCGGGCCTGCGCAGGTCCCTGTGACGACCAGCCGATGACGCCGATTCGGGAGATTCCCTCGAAGGCCCTGGGCAGGAGGGGAAACAGGTGGCGGCCACCGGCGACGATGGTCTCCTCATGGTCGGCGAGCGTGATGGTTCGGGTCTCGAACACGTTCGAGGTGAAGGCCACGGCGATTCCTCCGGAGGTTTCGGAAACGTTCAACGGAACAAACCGGTTCCTGCCCGTCCGAGGCGTTGGAAATCCGGGAAATCGCGTGGTCGGGGTGAGAGGATTTGAACCTCCGACCCCTGCCTCCCGAAGGCAGTGCTCTACCAGGCTGAGCTACACCCCGCGAATGCGCCGTTCCCGGATGGGCGCCCGGCGTCAGTAGCTGCGACTGGTGGTGAACTCGGCGAGACCGGCAAGGGCATCGCGGTAGGGTGAGCTCGGGATCGCACTGAGCGCCTCGCCCGCGAGAGCCACCTCGTTTGCAGCAAGTCGGGCAGTGTAGGCGATGGATCCGGCGGATTCAACGACTGCGATGACCTCGTCGATGGCGTCCAGCCCCCTGGTCCTGATGGCGTCTTGCAGGATCCGGGTGTTGCGCCCTCTACTCTCCCGGATGGCATGGATGAGAGGCAGCGTCGGCTTGCCTTCCGCGAGATCGTCTCCCACGTTCTTGCCGATCTCCCCGGTCCGGCCCCGGTAGTCGAGGACGTCGTCGACGAGCTGGTACGCGATACCGAGATGGCGGCCGAATCGCGCCATCGCGTCTTCTTGCTGCGGTGGGGCGTTCGCACAAACCGCACCGAGCCGGGCCGCGGCCTCGAACAGCATCGCGGTCTTGCGATGGATGACCTCGAGATAGCTCGCTTCGGTGGTGTCCGGATCCTGGCGATTGAGAAGCTGGAGCACCTCTCCGTCGGCGATCTCGCGCGTGGTCCGGGCCATGATCCGCATGACCTGCATGTCGCCGAACGCCACCATCATCTGAAACGCGCGCGAGTAGAGCGAGTCTCCGACCAGCACCGCCGCCTCGTTGCCGAACAGGGCGTTTGCGGTGCGGCGCCCGCGCCTGAGCTGCGAGTCGTCAACCACGTCGTCGTGGAGCAGGGTCGCGGTATGGATGAACTCGACGATCACCGCGAGCTCGATGTGCCGGTCCCCGTGGTGACGCAGCGCACGGGCGGCGAGCAGCGCCAGCAATGGCCGCACCCGCTTGCCGCCGCCGATGATGATGTGCTCGGCGATCCGGTTCACGAGGACGACGTCGGACGTGAGGCGTGCTCGAATGGTGCGATTGACGGCCGCGAGATCGTCGCCGACGAAGGCCTGAATCGAGGCGAGGTCGGCAAGCACTGGCGTCGGCGCGGCGGCAGCCTTGGTCGGCGTCATGGGTAACGGCGAGAGCGGTGTCAAGCCGAGTATATCCTCGCCGGGGCGGTTTGGTCCGGGCGCAAGCTCCTGCGCGTGCCGGAGCCCCTCATGTCCCCCTGCCGCCGCGCCACGATAGCCTGTACAGGCGACGACGTCGCCGTCTCGCGACGGATCGGGTCGGCCGACGACGCAACCGGGATCGCAAGCCCGTTGTATCCCACCGCCCGGAAAACTTACAATTCGCGCCCGTCGGCGGCCTGCGCCGCGTCCGGAACGGAGCAGAATCAATGTATGCGGTGATCGCGTCGGGCGGCAAGCAGTACCGCGTCGAGCAGGGCGACCGCCTGCGGGTGGAGCGGCTCGACGCCGAAGAAGGGGCCGAGATCGAGCTCGATCGGGTGCTCCTTGTCGGCGACGGTGACCAGGTCACCGTCGGCACACCGGTCGTTGAAGGCAGCAAGGTGGCGGCGACCGTCAAGGGTCACGGGCGGCACAGGAAAATCCGGGTGGTGAAGTTCAAGCGGCGGAAGAACTACCTTCGCCGGCACGGGCACCGGCAGAGCTTCACCGAGCTCGAGATCAAGTCAATCACGGCGGGCTGACCGGAGACCTTTCACCGGCCAACGAGGTGAGGGCGCGACGATGGCACACAAGAAGGCTGGCGGCAGTAGCAAGAACGGGCGCGACTCGCACTCGAAACGGTTGGGCGTCAAGCTCTTCGCGGGCCAGACGGCCAGGGCTGGAAGCATCATCGTGCGCCAGCGCGGAACCAGGTTCCACCCGGGAGTCAACGTCGGCTGTGGTCGGGACCACACCCTGTTCGCCACCGCCGACGGAGTGGTGGTGTTCGAGCGCAAGGGATCGCACGGCCGCAAGTACGTGAGCGTGCATACGAGCTGAGTCTGTCGCGGGCGGCTGCATCACCAGCCCGCCCGTCCACCGCACGAGGTTCAGGGGCGCGCCTCCCATGAAGTTCGTCGACGAGGCGGCGATCACCGTCGAAGCCGGCGCGGGCGGGAACGGCTGCCTGAGCTTCCGGCGGGAGAAGTACATACCCAGAGGCGGTCCCGACGGAGGCGACGGCGGTGAGGGCGGCGACGTCGTGCTGTGCGCCGATCCGAGCCTCAACACCTTGGTGGACTTCCGTTTCAGGCGGCGTTTCCGGGCCGAACGAGGCCAGCACGGACAGGGCAGGGACCGGACCGGCCGCGACGGCGCCGACCTGCGCATCCAGGTGCCGGCGGGGACCGTGGTGTTCGCCGTCGACAGTGGCGAGACCCTCGGCGAGCTCACCGCGGCCGGGGACGAAATGGTGGTCGCGCACGGAGGCCGCCGCGGGCTCGGCAACGCCCGGTTCAAGTCGAGCACCAACCGCGCTCCGCGGCGCACCACCGAGGGAAGCCCCGGGGAATGCCGGGAGCTGCGCCTGGAGCTCAAGCTCCTCGCCGACGTGGGGCTCGTCGGCATGCCGAATGCGGGCAAGTCGACCCTGATCCGAGCCGTCTCCGCAGCGCGTCCCAAGGTTGCGGACTATCCTTTCACGACCCTGATTCCCAACCTGGGCGTCGTCCGCCGCGGATCGGACCGCAGCTTCGTCATGGCGGACGTCCCGGGCCTGATCGAGGGCGCCTCCGGCGGCGCCGGGCTTGGCATTCGCTTCCTCCGGCATCTCTCGCGTACCCGGGTGCTGCTCCACCTCGTCGACGTCGCCGCCGCGTGCGGCGAAGCCGACCCGATCGATCAGGTCCGAATCATCGAGCGCGAGCTCGCCGCCTTCGATCCGGAGCTGGCCCGGCGCCGACGCTGGCTCGTGCCGACGAAGCTCGATCTCGTTCCGCCGGCCGGCCGCGCGAGCGCGGTCGCCGCGCTTGTCGAAGGGGCAGGATGGGATGGCCCGGTCTACCCGATCTCCGCTCTCACCCGCGAAGGGACGGACGCGCTGAGCGAGGCGCTGATGCGGCACGTCGAGGACCAGGACTGATGCGCCGCGGCGCCGGAACCCGGCGCTGGGTCGTCAAGGTGGGCAGCGCGCTCATCACCAACGACGGCCGGGGGCTCGAATCGGACGTCATCGGCGAGTGGGTGGCTCAAATGGTGGCGCTGCGGGCGCGAGGGATCGATGTCGTCCTGGTCTCGTCCGGGTCGGTGGCGGAGGGGATGAGCAGGCTCGGCCTCCCACAACGTCCCGAGGCACTCTACGAGCTGCAGGCGGTGGCCGCGGTCGGTCAGATGGGCCTCGTGCAGGCCTACGAATCGTGCTTTCAGCGTCATGCGACCCATACCGCCCAAGTGTTGCTGACGCACGAAGACTTTTCCGATCGCGGGCGATACCTCAATGCGCGCAGCACGCTTCGTCAGCTTCTGCGCTACGGCGTGGTGCCCGTGATCAACGAGAACGACGCGGTCGCCACTCCCGAGATCCGGCTCGGCGACAACGACAGTCTCGCGGGTCTGGTCGCGAACCTGGTGGAGGCGGAGCTGCTGGTGATCCTGACCGATCAGCCGGGCCTGTTCGATCGCGATCCGCGGACCGATTCCGCGGCGGTACTCGTCGAGCATGGCCGGGCCGGTGATCCGACCCTGGAGGCGATGGCGGGCGCAGGCGGGACGCTGGGCCGCGGCGGCATGAGAACGAAGCTGCGGGCCGCCGCGCTTGCCGCCCGATCGGGGACGCCCACGCGCATCGCCTCCGGCCGGGAGCCCGACGTGCTGGGCCGGCTTCTGGGCGGCGAGTCGATGGGAACGCTTATCGAGCCGGGACAGGCGCCCCTGGGGGCACGCAAGCAGTGGCTGGCCGGACAGTTGAGCGTGCGAGGACGCTTGTGCATCGACGAGGGGGCCGCGAGGGTACTCATCGAGTCGGGCCGCAGCCTGCTCGCGGTCGGGGTCAGGGAGGTGGAGGGCGATTTCTCACGGGGAGAAGTCGTCGCCTGTTTCGATCCCTCCGGCACCGAGGTCGCGCGCGGGCTGGTGAACTACGATGCGGGTGAGACGCGCCGCATCATGGGGCGGCGCAGCGAACGGATCGCGGAGCTGCTCGGCTATGTCGATGCGCCGGAGCTCATCCATCGGGACAACCTGGTGCTGATGCTCGACTGAGCGAGCACGGGCCTGCCTGCGGGGGCGGAGTGGCCGGCCGCGGAGCAGGCTCAGGCCGTGCGCATGGCTTTCAACCTGGCGTTCAGCCGGCTCTTGTGCCGTGCCGCCTTGTTCTTGTGGATGAGGCCCTTGCTGGCGGCGCCGTCGAGGACGGGTCCCGCCCGCTCCAACGCCGTGCTTGCCGCCTCGGCGTCGCCGGCGTTCAGCGCCCGCACCACGCGTTTGACGCTGGTGCGCATTCTGGATCGCAAGC
This sequence comes from uncultured Gammaproteobacteria bacterium, assembly GCA_958295835.1. Taxonomy (GTDB): domain Bacteria; phylum Pseudomonadota; class Gammaproteobacteria; order HK1; family HK1; genus HK1. Next base: position 3,676,017 of record OY282378.1, read on the forward strand.
TGGCATTATGAGCGCGCCTGCGCTCCGCCTGCCGTGTACGCTTTCTTGCCTGGGCAGAGTTCGCCACCGCTTCGACCCTCCTGGCCGAGCCCTCGGGTGCAAGGGGCAATTATGCCGACCGCGCGAATGCCTGACAATACGTTGACGCCGTACATGCCCTTCCTGTCTTCGCATCGCATCCGGAACGTCCCCCGCCGACCTTCGATCCGGTGAGCCGATCGCTCCTCAAATCGACGGGGGTGGTCGGCGCGAGCACGATGGCGTCGCGCGTATTCGGGTTCGTGCGCGACGTGGTCATCGCCCAGGCGTTCGGCGCCAGTGCCGGCGCCGATGCCTTTTTCGTCGCGTTCCGTATCCCGAACTTCCTGCGCCGGCTGTTCGCCGAAGGCGCCTTCGCCCAAGCGTTCGTTCCCGTCTTGAGCGAATATCGAGCGCAACGCGAGATCGGCGAAGTGCGCGATCTGGCTTCGCATGTCTCGGGGGCGCTGATCGGGGCGCTCACCGTGGTCACCGCCGTCGGCGTCGTCGCGGCGCCGGTGCTCATCGCCGTATTCGCCCCCGGGTTTCTGTCCGACCCCGCAAAGTACGCGCTCGCCGTCGAGATGGTGCGGATCACGTTTCCATACGTGCTCTTCATCTCGCTCGTGGCGTTCGCGGGAGGCATTCTCAATACCTATGGCCGGTTCGCGGTCCCCGCCTTGACGCCGGTGCTGCTCAACGCATGCCTCATCGGCGCCGCGCTGTGGCTTGCGCCGGTGCTCGACGTCCCGGTCGTCGCGCTCGCATGGGGCGTGCTCGCGGCGGGCATCGTCCAGCTCGCGTTCCAGCTTCCTTTCCTTGCCGCGCTCGGGATGCTCGTCCGGCCGCGCCTGCGCCGCGCCCACGAGGGCGTCGCCCGCGTGCTCTCGCTGATCATCCCGGCCGTGTTCGGGGTCTCCGTCTCCCAGATCAATCTGCTCGTCGATACGGTGATCGCGTCGTTTCTGGTGACCGGAAGCGTGTCGTGGCTGTACTTCTCGGACCGGATGATGGAGTTCCCCCTCGGCGTATTCGGGATCGCGCTCGCCACCGTCATATTGCCGTACCTTTCACGCCAGAATGCGGCCGCGTCGCCCGGGGGGTTCTCGGATACCCTCGATTGGGCGCTTCGGCTCGTGGTGCTCGTTGCGACGCCCGCGGCAGTCGGACTCGGCGTGCTGGCCGCACCCATTCTCACCACCCTGTTTCAGTACGGACAGTTCTCCGCACACGATACGGACATGGCGGCCCGGAGCCTTCTCGCGTTCGCCTCCGGCCTTCTCGCGTTCGTGGCGGTCAAGGTGCTCGCGACCGGGTACTTCTCGCGCCAGGACACGCGCACTCCGGTCAGGGTCGGGGTCGTGGCGATGCTCTCGAACATCGTGCTCAACCTCGTCCTCGTGGTCCCGTTCGCCCATGCGGGGCTCGCGCTGGCGACCACCTTGTCCGCGTTTCTCAATGCCGGTCTTCTGCTGCGCGGGCTCATGACCCGAGGAGTGTTTCGCCCGCGTCCGGGGTGGGGACGGTTCATTGCGCGGGTCGTCGTCGGCAACCTGGTCCTGGGCGCGGTCCTGTGGATGGCGCGAGGCGAGCCCGCTGCCTGGCTCGAAGCGGAGGCGGCGACCCGCGCCTTCCGGCTGTGCGCCGTCATCGGGATGGGGACGGTGCTCTACGCCGTGGTCATGGTGGGCCTGGGGTTGCGACCGCGCGATGTCGCGGCCCCTGCCGCTCGTGGTGAGTGAGCGCCGGCGGGGTGCAGCAAGTATCATCCGCCTGTCTGGCGGCTTGTCCGTGAAGCTTCATGCAGAACGACGAGGAGTCGTTCGTGACTCGTGGACTCCCGTTCCCGCTCGCGCGGACATGACGTTCTTCCGCGGGAACGACGTCCCGCGTGTCTTCCGTCGTCTCCGTGAAGCCTGTGCCCGCGAACGCGAGTTGCGGGACTCCGCGCGGTATGGTCCGGGCTGCGTCGAGCGCAAGCAGGACGAGGAGAATCGAGTTGGAAGTGATCCGCGGCTGGCACAACATTCGGCCCGAACACCACGGCTGCGTGGCCACCATCGGGAACTTCGACGGGGTGCACCTTGGCCATCGGGCGCTGATCGGGCAGCTCGCGACGCTCGGCCGCGAACGCGCCGTCCCGACCACCCTCGTCACGTTCGAGCCGCAGCCACAGGAGTTCTTCGCGGGAGAGAACGCGCCCCCGCGCCTGACGCGGCTGCGGGAGAAGCTGAACGCGCTCCGTACGATGCCGCTCGATCGAGTGGCGCTGCTGCGCTTCGATGCGCGCCTGTGCGCAATGTCTCCGGTCGAGTTCGTCGAGTCCTTTCTGGTCGCCGGTCTCGGGGTTCAGGTGGTGGTCGCGGGCGATGACTTCCGGTTCGGGTATCGAGGGGAGGGCAATTTCGGCCTCCTGGTCTCGCTGGGCGAGCAGCATGGCTTCGATGTCGTCAGGCGCGAGACGTGTCGTGTCCGCGATGGACGGGTCAGCAGCTCCTGGATACGGGATGCGCTCGCGAACGACGAGCTCGAGATCGCTCGCGAGCTCCTTGGCCGGCCCTACGCCGTGAACGGCAGGGTCGCGCGTGGCGATCAGCGGGGCCGCACCATCGGATTTCCTACCCTGAACATCCCGGTTCGCCGCTACCGCTCGGCGTTGCGCGGCGTCTATGCAGTCAGGGTGGCGGGTCTCGAGGAGCAGGAGCTCGACGCGGTGGCGAACATCGGCACGCGCCCGACCGTCGACGGGCGCGGCATGGTGCTGGAGGTGCACGTCTTCGACTGGGGCGGCGACGCCTACGGTCGATGCGTCGACGTGAGCTTCGTTGCAAAGATACGCGACGAACGCAAGTTCGATACGTTCGACGCGCTCAAGGACCAGATTGGCCGTGACAGTGCTCGTGCGCGCGAGATGTTCGGTGGAGCGACGTGACCAGTCCGGAGCGGGACTCGGCCGCGGAGCGGGATTCGGAGGCCGGTGCGGCGGCGCGGATCGGGGCGCTCGGCTGGCTGTGGTGCTCGCTCGCCGTCATTGTCGTGGATCAGTCGACCAAGCTCGCGGCCGTGACGGCGCTCGATCCGGCGTCGTCCGTGGAGCTGACGGCGGTGCTCGATCTCGTGCTCGTGTACAACACGGGGGCGGCGTTCAGTATCCTGAGCACGGCTGGTGGATGGCAGCGCTGGCTGTTCATCGGGCTCGCCCTCGCCATCTGTGCGTTCATCGTCCACTGGCTGCGCGACCTCCCGCGCAACGCTCGCTGGACCCCGCTCGCGCTCTCGCTGCTACTCGGCGGAGCGGTCGGCAACGTCATCGATCGCGTACGCCTGGGAGCGGTGGTGGACTTCATCGACTTTCATGTGGGCGACTGGCACTGGCCCGCCTTCAATGTGGCCGACTCCACCATCTGCGTCGGCGCGGCCCTGCTCGTCCTGGGCATGTTTCGACGCGAGGCGGCATGACGGGGCAGGCGGCCGGCCCCGCTCCGGGCTCTCGTCATGCACGCGGGCGCAGGCGCCTTCTTTACGCGACGAAGCGGCAGGGAGGCGCGAGCGCGCCGCGATTCCGCTCCCTCCCGGCGGGGTGGATGGAAATGGCGATTCGGAATGACGGGGCCTATACTCCGGGGCGATCGTATCGCGAGGCGGCACGGGGGCCGGAGGTGGCGCGCAAGGCGGCCGACACGAGAATGCGTCGCGACGACGCGGCGGACCTTCTCCGCGCATTCGAAATCACCCCGACGGCCCGGCGGATCGATGTCGCCGCGGTTCTGCTCTCGCGTCCGCAGCACGTATGCGCCGAGGACCTGCAGCAGATGCTGGCCGGGCACGGTACATCGGTGTCCAAGGCGACGGTGTACAATACGCTTGGACTCTTCGCCCGCAAGGGACTCGTGCGCGAGCTCTTCGTCGACTCCGACAAGGTGCTGTACGACTCGAATACCACGAACCACAATCACATCTACGATGTCGACACCGGTGCTCTCACCGACATCGAACCGGGCGCGGTCGAGGTAGGCGCGTTGCCGGCCCTTCCACCCGGAACGCTCGTGGAAAGCGTCGAGATCGTCATCAGGGTCCGCCGCCGGCTGCGCCGCGCCTGACGGATGCCGGCGCGCGGTCCGGCGCTCGGGGATTCTGTATACTCCGCGCCCTCTCCCGTGCCGGTGTAGCTCAGTTGGCAGAGCAACTGATTCGTAATCAGTAGGTCCGCGGTTCGAGTCCGCGCACCGGCACCAAGAAAAACAAGTAGTTACGGACACTTCAGCCAGAAGCCGGAAACGACGTGTCACCACTATGTCACCGTAGCGCCACGATTCGCGTTGATTCCGGTTGACCGCCGTTGATGCTCGCGGAGCGCCGAAGTACACTCGCCTCCGGCTTCCGGGGATGGAACGAGCCATGTTCAAGCTCAGCCAGGAAACCATCGCCATCGTCACGGTTGGCCTCGCACTGGCTACCCTCATCGTCACCGGAGACGCCGCCAATCGGGCCGAAGCACGCGCCGACCGCGACGCCATCCGCGCCGAAGCACGCGCCGACCGAGCCGAAGCACAGGCCGCCCGCGACGCCATCCGCGCCGAAGCACGCGCCGACCGGGAAGCCTTCGAGCGGCACATCACCCGGTTGACCCAGGGACAGAGCCGCCTCACCGGCATCGTCGAGCAGATGCGCACCGCCGGACGATAGGAGCGCCACGGGAGAACCGCCGCCATGTCGCCCGAGCTCACCGCCATCATCGTTGTCGGTCTTTCCAACGTCGCCGGGCTGGCCTTCCTGTGGGGACTCCACCGCGACGTCGCCGACTTGCGCGAACGCATGGCGCGGATTGAAGGGTTGTTCGAGGGGTTCACGCGCCGCGAGTCCGCGCCGCCGACCGCGTAGCCAGTCCACGGGGAACGCCATGACCGCCGCGACCTTCGACACCCTCAGCGCCGCCCGCGAGCTCAAAGCGGCCGGCATCGAACCCGAGCACGCCGAAGCCATCGCCGGCACGGTCCGGCAGGCCACCGCCGCCGACCGGGAAGCACTGGCGACGAAGGCGGACCTCGCCGAGCTCCGGGCAGACATGCAGGCGGACCTTCGCGCCGCCATCGAACCGCTCGCCACGAAAGCCGAGCTTGCCAGCCTTCGCGCCGAGCTCGGGACCATCCGATGGTCAGTCGGCTTGATTGCCGCGTTCCTGTTCGCCATCGGCCTTCGAGTGTTCGGGTTGATCTGACCCGCGCTTGAGACCGCGCCATGACCGCCAGCACCTTCGACACCCTCACCGCCGCCCGCGACCTTGAAGCCCTCGCCGAGCTTCGGGAGAAGGCAAAGGAGTACATCGAAGCCGATCCCGACTTGGGTACGTGGATGGACGGCATGGTCGACGTCGTGGCGTCCACGGTCCGCCGCGCCACCGCCGCCGACCGGGAAGCACTGGCGACGAAGGCGGACCTTGCCGAGCTTCGCGCCGACCTCTACCGCGCCTTGTGGGTTCAGGCCGCCGCGCTCATCGGCACGCAACTCGCCATCGCCGGCTTCGTGGTGCACTTGCTCAGCCAGTGACCCGCACCGCCGCCCGCACGTCGAGCGGACGACGTCGACGGCCAGGGCGGTATCACACCGGCCGCACCGCCGAAAACGTCACGAACGAAGGGCCGGGGGGGTCTTCTTCGGCAAGGGGGGGTAGGGGCCGGAGGGCGCCCCGCCTGCCTCCCACCGCATAGGTAACGGTACTTCTCGAAAGGCGCGGGGTTGTTCAGGGGCGCGCCGCCCTCTCGAAAAAAAGCGCGCGAAAAATGAAATCCGGGCGGATGCGCATCGAACACCAGGTCCTCGATGCCGGCGTGTTTGTCTCGGGGATGCAAACAGGCGGACACGTCGCCGGCGTGCCCGGCGCACCAGGGACTTCCAGGATGGTCGGCTCGCGGCGAGGCTCGCCCGAGCTCGACGTCGGGCACGTACAGCGCACCACGGCGACGTTGCCGGCCATCCGTGGCCGCCGCGGCGCGTTGCCGGCCACGGATCGGCGCCACGTGTCCGCCACGGCGGTTCGACATCGGGAGGCTCTAAGGAACCGCCGGCGGTAGTCAGGCAGGCAGGGCGCTACACCGCGCCGACTGCGGCCCCTGATGGATGGTGGTTCCCCGCGCCGTTGGCCGGGCAATCAGCAACCAAGGCGACAACACCAACAAGCCCAACACCGTTCTGTCCGAACCGTCCGCGTTTCAGCATCTTCAAATCCTTCGGCCCCGCTGAAGTCCCGGCGTTCGCACGTCCCATCGGGACTTTCCCAGACCCATCGGCCTTGAATCACGCCGTCAACGTAGGGACCTTCCCAGACTCCCCCATCCGGCCACCGCAGGACCCAATCCCCTTGCGCCTTGCCGCTGGCGCATTCCCCTTCCCCTTCTCTCCCCTTTGTGTCCGTAGGGTCCACCCACTTGCTATCCGCCCCCGCAAACAGCCAACAATCCGGCTGGTTGTCCACTTGATACCAACAAGCCGGGCCGTCAGCCCTCCCCTCACACACCGGCCCCGGCACCCCATCCGCGGCCGTGCAACCGTGCAGCGCAACCAGCGCCACCGCCAACATGCTCCCGAGATAACGCTTCACGGGATTACTCCCTTTTCGTCGTGTACGCCGGCAGTCCCGCCGGCAGGGTCAATCAGTCCTTCACCGCGGCCTCCGCCGCCGGAACCAGGCTCACCGGGACAGAGCCCGGGCGAGTGCGGACAGGTCAGGGTTGAGTGTGTGCGCGCTCGCCAAGCGGTAGCTCCACGCACCGCGGCCGGCCTTGCGCTTCTCGATACGGCCATCCTGCACCAGCCGCCCGCGGGCCGTGGTGAGCGCCCGGGCGGACACGCCGGCGGCTTCGCGCTCCGCCTCGATAGCCTCGGCCTCCGCCCATCCGCCGCCGGCGAGCACCGACAGCAACCAGGTTCGCGCGGCTTCGACCGGGGAACCGTCCGGCTTCGTCATGACCGTGCCTCCGTGAACGCTCCCCCGATTACACCATAGACTCCCCTGATTACATTATCGGCCAGCCGGGCTCTTCTTCATCGTGCACCCTCCGCCACAAGCCGGCGTAAGCCGACACCCCCTGTCCAGGCATCGGCGGCGGCGGCTTGCAGCGCGAAGGCCGCCGGCGCGTCGGCTCGATGGTCCCTGCCCGCGCCCGCCGGAGGAACGCCGCCAGCCGCAACCCGTTCGGCAGCGAGATCCCGCCGCCGTGGCGGACCGCCTGCACCGCCGCAGACCTCACCCCGGACCGGGCCGCGATCCCCTTGAGCGTCCAGCCCTCCGCCACGGCCTCATCGAGCCATGCCGAGAGATTCGGCCGCTCCGTGCCGACATAGAACCCGTCCGGCAGCCGCGCAAGCTCCAGCCCGCGCGCCACGTCGTGCACCAGCGCGCGCAACCGCATCGCGTTCGCGTACTTGGGGAACGCGGTACGCCCTCCCCAGTAGTGCACCGTGAAGGCGCTGACGCCCAGGACACGGCCCGCGCGGTAGTAGGAGACTCCGTGCGCCCGCAGCCGCGTATGCAGTCCCCGCTTGCCGCGCATCAGGCGTTCGGCGCGTTGCTCCCACTTGTCGAAGCGGCCGTCGAGGAGCCTGTCGAGTCTTGCCGCCATGTCGATTCCCCCCCGGTATCTCGCTTAGGACGCTACCCAAATCCCGACCGCCCGGCCCGCCTTTCTACCCGTTCGGATCAGGCACCGCCATCCCTGTATTTGCAGGGCCGGAAGCCCCGCCGCCCGCGTCCTCCGTGAGAGAACGGGACGAGTTGTAAGGATCGCGCCCGATGACACCGCGCACTCCCCGATTACGGCAGCGCCTCGCCGCCGTCCACGTCGCCGCCTATCTCGCCGGTATCGTCCGGCGCCAGAGCAGCATCCCGGAGTTCGGCGAACGACTCCCCGATTCGGAAGGTGCGCCCTCGCCGGCGTTCCGCTTCGATCCACCAATCCGCTCGTGAAGGCTCATCGCGGATGGTGGCGAGCAGATTCGGACGCGCCTTCAAGTAGCAGCAGTCGCAGTTTCCCCGCTCCGAAGCTATACCCAGGTCGAAGGGTTGCGACTGCCAGAAAGCCGCCACGTCTTCACGGGTGACGCGAGCCTCGACCATCGGATAGCCGACCTCACAGGCTTGGTACAAGGCCGGCTTCCACCGCGCCGGCTCATCGAAGCGGAACCCAATCAGCTTCCGCGTTTGGCGACGGGTCAGCCCGTGGCGTTGCCACAGGTAGCGGTCGATCGTGGCTACCTTCAACTCATGCGTGCAGATACGTTCGGTGACGGACGGAAGGAAGCAGCCCATCCCAAGCAGCGCCGCGAAGGGCTCGCCGGCAACGCTCGCCGTGGCGCGGTCCACGACGACCGCCCGGTACTTCGTCCCGTTGGCTCCGTCCGCTTCGTAGCCAAACTCAAGCCACGTCACAGGCACGTTCCACCGGGCGGACATGGCTTCAACGAAGTCGAGAGTTTCGGCGCGTTCCTTGCCCGTGTTGGCGAAGATTGCTTCCGTGCGGTCCGGCAACCGCCCGCCGTGCGCCATGAGAATCTGCGCGAGCATGTAGGCACTCGACCGCCCTCCGGAGACGTTGACGACGTGGTACCAGGGAGACGCCGGCGGGACCCGGTACGGGTTCGCCCGCGACCGCGCTTCCTCGCCGATACCGGAGGCTGGACGGGCCGGGTTCATCGCCTCGCTCAAAACGGAATGTCGTCGTCGAAGTCCGCGGGCGCACCGGCAGGACGCGCCGCCGGACTGCGAGCCTCCCGGTAGCCGCCGCCCTCACCCGCGCCCGCGGCAGGCCACATCCGCCCGCCGGCATCGTCGCCGTGCCTCCGGACGTCGTCGCGGTCCCGGCCGGCGCCCTCACCCTTCGCCTTGCGCCTCCCGCCGCCCGGGCGGACGGTCCGGGCAGACACCAGCGCATCGGCGACGATCTGCCACTGTTCCCGTTCCTCGCCGTCGCGCGACTGGAACCGGCTGAATTGCAGCCGACCGGACACGCTCACCGGATCACCCTTCGAGTGTCCGACCAGGGATTCGGCCACCCGCCCGAAGGCCGTCACCCGAAGCCACAGCGTTTCCGTGGCGCCGTCTTCCGCCCCTTGCGAGCGGTCCGGCACGTCTACCGCGAGGCTGGCCGTGGCCATCGGCTTTCCCGTGCGGGTTGCGTGTTCGTGCGGGTCACTGCCGAGCCGACCGTAGACGGCCAGGGTTGCGTTGCTCATGTCGCTACTCCCTCCGTCGCGATCGGCGCCGGCCCGTCCGCCAAGCGCCGGCGCAGCATGGCGATCGCGATCTCCGCATCGCGCGCCGTCCACCCCGCCGATCTCCACGTGTCCGGGCCTCCGAGCCACCACGCCAGAGCCGCCCGGTCCCGCTCGCGTGCTTCGTCGTCATACGCCATTGCTCGCCTCCCTCATCCCGTGCCGGGGTTCGCGCCGATGGCGACGTCCTCGCCGGCCAGCAGTCCCGCACGTCGATACAGGGACCGGCGCTTGCGCCAGCGCTCGCGTTCGGCCTCCGTCGCATCCTCCGGCGGCTCCGCCCGTACCAGGGCCGCCGCGGTCTTCGCGTCGCCCGCGAGCACCGCGCGGGTGAACGCCTCGTTGCGTTCCGACTGGCAGGCCGGGACCTCTACCGCCTGTCCGTTGTGCCTCATCGCTCCGTCCCTCCCAGGACCTCAAGCCAAGGTGTCTCAAGCCATCCGTTCGCAGCGTGAAGCTGCCCTTCGTCGTCCGCCTGGACCGTCACCGCGCCCACGTCGCCCCGGTCCCCGGCCCGGAACACCGCGCCGCCGATCGGCCCGACTGTCGATCGAGCCTCCGGTGACGGGAAGCCGCGCGCGTCGAGTGCAACGAGGGTCAGGGCCGCGAGCTCGCTATCGGCGAGGCTGGACGCAGGCCGCCAGGCGAACACCACGGCGCCGGCCGCTCCGGGAGGGAGTCCGTACCACCCCGCCGCGGAATCACTCTCAGGGGCGGCTTCACGGGCGAGCCACCGAACGGACTGCGCCGGCAACGGAACGCGAACATGCCGACCGGGCCAGCACCCGCACCGGCTCAGGTAGACGCGGGCCGGGGTCATGTCGGCGCATGTCGCGGCCTCCCACAGTCGAGACACCGCGGGAAGTGCGGACAAATCCGCGTCCGTCGTGTGCGCACTTCGAGCACCCGTCAGCGCCGCGTAGCCGTCGAGCACGGCCCGGACCTCACTCGGCGCCGGAAGGCTTCGATGCCTGTATTTGTAGCGTCTACTCGCCATCACTGCGCCTCCGGTACGCCTCGCCCGCGGTCGGCTCGCCGGGCGATTCGGCGGGTACTTCCTTCCCGTTGCCCGACAAGGGGCGCGAAATTGCGTCATTTGCGTCACACCCGTCACCAGAAGCCTTTTTCGCGTCACCGATTCCGTCACCGATTCCGTCACGACCGGAAGCGCCCCGGGCAGCAGATTCCGCCTGTGGTGACGGATGTGACGGATGTGACGGAAAATTGCGCCCATCTTCGGCCCGGCGGGAAATGACGATGCGCCGATGCCGGCCGTCTCGCTCCCAGTCAATCTCGATCCCCGCGGGCCGGAGGGCCGACTTCGACCGATTCAGTCTCCGGCTCAGGACTTGCCCGTTGGTCGGCCATTCCTTCCCCTTCGTCACGGGCTCGCCAGCAATCGGCTCCAACACCCTCAGCAGCTCGGTTGCCGTGCCCTCCCACGATTCACGGTCCTGCATCAGTTCGCGGATCGCACTCGCTACCGGGTTGGCGTCGATTACGGACTCGACGGCATCGGCGCGGTTGCCCATGTACGCCCGCATGAACGCGCCTTCCGGGAAGATGGCGGACTCGCAGGCGACCGCCCACATTGCGAAGTCCGCCATTCGCGGAAGACGGTCGAGCCTGACGTCCGGAAGACGCCTCACCCCTTCGACGAGCGCATTGAGCAGGGCGCCGAGAATGCGCGGGCGAGCCTCCTCGAACCGCGCCCACAACTCGGCCTCCGGCTTGCGGTCCGCCTCGCGAATCGCGCTCAGGGTCAGGAAGATGGCTCGGTCCGCGAGATCGCCGCGGGCGACGACTTCGTCGATGCCGTTCAGGATCAGCGGCCGTTCAGCGCTGATCACGACCTCCTCATCGTCGGTGTAGAGCTCGCGCGCCGCGAAGCCGCCGCCCGTCGAGAGTCGGCACAGGGCATCCGACAACCAGGTGGGAACCCCGCCCAGGTTGTCGAAGGCGAGCACGTGCCCGTTTCGCGCCGCGATGAACAGGTCTTGTTCGTTGCGCGGAACCGAACGAAGCGGCGCCTCGCACGGATCGACGAGGGCGCGAAGCATCCGGGCGCAGGTGCTCTTGGCGGAGCCTTGCTCGCCGGTGAGCACCAGCACCGGGTACGGCCCTTCGTCGCGCAACGCCGCCAGCACCCAGGCCACGGCGAGGATGAAGTCATCATCGGCCGCGAGATTGAGAAGCTGGCGAAGGTCGTCGATATGGTCGCCGGGTGTCGGCTCCGGCAGTTTGAGCATGGTCCGCGAGCGGGTGAACGGCACGGGCGGACGATCGACGATCCGCCATCCCTTCGCGTCTACCTCGATCGCCCGCCATGCCGGATCGCACAGGTCGAGATACAGGGAACCGTTCGCCGTCCCGACTCGCCGATAGACCTTGCGCTCCGGTCCCTCGAAGCGCGCCTTCGCCTGGATTGTGTCTCGGGCCGATTGCAGCGCCTCGTTGTTCGGGGCGCCGCCGTGTTCCTTGAAGTATCGAAGCTGAAGCCACTGACGGAATCCGCGCGAGCGCACGGGCCACGTCTCGCAATGCCCGGTATTCTCGATCTCGGCGAAAGTACCCTCGCCATCGTGAAACAGCGTGCATCCGCCTTCGGCGATGCTGATCAACTGATTGGCTTGTGTCGGGCGCCCATCCCCTCCGTCACCCGCCCCGGTCAACTTGTCAAACTCTCCGTTCGGGAAGTCAGCGAGTTCCTTGAACGCCTGCCGCAAGGTCGCGCGGTCGGCATTCGATAGTTTGGCGAACGCCTCTTTATACTGGAACGGCGTACCGTGAACCTCCCTCGTGCGCTCTATCAGGTCTTTGGGAAAGCCGCCATTCTTGAAAATCTGAACCGTCGCTTTCCGAAGCGCGGCTTCGGCCTTTGTCGCTTCGACCTTCACCGCCTTCTCCGTCGCCGCTTCCTTGCGCGTGCTCATGTTGCCTCCCGTGCCAGCAACAGCACGTCGTTCCAGTCGCCGATGAAGGGCGGAAGTTGTATCTCGACCTCGCGGCCTTCGGCTTCGAGTCGTTCGGCGAGCGCCGCCGCGGCAAGCTGGCCGGCACCATCGAAATCCTTGTCCGCAGCGATCACCACGTCGCGAACGTGCTCCGGTAACTCGATCGCCGTCAGCCCGGACGTGGCGATGGCAGCCCACCCCGGAAGGTCGAACAGCGCCATCGCCGCCGCGGTCGTTTCGATGCCTTCGCCCACGAGCAGGCGCCCGTGCTCCGGCTCGCCCAGACGGACCGCCCCGCCGGCGGTACTCCCGAGACTGGCGCGGGCGGGTTCGACGTTGGCCTTGCCGGCGCCGGAGCGGTCCAGGTAGATCCGATGCACGGCGAGGAAGCCGCCGCGAACGTCCTGTACACCGGCAACCAAGCAGGGGAAGCGCCCAGGTGCTTGCGGATGCGTCAGGGCCGGAGAGAAGCGCAGGGAGGGCGCTACGGCGACATGCCCGACTCCCCGAGCGTGCAGGTAGCGTTCCGCGATGGTGCCGGCCAGCGGGCGGGTTGCGTCCCAGACTCGACGAGCGGCGCCCGTGGTATCGCGCGGCTTCGAGCTCGGGGCCGATCCGGTCCGCCGCGAGCTCGCCGGCGCCCGGAAATCGTTTCCGTTCGCGCGCCGCTTTTCGCCGGTCCGCTCCGGGAAGACCTCCTGCAGAATCGCCCCGAACGCCTTGCCCCGCACGTCCGCCGGCTGGCCGTCGATACATCCGCGGCAGCCCACCAGCGCGCCGGCAGGTCCACGCCTCACATGAAAGCGGTCCGTTCCGCCGCATGACGGGCACGGCCCGAACCACTCACCGCCGGAGCGCAGCAGATCGAGCCGGGCGGCCCATTCGTCGGCAGTCGGCAGGGGTTCACGGGCCGCGTTCACGCCCCGCTCCGATCGAGCTTCGAGAGCGCCCGATACGCCTTGCGGTTGCCGGTGAAGACGCGCATCCAGCCGGCGCACGTCACACACAGGCCACGCCACCAGGGAACCCGGGCGCCGCAGTTGCGGCAGCGCTTCCAGAGATTGCAGGGCTGGCCTACACTGCTGGCCGCCGCACGCTCGCGCGGTCTCTCCGGCGCCCGGTCCGCTCCGCCAGCGGCCGGGCGCTTTTCTTTGCGCACGACTCACCCCGCCGCCGCGCGGGATTCACGGCGCAACTCCTCAAACTCCCGCCGGCGTTGCTCGTGTTCGGCCGCCCGGTCCGCCGGATCGACGATGCGCGAGTCGAGAAAAGCGTTGAGATCGGCGCCGCGGTAGAGAACGCGATTGCCGTATTTCGTGTAGCGAGGGCCGCGGCCTTGCCACCGCCACGTCGCCAAGGTGCCGCGCGACGCGATCGTGTCGAGCTCGGGGTCACCGGGCCGGTAGTAGCGGTTCTCATCGAACCGCGCGGCCGGGGAAGGGTCTTTCGTGGTCATTGGCGAATCCTCCGCGTTCGATTGGGAACGTGGAGGATCGGGGCCAGCCTTGCGGCTTGCATGGAGAACAATTCGGAAGGAATATTCCCCACGAACGGCGATGTGCTTGCGCGAGCGCCCCGCCGAAGGCCACTGCTTACCTTTTCTGCTTCTTCCAATCCCTCCAAACGTCCCTTGCCGCGGCATACGTCACGCGCTTGCCCGTCGCCTTCTCGATTGCATCGCACGCGGAATTCGGCAGGGATGCGTCGTTGCGCGTTGCACACATGCCTTCGGCTTCGAGTCTCCTGACCGCGGCGACGATTGCCCGGTCCCGGAGTGCGTTCCCGCCCTTCGAGCGCTTTCCGCGACGCGGAAGCGATCCCGCCATGTCGTCAGCTATCCACCCGCGCAGCGCACCGCCGAGCCGTCGCGGGTTCGTCCGCAGGATCAGCTCTCCGGCTTTGCGGAGTGCTTCGCGGTGGACGCGACTGGATGCGGCTTTCTCAATGCACCGCCCAACGACGTTTTCATCGAGCCACACGGCACGGAGCTTCGTATTCCTGTCGATGAATCTGTAGGTGTCGCCGGCAACAAGGGGCGGTTGATGCCCGCCGGCGATCGTGAAGAAGCTCGCCACAAGCCAATCGCGCAGGCCTTCAAAGTCCACCGAGCCCGGCCAATGTGCGAGCCAGTGACGCGCGATGCTGACGGCATCATCGGGGTTGATGGGCCGGCCGATCCGCTTCCGCTTCCAGCGGACCGTTTCCAAGGTAAGCTCGCCGTACCCGCCGTATCTTTCGGGCTCGCTGTCACCCGGCCAACGAAACAAGTTTACGTCGATGAAGCGAAGTCGGCGCCAGCCATCCGGCAGTTCGGTAAAAAGGTGGAAAAGTCCGGGCGCATACCCGGGAAGCCATTGCTCGGTCCGCGCCCCGAACAACATATCCGTCAGCGATGGCGAGCCGGTAGACTTGTCCACGTCGATGATCTCCCTTGCCAGGGTTCACGACACCGCGGCGGGTCCGGGTTGTGCCGGCCCGCCGCACCTTCACCGCTTGACTGCCTTCGCCGGCGCGCTCAATGGCGCCGTCCCATTCGTCCCGGAGGGGGGGGTAGCCTTCATCGGACCGCTCCCCGCCGCGCGTCGAGGCTCACCACGTCCGCCGGTTGCGCACCGCCGAGTTGCGCCGCGATGGTCGCGCCGATGGCCTCTTGCGCGTCCCGAACCGCGGCGCCGGCGTGCCGAACGTAGCGGTCCGCCATCGCCGTTGTCTTGTGCCCGAGCAGATCTCGGAGCACGTGCGCACCGAGTCCCGAGCCGGCCGCCCGCGTCATGACGGTACGGCGCAAGTCGTGAAGCCGCGCGTCCGGCACGCCGGCATCCGCCGCGACGGCCGCGAAGACGCCCCGCGCGGTCTTGTAGCTCACCGGCGCCTCACGTCCGGCCCGCACGCCGGTGGTGAAGACCCACTCGTTGATGCGCGGCAGGCTCGCGAGCAGTTCGAGCGCCGCGGCCGGGAGTCCGTGCACCCGCCGCCCCGTCTTCGTCTTCGGCAGCACCACGGCGCCGTTCTCCGGCTGGACGTGCGCCCACTGCATCCCGAGCACTTCGGAGATCCGTAGCCCGGTCAGCGCCGCGAAGCGGATCGCCGCCACGGGCGCGGGTTTCGCTTCCTCCGCCCGGGCGAGGGCATCGCCGAGCGCCGCCAGTTCGGACGGGGAAAGCACGCGGTCACGAGGCTCCTCGACGGAGCGCTCGATGCCGCGGGCGGGGTTGGTGTGTTGGGGCCGGAGCTCCCAATGCTCGAACAGGGTGAACAGCCTGGACGCCAAGGCGAGGATGCGGTTCCGGGCAACCGGCGAGAGATCCCGGACCATGCGTGCCACGTCGTGCCGGGTCACGTCTTCGATGCGGCGCTTGCCGAGTGCCGGGCGGATATGCCGATCCGCCTGCCATCGGTATTCACGGACCGTGCGCTCCGTCAGTCGCTCGGTGGCGATGCGGGCCGGCGCGTGCTCGCCGAAGAACCGATCGATGCCGCCGTTCACGGTCGGCGCTTCACGCGCTTCCTGCCGGCGGGTCAGCGGATCGCTCTCACCGGCACGGATGCGGGCGAGCTCGGCGCCGGCGCGTTGACGCGCCTCGCGCAACGAGATCTCGCTCACCCGCGCCAGGACGCCCCGCCGCCGCCGTCCGTGCATCCGGTAGTCGAGCACGTAGGCTTTCGAGCCCGCCGGCGTGATGCGGACTCCCAACCCCTTCACTTGCGCATCCCAGAGGAAGCGTTGCCTCGGGCCGGGTTGCGCGTCGCGGATGGTGCGTTCAGTCAGATTCATGCCGTTGTCTCCCTTCGCGTGTCACCACTATGTCACCACTATGTCACCACAGCGCCACGATACGGATTGACCGCCGTTGATGCAACAAGCACGCGAAGGGCACGTAACAGCTTGTTTTCACGTGGTTAACTGAACGCGCGAGATTGTGATAGAATTGGCGAGAAGAGTAGATTGCAAGATTCGTAATCAGTAGGTCGGTGGTTCGAGTCCACTCACCGGCACCAATGATTTCAGCGGGCGACGCGCTGACTCTCCCGGGCCGTGAGACCCTTGCATACCGCGTACTCGCCGCGTCGACAGGATTCGCATGGATTTCGGTTGCCTTCCGTTGATGCTCGCTTCAGCCATCGCGAAGGCCATCCACCACGGCGACGGACGCGCCGCCACCAAGGCCGATCCCGATGGCGCGATCGCCGGCGAGATACACTCGGGGCCGGCGCCATCCGCGAAGGGAGCCGTCCCATGCCCATGTCCCTCGAACACCTCAAGGTGCTGGACCTCACCATCCACCTCTCCGGCCCGTACTGCGCGATGATCCTTGCCGACCACGGCGCCGACGTGGTCAAGGTCGAGCGCCCGGAGGGCGGGGACGACATGCGCCGGACCCCGCCGTTCACGGGTGGCGAGAGCGCGCCGTTCATGCTGTGGAACCGGAACAAGCGCTCGGTGGCGCTCGACCTGAAATCCACTGCGGACCTCGCGACCTTCAAGGCGATGGCCACGGTCGCGGACGTCGTGGTCGAGAGCTTCAAGCCCGGCACCGCCCAGCGGCTCGGGATCGGCTACGAAGCCCTGTCGGTGCTCAATCCCCGGCTGGTCTACTGCTCGATCTCGGGGTTCGGCCAGACCGGCCCGTATGCTTCACGCGGCGGCTTCGACCTCATTGCCGCGGGCATGTCCGGACTGATGAGCATCAACGGCCCCGCCGAAGGACCTCCGTTCCGCATCCCCATCCCGATCACCGACCTCGGGGCGGGGCTCAACGGCGCCATCGGCATCCTCACCGCTCTCGCCGCCCGCGAGCGGACAGGACTCGGTCAGCACGTCGACACCTCGTTGTTCGAGTCCGGGCTCTCGCTGGGCGTCTACGAGGCGGCCGGGGTCTTCGCGAACGGCGAAGTTCCCGAACGGCTCGGGCAGGGGCATCGCGGCAGCGCCCCGTACCAGCTCTTCCCCACCGCCGACGGTTACATGAACATCGGCTGTGCGAACGACCGCTTCTGGGAGCTGACCTGCGAGGTGCTCGGCTGCCCCCACCTCACCGGGGATGCGCGCTTCGCGTCCAAGCCGGATCGCGTCCGAAACATCACCGCGCTGGTCGAGGCGCTGACCCCGTACTTCGAGCGCGAGACCACCGCGTACTGGTGCGAGAAGCTCGAAGCGGCGGGGGTCCCGGCGGGGCCGGTGATGAACCACGTCGACGCGCTCTCCGACCCCCACTGCCTCGCCCGCGGCATGGTTCAGGAGATCGAGCACCCGGCCGCGGGGCGTTCGAAGACCCTGGGAATCCCGGTCAAGCTGTCGCGGACCGGGGGCGCGATCCGCCGCCCCGCTCCGATACTGGGCGAGCATACCGGCGAAGTGATCTCGGAGTGGCTCGGGAGCTGTGGCTAGCATCGAGCCGTGTGACGAAGGATGATTCACCAACCGGCTTTTGATTCCAGCGACACCGGATCAGGGAGATCGTCAATGAAAGTCAACAAGGAACACAGCGAATTCCACGCCCTCGACATGGACGAGGGATGGCACGTGCCGCCCGGCTACCCGGAGGGCATCGAGCAGAAGATCCTGGCCGGCTCGATCGACGAGGAAAACAGGGAGGGCAGTCGCACCCGGCTGCTCAGGTTCGCGCCGGGCGTCTTCACGACCCAGCCCTTCATCCACGACCACTGGGAAGAGGTCTACCTGATCGCCGGAGACCTCACGGTGGGCAACGACGCGAACGGCGACGGCGGCGAATCCTTCGCCCCGAACACCTACGCCTGCCGGCCCCCGGGCGTCTACCACGGCCCGTTCAAGTCGGAGCGCGGATGCGTGTTGCTCGAGATCCACTACTACGATCAGACATCGGTGGATTGACCTGCCCCGGCCTCGACACACGGTAGCTTGACGGGTTCATCCATATCAGTCTGCCCGTGAATTCTCGATCAAGGTGGCGGTGGATGATTCGCCGACCGGCTTTCGATTCCGGAAACGCCGGACCCCCTTCGGAGCGCCGCTCCCGGGCTGGGGACCACCCCCTGGTTCCGGCTCCGCCCGATCGGGAACATCGGCGGGGAAGGGGGGTCGATGTCCCCTCCTGCCCCGCCGCCTGGCGCCGTCCTCAGCCCTGGACCTGCTGGATCCCGAGAAGCCGCCACTTGCCGTCGTCGATCTCGAGGACGTAGACCGGCTTCAGGGCGTCACCGTCCGGTCCGAAGGAGATGGAGCCTTCGAGGGCGGGAAAGTCCTTCATGGCGGCGAGCCGGTCCCGGATGGCCGCCCGCTCGGCCTCCAGCTTGTCCGGGTCGCCGGTCACGCCGGCCTGTTCCATGGCGTGGGCGAAGAACAGGACGATGTCGTAGGTGGCCGCGTCGAACTGCGCCGGCAACGCCCGCTCACCCTCCGCTTTCGCACGCCTGGCGAATTCCGCCGTGAACGCCCGGGTGCGGTCGTCGAGATCGGCGAAAAAGGCCGTCGGCAGGGTGGTCCCGTTGCCCGGCTCGCCCATGCGCTCCGGCAGATCCGGCGCCGCGATCGTGGACCCGGCAATGAGACGGCCCTCGTGGCCCTGCCGGCGCATCTCCGTGACGAGCTTGATCGCCTGCTCCGGCGGCGCGCCCACCGCGACGACGTCGGTCGGCGACGAGGTGAGCTGCGAGACCTGGGGCGAGAGGTCGAACGCGGACAGCTTGAAGGTCACGACGTTCTCCACGGAAACATCCATTTTTTCGAAGATCGCGGGAAAGATCCTCGTGCCCATGAGCTTCGAGATGGTGTCGTCCGTGGCGTGGGCGATGGCGGCGTTGCGGACCGGGATGCCTTTCTGTTTCATGGTCTTCATGGCCTGGGCGAACATGTACCCTTCGTTCGACGTATTGCGGAAGGCGAACTTGAACGGCTTGGCCAGGCCCGGAGCCGAGGAAGCCATCGACATGGTGACGATCTTCAGCCGCTCGGCGATCGGGAACGCGACGCGCGCCTCCGAGGAGCTGAACGGCCCGATGATCGCCAGCACCTTCTCGTCCTTCTCGAGGGTGCGCACGCCGACGACCGCCTGCTCCGGCTTTCCGGAGGAGTCGAAGGTCTCGATCCGGACCATCCTGCCGTTGATGCCGCCTCTGGCGTTGATCTCGTCGACCGCGATCTGCGCGGCGATCTCGTTGGTTTTCGAGAGGCTCACGAACGGACCGGTCTTCGCGGCGATGTAGCCCAGGACCAGATCCTGCGCCGCCACGGGCGCGGTGAAGCCGAGGCCGAGCGCCGCCGTCATGGCAGTGGCGATGAATCCGTGGAATTTCATGACTTGCCTCCTTCGTTCCGATTGGTGAACTTGAACATCGACGGTTGATGAACGTGGACGTCGGCGGTCGGTGAACGTGAGCGTCAGCGCCGGCCGCAGGGGGCCGGCTGCCCGTCCTCAGCCCGCGCCGTCCTGACCGAGGTAGGCTTCCTCGATCTTCCCTCCTTCGTGAAGCTGCTCGGGAGTTCCCTCGGCGACACAGCGGCCAAGCTCCAGCACGTATGCGCGGTGCGCGATTTGCAACGCCTTGCGCGTGTTCTGCTCGACCAGCAGGATGCCGAGCCCGTCGTCGTTGAGCCGGCGGAGCAATTCGAACAGCTCGCCGACGAGCTTCGGGCTCAGGCCCAATGAAGGCTCGTCCAGCATCAGCAGGGTCGGTCTGGCCATCAGGGCGCGGCCGATGGCGAGCATCTGCTGCTCGCCGCCCGACAGCGTCGAGGCGGACATGGCGCGGCGCCGATCCAGGTTCGAGAACCGCGCGTAGATCGCTTCGAGATCGTCGTCGAGATCGGCGGTATCCCTGCGGTTGTAGGCGCCCAGGCGCAGGTTTTCGTCCACGGTGAGGCTGACCAGTATCTGTCGGCCTTCCGGCACCAGGGCGAGGCCGCCGGCGATCCTGGTAGACGTCGAGCGCGGCGGCAGCTTCCGGCCGGCGAAACGCACCTCGCCGCCGCGGGGAGCCACGAGGCCGTAGATCGACTTGAGCAGCGAGGACTTTCCGGCGCCGTTCGCGCCGAGCACCGCGACGACCTCGCCCTCGGCCACGGAGATCGAAACGCCCTTGACGGCCTCGATGCGGCCGTAGGCCACTTCGAGATCCTGCGTTTCCAGCAATGCCTCCATCTTGCCTCCCGCCCGCACTCTCACCCGGTGTCCGAACCCGGACAGGTTTCGATGCCCCGAGGCTCCCGGCGGACCTCCGTGCAGGCCACCTCGGGATACTGCGCTTTCGGCAACGTCTCCACCTTTCCTCCCACCTTCCCCCTCACTCGGCGTCCGAGCCCAGGTAGGCTTCGACGACCTGAGGCTCCCGGCGGACCTCCGCGGGCGTCCCCTCGGCGATCTTCTCCCCGAAGTCGAGCACCACGACGTGCTCGCACAGCGCCCCGACGAACTGCATGTCGTGCTCGACGACGACGATCGTCTTGCCCTCGTCGGCGATGCTCCGCAGCCGCTCCTTCAGCGCCTCGGTCTCCTGCGGGTTGAGGCCGGCGGCCGGCTCGTCGAGCAGCAGCACGTCCGCCCCCCCGAGCAACGCGCGGGCGATTTCGATCTGCTTCTGCACGCCATAGGGAAGGTCGTTCACCTGGCTGCCGGCAAACTCCGCCAGTCCGGCCCGCTCCAGCGCGTCCGTCGCCTCCCGTGCCCAGCGGGACCCCCGGGCGGAGCGCACGGGATACAGGACCTCGGCCAGCTTGAAGATGCGGGGCGTCTGCCCGATCAGGACGTTCTCCAGAACCGTGAGGTGCGAGACGAGCCGGATGTTCTGGAAGCTCCGCGACACCCCGCGGCGCATCCGCAGGCGGGACGGAACGTCGGTCAGGTCCTCCCCGTTGACGTGGATCCGCCCGGCCGTGACCGGATACACGCCGCTGATCAGGTTGAAGACGGTGGACTTGCCCGCGCCGTTGGGTCCGATCAGCGCCGTGCGCTGGCCGCGCGCCACGTCGAACGACAGATCCCGGATGACCTCCAGTCCGCCGAAGGACTTGGACACCCCGTCCAGGCGCAGGACGGGGGCGTCAGCCACGGCGTCGTCCCCTGCCGTCGCCCGTGCGTTGCGCCGCTTGTTCACGGGGACGCAGGACGAGGGCGTCAGCCATCGGAGCGTCCTCTGCCGCCGCCCGTGCGTTGCGCCGCTCGTTCACGGAGATGTCGGACCGGCGCGTATCAGCCATGGGATCGTCCTGCCAGCGCGCCGCCGCCGAAGAGACGCCTGACGGCGCGAAGCTCCCCGGCGGTGACCAGCCCCTGGGGGCGCAGGATCATCGTCGCGATGATCAGGACCGCGAAGATCGCGTAGCGCCACTCCTCGCTGCCGCGCAGCACCTCCGGCAGCAGGGTGAAGAAGAAGGCGCCGAGCAGCGGGCCGAACACGGTCTGGGTGCCGCCGAGGAGGACGAACAGGACCACGGAGATGCTGAACAGGATCGAATAGTTCTGGGGCTCGATGTAGCTGAAGTGGTGCCCGTACAGCCCTCCGCCGAGCCCCGCGAAGGCCGCGCCGATGGCGAAGGCGAGCGCCTGGTACCGGCGGACGTTGATGCCGAACAGGTCGGAGACGGCTTCGTCGTCGTGCACCGCCACCATGTTCAAACCGAACCGGGTGCGTTCGAGGAAGGCGGTGACCAGAAACACGGCGAAGGCGAAGACCGCGATGCCGCCGATGCCGAGATAGGCGAGCACCGGGTAGCCCGCCGCCCCGCCCACCACCTCGAGGTTGAGGAACAGGGATTGCAGCACCTGGCCGAAGGCGAACGTGGCCAGGGCGAGGTAGATGCCTCTGGTCCGCAGCACCGGCACCGCGATGATGAGCGCGAGCACGAACGTCACCATCCCGGCCCCGATGCAGGCCAGCCAGGGCGATACGCCGTATTCGTTGCTGGCGTACGCGGAAACGTAGGCGCCGACGCCGACGAACCCGGCCACCCCCAGGTTGAGCTGGCCGGCCGCCAGCGGCCAGTAGACCGCGTAGGCGAAGATGACGTTCAGCAGGAGGATGACGAGAACGCCTTCGAGATAGCCGCTCATGTCAGAACTTCTCCCGGACGATCCCGGACGCGCCGAGCAGGCCGGTCGGCTTGAAGAACAGGATCACGAGCAGCAGGCCGTAGACGGAGAAGTCGACGAAATCGGCGTTGAAGAAATGGATGGACAGGACTTCCACCACGCCGATGAGCAGCCCGCCGAGCACGGAGCCCCAGACGTTGCCCATGCCCCCGATCACCATGGCCGAGATGCCCTTCAGCGCGACCTCCTCGCCCATGAAGGGGTGCACCTGCTGGTAGTTGAGCGCGAACAGCATGCCGCCGAGCGCGGCGAACAGGCCGCCGATGACGAACACCATCGGCACCAGCCTCGCGACCACGACCCCCAGGATCTCCGCGGTGGAGGGGCTTTCCGCGATGGCGCGGAGCCCCCGCCCCATCTGCGTCTTCTGCAGCAGCATCCGAAGGCAGAAGACCAGGCCGATGGCCAGGACGAGGCTCACCAACTGCGGAATGCTGACGACCAGCGAGGCGAAGCGGATGTTCAGATCCGCGAACGGCAGCACCACGCGCTGCAAATCGGACCCCCACTGCACCAGCACCAGGTTCTCGAACAGGATCAGGAACCCCATGGAGCTGACCAGCGGCACGTAGTGGTCCGACGAGCGCATCCAGCTATAGGTGCACCGCTCCACCACGAGGGAAGCCACCGCCCCGACGGCGAGCGCGCCGAGGATGGCCAGCGGCCAGGGGAGGCCCATCTTCAGAAGCGCCCAGGTGAAGACGCCCGAGAGCATGAACACGCCGGGGATGCTGAAGTTCAGGAAGTTCAGGATCCCGATGGTCAGCGTGAACGCGACCGCGACCAGGACGTAGATCCCACCCAGCATCAGCCCGTTGACGAGCTGTTGTTCCAGCATGGCAGCCTCCGCCCTCGTCGCCCGCCTTTCCGATGGCGAGAGTAGGGGAACGGGTCAGGTGAAACAACCGGCCGTGGTGCCGCGAATTCAGGGTTCTGTCGGGCGTAACGGATCAGGTGGTCGTCGAGATCGGGCGATCCGCAATCGAAGCTCTTGCGGTCGTGATGGAGGCGCCGGAGCACGTCGACCACGGTGCAGACGGGATCAATCGAAGGTGTTTCCCTACATGCTGCAGTACGAGTTCGAGGAGCGGCAAGCGACCCGCGCGGTTACGTCCGTCGCATCCCCCGCTCATCGTCCATCGTGCCGATAACCGGCCACCCGTTCGACCAGCCACTGCCAGGCTTCCCGCTCGCGGGGACCGGCGGTCTTCTCGATCGCGATGCGCAGGTACTCCATCTCGCGGTCGATCTTCTCCGGCGGCAGCAGGTGCAGGCGGCTGACGAGTATCGCAGCCTCGATCACCGCGGCTTGCGCGCGATTGAAGCCTTGAAACGCCGCGTGGGTCTCGCGCGCCAGCTCGCGACAGTAGATGCGGGGGCGCAGATCGTCGTCGTCCCACCTGGCCACCTCCACCTCCACGTGGGCCAGCGCCTGCGCGAGCCGGACACCACGGACCGTCCCTGCCGGAACCGTCGGCCAGCTCCTGCGCCCGGTATGGCGGCCGGCAAAGACGCGCACGTCGTCGGTGTAGTTGATGACCGCCTGGCCGCTGCGCCGGAGATTGTCGAGCGTCCTCGACGGGCGAAACGGAGCGATCAGATGGAGCCCGCCCTCCGTGCGTACCCCCATGGGGGCGATGTACGGCGCGCCGCCGGCCCCCAGCGTGGTGATGACGGTCTCGCGGATCATTCTCCGGCAACGCCGCCACCAGGGGCGCCGCCGCTACGGTGGATGCCGTCGTTCCCGCCGCGGACCGACACCCCCCATTCCAGCTCGTTGTCCTGCAGGTAGCGCTTGCCGAGCTGCCAGGCGATCTGCGCCCGCCCGAGCTCGACGCCCAGGTAGAACGCATGGCTCGCGTCCCCGTCCACCGCGAGCCCCGGATAGAGCGCGAAAGGATCGGTGGCAAGCTGCCGGCCGTCCCGGTTGTAGACGTGGATGCCTTCCCGCGTGAGCTGGATACGAAAGCTGGGATCCTTCACCGCGGCCGCGATTTGCATCACTTCATCGCAGGTATGGGGGAAGGGCTTGCGGTCCTTCAGCGCCATCAGCCCGCCGTGGTAGCGCCTCGGCAGATTGCCGTCGCGCCTGGCCGCCCACATGATGCGGCGCGCGACGTCGGCCTCCCTCACCGATGTATGCGCGTGGGGGCTGACCTCGGTGGTCAGGACCGCCCCGATGTCGAGCTCCGACACCACCCCCATCAGCACCGCGGTCATCCCGGTGGTGTCGGCGTCGGTGAGCTCGGTGAGGTTGCCGATGCCCATCATGATCTCGGCGTCGGGATACCGCCGGCGGACCGCGTGGTACCTCAGCAACGACTCGGTGAAGCCGAAGTGGATCGGCTCCAGGACGGGGTCGAGCAGAAAGCGCCGCCCCTGCCCGGCCAGCTTCTCGGCGGCCCGGTACAGGGAGTCCAGGTCCGACGGGCGCTCCGGGATCAGCACCGGCGTGCCCGCCCCTTCGCCGGCAACGTGCAGGGTGCTCTCCTTGAGGCTGAGCAGATAGTCGGCTCCGGCCGCGGCGGCACGGACAAGGTCCGGCGGATCCAGTGAATCGACGCTGACCGCGTAGCCCTCGTGCTTGAGCGCCGAGACGGATTCCTCGAGGTGCGGGAAGCCGGTCCCGGGCAGGCAGCCCAGGTCGATGACGTCCGCCCCGTCGGCCCGGTAGGCGACGGCCCGCTCGAGGATCTGCTCGACGCCCATGTGCGGCGCATCGACGATCTCGGCGATGATGGTGACGCGGTGCTCGTCCAGGTCGGGCCGGCGTCCGGCCGTGCCGAAGAACTCGGGCAGATCCTTCAGGTCCCTGGGACCACGCTCGACCGGCATCCCGTACGTATGCGAAAGCGCCTCGACGTCGCCGCCGCAGAGCCCCGGCACGATGATCCGCTGAGCGTCCTCCGGTGCCGGCAGGCGGCGCCTGATCATGTCCGCGGTCATCAGGCCCGCAACCTGCAGGCCCAGCTCCTGTACCCGGTAGGAGAAGCTCCGCTTCGCCAGCCCCTCGATCTCCCGGCACAGGCTGTCGTGCGCGAGGCGGCCGGTCAGGAAGAGGATGCGCTCGTCCATTCAGTCGTACTTGATGTACCGGAACCTCTGGTCCACGGGGGTCCCCTCCAGTGCGCCGCCGGCTTCGCCCGGCTGCCAGTGGACGAACTCCTCGATCTTGCGCGCCAGCTCGAAGTCCTTGTCGGTCACGCCCTTCGCCGCGTGGTTCATGAGCTTGACGATGACGAAGGCGTAGGACGCGGTGATGTCGGGATGGTGCCACGCGGCCTCCGCCAGATGGCCGACGGCGTTGATCACCATCAGCGTCCCCTTCCAGCCGGCGGTCCGGTATCGGCGCCTGATCCAGCCGTTCTCGTAGTACCAGTGCGGCAGCTCGGCTTCGAGCTTCGCCCGGATGTCTTCCTCGCTGTAGGTTCTGTCCTCTCGCCGGTCGCCGGTCATGACGGTGTTCCTCCTGCGATGGATAGGGGCGGGCCAGTGTAAACCAACCGGACGCGGCCCTTTCCGCCCATCTTCGAGGAGGGTCCCCGCGAGGCCGATCGTCCGTCCCGCACGAGCCGGCCGGTGCGCGAACGATGAAGGGCCGGCACGGGCTTCGGACCCTCAGCCGGAGAGGGAGACCCGGTTGCAGCGGCAGGTGCCGATCTGGTGCAGCTCGATGATGTTGCCGAACGGATCGGGAACGAAGACCTGGTCGGAGTTCTCTCCCACGAGGCTGCGGACCGTCCAGTGCCGCACCCCCCGCACCTCGAGCTCGCGCCGCGCCTCGTTGATGTCCTCCACCGCGAGCGCGACGTGGGGCCGGGTCGGGTCTTCCTCCGCGTTGCGCGCGACCGGGGACTCTCCGGTGGCGCCCATGAGATGGATCTGGGTGCGTTGCTCGTCGCTGCCGACGTACATCCAGAAGCCGGGGATACCGGGAATATTCGGGCGCCCCGCGTCGGCTTCCAGGCCGAGCAGGCCGGAATAGAAATCCCTGGCCCGATCCTGCGCGTCGTCCGACGGGTCGATGCGGATGCCGTGGTGGTGCAGCTCGACAACCTTGATGGGCATGGTCGTTCCTCCTGGCTTCGCTGGTTCGTTTCAATGCGCGGCGAGCAATGTGTCCACCGCCGCCGCGAGATCGTCGTGGACTTCGATCCCGTCCGGATACGCGCGATCGCGCGCGGTCGCCTCGCTCCTGCCCGTGCGCAGCAGCATCGGCCGCGCTCCCGCGCCGCGCGCCGCTTCGAGAACGTCCGGCGTACCGCCGATGCACGGTACGCCGTCGAGCGGGACGTGCAGCCGGTCCGCGATCTCGTGCAGCAGGCTCGGGCGGGGCTTGAAGCACTCGCAGGCGTGGCTGCGCAGACAGAGGCAAACGAAGACCGCCTCGATGGTTCCTCCGTAGTCCGCGAGTCGCCGGTGCATCCGTTCATGGATACGGTTGAGGTCTTCGAAGGTGAAGTGGCGCCGGCGGATCCCCGGCTGGTGGGTCGCGACCACGACGCGGTACCCGGCTCGATCCAACCGTGCGACCGCATCGAGACTCCCGGGGATCGGCTGCCACTCCTCCGCGGAGCGCACGTGGTGCGGGAGCGCCTGGTTGATGACGCCGTCCCGGTCGAGAATGACGAGTTTCAATGGCCTGTTCCGGCGCGAGTTCGCTGCGTATGCCCGATTGTAGTGTCCGTATCCGTTCAGGACATAGTGCGAACGGGTCCGCACCCGGGATCATGGATGATCCTGGTCTGCCCCCGCCGGTCGGCCCCTGGAGCCCGTTGTCGTCCCGCATCGTCCAGGATGGTGACCGTGCGATGCCCGGCGACAGGCCCCCGGGGAGGTCGGCGCGCTCGTGCGCTTGTTGACGCGCACGCCCGATCCGAATCAAGGTGAGAGCCCTCCGATACCCCGGCGATCGCTTGCCGGGCACGCCCGAGAGGAATCCCGCCGCATGACGTTCTACGCCGACCTGCACGTCCACTCCAAGTACTCCCGCGCGACCAGCCGAAACTGCGATCTGGAGAATCTGGCCATCTGGGCCCGCAAGAAGGGGATCGGCATCGTCGGTACCGGGGACTTCACCCATCCCGCCTGGAGAGCCGAGCTGAAGGAGAAGCTCGTGCCCGCGGAGCCGGGGTTGTTCCGGCTTCGGCCGGATCTGGAGAGAGCGGTCGAGGAGCGGCTGCCCGCCGCGTGCCGGAGCCGCCGTACCGCGGTCCGGTTCATGCTGTCGGTCGAGATATCGACCATCTACAAGAAGTTCGACAGGACCCGGAAGATCCACCACCTGATCTACACCCCGGATTTCGACTCGACGGATCGCGTGGTCGACAGCCTGTCCAGGATCGGCAACCTGCACTCGGACGGGCGGCCGATCCTGGGGCTCGATTCGCGGCATCTGCTGGAGATCGCCCTGGAGTCCGGGTCCGGCTCGTATCTCGTTCCCGCCCATATCTGGACGCCGTGGTTCGCCGCGCTCGGCTCGAAGTCCGGGTTCGACGCCATCGACGACTGCTACGGAGACTTGAGCCCCCACATCTTCGCGGTCGAGACCGGCCTGTCGTCGGACCCGCCGATGAACTGGCGGGTGTCGTCCCTGGACCGCTTCCGGCTGGTGTCCAACTCGGACGCCCATTCGCCGGAGAAGCTGGGGCGGGAAGTGTGCGTCTTCGACACGGAGCTGGACTACTTCGCCCTGCGCAAGGCGTTGGAGACGGGGCAGGGGTATGAAGGCACGCTGGAGTTCTTTCCCGAGGAGGGCAAGTATCACCTGGACGGCCATCGAAGCTGCGACGTCCGCCTGTCTCCCCCCGAAACCCGCGAGCGTGAAGGCCGGTGTCCCGCGTGCGGCAAGCCGCTGACGGTCGGCGTCATGCACCGGGTCGAAGACCTCGCGGACCGGCCCGAGGAAACCGCCCCGCCCGAGACCGCCGGCACGATGCGGAGTCTCGTCCCGCTGCCCGAGATCCTGTCGGAAATCCACCAGGTCGGCCCGAAGAGCAAGAGGATCGCCCAACACTACGAGAGCCTCCTGGGCCAGCTCGGGCCGGAGCTCCAGCTCCTCGATACCCTCCCGCTGGAGGACATCGCGCCCGCGGCCTCGCCGCTCGTCACCGAAGCGGTCTCCCGCTTGCGGAAGCAGGAGGTGATCCGGCACGCCGGCTACGACGGGGTGTACGGCACGATCCGCATGTTCCGGGACGCCGAACTGCGCCGGTACACCCGCGGTGCCCCGCTCTTTGGTGAGGCCGCCGCGGCAGGGCGGCCGGCTGAAGGTGTCCCCGGACTTCCAGCGGTGGACGCCGATGCACGAGCCGCGGCCGAACCGCGGCGAAAGGAGGTGGCGTCGCCTCGGCTTGGCGGGGAGCCTTCACTCTCATCCCGGGAGACGGGCACACCACAGGCGGCCGGACCGAGGCGAAAGGAGACGACGCCGTCTCGGTCTCGGGAGACGCCGCCGCGCCGCCGGGGTTCGGAGAGGGCGGCGCCGCTCGACGGCTCCCGCCATGTCCCGGCCGGGCTGGACGACGACCAGCGCCGTGCCGTCGAGACCGTTGCCGGTCCGCTGCTCGTCGTGGCCGGTCCCGGGTCCGGGAAGACTCGTACCCTGACCCATCGTATCGCCCATCTGGTCACGAATCATGCCGTCCCCGCCGCCTGCTGTCTCGCGATTACCTTTACACGACGAGCCGCCGGCGAGATGCGCGAGCGCCTTCGGGCGTTGCTGCCGGATGCCTGGGAGCGCGTCCCGGTGCATACGTTCCACTCCCTGGGCCTGTCCGTTCTGAAGGAGCACCACAACGCAGCGGGCCTGCAGCGCGGCTTTCGGATCGCATCGGATGCCGAACGGATCCAGTTGCTCCGGGACGCGCTGGACGTCTCCGAGAGAAGGGCGCGCAGCCGGTTGTCGGCCATCGCGCACGCCAGACGCACCCGCGGGTCATCACGGGCCGAGGAGTCGGACGAAGCGGCCGATGCCTACGAGAAGGCAATGGAAGCCCGCAACCTGTGCGACTTCGACGATCTCGTGATCCGGGCGGCGGATGCGCTGGAGACCATCCCCGCGCTCCGTGCGCAGTACCGGCAGCGCTGGCGGTGGGTGTCGATCGACGAATACCAGGATGTCGACGAGCAGCAGGTCCGGCTGGTGAAGCAGCTCGTTCCCCCGGACGGCAACATCTGCGCCATCGGCGATCCGGATCAGGCCATCTACAGCTTCCGGGGCGCGGACGTACGCTTCTTCTCGGAGTTCCAGCGGGACTTCCCGGGGGCCGAAGTCGTGCGGATGACCCGCAACTATCGTTCCGGTCGAAACATCGTCGCCCTTTCGTCGCAGGTGATCGCCCGCTCGGGCGCCGCCTCGCCTCCCGTCCCGGTGGTCGAGGACCCGCCCGAGCTCGTCACCATCCACGAGGCTCCCACCGAGAAGGCGGAGGCGGAATTCATCGTCCGCACCCTGGAGCACACCCTCGGCGGGCACAGCTTCTTCTCCATCGACAGTGGGCGTTCGGAGGACGCCGCGGGGCATGACTTCTCATTCTCCGATTTCGCCGTACTGTACCGAACGGGAGCGCAGGTCCCCGCCCTCGTCGAGGCGTTGCAGCGTTCGGGCATGCCCTTTCAGCACCGCTCGCATCGCCCCCTTCTGGATCATCCGGGGGTGACCGCGGTGATCGACGCCCTGCGCGAGGCGCGGCACCCGGGGCCGGTTCGGGAGCAGCTCGAAGCGGTCTGTTCCGGAGATGGCCGGCGCGGCGCGCAGATGCCGGAGGCGTGCGAGCTGTTGAGACCCGCCGCCGTCGCGTGTGGAGAGGATCTGGATCGGTTCCTGTCCGATCTGTCGCTGGGCACCGAGGTCGATACCTGGGACCCTCGCGCGGATCGGATCTCGGTGCTGACCCTCCATGCCGCGAAGGGTCTGGAGTTTCCCGTGGTGTTCATCGCCGGCTGCGAGAGCGGTCTCCTCCCCCTGACCTGGGGGAAGCCCGGCAAGGCGGTCCTCGACGAAGAACGCCGCTTGTTCTACGTCGGCGTGACCCGCGCCAAGACGAAGCTGTACCTCTCCCGGGCAACGAAGCGTCCGTGGCGGGGGAAGGTGCGCGAGCTGCCGCCTTCTCCCTACCTGGCCGATGTCGAGGAGCAGCTCCTGGAGCGCCGCCGCATCCGGATCCCCGGCAGCCCGTCGAAAGACGAGGACGGCCAGCTCGACCTGTTCATCCGACCCGGCCGCCCCGGAGCCGAACCTTCTTCCCGACTCCCGCCGTCGGGGGAATGACGGAAAGCCGGTCCGCTACTTCTCCAGCAGTCGCGGCATCAGCTCCACGAGGTTGCACGGCCGCGTGCGGTAGTCGAGCTGATCGACGATGAGCTTGTCCCACGCGGTGCGGCAGGCGCCCGATGATCCGGGAAGGCAGAAGACGTAGGTCGCGTTCGCGACCCCGGCCAAGGCGCGGGACTGCATCGTCGAGGTCCGGATCTCGTCGTACGAGATCGTCCTGAACACTTCGCCGAAGCCGTCGATGGTCTTGTCGAGGAGCGGACCCACCGCCTCGGGGGTGCCGTCGCGGCCGGTGACCCCGGTGCCGCCGGTGCTGATGACGGCGTTGACCCCGGGGTCCGCGATCCAGCCCGACACCACGGCGCGGATCCGGTAGACGTCGTCGGGCACGATCCGTTTCTCGTGCAGGCCGTGGCCGGCCGCGGACAGGCGATCCGCGAGCAGCCGGCCGGACTTGTCGGTGTCCTCGGTGCGGGTGTCGGAGACGGTGAGCACGCAGATCGAGAGCGGGATGAATGCGCGGCCGGCGTGTCCGGGAATCGGGTCGGTCATGGATGTTCGCTCGCTCGGAAGGTCATTCCCGATGGTACGCGGGATCCATTCCCGGCGCCGTGCCGCGGCTCACATGAGGCCGAAGAAGGGCTGTACCTCGACCGTCGCGCCGGGCTCCACCGTGGCGCCGTCCTCGGGGAGGACGATGAAGCAGTTCGCGTCGCTCATCGTGTGCAGGAGGCCGGAGCCGGTCCTGCCGGTGCTGCGCACGACGAGGATGCCGTGCTCGTCCCGTTCGAGGATGGCCCGGTAGTACTCGACCCGGCCCGGCTTCTTGCGCAGCCGCGTCGTGCAGCGGGCCTCCACCGCCGGGCGCGGTCTCGCGTCGATCTCGCCCGCCGCGGCCCGGAGCGCGGGCTCCACGAACTGGTAGAACGTCACCATCACCGCCACCGGGTTGCCCGGCAGGCCGAAGAACACCGAATCGCCGAGGAGGCCGAAGGCGAGCGGGCGCCCGGGCCGGATTGCGATGCGCCAGAACCCGATCCGGCCCAGCGCGTGCAACGCCTCCTTGACGTAGTCGGCCTCGCCGGTCGAGGCGCCGCCGGAGGACAGCACCACGTCGGCGCGGGCGGACGCCTCGCGGAGCGCATCGAACACAGCCTCGCGCCGATCCGGCACGATGCCCAGGTCGAGGATCTCCGCCCCGAATCGGCCGAGCATGCCGTGCATGGTGAAGCGGTTGCTGTCGTAGACGAGCCCCGGCTCGAAGGGCTCGCCGGGGGGGCGGACCTCGTCGCCGGTCGAGAAGTACGCGACGCGGAGCGTGCGGTGGACCTCGACCCCGGCGACGCCGAGCGACGCCAGCAGGCCCATTTCCGCCGGCATGATGCGCCGCCCGCGCGGGATCACCACCGCGCCGGCCGCGATGTCCTCGCCGGCCTGGCGCACATGCTGGCCCGCCTCGATGCCCGGCGGGACCCGCACGCGATCGCCGTCGACCTCCACGTGCTCCTGCATCACCACGGTGTCCGCGCCGGCGGGCATGACCGCGCCGGTCATGATCCGCACCGCCTGCGACGGCCCCACCGGGCCGGCGAAGGGTCTGCCCGCCCAGGCCGTCCCCACCACCTCGTACCAGCGCGGCGCACCATCCGGCAATGAACTGCCGGCGCAGGCGTAGCCGTCCATCGCCGAGTTGACGTGTCCCGGCACGTCCATCGGCGAGACCACGTCGCGGGCCGCGACCCGCCCCAGCGCGTCGATGACCGCAACCGTCTCGGTGGCCTCGATCGGGCGCACGTGGGCGCGGATCCGGCGCATCGCCTCGCCCGGCGGCAGGAGATCCGGATCGCCCTCGTAGCAGTCGGGAAGAGGCTCGGGAAGACTCATGCGCGGGACATTCTCGCGATGCCGCGGCAGCGTCAAGTCGCCTCGCCGTTCGTGAGGGATTCTCGCCGGACCTGGACACGTTCGTGGGCCCGCGGTCGATTGTCCGGAGACGGGCCGGCCGCTACACTCGTTTGCCATGAACGCCGTCGCCTTCGACACCCTCAGCGCCGCCCGCGAGCTCGAAGCCGCGGGTATCGAGCGCCGGCAGGCGGAAGCCATCGCCGGCACCGTGCGCCAGGCCACCATCGCCGACCGTGAAGCACTGGCGACGAAGGCGGACCTTGTGGGCCTCGCCACGAAGGCGGACCTTGCGGGCCTCGTCACGAAGGCGGACCTTGCCGCCGTGCGCTCCGAGCTCGCGACCATCCGATGGTCCATCGGCTTGCTCGCCGCCTTCATGTTCGCCATCGGCCTTCGGTTGTTCGGCCTGTTCTGACCTTCCGCGTTGCGGGACTGCCCTCGCCGGGGTGTCCAGGACCGTCGTAGCGCCGCGCTCGGGGTTCGGGCGCTTGGGGCGCTGGCGTCCCTCGCGGACCTCTCGGGACAGGATGGGATCGAGCGAGGCCGGCCCGGCGCGTGAAGCTCGCGCTCGTGGGCTGGTCGCGGAGACCGTGCCCGCGCGCGCAGGAACGTCTCCTGCCTCGACATGACGTTCCCGCGGACGCTACTCCAGGCCGTGCGCGTCCGCGCCGCCCATCATCGACTCGACGACGTAGCCCGCGATTTCGTCCGGTGAGTTCAGATCGAGCATGGGCAGCGACACCGGCACCGCGAGCGGTGCATCGGTGGCGATCGCGACGATGGTGTCGTCGCCGGGATGGAGCAGGGGGCGGCCGAAGCTCGGACGATGGAGCTCGATCTTGGGGAACCGTTCGTGCTTGAACCCTTCGACCAGGATCAGATCGAGCAGCTCCTGGTCGAGCTCCAGCAGCACCTCGTCGAGCGGGGGCTCCCGATCCGCGGGCCGCTCCACCATCAGCGCCCAGCGGCGGCGTGACGAGATCAGCATCTGCGCCGCCCCCGCCTTGCGCAGCTCGTAGCTGTCCTTGCCGGGGGTGTCGACGTCGAAGTCGTGGTGGGCGTGCTTGACCATCCCGACCCGGAGCCCGCTTCCGGCGAGGATGGGCAGGAGCCGGCGCAGCAGCGTCGTCTTGCCCGTGCCGCTCCAGGCCGCGAAGCCGAGGATCGGGATGTGCGCGTTCGTCAGCACGGACACCGGGACCCGCCCGCGCTCCGCGGCGCGCCGGGCGAGGCGTTGCCCGGAGCGGCCCGCCCGCTCGGGCTCCATGCGGCGCCGCGCGAGCCGTTGCTCGATGTGGTCGCGTTCCCGCGGCGTGTTGACGTTGAGAAACGAATCGGGGGTATCGGACAAGTCCACGGTCACCGTATGCCGGGTCGCGTACCAGGTGTCGATCTTGCGTTCCCCGCTCCGAAGGAAGGCGAGCAGGTCCGGCAGCAGGCCGTGTGCGAGCAGGGCGAATACCGGCTGCATGCGCTCGCCGTCATGGGCGACCGCAATCTCCGCGTCATCGCGGGCCATCGCCTCATGCAGCCGCGGTCCGAGATTCCCGGTGACCAGCGGCGAGTCGCACGGGGCGGTGAGCAGGAGTCGGGTCGCCGACGCCTGGAGCGCGCTCGCCATTCCCGCGAGCGGACCGGCGAAGCCGCCGACGGTGTCGGCGATGACCCGGCATCCCGTGATTGCGCGGTACGCCTCGGCGTTGCGGTTGGCGTTGACGACGACCTCCGCCGCTTGCGGCCGGAGTACATCGAGGGTATGGGCGACCATCGGCTTGCCCGCGACTTCGATGAGGCCCTTGTCCTCGCCGCCCATGCGCCGGGCCCGGCCGCCCGCGAGCACGACCGCGGTGATATCCTCGCGAGGGTAGGGCGTCATCGCGCCTCCTGCCGCATCGGGGGTGGAGCCGGGGAAATCGGCACGTCCGGAAGGGAAGTCGCCGGCACAGGCATCTCGTAATCCGGGTCCGGCCGCCCCGCACGGCGAAATGGTGAGCCATTCGGCGGCAAATGGCCACCTCGCTCGATCGAAGAGGAACGGCGCCGGGCTTCGCCCCGTCGAAAGCCGGCGAAACGGGGGAGGATTCGGATGCCATGCGCGACATGTGGTGCGGGGCGACGGCGCATGGTTCCGGCGACGCCGCGGAGGGGAGGCGTGAAAGGTGCACTCCGATTCCGGACCGGGAACATGGGCCGGTCGCCGCACGGGGCCTTCGTGTACCGTAGCGAGGGCGGCATGAACGCGGACGCTTCCGGCATCCCGAGTCCGGGAACGACGACATGACGGTGCGATTGACGCGGCAGCAACTGGAGCACGCCGGCGAGGGCTACCATCCGGTGGCGGCCCGGTCCTCGTCCATCGGCGCGGAATGCTATGTCGATCCGGGATATCTCGAAGTCGAGCGCGACCGGATATTCCGGCGAAGCTGGCAATACCTCTGCCACGAGGAGAAGCTGCGCGAACCGGGCAGCTACGTGGCCGCCAGCGTCCAGGGCCGGAGCATCGTCGCGATCCGGGGACAGGATGGCGTGTTGCGCGCCTTCTACAATGTCTGCAAGCACCGCGGGCACGAGCTGCTGAAGGGCGCCGGCACGACGGGGCTCATCACCTGCCCGTATCACGCCTGGGTCTACGGGCTCGACGGCCGCCTGCACCGGGCCCGCCGCTCGGAGCTGATCGAGAGCTTCGACCCGGACGGGATCTTCCTCACCCCCGTGCAGGTGGAAGCGTTCTGCCACCTCGTGTTCGTGAACCTGGATCCGCAGGCGCCGCGGCTCGCCGAGCAGACGGGCAGCCTCGCCCGCGAAGTGTCGAGCTACGCCCCCGATCTCGGAGCCCTGACGTTCGCGCATCGCCTGACCTATACCGTGCACGCCAACTGGAAGGCGGTGGTGGACAACTTCCTGGAGTGCTGCCACTGCCCCGTCGCGCACCAGGACTTCGTCACCCTGGTGGAGATGGATACCTACCGGGTCACCACCCACGGAATCTGGTCCAGCCACATGGCCAGGGCGGGCCGCGGACAGAATCGCGCCTACGGCGTCGGGGAAGCGAGCGTGACCGATCATGCGGTCTGGTATCTCTGGCCGAACACCACCCTCATGCGCTACCCCGGCCGCGGCAACTTCATGGTGTGGCGGTTCATCCCGGTCGGTCCGGAGGAGACCTGCGAGGAGTTCGACTTCTTCTTCGAGAGCGCCCCGCCCACCGAGCAGGAGATGGAGGCAATCCGGTTCATCGACGAGGTGCTTCAGCCCGAGGACATCGGCCTGGTCGAGAGCGTGCAGCGCGGGATGCGGACACCCGCCTTCCAGCGAGGCCGATACCTTGTCGACCCGGATGGATCGGGTCTGAGCGAGCACGCCGTCCACCATTTCCACGGACTGGTGCTCGACGCCTACCGGCGGGCCTGCCCGGCGTGAGCACGATGCACGAGGGGTATCTCGCGGGACGGGTTGCAGTCGTCACCGGGGGTTGCGGCGGCATCGGCACCGCCATCTGCGCGCGCTTCGCGGCCGAGGGCGCAGCCGTCTACGCGACCGACGTCGCGGAGCCGACGACGGAATTCGCGGAGCAACCCGCGGGCGGCGCCGCGCCCGGCGTCACCTTCCATCGCCACGACGTGACCAGCGAGGAAAGCACCGAGGCGTTGATGGCCCGCGTCGAGCGTGACCACGGCCGGTTGCACGTGCTCGTCAACGCGGCCGGCATCGAGATCGAGAAGACCGTCGAGCAGACCTCGCTCGACGAGTGGAACCGCATCTTCGCGATCAACGTCACCGGCACCTTCCTGACCTCGAAGCACGCGCTGCCCCTGATGCGCGCAGCCGGCGGCGGCTCGATCGTCAACTTCGGCTCCTACGACGGCTTCATCGCCGACCCCCGCCTCGCCGCCTACTGCGCCACCAAGGGCGCGGTGCACGCGCTGACACGCGCGATGGCCTGCGACCACGGGCCGGAGAACGTCCGCGTCAACGCGATCTGCCCCGGCTACATCGATACGCCGATGCTGAAGAGCTTCTTCGACGCCATCGACGACGCGGAACGTCTCCGGGAGGAGGCGCGCCGAGTGCATCCGATGCGCCGTTACGGCACCCCGGAGGACGTGGCGAACCTCGTCAACTGGCTGGCCGGCGACGAGGCGCGCTACGCCTCGGGTCAGCTTTGGGTGCTGGACGGCGGCCTCTCGGCGCAGGTCCAGCAGATGCGGGTCTGAAGTCGGCGAAGATGCCCGACCGTGCGTCGCCGGAACCGGACGCCGACTGGCGAAGCTCTTCGTCATCTTGTCGGAGACTTCGCGGACAAGGGAATGAGGACGGGCCTCGGAACGGCGCTGCGGGGAGGATCCGGGAGCCGCCGCGCGGGGCTGGATCGGTGGTAGCATCGCAGCCTTGCCGGACGCGCGCCGGAAGTCGCCGATGGCCTCTGAAGTGCATTTGGTTTTGCCCCATCCGAAGCATCGCGACGCGCCCGTCGACTCGCCCCACAGGTCGCGCGCGCCATGCTCGCGAGCCGCGTGACCGGTTGGATCCGGAGCGATGACGAGGGGTTCGAATCCGAACGGAGCCACTGTCGATGAACGAAGAAACATTCAACCTGCAGATCCGCAAGTTTCTGAAGAAGGTGGGAGTCACCTCGCAACGTGAGATCGAGAAGGCGGTTCGGGATGCGGTCGCGTCAGGGGCCCTTTCCGGGAACGAGAAGGTACGGGCTTCGGTCACGCTGAAGCTTCCGGATCTGGGGGTCGAGCTCGACATCGACGACCATATCGCCCTCGATTGACGATCCGCCACGGCCGCGGCCGTTTCACCGCCAAGCACCGTTTCGAAGGCATCAGGAGCTGGAAATGGCATCCATACAACCGATCCGCCCCGCGGAGCTCTCCGCAGAGGAATGGGACGTGCGCTGCGATCTCGCCGCCTGCTACCGCGCATTCGTCAGATATGGATGGACGGACCTCATCTATACCCACATCTCCGCGCGCCATCCGACGGAAGAAGGCCGTTATCTCATCAACCCCTACGGCCTGCTGTTCGACGAGATCACCGCGTCGAGCCTGATCGTCGTCGATTTCGACGGAAACGTGGTGCGAGGAGACTACCCCTACAACGATGCCGGCCACGCGATCCACAGCGTCGTGCTGATGAAGCGTCCCGACGTCAACTGGGTGCTGCACTCGCATACGCGAGCGGGGATGGCGGTCTCGTGCATGAAGGGCGGGCTGCTTCCGCTCACCCAGCAGGCGATGCTCTTCGACGGCCAGGTCTCGTACCACGAGTACGACCATCAGACGGTGGGATCGGAGGAGTGCGAGAAGCTCGCCGCGGATCTGGGGAGCAACAACGCCATCATCCTTCACAACCACGGACTGCTCACGTGCGCGCCGACCATCGGCGAGGCGTTCACCCTGCTCTACAACCTGGAGAACGCGTGCAAGGTGCAGGTCGACGTGCTCTGCTCGCGGGTCGAGACGATCCTGCCCAGACCCGAGGCCGTCGCCAAGCTCGCGGCGGTCGGCGGCGCGGGCGGCAACGGCGGCGTCCTGGAATGGACGGCGGTGGTGCGATCCCTCGAACGCGGCGATCCTTCCTTCCGGACCTGAAGCCGCGGGCGGGGCGAGGCCGGAGCGCGCCGCCGTCCACGGCCGGGCGTGGAACGCCACGCGGCTCGGCAGGAGTGCGGCGCTGCGTGATGCACGGCCACGTCTTCCGAGCCTTCGAGCGCCCGGACAGAGTGACCGGTCGCTGGACGGAATCCGGAGTGCAAGGCCGCGGCAAGGTCACCGGCGGCCGTCGTTCGAGCCGTATCAGCCGCCGCGAACGAGGGCAGGTTCCTCGAACGCCCCTCGACCCGCGCGGATCACGGCCTCCGCGGCGCGCAGCCACCGGGCGTTGTCGTAGCGTTCGAGCAACGCCCGTGCGGCGCCGGTGTCGTGCCGGTAGCCGGCGACTCGTTCCGGCAGCACGGACATCGTCCGCACCACGTTGTCGACGATGGTCACCGTCGCGGTCCTCGACGTGCGGGACATCGGATTGAGGTCGATGGTGATCACGCGCCTGCCGGAACGCACCAGAGCCTGGCACCGATCCCCGTCCTCGAGCGGCACGAAGACGACGTCCGCCGCGCCGATCCCGTCCGGGTGGACGAAGCGCCGGTTCGAGTCGATGTGATCGAGCACCGCATGGCCGGTCGGCAGCAGTACGTTCGGCGCGCCATGCGCCAGCATGTGCCCGCGAATCGCGCGCTCGCGCACCTTCGATGCGTGAAAGACGTTGACTTCGATCGGTGCGCCCAGCGTCGCCGCCAGCGCCCCGAGCTCGCCGGGGACGAGCGCTGCCGCGTTGCCGTTGACGGAGACGACCGGGCGCCCGGCGGTGACCAGCATCGCCGCCGCGGCGTCGATCGCCTCCCGCGCGAAGTGGCGGGTGCGCTCGCCGAGCAGGTAGTCGAACGCCTCGCCGCGGCCGTGTGCGATGAGGCCGTGGATCGAGGTCACGCCCTTCTCCACGCCGGCGACGATGGCGTCGCGGATGCGCAGCGATTCGTAGCGGGGGTGCGAGGCCGGCACGTCGGTCATTCGAGGACCCGCACCCTGTGCTTCGCCAGCCTCGTCTCGCTCGCGCCCTCGAATGCGACGGTGGAGAACACCGCATTGCCGAGCATGATCATCGACGCCGCGCCACCCGCAGCCTCGACCTCGGCGATGATCCCCCGCACGCCGGGATGGCGCAGCAGACCGCTCGCGACGGAGAACCGCTTCGCGACCGCGACGTATTCGGGAAACTCCGGGACCTCCCGTTCGGCGAGCGCCGCGAGATCCGCGAGCGCAGCGTCGGCCGCGACGTTGATCCGGGCGGCCTGCCCGGGGTCGCCGATGATCTCGCGGGTGCGAATGGGACCGAGGTAGCGGTAGAACACGGTCCGCCCGGCCACCGGCAGGGCCATTGCCGCGAGCGGGTCCCCGGGCACGAGCTTCGCGAGGCATCCGCCGTGGAACTGCCCGCATACGTCGCCGAGCCCGGTGAGGTTCTTCACCTCCGCGACGTGCGCGGCCATGGCGAGCGTTCGCTCGTCCAGCCCCAGCTCGAATCCGGCGTCGAGCGCGTACGCGGTGGCGAGCGCCGATGCCCCGCTCAGCCCGAATCCGCCGGAGAGCGGCAGGGCGCTCTCCAGCGCGATCTTGACCGGGCGATCCACGAGCGCCTCCACGACGTGGCGGACCGTCACGAAGTCGAACACCAGGCCGTTGAAGGCGATCTCGACGGCCGGCGCCTCGCTCACCGTCGCGGTCACGCCGTGCAGCACGGTGAACCCCATGCCCAGCGAGTGCATCCGCTGCGGGTCGTCGTCACGGACGATCTTGAATACGCCCGAGACGTTGCCGGGCGCGAATGCGGTGGTGTTCATCGGTCGGGGTGTGAACGATGAGGTAACGGGTGGGTCGAGGGCGAAGCCGATGGCGGCGCATATTCTATTGGGACGCTGCGCGGTGTACACCACGCCATCCGTGCCCGGCGTTCGTCACGCCGGCGCCTCGGAGGGCGGATTCAGGGGCGGTCGCCGCTCACAGCGAGAGCACCAGATTACCCCTCGCATCGACCCTCGCGCGAACGCCCGGGGGCAGGAGGCAGGTCGAATCGTACTCTTCGACGATGCACGGCCCCTCGCTGCCGTCCCCGCGGGCCAGTGCCGTGCGCGTGAGGATCGGGGTGTCGATCCAGCCGGCGGCCGGCCCGTAATACGCGCGCCGCGAGCCGGACCCGACCTCACGTCCGGCGAGGGCCAGGCGTTCCGGCACCCGGGGACGCTCACCGAGGCCCCGGCCGAGCACCTGCGCGGTGACCAGCTCCACCGGCTCGCCGGCTCCGGCCCGGTGCCCGTAGGTCCGCTCGTGCTCGCGCCCGAAGGATTCGGCCAGGGCGTCGAGCGCGGTGCGGTCGATACGGCCGGCCGGCGCCGGCACTTCGAGCTCGTAGATCTGCCCCTGGTAGTGCAG
Source organism: uncultured Gammaproteobacteria bacterium (assembly GCA_958295835.1). GTDB lineage: Bacteria > Pseudomonadota > Gammaproteobacteria > HK1 > HK1 > HK1. The sequence goes on from OY282378.1 coordinate 3,716,497, forward strand.
CATCGCGGTGCGCTCGTGCCCACGATGGGCGGCGTCGAAGCCGTCCGCCGCGAGCTGCGAGACCGCCTGCGCTTCGAGCGCGCGGTAGACGGCGTCGATCGCGGCCGGGTCCGCGTCGCGGAGCACGCGCCGCACGGTGCGCGAGTAATGGTGCTCGATCTCCGCGTAGAGCAGGCCGAAGGCCGAGAACAGCCCCGCCGCGGGGGGTACGACGACCGTCTTCATCCCGAGCTCCGCCGCCATCCCCGCCGCGAACAGCGCCCCGTTGCCGCCGAATGCGAACAGGGCGTATTCGCGCGGATCACGGCCCCGCTCGGAGGAGACGGCGCGGATCGCGCGGATCATGTTCGCGATCGCCACCTGCCGCGCGCCCCACGCCGCATGCTCCGGCGCAAGCCCGAGCGGCTCCGCCACTGCTGCCTCGATGGCGCGGGCGCTGGCCGCGGCGTCGATCCGGAGCTCGCCGCCGCACAGGAACGACGGGTTCAGATATCCGAGCACGACGTTGGCGTCGGTCACCGTCGGAGCGTCGCCGCCCAGCCCGTAGCACACCGGCCCGGGACGAGCCCCCGCGCTCCTCGGACCGACCTGCATCGAGCCGCCGGCGTCGATGCGGACGATCGAGCCCCCGCCCGCGCCGACCTCCGCGAGATCGATGGCCGGGACGTTCAGCAGGTAGCCGCCGCCGGTGAGCAGGCGTGAGCCGGTCATGATGCCACCCCCCACCGAATACTCCCGTGTGCGGGTGTACTCGCCCCGCTCGATGAGCGACGCCTTGGCGGTGGTCCCGCCCATGTCGAAGCTGATGACGTCCTCGATGCCCGACTGCCGCGCGATGGCGCGCGCGCCTACCACGCCTGCGGCCGGACCCGATTCGACGATGTTGACGGGCTTCGCCGACGCCTCCGCCGCGGGGGTGAGGCCGCCGTTCGATTGCATGACGAGCAGCGGGGCGCGGACGCCGCGGGCGTCGAGTCCGGCGCGCAGGGTCCGCAGGTAGCGCCGGACGATCGGCAGCACGTAGGTGTTGACCACCGTGGTCGAGGTGCGTTCGTACTCCTTGATCTCCGGCAGCACGTCGAAGCTCGCGCAGCAGGGGAGCCCGGGGGCCAGCGCCTCCACCACCTCGGCGACGATGCGCTCGTGGGCCGGGTTCGCATAGGAGTTGACGAGGCAGATCGCGATGGCCTCGACCTCTTCGCGGAGCAGTCGTCGCACCGCCTGCCGCGCGTCGGCGCGGGTCAGCGGGCGTACGACCTCGCCCGCCGCGTTCATCCGCTCGTCCACCACCACCCGCAGGTAGCGCTCCACCAGCGGCGGCGGCTTCTCCCACGTGAGGTCGTAGAGCCGCGGCATCCGCAGGTTGCGCAGCTCCAGCACGTCGCGGAAGCCCTTGCTGGTGACGAGCCCCACCCGCGCGCCGGCCAGCTCCAGGATCGCGTTCGACGCCACCGTGGTGCCGTGCATGATCTCGGTAACCTCGCCCGGCGCCACGCCATGCCCGACGAACACCGATTCGAGCCCTTCGACGATGGCGAGCGCATAGTCATCGACGCTCGACGAGATCTTCTTCGAGATGACCCTCCCGCCGTCGTCTAGCAGCACGACGTCGGTGAACGTGCCGCCGATGTCGACGCCGACCCGGTAGCCGCTCACGCGCCGCTGCCCCGGGTCACGAACGGGATGCCGCCCCCGCGCGGCCGGCGGCCCTGGGCCCGGACCGGAAGGAAGAAGCCGGCTCCCGTCCGCCGCGGGGCGGGGGAGTCGCACGCCACGGCGAGCGTGCGCGCCTCACCGCAGCTCATGGAAGGTGGCGTCCCTGAACGGGCTCGTGGGCCTGCATGGAACAGGACTGTTCCTCGCCCGTCCACGGCGCTGGCCGGGGGGCGACCGCATCAGCGGTTGCCGCTCATGGGTGTTGTGAAAGCGCATGGCTGCCATCGTACACAATGCCGGAGCGGTTGGTTCGGGGCCCGGCAAGCCAAGCCGTCACTCAGCGGGTCTCGCCACGCCGCAAATCGAGATCAGGATCGCACGAAGCTCGAAATTCCGTCTAAAATCCTGTGGATAAGGGACTACTTCGCCCGGTGGCTGGATGCCGGAATGAACTCGATGGGCGTATTCACACACCATGCCCCTCGCGGGAGCGACGGCGACGCCTCGGCGAAGCTCGCGAGAGGGCGAGCTCCCGATTTCTTCGACACTTGCGCTGGATGAGGGCCGAAACGAAGCTCACCGAAGTGCTGCAGGCAATTCGACCATGGGAATCACCAACGCCGACCCGCTCATCATCGACACCACCGTCCGCATGCTCGAAGCGCTCTGCGGGCCGGACGTGGTGGGCGCGGCCGAGGGCGGGGAGTGGCCGGGAGCGCTGTGGGACGCGCTGGAGGAATCCGCGCTCGTCCGGGCGTGGATCCCCGAAGCGCTCGGTGGACCTGGAACGAGTCTCGCGGACGGCTTCGGGGTCATCCGCCTGGCCGGGACACATGCCGTGCCGGTGCCGCTCGCGGAGACGCTTCTGGCCGGCTGGCTCGCGTCGGAAGCCGGTCTCGAGGCCCCCGAAGGCCCGCTCACCGTCGCGCCCGTCAATGCCGCCTCTTCCGTCAGGCTCACCGGCGATGCGCTCTCCGGCTCGGCGAGGGCCGTGCCGTTCGCGCGCGCTTGCGGACATATCGTCGTCGTCTTCCGAAGTGGTGACCCCCGGGCCACGGGCGTGGCGATCGTCGATCGCGCCGCGTGCAGCATCCAGCCGGGAACCTCGCTCGCCGGGGAGCCGAGCGACACCGTCCTCTTCGAGGGGGTGGTTCCGATCTCGCGGTCTGCGACGGGAGCGGTGGATCTTGCCGGGCGGCTGCGCCGGATGGGAGCGGTCATGCGCGCCGGGCAGATGGCCGGGGCGCTCGATCGCTGTCTCCGGCAGTCGCTCCGGTACGCCGCGGACCGTCACCAGTTCGGCCGGCCGATCGCGAAGTTCCAGGCCGTACAGCACAACCTCGCGGTACTCGCGGGGGAGGTGGCGGCGGCGACCACCTCGGCCGACGCCGCGGCATCCGCGATTGCCCGACACGGTATCCAGGACGACCGCACGTTCCTCGCCGTTGCCGCTGCGAAGATCCGGGGCGGCCAGGCCGCGGGGGCCGGCGCCGCCATCGCCCACCAGGTTCATGGCGCGATGGGATTCACCCGCGAATACAGCCTTCAGCATCGCACCCGGCGGCTGTGGGCCTGGCGCGACGAATTCGACCCCGAGACGGTGTGGGCGATCGAGCTCGGCCGGCACGTCGCGCAACGCGGCGGCGACGCCTTGTGGGCGACGGTCACGGCGGCCTGAATGGGACGCCGTGCCGTCGAACGGTCTCGACCGTCGCGCCCGTCGAAGCGGCGCCGAGCCGCAGCCGGAACCTCCCGAAAGAGATCTCGCGCATTTGAGAGCGCGGATTCAGCCATGCTACGTTTCCGAGCATCGGAGCGCGGCTCCGTCGTCATTCCCCTGCACAATGCTTCGGAGGAGACGCCTTGGATCACGACTTCCGGATCGAGCTCGGCCGGCGCTTCCGGCGCCTGCACGAGAGCGGCACGTTCCTCATGCCGAACGCATGGAACGCGGGCAGCGCCCTGCTGCTCGAGGCGGCCGGCTTCGCGGCCATCGGCACCACCAGCGCGGGCATCGCCTACTCGCTCGGCAAGGCCGACGCGGCCGGTGCGCTGTCCATCGACGAGGCGCTGGACGAGACCACGCGCATCGCCGGCGCAGTCTCCGTTCCCATCAACGTTGACGCCGAGAACGGCTACGGCGAGAGCCCGGAGGCGGTCGCGGAGTGCATCCGCCGATGCATCGACGCCGGCGCGGTCGGGGCAGGCATCGAGGACTACACCTGGGACCCCGCTCGCCCGCTCTACGACCGCGCCCTCGCGGCAGAGCGCATCCGCGCCGCCCGCGAAGCGGCTGATGCCTCGGGCGTGCCGTTCGTGCTCACCGCGCGGGCGGAGTGCTATCTCTACCGGGTGCCCGATGCCTTCGCGGAATCCGTCGCACGGTCGAACCTCTATCGCGAGGCCGGCGCCGACTGCCTGTACACCCCCGGGGTCAAGGAACGGAGCGAAGTCGCCGCGCTCGTGCGCGAGATCGACGGCCCGATGAACTTCGTGGTGGGCAAGGGCACGGCGGATTACACGGTGGAGGAGCTGGGGGAGCTGGGGATACGAAGGGTGAGCATCGGGGGATCGCTGATGCGCGCCACGTTCGCTCTCGCCGAGCGCGCCGCGGCGGAGATGAAGCTCCTGGGCCGGTTCACCTGGGCCACGGATCAGCTCGATGCGGCGGACTTCGATCGGCTCTTCGGGGGTCGCCGCGGCGAATGACGCATGGGGCGAAATCCCGGCGGTCGAGCCCGCGATTGCGGACCGCGCCCGACGGACGAACACGACGGAGGCGCCCATGAAGGTCGGACTGTTCCTCACCAACCAGCAGCACCTCGACACCGACATGGTGAGCGCGCTGGGGGACCAGATCGCCATGGTCCACCACGCCCGCGACCGCGGCTGGGATTCGCTATTTTCGGGGCAGCACTACCTGAACGAGGGCAACAACAAGCAGCTCCAGATCGTGCCGTTCATCGCCCGGCTGATCCCGGAGGCGGGGGAGATGACCACCGGGCTGGGCGTCATGCTGCTCAACCTCCACAACCCGGTGTACGTCGCGGAAACCGTGGCCACGCTGGACGTCATCGCCAGGGGCAACTTCGTCTTCGGCATCGGCCTCGGCTACCGCGAGGTCGAGTTCGACGCATTCGACGTTCCGAAGGGGAAGCGGGTCGCGCGCATGGTGGAATGCCTGGAACTCGTGCGCCGGCTGTGGACCGGGGAGCCGGTGACGCACCACGGCGAGACCTGCCGGCTCGATGCGGTCCGCATGAACATCCGCCCGGTGCAGCGGCCCTCGCCGCCGGTGTGGGTCGCCGCGAACAACGACAACGCGATCCGCCGCGCCGCGCACATCGGCGACACGTGGATGGTCAATCCGCATTCGACGACCGCAACCATCCGCCGCCAGCTCGTCCTCTACCGCGAGGCGCTCGACGCGGCGGGCAAGCCGTTTCCCGGCGAGCTGCCGTGTATCAAGGAAGTGTTCTGCGCGAAAGACCGGAAGACCGCGGTCGAGACGGCGGGGCCGTACCTCCTCGCGAAGTACCGCGACTACGCCTCATGGGGCCAGGACGCGGCGATGCCCGATGACGAAACGTTCGACCAGGAGTTCGACGACCTGCTGCGGGACCGCTTCATCCTCGGCTCGCCCGAGGAGTGCTACGAGCAGCTCCGGCCCTACATCGAGGAGCTCGGGGTCAACCACCTCGTCTTCCGAACCCACTGGGCAGGCATGCCGCTCCCGACCGCGCTCGCGAGCATGCGGCTCATCTCCGACGAGCTGCTGCCGGAGCTGCGCAAGCCATGATCGCCTCGCGCACTGCCTGTACACTGACGAGATCCAGTTGCCGATGGAACAGGAAAGCGTAGATGAACCGCCCTGGCTGCCGGGTGCAGGCAGGGCGCGCACGGCACGGGCGACATCGTGCAATCAGACCGGAGGATTCGTCATGCCCAGATACGTCATTGAACGAAACATTCCCGAAGTCGGCTCCCTGGAACGCGAGGCGTTGCGCGGGGCGGCGCAGAAGTCGAACGGGGTGCTGGCGGAGATGAAGGCGGAGAAGAAGAACATCCAGTGGGAGCACAGCTACGTCGCCGGAGACAAGACGTTCTGCATCTACCTCGCCGACGGCGAGGCGCTCATCCACGAGCATGCGGAGCGCAGCGGATTCCCCGCCTCCATCGTCACCGAAGTGCGCAAGATGATCGATCCGGTCACTGCCGAGGGGTGATGCCGGCGGACTCTGCGCCCTTCACCTCCCTTGGGAGAAGACCTGGAGCAGGTTGCCGGCCGTGACCGGAGTACCTGTGACGGCTTTCCCGCCCTGACCGGCACCGCCATTCGCGGGCGCGTCGGCGGGCCGGAGTCCTCGTCGGTCTATTCGCTGTTCACCGTGCGATCCCTCACCCACTTCCGGCCGTTCAACATGGGGGTGACGAGGTTCTCCCGCTTCCACACCAGGTAGAAGAGGATCGCGGCCACGTGAAGGGCGACGAGCCCCAGCACCACTTTGGCGAAGAGGTGGTGATAGGCCGTCATCGTGATCACGGTGTCGGACGATATCTCCGACGCCAGCGGACCGGAAAAGAAGAGCGCGTCGTCCTCGGAGAAGAGGCCCGTCACCACCTGGGCGCTCAGCGCGAGCACCATCGCAATGACGGACAGGGCGCCGATGGGGTTGTGTCCGGCCACGCCGCTCGGCCGCCGGCGACCGATCTGGCGGACGTAGGCCGGCATGTCGTACAAAGAGGCCAGGAGGGTGCGGTGGCGAACCGGAGCGGGACCGGCCCAGCCCCATGCGTAGCGGAAGAGAAGCAGCGCCCCGGTCAGGTAACCGAGGTAGATGTGCCACTGCATGATGGAGAAGGTGCGGAACTCCCCCAGGACCCAGCCGGTGATCACCGAGGCGGCCAGCAGCCAGTGCCACAGACGGGTGACCGGATCCCAGACCGCTTCGCGGCGATAGCCTTCCATCACCACCGTCCAGCTCCGGTCGCCGAGGCCCGCCGGGGGGTGTCCACGCGCAACCGGCACCGAAGCCTCATGGCGGGTACCCTCACCGCACGGACCGGCCGCCTCGGTACACGCGACTTCTTCTTCCCGACCCGGTCGCCCCGCGACCGAGCGTCCCCCCCGAACGACGAACCGGCCGCCCCGGCAGTGCGGTGGCTACATCTTCTCGGCGCGGAAGTCGTCGTGGCAGCCCTTGCAGGCCTTGCCGACCGCACCGATCTTCGAACGCAGCGCATCGAGCCCGTCCCCCGCCACTTCGGTCAGGGCCGCCGCGGCCTCCGACAGAGCCTCGGCCTTGTTGCCCGCTTCCGGCCAGGTCGTCCAGAGCTCCGGGAGCGCGCGGGTCTTCCCCGCGTACGCGCCGTTGTCGGTCCCCTCGGGCCACATGGCGCCGCCCTCGACGTTGGCCATCGTGTTCAGGTGCGCGGCGTAGGTCCTGGCCATCTCCGCGTCGTATTCCATTGCCCCCTTGGCCATCTGGAACAGGGGGCCGGCGTACCAGCTCTGCAGGGTCATCACGGCGCGGCGTGCCTTGATCGCGTCCTCGTTCGGATCCTTGGCGGCGGATGCGGAGAGCGCGAGGGTCAGACCGATGAGGACCAGGATCCATCGAGCGAAGGAGTGCATGGGAATCTCCCTTGTGCATGGCTGTTCGGATGTGTAGGTACTGCGCCGGGCCAGTCTAGCACGTGCGATCCCGATGACGGGGCCGCGAAGCATCCCGGCTCCGGATCAGCCCGCCGAACCGCGGCTCATGCTCCTCTCCCTCCGACCCTGGCGCGCAAGATCGATCAGCTCCGTCTTCACCGATACCACCTGGCGGTCGTACACCTCGAATCCGGCGCGCTGGTAGACGGCCAGCGCCTTGGGGTGATCCAGCGAGCAGGTATGGAGCCAGACCCGGCGAGGACCGTAGCTCCAGGCCCGTTCGAGCGCCCGGTCGAGCAGGGCGGGTCCGAGACCGCGGCCGATGTACTCCGGGACAAGACCGAGATAGGCGATCTCGACCTCCTGTTCGACCCGTCGATCGAGCTCCGCGTAGCCGGCCGGCACCCCGCGGACATGGAGGACGAACACCTCCACCGCCTCGTCGTGGATGATCGCGGCGAGTGCTTCGTCCGAGAGCCGCCGCCGCTCGTACCAGCCCCAGTCCGCCCCGACGGTGTCGTACAGATACCGGTAGTACGAGATGGTGGGGCGTTCGGCCCGTTGGATGGTGACCGGCTCGGCCGGCACGGGAGCGGCCGATCGCTGGCCCGGTGAGGTCATTTCGAGGTATGTGACGGTGACCAGGACCGTCCGCTTCATGCCGGTCATGCTGTTCCTCCGGAGGATGTCGCCCGTGTCCGGGCCGACTTCCGGGCGAAGGACTGCATCGGCAAACTCGTGATCACGACGGAGGGAGTGAAATGAAGACATCGCTTGCCGCAGGGATTCGAAGGGTCGAGCACGCCGCCGTCGACGAGTCCAACACCATCTCGTTCCTGGGCGAGGGGCCCCGCGTGTACAGCACGCCCTCGATGGTCCATGACGTGGAATATGCCTGCTACCGGCTCAAGGTTATCGATCGTTTCCTGTAGAAATGAATCCCGAAACTCGAGATCGTAAGCGTTCCCGAACCGCCTGCAAACAGATCGGCGGCGAAGCCGCACCTGGGCACGAGAGCCGTATCAGTCGAGCCGGAACCGTTTGGAGCGCACGAACTCTCCGAAGTCATGGCGCTCGCTCACCGCGACCTGGCGTGCCTTGTCCTCGGACCAGCCATACAACTCCGCACGCCCGAACCGGGCAGGGTCGCGCTGGCGGTCCGGGTCGAGCGGGAGTGTCGCGTGGCGGCGGGCGTCGTAGCTCGCGATCCATCGCTCGAAGCCGCTGTCGTCGTAGCGGTTGTCGTGCACGAAGGCATCGAGGGGCAGCCGGGGCGTGATCCGGCGCTCCTTCGCCGGATAGCCCGCCACCATCCCGGCGACGGGAAACACGTAGTCGGGCAATCCGAGTATCCGCGAGATCTCGGCCGCGTGGTTGCGGACCGCGCTCAACGGGCAGCAGCCGAGCCCCGCGGCCTGCGCGGCGCGGATGAATCCCGCCATGACCAACCCGGTATCCACCGCGGCGTTGAAGAAGCTGTCGAAGTGGTCGTTGGCGAACGGGGTGCCGCGCAGCTCGCAGATGCGCCGGATCCGGCGGTTCTCCCCGCAGAACACGAGCAGCACCGGGGCGCCGGCGATCCACGGCATCGACGGGATCAGAGCGGCAATCCGCTCCTGGTCGGATCGATCGCTCACGTGCACGACGCACGACTGCTGGAGGTCGGACTTCGCGGGCGCGGAGAACGCTGCCGCGAGCAGGGCGCGCAGCACCGCCGGCGGCACCGGTTCGGAGGTGAAGGAACGATGACTGCGATGTGCGGCCTGGCCCGTCAGCTCCGGATCGTGCTCCAACGCTTCGGGCACCTCGACTCTCTCGCCGAATCTTGCCTCGATGAGGCTCGACAACGTATCGCCGTCAGCTTGCGCGCCGGATGATGTCGTGGGCATGAAACCGTCGAAGTGACCGAGGAAGAATCGGGATGCCGGAGCGGCGTCCCGATCCTGAACGAGTGTAGCGCCTTCCCGCCCCGATTTCGGCCATCACTACACCACGGCTCCTTCATCTCCCGGTCCTGTACGCACACCACCGGATCCACCTCCGATTCATGCGCATCGGTCACCTTCGCATCCCGCAACGTGCGCGCCGCGGTGAACGCATGGCGTCGATCAGGCGAGGTCGAAGTGCTCGCCCGGGAAGTACTTGGCCAACCGGTCGTCGCCCGCACGAGCGTGCCCTTCCATGCCCTCCGCGCGTGAGATGCGCGCGCTCGTCTGCCCGATGGCACGGTTGGCTTCTCGATTCATCCGTTGCCAGGTCACGGTCTTGATGAACTTGGCGACGCTGAGACCGCCGGTGTAGCGTGCGGCGCCCTTGGTGGGCAGGATGTGGTTCGGACCGGAAGACTTGTCGCCGTAGGTGACGTTCGTCTCCTCGCCGAGGAACAGCGAGCCGTAGTTGCGCAGACGACCGAGCCACCAATCGAGGTCCTCCGCCTGCACTTCCAGGTGCTCCGGCGCATAGGCGTCACTCAACCGCGCCGCCTCTTCGCGGGACTCCGCCAGAACGACTTCGCCGTAGTCCCTCCAGGCCTGCGCCGCCGCGGTGCGGTTGGGCTCACCCAGCCGTTCGATGTAGTACGGAATGCGGCTCATGACGCGCTCGGCCAGCTCCCGCGAAGTGGCCACCAGCCACGCCGGCGAGTCCGGGCCGTGCTCGGCCTGCCCCACCAGATCGCTTGCGACGATCTCCGCATCCGCGGTGTGGTCCGCGATGACCGCAATCTCCGTCGGCCCCGCGAACAGATCGATGCCCACGCGGCCGAACAGGATGCGCTTGGCCTCCGCCACGAACCGGTTCCCCGGCCCGACCAGGATGTCGGCCGAGTGGCCGGTGAACAGGCCGTACGCAAGCGACGCCACACCCTGCACGCCGCCGAGGGCCAGAATGGTGTCCGCGCCCGCAAGGCGGGCCGTATGCAGGATGGCGGGATGCACGCCGCGGTCGGGAACCGCCGGTGAGCACGCGATCACGTGCCGCACGCCTGCTACCCGGGCGGTGGTCACGCTCATGACCGCCGAGGCGATGTGCGCATACCGCCCGCCGGGAATGTAGCAGCCCGCCGTCTCGACCGGGATGAGCTTCTGCCCGGCGACGACGCCCGGATGAAGCTCGGTCTCGAACTCGTGCAGGCTTGCGAGCTGTGCTTCGGCGAAGGTCCGCACCTGTTCGTGGGCGAACGCGATGTCGTCCTTCATGCGCCGCGGCAGGGACTCGGACGCCCGCGCGATCTCCTCGGCGCTCACCACGACGTCGCCCGTCCAGCCGTCCAGCGACCGGGCGTAGTCCCGCGCCCGCGCTTCGCCACCGGACTCGATGTCCTTCAACATCTCATCGACCCGTTCACGGGTATCGTCCTCGCCGGTGGCGGGAGTCTTGCCGGCCTTCTTGAGATATTCCATCGGCGTTGATCGTCCTGATGCCCGGAAGCGGCGGCCATCATCCGCGGTCGTCCGCGGGCACGCAACTCGGGCCGTACCCGGTCCGGCATGCCACGCTTCGGCGAGCCGCCGCGGCTCGCTTCGAGCGGCCGCCGCCGGTGCGGTCGGCAACCGCTGACGCGGTTGCTTGGCGATTCCGCCGCGCGGAATCGCGGGCGCTCCGGTCAGCGTCGTAGACGGGCCAGGAACGGTCTTGCTCCATACGAGCTCGCCGAACGTTCAGGTCGGAATCGGCTTCACCGGCGGAGTCTCCCGCCCCATTTCGGTATCCGCGAACGATTCCTGGCCAGCGCCCCTTGCCGCGGCGTTATACTGTGTCCATCCGACCGGAGGCACGACATGGACATCACCGGCGAATACCGCGTTTCCCTGCCCCGTGAAGCGGTGTTCGAGGCGCTCAACGACCCCGGGGTTCTCGGTCAGTGCATTCCGGGATGCCAGACCATCGAGCAGGTGGGGGAGCACGAGTTCGACGCGGACGTGGTGGCGAAGATCGGTCCCGTCAAGGCGCGGTTCCGGACCCGCATCGCGGTCTCCAACCACAACCCCCCGGAGAGCTACACTCTCTCCGGTGAAGGTCGGGGCGGAGCGGCCGGCTTCGCCTCGGGAAGCGCGGACGTGAGCCTCGAAGCGGTGGACGGCGAGACGGTCCTTCGGTATGCCGCGCGCATCCGGCCCGGAGGCAAGATTGCCCAGGTGGGCTCGCGGCTCATCGGCGGCACCGCCCGCAAGATCGGGGCGGATTTCTTTACCCGCTTCGTGGAAGTGGTCACCCCGGTTCCCGTCCCCGTGGGGGACGAATCGGACAAGGAATCGGACAAGCAAGAGGAGTAAGGCGCATGTCGGTGAATGTCTCCCTGAACGTGAACGGCAAGGCGGTCTCAGCGCAAGTCGAAGACCGCACTCTCCTCGTGGAGCTGCTGCGGGAGAACCTGCGGCTGACGGGAACCCACGTGGGCTGCGACACCAGCCAGTGCGGAGCCTGCGTGGTGCACGTCGACGGCCGATCGGTCAAGGCGTGCACGATGCTCGCGAGGCAGGCGCAGGGCGCCGCCGTCACCACCATCGAAGGATTGGCGGAAGACGGCAAGCTGCATCCCATGCAGGAGGCGTTCCGCGAGAACCACGGGCTGCAATGCGGCTTCTGCACCCCCGGGATGGTCATGAGCGCGCTGGACCTCGTGGCCCGCAATCCGGACCCGAGCGGCGCCGAGGTGCGCGAGTGGCTGGAAGGAAACCTTTGCCGGTGCACGGGTTATCACAACATCGTGAAATCCATCCTCGCCGGCGCGAACGCGATGCGCGGAGGGAGCTGACATGGCTGAGAACGGCATCGGGGCAGCGGTGCCCCGCACCGAAGACCACCGGTTCCTCACCGGGACCGGCGATTACACCGACGACACGAACCTTCCGCGCCAGACGTACGCCGCGTTCGTGCGCTCGACCCATCCCCACGCCACGTTCACCCTCGACACCTCGGCCGCGGCTGCCGCGCCCGGGGTGGTGGCGGTGCTGACCGGGGCGGACTTCGCGGCGGACGGCAAGGGCTCGCTCATCTGCGGCTGGGCGGTGACCGGCAAGGACGGGGAGCCGCACAAGGCGCCGCCCCATCCGGTGCTCGCGGCGGACACGGTGCGCCACGTCGGGGACGCGATGGCGATCGTGGTGGCGGAGAGCGCGCGCGCGGCGCGCGACGCGGCGGAGCAGGTGGAGGTGGACTACTCCCCGCTGCCCGCCGTGGCGTCCATGCGGGAGGCCCTCGCGGACGGGGCGCCGCAGATCCACGCCGAGGCGCCCGGCAACCTCTGCTACGACTGGGAGATCGGGGACCGCGCGGCCACCGACGAGGCATTCGCCCGCGCCCACCACGTGGCCCGGCTCGATCTGGTGAACAACCGGCTCATCCCCAACGCGATGGAGCCGCGCGCCGCGATCGGGGACTACAACCCCGCCTCCGGCAACTACACCTTGCGCCTGACCAGCCAGAACCCCCACGTCCACCGGCTGGTGCTCGCCGCGTTCGTCCAGATCGCGCCCGAGCACAAGCTGCACGTCATCGCCCCGGACGTCGGCGGCGGGTTCGGCTCGAAGATCTTCATCTACCAGGAAGAAACCGCCGTGCTGTGGGCGGCGGGCAGGCTCGGGCGGCCGGTGAAGTGGACCGCGGACCGGTCCGAATCGTTCGTCGCGGACGCGCACGGGCGCGACCACGAGAGCCACGTGGAGCTGGCCCTCGACGCGGACGGGCGGTTCCTCGGCCTGCGGGTCTCGACCCTGGCCAACATGGGCGCCTACCTCTCCACGTTCGCGAGCTGCGTGCCTTCCTACCTCTACGGGACCCTGATGCAGGGCCAGTACACCACCGGAGCCATCTACTGCGAGGTCAAGGCGGTGTTCACCAATACCACGCCGGTGGACGCGCTCCGCGGCGCGGGCCGCCCCGAGGCGACCTACGTGGTGGAGCGCATCGTCGACCGGGCGGCGCACGAGATGGGCATCGATCCGGCGGAGCTCCGGCGCCGCAACTTCATTCCCAGCGACGCCTTCCCCTATCCCACCCAGGTCGCCCTGGAGTACGACTCCGGGAACTACGCCCTCGCGCTCGACCGGGCGCTGGAGCTCGCGGACTACGCGGGCTTCGACGCCCGCCGCGCGGAGGCCGGAGCGCGCGGGAAGCTTCGGGGGATCGGGCTGAGCGCCTACATCGAGGCCTGCGGCATCGCCCCTTCCCAGGTGGTGGGCTCGCTCGGGGCGGGCGTGGGCCTGTGGGAGTCGGGCGGCATCCGCTTCAACCCCACCGGCAACGTGCTCGTCTACACCGGCTCCCACAGCCACGGCCAGGGGCACGAGACGACGTTCGCGCAGCTCGTCTCGGACTATCTCGGGGTGCCGTTCGAGAACGTCGAGGTGGTGCACGGCGACACCGAGAAGACCCCGTTCGGCATGGGCACTTACGGCTCGCGCTCGCTCGCGGTGGGCGGCTCGGCCCTGGTGAAGGCGATGGACAAGGTCATCGCCAAGGGGCGGAAGATCGCCGCGTTCTCCCTCGAAGCGTCCGAGGAGGACATCGAGTTCAGCGGCGGCGACTTCACGGTGGCGGGCACCGACAAGCGCATGAACATCGCCGAGGTCGCGTTCTCCGCCTACGTCCCCCACAACTACCCGCTCGACGAGCTGGAGCCCGGCCTGGAGGAGACGGGGTTCTACGATCCCGCGAACTTCACCTTCCCGGCCGGCACCCACGTCTGCGAGGTCGAGGTGGATCCGGAAACGGGGGTCACCGAGATCGTGAACTGGGTGGCCGTGGACGACTTCGGCAACATCATCAACCCGATGATCGTGGAGGGCCAAGTCCATGGCGGGGTGGCCCACGGGGTCGGGCAGGCCCTGCTGGAGGGCTGCGCCTACGACGCCGGGGGACAGTTGCTCACCGGCTCGTTCATGGACTACACGATGCCGCGGGCGGACGATCTGCCCGACATGACGGTCGACACCACCTGCACCCCGTGTCCCCACAACCCGCTGGGGGTCAAGGGATGCGGGGAGGCGGGCGCGATCGCCGCGCCGGCCGCGGTCATGAACGCGGTCACCCACGCGCTCGGCACGAGCGCCATCGACATGCCGGCCACGCCGCAGGCGGTGTGGCGGGCGCTCGGCAGCCAGAGTCAGGCCCGGGCCTGAGCGAGGAGGAGCGAGGACATGTACGCATTCAACTACCACCGTCCCGAGACGCTGGAAGCGGCGTCCGCGGCGCTCGCGGCGGCCGCGGACGGGCAGGTGCTGGCCGGCGGCCAGACCCTCATCCCGACCCTGAAGCAACGGCTCGCGAACCCCTCCGACGTCATCGACCTGGGGGGCATCGCGGGGCTCGGGGGCGTGCGCCGCGAAGGCGGCGCGATCGTGGTCGGGGCGATGACCCGGCACGCGGAGGTCGCGTCCTCCGCTGAAGTGCGGAACGCGATCCCGGCCCTCGCCGCGCTCGCGGACGGCATCGGGGACCCGCAGGTACGCAACGCCGGCACCATCGGCGGCTCGATCGCGAACGCCGACCCGGCCGCCGACTATCCGGCGGCGGTGGTCGGGCTGGGCGCCACCGTGCGCACCGGCCGACGGACGATCGCGGGGGACGACTTCTTCACCGGGCTGTTCGAGACCGCCTTGGAGGAGGGCGAGATCGTCCTCTCGGTGAGCTTCCCCGTGGCGCGACGGGCCGCCTACGCGAAGTTCCCCAACCCGGCGTCGCGCTACGCCGTCGTCGGGGTCATGGTGGCCGAGACCGCCAGCGGGGTCCGGGTCGCGGTGACCGGGGCCGGCAGCCACGCATTCCGGGTGGGCGCGATGGAATCGGCCCTCGGCGCGAGCTTCACCCCCGAGGCCATCCGGGACGTTGCGGTGTCGCCGGACGGCCTCAACGAGGACATCCACGCGAGCGCCGAGTACCGCGCCCATCTCGTCGGCGTGATGGCCCGGCGCGCGGTCGCGGCGGCTGGCGGCGGCTGAATCCGACTCGAGACGGGATCGAGCCCTCCGGCGGCGGCGTGTCCCGGCAGCCGTGCTTGGGTGCGTTGCCGCTTGCACCGGAAGGGGAAAACAGTATGTGGCTGGATGATCTGAACGAACTGGTGGGCACGCTCAAGGAGCGTATCAAGCAGCACAAGGACGTGCTGGGCAAGAACGAAACGGCGACCCGCTATGCGCTGATCGATCCCTTGCTGACCGCCCTCGGTTGGGATTTGCAGGACCCGGGGCAGGTGCGGACCGAATATAACCCCGATGGCACCCGTGGCCGTCGTAGCGATTACACGATGTTCACTAGCGAGGATAAGAAGAAGCCCCAACTCGTCATCGAGGCGAAGAAGCTGGGCAATCCGATAAATGACGAAGTAATCGAGCAGACGATTGCCTACTGCGTCAAAGAGGGCATTCCGCACTTTGTCGTGACGAACGGCAGTGACTGGGCAATTTACAAGACGTCCGGAGATGTCCATATCACGGAAAAACGTATAGTCGAATTCAAATTGGAAGCTCCGACACAGAACGCCGTTATGAAGATGCTGACGCTCTGGCGGGGTAATTTCGAGTCGGAATCCCCGATAGTACCGATAGCCCCTGACAGGCCGGTATTGCAACAGGCAGCTACTTCCGCGCCGCAGCCAGCGGCAGCGGCACCGCCGCCAAGTGTGCAGCAGCCTGATCGAGGCATTCCACTTGACGAATTCAGTCCAGGCAAGGGGGCTCGTCCACCTGCTACCTTGCTCTTTCCGGGTGGGATGGAGAAGAATATTGCTTGGTGGTACGAGATTCAGACTTCAGTTGTCAGGTGGCTGATCGATACTGGCCGCCTGGCGGAAGCCGATTGTCCCGTCAAGGGTCCAGGAGGACGTTATTTGGTGGCTACCTCCCCGAACAAACGTAATGGCGGGAAATTCGGTAGCTCAAAACAGATCGATAGTTTTTTTATAGATGCCGTGGGGAGTGTATCCTTTCACATAAAGGCAGCGAAAGAGATTCTGAAAGCCCGAAATGTCGATCTTTCCGATGTTCGTGTCGTGATGGAAACCTGAACCGCCCTTCGCCGGAAGTTTGCCTCTCCACTACACCGCCCGCGGACCTTCGTTCTCCCAGTGCCGGAATACCACGATGCTCCCCTCCCATTCTCACTTCCGGTTCCATTGCAACCCCCGGTCAGTAAATACGTGTCCTGCGCAATGGCTTTGACTGGTTCAGGCAGTTATTGGGGCAGTCGTGGTGAAAGCGGGGCTGCACGTCTTCGAGCGTGCAGGCACGGGAGCATCTCGATCTCGGGGGTGGAGTAAGTCATCATGAATTGGTACACATACATCTTCTCGCCCGACACATATGAGGCATTCCTGCAGACGGATCGTAAAAACGTCGACGTTCGGAAACGGCAGGAGTGGGCTGCCGAGCGCGTGCAACGGGGAGATGTCCTCGTCTGCTACCTGACGAGGGTTTCTCGCTGGATCGGATTACTGGAAGTCGTGGACGGACACCCGAACCACGATCCCGGAGAAGAGCAGTTTCCCGTGCGGCGGCAGGTGAAGCCGCTGGTGCTGCTGGAAGACATCAAGTACGGCCTGCCGATTCATGACTCGGAGGTATGGGCCAAACTTTCGTTCACGCGAGAGGAGGAGTCAACGAGCAGCAGGTGGACGGGCAAGCTACGCAGAAGTCTGTTTCGGCTCGATGAGTCGGACGGCGCTTTCCTCGATTGCCGGCTGCGGCGTCAAGACGAAGAACAGCGGGCGTATCCCCTGAGCGACGACGACAGGAAGAAGATGACGAGCCCGCGCGTGCGGCGCGTGGACGCCGTCGTGTCCGTGTCGATACCGAGGCCGGATCTCGAACCCGATGCCGATGATACGCAAGACGGTGGCGACGATGCCCGGACATCCCATCAGGTACAGGCGGCGCTTGCGCGGCTGGGCGCCGATCTGGGGCTGGACGTGTGGGTACCGAGGAACGACCGTGAGCGAGTACTGGCGGCGCTCGGAGGCAGCGACATCCAATTCCTCGACCGGCTCCCGCTGAACTATGACGAGGCGACGCTACGCACGATCGAGAACATCGACATGCTATGGCTGAGGCGCCGCAGCATCGTTCGGGCCTTCGAGGTGGAGCACACGACCGCAATCTACTCCGGGATCCTTCGCATGGCGGATCTGTTGGCGTTGCAGCCGAACATGGAGATTCGGCTGCACATCGTCGCCCCGTCGGAACGACGGGAGAAGGTGTTCGAGGAGCTGCGGCGCCCCGTATTCTCGCTCCTGGAACGGGGGCCACTCGCCGAGCTCTGCACCTACTTGTCCTATGAGGGCCTTGACGAACTGATTGCGTTACAGAACCTCCAGCACATGCGGGACTCCGTGATCGACGAGTACGTGGAGGAGCCGGAGGAAATCTAGCCCAGTGTCTCGGTTCCTCCGGAGGTCAGTGCGGCCTCGTTCACGCCGCCCGAACGGTCATGACTACCGTGCAGAGGAATCGGTATGGCTGGCGATCCACGACTGCATGGAGGTTCCGTGAACGCTGCCAGACACTCGGACAGTTTTGGTAAAGAGGGAGCAGGGGAGGTATAGCAATGGATCGACATCAGCTTCTCCGGCTCCAACGGGTCGAGGTCGATGGACTGTTCGGGATTTACGACCATCGTATCGATCTCAACCTGGACGAGCGGGTCACGCTTCTGCACGGCCAGAACGGCGTAGGAAAGACGACCGTACTGCGGATGATCAACGCCCTTCTGCGCAACGACATTACATATTTCAGCCGAATTCCATTCACCCGATTTCTCCTGATCTTCAAAGATAACAGCAGTCTCGAATTGACGCTCACTGATTCGAATACCGAAAATGTCATGGGCTCTCTCACATTGACAGGGGAGGGCGGTGAAAAGGAATCCGACAACATTGAACTACGGTCTGGCGCAGAGTTCCTGGCCGCACGGACCGGTTACCTGGAACCTCACGGGGGTATCGAGAATACCTGGATCGACGTCCGGGACGGAGAAGTACTCACAGAAGAGGAAGTCCTTTCCAGGTATGGTAGACGAGGGCATAAATATCCTCGCCGCCGGAACTTTGCATGGCTTGACGAGTTTCTTCAAAATGCAGACACGCATTTGATCGAGGCGCAACGATTGGTGCGCACACATTTCGATCCGACGTCGTGGCCTGATTTCGATCCAGGGTCTTATCGCCATCCCACCCTGATTTCCAGTGTCGTCGAATGTAGTCAGGATTTCAGACAGCGGCTTGACCATACGATGGCGGCCTATGGAAGACAGGCACAGATACTGGATCAGAGCTTTCCGCAGCGTCTGATTTCGATAACCGATGAGCTCACCGTTCATGAGATTCAAACGCGTATGGAAGCACTGACCAGAAGAACCGGAGATTACAAGAAAATCGGCATTCTCGATGAAACGGCCACACATCCGTTCGACGTCGACAGCCTGGGTGATCTGGATGACACACAGGCTCGCGTCATGACTTTGTACGTTCAGGATACGGAGCATAAACTGGGCGTACTAGGTGATTTGGCGAGCCGAACACACCTTCTTCTGAAGAACGTCAACGAAAAATTCCGCCACAAGATGATTCTTCTCGATAGAGATGAGGGATTGGCAGCACAAGATGAAGAGAATCAGAAGCTGCCACTGCATTCCCTGTCTTCAGGCGAACAACACGAACTTGTGCTGCATTACGACCTTCTGTTCAAGACGCCACCCAATACGGTCGTATTGATCGACGAACCGGAGCTCTCCCTTCATGTGGCGTGGCAAAAGAAATTCCTCCCCGATCTCATGGAGATCGTCCGACTATCGGGCTTTGACGCGGTAGTTGCCACTCACTCGCCCTTTATCGTCGGTGAGAGGGATGATTTGATGGTCGGTCTGGGCGATCCGATTTAGACGGCACGATCGATCATGCCGCAGGGATACAAGACTCCCGGCACTCTGGTAGCCGAAATCAAGATGAGCCGCATGTCTCACGAAGGAGCGTTCCTTCTTGTCGAAGGTAAGGATGACATACGGTTCTGGAGGTCACGGCGCCACGTGGACTGTGAGCTTGTCGATGGCGAGGGCAAACGGAACGTCATCGGAGGAATTCAAAAGCTCGACGCTACGAGTTTCGTCGGCGTATTGGGGATCGTGGACAGTGATTACGATCCATTGACCGGCATAAGTATCGAGTCCGAAAATCTGTTGCTCACGGATGCCCATGATCTGGAGTGCCTTCTCTGCCGTTCATCCGCACTGGACAAGGTTCTCGCCGAATACGGGAACCATCCGAAGGTCGAACGGTTCGAGAATGAAACAGGCGACGACGTGCGCACCGGCCTTCTGGAACGCGCACTGGTTTTCGGTCGTCTGAGGTGGGCGGCGGTATGTTCCCATCCCGTGATTGACCTGGGGGGATTCAGAGTGCCGCGGTTTGTGGATGAGAAGACATGGGTGACCAACGAGGAGTTGCTATATGCGACGTTGCTTGGTTCGCTCGATGATGCCCTTGAATTGAGACGTCGTATCGATAAGCTACCGATGGCTGATCCCTGGTATGTCGTACATGGACACGACATGGTCGAAATTTTACGGATAGGACTTCGCCACACCCTCGGAGACATTCCAGCCAGCGTTGGCGTCAAGGAAATCGGGAGAGTGCTTCGGGCGGCGATGACTCCGGACGATCTGCAGGCGACGAAGTTGTGGACGGACATGCGTACTTGGGAAGCCGCGAATCATCCGTACATGGTACTGGCGACAGGCCGCCCGCATGAAGCTTCCCGCCTCCGTCGATGAAACCATCTCCCGGCTCGCGGCGGGGGACTACGTCGCGGAGCGGAGCCTCGCCACCGCCGTGTTCCTCACCCTGCGGATGCAGCGCCCGTTGTTCCTGGAGGGCGAGGCGGGGGTCGGCAAGACCGAGATCGCGCGGGTGCTGGCGCGGGTGCTCGGGCGGCGGCTCGTCCGACTGCAATGCTACGAGGGGCTGGACGTCGCCTCCGCCGTCTACGAGTGGAACTACCCGCGGCAGATGATCCGCATCCGGCTGGCCGAGATGGCCGGGCGGGGCAGTGGGGACGGGGATACGGCGGGCGGGGACACGTCGATCGAATCGGTCGAGGAGAACATCTTCTCGCGCCGGTACCTGATCGAGCGCCCGCTCCTCCAGGCCCTTCGGCCGGACGAATCGGGCGCCCCGGTGCTGCTCATCGACGAGCTGGATCGTGCGGACGAGCCGTTCGAGGCGTACCTCCTGGAGCTGCTGGCCGACTTCCAGATCACGATCCCGGAGCTCGGCACGATCGCCGCCGCCGAGCCCCCCGTCGTCGTCATCACCTCCAACCGTACGCGCGAGATCCACGACGCGCTGAAACGCCGCTGCTACTACCACTGGGTGGACTACCCGGACGCGGAGCGCGAGCTCCGGATACTGCGGGTGCGGGCGCCCAGGACGCCGGAGGCGTTGAGCCGGGAGGTCGTGGCCTTCGTGCAGAGCCTGCGCGACGTCGACCTGTTCAAGGCGCCCGGGGTGGCCGAGACCATCGACTGGGCGCATGCGCTCGCCCAGCTCGACGCGCTCGCCCTCTCGCCGGACGTGGTCAACGACACGCTCGGCTCGCTCCTCAAGTACAAGGACGACATCGCCCGGATCCGGGGCAGCGAGGCGGCCCGGATCATCGAGCAGATCAAGCGCGAGCTCCAGACATCGGCCGCGGGGTGAATCCTCACGGATCCGGCCCCGAGCCGCGGGGACTGTAGCGCGACACCGGGACTACCAGAGCACCGGCGTTGGATAGCCGGTCAGGACCCGGTCCCGGCTGATGAGCGTCATGTCTTCGCACATCTCCTGTGCGACGAGCAGGCGGTCGAACGGATCCCGGTGATGCCACGGCAGCACCGCGACCTCTCGACAGTGGGCAGCCTCGACGGCCAGCCAGCGGGCTCCGAAACCAGTCGCGGGACGCGCAGATTGAATTTGCGCATGATGTTGTGTACAAATTACTTGTACATTATGAAGCACGTCTCGGCGTGGAGTGGAGAGATGAAAATGACGGCACGGCATGTCTCGGCGGCGGAGTTCAAGGCGAAGTGCCTGCGCATCATCAAGGAGATGAACGGCAACGGACAGCCGGTGACGATCACCAATCGCGGGCGGCCGGTGGCGGTACTGTCACCGATACCGGCATCGGACGAGCAGCCGTCGCCGTTCATCGGGATGATGCGGGGCACGGTGCTGAAGTACGAAGATCCTTTTGAACCCGCGGCTTCTCCGTCCGACTGGTCCGCCTTGCGGTGATTCTGCTCGATACGCACGTGGTGGTCTGGTCCGTGGAGGGTCACCGGCGGCTCGGCGTGGCCGCGGGCGCCAGGATCGAGGAGGCGAGGCGGACGGATCGAGTCGGGATATCGGCCATTACGCCCTGGGAAATCGCTCTTCTGGTCGAGAAGGGCCGGTTGCGCCTCGCGCTGGAGGTGGGAGCCTGGATGGAGACGCTCCTCGGGGTGCGAGGCGTCGACCTGCTGCCGATTGAACCGGCGATAGCGCGCGACAGCGTGCGCCTGCCGGGTGACTTCCACGCCGATCCTGCCGATCGCCTCATCATCGCCACCGCCCGTTACTCGCGCACTCCGCTCCTCACTGCCGATCAGGCGATCCTCGACTATGCGGCCGACGGCCATATGCAGGCGATGGACGCATCGCGATAGTCCCTGATCCGGGAAGTCTTCGACAAAACGACGAAGATTTTCGCCAACAGTCGCTTGGTTCCGGCTATGCCGGGTTGGGGAGGATCGTTTGCAAAAGCCGGACGCGTTCGAAAGGCGGTCCGACCATCCGGCCGCCCGGATGGATAGCGCACGGCAAGCCGTTCATGACGTCAACCGGCCATAGCGCTGCCCGGAATCGGAAACCATGGAACGCATCGTGACCGCCAATCCAGCCGAGGACGCACCCGGATCCCGGCTTGTCGCCGGTCCCGGACTCGGACTCGATCCCGGCCCTGGCTCCGACCCCGGCCCCGGTATCGATTCCGGCCCCGAGCCGCCGGGCCGGCTCGCCGCCAACCTCATGCACTTCGCCCGCACCCTGCGGGCGGCCGGCCTCCCCGTGGGCAGCGGCGCCGTCCTCGACGCACTGCGGGCGGTCGAGGCGGTGGGGCTTGCGCGGCGCGACGATTTCTACTGGACGCTGCACGCGGCCTTCGTCCGGCGGCGCGAGCACCGGCCCCTGTTCGACGAGGCATTCCATGTCTTCTGGCGCAATCCGAGGCTGCTGGAGCGGGTCACGAGCCTCCTCCTTCCCACCGTCCATACCCCGCCGCGCGGAGACGCGAAACCGCTCAGCCGGCGGTTGAGCGAAGCGCTGTTCGCGGGAGGCGAAGGTCGGCCGCGGGCGAAGGAGGCCGAGGAAGAGGTCGAGCTCGACGCCACGCTCACTTGGTCGGACCGGGAGGTGCTGCGGGCGCGCGACTTCGAGCAGATGTCGGCGGCGGAGCTGGCCGCGGCGAAGGCGGCGATCGCGAAGCTGCGGCTCACCGTGCCGCCGGCTCCGACCCGGCGTTACCGCCCGCATCCGCGCGGATCGCTGATCGACATGCGGACCACCTTCCGGCGAAGCCTCCGGACCGGTTCGGGCGCGGTCCTGCTCACCCGCCGGCGGCGGCTCCGCAAGCCCGCTCCCGTCGTAGTGCTCTGCGACATCTCGGGGTCGATGAGCCGCTACTCGCGGGTACTGCTCCATTTCACCCATGCGCTCATTCGCGACCGGTCCCGGGTGTCCTCCTTCGTCTTCGGGACCCGGCTCACCAACGTCACCCGCCAGCTTCGGGACCGCGACGTGGATCTGGCGGTCGAGCGGGCGAGCGCGGAGGTGGCGGACTGGAGCGGAGGCACCCGCATCGGGCATTGCCTCGACGTGTTCAACCGGGAATGGTCCCGCCGGGTCTGCGGCCAGGGCGCGGTGGTGCTGTTCATCTCCGACGGACTCGACCGCGACGCCGGCGACGGCCTCGAACCCCAGGTGGAGAGGCTTCGCAAGTCGTGCCGCCGGCTCGTGTGGCTGAACCCCCTGCTGCGTTACGACGGATTCGAGCCGAAGGCGGCCGGAATGCGCGCCCTCCTGCCCCACGTGGACGAGCTGCGTCCGGTGCACAACCTGGAGAGCCTGGACGACCTCTGCGCGGCGTTGCAGGAGCCGCCCGCACGCCCGCGCCACCATCCGGGTGCGGCGGGCCGCGCCCGGAAGGCCGGCTGAGCGTTGCAATCGTCCGCATTCGGGACCCGCCCCCTCACATCTCCCGCAGCCTCCGCGACGCCGCGCCGGCGCCGAGCGCGACCAGCACCAGCGCCGCGCCGTTGAGCAGCAGGGCGGCGGCGGTCCCCACCGCACCGGCCAGCAGCCCCATCTCCAGATGCCCGATCGGAGAGAAGCCGACCGCGACCTGCCATGCGCCCATCGCGCGGCCCCGCAGGGCGCCGGGCACCGAGAGCTGCATCATGCTCTGGGTCAGCACGTCGCTCGCCACCGCGCAGAACGCGATGGTCACCGTCACCACCACCGCCACGGGCAGGCTCGATGCGAGACCCAGTGCCATCACCTCCAGTCCGAATGCGGCGATCATCGCAAGCCAGACCACGCCGAGCCGGCGGCTCGGACCCGCCATCGCCATCACGATGCCGCCGACGATTCCGCCGGCGGACCGTGACGCATGCAGGATGCCGAGCCCGGCCGCGTCGAGCCCCAGCCGGTCGACGGCGAGATCGGGGAGCGCGGTCAGGAACGAGAACCCGAACACCTCCACCCCCGCGGTCACCACGAACAGGACGAGGAGCGGGCGGTTGGCGCCGAGCTCGCGGCAGAATTCGATGAGCCCGGTGCGCATCGACAGGCGTCCGGCGCGGGGGGGCGACGTGCCGGCGCGCTGCCGTCCGAAGGCTGCGAGCGCGAGTACATGAGCCGATGACAACACCATGTAGGCGGCCCCGATCCCGATCTCCGCCGCCGCCCATCCCGCCACCAGCGCGCCCGTGAGCTGGCCCACCCGCACCGCGATGTTGAGGGTGCCCAGCGCGGATACGATCCGCTCGGCGCCCGAGAGATCGAAGGCATAGCTCGTGCGCGCGGGATTGTAGGCGGCGCGCAACACTCCCGAGACCAGGGTCAGCCCGAGGATGGCCGCGAGGCCGACGACGCCGATCGCGAACAGGGCGCCGATCACGAAGAGGTTGACGCCCAGCGCCGCCTCCACGATGCGCAGCACACGGGCCCGATCGAAGCTGTCCGCGATGGTCCCGGCGATTGCCCCGACGAAGAAGTTGGGACCGAAATAGAGCGCGAGGGAGAGCCCGACCCAGGCGGTGGAGCCCGACAGCTCGTACACCGCGAGACCGAACAGCAGCAGCTCGCCCACCATCGACACGCCGTTGAAGAACGTCGCCGCCAGAAGTCGGCGAAAGCGCGTTCCGCCGAGCGCGAGGGATTGCCGGATCCCGCGGATCAAGGATGCACGGACCCCGGCGCGGATTCCGCCGATGGAGCCACCGCGGACCGGGCGCCGCCCGGCGGGCCGGCCTTCTCCCGTACACCGGGTTCCGACGGTGGAGTCACGGCGGGCCGGGCCGAGTGGGGCACCGTCACCGCCTCTCCACCCACAGGCTCCGCCATCGGAATCACCACGGGCCGGGCAGACGGCTCCGGCCGCGATGGACGCAGGTCATGCAAGGCGCATCATCGCGAGTCACGGGAAGCACGCGAAGCCTGGGACGCACGCGAGGCGCGTTCGGCCCAGGTGCGGACATGGCGTTTGAGCTCGGACAGGTCGCACTCGCGCCAGCCCTTGCGCCTTCCGTCCCGGAACACGTCGTAACGTTCGACCGCCATCGTGCGAGGGTCGCCGAGGATGACGAGGATCGTGAACTCGGGATGCCTCGTCAGCCGCTCGAACATGATCCGCTGGCCGGCCGGCACGTCGCCGCGCCGTTTCCACTCGATGAACAGGAACCGGCCGTTGATCTCCACCAGCCCGTCGACGTCCGTCATCGCGATCCGGCCCGGGAAGCACTCGTCCAGAACGGTCAGATCCGGCTGGCCGAGCCGGCGGTAGCAACCGTCCTTGTCCGGGCTGCAATCCCATCGCATTCGGCCCCTGGACATGCATCACCCTCCCGAACGCCACGATCGCGATTGCAGCGGCGCCACCTGGGCCGCCCGACGCCGGTGCCGGACGCATTGCCTCTTCGAACGCCACGACAGCGATCCGGCGCGGCCTCGTCGAGCTTCACCATACGCCTCGTGTATCGTCGTGGCGACGCCCGCGGCGGAACCTGCCTGCCTGCTACACTGCCGCCCCACTGCGGCGGAGGCAACACGCGAGGCGACACATGGCGGGAAACCGGCTGAGCGATCTGGCGAGCATCGTCGAAGACCTCGACGCGATGGGCCGCCTGATCCGGGTACGCTCGGAAGTCGATCCGCATCTGGAGCTGGCGGGCGTCGCGGCCCGCTTCGAGGGCGGACCCCGCGCGGTGCTCTTCGAGAACGTCAAGGGACACGACGCGCCGGTGCTGATCGGCCTGTACTGGTCCCGGGAGCTGCTCGCGGCGCTGATGCAGCGCGACGAGCACACTCTTCCCCAATACGTCTCCGGGTGCATCGAGGAGTGGCAGACCCGGCCCGACCCGCCGGTGATGATCGAGCACGGACCGGTCTACGAAGGCCAGTCCGTGGAGGTGGACTTGCGGCGCATCCCTGCGCCGGTGCACGCGCTCCGGGACGGCGGGCCGTACTTCGACGCCGGCGTGGTCATCGCCCGCGACCCGGAGACCGGGGTACGCAACGCGTCGATCCAGCGCTTCATGGTGATCGACGAACGCACCCTGCACGTCAACATCGACGCCGGCCGGCACCTGGAGCTCTACCTCGACAAGGCCCGAGCCCGCGGCGAGACCCTGGCGTTCTCGCTCAACTGCGGCGTCGGCCCCGGCCTGCACTTCGCGGCCGCTACCCCGGCCGAGGCCGCGCCCGCCGACACCGACGAGCTCGGCATCGCGAGCGTCTTCCACGAAGCCCCCCTGGAGCTCGTCGAGGGCAAGGCGTTGCCGGTGCACGTGGTGGCCAACGCGATGTACGCGCTCGAATGCGAGATCGTTCCCGGCGAGCTCGGGGAGGAGGGTCCCTTCGCGGAGGTCACCGGCTACTACGCGCGCCGGGAGCCGCGTCCGGTCGTTCACGTGCGGGCGATGCACGTGCGGCCGAGCCCGATCTTCCAGACCATCCTCTCCGGCGTGGAGGTCTGGAACTCGGTGGGGCTGCTCGGCGAAGCGAACGTCCTCGGCATGCTGCAACGCCAGGTGCCGGGGGTACGCAACGTCTACTTCAGCCACGGCGGATGCGGCTTCTACCACGCGGTGGTCTCGATCCGGCAAACCCGCGCGGGCTGGTCCAAGCAGGCGATCCTCGCCGCCTTCGCCGCGTTCCCGCCGCTCAAGATGGTGACCGTCGTCGACGACGACGTCGACATCCGCGACGCCAAGGATGTGGAGTGGGCGATGGCCACCCGGCTCGACCCGGCCCACGGCATCATCCGCATCGACAACGTCTTCGGCCACGGCCTGAACCCCGGCTTTCCCGACTACCTCGGGACCAAGATGGGATTCGATGCGTGCCGCCCGTTTCCCCACACCCCCGAGTACGATCGCGCGGCATACGATCGCGTGGACCTCGACAGGCACGAGATCGACGTTCCGGAGATTCGCGAAGGCCCGGGGGCCGAGCGTTGACTTCCCTTCCGCCGCGCCGGCGCATCCTTACGCCCACCGGTGCATCGGGGGGCGGAACGGCCCGAGCCCATGGGGCGGGAACGGTAGGAGTCGATTCGGACGGCCTCCTCGACCCAGAGGCGGCACAGGCTTCGTCCCCCAGTGGAAGACGATCATCCGGAGCCACCGCTTCTTGAGGGTGGGGAGGGTGTTGCAGACCGCGCCGGGCGAACCGTCTCGCCGGGGGCGCCCGGCGCTTCTCCCCGAGTCCGCCCCGGAAGGTGCGGAACGCAGCAGCTACGACTCCTCGAACCCGTGGCTCACGAACTTCAGCGTCCGGCTGTTCTCGGTCACCGTGCGCACCACGTTGTCCGGCGTTCCGTCGGGGATCCCGGCTTCGATTTCCAGCGTGACCGTCACCTCGGCGCCGACCAGGCCGGAGAGATGGGCGATGACCTCTTCGGCGATCCTGCTCGCGTCCCACCCGCGTCGTGTTCAGGGTCACGGCGCCGTGGAAACGACGTGGCTTCTTCCGGGCCGGCGTCGGTTCCTTGCCTGAACCTGCGACGCCCGCGCCCGCGGCAACCGCACCTTGACCCGTACCCGAATCTGCAACCGCACTCGCACCTACACCCGATCCTGTCCCCGGACTCGATCCTGACCCGGGGCCTGACCCCAGGTCTGACCTCACTCCTGAGTCCGTCCCCACCCCGGAGCCGTCTGGATCATCCCCCGCCCCGGCCCCCGGCGAAGGCGGCGCGGGAGGGGGCGCCTCCGCGTCCCATTGTCGGCGGGCGGCGGCCGGCTTGACCAGCAGCGCCGCGCTCTCCGGGGGCACGTCGACCGTTCGCCCTCCCGGTTGCTGGTACGCCTCCGGGAGCCGGGCGGTCACCGTGTCGTCGGCCGCCTGCAACCGGGTCTCCGCCTGCCGCGTCTGGTGAGGGTCGAGGTTCAGCTCCTCCTTGTCCTTGAGGACCGACGCCCATGCGAGGAACTGGCGCAGCGCCTCGTCCAGGTCCTGGTAGCGCACCCGGTCCGCATCGTCGCTGGAGAAGCGCTTCTGATGCGCTCACTTGTTGCGCCAAGTGCGAAGCTCCGACACGAGGCTCCGCTCGGTGAAGTCGAGGATGTGCCGGAACACGTCGTTCCAGGTCTCCCACATCAGCCGGAGCAGGCCGGAGGCGTCCCAGTCGGCCATCGGCCGATCCACCAGCGCCGGGTCCTCGGCGAAGCGCCGGATCGCGTCCATGCGCACCGCCTGGGCCTTGACCTTCTCGGTGACCTCGCGGGCGACGAAGGGTGCGAGCCCGGCGCGGAGCAGGTCAGCGCCCTGCCGACGTGGTCGTGGTTGGTGGTGGCCATGGGAGTGTTTCTACCGCTTGGTGATCTTCGGCCCGACGTACACGACGTATAGCGGCTCGGCCGCGTGTACCGGCCACGAGAAGTGAATTCGTAGCTGGGGGGTCTTCACCTTGCCATGCCACGTGCAAAACAGGGTTTCCCCAGCGTTCGCCGGGTGGGGAAACGTGAGATCCCGCCGGAAATCCGCTTTCTCCGTATCGGACGAGTCGGAAAACCAGGCTTTCTTGCCGGTGAAGTGTTTCCGATACGTCTCGTGGCCTTCGGGCGTGCGTTGGCCGCGATTATCGAAGCAATTCTTGAAGTTGTGCAGGACGGTCAGGCGTGACAGCAGGGCCTGCGCCGCGCCGGCGCCGAACGGGTGTCCGCGCAACGGCTCGAAGCAGGTCGGTGAAAACGTCAGATCGGGGCAGCGCCCTCGCGCCGCCGTCTCCAGGTCCCTCCACGATGCAAGCGATATGGGCGCTGCATCGAGAGCGGCAGTCAGGGCTTCGGCATCCCAGTAGTTGGGGACGCCGATGCTCCTCGTCGACTCGCACTCCTCGTACCAGTCGACCGGCAACGGCGAGGAGAGCCACGACGAAGGGTTCATGCTCAAGAGCCCGCACTCGATACCGTGGAAAAGGCGATGCGCCGCCTCGCCTACCGCCGTGTCGGTGACCACTTCGCCTTTGCATTCCAGATAGTCGTCGCCGCCGTGCCGCCGATAGTCTTCCCAGAAGGGGCCGCTCCGCGCCAACCACTGCATCAATGCGCTGCGCTTGTCTCTGCTCAGGCCCCGTATAGCCTGCGGCATCGACGAGTCGTGCGTTACCGGAGCATGGGCAACGTTGCGATGGCATTGCAATTCCCGCCCATATCGGCGGCGCGCGAGCTCCCGCATCGCCATCACCCGGCCGATAGCGCCCTGGAAGGCCGCTACGTCCGGAAACTGCCCATGGATCGAGAGATCGTTGAAAAGGAGCTCCACATCAGTCCCCGTCTTCCCCCCATCCGGCGAAGTAGCTCGCATCCTTGTCGAATTGATCGAAGAACCCCTCGGGCCAGGAATCGATGTTGCCGGAGTCGTCCATCGCCGGGCTCACCACCTGGGGCTGGTCGTCCGACCTCGGCCGGAAGAAGTGGATGACGGTCTGATCCGCGGCAAGACGGCCTGCCTTGATCGCGCGGCGAATGCCGTTCAGCACGTGATCGCTGTGCGTCTCGACGAGGACCTGCATCCCGGCGCGTGCGACGTCGGCCATGAACTGCCCCATCAGGACCTGGCCGGCGGGATGGAGATGGATCTCCGGATTCTCCACCAGGAGGATGTCCCCCCTGGATGCGGAAAGGGCGGCGATTACGATGGGCAGGCACTGCGTGAGACCGAATCCGGTGTGGGCCGGAAGATGAAAGCCCGTGTCGTCCGAAGTCCGCAGGCCCAAGGTCACGGCGTTCGCCCGGGGCGCCTGCTGCAGCTCCAGGGTACAGCCCGGAAAGAGTGTGCGCATGCGTTGCTCGACCTGTCGAAACCGGCTGGCAGGCGCTCCCGGCAATGCGAGGTCGGCCGATACAGGTTCATCCCGGCCCCAATGCAGCACGCTCATCGCGTGTTCGCCCCGTGGTCCTACGACGTTGACAACGTGAGGGTCTTCAAGCGCATACGCCTCTTGGGGCCCTACCCGTTCGGCAGTGATGTACGTCAAGTCCCGCAGCCGCCGGGCCAGGGCGGCGGCGGGCGTCGCCGATTCCGCGTCGGACGGCAACAGATAACGTAGAGATTGAGGGGCTTCGATCGTTCGTCCACTGACGGAGACCTGCTGGACGGCCATGGACATGTCGCGCCGGTCCCCCTCGAACGTCCAGCCGCAGGTGTCCTCGTCGTCCATGAGTGCAATCTCGAAGCTGCGCCGCCCGAAGACCTCATCGACGACGTCCGGCATTGTGCCCAACCGCACGCCGGCGCCGTTGAGTGCGAGCCGCGTCGTCCATTCGTGTTCGCGCATGGTCTGGTGCAGCAACACGAGCGCCTGCAGAACCGACGACTTGCCGGAGGCATTGAGGCCCGTGAGAAGCGTCAGCGGCGCCAGAGGAAGCCGCAGCAGCTCGAAACACTTGAAGAAACGCAGATCAAGCCGGGTAAGCACCAAACACGTCCTCGAACATTTCCCTGGCCATGGCGAAACGGCGTCTCACCTGATTTGCGCTGTTGGGTCCCCGGGTAATCGCATCCACGAATTCCTCGTTGCCCATGAGACGGTAAAACGCTTCTCGTGCAACGGCGGCATTTTCTTTGACAACTTCCCTCGGATAGTGCGAAAAGCCCGTGGACATGACGTCCCAGAGGGAGGCATTGAGCACACTGCGTCTGTCCTGCCCTGGCTCATGTTTCCGAAATGCGTGTCTGCCGAACAAAGAGAAATTGTTGTCGAGCGTAGTCCTGAACTGTGAAGACAACGCAGACAGGGACTCCGGCCGAGCGTTCATTGCTCTGAGACCATCGGCAAGAAAATTATCCATGTCCCGGTACTCTACGAGACCTAGAATCTGAAACGCACAAAACCGGTTGACGAACTCGCGATCCCGCATCGTCGAAGTCCGCAGGCTACTTCCGGTCGCTTTCAGAAACGCCCCGGTCCGCGACTCGACCTTCAGAAATCGGGTCGCATCACCCATGTACAGGCAATTGCGCATCTGTTGCCGGGACAGGGGAACCCCGCCGTTCACTCGCTCGAAGATGTCCAGCCTAGCCTGTTCGGGGACCTTCGCGTCGATGACGTACAGGATCAGATTGCAGTCCTCGACACGATTTTGCAGCTTGGGCGTCAGATCTTCGAATTTCTTGCGGTTCAGTTCGGGCCGGTCCTCGAGTCGGAGCTGGAGTTCGTTGTTCACGAAGCGCTGGAAGGTGGTCAGCCTTTGCAGGCCGTCCACGACCACCAGACGTTCCCGGTCGTCCTCCGCGAGATAGAAGACGGGCAGAGGGATCCGCATCACCACGGACTCGATCAGCCTGCTCTGCTTGTCCGGATCCCAGATGAAATCACGCTGGAAATCCGGATCCATCACGAACGCTTCCCGCTCTATCCTGCGCAGAACATCATGCACGGTGCGGGTCTCGTTCCGTATCAGCAGGGTGTCGATGGGGTAGTCGCCCCAGGAGGCAGCTTGGCCATCTCCCAGACCTTCGATCTCCTCGGGCTCCGTTTCGATGCGTGTCGTCACGTTCCTCGTCCTGCGTTGGCACCCACCGGCTGCCGTTGGGTGGACCTTATCCGCCGATTATGGGAGTCCCGGGCGTTGCCCGCAACGTCCAGGAGCCGGATGCCGAT
The DNA here is from genome assembly GCA_958295835.1 of uncultured Gammaproteobacteria bacterium. GTDB lineage: Bacteria > Pseudomonadota > Gammaproteobacteria > HK1 > HK1 > HK1. The sequence continues at coordinate 3,748,198 of OY282378.1, forward strand.
CCAGAGGCAGAACCACCAACGAGGATTCTTGAATTCCATATGTTCAGTCTGGATTGATGGACTGAGAGAATTGGAGTTGCCCCGATTCAGTGGACAGTGAAGGGCTTGGGTTTCATGCCGCTTCCTGGTCGCTCCTCTCGAAGGCCATCGGGGATTGCTGACCGAGGCCCTGGTGGCGACGATGTGGGTTGTACCATCCCTCGATGAACTCGAAGATGGCTCTGCGCGCCTGGTGATGAGCCTGCCCCCGGCTTGACCGGGGGTCGTGGAAGTGCGTGCGGTCGAGCAGTTCGCATTCGAGGGTTGCGAAGAAGCTCTCGGCCATGGCGTTGTCGAAGCAGTCCCCGACCGAGCCCATCGACGGGACCACACCCCATCGCCGGCAGCGCTCGCCGAAGGCGAAGGAGGTGGACTGGCAGCCCTGGTCGCAGTGGTGGATGCCGGAGTCCGGGCGGCGTTGTGCGACGGCCCTGTCGAGTGCGTCGAGAACGAGTTCGGTGCGCAGGTGCCCGGCCATCGCCCAGCCCACGATATCGGGTCAACTCCAGCAGGCGGGACGCCCGCGTTTCCGGAACCTGCGACGGCAATTCAAGCGGGACGTCCGTGCTTCCCGCGGGCACTGCGCCAATCCATATTCGTGTTCAGTCGGTCCCACGGTGATTGAATCCGTCGGGCAGCGCCCCGACGGCTCTCGATACACGGGACCGGACGCTACACTGCCGCTCCGCCGAGGCAACGACCCGCGGCGCCGGGCTCGATTCCGGCGAACCGCAAACCGTCTGCCCCCACCTTCCTGCACGGAGGATCTTCCGACATGCCGATCCATTTCAGCCCCGAAGAGATGGCGGGACGGCGCGAGCGCGCCGCGGCGGCCATCCGCGGTGCCAGGCTCGACGCGCTGCTCTGCTTCAAGCAGGAGTCCATGTACTGGCTCACCGGCTACGACTCCTTCGGCTTCAGCCTGTTCCAGTGCCTGATCGTGGAGGCCGACGGTGGCGTGACCCTGCTCACGCGGCTCCCGGATCTCCGCCAGGCGCGGCATACCTCGAACATCGAGGACATCCGCATCTGGAAGGACACCGAGGGCATGAACCCCGCCCGCGATCTGCGGGCGCTGCTCGACGAGCTGGGGCTCGGGAGCGCCAGGCTCGGGGTGGAGTTCGATTCCTTCGGGCTCAAGGCGCACGACTGGCGCCTGATGGAAGCTGAGCTCGCCGGGCGCTGCGCGCTCACCGACGCCTCGACCCTGATCGACCGGCTCCGGGCGGTGAAGAGCCCGAGGGAGATCGAGTACGCCCGCCAAGCGGCGGCGCTGGCCGACGATGCGTGGGACGAGGCGGTGCGGCTCGGCCGTCCCGGCGCCTTCGAAGGAGACATCCTCGCCGCGATGCAGGGCGCGGTGTTCCGCGGCGGAGGCGACTACGCCGGCAACGAATTCATCATCGGATCCGGCGCGGGCGCGCTGTTGTGCCGGTACTTCACCGGGCGCCGCCACCTGGACCCGGAGGACCAGCTCACCCTCGAATTCGCAGGCGCCTGCCGGCGCTACCACGCCGCGATGATGCGCACCCTGCTCACCGGACGCGCCCACTCGGAGCACGTGTCGATGCACGCCGTGTGCGCCGACGCGCTCCGCGCCTGCATGGAGGCGGTTCGTCCGGGCCGGCCGATGGGCGAGGTCTTCGCCGCGCACGCGAGGGTCATGGACACGGCGGGCCTGCGCGAACACCGCATGAACGCCTGCGGCTACGGCATGGGCGCGGTCTACAACCCGCTCTGGGTCGATCCGCCGATGTTCTACGAGGGCAACCCCCTGGAGATGCAGGCCGGCAACGTGTTCTTCCTGCACATGATCGTAATGAACTCCGACAGCGGGCGGGCCATGACCCTCGGCCACTCGGTGCTCGTCACCGATGCCGGATGCGATTGCCTGAGCCGATCGAGCCTCGATCTCGTCGTGAACTGAGCTCCGGTCAATGGGCAGCCGGTAATCGCCCCGGACCGTCCGGCGAAGTGGACCGCTCCGTTCACCCGCCGGGCGGTTTCGAAGCCTGGAGCATCTCCGCGAACCGCTCAGCGGCCGGCGGAGCCGGCCAGCAACGATCGCAGAGAGTCGATTCGGCCTCGGACATGCTCGACTTCCACGGGATTTCCGATGGCTTCGATGTCCTGCAGCACGTGCCGTTCATAGATTCCCAGGGCTTCGTCGAGTTGCCCGCGCGCTTGAAGGATGTCGGCGACTTTGCCTTGCGTGACGGCGTGCGAGCGCACGTCGCCGAGCCGGTCGAAGACGGGTAGTTGTTCTTCGGTGCGGATGCGCAGGGCTTCGTCGATTTGCCCGCGCGCTTGAAGGATGTCGGCGACTTTGCCTTGCGTGACGGCGTGTGAGCGCACGTCGCCGAGCCGGTCGAAGACGGGTAGTTGTTCTTCGGTGCGGATGCGCAGGGCTTCGTCGAGTTGCCCGCGCGCTTGAAGGATGTCGGCGACTTTGCCTTGCGTGATGGCGCGCGAGCGCACGTCGCCGAGCCGGTCGAAGACGGGTAGTTGTTCTTCGGTGCGGATGCGCAGGGCTTCGTCGAGTTGCCCGCGCGCTTGAAGGATGTCGGCGACTTTGCCTTGCGTGATGGCGCGCGAGCGCACGTCGCCGAGCCGGTCGAAGACGGGTAGTTGTTCTTCGGTGCGGATGCGCAGGGCTTCGTCGAGTTGCCCGCGCGCTTGAAGGATGTCGGCGACTTTGCCTTGCGTGATGGCGCGCGAGCGCACGTCGCCGAGTTGTTCATAGACGGGTAGTTCTTCTTCGGTGCGGATGCGCAGGGCTTCGTCGAGTTGCCCGCGCGCTTCGAGGATGTCGGCGACTTTGCCTTGCGTGATGGCGCGCGAGCGCACGTCGCCGAGCCGGTCGAAGACGGGTAGTTGTTCTTCGGTGCGGATGCGCAGGGCTTCGTCGAGTTGCCCGCGCGCTTCGAGGATGTCGGCGATTTGGCCTTGCGTGATGGCGCGCGAGCGCACGTCGCCGAGTTGTTCATAGACGGGTAGTTCTTCTTCGGTGCGGATGCGCAGGGCTTCGTCGAGTTGCCCGCGCGCTTCGAGGATGTCGGCGACTTTGCCTTGCGTGATGGCGCGCTCCCGCACGTCGCCGAGTTGTTCATAGACGGGTAGTTCTTCTTCGGTGCGGATGCGCAGGGCTTCGTCGAGTTGCCCGCGCGCTTCGAGGATGTCGGCGACTTTGCCTTGCGTGATGGCGCGCTCCCGCACGTCGCCGAGTTGTTCATAGACGGGTAGTTCTTCTTCGGTGCGGATGCGCAGGGCTTCGTCGAGTTGCCCGCGCGCTTCGAGGATGTCGGCGACTTTGCCTTGCGTGATGGCACGCGAGCGCACGTCGCCGAGTTGTTCATAGACGGGTAGTTCTTCTTCGGTGCGGATGCGCAGGGCTTCGTCGAGTTGCCCGCGCGCTTCGAGGATGTCGGCGATTTGGCCTTGCGTGATGGCACGCGAGCGCACGTCGCCGAGTTGTTCATAGACGGGTAGTTCTTCTTCGGTGCGGATGCGCAGGGCTTCGTCGAGTTGCCCGCGCGCTTCGAGGATGTCGGCGACTTTGCCTTGCGTGATGGCGCGCGAGCGCACGTCGCCGAGTCGTTCATAGACGGGTAGTTGTTCTTCGGTGCGGATGCGCAGGGCTTCGTCGAGTTGCCCGCGCGCTTCGAGGATGTCGGCGATCCTGCCCCAAGTGATGGCTTGACGCCTGCGGTCATCCATATCCGACAGGGCGTCTTGTGCACGGGAGTAAGCGTCTTCCGCCTGCGCGAGCTCGCCGAGCGATCTCCGCAAGTCACCCAGCTCGACCAACAAGTCCACGTCGATTGGACGCAATGAGGACCGGGACGCCAGATACTGTTGCAACTCCTCCATACGCGCCCGGCGGCGGGGCGTATCCGCTGTCTCGCGGTCGATACCGGAGCGATGCAGGATTCCCAGATGTGGAACAGCCGGCAGCGTGAAATCGAACACCCCCGATCGCCATGCCCAGAGATCCGCGGCGCCGGTTGCCACTGCATTCAGATCCTTCGACAAGACCCAGAACAACAGGGGCCGTCTGCACCGCTCGGCCAACGCTTCCCTTCGATAGTTGAGCCGGGTCAACAGATTGTCGATGCCCTCCGGCCAATGTTCCAGGCCCACGAGTTGCGCGGGACCGAGACGCGGATCTTCACTCAATCGATCAAACAGATCCTCCGTGCCGATCCGGATGTCCGGATCGATGGATACACGTACTCGCGCACCCAATCTCCTTTCCAGAAAACCGGCCGCCTCGTCCCGATAGAAGGTGTCGGAGTAGGTCAGGAAACACAACGTAAACGACTGCCTGCCTTCCAGAAGTCTCCGCAGCCGAAGGAAAGCTCCGGAATGCTCTGAACGCAGGGTCCAGCTTGCGCCCGCTTCATCCATCGAGGTCGTTGTCGAGCGCCTTTAGAGCGACTTGATACGCATCGGTCGTCCGGATCACCGGGTGGCTGCGCCAGTAGAAACTGTTGTATTCCAGCAAGGCCAGGTTGTAGAGCAGGTTGCGAGCGCGTTCGGAGAGGACCGGTGACGCCCGGGTCGAATCCATGCTCGCCAGAAGTTCATAATCCTCGGGATGGAGAAATCGCCGAAAATCGGTGGCGGCTTCGCGCACTGCCTGCCGTGCGGACAACTCGTCGAAATGATCGTTTTCGGCGTGCTTGAATGCATTCAACAGAAGGCGGAACAGGTCGCGCGGATGGCCTCCGCTATACTCGATCAGGCTGTCGGCAACGCCGTCGTCGAACAGGCTCGGTGCAGCGCGCAGATACAGCATCTCGCGCATCGCATCGCGGCCAATATGGTTGGGCAAGCCATCTTCATCCGTGATCTTGATCATCGGTAGTTGGAAGGTGTCGTTGAAATTCTGTCCGATGACATTACTTTCGTAAGCTAGGTGAATAGGTGCGCAATAGATGAACAACCCATGCACCTGCTGAAGCTGGTGTACGTCCGAAACAAAGAATGCCTGCGCGTCATCACCGGATAAACGATCCGTGCCGTCGATGACGAAAAGAATGCGACGATCTTCTCCGGTAGTGCGAATGGCTTCTTCGGCTGCTTCGATCAGATGATTGAAGGCGTCGGCAAAGGCGGTGAAGTAATTCTGCAACGTGCGCCTCAGCTCCTCCTTGTTGGTAGAGTTCGTCTTGAAGGAATTGCTGATCCTGGAGAACAGTCTTGCGAGACTGGGGATGCCCACTCCCATGTCCCCGCCAGTTTCGATCTCAAGTGCGAGCTCCCTGGTCACCGCCTGCCTCTCGACTCGTTCCATGAACCAGTCCTGGAGTTTTTGCAGATGTACATTGTCTATACTGATGCAGTCATTGTTCAGCCGTTCCATGAGCTTGCCGGCGAGGTGCAGCAGGATATCCTGGTAGCGCAGGTTGTTGACGTCCAGCTCCAGCGTTGCGTCCGCGAACACGACGTAGTAGATATCCGGCGTATCGAGATCGTTTCTGATGCGCCTCAGCTCGGTGCTCTTGCCGCAACCTCGGTGTCCGTAGAACAGATAGTAACCCCGCTTGGGCGGTCTTGTCAGCCGTCCGTCGGATACGTTCACACCCAACACCCGTTTGAGCCGGAGAAGGCTGTTCTCTCCGCGTGCCGAGATGGTGTCTACCCATCGTGGGTCGTTTTCACCTTCCAGCGGTTCGTCGAGCTGCAAGCTCGCGTTCACCTCCCAGATGTCGGCGGGCGGTTCATACGATGTAGTCATCACGGCCTCGAAATGGTGTTCGGTTCAGCGCTGCGGGGAAAGCTAGCAGGCACCCCGGCGCATGGCAAGCGCGCGCGAGGGCTGCGGTGCCGATGGGCGAGTCGCACGAATTCGCCGTCCCGATCCTGCCTTGGCGCCGCCCTTCGCCTACGTCGCGACGTTTCAGCGCCGTGGTGTCGCATGATGGTCCGCTGGCACCCTGTCTGTCTATCGTTCTCGGCGTGCGGCAGTCTCCCGACGAAGATTGAAGCGCCCGAGTACGATCCTGGACGGACGCCGCGGCATCATCTTGTGGAGGTGCACGAATCGGCCGGCTGCCGACCTCGATCAGGAGGACGACGAACCAACCGCTCTCGGCGTCCGAGCTCCCGGTCGTGCCGGTAGTGCATTTACCGACTCGTTGGCGCTCCCTGCTGAAGGCCGCGCGCGGTTGGAGCCGCGGGAACGAAGTGCGGCTGTCTGATAGAGTCGCCGGCAGATACTTCCATGCCGGTTGCCGGTGGCGTGAACCGGCCGGCAGGAGAGACCGGCCGGACCCATCCCGATACGGGAGATGAACCGCCCGGAGCGGCAAGCCGGCCCCCGGACGAGACGGAGGACGCCATGCTCGACACGATGCTCGATGAACTGAAGACGACGACCGGCCTGCCGGCGATGGAACGGCCGCTCACGGACCAGCCGGAGACCTCCCACACCCTGCCCTCCGGCTACTACACGGACCCCGCCATCTACGAACGGGAGAAGGAGGCGATCTTCTACCGCACCTGGCAGTACGTCGCCCATGAATCCGCGTTCACCAAACCGGGCGACTACGTGACCCTGCACGTCTGCGACCAGAACATCTTCGTCATGAAGGGAGGCGACGGAGTGTTGCGGGCGTTCTACAACGTCTGCCGCCACCGGGGGCACGAGCTGCTCGGCGAGCCCTACGGCAACGTGGAGTCGGCGATCGTCTGTCCCTACCACGCCTGGACCTTCGAGCGGGAAGGGGCGTTGCGCGGCGCACGTTTCTCCTCCCGCCGCCCCGACTTCGACAAGACCGACTATGGACTGCGCCGGATCCGGCTGGAGATGTTCTGTGGCTGCGTATTCGTCAACCTCGACGACGATGCGCAGAGCCTCGCCGCCCTCGCCGGCGACATGGAGGCGGATCTTCGCCACCGCGTCCCCTGGCTCGACGATCTGAAGATGCCCACCCGTTCCATCGACGTGCTGGGGCAGACCCGCCAGAACGCGGGCTGGAAGGTGGTCGTCGACAACTACGTCGAGTGCTACCACTGCCGTCACGCGCACCCGGACTTCGCCTCCCTGATCAGTATGGACGAGTACCGGCTCGACACCGGGCGCATCTGGTCGCGCCAGCTCGGGGTGAAGGCCCGCCCGGAGAACACCGCCTACCACTTCGACCCGGGCGGCGGCTACCAGGGAGCGATATTCTGGTATCTGTGGCCGAACACCACCTTCAACATCCTGCCCGGCCCGAACGAGATGGCCGTCTATGCGATCCGGCCCATCGACCACGAGTGGTCGAGCTTCGAGGGACATCTCCTCACCGCCGACGGCGGGATCAACGACGCGCGGGCCACCTACACCGCCGAAGTGCTGGGCCCGGAGGACATCGCGCTGTGCGAGAGCGTGCAGCGGGGGCTGAAGTCGAAGGGGTACGACCAGGGGCCGATCATGTCCGGCGGCGCCCCGAGCGGCGAGAACGAGTACGCGATCCACCACTTTCACAGGCTGGTCCACGAAGCGCTGAGCGGCTGAACCTGGATACCGCTCTCCGGAGAGCGGCGGTCCGCCGAGGCCGGCTCGGGGAGATGCGAGTGCCCACTCCGGTCGGGCCTCGACGGAGCAGGGAGAGGCATCGGGTCCGCCTCAAGTAAGTGGATATGAACTCGGACGATCCATCGCAGCGTTTCCAGAGACTCAGGATCTGGAAAGACAAACGCTACCGTGCACCACACAAGCCATTGCTGGCTTTATGGGCAATAGGACGCTGCTTGAGGAACGAACCTCGATTGGCGCCCTTTGAGCTCATAGACCGCGAGCTCACCCGGTTGCTACGGCGCTTCGGTCCACATCGCGCAGTGATCCACACGGAGTTTCCGTTCTGGCGGATGAGCAAAGACGACGTATGGGAGGTCGAACGTTCACATCTCGTGAGTACCACCGCAAAGGGAGACGCACACAAATCCAGCCTGATGAAGCACGATATTCACGGCGGTCTGTTGGAAGCTGACTACGAGGTGTTGGGGCATGATCCCGAACTGGCATGGCGCATCGCCAAATCGCTCGCGGAGGCACACTTTCCCGGCACGCTTCATGACGACCTCTTTCGAGCGACAGGGATCGAAATTGGCGCACCCGGCCAAAGGGATCCGGAACCGCGCCATTTCCCCGATCAAGTGAGGGAAGCCGACGCCTTCGAGGAGTACCGCCGCCGCCGACGCGACTCCACGTTCAGCAGGGCGGTACTGGATGCCTACGACAGCCAGTGCGCAGTGTGCGAGTTCGCCGTTCGCGTCGAAGATACACCGGTAGCGCTCGATGCCGCCCACATCAAGTGGCATGGAGCCGGAGGACCTCCCGAGATTCCCAACGGACTCGCTCTTTGCGCGCTTCACCACAGGCTTTTCGATTACGGGGTCTTTACGATGCTCGGCAATCTCGAGATCCGCGTGATCCGAAACGCAAGCGGTCGAGGTTTCCCGGAATCGCTTGGGAGATTCGATGGAAAGCTCATGCGGACTCCTGCTCGTCGGGATCACTGGCCGGCGGCCGAGTATCTCCGCTGGCATCGTCGCCAAGTGTTCAAGTCCCGGGCAATGAGTCCGTGACCGAAACGATCCAGGTATCCGTCCGTCCAGACAGACCCGCGCCGATGGCTCCACCCTGAGCCGCCTCCGGATCGCCGTCCCACATTCTATTGCGTGCAATGGCGGCGGCGATCACAGCTCGCGCGACGGCGGATCAGACCGGCAGGTCCCGGCCAGCGCAAGACGGTGCTTCTCCCGCCGGTGGCCCCGGTAGTCGTTGAGCGGGTAGTGCTGCACGCAACGGTCGTCCCGGAACGCGAGGGAGCCGGCGCCCAGCGGAACCGGCAGGTGAACTCCGGTCGCGTGAGATGGTTCAGCGGGAACCGGCCTTCTCGCAACAACGACCACCCCAGCCTGCCCGCAACCGCGAGCGCTCCGGGAGCCGCCGCCGACCCTCCCGCGGATCCCTCCGGCGCATCAGTCGAACACGATGACGCTACGCGCGACCTCCCCGGCCGCGAGTGCGTCGTAGGCGGTGTTGATCTCGTCGAGCCGGTATCTCCGGCTGATGATCTCGTCGATCTTCAGTCGTCCGTTCATGTACAGGTCCGAGAGCTTCGGCAAATCCACCCACGGCCTTGCCGAGCCGTACCATGAGCCGAGGAGTGCGCGCTCGGTGCGGGGCAGCGACAGGGCGTTGACCTCGAAGGTGTCGGTCTCCGGCGCCATGCCGACCACCACCACGGTGCCGCCGGGCCGGCACATCTCGTATGCCTGCTCAATGGTCCTCGGGTTGCCGATCACCTCGAAGGCGTAGTCCACGCCCCCGCCGGTCATCTCCACCACCCGCGCCACCGCGTCGCCGTTGCCGGCGTTGACCACGTCGGTGGCGCCGAACTCGCGCGCGTATTCGAGCTTGTTGTCGAGCAGGTCCACCGCGATGATGCGGTCGGCCCCCGCCAGCACCGCCCCCTGCACCGCGTTCAGGCCGACCCCGCCGCAACCGATCACCACCACGTTGCTCCCGGGCGCCACGCGCGCGGTGTTGGTGACCGCGCCGACCCCGGTCATCACCGAGCAGCCGACGAGGCAGGCCCGGTCGAGCGGCATGTCCGCCCGGACCGGCACCGCACCCGACTCCGGCACCACCGCGTACTCCGCGAAGCACGCGGTACGGGTCATGTGGTGGACGTCCTGGCCGTTGCGATGCAGGCGCACCGTGCCGTCGTACATGAAGAAGCGCGGGGTCTCGATGCCGTCGCAGAGCACCGGACGCCCCACCACGCAGTAGTGGCAGTGGCCGCAGTTGGGGCGGAAGTTGAGGATCACGTGATCCCCGGGCTTCACCCGCGTGACCCCGGCGCCGACCTTCTCCACCACCCCGGCGCCTTCATGCCCGAGCACCATCGGCAGGGGCATCGTCCATTCGCCCTTCATCACGTGGTAGTCGGAGTAGCACACGCCGGCCGCGGCGATGCGCACCAGCACTTCGCCGTCTTTTGGATCGTCGAGCTCCAGGGTCTCGATCACGAGAGGTTCGTTGGGCTCGTAGAGCACCGCCGCCGTCATTTCCATGGATCAGTCTCCGTTTCGTGTCCTGGTCCCGTCTCCGTGAAGTCCCGGGCGACAGGCCCGGGGGTCGTTTTCCGGTCCCGTCCCGTGAAGTCCCGGGTGACGAGGCCAGGGATCGTTCGTGGCTTGTGGATTCCGCACCAGGCTCCGGTCACGCCACTGCCGGCAGCCCCGCCAGGGCCATGGCCACTTCGCTCTCGTCGTAATGCTCGACCGCGAGATTGCCGGCGAAGTAGTCGGTGTACGCCTGCATGTCGAAATGGCCGTGCCCGCAGAGGTTGAACAGGATGGCGCGGCTCACGCCCTCCTCCTTGCAGCGCAGGGCCTCGACCACCGCTCCCTTTACCGCATGGTTCGCCTCCGGGGCGGGGATGATGCTCTCGGCGCGGGAGAACAGGACGCCCGCCTCGAAGCACTCGATCTGCGTGTACGCGGTCGGCTCGACCAAGTCGAGCTCGACGCAGTGGCTCACCAGCGGCGCCATACCGTGGTAGCGCAGCCCCCCGGCGTGGAACCCCGACGGCACGAAGGCCGATCCGAGGGTATGCATCTTCACCAGCGGCGTGAGATTCGCGGTGTCGCCGAAATCGTAGGCGTACCGCCCGCGGGTGAGGGACGGGCACGCGGCCGGCTCCACCGCCACCACCCGCACGTCACGTCCGCCGCGCAGCTTCTCGCCGATGAAGGGGAACGCGATGCCGGAGAAGTTGCTGCCGCCGCCGGTGCATCCGACGATGATGTCGGGGTAGTCGTTCGCCAGCTCGAACTGTGCCAACGCCTCGCGCCCGATCACGCTCTGGTGCATCAGCACGTGGTTGAGCACGCTGCCCAGCGAGTACTTCGTGTCCTCGCGGGTGGCCGCGTCCTCCACCGCCTCGCCGATCGCGATGCCGAGGCTCCCGGTGCTGTCTGGATGCTCGGCGAGCACCGCGCGCCCCGCGTTGGTCTCCTCGCTGGGGCTCGCGATGCAGGTCGCGCCGTAGGTCTCCATCATCGCCTTGCGGTAGGGCTTCTGGTCGAAGCTCACCCGGACCATGTACACCTTCACCTCCAGCCCGAAGAGGGCAGCCGCATAGGCGAGCGACGAGCCCCACTGCCCGGCCCCGGTCTCCGTCGCGAGACGCGCGACCCCCGCTTCCTTGTTGTAGAACGCCTGGGCGACCGCGGTGTTGGGCTTGTGGCTGCCGGTGGGGCTCACGCCCTCGTACTTGTAGTAGATGCGCGCGGGCGTATCGAGCGCCTGTTCGAGCCGGCGGGCGCGGTAGAGCGGGGTAGGGCGCCACGCGCGGTAGGCATCGCGCACTGGCGCCGGGATCTCGATCTCGCGCTCGGTGGACACCTCCTGCCCGATCAGCGCCATCGGGAACAGCGGCGCGAGGTCGTCGGGGCCGACCGGCTGGAGGGTGCCGGGATGCAGCACCGGCGGCGGGGGGCTCGGCAGATCCGCCTGGAGGTTGTACCAGGCGGCGGGAATGGCGTTCTCGTCGAGGAGGTACTTCGTGGGTTCGGTCATCATCGGGGTTCCTTGCCGTTCCAGGCGCCCGATTTTGAGTGAGCCGGCGCCATAGCACAATGCGCAGGCCGGCCAAGTGCTCAGGGTGATTTCATCCTGGCCGGCTCGCGGCCTGGATGCGGACAGACCTGTTTGCGGGCACGGAAGAGGTCACTCCCCGGAAGCGGCGTGTCCTGATGGGACACGGGCGTCCCGTCCGGACCGCCGCCGCAACGCCACCCGCCGGCCGCCGAACACGGCCCAACCTGCCTCGAACCGGACCCGTCATGCTGCGCGAGCCTGCAGCGTCCGGACCACCACCCCGCGCCCGTCCTGCCGGCGACCGCTTCCATCCGCGGTGGCCTTTGCGCTACAGCGTCCACACGGCCACCTTGCGGCCATCGTGTCGGCGCTCGCTTCGAGCCCCTTCGCCTTCGCGCTGCCGCTCGCTTCCACCCGCCTCCCCGTCGCCATGCCGACGTTCTTCGCTACGCCGCCGCTCCTCGCTACGGCGGTCGATCACCACCAGATGCCCTTCCTCCGCTCCGCACTGCTTCATGTACCCCAACGTCTGCTTCACGCCCTGCTCGATGGTCCATTCCAGGCTCTTGCGATCCGCATCGCGCAACACCTTGCACTCCACCACGAAACGCTCCCACAGGTCCGACGGCTGACCCGCCTCCCGCGGCCACAACACCAGCAGGTCCGTCCGGCCTCGCCCCAACCCGTACTCCCGCTCGATGCGTCCGCCCCCGTTCACCACCCGCTGCAGGTACGACTGCAAGATAAGCTGCGGTCCCGCCTCGGGGTAGTCGGAGAAGCGCCCCAGCCAGTGTCCGGAATGCTCCCCGAAGAAGATGCGGAACGCCGTCAGCAGCTTCGTCATGTCCAGCCGGCCATCGTCGTCCACGTACCACGCCACCTGCACGTCCAGGCTGTCCTGCAACACGTAGCCCAACTCCCGCGGCACCACCTCCGCGTAAATCGGGTTCGCCATGCGCGGCGGCGAATCCGGCGCGAGCAGACCCAGGTCGCGCACGTACTCCAGGTCACGGCCATCGTGCTGTACCTCGCCGCCGCTCAGCAGCGGCTCGACGACGCGCCGAACCCGCGCCTCCTCCAGCTTGTGCGCCAACTGGTCCAGATGCGTGCGCCGCGAGAGAATCAGTTCCTCCCGCGCCGCGTAGACGTCGTCCACTTCGATGGTCCGCGAGCGGTCCCGCCCGGCCTTGTTGTCGAAGCACGCCCCGGCGCAAAGCGCGTTCACCAGCCAAGGCTGGCCCCGGGTCTGCGTCCACACCACATCCAGCGCTGCCGGCGAGAAGCGCTGGCCGGTTTCCTCGGTGTGCTGCGCCATCAGCGTGCGCGTCTCGGCTTCCGTGAAGTCGCCCATGCGAAGCGATTTCGCCGCCACGTTGAACGGACTGCCCCCGGCGATGACCTCGCCGGCGCTCGACCGGATGCGGTAGTCGCGGATGTCGCGCACCCCGCACAGCACCACGCTCTGCGGGAAGCCTTCGGGGCGATGTTCATAACCCGCGCGGAGCTGGCGCAGCACGGAGAGGAGGGTGTCGCCGACCAGCGAATCGATCTCGTCCACCAGCAGCACCAGCGGCACAGGGTTTGCCACGCACCAGTGCATCAGCACGTGCCGCAAGGCGTCGTTGGGACCCACCTTGGCGAGCATGTCCGGCCAAATGTCGTCAAGGTAGTCGTCGCCCAACAGCAGCGCCCGCGACGCCATCATGCTCAGGATGGCGCGGATGCCCTCGGCTACGTCGTCGCGCGCCACCTGGGCGACCTCGACGTTCACGTTCACGCAGCGGAAGTTGCCGACCTCCCCGCTGTTCAGGAGGTCGCGTAGGGCGATGAGGGCGGAGGTCTTGCCGGTCTGGCGCGGCGCGTGCAGCACGAAGTAGCGCTTGGCCCGAATCAGGGCCAGAAGTTCATCGACATCCATCCGGTCCAGGGGCGGGATGGCGTAGTGGTCGTTCGGGCGCACTGGCCCTTCGGTGTTGAAGAAGCGCATGGGTCGATTATGGCACTTGCCGCGCACCGTTGCGCCCGCGGGACGGCACCGATCCGCAGCGTGGAATCGCCCTGGCCGGGTGGGGGAACGGCGGCGGTTCCTGCCGACGCCCCGGACACGGTCGTGTCATCGCATTTCGCGGCTATCCCTGCCGTCCGGGCGTCCGGCCGCGGTGGCCCTATGGACGTTTCCGGGTCTGGCAACAATCGCCGGGGAGCGGTGATCCATTTGACAGACCATCCGTGGCGCGGGTGAAAATGCGGCATCGGTGCGCCGGCATCCGCCGGAACCGGAAGCGGGAACACGAGAGGGAACGAATCATGACTGGTAAGCGAACCATGGCCGCCGCCCTCGCGGCGGGATTGCTCGCCGGGATCGCCGGCGCCGCGAACGCGCAGTCGAGCATCAAGGTGGGGGTGCTCCTGCCCTTCTCCGGGGTGTTCGGGGGGCTGGGCAAGGACCAGGCCGCCGCGCTGGAGATGGGCTTCGACGACCTGGGCCGCGAGGTCGGGGGACGCACGATCGAGCTCGTCAAGGCGGATACCGAATCGAAGCCGGCGGCCGGCCTCGCGCAGGTCAAGAAGCTCATCCTGCGCGACAAGGTCGACGTGGTGGTCGGGATCATCTCCTCGGCGGTGGCCGGCGCGGTGCGCGACTACGTCCACGGCTCGAAGACGCCGCTCATCATCACCAACGCCGGGAACGACGCCCTGACCGGGGAGAAGTGCAGCCCCTGGATCGTGCGTACGTCGTTCTCGAACTCGCAGATCAACCGCGACATGGGGCCGTGGATGGCCGCTCAGGGCTACAAGAGCGCGTTCCTCATGGCCTTCGACTACGCGGCCGGACACCAGATGATGGACGCCTTCAAGGCCGGGTTCACCGGCGCCGGGGGCGCCATCGCCGGCGAGGCGTACCCGCCGCTCGGGGAGACGAAGGACTTCGGCCCCTACCTCGCGAAGGCCAAGGCCGCCGATCCGGACGTGGTCTACGTGTTCTTCGCCGGCGGGCCCGCCATCAAGTTCACGAAGGAATGGGCCGCCTTCGGCATGAAGGACGAGGTGCAGCTCGCGGGCGCCGGCTGGCTCAACTCCGCGCTCTACGTGAAGAAGCAGGGCGCCGACGCGGTGGGAACCCTGGGCGCGCTCAACTACTACCCGTCGATCGACACCCCCGAGAACCAGGCGTTCCAGGCGAAGTTCCGGGAGAAGCACGGGCGCGATGCATCCGAGTTCGGGGTCGCCGCGTACGACACCGTCCGCCTCATCGTCGACGCGCTGAAGGCGACGGGCGGAAAGACCGACGACAAGGCGGCGCTCGTCAAGGCCATGCACGACGTGCAGTTCACCGGGCCGCGCGGGCCGTTCCGGATCGATCCGCAGACCAACAACGTGATCCAGAACATCTACGTCGCGCGCATCGAAGAGATGGGCGATTCGGTGGGGGCGGTGATCAAGCACACCTTCCCGAACGTGCAGGACCCCCCCAACGGCTGCACGCTCTGACCCCGAAGGCTCCGGCCCGACCCTCTCCAAGGAAGGGGAGCGCTCTCCAAGGGAGAGGCGCTCTCCAGGGGAGAGACGCCCTCCGGAGGTGAGGCTCCTTCCCCGCGCGGGAGGGCGCCTCTCCTCCGGAGGAGAGGGCCTTCCATCCATCCGGCACGGCCCGCGCCATGCTGCTAGAACCCGGATTCCTGATCGTCCAGACCCTGAACGGGTTGCAGCTCTCGATGCTGCTGTTCCTGCTCTCGATCGGGCTGTCGGTGGTGTTCGGGATGATGAACTTCATCAACCTCGCACACGGGACGCTCTACATGGTGGGCGCGTACCTCGCGCTGTCCACGGTGCGGTGGTTCGATTCGTTCTGGGTCGCACTCGCGCTGGCGCCGCTGGGGGTGGCGCTGATCGGCGCGCTGTTCTACGCGGTGCTGCTCCGGCACATGCAGCGCCAGAGCCCGATGCGCCAGGTGCTGGTGACCTTCGGGCTCATCTTCGTCGGCTTCGACGCGGTACGCATGGTCTGGGGCGTGCTGCCGCATACCATCCCGGTCCCGGAGGCGCTGGCGGGCCGCGTGTACGTCCTCGGCGAGGTCTATCCGGCGTACCGGCTGTTCATCATCGCGATCGGCCTCGCGGTGCTCGCGGCGCTCTACGCCGGGCTCGAACGCACCCGGCTCGGGGCCGTCGTCCGGGCCGGGGTCGACGACCGGACCATGGTCGCGGCACTGGGCATCGATGTCGAACGGGCGTTCTTCCTCGTGTTCTGCCTCGGGTGCTGGCTCGCGGGGCTCGCGGGGGTGGTCTCCGCCCCGGTGTTCTCGATCTTTCCGGGCATGGACATGTCCATCCTGATCCTCACCCTCATCGTGGTGGTGGTCGGCGGCCCCGGAAGCCTCAAGGGGGCGGTGATCGGCTCGCTGGTGATCGGGATGGTGGACACGTACGGGCAGGTGGTGGCGCCGGAGTTCGCGCGGGTCACCATCTACGCACTGATGGCCGCGGTCCTGCTGGTGCGGCCGCACGGGCTGTTCCCGGTGCGCCGGACCCACTGATCCGACCGTTCCGATGCCCGGCCGCGACCCCTTGCACCTGCCCGCCGCCGCCGCGCTCGTGGTCGCGGCCGGCGCCGCCTGGTACGGCGGCGACTTCTTCCTCCACGAGGTGCTGGCCGAGATCGCGATCTTCGCGATCTTCGCAATGAGCCTCGACCTGCTGGTCGGCTACGCGGGCCTGGTCTCGCTCGGGCACGCGGCGTTCTTCGCCGCCGGGGCCTACGCCACCGCGTCGTTCACGGTGTTCCTGGGCTGGCCGGCGCCGGCCGCCACCGTCGCCGCGGTCGGATGCGCCGCGGCGCTCGCCGCGGTGGCCGGGGTGTTCGCGATCCGGGTCGGCGGGGTGTTCTTCATCATGATCACCCTCGCGCTGGGCCAGATGGTGTACGCGTACTTCTTCAAGGCCCGCGAGTTCGGCGCCGACGACGGCATGGCCGGCATCCCCCGCCCCGACCTCGCGGCGCTGGGGCTCGATGCGGCCGAGCCTCACGTGTTCTCCGCCCTGACGCTGATCGCCGCGGTCGCGGTATGGGTCCTGCTGCTGGTGGTGGTGCGCTCACCGTTCGGCGCGATGCTCGTCGCGATCCACCGCAACGAGAGCCGGGTGCGCGCGCTCGGCTGCCCCGTGCAGCGCTACAAGCTCGCCGCCTTCGTGCTCGCCGGCGCGATCGGGGGGCTCGCGGGCTCACTCATCGCGCAGCACACCGGCTTCGTCTCACCGGATCTGGGGTTCTGGACCGTCTCCGGCGAGGTGCTGATCATGGTCATCGTGGGCGGCATGGGCAGCCTGGTCGGCGCAGCGCTGGGCGCCGCGGTGCTGGTGCTGCTCCGCCACGAGCTCTCGGACGGCGCGTTCTGGGAGGCCATCGGGCTTTCCGCGGACCTCGCGAGCTACTGGCAGTTCGTGATGGGGCTGTTCTTCATCGCGGTGGTGCTGCTGGCCGGCGACGGGCTGTACGGCCGGCTCTCGACGCTGTGGTCCACCTTGGGGCGGCCCCGGCGGCGGCCGTGATGCGATGAACGCGCCGATTCTCATGGAGCTGTACTTCATCTTGGCAGTGGCGCCCACCGGCCACGGGCTCCATGGCCGGCGTTCCAGGATCGGGCGGTGGCGGTGACGCGATGAGCGCGCCGATCCTCCGGGCCGAAGGCATCACCCATGCGTTCGGCTCCCTCGTGGTCACCGACGCGGTGACCCTCGCGCTCGCGCCCGGCGAGCGCCACGGACTCATCGGTCCGAACGGGGCCGGCAAGACCACCCTGTTCAACATCATCGCCGGCGAGATCGTCCCCGAAGCCGGATCGGTGCACTTGGCCGGCGTGAACGTGACCCGCGCCACCCCCGACCGCCGGGCCCGCCTCGGACTCGCCCGCAGCTTTCAGCGCAACAACCTGTTCACGGACCTCACCGTGCGCGAGAACCTCGCCATCGCCTGCGCCATCGCGCACCGAGTCTCCCACGTGGCGTGGAAGGCGTTCGCGCGCCACCGCGAGGTCCACGAATCCGCGGAGGCGCGGGCCGTCGCCCTCGGCCTCGAAGACGTCCTCGACACCGTGGCCCGACATCTCTCCTACGGCACCCAGCGCCAGCTCGAGATCGCCCTGGCGCTGGCGCTTGAGCCGAAGATCCTGCTCCTCGACGAGCCCACCGCGGGCATGAGTCCCGAGGAGACCGCGGCGATGCAGGCGATGATCGCGGCACTGCCCGCCACGCTGACCCTGCTGGTCATCGAGCACGACATGGAGGTGCTGTTCGGCCTCGCGGACCGTATCACCGTCCTCGACTACGGGAAGGTGCTGCTCCAGGGGGAGCCGCGTGAAGTCCGGGACTCCGACGTGGTCAGAAGCCGCTACCTGGGCACGCAATGAGCACGCCGAGCCTGCTCGCGCTCGACGCGGTGGACGCCTTCTACGACCGGAGCCACGTGCTTCAGGCGCTCTCGATGGAGGTCGAATCCGGTACGGTGGTCGCGCTGCTGGGGCGCAACGGCGCCGGCAAGACCACCACCCTGAAGACGGTCATGGGCATCGTGCCGGTGCGCGCCGGGCGCCTGCGCTTCGACGGCGCCGACGTCACGGGCCTTCCGACCCATCGCATCGCAAGGCTCGGCATCGCCTACGTGCCCGAAGACCGCGGCATCTTCGCGTCGCTGACGGTGCACGAGCATCTCACCTTGGCCAACGTCCCGGACGGCTGGCCGCTCGGACGGATCTACGAGGCGTTCCCGCGCCTCGCCGAGCGCCGCGACCATCGCGGCACCCAGCTCTCGGGCGGCGAGCAGCAGATGCTCTCCATCGCGAGGGCGCTCACCCTCGCCCCGCGCCTCCTGATCCTCGACGAGCCCACCGAGGGGCTGGCGCCGGTCATCGTGGAGGAGATCGCGGCGATCGCCGGGCGGCTGAAGACCGAAGGGCTGACCATGCTGCTGGTGGAGCAGAACTATCCGTTCGCGGCGCGGATCGCGGACCGCGTGTACGTGCTCGGCAAGGGACGCATCCGCTGGCACGGTGCACCGGCGGCACTCGACGCGGACGAGGAGGTGAAGCATACGTGGTTGGGGATCTGAGCCTCGGGTGAAGGCGGCAGCCTGATTCCGGCGGCTCGCACCTTCTCCGTCGTTCCTGCCGAGCCCGTGCCCGTGAAAACGGGTACCCGTGGCCGCGAAAGCGGGTAGCGGAAATCCGTTCAGCCGGTTTCAAGGCGTTCCGGGCCACGACGCTGAAGCAGGAGAGTGACGGACAGACCAGGGAGACCGGAACATGGGTGAAGAACGCACGATTGTCGTCACCGGCGGCGGCAGCGGGATCGGCCGGGCGACGGCGAAGCGGTTCGGCGATGACGGAGACTTCGTCGTCGTCGCGGACATCAACGAGGAGAGCGCCGAGGCGGTCGCCCGGGAAATCACCACCGCGGGCGGAAACGCGACACATGTCGTGGTCGACGTGGCGGACGATTCCAGCGTCGGCGCCCTCGCGGCCACCGTCGAGGAAGCGCATGGCGGGGCCGACGTCCTCGTCACCTCGGCCGGGGTCCTCCAGAACGTGTCGTCGATCCGCAACATGGACATGGACGAGCACGACCGGGTGTGGGCCGTCAACTACCGCGGCGTCTACGTGTGCTGCCGGGAGATCGGCCGCGGGATGGCCGAGCGGGGACGGGGGTGCATCGTCAATATTTCGTCGACTTCGGCGACCGCCGCGTTCCCGCTCCACGCCTATGCCCCCGCCAAGGCGGCAATCAGCCATCTGACCGCGCTTCTCGCCTCCGACCTCGGACCCCGCGGGGTCCGGGTCAACGCGGTCGCGCCCGGCTACGTGCTCACCGAGCAGATGCAGGCCCGCATCGACGCCGGCTATCGGGACCAAGGCGCAATGGAGCGGCAAAGCGCGCTCGGACGCATGATCCTGCCGAGCGAGGTCGCCGACGGGATCCACTTCCTGTGCTCCGACGCGGCGCGCGCCATTACCGGAATTTCGATGCCGATCGACGCCGGCTGGCTGTCCAGGGTCACCTACGTCCAGCACTCGGGATGGCCTCCGACGGACTGGGACCCCGACACCGATTGAACCGCCGGTGATGTTGCCTCGCGCCGCCTCGGGCCGCGCCGCGGCCGGGGCCACGTCACTTGCGCTCGGCCGGGGCGCCGCCGACGTCCTCGCCCCAGCGCTTCGTGATCCCGGCGTCGATCTCGAACAGATCGAGGGCCCGGCCCAGCGTCTGGTCGATCATCTCGTCGATGCCGGACAGACCCGCGTAGAAGGCGGGAACCGGCGGCATGACGATTCCGCCCGCCTCGGACAGCGCGAGCATCGTGCGCAGGTGCCCGGTGTGCAGGGGCGTCTCACGCAGCAGCAGGACGAGCCGGCGCCGCTCCTTCAACGTCACGTCCGCGGCCCGGGTGAGCAGGCTTGCGGTCACCCCGGTGGCGATCTCCGACATCGTGCGTACCGAGCAGGGCGCGACGATCATGCCCAGGGTCCGGAACGAGCCGCTGCTGATCGATGCGCCGAGGTCGCCGACCGGGTGGCAGACCGTCGCCAGCCGCTTGACCTCGGCCGGCTTGCGGTCGGTCTCGTACGCGATGGTCATCTCCGCCGCCTTCGACATGACGAGATGGGCCTCGATCGGCAACCCGCGAAGCAGCTCCAGCAAGCGGATGCCGTAGATCACGCCCGAGGCTCCGGAGATGCCCACAACGAGGCGCGGGAGGTCGTTCAAGGCAAAGCTCCTCGTCCGGGCGGCATTGGTGCGAAAGGGGGGATTCGAACCCCCACGGGTCGCCCCACTGGCACCTAAAGCCAGCGCGTCTGCCGGTTCCGCCACTTTCGCGCTTTCCGATGACCGCGCAGTATATTGCGCGTGGGACCAGGGCGCTCAAGCCTTGTCGCCCGCAACCGCCACAGAAGGAGAGACCATCATGTCGAACGACGACACCTCGACCCCGAACTCCCCGGACCTCCACGAGTTCTTCGCCAGGGACCCCGCCGCGGCGGACCGCGCCTTCTTCGGTCGCGAGACGTACTCCGACCGGCGCGGATTCCTCCGCGGCGCCGGCCTCGCCACCATGGCCGCGATGGTCGGCGCGGCGATCCCGCTCCACCGCAACATGCCGGCCGGGCTCATCCCGGCCGCGTTCGCCGACGAGAACGTCCTGGTGGGCAAGGACGGCCTGACCCTGCTCAACGACCGGCCGGTCAACGCGGAGACCCCGCCGCACCTGCTCGACGACGCGATCACCCCGACCGCGCGCCACTTCATCCGCAACAACGGCATCCCGCCGGCCGCCGCGGACCCGGCCACCTGGACGCTGACCGTCGACGGCCTGGTCGACAACCCCATGACCTGGTCGATCGCCGACCTCCGGTCGAAGTTTGAGGTGGTCACGATGGCGCTCGCCATCGAGTGCGGGGGCAACGGGCGGGCCTTCTTCGACCCGCCGGCCAAGGGCAACCAGTGGACCTACGGCGCGGTCGCCTGCTCGGAATGGACCGGCGTGCGCCTGAAGGACGTGCTCGCGGCGGGCGGCGTCCAGCCCGGCGTCGTCTACACCGCGCACGTGGGCGCCGACGCCCATCTGTCCGGGAAGCCGGGCAAGCTCCCCATCTCCCGCGGGGTGCCGATCGCCAAGGCGATGACCGGCAACGTGCTCGTCGCCTTCGCCCAGAACGGCGGCCCCCTCCATCCCATGAACGGGGCGCCGCTCCGGCTGGTGGTTCCGGGGTGGCCGGGCTCGTGCTCGCAGAAGTGGCTCCAGCGCATCCAGCTCCGGGACGTGGTCCACGACGGCCCCAAGATGACCGGCACTGCCTACCGGGTGCCGCGCTACAAGGTGGAGCCGGGCGAGAAGGTGGACAAGAAGGACTTCGTCATCATCGAGCGGATGCCGGTCAAGTCGCTGATCACGAATCCGGCCAACGGCGCGGGCGCCGGACGCTCCATCGAGGTGCGTGGCCACGCCTGGTCGGGCGACCGCACGGTCACCGCGGTCGACGTCTCGCACGATTTCGGGGCGACCTGGATGGCGGCGGAGCTCGACGATCCCGTCAACGACGGAGCGTGGCAGAACTTCCGGGCCAAGGTGGAGCTGCCCGCGGCCGGCTACTACGAGGTCTGGGCCCGCGCCACCGACAGCGAGGGCGTGACGCAGCCACATGCCATCGACTGGAACCCCAAGGGGTACCTCAACAACACGATGCACCGGGTGGCGGTTCGGGTGGCGTGAGACGGCGTTGGGGAGGCGGGGCGCGCCGCTTGCGGCGCGTTCCGCCCCTCATGCCTGCCGGCATGTCCCGTCCATCGTCACGCGGGATCGAAGACCACCTCGTCCGCGGGCAGGCGTCTGCGCGCCGTTCAAGCCTCGGGAACCACATGATCGGGAACGATACCGGTGCGAGCGGCCCTGGCTTCCCAATCCAGTCCCCTGAGCAATCCGTGATCCGTGACCAGGATCGTGCCCAGCCCGGCCGCCAGCCCTCCCAGGATGTCCGTATGCAACCCGTCGCCCACCATCGCCACCCGCTCGCGCCTCGCCGCCGCGCGGCCCAGCCGGGAGAGGGCGATCTCGAAAGCGGGGGAGAAGGGCTTGCCGAACCGCTCGCACCGCACGCCGGTCTCCACTTCGATGCGCAGCGCCCAGTAGCCCGGCTCGGCGGACAGGCGCCGGTCGGGATAGGGGGCGCTCACGTCGGGGTTGGCGACGAGCACGGGCCGGGGGGACTCGCGCAGCGCATCCGCGAGAAGGCGGTGCCGGGCGGTGCTCCACCCTTCGGAACGGATGAATATGAATCCCGCGGCGTGCCGGTAGAGCGCCTCATCGTCTTCGAGAAGCGCGGTCTCGACCGAAAGGGTGTCGAGCTCGGAGTCGGGCTGCGCCATCACGCCCCACAATCCCGGACGAGACCGTGCCGCGAGGGACGCTTCGAGGGCGTCGCGGCTCGACACCACGAGTCGTCCCGGAATGTCGAGGCCCCACCGCTCGTAGCGACGCGCGGTTTGCCGGGACGGCCGGCCCGACCCGTTCGTGAGGACCATCACTTCCCGGCCGGCGGCGCGAAGGGCGCGGATGGTGTCCCCGATGCCCGGTATCGGCTCCAGCCCGACGTTGATCACTCCGTAGCCGTCGAGGATGAACGCATCGTAGCGGTCGATGAGGGCAAGGAGGTTCGCGGCCGGCTCCGCCCGTCCCGTCCGCGGCGGGCGGGGAAGGCGCACCAGCTCGTAGCAGTCGATCACGGACTCGGCGTCGAGCGATTCCGGGCCGGGGATGGACGCCGCGCTCGACGACGGATCATCCGGCGCCGCAGAGGAGCCGGGCCACCGGTGTCCGCGGTGGGCGTCCGTGGCCGTGTCCGGAGCCGGCTCCGGGTGCGAGCCCGGATTGGAGTCCGGGTTCCGGCGCAGGCTCGGGTCCCGGTCCGGCTCCGTGCCCGGCGTCCGTCGCATACGTTCACGGTGACCCATCCATCCTCCCCTGGCAGGAGCCGCCCAAGTCCCATCCCACCGCATTATCCACCATGACGTTGGCCGGATGTGGCAAGCCCGGTTCATGCCGGTGTCACACCCGGACGGCAGGCTGTAACATCCGACACCGCAACGCGGCAATTCACAACGCGGCAATTCACACGGAGACTCGAAATGAAGCGCAAGACACTCCGCCAGACACTCTCCGCCGTCGTTGGTGCGACGGTGGCCATTTCCGCTGCCGGACTCGCCCAGGCAGCCACCGAGGTCCAGTGGTGGCACGCCATGGGCGGCAAGCTGGGCGAGAAGGTCGTCGAAATCGCCGACGGCTTCAACGCCTCCCAGTCCGACTACAAGGTGATGCCCGTCTACAAGGGCAACTACACCGAGACCATGACCGCCGCCATCGCGGCGTTCCGCGCCAAACAGCAGCCGCACATCGTGCAGGTCTTCGAGGTCGGCACCGCCAGCATGATGGCCGCGAAGGGCGCCATCTATCCCGTCTACGAGCTGATGGCGGACTCGGGCGAAGCGTTCGACCCGAGCGCCTACCTCGCCTCGGTCGCCGGCTACTACACCGACACCGAAGGCAACATGCTGTCGATGCCGTTCAACAGCTCCACCCCGGTCCTCTACTACAACAAGACCGCGTTCGAGAAGGCCGGCGTCGACGGCGCTCCGAAGACCTGGCCGGAGCTCGAGGCGGCGGCCATGAAGGCGCAGGCCGCGGGCTACCCCTGCGGCTTCACCACCGGCTGGCAGTCCTGGGTCCAGATCGAGAACTTCTCGGCCTGGCACAACCAGCCGATCGGCACGAAGGCCAACGGCTTCGCCGGCATGGACACCGAGTTCGTCATCAACAGCCCGGTGCACGTGAAGCACATCGGGCAGCTCGCCGAGTGGCAGAAATCGAAGATCTTCGACTACGGCGGCCGGCGCTCCGACAGCGCGCCGAAGTTCTACGGCCAGGAATGCGTGATGTACATGAACTCGTCGGCGGCCTATGCCGGAGTGAGGGCCAACGCCAAGGACTTCGAGTTCGGCGTCTCCTCCCTGCCCTGGTGGCCGGACATCGAGGGCGCCCCGCAGAACACCATCATCGGCGGCGCGACCCTGTGGGTCCTGCGGGGGCATGACGCGGAGGAGTACAAGGGGGTGGCGAAGTTCTTCAGCTACCTGTCCTCGGCCGAGGTGCAGGCGGACTGGCACCAGTTCACGGGCTATCT
This sequence comes from uncultured Gammaproteobacteria bacterium, assembly GCA_958295835.1. Lineage (GTDB taxonomy): Bacteria > Pseudomonadota > Gammaproteobacteria > HK1 > HK1 > HK1. The sequence goes on from OY282378.1 coordinate 3,772,564, forward strand.
GCCGATCACCACCGCCGCCTACGAGCTCACCCGCTCGCAGGGCTTCTACGACGAGAACCCGGGCACGGACGTGGCGATCATGCAGATGACGGGCAAGGCGCCGACCCCGAACTCCAAGGGTCTGCGGTTCGGCAGCTTCGTGCAGATCCGCGACATCATCAACGAGGAGCTGGAGTCGATCTGGGCCGGCGACAAGTCGGCGCAGGACGGACTCGACGCAGCCGTCTCGCGCGGCAACGCGCTGCTGCGCAAGTTCGAAGCGGCGAACTGAGGCGGGCCGACCCTCCTCGACCCACCTTGGCCGGTTCGGCGGTCCCGGAAGACGGATCCGGGGCCGCCGGTCCGGGCATCGAACAACGCCGGTTCATTGGAAAAGCGCGTCACATTTTCAAGGCGGGGGCTGGCCTTGCTGCTGGTCGCCCCCCAGATCGTCATCACCCTGGTGTTCTTCATCTGGCCGGCGAGCCAGGCCCTCTACCAGTCGGTCCTGCTCGAAGACCCCTTCGGGCTCAGCCGCAAGCTCGTCTGGCTCGACAACTTCATCGGCCTGTTCTCGGATCCCATCTACCTGGAGAGCTTCGGCCGCACCATCGTGTTCTCGGTCGCGACCACGTCCCTGTCCCTCGGTATCGCCCTGCTTCTGGCGGCCATGGCCGACCGGATCATCAAGGGGACGACCGCCTACCGGACGCTGGTCATCTGGCCCTATGCCGTCGCTCCGGCGGTGGCCGGTGTGCTCTGGTTCTTCATGTTCAATCCTTCCATCGGGGTCCTCGCCTACTGCCTGAAGGCGGTCGGCTACGACTGGAACCACTACCTCGACGGCACCGACGCCATGGTCCTGATCATCCTGGCCGCCTCGTGGAAGCAGGTCAGCTACAACTTCCTGTTCTTTCTCGCCGGACTCCAGGCGATTCCGCGTTCGCTGATCGAAGCGGCAGCCATCGACGGAGCCGGCCCGTTCAAGCGGTTCCGGACCATCGTCTTCCCCCTGCTTTCCCCGACCACGTTCTTCCTTCTGGTGGTCAACATCGTCTACGCCTTCTTCGACACCTTCGGGATCGTGCACGCAACCACCACCGGGGGGCCGGCGCAGGCCACCACCATCCTCGTCTACAAGGTGTTCAGCGACGGGTTCATCGGCCTGGACCTCGGGGGCTCCGCCGCTCAGTCGGTGGTCCTCATGGCCGTCGTCATCGGGCTCACCGTGGTCCAGTTCCGCTACATCGAGCGGAAAGTGGCCTACTGAGGGAGCCCGCGCATGGTCGAGAACCGCCCCTGGCTCACCGTGCTGTCGCACCTCGTGCTGTCGATCGGCGTGCTGGTCACCGCCCTCCCGATCTGGATCACGTTCGTCGCCTCGACCCATCCGGTGGAGGTCCTGATGTCGGGGCGGACCCCGCTGTGGCCCGGGGGCCGTTTCATCGAGAACTACACCACCGTGCTCGGCTCCGGCATGGAGGCGGCCGGCAGCGTGCCGGTGGGCATGATGATGTGGAACTCGCTCGTCATGGCGTTGATGATCGCGGTCGGGAAGATCGCGATCTCCATCATCGCCGCCTACGCCATCGTCTATTTCCGGTTTCCCTTGCGCATGACGTGCTTCTGGATCATCTTCATCACCCTCATGCTGCCGGTCGAGGTGCGCATCCTGCCGACCTTCGGGGTGGTGGCCGACCTCGGCATGCTGAACAGCTACTGGGGCCTGTCGGTGCCCCTGATCGCCAGCGCGACCGCGACGTTCCTGTTCCGCCAGTTCTTCCTGACGGTGCCGGAGGAGCTGGCCGAGGCGGCGCGCATCGACGGGGCCGGGCCGCTCAAGTTCTTCCGCGACATCCTCCTGCCCCTGTCGCGGACCAACATCGCGGCGCTCTTCGTGATCCTCTTCATCTACGGGTGGAACCAGTACCTGTGGCCGCTCCTGGTCACCACCGACGAGAGCTACTACACCATCGTCATGGGCATCCAGCGCATGGTCGCGGTCCCGGACTCGGAGCCGGTCTGGCACGAGATCATGGCGACGTCGATGCTGGCGATGCTGCCGCCGGTGCTGGTGGTGGTCTTCATGCAGCGCCTGTTCGTGAAGGGCCTGATCGAGCAGGAAAAGTAGCGGGCGGCGGGAGCATCGGGGGCGGAGGGAACCGGCGGCGCGCGCGACACGAAGGTCGCATCGGCGGGCGGCGGGAGCACCGGGGAGCGGAAGGAATCGGCGGAGCCGGGGGAGCGGACGGCATGGCGGGACTGGAATTCATCGGCGTGCGCAAGACCTATCCCAATGGATTCAGGGCGATCCACGGGGTCGACACCTCGGTCGCGGACGGGGCGTTCATCGTCATCGTCGGTCCCTCGGGCTGCGGCAAGTCGACGCTGCTGCGCATGGTGGCCGGCCTCGAAACGGTCACCGAGGGCGAGATCAGGATCGGCGGGCGGCCGGTCAACGCGCTGGAGCCCGCCGATCGGAACATCGCCATGGTGTTCCAGAACTACGCGCTCTACCCCCACATGAGCGTGTTCGACAACATGGCCTACGGGCTGCGCAACCGCCGCACCCCCGGGGACGAGATCGAGCGCCGGGTGGCCGATGCGTCACGGATCCTCCAGTTGGACGGGATGCTCGACCGGCGTCCCAGCCAGCTCTCCGGCGGCCAGCGGCAACGGGTGGCGATGGGCCGGGCCATCGTGCGCGAGCCCGAGGTCTTCCTCTTCGACGAGCCCCTCTCGAACCTCGACGCCAAGCTGCGGGTGCAGATGAGGCTGGAGATCAAGCGGCTGCAACGCGACCTGGGGACCACCAGCCTCTACGTGACCCACGACCAGGTCGAGGCGATGACCCTCGCCGATCGGCTCATCGTGATGAACGCGGGGGTCGCCGAGCAGATCGGCTCGCCGCTCGACGTCTATGCAGAGCCGGCCACCGTGTTCGTGGCCGGGTTCATCGGCTCCCCGGCGATGAACTTCCTGGCGGGGACGCCCGTCCCGGACGGGCCGGGGGTGGTGCTCGACGGCTCGGCCCAGGCCCTGCCGTTTCCGCTCCCTTCGTCCGCTCCCCGCGGCAAGGTGACCGTCGGCATCCGCCCCGAGCATCTGGAGCCGGTCTCCCGCGATGCCGCGACCCTGGAGCTGGCCGTCGATCTGGTGGAGGCTCTCGGGGCGGACAGTCTGGTCCACGGACAACTGGCCGGCGACGGGCAAGGGCCTGCCGTGACGGTTCGGGTCGACGGCGCCCTGCGGGTCGCGGCCGGGGAGACGCTTCCGCTGGCGTTGGCGCCGGAGCGCGTCCATTTCTTCGATGCCGGGAACGGCCGCCGCCTTGTCTGAGGCGACCGGATCGGTGCGGCGGCTTGCGCGGGCGGTCACGCTCATCACGGTGCTCGGAGGCATCGGCTCGATGACGGCTCAGGCGATCGAGGTCCAGGGGCATCGCGGCGCTCGCGGCCTGCTCCCCGAGAACACCATTCCCGCCTTCGAGCGGGCCATCGAGCTCGGTGTCGACGTCCTGGAGCTCGACCTCGGCCTGACCCGGGACGGGGTTCCGGTCGTGCATCACGACCGGGTGCTCAATCCCGATCGCACCCGGGACGCGGCCGGCGCGTGGCTTTCGGGGCCGGGACCGTTTATCAGGACGCTGGACCTGGCGGAGCTGTCCGAATTCGACGTCGGCAGGGCGGCTCCGGGCGGCAAGACCGCGGAGCAGTTTCCGGAGCAGGCGTCCCGCGACGGAACGCGCATCCCGACCCTGTCGGAGGTACTGGCGCTGGGGAGACGACCCGGGGCCGGCGCAATCCGCTTCAACCTGGAGACCAAGCTGACCCCCCTGGCCCCGGAAGAGACGGCGGGGCCGGAAGAATTCGCGCGGTCGGTGGTGGCGGTGCTGCGTGCGGAGGGGATGCTCGGCAGGGCCAACGTCCAGTCATTCGACTGGCGCGTCCTCTTCGAAGCACGGAGGCTGGCGCCGGAGCTCTCCACCGTGTGCCTCACCGCCGAGCAGAGCTGGCTCGACAACGTCCATCGGGGCCGTCCCGACCCGTCGCCGTGGACCGCGGGGCTGGACGTCGGGGCGTTCGGCGGCTCGGTTCCGCGCATGGTGGAGGCCGCCGGATGCGCCGTGTGGTCGCCGTACTATCGTGACCTGACCGCGGAGGCAGTGGCCGAGGCCCACGCGCTCGGCCTGAAGGTGGTGGTCTGGACCGTCAACGAGGCCGACGAGATGCTGGCGCTGGCCCGCATGGGCGTGGACGGAATCATCACCGACTACCCGGATCGCGCGATCGAGGTGCTGGCGCCCTGGCGCTCCTCCGACTGACGCCTGACCGCCCGCGGCTACCTGTTTCCGTGGCGAGCAAGCGTGATTGTGGACTGGCGCCCGCCCGCGGAGGCCTGCCGCCGTTCCAGCGTAAACGGGTCAGGGGTCCACGAAATCGGGTCGACTCCACATCCGATGACGCTTGGTATCATCTATCGGCCACCGACGGTGACGGCCTCCTGCGCGGGCGCCGATACCGGTTCGTCCACCGAGCGGCGAGAGTTGCTGGATGGAGGAACGGCTTGGCGGCGTCATGACGATCGACGATCTGCCCGGCTATCCGCGGACCTCGCGCTCGACGCTCTACGAGCCGGCCTGGGAAGGCGGGGTCCCGGGCCGGAAGGTCGGTCGTCGATGGCGGTCCCGGAAGCAGGCGATTGGCCGCCGGTCGAAACGAGGCGGAGTGGACAAGGCGACGACCGAAGGCGGGGGAGACGGCGCGTGACGCGGCCTTTGTCCGAAGACGTGATCGAGAAGATCGGAGAGGCCGGAACCCTCTACTACCGGCTGGTCCTCGTCGTCGGCGCGACGGGCGCGGGCAAGACCGGCGCCTTGCGGGAGGTCGCCGCCCACCTCGGCGCGCCGCTCGTCAACGTCAACCTGGAGCTCTCGCGCCGTCTGCTGGACCTGACCGGGCGGCAGCGCCCGCTTCAGGTGCGGCGCCTTCTCGACGAGATCGCCGCCGGGTCCGGAAGCGACGTCGTCCTGCTGGACAACCTCGAGCTCCTCTTCGATACCGCGCTACGGCAGGACCCGCTCCGCCTTCTCCAGGGCCTCTCGCGGCGCCGGACCGTGGCCGCGGCCTGGAACGGGTCTATCGAAGGCAACCACGTCCGCTATGCCGTACCCGGCCATCCGGAATACCGCCGCTACCCATTGGACGGCATTCTGGCCGTGGACGCCGGAGCGGCGACGTGATCGGCACCGGATCAAGGCGGGGGGCGATGTCGTGCGGCGTCCATCCTGCGGCTTCGCACGCGCGCCGCGGCATGATCGGCTCCGGACCAGGGCGGGGGGCGATACGGTGAAGTACCAGGATCCGATCACCGGCCCGCTCCCCGATAGCGCCGTGCCACGGCTCCCGCGGAGGGCGGTGCGGTGAAGTACGAAGAACTGGTCCGGTTCGACCCCATCGAAACCGTGGTGCAGCTCCGCGACGCCGACGAGGCGGACGCCGCGCGCCGCCTCGTGAAGGGCTACGTCGTCTCCGACGCGATGGCCGAGACCCTGGCGGACCTGATCTTCCCGCAGCTCCGCTACGACGCACCCGCCGACAACAAGGGGCTGCTGGTCGTCGGCAACTACGGCACCGGCAAGTCGCATCTGATGTCGGTGATCTCCGGGATCGCCGAACACGCCGGGCTGGCGTCCGAGCTCTCGAACCCGAAGGCCGCGGAAGCGGCGCAAGGCATCGCCGGCCGCTTCAAGGTGGTCCGCACCGAGATCGGCGCGACCACCATGTCCCTGCGCGACATCGTGGCCGGCGAGCTCGAGGATCGCCTGGCGGCGCTCGGCGTCGCCTTCGCCTTCCCGGGCGCGGCCGAAGCCGCCGGCAACAAGCGCGCCTTCGAGGAGATGATGGCCGCGTTCCACGCGGTCCACCCCGATCACGGGCTGCTGCTGGTCGTGGACGAGCTGCTGGACTTCCTGCGCTCGCGCAAGGATCAGGACCTGATCCTCGACCTCAACTTCCTGCGGGAGATCGGCGAGGTCTGCAAGGACCTCCGCTTCCGCTTCGTCGCCGGCGTGCAGGAGGCCATCTTCGACAGCCCCCGCTTCGCCTTCGTCGCGGACAGCATCCGCCGCGTGAAGGACCGCTTCGAGCAGGTCCGCATCGCCCGGCGGGACGTGAAGTTCGTAGTGGCGCAACGCCTGCTGCGCAAGACGGGCGAGCAACAGGCGAAGGTCCGGGAATACCTCACGCCCTTCGCCCGCTTCTACGGTCGCATGAACGAGCGCATGGACGAATACGTGGCCCTGTTCCCGGTCCATCCCGACTACATCGACACCTTCGAGCGGGTGACCGCGGTCGAGAAGCGCGAAATCCTCCGCACCCTGTCGCGCTCGATGAAGCGGCGGCTGGGGCAGGAGCTTCCCGAGGACCGCCCCGGTCTCATCGCCTATGACGGCTACTGGTCCGTGCTGCGGGAGGACGCCTCCTTCCGCGCCGTCCCCGACATCAAGGCGGTCATCGATTGCAGCCAGGTGCTCGAATCGCGCATCGAGCAGGCATATACGCGGCCGGCGTACAAGCCGATGGCGTTGCGGGTCATCCATGCCTTGTCGGTGCACCGCCTGACCACCGGCGACATCCACGCCCGCCTGGGCGCTACCGCGGAAGAGCTGAGGGACAGCCTCTGCCTGTACCAGCCGGGGATCGAGGACCTCGGCGGAGACCCCGCCGACGACCTGCTGTCACAGGTGGAGACGGTCCTGCGGGAGATCCACCGGACGGTCAGCGGGCAGTTCGTTTCGTCGAACCCGGACAACCGCCAGTACTACCTCGACCTCAAGAAAAGCGACGACTTCGACGCCCTGATCGAGAAGCGGGCCGAGAGCCTCGATGCGGCGCGGCTGGATCGCTACTACTATGACGCCCTGCGGCGGGTGATGGAGTGCACCGACGAGACCTATGTCACCGGCTACCGGATCTGGGAGCACGAGCTCGAATGGCGCGGGCGCCGGGCGGCGCGCCAGGGATACCTGTTCTTCGGGGCGCCGAACGAACGGTCCACGGCGGTGCCGCCGCGCGACTTCTACCTCTATTTCATTCCGCCCCACGACAAGCCGCACTTCAGGGACGAGAAGGCGGCGGACGAGGTCTTCTTCCACCTGAGCGGCGCGGACAACCGCTTCCGCGGCACGCTGCGCGGCTATGCGGCGGCCCTCGATCTGGCCTCGACCTCCTCGGGCCACGCGAAAGCCACCTACCAGTCGAAGGCATCAGCCTTCCTTCGCGATCTGGTCAGTTGGCTTCAGAAACACATGGCCTCAGCCTTCGAGGTCGTCTACCAGGGCCGCCGGAAGACGTTGCCGGAATGGGCCAGGGGCCATTCCCTTCGCGAGCTCTCGGGGACCTCCCCGGCCGAACGCATCAACTTGCGCGATCTGGTCAACGCAGTGGCAGGCATCTGCCTGGAGACGCACTTCGCCGACCAGGCGCCGGACTATCCGGGCTTCGCGGTGCTGATCACGTCCTGGAACCGCGCCCAGGCGGCCCAGGACGCGCTGCGCCGGATCGCGGGGGCGACGAAGACGAAGCAGGCCACTGCGGTCCTCGACGCGCTCGAACTCCTCGACGGCGACCGGCTCGACCCCTCCGGATCGAAATACGCCGATCACCTCCTCGAACGGATGCGCGCGAAGGGGCACGGCCAGGTCGTCAACCGTTCCGAGCTCATCCAGGAACGGCTCGGCGTCGAGTACCTGGCCGCGGAGACCCTGCGCCTCGAGCCCGAATGGGCCGTGGTCCTGCTCGCGGCGCTGGTCCATTCCGGCGACCTCGTGCTCGCCGTTCCCGGCCGCAAGTTCGATGCCGCCGGCCTGGCCGCGCTGGCCGCCACGCCGCTCGACGAGCTCGTCCACTTCAAGCACGTCGAGCGGCCCAAGGCATGGAACCTTCCGGCCCTCAAGGCGTTGTTCGCGCTGCTGGGGCTGAGCCCGGGCATGGCGAACCTGATCACCGAGGGCAAGGACGAGCCGATCCAGGAGCTCCAGAGAGCCGTCGCCCGGCTCGTCGAAAGGCTGGCCGTGGCCCATCACGCCCTCCAGGGCGGCATCCCGTTCTGGGGCAGGAACCTGATCGACGGAGACGGGGCCGAGAGCCTCCGCCCGGATCTGGAACGGACCAAGTCCTTTCTCGAATTCCTCCAGGGCTACAACTCGCCCGGCCGCCTCAAGAACTTCCGCCATGAGGCGAAGGAGGTGGACGGCTATCGGGAGGGGCTCGACTCCCTCGCCCGGATCGAGACCCTCCGGGAATTCGCTTCGGAGCTGGGTGCCACCGCCGCGTTCCTCACCGCGGCGGAAGCGGCGCTCCCGCCGTCCCACGAATGGGTGGGGCGGATGAGGCAAGCGCGGGAGGAGCTGCTCGGCGAGATCGCGCGCCCGTCCCGTCGCGAGGCCGCGCCCTTCCGCCGGGAGGCGTTGCGCAAGCTGGACGATCTCAAGAATGCCTTCGCCGGCATCTACCTCGGCCTCCACGCCAAGGCCCGGCTCGGCGTGAACGAGGACAAACGGAAATCCGCACTGCTGCGCGACGACCGGCTCGCCCGGCTCCATCTGCTCTCCGCCATCGACCTCATGCCCGTCCAGCATCTGACCGACTTCCGGGAGCGCCTTGCCGGGCTGGAGAGCTGCTTTGCGCTCACCAGGGAGGAAATCACCGCCTCTCCGATCTGCCCGCACTGTGAATTCAGGCCCGCGGTGGAAACGGCGCCCGGCGCCGCTGGCGCCGGCGCGGCCCTCGCGCGGCTCGACGACGAGCTCGACGAGCTTCTCGCCGCCTGGACGCGGACGCTGCTCGACAACCTCGGCGCGCCCGCGACGCGCGAGAACCTGTCGCTGCTCAAGCCCGAGCGGAGGGAGCGGATCGACGCCTTCGTGGACCGGGGCGAACTTCCCGATCCCTTGGAGCGGGGCTTCATCGAGGCCCTCCGGGAGGTCCTGTCCGGCCTCGTCAAGGTCGTGGTGAAGACCGGGGACGTGAAGGCCGCCCTCCTCGCCGGCGGCTCGCCCGCGAGCCCAGCCGAGATGAAGCAGCGCTTCGAACGCTACCTGGACGACCTCGCCAAGGGCGAGGAGCCGGACAAGGTCCGGCTGGTGCTGGAGTAGGCGCCGATGGAGCGGGCGGAGATCATCGGACGCCTCAAGGGCTACGAGTGGACCGATGTCGAGTTCAAGAAGGCCCAGAAGGGCGTGCCCGAGTCGGCTTACGAAACGGTTTCGGCCTTCTCCAACACCGAGGGCGGCTGGCTGGTCTTCGGCGTCCGCGACGGCGCGGGCGGCTTCGAGATCGTCGGCGTTCTGGAAGTGGACAGGGTCCAGAACGAGTTCCTCAGCGTTCTACGTTCCGGCCAGAAACTGAATCACGTCGTCGCGGCGAAGGAAGGGCTGATCGAAGAAGACGGCAAGGCGCTTCTCGTCTTCCACATCCCCGAGGCGCGCAGGCAGGACAAGCCGATCTATCTCGGCGGCGATATCCGAAAGTCGTTCATCCGCCGCGGCGCCGGCGACGAGCGATGCACGCAGGGCGAGATCGAACGGTTTCTCCGCGACGCGGCGGACGAGCGCTACGATGCAGAGACCGTCGATCTCGATCCCGGGCGTTGTTTCGACGACGAGTCCGTGCGCTGGTATCGGACACGCTTTTACGACCGAAACCCGGACCGCGACGAGTCACTGCCGCACCTGGAGTTCCTCCACCACTGGGGCCTGATCGTCGAAACCGGCGGCCGGCTGCTGCCGACGCGCGCGGCAGTCCTCCTGTTCGGCGTGGACCCCGCGTTCCGCCAGGTGCTGCCCCGCCCCGTCGTGGACTGGCAGTGGCACCGCGGGGACTGGTCGGAGGACTTGCCGGAGGAACGCTGGGCCGATCGGCTGGTGATCGAGGCCAATCTCGTGAAGGCCTGGAGGGCACTCGTGGATCGCTATCAACAGCGCGCCGAGAAGCCTTTTTCCGTCGATCCCGAAACACTGCGGCGGGCCGACCGGCCGCCGGATTACGTCGCTTTCCGGGAGGCTGCGATCAATCTGCTGATCCATCAGGATTACGCCGACCATACCCGCAAGCCGTCGATCCGGTTCTTCGACGACCGTACGCTGTTGTGGAATCCGGGTGACACTTTCGCGTCGGCCGAGGAACTCCTGGATCCCGGCGAGAAGGAGGTCCGCAACCCCAGGATCGTCGCCGCTTTCCGCCGCATAGGCTTGAGCGAACAGGCCGGGACCGGCATCCGCGCCATCTTCGACCGCTGGCGGAGGCTCGGGCGCGTTCCGCCGATCGTCGACAACGACAAGGCTCGGAAGGCATTCCAATTGACCCTCCTCAAGGAGGAGCTCCTGTCCGAAGAGCAGCTTCTGTTTCAGGCCAGCCTCGGCGTTCGCCTCGGCGAGGCCGAGGCCAGGTCTTTCGCCTTCGCCTGCCGTGAGGGCAGGTTACGCCCGCGCGACGTGCGTGCCGTCACGGGTCTTTCCGGCGCCGACGTACAGGCGGTCCTGGAGCGTCTGGTCGTCCAGGCGCTCATATCGCCACTGGAAGGAACCGGAGCGCCGGTGTTCGCCGTCGCCGGGCATCTCGCGGGACGACTCGGCCGAATTGGCCGGAGCAGCGCCGGACAACCGGACATGGTCACTGACCAAGCTGATGCGCCTGGGGCGAAGTTGGTCACTGACCAAGCTGATGTGCCTGCGGAGAGGTTGGTCACTGACCAAGCTGATGCGCCTGCGGAGAGGTTGGTCACTGACCAAGCTGATGCGCCTGCGGAGAGGTTGGTCACTGACCAAGCTGATGTGCCTGCGGAGAGGTTGGTCACTGACCAAGCTGATGTGCCTGCGGAGAGGTTGGTCACTGACCAAGCTGATGCGCCTGGGGCGAAGTTGGTCACTGACCAAGCTGATGCGCCTGGGGCGAGGTTGGTCACTGACCAAGCTGATGCGCCTGCGGAGAGGTTGGTCACTGACCAAGCTGATGCGCCTGCGGAGAGGTTGGTCACTGACCAAGCTGATGTGCCTGGGGCGAGGTTGGTCACTGACCAAGCTGATGTGCCTGGGGCGAGGTTGGTCACTGACCAAGCTGATGTGCCTGGGGCGAGGTTGGTCACTGACCAAGCTGATGTGCCTGGGGCGAAGTTGGTCACTGACCAAGTCGATGCGCCCGCGGAGAGGTTGGTCACTGACCAAGCTGATGTGCCTGCGGCGAGGTTGGTCACTGACCAAGTCGATGTGGCCGGAGCGAAGTTGGTCACTGACCAAGCTGATGTGCCCGCGGAGAGGTTGGTCACCGACCAAGTTGGGTCGGACGCACCCGACTTGTCCAGTGCCCAAGCTGCGCCTCTGACCGAGCTATCGCCGATCCAGTGGAAGATCGTGGCGCTCTGCGACATCCCCCGTACCATGGCGGAAGTAATGGGCGAACTGGGGTTGAGCCACCGGGCCTTTTTCCGCCGCGCTCATCTGGACCCACTGTTGTGGGGCGGCGTGCTCCGCATGACCCACCCGGATCGGCCCAACCACCCGCATCAGGCCTACGTGCTGACCGAGGCCGGGGCCGCGCTCAAGGCCCGCCACGCAGGCGGGGGCTGAGCAATGGCGCGCGGCAAGGCGAACCGTGAGGCCGGCCGGTCGTTGCGGAGCCCTTCGGGGCAGGATGGGCTGTTCGAGAAGTCCCGGGAGGAGGCTGCGGAAGCCGCGCGCGGCCGGCCGGTCGAATGCCTGGGCCTGACGTTCGAGAACGAGGCGGCGCGCCGCGCCCATTTTCTCGGCGAGCTGAAGATGGGGTTGGAGGAGCTGCACGTCACGCTCGGCGGGGTGCCCTTTTCCGGCATCGACGACACGATCGCCCGCTTGGCGGCCGTCGCGCACTGGCCGATGGGGGGCGAAGGCCGACTCCGTAGTCTCGCCGAGCGCATGGCGCGCGCCGATTCGTCGAAAGACCTGCTGCAACGCTGGAAGGACGAAACCGGGTTTCCCCACGGTGAGATCGACGACCTCCTGAGCCTGTCGGACCCGCCCTGGCACACCGCCTGTCCGAACCCGTTTCTGGGCGCGTTCGTGGAGGCGCACGGCCGGCCTTGCGACCCTGCCGAGCCCTATCGCCGCAAGCCCTTCGCAGTCGATGTCAGCGAGGGCAAGACCCATCCCGTCTACCGGGCGCACGGCTATCACACCAAGGTGCCGCACCTGGCGATCGTGCCCTCGATCCTCCACTACACGGAGCCCGGCGATCTGGTGCTGGACGGATTCGCCGGCTCCGGCATGACCGGCGTCGCCGCGCAATGGTGCGGGACCGCGCCGGAGAGCTGGCGGAAGTCCCTTGAAGCGTTATGGTCCGGGGAAGGGTTCGGGAAGCCGCACTGGGGCACCCGGTACGCGATCCTGAACGACCTGTCGCCGGCCGCGGGCTTCATCGCCGCCAACTACACCCTTCCCTTCGATGTCGGTGCGTTCGCCGACGCCGGCCGCGCGCTGCTCGACGAGGTGGAGGCGGAGCTCGGCTGGATGTACGAGACCCTGCACGCGGACGGGAAGACCAGGGGGCGGATCGATTACACCGTCTGGAGCGAGGTGTTTTCCTGCCCCGAATGCACGAAAGCAGTTGTTTTCACCGATGAAGCACTGGATCCGGCCACCGGGCATGTAAGGGGTATGTTCCCTTGTCCCCACTGCGGCAGCGAACTTACCAAACGACGGATGGAGCGGATCTACGAGACGCACTTCGATCCATCCATCAGATCAACTATCCGATCGCCGAAGCGGAAGGCCACCGTGGTTTTCTATTCACTTGACGGTACGCAATATCAAAAAAAGGCGGACGATTTCGATTTGGAGATTCTTGAGAGGATCCACCAAATGCCCTTGCCCTCGGAAGTGCCGTCCGACTTGATTCCACCTATGCATATGACGCACCAACGCGCCCGGATGGATCACTTCGGGGTCACACATATTCATCATTTCTTCCTTCCCCGCGCCGCGCATGCCCTGGCGGCGATGTGGCGCAAGGCCAACGCTCACCCCGATTCCCGCGTTCGCCACATGCTCTTCTACTTCGTCGAGCAAGCCATCTGGGGCATGTCGATTCTCAACCGTTACGGCCCCACTCACTATTCACAAGTCAACCGCCAGCTCACCGGCGTCTACTACATCGCATCGCAGATCTCCGAAGTCTCTCCCCGATACAACCTTGGAAACAAATTGTCCCGGCTGGTCAAGGCGTTCGATGAAGCAAGCGCCCGGCGAACGTCCTCCTGCATCGCGACCGCGAGCACGACCGCATCGCTCGGGCTCCCCGACGATACGATCGACTACGTCTTCACCGACCCGCCGTTCGGCGAGAACATCTATTACGCCGATCTCAACTTCCTGGTCGAGTCCTGGCACCGGGTGCTGACCAACCCCGCGCCCGAGGCCATCGTCGATCGCTTCAAGGGGAAGGGGCTGCCCGAATACCAGCGGCTGATGCAGCGCTGCTTCGAGGAGTACCGGCGGGTGCTCAAGCCGGGGCGCTGGATCACGGTCGTCTTCCACAACTCCCGGAACGCGGTCTGGACCGCGATCCAGGAAGCCCTCCTCGCGGCCGGGTTCGTCGTCGCCGACGTGCGCACGATGGACAAGCAGCAGGGCTCCTACCGGCAGGTCACCAGTACCGCGGTCAAGCAGGACCTCGTGATTTCCGCCTACAAGCCGAACGACGGGCTGGAGGAACGCTTCGCCCTCGGGAAGGGCACCGAGGAAGGCGCCTGGGATTTCGTCCGCACCCATCTCGGCCAGCTTCCGGTGTTCGTGCGCAAGGGCGGCCGCGTCGAGGTCGTCAACGAACGGCAGCCGCATCTGCTCTTCGACCGCATGGTCGCCTTCCACGTGTTGCGCAACGTCGCGGTCCCGCTGTCGATCGGCGAGTTCCTGTCGGGCTTGGTCCAACGCTTCCCCGAGCGCGACGGCATGGTGTTCCTCCCCGATCAGGTCGCCGAATACGACGGGAAGCGCGCGGCGGTCGAGGACGTGGCGCAGCTCGAGATCTTCGTCGTCGACGAAGTCTCCGCCATCCAGTGGCTCAAGCGGCACTTGGGCCGGAAGCCGCAAAGCTTCCAGGACGTCCACCCGCAGTTCATCCGCGAGATCGCGGGTTGGCGGAAACACGAGAAGCTGCCCGAACTGTCGGAGATGCTGGAGCAGAACTTCCTGTACTACGACGGCGCCGGCGAGGTCCCGAGCCAGATCCACGGCTACCTCTCCACCAACTTCAAGGAGCTGCGGAAGCTGCCCAAGGACCATCCGGCCCTGCGCGACAAGGCGAAGGGGCGCTGGTACGTGCCCGACCCCAACAAGGCGGCGGACGTGGAGATGCGCCGCGCCCGCATCCTGCTGCGCGAGTTCGAGGAGTACCGCCGGTCTCCGCAGAGGAAGCTCAAGCTCTTCCGCCTCGAAGCGATGCGGGCCGGTTTCTTCAAGGCTTGGCAGGACCAGGACTACGCCACGATCATCACGGTCGCGGAAAGGATCCCGGAGGCCGTCCTCCAGGAGGACCAGAAGCTCCTGCTCTGGTACGACCAGGCGCTGACCCGCATGGGAGCGACTACATGACGATCACGAGACTGGAATCGGATCGGTTCACCGCCTTCGAGAAGATTGACTTCAAGCCCTGCGGCGCCGACCCACGGCTGCGCCTCGGGTCGGGCCGCGCCGGGGAACGAATCGGGCGATCTTCAAGTGCGTATGCCGTCATGCCGGCTGATTCGCTATCATGATGGCATGATACGAACCCAGATTCAGTTGACCGAGGAGCAGGCGCGGGCGCTCAAGGCCCAGGCGCGGAGGGAAGAGCGCTCGATCGCCGAGCTGGTGCGCGAGTGCGTCACCGAGTATCTGGCGCGGCGGTGCACTCCGGACGTGCAGGAGCTCGCTCGTCGCGCACGCGGTCTCAAGGGACGTTTTCGCTCGGGGGCCGCCGACCTCGCCGAGGCGCATGATCGTTACCTCGACGACGCGTTCGACTCGTGAGCATCTTCGTCGACACCTCCTCCCTCGTTGCGTTCCTCGATGCGGATCAGCCCCGGCACGCCGAGGTGATCGATACTTGGGATCGAGCGGTCGCCGACGAGAAAGCCCTGTTCACCTCGAACTACGTTCTGGTGGAATCCTTCGCGCTCGTTCAGCGCCGCTTGGGGCTGGAAGCACTACGTGCCCTGGCCGACGTTCTCGTGCCGATGCTCCGGCCGCTCTGGATCGACGAGGAGCTGCACGCGGCGACGGTCGCCTCGCTGTTCGCCGCCGGGCGCAGGAAGCTGTCGCTGGTCGATTGCACAAGCTTCGAGCTCATGCGCCGCCGCGGACTGACGGACGCACTCGCGCTGGATGACGATTTCGCCCGTCAGGGGTTCCGGCTGCTGCCGGCTCCTTGACATGACTCCCGCCCGTACATCCGGCACCGGCAATGCCGCACGCGCCACGTCTCCCCGGTCGATCCACGACACGGAGAAGATCCCGGAGGTCGTCCTCCAGGAGGACCAGAAGCTCCTGCTCTGGTACGACCAGGCGCTGACCCGCATGGGAGCGACTACATGACGATCACGAGACTGAAGCTGGAACGGTTCACCGCCTTCGAAGCACTGGACATCAAGCCCTCGCCCGGCATCAACGTCCTCGTCGGCGCCAACGGCACCGGCAAGACCCATCTCATGAAGGTCGCCTATGCCGCCTGCGACATCAGCAAGACGGACATCGGATTCGCCGAAAAGATCGTTCGGGTTTTCATGCCGTTCATGGGCTTCATCGGGCAGCTCGTCAAACGGCGCGGTGAAGGCTTGAGTTGCGCCGTCCATATTCATCGCGGAGATCGACGGCTTGGGGTTTCCTTCTCGACCTTTATCAAAGCGGCAAGAGCGGCCACTGTCAACGGTGAACCGTGTTGGAGAGCAGCTCCCGTCGAGAGTGTCTACATCCCGGTGAAGGAAATGCTCGCGAATGCGCCTGGGTTCCGTTCCCTCTACGCACGGCGGGAGATTCACTTCGAGGAGGTCTACGCGGACATCATCGACCGCGCCCATCAGCCTGCCTTACGCGACCCCGCGCCTGGCGAACACAAACGCTTGCTCACTGTTCTAGAGAAGGAGATCGATGGGAAGGTCCAAGAGATAAATGAAGAGTTTTTTCTTCTCAGCAGAAAAATTAATTTGGAGTTCTCGTTGCTCGCCGAGGGGATGCGCAAGCTGGGGCTTCTATGGCTGTTGATCCAGAAAGGAGCGCTGCCCGAAGGGTCGGTGCTTTTCTGGGACGAGCCGGAAACCAATCTTAATCCAAAGATGTTCGGGGCAGTGGTCGAAGTTCTTCTCGGATTGCAGCGCATGGGAGTCCAGATATTCATCGCCACCCATGACTACGCCGTTCTCAAGGAGCTGGAGTTACAAAGAAAGCAAGAGGACAAGCTCGTTTTCCATTCTCTCTATCGAGAGGACGGCGAGATCGCCTGTCAGACGGCCCGCGCCTATCTCGACATCCATCCCAACACCATCGCCGAAGCGTTCACCAACCTGTACGACCGCGAGGTCGAACGGAGTCTGGGGGGCAAGTGAACAATGACCACGCTGCGCGAAGGCAATCTCCAAATCACTTTTCCCCAAGGTGCGCAGGCCAGAAAATTCGACGATCCGACACTTCATGATTTGTCCCATTGCATGAAAGCGGTGGATTTCATCGTCGAGGAGGCCGATCGAGTATCATTCATCGAAATCAAGGATCCGGATCATCCGAATGCCGCGGCAGCGAGAAGAAATAAATTCATCCAGAAATTTCTATCTGGGAATCTGGATGAAGATCTGAAATACAAGTACCGTGATACCTTCCTTTATCAGTGGGCAGCCGAGCGCGTCGATAGACCGATCTACTACTGGGTCATCATCGCCATGAGCAAGCTGACCGAAGCTGATCTTTCCGCGCGAACTGACGACCTGAGGCGCAAGCTCCCGCTGAATGGACCTCCATCCGGAAAGTGGAAGCGACCGATCGTCACTGGCTGCATGGTGTTCAACATCCGCACGTGGAACCGACACCAGCCGCGCTTCCCGTTGTCGCGCATCTAGTAGCGCCCGCGAGTCTGTCCGGTGCCTGACTGGCGCGACCGTATCCTGACGGAACTCACGCCGGGGGTCGCACGCCTCACCCTGGCGGCCGATCCCGATGGCCTGCTGCTTGAAGCCGTCCTCCTCGAAGCCATCCGCGAGCGGGGCTTCGAGGTCGTCACCTTCGAGGATCACGTCGAATTCCGCCTCGACTACGAATCGAGGTTCCGGTCTCGCTGGGACCGGGGCGAGGGAGCCGGCCTCGAACTCGTCGTGCGCACCGGAAGCTGCGATCCGGCGGCGCTTCCCTGCGATCTACTGCAAACCGGTCGGCGGCTTTCCTTCGGCCTGGACGATCTGTTTCCCGCTTTCAGCTACCCGGTCGTCGCGTCGCTCGACCGAAGCAACCTCGACGCGCTCCACCGAGCGCAGGAACGCCACCGGCCGGACAGGCTCGGGGAGGACGCGACCAGGGACTTCGTGCTTCGGCACGTCTTCGACTTCGCGCCTGAGCTCGTCCGGCGCCCCTCCGACCTGCTGCGCTTCCTGTTGCGGAGGCACTACCGGGGCCAGCGGCTGCCGCGCCTCCTGGACGATCGGCTGGTGCAGTTGCTACGGCAAGGCGGCGCCTTCGCTGCCTGGCCGCTGGAGGCCATCCTTCCGGATCGGGATGCCTTCTTCGCCTTTCTTCAGGAGCGCTGGCCCCTGTTTCTCGACCGCCTGGCGGGCAACGCCGGGAACGGTGGGCCGCAAGATCTCGGCCGCTTGGCGGGCAACGCCGGGAGCGGCGGCTCGCAAGATCTCGACCGTCTGGCGGGCAACGTCGGGGGCGGCGACCGGCAGGGCGCGGAAACTCGTCGTCCCGCGCAGACAAGCCGCACGACGTCATGCAACGCCGGGGACGGCGACCGGCAAGATGCGGAAGGGACGCCCGGCTTCGCCATCGGCGGACCCGCGGACCTGCCTTTCGACCATGACGACGTCCGGGTCTATATCGACAACCTGTTCGTCGAAGGGATGCTGCGCCCCGTGGGCCACGAGTCCGGCACCGCCCTTCGCGGAGCATGGGCGGCGGTCGGAGTCCGTATCGACCCCGAGGCGGACCGGCGGCGCCGCCTCCGCCGCCTCGCGGAGACCGTCGGCGCGACGATCCCCGGCACGGATGCGAATCACCGGGACTGGACGGCGTTCGCCTTCCGCTGGGCCGAGCTCGGCGTTCTCCTGTCGGAAACCGCCGCCGCGACGCGGACGGAGCCGGGCTCGCTGATCGCCGGACCCCGCGCAACGCGAGCGGATACGGGCTCGTCGATCGCCGGACTCCGCGCGGACGTGGATCGGGCCTTCCTCGCCTGGGTCGAGCGCCGTTACGCGGGGCTCCACAACCAGCCGCCGGCCCCGCCGGTGATGGTGCACCACCTGCCGCGTTTCCTCGCCCGGCGGCTCGCGGACGACCCCCGGTGCAAGGCCGCGCTCCTCGTCGTGGACGGACTCGCCCTCGACCAGTGGCTGGTGCTCCGGGACGCGCTGGCGATACAGCGGCCGGGGCTCCGCTTTCGCGAAGGCGCCGCGTTCGCCTGGGTGCCGACCATCACGTCCGTGTCCCGGCAGGCGATCTTCGCCGGCAAGCCGCCGTTCTATTTTCCGTCGAGCCTCCTGACGACCGACCGGGAAGCCTCGCTGTGGACCCGCTTCTGGGCCGACCGGGGCCTGACCGTGCGGGAAGCGGGCTACGCCAGGGGGTTGGGCGACGGCTCCCCCGACGGCGTTCGCGAGCTTCTGTCGCGACCGAAGATCCGCGCGCTCGGCCTCGTCGTCGACAAGGTCGACAAGATCATGCACGGCATGACCCTCGGCACGGCGGGGATGCACAACCAGGTTCGGCAATGGGCCGAGGAAGGGTTCATGGCCGGGCTGCTGGATGCGTTGCTGGACGACGGCTTCGCCGTCTTCCTGACCTCGGACCACGGGAACGTCGAGGCGGAAGGCCGCGGCCGGCCCGCCGAAGGCGCGATCGCCGACATGCGGGGAGAGCGCACCCGCATCTATCCCGATGCCGCGCTGCGGTCCCGCGTGAAGGAACGGTTCCCGGACGCGGTCGAATGGCTGGGTCCGGGGCTGCCCGAAGACTGTCTGGCGCTGCTCGCTCCGGGCCGGACGGCCTTCGTTCGCGAAGGCGAACGCATCGTCGGACACGGCGGCGTCTCACTCGAAGAGGTCGTCGTGCCGATGGTGGAAATCGAGCGGGCGGCGGCATGAAACGCGAGGAAGGGATCGGATTCAGCCAGCGCGTCCGGCTGGAGTGGCTGGAATACACGGCCAACGCCGTCCTCGCCGGAAGCTCGGAAGACGAGATCGTCACGGCTCTGCGTGAACGGTTGAGAGAGCGCTTCTCGCTCGGCGGCGACCGGGTGAGCGGGAACCGGGACAAGGCCGTCGCGATCCTGACCAGGGTCTGGGTCACGACTCCGGAGGAGATCCGGGCGCTCCGCGACGAAGGACTCGACCTTCTCCGGCAGGCGGACGCGGACGGCCGGATGCTGGTGCACTGGTGCATGTGCATGGCGGCCTATCCCTTCTTCGGCACGGTCGCCGACGCGGCCGGGCGGTTGCTCCGCTTGCAGGGAACGGCCGCGGCGGCCCAGATACAGCGCCGGCTCCGCGAACGTCTGGGCGAACGCGAGACCGTCGCCCGCGCCGCGCGCCGCGTCCTGCGGGCGTTCATCGACTGGGGGGTCCTGCGGGAGACCGGCAAGAAGGGACTCTATCGTGGTGCCGCGAAGCGCGCCGTGGGCGACGGGCCGATCACCGTCTGGGTCCTGAAGGCCATGCTCTCGGCCGGGGGAGGCGAGCCCCGACCGCCATCCGCGCTGCTTCGCGCCCCCCGCCTTTTCCCGTTCGAGACGGCGTTGCCTTCGACCGCGGAGCTGGAAGCCTGCGGCGCCTTCGAGATCGTCCGGCACGGGCTCGATCACGAGGTGCTGCTCGGCCTCGCCGGAACCGCTCTGGATTGCGATGCGAAGGAGCGTACCTGACGGCGTCTGGGCGACGACAATGTGCTGTTGCGCCGGCTACGCCCGGACCGACCCGGCTCGAACGAGACGATCGAGGTGCGACCCGAGTATCGCGGGTCTTGACTCGCCATCGCGCGGCCGGAATCCTGCCTTTCTCAACCTCGTGTGGCGACCATCGGCGACCGGCAATCTCCCGACCCGACCGCCGGCCGGCGCCGCCGTTTGCACCAACCGGGGAGAACCGCATCCATGAATAGAGAACGCTACGAAACCGGGCTGAAGATACGCGCCGAGGTGCTCGGAGACGAGTACGTCAGCAAGGCGATGCAGGGCGCGACCGACTTCAATCGCGAGTTCCAGAACCTCGTCACGGAGTATTGCTGGGGCGAGGTCTGGGGCAGTCCCCATCTCGACCGCAAGCAGCGCAGCATCCTGAACCTCGGGATGCTCGCGGCGCTCGGCCGCAGCCATGAATTCGAGCTGCATTTCCGCGGCGCGATCAGAAACGGCGTCACCCGCGACGAGCTGAAGGACGTGCTGCACCAGATCGCGATCTACTGCGGGATCCCTGCCGGAGTGGAGAGCTTCCGGATCGCGCGTCGCGTGCTCGACGAGATGGACGGTGGCGGCGACTGAGATCGGGTTCGTCGGCCTCGGCAACATGGGCCGGCCGATGGCGGAAAACCTCGTGAAGTCGGGGCGGGACGTCGTCGTGTACGACGCGGCCGGCACCCAGGCGCGAGCGCCTCGGGGGGCAAAGCTCGCCGCATCGAACGCCGCGCTGGCGGGCAGGGTGGAGGTGATCCACCTGTGCGTGCCGAACGGCCGGGCGTCGGAATCGGTCGCGCGCGAGATCGCGGGGGCGCCGGAGCGCAGGACGCGGCTCGTCGTGGATCACTCGACGATCGGGACCGGGGCGGCCCTGCGCGTGCATGGACTGCTCGCAGAGCACGGCGTGGAGTACGTGGACGCGCCGATCTCGGGCGGCGTGAGCGGGGCGGTGAACGCGACCCTGGCGATCATGTACTCGGGTCCGGAGGCGACGTTCGAGAAGCTGCGCCCGGTCTTCGAATCCATGGCTGGCCACGTGTTCCGGGTCGGCAGCCGTCCCGGCCAGGGACAGGCGATGAAGGTGCTCAACAACTTCCTCTCCGGTACCGCGATGGCCGCGACCGCGGAGGCGGTCGCGTTCGGGGTCGCGCAGGGCCTCGACATGGGCATGATCCTCGACGTGGTGAATGCATCGAGCGGGCGCAACACCGCGACCTCCGACAAGTTCCCGAACCGGGTCCTGACCGGAACCTGGGACGCCGGCTTCTCCAGCACGCAGTTCAACAAGGACCTCGGACTCTATCGCGACGCGGCGGAGGCGATCGGCGCATCCCGTCCCGTCAGCCCGGCGGTACTCGAAGTCTGGCGGCGGCTCGAAGCGCACCGGCCGAACGCGGACATTACGCGCATCTACCCCTTCGTGCGCGACACGCCCGACCGGCCGGAAGAGGACTGAGTCGAAGGACGAGCCGGCTGAGCGCGGGAGCGTCAGTCCGCGAGCAAGCCGCCCGCGGCCTGTATGGGAAACGGATCTCCGGGGACGCTCACCCATACCGCAACCGCCTCGCGGGGCGCCGGATTCGAGGCCGCGGGGAGTACCCCTGACGCCTCGTAGCCGGAACCGCCGCCGCTCATCCGGTGCCGGCTCCATCCCAGCACCACGAAGTCGTGCTCGAGCCGGCGGCCGTGGTTCTCGCCGGCCCGGACCTCGGTGGAGAGATCGAATCCGAGCCGCGCCACGTGCAGCTCCAGCGATTCGGGGACCTCGAAGGCGGGCTCGAAGCGCGCCGCGAAACGGCCGTCGCGAACGTCCACCGAGATCGACCCGACGTCGGCGTCCGGGGGAAGGTCGAGGGTCGGGTTCCGGAACCAGCCGCGCCATTCCCGGCCCCCGACCACGAAGCCGGGGGTGTAGATCCCGCGGGTATGCCCCACCTCCCGGTACGCCCGCTGGCGGAGCGAGTGCTCGCGGGTAGCGAAACGATCCGGCCACCCGATGTAATCCCAATAGTCCACGTGAAACGCGACCGGCACCACGCGGGTCCAGAGATCGGAGCGGTCTTCAAGGCCGTTGACCCACTTCTCGGCCGGCGGGCAGCTACTGCATCCCTCCGAGGTGAACAGCTCGATCAGGGTGACCCGCGAGGCGGGACCCCGGACATCGGCGCTCTGGGCCGCACCCGAAATCGGAATCGCAAGGGAGAGGGACAGGACGAGGCAGCGAAGCATGGCGGGACTCCTCCGAGGCTTTGGCGGGTGGATGGATGGATGAGCTGACCCAGGGATGGTCGGCGGGTTCCCTCGCGACGTCTACCCCCAGTCTTGTCCCATGAGACACGAGCCTGAAGGGGTAATCCCACCAGAGGTGAGCCTGAACGAAGGGGTTTCGGGATCATCCTGGGGACCGCCCCCGTGGGCAGGCGCCTGAATACCGCCACACCGGCCGTCGTCGAGGCGGGACGTCCGGCTTGGCCGGACTCGATGATCGGGTCCGGTCCATGCCGCGCCCCGGTACCCGGAGACCGCTCGCCGAGTCGGCGCGGCGCGAAAAGCCCGATGCGGCTGTACCCCGGTCCCCGGGGCCGCGTGGATTACGAGCCCCTGCCCGCGGTGTTCGACGCCGATGCGGCTGTATCCCTGTTCCCGAGGGCCGCTCCTTGCAGGATGTGCTGGCGCTTGATCATGTTCACCGCGCCGCGGAGAGCTGCATCCCGGCACCCGGGGGCCGCTCTCGGGGAGCGCGATGCACCGGAGTGCCGCGGAGAGCCGCATCCCGACCCCCGGGGGCCGCTCTCGGGGAGCGCGATGCACCGGAGTGCCGCGGAGAGCCGCATCCCGACCCCCGGAGGCTGCTCCTTGCAGGACGCGCTCGGCCGAAGGGGCTGGACAGCACCCCGGCGGAGCACGGATAGTCGCCGGCATTCACGGCGAGGCGGCGGTGCGCGATGGCGATGGAACCGAACGTGCGCGAAGTGATGCTCATAACCGGTGCAAGCCGGGGGATCGGCGCGGCGAGCGCGGTGCTGGCGGCCGAGCGCGGATACGACGTGGCGATCAGCTATCGGCGGGACTCCGGCGCCGCCGAGACGGTGGCCGGGCAGGTGCGGGCGCACGGCGCCCGCGCGGCGGTGATCCAGGCCGACGTCGCGAGCGAGGACGACGTGGAGCGGATGTTCGCCACCGTCGATGCCGAGCTCGGAACCCTCGCGGTGCTGGTCAACAACGCGGGCACCCTCGATCTCCAGATGCGGCTCGATGAAATGACCGTCGGTCGCGTCGCGCGTACGTTGCGGGTCAACGTCCTGGGCGTGTTCCTGTGCTGCCGCGCCGCGGTGCGGCGCATGTCCACCCGCTACGGAGGCGCCGGCGGGCGGATCGTCAACGTCTCGTCCGCCGCGGCCCGGATCGGCGGGGCGCGCGAGTACGTCGATTACGCCGCGTCGAAGGGCGCGGTGGATACGATGACCCTCGGCCTCGCGAACGAAGTGGCGGAGGAAGGCATCCGCGTCAACGCGGTGCGGCCGGGGATCATCCATACCGGGCTCCACGCGCTCGGCGGAGAGCCGGGGCGGGTGGATCGGCTCAAGGCCGCCGTCCCGATGAAACGCGGCGGAGAGGCCGCCGAGGTCGCCCGCGCCATCCTGTGGCTGGCTTCGGACGAGTCGTCGTATACCACTGGCTCCTTCGTCGAAGTGGCCGGAGGCCGCTGAATGCCCCCGGATGCGGCAGCCCTCGCCGGCGCGTTACGTGGACTCATCCTGCGAGCGCCGCCGTCCGGCGCCGCACGCACGGTCTCGTGGACGGCCGCGGACGAATCATCGTTCACCACCGGCTCGTTCACCGAAGTGGCGGGGGGTCGCTGAATGCGCCTGGACAAGGCGGCCCTCATCGGCGCGCTCCGCGAGATCGCCGTCCGGGCCGGACGGGAGGTACTCGCGGTCTACCGGAGCGACTTCAGCGTGCTCGCCAAGACCGACGCCTCGCCGGTCACCGAGGCCGATACCCGCGCCGAGCGGGTCATCCTGGACGGGCTCGCGCAATGCGCGCCGGGCGTCGCGGTGGTGGCGGAGGAATCGGTCGCGGCCGGCCACGTTCCCGATATCGACGGCCGGCCGTTCTTCCTCGTCGATCCCCTCGACGGCACGAAGGAGTTCATCAGCCGCAACGGCGAGTTCACGGTGAACATCGCGCTCATCGAAGACGGGGCGCCCACCGCGGGGGTGGTTCATCTCCCGGCCCTCGACGAGACGTTCTGGACGGCCGGCGACGGCGCGGCGTGGCGGGCTCGCGGCGGCGGAGCGGGTGGAGTCGGCGGCACCGCTGGCGCTGGCGGACACGCTGGTATCGGCGCAGCCGCCGGCGTTGGTGTGACCGGTGGAGCGGAGCGGATCGCTTGCCGCCGGCCCGGTCGCGGCGGCCTCGTGGTGGTGGCCAGCCGCTCCCACCGCGGCGCGGAAACCGACGCGTATCTCGAACGTTTCGAGATCGCCCGGCTCGTGAGCGCAGGCTCGTCGCTGAAGCTCTGCCGGATCGCCGAGGGAGCGGCGGATCTGTATCCGCGGCTCGGCCGTACGATGGAGTGGGACATCGCGGCCGGCCATGCAATCATCGCCGCCGCCGGAGGCCGCGTCGAAACCCTCGACGGCGCGCAGCTCCTCTACGGCAAGCCGGGATTCGAGAATCCCCACTTCGTGGCGTGCGGGCTGCCACGAAGCGGGGGGTGACCGCTTCGACGCGCGACGTGCACCGGAACATGCCCGCTCTGCCTCGACGGGCGGGCGCCACGGCCCGTCGCAGGCAGAGCGTGGAGAGACCGCCATGACCGTTTCAGCAATTCCTTCCCGCATGACCGCCATCGAGATCTCCGAGCCCGGCGGCCCCGGCGTCCTCGTGCCCGTCGAACGCGAGGTGCCCGAGCCGGCCGCCGGCGAGGTGCTGGTCGCGGTCGAGGCGGCTGGGGTGAACCGCCCGGACGTGATGCAGCGCCAAGGACTCTACCCGCCCCCGCCCGGTGCGCCGGACATTCCCGGGCTCGAGATCGCGGGCGCCGTCGTCGCGCTCGGCGACGGAGTGCAGTCACCGGCCATCGGAGCCCGGGTGTGTGCGCTGGTCACCGGAGGCGGATACGCGGAGTACTGCACCGCGCCCGCGCCGCTCTGCCTGCCCGTTCCCGGCGGGCTCGGCCCGACCGAAGCGGCCGGGCTCCCGGAGACGTTCTTCACGGTATGGACCAACGTCTTCGACCGCGCCCGCCTCGCCGAAGGCGAGTCGATTCTCGTGCACGGCGGATCGAGCGGCATCGGCACCACCGCGATCCAGCTCGCCAGGGCGTTCGCCGCCACCGTTTACGTCACCGCGGGCTCGAAGGCGAAGTGCGACGCCTGCCTCGCCCTCGGAGCCGACGCGGCCATCGACTACCGCGATGAGGACTTCGTCGAGCGCATCGGCGCGCTCACCGGCGGGCGCGGCGTGGATGTGGTGCTCGACATGGTGGCCGGCGACTACGTGGCGCGGAACCTGAAATGTCTCGCCGTCGAGGGCCGGCTCGTGATCATCGCGGTGCAGCATGGCCCGAAGGTCGAGCGGCTCAACGTGCTGCCCATCATGCTCAAGCGGCTGACGGTGACCGGGTCCACGCTACGCCCCCGCACCGTCGAGCAAAAGGCGGTCATCGCCCGCGCTCTGGAAGCGAGGGTATGGCCGTTGCTCGAAGCGGGCGCGGTGAAGCCGATCGTGCACTCGCGGTTTCCGCTCTCCGGCGCGGCCGATGCGCACCGGCTGATGGAGAGCAGCGAGCACGTCGGGAAGATCGTGCTGGAGGCGTGAGCCGGCGGGCCGTGAGCCCCCGGCTTCCCCTCGCATCGCCGCCGGGTGGCGCGGAGTGCCGGGCGCCGCCGGCCCCACGCCGACACCCCCTCACTCCAGGGCGTCGAGCACCGGAGCCAGATCGTCGAGGAGTGCGAGGCCCCCTTCGAGGTCGACGGCCATCTCCCGGTCGTCGTCCTCCCGGAACGCGACCCGCTCTCGGATCATCCGGTACACCGTCTCCAGCTTCCCGCTCGAACGCAGCGGACGCAGCAGCTCGATCCCCTGCGCGGCGGCGACCAACTCGATCGCGAGCACCCGGCGCACGTTCGCGACCACCGAGCGCAGCTTGAGCGCCGCCCCCATGCCCATCGAGACGTGGTCCTCCTTGTCCGCCGAGGTCGGGATCGAATCGATCGAGGCAGGGTGGCACGACACCTTGTTCTCGGCCACCAGCGCCGCTGCCGTCACCTGCGCCATCATGAAGCCGGAGTCGAGCCCGGCGTCGCGCGCGAGAAAGGGCGGCAACCCGGAGAACGCCGTGTTCGTGAGCTTCTCGATGCGCCGCTCGCTGATCGAGGCCAGCTCGGCGAGGGCGATGGCGAGAAAGTCGGCCGCGAATGCCATGGGCTGGCCGTGGAAGTTGCCGCCGGAGAGGATCGCCGCATCGTCGGGGAAGTACCGGTCCTGGTCCCGGCTCCGATCCCGGTCCTGGGTATGGGTCGGTTCGCGCTCGACACCGGCTCCGGCGTGAAAGCCCTCGCCCGAGAGGGCGCCGCCGCCGGGGAAGACGAGGGGGTTGTCGGTGACCGCGTTCATTTCGATGACGACCTTCGCTTCGACGTCGTCGAGCACGTCGCGCACCGCGCCGTGTACCTGGGGGGCGCAACGGATGCTGTACGGATCCTGCACCCGTACGTCGCCCGCGCGGTGGGATTCCCGGATCGCGGACCCGCGCATCAGCGACCACAGGTTCGCGGCCGAGGCGCGCTGGCCCCGGTACCCGCGCAGCGCGTGCAGCCGTGGGTCGAACGCGGTGTCGGTGCCGCGCAACGCATCGGTCGAGAGCGCGGCGGCGAGGTCCGCGGTCCGCACGAGATGGCGCGCATCCAGGCACGACAGCGCGAGCAGCGAGGTCATCGCCTGTGTGCCGTTGATGAGGGCGAGCCCTTCCTTCGGGCCGAGTTCCAGGGGAGCGAGCCCGGCCCGGCGCAATCCCTCGGCGCCCGGGACGACCTCGCCGCCGATCCGGACTCGCCCGCGCCCGAGGAGGGGCAGCGCAAGATGGGCGAGCGGCGCCAGATCTCCGCTCGCGCCCACCGATCCGCGGCTAGGTACCGCCGGCAGCACATCGGCGTCGAGGAGGGCGATCAGCGCCTCGATGATTTGCGGGCGCACCCCGGAATGCCCGCGGGCGAGGGTGTTGGCACGCAGCAGCAACATCCCGCGTACCGTCTCGTCGTCGAGCGGTTCGCCGAGCCCCGAGGCGTGACTCAGGATCAGCCGCCGCTGGAGCGTGGCAATCCGATCCGAGGCGATGCGAACACGGGCGAGGTCCCCGAATCCGGTGTTCACTCCGTACACCGCGCCGCCGGCATCGAGGATGCGGTGCACCGCGTCCCGCGCCGCCTCGACCTTCGCCCGCGCAGACTCCGCGAGCACGCACGATGCGCCGCGACGCGCCACCGCATCGAACTGTTCGAGCCCGAGCGACGCGCCGTCGATGACGACGGGGGCCGGCGCGATACGAGTCGTTTCGATACTCACGTTCGGAAGTCGATGTCCGTTCCCGGCAGTTCCCGCGGCTCCGGACCCCGCGCCCGTCCGCCGTCATCCTCGCGCGTACCTGCCGTCATTCCCGCCGATGCGTGAATCTTGCGCCCATGGGCATCCAGGCCCATCTCGATCGGCGGCGGGCATGTCATCGAGGCTCGGATCGAGGGAATCGACGTCTTCCTTGGAGAGAAACAGGACCTCGATGGCGGGTACAGGGTTCGATCCTCCGGTGGGGGCGGATTCACGTGCGGCGAACCGGAGGGCTCGCCCCCGCCGTGGGCGGCGCGCACGATAGCATCGTTGCACCCGCGGGCGGCGAGCTGCCTTGCGCACCAATCATGCCCGGACGCGCCGGCATGACGACGGCGTCCGAACCACGAACCACGGCGCACCGCATCCCGCCGGCCGCCGTTCACTCCAGGTCCGGGTACCCCAGGGCCACTGCCGCCCGCTCCATCTTCAGCAACGGCGCGTACGTATCGAGGGTCGAGACCGAGAGCCCGCCGATGAGCAGCGCGGCCCGCGTTTCGGCAAGATCCGGTCGGGAGAACACCCGGTCGAGTGCGTTGCGGATCGTCTCGACGGCGGCATCGGAGCAGTCTCCGGCGGTGACGAACGGCAGTCCCGGCGCCGGCTCGGTATGCGCCAGCACCGCGAGCCCGGACAGCGACGACGGGCGGTAGCGGGAGAGCAGCGCCCACGTCACGCAGTCGACCGCGCAGACG
Source organism: uncultured Gammaproteobacteria bacterium (assembly GCA_958295835.1). Classification (GTDB taxonomy): domain Bacteria; phylum Pseudomonadota; class Gammaproteobacteria; order HK1; family HK1; genus HK1. The sequence goes on from OY282378.1 coordinate 3,801,008, forward strand.
TCGGCACGCCGGTCGCGGACCGCGGCGATGCTCGCGGCGTGGGCGCCGGTCCTGATCGTCATCGAGAAGAAAGGGCGGCCATTCGCGATCGGGGCAACCGCCGCCCGGAGCGCGTTGTATCCGGAGTGGGAGTCGCCGGCGTTGAACACACACACCGTGCCGCGCAGGTCGTCGAGGGCGGCGGCGCGGCTCGACGCATGTACCACGACGGCGCTGCGGTACCGGGGGCCGTCGCAGCCGATCGCCGCATAGTGCGGCGTCGCGACCACTCGGACCGCGTCGCGCAACGCGGTGGCGACGGGATAGCCGCACGATTGCGAGAGCAGCAGGCCGGGGGGGCGCCAGGCGTCATGATGATCGGCCGGGCGTTCGAGCATGTCCGGCACGTTCGCCACCCCGAGACCGCGCAGCTCCTCCGCGATGGCCGTCCAGAGCCGGTCCGTGTGGCCCCGCACCTCGGGCAGGTCGTACATCGGCAAGCTTGCGCGCATGAGCGCGTCCTCCCTCTCCGGCAACCTCTCCGGCAGCCTTGCCACGAACCGTCCTGGCCCCGCACCGGGGCTATGATCCGCGCTGCCGCGCCATACCTCCGGGCACCGCCGGGGCGTCGGATGCGGCTTGGCATATCTTCCGGGAGCGCCTGTCCGTGAACGACACCACCGATACTGCGAACATCCCCCGGCCCATTGGGTGCCATGCGATTGAATCCGGGCAAACGCGAGATGCTGCCGGAGGTATCGGGAACGCCGGACCGGCTTTGCATCCGAGTACACGGATGGGGCCGGCGTATCCGTAAACAGGGCGCCCTTGAACGAAGCGCCGCTCAGGGGGTTCAGGATTCGTCGTCTCGTCCGGCGTTCTGGCCGCCGTGCCGGGAGTCTTCGTCGCCGTATTCGGAATCTTCGCTGCCGTGCCGGGAGCCTTCACTGCCGTATTCGGAATCTCCCCTACCGTGCTCGGGGTCTTCACGACCGTGCTCAGACGCTTCGCCGCCGTATTCGGAACTCTCCCTGCCGTGCCCGAGGTCTTCGCCCCCGTACCCGGCGTCGTAGCCCATCCGGGGTTCACGGACTTCATCGCCTGCACCCACCTCCTGCTGAGCAGGCAGCACGGTAAAGCGTCTCGGTTGGTAGGTCCGTTCGACGATCCCCTGTAGCCGTCCGACGTCCTGGCGGAGATTGCCGATCTGATCCCCCTGCGCGTCGAACTTGTCCTCCATCGTCCTTTCCAGGCGAAGACGGTCTTCACGTGCCTGATCGAACCCCCGTTGCATGTCGGCTCCGAGTTCGTCGAACTGCCGCTGCATTTCGCCGAACTGCCGTTGGGTATCGGCCTTGGCCTCAGCGAAACGCCGGTCCATATGCCGGACGATCCAGGCCCCGAACGCGCCGAAGGCGGCGATGATGCTGATCGCCACCGCGATGAGTTGAGCCGTGGGATCCATCTATCCCAACCTCCCCGCGCCGATGTCGATGGCCATGCCGTCCTCCAACCGTGATACCGGCTCCGCACGTCCAAATCCGTCGCCAGCGGACAAAGCCGCAAGATCCGGCCTCACCCGCACGAACACTATCGCAGCCGGGAGAAGGGAAACAGACCTCGGAGCCCGCCCGGTATCAGCCCGTGTCTACGCGGCTGTACGCGCAGAGGCCGTCCTGGGAACACAGGCGTCCCGCCCGCAATGACCATTACGCGGCGATGCGTACATGAGCCGTCCGATACCGCATCGAACCGTTCATACACCTCGACCGGATAGGAACGGCAACCTTGCCGGACCGGCTCGACCAATGGAGATGAGCTACATTGGCTCCCGCATTGAGGGGCGAAGACACGGGCGGACGTACCCGCCCACCTCGTGGAACACAACGTGCCGCCGGCGTTCGGCGCACCGGAACCCGGCACCCGGAATGCGGATATCCATCAGGGAGCGCGCCATCCGGTCCTTCGTCCCCGGGACGACATCACCCACCGCGGCCCCGAGGGCGATCCGGGGAACGGAATCCACCACCCGCTGTCCCGGGCCGTTGGCGCTACTCCACGACCTCGTACCCGGCGGGCAGATTCCCGGGCCTGTACCTGTTCCCCGGCTCCCCCATGCGCTCGACCACGCTCCTGTGGATCCGCGCCCCCTCCGGGATCTTCCGCGTGCGGCTGCCGCGTATCTTCCAGAATCCGGCATGGGAGGGGTGCAGCACGCCATGAGGGTCGGGAAGGCGGGCGGCAAGCTCGCCCTCCCTGATCCGCATACCGCAGGCAGCGGCCTTGCCGAGCATCCAGTGCAGCGTGACGTTCGCGAGACCCCGCTCGTCGTACCATCCGCCCACGTCGGAGTGGGAGCCCGCGAACCAGACCTGCTCGATCGCCTGCCCCGGGACGGCGTTCGCCTCGTCCCACAGGCAGGGCGGGAAGTCCCGGCGTTTCTCGTCGATCGCCAGTGCGTGGTAGCCGAACGCGACATCGGGGTCGAGGGCCGCGTCGTGGAACCGCTTCCCCGCATTGAGCACCAGCGATTCGACGGTATCCCACACGCCGATGAAGCGGACGGGGCATCGGCGCCCGAACGCCTCGCGGAATCCCTTGGCGACGTCCTCGTTGCCGGCGGTGTTGTAGATCTTCGATGCGTACTCGACGAGGTTGTAGTGGCCGGCACCAAGCAGCCCGCACTTGTGGAGCATTCCGGTCAGGGAGCGCACGGTGAAGGCGCCGCGGCTGAACCCGAACAGGTAGACGTGATCGCCTTCGTCGTAACAGCCCATCAGATAGCGGTAGGCGTCCTCGACGTTCCTTTGCAGGCCGTATCCGGTGGCCTGGTCGCCCATGGCGCGGAGCTTCCCGCTCCCCTCGTGGTACTCCCAGCCGCCGGTGCCGATGCCGGGGTCGTAGTACGCGACCTGCCCTTCGTCCTTTTCGGCCAGCACGAAGGTCTCCACGACGTTGGTGTTGTTGCGTCCGTATTCGTTGCCGGTCCCGTCGCAGCAGACGACGATGTTCTTCATCCGGAATCCTCCGTCCATCCGATGGCAGGCGGGGCGAACGATAGCGCAGGAAGCCGGGGAAGTTCCCCCGGTGCTCGTCCACGGTGCCGGCGAGCCGGCGGTGAACCGGACCCGGAATCCGGTCGGCCGGTGAGGCACGAACCATCCGCCGTGGACCTGCCGGTGACCGGCCGGGCGCATCCCGGCCGCCCGCCGGCGCTTGCGCGGAATACGCCACCGCCGGGGAATCCTGCCCCCGGGGCATCGACGGAGATTGCCGTCATGGCCTTCTCAAACAGAGTGGACTTGACTACCCTTCTCCCTCACGCGGTGTCCGGCGTCCGGTATCAACCTCCTGACTCAATCGACGCCGTCCGGGCAGCCAGGCCGGCAACACCGGCCTCCGACCAACGCCGACCAGCGGCGCCGGTGACCCACATATCCAAGGAGACGCCTCATGACGAGAGAACGAGAACATCCCGGACTCAAGCAACTGAAACAGCAGTTCAACGAGGGCAAGCTGAGCCGCCGCGAGTTCATCCGCTACTCGACGCTGCTCGGCGTCTCCGCGACCGCCGCCTACGGCATGATGGGCATGATCGCACCGAGACCCGCCAAGGCGGCGGACATGCCCAAGGGCGGCTCGCTGCGCATCTCGATGCGCGTGTACAAGGTCGACGATCCGCATACCTATTCCTGGCTGCACGACTCGAACCAGGGACGCGGCACCCACGAATACCTGACCAAGACCGGCTCCGACAACGTCACCCGGCCCTACCTCTGCAGCAAGTGGAAGGCGAGCGACGACCTCAAGACGTGGGATCTGCACCTGCAGAAGACCAAGTGGCACAACGGCCGGGACTTCACCGCCGATGACGTCATCTGGAACATCGAGCACTGCCTGGAACCGAGCACCGGCTCCTCGGTGCTCGGCCTGATGAAGGGCTACATGCTCGATGAGTACGAGACCGGCGAGAAGGACGACAAGGGCAACCCGAAGAAGAGCACCCGGCTCTGGGACGCCAACGCCATCGAGAAGGTGGACGATCACACCGTGCGCCTCAACCTCAAGGCGGCGCAGGTCGCGGTGCCGGAGCATCTGTTCCACTATCCCTTCGCCATGCTCGACCCGGAGGAGGGCGGCAAGTTCGGCCCCGGCTCGAACGGCACCGGCCCCTACCCACTGGTCGAGCAGAGCGTCGGCGAGACGGCGGTGCTCAGGAAGCGCGACGGCTGGTGGGGCGGCGAGACCTTCATCGACGAGCTGATCTACGTCGATCTCGGCGACGACCCGTCCGCGACCGTCGGCGCGCTGGCCTCGCAGCAGGTGCATGGCCAGTACAGCGGCGACACGGACGTGAACACCCTCGACATCCTCAAGAGCCTCCCGCACACCACGCTCCACGAGGTGATCACCGCGGGGACCGGGGTGGCCCGGCTGCAGATGGATCGCGAGGAGTTCAAGGATCCCCGCATCTCGCGGGCGATGCGTCTCGCGGTGGACACCCCGCGCTGCCTCGAGCTGGCCTACCGCAACATCGGCTCGCCGGGCGAGCATCACCACGTATGCCCGGTGCATCCCGACTACAAGAAGCTGCCGTTCATGAACCGCGACGTCGAGGCCGCGAAGAAGCTGCTGGCCGAGGCCGGCCATCCGGACGGCATCGAGATGGAGATCGCATCGAAGAAGGAGCCGGCCTGGGAGCTGCAGGCGGTGCAGGCGATGGTGGAGCAATGGAAGGAGGCCGGCATCCGCGTGAACATCAACCTGATGCCGTCGGCCCAGTTCTGGGACGTGTGGGACAAGGTGCCCTTCGGGTTCACCTCGTGGGCGCATCGCCCGCTGGGCTTCATGGTGCTGGCCCTGGCCTACCGTTCCGGGGTGCCGTGGAACGAGTCGCGCTTCAGCGACGCCGAGTTCGACACGCTGCTGACCAAGGCGGAAGGCACGCTGGACATCGCCGAGCGCACCGAGATCATCGGCCAGCTCGAGACCATCATGCAGGAGCGCGGCCCGATCACCCAGCCGCTGTGGCGCGGCCAGTTCGCCGCGTTCGACAAGCGCGTGCTGGGCTTCAAGATCCACCCCACGGGATACATCTTCCCCGAGGAGCTCGCCTGGCAGGGCTGAGCCACCCGGCTCGGACCCGATCCCCGACCGCCGTCGCCCGTCCGGGCGGCGGCGTGGTCTCCGCATTCGTTTCCGCGCCGTAGCGCTGCGAAGGAGTGGTCTCATGCTCATCTTCATCCTCAAGCGCTTCGGCCAGATGCTCCTGATCATGCTGGTCGTGTCGGCGCTCCTGTTCCTGCTGCTCGAAATCAACGTCGAAAGCGTCGCGATCAAGGTCCTGGGGCAGTACTCGACCCAGGAGCAGCGCGAGCTGTGGTTGGAGGAGAACGGGTACTACGACCCGCTGTACGAGCGCTACGGCCGCTGGCTGTGGGGCTTCGTGACCGGAGACCTCGGCGAATCGGTCCGCTTCAAGAAGCCGATCAACGACTTCATGTGGGACCGGCTGTGGAACACCGCCGTCCTCGCGTTCTGGGCGATGGCGTTCATCGTGCCGCTCGCCCTGGTGCTCGGCATCCTGTCGGGCATGAAGGAAGGCTCGTACCTCGACCGCACCATCTCGGTCACCAGCATCACCACCACCTCGATCCCGGAGTTCGCCAGCGCCCCGCTCCTGGCCGCGATCTTCGTGTTCGGGCTCGGCTGGCTGCCGGGCACGAGCAGCATGATCGGCGGCTTCGACTGGAAGCAGCTCGTGCTGCCGGTGGCGGTGCTGGTCATCTACGACTTCGGCTACGTGGCGAGAATGACGCGAGCCTCGATGGCCGAGGTCATGACCACGCACTACATCCGCACCGCCGTGCTCAAGGGGCTTCCGTACCGGTCGGTGATCCTGAAGCACGCGCTGCGCAACGCCCTGATCGCCCCGTTCACGGTCATCATGCTCCAGATCCCGTGGCTGCTGTCCGGGGTCATCGTGGTGGAGTTCTTCTTCGCCTACAAGGGGTTCGGAGCGCTGCTGCTGGAGGCGTCCCTCAACCAGGACATCCTGCTGATCGAGGCGGCGTCGATGGTGGCGGTGTTCGTGGTGGTCGCCACCCAGACCCTCTCCGACATCGGCTACACCTACCTGAATCCGCGGATCCGGTTCACCTGAGGAGCGAGACATGGCGACAACCGCGACGGTGCCCGCTCCCGGCTTCGGCTCCGCGCTGTGGAATGCGGTCAGGTCGTTCGCGCTGCTGCGCGAGAGCGTCGTCGGCATGGCCGGAACCGCCCTGGTCCTGTTCTGGGCGATCATGGCCCTCGGCGCGCCGCTCTTCGCGCCCTGCGATCCGAACGCGACGTTGCAGGCGTTCGCGAAGCCCGGCACGCCGATCCCCGTCGCCGGCGCCTGCTGGACCGACACCTTCATCCTGGGCGCGGACAACATCGGGCGCGACATCCTCTCGCGCATCGTATGGGGCGCGCGCACGGTCCTGACCTGGGCGCCGATCGCGGCGATCTGCGCCTACGTGGTGGGCATCGTGCTGGGGCTGGCGGCGGGGTATTACCGGGGCTGGATCGACGACGTGCTGTCGGGCGTCGCGAACATCATCCTCGCGTTCCCGGTGCTGGTGCTCTACATCCTGATCATCGCCACCATCGGCGCCTCGCCGCTCAACATCGTGTTCGCGGTGACCTTCGCGACCGGGCCGCTGGTGATGCGCATCGTGCGCGGCCTGGTGCTCGATCTCCGCAACCGGGAGTACGTGGCGGCGGCGGAGACCCGCGGCGAGACGGCCTGGCGCATCATGCTCGTCGAGATCCTGCCGAACGCCCGCGGCCCCCTCATCGTGGACGGCTGCCTGCGGCTCGGCTACGTCATCATCACCATCGGCGTGCTCGGCTTCCTCGGCCTCGGGCTTCCGCCACCGGATCCGGACTGGGGCGGGATGATCAACGAGACGCGGCAGATGGCGCTCGCCTTCCCGCACATGACGGTGTATCCGTGCCTGGCCATCTCGTCGCTGATCCTCGGCTTCAACCTGATGGCCGACGGCTTGCGCGAGATCTCGCTTCGCGACTGACCGCGAGCGTCCCGGCGCCTTTGGGGGCGCCGGGTGCCCGCCCCGGACAACGACCGCCCCCGGCCCCGGCGGGGCGGCACCAGGAGGAAGGACCCATGGCGGTGAGCTTCGACGAGAACGCGCCGGTCCTCGAAATCACGGATCTGAACCTTTCGTACTGGACGCGGGCGGGGGAGATCCCGGCCGTGATCGACTTCTCGCTCACCGTGCAGAAGGGCGAGAGCATCGGGCTGGTCGGCGAGTCCGGCTGCGGCAAGTCCACGGTGGCGATGGCCATCATGCAGTACATGGGAAACAACGGGACCATCAAGAGCGGCAGCATCAGGTTCAAGGGGGTGGAGCTGACGGAGCTCCCGCCCGACGAGCTGCGCAAGCTGCGAGGCTCGCACATCTCGATGATCTACCAGGAGCCGTTCGCGGCCCTCAACCCCAGCCTGACCCTCGGCACCCAGCTCAAGGAGGTGCCGACGACCCACGAGAACATCTCCGATTCGGAGGCATGGGAACGCGCGGTGCAGGTGCTCACCGACGTGCGGCTTCCCGACCCGGAACGGGTCATGGCGGCGTACCCGCACCAGATCTCCGGCGGCCAGCAGCAGCGGGTGGTCATCGCGATGGCCCTGCTCTCGAACCCCTCGCTGCTGCTCCTCGACGAGCCGACCACGGCCCTCGACGTCACCGTCGAAGCCGGCATCACCAAGCTCATCACCGACATCAGCCGCAAGTACGGCACCTCGCAGATCTACATCTCGCACAACCTCGGCCTCATCCTGGAGGTCTGCGACCGGGTCTTCGTCATGTACTCCGGCGAGGTGGTCGAGGAAGGCACCATCAACTCCCTGTTCACGTGGCCGAAGCATCCCTACACCCACGGACTGTTCGGCTGCATCCCGCTGCCCACCGCGGACAAGAACGCGGCCCCGCTCAGGCCCATCGCCGGACAATTGCCTCTCCCGCACGAGCGGCCGCGCGGATGCAACTTCGGCCCCCGCTGCGACTTCTTCCAGGACGGGCGCTGCGACGCGAAGGACGTGGCGATGGAGTCGGTGGCGGGCGCCGCGATGAGCGACCACCGGGTGCGCTGCCTGCGATGGAGGGAGATCGACCACGGAAAGGAGGTCGCGCACGGCGAGGCGAAGGACCCGATGGAGATCGGCGACGCGGTCCTCGCGGTGGAAGACATGCAGAAGTACTACGAGGTCCGCGACCGATCGATCAAGGCGATCCTGGCCGGCACCGGCACCATGCACGTGAAGGCGAACGAGCAGCTCAACTTCGACGCCCGGCGCGGGGAGACGGTCGCCATCGTCGGCGAGTCCGGCTGCGGGAAGTCGACCTTCGCGAAGGTGCTGATGGGGCTGGAGACGGCGACGGACGGCCGGATCCGTCACGACGGCAACGAGATCTCGAAGATCCCGGTGCGCGAACGCTCGCCGCAACAGATCGGCTCGCTGCAGATGGTGTTCCAGAACCCGTTCGACACGCTGAACCCCAGCCATACCATCGGGGCCCAGATCGGACGGGTCATCAGGAAATTCGGGGTCGAGACGGACAAGAGGAAGATCCAGGAACGGGTACTGAAGCTCCTCGACATCGTCAAGCTGCCGCGCGACTTCTACATCCGGCGTCCGCGCCAGCTCTCGGGTGGGCAGAAGCAGCGTATCGGCATCGCCCGCGCGTTCGCCGGCAACCCCTCGATGGTGATCGCCGACGAGCCGGTGTCGGCTCTCGACGTCTCCGTGGCGGCCGCGGTGACGGAGCTGCTGATGGAGATCCAGCGCGAGCACAAGACGACGCTGCTCTTCATCAGCCACGACTTGAGCGTGGTGCGTTATCTCTCCGACCGCATCGTGGTGATGTACCTCGGCCAGATCATGGAGCGCGGCGCCACCGAGGCCATCTTCGCGCCCCCGTACCATCCGTACACCGAGGCCCTGCTCTCGGCGGTGCCGATTGCCGATCCGGAGGTCACCAAGCGCGAGATCGTGCTCGAAGGCAACCTGCCGAGCGTGCTGAACCCGCCGGAGGGATGTCCGTTCAGCACCCGCTGTCCGCGCAAGGTGGGGACGATCTGCGACGACGAGCGCCCACCCGTGCAGATGGCGTCGGAGACCCACGCCATCGCCTGCCACATTCCGCTCGAAGAGCTGCAGCAGATCGAGCCGGTCATCGTGGTGCCGGCGCAGGAAGAGCGGTTGCACGTACATCAGTAGACGTTCGGGGGTCCGTACACTCGGGGATCCGCACGCCGGGAGGAAGGCGGGCTTGTGCTACACTCCCGCCCCGGAATTTCGGGGGTCTCACAGGGAGCATCCGGACGTGAGCGAGCGGCAGGCCGGCCAGCGCATCGACGAGATCAGCGCCGATCTCGACAATCTCCACCGCGAAGACGTATTCAGCGACATGCGGCTCGCGACGATACGCAGACTGCAACCGATCCGGCTCGACGGCAGTCCCGATCCCACCCGGCCCACCACGTACATCGCGGAGACGACCATCGTCTCGCAGCTCGGACCGATCCCGGTCCAGTCCCCCATCGAGGCCGATTCCCTGGCCGATGCGTTCTCGAAGTTCCCCCAGGCGATCCAGGCGGCGGTGGAACGGCTGAGCGAACGCGCCCAGGAAATGCGGCGGGAAGAGGCGTCGCGCATCGTGGTGCCCGGCGCCATGCCGGATCTGGGCGGAGGCCGTCCCGGGGGAGGCCGTCCCGGCGGCGGTGGCATCGTCTTCGATCGCTAGCGAGGGCGGACCGTCGGGTTCGCTTCAAGCCGGCTCGTAGTCGCCGGGGCCGTTCGCGCCGGCTGGATCTCCGCTCTTCGCGCCCGGCGTGCGCCGGAACGCCTTCATCCGCACCACTACTGCTCCAGCGCCACCTCGCCGGCTTCGATGGCGCGCTTGCGCTTGACCATGTACTCGCGCAACGCCTCGTCGATGCCCGGATCGATCGGCGGCGGCTCGTACTCCGCGAGCAATTGCTTCCAGATGCCGTTCGCCCGTTCGGCCGCGGAGAGCGCGCCGGCATCCTGCCACGTCTCGAAGTTGCGCCAGTCCGACACGATCGGCTTGTAGAAGACGTCCTCGTAGCGCGCCAGGGTGTGCGTCGCGCCGAAGAAGTGGCCGCCCGGCTGCACCTCGGCGATGGCGTCGATCGCCAGGGTGTCGTCATCGACCACCACCGGCTCCAGGTACTCGGCGAGGAGCTGGCACATCTCGGCGTCGATCACGAGCTTCTCGTACGAGGCGGTGAGCCCGCCTTCGAGCCAGCCCGCCGCGTGGTTGACGATGTTGGTGTGCGCCATCACCGAGGCCCACAGCGACATCTCGCTCTCGTACGCGGCCTGGGCGTCCACCGCGTTCGATGCGTTGGTGCTGCTCGCGCGGAAGGGGACGTGGTAGCGCCGCGCGAGCTGGGCGCCGGCCTGGGTCGCCTTCGCGTACTCGGGGGTGCCGAACGCGGGAGCCCCGCTCTTCATGTCCACGTTGGAGGTGAAGCCGCCGTAGCAGACAGGGGCGCCGGGACGCACGATCTGGCACAGCACCATCCCCGCCAGCGCCTCGGCGTTCTGCAGGACGAGCGCGCCGGCGATGGTGGTGGGGGCCATCGCCCCGAGCAGGGTGAACGGGGTCACGATGACCGGCTGGCCGACCGAGGCCAGCTCGATCATCCCGTCCGACATGTTCGCATCGAGCTGCCGCGGCGAGTTCGTATTGATCCCGCCGCTGACGATCGGCTGCGCCACAAGCTCGTCGCGGGTCACCCCGTGCGCGATGCAGGCCATCTCCACGGCGTCGTGCGCGCGGTATCCACCGAGCAGCGAAGCGCCCCAGACCTTGTCGTGCAAGGTGATCGCGGCGTAGTACATGTCCAGGTGGCGGGTTGCGGCGGGCAGGTCCAGAGGGGCGAGGGGGGCCGCGCCGCCCAGATGGATGACGTCGAACGAATGCGACAGCTTCATGAAGTTGCGGAAGTCCTCGTAGTCCCCGGCGCGGCGGCCACGGTCCAGGTCGGAGACGAACGACGGCCCGCCGACCAGCCCGAAGTTGATGACGTTGCCGCCGAAGGTGGGCGACTTCGCGGGGTTGCGCGCCTCGATGGTGTACGAAGGCGGCGCCTTCGCCATGTGCTCCTCGACCATCGCGGGGTCGAAGCGCACCATCGCGGTGTCCTCGTCGGCGCTCGCGCCGGCGCCCGCGTACAGCGCCCGCGCCCTCGGGCTGAGCACCTTCATGCCGATGTCGCGCAGCACGCGCAACGATGCTTGGTGGATCGCTTCGACCTGATCCTCGCTGAGGATGCGGGCCGGGGGATGCGGGTTGCGCACGGTGCGCCAGGGCAGGCGCGGGATCGCGGTCGAGGCGCTACGGCGTTCGCGCCGATCCCTGCGCGCGCGCCGTCGAACGGGGGCAGACATGAGATGGGGGACTCCCTGAGCGGAGCCGGAAGCAGACAATCGCACCACGGACATGTCAAGCGGTGACGAGGCGCCGCGAGGCACGCATGGCGTGGCCGGTCCTCGATGCCTTGCGACGGAATGCTATGGTCGGATTCGCATGTCCGGATGGATGGAGAAGTCGCCCGGCAGGAGGGGACCGCTCTCGGGAGATGTCGGCATGAAGCAGGAATCTTCGCCATCCGGACTCGAAGTGCTCGCCGGCACCGTCGAGCGGGTGACCTTTCACGGCGAGGAGAGCGGCTTCTGCGTCCTGCGCGTCAAGGCGCGCGGGCACCGGGAGCTGGTGACCGTCGTCGGCCACTCCGCCGCGGTCTCCGCCGGCGAGTGGATCACCGCCTCCGGCGAGTGGGTGAACGACCGCACCTACGGGCCGCAGTTCCGGTCCCGGTTCCTGAAGGCCACTGCGCCCACGTCGGCCGAGGGCATCGAGAGGTATCTCGGCTCCGGCATGATCCGGGGGATCGGGCCGGTCTACGCGAAGAAGCTCGTCCGCTCCTTCGGCGAGCGGGTGTTCGACGTCATCGAGATGGAGTCCGGACGCCTGCGGGAGGTGGACGGTATCGGCCCGGTGCGGGCGGAGCGGATCACCACCGCCTGGGCCGAGCAGAAGGTGGTGCGCGAGATCATGGTGTTCCTGCACGGCCACGGCGTCGGGACCGCGCGCGCGGTGCGCATCTTCAAGACCTACGGCGCCGATGCGGTGGAGGTGATGTCGGAGAATCCGTACCAGCTCGCCCGCGACATCCGCGGCATCGGCTTCAGGACCGCCGACGCCATCGCCATGCGGCTCGGCATCGACAAGACGGCCACGGTACGGATCCGTGCGGGCGTCGCCCATGCGCTGACCGAGGCCATGGACGACGGGCATTGCGGCCTGCCGTCCGGGGAGCTTCTGCCCCTGGCGGCGTCGCTTCTGGAGGCGCCCGAGGATCTCGTCCGTTCTGCCGTCGATCAGGAGCTGGCCGAGGGCAACGTCGTCGCCGATCGGGTCGGCGACACCCCGTGCATCTTCCTTGCCGGCCTGTACGGGGCCGAGCGCGGGATCGCAGGCCGGCTGGACCGCATCGCCGCCGGACCCCTTCCCTGGCCAGGGATCGACCCGGACCGGGCCGTTCCCTGGATCGAGGGGCGCATCGGGCTCACCCTCGCGCCGAGCCAGGGCGCCGCAGTGCGGCTGGCCCTGGCGTCCAAGGTACTGGTGGTCACCGGCGGTCCCGGCGTCGGCAAGACCACCATCGTCAACGCCATCCTGCGCATCCTGGCCGCCAAGGGCGCCAACCTCGTCCTCTGCGCGCCCACGGGACGGGCGGCGCGGCGCATGACCGAGGCATCCGGGTTCGAGGCCCGCACCATCCACCGGCTGCTCGAAGTCGATCCCGCGTCCGGCGGATTCAGGCGGGATGCGGATCGCCCCATCGACTGCGATCTGCTCGTGGTCGACGAGGCTTCGATGGTCGACGTCCTGCTGATGCACGCGCTGCTGAAGGCGGTTCCCGACCACGCCGCGCTACTGATCGTCGGTGACATCGACCAGTTGCCCTCGGTCGGACCGGGCCAGGTACTGGCCGACGTCATCGCCTCGGGAGCGGTCCCGGTGGTGCGCCTGACCGAGGTGTTCCGCCAGGCCGCGAGGAGCCGGATCATCGTCAATGCGCACCGCATCAATCAGGGCGGGGTTCCGGATCTCGCCAGGCCGGACGGCGAGACCGATTTCTACTTCGTGTCGGCGGACGACCCCGAGAGTGCCGTCTCCAGGATCCTGGAGCTCGTCCGCGTCCGTATCCCCCGGCGCTTCGGTCTCGACCCGATTCGCGACATTCAGGTGCTTTGCCCCATGAACCGCGGAGGGGTCGGCGCCCGGTCGCTGAACGTCGAGCTCCAGGCCGCGCTGAATCCCGCCGGCGAGCGCAAGGTCGAGCGTTTCGGCTGGACCTTCGCTCCCGGCGACAAGGTGATGCAGATGGAGAACGACTACGACAAGGAGGTCTACAACGGCGACATCGGCCGCATCGACGACGTGGACCCCGAGCTGGGCGAGATCACCGCTCGCTTCGACGAGCGCACCGTCACCTACGGCTTCGGGGAGCTGGACGCGCTGGCGCCGGCCTACGCGACGACCATCCACAAGAGCCAGGGCTCGGAGTATCCTGCCGTGGTGATCCCGCTCATGACCCAGCACTACGTCATGCTGCAACGCAACCTGCTCTACACCGGGGTGACCCGCGGCAAGCGCCTGGTGGTCCTCGTCGGCCAGCGCAAGGCGGTCGCCATCGCGGTCAGGGCCACCTCCGGGCGCCGGAGATGGTCGAAGCTGCGGGAGTGGATGGATCCGGAACGCTCCGCGGCCGTGGAACGAGCCGGTTTCCGCGAGCGACCGGTGGCCGCGCCGTCCCACCCGGAGCGTCCCGGCCCATGAACGCCGGCGCTTGTTGCAAGGGTGACGGTGCTTCGAGGAGTCCGGGGAGGCGAGGGGGATGAAGCGGATACGCGAGCTGTTCGCAAGCCGGCCGATCTTCGCCTGGGCCCTCTACGACTGGGCGAATTCGGTGTTCGCGACCACCGTCATCGCCGGCTTCTTCCCGGTCTTCTTCAAGCAGTACTGGAGCGCGGGCGCGGATGCCGTCACCAGCACCGCGCAGCTCGGGTTCGCGAATTCCATCGGGAGCGTCGTCATCCTGATCGCGGCCCCGATCCTCGGCGCGTTCGCGGATGGCGGGGCGTCCCGCAAGAAGTACCTCGGCGCCTTCACCGCCCTCGGGGTCGCGGCGTCGGCAGGACTCTGGTTCGTGGGGGAGGGGAGCTGGACCACGGCCGCCACCGTGTACGTCCTCGGCTCCATCGGCTTCTCGGGCGCCATCATCTTCTACGACGCCCTCATCGTGGCCGTGAGCCCCGCCCAACGCTACGACGAGGTCTCCGCCTTCGGCTTTTCCCTCGGCTACATCGGCGGCGGGATCCTGTTCGCCCTCAACGTGGCGATGACCCTTTCGCCCGGCACGTTCGGGCTGGCCGGGCCGGCGGAGGCGGTGCGCCTGTCCTTCGTGATGGTGGCGGCGTGGTGGCTCGTCTTCTCCATCCCCCTGTTCCGCCACGTGCCGGAGCCGCCCCGGACCGGGGACGCCGCCTCCGCGGGGTCGGCGGCGCCCGCATTTGCGGTCGGGCTGCGCTCCCTGGCAAAGACGTTCCGCGAGTACCGGGCCCACCGGATGGCGGGCCTCTTCCTCCTCGCGTACTTCTTCTACATCGACGGGGTCCACACCATCATCCGCATGGCGGTGGACTACGGACTGTCGCTCGGCTTCCCCTCCGAGAGCCTCATCGTCGCCCTGCTCATCACCCAGTTCGTCGGGTTTCCGGCCGCTCTCGTGTTCGGGGTGGTGGCCGCGCGGATCGGCCCGAAGCCTGTCCTCTACTTCGGGGTGGCGGTGTACGTCGCGGTCACCATCTACGCGTACTTCATGGACTCGGTCGCGGAATTCTACGTCCTCGCGGTGGTGGTGGGCCTGGTGCAGGGCGGGGTGCAGGCGATCTCGCGTTCGCTGTATGCGCGCTTCGTGCCGGCCGCGCAGAGCGGGGAGTTCTTCGGGTTCTTCAACATGATCGGGCGGTTCGCGGCCATCCTGGGACCGTCCCTGGTGGCGGTGACCGGCCTCCTCACCGGCAGCTCGCGGCTCGGGATCCTGTCCGTGGTCGTGCTGCTCGTGGCGGGGATGGTGCTCCTGTCCTTCGTGCAGGAACAGGAGCGGGCGCCCGCGGCCTGAGCCACCGACAGGAACGATCGCCCGCGCCGGGTCCGGGAGGAGGGCGCGCGACGATATCGACTCAAGACACGGCGCCGTGCCCGGTCGCGAGCCCACGCGCCGTCTCGGCGATGCGTCTCCACGCCGCCTCGACGTGCTCGCGGCGGGTCGCGGGAGCGCCGACCGCGAGGCGAAGCACGAGGCGCTCGTCGAGCCGCGTATGGGTGAGGTAGAGCGCGCCCGACTGGTTTAGCCGATCCATCAGGGTCTGGTTGAACGCATCTCCTTCGCGGTGGCGAAAGCAGACGAGCCCGACCGAGACGGGCGCGGCCAGCTCGAACTCCTCGCTCGCCCGCACCTGCGCCGCAAACCACTCGGCAAGCTCCACGCTCCTGCGAACATGGGAGCGCAAGCCGTCGGCGCCGTAGTGGCGAACCACGAACCAGAGCTTGAGGGCCCGGAACCGGCGCCCCAGCGGCACGTGCCAGTCCCGGTAGTCGATGACCTCGCCCGACTCGGTCGCGCGGTTGCGCAGGAACTCCGGAAGCACGCTCAGCGCGTCGATCAGCGCGGCGCGATCCGCGACCCAGAAGCAGTTGCAATCGAAATTGGTGAGCAGCCACTTGTGCGGATTGAAGGTGTAGCTGTCCGCGTGCTCGACCCCGTCGATGAGTCCCCGATGCTCCGGGCAGATGGTGGCACTGCCCGCGTGCGCGGCATCGACGTGCAGCCAGACGTTTTCGCGGCGACAGATCTCGCCGATGGCGCGCAACGGATCGACGGCCCCCGATGACGTGGTGCCCACCGTCGCGCACACCATCGCGGGCGTCGCCCCCGACGCGCGGTCCGCGGCGATCGCCGACTCCAGCGCATCGATCCGCATCGCGTGGCCGGCATCGGCATCGACGAGCCGCAGGTTGTCACGTCCGAGACCGACGATCTTCACTCCCTTTTCGATCGCGGAGTGCGCATGCCGCGAGGTGTACACGGTCAGCCGCGGCCCCCGGCCAGGCCCGGAGCCCACACCGTGTTCATTGACCGCACCGGCGCTTGCGCGCTCCCGCGCGGCGAGCAACGCGGTCAAGGTGCTGCTCGAAGCGGTGTCCTGGATCACTCCTCCGCCCGCCGCGGTCGAGCGGAACCGATCGGGCAGCCCGAGCAGTCCGACGAGCCAGTCGAGCACATGCGTCTCGAGCTCGGTGCAGGCGGGGCTCGTCGCCCAGAGCATGCCCTGAACCCCGAGCCCGGAGGAGAGCAGATCGCCGAGGATGGCCGGACCCGAGGCGTTCGCGGGGAAGTAGGCGAAGAAGTTCGGCGACTGCCAGTGGGTGAGGCCGGGAACGATGATCTCGTCGATGTCGCGCAGCACGTGGGCGAACGGCTCGCCGTGCTCGGGAGCGGCGGGCGGAAGCCGCTCGCGGATCGACCCGGGCTCCACCTGCGAGAGCACCGGATAGCGCTCGACCTCCTCCATGTAGCGGGCGATGCGCTCGATGAGCGCATGGCCGCATCGTCGGAACTCGTCGGGCGTCATGTGTGTGGCGTCGTCCATGCCAGGGTCCCATTCCTTGATCGCGGGGATACGATCCGCACCGATGGTACCTGCCTCGCCCGGAGCCGGCGACGCTCCGGGCTCGAGAGCGGGGTGACGGCGGGCGGGTGTCGTCTCGTCCCGGATCGGTCCCCTGCACCGGGCGGCGCGGCCCGCGACCGGGGGAAGTGGCGTGAATGGCGCCCGCACCGTGCAGGGCTTCGGCCTGGGTATCCCCGTCCTCATGCGCCCTATCCGCCGGCGGTGTACGGGGCGACCCGTACGAGCATCATCACTCCCACTCCGAGCAGCATCAGGGACACGAACCGCTTCAGCGCGACGCTCGATACGCGGTGGGCGATACGAGCGCCGAACCACACCCCGATCATCAGGAGCACCGAAAGCGCCGCCGCCACCGCGACGTCGATCGTGCCGTACAGGATGTTGCCCGCGGTCGCGAAGGCGGAGATCGGTAGCTGGATCGCCTGGCTCAGCCCCACCGCCGCGAGCACCGGCACGCGCAGCCAGAGCAGCACGGGGATGAGCACGAGAGGCCCGCCCGTGCCGCTCATGGACGAGCCGACGCCGGTGACGACTCCGATGACGAACAGCGCGCGTCTGGCAAGCGTACGCGGCACCCGGCCCGACGGGCCGCTACCGCGCAACGAGTTCAGCGCCGAGGCGATGATGAGCGCCGCGATCAGGAGCTCCAGCGCGAATGCGGGCGCCGCGCTGGTGGATGCCGCGCCGACGAACGCACCCGGCATCGCGCCCGCCGCGAGCCAGGCGGCGTCGCTCCATCGTATCGAGCCCCGGCGGGAGAACTCGATCACGCCCACGCCACCGGCGAAGAAGTAGGCGACCATCGCGCTCGCAATCGCGACGTGGATCGCCATCCCGCCGATGTAGGTCAGGGCCGGCACCAGGAGCACGCCGCCGACTCCGATGGCTCCGATCAGGACACCGACCACCAATCCGATCGCGAGCAGGGCGGTGATGATCGGTCCGCTCACTGCCCCACGGCCCGACCGTCCGCCATCGGCGGAGCCACATCATGCGAGTGCGCACCATCGGCGTGATGGAATTGCATTCGAGCACGCTTCGTAGTTTGATAGCCGATGTCTATCAAAATCCCGCGCACCTGGAGCACGGGCGAACACCGCCGTCTGTCGTGGTCATCATGTCGCCATGTATCTGAGGCAATTCGAGTATCTGATCGCGCTGGAGCAGGAAGGGCACTTCGGTCGAGCCGCGAGCCGATGCAACGTGTCGCAGCCCACCCTGTCCAGCGCCATCAAGCATCTCGAAGGCGAGATCGGGGTGCCGATCATCCTGCGTCATCGACGGTTTCAGGGATTCACCGACGAGGGCCGGCGGGTATTGGAGTGGTCGAAGCGGATCGTGGCCGATCGCCAGGCGATGGTCCAGGAGATCGGCATCATGCGCGGCCAGCTCCACGGGCATCTCCGGATCGCGGCGATGCCGATGAGCATGCCGATCACCGGGCTGATCGATCGCCTGTTCTTCCGGCAGCATCCGGCTGCCTCGGTCGACATCCGGTTCGTCGGTCTCGACGAGATGCGGCGCGGGCTCGTCAATTTCGAGTTCGACGTCGCGATCACGTATCTCGAACAGCTCTCCTCGGACGATCAGATCGACTCCCTCCCGCTCTACGAAGAGCCGTTCCATCTGCTGATCCCGGACAACGACTGGTTCCACGGCCGTACCACGGTAAGCTGGTCGGAGGCAGCGACACTGCCGCTGTGCCTGCTCTCGCCCCAGACCCACGAGCGCCGGATCACCGACCGGGCGTTCGCCAGCGCCGGCTGCGCGCCCCGGCCGCGGCTGGAGTCCAATGCGATGATCGCGCTGGCCGTCCACGCGGTTCAGGGAGAGAGCGCTACCGTCGTTCCGCGCTACTTCATCGAGAGCATCGGCGGAATGGCGAAGGCGCGGCTGCTCCTGCTCGAGAAGCCGACGATCTCCCAGCCTGTCGGCCTGGTCTGGCTCAAGGGCGACCCGATGCTGCCGATGACCAAGGCGGTGGTCGAGCTGATGGAAGATGCCCTGAAGCGCGGTCTCGTCTCTCGGGAGCGTGCGTAACCTCCTGATGCTTCGCCGACATCGTCAAGGAACGACACGATGCCTCAGCCGGGGCTCGATGCCCTCTTCAATCCGCGCTCGGTCGCGATCATCGGCGCGACCGAAGATCCGACCCGGATCGGCGGCCGGCCGCTGCGCTACCTGAAGGAATCCGGATTCGAGGGCAGGATCTGGCCGGTCAACCCGCGCCGCGCCCGGGTGCAGGGGATCGAGGCGCGTCCGGACGTCACCCAGGTGCCCGGGGCCATCGACGTCGCGATCGTGGCGGTGCCGGCTTCGGGGACCCTCGAGACCATCGAGGCGTGCGCCGAGCGCGGCGTGGGAGCGGCCGTGGTGTTCACGTCGGGCTTTGCCGAGACGGACGCGGACGGCGCGGCCCGGCAGCGGCGGATGGGCGAGATCGCGCGGGCGAGCGGGATGCGGATACTGGGCCCGAACTGTCTCGGCGTCTACAACGCCGCGATCGGGTTCTTCGCAACGTTCACCACGACCCTCGACATCTATCGTCCCAGGCCCGGCCCGGTCGCCATCGTGAGCCAGAGCGGCGCGTACGGGTCGCACCTCGGGCTGCTCGCGCGCCGGCGTCGCATCGACGTCGGACTCTGGGTGACCACCGGCAACGAGTGCGACGTGACGGTGTCCGAGTGCATCGCCTGGATGGCGGCTCGCTCGGAGATCGACGTGGTGGCGGCTTACGCGGAGGGGGTACGGGACGGTGATGCCCTGCTCGCCTCGCTCGACGCGGCGCGGGCAGGCGGCAAGTCCGTATTCTTCACCAAGACCGGACGATCGAAGGTCGGCGCCGAGGCGGCGCGCTCGCACACCGCCGCCCTCGCCGGCGCGGATGTGGTCTTCGACGCGGTACTGGTCCAGCATGGCATCGTGCGCACCGACACCACCGAGGAGATGCTCGATGCGGCCTACGCCGCGAGCTTCGGCGCCCTTCCCTCGGGCCGCCGCGTTGGATTCATGACCATCTCGGGCGGGGCCGGGGTCATGATGGCCGACGAGGCGGCCACGCAGGGACTCGACGTCGCGCCGATGCCGGAGGCGGCGCAGAAGCGCCTGAAGGAGAAGATCTCGTTCTGCACGCCGCGAAACCCCGTCGACGTCACCGCGCAGGTGTTCAACGCGCCCCATCTCGTCGGCGAGTTCCTCGATGCGATGCTCGACGAGGGCGACTACGCGGCGGTCGTCATCTTCTTCACCTACGTCGCGTCGGTCGAATTCATGGCGAAGCCCACCCTGGACGCGCTCGCCCGCGCCCGTGAGCGATTTCCGCACCGGCCCATCCTGATGTCGATGGTCGGCTCCGACGAGGCAGTCGCGCCGTACGAGGCGTTGAGCGTGCCGGTGTTCGAAGATCCGGTGCGCGCGGTGCGTGCGGTGTCGGCCCTCGTGCGGGTCGCGGAAGGGCTCGCGCCCGTATCCGGGGCGGATGCGGACCGGGATGGAAATGCGGACGCCGCCGCGTATCCGCGGGGAGCTCGCCGCTCCGGCGCCCGGTTCGGGACAGAGCCCACGGAAGGGCCGCGGGCGGCGAGGTCGGTGCATCCGCCGGGAAACCGCTGCCCCGGCGGTCGGCTCGACGAGCACGAGGCACAACGGCTCCTCGCCTCGTGGGGCGTTCCGGCGGTGGAGACGCGCATCGCGCGCAACGCCGGGGAGGCGGCCCGCGCCGCCCGGGCGATCGGCACGCCGGTCGCGATGAAGGTCCTCTCTCCGGACATCGACCACAAGACCGAGGCGGGCACGGTCGCCCTCGGCATCGCGGCGGAGGATGCCGCGGACGAGCACGATGCGCTGGTCGCGCGCGCCAGGGCATACGACCCGAACGCCGAGATCCGGGGCACCATCGTCTCCCCGATGGTGAACGGGGTCGAATGCATCCTCGGTGCGCGGCGCGACCCGGTGTTCGGGCCGGTGGTGATGGTGGGATCAGGCGGGGTCCTGGCCGAGGTGATCGACGACGTGGCGTTCCGCAAGGCCCCGATCGACCACGCGGAGGCGAAGCGGATGATCGCCGGGATCAAGGGCGCCAGGATGCTCGAAGGCGCCCGCGGCCGACCGCGATGCGACATCGATGCGCTCGCCAGCGCCGTGGCCGCCCTCTCCCGCTTCGCCGCCGCCCACGCGGAGGTGGTCGACAGCGTCGATGTGAACCCGTTCGTTGTCCTGCCCGAGGGGGAGGGCGGCCTCGCCCTCGATGCGCTGATTATCGAGCGGAGCGCCGCGTGATCGGCAACCGTGCGCGGTCCTGTGAGAGGCGACCCCGATACCGCGCCGGGCGTGGGAACGTCAACCGTGTGAGATCGAGTCCGGGAGCCGTTCAGCCACTGCTCACCCGATCCACGTAGTAGCTCGCGGTCATCAGGTCGAGATGACCGCCGCCGCCGTTCTTGAACAGGGTGACGTCGCCGTCCGCGCGCGGGGTGGGCAGGCCGTCGCGGCAGAGATCGAACAGGTCGCCTTCGATCCGATCGGCGCTGAACCGCCCTTCCTTCACCGGCTCCAGGAGGTCGCCGCAGATCCCCACGGTGGTCTCCCGGGCGTCGACGAACACCCGCGCCCGCTCGAACGCCTCGGTGTCCGCCTCGCGCATCTCGGGCTTGTATCCACCGACCAGATCCAGGTGCTGGCCGGGCTGCAGCCACCCACCGAGCACCAGCGGCGCCTCCGCCGCGGTGGCCGCGGTGATGACGTCGGCGCCACGACACGCCGCCTCGATGTCGGTGGTGGCTTCAAAGGTCACGCCCTCCACCGGCGCCGCGGCGGCCAGCGCCTCGGCCTTCGCATGGGTCCGGTTCCAGATCGTCACCCGCTCGATCGACGGACGCACCGAGCAGTGCGCGCGGATGAGGTGCGGGGCCTGCGCGCCCGCTCCGATCATGCACAGCGCCGTGGCGTCCTCGCGGGCGAGAAACCGGGCGCCGAGAGCGGAATCCGCCGCTGTCTTCCAGTACGTGAGCTCGGTGCCGTCGAGGCTCGCGAGGGGCTGGCCGTTCTCGCCGTCGAAGAGCATGTAGACGGCCTGAATGGACGGCAGCGCCCCGCCGGCGTTGGCCGGAAACACGGTGATGAGCTTGACTCCAATCTGCTTGCCGCGCTGCCACGCCGCGCGGATGAGCAGGGTGTCGGCGCCGCCGCCCGCCGCCGGCTGGGTCATGAGCAGATCGTCCATCGCGTCGATGGTGTCGAGGTGGCTTGCCCGCAGCCATTCCACGAGATCGGGATAGCTCGTGACCGCCCGCATCCGGGCCGCGTCGATGATGTTCACGTTCGATTCTCCAAATCAGTCCATCGCCGCGCGGATTGCGTATGAACGTCGCGGAAGCTCATGACCGGGCACTCGATTCCGCGACTGCGCCGGGTCCGGCCGATCGAGGGTGACGCCACGACGAATCGACGGCTTCGCCCACGGACGGGGCGGGCGCCGCCGGGGCTCCGGAAGCACCGCGGCGGCACCGGAAACCGGCGCCGCCGCGGTGCATGCCATACGAATCCCTCACCGGGCGCACGCCGGCGCCCGGACGTGCTTCGACCTCAGGCAGGACTCCCCGCCACCGCGTCGACGGGCGCGCGCGCCTTCGCCTTCACCCTCGGGGTCTTGGCGCTCTTGCGCATGTCGGTCTTCACGTACTTCGTCGAATAGCCGTTGAACAGGTGTCCGAGCAGGCCGCGGTCGAGATCGGACGTACCGAACAGCCAGTCCGCGATGGGGAACGTGAGGTTCATGTTGCGCTCCATCATGATGGACTGGTCATGATGCGCGGTGTGGTGGCGCCGGAGCGTGTTCACGAGCGGGCAGTAGCGCACGAACCGGTTCTCGTCGATGTGGCAGCAGAAGTGCATGAACTCGTAGATCAGGTAGATGCTGGTGGTGGTGGCGATGAGGAGCCAGCCGACGTTGGCGGAGATGAGCCAGCCCGCGATCAGCGCCGGCGGAGTCGAGATCAGGATGAACACCACCAGCGCATACGGCGGGAACACGGTCACCCGCCAGTCGAGGTGATCGGCGAAGCGCATCTCCTCATTGGTGAAGAACTGGTGGTGCATGAGCATGTGGCGCGTGTAGATGGCGCGGGCGCCCTTCCACTTCCGCGGGCGGTGCATCACCTGGACATGGATCCACCATTCGAAGATGTTGCTCGCGACGAACACTACCGGGATCGCGAGCCACTCCCACCACTGCACGCTCTGGAGATGCGAGAGATAGACGAACAACGCGCAGAAGCCGATGGCGTAGATGATCGCGACGTGCAGATAGCCGTTGTACCAGGCCGCGATGCGGTCCCGGTAGACTTGGCGGTAGGTCCGCTGGCGTTCGTTCATCGGTGAGTTCGTGAGTTCCATGATCGTGCCCTCCGCGCCTCGAGAGGCGGTCGTCCAGCCCCTTGCCTGCCGTTACAGTAGTTGCATGTCAATCGTGATACAAGCGCGGCGGGCGGCTGGCGCGCCGGAGCGGACGAATCTACGATAGGCGCCGTTCAAGCCCCCGCATCGGAGCGGCGCCATGAAGACGTACGCCGGGGATCGGACCATCGACGGCATCGTCGTGACCGTCGACGACCGCCCGCTCGATCAGCGGCTCGACCTGCGCCGGTACAGCGACAACGGCTTCGAGTGGACCTACGAAGGCGCCGAGTCGCGCCAGCTCGCACTCGCCATCCTTGCCGACCACCTCGGCGACGCGGACCGCGCCCTGTCGCTCGTCGAGCCGTTCATGCGCGAGGTCGTCGCGAACTTCGACAACACCTGGGAGATGACGAGCGACGACGTGGCGGACGCGATCGAAGCGTTCGCGTCCATCTGAAACGCCGGAGGAAACTGCGATGCCCAACCACTACAAGGCCCTCGTCTCCGTGCTCGCCATCGCGGTGTGCACCGCGGTGTTCTACTTCGATACGAGTTCCGGGATCGCGCGCTGGGTGACCCTCGCCCTGGGACCGATGATGGCCGGCGCGATCTGGGTCCTGCCCGAAGCGAAGGCGAAGGAGATCCGCAAGGAAGTGGCCAGCCGGCGCTGACGCCGGGCCGTAGCGTCCGGGGTGACGATTCTTCGTCATTCCGGGCAAGGACCCCGCGGACACTAGTCGCGGAACCTCAGCATCTGCTCGGGCAGCCAGAGCGCGAGATCGGGCCACATCATGACCACCGCGAGCGCGATGATCTCCAGGGCGATGAACGGCATCACCCCGGCGTACATGTGGCCGAGCCGGATCTCCGGCGGCGAGATGCCGCGCAGGTAGAAGATGGCGGGGGCCATGGGCGGCGTGAGGTAGCTGGTCTGGATGACGATGAGGAAGAGGATGCAGAACCAGCTCTTCACTTGCGTCGGATCGAGATCGTGGAAGGAGAACGTCTCGATGATCGGCATCGCGATCGGGATGATGATCAGGATGATCGAGATGAGGTCCAGCACGAACCCGGCGAGAAAGGCGAGCAGGAGCAGCAGGGCCATCGTCGCCCACCCCGACAGCCCGGCCGACTCGACGAGGTTCTGGGTCGTCACCAGCCCGCCCGCGATGGTGAACACCGTGGCGAAGATGTTCCCCGCGAGCAGGATCATGAGGATCATCGCGGTGACGAGCAGCGTCTTCACCAGCGCTTCCTTCAGCACCCCCAGGCTGAAGTTGCGGTAGAAGATCACCATGATGATCGAGCCCAGCGCCCCCATCGCGGCGGCCTCGGTCGGCGTCGCCCAGCCGAGCAGGATGGTGCCGAGCACCGCGAAGATGAGGATGACCGGCGGCACCAGGGCGACCGCGGTGATCACCAGCTTGCGGGCCAGCGGCGGATCGTGCTCGTCGGGGGGCAGCCGCTGCCCGTCCTGGGGACGGATGATGCAGCGCACCAGGATGTAGAGGATGTAGAGCAGCGCGAGCATGAGGCCCGGGAACAGCATGCCCATGAACAGCCCGCCGACGTCCACGTCGGCGACCGGGCCGAGGATGACCACCACCACCGACGGCGGAATGATGGTGCCCAGCGAGCCGCCGGCGCAGATGGTGCCGGAGATGAGCCCCTTGTCGTAGGCGTAGCGCAGCATCACCGGGATTGCGAGCAGGCCCACCACCGACTCCGTCGCGCCCACCACCCCGCTCGCGGCGGCGAAGATCACGCACAGGATGACGGTGCCCACCGCGAGCCCGCCGGGCAGGCGGCGCGTCCACAGATGGATCGCCTCGAACAGCCTCTCCGCGATCCCCGAGCGCTCCATCAGCGAGCCCATGAAGATGAACAGCGGCACCGCCCCGAGCACGTAGGCCGCCGCCACCTCGTCGATCTTCTGGGCGAAGACGTTGACCGTCTGGGGAGCGAAGTTGAACCGCAGCGCGCCGAAGACGAAGGCGACCGAGAGCAGCGAGAACGCCACCGGGAAGCCCATGAAGATCATCAGCATGAGCGCCGGGAACATCCACAGGGCGAGCTCCGCGCTCATGACAGGCCCTCCACCGGAGGCGGCGCGGGGGGTTGCCGGCCGGCCAGGATCATGAGCGAGCGCACGATCTGCACCACGGTCTGCATGAACAGCAGCACGATGCCGATGACGAGGCTGAACTTGAACGGCCAGATGATCGGGTTCCAGGCCGACTCACCCGAGGTCTCGTCCACGCGGTACGCCTCGGTGAAGTACTCCCACAGCCCCCAGGTCAGCCACAGCAGCATCGGCACGAGGAACGCGTAGCCGGCCAGATCGATGACCTGCCGGGCCTTCGGGCTCACGTGGCCGTAGACGAAGTCGACCCGGATGTGCCGCCCCATCTGCATGCAGTACGCGAGCCCGAACATGAAGCTCGTGCCCATCAGCATGTAGGCCATCTCGAACGCCCACTTCGTCGGGGCGGAGAAGAAGTAGCGCGAGATGACCTCGTAGACCATCGCGATGATGAGCGCCGAGATGATGGACGCGCCGATATAGCCGAACAGGCGCGTGAACCATTCCACCGATCGGATGAAGGGCACCGGACTCAGACGCACGAGCGACCATCCGATGCCGCCGGCCACGGTGGCGAGCGCACCGAGGAGGAAGAGGCAGAAGAGCGTTTCGAAGAGGCTCGACCCCGGCGCCTCCGCGACCCGCCGGAAGAACTGGCCCGAGCTCCCGAAGTAGCCCTCCCAGTTGAGCTCCAACAGCTTTCCGATGAACGCGATGAATTTCCCCAGGGTCTCCATCGTGTAGCCGGATCCTGTCGCCGATTGAGATCTGGAACGAAAACCGGGGACGCCGGACCGGCGTCCCCGGTGTGCGGTGCGGCTATGTCACGCCGTTCGTCCGGCGGTCGGCTCAATCCGCCCCGAGCGGGAAGAGGAACTGGCTCTTCCAGTGCGCCTTGATCGCGCCCTGGAACGCCCGACGGTGGTCGTAGGCCTTCTTGAACCACTCGTTCTGGGCCGCCTGTTCGTCGGCCCACGCGGTGGCGGCCTCGTTCGCGGCCTTGATGAAGTCGGGCGAGAGTTGCAGGAACTCGTTGCCGAATTCACGCATCTCCGCCACCGCGGCGATGTCGTTGTAGGGGTAGCGCGTATAGGTATCGAGCGCCATGACCTGCCCGGCGAACTTGAGAGTCTCACGCTGCTGGTCCGTGAGGCCGTTCCAGGCATCCATGTTGAATACGCACTCCTGGACCGCTGCCGGCTGGTGGATGCCCGGGGTGATGATGTACTTCGCGATCTTGTGGAAGCCGGACGGCAGGTTGACCGACGCCGAGCTCCACTCGGTGGCGTCGATGACCCCGCGCTCCAGCGCCGGATACACCTCCGCGCCCGGCAGGATGACGGTGGAGGCCCCGAGGTTGCCCGCGATCTCCGCCCAGGCGCCGGCGGTACGCATCTTCAGGCCCTGGAAATCCTCCAGGGTCTCGATCCGCTTCTTCGAGTGGAGGAAGACCTCGGTCGGGAAGATGCCGCAGGGGATCGACGCGACGCCGAACTGATCCTTGCGGTACTCGAACTGCATCTCGGCGCCTCCCCCCTGGAAGAGCCATATCAGCGCCTCTTCCGGCTGCAGGCCGCCGGCCATCCCGGCGAAGATCACCGTCGCCTTGTCGATGCCCCAGTCGTAGGCCATCCACGTATGGCCGGTCTGGGCGACGTTCGACTTCACCGTATCCGAGACCTTGAGCGCCTTGCCGAGGGTGCCGCCCGGGAACACCTGGATCTTGATCCCGCCGTTGGTCATGGTTTCGACCACCTTGGCGAAGCCCTCGGCATCCTGTTTCAGGAACGGCCCACCGCCCCAGGCCGTCGCCATGCTCCACTGCTCCGCCGCCATGCCGGCGAGCGGCGTGACCGCGAGCGCGGCGCCGAGGGCGCCGCCGGCGACCCACTTCTTGGCATGTTTCATCATGTCGGAACTCCTCCTGAGCCTCTGTTCATGTTATGCGTCGAGCCGACGCGCTCCCGGGATGTCCGCATCGAACAAATGCCGGACGCGCCGCAGACGCCGCGACAGGCGTCGCCATCCGGATACGCAGGCAGTGCGATCCTTCCGGAATCACCGTCACCGGAAGCGCATCATACAAAAAATCCGCCCCAGGGTAGAGCAGCCATATCGGTCGGATCCCGGCGTGGCCCGCGCACCGCATCGCCGAATACGAACCATCCGGCCCCTTCTTCGACGAAGCTGTCGAGGGAGCGGAGCCGGTGGTTCGATTCAGCAATCGAGCGTCGTCTCGCGCTCCCACTCCGTCAGGTGCTTCGAGTACTCGTCCCACTCCTGCATCTTGAGCTTCACGTAGGAGGCGGAGAACGAGTCGCCGAGCATCGCCTTGAGCGGCTTGTCGCGGTCGAACGCGCGGATGGCGTCGAGGAGGTAGAGCGGCAGCCGGCGGGCGCGCACCTTGTGCCCCTCGGCGTACATGTCCACGTGGCTCGGCTTGCCGGGACTCCGGTCGTTGTCGATGCCGTCGAGTCCCGCCGCGATGATCCCCGCGTGCAGCAGGTACGGGTTCACCGCGCCGTCGGCGAGCCGCAGCTCGAAGCGGCCCGGATCAGGGATACGCACCATGTGGGTGCGGTTGTTGCCCGACCACGTGACCGTGTTCGGCGCCCACGTCGCGCCCGAGGCGGTGACCGGCGCGTTGATGCGCTTGTAGCTGTTCACGCAGGGATTGGTCAGCGCGCACAACGCCTCGGCGTGATGCAGGACGCCGCCGAGGAACCGGTGCGCGAGCTTCGAGAGCCCGAGGTCGTCGCTCTCGTCGAGGAACAGGTTTCGGCCCTTCGTCTCGTCCCACGCCGAGACGTGCGCGTGGCAGCCGTTGCCGGTGAGATGCACGAAGGGCTTGGGCATGAAGGTCGCGCGCAGTCCGTGCTTCTCCGCGATCGACTTCACCATGAACTTGAAGAACGCATGGCGGTCCGCGGTGACCATGCAGTCGTCGTACTCCCAGTTCATCTCGAACTGGCCGTTGGCGTCCTCGTGGTCGTTCTGGTAGGGGCCCCATCCGAGCGCGAGCATCGCGTCGCAGATCTCGGAGATGACGTCGTAGCGGCGCATCAGGGCCGACTGGTCGTAACAGGGCTTTGCATCGGTGTCGCGCGGATCCGAGATCGCATCCCCCGCGGGGTTGATGAGGTGGTATTCCGCCTCCACCCCGGTGCGCACGACGAACCCCTTCTCCGCCGCCGCGTCGACCATCCGCGCCAGCACCCGGCGCGGCGCCTGATCCACCGGCGCCCCGTCCATCACCAGATCCCCGGCGACCCACGCCACCTCCGGCTTCCACGGGAGCTGGACGAGGCTCCTCGGATCGGGCACCGAGAACATGTCGGGATACGCCGGCGTCATGTCGAGCCAGGTCGCGAACCCCGCGAACCCCGCGCCGTCCTGCTCCATCGCCCCGGCCGCCTGTGCGGGCACGAGCTTCGAGCGCTGGGCGCCTCGGAGATCGGTGAAGTTGAACAGGAAATACTTCACGCCATGCTTCTTCGCGAACGCTTCGAGCTTGCCGGCCATCGGATTCCTCCTCTCCTCGGGTTTCGGTCTTGTCGGGTTTCGATTCACGCCCTGCCTGCCCCGCGGCCCTGACCTGGGAGTCTGCGCCGCGCTGTAGGGGCGACGCATGCGTCGCCCCTACCGCCGGTGATGTCCCCGTGTTTGGCGACACCGCGGTACGGCGCCAATCCAACGACCGACCAGTGCGGGCGTCGGTACTCCGGCGCGTAAGGGGGACGTCTTTCTGCCATCGGGACACCTCCTCCGCACAATGGTCAGGGGTCCACCAAAGCCCCTACTGCGCCGCAGCCGCAGTAGGGGCGACGCATGCGTCGCCCCTACAGTCCATCGTTTTCTGCGGCGCAGACTCCCAGGCACCCGCGGTCGCCGCTCAGCCCCGCCCGGGGATCCAGTCGGTCCCCGCGAGCGGCACCCGTGCCATCGCCGCCGCCTCCACCGTGAGCGCCACCATGTCCTCGGGCTCGAGGTTGTGGACGTGGGACTTGCCGCAGGCGCGGGCCAGCGTCTGGCATTCCATCGTCAGCGTGGACAGGTAGTTCCGCACCCGCCGCGCGCCCTCTTCCGGATCGAGCCGCGCTTCGAGCTCCGGCCGCTGCGTGGCGATGCCCACCGGACACATCCCGGTCTGGCAGCGGTCGCAGGCGCCGGGGCGCACGCCCAGCGCTGCGTAGTCCGCCTCGTAGAGCGGGGCGTTGCAGTTCAGCGCGATGAGCGCGGCCATGCCGATCGAGACCGCGTCCGCGCCCAACGCCAGGGCCTTCGCGACGTCCGCCCCGGTGCGGATCCCGCCGGAGACGATAAGCTGCACCTTGCGGTGCATGTCCAGCTCCCTCAACGCCTCGACTGCGAGCCGGACCGCGGGCAGGGTCGGGATCCCCACGTCCTCGATGAACACGTCCTGGGTCGCCGCGGTCCCGCCCTGCATCCCGTCGACGACCACCGCATCGGCTCCCGCCTTCACCGCGAGCATCACGTCGTAGCGGGTACGGGTCGCGCCCACCTTGACGTACACCGGCTTCTCCCAGCCGGTGATCTCGCGAAGCTCGCGGATCTTGATTTCCAGATCGTCGGGGCCGGTCCAGTCGGGATGGCGCGAGGCGCTGCGCTGATCGATACCGGCGGGGAGGGTGCGCATCTCGGCCACGCGCTCGGTGATCTTCTGCCCGAGCAGCATCCCGCCGCCGCCGGGCTTCGCCCCCTGTCCCACCACCACCTCGATGGCGTCGGCGCGGCGAAGCTGATCCGGCTTCATGCCGTAGCGCGAGGGCAGGTACTGGTAGACGAGGGTGTGCGACGCCTCGCGCTCCTCGTCGGTCATGCCGCCGTCGCCGGTGGTGGTGCTCGTCCCCATCGCGGTGGCGGCGAGCCCCAGCGCGCGCTTCGCGTTCGCGCCCAGCGCGCCGAAGCTCATGCCCGCGATGGTGATCGGAATGGCCAGCTCGATCGGCTTCGAGGCATGGCGGGCGCCGATGGTGACGTTCGTCGCACACTGCTCGCGGTAGCCTTCGAGCGGATAGCGCGAGACCGACGCGCCGAGGAAGACGAGATCGTCGAAGCTCGGCACCGGCCGCTTCGCGCCGGCCCCGCGGATGGAGTAGATCCCCTCCGCGGCGGCGCGCTGGATCTCCGCGACGACGTGCGGCGGGAACGTCGCCGAGCTCCGGATGCGGCGCTCGTCCATCACCGGCGGCGGTCCCGTTCGGCGACGTGCTCCCGCCCGTTCCGGTTCCATGCAGCTTCGATGATTGCGTTCACCTCTCCACTTGCCCCCATCATGCGCGCCCCTCCGGCAGCTCCCCGCATTATCGATCATCGGCGCATCCGGAGGAGCGCCGACGCGGCAGGCAGGCGGCATAATACCCGTTCGTCCGGAACCACGCCGTGGGGGTCACCGGCCAACGGCAGGTCAGGACCATCACGTGAAGACCACAGGACATGAGTGACTCGGAGCCTCGTTGTCGTATCGGTGTCGACGTGGGCGGCACCTTCACCGACGTCGTGCTCGAGCGCGGCGATACCCTCGCCACCGCCAAGGTTCTCACGACGCCGAACGCCCCGGACGATGCGGTGTTCGCCGGGGTGGACGACGTGCTCGCGCGGGCCGGTGTCGAGCCGGGGGGGGTCGGGCTCCTCATCCACGGCACCACGCTGGCCACCAACGCGATCATCGAACGCAAGGGCGCGCTCACCGCGTTCGTAACCACCGAAGGTTTCCGTGACGTGCTCGACATCGGCTACGAGAGCCGCTACGACCAGTACGACATCATGATCGAGAAGCCGTCCGCGCTGGTGCCGCGCGAACGCCGGCTGGTGGTGCCGGAGCGGGTGGACGTGAACGGCCGAGTGCTGAAGCCGCTGGACGAGGCGGCGGTCGAAGCGGTGGCCGGTGAGCTGGCGCGGCTCGAAATCGACAGTGTCGGGATCGGCTTCCTCCACGGCTATGCCAACCCCGCCCACGAACGCCGGGCGCGGGAAATCGTCGCCGCGGCGCTTCCGGGGGTTTCGATCACCCTGTCGAGCGAGGCATGCCCCGAGGTCCGCGAGTACGAGCGCTTCTGCACCACGGCCGCGAACGCCTACGTGCAGCCTCTCATGGCGAGCTACCTCGGCCGCCTCCGCACGCGGCTCGAAGCACGCGGCATCACCTGTCCCGTGCTGCTCATGACCTCGGGCGGTGGTCTCGCGAGCCTCGATGCCGCGATCCGGTTCCCCATCCGTCTCGTGGAGTCGGGACCGGCCGGCGGTGCGATCCTCGCCACCCGCATCGCGGCGGAGATGGGGCTCGACAAGGTCGTCTCCTTCGACATGGGCGGGACCACCGCCAAGATCTGCCTCATCGACGACTACACGCCGCAGACCGCGCGCGAGTTCGAGGTCGACCGCCGGGCGCGGTTCATGAAGGGCAGCGGGTTCCCGTTGCGCATCCCGGTCATCGAGATGGTGGAGATCGGCGCGGGCGGGGGGTCCATCGCGAGAGTCGACGCGACCGGCAGGATCGCGGTGGGCCCCGACAGCGCGGGCGCCGATCCTGGTCCTGCCGCCTATGGGCGTGGCGGGGCGGCGCCCACCATCACCGACGCCGACGTCGTGCTCGGGCGTATCGACCCGAGGCGCTTCGCGGGCGGGAAGATTGCCCTCGACGTGGACGCCGCCGGCCGGGCGATCGCGAGCGGCATCGGTGAACCGCTGGGGCTCGACGGCCGCATGGCCGCGTTCGGGATCACCGAGATGGTCGATGAGGCGATGTCGAACGCGGCGCGCGTGCACGCGGTGGAGCAGGGCAAGGCCGCCTCCGACCATGCCGTGATCGCGTTCGGAGGCGCTGCGCCGCTGCACGTCGGCCGCTTCGCCGAGAAGCTCGGCACCGATACCGTCATCGTGCCGACGGAAGCCGGAGTCGGATCGGCGATCGGATTTCTGCGTGCGCCGGTCGCCTACGAGGTGGTGCGCAGTCGCAACATGCGCCTGCTCGACTTCGAGCCCCGCGTCGCCAACGCGATTTTCGAGGAGATGCACCGCGAGGCGTTCGCCGTGGTGCGAAGCGGCGTGCCGGATGCCCGGGTCGTGCAGGTTCGGGGCGCGTACATGCGCTACGTCGGGCAGGGACACGAGATCTTCGTTCCGTTCCCGGTACGCGCGCTCGGTGCGGAGGATCGCGAGGTCGTGCAGCGGGCGTTCGACGAGGAGTACTCCAGGCTGTACCGCCGCGTCATTCCCGAGGCCGAGGTCGAGGTGCTGACCTGGGCGCTCACGATCTCCACGATTGCTGAACGTCCCGAGCCGGTGGGGGAGGCGGAGCCACGGCCCGCGCCGGCGCCGGCCGATCGCCTGCGGATGCCGGATCTCGAATCCGGCGAGGAGCATGACGTGCCGCTCTTCTGGCGCCCGGATCTCGAGCCCGGGGCCGCCCTCGAGGGACCCGCCGTCATCGCCGAGGACCAGACCTCGACCTACGTCCCCCGGCGCTTCGGGGTCCGCGTCGCCGCGAACCGCTATCTCGTCATCGAACGCCGACGGAGAAAAGACGAAGATCGACAGGCGCCCGTATCCGAACCGGGATGAATCTCGTCGACGCCGGCACGGAGTATCATCGACACATGGACGCTCGATATGACGTAGTGATCGTGGGCGGCGGCGTGACCGGCTGCGCCACCGCGCTGTTTCTCGCCCGCGAGCCGGGGTTCGACGGGACGGTGCTGGTGGTGGAGCGCGACCCGACCTACGAGAACGCCCCGTCGGCGAAGGCGACGGGCGGATTCCGGCAGCAGTTCTCCACCCCCGAGAACATCCGGATCGGCCTGTTCGGAGTCCACTTTCTCAAGCATATCGACGAGTACCTGTCGATCGACGGCGAGACGCCCGATGTGGGTTTCCGCGAGAACGGCTACCTGCTGCTCGCCACCGAGTCGATGCTGCCGACCATGCTCGACAACAACGCGGTGCAACGCGACCTCGGAGCCGACGTTCACTTCAGAGCACCGGACGAGCTGCGCGCGCGCTATCCATGGATCGACACCGGCGGCATCGCGGGCGGGTTCCTGAGCGACAGCAACGAGGGATACGTCGATCCGTATTCGCTGCTTCAGGCCTACCGGCGCAAGGCGCGGTCGCTCGGCGTCGACTTCGTGCGGGACGAGGCGCTCTCGGTGCAGGGAGACGGTGCACGGGTCACCGGAGTGACGCTCGCGGAAGCCGGCGTCGTGGCCTGCGGCGTCGTGGTCAACGCGGCCGGCGCCTGGGGCGCTCCGGAGCTCTGCGCGTCCCTCGGGGTCGAGCTCCCCATCGAGTCCCGCAAGCGGTTCACCTTCGTCTTCGAGTGCCGCGAGCCGATCGGCCCCACCCCGCTCACGATCACCGAGATCGGCGTCGCCTTCCGCTCCGAGGGCAAGGGGTTCATCTCCAACGTCTCTCCCCCGCCCGAGCAGGACCCGGTGACGAAGGACACCGGGATCGACTACCACCTGTTCGACGAGCTGATCTGGCCGGCGCTCGCGTCGCGCGTGCCCGCGTTCGAGGCGATCAAGCTGACCAGGGCCTGGTGCTGCCACTACGACTACAACACCCTCGACGAGAACCTGATCATCGGGCGTACCCCGGCGTACGAGAACTTCTACCTCGCGGCCGGCTTCTCCGGCCACGGCCTGCAGCAGTCCCCGGCGGCAGGAAGGGCGCTCTCCGAGCTCATCGCCTTCGGGGAGTACCGCGCCATCGATCTGACCCGCTTCGGCTACGAACGGGTGCTGGCCGGTGAGGCGATCCGGGAGGCGAACTGCTACTGAGGGGGGGGGCGAAGAAGCTGCCCTGCACGAGGGTGTGCCACTTCCTTCATGCACCCGCGGGGTATATGGTTGGCGTCGGGACTCATGCCGGGGCCGCCGCCGGTCGGCGGGTGGCTTGGTGCATGAGGGTTACTGTTCAGCATGACAAGGGGAGAAGCGATGAAAGCGATCGCACTATGCAGATACCTGGCGATGGCCGCGGCGATGCTGTTCTGTCTGCCGGCGCAGGCCG
Source organism: uncultured Gammaproteobacteria bacterium (assembly GCA_958295835.1). Lineage (GTDB taxonomy): Bacteria > Pseudomonadota > Gammaproteobacteria > HK1 > HK1 > HK1. Next base: position 3,835,363 of record OY282378.1, read on the forward strand.
ACGAAACCTGCATGTCGCCGTACATTGCCAAGATCCAGGGCCAGGAGGACTACGTCTACGTCTGGACCCTGGGCGTCGAAGGCATCGGGGACGAGCAGGACAAGCTGGTCACCATCGACACCAGTCCAGGCTCCGAGACCTACGGCCAAGTGGTCGACTCGTTGTCCGTGGGCGGGCGCAACGAAGCGCATCACTCCGGACTGAGCGACGATCGCAAGTACCTGTGGGCCGGCGGACTGGACACCAACAAGATCTTCGTGTTCGACATCCACACCGACCCGCGCAAGCCCGTACTGCACCAGGTCATCACCGATTTCGTCGAGAAAACCGGGGGACTGGTCGGCCCGCATACGTTCTACGCCCTGCCGGGACGCATGATGATCACGGCGCTCTCGAACAACGTCGATCATGGCGGGCGCACGGGCATGGCCGAATACAACAACAACGGCGAGTACATCGCGACCCACTGGATACCGACCGACGCGGATCTGATGGGGGCCGTCAAGTCCGGCAAGCTCGCGGACGGGTACGGCTACGACGTGCGGGTGAAGGCGGACCTCAACATCATGCTGACCTCCTCGTTCACCGGCTGGTCCAACTACATGATGGACTTCGGAACGATGCTGCAGGACAGCGCGGCCATGCAGCGCTTCGGCAACACGATGGTGGTGTGGGACATGCACGCCCGCAAGCCGCTGAAGGTGCTGGACGTACCGGGGGCGCCACTGGAGATCCGCTGTGCGTGGGATCCGGACCATCGCTACTGCTTCACCAGCACCGCGCTGACCTCCAAGATCTGGCTGATCCACGAGGATGACGCGGGCGAGTGGCAGGCCAAGGCGGTCGCGGACATCGGCGATCCCTCCACGATCCCGGTGCCGGTGGACATCTCCATCACCGCGGACGACAAGGGGCTGTGGGTCGATACGTTCATGGAAGGCAAGGCCCGGTACTTCGACATCTCGGACCCGCACGCGCCGAAGCAGGTCTACGAGAAGGTGATCGGCAGCCAGATCAACATGGTCTCCCAGAGCTGGGACGGGAAGCGCGTCTACTTCTCGAGCTCCCTGCTCGGCAACTGGGACAAGACCGGGGACGCCGACGAGCAGTACGTGAAGCTGTACCACTGGGACGGCAAAGAGCTGGAACACCAGTGGACGGTCGACTTCTACAAGGAGGGCCTCGGGCGCTCGCACCAGATGCGGTTCGGCGCGTATGCACTGTACGGCAAGCGCCCGACCGGCGAGACACGACTGGCCGCGGTGGTTCAGTAGCCCGCGGAGTGCATGCGGGCGGGCGATGCGGCGGACACCCCGAAAGCCGTCCCGATGGCCGGGGCGGCTTTCTTTCGCATTCGATGGGGTCCGCGTCCGACTCGGATCGGGAGCGATGAGACCGATGAAGCAGGCCAGGCCGATCCGCGTGCTCCTGCTGCTCGCCGCGGCCGCGGCGAGCCAGGCCGTATCGGCCCATGACCCGCGTCCCGAGATCCTCGCCCCCGGCTGGGGGCTCCTGAGCTACGAGGCGCCCGCCCCCGGGACCTACCGCCTGCCGCCGATCATGCCCGCCGCCGACGGCCGGGTGCTGCGCGAGGACGCCACCCCCGCGCACCTGTTCGATCTGATGGGAGACCGTCTCGTACTGTTGAGCTTCGTCTACACCCGGTGTACGGACGTCAACGGCTGTCCGCTGGCCAAGGCCGTCTTCCACCTGCTGCGCGCCCGGTTGAAGCAGCATCCGGAGCTGGCCGGGAGCACGCGCCTCATCTCGCTCTCCTTCGACCCCGACAACGACACCCCCGAGGCCATGCGGGCCTACCGGCCGAAGACCGAGGACGACCGCGTCGAATGGCGGTTCCTGACCACCCGCGATCGGGCCGACCTGCAACCCATCCTCGACGGTTACGGGCAGTACACGCTGCGCGAGTACGACGAGCACGGCGTCTACACCGGAGAGTTCGCCCACCTGTTGCGGGTGTTCCTGATCGATCGCGAGCGGCGGGTTCGCAACATCTACAGCACCGGCTTCCTCCACCCCGACATCCTGATGAATGATCTGGAGACTCTGCTTCCGGAGTCTCCCTCCGGTTGAGGTTCCCATGCGGCACGCGGCACGAGCCGGCCTCCACGCGGTCGCGTTGCTGGTGGCCGGGCTTGCCGTCGTCCAGGCGCCCGCGCGAACCAGCGGCGAGCTGGATTCCGGGCAGGCGTTCGACGAGAGCCAGACCCACGGCCCCGGCGACGTCAAGGAAGGTTACGAGCGCGCCGACTACCGCACCCGGTCACGCAGCCTGCTGGACCGGCGGGGAGCCAGGAAGGATCTGATCCGGTTCGCGCTGGACCCTCCGCTCGGCTTGCCGCCGGCTCCGATCCCCGCGGACAATCCCCTGACCCGTGCCAAGATCGAGCTCGGACGCAAGCTGTTCTTCGATCGTCGCCTGTCGATCAACGACACGCTCTCCTGCGCCACCTGCCACATCCCCGAGCAGGGGTTCACCAACAACGAGCTGCGCACCCCGGTCGGCGTCGAAGGACGCTCGGTGCTGCGCAACTCTCCCACCCTGTACAACGTCGCGTACCAGGAGCACCTGTTTCTGGACGGTCGGGAGATCAGCCTGGAGAACCAGGTCTGGCAGCCGATGACCGCCCACAACGAGATGGCGGCGCCGTCCATCGGCTACGTGATCAGGAAGCTCCGGCGCATGCGCGACTACGAGGGGATGTTCGAGCGGGCGTTCGACGGACGCGGGCCGGACGTCCTGACCATCGGCCAGGCGCTGGCCAGCTACCAGCGAACCCTGCTGGCCGCCGATTCGCCCTTCGACCGATGGTATTTCGGTGGCCGAGCGGACGCGGTCGATGAATCCGTCAAGCGCGGGTTCGCGTTCTTCTCCGGCAAGGCGCAGTGCATCGTCTGCCATCGGGTGCGAGAGGACCATGCCCTGTTCATCGACCACCGGTTCCACAACACCGGTCTCGGCTACGCGGCATCGGTGGGCGGAAACCGACCGGAAACCACCCGGGTCCAGCTTGCCCCCGGGGTATTCGCCGACCTTTCCCGGGCGTCCATCGACGCCGTGACGCAGCAGAGGCTTCCCAACGACCTGGGCCTTTACCGGATCACCGAGGATCCCGGCGACCGCTGGAAGTTCCGCACCCAGACCCTGCGCAACGTCTCGCTCACCGCTCCCTACATGCACAACGGCCGTTTCGACACCCTGCGCGAGGTCATCGACTTCTACGATCGGGGAGGCGTGCCCAACGAGCTGCTGTCGCCGCTGATTCGGCCCTTGAATCTGACGGAGCGGGAGAAGCGCGATCTCGAAGCGTTCCTGCACTCTCTGACGGGCGGCAACGTCGCGGACCTCGTGGCCGATGCGTTCGCGGCTCCAATCGGTGACCTGGGTCCTGAGGATCCCAACTGGACGCATGAGAACACGCTGGGATACTGAGGCGCCTGGACGGGCCATCCGCTTTTCGCCCGCGCAGATTTCGAGGACTCGGCTCCTCGGTCGAGTACCGTGGCGCGGGACTCACTCGCCGGCCGGTGCGTCCGGCCAGCCCGGGTGGTCGAGCTTTCGCTGCTCGGGGTAGAGCCGGATGCCCGGCACCCGGCCCCGTTCGAGATCGTCCTGCAGGCGCTCCCAGTATCCGGTGGTCAGGAGATCGCCATGCACGTCCCGGAACAGCCGCCGCAGCCCCCGGTCGTGGATGCGGAAGCCCGACTCGATCTCCTCGGGCAGGAAGATGACGCCGTCCTCGTAGAACCAGTCGGGGACGTCGTCCTCGCCGTCGAACCGCCCGACGTTCGACCGGATCTTCACCCGGGTGAGTGGCTCGAGAGCGTCATAGTCGAACAGAAAGACCTTCTGGAAGCGGCTGACCCCATAGTTGCGCGCATCGAGGTCCTTGTTGAAGACGTTCGCCGCGGCGTTGTTCTTGATGCAGTGCCCGAGATTGACGATGACCTCGCGGGCCTCCTCCGGCGTCGCATCGCGCAGAAACACGGGCAGCGGCCGCACCCGGCGCTGGACGATGAGATGTTTCAGGATCACCGCGTCGTCGCGCAACGATACGCTCTCGCCCGCGTCCCGCAGCAGCTCCGCGAGGAGCTCCGGCTCGAACCACGCGGGGTCGAGCTCCAGGTTGTAGTAGATGATGTTGTCGAGCATGGATCCGGTGCGGTCGATCTCGTGCACGCGGCGGTACTTGTCGAGCACCGCCCTGATGCCCGGAAACTCGCCCCACTTGTACTGGTCGGTCGGGACGTCGCGGATCACCTTCAGGTTGTAGTCCGACGACGGCGCCGCGAACCCGATGGCGACCGAGCCACGGAACCCGACCGCGGTATTGAATACCTCGCGGTGGGTCGCCAGCTCCTCGCGCAGCTCGTTCATCACCGCGACCTTGCCGACGTGGTTGAACCCGATCGTCGAGTAGTGCAGCCCGAGACGCCGGGTGGGCATCACGGTGTGCAGGAACGCGGCGAGCTCGTGGTAGTGGCTGTTGGTGACGTGGAAGTTGGCGAGGGTGGAGCTGAAGAGGTTGTGCGCGTCCGCCTCGCCGGCGAGCACCGCCTGCACGTAGATCCCGGCATCATGGTTGAGCAGGGCCAGGATGAGCGGCGTCGCGCTCGAATCGTCGAACACGATCCGGCCGACGACGTACGCGCCGCGGTTGCGGAAGAATCCCGCGTCGGTCATCTGGATCTCGATGGGCCGGCGCGTGCGGTCGCCGAATATCGACTCCAGTCGCTCCACGACGCGCCGGACGTCGCCGTCGCGGTCGCGCCAGATCCGCTCGAAGCGTGGGACGTCGAGGACGCGATCGACGAGCGTAGCGAGAGCCGCACCGGGAGCGATCGGAAAATCGATCCGTACCGCGGCGGACCGCTCACTCGCGGGCTCCCGATGGTGCAGAAACACGTATTCCACCGGCTTCCACATGCCCTCGTACATCATTCGCCGCACGGAATGGATGTAGGCAAAGGCCAGATCGGATTCGTAGCGTCCCTCGATCAGGGTGAGGTAGTGGGCCTCGATGCGCTCCCAGAACCTCTCGTCCTCGGCGGCGGACGGCAGCGCGCGACGCAGGCGCCGCGCGAGCGCGAGCGCGCTGACGCTGTACACCGAGAGCCGCCGCAGGCTCAGGTCCAGCGATGTGGCGGGGTCGCGCCGCTCGAAGGCGGATTTCGCGAGCGCCGGGATGTTGCGTGATTCGACGTAGTAAGCGTCGAACTCCGCGAGGATCCAGCGGGCGGCGAGATCCACGCGCTCGTCGATCGAGCCCGCAGCCGCGATACGGCTCGCGTAGTGCGCGGACCGGTCGTTCATGGCCGCCGGTGCCCGGGGCGGGGGCGCGAGGACCGCCACATGCGCCGGCAGGCGTGGCCGGCGCCCGCCCGTCAATCGTCCTGGCGTATCCGGGTCTTCCGGATGACGACCGTCTCCCCCGGCACGTCCTGGAACATTCCGCGCGAACCGGTCTCCACCGCGGCGATCCGATCCACCGTATCCATGCCTTCGACGACGCGCCCGAAGGCCGCATAGCCCCAACCCTGTGCGGTGCGACCGCGGTGATTCAGGAAATCGTTGTCGGCGACGTTGATGAAGAACTGCGCGGTGGCGGAGTGGGGATCGGAGGTTCGGGCCATGGCGATCGAGCCGCGATCGTTCTTGCCGCCCCGATCCGCTTCGTTGCGGATGGACGCGCGGGTCTGCGGCTGCCGGAACTCCGGGGTGAAGCCCCCACCCTGGATCATGAAGCCCGCGATCACCCGGTGAAAGATGGTGCCTTCGTAAAACCCGTCACGGACATAAGTGAGGAAATTCTCGACCGTTTCGGGCGAAGAGCCCCGGTCGAGCTCCAGGACGAACGATCCGTGGTTGGTCTCGAAGGTCACCCGCGGGCGATCGGATTCGTCTGCATGGGCGGAGGGCGCAGCGGTCGAGAGACTTCCCAGGGCGAGCGCTGCGATGGCGGAGGTGATTCGTCGAGCGTTGCGATCGAACAAGGTCTGGCTCCCGGGTTCTCGGCGCATGGCGTGAGAGTGGTGAGGGCTCACCGGTCCGCGCCGTCGTCCGGAGTCTTATCGAGGCGGGGCCGGGGGGTCAAGTGCGGCGACGGTTCGAAAGGCGGCCCGAGACCCCACTTCCCGGAATGGTCTCCGACCGGTGACAATGGATCGCCTCCACCTCCTGAATCGTCCCCCTGAACCTTCGAGCGCATGGCGAGCCCACTCGACTCCCCGAGAACCTCTCCCCGTCTCGTCGGCTGCGCGGTGGAGCGCGTCGAGGACGCCGCCCTTCTCACCGGGCGCGGGCGTTTCGCCGACGACATGGGCGAGCGCCCCGGCACCGCCCATGCCGGGGTGCTGCGCTCGCCGCATGCGCATGCCGGGATCGTCTCCCTCGAGGCGACCGCCGCGCTCGCGATGCCCGAGGTCGTCACCGTCCTCACCGGCGAAGACGTCGCCGCCTGGTCCCGGCCGTTCATCGCCGGGGTGAAGCAGCCGATGCGGCACCATGCCCTCGCGGTCGAGCGGGTGCGTTACGTGGGCGAGCCGGTGGCGGTGGTGGTGGCGCGCGACCGCTATGCGGCCGAAGACGCGCTCGATCGGATCGAGGTCGAATACCGCGAGCTCGCTCCGCTGGTCGATCCGGTCGCGGCGGCGACGGCCGGCGCCCCGCTGCTGCACGACGAGGTCGGATCGAACGTGGTGAGCGACCGGCGCTTCCGCTACGGCGATCCGGACGCCGCGTTCGCGAACGCCGCGCACCGGGTGGCGATCTCGGTGAGCTATCCGCGCAATGCCTGCACTCCGATCGAAGGGTTCGTCGTGGTTGCCGAGCACCTCGGGGAGGATGGCTACGACGTCCTGTCCAACTTCCAGGGTCCGTTCACCCTGCACGCGGTGATGGCGCGGGCGCTGGGGGTGCCGGGCGCGCGGCTTCGGCTGCGCAGCCCGCGGGATTCCGGCGGGAGCTTCGGCGTCAAGCAGGCCGTCTTCCCCTGCATCGTCGCGATGTGCCTCGCCTCGCGCAAGGCGCGCTGCCCGGTGAAGTGGGTCGAGGATCGGCTGGAGCATCTTCTCGCCGCGACATCGGCCACCAACCGGGTCACGACCCTCGAAGCGGCGGTCACCGGCGACGGGACGATCACCGCGCTGCGCTGGGATCAGCTCGATGACTGCGGCGCGTACCTGCGCGCCCCGGAGCCCGCCTCGCTCTACCGCACCCACGGCCACATGACCGGCCCGTACCGGGTCGCGCACCTGGAGATCCACAACCGCGTGGTCCTCACCAGCAAGACCCCGACCGGACTCAACCGGGGTTTCGGCGGGCCGCAGGTGTATTTCGCGCTGGAAAGGCTGGTACACCGCATCGCGAAGACCCTCGGACTCGACCCGCTCGACGTCATCCGCCGCAACCTGGTCCCGAAGGATGCGTTCCCGTATCGCGCCGCGTCCGGCTCGCGGCTGGACTCCGGCGACTACCTCGCCGCGGTCGACACCGCCACCGGCGGCGGGCGCCTCGACCGGCTCCGGGCGCGTCGCGCCGCCGCGCGCGCCGCGGGACGCCGCTATGGCATCGGATTCGCGGCCGTCGTCGAGCCGAGCATCTCCAACATGGGCTACATCACCATGGCGCTCACCGCCGGGGAGCGGGCGCGGGCCGGACCGAAGGACGGCGCGGCGGCCAGCGCGACGGTCGCGATCGATCCGATCGGGTCGATCTCGGTGCACGTCGCATCGGTACCGCAGGGCCAGGGCCATCGCACCGTCCTCGCCCAGGTCGTCGCCGACGTGCTGGGCGTGGGACTCGATGACGTCACGGTGAACGTGGAGCACGACACCCAGAAGGATCCGTGGTCGATCGCGGCCGGGAACTACTCGAGCCGCTTCTCCGGCGCGGTCGCGGGCGCTGCGCATCTCGCGGCGATGAAGCTGCGCGAACGCCTCGCCCGTATCGCGGGCGCCGGGCTCAACGTTCCCGCCGACGCGCTGGTGTTCGCCGGCGGCGGGATTTTCGCAGCCGGCAACCCCGGGAACGCGATACCGCTGCGTCGCGCCGCCGGCATCGCCCACTGGTCTCCGGGCTCCCTCCCCGAGGATGCCGAGCCGGGGCTGCGCGAGACCGTCTTCTGGTCGATGCCGGGGCTCGAACCACCCGATGACGACGATCGGGTGAACAGCTCGGGCGCCTACGGCTTCATCTTCGACATGTGCGGCGTGGAGGTCGACGACATCGGCCGGGTCCGAATCGACGAGTACGTCACCATGCACGATGCCGGCACGCGTCTGAACCCCGCCCTGGTGGACGGCCAGATCCGCGGCGGGTTCGCGCACGGGGTGGGTGCGGCGCTGTACGAAGAGCTGGCCTACGCCGGCGACGGGAGCTTCCTCTCCGGCACGTTCGCCGACTACCTCGTCCCCACCGCGTGCGAGGTGCCCGCGCCGACCATCCTCCACATGGAATCGCCCTCGCCGTTCACTCCGCTCGGCGCGAAGGGGGTCGGTGAAGGCAACACGATGAGCACCCCGGCCTGCCTCGCCAACGCGGTGGCCGATGCGCTCGACTTCGACGGCGTGGAGCTGCCGATGACACCGCCGAAGGTCGCGTCGTGGCTCGCGGGCGAGGAGCCGCCGTCCGCGTCGCCGTCGACGGGCAGTGCGCGAGCATGATCATGGACCTCGCCGGACGCTCGATCATTCCCGTCCCGGAGTGCCTCGCCGTACACTTGCCGAAGCGGGGCCGAGCCGCACAGGCGGTATCCGTCCGCGGCCTGCCGGTGTCGTCCGGGCCGGCTCGTCGAGCCCGGACGCGGTCCTCGGACTCCGCCCCGAACCGCGATGCGCCGGGGACGGCCGACGATGGGGAAGCACGTCCGGACCTCGACCGTCCGGGAGGAGAACGCCCGTGACCGAGCGGTTCAGGGAGCTGATCGGCGAGACGGCCGAAGAAGCGGCGGTCTTCCTCGGTCGCTTCAAGACCCTGCAAATGGCGACCGCCTCCGCCACCGGCGAGCCCGAGGCGAGCTACGCGCCGTTCGTGCGCGCCGGGGACAACGCGTTCTTCATCTGCGTGAGCGACCTCTCCCGGCATACCGGCCACCTCGCTGCGAACGGCCGTGCGAGCATCCTCCTCATCGAAGACGAATCCGAGGCGGCCCAGCTCTTCGCCCGGCGCCGCCTGGTGTTCGAATGCGCCGCCGAGCAGGTCGAGCGCGGCACCGCACGCTGGAACGCGGTCATGGACCTCTTCGAGCGCAAGTTCGGCGAGGTGATCGGCCTCATTCGTCCACTCGCGGATTTCCGGATGTTCGCCCTCGTTCCTCGCCGCGGGGTCTTCGTCAAGGGCTTCGGCCAAGCCTATCGCATCGCCGGTTCCACGCTCGATGCGCTTCGCGAGGTGAACGACGGCTGATCTACGGACCTCCTGTACCGCCCGCGTCCGGATTTCTGCAATGGGAGGTCTCCGGGGTCAGGTGGACGGCCCTGCCTGTCCCCGGCCCTGCTCCGTGGGCCGCGCCCGCTTTGTATCTCCGGTCTCCGGCTGGAATAATCGTCCGATGGTGGACTCCGGCGCCGAAGGAGAGGCGCGAGCCACCGAGAGGGGAGCTGGTGGAGATGGGTCGACTGACCACCCATGTGCTGGACACGATGGCGGGCACGCCGGCCGCGGGCCTCGCCATCGAGCTGTGGACGGTGGGCGAGGACGCACGGCGGCTCAGGACGGCGACCACCAACGCCGACGGGCGGGTGGACGCGCCCCTGCTCGAAGGCGGCGCGCTCCTTGCCGGGCGCTACGAGCTGCGGTTCCGTGCCGGGGCGTATCTCCGCGCGCGCCACGGGGTCGGTGCGGACCCGCTCTTCCTCGACGAGATCCCCATCCGCTTCGGTATCGCCGACCCCGACCAGCACTACCACGTCCCGTTGCTGCTCTCCGCCTACGGGTACTCGACCTACCGGGGAAGCTGAGCCGTGCCGCGCCGGGGTGTCCGCTTCGTCCGCCGCGGCCGGATCGTCGAGCGGTCGGACTTCGCTCCGGCCGAGACCCTGCTCGACCATCTCCGGCTCCACGAGCGTGCGTGCGGCACCAAGGAAGGCTGCGCGGAGGGCGACTGCGGCGCCTGTACCGTCGCGGTGGGGCGCCTCGACGGTGACGGCCGCGTCGCCTACGAGCCGGTGAATAGCTGCATCCTGCTCCTCGGGATGGTCGATGGAACCGAGATCGTCACCGTGGAGGATCTGGCGTCTTCGAACGGCCGGCTGCATCCCGTGCAGCGCGCGCTCGTCGATGCGCACGCTTCCCAGTGCGGCTTCTGCACCCCGGGGTTCGTGATGAGCCTCTTCACCCTGTACCACGCGGGAAGGCGCGCGGATCGGGCCGCCGTGAACGACTGGCTCGCCGGCAACCTGTGCCGTTGCACCGGCTACCGCCCGATCGCGGATGCTGCGCTCGCATGTTGCACGGGCGAGGCCGATGACGCCTTCACCAGGCGTGCCGCCGAGACCGCGAGCCAGCTCGCCGGGCTCTCCGACGAGGCCGACGTCTTCGCCGGCGCCGGCGACACGTTCTTCGCCGCCCCGGCCACCGAGGACGCGCTCGCGGCGCTCTGCGCGCGTTACCCCGACGCCACCATCGTCGGCGGTGCGACGGACGTGGGCCTGTGGATCACCAAGCAGCTCCGCGAGCTGCCGCGCATCGCGCACACCGGGCGCGTCGCCTCCCTGCACGAGGTGTGGGAGATGGACGACCGGATCGAGATCGCCGCCGCCGCCACCTACACCGAGGCCGAGGCGGCGCTCGGCGGCATCGATCCGGATGTGGGCGAGATGCTGCGCCGCCTGGGCTCGAAGCAGGTGCGGAGCACCGGCACCGTCGGCGGGAACATCGCCAACGGCTCGCCGATCGGCGACACGCCACCGGCGCTGATCGCTCTCGGCGCCTCCATCGAGCTGCGCCACCGTGACGCGCGGCGGGCGCTGGCGCTGGAGGATTTCTTCCTCGACTACGGCCGTCAGGATCGCGCCCCCGGCGAGATCCTCACCCGCATCACCGTGCCGCGGCTCGGCGAAGGCGAGCACTTCCGCTGCTACAAGATCTCGAAGCGCTTCGACCAGGACATCTCCGCCGTGCTCGGGGCGTTCCGTTTCCGCATCCACCGGGGGCGGATCATCGGAGCACGCATCGCCTACGGCGGCATGGCCGCCACCCCCAAGCGCGCCCGCGAGACCGAGAGCACCGTCGCCGGCCTTCGCCTGCGCGACCCCGCATCCTGGTCCGGCGCCGCCGAAGCGCTTGCCGAGGACTTCTCGCCCATCGACGATCACCGCGCGAGCGCCCGCTATCGCCTGCGTGTGGCGCGGTCCCTGCTCATGAAGGCGCTCACCGAGATCGCCGGCCGCCCCACCGCCGAGACGCGGATCACCGGCATCCGCAAAACGGAAGGCGTGGGCCGTGCCGGCGGGTCGGCCTGGTGAAACGGCCTGCGCCCCCAATCGCCGGATTCCCGGGACGACCCCTGCCCCGCGCAGAACGCTGCGCATGATCGGAGCGCCACGTGACCCGGATCCGTCGTCGAGAGCCAGCCCGAGCTTCCGTGTCGCGGCAAGCCCATCGGGCAACGCCGACCTTGGAGGAGGCGCGATGAATTCCGCGTCAAGGCATGAACGGGCCAGAGACCGCGCCGCGATCGCGTTCTCCAACGCCGGCCACACCTGCACGCACATGTTCACGGTGCTCTACGCCACCGCGGTGCTGCACCTGCCGCAGGTGTTCGGCCTCCCGTATGGCGAGCTGCTGAGCCTGTCGAGCCTCGGCCTCGTGCTGTTCGGGGTGGCGGCCCTGCCGGCCGGCTGGCTCGGCGATCGCTGGAGCCAGGTCGGCATGATGGTGATCTTCTTTCTCGGGATTGGCGCCGGCGCCATCGTGACCGGTCTCGCCGACGGTCCCGACATGATCTTCGCGGGACTGACCATGATCGGTCTGTTCGCCGCCATCTACCATCCGGTGGGCATCGCCTGGATCGTCGCCTCGGCACGCAAGCGGGGCATGAGCCTCGGCATCAACGGCGTTTTCGGCAACGTCGGCAACTCCCTGGCGCCTGTATTCGTCGGGGTGATGATCGACTACTTCTCGTGGAGGGCCGCCTTCCTGATTCCCGGTGTGGTGGCGGTGCTGGCGGGGGTCGCGCTGTTCGTCGCCTGGCGGCGCGGCTGGGTCGCGGACGCCAGGACCGACCGGGTCCCGCCGCCCGCAAGGGACCCGGGCGACGCCTACCGCGTGTTCATGGTCCTGACCCTCACCATGGCGTGCTCGGGCTTCGTGTACGCGGGCCTGACCAATACCATGCCGAAGCTGTTCGAGATGGGGCTCGGTGACGGTCTGGCCACCAGCTACACCCGGATCGGGCTGCTCGTCGGGATCGTCTCGGGCAGCGCCTCGGTCAGCGGCATCCTGGGCGGCTGGCTCGCGGACCGGTTCTCGGCGCGCAGCATCTACATCGTCTTCTGGTTGCTCCAGGTGCCGTTGCTGTTCGTGATCGCGTCCATGGCCGGCCTGCCACTGCTGGTGGTGGCCCTGCTGGCCCTGAGCTTCAACCTCTCCTTTACCGCCGCGGAGAACATGCTCGTCGCGCAATACACGCCGGCGCGCTGGCGCTCGCTCGCCTACGGGGCCAAGTTCGTGCTCGCGCTCGGCGTCGCCGGCCTGACGGTCATGCTCGCCGGCTGGGTCTTCGACACCAGGGGCGGCTTCGATCTGCTGTACGTCTGGCTCGGGTCCGCTGCCATCGTTGCCGCGATGGCGGGCGCCCTGCTGCCCGGCCGGCGAAGACCCGTCATCGGCCGGCACAAATCCACCGCCGTGCCCGCGGGCGCCGACTGAGCGCGGAATCCTGTCATGCCGACGGCTGCGGGCCTGCCGTCGCGCTTCGAAGACGAAGCGGCCCTGGAGGATTTCATGACGGAGCCCTCGGCCGCGCTGACCCGCGACCTCTCGGCCATCGACGGTGACATCACGATTCTCGGGGCCAGCGGCAAGATGAGACCGACGCTGGCCTACGCGATTCGAGAGATTGGCCTACGCCGGGACCTCCTGCCTTGCCTCATCATGTGCTCACGCAATGCCGCGGCGGATCGAAGTCCGGGCGATCGAGTACCATCGTGACCGGCAGGGTCGAGTACCATCGTGACCGGCAGGGTCTCTGCGAGCACCTCGATCGATTCCGAAGGGGCGGTGAAGAATGGACCGGAACGAGGAGATCCGGAGAACGAAGCAGGCCAGGTTCTCGCTGTCGCAGGAGACGATCACGATCCTGACCGTCGGCGTGGCTCTCGCCGGCCTCATCCTGGTGAATCAGGGCGACATGCGCGCCGAAGCTCGGACCGACCGCGCCAACATGGAGGCGGCGCTGAACGGGTTACGCGCCGAGGCTCGGGCCGACCGCGCCAACATGGAGGCGGCAGTGAACGGGTTACGCGCCGAGGCTCGGGCCGACCGCGCCAACATGGAGGCGGCAGTGAACGGATTACGCGCCGAGGCTCGGGCCGACCGGGAAGCCTTCGCCGACCAGATCACCCGACTCGTCGAGCGGCAAGGGATCCTGAGTGGTCTCGTCGAGGGTCTCGGGCACGCCGTCGCGTCGTCCGGAGATTGAGAAGAGTCCCGAGATCGCGCTACGCGATCGCTCTGCTCTGGCAGCGCACCCTCGACATGAAGACCCAGGAGTCGTTCGGCCTCGGCCCGCTCGCACATCTCCGTCAGGGCCATGCTGCGCGCGTCGCCGGTCGTCTTCCCGCAGGCGCCGGCACGCCCGCCGCCGACATCGCGGATGCCCGCGAAGAGTAGAGTGTCAGCAACAGCGCAATGTTGCGTGGTTGCGTGTCCCGTTTCGCGGTCGATAGCATCCGGGCCCCGAGGTGCGGGCAACGAGCGAGAGGAACGAGCCATGGCGATTCCAGCACGACATCCGGAGCCGACGGACGCGGCGGCCCGGCGGGGGGTGGAGCCGGTGATCGTCTACACCGTGGACAAGCTGCCCGCCTGGGACCAGACGTTCTACGAGGCGGTGCGTGCCGGCCCGACCCTCGTGGACACGCTGACCGTGCCGCCCCGGGACGGGCGGGCGTTCGAGGTCCCGGCCGGGCATCTGTTTCGCATCGTCAATACCGAGGGACCGCAGGTCGGCGACCTGAACCTGTGGAACGCGAACGACCTCTCGGAACGGTTCTACAGCGGCAAGACACGCGCCCTGCACGCCACCCACGTCAGCACCGGCGACCGGCTGTGGAGCAGTTTTCCCCATCTGCGCCCCATGGCCACCATCACCTGCGACACCCTGGACTGGTACGGCTTCGACGAGGACGGGGCCGGCGTTCATGACGTGATCGGTACCCGCTGCGATCCCTACACCAACCACCTGTTGACCGGTGGCGACTACCACTACTGCTGCCATTCGAACCTCACCCGCGCCCTGGCCGCGGCGAGGAACCTACCGCTGGCCGAAGCGGAAGCTCACGTGCATGACGTGGCGAATATCTTCATGTGCACCGGCTACACCCGCGACACGAACCGGTACTTCATGAAGGCAAGCCCGGCGCGGATCGGCGATTTCATCGAATTCTTCGCCGAGATCGATCTGCTGGCGGCGCTGTCCGCCTGCCCCGGCGGCGATTGCGGCGCCAGCCATTCCAGCGATGTCGCGACCTGCCATCCGTTGCGCGTGGAGGTCCTTCGCCCGCGGGAAGAGGCGCTGGCGGGCTGGCGACCGGCGCAAGGCAACGGGTACGGCGGCGGCCACGGCGCCGGTTGACGCGGTCACGGCTCCTCCTGGAACACGCCATCTGTGGTGGACCGCGCCGGCAGATCGAAGGTTCGCCCGGAGCTTCACACGGGACTCGCGCGGGACAAGAGCGCGATGAATTGGTGAAGAACCACCGTGGTAGGGTTGCCGCACGGGCCGGATTCGTGGCCCGCATCCGGGGCCGATGCCATGACGTATCACGTTCCTGCTCGTGCCACCAAGGCATTCGAGTTCATTGAGCGGCTCAATGCGATCACGTGTGCGGACGAGGCGAATGATTTCGTGCTCCAAGGGATCAAAAGGGAAGCGCAAGCGCTGATGGCCGCAGATCCGGTGGGCGCTCACACGGCGCTCGGCATGGTCGCCGTTCTGCAAGGCCGCATTGATGACGTCCGGCGGCACTACTGCATCGCGTTGCAGCAGTCCGGACACTCTGCGCAGGCTTACCGCAACTACTCGGCCTCCCTGATGAACCTCGGGGAGATGATCGAGGCATTCGAGGCTGCCCGGGAGGCGGTCCGGCGTGCTCCGGACGATGGGGGTGCATTGCGCCACCTGATCAAGGTCGCCCTCGGGTCCGCCCACTTTCGAGAGGCCCGCGACCACTGCGATCGGTGGAATACGCTGTTCCCGGGGGATCCGTCGCCGTACGAAGCGCCGGCGAAGGCGTTGGCCGGCGCGGTCGAACGAGGAGTGTTCCGAGAGGAGTCGGTGCGGAAAGTCCTGCACATCGCGCACGATGTTCAGCGTGCGGCAAAAGTCGTCCTGCGTGTTGCAAGAATCGTCCCGGTGGACGGCAGCGAACCCGATTCGTTCCTCTACAAGCTCCGCATTCCGTTGTCGCCCGTTCATGCGGTCGATCTCAATGAACGGCTCGCACATCGGATTACGAGCCGTCCGGATCTGATGGCCGATCCGGGCACGAAGTTTGTCCCGATGTTCATCGGAGTACGAATCGATGCCGGTGACTCCGAACGCACTGCTTGAAGCGGCGAAGGTCCTCGGACGCGGCGAGGCCGAGGTCGATCGGAGGAACCCGGCCAGTCGTACCTGTTACGCGGCCTGGCACCAGTGCCTGCCGATCGGCCGAAGCGTCGGCCTCTCCGCCCAGCCGGGCCAGGGGATGCATCAGCAACTCATCGGAACGCTCACCGGGAATCGGGACCTGACGTTGAAAAGCCTGGGTTACATGCTCAGGCAGTGCCGTGATCTCCGGGTCGAGGCAGACTACGAAATCGAGACCGACTTTCCGCCTGAAGACGCTCGAACCGCCTTGGAACAATGCGAGAAGATCCTGAACAAGGCCGCCGCGTTTCTCCCGGCGCCTGAAGGCTGAGAAAAGTCACGGCGGTCGCTTTCCCCTGAACGTCCCCCTCGCCCTCCCATCACGTCGCAGTAGAAGACTCGTCAAAAGCTCCCTGTCCATATGGTGCGTTGACTCGTCCCAAATAGACGGAGGATCCCGGATGCCGGCAAGAACGATGCGGCGCGACCGGTGAGATTGTCATCGACTCCTCCGTTGACAGCCGTAGCCTGTCAGGCCACGCTTGACAGATGGTAATACGGAGCTTTTCCCACAAGGGCATCCGTCGCCTGTTTCTCAGAGACGATCCGAGCGGGGTTCCGGTAGCGGCGGTGGACAAGCTCCGCAAGATGCTGGCATTCCTGCAGGACATGGAGACAGCCGACGAGCTGCACGCGGTCTCCATCTGGAAGGTCCATCGACTGACCGGCGACCGCAAGGGCGCCTGGAGCCTCCATGTCACCCGCAACTGGCGACTCACCTTCCATGCCGGCGGCGATGAGATCACCAGCGTGAATCTCGAGGACTACCATTAATCGGGAGAATGATCGTGCGCATGCTGAACCCGCCGCATCCCGGCGCATTCGTCAAGACCGAAGTCATCGAACCCCTTGGCTTGACCGTTGCCGCTGCCGCTGCCGTGCTCGGTGTCTCGCGCCCTGCGCTGTCAACGTTTCTCAACGGCCGTTCCGATTTGTCCGGCACGATGGCGCTACGTATCGAGAAGGCATTCGGCGTCAGGATGGATACGCTCATGCGAATGCAGGCTTCCTTCGATATCGCCCGTGCCCGAGAACGCGAGGATGACGTCAAGGTCACGCGCTACCGCCCAGCCGGGGAGCAACTCTGAACCCGTTCCGAGATGACCGCCGCGCCCTCCACCCCCGCCGCATAGCCCGCCATGTTCTCCGGATTCTTCATCGGCCGACCGAAGTTCGCCTTCGTCATCTCCATCGTGATCGTCCTGGCCGGGCTGATCGCGATCCGCTCGATCCCGTGTGAGGCGCGCTCCGCTTGATCCAGTCCTTCGCGAACCGGGATACCGCCGATCTGTTCCGCAAAGGGAGCAGCCGCCGTTTCGCGGCCATATCCCGGGTCGCGTTGAGAAAGCTGATCCAGATGAATCAGGCCCGCATCCTCGGCGACCTTGCCGTTCCGCCCGGCAACCGTCTGGAAGCGCTCCGAGGCAATCTGTCGGGCTTGCACTCCATTCGGGTCAATGACCAGTGGCGCATCGTTTTTCGGTGGACCAACGATGGACCTGCCCAAGTGGCCATCGTGGATTATCATTGACGTATACCTGTAACGTCATGGGAGATATGCATGGACAACCCGATCACACCGGGTGAGATCCTCGTGAAGGAGTACCTCGAACCGATGGGGATCTCGCAGAACGCGATGGCTCGCGCCATTGGAGTCGCCCCTCGCGCGATCAACGAGATCGTCCATGCGAGGCGCTCGATCACCCCCGCCATGTCGATTCGCTTTGGCGCCTTCTTCGGCCAATCCGACGAGTTCTGGCACGGCATCCAGATGGAGTGCGACTTCCGCAAGCTTGCGGGAGAGAGGAAGAAGCTCACGGATGGGATTCGTCCGGCTTCGACGCTGAGTCAGGCAGTCTGACGAGATGTGGGCGCCTCCCACCCCCGCCGCATAGCCCGCCATGTTCTCCGCATTCTTCATCGGCCGACCGAAGTTCGCCTTCGTCATCTCCATCGTGATCGTCCTCGCCGGGCTGATCGCGATCCGCTCGATCCCGGTCGCGGAGTTCCCCGAGATCGCCCCGCCCCAGGTCCAGGTGACGGCCAGCTATCCGGGGGCGGACGCCCAAGTGGTGCAGGAGGCGGTGGCCGCGCCCATCGAGGCCGAGGTCAACGGCGTGGACGGCATGCTCTACATGTCCTCGACCAGCTCCAACGGCGGCGGCTATGCGCTGACCATCACCTTCGCGGTCGGCACCGACCCCGACCTCGCCGCGGTCAACGTGCAGAACCGGGTGGCCATCGCGCAATCCCGGCTGCCGCAGGACGTGGTCCGTCAGGGGATCATCACCCGCAAGCAGTCCTCGAACATGCTGATGGTGGTGAACCTGACCTCGCCGCAAGGGACGCGCGACGGGCTGTTCCTGAGCAACTACGCCTCGATCCATCTCCAGGACCCGCTGGCCCGGATCGAGGGGGTGGGGAACGTGGCGCAGTTCGGGGCGCTGGACTACGGGATGCGGGTATGGCTGGACCCGAACCGTCTGGCGGCGCTGAAGCTCACCGCCACCGACGTGGCCGGCGCCATCCGGGCGCAGAACGTGCAGGCCACGGCCGGGGAGCTCGGCGCCCCGCCCTTCGAGTACATGTCGCCATCCGGCGACAGCGCTCGACCCGGTGGGGACACGCCATCCGGCGGCGGCGCATCGTCCGCCGGCGCGCCGCAGTTCCAGTACGCGGTCCGGGCCAGGGGACGGCTGGCGAGCGTGGAGGAGTTCGGGAACGTCATCGTGCGGGCCAACGCGGACGGCTCCTTCGTGCGGCTGCGGGACGTGGCCCGGGTGGAGCTGGGCTCGCAGGTCTACAACGCCGTGTCGAAGCTCAACAACCACCCGGCGGCCATGGTCGCGGTCTACCAGTCGCCCGGCGCCAACGCGCTCACGGTGTCCGACGCGGTCCATGCGAGGCTCGCGACCCTCTCCCAACGCTTCCCGCCGGACGTGGAGTACAAGGTCCTCTACGACACCACCGCCGCCGTGCGCGCCTCCGTGCGGGAGGTCGTCCAGACCCTGTTCATCACCTTCGTCCTGGTGGTCGCGGTCACCTTCCTCTTCCTCGCCGACTGGCGCTCGACCCTCATCCCGACGCTTGCGATCCCGGTCTCGCTGATCGGCGCCTACGCGGCGCTCTACGCGCTGGGCTTCTCCGCCAACATGATCACCCTGTTCGCGACCATCCTGGCCATCGGGGTGGTGGTGGACGACAGCATCGTGGTGGTGGAGAACGTGCAGCGCATCATGGCGGAGACCGGGCAGGAGGCGCGGGCGGCGACCCGGCAGGCGATGGGCGAGGTGACCGGGCCGGTGGTCGCGACCACTCTCGTGCTGCTGGCGGTGTTCGTGCCGGTCTCGTTCATGCCCGGCATCACCGGGGCGCTCTACAAGCAGTTCTCGGTGACGATCTGCGTGGCGGTGGTGCTGTCCTCGGTCAATGCGCTGACGCTGTCGCCGGCGCTGTGCGCGCTGCTGCTCAAGCCCCCCGCGGCGGGCGCGCGGCCGGGTCTGTTCGCCCGGATGGTGGGGAAGGTGCGCGACGGCTACGCCGGGCTGGTCGGGCGGATGATCCGCCGTAGCGGCCTCTCGATGCTGCTCTTCGCGGCCTTCGCGGGGGGCGCGGTGTTCCTGTTCCGGGCGGCCCCGACCGGCTTCCTGCCGCTGGAGGACAAGGGCGCGTTCTTCGTCAACGTGCAGCTACCGGCCGGCGCCTCGCTGGCCCGGACCGAGGCGGCGGTCGAGCGGGCGAGCGAGCTGGTGCGCGAGGTCGAAGGGGTCACCGACGTCATCTCGGTGGCCGGGTTCAGCCTCCTCGGAGGCGCCGCCTCCAACAGCGCGCTCATCATCCCCATCCTCGCGCACTGGGACGAGCGCACCGCGCCCGAGCTGCGCTGGTACGTCATCCTGGGCGAGATCAACCGCCGGCTCGCCACGCTGCTCGAAGCCGACGCCTTCGCCTTCCCGCCGCCGCCCATCACCGGGGTGGGGACGAGCGGCGGCATCGAGGCGCAGCTACAGGACTTCGCGGGGCGCTCGCCCCAGGACCTGGCCGCGGCACTGCGCGCGCTGGTGTTCAACGCCAACCAGGACCCTGCGCTGGCCGGCGTGTTCAGCACCTACGCGGCCAACGTCCCGCAGCTCTTCCTCGACATCGACCGCGACAAGGCCGAGGCCCTGGGCGTCCCCGTGGCGGAGATCTTCTCCGTCCTCCAGGCCAGCCTCGGCTCCTCCTACGTCAACGACTTCAACCTGTTCGGGAAGGTCTACCGGGTCATCATCCAGGCCGAGGCGCGTTACCGGAACACCGTCGAGGACATCGGCCGGCTGCACGTGCGCAACGCCGCCGGCGACATGATCCCGCTGCGCGCCCTGGTGGCGGACGTGGAGACGATCCTCGGGCCGCTGTCCATCTCGCGCTACAACCAGGTGCAGGCGGCGGCGCTCTCGGGCTCCAACCGCGAAGGCTTCAGCACCGGCGAGGCCATCCGGGCGCTGGAGGCGGTGGCGGGCAGGGTGCTGCCGGAGGGCTACGCCATCGAATGGACCGGCACCTCCCGGCAGGAGCTCGAAGCCGGTGGCCTCGTCGTAGTCGTCTTCGCCCTGGCCCTGGTCTTCGCCTACCTGTTCCTGGTGGCCCAGTACGAGAGCTGGAGCACGCCGGTGTCGGTGATCCTCTCGGTGATCATCGCGGTGTTCGGGGCGCTAGTTCCGCTGGTGGTGCTGCCGTTCCTGGACAACAACCTCTACGCCCAGATCGGGATGGTGATGCTGATCGGGCTGGCGAGCAAGAACGCGATCCTGATCGTGGAGTTCGCCAAGGTGCGGCGCGACGCGGGCCTGCCCGCGACGGAGGCGGCGGTGAGCGCGGCGCGGCTGCGCTTCCGTGCGGTGATGATGACGGCACTGTCGTTCATCCTGGGGGTGCTGCCGCTGGTATTCGCAAGCGGTGCGGGGGCGGCGAGCCGGACCTCGATCGGGTTCGTGGTGCTGAGCGGGATGGTGGCGGCGACGGTGATCGGGGTGGTGTTCGTTCCGGTGCTGTATTGGGTGGTGGAGCGGGTGGTCGGGGGGAGGGAGGCTGGTGAGGTGGCGGGAGCGGCGAAGCCGGCCTGATGGCGGGCTGGCGGGGGTGGATGCAGGTTGAGCGGATGCGGGCTGCTTACGTGCCCGAGGGGGGGTGATCATGCCGAATGAGCGACCGACATTGGTGGATTTGAGAGTCAAGTTCGAGAAGCTGGATGCCGAGCTCAAAAATCAGAATGAAGATCATACACTCAGGCGACACTTGCTTGAGCGGAAACGCGGCTCCGATGAGGCGGCGGGGTGCGTCGGTCACGGGGTGGCCGTTACGTCGCGTCGGTGTGGATGTGAGCTGGCATGGAGGCGATCACGACCTGCTGGCTCGCATCGTCCCAGAAGTAATAGATACGCAAGCAACGCATCGGATCTCGTGTGTTGCCGCCGTTCTTGATGTGCCACCTGACGTTGAACTGTTTTCCTTGCCAGCCGAACTTGAATTGATCAGCGCCACATCGGTCGTTCTTCAATCCGCTTTCAATCGGACCCCGAAGACTGCCGGCATTGCTTTCCAGGCGCCCTTGACGATAATCGTTGGCAAGCCAGAGCAAACATCGGCCTGCCACAGCGACATCTTCGAATAACGGTGCCGAGACTTCTCGGCGGGCGCGCGGCGATAACAGAACCCGATCTTTTAGATGCATTTCACACCAATCCGAGAAATTTGCCCAATTATTCGGGAGCGGAATGTTGGAATCAGGTTTGTCATCATGAGTCGCTAGCTGTGCCGTTAGATGTTGAATACGAAGATTAGCTACACTCAATTTTTGTCCTAATTCTTTGGCTGTCTTCTCTGCACGATCGTGTTGTTCAGCAAACCACTCCTGCTCGCTTTCAGATTTCCTCAAAGATTCTTTGATATTTTCTATTTCCGTAATCAGTTTCTTTGTGCCCGTCGTATTTTCGCGTTCAAGGCGAGCGACAGATCCGAGGCTACGAGCCTGTACCATGGAAAAAGACAATACGTCATGCCCCAACCGAAGCTTCCGCAAGCTCTCTGCTGCCGCTATCTGCCGCAAAGTGATGGATATTTGTCGGATACTCGTTGGGCTCGACAGACGTTCTCTAAGAAAAAGAGCGTGGTCGTATGGATTGGCATCTTCCGTAAAACCAGGCAGATATGCTCGTATGGCACCCCCAAACACCGACAGTCTCTTGCCTAGTCGTTCCGTCAAAACCCAAGTGAAGCAGGCGGGCAGTACGACAACTCTGGCAAGCCCGAGCATCGCGCGTGCCAGCGGCTTGGGGGCTATAAGAGGCGCAACCGAGTCAGCCGTGCTTGTTGGGACGGTCAGAACAAAGACAGGTTCTCTACGCGACGGGTCAAGGAGCACGTCAATCAGGCCCTCGGTGTCGCCATTCGATTCAACGATCCACGGCTCGGAAGTCAGCCGTCTGACTCCTTGGAAAAGCCCGCATCCGTTTGCCAACTGCCGCAAGAGCCCAGGAACAGCCCGCTCTATGTTCTGCAAATCTGCTTCGGGCGAGCTTGCGAGCAAACGAAGGCTGAAGCGTGCATTCTGCATTTTTGCGAAGCCAATGACGACCTCTGTTGTCCAGACCCTCTGTGCGATGTTCTTGTCGGGGTCGTTCGAGCGAATCGCCCACAAGTCTGTGGATCCATCGGTGACATGGACCGCCTTGCAATCGCGCCCACCTATGTATTTCTCGAATTCGTCGTACTTCCATGCAGCTTCCGGCAAGTGATCGCCTACCCGCTTCTGCACCCACTTGAGAACTTCTTTCCGTGCCTTCGCGGCGCCTTGTTCGCCACCGTCTCCGCCGAGGATCGCCGCGACTCGCAGAATCTCACGTTCGCGTACCGCCCGTGGCGTACGTGTGGCCAAGGGCTGAAGCGTATCGGAATGAGATGTGGCCATCATTTTGTCTACATGCCGTCCATCGACCGCCGAATCCGTTCCAGTAGCGTCTTCAAATGCCGAGCGACCTCGCTACGATCAAGCCGTCTCCGCCCGGAGAGGCGGTGTATCACGTCGCGCAAGGCGCTCCCTGTTCCACGACACTCGCGGTCAGTTCTATGCGCAGTGAGCTCGACTACCCACCCTCGGCGTAAGGAGTGTACTCGATCAACCCCTCGAAGCGCGCCACCTTTGCGTCGTGTGATTTCAACTGACGTTTCACCTGATCATGAGCGTTCCGCAGCCAGACAACAGCCTCCGGCGTGACCGCCGTTCCACACCCCTCACAGCATCACCTTCCCAAGCGACTGGATGAAATGAATCCCCGGATGTTCTTCCTGCTCAGCCGCTCGTCGTTGGTAACGAACAGATTCGTGCCCGCTGCCGATGCACAGGCAAGCTGGATGGCGTCCGGCGCCCGAATCGAGCGGTCCCGGCGGATCTCCGCGAATCTGGGAGCGGCGCGCAGATCGAAGGCCAGCACGGTCGCGCCCGCCCCGATCGCCTGCTCGTAGCGATGCATCAGGTCCTCGTCTCCGGCTTCCATGGGCTTGACGAAAATCTCTCCGAGGGTGAGCGCGGAGGTGAGCAACTCGTCATCGCGTTCGATCATGCAGCGGCGCAGTGCCGCGACCCGCTCCGCGCGCTCGCCCCGGTCCTCGACGAGGTACACGAAGAGGTTCGTGTCCCAGAAGACCTTGCTCACACCCACCCCTCCCGGAGCCGGTCCACGTAGGCGTCGGGATCCTCGTCCGCCCAGATCGCCTTGCCGAGACCGTGCAGGGAGAGGATGGGGTCGGCCTCACGACACCCGCCGTCCCCGCCGCCGCCGGCGTATTCGTTGCGGTACCAGTCGACCAGGTTCCGGTAGGCCGGTGGGATCTCGTCATCGCGCGGGACGTCCTTCCCCGAATGGCGGCGGGGATGGCAGGGGTCCCCGGGCCTGAACAGGCGACGGCGCCCCTTCGAGGTCTCGAACAGCATCCGGTAACGTCCGGGATTGGGCGCCTTGTTGGCGACGCAATGCAGGTAGGCGTGCACCTGGACTCCGGGGCGCAAGGGTCCATCGCCGACTTTCTCGGTCTCGGCCTGCCGGACGATCTCGCCGACCGTGAAGTCGTCCCGGTCCGGGTGCCGACGGTGCAGGAGTGCGGTCGCGATCCACACTTCATCGGCTACCCGAATCTTCATGGTTTACCTTATTTGCGTTGGTTGTATTGGTAACATTGGAAGCGAAAAAGGTCTACCGGGTCATCATCCATGCCGAGGCGCGCTACACATGGTGCGGTTCATCCCCAATGTCTCAATCACCCGGGCACACCGCCGTCCTCCTGTCGAGCCCGTCTTCCGGAAGGGCTTGCAGAAGGGCGTGCAAGTCCTTCGTGAGCAGGAACAGGTGGCGAGGATCGGTGGGGCTCGCTTCGAACTCCAGGGCTTCGTACCAGACCAGAGCTTCATCGTCCTTGGCATGCACGAGGAGCGCCCGGATGCCGGCGATTTCGGCGGCTTCGGCCGTTCTGAGCAGCGCGTCCTTGATCAGTGCCTTGCCCAGCCCCTGTCCTTGACACGACCGGCCCACCGCGAGGCGGGCGAGAAGCATGACGGGGATCGGATGTCGGGCTAGGCCCTTGCCCACCCGGATCGGGGCGTCGGCAGGCTGGACGGCGCCTGCTGCAAGACTGTAGTACCCGACCACTCTCCGTCGCCAGCAGACAACATGAGTACGAGCGCTTCCGGCGTTCTGGTTCGCAAGCGCGAAACGCTTCAGGAAACGATCGAGCGGCTTCTTCCCGCAGTCGAAAGCATCAACCTCGTGGTGCGCGGCAAGCTTTTCGACCGGAGACGGTCCCTCGCCGCCGCGTGTCACTCCAGCACGCTCTTTCCGGCCAGCAGTCGGGCCAAGCGGGGTTTGTCGGTGACCGGGCGATCGAGCACTTCCTGGAAGGCTCGCCACGCATCATCGTCGAGCCGGAACAGCCGCTGATCGCCCAGGACGTCCTCGGCGGCGTTGAGCCCTGCATCGAGCAAGAACTCCGTGACGTTCTTGTTCGATGAGGCCGCAGCCTGCTGCAACAGCGCCTTCACGCCCGGCGTGGTGCGAACCTCGATGCGTTCGGATCTGGATTCGGCGATGGTCACGAATACCCCTCCGGTTGAATCGGCCGAACCCTATCCTACGGATAATGTACGGACAAAGAGCTGTCAGATATCGATCCTCACAGCATCACCTTCTCAAGCGACTGGATGAAATGAACCCCTCGGATGTTCTTCCTGCTCAGCCGCCCGTCGTTCAGCTTCCGGTAGGCCGGAGGGATCTCGTCATCGCGCGGGACCTCCTTCCCCGAGTGGCGGCGGGGATGGCAGGGGTCCCCGGGTCTGAACAGGCGACGGCGCCCCTTCGAGGTCTCGAACAGCATCCGGTAACGTCCGGAGTCGGGCGCCTTGTTGGCGACACAGTGCTGGTAGACATGTGGCTGGACTCCGGCACGCAGCGGTCCGTCGGCGACTTTCTCGGTCTCGGCCTGCCGGACGATCTCGCCGACCGTGAAGTCGTCCCGGTCCGGGTGCCGGCGGTGCAGGAGTGCGGTCGCGATCCACACTTCATCGGCTACCCGGGAAGCGTGACGCGTCGCGAGAGTGCCGGAGGAGACGCCATGGCGATGCCTCGAACACAGGATCGACACATGAAAGCGGAGCATCCACCATGCGCATAGGCGCATGAACACCTGACCGGAGGCCAATCATGGCCCGATGGAACGTCGTCATATCGGAGGACACCGACCGCACGGTTCGGAGCTATCTGGCCCGGACCGGCGGCAGGAAAGGCGATCTGTCCCATTTCGTCGATCGTGCAGTCCGACAGGCGATCTTCTGGGAGACCGTCGAAACGATCCAGGAGCGGAACAGGCGCCTCTCGGCCGAGGAGGCTCAGGCCCTCGCCGACGAAGCCGTGACCCAGGCCCGTGCGGATCGTTCTTGACACCAATGTCTTCGCAAGCGCACTGATCGCGAGGGAAGGGCCGCCCGGCCGTTTGCTGTCGGCCGTCAAACGCGGGGACTGTACGCTGGTCACGTCGGTTTACCAGATCGAGGAATTGAGGAAGGTCCTGGGTCGCGATCGCCTGAAACCGTACATCCGGTCCGCGGAGGCCGACGACCTGCTGCACGGCCTGGAATCAGTCGGCGTGGTGGTTGCCGAGCTGCCGGAGATGGATCTGTCGCTGGACCCGAAGGACAACCCGCTCACACCGGGTGAGATTCTCGTGAAGGAGTACCTCGAACCGATGGGGATCTCGCAAAATGCCATGGCTCGCGCCATTGGAGTCGCCCCTCGCGCGATCAACGAGATCGTCCATGCGAGGCGCTCGATCCCCCCCGCCATGTCGATTCGTTTTGGCGCCTTCTTCGGCCAATCCGACGAGTTCTGGCACGGCATCCAGGTGGAGTGCGACTTCCACAAGTTTGCGGGAGAAAGGAAGAGGCTCACGGATGGTATCCGGCCGGCTTCAATGCTGAGCCAGACGGTCTGACCGGATGCCGGTACCCTCCGCCGACAGCCGCAGGACAGTATCAGAACCGGACCATTTGCCGGGAAGCAAACCGACCCCCGATATGAGAGCCGGGAAACAGGGGCGTGAATCATCGGTGACGGCCGCCTTGCACCGGCGGCAAGGCAGGAGAGGATGGTGTAGATGACGTGAGGGGCGCCGGACTACGGGATGAGGGTGTGGCTGGACCCGAACCGGCTGGCGGCGCTGAAGCTCACCGCCACGGACGTGGCCGGCGCCATCCGGGCGCAGAACGTGCGGGCCACGGCCGGGGAGCTCGGCGCCCGCCCTTCGAGTACATGTCGCCATCCGGCGACAGCGCTCGATCCGGTGGGGGCACGCCGTCCGCCGGCGGCGCGTCATCCGACGGCGCCCCGCAGTTCCAGTACGCGATCCGGGCCAGGGGGCGGCTGGCGAGCGTGGAGGAGTTCGGGAACGTCATCGAGCAGGCCAACGCGGACGGCTCCTTCGTGCGGCTGCGGGACGTGGCCCGGGTGGGGCTGGGCTCGCAGGTCTACAATGCGGTGTCGAAGCTCAACAACCGTCCGGCGGCCATGGTCGCGGTCTACCAGTCGCCCTGCACCACCGAGTGCGTGGTCTTCGCCCGCCGGCCCCCTGAAGATTCAACAAGTGTAGTCTCCGGGTTTCCCGGGGCGGTTCACCTCCTCGCACTTCACACTCCTCCACAGCCGTTCCACGAACACGTTGTCCACCCATCGCCCCTTGCCGTTCATGCTGAGCCCGCCCGGCAGGCAGTAAGCCGGGGGCCACGCCCGCGCCCTTGAGCACTGAGGTGAACGCCGCGCTGGTGAACGGCGCCCCTTCGATGTCTCGAACAGCATCCGGTAACGTCCGGAGTCGGGTGCCTTGTTGGCGACGCAGTGCAGGGAGGCGTGCACCTGGACTCCGGGGCGCAAGGGGCCATCTCCGATTTTCTCGGTCTCGGCCTGCCGGACGATCTCGCCGACCGTGAAGTCGTCCGGGTCCGGGTGCCGGCGGTGCAGGAAGGCAGCGAAGCGATCCGGCCTTCTGCCGGTGAGTCACCAAAGGCGCCGTACACCGTATTCGTCGAACACCCGGTCGATGGACACCAGCACCAGCCCTCACGCCACGGCTCGGGCAATGAGCATGCGGTCGAAAGGGTCGCGATGCGGACCAGGAAGCCCTCCGGCGCGTTCTGCGTCTTCGACCGTGATCGGCAGCTCCTCGAAGCCCTGACTCGCGATGGCGCCGGCACATCCTGCGCCACGGCCGCCGCCCCCGAGAGCTTGCCGATGCGGTGCTTGGTGGTGATCTCCCACGCGGACGCGGCACTCACGATGACGCCGTTGTCCGGATCTTCCATGGCGCGACGGGCGCTCATCGACAGCCGCGTATTTCCAGCCAGCCACCAGAGGAAAGCGTGCGTGTCCAGCAAGAGGCGCATCGCTCACGCACGGCCTTCCCAGAGCGCCAACTCTTCTTCCGGCAGCGGCTGAAGAGCCAAAAAAAGCAGGCGCCTGTGCAGGCGCCTGCCAGCCTTCAAGGAGAGGAGAGACAGACCGCTCAGAAGTCGACCCGGAGGGCAAGAGCCGTTCTGCTGTCATCCGAATCGGACGTTCGATGCTCGGCGATGAACCGGGTCGACGGGCCGATCGGATAGGTGTAGCCGAACAGGGTCCAGTCATCTTCCCCCGCACCGGTGTCGGTGTTCATGTCCTCGTAGTAGAGGTAGAGGGCTCCGGCGGCACCGATATCGTAGCCTGTGTAGAATCCGTACCTGTCGACGTCATCCGCGGCATCTCGCGCCTCGTAACCGACATCCCAACTGAAGGCGCCGACACTACCGCTCGCGCTGGCGCCCCAGGAGTCCGTGTCAGAATTGTCATTCTTGCCGTAGGCAGCCGAGAGATTCGCGAACTCCGTGCTGTAGCTGGCCGCGATCGTAAACAGATCGACCCCGTCGTTGCTCGATCCGTCATCGTTGGAGTCGTCGTCCTTGACTCCGATATCGACTTTCACCGGACTTTCGGCCGGGGTCGTGTAATTGACGCCGCTCACGCGTGAGGCCGGGTCGGACGCTCCGCCGAAGAGATATGTCCCGTCCCAAGTCACGGCCGAGTAGTAGGGATTCCCCTGCTGGCCGAGGGTGATCCGGCCGAAGGCGCCTTCCAGGTAGACGTTCTGATGCCGGGTGCGGAAGTTGTCGAGCCGCTTCTCGATATGCAGTCCGCTGGTCATCCCGTTCCCGAGCTTGTGGGACGCCCGAAAGCCGAGGCGACTCCACAACTTGTCGCCACCACCCACATCATCGCCAGCATCCTTCCTCCCGGTATCGACGGTACCGATGTCCCAGGTGTCTTCGCCTGTCGGCGGGTCCCTGTGGTAGATGCCGGCGCGAACGCTGCCGTAGATGCTGACGGTGGTTACGGAATCTTCATGGGCATCGGCCATGACGACCGGGGCAGCTCCGGACGTGCTCAGCAGGCCAACGGCCAGAACACTCGTGATTCTCTTCATGACATGCTCCTCTTGTGCTCCGGCGCCATTGCCGGAGGAACAGCAACGCCAAATGGATATCTTCCCGGCCGGAGCCGGAAGATGCTTCGTGAAACCTCCCGTGACAGGAAGCATCGAACGCGAGCCGCCCCGCGCCAGAAAATATTTGTATTTCAAATAGTTAATATAGATCTGCCCACACTTGAGGTCGCTGCGGCATGCTCCGCTCCGGATCTTCGAGTACCTATCCGATCCCGAAGCGCAATCCGGAAGAAGAGGCTCGGTGGCGGGCGCCGCCGCCGGCAATTCGTGTCCCGCGGTGGCTCGAAACGGCAAGGGCTATGCGAAGCTCACGGTACCGGGAGCCTTGGCAGGCGCGTCCGCCTTCCAGGCCGTCGGGCCGGCGAGTCGATCGTCCGGCGGATCGGCGAGGTTTGCTTCGAATCGCGCCCGTCGGGTACCTATCCGGTCCCGATACGGAATCCGCCAACGAGGAAGCCCATGGCCAGGATCACCAAGAGAGCCGTCGATGCCCTGACCGCCCGCGAGCGCGAGTACATGCTGTGGGACCACGACATCAAGGGCTTTGGAGTGCGTGTCCACCCCTCGGGGCGCAAGGTCTATCTCGTGAAGTACCGCCATC
This sequence comes from uncultured Gammaproteobacteria bacterium, assembly GCA_958295835.1. Taxonomy (GTDB): domain Bacteria; phylum Pseudomonadota; class Gammaproteobacteria; order HK1; family HK1; genus HK1. The sequence goes on from OY282378.1 coordinate 3,864,892, forward strand.
ACGGCCGCGTCGTGAAGAGGACGATCGGACCCCACGGCGCCATTCCCCCCGCTGCCGCGCGGGCGTGCGCGGCCGAGATCATCACCGCCGCCAGGACCGGCAAGGATCTGGCCGGGCGAGACCTGCGAGAGCGCGGCGCGCCGACCATGGCCGAGCTCGCCGAGCGTTTCGTGGAGGAATACGTCCCGGCCCGCTGCAAGCCCAGCTCCGCGTACAGCTACGAGACATCGATTCGGCGGCACGTGCTGCCCCGACTCCGCAACCGAAGGGTCGCCGACGTCACCCGTGACGACCTGGCCGCCCTGCACCACGAGATGCGCGCAATCCCCTACGCCGCCAACCGTACCCTCGGGATCCTGTCCGCCATGTTCACCGCGGCCGAGCTCTGGGGGCTCAGGCCCCAGGGCTCCAACCCGTGCCGCTACGTGAAACGGTTCCGGGAGCAACGGCGTGAGCGGTTTCTGTCCGACGAGGAGTACCGCCGCCTCGGCGCCGCGCTACGCGAGGCCGAGAGCGCGGGCGTGGCGACCGCCTCCGCCGTCGCCGCCATCCGTCTGTTGATGCTGACCGGCTGCCGCCTCTCGGAGATCATGACCCTGCGCTGGGAGAACGTTGCTCCGGAGACCGCGGAGCTGCGGCTGCCGGACAGCAAGACGGGCGCCAAGATCGTGCATCTCGGCAAGCCGGCGGTCGCGGTGCTGCGCGGCATCGCGCGCGTGGAGGGCAACCCCTGGGTGATTGCCGGGCGCCGGCCCGGGAGCCGCGTCGCGTCCCTGCACTATCCGTGGGGACTCATCCGAAAACGCGCGGGTCTCGACGACGTGCGTCTTCATGATCTGCGGCACAGCTTCGCCAGCGGCGCATTGCTGATCGGCGAGGGCCTGCCGATGATCGGCAAGCTCCTGGGCCACAGCCAGGTCCAGACGACGGCGCGCTATGCGCACCTGGCCGACGATCCCGCCAAGGCGGCGGCGAACCGCATCGCAAGCCGCATCGCCGAGGTCACGGGCTGACCCTCCGCCGCACGCGGACATCGGCGCGGTCTCCGTCTGCGCCGGGCTCCCGGCGAAGCTCGATGCGTCCTCCAGGCGGGGCCGGAGCGCACACGGCCTGGATTTCCGTAGCGGGTGCCTCGCCGGCGGCTGCATGTCCGGGGTGGTCGATCCGGAGCCGGTTGCAGTCCGATTTGTTGCATTGGAACAACAAAACCGATGCTCTTGTCGGACGATCATTACACCTTGTTGCGGATCGCACCGCCTTTTGCCAGACTCAGACCAAGCTTCTCGTTGTCACGGGAGGTTTCACGAACGCTCTCCGGCTCCGGTCGGGAAGGTATTCACTCACAGCAGACAGCAACAAACGGGAGAATGGATCCAATGGAACGAAAACTGATCGCAGCCGCCGTGTCGAGCGCGCTGGCGCTGCCGATGGCCGCCCAGGCGGTGGAGTTCTCGGTCTCCGGCCACGTGAACCGCGCCATCATCAGCGTGGACGGCGGGGACAATGACAACGACCTGCAGCATGTGGACTCCAACGCGTCCCAGAGCCGCGTCCGCTTCACGGGCAGCGGGGACATCGGGAGCGGGATGACGGCCGGCGTCAACATGGAGATGGGCGTCCTGAGCACCGGTTCTACGTCCGGGACGACGACGCGCCACGCGGCCGTCAACCTCTCCGGCGCATTCGGCAAGCTGACCCTGGGACACACCTCGGCCGCCACCGACGGCATGGCCCATGCCCGCCTGGGCGGCCCGTCCTGGTTGGGGGGCGTGTCGAACTGGTGCGCCTACCACAGCACCGGGCCGGCCTGCCCGAGCAATGACGGCGGCCGTACGGACGTATTGCGGTACGACACGCCCGCGATGGGTCCGGCCACCATCGCCGTCTCGACGGGAGACAACGAGTACTGGGATGCCAAGCTCTCGGTCGCGGGCTCGTTCGGGGACGCCGGCTACGACGTCCGCGTCGGCCACATCCCCGAGTACGATGACGACGCGTCGGGCGACATCACCACCGCCTCCGCCGCGGTCGGCTTCGGGCAGGGCACGAGCGTCGCGCTGGCCTGGAGCCAGGAAGGTATCGACGACGAAACCGAGTACACGTACGTGGAGCTGGACCACAGCTACGGCGACGGCAGCGTCGGGGTCTACTGGAAGGGTGGCGAGAACAACGACGGGGATGGCTCGCTTTGGGGCGTGGGTGTCGGACACAACATGGGCGGGGGCGCGACCGCGTACGCCGGCTACCGGATGATGAAGGAGGACGACGCGGATGACGTCAGCGTGGTCCTCGCCGGGTTGCGCGTGACGTTCAACTGAGCGCCCCGCCTGCCTTGCAGGTCTCCGGAGAGAGGCCGGATTGACTACTGGAAACCCCTTCCCGCCGCGGGAAGGGGTTTTTGCTTGCGTCTTCCGCCATCCGGCTCGACCACGGGCAGCGCTCGCCAGCCATCGCCGGCACGGTGCGTCCTCGGAACAGGGCACGGAGGCGCGGACCCCATCCCTCAAGGCGCCGAAGCCGGCCCGCTCGGCCACCGACACCCCCTGCTCGATAGCACGCAGCGCGCGGGCAACGCGCGTTCCTCCTGCGAATCACGGGATTTCGTGGTGCGTCCCCGAGACCCCGCGTTCCCGGTCGGCGCCCGGCGTCACCCGCCCGGATCCGCGTACTCGATGATCCCGATGACGCCGCCGGTGGGATCCTGGATGATCGCCATGCGCCCCACCGTCGGGATGTCCACCGGGGCGACGATCACGACGCCGCCCGCGTCCGCGACCTTGGCCGCGCGCGCATCGACGTCGTCGACCGTCACGTAGGACGTCCACGCGGTCGGGGCGCAGGATGCCGGCCCCTCCGGCGGCTTGGCCATCAGGCCGGCCACGGGACGATCGCCGGCCTTGAACATGGTATACGGACCCTTCCCGACGTCCATGACCTCGGTGTCCCATCCGAGCACGCCGGTATAGAAGTCGCGTGCCTTGTCGACGTCATCGGACATCAGATCGCACCATCCGATGTGGCCGTGGGTCTTCATGCGGTCGTCCATCAGTCTTCCTCCGATTGGGCATCGTCGCCGTGTGGGCGGCGAGACTCTATTACACCGGTACACATGGGGGAACAGCGGACTTGCGGTGAACGAACCGGGCGGCTGGTCTCGTACCCCGGCATACGCCGGGGGAGCTTCGTCGGCGATACGCCCCTCGCGTCTCCTGCTCGTATCCCGGCGCCCGCCGGGGAGAGCGGGGGGTGGGGGAGGGCGGCGCGGGTCCGATCCCGGTACGGTGGCGCTTCCGGTCATGAGATGTACCATTTCAGCCGCCACCCGCGCGGCGCCGCCGCCGGACCTCCCTGATCGGCACGTTGCGAGGCGATGGTGCGATGGACGCGCTCTCGATCACGATCGTCATGTCGACGTTCCTTCTCGCGGGAGGCGTGAAGGGAGTGGTCGGACTCGGCCTCCCGACGGTCTCGGTCGCGCTGCTCTCGGCCGCGTTCGGGATCGAGGCCGCGCTGCCGCTGCTGGTGATCCCGTCGCTGGTGACCAACGTCTGGCAGGGAGCGGTCGGCGGTCACCTGGCCGCGCTGCTCAGGCGCTTCGGCGTCGCCCTCGCGATCATCCCGGTGGCCACGTGGATCGGGTATCACTACGTATTCGCCGAGGCGCCGCAAGCGATGGACCGTGTGCTCGGCGCGGCTCTGCTCGTCTATGCGTGGCTCGGGCTTCGGGCGGTGCGGATCCCGGTGCCGGCGCGGGCGGAGCCGATGCTCACCCCGCTCGCCGGCTTCGCCAACGGACTGATCACCGGCGTGACCGGGACGTTCGTGATCCCTGTCGTGATGTACCTCGAAGCGCTGGGTCTCGACCGGGACGAGCTCGTACAGATGATGGGCATCACGTTCGGCGTCTCGACCGCCGCGCTGGCCGGCGTGCTCGTGCTGCACGGCGCATACCGGGTCGACGCGGGCTTCGTGTCCGCGGCGGCGGTGGCGCCGGCAATCGCCGGCATGGTGATCGGCGCGAGGCTGCGCGCCCGTCTGGCTCCGGCCACGTTTCGCAGGTGGCTGCTCGTGGGGCTCGGCGTCATCGGCCTCAAGCTGCTGGTGGTGGGGTGATAATGGCCCCGGGGAAGCGCACGGACCTCACTCATGACAGGACATCGGAAGCCATGAACTTCGAAGAACATGCAGCGAAGCCCCTGCTTCGGGCGGCAGGCATCGCGATCCCGCGCGGCCGTACGGCGCGGAGCGCCGACGAGGCGCGGTCGGCGGCGGCGGAGCTCGGGGGGCCGGTTGTGGTCAAGGCACAGGCGCCGACCGGCAAACGAGGCAAGGCCGGCGGGATCCGCACCGCGGACGATGCTGCGGCGGCGGGCAGGGCGGCGGAGGCGATCCTCGGCATGGACATCGCCGGGCATCGCGTCGAGTCCGTGCTCGTCGAGGAGCGGGCGGCGATCGCGGCGGAGTATTACGCGGCGGTCCTGAACGACGCGGTATCGAAGGGGCCGCTGGTGATGTTCTCCCCGGAGGGCGGCATGGACGTCGAAGAGGTGGCGGCTTCGATGCCCGATCGGCTTCGACGCGCTCCGGTCGACATCGCGCGCGGGCTCGACCTCGAATCCGCCCGCGTGATGCTCGGAGGGCTCGATCTCGGCGTCGGCGAGGCGTCGGCCGCGGAAGCATCGGCCGCCGAAACGGCGGCGGCCGAAACGGCGGTCGCCGGTGCCCTCGTCGCGCTCTACCGCGCGTACCGCGACAACGATGCCGAGCTGCTGGAGGTCAACCCCCTCGCCCGACTCGCGGACGGGCGGCTGGTCGCGCTCGACTGCAAGTTCACCCTGGACGATTCCGGCATCGAGCGCCGGAAGGCGCTGGCGGAAAAGGGCAGCCCGGAGCGGTTGACCGGGCTCGAAGCACGCGGAAAGGCGCTGGGGCTGAAGTACATCGAGCTCGACGGCGACGTCGGGGTGCTCGCCAACGGCGCCGGGCTCACCATGACCACGATGGACGTGGTGACGCACCACGGGGGGCGGCCGGCGAACTTCCTGGAGATCGGCGGCGAGGCGTACACCAGGGCGAAACCGGCGCTGGAGCTGGTGCTCGACAACCCTCGGGTGAGGTGCCTGGTGGTGAACTTCTGCGGCGCGTTCGCGCGCACCGACGTGATGACCGGCGGGGTGCTCGACGCCTGGGAAGCGCTCGCCCCGTCCATTCCGATCTTCTTCAGCGTGCACGGCACGGGCTCGGCCGAGGCGAGGGCGATGCTCCGCGAACGTCTCGGGGTGACGCCTTGCGAGACCATGGACGAGGCCATCGCCGCCGCGGTCGCCGCCGCCGCAGGTGCGGCCGGTGAAACGGGTCGGGAGGCCGGCCGGGAATCGGGCACGGCAGCCGGCCGGGAGGCAGGCGCGGGCCGGGGTGCAGGAGGCGCATCATGATCGTTCGTGGCGGCCAGCGGGTGCTGGTCCAGGGGATCACGGGCAGGCAGGGCACGTTCTGGACCGCGCGCATGCAGGAGTACGGGACGCGCATCGTCGCGGGCGTGAACCCGAAGAAGGCCGGTACGGAGCATTGCGGCGTGCCGGTGTACGCCAGCGCCCGCGAGGCGATGCGCGAGACCGGCTTCGACGTCTCGGTGCTGTTCATCCCCCCGCTGGGGATGAAGGCGGCGGCGCTGGACGCCATCGAGGCGGGGTGCCCGCGGCTCGTGGTCCTCACCGAGCACGTCCCGGTGCAGGACGTGATGGAGGTGCTGGCGGCGGCGCGGACCAACGGCGCCGCGGTCGCCGGCCCCAACACCGCCGGCCTGGTCACCCCGGGCGAGTGCTTCGTCGGCTTCATGCCCGCGTTCGAGAGCGGCATCTTCCGGCCGGGAAGCGTCGGCGTGGTGTCGCGCAGCGGGAGCCTGGGCACGCTGATCTGCCTGAACCTGGTGCAGGCCGGCTTCGGCGAATCCGCCTTCATCGGAATCGGCGGCGATCCGATCATCGGCACCACCACGCGCGACGCGGTGCGCTCGCTCGATGCCGACCAGCGCACCGAGGCGGTGGTCATCGTCGGCGAGATCGGCGGTACGATGGAGGAGGAGGCGGCAGAGTACATGCAGGACATGCGCAAGCCGGCCGTCGCCTTCATCGCGGGCGGCGCGTCGCCCCCGGGGAAGAAGATGGGGCACGCGGGGGCGATCGTGATGGGGGACAAGGGCACCTACGCATCGAAGCGCAAGGCGCTGGAAGCGGCCGGGGTCGAGGTGCTGGACACCCCGTCGGACGTCGGGCGCGCGCTTGATGCGGCGCTCGGGGATCCGGGTCCGTCCTGATGCAGGCAGCTACCGGTCATCCACCATCGAGATCGAACATGGGCCTTGATACCACCGGAGGGCCGCCGCACCACCCGAGGCGGCTGCACCGCAAGGAGCATCGCACATGAAAGCCGTGCAGATCGACGCCTACGGCGGACCCGAGAACTTGGTGCTGCGCGAGATCGCCACGCCCGAGCCCGGGTCCGACGAGGCGCTGGTTCGACTGGAGTACGCGGGTGTCAACTACACCGACGTCTACAACCGTAACGGCATGTACGCGAAGTCCCACACTTACGCGAACTCGCCGCCGTTCACGCTCGGTCGCGAAGGTGGCGGGGTCGTCGAGCGGGTCGGGCCGGACGTGTACTCGGTAGCGCCCGGCGACCGGGTCGTCTGGTGCCTCCCCCTGGGGAGCTACGCCGAGGCCGCGGTGGTGCCGGCATGGCGGCTGGTGAAGGTCCCGGACGCGGTCGAGATGCCGGCGGCGACGGCCCTGATGCTGCAAGGCTGCACCGCCCACTACCTCACGCATTCGCTGTTCCGGGTCGAGGCGGGGATGCGCTGTCTGGTGCACGCGGCGGCGGGCGGAGTCGGACAGCATCTCGTCGCGCTGGCGAAGCATCTCGGGGCGGAGGTGTTCGCCACCGTCGGCTCCGAAGAGAAGGCGCGAATCGTCGCCGTGCTCGGCGCGGACCATGTCATCCTCTATCGCCGGGAGGACTTCGCCTCGCGGGTCCGGGACGCCACGGACCGGCGCGGGGTGGATGTCGTCTACGACTCGGTTGGCCGGGCGACCATCGAGGGATCGATGCGTTCGCTGGCGCCGCGCGGAATGCTCGTCAACTTCGGGGCCGCGTCCGGCGCGGTCGAGGCGGTCGAGCCGTTGGCCCTGGCCGAGGCAGGGTCGCTCTTCTTCACCCGACCGCACATGGCCGACTACATGCGCGACGCCGGCGAGATCGCATGGCGCGGGAGCGCGATGTTCGGACACTACGCCGCGGGACGGGTGGCGCCCGCCATCGATCGCATCCTCCCGCTCGGCGCCGCGGCCGAGGCCCATCGGATGCTCGAAGCGCGTGAGACGCGGGGCAAGCTGCTGCTGAAGATCGACTGACCGGTCAGGGGCCGGCCGCTTTGGGGGTTCCCTCGTCCTACTCGGCGAGGACAAGAGTGTCGGAGGGCGTCCAGCTCACGAAGCGGCGCGTCCCCCGCTCGATTCGTGCCGGACTGCGGGCCGTGTTCCGGATCGTCGCCGCGAAGCGCATCCCCTCGGCGGTGACGAGGTACAGATGGGTCTCGCTGCCGTAGTACGCGAAGTCCTCGACCGTTGCTTCGAATGCGAACGGCGCGTCCGGGCGGGACTCGTTCAGACGGATCTTCTCGGGCCGGACCGCGATCCCGATATTTCCGTGCGCCGGCTCGCCGTGGGGTATGCGCAGCGCTCCGAGCCCGGGGACGTCGAGTTCCAGCTCGCCGGCCCGGCACGCGCGTACCGTCGCCTCGAACAGGTTCATCTTGCCGATGAAGTCGGCCACGAACCGGCAGCTCGGGTATTCGTACAACGTGGCGGGGTCCGCCACCTGGCGCACCCGCCCATGCTCCATGACCGCGATCCGGTCCGCCATCGACAGCGCCTCGTCCTGGTCGTGGGTCACGAATATGAACGTGATGCCGATCGTGTCCTGAAGGTTGACGAGCTCGATCCGCATCGCCTCGCGCAGCTTCGCGTCGAGCGCCGACAGCGGCTCGTCGAGCAGCAGGACCCGCGGGCGCTTCACCAGCGCCCGCGCGAGCGCGACCCTCTGGCGCTGGCCGCCCGAGAGCTGGTCGGGCCTTCTCGCCTCGAGCCCGTCGAGACGCACCAGCCCAAGCGCTTCCAGGACCCGCGCCCGGCGCTCCGGAGTCGGGACTCCGGTGACCTTGAGGCCGTAAGCCACATTGTCGAACACGCTCATGTGCGGGAACACCGCATACGACTGGAACACCATGTTGACGGGGCGCCGATTCGGAGGCACCCCGGCGACGTCGGAGCCGTCGAGGCGGATCTCGCCGGAGGTCGGGGTCTCGAATCCCGCGAGCATCCGCAGCAGCGTCGTCTTGCCGCAGCCGGACGGACCGAGCAGCGCGAACAGCTCGCCTTCCGGGATCTCCAGGTCAACGGAGTCGACGGCGGGATCGCCCGCGGCGAAGCGCTTGGTCACGCCGCGGATCTCGATGATGGGCCGCTCGCTCCCGTCGCCGTCGCCGATTCGGCCGCTCCGCCTTCGGGCGCCGTCCACATCACCGGCTCTGTTCATGTCGTCCCTGCCCGACGGTGTTCATCCTTCGCATCCGCGCGTCCCTGCATCCACAGCGCGACGCTGGTGATGAGCAGGGTGATCGCGATCAGGATCGTCGATGCGGCATTCACCTCCGGCGTCACCGAGAACCGGACCATCGAGTAGACCTTCACCGGGAACGTCACCGTATCCGGTCCAGAGGTGAAGAAGGTGATGACGAAGTCGTCCAGCGAGAGGGTGAACGCCAGCAGCGCCCCCGCGACGAGTCCGGGGCGCATGTGCGGCACGAGCACGTCCTTGAATGCCTGCCACTCCGATGCCCCGAGATCGCGCGCGGCGTCGTCGAGCTCGCGGTTGAAGCTCGCAAGACGCGCGCGGACCACCACCGCGACGAAGGGGAAGCTGAACGAGATGTGGGCGATGGTGATCGCCCCGAGGTTGAACGGCCACGCGAGACCGCTGGGCCAGCCGATCCGGGCGAAGAACGCGAGCATCGCCACCCCCATGCAGATCTCCGGGATGACGATGGGCAGGGCCATCGCCCCCTCGTGCGCACCCTTGAACGGAAAGCGGAACCGCCACAGCGCGACCGCGACCAGGGTGCCGAGTACCGTGCTCACCAGAGTGCTGACGAAGGCGATGGTGAGCGAATTGGTGAACGCCTCGATCAGTCCGTCGTTGCTCCACGCCTTCTCGTAGTACTTGAACGTGAATCCCCGCCACACGATGTTGCGGCGGCTGTCGTTGAAGCTGAACGCCACCAGGGTCACGATCGGTGCGTAGAGGAACACGAACGTCGCGAGCAGCGCCAGCCGCATCCACGCGCGGCGGCCGTACTCCAGCGGCCCCGGCGGGGGGCGCCTGCGCAAGATCCGGCTCATGCCGCCTCCATCGCGGAGCGGCCGCGGCTCGCCATCGCGCGCACCGCGAGGGCGAAGAACGTGATGTACATCAGGATGAACGAGAGGGCGGCCCCGAACGGCCAGTCGTTCGCCGACTTGAACTGCCGCTCGATCACGTTCGCGATCATCTGGCTGTCGGTGCCGCCGAGCAGATCCGGGGTCAGGAACGAGCCGAGGGCGGGGATGAATGTGATGATGACGCCGGAGATGATTCCCGGCAGCGCGAGCGGAATCACCACGGAAGCGAAGGTGCGGGTCTGGCTCGCGCCGAGGTCGAGGCTCGCCTCGATGTACGAGCGGTCGAGCCGGTCGAGCGCCGCGTAGAGCGGCAGCACCATGAACGGCAGGTGGACGTAGACGAGTCCGAAGACGACCGCGGTATTGTTGTAGAGCAGCACGAACGGCTCGAACCGTTCGCCGAGAAGCTGATGTTCCCCGAGACCCGCCCGGAGCAGCGCCGCATTCGCCTTCTCCCACAGCCACTCCGCGGTGAAGTTGACGTAGCCGCGGGTGCGGAGCACCGCGATGAGCGCGTATGTTCGGACGAGCAGGTTCGTCCAGAAGGGGAGGATGGTGAGCAGCAGCAGGATCGGCTTCCAGCGCGGCGGCGCGAAGGTGATGGCGATCGCGACCGGCAGGGCGACGACCAGACAGATGAGCGTGGTCAGCGCCGCGAACCAGAAGGACTTCCCGAAGATCCGCAGGTAGAGCGGGTCGAGCGCGCGGACGTAGTTCTCCACCGTCCCGTTGATCGCGATCTCGACGAGTCCGCGTTTCTCCCCGAAGCTGAACCCCCACACCAGCGCGAGCGGGGCGAGGAAGAACGCGGCGAGCCAGAGCGTCGGGGGCAGGAAGAACGCCCAGAAGACCCTCGGTCGGATGCGCCAGTCGTCCATGCCGGACTATCGAGCCGGGCACCGATCGGGGCGCCGAGCCGGGAGCCGGGCAGGGACCCCGTGAATCCGGCGTGGGCCTGGGAGTCGGTTCCGGCCCGACCGGGCGGGTACCGGGAACGCGGAATCCGATGCCGGCCGCGTCGCGCGCGGGGCCGTCGCGGCCGGCATCGGGTGGTGCGTCATGCGGCCTGGATGCGGGTCCAGGTCTCGTCGAGCAGGCGCTGATGGCCCTCCCCGAGATACTTCGACGGCTCCGAGTTCTCGATCACCGACGGCGGCGGGAAGATGGCCGGGTTGTCGAGGTACTCGCTCGGCAGGTGCTGCTTCGCCGCCTCGTTCGGGGTCGCGTAGTAGATGAAATCGGCGATCGCCGCGCCTACCTCCGCGTCGAGGATGAAGTCGATGAACTTGTGGGCGTTCTCGGGATGCGGGGCGTCCCTGGGGATTGCCAGGGAGTCTTCCCAGAGCAGCCCGCCCTCCTTCGGCACGGCGTAGCTCAAGTCCTCGTCCTCGGCCATGACCTGGAGGATGTCGCCGTTCCACTCCATGGTGAGGTCGACCTCGCCCGAGATGAGCAGGTCCTGGCCGTTGTCCTCGGCGAACGCCTTGATGTGCGGCTTCTGGCGGATGAGGAGGTCTTCGACCTCCTTGATGCGCGCCGGATCGGTCTCGTTGTACGAGTATCCGAGGTACTTGAGCCCGATCCCGATCAGGGTCCCGCCGTCGCCGAGCATCGCGATGCGCCCGGAGTACTCGTCCGAGTCGTAGAGATGCTTCCAGCTATCGGGCAGCGCGCTCACCTTCGATTTCCGGTACCCGATGCCGATGGTCCCCCACATGTACGGAAGGCTGTGCTTGCGTCCGGGATCGAACGCCGCGTCGAGGAACGCGGGGGTGATGTTCGCCATGTTCGGGATCCTGGCATGGTCGAGCGGTTCGAGCATGCCGGCCACGATCATGCGCTCGGTGTAGTCGTTGCTCGGAACGACGACGTCGTAGCCCGGGTTGCCCTCCTTCAGCTTGGCGAACAGCTCGTCGTTGTCGGCGAAGAGGTCCATCTTCACCTCGATGCCGGTGACCGCCTTGAAGTCGTCGAGCGTGGTCTCGCCGATGTAGGTGTCCCAGTTGTAGAAATTGAGCTTCGCCTCCTCGGCCGACCAGCCGAATCTCGGGAGGATCGTGAGGCCCGCTGCCGCTGCGCCTGCACCGGCGAGGAGCGAGCGGCGGGAAATCCGATTGTGCTTCGTTCGTTTCATCGGCGTCTCTCCTGCTTGGAGGTGAACTCATTTCCAGACATGCGGCGATGCGCGATTATCCAACGAGCCTCGGCGATGACGCCAGAGCCGGACGGCGCTCCGTCGCGGGGGTCGGGGGATCAGACGTTGCGCAGCAGGAACTCCCGCTCCCACGAGCTGATGACCTGGAGGAACGCCCGCAATTCGCATTCCTTCACCGCACTCCAGGCGCGGATGAAGCGTTCGCCGAGCACGTCGATGAGGGGCGGGCATTCACGTAGCGCCCGCAGCGACTCGGCGAGGCTGAGCGGCAGCTCGTAGGGCATCCTGTACGCGCTGCCCTCGACGGCCGGGGTCGGCTCGACCCCCTCGGTCATGCCGAGCAATCCGCAGGCGAGGGATGCGGCGACGGCCAGGTAGGGGTTCGCGTCGGCGCCCGCGACCCGGTTCTCCACCCTCGTGGAGGCGGCGTCGCCCAGCGGCACCCGCAGGCCGGCGGTGCGGTTGTCGATTCCCCACTGCACGTTGATCGGCGCGGCCAGGTACTTCGTGATCCGGCGGTAGGAGTTGACGTTCGGGGCGAGGAACGACATCGCCGCCGGCAGGTAGCGTTGCAGGCCGCCGACGTGCGCGTGGAACAGTGCAGTCCTTTCGCCGTCTCGGGTCGCGAACACGTTCTCGCCCGTATGCGCGTCGACCACGCTCTGGTGGACGTGCATGGCGCTGCCCGGCTCGCGTTCCATCGGCTTCGCCATGAACGTGGCGTAGACCCCGTGCCGCGTCGCCGCCTCGCGCACGGTGCGCTTGAACAGGAATGCCTGGTCCGCGAGTTCCAGGGGGTCGCCGTGCGAGAGGTTGATCTCGAGCTGGGCGACCCCGGCCTCGTGGCTCAGGGTGCCGAGCTCGATCTTCTGGGCCTCGCAGAAGTCGTAGACGTCGTCGATGAGCGGGTCGTACTCGTTCAGCGCGTCGATGCCGTAGGACTGGCGCCCCCGCTCCACGTTTCCGGACCGCCCCGCCGGCGGCTCCAGCGGGTAGTCCGCGTCGTTGTTGCGCTTGACGAGGTAGAACTCCAGCTCCGGCGCGACCACGGGCCGCCAGCCCCGCTCGCGGTAGAGGTCGAGCACCCGGCGGAGCACGTAGCGGGGGGTGGCGGCCACCGGGCTGCCGTCGGTGTGGAAGCAGTCGTGGATGACCTGCGCGGTGGGCTCCGCCGCCCAGGGGACGAGCCGGATGGTGCGCTCGTCGGCGCGCAGCACCATGTCGCGATCCGAGGGATCGACGGCGCTCTGGTCTTCGGGGTAGTCGCCGGTGACGGTCTGCAGCACCAGCGCCTCGGGGAGGTTCATGCCGAGTGCGCGGCAGTACGCCGCCACCGGCATGATCTTGCCGCGGGCGACCCCCGCCATGTCGGGCATCAGCGCCTCGACCTCGGTGATCGCGTGCTCCCGGCACCAGTGCTCGATGGAGTTCATGCCGCTTGCCGCATCGCGTGTTTCATGGCACGACCCCGACATGTCGGGCATGAGCGCCTCGACCTCGGTGATTACATGCTCCTGGCAGGGATGGTGCGCCATTTCGCAGAATACCGGAATATCGAAACACGGGATCGGAGACCCCACCCATAAGCGGCAGGCGATATGGGAATGGCTGCGGAAACACCAATGAGTGGCGAACACGAGAACAACATTTCCCGCTTCCCTGGCGCCAAGAGTCCATCGGGCAATGGCCTTCGGGACGGCGAACTCGGAGAGCGGCTCGCCAGAATCGAAGCGCGGATAGAGCACGTGGCGACGCGCGAAGACATCCAGAAAATCAAGGTATGGTTCTTGGTCGGTGTGATTGCGGCCATTGGCGTGGCCGTACCGGCGGCGATCGGAGTCGCGTTCGCGGCGGTAAGGCTGTTTGTCCCGTAATCGCTACGATTGCGCCTTCGCGAAGCACCCCTTGCCCATCGGGCACTCCTGCCCGTCATGCGCTCCGGAGCAGCGGCGTCTCGGCCGGGCCGCCATGCCGCCATTCGGCGCGCTCGCGAACCGCCGCCCCGAACGCCTCGAACATCGCGCGCGAGGCCGGATCCTTCAGCGCGTTCCATTCCGGATGCCACTGCACCGCGAGCGCGAACGACGCGGCTCCCGCAATGCTCACCGCCTCGACGAGACCGTCCGGCGCCCGCGCCTCGACCACCAGCCGCCCGGCGAGCCGGGCGATGCCCTGCGAGTGCAGCGAGTTGACCTCGATCGCCTCCCGCCCGACGAGCTGGTGGAGGAATCCGCCCCGCGCCACCCGCACCGCGTGCCTCGGCGCGTACTGGCCGGCGAGGTCGAGGGATGGGTCCACGCGATGGTCGAGCATTCCCGGTAGCTCCTGGACGTGCTGGTAAAGCGTCCCGCCGAGCGCGACGTTCACTTCCTGGAAGCCCCGGCAGACCGCGAGCAGCGGCACCCCGCGTTCGAGGCAACGGCGCACAAGCGGCAGCGTGGTTTCGTCGCGATGGGGGTCGTGCCGGGTGCCGGGGCGGCTGGGCGGAGTGTCGTAGTGGCGGGGCAGCACGTTGGAAGGGCTGCCGGTGAACAGGAGGCCGTCGACCGCGTCGAGCAGATCGTCGCCGGCGACGGTGCGCCCGACGGCGGGAACGAGGAGCGGCAGCGCCCCCGCCGCCGCGCTCACCGCGCCGACATACCTTTCCAGGGCGGCGTGGTGGACGCGGCCATCGATCTCGATCCGGCACGCGGTGATGCCGACGATGGGACGACTCATGGGGTTGCGCTCCGCGGCGCATCCGCCGCGGCCTCCGGTCGGGACAGCGGCGATCCTACACCAGCGCATCGTGTGGAGGGGTCCACGAAATCGGGGCAACTCCACGAGACCTACACCGCAGGCGTGTTCCACAGCCTCGACAAGAGACGCGAAGGAATCGGGTACGGAGGACTGTTCGTAACAGGCTTCTTCGCCGATGACGACCGCAGGATCGCCGAAGCCGGAGAGCAGGCGATCTGCTTGAACATGAGACAAGTCATACTCAAAGGAGCCAAGCTGAACGGCAACGACGACTGCATGGAGGTGACGGACTGGCAGGGAGAATGGGACTACTGCACCGTCACGACCCAATCGCCCGAGATCGGCGAGGGGACCAAAACCTTCGCGATCAGCGGAATAGGATCCCCGCCAGAAACACTCAGCCCGCCGATGTTCGTCGACTGCTGGAAGGGGATCAGCGGCGGAGGACTGTGGATGAGGTTGGTACCCGACGGAGGCGAAGAGATCCAATGGGACCTGAAAGGGATCATCTACTGGCAGGAAGGGCGCGACACCCCACATACTCGATACTCGGCACCTGCGGTGCCACGGGATCGATGGGATCGTCAAGCACCTGCGTAGGAATAACTCCTGACAGCTCGCGAGCCTCTGATCCCACGGCAGTGGGGGCTGGAGGCGATGAGGTAAGGGACGGGGGCGGCGAGGAGTGGTTCGAGTGAACCTCTCGTTCGAGAGACGCAGGGCCGGGAGTTGAAGCAGGGGGGAGCCATCGCGGCGGCAAGAGCGGCAAACGTAGCGGAGAGCGTAGACGCGACCCCCGCAACGTCGGCGCGTGCGATTGTCGATTACGGCTCGTTGAGCGCCCGAATGCTGGCATCGTCGGTCAAACGCGAAGGCAGGCTGGACTTCGCGCGGGCGGTCGTTTTCAGCGTGGTCTCTGCGTATTGGAAGGAACTGCAGAGCGCGTCCGGGGGGAATTGGTCGCTGCGCGAGCTGCCGCCGGACGTCGTGCTTTCTTCGGTGCCGGAAGAGACCGGAGCGCTGGCGGAGAGCATCGGAACGGCCGCGGCCGGTCTGGACGTCATGGACGCCGGCTACATGATCGGGGTGCTTTACACCGGGGTGATGCCGGGCAGGTTCCGGGCGCAGTCGGGGGCGTATTACACGCCGCCGGCGCTGTGCGAGCGGCTGCTGGACATGGCGACGAAGGCCGGTGTGGACTGGCGCTCGGCGCGGGTGCTCGATCCGGCCTGTGGCGGGGGTGCATTCCTGTCGCCGGTGGCGCGGCGCATGGCGGAGGGTCTGAAGGACTGCAGCGCCAGGGTCGCGCTGAAGAACATTCAGGGTCGTTTGAACGGGTTCGAGCTGGATCCGTTTGCGGCGTGGCTGTCGCTGGTGTTCCTCGATGTCACGCTCGGCGACCTGTGCCGTGAGGCAGGAACACGGTTGCAGTCCGTCGTGCGCGTCTACGACGGTCTTGAGCAGACGCCCGTGGGAGAAGGCTTTGATCTGGTGGCCGGCAACCCGCCTTACGGACGGATCACGCTGTCTTCGCGGTTGCGCGAGAAGTTCCGGCGCAGCCTGTTCGGCCATGCGAACCTGTACGGCGTGTTCACCGACCTGGCGTTGCGCTTCACGCGGCCGGGCGGGGTCATCGCATACGTGACGCCGGCGAGCTTCCTTGCCGGGGAGTATTTCAAGGCCCTGCGCGGTCTGCTCGGCCGGGAAGCACCGCCGGTGAGCATCGACTTCATCGGGGAGCGCAAGGGCGTCTTTGCCGATGTGCTGCAGGAAACCCTGTTGGCAGCGTATCGACGCGGTGGTGGTCGGGGTCCCGGAGAGGTCCGTTTCATTTCACCGGGACTGGGCGGCGCTATCGAGACCACGACCGCGGGATCGTTCAACCTGCCTCAAAACCCGGACCGGCCGTGGCTGATGCCGCGGACGGAAGCGCAGAGCGCGCTGGTCCGTCAGGTTGAAGAGTTGCCGTACCGGCTGGCCGATTATGGCTACACGGTAAGCACGGGGCCGCTGGTGTGGAACCAGCACAAGCCGAGCCTGCGGGATCGACCGGGAAAGGGACGCTATCCGCTGGTGTGGGCGGAATCGGTGCGATCCGGCGGCGTGTTCGAATTCCGGGCCGAAAAGCGAAATCACAAGCCGTATTTTGAACCGGAAGCAGGCGAAGGCTGGGTGGTGACGGATTTCCCGTGCATATTGCTGCAAAGGACGACGGCGAAGGAGCAATGCCGGCGTTTGATCGCGGCGGAACTGCCGGCGTCGTTTATCGAGGAACACGGCGCGGTCGTCGTCGAAAATCACCTGAACATGATCAAACCGCTCGACGACGACCCGAAGGTGGCGGCGTTGGCCGTGCTGTTGAACAGCGACGTGGTCGATCAGGTATTCCGGTGCATCAACGGTAGCGTGGCCGTGTCGGCCTATGAGCTGGAAGCCTTGCCGTTGCCTTCGCCGCAAGACATGAAGGAAATCGAGCGGCTGGTGAAAAAGCGGGCGAAACGCGAGACGCTGGAGCGCGCGGTGGGGCGTCTGTACGGCAACGGAGCCGGATGATGCCATTGCCGCCACGCCGTCGCCGTCTTGCCGACCGCCTCACCCGGGCTCTGTGATTCGCCGGCACCGAAAGCTCATCCGAGGAGCCAGTCTCCGTAACGGGCACTCATCCGAATCCTTCCTGGTTGGATTACGACGAAACGTCCTTGCAGTTCTGCGCCCTTTCGGCTCACGAAATCAGCCACGGTTTCGCCGATTCCCGATCGGGCGCCAGCCGGAAAACGCAGCAGAACGACCCCGACCGAGGGAAGTCCGTTGGCATACACCAACTGACCGAAATCCTTGTCCTCGGTGAGAAGCACGCGTTCTTCCCGTAGCGCAAGGTCGATCACCGTCTCATCGTCGGCTCTCGGAGACAACTCGGCGACCGGCAGGACCTCATGCCCGAGGCTCGTCAACGCACGGACAACAGCGTAATCGCAACTCTCGTCGGCAAGAAAGCGCAGCATCGGCACTTGTCCGGAGACTACGCCGGCGCGGTGGAAAGGACCTCCTCATGAGCAACCGTGTCCGCGGCATACACGAGGCATGCGTAGACGTCTTCGGGCATCAGTCGAGGATATGCATCGCGCAGATCGTCCATGGTCGCGCCTTCGCCGAGCTTTCGGAGGACGAGTTCGACGGGGATGCGCGTCCCCTTGACGACCGGCTTGCCCAGCATGACGTTCGGGTCGAGCTCGATACGGTGCGTCCACATGGCGGCTGGCTCCGAGAGCGGTTGTTCCCATTCTACCCCCTTCACCCGGGAAGCGGCCCGATCTGGTGCTCGACGTCCCGGTCGAGGTCGGGCTCGCGGGCACCGGCGGCGCCGGCAGATGACGATGGGCTTCCTGATCCCGGTCGGACCGGGACTTGCACATGGCGTGGCGGACCGGTCCAGGCGCGAGGACGCCGAACTCTTCCGGCGCGTGCGCGAGGTCTGTCTCGAACGCGCGTGGACGCATCCCGGGCGCTACGCGGTCATCGGCGCGAGTGCCGGCGAGGAGGCCACCACCGAGCGCGCGAGGGCGGAGACCTCGGAGCGGTTCCCGCACCGGCACCGTACAATCACCGGCCGGTGGCCTTCGGGTGGCGGAGGATCGGGTGGCGTTCGTGACCGCCTATGCGGATCGGGACGACGCTGCATTCAAAGGCTCGGTGAGCGAGCTGGCATGGCGTTCGTTCGCCTGGTTCATGTCGGAGCCGGATCATATCGTGGTGCTCCGCCGGGGCGCCGATGCCGAGCCGGTGCGGTTGTCGGACTTGATGCGAGCTTGATGGGAAAGGCCGAAAGGAGGCTCAGCGGGAGGAAACGGTGACAATTGAAGTGAAAGTGAGAGCGAATGAACGAGACGGTGAAACTTCGGTCCACAGGTCTCCCGGGGAGTCGGCGATGGACCGGATGTGGTCCAGTGTTCGCTGGAAGCTGCCGCTCAATGTTCAGGCTCCTTCGCTTTCTTCGGCGCCGTTTCACGGCCCCAGGGCATGGATGGGGATCACGCCGGCCTTGGTTCCACCGTGCGCGGATCCGTATCCGCTGGGCACGATGACGGCAAGGGCGGCTGGCGGGCCGTGGTCGCTGTTCGCCATTCGCTTGGCCAACCGGCGCAGATTCCTTGCGCCGTCGTCCACCCAGCGGTTGCCCAGCTTGATCTCGAAGGCGGCCCAGCGCCCGTCGGCAGCTTCGACGACGGCATCTACCTCCAGGCCGTCCTTCTCTCGATAGTGGAACACCGTGGCGTCGGCGGCCTGCGCGTAGATGCGCAAGTCGCGGATGACCATGGATTCGAACAGGAAGCCGAAGAACCGGAGGTCGGCCACGAGTGTCGCCGGTGACGCGCGCCCACCCAGGGCGGCGACCGCCAACGAGGGATCGACGAAATGGCGCACGGGCGTGGAGCGGAGCGTGGTGCGTGAACCAGGTGCGGGGACCAGGCCGGTTGGTGCTCCACTACCATCAGCCGTTCGAGGGCGTCCAGATACCCGGCCGCCGTGTCCGCCTTCATTGCCGTTCCGTTGCCGCCCACGTCGGCGGCCAGCTTTGCCACCGACACCGGCGTGGCGAGATTGCGCGCCAGAGACTGCAAGAGCCGGCCGACCCGCACGGGATCGCGCAACCTGCCGTCGAGGCGTGAGACGTCGGTACGTCGAATCTCGTCCAGATAGCCCCGGTTGACGCGCATGGCCGGCGTCGCGGCACTGCCAAGGTGGGCTGGCCAGCCGCCGACGGCGATGCGTTCGGCGAGCCGGGCAATGGGGACGGGTGCGGCGTGTCCCCGCTGGGGCTCCCCATCGAGCAGGCCACGCAGAGAGATGACGCCGGTGGAGTGGCCGCTCTCGAAGAGCGACATGGGCCGCATCCGCAGGCGGGTGAAGCGGCCGGCGCCGGTGTGGCGCGTGACGTCGTCGGCCGGCACTGCCGAGCCGGTCAGGATGAACTGCCCACGCCCCGAGCGCTCGTCCACGGTCCGACGAACGTGGTTCCAGACCTCGGGCGCCAACTGCCACTCGTCGAGCAGCCGAGGCGGGTCCCCGGTCAGGACGGCTGCCGGATCGATGCTCATCATCCGTTGAGCGTCGAGGTCGATGTCGAGCAGCACATGGCTGGCGCTGGCCTGCATCGCCGTCGCCGTCTTGCCGACCGCCCGAGCGCCTTCCACAAGGACGGCCCCGGACGCGGCTAGCAGTTCGGCGAGCTCGGCGTCGGCGATACGCGGGCGGTAGTCGGCGCGTTTGCGGGCCATGCCCCAGAGTAGCGCGGTCCGGAGCGACCAGGCAATTGCCAGAGGGCTGTTCGGCGGTCTTTCAGGGGGTGTTTTGGAGGACCTTCAACGGGTGATTCGGCGATGAGGCGCGGGTTTCATTTGGAATTCACTTGTACTTTTCGAGCCGTAAACGATCCGTCCGTGTGTATCGCCCAGCCGGAAATCACGGCATGGCTGATTTGTGCCGGCAGGCAGCCGGCGGCACGAAGAGGCTCGTGCCCGGCTGCCCCGGGAATGCTGTCCGGGTCCGTCTGTCGCCACTACGCCGCCCGGTCTTCGACGGCCAGCCGGCGGCCGACAGCCCGAAGCGCCTTCTCGATCCGGCTGATGTGGGAACGGTGGTCGGGATTGAGGAGCCGGCGAACGACGGATTCGCTGAGTCCCAGTCGCCGGGCCAGGGCGGTCTTGCTCATCCCCTGTTCACGCATCGCGGAATAGAGGGCGAGCTTCGCCGCGACCAGCGGCGGCACGGCAACCAGGATCTGGCCGGACGCGGCCGGACTCGGAGCGGGGATCTCCCACCGTTCGTGCACGTGGCCGGCCAGTGCGACCGCCAGGGCATCCTCGGCCATCTCCAGCGCCTCGGCTCGATCGTCTCCGCAGGTGTTGGCGCCCGGAACGTCCGGGAAGGACACGAAGAAGCCGCCGCCTTCCTCCGGCGTGAGAACGCAGGGGTATACGTAGCGCATCAGAGCGCCTCCTTGTCGATGTCGAGGTCTTTCAACATGGCGGCCAGCAGGCCCTTGCCGATCTCCTTGCGCGGAACGGTGGTGAAGCGGCCCCCAACGTGGAGGCGGCCGTGGCTTCCCTTGCCGACGCTCGGATCGAAACGCCAGGACCGACCGGACTTCCTGGCAAAGCGTTTGGTGCGCTTGAGGAATTCAGACCCGTTCACGGACGAAAAATCGAGCATTTATGCTCGATTGTCAACCGCACTGCTCAAGGTTTCCAATCGGTTCGTCGCGCCGAGCGGCCTGATTTGATGGGCGAGGGTCGAACCTGAACCGCCCCGGGAATCCCGGAGACTGAAATCGTCGAGTCCCTGGTGGGCGGGAGCGAATGAAATCGCCCGCGAAGTACTCCAGGGTGACGAGTACACGGATCCACCAGGCCGGGCCGGCCGAGCGCCGTTCTGGTTTTTTCGGAATCGTGCTACTACAGTCGGCGCGTACCATCCCACTCGAACCGGAGTCCGTCATGGCAGGCCCGATCAACCGTTTCAGCGCCCGCATCACCCAGCCCAAGTCCCAGGGCGCGTCCCAGGCCCAGCTCTTCGCCACCGGGTTCACCGAGGCGGACCTCGACAAGGCGCAGATCGGGATCGCCAGCGTCTGGTACGAGGGCAACAACTGCAACATGCACCTGCTCGACCTGGCCGCGAAGGTGAAGGAGGGGGTCGAGGCGGTCGGGGTGAAAGGCATGCGCTTCAACACCGTGGGGGTGTCGGACGGCATGTCGATGGGCACCGAGGGCATGTCGTTCTCGCTCCAGTCGCGGGACCTCATCGCGGACTCGATCGAGACGGTGACCCGCGGGCAGTGGTACGACGGCCTCGTCACCATCCCCGGTTGCGACAAGAACATGCCCGGATGCCTGATGGCGATGGGCCGGATCGACCGGCCGTCGATCATGGTCTACGGCGGCACCATCCGGGGCGGGCGCACCGCGAACGGCCAGACCGTGGACATCGTCAACGCCTTCCAGAGCTACGGCCAGTTCCTCGCCGGCACGATCGACGAGGACGAGCGGGTCGAGATCGTGCGCAACGCCTGCCCGGGGGCCGGGGCCTGCGGCGGCATGTACACCGCGAACACCATGGCCACCGCGATCGAGGCGATGGGCATGTCCCTGCCCTACAGCTCCTCGACCCCCGCCACGGACCCCGCCAAGATCGATGAATGCCGGCGGGCCGGCGCCGTGGTGCGGGCGCTGATGGAGAAGGACCTGAAGCCGCGCGACATCATGACCCGCGCCGCGTTCGAGAACGCGATGGTGATGGTCATGGCGCTCGGCGGCTCCACCAACGCGGTGCTGCACCTCATCGCGATGGCGCGTGCGGTGGGGGTCGAGCTCACCATCGACGATTTCCAGTCCGTGAGCGATCGGATCCCCTACATCGCGGACCTGAAGCCCAGCGGCAAGTACGTCATGGAGGACCTGCACCGGGCCGGCGGGGTGCCGGCGGTCATGAAGTACCTCCTCGCCGAGGGCCTGATCGACGGAGACTGCCCGACCTGCACCGGCCGCACGATCGCCGAAAACCTGGAGGGCGCGGCCCCGCTGGCCGAGGGCCAGCGCATCGTGGCCCCGCTCGCCGCCCCCATCAAGGAGAGCGGGCATATCCGCATCCTGCGGGGCAACCTCGCGCCCGGCGGGGCGGTGGCGAAGATCACCGGCAAGGAAGGGCTGCGCTTCGAGGGTCCGGCCAGGGTCTTCGATGCGGAGGAGGACATGCTGCGCGCCCTGGAGGAGGGGAAGATCGCCAAGGGCGACGTGATCGTCATCCGCTACGAGGGGCCGAAGGGCGGGCCGGGGATGCCGGAGATGCTGACCCCGACCTCGGCGGTCATGGGGGCCGGGCTGGGGTCCGACGTCGCCCTGATCACCGACGGGCGCTTCTCCGGCGGGTCGCACGGCTTCATCATCGGGCACGTGGTGCCCGAGGCGCAGGAAGGCGGTCCCATCGGGCTGATCGAGTCCGGCGACGTGATTGCCATCGACGCGGAAGAGAACTCCATCCGGGTCGACGTCCCGGACGACGAGATGGCGCGCCGCCGCGCCGCCTGGACCATGCCCCCGTACAAGGAGACGCGCGGCACCCTGTACAAGTACATCAAGAACGTGTCCGACGCCTCGCGCGGGTGCGTGACCGACGAATAGATGCATGCCGTGGCGGGCCGGGGGTACGCGCTCTTCGCGTGCCTGCTCGTCTCCTGCTCCATCCGCGCCGAGGCGCCGCCGATCGATTACCGGATCGCCGTCGAACATCCCCACGACAAGGCGGCGTTCACCCAGGGGCTCGTCTTCCACCGCGGCGCCCTGTACGAGAGCACCGGTCTGCGCGGGCGCTCGTCGCTGCGCAAGGTCGAGCCGGCCACCGGACGGGTCGTCCGCAAGCGGCGGCTGTCCGGCCGCCTTTTCGCCGAGGGTCTTGCGCTGGTCGGCGACGCGCTGTACCAGCTCACGTGGACCGCGGGCCGCGCGTTCGTGCTGCGGGTCGAGGACTTCTCGCTCGTGCGCGAGCACCGCTACGCGGGGGAGGGCTGGGGTCTCGCCTGGGACGGCGAGAAGCTGGTGATGAGTGACGGCAGTGCGACGCTTCGGTTTCGCGACCCGGTGACGTTCCGCGTCGAACGCGAGGTCGAGGTGCGCGACGGCGCCCGTGCGATCGCCGCGCTCAACGAGCTCGAGTTCGTCGAGGGCACGGTGTACGCCAACGTCTGGCGCTCCGACCGGGTGGCGCGCATCGACCCGGCCAGCGGCGCCGTCACCGGATGGCTCGATCTCGCGCCGATCGCCGAGCGCGAACGCAACGCCGGTGATGCCGGCGTGGCCAACGGCATCGCCTGGGACGGCCGCCTGCTCTACGTGACGGGAAAGCTCTGGCGCTCGGTCTACGGGCTGGAGCTGCGCCGCTGAGGGACCCGGACTGCCGCGCCGGCAGCAGGGCGGAGCGCACGACGAAAGATCCTGGACACGACGGAGACGTCAATGCAGATCGAGCTCTGGGAAGCGATCCTCGCCGGGGTGCTGGTGCTCATCGTCCTGTTCTTCTTCGGGCCGGGCGCGAAGCGGGCGGTGGAGAAGGCGCCGAAGGCCGATGCCGGCGACTGGAAGGCGGCGATCGTGCCGATCCTGCTCGTGGCCGGGTTCGTGGTGCTGATGATCCTGATGATCAGTTGAACGGGTCGCGCCGCACGATCCGTATGACCGCCACGACTTTTCACCGATGACACCACGCCTCACGGAGAGCGCTCGCGGCGGATGCCGCATCATCACAGGCGCAGGCGCTGCACGACCGACGGAGATATCCGATAACCGCGTTCGGACATGCGCTGCATTACGGTTTCGGCGTCGTCGATGATCGATCCATGCTCGGCGAGAAACAGCATTCGGGCAGTGCCGATATAGTCGAGCCCGCGCCGCTTCGCCTCTCGCCTCGCCAGCCGATCATCCAGGACCAGCAATGCCTGCCCGGTCTCCAGAGCGAGCTGCATCGCCTCGATTTCGCCTTGGCCAAGGCTTGGAGGAAAGTGGCCCGCGTTCGTTGCCGCTTCCACGCGAAGCCATCCTTCCTCCACGGCCTGTTCGATGCGCCGACTGTCCTCCCCTTGTTTCCGCCGGCATTCCAACCAGACCGCTTCCGGGATCCGGCAACGGGAAAACAAACGTCGCGGCACGAACAGCGAATCCACCTTCGCCAAGGCGATCAAGGGACCCGCGTCGATTATGACGACCGCCACGCGGAAAGGTCCCGGGTCTCACCGTCCGTCGTCTCGTCGCTTCCGACTACGTCCATCCCCAGGCTGCCCAGGTGATCGATGAACTCGTTCAGGGAAAGATCGCTGATCTTCGCCGCCTTGCCCAGCGAGACACAGCCGTCCCGGTAGAGGCTGGCCGCCAGCGCCGGACGCACACCCGACTCGGTGTCCGTCAAAGATTTCGTCAGGTGCACCAGCACCGCATCGGGCTCGTTCCCCTTCAGGATCAGAACCGGGCCTTCCTTCGCCAGCCGCAGAGCCCGCGATGGATTCTTCTTCAGCTCCCGAACATTGGTCACATGCACGGCGTTTCCCGTTCCACCCCTCAGTGGTCACCCAGTGTAGTCCACTTCATGACGAGGACGAAGTCGTGCGGCAGGTGCGGATGTGGCCGAGATCGAGGCGCTATCGGTCATGAGCAGGATGTTCCCGCGGCGGTGGGTGCGCCGCGGGGGCCGGACCCCGGATCATGCGTAGTACCGTTCCAGGATCGCGGCGGTGAAGCTCGCCCGCAGGTAGAACCCCCGCGGCAGGGTCGGCTCCCGCGCGCCGCTCGCGCCGACCGAGAGACGCCGCGCCGCGGCGTTGGCGGCCTTCGGACGGATCTGAAGGCACTCCCCCTCCCGGGCGGAGATCTCCTCCACCCTCCCGAGCACCACCCGATCCATCAACGTCTCCCAGTCGCTCGCCAGCGCCAGCTCCTCTCCGGGGGACGGGCTCCACGGCAGCGGGGCGCCGATCCGGCGCTCGGGCAGCGCGATCGCGCGATCCCCTTCGAAGGGCATCCACAGCACGCGTGCGAGCTTGCGGCGCACGTTCGAGTCCCGCCAGTCCGGAGCGGCGTCACCCGCAAGCGGCACGGTGCATACGTAGGTCGATTCGAGCGGCCGGCGGTTGGGTCCGATCGGGATCGTCTTGAGCTCGACGGAGATCAGCCGGAAGTCCGGCTCCGACAACGAGCCGGCGTTCGCGCCGAGCGCGTGCTCGATGACGGTGCCGGTCCAGCCCTTGCCGCGGCGGGTGGTCGCCGGCACGGCCAGCCCGTGCTCGACCGCGACGTCGCCGAGGGTGCGCCCGGCCAGGGCGTCGGCACGGGCGAGGAGCTCGGCTTCGCTACGGGGCGGAGGAACGCGGCGCGGCTCAGCCATCGGCTTCGGTCCGCGTGATTGCGAGCCGGTGGCGGCTTCCGACCGCGAGCAATGCCTCCATGCCGAAGGCGCTGGTGTGTGCGATGAGCTCCAGGGCGCGGGCGTCGTCTCCCGCACTGCCACCCGCGTTCGGCATGTCGCACCACCGGATCTCCGTCCCGCGTCCGGCGAGGTCCGCGCACGCCGAGACCAGATCGGCGATTGCGCGCTCCGGCGCATCCGTGGTCGCGAGCGACAGCCGCACCCCGATCGCGGCGGTGCGCGGTCGCGGCTCGGGCCGGCGGGGGAGGGCAGTCCCCGCGCCCAGCGCGAAGACGGTCGCCCGGCCCGGCCCGAGGGTGGTATCCCCGCCGGCGAGCTCGACTCCGCTTGCCTCGCATACCGCGGCGGCGGCGGCCGAGAACCGTTCGAGCCAGTCGGGATCGGCCGCTTCGAGGGTAAGCGCGAGGGTCGCCCAGCGTGCCGTCGAGGCCCGTGCGGCGAGCCGAAGCAGGGCGGTGCCGAAGACGTGGCGGGCGATGCCGGCCGCGTCATCGTATGCGGAGAACGCCGCCGTCGCCCCGGCATGGACCAGCGGCAGGCCGCCGGTGTCGAGCAGCGCCGCATCGTCACCGATACCGAGCACGGTGTCGGAGCGCCGCGGGGTGCGGTCGCGGAAGCAGCGCGTGATGAGCTCGAATTCGTCCACGGATCGGCGATTGACGGTGATCGGGGCCGCGCCTCGCCGGCGCGCGGAGCCGGAAGGGTGTCGCTCTCGAACTGGTCCGTCAATGCCCCCGGTCCACGGCGCCGCGCACCGCCTCCCGGAGTCGTGGCGGGGCTGCGACGGCATGCCCGCCGTTGCGCGAGGGTTCGATAGCGTATAATCCGCCAAGTCCGCGCTGCCGGTGATGGTGCTGCCGTCGGCGGCCGGCGTGTGGGTCGTGTACGGCCGGGGTCTCTGGCCGGCGGGAAGTTGGGGAGTGTTACGTCTTGTTTTTCTACAACAAGGTCTTCAGGGAGGAGGCGGTCGCGCGCCGGTCGCGCCCGGAGCCCCTCGACGAGCGGCTCCAGGTCACGGCGCCCCACGAGTGGATGGTGCTGGCCGGACTCGGCGTGTCGCTGCTCGCGCTCCTCGCCTGGGCGATGCTCGGGAGCGTGGAGCGCCGCCTGTCGGTCCAGGCGGTGCTGGTCCAGCCGGGCGAGCGCCATGCCGTGGTCTCCCCCGTGTTCGGCAACGTCGTCGAGAGGCTGGCCGACGTCGGGGACACCCTCGAAGCGGGGCAGGCGATCGCCCGGGTCCGCCTGCCGGAGGCGGAGCGCCAGACCCGGATCACGCGGCGGATCGCGGGCGCCGTCGAGGATGGGATGCGGCGCGCCGAAGGCGCCGCCGCCACCGCACTGCAGGAGGCGCTGCTTGCGGCGGCCCGGAACGCGCTCGCAGAGGTCGAGATCCTTGCCGGGGAATCGATCGTCGCTCCGCATGGAGGGAAGCTCGTGGCGCACCGTCTGGTTCCGGGCCAGCCGGTGCGCGCCGGAGAGACGGTCGCCCAGGTCCGGGGCAGGTCCGAAGACACTTGGCAGGCGCTGGCCTTCGTATCGCCGAAGGACGCCGGGAAGCTCACCGCGGGCATGGCCGCGGAGGTGCTGGTGGCGCTGCCCGGACAGCCGGGTTCGAGCACGCTGGACGCCCGGGTGCTGGAAGTTTCCCCACGGCCTGCCGCCGCTCCCGAATGGCTTGCCGACTTCGGCCTTTCGACACCCGCCCCTTCGCACCTGCTTCGTCTGGCGCTGGACGATCCGTCGCGCCTGCCGCTCGCCGACGGTGCGGGCGGGCTCGCGCGGGTCGTGTTGGGGAAGCAGTCCCCCGCGGCTCTGCTGCTGGCGGGCGGGGGCGGCTGACGCCCGCTGCCGTTTCCATCGACGTGCGAAGAACCACCTGCGGCTCCGTCCTCCCCTTGCCGCTGGGGACGGAACGGGTTTTCCCGGAACCGCGGCAGGGAACGGACCGGACAGCCGGTGTAACGAACCCATGACCTGTCGCCCCCCTTCCTCCCGACCGGGGGAGATGCCGAAACGCGCGCATACGGCCCGCGAGGCACCTTCCGCCACCGCGACGGACCGCACGGCCGGCGCGGCGAAGCCATGACTTCCTCCCGACCCCAAATCCAACTGGACGAGGCGCTGAAACGGGTGCGCAAGGCCCGTGACGTTCCTTCGCGGCGCCGGGTACGCACGCCGGTGCTGCTGCAGCTCACCGAGACCGAGTGCGGGGCCGCGTGCCTCGGGATCGTGCTCGCGCACTTCGGGCGCTGGGTGTCCATCGAGGAGCTGCGCGAGACGTGCTCGGTCGGCCGGGATGGATGCAACGCGGCCGACATCTACCGCGCCGCGCGTCGGTACGGTCTGGAGACGAACGGATGGCGCAAGCAGCCGAAAGAGCTCCGGAGCATGCCCTTGCCGATGATCCTGTTCTGGGAGTTCAACCACTTCGTTGTTCTCGAAGGGTTCGACAAGGGGCGTTTCCTGATCAACGACCCGGCCAACGGCCACCGGACGATCAGCGAGGAGGAGTTCGACCAGGCGTTCACCGGGGTGACCCTGACGTTCCAGCCGGGACCCCACTTCCAGCCGGGCGGGATCCGGCCCGGCCTCCTGTACCGGGTCCTGCCGTGGCTGCGCGACGTGAAGGGGCCGCTTGCGTTCGCAATGGGCTGCGGGCTGCTTCTGGCCCTGCCGGCCCTTGCCCTGCCGTTCCTTCTGGGCCTGTTCGTGGACTTCGTGCTCTCCGGGCGCGAACCGGCCTGGGGCGGGGTGCTGACCGGCATCCTCCTCGCCTCGGCGGGCCTGCTCTACCTCCTCACCTGGCTCAAGGAGCGCTGTCTCCGGCGACTCTCCGTGCGCCTGTCCGTCGATCACGCCGAACGCTTCATGACCCGGCTGTTCCGGCTTCCCATGCGGTTCTTCTCGCACCGTCTCTCCGGCGATCTGACCTCCCGGATCCAGCTTCTCGATGCGGTCTCGAACGTCGCGACGCAGCACTTCGTCGGCATCTTCATCGAGATCGTCACCAGCATGGCGTTTCTCGCGCTGATGCTGGCGTACAGCCCGTTGCTCTGCGCGGTGGTCGTCGGGCTGGGCGCGCTCAGCGCGGTGGCCATGCGGGTCCTGGCCCGGCTGCGGGTAGACGAGAACCGCAGGCTCAGGCGCGAGCAGGGCATGCTCTACGGGATCGGCATGTTCGGCCTCGGCAAGATCGACACCCTGCAGGCGACCGCCGCCGAGGACGACTTCTTCTCCCGCTGGACGGGGCACCAGGCGCGGGAGCTGCTGGCCCGGCAACGCTTCGCCGAGCTCGGCTACGTGAACGCGGCCCTGCCGGTGCTGTTCCTGGTCGCCGGCAACGCGGCGGTGATCGGTCTCGGCGGCTGGGCGGTGATGTCGGGCGACATGACCGTCGGCATGCTGACCGGGTTCTACATGGCGGCGGTGAACTTCCTGCAACCGATCGGACGCTTCATCCAGTTCGCCGACATGTTCCAGATCCTGGAGGCGGACCTGCAGCGCCTCGACGACGTGTTCGACGCCACCGAGGACCTCGACTTCTTCGAGCCCGTTCCCGACGCCGCCCGGGACCGGGCCTCGACCTTTGCCGGCCGGCTGCGGCTGAAAGGCCGGATCGAGCTGCGCAACGTCACCTTCGGCTACCAGGACAACCGCGAGCCCCTGCTCGAGGATTTCAGCCTGGCCATCGAGCCCGGCCACCGGGTGGCGATCGTCGGCCCCAGCGGGTCGGGCAAGTCGACGATTGCGTCACTGGTGGCCGGCATCCACCAGCCGTGGTCGGGGGAGGTGCTGATCGACGGGCATCCGCGTAGCGCGATTCCGCGGGAGCTGATGACCGACTCGGTGTCCCTCGTCGACCAGCACATCTTCCTGTTCGCGGACACGGTGCGCGAGAACCTGACCATGTGGATCCCGGAGGTGCCGGACCAGGCCCTGGTGGCGGCCGCCCGTGACGCGACCATCCACGGGGAGATCATCTCCCGGCCGCTCGGCTACGACGCGCCGGTCGAGGAGGGGGGACGCAACTTCAGCGGCGGCCAGAGGCAACGGCTGGAGATCGCGCGCGCGCTCGTCAACAACCCGTCGGTACTGATCCTGGACGAGGCGACCTGTTCGCTCGACACGATCACCGAGGTCCGGATCGACGACGGCCTGCGGCGCCGGGGGTGCACCTGCCTCATCGTGGCCCATCGGCTGAGCACCATCCGCGATTGCGATCTGATCGTGGTCCTCGACCAGGGACGCGAGGTGCAGCGGGGCACCCATGAGACGCTGATGGAGGACCCCGGCGGGCTGTATCACCAGCTCGTGAATCTGGGCTGAGCGGACGCACGGAGCGAGGCGAAGAACATGGAGCAGCAGGCGGTCGGCAGGCTCGGGGAGATCGCGCTCTCGCGGGGCGAGGCGTTCACCGGCGGCGGCAACCGGCCCATCCGCCTCTCCGATCCCGAGATGCTGTGGTACGTCGTGAAGGGCGCGATCGACGTGTTCGTCGCCGAGCGTTCCGGAGACGAGGCCGAGTCGGATTTCAGGCAGGTCCTGCGCGCCGGGCCCGGACGGCTGATCTTCAGTGTCGCCGGTGAGGAGGGCAGCTCCTCGGCGGTGTACATCGCCAAGGGGCTCCCCGACACCGAGCTCCGCTGCATTCCCCGGTCCGCGTTCGCGGGCCCTGAGGTGGCCGGGTTGCTGGTCGGGCAGGTCGATGCCTGGATCACCGACTTCGCGGCCACGATCGCCCGCGAGGTGGAGCCACGCCCGCGCCCCGAGCGCTTCCTGGCCGCGGGGGAGGAGGCCGGGATCGTGGGCGAAGGCGTGCTGACGACCCGGCACGGGGTGGTCTGGGTGTCCGCCCCGGAGGGGAATGCGGCGTTCCTCGACACCGGCGAGCCGGCCGGTGACGGCCCCGGTTTCATCCCCATCACCATCGATAGCTGGATCAGGCTGTTCCGTCCCTCTCCGCTGACCGTCACCTCGTCCGCGGCGCTCGACGCCGACGGCCTTCTGTTCGCCGCCTTGGCCGAATTCCACCGGCTGGCGCTGTCCGCCGAGGAGCTCAACCGGCGCCTGATGCTCGTCGACATGTCCAACCTGCAACGCGCCCAGGCCCTGCACCGCCGCCGGAGCGAGGAGTCCGCCCGCCACAACCTGTTCGGCGTCCTGGCCCCCCCACCGCCGTTCCATGCTGGGGATGACGGATCGGCCCTGCCGAACGCCCTCGGGATGATCGGCCGCCACGAGGGGATCCGGTTCCGCTTTCCGCCCCGCCGCAGGGCAACGGAGGAGGGGACCCCCGATCTGGCGGAGATCCAGCGCGTGTCGGGGGTTCGCGCGCGCAAGATCAGGCTCGCCGCCGACGACCGATGGTGGCTCGGCGACAGCGGGGCGCTGCTGGCGTTCCGCCGCGGGTCCGAGGAGGACCCGGTGGCGCTGGTTCCGGGCGCCTCGGGCCGTTACCGCATGATCGACCCGGAGACGGGCCGCTCGGAGCGGGTCGACGCGCGCCTCGCCCGCACCCTCGCTTCCGAAGCGTACTTCTTCTACCGCCCGCTGCCGCAGGACGAAGCGATCCGCTCCGGCGCCCTGTTTCATTTCGCATTCCGCGGGCTCGGGATCGATCTTGCGCGCTTCACCGTGGCCGGGCTGCTGGCCGGCCTCCTGATGCTGGCGCCTCCGATCCTGCTCGGTGTGCTCGTGAGCCACGTGATCCCGAGCGGGTCCGGCCGGCAGTTGCTGGAGCTGTTCCTGTGCCTGATCCTGCTGGCGATCCTCGCCGCCACCTTGCAGATCCTCCAGGGAACGGCCCTGATGCGGCTGGAGGCCCTGGCCGCCGCCCGGGTCGGCGCAGCGCTCTGGGACCGGATGCTCGACCTGCCGCAACGCTTCTTCCGCCGCTTCTCCTCCGGCGATCTGACCATGCGCGCCATGGCCTTGCAGGGGCTGCGCGACCAGGTCTCGGGGGTGGTCGGCGGCGCGGTGCTGTCGGTGATCTTCCTCCTCCCGACGTTCGTGCTGCTGTTCCTCTACGACACCGGGATCGGCTGGCTCGGCCTGGCGCTGGGTCTGTTCTCCCTCGGGTTGACGACGGTCATCGGCCTCTTCCAGCTCCCCCACTACCGGCGCCTGTTCGCGATCTCGCGGCGTCTGGCGGGAAAGCTCCTGCAGTTGCTCAACGGGGTCAGCAAGCTGCGGTCCACCGGGTCGGAAGGCATCGGGTTCGCCATGTGGGCGAAGGACTACCGGGAGCAGAAGCAGACCGAGATGCGGCTCGGCATGCTGGACGAGCACCTGCTCGCCTTCCTCGCGGCCGCCCCCCTGCTGGTGGCGGCCGCGGTGTTCACGATCGCGATGGACGACGGCGGCGCGACCCTTCCCACCGGGGACTTCCTCACCGTCTTCGCGGCCCTGATGGTGTTCCATGCGGCGATCGCCCGGCTCGGCGCCTCGTTCTCCGCCGTCGCCGCCATCGTGCCCGCCTGCGAGCAGGTGGCCCCGATCCTGGAGGCCACGCCGGAAACCGGCTCCGAAGGCGAGCCGCCGCCGGAGCTCAGCGGCGACGTCCACATCGACCACGCGAGCTTCCGCTACACCGAGGACGGTCCCCTCGTCCTGCGGGACGTCTCGATCCACGCCCGCGCGGGCGAGTTCGTGGCCGTCGTCGGGGAATCCGGGGCGGGCAAGAGTACCCTGTTCCGCCTCGCGCTCGGACTCGAGACCCCGTTGTCGGGCGCCGTCTACTATGACGGGCGCGACCTCGGCCGCCTCAACCGGCGGGCGGTGCGGAGCCGAATCGGCATGGTGGTGCAGGATGCGTCGATGCGCCCCGGGACCGTACTGGAGAACATCGTCGGGCTGTCCGGAGACCTCACCGAGGAGGATGCCTGGCGAGCCGCCCGCCTCGCGGCCATCGACGAAGACATCGCCGCCATGCCGATGGGGATGCATACGGCGGTCGGCGACAGCTCGTCGGTGTTCTCCGGCGGGCAGATCCAGCGGATCGTGCTGGCCGCGGCGCTGGTCCGGGACCCCAGCATCCTGCTTCTGGACGAGGCCACCAACTGGCTGGACAACCGGAGCCAGGCGCAGGTAATGGAGAGCGTGGCGGGGCTTGCCGTCACCCGGTTCGTGAGCGCGCACCGCCTGTCGACCATCCGGATGGCCGACAGCATCTACGTGCTGCAGGACGGCCGGGTGGCCCAGACCGGCACCTTCGATTCGCTGGTGGAGACCGAGGGTCCCTTCCGGGACCTGGTGCGCCGGCAGATGGCCTGATCCGGCGGGACGGAATTTCCTACGCAGGCGGCCGGCGGTCGCCTGCGCAGGACTGCTGAGCGGCCCGGCGGGATTAGTAGGGCGCCTGGAGGCCGCTTGCGCGTCTCTGGCTATCACTCATATCAAAAACATCCCAATCCGCACTCGACCCAATGCCGCCGGCCACCGCCTGCAGATCGTCTTCGCTCAGCTTGCTGGCGGGGGGAAGAACCAGATGCGCGGTCGTGCCGCGCTCTTCGTGAACCTCGATCGACATGGACGCCGGAATGGTGACGCCCAACTCCTGTTCGATCGCTCCCTTCGGATCACCGAGCAGCCGGGCGCGGAAATCCGCGTCCCCGGCCGCCTTGCCCACGATCTTCATCCGCATTTCCTTCGGTGTTTCCATCGGTTCGCTCCCCTCGGTTGATGGTGTAGTCCATGTCATGCCGCCACGCTTCCAGCGGCGAATATCCTTGATGATGATGGGTCAGGGAGTCAACCCTGATTTGCCGTGTGTCGTTCCGGGCACATCAAGATCAGGGGCAGCGGCATCAGCCAGCGGAGCTCTGCAAGCACCGTCCCTGGCGGGCGGCACGCATCAGGCGCCGATGTACCACACCGCGAGCTCGGCTTTGGTCGTCTCGACCGCGGAAAACGGGTTCAAAGCCATGATGCGCGCCTGCCGGGCCGCCGAGCGGCCCGGCGGGATTACCAGTCGGCCGTGATAATCCAGTCCGTATCGATACGCGCGCCGTTTGCGTCGTAGGTGGCGCCGCCGGCGACCGCCTGCAGATCGCTTTCGCTCAGCCTGCTGTCGGGGGGAAGAACCAGATGCGCGGTCGTGCCGCTCTCTTCGTGGACCTCGACCGACAGGGACGCAGGAATGGTGACGCCCAACTCCTGCCCGATCGCTCCCTTCGGATCGCTGAGCAGCCGGGCGCGGAAATCCGCGTCCCCGGCCGCCTTGCCCACGATCTTCATCCGTATTTCCTTCGGTGTTTCCATTGGTTCGCTCCTCTCGGGTGATGGTGTAGTCCATGATGCCGCCGCGGCTGGAATCAGCCGGCTTCCTCGGCGGCATCATGGATACCGGGAATGGTTCCTGCATTACAACGGCCGCTCCCGCCACGCCGACGACCGCTACCAGGAAGCTACATGAAACCCAAGCCTTTCACTGTCCACTGAATCGGGGCAACTCCAGCTTTCGCTGAGCGGCCCGGCGGGATTACCAATTGAGCTCCCGGCGATGGTGATCGGTGACTAAGCCAAAACCGCCGGTGACCGCCTGCAGATCGCCGTCGCTCAGCTTGCTGTCGGGAGGAAGAATCAGATGCGCGGCCGTGCCGCTCTCTTCGTGGACCTCGACCGACAGCGACGCCGGAATGGTGACGCCCAACTCCTGCCCGATCGCTCCCTTCGGATCACTGAGCAGCCGGGCGCGGAAATCCGCGTCTTCGGTTGCCTTGCCCACGACCTTCGCCCGCATTTCATTCGGTGTTTCCATTGGTTCGCTCCTCTCGGGTGATGGTGTAGTCCATGTCATGCCGCCACGCTTCCAGCGGCGCGCGTACCCTTTTGGCATCCTCCGAATGGATCATCAACCCTAATTTCACTTCACTCCTGCGCTTGCCGCCGCTACTTTCGTCTTCATGAACACCTCTTGATTCTCCGTGGCCGCTGCTGCGCGGGGGTCCGACGGTCGGTCGCCGTGGTACGTCGTGAAGGGCGCGATCGACGTGTTCGTCGCTCATCGTTCCGGAGGCGAGGCCGAATCGGATTTCAGGCAGGTCCTGCGCCTGCGCGCCGGCAGCGTCTTGCGGTCCGTGCGACCCACCGCCGCGGCGTCTCGGCACCTTCGCAGCGAAGGCCGGTGAGACAGGTGGGTCAGTCCTGCATGAGGGAGCAGGTCATGCCGGCGTATGCCTTGGCGCCGACCCCGGCGTCCGTGACCGTGAGCTTGACGTGGTTGAGTCCCTTGTAGACGAGAAACACGCCCCGGCGGTCGTACATCTTGTCGAGTGCGCACCACTCCATCAGCCCCTGCGCCTTCGCCGCCAGGCACCAGCCGCGATGCACCAGCCGCTCCACGACCGGGCGCCAGTCGCTCCGTCCCGTGGTCAGCCACCTGTCCGGTTCGTTGCCCCACTCGCCCGCGCGGTGCAGCTCCAGGCCGAGCCGGGGCAACAGCCCTGCAGCGGCCACGTCCACCGACAGCCAGACCCGGGGCAACACCTCCCCGAGGTCGGCCAGGACCTCCGTCACCGCGCGGACCGACCCGTGGCGGTCCAACCGCTCCAGCACCCCGGCGATCTCGTCGCACCCGACCCCTTGGACCACCAGCCGCACCGCCCGCGGCGCCCGGTTCGGGAACGCGCCGACGTGGGCGACCCTGCCGCCCGGCGGCAACGCCGCCAGCACCCGCGCCACCGACCGCCGCACCTCCCCGTCATCGGTCCAGCCGACCGCCCCCGCCAGCGCCGCGATCGGCAGGGGCTGCGGGCGGTCATCCGGCCCGGGCTCCTCCGCGAGCCGCACCTTCAGAAACACGCCCGGCTCCGGCCGCCGGTCGGCCGGCGTCTCGACCAGGTCGTATTCGAGCATCGTCCCGGCGATGCAACCGTGCAATGCGGAGTCGGCTTGTCCGATCCGGACGAGATACCGGGCCAGCGCCGCGGCCTCCGAGCCCGGAGGCGCGGCTTCGCCCCTGCGGATGAAGTGCTGTGCGAGCGGGCTCCCCGGGCGGGGCACTACGAACAGGTCTGCCGCGGGCGTGTCCTCACCGAGCCGAAACTCGCAACCGAGAAACGTCCCCAACCCGGCATCCGGCAACTCCGCGACATGGGCCAGCAACCGATCCCATCCGGGACCGTCGAGCAAGGCGCGCGGGATCAGGGGGCGGAGGAGCTCTGCAAGCACCGTCCCCGGTGCGTGGCGCGCATCAGGCGTTGAGACACCACATCGCGAGATCGACTCGGTCGTCTCAACTGCCGGAAACGGGTTCGACGCCATGTTGCACGCCCGCAGGACCGCTGAGCGGCCCGGCGGGATTACCAGTCGGAGGTGATATTCCAATCCCCGCCGCCGGCGACCGCCTGCAGATCGCCTTCGCTCAGCCTGCTGCCGGGGGGAAGCACCAGATGCGCGGCCGTGCCGCTCTCTTCGTGAACCTCGACCGACAGCGACGCCGGCATGGTGACGCCCAACTCCTGCTCGAGCGCTCCCTTCGGATCACTCAGCAGCCGGGCGCGGAAATCCGCGTCCCCGGTCGCCTTGCCCACGATCTTCATCCGCATTTCCTTCGGTGTTTCCATGGTTCGCGTCCTCTCGGGTGATGATGTCATCCATGTCACGCTTCCAGCGGCGAGAATCCCCTTGATGACAGCCGATCGAGTGTCAACCCTGATTTGCCGTGCGTCGTTCCGGGCACATCAAGATCAGGGACAGCGGCATCACCCCAATGGAGTTCCGCAAGCACCGTCCCCGGCGCACGACGCGCACCAGAGACGGTGCAGCACACCATGGGTCCGGCTAGCAATCTCACTCGATGAAAACCGGTTCGACGCCATGATGCGCACCCACAGGACCGCTGAGCGGCCCGGCGGGATTACCAGTGGCTCGTGGCTCGCCGATAGGCTGCCCAGGTCAGCTCGCCGCCGGCGACCGCTTGCAGGTCGCTTTCGCTCAGCTTGCTGTCGGGGGGAAGAACCAGATGCGCGGTCGTGCTGCTCTCTTCGTGGACCCCGATCGACAGCGACGCCGGCATGGTGACGCCCAACTCCTGCTCGAGCGCTCCCTTCGGATCACTCAGCAGCCGGGCGCGGAAATCCGCGTCCTCGGTCGCCTTGCCCACGATCTTCATCCGCATTTCATTCGGTGTTTCCATTGGTTTGCTCCTCTCGGGTGATGATGTAGTCCATGTCATGCCGCCACGTTTCCAGCGGCGAATACCCTTTGCGCCACGGCCCCACCTGCTCAGCTACCGGGCCAAGGGATGTCCCACAGGTACCTCGGTCTGCCTCCTGCCGCCTGCCGAAGCTCTCCTTCGTTCAATCCGGCGGCCGGCGGCAACACCAGGTGCGAGGTGTCCTGCATCTCCTCGTGCACCTCGATGGTGAAGTCCTCCGGGAGCGTCACCCCCAGCTCCGCCTCGATGGCGGCCTTGGGGTCGGAGACCAGCAATCCCCGAAACGCCTCGTCCGAGCATGCCTTGCTCACCAGATGCTCCCGTATCTCGGTTGCCGTCATCGTCTCTGTGCCCATCATCCGACCTCCTCTCGGTCCGTGGGTCGGTGCGTGTCGCCCTTCCCGCTGTTTTCAACGTAGCAGACTCTCCGCCCTTCGTTAACCCTAACTTCACTTCCTGCGCTTGCAGCCGCCATGATGCGCGCTCGCAGGACCGCTGAGCAGCCCGGCGGGATTACCAATTGAGCTCCCGGCGAGCGTGACCGGTGAAGCCATAACCGCCGGCGACCGCCTGCAGGTTGCCTTCGCTCAGCTTGCTGTCGGGCGGAAGCACCAGATGCGCGGTCGCGCCGCTCTCTTCGTGGACCTCGACCGACAGCGACGCCGGAATGGTGATGCCCAACTCCTGCCCGATCGCTCCCTTCGGATCACTGAGCAGCCGGGCGCGGAAATCCGCGTCTTCGGTTGCCTTGCCCACGATCTTCGCCCGCATTTCATTCGGTGTTTCCATTGGATTGCTCCTTTGGGTTGATGGTGTCAGGTTGGACAGGATATCCAGCGCCGCCACTGTCGCTGGCTGATGGAATTGCCGTTAACGTTCGAGAGTGAACCGCCTCGGGATTCCCGGGGCGGTTCAGAGTTACTCACCTGGTTACACCCGTTACCAATTGATGTTGTAGAACCCCTCATGCCGTTCAAACCCGCCGGCGACCGCCCGCAGGTCGCCTTCGCTCAGCTTGCTGTCGGGGGGGAGCACCAGATGCGCGGTCTCGGCGCTTTCCTCGTGAACCTCGACCGTCAGCGAATCCGGGATGGTGACGCTCAACTCTTGCGCGAGCACTGCCTTCGGGTCACTCAGCAGCCGGGCGCGAAAGTCCGCATCCGTGGCCGCCTTGTCCGTGACCTTCGCCCGCATTTCATTCGGTGTTTCCATTGGTTCGCTCCTCTCGGGTGATGGTGTAGTCCATGTCATGCCGCCACGCTTCCAGCGGCGCGCGTATCCTTTTGGCATCCGCCGAATGGATCATCAACCCTAATTTCACTTCACTCCCGCGCTTGCCGCCGGTGCTCTCGTCTTTGGGAGCTCCCGTCCGCATTCCCTTCCCTGACCAGGCCGGATTTCATGCCCGCGGCGGGCGGAGCATCGAGCCGTCCGGACGTACGCTCATGCCGACGTAGGCCTTCGCCACCGTCCGGGCGCCCCGTTCGATGACGACCTTGACGTGGTTGATGCCCTGGCGGACGAGGTGGATCTCTGCGTTGCCGCGCAGCCGTTCGGCGCCCGGCCAGCGCCGCAGCCCCTCGGCTTTCGCGGGAAGGCACCATCCGAGCTCCTCGAGCCGGGCGATGAAGGGGCGCCATCCCGTGCGATCGACCGCGAACCATTTCAGGGGGCGGTACAGCTCCAGACCGAGCCGCGGTCCCGTCCCCCGCGCGCTCACGTCCAGGCTCACGGCGATGTAGTCGACGAGGTCGTCCATCGAGGCGAGCACATCCGCCGCCTCGCCCGTCGGGCCGGGCCATTCCACCTGCTCCAGCAGGGCGGGAACCTCCTCCCTGGCGACGCCCTTGAGAAGAATCCGGAATGCCCGCGGGGAACGCGCGGGGAGGGCGCCCGCATGGAATACGTAGCCGCGTTCCGGCAGCGCCGCGAAGATGCGCTCGACCGTTCCGAGCATTCCCTCGTGGCCGTTCCAGCCGACGGTGGCGGCCAGCGCCGCGAGCAGGCCCGCGGGATCCCGGTGCCCGGAAAAACCGTCCCACGATCCGGGGGCGGAGCGCCGCGGCGACAGGAAGACCCCGGGGGGAGGCGTCGGCCGGCCCGGCGCGAGTCCGGCCAGATCGTACTCCAGCACCACGCCGGACACGGAACGGGCGAGGTACGAATCCGGATTCCCGACCTGTTCTTGCAGTCCTGCCGCGAGGGCGGCGGCCGGCGACCCCCGTTCGGCGCGCGCCCCCTCAAGGATGTAGTGTCGCGACAGATCCGAGCCGGGGAGCACGACGACGAAGAGATCAGCGTCCGGACTCGGCTCTCCGAGATGGAATTCGAAGCCGAAATGGGTGTCGAGCACCGAAAGGGGCAGCAGCCTCGCCCGGTCCAGCAGACGCTCCCAGCCGCCGGAGTCGAGCAGTTCCGGCGGGAACAGGGGACGGCATCCATTGAGGATCGAAGCGAAGGAGCCGCACACATCTCCTCCTTGAACGCGGACAGGAGCAAACCCCGCCCCCTTGCGCGAGGGACGGGACACTCCCGGAGACGAACACCCTGCCGGTCGTGACCCGCGACCGATTCCCGGGCCATCCGACATGCCTGCCGTCACCGGGAAGTCTTCTCCTTTCCCGACCGGCCGCGTCGGCCGGCCGTCCAGCGGTCCCGCCCCGGAACGTGGCTCAGAAGTCGTCCCAGAACGTGATCGCTTCGTCGTTCCCGGAGCCGCGCCCGCCTGCCACCTGTTGCAGGTCGGCTTCTCCGAGTGCTGCGGATGGCGGAAGCACCAGATGGCTGGTGTCCATGGCGTCCTCGTGCACCTCGATGGTGAAGCCGGGAGGAATGGCCAGGCCCAGCTCTTCATTGACCGCGGCCTTCGGGTCGGAGAGCAATCGGGCGCGGAACGCTTCGTCCGCGTCCGCCTTCGCGATCAGCCGCTCACGCATCTCGCCGGGAGTCGGGGTTT
This sequence comes from uncultured Gammaproteobacteria bacterium, assembly GCA_958295835.1. Classification (GTDB taxonomy): domain Bacteria; phylum Pseudomonadota; class Gammaproteobacteria; order HK1; family HK1; genus HK1. The sequence goes on from OY282378.1 coordinate 3,904,365, forward strand.
CGGTCCTGGAGTTCATGTCAATCACCTCTGAAGTGGGTTCTCGTCCGCATCATGGTCGTCAGCGAACGTGACCGGCACTATAAGAAAAGGCTGACCGGACGGTAACCCTAATTTCACTTCGCTTCCCGCGGTTGCGGCCGGTGCTCTCGTCATCGCGAACACCTCTTGATTCTCCGTGGCCGCTGCTGCGCGAGGATTCGACGGTCGGACGCTCGCTCAGCGCTCCGGCCCGGAGGCCGCGGCCGGCGGGACCGCCTGCGCGATCCCCCGCATGACCAGCAGCGTGGCGAGATCGTCGGCGAACGATGCCGAGACCCCTTCGGGAGCGGCCCCTTCGGCAGCGGCCCCTTCGGCCGCGGCTTCCCGGAAGGCGCCGACGCGCACGGTCCCGCCCCGGAGCAGGGGGGCCATCAGCGCCATGCACCGGCCGTCGAGGGTCCAGCGGTAGCCGTTGGCCTCCAGCACCACGTCCCCGTCGGCGTTCCGCTCCATGGTCGCGTGCGAGGCGCCCCGGAGCCGGATCCCGTAATGCGCCCAGTCGGGAGAATTCCAGGGCTCGATGGTCGGGCCGAGGCTCATCCGCGGGCGCTCGGACCATGTGGATCGCAGGTGGCCGCGGAACCTCCGTCCGAGATCCCCTTGCAGCTCTTCGATGACGAGCTCCCTGAGCGCCGCGTAGTGGGCGTCGCCGGTCCCGTCCGTGGGGTGGGGGAGGTCGCGGCGGAACGTCTCGTGGCGGGCGAGCCTTCCGGAGAGCCACTCCATGAGGTCGAGTCCGGTGGCGGGGAGGACGCTGCAGCTCAGGTGCAGGCTGCCGGCGCCGTCCGCATCGTCGCCGGGCGCGGTGCGGGCGTCGTGCCACCACCCCCGCGGGATGTAGAAGACGTCACCCGCCTCCAACACCCCGCTCCACACCGTCTCCCGGGGCGGCTTCACGGTCGGCTCCGCATCGCGGGTGAGCGGGAAGCGGCGGGTCTCGCCGTACAGATGCCAGCGTTTTGCGCCGGCGACCTGCAGGACGAACACGTCGTGGTCGTCCCAGTGCGTGGCAAAGCCGCGGGTCGCCGCCCAGGAGGCATAGAGGTTGACCCCGGTGTAGCCACCCAGGGTCTCATCGAGTGCATCGGCCAGAGGGCGGACGGGGGGATGGATCTCCTGGAGACCGGGCATGACGATGGTGGCGCCCTTGCGGAGGAAGGCCGCCAGCCGCCCGTCGTCGAGCAGGCGTTCGTTCGAGCCTCCCCTTCTCGATCTCCATCCATGGCCGAAGTACGGCGTGGTGTAGTAGTGCTCGGGGATCGGCTTGCCGTCCCGGACGAGGTGCATCCGGCCCTGCCAGGCGGCGGAGGACAGCAGTCCGTTGAGCGCGTCCCAGGTGCACAGGGAGGCGAAGCGCGGCCCCTCCGACCGGAACAGGACCGGACGCTTGTCCCGGTAGCGGGTGTCGAGGAACTCCTGCGTGGCAAGGGGCCGGACGATGCCGTCGAGCCAGGACGCCGGGGCCGGCGGCCGGCCCTGGCCGGCGACGAGCACCTCGACGGGGGAGGCAGCGCCGGCCCCGATTCCCGAAGGATCCGCTTCCCGGCGGGAGGCGGGCGGCGTCTGGGGCTCAATCATGCTTCCTGCCCTGTTTTCCCGCGGGCTCCGCGGGTCGAGGCTCCTCCGCGGCAGGGTCCGGGACGATCTCGATGCTGATGCGTGGAACGGGGCTGCCGGAGTGGTCGGCGGAAAGGGCGAGATGGACGCCCGCTTCCTGCTGGAAGGCGCTCTGGGAGGCAAGGCATACGATCGGCGTCCCGCCCCGCACGATCTTCCGTTCCTGCATCCCGTCCGTCCCGGTCCCGGAGCTCGATCGGAGCGCAGGCTCCCGGGAAGCCTGTGCATGGCCCGTCTCGGGCGCATCCGCCTCGGACGGCTCCCGCCGCACGTCCGGCTCGGGGTCCTTGGGGAAGGGGATCGAGCGGACGAGGGCCTCGACGCACGAAGCGGTGTCGAGCATTGCGGAGGCGAATCCCACCGATGGGGGATCCGGCGGCAGGGGCCCCTGCCAGAAGCGGTGCTCCGGCCAGCTTCCGTCCGTCCGTTGCCGGCGCAGGATCCGCTCGACCGTGGCCCACAGCGCTTCGCCCTCCGGCGGGGCGCCGAGGATGTGCAGGGCGGAGAGGGCGCGCGCGGTGCGCAGCGTGTCGCCGTACCCGCCGTCCGGACCGCGAAGGGCCTGGATCCGGTCCACGAGCAGAGCCCCGAGCTCCTGAAACGCGGGCACGCCCCGTTGGCGGGCGCGGGCCAGGGCGTCGTACAGATCCAGGGTGTCGGGGTAGTAGTGGGAGCTCCCCTCCGCGTTCCCTTCCCTGACCAGGCCGGCCAGCCACGCCGCCGCCTGCTCGCCCAGCGCATTCCGGCCCTGGGAGGCGAGATAGCCGACGACGTTGGCGTTCACCACGCTGTCCACGTCCACGCCGTCGGCTTCGTTGGACGGGGCCAGCCAGGTCCTGAACCTTCCCCGGCCGTCCTGCGCCGTGGGCAGACATCCGAGGTTCATGCCGAACAGCACCCAGGGGTGCCACGGCACCGCCTGGGAGCAGAGGCTGAGGCTGTCGAGATCGTTCGGGAGATTCGGCCAGTAGCGCCATACGCCCGGATGGCGCATGGACCGGACGATGAACTCCCCGGACCGGTTCTGGAGCGACCGGGACCTGGGGTCGGCGCAGGCGGTCAGGGTGAGCACGCCGAGGGCGGCCACGAAGGGGGCCAGCTCCTCCTCCGCGGACCCCGTGAGCTCCAGGTTCCAGTACATCCGCGACGGCCAGGCCCCGTCGGGACGGATGGAGGCTTCGAGAAAGCCGAGCCCCCGGTCCACGGCGCCGCGCACCGCCTCCCGGAGTCGTGACGGGGGTGGTGACGGCATGGCCGCTGCTCCTCCGAATCTCACCGGCCGGCCGCGTCGGCCCGGCTTGTGGAACAAGACTGTTCCTCGCCCGTCTGCGGCGCCGGCCCCCGCGCGCTCCAACGGTTCCGTCCCGGAACGTGGCTCACCAGTCGTCCCAGAACGTGACCGCGTCGTCGTGCTCCTGCCAATATCTCGACCCGTCCGGTCTGTATTCCCAATTCCCGGATCCGCCCGCCGCCTGTCGCAGATCGGCCTCGTCGAGCCCAGCGGGCGGCGGAAGCACCAGATGGCCGGTGTCCGCGGCCTCCTCATGCACCTTGATGGTGAACCCGGCCGGAATCGCCAAGCCCAGCTCATCCTGGACCGCGTCCTTCGGATCCGTGAGCAACCGGGCGCGAAACGCTTCGTCCGTGGTCGCCTTCGCGATCAGCCGCTCACGCATCTCGCTGGCAGTCGTGGTTTCGGTCTTGGAATCCATGTCTGTCACCTCCGAAGTGGGCTCCTGTCCGTATCATGGCCTTGAGCGGACGCGGCAGGCACCGTAAGGATAAGGCTGACCGGACGGCAACCCTAATTTCACCTCACTCCTGCGCTTGTATGGAACAACACTGTTTTCTGCCCGCCTGCGACGCTGGTTGAGGCACCCGCGATTCCGCGTAGCGGAATCACCAGGCAACCGCATCAGCGGTCGCCGCTTGCAGCCGGTTGGATCCCAGGTCGAGGCAATCGGTTGCGGCGATGGCGCGGTCATTCCCGCGGCGGGCCGAGCATCGAGCCGTGCGGACGTACGCTCATGCCGACGTAGGCCTTCGCCACCGTTCGGGCGCCCCGTTCGATGACGACCTTGACGTGGTTGATGCCCTGGCGGACGAGGTGGATCTCTGCGTTGCCGAGCAGCCGTTCGGTGCCCGGCCAGCGTCGCAGCCCCTCGGCTTTCGCGGGGAGGCACCAGCCGCATTCTTCAATCCGGGCGATGAAGGGGCGCCACCCCCTGCGATCGACCTCGAACCACCTCGTCGCGCGGTACAGCTCCAGACCGAGCCGCAGGCCGAGGCCTCGCGCGCTCACGTCCATGCTGACGAGGACGTAGGCGACGAGGTCGCCCGTGGAGGCGATGACGTCCGCCGCCGCGGTTGGGCCGGGCCACTCCACCCGATCCAGCAGGGCGGGAACCTCTTCCTTCGCGACGCCCGCGACGACGATCCGGAACGCCCGCGGGGAACGTGCGGGGAGGGCGCCCGCCTGGAACACGTAGCCGCGTTCCGGCAGCGCCGCGAAGATGCGCTCGACCGTTCCGAGCACCTCTTCGTGGCCGCTCCAGCCGACGGTGGCGGCCAGCGCCGCGAGCAGGCCCGCGGGGTCCCGGTGCTCGGGACACCCGGTCCGCGGTCCGGAGGCGGCGGTTTGCGGCGCGAAGAAGATGCCGGGAGCAGGCGGCGGCCGGCGCGGCGCGGGTCCGGCCAGATCGTACTCCAGCACCACCGCGGCCACGGCACGGGCGAGGTACGAATCCGGATTCGCGGTCTGTTCGCGAAGCCCGGCCGCGAGGGCGGCGGCCGGCGATCCCGGTTCGGCATGAGCGCCCTCGGCAATGTAGTGACGCGACAGGTCCGATCCCGGGAGGGCGACTACGCAAAGGTCGGCGTCCGCGGCCGGCTCCGCGAGATGGAATTCGAAGCCGAAATGGGAGTCGAGCACCGAACGGGGCAGCCGCCTCGCCCGGTCCAGCAGACGTTCCCAGCCGCCGGAGTCGAGAAGTTCCGGCGGGAACAGGGAGCGGCATCCTTCGAGGATCGGGGCGAAGGCGCCGTGTGCGCCTCCCGCCCGCTGTCCAGGCTCACGGCGCGGACCTCCGGCCTCCACGCCGCGGAAGCCTTCCGGAGTCCGTCGCTTTTCCGACACATCCCTCTCCCACCGCCGCTACCCGGCAAGACGACCGGCGTCGCACAAGACGAAGAACCGGGCGTGAACGCGGCTCCGCACTCCGTTCCCGCCGCGTGGGAGGCGGGGTCCCGCCGGTCTCCGGGTCGATCCCGGCAGCCCTCCTTTCCTGGCCGCCTGCTCCGGTCAACGCGGTGCGGGGGTTGCGCGACGACTCCTCCGTCCCCGGCGCGGCGTGACCTTCGGCTGTCAAAGGTCGCTCAGGTCGGATTGCCCCCAGCCGGTGCTCAACCCATCCCATATGCTGGCGCCACCTGCCGCCAGCGCCAGCTCGGCCTCGTCGAGGCTTGCGAGCGGCGGAAGCACCAGATGGCTGGTGTCCGCGGCCTCCTCATGCACCTTGATGGTGAACCCGGCCGGAATCGCCAACCCCAACTCATCCTGGACCGCAGCCTTCGGGTCGGAGAGCAACCGGGCGCGAAACGTCTCGTCCCCGGTCGCCTTCGCGAGCAGCCGCTCACGCATCTCACTGACAGTCGTGGTTTCAGTTTTGGTGTCCATATCAGTCGCCTCCGAAGTGACCTCATGTCCGCATCATGGTCGTCAGCGAACGTGGCCGACACTGTAAGGAAAGGCTGACCGGGCGGTAACCCTAATTTCACTTCGCTTCCCGCGGTTGCGGCCGGCTGGATCCCCGGTCGAGGCAACCGGTTGTGGCGATGGCGCGGTCATGCCCGCGGCGCCGGTTCAGCCCGTTTCCGCCGGTCCCATCCGGGACCGTCGAGCAAGGCGCGCGGTAGCAGTGGGCGAAGGAGCTCCGAAAGCACCGTCCCTGGCGGGCGGCACGCATCAGGGGCCGATGCAGCACACGGCGGGCTCGGCTCCGCCGTCTCGACCGCGGGAAGCGGGTTCGACGCCGCGATCGCGCGGCCGCGGGATCACCAACTGCGGATGAGTTGTTCAAGACCACTCGCTATCTCCTTAGCCCTCATGCCGCTGGCGACCGTCTGCAGATCGCTTTCGCTCAGCCTGCTGTCGGGGGGAAGAACCAGATGCGCGGTCGTGCCGCTCTCTTCGTGAACCTCGATCGACAGCCACGCCGGAATGGTGACACCCAACTCCTGCTCGATCGCTCCCTTCGGATCGCTGCGCAGCCAAGCGCGAAAATCCGCATCCTCGGACGCCTTGCCCACGATCTGCATCCGCATTTCCTTCGGCGATTCGATCGGTTCGCCCCCGTGTGGGTGGTGGTGTACTCCGGCGTATGCCGCCGCACTTTCAGCGGCAAGCCTTTTGACGGCAGTGTAGGCAGCGGCTGATTGGGGGGTCAACCATCCAGGGCGCGGGGCACCGAACCTCGCCGAAGCCGCCTCGAAACAACCCCCGTCAGGGCGCGCATCATCCCTTGGTCTCGGCTTCGGACCGTCGGGTTGCCGGTTCGTCGGGCGGGCTCTGGCGACGGTCCTGACGTTGTCGATAGTGCGCAACCAATCGTTGCGGATCATGGCCGACGGACTCCGAAATCCGATGGCGGACCTCGCGCCGGGCTTGTGTGCCGCCGGCGATCATCGCGCGGTCGGAGCGCCGCTTTTGCCGCGGTCCCGGTCGGGCGTCGAAGGCGCAGCCTGGTCCAGCACGTACTGCATCAGCGAGGGAATGCCGGCGCTCCAGACCACCGGCGGCAACTGCCCCGGCGGGCACCAGATGTAGCCGAGCCGGTTCAACTCCTCGCGAGCCGCCAGCCGGCCGGCGGCGTCCATGCCGGTGGCGGCGAGCGCGGCGTCGACGTCCCGGTCCGTCGCGGTGGCGTCCATGCCGGCCTGGAACGCGGGCGCCACCGCCACTGCCGCCGGCAGCAGCCCGCCCGCTTCCAGCTCCCGATACCGGTGTTGGTAGTATTCCGTCACCCGTGCAGCGACGGCCGGCAGGGCCGCCGCCGCAAGGGTGGCGGTCAGCCGCGTCTCCCCCGTGGCCAAGCGCCGGTTCCACAGCGCCTCGCCCCAGAGCTGGACGAAGTAAGCGTAGCGCTGGCTGTGCTCGATCACCGCGTCGAGTGCGTCGGCGTCGATGTCGACACCCTCCCCGGCGAGCGGCTCGACCAGCGCTTCCCTGGCCGCGGCGTCGCTCAAGCGACCGATGCCCAGCAGGCCGCTGCCCAGGCGGTCCCAGAAGGAAGCGTTCATCTTGCCGAGATGCGCCAGCAGCCCCGGCGTGCCGGCCAGCACCAGCAGGAACGGCGCCTTGGCGCGCACCTGTTGGCTGGCGTTCAGCAGGAGTTGGCCAACGTCGAGGTCCAGCGTATGGGCTTCGTCGAGCAGCACCGCGAGAGGGTGGCGGCGGCATCTTGCGATCAATCGCCGCGCCAGACTCTGTGGCGTGCCGATCGCCGCCCATTCCGCCGAGGCCAGCGCCGCGACGCCGACTTTGCGGGGGAGCAGTCTGGCGATGCCGGTCGGCGGCGCCAGCTCGGCCAGCAGCGCGGAGCGGTCCGGAACGTCGGCAGAGGTGATCGCCGCCACCTCCAGCCTGGTTGCGCTCTCGCGGCAGGCGCGTTCGAACCAGTTCAGCAGCACCGTCTTGCCGTTGCCGCGCGGCCCGATCAGCACTACGTTGTGCGGCGGCGAGTGGCCGCCGGCCAAGTCCGAAAGGCACAGGGACAGCGCTGCCTGTTCCTGTTCGCGCCCGGCAAGCGCCGGTGGCAAAGCGCCGTCACCGGGCGCGAACAGCCTTCTTTCCGCCGCTTTCATGCCGGCAGTGTAAGTTCGCGCCCCGACCATCGACAAGGCGCGAGCGGGTTGCTCTTGCCACGTCCGGCACAAGAAAGCATCCCGGCGCACCGACGACGGATTGCCCCTTCACAGCCTCGATACCCTGCTCGGCGAACTCGCGATCCGCTGCCGCAACACCTGTCGGGTTCCCGCCGACCCCTCGGCCCCGGTCCTGTCTGTGCTGACCGAGCCGACACCGACCCGGCGCCGCGCCGCACACCTCATCGAAACGTCCCCAGTCCCGGGAACTCCCGGAAGCTGAAAACATTGACACCTGGTCAATCAGTTGAAACTTGTCCGGCTCAGGGAGCTTTGGTATGAAGGGACGGGAGAAGGACGCTGGCATGACGACTCTCACGCTGACCCTGAAGAATGATCTCTCGGAGGTTGTCCGTAGCGCCATGGCGATTGAGGCGCACGGCGAGGCCCGCGGCTGGCCGCCGAAATGGGTCACGAGCGTCAACCTTGCGCTTGACGAGCTGCTCTCCAACGTCATCGGCTACGGCTATCGGGACAGTGACGAGCACGAGGTCCTCGTCACCCTGAGCGAGCGGGACGGAGCGCTTGAAGTCGTCCTGGAGGACGAGGGCGTTGCGTTCGATCCGTTTAACGACGTCCCCGAGCCGGACTTGGAATCGGGTCTGGAGGTACGCGAGATCAGGGGGTTGGGCGTTCATTTCGTGACATCGTTCATGGACGAGGTCGCCTACGAGCGACGAGATAGCCGCAATTACACCAGGCTGCTCCTGCGGGCTCCGGAGACAGGTGCGCCCCCCGGCCGGCCCCCCGCGTCGCCAGTGCGTCGAGCGCATCCCCGTTCAGCCCGGATTCCGAAGAGATTCGGGCTCTCTTCGGGATCACCGAGCGGGACTTGCGGGTCGCCGCGCTCGACCCGCTCAGCCTGGACGCCTTTGTCACATCACCGGGGCAGGCGGACCGCAACCTCGACGAAGCCGAACGAACATGCCGAGACGCCGCCGAGCGGGCGCTCGAACGGCGCTGGAGTCGAGAGGAAGCGCTGGCGGGGTTGCGCGACCTCGGCTTCCTCGCCTCTGTCCTCGAGCGGCACGCAGTACATGCGTGCAAAGTGGACAGCGTGGCGGAAGCGCTGGTGGCGCTGCACGAGACCGCGCTGGAGGTGCCCCGGGACACGTTCTACTCATATGGTCCGCGCAATTCATCAGGACCGCGCATGCGGACGTTCACGACGCTGCCGGAGGAGCGCATATTCATTCTCTCGATAGCAAAGGCTGCACGCTGTCTCCCGCTGTGTATCGGGCACCTCACCCTGGGTCTCAGCAGTGCCTTGTCCGCGGCGACGTCCGAAGCCGCCGAGTGTCTGGTACAGGCGACGATGGCGTTGGAGTCGTTGGTTTCCGCGCTGGTCAGAGTGAAACGCACCATGTCACCCTCGGTGTTCTCAGCGGAGATCGCACCGTGCTTTCCCGATCTGGAGATAGCAGGAAGGCGCTACTGCGGGCCGAGTGCCGCCCACCTTGGCGTTCAGGTCGTGGACCGGCTGGTGTTCGCTGCCGAACTGACAGGCCGGAACGACTATGAAGCGTATTTCGCGCTGACCAGCCAATACTTGCCGCAGGAACTTCGCCGCATCGCAGAGCGCCTGCGTGACTATCCCTCGCTCCTGGAATTGGCCAGGAACGGCCGGCTCGGCGACCGCGCCAGCTTGGCCAGCCTTCGCGAGTTGTTTCAGCAGTTGTACAAGTTTCGCGTACCGCACCTCCGCCTGGCGCGGGCGAGCTTCGCCTCGCGCCCTTCAGGCTCCACAGGAAGCGGCGGCTACGATACGGAGATGCTGGAAACACTCGTGAAGTTCACTCGCAGCTCGATTGACGAGCTGGACGCTCTGATCGAACCGCGCTCGCTGACGGATGGGTGAGGGAGACGCTCCTGCGGCATCCGCCGCTCGGACCGGCGTTCGCTACGAAGCTCGCGATGCGCTGCCCGCGACCCTCGCCTTCAGCCAGGGCCTCCAGCACGTCGCTCTGCAGGTCAGCATCGTGGTGCTGGTTGCGGTGATCGTGTTCCGGGCCGGCGGCGCCGAGAATTACCTTTCGTGGGCCGTGTTCGCCTCGCTCCTGACCGCGGGCGTATCCACCGGGCTGCAAGCCCTGCGCACCGGGCGGATCGGCGCCGGCTACGTCCTGGTGAGCGGCCCGTCGGGCGTCTTCATCGCCATCGGCCCGACGGTACTCGCCAAGGGCGGGCCGGCGCTGCTCGCCACGCTGGTCGTCGTTTCGGGCCTCGTTCAAGTCGTTTTCATGTGGCAGCTCTCGCGCATCCGGCGGCTCCTGACGCCGACCGTCACCGGCACGGTCATCATGCTGATGCCGGTCACCGTGATGCCGATCCTGTTCGACATGCTGCACCAGACCCCGCCCGGCGCCTCGGTGGCCGCCGGGCCGATCTGCATCTGCCTGACCTTGGCCGTCATCGTCGGCATCGGGCTGAAGGGAACGGATACGCTACGTCTCTGGACGCTGGCGTTGGCGCTGGCCGCAGGTTCCCTCCTGGCTTGGCTGTTCGGTATCTACGACGCGCAACGTGTGACGGAGGCGGCCTGGATCGGCGTCCCGGACGTCGGCTGGCCCGGTCTCGACCTCGGCTTCGGGCCGATGTTCTGGACGCTGCTCCCTGCGTTCGTGCTTCTCACTCTGATCGATACCACCAAGTCGATCGGCATCGTCGTCGCTGTTCAGCGCGTGTCCTGGCGCCGCCCCCGGGCGGTGGACTTCCGCGAGGTGCAGGGCGCGGTGGCCGCGACCGGCGTCGGCAACCTGCTGACCGGCCTCGTCGCGACCGTACCGAACACACCTCTTCCGTCAAGCGTCTCGGTGGTCCAGATGACCGGGACCGCAGCGCGTAGCGTCGGGTTCGCGGTCTGCGTGGTCTTCATCCTGCTGGCATTCCTGCCCAAAGGGACGGCGTTGTTGCTCGCCATCCCCGGCCCGGTGATCGCCGCCGCCCTGATACCGCTGGTGACGCTGATATTCGTGGCCGGCATGCGGGAAGTCGTGCAGAGCGGGACGGACTACCGCACCGGGTTGATCGCCGGCCTCTCCCTCTGGACCGGCATCGGCTTCCAGTACGACATGATCTTGCCCGAGTACTTCTCGCAATTCGCCGGCGGCCTCCTGCAGAACGGCATGACCTCCGGTGGTCTGACCGCGATCCTGCTCACATTGCTGACGAAGCTGACGGCAACGCGCGGCAGCAAGTTCCGGGGGCAACTCGATCTGGCTGAACTGCCGAGGATCAGGGCGTTTCTGGGCGCGTTTGCAACCTCCCACGGCTTGGGCGCGGCAACGGAGCGCCTCGAAGCCGCCACCGAGGAGACGCTGCAGGTGCTCCTTGACGCGGGCCACAGCGAACGCCGCCTGCTCCTGACCGCGCGCGAGGAGGATGGGGAGGCAATCCTGGAGTTCATCGTCGGCGCACTCGGCGACGACAACTCCAATCTGCAAGACCGGATCGCGCTCCTGGCCGAACAGCCCCCCGAGCCGGAACTCGCGAGCGAGGTCTCGTTCCGGCTGCTGCGGCACTTCGCGTCCTCGATCCACCACCAGCAATTCCACGACATGGACATCGTCACGGTCCGGGTCGCTCCCTCCCCCCGGCCACGCCTCCCATGCCCGACGGGCCGGTAACGCCCGGCTGAATTTTGACACTCGCAGGCAGGCGAATCGCACCGGGCTGCCGGGCGTGAATGAGCAAACAGCGCTCTTCTGGCAAAGGCGGTGAAGATGAAAGGCCCCGAGCGTTTCCGCGCCGCCCTCGACGCAGCCTCTCTCGATTGCGAGATCCGCACCCTTCCGGATTCGGTCTGCGCCGCGGTGGAAGCCGCAGCAGCAATGGAATGTCCGATGGGCGAGATCGCGAAATCGCCGGTGTTTCGTGCCGGCGATCGCGAGAGCGACAATGGTTGGATCCCCGGAAGCAGCACTCGCCGGTTCGACCTTGAAAATTCAAAATTCCATGGGGATGAACTTTCCACGCCGGAGAGGGCGCGAGCCGACGAGGCAAGCGGCCGACCCGGCACCCTCGGCATCCTCTGGCCGCGCCGGCCCGTCCGAGGGGGAACCCGCGGGCATTCCCGTGTTGCCGGTCACCCGTCGGAGCGAAACGACGCGGCAGCGGGACCGCCCGCAGGTCCTGCCTCCCGCGCCAAATGCCCAAGGCCGGCCACCCGGACCCTCTCCGTCAGCGGGTAGGCGTCGTTGCCCGGACAGACGATGGTGATCCGATCGAGATCGAGGTCCGCGAGCGCCGAGTGCATCGACCGGGTGACCTTCGGCGCCGACGAGTACTTGAACTCGAAGGCCGTCTTCCCGGCGCCGCGCACGATCAGCAGATCCAGCTCGGCTCGCGTGTGGGTCGCCCAGAAGTAGCACTCGCCGGCGTCGGCACGGCAGATCCGGATGACCTGCTCCAACGCGAATCCCTCCCATGACGCGCCGACCGCGGGATGGGCGCGCAACGCGGCCAGGTCGGGCAGGTTCAACAGCGCATGCAGGATCCCGGCATCCCGGAAGTAGATCTTCGGCGATTTGACCTGACGTTTGCGGAGGTTCGCGTACCAGGGCTGGAGCGTGCGGATCATGAAAGTGCCGTCGAGTATGTCGAGGTACCGCTTGATGGTGGGTGACGAGACGTCCAGCGAGCGCGCCAGATCGGATGCATTGAAGACGTTGCCGTGCCAGTGCGCGAGCATCATCCAGAATCGGCGCATGGTGTTGGCGGCGAAGTCGATGCCCAGGGCCGGCACGTCCCGCTCCAGGAAGGTGGTGACGTAAGCCTTTCGCCAGACCATGCTGTCGTCGTCGGAGAGCGCGAGATACGCCGGGGGAAACCGCCCCGTAGCCACAGGCGGGGGAGATCTTCGGCCTCGAAGGCGGTGAACGGGGGCAGCTCCAGGTACGCGATCCTGCCCGCGAGCGTTTCGGAAGACTGGCGGATCAACTCGCGGGACGCGCTGCCGAGGATCAGGTAGCGCTGGCTCGGGGACTGGCGATCGATCAATACGCGCAACAGCGGGAACAATTCGGGGGTACGCTGGATCTCGTCGATGACGATCAGGCCCCCGAGTGGTTCCAGGGCGAGTTTCGGGTCCGCCAGCCGGTTGAGATGCCCAGGGTCTTCGAGGTCGAAGTAGTGGATCTGCCGATCGGCAAGTGCGGCGATGTAGTCACGCGCCAGCGTCGTCTTGCCACACTGGCGCGGGCCGAGGATCCCGACCATGGGGTGGCTGCGGAACAATCTCGCGATTTGCCCCAGGAAAGCGGCTCGTTCCACTGCGTAACCCGGAAAATTGAAACTCTCGCTTTAAATTTTCAATAGTATGCAGAAACATGTCAATGCCCGACAGGGTGACTTCATGCGGGCCGGACCTTCGCCTTCGGTGCGGAGGACATCGGTGCGGAGGACATCGGTGCGGAGGACATCGGTGCGGAGGACATCGGTGCGGAGGACATCGGTGCGGAGGACATCGGTGCGGAGGACATCGGTGCGAAGGACATCGGCCGAGATGGATTCCCGCTTGCGCGGGAATGACGGGGCAGGCGGAGGGCCGGCGCCCGTGGCTCGGCAGAGATTCCCGCCCCCGCTTTCGCGAGGATCAGCTTACGCGGGAATGACGTGACCCCCGGTCACCGCCGCCGTCCTTCCCACGCCCGCCACCGTCACTCCCCCGCCCGCCACCATCGTTCCCGCGACCGCCTCCGTCCTTCCCGCGGAAGCGGGAATCCAGGGGTGATGGACCCCGGAACCCAAGACCACCCACAGCGTGAAACGGCCCTGATTCTCGTCGAGAGGCGCGTTGCGCCGGTCGCGCGGGGGTGGTAGCGCCCGTTCGCATCGCACTGCCGGATCTCCACCTGCGCGCCGGGCACCGGCCTGCCACGGGAGTCTCGCACCACTCCGCTCAGGTGGGTGGTCACCCCCTGGGCAAGGGTGTCGCGCCCACCGACCCGGACCGGATCGGCGGGAGCAAATCTCGTCCCTCGTACTCCAACCCCTGCCGTTCTGCCGTCTCGGCTCGTAGTGGGTAGACGGCCCGCCCTCCGCGGCTCCACCGTCCGCACCGTGGTCTCGGCCGTCTCGACCGCGCGCCCGCAGGACCGCTGAGCGGCCCGGCGGGATCACCAGTTGCTCGTGGCTTCCCGATAGGCTGCCCAAGTCAGCGCGCCGCCGGAGACCGCCTGCAGATCGCCTTCGCTCAGCTTGCTGTCGGGGGGAAGCACCAGATGCGCGGTCGTGCCGCTCTCTTCGTGGACCCCGATCGACAGCGACGCCGGCATGGTGACGCCCAACTCCTGCCCGATCGCTCCCTTCGGATCGCTGAGCAGCCGGGCGCGGAAATCCGCGTCCTCGGTCGCCTTGCCCACGATCTTCATCCGCATTTCCTTCGGTGTTTCCATTGGTTCGTTCCTCTCGGGTGATGGTGTAGTCCATGGCATACCCCGTCGCGCTTCCAGCGGCAAACCCCTTGACGACTATCCCAGTCTCCCGGACAAGTGAGTTCCTGTCCGTATCGTGGCCGTAAGCGGACGTGTCGGACACGGTAACGACAAGGCCGACCGGACGGCAACCCTGATTTCACTTCACTCGGCACACCGGGGCGTCACCGCGCCGGTTCAGCCCGTTTCCGCCACCGTCCGCGCCGCGGGCCGCTCCCACCGGGTGGCCACCGACTCGTGCAGGCACAGCAGCGCCGGCACCAGCAGCAGCACCAGGAACGTCGCCACCCCCAAGGCCGAACGCGATCGACACCGCCATCGGGATCAGGAACTACGCCTGCACCGAGGTCTCGAACATCAGCGAGGTCAGCAGCACCGCTCGCCGCCGCAGGCAGGCCGCGTCCACGATCGCCTCACGCCACGGAGCACCGGACTGTTTCAGCTCCTTAGTAGGAGACGATCAGGATGATCGAATCGTTGACCACGACGCCGGCCAGCCCGAACAGCCCGATCGGCGTCGGGAGCAACCCTCGTCCCTCGTACTCCAACCCCTGCCGTTTTGCCGTCTCGGCTCGTAGTGGGTAGACGGCCCCGCCCTCCGCGGCTCCACCGTCCGCACCGTGGTCTCGGCCGTCTCGACCGCGCGCCCGCAGGACCGCTGAACGGCCCGGCGGGATTACCAGTCGCTAATGGCGGAGTCGACATTCTGCCCGAAAAACCTCGACTGCCCCCCGCCGGAGACCGCCTGCAGATCGCCTTCGCTCAGCTTGCTGTCGGGGGGAAGCACCAGATGCGCGGCCGCATCGCTCTCTTCGTGGATCTCGATCGACAGCGATGCCGGCATGGTGACGCCCAACTCCTGCCCGATCGCTCCCTTCGGATCGCTGAGCAGTCGGGTGCGGAAATCCGCGTCCTCGGCCGCCTTGCCCACGATCTTCATCCGCATTTCATTCGGTGTGTCCATTGGTTCGCTCCTTTCGGGTGATGATGTAGTCCATGGCATACCCCGTCGCGCTTCCAGCGGCAAATCCCTTGACGACTATCCCGATCTCCCGGACAAGTGAGTTCCTGTCCGAATCGTGGCCGTAAGCGGACGTGTCGGGCACGGTAACGACAAGGCTGACCGGACGGCAACCCTAATTTCACTTCACTCGGCACACCGGGGCGTCACCGCGCCGGTTCAGCCCGTTTCCGCCACCGTCCGCGCCGCGGGCCGCTCCCACCGGGTGGCCACCGCCTCGTGCAGGCACAGCAGGGCCGGGACCAGCAGCAGCACCAGGAACGTCGCCACCCCCAGGCCGAACGCGATCGACACCGCCATCGGGATCAGGAACTGCGCCTGCAGCGAGGTCTCGAACATCAGCGGCGTGAGACCCCCGATGGTGGTCAGCGAGGTCAGCAGCACCGCCCGCAGCCGCAGGCAGGCCGCCTCCACGATCGCCTCGCGCCACGGAGCACCGGACTGCTTCAGCGCCTTGTAGGAGACGATCAGGATGATCGAATCGTTGACCACGATACCGGCCAGGCCGAACAGCCCGAACAGCGACAGGATAGTGAGGTCGATGCCCAGCAGCCAGTGGCCGAAGATGGCCCCGATCAGGCCGAACGGGATCACCGACATCACCACCAGCGGCCAGCCGTAGGAGGCGAAGACGAAGGCGAGCACCAGATAGATCAGCGCGAGCCCGAGCACCGCGCCCAACGCCATGTCGCCCGCGATCCGGCTCTGCTGCGCCTGTCCGCCCCCCAGTCCCCACTCGACGCCGTGGCGCTCGATGATTGCGGGCAGCGGCCCCGCCTCGAGATCCGCCATCACCGCGTTGCTGTTGTTGACGAGCGAGTCCACGTCCGCGGAAACCTCTACCGCCAGCCGCCCGTTGAAATGGCGCAGGACGGCGAAGCCCCGTCCGGGCTCGATCTCGACCGCGGAGAGCAATGGCAGGCTGCCCCCGTCGGGCAGTGAGACGGAGAGGTTGCCGAGGCTCGCCGGGTCGTGGCGCTCCGCGTCGGGCAGGACCACGCGGACCTCCAGCTCCTCGCCCTCGTGCTGGAAGATCTGCGCGAGGTGTCCGTCGTAGGCGGCGCGCAACTGCCCGCCCACGGCGGCCACGGTCAGCCCGAGGGCGCTGGCCTGCGGGGTCAATCGGTAGACGAGCTGCTCCTGGCCGAAGGGCAGGTCGTCCTCGACGCCGCTCACGCCGGGCGCCGCCGCCAGCACCGCGGCCAGGTCGAGGGCGGCGGCCTTGAGGGCGCCGGCGTCGTCTCCGGTCAGGTTCACCACGATGTCCCGCCCCGACGGTCCGTCGCGTTGCTCCACCAGCGACAGCGATTCCATGCCGGGCGGCGGCTCGATGCGCTCGCGCCAGGCGGCGATGAGCGCGGGGTTGCGGGTCTCCCGCTGGTCGGGCTCCACGAGCTCCACAATGAGGTCCGCGGACTGGTCGCCGATGCGGGCGACCGTGACCTTGACCAGCGGCTCGCCGAAGTGCGCCTCCGTCTCCCGCAATGCGTCCGCCAGGTGCGTGGCGAAACGCTCCACCCGGGCCGGCGGGGTCCCGGAGATGAACTTCGCCTCGGCGTTCACGATGGCGGTCTCCGGCGAGGGGAACAAGGAGAACGCGAGCCGTTCGCCCCGGACCAGCCCGACGCTGAGCAGCAGCGCGGCCAGCGCGCAGCTCAGCACCGTCCAGGGCTGGCCGACGGCGGCCGTCACCAGGGGCCGGAAGACCCGCTCGCGGAAGCGTTCGAACCCCCGGTCGAGCCGGCGCCGGACCGCCCCCGCCTCCTTCCCGGAGAGGCGCCGGAACCCGTGGTACAGGTGTCCCGGCAGGATGAGGAAGCTCTCGACCAGGGATGCGAGGATCACGCAGATCACCACCAGGGGGATGGCGAACAGGATGCTGCCGAGGGGACCGCCCACCAGCATCAGCGGCAGGAATGCGGCGATCGTGGTCAACGACGACGACAGCACCGGCGCCAGCATCCGCCGGGCGCCGGCCTGCGCCGAGGCGAGCGGGCCGGCACCGCGCCGGTACTGGACGAACGCATCCTCCCCCACCACGATCGCGTCGTCGACGATGATGCCCAGCGTGATGATGAGCGCCATCAGGCTCACCATGTTGATGCTGCCGCCCATCGCCCAGAGCCCCCCGAGCGCGGCCATGAACGAGACCGGGATCCCCACCGCCACCCAGAACGCGACCCGGCCGTTGAGGAACAGGAACAGCACCGCGACCACCAGGGCGAGGCCGCCCGCGCCGTTCTCGACCAGCAGCAGGGTTCGCTTGCGTATCTGCTCCCAGGACTCGTCGTAGCTGAACACCTCGACTCCGGGCGGCCACCGGCCGCTTTGCTCGTCCAGCCATTCGTGCAGGATGCGGGCCGATTCGAGGCTGTCCGTGCCGCTCGCGCGGCTGAGCAGCAGGTCCACCGCGGGACGGCCCTCGTGGAGGGTGCGGACCTCGGAGCCGCGCGCGCGCCGCTCGATGGTCGCCACGTCGCCCAGAGTGACCAGCCGGCCGTCCTCGTCGGCGACCAGCGGCAGATCCTCGAACCCGATCTCGCGGCGTCGTTGCTCCAGCGCGCGGAGCTGCTTCGAGACCCCGCCGCGGCCGACGTTGCCGGCCGGCAGGTCGAGGCTCAGGGCCGCCACCCGGCGGGCGACGCCGGCGAGCGAGGTGTCGAGCTCGCGCAACGCGGCGGACGGCACCTGGATCGCGATCTCCTCCGGCGGCAGGCCGTCGATGCCGATCCTGGCGATGCCGCGGTCGAGCAGCTCGCGCTCGATCCGGCGCACGATGGGACGCAGGCTCCGCCGGTCGTCGCCGGTCACCAGCAGCCGGGCCACCGGCTCGTAGTTGATCACGCGCGAGATCTCCGGCTCCTCCGCGGTGGCCGGCAGGTTGCGGATCGACGCGACCCGCTCCTTCACCTCTTCGAGGGCCAGCACCATGTCGGCACCCACGTCGTACCTCAAGGAGATCCGCGCCGCTCCCTGGCTCGACGAGGAGGTCACCTCCTTCAGGGCGCCGAGGTTCAGCAGCTCCCGCTCCAGCGGCGCGGTGATCGCCGCCTCGACGTCCTCCGCCGTCGCGCCGGTCCAGGCTATCCGCACGGTGATGACGTTGACGTCGAAGTTCGGGTAGGTCTGCGTGTTCAGCCGGGTCAGCGCCGCCGCCCCGGCGAGCAGCATGATCACCATCAGCAGGTTGCAGGCGACGGGGTGGCGCGTGAACGTCTCGATGAGGCCCCCCCGGGTGGCGGGGGCAGGGGGCACGGGAGACGGGGGAGGCGTGGTCATTCGCGGGTCGGCCGGCCCTGAGCGGTTCGCGCCGGACTTTCCTCCTGACGAGCGCCGTCAGGCCGGCGATGCCCGGCGGCGATGATCGGCACCGGCGTTACGATCCGGACGATTCGCAAGAGCACGGCCTCCCGGGAGGAGAGCGTGAGTCTAGCAACATGCGACAACGTGGAATCATGTGACCACGATGCCGGCCAGGCCGAAGACGAGGCATGGCGGCCCGAAGCGGTCCGGATCCCGTGGTCCGCGCGGTTCCGCTTCGAGCAATCGGGGGCCGAAGAACAGGCACTGCTGACCGAGGGATGCCGCCCCAGGCTGGAACGTCTCGGTTATTCGCTCTGACGAACGCTCCATGTCGGCTGGAAACCTTCGAACCCTTCCGCCTGAAAGTCTGCGTCATATGCGAGAGCGACGGTGACGCCATACTGTTTCATCACGGCGAAGCTCATGCAGTCCACGAGGCTGATGCTTCGGCTGCCGCGCTGCTTCAGGAGGCTAACGGCCTTCTGATGCTCGTCGCGCGTCACCCAATGCACCTGGAGAAGCTGAATCCCATCGAGGAAAGCCAGCGCAGCCTGCAACCCGAGCCTTCGTTGTATGAGGGCGGCGCTTTCGATGACCACGTAGTTGTGGGTCAACACCGATTCCCGTCGTCGCAATGCGGCATCGAGGTATGCGACTGCCTGCTCGTGGTGGGGATCCGTCGTATCGGCAACGGCATGGATGGCCGAGGTGTCGAGGAAAATCAATCCAGGAATGCCTCTGCCAGCGCCTCGTCATGGCGTTCGGACACGGGATTCGAATCGCCCTGTTGCGAACTCCCGATTCCGGCGAACCCCAAGTCTTCAATGGTAAGCGACTCGCGGCCTTCCCGCATCAGGTACGACTTCAGTGCATTGTGCACGAGGGATGCGAAAGGGATGCCTTCCGCAAAAGCTCTCTGTTGCGCCAACCGGTAGACCGTCTCGTCCAGTCGTATCCGGGTCCGGACCATCGTACTCCCTCCGTGCCTGCTCTCCGCATCATATACTCATCACTTCTCTGGAGTTGATCCGATTTCGTGGGCACCTGACCCTTTGGGAAGGGGGTATCCACTACGCCGAAATCGAGACCGCCATGCCGGATGTCGTGCCCTTCAGTGAGGTTCGCGAGAAATTCTCCGAGATCAGATGCGCTCGCGCCAGACGGCGATGAACCCGGCGTTGCGGGTCTCCCGCCGGTCGGGCTCGACGAGCTCCACCATCTCCACCATCTCCACCATCTTCACCATCTTCCGCGGGAATCGTGCGGTTCAGCCGCCGAGCACGTACCGCGTTGCGTGGAGCGCAGTGCACGCAAGTACGCCGGCGAGCACGTCGTCGAGCATGATCCCGAGACCACCGCCGACCTTGCGGTCGGCGAGCGAGATGGGCCACGGCTTGGCGACGTCGAGAACGCGGAACGCCACGAAGCCGGCGGCGATCCACGGCCAGTCGAAGGGCAGCGCGGTCATCGTGACGAGGAAGCCCGCGATCTCGTCGAGCACGATGCCGGGATGGTCGTGCACGCCGAGCTCGCGCGCGGTGCGCCCGCATACCAGGACCCCGGCGGCGGCGATGAGCGCGGCGGCAAGCAGGTAGAGCGCGACCGGCTGCGTCGCGAGGACCGCGTAGATCGGGATCGCCGCGACGGTGCCCGCGGTGCCCGGCGCGCGCGGCGCGAGCCCCGCTCCGGCGCCGAACGCGATCCAGTGCAGCACGGATCGCGGCCGCGGCAGGGGACTCGGAGCGCGGCTCATCACTTGATCCGGAAGTGCCGGAAACCGGACGGCGCCGTACCCGCCGTGCCGAACGCGATCCAGTGCAGCGCGGACCGTGGCCGCGGCAGACGGTTCGGGCGGCCGTTCATGGTTCGGTCCGAGGCTTCGGCCGGCAACCGGGGTCGCCGCTCATGGTCCGGCCCGGAAGTGCCGATAGCCTGCCGGCACGGCGCTCGCCGTACCGTCGGGACCGGTGAGGCGCAGGCCCGGTTGCGCCTCGACGATGCCGATCCCGGTGATCACGTCGCCGGTCCCTGGTGTGTCGGGGCGTTTCCCGGGGGCGTCGGAGTGTTTCTCGGGGGCGTCGAGGCGTTTCCCGAGGGTGCCGAGGCGGTCCACCCGATCCGGCGGGACGGTGAACAGCAGCTCGTAGTCGTCGCCGGCCGAGAGCGCAAGCTCTCGCGCCACCGCATCCCCGGTAACTTCGAGCAGCGCGGGAGAGAGCGGTACGAAGCCCGCGTCGATGCGTGCGCCCACGCCGCTCGCCGCAAGCACGTGGCCGAGGTCCTGGCATAGCCCGTCGGAGACGTCGATGGCGGCGCTGGCGATACCGCGCAGCGCCTTTCCCAGCGCGAGCCTCGGTGCCGGCCGGCGCAGCCGGGCCACGAGCGCTTCGGCGCTCGCGGCCGGCCGGGCCGGGCGCCGCCCCAGCGCGATCTCCAATCCGCCCCCGGCGTCGCCGAGCGCGCCGGAGACGAAGATCCGGTCGCCGGGGCGGGCGCCGGCGCGGGTCAGCGCCTCCCCGGGGGGACAGCGTCCGTGCGCCTCGACGCTCACCGAGAGTGCGCCGGCCACGGTGTCGATGGCGGCGACGCCGACCCCGTGCTCGCGGGCGAGCGATTCGAATCCGGCCCGGAACGCTGCGAGCCATGTCACGCCGAGATGCGCCGGGAGCGAGACGATCGCGACCGCCTCGGTCGCGACCGCCCCCATCGCGGCGAGATCGCTCAGGTTGACCGCGAGCGCCTTGTAGCCGACGTCGCCCGCAGGGGTGTCGTCCGGGAAGTGGACGCCGCCGACGAGGGTGTCGACGGCGACCGCCGTGTGATACGCGCCCGGTCGTGGCGATGATGGAGGATGGTTCATCGCCCGGCGTTCGGCTGCGGCGACAGGAGTTGCCTCATCGTCCGACTCCGAGACCGTGCCCGGTGGGCCGGGCGGCGGGACCACGGTCGTGAGGCCACTCGGATCAGAGCTGCATGTTCCACGAATCGAACCGGCTCCGGAATGAAGCCATGCCGCATGAGCGCATAGCTCCGCCTGAGTGCGCGGTCGGCTCGATCGCTGCTTCCGGCTGCGCCTCTCCCACCCCGGTTCAGTCCGATCGCAGTTTGCGAGCGGCCTTGTCGAGTACGCCGTTGACGTACTTGTGGCTTTGTTCGGCCCCGAACGCATGGGCAAGCTCCACCGCCTCGTTGATCACCACCCGCCAGGGGACGTTGCCCGCCGATCGCAGCTCGTACACGCCCATGCGGAGGATCGCCCGCTCCACGGGGTCGAGCTGAGCGACGGGGCGATCGGTGAGGGGGGCGAGCACCGTGTCGAGGGCCTCGAAGTCGTGGATTACCCCGGTGATCAACTCGCCGAAGAACTCCGGATCGAATCCCCCCGGCGGCGGATTCTCCCCGAATTGGGCGCGGAGATCGTCCACGGAATGTCCGGTCATCTGCCACTGGTACAACGCCTGCAGCGCCGCCCGGCGGGTACGGGTTCGACGGCTCAGGGGCACGCGCGGGCAGCCGTCGGCTCAGGCGCCGAGGCGGCGTCGCAGGGAGACCATCTCCAGCGCCACGAGGGCAGCTTCACGGCCCTTGCTGCGATGCCCGTCGCCGGCAGCAGCGAACCTGGAGCGATCGGCGGGACCGGAGAGATCGGCAGGGTCGTCGTGCATGGGCGGCGCGGGCTCGCCGCCCGCCCGCGCAAGAGCCTGCGCATGGTCGTCGCAGGTGAGGACGCCGAAGACGACCGGGACGTCGAGCTCCAGCGATACGGCCCGAATGCCGCGCGCGGCCTCCGCGCAGACGTAGTCGAAGTGGGGGGTGTCGCCCCGGATGACCGCTCCGAGGGTGATGACGGCATCGGTCGTGACGTTCCGCGCGATCCGTGGTTTCTCATGCGACCTGCTGTCCTCTCCGAGATGTTCCTCATCGAGAACCGTGGTTCCCTGAGCGGTCCATGGTCTCTCTCCTGATCGCTCGGAATCGCCGGTATCGGTGATCGGACCGCAGCGGGTGGCGAGCCAGCGCGCCGCCAGCGGCAGCTCGAACGCGCCGGGGACGCGGGCGACGGGAATGCTCTCGCGATCCAGTCCGTGGTGGGCGAGGGTGTCGAGCGCCGCTTCGAGCAGCCGGGACACGATGTCGTCGTTGAACCGCGCCGCGACGATCCCGATCCTCGCGCCGGCGACGTCGAGCTCGGAGGGGGGGATGTCGTAGCGCGCCACGGAGCCGTCTCCGTCCTGACGCGAGCGTCAGCCTGCCTCTCTCACCGGCTCACGGCCCCACATGCCGGCCCGCGCAAGCCGTGACCGGCGAACGCCGCAGCCGTCTCCGCGCCATCACCATCGGTCCGGTGAGCCACGCCGGTCAACTCACGTACTCGACGACTTCGAGGCCGAAGCCGGAGATGCCATGCAGGCGCTTCGGCGCGCTCAGCACCCGCATCTTGCGCACCCCGAGATCGGCGAGGATTTGCGCCCCGAGCCCGAAGGTGCGGAGATCCGTGCCGGTGTCGTGCTGCGGGAGCGCCTCCCCGTCGTCCTCCCGGCGGTAGGAATCGATGCGCGAAATGAGCTCGTCCGGGCGTTCGGGGGGTCGCAGCACGACGACGACCCCGCGGCCTTCCTCCGCGACACGGCGCAGCGCATCGCCGATCGGCCATCCGGCGTCGCGGCGCCGGGTGACGGCGAGGTCGTAGAGCGAGTCGTGGACATGGACCCGGATGAGGGTCGGATCGGCCGAGTCGACGTCGCCGGCCACGAGCGCGAAATGCACCTCCCCGTCGGTCCGGGAGCGGAAGGCGACGAGACGGAACTCTCCGAACTCGGTGGGCAGCCGGCATTCGCCGGCGCGCTCCACCGTCTTCTCGTTGAGCATCCGGTACTTGATCAGGTCCGCAATGGTCCCGAGCTTGAGTCCGTGGGTCTGGGCGAATCGCTCCAGGTCGGGGCGTCTGGCCATGGTCCCGTCCTCGTTGAGGATCTCGACGAGGACCGCGGCCGGCTCCAGCCCGGCCAGACGCGCGAGGTCGCAGCCCGCTTCGGTATGACCGGCACGAGTGAGTACCCCGCCCGGCTCCGCCATCAGCGGAAAGACGTGGCCCGGCTGGACGAGGTCCGAGGGCTTCGCGCCGGAGCGGACCGCGGCGAGGATCGTGGCGGCGCGATCCGCGGCGGAGATCCCCGTCATAATCCCCCGGGCGGCGTCGATGGAGACGGTGAACTGGGTGCGTTGCGCCTCCCGGTTGTCTCCGACCATCAGCTTCAAGCCGATCGCGTCGCAGCGCTCGCGGGTCATCGGCAGGCAGATCAGGCCGCGGCCGTAGCGGGCCATGAAGTTGATCGCCTCCGGAGTCGCGTGGACGGCCGGCATGACGAGATCGCCCTCGTTCTCGCGGTCCTCGTCGTCGACGAGCACCACCATGTTCCCGTTCCTGAACTCGGTGATGAGATCGTCGATGGAATCGAATGGCATCGGGCGGGGGTCCTGACGCGCGCCGCGCCATCTGCGCGGCGCTTTGCGGCGTCGAGCTTGCATTCTGCCCGCCCCGGCCATGCCCGTGCAACGAACATCGCATCGAGAGTGACGTTCCGGGAGGCGATCCGTCGCGACTCGCATGCTACATTCCTGCCTCGTGACCGAAGGGGAAACAGGCATCCCCAAGCGCCGCATCGTTCTCCGAACAGGCGGCGTCGCACGGTTTCCGCAAGCGGTGCGCACCATCGAACCACGGGGGTCGCCGTTCGCCGGTGGTGACGGACGAGTCCAGCGAGACATGACCACGACCGACATCGCCACCCGGGTCTACAACCATACGTTCAAGCTCGACCCGATCATCCGCAGCCTGCTGGACACCGACGTCTACAAGCTCCTGATGCTGCAGACGATCTGGAAGGAGCTGGCTCGCGTCCCGGTGACGTTCTCCCTGATCAACCGCTCGCCGCGGGTGCGCCTCGCGCAGGCCATCGACGAAGTGGAGCTTCGCGAGCAGCTCGACCACGCGCGTACCGTGCGGCTCACCAAGAAGGAGCGCATCTGGCTGGCCGGCAACACCTTCCATGGAAAGGAGCGACTGTTTTCTCCGGCATTCCTTGCCTGGCTCGGTGAATACCGACTGCCCGAGTACGACCTTCGCGTGGAAGACGGCCAGCTCCGAATCGACTTCAGCGGACCCTGGGCCGAGATCACGCTCTGGGAGATTCCGGTGCTCTCCATCATCAGCGAGCTGCGCTCGCGGGCCGCCACGAGGGGCATCGGCCGTTTCGAGCTCGATGTCCTGTACGCCCGTGCGAAGGCCAAGTTATGGGAGAAGGTCGTGCGGCTGAACGCCCTGCCGGAGATCCGAATCGCCGACTTCGGCACCCGGAGAAGGCATAGCTTCCTGTGGCATCGCTGGTGTGTCGAGGCGATGAAGGAAGGTCTCGGGGAGAAGTTCATCGGCACCAGCAACGTGCTTCAGGCGATGGAGCTCGATATCGAGGCGATCGGAACCAACGCCCACGAGCTGCCGATGGTCCAGGCAACGATGGCCGCCGATGACCGCCAGCTACGACACTCCCCGTACAGCGTGCTCGAGAGCTGGCAGCGGACCTATGAAGGAAACCTGCTGGTCGTGCTTCCCGACACCTACGGAACGACCGCCTTCCTGCGCCATGCCCCGCACTGGGTGGCGCAATGGAGCGGATTCCGTATCGATTCCAAGGATCCGATCGAAGGCGGCGAGGAGATCATTTCCTGGTGGACCGCGATGGGGCAGGACCCGCGGGAAAAGCTGCTGATCTTCTCCGACGGGCTGGACATCGACAGCATCGAGAGGGCCTATCACCACTTCACCGGCCGCGTACGCCTCGGCTTCGGCTGGGGAACCCTGCTGACCAATGATCTGCGCGATTGCTCGCCGGTCGCGAATCCCGGACTCGATCCCATCTCCCTGGTCTGCAAGGTCACTCGCGCGAACCACGAACCGACGGTCAAGCTGTCCGACAATCTGGAGAAGGCATCCGGTCCGCCGGAGCTCATCGAGCATTACAGGAAGGTGTTCGGGTGCGGGGCGCTGGAACGCAAGGCGCTCGCCGTATAGTCGATGGGCAATGCTCGTATTCGATTGGCGTCGGCCCTTGTTCTTCACCGTGAATACCAACCCCGACCCGGACCGCGAGAAACCGGTGCATTACATATATCTCGCCGGCCCTGAAGTATTCCTGCCCGACCCGGTCGCCGCCGGGGAAGAAAAGAAGGCGCGTATCACCGAGCTGAGCCGGACCAACGACTGGCCGTTCGAGCTGGCCGGTCTTTATCCGCTGGACTGCAAGGTCGAGAATTTCAGACCCGATTTCGATACCGGTATCCGGGTTTATCTCGCCAATGTCGAATTCATGGATCGGGCGTATGCCGTGGCCGCCAACATGGTTCGATTCAGAGGCCCGAGCATGGACGTGGGTACGGCGTTCGAGATGGGTTATATGCGAGGTTTGGGCAAGCCCGTATTCGCCTATTACGAAGCCGCGCCGTTCTATGGCCGGGAAGAGGCGCCGGGGCGGCTTGTCGACCGCGTTCGCAAGCACTACGCCGTGTCGGATCACGATCCCCGCGTGGACGTGGATGGACAGAGCATCGAAGATTTCCAGATGGCCGACAACCTGATGATGATCGGCGCGCTGGGATCGGGAACGGGCCTGATTGCCGATGACTTCGACCAGGTGGTGATGCAGATCGCGGGATCGCTTCTGGCCCGGAGCAGTGACGGGTAGCTCTCGCGGCAAGGGGGGTATCGACCCCGGGCGCCGTGAACCGATGGGAATGGCGCGCCGGTGGGAAATGCGGGTTAGACTTGCCTCGATTCGATGACCCTTCAGGGTGCTGCCGTGCTTCAACCCGCAGCTCGCCGCGCGAGCGTCGGCGTGCGGATCGGCCCCGTCCAGGTGGGCGGGGGCGCTCCCATCGTCGTGCAGTCCATGACCGACACCGACACCGCGGACGTCGCGGGCACCGTCGCGCAGGTCGAATCACTCGCCCGGGCGGGGTCCGAGCTCGTC
The DNA here is from genome assembly GCA_958295835.1 of uncultured Gammaproteobacteria bacterium. Classification (GTDB taxonomy): domain Bacteria; phylum Pseudomonadota; class Gammaproteobacteria; order HK1; family HK1; genus HK1. The sequence goes on from OY282378.1 coordinate 3,930,728, forward strand.
CGGATCACCGTCAACACGCCGGAGGCGGCGCGGGCGGTGCCCGCGATTCGCGAGCGGCTCGATGCGGGCGGCTGCCGGGTGCCGCTCATCGGCGACTTCCACTACAACGGGCATCGGCTGCTCACCGATGTTCGCGAGTGCGCCCAGGCGCTCGCCAAGTACCGCATCAACCCCGGCAACGTCGGCTTCGGCGCGAAGCGCGACACCCGGTTCGCCATGATGATCGAGAAGGCGATGGAGCACGATCGGCCGGTGCGCATCGGCGTGAACTGGGGCAGCCTCGACCAGGCGCTGCTCGCCCGCCTGATGGACGAGAACGCGGCGAGCGCCGCGCCGCTCGACGCGGGTGCGGTGACGCGCGAGGCGCTGGTCCGTTCGGCGCTGGACAGTGCGCTGGAGGCCGAGCGGATGGGCCTGCCACGCGAGCGCATCGTGCTCTCGTGCAAGGTGAGCGCGGTGCAGGACCTGATCGCGGTGTACTCCGACCTCGCGTCGCGCAGCGACCACGCCCTGCACCTGGGATTGACCGAGGCGGGGATGGGCTCGAAGGGCATCGTCGCGTCCACCGCGGGCATGGGGGTGCTGCTCCAGCAGGGGATCGGCGACACCATCCGGGTCTCGCTGACCCCGGAGCCCGGCGGCGACCGCACGCGGGAGGTCGTCGTCGCCCAGGAGATCCTGCAGACGATGGGACTGCGCTCGTTCACGCCACTGGTCACCGCCTGCCCGGGGTGTGGGCGGACCACGAGCTCATTCTTCCGGGAACTCGCCAACAGCATCCAGAGCCACCTGCGCGAGAACATGCCGCAATGGCGCGAACGCTTCGTCGGGGTGGAGGACATGTCGGTGGCGGTGATGGGATGCGTGGTCAACGGCCCCGGCGAGAGCCGTCACGCCAATGTCGGGATCAGTCTTCCGGGCACCGGTGAGGCCCCGGCCGCGCCGGTGTTCGTGGACGGCAGGAAGACGGTCACTCTGCGCGGCGACGGCATCGCCGAAGAGTTCCGCCGTATCGTGGACGAGTACGTGGAGACGACGTACGCGCCGCGCCGGGACGCAGTGGGAGGCATGGACTGAAGGCGGGTGATCGAGAGCGGCCGGATGATTCCCGCGCTCTGGCAGATGTGATGAGGCGGCCTGGACGCCCGGCGCGGGATCGCGTTGGCTGGCTCAGCTCAATAGCCGCGGCACGGTGTCGATGAGACCCAGGGCCAGCAGCATGGCAAGAGCGGCGAACACGAACTTGATCTGCGTCCCGAGCGCCTCGACCTTGGTATCGAGCGTTTCGATCCTGGCGGACAGTTTGGTGTCGAGCGCAGCGAGATCGGATTTCGTCGCAAGGTTTTCGACCGTCCCGGCCAGCGCATCGCCGAGTGCGCGCGCCATACCTTCAGCCTGACGGTTCTCGAAGCCCGAATCCTTCAGGCGGTCTGCGAAGTGCAAGGTATCGATCATGGTCCGAAGCATGGCTGCCGTTGCGGGGGTCAACTCAACAGCCGCGGCACGGTGTCGATGAGACCCAGGGCCAGCAGCATGGCAAGAGCGGCGAACACGAACTTGATCTGCGTCCCGAGCGCGTCGACCTTGGCATCGAGCGCCTCGACCTTGGTGCCGAGCGCCTCGATCCTGGTGGATACTTTGGTGATCTCCGTCTCCAGATCGGATTTCGTCGCGAGAGGCTCGACCGTCCTGGCCAGCGCATCGCCGAGCATGCGCGCCATGCCCTCGGCCTGAGGGTTCTCGAATCCCGAGTCCTTCAGGCGATCTGCGAATTGCGAGGTGTCGATCATGGTCCGGGGCATGGCTGCCGTGCCCACTGCACACCGTCATGGTGCATTGCAGCGCATTCCGACGGATATGGCAAACAATCCGCCGGGTTGTAGGCGAAGGTCTCGAAATTTCGTGCGATCAAGGGAAAGCCGTCCCCACGGCCGTGCGGCCTGTATGATCTCCGCTCATCGCCCGCGATGGCCCATCGCAAGCGTCGGGGGAGCGGAAAGCGATGCACCTGCCGAACTATCGTGACGGCAGTATCGTCAACCTGATGCAGTCCATCCTCACCGGGCTCGATGCGCCCGGGGCCGGTGGCGTGCACGGCCATCTCGCCGACCTCGGCCCCGAGGAGATCGCCGGGGCCGGACACGTCGTGCTTCTCGTCATCGACGGGCTCGGCCGGTCGCAGCTCGAATCGGGCGCGACGCCGGTGTTGCGTGAGGCGTTGCGGAGCACGATGACCTCGGTGTTCCCTTCGACGACCGCCTCGGCGGTGACGACCTTCCTGACCGGCCTCTCCCCGGCCGAGCACGCGGTCACCGGCTGGTTCACATGGCTGCGCGAGTTCGGGATGGTCGTCGCACCGCTTCCGTTCACGACCCGGGCCGGCGGCGCGGACCTCGCCTCGCTCGGCATCGCCCCGTCCGACGTCTTCACCGGCCCGACCGTCTTCGAGCGGGTGCGCGCGGACTGCCACGCGGTGCAGCCGGCCCGGCTCGCCGGCTCGGCGTATTCGCGGACGCATACGCGCGGGGCCGCGCCCTGGGGCTTCGAGCGCCTCGACGAGCTCGACGGCGTGATCATCGACGTCGTGCGCGGCGCCCGCCGCCGGCGCACCTGCGTCTACGCCTACTGGCCGATGCTCGACACGCTGTCGCACAAGCACGGCGCGTCGAGCCGGCGGGTCCGGCGCCACCTCGCGGAGATCGACGCGCTCTTCGACCGCCTGCGCACGGGGCTCGCCGGCACCGGCGCGCTGCTCGTGGTGACCGCGGACCACGGCTTCGTGGATGTCCGGCCCGAATCGCGCCTCGACGCAGGGGCCGTCCCCGGCCTTGCGGAGAGGCTCGCGATCCCTCTGTGCGGCGAGCCGCGGGCGGCGTTCTGCTACGTGCGAGGAGCGCACTACGCGGACTTCGAGCGGTACGCCGGCGAGGCGCTGGCCGGCGCCGCCGCCGTCGTCGAGAGCGCGTCGATGATCGCGGACGGGTGGTTCGGGCTCGCCGATCCGCACCCGCGCCTGTCCGAGCGGGCAGGGGACTACACGCTCGTGATGCGGGACGGCTACGCGATCCGGGACTGGATCCCGGGCGACAAGCGTTTCCGCCAGGTGGGAATCCACGGTGGGGTCAGTCGCGAGGAGATGTACGTGCCGCTCGTGGTCGTGCCTCCGTCCTGAAAAGCCGGGAGATGCGGCGGCAGGGCGTTGCATGTGATTGTACGAACACCAGACATGCGCCGGAAGGTGCGGGACGAGGCGCGCGCAGGTGGAAGGGTAAAGGGCCGTCAGGATGCGGACTGACGGGACGAAGGCTGACGAGGAAGACGGCGTCGGTCCATGCGGGCGGAGCCGGAATCGGCGTAATCTGTGAGAAGATCCCGCACCGCATGACGCCCGGCCGGCGCGCGCCTCCGACCGGGCGCGGACTGAACGGGGAACGAGCGCATGAAGCTGGCCGTCCCGAAGGAATCGCATCCGCAGGAGACCCGGGTCGCGATCTCGCCCGAGACCGCGAAGAAGTTCCGCGCCCTCAACCTGGAGGTCGCGGTCGAGCGGGGCGCGGGCGGTCGGTCGGGGTTCGCGGACGCCGCGTACGAGGGAGCAGGCGTCCGGCTCGTCGATGACGGCGCATCGCTTCTCGCGGATGCCGACCTGGTGCTGAAGGTCCGTGCTCCCACCACCGAGGAACTTTCTGCGATGCGGCGGGGCGCGGCTCTCGTCGGGATGCTCTCGCCCTACGGCGGCCGGGAGGCGGTGGAGGCATACGCCGCGGCCGGGGTCGACGCCTTCGCGATGGAGCTCGTGCCCAGGATCAGCCGCGCGCAGTCGATGGACGTGCTCTCGTCGCAGTCGAACCTCTCCGGGTACAAGGCGGTGATCGACGCTGCGGCGGAGTTCGCGCGGGCCATGCCGATGATGATGACCGCGGCCGGCACGATCCCGCCCGCGCGGGTGTTCGTGCTGGGCGCCGGGGTCGCCGGGTTGCAGGCGGTCGCCACGGCGCGGCGCCTCGGCGCGATCGTCAGCGCCACCGACGTGCGCCCGGCGGTGAAGGAGCAGGTCGAGAGCCTGGGCGCATCGTTCGTCATGGTCGAGAGCGAGGAGGCGCAGGCCGCGGAGACCGCAGGCGGCTACGCCCGGGAGATGAGCGAGGACTACCGCCGCCGGCAGGCCGAGCTCGTGGCCGACCATCTGGCGAAGCAGGACATCGTCGTCACCACCGCGCTGATTCCGGGCCGGCCGGCGCCGGTGCTGATCACCGTCGGGATGGTCGAGAGCATGAAGCCCGGCAGCATCATCGTGGATCTGGCGGTGGAGCAGGGCGGCAACTGCCCGCTCGCTCGCCCGGGCGAGATCGTCGAACACCATGGGGTCCGGATCATCGGCCACGTCAACGTGCCCGGCCGCCTGCCCGTGGATGCATCCGCGCTCTATGCCCGCAACCTCTACAACTTCGTGTCGCCCTTCGTGGACGGCGAGCGCGGCGCCCTCGCATTCGACTGGGACGACGAGCTGGTCACCGGCACCGGCCTCACGCGGGGCGGGGATGTCGTCCATCCTTCGTTCCGGTCCACGGATTGAGAGGTCCCCGGCGGTGGCTCACAGCGTAGGCGTCTCCGCCCGGAATTCCGGCTTCCCACTACCCGCCTTCGCGGGCACATGTTTCGCGGGCACGGGCTTCGCGGCCATGACGTCATTCCCGCGGAAGCGGGAATCCATCGGCTCCGGCTCCCAAGCATGATCCAGCCATAGCATCCCACCGAGAACACCCCCGATGGCCGAAGCTGCCCAGATCGATCCCTTCGTCTTCCGCCTCTCCATCTTCGTGCTCGCGATCTTCGTGGGCTACTACGTGGTGTGGAGCGTGACCCCGGCGCTGCATACACCGCTGATGTCGGTGACCAACGCCATCTCCTCGGTGATCGTGGTCGGGGCGCTGCTCGCGGTGGCGGTGGAGGCGGGGGAGTCCGCCGGCATCTCCAAGGCGCTCGGCTTCGTCGCGGTGGTCCTGGCCTCGGTGAACATCTTCGGGGGGTTCCTCGTCACCCAGCGCATGCTCGGCATGTACAGGAAGAAGCAGAAGTAGCCTCCGGGGGATCACGTCCCATGCAAACCGCCGAAGCATTTCCTGAACGGACCCCCGGTTCCGGCGACGCCGGGCCGGGAGGGTAGGGGAGGCCACCGTGTCCGCGAACCTCGCCGCGCTTGCCTACCTCGTCTCGGGCGCGCTCTTCATCCTCGCGCTACGAGGGCTCTCGTCGCCGGAGACCTCCCGGCGGGGCAACCTCCTCGGGATGGTGGGGATGGCGATCGCGATCGCCACCACCCTGGTGCTGGCGGATGCCGCCGAGGGCCTGACCTGGGGCCTGATCGTGCTCGGGGTCGGCATCGGAGGAGGGATCGGGGCGGTGACCGCACGCCGGATCCCGATGACCGCGATGCCGCAGCTCGTCGCGGCGTTCCACAGCCTGGTCGGGCTCGCCGCGGTCCTGGTGGCCGCCGCCGCCCTGTACACGCCGGACGCCTACGGCATCGGCACGCCCGGCGCCATCCGCGTCGCGAGCCTCGTCGAGATGTCCATCGGAGCGGCCATCGGCGCGGTCACCTTCACCGGCTCGGTGGTGGCGTTCACCAAGCTGCAGGGGCTCGTCTCCGGCCGCCCGGTGGTGTTCCCCGGGCAGCACCTCCTCAACGCCGCTTTCGGGGTGCTGATCGTGGTGCTGACGGTGTGGTTCTGCCGCACCGAGTCGCATACCGCGTTCTGGCTCCTCACGTTGCTGGCCTTCGCGATCGGGGTGTTGATCATCATCCCCATCGGCGGCGCGGACATGCCGGTGGTCGTCTCCATGCTCAACTCCTACTCGGGATGGGCGGCGGCGGGGATCGGATTCACCCTGGAGAACACCGCCCTGATCATCACCGGGGCGCTGGTCGGGTCGTCGGGCGCGATCCTCTCCTACATCATGTGCAAGGGGATGAACCGATCGTTCTTCAGCGTGATCCTCGGCGGGTTCGGCGGCGAGACGGATCTCGCGGCGGGCGGCACGGTCGAGCAACGGCCGGTCAAGCAGGGCAGCGCCGAGGACGCCGCGTTCATCATGAAGAACGCGGGCTCGGTGATCATCGTGCCCGGCTACGGCATGGCGGTCGCGCAGGCGCAGCACGCGCTGCGCGAGATGGCCGACGGGCTCAAGTCCGAGGGGGTGAAGCTGAGCTACGCCATCCATCCCGTGGCCGGAAGGATGCCCGGGCACATGAACGTGCTGCTCGCGGAGGCCAACGTCCCCTACGACGAGGTCTTCGAGCTCGACGACGTCAACAGCCAGTTCGCGCAGGCCGACGTCGCCTTCGTCATCGGCGCGAACGACGTGACCAACCCCGCCGCCAAGACCAACCCCCAGAGCCCGATCTACGGCATGCCGGTGCTCGACGTGGAGCGGGCGAAGACGGTGCTCTTCGTCAAGCGCGGCATGGGCTCCGGTTACGCGGGGATCGAGAACGAGCTGTTCTTCCGCGACAACACGATGATGCTGTTCTCCGACGCGAAGAAGATGGTCGAGGAGATCGTGAAGGCGATGTAGGCATCCGGCGTGTGCAGAGCCGTTGGTTGCAGTTCCCGTTGCATGAACGAGAGGAGTCGAACCGGTGAAACGACTTGCATCGCTCGCCGCCGTTTCCGCACTCGCCGCGGGTTTGCTCGCGCCACACCCTGTTGACGCCGCGGCCGGCAACGATCTCGCCGCCGCGACGTTCGCGGGCGGGTGCTTCTGGTGCGTCGAGTCCGACTTCGACATGGTGCCCGGGGTGGTGGAGACCGTCTCCGGCTACACCGGGGGCACGACCGCCAACCCGACGTACCGGCAGGTCACCGCGGGCGGCACGGGCCATTACGAAGCGGTACGGATCCGTTACGACCCGGAGAAGGTCTCGTACGAACGGTTGCTCCACGTCTTCTGGCGCAACGTGGACCCGACCGATGCGGGCGGGCAGTTCTGCGACCGCGGCGCGAGCTACCGGACCGCGATCTTCGCCGGCACCGAGGAGGAGCGCCGTCTCGCCGAGGCGTCGAAGGAAGCCATTGAGCGCTCCGGGGTCCTGGAGCAGGGCGTCGTCACCCCCATCGAGCCGTTGAAGGAGTTCTATCCGGCCGAGGACTATCACCAAGGCTACTACATGAAGAACCCGGTCCGATACAGGTTCTACCGGCTGTCCTGCGGTCGCGACGCCCGCGTACAGGAGCTCTGGGGCGATCAGGCCCACGACGGCATCGAGGGCCATTGAAACCGCGCCGAGCACTCAAGGTGTCTTGCTGCGCTCTTGGTCGATGGCCCGTTCCTGCTCCCTCTCGAGCGACTTCATGAATTGCGGTAGCTCCTCCTCACTGAGCATCTTTTCGGCGAGCATCCACTTCGCCGTTTCGCTGAACGTGCCTGTCCACCCCTCGGTTTCACTCATGTCCTGGACATGCACTCGCCCTTGGGCGGTCACCATGATGTGTATCTTGCCCGAGACATCCAGTGCAGCCCCGACCGGCCAGTAACTTCCTTCTTCCGTCTCTTCCAGACGAGTTGCCTCGTGGTCCGCTTCGTCAGCCGGCACCACCCCACGCTCTACGAGCCATCCGGCCACGGCCCTTGTGCTACTCGTTGCCGGCAACACTTCCTCTCCCCAGGCTTCACTCGAACACCTTGCGTGCCATCTGCCGCCTTCTCGTCCGGCCTCCACCTCCCGTATCGCCACGCTCGTGATGGCGTTCACGGCGCAACGGACGGGGTCGGCTTTCGCTTGAGCCAGATCTTCATGCGCTTCGGCGATTTCGCTCTCTGCGAGCCTCCGGTACGCTTCCCTGCGTTTGAACGCCTGTTTCAGCGCCGCGTTCAACTGCACTCCGCTCGGGGTTCGCTCCACCGCTTTCTGTAGTGCTCTCGGATCGTGCCGCTCTGCTGCGGCGCAGTCGAAGAGGTCCCGCACCGGTGGTTCCCTGCATACCCGATCCGTGATTTTTCCGGTCAGGATCTGTTCGGTGCGCTCGGTCCAGACCAAGTGCCCCTGGATCTCGCTCAGGATTGGGCGTTCCTTCAGGTGCGGGTCCGGTTGGGCCAGCTCGACCTGGCCTTCATCGAAGACGTAAATCAGGGTGAACTCGTGCTCCCGGATTTTGCTCTTCGCACCGGCCGCATGCATTGCCGTGTCGAGGGACTTCTCGTCCTCGGGGTTCGCGTACAGTCTGCTGAGAATGCGGTGGTCCGGGTGCGGGGAGACCTTGACGTCGATGTCATGGCTCCGGCGGATAGGGCCCCACCGTCCACCCAGCAGCGTTCCTCCCCCCAGGATGAATCCTGCCGACCTCCGGCCGTGCCGGAAGTGCCGGTTCAGGATCCCGATCGTTCTCTCGAACAGGCTTCGTCCCGGTTCGGGGAGCGTCAGGCGTTCTTGTGGTTCCAAGGCCGACCCCCTCCGACAGGTTCAGTACCCAGTTCCTGCGCGTCGTTTTTCGCGCTTCCCCTGTGCGGTGCAGGTAGCTCGCCAGCGCACGCAGTGTGTAGGCGCCGTCGATGAATCCCTGCAGAAGGTCGTTGCCGTCTGCGTGTGTCGTGAATTGGCGTGCGGCTTCGGCGCATTCCTCCGGCGCGTCGGCTTCGATGATACCCCGTACCGCCTGCTCTGCCGTGGCCTGGAGCGTCATTCCGGCGCAACGTGACGCGAGCACGTACCGTATTCGGGCCAGCGGGTCGTTGCGCGTCCGACGCTCCAGGTTGTCCGCGAACCGTTCCGCGGCCGCAAGTGGCGCGACTGCTCGCGTCCAGTCGTCTTGCCGTGCCCCTTTGGGCAGGACGCTGTAGCGGTCCCCTTCCCGTACCTGACGAACCTTCGTTTCGTTCCCGATAGTCCACGTTGCCGCTCTTGTCGGCCCGTCGGGTGCCGTTTCCTGCGATTTCATCTGCCTGTACCTGACGGTGAAACGGAGGCCATGTCGTTGTGCAGGCCCTGCCTCGCTCTCAACGGCGACTCCGCCCCTTGTCCCCGAACTCCGGGTGTTCGAATCGCATTGCCGTCTTCCCTCTGCCGGGTGAATGGATTGCCGCATTGTAGCCGCGTCAATCAGGACGCGGCGTGGTCCTGCCCATGCGTCGCGAGTCGGGCGAACCCGGTATGCACGTGCTCGGTACCCCCATGGCCCGCATGAACGCGCCGCCTCCTGCGCCGCCGCCGAGAACCGCTGCCCGGTCTCTTCCGTGTGCTGCGCCATCAGAGCGCGCGTCTCCGCCTCGGTGGCTGGACCGGGCGGGTCGCCTTCATCGGCATGCTGTCCGGCGCCTTCTTCGGATTGAGCGCAGTGGCCTGCCCGGGCCGCCGCCCTCTCCCTCGGAGGCGACGGATTTCCGATGCAGGCCGCGTTCACCCTCGCCTGCATCGCGATGTGCTGTCTCCAAGCTCGCGCCAGGAGCCGGTGGCGGCGACCCGGCCGGATTCCAGCCGCACGATCCCGTCCGCCGCCTCCAGCAGGGCAGGGCGGTGGGCGATGGCGACGACGGTCGTGCGCCCGCGCAACGATTCCAGCGCATCGAGGATCCGCCGCTCGTTCTCCGCGTCGAGCTGGCTCGTCGCTTCGTCGAGCACGAGCAGGGCCGGCCTTCTCATCAGCGCCCGCGCCAGGGCGATCCGCTGGCGCTCGCCGCCGGAGAGCCGCCCGCCCCGGTCGGCGGCGACGGTGTCCAGCCCGTCGGGCAGGGCGGCGACGAACCCGTCGGCGGCGGCCAGACGCAACGCCTGCCACATCTCCGCCTCCGTGGCCCCGGGCTGCGCCCACCGCAGGTTCGCCCGAATGGTATCGTGGAAGAGGTAAGGGTCCTGGGGAACGCAGGCGACGGAGTGCCGCCAGCGGTGCAGATTCGGTCCGGCCAGAGGCACGCCGTCAACGCACACTTCGCCCCCGCCGGGCGCGAGCAGACCGAGCAGGATATCCGCCAGCGTGCTCTTGCCGGCCCCGGACGGCCCGGCGATCGCCGTCATCTTCCCGGCGGGGACGTCCAGACTGACGTTCTTCAGCGCTGGCCCGGTGGCGCCGGTCCCCATTCCGGGCCCGGCCGCAGCCCCGGCCTCGACCCCGGTCCCGGCCTCGGATCTGGGCTCCGTCGCGGTCCCGTGATCAGGCCAAGCTCCGGCCTCGATCCCGGTCCCGGATTCGGCCCCGGCCTCGTAGGTGAACGAAACGTCGCGCACCGTCAGCGCGCTGCGCAGCTCCATTCGCGGCCCGCCACGACCGGCGGGCGTCTCCGCCGCCTCTTTCAACGCCCGGTGCATCGCACGCGCATGGGCGTACGCGGGCAGCGCGTGCGCGAGTGCTTGCGCATGCTGCTGCAAACGGAACAGCGCCGGCAGCAGACGCGCGAAGATCACCGTCATGAGCAACAGCTCCGGTAGCGGCAGCGCGGCCGTGGACAAGGCAAACCAGACCAGCGCGGCGAGTGCGAACGCGGCGCCCAGGTCGAGGCCCGCGCGGGCCGCCGAGCTGATCCGCGTAAACGCCAACTGGCGTTCCCGCATGACCGCGACCGTCTCCGTGAAGTGCCGCACGTGCCGCCCTTCGGCGTTGTAGCCCTTGGCGAGCTTCAACCCACCCAGGAAGTCCGTCATGGAGCCGTAGAGCGCCCGGTTGGCGCCGGTCAGCATCTCGCCGAGGGTGCGCGAACGCCGCACCAGCGAGCGGGTGAGGAACAGCAGCACCGCTCCCGTGGCGAGGGTCGCGGCGGTCAGGGAGGGGGAAATCAGCACCGCGAGCACGATCTGCGCCAGCGCCAGCAGCGCCGTCACCGCCAGTTGCAGCAGGAGGAACGCACCCTGGCCGATGCGGTTCACGTCGCCGGTCAGCACGTGCTGCACGTCGGACCGGCGGCGCCCGAGGAGAAACTCCCACTTCGCTCCCGCGACGGCCGCGTAGAGCCTCTCGCGAAGCCGGTCGGTGAATCCCAGACGCATTCCGGCCAGAAGGACCGTCCGTTGCCAAGCCACCGCCGAGCGCACGGCGGCAAGGATCAGGAAGACCGCGAGCACCGCCGGCAGCGTCAACTCCACGCCGGCGGCGTCCGCGGCGCGCGCCACCGCCTCCGCGACGGGGCTTTCCTCACCGGGCCGCGCGGCGAAACCGACCACGTGCAGGAGGGGAATGATCATGAGGAGGCCGAACGCCTCGGTCACCCCGGCGGCCAGCAACAGCAGCAGGGCCAGGACGCTCTTGCGCGGCGCATAGGTGATCAGGGCGCGTGCGAGTCCCTCTGCCTCGGCGAAGAGGGCGGGAGAACGGCTCGACCGGCCGGAGCGCGGACCCGGTGGTTCAGGGCGGCGGTCCGACGGGCCGGGCGGCGAGGCGCCGGCCTCGTCCCCCTCGCCCCGCTCGTTCATCCGGACCGCGGTCCGATACCGTCGAACGGCGGCAGCGGCGCATACGTCTCGACCTCGCCCGCCCCGATCACGCATTCTTCACCGACGGTCAGCCAGGCGTGGAAGTCCAGCCCCGGATCTTGCGCCTTGCGCCGGGCGCCGAAGATGAGGCGGCTCGCGACCCCCCGACGGCGCAGCATCCACTGCAGCGCCATGGCCTGCGGCAGGCACACGGCGGGAAACGGTACGTGGCGGGCGACCCTTCGCACGATGCGCGCCACCCTTCGGGGAAGCCGCTGCGGCGGCGTGCGCGCCGGGTGTGCACCGGCGGGCGCCGGTCTTTCGGGACCGCCGGCGGAGAAAGCAACGTGCGAATCCGGCGGCGGTCCGCCGGCCGGCGCCGGTTCTTCCGCCGTGACCAGCCAGCGCCGCCAGTGGCGCATCGGCACGTGCGCGACGAGCAGCCGCGCCAGGAGCAGGAACAGCGCCGCTTCCAGCGCCATCGCCTTGGCCGCAACGGGCGCGCGGACGAAAGCGCGAACGGCTTTCACGGATTTCCCCAAGCGGGAACCGGCCCCTGCTGTCGCGGCGGGAGGCGCCCTTCAGCCACCCTTCTTCCTGGTCGCGCGGAGCAGCGGACGCAGCGGGAAGTACAGGTAGAACAGCCGGTCGGGGAGATCGAGCCTCCACCAGTCCCGCGGGCCGACGAACATGCTCGCGATCTCGTGCAGGACGGTCCTCGAATCGGGCTTGGCGATCAGCCAGAGCACCCTCTGCCCGATCCAGTCGAGGCCGCCACTGAAACGGGTGGCGTCATTCTCGCACCAGGTCCGTTCCGAAAAACGGGCGATCCAGGCCGCTCGCCTTCCACCGGCGGGCAACGGCGCCGCAAGCCGGACGTGGAGCGCCGCCCCGCACAGCCGCAGCGTCGAGGCGAGGATGCTCGAAAGCCCCGCTTGCCGGCACCGCGCCGACACCCGTTCGAGGCGCTCCGGCCCCATGGATGCGAGGACGACCGCCACGTCGCACAGCCAGATGAGCTTGTTCCAGTAATGCCTCGCGCCGTGGCACATCAGGTACACGAGGTCGTCCTCCTGCCCCAGGGCTCTGAACGAAAGCGCGCCGATCTCCACCTGGACGCTGCCCGCGAGGAGACTCTCGAAAGGCACGTCGATATAGAAGGGGTTGTGCGACAGGCGCCGGTGCAGATCCAGCGATCCGCCCGGCCCGGTGAGCACATGCTCATGCCGGAACCGGCCGTACCAGCGGTTGCGGGCCGGTGTCTCCGGGAAGCTCGGCACGACCCGCCGCCAGCCGTTTTCCAGCAGTACCCGCTCGGCGTCCTGAAACGTTCGCGGTGAAACCAGCAGGTCGACGTCCCGCGCGCTTCTCGCCAGCGGGTGCCCGTACAGGCGTTGGCCGAGCGGCAGGCCCTTGAGCACCAGACAGGGAATGTCGGCGGCGGCGAGCAGACCGGTCGCCCGTTTCAGCGCTGCGACCTGGGCCAGTCCACGATGCACGGTCCGTTCGCGGATTCTCTTGAGCCTCGGCTCGATGCCGGAGTCGGAGGCCAGGCCGGCGGCTCGGGCCTGCATCCCCTGCAAGAGCAGGAACGCCACCTGGTGGCGCCGCGCGAGCGTGGCGACGGCGTTCCAGTCGTCGACCCGGGAGAGTGCTTCCAGGTCGGCTTCCGGGTCGCCGGCCCCCACCCCGAGGCCGAGGCGCAGCCCCGCGAGCAGGCCCTCCAGGGGCGCGGTGACGGGCGGAGGCGTCACGGAGCTCTCGGCGCGGACGGATGCAAGGAGAAGCCTCTCGGGGTCGGCCCGGGCGGGGGATGGGAATCGGCCGGAGCCGTCATTCGGCCGGAACCGCCAGCCAATGGGCCGATTCTAGTCAACGGGTTCTTTCGCGCGCAAACGTGGAACCCCCCGCCTGCCGCGGCGTCCGGCCGGTGCGAACCAGCTCGACCATCTGGCGCCGGAAGGCCGGCGGAGCCTGCCCCCGTGGAAACGGGGGGCGGTCTCGGTTTCGGCATAGTGGATACCTCCTCCCCAAAGGGTCAGGTGTCCACGAAATCGGGTCAACTCCTGAATCGCATGTCGCGTTACAGCGGGCTTCCGGTGGCCGCGTCACATCCCCCAGACGTCCACCGGCACGTCGTCCTGCGAGCGGTGCTGGCGGCGGAACACCTTCTCGTCCCAGCTCCGGCCCTCGCGCCGGTCGATGACCACCAGATGCCCCGCCTCCGCCGCGCAGCGGGCCATGTACCCCGCCGTCTGCTCCACACCGTCACGAACCGTGCTCTCCAACCCGTCTCCCACCCGCACCACCTTGCACTCCACCACGTACTCCCGCATCCGATCGCCTCGCGGCCAGGTAATCAGCAGGTCCACCCGCCCCCGGCCCAGGCCGTACTCCCGTTCGATGCGCCCGCCCCCGTTCACCACCCGGTGCAGGTACGCCTGCAACAGAATCTGCGGCCACGCCTCCTCGTACATGAACCGGTTCTTCCAGTGCTCCGAGTGCCGGCGGAAGAAGTCCTGGAACGCCTCCATCAGCCTGTCCAGGTTCAGGCTGTCGTCCGCGTCCACGTACCACGTCGTGTTCAGGTCCAGCTCCTCCTGCAGAATCCAGCCCAGCTCCCGCGGCACGACCTCGGCGTAGATGGGGTTGGCAATGCGCACCGGCTTGTCCCGGGCAATCAGGCCGAGGTCGCGCGCGTACTCAATGTCGCGCTCGGTCGCGCGCCGTTCGTCCGCCCCGCTGAGCATCGGCTCGACCACCCGGCGCACGCGGTCTTCCCGGAGCTTGTCCGCCAACTGGTCGAGATGCGTCACCCGGCGCACGATGAGATCTTCCCGCGCCTCCGCGATGTCGTCGGCGGTTATGGGCCGCGAGCGGTCCCGCTTGGCCTCGCTCTCGAAGCAGGTCTCGTAGGCCAGCGCGTTCACCAGCCACGGTTGGCCCAGGGTCTGGGTCCATATCGCCTCGCGGGCGTCGTCCGTGAACGCCTGCCCCGTCTCCCGGGTGTGCTGGTCGAGGAGGGTCAGCGTCTCCTCGCGCGTGAAGTCCCCCATCCGCAACGACTTCGCCACGATGTTGAACGGGCTGCTGGTGGACCGGATGCGGTAGTCGCGCACGTCGCGCAGCCCGCACAGCACCACGCACTGCGGAAACGCTCCCGGGCGCATGGGGTAGCCGGCGCGTAGCTGTTGCAGCGTCGAGAGCAGCGGGTCCCCCTGGAGGGTGTCGATCTCGTCGATGAGCAGCACCAGCGGCTTCGGTGACGCCTCCGCCCAGCGCGTCAATGCCTCGCCCAGCGCCCCGTTCGGGCCGAACTCGGCGAGAATGCCGGACCACTCCCTGGCCAGGAACTCGTCGCCCAAGGTCAACCGCGCCCGCGAGCCCAGTCCGGAGAGGACCGTCCGCATCGCCTCCTCCACGTCGTCGCGGGCCGTCCGCGCGGTCTCGACGGTGGTGTACACGCAGCCGTAGCCCTGCCGGTTCAACAGGTCGCAGAGCGCCAGCAGGGAGGAGGTCTTGCCCGTCTGCCGGGGGGCGTGCAGTACGAAGTACTTCTCGCCGTCTACCAGCCGAAGGACCTCGTCGAGGTCGAAACGCTCAAGCGGCGGAACGCAGTAGTGCTTGTCGGGCTTGACAGGGCCGGTGGTGTTGAAGGAGCGCATGGCTCGGTTCCTCGGCTTTCATCGGCAGCGGCCGGAGCCGTCATCGGCCGGAACCGCCAGCCAATGGGCCGATTCTAGTCAACGGGCTCTTTCGCGCGCAAACGTGGAACCCCCCGCCTGCCGCGGGGTCCGGGCGGTGCGGCGCAACCTGCCGACGAAGCTGGTCTCGCCATGCCTGGCCGGCGCTTGAAACAGTAAGATTGCGCCCGCACCGTGCGGGGACGAACGTCGGCTTTCCCGTGCGGCCGCTCCGGGAGCTGCCGGTACTGGACGGATGAACGGAATCTGCGGGATCCACGGGGGCCGGGCCGGCGCCGCGGACGGATCGGCCGCGGACGGGCTGGACGCCATGCTGGCCGCCCTCGCCGATTACGGGGCGGATGCCGCGGCGTGGACGGAGCCTCCCGTCGCCCTCGGCGGCCGGCGGTCCCCCGTCACCGGAGGGTCCCCCGCCACCGGGCAACGCCGGTCCGGGACCCGCTTTCGCATCGACCGGGGGGACGGCTTCGCGGTCGCCGCGGACGCCCGCCTCGACGACCGCGGCGCACTCTGCGACGCGCTCGGGGTGCCTCACGCCGAACGCGCCGGCCTCGACGCCCCGGACCTGATTGCACGGGCCTGGGCGCGCTGGGGCCGGGACTGCCCGGACCATCTGCTCGGCGATTACGCCTTCGCGGTGTGGGATCGTCGCGCCCGTACCCTGTTCTGCGCCCGCGACCCCATCGGCGCCCGGCCCTTCTACTACGCCGAAACCTCGCATGGCTTCGTCTTCGCCAGCGCCGTGGAGGCGGTGCTCGCCGCACCCGGCGTCGATGACCGGCTCGACGAATCCACCGTGGCCACCTGGCTGGTCCGGCGCAACCCGCTGAGCAACACCCGGACGTTCTTCGCGATGGTGCGCAAGCTTCCGCCCGGCCACGCGCTGACGGTGGCCGGGGCCGCGCCGCCGCGGCTGCACCGGTACTGGCGGCCGGAGCGGGCCCCGCGGGCGCGGCGGGCCTCCGACGATGCGTATGCGGAGGAATTCCTGGACCTCTACGCACGGGCGGTGCGCGACCGCCTGCGCGGCCCCGACCCCGTGGGCGCGCACCTGAGCGGCGGCCTGGATTCGTCCACGATGGTGGTGCTGGCGGCGCGCGAGCTGCGCCGCGAGGGCCGGCCGCCGCCGCTCGCCTACACCTGGCTGCCGCCGCGCGACCGCCAGCCGGCCGCGGCCGGCGCACCGGAGTACGAGGTCCTCGACGCGGTGTGCGCCCGGGAGGAGCTGCGCCTGTTCCACCATTTCGAGGTCACCCCCGAAGAATTGCTCGCCATGTCGCGGCGCGACGGCGTGTATCCGGGCCGGCGGCTCTCGGGGTTGGAGGCGTCCGTCCAGCGCCGGGCCGCGGAGCATGGCGTGCGGGTGCTGCTGTCGGGATGGGGCGGGGACGAGGGCGTGTCGTTCAACGGCCGCGGGCTCTACGCGCACCTGCTGCTCAGCGGGCGCTGGCCGCGATCGGCCGCCGAGTGCCGCGCCCGCGGGCTGGGACCGCGGCACGTGCTCGGGGAGACGGTGGGGTCCCTGATGCCCCCGATGCCCCGCCGGCTGCGGAGGCCGTGGCGCGACCCACGATCTTTTCCGAACACGTTCATCGCCCCGGCGTTTGCCCGGCGGCAGCCCCTGTGGCCTGCGCCGCGCCGGCGCAGGGTCGGCACGAGGCGCACGCAGTTGTGCCTGCTGCGCGACGGGCATCTGATCCGGGATACGGAGCTCCTCGCGGCGAGCGGCGCGCGCCACGGCATCGAGTACCGCTATCCGCTGCTGGACCGGCGGCTGCTGGAGTTCGCCCTGGGCCTGCCGTCCGAGCAGTTCCGGCGTGGGAAATGGAACCGCTGGCTGATGCGCCATGCCGGGCAGTCGCTGCTGCCGCCCGACGTCTGCTGGCGTCTGGCCAAGGCCGACGCCCACCTGATCTTCGACCCGCGCGGCAACGTTTACGATGAGGAGGTGCGGCCCGCGCTCCTCCAGGCCCTGGAGGCGGAGGCCGCGTCGTCCACCCGCACGCAATACGTCGACATGCCGCGTCTGCTCGCCAGCCTGCGCGCCGGCAGGGTTGCATCGCCGAGAGAGGCGATGTTGCGCGATCATGCCCTGGCCATCCTCGTCGGTTTCTGACCACGTGGGCCTGTTCTACGGCGCCCGCGAGGGTCCGGAGCGCATGGAGCGCACGATCGAAACGCATCTGTTCGTCGTCTCGCCGAACAACAGCGGCTCCACCTTCCTGAGCCTGGCGCTCGCGGCCTGTCGGCAGGCGTGGAGCCTGCCGGACGAGAGCCGCCGTGTGCATGGGTTCGCCGGGCCGACGACGAGGGTGGACAGCCCGCTGCGCGGCGCGGTGAAGATCTGGGCGGCCGAGCAGCGTTGGCTGGACGTCCTGGCCGATGCCGGCGCCTACGACTGGCCGCGCATCCGCAAGGCGTGGTACTTCCAGGCCCGGGCCGGCGATCCGCGGGCATCGGTGTTCGTCGCCAAAGCCCCCCAGGACCTGTGCATCGTGGACGACATCGCCCGCAATTTTCGCGACCCCAGGTTCCTGTTCATGGTGCGCAACCCTTATGCGGTATGCGAGGGCATCTGCCGAAGCTTGCGCCGGCGGGTGCGCCGAAACTGGCCGATGGACGTGCGCGGCGAAGCACTGGAGAGCGCCGCGACGAGACACGTCGCGGCCTGCTTCGCGTTGCAGCGCCGCAACGTCGAGGCGCAGTGCGAGCGCGGCATCTACTTCACCTACGAGGCGATGTGCGCCGAGCCGGAACGCATTGCGCGCGAGATCCGCGCCCTCGCGCCGGCCCTCGGCGACTTGAACCTGCGCCGGCGCCTGTCCGTGAAGCGAGGGCGGTACCACGAGATGCTCACCGACATGAACGCACGCCAGATCGCGCGTCTGGGCGCTGAACAGTTCGCCGCGTTCAACCGTGTATTCCGGGAACAGGAAGACCTCCTCGCCTGGTTCGGCTACCGCACCATGGACGCGGCCGCATGAGGCCGGGCGGGATGGACGTTCGCCCGACGGGCCAGCCGTCTGCCGGCCCCGGCCACCGGAGCGGCGCATGAGGTTGACGCACTTCGTCATTACGCAGTTCTGCCTGCGCGACCCCCGGCGGCAACGCCGCCGCCCCATGGATCCGTTGGCGCCCCGCAACGTGGACCTGCGTCTCCGCCTCCTGGAGACGATCTGCCTGCCCGGCCTGCGGTCGCAGACGAATCGGGATTTCACCTGGATCCTGCTCATCGACCGGGCCCTGGGTCCCGAGACCCGGCAGCGGCTCCAGGCCATGACCCGCGGCATGGACCGCGTCCGGGTCTGCGAGTACCGCGCGGACGTCGAGGAGCGGCCGGAGGCGCTCGGCTGGTTGGTGCCCCTGTGGGCCGACCCTCCGGGCACCGTCGTGACGACGCTCAATGACGACGACGACGCACTGCCCCGGCGCTACGTGGAGGTCGTCCAGTCCCACGTCCGGGATCTCGCCGCCCGGGACCGGCTCCCGCCGTTCAAGGTCATCGGGGCCAGGCGGATCGTCCAGTGGGACATGGTCTTCACGCCCGGCGCGCCGCTCGGATGGGCCAAGCCGTGGCGAGGGGCGGCCGTGGCCTCGTGCGGGTTTTCGCTGCTGTGCCACCATCCGGCGTTCGCGGTAAACATCCTGTACCTGACCCACAAGTTCGCGGAGACGTACTGCGACTTCCGGACGCCGGCGCCGGTCGAGCACGTGCGCCGGATTCGGCAGTGGCTTCTGCGGGCGGAACGGGATGCGCGGGCCGGCCGTCTGGCGGCCGACCCGGAGGCCTTTTTCGACGCGAGCCGCGACGCCGGCGCGGTGGTGATGGCGAACCACGGCGGCAACGTCCAGCAGCGGAGGCTGAACCACGGGCCCCCGGCGGGGGAGCACGAGGGGCCTGCCCCCTCGAGAAGCCACCGCCGGCGGGTGCAGGGGGCCGCGACGTTCCCGGACGTCGAGATCGACTGGCGGGCGGCGCAGCGCCACCGCCGGCACTTTCGTCCCTGGCGCGTGCGGATCAGGCGGCTGGATCACGTCCTGCACAAGATTCCGCACGCCGCGGCGTGGCGGCTCCGCCGGCTCACCGGTCGCCTGCGTTCGTGGGTCTCCCGAGTGCCGGGGCCGGGAAGCGGCGGGCAGGGAGAGCCGCCATGACGGCGCGGGAACCGCCGAAGGTCTGCCTGGCCACGGCCACCACGGAACGTTTCATGCCGGGCACGCTCGTCCTGATCGGCTCCTTCCTGCGGCGCCATCCCGGGTTCGCGGGCGACGTCGTGGTCGTCCATGACCGCGGCCTGCCGGAGTCCCTGCGCGAGGTGCTCGCGGCCACCTTCGACGGCGTGCGTTTCCACCCGGTCTCGCCGGAGCTGGTGGACCGGGCCGAGTACGTACATGCTGCGCTGCCGCAACGCGGCTTCACGCCGGCGCGCTTCTTTGCGCTTGAAGCATTCCGGCTCCGCGGTTACCGCAAGGTGCTGTTCTGCGACAGCGACCTGCTGTTTCGAGCCCCGGTGGACTCGCTGTTCGATTCCCCGCAAGCCCTGCTGTGCTGTAGCGACAAGGCGTATCTGGAGGGCCGCCACCGGGATGCCCTCACCTTTCTGCCCGTGCCGCCGGGCGGCCGGACCGGCGCCGGCGGCGTCCTGGAGCGGACGTTCAACAGCGGCTTCCTGCTGTTCGACGGGGAGCTTGCGGGTGAGTCCTGCTATACGGACCTGCTGGCCATGGTGTCGCCGGAGACTTGGCCCAGCCCTGACACCGTGCATACGGATCAACTCTTGCTGAACCGGTACTTCGCCGGACGGCAGACGCTGATCGGCTCGACGTACAACTTCCTGCTGGCCTCGGCGCGGGACATTCGGGCGCGGGAGGGCGTGGACGTCGAAAGCGCGCGGGTGCTGCACTACGTCAAGGCGGTCAAACCCTGGTCGCCGGACGCCATGCTGCGCTGGGCGTGGGACCCGGGGAGTACGCCCGCCGCGTCCGCCTTCAGGTTCTGGTACGACGCCTGGCTGGACGTGCTGGCGCAGGCGCACGTGCGCACTGGCGTTCTGGGGCAGGCGGGATGGACGTTCGCCAACCGGGCCGTCCCCGCCGATGACGGGGCGAACGTTAGCGCCGGACGGGACGGATGAGACGCGCCCTGCGCCTGGCCGCCTGGAACGTCGGTCTCGCGCTCGCCGCGCTGGTGAACCTGATGACGCCCGGCCTGGAAGAAAGAAGTCAACTTTGTCTGGAACTACTGCAATGAGCCGGTTGGCTTTCACCGTCCAATTCAATAGCCTTCGTCCCACTCAAATCGATCCCAACATCGCCCACGGGCTGGTTCAGCCTCACCCGTTTCAGGCTCACTTCCGTATCGGATTAGACTCTTGCTGCGGCCGGAGAATAACGATGACTGACGCTGACACCCCTGCAACAATGTCCACGGTCGAAGCTCCCACAAAACGCCCGTGGACGAAGCCCACCATCCGCGCGCTTCGCATCGTCAGGACAGACACTGGAGAAGATGACGCACTCGATGAAGCTATCGCCGCCGATGACGGAAAGCCGCGTTACGCCCCCGTCAGCTAAGTACCTCTGCTACGCCGTCATGGAAGGGGCGGGATGACCTCTCCCGCCGGATGCCGCTTCCCGCGTGACTACGCGGCCTACGGGCTGCGCGTGCGCTCGCCCGTCCCCCTGCCGTTCGCCCATGGCCGGGAGGACGTGCCGGCGGTGGGGGAGCCGGACGTGGTCGTTCGGCTCGGCGCGACGCCGGCGGCGTTGCCCGGGCCGGCGGATCGGCGCCGAACGTCCGGCGGCGGTGCGGTATGGGAAGCCACGCCCGGCGCCTTCCTGATCAGCCTGCACGGGGTGGCCCGCTATCTGGCCACGGGGGGCCGCGACATCCTGGTCGAGCCGCGCGGCGGCGGCGACCGCGAGATCGGCATGTGCCTCGCCGGAACGGTGTGGGCAGCACTGTTGCTGCATCGTGGCATCGTCCCCTTCCACGCCAGCGCCGCCGAATTCGAGACGGGCGCGGTGCTGTTCCTGGGCCGCTCCGGCGCCGGCAAGTCGTCGCTGCTCGGCGCGTTGCTGAAACGCGGCCGCGCCATGCTGGCCGATGACGTCGCCGGCGTCGTCCTGGATGCCGGCGGCCGTCCCGTTGCGCTGCCCGCGTATCCCCGCCTGCGGTTGTGCGCGGACGTGGTGGATGCGCTGGGCTGGCGGGGGCAGGCGCGGGAGAGGGAGTGGATGCAGCCGGAGAAGTATCGGATGCCGGTGCCCCGTTTCCGCGCTTCGTCGCTACGCGTATGCGCCCTCTACCTGCTGGCCGGCAGCCACGGGAACGGCATCGAGATCGAGCCGGTGTCGCCGACGTTGGCGTTCGAGGCGCTTGGGCGGCACACATGGCGCAAGCCGCTGCTGAGCGGGCTGGGGCGCCGGCAGGCGCATTTTCGCGTGGTGGCCGCGACGGCGCAGCAGGCGCCGGTCGCGCGGGTGGTGCGGCCGGAGCGTTCGCTCCGGCTCGACGCCTTGGCCGATCGCATCGAAGCGCACGTCGAAGAGGCCGCCCGGGCGACCGCGTGACGCCGGACAACCTTCGCCGAACCGCGGCTCCGCCGGGCAGAACCCCCGGTTCGGATTAGCGATGGCCTTGGCATTGGGCTGCCGCCACGAGGTGGAGAGCCGCGTCGGCACCCACCTGTTCGGTATCTCGGCGAACAACAGCGGCTCCACCTTCCTCAGGGCAGCGCTGGCGACCAGCCGGGCGACCTGGAACCTGGACCGGGAAGGCCAGATGATGCTCGGCTACGTGGTGCCGAACATCCTCTCGCCCCATCCCGCGACCCTGCTCTGGGCTTCCGAACAGCGCTGGATCGACCTGGTGACGGACCCGCGCAACTACGACTGGCCGCGCACGCGCAAGGCATGGTACTTCCAGGCCATCGCCCGCGACCCCGATGCGTGCGTGTTCTACACCAAGACCCCGGCGCACCTGCTCTTGGTGGACGAGCTGGTGCGGCATTTCCACAACGCGAAGTTCCTGTTCATGGTGCGCAACCCGTACGCGGTGTGCGAGGGGATCTGCCGGTTCTACCGGGACGGACGCGCCTACGGCAGGCCGTCGCCACCGCCGCCCGAGAACCTGCCGGAAGCCGCGGCGCGGCACGCCGTCACCTGCATGGCGTGGCAGCGCCGCAACCTGGAGGCCCACGGGCATCGCGGCGTCTTCTTCACCTACGAGGCGATGTGCGCCGAGCCGGAGCGGGTGGCGCGGGACATCCGGGCGCTGGCGCCCGAGCTCGACGACCTGAACCTGCGACAACGCTTGCGGGTGAAGGCGTGGTACCACGAGATGCTCACCGACATGAACGCACGGCAGATCGCACGTCTGGGCGCCGAGGACCTCGCCGCGTTCAACCGCGTGTTCCGGCAACATGAAGATGTCCTCGCCCACTTCGGCTACGCCGTCATGGAAAGAGCGGGATGACCTCTCCCCGCCGGATGCCGCTTCCCGCGTGACTACGCGGCCTGCGGGCTGCGCGTATGCGCCCTCTATCTGCTGGCCTCCCATGACCGAAGCGGCATTGAAATCGAGACGGTGCGGCCTGTTTCGGCGTTCGAGGCGTTTGCCCGGTACGCTTGGCGCAAGCCGCTGCTGAACGGGCTGGGGCGGCGGCAGGCGCATTTCCGCGTGGTGGCCGCGATGGCGCAGCAGGCACCGGTCGCGCGGGTGGTGCGGCCGGAGCGTGCGTCCCGGCTCGACCCCCGAAGGACCGTATCGAAGCCCACCAGCGGAAGATTGGGGGGTAGCGCGTGACGCTGGAGCACTTCGTCATCACGCGGTTCTGCCTGCGTGACCGCTGGCTGCACCGGCGCACCGCCCTCGCGCCGTTCCGCACCATGGACCCGCTCGCGCCCCGCACCGTCGAGCTGCGCCTGAACCTGCTGGAGACGACCTGCCTGCCCGGTCTGCGCGCGCAGACGAATCGGGATTTCACCTGGGTGCTGCTCATCGACCACGCACTGGCCCGGGAGGCCCGGCGGCGGTTGCGGGACATGACGCGGAGCATGGATCGCGTCCGGTTCGTGGAACACCGCGCGGATGCGCCGCAGCCACTGGAGCGCCTCGGCTGGCTCGGACCGTTGACGACCGGCGCCCCGGCCTACGTCGTCACGACGCTCAACGATGACGACGACGCGCTGCCCCGGCGCTGGATCGAGGTGGTGCAATCCCACGCCCGCGGTCTGGCCGCGCAGGATCGACCACCGCCGTTCATGCTCGCCGGGGCCAGGCGGATCGTCCAATGGGACATGGTCTTCACGCCCGACGCGCCCTTCGGATGGGCCGGGCCGTGGCGCGGGCTGGCGTCCGTGGCGTCGTGCGGGTTTTCGCTGCTGTGCCGCTGGCCGGCGTTCGACTTCAGCGTCCTCGGCCTGAGCCATGTGTACGCGCACACCTACGGTGACTTCCTGGAGCCGCCGCCGGACGAGCACGTACGCCTGGTTCGGCAGCGGCTCCTGCAGGCGGCGCGGGATGCGCGGGTGGGCCGTATCCCGATGGGACCCGACACCTTCTTCGACGCCAGCCACGACGCCGGCGCGGTGGTGATGACGAACCACGGCGGCAACTTCCAGCCGTGGCGGCTGAACCGGGGTTCTCGGCCGGGAGCGCAAGGCGCCTGCGAGGCCGGCGTGGCCGGGCTGGAGGCGCCGGCTTCGGGGCGCGACCGCACCAGCGATCGCCGCTCGCAAGAAGAGATCCCGGCCCGGCGGGTGCAGGGCGCCGCCACGTTCCCGGGCGTCTCCATCGACTGGCAGGCCGCGTGGCGCCACCGCCGCCGCTTTCGTCCCTGGCGCGTCCGGGCCAGATTGCTGGAGCACCGTCTGCATGACGGCCGGGAGGCCGCGGCGCGGCGATTGCGCGGATTGGCGGGCGGCATTCGTTCGTGGCGCCCCTTCCGCGCACCGGGGCCGGGAAGCGGCACGACGGGAGGGGCGACGTGACGTCGGGGAAGCCGGTCTGCCTGGCCACGGCCGCCACCGAGCGCTACGTGCCGGGAACCCTCGTCCTGATCGATTCCTTCCTGCGGCGCCATCCCGGATTCGACGGGGAGATCGTCGTCATCCACGACGGCCTGTCCGGAGAGGCGCGCGCGGTGCTCGCGGCAACGTCCGACGCCGTGCGGTTCGCGCCGGTCCCGCCGGCGCTGCGGGAGCGGGCCGAGCGCCTGTGCGCCGCGCTCGCCCCGCTCCCCATGCATCCGGCGCAGTTCTGGATGTTCGAGGCGTTCCGGCTGGCCGGCGCCGCCAGGCTGCTGTTGTGCGACGGCGACCTGCTGTTCCGCGCGCCGGTCGACGAATTGTTCGATTCGACGGAAGAGCTGCTGTGCTGCGGCGATCTGTCCTTCCTCGCCGGCCAGCGGGTGGACGCCGACACCTTCCTCCCCGTCGAGCACGGCGCGGCCCCCGCCCCCGGCCGATCGCTCCTTCGGAACACCTTCAACAGCGGCTTCCTGTGCATCGACGGCCGGCTGGCCGGCGAGCGCGTGTACGCGGACCTCCTGGCCGCCATGTCGCCGGCGCTCTGGCGCGGCCTCAAGGCGCCGCTCGGCGAGCAGCCGCTCCTGAACCGGTACTTCGCCGGGCGGCAGACGCTCGTCAGCTCCACCTACAACTTCCTGATCCCCGGCGCCGCGGCCATCCGCGCGCGGGAGGGCGTGGATCTGCACCGCGCCAAGGTGCTGCACTTCAACACGCCCGCCAAGCCCTGGCGCCCGGACGCCATGCTGCGCGGGATCCGGGGCCGCTGGAACCGGCCCGCGGTCACCGCCTTCAGGCTCTGGTACGGGGCCTACGTCGAGGCGCTGACGAACGCGCGCGTCCGCACCGCGGCCCGGGGATGGGCGGGATGGACCCTGGCTTAGGAGCCTGCGCCGCAGAAAGATAGTTCAAGCCCGGCCCGGAACGACGCAGTAGGGGCGACGCATGCGTCGCCCCTACCGCGGCGCAGACTCCTAGCCCATCTTTACCACTGCGAGCTGCGATTGGATGGGAATTCGCCCCGATTTGGCCGTTTTTTGCGCGTAACTTGTTGATGTGTCGTCGGAGAGGCTGATGTAGTGCCATAAAATGAATTCGCTCTGTTGCACCACATCCCGCCCGCCGCTACCGTGCGCCCATGTTCATCCGCCGCACCCGTACCCGCAGCATCGGCGAGTACTTCACCTTCCGCCTCGTGCGCGCCGAGCGCATCGGCTCGAAGGTGCGACAACGCACCCTGCTCAACCTGGGACGGCACTTCGACGTCGCACCAAGCGAGTGGCCGGTGCTGTGCCGGCGCATCGACGAACTCCTCGCCGGTCAGCTACCACTGCCATCCGATGGCCCCCCGGCGCTCGAATCACACGCCCAACGCATCACCGCGCTGCTGCTCGCCGGTGAGCGTATCGGCGCCGCATCCTCGCCAGCGAGCCAGAGGCGCGACTTCCAACACGTCGACGTCGACTCCCTGGAACTGATTCGCCCCCGCTCGGTCGGCGTGGAGCACGCCGGCCTGTGGGCGATGGACCAGCTCGGCCTGCGCACGCGGCTCGAAGCACTGGGCATCGGGGCGTCGGTACGCTCCGCCGCCATCGGCTCCATCATCGCGCGCATGGCCCGGCCAGGCTCCGAGCGCGCCACCCGGCGCTGGCTGGGCGAACGCAGCGCCCTGGGCGAACTCCTGGGCGTGGACTTCGAGATGATGGGGCCGATGCGACTGTACCGCGCCTGCGATGCGCTGATGGCGCACCGCGAAGCCATCGAACGCCCCCTCTTCGACCGGGCGATGGACCTGTTCGACCTCCACCCCACCGTCACCCTCTACGACCTGACCAATACCTACCCCCGCTTACCCCACGCGGGGGCAGGCTTCGAGGGCGAGGCGAGCGGACAACCCAACGCCCGGCGCGGACACTCCAAGGACAAACGCACCGACTGCCCGCTGCTCACCTTGGGACTGGTGCTCGACGCCAGCGGCTTCGTGCGCCGCTCCCAAGTCTTCGCCGGCAACGTGCGCGAACATCACACCCTCGCCGGGATGCTCGACGCCCTCAACGCCCCGCGCGGCGCCCTGGTGGTGATGGACCGCGGCATCGCCACCGAAGACCGCGTGCGCTGGCTGCGCGAGCACCAATACCGCTACCTGGTGGTCAGCCGTGAACGCACCCGCCACTTCGACGCCGACGCGGCGCTGTCCATCGAGACCGCCTCCCATCACCGCGTGCATCTGCACAAGGTCCTCAGCGACGACGGCCAGGAAGTGCGCCTGTATTGCTTCTCCGAAGCGCGCGCCGCCAAGGAGCGCGCCATCGTCGAGCGCTTCGCCCAACGCTTCGAGGCCGCCCTCACCCGGCTCTCCGACGGGCTGTCCAAACCCCGCACCCACAAACGCACCGACCAAGTCTGGCAGCGCATCGGGCGGCTCAAAGAGACAAGCCGCGGCGTCGCCCAACACTACGACATCGAACTCGACACCAACGAGACCGGCGAGCGCGCCACCGCCGTGCGCTTCACCCGCCAGCCACTCCCCGGCTCCATGCTGACCCACCCCGGCGTGTACTGCCTGCGCACCAATCAAACCGATTGGGACGAATCCACCCTGTGGCGCACCTACTTCACCCTCACCGACATCGAGGCCGTGTTCCGCTCGTTGAAATCCGAACTCGGCCTGCGCCCCATCTATCACCACAAGCCCATCCGCGCCGAAGGCCATCTGTTCATCACCGTCATCGCCTATCAACTCGTCCAGGTGATTCGCCGGCGCCTGCGCCAAACCGGCCAGTGCGCCCGTTGGACCACCCTTCGCCGAATCCTCGAAGGGCAGCAGCGCATCACCGCCACCTTCCGACGCGCCGACGGGCGCACCCTGCACGTGCGAAAAGCCACCCGCGCCGAACCACCCCAGCAGGCCATCTACGAGGCCCTGGGCATCAACCACGCACCCGGAGGGGTCCGCAAAACCCTCGTCTGAACGACCCTCGGCACACGATTGTAGTGCCACTCGCCGACCTCGACCATCGTAACTGTATGATGCAATGAGATATTGTGGGGTGGAGTGGTAAAGATGGGCTAGCCCGCCGGGTCCGGGCCAAGCTGCCACACATGGCCGTTCACGACCCACCGTCCGTCCCCGAAGTCGTCCGTCTCGCGCTGCACGGAATGCACCTGGTGCCAGCAGGCGCTGGGAAAGAAGACGATGCTGTTGCGTAGCGGGACGATCCGCGAAAAATCACCGTAGGAGTGGGCGCCGGTATCGGTGTCCGTATCGTAGTGCAGCAGATCTCCACCGGAGAAGCGCCTGGGCTGGCGGTGAAAGAAATACACGAAGCTGAGCTTCCGTGAATGATGGGAGGCTGCGCCAACATCGCGATGCGCCCGGTAGAACCCTCCCGTGTGATACCCGCGTATACGCAGGTCGAGTTGGTATCGGCCGATGCCTTCCATCCGCAGCCGCGCCAGGACCTCCGGCACGAGGCTTCGGATCTTCCGGGCGAACCAGGGGCGGAAATCCTGCATGGTCCGGCTGTCCGCCTCCAGGGTGAGGCGGACCTCGGAGTCCACCCGCTCGGATGAGCCAAATCCCACCTGCGCGGGGACGAAGCGTCCCCTCCCCTGGAGCGCGAGGGCCAACAGGCGATCGCACTGCCCGGGCGCCAGGAAGTTCGTCATCCACACGAACGGCGCGGGCCAGATGCCGCGAGGCGCCGCTTCCGGCGGCCCGCCGCCGCCCAGCACCGCATGCAGCCAGGCGGCCTTGCGCCGGTCGGGGCCGTGGGCGCCCAGGCGCCGGTACAGGTCACGCGCCGCGGCGAAGTCCCCCTGCCGCCGATGGATCCCGGCCAGCTTCCACCGCGCGTCCGTATCGTGGGGGTCGGCGGCGAGCGTCCGGCGCAGGGCCGCCTCGGCCAATTCCTGGAGGCCGCCCGGGCGCAGCAGCGCCGGCATCACCTCGGACAGCGGCCGTTCGTCATCCCGCATCGCCGGCGTCTTCCGCGTGGGGCAAGGCCGGCGCCGCGGCTGCGCCGGGTCAGGCCGGCGGCGTCCGGGCGGGCTGCACGTGGACGATCCGCATGGCGCTGGCCGCTTGCAGGAATTCCAGGGTGTCGCGGTGGCAGGTGTCGGGGTCGACGTCGAACTCCGCGGCCAGGGCGTCGCAGAGATCCGCGGCGGATCGGCCGGTTTCGAGCAGGCCCCAGATTCGAGCGCCGACCGGGTCGAGCTCGTAGTACTGCCCCTCGTCGACGTCCATCATCACGATGGTGTCGTCGAGATCGGTGAAGACGATGGCCTCGTTGCGCGAGATCTGGGAGGTGAGGGCGACGGTCACGTCCGGTTCGTCCGGCTTCACGGTATCGTTTTTCGCCATGGAATTTCCGCCTTTCGAGAGATTGGAGCGTCCGCGGCAAAATTACAGAACGGAGGTGTCCCGTGTCCAGCCGCGACCGGTTCCCGTCCAGGACAATTTCGCGCAGAGCCATGAACCTGTCTCAACATCACCATCCCGGGCGATCAACCATCGAACCATAATGACAACTCACTGATTCTCCATTTATCCAGCTTCTATCTCGTCCCCCGGATACCGTGAAATCCATTTCGAGACAGGTTCATATCAGGCGATGCCTTTCGAGGGAAACAGAAGCTCGTCCGCCCGGGGCCGCTGGCGGCCGGCCGGCTTCGAAGGCCGCGGCGGACCCGACGAAGGCATCGTGCGGCGCCATCGGCCATACTTCGACCGCCGCCGGAGAGAGCTCGGCGGGGTCCGCGCCGTGCGTTTGCCGCCTTCGTCCAAGGGAATCACTGTCATGCGCTTCTTCAACACGAGCGGGCCGGTGGTGGGGGCGGACCACTACCACATCCCGCCCCTGGAACGCCTGAACCCCGATGAGGTGCTCGCGTTCGTCCGCGACAAGCGCTACTTCGTGTTGCACGCGCCGCGGCAAACGGGCAAACCTCCACCCTGCTGGCACTGCGGGACCTGCTGAACAGCGGCGTCGAGGGCGGTTACCGTTGCGTGTACGCCAACCTCGAGCGCGGGCAGACGGCCCGCGAGGACGTGGAGCTGGCGTCCCGGGCCCGTTTGACGCGGGGGGATGAGTTCCTGGCCGACACCTGGTCCGGCATCCTCGCCGAGTACGGCCCGGACGGCGCTCTCGCCGAGGCGCTGACCCACTGGGCGGGCGCCGACCCGAGGCCGCTGGTGCTGCTCCTCGACGAGGTCGACGCCCTGGTCGGCGATTCGCTGCTGGCGGTGCTGCGCCAGCTTCGCGGCGGCTACGACCTGCGCCCCTCGGGGTTTCCGCAAAGCGTGGTGCTGTGCGGGGTGCGCGACGTGCGCGACTACCGCATTCATTCCGGCTCGGCGAACACGACCATCGCCGGCGGCAGCGCGTTCAACATCAAGGCGGAGTCGTTACGCTTGGGGGACTTCTCGCGGGACGAGGCGTTGGTACTGCTCGGGCAGCACACGGCCGAGACCGGGCAGGCGTTCACCCCCGAGGCGCTGGACACGGTGTGGGCGCAGACCCGGGGTCAGCCGTGGCTCGTGAACGCGCTCGCCTGGGAGGCATGCTTCCGAAGCGAGGCGGGCCGCGACCGTTCCCGCGCCATCGACGAGGGCGACGTCCGCGAAGCGCAGGAAGGGCTCATCGTGCGCCGGGTGACGCACCTGGACCAGTTGGCCGACAAGCTCCGGGAAGAGCGCGTGCGGCGCGTGGTCGAGCCGCTGCTGAGCGGCGGCGAGCGGCGCACCTTCACGGACCGTGACCTGGAGTATGCGCAGGACCTTGGTCTCGTCGCCCGCGAGCCGCCGTACCGCATCGCCAACCCGATCTATGCGGAGGTTGTCCCGCGGGAGCTGACCTGGGTGGTGCAAGGGGAGCTGGAGCAGGACGCGGCGTGGTACGTGGACGCTGGCGGCGGGCTGGACGTGGTGGGTTTGCTGGCCGCCTTTCAGGCGTTCTTCCGCGAGCATTCGGAGCATTGGGTGGAGCGGTTCGAGTACCGGGAGGCCGGGCCGCAGCTTCTGTTGCAGGCGTTTCTGCAGCGCATCGCCAACGGCGGCGGGCGCATCGAACGGGAGTACGGCCTGGGGAGGGGGCGTACCGACCTGCTGCTCGTGTGGCCCGAGAGCGCCCGCGGCGGAGACGCGGAAGGAAAGGGCACACGTATCCGCAAGTTCGTCATCGAGTGCAAGGTCCTCCACCGGAGCCTGGAGCGGACCATCCGCGAGGGTCTGGAGCAGACGGCGGCCTGTATGGACCGGTGTGCGGCAGAGGCGGGGCATCTCGTAGTCTTCGACCGCGACGAGCACAGGAGCTGGGAGGAAAAGGTGTTCCACCGCCGCCGGGTATCGGAGAGCGGCGCCGAGATCGACGTCTGGGGAATGTGAATTCCATATCGACGTACTCCGAGCACAAGGCGCGCGAAGGGGAGCCGGAGCGCGCGCCGGGGCGGGTGCGCCGCGATGAGTGGTTGTGCGGGGAGATCCGCCGGGTGTACGACAAGCACTTCGGGGTGTACGGGGTGCGCAAGGTCTGGCGCCAGCTTCGCCGTGAAGGGGTCGCGGTGGCGCGTGGCACGCCTGCCCCCGAGTCCCATCGGGGGGTGGCGCGGCGGATGCGCCGGCTGGGGCTGCAAGGGGCGGTGCGGGGCCGGCGGGCGAAGACCACGCACTCGGTGGTGCAGGGCGAGCGCCCCGATGACCGGGTGAATCGGGAGTTCAAGGTCAGCCGCCCGAATGCGCTGTGGGTGTCGGACCCCCGATTCCATCACTCGGGGGCAGGCTCTGACCCCCGTTTCCACGGGGGCAGGCTCTACGTGGCGACGTGGCGGGGGTTCGCCTACACGGCCTTCGTCATCGACGCCTATGCGCGGCGCATCGTGGGCTGGCGGGTGTCGCATTCACTGCACACGGACTTGGCCCTCGATGCCCTCGAACAGGCCCTTCACGAGCGCCGTGCGCCGCGTGAAGGACTCATCCACCACAGCGTCAGGGGCGTGCAGTATCTCTCGTTGCGCTACACCGAGCGCCTCGTACAGATGGGCATCGCGCCCTCGGTGGGAAGCGTGGGCGACTCCTACGACAACGCGCTGGCCGAGTCCATCATCGGGCTGTACAAGACGGAACTCATCTGTCATTCCCGCGAAAGCGGGAACCAGCGCGGGCCGTGGCGTCACTGCGAGGCGGTGGAGCTCGCCACCCTCCACTGGGTGCACTGGTACAACCACCGGCGCCTGTTCGGACCCCTCGGGCATGTGCCTCCGGCTGAATTCGAGGCACACTACGACCACCAACTGCGAGAGTCGGCGATGGCCGCCTGACTCAAGCAAATCACCCTCCGGGAAACCCGGGGCGGTTCACTATGACGAGAGGGGTTTGCCCAAGTGATCGTCGATAGCTCGGCGGTGCTCGCGATTCTGTATCGGGAACCGGGTGTGGAACGTTTCGAGGCGGCGGTCCCACCGGTCCGTTCCGCCGCCCGTGACGATCTCCACGACCGGCCATCGGAGGCAAGATGACCCGCGATACCAGACGTGACCCCCGCTACGACGTCCTGTTCGAGCCGGTCGCCATCGGTCCGGTGACCGCGAAGAACCGCTTCTACCAGGTCCCGCACTGCAACGGCATGGGCTACCGCGATCCGACCGCCCTCGCTCACATGCGCGGGGTCAAGGCGGAGGGCGGCTGGGCGGTGGTGTGCACCGAGCAGGTCGAGCTCCACCACACCTCGGACATCACCCCCTTCATCGAGCTGCGGCTGTGGGACGACCGCGACGTCCCGATGCTGGCGCGGATGGCGGACAGGGTCCACGAGTTCGGGGCGCTGGCGGGCATCGAGCTCGCCTACAACGGGGTGAACGGCCCCAACCTCCACACACGGGAGGTGCCGATGGCCCCGACCGGCATGCCGGTGGCCTCCTTCACCTACGATCCCGTCCAGGCCCGCACCATGGACAGGAAGGACATCCGCAACCTGCGCAGATGGCACCGGGCGGCGGCACTCCGCGCGCGCAAGGCCGGGTTCGATCTCGTCTACGTCTACGCGGGGCACGCCCTGACCTTCCTGCACCATTTCCTCTCGAAGCGCTACAACCACCGGACCGACGAGTACGGCGGCTCGCTCGAAAACCGCGTCCGCCTGCTCAGGGAGGTCCTGATCGACACCCGGGAGGCGGTCGGCGACGCCTGCGCGGTGCCGTGCCGGCTCTCCATCGACGAGCTGCTCGGTCCGGACGGCCTCGAGAAGGCCGAGGTCGAGGACATGATCGGGCTCCTCGCCGAGCTCCCGGACCTCTGGGACGTGGCCTTGGCGCCCTGGGAGAACGACTCCCAGACCTCGCGCTTCGGCCCCGAGGGCCGGCAGGAGCCCTTCATCGAAGGGGTGAAGAAGCTGACCACGAAACCCGTGGTCGGGGTAGGGCGCTACACCTCGCCCGACCGGATGGTGTCGGTCGTCAACAAGGGCCTCGCCGATCTGATCGGCTGCGCCCGGCCGTCGATCGCCGACCCCTTCCTCCCGAAGAAGATCGAGGAAGGACGCTTCGAGGACATTCGCGAGTGCATCGGCTGCAACATCTGCGTCTCGGGCGACTTCACGATGTCGCCGATCCGCTGCACCCAGAACCCGACGATGGGGGAGGAATGGCGCAAGGGCTGGCATCCGGAGCGCATCCGCGCGAAGGCGTCCGACAGGCCCGTGCTCGTCGTCGGCGCCGGTCCGGCGGGGCTGGAGGCGGCGCAGGCGCTGGGCAAGCGCGGCTACGAGGTGACGCTGGCGGAGAAGGGCACGGCGCTCGGCGGGCGCGTCACCCGGGAATGCCGGCTGCCGGGGCTCTCGGCCTGGGCGCGGGTCCGGGACTACCGCGAGCAGCAGCTTCACAAGCTCGCGAACGTGCAGGTCTATTTCGATTCAGGGCTGGACGCCGATGCGGTGATGGAGTTCGGCTTCCCGCGCATCGTCGTCGCCACCGGCGCGCGCTGGCGGAAGGACGGGGTCGGGCATCGGTGGACCCGGCCCATGCCGGTCGCGGACGGCGCGCGGGTGCTGACCCCGGACGACGTGATGGACGGGACGCTGCCGGAGGGCGGGCGGGTCATCGTCTGGGACGACGACCACTACTACATGGGCGGCCTGATGGCCGAGCTGCTCGCGGAGAAGGGCTGCGAGACGCACTACCTGACGCCGGCCTGCGAGGCGTCCACGTGGACCCGCAACACCATGGAACAGCCCTTCATCCAAGCGCGGTTGCTGGAGAAGGGGGTGAAGATCCACGCCTTCGCCAACCTGGATGCGGTCTTGGAAGGCGGAGTCACCGCGTCGTGCGTCTTCACCGGGCAGACGGAGGAGGTCGAGGCGGATGCGGTGGTGCTGGTCACCTCCCGCGCGCCGGAGGACCGCCTTGCGCGTGATCTCAAGGCGCGGGCCGCGGACTGGCCGGATGCCGGGATCGAATCAGTGGTCACGATCGGCGACGCCCTCGCCCCGGCGACCATCGCCCACGCCGTGTACGCAGGGCGCCGCTACGCCGAGGAGCTCGACGGCCCGCCCGTCACCGGCGACGAGGTGCCTTTCAAGCGCGAACTCGTGGAGCTGTCTGCCGAGGGTTGATCCGGCCCGCGTTCCCGCCCGGACCCGCTGCCGCGCGGGCACCGCTGAATACCGGGAGAGGCCGATCCGGACCGCCGCCTTCCGGCCCCGGCCCCGATGCGGGGCCTGTGGCACGCCTGCCGCTTCCCGGCCCTCCGCCCATTTGACGAACGGCTTGGGTAGAGGCGCGTTCATGCCTCGCCCGGAACGTCATGGCTCGGGCGGCGGACAGGTTCGAGGCGCGGGCGACGCCATCGGAAACGCCGGCCTGGCGATGAGCGTTGTCGCGACGGCGATCCGGCTCAGCCGTCGCGGGCGACGAACTTCATCGCCTGGTAGACGTTGCGCCGGACCTGCTTGCGCTTCAGGCGCGCGTGCAGGAATCGGTT
Source organism: uncultured Gammaproteobacteria bacterium (assembly GCA_958295835.1). Classification (GTDB taxonomy): domain Bacteria; phylum Pseudomonadota; class Gammaproteobacteria; order HK1; family HK1; genus HK1. The sequence continues at coordinate 3,964,836 of OY282378.1, forward strand.
GAGTCCGGCCGTGATCAGATCGGCGACCTCGGCCGGAGGATCCGCGCGCAGCTCCTCCCTCGCCGCCATCACCGTCTTCAGCCGATGCACCGACACGATGAACTCGTCGATGCCATGGTCGAAGAGCCCCTCGACCGCTTCCTCCATGAACGCCCCGGTATCCTCGACCCGCCATGACCCGGCATCCGTCCCGCTCCCGGTGTAAGGCGCGTTGCGTCCGCTGAAGCAGGCCATTTGCAGCAGGGCGGCCGGCCATAGCTCCGGGAACCTGGCGCACTGCACGCGCACCGCGTTCGCGAACGTGATGCCGTGGGTGAAGTCGAGCCAACCGACGTTGTCGTCGATGGCGATGCGGATCCGGTGCTGCTGCCCGGCGTCGAAGGTGAGGAGGTTGCGGGCGTTCGCGCCGAGCAGGGCGTGGAAGAGGCGCATCGGCGGCGCCGTGCTCAGGGAGGCGGCGCGCGCGAGCGCCTTCTCGATGCCGAGCTTGTGCCAGTCGGCGGGTGTGGGATCGGCGCCGTTCTTCGCCTTGCCCCAGCGGGCGAGCGCCTTCGCGTAGGGCCGGAACTCGGGAACCAGGTCCTCGCGGGTCGCAAACACGATTCTGCGCGCGAGCGAGAGGAGGAGCGGCCCGGCCACCCCGGGACCGAGGCGCTCGATGAGGCGGCCCGCCTTGGTCACGTAGATCAGCGAGTGGCCGAAGTCGTTGTAGTGGGCGAGGGCGGCGCGGCTCAGGCCCCGCTCGAAATCGGCGAATCCGAGCCCCGCTTCTAGACCGCCCCGCAGCATCGCCACCGCGGCGCCTTCGTCCTCTCGCTCGATCGCGGCGACGAAAGCCTCTTCCTCCCAGACCCGGACGGCGGCAGGAAAGGGATGGCGCGGCTCGCGCAGCACGTCGTCGGCGATATGCGCGACGCCTTCCAGCACGCACGCGAGGCGCGTCTCGTCGTCGTCCTCGTGCTCGTCGTAGAGCGTGAGCCAGTCCGCGAGCCCGGCGTAAGCATGGGTCCAGCCGAACTCCATGCGCTCCCAGGACCAGTCGATGGCGTCGCGCAGCGCATCGAGGGGATCGGCGGCGAGCCGGTGCAGACGCGCGATCTCGCGCGCCATGCGATCGTAGGCGTTGTCCTCCCCGGCTTCGCGCAGGCTGGCGAGGATCCCGGCGCGGCGCTCGGCGAAGGGCGGGTCCGCGAGGTCGATCCACACCTCGCCGCCGCGGATCTCGACCGGGTAGGTGCGTAGCCCCTCACCGCCGTAGAGGTTCCTGCCGCTTTGCAGGTCGAACTTCCAGTTATGCCAGTTACAGGTGAGGATGCACCGGTCATCGAGGTTGCCCTCGCGCAGGGGATAGCCCTCGTGCGGGCAACGGTTGTTGCAGGCGAGCACGCCGCCCGGCGTGTCGAACAGCGCGATCTGGCGTCCCGCCTTGCGAAACACCAGCCGGCCCTTGTCCTCGAGGGCGCCGAGAGACGCCGCCCTGGTCCAGGCATTCCCGGTCATTGCCGAGCCTTCCGGTTCAGTCGGTGACGGATGAGCTTGGCGGAGAGGGAGGGATTCGAACCCTCGGTACGCTATCAACGTACACACACTTTCCAGGCGTGCTCCTTAAACCGCTCGGACACCTCTCCCGGTGCCGGGAAGGTTAAGGGAGACGCTCCGGAGACGCAATGGAAGAACCCGCGGCCTGCCGGCGACCGACCCTCGGCGGGATGCGTCCGGCTACACACGAGCTGCACCCCTGATCCCGATGGCCGGCAACATGTGGACTGCATTTCTCGAGGCGTCACCACCTTTTCAGTTGAACCGGGTTTGCGCGGGGCTCCGCCGGGACTGAAAGGGTCAGGGGAAATTCGGAGTGGGCCGCCGGTGCCCAGGCGCTGAGCATCGCGCGGGCGGCGCAAGACCGACCGGACTCGTGATACCCTTGCCATCGTTCGCGGTGGCCGTAGCCGCCGCGCATCATCCGGTCGATGGCGGTCCGCATCGGTCCCCTCGCATCGCCAAGTCGTAAACCCCGTCAGGCCCGGAAGGGAGCAGCGGTAGCGGCAGACGCGGGTGCCGGGGTGTGGCTGGTGCGGGCCGCCTCCCTTCAACTCCGGCCGCGCGGCGGTCGGAATGACCTGGCCCTCCCGTCGGCATTCGTGCAATTGCGCTACCACCCGGTGCGCGGCGTCTCCAGGTGAATGCCGTCGCCGGGAGCGGGGCAGGATGTCGAATGGCGGTGGGCGCAGCCGCCGGACCGGCGGGGCACACACCGAAGTCCGAAGACGCGCCTGATTCCCGAGATTCACGATGAGGGCGGGGCGATCCCGTGTATAGTCGCGCGGTCCGGATCCGGGGACGTCGAGCGTGCGGTATTCGATATTCAGCCTTGCGAGAAACGCGCTGAGCCACCACCGGCGGTGGCCGCGGGCGTGGCGCAGCCCGGAGCCGAAGCCGGAGTACGACGTCGTGATCGTCGGCGGCGGCGGGCACGGTCTCGCGGCGGCGTACTACCTCGCAAAATTGCACGGCATCACCCGCGTCGCGGTGCTGGAGAAGGGTTGGCTCGGCGGCGGAAACACCGGGCGCAACACCACCATCGTGCGCTCGAACTACCTGCTGGAGCCGAACGCGCACTTCTACGAGCATTCGCTGAAGCTGTGGGAGGGGCTTGCGCGCGACCTCAACTACAACGTGATGTTCAGCCAGCGCGCGGTGGTGAACCTGACCCATACCGACGCCCAGATCGACGCGGCGCGGCGTCGCGGCAACGCCATGCGATTGAACGGCATCGACGCGGAATGGCTGTCGCTCGGCGAGGTGCAGGCGATGATTCCCCTGCTCGACTGCTCGCCGAATGCGCGTTTCCCGATCAACGGCGGCCTCGTCCAGCGTCGCGGGGGGACCGCGCGGCACGATGCGGTGGCCTGGGGGTTCGCGCGGGGCGCGGATGCCCGTGGCGTGGACATCATCCAGAACTGCGAGGTGACCGGCATCCGCCGCGACGGCGCCCGGGTGGTCGGGGTGGAGACGACCCGCGGCTACATCGGGGCGAAGAAGGTCGGGATCGCGGTGGCGGGCAACAGCTCGCGTCTCGCGGCGATGGCCGGGATCCGGCTGCCCATGGAATCCCACGTGCTCCAGGCGGCGGTCACCGAACCCCTCAAGCCGGCGATCCACACGGTGGTGACCTCGGGCGCGGCGCACGTCTACATCAGCCAGACCGACAAGGGCGAAATCCTGATGGGGGGCAGCCTGGACTTCTACAACTCCTACGCGCAGCGCGGGAACCTGCCGGCGCTGGAACACGTCATCCAGGGTGCGATCTCGCTCTTCCCCTTCCTGAGCCGGCTGAGGCTCATGCGGACCTGGGGCGGGGTGATGGACATGACCATGGACGGCAGCCCGATCCTCGGAAAGCTCCCCGTCGAGGGCCTGTACATCGACGGCGGCTGGTGCTACGGCGGCTTCAAGGCGACGCCGGGGGCGGGCTGGTGCCATGCCTGGACCATCGCCAACGACGAGCCGCATCCGCTCAACGCGGCGTTCCGGCTCGACCGCTTCCACCGCGGCGAGATCCTCGACGAGAAGGGCGCCGGGGCCAGCCCGCAGGCGCATTGACCGCATCCCCCACCGGCGCGCGAGCCGGAGACCGGCGCCGCATCCATGCACAGGGAGCGACCGACATGATGCTGATCACATGTCCGTGGTGCGGGCCGCGCGCCCACGTCGAGTTCACCTACGGGGGCGATGCCACCGTGGCGCGGCCCGCGGACCCCGATGCGGTGACCGCCGAAGCGTGGCTCGATCACGTCTACCTGCGCGACAACCCCCGCGGGCCGCATGACGAGTGGTGGCAGCACACCTCCGGTTGCCGGAGCTGGATCAGGGTCAGGCGCGATACGTGGACCCACCGCGTGCACGGAAGCGGGCCGCCCGAGGCCGATCTCGGCGGGGACGAGCACCGATGAACCGGCATCCGCGGCCGGTATCGATTCCGCCCCTCCGTCCCCGGACGGTCTCCGGCGGGGGTGGGCGGCGATGAACCGGCAGACCCATCGGACGGAGCGGGGAGGGCGTATCGATCGATCCGCGCCGCTCGCGTTCACCTTCGACGGCGTACGCTACGAGGGGTACCGGGGCGACACCCTGGCCTCCGCGCTGCTTGCGAACGGCGTCCGGCTCGCCGGCCGCAGCTTCAAGTACCACCGCCCGCGCGGCATCTTCGCAGCGGGGGGGGAAGAGCCCAATGCACTCGTTCGCATCGGCGAGGGAGCCAGGGCCGAGCCGAATCTCAAGGCGACGCAGGTCGAGCTCTATGACGGGCTCACGGCCCGCAGCCAGAACCGCTGGCCCTCGCTCGATCTCGACGTGGGGGGGCTGGGCAACGTCGCCTCGTGGCTGCTTCCGGCCGGCTTCTACTACAAGACCTTCATGTGGCCGGGCTCGTGGTGGCGGTTCTACGAGCACTTCATCCGCAAGGCGGCGGGGCTGGGCCGGGCCCCGGTCGAGCCCGACCCCGACCACTACGATCGCCGCTACGCCTTCTGCGACGTGCTCGTGGTGGGAGGCGGGCCGGCCGGGCTGATGGCCGCGCTCACCGCGGCGCGCTCGGGCGCCCGGGTCATCATCGCGGACGACGCGCCCGCTCTCGGCGACAGCCTCCTCGCGTCCACCGCCTCGATCGACGGCGACGACCCGATGGGGTTCGTGTCCCGCATCGGCGGGGAGCTCGCATCGTGCCCGAACCTCCGGGTGCTGGGCCGCACCACCGCGTTCGGGTATTACGACGACAACATGATCGTCGCGGTGGAGCGGCGCGCCGACCACGTTCCGGCGCCGCCCGCGCACTGCCCGCGGCAGCGGACGTGGTGGATCCGGGCCAGGGAGGTGGTGCTCGCGACCGGGGCCATCGAGCGTCCCCTGCCGTTCGAGGACAACGACCTTCCCGGGATCATGCTCGCCTCCGCCGCGCGGACCTACGCGCTCCGGTACGGGGTCCGGCTGGCTGGCCGGGCGGTGGTGTTCACCAACAACGATTCGGCCTACGAGGCGATCGAGCCGGTGCTGGATGCGGGGACGGACGTCATCGCGGTGGTGGACGCGCGTGAGGGCGGGCCGGGAGGCGATGCGCTCGCTCTCCTGCAACGCTTCGAGATCGAGCTCATCCCGGGCAGCGTGGTGATGCGCGCCATCGGCCGAACCGTCGAGGGGGTCGAAGTGCGTTCGCTGTCGTCCGACGGCGCATCGGTCGGGGACGCTTCCCGGCGCATGCCCTGCGATTTCGTCTTCGTCTCCGGCGGCTGGAGCCCGACCGTCCACCTGTTCTCGCAATCACAGGGCCGGCTGCGGTTCGACGAGGAACGCGCGGCGTTCGTGCCGGAGGAGGGGGCGCCGCACGAATGCGGCGGGCGCGAACGCTCGGCGGGCGCCGCGCGCGGGCTCGCCCGCTTGTCCGAATGCCTCGCCGACGGGATCGCGGCCGGCGCCGATGCAGCCCGCGCCGCGGGTTTCGAGGCGGGGGCGGAGCCCCCCTGTCCGGCCGTCCAGGAGTGGGAGGACTGCGCTCCGGTGCGGGCGCTCTGGGCGGTGCCGCTGCCGTCCTGGCGGCACGGCAAGCGCTTCGTCGATCTCCAGAACGACGTGACGGTGGCCGACATCGAGCTCGCGGTGCGGGAAGGGTACACCTCGGTCGAGCACCTCAAGCGCTACACCACGCTGGGCATGGGCACCGATCAGGGCCGGACCAGCAACGTGAACGGGCTCGCGGTGCTCGCCGCGACCCTGAGCACCGGGATCCCCGCGGTCGGGACCACGACCTTTCGGCCGCCGTACTCGCCGGTCGCCCTCGGCGCGGTCGCGGGCCGTGAGGTCGGCATCGATCAGACTCCGATCCGACGCACGCCGATGCACGACTGGCATGCGGCGCGCGGCGCGTCCTTCGTCACCGTCGGGCCGTGGATGCGCGCGCAGTGCTACCTCCGCCCCGGCGAGTCGATGATGGACGCGATCAACCGCGAGGCGCTGCAGGTGCGCCGCTCGGCCGGCATCGTCGACGTCTCCACCCTGGGCAAGATCGAGGTGCGTGGCCGCGACGCGGGGGAGTTCCTCCACCGCGTGTACATCAACCGCATCCGCAACCTCCGCGTCGGGCGCTGCCGCTATGCGTTCATGCTGCGCGAGGACGGATTCGTCCTCGACGACGGCACCGTCACCCGGATCCGCGACGACGAGTACTACCTCACCACCGGCACCGGCCATGCCGCGGTGGTGATGGCCCATCTCGAACGCTACGCACAGATCGTCTGGCCGGACCTCGACGTGCACCTCACCTCGGTCACCGACCAGTGGGCCGGGGCCGCGGTGGCCGGGCCTCGATCGCGCGACCTGCTCGCGGCGGCCTGCGACGGCGCCGACGTCTCGGATGCCGCGCTGCCGTTCATGGGCTGCAAGGACGCGACGGTCGCCGGCGCGCCGGTGCGCATCATCCGCATGACCTTCTCCGGCGAGCGGGCCTTCGAGGTGCACTGCCCGGCCGATTACGGGGTTCACGTGTGGGAGGCGCTGCTCGCTGCCGGCGAGCCGTTCGACGTCATGCCCTACGGCACCGAGGCGCTCGGGGTGCTGCGCATCGAGAAGGGGCACGTGGTCCCGAACGAGCTGGACGGGCGAACCATACCGGCCGACTTCGGCTTCGATCGGATGGAGAAGGACGAGGACTTCATCGGCCGCCGCTCGCTCGAACGGTTCCGCGAGGGCGGGCGGAAGCGAAAGACGTTCGTGGGGCTCGTCTCGGAGAACGGCGATGCGATCCCACGCGGGGGGCATCTGGTGTGGAACCCGACCGCGCCGCGCCCGATGCGGATGTTCGGCCACGTGACATCGAACTGCTACAGCCCTTCGCTCGAGCGCCACATCGCACTCGCCCTGATCGAGGACGCGGCCGACTGGAAGGGCAGGGTGCTCTACGCCGCGTCGCCCCTCACGTCGAGCTTCGTCCCGGTCCGGATCACCGATCACGTGTTCATCGACCCGGAGAACCGGCGGCCGAAGGGGTGATCGGGGGCGAAGGGGTGATCGGGGGATGGCGAATCGTCGCGCCCCTCACCACGAAGTCGATGCGAAATCTGTCATGTTTCTATAATGATAAATCAATAAGTTGTAGGAAATTATTAACGTAATTCCGAAGAATCGTTCGCAATTCCCGAGCCCTCGCCTTCGCGGTTGCGAGCGTCGCGGGAATGACGGAAAGCATACGGAACGCCGCTGTTCCCATTCGTGCGAAGCTCGTGCCCGCGAATACGGGGAGCGGGAATCCGGAAGGCTCGATTTCCGGCCGGGCGGGGATGGGAATTCTCCGGACTTCATCGAGAGGGAGGTGACATGAGCGAGCCGGCGAGACGGAGCGCGCTCGAAGGGCACTACCGGATCGGGCGGTTCGGCGCGCGTCCGGAGGATGTCCCCGGCGTCGCGCTCGCGGAGCGCCGGCCGCGGTCGCTGGTACAGGTGAACGGTGCCCCCGAATCCGGCGTACTCGCGGAGGCGCTCGGTGTATCGGACGCCGACGTGGCCCCCAACCGAGCGTTTCATGCCGGTGCGGTGAGGTACGCGTGGAACGGTCCGGGGCAGTGGCTCGCCGAGAGCGCCGCGCACCATCCGGGCGAGCTGATCAGGCGGATCGAGGCGGCGCTCCGACCCCACGGGGCGAGCACCACCGATCTGAGCCATGCCAGAACCGTCCTGCAGGTGTCGGGAACGGCGGCGGCGGACCTGCTGGCGAAGCTCTGCCCCATCGACGTCGAGACCATGCGCGCCGGCGACAGCGCCGTGACCCTGGCCGGCCCCTTCAACGTCCAGTTGGTGAAAACGGAGGACGAGGAATTCCGGCTCTACGTCTTTCGCAGCTTCGGACTCGCGATGTGGGAGATGCTCCGGGACGAAGCGGCGGAATTCAGCGTGGAGATCGTCCCCGCCTGGTGACCGGAGCGGAGCGGAACCATGAGGCGCGTTCCCGGCCTCGACGAGCCGAAGGAGGCTCAGCCCGCGCGCGGCACCGTCACCCCGATGAGGCTGTCCCGGGTGACGAGCCTTGCCAGCGCCTCTTCGCTCATGCCTTCGGTGCCGGCCGGGCGCATGGGCAGGATCATGTACCGCATGTCGGCGGTGCTGTCGTGGACGTGGATCCGCGAATCGGGGTCGAGATCGGTCCCGAATTCGGCCAGCACCCGGCGCGGCTCGCGCACCGCCCGGCTGCGGTAGCTGCGTGACTTGTACCAGTCGGGCGGAAGACCGAGCAGGAAGCGCGGATAGCACGAGCACAGGGTGCATACCACGAGGTTGTGAGTCTCGGGGGTGTTCTCCATCACCAGGATCGGGATGGGTCCGAGGTCGATGCCGAGTTCCGCCGCGGCTGCCTTCGAATCCGCCAGCAACCGCTCGCGAAAGCCGCCGTCCACCCAGGCGCGAGCCACGAGCCGCGCTCCGCGGGCCGGGGTGAGGGCATCCATGCGCTCGATCTGTGCGCGCATGTCGTCCGCGCTGACGACCCCCTTCTCGACGAGGAGCGAGACCACCGCCATCTGCATGACCTGGTGGTAGGCGAGGGGGGTATCTTCGAGATCCGGCCGGGGAGGGTGACGATGGGTCGGGTCCGAGTCGTACCCGTCGTGTCCGTGCGCATGAGCGGGTCCGCCGGTATGTTCGTGCTGGCTCATGTCGAGTCTCCCGAGGGGGATTCCAGCCAGTGCTCGTAGATCTCGATCTCCACGCGGTCGCGCTCGCATCCGTCGTAGCCCGGCCACAGCGAGCGGCTTGCGAAGCCGACTCGATAGAGCACCTCGTACACCGCTTCCGTATTGCCGTATGCGAGCTGCTCGGGGTTGCGGAATCGGCCGCAGATTCGCTCGATCTCGCCGGTCTTCCCGCGGCAGTACCAGGGGGTGCGCACATGTCCGGGAGGAAAGCGTCCGTACACCCGGACCCGCGCGCCGGGGGCGAACCGCGGAGCCGGGCCGGTCATCGCAGCGCCTCCCGCCGGCCGGACTCGATCTCGGCCATGCGCGCGCCCAGCTCGCCGACCTCGATGATCTTCTTCTCGAGCAGGATGTTGGTCATGGAGGCCATCCACCGTTCGTAGTAGCCGTAGCGCTCGTAGGCATCGGCGCCGAGCTCTTCGATCCCGCGGCGAAGCTCGTCCACGCAGAGAATCTTCCGCTGTCCCAGGAGCACCATGAGCGCATCCACGCGCTTCTCCCATGGAGCCTTGTCGTGCTCACCCCGATCGATGGCGCCGGCGTCCAGCCCCCCCATGTCGTGGTGGCGGCGTGCGTCGTTCATGGTTGGATCCTCCTCGGCGGCTCAGTACCGGTAGTGCTCCGGCTTGAACGGCCCGGCCGGGTCGACGCCGATGTACGCCGACTGCCTTTCGTTCAGCTTCGTGAGCCTGACCCCCAGCTTGTCGAGGTGCAGTGCAGCGACCCTCTCGTCGAGATGCTTGGGCAGCACGTACACCCGTCTCTCGTAGCGCTCGGGGTATCGCCACAGCTCGATCTGCGCAAGCACCTGGTTGGTGAACGATGCGCTCATCACGAAGCTCGGATGCCCGGTGGCGCAGCCGAGGTTGACGAGCCTTCCTTCGGCGAGAACGATGAGTCGGCGGCCGTCCGGGAGCTCGACCTCGTCGACCTGCGGCTTCACGTTGTGCCACCGGTAGTTGCGTAGCGCCTCGATCTGGATCTCCGAATCGAAGTGGCCGATGTTGCACACGATCGCCCGGTCCTTCATCCGCCGCAGGTGATCGATGGTGATCACGTCGACGTTGCCGGTCGCGGTCACGAAGATGTCCCCTACCGGCGCGACCTCGTCCATCGTGCGGACCTCGTAACCCTGCATCGCCGCCTGGAGGGCGCAGATCGGATCGATCTCGGTGACCACGACCCGCGCGCCCTGGCTTCTCAGGCTCTGCGCCGAGCCCTTGCCGACGTCGCCGAATCCGCAGACCACCGCGACCTTCCCGGCAACCATGACGTCGGTGGCCCGCTTGATGCCGTCGACCAGGCTTTCGCGGCATCCGTAGAGGTTGTCGAACTTCGACTTCGTGACCGAATCGTTGACGTTGATGGCCGGGGCCAGAAGGGCGCCGGCCTTCTCCATGTCGTAGAGGCGCTGCACGCCGGTGGTGGTCTCCTCCGACAGACCGCGCACGCCGTCCATCAACGCCGGGAACTTCTCGTGCATGACCGCGGTCAGGTCGCCGCCGTCGTCGAGGATCATGTTCGGGCGCCAGTCCCCTGGACCCTCGATGGTGCGGTCGATGCACCACCAGAACTCATCTTCCGACTCGTTCTTCCACGCGAAGACCGGGATGCCGGCCGCCGCCACCGCCGCCGCGGCCTGATCCTGGGTGGAGAAGATGTTGCACGAGCTCCAGCGGACCTCGGCGCCGAGCGCGGTCAGGGTCTCGATGAGCACCGCGGTCTGGATCGTCATGTGCAGGCATCCGGCGATCCGCGCCCCGGCGAGCGGCTGCTCCGCGCCGTAGTCATCCCGCAACGCCATCAGACCGGGCATCTCCGTCTCGGCGATGGCGATCTCCTTCCGTCCCCATCCGGCGAGGGCCGGATCCTTGATTTTGAAGTCTTCGCTGGCCGTCATCTCTCTCGCTTCACTGGTGGATCAATCGTTTATCCGACGCCGGAACCGGCGGATGCGCCGTCCGGCGCCGGGAATTCGTTCGGCTCCTGATCCCTCGACGCCGGAGCTCCCGGAGCGCGCCGCTCCCAGGTTCACGACAGGCGCCCGGTTCCGACCATGCCGGGCCGGGGTCGTGGCCGTATCGCTCCCGACCCGGCTCACGCTCCGAATGCGCTCTTCAGGTCGGGAACCAGATCGGTCCGCTCCCAGGAGAAGCCTCCGTCAGCGTCCGGCTCGCGGCCGAAGTGGCCGTATGCCGAGGTGCGCCCGTAGATCGGCCGGCTGAGGCCGAGCCGCTCGCGGATGCCTCGGGGCGACAGGTCCACGAGCTCCCGCAGCACGTCCGACAGCTTCGATTCGTCGGCGCGCCCCGTCCCGCCGGTGTCGACGTAGACGGACAGCGGCTTCGACACCCCGATGGCGTAGGCGACCTGGATCGTGCAGCGCTCGGCCAGGCCGGCGGCGACGACGTTCTTCGCGAGGTAGCGGGCGGCGTAGGCGGCCGAGCGGTCCACCTTGGAGGGGTCCTTGCCGGAGAACGCGCCTCCGCCGTGGGGGGCCGAGCCGCCGTAGGTGTCGACGATGATCTTGCGGCCGGTGAGCCCGCAGTCGCCGTCGGGTCCGCCGATGACGAACCTGCCGGTGGGGTTGACGTAGAACTCCTCCTCCGGGCACATCCATCCGTCCGGCAGCACCTCTTCGACGTAAGGGCGGACAAGCTCCCGCACCTGCGCCTGATCGAGCGATTCGTAGTGCTGGGTGGACACCACCACAGAGGTCGCCCCGACGGGCTTCCCGTCCTCGTAACGCAACGTGACCTGGCTCTTCGAATCCGGGCCAAGGCCCGCGACCTCGCCCGCGCGCCGCGCCTCGGACAGGCGCATGAGGATCCGGTGCGAGTAGTGGATGGGGGCCGGCATCAGCGCCGGCGTCTCGCGGCATGCGTACCCGAACATCAGGCCCTGGTCGCCCGCCCCCTCGTCCTTGTTCCCGGACGCATCGACGCCCTGGGCGATGTCACCGGACTGCTTGTGGAGGTGGACCTGGACAGCCGCGCGTTCCCAGTGGAATCCGTCCTGCTCGTAGCCGATGTCGCGGATCGCCTCGCGCGCGCCGTCCTCGACGTCCTTGCTGCCGATCGACTCGGGACCTCTCACCTCTCCGGCGATCACGACGAGGTTCGTCGTACACAGCGTCTCGCACCCGACGCGCGATCCGGCGTCGGCGGCGAGGTACAGATCGACGACGGTGTCGGAGATTCGATCGCAGACCTTGTCCGGATGTCCTTCCGAGACCGACTCGCTCGTGAACAGGTGGCTTGCCATGACGGGTTCCTGATGATGTGTCAAAGAGGGGATGTTCCGGCGAAGCCGGCGAGCCGGACAGGCTGGTCCGACGGAGCCGGAACCAGGGAGCCGGGCATGGGTGTCTTCGATATTCTGCCTGAGATTCAATCGTCAGGGGATGGTCGTCGGCGAGGCCGGTGTCGAATTCGCGCGCCGTCTCCGGAGGGTCAGCGTACCCCGGCCGCTTCGAGGATGCCCGGGACCTTGTCTTCCCACCCGATCGCCATCACGTGCACGCCCCGGCACATCGGGCGGATCTCCGCGATGATCGAGGCCGAAATCTCGCTGCTCGTCGCGGCCCGGTCGTCCGCGTCCGCGATCTTCCGGATCAACGCTTCCGGGACCTCGATGCCCGGCACGTGCTCGTTCATGTAGGCGGCCATCTTCGGGGACTTCACCGGAAGGATCCCGGCGAGGAGGCGAATGCCCAGCGGCTCCACCCGCTTCACGAACCGCTCGAATGCCCCCGGCTCGTAGACCGCCTGGGTCTGGAAGAACGTCGCGCCCGCCTCGCGCTTCTCGACCATCCGGTCGATCTCCTTGTCGAGATCCCCGGCTCCGGGGTTGACCACCGCGCCGATGCAGAACTCCGGCGACCCGTCCAGGGCGTTGCCGGCCATGTCCGTCCCCCCGCTCATGCCCGCGGCGGCGCGAATGATCGACGCGGATACGACGTCGAAGACGCCCTTCGCCTCGGGGTGGTCTCCGTTCTTCGGCGGATCGCCTCCCATGAAGGCGATGTTCCGTACCCCCAGGGCCCAGGCGCCGAGCAGATCCGCCTGGATCGCGATCCGGTTCCGGTCACGGCCCGTGATCTGCATGATCGGCTCTACTCCGTGGTCGAGCAGGAGGTGGGAGACCGCCATCGGGGCCATCGCCATGCGCGCGGCGTGGGAGTCGGTGACGTTGAACGCGTCGACGTGGCGGCTCAAGCCTCGCGCGCGCTCCAGCAGTGGTTCCAGCGACGTGCCCTTCGGCGGCGTCAGCTCGCTGGTGACGACGAATCCATCGCCGTCGAGTGCGGTTCTCAGGTGACTCACGACGTTGCTCCCACAGGCGTCCGACTCGCCGGGAAGGCGCCCGGAGGCCGCGATGCGACATGGCCGGGCGCGAGGATACGGCATCACCCTCGCGTCCGCCAATCGCAAGCCCGATGCGGCGGCAGGCGCACCGGAACGGGACGTTGTCCGCATGCACGGCGAGCCCGCGGCCGATTGACGGCAGGGGACGTCTCCGGTGGAAGATCATGCCATGCCGGATCCGTGCCGCGAGGGTCCGCGGGCCGGTTCCCGCGTTTCCGTGGCACGCCGACGCCCGTATCCTTACACTGCCCGGCCGCCCCTGCGGCGGAGACGGCAGACGACGGAGATTGGCTGCTTCGACGATGCGATACTCGATCTTCTCCCTTGCTCGCAACGCGCTCGGCCATCATGAGGGCTGGCCGGCCGCATGGCGCAGTCCCGAGCCGAAGCAGTCCTACGACGTCGTCATCGTGGGCGGCGGCGGCCACGGGCTCGCGACCGCGTACTACCTCGCGGCGCTGCACGGCATCAGGGACGTCGCGGTGCTCGAGAAGGGCTGGCTGGGCGGTGGGAACACCGGCCGCAACACCACCATCATCCGGTCGAACTATCTATGGGACGAGAGCGCCCACCTCTACGAGCATTCGCTGAAGCTCTACGAGGGGCTCAGCCGGGAGCTCAACTTCAACATCATGCTGAGCCAGCGCGGGGTGCTCAACCTCGCGCACAACCTCCACGACCTGCGCGAGCTGTCGCAGCGGGTCAACGCGATCCGGTTGAACGGCATCGATTCGGAAGTGCTCACGCCGCCGCAGATCAAGGCCATGGTTCCCATCCTCGACACCTCGCCGGACGTTCGCTACCCGGTGCTGGGCGCATCGCTCCAGCGCCGCGGCGGGGTCGCCCGCCACGACGCCGTCGCCTGGGGGTTCGCACGCGGCGCCGATGCCCGCGGCGTCGACATCATCCAGAACTGCGAGGTGACCGGCATCCGGCAGCGCAACGGCGCGGTGGAGGGGGTCGAGACCTCGCGGGGTTACATCAGGGCCAGGAAGGTGGGGGTCGTCGTGGCCGGGCACGCCAGCGTCCTCGCGGCAATGGCCGGATTCAGGCTCCCGATCGAGAGCCATCCGTTGCAGGCGCTGGTGTCGGAGCCGATCAAGCCGATCCACCACTCGGTGGTGATGTCGAACGCGGTCCACGTCTACGTCAGCCAGTCCGACAAGGGCGAGCTGGTGATCGGGGCGGGGATCGACGGGTACGACTCCTACGCGCAGCGCGGCAGCTTCCCGGTCATCGAGGACCAGATGGGCGCCCTGGTCGAGCTGTTCCCGATCTTCTCCCGGCTGAAGATGCTCCGGCACTGGGCAGGGATCGTCGATACCTGCCCGGACGCGAGCCCGATCATCTCGAAGACGCCGGTGAAACATCTCTACTTCAACTGCGGATGGGGCACCGGGGGGTTCAAGGCGACGCCCGGCTCCGGATGGGTCTTCGCGCACACCATCGCCCACGACGCGCCCCACGCCCTGAATGCCGCGTTCACCCTCGATCGTTTCGCGAGCGGCGCGCTCATCGACGAGCACGGCGCCGCCGCGGTCGCGCACTGAGCGGGGGAGGGCATTCCGGGTGCTGCTGATCGAGTGTCCATGGTGCGGGCCGCGCGAGGAGAGCGAGTTCCACTGCGGGGGCGAGGCGCACATCGTCCGCCCGCTGCACCCCGAGCAGCTCTCGGATCCCGAGTGGGCGGACTACCTGTTCATGCGTTCCAATCCGAAGGGGCCGCATCGTGAACGATGGGTTCACGAGGCCGGCTGCGGGCGGTGGTTCAACGTCGAGCGCGATACCGTCACCCACGAGATCACCGCGGTGTACCGCATGGGCGGGCCGCCACCGAATCCGTCCGCGGCGCCCGGAAGGAAGCGATGACCGACACGCCCTTCAGGCTTCCTTCCGGCGGGCGCATCGACCGCGGGAGCCCCGTGAGCTTCTCGTTCGACGGTGAGCGGTACACCGGCTATGCCGGGGACACGCTCGCCTCCGCGCTCCTCGTCCACGGCGTGCGCCTGGTCGGACGGAGCTTCAAGTACCACCGCCCGCGCGGGGTGGTGACCGATGGCGTCGAGGAGCCCAACGCGCTCGTACAGCTCGGCATCGGCGCGTCCGGCGAGCCGAACGCGCGGGCGACCCAGGTGGAGATCCACGACGGGCTGGCCGCCGCGAGCCAGAACCGCTGGCCGAGCCTCGGGTTCGACGCCGGGGCGGTGAACGGACTGCTCAGCGCCCTGATTCCGGCCGGGTTCTACTACAAGACCTTCATGTGGCCCGGACGGTGGTGGATGAAGTACGAGTACTTCATCCGGCGGGCGGCCGGGCTCGGGCGTGCCCCCACCGGACCGGATCCGGATACCTACGACAAGTCCTGGGCCCACTGCGACATCCTGGTGGTCGGAGCCGGCCCGAGCGGGCTGGCCGCGGCTCATGCCGCGGGCCGGACCGGCGCGCGGGTGCTCCTGGTCGATGAACGGCCCGAGCCCGGCGGTCATCTGCCGGGCACCAGTCAATCGATCGACGATGCGCCGGCCGAGGAGTGGGTCTCGGCCATGGTGTCCGATCTCGCGGCGATGGAAGAGGTGCGGATCCTGCCGCGGGCCACCGCCCTCGGGTACTACGATCACAACTACCTCACCGTGCTGGAGCGCCGTACCGACCATCTTCCGTATCGCGAGCGCCGCGACCGGGTCCGCCAGCGCCTGTGGAAGGTGCGCGCGAAGCAGGTGGTGCTCGCCACCGGAGCGCATGAGCGCCCCCTGGTGTTCAGGAACAACGACCGCCCGGGGGTGATGCTGGCATCGGCGGCCCGGAGCTACGTCAACCGGTACGCGGTGCGCCCCGGCACCAGCGCGGTGGTGTTCACCAACAACGACACCGCCTACGACTCCGCCCTCGACCTCGCCGACGCCGGCTTGCGCGTAGTGCTGGCCGACGTCCGGACCGGGCTGTCGGACGCCCGGCGCTCGCAGTTGCGGCGCCGGGGCATCGAGTTGCTGGCGGGACACGCGATCACCGACGTGCGGGGCGCGAAGGCGGTGACCGGCGTCTCGGTCGCGGCGCTGAACTCCTCCGCATCCGCGTACGCCGGCGGGCACCGGAAGATTCGATGCGATCTCGTATGCATGTCCGGCGGCTGGAATCCGGCGATCCATCTCTTCTCCCAGTCCGGCGGCCGGCTCGCGTTCGACGAGGCCAGGGGCGCCTTCGTTCCCGGCGAAGCACGCCAGGCGCAGTTCTCGGCCGGCGGCTGCAACGGGACCGGGGCACTCGCATTCGCCTTGTCCGAGGGACGCGAGGCGGGGAAGGCGGCCGCCGCGGCCTGTGGGTTCCGGAAACGGGGGGGCACCTCGCTGCCGAAGGTCGACGTCGTGGAGGAGACCCCGATCAGGCTGCTCTGGACCGTGCCCTCGCGCCATCCCGGCCGCCGGCTCGACAAGCACTTCGTCGATTTCCAGAACGACGTCACCGCGGCCGACGTCGCACTCGCGGCGCGCGAGGGCTACCGCTCGGTCGAGCATCTGAAGCGTTACACGACGGCCGGAATGGGCACGGATCAGGGCAAGACGAGCAACGTGAACGCACTGGCGATCCTCTCCGAGACCCTGGGCGCGGACATTGCCGCCACCGGCACCACCACGT
Source organism: uncultured Gammaproteobacteria bacterium (assembly GCA_958295835.1). Classification (GTDB taxonomy): domain Bacteria; phylum Pseudomonadota; class Gammaproteobacteria; order HK1; family HK1; genus HK1. Next base: position 3,981,571 of record OY282378.1, read on the forward strand.
TCCGCCCGCCCTACGTCCCGGCGACCTTCGGCGCGCTCGCCGGCCGGGACGTCGGCGAGCTCTCCGATCCGGTCCGCACCACGCCGATGCACCAGTGGCACGTGGAGCAGGGCGCGGCATTCGAGGACGTCGGGCAGTGGAAGCGGCCGTGGTACTACCCCCGCGACGGCGAGTCGATGCGCGAGGCCGTCGATCGGGAGTGTCTCGCCGCGCGCGATTCCGTCGGCATTCTGGATGCATCGACGCTGGGCAGGATCGACGTCCAGGGACCGGACGCGGCCGAGTTCCTCGAACGGATTTATACGAACGGGTGGAAGCGGCTCGCGGTCGGGCGATGCCGGTACGGTCTGATGTGCACCGAGGACGGCATGGTCTTCGACGACGGCGTCACCCTGCGGCTCGGGGAGCACCGCTTCCTCGTGCACACCACCAGCGGCAACGCGGCCCGGGTGCTCGCCTGGATGGAGGAGTGGCTGCAGACGGAGTGGCCCGATCTCGACGTGTACTGCAACTCGGTGACCGAGCAGCTCGCGACCGCCTCGATCTCGGGACCGTTCGCACGGCAGCTTCTCACGGAGCTGACCACCGACGTCGAGCTCGGCAGGGACGCCTTTCCGTTCATGAGCTGGCGCGACGGGCACGTGGCGGGACTCCCGGCCCGGGTGGCCCGGGTCTCGTTCACCGGCGAATCGTCGTTCGAGGTGAGTGTGCCCTCGGGCTACGGCCTCTCGCTGTGGACGGCGTTGATGCACAGCGGCCAGCGCTACGGGATCACCCCCTACGGCACGGAGGCGATGCACGTCCTGCGGGCGGAGAGGGGGTTCATCATCGCCGGGCAGGACACCGACGGCACGGTGACCCCGATCGATCTGGGCATGGAGTGGATCGTCAGCCGGAGCAAGGACTTCATCGGCAAGCGGTCGCTCGGCCGCGCGGACACCATGCGAGCGGACCGCAAGCAGCTCGTGGGACTGCTGACCGACGATCCCGAGGAAGTGCTGCCCGAGGGGGGGCAGATCGTGGACACCGTGACCGAGCCTCCGATGCGCATGATCGGTCACGTCACCTCGAGCTACTTCAGCGCCAATCTCGGACGGTCCATCGCCCTTGCACTCGTTCGGGGCGGCCGCGACCGTCATGGCGAGCCGGTGATGGTCCCGCTGGAGCGGGCGGTGGTGCCCGCGCGCATCACCGAGCCGCGGTTCTTCGACCCCGAGGGGAAGCGGGCGCATGGCTGAGCGGTACCGGCGCCGGAGCGCCCTGGCCCACCTCGGACTGGAGTGGAGGGCATCGGCCGCGGTGCCGCACGCGGGGGTGGTGCTCGGCGAGTGCCGCATGCGCGGCCTGCTGCTGCTGCGCGGCGACGGCGCCAGCGCCGGGTTCCGGAGCGCGGTCTCCGAGGTGCTCGGACTCGACCCTGTGATCGAGCCCTTGACAGCAGCACGCAAGCGCGATGTGGCGATGCTGTGGCTGGGGCCGGACGAGTGGCTCCTCGTCACTCCGGACCGCCGGGTCGGCCGCATCGAGCGCACGCTGCGCGACGCGCTCGTCGGACAGCGTGCGGCGCTGACCGAGGTATCGCACGGCCGCGCCATTCTGACCCTCTCCGGACCCCATGCGCGGGCCGTCCTCGCGAAAGGCTGTCCGCTCGACCTGCACCCCGGCGAGTTCGCTCCGGGACGTTGTGCGCGATCGAGACTCGCCAGATGCCAGGTGCTGATCCATCACGTCAGCGCCGCGCCGGCGTTCGAGATCCACGTCCACCGCAGCTTCGCGCAGTATGCCTGGACATGGCTCATGGACGCCGGGCAGGAGTTCGGGGTACGGATCGCGCCGATGGAGTAGGTGAGGTGGATCTGTGCGAGCGTACCGCCGTTCCTGGGAATGCAGGCGTATCGCCCGCATCGGCTTGTACGGCCGTTCCCAGGAACGCGGGCGTCTCGTCCGCTTTGCCTGCACGACGCTCCGGTCTCCCGGCTTGGCGGGGCCGGAACCGGGAGACAAGTGGTAATGGTCATGAAGGGGCGGAATGACTCGTTGATCCGACAGCCGTTCCCCGATGTCCGGTTTTGAATGGCAGCGTGGAGTTGCCCCGTTTCAGTGGACAGTGAAAGGCTTGGGTTTCATGCCGCTTCCTGGTCGCTCCTCTCGAAGACCATCGGGGATTGCTGACCGAGGCCCCGGTGACGACGATGCGGGTTATACCATCCCTTGATGAACTCGAAGATGGCTCTGCGCGCCGCAGTCCCCGACCGAGCCCATCGACGGGACCACACCCCATCGCCGGCAGCGTTCACCGAAGGCGAAGGAGGTGTACTGGCAGCCCCGGACGCTCTGTGCGGGTCAGGTCACCCCAGTGAACCGGCCCTCACATACTCACTGATCGGAGTGGTGGATGACGGAGTCCGGGCGGCGTTGCTCGACGGCCATGTCGAGGGCATCGAGCACGAGCTCGGTGCGCAGGTGCCCGGCCATCGCCCAGCCCACGATTCGGCGGCTGAACACGTCGAGGACGATGGCCAAGGACAGGAATCCCGCCAGAGTTGGCATGTAGAGCCTGCCCCCGCGGGGGAAGCGGGGGTGATGTCAGCCACCCACAGCCGGTCCGGGGCGTCGGCGTGGAACTCACGCTCCACCAAGTCCGGCGCCGGGCGGGCTCACGCGGGCAGTGAGGGCTTCGTCGCTGCGCTCTCGTGCCGAACGCTCTCGTTGACGCCACGCATGGAACCCGCTCATGCTCGTCTTCGACACTGCATATTTCAGACACGTTGTAAAACAATGAGTTATTGGACGCACGAAGAACCTTGGCACTACATGCCGGCGTGAGGTGCGGCCCAAACGGTCGGTGTCATAAACGTCAGGCAGAGACCCCCTTCCCAACGTCGACCTGTCGTACCGTGTCAGGCAGCCTGACCCCGATGCACTGAGCAATCTTGCCGGCCACGCCGACGGTGTTGCTGCGCACGGCGAAGGTCTTGCCATGACAGGTCATCGTGGTTTCAGTCAGCGCGTTGAGGTCGCGCAAAATGTCCGCCCATTCGGCTCTCAGACCGGCGTTGTCCATGCGACGAAAGAGTTCGTCGCGCAGCACCAGCGCCAGGAACGAACAGAACACATGCCCGCAGATGGTGGCATCTGTCTTGTGGAAGATGGGGCGCGTGTCGAGCAGGCTCTTGGCGGTGCGCAAGACCTGTTCCACCATCCACAATTGTTTGTAGCGCAAAGCCACATCGACGGCCGTCAGTTCGGGGTTGTTGGTGCGCAACACCCACAGGCCGTCGAATCGCTCTTCTTCGCGTGCCTTGTCGAGGTCGACCACGAAGGCCTCCTTCTCGGCCTTGAGGTAACGTTTGTAGCCCTTGTTGCCGACCACGCTCTTGGGTCCTTCACTGCGCAGCTTGTTTTGAAGTGTGGCCAGGAGTTGCGCGCGCGTGGCCGCATCCTTGCGGGCCTGCACCGGATTGCGGCACACCACATAGCGACGGGGCTGATGCGCGCCTTGTCCCGGCGCTTCGCACGGTGGGTCATCGACCGTGACCTCCTTGACTTGAAGCTCCATCGGGTCGCGGCGCTGGCGCGTGACCTCGACCGTCTCGAACGCAGCGCCGTCGCTCAGCACCGTGTCGCGGACCTCCTTGGTCTGGCGCAGCCGCGCACCGAGAATGTACTGCCAACCACGCGCCTCAACGGCCGCTATCATCTTCTTTGAACACATTCCGGCGTCGGCGACCAGGCACACCCGACGGACCCCGAAGCGGCGTTGCAGGCGCTCGCCCACCCGGTCGAGGGTGGTGACGTCGGTGGTGTTGCCCGGCCACATCTCGCTGCACACCGGAATGCCGTCTCCGTCCAGCACCATCCCCAGCACCATCTGCTTGCAATCGTTGCGGCGGTCCTTGCTCTTGCCGTAGCGAGCGAGGGTCTGGCCACCGTCGCCGGTGAAGAACAGCGAGGTGGTGTCGAAGAACACCAAGTCGAGACCGGTGAACAGGTCGCGCCGCCGAGCGAACAGCGCCTCCTCGACGAGGTCTTTGACGCGCCGCGGGGACGCCCCATTGGGGTCGCATTCATCGAGCGCCTCACCGAGCCAGCCCATCGCGCGGTACAGGTGCTGCAGTTCGAGCTGTGCGGTGCCTTCGATGGCTTGGTCCCGCCGCCAGCGCAAGGCGCTGCGGTCGGAACCGGAGACCATCACCCGATGCAGCACGGTCATGAACACCGCGCGTTCGACATCGAAGCGATAGTGGCGTGTGGCCAGGAGCTTGCGCACCACCGCTTGGCAGCCGGTGTCGCGCCACAGTCGTTCGAAGACCAGTGCCGGTCCGATAGACAGGACGTGGGCGTCGGGCGCATCGTGCGCAGAGGAGGCGTGTTGTGCGAGCACCATGATGTGCTCGGCGAAGCGTGCCGCGGAGCGCAGGAGTTGGTCGATGGCCCCGGACGCGGTGAGCTTGTCGAGCCTGCCGAGAGTGGCGATGATGGTTTGCTTGACACGTTTTCCTTCTCGGCGGTTTTCGGCGATCTGGAGGTATTGGTAGTTGCCGACCTTCTTGACGCGGACGAACATGGGGTGTCTCCAGTGTTGACACCACATATTGTACGGCAAGTGCCAGGGTAAATATAGAAATAAAGAGATTTTGTCGTATATTCTGGCCAATGATTTACCACTACATTTCAGAGCAACATCGGATTGATGGACTCATAAGTCCATGGTTTTGCCAAGTTTTCGATCTCACACCCCCAGTCATACTGTCGAAGACGAGTCATGCCTGGGGAGGCTCCGGGTACTCGGGCCATCGTGGCGATGCGCAATTGGGCCTGATTCGCTCTCATGAACCGGTAAACCTCCCGGGTCCGACCTCCCGAGCAAACCAGGCGTTCGTCGGGCGCAGGGTTCACTGGACCCTTCGCGGGTGCGCATTCCGGTGAAGTCGATCACCGATTCCGGGTTGAAGCCGATCACCGAATCCGGTCAAGCCGATCACCAGTCGGAGCGAAGCGACGCGGGGCGATGATTATGCCGTGCAGTGATCGGGTTGGGTCAACCCGGCGTGGTGTTTTCGCATGGAGCCTCCGTTGAGTTCGAGCTTGTAGGCGTTGTGGACGAGGCGGTCGAGGATGGCGTCGGCGAGGGTAGGGTCGCCGAGCAGTTCATGCCATTGAGCCAGGGGAAGCTGGCTGGTGACGAGGGTGGAGCGAGAGGCGTAGCGGTCTTCGAGGGGTTCGAGGAGGTCGCGGCGGTTCTCGGCGTTGAGCTTGGCGAGTCCGAAGTCGTCGAGGACGAGGAGGTCGGTTTTGGCGAAGGCGGCGAGGAGCTTGGTGTAGCGGCCGTCGCCGCGAGCGATGGCGAGGTCGTGGAGGAGTCTGGGGGTGCGCAGGTACAGCACGGAGAAGCCGTCGCGGCAGGCGTGGTGGGCGAGGGCACAGGCGAGCCAGGACTTGCCGACGCCGGTGGGTCCGGTGATGAGGATGTTGAGGCGTTCGCGCAGCCACCGTGCGGAGGCGAGGGAGCGGATGAGGGCTTTGTCGAGGCGCCGGGGGTGTCGGAAGTCGATGTCCTCGATGCAGGCGTTGGGGTGTCGCAGCTTGGCGCGTCGCAGTCGGCTGGTCATGCGGCGGTCGTCGCGCAGGGTGAGTTCGCGGTCGGCGAGCAGGCCGAGGCGTTCTTCGAACGAGAGCGCCTCGTACTGGGGGGAGTGGAGTTGTTCGGCCAGGGCCGCGGCCATGGCGGCGCAGCGCAGTTGGTGGAGCTTGTCGATGGTCGGGTGGGTCAACATCGGTGAGGTCTCCTGTGGCTCAGTGGAAGTAGGACGGCCCGCGGATGTTGTCGTGGTCGGCGGGCAGCGGGCGTTCGTGTGCCTCGTTGAGCGCGCGCTCGTCGAGACGGTGCTTGAGGATGGACTTGAACCGCCCCGGGAATCCCGGAGACTACACTTGTTGAGTCTTTGGGAGGAATTTGCCAGTTCGCCCGTTCTTCACGCAGACGACGGTTCTCACGGCGCAGCCGGCGTATCTCCTCACGCTCTGCGCTGCTCAATCCATCAGCGCGCCGGCCCTCGTCACGGTCGGCCTGTGCGACCCAGTTGCGGATCGCCTGGGCGGTGGGCTCGAACTCACGAGCCAGCTCTTCCGCAGTCCGTCCGGTGCGAACCAGATCGACCCTCTGGCGCCGGAAGGCCGGCGGGTACGGCGGTCTCGATTTCGGCAGAGTGGATCCCTCCTCCCCAAAGGGTCAGGTGTCCACGAAATCGGGTCAACTCCACTCGCCCGATGCCCCGAGGCGGTGTGCCGGCGCTACCTCCCCCACGGGCGCCGCCAGGGCCGCTACTGGGTCGCCGGCGACCTCCACGGCGCCCGCGGGCGCTCCCTCTACGTGCGCCTTCGCCCCCCGGGGCCGCCCGGCAAGTGGACCGATGCCGCCACCGGCGAGCACGGCGACCTCCTCGACCTCCTCGACCTCATCGGCCACCGCATCGGGGCCTCGACGCTCGGCCCCGCCCTCGACGAGGCCCGCGCCTTCCTCGCCCTGCCCGTGGTGGCGCTGCCGCCCCCTCGAAGGCACCTGCGCCGACGCCTACCTCCGCGCCCGGGGACTGGATGATTGCCGCTTCCCGGCGCTGCGCTTCCATCCCGCGCTCGCCTACCGGGATGATGCGGGCTGGCGCCGCTTCCCCGCCCTCGTCGCCGCCGTCTCCGGCCCGGACGGGACCCTCGAAGGCGTGCAGCGCACCTGGCTCCATCCCGAGCGTCCCGCCAAGGCCCCGGTCGCCCAGCCCCGCAAGGCCCTCGGGCGCGTCCACGGCCACGCCGTGCGCTTCGGGGCGCCCGGGGGAACCAGCACCACCCTGCTGGTCGGCGAGGGCATCGAGACCGTGCTCTCCCTCGTCGCCGCCGCCCCCGCGCTGCCCGGCGCCGCCGCGCTGTCCGCCGGCAGCCTCGCCGCCTTCGTCCCGCCCCCCGGCGCCGCCCGCCTCCTCATCGCCGCCGACCGCGACGCCGCGGGCCGGCGCGCCGCGGCCGGGCTCGAAGCCCGGGCGATGGCGCAGGGCCTCGCCGCCGTCGTCCTCACCCCCGCGCACGGCGACTTCAACGACGACCTCGCCGCCCTCGGGCCGCGGGCGCTGGCCGCGCGGCTCGCCCCGCTCCTCGGCCCCGGGGCGTGAGCGGCCTCGGCGACGACCCCGGCACCGTGCTGCGCGCTTCGGACCGCAAGAGCCTCGCGTGGACCATCGAGCAGGGCGTGAAGCAGACGTTGGGCTACATGAAGAAGTGCGGAGCGGAGGAAGTGCATCTGGTGGTGATCGACCGGCCGCGCCGGCGCAGAGGAGCGCGGGCGTAGCGATGGCGTGGAGAACCGGCGGTGCGGCGAGGGCGGGGCAGTGGTCTGGACGCTGTAGGGCTTGTGCGACATCGGACCGCGCCAGCGGGCAGCAGCGGAGCGTTCAGCAAGGGCCTCGCCTTGGACAACTGGCCCGAAGGCTTCCACCCGCCCTACAAGGCCGCTTAGAATCCACCCCACGGGAGTTCACCAACTCCAGTTCAACAGCGAACGGGACATCCCCGAAAAACAGGGCAGCCGGATGATGCCAGTTCCGATGATCGAGCACTTCCAGGGCTCACTCACGCAGTGACAACCAGGGGAATCTGTCCTCCCCGGCGGCAAGAAACCGATTCAATGCGAAATCATGCAAATGGCTCAGTTATCGAGAAAATACCAGCAATGCCCCCCGGCTTTGCCCTGTGACCGCAAGATTGCGGTACTCGGTTACATATTCCTCTGCCTGAACGCGCTCTTCTTCGGCTACCTGTCCGTTGCCGACCCTTGGGGGTATCACGCGCTGACAAAGGAAGACGGTTGGGTGGAGTACCTCACGGTGGTCTGGCTGCTCCTGGCGGGGCTGATGTTGCTTGCTACGGCATTGGCCGAGAGGAATTTCTTACGCCGCTGCATCTATGTACTGGGCAGTATTGCTTTCGTGTTCGCCGCCGGCGAAGAAATCAGTTGGGGGCAGCGTATATTGGGGTTTGCGACGCCCGATTTCCTGCTGGACTTGAACACCCAAGGTGAATTCAATGTTCACAATATCAGCACGGGAGGATTCGAAAGAATCTACCGCGATGGGACGCAAGTGTTATGCGTGCTAACTTGCGCCGCTTTCTTTAGCCGTAAAAACAAGTTGTTCGGAATCCCATTGCCGTCAATTCTGCTAGTGCTGGGCTTCTTGACGATGCTATCCTACCGTGACAACGTACAGACACATTTTATGGACTTTATTCTCCAGAGAGAGAAGGCATTGTTATTGCTCTTCGCCATCTTCACGTTGTTTTCCTGGCAAACTAAATTATTCATCGTAGCCACGGCGACCATGGCGCTGGTAGTGGCCTTGGCATACGCGAATTATTTTAGTGTTGCCTTTAGTGGAGAGGTGCGCGAATATCTGTTCGGCACCCTCTGCTTTTTCTATGCTCTCCAATTGCTTCTGGCCCATGAACCGGTTCGACGGAGGCTCGTGACGCCGTTCACAGACTTCAATTTATTGTTGCGCCGCGTCAAACTCTGGCATGGCGTCGATGCCGATGCGGATTTTAGTCCGCCAGATACCGGTTCTATCGAGAATCTTATGCAAACGCTTTTCCTAGTTGCCTGCATTGCGATAATCGTAGCCAGCATTGTGTTAGCGTCTTTCGCATATTTCAGCGGCGAGGAGAGATACCCGAAAATCATATCCACGAAGCCGGACATCAACTCCAGTTTTGACGTCTATCTTACCGGGAAAGAATTGACCTATTTCAAGGAACCATGCGTTCCGACGGATACGAAGTTGCCCTTCTTCCTGCACATCATCCCCGCCGATGAGAAAAATTTGCCCTCCGATCGCAAGCGGTACGGTTTCGACAATCGGGACTTCACTTTCAGCAATCTCCCTCATTTCATCTGGAGAGAAGTCTGCGTAGCGATAAGGAAGCTGCCTGATTACGCCATCGCCGAGATCCGCACCGGCCAGTTCACCGTAGAGGGCCAGATCTGGGAGGGCAGTTTCAATGTTGTCGAGCCAGCGGATGACGGGAAAGCCGCACCGTGAACGGTGGGATCGAAACGGCGCTGGTGATCGGGGCCACCTCAGATAGTCGTCGTACAGCTTCATCGTTCTCCTCCCGTCGAGCGTTCCCGCATGTCCATCGGCCTTCGGAGCACCGAGACTACCCGCCTGTGCGCGCTCTGGAAGGCGCGGCGGCTGTCAAACCGGCGCCAACCTTGCTCAAATGGCGTCATTCGATACCGTTTTTATTGTGGGGTACGGGCAGGTAGATCTAGGTCGTGTTGACGAATTACCGAAGCATGATCCAGGCCGACACGATATGAATAAACGCCAGGAACGTCCGACTGAGCTTGTCATAACGGGTGGCAATGCGGCGAAATTGCTTGAGCTTGTTGAGGAATCGCTCAACCTTCTCGCGCAACCGGACTGCACGACGGCGAGCGAGCCCGGGAGACGTAACACGGCACCGGCAGCAGACGGCACCAACAACCCACCGCAGGAGGCAGTGGATGAACGACTACGTGATCGCTGGGGCGATAGCAGCGGTCTCGATCGGCTTGGCGATAGCCATCGTCACCTGGCTGTTGGTACGGATCCCGGGGAAGGCGGCAATCGCAGCCGTACTCGATGCGGAAGGCCGCACCCGCAGGCTCTGGAGCCGACGGGGCGGACTGGACTACCGTGAGTGTGCGGAGCTGGCAGAGGCAGTGATGGCATGCGGTGCGGCAACGAAAGAAGCGCGTGAGAAGGTCTGCCGGAACATCTGGCACCGGTACGCAAAGGAGCACACGAACGCAGAGGCGTGGCGCCAAGTCGCCCGATGCAGCGAGGCAGTCGCTGAGGAGACGGGCGAGGCTGGACAGCTTCTGGTTGCCGTCGACGGCTGGAAGCGGGCCGCACGCCAGGCAGGGAGCCGCGAGGAGTGGGAGAACGACATGCGCCGGGCGGAGGCCGCAAAGGAAGAGATGGAACGCTTGGAGCGCAAGAACCGCGTGTACATCGCACCGGACGTAGATTGAACCGCCCCGGGAATCCCGGAGGGTGATTTCTTGAATCAGGGGTGGACCGGCTTAAGGTCTCCGACATGACCGAGGCCGGCTTTCGGGCCGCCGCGACACAGGTCGGCGAGCATCTGGACGTGGCGCTGCCCAAGGGCGGTGACCTCTGCCTCGCCTGGACGATGTTCGGCGCGCTCGACCTGCCCGCGTAGCTGAAATGCTGCCTGTGCGGCTTGCGCGCCGGGACCAACCCAAGTCCCAACGATATCCGATGGGTGTCGTAATCCACTGATATAAAATGGATTTTATTCTGAGTCATGCAGACAACAACACCGCCATTCACGAGCCAGATCTTCTGGAGTCCGTCCGATGCGAGCCAACTCGACCATCTGGCGCCGGAAGGCTGGCGGGTACGGCGGTCTCGATTTCGGCAGAGTGGATCCCTCCTCCCCAAAGGGTCAGGTGTCCACGAAATCGGGTCAACTCCAAGCCTACAAGGCGATGGCCGCAGGCTGACACAGGAAGCGCTCCAGGAGACTTGACGCGAGATCTGCACGGGCGACGATGGGGCCGCGCCCCGGGAACCGTCAGGTGCTCCGCGCTAACGTGGCCGCTCTCCGACCGCCGACACACCCGCCCGGCGGTCCGGGCCATGGAGGTGAACCGCGCCGGGGCCGGCCGGGCTGGGCATTGATCTCCTCGTGCGTCCAAGCCGGCATGGTCATGCCGGATTCGTCGGCCCTGAACCATCCGGGTTCAGTCGTCGCGGTTGTCCCGGACCTGGACCATGTCCTCGTGAATACGCACCGGGAACGTGGCGACCGGCTCGTAAGCCGGCGGGGTGAGCGCTTCCCCGGTGCGGATGTCGAAGCGGGCGCCGTGGCGCGGACACATGATCCGGCCGTCCTCCACGCATCCGCCGGTGAGGGTGCCGAAGTCGTGGGTGCATACGTCCTCGATCGCGAAGTACTCGCCGTCGAGATTGAATACCGCGATGGCGACCTCGTCGATGTCGACCACGCGATACTCGCCGGGACCGATCTCGCTGGCCGCAGCCACGTTCGTCCATTCATTCATTGGCAGTCGCTCGATTGCATGGCCGACGCCCCGGCCCGGACTCGGGGACGGGGGACCGGATCGTTCGCACCTGCGAGCGGGCAGGGTAGCTGCGATTCAGAAGAATCCAAGCTCCAGCCTGGCCGCCTCGCTCATGCGGTCCGGGGTCCATGGCGGCTCCCAGATCAGCTCGACCTCCGCCGCCTCGACGCCCTCCACGTTCTGCACCGCGGCCTCGACGACGCCGGGGAAGGTCTGCGCGACCGGGCATCCGGGCGCGGTCAGGGTCATGTCGATCTCGACCACCCCCATGTCGTCGTGGTCGATGCGGTAGATGAGCCCGAGATCGTAGATGTTGACGGGGATCTCGGGGTCGTAGACCTCGCGCAATGCGGCGACGATCCGATCGTCGAGTGAAGCCGCTTCGTCCGTCTCGCCGCCCGTGCCGTCTTTCATCGTCCGCTCCGTGCCCCAGGGCTCGAACGACGGCGTGGCGGAGGCGGCCGGGTCCTCGACCGTGCGTTCCATGTCTTCCTCCCGACTTCCGAGCGGGGTCTCGCCGGAAGCAGCCGCGTCTTCCGCCGCGCGCGCGATGCCCCGGTCTTCAGGCGGCGCCGGGGTCGCATCCTCGACCATGCGTGCCGTGTCATCCTCCCGATTTCCGGGCGGAACCCCGGCGGAAGCGGAAGAAACCGCTTCTTCCGTCGCATGCTTCATGCCCCTGTCCTCCGGTGGCGGAGAAGGCGGTGCCTTGCCCGGCGCCCGGTCGTCCTCGAACCCGTTCATTCGGTGCACACCGTCTGGTCGTTGCCGTGGAGCGCGGCCTTCATCGTATGCCACGCAAGGGTCGCGCACTTCACCCGCATCGGGTATTCCTTGACCCCGGTGAGCACGGTGAGCTTGCCGAGAAACTCGCCGGGTCCGCCGACCTGGCGCTCCTCGGTCAGCAGCGCGTGGACTTCCGAGAACAGGCGTTGCGCGTCCTCCGCCGGCCGGCCCTTCAGCGCCTCGGTCATCAACGAGGCGGAGGCGGTGGAGATCGCGCAGCCCGCGCCGTCGAAGCCGATGTCCCTGATGATGCCCTCGTCCACGTGGAGGTGGACGAAGAACTCGTCACCGCATACCGGGTTGAAGCCGTGCGCGGAGCGGTTCGTCTTCTCGGGCCGGCAGGGATAGTTCCGCGGGTTGCGGTTGTGGTCGAGGATGACTTCCTCGTAGAGCTCGCGAAGATCGTTCATCGGTCGAAGATCTCCTTCACCTTGTGCAGGCTCCCGACCAGCGCGTCGATGTCCGCCCGTGTGTTGTAGAGCCCCAGCGAAGCCCGCGAGAGCGCCGGCACCCCGTACCGCCTCATCAGCGGCATCGCGCAGTGGTGTCCGGCCCGGATCGCCACCCCGTGCTGGTCGGCGATGGTCCCGACGTCGTGCGGATGCACGCCTTCCACCACGAACGAGAGGATACCCGCCTTCTCGGGTGCGGTGCCGACGATGCGCACCCCGTCGAGCGCGTCGAGTGCCCTGGTGGCGTACTCCAGGACGTCGCGCTCGTGCGCGGCGATGGCGTCCATGCCGAGCTCGGTCATGAACTCGACCGCGGCGCCGAGCCCGATCATCCCGGCGATGTTCGGGGTCCCCGCCTCGAACTTGTACGGAAGATCGTTCCAGGTCGATTCCTCGAACGAGACGGTGCGGATCATGTCCCCGCCGCCTTGGTACGGCTCCGCCTCCTCCAGCCGCGCGGCCCGGCCGTAGAGCACCCCGGTCCCGGTCGGGCCGTAGCACTTGTGGCTCGAGAACACGTAGAAGTCGCAGTCGAGCGCCCGGACGTCGATGGTGTCGTGGGGAGCCGCCTGGGCGCCGTCGAGCACCGTGATCGCGCCGGCGGCGTGCGCCGCCTCGACGATTTCCTTCACGGGGTTGATGGTCCCGAGCGCGTTGGAGACGTGGGCGGCGGCGACGATCCTGGTGCGCTCGTTCACGAGCTTCGCGAACGCCTCCATGTCCAGCGCGCCGCTGTCGTGGATCGGCGCCACCCGGAGCCGGGCGCCGGTCTGCCGGCACACGAGCTGCCAGGGGACGATGTTCGAATGGTGCTCCATGGTGGTGATGACGATCTCGTCACCCGGCCCCAGGCGGGGACGCGCCCAGCTCTGCGCGACCAGGTTCAGCCCTTCGGTGGCGCCGCGCACGAAGACGATCTCGCGCCGATCCGCCGCGTTGAGGAACGCCCTGACCGTATCCCGTGCCCCCTCGCAGGCGTTCGTGGCGCGCTCGCTCAGAGCATGCAGTCCCCGGTGGACGTTCGCGTTGTCGGATTCGTAGTAGCCGCGGATCGCGTCGATGACCGGCCGCGGCTTCTGGCTCGTGGCGCCGTTGTCGAGGTAGACGAGCGGATGCCCGTTGACCTCCTGGTCGAGAATGGGGAACTCCGCGCGCACCCGCTCGATGTCGAGCGGTTCGTTCCGCCGTTGCGGTGGACGGTCCGCCGCGGCGTTCACTGGAGGATCTCCCGCAGGTCGCCGCCGCCCGGCAGGTGCCCGAGCACCGCCGCCCCGATCGGCCCGCGGAGCCCGGGGCGGGCGATCCGCTCGACCACGTCCCGCGCGAACCCGTAGGTGAGCATGCCGCGCGCCGCGCTCTCGGCGATCCCGCGCGAGCGCAGGTAGAACAGCATCTGCTCGTCGAGCTGGCCGATGGTGGCGCCGTGCGAGCATTTGACGTCGTTGGCGTGGATCTCGAGCTGGGGTTTGGTGTCGATCTCCGCGTTGCGCGACAGCAGCAGGTTGCGGTTGGTCTGGTGGGCTTCGGTCTTCTGGGCGTGCGGGTGCACGTGCACGCGCCCGTTGAACACCCCGCGCCCGCGCCCGCCGGCGATGCCCTTGTAGTACTCGTGGCTTGCGCAGTGCGGCGCCACGTGCTCGACGTTGGTGTGGAAGTCGGCGTGCTGGCGTCCGTTCGCGATGTACAGCCCGTCGAGGGAGCAGCGCGCGTGCTCATGGTCGAGGGTGACGTCGATGTCGTGCCGCGAGAGCCTGGCCCCGAGCGATACTGCCCAGGAGTGGAACGCCGCGCCCCGCGCGAGCCTCGCTTCGAGCGCGGCGACGTGGTACGCGGCGGCGCCCGCCTGCTGCACCTTGTAGTGCTCGACGGCGGCATCCTCGGCGACGTCGATCTCGGTGACGACGTTGTCCAGATACACGGCGCCGTCGAGCCCGAGGAAGTGCTCGACCACGGCGATACGCGCCCCCGCGCCTGCCGCGATCACGATCCGCGGAGAGTACGCGCGCTCGCGCCCTTCCGACCCGGAGACGAAGACGAGGTGCACAGGCACATCGGCGACCGCCCCCGGGGCGGCCCGGACCACCGCGCCGGTGTCCATGAACGCGGTGTTGAGCGCGGCGAACGCGGTCTTCTCCGGGCGCACGATCCGCGCGAGCAGACTCTCGAAGAACGCGGCGTCGCGTTCGAGGGCGCGGGGGAAATCCTCGACGGTGACGCCGGGCGGCAGCGCCTTGAGGTTCGAGAGCCCGGAGTCGAGCCGCCCGTCGACGATGACGAGGCGCGGGGCGCCGCCTCCGTCGAGGAACGCGCCACTTGTGCCGTTACCGCCGGGGAGCGTTCCGCTCGCGCCGTTGCCTTCAAGGAGCCGCCCGCCGCCCGCGCCGTTGTCGCCGGACGTGGGGCGGGGAGCCGCCCCGGCCCCGTCGAGGTCGAACGCGCGTTTTTCGATGGGCGCCACGTTCGTGTACTTCCAGTGTTCGTGGCGCGGCGTCGGGAAGCCCGAGCGCGAGAACGCATCGGCCGCCGCGCGCCGCACGTCACGCAGCCACGCCAGATCGTGGCCGGGCAGGGTCGGTTCGCGCCGGGTGAAGGCGTCGGCGTACCGGATCGCCGCAGTCGATGCCGCCGCGTCGCTCATGCCCCGCCCGCCGCTTCCCGCACCCATTCGTAGCAGAACCCGTTGACGATCATCGAGATCGTGTCCTCCTCGCCGAATCGAATACTTGACCATTTTGGTCGGGTAATCGTAGGATGCCCGACCAAAATGGTCAAGTATTCATTGGGACAGAATTTCGGGTCCGATGTCCAGTCGGGAGCCACCGCCCCGTCGCCTCGTCCCGACAGCAGAGTTCCGGGAACGGCTGCCGGTGCTACGCCACTCGACGCCGATAGTCCGCATTGCCGGGCGAATCCGGCATGGACTATTCTCCGGCGGGCGATTCGGAAGATCATGTCGCTCCCGGGAGACCGCTTTGCCGTTCAACCCCAAACGCAGAATCGCCGCCGACCCCGGTCCCGGCGCTCTGGAGGATCTGGCCGCACGTGTACGTTATGGCGGTAACCCCGAACACAAGCACAACCCCGGCGATTTTGGATTGACGCCGCCTGCCCGGCCGCGGGCGGACAAGTCGAAATGTGATTGGGCCGGGATCGTCGAGCGGGCGGTCGCGTTGCGCCTGCTGCGCGAAGGCATTCGGCGAGGGTTGGTCAGTCAACAGTGGCGCGGGAGGTATCCTCAAAACGTCTGGGCGGTCACGGACGACGGCTACCCGCTGGAAGCACAGTTGGAAAACTCCGGATCGGGCGCCTATCACGGATATCCGATGCCTGGAACGGATCCATTCAGGGACGTCGTCCTTGAACGCTGGATACCGACATGAGCACCGGGTTCAAGATCGATTTCGCATGGATTCCCCGCGATTTCGGCGACGCGCTGGAACGCCTGTCGTTGGCCGGAATCACAATCGAAGCCGGTGGAGTCACCCTGACGGAAGTCGAGGACTCCGAGGCCAGGACGACGAGGCCCGAGATATACGTTTCGGCATTCGATCTCGCGATGTGGCTGGTGGCGAACTGGTGGCGACTGCGATGGGAAGCCGATGGAGACGATTTGTCCTGGCAGATGAGTCACAGGATGGGCGCCGCCGGAAACGGATATCTCTGGCCCGACGTGGAGTTCATCAGTGGCGGCGATACCGTGCGTATTCGAGCCCGACCGATCAGGCTCGGTTCCACGCATTCGTTGCGGTTTCTCAATGGGGTGGACGTCCACATCCCCGCACGGAATTTCGAGGAAGGGGTTCGGGACTTCGTGGAGGCTGTCGTTTCGAGGATACGCTCTCTCGATTCCGGGAGAGCGGACGATCTGCACGGAGCAGAGGATCTGTCCGCGGCATGGCGTGAGCTCGATGAGGCAATCAGGAACCTGGAAACGAGCTTCGCGCGCATCATGGAAGCCCGAATGGGCTTTGACGTCGGTGAGGCGGACCCCGCCTTGCTGAGGCGGCTGCACGAAGCGGCGGATTCTGCCGGCCGAAGCGCGGTGGGGGAGTTGGCCGTATCGTCCGGGAGCAGGGCACTGGCAGATTTTGAAGTGTTGTGGGAAGCCGTCCGCGGTCGTTCCCAATCCGTGTCTCTGGAAATTTCACCGGACATGAGATCGGCAGTTGCCCAAGTGGTACAAGAGAATTGGAAACCCTGGATGCAAGGTGTCTCGGTAGCCGCGTTGGCTCGCAGGGAGTGGTCGTGTGGAACCGGGCCGATCCGCACGGAGAGCTTGGCGGAGTTATGCGACGTTCCTGCAGACTGGATTACGGAGTCTTCAGATGAGGCAAGGGCGCCGATCCCCGCTGGCTTCCGGAATGTCGAAGGGAACGACGCCCTCAACGCCGCCCTCAAGAAACACCACCCCACCGGCAGGCGGTTCGCGCTTGCCAGAATCATCGGCGATCACTTGGTGGCCGGGGAGGGTGAAGATCTTTTGCCGGTGACGGACACGCACACGGACCGACAGAGATTCCAGAGAGCGTTCGCCCGGGAATTCCTTTGTCCGTTCGACACACTTCGAGAGGATCTGGGGAACCGGATCCCGGATGACGAATTCATGGAGGACGCGGCCCTTCGCTTTGACGTGTCGCCGGTGCTCGTCAGAAACGTGCTTGTCGATAATGGTGTGGTGGGACGGGGTTATCTCGCGTCGTCCGAGGTCGGGGAATTATGAATGAGAGGTGAGGGAAGGCAAAAGAAAGATGTTGTTTCCCATGCGTGACAGGGCGGTGGCGGTTTTGTCACCACGGAGGTTGTCATGGTAGACATAGCGTTCAAGGTAACCTACAACGACGGCGGGGCAAACGGCGGTCTGATCGGTTACAGAGGAGTGTGCTCGGATCGGATCATTGTGGACAACGTGAAGGTCCGCGAGATGACTTGGTGTAGCGCGGAGGAAAATCCCTGTAGATTGTACTGCGATTCTGGCTTGAACGGGCGGCGTCCGATTGTTCGGCAGGCGGATCAGGCCCACTGCTATGAGAGCGGTCTCTTGTTTGAAAGGCCCCTCAGATTCTGGGCAGGTGTCTTTCACAACGGTCCGCGCGAAGGAGAGCCCCAGCGTATCAGACAGGTGGAACCAGGAGACATCGCTTTCCTCACCACCATCCCGCCCGGAGGCGAACAGGAGGATCGTATCGTTTTCGGGTGTTATCGAGTCGGGCGCGTCACCCCCACAGATTCGGGTGATCGTGTCGAGTCCGACGGGACGATGGACGTGGTCGTGCCCGACGACGTGGCACGAGACTTTTATCTCTGGAATTTCCAGCCTCCGAACAGAGACGGAACCAGGAGATGGGGTTTCGGTTTGTTCCGCTACCTGTATGAGGCGGATATTACGCAACGCCTCATCGAGGACCTCATGTGGCGCTTGGGGGACGACCGTCAGCGGGATGTCATCATTCGAGCCCTTGGAGACGAATTCGGTCCTAAGCCGAACCCGACGCCCCATCTCCATCCCAATGGTCACGGTCATCGCGGCCAGGGTAGCGGCGAAAGTGACGAGCACCGGAACCTCAAGAACCTCGTCGCAAAGTGTCCGAAACGTATAGGACTCCCCAGGAAAGCGACACCAGCCGTTGAGCACCGGTTCTTGAGCGGCGACCGAGTAGATGTGAAGTTCGACCTCCCCGACGGAACGGCCGCGGTTGTCGAGGTGGAGACCATCTGCCCGCGTCCGGGAGCCCATCAGGCAGTGAAATATCGGGCGCTGCTGGAAGTTGAGCGAGGAGACAAACTCGGAGCCGGCAAAGTCCAGGCGGTTCTTGTGGCTCACCGGTTCGATGAGGAGACACGAGATCTTGCTCGACGATACAATATCAGGTTGGTGCCACTGCAGGCCTGACAGAAGGCAGCGGGCGTCTTCTTCGAGACCATCCTTCGGGCGAGCCCGACGCGCTGGGGTGCCCGGTGCCCCGAGGACGCTTCGGCATCTACGCCGAATCGTGGCTGGGCAGGGCCGGTTCGAGCCGGGCGAACGCCTCGGCGTACCGGGCCGCCGATGCCGCCGCGCCGCTCATGCCCCGGCTGCCGCCTCCCGCACCCATTCGTAGCCCCTCGATTCGAGTTCCAGTGCCAGATCCTGCCCCCCGGAGGTCGCGATGCGCCCGCCGCTCAGCACGTGGACGCGGTCGGGGACGATGTGGTCGAGCAGGCGCTGGTAGTGGGTGACGAGGATGATCGCCCGTTCCGGGCTCCTCAGCGCGTTGACACCCTTCGCGACGTCCTTGAGCGCGTCGATGTCGAGGCCGGAGTCGGTCTCGTCGAGGATGGCGAGGCGCGGCTCCATGATCGCGAGCTGGAAGATCTCGTTGCGCTTCTTCTCGCCGCCGGAGAAGCCGACGTTCACCCCCCGCTTGAGCAGCGATTCGTCCATGTGCAGGACGGCGAGCTTCTCGCGCACCAGGGCGAGGAAGTCCATCGCGTCGAGCTCGGGCTGCCCGCGGTGCTTGCGGATCGCGTTGACCGCGGCCTTGAGGAAGTAGGTGTTATTCACCCCGGGGATCTCGACCGGGTACTGGAAGGCGAGGAAGAGGCCCGCGCAGGCCCGCTCCTCCGGCGCCAGATCGAGCAGCGGCCGGCCTTCGAAGAGGATCTCCCCCCCGGTGACCTCGTAGCCGTCGCGCCCCGCGAGCACGTGGGCGAGGGTGCTCTTGCCCGAGCCGTTCGGCCCCATGATCGCGTGGACCTCGCCCGGCGCGACGCGAAGGTCGAGCCCGGTGAGGATGTCCTTGCCGTCCACCGCAACGCGAAGGTCCCTGATTTCGAGCATCGCCGGTCGTCCGTGGGAGTAGGGGGAGAGGGTGCGCGCCGGATCGGCGCTGGGCCGGATCAGCCGACCGCGCCTTCGAGGCTGACTTCGAGCAGCTTCTGGGCCTCCACCGCGAACTCCATCGGCAGCTCGCGGAACACTTCCTTGCAGAAGCCGTTGACGATCATCGAGACCGCATCCTCCTCGCCGATGCCGCGCTGGCGGCAGTAGAAGAGCTGGTCGTCGCTGATCTTCGAGGTGGTCGCCTCGTGCTCGACCTTCGCGCTCGGGTTCTTCACCTCCATGTACGGGAAGGTATGCGCGCCGCAGCGGTCGCCCATGAGCAGCGAGTCGCACTGGGTGTAGTTGCGGGCGTTCTCCGCTCCCTTCCCGATCTGGACGAGGCCGCGGTAGGAGTTCTGCCCGCGCCCGGCCGAGATCCCCTTCGACACGACGGTGCTGCGGGTGTTGCGCCCGAGGTGGATCATCTTCGTGCCGGTGTCCGCCTGCTGGCGCAGGTTGCTGAGCGCGACGGAGTAGAACGCGCCGACGGAGTCGTCGCCGCGCAGGATGCAGCTCGGATACTTCCAGGTGATGGCCGAGCCGGTCTCCACCTGGGTCCAGGAGATCTTCGAGCCGTTGCCGCGGCAGTCGCCGCGCTTGGTGACGAAGTTGTAGATGCCGCCGGTGCCGTGCTCGTCGCCGGGGTACCAGTTCTGCACCGTGGAGTACTTGATCTCCGCCCCTTCGAGGGCGACGAGCTCCACCACCGCGGCGTGGAGCTGGTTCTCGTCGCGCGCCGGAGCGGTGCATCCTTCGAGGTAGCTCACGTAGCTCCCCGCGTCCGCGACGACGAGGGTGCGCTCGAACTGCCCGGTCTTGGCCGCGTTGATCCGGAAGTACGTGGACAGCTCCATGGGGCAGCGCACGCCCTTTGGCACGTAGCAGAACGAGCCGTCGCTGAAGACGGCGGAGTTCAGCGTCGCGAAGAAGTTGTCGGTGTAGGGCACGACGGTGCCGAGATACGCCTCGACCAGCGCCGGATGCTCGCGCACCGCTTCGGAGAACGAGCAGAAGACGATGCCCTGCTCGGCCAGCTTGTCCTTGAACGTGGTGGCGACGGAGACGCTGTCGAACACCGCATCGACCGCCACCCCCGCGAGGGCGGCGCGCTCGTGCAGCGGGATCCCGAGTTTTTCGTAGGTCTCGAGCAGTTTGGGATCGACCTCGTCGAGGCTCTTCGGGCCGTCGTCCTTCGATTTCGGGGCGGAGTAGTACGAGATCTCGTCGTAGTCGATCGGTGGGTGGTGGAGGTTCGCCCAGCGGGGCTCGGACATGGTGAGCCAGTGGCGGTAGGCCCGCAGGCGCCATTCGGTGAGGAACGCGGGCTCCTGCTTCTTGCGCGAGATGAGCCGGACGACGTCCTCGTCGAGGCCGGGGGGGACGGTGTCGGATTCCAGGTCGGTGACGAAACCGTGCTGGTATTCCCGCCGGACCAGGGCGTCGACTTCGGTGTTGGGGGTGTCCATGCGCCGGCTTCTCCTCGGTGGGTGGGGCGGCTGCGGCGGATGCCCGTCGGGCCGGACTTCCGGCGGCGCCGAATTCCCGACTAAAACGGTCAGGTATTCTACGAGTTCCCGATCAAATGGGTCAAGAATTCGATTGGGACGTTCGGCCGGGGCCACGGCCCCGTCGATCCGCGTCCCGGCGGCGGAGCACCGGGGATGGTTGCCGGCGCTATGCGCCCGATGCCGGTAGCCAGCGAGCGTTGCGGGGCGAATCTCGCATGGATTATTCTTTGCCGGACGATTCGGGATCATCGCCATATTGCTCCCGAGAGGTCGATTTGCCGTTCAATCCCAGCGGGGTCGAGGAGAGATGGGGGGCAGGATGGCCGGGATCGCGCGGATGGCGCTGATAGGGACCATCGTCTGAAGAGCGGGTGCGACGATTTTTGAGATGGGACGTGCACAATGACAAAGAGAGTTCTCATGGTGGGCTGGCATCCAAGCGTCGTGGACTATTCGAAATGGCCGGGTCTCACGCCTGAAAAGCTCGAAACGGCCCTCAGAGCGGACGAAAGGAAGCTGAATGACCTCGGCTATGATGTGACACTTGGCTTCATCTACAGTGGTGATAGTGCCACCGAACAACTGGAGGCGACTTTGAACGAGTCGGCTTTCGATGTCGTCATGATTGGAGCCGGCGTTCGCAAGGATGATGATCATTTTCTGGTCTTCGAAAGACTGGTCAATGTAGTCCACGAGCATGCCCCCGGGGCTCGCATCGCGTTCAACACGGGCCCCACGGATTCTGACGCCGCCGTACAAAGGTGGGTGTAAGCAAGCGATGCAACCCGCTGGTGCTGAATGACGTCGATGGCTCCGGAGACTCGATGGCCGGTGGCTGCAATCTGCGAACCGGCTGGCATAGACGCCGCCGACGCCCAAGCGCCGGATGCCATGCTGCCGTGCTTGCCGGCGATGGAGTCGGCGAGTTCGGAAATGAGGGATTTCGCCGTCTTCGGGTTCGAGCCGATCCGGGCGCTCAGTTGTACTCCGTCCCCCCCTTGCGCGTCAGGTAGTCGCCGGAGACGTTCTTCAGGATGACCCGCCCGAACTCGGCGGATTCCCTCTCCGCCGCGGGTTTCACCACCACGCCCTCGCGCACGTGCCTGCCGCCGAGGACGGTCGCGCCGCCGGTGTGCTCGCGCAACGCCGTCTCGCTGAACGGCCCCTCGTAGAGGACGGGAACGAGGGGGAACAGGTCGCCCAAGCGTTCCCCGATCTCTCCCGCTTCCAGGTAGCGGCCCCGGCCCGGCGCGCCGAGGTAGGCGTCGAATACGGCGAACGCCGGGTTGGGCTCGCCGTAGTGCAGATCCTGCACCCCGCGCCCGTATACCTCGCCGAGCACGTAGAACGGCTCTTCCGGCGCGGCGAGCCGGGCCCGCGCGCGCTCGAACGCGGCCTCGTGGGAGCGCCATGCGCGCACGTAGAGGTTGTTCCGGTTCGCCTCGACGAGCTTGAGCGCGAGGCCCCGATCGGACATGCCCTTGGACGTGACGATGGGGCCGTGGTCCGGGTGCCAGCCGAGGCAGCACCACGAGCCGTGCAGCTTCTCGGTGATGACCACGGGCTCGCCGACGCGGAGCGCGTCCGGGTACTTCTTGAAGTTCTCGATGTCGTAGTGCAGCGTCGCCCCGTGCGCCGGCCGGACTTCGCCCTGCATGGCGATGGGGATCGGCGGCTCGTACTTCACGAGCTCCAGAAGCTCCGTCACGTCGTCGCCCTCGGCCACCGTCCGGCCGCGGATCGCGCCGTCGCGTACGGGGTAGACGAGGCCTTGGGAGAGCGCCCCGCGCAGCTTCACGGCCTTGACGCGGTTGTGCCGCTTGCCGGCCAGCTTGCCTTCGAGGCCGAGCTCGGCGATCAGCCAGTCGGGACAGACGGCGCCTTCCGGGACGTAGGCGGCGAGGTCGCCGTCGGCGAAGGAGCCCTTGCCGACGATGCACCGGAACCCGCCGACGGCCGCGAGTTCCAGGCGGTCCGCGTTCGGGTGGGGTTCGATGCGCAATGCGTGGATTCGGGATTCGAAGGTGGCCATGGCTGCTCCGGTCTCGATCGGGTCGATCCGTCAGGATGCGGATAGTATCGGCCAGGACGCCCCTGTGGCGGGCGAACGTCGCGCGCCGCCGCGGGGCGCGCATCGCCGCGTTGATGCCGATCGGTGTCTTCTCATCGATGGTCTTTCAGGGAGCCTTGCCGATGACGCCGCCTCATCTCGTCGTGACCGATCTGGACGGCACACTGCTCGACTCGGCCTCGCGGCTCGGCGGCGCGAACCGCCGGGCGCTCGCAGCCCTGGGCCGCAACGGGACGGTGCGCGTGGTGGCGACGGGCCGTTCGCTCTACTCCGCGCGCACCGTGATGCCCGCGGACTTCCCCATCGACTACCTCGTGTTCTCCAGCGGCGCCGGGGTCGTGTCCTGGGCGGACGAGCGGCTGCTTCGCTCGCGGGCGATGGCCCCGCCCGTCGTCTCCGGGCTCGTCGCGCGGTTGCGCATCCTCGCACTCGACTTCATGGTGCACCACGCGGTGCCCGATACGCACTGTTTCCACTTCTTCCGCTCGACGTGCGGCAACACCGACTTCGAGCGCCGCATCGAGCGCTACGCCCGCTTCTCGCAACACCTGGGCGACGGGGCGCCCGGGGAGGTCGAGGTGAGCCAGCTCCTCGTGGTCGAGCCGCCGGGGAGCGCGTCGTGTCTCGCTCTCCTGGCCCGGGAGTTCGAGGACGTGCACGTGGTGCGCACCACCTCTCCGCTCGACCACGCTTCGACCTGGATCGAGCTGTTTCCGATCGGGGTGTCGAAGTCGCACGCCGCGAACTGGATCCGGACGCGGCACGGGATCGGCCGCGCCCGCACGATCGCCGTCGGCAACGACTACAACGATCTCGACATGCTCGAATGGGCGGACCGCGCGTGCGTGGTCTCGAATGCGCCGGCGTCGATGCGTGCGCGGTTCGAGGTGGTCCGGTCGAACGACGATGACGGGTTCACGGACGCGGTGCGTCCGTTGCTGCCTGACGGGTGATCGGCGCGGCCGGCGTTCCCCGGCCCGCGGCGGCATCGTGCATTCCTTCGAGCAGGCCCCGAATTTCCCCCTGCTCGCGCTCGACCACGGCAAGCCGGCTCTCCATCGAGGACATCCGACTTTCCATCGCGGAAAATCGCTCACGCATGTCCTCCCGGATCTCGCGCATGTCCTCCCGGATTCCCCCGATCCCGGTGAGTATCAGTGCGGCCAGTGCAACGCCGACCAGCAGGATCGACAACAGCTCCGCGGACAGATCCAAACGCTTCCTGCGAGCACCAGCGCCCGATGGCGTCACCCCGTGGTTCGCTTCCAACCTTCTCGCTCCCGGCTGCCCGTCCTCACTCGCCACCTCCTGCTTCAAGCGCGCCGGCCGCAAACCCGCCACGCTTCCGGGATGGTACCAAGTTACAATCAGGTCCGTCGCGACTTGTGCCGTGACTCGCGGCGCCCTCGGTGTCGGAATGCATCCCGGTCCTTGCAGGCCGACGGCTACCGCCATCACTCGAACGGAACATGCGCCGGCCGTGAGGCTCCCGCGATGAAGATAGTCACCTACAACATCCAGTACGGCCGGGGCCGCGACGGGCGCTTCGATCTCGACCGTATCGCGGACGCGGTGTCGGGCGCCGACGTGATCGCGCTCCAGGAGGTCGAGCGCTTCTGGACCCGGTCCGGCGGAGTCGATCAGCCGCGCCTCATCGCCCGCCGCTTTCCCGAGCACCATCCGGCATACGGGCCGGGTGTCGATCTCCATCTCGCCGGGGCCGGATCGGGGGAGGAGGGCGCCAGCCGGCGGCGGCAGTTCGGGAACATGCTGCTTTCCCGCACGCCTTTGCTCACGGTGCGCCACCACCTCCTCCCGAAGTACGGCAGCCTGGGACCGATGAGCCTGCAACGCTCCGCCCTCGAAGCCGTGATCGCGGTACGCGGCGGGCACGTGCGTCTGTACTCGGTGCACCTCACACACCTTTCGGCCGAGACGCGGCTTCCGCAGGTCGAAGCGCTGCTCGGGGTGCACGTGAATGCGGTCCGAGAAGGTTCGCCGGTTTCGGGGGGTGGTCTGAGAGAGGAGTGGACGCTGGACGGGATGCCGGCGCCGATGCCGAGGAGCGCGATTCTCCTCGGAGACTTCAACATGGAGCCGGACTCGAAGGAGTATGAGCGGATCGTGGGACCCATGTCCCCGTACGGCGGCCGGATCACGAACCCGGAAGGCTTCGTCGATGCCTGGATCGAGGCCGGCAACACCATCGATGCCGGAGCGACGGCGGAGGTGCAAGGCCGCCCGGCGCGGCTCGACTACTGCTTCGTCAGCGCGGGGCTGAGGGATCGGATCCGTGCCGTCCGTGTCGATGCGGACGCCGACGGCTCGGATCATCAGCCGGTCTGGATGGAGATCGACCTCTGAGATCGACCTCTGAGCGGCGACCGTCGGCGCGCCCGTCCCCGGCCAGCGCCGCAGACGGGCGAGGAACGGTCCGTACAAGCCGGCCACGGTGACGGGTCCCCCCGCTGTCGCGGGAGAAACATTCCGGACGTTCATTCGAGGCTGAACGCCGCGAGCGCCAGTTGTACCATCTCCGGCGTCAGGCCCGGCACTTCAACATGACCCTCGTACCCGCGGAACAGGTCGTCTGAGCCCGACAAGGACTTCCATCAATTCAACGGGTCAGGTGATGTTACATATAAGCGGCACGCCGCTCCGCTCGAAGCCCGCGCCGGCGAGCCCGTCCCGCTCCCGATCCGCAACGGCGCGTCCGGCCGGCCCGCGTCCGCCGCTTCCCGTGCTCCGGCCTGCCGCTCGTGACCCCCGGGCTCAGGCGCGATAGCGTCGTTCGAGGAACTCGAACACCGCGCGCAGCGCCATCGCTTCCCCCCCCACGGGCCGGGCCGGCTTCGCGCGAGTCGTCCACGCCATGAGGTCGAAGTGTGCCCACGGGATCTCGTCCGGCACGAATGCCTGCAGGAACAGTGCGGCGGTGATCGCCCCGCCGTAGGGCTGGCTCGTCCCGTTCATGAGGTCCGCGACCCTGCTTTCGATGAGCTCGCGGTACGGCGCGTGCAGCGGCATTCGCCAGACCTCGTCGCGGACGTCGCGTCCCGCGTTCGCGATGCCGTCGGCCACCGCCTCGTCGTTGGAGAACATCGCAGGCAGGTCGGTGCCCAGCGCCACGCGTGCCGCGCCGGTGAGGGTCGCGAAGTCGATCATCAGATCGGGCGCATCCGTGGCGCCGTCCGCCAGCGCGTCGCTCAGCACGATCCGCCCCTCCGCGTCGGTGTTCTCGACCTCGATGGTCAGGCCCTTGCGGGTCGGGACCACGTCGCCGGGCCGATAGGCATTGCCCGCGATCGCGTTCTCCACCGCCGGCACGAGCATGCGCAGTCGCACCGGCAACCCGGTGGACATGACCAGATCGGCGAGTCCGATGGCATGGGCCGCCCCGCCCATGTCCTTCTTCATCAGCCGCATACCGCTCGCGGGCTTGATGTCGAGCCCGCCGGAGTCGAAGCACACCCCCTTTCCCACCAGGGTCAGGCGGGGAGCGCCCGAATCGCCCCAGGTCAGGTCGATGAGCCGCGGCCGGTGGACGCTCGCGCGCCCCACCGCATGGATCGCGGGGTAGCCCTCGTCGAGCAGTGCCTCTCCGGTCACCACCCTGAGCTCCGCGCCGTGCCCGGCCGCCAGATCGGCCACCGCGGCGGCGAGATCCTTCGGCATCATGTCGCTCGCCGGGGTGTTGATGAGATCGCGGACGCGGGCCACCGCCCTGGCCTGCCCGCGCGCCGTGTCGGCGGCTGCCGCGGACCCGGGGAAGAGCAGCGCGGCCGGTGGCATCGCCTTCCTGTACCGATCGAAGCGATACGCGGCGAGGGCCCAGCCGAGCGCGGTCCGTTCAAGCCCGCGGGAGGACCATTTCAGGTCGAGGTGATAGGCGCCGGCCGGAATGGCCTCCGGGACATGTGCGAGCGCCCACGGATCGTCGCCGGCGCCGACACCGGCCAGCACGCTCGCGAGCCTGCCCCCGCGGCCGGGTACGAGGCACGTCGAACCCGGTTTGGCGGAGAAGCCCGTGCGGCCCACCCAGGCAGACGCCTCCGGCACGGCGTTCGCGCGCCACTCCTCCAGCCGATCGGCTCCAATCGGAACGATGGCGATCGAATCGGTATCGCGTTCGTTGCGCAGAAGGTCGTCCATGCTCGGCTCCGGTGGTGATCACGACGGGCGGATGGAGTAGAGCGTACCCCCGGCGCGCCCGCCGGAATTGGAGTATCGTTCGTCAATCAGGGGGGGATCAGGCAAGCGAATGGCATGACCGACGAAGAGCGCATGCTCATCGAGAAGCTCCAGTCGCTCAAGATCGAGCATCGTGACCTCGACGACGCCATCGCACGCATGGAGCATGGGCCGTACGTCGATCAGCTCCAGCTTCGCCGTCTGAAGAAGCGCAAGCTGCAGCTCAAGGACTTCATCGCATTGATCGAGAGCCGGCTGATTCCGGATCTCGATGCATGAGCGGCCCCGCCGGTCCCCTCGGCCGCGTATCGGTCGAGGCGTCCGCCGGCGGTCACGGCCTGATTGCGCATGATGCGATCCTGACCATCCGACGCCGCGCCATCGTCGTCCAGCAAGGTATCCGTCTCCGTGGGAAATCGACTGTCACGAATCTATACGCGCACCGGCGACGACGGCACCACCGGACTCGCCGACGGCCACCGAGTGGCCAAGGACTCGCCCCGGGTCGCATCGATGGGGGATCTCGACGAGCTGAACGCCAATCTCGGGGTCGTTCTCGCCAATCCGCTCCCGGACGCTATCCGCGAAACCCTCACCGACGCGCAGCACGCGCTGTTCGACATCGGCGGCGAGCTCGCGATGCCGGCCGCCGGCATCATCGATGATGCCCGGGTCGAGGCGCTCGAAGCCGCTCTCGATGCCCTCAATGCCGGACTGCCGCCGCTCAGGGAGTTCATTCTGCCGGGCGGCGGGTCGGGCGCCGGCGCGGCGCACGTCGCCCGTGCCGTGTGCCGCCGCGCCGAGCGAGGGCTCGTCGCGCTGGCGCGAGACGAGCCCGTGAACGAGGCGAGCCGCCGGTACGTCAACCGTCTGTCGGACTACCTGTTCGTCGCGGCGCGTGTCCTTGCCCGCGCCGAATCGGGAGAGGTTTACTGGAAGCATGAGCGGAGCCGCGGGTCGTCGGCGTAGCCGGGCGCCGGCGCAGTGCGCCGGCGCGGGACCCGTGTACGGTTCCAGCCGGCGATCGCCCAGGAGATGACCTCGGCGGCGGGAGCCCGGGCGAGATCGCGCGGTGGACCCTGTCCGAGGAATTCGAGCGCGTCCACGAGCACCGCGCCGGGCGGGTCGACGGCGACCGGCCGTGCGAGATTCTGCTTGCTGAGCTTGCGTTCGTTCGCATCGACCGCGATGGGGAGATGCGCGTACTCGGGGGTCGGAAGCCCAAGGGCGCGTTGAACCAGAATCTGGCGTGGGGTCGACTCGAGCAGATCGCAGCCACGTACCACTTCGGTGATTCCCTGCTCGGCGTCGTCCACCACCACCGCGAGGTGGTAGGCGACGACCCTGTCTGCACGAAACACTACGAAATCGCCGACCTCCTTCTCCATGCTTTGCGTCATGAGCCCCTGGAATGCATCGTGGAACCCGATGTTCCCGGCCGGGACGCGCAGCCGAACCGAACGCGCCGAGCGTCCCGGGGGCAGTCCCTCGCGGCAGGTGCCCGGATAGACGCCTTGCGCCAGATCGCGGCGCGAGCAACCGCATTCGAATGTCCAGCCCTCATCCGCGAGGGTGTCGAGCGCTTCGGCGTAGGCATCGGTGCGCCCGCTCTGGCGCATGACCTCGCCATCCCGGTGCATCGCAAGCCGATCGAGATCATGCAGGATCGAATCGACGGCGCCGGCCGCGTTGCGAGGGGTGTCCAGATCCTCGATACGCACGAGCCAGCGTCCACCACGCTCGCGGGCGTTCAGCAGGCTTCCGAGCGCCGCGACGAGCGAGCCGAAGTGCAACGAACCGGTCGGGGACGGGGCGAAGCGGCCGCACACGGGAGGCCGGTCGGAGGGCGGAGCAGCAATCAAGGGAGGCGGTGCCGGTGACGGGTGGAGGAGGGCGTACAGCGACGCCGCCGACGTGGACATGAGCCGCGGGGGGGTTCGCCGGAGACGTGCCGGCGGCGGAGCGCTACCGGCTTGAAGACCGGCGATGGATCGGGGCGCAGCCTCAGCCCATCTGCCTTTCGCGGATTTCTTCGAGGACCTTGCAGTCGTAGCACAAGGTCGCAGTCGGGCGCGCTTCGAGGCGCCGGATGCCGATCTCGATCCCGCACGCTTCGCAGTAGCCGTAGTCGCCGCCGTCCAGCGACACGATGGCCTCGTCGATCTTCCTGATGAGCTTGCGCTCGCGGTCACGGGTTCTCAGCTCGAGGGTGAACTCCGATTCCTGTGTGGCGCGATCGTTGGGGTCGGGGAAGTTCGCCGCCTCGTCCTGCATGTGGTGCAGCGTGCGGTCGACTTCCTCCATGAGCTTGTGCTTCCAGTCGAGCAGGATTCCCCGGAAGTGGGCGATCTGCGCGTCGTTCATGTACTCCTCGCCCCGCTTCGGCTTGTAGGGCTTGAAGTCGAGCACGCCCGACACGTTCATATCGGCTGGCATCGTATCCGCTCCTGACAATCACGTACTCGGTCAGGCTCCGAACGGTGGTGGGCGCAGAGTCCATTCGGCCGGATCACGGCGGGCGAACAGCGGCTCGGCGCCCGAACAGGGGCGCGTGTATACCCAAAAAATCAGCGGCGCGCAATTCGATCGCGAATGCCTTGTCTGCCCCCGGCGGCGGCAGGCGGTGCGGCGCCCGTATCGCCATCGAGCTGCTCCACCCACATCGCGGTCGCGCCGGCGACGGCGCAGGGAATGACGAGGAAGTTGAGCACCGGGACGGCCAGCGCGGCCATCACCGCGCCGCCGAAGCCGAGGCTCAGCAGACGCCTCTCGCGCAAACGCGCCCGGAGCTCGTCGAAGTCGTTCCCGTGGTTCGCCATGGGATAGTCCACGTAGGTGACGGCGAGCATCCAGGCGCCCACCGCCATCCACACGATCGGCGCCACCACGTTGATCCCCGGGATGAGGAACAGCACCAGAGGCGGCAGTGATCGGACCGCCACATACGCGAGCTTGCGCACTTCTGCGACGAAAGTCGCTCCGAGCCCCGTGAGCAAGGCTCGCCAGCCACTGCCGGCGGACGGCGGCGCGCGGCCGGTCAGATGACGCTCGACCGCCTCGGCCAGCAGGCCGTTGAACGGCGCCGCGATGAAGCTCGCGATGAGGTTGAAGGTATAGAAGCCGGCCATGAGCACTGCGAGGACGAAGACCGGTACCAGAATCCAGGCGAGGAAGTCGAGCCAGCCCGGAAGCATGGCTTCGGTGAAGCCGCCCAGCCACGCAGCACCGAAATAGATGACGGCGGTGAACAGGCCGGTGTTGATCAGCAGGGGCACGACGACGTAGCCCCGGATGCCGGGGCGCGTCACGATGGCAAAGCCACGCGCGAAGTACAGCGCCCCGCTCACCGGGTTGTTCCGCCTGCGGCAAGGCGGCTGCGCGGCCCAGGTCGGGGGGCTCGGTGATGTGGCCGTCGCCTTGGTCATGGCGGTCCGAATCTCAGGTCCGACATACCTTGATTGTTCCGAAGAAGGTCCAGGCGCGTGCGCGGCACGCGGCCGCACGGTCGCTGATCGGGGAGAGTGTACCGTGCGCTCTGTCGTCGTACCTCATGCGCCCGCTCGCAGCGATCCGGGACCGGCTGCGGACACGTCCGGGAGGCATTGCCGCGGAAGGGGCGGGGATGGGGCGCCGGGTGCGGGGTGCGCGACCGAGGCCGCTCCATGACGGGGCATTTCTGCGAACGCGCGTCATGGCGTACCATTCGTCCATGCGCGCGAGCGTCGGTTCCAGGCACCTCGGCTGATGCGGCTACGCAAGATTCGGCTCGCGGGCTTCAAGTCCTTCGTCGATCCCACCACCATCGAGTTTCCCGGCAACATCGTCGGCGTCGTCGGGCCGAACGGATGCGGGAAGTCGAACGTCATCGACGCGGTCCGCTGGGTGATGGGCGAGGTTTCGGCGCGCAGCCTGCGCGGCGCCACCATGGCGGACGTCGTATTCAACGGTTCGAGAACGCGCAAGCCGGTGAGCCGCGCCAGCGTCGAGCTGGTCTTCGACAATCTGGATGGCCGGGCCGGCGGCCGCTTCGCGGCGTACAACGAGATCGCGGTACGTCGCCAGCTCGCGCACGAAGGGCAGTCCTCATACTGGTTGAACGGTACACGATGCCGCCGCCGCGACATCATGGACGTGTTCCATGGCACGGGACTGGGACCTCGCAGCTACGCGATCATCGAACAGGGAATGATTTCGCGCATCGTCGAGGCGAAGCCCGACGATCTGCGCGACGTTCTCGAGGATGCGGCGGGAATCTCCAAGTACAAGGAGCGCCGGCGCGAGACGGAAAACCGGATGCGCCACACGCTCGAGAACCTCGACCGGTTGAACGATCTGCGCGACGAGCTCGCGCGCCGGCTCGCGCACCTCAAGCGCCAGGCCACCCTCGCCGAGAAGTTCCGTGAGCTGAAGGCGGCGCAACGCGAGCTCGAAGCCGAGCATCTCGCCCTCCAGTGGCGCGCCCTCGACGAGCAGGCGAGACGCAACGCCGGACGTATCGCGGACCAGGAGAGCCGTCTGGAGGCGGCGCTGGCCGGCCAGCGCCGGGTCGAGGCGGAGCTCGAGAAGGCACGGGCTGCGCACACCGAGGCGGTGGATACCTACAACCACCGCTATCGCAGCGTGCTCGACGCCGGAGCGGAGGTCGCGCGCACCGAGGAGTCGATTCAATCGATCCGTCGGCGCCGGGAGGAGGTTGCCGGCACGTTGGACCAGGAGACCGGGCGCCTGGAAGCGGCGAGACGCCAGATCGAGAGTGAGCGCAAGCAGCGTGACGAGATCGCTGCGCGGCTTGCGCTCGACGAGCCCGCGCTCGCCGAGCTGCGTGGGCAGTCGTCAAGCGCGCACCGCGATCTCGGTCGGATCGAGGAAGACGTGCAGGCCCTGGAGACGGAGTTCGAAGCGTTGAGCGAACGCGAGCGCGAGCCCGCCCGCACGGTGCACGCGGAGCAGGCCCGGATCCAGCATCTCGAATCGAGCATCAGCGAGATCGAGAGGCGGGCGCAGGCGCTTGAAGCCGAATCTGGCGCGATCGGTCCCGATTCGCTTGAACACGAGATCGCGCCGATCCGCCGCCGGCTCGCGGCGATGGAGCGGGAGCTGGAGGCGGCCGAGGCGGAGCAGTCTCGCGCGCACGATGCGGTGCAGGGGCTGCGTGAAGCGGTCCGGGCCGCGGAGAAGGCGCTTCACGATACGCGGGAAGTTCTCGGCCAGCACCGCGGCCGGCTCGCGTCGCTCGACGCGCTGCAACAGGAAGCGCTCGGCGCCGGGGGAGGGCTCGCCGACTGGCTCGATGCCAGGGAGCTTGCGGATGCGCCGCGGCTCGCGCAGTCGGTGCGAGTCGCCCGGGGCTGGGAGCGCGCGGTGGAGACGGTGCTTGGCGCGCGTCTGCAGGCGGTGCTGGCCGACGCCTTCGAGACGGTCGCGGCCGACGCTGCCGGCACGCTGGAGCAGGGGACGTTCACCGTCATCGACGCGGGCGTTTCGGAGCTGGCCGGCCGGGCAAGCGCGCACGGCCTCGCGACGCTGCGTTCGAAGGTCGAGACCCATTGGCCGATTGCCGGGCTGCTCGAAGGCGTGCTCTGCGCCGCAAGCCTCGAAGAGGGGCTCGGGGCGCGTGCGCGGCTCGCGTCGGACGAAAGCGTCATCACCGCGCAAGGTGTGTGGCTGGGCTCGGCCTGGCTCCATGTCCGGAGAGGTGGCTCCGAGGAGCACGGCGTGCTCGAACGCGAGCAGGCGCTCGAAGCACTGGGTCGAGAGATCGAACGTGCGGGCGAGGAGGAGGAGGACCACGCGCGCGTGGTCAGCGAGCTCTCCGCGGCGCTTCGCAGCGCCGAGGAAACATACGCCGCCGTCCAGCGCAGCCTCAACGAAGGCTATCGCCGTTGCACCGCGATGCGCTCGGACCTGACGGCCCGTACCGCTGCCGCGGACCGGGCGTCGCAGCGTTCGGCCGAGCTGGCCGCCGAGCTCGCGGACGTCGTCGCCCGGATCGGGGCGGAGCGCGAGAAGCTCGCGTCGGCGCACGAGCACCTGGAGCAGGCGTCGAACGAGCTGTCTCGTCTGACCGTCGAACGGACGCGCTGCGAAGATCGGCGACGCGCACGGCGCGAGCAGCTCGCTCTCGCCCGCGAACGATGGCAGAGGCTGCACGACGAGGCGCATTCCCTGGAGGTGAGCATCGAAGGCGCGCGTTCGCGCCTCGGCGCGTCGGAGGAGGCGGGCGGACGGGATCAGCGCCGGCTCGAAGAGCTCGAGGAACGCCTGCGGGGGTTGCGTGATGCTCTCGAGGAGACCGAGGCGCCGCTCGCGCGGGCGACGGAGGCTCTCGACGAGAAGCTCGCCCGGCGCGCGTCGCTCGAATCGGTGATGCGCGAGGCGCGGGCCGAGGTCGAGACGGTCGAGGGACTGGTACGCAGTACCGACGAAGAGCGGCAGCGGCACGTGGCGGAGGTGCAGGGTGAGCGTGAGGCGCTGGAGCGGCTTCGTGTGGAGAGCCAGGAGACGCTGGTTCTGCGCAAGACCGTGGAGGAGCGCCTCGACGCTGGCGGGCAGGCCCTCGATACCTTGCTCGCGCGCGTCGGAGCCGATGCCGGGATCGGCGCCTGGGCCGAGAAGCTCGAGGTGATGGAGCGCCGGATCGCCCGGCTCGGCCCCATCAATCTCACCGCCATCGAGGAGCACGAACAGCAGGCGGAACGCAAGCGTTACCTCGATGCGCAGCATGCCGACCTGGAAGAGGCCCTCGCGATCCTCGACACCGCGATCCAGAAGATCGACCGCGAGACCCGGACTCGCTTCCGCGAGACCTTCGAGCGGGTCAACGACGGGTTCGGGACGATGTTTCCTCGCCTGTTCGGGGGCGGAAGCGCGTCGCTGCAGCTCACCAGCGAGGATGTGCTCGGGGCCGGCGTGACGATGATGGCCCGTCCGCCGGGCAAGCGTAACGCGAGCATCAACCTGCTGTCGGGCGGCGAGAAGGCGCTCACCGCGATCGCGCTGGTATTCGCGATCTTCGAGCTGAACCCGGCTCCGTTCTGCCTCCTCGACGAGGTCGATGCGCCGCTCGATGACGCGAACATCGGGCGGTTCCGCGGGCTCGTGGAGGAGATGGCGAAGCGTGTCCAGCTCGTGCTTGTGACTCACAACAAGATTACGATGGAGGTCGCCGGGCAGCTCATCGGCATCACCATGAACGAGCCGGGCGTTTCCCGTCTGGTGGCGGTGGATGTGGAGGAGGCGGTCGAGATGGCGCAGGCGTGAGCGCTTTCGATCCGTTTCGATCCCTGAATGTGTCACCGCCCGCGCTCGTGCGGGGGCGGAAACGGACCGGACCCTCCGCGCGGCCGGCGCGGGACCGCATGACCGAGGGCTGATTCGGACCACCGGCGAAGGGGCCGGCAATGGCGGCGCCGCGTGGGCACGGCGTCCCGTGGAATACACGGGTGGTGACGGGTGGACGATCTGCGACTCGCATTGCTGATTGCCGGTATTGTCCTCGTAGCAGGGATCTACGCATTTTCCCGTCTCTCGCGTCGCAACGCCGCAAAGGGGCGAGAGGAACCGGACCTCGCCCGGCAGGAATCGCACGACGAATACGCGGACGTCACGGATGAGGGTGCGTCGCTCGACCCTCGTTCAACGGGGGTCGCGGCCGGTACCGATGAGGACGTCGGCCATCTCGGCGGAATATTCGCTCCAAGGCGTGAGATCTCCGACGCGGAGCTTTCAGTCGACGTCAGCATTCTCGCGGGCCTGCGGGCCACCTACGAAAGCACGCTGGACGGCATCCTGGAGGAGTCCGTTCCACCCGAGCCGTCCGCGGATTTCGGCGCCTCGGAGCCGCTCGCGATCGACATGTCGCGTCCTCTCGTCTATCTCACTCTGATCTCGAAGCAGGAACAGCTTTCCGGCCGCGTGATTCTGGATGCGCTGGATGCGGAGGGCTTCCGCCCGGGCCTGATGCAGCTCTACTACTGGCGCTCCGACGTGGAGCCATCCATCGTGTTCGGGATCGCCGGCATGATCGAGCCAGGGGTGCTGGATCCGGACGAGCTGCCCGAAATCGAGATGCCGGGGCTGGTGACGTTCATGAGTGTTCCGGAGGATGCTGCAACCGCGTTCAAGATTCTGGACACCCTGGTCGCAGTCAGTCGCCGTCTCGCGCGCCGGATGGATGTGAGGCTTTGCGACGAGACCCGCAGCGTGCTGACCGCGCAGACCGAGAACCACCTGCGTGAGACGGTCGCGGACATCTTGCGCCGGGACCGGACCGAGGGCTGAGCGGTGGCCGCGCCCGAGGCCGCCGCCGCGCGGGTCGCTGCGCTGCGCGAGACGATCCGCCGCCACGACCATCGCTACTACGTCCTCGACGATCCGGAGATCGCGGATCACGAGTACGACGCCCTCATGCGCGAGCTGGTGGCGCTGGAGGAGGAGCACCCCGGCCTCGTCATCCCCGACTCGCCGACGCAGCGGGTGGGGGCCGCCCCGTCCGCGTCGTTCCCCGAGGTGGTCCACCGCGTCCCGATGCTCTCGCTCGCCAACGCTTTCGACGGCGACGAGGTCCGCGCGTTCGACCGGCGGATCCGGGAGCGGCTGGGCGCGCAGCAGGACAGTGGCGCGCAGCAGGACAGTGGCG
The DNA here is from genome assembly GCA_958295835.1 of uncultured Gammaproteobacteria bacterium. Classification (GTDB taxonomy): domain Bacteria; phylum Pseudomonadota; class Gammaproteobacteria; order HK1; family HK1; genus HK1. Next base: position 4,017,213 of record OY282378.1, read on the forward strand.
CGCAGCAGGACAGTGGCGCGCAGCAGGACAGTGGCGCGCAGCAGGACAGTGGCGCGGAGGAGGGGAGCGGCGCGCAGCAAAGCAGCGGCGCGCAGCAAAGCAGCGGCGCGCAGCAAAGCAGCGGCGCGCAGCAAAGCAGCGCGGACGAGGGCGGAGAGCCGGCGGTCGAGTACACCGGCGAGGTGAAGATCGACGGAGTCGCGATCAGCTTGGTCTACGAGGGCGGCAGGCTCGTGCGCGGCGCGACCCGCGGCGACGGCGCCCGCGGCGAGGACGTCACCGCGAACGTACGTACCATCCGGGCCGTCCCCCTCCGGCTCCTCGGTGGCGCCCTGCCCGCGCGGTTGGAGGTACGGGGCGAGGTCTTCATGCCCCGGGCCGGGTTCGAGAGGATGAACGACGTGCAGCGCGAGCGTGGCGAGCGGACGTACGTCAACCCCCGCAACGCCGCGGCCGGCGCCCTGCGCCAGCTCGACCCCGCGATGACTGCGAGCCGTCCCCTGAGCCTGTACTGCCACGGCATGGGCGATGTGAGCGACGACGCGACGCTGCCGCCTCGGCACAGCGACGTGCTCGACACCCTGGCCTCGTGGGGACTGCCGGTGTCCCCGCATACGCGGGTACTCGACGGCGTCGACGCCTGCCTCGCGTACCACGCCGAGATGGGGCGCCGCCGCGATTCGCTGGGCTATGACATCGACGGCGTCGTGTTCAAGCTGAACGACCTGCGGGCGCGGGAGGTGGTCGGTCAGGTGTCGCGGGCGCCGCGCTGGGCCGTCGCGTACAAGTACCCGGCCCAGGAGGCGCTGACCCGCCTGATCGGCATCGACGTGCAGGTGGGCCGCACCGGGACCCTCACCCCCGTCGCGCGGCTCGACCCGGTGGTGGTCGGCGGGGCCACGGTCACCAATGCGACGCTGCACAACCAGGACGAGATCGAGCGCAAGGACGTCCGGGTCGGGGATACGGTCTGGGTGCGGAGGGCCGGGGACGTGATCCCCGAGGTGATCCGCATCGTCCCCGAGCGCCGGCCCGAGGGGACGGAGCCGTTCCGGCTCCCCGGCCACTGCCCGGTATGTGGCTCGGAGGCAGCGCGGGCGGAGGGGGAGGTGGCGGTGCGCTGCACCGGCGGGCTGGTCTGTCCCGCGCAGCGCAAGCAGGCCATCCACCATTTCGCGAGCCGGCGCGCGCTGGACGTCGAGGGGCTGGGCTGGAAGCTCGTCGACCAGCTCGTCGAGCGGGGGATGGTGTCCACGGTCGCGGACATCTTCGGCCTTGAAGAAGACCGGCTCGCGGAGCTCGACCGCATGGGAGAGAAATCGGCGCGCAACCTGGTCGAAGGCATCGGGCACGCGCGCCGTACCACCCTCGACCGCTTCCTCTACGCGCTGGGCATCCGCGACGTGGGCGAGGCGACGGCATCGGCCCTCGCCGCCCATTTCGGCGGTCTTGCGGCGCTACGCAAAGCGGACGCCGATGCGCTCACCGAGGTGCCCGACGTCGGCCCGGTGGTGGCGGAGAGCGTGCGCCGGTTCTTCGACGATCCGCGTAACGGGGAGATCGTCGACGCACTCGCCCGCGAGCTGTCGTGGGAGGAGACCGAGCCGGTGCGGACCGAAGCCGGGAGCGAGACCGAGGCGGCGACGTCAAGCCAAGCGGCGGCCTTGGGCCAGTCGGCGGCCCCGAGTCGGACAGCGTCCCCGCCGCCCCCCCTCGCCGGCAAGACCTTCGTGTTCACCGGTACCCTCGATTCCATGTCCCGCGACGACGCCAAGCGCCGGTTGCAGGCCCTCGGCGCGAAGGTCACCGGGAGCGTGTCGAAGCGCACCGATTACGTCGTGGCCGGGGAGAACCCCGGCTCGAAGCTCGACAAGGCGCAGAGCCTGGGTGTGCCGGTGCTCGGCGAGGGGGGCCTCGCCGAGTTGCTCCGGCGGGCCAGGGACGGCTGAAGGCGTCTGCTCCGTCTTGCCCGAAGCGGGGCCGGGTGAGCGAGCCGATTCCGTAGCGTGATCCTGGATTTGTCGCCCCTGCCGATCCCGCTTCATGCACCTGTCATGCTAATGTCATGCGATGAGAAACCTTCAGGTAAGAAACATACCGGACTCGCTGCATGAACGACTGCGCCGTTGCGCCAGCGAGCATCATCGAACCATGAGCGACATGGTGCTCGCCGCCGTTGAGCGTGAGGTGGCGAGGCAGGAGTGGAACGCGCGGCTCGCGACGCGCCCCCGGACCGATCCGGGCATTTCGGCGGCTTCGCTCCTTGAAGAGGAGCGTCGGTTTCGAGACGTGGAGCCGGAGTGACGCGATACGTCATCGACGCATCGGTCGCGGTCGAATATCTGCTCCGAACACCGGCAGGGCTTCAGGTAGCGGCTCTGCTGGAAGACGCCCTTCTGATTGCTTCCGAACTGATGGATGTCGAGGTGCTGTCCGTGCTGCGTCGCGCGGTAGCGAAGAGGACTATCGAGGAAGCTCGCGCGCTGGCGGCACTTGAGGACCTCTCCGGCTGGCAGGTCGATCGGATTTCCCATCGCGTCCTGGCTCGGCTGGCGTGGCGATACCGGCACAACACGAGTGCGTATGACGCCTTCTACGTCGCGGCGGCTGAATCTGCGATGCGCCCTTGCTGACCGCCGACGGCCCCCTTTCGAGAGCCCCCGGCTTGGACGTCGTATTGCACAACATACGTCTGGGGTAGAGGTCCCGCGCCTGCCGGGAGGCGCGAAGCCGCGCTACATCAAGCATTCGCGCGAAAGGAGAGGTCCCGCGCCTGCCGGGAGGCGCGGTCGATGGCCTGCGGTGGCGATGGTGAATACCTCCTCCCCAAAGGGTCAGGTGTCCACGAAATCGAGTCAACTCCAGGTCCGTTTCACACGCTTGTCATGCTGTCGTCATGCGATGAAAAGCCGTCGCCGTCGCGGGCGCGGCGTACTTCTTCCACGAGGATCGTGAGCCCGCGCTCGATCCGATCCCGGTCGTCGGCGTAGCTGATGCGGATGCACTCGCGTTTGTGCGGCCAGTCGTCGGCTTCGAACCCCGGGAAGAAGTAGTGGCCGGATACGACGACCCTGCGCGCCTTGAGCCGCCGGTACAGCTCGGCGTTGCCGATCGGAATGCTTGCGATGCCGGTGACGGCGCGAAGGTATGATCCGCCGGTCTGGACGGAAACGGCGGCGGAGGTCGTGATGCGGAGCACCGCGCAATCGCTGTCGGTCTATTTCGAGCGGCGCATGGCCCGCATCCTCCTGCTCGGGATCGTCAGCGGGTTTCCCTGGGTCCTGATCGGCAGTGCGCTGAGCCTCTGGCTGAAGGAAGAGGGCCTGAGCCGCACCGCCATCGGCTGGGCCGGGCTGATCTTCGGGGTGTACGCGGTCAACTTCCTGTGGGCGCCGCTGATCGACCGGCTCCGGGTGCCCTGGCTGACGGCGAGGCTTGGCCACCGCCGCGCCTGGATCGTCACCCTGCAAGGGGTGATCCTGGCGTGCCTGGTGCTGTGGAGCTTCATCGAGCCGGCGAGCAACCTGGCCGGCGTGGTCGCCGTCGGTCTCGTCATCGCCATCGCCTCCGCGACCCAGGACATCACCATCGACGCGCTCCGGATCGAGCAGATCGGCGCCACGGAGGGCGAATCCATGGCCGCGGGCGCGGCCGTCGCGGTGGTCGGCTGGTGGACGGGATACAAGCTCGGCGGGGCGCTCGCGCTGGAGACGGCGCAAGCCTTCCAGAATGCCGGGGTCGAGGACTACTGGCAGGCCGCCTTCCTGGTGCTCGGGGGCGTGGTCGTCCTCTGCAACGTCGGCCTCGCGTTCGTGCGCGAGCCGCCGCCGGCGGAGCGCATCGCCGCCCAGGCGCAGGACGAGCATCTGGTCGCCTCGCGCCTGGATCTTTCCGGCCGGTTCGGCCGTGTCGTCGCCTGGCTCGCGGGCGCCGTGGCCGGCCCCCTGATGAGCTTCTTCCGGCGCAACGGCCTCGCCATCGCCGCCGCGGTGCTCGGCTTCATCTTCCTGTTCAAGATCGGCGAGGCGTTCCTCGGCCGCATGTCCCTGCTCTTCTACAAGGAGATGGGGTTCTCCAAGTCCGACATCGCCCTCTACTCCAAGGGGCTGGGCTGGGTCACCACCGTCGCGTTCACCATGCTGGGCGGGCTCTTCGCCATCCGGATGGGACTGGTGCGGGCCATGTTCCTGGCCGGGATCGCCATGGCCCTCACCAACCTCCTGTTCGCCGTGCTCGCGTGGACGGGCAAGTCGGAGGCGCTGTTCGCGGCGGCGGTGGTGGCGGACGACCTCACCAGCGCGTTCGCGACCGTGACCTTCGTCGCCTTTATCTCCATGCTGGTGGACCGGACCTATACCGCCACCCAGTACGCGTTGCTCGCCTCCATCGGCACGGCTGGGAGGACCCTGTTCGCCGCCGCCTCCGGCGCCCTGGTGGACTGGCTGGACGGCGACTGGGGCACGTTCTTCGTGATCACGACGCTGATGGTGGTCCCGTCGCTGATCTGTCTGTGGGCCATCCGCAAGAGACTCGGGGACCTGCTGGCCGGGGCGAGGGTGCGGCTGTCCGGGAAGGAGGTGGAGGGCGGGTCCGGGGGAACGGGCTGAAGCTGCCGGAGAGGGGAGGGCGTCTCTGTCGGGATGGTGGATGACTGAGTCCGGGCGGCGTTGCTCGACGGCCATGTCGAGTGCGTCGAGCACGAGTTCGGTGCGCCGGTGCTCGGCCATCGCCCAGCCCGTCCCCGCGAAAGCGGGGATTCGGCGGCTGAACACGTCGAGCACGATGGCCAAGTACAGGAATCCCGCCAGGGTCGGCATGTAGAGCTTGCCCCCGCGGGGGAAGCGGGGGTGATGTCAGCCACCCACAGCCGGTCCGGGGCGTCGGCGTGGAACTCTCGTTCGACGAGGTCCGGGGCCGGGCGGGCTTGCGGGTCGCGGCGTGTGGTACGCGGCCCCTTGCGCCGGCTCACGCCGGCCAAGCCGGCTTGGCGCATCACCCGAGCCACCCGCTTGCGGCTCACCGCCAAGCCCTGCTCGGCAAGCTCGGCCTGAATCCGCGGCGCACCGTAGCTCCCCCTGGCTGTGCGCGTGAATCGCCCGCACGCGGGCAGTGAGGGCTTCGTCGCTGCGCTCTCGTGCCGAACGCTCTCGTTGACGCCACGCATGGAACCCGCTCATGCCTGGGGAGGCTCCGGGTACTCGGGCCATCGTGGCGATGCGCAATCGGGCCTGATTCGCTCGCATGAACCGGTCGACCTCCCGGGTCCGACCTCCCGAGCAAACCAAGCGTTCGTCGGGCGAAGGGGTCACTGGACCCTTCGCTGGCCCTCCTCACCTTTTGCCAGTCTCTGTCTCCTTCGGCAGACAAGAAAATCGCCATTCCCGTTCTTCACGCACACGACGGTTCTCACGACGCAGCCAGCGTATCTCCTCGCGCTCTGCGCTGCTCAATCCATCAGCGCGCCGGCCCTCGTCACGCTCGGCCTGTGCGACCCAGTTGCGGATCGCCTGGGCGGCGGGCTCGAACTGTCTCCCTTCGGCAGACAACAACAACGCCATTCAAATGCCAGTATTTCACGCACCCACCCATTGCGCCAGCCATAGTCTTGTCCCATGAGACATGAGCCTGAAGGGGGGCGCGAATTCCACCAGAGGTGAGCCTGAACGAGGGGGTTTTGGGATCATCGGAGGATGATCTTGAGACTCGACATCGAACGGCTGCGCACCATTGACGAGTTGCGCGATTTCATGGCCGGCAGCGAGCCGGTCGACTTTCACCTCACCGAGCGGCGCGGGGCCTACGATTTCGTCAGACGCACTGTGGTGCGGCTGGGCTACAGCGCGTTGACCAAGGCGCACAAGGGGGGCGTGCGTCGCTTTGTGGCGAAGGTCACGGGATTGTCCAGGGCGCAGACGACGCGCCTGATCGCTCAGTACCACAAGACCGGGCGCATCGAGGACCGTCGCCGCGGGGCGACGCGCCCGTTCGAGCGGCGCTACCGCGCGGCGGACATCGCCCTGCTCGCCGAGGTGGACGAGACGCTGGGCGGGCTGTGCGGACCGGCCACCCGGCGGGTGATGCGGCGTCAATACGAGGCGGTGGAGTTCGCCACCCTCCACTGGGTGCACTGGTACAACCACCGGCGCCTGTTCGAATCCCTCGGGTATGTGCCTCCGGCTGAATTCGAGGCACACTACGACCACCAACTGCGAGAGTCGGCGATGGCCGCCTGACTCAAGCAAATCGCCCTCCGGGAAACCCGGGGCGGTTCAGTTCTGGTTCCGTATTCGGTGGAGTCAATCCTCATAGGCGTTCGGTATCGGGGATGCGGGGTCGTTCAGCCTCTCCAGGAGCGCGGCGGGAGAGACGATGGGAATCGGAAACCTCGGGGCAAGCGCAAGAAGATCCCCATCGCCGGTTACCAGTGCATCCGCCCGGCCTGCCAACGCCAGAGCCAGGAAGATGCGGTCGTGACGGTCCCGGCAGTCCGGGACGGCGGACATGTCGCGAACGACGACGATTTCGCACCACGGCAGGTAGTCGGCCAGCAGATCGTCGCGTTCATCCTTGCCTAGACGGAATTTCGGGTACGCCAGTACGCGGATGAGCTCCGTGGTGGTCTCGCGGCTCGCGAGTGGCCGGACGGTTTCCGACTGCCACGCGGCGCGAAGCCAGGACATCGAGCCGGCGGGGAACACCAGCGCCGAGACCAGTACGTTAGTGTCCAGGACGAGGCGCGGACAGGTCATCCAGCCCGGCGCGCCCAGGCCACCGCCTCGGCCACGTCGATCTCGGTCAGGCCGAGGTCCGCCAGCTTGGCGCGTACGGCGTTGGCCCGGGTGACGCGTACCGGGGCCAGCACGATGCGGCCGTTCTCCTCGGTCACGTCGAAATACTCGGTCTCGGGAAACGCGGCCACCACCGCCTTCGGGAGGGTCAGTTGGTTCTTGGCCGTCAGTTTGGCGAGCATGGCGAAATCCTTGAAGGAATGTAAGGAAACAGTACTCCTTTACTTTCGCTGCCTCAAATCCTCCTGACGTGAACGGAGCCTCCGGTCCCGGTGAAGCCGATCACCATTCGGAGCGGAGCGTCGCGGGTCCGCTTCACACGCTTGTCATGCTGTCGTCATGCGATGAAAAGACGCAATACGCGTTGCTCGCCTCCATCGGCACGGATGGGAGGATCCTGTTCGCCGCCGCCTCCGGCGCCCTGGTGGACTGGCTGGACGGCGACTGGGGCACGTTCTTCGTGATCACGACGCTGATGGTGGTCCCGTCGCTGGTGTGCCTGTGGGCCATCCGTAAGAGGCTCGGGGATCTGCTGGCCGGAGCGCGGGTGCGGCTGTCCGGGAAGGAGGTGGAGGGCGGGTCCGGCGGAGCGAACTGAAGCTGCTGGGGAGGGTGTCTCCGGGATAGCGTGTTGATCCTGCGGGACGGTGCGACGGGGCGGCGTTCTCCCGCTACCTGGCGACGTACCGCCGGATGAGGTCGAATCCGGTCACCGGCGTTTCGGCCCGCCGCCGGCGCGTCACCGGTCCGGGAGATCCCGATGACAGGCCGTCCGGCCTTTGCGGAACCGAAGCGTTTTCCGAGCCGAGGAAGCGTATCGCCTCCTTACGTGGCCGTTCCTCTTCGGCGAGGCGGGCTGGCGCATGCCGTCAGGGTATCGAGACGCCGGCGCTCGCGCCGTGGGGGAGCGGGGCAACGGGGTCCAGGGCGTAGAGGAATCCCCCGGCGACCGCGGCGGGCTCGGGGACTCCGTCCGGCGGCTCCGCGGGGAAGGCCCGCCGGCGCAGCGCGGTGCGCATTGGGCCCGGGTAGACGCAGACGACGCGCGGCGTGCCGGCAGCTTCGACCTCTTCGGCGAGAGTCCGGGCGAGCCCTTCGACCCCGAACTTCGACGCCGCGTACGCGCCCCAGTACGCCTGCGCGCGCCGGCCGAGAGCGTCGCCGACGAAGACCACCGCCGCGTCCGGCACGGACTGGAGCAGGGGCAGGCAGGCGGTCGTGACGAGGAAGGGTGCGGTCAGGTTGACGTGGACGGTGCGCAGCCAGTCGGCCGGCTCCAGGTGCGCGAGCGGTGTGAGCCCGGGAAAGGCGACAGCGGCGTGCACGAGGCCGTGGAGGCACCCGTACGCCTGCGCGATGCGGTCGGCCAGCTCCGTGTAGTCCTCGGGACCCGCGCCGGAGAGGTCCATCGGACAGATGGTGGGCGGTGGGCCTCCAGCCTCGATGATCCGGTCATGGACCGCCTCCAGCTTGCGCACCGTACGCCCGAGGAGGATGGCCTCGGCGCCGCAGCGCGCGGCGCCGAGCGCGACCTCGCGGCCGAGCCCGTCGCCGGCGCCGGTGACGAGCACCGTGCGGCCCGCGAAGGCATCGGGGGCGGGAGAGTAGTCGCCGGGGATCGAAGTGGTCATCGCGGGGCTCCGCTGGTTTGCGGGGTGCCGTGTGGGGTGTTTCGTGCCACGGACGGAGCGTTGATCCATCGTGCGGTTGCGGTTCGTGGGGTGTTCCGCATCGCCGTCGAGAGCGGTGCTGCCGGAACCGCCGTCGGGGAGCGGCCGGAGACCAGGGCGGTCATCGCGTACCCCCTCCGGCTCGCAAGGCGCTCGGTGAGACGTTGTGCAGAGTCATTCGCGGCAGGGTGTTCACCCGGCGCGGCGTGCGGTCCGCCATGCGATCCAGAGCTTGCGGATCGGTGTGACAGACGCTTGGAGCGGCGCCGCCGGGGCCGGTTTGCGGAGCGCGCCCGCCAGCGCCGCGAGCTGGATATGGGCGAGGGTTCGGTAGACGAGCCCCACCGGGTCAGCGCGAAGCGGCACGTCACGGACCGCACCGGCAAGCGCCTGGTGAGCGCGGGCGCGTTCCTCTGCGATACGTTGAGAGGGGGTGGTGGCGTTCGGGATGCGCATCAGGCCGGATCGCGCAATCGGGACGCCGGCCAGCATCGCGCATTCGAGGGCGGATCCGAGCGCTCCGATGTCGTCATGTGGGCCGGATGTATCGGATGTGCCGGCCGCGACCGCCGCGGCGCAAAGCCGCGCCGTACCGCCCCCGACGTCTTCGCAGAAACGATCCCTGGCCGCCTCGGACTCGAATCCGCCCGCGGCCGATGCGCGACCGATCGCCGTGAGCATCGCGAGCACTTCCGGGTGGCGCCAGAACTGCGCCGCGCAGTGACGGGTGATCGCCACTGCGACGGGATGGCGGGGACGTTCGTCTCGTGCCTCCATGATCTCGTTGCTCCACCAGTTGAGCTTGCGGGCGCGCACGTCAGGGTCGGCGACGGTGTCCACGATCCCGAACAGGGTATGTCTCAAGGCGTGGACCGCGACGAGCGCGGCGCGTTCGCGGGGGCCGATAAAGAGCGTCGCATAGTGGAGCGACGAGCCGGACGGCGCCGCTTCGTCGAGACAGTGGCGATCGGGGTCCACGAGCGCTCACCGCCCGGCGAGCGCGGCGGGGGTTCCATCCGTGGTCCCGCTCGTCACGAGATCATCCTCCCCGCCCGGCGAGCGCCGATCGGACCCAGCCGAGCAGATCGCCCGGCGTGCCGGCAACTGCGTCAGCCCCCCAGCTTACCGGCGGATCCTCGGGGTCGAAGTAGCCCCATCCCGCGCTCAGGGTGATCATCCCGGCTGACCGGCCCGATTCGACGTCGGAGCGGGAATCCCCCACGTAGGCGGCGGCGCCCGGCGCGATGGACAGGCGCTCACAGGCGAGCAGCAACGGGGCGGGGTGGGGCTTGGGATACGCCGCGCTGTCGCCGCTCACCACGCACGCCGCCCGCCTGTGCAGGCCGAGGGCTTCGAGCAGCGGCTCGGTCAGCCAGGCGTGCTTGTTGGTGACGACGCCCCAGCGCGCGCCGCGCCGTTCGATGGTGTCCAGGATCGCGTCCATCCCGGGAAAGAGCCGGGTGCGGACCGCGACGCCCTCGCGATAGCGTTCGAGGAACCGGCGCCGCGCGTGGTCGAGCCGTGCACGGTCGGATTCATGGGCGAACACGCTCGCGAGCATCGCCCGGGTGCCGCGCGACACCAGGGGCCGCAGCCGCGCCTCGTCCACCGCACCGGCGCCGGTCTCGCGGGCCACCGAATCGAGGGCGCCGGCCAGATCGGGGAGGGTGTCGGCCAGCGTGCCGTCGAGGTCGAAGAGCACCGCTCCGAGCCGCCGCGCCGGCAGCGCCGTGTCAACCTGCATCTTTTCGGATCACGGCTCTATCCCCGGACCTGACGCCCCGGTGACGTGGAATGCAGCCAAGGCGCCGATGCACTCGCAAGCGTGCTCGCACGCTCCGATCGGCATTCGCCTCAGCGTGGTCGCTGTCTTGTCCTTGCACCGCAGTCCGGTGAAACACGAGGGCTCATCCGCCCGGTGGGGCCTCGAACGCCGCGAGATAGTTGACCGCGGGATCCCGGCGCAGCCGGAAGCGGTCCGTGAGGGCGGACCAGGCGACACCGGTGACGTCGGCGAGCCGCAGGCCCGCGGCGCGGCCCCACGCCGCGAGCTCCGAGGGCCGCACGAAGCGGGCGTAGTCGTGGGTGCCCCGCGGGAGCATGCCGAGGACGTACTCGGCCGCGACGATCGCGAGCGCGTAGGACCTGGGGTTCCGGTTGATGGTCGAGAAGACCACCGTGCCCCCCGGGCGGACGAGCCGCGCGCACGCGGCGACGAGGCCGGCGGCGTCCGGCACGTGCTCGATCAGCTCCATGCAGGTGACGAGGTCGAAGCGCCCCGAATGTGATTCGGCGAGCGCCTCGGCGGTCATCGCACGATAGTCGACGTGAAGGCCCGACTCCTCCAGGTGCGCGCGGGCGGCCGCGAGGGTGTCCGCGGACGCATCGATGCCAAGGACCGCCGCGCCCCGGGCCGCGAGCGATTCACAGAGCAGGCCCCCGCCGCAGCCGATGTCGGCAACGCGCGCGCCCGCGAGATCGACGCGGCTCGCCACGTAGTCGGTGCGGATCGGGTTGAGCCGATGCAGCGGGCGGAACTCCCCGTCCGGATCCCACCAGCGCGAGGCGAGGGCGGAGAACTTCGCGACCTCGTCCTCGTCGATGTTGGCGCCTGCCGTACCCGCCGCGCCCGCCGATGGAGGGTCGAGGCTCACCGCGGCTCCCCGCCGATCCGCTGCCGCCGGCACTTCGCTCGCCCGGACGTCCGGCCCGGATGGACGGGGAGGCGCCTTGCACGGGTGGGCCGCCCCCGTCCGGAAACTCGTGTGCGGCTCACAATGGCTTGGCACGAAATGGAACACTGCCCCCACCGTGGAAGCCGGCTGTGCCTCATCGCTCGCATCGAGCCCCCTGAAGTCATCGGCGCCATCCTTTTCTGCCTCGGGCGACGGTCCTCGATGGTTTTCAAAGAAGACGTACCAGGATGCTGCATGGAACCAGCAATTCCCGCCAAGCCCGAAAACGTCCATCGAATCGCCACGACCAGACGTTCAGGCGGCAGAAAAGACCGCGAAATCCCGATGACACGACCCTGTTCGAGACGTTAGCGGGAATTGCTGGCATGAAACCCAGGCTCTTGACTGTCCACTGAAACAGAGTAGCTTCAAAGCATTGGAACCACAAAATGCCCTCGGAGGCCCAATGAAAATCCCCTCGGCATATCGGAGCGGATACGAAAAGGCGCGGGCGCTGAATCCCGAGCTTGCCGCGAAATACGTCGAGCATACGACCGTCGGCGATCCGGAAGCCGATGACGTCGTCGACGCGCTGGCCTCCTTCGATCAGCGGGAGGCGCATCGGTTCATCCAGGCCGGCATGGAACAGGATTCAAAGGCCCTGGCGGACACGCCATTGGCGCTTCGAGAATTCTTCGAGAGGATCGAGACGCCGCCCCCGTGGTTCGATCCGGACTCGGTCCATGCCGGCTGCCGTGCCTTCCACGAGTATTCGGACCTGTTCATCCCCGCGTTCTTCGTCGTCACCTTGCAGAACGCCGCCACGTTGATCAGCAAGGCGTTTTACATGACGGGCCGGGTGAAGACCACGCACGGCCTCCGCCGCATTCGGCAGAACACCCGGCACTTCATCGAGATCATGCTTCCGGGTGCCCTCGAACGGCACGGCGAAGGCTGGAAGCTGTCCGTGCGCATCCGGCTGGTGCATGCGCAGGTTCGGCGGCTTCTTCGCGCCACGGGCAATTGGGACGAGGCGGAGTTCGGCGTGCCGCTCAGCGCCGCGCACATGGCGCTCTCTTCGGCCAACTTCTCCGCAACGATGCTGTGGCAGGCAGAGCGGCTCGGAGCGCGTCCGGGCGCCGAGTCCCGTGCCAGCTTCATGCAGATATGGCGCTACGCCTCATGGTTGATCGGCTCGCCGGAGCCGCTTCTGTTCGAAGGAGACGAATCGAGAACCGCCGAGCTGCACCGGATCGCCACCGCCTGCGAGCCGCCTCCCGGCGACGAATCGGCCGTCATCGCCAACGCGCTGGTCAACGCCGTGCCTCAGGTGGCCGGCGTCGTCGATCCGGTCGAGCAGCGGAAAATGGCGCTTCACGTATTCCGGGTCTCCCGTGCCCTGCTGGGCAACGAAGTGGCCGATCGACTGCGGTTTCCCCGGCAGCGGACGGCAGGGCTGCTGGCATGGCTGCGGTGGAAGCGCGGCATCCTGGGGGTTGCCCACCGGCTGGCCCCGCGCATGGCCGGACATTGGCGCGGGAACAATTTCGCCTTCCTGCTCGACGCTTCCATGATTCCCGATCTCAGCTACCGGTTGCCGGATCGGCTGGAAGCGGAGAAGACCAGTCCGTGGTAGGGCTTTCCGTCGCGGGTCCCCCCGTCTTCATTCTCAGCACCGGACGTTGCGGCTCGACCATGGTGTCGAACATCCTGAACCGGCATCCGCGCGTTCTCAGCCTCTCCGAGTTCATCAGCTACATCGGGATCCGATCGTTCAGCCGTCGCCGGCCGACCGGGAACTGGATGTGGAACCGCTATAGCCGGCAACAGCATCGAACCCGCCTCATGTTGCGCGGACGGTACGAGGAACTGCTCTATCCTCTCGACGATCCGCTCGCCCGCTTCTCGCAGCACGACGTGCCTCCGATCCTGTGCGCCACGCTCCCGCACCTCACCGAACGGTACGAGGAGCTGTTCGATGAGATCGAGCCGGTCGTCCGGGATCAACCCCGGCAACCGCCTGCCGGCCACTTCCGGCATCTCTTCGAATGGCTGTGCCAACGCTTCGCCTGCACCGTCTGGGCCGAGCGTTCGGGTGGCTCCTTGTTGTTCGCGTCCCGACTGCTGCACGAGTTTCCCGATGCGCGGGTGATCCACGTGTTCCGCGACGGGCGGGAAACGGCCATCTCGATGAGCCGCCATTACCTCTTTCGCTTGATCGCGGCGACCATGCTGGCGCTTCGGTCGTTCGGCTTCGACGCCATGACCTCCCTGGCGCGAGGGAAGCACTGGGAACGACTCAGCTTCCGGCTGGAGCCGTTGACGAGGGTGTTGTGCACCCCGGAACGGTTGCCTTGGGACAGACTGACCCTCCCGCATTTCGGGACGCTCTGGAGCGCCATGATCGAGAGGGGAGACCGCATGCTCGGCCACCTCCCGACCGGGCGGCTGTTGAACGTCAGGTTCGAGGACGTGCAGGCGGCGCCGAACGCTCAAATCCGGCGTCTCATCCGCTTCATCGGGTCGGATCTGGAAGACGAGGCATGGCTGCGCGAGGTGTCCGCGATTCCGCGGCCCACGCCGTCGAAGTTCGAGAAGCTCGGAGCCGTTGATCGGGCCGCACTCGCCGAAGCGTGCAGGCCGGGGCTCGAACGTCTCGGCTATCCGCTCTGAAAGCGCCGGCGCAATGCCTCGACGCGGCCCGGGCCGTGCCGAAGTCGTAGCAGCCGAGTCCCGACGCGGTGGCAAGCCCGCTCCGATGGGTGAGGGTCGAGATTCATCGCGGCTCCCCGCCGATCCGCTGCCGCCAATGCGCCGCCCGCTCCAGCATCTGGCCTTCATCGACGGTGAGAAGTTCTCCCTCCGCGAGCACCGCGCGGCCGGCGATCCAGACGTGGCTGACCTGCCGCCGCGACGCCGAGAACGCCACTTGCGAGGCCGCGTCGTACACGGGTTGAGATTCGATCGCGGAGAGGTCGATCGCGATCATGTCGGCCGCCTTTCCCGGCGCGAGGCTGCCGATGGCATCGTCCTTGCCGAGCGCGCGGGCGCCCGCGATCGTCGCCATCGCGATCGCCCGGTGGGCGGGCACCGCGGTCGCGTCCTGTGCGACCGCCTTGGCGACGAGGCTGGCGGTGCGCATCTCCTGGATCATGTCGAGGTCGTTGTTGCTGGCGGCGCCGTCGGTGCCCAGCGCGACGTTGACCCCCGCCGCGAGCAGCTTCGCGACCGGGCAGAAGCCGCTCGCGAGCTTGAGGTTGGACTCGGGGCAGTGCACCACGTGCGCGCCGCACTCCGCGAGCCGGCCGATCTCGCCGTCCTCCAGCGCCGTCATGTGTACCGCCATGAGCCGCGGCGATACGATCCCCAGCCGGTCCAGGCGGGCGAACGGGCGCGCGTCCCCCCGCGCGAGCGCATCCTCCACCTCCCCGGCCGTCTCGTGCAGGTGGATGTGGATCGGCACGTCCAGCTCGTCGGCCAGGGTCCGGATGCGTTCGAGCGGCCCGTCCGACACCGTGTACGGCGCGTGCGGGGCGAACGCGGTATCGACCAGGGGGTGGGAGCGGAACTCGTCGTGGATCTCCGTCGCGCGGGACAGGTATTCGCCCGCGTCCTTCGCCCACACCGAGGGAAAGTCGAGCACGATCATGCCGAGCACGCAGCGCATCCCGGCTGCCGCCGCCACGTGCCCCGCCTCGCCCGGATAGAAGTACATGTCGTTGAAGCAGGTCGTGCCGCCGCGCAGCATCTCGGCGACCGCGAGCGCCGTCCCGTCACGCACGAACTCTTCGCTGACCCAGCGCCGCTCGGCCGGCCAGACGTGCTCCTCCAGCCAACGCATGAGCGGCAGATCGTCGGCGAAGCCCCGCAGCAGGGTCATCCCCGCATGGGTGTGGGCGTTGACGAGCCCCGGCAGGAGCACGTGTTCGCCGAGCTCGACGGTCCGGTTCGCGGAGTAGATTGAGCGCGCCTGCGCGTGGGGCAGGATCGCGCCGATGCGGCCGTCGTCGATGACCACGGTGTGATGCTCCAGCACGACGCCTTCCGGCTCGACCGGGAGCACCCAGCGGGCTTCGATGAGGGTATCGACCGATTGCATGGTGGTGGCAGCGATTGAATGGTGGTGGCGGGTTGCGATGTGGTGGGTTCGGAAGGGCAGGCGCCGGCGCGGTGACGCGCGCGGTGGTTCACGATGGCGGATCGGGACGTACCTTCGCTTCCAGCCGGGAAGACGGTCCCGGTCCTTGATGCATGAACGGTAGTGCCGTCATCATCGACACGCGAAATCCTTTTGCAGTCATGGGATCGGGATGCTGGGCACGGTCCGATCGGCGCCGGCGAAGGCAACATCCTCCAGCAGCCGCTTCATCGCGGCCGGGTCATGGCTCGTCCCATCTTCATTGCTTTCCCCCTCCGTCTGCAAGTCCGGGTAGACCGCGCTCAAGCGCCCTCGCCAGGAAGTCTTGCCGTTGCCATCTCCGCCGTTCATGGCCTCACGCCGAAGTTTGCCGCGTTCTTCCCCGGAGACGAATCCGTAGCACAACCACTTGTTCCAGTGGTGATTTTCCGGAAAATCCGCGGAGATTCCGGACATGGCCGCGCTGTCCAGTCCATTGCCTTCCCGTCCCCGCCAGGCGAGCAGCAGCCGTGCACTGTAGGACGAGGGGCGCATCCTTGCCCAAGTCTCGAGGTATTCGCGCCCGGGGCCTTCCATCCGTCCGGCTCTGTGCGCCACCACCAGGGCGAGTTCCGAGTGAGGGGCCGTCTCCGGGCTTGGCGTTCCGGACAGGGCGCCCGCGTCACCCGCGCTCGCCGACGGCGCAAAGTAGGCTTCCAGCAGCGGAACATGATTCGTCAATCGACCAAGATATGTCCGGATCGCCGATTCGATCCCGCCGCTGTCGCCCTCGATTTCCTGTTCCTCTGTTTGTCCGGGAGCGGCGAGTCGACCCTCCGTAGCGGCATCGATTTCCGCGCCACGATCCTCATGGCGTTCGGTCGTACTCGACAATTCGTCCAGCATGTTCCGGAATACTTCGTTCTTCGGGAAGTTCCGAATGGCCTCCCTGAGCAGATCCTCCGCCTCGGCCCTGCGCCCGGTCGAGATCAACAGTCTGGCCAGTATGCCCCGGCATACTTCGTCGTTCGGGAAGTCCCGCATGGTCTCCCGGAGCAGATGCTCCGCGAGTGGCATGCGGCGGTGTTCCCGCAGAGCCTCGGCCAGCGAATTTCTGAGCACACAGTCTTCCGGAAACCTTCGCGCCGATTCCCATCGGACCGAAAGGGAGGTCTCGTCCCGGCCCGATGCGGAGAGCACCTTCGCCCAGAGATCCCAGATGTATGGGTTTCCCGGCTCTGCCTCGATAGCCTGCAAGGTCCGAACGTGCATTTCGGCGAGACACGCCCTGGCCGGCCGGAGCTGCAGGATCCGATCGTAAAGATTGTGGGTGGTGCGAACGGCGTAGTATGTCTCGCCGGACACCGATGCATAGAGCCAGTGTTCGCGAATCAGCGTCTGTGTTTCTTTCCAAAGCCCGTCATACAGGGACTGCGCTCTGTTCATTTTTCTTGCTATTCGATGACGTCTCTCCGCATCGGGTAGCGGAGCTCGGTGTCCAGCGACACGATCGGCAACCCTTTGACGGCCTCCGGGCTGCCGTACGTCACCGGCGCCTCCTCGGGTCGGCACAGGACCGAGCCAATGCGCAAGCATGGCGGACGTATTTTTCTGGATCGACGATGGAATGCCTTCGAGCACCCTGCCCCAGACATCCTGCCAATGCCCTTCATGGCGGGGATACAGCACAGTCAAGGCGGCAGCCCGGCGCCGAATCGTGGCCCCGACTTCCAGGGAATCCATTCCTCGTCCGAGCGCCAATGCACCGAACCGCGCCAGCGCAGCAGCCACCCTTCTCTCCGGTTCGGTATCGGCCGTTACCGGAAGCTTTCGCAGCCCCAGGAGACCGGTGTTCAGATCGGTCCGCCAGTGGGGGTTGCCCCAGGCGGCATCGTCACACGTAGCGAACCAGCGGGACACGAAGCGGGTGTCGGCTTGATGTTGTGCCAGCACCAGGTTGAACTGTCGGAGCAGGTCGATGTCACCGGGCCAGCGAAGGCTGCGGAATCGGTTGTCCCAGGTGGCTTGATTGTGGATGAGATCCTGCGCCGTATCCGCCAGGGGCAGCCGTGCGGCCACCGTCAGTGCGTCCGACATCTGGGCTACATAGGCCCGTGTCCCGAACGTGCCGATGTCGGATAAAGACCAGTCGAACCGTGCCTTGAGCCATTTCAGCAAAGCCCTGTCCAGCCTCCTGATCAACCTCTCACGTGTCGCTCCTGCCCAGACCGGGTGGGCCAGGAGAGCCGCGAGGAAGTCCTCGGGCTCCGCGCGCTGCTGCGCACCGCGCGCCCCCCGTCCAGAGAGGAGATCGTCGAGACCGGCTCCGGGGTCGTCCAGCAGCAAATTGCCCCATAAGACAAAGGGGTTTATGGAATCCCGGGGGTTTATGGAATCCCGGCCCATCGCGTCTCTGGAAGTGTCCATTCCGCCCCTGCCTCAACAATTCCTGCCGTAGTCGGCATTGCCGGGACTGCGACGGATGCAGGCGAGATGCGTGCCGCGCAGCCGCGCGACGTCTCCGGCGGACAGGCTGCTCCTCTTCAGCATATCCACCGCAACCCAATGGTCCGGCCGATAGTTCATCCTGGCGTGGATCAGCTCGGCGGCAAGATGGCGGCAATCCGGTTCCGGTTGCAAACCGACCGCGTGTCCCCAGGACGTGGCCTTCGGCGCCGTGAAATAGATGTCGGACATCGGCTGGTCGATCACGGTGGGTACGGCGAACACGGCTGCGTTCATCCTCTTCTCGGCATCGGAGCGAGCGTCCAGGACCTCTTGTGCCTGGTAGCGGAACAGGGCGAGCGTCACCGGGCCATCCGTAAAGAAATGCGCAAGCCCGCAACGCTCGCATAGATGTTCCGCCCAGTCGGGGCGCTCCTTCAGCCGGGGAAATTCTGCTTCGAAGACGACGAAGCTCGGGCGTCCGTCCCTGCGTTCGTCGTTGAAGAACTCCGTCAACTCCTGCAACGCGGCAACCTCCGGAGAAGGCGAATCACCGGACACCAACGGTCGAGATCCTGGAGACTGCCCACTGTCCTCTCACCCGACGGGGCGGAATCTCGGGCCGAGATCCATCCGTTGATTTGCTCGACTCCCACCGGCCCGCCCATTCGCTTCTCGTACGTCGCTTGCCGCGCCGCGCTGATCCGTTCCTCCATGCAAAGATTGGCTTGCTCCGCCGCGACCTGTAGTTCACCGGGGGTTGTCGCCATCAAGCCGGCAAGGGCGCCGTTCGTGAAATTCATTCGATCCTCGTGCGATCTTCAAAAATCGATTAATCACCAAGAGGCCGGAGAATCCGGGGCTACACAGGCATCCATCGAAGGAGCGCCGGTTCCGCTCGTCAGAGTAGTCATTCCGGTTGTTGACGGCAATCCCGAGGTGTTAGGAGCACGTAGTCTGTCCGGTGTAGTAGCACGTCGATTGTCCGGTTTCATGGGGTGCCTTGAGGAGGTGACCCATGAGACGGACGGAGCGGCTACAGGAGGTGCGGAAGATGCGATTCGAGGAGGCTTGTGGAGGCTGGCAGGAGAGGCGACTGACACAGGAGGAGGGGGCGCGGCTGCTTGGGGTGTGTGAGCGCACGGCCTGCCCCCGCGAAAGCGGGGGTTCCGGCGCTACGTGGACCGCTACGAGGAGGAGGGGCTGGACGGGTTGGTGGACAAGCGTCTGGGGCAGGTGTCTGCGCGGCGCGCGCCGGTCGATGAGGTGGTGCGCACCGAGGCGTTGTACCGGGAGCGTTACGAGGGGTGGAACGTGAAGCACTTCTACAGCTTCTACCGGCGCGCGCATGGGGGGGCGCGCAGCTACACGTGGGTGAAGCGGACCCTTCAGCGTGCGGGGCTGGTGGCGAAGACGCCGGGGCGGGGCAAGCACCGCCGGCGCCGCGCGCGTGCGCCGCTTGCGGGGATGATGCTGCACCAGAGCCTGCCCCCGCGAAAGCGGGGGACGGCTCGACCCATGAGTGGGTGCCCGGGCGAAATTGGGACCTCATCATCACCCTCGACGATGCGACCTCCGAGCACTATTCGATGTTCTTCGTCGAGGAGGAAGGCACGGCGTCGAGCTTTCGGGGGATGGCGGAGGTCATTGAGAGGTGGGGGCTGCCGTCGAGCCTGTACACCGACCGGGGCTCGCACTACTGGCTCACGCCCGAGGCCGGGGGCAAGGTGGACCGGGAGCGGCCGACGCAGTTCGGGCGGGCCATGCGCCAGCTCGGCGTGGAGATGATACCCGCCTACTCGCCGGAAGCGCGTGGGCGATGCGAGCGGATGTTCGCGACTCACCAGAGCCTGCCCCCGCGAAAGCGGGGGAGCGGCTGCCCAAGGAGCTCGCCGCCCAGGGCATCGACACGATGCAGAGTGCGAACCGCTATCTGGCCGAGCACTACCGGGCGGCGTTCAACGAGGAGTTCGCGGTGCCCGCTGCGGAGTCGGGGACGGCCTTTGTGCCCTTCATCGGTCCGGGGCTGGTCGATGTCGTGTGCGAACACCACGAGCGCACGGTCAATCGGGACAACTGTGTGAGCTTCGAGGGCAAGCGGCTGCAGATCCCCGCCCAGACTCATCGCTGCCACTTCATCAAGGCACCGAGGTGCATCGTTACCCTGACGGACGCTTGGCAGTGTTCCACGGGCCTCGCAAGCTCGCCGAGTACGAGCCCGATGGCTCCGTCGTCTCAGAACGCGCGCCCGCGTCGGTGCGCCCCCGCGAGCGAGCCGGGGGCGCTCGCTGAACGCCTATGTGCGTGCGGCCATGCACCGGCGCGCCCCTATCCGGAACCCTCGACTTGGGACTCGTCCACATCAGCGTCTTGGGGGGCCGGGGCATGGGCCTGGAGAACTCGCGCTGCCCTGACGCGTTCGCGCTGCCGTCCTGCGCCGCGGCGAGCTTGCGCTCCCCGCGGCTGCGGTTGGCGGGGACTGGCAACCCCGATGGATGACAGTGTGCGTGAGGTCCCGAGTCGGGAATCGGTATCGGTCCATGTCCGCGGCCGCTCTGCCACCGGCAGGCGGGGCACGGTCAGTCCACTGACCCCCCCACCAAAGCGGACAACTCATGTGCTACAAAACCGGACAGTTCTATTTGTTGCTAACAGCCCGAGGCCGATGGGCGCCGGTAAGGATGTTCCGCCATGGGGCCGGCAGTCTTGTCCAACGAGAGATGAGCCTGAAGGGAGGGTGTGAATCCAATGAGAAGTGAGCCTGTAGCGCGGGGTCTGGGAGCATCGGAGGATGATCGTGACGCTACAGACCGAACGGGTCCGGACGCTGGACCAGGTGCGAGCCTTCGTCGAGGGCAGCGAGGCGGTGGACTTCACGGGGGCCGACCGGGAGTCCGTCTACGAGTTCGTGCGCCGGGCGCTGGTGCGGTTGGACTACGAGCGGCTCGGCAAGTCGGACAAGGGGCTGGTCAGGCGCTACTTGGCGAAGGTGGCGGGGTTGTCGAGGGCGCAACTGACCCGGCTGATTGGCCAGCACCGGGAGACCGGGCGCATCGAGGACCGGCGCGGTGGCGCTCCGGCGCGCCCCTTCGAGCGGCGCTACACGCGGGCTGACATCCGGCAACTGGCGGCGGTGGACGCGGCGCTGGGTCAGATGTCGGGGCCGGCCACGCGTGCGCTGATGCGGCGCCAGTATGCGGTGTTTGCGCATTCCGGTAAAAGTGGTCACCGATTCCGGTGGGAAACTGATCACCGATTCCGGTCAAAGTGATCACCGGTCGGAGCGAAGCGACGCGGGAGTTGGATTATGAGTCATGGTGACCCGTTTGGGTCAACGGTCGGTGTCTTTTGCGCATCGATTCTCCTTTCAAGTTGAGTTGGTAGGCGCTGTGTACGAGCCGGTCGAGGATGGCGTCGGCCAAGGTGGGGTCACCGATGGCGTCGTGCCACTTCTCGACCGGAAGCTGGCTGGTGGCCACCGTGGAGCGGATGCCATAGCGGTCCTCGATGATTTCGAGCAGGTCGCGGCGGTTCTCGGCGCTGAGTTTGGCGAGGCCGAAGTCGTCGATGACCAGGACCTCGGTCTTGGCGAGCGAGGCCAGCAGCCGGGGATAGCTTCCGTCGGCGCGTGCGATGGCCAGTTCGCTGAGCAGGCGCGGCATGCGCCGGTACGAGGCGCTGTGGGCGTGGCGGCAGGCGCTGTGGGCGAGCGCACAGGCAATCCATGACTTGAACCGCCCCGGGAATCCCGGAGACTACACTTGTTGAGTCTTTGGGAGGAAAAGGCAGATGACTTCACCGACAAGATACTCCCCGGAAGTCCGGGAGCGGGCAGTGCGCCTGGTGCTGGATCACCAGGGTGAACATGATTCGCAGTGGTCGGCGATCACCTCGGTTTCGTCGAAGCTCGGGTGTACGGCGGAGACGCTACGCAAGTGGGTGCGACAGGCCGAACGCGACCGCGGGGTCCGTGCAGGGCTGAGCAGCGAGGAACGTCGCCGGCTCAAGGAGCTTGAACGCGAGAACCGTGAGCTACGCCGAGCGAACGAGATCCTGCGCAAGGCGTCGGCGTATTTGTCTACCTTCGGCAGACAACACCACCACTATTCGCCCAGGCGGAGCTCGACCGCCGCGCGAGATGATGATGTCGTTCATCGACGCTCATCGGGGTCGATACGGGGTCGGGCCGGTCTGCGCCGAGGTGCCGATCGCCCCATCGACGTACTACGAGCACAAGGCGCGCGAAGGGGAGCCGGAGCGCGCGCCGGGGCGGGTGCGCCGCGACGGGTGGTTGTGCGGGGAGATCCGCCGGGTGTACGCCGAGCACTTTGGGGTCTACGGGGTGCGCAAGGTCTGGCGCCAGCTTCGCCGTGAAGGGGTCACGGTGGCGCGTTGCACGGTGGCGCGGCTGATGCGCCGGCTGGGGCTGCAAGGGGCGGTGCGGGGCCGGCGGGCGAAGACCACGCACCCGGTGGTGCAGGGCGAGCGCCCCGATGACCGGGTGAACCGGGAGTTCAAGGTCAGCCGCCCGAATGCGCTGTGGGTGTCGGACCCCCGATTCCATCACTCGGGGGCAGGCTCTGACCCCCGTTTCCACGGGGGCAGGCTCTATGTGGCGACGTGGCGGGGGTTCGCCTACACGGCCTTCGTCATCGACGCCTATGCGCGGCGTATCGTGGGCTGGCGGGTGTCGCATTCACTGCACACGGAGTTGGCCCTCGATGCCCTCGAACAGGCCCTTCATGAGCGCCGTGCGCCGCGTGAAGGGCTCATCCATCATAGCGACCGGGGCGTGCAGTACCTCTCGCTACGCTACACCGAGCGCCTCGTACAGATGGGCATCGCGCCCTCGGTGGGAAGCGTGGGCGACTCCTACGACAACGCCCTGGCCGAATCCATCATCGGGCTGTACAAGAGCGAACTCATCGCCCGGCGCGGGCCGTGGCGTCACTGCGAGGCGGTGGAACTCGCCACCCTCCACTGGGTGCACTGGTACAACCACCGGCGCCTGTTCGAATCC
This sequence comes from uncultured Gammaproteobacteria bacterium, assembly GCA_958295835.1. Taxonomy (GTDB): domain Bacteria; phylum Pseudomonadota; class Gammaproteobacteria; order HK1; family HK1; genus HK1. The sequence goes on from OY282378.1 coordinate 4,039,928, forward strand.
CTCGGGTATGTGCCTCCGGCTGAATTCGAGGCACACTACTACCACCAACTGCGAGAGTCGGCGATGGCCGCCTGACTCAAGCCAATCACCCTCCGGGAAACCCGGGGCGGTTCAGTGAGCATGAACGGGGCTTGCCGCAGGTGTTACACAGAGCGCTGGGTCCGTGTTCAATGCGGGTCAGCATAGGCGGCTTGAAGGCGCCGTCGCAAGACCGGTTGCCTCGCGTGTTCGACGCGAGCGGACCCTTTGGCCGGCCCGGCCGTCGGCGCAAGGCGTCCGCGAGAGCGGCTGTCGCCGCACGACCCGAGTTGCGTTTTCCACGGTCTTTCCACGGGCGCGGTCCCTCCCGAGCCAAGAAGCGGCGGTGGGAAACGTGTGGCCGAACAGGGTCACGCCGCGGCGGGGACGGCGCCGTGGACTTTGCGGAACAGGTCGTCGCGGGCGCGGTTGAGGGACTTGGCGGCCTGCAGGTCGGTCTGGGCGGCGGCGGCGCGGTCGAGGGCGTCGAAGCTCGCGTTCTCCCGGAGGAAGCGGGCGGCGTCGGGCAGCGACTTGAGCTTCTCCAACGGCGTGAGCACGTCCTTGCGGCGGTAGGTTCGCCGCACCTTGCCCTTGGCGTCCACGCGCTCGGTGGCGAACAGGCAGGGGCGATGGAAGTTGAGGAACGGCGACAGGGCCTCGCGGGCGAACCGGTCCACGTCGTCGGCGAAGCGCACGGGGATGTGCTCGTGCCCCAGATGCTTGCGCACCACGTGGGCGTTCTTGCCCTCGACGAGGGCGTTGTCGTTGGAGCGCCGGGGCCGCGATTTCGTGAACTCGCCGACGTGCAGCTTGTTCAGCAGCGCGGCGACGCGGCGGTTGATGTACTCGGAGCCGTTGTCGGCGTGGAAGCCCATCACGTCGAACGGGAACAGGAGCAGCAGCGCCTCCAGGATCGGAACCATGAACCGCTCCGAGATGGCCGGCGCCGCGCCGACGTGCTCGTACTGCGTCACCTCGTCGACGATGTTGACGACGTACACCCCCTTGCGCCCGTCCTTGTCGCCCAGATGGACGGTGTCCACCCGCAGGAAGCCCGGCCGGCCGTTCGGCTCGGGCGCCTTGCGCACGGCGATGGCCACCGGGCTGGGGCGCGTCTTCTCCCAGGTCGTGCGCTTGGTCCGGTAGGTGCGCGACGCGCGCAGGTTGTAGACGTGCGAGCGCGACACGTGCGCCAGTCGCTCGAAGCGCGCGTCGCCATGGATGTCGCGCGCGCGGCGCAGGATCTCGCAGGTCGCCAGCGCCGACATCCCCCCGAACGCCTCGTCCACCTCCGCCAGCAGCCGGATGTCCGCCAGCGTGTACCGCGTCTCGAACGCCCGCCCGCTGTTGCGCGCCCGCCGGTCCGCCACCACACCGGTCTGCGCCTGCTGGCGGATCAGCCGGCTGATCTGCGCCGGCGAGAACCCGCACGCCTTGCCGATGTACGCCCGCACGCAGCCCCGGTCGGCGCGCCCGAGAAGGGGGTAGTCGAATCTCACCAGCGTGCGGCGTACGAACTCGTACGCGGACCGGCGATCCTCGGGCTGGTAGTCCACAGGCCCCGAACCCTCCACGAAGGCCCGAACCTGCTCCATTGTGCGCAAGCGCTCGGTGTGAATTGTCACGATCATCCTCCAAGTGTGGAGGACTCAGCGCCCTTTCATGCTCACATAGCGTTGGATTCAGCCCTTTAGTTCATGCTCATATAGCGTTGGACAGTTCTAGGGCTTGTGCAGGCCCTTCGTTCCCTTCAACATCCCCCTTCCATTCATCCACTTCCCAACTCCGCCTACGACTCCTTCTGCGCGAGGAGGTCGTACGGAATCGGGGACGGCTGGTCCGTATCGAGACCATCGTCGATGACATACGGAAGTGACGGCGCAACGTCATGGCCATGCCAGGGAGGAGCGCCCTGTCCGCAGGCGCGAAGAGGAATGCGGCAGAGACGACGCCCGCGCCATCGCGCCCGCGCCCTCTCCGTCTCGCGGGAGACGCGGCATGGAGGTCCCGGACGTTCCAGCTCGGTCCTCGCCCACCGGGCGTGATGCGGTCTGCCCCACCGTGGCAGCCTGCTGGATCTGCTCGCGGCCGGTGGCCCGATTCGAGCCCTACGGCGTCCCGCCCCGCATCGGGCGCTGCCCTCATTGTGGCGCGAAGCCACGCTCGCGCGCGCTCCATCGGCTCGTGCGCGACCGGATCGGACCGCGCCTCGCCGCCGGGGACCGGGTGCTGGAGATCGGCCCATCGCGCTTCAGTACCGATCACGTCATCGGAAGCAACCTGTTCGCGCCGGCGCGTTGCGTCGCGGTGGACGTGCAGCGGCAGCGCCATCACCGGCGCCTCGGGGCATGGGGCCGGTTCGTGGAAGCAAGCGCCGCCATGCTCGCATTCGCGGATGCGAGCTTCGACTTCATTCTGTGCAACAACACCCTGCCGTACGTGCGCGAGGATCGTCGCGCGCTGACCGAGATCGCGCGCTGCCTCGAGAGGGACGGGTTGGCGATGATCGACACCCACCGCGGCCCAGGCGGCGCCACCCGCACCGCGGACGCATACCGCCGGGAGCACCCCGGGCTCGGCGAGGAGTGGTTCGCCGCGAACGGCGACGCCTGGGTCTACGGGGAGGACTTCCTCGACCGGGTGCGGGAGGCGGGACTCGAACCGGTGGAAATCGAGCTGTTTCCGGATCACCCGCCCGATTTCTTCACCGCCAACGGACTGAAGCCCCGGGTTCGCGCCCTGTTCGCATCGCGCCAACCGGCGGGCCTTCACCGGTTCTTCGGCCCCGGCAAGGCGACGCATCCCGGCATCGAATCGAGTCTCGACCTGAATCTCTCAGTATCGCCGCTTCTCCAACGACGCCGGAACAACGCCTGAAGACAGGCACGCTTCCAGCTCGGCGATACGCGCCTCGGCAGCCCGCCGGGCGGCGGCTTCCTCCCGCCGGGCGGCGGCTTCCTCCCGATGCGTCAGGAGATTCCGTCCTGCCACCGGATCGTGCAGCCGTAGCGCCTGCCCCCGGCGGTACAGGTACAACCCGAGCCTCTCACTCCACACTCCCTCCTTTCCGTCCGCCAGCCGTACCGGCGCCAGCGGCTCGTACTCGCTTCCGCCCAGACGCATCCCCTGCAACGGCGGCGCCAGATACTCCTCCCTCGGGTCGTAGAGGAAGTATTCGCTCACACCAAGCCGCGCGTACAACGCACGCTTGCGAATCTGATCCTGGCGCCGCGTGCTCCGAGACGTGACCTCCAGCACGAAGTCCGGTGCCTTCGGCTCCTCCCACAGCTTGTACGTCTCCCGCCAGCCACCTTCCCGCAACTCGTCCTTCACCGCGCCGATGACGACGAAAACGTCCGGGATCACCGACGCCCGCGGATTACCCTCTTCGTAGTACAGGAACATGTTGCCGCCGACGTAGACGTCCGGGCGCTCGGCGAAGAACTCGCGGAGCGCACCCATCGCATCGATGATGCAGTCGCGGTGAGCCGGGGTCTCACCCATCGGCTGGCCGTCCGAGCTGGGATATTCGACCGGGGCAGGAGCGTGGGAGCGCAGGGAATCGCTCATCGACAGGCCCTCCGGGACGAGGTGGGAGCGTCATCGGGACTCCGTGCCGAGCGACGGTAGCACGGCCGCGCTTGCGCCCTCAAATCGAGCCGCGAGCACGGCGCCCCCATGATGCATCGGTCCCGACCCGTCGCCATCGCCCCGGCAGGGGAAAGCCATTGCCGGGAGTGTCGGCGCATCGGCGATTCAGCCGTGATTGGCCGATTCTCGACCTGCCGGGGGCACGGACGGTGGCGTTTCTTCGCCGGGGAGCGGCCCGCTCCGAGTCAGCCTTCCGACGCTTCCCCGAGCCCCTCGCGCAACGGACCCAGAAACTGCTCGTAGCGCCGGGCCCTCCCGGCCGAGCGCCGGTACACCGGCTGGCGGACCTGCCACGCGCTCGCGGTGCGCACAGCGCGCGCCACCTCGTGCGGGCGAAGGCATGCGTCGTCCCATTCCAGTCCGAGGTGGGTGATCATCGCGCGTGTGAGTGGTTCCGGATTGGCGACCAGCGCCTCGTAGTCCAGGCTCAGGAGCCGTTTCCCGAGCACCGCCTCCCAGTGTCCCATCAGCGCACGCATGCCGCGGATCTGGCGCCCGATGGCGCGCAGGTCGTTGGAGTACTCGTGGCCGACCATGAAGTCGGTAAAGTAGAGCGATACCGCGTTGTCGAGCGGGTCCCGCCGGCAGTGGATGATCCTCGCCCCGGGGAGGATGGTGGCGATGAAGCCGAGGTGCAGGTAGTTGCCCGGGAGCTTGTCCGTGACCCGCGCCGCTTCGGGCGCAAGAGCGCGCAGATGGCTGATATACCGTTCTCCGAGGGCGGCGACCCGGGCGTCGTCGAGAACGCGGACGCATTCGGGATACGAAGTGCCCGCTCCGGAGCGCATGACGGCCTTCATCGACGCCACGCCGGTGGTCAACGGATCCGTCTCTGCGCCGGCGTGCGCCGCGGCCTCCGTGACAAGCCGAAGGATGGCGCTCAGCTCGCCCGCGCCGTGCACGGCGGGATGCGCGGCCAGGCACTGCTCGACGAGGCTGGTGCCCGAGCGCGGCATGCCGACGACGAACACCGGGGTGGGATCGGCCTCGGCCGCGGTCGGTCGCGCCGCGAACCAGTCCGCGTCGAAGACAGTGCACATCCGGTCCATCAGCGCCAGGGAGCTCTCGACCTGCTCGACCGCGGCCGCGGTGAACGGGAGGTTGGCCTGCTCGTAGTGCGTGAACGCGGCCTCCCACTCTCCGCGGTCGTCGTGGATCTTGCCGAGCGCGAGGTGCAGATCGCGCTGCGTGTCCTTGTCCGCGGCGCCGTGTGCGGCGGCGGCGCGGATGCGGGCCGCATCCTCGTCGCGCTCATCGGTGAATCGCTTCGATTTCGCGAGGTTGAGCGCAGCCTTGGCGTTGCCCGGATCGAACGCGAGCGCCTTGCGATAGTGTTCACGGGCGGTGTCGAAGTCGCCGGCGGTGGAGTGGACGACGCCGGCATCGTTGTGGATCTGGGCCGAGCCGGGGTCCAGCTCGATGGAGCGGAGCGTCTCGGCCATCGCCTCCTCCTGCCTGCCCTGCTCGACGAGGGAGCGGGCGAGCCGCGACCGGACCTGCGCATCGTCCGGCGCGAACGCCGCCGCCTGGCGCAGGTAATGCTCCGCGCGGATCAGATCGTTCATGTGCAGCAACGCGCGCCCGAGGTTGAAGTACGCGGAGGTGTAGCGGGAGTCGTGGGCGAGGGCGGCTTCGTAGCACGCGATCGCCTCCTGCCACTCCCCCCGTACCTGGAGCAGGTTGCCGAGGCTGTTGTGCGCGATGGGGATGGCCGGATGCCGGCGAAGCAGGCGGCGGTACAGGTCGATGGCCAGGTCGTTGCGGCCGTTCTCGCGTGCGATGGTCGCGAGCAGGTGCAGCGCGTCGGGCTGATCCGGCGCCGTGTCGAGCACGCGCCGGGCGAGCCTCTCCGCCTCGCGCAGGTCGCGGGCGCGGTGCGCGTCGAAGGCGCCTCTCAGCCATTGCCCGAGGCGGGAAGGTCCGGGGCTGCGCGATCCTCCGCCCTTTCGCCGTCTACCCATGCCGCGGTTCGGAAGGTGCCCGGAGCTGGCCGGCGAACGCCGGTGGCTAGTGGTTGGGGCCGCCCGCGGTCGAGGGCCCGATCTGCGAGGTCACGGTGCCTGCCTGGAGGAGCGGCGTCCGAGGCGGACGGAGTCCGTCCGAGGTGGACGGGGAGCCGTCGAGCAGGGCGGTCGGAGCCGGAACGGCCGCCGATGCGTCGTCCTTCGCGGGCGATCCGGGCGGGCGCTGTTCGACCACTGCAAGCCGGACTTCGAGCGATTCCAGATCTTTGCGGATCTCGGCCTGGCCCGCCCGCAGCTCGGCCTGACCCGCCTTCATTTCCTGGCGCAGCTCGGCCTGGGTCGCCTGCATCTCTTTTCGTAGCTCGGTCTGGCCTGAGCGCAGCTCGGCCTCCACCGCCCGGAGATCCTTGCGCAGCTCGGCTTGGCCCGCCCGCATGTCCTTGCGCAGCTCGGCCTGGCCCGCCCGCATGTCCTTGCGCAGCTCCGACTGACCTGCCCACATGTCCCTGCGCAGCTCCGACTGACCGTTCAGAATCAGCGCGGTCGATGCGGCGAAGGCGACCACCACCGTTGCCAGCACGCTCAAGTGTTCGATCTTCAAAATCGTCGGCCTCGTTGATCGATAGTTCATCCTAACCGTGTACGGGCCCCGAATCCATCGCGCGGGGTCCTCGCGACCGGGCCACGGGACTCTCGACGGGTCGGCGCGGGGCTCGATGCCTGTCGGCCGAGGTCTGCACGGCGGGGCGGTTCCGGGCGTTTGCAGGATACGGCGCCGGGGCGGGTGACGGATTCCGGCCTTGTCCGGAGGTTGGACGGGGAGCCCGGGGATTCCCGAAGTGGCTTCGAAGGCGGGACCGAGGCCCAGGGGATGGCGGGAGTACGTCTATACTGGCAGGCCACCGCGCCGGAAGATGGCGCCGGGCGCAGGTGCGACACGGTCCCATGCTCCCGGCGAACCCGATGGGAAGGACGCAGGCACGGTGCACGAGGCCGAGGGGACGAGGGCCGAAGTCGTCGCAGTCCGGCTCGCGGCCGGGAGATGCGAGGCGGCGCGAGATCCCGCAGGGTGGCTCGGCACGACGAAGACCGGATGACACGAGAGGTGGTCTCCAATGGCGACTCGACCGACGACACGGCACATCGATCTGATTGACGAAGTCACCGCGCTCGCCCGCGAGCGAACGGGCGGCGAGGACCTCGATCTCGTTCTGGCGTTCGTCACCAGGTACTACGCGGGCGTCTCGCCCGACGACCTGGCCGAGCGCGAGGCGGACGATCTCTACGGCGCCGCGGTGGCGCACCTCAACCTCGCACGGCGGCGCGCGCCGCGCGAGCCGAAGGTCCGGGTCTACAACCCTCGGATCGAGCAGCACGGATGGCAGTCGACCCATACCATCGTCGAGATCGTCACCGACGACATGCCGTTCCTGGTCGACTCGGTGCGGATGGTCCTGAACCGCCGCGGTTACACGAGCCATCTCGTGGTCCACCCCGTGATGCGCCTTCACCGCGGGGAGGGTAGCCGCGTCGATGCGGTCCTCTCCCTCGACGAAGCGGATGAGGGGGCCGTCATCGAGGCGGTCATCCATATCGAGGCCGATCGCCAGACCGAGCAGGAAGTGCTCGATGCGATGGCGGCGGAGGTGCGATCCGCGCTCGCCGACGTCCGCGCCTCGGTCGAGGACTGGAGCGGCATGCGCGAGCAACTGCGCCGGAGCATCGCGGATCTGCAGTCCTCGCCGTCGCCGGCCGATCGCGAAGAGCTCGACGAGGCGTGCGCCTTCCTCGAATGGATCGAGAACAACCATTTCACGTTCCTGGGGTTCGGCGCCTTTCGGGTCGAGAGCACCGGCGGCCACGATCGGTTGGTGCCGGAGCCGGGGACGGGACTCGGGCTGCTGCGCGATGACGGCGGACATGCATCCGAGGCGTTCTCGAACCTTCCGCGGCAGCACCAGCGCGACCGGAGGCATCCCGAGCTGCTGGCAGTCACCCGCGCCGACATGCGATCCACCGTGCACCGGCCGGGCTACCTCGACTACATAGGCATCCGGCAGCTCGACGCAGAAGGAAGGGTCTGCGGAGAACGCCGGTTCCTCGGCCTCTATACCTCCGCCGCCTACAACCGCGTACCGCGCGACATCCCGCTGCTGCGGCGCAAGGCGGCCGAGGTGCTGCGCCGCGCCGGCTACCCTCCGAACAGCCACGCCGCCAAGGCGCTGCAGAACATCGTCGACACCTTTCCCCGGGAGCTGCTCTTCCAGATCCCCACCGAAGAGCTGCACGAGACGTCGATCGGGATCCTCCATCTGCAGGAACGGCAGCGAATCCGGCTGTTCGTGCATCCCGACCGGCTCGGGCGGTTCTACTCGTGCATCGTGTTCGTGCCGAGAGAGCGGTTCACCACCCAGAGCCGGCTGGTCATTCAGGGGATGCTCGAGGAGACGTTCGGCGGGACGGACACCGAGTTCACGGTGCACCTGTCGGAGTCGGTGCTGGCGCGGCTCTACTTCGTCATCCGGGTCGATGCGAAGCGCGTCCCGAGCTACGACCTCGCGGAGCTGGAGCGGCGGCTGCGCGCGGTGAGCCGCACCTGGGCCGACGACCTGCGCGACGCTCTGCTCGACTCCTTCGGCGAGGAGCACGGCACCCGCCTGTTCCAGCGCTACGGCGACGCGTTTCGCGCCGACTACCGCGAGACCTATTCCGCGAGGGTCGCAGTGCTCGACGTGGAGAAGATGGAGCGCATCGAAGAGGGCGGTATCCGGATGAGCCTCTACCGTCCACTCGAAGCGGAGGAGGAGCGGCTGCGCTTCAAGCTCTTCCAGCTCGGGCGCCGACCGGTCTCGCTCTCCGATGCGCTCCCGATGCTGGAGAACATGGGCCTCGAGGTCGAGGACGAGCATCCGAGCAGGATCGAACGGGCCGGCGCTCCGCGGGTGTGGCTGCACGACTTCGGGATGCTCCACGGGGAAGGCTCCGACTTCGACCCGGATCGTATCGACGAAACGTTCCGCGAGGCATTCGCCCGCATCTGGTCGGGAGAGGTCGAGAACGACGGCTTCAACCGGCTCGTGCTGCGGGCGGGGATCGGGTGGCGGGAGATCGTGATCCTGCGCGCGTACTGCAAGTACCTGCGCCAGGCCGGGGTCACGTTCAGTGATGCCTACGTACAGGACGCGCTCGCCGCGAATCCCGGAATCGCCGCGATGCTGGTGGAGCTGTTCCTCGCGCGCCTCGATCCCGATCGGCAGCGCGAGGTGCCGGACGCGAAGGACGCGACCATGGAGCGGGTCGACTCGGAGCTGGAGGTCATGACCCGCATCGAAGCGTCCCTCGACGAGGTGGCCAACCTCGACGAGGACCGGATCCTGCGCAGCTACATCGGCGTCATCCGCGCGACGTTGCGCACCAACTACTTCCAGCACGGCCCCGGCGGCACGCCGAAGTCGTACGTCTCGTTCAAGTTCGACCCCCACAAGATCCCCGAGCTTCCCGAGCCGCGGCCGAAGTACGAGATCTTCGTCTACTCGCCGCGGGTGGAGGGCGTGCACCTGCGCGGCGGCGCCGTCGCCCGCGGAGGCATCCGCTGGTCGGACCGGCGCGAGGATTTCCGCACCGAGGTGCTGGGGCTCGCGAAGGCCCAGATGGTGAAGAACGCGGTGATCGTGCCGGTCGGCTCGAAGGGGGGCTTCGTGCCCAAGAAGCTGCCGGTGGACGCCGGCCGCGAGGCGGTCCAGGAAGAAGGGATCGCCTGCTACCGGATCTTCATCCGCGGTCTGCTCGACGTGACCGACAACCTGGTCGGGGGGCAGGTGGTCCCGCCGCCGCGCGTGATGCGTCACGATGAAGACGATCCGTACCTGGTGGTCGCGGCGGACAAGGGAACCGCGACGTTCTCCGACATCGCCAATGCGCTCGCGCACGAATACGGCTTCTGGCTCGGCGACGCATTCGCCTCCGGGGGCTCCCGGGGCTATGACCACAAGGGGATGGGGATTACCGCGCGCGGGGGATGGGAATCGGTCAAGCGCCACTTCCGCGGGCTCGGCATCGATTCGCAGGCCACGGACTTCACGGTCGTCGGGATCGGCGACATGGGAGGCGACGTGTTCGGGAACGCGATGCTGCTCTCCCGGCACATCCGGCTCCTGGGCGCGTTCAACCACCTGCACGTCTTCATCGACCCGGACCCGGATCCGGAGGCGACGTTCGTGGAGCGTGAACGGCTCTTCGCGCTGCCGCGCTCGACCTGGGACGACTTCGATCGTTCGGTGCTGTCCGCGGGCGGCGGGATCTACCCGAGGAGCGCCAAGTCGATACCGCTGAGCCCCGAGGCCCGCGGGGCCCTCGGCATCGGCACCGAATCGCTGACTCCGAACGAGCTGATCGCGGCGATGCTCAAGGCGCCCGTCGATCTCCTGTGGAACGGCGGAATCGGCACCTACGTCAAGGCTCGGAACGAATCGCACGCCGACGTCGGAGACCGGGCCAACGACGTGGTGCGGGTGAACGGGGAGGAGCTGCGGTGCCGGATCGTCGGCGAAGGCGGCAACCTCGGCCTCACCCAGCTCGGACGCATCGAGTTCGCGGCCGCCGGCGGGCGCGTGAACACCGACGCCATCGACAACTCCGGTGGCGTGGACTGCTCGGACCACGAGGTCAACATCAAGGTGCTGCTGAACGAGGTGGTGTCCGCCGGGGACATGACCGGGAAGCAGCGCAACCGGCTCCTGGAGGAGATGACCGACGAGGTGGCGGAGCTGGTCCTGCGCAACAACTACCTCCAGACGCAGGCCCTGAGCGTCGCCGCGAGCCAGGCGGCATCATTGCTGGAAGTGCACTCCAGGCTCATTCGCCGGCTCGAGCGCGACGGCGAGCTCGACCGGGAGATCGAGTTCCTGCCCGGGGCGGAGGAGATCGCCGAGCGCCTCGCGGTCCAGGGCGGACTCCATACGCCGGAGCTTTCGGTGCTGATCGCCTATGTCAAGATTCGCCTGTTCCAGCGCCTGCTCGCATCCACGTTGCCCGACGAGCCGTTCGTGGCGAACGAGCTCCGTGCCTATTTCCCGTCGGCATTGCGCGAACGATTTTCCGGGCTGATGCCGACGCATCGGCTCGCGCGCGAGATCGTCGGCACCGTGGTCGCGAACGAGATGGTGAATCGGTGCGGGATCACCTTCGCGTTCCGACTCGGGGAAGAGACCGGCGCGGACGACGTCGACATCGCCCGGGCGTACCTCGTTGCGCGCGAGGTGTACGGCATGCATCGGACGTGGGAAGCGATCGAGGCGCTGGACAACGTCGTGGGCACGGACGTCCAGATATCGATGCTTCTGGAGACGCGCAAGCTCGTCGAGCGGGGGGCGCGATGGCTGCTCAGGAACCGGTCGCGGCCCCTCGACGTCGCGCGTGACATCAAGTACTTCGCCAGCGGCGTGTCGGCGCTTCGCCGTCGATTGAGGGATTTGGTGGCCGATTCGAGCCGCACCGCGGCCGACGCGGCGATCGGCCGTCTCGTCGGGCGCGGCGTTCCCGAAGATCTGGCGCTGGAGGTCGCGAGCGGCAACGACCTCGCCTCCGCCCTGGACGTCGTGGAGGTGGCGACGAGCGCGACGATCCCGGTCGAGGAGGCGGCTTCCGTCTACTTCGAGCTCGGCGAGACGCTCGACATGCACTGGCTGCGGGACCAGATCGCGGCACTTCCCCGCGACAACCGCTGGCAGGCGCTGTCGCGCGCGGCCCTGCGCGACGATCTCTATGCCCAGTTGAGTGCGCTCACCCTGGATTCGTTGCGCCTCGACGCCGGTGAGGCCACACCGGCCGACCGCGTGGCCGCCTGGCTCGCGCAGAACCGGATCCCGGTGGCCCGGTGCCGCCAGATCCTCGGCGACCTGGCGAACGCCGGGCGGACGGACTTCACGATGCTCTCGGTCGCGATGGGGGAGATACGCACCCTGCGTCAGACGGAATGAGGCCGCGATCCGGTTCGGCGACGAGCGGGTTCCGGCGGCTTACCTGATTGGAGCGAGCACGCCATCGACGTTGAGCTCGTCGCAGAGATCCATGAATTCGCCTCGAACCGTGGCCAACGACAGCGATGCGGGCAGGCCGACGGTGATGTGGGCCGACCCGATCCACGTCTCGCCATACGGGGTACGGGCAGTCGTTGCATGGAGATCCTCGATCGAGATTTCGCGGTCGGAGAAGAATCTCACCATCTGCGCGAGTACGCCGGGACGATCCGTGCTGGTGACCTCGGCAAGGTAGGGGATGATCTCGTCCCGTGAGGCGCCGCGGCTCGATCGCGACGAGACGACCTGGAGCCCGTCCTCCCCGTCGAGGCGGGCGAGGGCGTCCTCGAGCTTGGCGACCGCGTTCCAGTTGCCGGCCACCCCCGCGACGACGCTCAGGTGATCGCCGAAACGGATGAGCCGCGCTTCCCGGATGCCGCACCCGCACTCGTGGATGGCGCGAACCAGCGAGGCGAACCCCCGCGGCTCGTCGGTTGCGATGGCCGAAAGTATGAGTTGCGTCTGCATCGCGGATCGCGCGAAACCGGTCCGGACAGGACCTCGTCGCTCGCTGGAAGCCGGTGTGAGGCGGGGCGCCCCGGGGCGGCTGCCAGTATAACCGCAGATCCGGGTCGCGGCTCGATGCATCGTGCGCCGATGACCCTGGCGCGTGGCGTGGATGGTGTTCTCACCGCTTTACTGGCGTGCCGTTTGCATTATCATTCACCGCTCCGCCTCGTCCGGCCCCGTCGTCACGGTGCACGAGGCAGGTGGTGCTTCCGGGGCACGTCCGGTTGCAAGTCTCGCGAGCGGTACGGATCACGCCCACACCGGGGCGCCGGTGGTGGCGCGTCCACGGGAAGGGAGGAGACGATGGCCGAAGCAGCCGATGCCGGGCAGACCGGACGCGGACCGGACACGCCCGACACCTTTCCGAAGCTGCTCGCCCTCAACGCCCGCCGATTCGCGGACCGGCACGCGGCGCGCGAGAAGGAATACGGCATCTGGCAGAGCTGGACGTGGAGCGAGCTCGAGGTCGAGATCGAGGGCCTCGCATGCGGGCTCGCGGCGCTCGGCCTGGAGCGCGGTGACAGGCTCGCGATCGTCGGCCGCAACCGCCCGAGGCTCTACGGCTCGATGTGCGCGGCGCAGGCGCTGGGCGGGATCCCGGTACCGATGTACCAGGACTCCGTAGCGAAGGAGCTCCAGTTCGTCGTCAATCATGCCGGCGCCCGGTTCGCGATCGCGGAAGACCAGGAACAGGTCGACAAGCTGCTCGAGATCAGGGAGCAGTGCCCCTCGCTGGAAGTCATCCTCTACGACGACCCCCGGGGCATGCGCCACTACGACCAGCCCTTCCTGCACTCGTACGCATCGGTCCAGGAGCAGGGGAAGGCATTCGCGCTCGCCAACCCCGGCTTCTACGGGAAGGAGGTCTCGAAGGGCGGCGGCGCGGACGTCGCGATCATCCTCTACACCTCGGGCACCACGGGGAACCCGAAGGGCGTCATCCTCACCCACGACAACGTCCTGATCACCGCGCGAAACGCGGCGGAGTTCGACAATCTCGGAGTCGACGACGAGGTGCTCGCATATCTGCCGATGGCGTGGGTCGGTGACAACATCTTCTCGTTCGGGCAAAGCTACGTGACCGGGTTCTGCGTGAACTGTCCGGAGAGCGCGGCGACGGTGATGCAGGACTTGAAGGAGATTGGTCCGACATACTACTTCGCCCCTCCCGCCGTCTTCGAGAACCTGCTCACCACCGTAAGCATCCGGATCGAGGATGCGAGCTTCATCAAGCAGAAGATGTACCACTACTTCATGAAGCTCGCGAAACGGGTGGGGATCAGGGTCCTCGAAGGCAAGCCGGTGTCGCTTCCGGACCGGCTCATGCACTGGCTGGGGAATCTGCTGGTTTACGGCCCGCTCAAGAACACCCTCGGTTTTTCGCGTATCCGGCTCGCGTACACCGCCGGCGAGGCGATCGGCACCGACATCTTCGATTTCTACCGATCGCTCGGCATCAACGTGAAGCAGCTCTATGGCCAGACGGAAGCCTCGGTATTCGTCACCATCCAGTCGGACGACGAAGTGCGCGCCGACACCGTGGGCCGCGCCGCCCCGCAGGTCGAGCTCAGGATCGCCGACAACGGCGAGGTCCTCTACCGCAGCCCCGGCGTCTTTCGCGGCTACTACAGGAACGAAGAGGCGACCCGGGAGACGAAGACCGGGGACGGCTGGGTGCATACGGGCGACGCCGGGCTGCTGGACCGGGACGGGCACCTGCGGATCATCGACCGGGCGAACGACGTGGGACGGATCAACGACGGCGCGATGTTCGCTCCCAAGTACCTCGAGAACAAGCTGAAGTTCTTCCCGCAAATCGCCGAGGCGGTGACGTTCGGCCACGAGCGCGACTACGCCGCCGCATTCATCAACATAGACCTCGACGCGGTGAGCAACTGGGCCGAACGCAACGGCATCGTGTATGCGAGCTACCAGGAGCTCGCGGCGCATCCGCGCGTGTACGAGCTGGTCAGGGAGTGCATCGGCTCGGTCAACGCGGATCTCGCCGGGGACCAGCAGCTCGCTTCGTCCCAGATCAGGCGTTTCCTCGTGCTCCACAAGGAGCTCGACGCCGACGACGGGGAGCTCACCAGGACGCGCAAGGTTCGGCGCCGCATCATCGCCCAGCGCTATGCACCGCTCATCGACGCGCTCTATTCCGACGCCGACACCTGCCACATCGACACCGAAGTGGTCTTCGAGGACGGCCGTCGCGGCCAGATCAGCGCGGACCTGAGCATCGGCGATGTCCGGACGTTCCCCGGCGCGATGGCCAGGGCGAGTTGACTTTCGCCGATGACGAGCCGGCGTCATGCGGGAGCGCGATCCGATGAGTGAGCGGCCGGTCGGGGAGCGGCTCACGTTTCACGCGGATCGCGATACCCTCGAGGTCGATCTGTCGGGGATGGCGTTCCATACCGCCGCCGCGACCGAAGCCTTCTACGACGACGTCGATGCACGGGTCGGCGAGTCCGGCTCGCGCTGGTACTTCCTCGTCAACTACGAGGACTGCGAGATCTCGCCCGAGGCGTGGGCCGCGTTCGCCGAGCGCGGCAAGCGCGCGAACATCAGCTACGGGCTCGGCACGGTCCGGTTCGGAGTGAACGTCAACGTTCGCGAATCGATCCGGTCGCACGCGCAGAGCGAGCAATTCCGCGCCAACCTGTTCGAGTCGCGCGACGCGGCGGTCCTCGCCCTCGCGGACATGCGCAAGCGCCATCTGACCACCGGCGCCACGTCGGCGGAATCGTTCCTGAAGGTCGAGGACGTCCTGCTCCGCTTCGGCGGGGTCACCGCGCTGGAGAACGTCGGCTTCTCGGTGCATCCGGGGGAAGTGTTCTCGATCATCGGTCCGAACGGCGCCGGCAAGACCTCGATGCTGAACGTGGTCAGCGGATTCTACCGGCCGACGAGCGGACGCATCCTGTTCGAGGGGCAGGACCGGACCCACCTGAAGACGTTCGAGGTCGCGCGGCTCGGCTTCGCCCGGACGTTCCAGAACATCGCGCTGTTCCGGGGCATGAGCACCCTCGACAACATCATGACGGGCCGCCTGCTCAAGATGAAGTACGATTTCCTGACCGACGCCCTGTACTGGGGTCCTGTCCGGAAGGAGGAGATCAGGCATCGCGAGTTCGTCGAACGCATCATCGACTTTCTCGAGATCCAGGCCATCCGCCGCACCCCGGTCGGCCGGTTGCCCTACGGCCTGCAGAAGCGGGTGGAGCTCGCGCGGGCGCTGGCGATGGAGCCCAAGGTGCTGCTCCTCGACGAGCCGACGGCGGGGATGAACCTCGAAGAGAAGGAGGACATGGCCCGTTTCGTCCTCGACGTGAACGATCAGTTCGGGACCACGGTGCTGCTGATCGAGCACGACATGGGGGTGGTCATGGACATCTCGAACCACGTGGTGGTGCTGGACCACGGCGTGAAGATCGCCGAGGGAACCCCGGACGAGGTGCGCAACGACCCGGTCGTGATCCGCGCCTATCTCGGCCAGGGATGAGCGCCGGGAATGGGCGGCGGAGAATCGGGCGGACAAGCAAATGGTTGAAGAAATCCTGTTCTTCTTCGAAGTGCTGGTCGGCGGACTGCTGACCGGGATCATGTATTCACTGGTCGCGCTCGGCCTCGTGCTGATCTTCAAGGCGTCCCAGATCTTCAACTTCGCGCAGGGCGCCTTCGTCCTGTTCGCGGCCCTCACCTTCGTTCTGATGCTGGAGGTCGGATCGGATTTCTGGGGCTGGACCGGCTGGCTCGCGGTCGTCTTCGCGCTGCTCGCGGCGGGGATCTGGGGGCTGCGCCGATTTACCGTCGTGCTCGACGCGCCGGCCCGGTATGGACGTACCCCGGTGGTGCTCGCGGCGGTCGCGGTGGTGCTCCTGCCGATCGTATTCGACGGCGGCCAGCCGATGTGGCGGGCGATCTTCATCGTCGAGCTGACCTTCCTGATGCTCACCGTGGGGGCCCGCACCCCGAACTGGGCGGCCGGCGTCCTGCTCGGCCTCGCGGTGGCCTGCTTCTTCCTCGACGAGGCGATGCTGTGGCGCGCCCTCGCGGTGACCCTGCTGGTGATGATCATGATGGCCATCGCCATCGAGCGGATCGTGCTCCGCCCGCTCGTCAACCAGGAGCCCATCATCCTGTTCATGGCCGCGATCGGCCTGAACTTCGTCATCGAGGGGGTGGCGCAGGGGGTGTGGGACGCCGACGTGCACGCCCTCGACATCGGTATCCCCGACGTTCCCATCGAGTGGCTCCGCGAGAGCCTCGGTCTGTTCATCAGCACCTTCGACGTGGCGGCGGCAGGGACGGCGGCGGTGCTGGTCGCGGCGCTCGCCTGGTTCTTCAACAAGACCCGGGTGGGACGCGGCCTGCGCGCGGTCGCCGACGACCACCAGGCCGCGCTCTCCGTGGGGATCCCGTTGAAGAACATCTGGGCGGTGGTCTGGGCCGCCTCGGCCATCGTCGCGCTGTTCGCGGGGCTGATGTGGGGATCGAAGCTGGGGGTGCAGTTCTCGATCTCGCTGCTCGCGTTCAAGGCGCTGCCGGTCATCCTGATCGGGGGGTTCACGTCCATCCCCGGCGCGATCATCGGCGGTCTGATCGTGGGGTCGACGGAGAAGCTCTTCGAGATCTACGTCGGGATCCCGTACTTCGGCGGGGGGACCGAGAACTGGAGCCCCTACATGCTGGGAACGCTGTTCCTGCTGGTGTGGCCGCAGGGGTTGTTCGGAGAGAAGATCATCGAGCGTGTATGACGCCGGGGAGCCACCGGTCGTCGCGCGATGAGGCGTCTGCCCGTGCGTCGCCGAAGACGCGGGGCAAGGGGTCCGGGGTGAGAGGCACGAGATAGAGGAAAGAGATGCTCTACCGCGAAGCAGGCCAGTTCAAGACCACGTACGCGAGCGACCAGGCGATCTTCACCATCCGCCAGGACTACTGGTTCGTGGTCGGGCTCGTCGCCTTCGCGGTCGTCGTTCCTCCGCTCACCGGGTCGCAGTACCTGATGGGGCCGATCCTGACCCAGTTCCTCGTGTTCGGGCTGGCCGCGCTGGGGCTGAACCTGCTCACCGGCTACGCCGGACAGATCTCGTTGGGCACCGGCGGGTTCATGGCGGTAGGCGCCTACGCCTGCTACAACCTCGTCCTGCGCCTTCCCGAGATCCCCCTCATCGCGAGCTTCATCATCTCGGGCCTGTTCGCGGCGCTGGTGGGGGTCCTGTTCGGACTGCCGAGCCTGCGCATCAAGGGGTTCTACCTCGCGGTCACCACGCTGGCGGCGCAGTTCTTCCTGCTCTGGCTGTTCGACCACGTCGGCTGGTTCACCAACTACGATCCGGCGGGGGTGGCCTCGGCGCCGACCACCACGCTGTTCGGCCGGCTTGCCGAAGCCGGGGGGCCGCTCGACTTCCTCGCTCCCGTCAACGTCCTGGTGTCCGGGCCCCAGGCGACGCCGGAAGTCAAGTACCTCGTCACCCTGGCCGTCGTCGTGGTCCTCACCCTGCTCGCCAAGAACCTCGTGCGCAGCGCCACGGGACGCGCGTGGATGGCGATCCGGGACATGGACATCGCGGCCGAGATCATCGGCGTGCGGCCCCTGCGCACCCGGTTGGTCGCGTTCGCGATCAGCTCGTTCTACTGCGGCGTCGCCGGCGCGATGTACGTGTTCACCTACGTCGGGAATGCGGACACCGAGGCGTTCGACCTCATCCGATCGTTCAACATCCTGTTCATGATCATCATCGGGGGGCTGGGCAGCATCATGGGCTCCTACCTCGGCGCCGCGTTCATCGTGCTGCTGCCGGTGGGGCTGAACATCTTCGCCTCGACGGTGATGGGCGGGACGCTGTCGGGCGACGTGCTGGCGAACCTGGAGCTGATCGTGTTCGGCGGCGCCATCATCTTCTTCCTCATCGTGGAGCCGCACGGCTTCGCCCGGCTGTGGCAGATCGCGAAGGAGAAGCTGAGGCAGTGGCCGTTTCCGTACTGAGAGGAGGCCGGGCGGCAAGGACGAGCCGAACGTCAGGAGCAGACGAGCCGGACGCGAGGAGCAGCCGCCCGGAAGCGCAGGTGGTTCCGCCGCCGGTGCAAGCGGGCGATTCGATTGAATCGCCAAGCGTGCGGCGTTTCCGGAGCCGGTCCTGCCGGAGGTGTACGGCGGGCCGTCGCGAGAGTGCGGTGGGCCGCGGACGACGCATGGGGATCGTCGTTCACGGCAGCGGCCCGGGTGCCTTAGAATCCCCTGCCAGTGTCTCCGGGGGCGGTCACCGAAGATCCGCTGCCGCCCGGAGGCGGTTCACAACCGACGATAAGGAGGAGTCACCGATGAGAATCACAAGACCTCTGCTCTCCATGGTCGCCGCGAGCCTGGTGCTCGGGCCCTTCGCGGCCACGCAGGCCCAGGACGAACAGTTCATCCCCGCGCTCGTGTACCGCACCGGCCCCTATGCCGCCGGCGGCTCCGGGTTCTGGGGCGGCATGGAAGACTACATGGAGCTGCTCAACATCCGCGACGGCGGGATCGGCGGCGTGAAGCTCACCTGGGAGGAGTGCGAGACGGCGTACAACTCCGATCGCGGAGTGGAGTGCTACGAACGCCTCAAGGGCAAGGGTCCGACCGGCGCGAGCATCGTGCATCCGCTCTCGACCGGTATCACGTACCGGCTCATCGAGCGCGCCACCACCGACAAGATACCGCTCATCTCGATGGGATACGGGCGCACCGACGCCACCAACGGCAAGATCTTCCCGTACGTCTTCCCCCTGGTGACCAATTACTGGAGCCAGAACACGGCGAAGATCAAGTACATCGGGATGAAGGAAGGCGGTATGGGCAATCTGAAGGGCAAGAAGATCGCCAACCTCTACCATGAGTCGAGCTACGGCAAGGAGACGATCCCGGTCCTCGACAAGCAGGCGGAGATGTACGGCTTCCAGGTCCGCCACTTCCCGATCCCGCATCCCGGACTCGATCAGAAGGCCACGTGGCTGGAGATCGCGCGGCGCTACAAGCCGGACTGGGTCATCCTGCGCGGCTGGGGCGTGATGAATCCGACCGCGCTCAAGGAAGCGTCCCGCGTCGGCTTCCCGGCCACGCAGATCGTGGGCGTGTGGTGGAGCGGCGCCGAGGAGGACGTCATTCCCGCCGGCAAGGCGGCGGTGGGCTACGTGGCCGCCGGCTTCCATCCCTCCGGACCGGACTTCCCGGTCATCCAGGAGATCCTCGACAAGGTGCATGGGGCCGGCAAGGGCCACATCTCGCCGCAGCGCGTGGGCACGATCTACTACAACCGCGGCCTCATCGCGGGGCTCCTCACGATGGAGGCGATCCGCAACGCGCAAGGCAAGTTCGGCGCCAAGCCGCTCACCGGCGAGGAGATCCGCTGGGGCATCGAGAGCCTGGACGTCACCGAGGAGCGCATCAAGGAGCTCGGGGCCGAGGGGCTGATGTCCCCGCTCAAGGTGAGCTGCGCCGACCACGAGGGCGGCGGCGCGGTCAAGTTCCTGGAATGGACCGGAACCAGGTGGAAGGAGGTCACCGACTGGATCGAGACCGACAAGTCGATCGTCGACCCGATGATCCAGGCGTCCTCCGCGCAGTACGCCAAGGAGAAGGGCATCACCCCGCGCAGCGGGATGTCGATGGACAGCGACTGCGGCTGACCAACACCGTCAGCCGTGGCTGACCGCCAACGTCAGCTACGACTGATCGGCGGCGCGGGTTCCGGCCGGCGGCAGAGAGACAGCCGAAGCACACGGGTAGACAGGCCATGGAGACCAACGGGACGCCCCTGCTGAGCGTCAACAACATCGAGGTGATCTACGACCACGTGATCCTCGTGCTCAGGGGGGTGTCCCTCGAGGTTCCCGAGGGGGGCATCGTCGCCCTCCTCGGGGCCAACGGCGCAGGGAAGTCGACGACGCTGAAGTCCATCTCGAACCTGCTCGGCGCCGAGCGGGGCGAGGTCACGAAGGGCTCGGTCACGTACCGGGACGAGCGCGTCGATGGGCGTACCCCGGCCGATCTCGTCAAGATGGGCGTCATCCAGGTCATGGAAGGCCGCCACTGCTTCGGCCATCTCACCGTCGAGGAGAACCTGCTCACGGGCGCGTATACGCGCACCGACGGCAGGGGCGCGATCGAGCGCGACCTCGACATGGTGTACGGTTACTTCCCGCGCATCAAGGAGCGCCACCGCGCGCAGGCCGGCTACACCTCGGGCGGCGAGCAGCAGATGACCGCGCTCGGCCGCGCGCTGATGGCCAGACCGTCGATGATCCTCCTCGACGAGCCGTCGATGGGCCTCGCCCCGCAGCTCGTCGAGGAGATTTTCGAGATCGTGAAGAAGCTCAACGAGAACGAGGGAGTGACGTTCCTCCTCGCCGAGCAGAACACCAACATGGCGTTGCGCTACGCCCGGTACGGCTACATCCTCGAAAACGGGCGCGTGGTGATGGACGGCGTAGCCGGCGCGCTGGCCGACAACGAGGACGTCAAGGAGTTCTACCTCGGCACCAGCGGAGGCGAGCGCAGGAGTTTCCGCGACACCAAGCACTACCGCCGGCGCAAGCGCTGGCTGGCGTAGGGAAAGGACGGCTGTGCAGAAGCGGGAAAGTCAGGCGGGGATGCGGCAGATCCGGAAGTGGCAAGAGGCGATAAAATCAAGGAAGAGATCGGATGGTACAAGCTCATATTCGGGTTGTTGGCGGGGATTTATGTTCCGCTGGTAATCTGGATAGTACATCCTGACCCAGGAACACCAAACAGAATGACTATCACAGGTGAAGGGGTCGCCATAGCCGCGATGCTGATTCTCGTGGTTGTTTTCGGAATCGCCGTAGTAGGTGGTGTGATCCGGCTTTCAAAAAACCAACCCTCCGGACGATCCGGTTCCGCCTGACAAGGCATCCTGCCGGACAGACGGTCTTTTGCGTGACTCTTTGCATCTGCTGAACCTGGCCGTCCAGGTGTTGAAGAAAACGGCGCCGGCCGATCAATATGCTCAGCGATCTTGACGTCCCTCCACCGGACATGACCCCCGACCACTACGACGCCCTCGAAACGCGCAACCCCGAAGCGCGTGAGACGGAGCTGTTCGCCGCCCTTCGCGGCCACCTGCGGGCCGCGATGCGCGCCCCCGCCATCGCGCGCATCCTTGATGGAACGGACCCGGATGCGGTGACGGACCGCACCGTCCTGGCGACGCTGCCCGTACTCCGGAAGCCGGCGCTGATGGGGATGCAGTCCGATTCCCCGCCGCTCGGGGGATTGACCCCCGGTCCGGTTGGAGACTATGCGAACGTGTTCGCCTCCCCCGGTCCGATCTTCGAGCCGGCGCCGCGCCGGGCCGATCCGTTTCGCATGGCGCGCGCGCTGTTCGCGGCCGGAGTGCGCAAGGGCGACCTTGTCCACAACGCCTTCTCCTACCACTTCACGCCGGCCGGCGCGATGCTCGAAGGCGGTGCGCGGACCATTGGATGCACCGTGTTTCCCGCCGGGGTCGGTCAGACCGAGCTTCAGGTGCAAGCGATCGCGCGGCTTCGCCCGAACGTCTACGTCGGCACCCCGTCGTTTCTCGACATCCTCCTCGACAAGGCGGTCGAGCTCGGCGAGGACGTGGGCTCGATCGCAAGAGGTCTGGTCTCGGGCGAGGCCCTCCCCCCGAGCCTGCGCGCCGCCATCGGCGAGCGCGGGGTCGCGGTCATGCAATGCTACGCGACCGCCGACGTCGGGCTGATCGCCTACGAATCGCCGGCGCTGGAAGGGATGATCCTCGACGAAGGCGCGATCGTGGAGATCGTGCGTCCGGGCACCGGCGACCCGGTCCCGGAAGGCGAGGTCGGGGAGGTCGTGGTGACGCCGCTCAACCCGGACTATCCGCTCGTGCGCTTCGCGACCGGCGACCTCTCCGCGGTGCTGCCGGGCGCGAGCCCGTGCGGGCGCACCAACACCCGGATCAGGGGATGGATGGGACGCGCGGATCAGACCACCAAGGTCAGGGGGATGTTCGTGCACCCGTCCCAGATCGCCGAGGTCGTGCGGCGGCACGGCGAGATCGTCCAGGCGAGGCTTGTGGTCACCAGCGCCGGCAACCAGGACGTCATGACCTTGCGTTGCGAGAGCGAGGCGGACGATCCGAGCCTTGCCGATGCGGTTGCGGCGACGGTGCGGGAGGTGTGCAAGCTCCGCGGCGAGATCGAGATCGTGGCCGCGGGCTCGCTCGCGAACGACGGCAAGGTGATCGAGGACGCCCGCACCTACGAGTAGCGGGGATTCGGCAGCGTTTCTCCGATGCGATCCTTCGATGCCATCGTTGCGGCATTGAAGCGGAGAGGTTCGCGAGCCGGTAAGCGCAGCGCATCCCGAGTCGTCGCAAACGACGCGATTCCCAGCCCGGAGCGACAGCTTGGCCTGGACGCTACGCGAGTAGCTTCAACGCGGCGAGGATGGCGACGATCGCGCCCCCCTGAATCCACAAGGCGCGGTACATGCGCCCTTCCAGTCCGGCGATCGCGGTGTGAAGCTCGGCGAGGTCCGCCTTCGTCGCAAGCTGGTCACGTGCGGCGCCAGCCGCAACGCTGGCCGTGTCCACGATGGCTTCGGCCATCGCTTCATCGGCACCGGCTTTCCGGAGCGCCTTGACGGCCCGATGAGTGTCGAAGGTCGCGGCGCTCATGACGTTCCCCTGATGGTTGCTTCGCAAGGGCCAGTGTACTTCGCCCGCCGCGTCCAATACAGTCCGGGTCGTTCGAATCTGCGACACCGTCAAGGTGACCATAAAGGTGTCCGATTCCGAAGATCAGCGATTGTCATTGGAAAATCATTGAGACAGGAGCATTGCTCCACGGACTGAAAGTCCGGATCCGGAAGGCGTTCCTGGTGCGAACCATCGATACCATCGTCACCGCCGTCGAGGCCGAGGGGCTCGCGAGCCGTGGCGCGTTTCATCCCGTCCCGGACGACGCGGTCCCACGCCTCGGCGACGGCGCCTGCGCGGGGACGCTCCTCCTCGTCGGCAACGCCGGACCCGGTATGTGGCCCGTCTTCGCGGCTTCGGAGGAAGCGAACGACGGTGCGCCGGACGCCCTGGACCGATGGAGCCGGCGGATCGTCTCGCGCCTTGCGCATACCCTGGACGGGGTCGCGCACTTCCCGTTCGGCGGCCCGCCCTGGCTGCCGTTCATCCGGTGGGCGCAGCGGGCGGGCTCCGTATACCCCTCGCCCATCGGACCGCTGGTGCACCCGGACTACGGCCTGTGGCACGCTTACCGGGGCGCAATCGCATTTCGCGAACGTCTCGACCTTCCCCCGCGTGACGAGCGCGGGAGTCCTTGCGAGCGTTGCGTCGAGCGCCCATGCCTTTCCGCCTGTCCCGTCGGCGCGTTCTCCACGAGCGGCTACGACGTCGATCGATGTGTTGCGCATATCGAGCATCCCGCCGGTGCACGGTGTTTCGGCGGAGGATGCCTCGCCCGGCACGCCTGCCCGGCAGGGCGCGATACGGCCTACGGCGTCCCGCAGGCGACGTTTCACATGCGGGCATTCCTCACTTCGAGGCCGTGTGCGATACAGACCAGGTAAGTGGTTTACTGCATCGACGATCCCGCGGTCGGATTTCGCCCGCATTCCGATGCTGCTCCGGCTGCTTCTTCCATCTTCCATCAGCCCCCTGTCGTCTGTACGGGTATCGGCGGCTCACAGCGCCGCGGCGCGTTCGCGCAGCTCGTACTTCCGGATCTTGCCGGTCGAGGTCTTCGGCAGCGGGCCGAACACCACCGTCCGCGGTACCTTGTACCGCGCCAGATGGTCGCGGCAGAAGGCGATGACGTCGTCCCCGGCGACGGCGCCCGTCCCCTCGCGCAGGGTCACGAACGCGCAGGGGGTCTCGCCCCACGTCTCGTCGGGGCGGGCGACGACCGCGGCTTCGAGCACCGCCGGGTGGCGGTAGAGGGCATCCTCGATCTCGATCGAGGAGATGTTCTCCCCGCCCGAGATGATGATGTCCTTCGACCGGTCCTTGAGCTGGACGTAGCCGTCGGGGTGCACGACCCCGAGATCGCCGGAGTGGAACCAGCCGCCCGCGAACGCCTCCCCGGTCGCGGCCGGATTCTTGAGATAGCCCTTCATCACGATGTTGCCGCGGAACATCACCTCGCCGAGGGTCTCGCCGTCCCTCGGCACCGGGGCCATCGTCTCCGGATCCATCACCTCCAGAGCGTCGAGCGCGTGGTAGCGCACGCCCTGGCGCGACTTGCGCTCCGCCTGCTCCGCCATCGGGAGATCGTCCCATTCATTCTTCCACGCGCAGATCACCGCAGGGCCGTAGGTCTCGGTGAGCCCGTAGACGTGCGTCACCTTGAACCCTTCCTGCTCCATCCGCTCCAGCACCGCGGCGGGCGGGGGCGCGGCGGCGGTCATCACGTGCACCGGATGCGGAAGCGGGCGCCGCTCGTCCTCGGTCGCGTTCAGGATCATCCCGAGCACCACCGGCGCACCGCACAGATGCGTCACCCCTTCGCCGGCGATCGCCTCGTAGATCGTGGCGGCCTCCACCTTGCGCGCGCAGATGCTGGTCCCGCCGACCGCCGCCAGCGTCCACGGGAAGCACCATCCGTTGCAGTGGAACATCGGCAGGGTCCACAGGTAGACGGGATGATGCGCGAGGTTCCAGCCGACGATGTTCGAGAGCGCGTTGAGGTACGCGCCGCGGTGGTGGTAGACGACGCCCTTCGGGTTCCCGGTGGTGCCCGAGGTGTAGTTGAGCGAGATGGCGCGCCATTCGTCATCGGGACCCGACCATTCGAACCCGGGGTCCCCCTCTTCGAGGAATGCCTCGTACTCGACCTCGCCGATGCGCTCTCCGCCCGGTGTGCGGGGGTCATCGACATCGATGACCAGTGGCGGACGCTCCATCCGGGAGAGCGCATCCGCGACCACCGGCGAGAGCTCGCGGTCGGCGAGCAGCGCCTTCGCCTCGCCGTGCCCGAGGATGAACGCGATGGTCGCCGGGTCGAGCCGGACGTTGATGGTGTTGAGCACCGCTCCGAGCATCGGTACCCCGAAGCTGGCTTCGTAGATCGCCGGAATGTTCGGTGCGAACACCGCCACGCAGTCCCCAACCCCGATGCCGCGCTTCGCGAGCGCCGAGGCGAGGCGGCGGCAGCGCGCGTAAGTCTCTACCCAGGTGAAGCGGCGCTCGCCGTCGATGACCGAGGGGTGGTCAGGCCAGACCGCGGCGGCGCGCTCGATGAACGTGAGCGGGGTGAGCGGCGTGTAGTTCGCCGGGGTGCGGTGGAGAGCGGTCTCGAACGGGCTGGTACCTCGCTCCGTGCTCATTTTCGATGCTCCTCGTCGCGGACCTGGCCGCCCCGGAGGGGGCGGAGCGGATTCCTTGCGATGATAGCCGTCCGGGGGCGGGCGGCAATGCGCCGCGCACACCACCTGCGCCCGCGGTATCGTTTGCCGGCAACACCGGAGACGAAGCAACCTGCCGAGACTTTGCCATCCACGGTGATCCACGATGAACGAAAACGAACTTTGCCATCAATCCGCCGTCGAGCAGAAGCGTCTGCTCGATGGCGAGGTGGTGAGCGTGCTGGAGCTCGTGGATGCGCACATCAAGCGTATCGAGCGCGTCAATCCGGTGCTGAACGCCTTCGTCACCTTGCGCCTCGACGAGGCCCGGGACGAGGCGAAGGCGGCCGATCGGGCACGTTCCCGGAATGACGTCAGGGGCGTCCTGCACGGCCTGCCCGTCGGCGTGAAGGACTGCTTCCAGACGAAGGGGGTCAGGACCACGATGGCCTGCCCGGCGCTGCGGGACCACGTGCCGGAGTTCGACCATCTGGTGGTCGAGCGGGAGAAGGCGGCCGGGGCGATCGTCCTCGGCAAGCTCAACACCCCCGAATTCACGATGGCCCGCAACACCTGCAGCAACCCCGTGTTCGGCTCCACGCGAAACCCCTGGGACCCGGAGCGGTGTCCGGGCGCCAGCAGCGGAGGCAGCGGTGCCGCGCTGGCCGCCGGCCTGTGCGCGCTCGCGGACGGCTCGGACATCGGCGGATCCATTCGCAACCCGGCCGGGTGGTGCAACGTCGTCGGCCACCGTCCGACTACCTGGATGATCCCCGACGTCCCCAACCCGCGGCTGTGGCAGAACATGAACACCGCCGGCCCGATGGCCAGGACGGTCTCCGACACGGCCCTGTTCCTGTCGGCCCTGGCGGGTCCGGATCTTCGCTGCCCGGTGCCCGTCGCCGCACCGTTTCCGCCGGGCTTGACGGACCTGGAGACGGATCCATCCGGTCTCAGGATGGGCTGGAGCGCGGACCACGGCTCGCTCGACATGGACCCGGACGTGGCCCGCAACTTCGAGGACCAGCGTAGCGTATTCGATTCCCTCGGCTGCCGGATCGAACCCTGCGATCTCGACCTCGTCGGGCTGGAGACGGCCTACGACGTGCTGGCCTATTACCGGGTCACCGCAGACACCGCCCCCGTCTATGAAAACGATCGCGGCCGGCTGGCGCCTTCACTGCGTGAAAGGCAGGAATGGTTCGCCGGCCTCACCGGCGCGAACATGGCCGCGGCCGAGGAATACCGGCTGCGGCTCTGGCGCGACGTGGTCGCCGCCTTCGAGTCGCATGACGTGCTCGTATGGCCGACCGACCTGACCGATCCCTATCGCCATGACGATGAAGTCACGTCCATGAATCACGACTGGAGCCTGCTCCTCGTCGCGCCGCTGTTGAACCTGCCGGCGATCTCGGTTCCTTGCGGTTTTTCGGCCGGGGGGATGCCGCGGGGCTTGCAGGTGACCGGACGGCCGGGCGCGGACTTGCAGGTGTTGCAGGTCGCCTGCGCGTACGAGCAGGCCACCCGGTACGGGGAACGCAGACCGGCCTTGCCGTGAACCGGAGAGGGGGAGGCCCGCCGGAATCGGATCCACGATCCTGGAGTTGCCCATAATCGGGGGCCACTTCTGTCCTCGAAGGGTGACGACCGGGCTGCCGATCGGAAGTCCCGCGCCTTCAGCGGATGCGTTCGAGGATGCCGTCGAGGGCGTCGAGCGAGCTGTAGTGGATGGTGACCGAGCCCGTTCCCTTCTTCGCCTTGTGATCGATCCTGATCTTCGCGCCGAGGCGTTCTCCAAGCTCGGTCTCGATTCTGACCACGTCCGGGTCGCGAGTGACCGGCGCGGGGGGCGATTTCCGCGTCGCCTTCGAGCGCACCAGCTTTTCGGTCTCGCGAGCCGAGAGGCCACGCTTCACCACTTCCGCTGCCGCCTCGCTCTGCGCGGCGCCGGAGAGCGCGAGCAGGGCGCGCGCGTGGCCCATGTCGAGATCGCCCCGCTCGACCAGCGCCCGAACGTCCTCGTTGAGATCGAGGAGTCGGAGTGCGTTCGACACCGCGGAGCGCGAACGCCCCACCGCGTCGGCGAGCTCCTGATGGGTCAGTCCGAACTCGTCGGCGAGGGTGCGGTAGCCCTGTGCCTCCTCGATCGGATTCAGATCTTCGCGCTGGATGTTCTCGATGAGCGCGACTGCCGCCGCTTCCCGGTCCGAGCACTCGCGCACCACTGCCGGTACTTCGTGGAGGCCGGCCATCTGGGCGGCCCTCCAGCGCCGCTCCCCGGCGACGATCTCGAAGCTCCCGGGTCCGGCCGGGCGCACCACGATCGGCTGGACGATGCCGCGCGCCCGCACCGAGTGCGCGAGCTCTTCGAGAGTGGATTGCTCCACGATTCGGCGCGGCTGGTGCTTGCCGCGGCGGATGACATCCACCGGCAGCGACCGGAAGCCCCCGTGCCCGGCCGGGTCCGAGGCGGCAGGTGTATCCATCGCCCGGTCCGATACGTGCCCGAGCAGGGATTCGAGGCCGCGGCCGAGTCCGCGTTTCTTCACCATCGGTATGCGCTCACTGGTTTGCGGCCCGGAGGTGGGTCCCGTCGCGCCGCAGCACTTCGCCCGCGAGCGCAAGGTAGGCGAGGGCGCCGCTCGAGTTCCTGTCGTAGAGCAGCGCCGGCAGGCCGTGGCTCGGCGCCTCGGCAAGGCGGACGTTGCGCGGGATGACGGTGCTGTAGACCTTGTCTCCGAAATGCTTCGTGAGCTGTTGGGACACCTGACCGGAGAGGTTGTTGCGAGGGTCGTACATGGTTCGCAGCAACCCGTCGACCTGTAGATCCCGATTGAGGATCCGGCGAATCTTCTCGATCGTGTCGAGCAGCGCGGACAGCCCTTCCAATGCGTAATACTCGCACTGGACGGGGATCATCACGGAATCGGCGGCGGCCAGCGCGTTCACCGTGAGCATGTTCAGAGCCGGCGGACAGTCGATGATGACGTAGTCGTGGTGTTCGCGTACCGCGTCGATCGCATCGCGCAGCCGGAGCTCGCGCCCGATCTGGTCGAGCAGCCCCACTTCCGCGCCGGTGAGGTCGGTGTTGGCCGGGGCGAGGGTGTAGCTACTGTGCTCGACGTGGATCGAGATCTCTTCGAGTGTCGCCTCCTCCATCAGGACATCGTAGTTCGACAGCGCGAGCGAGGACTTGTCGACGCCGCTGCCCATCGTCGAGTTGCCCTGCGGATCGAGATCGATCAGCAGCACACGACGCCTCGCGGCGGCAAGCGACACCGCGAGGTTGATGCTGGTGGTCGTCTTGCCGACCCCCCCCTTCTGGTTGGCGACCGCCATGACCTTGGCCATGGGCTGTCTCGTACCGGCGCTCATGCGCCTGCGAACCTCCCGGCGTTCATCCTCGCCTGTTCGAAGCGCTGGCAGGAGTGCCAGCGGCCGCCCCTCGCATGGAACAACCCTGTTCCCCGCCCGTTCACGGCGTTGGCCGGGGGCGCCCGCGCATCCGCGCAACGGAGTCGCCGAGCGACCGCGCCAGTGGCCGCCACCCGCATCCGCCGGCGATTCTCATTGGTCCGAAGCGAACAATGACATTGGCGAGGCACGAGCCGGCGAGCGTCGACGTTGGCCGATTGTTACATCCACCTGCCCCGAAACGCCATCGGGAGTCTTGTCCAACGAGAGATGAGCCTGAAGGGAGGGTGTGAATCCAATGAGAAGTGAGCCTGTAGCGCGGGGTCCGGGAGCATCGGAGGATGATCGTGACGCCACAGACCGAACGGGTCCGGACGCTGGAGCAGGTGCGAGCCTTCGTCGAGGGCAGCGAGGCGGTGGACCCCCGTTTTCACGGGGGCGGGCTTTCGCGGGGGCCGAGCGGGAATCGGTGTACGAGTTCGTGCACCGGGCGCATGAGCGGGAGGCCGTCGGCGAAGCCTCGCGGCAGGGCCACGCCCGCATGGATGTGGACGTTGGCGAGTCGAGGCAGGGCCAAGTGCCGCGGCGCTTGCCGATCCGGTATGCGGAACAGGCCGAGCGCGCTTGGGCGTGGGGTAGAATCGCGCCGGTGCGGCAGGTATCGATGACGACGGTGTGATGCCCGACACGACGCCTCCCGGTTCGCTTGGATCACCCAAGGGGCTTCGCACAGGGCATCGGCCAACAGGCTTCGCCTGAGGTTTCGACCGGCTGCGATCAGTGATGACTTCGAGGGGACGGGGGCCGGCACGGCACCGCGATCGGTGTTTCAGGATGGCAGATTGGGATATGCCTTCACTTCCAGCCGGGAGCAGGCCATGAATTCCGCCCGGCGATCCGGCCCTGGATCAGATGCCCGCTACGGCCTCGGGCGGATGGAGCCGGCGCAAGAGGAGACGGCGCATTGAGCAGGGACGCCCAATCAGGAGACGGCCAACCATCGATGGACGCGATCGCCTGGCACGACGGCGCCCTCGCGCTCCTCGATCAGCGTCTCCTGCCGGGGGAGTCGGTGACGCGGCGCTACACCGACTGCGCGGGCGTAGCGGACGCAATCCGGGACATGGTCGTGCGCGGCGCACCCGCGATCGGGGTGACTGCCGCGTACGGGGTGGTGCTCGCGGCGCGGCAACGCTACGCGGAGTCGCCCGCCGCGTGGCGCGAGCGGATTGAAGCTGATCTCGATCGCCTCACCGCGTCGCGGCCGACGGCGGTCAACCTCGGATGGGCGCTCGATCGGATGCGGGGCGCGATCGGCGCCATCCCGGCCAATATCGATCCCGAGCCTGCACTCCTCGATGCCGCACGCACCATGCACGCCGAGGACGTCGCCGCGAACCGGCGCATGGGCGAGCTCGGCGCCGCTCTCATCGAATCACGTTGCGAGGTCATCACCCACTGCAACGCGGGCGCGCTCGCCACCGCCGGCTACGGCACCGCCCTCGGGGTCATCCGCGCAGCCCACGCGGCGGGCCGGATCGCGCACGTCTTCGCCGGCGAGACCCGGCCATGGCTCCAGGGAGCGCGGCTCACCGCTTGGGAGTTGGTCGAAGCCGGGATTCCGGTGAGCCTGATCGCCGACGGGGCGGCGGCCTGGGCGATGCGCCAGGGGCGGGTGCGCTGGGTGATCGTCGGGGCGGACCGGATCGCGGCCAACGGCGACGTGGCGAACAAGATCGGCACCTGTTCCCTCGCGGTGAGCGCGCGCCACCACGGCGTGCGCTTCATGGTCGTCGCCCCCACCTCGACGATCGACCCCGGCTGCGCGAGCGGCGCCGACATCCCCATCGAGATGCGCGGGGAGGACGAATTGCTCTCGCACGCCGGCGCCCGCGTCGCCCCGGCCGGGGCCGGGGCGTGGAACCCGGTGTTCGACGTCACCCCGGCCGCCCTGATCGATGCGCTGGTAACCGAGCGCGGGGTCGTGCAGGCGCCGGACCGTGAGCGAATTGCCGCGCTGCTTGCCGATGGCTGAGTAGTCGGCCCCCATGCGCCGATGACCGGATAGCACACTCTGCCCGCCGAGTGGGCGATCCCGGGGGCGGACCGATCGCGGGATTCCGATGTCCGGGACAACGGGCCGGAACCTCCCGGATCCACATCCAGCCACTGATCCGGGCCCCGGCAATTCCCGCCAACGCTCCGGGCACGGCCGCGTCATCGGGGTTTCGTCGCGGTCCCTGCCGTCCGGTCGTGGCGATTCGACGTGCGTCTTCGGGCCTGGCGGGAATTGTTGCCTGGGCCCCGGTCGCGACGGTCCGGGCGGCTCCTCGTGATAAGATCGCGCGTCCGCCGGGACACGGCCGGCGCGGGTTTCCGCGCTCCCCGCGCGGCGCGAGCACAGGTATTCCCATATGGTTGATTTCGCGAAGGAAGTCGTTCCCGTAGACATCGAGGAGGAGATGAAGCAGTCCTACCTCGATTACGCCATGAGCGTGATCGTGGGCAGGGCGCTCCCCGATGTCCGGGACGGCCTGAAGCCGGTCCACCGGCGCGTGCTGCACGCGATGCGCGAGCTCGGGAACGACTGGAACAAGCCCTACAAGAAATCGGCCAGGGTCGTCGGCGACACCATCGGTAAATACCATCCCCACGGCGAGGGCGCGGTGTACGACGCGCTCGTGCGCATGGCGCAGCCGTTCTCGATGCGGGTGATGCTCATCGACGGACAGGGGAACTTCGGCTCCGTCGACGGCGACCCCCCGGCCGCGATGCGTTATACCGAAGTGCGCAAGGCCAAGGTCGCGCACGAGCTGCTTGCCGACATCGACAAGGAAACGGTCGACTTCGTCCCCAACTACGACGGCTCCGAGGTCGAGCCCTCGGTCTTCCCCACCCGATTCCCCAACCTGCTCGTCAACGGCTCGTCGGGGATCGCGGTGGGCATGGCCACCAACATCCCCCCCCACAACCTCGCCGAGGTCGTCGACGTCTGCGTCGCCCTCATCGACGACCCCGAGCTCGGCGTCGACGAGATCATGGAGATCATGCCGGGTCCCGACTTCCCGACCGCGGGGATCATCAACGGGGCGGCGGGGATCCACGAGGCGTACCGCACCGGGCGGGGACGGATCTACGTTCGCGCGCGAGCCGGGGTCGAGGCGGTCGAAGGCGGAGTCCACGAGCGCATCGTCGTCAGAGAGCTTCCGTACCAGGTGAACAAGGCGCGGTTGCTGGAGAAGATCGCGGAGCTGGTGAAGGAGAAGCGGATCGAGGGTATCTCGGCCCTGCGCGACGAGTCCGACAAGGACGGGATGCGCGTCGTCGTCGAGCTGCGCCGCGGCGAGAACGCGGAGGTGATGCTGAACAACCTGTACCAGCTCACCTCGATGGAGACGGTGTTCGGCATCAACCTCGTCGCGCTGGTGGACGGACAGCCCCGGTTGCTCGGTATCCGGCAGATGATCGAGGCGTTCGTGCGCCACCGCCGCGAGGTGGTGACGCGGCGGACCATCTTCGAGCTTCGGAAGGCGAGGGAACGGGCGCATGTCCTGGAGGGCCTTGCGGTCGCACTCG
This sequence comes from uncultured Gammaproteobacteria bacterium, assembly GCA_958295835.1. Taxonomy (GTDB): domain Bacteria; phylum Pseudomonadota; class Gammaproteobacteria; order HK1; family HK1; genus HK1. The sequence goes on from OY282378.1 coordinate 4,072,498, forward strand.
CGAACATCGATCCGGTCATCGAGCTCATCCGCACCTCCGCCAACCCGGCCGAGGCCAGGGAGCGTTTGCAGGAGCGCGTCTGGGCGCCCGGCTCGGTGCGGGACATGCTCGATCGCGCCGGCGCCGACACCTCGAAGCCCGACGACCTTCCGGAGGGGTTCGGGCTCGGCGAGGACGGTTACCGGATGAGCGAGGCGCAGGCCCAGGCGATCCTCGATCTCCGGCTGCACCGCCTGACCGGGCTGGAGCAGGAGAAGATCATCGACGAGTTCGACGGGCTCCTCGACCGCATCCGCGGGCTGCTCGAGATCCTCGTCAACCCCGACCGCCTGCGCGAGGTCGTGCGCGAAGAGCTGCTGGAGGTGAAGGAGCAGTTCGCCGACGCCCGGCGCACCGAGATCGAGCTGCATCGCGAAGGCATGGACATTCTGCACCTCATCAAGCCGCAGGACGTCGTGGTCACGATGTCGCACCAGGGCTACGTGAAATGGCAGCCGCTCGGCGACTACTCCGCGCAGCGCCGGGGCGGCCGCGGCAAGACCGCGGCGACCACGAAGGAGGAGGACTTCGTCGAGCGGCTCTTCGTCGCCAACACGCATGACACGGTGCTGTTCTTCTCCAGCCGGGGCAAGGTCTACTGGGTCCCGGTCTACAAGCTGCCGCAGGCAACGCGCACCGCCCGCGGCAGGCCGCTGGTGAACGTTCTGCCGCTCGACGAGGGCGAGCGAATCAGCGCCGTTCTGCCGATGAGGGAGGTCGATCAGGACGGCTTCGTGCTGATGGTGACGTCGCTGGGCATCGTGAAGAAAACACAGTGTGCCGATTTCTCCCGGCCTCGCTCCACCGGGCTCATCGCCGTCGATCTGCTCGACGACGATCACCTGGTGGGGGTCGCGGTGACGGACGGCGGCTGCGACGTCATGCTCGCGGCGAGCGACGGCAAGCTGATTCGCTTCCCCGAGAGCGACGTGCGCGCGATGGGCCGGAATGCGAGAGGCGTGCGCGGCATGCGCCTCGGACGCGGGGCGCGGGTAATCTCCCTGATGATCGCGCCCGAGGGTCTGGTGCTGACCGCGACCGAGAACGGCTACGGCAAGTGCACGCCGGCAGCGGAGTACCGGCAGCAGGGAAGGATGGGGCAGGGAATCATCTCCATCCGTACGAGCGGGCGTAACGGGGCAGTGATCGGCGCGCAGCTCGTCGAGGAGAACGACGAAATCATGCTGATCACCGACGGCGGCAAGCTCGTGCGCACCAGGGTGAACGAAGTGCGCGTGCTCGGACGCAACACCCAGGGGGTCAAGCTCATCAGTCTCGCAGCCGGCGAGCGCCTTGTCGGCCTGGAGCGGATCGCCGACGATCAGGAAGAGATCGACGAAGATCCGTCAGGATCCGGCTGAGGCGGCGTCTCCGCCGTCCATGTCACCCGGGGTCCGAAGCCGCATCGTGACCGATCGCGACGCCCGGCTCGATGCGATTCGCCGCGAGATCGATGCGCTCGACGCCGAGCTGCTCGATCTGCTCAATCGGCGCGGGCGCGCGGTGCTGGAGGTGGCGTCGGTCAAGAGCCGCGAAGCCGAGCCCCGTTACTATCGTCCGGAGCGCGAGGCGGCGCTGCTCCGGCGCCTCGCGGCAATGAACGAGGGGCCGCTGCCCGATGTCGAGGTGATGCGGCTGTTTCGCGAGATCGTCTCGACCTGCCGCACGCTGGAGCAGCGGCTGGTGATCGGCTGCACGACGGTGGGGGAAGCCTGCGCCGCCGCCGGCCACTTCGGTGGCGCCGTCGAGGTCCATGCGGCGCCGGATACCCCGGAAGCGGCCGCCGCCGTCGCCGCCTCCCGCTACGACTACGCGGTGATCGAATTCTCCCCGGCCGGCGCCGCGTCCCCGGACGTCGCGGACCTTCCTCGGTGGGGTCTTGCGCTGTGCGGCGAGTGGTACGCGAGAGACGGGCGGCGATACGTGGTGATCGGGCACGAGCCGGCCCCCCCGACCGGGGACGACTGGACGTCGCTCGTGATCTCGACGCGAGGAGTGACGGTCATCGAGTCCTGGTGCCGCGCCTCGGGTCTGCGCATGCGTTCGACTCCGATCGCGGGTCGGGTCTCGTCGTCCATCGTCGACGTGTCCATGCACGCGGACGAATCGCGGCTCATGCAGCTCGTTGCGGAGTGCGGCGGCGTGGTCCTGGGCGCGTATCCGAACGCCGGCGCGGACGGGCGCCCGGTATGAGCACGGCAGTGACGGAGCGGCCGGCGCAAGAGAGGGCCCGATGATCCGCAGGCTCTGCATCGTCGGGACCGGCCTGATCGGGGGCTCGCTCGCGCGCGATTTGAGAAGGCTGGGAGAGGTCGCGGAGGTGGTGGGTTCGAGCCGCCACACGGCCAACCTCGAGCGTGCGGTCGAGCTCGGGGTCATCGACCGCTTCGACGTCGACGTTGCGCGCGCGGTGGCCGGTGCGGACATGGTCGTCGTCGCGGTGCCGCTCGGGGCGATACCGGGCGTGTTCGAGCGAATTCGCGACGCGGTCGACGATGATGCGATCATCACCGACGTCGGGAGCGCGAAGGGCAGTGTCGTGGCCGCGGCGCGGTCCGTTCTCGGCCCGCGGCTGCCGCGGTTCGTGCCCGCGCATCCCATCGCCGGGACCGAGCACTTCGGGGTCGATGCGTCGGTCGAGCGTCTGTTCGAACGCCGGCGGGTCATCCTGACGCCGACCACGGAGACCGGCGCGGACGCGCTCGGGCGCGTGTCGCGGATGTGGGAGACGGTCGGGGCGGAAGTGGTCGAGATGGACGTCACCCGCCACGACGAGATCCTGGCCGCCACCAGCCATCTGCCGCACATGCTGGCGTACACGCTGGTGGACGTGCTCGGCGGCATGAAGGAGCGGGCCGAGATCTTCCGTTTTTCGGCGGGGGGCCTTCGCGACTTCACCCGCATCGCATCCAGCGATCCACGGATGTGGCGTGACATCTGCCTCGCGAACCGCGACGCGGTGGCGGATGCCATCGAGCGTTTCGGCTCCGAGCTCGACCGGCTCGCCGGCGCGATCCGCCGTGGGGACGGCGAGTTCGTACGTCTGGTGTTCACCCGTGCGAAATCGGTCCGTGACGAATACTCTTGATCCGGCGGCGCCGGAGCCGAATCCGGTTCATGAACGTTTTCGAATCCTGTGCCCCATTTGTTTTTTAACAAACTGATTTTGAATGCAAAAATCTGCTTCCCCCGCCATCGATTACATCGTGCGCCCCTCGGGTCCGTTGCGTGGCGAGATCCGCGTGCCCGGCGACAAGTCGATCTCCCACCGATGCATCATGCTCGGCGCGGTTGCCGACGGTGACACCCGGGTCAGGGGACTGCTCGAAGGAGAGGACGTGCTCGCCACGGTGGCGGCGTTCCGATCGTTGGGCGTGGAGATCGACGGACCGGAGGATGGCGAAGCGGTCGTTCACGGGGTCGGACGGGAGGGGCTGCGCGCGCCGGCAGCGGCCATCGATCTCGGAAACTCCGGCACCGCGATGCGCCTGCTCGCGGGCCTGCTCGCGGGACAGGGGTTCGACTGCACGCTGGTCGGCGACGCCTCGCTCAACCGCCGCCCCATGCGCCGGATCACCGAGCCGCTGGCGTGCATGGGGGCGTGGATCGAGACCGCGGACGGAGGCACCCCGCCACTCGTGATCCGTGCCCGCGACGGGCTTGCGCCGATCGGCTACACGACCCCGGTGGCCAGCGCCCAGGTGAAGTCGAGCATCCTTCTCGCGGGGCTGTACGCGAACGGGCGGACCTGCGTGACGGAGGCGGTGCCGACGCGCGACCACACCGAAAGGATGCTGGCCGCGTTGGGAGCCACCCTCACCCGTGAGGACCTGCCTGCCGGCGAAGGATCGCGCGTGCGCATCGAGGGGGGAGGGCGCCTCGCCGCGACGGAGATCGACGTGCCCGGGGACATCTCCTCCGCCGCGTTCCTTCTCGCGGCGGCAGCGGGCCGCCCCGGTTCGGATCTGCTCGTCCGTGGTGTCGGGGTGAACCCGACCCGTACCGGAATACTGGCCATCCTCGAGCAGATGGGAGCGGACATCTCGCAATCGAACCGCCGTATCGCCGGAGGGGAGCCGGTTGCGGATCTGCGGGTGCGCGGCGTGGCGCTGCACGGTGTCGACGTCGCCCCGGCGGTGGTGCCGTCGGCGATCGACGAGTTCCCGACGGTGTTCGTCGCCGCCGCGACCTCCCGCGGCGCCACCCGCGTCACCGGGGCCGGGGAGCTGCGGGTGAAGGAGAGCGATCGGCTGGCGGTGAGCGCCGCCGGCCTGGCCGCGCTCGGGGTCCGGGCCCGGACCACCGGCGACGGCGGTATGGTGATCGAGGGCGGAACGATGTCGGGGGGGGAGGTGGACAGCGCGGGGGACCATCGCATCGCGATGGCGTTCGCGACGGCGGCGGCCGCGGCTCCGGTGCGGATACGCGACTGCCGCAACGTGGCGACTTCCTTTCCCGGCTTCCGGACCCTTGCCAACTCCGTCGGACTCGACATCGAGGTCGTCGATGCCGGCGGCTGAGGATGTTCCGGTGATCGCGATCGACGGTCCGGTCGGCTCCGGGAAGGGCACCGTGGCCCATCGCGTCGCCGCCGAGCTCGGGTTCCTGCTCCTCGACAGCGGCGCCCTCTATCGTGTTCTCGCGCTGGCGGCTCGCGCGCGGGAACTGTCTTTCGAGGACGCCGGGACCCTCGCGCGTCTCGCGAACCGCCTCGACGTCGCGTTTGCCGCGGGTGACGCTGCGGATCCTGTGCGCACCCTGCTCGCCGGAGTGGACGTCACCGGTGAGATCCGCACCGAGCGGTGCGGAAACGACGCCTCGCGCGTCTCCGCCTGTCCCGAGGTGCGTGATGCGTTGCTGGCGCGGCAGCGGGAGTTCCGCCGTCCGCCGGGGCTGGTCGCCGACGGACGGGACATGGGGAGCGTCGTCTTTCCCGACGCGCCGGTGAAAGTGTTTCTGACCGCGGCCCCGGGAGTGAGAGCCGAGAGGCGACATAACCAATTGATGGCTAAAGGTATTGATGTTAGTGTCGCTCGCCTTTTCAGGGAGCTGGCGGAACGCGACCGACGAGATCGAGAGCGTGCGGTCGCTCCCCTGAGACCGGCCGAGGATGCCGTCGTCGTCGATACGACCGGGCTGGATGTCGATTTCGTGGTGGCACGAGTGCTCGAAATCGCACGGCTGCGGATGACGACGGTGTCTCGCGGGGAATGAAGATCGGGAACGCCTTTCGTGCGCATTGCCCCCGGCGCTCGGAACGGCACGAGGTTCGGCGACGAACGAGAGGGCGGGAGAGTCTCTTACGCATATGGAAAGCTTTGCGGATCTGCTCGAGCAGAGTGAAGTCGAAAAGAAAATGCGGCCAGGAGTCATCATCGAGGGGATGGTGCTGGCGGTCGGGTCCGAATACGTCACGGTCCACGCGGGTCTGAAGTCCGAATCGACCATCCCGGTCGATCAGTTCAGAAACGAGAACGGCGAGTTGGAGGTCGCGGTCGGCGACCGTGTCGATGTAGCGCTCGACACGGTGGAAGACGGGTTCGGCTCCACCAAGCTCTCGCGAGAGAAGGCGAAGAGAGCCAAGGCATGGAGTCGCCTCGAGGTCGCGTTCGAAGGCGAGGAGCCCGTCACCGGGATCATCAACGGCAAGGTCAAGGGCGGGTTCACCGTCGATATCAACGACATCCGGGCGTTCCTGCCCGGATCGCTGGTCGACGTGCGGCCGGTGCGCGATACCTCCTACCTCGAAGGCAAGCCGTTGGAATTCAAGGTGATCAAGCTCGATCGCCGCCGCAACAACGTCGTGGTCTCGCGGCGCGCGGTGGTCGAGAAGGAGAACTCTGCCGAGCGCGAAGCGCTGCTCGAGCGTCTCCAGGAGGGTGCGGTGCTGCCCGGCGTGGTGAAGAATCTGACCGACTACGGCGCATTCGTGGACCTCGGAGGGATCGACGGCCTCCTGCACATTACCGACATGGCGTGGAAGCGGGTCAAGCATCCGACCGAGGTCGTCAACGTCGGCGACGAGGTCGAGGTCAAGGTGCTCAGGTTCGATCGCGAGCGTTCGCGCGTATCGCTCGGGCTGAAGCAGCTCGGCGCCGATCCGTGGGTGGACATCTCCCGGCGCTACCCCGAGGGAGTGCGGTTGTTCGGACGGGTGACGAACATCGCCGACTACGGCTGCTTCGTCGAGATCGAAGAAGGCGTGGAGGGGCTCGTTCACGTATCGGAGATGGATTGGACGAACAAGAACATCCACCCGAACAAGGTCGTGCAGCTCAGTGACGAAGTCGAGGTCATGGTGCTCGACATCGACGAGGATCGGCGCCGGGTCTCGCTCGGCATCAAGCAGTGCATGCCGAACCCCTGGGAAGACTTTGCGGCAAGCTGCAAGAAGGGCGATCACGTGACCGGCGCCATCAAGTCGATCACCGATTTCGGGGTCTTCGTAGGGCTTGAAGGCGGTATCGACGGCCTCGTGCACCTGTCCGATCTCTCCTGGAACGAATCAGGGGAGGAGACCATCCGGCGCTACAAGAAGGGCGACGAGCTCGAGACCGTGGTGCTCAGCGTGGACGCGGAGCGCGAACGCATCTCGCTCGGCGTCAAGCAGCTCGACAAGGACCCGTTCTCCAGCTTCCTGGCCCGGAATCCCAAGGGGACCATCGTTCGCGGCCGGGTCGTCGAGGTCGACGCCAAGGGTGCGCTGGTGGAGCTCGCGGAAGGCATCGAAGGATATCTTCGAACGTCGGAGATTGTGCGCGATCGGGTCGACGACGTCCGGACCGTCCTGAAGGTCGGCGACGAAATCGAGGCGAAGTTCGTGGGCGTCGACCGGAAGAAACGTATCCCCTCCCTTTCGATCAAGGCGAAGGAGAGTGACGAGGAAGCGCAGGCGATACAGGAATACGCCACGAGCGCTCAAGGCGGCGCCACGACACTCGGCGACCTCATCAAGGAGCAGATGAGCAGTGGCCGTACGGGGGGTGCGAAGGAAGACTGAACAGGAATCGAGGGACGGAGAGGGTGCGAATGTGCGCCGCTGCACCGGCTGCCGTCCCGATCATCTCGTCATCCCTTGCAGGCCGACGATCGCCGGCCCGTCGTAGCTGTACGCTGGAGGAGGGGAGAACGGGGAGATGACGAAGTCGGAGTTGATCGAACGGATTGCCCGGAAGCAATCCCAACTCGTACACCGCGACGTCGAGTTGGCGGTCAAGGCGATGATCGAGTCCATGGCGGAGTGTCTCTCGGGGGGGGGGCGAATCGAGATCCGGGGTTTCGGCAGCTTCTCTCTCCATTTCCGAGCCGGACGGGTCGGCCGGAACCCCAAGACCGGCATCCCGGTTTCGCTTCCGGCGAAGTACGCTCCTCACTTCAAGCCGGGCAAGAGGTTACGCGAGCGTGTGGATCGGGAAGCTCGACCGTCGCTTGGGGAGCAAGCCTGCCCGGACGTCGGCCCCGGCGCCGAATCGGGCCTCACGGCTCCCGATTCGGCGCCGGTATACGGACATGGACATACTCCCTCGGGCGGATCCTCGGGCGACGCCTGACGCGTCGATCGGCTCTCCGCGTTCGACGATGCCTGCGGATGCAGGCGGCACCATGTCATGCTCGAATCGTTGATCGGGCTTGAGGTGCTGTGGCTGCTGTTGCCGGTCGCAGCGGGCACCGGCTGGTTGGCGGCACGCAAAGCCACGCGCCGGACAACCCGGAAACGCGAGCGCGGCGGTCTGCGGTCCGACTACTTCCAGGGTATCAACTACCTCCTCAACGAGCAGCCCGACAAGGCGATCGAAGTCTTCATCAAGCTCATCGAGGTCGACAGCGAGACGGTGGAGACGCATCTCGCGCTCGGAAACCTGTACCGCCGTCGCGGCGACGTCGATCGTGCAATCCGCATTCACCAGAACCTCATCGCCCGCGAGTCACTGAGCGTCTCGCAACGTACCGGGGCGCTGATCGAGCTCGGACAGGATTATATGAGCGCGGGGCTGCTCGACCGCGCCGAGGATCTCTTCAGCGAGCTTGCCGATGACGCGGACTATCGCGTGCAGGCGCTACGCCAGCTCATCGACATCTATGAGCGGGAGAAGGACTGGCCGAAGGCGATCGCGAGCGCGCGGAGGCTTGAAAAGGCAACCGGGAACCAGCTCGGGTGGATCATCGCCCACTACTGCTGCGAGCAGGCCAGCCGGCATTGTAGTGAAGGCGACCTCGAGCGTGCGCTCAAACACGTCCAGCAAGCGCGCAACATGCACGCCGCCTGCGTGCGTGCAAGCCTGCTCGAGGCGGACATTCATGCCGAACGCAGCGAGCATGAACGGGCGATTCGCTCACTTCAGCGGGTAGAGGAGCAGGACCCCGACTTTCTGCCCGAGACGGTCGGCCGGCTGTATCGTTCGTTCCAGGCCCTCGATCGGATCGATGCGCTGGACGACTACCTCTCGAAGCTGATGAATCGCTACGGTTGGACCAGCGTGACCCTGACGCTGGCGGACGTCAAGCGCCAGTCCGGTGGTCGCCGCGAGGCAATTCTGTTCATCACCGAGCGGCTGCGACAACGCGCGTCGGTGCGCGGCCTCGACCGTCTGCTCGATCTCGAGATCGAAGACCAGCGGGACATCGGCGGGACGCGTGAGCATCTCCAGATCCTGAAGGGGCTGACCGCGGAGCTGTTGTTCGAGAGACCCGTCTACAAGTGCAGACACTGCGGCTTTCCTGCGAAGTCGCTGCATTGGCAATGTCCGAGCTGCAAGCACTGGACCTCGATCAGACCCATCCAGGGCGTGGAAGGAGAGTGACTTCGGGAAAGGACAGGCCCCGTGTACGCGACCCGCGGATCGTTATCGCGCTCGACTTCCCGTCAGCGGACGAAGCACTCGCGATGGCCATGCGGATCGATCCGGCGCGTTGCCGGGTCAAGGTCGGGATGGAGCTGTTCACCGCGACCGGCCCCGCGATTCTGGAGAACCTGCACCGACTCGGCTTCGAGGTTTTCCTCGATCTCAAGTTTCACGACATTCCCAGCGCCGTTGCAGGTGCGTGCCGGACTGCTGCCGCGCACGGGGTGTGGATGTTGACCGTTCATGCCGGCGGTGGCCGGCGCATGCTGGAAGCGGCCCGAGCCGCGGCGGAAGACGGCGACCGCCGACCGATCGTCATTGCCGTGACGGTGCTGACCAGCCTGGAAGGCAGCGATCTCATCGAGATCGGAGCCGCCGCCGCGCTGTCCGATCGGCTGCGCTCACTCGCACGGCTCTCGCATGACTGCGGGCTCGATGGAATCGTGTGCTCGGCTGCGGACCTCGGGCTTCTGTCCAGGGTGTTCGATGCCGGCGCCATCCGGGTGACTCCGGGGATCCGGCTCACGAGCGGTGCCGACGATCAGCGCCGGGTCACGACCCCGGGTGATGCGGTCCGCGCCGGCGCCGACTATCTGGTCATCGGCCGGCCGGTCACCAGGGCGCCGGATCCGATCGTCGTGCTCGACATGATCGAGCGCGACATCGCGGCGGGAGGCGGCTGACCGGACTCCGCGCCCGCGGGACGTCTGCGACCCCGGCATCGAGCGTCCGATGCCCCACGTCCACCCTCGGGCATCCGGCCGGCGTCTACAGCGCGCGGACGAGTACCCGGGAACGGCGCTGGAAGTTGTACAGAGCCTGCCGTTCATCGGGCAGGATTGAATGGCCGGCCTCGACGAAGCCACGCTCCCTGAACCAGTGTGACGCCTGGGTCGTCAGTACGAAGAGCCGTTCCGCCCCGGCCGCCCGGGCGTCGCGTTCGACGAGGTCGAGCAGGCGCTCGCCGTACTGCCCGCGGCGGTACGCGCCGTCCACGGCGAGGCATGCAAGCTCGGCGAGCCGGTCCTCCGGGTAGGGAAACATCGCAGCGCATGCGACCACCGCACCGTCGCGCTCGACGACGTTGAAGTGCGAGATCTCCGTCTCCAGCTTCTCGCGCGAGCGGCGCACCAGCGCACCGGAGTCTTCCAGCGGGCGGATCAGTTCGAGGATACCTCCCACGTCGTCGATGGTCGCGCACCGGGTCGAGTCGTAGGTGTCGGCGTTGATCATGGTGCCGACACCGTCGCGGGAGAACAGCTCCAGCAGCAGCGCGCCGTCGATCCGGCGATCGATGATGTGAACCCGGCTGACTCCGTTGCGGCAGGCGTGGATCGATTGCCGCAGCCGATGCCCGAGACCGTCGTCGCGGCCGTCTTCGGCGTGGCGGAGGTCGGCGGCGAGGGCCTTCGCCTCCTCGAAGGTGAGCTCTCGCACGAACGCCCCCCGCGCATCGAGCACCCCGGATCGGGCGCAGAGGAACACGAGCTTCGCGGCGCGCATCTCGGCCGCGACCGCCGTCGCCACCTCCTCGGCTCGCAGATTGAAGACCTCCCCGGTGGGGGAGTAGCCGAGGGGGGAGACGAGCACGATGGCGCCGGCGGTGAGGCGCTGCCGGATCGCCTCGACATCGACGCGCCGAACTTCGCCGGTGTGCTCGAAGTCCACCCCGTCGCGGATGCCGATCGGCCGTGCGGTGACGAAATTGCCGGAAGCGACTCGCACCCTCGCGCCCGCCATCGGGGAGTTCGCCACCCCCATCGAGAGCAGCGCTTCAAGCTCGACGTGCGCCGCGCCGACCGCTTCCTTGACCGCAGCGAGGGTGGCGGCATCCGTGATGGGCGTCCCTGCGGCGTAGCGGGGCGCGAGACCCTGCGCGTCGATGCGCCGCTCGATCCACGGCCGGGCGCCGTGAACGACCACGAGCTCGATTCCCAGGCTGCGCAGCAGCGCGAGGTCGTGGACGACATCGCGGAGCCGGGGACCGTCGATCGACCCGCCCCCGATCTCGACGACGAAGGTACGCCCGCGGTGGGCGTTGATGTAGGGCGCGGCGCGGCGGAACCACTCGACGAAGCCTGCTGTCTCGTGTGCCGAGCGGTGGTCGTCCACCTCAGAAGGTTTCCGATTCGATGATACGGCGCAGGCGCTCACGTGCATCTTCGTCGATCGGCTTGACCGATGCCCGCCGGCGGCGCAGATGCAAGACGAGCACGGCCAGCCCGAGCGCGACGAGCAGAAACGGCCCGGCCCACAGCAGCACCGTACCGCCTTGCAGCGGCGGGCGGTAGAGCACGAAATCCCCGTAGCGCGTGACCATGAATCCGGCGATCTCCTCCGCGCTCTGCCCGTCTTCGACCATCCGGTACACCTCGCGTCGCAGATCGGAGGCGAGGTCCGCGTTCGAATCCGCGATGGTCTGGTTCTGGCACACGAGACACCGGAGCTCGTCGATGAGGGTGTGATACCGCTCCTCGTGCTCGGGGCTGGTGAATCTGCGGGGCTCGAACACGCTTGCCGCGTGCGCCGCGCTGCTCGTCAGCGCGCCGATGCTTGCCAGCGCGCCGATGCTCGTCAGCATGATGACGGCGAGCACGAGTACACGCCTGCCTTGTTCAGCCATAAGCACGCGCACCCTCCGTCGGGACGGCCGCTGTCCGCGCCCGTTCCGGTCGGAGAGACCGCCGATACCGGCGGTCGCTCGCGGCGAGCAGTCCGCCGATCGCCATCATGAGCGGTCCGAGCCAGATCCACCGCACCAGCGGCTTGTACTGGAGGCGCATCGTCCATGCCCCGTCCGTGCCTCCAACCGGCTCGCCGAGCGCGACGTAGAGATCGCGGGTGAAGCCGGCATCCACCGCCGCCTCCGTCATCGGCTGGGCCTGGCTGACGTACGTGCGTTTCTCCGGATGGAGCACCGCTACCGACTCGCCGTCGCGCGAGACGTGCAGCGTGCCGCGCACCGCGCGGTAGTTGGGTCCCAGGTGCCCGGACATGCCCTCGAACCGGAACGAGTGCCCGGCGAGCGTCGCGCTTTCCCCGGGGGCGAGCCGCACGTCGCGCTCCACCCCCGCGCCGGTGGCCCAGGTGACCCCGGCGATGAACACCGCGGCTCCGAGATGGGCGAGGGTCATGCCGGTGAAGCCGCGGCCGAGCGCGCGCCGTACGGACCCGCCGCCGTGCCGGTGCCGGAGGCGGTCCCGCAGCCCCAGGACAACTCCCGCGGCGATCCACAGCGCGAACCCGGTACCCGCGGCCATGGCCCACGAGGCCGGGGTCCCGAGCGCCAGCCCCACGGACGCGAGCACCACGACGGCCAACGGCATCCGGAACTTGAGCAGCAGGCGTCGCCACTCGTCGCCCTTCCAGCGGGCGAGCGGCGCGAACCCGAGCAGCGCGGCCAGCGGCAGCATCAACGGCACGAAGACCGCGTTGAAGTAGGGCGGCCCCACCGAGATCTTCCCCTGGCCCAGCGCGTCGATCAGGAGCGGGTAGAGGGTGCCGAGGAGGACCGTCCCCGACGTGGCGACCAGGAGCACGTTGTTGGCGAGCAGGAAGGTCTCGCGCGAGCAGGGCTCGAAGCTGCCGCCGCCGCCGGCGAGCCGGGCCGCCCGCCATGCGTAGAGCCCGAGGACGGAGCCGATCACCAAGCCGAGGAAGGCGAGGATGAACACCCCGCGGGCCGGGTCGGTGGCGAACGCATGGACCGAGACCAGCACCCCCGAGCGCACCAGGAAGGTCCCGAGCAGGCTCAGCGAGAACCCGAAGATCGCCAGCAGCAGGGTCCACGCGCGGAACGCACCGCGCTGCTCGGTCACCGCCAGGGAGTGGATCAGCGCGGTGGCGACGAGCCACGGCATGAACGAGGCGTTTTCCACCGGGTCCCAGAACCACCAGCCGCCCCACCCGAGCTCGCTGTACGCCCACCAGCTCCCGAGCATGATCCCGCAAGTGAGGAACGCCCAGGCGACGGTGGTCCACGGCCGGGTCCAGCGCGTCCACGCGAGGTCGATGCGGCCCTCCAGCAGGGCCGCCACCGCAAAGCCGAAGGGCACCACGAGGCCGACGTAACCCATGTAGAGCAGGGGCGGATGGGCGGCCATGCCGGGGTCCTGGAGCAAGGGGTTGAGATCGCGCCCTTCAGGGGGCGCGGGGAGCAGCCGTTCGAAGGGGTTGGAGGTGAGGAGCATGAAGAGGTGGAACCCGACGCTCACCAGCGCCACCACCGCGAGCACCCGCGCCCGAAAGGTGTCGGGCAGGGAGGTGCTGAGGGTCGCCACCGCGCAGCCCCATCCCGCGAGGATGGCGGCCCACAGCAGCATCGAGCCTTCGTGGGCGCCCCATACCGCGGAGATCTTGTAGAAGAGCGGCAGCGCGGTGTTGGAGTTCTGCGCGACGTAGGTGAAGCTGAAGTCGGAGACGATGAACAAATGGGTCAGGCAGAGGTAGGAGATCCCGATCAGCAGGAACTGCGCCCGCGCGGCGGAGACCGCCACCGCGGTCCAGGCCGGGATCCGGCGCCAGGCCCCGAGCAACGGCACCACGCCCTGGATGGTGGCGACCACGAAGGCCAGGATCAACGCGAGATGGCCGAGTTCACCGATCATGTTCGTGCTCCGCGGGGCAGCGCCCGTCTGCGCATCGGGGCCGCCGTGGCCGTCGTACCGGCCGTCCCCGCATTCCGTGAGATTGGTCTCTTGGCGATCGAGTCTTGCAGAAAGTCGAAGGTGATTGAATGGATTCCCGGCTCCGGTGCTGCCGGATCAGGGCGCTGGATGGCGGATCTCCCGGAAGCGCGAGCGTCCCGCCCATCCTCGTCGTTCCCGCGCAAGCGGGAATCCATGCCTCCCAAGGAGCGGCCCACCTCTTCCGTCATTGCCGCGCTCCGTGAGGCGACACCATGTTCCCGCCCTGTTTCGCCATCTCCATGGCCTCCGCGACCTCCGGCGGCATGTAGTTCTCGTCGTGCTTGGCGAGGACTTCCTCGGCCCGGAGGCGTCCGCCCCCCGCCTCCAGGACCCCGGAGGCCACGATCCCCTGTCCCTCGCGGAACAGATCCGGCAGGATGCCGGCGTAGCGCACGTCCACGGTCTCGGCCCCGTCGGTGAGGGTGAACGAGACCTCCAGCCCCTCCCCGCGCCGCACGCTGCCTTCCACCACCAGCCCGCCGACCCGGATGCTCGGGCCGCTCGGCGCCTCGCCCGCCCGGATCTGGCTCGGGCTGTAGAAGTAGAGCATGTTCTCGCCCATCGCGGCGATGACGAGCCCCGCCGCCACCGCCACCCCGGCGACGATCATGCCCACGAAGAGCATCCTCTGGCTCCTACGGGTCATCGTGGCGGGTCATCGTGGCGGGTCATCGCGACGGGTCATCGCGACGGGTCATCGCGACGGTCTGTCCCGACCGGAGCACGCGAAACGGCTCCCGTGTCGGCAAGGCCACCGGAGGGACCATCCGCTTCGAGCGGTTCATCGCCATCCGGCCCGGGATCCGGGTCCTCCGTGAAGCGGGCTTGCCGGACGAGGTCGAGGCGCACCCGGCGGAGCCTGAGCGCCGGGGCGGCGAGGTTGAGCGCGAGCACCACGAGCACCACGGCGTACGAGCACCAGACGTAGAAGGCGTAGCCGCCCATGCGGAAGTATTCGGCGACGGGCTCGGGCATGGTCAGTTAGACCCCTCCCAGGCGATGAGTTCCCGCACCCAGCCGGCGTTGCGCTCGCGCTCCAGCACCTCGCAACGCGCGCGAATCAGCAGCACCGTCACGTAGAAGAGTTTGAACGCCACCGCCATCAGCAGCAGCGGCACCAGCATCGAGACGTGGATCGACGGCGCCGAGAGCTTCGTCACCGTCGGACCCTGGTGCAACGTGCTCCACCACTCGACGGAGTAATGGATGATGGGAATGTTCACCACCCCGACGATGGCGAAGAGTCCGGCCGCACGGCTCGCGGTGCGCCTGTCTTCAATCGCCGAGTGCAATCCGATCACGCCGAAGTAGAGAAAGAGAAGGATGAGCTCGGAAGTGAGTCGCGCATCCCATACCCAGTACGTACCCCACATCGGCTTGCCCCAGAGCGAGCCCGTGACCAGGGCGAGGAAGGTGAACGACGCGCCTATCGGCGCGCTCGCGGCCGCCACCACCTCGGCCAGCTTCATCCGCCAGATCAGGGCGACGGCGCTCGCGCCGGCCATCACCACGTAGATGAACAGGGACATCCAGGCGCTGGGGACGTGGACGAAGATGATCCGGTAGCTCTCGCCCTGCTGGTAGTCCGGCGGCGCGGCGATGAGCCCGCCGTAGAGCCCCCCGAGCATCGTGCCCAGGCATGCCCACCCGACCCACGGAGCCATGCGCCCGGAGAGCCGGTAGAAGTGCGGCGGTGATGCGAAACGGTGGAGGAAGGCCCACATGCGATATCGATTCCGTCTCAGCCCACGCTGATTCTCAACGCGGCTGCCGCCGCGAGCGGCGAAAGGCTGATCGACAATGCCGCCAGCGCCCCGATCACGTACAGATGCCCGAGGATCGGAAGTCCGTCGGCAGCGGCGGATACCGCGCTCGTCGCGAAGACGAGCACCGGAATATAGAGCGGCAGGACGAGAAGGGACAACAGCACCCCACCGCGGCGCAGCCCCACCGTCAACGCTACTCCGATCGCCCCCACCGCGCTCAGCGCAGGAGTCCCGAGCACGAGGGTCGCGAGCAGCACCGTCAGGCTCTTCGCCGGCAGCCCGAGCAGCAACGCGATCAACGGGGCAGCCGCCAGCAGCGGCAGGCCCGTCACCAGCCAGTGCGCGAGGATCTTTCCCAGCACGATGAGCGGCAGCGGCTTCGGACTGATCAGCATGAGCTCCAGCGAGCCGTCGTCGAAATCCGTCCGGAACATCCGCTCCAGCGACAGCAGGGACGCAAGGAGCGCACCGATCCAGAACACCCCGGGCGCGATGAGCTCCAGCACCTCACGGCGTGGACCGAGACCAAGCGGAACAAGGGCGACGACGATGAGAAAGAACAGGAGCGGATTCGCCACTTCCGCGCGGTACCGCATGGCCAGCACCAGGTCTCGGCGCACGATGGCGGTGAATGCGCTCATGCGTCCGCATCGATCCGGAAGAGCCTGGGAGTCACCCTGCCCAGCGCCACCGGATGATGGCTGGTGATCACCGCGGCGCCGCCTGTCCCGATGTGCTCGCGCAGCATCGTGTCGATGATCGCGACGCCGCGGGTATCGAGCGCGGTGAAGGGCTCGTCCAGCACCCAGAGCGCGCCCGCGCAGGTGAGCAGGCGGGCCAGCGCCACACGCTGCCGCTGGCCGGCCGACAGCGTGCGTACGGGGACATTGCCGAATCTGCCGATCCCGACGCGGGCGAGGGCGGTGTCCGTTGTCGTTCCGGTCGGCCGGGCACTGAGCGCGATGGCGACATCGAGGTTCTCGCGCGGCGTGAGATCGAGCTTCACGCCGCTGGCATGGCCGATGTACTGGATATCGGCCCGCAGCTCCGGCGCCCCCGGGGGCGCCTCCCGGCCGCGCCAGCGAATACGTCCACCGTCCGGGGATTGCAGGCCGCAGAGGATGCGCAGAAGCGTCGTCTTGCCGCTGCCGTTCGCACCATGGATCTGAACGACTTCCCCGGGCGCGATGCAAACCGCCAGATCCTCGAACAGCAGCCGATCGCCACGAGAGCATGACAGACCGACGGTCTCCAAGAGCGGGCGGCTGGCGCTGTCGTGCTCCGTCGGCGGCACCGGGATGTCCTGGATTCGGCTCGATCCTACCGGTGCGGATTATACGCACCGAGCGCCGACCGCGTGGCGAGCCGTCCTTGCGCGTTCGGCACGTAGGGGCACGGCTTGACGGTCGGTTCCGGCGAACGATGCATGCTCTCGCATCGGGCGACGGGCCGTCGAGTGTCCGCCGGCGCCGGGATTCTCCATGATGCCGGTCAGCGGCAGGCGGTCGTACCCGCGCCGATGTATCGCAGCAGTCCGGAGCGAGGCACGGAATAAATACGGGTTTGAGGGGTTATTCATGAATCCGGGTTCCGGAACCGTGACGTCCGCTTCCGTCCAGGACGCGGTGTCGGAGCACGGAATATCCCTGATAAACAATGAGTTGCTTACGTTGGCACCGGATGCTTCGACTGCTCCGCGAAAACGGTGACTACGACAGCCCGGTGCGCCACGCTCACAAGGAGGTGACATGCGGACCCTGCATCTGATGTTCAGCGCCCTCTGTCTCATTTCCCTGACGATCCCCGCATTCGCAGCCAAATACAAGGAAGGAGAAGTATCGGGAGGAGGGACGATCGAGGGTAGCGTCGTCTACCACGGGCCGGTGAAGACCCGGACCGTGCTTCCCACCAAGGACAAGAGCGTATGTGGCGGCATCCGCAAGGAGCCGCTTGTCGTCGTCGGTGACGACGGCGCCGTCAAGGATAGTGTAGTCTTCCTCAAGGATGTCGCGGCCGGCAAACCATGGCCGAAAGTGTCCGGCGGCGGGCGACCCGTGCTGGACCAGGAATCCTGCAAGTTCAAGCCGCACGTGCAGGTGGCCCGCAGGGGGAAGATCGACATCGTGAACTCGGATCCGGTCCTGCACAACACCCATGGCTATTACGGCAAGCGTACGGCATTCAACGTGGCGTTGCCGATCCAGGGCGGGAAAGTCACCAAGATTCTCAGATCTCCCGGCGAAGTCCGGGTCGACTGCGATGCGCACGGCTGGATGCTCGCCTGGATCTACGTGGTCGACAATCCGTACTTCGCGCAGACCGGCGACGACGGCAAGTTCTCGATTGCGGACGTGCCGCCCGGTGACTACACATTGGCCGTCTGGCAGGAGGAGCTGGGAATTTCCGAAGTGCCGGTCACGGTCGCGGCCAACGAGACCACGACGATACCGGTGGAGTTGAAGGGGAGGTGAGGATGTGAAGTAGATGTGAAATGGAGTGCAAACGGGAAGGCAACGCCCATTGGACTCGACGAAGTTCCACTACCACGACAATGGGAGAGACGCGATGGAGAAGAAGCAACCGCATGACAACGAGGGTTCGCGGATCGGTTCGCGGATCGAAATCTCACGCCGTACCTTTCTGCACAATACGCTGCTGACCGGCGGTGCAGTGGCCGGGGCGGGTCTCTTTCAGACCTTCACCGCCATGAACGTGGCCCACGCGGCTGCGGAGTCGTTCAGCTTCGCCTGGGTATCCGATACCCACCTCTATCCGAAGACGCTGAACACGCGCTTCATCGAGAAGGCGAGCCGTGCGTTCAAGGAAATCGAAGAGATGGGCTCATCGTTCGATTTCATGCTCTTCGGCGGCGATCTGGCGCAGAAGGGCGATCCCGTGGAGTTGCAACTGGGCGTCGAGATGCTGGCCGAGATCACCAGCGTCAAGAAGTACTACATTCCCGGTGAGCACGACTGGTACCTGGACATGGGCGAGGCCTGGAACGGGCACTTCGGCGAGTCGCCGTGGATGTTCGACCACAAGGGCGTGCGCATCATCGGTCTGAACACGGTGGGCTTCGCACCCGACTACTGGACGGCGAAGGGCATGACGCCGAAGGAACGCATGGGCCACATGGAGGCCCTGGACGGCTCCCAGGCCGGTCCCTGGTCGGGGCTCGGCAAGGCTCAGCGGATGTGGCTGCAGACGGCGTTGTCCGACTGGCCCAAGGACGCGCCGGTCATCATCATGAGCCACACGCCGCTCTACGAGGTCTACGCCGGCTGGAACTTCTGGATTCGCGACTGGCGGCAGGTGCACGAGATCATCGGGCCCTACAGCAACGTCACCAACATCCACGGCCACGTCCACCAACCGCTCTATCACGAGACCGAGGGTGCCCGCTTCATCGGACAGCTTGCGACCTCCTGGCCGTGGCCGTATCCGCCCACCGGCGTGCCGGCCCTGACCAGACCGATGATTCGTGTCGATCCGGGCGACATCTTCGACGGCGTCGGCTGGGGCAAGTTCGGTACGGCGGACGGCCACGTCGACAACGAGTACAAAATGTGGCGCAAGGAAGTGTTTGCCGTCGCCCAGCACGATTCGGGCACCGGCGACAACGGGAACCAGATCCTGACGCCGCGCATCGCCGATCGTGACTGGACGGGCAACTGAGCGAGGAGGAACGAGCCGTGAAAAGAATGAGCAAGCGTTATCTGTTGGCCGCCGGCTGTGCGGTGTGCGTGGGTCTCGGAGTGTTCGGCGTCGTGCAGGAGTCCGCGGCACACAAGGACCCCCATGACGCCGCCACCATGCAGGCGTTCCATGATCTCTTCATGGAGCAGGTGATCCTGGGAGACAGGCTGTTCCACGGCGACGGGGAAGCGCAGAAGGAGCTGGGCGTGAACCTGTCGAAGACCGGCATGGCGTGCGCCATGTGCCATCCCATCTCCTCGGATATCCATCCCCACGAGTTCCCGAAGTTCCAGGAGCAGATGAGCGAGTTCGCCACCTTGCGCGATATGGTCAACTGGTGCATCGAGAAGCCCAACGAGGGAGAGGTCATCGATGTGAACAGCGAGGCCATGAAGGCGCTGGAAGCGTACATGTACTGGTCCAACAAGGGCTCGGTGCTGGACCCTGGTCGTCACTGAGAGACACGAGGGTTCGCATGATTGGGGCCGGTGCAGTCCCGGCCGGCGGAACACTCGGGGTTCGACGGCGGCCGCCTGTCCGGGCGGCCGTCGCGCGTGAACGAGAAGGCGACTGGCTTTGAACAAGGCGAAGGCGATCTCGGCGGTGGTAGTCGTCCTGGTGGTCGGGTTGGTCGTAGTGATGAGCTGGGTGGTGCGGCAATGGGCCGATAAACCGCCTGACCCCGATTCGGTGTTCAATCTGTCGGCCGCCACCGGCAACATCGAGCCGGCCGGCGAGCCGGTACCTCCGAACCCGACTCTGTTGAGGCATGGCGAGTGGGTGTATCGAGGTCTGTGCATCGGCTGCCATGGAATCGACGGTGACGGCAACGGCGCGGTGTGGGAGCTTGCCGACGTGTACTCGCCCGAGCACAAGCTGCCGCGCAAGCCACGCGATTTCACCCAGGCCGTATTCAAGTTGCGCTCGACTCCGAGCGGCTCGTTCCCCACGGACGTGGACCTGTTCAAGTCCATCTCGCGCGGCTTGGTAGCCGACCACGACATGCCGTCTTTCAAGTTCCTTCCCGAACGGGATCGGTGGGCGGTGATCGCCTACATCAAGACGCTTTCGTCGCGCTGGGAGGAGGAAGCGGAGTGGCAGGAGGATCCCATCACGGTCACCGAGCCGCCGCTTCCCGACGAGGCGATGATCGCGGCGGGCAAGGATGTCTACAAACGCATGCAGTGCGCCGAGTGCCATGGTCCGATCGGCAAGGGGGACGGACCGTCGGCACCCGAGCTCGAAGACGACAACGGTCTGCCGATCAAACCGCGGGATTTCAGCGACGCGGCACAGTTCGTCGGCGACAGCGATCCCAAGGGCGTATACCAGACCTTCACGACCGGGCTGGACGGCACCCCGATGCCGTCGTTCGCCGATTTCCTCGATGAAGATCAGCGCTGGCAGCTCGTCTGGTACGTCACGTCGCTGAGATCCGACTGGGATCTCTACACGATACGAGTCAACCTGTTGAAGGAGCGCGGAGAGGATGTCGCGCTGGCTGCGCTGACGCCCGTCCCCGCTCCGGCGCCGACGCGGCAGGCCGTGCTGGCTTCCGGGGCCGCCGGGGACGGTACGTCCGTCGCCGCAGCGATGTCCCGCACCGGCTCCGGCCAGGAATCCGCCGGTGATACGGGGTCCTCGACAGCGCAGGAGGGGGCAGCGGCGGACGCCCCGGCCGAGCCGGCGAAACCGGTGTTCCTGGGCAAGTACCAGGAAGTCGGCGTAAGCGACGGAGGCACCATCCGGGGGAAGGTGGTATTCAACGGTGCGGTCAAGAAGAAGACCGTCCTGCCGACCAAGGACAAGCGGGTGTGTGGAAAGCTCCGCAAGGAACCGCTCATCCTCGTGGGAGACGGGGGGGCGGTGAAGGACAGCGTCGTGTACCTGAAGGGCA
Organism: uncultured Gammaproteobacteria bacterium; assembly: GCA_958295835.1. Lineage (GTDB taxonomy): Bacteria > Pseudomonadota > Gammaproteobacteria > HK1 > HK1 > HK1. The sequence goes on from OY282378.1 coordinate 4,093,427, forward strand.
TCGGATCGGGCAAGCCCTGGCCCGAGATGATGACGCAGGTTCCCGTGCTCGACCAGGAAAGCTGCAAGTTCCACCCGCACGTCCAGGTCGCACGCCAGGGCAGTCTCGATATCGTCAATTCCGATCCGGTCCTCCACAACACCCACGGCTACTACGGCAAGCGGACCGCGTTCAACGTGGCGCTGCCCGAGCAGAATCAGAAGGTCACCAAGGTTCTCAAGCTACCCGGCACGGTGAAGGTCGATTGCGACGCGCACGGCTGGATGCTGGGCTGGGTCCACGTGGTGGACAACCCGTATTTCTTCCAGACCGGGGATGACGGCGCGTTCAGCATCGCCGACGTTCCGCCCGGTGACTACACCCTGGCGGCCTGGCAGGAGTGGCTGGGTGAAATCGAGATTCCGGTCACCGTCAGGGCAGGCGAGACGACGGAACTCGACATTGACCTCATGAAGTAGCAGGAGGAGCATGTACGGCAATTACGCACCCCCGCCGGTCGTTCGTGCGGCACCGGCGTGTTTCGCACCGATGGATCACCGTTTCAGCGACGATCCGTCGGGTTTGTCGATCGCGATGGATGACGAGGGTGAGCAGCCGCCAAGTACGGACCATGCAGGTGCGCATGTCTCGTTCTCCGCGAACCCGGTCGCCGGCGCGTGGTGGTGGGAATGCGGCCTCTTTCATCGTCTGCGCCAGCCTTGCGCTCGCCGTCGCGATGGCGTTCGCGGCGGTGAGGTTCGCGCCCGAGCAGCCCATGAAGGAGCCTTCCATGAGGGTCGCGCAGACGATCGATTTCGATGTGTTGGAGCAGGGAGCCAGCATCGCCGACCTCGAGCGTGGCCGCAGCTACTATGTGCAGCTCTGCCTCCCGTGCCACGGGGCCTCGGGCCGGGGGGACGGAGAATGGGCGTATCGCATGACGCCGCGTCCCGCGGACCTCACCCGCCGACGGACGCGCGGGCGGAGTGACGAGGCGTTGCGCGCGGCAATCAGCGACGGAATCGCGGGCACCGCGATGCGGGGCTGGGAAGACCGGCTTTCCGAAACGCAGATTCGCCAAGTGCTGGGCTACACAAGGCACCTGGGGCGCATCGAGAGCGTGCGGGCCGCGTCCCGGTGAGCGCCGTGGCGGACATCGGCGCCGGGGCCGAGCCCGCTCCATCGGTGCGCGCGCATGATGTTGCCCGATCGCAGGGGTTGATCGTCCTGCGCTTTCTGGTGCTGTCCGTCATCCATCTGTTCATCGGCACGGTGCAGGGCGTACTGCAAACCTTCCCGGGCATCGCCCAGTGGATTCGGGAAGCCGGGCCGGCGGGCCACCTGATCGATCCGCTGGCCCACGCACACATCAACCTGGTGGGTGGAGTGACCATGGGCATGATGGGACTCATCTACCATGTGCTCCCGAAGGTGCTCGGGAGGGACATGTACAGCCCGGCGCTCGCGAGGGCATCGTTCTGGCTGTCCGCGGTGGGTGTGCTCGGGTTCTTCTTCTCGCTCGTGGTGCTGGGAACCGTGGAAGGAAACATGATTCACAGCGGGATGACCTATTCCGAGGCGCTGGCGGTGGTGGGGCCCATTCACCATATCCTGATCATCACCACCGCCTTCCTGATGGGGTTCGGCTACTGGACGTTCATCGTCAACGTCCTGATGACGGTCATGCAGAAACGCGGAGACTGACGTGCACCGACTGATCAACATCCTTTATAGCGGCTTCATGGTCGGCATCGGCATCGGGACCGTGTTTCAGCTCGCGTTTCTTCCCCTCATGGGCATGCGCAGCCACGACGACTGGACGGGGCTGCTGGTGTGGGGATTCGCCATCACCCTGGTGACGGGAGTGTTGTCGGCGCTGAGCTTCTGGTTCATGAATTCCGTCATGGTGCGTCAGGGCAAGTAGCGCGAAGCGCGCCACCGCCCGCTGGAGGTGAGGACATGGTAGAGAAATTCCTGACCGGGAAAGACTACGCCGAAGGAACCGCGGCCAAGCATTTCTTCTTCTCGTCCATCGTGATGCTGAACATCGGCGTGCTGATGGCTCTGGGTACGTCGATGCGTCTGGCCTGGCCGGACATCTTCCCCAACGACATTCCGTGGCTGCACTTCGGACGCATTCGTCCGGTGCACGTGCACTTCGTGATCTTCGGCTGGATCTCCATGGCGTTCGCCGGGGCCATGTGCTACATGACGCCGGCGCTGTGCAAGACCCGGCTCTGGAGCGAGAAGCTCGGCGTGTGGAACTGCTGGGCCTGGAACGTGGGCATGGTCTTCGTGTTCTTCACGCTCATCAACGGCATGACCACCGGCCGCGAGTACCAGGACCTGATCTGGCCGTTAGACGCCTTCATCCTGCTGTTCGTGTTCGCGCCGCTGGCCGTCAACATCTGGATGACCATGTTCAGGCGCAAGGCCCAGGGCCTGTACGTGACCCTGTGGTTCTTCGGCGCGTCGCTCCTGTTCATTCTCCTGAGCTATTTCATCGGCGCAGTGCCGGACTTCTTCCCCGTCACCGGTCTGAGCGAGGCCTACATGACCTGGTGGCATGCACACAACATCCTCGGCTTGTGGATCACCCCGGTCTCCGCCGCCATCGCGTACTACATCATCCCCAAGGTCTCCGGGAACACGCTGTACAGCCACAAGATCGGGCATCTGCACTTCTGGTCGATCGCGGCCTTCTACTCGACGCCAGGCGCGCATCATCTGATGGGTGCGCCGATCCCCGAGTGGCTGAAGTCATTCGCCTCGGTGTCGGGGGTGCTGATCATGATCCCGGCCCTCGCCTTCGTGGTGAACATGCTGATGACCATGAAGGACAAGTGGTGGATGTTCACCCGCAGCATTCCGTTGCAGTGGGCGTTGACCGGCGTTCTGTTCGCGATACCCCTCAACATTCAAGGCGCCTTTCAGCAGACCCGCGCATTGAACTGGTATATCCACGGCACCCACTGGATCGTGGCTCATGCCCATCTGGCCTTGCTGGGCTTCTCGACGTTCATCGAGATCGGGGCCATCTACTACGGCCTGCCGAAGCTGCTCAAGCGCGAGCTCTACAGCGAGAAGCTGGCTCGCCTGCACTTCTGGATGATGGCAATCGGCTTCCTGGGGTTCTGGGCGGTGCTCACCGCGGCGGGTCTGGTGCAGGGAGCGGCGAAAGTGTACGAGATCCCGTACATCCAGTCGGTGGTCGCCACCCATCCGTACATGGTCGGACGGGTGCTCTTCGGTGCTCTCATCATTTTTTCCCAGCCCATTTTCCTCTACAACATGTGGATGACGGCGCGTTACGGCAAGAAGATCGTGCCGGAAGCGACCGTGCACACTCCGGCCCCGGCAACCGCATGACCAGGAGGTAAACAGATATGCCCAAGTACGTCGTAGGCTGTTGCCTTCTGGTACTGGTCATCTTCGCGTCCATCGCCATCACCGTGGTCGGGGGCTCCACTTACATGAGCCAGATCCCGCGGACCGAGCTGGCAAAGGAAAAGGAGAAGATCTGGGGGCATTCCGCATGGTCCGTGCACGATCCCTGGATGACGGGTGATCACGCCCCGACCCTCGCGGGCAAGGGCAAGGTCATCTTCATTCGCGAAGGGTGCTGGTGGTGCCACACCCTGTTGCCCGAGCAGACCCAGGACTGGGCCTATTTCGGAGAGCCGCCGCTTGCGGGCGACGTGCAGGGCGAATCGCCGAGTCTGTTCGGCTCGGACCGCAAGGCGCCCGACCTGTTGCACATCGCGAGTCGCAACCGGGTGAAGGCATGGCACTACGTGCACCACCGCGATCCGCGCGCAGTCACCCCGGGCTCCATCATGCCCGCGTTCAAGCACCTGACCGACGAAGAGCTGGACGCGATCATCGCGTTCCTGGAGAGCCTGCGCTGATCCGCCCCATGGGGACCGTACGATGGCCGAAATCGAACACGAATACGACGAGCTGGAGGACAAGGGAGAGGTCTTCGGACGCTTCTCCGACGAGGAGTACGACGGCATCAAGGAGGGCAACGGCAAGATCCCCTGGTGGCTCATCATGATCGCCGCGGTCACGGTGTTCCAGGCCTTCCTGTGGACCATGCCCTGGTCAGGTTTCGGCCAACGCTACGACACGGTGACCACCACGTTCGTCAGCGCGACGGGAGCGCAGCCCTGGTGGGATTGGGGCTACTACATGGTAGCGTTGCAGATCATCGTCATTCTCTGCGGCATTGCGGGCGTCGTCTGGACCATCAACGTGCAGAAGGCGGCGGAGCGGAAGCAGAACGAGGAGGACACTCCGGACTGAAATATCTCGGTGGAGCTGACGCAGACCATTTCGGCGCTCATCTTCGCGCTGATCCTGATCGCGGTCATTGTTTATTTGGTGATGTCGCGCTTCGTCACCGGCCCCTTGGGGGGCTTGAAGCAGGGTGAGCGAATCATTCTCATGGCCAGCGTCGCAGGCATCATGCTGGTCGTGGTGTACGCCGCGGTCGAGCTGCTCTTCCATGTCGTGTTCTGAAACCGGTGGCCTCGCATGGAACGAAACTGTTCCCTACCCGTCCGCGGCGCTGATCGGGGCGCCCGCGTCAGCGGTCGCCACTCGCGTGGATGAACGCATGAAGCTGGGTGAAAAGCTGATGTTCGGGTTTGCGGCGCTGATCGCGGTGGCGGCGGTCGGCAAGGGGCTCCGCCAGATCAACGCCATGGAGCCCGCCAAGCCGCGTGACTACTACGAATGGACGGACGATGGCCTGCAAGGTCACGCCTTGTACCGGAGCATGGGCTGCAATAGCTGTCATCGTGCGCTGGGCGTGGGAGAAATCGGCGTCGCACCGGTGCTCGATGGCGAGGGAACACGCCGCACGCCGAAGTGGCTCGCGAGGTATTTTCGCGAGCCTGCCGCTCTGGTGCCGGGCACCGCTCACGACGGCAGTCTGGGTCCGGACTTCCGTGCGCTGCGTGTCCGCGAGCGCGACCTGCTGGTCGCTTTCCTCACGGGATTGAAGGCGAATCCTGGCTCTCCGAACCATCCCAGGCCTCCGCCGGAGGCGATGGTGAAGGACGGAGGCTGATGATCGGGAGTGCAACGCATGGCCGAAGTACTCATTCCATACATCTGGGCGGCCACCGGATTCGTGATGCTGATCGCGATCGTCCTGGCGATTTTCTGGGCCTACCAGCACAACCAGTTCAACGAGGACATCAAGGAACAGATATTCACCACGGGAGACGACGACCGATACGATGCATGATTCGGGACGACCATGCCGGCGAGCGAAGCGAAGGCATGGATGATCCGATAGCGCCCGGATCCGCGTCTGCAGCCGCGAGCTGGTGAAGTATGGGGCCTGCCCCGTGAACATGTATGCTTGCGCATTCGGAACCCCTCGGTGAAGCTTCGGACGGCGGAGAAGGTCGTCGTGATCGCCGCCGTCGTGATCGCCGCCTGCGCCTTGCTCGTCGGCGCGCTGATCTACCTCAAGCCGCCGCCTGTGCGTTTCGTGTACCGGGAGTCGCCGTCGGCGAGAATCGGTGAGATGGTCTTCAGGCGCGAGGGGTGTCTGTCATGCCACGAATTGTTCGGCAACGGGACGAGCTTCGGGCCGGTGCTCGATGGAGTGGGCAGCCGCAGGGACCTCTCCTGGTTGAAGGAGTACCTGCGGTCGCCGCGTCCGGGGCTCGGCGGCAGGGCCTACCGGCTACGGATGCCCGCCTACGACAAGCTGGAGGAGGGTGAGCTGGATGCCCTGGTGATCTATCTCGGGGCACTGCGGGAGCTCGACGCGGGCGGCCACATCATGGAGCCACCCCGGCCGAACGCCGGGGACTGACGCTTATTGATATTTCTTGTCCTTGTCGTAGAGTCCGGTCCCTATACACGCCCAAGGCACGATCGCCAGCGCAACGACCCCGCCGAGGCCGAAGATGATCAGAGCGATCTTGATACCGAAACTGATTGTTTCCATTGCTCTTTCCTTAGCGAAGCGAGGAGTTCCTCCAATGCCGCACCTGCAATGGTTCCTCCGCGGAAGCACCACGAGCGGCAGTCTAGTCGCTCCACCGATGGTGTCAATATTGCGGGCGGCGCTGCTGATGGTGGCCCTGAGCACTGGCGTCACCCTGTCCGGATGCGGGGAAGAGGCCGGTCGCAACGCGCTGAGCGCCAGGGTCGGCGTGGGCGACGTCGCCCCCAGGAGCCGCAATCGCACCGTGGCCAACCCGGCCGACTGGTATCAGGTCTCGAGCATGGATACCAAGGTGGACTTGTATCGATGGAAGATCGCGGATTTGCTCGATGAGGGCAGGCCGTTCCTCGTCGTGTTCGGCACTCCGCAACATTGCACCATGTGCGTGGACCAGATCGTGCGCGTCCAGATCATGCAGGAGAAGCATGGCGATCGGTTCGCGTTCATCCACGTGGATGGATACAAGGACAATGCGGTCTGGGTGGAATGGGGCGTGACCGGTGAACCATGGACCTTCATGGTCGACGCGCGCGGTACGATCAGGAAGGTGTTCCCGGGGCAGACCGAGATCGGTTTGCTGGAGGAAGAAATGCAGCGGCTGCTGAAGGACGTGGCATGACCATGTCCGGTGCTGGTCGTGCGCCATGGCTGGCGATGCCCTTGGTACTGTTCTGTGCAGTGGGATGGTGTCAGGACAACCCGTACGTCTACGTCAAGATGCCCCTGACGGTGCCGTGGGCGCTCTATTTCGTGTTTCTCGGAGCCGTTTTGATCCCCTTCGTGGTGATGATCGCCCTCGCGTGGCGCAAACAGCCGCACGATGATCCCGGGGGGAGCCGGACACCGCGACAGAATCGATCCGGGACCGACGGCTGATTGCGGCGGCGGCCATGGATCGTTTCCTGCGCGTGGGGTTGCCTCTGGTGCTGGTGGTGGTGTTCGCGGTGATCGTTCTGTTCGTGCTCAACGCCTTCGAGGCGACCGAGCTGATGGAGACGGAGCGACGTGCCGGTCCCACGTTGTTGAATCGTTGACCGGGGGATACGGGGGCGCCGGTCAACGCAGCCGCAGGTGGCGGGCTTCGCCCGCGCCAGTGCGCCGTTCGCATCGATGCTCATGCGCGGCGCGCATCGGCGGGAGGTCCGGCCTGCTGCTGTTGCTCGTCATCGCGAGCCTGTGGACCGGATGGCCGAGGACGGGCGTTTCGGAGGCTCGGTCGGGGACCCTGATCCTGGTAGGTGGCGTACTGCGCTTCAACCAGCGCAATGTCTGGAACCGGATCACCGAGCGCGCGGCCGATCTGGTGGTCATCGCTGCCGCCAGCGACAGGCCGAAGCTCTACGGCGATTTCGCCCGTCGCGCCCTGCAACGCCACGGCGCATTCGCCGAAGTCCTGCCCCTTGCCGTCGACTCCGCCGAGTTCGGAATCGACCAGCGGCGCGCGACCAGCGATCCGGCTCTGGTCGAGAAGGTGCGCGAGGCGGGGGGGGTCTTTTTCGTCGGCGGAGCGCCGCAACGCCTCGCCAAGGTGCTCTTTCGGGCAGACGGATCGCCGACCCCGATGGGAAAGGCCGTCGTCGAGGAGTACGCGGCGGGCGGCGTCATCGTCGGCGGTATCCCGGGATCGGTAGGGCTGTCCACCGGGATCGATGCACTGGGCGTGCTTGCAAGAGGCCGGGTGTCGCCCGCGCAGCTTCATCGGGGTCTCGGTCTGGCAACGAACGGATGGTTTGTCGATCAGCAGGCCTTCACCACGGGACGTCTTGCCGAGATCCTGGTGGCCATGCGCCAGCTCGACTTCACGCACGGGCTCGGCATCGGCGCCAATACCGCCGCCGTGGTCGAAGAAGGGCAGGTGGAAGTTGTCGGCGACGAAGGCGTTCTGTTGATCGATCTGTCCGGAAGCCGGTCCGCCGCCGGTTCCGCGGGAGAGTTCAGTCTCGCGGGCGCACGCCTGAGCTATCTGGAGCATGGCGACAGCTTCGACATGGCGACACTGGAGATCAGGCCCGCCGCCGTCAAGCTGGACGGATTCGAGATCGTCCCCGACGAAGAGGGCCGCCAGCCATCCGGGCCGGCGCGATCGGTGGCCGGCGATCTCTTCGCCGAGGGGCGGCTGCTGCACATGTTGCGCGAGGTGCTCGACGGACCTGGTCACGAGGCGTCCGGGCTCGTGTGGAACAAGACTGTTCCTCGCCCGTCTGCGGCGCCGGCCGGGGGGCGACCGCGCCAGCGGTCGCCGCTCGCAGTTTCGGAGGACGCGGGTAGCGACGGGCGAGGCTTTCGTTTCCGCTTCCACTCCGTGGCCGAGACATTCGGATGGCTCTCCGTCGATTCAGGGACGGACCGCTACACCATTCTGAACGTTGGCCTCGATATTTCCGCCGTCAGGCGAAAGGACATTCAGGATCCATGAGATGGCCGGAGCAGCCGTTCGCGGCTGGCCCGCAGACGTATTGTCGGCGGCGTACCTCCCGGAGCTTGCGCCGCTCACGGCACTGTTGTAGAGAGAGGCTGGGAGCTGGCCGCACCGTGGATTCCGGTACCGGGGGACCCTTGAGTTCGATCGCGGCATGCCGATTCGCTCGAAAGGGGCCATCCCCGAGGATGATCCATCCCCGCGGAGGCTCCCGGTGACCCGCTCACCCGAGCGGCGCTCACCCGAGCGGATTTGCCCAGGCGGCCTCCGAGCCCCCGCGGGTACCGGACGGCACCGGAACCAGGGACTCATGGTAGCCATGCGAGGGCACAGGTGAGCCCGGACGGAGAGAGCGGCGCCGACGTTCGCGAAGACATGCTGCGCTGCCTCGATGCGCTGTATGGCTACGGGATGGCGCTGACCCGCGATCCGACGGAGACGGAAGATCTGGTCCAGGACACGTACATGCAGGCCACGCTTCACTGCGAGAAGCTCAGGCGTGACAGCAACGTCAAGGGCTGGATGTTCACCATCATGCGCAACCGCTGGCTCAAGCAGTTGCGTCATGCGGCCTGCGGACCTGTGTTCGTCGCCCTCGACGATGTGGTCATGGAGCGCTGGATGGTGGACTCCGATCAGGAGCCAGGCCATCTCTGTGAACGAATCTGGGAACGGGAGGAAATTCGTATCGCCCTGAGGCAATTGCCGGTCGGTCAGCGCGAGATCATCCTGCTGCGCGACATCGAAGGATTCAGCTACAGGGAAATGGCCGAGATGCTGAATTGTCCCTTGGGCACGATCATGTCGCGGCTCGCTCGAGCTCGCGCCAGGTTCAAGGTCCTCCTGGTGAATCGCCAGCACGATCACTGGTCGCAGACGTTCTCGAGCAGGAACTGACACGATGGCGGTATGCGAGCATTACAGGCTGCGGGTGACGCTTCACCTAGACGACGAGCTGGATGCCGGTGAGCAGCGGCTCGTGCAGGCGCATCTGGAGACGTGTGCGCCCTGTCGCAACGCCTTCAAGCGAGAGCGCCTGTTTCGCGAAGCGATACGCAGGCGCCGCCCGCTGCATGTGGCGCCCGACGATCTGCGAGCATGGGTTGCGTCGCTGGTGGACTCCCGGCGGATGGCGTCGCCGGCCCCCGGATCCCGCCACCGGCCCGATCTTCCGTCATCCATCTCGGACAACACCGCCGTGGCTCAGTCCTGACTCGGAGCGCGAAATGACGGAGCGTCACTTCGATTTTCTCGCGATCGGCGGCGGCAGCGGAGGAATCGCGGCGGCGGTCAGGGCCGCGAGCTACGGCGCCCGCGCCGCGGTCGTCGAGCACGGGCGACTGGGCGGCACTTGCGTCAACGTCGGCTGCGTCCCGAAGAAGTTGATGTGGTACGCCGCGTCGCTCGGCCACACAGTCGACGAGTACGCGGGATACGGGTTCGACGTATCGCGGACGGGGTTCAGTTGGCCGGCGCTCAAGCGCGCACGCGACGCCTACGTGGAGCGATTGAACGCAGTCTATGCACGCCGGCTGGAGACCGAAGGAGTCGTGCGTTACGAAGGTACGGCCCGTTTCGTCGGCGCCCGCACCATCGCGATCGGAGACATGCGCCTGTCTGCCGATCACGTGGCGGTCGCGACCGGAGGCATACCGGCCGTCCCGTCGACGCCGGGAGCGGAGCTCGGTATCACGTCCGACGGATTCTTCGAGCTCGACGAGCGCCCGGGCAAGGTGGTCGTCGCCGGTAGCGGATACGTCGCGGTCGAGCTCGCAGGCGTGCTCCGGGCGCTCGGGAGCGAGGTCACCATGGTGTTGCGCCGTGACAGGCTGCTGCGTGCCTTCGACGAGATGCTCGGCACCGAGCTCATGACTGCCCTGGATGCCGATGGAGTCGAGATTCGGACCAGGGCCGAGCTGGATCTGATCGAGCGCGATGATTCCCGCAACATGCTGACCGTACGAATCTCCGACGGTACGTCGATCGAGGCTGTGGACTCAGTCCTGTGGGCCGTGGGGCGTCAGCCCAACATCGCTTCCCTCGATCTGGCTGCCACCGGGGTGGAGACGTCGCCGGGCGGCGCGATCGTCACCGACGGATTTCAACGCACGTCGGTCGACGGGGTCTACGCGATAGGGGACGTCACCGGACGCACACCGCTGACCCCGGTGGCCATCGCGGCGGGTCGGCGGCTCGCGGACCGTCTGTTCGGTGGGCAGGCGGATCGAAGGCTCAGCTACGACTGCATCCCGAGTGTTATCTTCACGCATCCGCCGATCGGCACCGTGGGCGCGACCGAAGCACAGGCTCGATCCGACCACGGCGATGCGGTCAAGGTGTACGCGATGCGATTCAACTCCATGTACTACGCGTTTTCCGAGCAGCCTCGCGCCACCGCGATGAAGCTCGTCACGCTGGGAGACGAGGAGCGCGTCGTCGGCTGCCACGTGATCGGAGAGGGGGCCGACGAGATGATGCAGGGCTTCGCGGTCGCGGTGAGGATGGGTGCCCGCAAATGCGATCTCGACGACACGGTGGCGATCCACCCGACGAGTGCGGAAGAGCTGGTGACCATGCGATGATTCGGCCGGCCATGATGCGAAGACGCTTGGGTGGTTGCCGCCCCGTTGCACCTGTCGTGAACCCCGCCCCCGTATTGGCGTGGATGCTGCTGGCGGTATCGCTCGGCGGGCCGGTGGATACATCTGCCGATCAACAGGATCCGCGTCTCGGGGAGCTGTTCGTCGCCCTCGCCGAGGCCCCGGATCCGGCGAGGGCCCGCACCGTCGAAACCGCCGTCTGGCGGATCTGGCTGGATGGGGGAGATTCGAAGCTGAACGGGATCATGGAGCAGGGCATCGAGGCCATGAGTGCGAACCGGTTCCGCGATGCAGCCAGGCGATTCACCGAGCTGATACTTGCCGCACCCGCGTTCGCGGAGGCCTGGAACAAACGGGCGACCGTTTACTACCTCATGGATCGCTACGAGGATTCGGTGCGGGACATTGAGCGTACCCTCGCCCTCGAACCGCGCCATTTCGGCGCGATCTCGGGTATGGGGTTGATCTTTCTCGAACGCGGAGACGAGAAGGGCGCGCTCGACGCGTTCGAGAAGGTGCTGGAAATCCACCCCCACGCGCGGGGCGCCCGATTCTACGTCGAGCGGCTTCGCGAACGATTGCAGGGCAAGCGAATCTGAGGGTGCGGATTCCTGCGCTCGCGGTCCGCATCCGGCATCGCTCCACGGCCCGGCGGGGAAGTCTCGACGCCGGACCGGCGAGGATGCGCAGCGGACAACCGGACCGCCGGTCGTGCAGGTTCCGAAAAACTTTCATGGGAATCAGGGAGTTGGAATCGAAATGAATGAACCCGTCATCGCACAACGCGGTCCCTACGGACTCGATCTCGAGGCCGGTGACTACTTCTGGTGCCGGTGCGGAAGGTCGTCCCGGCAACCCTTCTGTGACGGCTCGCACCAGGGCACGGGGTTCACGCCGATGAAGGTGTCGCTTGCCGAGGCGAAGAAGGTCTGGCTCTGCGGCTGCAAGCGCACCGGCGGCGAGCCATTCTGCGACGGGACCCATAATTCGCTGTCCCGGTAGCCGGGTCGGGGCCGGCGCCACGCCTCGGTTCCTGAAAACGTGGCAGCCCCGGTTGCGTGAAGACCGCACCGGGATGACGCCGGGATCGACACGCTACGGGTGAAGCAGTGAGGGGCCGTCCGGTATGGTGGGCGTCGTCACTTGGCGGGTGGATGCGCTGTCCGGGCCGGACGGCGCGTCAGGCCGGATCAATCGTTGAACTCGATGGTGTAGAGACCGCCGCCCTGACTCGCGTACCACGCGGCAAGATCCTCTCGATCCTGCTTCGACAGTGCTGCCGCGAATGCGGCCATGACGGGTTCCTGCCGCTCCCCGGTGCTGTAGTCTTCGAGCGTCTGAACGATGTACTTGGCGTGTTGCCCGCCGATCTTCGGGAACTGAGGGGTTGGGCTGTTGCCGTCCGGTCCGTGGCACTGCTGGCACTGGGCGGCTTTCTCCTTGCCGGCTGCGGCATCACCGGCGGCAATCGCCGCTTGCCCGAACGCGACGCCGGCCGCGGCGACGATGACGAGGAGTATACGGGTCATCGAGATCTCCGGGAAGATCGAGGAATGGGCGAGCCTCGGTATCGACGTGCGTTCATTCGCCGACCGCCGATGCGAAGTACGCCGCGATGTCCAGCATGTCCTGCTCGCTGAGCGACGCGGCCTGGGCCTGCATCGTCTTGTGGCCACGCTGCCCGGACTTGTACGCCTTGAGCGCGGCAACGATGTACTCGGGGTGTTGTCCGCCGACCCGCGGCACCGGATAGTTGGGATACGCGTTATGGTAGCCGGGGATCCCGTGGCAACCCATGCAGGTGATGGATTTTACCTTTCCCTTCGCGGCATCTCCCGCCGCGTACGCCGTCGTGGTGAGGGCGAATGCAATGCCCGCCACCGCGGCGCCAATGAGCATGGTGCGTTTCATCCGTTCCCTGTCCTGATCGCGTCAAGGCGAGTGTTCACCATCCTGGCATCGCGTATCCCGGTCGGAGCATGCCGGCGCGGCGCAAGAGCGCGGCGCAGTATACCTGCTCGAAGTCGGCTCACCAACAACGCATCCGTGTCGGATGTCCGGCCGTATCGGTACCATCCGCCGTCTTGTCGATACGGGGTCGGGGATGGGGATGACTGAGACGAAGGACACCGATGCGGCATCGCGGGACGCGATGCCCACCAACTTCATCCGCCAGGCGATCGACGCCGACATTGCCGCGGGAAGGGTGCAGGGCCGGGTAGTGACGCGATTTCCGCCCGAACCCAACGGCTATCTGCACATCGGGCACGCGAAATCGATCTGCTTGAATTTCGGTGTCGCGCATGACTATCCGGGAGCGGTATGCCGCCTGCGCTTCGACGACACGAACCCGACGAAGGAGCGGGTCGACTTCATGGAGGAGATCCAGGCCGACGTTCGCTGGCTGGGGTTCGGCTGGGGCGATCGCGTGCGTCATGCCTCCGACTATTTCGAGCCCCTGTTCGAGTACGCGGTGCGCCTGATCGAGTCCGGCCACGCGTACGTGTGCAGCCTCGGGCCCGAGGAGATCCGCGCCTGCCGCGGCACCCTCACCGAGCCGGGGCGCGACAGCCCGTATCGCTCTCGTCCGATCGATGAAAGCCTCGACCTGTTCACGCGCATGCGCGACGGCGAGTTCGAGGAGGGAGCCCACGTGCTGCGGGCAAGAATCGACATGGCGGCTCCCAACATGAATCTTCGGGATCCGGTGATCTATCGCATCTTGCACACACCGCACCCGCTGACCGGCGACGCCTGGCACGTCTACCCGATGTACGACTTCGCGCAGGCGCTGTCCGATGCTATCGAAGGGGTCACACATTCGCTGTGCACACTCGAGTTCGAAGATCATCGCCCGCTCTACGAGTGGTTCCTCGAGACACTCGAGATTCGGTCTCCGCCCCGCCAGATCGAGTTCGGCCGGCTGAATCTGACCCATACCGTCATGAGCAAGCGCTATCTCACCCGGTTGGTGGACGGCGGACATGTCGACGGATGGGACGATCCGCGCATGCCGACCATCGCAGGAATGCGGCGGCGCGGGTTCACTCCGGAGGCGTTGCGCGATTTCTGCGAACGGGTCGGGGTGACCAAGAACGACGGCGCGGTCGAGTTCGAGCGGCTCGAGATCTGTGTTCGAGCCGATCTCGAGCCCGCGACGCGGCGGGCGATGGCGGTGCTGCGCCCGCTGAAGCTCGTGATCGAGAATTATCCGGAAGACGCGGCCGAGACGTTCGAGGCCCCGAATCACCCCGCCGATCCCTCATTGGGCTCGCGCCGCGTTCCGTTCTCGCGCGAGCTGTTCATCGAGCATGACGACTTTCTGGAGGATCCACCGCGCAAATTCTTCCGCTTTGCCCTCGGACGCGAGGTGCGGCTGCGCTATGCCTGCCTCGTCACCTGCACGGGAGTCGTCAGGGATCCTCGAACCGGGTCCGTCGTCGAAATACGCGGCCGCTACGATCCCGACTCACGCGGCGGCAAGGCGCCCGACGGCCGCAAGGTCAGGGGCACCGTCCACTGGGTGTGCGCGCGCCAGGGGGTTCGGGCGACGGTGCGGCTGTACGACCGCCTGTTCCGCGATCCGGCGCCCGACCGGGACGTGGAGCATCTTGCAGAGCAGATCAACCCGGACTCGCTGCGGACGCTCGAATCAAGCGTGGTCGAGCCTGCACTCGCACTCGCCAGCCCCGGCACTCCCTTCCAGTTCGAGCGCCTCGGCTATTTCGTGGCCGATTGCAGGGACCACGGGCATGGGACGCCGGTGTTCAACCGCACCGTCACCCTGCGTGATAGCTGGAGCAGGCAGAAGAAGAAGGAGCCTGGATAGAGTATGGGGGCGTTGGCCTCATCCGGGCGACGCTACGGACATGCGTGACGCGCCGATCGCGTCGAGCTTGCGCTCGAGCGCGAGGTGGTCGAGTGATTCGAACGGCAGACTGGTGAAGATCTCGATGCGTGTCGCAATCTCGCGGTAGGTATCCGAGAAGGCGGCCCGAACCACCGCCGCCCTCCCTTCGACCGCGGCAGGATCGGAGAAACCCCAGTGGGCGCGTATCGGCTGCCCCGGCCATACCGGGCAGACTTCTCCCTCCGCCTGGTCGCAGAGCGTGAACACGAAATCCATCACCGGCGCACCCGGTTTGGCGAATTCATTCCAGTCCTTCGAGCGCAGATGATCGGTGCGGTGGTTGCGGCGCTCCAGGATTTCCAGCGCATGAGGATTGACGGCGCGGGCCGGAAAGCTTCCCGCGCTGAAGGCCCGGAATCCGAGGCTGCCCATGCGTTCGAGCAGACACTCGGCCATGATGCTGCGGGCCGAGTTCCCGGTGCAGAGGAACAGGACATTGTACCGCTTTCGTTGCTCGAGGTCGTCTTCGGGCATTCGGATGCGCCTCGCGATGAGGGTAATCCGTACAGGCTACGGCCCGCTGATGACAAGGTCGAGACGGTGCCGCCGGCGCGGGCTCTCCGTGTCCTGTCGGCGTGCGACGGACAGGCATATGCGGTAAGGTCTCCGGACGCCTTTGAGCGGCGACCGCTGGGGCGGGCGCGCCCCGGCCAGCGCCGTGGACGGACGAGGAACAGTCTTGTTCCATACAAGAGAGGCGGCTTCGACATTCCAGACTGAACGGGAGGCTCTGACATGAAGAAATTCGGGTACCTCACGGCAACCGCATTGGCGGCGGCGCTCGGCGCCGCCGGCGCGCAGGCGGCCGATCAGTTCATCTCCATCGGCACCGGCGGCGTGACCGGCGTCTACTATCCGACCGGCGGCGCCATCTGCCGGCTGGTGAACAAGATGCGCAAGGAGACCGGGATCCGCTGCTCGGCGGAGTCGACCGGCGGTTCGATCTACAACATCAACACGATTCGGGCCGGCGAGCTGGAGTTCGGCGTCGCGCAGTCCGACTGGCAGTACCACGCCTATCACGGCACCTCGAAGTTCGAGGACAAGGGCAAGTTCGAGGATCTCCGGGCGGTGTTCTCCGTGCACCCCGAGCCTGTGACCATCATCGCCCGGGACGATTCCGGGGTCATGAACATCACCGATCTCAAGGGCAAGCGGGTCAACATCGGCAACGTCGGGTCGGGAACGCGCGGCACCTGGGAGGTCATCGAGGAAGCGATGGGCTGGCAGCGCAGCGACCTCAGGCTCGCATCGGAGCTGAAGTCGGCGGAGACCGGGCAGGCCGTCTGCGACAACAAGATCGACGCCTACTTCTGGCTCGTCGGCCATCCGTCCGCGCTCACCCAGGAGTCTCTGGCGACCTGTCCGACCCATCTCGTGGACGCGACCGGACCCGCCATCGACAAGCTCGTGGCCGACAATTCCTACTACCGCACCGCGACGATCCCGGCCGGGATGTACAACAACGAGAAGGATGTCACGACCTTCGGCGTGGGCGCGACCTTCGTCACCAGCGCCAAGGTCCCGGAGAAGGTCGTGTATACCGTCGTCAAGGCGGTGTTCGACAACTTCGACCAGTTCAGGAAGCTGCATCCGGCGTTCGCGAACTTGAAGGAGCAGGAGATGATCAGGGATTCGCTCTCCGCGCCGGTGCACGCGGGAGCGGCGAAGTACTACAAGGAGCGGGGCTGGATGTAGGCGGTAGCCGATCGGGGCACGGGGACGGCGGCGCGCCGATCCGATCTCGTCCCGTCCGGGTCCCGGTACGGGCCTGTCCGCCTCCGCCCTGGAGACGGGCAGGTCCGGCCTGAATGAACGGCCTCACGGTCTGCCGGCGGAAGGCGTCCGTGCACGAATCGACGGGTGAATGACGATGCGTCGAT
The DNA here is from genome assembly GCA_958295835.1 of uncultured Gammaproteobacteria bacterium. GTDB lineage: Bacteria > Pseudomonadota > Gammaproteobacteria > HK1 > HK1 > HK1. The sequence goes on from OY282378.1 coordinate 4,110,186, forward strand.
CTCGAAGCTGCCGACGGTGGCCGTGATGCGGCACGGATTCCTGCGGATGACACGGTGCGGCCGTCTCCAGGCACGTACGGCTTCCGGGAGAGCGTGATCTTGGCACCATTGAAGAGCAGCGCCGCCGGTGTGGACGATCTGGTCGCGCAGGTTGATACCGGAAGCCGCGACCCGGATGGCTGGCAGGGGCGCTTCATCATCGGAATGGCATTCGTCTGGGCGCTGTTCCAGCTCTACATCTCGTCGAACATTCCCTTCTGGTTGACCGACGTCACCGGGCTCAACGTCATCGTCAACACCGATCAGGCCCGCTTCCTCCATCTCGCGTTCGCAATGTTTCTCGCCGCGCTCGCATTTCCCCTGTTCAAGACGAGCCCTCGCCGCGAGATCCCCTGGTACGACTGGGTCCTGGCGACGCTCGGGGCCGCGTCCTGCCTGTACCTCCTCGTGTTCAAGGACGACATCGCAGTACGGGCGGGGGTCCCCGGACCGAGTGACCTCGTCGCTGCGAGTGTGGGAATGATCGTGCTGGGTACCGCGGTGTACCGCGCGCTGGGGCTCCCGCTCGTGGTCGTCGCGAGCGTGTTCGTGCTCTACGTCTTCTTCGGACACTCGGAGCTGCTGCCGGACACCATCCGCTGGAAGGGCGCTTCGTTCGGCAAGGCGATGTGGCACTACTGGATACAGACCGAGGGGGTCTTCGGGGTCGCCCTGGGAGTCTCGGCGTCGATGATCTTCCTGTTCGTGCTGTTCGGCGCAATCCTGGAGAGAGCGGGGGCGGGCAATTACTTCATCAAGTTCTCATTCTCGCTGCTGGGCCACTTTCGGGGTGGACCTGCCAAGGCGGCGGTGGTGGCGTCGGCGATGAGCGGCATCTACTCCGGATCGTCGATCGCGAATACCGTCACCACCGGGACGTTCACCATTCCCTTGATGAAACGTACCGGCTTCTCGCCGGAGAAGGCGGGCGCCGTCGAGGTCGCATCATCGACCAACGGCCAGCTCACGCCGCCGGTGATGGGCGCCGCGGCGTTCCTGATCTCCGAGTTCACCGGGGTGAGCTACCCCGAGATCATCAAGCATGCGCTGATCCCGGCCGTCGCTTCCTACATCGCGCTCGTGTACATCGTGCACCTCGAAGCGATGAAGCTCGATCTCAAGGGCCTGCCGAGGCCACCGTCGACGATGCCGTTCGCGCAAAAAGTGATCGGTTTTCTCTCGGGATTCATCGGTATCGCGTTGCTCGGCCTGGCGGTGTACTACGGGCTTGGATGGATCAAGGTCGTGATGCCGGACTTCGCGTTCGCCGCCGTGGCGATCCTTTGCGCGGGCATCTACCTCGGCCTGCTGCGGCTGGCGTCGAGGATCCCGGATCTGGTGGTCGATGCTCCGGATGCACCCATCACCGAGCTTCCCCGGCCCGGCCCGACCGCGATGTCCGGGCTGTTCTACCTGCTGCCGATCGTCATCCTGATCTGGTGCATCATGCTCGAACGGCTGTCGCCCGCCCTCTCGGCGTTCTGGGCGTCGCTGGCGATGATCGTGGTCTCGCTGACCCAGCACCCCCTCAAGGCATGGATGCGCGGCTCCGGTGACCGCGCCGCCGGCGTCGACGTCAGCGGCGCGTTCCGCCGCGGGGCACGCGAATGGTTCGACGGCATGGTCTCGGGGTCGCGCAACATGATCGCCATCGGCGTGGCCACCGGGGCGGCCGGGATCATCGTCGGCACCATCTCGCTGACCGGCGCGCATCAGGTCGTCGGCGAGTTCGTCGAGTTCCTCTCCGGCGGCAACCTGATGTTGATGCTGGTGCTCGTGGCGATCATGAGCCTCATTCTCGGGATGGGTCTCCCCACCACCGCGAACTACATCGTCGTCTCTTCGCTGATGGCGCCCGTCATCGTGGCCCTCGGCGCCAAGAGCGGTCTGCTCGTTCCGCTCGTCGCGGTGCATCTCTTCGTGTTCTATTTCGGGATTCTCGCCGACGACACGCCGCCGGTGGGTCTGGCCGCGTTCGCCGCCGCGGCAATCTCCGGCGGCGATCCGATCAAGACCGGCGTGCAGGGCTTCATGTACGACATCCGCACCGCGATCCTGCCGTTCCTGTTCCTGTTCAACACCGAGCTGCTGCTGATCGACGTCACGGTCTGGAAGGGTGTTTTCGTGTTCGTGATCGCAGTGGCGGCAATGATGCTCTTCGCCTCTGCGACCCAGGGTTACTTCTTCCGGCGCAGCCGGATCTGGGAATCGCTGTTGCTGCTGCTCGTGGCGTTCACCCTGTTCCGGCCCGGATACTGGCTGGATCAGGTCTCCGACCCGTTCGATCTGCGGCCGGGCATCGAAGTGCTCGACGTCGCCTCGGCCGGAGCCTCGGATGCGGAGCTGCGCATCACCGTTGCCGGGCCGGATTTCAACGATCCGGACGTCGAGACGACCACCGACATCACCGTACCGCTCGGACCCGCTGGAGGCAGCGCCTCCGTCGGAGGCGGCGCAGCGCGACTGGAGAAGATCGGGCTGTTGCTGATGATCGAGGACGGAAAGGCCAGGCTCGAGGAGCCGTTGCCCGGATCGCCGTTCGAGAATCTGGGCCGGATCTTCGATTTCTATGCAGACGTGCCCGTCGAAGTCGCATCGATCGCGCTACCGCGCGACCGGATGCCGAAGGAGGTCTTCTACCTGCCGGCGCTCCTCGCCATCGTCCTGGTGATCCTGATGCAACGGCGGCGCGCATGACGCGACATACGGCAGCTTGGCGGAGGGTGTCGAGCAGCAGGGCGGCGTCATGCCGGTTCAAGGCGAGCGTGTCACTCCGGAGCCGTGTCTCGACGACAGTGCCCATGTCGCCCGCCTGAATCTCCGGTTCGCCCGAGCCGATCGGCACGGCCCGTATCCAAAAGCCGCCCGCTGCCATTGCCGCACCCCTGCGGCGCGGTGAGCCCTGGAACGACCTCGGCCCGCGCGCGTCACTCGCCCGCGGCGGCGATGCCTCCGGCGCGCCGGATTCCATTCGAGAACCCTTCGTCGTCCGGGCCGCCGGTGTGGCGGGCGAGATACTCCTCGACGGAACGCGCGATCCCGGCTGTATCGAGTCCCGCGTCCACGAGCATGTCGCCGCGACCGCCGTGCTGGATGACCCGGTCCGGAAGCCCGAGGTGCAGCAACCGGACCGCGGCCCCGTGGGCGGCAAGGCATTCGCCCACCGCGCCTCCGGCTCCGCCGACCGCATTCTCCTCGACCGTCACCAGCAAATCGTGGTCACGGGCAAGTGACAGTACGACGTCCTCGTCCAGCGGCTTGACGAAGCGCATGTTGAACACTGTCGCATCGAGCGGCTCCGCCACCTCCATGACGTGGTGGAGCAATGGTCCGAATGAAAGGAACGCGATCCGCGATCCTCGGCGTCGCTCCTCGGCCTCGCCAATTCGAATCGCGCGCATCTCGCTCTCCACCGGAACGCCGGGACCCGCGCCCCTCGGGTAGCGGACCGTGCATGGCCCGTCATGAAGGAACCCCGTGTACAGCATCCGGCGCGTCTCGTTCTCGTCGGCCGGGGTCATGACCACGATGCCCGGCAGGCAGCGCAGGCAGGTCACGTCATAGGCGCCGGCGTGCGTTGGCCCGTCGCCGCCCACGACACCCGCGCGGTCGATCGCGAGCATCACCGGGAGATCCTGCAGTACGACGTCGTGGACGATCTGGTCATATGCACGTTGAAGGAACGTCGAGTAAATCGCGACGACGGGCTTCAATCCCTCACAGGCAAGGCCCGCGGCAAAAGTGACGCTGTGCTGCTCCGCGATCGCGACGTCGAAGTACCGATCGGGATAGAGCTGCTCGAACCGCTCCATCTTCGAGCCCTCGCGCATTGCGGGGGTGATCGCGACGAGCCGCTCGTCCCGCTCCGCCATGTCGCAGAGCCAGTCTCCGAAGACCTGGGAATACGTCGGCCGCGCCGTCGCCGGACCAGGCACGATTCCGACCGCCGGGTCGAATGGAGATCCGATGCCGTGATACTTCACCGGGTCGGATTCCGCGGGCGTGTAGCCCTTGCCCTTGCGGGTGACGACGTGCAGCACCTGCGGGCCTCCAAGCCGCTTGAGGTTCCTCAAGGTGGGGAGGAGGGCGTTCAGATCATGCCCGTCGATTGGTCCGACGTAGTTGAAGCCGAACTCCTCGAAGAGAGCGCCGGGAACGATCAGGCCCTTGACGTGTTCCTCGGCCCGGCGAGCGATCTCGTGAATCGGCGGCATTCTGCTGAAGACTTTCTTGCCACCTTCCCTGACCGTCGCGTAGAGACGGCTCGAGAGGAGCTGCGCGAAACGGTTGGTGAGCGCGCCGACGTTCGGAGAGATCGACATCTTGTTGTCGTTGACCACGACGAGCATGTCGGCGCCGGCCCCCCCGGCGTGATTCAGGGCCTCGAACGCCATGCCGCAGGTGAGGCCCCCATCACCGATGACGGCAATGACCTTGCGATCGCTCCCGGTACGTTTCGCCGCAATCGCCATGCCGGCTGCCGCCCCGATCGACGTGCCTGCGTGGCCGACCCCGAACGTGTCATACGGGCTCTCGCTGCGCTTGGGAAACGGCGATATCCCGCCCCATTTGCGCACCGAGTGCATCCGGTCACGCCGCCCGGTGAGGATCTTGTGCGGATAGCTCTGATGCCCCACGTCCCAGACGATGCGGTCGCGCGGCGTGTCGTACAGGTAATGGAGTGCGATGGTGAGCTCGACCGCACCGAGACCCGCCGCGAAATGGCCGCCGGATCGGGAAACACTCTCGACCAGATACCGGCGAAGCTCCCGGGCGACGTCGCGCAACGCCCGCTCGGGGAGGCGGCGGAGATCCTCCGGAGAATCGATGGTGGAGAGCAGGATATGGTCCGATCCCGGATTCAATTTCCGGCTCCCGGGTGATGCCTCAACGTGATCAGCGCCTGTTCCATTTCGTCGGTCATTATCGGAACAAGCCGTGGCGTTGCGCAATGCGGCCCGCGTATCTCGGCAGGATCGTTTCGCGCTATGGATTGGCTTGACCTTCGGGGGCCATCACACCCGGATTCCCGCCCGATGTCATTCGCACCGAAGGCGGAGGTCCGGCCAGCGTGAAACGGACCGTGTATCCCGGGGCACTGGCTGCCTGCGAGGACGTCCGGAACGCTCCGCGACGCGGTCATGGCGCTTGTGTCGGCGTTTGCCTTGAACACGACCCCTGAATCCAGCATCATCGAATGCCGCCCCCCCGGATCCGCCCGAGCCGAAGAGCCTCCCATGATCTGTCACGCACTGCGCGGTTCCATGGCGATGGTTGCCGTCACGACCGCACTCGCATCGTCCGGCTGCGCCACGACCGCAGCCCTCACCGGCGATCCGACCGATCCCTGGGAGCCTGCGAATCGGACTTTCTACGCATTCAACGACACCCTCGACCGGGTCGTGGTGGAGCCGGCCGCCAGTCTCTACCTCAAGCTTCCGGGCGGACTGCGCGACAGCATCCACAACTTCCTGGACAATGCCGCATATCCGGGCACGGTGGTCAACCAGCTTCTTCAAGGCAAGTTCGAGCGTGCGATGCAGGATTCCGCCCGATTCGTGCTCAACACCACGTTGGGCATCGGCGGTCTGTTCGACGTGTCGACCGGTTTCGGCCTCGAGCGGCACGAGGAGGACTTCGGCCAGACCCTGGCGGTGTGGGGCATGGAGGAAGGGAATTACATCCACTATCCGGTTCTGGGGTCGAGCTCGGTCCGGGATACGCCGGGAATCATCATGGGAACGCTGACCGACGCGCTGACCTACGTCGCCGCGCTTCCGTTGGCGTTGCTGGAAATCGTCGACACGAGAGCGGCCCTCGCGGGGGCGGCGAGGATCCGGGACGAATCGGCTTTCGACCCATATGTCTTCACCCGCGAAGCCTATCGCCAGCGACGGACCTTCCTCGTGTACGACGGCGATCCTCCAATCGATGATTTCTACGAGGACGAGGAAGGCATCGAGGATGCAGTCGCCGCACAATAGCGTACGGCGCGCATGACAGGAACGCTGCCCGGGTCCGATCCGGCCGATCGACAATGGGGCCAGTGAGCGCGGGCCCACTACGACGCACGCCATGGCTCGGTACGTGTACACCATGAATGGCGTCACCAAGGTGGCGCCGCCAAAGCGCGAGATCCTCAAGGACATCTCGCTGTCTTTCTTTCCAGGCGCGAAGATCGGGGTGCTCGGACTGAACGGGGCCGGCAAGTCGTCTCTGCTGCGCATCATGGCGGGGGTGGATCAGGACCATCACGGGGAGGCGCGGCCCCAACCGGGGATTCGAGTGGGGTACCTGCCGCAGGAGCCGGAGCTCGACCATGCCAGGGACGTGCGCGGCAACGTCGAAGAAGGCATCGACGACGTCAAGCGGCTGCTCGACCGTTTCGACCGGATCAGCGCGCGTTTCGCGGAGACGCTCGACGACGAGGAAATGAGTACGCTGCTGGAGGAGCAGGGCCGGCTCCAGGATGCGATCGAAGCGGCGGAAGGGTGGGAGATCGACCGGCGGCTGGAGGTTGCGGCGGATGCGCTACGCCTGCCGCCCTGGAATGCCCCGGTCGAGCATCTCTCGGGCGGGGAGCGCCGGAGGGTCGCGCTGTGTCGCTTGTTGCTGTCCGCGCCGGACATGCTGCTTCTCGACGAGCCGACGAATCATCTCGATGCGGAATCCGTCGCATGGCTGGAGCGCTACCTCGACGAGTTCCCCGGGACGGTGGTCGCGGTAACTCACGACCGGTACTTCCTCGACAAGGTCGCGGGCTGGATCCTCGAGCTCGATCGCGGGCACGGTATTCCGTGGAAGGGAAACTACTCGTCATGGCTCGACCAGAAAGAGCGCCGTCTTGCGCAGGAGGAGCGCGAGGAATCCGCTCACCGGCGCGCCATCAAGGCCGAGCTCGAATGGGTCCGCATGAATCCGAAGGGGCGGCACGCAAAGAGCAGGGCGAGGATGCAGCGATTCGAGGAGCTGGCCTCGCGCGATTTTCAGAAGCGTAGCGAGACCAGGCAGATCCACGTACCGCCCGGCCCGAGGCTTGGGGATCTCGTGGTCGAGGCGCTGTCGGTGCGCAAGTCGTTCGGAAGTCGGCTTCTGATCGACGACCTGAGCTTCAGTCTTCCCGCCGGCGGTATCGTCGGGGTGATTGGCGGCAACGGGACCGGCAAGACGACGCTGCTCAAGATGATCGCCGGTATCGAATCACCCGATGCCGGCACTCTCCGCGTCGGGGATACGGTGTCGGTGGCATACGTCGATCAGAGCCGCGACGCCCTCACCGACGAGAACACCGTATGGAAAGAGATCTCCGGCGGCCATGAGACGATCACCGTCGGCACGTTCGGGATACACTCCCGGGCGTATGTCGGACGCTTCAATTTCCGGGGTCCGGACCAGGAGAAGCGCGTCGGACGGCTCTCGGGCGGAGAGCGCAACCGCGTCCATCTCGCCAAGCTGCTCGTGAGGGGCGCGAACCTCCTGCTTCTGGACGAGCCGACCAACGACCTCGACGTCGAGACCCTTCGCGCGCTGGAGGAAGCGTTGCTGGACTTTCCCGGCTGCGCGGTCATCGTGTCCCATGACCGCTGGTTTCTCGACCGGCTCGCGACTCACATGCTCGCGTTCGAAGGAGACAGCCGAGTGGTGTGGTTCGAGGGCAACTACACGGATTACGAGGCGGATCGGCGCCGGCGGATCGGCGCCGACGCCGCGCAGCCCCACCGCGCACGTTTCAGGCGCCTCCATGCCTGAACCGGCCGGCGTTCCCCCCGCGATGGCCGCGCCGGGCCGTGCGTGGCCGTATCCCGCGCCGCGAGCGTCGGGTCCGGGAAGCTGAATCATGGATCCCGCACAGTACGCGAAGGTGCTGGAGAAAGCGGAGCTCCTGTGGAGCGAGGCCGACGTGGACGCTGCGTACACGAAGCTCGCACGCGAGATCTCGAACGTCCTGGGCGCAAGCAACCCCCTGGTCATCCCGGTGATGATGGGCGGCATGGTGCCCGCGTCGAGGATCGTGTCGCAGCTCGAGTTCCCGGTCGAAATCGACTATGTCCACGCGACCCGTTACCGGGGCGATGTACGTGGCCGGACCCTGGAATGGATCGCCCATCCCTCGAGCGATTTCAAGGGCCGCAGCGTGCTCGTCGTCGACGACATCCTCGACGAAGGCATCACCCTCGCGGCGATCATCGCGCACTGCCGAGAGCTGGGGGCGCGAGAGATCTACTGCGCGGTGCTCGTCGACAAGCAGATCGGGCGGCCCCGGGTATTCGCCCGTGCGGATTTCACGGGGCTCGAGGTGGACGATCGATACGTGTTCGGCTGCGGCATGGATTACCGGGGCTATTTTCGAAATCTCCCCGCAATCTATGCGCTCAATCATTCATGAGCGATCTGGCGGTCATCGGGGGGTCGGGCCTGACGGTGCTCGACGGGCTGAAGATAGTGCGTCGGGAGCCGGTCGACACGCCGTGGGGCAGGCCCTCGGCGCCGCTGAGCCACGGCCGGCTGGAGGGCGTCGAGATCACGTTCCTTGCGCGTCACGGCGCGTCGCACGTCATTCCCCCCCATCGGGTCAACTACCGCGCCAACGTCTGGGCCCTGCACCACGCAGGGATACGACGGATCATCGCGGTCGCCGCGGTCGGGGGGATCCGCCCCGACCTGGCCCGCGGCGCGATCATGATTCCCGACCAGATCGTCGACTACACGTGGTGCCGGGGGCATACATACTTCGAGGACGGCCTCGATCACGTGGTGCACGTCGACTTCACACGCCCGTACTGCGAACGCCTGCGCGCCGGGCTGCTCGACGCGGCGCGGCGGGCCGGAATCGACGTGACCGGCGGCGGTACGTATGCGGTCACGCAGGGGCCAAGGCTCGAATCGGCGGCCGAGATCGATCGCCTGGAGCGCGACGGGTGCGATGTCGTGGGCATGACCGGAATGCCGGAAGCCGCACTGGCGCGCGAGTTCGGGATGCGCTATGCACACTGCGCGGTGGTGTCGAACCGCGCAGCGGGCAGAAGCACGGAGACTCTCTCCATGGAGACGATTCGGGCGAACCTGGAATCGGGAATGACGAAAGTGCGACGGCTTCTCGTCGAATTCGTGACCGGCGGCTGACCACGAAGAGGGCGGATGGCAGGCGCCCGCCGCCCTTGTGCGGCCTGCTCGGCGGGAGTCGCACCTCGCGTCGATCCCACATGCATCCACATCCCGGATCATGAAGAGAATCGAAGATCTCATAGGCATCATGGCGCGGCTGCGCGATTCCGAGCGCGGTTGCCCGTGGGATCGCGTGCAGACGTTCCGCACCATCGCACCGTACACGATCGAGGAAGCCTACGAGGTCGCCGACGCCATCGAGCGGGGGAATCTCTCCGATCTCCGGGACGAGCTCGGCGACTTGCTCTTTCAAGTCGTGTTCCACGCGCAGCTCGCCCGCGAAGCAGGTCGGTTCGGGTTCGAGGAAGTCGTCGACGCGATCGCGGGCAAGATGATTCGCCGCCATCCGCACGTCTTCGGCGACGCGCATGAACGGAGTCCGGCGGAGCAGTCGGAGCGATGGGAAGACATGAAGGCGGTCGAGCGGTCCGGGAGTGGAGGGGGGGACAGCCTTCTGGACGACGTCCCCATTACGCTGCCTGCCCTGACCCGCGCCGTGAAGCTTCAGCGCCGGGTCGCGAGGTGCGGATTCGACTGGCCGAATTCCGATGAGGTGTTCGACAAGATCTCGGAAGAGCTGGGAGAGCTGAAGGAGGCGGTGCGCGCGGGTGATCGGTCCGGAATCGACGACGAGCTCGGAGACCTGCTGTTCACGGTCGCCAATCTCGCGCGCCATCTCGGCGCTGATCCCGAATCCTCCGCGCGAGCCGCCAACCGGAAGTTCGAACGCCGCTTTCGTGAGCTCGAACACCGGGCCGGCGCCTGCGGCCCTCCGGTCGAGGCGCTCGATGTGGCGGAGCTCGAAAGGATCTGGTCGGAGATCAAGGCGCAAGAGGGATAATAGTGAAGTGGTTTCCCGGTTGATGCGTCGCCACGGTATCGGTGGGCGAGCGCGAGCGCTCCACGTCGCACCCGTCGAAGATTCAGCCGCCCGCGGCTTCGCGCTCCTTGTCTCGTTCGATGAGTGCGTAGGCCGAATGATTGTGAATCGACTCGAAATTTTCGGCCTCGACCACGTAACCCACAATCCGGTCCTCGTCGTTCAGCCGACGGGCAACGTCGCGCACCATGTCCTCGACGAACTTCGGGTTCTCGTACGCTCGTTCGGTGACGAACTTCTCGTCGGGCCGCTTGAGCAGCCCGAACAGCTCGCATGAAGCCTCGGATTCGACGATATCGATCAACTCCTCGATCCAGAGCCAGCCGCGAGTCGCGGCCCTCACCGTGACGTGCGAGCGCTGATTGTGGGCCCCGTAGTCCGAAATCCGCTTCGAGCAGGGGCACAAGCTGGTGACGGGCACCACCACGTGGACTTCTATGCGGGGCGATCCGAAGGCGACTCGCCCCACCAGCGTCACCTGGTAGTCCATGAGGCTCGTCACTCCGGTGACCGGCGATGCCTTGCGAACGAAATAAGGGAACGTCATCTCGATGTGGCCGGCATCCGCCTCCAGCAACGTGGTCATCTCGCTGAGCATGTCACGGAAGGACTTGACGGTGATCTCGTACTCGTGGTTGTTCAGGATCGCCACGAAGCGCGACATGTGGGTCCCCTTGAAGTTGTGGGGAAGCTCCACGTACATGTTGAAGCTCGCGACGGTGTGCTGCTCGCCCTGGGAGCGATCCCGGACACGTACCGGGTGCCGGATCCCCTTGATCCCGACCTTGTCGATCGCGATATTGCGCGTGTCCGGACTTCCCTGGACATCGGGAATCGCCGCTGCATGTTCAGGGACTTCCACCGCCACCGCATTCGTCGTCATTCCCGTCATGCCTCGTGTCATCGCGTATCATGCCGGCGCGGATAATTTCCGACTATTTTACTCGGGAATTTCTCACCGCACCACAGACGGAACGCCACGATTCCGGTGATGGATCAGGGTGCCGGACCGGCGGTTCCGTGCCCTGGAGAATCGGCGTCGCGGAGAATCCACGCCGTAATCCGGCGTCACCGACCATGCGAGACCCTGTGCGCCCGAACCGGCGTCGTCACCGGAGCTTCATCTCACCCGGCTCACGATGAATTCGGAGAGGCCGCGCAAGAAATCGGCGTCGCGCCCGAACGGAGCGAGCCTCTCCGAAGCTCGCTCATGCAATGCGTGGGCGTGGGCCCTGGATTCATCGAGCCCCAGAATCGACGGATAGGTTGGCTTGCCGAGCGCCAGGTCCGCCCCTTGCCTCTTTCCGAGCGTCTCGGTCTCGCTCTCGACATCCAGAACGTCATCTCGAATCTGGAAGGCCAGGCCGATGCAACGCGCATACTCGTCCAGCCGATCGAGCACCTCCGGGTCACGTGCTCCGGCGCTCAGGGCACCGAGACGCACGCTGGCCCGGATGAGAGCGCCGGTCTTTTGCAGGTGCATGCGCTCGAGCTGCGCGAGTGTCAGGGTCCGGCCGACCGATTCGAGATCGACAGCTTGCCCCCCGGCCATCCCCCGCGAGCCACTCGACCGCGCGAGGGTGCGCACCAGCTCTCCTGCATCAGGCGCCGGTGTGTCTGCGAGCGTCTCGAACGCCAGCGTTTGCAGGGCATCGCCGGCAAGAATGGCGGTCGCCACGCCGAAGGCCCGGTGGCATGCGGGAACGCCACGACGCAGATCGTCGTCATCCATCGCTGGCAGATCGTCGTGCATGAGCGAGTAGGCGTGGATGAACTCGACCGCGCACGCCGGCCGTTCCAGGCACTCGGCGTCCGCGTGCAGCGCCTCGCCGGTGGCAATGACCAGAATCGCGCGGATGCGCTTGCCGCCGTTGAGCACCGCGTACCGCATCGCCTCATGCAGCCGCCGCGGCGGCTCCGATGCCGGCGGCAGCGCGCGCTCGAGCATCCCGTGAACGCACTTCTGGTAGTCGGGGAGCCGTTCGATGAATGGAGCCGGCTCACTCATCCGCGGCGGGATCCTCGACGGTGTCCGTCCCGGCCGGCGGGGACTCGGAATCCGTCAGCGTCCGGATGCGCTGTTCGGCGTCATCGAGCGCCTTCTGGCACCTGCGAGCCAAGTCCATGCCGCGTTCGAAGAGCTTCAGGGACTCTTCAAGACTCGGCTCGCCGTTCTCCATTCGCTCGACGACCGTTTCGAGCTCCTCCAGCGCGTCCTCGAACGCGGGCGGTTCTTTCCGACTCTCCAAAGGAGTGATCTCGTGGCGTTCGATGCGGTGAAGCTACAGCAGCGTCTCGGCGGCGGTCAATTCAACGCGAGCTCAGTCATGCTTCAGTGCGCCGGGTCGACCATCCCGGGCGGCGGGTGATCCATACCACGCCGCAACGGTGGTGACGGCCCGACGTCTTCGCTATCGAGCCCGGCCTCTGTCCGATTCGGAAGCAGACGAGGTTCGTCGGAAACACCGCGTGCATTGACACTCCACCGACCCGGCGCTAGTCTGGACCTGTCCTTAGAACGAGTCTAAATCATGTACGTGGGGCGGTGTTCCGCCCCGGAAACCATCCGGAGCCACCACACGCGGAGAATCATTCATGGAGCTCAAGGGAAGCAGGACCGAGCAGAGCCTCAAAGATGCATTTGCCGGTGAGTCGCAGGCGAATCGGCGTTATCTGTACTTCGCCCGGAAGGCGGATGTCGAGGGTTACAACGACGTATCCGCCGTCTTCCGTTCGACCGCCGAGGGAGAGACCGGGCATGCCCACGGCCACCTCGAATACCTGGAGGCGGTCGGCGATCCGGCGACCGGCCTCGCCATCGGCACCACATCCGCCAATCTCAAGGCGGCGATCGCCGGTGAGACGCACGAGTACACGGACATGTACCCGGGCATGGCGAAAGCCGCGCGCGACGAGGGATTCGACGAGATCGCGGACTGGTTCGAAACCCTCGCGAAGGCCGAGCGATCCCACGCGAATCGTTTTCAGAAGGCTCTCGACAACCTCGACGCCTGAGCGGCCGTTCCCGGACGGCGCGGAATCGGCGATTGCATTCGGGGTCGGCGGCGTTGGTCGGGGGGCGATCGCGCCAGCGGTCGCCCCTCGTCAAGTGGGCATTCGGCCGGCCGTATCGTGCGATGCGGCCGGCCCCGTCCTTCATCTCGCACCCGAGGGCTCGATCGGCCGGGGTGCCGGTGTTTCCATCATGACCAGCACCAACACTGATCGCGGGGAGGGAAGCCTGGAGGCGCCGCAACGTCGGCCGCTCGACTGGAAGAACCCGGAATTCCATGACGAATCAGCCCTGTTCGAAGAGCTGGAGCGTGTGTACGACATCTGTCACGGCTGTCGCCGATGCTTCAATCTCTGTCATGCCTTTCCGACCCTGTTCGATCTCATCGACGAGTCCGCATCCATGGAGCTGGACGGTGTTGCGAAGACGGACTACTGGAAGGTCGTCGACCACTGCTACCTCTGTGACATGTGTTTCATGACCAAGTGTCCGTACGTTCCGCCGCACGAGTGGAACGTGGACTTTCCCCATCTGATGCTGCGGGCAAAGGCGGTGAGGCATCGCCGGCAAGGGGCGGGATTTCGCAATCGGACACTGAGCTCGACCGACGCCGTCGGGACCCTCGCGGCGAGGCCGGTGGTCGCTTCGCTCGTCAACGCCGCGAATGCATCGAAGCCGGCGAGGGCCGCGCTCGAGACCGTGCTCGGAGTGCACCGGCACGCAAGGCTGCCGCCCTATGCGCCGCGCCCCCTGCGAAACCGACTGCGGTCGCGGATGCCGTCTCGCGCAGAGGCGGTCGCGACTCCGGAGACGCGCGGCAGGGTGGCGCTGTTTGCGACCTGCTACGCGAACTACAACGAACCCCATGTCGGGGAAGACATCGTGCGCGTGTTCGAGCACAACGGCATCCCCGTCACCATCGCGGCACGGGAACGGTGCTGCGGGATGCCCAAGCTCGAGCTCGGGGATCTCGATGCCGTCTCTCGGGCCAGGGAGGTCAATGTCCCGGAGCTGGCTCGCCTGGTGGATGATGGATGGGACCTTGTCGCTTCCGTCCCCTCGTGCGTGCTGATGTTCAAGCAGGAGCTACCGCTCCTGTTTCCCGGTGACTCCGAGGTGGAGAAGGTGCGTGCGGCGTTCTTCGATCCCTTCGAGTACCTGATGCTGCGGCATCGTGCCGGCAGGCTGAACACCGACTTCCGGTCAGGCCTCGGGAAGGTCGCCTACCACGCCGCATGCCATCAGCGGGTGCAGAACATCGGCATGAAGACACGCGACGTCTTGGCGCTGGTTCCGGATATCGAGATCACGGTCATCGAGCGATGTTCCGGCCACGACGGCACCTATGCGGTGAAGAAGGAATCCCACGAGATCGCGGTCAGGATTGCGCGGCCGGTCGCGCGCAAGGTGACGGAGTCGAAGGCCGACTACTACACCAGCGACTGCGTCATGGCCGCTCATCACATCGGAAATACCCTCGATGACGGCTCCACCGCGGTTGCGCCCATGACTCTGCTGCGCAAGGCGTACGGGATCTGAATCATGGACAAGCTCAGCCGTGCCGACCTGTTCGGTCTGGAGCGGTATCACGAGATCCGGGCGGAGTTCCGTGCCCGCGTGCTCGCCCACAAGCGGCTCAGACAGGTTCCGATCGGACCGAACGCCACGTTGTATTTCGAGGATCGGCTGACCATCCAGTACCAGATCCAGGAAATGCTCCGGGTGGAGCGAATCTTCGAAGCGGATGCGATCGAGGAGGAGCTTGCCGCCTACAATCCGCTCATACCCGACGGCGCCGATCTCAAGGCCACGTTCATGCTGGAGTACGAGGACCCGGGCGAACGGCGGCGCATGCTCGGCAGGCTCCGCGGAGTCGAAGACCGGGTCTGGATGGAGGCCGGAGGGGAGCGCATCCTTGCCGTGGCCGACGAGGACCTCGACCGGGCGACCGATGACAAGACCTCTGCCGTCCATTTCCTGCGATTCGAGCTTCCGGACGGCCTGCGCGATGCGCTCGGGGAGGGGGCGGCGATGCGATTCGGCATCGAGCACGACGGGTATCGTCACGAATGCACGCTGTCGGAAGAGTCGCGCGCCGCGCTGGTCGCGGACCTCGACTGAGATCCGAAGGCGCCGGGCGCGCTTGTATGTATTCGCCCATCCCGATTAGGATCGCGTAACCGAAGACGGTCTTCGGACAACCAACAAGAAACACCTCCCGCACGGCGTTCGAACGGATTCATCAGGCCCGGCTGCCGGAGACGACAGGCAGTCGGCGGCAATTGGGTTCGATGCCACGATTGGATTGCTCCGGCTCGCGTGCTCGTCTCGATATCCGTCGCACGTTCGTGTGCGGTGGGGCGTCTTCACGACCGCGGCGGTCGATCGCCCACCGGGGCTGTATCCCGCTGTCTTGCAATCGCAGGTCCGAGCCGATGAACGTTGGCCGACTGCGCTTCGACGAGGCCTCCGTTCGGCGATGAGTGCGACGTACGACGCCGCCTCGATCGAGGTGCTGGTGGGGCTCGACCCGGTGCGCAAGCGCCCGGGCATGTATACCGATACCACTCGCCCGAACCATCTCGCGCAGGAAGTCATCGACAACAGCGTCGACGAGGCGATCGCGGGACAGGCGACCCATCTCTCGGTCATCGCCCACGAGGACGACTCGCTGACGGTCAGCGACGACGGGCGTGGGATGCCGGTCGACGTCCACCCCGAGGAAGGCATCCCCGGCGTCGAGCTCATCCTCACCCGACTCCACGCCGGTGGGAAATTCTCGCCCGGCAGCTACCGCTTCTCGGGCGGACTTCACGGGGTCGGCGTATCCGTCGTCAACGCGCTGTCGCGACGGCTCGAAGTTCGCGTGAAACGTGACGGTGGCGAGTATGCGATGGCGTTCGAGGGCGGCGAGAAGGTGGCCGATCTCGCCGTGGTCGGCCCGGCCGGACGCCGGAACACGGGAACGGTGATTCGTTTCTGGCCCGACGCGCAGTACTTCGACTCTCCGAAGTTCTCCATGCCACGGCTCTTCCATACCTTGCGCGCCAAGGCGGTGCTCTGCCCGGGGCTGCGGGTTTCGTTCGGGGACGAGGCGACGGGCGAACAGAACCTATGGCACTACGAGGACGGTCTGAGCGCCTACCTCCGCGATGCGCTCGAGGTCGCGGAGGTCATCCCGGAATCACCGTTCATCGGGAGCCTGGAAGGCAATACGGAGGCGGCGGACTGGGCGGCGGTGTGGTTGCCCGAGGGAGGGGAGGGACCCACCGAGAGCTACGTCAACCTGATTCCCACGACCCTTGGAGGAACCCACGTCAACGGATTCCGGGCGGGTCTTCTGGAGGCGCTGCGCGAGTATTGCGAATTTCGCAACCTGCTGCCGCGAGGGGTGAAGCTCGCGCCCGAGGACGTCTGGGATCGCTGCCGATACGTGCTGTCGGTGAAGATGAACGAGCCGCAGTTCACGGGACAGACCAAGGACCGGCTCTCGTCGAGGGAATGTGCGGCGTTCGTCTCGGGGGTCGTGAAGAATGCGTTCAGCCTGTGGCTGGGACAGCATCCGGACGCGGGTGATCGTATCGCCGAGATCGCGATCGCCAGCGCTCAGCTTCGCATGCGGGCGGCGAAGCGGGTGGTTCGCAAGAAGATCACGTCCGGTCCGGCCCTGCCCGGCAAGCTCGCCGACTGCACGTCACAGGATCTCGCCCGCACGGAGCTTTTCCTCGTCGAGGGCGATTCCGCCGGCGGCTCGGCCAAGCAGGCCCGGGACCGCGAGTTCCAGGCGGTCATGCCGTTGCGGGGCAAGATCCTCAACACATGGGAGGTCGAATCCGGCCAGGTGCTTTCCTCGCAGGAAGTACACGACATCGCCATCGCGATCGGCGTCGATCCCGGCTCCGGCGATCTGGACGGACTGCGGTACGGGAAAATATGCATCCTCGCCGACGCGGACTCCGACGGGGCGCATATCGCGACCCTGCTCTGTGCGCTGTTCCTGCGCCATTTCCGGGCCCTGGTGATGGACGACCGGGTCCACGTCGCGATGCCGCCGCTGTATCGTATCGACGCCGGCAAGGACGTGTTCTATGCCCTCGATGACGACGAGAAGAAGGGCATTCTCGATCGGATCGCGGCGGAGAAGTTCAAGGGCAGGATCAACGTGCAACGCTTCAAGGGCCTCGGCGAAATGAACCCGCTGCAGCTTCGTGAGACCACCATCGCACCCGAGACCCGGCGCCTCGTTCGGCTCACGGTAGTGCCCGGCGACGACACCGACGAGGCGATCGACCTGCTGCTCGCAAGGAAGCGCGCCTCCGACCGCCGCGGATGGCTCGAACGCAATGGAAACCTCGCCGAGCTCTGAGCGGCGCGCTCCGGTCCGCTCGAACCTTTCCCGGTCATCGACGAAATGCAATCCGACATGTCTTTCGAGTTCGAGGAGGTCGAACGGCGCCCGCTGAAGGAGTTCGCCGAGAAGGCGTATCTCGATTATTCGATGTACGTGATTCTCGACCGCGCCCTGCCTCATGTCGGCGACGGCCTGAAGCCAGTGCAGAGGCGCATCATCTACGCGATGTCGGAGCTGGGCTTGAGCGGCGGGGCGAAGTTCAAGAAGTCCGCGCGCACCGTCGGCGACGTGCTCGGCAAATTCCATCCGCACGGAGAGAGCGCCTGCTACGAGGCGATGGTGCTGCTCGCGCAGCCGTTCGCCTCCCGGTATCCGCTGATCGACGGCCAGGGGAACTGGGGTACCGCGGACGATCCGAAGTCGTTCGCCGCAATGCGCTACACCGAGGCGAGGCTCACCCGATTCGCGGAGATCCTTCTGCGCGAGCTGCGCGCCGGCACGGCCGACTGGACTTCGAACTTCGACGGCACGCTCGACGAGCCGGTGCTTCTCCCGGCCCGGCTCCCGCACGTCCTTCTGAACGGCGCAGCGGGAATCGCGGTGGGCATGGCGACCGACGTGCCCCCGCACAACGTTCGCGAGATCGCCGCCGCCTGTGTCCGGCTCCTCGAAGAGCCGGATGCGTCGGTCGCGGATCTGTGCGAGCACGTCCGCGGTCCGGACTTTCCGACCGAGGCCGAGATCGTCACTCCGCGCGAGGATCTCGTCGCGATGTACGAGAGCGGATCGGGCAGCGTGCGGATGCGCGCACGCTTCGAGCGCGAGGACGGTGCGATCGTCGTGACCGTCCTCCCGTACCAGGTCTCGGGCTCGAAGGTGCTGGAACAGATCGCGCAACAGATGCTCGCGAAGAAGCTGCCGATGGTGGAGGACCTGCGCGACGAGTCGGACCACGAGAATCCGACACGGCTCGTCATCGTTCCGAGATCCAATCGCGTCGATGTCGATCGGCTCATGTCGCACCTGTTCGCGACCACGGATCTGGAGCGGACCTACCGGGTCAACATGACCGTGGTGGGACTCGACGACTGTCCAAGACAGTCCGATCTGAAGGCGATCCTCGGCGAGTGGCTGAAATTTCGAATCACGACGGTGCGCCGCCGCATCGAGCATCGCCTCGATCACGTCAACGATCGGCTGCATGTTCTGGATGGCCTGCTCGCTGCATTCCTCAACATCGACGAGGTCATCGCGATCATCCGCGAAGAAGAGCATCCGAGGCAGGCGCTGATAAGCCGGTTCGGACTCACGGACGTCCAGGCCGAGGCGATTCTCAATCTGAGACTGCGCAATCTCGCACGGCTCGAGGAGGTGAAGATTCGGGCCGAGCAGTCGGAGCTCGCGGCCGAGAGCAGCGCACTGGAGCGGATCCTCGAGAGCAAGCGGCGGATCGCCGGGCTCGTTCGGGAGGAACTCGTCGAGGACGCCGAACGCTACGGCGACGAGCGGCGTTCACCACTCGTCGAACGCGACGCTGCGCAGGCGCTCGGAGACACCGATCTCGCGCCGGTCGAGCCGATTACCGTGGTGCTCTCCGAACGCGGCTGGGTGCGCGCTGCGAAGGGGCACGAGATCGAGCCCCGGAGCCTGAGCTACCGCTCCGGCGACGCTTACCGGGCGATGGCCCGGGGCCGCAGCAACCAGCTCGCGGTGTTTCTCGACTCTACCGGCCGGGTGTACTGCGTCCCTTCCCATACCCTCGCATCCGCGCGCAGCCAGGGCGAGCCGCTGGCGGGACGCATCAATCCACCCGACGGCGCGACCTTCGAAAGCGTCATGATCGGGCCGGCCGATCAGCTCTACGTCGTCGCAACCGACGCGGGATATGGATTCATGGTGCGCCTGGAGGATCTCTGGTCGCGCAATCGCGCCGGCAAGTCATGCGTCTCGCTCGGTTCCGGCTCGAAGCTGCTCGTCCCGCGCCCGGTATGCGATCCGACGGACGCGCAGCTCGCCGCGGTCTCCAGCGCGGGAAGGCTCCTCGTCCATCCGCTCGCGGAGCTCCCGCATCTGGCCAGGGGCAAGGGCGTGAAGATCATCCGGATACCGAAGGCAGGAGTCCGGGCCCGGGAGGAATTCGTGGTCGACATCGAGGTCGTGCCGCCCCGCGCCTCCCTCACGGTCCATGCCGGCAAGCGGCACATCACGCTCAAGCCCTCCGATCTCGCACACTACGCGCTCGGTCGCGGGCGTACGGGAAAGATGTTGCCGCGGGGGTTCCAGCGGGCGGATCGACTGGAAATCCACGGCGCCTGAACAAGCATCGAGGAAACCGTTCCATGCCGAACGTCAACACCAACGAATTCCGGTCCGGGCTGAAGCTCATCATCGACGGAGACCCATGCGCCGTCATCGAGAATGAATTCGTCAAGCCGGGGAAAGGCCAGGCGTTCGTTCGCGCCCGGTTCCGAAACCTCAGGAACGGCAGGGTCATCGAGCGCACCTTCAAGTCCGGAGAATCGGTGGAGGCGGCGGACGTTCTGGAAGTGTCCTTGCAATACATCTACGGCGATGGCGACATGTTCCATTTCATGGACGAGGAGACGTTCGAGCAGCACGCGGCGACCCCCGACGCCGTGGCCGGCGCCGCGCGCTGGCTCAAGGAGCAGGACATATGCACGATTACGCTATGGAACGGCACGCCGATTGCCGTCACCCCGCCGAACTTCGTGACGCTTGAAATCACCGAGACCGAGCCCGGCGTGCGCGGCGACACCGCAAGCGGCGCGACCAAGCCGGCGACCGTCGAAACCGGAACCGTCATCAAGGTCCCACTGTTCGTCGAGCAGGGCGAGCTCGTCAGGATCGACACCCGCACCGGCGAGTACGTCTCCCGCGCCAAGTAATGAGCGCGCCGTTTTCGCCGTCATGTCGTGACGCTCGTTCATGAATCCACGTCCGGCCTCGGGCTCGGCGGGTTCGGGTTGTAGCTGGCGCCCGAGCGCGGGTATCGACGCGCTTCGGCTGCGGGCTCGCATCCTGCGCGCGGTCCGCGGGTACTTCGAAGCCCAGGGCGTCATGGAGGTCGAGACGCCGGCCCTGGGCTCGACCACCGTCACCGATCCGTCGATCGAGAGTCTCGGGGTCCATGATCGAACGGGACGTGCCTGGTATCTTCAGACATCGCCCGAATTTGCGATGAAACGACTGATCGCGGCGGGAAGCGGATCGATCTACCAGATTACCCGTGCATTCCGGGACGGCGAGCGCGGCCGGCACCATAACCCGGAGTTCTCGATACTCGAATGGTATCGGGTCGGTTTCGATCATCATCGCCTCATCGATGACGTCGATGCCTTGCTCGATCGGGTGCTTGGCCCGGGGACGTCCTCACGCATCACGTATCGAGAGGCATTCTCGCGTCATCTCAATCTGGATCCGTTCACCGCAGCGATGACGGAGCTGCACGATGCTTGCGAGTCGAGCGGATTTGCAAGCCGCGCTGCGGCGGCCACCCGCGACGAATGTCTCGATCACCTCCTCGCCGCAGCGGTGCAGCCCGCACTCGGGTCCGGGCGTGTCTACCTGCTCGAGTTCCCTGCGTCCCAGGCGGCGCTCGCACGAATTCGCACGGGGCCTCCTGAAGTTGCCGAGAGGTTCGAGCTGTATATCGACGGAGTCGAAGTCGCCAATGGCTATCATGAGCTCCGGGATGCCGTCGAGCTGCGCGGGAGAATGCGACAGGATGTCGAGACACGGCGCGAGACGGCCCGGCCGGCGCCGGCGTTGGACGAGCGGTTGCTCGCTGCCCACGAGGCGGGGCTTCCCGCGTGCGCGGGGGTCGCGGTCGGTTTCGATCGGCTCGTCATGCTCGCCGGCCGTTACCGGACACTGTGCGAGGTGCTGGCGTTCCCGGATGATGCCGCGTGATCGCGCGAACGAAACTCCGGGTATGCGATCTTGTCGAATCGAATGGTGATTCGGCCGGAGCGCGGATGAACGATGCCCGGCGGTGACGGCGGCTTGAGAGTATGATTCCCATGCGAACAAGGCTTTCCTGCGACCGGGAGCTCGGCGGGTTTACAGCTCGGCACCGCCTGCCAGAGGGGATATCCCGGCACTGGATACGACACGCCGGTCCGCCTGTCGGGACGGTGCCTCGATCCATGGATTGGCGTGATGCCCCACAACGTTTCAGACCGCGAGCTCGTGGAGCGGGTGCAAAGGGGGGAGCGGAAAGCATTCGATCTGCTGATGCTCAAGTATCAGCACCGGATTGCCAATATCATCGCCCGCTACGTCCAGGATCCATCCGAAGTGCTCGATGTCGCACAAGAAGCGTTCATGAAGGCGTATCGTGCGATCCCGAGGTTTCGCGGTGACAGCGCGTTCTATACCTGGATGTACCGGATTGCGATCAATACCGCGAAGAACCATCTGGCTGCTCAGGCGCGCCGCCCGCGGGAATCCGGAATCGACGTGACGGACGCCGAGCAATTCGACGGTGCTGTCGATCTGAAGGAACACGCCACCCCGGAGGGGCTTGCCCTTACCGAGGAAATACAGCAGACGGTGATCGCCGCCATCGAGGCCCTGCCGCAGGACCTCAAGGTCGCGATCTCGTTGCGGGAGCTCGAAGGGATGACCTACGAAGATATCGCGCAGGTCATGGAATGCCCCATCGGTACCGTCCGATCGAGGATCTTTCGTGCTCGCGAAGCGATCAACGCACGGCTCGATCCGCTACTCGACTGAGATCGAACGACCGTGAACGAACCCGACAGGAACGAGCGCCTCTCCGCATTCGTCGACGGTGAGCTCCAGGGCCCGGCGCGGGACCAGGTCGTGGATGCCCTGTATGCAAGCCCCGAGCTTCGCCGCGCATGGGCGCGTTTCCATCTCATCGGAGACGCCGTACGCAAGATTGGCCCGGTTCCCGATGCCGGGTCCGTCGCCGGGAACGTGAGCGCGGCGCTGTCCGCCGAGCGGATCGTTCATTTCAGATCGTGCTTGCGAGGCCCGCGGCTCGTGCCGCTTGCCGGACTGGCGTTCGCCGCGGCAATCGCAGGGATTGCAATCCTCGGAATTCACCGCCTCGACGATGACGGCGTGCGGTCTCCGGCGGTTGCCGGCGCTTCCCGCCCTGAAATCGCGGTAGCGGACTCCGGCACGATCACCCCGGATCCGGCCGCGCCGCCCACCGCGTCCACGGCAGCGCGGCCTGCCGCATCCGAAGCAACCCGCCTGAAATGGAGCGGCGTCGCGCCGGATGCGGAAGCGCGTCTCAACGCCTATCTGGTCAATCACAACGAATACGCCGGCAACGGGATGCACGGTGTGCTGCCGTACGTGCGTATCGTCGGATACCAGTCCATGGCAGGGGAATACCGCTGAACGTCGCCGTGACCTCCGCACGAAGTCCGCTGCGACGACTCCGGCCAGGAGTCGTGCGTCTGGCGGGCGCCACCCTGCTCGCGACGCTGACCGCCGTGACGACCACGGCGCACGCGGCCGACGACCAGGAGGAGGTTCGCGGCTTGCTTGATCGGATGGTGCAAGCGACCCGTTCGCTCGACTACATCGGTACGTTCGTCTTTCGCAACGGCTCGATGCTCCAGTCGATGAAGATCATCCACCGGGCGGACACCAACGGGAGTCGAGAACGACTCGTCGCCCTTTCGGGCGCGGCCCGCGAGGTCATCCGCGATGGAGAACGGGTCATCTGCATCCTTCCCGATGATCGGGCCGTCGTCATCGCCAGGCGTCGGCCGGGCCGCATGTCCCCTTCGCATGCCTTCGAGCCGGAGGTCACGGTTGGTTCCAGCATCGCCGATCTCTATTCCTTGTCGAACGGCGGGGTCGAGCGGGTCGCGGATCGGGACGCGACCGTGATCGACGTCCGGCCCAAGGACCAATACCGGTACGGATTCCGGCTTGCCGTCGATCGCGAGACCGGGTTGCTGCTGAAATCGGAGCTGCTCGACAACGGGATGACGGCACTGGAGCAGATCGTATACACGCATCTGGAGCTGCCCGAGTCGATTCCCGACGCAGCCCTGAAGCCGCGTGTCTCCGATGCCGGATTCACCCGGTACGGAGCGGATGCGGCGGAGGGCGTGGGAAGCGGCTCGAGCGCGCGGACCCAGGAGTGGATGATCGGCTGGCTGCCCAGGGGCTTCAGGATGGCGGACGAGTCCTATGGTCCCATCCAGCCCGGCCGCGACTCCGTGGACCACCGGGTCTACAGCGACGGACTCGCATCACTGTCGATCTTCATCGAGGAAGGCCTCGATCCGGGCGACCGGCTGGAGGGATTTTCCTCGGTCGGCGCGGTCAATGCGTTCAGCCGCATCATCGACGAGTACCAGCTCAGTGTGGTGGGCGAGGTGCCCGGGATCACGGTCGAGAAGGTCGCGGCGTCCATCGTCAAGCAATGAGCCGCATCCGGAGGGGGAGCGCCGACCACTGATGTATCATTCAGCCACCGTACAGCCTCGAACCCGCGAGGTCCAAGTGAAGCCGTCAGGAATCCATGCACTGATCGCCGCCGTATCCATCGCGGCGGCATGTCTCGGCCCCGCGTCGGTACTCGCGCGCTCCCTCCCCGACTTTACCGGGCTCGTCGAGCGCAACCGGGCCGCCGTCGTCAACATCAGCACGACACAACGCCGGACAGCGCCTGCCGATCGGCCGCGGATGCCTCGGAGCCTGGAGATTCCCGATCTGCCCGAGGACAGCCCGTTCCGGGAATTCTTCCGGCGATTCTTCGGGGAAGGGGAGATCGAGGAGTTCGACGCCCAGTCCCTGGGATCGGGATTCGTCATCTCGCAAGACGGATTCATCATCTCGAACAATCACGTAGTGCGGAACGCCGACGAGGTCATCGTGCGGCTGAGCGATCGACGGGAGTACAAGGCGAAAGTCGTCGGTACCGATGAGCCCACCGACATCGCCCTTCTCAAGATCGACGCCGAGGGGCTGCCGGCGGTTCGCCTCGGCACCGGCTACGAGCTGAAGGTCGGCGAGTGGGTTCTCGCGATCGGCTCTCCATTCGGGTTCGATCACTCCGTCACCGCGGGCATCGTATCCGCCAAGGGCCGCAGCCTTCCCCGCGAAAACTACGTTCCGTTCATCCAGACCGACGTCGCAATCAATCCCGGCAATTCCGGTGGCCCGCTATTCAACTTGCAGGGTGAAGTTGTCGGGGTGAACTCCCAGATCTTCAGCCGCACCGGTGGATTCATGGGGCTTTCGTTCGCGATTCCGATCGACGTAGCGATGGACGTTGCGGACCAGCTACGTGACAAGGGCCGTGTTTCCAGAGGATGGCTCGGGGTTCTGATTCAGGACGTCACGAGGGAGCTCGCGGAGTCGTTCGGCATGGCCAAGCCTGAAGGTGCGCTCGTCGCCAAGGTGCTCGACGGCAGTCCGGCCGAGAGGGCGGGGTTCGAAGTCGGCGACATCCTCCTCTCGTTCGATGAGCACTCGATCGAGCGATCGTCGGATCTTCCGCCGATCGTCGGACGTACGCGGGTAGGCCGGGAGGTGGCGGTCGAGATCCTCAGAGGCGGACAGTCGATGATCCTGAAGGTGACGACCGACGAGCTGCCCGCCGATGACGAGCTTCGAGTCGCGACCGTGCGTACGCCGGATGACGTGGAGGCGACGAGGCTGGGACTGGTGGTGCGCGACTTGAACGACGAGGAGCGGGCGTCGCTGGAAGTCGCCGATCAAGGCGTTGTCGTGAGCAAGGTTTCGAATGGTCCTGCCGAACGGGCTGGAATTCGCGAGGGGGATCTCATTCTCATGTTGAACAACCGGAAGGTCGCGAACAGCGCTGATTTCGAACGGCTCGCGGCCGAGCTCGTGCAGGGCAAGGCGGTGTCCTTACTCGTTCAGCGACAGGGCAATCCGATCTTTCTCGCGCTGAAGCCGGAGTAGCGTCTCCGTTTGTCGGTGCCGTCGCGTCTGCTATCATCATGGTCCTGACGGGCGTTTGGGACTCGTCGGATCGGTTGCATCAGGGCGTCTCCTCGGCGCCCTTTTTCGTGTTGGCATCGGTGACCCCCCTTCGTGAATTTCATCATCATCAAGCCTGCCGAATGAAGCAGATCGGACACGTCGAAGTTCCGCGAGAAGCCCCTCTCGTGCCGTCCCATTCCCACCGGGGAGATGAGCGGTGAGGTTCGATTTCCCCACTCTCATCGTGCTGCTCGTGCTCGCCACCGGTCTTGTCTGGGCATTCGACGCCGCGGTGCTGGCGCGCCGCCGCCGGGCCGCGACCCGTGAAGGCGCGGATGCATCGGAGCGTACGGTTGGCGCGCCGCCATCCCGAATCGTCGAGTACTCGAAATCATTCTTCCCGGTGTTTCTGATCGTTCTCGTGCTCCGTTCGTTCATCGTGGAGCCGTTTCGCATTCCATCGAATTCGATGATGCCGACGTTGCTGACCGGGGACTTCATCCTCGTCAACAAGTTCAACTACGGCATCCGCCTGCCGGTGATCGACACCAAGGTCGTGGACGTGGGATTGCCGGAGCGCGGAGACGTCGTCGTCTTCCGGTTCCCCGAAGATCCGTCCACGCCGTTCATCAAGCGCGTGGTGGGCGTCCCCGGCGATCGAATCGCCTACTATGACAAGACACTCTACGTCAACGAGGAACCGATGGAGCAGAGTCCGATCGGGCGCTACGCCGGGTTTGGATCCGGAGCGGTGATGAACGGCGCGAGTCTGCGCGCGGAGCGGTTCGCCGACGTCGAACACCACATCCTGATCCAGCCGGAGGCGCGCACCGTGCAAGGCACCGCGGTGGTGCCGGAAGGCCACTACTTCGTACTGGGCGACAATCGGGACAATAGCCGGGACAGCCGCTACTGGGGCACGGTGTCCGAGGAATTGCTCATCGGCAAGGCGTTCCGCATCTGGATGAACTGGGATTTCGGGCACGGAATCGGCTGGAATCGGATTGGCAAGTCAATCGACTGAAACACGGCGCCGAAGTCCATCGGCGCGCTCGCGGTGACTCCGGCCCAGCGCCGGCTTTCGGCGCAGCTCGGCCATTCCTTCGACGAACCCGGATTGTTCGCCCGCGCGCTGACGCATCGCAGCATGGGAACGGACGACAACGAGCGCCTCGAATTTCTCGGCGATGCGATTCTTGCCTTCCTCGTCGCCGAGCATCTGTTCAACACGTACCCGGAGGCGGCGGAAGGCAAGCTCACGCGCCTGCGCTCCCGGGTCGTTCGGCGCGAGAGTCTCGCCGCCGCGGCGCGCAAGCTGGGCATCGGCGACGCCTTGGTGCTCGGTACCGGTGAGCTGAAGACCGGAGGGCGCGAGCGCGACTCCATCCTCGCCGGCGCCTTCGAGGCGATCGTCGGAGCCCTGTATCTCGACTCGGACCTCGTGACGTGCCGGGACCGTGTCCGAACGCTCCTGGGGGACTGGTTCGAAGCGGCATCGATGGACGACGGAAGCAAGGACGCGAAGACGCGCCTGCAGGAGCTGTTGCAGTCGCAGGGAAGGCCGTTGCCGGCGTACCGGATAGTGGAGACCGGGGGCGCGGCCCATTGCCGATCGTTCACCGTGTGTTGCCGGGTCGAAGGCATCGATGAAGACATGATTGGAACCGGGTCGAGTCGGAGGCGCGCAGAGCAGGATGCGGCCCGGCGTGTAATGGACGTTCTCCATGCACGCGATGACTGAGCACGACTATCGTTGCGGCTTCGTCGCGGTCGTGGGGCGGCCGAACGTCGGGAAGTCGACGCTCGTCAACGGGATGGTGGGCCGGAAGCTCAGTATCACCTCCAACCGGCCGCAGACCACCCGCCATCGGATACTGGGAATTGCGACGAGTGGCACTTCACAGATCGCCTTCGTCGACACCCCCGGGATCCACAGAAGGCACCTCCGCGCCCTGAACCGATACATGAACCGGGTTGCATCGAGGGCGTTGATCGGGGTCGACCTCGTCATCATGGTCGTGGAAGCTTCGGGCTGGGTGCCCGACGACGATCACATCCTGGCGAGGATCGGCACAGAAAGAGGACCGGTGGTTCTCGTGCTCAACAAGATCGATCGGGTCAAGCATCGGGGAGCGATGCTTCCCGTGCTCGGCGACACGGCTCGGCGGTACGACTTTGCGGCCGCGGTGCCGGTGTGTGCTCGAACCGGCGAGAATCTGGATCGGCTCCGGTCCGTCGTCGAAGCGCGGATGCCGCCCGGCCCGCCGGCGTTCCCGAAAGAACAACTCACCGACCGGAGCGAAGCATTCCTCGCAGCCGAGATCGTCCGTGAAAAGCTCATCCGCAGGCTGGGCCAGGAGCTTCCGCACCGTCTCACCGTGGAGGTCGAGCGATTCGACGAACAGGAGCGGCGCACCGTGATCAATGTCCTGGTCTGGGTGGAACGGAAACAGCACAAGGCAATCGTCATCGGCAAGGATGGGGGGCGCCTCAAGGACGCGGGGACCGCGGCGCGTCTGGACGTCGCCCGCATGCTCGGACGCCCGGTCCATCTGGAGATCTGGGTCAAGGTCAGGGAGGGATGGTCGGACGACGAGCGCGCGCTCCGAGGGTTGGGGTTCGCTGAATAGCGCGACGGGCGTCGTATCGAGCGCACCATGAGCAAGCTCGAACGGATCAGCATCGAGCCGGCGCTCGTACTCCACGCCCGGCCCTGGCGCGAAACGAGCCTGCTCGTCGAGGCATTCAGCCGCGGCCACGGGCGCCTCGGGCTGGTCGCCCGCGGCGCCCGGCGTCCGAAATCGAGAATGCGCGGCTTGCTTCAGCCGTTCATTCCACTGCTGTTGTCGTGGCGCGGCCGCGGCGAGCTCGCGACCCTGACCGGCGCGGAAACCGAAGGCAGGGTCCTGCCTCTCGCCGGCTCCGCCGTGATCGTCGGCTTCTATCTCAACGAGCTCCTGTTACGCTTTCTTCACCGTCACGATCCGGAGCCGATACTGTTCGACCACTATCGGGCCACTCTCGACAGGATTGCACATGAGAACGACCCGGAGCCCATTCTCCGGATCTTCGAAAAGCGCCTCCTCCAGGCGGTCGGCTACGCGCTGGAGCTCGAGCGCGAGGCTGGCTCCGGATCCGCGATCGAGCCGGAAGGTCGATATCGATACACAGCGGGCTCCGGACCGGAACGCTGGTCGGGCAGTGCGTCTTCCGGGGTATGTGTGAGCGGATCGACCCTGCTTGCCCTTGCTCGCGAGGAGATGACCGATCGCCGCACGCTCGGGGAGGCCAAGCATCTCATGCGCTCGGTCATCGATGAGCATTGCGGCGGCCGCATCCTTGCCGCGAGAAGGCTGTGGAGGCGATGACCGCTGCGTTCTCCGATCAGGCGGCCAATCGCCCGCGGCCGCGGACCATGTCGCTCGCCGCCGGCCGTGTGAATTCAGTCACCGGCAGGCTCCGCGTTCGACTCCTTGTCAACGGAGCGCCGCGGCGGCGCCTCGGTTTCCCTGGTGGAGGCCGATTCTGCCGGGGACAAAGGATCTGGCGGTGCGTCCGCCGCATCGTGCGATTGGGGCCCCCGTGACACCGGACGAGCGACCGTCGCAGGAGCGGCGGGAGCGGGAGCCACGTCCGGTGGTGAGCCGGGCGGGGTGTCGGGAACCTTGGGTGCGACGGTGCCGCTCTTCGTCTCCACGCCACCTCCACCACTCCTCCGCCTGCGCGGCCTTTCGGTTTTCGCGGGCGCGGTGGTTTTGGTCTCTACCGGAGCCGCCGGATCGCCCATGCCGTCCGGCGAACCCGCGTGCAATGCGTCCGTTGCCTCAGTGCCGCCCGGGGCGGCACGCGTACCTTCCTGGCCGCGGTTTCGGCTACCCCCACGGCGACCGCGGCGAGATCCGCGCCGCGCGGGGCGCGATCGGCCCTCCTCGCCTGACGCGGCCGAATTCGCGGATGGAGAAACGCCATGTTCGCTCGACGCATCCGCTTCGGCAGCGAGCGGCGTCGTCCGCGTTCCACGGCGCCGGCGACCGTCACCATGATTCGGGCTCTGGCTCGCGTGGCTGTCGCCGCGTCGGGTTGAGCCTCCCCCGCGACGCGACGACTCGGCGCCGTCTCCCCGATCGCGCCTTGTCGAGTCAGGGCGGGCGGCGTGACGGCTGTGTCGTGATGGCGTTCGAGACGAGGAGGAGGGCGGTGTCGGCTCCCCGCTCCCGCCGAACCACTTCTTCCAGAACCTGACGAGTAGCC
This sequence comes from uncultured Gammaproteobacteria bacterium, assembly GCA_958295835.1. Lineage (GTDB taxonomy): Bacteria > Pseudomonadota > Gammaproteobacteria > HK1 > HK1 > HK1. Next base: position 4,139,847 of record OY282378.1, read on the forward strand.
CTGCCTCCCTCGACGCCTCGGCCGGTGGTGATGATCGGACGGGAGAGGGGGCAGGCGGAGATACGACCCTGACCGCCGGCTCGTCCGCCGGAGCAGTCGACTCCGATGTGAACCCGGACGTGGCCTCGATCCCGGCCGTCAGCTCGTAGCTCACCTCACGGGCCGAATCATGCCGCTGATCTTCCTCTCGAACGCGTTCCACTTCATAGTTCGGCAACGTCACCGATGGATCGGGCACCAGGATGATCTGCACGCCCGTCCGCGTCTCGATATCGAAGACTCCTTTGCGTTTCTCGTTGAGGAGGAAGGTAGCGACCTCGATTGGAAGCCGCGCGACGATGCGGCCCGTCGAGTCCTTCATCGCTTCTTCTTCGACGATTCGCAGTATCGACAACGCAAGGGACTCGGGACCGCGAACGTAGCCGCGCCCGTTGCAGGTCGGGCACGTCCGCAAGCTCGATTCCCCGAGTGAAGGGCGCAATCGCTGGCGCGACATCTCGAGGAGCCCGAAACGCGAGATACGTCCGATCTGAACCCGTGCCCGATCCTGCTTCAGCGCTTCGCGCAGCCGGCCCTCGACATCGCGCTGGTTTCGAACCGGGGTCATGTCGATGAAGTCGATGACGATCAATCCGCCCACATCGCGCAGCCGCAACTGTCGGGCAACCTCGTCAGCCGCCTCGAGATTGGTGTTGAGCGCGGTCTCCTCGATATCGCTCCCCTTGGTTGCTCGCGCCGAGTTCACGTCGACGCTCACCAGCGCTTCGGTATGGTCGATGACGAGATTGCCGCCCGCGGGCAGGCGGACCGAGTGGGAGAATGCCGACTCTATCTGGCTCTCGATCTGGAAACGGCTGAACAGAGGCACCCGGCCCTCGTAGCGGCGCACCCGGTCGACGCTCTCCGGCATCACTTGGGCGATGAAGTCCCGGGCCTGCCGGTACATCTTCTCGTCATCGATCAGGATCTCGTTCACGTCCTTGCTGAAATAATCGCGAATCGCGCGGATGATGACGTTGCTTTCCTGATAGACGAGAAACGGCCCCGGCCGTTCGTTCGCCGCCGTTTCGATCGCCCTCCACAGCTTGAGCAGGTAGTCCAGGTCCCGCTGCAGATCCTCCGGCGACTTCCCGACCCCGGCCGTGCGCACGATGAGCCCCATGCCGACGGGGACGTCGAGCGCGCTCAGCGCCTCGCGCAGGGCCGTCCGCTCTTCGCCCTCGATCCGGCGCGAGATCCCTCCCGCTCTCGGGTTGTTGGGCATGAGGACGAGATAGCGTCCGGCCAGGCTCGGAAACGTGGTGAGCGCCGCCCCCTTCCTGCCACGCTCCTCCTTTTCAACTTGCACGAGAAGCTCCAGCCCTTCCGAAAGGGCGTCCTTCACGGACGCGGGCTCTCCGGACCCGGTCGTCTTCTCGGCGTAGTACTCGCGCGCTACCTCCTTGAACGGCAGGAAGCCGTGCCGCTCGGCTCCGTAGTCGACGAAAGCGGCTTCCAGACTAGGCTCGATCCGGGTGATCTTCGCCTTGTAGATGCTCGCCTTGCGCTGGCTGCGCGCGGCGACCTCGATGTCGAGGTCGTAGAGAGACTGGCCGTCCACCATCGCAACCCGGCACTCCTCGGGCTGGGTCGCGTTGATCAGCATTCTTTTCATTGTTCGGTCCGAGAGCAGGCGGCGACTGTGCCGCGGCATCCGGCGCCGGGTCGAGAAGAGGAAGGGTGATAGAGATCGCACGACCCCGTTCGCTACGGGGCTGCGGTGTCGTGACTGCTCCTGCGGGCCGGTCGGGATGGCCCGGATCCAACGAAGTCGAATGCCTTTACGGCTCGATACTCATCCCGCAGGTTCGGCGCGTCGCCGTCATGGGCTGTCGACGATTGCTTGAAATCGGCTCGCGGGATACATCGAAGCGCTTCCAATGACCGACCGCGACGCGTTGCATGATCAACGCTACCTCGCGAGGCCCGAGCGTGCTCGCATCGATTCTCTACGGGTTGGGCGATCCGAACTCCCGGGTGGCCGTCTACGGTCTCTTCGTCTTCTGATCTCTACACCGCTCCGCCTTCGATGACCGGCGTCGCGTCAGTGATTCGGTAAGCTGGTCCGCGGCTCGCCCCATTCCCGTCGGCGGACCTTCTTCTTCGCCCGAATGTCGTTGAATGCGGCGAGCCCTTCCAGCGGCCGTGACTATATCATGACCTCTGCCTGCATCATACGGGTACGATCCTCCGATGAACGGAGCAGACAGGTCGCGCCGGGAAGCAGCGCACGAGGTTACCGTGGACGAGTCGGCGTCCGGGCAGCGCGTCGACAACTTCCTGACGCTCTACCTCAAGGGCGTTCCACGCTCTCGAATCTACCGGTTGCTACGTCGTGGCGAAGTTCGAGTCAACCGTGGCCGTGTGCGACACCACTACCGTCTGGTCTCCGGCGACGTCGTACGGGTTCCTCCGGTGCGGATGGGCGATACCCGGCCGCGCAAGACCCCGGCCGAGGAGCGGCAACATGCCATGGAGCGGGCGATTCTCCACGAAGACGACGGATTGATCGTGTTGAACAAGCCGGCGGGATGGGCGGTGCACGGCGGCAGCGGACTCGATTTCGGCGTCATCGAGTGTTTGCGTGCAGCGAGACCCTGCGCCGGCCGGATCGAGCTGGTCCACCGTATCGACCGTGATACCTCGGGGTGTCTCCTCGTGGCGAAGCGGCGCCGCGTGCTTGCCTCACTGCACGAGGCGCTGCGAAAGGAGCGGGTGTACAAGCGCTATCTCGCTCTCGTGCGAGGCAACTTCGGCTCTCGGCGACGCAGTAGCGAAGCGCCGTTGCGGCGCGAGCAACGGCGCACGGGCGAACGCATCGTGCGAGTCCACGCCGAAGGCAAGCGGTCGGTGACGGAATTCGTGCCCGTAGAGGTCGGCGACGTCGCCAGCCTGGTCGTCGCGCAACCACGTACGGGGCGGACCCACCAGATACGGGTGCACGCGGCGGACCTGCATATGCCGCTGGCCGGTGACGAGAAGTACGGTGACCACACGTTCAATCGGTGGATGAGGTCATATGGTCTGAAGCGGCTGTTCCTGCATGCCGTGTCGATTGCGATTCGGACCGGGGAAGGATGGATGGAATTCGAGGCGCCGCTCGCTCCGGAGCTCGCGGCGGTGCTCGAATCGCTGGGACTCGGCGCCGGTCCGAGCCGTCGGTGAACGGCTCCCCCACGGGTTCCGCCGGATGCTTCCGGCTGGCGCGTTCGCAGCGGGCAGGCGTGGCGCCGAGAGGAAACATACCGCCGGATTCGGCCCTGTCCCGCGCCGAACGACGTAGGACGCGGCGCGACTGCGCGTCGGCTGCGAGGGAGCTACCGCCTCGATGACTCGCGGGTCGATGCGCCGGCCCTCGTGTCTTCTGGCGCATGGATGACGTCGAGGCCGGCCGACCGCAGCATCTCGCACAGTCTGATCATCGGAAGTCCCTGCAATGCGGTGGGATCGTCCCCGCGCAGGCACTCGAAGAGCGCGCATCCCAGGCGCTCCGCCCGAAAGCCGCCCGCGCAGTCGTACGCTCGCTCGCGCGATACGTACGCCTCGACGTCGCTCGCGGTGAGCAATCTGAACTTCACCGCGAATGGAACGACATCGATCTGGATGCGGCCGCTCGCGGCGTCCAGCACCGCGACCCCGGTGCGGAATTCAAGCCATCGCCCGCTGGCCATCGCAAGCTGGGCGACGTTGTTCGCGTGATTGCCGGGCTTGCCGAGCACCGTGTCGTCGAGCAGAGCTATCTGGTCGGAGCCGATCACCAGCCCGGTTCCGATCCGTGCGCCAACCGCGCGGGCCTTCTCCTCGGACAGACGGCTGACGAGCATGTCCGGCGTCTCTCCATCATGCGGAGATTCGTCGATGTCGGGGTGAACGACCAGGAACGGAATCGAAAGACGCTCCAGGAGGTTCCGGCGTGACGGAGAGCGAGAGCCGAGGACGAGTCGATGCATCGCAGGACCAGGATTCGTTACGTGATGACGGCGGCTAATGGCCGGTGGCGACCGGCGTTGGCAACGTTCCCGGGACGCCTCGGCCGGAATCCGGGCGCATTCTCCGAGTTTGCCGAACGTTTTGACACGGAAAGCACGGGCTCTTTACCATCCGCAACGCGGACGATGCCGTCAAGTCCGCGCCCGCGGCCGGGGTCTGGTGGGAAATGCGGAAATCCGCGAGCACTCGACGGTTCCTGGACGTAGAAGAGCTCGCTACCCGACGGGCGGCTCTGGTCGGTTTCGTCGATCCGGCTTCGATGCCGCGGCTCCTGGAGGCCGTCACCGCTACACCGGACGCGATTGCGTATCGCATCGAGTTCGCACGGGATGCCTCGGGACGGCCGAGGATGATCGGATGCGTGGAGGGAATGTTGCCACTCATCTGTCAGCGGTGCCTCGAAAAGCTCGACTGGTACTTCGATACAAGGTTCGAATTTCTCGTGATCGGCAACGAGCAGGAGGAAACGAACGGACGGGATGCGGTGGTCTGTTCCGGCGGCCGGATCGAGCTGGGACCGATCATCGAGGACGAGCTGCTGCTCGCGTTGCCGAACGCGCCGGTCCACGCACACGGAGCGTGTGAAGTGCCGGCGATCCCGACCGCCGGCGGGCAGCCTCCGCCACGACGCTCCAATCCGTTCTCGGCCCTTCGTGCACTGCGTTCGTATCATGGCCGAGAGCGATCGAGCTGATCGGCGCAACCGGTTGCCGCGCCTGGTTCTCGAGCCGGCGCCCGGCGACCGACCAACAGGAGAAACGGAATGGCGGTTCAGCAAAACAGGAAGTCGCGGTCCAGACGTGGCATGCGCCGGTCGCATGACGGGTTGCGCGCCCCGGCAACGTCGGTTGAACCGACGACCGGAGAAACCCATCTCCGCCATCAGGTGAGCCCTGACGGGTACTACCGCGGCAGGAAGGTCGTCGAGGGGCGGAACGACTGACGGCTGACCCGGGTGGGTTCACGCCACACGATCGCCCTCGATGCGATGGGCGGAGACCACGGTCCGAGGGTCGTGGTTCCCGCCGCGCTCCAGGCCGCCGCCGAATTCGCCGACGTCGATCTGATCCTGGTCGGAAGCGAGCCCGCGATCGAAGCCGCGCTGGAGCGCACTTCCGCCGCCCTGGACGGACGCATCGCGGTTCGGCACGCGTCGCAGCGCGTGGAGATGGACGACCCGCCTTCTCAGGTCCTTCGCTCGAAGCGGGACTCGTCGATGCGGGTCGCGCTCGATCTCGTGAGGGATGGCGAGGCTGACGCCTGCGTGAGCGCGGGCAACACGGGTGCGCTGATGGCGACGGCGCGGTTCGTGCTGAAGACCCTCCCCGGGATCGATCGTCCCGCCATCATCTCCGCGCTCCCGACGGTGACGGGTCACACCCACGTCCTGGACCTCGGCGCCAACGTCGAGTCCACCTCCCGTCACCTGTTCGAGTTCGCGGTGATGGGCTCGGTGCTCGTCAGTGCGGTGGATGAAGTCGAGCATCCGAGCGTGGGGTTGCTCAACATCGGCCAGGAAGACATCAAGGGCGGTGAACGGGTGAAGGAGGCCGCCCGGCTCCTCGCCGAGAGCAACCTCCATTACATCGGATTCGTCGAGGGCGACGACATCTACCGCGGCACCGCGAACGTCGTCGTCTGCGACGGGTTCGCCGGCAACGTCGCTTTGAAGTCGAGTGAAGGTGTGGCGCACATGATCTCCGACCTGATCCGTGACGAGTTCGAACGCACTCTGGCCAGCCGTCTGGCGGGCCTTCTCGCGCGCCCGGTGTTGAGACGGCTGGCCACGCGCATGGATCCGCGCAGCTACAACGGCGCGAGCTTCGTCGGCCTGCGCGGGATCGTGATCAAGAGCCACGGAAGCGCGGATGTCGTCGCCTTCAAATGCGCGATCCTGGAAGCCGTCGCCGAAATAAGGAAGAACGTGCCCGAACGCATCAGTGAGCACATCGCCTCCGTGCTCGTCGAGAAGGAAGCGGTGTGAGCTACCCGAGAATCGCCGGTACCGGCTCGAGCCTCCCTGAACGCATCGTCACGAACGCCGAGCTCGCCGGGAGCATGGATACCAGTGACGAGTGGATTCGGGAACGCACCGGGATCCGGCGGCGCCACATCGTCGACGAGGCGGAATCCACCTGCGACCTCGCCGAGCGCGCCGCCCGGAACGCCCTCGATTCGGCCCGGATCGAGCCGCCGGCGCTGGACCTCATCGTGGTCGGCACCACCACCCCCGATCGCATCTACCCGTCGACCGCCTGCCGCCTGCAGGCACGGCTCGGAGCGGGTGAATGTCCGGCGTTCGACGTGCAGGCGGTCTGTACCGGCTTCATCTACGCGCTCGGGGTCGCCGAGAAGTTCTTTCGCGCCGGCGGGATCGGCCGAGCGCTGGTAGTCGGCGCCGACACCCATTCGCGATTGCTCGACTGGTCCGACCGGGGCACCTGCGTACTGTTCGGCGACGGCGCCGGAGCGGTCGTGCTCGAAGCGTCGGACTCCCCGGGGGTGATGTCCACGCACCTTCATGCGGACGGCCGCTACGAGCCGTTGCTCTACGTGGACGGCGGAACCCCGCGCGGAGCCGGCCGCATCGCCGAAGGCGGGGCCTATACGAAGATGCAGGGCAACGACGTCTTCAAGGTCGCGGTGCGGACCTTGAGCCGGATCGTCGACGAGACGCTGGCCGCGAACCGCATGGAACGAGCCGATGTCGACTGGCTGATCCCCCATCAGGCCAACGTCCGGATCATCGAAGCGACCGCCCGCAAGCTCGGCATGTCGATGGACAAGGTGATCGTCACCGTCGAGGACCACGGGAATACCTCCGCGGCGTCGGTGCCGCTGGCACTCGACGCGGCGGTTCGCGACGGCCGGGTGCAGCCGGGACAAGTCCTCCTTCTCGAAGCGTTCGGCGGCGGCTTCACCTGGGGCTCGGCGCTCGTGCGCTATTGACGCCGGCCGGAGCCGCCTCATGTTTGCAGCGACGTTCCCCGGGCAAGGCTCCCAGTCGATCGGGATGCTCTCGGATCTCTCCAGGGCCTGCGCAGAGGTGCGCGACACGTTCGACGAAGCATCGCACGCACTCGGTTACGACCTGTGGAAGCTGGTGCAGGAGGGTCCGGAAAGACGCCTGAGCTCGACCGAGCACACACAGCCGGCGATGCTCGCCGCGGGGGTCGCCGCGTGGCGGTGCTGGACTGCGCGCGGGGGACCCCGGCCCGGGGTGGCGGCGGGCCACAGCCTGGGGGAGTACTCGGCGCTCGTGGCGTTCGGAGCGCTTGATTTCGCAGATGCGATTCGAGTCGTCTCCGCCCGGGGTCGGTTCATGCAGGAAGCGGTTCCCAGGGGCGAGGGGGGCATCGCGGCGATCATCGGCCTCGACGACGACACCGTCGCCGGACTGTGTGCGGGCGTCCGCGAGGAGGCGGGGCTCGGCCACGTGTCGGCGGTCAACTTCAATGCGCCGGGACAGGTCGCGGTCGCCGGAGCGTCGCGTGCGATCGACCGGGCGATCGAGGTGGCGCGCGAGGCCGGGGCCAGACGGGCGATCCGCCTTCCGATGAGCGTCCCGGTGCACTGCCCGCTGATGGCCCCCGCCACCGGGCGATTGGAGGCGACGCTGGCCGCCGTTCGCATCGGGCCGCCCACCGTGCCGGTGCTGCACAACGTGGACATCATGAGCCACCCGGATGGCGACTCGATCCGCAGCGCCCTATCGCGGCAGCTCGCGAGCCCGGTTCGATGGCGCCATACCGTGATCGCCATGCGCGAACGGGGAGCGGCGACGATGGTGGAATTCGGGCCGGGCAGGGTGCTCACGGGCCTCGCCCGGCGAATCGATCGGGGTATCGCGGCGCTGGCGGTGCATGACGCGAAGTCGCTCGGCGTCGCCCTGGAGACGGTCGCGAAGCAGGCGGACGGATGATGGATCTGACCGGAGAGGTCGCCGTCGTCACCGGCGCGAGCCGAGGCATCGGGGCGGCCATTGCGCGGGCCCTCGCCGAACATGGGGCCATGGTCATCGGCACCGCCACCACCGGCGACGGAGCGCGACGGGTGGAGCGGATGCTGGGCGATGCCCGATCTCCGGGGCAGGGGCTCGTGCTCGACGTCGCCGATGCCGCTTCGGTCGATGCGGGGTTCTCGTCTCTCGCGAACGGCGATCTCATGCCGGGGATCCTCGTCAACAATGCGGGGATCGCCCGCGACACCCTGCTTGCCAGGATGAGCGACGAGCAATGGGACGCGGTCGTCAACACCGATCTCACGTCCCTGTACCGCACTTGCAAGGCCTGCGTGCGGCACCTGATGAAGCGCCGTGGCGGGCGGATCATCAATGTAACGTCGGTGGTCGGCTTCACGGGGAACGCGGGGCAGGCCAATTACGCCGCGGCGAAGGCCGGTGTCGTCGGGTTCACGCGAGCGCTGGCGAGGGAGCTCGGTGGGCGATCGATCACCGTCAACGCCGTCGCTCCGGGGTTCATCGACACCGACATGACCCGGCAGCTCGGGTCCGGGCAACGCGCCCGGCTGCTCGAGGGGATACCGCTGGGGAGGCTCGGCGCCCCGGAGGAGGTCGCCGCCGCGGTCGCCTTCCTCGCTTCACCGGGGGCCGGCTACATCACCGGCGAAACCCTCCATGTCAACGGTGGAATGTACATGGGTTGAGTCCGCGGGTTCGCGCGGGGCGTCGTCGTGCGCGGGCCGGGGCCGCCTTGAAACTCGATAGCGTTTGAATACACTAGCTTGCCGTTCCGGATGATGCGATCCCGGCGCTCGACTCCGGATCCTCCGGGAGGAAGGGACGGGGATGGAGTGTGGGGCACGGAGCGCACGAGCACGGTGCCGCGTGAAAGGGCACGATTGCGAACACACGTCCAGCGTCGGGATCTCAAAGGTCCCTGGCCATTGCAGAGGAACATCCGCAAATGAGCACAGTGGAAGAGCGAGTCAGGCACATCGTCGTCGAGCAGCTTGGCGTCAAGGAAGAGGAGGTGAGCCCGGATTCCTCCTTCGTCGATGATCTCGGCGCGGATTCCCTGGATACCGTCGAGCTCGTGATGGCGCTTGAAGAGGAATTCAACTGCGAGATCCCCGACGAGGAAGCCGAGAAGATTACGACGGTGCAGGAAGCGATCGGCTACATCGAAGCTCACGGCCGGTAATTCGCATGCGCCGGCCGACACGCCGGACGTTCCGGGAAGGCCGCGTATCGTCCATGATGCTCGCGGCCTTTTTTCGTTGCCCGCTCGAGTAAGAGCCCGATGCGTCGAATCGTCGTCACCGGCCTCGGGCTGGTTACCCCGGTCGGACATACCGTCGACGAGGCGTGGGAGAACATCGTCGCCGGCCGGAGTGGCGTCTCCGCCATCGATACGTTCGACGCCAGCGGCTTCGCCAGTCGAATCGGCGCGATGGTCAGGGATTTCGACCTCTCCCCCTACATGACCCCGAAGGAAGCCCGCAAGACGGACACGTTCATCCACTACGGCATCGCGGCGGCCAAGCAGGCGATCGCCGACGCCGGACTCGAGGTGACCGAGGAGAACAGCGAACGGATCGGGATCGCGATCGGCTCCGGCATCGGGGGCCTGCCGGGCATCGAGAAGGGCCACGACGGCTATCTCGCGGGGGGGCCGCGCAGGATCTCGCCGTTCTTCGTCCCTTCCAACATCATCAACATGATTGCCGGGAACCTGTCGATCGAGCTCGGCATCCGGGGGCCGAACTATGGAATCGTCACCGCGTGCTCGACCGGCACCCACAACATCGGCGACGCCGCGCGCATGATCGAGCGCGGTGACGTGGACGTGATGATCGCCGGGGGCGCCGAGATGGCCACTTCGCCGATGGGGCTCGGCGGCTTCGCCTCGGCGCGCGCACTCTCCACCCGCAACGACGACCCGCAGGGCGCGAGCCGTCCGTGGGACAAGGGCCGCGACGGATTCGTGCTCGGCGACGGCGCCGGCGTCGTGGTGCTCGAATCCCGGGAGCACGCCACCGCGCGCGGGGCCGGGATCTACGCCGAGTTCGCGGGGTTCGGCATGAGCAGCGACGCCTGGCACATCACCCTTCCGCCCGACGACGGCGACGGCGCGCACCGCTGCATGACCCTCGCGTTGCGCGATGCAAGACTCGATGCTGACAGCATCGACTACATCAACGCGCACGGCACCTCGACGCCGGCCGGTGACGTCATCGAGACGCGGGCCGTCAAGCGGACCTTCGGCGCGCATGCGCATACGCTGGCGGTGAGTTCGACGAAATCGATGATCGGCCACCTCCTCGGGGCAGCCGGCGGGGTCGAGGCGGTGTTCTCGATCCTCGCGATCCGGGACGGGGTCGCCCCGCCGACGATCAACCTGCACGAGCCGGACGACGAATGCGATCTCGATTACGTCCCCCATACCGCGCGCGAGATGACGATCGATGTCGCGATGACGAACTCGTTCGGGTTCGGCGGAACGAACGGCACGCTGATCTTCAATCGGGCGGAATGATCCGGCGCCCGTGGCATGAGCGGCATTCTCCCGGATCGGAGGTGGCGACCGGCGACCGCTGGCGCAGTCGCTTGGCGATTCCGCTGCGCGGAATCGCGGGCGCCCTGGCCAGCACCGTAGACGGACGAGGAACCGTCTTGTTCCACACAAGCGGGCTACGCGATGACGGGTCACCACGCTGTCACGCATGAAACATCGCTCCGGTTTGCTGCGGGATCCGTTTCTGGTCCCCAAAAATAGCGACGTGAATTCAACAGGTTGCCGGATGTTACATATAAGCAGGACCCAGGCGGCGGTTGACGGTTGAAACTCCTGCGGCGCATCGCGTTCCTGGCATTCGTCCTCGTCGCCGGCGGTGCGGCCGGCGGAATCTGGCTGGTCCATACGCAGCAGCGGGCGATGGAGCGTCCGCTGCACGCCGGGAACGAACCGTTCGTCTATATGGTGCGGAGCGGCACGACGATCGGGCGCATCGCCCGGGATCTGGAGGCGGCGGGGTTGCTGGAATCGGCGCTGCGTCTGGAGCTGCAAGCCCGGTGGAGCGGCGCCGCGAGCCGGATCAAGGCCGGTGAGTATGCCTTCGAGCCCGGCCTGACCCCGATCGGGCTGCTCGATCTGCTCGTCGCGGGCACCGTCGTCCAGCACCCCTTCACCATCGTCGAAGGGTGGACGTTCCGCGACCTTCGTCACCGTATTGCCGAATCCGGAGCGCTCGTCCACACCCTCGACGGCCTGTCCGGCGAGGAGGTGATGAGCCGGCTGGGGCTCGAAGGGCTGCACCCCGAAGGGCGCTTCTTCCCCGACACCTACCACTTCCCTCGCGGCGCCACCGACGCGCAGCTTCTGCGCCGCGCGTCCGACGCGATGTCCGCCTACCTCGAATCGGCCTGGGCGCGGCGGGCGGCGGATCTCCCGCTCTCGTCATCGGACGACATGCTGGTGCTCGCGTCCATCGTCGAGAAGGAAACCGGCGCCGCGGAGGAACGCGCGCGGATCGCCGGCGTGTTCGTCTCACGGCTGCGCCGGAGTATGCGGCTGGAGACGGATCCGACGGTGATCTACGGTCTCGGGGACGCCTTCGACGGAAATCTGAGAAAGGCCGACCTGAAGCGCGACACCCCCTACAACACCTACGTGCGCAAGGGACTCCCGCCGACGCCGATCGCGATCCCCAGCGGCGCGGCGATCAACGCGGTCGCCGCGCCGCTCGAAGACGGTTCGCTCTATTTCGTCGCGAAGGGGGACGGCAGACACGTGTTTTCCACCAACTACGAGGACCACCGCAAGGCGGTCCGCCGCTACCAGCTCCGGCGACGGCGTTCGGAGCACACGACGGGGGGCAAGGAGGAATGAAGCGCGCGGTCCGGACGGCCAAGGCCGGGCGCAACGACCGGGGCGGCCTCGGGGAGGAGATCGGGTGGAATGGAGTGCGCGCGATCGGGCCGCCAAGGTCGGGCGCGACGGCCGGGGCGGTTTCGGGGAGGGGACCGGGGGAATGAAGCACGTGCGATTCGGGCGGGGCCGGTTCCTGGTGTTCGAGGGCGTCGAGGGCGCGGGCAAGTCCACGCAGTTGCCCCTGGTGGAGCGCCGGTTGGGCGACGCGGGGGTGAGGACCCTCACCACCCGCGAGCCCGGCGGCACGCCGCTCGGCGAGTCGTTGCGCGCGGTGCTGCTCGATCCGCGGTTCACGGGCATGTCGCCGACGGCGGAGCTGCTGGTCATGTTCGCGGCTCGGGCCGAGCACCTCGCGAAGGTCATCGAGCCGGCGCTCGCGGCGGGCACATGGGTGCTCTGCGACCGCTTCACCGATGCGACCTTCGCCTACCAGGGCGGCGGCCGCGGCGTCGATGCAGCGCGGATTGCGGCTCTGGAGGAGACGGTGCAGGGGAGGGTGCGGCCGGATCTGGTGCTGGTGCTCGACGTCCCGGTCGAGGTCGGGCTCGCGCGCGCCGGGCGGCGCCGGCAGATGCCGATGGACCTCCCGGACGCCCCGACCTGGACCGGGTCCGCGCCCGATGCGGCGGACCGCTTCGAGCGCGAGGATGTCGACTTCTTCCGGCGCGTGCGCGAGGTCTATCTCGAACGCGCGCGAGCACGTCCCGAGCGTTACGCGATCATCGACGCGAGCGCCGATGAGGAAACCACCGCCGAGCGCGTGCTGACCACGATCTCCGAGCGGCTCCCGTACCGGCGCCATAGTACGAGGCAGTCATATGAAGCAGGAATATGATTTCTCCAAAGGGGAACGCGGGAAGTTCTTCCGCGAGAACGCCAGGCTCGATCTGCCAGTCTTGTCCAACGAGACATGAGCCTGAAGGGATGGCGCGAATCCCGCCAGAGGTGAGCCTGAAGGGGTCTGGAGCGGGGCATCATCAGGAGATGATCGTGATGCTCGGGAGGGTCAGAAATTCCGTGTCCGGACCGCCCTGGCCGGAGCGAGTCGGACCGGCTGAACCCACCGAAGCCCGCGCGCCAGCCCGCGTACCCCCGGGAGGTCTCGCCGGACCTCGGTAAGCCCCAGGATTCCGGGGGATCCTGAATCGCGTGTCGCGTTGCTGCGCGCTTCCGGTGGCCGCGTCACATCCCCCAGACGTCGATCGGTGAGCCGCTCTCGGAGCGCCGCTGCCGGTGGAACACCTTGTCGTCCCAGCTCCGGCCCTCGCGCCGGTCGATCACCACCAGATGCCCCGCCTCCGCCGCGCACCGGTCCATGTACCCCGCGGTCTGCTCCACCCCCGCCTCCACCGTGCTCTCCAGCCCGTCCCCTTCGCGCACCACCTTGCACTCCACCACGTACTCCCGCATCCGATCGCCTCGCGGCCAGGTAATCAGCAGGTCCACCCGACCCCGGCCCAGACCGTACTCGCGCTCGATGCGACCGCCCCCGTTCACCACCCGGTGCAGGTACGCCTGCAACAGAATCTGCGGCCACGCCTCCTCGTACATGAACCGGTTCTTCCAGTGCTCCGAGTGCCGGCGGAAGAAGTCCTGGAACGCCTCCATCAGCCTGTCCAGGTTCAGGCTGTCGTCCGCGTCCACGTACCACGTCGTGTTCAGGTCCAGCGTCTCCTGCAGGACCCAGCCCAACTCGCGCGGCAGGACCTCCGCGTAGATGGGGTTGGCGATGCGCACCGGCTTGTCCCGGGCAATCAGGCCGAGGTCGCGCACGTACTCGACGTCCCGGTGGGAGAAAGCCTGCTCGTCCGCCCCGCTCAGCATCGGCTCGACTACCCGGCGCACCCGCTCCTCCCCGAGCTTGTCCGCCAACTGGTCCAGATGCGTCACCCGGCGCACGATGAGACCTTCCCGCGCCTCCGCGATGTCGTCGGCGGTCACGGACCGCGAGCGGTCCCGCCCGGCCTTGCTCTCGAAGCAGGTCTCGTACGCCAGCGCGTTCACCAGCCACGGTTGGCCCAGGGTCTGGCTCCATATCGCCTCGCGCGCCTCCGGCGTGAACGCCTGCTCCGTCTCCCGGGTGTGCTGGTCGAGGAGGGCCAGCGTCTCCTCGCGCGTGAAGTCCCCCAGCCGCAACGACTTCGCCACGATGTTGAAGGGGCTGCTGGTCGAATGGATGCGGTAGTCGCGCACGTCGCGCAGCCCGCACAGCACCGCGCTTTGCGGAAAGGCGGCCGGGCGCATGGGGTAGCCGGCGCGTAGCTGTTGCAGCACCGAGAGCAGCGGGTCGCCCTGGAGGGTGTCGATCTCGTCGATGAGCAGCACCAGCGGCTTCGGCGATGCTTCCGCCCAGCGCTTCAGCACTTCGCCGAGCGCCGCGTCCGGGCCGAGTCTCGCGAGGACACCGGGCCAGGCGTCCTCCAGGAAATGGTCGCCCAAGGTCATCCGCACCCGCGAGCCCAGCTCGGCGAGGACCGTCCGCATCGCCCGTTCCATGTCGTCGCGGGCCGTGCGCGCGGTCTCGACGGTGGCGTACACGCAGCCGTAGCCCTGCCCGTTCAACAGATCGCACAGCGCCAGCAGGGAGGAGGTCTTGCCCGTCTGCCGGGGGGCGCGCAGCACGAAGTACTTCTCGCCGTCTACCAGCCGGAGGACCTCGTCGAGGTCGAAACGCTCCAGCGGGGGGATGCAGTAGTGCTTGTCGGGCTTGACGGGGCCGGTGGTGTTGAAGGAGCGCATGGCTCGGTTCCTCGGCTTTCATCGGCAGCGCCTCCGTGCGCCTGTCGATGGCGGTTGCGGGCCGCCGCCAGTATGACCGCTTGCGCACCGCAACGCCTCCGGCCATATCCGGTCCCGGCTGACGCCGACCCCGGTGGTCTCTTGCCGCCCGTCCCCGGACGAGGCCGGACGGCACGGCGCGCGGACAGTAGAGAAATGCGAAAGATCAGAAGCGACTTTGTGCGAAAGACGTTGCGCAACGGGGTTCGTAGATCGGCGTTCCGTATCCCCGAATTCCGGAAGAAGGCGGAATTAAACGGAAATTCGTGGGACGCGAAAGCGCGAATTCAGTCGATAGAATCGGCGAGGTGGTCGAGGATGATTTCGTGGATCGCGGCCTCGTCGCTGGCGGCAAGACGGCCCTCGGCATCGACGAGGAACGGGCGGGCGGGGATGTCGCCCCAAGGGATACCGCTCCCGAAGCTGCCCGCTGGCGCTCCGAACTGGTGGGTGCCGGCGTAGATGGAAGGGGAGCCGACCTCGACGGAATCGGCGTCGGCCCGGTAGGCGAGGTTCCCGCGCAGGAAGCCGTCGCGGGTGAGGATCTTGTCCCGGTTGCGACGCTTGCGCGCCTTCGTCGCCTCGGTCAGCGGCGCCCAGGGGGTGCCGTCCGGGGATGTCTCGCTGGCGAAGCGCTCGCGGGTGGAGTTGAGCAGGTGCTCGCCGATGTCGCGCATGGCGGGGGTGAGGTCGGTCCCGGCGGCGGCGAGGCGGTCCAGCGTGCGGCGGACCTCGCCATCATCGAACTCGACGCGGATAGTGACGCCGGCCATCAGTCATCCAAACGTGCCGCCGCCACCGCAATCCACGTCAGGCATGACGACGTCGGCGCTCGGTGCGCCATCAGCATCCGAGTCGATCTCACTCTGCGGCCGGTCGATGGCCTCCGAGGTATCCGAGTACACGAGACTGGCCCATATCTCGCGGAGCCACCGCCGGGACGGCTGCTCGACGACCGGGGCCATGGCTACGCGCCAGCCTTCCGGGCCTCGCGCTCGCGCAGATCCTGGAGGGCGCCTTCGTAGTCGTACTCGCGCGGCTCCCACTCGACGGGGATGTCGTCGCCTTCGACGGGAAGGTCGTCCAGATCTTCGATGCCGGCCGCGGCGAGCGCGTTGTTGGTCAGGGCCTGGTCGGTCATCTTGGCGCCGAGGCGGGCCGCGTCCTCGGGATCGAGGGGTGAGGGCTCGGTCTCGTTCGCAAGCCGCTTGGCCGCATCCCAGGAGATGTCGTGGTACAATGTCCCGTGTACCCAGATGTCAGGCATCGTCAACCTCCTCCATTTCGATCTTCACGCGCCCGTTTTCCGGGCGCACATTCAGCACCCGGAACCGCGTCCCGGCCTTGAATAGTACCTCACGCTCCGACGGGTAGGCGGAGAGCCGGTCGATGCGCTTGCCGTGGCGGCCGTGGATGGTGAACAGCACGTTCCCGCTGAAGCCCTTGCCGGTGCTTGCGCTGGTGAACGCGGCCTCGGTGACGATCCGCCCCGGCACGTAGCGCGCGACATCCTCCCGCGACAGGCTTGTGCCGCGACGCAGGCCCGCCGCCGGATAGTCCGGCAGCCGGTTCAGCGCATCGTTCAGGGTGCGGCGGTAGTTGTCGTAGCGCTTCATGATCGGCGCGGCGGCGTTCGCTTTGCGCAGCGCCTCGTTCGGGCGCGCGTAACCCCACGGGACGTCGCTCGTGGTGTAGGCGTAGGACACGGCCAATTCGGGGTCCGTCATGCCGTGCGGGTCGAAGCCGTCTTCCACCTTCCGCCTCCCTCGCGAGAGATAACCAGTATACACATGCCCCATCTCGCGCCGTGTCTCGCGCTGGTACGCCGCCAGCGTCCGGGCCTCGGCCATGGCCGCCCTCACCCGCGGTTCGATCTGGCGCTTGAGCAGGGCGGCGCGGGTCCGGAGCGCCGTAAGGATGGCGGCCTGATCATCAGCCGCGACCCCGCGCACGGCGGGGGCGATGTCGCGGAAGTTGCGGGTGCGCTTGCCCAGGGCCTCGATGGCAGCGATCTGCTTGAGCGCCCGTCGCCCGAGCGCATCGCCGGACTCGACGCCGGCGGCGCGCAGCACCCGGGTGTAGGCCGGATTGCGGGCGGGGCTCGAGAACCCCTCCCACTCGGTGAGGGTGTCGAGCGCGCCGGTGGGCTTGCGTCCGGCCCGCGCGCGCATGAGCAGGGCGCCGCCCTGATCGATGCGGGCCACGGCGTTCCGGCCGGCACGGGCCGCGACGACGTTGTCGAGCTTCAAGCCGACCGCGTCCCAGTTCGCGAGCCACACGTCGGCCGCGTAGCCGTCGAGCACCTTGCGCGCGCGGCCCTTCGCGAGCCGCTTGGCGCTGCCGAGGGTGCCGGCGTGGTCGATGATCTCATTGGCAACGCCGACGATGGCGTCCCCGTCGCGCACCAAGGCGGAGACCGGCGCGTCGAGATCGAGCGCGCGGTAGGCCCGGTTCGCGACCGCCTCGCCGTAACTCTGGGCGGGGTCGGCGTAGAGCTTGACGTAGCGCATCCTGCCGTCCGTGCCGCGGTAGAGGCCGCCCGGATTGGAGCCGGCCTGCGGTCCGACCTGAAGGGCCATGGCATCGCCCCGGGAGAGCTCGGGGACGGCGAAAGGGTCCGCCGGCGTCGGGGCGCGCTTGAGCACGGACTTCCCCGGCGCGTAGGCCCATCCGGGGTCGATGCCCACGGGGACGGTGACGGTGCGCGGGGTCGGCCCCTTCGCGCCCACGGTGACGGTGCGGGTCTCGACAGCCGGGGCCGGGTCCGGCCCGGCCTTGCCGAGGCGCTTCATGTCGCGCTCGGCCAGCGTCTCGATGTAGCACTTGCAGCCCCAGCCGTTCGGCGGGTAGTGCATATCGAACCAGGGGTCGTCGTGGCGCAGGATCAGCCCGTCCCACGCGAGGTGGTCGTGACGGGGCTGCTCGGAGGCGTCGGAGTGCCGGTAGCGCCAGTACGGCCGCGACTCGGCCACGTCCTTCATCTGCTGGTAGCGTCCTGCGGCGTAGGACGTGCGGAGATTGGTGGCGTAGATGACGCGGGTGCGCCAGTCCCGCCCGCCGTTGTAGATCCAGCCGTGCTTGGCGACGATGCCATCGAAATCGCGGCGGAAGGTGGCGAGCGTGGTGCCGTCGGCGATGGCCTTGTCCACGGCGCCCCGCAGATCCGAGACGAGGTCGGCGTGGGCGGCGCCGGCGACGACGAAGGCGCGATCGTGCTGCGCCTGCCAGATGTCGGTCCAGCTCTGCGTCGGCAGGTCGAGCTTCGATCGGAAGAAGGCGATCTGCTCGGCGAAGGGGAGCTGGGTATGAGAGACGGAGGCGGTGGCGAGTGCGATGCGGGCGCCGGCGTCGGTGGCCAGCGCGCGGGAGGTCGCCTCGGTCTCGCTCGCCACGTCGTAGCGCCCGGCCAGATACGCGGCGGCGAGCGCGGGCGCGAGCGCGTCGGTGGCGGCCTCGACGTCGGGCGTGGGGGCGGCCGGGGAGGCGGTCCAGGCGAGCATCGCATCGAGGCGTGCGCGCACGTCTGGGAGCGATGCGGCGGCGTCGATGTCGCTGCGGATCTGCGCGGCCCAGGCGTCGATGCGCGGGCCGAGGGCAGCACGGGTGCGGGCGGTCAGCGCGGGGAGCGGATCGGTGTCGTCGAGCGTCCGGGCGAGTGCGCGGTGGTCTGGGTCGCCGCCGGCGTCACGCGCCCTCGCCGGCGGCGTGGCGGGGGGGTCCGTCGACCCTGGGGCGGGCTCGGCCGGGACGGGCGCGGACGGCTCCAGGACCTCGTCGTCGTCGGCGGGCGCCCCGAACCGGAGCCGGCTGCGGACCTCGTCGGCGCGCACCCGCAGCCCCATCGGCACCAGCCGCTCGAGCGCCCGCGACATCAGGTCCACGTCGACTGCGCTCTCGCGCTCGATCCTGACCTGTGGGTACCGGCGCCGCGGCCCGTGGTTGAGCGTGACGATGGGGATGACGAGGTCGCGGCGCAGCGTGCCCGCGAGCTGGCGCCCGTCGGCGTGCTCGATGTCCTGGCGCACGAGGTTGTGCACCTGCCCGAGGGCGTAGGACCCCGACGACCCCTCCTGCGTCGTCAGGGTCTGGCCCAGGACGGCGATGGAGATCTTCGCATCGAGATAATTGAGGAGCTCGAGGTAGATCTCGGAGCGGGCGGCGGCGGCCTGGTCGGCCACGAACTCGATGGTCATGCCCTCGGGCAGGATGGCGGCGGCGTCGGTGGCGATCTGGGACACCGCCTGGTACAGGATGCGCTTGTCCGCGTCGCCGGCGTTCTTGTGGTACTTGCCGAGCCGGATGGGCTGGCCGTAGACCTCGGCGAACCGCATCCAGTCCTGGAGGGTGTAGAGCCCGAACATCCACGCCCAGGCGGCGAGCCGGGCGAGGCCGCCGCGGATGGGCAGGCCGGACTTGGCGGCCACGGTGTGGACGATGAACTTCCAGGGCTCCAGGTCCACGTACCCGGAGGTCTCGCGCCGCATCAGCCGGGCGCCGGTCTCGTAGTCGTAGTCGTACCACTGCGGGAGCTGGTGCTGGAGTCGCACCGGCATCCACTGGCGCTCGGACGTCTCCCAGATGATCTCGGTGGCGGAGACGCCCTTGCCGATGCCATCGAGGATGTTGAACAGCTCATCCTCGATCTCGTCGCGGTCGAAGAACTCGCGGACGAGGTCGGCATCGGCCACGTCCTCGGCGCGGTCCGAGGCGGGCTCGACGAGCACCGGGATCTGCGACACCGCGCGCTTGCGAGTCCCGAGCACGCCGGTGTAGTGGAGGTGGCGCTCCTCCATGATCTCGGCGAGCTCGAAGTAGCGCTCGGAGGCGCCGTGCCCCGGTGTCTCCGCCTCGCGCAGGACGCCGGCCAGGCGCTCGGGCGTGGGGACGCGGCCGGGCTGCGTGGGGATGATGGAGCGCACCCCCATGACGGCGCCGCCGCGCTCCTCGCGCAGGGCGCGCATGTCGATGGGCTCGTTGCGATGGTCGTAGAGCTGGACCATCAACCGGCCCCTGCCGCGGCGAGGGCCGCCTCTGCTGCCGCGTGGTAGCGCGGGTCCCGCTCGATGCCGATGTATCCGCGGCCCGCCACAAAACACAGAGTGCCGTACAGCACGGCCCACCAGATCAGAGTCCGGACCACCGACGCGCCGATGGCTGATATGCGTCGCCTCCGCGCTCGTTCGGCGGCGTTCACATCACCCCCCGCGCGCCGCCGCCGCGATGGCCGGCGAAGGCGCCCCAGCCGGACTCGATCGCGTCGTCGCGCTGGCGCCCCCGCCAGCGGTCATCGTCGAGCTCGTCGTCGAGGTCCCGGCCGGGGCGCACGGGGGTGTAGGCGTAGGGGCCGAGGTCGGTGTCGGCGGCGTACCACGCCAGGGCCAGGGCGATGGCGCTGTCGCCGTGGCGCTGGCCCTTCGGGGCCGTGGCGCCGTCGGGCAGCCGCGGGACGCCGCGCACCAGGCGCACGGCACGCAGATCGGAGAGGACGTCGTCGTCGCGCGGGATGCGGATCCGATCGTCCTCGAACCCGGCCTTCAGCGGCGGCATGTGCTCCCGGTACCAGGGCTCCGAGAGGGTCACCGCCTCCGCCAGCGACCCGTAGCGGTCCACCGTGGCCTCGGCGACGTAGGAGCCCGGGCCGGTCGCGTCGAGCGCCGCGCCCGAGAACCGGGGCAGGCGGTCACAGACGTACTCGATCGCCTGCACCTGCTGCTGGTGCGGAATGGCCCGCATCTCGATCATGAGCGGGCAGGTCCTGCGCAAGGTCTCGCCGAGCTCCAGCGGGGCGATGACCGACAGGTGCCGGTGGCGCCCGAAGTCCATGCCCATGACGTGGCGCCGGCGCCGGTCGAGGCCCGCGAGGAGCGGCCCGACCTCCTCATTCAGCCATCCGGCCATCTCCGCACGCCGCGCCGCCTCGAGGGCGGCGTTGTAGTCGGCGTCGCCGGAGAGCCGGACGATCGGCGCATCGACCATGCGCGACTCGATGAGGACGCGCGGGAGCCACGCCCCGGCGCCCTGCTTCGGGATGCACTGCAGCTCCTCGTCGGCATCCTCCCGGAGCTTGTACTTGCCGAGTTCGGCCGCCCGCCAGGCGGCCGCATACCCGTCAGTCCACCGCTCGCCCTTCACCGTACACGTGCGCCGGGCGAGGCCATCGGCGATCGCATCGTCGAGGGTCGCGCGGTGCAGGCTGTACGAATGGCGCCCGGAGCGGATGTCGGTGATCAGCTCGTTGAAGGGCGAGTCGGCGCCGTTATGGGTGCTGATGATCCGTATCCGGCCACCCCACTGCGTCACCGCGACGCCGGCCTTGAGGAGCTCGTCGAGGTCGTCGCAGAACGCCGCCTCGTCGATGATGGCGATGTCGCCCGGGCGGCCCTTGGAGCGCAGCACGCGCGGCGAGGAGGGCAGCGCGACGATCTGCTTGCCGGAGGCGGTACGCAGCCGGAATTTGAGCTGCTCGCGTCCCCGGTCGTCGATGATCGTCTCGCGGGTGATCTCCGACACCACCTTGTTCAGGCGGCTGGCCCAGGACTCGCAGTCCTGGATATACCCCTCCGTCATGTCCTTGTTGTAGGACATGTAATACACGTCGCCGCGGCCCTCGGCCGCATAGATCACCCGCTCCGCCGCGTCCGCCCAGGACAGCCCGATGCGGCGCGACTTCTCGATGACCGCCACCGGCGCGCGGTCCTCGACCCAGGCCCGCTGGTAGCGCAGCAGGATGGGGTAGCCGTCCCCGTAGCCCCGCGCCCCGTCCATCAGGCGGCCATCGGGAGCGTCGTCAGCGCCTCGCGCAGCGCCGCCGCGGTGTCGTCGCCGATCCCCACCGCCCGCGCCACCGTCTCGGCCTCGGCCGCCATCTGCTCGCGCACCTTGCGTTCGCGCGCGACGCTCAGCTCATCCGCCCGTTCGAGGCGCTGCATGGCGAGCGCGAGGTCGTTGATGGACTGGATTGTCGAATCGAGCGGATCGTCGGCGTCCACCGCCTCGTCGAGCCGGAGCGTCAGGTCGTGGACGAGGGTGCGCAGGGTGTCGATGACGAGCCGCCCGACGTTGCCGGTGGGCGCCTCTCCGAACCTGGCCACCCAGGCATCCGCCGCCGCGCGCGATTCCCGGATGCGCCGCCCGGCCCGCTCCACGCGGCTGGTGTAGCGATTGAGCCCCCCGGCGCTGAGCGGGGCCTCGCCGGCCTCGGCGAGCATCCCGGCGGTCTCCCGGCGCACGCTCGCCTGGGTCGCCCCTTCGCGCAGGCGGCGATCGACGTAGGCCCGGATCTCCGGCGGGAGGGAGTCGAAGCGCGACGGGCGGCCCCGGGTCGGGCTATCGGCGCTCATGCGGAGCAGGACGCCGGATCCCGGGGATGGTGGCACGGCCCGCGGCCAGATCCGCGCCGCGCTCGGTCAGGGTGACGATGTGCGTGCTGCCGCTCTCGGCGCACGTCATGGCGCCCTGCTCGGCGAGCCACGCGAGCTCGGTGCGCAGCCGGTCCGCACTTATTCGATGCCCCGTCTCGAGGAGCTCGCCGCCGAGGATGCGGGCGTTGGTCTCGCCGCCACCGGCGTCGATGATCTGGAGGATGCCGAGGCGGAGATCCTCGGTCACGCGGTCCTGATACGTCTTCACGGCACCTTGCTCCCTGTCCGCTCCATCAGGCAATCGTGGATCCGATCGTTGATGCGTTCCGAACGCTCGACCGCCCCCAGAATCTTGTGGGTGCATTCGCTCAGGGCCGTGATCCGCCCGTGCACCTCGCGGAAGTTTTCCTTGATGTCCGCTTGTTCAATGAGCGCTTGCAATATCGCCACGTCCCGTGAGTTGCCGATGACGCGGAGGATCAGCCACCCGACGGCGCCACTCAGTGCGGTGAGCCCGACCCCGAGCAGCATGACGATCATCTCGCTCATGCGCAGATTCATAGCACACGCCGCCGCCGCGGGAATCGCCGCCCCCGAGACACCGGCGTCATTTTTCCGCTGGCGCGGTCGCCAGCGGTCCGCACCGTCGCATCATGCGCCCTCTCATCTCAGGAGTAGGGCGACATGACGACAGGCACAGCCACAGGGCAAGACCACGACACCATCCCCGGCCTCCGGCGTATCCTCATCGAGCGGATCGACGACGCAGCCCTCGAGAGGCGCCTCTGGCTGCTCGACGCCACCGCCGCATACCGCGGCCTCGCCCGGCCCGACGCCCCCGGCCCGGCGAACGACGCCCAGGCCACCGCATTGCGGCTGCTCGAATCCCGTCGCCAGGCCGGGCGGAGGCGCCTGCGCACGATCACCGATTTCGACGCGCTGACGCCCGCGGCCGACGCAGCGGAGGCGCTCGTCCGGGACGTCAATATCGAGGATGCGCCCGTGTGGCAGACCGACGCGGGGAACACCATCGCTGACCCCCTGCACACCGTCTCTGCGCCCGCGCCGAGCACCGACCGGTGGACCCTCACACTCCGCGCCGCCTCGCCGAGCCCGACCGCGGCCTCACTGACCCAGGCGGACCTCGGCGACGTCGTGCTCGACGAGCCCGCCGCGCTCGCGGGATGGGCGGTGACGAGCGCGCCGCGCCCCGCCCCGCACGCCCACGAGATCGCCGTCACCCTTGCCCAGACCGCGACACCGACCCCGGGGACGCACACCCTCACGCTGTCGGCCCGCAATGCCCGCGGCCCGCGGCGCCTCACCGTCTCCATCGTCGTGCCGGCGCCGGCCTCGGAGTAGACGCCCCGCCGGTCAGCCCTTCACCCCGCCCGCATCCGCGGGCGGGGACTTCAACTCAGCGAATTTTCTTCGAGGCCGCGGCAGGCCGGGCGTCATCCTCCACCACCCGCCAGCCGAGCCAGCCGACGACCCGCGCGAGACGCCGCTCTCTCTCTCTCAGATCCGGGTGCAGCGTCCAGATGCGCGTCTCCAGGCTCACCCGACCAGCCTCGTTCAGTGCCTCCCACTCATCCGCCACCGCCGCCAGGATCTCCGCCAAGCGGCGGTCCGAGACCGTCTCCAGGGCCGTGCCGGAGAGGGGCGCGGGGGCGTCAGGATCTACATGTGGCGGCCGTAACGTAGATCTGGAGGGCTTCGAGGCCGCGGCCGAGACCGCCTCGCGGCGGCAGATCCGGAGCTCGTAGCCGAGCGCGGTGAGGATGTCGGCGGCGCGGTCGACGGAGGGTGCCTGCTCTCGCGATGGGTCCATGATGCCGCGGAGAGACCATGCAGGCAGGGATCTGGTGGCCTCTAGTCGCCGCTGACCCATCCCCGACTCGGACAGTGCAGTAGCGACGATGCTGCGGATCTGTGCGCTCGGTGTCTGCGCGGCATCCATGACTATCTCCATATGCACCATGATGCACACGGATCGATGCATGATGGTGCTTGACGTGGGGTGCACTATCGTGCATCGTGCGCCCCATGATGCACACGGATGCACACATCGCAGCTCTGATCCGACGGCAGGGTGACGGTCGGAGGCGGTGGACCAGCTACGCCGCTACCTGGCGGACGAGCGGCTGGCGCGGCAGTACCCCTCGGTGCGGTTCACGGGCCTGGCGCTGGTCTTCCGGGGATGGGAGCTCGCGCGCTGCGAGGCGGTGCCTTCCGCTCATTTCCCACGGTCCGATTCCCCGGGCGGCAGACCGGACGTGACGGCTCGCATCGGGGCCGAGCCGGTCGCATTCGCCGGCGGGCCTTCATCGCCCGTCCCCGGACCGGGGAGGGCCAACCGCTCTTCGTGAACGCCGGAGCCGCCGGCGAGCGGACGCCGGCCCTGTTCCCGGCTCGTCCCTGCAAGGGGCCGCTGCCCGCTCGCTGCGCCTTGCCGGTGCATCTCCCGCAAATGCTCCTCGACCCGGTCCGCCAGCGCGTCGAGCCGGAACGGATGCGCGGGCCTCGCCACGCGCGCCACCGGCACCCGCCTCACCATCGCGGTGACGGTGCGGAAGTGCGTGGGCTGCTGCCCGAGCCCGTGCAGGCGCCGCTTGTGGTACGTGTGCTTGTACAACCACTGGAAAGCGACGGCCCGCGATACCGTCTCGACCTCGAAGTCCTCTCGGTGATGGGACGTCAGCACGCAGACGGCATGCACCGCCAGCGGCTCGGCCCGGAACCGCTCCACCGGCACCAGATACTTCTCCAGCGCCTCCCGCACCTTCCCCCGCGCCCGCTTCCGCCAACCCAACTCGTCCAGCGCGTCCGCCCACAGGCGCATGTGGGGAAAGGCGGACAGCACCACCGGATGACCGCCCGCGTCCAGCACCACCCCTGCCACGTCGTCGGCCAGCATCGGGTAGCCGCGCTCGACGAGCGCCGCGAGCAGCGACGACTTGCCGCTGCCCGAACGGCCCGCAAACAGCACCGCCCCCGAATCCGTCTCGATGGCGCTGGCATGAAAGGTGGTCACGCCCCGCTGCTGCAACAGTGCGGAGAACATCGAGCCGGTGAGAAAGACGCCCGCGTCGTGGTCGCTGTCGCCGTGCGGCTCGACGAGGATGTCGCGGCCGTCCGTCACCAGGTATCGGGCGACGCCGGGCACGTCCATCAGGAAGGCGCCGGGGGCGGTCTCCCACAGGCCGCGTTTGTCGGCGGGGGTGGGGAGCGCCTCCGCCGTCGCGCCGATGCGAACCGTCACCTCCGGCTCGCGGGCCGGAGGCACGGGAACGGGGACGAACGGCAAGGCGATGGCCGAGCGCACCCACAGCCCGTATGCCCGGTAATCGCGCAGCGGGCGGCTCACGCGGAATTCACCGTCCCGCCTGCCAGGGCTCTTTTCGAATGTTCCGGTGCAAGACAGTCCGGCGCCGCGTGCAGCAGGGCCCCATGGGCCGGCTCCACTTGGCCGTCGGGGGGTGGAACGAGAGCGTCGCCCGCGAGGAACGCCTCGGCTTCGCGCAGGTAGCCGAGCCGCGCCATCACCGGCCGGTGCGCGTCCACCAGCGCTTGCACCTGCCGGGGGGCCAGCACGGTCCGCCACGACCCCGCCACCCCGGCGCGGAAGAACGACGGCGCCGTCGGCTGCTTCTCCGAGAATCCGGAGCTTTCCTCCTGGGCCCGCAGGCGGGAGAAGGCGGCCTGGCCGACGGCCCGCGCGAGGCGCGCGGATGCGCTCGGCCGCCCGGGTCCTTCAGGGTGCGTCCCGTCCCGGTCGAGGCCGGCGAAGCGCACGATCGCGCCGAACCCGGCCATCGGGTCCGCCAGCAGGTCCTCGTAGCGCGCGACGTGTACCGGCAGCTCCTCCTGGTCCAGCCAGCTCGCCACGTGGCCGCTCCACGTCGTGAGCGGTTGCGGCAACTGGGTGTGAATGCCGCCGGCCACCTCCCCTTCGGCCGCCGCCGGCTCGTTCATCCATCGCATCGTGTCGTCGATGGACTTCTGCCGATGGTGCGCGTAGGACACCGCCACGTCCAGGGGGTTGCGCACCAGATACACCACTGCGCTCGTCGCGACCTTCGGGAACAGCGCCGCGCCGTCCCCGACGTGGAGGTAGGCGTCATGGACCTTGACGAAGGCCGGCGCGCGCTCGCGGGACGGAGCCCCCGTCGATTGCGTCGGGCGCCTGTACCCCCCGGCCGGGAGCTCGGCCAGCTCCCGGGCCAGCAACTCGTGGAACAGCGGCCGGTGGCGCAAGATTTCCTCCGGGGCCAGATCCGAGGAATCCAGCCCGACGATCCCGCTGAACGTCTCGCGGCCGATGGCCACCGGCCGGCCGACCAGGGCGTTGATCGAGGCCGGCTCGCCGTCGTCCCGCAGGTAGTTGGTCAGCACCGCCCGCAGCCAGGTGTTGCCGGACTTCGGATAGGAGGCGAGCCAGACGATGGACACCGCGGGCGCTCCCCGGCTTCAGCGGCCGGCGCCCGCAGCGGATCCCGGGCCTCCCCGGTGGCCGGCGCCCTCGAACACCTCGAAGACGAAGTGGATCCGATCCTCCTCGCCGCCGTTGAACGCACTGTGCGGCACGAGGTTGTTGACCTCGAAGGCGTAGCCGGTCTCCAGATGGAAGTCGGCGCCGTCCACCGTCAGCGTCGCCCGCGGATTGGTCTGCAACGGCACGTGGATGCGATGCGTCAACGGGTGCGAGCCCTCGCCGTCCACGTGCCGGTCGATCCCGTGCCCGGCCGCGAGCCTCGCCAGCATCGCCTTGGGGTAGACCGGCTCGGCGCAGCCGCAGGGCGCCGCGGCCTGCGCCATCACCGGCAGCAGCAGCCGCTGCCAGACCGTCCATATCGGCTGCAAGTAGTAACTCAGCGGCGTCCGGTTGCCTTCGATGAACCGGAACACGATGTGGCGGGTGTGGGTGAAGCAGAAGTAGTCGTTCTCCTTGGCGGCGTCTTCCTGCCGCCACACCTTCTCCGACAGCCGCCCGACCTGCGCCCGCAGCGCCTCGACGTCCACCGGACCGAGACAGCGCACCAGGGCCGGCTTCTCGACCCGCGGCAGCGCCGGAGCGGTCCCGGAGGTGATTGACTTCGACGCTACCGACACGATCGCCTACCACTGCGAGTCATGGTCACTCTGATGGTCCGGAACCAGCCGCACCGCCCGAGCCCGCACCTCCGGGGAGTATCTCGCAGATGATTTCATGTGCTCCTGCCTCCCTTTGACTCAACGAGTGTAGCCTCCGGTCACCCGGGGCGGTTTACCGCGCACTCGTCCCGGGTGACCGGAGCAGCTCGGCGTCCCAGACCGAAGGTGTTTCGTGCCCACCTTCCGCTGTGCGGACCGTGAGTACCCGCGCTCGACGAGCGCTGCGAGCAGCGTCGACTTGCCGCTGCCCGATCGACCCGCGAACAGTACCGCGCCGGCTTCGGTCTCGGCGTCGCCGCGGTTCATCCCGCGCCTCTTCCGATCCAACCCTTGTGCCGGTTTCGCAGGTGCGCGTCCGCTATGCAGTCCAGGTAGGCGCCGTACCAGAGCTTGAAGTGGGGCGCCAGCTTGTACCCGGAGCACCCGTCCACCTTGTCGAGCATGGCGTCCAGCATCCAGGGCTTGATGGGCGCCTTGAAGTGCAGCACCTTGGCGTCGCCCACGTCCAGGCCCTCTCGTGCCCGGATCTGCGCCGCATGGGGAATCAGGAAGTTGTAGGTCGAGCTGATCATCGTCTGTCGCCCGGCGAAGTACCGGTTCAGAAGGGGCTGGTCGCCGATCCGGCATCTGACGTCCCGCAAGCTCTCCGGCGACACCCCGGCCAGGAGGTCCGAGTACACGGACCCTCCCGTGAGGCCTCCATCGACGAGCAGGAAGCCGCTGTTGAAAGCGCTCTCCACCACCGTACGCTTGCCTGGCGGAGGATCGCCTCCCTGGCGCCCTTGATCGAGCGGCCCCGAACAATCCGGCGTCCTGATCGGCAGGAAAGTGGCGGCGTCCAGCCGCCGGCCGAACAGCGATGCCCGCTCGGCGCAGCAAAGCAGCGCCGCGGTCGAGTCGAACAGCTCCCCGATCGGTGCGCGGAACAGGAGGTCGCTGTCGCACACCAGCACCTTGCGGTAGCCGGCAAGCCGGAACGCGTCGAGCATGTAGAACTGCGCCGGGGTGATCCGACGATGCGGAAGTGCGGCGGCGAGACGTACCGCCCGGTCCCGCAGCTCGGGCGCGACCGATGCGAATCGCACGCCGTCGAACGCCGTAGCGAGCATTTCGCGCTTCGCCTCGGTCAGTCCGTCGTGGATGACGACGACGTCGCCGTTGAAGCGGGGGTGGTGCTTCAGGAAGGTGCCGACCGTCACCAGGGTGCCGGACACGAAGCGCTCCGTGGTCGCCGTGACCAGGCAGATCTTCCTGTGGCGTGACGTCATCCGCTCGCGTCCATGAGGTCGTAGCCGAAGTAGTCGAGCGTGTCCCGATGCGCCCGGAACACGCGGTTGAGCGTGGCGATCTGCTCCGCGTCCAGGCGTGCGATCTGCCGCGCGTTCATGTCGGTGAGCATTTCGTAGTATCGATGCTTCGCCGGCAGGCGTTGGCGCAGATTCAGGTCGCCGATCGCCGGAACCAGCGTGTGGATCTCCCGCGCCACCCGTTCGGGCGCGGCGCACATGGCCTCGTAGGTGAAGAACGCGCCGCGGTTCCCGTGCGTCTCGAGGTTGCGGCGCTGCCATTCCAGACAGTTGACGACGTGGGTCGCGGCCGCCACCAGCGGATTCACGCCCTCGCCCGCCCGGGGTGCGATTGGAAGCGGCCTGGGAGCGAAGCTCCGGCAGATGCCCTCGCAGACCGCATAGGGATTGCGCACCATGAACAGGAACTTCGGGTTGCGGAAGTGCCGGACCAACTGGTCCACGATGAGCAGGTGCGACGGCGACTTGGTGTAGAACACCGACGCCCCGGAGTCGCGGGCGAAAGCCAGGAAGTACCAGGCCTTGCGTATGCGCGGCCAATCGTAGTGGCGAGGGTCGGTGAAGACGTCGATCCACTGTTGCCTGTACGCCCAGAACAAGCCGGTTCTGGGGAAACCGGCGACGGAGGACTCCTTGCCGGAGGCCGGCCCGCGGAAGCCCAGCACGCCCTGCCCTTCCTTCGGGAGGTTCCAGGTTGCCCGGGAGGTGGCCAGGGCCTGCATCAGGAAGGTGGAGCCGCTGTTGTTCGGACAGATGCCGAACAGGTGCGTGTCGACGAGGCCCTCCAGGTCGTGGTCGACGCCGTATACGAAGCGCTCGACCCCTGCCGCGCGCATGGAAGGAGATCGCGGGCGGCGTATCAGGACAGGTTTCTGTACTGATCGCCTCCTTCTTGAGATTGTGCCTTGGGTATCCCGCTCTGAGCCATCCTCGGGCCGCCCATGATGGTGATGGTCGGCTTGGCCCAAGGCCGCTTGGGCGCCGGCGTCACCGCCGCTTCCGGCTCGTGCGGGGGGATGATCGTTTCATTGCTCATGTTCTCGCTCTCGCGGGGAATGGGAAATCGGACTGTCGCCTGCCGCCAGCTTCGAGACGACAATTATGACGACGACGGCGATGATTTCAAGACTGACGAGCAGCCGGTTCCCGCCGGCCGGACACGGCGCCCGGCGGGGTTCACAAGTTCACAAGGGACCCCGGCCATCTCCGGCATGTCGGTTCCCGATCCCTTTGTGGCGCCGCCACGCGCTGCGGACATGGCCTCTCGCGAGGCAGCGCACATAGGCGTCGTACCAGAGCTTGAAGGCCGGCTGCGGCTCGCGTGCGGGATCTCCTTGCAGCCAGTGGAGCATGGCGTCCGTCATCCAGGGTTTGATGCGGAGATTGAAATGCAGGACCTTGGCGCTCTCGGCGTCGAGGCCCTCCCGCGCGCGGATGGCCCCGGCCGAGCCGAGCAGGTAGTTGTACGTCGAGCTGACGAGCGTCTGGCGACCGGCGAAGTACCGGTTCAGGAGGAGCTGGTCGGTGTGCGGACTGCCGGTGTCGAGCCAGGTTTCCGGCGACAGCATGGCCAGCAGGTCCGCGTAGCAGTGCCCTCCTCGAAGCTGCCCGTCGATGATCAGGAAGCCGCCGTTGAAGGTCTCCACGAGGGCCGGCGCCCCCTCCCGCGAGCCGCCGATGCCTTCTCCGGCGCGGAGGGACACCCGGTCGCGGCAGCAAAGCAGGACCTCCTCGGAGTCGAACAGCTCGCCGACCGGCGCCCGGAACAGCAGGTCGCTGTCGCAGTACAGCATCTTGCGGTATCCACCGAGGCGGAACGCTTCCAGGAAGTAGAAATTCGGCAACCGGTTGCGGAACACGGGAAGCGCGGCCAAACGCTCCAGCCGCTCCCGAAGCTCGTCGGAGACCGGCTCGAACCGCACGCGGCCGAACGACTCCGCGAGCGCGCGGCGGAGCGCTTCCGGCAAACCGTCGTGGACGATGACGATGTCGCCGCCGAACCGGGGATGGTGTTCCAGGAAGGTGTCGAGCATCACGAGCGTGCCCGGAACGAAGCGCTCCGTGGTCACCGTGAACAGGCAGGCTTCCGGATCACGCGCCGGCATGGGCCTTCCCCGCCCGCTCAGAAGTCGAGAAGCTGCAAGGCAGTGCGAACCGGGGTCATTCGCGGCTTCGCCCTGAAGCGGTCCGCGTCCAGACTGTCCAGCAGGCGCGGCATGTCCACGTAGCGCGCCCGCGACGGTGCGCGGGTGAGGATCTCCCGCCTGAGTGCGGGCAGCGCCTCGGCGAAGGCGTCGAGCATCGAATCGATCCGGGCCGGGTCGGCCTTGCTCGGATTCCAGCAGACCTCCGGCGGCAGCACCGGGCCCTCGGCCGGAAAGCACCGGATGGAGCTCCCCGCATGGCAAGCGCCCAGAGCGTGGCGCATCAGCCAGCGTCCCCATCGACCATGCCGGAACTGCCCGGGCGGCAGACCCAGGGCGAACTCCAGCAGCCGGCGGTCCAGCAGCGGATAGCGGTACTCGATGCCGCGGCGGGCGCCGCTCGCGGCCCAACCCTCCATACGCTCGCCCAGATGCCCGGACCGGAGAAGCCGCAGTTGCGCGTGCCGGACGCTCAATCGCCGGAAAGTCCGCTCGGGCAAGGGCTTCGCCCGCCGCGCGAACGCCGGGTCGATGAGCCAGCGCCGGCGGCGCGGCTCCTTGCGCCGCCACAGCCGGCGGAGGCTGCCGGGCAGGTCCGGATGCGCGAGCGGCAGCAACACCTCCGCCAGGAAGCGGCGCGGACCCTTGCCGCGGGCGCGCCACTCGGCGCAGAGCCTCGCCCAATGCCCGTGGAGCAGCAGGCGTTCGTAGTATCCGCGGCCCGTGTAGGAAACGCCCTCGTCCCCGCCCCACCCCGACAGCAGCACGCGCACGCCTCGTTCCGCGGCGCAACGCTGCACGACTTCCTCGGTCATGCAGATGTGTACGCCCGGGCAGGCGACGTCGTGCCGGAGGATGGCGATCACGTCCTGGGGTTCGAGAGACCGGTGGAAGACCTGCAGCCCTTCCTGTTCGCATACCGCGTCGATGAGGGCGTATTCCGGCGCATGGCCCGCGCCGGGCGGTTGGCCGCCAAGCTCCGGTAGCCAACTGAAGGCGAGCGGCGACGGACGGCTCTGGCGCCGCAGCTCGCGGGCCGCGAGCACCGCGACGCTGGACGAGTCCAACCCGCCGCTCAGATGGACGCCCACGGGGTCCGGGCCTCGCAGACGATCCTTCACCGCCCGCGAGTAGAGGTCCAGAAACGCCTCCGCGTGGACGTCGTCCGTGGCCGGCGGGGCCTTCGGCGCCCGCTCCGGGCGCCAATACCGGTCCAGCCGTGTCGTGCCGCCCTCGATCGTGAGCGTATGGCCGGGAGGCAACTTGCGCAATGCCTGGAAGAACGTGCGATCCGGCGAATGGAAACCGATTCTGGTCACGTACGCCGCCACCGTGGCTTCGTCCAGATCGCAGGAGACGCCCGGCGCGGCGAGGGCGGCTTCCACCGTACTGGCGAAGATGAAGCGGTCCGGCGTCCGGGCGTAGTAGAAGGGCCGGACACCGACAGGGTCCCGCGCGCAGAACAGCAGACGGTTGCGCGCGTCCCACACGGCAAAGGCGTAATCGCCGAGCAGGCGGTTCGGACAGTCCCGCCCCCAGCGGGTGTAGGCCCGGAGGATCAGGTCACCGTCCGTCAGGCCGGTGCGTTCCGCGCGGGGCACGCCGAGCGTGGCGCAGAGCGCACCCTGGTCGTCGAGCCGGGCGTCCGCGGCCAGGACCAGGCCCGCGTCACGGTCGAAGCGCAGCGGAGGTTCGGCCCGGTCTCTCCCGGTGACGGAAGCGGGAAGGCGCCGACACCCCAGGCCGACCGCCCCCTCCGTCCACCGCGCGCCGTCCTCCCCGGGGTCGCCGAGCGCCGCCAGCATGGCGTCCAGCCCGTCCGCCTCACCCGCCTCGCGCAGATGGAGCCCGCAGATCGCGTTCATGAAGCGGCGGCGTCCACGGGACGACGACGAGGCGTCGGGGCGGGCTTTGCGGCCTGCGGCAAGGCCGGGGCGCCGCGGGGAGAGGATCGCACGACGGCGGCGTGCGGACCGCCGCCTTCTGATACCTTCGGTGCTCCTTCCATCATGATCTTGTATGGATTTCCCGTTTCCTCGTCACGGTGGTCCACCGCGGTTGTCCCTTCATGACGCCGTGAAGAAGTCCGCCTGAACCACCCCGGGGTCCCTGGAGACTACAATCATCGAGTCATCGGGAGGAAGGAGCGGATGAATCCATCGACAGGATACTCCCCGGAAGCCCGGGCTCGGGCGGTGCGCATGGTCTTCGAGCACCGATCGGAACATGACCTGCAGTGGGCGGCGATCCGGCCGGCTTCGGCCACCACCGGGCATGTGACGCCCACGTTCCCGGAGCGATTGCCGTGATTCCGGACCGTTTGCCTTGGCACGACCGGCAGTGGCGACGGGTCGAGCGCGACATCCGCGCCGCGAGGGTGCCGCACGCGCTGCTGCTGCGCGGGGCCGCGGGGGGCGGGAAGGCGCTGTTCGCGGCCCGTCTCGCGGCGGCCCTGCTGTGCCGGTCGGACGACCCGCCCTGCGACAAGTGCGACTCCTGCCGGCTCTGCGCCGCCGGCAGCCACCCCGACCGGATCGCCGTCGCGGTCGCGGAGGACCGCCGCGAGATCGTCGTCGATCAGGTGCGTGACCTCATCCATGCTGTCGGCCTGACCGCCCGGTTCGGCGGGCGCAAGGTGGTGGTGGTCGATCCGGCGGAGCAGATGAACCGGCACGCCGCGAACACCCTCCTCAAGACGCTGGAGGAGCCGCCGGGAGAGACGGTATTCCTCCTCGTCTCGTCGAATCCCGCGCTGCTCCTCGCGACGATCCGCAGCCGCTGCCGGATCATCGACTTCCCCGCCGCGGATCCCGGCATCGCCCTCGAATGGCTGCGGGGCAGGGTGCCGGACCCGGCCGCGACGCTGGCGCTGGCCCGCGGCGCGCCGGTCCGCGCCGCCGAGCTGTTCGAGGAGGGGCTGATCGACGTGCGCTCCGGACTCGAACGCGACCTCGACACCCTCCTCGCGGGTGGCGATCCCATGGCCATCGCCGCACGCTGGAAGGAGCTCGGGCGCGCAACGGTCTCGCTGTGGCTCGGGGACGTCCTCGCGGCACGATTGCGCGAGAGTGTCCTCGGCGGTGCGGACGCCGGTCGGCAGGGTACTGCGCCAATCCGTTTCTCGCGCCTTCTGCCCATGCTCGACCGCTGCCTGGAAGTGCGGGGCGGCGTGCTGGCACGCTCGAACGTGAACGAGCAGCTCGCCCTTGAACGCCTCGCCCTGGGGATCGCCTCCGAAGGAGCCGCCCGCCGCTCGGCCGGTCGAAGCAGGACATGACGGCCCCGTCCGTCGATCCGTATCATGATCCTCGTATCCCGTGAACCCGTCATGCGCCCGTCACGGGATCAGGAAAGGAACGCTCCACCAGGATTCCCGCCACTCGACCCGCCTTTGAATATATCGATGAATCAATAAATAACAAAAGATTTATGATGTGGAAAATGAGATAGTCTCCGTGGATGTGGGCGCCACCGTTGCGCGTATACTCGCTCTCCACACGTCCGATATGGCCGTCTTTGCGAAGCACCGGGACGTCGTCCGGGGTATCCGATGAACGAACCCTTGAACAGGACCGTGCTGCACGACCGGCACGAGAGCCACGGCGGGAAGATGGTGGACTTCGCCGGGTGGCGGATGCCGGTGCAGTACCGGACCGGGATCATCGCCGAGCATCTCGCGACCCGGCGCGGGGCGGGCCTGTTCGACGTGAGCCACATGGGCCGCTACCGGGTGAGGGGCCCCCGGGCCGAATTCTTCCTGCTGAAGACCCTGACCAACAACGCCACGGGGCTCGCGCCGCTTGAAGCGCAGTACACGTTCATCGCGAACGAAACGGGCGGGGCGGTGGATGACGCCTATCTCTACAAGCTCGCGGATCGGGACTACCTGCTCGTCGTCAACGCCGGGAACCGCGCGGCGGACTGGGAATGGCTCGGCCGGTACCTGCCCGGAAGCGGCGTGGAGCTTGCCGACGAGAGCGATGCGCTGGCGATGCTCTCGCTCCAGGGGCCGGCCGCGGGCGACGTGCTCTCGCGGCTGGTCGCCCCCTCCGATCTGCCGGAGAACAAGCGCAACCGGCTCTCGGTGGCCGGTTTCGAGGGAGGTCCCCTGGTCGTCGCGAGGACCGGTTACACCGGCGAGTCGGTGTGCTTCGAGCTGTTCCCCGAGAGCGGCGCCGCGGTGGCCCTGTGGGAACGGCTCGTGGAGGCCGGGGCGACGCCGGCCGGGCTCGGAGCCCGGGATTCGCTCCGCCTGGAGGCAGGGCTGCCGCTCTACGGGCACGAGCTCGGCCCGGGTCCCGACGGCCGCGACATCCCATTGTTCGCCAACCCGATCGCGCGCTTCGCGGTCAGGACCGGGCCCGGGGCCGCGGCCGGGGAGGATTTCGTCGGTGGCCCGGCGTTGCGGGCCCAGCGCGCGGAATACGAGCGGATCCGGCGCCGCGAGATCGCGATCCCGCCGTGTGATCGGCGGCTGACCCATCTGGTCCAGCCGGTCGCGGTCTTCGACGGCCGGCGGCCGTTGCGCCAAGGCTACAAGGTCACGTATCGGGGTGAGGACGCGGGGTGGATCACCTCGGGCACCACCGTGCCGTACGCGGTGTTCGAGGGCGAAGGGCTCGCGGCGAAGCCCGGGGACGCCCATGCGATGCGTCCGATCGGGCTCGCGCTGCTGCGCTCGGACCTCCTGCCGCGCGGCCACGAGGCGCTCCACGTCGAGGTGCTCGACGGCCGGGGCAATGCGATGACCGCCGAAGTGGTAGAGCGCAACGCCTGGCCGCTGTCGCCCTTCGTGCGGCCCTTCCGCGGCTTCGAGGCTCCTGCCGAGGGCGGGCCGGTGCCGGCCCGTGGGGGCACTCCGGCCGCGGAGGCCGAGTCGCGGGCTGCTCGACTGGCCTTGGAGGCCGAGCGCAACCACCGGTGGCGGCGCACCGAATGCGTCAACCTCATCCCTTCCGAGAACTGCGTCTCGGAGTTCGTCGAGCGGCTCTGCGCCTCGGACCCGGCCGGGCGCTACAACGAGCACAACCGGCTCCGCGCGCTGGGCGTGAACTCCGACGAGGTGCGCTACTACAAGGGCACCGGCTTCAGCATGGAGAAGGAGGAGGAGCTCGTCGCGGCCCTGCGGACCTTCTTCGGATGCCGCGACGCGGAGGTGCGGGTCATCAGCGGGCAGATGGCGAACGACACCGTCTACGACGCCCTGAAGCAGTTCCGCAACCGCCACCGGGGGCGGCGCACGCCGCTGCCGCTGCGCCGCGTGCTCGTCCACGATCTCAACAAGGGCGGGCACCTGAGCGCCCAGACGGGCGGGGCGCTCAGGAACTATGTCGCCCACGACCCGCGAACCGAGCGGCCCGCCGTGGACCACTTTGCGCTGCGCCGCGACCTCCCGCACGCGATCGACGTGGAAGAGACCGCGGCGCGCATCCTGGAGGGGCGTCCGGACCTCATCGTGTTCGGGCGCAGCGTGATCATCCACACCGAGCCGGTGAGGGAGATCGTCGAGCGCGTCCACCGGGAGTTCGGGGCCGACAACCCCGAGCGGCCCCTGGTCATGTACGACGCGGCCCACGTGCTCGGCCTGCTCGGCGGGCACTTCCAGGACCCGCTGGCCGAGGGCGCCGACGTGGTCACCGGGTCCACCCACAAGACCTTCTTCGGCCCCCAGCGGGGGGTGATCCTCACCAACATCACACCCGGCCACGTCTTCGAGGAGTTCTGGCAGGCCGTCGCGTCGCGCGCGTTCCCCGGGCACGTGAGCAACCACCACCTCGGGACCCTGCTCGGACTGCTGGGCGCGACCTGCGAGATGATCCGCTACCGCGACGAGTACCCGCCGCGGGTGATCCGCAACGCCAGGGCGTTCGCCCGCGCCCTCGCGGGCCACGGCCTCGCCATCGAGGGCGACCCGGCCGCCGGCTACACGGACACCCACCAGGTCCTGGTGCGCGGCGCGCGCGGGGCCGGCGGGGAGATGGCGGATCGGCTGGAGCGGAGCAACGTCATCACCAACCCGCAGGCGTTCTACGACGATGCGAGCTTCGCCGCCGCTTCCGGCATCCGGCTGGGCACCCAGGAGATGACCCGGTTCGGCATGGAGGAGGCGGATTTCGAGGCGCTGGCGGGGCTCGTCGCGGGCATCCTCCTCGATGACGCCGCGCCCGGAGCGCGCCGCGAGGACGTAATCCGGTTCCGGCGGCGCTTCACGCGGATGCGCTACCGTCTTCAGCCCGCATTTCTCACCAGCGCGCGAAGCGAGGCCTGCGCCCAGCCTTGACCGGGTGGCGCGAAGGGGCGGCAGCGGCAAGGCGAACGCGAGTCGAAGCCTGCCCCGTGTCAACGGGGGGCGCACAGGCGTACTCGACAGTACGTCGAGCCCCTTTCGACGTTCGGGCGGTCGGAGTACCCGCAAAATCGAATCCTGGAATCGTGTTCGGGACGCCGGCTTGCCTTGCCGGTGGCAAGTGCCCGGATTGACAAGAGGAACGCACGAACACCAGACTGATCACCGGGGAGCGAGCGGTCGCCGCACGCGAAACGGCACTTGTGCGGCGTATCGACTCGGTGCACGATTCAAACAGACCGTTTCACTCGAATGCGCCCGTATCGAGCCGATACGGCGACTGCCGGAGGGATCCCGATGGCCACCGCCGAAACCGACCTTGCCGCCGAGCTCGCGCGCATCAAGCAGGCGCGGGTCATCAAGAGCTTCTGCTACACCTGCCCGTGGCAATGCCCCACCGAGGTATACGTCCGCGACGGCAGGATCGTCTACCACAAGGGCAATGCCCGGGCGCCGAACAACATCGGCTCGCGCTGCGCCAAGGGGATGGCGAGCTGGTGGGTGACGGAGGACCCGGACCGGCTGAAGTACCCGATGCTGCGCACCAATCCGAAGGGGGAGCCGGGCCGGTTCCGGCGTGCGTCCTGGGACGAGGCCCTCGACTTCATCGCCGGCAAGCTGGCCGGGATCAAGGAGCAATGGGGGCCGGAGGCGGTCGCGTTCACCTGCCACCACGATCCGAACACCGTCTTCTACTGGCACCTGCTCCGGGACCTCTACGGCAGCCCGAACATGTACACGCATACGTCGGGATGCGAGCAGGACCGGCGTTCGGCCTGCCTCACCCTGTTCGGCCACGTCTTCCCGATGCACGACTTCATCAACTCCCGCTACGTGATCCTGTGGGGCATGAACAACCTCGGCGCCAACCAGGG
This sequence comes from uncultured Gammaproteobacteria bacterium, assembly GCA_958295835.1. GTDB lineage: Bacteria > Pseudomonadota > Gammaproteobacteria > HK1 > HK1 > HK1. The sequence goes on from OY282378.1 coordinate 4,177,733, forward strand.
GCTGTGGGAGAGCCGGGAGCTGATCGAGGCGAAGAAGCGGGGCTGCAAGCTGGTGGTCGTCGACCCCAACTTCACCGAGACCGCGCAGAAGGCCGACGAATGGCTCCCGATCCGGCCCGGCGCCGACGGGGCCCTCGCGCTGGCGATGTGCCACGTCATCATCGAGGGGGACCTCTTCGACCGGGACTTCGTCTCCCGGCACTGCGAGGGCTTCGACGGGTTCCGCGAGCATTTGCGCGAGCGTGGCTACACCCCGGAATGGGCGGAGCCGATCACCGGCATCGAGGCCGGCCGGATCCGGCGCATCGCGCGCGAGTTCGCGACCACCAAGCCGGCGATGTCGGCGATCTTCAAGGGGTCCGGCTACTACACCAACGGCGCGGACGCGGGCCGCGCCTGCTACCTCCTCGACGCCATCTGCGGCGAGGTGGACAAGCCGGGCAACCTGGTGCTCAAGGACTGGGCCCCGCTCGGCGCCCCGGTGGAGATCCCCGAGGACGCGAAGGCCGCCCCGTCGAAGGACCCGCTGCACGTGGCGATGGGCTACCCGCTCGCCCCGGATCTGCCCAACTCCCGCCTGCCCGATGCGGTCATCGACGGGAACCCCTATCCCGTCAAGGGGCTGTTCGTGCAGTCGAGCAACCCGGTGATGAGCGATCCGAACCGGGATCGGGTGAAGGAGATGTTCGCCCACCTGGAGCTCGCGGTGACCTGCGAGCTGTTCATGAGCGAGACCGCGCTGGAGAGCGACGTGGTGCTGCCGGAGACCTCGTTCTACGAGCAGGCGGAGATCCGCCAGGGCATGTGGAAGGGTCCGGAGGTGGTGCTGTGCCAGCCGGCGGTCGAGCGCGTGGGGGAGGCGAAGCCGGCCTACGAGATCGTCAAGGCGCTGGCCGAGAAGATGGGGTTCGGCCGGTACTTCCCCTACGAGAAGTGGGAGGACTGGGGCGAGCTGGTGATGAAGGACGTTCCGATGTCGCTCGACGATCTCAAGGAGCAGGGCTTCTGGGCCGGCGAGATGCGCTACCACCGCGTGCCCGAGGGGCTGCCGACGCCCTCGGGGAAGATCGAGATCCGTTCGAAGCAGTACGAGGACGCCGGCTTCGAGCCCTATCCGGTGTGGTCGGAGCGCAGCGTGAAGCCCGACGCCGACTTCCCGCTGCAGCTCACCCACTCGAAGCTCAGCATGCACTGCAACATCATCACCCAGAACAACCCCCTCCTGATGGAGATCTGCGGCGAGAACTGGGTGGAGATCAACCGCGCCGACGCCGCGAAGTACGGCATCGAGGACGGCGGCTACGTCATCGTCGAATCCCCGAAGGACAGGATCCGGATCCTGGTGCGGGTGGTGGAGGGCCTGGTTCCCGGATGCGTGAGCGTCCGGCACGGGCACGGCTTCGGGCACTGGGCCATGGGCTCGGTGGCGCGGGGGCGGGGCGCGCATTCGAACAATCTGATGGAGACCCATACGAGCCCCGTCACCGGGGCCAACTGCTACAACGAGTGCAAGGTCAGGGTGTACCCGGCGTAAGTGCGGGTCGATTCACGACTACCCCGGCGGTGACGACGACCCGCCGGTGGCAGGTCAGGGTGTACCCGGCACGGGCGCGGATCGACTTCGGAGGAGGTGGGGGATGCAACACGGTTTCTACTTCGATCACACCCGCTGCGTGAAATGCCACGCCTGCGAGATCGCGTGCAAGAGCTGGAACGAGGTCGAGGTCGGCCCCCGGTGGCGCGAGGTCGTGAAGATCGAGAGCGGGACGTTTCCCGACGTCCGGGCGATGAACGTGTCGATGGCCTGCATGCACTGCGGCGACGCGCCGTGCCGCAGCGCCTGCCCGGTCACCGCGATCACGAAGCGGGCCGAGGACGGGATCGTCGTCGTCGATCCCGACAAGTGCATCGGCTGCGGGTTCTGCACCTGGGCCTGTCCCTTCAACGCCCCGCAGCTCTCCGCCGCGGCGGGAAAGATGGAGAAGTGCAACTTCTGCCAGACCCCGGGGCGCGAACGCCCGCTGCACCTGCCGCGCGCGTGCGAGGAGATCTGTCCCACCGGCGCGATCCGTTCCGGCCCGATGACCGAGCTCGCGAGGCTCGGCCGCGAATCCGCCGCGGCCCGGCTCGGCTCCATGCAGGGGTTGCCGGGGCTGATGATTCAAGCCCAGCAGTCGTTTGGGTCCGGAGGCGCCGACTGAAGCGATCGCGAAGGTCGCGAGCGCGATGGCGCTTTGAATGCCGGCCACCCATTGCAGGGTATCGAGGCGGCTGTCCAGTCGATCGATGTCGTTCTTCGTGGCGAGGTCGCCGGCAGGCTCGCGCATCGTGTCGATGATGGCTTCGGCCTGCTTCGCATCGGCAAAATCCTCGCCCTGCACCAAGTTCGGGCACCGGATGCTCTATCTCGGCGCGGACCTGAACGCATGGTTGGACGCGCGGCGCGTCGAGCCTCGCGCCGAGTGACGTTGCACTCGAACCATATCAGGGAAGTACGGGGGCGGGGTGCCGGCCGCCTGCCTTTGGCCGGGGTGTTCCGTGGGCCGGCTGTCAGGCACCGGTGCCGATCGGGAAGCGGATGAGTACGCCAGGGATGATGACGACGGCACCGGCGAGCGCAACCGCCCACTTCACGAGGCGATTCTCGCGTTCGATGAGCCGCGTTTCGAGATCGGCGAGCTTGGCGTCAAGGTGATCTTTCGTCACGAGTTCGCCTTGTCCGTTGCGGATGGCCCCGGCGATAGCTTCGGCTTGGCTGCGGTCGACCCCGGCCGATTCAAGCTTGCGGGCGGCGGTGAGGGTGTCGAACGTGCTCGCGGTCATGCTGGCGCCCCTTGGGATGAACTTGGTCCGCTTGACGATACCACCAAAAGTCCGTCAGGACCGGGACAGGTATCCGGGTATCATCGAAGCTCGACTCGGGAATGTAGCGATGGCAGACACTGACTGCCGAGGCTGTCGGCGCTGGCGGCCGGAAACGATTGACGAGCGGCGCGGCGAAATCGCTGAGATCTTCCTGAGTCGCTGTTTTCTTTGGCTCCCCGGGACGGGCTCGAACCGCCGACCTAGTGATTAACAGTCACCCGCTCTACCGACTGAGCTACCGGGGAATGAGGGGCGGCGTATGCTACGCGCCGCACGGGAGGCGGTCAATGAAATAGTCTTGCCGAACGTTCATCGCCGGCACGCAGGACGCCTGCGGCACACTCGACGAACCGACCCGAAAGGATGGTGAACCGTCCGTCGAGCACCGTCGGCGATCGGCATCTCGACGTACGGAACGTCGATCCGGTTCGGTGTCGCGTGCGAACGTCAGCGTAGCGCCGAGGCGCCGACGGCGGCCCGCGCCGCCCACAGCGACCAGGCGATCGAGACCGCCGACAACCCAAGGAAGAGCAGGCTGAACGGGGAGGTGAAGAAGACGGTGACGTCGCCCTGCGAGCCGGTCAGGGCCACGCGCAGGTGCTCTTCGAGCTGCCGCCCGAGGACCAGCGCGAGCAGCATCGGCACCACCGGGACATCGAGCCGGCGCATGGCGATCCCGAGCAGGCCAAAGCCGAGCATCACGTAGACGTCGAAGAAGGAATTGCGCAATGCGTAGCTCCCGACCACACAGAGCACCGCGATCAGCGGCATCAACAGGGCGCGCGGGGTGCGCAGCAGCTTCACGAACAGCCGCACGCCGAGCAGCGCGATGACGACGTTGAAGACGTTCGCGAAGAAGAACGTGAAGATCAGCCCGTAGGCGAAGTCCGCGCGCTCGATGAACAGCATCGGGCCAGGGGCGAGCCCGTGCACGAGCAGGGCGCCGATGAGGATCGCGGTGACCGGATCGCCCGGGATCCCGAGGGTCATCATCGGGATCAGCGCGCCGCCGGTGACCGCGTTGTTGGCCGACTCCGGCGCGGCGACGCCCTCGACCGCGCCCGCGCCGAACTCCTCGGGCCGGCGGCAGAGCTTCTTCGCGTAGTCGTAGCTGATGAACGCCGCGATCGGTCCGCCCGCGCCGGGGAGGATGCCGAGGAAGGCGCCGGTCGCGGAGCCGATCGATACCGGCAGGCGCATGCGTAGCAGATCACCCGGGCGGGGGAGCACCCGCCCCACGGACCGTTGGGTCCAGCCGGGCGAGGCTTCGCCGGCGTGCAGGTTCTCGATGAGCTGCGGGATCGCGAACAGCCCGATCAGGGCGGTCAGGAAGTGGATGCCGGAGAGCAGATCGGCGTCTCCGAAGGTGAAGCGCGCGGTGCCCATCACGGGGTCCTGCCCGACCGAGACGATGAGCAGCCCGAGGACGGCCGACAGCAGCCCCTTCACCAGCGAGCGCGCGGCGAAGCTGCAGATCACCGTCAGGCCGAACAGTGCGACGGCGAAGAGATCCTGTGCCCGGAACTCCAGGGCGAGGTCGGCGAGGCTCGGGGAGATGAAATACAGGCAGGCGAAGCTGAACAGGCCGCCGGCGAAGCCGGCCGTGATGGAGATCCCGAGCGCGCGTCCCGGCTCGCCGGCCCGGGTCATCGGGTAGCCGTCCAGCGCGGTGGCCGACGCCGACGGGGTGCCGGGAATGTTGAGCAGCACGGCGGAGAAGCTGCCTCCGGTCATCCCCGCCACGTAGAGCCCGAGCAGCAGGGCGATGGAGACGTTCGGCTCCAGCACGAAGGTGAGCGGCAGGACGATGATGATGCCGCTGCTGATCGTGAGCCCGGGGATCATGCCCACGACGAGACCGAGCACGACCCCGGCCGCGGTCGCGCCGAGGCTCGAAGGCAGCACGGCCTGCGCGAGGCCCTGCAGGACGTCTTCGTTCACGGCAGCTCGATCCGGCCGGCGGGCAGGATGATCTGGAAGCCGTGGCGGAATAGCACGAAGACGAGGATCGGCACCACCAGCGCGCAGATTCCGAGCAGCCACCACCGCCGCTCGCCGAACAGCGCCATGAGCACCGCGAAGAAGGGGACGGTGGCGGCGAGGAAGCCGACCGCGGGCAGAGCGAGCGTGTAGACCACGAATGCGCCGAGCGCCGCGGCGCCGCGGCGCCGCGGCCGTGGCCGTGGCCGGATACGATGCCGGGTTCCACCTCGGTTTGCGAGGGAGAACGCCGTAGCGCCCGGACGAGCAGGGCCATGGCCAGCGCGAGCAGGGACACGGTGACGATCCAGGGGAAGAACCGCGGCCCCGGCGTGTTCGGCATCGCGCGTTCGGGCAGGCCGGCGGTCAGCCAGCCGTAGCCGATGCCGAGCGCGATCAGGGCGACGGCGGCGATCAGCTCACGTCGCGCGTGCATGGATCGGTGAGGGCGGTTGCGGGTGCGTCGTCAGGCCGGTTGTCGGAGACCGCGGACGAGCGAGGCTTCACCTGACGAGCCGGCGAGCGGGTGGCGTGACGGCGGGCTTCGTCCTGCCCGCCCTCACTCCCGATCACCGCCGTTCAGTTGGTTTTCGACTGGTAGAGCCCCGCGTCCTTCATGATCCCGACGATCTTGTCGTCCTCGGCCGCGAGCAGCGCGTCGAAGCCGTCGCCGACCATCGGCTCGACGGTGAAGCCCTTCTCCTTCGCGAGTTTCATGAAGGCGTCCGACTGCGCCGCCTCGACCATCGCGTCGGCGAGCGTCGCCTTGATCGCGCCGGGCGTTCCCTTGGGCACGGAGAGGCTGCGGAACAGGTCGAGCTCCGCCGCGTAGCCGAGCTCGGCGGTGGTCGGCACGTCGGGGATGACGGCGTTGCGCTCCCGGCTCGGCACCGCGAGCAGGCGGATCTTCTTCGCCTGGCTCAGCCTCACCGCGCCGGTCAGCGGCGCGACCATCGCGTCGGCCTCGCCGCTCAGCACCGAGGCGTTGCGCCGCTTGATGCCGACCGGGAGGTGCACGATCTCGCACCCTGCGGCCTTCGCGATCGCGATCGCCGCGAGGTGGGTCGCGCTGCCGGTGCCGGAGTTCGCCACCTTCAGGGCGCCGGGGTTGGCGCGGCAGTCATCGACGAAGTCGTCGAAGGTGCTCCAGCGCGAGTCGCCCTTGACCGCGAAGGGCATCGGCTGCCACTCGACGCGGCCGAGGTGATCGAGCGCGTCGTGCTTGAAGGGGACGTTGCCGATGTTGGTGGTGGTGAGGATCGAGGTGGACGCCCACGCGACCGTGTAGCCGTCCGGCGCCGCGTTCTTCACGTAGGTGTAGGTGACCGCGCCGCCCGCGCCGGGCTTGTTGACCGGCACCACGTTCACGCCGAGGTGCTTGCCCATCTCCTTGGCGAGCAGGCGGCCTTCGATGTCCGCTCCGCCGCCGGCGCCGAAGGGGATGATGAACTCGATCGGCTTCTGGGGGTACTCGGCGAGCGCCGGCGGGGAGAGGGAAAGCCCCAAGCCCAGTGCGGCAGCCATCCCGGCGGCGATCCGCCCGAAGGCACGGCGGCGATTCATCGATCGTCTCATGACTCTCATTGCTTCGGTTCTCCTCGGGTGCGTGAACGAATGGGTGTGAAGCGTGCGCCCGCCGGCGCACACAGGGGGAACGTCAGGCCGCGTCCGCCCGGCGGGCGGCGATCGGCGGGTTGCGCACCACGACCTTGATCGCGTCGCCGATGCGCTCGCGGGCGTGGCGCAACGCCTCGGGCAGCTCCGCCATCGGGAAGGTGTGGGTGTGGATCAGGGTGGCGTCGAAACGCTTCTGGCGCATGAACGCCTCGGCGCGATGGGTCCCGCTCTTGCCCTCGCCGCGGATCGAGTACACGTAGATGTTGTTTCGCACCAGATGCGCGACATCGACCGGCACCTTCTCCGAGGGGAAGGCGGCGAGGCAGATCCTGCCGCCGCGGTTGACCATGTAGGCGGCCTCGTTGAGCGCGTTCGCGGCGCCCGAGCATTCGAGCACGTAGTCGACGCCCTTGCCGCCGGTGATCTCGCGCACGGCCTCGACCGGATCGCGCTCGCGCACGTTGACGACGTGGTCGGCGCCGAGCCGCTTGCCGATGTCGAGGCGGTTGTCGCGGGTGCCGGTGAGGATCACCGGCTGCGCGCCGAGGGCCTTGGCGACGGCGACGCCGAGCAGCCCGATCGGGCCCGGCCCGGTCACCACCACACTCTCGCCCGCGACCAGGCCGCCGAGCTCGGTCAGGCCGTACATCGCGGTGCCGGCGGTGACGACCAGCGTCGCCTCCTCGTCGCTCATGGAGTCGTCGATCCTGATCAGCGTGTTGACGTGGTTGACGGCGTACTCGCCGTAGCCGCCGTCGGTCGAAAAGCCGTTCGCGCGGTGACCCTTGTCGGCGTTGCCGTAGTTCATGCCGTAGTTCACGCACGCGGTGTACATGCCCTCGCGGCAGCGCTTGCACCGTCCGCAGCCGGCGTGGATCTCGACCGTCACGCGATCCCCGACCGCGAACTCGTCCACCCCCGGGCCGAGCGCCATCACCGTGCCCATGTACTCGTGGCCCGGCGTGAAGCCCTTGTTGAAGGGGAGGCCGCCCTCGATCAGGGCCGGCGGGCCATGGTCGATGATCTCGAAGTCGGTCGCGCAGATCGAGATCGCGTCGATGTGCACGAGCACCTCGGCGGGGCCCGGCACCATCATCGGCTTCTCCTCGTACGTGAGCTGGCCGGGATCGCCGAGCACCCAGGCCTTGTACATCCCCGGAATCGGATAGTCGGGATGGGTGACGACGTCTTCGGGCATGGGCATGGGCTGTCTCCTCGCCGGAGTGGCGAAATCGGTGGATGGCCGGAGGCGGCGGAGCGGCGGGCGAAGCCGGCCGGATCAGCCGGACCGACCCGATCGAATGGTCCGGTCGGCCAGATCGCCGCTGTTCAATCGTCGCTGCTCAGGGGCGCCGACTCGCGGGCGGTTGTTGCCGGGAACGCGGCACGACTCCCGTCGTTCGAAACGGCCGATTCGGGCATTTCATTGGAACGGCTCGCCCGCGTCAATGGATTTCCGGCTGCGCGCCCGGACGTCATGCAAAAATAACCTTTGAATTAAAGGAGTTACGTATGATTTCGAAGCCGAAACGAATCCCGAAACCTGAGTTAGAATATGGTGCCTTCAGGCTGGCCGGCCACGGCCGGCAACCCTCCACTGTGTCCAGGCGGTGGTGCGTCCATGAGCACTCGATCCCTCGCCGTCGTCTCCGACTTCGCTGCCGCCGGCGACCAGCCCGCCGCGATCGATCGGCTCATCGAGGGGATCGGGGCCGGCCTCGCCCACCAGACCCTGCTCGGTGTCACCGGCTCCGGAAAGACGTTCACGATGGCGAAGGTCATCGAGAGGGCAGGGCGGCCGGCTCTGGTGCTGGCGCCCAACAAGACGCTGGCCGCGCAGCTCTACGGCGAGATGCGCGAGTTCTTTCCCCACAACGCCGTCGAGTACTTCGTCTCCTATTATGACTACTACCAGCCGGAAGCCTACGTCCCCTCGACCGACACCTACATCGAGAAGGACGCATCGATCAACGACCACATCGAGCAGATGCGGCTGTCGGCCACGAAGGCGCTGCTGGAGCACGGCGACTGCATCATCGTGGCCACCGTGTCCTCGATCTACGGCCTCGGCGATCCGGTCGCGTACCACGGGATGGTCCTGCACCTGATCCGGGGCGAGATCGTCGACCAGCGGTTCATCCTCCGGCGCCTTGCCGAGATGCAGTACGCGAGGAACGAGGTCGAGCTGCATCGCGGGACGTACCGGGTGCGCGGCGAGGTCATCGACGTGTACCCGGCGGAGTCGGAGAAGGACGCGGTGCGCATCGAGCTCTTCGACGACGAAATCGAGCACCTGAGCCATTTCGATCCCCTGACCGGGGAGGTCGCGCGCCGCGTGCCGCGGCTCACGATCTATCCCAAGAGCCACTACGTCACGCCGCGCGAGCGGGTGCTGGAGGCCATCGAGGCGATCAAGGAGGAGTTGATCGAGCACCTCGCGGTGCTCCGCGGCGAAAACAAGCTCGTGGAAGCGCAACGCCTGGAGCAGCGGACCCGGTTCGACATCGAGATGATGACCGAGATCGGCCACTGCAAGGGAATCGAGAACTACTCGCGTTTCCTCTCGGGCCGCCGCCCCGGCGAGCCGCCGCCGACCCTGTTCGACTACCTCCCGCCCGATACGTTGCTCTTCATCGACGAAAGCCACGTGACCGTGCCGCAGCTCGGGGGCATGTACCGCGGCGACCGCTCGCGCAAGGAGACCCTGGTCGAGTACGGGTTCCGGCTCCCGTCGGCACTCGACAACCGGCCGTTGCGGTTCGACGAGTTCGAGCGGCTCTCCCCCCAGACCATCTTCGTGTCCGCGACGCCGGGATCCTACGAGGATCGGCACGCGGGGGAGGTGGTCGAGCAGCTCGTCCGCCCCACCGGGCTCGTCGACCCCCACGTCGAGGTGCGCCCCGCATCGACCCAGGTGGACGACCTCCTCTCCGAGATCCACTGCCGCGCCGACGCTGGCGAGCGGGTGCTCGTGACCACGCTGACGAAGCGGATGGCCGAGGATCTCACCGACTATCTCGCCGAGCACGGGGTACGGGTGCGGTACCTGCACTCCGACATCGACACCGTCGAGCGGGTCGAGATCATCCGCGATCTGCGTCTCGGCGAATTCGACGTGCTGGTCGGGATCAACCTGCTGCGCGAGGGGCTCGACATGCCCGAGGTATCCCTGGTCGCGGTGCTGGACGCCGACAAGGAAGGGTTCCTGCGCTCCGACCGCTCGCTGATCCAGACCATCGGAAGAGCGGCCCGCAACATCAACGGCGCCGCGATTCTCTACGCAGACAGCGTGACCGGCTCGATGCAGCGCGCGATCGACGAGACGAACCGGCGACGGAGGAAGCAAATCGAGTTCAACGAGGCGCACAGGATTACACCCAAGGGGATCCGCAAGGCGGTCGCGGACATCATGGAAGGCGCACGCGCCGGGGCGCCGCGGTCGCTGCGCCGTCTTGCAAAGGTCGCGGAACCACTCGGCGAGTACGCGGCGATGACGCCTTCGATGCTCGCCGCACGCCTGCGCAAGCTCGAGCAGCAGATGTACCGGCACGCTGGAAATCTCGAATTCGAGGAGGCAATCATGGTACGCGACCAGATACGGGAGCTGCGGGAACATGGACTGGCGGCCGCAGCCGGCAACGATTGACGCGGTGCTTGCGGGCGTCCATGCGACTCGGTATCGTCCGCAGTGCTCAGCAGGCGCGTAGCTCAGTGGTAGAGCACCACGTTGACATCGTGGGGGTCGGTGGTTCAATCCCACTCGCGCCTACCACATGCATGATGACGCCTTTCCGACGAAACGCAGCTTGAGTCTCCACCGCACCGCCAGTAAGATCTTCCGATCAGTCCCCGCATCGGGGCGGGATTACGTGCGGATCGATTCTCCGCTCGATGCCGGCGGATAAGGAGGCGGGAGGAGAGGCGGCCGGGCGAGAACGCCCGACGCGTTTCCTCCCCGAACGTCCACGCAATTTCAGGAGACGCGAGAGATCGCCGCGGAAAAACGAAACCGGATCAACGCCGAGATTGCCGCCGAGACGGTGCGTCTCATATCGGATGGTGGAGAGCAGATCGGTGTTGTCGGCCGCGCCGAGGCGCTGGGCATCGCCGACGAGGTCGGGCTCGATCTCGTCGAGATTTCGCCGAACACGGAGCCGCCGGTATGCCGGTTGATGGATTTCGGGAAGTTCCTCTTCCAGCAGAACAAGCGCCGGACTGCGGCCAGGAAGAAGCAGTCGCACGTACAGATCAAGGAGGTCAAGTTCCGTCCCGGAACGGAAGAAGCCGATTACCAGACGAAGCTGCGTAATCTGAAGCGTTTTCTGTCGCACGGAGACAAGACGAAGGTGACGTTGTGGTTCCGGGGACGGGAGATGCGCCATCAGGAGCTTGGAGCCAGGCTCCTGAAACGGGTAGAGGCCGATCTGCAGGAATTGGCGAAAGTCGAGCAATATCCAAGGATGGAAGGCCGGCGATTGTCGATGGTGCTGACACCGAGGAAATGACGCCCCGGGACGTAACAGCGGCTCAACCAACAACGAAGAGCGGGTCGGGAAATGCCGAAGATCAAGACGAGTCGAGCCGCGGCGAAGCGTTTCAGGCGCACCACCGGCGGGCGGTTCAAACGCAATCAATCACATCGCCGTCACATCCTGACGAAGAAGAGCACCAAGCGAAAGCGGCACCTGCGGCCGCATGAGACCGTGGCGGCGGTTGATTCGCCCGGCGTCGAGCGGATGTTGCCCTACGGCTGAGGAGGAAGTCGATGCCGCGCGTCAAACGGGGTGTAACGGCCCACGCCCGCCACAAGATGATCATCGCCCAGGCCAAGGGCTATCGAGGGCGCCGAAAGAACGTGTTTCGGGTCGCGAAGCAGGCCGTAATCCGCGCGGGGCAGATGGCGTACCGCGATCGGCGTCAGCGAAAGCGGCAATTCCGTGCGCTCTGGATCGTGCGCATCAACGCCGGGGCTCGGGAGTATGGGCTCTCTTACAGCCGGTTCATGAACGGCCTCGGCAAGGCGGGCATCGAAGTCGATCGCAAGCTCCTGGCCGATCTGGCGGTCTCCGACAAGGTTGCATTCGCCCGGCTTGCCGAGCAGGCAAGGGCCAGCCTCTGAGAAGCATCCATTTCAGTTGCAAGACGATGAAGGGGGAAGGCCGCACGTGCTTTCCCCTTTTTTGCGTGTGAGGGCTGTCGGAATGAACCACCGTGCCGATGACATCGTCCGGGATGCGGAGGCGGCAATCGCCGCGGCGGAGACTCTGGTCGAGCTCGACGAGGTGCGTGTGCAATTTCTCGGGCGGCATGGCCGGATCACCATGGAGTCGAGGGCTGTCGGGACGTTGGCGCCCGATTTGCGCCCCGAGGCCGGGAAGCGGCTCAATGACGGCAGGCAGGCCATTCGGGACGCTCTCGATGCACGCAAGGCCGCGCTTTCCGCGGATGTCCTCCGATCGAGACTCGTATCCGAACGGCTCGACGTCTCACTGCCGGGGCGCGGCCAGTCGAGCGGCGGCCTGCATCCGGTCACCCGCACCCTCGAGAGAATCTCGTCGCTGTTCCAGGCCGTCGGATTCGAGGTGGTGGAAGGACCGGAGCTCGAAGACGACTACCACAACTTCGAGGCCCTCAACATCCCGGCGCACCATCCCGCGCGCGCCATGCAGGACACCTTCTATTTCCCCGGCGGGAGATTGCTCCGTACCCACACGTCGCCGGTGCAGATACGGGTCATGCAGTCCCGCCGGCCTCCGCTCAGGATCATCGCGCCCGGTCGGGTCTACCGATGCGATTCCGATCAGACCCATACTCCGATGTTCCATCAGGTCGAAGGGCTGATGGTCGGGGAAGACGTGAGCTTCGCCCATCTCAAGGGAATCCTGCATGACTTCCTGCGGCATTTCTTCGAAGCCGCTGATCTGGAGGTGCGGTTCCGGCCGTCCTACTTTCCATTCACCGAGCCATCGGCCGAGGTCGACATTCGCGGGGAGCATGGCTGGCTCGAGGTGCTGGGCTCGGGGATGGTGCATCCGAAAGTGCTTGAGAACTGCGGAATCGACAGTGAACGCTACACCGGATTCGCATTCGGAATGGGGGTCGAGCGCTTCGCGATGCTTCGTTATGGAGTCGATGACCTGAGATCGTTCTTCGAGAACGATCTCCGATTCCTGAAGCAGTTCGGTTAGCGCCGGAGAAGATCGGCATGAAGCTCAATGAGCGCTGGATCCGGGAGTGGGTCGACCCGCCGATCGATACCGAAGAGCTGGTCGCGAGGCTGACCGCGATCGGTCTCGAGGTCGAATCGGTCGCTCCCGTTGCCGGATCGATCAAGCACGTGACGGTCGCCGAGGTCGTCGGCGTCGCGCCCCATCGCGGCGCCGACAAGCTGTCGCTCTGCGAAGTGGACGATGGCGGCGGCGAGACGCACCGCGTGGTATGCGGCGCCCCCAACGTTCGCCCCGGTATGCGTTCGGCCTTTGCGCGTGTCGGCGCACGACTGCCCGACGGGTCGAAGATTCGCAGGACCAGGATTCGAGGCGAGGTCTCGCAGGGCATGTTGTGCTCTGCGCGAGAGCTTGGTCTCGGCGAGGAGGCGGAGGGAATTATCGAGTTCGATGCCGGCGCCCCGCTCGGTGAGGATCTGGTCGAGTGGCTCGGGCTCGACGACGTCGTCATCGAAGTGGGGCTCACTCCGAATCGCGGAGACTGTCTTTGTATCGCCGGAGTTGCGCGCGAGGTCGCAGTGGCAAGCCGTGTCGCGATGCTGCGCCGCGAGCGTGTGGCGGTGGTGAAGCCTCGTATCGATGACACCCTGCCCATCACACTGGATGCGCCGCAGCGTTGCCCGCGCTACGTCGGCCGTGTCGTCCGCGGTATCGACCCGGGGGCAAGAAGCCCGCTGTGGATGACGGAGCGCTTGCGGCGCTGCGGGGTGCGCCCGCTGTCCGCGGTCGTCGATGTCACCAACTACGTCATGCTCGAGCTCGGGCAGCCGATGCATGCCTTCGATTTCGGAAGGCTCGATTCGGGTATCCGGGTCCGGAACGGCCGTGAGGGTGAGCGGCTGAAGCTTCTGGACGGCTCGGTGATCGAGCTTGACGGCGACTCGCTCGTCATCGCCGACCGGTCGCGACCGGTAGCGCTCGCGGGGGTCATGGGAGGGCACGAGAGCGGAGTCGGCGACACGACCCGGGATGTGTTCCTCGAGAGCGCGTGGTTCGATCCACGCACCATCGCGCTGGAGGCTCGGCGCCGTGGAATGCACACCGACGCTTCGCACCGCTTCGAACGTACGGTCGCTCCGGATCTGCAACGCGAGGCGATGGAGCGGGCGACGAAGCTGCTCGTCGAAATTGCAGGAGGCGAGCCGGGCCCGACCATCGAGGCCGTCGACGACGAGCACGTCCCCCGCGCCAGGCCCATCGCTCTGCGCCGCGAGCGCATCCGGCGCGTGCTCGGCGCCGAAATTCCCGCGCATGACGTGCACGATATTCTGGCTCGACTCGGAATGCGGGTAGACGAGACGCAGGACGGCTGGATCGTGATCCCGCCGCCGCATCGGCCCGACATCGGTATCGAAGTCGATCTCATCGAGGAGGTCGCCAGAATCGTCGGCTTCGCGAACCTGCCGGGGACGATGCCGGCCGCCGAGCTGGGCGTCACCGCGCGGTCGGAGAGCAGCGTCGACGTCGAACGCCTCCGCGGGCGGCTCGTTGACCGCGGATACTACGAAGCGGTGACCTACAGCTTCGTGGACGCGACGCTGCAGGCGCGTATCGCGCCTGCGCTCGATGGCGTTGCGCTCGCCAATCCGATCGCGTCCGACATGGGCGTCATGCGTACGACCCTGTGGCCCGGCCTCATCGGTGCGGCGATTTACAACGTGAATCGACAGCAATCCCGAATCCGGCTGTTCGAGACCGGGCTCGTCTTCATCTCCGACGGTGGTCGGATCCATCAGCCGAGGATGATTGGCGCCATCGCGGCCGGACCCGTCGTGCCCGAACAGTGGGCTCATCCACCTCGAGTCGTCGATTTCTACGACGTCAAGGGCGATGTCGAGGCTTTGCTTGCGCTATCGGGGCGAGTCGTCGAGTTCGTCGCGGACACCCACCCTGCGCTGCATCCCGGACAGACCGCGACGATCATGCACCGTGGCGAACGTATCGGGATACTCGGTACCCTCCATCCGGCGCTTGCGTCCGAGCTCAAGCTCCCCGGCGCGGTGCTGTTCGAGCTTCGTCTCGAGTCCGTCAATACCGGCACTCTCCCGAAATTCAAGGCATTATCGCGATTTCCGGCGGTACGGCGGGATCTCTCGATCATGCTGCCGGAAGCACTCTCCGCCTCCACGGTTCGCGATTGCGTCGAACAGGCCGGTGTCGGTGTGCTGGAAAATGTGGAGCTGTTTGACGTATATGTCGGGGAAGGTATTGATTCCGGAATGAAAAGCATTTCCCTGACCTTGACCTTCCAGTCTCAATCCCGCACGCTTGACGATGCCGAGGTCAACACCGCTCTGTCCGCGGTACTGGACTCCCTGACCAAGGGGCTGGGGGTTGCATTGAGGGAGTGAAATGGCGCTCACGAAAGCCGACATGGCGGAGAAGCTGTATGAGGAGCTCGGACTGAACAAACGAGAGGCCAAAGAGCTTGTTGAAATGTTCTTCGAAGAGATATGCGCCGCTCTGGAAACGGGGTTTCAGGTCAAGTTGTCGGGATTCGGCAACTTCGATCTGAGAAACAAGAACGAACGACCAGGGCGAAATCCGAAGACCGGGGAAGACATCCCGATCACTGCCCGCCGAGTCGTCACTTTCCGTCCCGGGCAGAAGCTGAAGGCCCGCGTGGAAGCCTATGCTGGACCCGTCGACAGATAACGCTCTTCCTGCAATTCCGGGAAAGCGCTACTTTACCATCGGTGAGGTCAGTGACCTCTGTGGCGTGAAGCCGCATGTCCTGCGCTACTGGGAGCAGGAGTTTCCACAGCTCGCACCGCTGAAGCGCCGAGGAAACCGGCGATACTACCAGCGGCAGGACGTGATGCTCATCCGGCAGATCCGAAGCCTTCTCTACGAACACGGATTCACGATTGGAGGCGCTCGCCAACGACTCTCCGGTGAGGAAGCCAGGCTCGACATCAGTCAGAGCCGGCAGATCATCCATCAGCTCCGTACGGAGCTGGAAGAAGTCCTCATCATCCTCAAACGCTGAATGAGCTACTATTCGCCGTCACCGGGGCGTAGCGCAGCCTGGTAGCGCACCTGAATGGGGTTCAGGTGGTCGGAGGTTCGAATCCTCTCGCCCCGACCAGTTCGCGGGCGGCGCCGATGGGGCGGTTTCGATCGGTGATGTCCGGCACCGGAGCCACTCAGCATATCGAACATCCCGAGGGTCGGGTCCGCACCCTTTCATATGGCCGGAGATCGGTCCGTGGTTGCTTCGCTTCGAGCGCGCAGCTCGTTCCGTTGAACCGCGCATTGCGCCTGGATGACGATCAACGGTGATCCATGCGAATTCACGGCGCCCTCGACGGGCGGCCTCGTGCATCATTGCGAGGATCGTCACCGTCTGGCTCCTCGTCCAGGCGCCGATGTGCACTGCCGCTGGCGATTTCGAAGCGGCGGTGCGGGCGGCCGAAGCGGGAGATTTCGAAACCGCGCTCCGCGAATTCAGGGCGCTTGCCGCCATTGGAGACCCACGAGGCGAGAACGGGCTCGGGGTACTGTACTTGCGCGGACACGGCCTGGAACAGAATCTCGAGCGCGCGGTGGTACTGATCCGATCCGCGGCGGAGAAGGGGTTGCGGGCTGCGGAGAAGAACCTCGGCGAGCTCTACGCGGAAGGTGCGGGTGTATCCCGCGACGACGCGGCCGCGGCGCACTGGTTCGGTCTCGCGGCAGCGAAAGGTGATGCAGGCGCGCAACTCAGCCTCGGTGTGATGCACGCGGAGGGCAGAGGGATGACGCAGGACCATGCCCGCGCCATGGAGCTGTTCCGCGAATCCGCCAGTCAGGGAAACGCGGAGGCGCAGGCGAACGTCGGGCACCTGTACAGGGCAGGGTATGGCATCGAGAGAGACTACGTGCTCGCCTATGCCTGGTACGGAGTGGCGGCTGCGAACGGTTTCCAAATGGGTCCCGAGCTGCGGGAGTCGGTAGCAATACTGCTCACATCATCGCAGCTCGAGCGGGGCCGGTCGATTGCCCGCAGGATCTGGAAGGAGCTGGAGGCGCAAGACCAGCACATACGGATTGAACACGGGCAGTCGGGTGCTGAACCTCGATTCGACAGGTGACTGGTTCGACGACGCCCGCCGCGTCCCGTCACCGAACTTCGACACCCGGCCATCCGAATGCGGTATCGATTTGATCGTAGTGCACGGAATCAGCCTGCCTCCCGGCGAGTTCGGTGGGCCGCACATCGAGCATCTCTTCTGCAATCGGCTCGATGCATACGCTCATGACTGCTTCCGTGCCATCGCCGACTTGAGGGTATCCGCCCATCTCCTGATTCGACGCGACGGCTCGCTCGTCCAGTTCGTCGCCCTCTCCGACCGAGCCTGGCATGCGGGCGAATCCCGCTTCGGAGATCGCGTTGGCTGCAACGACTTCTCCATCGGTATCGAGATGGAGGGTACGGATTGCACTCCATACGAGGCTGCCCAGTACGAGGGTCTCGGCGACGTGTGCCGTACGCTGATGTATCGGTGGCCCGCAATCACCGGGGATCGAATCGTCGGACACAGTGACGTCGCGCCGCACCGCAAGACCGATCCCGGACCGGCTTTCGACTGGCGACGTCTGAAGAACCTGCTGGCCGCTCCGCACCCGGCGGCCCGTGCCGACACAACTGAATTCGGAAGATTTCGATGATACGAGGATTGATCGGACTGGCGATTGCCTGGGTGATCTGCCTGCCGGGGATCGTTGCCGGCGCGATGTGTCCCGAGGTCGAGGATGCCGCGATCCGCTCTGCGTTCGTCAAGGCGGAGCGATCTCCTCCGAAGAGCCGAAGCGCATGGGACCGGCTACGGAGCGACCTTGGCGGCTACCCACTGTTTCCGTATGTCGAGCTTGCACGGCTGCGGAGTAGTCTGGCGCACGTTGCCGCGCCCGAGATCGAGGCGTTCCTGAAACGCTACGACGGAGAGCCGGTGACGTTCCGGCTTCGATCCCGGTGGTTGCGCCAGCTCGCCGACCGGGGTGAGTGGCGCAAGCTCGTCGAGTGGTATCCCGGGGGCGCCTCGATCGAGCTGGATTGCCATCATGCCCGAGCATTGCTGGAGCTCGGAGACGAGTCTGGTGCGTTTTCGGCCGCGCAAGCGCTGTGGATGTCGGGCAAGTCCCGCCCGAAAGCGTGTGATCCGGTGTTTGCAGTGTGGCTCGAATCGGACCGGTTCTCTCCATCGCTGGCATGGGAGCGGATCGGCCTCGCGATGGCCCGAGGCAACGTCCGGCTCGCTCGTTATCTCGAGCGTTTTCTCGACCCGGACGACCGTCGGCTGGCGGCCCTGTGGCGGGAGGTGCACAAGAACCCCCGGCGTGTCGACGCGGTCGAGCTCGACGGTGAGCCGTCGAGGGTGGAGGCGGTCCTTGCGCATGGGCTCGAACGACTGGCGGGCCGCGACCCGGCCGTTGCGGTGGAGGCGCTCGCAACGGTAGAGGCGCGGACCGGACTCGGCGCCGCGGCACGCGCCAGGATCGCGCGCCGGATCGGATTGTCGTTCGCGAGCCGGCATGAGCCGCGGGCCATCGACTGGCTATGGCGCGTCGATGCGGCGCATGCCGACATGCACGTGCTGCGGTGGCGCGTCGCGGCCGCGGTGCTTCACTCGCAATGGAACAAGGCCCTCGAAGGCATCGCTTCGATGTCCGACGAGGAACGTGACCGGGAGCGGTGGCGTTACTGGCACGCGCGCGCGCTGGAGGCGACCGGAAGGCTGGGCGAAGCCCGCACGGGTCTCGAATCGCTCGCACATGAAAGGGACTACTACGGATTCCTTGCCGCGGACCGGCTGGACACGTCGTACCGCTTCAACCACCGTCCGCTCGAAGTCACGGACGAGACCGCCGAGCGTGTCGCGGCGATGTCGGCCGTACGGCGAGCACTGGAGTTCCTCGAGCTCGAGCGCCGGGTTGATGCCCGAAGGGAATGGTATGCGCTTACCCGGCGCCTCGGTGAGGAAGAGCTCAAGGCCGCATCGTGGATCGCACGATGCCGGGACTGGCACGACCGCGCGATCCTCACCATCGCCCGCACACCGGAGCGGAACGATTTGGAGCTGCGGTTCCCGGTGGTCTACCGCGGCATCGTCGAATCGGCATCGAGCCGCCGCGGCCTCTCACCGGCGACGGTGTTCGCACTCATCCGGCAGGAAAGCGCTTTCGTGGCGGATGCCCGTTCGCCGGCCGGTGCGCTTGGACTGATGCAGATCATGCCGCGTACCGGACGCATGATCATGCAAACCATCGGCCGGAAGTGGCGCAGCAGGAACCAGCTCCTCGTCCCCGACCTCAACGTGGAGCTCGGAACGCAGTACGTTCGTTCACTGCTTTCGAAGATGGGGGGACATTTCGTCCTGGCCACGGCTTCCTACAACGCCGGTCCTCATCGGGTCAGAGGCTGGCTCCCGGCGGACGGTGAAGTCGAAGCCGCGGTGTGGATCGACAACATCCCCTTCACCGAGACGCGCCGCTACGTCAGGCGATTCCTTGCCTACAGCGCCATCTACGAATACCGGCTCGGATGGCAGCCGACCCGTTTGGACGACCGTATGCGGCCGGTGCCGGCCCGCGCCCGTCCCTGACCGTACGCCGCCGTCCGGAGGACTCGCTTCGGGCCACGCCGGCGAAGCCCGCGAGGCCGGGACGCACAAGCTTTCCGGTGGCTCTGCACGATCGGATCGGCAGTAGCCCAGCCCGGCGATCCTGCGCAAAACGCCATCTGCCCGAGTACGGATCATCGGTGACGAATCAATCACCCGTGTCCACACCGGGCTGTCGTCTCGACGACGCTCGCGGCGCCCTCGTCAATCGGCGGGGCGGTGCAGGGAGGGGAACGTGTCCAGGGTGCGGATCGGCCGGAATTCATCGAGGGTGGGGGTAATCCCGGGAATGAAGATATGTCCCTGGTAGGTGCAGAATCTGAGCCACTTCAAGAGGAAACGATTCATTCGCCATTTGCGGTCGAGCTCCGGCATGCGCCCGGGGGTCCAGGGACGGATCGCCTGGCTCTTGCGTCGGCGGCAGTGGGAAACGACTTCCACCGCCCGCACGTCATGATAGACGTTGATCCGTGCGTTCGGCTCGAGCACGTATCCGTCACAGCTTGCGAACAGGTACGTCAACATCAGGGACGTCGTGTACGGTTGACGCTCGATGATTTCGAGATGGAGATCCAGGGCTCCCGCGACACGCGAGACCATCACCCGATCGCATGCCTGCAGATCCGGGACGAGCTTCGTGATGCGTACGTAGCTCGCCTCGTAGATCCGGATGAGCCCCGCGATGTCGCGCGTCCCGAATCGTGTCCGTCTCGCTGCTTCAATTCGTACCGTCATCGAGGTCCCGTCCGGTCGGATTGGGCCACCCCCGTTGCAAATGGTATCGAGAGCCGGCCCGTGAAGCTCCATGGCCTCTTGTATGAGATTCGAGCCCTGAAAGCTACTGTATGGGCGTGATTAGTCAAGCCTCCGGCGCGTTCCGGAGCGGCGTGATCAGTATCAGCACCCCGAACAGGGGATGGTCGATGTAGTGCAGCTCCCGGGAGCGCATCCGGCGTTCCGATACGAGGCGGAACCGGGTCGGAGCGGTGTTCGACGCGGCATCCTCACCACTTTCGGGCCGGCGGTACAGCAGATCGACATCGACCTGGAGGTATCGCGCCAGAGACACTGTCACGGTGCCCTGCACAGCCGGGTGCTCGACGCCGTCATGTTCCGCGGCGTCGGTGCCACTGTTGCCGAGACGCGGGCTGACATGCGCCGGCCGCGCCACGCCATGCGGAAGTCCCGGCAGGCGCCACCCCACGTGCAGGAAAGGACGGTAACGGGCTGAGCGCCGGAGCGCATTCCGGACGTCGTGGAGGGAGAGATCGGCACGATTCACGAGCTGGAACGCGCGAACGGTTTCGTCCGGCTCTCCCCCGTGGGAGCGCGTGAGCTCGACCGCGTCCTGGAGAGAGGGTTCCCCAGGGTCCACGGGCCAGTGCTCGGCGTCGAGGTTCTCGTCTTGCAGATCGTCGAATACGATGATCTCGACCGTGAACCACCGATCGGATGCGCTGGCGGGAATCGCGAGCATCGCCGCGAACATGGCTGCGAGCGCGAACACCGCAAGAGGGCGCGCGCCGGCTGAGGTCGGACGGAGAATCTCGCTGGCGGTCGGCGTCGAACGCTGCTCGGACATGCAGGCCCTGTCCATCTCGTCGTGCGTCCGGTGTCCGGTAAGGGCGGGGAGTGTAGTACACCCGGCCGGAGCGCTCATGCGGCGGCGCGGATGTCGAGGGAGTCGAGCAGCCGTCGCACCGCGTCCACCCGGCTCGCTACGTCCGGAAAGTCGCCCACGAAGCGCAGCCGGTCGGTGCCGTCGAGCCGGAACCGGCCGGGTTCGCTCTGAACGAGCCGGATCACGCTGCCCGGATCGACGTCGGGCTCGGGGTCGAACACGATGCGCCCGCCGGTCGCGCCCGTTTCGATTTTCCGCACTCCGAGCGGCGTGGCCTGGAGCTTGAGCCGGGCGAGGTCGAAGAGCAGCCGCGTGGCCGCAGGGAGGCGTCCGAATCGATCGATCGTCTCGACCATGAGCTCCTCCAGCGCCTCCTCGCTCCGTGCGCTCGCGATCCGCTTGTACATGATGAGGCGCGTGTGCACGTCGGGAAGGTAATCTTCGGGGATCAGGGCCGGCTCGCGCACGTCGATCTCCGCCCCGGTGTCGAGCGGGCGGTCCAGCACCGGCGCCCTGCCGGCCCGCAGCGCCGCCACCGCGCGTTCGAGCAGGCGCGTATAGAGGGAATAGCCGACCTCCTGGATCTGCCCGCTCTGCTCGTCGCCGAGGATTTCCCCCGCACCACGAATCTCGAGGTCGTGGGTGGCGAGGTTGAAGCCCACACCGAGGTCCCCCAGCGATTCGATTGCTTCGAGCCGCTTGATCGCGTCCGCGGTCATGGCCCGCCGGTCCGGCACGATGAGATAGGCGTAGGCGCGGTGGTGCCATCGACCCACCCGCCCCCGCAACTGATGTAGCTGGGCGAGTCCGAACCGATCCGCCCGATTGATCACGATGGTATTGGCGTTCGGAATGTCGATTCCGGTCTCGATGATGGTGGTACACACGAGCACCTGGAACCGGCGGTGATAGAAGTCGAGCATCGTCTGCTCCAGGTCGCGTTCGCGCATCTGCCCATGCGCGACCCTCACTTGCGCATCGGAGGCGAGCTCGCGTACGTCGCCGGCGATGCGTTCGATGTCCTCGACCTTGTTGTGCACGAAGAAGATCTGTCCGCCGCGGCGGATCTCGCGCTGAAGCGCCTCGCGGAGCATTCCCGCATCCCACCGGCGCACGAAGGTCTGAATCGACAGCCGCTTCGCGGGCGGCGTGGCGATGAGTGAGAGGTCGCGCAAACCGGAGAGCGCCATGTCGAGGGTGCGGGGTATCGGCGTGGCGGTCAGGGTGAGGACATCGACCTCGGCCCGCAGCGTCTTGAACCTTTCCTTCTGTCGCACGCCGAAGCGATGCTCCTCGTCGATCACCACCAATCCCAGACGCTTGAAGCGGATGCCGCCGTCAAGCAGCTTGTGTGTGCCGATGACGATATCCACGGCGCCGTCCGCAAGGCCACGCACGATCCCGGTCTGAGCGTCACGGGTGCGAAATCGCGAGAGCTGCTCGATCCGCACCGGCCAGTCCGCGAACCGGTCGCTGAATGTCTGATGATGTTGCTGCGCGAGCAGGGTGGTGGGGACGAGCACCGCCACCTGCCTTCCGGAGTGCACTGCGATGAACGCGGCACGCATCGCGACCTCGGTCTTGCCGAATCCGACGTCGCCGCACACCAGACGGTCCATCGACGCCGCCCCACGCATGTCGGTGATGACCTGCTCGATGGCGCTGGCTTGATCCGGCGTCTCTTCGAACGGGAAGGCTGCCTCGAAGTCGTGCAGGTACTCGGGCTCGACTTCGAACACGACCCCCGGCCGGCTTGCCCGTCGAGCCTGCACCTCGAGCAGCTCCGCCGCCACGTCGGCGACCCGCTCCGCGGCGCGGCGCCGCGCCCGCTGCCATTGCCGGCTACCGAGCTTGTGCAGTGGGGCGGCCTCCGGATCGACCCCGGTGTAGCGGGAGACGAGGTGCAGCGAACCCACCGGCACGTAGAGCTTGTCACCGTCCGCGTAGTCGATCCGGAGAAACTCCCCGTTCATGCCCCCGATGGCCAGCACTTCGAGGCCCGCGTAGCGCCCCACGCCATGCGCTTCGTGGACCACCGGCGCTCCGATCCGGAGCTCGTTCAAGTCGCGCACCAGCCCCTCGGGGTCTCGTCCTCCCCTGCGACGCCGGCGGCGTTGGGCGGCACGCGCGCCGAAGAGCTGCGATTCGGTGATCACCGCGACGGATGGCGCGTCGATACACGCCCCGTCCTCGAGCTCGGCGACGGTCATGGCGAGCCCGGCGCTGCCCGCGATGAAATCGCTCCACGACTCGGCAAGCACCGGATTCAGGCCCTGCGCGCCGAGGGTTTCAAGCAGGATCTCTCGCCGCCCCGGCGTCTCCGCGACGATGAGGCATCGTCCGGCGTGCGTGGCCAGGAAGTCCTGCAGAAGTCCGATCGGCCGCGGCGCCCTCCCGTCAATCGGAAGTGCGGGCGGCGCGCGCGTCGAGAACGTGACCGCATTGCCGCGCTGCTCCTCTGCGCCGCGGCGCAGGCGCACACGGGCGTACGGTGCCAGCGCGGAGAACAGCTCCTCGACCGGGACGAAGATCTCGTCCGGAGACAGCACCGGGCGCTCGCGATCGTGGCGCCGGTTCTCGTACCGCTCCCTGGTGTCGGCCCAGAACGCCTTGGCCGCATCATGGACGTCCTCGGCAAGCACGATGACCGTATCTGGCGGGACATGGTCCATCAGGGTCGCGGTCTCCTCGAAGAACAGCGGCAGGTAATACTCGATGCCCGACGGCCAGCCACCCTGGCTGATCTCCCTGTACATGGGGCATCGCGACGGATCGCCCTCGAAGCGCCGCCGCCATGCACGCCTGAATCTCGACACCGCGTCCGGTGAGGTCGGGAATTCACGGGCCGGGAGCAGGTCGATGCGGTCGATGCGGCTCGCGGAGCGTTGGCTTTCGGGGTCGAAGGCGCGGATGCTTTCGACCTCGTCGTCGAGCAGATCGATGCGCAGAGGGGCGTCGGCACCCATCGGGAAGAGGTCGAACAACGCGCCGCGCACCGCGTACTCGCCGTGCTCCATCACCTGGCTCACACAGGCATATCCGGCCTGATCCAGGCGCCGGCGGAACGTATGGAGGTCGAGGTGGTCGCCGTGCCCGATCCGGAACCGATGGCCGTCGACGAAGCCGCGGGGGGCGATCCGCCCCATCGCGGTGGTGACCGTGGTCACCAGCACCCCCGATGACAGGGACGGCAGTCCGGCGACGGTGTCCAACCGCTCCGAGACGATGTCCTGGTGAGGAGAGAACAGGTCGTAGGGCAGGGTTTCCCAGTCCGGGAATCGCAGGATCCCCGTACCGCTTTCCAGGTAGAACCGCAGCTCGGCGTCCAGGCGATGGGCGGTCGGGCTGTCCGCGGTGATGACCAGCACCGGGGCGTCGGTCCGCTGTGCGAGGCTTGCGATGGCAAGGCCGCGGGCGCTGCCGTGAAGTGACGACCATTGGATCCGTGAACCTCGGCCGGGAAGGTCGGGAATGAATGGAGAGGCGCGCTGCGTGGGTCCGCCGGCAGAACGTTCGCTGCAAGGTCTCGACATGGTTCGTCCGAGTCGGTGGGGTCTTCGGGCAATGCCGTGCTGCTGAACGCGATACAGGAGCAGTCGGGAACGAGGATGAAGACGATCTCGCGGGGCGGTGTATCGGCGCCGGGAACGGCGGTATCGGATTCGTACATCGCGAAGCACCGGCCGATGCACTGGCAGGCGATGGTGCGACTATCCATCATCCCGACCATGCAGGCAACGCCACGTCACCCTGGAGGAGGCTCTCGCGGTCGAGCGACGAGCGGTGCGCATCGACTCCCTGCCTGCATGGGGCGGGATCACGGACTCGGTGGACCGAGCGGTGTGGTCGGGTTCCGGCGGCTCGACCGTCGCCGCGGGCTGTAGGAGAATGCCCGCCGGGGCGCCCGCGATTCCGCGTAGCGGAATCGCCAAGCGACCGCGCCAGCGGTCGCCGCTCATGGGCCGCGAGAAGGGGATCTCACCATGGCAGAGGTTCAAACCATCCCGGCGCGGCGCGGTCGTGCCGCCTTCGTGCAGCGGGGACAGAAGGTGAAGGTCATCAACACCCACGGCGAGCAGGTCGTGGATACCTGGGCGTTCGTGCGGCACGACCTGCGGGAATTCATGTCGATGGAACACACTCGCGCGACGCTGGTCAAGATCATGCCCGGCGTCGGCGACTGCCTGTACACGACCCGGCGCCGAGCGATCCTGATGATCGTGGAGGATACGTCGCCCGGTATCCACGATACGCTGATGGCGGCTTGCGACAGTCATCGATACGGGCTGCTCGGCTGCACCGAGTACCACGACAACTGCACCGACAACCTGTGGGCTGCGATGCACGACCTCGGCTTGACGCCGCCGGAGACGCCGAGTCCGCTCAACCTGTTCATGAACATCCCATGGCAACGCGGCGGGGAGCTCTCGTTCGACCCGCCCGTCACACGGCCCGGCGATTCCATCACGTTCGAGGCGCAGCTCGATGCGGTGGTGGTCTTCTCCGCCTGCCCGCAGGACATTCTGCCCATCAACGGGACGGCGGGGCGGCCGACCGAAGCGCATTTCCGGATCTGCGATCCTGATCCGCGGCAGGGAGGACACGCGGCATGAGCGCATACGTCATCGTGGAAGTCGAGGTGACCGACCCCGAGACCTTCGAGGAGTATCGAAAGCTGGTCCCACCGACGATCGAGGCGTTCGGAGGCCGTTACGTGGTGCGAGGGGGCGCCATCGCCGGCCTCGAGGGCGATTGGCAGCCGAAGCGGATGGTGGTCATCGAGTTCGACGACATGGAGCGTGCGAAGGCTTGGCACGGCTCCGAGCTCTACGCGCCGGCCAGAGCATTGCGCGAAGCATCCACCAACACCCGGATGATCGTGGTCGAGGGGGTGTGAGCGGTCTGCGCGACGGGCGTCGGGAGGCACTGCGGGAAAGCGCCGGATCAGCCATCATGGACAAGTACGGGATACGGATCATGCTTCCGCCGGGCGACACGATGTCCGCGCCCCATCTGCTGGGCCCGGATTTCAAGGCGTTTCGATGGTATGAGTCGCGCGATGCGCGCGACGAAGCCTTCGAAGCGATGCAACGCCACCCCGACTACTACCGTAGCGGCGATACCCCGACGCAGGTGCTGTCGAAGATCGACCCCTGAGCATCGACCCCCGAGCCGCGCGTGGTGACAGCCACGGGAATGGGCAGGAGCCGGACGGTCCCGTTCATGACCCGCCTTGGACGCGGTGGCGGAGCGGCCGGTACGGCCGTCGGGCGAGAGGTACCACCCCACTTGGCGATCCAGGTGGAGGTCTCGCGGATCAGACTTGCGTCCACTCCGATATGAAGGTGTCGATGCGGTCTCGCGCCGCGTCCGCTCCAAGCCGCTCCGCGCGCAGGTAGATGATGATCAGGGTCAGGGCGGTGAGGGCGGCATCGTCCCGCCGCCCCCGCGCTTCCCGGTGCCGGGTCTTGAAGTGATCGACAAGAGGGGCATAGCGTGAAGGGTCGCCACCGCCGCGCTCGTGCGCGATCTCGATCGCGTCCCTGGTCCGCAGCGCGAGATCACGCATCCGCTCGCTCGAGGAAACGGCCCGCGCCGCTTCGATGACCGCGGCCGCATCCCGGGCGAGTCGTCCCGCCTCGCGCCGCGGATCGAACCACCACGCGAAGATTCCACCCTTGTCTTTAAGACGTAGTTTATCGAATATCAATTTGTTAGGTCATTTATTTAATGTAAAATATGAGAATACATTCATCGACCGGTCGGCTGGCGCATATCCGTACCAGAGCCGATCCTCACGCGGGCGGCCGGAGCAGGGAGCGGTGAACGTACCCGCGGCACACCATCCGTTGAGGGAGCGCGAGTATCCCATGTATCCGTTATCCTCGCGCCGCCGAAAGACGAGCCGGAGCGACGGCCATGCGCCCGTCCGTGTCCGGCCCCACCGACCATGAGCCAGTCCGGAGGATGAGACGTTGACCAAGAGCGACATCGAGATTGCCAGGGAGGCGAGGCAGAGACCGATCGCGGAGATCGGCGACCGGCTGGGGATCCCCCGCGAAGCCCTGCTGCCGTACGGACACACGAAGGCGAAGATCGACCTCGACTACCTCGAGTCGCTTTCCGGCCGCGAGGACGGGAAGCTCGTGCTGGTTACTGCGATTACCCCGACCCCGGCCGGCGAAGGCAAGACGACCACGTCGGTCGGGCTCGCCGACGGACTGAACCGGATCGGCAAGGAGACCCTGGTCTGCCTGCGCGAGCCCAGCCTCGGTCCGTGCTTCGGGGTGAAGGGCGGAGCGGCGGGCGGCGGCCATGCGCAGGTGGTGCCGATGGAGGACATCAACCTGCACTTCACCGGCGACTTCCACGCCATCGGCGCGGCCAACAACCTGCTGGCGGCGCTCCTCGACAACCACATCCACCAGGGCAACGCCCTCGGGCTGGACGCCCGGCGCATTTCGTGGCGGCGCGTGGTGGACATGAACGACCGCGCGCTGCGCGAGATCGTCTGCTCTCTCGGCGGCATCGGCAACGGCTTCCCGCGCAGCGACGGTTTCGACATCACCGTGGCCTCCGAGGTGATGGCGATCTTCTGCCTCGCCTCGGATCCGAAGGACCTCCGGCGCCGTCTCGGCAACATCGTGGTCGGACAGACCCGCGCGCGCGAGCCGGTCACCGCGCGGGATCTCAAGGCCGACGGCGCGATGACCGTGCTGCTCAAGGACGCGCTCGCTCCGAACCTGGTGCAGACCCTGGAAAACAACCCCGCCATCATCCACGGAGGGCCGTTCGCGAACATCGCCCACGGCTGCAACTCGGTCATCGCCACCAGAGCGTCGCTCAAGCTCGCGGACTACGTCGTCACCGAGGCCGGCTTCGGGGCGGACCTCGGGGCCGAGAAGTTCTTCGACATCAAGTGCCGCAAGGCCGGTATCGCGCCGGACGCGGTGGTGCTGGTGGCGACGTTGCGCGCGCTGAAGATGCACGGCGGCGTGGTCCTCGCGGATCTCGGGCGGGAGGACGTTGCCGCGGTCAGGGCGGGCTGCGCGAACCTCGCGCGCCACCTCTCCAACCTCAAGCAGTTCGGAGTTCCGGTGGTCGTCGCGGTGAACCGGTTCTCGGCCGACACGCAAGCGGAGCTTCAGGCCGTCGTCGATGCCGCCGCCGCGCAGGGCGCGAGTGCGATCGTCTGCTCCCATTGGGCGGACGGCGGGGCGGGAACCGAGGCCCTCGCGCGCCACGTGGTGGAGATGATCGAAGCGGGGGAGGGCGCGTTCCGGACCCTGTATCCCGACGAGATGCCGCTGTGGGAGAAGGTGAAGACGGTGGCGCAGCGGATCTACGGCGCCTCCGGCATCACCGCGCCCGCGATGGTGCGCAACCGGTTCAGGGCGTTGCAGGCCGGCGGGTACGGCCACTTTCCGGTGTGCATGGCGAAGACCCAGTACAGCTTCTCCACGGACCCGTCGCTCAAGGGCGCCCCGGAGGGCCACGAGGTGCCGGTGCGGGAGCTGCGGCTCTCCGCCGGGGCGGAGTTCGTGGTGGCCATCTGCGGGGACATGATGACGATGCCCGGCCTGCCGAAGGTTCCGGCGGCCGAGGGCATCCACATCGACGACGAGGGCCGGATCGAGGGGCTGTTCTGAGGGCGGACGGGTGTGGCAGCGCGTCGTCAAGGTGGCCGGCGGCGCCCTGACCGCCTGCGAGGTGCTCAACGAGCTGGAGTTGCGCCGTCCCGAAGTACGGCCTTCAGTCGACCACACTCCCACGGTCTCGTACCGCGCGGGTCGGCGGATTGTGCCTCCTCCCTCACCGGAGCGCCCGGACCCCGCGATCGATCCCCTCCACCGTGAGGGGAAACATCCTGCCGTCCATGAGCTTGCGCAGGATGTCGATCGACGGGGTCGTCTCCCAGCGCCGGACCGGCTCCGGGTTGAGCCAGATGGCGTGCGCGTACCGTGCGAGCGCCCGCCCCATCCATACCGCGCCGGGCTCCTCGTTCCAGTGCTCCACGCTGCCGCCGGGGTAGACGATCTCGTACGGGCTCATCGTCGCGTCCCCGACGAAGATGACCTTGTGATCGGGACCGTAAGTACGGAGCACGTCGACGGTCGGAATGCGTTGCGCGTGACGGCGGCGGTTGTCCCGCCACACCGATTCGTAGAGGCAGTTGTGGAAGTAGAAGTGTTCCAGGTGCCTGAACTCGCCGCGCGCCGCCGAGAACAGCTCCTCGCACCTTCGGACGTGGTCGTCCATCGAGCCGCCGGCGTCGAGGAAGAGCAGCACCTTCACCGCGTTGCGCCGCTCGGGGACCATGCGCACGTCGAGCAGTCCGGCGTTGCGGGCGGTGGAGCGGATGGTGTCGTCCAGATCGAGCTCCTCGGCCGCCCCTTCGCGCGCGAACCGCCGCAGGCGGCGCAGCGCCACCTTGAGGTTCCGGGTGCCGAGCTCGATGGTGTCGTCGAGGTCGCGGTAGTCGCGCCGGTCCCAGACCTTGACCGCGCGGCGGTGGCGCGAGCGGTCCTGGCCGATACGCACGCCCTCGGGGTTGTAGCCGTATGCGCCGAAGGGCGAGGTGCCGGCGGTGCCGATCCACTTGCTGCCCCCCTGGTGGCGCCTGCGTTGCTCTTCGAGCCGCCGGCGCAGCGTCTCCATCAGTCTGTCCCAGCCACCGAGGGATTCCACCAGGGCCTTCTCCTCCTCCGAGAGGTTCCGCTCGGCGAGCTTGCGCAGCCATTCGAGCGGCACCTCTCCGGCCACGCCGTCGAACAGCGCTTCGACGCCCTTGAAGTGCGCGCCGAACACGAGATCGAAGCGGTCGAAGTGTCGTTCGTCCTTGACCAGGGCGGCGCGCATGAGGAAGTAGAAGTCCTCGACCTCGAACCCGCAGACGTCGTGGTCGAGGGCGTCGAGCAGGGCGAGGTACTCGGTGATGGAGACGGGGACGCCCGTGTCGCGCAGCTTGAGGAAGAAATCGACGAGCATCGCGCCCTCGCTTCGTGAACCGGTGGGATGCGCTCCGGAACCGACGGGACGTCCGGGGCGTCGGCCCCGCGTCAGCCCTGGCGCCGGTCGAGGAACAGGAGCTGTTCCAGCAGGTGGACGTCCTGCTCGTTCTTCAGCAGGGCGCCGTAGAGCGGCGGGATCGCCGTCTTCCGGTCGTCGCTGCGCAGGGCCTCGGGAGGGATGTCCTCGGCCACGAGCAGCTTGATCCAGTCGAGCAGCTCGGAGGTCGAGGGCTTCTTCTTGAGCCCCGGGACGTCTCGGAGATCGAAGAACACCTCCAGCGCCCGGGCGAGGAGGTGCTTCTTCAGGCCCGGATGGTGGACGTCGACGATCTCGCGCATGGTGTCGGCGTCGGGGAAGCGGATGTAGTGGAAGAAGCAGCGCCGGAGGAACGCATCGGGCAGCTCCTTCTCGTTGTTGCTGGTGATGATCACGATGGGGCGGGTGGCGGCGCGCACCGTCTCCTTCGTCTCGTAGACGAAGAACTCCATTCGGTCGAGCTCCAGCAGCAGGTCGTTGGGAAACTCGATGTCCGCCTTGTCGATCTCGTCGATGAGCAGCACCGGCCGGGTGTCGGACGTGAACGCCTCCCACAGCTTGCCGCGCACGATGTAGTTGGCGACGTCGTGGACCCGGGCGTCGCCGAGCTGCGAGTCCCGCAGACGGGCCACCGCGTCGTACTCGTACAGGCCCTGCTGCGCCTTGGTGGTGGACTTGACGTGCCACTCGATCAGCGGTCGGCCGAGCGCCCGCGCGACCTCGATCGCGAGCATGGTCTTCCCGGTCCCCGGCTCGCCCTTGACCAGGAGGGGCCGTCCGAGCGTCACGGCGGCGTTGACCGCGACGGCGAGATCGCCGGTGGCCACGTAGCGGTCCGTGCCGTTGAACCTGGTGTCGTTCATGGAGTCATCTTCCTTCATCGTTTCCGGTGTCCGGAGGCGGGCGGCAGGCGCAGGGCGGATCCGATGGCGTTCATCGGGCCTGCCCGCACCGGAGCCGGCTCTCGCGGCCGGGCCGGCGCCGTAGTGCGCGAGGAACTGTATTCCAAGGGGAGCGATCCTGACACCGGCATCCTCACCCTGCCACCGTGATAGCCTCCCATCCATACGGAGTGGCGGGTTGTTTCACCTCTGTCCTCCTGCCGTCACATCAGGGCATGAGCTCGGAGCGGCATCCGGCTGGGATGGGGAGGACTGCCGAACAGGATTTGACCGGGAATTGATTGCGGGGCTGGATCAACCGGTCCCCAAGGCTTGCCGTGGGAGAAAATCTGTTCTCACACAAGGGGTTACCATCGAGACAGGGATTTGACCGGGTATTGATCGCCACCTCTCCGAACAGGATTTGACCGGGAATTGATTGCAGGGCCGGGTCAACCCGTCCCGAAGGCTTGCCGTGGGAGAAAATCTTTTCTCATACAATGGGTTACCATCGAGACAAGGATTTGACCGGGTATTGATCGCCACTTCGGACGCCGACTGGAAGCGGGATGGA
Source organism: uncultured Gammaproteobacteria bacterium (assembly GCA_958295835.1). Taxonomy (GTDB): domain Bacteria; phylum Pseudomonadota; class Gammaproteobacteria; order HK1; family HK1; genus HK1. The sequence goes on from OY282378.1 coordinate 4,209,148, forward strand.
TACATGACGGACGTGCGCCTTCTGGCCCTGATCGACGATCTGCGTGCCCTTCCGACCGAAACGGCGTGGCTGGAATTCAAGGAGAACAACACCGACCCGCGCGTGATCGGGCAGTTGATCTCCGCCGTGTCGAACGCGGCACGGCTCGAAGACAAGGACTTCGGCTATGTCGTCTGGGGTGTCCGGGACACCGGTCACGCCGTGGCCGGAACCCGGTTCGAACCCTCGTCCAAGAAACACCGGCGGCAGCCTCTTGAATTCTGGCTGTCGCAAATGTTGCGGCCTGGCGTCGCCTTTTCCTTCCGGCCGGTTCAGCACCCCGACGGGCGGCTTGTTCTGCTGGAGGTTCCGGCCGCGACGACCGCGCCGGTCGAGTTCGACAGGGCGGCGTACATTCGCATCGGCAGCGCGACGCCACGCTTGGCCGACCACCCGGAACGGCAGCGGGCGCTGTGGGACAAGCTCCGTCCCTACGTCTGGGAGACAGGCATCGCCCGGCAGTTCGTCGAGGGCGACGAAGTCCTCGATCTGCTGGACTATCCGAGCTATTTCGGCTTGGCCGGCAAGCTGGCGCCGGAGGGCCGTGAAGCCATCCTGGCCGTTCTCGAAGGCGAGAGACTGATCTCGCGCGATGTGGGCGGGAAATGGAACATCCTCAACCTGGGCGCGATCCTGTTCGCCAACGATCTCGGTGAATTCGAGTCGAGACTGACCCGCAAGGCCATCCGCTTCGTCGCGTACGACGGCGACGGGCGTGCGGCGACCGTGACGCATCGCAAGGACTTTCCGCTCGGCTACGCCAGCGGTTTCACCGGATTCAACGCCCACGTCAACACGCTGATTCCTTCACCCGAAGGCGGCGAGGCCGCGGTCCGGGAAGCGCGCCCCCTGTTTCCGCCGGTCGCCGTCCGTGAACTGACGGCGAACGCACTGATCCATCAGGACATGACGGTGACCGGTGCCGGGCCGACCGTGGAGCTTTTCAGGAACCGGATCGAGGTCACCAATCCCGGCGCCCCGCTGGTGGAGCCGGAGCGGTTCATCGATTCTCCGCCCCGGTCGCGCAACGAGGCGCTGGCATCCCTGATGCGGCGCATGGGACTGTGCGAAGAGCAGGGTACGGGCATCGACAAGGTAGTGGACGCGGTGGAGAAGGTGCAGCTTCCACCGCCCGAATTTCGCGCCGAGGCGGACGCTACGCGGGTGACCCTGTTCGGCCCGCGCCGCTTTGCCGAGATGACGGCGGAGGAACGGTTGCGCGCCTGCTATCAGCACGCCGTGCTGCGTTACCTGAGCGGGGACCGCTTGAGGAACGCCGCCTTGTGCGACCGGCTCGGCGTGGACCGTCGGAACGCTGCCCAGATTTCCGGAGTGATCCGGCAAGCCCTGCGCAAAGGTTTGATCCGTCCAGCCGACTCCACGCGCCCGAGGTCCGGCTACGTGCCGTTCTGGGCATGAGCCTTGCGATACGCGGCATCCTGTTCGACAAGGACGGCACGCTGCTCGATTTCGATGCGACCTGGCTGCCCGCCTATCGCCGGGGCGCGGTGGCGGTGGCGGACCTTGCCGGCGAGGTCCGGGCGGAGTCGCTGCTCGCGGCCGGCGGCTTCGATGCGGCGAGCGGCCGGTGTGCGCCCCGCTCGGTGCTCGCCGCCGGCACGAACCGGGAGATCGCCGAAGTATGGGCGCGGCTCTGTGCGCTCGACGTGGACGTCGTTGCGCGGGTGATCGAGCGGGAGTTCCTCGACGCCGCGGGCTGCGACGCCGTGCCGGTCACGGACCTCGATGCGTTCTTCGCGGATCTGGCCGCCCGAGGTTTCGTGCTCGGGGTCGCGACCATGGACGGCGAGGCGGCGGCGCGCGCCGCCCTCGACCGGCTCGGTGCGGGTCGGCATCTCGCGTTCCTGTGCGGCGGCGACAGCGGATGGGGAACGAAGCCGGGGCCGGGGATGGTCCATGCGTTTCTCGCCGCCACCGGGCTGCGGGCCGGCGAGGTCACGGTCGTCGGCGACACCCCTCACGACATGGAGATGGGCCGCGCGGCCGGCGTCGGGCGCCGAGTGGCGGTCCTCACCGGCGCCGGCTCGCGGGCCACGCTCGAACCGCTCGCCGATCACGTCCTTGCGAGCATCGAGGCGCTTGACGGCGTGCTGCCATCGCTGCCGCCTGGCTGCGGGTCCGCACGACGCGGCGCGTAGCGGGTCATGTGCCGCGATGACATCGAGACCGTCCTGAAGTGGTCCGGCGAGCGTGCTCGATCTGCATCTTGACAGCAACAATTCACCGGCATCATGATGCTCGCCATGCGAACAACAGTCACTCTCGAACCCGAAACCGAGCGGTTGCTCCGCGAAGCCATGCGCCAACGCGGGCAAAGCTTCAAGGAGGTGTTGAACCAGGCGGTCGTGCGGGGACTGGCGGATCTCCGTTGTGGTGCCGAGGAGGCGCCGTTCGTCCCGCGGACGTTTCCCATGGGTTTGCTTACGAAGCGTTACCGTATGGCCGACATGAACCAGTATAATGAAGCATAAACTCTGCTTTATGCAGAACGCCAGCCGCCATGTACGATAGTCATTGGATGGTTGGAACACACTTAATAGTCGGATTTGCTGATTCGCACCTTTTCCGTACTTGATTTGAGAGATAATGCTCGGTTTCTTGCGGTATTTTGTTCGCTTCCCTGTCCAGTCTATAGATGGTTGTCCTTCCGCTGTCTAATTCGTGATGCCACAATTGTTTACGCCAAAGTTTACGATTCTCGGAAATTAACTTTCCCGTGCGATGTACATCTTTATCGTCCGATTTTATCATTTTAGCGGCATTATTCTTGATCCAATCGTCTGACATTTGCTTGGGTGGCCCGGAAGCTAGCCGTCCACTGTCGACTTTATTCTCAACAATAAGTATTTCTTTAGGACTACCACCGTGGTTACGCGGTACATACACCCCGTCTATACCATGAATCGTATCCGTCTTAGATTTTAATTTGACATAGACTGGAGTCAATCGCTTAGCTGTAAGCCAGTCGCCAAGTATACCCTTTGAATGAGTATTTGGAAATTCGACATTATAACCCGAGCCCTTTACATATCCCGGATCCTTTACATATCCCGGATCCTTTACATATCCCGGATCCTTTCCATATCGTGGAGCCGGAGAGACCATAGCAGGCCCAGCGAGCAATTTTGAGAACTTCCCCGATATCAATTTTCCGACCGTGGGAAGTCCGTGAATGCCAATACCAATAAGCGGAATAAGAAAAACAGCCCTAAACATCGCCGGTTTGAATTTTTCTCTGGATCTCAGCATGAAATACACTGTCATCGAGAGTCCGGGGATTACGAGAAATAGCAAAATATCCATCCAGAGTGGAAAGCCAAGTAAAGAAACTTAAAGGTGCATACACAACGCCTTCAAACAGTACCAGGCCATAAATGAATGTTATCCACGCAAATATGGATGTAGTTGCTCCCATATGTCGGGCGCTACCCCATTTAGTTTTATTTCTAAAAACCTGTACGGAGCAAAATACACTGATTAGAAAAAGTACTATCCAAACGGCATAACTTACATATTCAAGAAACGGGTTGGTTGACATGAAGGAGATCCTCAAAATTGCTTAAGTCTGGACTGGATGGTATGGTATTGTCGTTGTAGCCGTTCCACGAGCACACGTTCGTATGCGATCGATTCGACGAGTCCCTTTCACGACGCTGCCCGGCAGTGGTGGGCGAGTTGCTTGAACGGTGGCGTTTCCATAGGACTGTGTCATCCTGTCGTGTTCGCGTTCATTCAGATTAGCACGAATCGCCGTGCCTTCGAACGGCCCTTGTCCCTGACGCAGGCTGCGCGGATCGTCCACTCCTGGAACGATCGCCGGATCACGCGCATGCTTCATCCCGACACGCGCCACACCCTTCAAGTGCTGGATCTGCTCACCGCCGCCGGATCGACCGGCGGCAATCTGGTCACAGATGCTCGGATTGCCGCGCTGGCGATCGCACATCGGGCCGAGGTCCATACCGCGGACCATGATTTCCGGCGTTTCCCCGGTTTGAGATGCCGGTTTCCACTGGACGGCTGATTCACGACCGCGTTCCATGGTGAGGCGGGGCTTCCGTTCACGCCCGCTTGCGCGGCAGCACCAGGTGGTTGATCCAGTTCCGCACCTCCACTCGGCGCACGTCCTCGTTCATCACGTCGTCGTCGATGCCGAGCAGCCATGCGATGTCACGCCTCGACGGGTCCTGGTGGAGGGTCTCGAGTTTGTTCACGTAGTCGTGCGCGGCCTCGGCGCCGGCGAAGAACCCCATCGCAACGAGCCGGTCCGTCCGGGCGAAGGTCAGCCGGGCCAGCTCGTGCAGGTCGTACTCCGGGTGGTACTGCACCGCCCAGAACTCGCCGCCCTTGTGGGTCACGCATACCGCCTGCACGTGGGAGAAGGCGTTGCCCGCGAGGTTCAGCGCGCCGGGAGGGAGGTGGGTGATCTCGTCCTCGTGCGAGATGAAGGCGTCGAATACCCGGGGTTTCCCGATGTAGAGGGGATGGCCGCGTCCGTCGCCGGTCAGCGCGATCTTGCGCGCGATGCCCATCTCCCGGCCGCGCGGGTTCGCCGCGCAGCGCCCGCCCGCCGCGACCACCGCGATCTGGGCCGCCCAGCAGCTTCCGAAGCTCGGAATGCCCGCCTCGAATGCGGCGCGGGCGAGCTCGACCTGGGGCCGCACCGCCGGATCGCCGGAGTGGATGGTGAGGCTGGAGCCGGTCCATGCGATGCCGTCGTAGGCGCTCAGGGCCGCTCCCCGAGGCAGGGCGCTGCCGGGGTCCGCGGGGTAGAGGATGTCGACCGAGGCGTCGGGGCGGCAGCCGAGCAGCATGCGCTCGTAGAGCCTCCCCGCGGTGGTCGCGCCGCCGGCGGCGAGGCTCTCGCGCCCGCTACGGCGGTATCCGTCGATCACGAGAAAGCGCAGCGCCGCCATCGGACGCGCTACCGTCCGGGGCCGTCGCCGGCGGCGAGGCGGTCCCGCCCGTCGCGTCGGCGTCCGTCGATCACCAGAAGACGCAGGGTCGCCATCGGATGTGTTACCGGTCCGCTCCGGCGAGGCGCTCCACCGCCGCCGGAAGGTCCGCGGCGCGTTCGCAGACCGCGTCTGCGCTGCTGCCGGCCCGATCGCGGCCGCGGGTGGCGGTGAACAGGATGGCCTTCATGCCGAGCGCGTGAGCCCCGCGGACGTCGTTGTGCTCCCGGTCGCCGACGTGGAGCATCTCGCTCACTTCGACACCGAGCTCGGCCGCGGCACGGGTGAAGATGTCGGGATGCGGCTTCGAGCGGCCGACCTCGTCGGAGAACGCGAAGGCGCCGAAGTGGCGGAGCAGGCGATGGCGCTCCAGCCATTCGCGCAGGCAGCGCCCCGGGGAATGGATCGCGTCGGAGACCACCGCAAGAGGATAGCGGGCGGCAAGGGCCTCGATGGCGTCGCCGATCCCGGGGACCGGGTCCGGCATGACTTCAAGCTCCATCTCCTCGATCCGGGTGGCGACGCCGGCCAGAACCTCCCGGGGAAGCTCCCGGCCGAGCCCGCCGAGCAGCACCGAGAGCCGATCCGCGACCGTCCAGGTCACGTGCTGATCGTGCCAGACCTTCGTGAACGCGGCGTCGGCGACATCGTAGGCGGCATCAGCGATCTCCGCCGCCACCGGGGCGTGGATGGCGAGGGTGTCGCGCACCAGCGCCCGGCGCACCTCCCGCTTCGAAGGCAGCCCGGCCGCGGCGCGCTTCGGCTCGTCCGAATCGTCGTGGATGACCGTATCCCACAGGTCGAAGCTGATCGCACGTATCATGGCGCGTTCCCGCTCGAAGCGACGCGGCGGACGGAAGCGGGCATCCCGGTCCTGGCGTCGTGTGGACAAGGGTTCATGAGGCCCACCCCGTCCCCGATACGGAAACGCCTTCCCGTTTCGCCGGACGGCGCGGCGGCCCGGAACGCTCGGGGAGAAGCCGCTATTCGATCCGTGTCCACACCACGGTCTTGCCGACCAGGGGCAACCCCACGTACCCGCGGACCTCGAGGGTCCCATCGTCCTGGACGCTCATCGCTCAGGCGTCGAAGAACCCGGCCATCACGCCGAGGGCGCGGTCGACGCCCGCGGCGTCGACGTCCAGGTGGGTGACCATGCGGATCGGATCGCGGGCCGAGATGAGCACGCGGTGCCGCTTGCAGTGCGCGACGAAGCCTTCGAGCCGGCCCGGGGCCACCCTCGCGAAGAGCATGTTGGTCCGGACCGCGTTGTGGTCGATGTCGATGCCCTTGATGCGGGCGAGGCCGTCGGCGAGCCGCCGGGCGTTGGCGTGGTCCTCTTCGAGCCGGTCCACGTGGTGGTCGAGGGCATGGATCCCCGCCGCCGCGATGATCCCGATCTGGCGCATCCCCCCGCCGACGACCTTGCGCCAGCGCCTCGCCTCCGCGACGAAGTCGCGCGAGCCGACGAGAAGGGAGCCGGCCGGCGCGCCCAGCCCCTTGGAGAGGCAGACCGATACGCTGTCGAAGAGCGACGTGATCTCCGCGACCTCCACCCCGAGCTCCACCGCGGCGTTGCACACCCGCGCGCCGTCGAGATGCAGCGCCAGGCCGCGGCGGCCGCACAGATCCCGCGCCGAGCGCATGTATGCGAGCGGCAGGACCTTGCCGGAGAACGTGTTCTCCAGGCTCAGGAGCCGCGTCCGGGCATAGTGGAAGTCGTGCGGCTTGATCGCCGCGGCGATGCGATCGAGCGCCAGCGTGCCGTCCGCCTCGACCTCCACCGGCTGAGGCTGGATCCCCCCCAGCGCCGCCGCGCCGCCGCCCTCGGTGCGGTAGTTGTGGGCGGCCTGGCCGCAGATGTACTCGTCGCCGCGCCCGCAGTGCGAGAGTAGCGCGAGCAGGTTCCCCTGCGTGCCGCTCGATACGAACAGGGCCGCCTCGTGGCCGAAGCGCTCCGCGGCCATGGCTTCGAGCCGGTTGACGGCCGGGTCCTCGCCGAAGACGTCGTCGCCGACCTCCGCCCCGGCCATCGCGGCGCGCATCGCCGGGGTAGGGCGGGTGACGGTGTCGCTGCGCAGATCGACGATCGGCACAGGGGATTCTGAAGTATCGGGCATCTCCACGGATCTCATTCCCTGGTCCTCATTCTTCGTTCCTCGACGCATTGTGTTCTTCCTTTCTTCGCCGCCGCCTCCTTTTCCGGGCTTCGGCCGGCCCGATGTCCCGTCCGGATCCCGCTCTGCGCTCCGGAACGTTCGCCGTGTCGTCGAAGGGCGCTGCGGGCGGTCTCGGTGAAATGGATGCGATCTCCGGGAGGAGCCCTATCCGTGCGGAAGTGTAATGGAATTCGCGAGCCGGAAGCTGAACGCGGTGCCGCGCCCGAGCGCGCTCTCCACTTCCAGGCGGGCGCCATGGAGCTCCACGATGCGCTTCGCGATCGCCAGGCCGAGCCCGGCGTGCGCATCCCCTCGATGCGCGTTTCCGGCCCGGTAGAAGTGGTCGAAGACGCGGGGAAGATGCTCGGGGGCGATGCCTGGTCCGCTGTCGGAGACCGTCACCCGCACCGAGTGCCCATCGGATGCGATCAGGATCCGGATCGCTCCGCCGTCCGGCGAATGCGAGAGCGCGTTGTCGATCAGGTTCTCGAGCACGCGCTCGATGAGGGCGATGTCCGCCTCGACCATCGGCAGCCCCTCGCCGGCGTCGATGTCGATGGTCGCGCTACGGTGCTGCGCCTCCAACTGGAACTTCTGCGCGATGTCGCTGACGAGCTCGGCCAGCGAGACCGGCTCGCATTCGGGGGTCTGCTCGCGCGCATCGAGCTTCGCAAGCTCGAACAGGTCCCCGACGAGGCGGCGCAGCCGCTCGCTCTGGCCGAGGGCCACCGCGAGATAGTGCTCCCGCTCGGCCCGGCCAAGCTCCGCGTCCTTGAGCTTCAGCGTCTCGATGTAGCCATGCAGCGTCGCGAGCGGGGTGCGCAGATCGTGGGAGACGTGCGCCACCATCTCCCGGCGCAGCGCGTCCGTCTTCTCCAGGGCCTCGAGCTGCTCGCCGATCCGGGCCGCCATCTCGTCGTACGCGCGTCCGAGCTGGGCGATCTCGTCGCCGTCGTCCGGGCTCGCGGTCGCGAACGACTCGAAGTTCCGGAATCCTCCCGCCCGGAATCGATCGATGTGGTCGGTGAGCCGGCGCAGTCTGCGGGTCATCGCGCGCAGAACCACGAGTCCGGCCAGCGACCCCACCACGACGCTCACGATCAGGGCGAGTCCGCTGTAGCGCGCAAGGAAGCTCGTGTGCAGCAGCGTCGCGATGGAATCGACACGCTCTCCCAGGAGCACCACGTAGAGGTAGCCTTCCGGATCCTCCTCGCTCGGCACCGCGGTGACCGAGAACGCCTTCTGCCCGCCATGACTGCGCGGATCGTCACCGAGCAGGGGGTAGGCGTCGTCGCCGCTCAGGAACGCCCGCACCGGCCCCAGCGACACGCGCTTGCGCTTGACCACCCCCGGATCGGCAGAAAAGGAAAGAATGTATCCTTCCATATCAAGTAGATAAATCTCAATGCTCGGGTTGATTATCATGTAATCGTGGAACATCTCCTTCAGGGCCGGCTCGTTGATGCGCCCCTCCTCGACGAGATTGCGGTCGGCGACCAGATCGCGGGCGAGATCGCGGTTGAGGCGCTGCTCGGTCACCTGCAGATGATGCCGCGTCGCAAAGAGGGTCAGCACCGCATAGAGAGCGGCGATCGCGAGCACGATCGCCACCAGCGCCACCGAGAGCTTGGCATAGAGGGTGCGGATCATGGCCGGGGCGCTCGTATGCCCCTCATGAGCCGTCGCGGGGGCGTCCGCGCGCCTCCCGGGCGCCGCCATCGGGGCCGAGGCGATCGGAGAGCTTGTAGCCCACCCCCCACACCGTGAGGATGTATTCGGGGTTGGAGGGATCGCGCTCGATCTTCGCCCGCAGCCGGTTGATGTGCGAGTTCACGGTGTGCTCGTACCCCTCGTGGTTGTAGCCCCAGACCTGGTCGAGCAATCGTGCACGGTTGAACACCTGTCCCGGGTGGCGCGCGAAGTGCGCGAGAAGATCGAACTCCCGGGCGGTGAGGACGACCTCGCGCCCGTCGATGCTCACCCGGCGCTTGCCGGTCTCGATCCTGAGCGCGCCGCACTCGATCGTCTCGTCTTCTCCGGATGCGGCGGCCGGGGAGGAGAGAGCCTCGACCCGCCGAAAGAGCGCCTTCACCCGCGCCTGCAGCTCGCGCACGCTGAACGGCTTGACGAGATAGTCGTCCGCGCCCATTTCGAGCCCGAGCACCCGGTCGAGCTCGGTGGACTTCGCGGTCAGCATCAGGATGGGCACGTAGCCGGGAAGGGTCCGGATTTGGCGGCACACCGCGAGACCGTCCATCTCCGGAAGCATCAGGTCGAGCACCACGAGGTCGTAGCGTCCGCCGGCCGCGAGCTCCAGCCCGCGCTTGCCGTCCGCGGCGATGTCCGCCTCGCATTGAACGTCGCGCAGGTGCAGCCTGACGAGTGCCGCGATCTCGCGGCTGTCCTCGATGATGAGGGCACGGCGGGAGGTCATGGTGTGAATCCGTCGCTTCGCGGCCGGGTAGGAAATCCGGGCCGGTCACCCGATCACGAAGGGGTTGGCCATCTCCTCCGCGGTCGAGATCCACACGCTCTTGGTCTGCATGTACTCCAGGACCGCCTGCTGCCCGAGCTCCCGCCCGAGGCCGCTGCGCTTGTAGCCGCCGAAGGGCATGGTGTAGCTGACCGCCCGGTACATGTTGACCCAGACCGTGCCGGCCTGCAGCCGCTCCGACATCGTGATGGCCCGGCGCATGTTCTCCGTCCACACCCCGGCCGCGAGGCCGAAGACGACGTCGTTGCCGATGGCCACCGCCTCGTCGTCGTCCTCGAAGGGGATGATCGAGAGCACCGGGCCGAACACCTCTTCCTGCGCGATCCGCATGTCGTTGCGCACGCCGGTGAAGATCGTGGGCTCCACGAACCAGCCCTCCCCGCATTCCGGGCGCTCGGCCCGCGCCCCGCCCAGCACCGTCTCGGCCCCTTCGCCCTTCGCCATGTCGATGTAGCCGAGCACCTTCTCGAACTGGGGCAGGTTGGTGACCGGCCCGACCTGGGTCTCCAGGCTCATCGGGTTGCCCATCTTCGCGGTCCCGGCGAACGCCACCAGCCGCTCGACGAATTCGTCGTGGATCGAGCGCTGGACGAGCAGGCGGGAGCCGGCGATGCAGGTCTGCCCGGTGGCGGCGAAGATCCCCGCCACCGCGCCCTTGACCGCGTTGTCGAGGTTCGCGTCCGCGAACACGATGTTGGGCGACTTCCCGCCGAGCTCCAGGCTCACCCGCTTGATGTCCCGCGCCGCGGTCGAGTAGAGGTGGGCCCCGGTGCGGTCCGAGCCGGTGAACGCGACCTTGCGCACCAGGGGGTGCTCGACCAGCGGCTGCCCCGCCTCCGGGCCGAAGCCCGTCACCACGTTCACCACGCCCCGCGGGAACCCCGCCTGTTCGACGAGCTTCACGAACGCGAGGGCCGAGGCCGAGGTGTACTCCGAGGGCTTGAGCACCATCGTGTTGCCGGCCGCCAGCGCGGGGCCGAGCTTCCACGCCACGAGCATCAGGGGGGAGTTCCACGGGATGATCCCGACGCAGACCCCCAGCGGCTCGTGCCGGGTGAAGGTGAAGGCCGGCTTGTCGGCGTGCACGACCGAGCCCTCGATCTTGTCCGCGAGCCCGGCGTAGTAGTGGTAGATGCTCGGGACGTAGCGGAGCTGCGCCGCCATCTCGCTGAGCAGCTTGCCGTTGTCGCGCACTTCCAGCTCCGCGAGCCGTTGCGCGTTCTCCGCCACCAGCTCCGCGAGGCGGCGCATGAGGGCGCCACGTTGCGAAGGGTGCATCGTGCGCCATTCGGCGGAGTCGAAGGCCCGGTGCGCGGCCTCCACCGCGCGGTCCGCGTCCGCGGCGCCGCCGCGGGCGACCAGCACCCAGGGACGGGCGGTGTAGGGGTCGAAGCTCTCGAAGTATTCCCCCGAAGCCGGCTCGACGAACCCTCCGTCGATGTACATGTCGAGCTTCTCGAGGGTGTCGGGAACGGGCATCGTGCTTGCCATCGGGGTATGTCTCCTGTCGGTGGGTGGCGAGGTTCGGGCCGCGCGTCACGGGTCCGGCCGGCGAAGGCGCCTGCGCGCTCCTTGGGCAACCGCGGTGCGCTCGGCTATCAGACGATCGCCGACAATTCGTTGCGGCCCTCGATCGCGTCCTCGTACAGCGATTCCAGAGCCGGCGCGGTCAGCGTCACCGGGTTGGTCGCCGACGACGGATCCGCAAGGGCCGCCGGCGCGAGCCGGGACGCCGCCTCCGGAGGGACGCCGATCTCATGCAGGGTGTGGGGGATACCGATCCGCGCCCGCAGATCCAGAACCCACCGCATCACCCCCTCGAAGCCCGTCTCGCCCAGCCCGAGCCAGCGCGCGAGAGCCGCCACCTTCTCCTCGATGGACGGGCGGTTGAACTCCAGCACGTAGGGCATCACCACCGCGTTGGTCAGCCCGTGGTGGGTGTCGTATACTGCCCCGCACGGATGGCTGAGCGAGTGCATCGCGCCCAGCCCCTTCTGGAACGCGGTCGCTCCCATGGTCGAGGCCACCTGCATGTGGGCGCGGGCGGCCAGATCCGTCCCGTCCTCGCAGGCCGCCGGAAGCCACTCCTTCACCAGCCGCATCCCTTCGAGCGCGATCCCTTGCGCCATCGGGTGGAAGACCGGCGAGCAATACGCTTCGAGGTTGTGGGAGAGGGCGTCCATGCCCACCGCGGCGGTGACGCGGGCCGGCAGCCCGGTGGTGAGTTCCGGGTCGGCGATCACCGTGGCCGGCATCATCTTCGGATGGAAGATGATCTTCTTGGTGTGGTCCCGGGTGTCGGTGATCACCGACGCGCGCCCGACCTCGGAGCCGGTGCCGGACGTCGTCGGCACCGCCACCACCGGGGCGATCCCGCCGGGGTCGGCGCGGGTCCACCAGTCCTCGCGGTCCTCGAAGTCCCACAGCGGGCGCGTTTGCCCCGACATCAGCGCCACCGCCTTCGCGGCGTCGAGCGCGCTGCCGCCCCCGAACCCGATCACCCCGTCGTGGCCGCCGTCGCGGAAGGCCCGCACCCCTTCCGTCACGTTCGGCTCCACCGGATTCGCGCGCACGCCGGAGAAGATCCCGCAGGCGAGCCCCGCGTCACGGCACGACTGCGCCGCCTCCGCCACCATCGCCATCGCCGCGAGCGCAGGGTCGGTGACGAGCAGGGGGCGGGTGATCCCGGCCGCCCGGCACGCCCGGGCGAGCTCCCGGATCCGCCCCGGGCCGAAGCGGATCGAGGTGGGGTAGTGCCAGTCGCCGGTGAGGGTGTGCGGATCGATGGAGGTCATGGGTTCGTCCTTGCTCCGCAGGCAATCCGGATCAGCGGTTCGGTCCGTTTGTCCCGTTCCCGCATCCGGCAACGTTAGCACGGCTCTTCCTGGCCATATGGCCGCATCGGCATTTCGCCGGAAATGGCTCTGGCGCTGGAACGCATCGGCTGGAACGAAGCCGACCACCGGATACGGCTGCAAGCGGCCTACGATGGGTGCGGGCACCCGGTACGTCGGAGGCGTTGAGCCGGGAGGTCGTGGCCTTCGTGCAGAGCCTGCGCGCCGGCGACGGATACAGCGGTCTGCCCTCGATCGTAGTGCTGTGCGACATCTCGGACTCGATGAGCCGCTACTCACGGGTGCCGTTCCTTCGGGCCGTTCCGACTCCTTCGGACCGCGAGCCATCCGCCGCCATCCCTCGCCTTGACCCGACTGGTGTGACTGGTTAGGTTCATCCACATGAATCTCCGATATTCCATGCACGACGCGAGGGCGCGGTTCTCCGAGGTCATCCGCCACGTGCGGGGAGGGAAGACCGTCACCGTGTCCTGTCGTGGCGAGCCGGTGGCCGAAATCCGTCCGGTCCTGCGGAAATCCGTGACGATCGAGGAACGGCTCGACGAGCTCGAACGGCGCGGGGCGCTCGTACGCTCCGGCAAATCGTGGAAGCCGCCCGCATCGGTGGCGGAGCGGCCGGGCGCGCTGGAGCGGTTTCTCGCAGATCGAAACGAGTGACCATTGCTTACGTCGATACCTCCGCACTGGTAGCGATCGCCTTTGGCGAGCCGGACAGTGCCGCGCTGGGGCGTCGACCGGGTACGTTTTCGGTTCTGTTGTCTTCGAATCTTCTCGAAGCCGAGCTGCGGGCGGCGTACTCGCGTGAAAAACGGCGCTTCTCGCGATCCGTAGTGTCGGGTATCGAATGGATCCTGCCGGACCGACCGCTGGCTCCCGAATTCGCGACGGGTGCTCGAGACCGGTTACCTGCGCGGCGCAGACCTGTGGCATGTCGCCACGGCGCTCTATGCCGCCCGGCAACCGAGCGAGATATGGTTCGTCACGCTCGATATGCAGCAACAACGCACGATAGCCGCAGCGCTCGGGTTCCAGGTTGGACCGCTACGGTGACCCGCGTCAGGCGGGCTTGCGCAAGTCGCGTCCCAGATAGCGCGAGCTTCGGGCATCGGCCGCCGGGTGAATCCTCACGGGACTCCGGGCCGCCCGGCCGGCGCCACCGTAGCCCGCAAAATCTTCCAGCGGCGCGTCGAAGCCGTCGTCCACCCGCACGATGAGTCCGCGTTCGGTACCGAGGCGGCGCGGCTCGCGCGCCTTCGGCGGGCGCCCGGCGGTTCCTTGATTGCCGGGACGGGTATCGGCGAGACTTCGGCCGCATAGGGGCGCGGGCACAACGCCTGTCTTCGCCCGCGGTATGGGGGATCCGGAAATGACGGTTGACGTGGCGTCCCGCGTCGATGCCGATGCAGACGGGGGGAGGAGCCGCCGCACCGGGGAAGCGGCGCCGGCCTCGAAGGAGGCCGCTGCCTCGGAGGAGGCCGCCTCGCAGGCTGCGCTGAACGCCCTGCTGTGCGAACTCCTGCCGCGCCAGGGGTGCTGGAGCGACGAGGGCTACCTGTGGCTCACCGACCACGGCAACCGCCAGGTCGAGTTCACCGACGGCTTCGTCGAGGAGCTGGCCATGCCAACCGACACGCACCAGACCATCCTCGCGTTTCTCCATGTCCTGTTCCGCGCCTGGACCCGGCCGCGCGGCGGCGTCGTGGTGGAATCCCCGCTACGGATGCGCATCCGCGAGGGCAAGTTCCGCGAGCCGGACCTCCTGTTGTTGCGCGATCGCTCGGACCCCCGCCGTCAGAACCGCTACTGGCTGGGTGCGGATCTGGTCGCCGAGGTGGTCAGCCCGGACGACCCGGATCGGGACTTGGTGGCGAAACGGGCCGATTACGCCGAGGCGGGGATTCCAGAGTACTGGATCGCGGATCCGCGCGACGAGACGCTCACGGTGCTCGTGCTGCGTGGGGAGGCGTACGTCGAGCACGGCAGGTATGCGCGGGGGGAAGTGGCCGCCTCGGTGCTGCTCGACGGCTTCGCGGCGGAAGTGTCGGCGGTGTTCGACGCACCCGAGACGGGCGGGTGAACGCAAGGCGCGGGGGCACGACTTTGCAAGCGGTTGCGGGACGTGGGAAGGGGATGGACGGCCCGCGGCCGTGCGACCCGGGGGCCGCGTGGCCGCATCCCGCCCGGCTCTGCCCGATGCACGAAGGCGGTCCCCGGTAACTCTGAGTACAGCAAGCCGTTCATATCCGCGGCCTGACTGACGGCGGCGTCCGACGCGGAGCATTCTCCCGTCCTCGTGGTCCGCTCCGTGGTCCCGTGCCGGATTCGACCGCGGCTTCGGCAGCAGCCCGGAGCCGGCACCGACCAAGGCAATCAGGCGGGAGCCCTCCGATCCAAGACGCGCTGCAAGACTTCGCCGAGGCGGTCACCGCCAAGTCGTCCGCGCTGGTCCGGGGCGGGGCGGAGGACCAGCTTCGCGGTCCCTTCGAGCATTTGATGCAGGCGGTGGCGTCGGCGTGGGGCGAGCGCGTCGTCTGTGCGGGCGAAGCGCCCCTGCCCGACCGTCTCGGGCGTCCCGATTACGCCATCCACCGTAACGGATGGCTGGCCGGGTACGTCGAGCTCAAGGCGCCCGGCACGGGCGCGAACGCGGCCCGCTTCAAGGGCCGCGACCGGGCGCAGTTCAAGCGTTTCTCGGCCATCCCCAACCTGCTCTACACCGACGGGAACGAGTGGGCGCTGTACCGGGGCGGCGAGCGTGTGGGGCGAATCGTCCGCCTCTCGGGCGACGTGGCCGGAGAGGGCAGGCAGGCGGTGGCGGGGGAAGACGCCCGCGCCGTGGAGCCGCTGTTGCGCGGCTTCCTGTCGTGGGAGCCGATCCTGCCGCTGGACCGCGGGGGGCGGATCGACCTCGCGGGCTTCGCGGCGCTGCTGGCGCCGCTGTGCCGGATGCTGCGCGGCGACGTGTCCGATGCGCTGGCGGACTCCCGATCTCCCCTGGTGCAGCTTGCCGGGGACTGGCGGCAGCTTCTGTTCCCGGACGCGACGGACGCGCAGTTCGCCGACGCCTACGCCCAGACCGTGGCCTTCGCCCTGTTGCTGGGGCGGAGCGAGGGAGCCGACCCGCTCACCCTCGACAGTGCGGTGGCCGCGCTGGCCGCACAGCACAACCTGCTGTCCCGCGCCCTGCAGGTGCTGACCGACCCCGGGGCGCGCACGGAGATGGCCGCTTCGCTCGATCTGCTGCTGCGGGTGGTGTCCGTGGTGCCGTCCGTCCTGCTGGCCGGGCCGCGCGATCCGTGGCTGTACTTCTACGAGGACTTCCTCGCCGCCTACGACCCGAAGCTGCGCAAGGACGCCGGGGCCTACTACACGCCGGTGGAGGTGGTGCGCGCGCAGGTGCGTCTGGTCGACGACGTGCTTGTCCACCGGCTGCGAAGGCCACTCGGCTTCGCCGGCCCCGATGTCGTCACCCTCGATCCGGCGGCGGGCACCGGGACCTACCTCCTCGGGGTCATCGAGCACGCCTTGGGCCGCATCGAGGCGGAGCAGGGTGCGGGGGCCGTGGCGGGGCAGGCCGCCGCGCTCGCGGAGAACCTTTACGGCTTCGAGCTGATGGTCGGTCCATACGCGGTGAGCGAGTTGCGGGTGAGCCGCGCCCTGCGGGACCGGGGGGCGCCGCCGGGAACCGCCGCGCGCGTGTACCTGACGGACACACTGGAGAGTCCGCACGCCGAGCCGCCGCAACTGCCGCTCTTCATGCGGCCCATCTCCGAGCAGCGGGTGAAGGCGCTCGCGGTCAAGAGAGAGGCGCCGGTCCTCGTCTGCCTCGGCAATCCGCCCTACGACCGCCACGAGGCGGCGAGAGCCGACAACGGGGACCGCACGGGATCTTGGGTTCGATGGGGCGACGACGGGCAAGGGAGGGAGGCCATCCTGCGCGACTTCCTCGACCCGGTGGCGGCCGCGGGGCATGGGGTTCGCGTCAAGAACCTCTACAACCTGTACGTCTACTTCTGGCGGTGGGCGTTGTGGAAGGTGTTCGAGCAGGAAGGGGCGGAGGGTGGCGGGGTGGTGAGCTTCATCACCGCGTCGAGCTGGCTCGACGGTGACGCCTTCGGGGGGATGCGCGAGCACCTGCGGCGGGTGTGCGATGAGGTCCGGATCCTCGACTTGGGCGGTGAGGGGCGGGGGACGCGCCGGAGCGAGAACGTATTCGCCATCCAGACGCCGGTGGCGGTGGCGGTCGCATGGCGAACGAAGGCGGCGGACCGGGAGAGGCCCGCCGACGTGCGCTATGCCCGCGTCGAAGGCTCGCGCGCGGAGAAGCTCGCCGCCCTCGACGCCATCGGGGGACTTGCGAGCGTGGCATGGCGGGAGTGCCCGGATGGCTGGCAGGCGCCGTTCCGTCCGGCGGGGGAGGGGGAGTACTTCGCCTGGCCGCTGCTGACCGATCTCATGCCGTGGCAGCATTCGGGGGTGCAGTTGAAGCGGACTTGGCCGATCGCACCGGATACCGAGACACTGAAACGGCGCTGGCGGGCGCTGCTCGCATCCGCGGACCCGGTGGAGCGGGCCAAGGCGTT
Source organism: uncultured Gammaproteobacteria bacterium (assembly GCA_958295835.1). Classification (GTDB taxonomy): domain Bacteria; phylum Pseudomonadota; class Gammaproteobacteria; order HK1; family HK1; genus HK1. Next base: position 4,226,254 of record OY282378.1, read on the forward strand.
TCGTGAAACGGGGGATCGCACGGTCGAGGGCACGTATCACGTCACCTTGACGGGGCATGACGATCCGACGCCGATTGCCGATCTGCCGAGTGACGCTCCCATCCCCGAAGTCCGGCGATACGCCTATCGTTCGTTCGACCGGCACTGCATCATCGCGGACGGCCGCCTGATGTCCCGGCCGCGCCCCGATCTCTGGCGCGTCCACGGCGAACGGCAGGTGTATTTGACGAGCCTGTTCTCCCAGGCTCCGGGGCCGGGTCCCGCGCTCACTTCATCGGCGGTACTGCCCGATCTCGATCATTTTCGAGGCTCCTACGGAGCCAAGGCGGTGATCCCGCTCTACCGCATCGCCGATGCATCCGAGCCGAACGTCCTGCCTAGTCTCCTCGATCGGTTGAGCGCAGAGTACGGGCGTCCGGTCACGCCGGAGGACTTCGCCGCCTACGTCTATGGCGTATCGGCCCACCCGGCCTTCACGGCCCGGTTCTCCGGGGAGCTGGAGACGCGCGAGCTGCGCATCCCGGTGACCCGGGACGGCGCCCTGTTCGAGGAAGTGCGCGGCCAGGGGGCGCGGTTGCTCTGGCTGCATACCTGGGGCGAGCGCTTCGTGTCAGAGGAACAGATGCACGGCCCGCACCCGCGCGGCCTTCGTCCGCGGGGCCGAATCCCGTCCGGCTCGGCCCGATGCACCAGGGCGGTCCCCGGTGACGCGGAGGGCTGTCCCACATCCTTCCGCTACGACGGCGTGACCCGGACCCTTCACATCGGAGAGGGCGAGTACGCGCCCGTCGCGCCGGAGGTCTACGGGTTCGAGGTGTCGGGCCTCAAGGTGGTGCAGTCGTGGCTGAGGTACCGGATGCGGAACGGGGCCGGCCGGGCGTCCTCGCCGCTGGACGGCATCCGTCCCGAGCGCTGGACTTCCCGGTTCACCACGGAGTTGCTCGAGCTGCTCTGGGTGCTGGAAGCGACCGTCGAGGGCTGGCCGGAACAGGAGAGGCTGCTTGAGGCGGTGCTCGAGGGCGACTGCCTCCGGGCCGGCGAGTTGCCGCCCGTCCCGGAGGAGATGCGCAAGGCGCCGAGGGCGCGGAAGGCGGAAACACCCTCGCTCGATCTGGACGGCTGATCCGCCCGCGGCGGCAACCCGCCCGGGTCGAAGAGCGCTACGTTCAACCCATGGATAGCGACAGAGCACCGTCGATCTGGACGGCTGATCCGCGTGCGGTAAGGAGGGTGACGAAAATAGAGTTTCCAGGTGACGGCGGTTTCTGCATCGAAGCGCGTGTCACGGTAACCGGATCGGTGAATTGCGCCCGCGATGCAGTTGGAAACCTTAATTCGATCAGTCTCCTAAGCCGTTCATGAGGTCGATCGGCCGCGGCGCAATCGGCCGGCAGACGGCCGCACCCGCTTCCAGGCGCGCAGCGAACAGGCGGAGAGCCGGCTTTCGCGCGGATCGAAGCCGGCAGGGGAAGGGCTTTCACCCAACGCCAGGCCGAAGGCGCGACGCTACCCGCCCGTTCACACGGGCTCAGCCGCCGGACAGCAGCGTCCGCTTCGCCCGCTTCCAGGCGCGCAGCGAACAGGCGGAGAGCTGGCTTTCGCGCAGATCGAAGCCGGCAGGGGAAGGGCTTTCACCCAACGCCAGGCCGAAGGCGCGACGCTACCCGCCCGTTCACACGGGCTCAGCCGCCGGACAGCAGCGCCCGTTTCGCCCGCTCCCAGGCGCGCGGTGCGTAGGCGGGGAGCTGGCTTTCGCGCAGATCGAAGCCGAAGGCGCGCTTGCTCAGCACGATGATCGGCGGCGCCTGGATACGCTTGAAGCAACTGGCGCGCAACTGCCCGGCGACCCATTCCAGATCCTCGACGAAGGCGCGGGCATCGGGGAAGTACGCCCGGAGCCGATCTTCGTCGCCCCATCCGATGCGCTCCGGCAGCGCCCCCGCGCGATACCACTCCAGGAGGTCGAGGGGATGGCGCCGGTACTCGACGAGCTGGCGCAGCAGGGCGTCGTGGTATCCGTACCGGATCGGGTCGCCCAGCCCCCGGGTGACGTCCTGGGCCTCGGACAGCTCCGCGCTCGGCACGGTCCCGCCGTCGATGAGGTTGCGGGGAATGACCTCGCGCCCGAACACCGTGTCGTTGAGATGCCGGGCGAGGGCGAAGACCTGGGTCTTGTAGAGATCCGCGATCGGCGCCACCGCGCCGTTGACGTCGCCGTAGAGGGTCGCGTAGCCGAGTGCGACCTCGGTCTTGTTGCCGTTGTTGGTGAATACCAGGCCGCACTTCGCGGCCAGTCCCGCGAGCATGTCGGAGCCCCGGATCCGGGCCTGGACGTTCTCGTCCACGAGCCGCGTGTACGTTCCGGGTTCGTGTTCGAATCCGGCGGCGCGGATCCGTGCCGACAGTGCGCGGTAGAGGTCCTCGATCGGACAGCTCAGGTAGTCGATCCCGAGCGCCTCGCACAGCGAACGGGCGTTCTCGCGGGTGACGCCGGCGTTGAACCGGGTGGGCATGTTGACCGCGAAGACGCGCTCCGGCCCGAACGCGATCCGGAGCATGCACGCGACGACGCCGGAGTCGATGCCGCCGCTCACGCCGATGAGGTAGCGGTTGCCGCATCCGCGGACGTGGTCGAGGTGCCGGAGCCCGGTGAGGATCGCGTCGTGGATCGCCTCGATCTCCGTCTGCTCCGGTGCGATCCCGGTGCTCCCGATGTTTCCGGTGTTCCCGGTGTTTTCGGCGCTTCCGTCGCTCCCGCCGAACACCAGCATGGCTTCGCGCCAGGGCGGCGCCCGACCCGCGAGCGAGCCGCCGGTGCGGTACCCGCAGGTATCCCCGTCGAACACCAGGACGTTCTTCCCGTTGTTCTGCGCCCCGACCTGGTTGACGTAGAAGAACGGCACCGGCGAGCGCGCCATCGCCTCGCGCACCACGCGGTGGCGCTTGTCGTTCTTCTGCCAGGTCCAGGGCGACGCGGACAGGTTGACCACGAGGTCGGCGCCGGCCCGGTGCCAGGCCCGCAGGGTGTCGAGCGTCTCGTGACGGTCACGGTAGTCCTGGTGCCAGACGTCCTCGCAGAGCTGCACCCCGAGACGGAGGGCGCCGCGCCGGGCCGGGATCTCGTAGGGGATGGTCCAGTCGGAGACGCGGGTGCCGGTCTCGCCGGCAATCTTGCGCAACGAGTAGAAGTGCCGGTCGTCGTCGAAGAACCGGTAGTTCGGATGCAGGGTCTTCGGATGCACGCCGTGGGGGAGGGGGGCAGGGAGGCCCGTGCGCTCGACGAAGCGCCCGTCGTGGCAGACCCACGCCGCGTTGAGCTTTCGTACCCGGCCGTCCTCGCCGATCGCGGCGCGGTCGAGCGCGACGTTGCCGAACACGACGGCGATCCCGCGGCTCGCCTCTCGGATCGCGTCGCTCCAGCCCTCGAAGTCCTCGACCAGCGCGTCGATCTCCCACGTATCGCCCAGGATGTAGCCGGGGACGCACATCTCCGGGAACGCCACGATCGCCGCCCCCACCGCGCGCGCCCGCTCGATGAAGCCGAGCATCGACCCGACGTTGAGGTCCGGCCGGCCGGCGCGCACCTCCATCTGCGCGAGCGCGACCGCCGGGAGGCCGTCAGGCATGGCGGGGGTTCCGCGCACCGGATACGAGGCGCAACGAATGGCGGGGTGCTGCGGGATACACTTCCGATCGCACGCCGGGGGCATCTTCCCCGGTGCCGGCATGGCGCGAGGAACGGCGGAGTGATGCGGAATACACTTCGCGCGCCGGGTGCAGGACGCGACCGCGCCGGCGCGGTCGCCCCACGATTTCGTTGCGCGAAATCGCCGGATGCAGGACGCGGCCGCCAGCGCGGTCGCATCGGCGTCCAACGCGCTGACAGGCGGGAAACGAGTTTGTTCTATGCAAGGGTCAGGGGGACGGCATGGCCGAGGTGACGGGGGGCTCGAACACGGTGCGGATGCTGCTCACCGCGGCGGCGTTCGTGGTGGTGGTGGCGGGGATGCGCGCGGCCGAGGCCATCGTCGTGCCGTTCCTGCTCTCGATCTTCATCGCGATCATCAGCGCACCGCCTCTGTTCTGGCTGGAACGCAAGGGGCTGCCCCGCTGGCTCGCCATGCTCGTCGTCATCGGCGTCATTATAGCGGCGGGCGTCGGGTTGACGGCGCTCGTCGGAACGTCGATCCGGGAGTTCTCCCGCGACCTCCCGGTGTACAAGGCCCGGATGAACGAGCTGGCGGTTCCGCTCTTCGAGTGGCTTCGCGCCTGGGGCGTCAGCGTCTCGGCCGGTGACTTCGCGGGCTATTTCAAGCCGGGCGCGGCGATCCAGCTCGCCGCCGACCTGCTCAACGGGTTCGGCGGCGTGCTCGGCAACGCATTCCTGATCTTCCTCACCGTGGTCTTCATCCTGTTCGAGGCGACCAGCTTCCCGCGCAAGTTCCGGGCGGTGGCCGGAGACCCCGGCCACACCCTCGACAAGTTCGCCGTCTTCAGCGGGAACGTGAAGCGCTACCTCGTGATCAAGACCGCCGCGAGCCTCGGGACGGGGGTCGCGATCGGGCTCTGGCTCGCGGTGCTCGGGGTCGACTACCCGGTGCTCTGGGGCGTGCTCGCGTTCCTGCTGAACTACGTCCCCAACATCGGCTCGATCATCGCGGCGGCGCCGGCGGTGCTGTTCGCGCTGGTCCAGCTCGGGCCGGGCGCGGCGTTGTGGTCGGCCGTGGGCTACCTCGTCGTGAACGTCCTCGTCGGCAGCGTCATCGAGCCCCGCTTCATGGGCCGCGGTCTCGGCCTCTCGACGCTCGTGGTGTTCCTGTCCCTGATCTTCTGGGGCTGGGCCCTCGGCCTGGTCGGCATGTTCCTCTCGGTCCCGCTGACGATGATGATCAAGATCGCCCTCGACTCGCGCCCGGACACCCACTGGATCGCGGTGCTGCTCGGACCGGAAGGCGCCGCGGAGGGCGGGCCGGCCATGCGGGCGCCGGGGCCGGACTCCGGGCATGGGGCTTGAAGGTGGCGTTCAAGTAACATATTGATGAGACAACAGATTCATATGCGGTTACCTTGGATCCGGTCCGGCCTCGCCCATCCGGCCCCCGCGGCAAGGGACGGTACGACATGATCGAGCTGGTGCTGCTGAGACACGGCGAGAGCGTCTGGAATCGCGAGAACCGGTTCACGGGATGGACCGACGTCGATCTCACCCCCCGAGGTACGGAGGAGGCGCGCCGCGCAGGCCGCCTGCTCGCACAGGCTGGCCATTCGTTCGACGTCGCATATACGTCCCTCCTGAGGCGGGCGATTCGCACCCTGTGGCTCGTCCTCGATGAAATGGACCTGATGTGGATCCCGGTCCACCGGAGCTGGCGGTTGAACGAGCGCCACTACGGCGCCCTGCAGGGTCTCGACAAGGCGCAGACGGCCGCGGAGTACGGGGACGCACAGGTGCTCGTCTGGCGTCGCAGCTACTCGACGCCGCCGCCCGCACTCGCTCCCGGCGACCAACGCCATCCACGCGGCGACCCGCGCTACGCCGCTCTGAGCGACGTCGAGCTGCCCCTGACGGAGTGCCTGAAGGACACCGTGGCACGGTTTCTCCCCTTCTGGCACGAGCGGCTCGTACCGGAGCTCGAGGCAGGGAAGAGGATGCTGATCGCGGCGCATGGGAACTCGCTACGCGCGCTGGTCAAGCACCTCGACGGCATGTCCGACGATGAGATCGTCGGCTTGAACATTCCCACCGGAATCCCGCTCGTGTACCGTCTGGACGACGATCTGAACGCTATCTCCCATGAATACCTGGGCGATCCGGACGAGGTTCACCGCGCCATGGAGTCCGTGGCGGCGCAGGGCAGGGCAGGGCGTCGAGCCGGCGCATGGAACACGACGGAATGAACGCCGACTCCGCTCGCGGGCATGGTGGCGAATTCCGGTTCGAGGCCCGGCGCCGGCGGCAACCGGCCGACTCACCCGAGCCAGGCTGAAACGAGCCGCAAGTCGTCTTCCGAGAGAGTGCCGGCGGCGCGCTTGAGCCGCAGCACGTCGAGGATGTAGCCGTACCGCGCCTGCGAGAGGTCGCGGCGGGCGCGAAACAGCTCGCGCTGCGCGTCTAGTACGTCGACCGATGTACGGGTTCCGACCTGAAACCCTGCATCGACCGCCTCCGCGGCGGTCTCGTTCGATCGGACCGCCTGTCCCAGCGCATGCACCCGGGAGATGCCGGAGCCGACGCCGAGATATGCACCCCGCGTCTCGCGCTGCGCGCGGCGGCGCTCGCGTTCGAGCAAGTCGAGGGTACGCTGGTAGCGATGCCGGCTCTGGCGGGTCCGCGACAGGATCGAGCCACCGGAATAGAGGGGAAGGCGTAGCTGCAGGCCGATCGTCGTATGTCTGTTCTCGCCGCTACCGCCAATAGAGGCTTCCCTGTTGTTCAAACCGAGCGAGCCGACGGCGTCGAGGGTGGGTGAGTGCCCGGCCTGGACGCGCTCGACCTCCCGGCGAGCCGTCTCGGCGTTGTGCCTCGCGGCCAGCAGCCGCAGGTTCCGTTCCAGCGCGGTCTCCGTCCACGTGTCGATGTCCGCCGGCTCGGGCATCACGAGCTGCATCTCTCCGAGCGGCGCGAGCTTCTCCTGGTACCGCCCGGTCGTCTCGCGCAACGCCTCGCGGGCGATGTCGAGTGCGTTCTCCGCGGCGATGAGCTGGGCTCTCGACAGATCGTATCCCGCCTTGGCCTCTTCCACGTCGGTGATCGCGATCAGCCCGACCTCGAGCCGTTGCCGGCTCTGCGCGAGCTGCTGCTCGAATGCCTCCAGGGTCGCCTGTGCGAAGCTGAGATTGTCTTCCGCTTCCAGCACCCGGAAATATCGTTCGGCCACGCGCACCATGAGATCCTGGCGCGCGGCGGCGTAGAGCGCGCCGGCCTGCGCAATTCGGCTGCCGGCCTGATCGACCGCGATACGCCGGTCACGACGATAGACCGGTTGCTGGACGGTGAGGGTCAGGACGTCGGATCGGAAATCGGGTACTCGCTGCCTGTCCAACGACACTCGCCACTGCCTGTCCAACGACACTCGGGCGCTCGGCAGGAGGTCCGCCAGCGCCTGCGGGCGAATCTCCTGAGCCGCGCGGTGATCCGCGCCGGCGGCGAGGAATTCCGGGTCGCTGGCGAGGGCGGATCCGAAGGCATCGAGAAGGTTCTCCGCGGATGCGGCCGACGACATCACCGCCAGGAACGTACCGGCGCCCAGCACCCGCGCCATGCGCATGGCCGCAGTGCGTGTATGGAACATGATTGTTCCTCGTCCGTCTACGGCGCTGGCCGGGGGGCCACTGCGCCAGAGATCGCCGTTCACAGAACGAACCGTCTCGGGGCGACGGCTCCTGCAAGCGGCGGCAATACCGTCTCGAACATGCTTTCTCGTATCCATTCCCGTTCTCCGGTTCGCTGCACGAGCATTGCTTCCATCGTCGGCGCGGTCCCGACCACGACGAAGAGCCGGCCGCCAATCGTGAGCTGCTCCTCGAACGCCGGCTCCAGCACCGGCATCGAGCCGCCGATCGCGATCGCGTCGCAAGGTGTCCCCTGCCCCCAGCCGCGGCGGCCGTCGCCGACTTCCACCGTGGCGTTTCCGACGCCATGGGCGGCGAGGTTGGCGCGGGCCCGCTCGGCGAGCGCCGGCTTGAGCTCGACGCTGGTCACGAAGGCGGCGCGCTGCGCGAGCAGCCAAGTCAGAAATCCACTGCCGGCACCAATCTCGAGCACCCGTTCCCCGGGCTCGATCCTCAATGCCTGCAGGAGCCGGCCCTCGACCCTGGGAGACAGCATCACCTCTCCGTCTCCAATGGGAACGGTGATGTCTGCGTAGGCGAGGCGGCGATATTCCCGCGGCACGAACGCGTCGCGCGGCGCGCGCTCCATCAGGTCGAGCACGGCTCGATCGAGCACCTCCCATGGCCGAATCTGCTGCTCGACCATATTGAAGCGCGCACGCCCGAAGTTCATCACCGATCTCACCTGTCATGCGTACCTGACTGAACAGTATACAGATTCCGGATAGCGATCAAGCCCGTGCTTCTCCTTCATCACGAAACCTTGGGCGTGGAGACGGCATTCGACAGCCAAGCCGGTCGCCGACCGCGAGGCGCAAGGGCCGCGACGGAAATCGGCGAAGCGTCGGTCGGGCTTCTTTCAGCGAGGTGCCGGATCACGGATGGCGTGCCTCGCCCGAGCCGGCAGCGACGTTCGCGCCTCCGGACGGATCGGTGAAGCGATCGTTGAGACGCTGTACGAACCGGTCCGCATCCGTCACCACCTGAGCGATGCGCCGGCGCGCGCTCCGGCCCCAGCCGGCCGGCGAATGGGTCATGATCGTCCGCCACGCCTTCGTGTTGTGGGTGAAGGCCCGGGCGACCCACGCCCGTACGTCGTCCAGATCCGGGTCGCGGGCGATGCGGCGTGCGATGAGACGGGCCGACAGGCCGCGCACGAGATAGTGCAGGTAGAAGCCGCCGGCGCTCGCAAGTACCACTGTGAGCACCAGGAGCCAGGGTGTCGAGACGATGTAGTCGAACCATGGCGCGGAGAACCGGAAATCCGTCCAGTACCCCACCGAGACGGTCCATGCAGCGAATGCGACCACCACTATCCCGAGTACCACGGCGTCACTCCAGAGCACCAGACGTCTCCATGACGCCCTGGCCGCTTCGACCGCCGGCACGACGCGACGCTCGATCGCCTTCGCCGTCTTCTCCAGCACGCCGATGACACGATAGACCCGCTCGACCTCGACCTGGTGGATGCGCTCGTGGATCTCGGCGACATCCTCCGCGCGCTTGGCTTCGAAGCGGCGTCGGATCTCCGGGTCGTCGATCGGAGGGGCGGCGTCGGGGTTGTAGATGCTGTAGAACCGGCCCGCGGTAAGGCCGGCCTGGGCCAGTGCCCGCTGCCACGCCGCGAAGACATCCTCGGGGTTGTCCTCGCGCGCCGCGTTGTCGATCTGGTTGAGTATGTAGAGAAACTTGTTCGAGTCGGGCCGCTGGACGGTATTCTCGACGAGGTGGTGCAACGTGTCCTGCATCGCCCCCGGCTCGGGGTGCCGGGCGTCGAAGAACACCAGCACCAGATCGGACAGGTCGATGATGTGGTCGGTGATGCGCAAGGTCGCGGTGCGTTGCGCATCGGCGTCGAACCCCGGCGAATCGATGAAGATCTTGCCGCGCAACGCCTCGCTCCGGCAGGTCTTGAGCTGGAGATAGGCGTCGATCCGGCGCCCTTCGCCGGTGGCCACGCTCTCGATGTCGCGGCTGACCCGGTAGAACGGGAAGCGCGGATCGGCGTCGAGCGCGAGGCCAGGGAGCGTTCGCGGTGGGTCGTCGGTGCCGAAGCAGATCACCGTGAACTTGTCGTCGACGGCCTGGTTCCCGCTGGTCTGGAGTCGGGCCTGCAGGAAGTAGTTGATGAACGAGGATTTTCCGGAAGAGAAGGTGCCGAGCACGGCCACCAGCGGCCACCATGGAATCCGGGTCGCGAACGACTCCTCGCGCGAGAGGATCCCCAGCCGGTACGCTACCTTGTCGAGCTTGCGAAAGCTCTTCACGACATCGAGCAGCAGGGGATGCTCCCGCTTCAGGTGCGCCTCGAGCGTGGAGACCCGCTGCTCGATGGCGGGACTGCTTCTCTCGGGAAGACTCGGGAGATTGCGAAGATGCGTCCCGAGCGTGGAGATGCGATGCCCGATGGAAGAGGGCGCGTCTGGCATGGCAAGCGCTCCTGGAATGGGGCCGGCAGTCTATCACTCGAATCCGGAGCCAGACGCCTTCCAATCGCGGGCTCCGCCGGCCGCGGCCGATCCCGCCTCACCCGCGGCGGGGTCGGATTCAGGAGCCGGAGCGGACCCAGTCGCCGGACTTGCCGCCGCGTTTCTCGACGAGGCGAACCGATTCGATGGTCATCGCCCGATCCACCGCCTTGCACATGTCGTAGACGGTGAGGAGAGCCACCTGGGTCGCGGCCAGGGCCTCCATCTCGACCCCGGTCGGACCGATCGTCTCGACGCGCGCGCGGCATTCCACGCCGCCGCGCGACTCGTCGGGCCACAGCTCGACCTCGACCCGGGTCAGGGCGATGGGGTGGCACAGGGGCACGAGCTCCGAAGTGCGCTTCGCGGCCATGATTCCCGCAAGCCGTGCCACGCCGATGACGTCACCCTTGCGGTGCCCCCCGGAGACGATGAGCCGCAGCGTGTCGGCCTGCATCCGGATGCCGCCCCGCGCGACCGCGACGCGGTGGGTGGCGGGCTTCGCCGCCACGTCCACCATTCGGGCGCGACCTTGCGCATCGAAATGGGTCAGTGCGCTGCTCATCGATTGCAGGATCCATCGGGGAGACGTCCCGCCGGGGTCACCGCCAAGCTCGCCGTTCGTGCATGCCTGCCACTCGTATCCATATGCCGATGGTGGATGGTAGTGTCGGTTCCCGGCCGGGCGGCGATAATACCAGCCCGGAACCATTCGACGGCGGGTCGCAGATGACGATAACGGTCAGGTTCTTTGCCAGCCTGCGCGAATCGATGGGTTGCCGCGAGGTCGAGGTCGACGCCGCCCGTGCGGGAACCGCCGGAGAGGCGTGGCGTCTCGCCACCGGGGGACGGCCGATCCCCGACAACGTGCTCGTGGCGGTGAACCTGGAGTACACGCATCTCGAGGCATCGATCCACGCCGGCGACGAGGTGGCGTTCTTCCCGCCGGTCACCGGAGGCTGAGGGGCGGTTGCCGGAGACGTGCATCAGGGGTCCAGCGCTGCGTGGACGCTGCGGTACACCTCGGCGAGACGGGCGTCGGACAGGGGTCCGTTGTGGTCGTCGGTGACGTGGAATACGTCTTCTGCGCGTTCCCCGAACGTGGCGATCTTCGCGTTGTGGATGCGGACCCGGGCATCGGCGAGCGCCCAGCCGATGTGCGCGAGCAGCCCCGGCCGGTCAGCCGCGATGACTTCCATGACGGTGTGCCGGTTCGACGTGTCGAGCGTGAAGTTGACCTCCACCGGAATCGTGAAGTGCCTGAGCTGGCGCTTCGCGAGCCGGCGCACGTTTCTCGGCACGTCGGCCGGTTTGCGCAGTCCGAGCCGCAGGGCGGTACGGATCTCCTCGTGGCGGGAACTGCCCGAGGAGGAAGCTGCAATGTCCTCGACGACGTACGAATCGAGGGTCATGCCGTGGTTCGCGGTGATGATTCGGGAATCGAGCACCGTGAGCCCCAGCCGTCCCAGAATCGAAGCGCTGGCTGCGAAGAGAAATTCCCGATCCGGCGCGTAGACGAAGATCTCGATGCCTCCGCGCCCATCGCGCACCAGGATGAGGGGGACGGTATGGAAAAAATCCATTCCCCGCCCGTCCGCGGTGCCGGGGGGAGGGGCACCCGCGATTCCGCTATGCGGAATCGCCGAGCGACCGCGCCAGCGGTCGCCGTCCGCGTCGAGGATGTTCGAGGTGTGCCAGCGGATCTCGTCCGCGGAGTGGCGCAGGAAGTAGTCTTCGCCGAAGTGGTCCCATAGCGCCTGGACCGGCCCGGTATCGATTCCGGTGCCGGCGACGAGCAGCCCGGCTTCCTCCCGGGTCTCACGTACGAGCTCGGCCCGCTCGATGGGGTTCTCGAGCCCACGAATCAGCGCCCGCACCGTGGACCGGTACAGGTCGTGCAGCAGGGCGTCCTTCCAGTCGTTCCACAGCCCCGGATTCGTGCCGCGGATGTCCGCGACGGTGAGAAGGTAGAGGTAGTCGAGGTGGACGTGATCGCCGACCGACGCGGCGAATTCGGACACCACCGCGGGGTCGCTGATGTCACGGCGCTGCGCGGTGATCGACATGAGCAGGTGGTGCCGAACCAGCCAGGCGACGAGCCCGGTGTCGTACTCGCTGAAGCCGTGGAGGGCGCAGAACTCGCGGACCAGGTCGGAGCCGAGCTCGGAGTGGTCGCCGTCGCGTCCCTTGGCGACGTCGTGAAAGAGCCCCGCCACGTAGATGAGCTCCGGCTTGGGCAGCCGCGCGAAGATGTCCGCGCAGTGGGGGAATTCGTGGTAACGGGCGGGGTCGGCGAACATTCTCAGGTTGCGGACGACGAACAGGCTGTGCTCGTCCACGGTGTAGACGTGGAACAGGTCATACTGCATCTGCCCGGCCACCTGGTCGAAGACGGGGAGATAGGCGCCGAGGATCCCGTAACGGTGCATCCGCCGCAGCTCGTGGTTGATGCCCCGTGGCTGGCGCAGGATCTCCAGGAAGAGGCTGCGGGCGCGGATGTCGGCCCGGAACCCGTCGTCGATCCGGTGCCGGTGCGCCCGGATGAGCCGGATCGTGGATGCGCGCACCCCTTCGAGATCGGGATGCTGCTGCAACAGCAGAAACACCTCCAGGAGGGCGAACGGATAGCGGCGAAACACGTCCTTGCGGGTGACCTCCAGGTAGCCGTTGACGGCCTGAAAGCGCCGGTTGAGCGGCTTGATGCGATCACGGCGGTGAACGTGGAGGATCACCTCCTCGAAGTGCTCGAGCAGCATCTCGTTGAGACGCGACAGCTCCATCACTTCGCGGTAGTAGCGCTTCATCAGGCGTTCGACCCCGAGCCGGTCGCCGTCGTCCTCGAACCCCAGCATCCCGGCAAGCTGCCGCTGGTGGTCGATCAGGAGCCGGTCCTCGGCGCGGCGGGTCAGTACATGCAGCGCGAACCGCACCCGCCACAGGAACCTCCGGCCCGATTCGAGGGCGGCGAGCTCCTCGGCGGTGAGAAATTCGTGATCGACCAGCCCGGCGAGCGTCTCCGCCCCGAAATGGCGCCTCGCGACCCAGGCGATGGTCTGGATGTCGCGCAGGCCGCCGGGTCCTTCCTTGACGTTCGGTTCGAGGTTGTAGCCGGTGTCGTCGAATTTGTGGTGGCGCCTGCGCTGCTCCGCCATCTTGGCCTCGAAGAATCTCCGGCTCGACCAGATCCGCCGCGGGCCCGTTCGCTCGTGCATCCGCGCGAGCAGGTCCGTGGATCCGCATACGAGCCGGCCTTCCATGAGATTCGTGGCCACGGTGACGTCGCGCCTTGCTTCGTTCACGCACTCGCGCACCGTCCTGACGCTGTTTCCAACCGCCAGCCCGATGTCCCACAGGAACGCGAGAAAGCCCTTGACCTTCTCCCTCTCACCGCCGCGCATCGCCCGGTGGGTGAGGATGAGCAGATCGATGTCGGAGCCCGGGTGCAGCTCGCTGCGGCCGTAGCCGCCGACTGCGACGAGCGCGCGGCGAGCCTGATCGTCGAGTCCGAAACGACGCCAGGCCAGCGCGAGGACCGCGTCCACGAATCGCGACCGAGTCTCCACGAGCGTGGTCACCGGCGCACCCTGACGAAAGCGCGCGTCCAGGCGCGACTGCGCCGCGGCAAGGGCCTTGCGAACGTACGGCAGGGGCGCATGCACGTCGCCCGGAACGGCAAGCGGCTCGAATGCTTCGCGGGGATGCTGCTCCGCGGCCTCTGCGCACCGGCTACTCATCGTGCCTTGCGCTCGTTCGACTGCGCCGGGCTGTCGATGCGACGCGAGCCTCAATGCGCGCGCAGCACTCGCACGCGTTCGCGTTCCCAGTCCCGATTCTTGTCGGCCGCGCGCTTGTCGTGCTGCTTCCTGCCCCGGGCCGTCGCGAGAAGGACCTTCGCGCGACCTCGCGTCCAATGCATGTCGAGGGCGATCAGAGTGTAACCGCGTCGCTCGACGGCGCCGGTGAGCCGGGAGATCTCGTCGCGTTTCAACAGCAGCTTCCGGTCGCGCAACGGCTTCGCAGTGACGTGGGTCGACACGGTGGACAGCGGAGTGATGTGCGCTCCCAGAAGCCAGGCCTCGCCGCCCCGCACCGTGGCGAAGCTGTCGCGAAGCTGGAGGCGGCCGTCGCGGAGACTCTTCACTTCCCATCCCTCCAGCACGATCCCCGCTTCGAACGTACCTTCTATCGCATAGTCGTGCCGCGCCTTGCGATTGCGGGCGATGACGTTCGACGGCGTGTTCTTCTTTCTGGCCACGACCCGGGAAACAGGAGGGATGGGCTGCGTATGTTACCTTTGGCGGTAGCCTTGCGTGCACGCGAAGATGCCCCGAATATCCCGTTCCGCCGCCGTCCCGTTCCCCGCGCCGGACATGTTCAACCTCGTCGCCGACATCGAGGGCTACCCGCGATTTCTTCCGTGGTGCCGATCCGCCACGGTGCATGCCCGCACCCCGACGGTGGTGACCGCGAGCCTGGAGGTCGCGCGCGGACCCATCCGGAAATCGTTCACGACCCGCAACCGGATGGTGGATCCGGAACGCATCGACATCGAGCTGGTCGACGGACCATTCTCCCATCTCGATGGCCACTGGTCGTTCGATGCGGTGGCCGCGCGAAGCTGCAAGGTCGGATTCGAGATGCGGTTCGAGATATCGAACCGGATGCTCGCGCGGGTGCTGGTGCCGTTGTTCGAGGAGATTGCGAGAACCATGGTGGATGCGTTCTGCCGGCGCGCCCACCAGGTGTACGGCTCACGGTGACAGGAGGATGCGCGTCGAGCTCGCCTACGCGGACCCGGCCCGAGAGGTGCTGATCGGCTTCGATGTGCGCCCCGGTAGCTCGGTGCTCGACTGCGTCGAGCATTCGGGGCTGTTCCGGCTGGTCCCGGGTCTGCGTGACGCCCGACCCGGCTTCGCGGTGTTCGGTCGCCGCGTGGAGCCGACCGATCCGGTGTCGAAAGGCGATCGAATCGAGGTGTTGCGTCCTCTGGAGATCGATCCGAAAGAAGCGCGCCGCTTGCGCGCAGCTCGGGCGTCCTCGGGTTTCCGGCGGTGAGCGTGGATCGCACCCGGCCGGCGCCGGGCCTGGAAGGCCACGAGGATCCATTGACTTCCACCGGCGGCCGTCAATTCGCCGGAACTCGCAGCACGCCCGCGATCACGTCGAGCCGATGCCGGAGCGGAACGGAGGTCCGGGAGGTCCATCGGACTCCGCGGTTCGACCCGCCATCGCCCTTCGGAGAAGCATCGGCGCGCCCGGTTCTTGCGTCGACTACTCCGCCGCCGGCTGCGTACCGCCTGCCGGATCGTCGTCCCGCTTCAGGAAATCCGGGATGAGTCTGTCCAGAATCTCCGCGTCGGGGGGCCGGCGCTTCGGTACTTTGACCAGGGTCTGGGTGCGTTCCGCCGCCGATCCCGGCACTGCCCCGGACTCGAGATCATCTTCGATGCGTGCAAGCCGACCGTCGACGAAGTACACGGAGACGCGCTGCCTCACTTCATCGCCGGACCCTCGGTGCAGGCTGTAGACGTAGACCCATCGATCCTGGTTGAACGGATCGACAAGGAGCGGTGTCCCCAGGATGAAGCGCACCTTGCGATGTTCCATGCCGATCTCGAGCTGGCCCAGCATCTCCTGATCGACGATGTTTCCCTGCTGGACGTCGATGCGATAGACACCGGGTATCCCTGGAAGCTCCGGCAACGCCGGGAGCTCCGGTATCCCGCATCCGCCGTTGAGGCCGGCCGCCGCCGCCAGGAACAGCGCGGCGGTCTTCGGTGGGAACCACCTGGTTCGCGAAGCGGCAAGTCGGTCATGGTCCATCGAGCATCTCCCTCGCATGGGCGATCGCCTTCGAAGTGATCCTCTCACCTCCGAGCATCCGTGCGATCTCCTCGATCCGGTCCTTGCCATGTGCCGGCGTCACGCCGACGCCGGGAGTTCCGTCGCGCCCGGGAAGCTTCCGGACGACGGCATGATGGTGGGCTTGGGAAGCAACCTGGGCAAGATGGGTCACGCATAATATCTGATGCGACTCCCCTAGCGCGCGTAGCTGCCGGCCGACGATTTCCGCCACTCGGCCCCCGATGCCGATGTCGGCCTCGTCGAAGACAAGGGTGGGCACCGCCGATCCGCGCACGCTCGAGACCCGGACCGCCAGGGAGATGCGGGACAGCTCACCCCCCGATGCGACCTTCGAGAGAGGGCGTGGGGGCTGCCCGGAACCTGCGCTCACGATGAACTCCACCCGATCCGCGCCGCCGGGCAAGAGGTGAGGGGTGTCGAACGCCCGGATGTCGATCGCGAAGCCGCCTCCGGGCATGCCCAGCGCCTGCATGTTCGTCGTGACCCTTTGCGCGAGCCGGTCCGCGGCGTTTCGGCGCAAGGCCGTGAGCCTTGCGCACAGCGTGCGGTGCTCGTCCTCCGCACTCGCCACCTTCCGCTCGATCTCGACGGCTCGTTGCTCTCCCGCCGCCAGCGAGGCGATCTGCTCGCGCAACCGCTCGGTCCGAGCGGGCAGCTCCCGAGGCGAGACGCGGTGCTTGCGAGCGATGTCGTGAATGATTCCGAGGCGGCGCTCCACCTCGCCACGCCGCTGGGGGTCGAGATCGAGCGCCTCCGCCACGGCGCGCAGCGATCTGCCCGCCTCCGCCACATTGATCGCCGCGGCATCGATCAGGTCGAGGACCTCCCGGGCCTGCGGATCGTGGTGCGCCGCCAGCTCGAGGTCGCGGCGGGCGCCGGCGCAAGCGGTTGACGCCGAACGGTCGTGATCTCCGTCGAGCCGATCGAGAGCACGGCGGCATCCGTCGAGGATCGATTCGGCGTTCGCGAGCCGGCGCTGCTCGCCCGCGAGTCGTTCGGGCTCATCGGTATCGAGCTTCAACCCTTCGAGCTCATCGAGCTGGAAGCGCAGGAAATCGAGCCGGGACGTTCGGTCCTCGCCGTCCGCCGCGATCCCGGCGAGCTCCCGTCTCAGCTCCCGCCACCAACCTGCCGTCTCCGCCACCCGCCCGAGCAGCGCGTGATGGCCGCCGAAATCGTCGACGATGGTTCGTTGTCGGTCTCGGTCGAGCAGCAGGTGATGCACGTGCTGGCCGTGGATGTCGACAAGATGCCCGCCCAGCTCGCGCAACAGGTTCGCGGGCACGGGCCGATCATTGACGAACGCGCGCGATCGTCCCCCCGGACCGATCACGCGCCGCACGATGCACTCGTCCGTCCCCTCGTCGAACGCTCGATCGGCAAGCCAGGCGCGCGCCGATGAATTCGAAGTCGTCTCGAACACGCCGCTGACCTCGGCCCGCTCCGCACCGGAGCGGATCATGTCGGGGCCGGCTCGCGCTCCAAGGAGCAGCGACAGCGCATCGACCAAGATGGATTTCCCCGCTCCCGTCTCTCCGGTGAGTGCGGTCATCCCCTGCGCAAAGTCGAATTCCAGGCTGTCGATGACCGCGAGGGATCGAATCGTCAGGTGCGAGAGCATACCGGACGCCGTCTCCTAGAGCCCCTTTCCCCAATGCAGCTTCGCCCTCAGTGTCGCGTAGTATTCGTGACCGGCAGGATGGATGAGACGCAGATCGGGGCGGTGCTTGCGAATCTGGATGCGATCCCCGGCGGCGAGCCCCGCCGTCGTCTGGCCGTCGCATGAAAGCTGCACACTGCTCTCCGCATCGTCTCCGAGCACGACTTCGACGACGCTCCCGCCGCCGACCACGACAGGGCGGCTGGACAAGGTATGCGGGCAGATCGGAACCAGCACGATCGCATCGAGCGAGGGGTGCACGATGGGACCTCCTCCGGACAGCGCATATGCGGTCGATCCGGTCGGCGTCGCCACGATCAACCCGTCCGATCGCTGGCTGTTGACAAGGTGACCGTCGATGTACGTCTCGAACTCCACGAGCCGGGCCATGTTGCTCTTGTGGGTGACCGCCTCGTTGAGAGCCGGTCCCGAGAAGACGCGCCCGGTGCTTCGCTCGACCGTCACGTCGAGCAGGAAACGCCTCTCCTCGATGAAGTCGCCATCGAGGATCTCGTTCAGTCGATCCGACATTTCGTCCGGCATCACATCGGCGAGAAAGCCGAGGCGTCCAAGATTCACGCCGAGCAGCGGCACGTCCTGATCGACGAGGGAACGGGCCGCACTCAGGAACGTTCCGTCACCGGCGACCACCACGATGAGGTCGCATCGCCGTCCGAGCGAATCGCGTGCAACCATGGGCAGGTCGCGACCGGGATATGCGCCGCGGCTCAGATCGTCGAGCACGACATCCAGTCCGCGGGCTTGCAGCATGCCGATCAGCCGTCCCAGCGTCTCGACCACCCGCGGATCGCCACGCTTGGCAATCAGCCCGACGGTCCGGAATATGGAGCGGTTCAGGGTCTGTGCGTGCACGGTGGCCAAGTCGGGGCCGGTGCCGTTGAAGACTCCGGAGACGGTACCATGAGCGCTCCGGCGGGCGCGAGCGGGGCGTTTTTGCACTGCCGCGGAACGGGTGCTAGCCTGACTTCCCGACCGGCTCGCGAAGCGAGGATGTGCAGATGGCGCCAGATTCCTCGAGGCAAGCATGTTTCAGGATACGAGCCGGAGGAACACGGGCGCATCATCCACCGCGAAGCCGCTCTTCCGGCAGACGCCCCGCCGCACCGTCTACCTTCTTCCGCATCCTCGCGCCTCCGGCCGCGAGGGTTTGAGAGATGCCGACACGGGCTCCGGGCGTCTCGCCCTCCGTGCTTGGGGACAAGGGGTTCTCCACGCCGGAAGCGATGTTGAGCGAACGTGCCCAGCACTTGTTCCGGGTGCTCGTGCAGCGTTACATCGGCAGCGGTCAGCCGGTCGGATCCCGTACCCTGTCACGTGATTCCGGGCTCGATCTGAGCCCTGCGACGGTGCGCAACGTCATGGCGGATCTCGAAGACCTCGGCCTGCTCCGCTCGCCGCATGTCTCGGCCGGCCGCATTCCAACCGTCCAGGGATACCGGTTCTTTGTCGACAGCTTGCTCAAGGTCGCTCCGATCGACGATGAGGAGCTGAAGCACCTGCGCTCGCAGCTCGAGATCAAGGGTGGACGCGAGTCGCTGATGGATGCCGCGACGTCGCTTATCTCCGATGTCACCCACATGGCGGGGATCGTGACCCTGCCGAAGCAGGAGCGCCTGATCCTGCGTCACGTCGAATTCCTCACGCTCTCGCCCGAACGGGTGCTGGTCATCCTGGTCGTCAATGGATCCGACGTCCAGAACCGTGTCATCCACCTCGGCCGGCCATATTCCCAGGCAGTGCTGCAGCAGGTCGGCAACTACCTGAACGAAGTGTGCGCGGGCAAGGATCTGCGGGAAGTGCGCGAGTCGCTGCTCATGGAGCTGAAGGAGCACCGATCGAGTCTTAACGAACTCATGCTCACCGCCATCGAGATGGCGGACAAGGCGTTCGTGAACGATGCCGACGATGAAGAGGCGCTCCTCGTCTCGGGACAGACGAATCTCATGGAGTACGGAGAGCTTGCCGACATGGAGAAGCTCCGGCACCTGTTCGAGGCGTTCCGCGAGAAGACGGAACTGCTGCACATCCTGGACCGGTGCCTGCGTGCGGACGGCCTCCGGATCTTCATCGGCGAGGAATCCGGCTTCGAAGTGCTCGATGATTGCAGCGTCATCACCGCGCCGTACGAGCGTGAAGGCCAGGTAGTCGGAGTTCTCGGGGTCATCGGTCCGACCCGCATGGCCTATGACCGCGTGATTCCCATCGTGGACATCACCGCGCGCCTGCTCGGCGCCGCCTTGAATCAGCATCACTGACTCCCAATATTTCCGCTCGCCGCACTGCGCACCGGCCGTGTCCGGTCGAGCGGCTACTCGCGATGACGCCGCAGCGTCGGCCCCAGGCAGTACCGAAAGGGAGGGAAGGATGGCGGACGAGGAGCATGGGCAGCAGAACGGAGCGGCCGGCACGCCAGGCGATCAGGCCGCAGTACACGAGGTTTCCGAGGCGGCGGGTGACGAGGCGGCTGCCCACTGGGCCGGAGCGGACGATGCACGACCCGGCGGGGGGGGGTCGTCCGAGACGCCGTCCGGAAACCTCGAGGACGCGCTGACCGAAGCACGGTGCGCGGCGCAGGAGCACCTGGATCGTGCGTTGCGCGCTCAGGCCGAGCTCGAGAACGTCCGCCGGCGCGTGGCGCGCGACGTCGAGAATGCGCACAAGTTCGCCCTGGAGCGGTTCGTCTCCGAGCTGCTTCCAGTCAAGGACAGCCTGGAGCTCGGACTCGCGGCCGCGGCCGAAGAGGGGGCGAGCGCGGCGCATATCGCGGAAGGCGTCGGGCTGACCCTTCGCATGTTCGAGCAGGCAATGGACAAGTTCGGAATCCGCTCCATCGATCCCGTCGGCGAGCCCTTCGATCCGAAGTTCCATCAGGCGATGACCATGCAGGAGAGCGACGCCGCCGAATCCGGGGCGGTGCTCACCGTGGTCCAGAAAGGCTACCTGCTCAATGGGCGCCTCGTGCGCCCCGCCATGGTCATCGTCGCGAAGTAGGCGCGGACGGGGTTGAAACACTGGCAGCGGACCCAATATCCGCCCGATCGAGGCTCGGCGATTCCCGCGCCGGCCTTCCGTGACTCGAGCGGGCAGCACCGGAGGCAAAGAGATGGGCAAGATCATCGGTATCGACCTCGGCACCACGAACTCGTGCGTGGCGGTCATGGAAGGAGACGGGGCAAGGGTCCTGGAGAACAGTGAGGGCGATCGAACCACACCGTCCGTGGTGGCGTTCACGCAGGACGACGAGGTTCTGGTGGGGCAGTCCGCCAAGCGACAGGCGGTGACCAACCCCAAGAACACCCTGTTCGCGATCAAGCGTCTGATCGGCCGTCGATTCAAGGACGAGGTGGTGCAGCGCGACGCGGGGATGGTGCCGTACCGGATCGTCGGCGCGGACAACGGCGACGCGTGGATCGAGGCCAAGAAAAAGCGGATGGCGCCGCCGGAGGTCTCTGCGCGGGTGCTGCAGAAAATGAAGAAGACGGCGGAGGACTACCTCAACGAGGACGTGAAGGAAGCGGTCATCACGGTGCCGGCGTACTTCAACGACTCGCAGCGCCAGGCGACGAAGGACGCGGGGCGGATCGCGGGCCTCGACGTGAAACGGATCATCAACGAACCGACCGCCGCTGCGCTCGCGTACGGGATGGACAAGCGCCGCGGCGACTCGAAGATCGCGGTCTACGACCTGGGCGGGGGGACGTTCGACATCTCGGTCATAGAGATCGCCGAGATCGACGGCGAGCACCAGTTCGAGGTGTTGTCGACGAACGGGGACACGTTCCTGGGCGGGGAGGATTTCGACCTCCGGATCATCGACTACCTCTCCGACGAGTTCAAAAAGGAATCCGGGATCGATCTGCACAACGACCCGCTGGCCCTGCAGCGGCTGAAGGAGGCGGCGGAGAAGGCGAAGATCGAGCTGTCGTCGAGCCAGCAGACCGAGGTGAACCTGCCGTACATCACCGCGGACGCGAGCGGTCCGAAGCATCTGAACATGAAGCTGACGCGCGCGAAGCTGGAATCGCTGGTCGAGGACCTGATCGTGCGCACGATGAAGCCGTGCCGAGTGGCGATGAAGGACGCCGGGGTGTCCGGCTCGGACATCTCGGACGTGATCCTGGTGGGCGGCCAGACGCGGATGCCGAAGGTGCAGGAGATGGTGAAGTCGATCTTCGGCAAGGATCCGCGCCGGGATGTCAATCCGGACGAGGCGGTGGCGGTTGGAGCGGCGATCCAGGCCGGGGTGCTGTCCGGCGACGTGACGGACGTGCTGCTCCTCGACGTGACGCCGCTCTCGCTGGGGATCGAGACCCTCGGCGGGGTGTTGACGAAGCTCATCGAGAAGAACACCACGATCCCGACCAAACACTCGCAGGTTTTCTCCACCGCGGAGGACGGTCAGCACGCGGTGACCGTGCACGTGCTGCAAGGCGAGCGCGAGCGGGCCATGGACAACAAGTCGCTGGGCCGGTTCGACCTCACCGACATTCCGCCTGCGCCGCGCGGCGTCCCGCAAGTCGAGGTGACCTTCGACATCGACGCAAATGGAATCCTGAACGTCTCGGCCAAGGACAAGGCGACGGGCAAGGAGCAGTCGATCGTGATCCGGGCCTCGTCGGGGTTGGCGGACGACGAGATCGAGCGCATGGTGAAGGACGCCGAGGCGCATGCGGACGAGGATCGCAAGTTCCGTGAGCTGGTGGACGTGAGAAACCAGGCCGACGGCCTGATCCATGCGACGAAGAAGTCGCTGGGCGAGCTCGGCGAGCAGGTCGGCGAGCAGGAGAAGGATGAGGTGGAAGCGGCGATCAAGGCGCTGGAGACGGCGGTGGCAGGCGACGACAAGGCAGAGATCGAGGCGAAGATTCAGACGCTCACCGAGCTTTCCGGGAAGATTGCCGAACGCGCCTATCAGAAATCGCAGGACGGCGGCCCCCCGCCGGCGGGTGACGGTCCCTCCGCGGCAGGCGGCGATGCCGGAACGAGCAGGGGCGCAGGCGCCGCGGACGATGACGTGGTGGATGCCGAGTTCGAGGAAGTCCGGGACGACCGCCGCTGAAAGGATTCCAACTCGTCGGGACGGCATCCGCTCGGCCCGGCGCATCCGTCCCGGCATCATCATCGCCGCCTGCAAACGGGCGGATTCGGGAGCATGCGGAGCATCCGGCGTGTCGCGCGGTGTATCCCGGCAGCTCGTATTCCGACACATGGCTGACGGCGTGAGTGATGGCCAAACGGGATTACTACGACGTGCTGGGTGTGTCTCGCGACGCCGGCGACGACGATCTCAAGAGGGCCTACCGCCGCCTTGCAATGAAGCTCCATCCCGATCGGAACCTCGACGACACCGGAGCGGAGGAGAAGTTCAAGGAGGCGAAGGAAGCCTACGACGTCCTCTCCGATCAGCAGAAGCGGGCCGCCTACGATCAGTTCGGCCACGCCGGGGTGGAGGCAGGCGGCGCCGGGTTCACCGGAGGGGCCGGGTTCCGCGACATCTTCGATGAAGTGTTCGGCGACATCTTCGGCGGGCGCGGCGGCGGGCAACGCGTCTACCGCGGCGCCGATCTTCGCTACGAGCTCGGGCTCGGGCTCGAAGAGGCGGTCGCCGGGACGAAGTCCCGGATCCGCTTCCCCTCCGATGCCGTGTGTGGGACCTGTTCGGGGTTGGGCGCAGCCCCGGGGACGTCACCCTCGACCTGCTCCACCTGCGGCGGGCAGGGTCAGGTGCGGGTCCAGCAGGGCTTCTTCTCGATCCAGCAGACCTGTCCCCGCTGCCATGGCGCGGGCTCCGTCATCACCGACCCTTGCAGTGAATGCCGGGGCCGCGGCAAGGTACGGCGCGAGAAGACCCTCTCGGTCACGATCCCGCCCGGTGTCGACACCGGAGATCGGATCCGGGTCGGCGGCGAGGGCCAGCCAGGGGAACGAGGCGGACCCCCGGGCGACCTCTATGTCGAGATCCAGGTGCGTGCGCATCCCATTTTCGTACGTGACGGTGCGAACCTGTACTGCGAGGTGCCGATCGGATTCACGATGGCTGCGCTCGGCGGCGAGCTGGAGGTTCCGACCCTCGACAGGCGCGTCAGCCTGAAGATCCCGGCCGAGACCCAGACCGGACGATTGTTCCGGCTGCGAGGAAAGGGGGTGCGGCCCGCGCGCAGCACCGCAACCGGTGACCTCGTCTGCAAGGTGACAGTGGAAACGCCGGTGAACCTGAGCAGGCGCCAGAAGGAGCTGCTGAGCGAGTTGGACGAATCGATGAGAGACAGCCGGAGCACCCACGATCCGAAGGCGACATCGTGGTTCGACTCCGTCAAGGAGTTCTTCGAGGGGCTGAGGACGTGAATGCCGTGACCGCTGATCTTTATTCATATTTTACATTTAATAGTTATAATAACATGTTGATTTATAGTTATTTCACTGGAACGAACGATTGCATTGGGGAAGATCATCGATGGATCTGATCCATTCAGCCCGGAGCACGTGACACACTCGGCGTTGCTCGAGTCCGGCAACGAGGAGAGCCCCGAGGTCATGAATACCATTCCGATCACGATCGTCGGCGCGGCCGGCCGGATGGGGCGGATGCTCGTGCAGGCGGTCCACGCCGAGGCCGGCGTGGCGGTCGCAGGCGCCGTCGAGCGGGAGGACACCCCTCACCTCGGCGCGGACGTCGGGACGATCGCCGGCATCGGCGAGATCGGTGTGAGGATCGAGCACTCGCTGGATCGGGCGCTCGCCGCCGCCGGGGTCTGCATCGACTTCACCTTGCCGGCGCCGACCATCGAACACGCCGGGACGTGCCGGTCGCGGTGTTGCCCGATGGTCATCGGCACCACCGGTCTGTCCTCGGACCAGCTCGAGGCGTTGGAGGATGCGGCCCGCGATATCGCTGTCGTGCACGCACCGAACATGAGCGTCGGGGTCAACCTCTGCTTCAAGCTCCTGGACATCGCGGCGCGTGCACTCGGCGACGGCGTGGACGTCGAGATCATCGAGGCGCATCACCGCAACAAGGTCGATGCGCCGTCCGGGACCGCGGTGCGCATGGGCGAGATCGTCGCCGGCGCGCTGGGCCGGGACCTCGCCGAGTGCGCGGTCTACGGGCGGGAAGGCCACACCGGCATCCGTGACCGCAAGACCATCGGCTTCGAGACGATCCGCGCCGGCGACGTCGTTGGAGAGCACACCGTGATGTTCGCGGGCGAGGGGGAGCGAATCGAGCTGACGCACCGCGCGGCGAGTCGTGCGAACTTCGCGGCCGGCGCGGTCCGGGCCACGCGTTGGGTCGCACACAGGCCGCCCGGTCTGTACGACATGCAGGACGTTCTCGGCCTGCGTTGATGGGCTCCGGAGTCGAGGCGCTGCTCGCACTTGAAGACGGCAGCCTGTTCTCCGGCTACTCCATCGGTGCCGGCGGCATGGCGACGGGCGAGGTCGTGTTCAACACCTCGATGACCGGGTATCAGGAGATCCTCACCGATCCCTCCTACTGTCGGCAGATCGTGGCATTGACGTATCCCCACGTCGGAAACGTCGGCGCCAATCCGGAGGACGAAGAGAGCCGCCGCATCTTCGCAAGCGGGCTCGTGGTACGCGACGTTCCGGTGCAGGCGAGCAACTGGCGATCGCGATCGTCGCTGACCGCCTGTCTCGAACGCAACGCGGTGGTCGGTGTCGCCGGCGTCGACACCCGCCGGCTGACCCGGTTGCTGCGCGAGAAGGGCGCTCTGGCCGGCACCATCGTCGCGGGACCGGATATCGATGCAGGAACGGCGATTGCCGAGGCTCGTGCCTTTCCCGGACTTGCGGGGATGGATCTCGCCCGCGTGGTCAGCATCCGACGATCGTACGAATGGACGTCCGGACCATGGACGGGAAAACACGGTTTCCGGACCCCGGATCCGGAAGAATTGCCGTGGCGGGTGGTGGCGTACGACTTCGGGATCAAGCGGAACATCCTGCGTACTCTGGTTTCCCGCGGTTGTCGGGTCGAGGTGGTGCCGGCGCACATGCCGGCCCGGGAGGTGCTGGCGCGCTCGCCGCACGGAGTGTTCCTTTCGAACGGCCCCGGCGATCCGGAGCCCTGCGGCTACGCCATCGAGGCGATCCGATATCTGCTGGAGCGAGGCATGCCGATCTTCGGGATCTGCCTCGGCCATCAGCTACTCGCGCTCGCGAGCGGCGCGAGGACGATCAAGATGAAGTTCGGTCATCATGGGGCGAACCATCCGGTGGCGCATCTGGAGTCCGGCCGCATCCTGATCAGCAGCCAGAACCACGGGTTCGTGGTCGAGGAGGCGAGCCTTCCCGGCAACCTCGTCGTCACCCACCGCTCGTTGTTCGACGGCACGATCCAGGGACTTCGCCGCACCGACGCTCCGGCTCTGAGCTTCCAGGGCCATCCGGAGGCGAGCCCGGGGCCGCACGACCCGGAGCATCTGTTCGATCGGTTCGTCGAGATGATGGCGGCCCACATCGATCCCTGACCCGAGCTCGCACCGCTTCCGGAAACGAGGTGTCGAAGACGGCGCGGCGGGCCGGGGCGAAGGCAATCCGTGGCGGGGAGGACACGCGGACCTGACATGGACGTTGAGCGGATGCTCGCCGTCCCGGCCGGTGATCCGGCATCGAAGCCCGCGCGGACCGTGCGGCGCCTTTCCGACGGGAGACCAATGCGGTGCCGAAACGAAACGACATCGAGTCGATCCTGATCGTCGGGGCGGGGCCGATCGTCATCGGGCAGGCGTGCGAGTTCGACTACTCCGGCGTGCAGGCGTGCAAGGCGCTCTCGGAAGAGGGCTTTCGGGTGGTGCTGGTGAACTCCAACCCGGCCACGATCATGACCGACCCGGGTCTCGCCGACGCCACGTACATTGAGCCGGTGCACTGGAAGGTCGTCGCCCGGATCATCGAGAAGGAACGCCCCGACGCACTGTTGCCGACGATGGGCGGCCAGACCGGACTCAACTGCGCACTCGACCTGGCGCGCGAGGGGGTACTGGATGCGTACGGCGTCGAGCTCGTCGGCGCGAGCCGCGAAGCGATCGACAAGGCCGAGGATCGCGAGCGGTTTCGGTCCGCGATGGCCCGTATCGGGCTCGAATGTCCGCGTGCGGCGCTGGTCCGCAATCTCGACCAGGCCGTCGCCGCCCAGGCGGACATCGGATTCCCCGCGATCATCCGTCCCTCCTTCACCCTGGGCGGGACCGGCGGCGGTATCGCCTACAACCGCGAGGAGTTCGCGGAGATCTGCGAGCGCGGACTCGAAGCGTCTCCGACCACCGAGGTCCTGATCGAGGAGTCGGTGCTTGGCTGGAAGGAATTCGAGATGGAGGTCGTGCGCGACCGGCGCGACAACTGCATCATCGTGTGCTCGATCGAGAACCTCGATCCGATGGGTATTCATACCGGTGATTCGATCACCGTCGCCCCCGCGCAGACGCTGACCGACAAGGAGTACCAGCGCCTGCGCAACGCATCGATCGCGGTGCTGCGCGAGATCGGCGTGGATACGGGTGGATCGAACGTGCAGTTCGCCGTCGATCCCGACGATGGCCGCGTGGTGGTCATCGAGATGAACCCACGGGTGTCACGATCCTCGGCCCTCGCATCGAAGGCGACAGGATTCCCCATTGCCCGGGTCGCCGCGAAGCTCGCGGTCGGATACACGCTCGACGAGCTGGACAACGAGATCACCGGCCGCGCGACCCCGGCATCGTTCGAGCCCTCGATCGACTACGTCGTCACCAAGATCCCGCGGTTCGACTTCGAGAAGTTTCCCCGAGCCGATTCCCGGCTGACCACCCAGATGAAGTCCGTGGGCGAAGCGATGGCCGTGGGCCGTACGTTTCAGGAATCCCTGCAGAAGGCGTTGCGCAGCCTGGAGACGGGGCTTGCCGGACTCGACGAGATCGTCGCCGGTCACGACGACCGTCAGGCGCTCGCGCGCATCCGCGGCGAGCTGAGGGACGCTGGCCCGCAGCGGTTGCGGTACCTCGCCGATGCGCTTCGTCTCGGTATGGACGCGGAGGAAGCGCATCGCCTGTCCCGGATCGATCCGTGGTTCATTGCCCAGATCGAGGATCTCGTTCGCGAGGAGCGCATCCTCGCCACCCTGGACCTCGATCGGCTTGATCTCGAATCGCTGCGTCTGCTCAAGCGCAAGGGCTTCTCGGATGCGCGCATCGCGGCGCTGCTCGGAGTCGGGGAGGGCGCGGTCCGGACACGCCGCGTACGCCTCGGTCTGCATCCGGTGTTCAAGCGGATCGATTCTTGCGCGGCGGAGTTTCGAGCCGCTACCGCCTACATGTACTCGACGTACGAGGAGGAGTGCGAGGCGGAGCCGACCGCCGAACGGAAAATCATCGTGCTCGGCGGCGGCCCGAACCGGATCGGGCAGGGCATCGAGTTCGACTATTGCTGCGTGCAGGCTGCAATCGCGATACGCGAGGCCGGCTATGAGAGCATCATGGTCAACTGCAATCCGGAAACCGTATCGACCGACTACGATACCTCCGATCGCCTCTATTTCGAGCCGCTGACACTCGAGGACGTGCTCGAGGTCATCCGCGTCGAGCAGCCCGAGGGAGTGATCGTGCAGTACGGCGGCCAGACCCCGCTCAAGCTCGCTCGGTCCCTGGAGGCGGAGGGGGTGCGGATCGTGGGAACCAGTCCCGACAGTATCGATCTCGCCGAGGATCGGGAGCGATTCCAGCGGCTGATCGAGGCCTGCGGTCTGCGCCAGCCTCCCAACCGCACCGCCCGGACTCCGGCCGAAGCGGTGGAGCACGCGGCGGCGATCGGCTATCCCATCGTCGTGCGCCCTTCCTACGTGCTCGGTGGGCGTGCGATGAAGATCGTCTACGACGAGGAGGACCTCTCGCGCTATGTACGCCATGCGGTGCAGGTATCGCACGAGTCACCGGTGCTGCTCGACCGGTTCCTCGACGACGCCATCGAGGTCGATGTCGATTGTGCAAGCGACGGGGAAGCGGTGTTCATCGGCGGCGTCATGGAGCACATCGAGCAGGCGGGGATCCATTCCGGAGACTCGGCCTGTTCGTTGCCGCCGGCCGGGCTCCCCGAGGACGTCCAGGTGCGGCTCGGCGAACAGACGCGGCTCCTCGCCGGGGCGCTGGGTGTGGTGGGCCTGATGAACGTCCAGTATGCAATCAAGGACGGAGCGATCCATGTTCTGGAGGTCAATCCCCGCGCATCGCGCACGGTTCCGTTCGTGTCCAAGGCGATCGGGGTGCCGATGGCCAGGATTGCCGCGCTGTGCATGGTCGGGCGCAACCTGCGCGATCTCGGTCTCGACCGGGCTCGCCGAATCGGGCACTACGCCGTGAAGGAGGCCGTCTTCCCCTTCGTCAAGTTTCCGGGCGTGGATTCGTTGCTCGGCCCCGAGATGCAGTCCACCGGTGAGGTCATGGGGATCGGACGCACGTTCGGCGAAGCATTCGCGAAGGCGCTGCTCGCCATCGGGGACGAATTGCCGGCGCACGGGACGGTCTTCGTGAGCGTGCGCGACGGCGACAAGCGCGATACCGTAGAGATCTCGCGAGCCCTCCATCGTCTCGGCTACGAGATCGTGGCCACCCAGGGGACCGCGCGAACTCTCGACGCGGCCGGAGTACGGTGCCGTACGGTCAACAAGGTGGCGGAGGGCCGCCCGCACATCGTCGACATGTTGAAGAACGACGAGATCGACTTGATCGTGAATACCACGGAAGGCAGTCGGGCGATCGCGGACTCGTATGCGATCCGCCGCACCGCGTTGCAGTACCGGGTTCCGTACTTCACCACGATGGCGGGCGCGCGGGCGCTCGTAGAGGCGATCCGGGCCCCCGGCACGCCGACGGTGAGCTCGATACAGGAGATCCACATGGAAGCAGAGTCGTGAACCGGCGTCCGCTGACGAAGAACGGAGCCCACAGGCTTCGCGGCGAGCTTCGGGAGCTCAAGACCGAGGCTCGCCCGAAGGTCATCCGTGCGATCGCGGAGGCTCGGGCGCACGGAGATCTCCGCGAGAACGCCGAGTACCACGCGGCGAAGGAGCAGCAGGGCTTCATCGAAGGGCGGATCGCAGAGATCGAAGGGTGGCTCGGCGCCGCGGAGATCATCGACCCCGGCGCGGTGGACGGCGGCGGGCGCGTGGTCTTTGGCGCGACGGTCGAGCTCGTGCGCCTCTCCACCGGCGCGGAGGTGCGGTATCAGATCGTCGGCGACGTGGAGGCCGATATCGCCCAAGGGCTCATCTCGATCAGCTCGCCGCTCGCCCGCGCCCTGATCGGCAAGGAAGAAGGCGAGGCCGTCACCGTCATCGCGCCGGAGGGAGAAATCGAGTACGAGATCCTCTCCGTCGAGTATCGTTGAGCGCGGCCGATGCCATCGGATCCGCGTCCGCAACCGGGGGATTGGTGAGAATGCGGGGCAGGGGCGGTGCCTGGCGGCGCGAACGCGACAACGACGCGTTCTTCCGGGAAGCACGCAGGCGCGGGCTGCGTTCGCGGGCCGCGCTCAAGCTCGAGGCCATCGATACGCGCGATCACCTGTTCCGGGACGCGCGGGTGGTCGTTGATCTCGGCGCCGCACCCGGCGGGTGGTCCCAGATCGCCCTCCGCGCGCTCCCCCCCGATGGTCGAATCGTCGCCCTCGACATCGCAGAGATGGAACCGCTCGCCGGGGTCGAGTTCATTCAGGGAGACTTCCGCCGCCCGGAAGTGCTCGATCGGTTGGAGGCGAGCGTCGGCGGACGCGCAATCGACCTTGTAATGTCGGACATGGCGCCCAATCTGAGCGGTACGAGGGTGAACGATCAGGCACGCTGGCGCGATCTCGCGGAATCCGCCGCCAGGTTCGCGGGTGGTCTGCTCAAGTACGACGGTGTCTTCCTCGTGAAGCTTTTCCATGGTGAGGAGACGGAGTCCTATCTGGGAACGTTGCGCGAACGATTCGCAAGCGTCGCGGTCCGAAAGCCGGCGGCATCCAGGAAGCATTCGAGTGAGACCTATGCCTTGGCGCGTGGCGTGAGGCGAGTGGGCGGGAAGAACCGACACTGAGGGTGGGCGCGGCATTCGATGTACCGCGGACTCTCCGCGGGGAAGATCCGACGGTGCGCCGTGTCGGATGGCGGCTTGCGGGTGGAGCAAAGAGGCCGCGCCGCAACAGGAGCGGCAGCACACGCTCTCACGGCAGCCGCGAACAGCCTCGGAGCAGGAGGCAGTCGGGGCAGGACAGTCGTGCGGGCGAGACGGATCGGCCGGATTCCATGCGGACAGTTGAGGTATAGTGACGGAATCGCTCGATACAGGTGGACGTTCGCGATCCCGCAAGCGACAATCGGGAGAGGAACAGTGCGCGGATTCAGTGAGTTGCGCCGACAAGAGGGAAAACCCCGATCGTTCGCGCCGGTAGAGACGAACGGCTGCGGACACCACGAGAGCCACGACCCCGGCCGCAAGCACCGACAGTGAGCAACATGGCAAAGAATCTGATTCTCTGGGTGGTCATCGCACTGGTGCTGATGTCCGTCTTCAACAACTTCGGCCCGCGCCGAACCGGGACGGAGCAGGTCGACTACTCCCGTTTCATTGCCGATGTGAAGCAGGGAAGGGTCCAGAAGGTCGTCATCGAAGGACGCAACATCCAGGGCGCGCTGCAGACCGGCGAGCGGTTCAGCACTTATATCCCGGAGACCGACAACAAGGCGCTGATTGGCGATCTGCTGGAGAACGGAGTCGTCATCGATGCACGTCCACCCGAGCAGCAATCGCTGCTGATGCAGATTTTCATCTCCTGGTTCCCGATGCTTCTGCTGATCGGCGTGTGGATCTTCTTCATGCGCCAGATGCAGGGTGGGGCGGGCGGCCGGGGCGCGCTGTCGTTCGGCAAGAGCCGGGCGCGCCTGCTCGGGGAGGATCAGGTCAAGGTAACGTTCGCGGACGTCGCCGGGGTCGACGAGGCGAAGGAGGAAGTGGCCGAGCTCGTCGACTTCCTGCGCGATCCCGCGAAGTTTCAGAAGCTCGGCGGCAAGATTCCCCGCGGCGTGTTGATGGTCGGGTCGCCCGGAACCGGCAAGACGTTGCTCGCACGCGCCATCGCGGGTGAGGCGAAGGTGCCGTTCTTCACGATCTCCGGCTCGGACTTCGTCGAGATGTTCGTCGGCGTCGGCGCATCGCGGGTGCGAGACATGTTCGAGCAGGCCAAGAAGCATGCACCGTGCATCATCTTCATCGACGAGATCGACGCGGTCGGGCGTCACCGAGGTGCGGGCCTCGGAGGAGGACACGACGAGCGCGAGCAAACCCTCAATCAGTTGCTCGTCGAGATGGATGGTTTCGAGGGCAACGAAGGGATCATCGTCATCGCCGCGACCAACCGTCCCGACGTTCTCGATCCGGCCTTGCTTCGTCCGGGACGCTTCGATCGCCAAGTCGTCGTTCCGCTGCCCGACATTCGGGGCCGGGAGCAGATCCTCAAGGTTCACATGCGAAAAATCCCGCTCGACCGGGACGTCGAGCCGAGCGTGATCGCGCGCGGAACCCCGGGGTTCTCGGGTGCGGATCTCGCCAATCTCGTCAACGAGGCTGCCCTGTTCGCGGCCCGAGCGAACCGGCGCACCGTCGACATGGAGCAGTTCGAGAAGGCGAAAGACAAGATCATGATGGGCTCCGAGCGGCGCTCGATGGTGATGAGCGACGACGAGAAACGCCTCACCGCGTACCACGAAGCGGGCCACGCGATCGTCGGCCTGCTGGTGCCCTCCCACGATCCCGTCTACAAGGTCACGATCATTCCACGCGGACGCGCCCTGGGGGTGACGATGTTTCTCCCCGAGGAAGATCGCTACAGCTACAGCAAGGAGCGGCTCGAGAGCCAGATTTCGAGCCTGTTCGGGGGGCGCATCGCGGAAGAGCTGGTCTTCGGCCCTGACAGCGTCACCACCGGCGCGAGCAACGACATCCAGCGCGCCACCGAGCTCGCCCGGAACATGGTGACGAGGTGGGGGTTGTCGGAGAAGCTGGGTCCGTTGACCTACAGCGAGGAGGAGGGCGAGGTGTTCCTCGGCCACAGCGTCACCCAGCACAAGACGGTCTCGGACCAGACGCAGGACCTCATCGACGACGAGGTGCGCAGCATCATCGCTCGGAACTACCAGCGCTCGACCGGGATCCTGAAGGAGAACGAACCACGGCTTCACGTCATGGCCAATGCGCTGATCCGTTACGAAACGATCGATGTCGAGCAGATCAAGGACATCATGGAAGGCCGCGAGCCGAGGCCGCCGCAGGACTCGTCGGATCAGACACCTCCGGGCGGTGATTCTCCGGTGGTGGAAGATGAGAACGACGGCGAGCAGTCACCATCCGGCTCGGGCTCCATCGGCGGACCCGCGAGTCTTCACTGACGAGCTGCACGGCAGCGTCCCGCCACGGGTTCATTCTCCACCACAGCCGATGACGGCATGGTCCGGCTGATGATTCATTCTCTGCGTCGGTCGGAGCCGTGATGTGCTTCGAGCAGACCGCCGCATGCGATCCTGCCCTGCGATCCGGATCGATGAAGCGATGGCGGAGTGATGGCTGAGACGAGGAAGCACTTCGGCACCGACGGGATCCGCGGCGAGGTCGGCAAGCCTCCGATCACCGCGGATTTCTTTCTCAAGCTCGGCTGGGCGGCAGGCACGGTGCTGGCTGGCGGAAGGCGGGGAAAGGTCGTGATCGGAAAGGACACGCGGATCTCGGGCTACATGTTCGAGTCCGTGTTGGAGGCCGGACTCGCCGCGGCCGGAGTGGATGCCGTGCTGCTCGGACCGATGCCGACCCCCGCGGTCGCTTATCTGACCCGCACCCTGCGCGCGACGGCGGGAATCGTCATCAGCGCTTCACACAACTCCTATACCGACAACGGCGTCAAGTTCTTCACCGAGGACGGCGGCAAGCTGTCCGATGACGTCGAGCTCGCGATCGAAGCGGCGATCGACTCGACGATGCAGACGGTGAGCAGCGCCGATATCGGCAAGGCGGTCAGGATCGATGACGCGGCGGGGCGATACATCGAATTCTGCAAGAGCACGGTACCTCCCGACCTGACCCTCCAGGGACTGCGAATCGTCGTCGACTGCGCCCACGGCGCAACGTATCACATCGCACCGAGCGTATTTTCGGAGCTCGGCGCCGAGGTGGTGTCGATTGGATGCGCCCCCAACGGGCTGAACATCAACGACGGCTTCGGTCCGTTGGCGCCGGGCGCGCTGCGTGATGCGGTCCAGGAGCGTCGCGCGGATCTCGGCATCGCGTTCGACGGCGACGGCGATCGGGTGATGATGGTCGATGCCGGAGGGGAGATCGTGGACGGGGACGAGCTTCTCTTCATCATTGCCGAAGATCGTCATGCCGGCGGGCGGCTCAATGGATCGGTGGTCGGTACCGTGATGACGAATCGCGGACTCGAGATGGCGCTGCGATCGCGAGGGATCGGCTTGCACCGCGCGAAGGTCGGCGACCGGCACGTGATGGAGCTGATGCGCGAGCTCGGCTCCCTGGTCGGAGGCGAGTCTTCGGGACACATCATCTGTCTCGATCGCGGAACCACCGGCGATGGAATCGTCTCCGCTCTGCAGGTGCTCCACGCTCTGGTCCGATCCGGCCGCACGCTCTGCGAAGCAAGGCAGGGCATGTCGAAGTATCCGCAGACGCTTCGTAACGTCCGGCTCGCGAAGCGGATCGATCTCGATTCGGACGGTACTCTCCAGGATGCGATCGCGGCTGTGGAGGCAGACCTCGGCAAGGATGGACGGGTTCTGCTACGGATGTCGGGAACCGAGCCGATCGTGCGCATCATGGTCGAGGGCGCCTCGCACGCCGAGGTGGAGAAGCAGGCCGACCGGCTTGCCGAGGTCGTCTCTGCCACAACCTCCCTGGGACGGTGAATTCCGGTACCGACATCCACCGACAGGTGTTCTTCGTGTCGGACAGCACCGGAATTACCGTCGAGACGCTTGGAAACGCCCTGCTGAGCCAGTTCGATCACGCAGAGTTCGTGACCACCACGATCCCGTTCGTCATCGATGCGACGCAGGCGGACAACGTCGTCGCTCGAATCGATGCGGCCGCACGCGGCAAGCGCGATCGCCCGCTCGTCTTCAGCACCCTCGCGGATTCGGCACTGCGCGAGATCCTGTCGCGCAGCAACGCCCTCGTGCTCGATGTCTTCCAGGCATTCATCGGGACCCTGGAGCGGGAGCTGCACGTCGGGTCGAGCCATGCCCTCGGCCGATTTCATGCCGCCGCCGACAAGGCGTCCTATGAAGGCCGGATTGGCGCAGTGGAATTCGCGCTCAACCACGACGACGGCGCCGGCATACGAAGCTACGCCGATGCGGACACCATACTGGTCGGTGTATCGCGCTCGGGCAAGACACCGACCTGTGTCTATCTTGCGATGCAGTTCGGCATCAGAACGGCAAACTATCCGTTGACCGATGAAGTCCTGTCGTGCACGACGCTTCCGCAGCACCTGCTCGACAACCGCGCACGGCTGTTCGGGCTCACCATCAATCCGGAGCGGCTGCAGAAGATCCGCTCCGAGCGGCGGCCGGGCACGGCATATGCGTCACCGTCCCGCTGCCGCACCGAGGTTCGGGAGGCAGAGGCGTTGTTCGAACGTCACCGGATCCCGTGCCTCGATACGAGTGCCGCGTCGGTCGAGGAGATTGCCTCACGGGTGCTGCTGCGCACGGGACTGCGCCGGAACGCGTACTGAGCCGGACCGACGGTCTTGACATGGACCGACTCGACGCCGGGCCGTTCGGGCCGGAGACCATCATCGGATTCGCGGGCGCATTTCCCCCGGAGACCCGTTTCGTCGTCGCCTTCAGCGGCGGAGCGGACTCGCTCGCGCTGCTCCATGCCTTCACTCGCGTGCGGGAGCGTGCCCCCGGTCTGCGTTTGCGTGTCGTTCACGTCGATCACCACCTGCACTCCGAATCGGCGGGGTGGGCGCATCAGTGCAAGGAGGTCTGCCGCCGGTTGTCGGTCGACCTCACGGTGCTCGACGCGGATCTGAAGGCGAACGTCGTCGGGCACAGTGACGAAGGTGCGGCGCGCACCGCCCGTTACGAGGCGTTCGAGCGCATCCTCTCGGCACACGATGTCCTGTGCACCGCACACTCCCAAGACGACCATGTCGAGACCGTCCTGCTGAACCTGCTGCGCGGAGCCGGCCCGAGGGGTCTGGCAGGAATCCCGGACGTACGGCGCCTTGGCGAGGGGATTGTCGCGCGGCCGGTGCGCGGCGTCTCGCGGGCGGCATTGCAGGCATACGCGCGCGCGACCGGATTTCCGCTGATCCATGATCCGGCGAACGAGGATCAGCGTTTCTCGAGGGTGGTGCTGCGCCGCAAGGTGATTCCCGTTCTCGAAGCACGATGGCCCCGGATGCGGGCGTCGCTGGCGCGCGCCGCGGAGCTCGGCCGGGAGTCGGCCGAGCTGCTCGATGCACTGGCCGCCATCGACCTCGAGCCGGCTGGCGGCATCTGCGGGGAGACGCTCGATGCCCGGGCGGTCGGGGCTCTGGAGCCGGCGCGGCGGCGCAATGCCATCGCCGGCTGGTTGAGGGCACGGAGGATCGCATTGCCCGGAGCGCGCCGGATCGAGCAGATCGCTCGCGAGGTCATCGGGGCGAGATCGGATGCGATGCCGTGTGTGAGGCTCGGAGACATCGAAGTCCGGCGCTTTCGGAGTCGCATCCGGTTGGTCCCGCGAATGAACCCGGTCGCCGCGCAGGTCGTGCGTGGCTGGCGGATTCCGGAAACTCTCACGTTGGATCACGGATATCTCGCATGGGAGCCCTGCACCGGCGGCGGGCTCGACAATACGGTCTGCGACACGGAGATCCTGGTGCGATTGCGCGGTGATGGCCCGGGGTGGATGCGACCGCTGCGCGTGCGAGGGCATTCGCTCAAGAAACGGTTTCAGTCGCTGGGAATTCCGCCGTGGGAGCGTGGGCGTATCCCGCTGGTGTACGCCGGCGGTGTGCTCGCCGCGATCGGAACCGTGTGGATCAACCCACGGCTCACCGCGCCGCCGGGATCTCCTGGGTGGAGGGTGGTGTGGACTCCTCGGCCCTGACCATCGCTTCCACCCCGGTCTCGCTCTCGCTTCGTGACCCGGCGAGAATCGCTGGCTTGGAATCGTATTGCGGCACGTCACGCAGCGGAACAATCGGGATCCCGACATGAGCAGGCGGATTGCGTATTGCACCTTCGGGTGCCGGTTGAACCAGTACGACACGGAGGCGATCCGCACCCTCGTGAACGAGGGGTGCGACTTCGAGACGGTCAGCGCGCGCGAGGCCGCCGACGTCTACGTCGTGAATACCTGCAGCGTGACCGCACGGGCCGACGCCTCGGCGCGAAAGGCAATCCGGCGAATCGCCGCCGATCACCCGGCGGCAAGGATCGTGGTGACCGGTTGCTATGCCCAGCGCGCCCCAGGGGAGCTGGCGGTGTTGCCCGGGGTCGCGCTGGTGATCGGTGCGGCGGACCGCTCCCGGGTTGCGGAGCTCATCGACCATCTTGAAGATGGCCCCCCGCTCGTCGCGGTGTCGCCGATCGCCACCGCGAAGAGCTTTCTGGATGTGCCGATTACGGAGATGACCGAGCACAGCCGTGCGTTCGTCAAGGTGCAGGAAGGCTGCAACGAGTCCTGCACGTTCTGTATCGTTCCGCAGACCCGTGGCGTTTCGCGGAGCCGGGCTCCGGCGAGCGTGCTTGACCAGGTGCGCCAACTTGCCGACGCCGGGTATGTCGAGGTGGTGCTCACCGGTGTACACATCGGCGACTACGGGCTCGATCTCTCCGAGAGACGGCGAATGCTGCCCGAGCTGATCGAGAGCATTCTGGAGATCGAGGAAGTCAAGCGATTCCGATTGAGCTCGATCGAACCCGCGTCGCTCGGTGACGAGGTCATCACCCTGATGGCCGAATCACCGAAATTCGCGCGGCACTTTCACATCCCGTTCCAGAGCGGCAGCGACGCAATTCTCACCCGGATGAAGCGGCGGTATCGGGCCGGGGAGTTCGCGGACCTCGTCACCCGCATCGGCGAACGCATCCCGGGCTGCGGGATCGGGGCGGATGTGATCTGCGGCTTTCCCGGCGAGACCGACGAGGATTTTCTCCGCACCTTCGAACACGTCGAGAGACTTCCCATCACCTATCTCCACGCGTTCACGTACTCCCCCCGCCCAGGCTCCGAGGCGGAGCATTTCACCGGCCAGGTGCCGCCGGAAATCAGGAAGCGCCGCACGCGAGCACTGAAACGGCTCTCGGCAGAGAAGCACCACCGCTTCGCGCAACGTCACGTCGGCCGGATCGTCGACGTCCTCCTCGAGCCGGCGCGCCGCGGTGGCGCCGCACGTATCGGCGGGTGGACCGACAACTATCTCAGGGTCGATCTGGGGGAAGGTGAAGCCGATGCGCGCCTGGAGCCGATCGTGATCACGGGACTGGACGACAACGGCCTGACCGGGGTCCGCGTATCCGCCCGCGGTCAGGCGGGCGCAGAGGCGTCGGCCGATGAACGCCGTGCCGGGACGACAGTGGCTCCGTCATGACGAGAAAAAGACCCACCGGGTACCAGCTTGCTCGCGGCTGGCCGATACCCGGTGGGTTTCAGTGCCGACGTCCTGGTCGGCGCCCGTCACGACTCCCACACATGCAGACAGGCCCCGTCTCAGGCAGGCCCTGCCCGCATGGAACTTCGCCACTGCCGACGATCCGAGATGATTTCGCCTACCAATATCCGATCAATGTTCCTTGCCCCGAGAACGCATACCCGAATTCGAGCCCCGATGCCGGCGATGCTCAGCCGCATCTGGATTCGCCGCAGTTGAGGCAGGTCATGCATCCGTCCGTGTGGACGACCGCCTGCGTCTGGCAATTCGTGCAGAGCCGCGCGCCGTCGGGGAATCCGTGCGAAAGGGCTTCGCCGCCGGTGGAATCCGATGCCCGGAATCGTACGCGCTTCCCTTCGGCCAATCGACGTCTGGGTGAGTCGAGCGGCTCGTCTTCGATCAATCCAATCGAGCGCATGTGCGCCTCGATGGCATCGCCAATCTCGGCGACCAGCGAAGGCATGTAGCGCCCCCCCTTCTTGAAATAGCCGCCACGGGGGTCGAACACCGATCGCAGCTCCTCGACGAGAAACGTCACGTCTCCGCCCTTCCGAAACACCGCTGACACGATTCGCGTGAGCGCCACGATCCACTGAAAATGCTCCATGTTCTTGGAGTTGATGAAGATCTCGAACGGACGCCTCTGCTCATGCTCGGTGCCCTCGTTCAGCACTACGTCATTGATCGTCACGTAGAGGGCGTGGTCGGACAGCGGCGTCTTGATCTTGTACGTCGAGCCGAGCAGCGTTTCCGGCCGCTCGATCTTCTCGTGCATCTGGATGACATCCGCCTTGGGTCGGGGCGGCGGTGTGGCGGGAGTCTCGTCTCGAGGCTCGATACCGTATTCAACGATCTTCTGATGGATCCTGATGGCCATGACTTGTTTCCTCTTGCGGGAAATACCGATCCCCGGCGGCGGATGCTGATCCGACGGCACCGACCGCTCCGGATATCCTCCTCGCCAAGCCGGACGAGCCCGGAGCCCGCCGGTGTCGATCGCCGGACTCAGAATTTCCCGTAATAGCCCTCCTTGATTGCATCGTAGAGATTCGCGGCAGTGTGAACGTCGCCGTCGTACTCGATCTCTTCATTGCCCCTGGCCTCGATGACCGTTCCATCTTCGAGCGTGAATCGATAGGTCGTGTTCTCGAGATCCTGCTCCTTTACGAGAACACCCTGGAATGCGGCCGGGTTGAACCGGAACGTCGTGCAGCCTTTCAGGTTCCGCTCGAAGGCGTAGAGATAGATGTCCTTGAAATCTTCGTACGGATGGTCGGTGGGAACGTTCGCGGTCTTGGAGATCGAGGAGTCGACCCAGTGCTGCGCCGCCGCCTGGACATCGACGTGCTGCCTGGGCGTGATGTCGTCGGCAGTCAAGAAGTAGTCGGGGAGTGCGTGAGCTCCATCGCCGCCGGGCACCGCCCGTGCATCGACGAGCTCTCGATAGGCGAGCATCTCGAAGGAGAACACGTCGATCTTCTCCTTCGTCTTGCGGCCTTCGCGAATGACGTTCCTGGAGTAGTGGTGCGCGAAGCTGGGCTCGATCCCGTTGCTCGCGTTGTTCGCAAGCGAGAGGGAGATCGTGCCCGTCGGCGCGATCGACGTATGGTGGGTAAACCGTGCGCCTTGCTTGGCGAGCGCCTC
This sequence comes from uncultured Gammaproteobacteria bacterium, assembly GCA_958295835.1. Classification (GTDB taxonomy): domain Bacteria; phylum Pseudomonadota; class Gammaproteobacteria; order HK1; family HK1; genus HK1. Next base: position 4,265,926 of record OY282378.1, read on the forward strand.
GACGAGCTCGGGCTCGACCTCGGCAAGCCGCTGCATGTAGCGGCTGTATCTCGCATGCAGCACTTTGCCCTTGACCCGATCTCCGCTCCGCAATCCGTCCCGCGCCATCTCCGGGCGTTGCGCGAGCATCTCCGCCGTCACCGGGAAAGACTCCTCCATGAGCGGCGCCGGGCCCTTCTCCCGACTCAATGAGAGAGAAACCTCCCAGCCAGTGACCGCCATCTCGCGCGTCACGTGCTCCGTAAACTCGACCGATGCATCGGAGCCATACTTCAGGCGCAGCATCGTCAAGGTCGAGCCCAAGCCCAGATAGCCCATCCCGTGGCGCCGCTTTCGCATGATCTCGTCGCGTTGAGAGCCGAGGGGGAGTCCGTTGACCTCCACGACGTTGTCGAGCAGGCGGGTGAAGACGGCGACGACTTCGCGGAAGGTCTCCCAGTCGAAGCGCGCGCGATCCGTGAACGGATCGAGCACGAACCGGGTGAGGTTGACCGAACCGAGCAGGCATGAACCGTACGGCGGAAGGGGCTGTTCGCCGCAGGGGTTGGTCGCGCGAATGTTCTCGCAGAACCAGTTGTTGTTCATGTCGTTGATCTCGTCGACCAGGATGAATCCCGGCTCGGCGAAGTCGTACGTCGACGACATGATGACGTCCCAGATCCGTCGAGCCCGCACGGATCGATAGACCCGGCACGCGACCCTTCCCAGATTGTCCGTGACGTAGCCGTCGCTCACCGGCCAGCTTCGCCACACCACCGACTCCGGATCGTCGAGATCGATGCCTTCGTGCTCGACTTCCGGTTGCATCAGCGGGAACGCGAGCTTCCACTGGGCATCGTCGCGAACCGCCTGCATGAACTCGCGGGTGATGAGCAACGACAGGTTGAACTGGCGCAGGCGGCCGTCTTCGCGTTTGGCGCGGATGAAGTCGAGGACGTCGGGGTGGCCGACATCGAAGGTGCCCATCTGCGCGCCCCGGCGCCCACCCGCCGATGACACGGTGAAACACATCCGGTCGTAGATGTCCATGAACGACAGTGGTCCCGACGTATACGCCCCGGCCCCGGTGACGTACGCGCCCCTGGGGCGCAGGGTGGAGAACTCGTAGCCGATGCCACAGCCTGCCTTGAGGGTGAGACCGGCTTCATGAACCTTGTCCAGGATGTCGTCCATCGAATCGAGGATGGTGCCGGACACGGTGCAGTTGATGGTCGAAGTTGCCGGCTTGTGTTCCAGCGCCCCCGCGTTCGAGACGATGCGGCCGGCCGGAATCGCACCTTGGCGCAGCGCCCACAGGAAGCGTTCGCGCCAGAGCGCGCGGAACTCATCCGTGGCCTCGACGTCGGCGATCGCACGGGCGACGCGGCGGTAGGTCTCGTCGATCCCGCGATCCATGACGGTACCGTCGCGTTTCTTCAGACGGTACTTGCCGTCCCAGATGTCGAGCGACGTCGATTGCAGAGGAATACCCGCAATGCCGGAGTCGTCCGTCTCGACATGAATCCGCTGAGCCACCTTCATCGTTGCATCCCCTCGTCGGATATCCGGCCGGCGCGGACGGTCTCGATGACCATCGATGCCCCTTCCGCTGGAAAGGCTCCTGCGATGCCCGCGTCCGCATTCCCCGTGCTTCCATCCGCCAGGGACGGATGCGACCGTACTGCCTTCCTCGACCGGCGGCGTGTGTCGTTCCGCGAGAAACCGCCTTGTCGACCCGTTCGAGCCCATCAGGACAATCGGCTCCGGCCGCTGTACTTGTCAGCGTTCATCCCATTTCATTACGGAGAGAGTCTATAACACCAGGACTTGTAGTCAAGCGGCTCGTGAAACCCAAGATATTGTGCATGGAACGGTGGACAGAGCGGGGGATACCACGGTGATACCTGTGGATAACTTCTCTGCCTGTGGTTCCTTCACGGCATTCGGTCACCGGAATCGTGCGGTCGAGGTCGAGCGGGGGGAGAGCCTGGGCTGCGAGGGGTACGCGATCATCGGACCGCGCGGTGCGGTGGCCGATCCGGATCGAACCGGCCGGGCTTCAATCGATGTGGCTCGCGAGCACCCGATCCGCGTGCTCGCGCAACGCCGGCATGAGCACGTGAAATGAAGCTTCTACCGCCGGATAGTGTCGATCGAGGTCGGCGGCCGCCTCCCCGAGCTGATGACCGAACCTCGCCCGGCGGGCAAGCCCGGCGAATGCCTGGTCGAGGCCGGTCCGGGTCGCGTACAGTCCCAGCCATCGACCTTCGAGCATGCGCTCGAACCGCGCCCGGTCCCGGACCGGGAGAATGCCGGCCCGCCGTTCCACTTGATTGCAGACATGCTCGACGAAGGAGTCCAGGCCCACCGCCGAGTAGCTCGTCCAGCATCGTGCGAGACAGTGGTCGAAGAACACGTCCACGATGACCCGGGCATAGCGCCGGCGGGGAGCGGCGACATATGCCAGGCACGACTTGAATGCGGGTTGGCGATCCGCGAATCGATCGATGGCTCGGTGGAGTGCGATACCGGTCACGATCCCGGGCGGGGCGATGCCTTCGACCCTGCCCTTGATGAGGTCGGCGCAGACGTTTCCGGCAAGTATCTCGCCGTCGTCGGGTGACAGCAGCGCGTGGGCAAGGAAGTTCACGGCATTGGGCTCGACGGGAATTCAACGACCGATTGCGCGCAGCGACTGCGAGGCGCTGCATCACCATTCCGAGCGCTGCACCAGGGAAGGTCCGAATCGACGTCGCTCTCCGCCACCGGTGGACGCCCCGGGAGATGGGACGACGACAGGGTGGGGAACGAGGAAGGGGTACGCACGCAGCCCCGTCGCAGCGGCACGTCGGGGGTGCGCGTCGAGGCTGGTTGCATGGCGGACGGCCCGGGCCGGGAGGTAGTCACGGGACGATCTGCGACAGCACGATCCTTACCGGCTCCGAATCGGCGACCGCGACCGGTCCGGAGACGCCTTCGACGTCGCCGCTGGCGCGACTCGCCGTCCCGGACCGCGCCACCCGTGCCGTCACGAGTGCGCGTTCCACGCTCGCGAGCGACCGCGAGGGAACCATCGCGTTCGATTCGTCGAGCACCACCGTGGCGGGGAGCGCCCCCACGACGGTGCGAGTGACGGCGATCGGCGGGCCGGCGCCGGACGGTGCGCGGGCGAAAACGAACACCAGCTCACCGGCGTCGAGCTCGACCGCGAGATCCGGCGCAAGGCTGACCTCGACCACGATCCGCGCTCCATCCGCCGTCCTGGATGCGCCCGCCGGCTCGATCTCCTCGGTGGATTCGGACGCTTCGGAACGGGCCGCGGGCGTCGTAGCTCCCGTGTCGCGGATTTGCGCGAGCAGCTCGGTGACGACGGATTCTTCCCGTGACCCGGGTGGCTGGCGCGCGAGCAACCGCTCCCAGCGCGCGATGGCGATGTCCGTGCGCCCGTTCTGGACCGCGGCGAATCCTCCGAGCCAAAGCGCCTTCTCGTGGTCAGGATCGAGCTCGATAGCACGGTCGAGCCGACCGAGGGCGCTGGTCGGGAAACGGTTGCCGGCGACCCCTGCTTCCGCTTCCGCCCAATCCGCCAGAAGCGACGGTTCGTCTCCGAGAAGCGCGTGAGCCCTCTCGAACCCGACGAGCGCCGCATCGAATCGTTCGAGCACGACTTGCGAGCGGGCAAGCAGGAGCCAACCGTCAGCGTCGGCGGGGTCGGCGGCGAGCTTCGCGGCAAGCGAGGCGACCATCGCCTCCACCGGTGGCTCCGGCCCGGTGCCGGCAGCCGTTCCGCGGGGCGGTGACCGCGGATCGAGTCCGTGCGGCGAGCCGAGCCACAGATAAAACGCGAGGCTGCAGGCCGGCACCGCGACCGCGACCGCGACCGCCATCCAGTACGGCGGCGGGTGCGCGGCGGCGCGCGGCGCTTCGCGCCTCCCGGCGTCGACGAGCAGCCCGCGTTCGAGATCCTCACGCAACGCAGCGTATCGTTCCGCGTCGATCTCCTCCCGATCGCGTTCCCGATCCAGCTCCGCGAGACGCTCGCGATACAGCGCGACGTTGACATCACCGGGCGCATCGCGGCCGGAGCCACGGTCGCGCATCAAGGGGGGCACGACCAGCAACAGCGCGGCCAGGATCATGAGCGAGGCGAGGAGCCAGAAAATGAGCATCGGGAACCGCTGGAGATGGCTGATCCGCGCCGGGCGCGGTCCACGTTCACGAATCTATCGACCGGACCGTGCGCCGGCAAGGGTTCGATGAAAGTTCATCTATAATCGCCCGCGACCATGGGGGCGGTCATCACCCCCGACAGATCGGAAGCACAGCATGAACAAAGGGAAATTCGCGGTGATCGCAGTGATCGCCGTGCTCATCGTCGCGTTCCTGTGGTTCGATCTCGGCCGCTATCTGGATCTTGCACACCTCAAGTCGCGTCAGGCGGACATCGACGCGTTCTACCGCGAGCATCCTCTGATGGTGCCCGCGGCATATTTCGTCGCCTACGTTGCGGTCACCGGCCTGTCCTTGCCCGGCGCTGCCATCATGACCCTGGCCGGCGGGGCGATGTTCGGGCTGCTATGGGGCACCGTCGTCGTCTCCTTCGCATCGACGCTCGGCGCTACCGTCGCATTCCTCGTGTCCCGATACATCTTGCGAGACGGAATCCAGCGGCGATACGGAGACCGTCTGGAGACGATCAACGCCGGCGTTGAACGCGACGGGGGATTCTACCTGTTCACCATGCGGCTGGTGCCGGCGTTTCCTTTCTTCATCATCAATCTGGTCATGGGCCTTACCCCGATGCGAATCCTCACGTTCGCGTTCGTAAGCCAGCTTGGAATGCTCCCGGGGACCATCGTCTTCGTGAATGCCGGCACGCAGCTCGGGCGCATCGAATCGCTGCGGGGCATTGTCTCACCCGCCCTCATCGGCTCCTTCGTGCTGCTGGGAATCTTCCCGCTGATCGCCAAATGGATCGTCGGCGCCGTGCAGGCGCGGCGCCACGCCCGGCGTGGTGACGGAACGCGATCCGGATCCCCGCCTTCGCGCCCGGAGCATGACTCGCTATAATCTCGTACATGAGTGGGCCCGATTTCAACGGTCCCTTCGTTTCAGGCTCGGATTCCACCGAATGCTGCACATCCGAGGAACCCGCGCACCAAGGGGTTCACGCGACGGTTCATCGGCTGCTTCGTGACAGGAGGCAGGAGATGGCGGTGAGACGACAACGCACGCACCCGCTGGGCCTTCCCGGCGTCTTCAGCCCGGGAATCGGGAAGGGCCGATCGACCGGGGATGAGAGAGTGCGTCCGAGCGGGCTCGATCGATGGCTCGTGCGGCGAATAGCGGCGAAATCAGGCGATCCGGACGTCGCGTTCGCACTATGGGACGGTGAGGACGCGTATCGCCCGCCGGTCGAATGCCACGGGCGCATCATCTTTCGTGATCGTGGCGCATTGCTTTCGGTGGTCTTGAGTCCCGAGCTTGGATTCGGGGATGCGTTCAGCTCAGGACGCATCGAGGTCGAAGGCGATCTCGTCGACGTGCTCGCGAGATGTTATCGAGGTATGGATCGCGCGGGTACGGCTGCCGGCAAGCGCAGCGTACTGGGTCGGCTTCCGAAGCCGCGTCCCAACTCCACCGCCGGATCGCGCCGCCACATCCAACATCACTACGACCTGGGCAACGACTTCTACCGCCTGTGGCTCGACGAGGAGATGGTCTACACCTGCGCGTACTACGACACGCCGGACGCCACGCTGGAGCAGGCGCAGTGCGCGAAGTTCGACCACGTCTGCCGCAAGCTGATGCTCCGGCCCGGCCAGCAGGTCATCGAAGCCGGCTGCGGATGGGGCACTCTCGCGCTGCACATGGCGCGCGAGTACGGCGTCAAGGTCCGCGCCTTCAACATCTCGCAGGAACAGATCGCCTACGCGCGCGAGCGCGCGGCGCGCGACGGCATGGACGGGATGGTGGAGTTCGTGCAGGACGACTACCGCAACATCGAGGGCGCCTGCGATGCGTTCGTCTCGGTGGGCATGCTGGAGCACGTCGGAGTCCGGAACTACGAGGCCCTCGGCGGCGTCATCGCCCGTACCCTCAAGCCCGAGGGCCTCGCGCTCATCCACAGCGTCGGCCGCAACCGCCCCACCCCGGTCAACGCATGGCTGGAGCAGCGGATCTTCCCCGGCAGCCATCCGCCCAGCCTGCGCGAGATGATGGCGATCTTCGAGCCGTACAACTTCTCCCTCATCGACGTCGAGAACCTCCGGCTCCACTACGCGCGCACCCTTGATGAGTGGCTGGCGCGCTTCGACCGGGCGGTGGACACGGTCAGGACGATGTACGACGAGGTGTTCGTGCGGGCATGGCGCCTGTATCTCGCGGGCTGCTCGGCCGCGTTCTACGCCAACTCCCTCCAGCTCTTCCAGGTGGTCTGCGCGCCGGCCGCCAACAACGGCGTGCCCTGGACCCGCGCCCACGTCTACCCGGCGTCGGCCGCGACCGGTTCCCCGGCAGCGGCAACCGGCGCCCCGGCCGTCGCGTACCCGTCGGCTGAACGCGGACACGCTCGTGTCGACCCGCCGGCGGTGGTCGGAACCGGATCCGGCGCCGGGTCCGATTCCGCGTCCGCGGACGGCTGATCGATGGAGAGCTTCGACGCCATCGTCGTCGGCGGAGGCCCGGCCGGCTCCGCCTGCGCGGAGCGTCTGGTGCAGGCGGGGGCGTCGGTGCTCGTGCTCGACCGCGCGGAGTTCCCCCGCACCAAGCTCTGCGCGGGATGGATCACCCCGGAGGTGGTGGAGGACCTCGCCCTCGACGTGGAGGCGTACCCGCACCGGTTCAACACCTTCAACGGGATCGTCGTGCACATCAAGCGGCTGACGTTCACCCTGCCGAGCGTGCAGCACTCGATCCGCCGCTACGAGTTCGACGACTACCTGCTGCGCCGCAGCGGCGCCCGATGCCTCGTGCACAACGTGCGCGCCGTCGAGCACGGCCCGGACGGCTTCGTCGTGGACGGGGCCTTCCGATCGCAGTACCTCGTCGGCGCCGGCGGCACCCGGTGCCCCGTCTACCGCACCTTCTTCCGCGACGCCAACCCCCGCGCCCGCGAGCTCCAGGCCGCGACCTACGAGCACGAGCTCCCTTGCCGCTGGGGCGACGAGCGCTGCCACCTGTGGTTCTTCGAGAAGGGGTTGCCCGGATATGCCTGGTACGTCCCCAAGGCGGACGGGTACCTGAACTGCGGGCTCGGGGCGATGGCGGAGAAGCTCAAGGCCCGCGGGGAGGACGTCAAGCGGCACTGGAGCCACTTCACCGGGGTGCTCGCGCGCCGCGGGCTCGCCGCCGGGGCCGAATTCGCGCCCAAGGGCTACAGCTACTACCTGCGCGGCGGGGTCGAGACGGTGCGGATCGGGAACGCCTTCATCACCGGCGACGCGGCCGGCCTCGCCACCCGGGACCTCTGTGAAGGGATCGGCCCCGCAATCCGCAGCGGCCATCGCGCCGCGGAGTCGATCGTCGCGGGCACGCACTACCGCCTCGACGACCTCGCCGCGTACAGCTCGGACGTCGGGTTCGTGCGGTGGCTGCTCGAACGAGCGTTCACGGGTGGGCGGCTCCGCGCGACGGAAGGACTTCCCGCCAAGGAAGCGGCAGGCGCCTGAACCATCTTCCCGGCGGAGCGCATCCCATGATCCGGCTCGACGGCGTCGAGCTGCGCCGCGGAGGGGCGCGGGTGCTCGGGGACGCGAGCCTGGCGATCCGGCGCCGGTGGAAGGTCGGGGTGGTCGGGGCGAACGGCGCCGGCAAGTCCAGCCTCCTCGCGCTGCTGCTCGGCGAGCTGGAGCCCGATCGGGGCGAAGTCGAGCTGCCCGCCGGCATCGTGGTGGCGACGGTGGCCCAGGAAGCGCCGGGCGGCGATGTCCCCCTCATCGACTACGTGGTCTCCGGCGATCCGCGCATCGCCGCGATCCGCGCCCGGCTCGCGGATGCCGGGGCGTGTGGGGACGCCGCGGCCGAGGCGGCGGCGCATGCCGATCTGGAAGCCGTCCACGGCTACGCCGCGGAAGCCGCCGCGAGCCGCGTCCTGCGCGGGCTCGGCTTCGCGCCGGACGACGGGCCGCGGCGCCTGGACACCCTCTCCGGGGGTTGGAGGATGCGCGCCGCGCTCGCCCGCACCCTCGTCACCCCCTCGGACCTCCTCCTGCTCGACGAGCCCACGAACCACCTCGACCTCGATGCGGTGGTCTGGCTGGAAGGCTGGTTGCGGCGCTACGCCGGGACCCTGCTGCTCATCTCCCACGACCGGGAGTTCCTCGATCCCGTCGTGGACCACGTCGCCTTGGTCATCGGTGGTCGGATCTCCCTCTACACCGGGAACTACAGCGCGTTCGAACGGCTGCGCGCCGTCGAGATCGCGCACTCGCGCCGGGCCGCGGACCGCCAGCGGCGCGAGCGTGCGCGGGTCCAGGCGTTCGTCGACCGTTTCCGCTACAAGGCGAGCAAGGCGCGGCAGGCCCAGAGCCGACTCAAGGCGCTGGAGCGGATGCAGGCAGTGACGCCCGTTCCGGTGGAGAGGCGCTTCGCCTTCGAGTTCCTCGAACCTGAACGTTCTCCCCGGCCGGTGGTGAAGCTGGAGGCGGTGTCGTTCGGATACTGCGACCGCACCGTGCTGCACGAGGTGTCGGTGACTCTGGCCCCCGGGGACCGCGTGGCCCTGCTCGGGGCGAACGGGGCGGGCAAGTCCACCCTGATGCGCGGCGTGGCGGGGCGGATCGCATCGGGCGCCGGCACGGTCGAGCGCTCGCCCGATGCGAAGGTCGGGTATTTCGCCCAGCACCGGCTCGATCAGCTCGACCCGCACCGCACCCCGCTGGAGCTGGCGCGGGCCGCCGCGCCCGGGGTGCGGGAGCAGGAGATGCGCGATTTCCTCGGCGGGTTCGGGTTCGGGGCCGCGCCCGCGACGAGCCGCGTCGCGCCGCTCTCCGGGGGCGAGAAGACCCGCCTCGCACTGGCGCTGCTGGTCCTGGAGCGTCCCAACCTGCTCCTGCTCGACGAGCCGACGAACCATCTCGACCTCGACATGCGCCAGGCGCTCGCCGCCGCGCTGCAATCGTTCTCCGGCGCACTCGTGCTGGTATCGCACGATCGACACCTGCTGAGGCTCGCGAGCGACTCGCTCTGGCTCGTCGCGGAAGGGCGCGCCGCACCCTTCGAAGGTGACATCGACGACTACGGCCGGTGGCTCGCCGAACGCCACACGGCACAGACCCTCGATGAGCCGCGCCCCGGCGGCACGGCGACGGCACGACGCGAACGACGGCGGCAGCTTGCGGACGAGCGGCGCAGGGCGGCGCCGCTCAGGCGCGAGATCGAAGCGCTGGAGCAGCGGCTGGGCACATTGAGCGACGAGCGTGCATCGATCGAGTCGGTTCTGGCGGATGGTGCAGTTTATGGCGAGGACGAGCGCGCGCGGCTGCACGAGCTGCTCGTGCGGCGCGGGAAGCTCGACGCCGAGATCACGACCATCGAGTCGACCTGGCTCGAGAAGAGCGAGCAGCTCGACGCGATGCGTGGATCCTGGAGCGGCGCGTCAAGCGGGATGCAGTGACGGCAGCCGGTCCGCCGCCGCGCCGCGCCGCGGGGCCGGCGGAGGCCCGAGCTCGCGGGGGAGCCGGGCGGCCAGCGACTGCCCGATCCAACCGGTGCCGCGCGCCGACCACAATGCCCGGTCGAGATCCAGAACACTCTCGCCGAACGGCTCGTCACGAGCACGCGCCGCGAGAGCGATGAGATCGCGAGGGGGCGACTCGGACCAGACGAGCGCGGCCCAGTCGAGCAGGGCGTCGCGTGCTGCGCGCGGGGAGGCGTCGTAGCACGCATCCAGCACGCGGCGCCGCGCCGCGACGGTGTCACGCGGTGGCTCCCCGGCCCGCGACGGCGCTTGGGAGCCGCCGCCGCGGCGCCGGCCGAGAACGCGCAGCAACACCCCCAGCGTCACCAGCCACACGACGGCCAGGGCCGCGCTGATGCCCTGCCAGAGCCGCGGGGTCGTCTCCGGCACCGCCGGCGGGGCGACGAGCACGGGGCGAAGCGCCTGCGTCGAGGCCGGGGCCGGGGCGACGGCAATCGTCCGCGCCGGAATCAGGGCGGTGCGCGGCGCGTCCGCCTCGACGTCCCACCACTCCACCTGCAGCTCCGGGATCTTCAGCTCCCCCGCCGTGCCTGGCACCATCGCGATACGCTGAACACGCTCTCCGTGGACGGCATTCGCATCGGCGCGAGTCATGATGGACGGCTGGTCGGGATAGACCCGGGCCCCTTCGAGACCGGGAGGCTCGATCGGAGGCAGTTGCTCGCCGGTGAGTCCCATCGCGCCGAGGCGTAACGTCCAGGTCACCGGTTCACCCGCGACGAGCCGGGGAGGCTCCTCGGGCCATTCCTCGGTGAGGGTGACGGCGCGGGCGGGCAGCCATGGCGTCGCCGCCGCGCCGGGCCGGGGCTTCACCACCACCTCGACCGGCTGCGTCGCGATACGCACCCGGCGCCCCTCTCCGAACAGGTGGCCCATCGTCGATGCAGCGCCCGCCTCGGCAATGCGTGCATCGAGACGAATCGCAGGCAGCCTGAGCCGCCCGCTCGCCTGCGGGAACACCGCGAACCGGCGTTCGATGACCCGGTAGCGCCGCCCGTCGATGGCCTTGGCGTACGTCGCATCCTTGCCGAGCCGGTGGGTCACGGCGCCGTCGGGGTCGAAGTCCGAGAGCTTTGCTTCGAGGAACTCCGCGGCGCGGTAGATGCGCAGCACGCAGACGAGCTGGGACTGGACGTAGACCTCTCGTGGCGTTACTTCCACCTCGAGAAAGACGTCGCGCGCGGATCGCGCCGCCGTCGATGAGGCGGGCAGGACCTGGAGCTCGATGGCCGGGCTCGTCATCGTTCCCACCTTCAGAGGACCGATGGTGAAGCGTCCCGAACGCCTGGGGGCCAGCTCGACGATCCACTCGGTGCGCGCGCTGTGGGTGCCGTTCGCGATGGCGACGTGGGTGCTCGTCGACTGTCCGAGAACTTCGAAGTCGTTCCGGAGCGGTGTGAGGTCGGGCCGCGCGTCGTCGGTCCGAGCCTCCGCTTCCAGGATCAGGCGCACCGTCTCGTCGTCGTGGACCGGATTGCGATCGAGACGGGCGTCGAGGGTCTGCGCTCGGAGGTCACCGAGGGCGAGCACCGCGGCGGCGGCAACCGCGAACGGGAGTATCCGGCGGTTCATGCGCGCCGGATCCAGTACTCGCATGCGGCGAGGGCGCGGGCCGCGTCGAAGCGGCGCCCGCGTGCGTACGGGGCCTGGAGCAATGCGATGCGCGCTGAATCTCCGATTCCGGGGAGAGTCGATTCGAGCCACGCGATCCACCGCTCGCCGGTCAGTCCCGCCACTTCTTCGCGCGGGCGGCGGGCGAGGGCGACGCGGCGAATGAGGGTGGACAGCTCCATCGCGATCTCGCTCTCCGGTCCGCCGGCCCGATGACGGGCGCGAAGGAGCCGCAGGCTGGCGAGCGCTTCGCGCCGGACACGCCCGGCGCGCCACCATCGCGCGGCGATGACCGCCGCGGCGACCCCGGCCGCCGTCACGATGCAGGCGGCCACGATCCACCCGGGCGCCGGAGGCCAGAATCCCGGCGGATCGGGGACGTGGATGTCGCGAAGGGCGGCGAGCGGATCGGCGGAGTTCATCGCAGCGGAGGGCTCGAGCGGCGGACCCGGCCGGACAAGGTCTCGCGGAGCACGGCCCGGACGTCGTCGCCGCAACGGATGCGCACCAGCACCGCCCCGGCGCGACCGCACGCGGAGGTGATTCGTGTCTCGATGGCGTCGAACCGGTGCGAGACCGCGCGCGCGACCTCGCTCGATCGGGTGTCGAGAGTCGCGGTGCGCCGTCCGTCGCCGATTGGGTAGCGGGCCGGCGGCGGAGGCACGGATTCGAGCTGATCGTAGACCCGCACGCAGAGCAAGTCGTTGTGTTCGCGCAGCCTGGCGAGCTGCCGGCCTACCGAATCCCGCGGTCGACTGAAATCGCTGACCACGACGACCAGCGTCCCCGGTCGCGCGACCCGACGTGTGCGGGGCAGCGCATCCCCGACTCCGTCCGTCGCGTCTCGTTCCCTGATCTCGCTCTCGACCCCGGCGAGGACGCGGAAGAACGCAAGCGCCCCGCGCCGTCCACTCTCGATACGGGATTCGGCCGCGTACTCGCCGGCGAGTACGAGCCCGCCGACCCGATCGCCGTTCGCCACCGCGGCCCATGCGAGCAACGAGGCGGCCTCGGCCGCCACCACCGACTTGAACGCCAGTCGGGTGCCGAATCGCATGTGTTCGCCAAGGTCCACGACGAAGAAGACCGGGCGGTCGCGCTCCTCCTGGAAGAGCTTGGTATGGACCCGGCCGGTGCGCGCGGTCACCCGCCAGTCGATGCTGCGGATGTCGTCGCCGGGCAGGTAGATCCTCGACTCCGAGTATTCCATCCCGCGACCCCGGAGCCGCGATACGCGCGTCCCGGCCCGACCGGCTCGGCGGGAGCGATGTGCATCCAGGGAGAGGCCGGCCGCACGCGCCCGCAGGCCGACGAGATCGGCGGTGGAGAACGTCACCCCTGTCAGCCCGCGTGGAAGGCGCTCCGCGCTCAAGGCACCGCCACCATCGAGAGCAGTGCTTCGACCACGCGGTCCGCGTCGATGCCGTCGGCTTCGGCCTCGAAGCTGAGCAGCACCCGATGGCGGAGCACGTCGTGGGCGATCGCCTGGACGTCGTGGGGCGCGACGTAATCGCGCCCGTCCAGCCATGCGTGGGCGCGCGCGCAACGATCGAGCGCGATGCTCGCGCGCGGGCTGGCACCGAATGCGATCCAGCGCGCGAGATCGTCGCCGTAGCGAGCCGCAGTGCGGGTTGCGAGCACCAGCTCGACGAGGTAGCGCTCGAGCGGCTCCGAGAGGTGCATGTCGAGCACCTCGCGCCGCGCTTCGAAGATGATCGGGGCCTCCACCCGGGTCACCTCGCGGGCTTCGTCATGCCCCTCGATCGAGCGGTGCGCCTCTTCGCGCGCGAGACGCAGGATCGCCTGCTCCGCCTCGCCCGCCGGGTAGTCGATCCGCACGAAGAGCAGGAACCGGTCGAGCTGCGCCTCGGGGAGGGGATAGGTGCCCTCCTGCTCGATCGGGTTCTGGGTGGCCATGACGAGGAACAGCGGCGGGAGCCTGTACGTGGTGCGTCCGACCGTGATCTGGCGCTCCCCCATCGCTTCCAGCAACGCGGACTGCACCTTCGCGGGGGCCCGGTTCACTTCATCGGCGAGCAGCACGTTGTGGAAGAGCGGACCGCGCTGAAACACGAAGCTCGCGTTCTCGGGCCGGTAGATCTCGGTGCCCGTCAGATCGGCGGGGAGCAGATCCGGGGTGAACTGCACCCGGTGGAAGTCGCCCTCGATGCGGGCGGCGAGCTCCTTCACCGCGGTCGTCTTCGCGAGTCCTGGTGCGCCCTCCACCAGCAGATGGCCATCGGCCAGCAAGGCGATAAGAAGCCGGTCGACGAGCGCCTCCTGGCCGATGATCCGTGTGCGCAGGGCGTCACGGAGCTGCGCGAACGCACGCTGCGCCGGCGACGCCTCCTGTTCCGGGCGCGTTGCGTCGTTCATCTCGTCGATCGCGGTGGGGTCGTTGCGCGACGGGATCTTAGCGCACGATGGACATGGGAAGGGCGGCCCCGTGCAAGGGGATGCACGGCATGATCCTCGACCGGATACCGGATTGACGCCGCAGGGCGCGGATGACGAGCCAGCTCGTCGGGCTGCACCATCAACAGGGAAATGGAGAGGCAGTCCGCGCGTACTCCTCAATCCCGCCGCAGGGCGTCCGTGACCGCGATCGGGGTCGGATAGCGCAGCATGATCACGTAGCTCGACACGATGAAGGTGAGAATGGTGGCCGCGTGCGCGGTGTACGCGGCCTGAGGGCCGATGACGCCGCCTCCCGACGCGATGACCGCGATCAGCAGCGAGAACTCGCTGATCTGCCCCAGCCGCACGCCGATTTCCCCCGAGAGCCGCTGCGATTCACCCTCTCGCTGCAACAGCCACCGGAAGACCGCCGGCTTCAGCATCAGCATCATTCCGCCCAGGCAGGCCGCGGGGAGCGCGACGTCGGCGAGCACGGGGAGCGGGAACCCCGCCCCGAGCGCGAAGAAGAACATCACGAGGAAGAAGTCGCGCAGCGGTTTGAGGGATTCGGCGATGAACGTGGCGATGGGGCTGCGGGCGAGGGCGACTCCGGCGATGAACGCCCCGATCTCGTGCGAGAGCCCCATGGCGTGGCCGAGCTGGGAGATGCCGAGGCACCAGCCGATCGCGACGAGGAAGACGTACTCCCGGATCCGGTCGAAGCGGCCGATGAGGGGCATCAGGACCCACCGCTCCATCGCCGCCGCCACCGCGACGATCGCCGGCAGCGCCGCCGCGAGGCGCAGGGCGTCAGGCGCCGAGAGCGAGGGCCGGGACGCCGCGTCGAGGCCCAGCAGGATGACGATCGCGATGACGTCCTGGAGCAGCAGCACGCTGATGACGATCTCCCCGGCGTGCCGGTGGTGCAGTGTGGTGGTGGGGAGCAGCTTCAGCCCGATGATCGTGCTGGAGAACATCGAGGCCGCGCCGATCACCAGCACCTCGGGCAGGGAGAAGCCGAACGCGAGCGCTGTCGCCCCGCCCGCCGCCGCGAACACGAGGCAGCTCGCGAGGGTGACCACCGTCGCCTCGCGCATCATCCGTGCAAGCTTCTGGGGATGCAGGTTGAGGCCGAGCAGGTACAGCAGGAAGATGATCCCGACCTCGCCGATCCCCTGCGCCGTCGTGGCGTCCTCGATCAGACCGAGCCCCCACGGCCCCACCAGCACCCCGAGCGCGATGTATGCGACCAGCATGGACTGGCGCGCGAACAGCGCGAGTCCGGCGATGATCGCGGCCCCGGTGAAGATCAGGAAGATCGTGAAGAGGATGGATTCGCCGTGCACTGGACCTCCGAGTCATCCCGGCCCGCGACCGGCGCGGCCCCGTCCCGGGCGGGTTCCTCTACCGGCACTCCGGCACCCTGATTCGGGCCGGCGGCATACCGCGCCGCCAGCGCAGAACGCAAAGCGGCTTCGGGAGAGCGGACATCCGGCGTTCCGGGCGCGTCGATCCGGCGCAGGGGCGTCCCGCCGCTTCCGCCCTTGCCGCATGAACCGATCGGGGCCGTCGTGCGGAGGAGCCGGAGGGGAGGGGGATGCCCAACCGGCCGCGGCGGTGCTTACGACGTGTCGATATGGGCGAGGACCTCGAGGTGTGTCGCCACGCATTTCGGCAGCACCTCGACGTTGTATCCGCCCTCCAGCAGCGACAGTATGCGCCCGCCCGAGTGCTTTTCCGCGATCTCCACGATCATCGCGGTCATCCAGCCGAAGCATTCCGTGCTCAGGCGGACTTGCGCGAGAGGATCGGCGGCATGCGCATCGAAGCCGGCGGAGACGATCACGAACTCCGGGGCGAAGGCGTCCGCGGCGGGAAGGATCCGGTCGGCGAACGCGCGGTGGTACTCCTCGTCCCCGGCTCCGGCCGGCACCGGGCAGTTGACGGTGGCGCCGGCGCCGCGGCCGATTCCGGTCTCGGATGCGGCCCCGGTGCCGGGGTAGTACGGAAACTGGTGGATGCTGGCATACATCACTGATGGATCGTCTTCGAACGTATGCTGGGTGCCGTTTCCGTGATGGACGTCGAAATCGAGGATCAGGACCTTGTCCACGCCGTGGGCGCGTTGCAGGTAACGGGCCGCGATCGCCACGTTGTTGAAGAGGCAGAAGCCCAAGGCCATGCCCCGCTCGGCATGGTGTCCGGGCGGGCGGCTGAGGGCGAAGCCATTCTCGACGTCTCCCGCCACGATGCGATCGGCCAGCGCCAGGGCTCCGCCCGCCGCGAGGCGGGCCACGTCGCTGCTCCGGCGCGAGACCCCGACGTCGGCCACGTCGAGGAACGGCGCGCCGGCCCGGCAAGTCTCCTCCGCGCGGGCGATGTAGCCCGCGTCGTGCACCGTCTCGATCCAGGCCGGATCCGCCGCCACCGCGTCGATGCGCGCCAGATCGCCGAACCACTCGCGGTCCCGGAGCCAGTCGATGGAGGAGACGAGACGTTGGCTCCGTTCCGGGTGTCCGCGGCCCGCATCGTGATCGAGGAAACGGGGGTCGTAGAGAAATCCCGTGGTCATCGTTCGCCTCGTTCCTGCACGCGCAGCTCCGCGCGGTACCACCGGGCCTTCTCGACGTAGTGGCGGGCGATCCGCTCGATGCCGGCGGCGTCTTCGTCGGTCAGGGTGCGCACGACCCGGGCGGGCGATCCGACCGCGAGCGAGCGCTCCGGGATCACCTTCCCCTCCGGAACGAGCGCCCCGGCGCCGACGAGGCTTCCACGGCCGATGACCGCGTGGTTGAGCACCACCGCATTGATTCCGACCAGCGCCCCGTCTTCCACCGTGCATCCATGTAGCATTGCATGATGGCCCACGCTCACGTCCGCGCCGAGGGTGAGGGGAATGCCCTCGTCGACGTGGAGCACCGCCGCATCCTGGACGTTGGTGCCGTCACCGATGGTGATGACGTCGTTGTCGCCGCGAACGACGCTGTTGAACCAGACGCTGGCGCCGTGGCCGAGGATGACGGAGCCGACAACGACGGCGTTGTCGGCGACGTAGAAGTCCCCGTGCGTCCGGACGTGACGATTGCCAAGGGAATAGATCATGACTGCAAGCGTACTCCCGCAGGACGACTCGACCCGGCCCGATACGGGTAGTCTACCTGCTTGGCGGGGCGCCGTCGTTCATGGTCGCCTCGTTGTGGATCGGGCTCGATCAGCTCCCGGCCCTCGTGTTTCGGATCTTGCTGTATTCATCGGTGATGGTGAATTAATATTAAATCAATATGATATGGATTATATCTCATGGATATTCGAGTTACATGTTCACCTGAATCTCTACTCACCGCACATGGGATTCGGCTCGGTGAGCGCGCGCGCCCATCGGATCCATTCGCGAAGCTCACGGTCATATCCGACCAGCGACGGATCGCCTTCCCGGGTGAGGGCGCGAGTCAGGCGGCCGAGACCGCGGGGCCCGGCCGGAGGCGGCAGCCGGGCAAGCGCGTGCACGGCCAGGGCACGGGCGGCATCGGTCTCGCCGCGGCGAACGTGGAGTCGAATGAACAGGCGCAGCGCCTCGAAGTGATCTCCGTCGGCGGAGACCGATCGCGTCGCATACTCGAACGCCTTCTCGTCGGCGCCGAGCCGTTCGTGGCAGAGCCCGAGGACATGGAGCGTGTTGGGGTTCTCGCCAACGTGCAGAAGAAGCTCATCGAGATAGCGGATCACGTCTCGGTAGCTCTTGAGCCGGAAGGCATGCGCCGCCTTGCGCTCGAGTCTCGATGCCCGCGAGAGCCAGCTACGCATGGTCGGTCGGCGCTCGTGTCGTTCACAGGGAAGCGGACGCAGGCTCGTCCGTGGTCCCGGCGTGAATCCGTGTCGAGCCGGGACACGCCTCGGCGGCGAGAACGGCGACATCCCCGTCGATTCGCATCCGCCGCGGCTTCGCACCGAGCATGGGAGCGGATCCTCGAATCGTCCGGGAGCGCGGATACGGGCTTGATCGAAGCCGGCGGTTCCCGAGTAGTATCCTCCATCACCCGAGCCCGCCGATACCCTGTCGAGGCCGCAACGGCCTGCTGCGCGGGGAGGGCGGTCGGGTAACCCCGACACGAGGAACAGACATGATGGTCAAGGCGATTCGAATCCATCGGACCGGCGGTCCCGATGCGATGCGGTGGGAAGACGTCGAGGTCGGCGTTCCAGGACCGGGTGAAATACGGATCCGGCACGAAGCGGTGGGACTGAACTACATCGACGTCTATTTCCGCACCGGGCTCTATCCCGCGCCGTCGCTTCCGTTCTCCCCGGGGATGGAGGGCGCCGGGGTCGTCGAGGCGGTCGGGGAGGGCGTCGATTCGTTAGCGGTGGGGGACCGGGTCGCGTACGCGGCGCCACCGGTCGGCTCGTATGCGGAGGAACGCCTGATGCCGGCCGACAAGGTGGTGAAGGTTCCGCCCGGCATCGAGCCACGGCAGGCCGCGGCGATGATGCTGCAGGGCATGACCGTCGAGTACCTGCTGCGCCGGACGTACCCGGTGCGATCCGGTGAGACCATCCTGTTCCATGCCGCCGCGGGCGGCGTGGGCCTGATCGCATGCCAATGGGCCAGGCATCTCGGAGCGACGGTCATCGGCACCGTGAGCAGCGACGAGAAGGCGGAGCTCGCTCGGGCGCACGGCTGCGATCACCCGATCGTCTATACGCGGGAGGATTTCACCGATCGGGTCAGGGAGCTGACGGACGGCGCCGGGGTTCCGGTCGTCTACGATGCGGTTGGGCGCGACACGTTCGCGGGCAGCCTCGACTGCCTTCGTCCCCGGGGGATGCTCGTGAGCTTCGGTCAGTCGTCGGGAAAGATCGATCCGTTCGACATCGGGATTCTGAGCGCGAAGGGGTCGCTCTACGTCACCCGGCCGACGTTGATGACGTATACCGCGAGCCGGGCGGACCTGGAGAGATCGGCGCAGGCGCTGTTCGACATCGTTGCCGGTGGCGCGGTGCGCATCACCGTGAACCAGACGTTTCCTCTCGCCGAGGCGGCGAACGCGCATCGGGCGCTCGAATCGCGGCAGACGACGGGCTCGACCATCCTCGTGCCGTGACGGCCGGGATGCCGCCATGGCAGGCCGAACCGGGGTGACGGCGTGTCGTTCGATGTGTTTCCGGTCGGGACATGACGGAAGGCGCCGGCGATGATTTCCGAATCACGAGAGCCGGCAAGCGACGATCTGGCCTGCCAGACCGATATCCTGCAAGGCGTTTCCCGCACCTTCGCGCTCACCATTCCACAGCTCCCCGCTCCGCTGCGCGACGTGGTGGGCAATGCCTACCTGTTATGCCGAATCGCC
The DNA here is from genome assembly GCA_958295835.1 of uncultured Gammaproteobacteria bacterium. Taxonomy (GTDB): domain Bacteria; phylum Pseudomonadota; class Gammaproteobacteria; order HK1; family HK1; genus HK1. The sequence goes on from OY282378.1 coordinate 4,284,961, forward strand.
GACACCATCGAAGACGAGCCGGTGCTGTCGGTGGCGCAGAAGCAGGTGTTCTCGGAACGCTTCATCGAGGTCGTCGCGGGCCGCGAGGCGGCGGAGCGTTTCGTGCGGGAGCTTCAGTCCGTGCTGCCGCACGCGATGCTTCGAAGCGAGCATGACCTGATCGCCAACACGGCCAGGGTCGTTCGCATCACCCACGGATTCCGGGCCGTCCAGCGGGACGCCCTGGAGCGTTGCGTCACGGTCATGTCGCGCGGAATGGCGGAATTTCAGCGAAATGCGACAGCCGACGGCCTGGACGATCTCGCTCAACTCGACCGCTACTGCTATCACGTCGCCGGGGTGGTCGGCGAGATGCTTACCGAGCTGTTCTGCGACTACTCCTCCGAGATCGGCGAACGGAGAGAGGAGCTGCACGCGCTGTCGGTCTCCTTCGGGCAGGGGTTGCAGATGACCAACATCCTCAAGGATGTGTGGGAGGACCACCGCCGCGGCGCCTGCTGGCTCCCGCGGGACATCTTTCGTTCGGCGGGGTTCGAGCTGCGCTCCCTGTCTGCCGGGCAGACCGATCCCGGGTTCGTGGAGGGCCTGCTCGCTCTGGTGGCGATCGCCCGCTGCCACCTTGCGGATGCGTTGAGGTTCACGCTGCTGATCCCCACCCGGGAGGTCGGTATCCGCCGATTCTGCCTGTGGGCGCTGGGGATGGCGGTCCTCACCCTGCGCCGCATCCACGCGCGCCCGGCGTTCACCGGCTCCCGGGACGTCAAGATCTCGCGGCGCAGCGTACGCGCCACGGTCATCGTCACCAACGCGCTGGCCCGTTCGGACACCGCGTTGAAGCTCCTCTTTGAAGCATTCACCCGCCGGCTCCTCCTTCCGGTACGGGGCAGGGGGTCCGCTTCGGTCTGAGTGCGGCATCGGCCGCAAGGCGATACGCGACAGCGTACCGAAGAACCGCCGCGATTTGCGCCGGGCGCCGGTTCCCGCGGTTCGCCGCCGGCGTTCGCCGGCGCGGGCATCTGATTCAAACCAAAATCTCGAAAAATTCGAGAAACCGACTGTATTCCTCTGATATAAAAGGATCTACACTTTGGATTTGACGGACCGTACGAACGTTCGCCATCGCTGTTCGTCCGCTTCCGGCGGCACCCCGTCATAGAGAGCCACCCTCCGGACGAGATTGCCGGCATAGCGGTCCCGGAGGCTCTTGCCGAGGTCGCCGTCGGCTTCGGAGATCGCGACTGCCGAGAGCAGGGCATCGCTCACCAGATCCGGCATCTCGTCGAGGCGGCCCTCGCGCATGAGCGCGCTGAGCCGTTTCGCCGCGTCGAGCTCGCCGTGGAATTCGAGGAAGACCCGGTAGCCCGGCGTCGATGCGTAGAACGCGATCTGGCGCCGCACCGCACGTTCCGACCGGCTGCGCTCGGCCTCGGTCTCACCACTCACCACGAAGCAGCTCGCCACCAGGGTGAAGTCATCCACCGGCTTGCCACGCTTGCGTGTACCCTCGGCGACGGCGGGGCGGACGACTTCCCGCAGGTACTCCGGCGAATGCATGGGATGCACGCTGAAGCCGTCCGCCACCTCTCCTGCCGCCGCCGCCATCCGGGGATTGACCCCGGCGAGGTAGACCGGGATGTCCGGATGCCCGATCGGCCCCGGGTTGAAGAAGTCGTTGATCAGGGTGAAGCGGTAGAAGCGACCCTCATGGGCTGGGCGCGCTCCGGTCTGGAAGGTGTTCCACACGGCGCGCAGGCAGTCGATGTAGTCCACGATCCGCGCGGCGGGATGGTCGAACTCGGCGGAGAAGCGGCGCTCGACATGGGGCCGCACCTGGGTGCCCAGCCCGAGCATCAGCCGGCCGCGGCTCGCCGCCTGCAAATCCCATGCGCTGTGCGCCATCGAGAAGGGGGTACGCGCGAACGCCACTGCGATGTTCGTCCCGACCCGGAGCAGTTCGGTCGCGAGCGCGGCCTGGAGCAGCGGGAAGAACGGGTCGTGGCGCGTTTCGACCGACCAGAGCGCGTCGAACCCGATCCGCTCGAGCCGGACGGCTTCCGCACCGACTCCGGCCAGGGGGACCTGCTCTCGTAACGGGGTGTCGATGTACATGACGGGTGTCTCCCTGTGATCAGGCATTTTCCAATACGAACAGATGAATCCGGGCGCAGATGGGGATGAAACCGTGGGCTGCGGGGAGTTACCGACGGGCAGGTTCATGTTGCGTGGGACGGAGGGGGCCTGCAAGTTCCGGCCGCCCTCGGGCAGGGCCATTCTGCTCGCCCTCCGGACTCCGGAGGCTGTCGCCGCGTCCGGACCTGCACCGCATGGGTTCAAACCCGCACTTCGACCCTGATTCGCCCGAGATCGTCTTCCAGGCGCATCTCGCCGCACGAATCCACGGCTCAGAGCACGCCGGTGCGGACATGACGAGCACCTCGCCGCCATGGAGGCGGACGGATATTTGGATTCACCCGCTACGCTGGCGTACCATGCCGCCATGGCCGCCATCGAACTCATCGAAACCGGCACGGACGAGGCGCCGCGGCGCCCGCACAAATCGCTGGTGAGCTATCCGCCCGCCTCCGAGCTGGCGTTCCCCGGCTGCAAGCCCGTCCGCCTGCCCCGCGAGGAGCTCGAACTCTACGACGGGCGGCTTGAGTTCTGGGACGGCGCCACCGAGACCGCTTGGGTCTGCGAGCCCAACAGCCCCTACCACGAGAAGCCGGGGGGCGCGTTGCCGAGCCTGGTGGAGCGCATCGCCCAGGTGCGCGGCTCGCCCATCACCTGCTATGGCTCGATGGACCTGATGGTGCGCAACGAGGGGGGCTTGCCGTGGCGCATCCTGCAGGCGGACCAGTCGGTGTACCTGCATCCCGGACGGGCGCGGTTGCCGGGGGCGGTGGCGATGGAGGTGGGGGAGCACGACTTGCCGGACGTGGTGCTGGAGGTGGACCACACGACGGACGTGTACCGCGGGAAGCTGCGGCTGTACGAGGCGTGGGGGTTCCCGGAGGTGTGGGTGGAGGTGCCGAACTATCGGGCGGCGAGCCGACCGAAGCGCCGGCGCGCGGGGCTGACGATTCACGTGCTGGAGGGGGACGTGTACCGGGAGTCGCCGGAGAGCCGTGCGTTTCCGGGTTGGAGTGCGGAGGAGTTGCACGTGGCGTTCAACGAGCGGGTGCGTTCGGCGCGGACGTGTGAGGTGCTGGAGCGGGTGGGGTCGGCGTTGGGGGCACGGGAGGGGACGGGACCGGACGACGATCCGATGCTGCGTTCCCTGCGCGGCCAGAGTCGGGCGGAGGGCGAGCGCAAGGGCCGGGCGGACACCCTGGCAAAGATGGCGCGCCGAATGCTGCTCTCGCGAGGGGTGGAGGTTTCGGAAACTTTTCTCGTCGATCCGGCGTTCGCCGCATCGTCCGAGGACGCGGTGTTCGAGGCGGCGCTGGCCTGTGCGGACGAGGCGCAGTTCCTTGCCGCGCTCCGATCCCGTGGTGGGAAATGAGGCAACCGGAGGCTGTCGGGCGTTGGACAGCCACGCCGGGACGCTTTCCCGCATCCCGGCGATAATCCCCGTCATACAACGAAACGTTCGACGTCTCCCGGTACCAGAGGTGCCGGCGAACGAGGTTTTGCCGCAAAAACAGACACTACCCACGCATCGACGTCTCACCGATTCTCGATGCAGGTCTCGGTCTCTGCGACGACTGATGCACTGAAGGCATCGATTCCCGGAAGATCAAGAGGAGTGAACGCATTGCGATACGAAGCACCCGAATCCGTCGGGGAGGCAGTGGGCCTGCTCGCGGGCGATGGGCCGAGAGGGCGCGTCCTGGCCGGTGGAACGGATCTACTGGTGCAACTCCGCGCCGGCATGATCGCTCCCGAGGTCGTCATCGACATCAAGGGGATCGGAGAGACCCGCGAAATCCGTGAAGACGGCAGCGGCCTCGTCGTCGGCGCCGCGGTGACCGGGGCCGAGCTCGGCGAGCACGCGGCGGCGAAGGCGATGTGGCCGGGGGTGGTCGAGTCCGCCGAGCTCATCGGCTCGACCCAGATCCAGGGCCGGGCGTCCCTGGCCGGCAACCTCTGCAACGCATCCCCCGCGGCGGATACCGTGCCCGCCCTGATCGCCGCCGCCGCAACGTGCACGGTTGCAGGGCCGAACGGCACACGCAGCGTCCCCGTGGAAGACGTATGCACGGGACCCGGGCAGCTCTCGCTCGGCGACGGGGAGTTCGTCGTCGCGTTCGAGCTCCCGAAACCGCCGCCTCGCTCGGCCGACGCCTACCTGCGCTTCATCCCCCGGACCGAAATGGACATTGCCGTGGTGGGCGCGGGGGTGAGCCTGAGCCTCGACGAAGACGGGCGGTGCACCGCGGCGCGGGTCGCCCTCGGCGCCGTCGCCCCGACCGCGATCCTCGTCGAGGAGGCGGGCGCGGCGCTGATCGGCACCGACTGCGGCGACGCCGCGATCGAGGCGACGGCCGCCGCCGCGCGCGCCGCCTGCCGCCCGATCGACGACAAGCGCGGCACCGCCGAGTACCGGACGAAGGTCGCGGGGGTGCTCGCGGCCAGGGCGACGCGGATCGCCGTCGAAAGAGCGAGGAACGCATGATGGCCAAGGCACACGTCACCACCACCGTCAACGGCGACCCGATCGAATTCCTCTGCGACGTCGAGCAGACGTTGCTCGACGTGCTCAGGGACGAGCTGCACCTGACCGGAAGCAAGGAAGGGTGCGCGTCCGGCGACTGCGGCGCGTGCAGCGTCATCGTCGACGGGCGGCTCGTCTGCGCCTGCCTGATGCTCGGGGTGGAGGCGCAGGGGCACAGCGTCGAAACCATCGAGGGGATGGCGACCGGGGACCGGCTGCACCCGTTGCAGACGAAGTTCCTCGAGCACGCCGCGTTGCAGTGCGGGGTCTGCACGCCGGGGTTCCTGGTGGCCGCGAAATCACTGCTCGATCGCAATCCCGACCCGACGGAGACCGAGGTGCGCTACTGGCTGGCCGGCAACCTCTGCCGGTGCACCGGCTACGACAAGATCGTGCGCGCCGTGCTGGACGCGGCGGTCGAGATGCGGGCGACCGCGTAGCGGTCGCTGGGCGATTCCGACCAGCGCCGTGACCGGGCAGAGAACAGGGATGTTCCATTCGAGGAGGTTGAACGATGGCTGTTGATGCTCAGGCGACCGGTTCCCAGAGGAAGGCGAACGGCGCTACCAAATGGATCGGGACCCGGCCGGTACGGCCGGACGGCGTCGACAAGGTGACCGGCCGCGCGCGCTTCGGAGCGGACGTGCACCTGCCGAGCATGCTGGTGGGCAAGGTGTTGCGCAGCCCCCACGCCCACGCCCGGCTGAAGTCGATCGACACCTCCCGCGCCCGCTCCCTGCCCGGCGTGAAGGCGGTGGTCACCCGGAACGACTTCGACGATCTCCCCTCCGAGTTCGTGCCCGCCGGGGAGATGCTGGTCAACTACCGCGACATCGTCCGCAACGTGATGGCGCGCGAGAAGGTCCTCTACGAAGGCCATCCGGTGGCCGCGGTGGCCGCCGTCAGCGAGCGGGCCGCGAAGGAGGCGCTGGACCTCATCGAGGTCGGCTACGAGGTGTTGCCGCACGTCATGGACGTGGAGGAGGCGATGGCCTCGGACGCGCCGCTGCTGCACGAGGACATGATCACCGCGGGGGTGGAGCCGGCGCCGGAGACGCCATCCAACGTCGCGAAGGTCGTCGAGTTCGGGCATGGCGACGTCGAGGCGGGCTTCGCCGAAGCGGACGTGGTGGTCGAGCGCGAGTTCCGCACCCGGCCCGTGCACCAGGGCTACATCGAACCGCATTCATGCGTCGCGAGCTTCTCCGAGGACGGCCAGGCCGAGCTGTGGTGCACGACCCAGGGGCACTTCATCGTGCGCGGGCACTGCGCAAAGCTCCTGGGGATGGAGGTGTCCCGGCTCCGCGTCACCGCGTCCGAGATCGGCGGCGGCTTCGGCGGGAAGACGGTGGTGTACCTGGAGCCGCTGGCGCTGATGCTCTCCCGCAAATCCGGCAACCCCGTCAAGATGACCATGTCCCGCGAGGAGGTGTTCCGCGCCTCCGGCCCTGCGCCGGGCACCTGGATCCGGGTCAAGGTGGGGATGAAGAAGGACGGCCGGATCACCGCAGGGGAGGCGGAGCTCAAGTACCAGGCGGGGGCGTTCCAGGGCTCGCCGGTGCAGCCCGGCTGCATGTGCGCGTTCGCCCCCTACGATTTGGAGAACGTCAAGGTCACGGGATACGACGTGGTGGCCAACCGGCCGAAGGCGACCGCCTACCGCGCCCCCGGCGCCCCGCAATCGGAGTTCGCGGTCGAATCAGTCATCGACGAGCTTGCCAAGGCCATCGGGATGGATCCGGTGGCGCTACGGCTGAAGAACGCCGCGAAGGAGGGCACCCGGGCCGCCTACGGTCCGACGTTCGGGCCGGTGGGACTGGTCGAGACGCTGGAAGCGGCCAAGGCGCACGAGCACTACGGCGCGCGGCTCGAGCCGGGGCAGGGCAGGGGGGTGGCCTCCGGGTTCTGGTTCAACATCGGCGGCGAGACCTGCGCGAACCTCAACCTCGGCGAGGACGGCACCATCGCGCTCGTCGCCGGCACGCCGGACATCGGCGGCTCGCGCGCGGCATTGTGCCTGCAAGCGGCAGAGGCGCTGGGGGTGGACGTGGAGACGATCCGTCCCCTCATCGCCGACACCTCCTCGCTCGGCTACACCTTCCTCACCGGCGGCAGCCGGACCGCGTTCGCGAGCGGCATGGCGGTGATCGAGGCGTCGAAGGACATGATCGGACAGCTCTGCGAGCGTGCTGCGAAGATCTGGGACATCCCCGTGGATGCGGTGGAATGGGTCGAAGGAGAGGCGCGGCCGGCCGGCGCCAACGCCGGGGAGTTCGAGCCGCTGCCGCTCGCCGAGCTCGCCGGACTCGCGGGCAAGACCGGCGGGCCGATCGTCGGCCGCGCCCAGATCAACGCCCAGGGCGCGGGGCCGAGCTTCGGGACGCACGTGGTGGACGTGGATGTCGACCGCGAGACGGGGAGGGTGGAGATCCTGCGCTACACCGTCATCCAGGACGCCGGCAAGGCGGTGCATCCGGACTACGTGGAAGGGCAGATGCAGGGCGGGGCGGTGCAGGGCATCGGCTGGGCGCTGAACGAAGAGTACGTCTACGACGAAAACGGGAGGCTCGAGAACCCCGGCTTCCTCGACTACCGGATCCCGGTCTGCTCCGACGTACCCATGATCGACACCGTGATCGTCGAGGTGCCGAACCCGACCCATCCCTACGGCGTGCGCGGTGTCGGCGAGACCCCGATCATTCCCCCGATGGCGGCCATCGCCAACGCGGTGGAAGGTGCGCTGGGGATCCGGTTCACGGATCTCCCCATGTCCCCGCCGAGGGTGCTGAAGGCCCTCGACGAGGCACGCCTCCCGGAGGCGGCGGACTGAGGATCGGCGGTGGCGCGGGTCGTCTTCACCGGCAGCTTCCGGCGTTTCGCCGGCGGCGACACCGAGACGGAGATCGACGCGGCCAACGTGCGCGACCTCCTCGCGAAGCTGGGCGAGCGCTATCCGGCGCTCGCGCCGCACCTCGACGACGGCGTCGCACTGGCCATCGACGGCGAGATCCACCAGGACGCACTCTTTTCGCCGATCGGGCCGGACAGCGACGTGCATCTGATGCCGAGAATCGCCGGAGGCTGAATTCAGCCGAGGCGCAGCCGTCTTCGACAAGAAGACGGCCGACAAGTCTGCGATGTCCTCGCTGCCCCGCCCGTTGCGTCTCAGATCCACCCCTGCGCCTTGAGCGCGGGAGCGAACGAGCGGCTGACCGGAACCCTGTTCCCGTTGACGAGACGCAAGATGATACGTCCGCCTCCCCGCCGCTCGACCCCGGCGACAGCGCCGCGGGCCACCCAGTGCGAGCGGTGCACCTGCAGCCCGTTGACTTTCTCGACCTCGCGTAGCGCGTCGCGAAAGCGCAGCAGCAGCAATTCGCTGCCCGCCGCGGTATGGACCTCGACATAATGGTCCTGCATGCGCAGATGCAGCAGCTCGGCTCTCGATCGCGCGGACAGACGGGCGAGCAGGGCGGCCTCGGGCGCAGTGTCCATTCTCTCGTCCGGCGAGGATGATTCCGTATCGGTCTCTCGTTGCCGTAGCGCTTTCTCGACGAGATGGAAGACGAGGGATCCGATTGTCAGGTGGAGCACGAAGACCTGGGTGTAGAGTCGGATCACTCCGGATACGTCAGCGGGTTGATAGTCCAGGTAGATGGCCACAACCAGCCACACGGTGCCGGTGCCCGGCAGGGCAGTGACGAGGCCAGCGATCACCAGCCCGGCCCATACCGGCCACCCCCGCGTCCGGAATGTCCGTATCGTGAGCCGGAACACGATGTGGCCGGCAAGCCAGTTCGCGCCTACCGCCGTCGTCCAGAACAGCAATCGATCGGAGGCGGAGAGGGAGTCCCAAGTGCCGAACGGACCGAGATAGACGAGCAGCGCTACCGTGACCAGAAACGAAAAGACATGCAGGCAAGCACGTTTCGTGCCGGGCCACTCGCGAATCGCGAAATGCACGCGGTCCATCGCTCGCGAAAAAACTCGATGCTTCACGAATTTCCGATTGTCAGCGGCGTGCACCGCAATCAAGAATCCTCGGCACGGCGCGCCGCACGACACCGGACGCCGTTCCCCGCCGCCGAATCGCTGCCCACAGGAGAGTCCGTCATGATCCACCGACCTCTCGCCACTGCCGGCCCGTCTGGCATTGTAGCCGCAATGGCTGGATCGAATATCAGGTGATCTCATGGAAATCGATACAATCTTCGAGCAACTGCCGGAGACGGCGAATGCATGTGCCGGCCTGGTGCGAGCAGGGCGCCACTGCGATGTGGAGTTCCTGATCGAGATCGGAAACCATGCCTTCCAGATCTCGGTACAGGCTGGACGCGTGATCGGCGTGCATCCCGGGCCGCTCAAGATGCGGGCCTGGCGCTTCGCCATCCGTGCCGGGGAGACTGCCTGGCGCGAGTTCTGGTCGCCGGTGCCGAGGCCGGGATTCAACGATATCTTCGCGATGGCGAGTCGCGGACACGCGAAGATCGAAGGCGATACGGGTCCGCTGCTGGAACACCTGCGCTACTTCAAGGAGCTCGCGCAGCTTCCTCGGTCGATACAGGCGCAGGCGCGATGACCGCCGCGAAAATCGAGCCGATTGTCGGTCGCTACGTGCACCTCGACATCGAGGGTGCAGAGCATCGCATCTACTTCGAGGAGGCGGGCGCCGGGATCCCCCTGGTCTGCCTGCATACCGCCGGGGCACATTCGAGCCAGTACCGCCACCTGATGTGCGATTCGCGGGTGACGGATCGATTCCGCGTTCTCGCCTTCGATCTGCCTTGGCACGGCAAGTCGAACCCACCGGCCGGTTGGGAGAACTCGGAGTATCGGCTGACGAACACGTTCTATGTCGCGTCCGTCATCGCCTTCCTCGACGCGCTCGACCTGGAGCAGCCGGTGATCATGGGATGCTCGATGGGCGGGCGCGTGGTCGTGCGGATCGCATGTGAGCATTCGGCCCGAATCCGGGCAGTCATCGGACTCGAGGGGTCGGATCATCCGGCCCCATGGTACGACAGCTCGTGGCTCGACCGGCCGGAGTTCCTGCGCGGTGATTTCTGCGCAGCGCTGGTGTCCGGATTGATCGCGCCGCAGAGCCCGGTTGAATTCCGCTGGGAGACGCTGTGGCACTACCATCAAAGTGGATCCGAGGTATTCAAGGGCGACATGCACTTCTACCGCACCGACTCGGAGTACCGGCGCTCCAGCTCGGGAATCGATACCTCTCGCTGCCCCGTCTTTCTGATGACGGGCGAGTACGACTACTCGTGCACACCCGAGCTCACGCTTGAGACGGCGGCGCGGATCCCCGGCGCAGAGGCGATCGTCATGGAAGGGATCGGGCACTTCCCGATGAGTGAGAACCCGGATCGATTCGCTGCATTTCTCCTCCCGGTGCTGGATCGGATCCTGGCGGCCTGAGCTGCGAGATCGGCCCGCGGCCGTTTCGCACATGCCAGGGTGCGGTCTGACTTCGGGCATTCGGCCGCCGGCGAGGAAGTCCCTGCGCACCGATCTCGGGCCGGGCACCGACTTCGATCCGCACCAATCGACTGACGCCTACGTAGCCGGAGGCTTACAAACCGCACGCGATCGGTCTGAGGCGCTACAACCGGCGCCGTTGAAGCTCCTAGACTTCGTTCAGCCAATCATGGCTGGCAGCATCCACACAACATCAAGAGGGAGAAGGGGAGCGTACAAATGAAACAGCGAATCGGCGTTGTCGTCTGCGATACCCACCAATTGTCGCGAAATGGATTGGTTCGACTGCTCACGGAGGAGGAAGACATCGACTTGCTCGGCGAGTGTGACCGTGGCGAAGACGCCATACGGTTGGCGCGCGAGCGTCGAGCCGACGTGCTTCTCATCGACATGGAGGTCCCTGACATCGGTGGTCTGGAGGTGGCCAGAAGGCTGGGCAGAGGCAACGGTCTGCCGCAGGTCATCCTGATCGGAACCCACGCGGAAGGCCCGATCCCGGCTCGCGCTCTGGAAAGCGGCGCGTGCGGATACCTTACGCGTGGTTGTGCGCCGGTGGAGGTGGTGACGGCGGTGCGACGGGCATCGGAGGGGCGGCGCTACGTCGATGCCGAGGTAGCGCAGAGCATGGTCATCGACAAGTTGAACCCGGGAAGCTCCCCCATCGCGACGCTTACCGCCCGCGAGCTGACGGTGATGGTCATGGTGAGTAACGGATTCGATCGTCAAACCATATCTGAACGCCTGTGCCTCAGCCCCAAGACGGTGAGCACCTACCGGACGCGGATCATGCGCAAGCTGGGCACGTCGAACGATGTGGAGCTCACCCATCTGTCCTATCGGCATGGGCTGCTGGAGCTGCTTGAAACAGAGTAGAGCGACTCAGCCATCGCCTTGCAGGCTCCACGGGCAGCGAATTCCGCTCCCGTGGACCGCACGGTACAGTAGGAGGATCACCGTACCCGTCCTACGCCGTGGAACAGCACCTCGCCAGGTTCGACGCCCAGTCCTTCCTTCGAACCCTCCCCAACGATCCGGGCGTGTACCGGTTGCTCGATCGATTCGGACGCCTGCTGTACGTCGGCAAGGCGCGCAGCCTGAAGAAGCGCGTTGCAAGCTACTTCCGACTCCCTGAGCAGCTCACACCGAAGACGCGCGCGCTGATGTCGCACACCGACTCGATCGAGGTCACCGTGACGCACACCGAGACCGAGGCGCTCCTGCTCGAGAACAACCTGATCAAGGAGCACCGCCCTCGCTACAACATCGTCCTCAGGGATGACAAGAGCTTTCCCTACATCCATGTCACGACGGGAGATGCGTTCCCGCGGCTGAGCTTCCATCGCGGGGCACGACGCGGGGCAGGGCGCTACTTCGGTCCGTTTGCGAGCGCCGGGGCGACACGCAGCACCCTGAACCAGCTACAGAAGCTGTTTCGCGTTCGCCAATGCGAAGATTCGTACTTCGAGAACCGCTCCCGGCCCTGCCTGCAGTACCAGATCGAGCGCTGTACCGCTCCCTGCGTCGGCCTGATTGACGAAACGACGTATGGCGAAGACGTACGCCACGCCATCATGTTCCTGGAGGGCAAGAGCGAGGAGATGATCGGCGAGCTGGTACGTCGAATGGAATCGGCGTCGCGCGGGCTGGAGTTCGAGCTTGCCGCGCGCTATCGCGATCAGATCGCGAACCTCAGGCGGGTCCAGGCCCGTCAATACGTCTCGGGAGCGAAGGGAAACGTTGACGTCGCTGCGGCGCGTGCACGTGAAGGAGTCGCGGTGGTCGAGCTGTTCGTCATCCGCAACGGGCAGAGTCTCGGCTCGCGCACGCTGCGGCCGACGCACGGCGGCGACGCCGGCGAGGGTGAGCTGCTGCGCGCGTTCCTCCCACAGCACTACCTCTCGCGCGAAGGCCGGGAACGCCCGGTTCCGGACGAGATCCTGCTCAGCGACGCGGTCGATGGGGTCGAGGTGCTGGAACGGGCGCTCGGCGATCAGACCGGCCGGAAGATCTCGATACGCTGCAATGTGCGTGGCGAGCGGGCGCGGTGGGTCGCGATGGCGGTGGACAACGCGGAGCTCGCGCTCAAGCAGCGGATTGCCAGCCGTGCGAACCTGCGCGGACAGTTCGAGGCATTGCAGGAGCTGCTCGGCCTCGACGACCCACCGGGGAGGATCGAGTGCTTCGACGTGAGCCACACCGGCGGCGAATCGACGGTCGCGTCCTGTGTCGTCTTCGAGCACGATGGGGCGAAGAAATCCGACTATCGCCGCTTCAACGTCACCGGAGAAAGGGCGGGTGACGACTATGGCGCAATGCGCAACGCGCTCGAGCGCCGGTACGCGCGATTGCAGCGAGAGGAGGCGGCGCTCCCGGATCTGCTGCTGATCGACGGCGGCCGGGGACAGCTCACGCAGGCGGTCGAAGTGCTCGCGGAGCTGCAGATATCCGGCATCGTCACCGTCGGGGTCGCCAAGGGCACGACCCGCAAGCCCGGACTGGAGCGGCTCTTTCTTCCCGGCCGCGCGGCCCCGATCGTGCTGCGACCCGATTCGGCCGCGCTTCACCTGATCCAGCGGATCCGCGACGAGGCCCATCGTTTCGCGATCACCGGGCATCGGAACCGACGCAGCCGCACCCGGCGGGCGTCCGTGCTGGAGCGGATCCCGGGGATCGGAGCACGGCGCCGGCAGCGGTTGTTGAGCGAATTCGGCGGGCTTCAGGGCGTCTCCCGTGCCGGCGTTGAAGACCTGGTGCGGGTACGGGGCATCAGTCGTGATCTTGCGCTCGCAATCCATGAGGCTTTCCGGGACGCGTCATGAACGTGCCGAACACCCTCACCGTGGCGCGTATCCTGCTCGTGCCGGTGCTCGCGGTCGTCTTCTATCTCCCGTTCACGTGGGCGCCGCTGGTGTGCGCCATGCTCTTCGCCCTCGCCGCGGTCACGGACTGGGCGGACGGCTTTCTCGCCCGCCGGCTGTCGCAGGTCTCCACGTTCGGCACATTCCTCGACCCGGTGGCCGACAAGCTGATGGTCGCGGTCGCCCTCGTGCTCCTCGTCCAACACGACCCGACGCCATGGATCGCGGTCCCGGCTGCGATCATCGTCTGCCGCGAGATCGTCGTCTCCGCGCTACGGGAGCTCATGGCCGAGCTCGGGCAACGTGCGACGGTGGCGGTGGCGACGATCGGGAAGGTCAAGACCGCCGCGCAGATGGCTGCCCTGTTGCTGATGTTGTACCGGTACGACCTCGGCCCAATCCCGATGTACTGGGCCGGGGTCGGGCTCCTCTATGTCGCGACGGTTCTCACGATCTGGTCGATGGTGATCTACTTGCGGGTCGCGTGGCCGGCGATGGCCTCGGACGGCGACGGCTGAACCGTCCCGGCTCCCACACACTTGACAGCGCATCGCTCGTTGTTACGATCCCCTCTGCATTCTGGCGGGAATAGCTCAGTTGGTAGAGCACAACCTTGCCAAGGTTGGGGTCGCGAGTTCGAGTCTCGTTTCCCGCTCCAAGCACCTCCCGATCGATCATGCCGACCCGCCTCCGGTGTCGGCCGTTCGTCCAGGCTGAGTGGCAGAGTGGTCATGCAGCGGCCTGCAAAGCCGTGTACGCCGGTTCGATTCCGACCTCAGCCTCCACTTCTCGGCTTCGTTTACATTCCCGCGCCGCCTTCTTATTCTGCAAGCTCGTACGCCCGGGTGGCGGAACTGGCAGACGCAGCGGACTCGCCGGGGTCCCCCATGGGGAAACCCGTGGGTGCACAGGGGTCAAATTCGGGGAACCCTTAACAGGTCGAGCTGATGGCGATCCCGAGCTAAGCCCATGTTCTGCATGGGAAAGTGTAGAGACTAGACGGCCCCTGCCTAAGTGCTCTCCGGCACTGACGCCGGAGGATATACGGCAAAGGGATAGTCCAGACCACGCAACGCGCCGAGGCGCGTGGTAGCGAAAGCTACGGTGGTACGTAAAATCCGCCGGCTTCACGGCCTTACCGGTTCGATTCCGGTCCCGGGCACCACGATCGAGATTTCCGCATTTCCGACGCCGGACGCAGCTCAACGGGAAGAGCCGTGGCGGCGTCCGGATCGTCGTCCGAAGATTATGGGTTCAAGTCAGGTTGTTTGTCATTGATTTAACATAATATTGATTATGCGCAATTCTAGCTACCTGGATTCATCCGCTCATCCTGGAAGGATCATCCCCCATGATCGGGACTACCGTTCGAAACAAGACGGCTCAAGCGCTCGGCGTTCCGGCACGAGCCTCCGTCGAGGTCCGTGCATTCGGCGCAAGGTTTGATCGCGGTGCGCTTTCCGGCGATATTCGGCCCCCCGCGCCTCGAAGCCGCCAACAGGAGAGCTCGACCATGAAAGATGGTCTGCGATTCGTCGACTGCGACATGCACGTCATGGAACCCCCCGACCTGTTCGATCGCTACCTCGATCCTGCGTTTCGCAGCCGGGTCGTGTGTGCAGTGGGGGTTGACGGCAAGCCGGTGCGCGGCATGGTCGTGATAGACGATCAGCCGACCACCATTGACCACGAGCTCCAGCAGCACCGCAAGCGGACCCTCCCGCCCCCGAGCCTGCAAACGACGCAACCACTGTCGGGCTCGCGGATGGCGGACAGCGGGCAGCTCGACTTCGCCGTCGAGCGTGATTACGACCCGGAAGCCCAGGTCATGGGGATGGCGCTGGAGGGGATCGATATCGCGGTCCTGTACCCGACCGCAGGCCTGAGCTACCTCGCCCGGGACGGAATGGACCCCCGCCTGTCACTCGCGATCTGCCAAGCGTACAACCACTGGATCCACGAGTTCACCCGGTACAGCCCGGAGCGGATGAAATGGGTCGCCATGCTGCCGCTGCACGACGTCAATCTGGCCTGTGCGGAGCTCGTACGATGCGTGACGGAGCTGGGCGCGGTCGGCTCGTTCGTGCGGCCGAATCGGATCAACGGCCATTTCTGGCACTCGAACTACTGGAACTCCCTCTTCGCGTTGCACGAAGAGCTTGGCGTGACCATGGGTTTTCACGAGGGGACCGGGGCACCGTACTCTCACATGAACGTCCTGTACGGTGAGAACCGGTTCTATCGCCACGTCGCGAGCCACTGGATCGAGATGCAGCAGGCGTTGATCGCAATGTTGATCGCGGGCGTCTTCGAGTTCTATCCGAAGCTGCGAGTCGGTTATCTCGAAGCGCAGAACTCCTGGGTTCCCGGGATTCTGACTCGAATCGAATGGGACTATCCCCAGTATCGCGACTCGCACGCGCCTTACCTCTCGCTGACACCGAAGGAGTACTTTCAGCGCAACTGCTGGGCCGCGGTCGAAGGCAGCGAGCCGGAAATCGAAGCCATCGCCGGTCTGATCGGTGCCCACCGAATGTGCATCTCGACGGATTATCCGCATTTCGACTCGAACTTTCCGAACGTGTCGGCCAATCTGCTTTCGAACGCCAGGCGCGAGACGGCGGCGCAAATCCTGATGGGCGGCGCCCACCTGTACGGCTTTGACGAGCAACATTTCGTCAGGGCGGCCCGTGCTGCCGAGGCGCTTCAGCCGGCCGCCGCGGATTGAGCGGCAACCGGCCTCGGTAACGCTGGAAGGCCAGGCCGGCCTGGAGACGAGTCGAATCTGCAAGTCGTCCTGTCGGACGACACCCCTGCCCTTGCGCTTGCCGGCCCGGGGGGTGTACGTCGTAGGCGAGCCCGGGCCGGGTTCCGTTCAGTCGCTGCTCTTCGGACTTGCCGGCAGCATCGATGAAAGCGCCTTGTAAACGCCGGCGCCGATGATCGCGCCGGTGATGGGCGCGAGGATGTAGACGGTGAAGAAGCCGCCGCGCGGTCCGGGGATGGCAACGTCTCCCCAACCGAGAAACCAGGACACGGCGCGCGGCCCGAAGTCGCGCGCGGGATTGAGTGCGGCCTGGGTCAAGGGAGCAACGACCGAGATGATCGCTGCGACGCCGACCCCGATGACTACCGCCGCCGCGGCGGGCGGCGGGCGTCCGGGATTCCTAGGGCTGGTCACCGCGAAGACCAGGAAGGCGAGCATCGCGGTGCCGATCAGCTCCGCCATGAATGCGGAGACGGGGGTCACCACCCGCCACGCCTGCTCGTCGGTACCGAAGACTGCGGGGTTCGGAAAATACTCGCCGAACACCATCGCACTGAGTTCACTCCCCGGCCCGCCTCTCAGCAGCCCGTGCTGGCGCTCGAACTCGATGATCGCTTCGAAGAACATGCCGTAGAGCACGACGGACGCCGCGGCCGCCCCCAGGGTCTGGGCGACCCAGTAGGGAACTACCCGCCGCCACGGAAACCCGTCCCAGATCGCGGCGGCGGCGGTGATGGCGGGATTGATGTGTGCGCCCGACAGGGAAGCCGCGGTATAGATGCCGAGGCTCACACCCACTGCCCACACCACCGCGACCTGCCACAACCCCGCCTGCGCACCCGTCACCACCGCGGCATTGACGGCTCCCACACCAAAGAAGACGAGTATGAAGGTGCCGAAGAATTCTCCCGTCAGGGCACCCGGCAGCGGAAGGGAGCCCGGACCTGAATCTGCCGCGGCCATGCCGTCAGGGGTGCTGCTTTCGGTCAATGTCCTCTCCTCAGCTCAGCTTCTTCGCCTTGGCACTCGAAGTCTTTTGCCAGGCCATACGGATCGTCTCCGTGGATCCCACCAGCGAGTACTTGAATACCACTCCGCCGGAACCGTACCAGGACAAGTCGATCATGAACGTCGAGTGCGTGGGAATCCGGAAAGCCTGATTCCGGCCATGCCGGGTCAGGATGATGCCGGTGGATGTTCTCATTCATTGACGTAGCGCCTCCGGCACGCCGGCGGCGGCCCCGAGCCGTACTCCGACCACGTATGCGTCGCCTACACGAAGCCTCCACATCGTCGCCTGCTCCATATTCGTGTCTTCGAGCTTCGCGCCGTGGGCGGTCGCGCCGCTCAGATCGGCGCCAACGAACTGGGCCGACGTGAGATTCGCGCCGCTGAAGTCGGCCGCCGTGAAATCTGCACCGTAGGCGCGAGCCCACGACAGGAGGGAGCCGGTGAACTGCGCCTCCGAGGCGCGCGCCCACGTGAGATTGGCGTGCTGGAGCCGGGCGCCC
Source organism: uncultured Gammaproteobacteria bacterium (assembly GCA_958295835.1). Taxonomy (GTDB): domain Bacteria; phylum Pseudomonadota; class Gammaproteobacteria; order HK1; family HK1; genus HK1. The sequence continues at coordinate 4,302,238 of OY282378.1, forward strand.
CGGAAATTCGCCCTTTCGAGTACCGCCTCGCTCAGGTCGACGCTGATCAGGCCGGTCGCCTCCAGGCTTGCATCGGAAAGGTCCGCCCCTCGCATCCGTGCCCCGCGGGGGCCCGGGTGCCCTGCCCCCGGCGCGCCCAGCTCGGCCTCGTTCAGCGTTGCCTTTCGGAGCACGGCCTGCGAGAGATCGGCGTCGGCCAGTACCGCGCCGGTCATGTCCGAGGACTCGAGGTTGGTGCGCACCAGCGATGCGCCCGCGAGCAGCGCACCTCGCATCGCCGCGTTCGCAATCGACGCCGAATCGAGTGTCGCGCGGAGCAACCTCGCATTCGTGAAGACCGCGCCGTCGAGACGGGCACGGGTGAGATCGGCGCTACCAAGGTCGGCGCCGGTGAAGTCGGCGCTGCGTCCATCCGCCTCGCGCAAGTAGGTTTCGCGCAGATCCGCGCCCTTCAACGACGCGCCTCGGAGATCGGCGCCGGTCAGGTTCGCGCCGGTCAGCACCGCGCCGTCGAGCATCTGCCCGGAGAAATCGTACCCGCGGAGATCGGCGCCCCGGTAATCCGGCTCCCCGCCCAGCGCTGCCAATGCAGTCAGCGCGGCGGCCACCGCGAGCACCGCCGCCGCGAACATCCCCTCCCGAGCCGTGCGGGAAGGTCGGGTGGGAGCAGGCGTGGTGATGGCGCCGGCACTCGTGGCCGGTGGTCCGATTCCGTACGCTGCCCTCCTCGTCTTATTGACCATCGGAATCGATTCAAACACCTCAGATCGCAACGTTCTGCGGCCGGAACGAGACATGTCGCGTTCCCGGCTGGGGTCCGATGCGCCGGATGTCGGCCCACGCGCCCTTGTAGTACGGGATCGTCGTGGTCGGATCGACATGATCCGACACGAGGTCTCCCGCCGCGCCGCGCGGCTGTCCGAACACCATGAAGGTATGTCCCCGCTTCACCGCCGTCGTCGGGTACGCGGTGGCCCGCACCGTGCCGACGTCGTTGGACAATTCGACGAGATCACCCGGCTCGACGCCAAGAGAGCGCGCGTCCTCGGGGTGCATCTCCAGGTACGGCAAGGGCACCCGATCGCGGTAGAACGGGACGTGGCGGTGGTGGTAGAGGGTTTGCCAGATGTGGTTCGTGCGCCCGTTATTGACCCAGAACCGGTACCGGCGGCGCTGCGCCTCGAACGCCGCGCCGTATCCGGGCCAGGGAAGCGGCGCGGGGATGAAGCGCGCCTTGCCCGACGGGGTGAAGAACCGTCCGTCCTCGTGCAGCCGGACGGTGCCGGAGGGCACCCGGTTCACCATGCGCACCGGGGTCTGGATCCCCTCGTTGCCGAGCCGGCGCAGGAGGTCGTAGGTCACCCCTGCGTAGCCTTCCATCGGATCGTTCGCACCGCCGTCGAACTGGTAGCGGGCGTGGATGAAGACGTCCTCGTCGCTCCGCCACTCGAAATCGAGGAACCGGTTGGCCATCAATGGGTTGCGGTCGTCGAGGTAGAGCTCGCGGAGCCGTTTCGCGAACCGTGCGGCGATAGCCCAGTCCGGGATCGCCTCTCCCGGCGGGTCCATGAACCGCTCGTAGAGCCGTAGCCGCCGCTCCCCGTTGATCGAGGTGAGGTCCATCTCGCCCCACTGGGCGGCGGGCAGCACCAGGTGCGCGTGGCGGGCGGTCGCGGTGAGGTAGATATCCTGGACCAGGATGAACATGCCCCCGCGCTTCATCGCCTCGACCACGGCGGCGACCCGCTCGCCGACCGGAGCGCCGTGGGTGGCATGAAGCGCGTCGGTGACGATACGGCCGCGTTGCTTCAGCGCCCGCTCCATCGCCTCGGCCCGCAGGGTCGTGAGCACGGGGTTGCAGCCGCCGACCCAGAAGACCTTGGCCTCGCCCCGGCGCACCGATTCATCGACGTTGAGCGCCGGCCGCCCGCCGGGATACGGCGGCCTGACGTAGCCTTCCTGGTGGCCGCCGAGCCGGCTGATGCCGGTCCCCGGCTTGCCGACGTTGCCGGCGAGGAGCCCGAGCCCGACGATCGCGGCGATGTTCTCGTAGTTCTTCAGCCCCCAGATCAGCCCCTTCTCGTAGTGCAGCAGGGTCCGGCGGCGAAAGCCCCCGGGCTTCGGGGCCGCGATCCACCGCGCCGCCTCGTGGATCCGCTCCGGCGCGATCCCGCACCGGCGGGCGGCGTGGGCCACCACCTCGCCGACCGGCCGATCGACCTGGAGGGTGGAGCGCTGGTAGGACTCGAAGGTCTGCCACTCGCAATGTCGTCGCAGGAAGTCGACGTCATGCCAGCGCCGGTCGAGGATCACGCGCGCGATGGCGTTGAGCAGTGCGATGTCGGTGCCGGGTTCGAGGTCGAGGTGCATCACCCGGTCCGCTCCGCCCGCCGCCTCCGCCGCCGCCACCGTCATGGTGCGGCGCGGGTCGATGACGATCATGCGCCCGGGCTCCGCCGGCTCGGCACCGAAGGCGGCCTGCTTGCTCCGGAGGGTGGCACCCTGAAGGTTCGGCGCCATGTGATCGAGGAAGTAGTTGGTCTGGGTCTCGTAAGGGTTCGCGCCGACGATGACGATGGTGTCCGCGAGCCGGGCGTCGAGGTAGGCGTTGGTCAGCGGCGCGAGCCCCGCGTCACCGGCCGCGTGAACCTCGCTGTTGTAGGCGGGGCGGTTGTGGATCGACGCGGTGCGGGTGCCGATGCCCGAGAAGAAGAGCCGGCCGACCGCCCAGTTGTTCTCGAAGCCCCCTCCTCCGCCGCCGTGGTCGAAGAACTTCATCCCTACCGCGTCCGGTCCCCAGCGGTCCATCACCGCCTTTACGACGCGGGCGCCGAGATCGACGGCCTCCCCCCAGCTCGTGCGCTCGTGCCGTTGCGGCCCGAGGATCATCGGGACGTGGAGCCGTGCCTTCGTCTCCTGGTCGGGCGCGTAGAGGGTCTGCGCCAGACCCGCGCCCCGAACGGAGGCCAGGCCGTGGTTCACCGAACACCTGCCGTCGGGCAGGATGGCGACGTGGAAGCGCCGGCCGTCACGCTCGGTGATGATCCGGTGCATCGCCGGCGCGATCCAGTCGGAATTCGGGGGCAGGGGTTCGCGAAGGTCGAGCCCGAGGGCGTTCTCCTCCGGGGCCGGTCCCCCTTCGCGGCCTTCCGGCCACTTGAGCACGCGATAGCCGCATCCGACGATGCAGAACTGGCAGACGGTATTGCGGCGCTCGGCGTCGACCGGGGGAATGGGCACGCGGGTCATGTGCGGATCATGGCTATCGGTGAGGTTCGTATGTCATCGGCTTCCTCGACGTACAGCCCGGGGCACCCGCGATTCCGCTACGCGGAATCGCCAAGCGACCGCGCCAGCGGTCGCCGGGGGCTCTCAGATGAGGTTCGTGTGCCGGCCGTAGATGAGTCCGTCCACCCCCGTCGCGATGACCATGCCCGACTCGATGCGAAGCTCGATCCGGGCCAGCGCCTGGCTCGCCTGGCCGATGACGAGGCCGCCCGCCTTCGCCGGATCGAAGGTGCTCCAGTGGCAGGGGCAGATGAGCAGGCGATGCTCCGGCCTGTAGCTCACCGGGCAGCCCTTGTGCGTGCACAGCGTCGAGAACGCGACGATGCTCGAGTCCGGCCCGACCCCGCCAAGCGCCACCTCGCTCATGCGCAGCAGCAGTGCCGGCGCTCGATCGTCGGGATAGGTGAACGGGACGGTCGTTTCCGGGGCTAGCGCCGAGAGCTCGACGATCGGCTTCACCGGATAGCCCGCCGTCCCCGTTCCGGCGGCCGCGGCGCGGGACGGGATCATGCCCGCCGCGACCGCGCCGGCGCCCGCCGCCCCGGTCGTCCGGATGAAGCGCCGCCTCGTCAGCCGATGGCGTTCCGGGCCCGGTCCGTGTGCTTCTTCCGTCATGTCTGGAAATCCGCTCCGATGTGTCTCCGGCCGATTCCGGCCGCGGGTGTTGGTCAAAACAGCCTGGCGGCGAGGATGAGCGCGGCGAACGCGGCGCCCTGCATCCACAAGGCGCGGTAGATACGGCCTTCGAGTCCGGCGATTGTAGCGTTGAGATCGGCCTTGGTGGCGAGCGCGTCATGGTCCGCACCTGCCGCGGTACGCAGTTGCGCGGCAAGGGCTTCGGCCTGCGCCGGCTCGATGCCGGTCGCTTCGAGATCCTGGGCGGCGCTGAGGGTGTCGAAGGTGTTGGCGGTCATGATTTGACTTGTCTCCCGTGGCCGGAGCGGCCGTTCTGGCTTCCGGCAAGGCTCTCGGAGACTATCCCCCGATGTACGACATCTCGATGCGGCGCTCCGAGGTTGGCGGCTCCGAGGACGTATTGCTGGTGCGCAACTCGGAGTAGCGGTCGTCGCGCCGGCCCCACACCGATCCGATCGCCGCGGACAGGAACTCGTCGGATGCGCCGCTACGCACGACGCGGCGCAGATCGAACCCTTCGGTCGCGAACAGGCAGGTGTACAGCCTGCCCTCGGCCGACAGGCGCGCGCGCGTGCAGGTGCCGCAGAACGGCGCGGTGACCGATGAGATGACCCCGATCTCGCCCGCCCCGTCGGCATAGCGCCAGCGCCGTGCGACCTCCCCGGGATACTCCGGTTCCACCGGCCGGAGCGGATGCGCCCGCCCGATCGTCTCGACGATCTCGCGGGCCGGCACGACGTCGTCCAGGCGCCATCCGTTGGTGTTGCCGACGTCCATGTATTCGATGAAGCGCACGATGTGGGCCGTTCCCCTGAACCGCTCCGCCATCGGCACGACGTCGTGCTCGTTCACGCCCCGTTTGACGACCATGTTGATCTTGACCGGGCTCAGGCCCTCCCCCCCGGCGTTCTCGATGGCCTCCAGCACCGGCTCGACGGGGAACCCCACATCGTTCATCGAGGAAAACACCGCGTCGTCGATCGCGTCCAGGCTCACCGTCAGCCGCCTCAGCCCCGCGGCGCGCAACGAGCGGGCGCGCTGCCGGGTGAGGAGGGAGCCGTTGGTGGTGAGGGTCAGGTCTTCGATTCCCGGGACCGCGGACAGCATCCGGACGAGATCGTCGAGCCCCTGGCGCAGGAGCGGCTCCCCGCCGGTCAGCCGGATCTTCCGGACCCCGTGCCCGGCGAAGATCGACGCCAGCCGGGTGATCTCCTCGAACGACAGCAGCTCGCTGCGCGGCATGAAGCGGTAGCTCGCGCCGAACAGCTCCTTCGGCATGCAGTAGGTGCACCGGAAGTTGCACCGGTCGGTCACCGAGATTCTGAGGTCATGGAGCGGACGGCCGAATCGATCGCGGCCCCCCTCCGCCTCCTCATGTTGTATCCGTACCGGAATCATCGCACCACCCGGACCTCCGCCGCGACGTCGAAGTCGATGTCGATCAAAGCTGCTCGGCCGGAACGTGCAGGACGAGCCCGTCGAGCGCGTCGGTGACCCGGATCTGGCAGGTGAGACGGCTGGATTCCCGCGGCTCCCAGGCGAACTCGATGAGGCCCGACTCCTCCTCCTCGGGGGGCGGCAACGCGCGCATCCAGTCATCCGCGACGTAGCAGTGGCAGGTCGAGCAGGAGCAGCTTCCCCCACATTGCGCAATGACCCCGGTGATGTCGTTCTCGATCGCCCCTTCCATCACCGTGAGTCCGTTCGCGATCTCCACCGTTGTCGCCGCCCCGTCAGGTTGAATGAAGGTGATTCTCGGCATTCGTCAGGCCATCTCCTGCATCGGGATCGACTCGTCGGCCAGCCTCACCGGGTCGATGCTCGGGCGTTGCGGCACGAGCTTGCGGCAGGCCATGAATTCCCGCGGGCGGTTGACCGCGTCCACCGCGATCAGCACCCCATCCTTCAAGTAGAACATCGCGAAGTCGTCCGCGTCCATCGAGCCACGCTGCACGATGGTGTCGTACCCGTCGGAGATCCCGACCATCTGGAGCTTCAGATCGAACTGGTCGCTCCAGAACCAGGGGGCCTGCTCGTATCTCGTGGGGGTTCCCGCGATGTTCGCCGCCGCCGTCCTCGCCTGCTCCAGCGCATTGTGCACCGATTCGAGCCGCAACGAGCGGCCGAGGATCGGGTTCGGGTGGCGGGTGCAGTCTCCGGCCGCGTAGACGTGGGCGGCGGAGGTCGCACATCGTTCGTCCACCACGATCCCGTCGTCGCAGGCGATGCCCGCCGATTCCGCGAGCCGCACCTCGGGGACGACGCCGATCCCGATGACCACGACGTCGGCGGGGATGGTCTCGGCTCCGCAGTCGACGCGCCGGACCGTCCCGTCTCCTTCGAAGGCGGCGACCGCGGTCGACAACTTGACGTGGACGCCGCGGGCGCGGTGGGCGCGCGTGTAGTAGCCGGACATCTCGGGGGCGGTCACCCGTCCGAGAATCCGGTCCGCGGCTTCGATGACGCAGACCTCCAGCCCCAGCCCTTTCGCCGTCGAGGCGATCTCCAGGCCGATGTATCCTCCACCCACCACGGCCAGCCTGCGCCCCGCCACGAGCGCATTCCCGATTGCATCGGCATCCTCGAGCGTTCTCAGATAGAAGATGTTTCCGAGATCGGAGCCGGGGACGTCGAGCCGGCGGGGGCGGCTGCCGGTGGCGATCACCAGGTCGGTGAACGAAAGCGAGCCACCGTCGTCGAGCACCACCGTCCGCTGTGCCGGATCGACACCGCGGACCGCGTTTCCAAGGCGGAGCTCGACGTCGTGGCGGGAATAGAAGCTCTCCGGCCGCAGGAACACGCGCTCCCGCGCGAGCTCGCCGGACAGGTATTTCTTCGAGAGCGGCGGGCGCTGGTACGGGGGCGCCGGCTCGGCGCCGCATACGATGATCCGGCCGTCGTACCCGGCCTGACGCAGGCTGATCGCGGTCTGGCCGCCAGCGTGACCGGCACCGGCGATGATGGTGGTGGACATCGTTCTCCGTCACGGATTGCAGCGGCAAGCGAGGTCGGCGATTCTACCCGAAACCCTCTGATTCGACGGAAGCACCGATGCATCCACTCGAAGCCCTGTTGATCGAACGCGAGTGGCTCCTCGCGGACGGTGCGATGGGCACCAATCTGTTCGATCTCGGACTGACCGGCGGCGCATGTGGCGAGCGGTGGAACGTTGACCATCCGGCGAAGATCGCGTCCATCCACCAGGGCATGGCCGCCGCGGGAGCCGACATCATCCTCACCAATACGTTCGGCGCAAATCGATATCGGCTGGCACTGCACGGCCTTGGACATCGGGCTCTCGAAATCAACGAATCGGGAGCGGGAATCGCACGCCGCGTTTCGGATGCGGCAAGCCGGACGGTCGTCGTCGCCGGCTCCATGGGGCCGACCGGGGACGTCCTGGCGCCGCTCGGCGAACGCACCCGCACCGAGGCGATCGAGGCCTTCGCCGAGCAGGCCGAGGGTCTCCGGCGCGGTGGCGTGGACGTGGCGTGGATTGAGACGATGTATGCCGAGAACGAGCTCGAAGCGGCGATTCTCGCGGTCGGAGAGGTCGGGTTGCCGTTCCTTGCAACCATGACGTTCGATACCGGAGGCCGCACGATGATGGGCATCCGGCCCCGGGACTTGCCGAATCTCGCGTCCTGCAAGGCGCATCGGCCCCTCGGGATCGGAGCGAACTGCGGCGTGGGCCCCGCCCAGCTCCTCGATTCGATTCTCGGAATTCGGGCAACCGCGGAACGAGAGACGATCATCGTCGCGAAGAGCAACTGCGGGCTCCCCCGGATGGGTCCTGACATGCAGGTGCGATACGACGGGACCCCGGAGCTCATGGCCGCGTACGCCTGCATGGCTCGGGATGCCGGCGCGCGAATCATCGGCGGCTGCTGCGGAACGACGGCATCCCATATCGGGGCGATGCGCGATGCGCTGGAACGGCGCCCGCGGGCTGCGGTGCCGGATCATGCGGCGATCGAGGCACGGTTCGGCCCGTTGACGGTCACGGCCGGGACCGAGGCGGCGGTCGCCCGCGCGAAAGAAGATACGCCGCCTCCGGGGCGCCGCCGGCGGCGCCCCGCCTGACGGCGGCCCTCAGCCGTCCTCCCGGGCAGACGCCTGTACCACGGCGCGAAGCTCGGGTCGCCTGAGCGCGAGCCGGATGTTCGCGGCCAGGAACCCGCCCTTCGAGCCGCAGTCGTAGCGCGTCCCTTCGAAGGGGAACGCGCCGACCGTCTCGCGCTCGAGCAGCGCCGCGATCGCGTCGGTGAGCTGGATCTCTCCGCCCGTCCCCGCCTCGGTGTTCGCAAGCGCGTCGAAGATCCCCGGAGTCAGCACGTACCGCCCCACCACCCCCAACGTCGAGGGAGACCGCGCCGGCGCCGGCTTCTCCACGATCCCCCGGATCGGGCCGCTGCCCTCATCCGGCGAAGCCAGGCTCACGATGCCATACCGGTCGGTCTCATCCCGCGGCACGGACTGCACCGCGACCAGGGCGTGGCCGACGGATTCGAAGCGCCGCGCCATCTGCGCGATGCATCCGGGGCCGTCGCAGTCGACGAGGTCGTCGGGTAGAAGCACCGCGAAGGGCTCGTTACCGATCGCCGGACGCGCGCACAGCACCGCGTGGCCGAGCCCCAGCGGCGCGGGCTGGCGGATGTACAGGCAGGCCACGTGGCTCGGAAGGATTGACCGCACGCGCCCGAGCAGCGCGTCCCGCCCTCTGGCCTCCAGGGCCGCCTCCAGCTCCGGCGAGCGGTCGAAGTGGTCCTCGATCGCCTTCTTGGTATGCCCGGTCACGAACACCAGATGATCGATCCCGGCCTCGACCGCCTCCTCCACCGCGTACTGGATGAGGGGCTTGTCGACGACGGGGAGCATCTCCTTCGGGAGCGCCTTCGTCGCCGGCAGGAACCGGGTGCCGAGACCCGCCACCGGGAATACCGCCTTTCGGAGCGTCTTCATCGCTGCCCTGCCCTCCGGCTCACCCGCGTCCGACGCACGTGTACTCGAACCCCAGGGCGCGCATCTGGTCCGGCTCGTAGACGTTGCGCAGATCGATGAACACCCTCCCCCGCATCCGCCGTTTCACTTCCTCGAGATCGAGGCCGCGGTACACGTTCCACTCCGTGAGCAGCACGACGGCGTCGGCGCCGTCGAGGGCTTCCCAGACGTCCTCGACGTACTCGACCGAATCGGGCAAGAGGGCCTTCGCCTCCGGGATACCCCGTGGGTCCGTCGCCCGAACCCGCGCACCCCTCTCGACGAGAGGAGGAAGGATCGCCAGCGCGGGGGCGTCGCGCATGTCGTCGGTATCCGGCTTGAAGGTCAGTCCGAGCACTGCGATCACCTTCCCGGCCTCATCCCCGCCGAGCGCGCCGCGGATCTTGGCGGCCATCCGGGCGCGTTGCGCCGCGTTGACCTCGACCACGGACTCGACGATCCGGCTGGGCGATCCGCACTCCTGCGCGGTGCGCACCAGGGCGAGGGCGTCCTTGGGGAAGCAGGAGCCTCCGTACCCGGGCCCCGGGTGCAGGAACTTGCGTCCGATGCGCCCGTCGAGCCCCATGCCGCGCGCCACGTCGTGCACGTCGGCGCCCAGCGCCTCGCACAGCGCCGCCATCTCGTTGATGAAGCTGATCTTCGTCGCGAGGAAGGCGTTGGCGGCGTATTTGACGAGTTCCGCCGTCTCCAGGTCCGTGACGACGATCGGGACCTCGATGAGGTTCAGCGGCCGGTACAGCGCGCGCAGCCGGGCCTCGGCCCGGTCGCTCTCGACACCGATGACGATCCGGTCGGGGTGCGTGAAATCGGAGATCGCCGCGCCTTCGCGGAGGAACTCCGGGTTCGAGGCGACGTCGAAGTCCGCCTCCGGGTTGAGCTCCGCCACGATCCGCGCGACCTGCCGCGCGGTGCCCACTGGAACGGTGGACTTGTCCACGATGACGCTGTAGCCGCGCAGGAAGGGCGCGATCCGGCGGGCCGCGTCGTATACGAAGGACAGGTCCGCGTGCCCGTCCCCGCGGCGCGACGGCGTTCCCACCGCGATGAAGATCAGCTCCGCGCCGCCGACGGCCTCCTCGAACCCGGTGGTGAAGCGCAGCCGCCCCTGCCCGACGTTGCGGGCGACGAGCTCGTCGAGACCGGGCTCGTAGATGGGGATCCGGCCCTCCTCGAGCCGGGCGATCTTCGCCGCATCGACGTCGATGCAGGTCACCGAGGCGCCGAACTCGGAGAAGCACGCCCCGGAGACGAGGCCGACGTAGCCCGAGCCGATCATCGCGATGTTCATCGGGCATCACTCCTGGCCCGACGGCATTCTGGCCGGGAGAATGTTCATGAACTTCTTCGACACTCTGTATGAAATCCGATCGCCAAGGGAGCTACAGCCGCCGGAGATCGACCCCGCCGGGGCAGGCTGTCCGGTCGAGCACGCCCTTCACGTCGATGACCGCCCCCCGCGCGCCGCGCAGGAGGGCCGTGACCCCGGCCCAGCTCCCGGCGATGAACTCGTCATGGGCGACGGCCAGGATCACCGCGTCGGCCGGGCGCAACGCTTCGGCCGCGGTGATCTCGACCCCGTACTCGCGGCGTGCTTCCTCCGGATCGGCACGAGGATCGTGCACCTGGACGTCCAGTCCATAACCCTCCAGCTCGCGCACGACGTCGATCACCCGCGTGTTGCGCAGATCGGAGACGTTCTCCTTGAACGTGAACCCGAGCACCGTCACCACCGCTTCGCGCATCTCGGCGCCGCGCCGGACCAGGGCCTTCACGGCCTGCCCGGCGACGTGGGCGCCCATCCCGTCGTTGATGCGCCGGCCCGCGAGGATGACCTGCGGGTGGTAGCCCAGCACCGCCGCCTTGTGCGTCAGGTAGTAGGAATCGACCCCGATGCAGTGTCCGCCGACGAGGCCGGGGGCGAAGGGGTGGAAGTTCCACTTGGTGCCGGCGGCAGCGAGCACGTCGCGGGTGTCGATGCCCATCCGCCCGAAGATCAGGGCCAGCTCGTTCATGAGAGCGATGTTGAGGTCGCGTTGCGTGTTCTCGATGACCTTCGCCGCCTCCGCCACCCGGATCGACGCGACGCGGTGGACGCCCGCGCTCACCACCGACTCGTACACATCGGCGACCACTTCGAGGGTCGCCGCGTCCTGCCCGGCCACGATCTTCTGGATCCGGGTGAAAACGTGCTCCCGGTCGCCGGGGTTGATGCGCTCCGGCGAGTAGCCCACCGTGAAGTCCGTCCCGCACGCGAGCCCCGACGTCGCTTCGAGCACCGGGACGCAGTCCTCCTCCGTCGCTCCGGGGTAGACCGTCGATTCGAACACCACGACGTCGCCCGCCTTGAGCCGCCGGCCCACGGTGCGCGCGGCGCCGAGGAGCGGACGGAGATCCGGCCGGTGGGTCTCGTCCACCGGGGTCGGCACCGTCACGATATGGAAGTCCGCCTCCCGCAACGCCTCCGCGTCGCTCGTGAAGCGCACGCCGGCCGCGGCGAGCTCGGCCGGCCCGACCTCGCGGTTGCGGTCCACCCCCCGGCGCAGCTCCTCCACCCGGGCGGCGTCGACGTCGAAGCCGATGACGCGCGACCGTTCCCCGAACGCGACCGCCACCGGCAGCCCGACGTATCCGAGCCCGATGACCGAGATGGCCCGACCGTGCCCCATCAGCAGACCCCGTAGAACGCCCTGTACCAGTCCACGAAGCGCCGGACCCCGACTTCGACCGGCGTGCTTGGCCGGTAGCCGAAGTCCCTCGCCAGATCACCGACGTCCGCCAGCGTGTCGGGGACGTCGCCGGGCTGCAGGGGCAGGAGATTCCTCTTCGCCTTCCGGCCCAGGCACGCCTCCAGCACCTCGATGTAGCGCTCCAGCGCCACGCACTCGCCATTGCCGATATTGTAGATCCGGTGCGGCGCGGCGCTGGTGGCCGGGTCGGGCGACTCCCCGCGCCAGCTCCCGTCCGGGGCCGCGGGCCGATCGATCACCCGGACGATGCCCTCGACGATGTCATCGACGTAGGTGAAGTCCCGGTGGTGCCGGCCGTGGTTGAACACGTCGATGGGGCGGCCTTCGAGGATGTTGCGGGTGAACAGGAACAGCGCCATGTCGGGACGGCCCCACGGTCCGTAGACGGTGAAGAACCGCAATCCGGTCGCGGGGAGTCCGAACAGGTGGCTGTAGCAGTGGGCCATCATCTCGTTGGCCTTCTTGCTGGCCGCGTAGAGCGACAGCGGATGGTCGACGTTGTGCCGCTCCGAGAACGGCAGGGTCCGGTTGGCGCCGTACACGGAGCTCGAGGATGCATAGACGAGGTGGGCGACACGATGGCGACGGCATCCTTCGAGGACGTTGACGAAGCCGGCGAGGTTGGTGTCGACGTAGGCGTGAGGGTTCTCCAGCGAGTACCGGACGCCGGCTTGCGCGGCGAGGTTGACGACCGCTTCGGGCCGTTCGCGCGCGAAGATCTCCGCGACCGCCGCGCAGTCCGTGACGTCGGCGCGCACGTCGCGGAAGCGTGGGAACGCCCGGGTCCGGTCGAGCCGCGCCTGCTTGAGAGCGACATCGTAGTACGGATCGAGATTGTCGATGCCCACGACCTCTTCGCCACGCTCAAGCAGGCGAAGCGCGAGCGCGGCGCCGATGAATCCGGCCGCCCCGGTGAGAAGAACCTTCATGGGAGCGGTCGAATCTCCTGGCGAATCCGGTGCCCGGCCTTCTCAACGTTCCCCATGGCTCGAATCCGGACGGTGTCGGTATGTCTTACCGGGCGAAAGATATATTGTTTTTCAAAGGATTGGAGTTGTCGCAAGGCCACCGGATGTCAAGCCCTTTCCACCTGACGGCGGGATTGGCCGGAGTGTTGGAATTGCCGGAGAAGCCGGCTGCGGCCGATGTTCGCACCATCGAGCCGGGCACGGAACCGATAAGGTACCACGACGAACACGACTCGATACCGCGGGCCATGCTGCGAACTGACAAGCCGTACACGGCGGTCGGATGCCGTCTGCACGATTTGCCCCTCACCGTAATCGTAGTCCGGACGTATGGCAGGCGACCTTGTCACGGGTATCGGCGGGAGTCAGCAGGTAGCGGAGGTTGGATTCGGGTTCGTCGAACCCCGCCACCAGCCGAGCGGCCGGCACGCCGGCGCGGGCAAAGTTGTAGTGGTCGGAATTGGCCATGAGCGGCCGATGGGCCCCGAGACTGACGCCATGCATCGCCGCGCGCTCCACAAGCCACGTCTCCAGCTCGGGAAACTCGCTGGTCAGGACCGTCAGGTTGGCGCTACCGGCGACGGAGTCGAGGTTGAGGTTGAGCCGTATCGCCGCACGTTCCTCCTCTGTGATTCCGTCAACATAGGCGGCCGAGCCGGCCAGCGCCCATTCCTCGAGGCTGAACAGGGCGATCCGGAGCCCGCATTCGAAATCCGCGATCTGCGGCGCAAGCTCGGCGGCGACTGCCAGCACTGCGGCGAGCCCGGTGCCGTTGTCCATGGCGCTCTCGGCCAGATGGTGGCCGTCGATGTGGGCCGACAGCACGACCCGTTCGGGCCCCTTTCCGGGGAGGTCGAGGATGAGATTGTCGGTGTGGCGCGGCACCTGGTCGGCGGCGATGCGCAGATCCGGAGGTCGACGAACTCCTGGCCAAGGCGCGTTCGCTGATCGACTTCGACACGCGCAAGAAGCTCTACGACCGCGTCCAGGAGATCCTTTACCACGAAGGCCCGACGGCGGTGCCGTACTTCAAGAACTATGTCTCCGCGGTGCGCAAGGAGGTCAGGAACTACAAGCTGATCCCCGTCCAGTACGTGGATCTGCGCGACACCTGGGTCGAGAAGTAGACGAGTCCGGACCGGAGCCGAGGCGGGGGCGCCGAGGTCCCCCCTCCGCCCCCGGTTCCAGGACCGGCGGACCTCCCGGGGCGGACGCCGCCCAGGACCGCCCCGGGACCGCTCCCGGACAGCCCTCGCATAGCCCATGTTCCGATACCTGATCCTTCGGCTGTGGCTGCTGGCCGTCACCCTGGTCGGCGTCTCGCTGCTCATCTTCGTCATCCTCCAGATCCTTCCGGGGGACGCGGTCGACGTCCTGCTCCAGAACTGGGTGTCGGACACCGGCGCGGAGTTCGAGACCCTGCGCGCCCAACTGGGCCTCGACCGGCCCTGGTACGCGCAGTACTTCGGCTGGCTGTGGGATGCGATACGCGGCGACCTCGGCCGCAGCTTCTCATGGACGCACCCGTCGCCCCGATCATGGTGGAGCGGCTGTTCTTTTCGCTCCGCCTGGCGATCCCGGCGCTCCTCATCGCCGTGGTGCTGAGCCTGGTGCTCGGCGTCGTCGCCGCGGTCCGGCCCAACGGCTGGGTCGACTCGGCGGTCACCGTGTGCACCCTGACCGAGGTGTCGGTGCCGGCCTTCATCTCCGGCTCCCTGTTCATCCTGATCTTCGCGGCGTGGCTCGGCTGGTTCCCCTCCACCGCCTCGCTCAGCGAGGGCGAGGGGTTCTTCCACTGGGCCTACGTGCTGGCCATGCCGATCACGGTGCTGGTGATCGAAGCGCTGGCCCACATCACCCGCATCACGCGGTCGTCGATGATCGAGGTGCTGAAGACGCCCTACGTGCGCACCGCGCGGCTCAAGGGCCTGCCCCGGCAGCTCGTGCTGTTCAAGCACGCGCTGCGCAACGCCATGCTGCCCACCGTCACCGTCATCGCCTTCAACATCGGCTGGATGCTGGGCGGCGTGGTGCTGGTCGAGCAGGTGTTCAGCTATCCCGGGCTCGGCAGCCTGGTGCTGTTCTCCATCGAGCAGCGCGACCTGCCGCTTCTGCAGGCCAGCATGTTCATCGTCGCCGCCGCCTACTGTGTCGCCAACATGCTGGCCGACCTCACCTACGCGCTGCTGGACCCCCGTATCCGGTACTCCTGAGGCTCGGGCATGAGCAACAGCGCGGTCACCGCCGCCAACGTCGAAACCGCGAACATCGTGGTCAGGAAGCCGCGCCGCGTTCCCTTGAGCCTGATCATCGGCGACGGCATCGTCGCCTTCTTCCTATCGCGATGTCCTTTCCGGGTCTGCCGCTGGCGATGCTGGTGGTTGCGGCGCTCGGCGCGAACGAGGTCAACGCGATGATCTCCATCGGCATCGTATTCGTGCCGAAGGTCGCACGGGTGGTGCGAAGCGCCACGCTCGGCCTGCGCCACGTGCAGTTCGTCGAGGCGGCGCAGATGCGCGGCGAGAGTCGCCGGTTCATCATCTTCAGCGAGATCCTGCCCAACATCTGGCCACCGATCATCGTCGAGACCTGCATCCGCCTCAGCTACGCGGTGCTCCTGGTGGTCTCGCTCAGCTACCTCGGCCTCGGCGCCCAACCACCTGCTCCCGACCGGGGACTGATGATCGCCAAGGAACGTGCTTTCATGGTCA
This sequence comes from uncultured Gammaproteobacteria bacterium, assembly GCA_958295835.1. Taxonomy (GTDB): domain Bacteria; phylum Pseudomonadota; class Gammaproteobacteria; order HK1; family HK1; genus HK1. The sequence continues at coordinate 4,317,589 of OY282378.1, forward strand.
CCGCGCCCCAGGAGCCTGCGCCGTAGAAAATATCGCGGCGGCACAACCCGCCCATACGTTGCCTGAAATAAAATTTTCCGCGTGATTTCTCATTTCAAGGCACTCTCATACACGAAAAAGCGACTCAAAACGGGTCATTTTCTTCCATGAATCTTCTGCGGCGCAGGCTCCTAGGTCTCCGGATGGGGAATGGCGTCGGGATCGACTGCGCGCCGGACGTAGAGATCGATCTGCGGGCGGTACACCTCCCACAGAAAGCGCAGCTCGGCCAACGGGTTGCGATCGAATTCGACCCTGAGATCGACCAGCGGGAACGGGTGCTCGTGCACCACCAGGAGGGCCGCCGACTTGATCTGCCTGAGCTCTCCGCCCGCCGCCTCACCGGCCTCCAGCCCGCGCACCAGGCGTTCCGCCAAGTGTTCGCCGGGCGCGGCCTCGAAGGCGTCCACCATCGCCTGGGGCACACTGTCGTTGCGCACGATGTTGCCGATGGCGCAGCTCGACGTACCCTCGGCGGCGTTGTGGATCGAGACGATACGGTCGCCGTGGAAGAACGCGGTGCCGCCCTCCCGGTCGATCACCGCGAGCTGGCGCCAGGCGATGGTCGGGTTGCCCCCGACCAGGGCATCCACCGTCTCCTGCGCCGGCCTGCCGGCCTCCAGCAGGTCGAGAGCCTTGGGTCCCAGGGTCGGATCGGTGCGATGCTGCGTCAACACCGCGCCAACGCCGGCGCGGGCGTACGGACAACGCGAACCGACGCCGATGCTGGAGGTGGTCACCGCGGCACCGAACATGCCGGTGCACCTGCACATCCCGACCAATGAGAACGTCATATCGAGACCTCGAGGTTCAGCCCTGGATGACGGCGACCACGTCGACCTCGACCAGGATCTCGGGTCGTGCGAAGCCGTCGACGATCAGCCCGGTGCCGCACGGATGTACCCCCTTCAGGTGCCGGCCGATGGCGCGGTAGATGGCCTCGCGGTGGGCGCGGTGCAGGATGAAGGTGTGGATCTTGCAGATGTCGCCGAGCGACGCCCCGGCCTCCTCCAGCAGCATGGTGATGTTCTTCATCGCCTGGTCGGCCTGGGCCGCGGGGTCGCCCGGGAACGGGAACTCGTCGTCCAGGGTGGTGCCGGTCTGGCCGCGCAGGTGGACGACGTTGCCGGCTCGCACCGACTTGCAGAACCGCATACCGAGCTTCTGGCCGTCCTTGTAGACCTCGTCGGTATGAAACCGATGCAGGCGCCGGTGCGGCGTACCCCTGCTCCTGATGATCGCCAAGTCGATCTCGAACAGGATCTCGGGCCGGGCGAACCCGCGCATGATGAGACCGGTCGAGCAGGGGCAGGTGTCGCCGAAGTGCCTGCCGATGGTCTGGTAGACGGCCTCGCGGTAGGCGCGGTCGCCGATGTAGATCCGGGTCTTCATCACGTCGTCGAACCCGGACCCCGCTTCCGCGAGCAGCACGCGGGCATTCTTCATCGCCTGGTCCGCCTGGGCGGTGGCGTCGGCGACGGTGAAGCCCGTGCCATGCATGGTCCGGCCGTCGAACTCGGCGCCGGTCTGGCCGCGCAGGAAGATCTCGTCGCCGGTATCGATCAGCCAGCAGGAGTCTCGATTGATCTCGCCCTGCCCGAACCAGTCCCGGGAGTTCATCGGCCGGTACTTCCTGTGCTCGCCGCTTGCGGGGATCACCGCCTCGATATCGACTTCCACCTTCAATTCAGGGAGTGCCAACCCCTTGACGATCAGTCCGGTGCCGACCGTGTGGTTGCCGCGCAGGTGGTCGGCGACCGTCTTGTAGACCGGTACCCGGTAGGCAGGGTCGGTCAGATAGGTGGTGACCATGGTGACGTGGTCGAGACTGGAGCCCGCCTCCTCCAGCAGCACTCTGGCGTTCTCCATCGCCTGGTCGGCCTGGACCGCCGGATCGGCCGGATCGCGAAGCCTCTGGTCGAGGTCGAATCCGGTCTGGCCTCGAAGGAAGATGCGGTTGCCCGCCCGAACCGTCATGCACATGTCGTTGTCGTGACGACCGCCGGGGTAGACGTCGCGGGTATTGAACTTGCGGAACCGTTGGATCCTGATCGTCGCGCCCTCCCGATCGTCGCGGGCCGGTTCGACACCCGACACCCGCCCTTTTCAGTCGTTGGAGACTAGACGAAAGTGCCCGTGAGCGGAATGCGGAAGTCGGACTCCCAGCAATTCCCGCCAACCCGGAAAGCTGCCGTGAAATCGCCGCGATTCGACGCTCGAACTGCCGGAGTATCCCCGAAATCAAGCTGGGGAACCGTACTTCGGAGGGTTAGCGGGAATTGCTGTCGGACTCCGATGCTCGGTGGCCACCTCGGCGTCCGGTTGGGCCGGCGAGCGAGTTTCCGGTGCTCAGCCGGGCTCGGCGCGATACGGTGTCGTCCTTCGCCGCCTGCCGGCTCGCCCGCTGGGGCGAAGCACGCCCCCTTCCCTGGAACCGATACCCGATCGGAGTCACCGAGATGAACACCGACGACCCGACCGACGTTCTCATCACCGGCGCTACCGTCGTCACCCTGGATGGCGCTCTCGGCACCCTCGAAGACGGCGCCGTCGCCGTCCAGGGCGGCCGCATCGCCGCCGTCGGACCGAGCGCCGATCTCGTCCGCGAACACACCGATTCGGAGGTCATCGACGGCCGCGGCAAGGCGGTGCTGCCGGGCTTCATCAATTCCCACACCCATACCGTGCTGCTGGTGCTGCGGCGCCGGCGGAAAGAACGAGGATGGCGGCGCCGATCCGGCGCCCGAGCATGCGCTCCGTGCCGCCACGGCCCACGGCGCACGGGCCCTCGGCCGCGAGGGCGACCTCGGGACACTCACGCCCGGAAAGCTCGCCGACCTGGTGGTGCTCGACCTCGATCAGGCGCACCTGCGCCCGATGATCAACCTGGTATCAAGCCTGGTGCACTACGGCCACCCGGGGTGCGTGGAGTCGGTGATGGTCGGGGGCCGGTTCCTGATGCGGGACGGCAAGGTCACATGCATGAACGTCCAGGACACTCTCGACGCCGCGCAGGTGGCGACGGTCGCCGCCTGGCACCGCCTGCACGAGGCGTCCGGCGACATCGCCCTCCCCGCCTCGCTCTCGAAAATTCGACGATAAACCAGCAGGATATCTGATTCATTGGCGTCCCCAACGGGATTCGAACCCGTGTCGCCACCTTGAAAGGGTGGTGTCCTAGGCCAGGCTAGACGATGGGGACGGGACAAGACTGCGCCGGCGCGGGTGGTGATGGTGGAGCCAGGCGGGATCGAACCGCCGACCTCTACAATGCCATTGTAGCGCTCTCCCGGCTGAGCTATGGCCCCGTGCAATCGAGCCTTCGAAGCTTAGACAAGGGCGACACGAGGGTCAAGATTGGCGCGAACGATCGCGTACGTAGGCGATGGCGCGATCGATTCTCGACAGGGCCGTGTCGCGGCCGACCATCTGCAAGGTGAACTCGATCGCGGGCGACACGGCGGTACCGGTCAGCGCAACGCGAAGCGGCTGGGCCACCTTCCCGAGGTTCAGCGACAAGGCCTCGGCACACTCGATCACCGCCGCGTGCAGGAGCGCGGGCTCCCACTTCGCGATCGCGCAGAGCTTCTCCCGAACCGCCTCCAAGGGCTCGAGCGCGACCGGACGGAGGTGCTTCTTCGCCGCACCCGCGTCGAAATCCCCATAGTCCTCGAACGCGAAGCGGGACTGCTCGGCCATCTCGACGATGGTGCGGGCCCGATCCCGCTGGATCTCGGCAATCGACGAAGGCGTCACGGCGCTCGCGACGTCGATGCCCATCCGTTCGAGCTGCCCGGCGAGCAACACTCCAAGCCGTTCCGGGCCAGCCTGCCTGATGTAGTGCTGGTTCAGCCAGCCGAGCTTGTCGTAGTCGAAGGCGGCGGGGGCGCGGTTCACGTCGGCGACGTCGAACCGCGCAATCATCTCCTCACGTGAAAAAATCTCCTGATCCCCGTGCGACCAGCCCAGCCGCACGAGCTGGTTGAGCAGCGCTTCCGGCAGATATCCGTCATCGCGGAACTGCATCACCCCGACCGCGCCGTGGCGTTTCGACAGCCGTTGGCCGTCTGCGCCGAGAATCATCGGCAAGTGAGCGTAGCGCGGCGGTGATGCGCCGAGGGCGGCGATGATGTTCAACTGCCGGGGGGTGTTCATCACGTGGTCGTCGCCGCGGATGACGTGGGAGACGTCCATGTCCAGATCATCGACGACGACGCCGAAGTTGTAGGTCGGCATGCCGTCGCCGCGGACGATGACGAGATCGTCGAGCTCGCGGTTGTCGAACGCCACCGTGCCCCGCACCAAGTCATCGAAGACGACGGTGCCGCCGGCCGGGTTCTTGAACCGAACCACCGGATCGACCCCCGCCGGCGGCGACCCGGTCCGGCGCCGGCACCGTCCGTCGTAGCGGGGCTTCTCGCCGCGGGCGCGCTTCGCCGCGCGCATCGCCTCGATCTCTTCCTTGCTGCAGTAGCAGAGGTACGCCTTGTCCTCTCGGAGCAGGCGTTCGACGTGCTCCCGATAGAGCGCCAGCCGATCGGTCTGATACCAGGGACCTTCGTCGGCATCGAGCCCGAGCCATTGGAGCCCGTCCACGATCGCGTCGATCGACGCCTGCGTCGAACGTTCGCGGTCGGTGTCCTCGATCCGGAGCACGAATGTTCCACCATGGCGGCGCGCGAAGAGCCAGCAGAACAGGGCTGTGCGCGCGCCGCCGACGTGCAGGAGCCCCGTGGGGCTCGGCGCGAATCGAGTCCGGACGTTCATGCTTCGACATCATATCAGCCCTTCGGATCCATGATTCCGGGTTCGGAGAGGCCTGCGAGCCACCCATGCATCGTCGCACCGGGGTCGCGCCGCCGGGAGCAGTCATTTAGACTGCGCTTCTCCGGGCGCGTAGCTCAGTGGGAGAGCACCGTCTTCACACGGCGGGGGTCGCTGGTTCAATCCCAGCCGCGCCCACCATTACCCGGAGCGGATCGCGAGTCCCGGTCAAGGCTCGACGCCGGCGCATCGTCCGCTCCGCCAGCATCGGGTGGGAACACCGGTGCGGTCGTGTTCGAGCCCGTGTCAGGTCTCGGTCCGGACGCCGGCGTCGTTCTTCGGCCGGAGCGCCGCGGTCCGGCACCGCGCTTCCAGCGGACACCCCGTGCATCGAGGCGTTGCTCGGCAATGTCGTTTGCCGTGCTCGACGAGCAGGGCATGGAACTCACCGAGGACTGCCGCATCCCGGCCGAGCGCGCCTGCCACAGCGGCCGAGAGCTGTTCGTAGGACTCCTCCTTCCCCGCCGATCCGAAGCGCGAGAAGATGCGCCGCGCGTAGGTATCGACGACGAACACGGGCCGCGCGAAGACATAGACGAGGATGTCGTCGGCCGTCTCCGGCCCGATGCCCGGAAGGCCGAGGAGCTCCGCGCGCAGCTCCACGGTCGGACGCCGCATCAGCGACCCGCGGCCTCCCGCGTCGATGTACCACTGCGCCAGCACCCGAAGCCGCGCCGCTTTCACCCGGAAGGTCCCGGCAGGTCGTACGAGCGCTTCGAGGGCTGGCGGGGGGAGGACGGCCAGGACCTCCGGCGACAGCGCACCGGCGCGGCGCAGCGAGGCGATCGCCCGCTCGGCGTTGCGCCAAGCCGTGCGCTGGGTGAGCAGCGCGCCGGCCATCATCTCGAACGGATCGCGCGCGGGCCACCAGTCCTGTGGACCGTAGGCAGCGGCGAGCCGCTGGAAGATCGTGCACACGGCCGAGTCCGAGCCTTCCATCTCCCGCCGTGTCCTCAAGAGCAGGAATCCGGCCGGGAAGCGGGTGCGGCCGATGGATGCGGAACGAGGCGCCCGCCGCGGGTCGGCATCCCCAGGGCGGCACGTGCGCGTCGGTCACCCACGCGTCGTCGCGCGTTTCGCGGCTTCGATCGACGGCGCCGCGCAAATGTGGCGCCATCCTTCCGATCATCGACGGCGGGGGTGCGCCCGCTGCACCGGACCACGGCGGGGCCGTATCGCCCGCGGTCGAGCGAGACCCACCTCGCGCATGAGGACCCGTGCTTCATCACCGCCTACGTCTTCGTATCGTCCCGGGCGCAGGTGGCGAGGTAGCGTCACCGGCCCGAAACGCACGCGAATGAGCCGGCTCACGGTACATCCCACCGCTTCGAAGAGCCGCCGGACCTCGCGGTTCCGGCCCTCGCCGAGGACGACGTGGAACCATCGGTTCGCACCCTCCCCTCCCGCGGGCCGCAGCGCGTCGAACCGTGCTTCCCCATCGGTCAGCGCAACTCCGCCGGTGAGCGACTCGAGGGCCTGGGCGCTCGGTACACCGCGTACTCGGACCGCGTACTCCCGTTCGACCCCGGAGCTTGGATGCATGAGCCGATGGGCAAGCTCACCGTCGTCGGTAAACAGGAGCAGGCCCGTGGTATTGAAGTCCAATCGTCCGACCGCGACCCATCGGGCCCGGCCGACGGCGGGAAGCCGATCGAACACCGTCGGTCTCCCGAGCGGATCCTTGCGCGTCGTCACCTCGCCGGCCGGCTTGTGGTAGCGGATAAGCCGGCCCCGGCGACCGGCCCGGCGCACCGGCTTTCCGTCGACGCGCAGGACGTCGCCGGGAGCCGCGCGGTCTCCCAGGGACGCGGCGTTCCCGTTGACAGTGACCCGGCCGTTGGCGATCCACCGCTCGGCCTCACGTCGAGACGCCAAGCCGGCGTCCGCGAGGATCTTCTGCAGCTTCTCGGTCGATTCGCCGCCTTCCCGTGCGGAAGACCGTCGTTGCCGTGGCGGGCGAATCAGTCCGTCCCCGCGTTGCCGTTCGTACCGGGATCCGGGACCGGCGCGGCCGAGCTCGTTCCCGGTGATTCCGGACCGCCCTCCTCGGCCCCGGGTACGTCCGGGATCCCGGTGAACAGGTCCGGTGGCGGGTCTTCGAGCTCCTTCAGCTCCGCGAGCGGTGGCAGCGCCTCCAGGCTCTTCAGATTGAACGTATCCAGAAAGTGCTTCGTCGTTCCGTAGAGCGCCGGCCGCCCCGGCGTCTCGCGGTGGCCGACGACGCGAACCCACTCGCGCTCGATCATGGTCTTCATGATGGAGCTCGAAACGCTCACTCCACGAACTTCCTCGATTTCCCCGCGGCTGACGGGCTGGCGATAGGCGATGAGCGCAAGCGTCTCCAGCAATGCCCGCGAATAGCGCGCCGGCCGCTCCTGCCACAGCGCGGAGATCGTCGGCGAGAACTCCTTGCGGATCTGGGCCCGAAACCCGCTTGCGACCTCGCTTACCTCCAGCGAGCGGCCGCGCCACCGCTCTGCGAGCACGGTGACCGCATCCCGGATCGCGTCCCGGCCAGGCGCATCATCCCAGCCTTCGAACATCGCGACGAACTCGTCGACCGCCACCGGTCGTCCGGCCGAGAGCAGCGCCGCTTCGACGTACAGAACAAGATCGTCCCGGATCATCCTCGCGACGCCTCGCCTCCTGCCGTCCCGCCACTCGCCGTTCTGACGTGGAGGGGGCCGAACGGCCTCGCCTGCACGAGATCGATGAGCGATTCCCGGAGCAGCTCGAGCAGTGCGAGCAGGGTGACCACCACTCCCTGCCGGCCCTCCTGCGGGGCGAACAGGCTGGTGAACTCCACGAAACCCGTCCGCTGGACACGCTCCAGCACGATGGACATGCGTTCGCGGACCGACAGCCACTCCATCCGTACCCGGTGGTGGCGGTACGCCTGCGTGCGCGCGAGCACGTCGGCGAGCGCCGCGAGGAGATCGTCCAGCTCGACCCTGGGCTGTGGACGTTCGACCTGGACGTAGGGCGTCGCGGTCCGGACCTCGACGAGATCGCGTCCGATCCGGGGCAGCTCGTCGAGCTGTTCCGCCGCCTGCTTGTACCGTTCGTATTCCCGCAGCCGGCGCACGAGCTCGGCGCGAGGGTCCTCTTCGTCATCGGTGCTCTCGGGCCGCGGCAGCAGCAGGCGGGACTTGATCTCCGCCAGCATCGCCGCCATCGCCAGGTATTCCGCCGCGAGCTCGAGCCGGAGCTCCTTCATCAGATCGATGTATTCCATGTACTGCCGTGTGATCGTGGCGATCGGGATGTCGAGGATGTCCAGGTTCTGGCGCTTGACCAGATAGAGCAACAGATCGAGCGGCCCCTCGAACGCCTCGAGAAAGACTTCCAGAGCATCCGGTGGGATGTAGAGATCCTTCGGCAGATCGATGACCGGCTCGCCGTCCACCACCGCAAACGGCATTTCCTCCTGCCAGGGCCGCCGGCCCGGCTCGGGAGGATCCGTTTCCGCAGAGATCGTCTCGATTCCGTCCACGTGCCCTCCGCCGCCCGCGCGCGAGGCGCGAGCGTCGTGCTCACCGATGCGCAAGCCCCATCGCCTGGCGTACGGCTTCCATCGTCTCACGCGCGGCGTCACGCGCCTCGTCACAGCCTTCCGCGACAATCGAGCGCACGAGATCGGGCTGCGATTCATATTCCGCCGCCCGCTCGCGGATCGGTGCCTGCTCGGCCAATACCGCATCGATCACCTTCTGCTTGCAGTCGAGGCATCCGATCCCGGCGGTGCGGCAACCTTCTTCGGCCCAGCCCCGCGTCTGCCCATCCGAATACACGAGGTGGAACTGCCATACCGGGCACTTTGCCGGGTCACCGGGATCGGTGCGCCGAACCCGGGCCGGGTCCGTCGGCATCCTCCGGAGCTTCTCCTGCACTTCGCGCGGATCTTCACGCAGCTCGATCACGTTGCCGTACGATTTCGACATCTTCTGTCCATCGAGCCCCGGCATCTTCGGCGCTTCGGTGAGCAGGGCCCGTGGCTCGGGCAGAATCACCCTGCCCCCACCGTCCAGGTATCCGAACAGCCTCTCGTGATCCCCCAGGGTGATGTTCTGCTGATCGTCGAGCAGCGCCCGAGCGGTCTCCAACGCGCCCGAATCTCCCTGCTCCTGGTACCGGCGCCGGAGCTTGCGGTAGAGCTTCGCATTCTTCTTCCCCATCTTCCTGATGGCGGTCTCCGCCTTCTCCTCGAAGCCCGGCTCCCGCCCGTAGATGTGGTTGAACCGCCGGGCGATCTCGCGCGTCAGCTCGACGTGCGCGACCTGGTCCTCGCCCACCGGAACCAGTCCGGCCCGGTAGATCAGGATGTCCGCGCTCTGAAGCAGTGGATATCCGAGGAATCCGAAGGTCGCGAGATCGCGCTCGCGCAGCCTCTCCTGCTGCTCCTTGTAGCTCGGCACGCGCTCCAGCCAGCCGAGCGGCGTCACCATGGAGAGCAGCAGATGCAGCTCCGCGTGCTCGTACACCCGCGACTGGATGAACAGCTTCGCGTCGCCGGGGTCGATGCCCGCCGCGAGCCAGTCGATGACCATGTCCCATACGTTTTCGCTGATGACGCCGGAATGTTCATAGTGGGTGGTCAGCGCATGCCAGTCCGCCACGAAGAAGAAACACTCGTACTCGTGCTGGAGCTGCACCCAGTTTCGCAGCACGCCGTGGTAGTGTCCGAGGTGCAGTCTTCCGGTGGGGCGCATCCCCGAAAGGACGCGCTGGTGCTGGCGCGGGATGGTGTTGACGTTCACGTGGTTCTCCGGCGGCGGGCTGGGCGAGCGGGCCCGCGCCTGCATTGTAGAGAGCCGCTCGCGGCGGCGCGACACCCGCAACCGGATCCTGCGCGCGGCCCCGGACCTCCGTTCTCCCGGCTATAATCGCGCGCCGTGACACCCGCGGCGGACGCCGGCGTTCTGCGAGCTCGCAAATGAAGCTTCTCTTCGACTTCTTCCCCATCGTGCTGTTCTTCGTCGTGTACAAGATGCACGACGATTCGCACCAGGGGTTCATCGTCGCGACCGTGGCCATCATCGCCGCGACCGTGGTGCAGGTGCTGGTGCTGTGGCTGCGCGAGCGCCGGGTGGAGAAGATGCACCTCGTGGTCCTGGCAATCGTCGTGGTCTTCGGCGGGATCACCCTGGCCCTCGACGACGAGATTTATCTCAAATGGAAGCCGACCGTCGTCAACTGGCTCTTCGCCCTCGTCTTTCTCGGCAGCGAATTCGTCGGCGCAAGGAACGTGGTGCGCCGGCTGATGGAATCCAGGGTGAAGTTGCCCGATCCGGTGTGGACCAGGCTCAACGCGAGCTGGGTGGTCTTCTTCGCGGTGTGCGGGGCACTCAACCTCTACGTCGTCTACAACTTCGACACCGATACCTGGGTGGACTTCAAGCTGTTCGGGCTGATGGGATTGACTCTGGTATTCGTTCTCGGTCAGGGGGCGTACATGATGCGGCACATGTCGGCGGAAGAAGATGCCGAGGGAGCCGGCTGATGCCGGTCCCCTCCACATGATTTCGCGGGACCACGCGGCGATGAATGCATCGCCGACCCTCGCGCTCGCGCGCGAGCTGATCCGCCGGCCCTCGGTCACCCCCGACGACGCCGGCTGCCAGACGCTCGTCGCCGGCCGGCTCGCACCACTCGGGTTCCGCGCAGAGCCGATGCGCTTCGGCGACGTGGACAACCTCTGGGCCCGGCATGGCGACGGCGCCCCGCTGCTGCTGCTGCTCGGGCATACGGACGTCGTGCCCACCGGTCCGCTCGTCGAATGGAGCAGCCCACCGTTCGAGCCGACGATTCGCGACGGATACCTCTACGGCCGCGGCGCGGCGGACATGAAGGGGGGCGTGGCCGCGATGGTCACCGCGATCGAGCGCTTCATCGAACGGCGCCCGCGACACCGTGGCTCCATCGCCCTGCTCCTCACCAGCGACGAGGAAGGGCCTGCGGTGAACGGCGTGCGCCGCGTCACGGACGTGCTCGTCGAGCGCGGCGAGCGTATCGACTGGTGTCTGGTCGGCGAGCCGTCGAGCACCGACCGGCTCGGCGACGTCGTGAAGAACGGCCGGCGCGGCTCCCTGAGCGGCAGGATCGTCGTGCAGGGGATCCAGGGGCACATCGCCTATCCCCACCTCGCCCGCAACCCCGTGCACGATCTCGCGCGGCTGCTGTCGAAGCTGACCGATACGGTATGGGACGAAGGCAGCGAGCACTTTCCGCCGACGAGTTTCCAGGTGTCGAACGTCACCGCCGGCACCGGAGCGGACAACGTGATCCCCGGGCATGCCGAGGCGGCGTTCAACTTCCGCTACTCGACCCGCCACGACCACGGTTCCCTCGTCGCGGCGGTGGAGTCCGCCGCGAAGGCGCTGAACCTCGACTACCGGATCGACTGGCGGCACTCCGGCGAGCCCTTCCTCACCGAACCGGGCCGGTTGATCGAGGCGGTCGGCGAGGCGGTGGAATCGGTAGCCGGCTACCGCCCGGAGCTCTCCACCGCCGGAGGCACCTCGGACGGCCGCTTCATCGCGCCGACCGGGGCCGAAGTGGTGGAGCTCGGCCCCGTCAACGCGACCATCCACAGCATCGACGAGCGGGTGCTCGCGGCGGACCTCGACCGCCTGAGCGAGATGTACGAAGGCGTGATCGCCCGCCTGCTGGGGAATTGATCCGAGACCCGACCGCGTCAGCCGGTACCAGCGTCCACCGCCTCGCGCATCGCGACCTCGAAACGGTCCATCCCGTCGTCGAGCTCGGCATCGGTGATGTTGAGCGGCGGCAGGAAGCGCAGCACGTCGGGGCCCGCCTGGAGCACGAGCACGCCATGCCGGCGGCACAGCTCCCCGAGCTCACCCGCGCGGCCGGCCCACTCCCCGCGCAGCACTGCGCCGATCATCAGTCCCTTGCCGCGCACCTCGGCGATGAATCCGAACTCGTTATGGAGCGCATCGAGACGCTTGCGCAGCCTCTCGCCCTGGTGCTCGACGTTGGCAAGCAGGTCTCCGGAGCAGAGCGTCCGCAACACCACCCGCGCAACCGCGGCCGCAATCGGGTTCCCACCGAAGGTCGAGCCATGGCTTCCGGGCTGGAGGGTCTCTGCGGCCCTGGGGCCGACCAGCATCGCACCGATTGGCAAGCCTCCGCCGAGCGCCTTCGCGATGGTCACGACGTCCGGGACCAGTCCATCTTCCCATTCGTAGGCGAAGAGCCGGCCGGTCCGGGCCAGCCCGCTCTGAATTTCATCGAGCATCAGCAGCGCGTCGTGGGCCCGGCAGCGCTCCGCGACCGCCGCGAGGAAGCCGGCTTCGGCAGGCACGACGCCCCCCTCGCCCTGGATCGGCTCCACGAGCACCGCGCAGGTGCGCTCCCCGATCGCATCGTCGAGCGCCGCGGCGTCGTTGTAATCGCAGTACCGGAAGCCTTCCGGCAACGGCTCGAAGCCTTCCTGGTACTTCGGCTGCGCGGTCGCGGTCACCGTCGCGAGGGTTCTGCCGTGGAACCCTCCGTAAAAGGTCACGATCTCGCGTTTCCCGGGACCATGGCGGAGGCTCGCATGCTTGCGCGCGAGCTTGATCGCGGCCTCGTTCGCTTCCGCGCCGGAATTGCAGAAGAAGACCCGTTCGGCGAACGACGCCTCGCACAGCTCCTCGGCGAGACGCACCGCCGGCTCCACGAAGTAGAGGTTGCTTGTATGCCAGAGCCGGCCCGCCTGTGCCGCCAGCGCCTCCGCGAGCGCCGGGGCGCCGTGACCGAGCGACGTCACACCGATCCCGGCTCCCATATCGACGTATTCGTTACCGTCGAGGTCCCACATGCGAGCGCCTTCGCCACGGTCGAGGATCATTTCCTTGGGGGCATAGTTGGGTACGTAGCGGCGCTGTCCGGTGGCCACCAGCTCCCTGGTCTTCCGTGTCTGCTGTTCCGGCATGGTCATCCCCGCGGCTCCGTGAAGGCGCCGGATGATACTGGATGGCCGGCGTGAATGGCGTGACGCCGGCGCATCTCGATGCCGTTGCATCGAAATGCCTGCAATACGATGATCGAAGGGCCGATCATTGATTTCGTCGATATCCACGTGTGGCCGGGATTGGCGATGACGCCCCGCGAGGTGAGGGCGAATGACCACGCGACGTTTCTATTACAAGCAGAACCGACTCAAGCAGCTCCGGGCGTTCTGTCACGCGGTACGAACGCAGAGCATCTCCAAGGCGGCCGAGCGCATGCACCTCAGCCAGCCTTCCGTGTCGCTCCAGATCAAGGCCCTGGAGCAGGAGATGGGTACGGTGCTGTTCGAGCGCCGTGGACCCCGGATCGCGCTGACGCCGGAAGGCCGCGCATTGTACGAGCTCGCATCGCCGCTGGTGGAAGGTATCGACAACCTGCCCGACGCGTTCGCCGAGCGCTGCGGGAACCTCGACACCGGCGAGATCCACATCGCGGCCGGCGAGTCGACCATCCTCTACCTGCTGCCGGGCTTCGTCGAGCGGTTCGCCGCGGAACACCCGGGGGTCGAAATCCGGCTGCACAACGTCACGGGCCGCGAAGGACTCGAGCGGCTGCGTGGCGACAGCGTCGACTTCGCGGTGGGGGCGATGTTCGACGCGCCCGGCGATATCATCTACCGGCCGATCTTCACCTATCCGACCGTGCTCATCACGCCGCGCGATCACCCTCTGACCTTCCTGGGGGAGGTCACCCTCAACGATGTCGCTCCCTACGGGCTCATCCTGCCGCCCCGGCACCTGAGCACCTGGCGCATCGTCGACATCGTCTTTCAGCAGCACAAGGTCGAGTACAAGGTGAACATCGAGGCCGGCGGCTGGGAGGTCATCAAGCGCTACGTAGCGCGCGGACTCGGCGTGTCCATCGTATCCAGCATCTGCATGACGGAGGAGGACCGTCTGGCGTCGATCCCGCTCGATGCCTACTTCCCGAGCCGCACCTACGGGGCGGTGCTCCGGCGCGGGAAATTCCTCTCCCCGGCGGCGCGGCGATTCCTCGACATGATCGAGTCCGATCGCCGCGCCGCCGGCTCCATGGGGACGGTCGCGGGAACCGGCGTGGTATAGTCCCACTCCGCTCGACGGTTGCGCGGCGGCCGATCAGCCTGCCGATCGAAGGCGTTCACGCCCGCTCGCGACTCCCGCATCCGGGCTGTCGCGGTGAAACGGAATCCGGGAAATGGCAGATCGACCCGACCCTCTCCATGACGACGGGGTGGCCGTTCAGGAAGCCGAGCCGAAGCTCAAGCAGCCCCCGCTCTACAACGTCATCCTCCTCAACGACGACTACACCCCGATGGAGTTCGTCGTCCGTGTGCTGGAGCTGTTCTTCGGATTGCCGCGCGAGCAGTCGGTGAGAATCATGCTGCACGTGCATACGCGCGGCAAAGGCGTGTGCGGGTGCTATTCGCGCGAGATCGCGGAGACGAAGGTCGCCCAGGTGAACGAGTATTCCCGCGAGAACAATCATCCACTACTGTGTACGATGGAGCGTGCGTGATGCGAGGCCGGGGATTGACGTCATGCTGAGCAAGGAGCTGGAGTTCACCCTCAACAGCGCCTTCCGCGACGCCCGCGAGAAGCGGCACGAATTCATGACGGTCGAGCATCTGCTGCTCGCGCTGCTCGACAACCCCGCCGCGGGCAGGGTGTTGCGCGCGTGCGGGGTCGAGATCGAGAAGCTGCGCCGGGTGCTCATCCGGTATCTCGAAGAGAATACGCCGATGCTCTCGTCGAAGGACGAGAGAGAGACGCAGCCTACCCTCGGATTTCAGCGGGTGCTCCAGCGCGCGGTGTTCCACGTGCAGTCCTCGGGCAAGAAGGAGGTCACCGGCGCCAACGTGCTCGTCGCCATCTTCGGCGAGCGTGAATCCCAGGCGGTGTATTTTCTCAATCGGCAGGACGTCACCCGGCTCGACGTCGTCAACTACATCGCGCACGGAATCTCCAAGGTCCACGGTAACGACGAGAGCGATGGCTTCACCTCCACCGAGGAGGAGGAGAAGCCGGGCGCGCCGAGCGGGAAGAGCCCGCTGCAGATGTACGCTACCCATCTCAACCAGCAGGCGCGGCTCGGCAAGATCGATCCGCTCATCGGCCGCCGCGACGAGGTCGAGCGCACCGTCCAGATTCTGTGCCGCCGGCGAAAGAACAACCCTCTCTTCGTCGGCGAAGCGGGGGTGGGCAAGACCGCGATTGCGGAGGGCCTGGCGAAGTTGATCGTGGACGGCAACGTGCCCGACGTGATCGCGGGATCCGACATCTACGCGCTCGACCTGGGCGCGCTGCTCGCCGGCACCAAGTACAGGGGCGACTTCGAGAAGCGGCTGAAGGCGGTCCTGGCCCAGTTGGACAAGGAAGAGGGCGCGATCCTCTTCATCGACGAGATCCATACCATCATCGGCGCGGGAGCGGCGTCCGGCGGCGTCATGGATGCGTCCAACCTCATCAAGCCGATGCTCGCTTCCGGCGACCTGCGGTGCATCGGATCGACGACCTACCATGAATATCGCGGGATCTTCGAGAAGGATCGGGCGCTTTCGAGGCGATTCCAGAAGATCGACGTCCGCGAACCGACGGTCGAGGAGACCGTGAAGATCCTCAACGGGCTCAAGTCCCGTTTCGAGGAGCACCACCAGGTCAGATACTCGAGACCGGCGATGCGCATCGCGGCAGAGCTCTCGCACCGGTACATCAACGAGCGGTTTCTGCCGGACAAGGCGATCGACGTCATCGACGAGGCGGGGGCGTCACAAAAGCTGCTGCCGCCGTCTCGCCGCCGCAAGACCATCGGCGTGGCGGAGATCGAACATGTCGTCTCGAAAATGGCGCGGATTCCATCGAAGACCGTCTCCACCTCGGACAAGGATGTCCTGCGCACCCTGGAGCGCGACATCAAGCTCGTGGTCTTCGGTCAGGACCGGGCCATCGAGACCCTCGCTTCCGCCATCAAGATGGCGCGCTCGGGGCTGCGCGAAGGGGAGAAGCCGATCGGCTCGTTCCTCTTCGCGGGTCCGACCGGGGTCGGCAAGACCGAGGTCACCCGCCAGCTCGCACGGGTCATGGGGATCGAGCTCGTGCGCTTCGACATGTCCGAGTACATGGAACGGCATACCGTCTCGCGCCTCATCGGCGCGCCGCCCGGCTACGTCGGGTTCGATCAGGGCGGCCTGCTCACCGAGGCCATCAACAAGCATCCCCACGCGGTGCTGCTGCTCGACGAGGTCGAGAAGGCCCATCCGGATGTGTTCAACCTGCTTCTGCAGGTCATGGATCACGGCACCCTCACCGACAACAACGGCCGCAAGGCGGATTTCCGCAACGTGATCCTGGTCATGACCACCAACGCGGGCGCGGACCGGATGAGCCGGCCGTCCATCGGGTTTACCGTGCAGGATCACTCCGGCGACGCCATGGAGGCCATCCGACGGATGTTCACCCCCGAGTTCCGCAACCGCCTCGACTCCATCGTGCAGTTCGCTTCCCTCGGCCCGGATACCATCGCCCACGTGGTCGACAAGTTCATCATCGAGCTGGAGGGACAGCTCGAGGAGAAGCGCGTGATCCTCGACGTGGACGAGGAAGCGCGCGCCTGGCTCGCCGAGCATGGCTTCGATGCGCTCATGGGCGCCCGCCCGATGGCACGGATCATCCAGGAGCACATCAAGCGCCCGCTTGCCGACGAGCTGCTGTTCGGACGGCTCGAAGGCGGCGGGCACGTCAAGGTCACCGCACGCGCCGGAGCGCTCTCGTTCGAGTTCGAGCAGGAAGAGGAAAGCATCGGGCAGCCGGGCTGAAGGGCGGCCTGCCCCTGTCGGAGTGCGCCGACGCTGGCCGGGCACAACGCCGACGCCACCGCGGACCCGGGGCGATGGCGTGAAGCCCCCGGCTCATCGAGACTGGAGGGCGCCGCATGTACGGCGCTCCGTGCGAGAGGACGCGGGCAGCGTCCTTCACACACCAGGAGCACCGCCCGCGCCACCGCCCGTCACCCGTCACCCGTCGCCGGAACCGCCCGAGACGTGCGCCGGTCCGGATCCGGCGGCGATCGATCCGGTACGACCGAACCATGCAGCCAGGAGCGGTATGCGATTGGAACGTTCCGCACCCCTGGCCGAACCACCCTCGACCCGGATGCGGTCCGGTCCCACCGACCGGCAGCCGGCCACCGCCGCGAGCATCCACGACGTCGAGGTCTGGCGGCTGGATTGTGCGCGGCATCGGGGTGCGGACCGGGTGTTCGATTCGGTGCTCGACGCGCCGGAGCGCGCTCGGCTGAGCGCCATGCGCCGCGCCGATGTGCGGCTGCGGTTCTCGGCCGGGCGCTGGCTCGTCCGTCGCATTCTCACCCGGCGGCTCGGCTGCACCGAGGCGGAGGTCGAGCTGACCGTCGGCGCGTACGGGCGGCCGTCGCTGGCCGCCGGCGGCGTCGATTTCAACCTGTCTCATGCCGGCTCGCTCGTGGTGCTTGCCCTCAGCACGACGCGAGTGGGAATCGACGTCGAGGTGACGAACCGGACCACCGATTGGCGCGCGATCGCGCGCCGGTTCTTCTCCCCCGTCGAGCTTGCCGCGATCGAGGCATGTGACGAAGTCGAGCGGCGCATCGCGTTCTTCCGCGCCTGGACGCGCAAGGAGGCGTTCGTCAAGGCCCTCGGCACCGGACTCGCGACCGGATTCGCCCGGTTCGACGTAAGCATCGGCCCACGGCCGGCCCTCACCGGCGCCCGTATCGACGGCGTCGATGCGAGCGAGTGGTCGATTCGGGACCTCGAGCCAAGCCCGGGCCACCTCGGGGCGGTGGCGGTGCACACCACGCGGCCACGAGTGCTGACCCACGACGTCGAGCCTTGACGCGCCGCCGCCGCAGGCGCCGTGCCATCTCCCCTCCCCCGACTCATGGCCGGCGTGGCGCGCGCGGGAAGCTCGATGCCTCACATCCGCGGCAGGCGTACCGTGCCGAATTGCGACGATCCTGGCGTCGAGCGGTTGGGAAGGAAGGTTCCGGAGCCGCTCCCACTCGGGACGGCCCTGCATCGGCTACGACCGCGGGCGACGCTCCATGCCGTCCGTGCCCCCGGCGTCGAGCAGCGTGCGCGGCAGCCTGAAGGTGACGTTTTCCTCCGTACCGTCGAGGTCGGCCACGGTGATGTCGAACATGTCGCCGAGACGGTCGATCAACTGCTCGACCAGCACTTCAGGGGCCGACGCGCCGGCGGTGATTCCCACCGTCCGCGCACCCTCCAGCCAGGCCGGGTCCAGGCTCCCGGCGTCCGGAATGAGATAGCTGCGGGTTCCGACCTCCTGGCTGATGAGCTGCAGCCGGTTGGAGTTCGAGCTGTTGTCGGCGCCGAGCACCAGGACCACGTCGGACCGATCCGCCAACGACCGCACCGCGGTCTGCCGGTTCTGGGTGGCGTAACAGATGTCCTTCACGTCGGGGCCGCGGATCGCCGGAAAACGCGCCTTGAGCGCCGCGATGATCTCGCGGGTATCGTCGACGCTGAGCGTCGTCTGCGTCACGTAGGCGAGCTTCGCGGGATTGGCGGGCGCCAGCATCGCCACGTCGGCGAGATCCGACACCAGGAACACCTCGCCCGCCACCTGTCCTATCGTTCCCTCGACCTCCGGGTGGCCGGGATGTCCGATGAGGATGATTTCGTGGTCCTCCCGCGCATAACGCCTCGCCTCGTTGTGGACCTTGCTGACGAGCGGACAGGTCGCATCGATCACCTGCAAGCCGCGCACGCCGGCATCGTCCTCGACCTTGCGCGACACCCCGTGGGCGCTGAACACGGTAATCGCACCCTTCGGGATGTCCGCGAGGTCTTCGACGAAGCGGGCCCCCTTGGCGCGCAGGCTGTCGACGACGTGCTTGTTGTGGACGATTTCGTGCCGGACGTAGACCGGCGCACCGTAGATCTCCAGCGCTCGTTCCACGATGTCCACGGCCCGAATGACCCCGGCGCAGAACCCCCTCGGCTGCGCCAGGATGACCTGCAAGGATTGTCTCGCCACTCGGAATCTCCGGTCGTCCCTTCAAGGCGGGGCGTCCACCACCCGGCACTCTACATCATCCGGAGCCGGGCGCCGCGAATGCATCACCGGCCGGAGGCGGCCCGGCGCATCGCGAACCGGTGCTTCAGCGCCGATGGCTCCGCAGATGTCTATGGGAGGATCTTGCCCGGATTCATGAGGTTTCCGGGGTCGAGGGCCTGCTTGACCTGACGCATCACGGACACCGCCTCGGTGCCGTGCTCGCGGTTGAGGAACCCGATCTTTCCGTAGCCGATGCCGTGCTCGCCGGTGCAGGTGCCGCCCATGTCGAGGGCCCGGGCGACCATGCGCTCGTTGACCGCCTCCGCCCGCGCGAGCTCCTCGGCGTCGTCGGGGTCGAGAATGAACGACAGATGGAAGTTCCCGTCCCCGACGTGGCCGACGATCGGGGCGAGCAACCCGGACGCATCGATGTCGGCGCGGGTCTCGAGGATGCACTCCGCGAGGTTCGAGATCGGGACGCAGACGTCCGTCGGCCAGCCCTGCGCTCCGGGACGCAGCGCAATCGCCGCGTAGTACGCATCGTGTCGCGCCTGCCACAGCCGCGATCGGTCCTCCGGGCGGGTCGCCCACCGGAACTCCCCGCCGGTGTTCTCGCCGGCCAGCGCACCGACCGTCTCGACCTGCTCGCGGACCCCCTGCCCGCTTCCGTGGAACTCGAAGAACAGGGTCGGGGACACCGGGTAGTCGAGTCCCGAGTACCGGTTGACGGCGTCCATCTGGACCTCGTCCAGCAGCTCGATCCGCGCCACCGGCACCCCGCATTGAATGGTCTGGATGACGGTATCGACCGCACCGGCGAGCGAGCCGAACGAGCACACCGCGGCGGAGATGGCCTCGGGGATGCCGTACAGGCGAAGCCGGATCTCGGTGATCACCCCCAGGGTCCCTTCCGAGCCCACGAACAACCGGGTGAGATCGTAGCCGGCGGCGGATTTCCGCGCCCGCCCTCCGGTCTTCACGATGCGTCCGTCGGCCAGCACCACGGTCAGCCCCAGCACGTTCTCCCGCATCGTCCCGTAGCGCACCGCGTTCGTGCCCGAGGCACGGGTTGCGGTCATCCCGCCGAGCGACGCGTCGGCGCCCGGATCGATGGGGAAGAACAGACCGGTGTCGCGCAGGTATTCGTTGAGCTGCTTGCGCCTCACCCCGGGCTGGATGCGGCAGTCGAGGTCTTCGGCGTTCACCTCGAGGATGTCGTTCATCCGCGTCACGTCGATCGAGACCCCGCCGTGCAGCGCCTGGACGTGCCCTTCGAGCGACGTCCCGGTCCCGAAGGGGATCATGGGACAGCGATGCCGCGCGCACAGGCTCACGATCCGCGCCACCTCTTCGGTGCTCTCGGGGAAGACGACGACGTCGGGAGGGGCGGTGCGGTGGTAGGACTCGTCGTGGCCATGCTGCTCGCGCACCGCCGCGGCGGTGGAGACCCGCTCCGGGAGGAAGGCGCGCAGTTCGTCGACGATCGACGTGATCTCTGCTGCGGGAACGCTCATCGAACGGCTCCGGCGATGGGTGACGAAGCCGGAGCATAGTGCGCGCGCGGAGCGGACGGAAGGGCGGGCTTCGTCAGGCCGCCGGCCACGACGCCGCGGCGCGGACCGCGGGGTTGCCTTTCCCGTGCTTCAATCGTCCCGCCACGGCAAATGCGCGGCGTCGAAAGGTGACACTCTCCGGCGCAGCCACCGGTTGATTCCATGACGCTCGCGGCCCGGGGAGGGGGCGAGCGCGCCCTCCTCGTCCGCTCCGGCACCCGCACGGGGCGGGGCCGCGGCCGTCGCCTGGCCGGGCTCCGTGGCGCGGCCGGCCTTGCCTGCGGAAATGGTGTGCACGTGGCTCGCGAGGCCGGAGGAACGGAGAACGCCACCTTGAGTCCGGGAGAGCGCATGATCGATCATCGGGCGGAGTGACCTTCGTTCCATCGAACACCCAGGAGGATGCAGTGACTGGCGAAACCACCGGCTGGCAGTTCTGGATCGACCGCGGCGGGACCTTCACCGACGTCGTCGCCCGCCGTCCCGACGGCGCCCTCGTCACCCACAAGCTGCTCTCCGACAACCCGGAGCATTACCGGGACGCCGCCATCGCGGGCATTCGCGAGCTTCTCGGCATTCCTGCCGGCACTCCCATCCGCGGGGTCGACACCGTCAAGATGGGCACCACGGTCGCGACCAACGCTCTTCTGGAGCGCAAGGGCGACCGGACCCTGCTCGTGGTCAACCGGGGTTTCCGCGACGCGCTTCGCATCGGCTACCAGACCCGGCCGCATCTCTTCGACCTTCGAATCACCCTCCCCGAGATGCTCTACGAACGGGTGGCGGAGGTGGACGGCCGGGTGGCGGCAAACGGCGAGGTGCTGACGCCCCTCGATCGGTCCGCGGCCGAGGCGGCCTTGCGTGAGGCGTACGCGGACGGGATTCGCTCCGTCGCCATCGTGCTCATGCACGGGTACCGGTATCCGGAGCACGAGTTGGCGCTGGCCGGTATCGCTCGCGCGATCGGGTTCGTGCAGGTGTCCACCAGCTACGAGACCAGCCCGCTGATGAAGCTCGTCGGCCGGGGCGACACCACGGTGGCGGACGCCTACCTCTCTCCCCTGCTGCGCCGCTACATCGACCGGGTGGCGGAGGAGCTCGGCCACGGCGTGCGGCTCATGTTCATGCAGTCGAACGGCGGCCTCACCGACGCCCGGCTGTTCCAGGGCAAGGACGCGATCCTCTCCGGCCCCGCGGGGGGAATCGTGGGAGCGGTGGAGACCGCGGCCCGCGCGGGCCACGGGCGCATCGTCTCGTTCGACATGGGCGGAACCTCGACCGACGTCGCCCACTGTGACGGGGCCTACGAGCGCACATTCGAAACGGTGGTGGCGGGGGTGCGCATGCGCGCCCCGATGATGATGATCCATACGGTGGCGGCGGGCGGCGGCTCGATCTGCTCGTTCGACGGAGCTCGTTACCGGGTGGGGCCGGAGTCGGCCGGTGCGGATCCGGGGCCGGCCTGCTACCGGCGCGGCGGCCCGCTATGCGTGACCGACTGCAACGTGCTCCTCGGCAAGCTGCAACCGGAGTTCTTCCCGCGGGTGTTCGGCCTGAACCAGGACGAGCCGCTGGATCATGACGCGGTCATGGAGAAGTTCGCCGCCCTGGCCGGGGAGATCGGGGAGCACACCGGCCGCCGGCCGCCGCTGGTCGACGTGGCGGAAGGGTTCCTGCGCATCGCGGTCGACAACATGGCGAACGCCATCAAGTCGATCTCGGTGCGGCGCGGCTACGACGTAACGGGCTATACCCTGAACTGCTTCGGAGGCGCGGGGGGCCAGCACGCATGCCTGGTGGCGGATGCGCTGGGCATCACCCGGGTCATGATCCACCCCTTCGCGGGCGTGCTGTCCGCGTACGGGATGGGACTGGCGGACGTGCGGGCACTGCGCGACCGCGCGGTCGAGGTCCGGCTCGACGCCGAAGGTGCGGGGACGCTCGGCGAGGCGCTGGATGCGCTGGCCGGCGAGGCCTGCGCCGAGCTCGCCGGCCAGGGCATCGCGCAGGATCGGATCACGGTCCACCGCCGCGCCCACGTCCGCTACGAAGGGACCGACACCGCGGACCTCGTGGAGGCGGGCACCGCGTTGGAGATGAAGGCCCGGTTCGAGGACGCCCACCGGCGCCGCTACGGATTCGTGATGCCGGAGAAGGCGCTGGTCATCGAGGCCGCTTCGGTGGAGGCGGTCGGCACGGTGCGGGAAGCGTCGAATCCGTTCGCGGTCCCCGCCCGGGGGGGCGGGACCCCCGCCGGCGGCGGGCGATACCCGCAGCCGGAGCCGGTGGCCACCGTCGCCGCGCACTTCGGAGGCGTGGAGCACGAAACGCCGGTCTTCCGGCGCGACGCGCTCGCGGTGGATGATGCGGTGGACGGCCCCGCCGTCATCCTCGAATCCACCGCCACCACGGTGGTGGAAGCCGGCTGGCGGGCGCGCCTTGCCGCGAGCGGCGATCTCGTCCTGGAGCGGGTGGTGGCGCTCGCCCGCGAGTCCGCGGTCGGGACCGACTGCGACCCGGTCATGCTGGAGGTCTTCAACAACCGGTTCATGTCCATCGCCGAGCAGATGGGCCTGACCCTGGAGAACACCGCCTACTCGGTCAACATCAAGGAACGGCTGGACTTCTCCTGCGCGATCTTCGACCCCGAGGGGATGCTGGTGGCGAACGCCCCGCACATCCCGATCCACCTCGGCTCGATGAGCGAGAGCATCCGCACCGTCATCCGCGAGAACGCGGGGAGGATGAAGCCGGGGGACGTGTTCTGCGTGAACGCCCCCTACAACGGCGGCACCCATCTGCCGGACGTGACCGTCATCACCCCGGTGTTCGACGATGGAAACGTGGGCGGAACCCGGAGTACGTCGCGGGACGGAGGCGATCGCACCGAGACGGGAAGCGCTCCCGATGCGGCGGCGGGCGCGGCCCGCGGAACACCCGCCGGCGCAGTTCCCGGCGCGGAGACGGACCGGCGGATCCTCTTCTTCGTGGCGAGCCGGGGCCATCACGCGGACATCGGCGGCTCGATGCCGGGCTCGATGCCGCCGGATGCGCGCACCGTCGAGGAGGAAGGCGTCCTCTTCGACGACTTCATGCTCGTGGACGGCGGCCGTTTCCTCGAAACCGAGCTTCGCACGCATCTGGGAGCGGGACCGTGGCCGGCGCGCAACCCGGACCAGAACGTGGCGGATCTCAAGGCCCAGATCGCGGCGGGCGAGAAAGGCATCCGGGAAGTACGCCGCATGATCGGGGACTTCGGGCTCGACGTCGTCCACGCCTACATGAAGCACGTCCAGGACAACGCGGAGGAGCAGGTCCGGCGGGTGATCGACGTGATGCGGGACGGCGGGTTCGAGCTTCCGATGGATGACGGAAGCGTCATCCGGGTGCGCATCACCTTCGACAAGACGAGGCGCGAAGCCACCGTCGACTTCACCGGCACCAGCCCGCAGCGCCCCAACAACTTCAACGCCCCCTCGGCGGTGGCGCGCTCCGCGGTGCTGTACGTCTTCCGCTGCCTGGTCGATGACGAGATCCCGCTCAACGAAGGATGCCTGAAGCCGATCCGCATCATCATTCCGGACGATTCGATGCTGGCTCCGAAGTACCCCGCAGCGGTGGCGGCCGGCAACGTGGAGACGAGCCAGGCGATCACCGACGCCCTGTTCGGCGCCCTCGGGGTGGCGGCGGAGAGCCAGGGCACCATGAACAACGTCCTCTTCGGCAACGACCGCCACCAGTACTACGAGACGGTATGCGGCGGAGCGGGAGCGGGTCCCGGCTACCACGGCACCTCCGCCGTGCACACCCACATGACCAATACCCGCCTGACCGATCCCGAGGTCCTGGAATGGCGCTACCCGGTGGTGCTGGAGAGCTTCGAGGTGGACCGCGGCAGCGGCGGGGCCGGGCGCTGGCGGGGCGGCGACGGCACCTTGCGCCGCATCCGGTTCCTGGAGGCGATGGACCTCACGGTGCTGTCCCAGCACCGCATCATCCCCCCCTACGGCCTGGCCGGCGGCGAGCCCGGCCGATGCGGGCGCAACCGGGTGGAGCACGCCGGCGGGACGGTGCACGAGATGGGCGGGCAGGACCACTGCCCGGTGGCGCCGGGCGACGTGTTCGTGCTTCGGACGCCCTCGGGCGGCGGCTACGGCCTGCCGCCGGCGTCCGGCGGGAAGCCCTTCGAGTCATGAGCACCACGGGTCAGGCCGAAGTCCGTGGAACCGCGGAGTGATATCGAGCTTCAGCGCAGCCTGCCCCGCCGTCGCCGGCGCCCGACGCCCTCTCCGCCCGCGCGGGCGGACTTGCGCGCTGGCAGCACGACCGCCTTCGCGAGCTCCGGATACGCGGCGGTCTTGTGGGGGATCGCCATCGCCTCCACGAAATGCGCCTGGAAACGCGGCTCCACGGCGGTCTCCACCTTCTCGATCCGGCGCACCGTGCGCTCGATCTCGGGCCGCGCGCTGCGGTCCAGCAGCGCGATCCGCGCACCGGTGCCGGCCGCGTTCCCCGCCGAGGTGACGTGCTCCAGCGCGCAGTCCGGCACCAAGCCGAGCACCATCGCGTACTTGACGTCGATGTGGCTCCCGAACGCCCCCGCCAGCCGGATGCGGTCCACCCGTTCCACCCCGAGCCGGTCCATCAGCAGCCGCACCCCGGCGTAGAGCGCGGCCTTGGCGAGCTGGATGGCCCGCACGTCGTTCTGGGTCACCCGCACCTCGACGTCCCCCCGGTGCAACACGTAGGCGAAGGTGCGCCCGTCCTCGACGATCCGGCCGCTGCGCCCGGCGCCGCCGGGAAGGATCACGCCGTCCTCGTCCACGATCCCGGCGAGGTACATCTCCGCCACCACCTCGATGATCCCGGAGCCGCAGATCCCCGTGACCGCGCCGCCAGCGGCGGCGAACCCGGGCTCGTCGGACCACGCCTCGTTCCCGATGACCCGGTAGCGCGGCTCCAGGGTGATCGGGTCGATCCGCACCCGCTCGACGGCCCCCGGCGCGGCCCGCTGGCCACAGCTAATCTGGGCGCCCTCGAACGCCGGGCCGGTGGGGCTCGACGCCGCGAGCATCCGCTCGCGGCTGCCGAGCACGATCTCGGCATTGGTGCCGACGTCCACCACGAGGTTGATCTCGTCTCGCAGGTACGGCGCCTCGGAGAGGATCACGCCCGCGGTGTCGGCGCCCACATGCCCCGCCACGCAGGGCAGGACGTAGGCCCGCGCCCCCGGATGCAGGCCGAGATCGAGGGCGCCCGCCGTCAGGTTCACCGCGGCGTCCACGGCCAGGGCGAAGGGCGCCTGGCCCAGCTCCACCGGGCTCAGGCCGAGCAGGAGGTGGTGCATGATCGGATTGCCGACCAGGGTCACGTCGAGGATCTCCTCCGGCGCGATACCGGCCTCCGCCGCCGCCTCGTGGAGCAGGCCCCGGATCGCGACGCGCACCGCCGCGGTCATCTCCCGCTCGCCGCCGGGGTGCATCATCACGTACGAGACGCGGCTCATGAGGTCCTCTCCGAACCGGATCTGCGGATTCATCGCGCCGGCCGAGGCGACGACCTCGCCGGACGAGAGCTCGCACAGATGCGCCGCGATGGTGGTCGAGCCGACGTCCACCGCCGCCCCGTATGCCTTGTCCCGGAAGCCCGGCCAGACCCCGATGACGTCGCGCCCGCCGTGCACCGCCACGGTGACCCGCCACTCGCCGGAGCGCAGGGTCGTCTGGAGGGTCTCCAGCACCGCGAGATCGCAGCGCACGCCCTCCACGCCCCACTCCTCGCGCAACGCCGCCTCGACCCTGCGCAGATCCCCGGCCGGCTCGTGCATGTCGGGCGGCGTGACCTCGATGAAGTGCAGCCGCACCACGGGATCGACCCGGATCGCGTGCACCTCGGCGCGCTTGCGCACCACCTGCCGATGGACCTGGCTGTCGGGGGGGACGTCGATCACCACGTCGCCGCGGATCTCCGTCGAGCAGCCGAGGCGGCGACCGGGGGCGAGCGGCGCACGCTTGTCGTGGTAGCGCTGCTCGATCGGCCCGAATGCGGAGAGGTGGTCGGCCCGGGAGGCGACCCCGTGCTTGGGGAACTCCCCGATGCTCTGCACGACCTGGCAGCGCCCGCAGATCCCCCGCCCCCCGCACACCGAGTCGAGGTCCACGCCGAGTGCCCGGGCCGCGTCGAGGATCTTCGTCCCCGCCGGGAACCGCCCCCGGCGTCCCGAGGGCGTGAAGACGACCTGCGCGGCGCCGCTCCGGGAGTGGGAGCCTTCAGTCATCATGGCGACCGCTGGTGCGCCGGGAGTCTTCACCCACGGCGGCGGTGATCGCCGGTGTATCGGAGGGTTTCATCCACCACGGCGACGGCAGCCACTGGTTGCACCGGAGACTTCACCCGCGACGACGGCGCCGGCCGCTGGTGCGCCGGCCCCGCTCTCCTTCGCTGCCGGGCACGGGCGGTTCACGGTAGCGCGCGATCCAGCGCCGGCAATCCCGGTCCTGCCCCATCATGACGTCCGCGGCCAGGCAGGTCTGGACGATGTCGCCGTGCATGGGGTTGGTGATCGCGGAAGTCATCCCCGCGGTGATCGCCATCGACAGGAAGGTGCTGTTGATGCCGTTCCGATTCGGCAGACCGAAGCTGATATTCGAGGCGCCGCAAGTCGAATTGACTTCAAGTTCCTCACGTAACCGCCTGAGAATATGCATGACTTGCCGACCGGCGTGGTTGATCGCTCCGATCGGCATCACTAGGGGATCGACGACGATGTCGGCGTGCGGGATGCCGTGGTCCGCGGCCCGCTCCACGATCTTCCGGGCAACCGCGAACCTCACGTCGGGGTTCTCGGAGATCCCGGTCTCGTCGTTGGAGATCGCCACCACCGCCGCGCCGTGCTTCTTCACCAGGGGGAGGACCGACTCCAGCCGCTCCTCCTCGCCGGTGACGGAGTTCACCAGCGCCTTGCCTTCGTACACCTCGAGCCCGGCTTCGAGCGCGGCGACGATGGATGAATCGATCGACAGGGGGACGTCGGTGACCGATTGCACGAGCTTCACCGCCCGTGCCAGCAGGGCGGGCTCGTCCGCGAGGGGAATGCCGGCGTTGACGTCGAGCATGTGCGCGCCGGCCTGCACTTGAATCCGGGCATCCGCCTCGACACGGGAGAAGTCGTCCGCCGCCATCTCCTCCGCGAGCACCTTGCGTCCCGTGGGGTTGATGCGCTCGCCGATGATGACGAACGGCCGTTCGAAACCGATGACGACCTCGCGGCGCGCCGAGCTGACCACCGTCTCCGTCAAGGGCCGTTCCCTGCGAACGGCGACCGCTGGCGCGGTCGCCTGGCGATTCCGCGCAGCGGAATCGCAGGTGCTACAGCCAACGCATTGGACGGACGAGGAACAGTCTTGTTCCATGCAGGCGAAGCGTCCATCGGCCCGCGGTCCGTGCGGCGGCTCGTCACGCGGAGCGCCGCGCGCCCCGGATGTTGTGCTGGCGGGCCATGAATTCCTTCGCCGTCTCCACCGCCACCGCCGCGTCCCGGCAGTAGGCGTCGGCGCCGACCGCCTCGGCGAACTGCTCGTTGAGTGGGGCGCCGCCGACGAGCACCGTGTAGTCGTCGCGCCAGCCACGCTCCTTCAGCGTGTCGATGACCACCTTCATGTACGGCATGGTCGTCGTCAGCAGGGCCGACATGCCCAGGATGTCGGGCTTGTGCTCCTCCAGGGCGGCGAGGAACTCGTCGGCGTCGGTGTTGATGCCGAGGTCGATCACCTCGAAGCCGGCGCCTTCGAGCATCATCCCGACGAGGTTCTTGCCGATGTCGTGGATGTCCCCCTTGACGGTGCCGATGACCACCTTGCCGATCGTGGCCGCGCCGGTCTCGGCCAGCAGGGGGCGCAGGATGGCCATCCCGCCCTTCATCGCGTTGGCGGCGAGCAGCACCTCGGGGACGAAGAGGATGCCGTCGCGGAAGTCGATCCCGACGATGCGCATCCCCTCGACGAGCGCGTCGTCGAGAACGCGCTTCGCCGTCCACCCGCGTTCGAGCAGAATGTTGGTGCCTTCCTCGATCTCTTCCTTCAGGCCGTCGTAGAGGTCGTCGTGCATCTGCTTGGCGAGCTCGTCGTCGGGCAGCGTCCGCAGATCGAGCTCCTCGTCTTCGCCCGAACCGTCTTCGCGATCGGCATCTTCACTTTGCACGGCTATGGCTCCTCAATGGCAATTCGGCGGACCGGCCATGCGCCCCTGCCCTCGCGACCCACGGTCGTGGCGCGCAACCGGCCGATCCGATGCACACGATCCGTCGCGAACACGGCACGTTCGTACCGGAATCCGACGGTTGCTCGTGGCGTTGCGGCCAGCCTCCTTCGAATATCTCCGGGACGTTGGAGCACGGTGAACGAACCTGCTAGCCTGCGCCGCCGCGCGAAGACTACCGCCGCCGCAACGCGCGCTGCAATCACTAAATTCCCAATTGAATTCCCAACCCGGCATCGCCGGAACCAAACGCCGGTCGACGGAAAAATCTTCGTCGTTTCGTCGAAAGACTTCACGGGCAGGAGACTGACAGGGAGATACGCATGAACGACACCACCGCGGACCCGCGGATTATCGACGGCAAGGCGTTCGCGGCCGGGCTGCGCGCGGAGATCGCGGCCCGGGTCGAGGCTCTGAAGAGCCGCCACGGCATCGAGCCGGGGCTCGCGGTCGTGCTCGCCGGCGAGCACCCGGCCAGCCAGGTCTACGTGCGCAACAAGGCGAGGCGGACCCGCGAGGCGGGCATGCAGTCGTTCGAGCACCGGTTGCCGGCGGCGGTGACGCAGGACGACCTCCTGGCCCTGGTGCACCAGCTCAACCGTGACCCCCGGGTAAACGGGATCCTGGTGCAGCTTCCGCTGCCGGAGCAGATTGGCGCCGATGCGGTGATCGCGACGATCGACCCGGCGAAGGACGTCGACGGCTTCCATACCACCAACGCCGGCCTGCTCGCGGTCGGTGGCGAAGGCATGGTCCCGTGCACGCCGCTCGGCTGCCTGATGCTGCTGAAGGATCGGCTCGGGGATCTCGCCGGCGCCCGCGCACTCGTGCTCGGGCGCTCGAACATCGTGGGCAAGCCGATGGCACAGTTGCTCATCCGGGAGAGCTGCACGGTAACCGTCGCCCACTCCCGCACCCGCGATCTTGCCGCGGAGTGCCGGCGCGCAGACATCCTCGTCGCGGCGGTCGGCCGGCCCCGGATGGTCCCCGGCGACTGGATCCGGCCGGGCGCCACGGTCATCGACGTCGGCATCAACCGGGTCGACGCGGGGAACGGAAAGACGAAGCTCGCCGGCGACGTGGACTTCGAGAGCGCGTTCCCGGTCGCCGGGGGCATCACCCCGGTACCCGGCGGGGTCGGGCCGATGACCATCGCCTGCCTGCTGCACAACACCATGCTCGCCGCGTGCCGCCGGCACGGGGTCGAGGTTCCCGAGTGAAGTGGATTCCCGCTTCCGCGGGAATGACGGTCGTAGCCTGCCGCCGGCACGCGAGCGAGGTCCCGGAGGGCTGAATCGCTCTCGAACGAGGCTGGCAAACCGATGGCCCGCTCGTCCATCCGGAAACACCGCGAACACCACGTTATGCACGGAGCCCCCGCCCTGCCCGCCGCGAGCCGGGCTCGCTTGAACCGCCATGATGATGGCATCATGCCTTGCCAATTCCAGGGAGCGCCCGCATGAAATACCCCCGTATCCCGATCGTCATCGCGTCGATCGTCATCGCGACCATCGTCGTGCTGCTCCTGCTCGGCTCGCGGCTCTACGTCAGCGTACCCGCGGGCCATGCCTCGGTCGCCACCCTGTTCGGCGACGTCCGGCCCGAGCCCTACGAACAGGGCCTGCACGTCCCCGTCAATCCGCTCTACGACTGGCACCTCTACGACGTCCGGCAGAAGAGCTACAAGGAGACCGCCAACGTCCCGTCCCAGGACCAGCTCCAGACCAGCGTCGAGGTGAGCGTCCAGTACCGGCTGGTGCAGGCGGATACGCCGCGCATCCTGCAAGGGACGGGGACGGCCTCCGACGTGCTCGCGGTGCACCTGATCCCGAAGCTGCGCTCGCTCCTGCGCGAGCAGGGCAAGACCATCAAACGCGCCGAGGATTTCTTCCTGGAAACGACCCAGGATTCATTGCAGACGAACATCCTCGAAGGGCTGCGTGCCTACCTGCGCTCGAAGGGCGTGGAGGTGGAGGCGGTGCTGATCCGGGATATCTCGCTGCCTCCTTTCATCACCAAGGCCATCGAGGGGAAGAAGGAGCGCGAGCAGGAAGTGGAGAAGCAGAAGGCGGAGCTCGAACGCTTCCGCACCGAGCAGCAGCAGAAGATCGCCGCCGCCCAGGCCGAACGGGAGGCCGCCGAGGAAGAGGCCGAGCGCCGCCGGGTGCTGGCGGACGCCCAGGCCTACGAGATCGAGCGCATCAACGAGGCCGTCGGCGACAACCCCAACTACGTGCGTCTGCAAGCCCTCGAGGCGCTACGCGCCATCTCCAAGGACCCCGCCTCCAAGATCTACTTCATGGACGGGTCCAGCCCCATGCCGTTGCCGTTGATGCACATGGGGGAAACGGAGGCGTTGACGCGCTGACGCTTTCCGGTGCGCACCGTGCCGGGGCCGAATCCGGACAGACGCACGGGAAACGGCCGGCCGCCGGCGTATCGCCATGCGGTACGCTGGCTCGAATCCCTCGTTCGCACCCCGCCTCGCACGCGAAGCGAGCGCGAGCGGCTGGGCCTCGCGCCGATCGAGTCGCTGCTCCACCGCATCGGCAACCCGCACCACGGGGTCCCGGCGATCCATGTCACGGGTTCGAAAGGCAAAGGCTCGACCGCGATCTACACCGAGGCGCTGCTCACCGCGGCCGGTCTCCGGACCGGCACGTTCACGTCCCCCCATCTTGAAGAATGGACCGAACGAATCCGGATCGACGGGGCGCCGATCGGCGACGCCCGGTTCGTCGAGGCGCTGGAGAGGGTCCGGCCGGCCGTCACCGCGCTGCACGAATCCGATGCGGATGCCGCCCCCGCCTTCTTCGACGCCCTGGTCGCTGCCGCGTTCTCGGTCTTCGCCGACGCACCGGTGGACATCGCGGTGGTCGAAGCCGGGATCGGCGCGCGGCTCGATCCGACCCGCGTCTGCCGGGCGGTGGCCACCTGCGTGACCGGCGTCGAGCTGGAGCACACCGACCGGCTCGGACCAACGATCGCGGACATCGCGCGCGAGAAGGCGGCGGTCGCGCGCCCCGGCGTCCCCCTCGTCGCCGGCTCGATGCCCGAGGAGGCGCGGGCGGCGCTGGAGCGCGAGGCCGCGCGCGCCGGCGCCCCGCTCCTGTGGCTGGGCCGCGAGATCAGGATCCGTCGCGGCGTCACCTTCCGTTCAGGCGACACGGCGCGAGCCGGCCCGCGTCGTGATGCGTCGAGCCTTCAGGAGATCCCCGGCCGGAGCGGGACCGGGAGCCGCGGGGGCCTCGCGCGTACGGGCTCGCTCGCAAGCGGCGACCGCTCGCGCGGTCGCTTGGCGATTCCGCTGCGCGGAATCGCGGGCGCCTCGACCAGCGTCGCAGGCGAGCGGGAAACAGTGTTGTTACATACAAGCGCCGCCCCGGCCGAGATCGCCGTGGCCGGACGAACCATCCCGGTCTCACTCCGCCAGCCGGGGCGGCACATGCTCGAGAATGCGGCGCTCGCTCTCGCGCTGGCCAACGAAACCGGCGCGCTGGATCGACTCGACGACGCAGCGGCGCAAGCCGCGCTCGAAGCCGCAGTGCTGCCCGGCCGTGCGGAGGTGCTGCGGGAAGCCCCGCTCGTCATCGCCGACGGCGCGCATACCCGCGCGTCGATCGAGGCCCTGGTCGAGGTTCTCGACGCCCGGGCCACGGCCGGGACGGCCGGGCTCGTCGCGGTCGTCTCGGCCACCCGCGGGAAGGACGCGGCCCGCGTGCTCTCCCCTCTCCTGCGGCGCGCGGACACCGTCATCGCCACCGCGGCGGAAGCCTCCCGTTCGCTTCCCGCGGCCGATCTCGCGCACACATTGGAGGCATTGCGCCCCCGCGTCGCGATCACATGCGCGGATGCCCCGGACGAAGCGATGCGGACGGCGATCGACGCCGCCGGCCGCGACGGCGTGGTCTGCGCAACCGGCTCGATGTACATGGCCGGGGCCGCGCGGCGCGTGCTCCGGACCTCGCAATGAAGCATCGGGAGGTGGGCGTATTGCGCAGGACGGCCCGCCGCGTGGTGGCGGGTCGGAACGTGGTGGAGGCGGCACGCAGGCACGGCCCACTCGGATGCAGACGAGACCCGCAGTCTCGTCCGCCCTCCACGAGACCCCTTGAAACAAGCCATTTCCTCGCATCGCCCGATTCATACCTCACACCCGTACCTCATACTCAAACCGGCATTGACTGGGAACGGATGATTGAACCGCCCCGGGAAACCCGGGGAGGTTCAAAGATGGCTCTGCGCGCTTGGTGATGGTCGTGGAAGTGCGTGCGGTCGAGCAGCTCGCATTCGAGGGTGGCGAAGAAGCTCTCGGCCATGGCGTTGTCGAAGCAGTCCCCGACCGAGCCCATCGACGGGACCACCCCCCATCGCCGGCAGCGCTCGCCGAAGGCGAAGGAGGTGTACTGGCAGCCCTGGACGCTCTCATGAACCGGTAGACCTCCCGGGTCCGACCTCCCGAGCAAACCAGGCGTTCGTCGGGCGAAGGGTTCACTGGACCCTTCGCAGGTCCTCCTCACCTTTTGCCAGTACCTGTCTACCTTCGGCAGACAACAACACCGCCATTCCCGAGCCAGCTCTTCCGCAGTCCGTCCGGTGCGAGCCAACTCGACCCTCTGGCGCCGGAAGGCCGGCGGGTATGGCGGTCTCGATTTCGGCAGAGTGGATCCCTCCTCCCCAAAGGGTCAGGTGCCCACGAAATCCGGTCAACTCCACCATCAACATGGGCCGCCGGGAAGTCTCGCCGTTGTGCTTCTTCCTCCATTCGGAGACTCGGTACTCGGGCACGGCGACCGTCGTTCCCGGGGGAACCGGTTGAACGCCTGCGCGCGTTCGTGCCTGCCCCCGTGTCGTTCGTCAGGATGGAGAATTTCCTGATGCCGGCGCAGCAAGATCGGCTATCGCCACTCCCCTCCCGTCTTCGTCCAGCACGAGCGAAGCCGAGTTCATGCAGTATCGCAGTCCCGTCGGCGGTGGCCCGTCGGGGAAGACGTGACCGAGATGGGCGTCGCAGACCGCGCAGAGGACTTCGGTGCGGCGCATCCGGAACGAGCGATCCTCTTCCTCCGTGACGTTGCTCCCGGCGATCGGCTCGTAGAAGCTCGGCCAACCGGTGCCGGAATCGAACTTCGTCGCGGAGTCGAACAGCGGCGTGCCGCAGCAGCGGCACCGGTAGATGCCGTCGCGCTTGCAGTCGTGGTACTCGCCGGTGAAGGCGCGCTCGGTGCCCTTCCCGCGCGTCACGTGGTACTGCTCCGGCGTCAGCGTCGCACGCCATTCCCGATCCTGCTTCACCATTTTCTTCATGTCGTGCTCCCTATGTCGTCTTCCCTCACGGGCTCGTGAGAATGCATCGCTTGCTGCATCACGTTCACGCCGCTGTTCCCCAAAACGCGCTTTTGCGAAGCACCAACACCCGGTAGGGTCCCTGTGGCAGAACACCGGATCGTCCTTGACGAATACTCGTATGACTCCATGTCGCACTTCATTTTGCGTTCATGCGCACGACTGACGACCGTACCCCTGTCGTACCTCAGGACAGTTCCAGTCCGCAAATCACATGTCCGGGTCATCCTGGACTTCGCGACCTGGATCGTAGATCGCCAGCGCGCTGAAGCTGCCCCGGTAGAACCCGCGGTCACGGGTCAGCAACCGTTCGCACTGGACGAGCGCGTGCGCACCGACGATGAAATCCGCTGCGATCCTCTGCCGTGACCCTCCTCGGCTCCGGTAAGCATGCCAGTGACGGGCTGCCTCGAGTGCGGATTCCCGAGTCACTTCGGAGTAGCCGATACATAGCGTCTGCAGCGCGGCCAGGAGCTCGGCCTGCTGGTCACCGTATACGGTCGCAACCTCGGCCCAGACGATGTCGCATGCGACGACGGCGCCCTCGGCAAGGCAACGGGTCAGAGCGTCTGCGGATGCGGCTCCGTGGCGCGGGTCGGACTCGAGGATGTCTACGAGAACATTGTGTCGACTGCCGTGATCACGCTGGATCCCGCAGTTCGCTGACCAATTCGTCGGTCGACCGGCTCCGGCCGAGCGCGCCAAAAACCATGTCTACCGGACCACGGAGTTGCAGCTTGACTGCGACCAGTCTCCCGCCGTCCGCCTCGAAGTCGAGAACCGTTCCCGGCATGAGACCGAGCTTCCTGCGAAGAGCTTTCGGGATGGCGACCTGGCCGCGTTCCGCAACTTTTGCCTTCATCCTGCGTACCTCGGCTAAAACCGCAGGTATGAAATCCTACATGAGTAGTATGCAAACACGATAGCTACTCGTCCCGGCCGGTCGCCGCTCACATGGAACATACCCGAGCCCTGCTACCATGAAGTCTGGGCCAATGCGTTTGCCAGCCGCTTTCTGCTGCCTGCTCGGCGCAGGGGACGTCCAGTCGAAGGAGAATTCGCCGCCCCCAACTGCACGCGGGTCTTCCAGCCCGTGCTGCCGGCGAGCGGCGTCGTGGGCGTCGACGGCAAGGCGTTGCCTTCGACGCGTGGCTTGAGGGATCGAATCGGCCTGGGCCGGTTCTTGCTCCAAAAAAATATTTCCATGAATTCAACAGGTTGTAGGATGTTACGTATAAGCGGCAGGCGGTGGACTACGATGTCCGGGGAGTGATCACCGCTCCACCTTCAGCGCGACGATGAGATCCAGGACGTTGGTGCCGGTCGGTCCGGTGCGTACCAGATCACCGCTCGCTTCGAGAAACGCCCCCGCATCGGCGCCACGCAGGCAGCGATCGGGGTCGAGACCCGCCGCGGCTCCACGCGCGATCGTGCCCGCGTCCACCAGCGCTCCCGCATCTTCGCCGGGACCGTCGGTGCCGTCGGTTCCTGCGGCGAGCACCCATGCCCCCGCGCTCTCGCGGATCTCCAGCGCCGCCGCGAGCGCGAGGCTCTGGCACCGCCCTCCCCGTCCGGGGTTCGGAGGCAGCACCACCGTCGTCTCCCCCGCCCGGATGTGGGCGGCCGGCTTCGCCTCCGCGATCGCGCGCCCGATGCGGCGGCCGGTCTCGATCGTGTCCCCTTCCAGGAGATCCGGATGCTCGACGACGTCGACGCCCGCCGCCCGGTACACCGCGGCGGCGGCGGCGCGCGCATCGGCGGGGCGGGCGACGATCTCGGTCCGAACGTGACCTGCCGCCTCCTCGCCGGGGAGCAGGGGCGCCTGCCGTCCCATCTCCGCCAGCCACGGCGGGAGGTCGAGATCGCCGATTCCGAAGTCCTCGCCCGCATGCGGGACCAGCAGTCCCGACCCGATGACCTTCGGATCATCGCCCGGCACGTCCGAGATCGCGAGGTGGAGGGTGCGGCGCGGGGCGATGCGCCGCGCGAGACGGCCTCCCTTGATGCGCGAAATGCGCTTGCGCACCCGGTTCATTGCGCCGATCGGGAGGCCCTCGGCCAGCAGGTACTCGTTCACCCGTGCGAGGTCCCCGGCGTCGAACCCTTCCGGCAGGATCTCGACGAGTGCGGAGGCGCCGCCCGAAACGAGCGCCAGCACGTCCGCGCCGGCGGGGATCGCGTCGACGAAGTCGGCCAGGACCCGTCCCGCCGCGAGGCAGGACTCGTCAGGCACCGGATGCGAAGATTCGACGACCTCGACGGGCCAGCCCGGATCGAGCAGGCCACCCGCGTGGCCATGCTTGGTGACGACGAGCGCGCGTTCGATGCCTGCTCCGAGAACGTCGAACGCCCCGGCCATCATGGCCGCCGCCGCCTTTCCCACCGCGAAGACGAAACGCGGCGCGAGTGCGTACTCTGCGAGTGCGTACTCTGCGAGTGCGTACTCTGCGAGTGCGTACTCTGCGAGTACGTGCTCTTCGGCGAGGCGGCGGCGCACGCAGGCGCGCCCTCCCGTCGCATCGAGCGCGGCGCGATAGCCGTCGAGCAGGAGACGGCGCGGATCCCTCACCGCATTCGCGGAGTCCATTCCGGATCGGTGGTGCCTCAGCCGGTGGCGGCACGAGGCCGAGGTCCCACCTCCGCCAGCCGGTCGAGTCCACGCGCCAGATCGGCGCGGACGTCCTCGAACGTCTCGAGCCCGACCGCGACCCGCACCAGCGATTCACCGATCCCCGCCGCCTCGCGCTGCTCCGCCGTAATCCGGCTGTGGGTGGTCGAGGCGGGATGCACGATGGTGGTCTTCGCATCCCCGAGGTTCGCGGTGATGGACAGGGCCCGGGCATTGTCGATGACCGTCCATGCCTCGTCCCGGCCACCGTGCACGTCGAAGGCCACGATGCCGCCGGCGGCGCTCTGCTGCCGCTCCGCGAGCGCGTGGCCCGGATGGGATTCCAGTCCGGGGTAATGGACGCGGCGTACCGCCGGATGGCCTTCGAGCCACCGCGCGAGCCGCGACGCGCTCTCGCTGACGGCGTGCATGCGAATGCGCAACGTCTCCAGGCCGTGCAGGAAGACCCAGGCGTTGAACGGACTCATGCTCGGTCCCGCGGTGCGCAACAGCGAGAACAGCGCGTCATGGTGCGCGGCGTCGTTCGTGACCACCGCGCCGCCCACGCACCGGCCCTGCCCGTCGAGATACTTGGTCGCCGAGTGCACCACGATGCCGGCGCCGAGCTCGATCGGCCGCGACAGCGCCGGCGTGCACAGGCAGTTGTCGATCACCAGGGTGGCGCCGTGCCCGCGCGCGAGCGCCCCGAGAGCGGCGACGTCCACGATCTCTCCGAGCGGATTGGTCGGACTCTCCGCGAAGAGCATCTTCGTCTCGGGACGGACGGCCCCGGACCATGCGTCGGCGTCGGTGGCGTCGACGAACGTCGTCTCGATACCGAACCGGGGGAGGACGTTCGCGAACAACGAGACCGTCGAGCCGAAGAGACCGTTGGCGGCGACCACGTGCTCACCGCAGCGCAGCAGCGTCATCGCGGTCATGAGGATCGCGGACATGCCCGATGCGGTGGCGATGCACCCGGTACCGGCCTCCAGGGCGGCGAGCCGCCGCTCGAACGCGCGAACGGTCGGGTTCGTGAACCGGGAGTAGACGTTGCCGGGCTCCTCGCCGGAGAACCGGGCGGCGGCTTCCCGGGCATTCGCGAACACGAAGCTCGAGGTGAGGAAGATCGGGGCGTTGTGCTCCTGCTCGCCGGTGCGGGACTCTCCGGCGCGCACCGACAGGGTATCGAATCCGAACGCGCGGGCATCGCACTCGTTCATGCTGGACTTCCCCGGGCCGGCCCATGGCCGAGCCCACGAAAAACCCGCTCCAGCGAAAGCTTCGGCGGGCTCGCCTTCACTTTGGCCGCATTGATCGAGCGCCCGCAAGCTGAAGCATCAAGTCGGCGCTGGCGGGCACTATAGCCCGGATCCTGCACCGAATCACCAACGGAGACGCAGTGGCAGCAAGTCCCGCCAACGCCCGGACACGGACCGCGGGCACCGGGAATTCCCGGCCTCCACGGCCGCCCGAGCATCCGAACCCGGCGATTCGAGGGACGGTTTCGGACTTCGCGGGAAACGAAGAAACGAGGACGCGGGCCGGGAAAGGCGCCTCCGGAGTCAGACTTGGCCTTGCAGCTCCGGGCCGCCCCGGAGAGCCCCCGCTCGGGCACTCCTGGCGGCGTCCGCCCGATGCTCGGCGATCCGCTCG
Organism: uncultured Gammaproteobacteria bacterium; assembly: GCA_958295835.1. Classification (GTDB taxonomy): domain Bacteria; phylum Pseudomonadota; class Gammaproteobacteria; order HK1; family HK1; genus HK1. The sequence goes on from OY282378.1 coordinate 4,355,919, forward strand.
AGGTAGCCCGGGGACACGCCGCCGGTGACGTACTCGCCGGTGAAACACGAGGTGTCGAATTCGTGCAGCCGCGGGTTCCCACGCCGAACCGCATCGACGAGGCCGTCGAGCGATTGATAGATGAGCCGGTCCGCGCCGATGGCGCGGGCGACGTCCTCCTCGCTGCGGTTGAACGCGACGAGCTCGCCCGTCGCCGGCATGTCGATGCCGTAGACGTTCTGGTACCGCACCGGTGGCGCCGCCGATGCGAAGTAGACCCGCCGCGCGCCCGCGTCGCGTGCTTGCTGGATGATCTGCCGGGAGGTGGTGCCCCGAACGATCGAATCGTCGACGAGCAGCACGTTCTTGCCTTCGAACTCGAGCCTGATCGCATTGAGCTTGCGCCGCACCGACCGCAGGCGTTCCCTCTGCCCGGGCATGATGAACGTGCGCTCGACGTAGCGGTTCTTGATGAAGCCCTCCCGGTACTTCACCCCGAGATCGTAGGCGAGCGGGAGGCATGCGGTCCGGCTGGTCTCGGGGATGGGGATCACCACGTCGACGTCGTGGTCGGGCCAGTCGCGGACGATCTTCTCCGCCAGCGCCGTCCCCATGCGCAGCCGTGCCTTGTAGACCGATACGTCGTCGATGATCGAGTCCGGCCGCGCGAGGTAGACGTACTCGAAGATGCACGGTGCATGGCGCGTCTCCCCGGAGCACCGGCGGGCATGCACCTCCCCGTCCAGGGTGATGATCATCGCTTCACCGGGCGCGAGATCGCGCACCAGCTCGAATCCGAGCGCATCGAGCGCGACGCTCTCCGACGCCACCATGTACTCCCTGCCGCCGGTCGTCTCCCGAACGCCGAAGCAGATGGGACGAATCGCGCACGGGTCGCGAAACGCCACCACCCCGTAGCCGAAGATCAGCGCCACCACCGCGTAACCGCCGATACAGCGCCGGTGGACGCTGGCCACCGCGTCGAAGACCGTGTTCTCGTCGAGCGCGAGCCGGTGGCCGTGCGCGAGCTCGCTGGCGAAGATGTTGAGGAGGACCTCGGAGTCCGACTCGGTGTTCACGTGCCGCAACTCGTCGCGAAACGTCTCCTCGGCGAGCTCCCCGGCGTTGATCAGATTGCCGTTGTGCGCCAGCGCGATGCCGTAGGGTGAGTTCACGTAGAAGGGCTGCGCCTCCGCCGGCGACCCGCCCCCGGCCGTCGGATAGCGGATGTGCCCGATGCCCACGCGGCCCCGTAGCGCCTCCATGTGCCGGGGTTGGAAGACGTCGCGCACCAGCCCGTTGGCCTTGCGCTGGTGGATGGTGCGATCGCAGGTGAAGATGCCGGCCGCGTCCTGTCCGCGATGCTGCAACGCGGTGAGCGCGTCATACAGCTCCTGATTGACGTCGGACCGACCGACGATTCCGACGATCCCGCACATCGCAGCCGTATCCGTTGGACATGACGATCGGCGCCGGCTTCCGATCCAGGCGGCGATCACGCGGGATGATACCGGGTGGAACCATGGGAGAGAATCGAAATCCCCAAGCCAGTCATGCCTCCGGAGCATTGTCCGGCTCTTGAGGAATGACTCGCCGGGCGTTCACCACCAGGTCGGAACCCGGAACCCGCCGCCCTCGGAGCATGGTGCCGGTAAACGGATCGGCGCCGGTCAGGATTCCGGCTCGAAGTCGATCTGTTGCTGAACGTCCGCGGGAAGAAAGGTGCGGATCTCGCTCGCAAGCTCCACGAAATGCGGCAGGAATGCCGATTGGCTCCACCATGGATCCCGGGGCAGCGGGGTCAGCCCCGCGAGCAGCACCAGCAGTCCCGTGATCACGATCCCGCGCAGCACGCCGAACACGATACCCAGCGTCCGGTCGGTCCCCGACATGCCGGTCCGGTCAACGAGCACACCGGCCAGGCGGAGCGCGACTCCGCAAAGCAGAAGCACCCCGATGAAGAGCACCGCGAACGCGATGCCCACCCGTACCGAAGGCACCGTGACGTACCCTTCGAGCCAGAGCGCGGCCCTTCCGGAGAATGCGATGGCCATCCAGAACGCCGCGATCCAGCCGGCCAGCGACAGGGCTTCCCTGATGAACCCGCGCATCAGGCTGATCACGCCGGAGATGCCGACAATGGCGAGGATCGCGTAATCGATCCAGATCATGCGGGAGCCGCCCTTCCGGCCATGACGAACGAGGTGCGCCCGGGACCGTGCGCCGGCGGCGCGCTCCGGCCGCGGTCAGCCGCCGGAATAAGGCACCACGATGCCCTCGAGCGCCATCTCCCGCCGCAGCTTCTCCGCGGAGTCCTTCGCCTGCTCGCGGCCGGGGATGGGTCCGACGAAGACCCGGGAGACCGCGCCCTGCGCGGAGGGTCCGGTCTCGACGAACGCGGGATACCCTCTGACCTGGAGGCGCTTGCGTAGCGCGAGGGCGTTCTCCGACTCCCGGAAGCTCCCGAGCTGGACCGTCCAACCTCCCGAGGCCGCTACGGGCGCTGCCGTCGCCTGTTTCTTCCGGGATGCGCCATCCGATGCTCCTGCCGCGGGTGCCGGCTCGGTACGCGTGGAGGGCGGATTGGATCGCCGGGCGGTCCCCGCCGGCTCGGAGACGCCGGGGACCGGTGTGGACGCGGCCGTACCGGAAGAGGTTGAAGCGGGATCAGGTACCGAGCCCTCCGAGGCGGCGGGGGCAAACGCGTCCCGGCTGCGTTCGCGTTCCACCGCGGCGTCGAGGCGCGGCGTCTGCGGCATCTCGAGGGTGATGCTCACCGACGGTCCGAGCCGGCCCTGCGGACGTTCCGGGATCTCGGCCATCGGTGTCGGGGAGACCTCCTCGTTCGCTTCATGGGACACGTCGAACAGGATCGGCACGAACACCACCGCCAACGACACGAGGACGATCGCACCGACCAAGCGCTGCTTGAGACGCTCTTCCATCGTTCAAGTTTCCGGACTGATCGACGAAGTTGCAAGGCGAAGCACTCGCTCGACGGTCACGAAAGAGCCGAAGACCACGACCTCTTCCCATTCGCTCCGATTTTCGAGCGCGGCCCCGAATGCCGCCTCCACCGAATCGAACACCCGGCTCACCGCCGTGCCCGGGAGCTTGCCGGCGAGCTCCCGCGCGTCGCGCCCACGGGAACCAGGCAACGAGGCGAAATACCACACGTCGATCTCGGGCACCAGCGCACGAAGCATGGCGCCGGCGTCCTTGTCGCCGAGCACCCCGCACACCGCACGGCGCATCGGCCGGGGACGAAACGACGCCAGGTACGCCGCCAGCGCCTCCGCGGCAAGAGGGTTGTGAGCCACGTCGACGAGGACCCGCGCCGGCATGTCGAGCCACTGCAATCTGCCCGCGATCCGGGCGCCCGCGATACCGCGGCACACCGCATCGTCGCCGACGCCCATGTACGGAGACAGCGCATCGAGCACGGCGAGGCAGGCCGCGGCGTTGTCCACCTGATGGAGTCCGGCGAGCCTGGGAGGCGGCAGGACCCCGACCGCGCGTCCGGGACCCCACCACCGCCAATGGTCCGACTGGCGCTCGAATCCGTAGTCGCGGCCCAGGATCCGGCATGGCGCCGCGATTGTGCGCGCGCGGTCGACGATGCTCCGGGGCGGAGAGCGTTCGCCGATGACGCATGGGACGGCCGTGCGCATGATCCCCGCCTTTTCGCGGCCCACCGACTCGCGATCGTCGCCGAGCCATGCACGATGATCGACGCCGATCGCGGTGATCAGCGACACGCTCGGCTCGAACGCGTTGACCGCGTCCAGCCGACCGCCGAGGCCCACCTCCATGACCGCCACATCGACCCGGGCCCGTTCGATGACGTCCGCCGCCGCCAGGGTCCCGAATTCGAAGAACGTGAGCGATACGTCCCCGCGAGCCGCATCGACACGCTCGAACGCCTCGACGAGTGCCGCGTCGGACACCGCCCTCCCTCCTACCCTCACCCGCTCGTTGTAACGCACGAGATGCGGGGAGGTATAGGTCCCGGCCCGCAGCCCGGCCGCGGTCAACATCGATTCGAGAAACGCGACGCACGATCCCTTGCCGTTGGTACCCGCGACCAAGATACGCGGCACCCGGGACGTGTCGAGCCCCATCGCGTCGCGGACCTGCCGGCAACGTTCCAGGCCGAGATCGACCGCCTTCGGATGCAGGGTGGACTGCCATTCGAGCCACTCGCCGAGCGATCGCCGCCGCATCGATCCCACCGCACGCTCCGGTCTCGTGCGCCGCACCGCCCGATCGAGCATCAGGAACCGCGCGATCAGGGCGGCGGCTGATGGGTCAGCATCGCGAGCAGGCCTGCAATGATGTCGCGCTGCTCGCGCCGGTCGGCGATCATGTCGACGGCCCCGTGCTCGAGCAGGAACTCGCTGCGCTGGAAGCCCTCGGGAAGGGTTTCTCCAATCGTCTGTTCGATGACCCGCGGGCCGGTGAAGCAGATGAGGGCATCGGGCTCGGCGATGTTGACGTCTCCGAGCATTCCGAGACTCGCCGAGACCCCGCCGGTGGTCGGATCGGTGAGCACCGAGACGTAGGGCAGCCGCTTCTCCTGGAGCCGGGCGAGCGCAGCGCTGGTCTTGGCCATCTGGAACAGCGCGAACAGCCCTTCCTGCATCCGCGCTCCCCCGCTGCATGCGAACGCCACGAGGGGAATGCCTTCGGCAATCGCCGCGTCGGCGGCGCGGACGAATCGCTCTCCCACCACCGACCCCATCGAGCCCGCACGGAATCCGTACTCGAAGGCGACCGCGACGAGCGCGATGCCCCGCACCCGTCCCATCATCGCGACGAGAGCATCCTTCTCGCCGGTGGCTTTCTGATCCCTGGCGATCTGATCCTGGTACTTCTGCCCGCTCTTGAACCGGAGCACGTCGACCGGCTCGATCTCCGCGCCGATCTCGACCCTCGGCTCCTCGTCGAGGAAGAGGTGAAGCCGCCGGCGCGCGCTCTGGCGCATGTGGTGCCCGCACTTGGGGCAGACGTCGACGTTGCGCTCGAGCTCTGCCCGGTACAGCACCGCGTTGCACTGGGCGCACTTCGTCCACAGCCCTTCCGGAACGGACCGCCGGCTCCCGCCATCGGTGCGGATCCGCGACGGCAGCAGTCTCCCGAACCAGCTCATGGCGCCGCCGCGTCCATTGCGCTGCGCAGCTCCCCGATGAAGGCGGCCAGAACGTCAGGGAGTACATCCGGCGACCCGGCGTTCGCCTCGACCCTGGCGACCACCGCGCTTCCGACCACCACCGCATCGCTGACTCGCGCGATCCGTGCCGCCGAAACGCCATCGTGAATCCCGAACCCCACGCCGACCGGGAGCTCGGTCACGCGCCGGATACGCGCCATGCGCTCCGCAACCTCGGCGACGTCGAGAGTCGCCGCGCCGGTGACCCCCTTGAGGGAGACGTAATAGACGAACCCGCTCGCCTCGCCGCAGATCCGCGCGATGCGTTCGTCGCTGCTCGTCGGCGAGATCAGGAAGACGGGATCGATTCCGTTCGCGCGCACCTCGCGCACGAGCTCCTCCGCCTCCTCGGGAGGCAGGTCGACGGTCAGGAACCCATCGACCCCCGCCGCCGCAGCACGCTCCGCCGCGCGGGCGTAGCCCACCGCCTCCAGGGGGTTGAGGTAGCCCATGAGCACCACGGGGGTCTTCTCGTCGCGCGTGCGGAACTCGCGAACGATGTCGAGCACCTTGCCGAAGCTCATGCCCGCCGCGAGCGCCCTCTCGCTGGCCCGCTGGATCACCGGGCCGTCCGCCATCGGGTCGGAGAACGGGACGCCGAGCTCGATGAGGTCGGCCCCCGCTTCCACCATTGCATGCATCACCGGGACCGTCGCCCCCGGGGAAGGGTCGCCCGCGGTGACGAACGGAATCAGGGCGGTCCGCTCCTGCGCCTTGAGCGCGGTGAATCGGTCTGCGATGCGGCTTGCATGTAACAAGACTGTTCCCCCTCCGTCTACGGCGCTGGCCGGGGCGCGATTCCGTGCAGCGGAGTCGTCAAGCGACCGCGCCCGCGGTCGCCGCTCACAGGTGGATCCCCTCGATTGCCGCGACGGTCTGGATGTCCTTGTCGCCGCGTCCCGACAGCCCCACCACCACGATGTCGTCGGGTCGCATCCCCGACGCCAGCTTCACTGCATACGCCAGCGCATGGCTCGATTCGAGGGCCGGAATGATGCCCTCGGTGCGCGTGCACTCGTGAAACGACGCCAGCGCCTCATCGTCGTTCACCGCGACGTAGGTGGCGCGCCCGGTGTCCTTCAGCCACGCATGTTCCGGGCCGACACCGGGGTAGTCGAGCCCTGCGGAGATCGAGTGCGCGGGGGTGATCTGTCCATCGGAGTCCTGCATGAGGTAGGTGCGGTTGCCGTGCAACACCCCCGGACGCCCCGCGGTGAGCGGCGCAGCGTGCTTGCCCGTCTCCACCCCGGAACCGCCCGCCTCGACTCCGTAGAGCGCGACGTCCGCATCGTCGAGGAATGCGTGGAACAGCCCCATCGCGTTCGAGCCTCCGCCGACGCAGGCGACGCAGGCGTCGGGCAGACGGCCTTCCCGCTCGAGCACCTGGGCCCGCGCCTCGCGACCGATGACGGAATTGAAATCACGGACCATCATCGGATAGGGATGCGGACCCGCCACCGTCCCGATGATGTAGTACGTGTCATCGACGTTGCCCACCCAGTCGCGCATCGCCTCGTTGAGCGCGTCCTTGAGGGTCCTGGAGCCGGATTCCACGGACACCACCTCGGCTCCGAGGAGCTTCATGCGAAAGACGTTGGGCGCCTGGCGTTCGATGTCCTCCGCGCCCATGTAGACGACGCACTCCAGCCCGAGCCGCGCCGCGACCGTTGCGGTCGCCACTCCGTGCTGGCCGGCCCCGGTCTCCGCGATGATGCGGGTCTTGCCCATCCGCTTCGCGAGCAGCGCCTGGCCCACTGTGTTGTTCACCTTGTGCGCACCGGTATGGTTCAGATCCTCGCGCTTGAGGTACATGCGCGCCCCGCCGACCTCCCGTGACCACCGGTGCGCACAGTACAGCGGCGAGGGCCTGCCCACGTAGTGCCTGAGCTCCCCGTCCAGCTCGGCGAGGAACTCGGGATCCTTCGCATGGCGTTCGTATGCATCGCGCAGCTCCGCCACCGGACGAACCAGCGTCTCCGCGACGAACGTTCCTCCATAGGGTCCGAAGTGGCCGCGCTCGTCGGGATAGCGGCCGATGAGCCGATCTTCAGCCTTGACGTTCGCCAGCTTCGACACTGGCCACCTCCTTCATGAATCGTTCCATGCTCTCGGGATCCTTCTCGCCGGGGGCGCTCTCCACCCCGCCGCTCACGTCCACCGCGAACGGCCGCACGAAGCGGATTGCATCGGCGACGTTCTCCGGGGTCAATCCGCCGGCGAGGATGATCGGATGGCCGGCATCTCCGGGCACGACGTTCCAGTCGAAACGCCTGCCGGTGCCGCCCCACAAGGCATCATGGTAGGCGTCGAGCAGCAACGCCCGGGCATCGGCGTAGCGGGCCGCCGCCTCCACGATGTCGTCCCGGGTGCGAACGCGTACCGCCTTCACGTACGGCCTTCCCGTCCCCGCGCACAGCTCCGGAGGCTCCTCGCCGTGGAACTGCAGCAGGTCCACCGGCAAGCCTTCGACCACCGCTTCGACCTCCCGCGGTTCAGGGTTCACGAACACCCCGACGATCGATACCAGCGGCGGCAGGACCGCGCAGACCGCCGCCGCGCGCGCGCGGGTGACGAACCGTGGGCTCGGCTCGTAGAACATCAGGCCGATCGCATCCGCCCCCGCGCCTGCCGCCGCACGCGCCTGCTCGGGGCGGGTGATTCCGCATATCTTCACCCGAGTGCGCCTCATCGAATGGGCCTGCCTCGAAGTCGTGCGGCGAATGCGTTGCGCGCGTTTCGGAGACGGTCCGCGCGGCAACCGCCGCCCACCGCGGTTCCCGGCGCCATTCTGCGGACAGATGCCACTGCCTGTCGATCAATGCAAGCGCGATGGACGGGTGACGCTACCAGAGTGCACCCGCCAAGGGTACCGCCGGAATGCCGGTTGCCTCCGGGTAATCGACCCCGACCAGATAGAGCCCACCCGGAGGCGCCGTCACCCCTCCGACCCTTCGATCCCGTGCCGCGAGGACCGACGCGACCCATACCGGGTCGTGCTCTCCCGACCCGACTGCCACGAGCGTACCCGCGATGTTTCGCACCATGTGCTGCAGAAAGGCGTTCGCGTGTACGTCGATGACGATTCTCTCACCGATCCGATTCACCTCGATCCGGTGCACGCGGCGCACCGGATGCCTTGCCTGGCACCCTGCAGCGCGAAATGACGAGAAATCGTGCTCGCCTGCGAGGTGCAGGGCGCCAAGATGCATGAGCCGGGCATCGAGGCGGCGATATTCCCATGCCGCTCTTCCGGCGAGGAGCGCGGGGCGCGTGCTCCGGTTCACGATGACGTAACGGTAGCGGCGCCGCAGCGCCAGGAACCGGGCGTGAAAGCCCTCATCGACGAACCGGGCCCAGAGCACCGTCACATCCGGCGAGAGATACGTGTTGGTCCCGCGCACCCAGGCATGAGGGGGGCGGGATGCACCGGTATCGAAGTGCACGACCTGACCCAGCGCATGCACACCGGCGTCGGTGCGTCCGGCGCATACCGCCCGCACCGGCGACGCCGCGACCCGTGCCAGTGCTTCTTCCACCTCGCCCTGGACCGTACGCCGGGCGGGCTGGCGCTCGAAACCGTGAAACCGGCTGCCGTCGTATTCGAGACCGAGCGCGATGCGCATTCCCGTGCCGCTGACTCCGGTTCAACGCCGGCCCATCCGATCCCCAAGTGATTGCTTCGCGGGAGAAACCTGGTGGCTGTACATTACGAATCAGGCAAGCTTCGAGAGCATTTTCCGGGCGGTGTCCTGCTGCGCTGCATCACCTTCGGTCAGGACCGCCTCCAGATATCCGCGAGCGCTCTCGGGATCCTCCATTTCCATATAGACTTGGGCGAGATCGATCTTCGTCTGTACCTCGTCTTCCCCGATATGGTCGAGCGAGGACGCCCCGGTCTCACCATCGTCCGAAGGCTCGTCGTGCAGCATGGGCGGTGCCGCCCTCGATCCACCGGAGCCGTCATCCGGGCCCGGCTCCGGATCGACGCCGCCACCGGCGGCCGCATCGGGTTTCGACTCGGCGCCTTCCTGCACGGTGCCGGCGGTACCCGCCTCCGGATCCGCCGAAACCCGGCCACCTACCCTGCTCGATTCGGAATCGTCGCTGGTCGGGGCGTGGATGTCGAAGGTGCTCCTGGCCGTGTCGTCATCGGCCCCGGTCTCCGTGAGCCGAGCGCGCCCAGTGGTTGGGTCGTCTCGCCACAACGCTGCCATCCGCTCCTCCACGAGGGCATCGGACCCGGAACGCCCGGCTTCGCTCTTCAACGTCTCGGGCTTCATGTCTCCGGCCGTGGCAGCGGCCTGCGCGGCTCGCGAACGAGGGTCCGGCCGATCGCGGGGTTCGTCCGCGAGCTCTGCCGCGACAGCCTCGAGCTCATGAAGAATATTTTTTTCCTCAGGCGGAGCCGGGGTGGTGGAATCGAGTGTTTCGTCCTCGCCGGCCGAGGCACGCCGGCGGCGGAGCAGGGCCATGACGCCGAGCAATATCAGGAGCAGCCCGGCGCCGCCGACCAGGAACACGGGGTTGACGGGCAAGGCGCCGAGACCGAATGGCAACGACTTCGATCCTGCATCCACAGGCGCCGCATCCGGCTTCGGCCCTGCATCCACAGGCGCCGGAGCCGGCTTCGACCCTGCGTCCACAGGCGCCGCATCCGGCTTCGACCCTGCATCCACGGGCGCCGGAGCCGGCTTCGACCCTGCATCCACGGGCGCCGGAGCCGGCTTCGATTCCACCTCGGCCCGCAGGGCGGCGATTTCTTCGTTCTTGAGATCGACGAGCCGATTCAGCTCCTTGACGTGTTCCTCGGCTTCGGCGAGACGCAGCTCGAGCTCGTCGAGCTCGCGACGAACCGCCCCCGCCTCCTCCTTTGCGAGGGCGAGCTCCTTGCGCAACGCCTCGATGTCGGCGTCTTCTTCCCGCCTCGCGACATCCGTGGTGGTTTCCGGCGATACGACCTCGACCCGGCTATCCGGCTCGGGGTCGGGAGACGACGGCGCACGCGCGCGTTCACGATACCGCGCCCACGCCGAATGCTGGCGCTGGACCTCGGCGATCGCCGCTTTCGGATCGCCCCGCCCGATCTCGTCTCGAGTCGGGAGGCGCAAGGTCGCGCCCGCGCTCAGCGCGTTGACGTTGCGGATGGCGAATGCTTCCGGGTTCGCCTCCAGAATCGCCAGCATCATGCGCTGGACGCTGACGGCATTGTCGGGCCGGAGTCGGGCCGCGATCGACCACAGCGTTTCCGACGCCCGGACAGGTCCGTAGCCGATCCGGCTCGAAACAGGCGGCGAGACGGGTGTGGAGGCGGAAGAAGCGCTGGTCCCGGGCGCCTGCTCCACCTGCTGCGCCGCGGGGCGGTTCCGAAGCGCACCGGTGGCGCTGCCGCCGGCCGAAACGAAGCGCAGCTTGTAGCCCCGCACCGTACGACCGCGGGGCCAGTCGACATCGACGAGGAATGTCAGCGACGGCTCGATGATCGGTTCGTCTGTCCGTATCTGAATGAAACCGACCCCATTGCCCTGATCGACGACGATGAACTCCAGGAGATTGAGATGTTTCAGCCGCGCCATCCCGGCGAGCTCGAACTGAGCCGGCGAACCGAGGGACACCTTCAGTCCTTCAAGATCGCCGCTCCGGACGCCATGCAGCGGAATCCGCGCATCCAGCGGCTCATACAGTGCGGATCGGGTTTCGGCCGCGCCCAGCTCCAGCGCGGGCGCGAGCCGCGGGGCGAGTATCAGCAGGCATACCGCGCACGCCGCGAGTCCATGCATCATGGTCGTTCCTCGCACCACCGCCTCATCACCTTCCCTGTCGACGCACGCTGGCCGTCCAACCCGCATGTCTCACCGCTTTCGCCCATTTCTCGACGACGATTCGTGTACCCGGCCGAACAACTCCATATTACCCGCAATTCAATCTGTTCTCCGGGGCTCGAGACGGTCCCTCGCCAGCATCTCGGCGATCTGCACGCTGTTGAGCGCCGCCCCCTTGCGCACGTTGTCGGAAACCACCCACATGTCGAGCCCTCGCGAGCAGGAGATGTCCTCGCGAATCCGTCCCACGAACACCGCGTCCGCACCTGCGGATTCGGTGACCGCGGTCGGGTAGCCGCCGTCGACCCGCTCGTCCATCACCACGACCCCCGGCGCCGCGGCGAGTATCTCGCGCGCCTCCGCCGCGCTCAACTTCTCGCGGGTCTCTACGTGGACCGCCTCGGAATGACCGTAGAATACCGGGATCCTCACCGTCGTCGGATTCACCCGGATGGAGTCGTCCTCCATGATCTTGCGCGTCTCCCACACCATCTTCATCTCTTCCTTCGTATAGCCGTTGTCCATGAAGACGTCGATGTGGGGCAACGCATTGAACGCGATCTGCTTGGGATAGACCGTGGCCTCGGCCGGCCTGCCGTTGAGCAGGGCCGTGGTCTGGGCCGCGAGCTCTTCGATCGCCTCCTTCCCGGTCCCCGAGACCGACTGATAGGTTGCTACGTTGATGCGCTCGATACCGGCCGCCGCGTGGAGGGGTTGCAGGGCGACGACCATCTGAATGGTGGAGCAGTTCGGGTTCGCGATGATGTTGCGGTTGGTACAGATCTCGATGGCGTGCGGATTGACCTCGGGAACGACGAGCGGAACGTCGCTGTCGTAACGGAACTGCGAGCTGTTGTCGATGACGACACAGCCGGCTTCCCCGGCCCGCGGGGCGTGACGGGCCGACACCGACGCGCCGGCGGAGAACAACCCGATCCGGACCTGCGAGAAGTCGAAATCCTCGAGATCTCCCACCGTGTGCTGCGTACCCTTGAACTCGACGCATGAACCGGCCGAACGGCGGCTTGCAAGCGGATAGATGTTCCTGACCGGGAAATCGCGCTCTTCGAGGATCGAGAGCATGGCCTTGCCCACCACACCGGTCGCTCCGACCACCGCAACGTCGAACATGTTGCCCGTACTCCGTTTCATGTCCCGACTCCATCACCTGACCTGCACATATCGCCGATTCGCCGGGCAGGACCTGGACGAGCCCACGCTCGTCAATGGTTATGCCCGGTGTGCGGCCGGAGTGCCGCGACGACCGCATCCCCCATCTCCGCGGTGCCCACCACCGTCGTGCCCGGAGACTCGATGTCCGGGGTGCGCAGCCCGTCGTCGAGCACGCGGCCGACCGCCGTCTCGATCCGATCCGCGAGCGCCGGCGCGTCAAGCGAGTAGCGCAGCATCATGGCGGCCGACAGGATGGTCGCGAGGGGATTCGCGACGCCTTGGCCGGAGATGTCCGGCGCGGCCCCATGGATTGGTTCGTACAGCCCCTTTCCCGAAACGTCGAGCGATGCCGAGGGCAGCATTCCGATCGACCCGGTCAACATCGAGGCGAGATCCGACAGGATATCGCCGAACATGTTGCTGGTCACGATGACGTCGAACTGCTTCGGAGCGCGCACGAGCTGCATCGCCGCGTTGTCGACGTACATGTGCCTCACCTCGACATCGTCGTACCGGGCCGCGACCCTCGTTGCGACCTCGCGCCACAGCTCGCTCGCCTCCAGCACGTTGGCCTTGTCGACCGAACAGACCCGGCCGGCGCGTCGCCGCGCGGCGTCGAACGCGACCACGCATACCCTTTCGATCTCCTCCTCGGAGTACACCAGGGTGTTGAAACCCTCTCGTCGCCCGTCATCGCGTTCGCGGATCCCGCGCGGTTGACCGAAGTAGATCCCGCCGGTCAGCTCGCGGACGATCAGTACGTCGAGCCCGCGAACCACGTCAGGCTTCAAGGTCGATGCGCCGGCGAGCTGCGGCCAGGCGATGGCCGGCCGGAAGTTCGCGAAAACGCCGAGCCCGGACCGCAGAGCGAGCAGTCCGCGCTCGGGCCGAATGCTGCGCTCGATCCCATCCCACCGCGGGCCTCCCACCGCTCCGAGCAGGATGGCGTCGCAGGCGCGGGCGCGTTCGAGCGTCTCCCCGGGCAACGGCACCCCATGGGCGTCGATGGCCTCCCCGCCGATCGCCGCTCGTTCGATCTCGAACCCCGGGCCGGGCTCTTCCCGCAGGGCTTCGAGAATCTTCAACGCCTCGGCGACGATCTCCGGACCGATACCGTCGCCGGGCAACACCAGGATCTTTCCGCTCATGTTGCGTCCTTGGCAGGCAATGCGGAGAAGGAACGAGGATGAGAAGCTCGGGAGCCGGGTAACGAACGATGCGCGGCAGAGCCAGCGCACTTTTCACGAGCGACGGCCTAGAATAGCCAAATTCGCAAGCAGGCGCATACTTTTGCGTCGCCACATGGGACCGCTTCCGTGTCGAACCGACACTGCCGCCGGGACATCGACTACACGACGCTCACCGCGTCGGTGCGGCGGCGCGGGATGGAGCTCGGCTTTCAGCAGGTGGCGATCACCGACGGCAACCTGGGCTCCGACGAAGCGGCGCTGCTCGCATGGCTCGACGCAGGCTACCACGGCCAGCTCGGATACATGGCCCGCCACGGTACACGTCGCGCCCGGCCGGCGGAGCTGGTACCGGGAACCATTCGAATCATCAGCGTACGCATGAACTACCTCCGCGGCGGAGCCGACCCCGATACCGTTCTCCACAATCCGGAGCTCGGCTATATCTCCCGGTATGCGCTCGGGCGGGATTACCACAAGGTCGTCCGCCGGCGTCTCCAGCGCCTTGCCGACCATATCGAAGCCGAGGTCGGCGCCTTCGGCTACCGCGCCTTCACCGACAGCGCGCCGGTCATGGAGAAGCCGCTCGCACGCAACGCCGGACTGGGGTGGATCGGCAAGCACACCAACCTCCTCAACAAGGCGGCCGGCTCCTGGTTCTTTCTCGGAGAGCTCTATACCGACCTGCCCCTCGACCCGGACACACCGGCGACGGACCACTGCGGAACCTGCCGAGCCTGCATCGATGCCTGTCCGACGGGAGCGATCGTTGCCCCCTACCGGCTCGACGCGCGCCTGTGCATCTCGTACCTCACCATCGAGCTGCACGGTCCAATCCCCGTCGATCTGCGCCCACTCGTCGGAAACCGCATCTTCGGATGCGACGATTGCCAGCTCGCGTGCCCCTGGAACCGCTTCGCACGTACCAGCGCAGAGACCGATTTCGACCCTCGCCACGGGCTCGACGCCACCTCCCTCGTCGAGCTGTTCACCTGGTCACGCGAGGATTACGAGGCGCGGACGGAGGGCATGGCGCTACGCCGGCTCGGCTACGAGCGATGGCTACGCAACATCGCGGTGGCGCTCGGCAATACGCCGGCCTCGCCCGTCGTCGAGGCTGCGCTCGCGAGTCGGCGCGATGATCCCTCGGAGCTCGTGCGCGAGCATGTCGCATGGGCCCTGTCGCGCCACCGACGGGTGACGCGGGATCGCGTCGCAGCCGGGTGAAACCACTGGTCGGAACCGCCGATATCCGCGCGCGGTCCGGCCGGTCGAAACCCGCGGTCAGGTCCCCGTCAGGCTCGCGGAGCATTTCGGCACGGGGCCGAAACACGGATAATCGCGCAGTCGCGTATCCGGCGCTCCCGTCGGGCACATCCTTCGAGGAGGAACGGTCATGGACGACATCAAGGCAGTGATCGAAGCCGCGTTCGAGCGGCGCGGCGACATCTCCCCCCAATATGGCGAACCCGGTGTGAAGGAAGCCGTGACTGAAGCGATTGCGCAGCTCGACACCGGAAAGGCCAGGGTCGCAGAACCCACCGCCGATGGCTGGATGGTCAACGAGTGGCTGAAGAAGGCCGTGCTCCTCTCCTTCCGTCTCGACGACAGCCGCGTCATGGAGGGCGGGTTCACCCGCTACTTCGACAAGGTCCCGGCCAAGTACGCCACGACGGACGACGGCGGGTTTCGCGAGCGCGGCGTTCGCGTGGTGCCGCCGGCCGTCGTGCGACGCGGGGCCTACGTCGCGCCTGGAGTGGTGCTCATGCCGAGCTACGTGAACCTCGGCGCCTACGTCGACAGCGGCACCATGGTCGACACGTGGGCAACGGTCGGTAGCTGCGCCCAGATCGGAAGAAACGTCCACCTGTCGGGGGGCGTCGGGATCGGAGGCGTTCTGGAACCGTTGCAGGCAAGCCCCACGATCATCGAGGACGACTGCTTCATCGGGGCACGCTCCGAGATCGTCGAAGGCGTCGTGGTCGAGCGGGGCTCGGTGGTCTCGATGGGGGTCTACATCGGCCAGAGCACGCGGATCTACGATCGCGAATCCGGCGAAGTGTCGTTCGGCCGTGTCCCTGCCGGGTCGGTGGTGGTCTCCGGCAACCTTCCCTCGGGTGATGGCAAGTACAGCCTGTACTGCGCGGTCATCGTGAAGCGCGTCGATGAGCGCACGCGATCGAAGGTCGGCATCAACGAGCTGCTGCGGACGCTCTAGAGCGTCCGGCCACATCCGGAACACTTCCGAAGACGGGAAGAGCTCGGCTTTACCGGGCTATTCCCTCATGGTACCCGTGGTTTCGATCCCGCAATCACGCTGAAGCCCGACTGTTCACGATGTCCGGGACAATCGCGTCGGGCCACGAAATCCCTCGGAATGCGTCGATCGCCTTCCAGTTGATACGGGCGGGGCCGGAACGAGGAATCCGCTGGTCCTGCCTTGAACCGAAGATCCGCGCAAAAGCCCTTCGATCATCCCGCGTCCCGCGAAACGGCCGCCCGTGTATCCCTCGGCAGCCGTCAGCCCACCATGTCCTTCAAACCCTTCAGCGGCTGAATCTTCACGACGGTGTGCGCCGGCTTCGCGGCGAACGTCGTCTCCTCGCCCGTAAAGGGATTGGTACCCTTGCGGGCTTTCCGCGCCGGCTTGCGTACCGTCTTGACTTTCAGCAAGCCCGGAAGCGTGAACGTACCCGGCCCCCGCTTCTTGATGTGGCGCTGGATCTGCCCGCTCAACGAATCCATGACTTCCGTGATCTGTTTCCTCGAAAGGCTGGTCTCTTCCGCGATCGCCGACAGTAACTGGGCCTTCGTCATCGGTTGCTGCACCGCCGTCACCTTGGCCATATGCTTCTTCCTCCCCCTCGGCTGAGTATTGGCTTGCAAACGGCTCCCACCGCCCGTTTGCGCTCGAATCCAAGCTCCGGCTCGCCTCCCGGCCGCCCCGCTTCCTGCCGGCCCGGTGAGCGTCACGTCGCTCGGGATCTGAATGAAATGGCGGGAATCTCGGACTGCATGATATGGCGGCGTATCATAGCCAGCCCATCTATCGAATACTACTATCGCCATGCGGCGCAGCTCCCCTCAACTGGCCGAACGAACCCACCCGACGGATCGCGCCCTGGACGAATGCCCCGTTCGTATGCCGCCCTGTGTGCGCGTACCATTGCAGGGATGGACAAACGTGTCACGGGACGGAATACCGGGGACCACGACATGCCCGACTCTCCCCTGCTTCTCGCCATCGACCAAGGCACGACCAGCTCGCGTGCGATCGTGTTCGACGCCCGCGGCGCGATTCGGGCCGCCGCCCAGCGCGAGTTCACGCAGCATTATCCGGCCGGCGGCTGGGTCGAGCACGACCCGGAGGAGCTGTGGTCCGCGACCCTGGCCGTCACCCGCGAGGCGCTCGCCGTGGCAGGCGGAGCGGCCGCCGCGATCGGCATCACCAACCAGCGCGAGACTACGGTGGTCTGGGACCGCGCGAGCGGCGCGCCGATCCACCGCGCCATCGTATGGCAGGACCGTCGCACCGCGGAGCGCTGCCGGGAGCTACGCGAGGCCGGGCACGAGCCGATGGTGAGCGGGAAGACCGGGCTGCTGCTCGACCCGTATTTCTCCGCCACCAAGCTTGCATGGATCCTCGACCACATCGACGGTGCGCGCGAGCGCGCGGCGGCCGGCGAGCTCGCGTTCGGCACCATCGACACCTTTCTGATCTGGCGCCTCACCGGCGGAGCGGTGCACGCCACCGACGCCACCAACGCATCGCGCACCATGCTCTTCGACATCCACGCCCAGCGCTGGGACGACACCCTGTTGCAGCTCTTCGACGTGCCGCACAGCGTGCTCCCCGAAGTGCTCGACAGTGCCGCCGACTTCGGTACGACGTCGGTGGACGTGCTCGGGCGCGCGATTCCCATCGCCGGTGTCGCCGGCGACCAGCAGGCGGCGACGGTCGGACAGGCGTGCTTCGAGCCCGGCATGGTGAAGAGCACCTACGGTACCGGCTGCTTCGCGGTCATGAACACCGGCGCGGAGGCGATCCGGTCACGGCACCGGCTGCTGACCACCGTAGCCTGGCGCCTCGGGGGCGAGCCGACCTTCGCCCTGGAGGGCTCGATCTTCGCAGCCGGCGCCGCCGTGCAGTGGCTTCGGGACGGGCTGCGGATCATCGATCATGCGCCGGAAACCGAAGCCCTCGCGGCCGGCCTCCCCGATTCCGGCGGCGTCTACCTCGTTCCCGCGTTCACCGGCCTCGGCACGCCGCATTGGGACCCGGATGCGCGCGGCGCGATCTACGGACTCACCCGCGATACCGGTCCCGCGCATCTCGCACGCGCGGCGCTGGAGTCCGTCTGCCTCCAGACCCGGGACCTCATGGCCGCGATGGAGGCAGACTGCGGAGCCGCGATCGATCGCCTCCGGGTGGACGGCGGCATGGTCGGGAACGCCTGGCTGCTCCAGGCGCTCGCGGACATCGTCGACGTCGCGGTCGAACGCCCGCGCGTCATCGAGACGACGGCGCTCGGCGCCGCCTGGCTCGCAGGACTTCAGGCCGGCGTATTCCGCTCTCTCGACGACATCGGGGAGCGATGGGCCCGCGACGCGGAGTTCGCACCTCGCATGCCGGACCGGGAGCGCGCGCGGCTCGTGCGAGGTTGGGCGAGCGCGGTGGCGCGCACGCTGGAGCATCGCGGTTGAGTCCACCGCGACGGTCCGGTCGCGCCACCCGGCTCGGCCGCGATCCGGTCACGCGAACGCGCCTCGAATCCGCCTACTGCGCCACCGACTTCGGCGTGGGCGCGAGGCGCGTCACGCGGATCGCCGAACGGTCCATCAGCTCGGCAACTCGTGGCGCGACGTCGTTCTTCCAGTACTCGCTCTCGTACACTTCCTCGTACAGCCGCTCGCGCTCGGCCTCGGAGTCGAAACGCCGCATCCAGACGTAGGCGGTGTCGTCGTCCTCGCCCCGCCAGCTTCCGGTGATCACCATGCCCCGGGAAACCTGGAACGGAATGATTGCCTTCTCCATGAACTCCACCCACTCGTCCATGCGACCCGCGTGGATCCTGTACTGACGCAGCTCGTAGAACATCGTGTCTCTCCCTGGATCAATGCCCGGGCTCAAAGTCCGGCACGGAGCCGTTCGATGCCTGCCTCTATCGTCTCCACCGAACGACAGAATGCGAACCGGAGGTAGCGATCTCCCTCGTTTCCGGTGGCGTAGAAGTTGTCGCCCGGCACCGTCGCCACGCCGACTTCCCTGATCAGATGCATCGCGGCGTCCGTCGGCGTCATGGCGGCGAGCGCCGGCACGCTCCGGTAGTCCGCGAAGAGATAGTAGGCGCCCTCCGGCGGGGATGCGGTGAAGCCGACCTCTCGGAGGCCGTCGAGCAGCAGATCGCGCTTCCTCAGATAGCCCGCCGCGATGCCGTCGAAGAATGCCCGATCCTGGCGAAGCAGCGACACCGCTCCCTTCTGCAGCGGGGTCGGGGCCTGCACCACGAGGTTGTCGTGCACCGCGCGCAGCCGCCGGGTGCGCTCCGGCGGGGTGATCACCCAGCCGATCCGCCATCCGGTGGAGCGCCCCGTCTTCGAGATCGAGTTCACCACCACGGTGCGCTCGGCCATCCCCTCGAAGCCCGCGAGATACGAATGGCGATGCCCTTCGAAGGTGATGTGCTCGTAGATCTCGTCGGTGATCGCGAAGAGATCGTACGTCCGGCAGCTCTCCGCGATGAACGACAGCTCGTCGTCGTTCAGCACCTTGCCGGTCGGATTGTGCGGCGTGTTCACGACGAACGCCTTGACCGACGGATCGGAGACGACACTCCGCACCTCGTCGCGGTCGAGCCGCCAAGTGCCCGCGTCCCGATCCTCGCGCAGGGTCACGAACCTCGGCACGAGCCCGAAAATCTCCGCCTGGGACGGATAAAGCTCGTGATAGGGCTGGATCACCACCACGCAGTCGCCCGGATCGAGCAGCGAACGGAACGCCACCGCCATGCCCTCGCTGGCTCCGAGCACCACCGTGACCTGCTCCTCCGGGTCCGGCCGGTGGCCATGGAACGCTTCCGTGTAGTCCGCGATCGCGTGCCGCAGCTCCGGTATCCCGAACGGAAACGAATACTGATTGAGGTAGTCGCGCGGGTTGCGTACCTCCGCAAGCAGCTCCTTCAGGGTGATTTCGAGCGAGTTGCCGCCTGCCTCTCCCTCCGCTTCCAGGATCTCGCGCAGGGTCGTCGACTCGATCCGGCGGACCCCCTCTTCCGTCCCGCCGAGCATTGCCGAGATCCCGCCCCACACCATGTCGTATACGGGCGCCTCATCGGTAAAACCCTGCGAAAGATTGACCGCGCTGTGCTCGATCGCGAGCCGGGTCATCAGGCGAATGACGGTTTCCTTGACCTCCACGGTTGATCTCCTCGCCCGTGGGCGCAACGTATTCCGTCGATGCCGGCTTCGGGGTGGCACGTGACGCGGGATGGCGGAGAGGGAGGGATTCGAACCCTCGATGGGCTTTCGACCCATACTCCCTTAGCAGGGGAGCGCCTTCAGCCGCTCGGCCACCTCTCCGGGAGGGACGAAGCATACCGAAAGGCATGATCGCCCGCAAAAGCGCCCGGGTGGATCGTGGACCCTGCCCGGTGGGGCGATGGTGCGCCGGGCTCCGCACGAGCGGCCCGGCCGGTCAGCACGAAGCGGCGGGGTCGTTCCTCGTCCCCCCGCCTGATTCCTCCATCTTGCGATCCTGAATCCGCTCGTAGATCTCCTGGCGGTGAACCGCCACTTCCCTGGGCGCGTCGATTCCGAGCCGCACCTGGTTTCCCTTCACCCCGAGTACCGTCACCGCGATGTCGTCGCCGATCATCAGCGACTCGCCGATTCTCCTGGTGAGGATGAGCATCGCGTCCTCCTCGGCCGCCGGGGCCGGGCTCCGCCCCCGGTGGCAGCGTCCTTGTGACCGTGCTGCTCCCATCGAGCATGGCGAGGGGCCGTGCTGCCTCGACTCCTGCGACCGCAAGCCGGCCGCGGCCGGCTTGCGGTCGGACCGGAGCTTTCAACCCGCACCTCACGATCCCCGGCGGCCGGAACCGCCGGGAGACTGGGACCGATCCCCGGCGACTACGTTCCCATCGAGGCCGAACGCGGTGTGCAGCGCCCTGACTCCAAGCTCGAGATATTTTTCCTCGACGACCACGGAGATCTTGATCTCCGAGGTCGAGATCATCTGGATGTTGATGCTCTCCGCGGCAAGTGCTCGAAACATCCGGCTGGCGATACCCGCATGGGAGCGCATCCCGACGCCGACGAGCGAGATCTTAACGATTCGGTCGTCGCCGGTCACTCCGCTCGCGCCCCACTGCAAACGCCGCTCTTCCACGATCTGCAACGTCCGTGCGAAGTCGTTGCGGTGCACGGTGAAGGTGAAGTCGGTGGTCCCGTCAGCACCGGTATTCTGGACGATCATGTCGACCTCGATGTTCTCGTCCGCCACCGGACCGAGAATCGAGAACGCCACGCCGGGACGGTCCTGCACGCCCATGACCGTGATCTTGGCCTCGTCGCGATTGAACGCGACTCCGGAAATGAGAGGCTGTTCCATGCGGTTGTCCTCGAGATCGGGTGCGATGAGAGTGCCCGGGCCGTCCTCGAACGAGGACAGCACGCGCAACGGCACGCCGTACTTGCTCGCGAATTCGACGGATCGAATCTGCAGAACCTTCGCGCCGAGGCTCGCGAGCTCGAGCATCTCTTCGAACGTGAGAACCTCGAGGCGCCGCGCTTCCGGCACCACCCGCGGATCGGTGGTGTACACGCCGTCCACGTCGGTGTGGATCTGGCACTCGCGGGCGCCGAGGGCCGCGGCGAGCGCGACCGCAGTGGTATCGGAGCCGCCACGTCCAAGGGTGGTGATGTTGCCGCCCTCGTCCACGCCCTGGAAGCCGGCGACGACGACCACCCTCCCCGCTTCGAGATCCGCCCGGATGCGCTGGTCGTCGATGTGGACGATGCGCGCCCTGGTATGGACGCTGTCCGTGCGGATGTGGACCTGGTGGCCGGTATAGGAACGCGCGATGCAACCGTTCGCCTGCAACGCCATCGCGAGCAACGCGATGGTCACCTGCTCGCCGGTCGAGAGCAGGACGTCGAGCTCGCGGGGGTCGGGATGCTCCTGAATGCCTTGTGCAAGGCGGATCAGCCGGTCCGTCTCCCCGCCCATGGCGGAGACCACGACAACGACGTCGTCGCCCCGCTCACGGGTGTTCCCGATCCTGGCGGCGATATGCTCGATTCGATCGACGCTCCCTACCGAGGTGCCTCCGAACTTCTGAACGATCAGGCTCATGGCCGAGGCCGCCCTGGAGCGTGGGCTCCGCGACTCCGAACGACGTCACCCACGAACGCGCGCCTCATGATCGGGCGCCGCTGCCCGCGAGCCGCTCGCGCACCCATCCCTGGACGGAGCTGAGGGCCTGATCCACCCTGGACGGATCGTTGCCGCCCGCCTGCGCGAGCTCCGGACGTCCGCCTCCACGCCCACCGACCTGGCGCGCGACGTGGTTCGCGAGCATGCCTGCCTCGATGCGATCGGTGCAGTCCTTCGTCACCCCCGCGACCAGTGCGACCTTCCCGGCGTTGACGGTTGCGAGCACCACCGCGGCGGACCCGAGCCGGCTCTTGAGGCGATCGACGGTCTCGCGCAACGCCTTCGGGTCCGCGCCGTCGATCTTCGCGGCGAGCACCCTGAGCCCTTCGACGTCGACTGCCTGGGCGGCGAGATCGTCCCCGTGGGACGCCGCGACCCGGGCCTTCAGCCGCTCGAGATCCCGCTCCAGACCGCGGCTGCGTGCGAGCATCGCCTCCACCCGATCCGCCACCGTCTCCGCGTCGGCCTTCATGGATGCTGCGATACGCTCGATCCGATCCTCCATCGAGTGCACCCAGGCCAGTGCCTCCGCGCCGGTGAGCGCGACGATCCTGCGCACCCCTGCCGCGATGCCGCCCTCGGAGACGATCTTGAACAGGCCGACGTCGCCCGAGCGCGAGACATGGGTTCCCCCGCAGAGCTCCACCGAATGGCCGCCGAGCGAGAGCACCCTCACCGGATCGTCGTACTTCTCGCCGAAGAGCGCGATGGCGCCGCTGCGCCTGGCCTCGTCGAGCGGCATGACCTCGGTGCGGGCCTCGTCGTTGTCGAGGATCCAGGACGAGACCATCGCCTCGATGCGCCGGGTCTCCTCCCTGCTCACCGGCTCGTAGTGGGAGAAATCGAACCGGAGGCGATCCGGCGCGACCAGGGAACCTTTCTGCAGGACGTGCTCGCCGAGCACCGCGCGCAACGCCGCGTGCAGCAAATGCGTCGCGGAGTGGTTGCGCGCGGTCGCGCGGCGCGCCTTCCCATCCACGCGCGTCTCGACGACGGCGCCGGTCGACAGCGCACCGTCGGTGACCACCCCGATGTGCACGATCGCATCGCCGTGGCGCTGCGTATCCGTGACCTCGAAGCCGATCCCGCCGGCCACGAGCCGTCCGCGGTCTCCGACCTGCCCCCCCGATTCCGCATAGAACGGCGTCTCGTCGAGCACCACCCAGCCTTCCTCTTCGGGATCGAGCCGTGGCACGGCCTCGCCGTCGCGCCAGAGGGCGGTCACCGTCGCCTTGCCGTCGAGGCGGTCGTAGCCGACGAAGGTGGACGCACCGCCGACCGCGACCGCCGCCCCACCGTCCGCCTTGAACCGGCTCGATGCGCGGGCACGGGCGCGCTGTCCCTCCATCGCATGCTCGAACGCGGCCAGATCGACGCTGAGAGAGCGCTCGCGCGCGATATCCGCGGTCAGGTCCACGGGAAAACCGTAGGTGTCGTAGAGCCTGAACACCGTCTCGCCGGGGATCACGTCGCCGTCGAGCCCGTCGATCGCGTCATCGAGAATCCGCATCCCCTGATCGAGGGTCCTGGCGAACTGCTCTTCCTCCTGGCGCAGGACCCGCTCGACCTGTGGGCGACGCCGGCTCAGCTCGGGGTAGGCGCCGCCCATCTCGGCGTCGAGCGTCGCGACCATGCGCCAGAAGAAGGGATCGCGCACGCCCAACCGATGGCCGTGGCGGATTGCACGGCGCATGATGCGCCTCAATACGTAGCCGCGTCCCTCGTTCGATGGAACGACGCCGTCGACGACGAGGAAAGCGCACGAGCGCACGTGATCGGCGATCACGCGCAGTGACTTGCCACCGGGCGATTCGTCTCCCGTGCCTCCGGCGCCGGTGATCTCCGCCGCCGCTCCGATCAGGTTCACGAAGAGGTCGGTCTCGTAGTTGCTGTGCACCCCCTGGAGCACCGCGGCGGTCCGCTCGAGCCCGAGCCCGGTATCGACGGAGGGCCTGGGCAGCGGCTCCATCGCGCCTCCGGCATCGCGGTTGAACTGCATGAACACGAGGTTCCACAGCTCGATGTATCGATCGCCGTCCTCGTCGGGGCTTCCCGGCGGCCCGCCCGGCACCTCGGGTCCGTGGTCGTAGAACACCTCCGAGCAGGGCCCACAGGGTCCGGTATCGCCCATCGCCCAGAAGTTGTCCTTCTCGCCACAGCGGGAGAACCGGCTCCGATCGACTCCGATGTCGTCGAACCAGATCCGGGCCGCCTCGTCGTCCTGCTCGTACACCGTCACCCACAGCTTGTCCGCGGGGAGCTCCAGCACGCCGGTCAGGAACTCCCAGCAGTAGCGGATCGCGTCGGGCTTGAAGTAGTCGCCGAAGCTGAAGTTGCCGAGCATCTCGAAGAAGGTGTGGTGGCGCGCGGTGTAGCCGACGTTTTCGAGATCGTTGTGCTTGCCGCCGGCGCGCACGCAACGCTGCGCGGTGGTCGCCCGCGCACGGGACCGCCGGTCGGTGCCGAGGAAGACGTCCTTGAACTGGACCATGCCCGCGTTCGTGAACAGCAGGGTCGGATCGTTCCCGGGCACCAGCGGGCTGCTCGGTACCACCTCGTGGCCGCGGTCGCGAAAGTATTCGAGAAAGGTCCGTCTGAGCTCGTTGCTTTTCATGAAATCACTGCTCGCGAATCCATGGCGTCATCGCCGGGGAGGCGATCCGAGCGCCGATCGTATCTGTTCCGTCGTGAATCCGCGCCGTTCCAGGAAGCGGGCTTGGCGGACCCACTCGCGGTAGTCGGCGGGCGCCGCCTCGCCGAAACGCCTGATCCGCGCCCGCGACGCCTGTTCGGACCAGAACCCGTCATCCCGTTCGACCGCCTCCCTGGCCGCCGCGTCGTCGATGCCGCGCCGGCGAAGCTCCTCGCGAATGCGCCGGGGGCCGTGGCCGCGACCGAGGCGCGAGCCGACGTATTGCTCGGTAAACCGCTCTTCGCTCAACAGCCCCTGTGCTTCGAGCGTATCGAGCACGCGGCCGATCGTGTCCGCGCCGGCGCCGCTCGCGGCCAGTCTGGACGCAAGCTCGCCGCGCGCATGCTCGCGCCGCGCGAGCAGCCTGAGAGCCCGCGCCCGGAGATCGGAGCCCTCCTTGCCGATCAGGCTTCGACCGCCTCCCCGACCGCTTGGGCGGAGCCGCTTCGCCTGGGCAGGAGCATGTCCCGCAACGCGGTCTCGATCGCGATCGCGACATCTTTGTGCTCCTTGAGAAACTCGCGCACATTGTCCCGGCCTTGGCCGATGCGATCGCCGCCGTAGCTGTACCACGCTCCTGATTTCTCGATGATGCCGTGCTTGACGCCGAGATCGATGAGCTCGCCTTCGCGCGAGACACCCTCGCCGTAGAGGATGTCGAACTCGACCTGCTTGAACGGCGGCGCGACCTTGTTCTTGACCACCTTGATGCGCGTGTGGTTGCCGATGACTTCGTCGCGCCTCTTGATCGCGCCGATGCGGCGTATGTCGAGCCGGACCGAGGAGTAGAACTTCAGCGCGTTGCCCCCGGTGGTCGTTTCCGGGCTGCCGAACATCACACCGATCTTCATCCGGATCTGGTTGATGAAGATGACCAGGGTGTTCGAGCGCTTGATGTTGGCGGTGAGCTTGCGCAGCGCCTGGCTCATCAGGCGCGCCTGGAGCCCGACGTGCGAATCGCCCATCTCGCCTTCGAGCTCCGCCTTCGGAGTCAGCGCGGCGACGGAGTCGATGACCACCACGTCGACGGCGCCGGAACGCACGATCATGTCCGCGATCTCCAGCGCCTGCTCACCGGTGTCCGGCTGGGAGACGAGCAGCTCGTCGACGTCGACCCCGATCTTCTCGGCGTACTGCGGATCGAGCGCGTGCTCGGCGTCGATGAACGCGGCGGTGCCGCCGTCCCGCTGCGCCCGGGCGATGACCTCGAGCGTGAGGGTCGTCTTTCCCGAGGACTCCGGCCCATAGATCTCCATCACCCGCCCGCGCGGCAGTCCGCCGACGCCGAGGGCCAGATCCAGTCCCAGCGATCCGGTGGAGACGACGTCGATGTCGCGGACCGCGCTCGGGTCTCCCATCCGCATGATCGCGCCCTTGCCGAACTGGCGCTCGATCTGCGAAAGGGCCGAGCTGAGCGCCTGCTTCCTGCTGTCGTCCATATCCGGGGCTCCTGATGCACGACGCCGAGATGCGCCGACTGGCGTGAATTATTCCACAGCCGTCCGGACCGACATAGCGAAGCACGCCGCAAGGGGATGGCGAACCGGGGAGCCGGCGCCGTACGCCCACGGCTTATATGTAACAACACTGTTTCCGGCCTGCCTGCGACGCTGGTCGAGGCGCTCGCGATTCCGCGCAGCGGAATCGCCAAGCGACCGCACCAGCGGTCGCCGCTTGCATGGAGCAAGACTGTTCCTCGCCCGTCTACGGCGCTCCCGGTCTCATGGATCGAACGGACGCTCACCGCGATTCGAGTCCCGCGATGAGATCGGACATCGCCACGCATACCGCCTTGCGCCGGACCTCGGTGCGGTCACCGTCGAGGAGCACGGTCCGGGTACGAAGCGTATCTCCGGCGACGGCCACCGCAAGGCACACCGTCCCCACCGGCTTCGCCGCGCTTCCGCCCCCCGGCCCGGCGATTCCGCTGACCGCCACCGCGACCCGATCCCCGCGTCCCGCGCACGCGCCACGCGCCATCGCCGCAGCGACCGACTCGCTCACCGCTCCGTCCGCCTCGATGAGCGATGCCGGGACGCCCAGCATCTCCTGCTTCGCTTCGTTGGAATACGCCACGGCGCCGCGGTCGAACCATGCCGAGCTGCCCGGCACCGCGGTCACTGCCTCGGCGATCCAGCCGCCGGTGCAGGATTCGGCGGTGACGAGGCGCAGTCCCGCGGCTTCGAGGGCGGCGCCGAGGCGTTCGGCGAGAGCCGCGATCTCGCTCACCGGTCGCCGCTCTCTCCACGCGGACCGCCTTCACCATCCGAGCCACCCGCACCGGACGCGCGGCAGCCGCCGCAGGCTCGACGGGCACGAAAGAATTCGAGCAGCAGGCGAGCCGACTCCTCGCCGAGCACTCCGCTCAGTACCGCGGGACGGTGATTGAGCCGGTCGCAGCCAAGGACGTCGAAGACGCCGCCAGCCCCACCCCAACGCTCGTCGGCCGCCCCGTACACGACGCGATCGATGCGCGCGTGGACGATCGCGCCCGCGCACATCACGCAGGGCTCCATCGTCGCGTAGAGCGTCGTCCCCACGAGCCTGTAGTTGCCGGTGGCTCGCGAGGCGGCCCGGATGGCGTTGATCTCGGCGTGCGCGGTCGGGTCGGCGTCGCCGATCGGCGCGTTCGCCCCGGCGCCGATCTCGATGCCGTCGCGGATGATGACGGCGCCCACCGGCACCTCGCCTTCGCGAGCCGCCCGCGCCGCGAGATCGAGGGCGCGCCGCATCCAGCGTTCGTCCTCCTCGAGAGATCGCCCGGCACCTCGCCGTGGGCATCGCGGCCACGACGTCACTCCCATTCGATCGTCGCCGGCGGCTTGCCCGAGATGTCATAGACCACGCGGGACACCCCCGCGATCTCGTTGACGATGCGGTTCGAGACCCGTTCGAGCAGCTCGTGGGGCAGGTGCGCCCAGCGCGCGGTCATGAAGTCCACGGTCTCCACCGCCCGCACCGCGATCACGTGCTCGTAGCGGCGCTGGTCGCCGGTCACCCCCACGGACTTGACCGGGAGGTAGACCGCGAACGCCTGGCTCACCGAATCGTAGAGCCCGGCCGTGCGCAGCTCGCCGATGAAGATCGCGTCGGCGCGGCGCAGCACCTCGGTGTACTCCTTCTTCACCTCGCCGAGGATGCGCACGCCGAGGCCGGGGCCGGGGAAGGGGTGGCGGTAGACGAGCTCGGACGGCAGCCCCAGCTCGACGCCGATGGCGCGTACCTCGTCCTTGAACAGCGCGCGGAGCGGCTCGACGAGGCGCATGTTCATCCGCTCCGGCAGTCCGCCCACGTTGTGGTGCGACTTGATGACGTGTGCCTTGCCCGTCGCGGCGGCGGCGGACTCGATGACGTCGGGGTAGATCGTGCCCTGCGCGAGCCAGCGGACCCCGTCGAGCCTCGCCGCCTCCTCCTCGAAGATCTCGATGAACAGGCGCCCGATACGCCTGCGCTTTTCCTCCGGATCGGCGACGCCTTCAAGCGCGGCGAGGAAGCGGTCCCCGGCATCGACCCGGACCACGTCGACCCCGAGATGCCCGGCGAACGTCGCCATGACCTGATCGCGCTCGCCGAGCCGGAGCAGGCCGTTGTCGACGAAGATGCACTTCAGCCGATCGCCGATCGCGCGATGGAGCAGCGCCGCCACCACCGAGGAATCGACGCCGCCCGAGAGCGCGAGCAGGACGCCCTCCCCGCCGACCTCGCGGCGCACCCGCTCGATGCCGTCTTCGATGATCGCGGCCGGCGTCCAGCCCGGCGCGCAGCCGCAGACGTCATGCACGAAGCGGCGCAGGATACGCGCGCCCTGGCGGGTATGGGTGACCTCGGGGTGGAACTGCACGCCGTAGAAACCGCGCTCCTCGTCGGCAATCCCGGCGATGGGCGCGTTGCCGGTGGAGGCGATGCGCCTGAACCCCGGCGGCAGCGAGGTCACTCGGTCGCCATGACTCATCCACACGTCGAGCAGGCCGTGCCCCTCGGCGTTCACGTGATCCTCGATGCCCGCGAGCAGCCGCGAATGCCCGCGCGCGCGGACCCGCGCGTACCCGAACTCGCGGTGGTCGGAGGTCTCGACCCCGCCCCCGAGCTGCGCCGCCATCGACTGCATGCCGTAGCAGATGCCGAGTACAGGCACCCCGAGCTCGAACAGGGCGTCCGGAGCACGGTGCCCCGTGGGCTCGTTGACCGATTCGGGACTCCCGGAAAGGATGATGCCTTTGGGTGCGAGCCCGCGCAGCCGCTCCGGATCGATGTCGAACGCGTGGATCTCGGAGTACACGTTCGCCTCGCGCACGCGCCGCGCGATGAGCTGGGTGTACTGCGAGCCGAAATCGAGGATGACGATCCGGTCGGAGTGGATGTCGGTTGCGGCGGTCAAGCGCAGGCCACCCCTCCGGCAGACCGCGCGATTGGCGGTACGAGCGGAGCGGGAAAGTTCATCGCGGCCTTCACCGGCTGCACCAGTCAGCCATCAGCCGGCACGGTAGTTCGGAGCTTCCTTCGTGATGCTCACGTCGTGGACGTGGCTTTCGCGCATCCCCGCGCCGGTGAGGCGGACGAACCGCGCTTTCCCCCGGAACTCGTCGAGATTCCGGCAACCCGTATAACCGAGGCTGGCGCGGAGCCCCCCGACAAGCTGGCCGATGACCGCGGCAAGCGGACCCTTGTACGGCACCCGTCCCTCGATGCCCTCCGGCACGAGCTTCTCGAGCTCGGTGACCGTGTCCTGGAAGTAGCGGTCCTTCGACCCCTGGCTCCCGCCCATCGCGCCGAGCGACCCCATGCCCCGGTAGGACTTGTACGAACGCCCCTGGTAGAGCTCCACCTCCCCCGGCGACTCCTCGGTGCCCGCGAACAGGCTGCCCACCATCACCGAGTGCCCGCCGGCCGCGAGGGCCTTCGCAGCATCGCCGGAGAAGCGGATCCCGCCGTCGGCGATGACCGGGACGCGGCTCTCGCGGATCGCCCGGCTGACCTCGCCGATTGCCGAGAGCTGCGGCATCCCGACCCCGGCCACGACCCGGGTGGTGCAGATCGAGCCCGGCCCGATCCCCACCTTCACCGCGTCGCATCCCGCCTGGACCAGCGCCTGCGCCCCCTCCGCGGTGGCGACGTTGCCGGCGACCACCTGCATGTCGGGAAAGTGCTGCTTGATCGATCGCACCCGGTTGACGACGCCCTGCGAGTGCCCGTGCGCGGTGTCCACGACGATGACGTCCACACCTGCGCCGGCGAGCACCTCCACCCGCTCGTCGGTTCCCGGTCCGGTGCTCACCGCGGCCCCCACCCGGAGCTGCTCATGCTCGTCCTTGCACGCATCCGGGTACTCGCGCGCCTTCTGGATGTCCTTCACGGTCACCAGCCCGCGCAGCTCGAAGCTCTCGTTCACCACCAGCACCTTCTCGATGCGGTGCTTGTGCAGGAGCCGGCGGATCTCGTCCCAGGAGGCGCCCTCGCGCACCGTGACGAGATTCTCCTTCGGGGTCATCACGCTGGCCACCGGGGCGCCGTACTGGGTCTCGAAACGCAGGTCGCGGTGGGTCACGATGCCGACGAGCTCCTTTCCGTCGACGACCGGCACCCCGGAGATGTCGTGCTCGCGGGTGAGATCGATCACCTCGCGGATGCTCGCCCGCGGCGACACCGTGATGGGGTCGGTGATGACGCCGCTCTCGAACTTCTTGACGGTGCGGACCTGCCGCGCCTGCTCCTCCGCGGCCATGTTCTTGTGGATGATGCCGATTCCGCCGGCCTGCGCGATGCCGATCGCGAGCCGCGCCTCGGTCACCGTGTCCATGGCCGAGGACACGAAGGGGATGTTGAGATCGATCTCGCGGGTGAGCCGCGAGGAGAGCTCGGTGTCGCGGGGGAGCACATCGGAGTATCCGGGAACCAGGAGGACGTCGTCGAACGTGAGCGCCTGCTGGACATCGAGCATCGGACGACGTTCCCGGAAACATTGCGAGGTAGCCCCGCAGTATATGCCGCGGGCAGGTGACGGTAAACTCGATATCTTGAGGCAAGCGGCCGGGAAGGCCGGCCATGCGCAGACGGCCGCGACCCCCCTCCCCCCTGGCTGCCCGCGGCAACCGGAACGCATCGAAACTTGCAGTCCCTCGATACGTCAGCGCCCACGCATGGCGCGATGGAGGGCCGGCGCGATGGAAGGCCGGCGCGACTCGATCCGGTGCATCGGTTTCGGGCCAGGTTCCCGGCTTGCCGTTTCCCACCGGCCGCGGCAGCATCATGGCATGTCCGAGCTGCGCCAATCCGCCACCGCGGACCCCTTCGCCCGCGACGTCTACACCGTTTCGCGCCTCAACCTCGACGCCCGGGCGATCCTCGAGGAAGCGTTCTCGACGGTGTGGATCGAGGGCGAGATCTCCAACCTCGCGCGCCCGCGCTCGGGGCACGTCTACTTCACGCTCAAGGACGAGCACTGCCAGGTGCGGTGCGCGATGTTCCGCATGTACAACCGGACGCTCTCGTTCGCGCCGGAGGACGGGATGCAGGTGCTCGCCCACGCCAGGGTCGGCCTCTACCCCGAGCGCGGCGAGTTCCAGCTCATCGTGCAGTACATGGAGGAGGCCGGGGCGGGGGCGCTGCGGCGCGCCTTCGATGCGCTGAAGAGCCGGCTGGGCGCGGAAGGTCTGTTCGAGGCAGAACACAAACGCCCGCTCCCCGTCCTGCCGCGGCGTATCGGAATCATCACCTCCCCCACCGGCGCGGCGGTGCGCGACGTCCTGAGCGTGCTGGGACGGCGGTTCCCTGCCGTGCCCGCGATGATCCATCCGGTTCCGGTCCAGGGCGCAGGGGCGGCGGAGGCGATTGCGCGCATGATCGATCTTGCCTGCGAGCGCGCCGAATGCGATGTGCTGATCCTCGCCCGCGGTGGGGGGTCGCTCGAGGATCTCCGGGCTTTCAACGAAGAAGTGGTGGCGCGGGCGATGCACCGGGCGTCGATCCCGATCGTGACCGGGATCGGACACGAGATCGACTTCACCATCGCGGACCTCGTCGCGGATCTGCGCGCGCCGACCCCCTCGGCGGCAGCGGAATCCGTCGTGCCCGACGCGAGCGAGTGGGCGGCGCGGTACCGTGGGCTCGAAGCCCGGCTCCTCGCGGCGATGCGGCGCGGGATGGCGGTGCGCCACGGCGAGGTCCGGATGCGGGTGAAGCGGCTGGTACATCCGCGGCGGCGGCTGTTCGATCACTCGCAACGGCTCGACGCGACGACGATGCGTCTCTTGCGAGCCGCCGGGGCGACGGGACGCGAACGACGGGCGCGGCTCTCCACCCTCGCCGCCCGGCTCGCGCGCCATGCGCCCGATCGCGTGGTCCGCGCTCATCGCACCCGGTGCGAGATGCTCGAACGCCGGCTGCGGATCGCGACGCGCACGGCGCTCACCGCACGTCGGACCCGGGTCGGCGCGCTCGAACGGGCCCTCGGCGCGTTCGGGCCTCAAGCGACCCTGGAGCGCGGATACTCGATCCTGCTCCGCGCGGAAGGCCGTTCCGTGGTCCGCGACGCGCGCGAGGTCCGAACCGGCGAACGCCTGCATGCCCGGCTCGCGCGCGGGACGCTCGATCTCGACGTCGCCGACGTCTAGCCGGACGGATGATCCGGGCCCGAAGTCCGCGTGGCCGTCAGCGAACGGATCGATCGGATATGGCCCTGCGCCGATCCGGCAGACAAGGGCTTTCCCCGGCTATGGCAGCGGCTACAATCGCCGGATGAACACGATGGATCCCATCCCCTTCGATACCCACCGGTTCGTCAAGCGCATGACCGGGACGGGCATGCCGCTCGTCCAGGCCGAGGAGCTTGCCGACGTGCTGGCCGCGGAACGGAAGGGCCTGCTCAACAACAGTCTCGCCACGCGGCGGGACGTCGAAGAGGTCAAACGCGGCCTCGCCGGAGTGAAGGCCGAGCTCGACGTCGTGAAATGGATCGTCTCGGGAGGCGGTCTCGGGATCATGCTGCTGCTGATCCCGTCCTTCTGGCCGCTCTGAAGAACGCGCCGGTTCAGGCGACGGCCTCGCCCGCCGCCTGCCGGTCCGCGTGATAGGACGAGCGCACGAGCGGGCCGCTCGCGACGTTGCCGAACCCGAGGGCGCGCGCCTCCGCCCCCAGGGCATCGAACTCCGCCGGCTCCCGGAATCGCTCGACCGCGAGATGGTGACGGCTCGGCTGGAGGTACTGGCCGATGGTCAGCATCTCGCAACGGTGGCGCCGCAGGTCGCGCATCACTTCGACGATCTCCTCGTATGTTTCACCGAGCCCCACCATCAGCCCCGACTTGGTGGGCACCTCGGGATGCCCGGCCTTGAACCGCTCCAGGAGGTCGAGCGACCACTCGTAGTCGGAGCCGGGACGCGCCTTGCGGTACAGCCGCGGCACCGTCTCCAGGTTGTGGTTGAACACGTCGGGAGGCGCCCCGGCCAGCCGCTCCAGCGCCACATCCATCCGCCCGCGGAAGTCGGGGACGAGGATCTCGATCCGGGTGGCGGGACTCGCCTCGCGCACCGCACGCACGCAGGCCGCGAAATGGCCCGCGCCGCCGTCGCGGAGATCGTCCCGATCGACCGAGGTGATCACCACGTAGCGCAGCCCCAGTACCCCGATCGCCTCCGCCAGACGCGCCGGCTCGTCCGGGTCGAGGGGGTTCGGCCGGCCGTGGGCGACGTCGCAGAACGGGCACCGGCGGGTGCAGAGGTCGCCCATGATCATGAACGTCGCGGTGCCGTGCGAGAAGCACTCCGGGAGGTTCGGACACGATGCCTCCTCGCACACGCTGTGCAGCCCCTGCGCGCGCAGCAGCCGTTTCACCCGCGCCACCGCCGGCCCGGAAGGCGCCCTGACCCGGATCCACGGCGGCTTCCTCGGCAACGGGCCGTCGGCCGGGATCACCTTCACGGGGATACGGGAGGTCTTGTCCCGCCCACGCATCTCGCGCGTCGGACGATTGCGGGTCATGGTGGCGTCGGTCATTGGCGAAGTGTAACGCGGGCCAAGCTGGAATGACGCACCTGACACCGCCGGATGCCTGCATCGATGCATACCTGCACCGCCGTCGTGGAACGTTGCCCGGATACGAGCCTCTACGTTGGCTACGTTCCCGGATTTCCCGGGGCACACAGCCAGGGCGAAACGCTCGAAGAGCTCAATGACAACCTCAAGGAGGTCATCACCATGCTCCTCGATGACGGTGCGCCCGCCATGGAAGGCGAGTATGTCGGCACCCAGACCGTCGTCGTGGCCTGAATCGGGTGTCGTCGTCGAATTGCCCGGGACATCGGCCTGACCATCGGCGAACTCATCGAGCATCGCCGACAGGCCCTCCTGCCATGCCGGCGGTCCCGGCTCCCCGCTACGCCCTCCTTCGCCGATCCCACAGGTTCACGATGGTGCAGAACAGCTCCGCCGTCTTCTCCGCGTCGTAGATGGCCGAGTGCGCGTCGCGGCTGTCCCACTCGATGCCTGCCGCCTGCACCGCGCGCGCCAGCACCGTCTGCCCGAAGGCGAGCCCGCCCAGGGTCGCGGTGTCGAAGGTCGAGAAGGGGTGGAAGGGGTTGCGCTTGAACGAGGTGCGCCCGACCGCCGCGTTCAGGAACGAAAGGTCGAACGCGGGGTTGTGTCCGACCAGCACCGCCCGCGTGCACCCGTGATCGCGCACTGCCTGGCGCACCGGGTTGAGCACCTTCCGCAATGCTTCCCGCTCGGGCTTGGCGTTGCGTAGCGGGTGGTCGAGGACGATACCGTTGAACTCCAGCGCGGCCGGCTCGACGTTGGCGTCCGGGAACGGCTCGACGTGGGAAGAATGCACGGTCTCGATCCCCCACCGGCCCTCCCCGTCGATCCCGAGCAGCACCACCGCGATTTCGAGCAGAGCGTCGGTGGCGGCATTGAACCCGCCGGTCTCGACGTCCACGACCACGGGGAGGAAGCCGCGAAAACGGCCCGCGATGGTCGCCGGCACCCCGCTCACGGCGCGATGATCCGGGCCGCCCGGCCCCAGGCGCGATGCACCGGACCGTCCGGCTCACGGTGCGGTACACCAAGCCGCCCGGCCCCAGGCGCAACGCACCACATTGCCCGACTCACGGCGCGATGCTCCAGGCCACCCGGCTCCCGGCCCGGAACGGCACGAGCACGTCGCCGCCCATCGGCATCGTGTCCGGGACCATCCAGGGCTCCCTGCGGAGCGTGATCGTCTCCCGGTTCGGTTCGAGCCCGTAGAATGCCGGGCCGTTGCGCGATGCGAACCCCTCCAGCGCGTCGATCGCGCCGGCGCGATCGAACGCCTCCGCGTAGAGCTCGATCCCGGCGTGCGCGGTGTACAGGCCGGCGCATCCGCACGCCGCCTCCTTGGCCCGGCGGGGATGCGGGGCGGAGTCGGTGCCGAGGAAGAAACGCGCCTCCCCGCCCGTCGCCGCATCGACCAGCGCGGCCCGGTGGCGCTCGCGCTTGAGCACCGGGAGGCAGTAGTGGTGGGGACGCAAGCCCCCCTCGAAGATCGCGTTGCGGTTGAGCAGGAGATGGTGCGCGGTGATCGTCGCGGCCACCCCGTCGCGGGCGCTGCGGACGAACTCGACCCCTTCGGCGGTGGTGACGTGCTCCAGCACGACCTTCAGGCCGGGGAAGCGGTCCACGAGCGGCGCGAGGGTGCGCTCGACGAACACCCGCTCGCGGTCGAACACGTCGACGTCCTCCCCCGTGACCTCGCCGTGGACCATCAGGGCGAGCCCGCGCTCCTGCATCGCGTCCAGCGCTGCGTTGCAGCGCCCGAGGTCCGTTACGCCGTGCGCGGAGTTGGTCGTCGCACCGGCCGGATAGAGCTTGACGCCGATCACCTGCCCGCTGGCCGTGGCGCGGCGGATCTCGTCCGCGCCGGTGTCGTCGGTGAGATAGAGGGTCATCAGGGGCTCGAACGCGACCCCAGGCGGCGCCGCGGCGAGGATCCGGTCGCGGTACGCGAGCGCCGCCCCGGTGGTGGTCACCGGCGGCAGGAGGTTCGGCATCGCTACCGCCCGCGCGAACCGCGCCGCGCTCGCGGGCACCACATCGACCAGCACTGTCCCGTCGCGGAAGTGCGCGTGCCAGTCGTCGGGCCGTATCAGGCGGATCTCGTCCAGGCTTCCCGGCTGCCGGCTGCGGGTGCTCGCCTCGCGCATGGGCGCTCCATCGTCGGGACAGGGCGGGGAATTCTATCAGCGCCCGGGGCGCGGTCCGGACTTCGCTGATCTCGCGATGTGCGCAAGTGTCGGCGCCGTCTTGCGGCGCACCTGCTTCAGCGCGAAGCTCGACTTGCGGCGGCAGGCCTCGCATGACCCGGGCACGGCTGCGGGGCCGGGATACGCCGGAATGGTGTCGGCGGCGCATGGGATATACTCTGCCTTTGCGGTTCAGCGATACCCCGGCGGCCCGGCGGCGCCCACGCAGAGTCGCCCGACCATCCACCGCCTCCGCCATTCGGGAGAGCACCATGGCCGCCAGTCCGAAGACGACCGACATCGACGCCGTCGAGACCCGGGAGTGGATCGACTCGCTCCGGTCCGTCATCGACCGCGACGGCGTCGAGCGCGCCCACTTCCTTCTCACCTCCCTCATGGAGCACGTGCGCGAAAGCGGCGCCAGCCTGCCTTTCTCGGTCAACACGCCCTACGTCAACACCATCCCCGAATCGCGCTCCGAACACACCCCCGGCGATGCGGCGATCGAGTGGCGCATCCGCTCCCTGATCCGGTGGAACGCGCTGGCGATGGTGGTGCAGGCGAACCGCCTCTCCAGCGAGCTCGGCGGCCACATCGCGAGCTTCGCCTCCGCCGCGACGCTCTACGACGTGGGCTTCAACCACTTCTGGCACGCGCCGAACGAGGCCCACGGCGGCGATCTGATCTTCATGCAGGGCCATTCGGCGCCGGGGATCTACGCCCGCGCCTTTCTCGAAGGCCGCATCACCGAGGACCGCCTCCACAAGTTCCGCCAGGAGGTCGGCGGCGAGGGGCTCTCGTCCTACCCGCACCCGTGGCTCATGCCCGACTTCTGGCAGTTCCCTACCGTCTCGATGGGGCTCGGCCCGATCATGGCCATCTACCAGGCGCGGTTCATGAAGTACCTGCACAACCGGGGGCTGCTCGACACCTCCCGGCGCAAGGTCTGGGCGTTCATGGGCGACGGGGAGATGGACGAGCCCGAGGCGCTCGGCGCGATCACCCTCGCCTCGCGCGAGAAGCTCGACAACCTCATCTTCGTCGTCAACTGCAACCTCCAGCGGCTCGACGGCCCGGTGCGCGGCAACGGCAAGATCATCCAGGAGCTGGAGGCGGCGTTCCGCGGGGCGGGCTGGAACGTGCTGAAGGTGATCTGGGGCTCGTACTGGGACCCGCTGCTGCATCTCGACACCAAGGGGCTGCTGCGCCAGCGCATGGACGAAGCGGTCGATGGCGAATACCAGAACTTCAAGGCGAAGGGCGGTGCCTACACGCGGGAGCACTTCTTCGGGAAGTACCCGGAGCTCAGGAAGATGGTCTCGAACCTGTCCGACGAGGACATCTGGCGCCTGAACCGCGGCGGCCACGACCCGCACAAGGTCTACGCGGCCTACGCCGAGGCGGTGAAGCACACCGGCGAGCCCACCGTCATCCTCGCCAAGACGGTGAAGGGCTACGGGATGGGCGAGGCCGGCGAGGGGCAGAACGTCACCCACCAGCAGAAGAAGATGGGCGAGGACGCGCTCAAGGCGTTCCGCGACCGCTTCGACATCCCCATCTCGGACGACGAGATCGCGGACGCGCCGTTCTACCGCCCCCCCGAGGACAGCCCCGAGATCCGCTACATGCGCGAGCGCCGCGAGCGTCTCGGCGGATACCTGCCCCAGCGCCGGCGCAAGGCCGCTCCCTGCGAGGTCCCGGATCTTTCCGCGTTCGACGCCCTGCTCAAGAGTAGCGGCGAGCGCGAGATGTCCACCACGATGGCGTTCGTGCGCATCCTCACCGCGCTCACCCGCGATCGGAACGTGGGCCGTTTCATCGTGCCCATCGTTCCGGACGAGGCGCGCACCTTCGGCATGGAGGGGCTGTTCCGCCAGCTCGGGATCTACTCCGACAAGGGCCAGCTCTACGTGCCGCAGGACGCGGATCAGCTCATGTTCTACCGCGAGGCGCGCGACGGGCAGATCCTGGAGGAAGGCATCACCGAAGCAGGAGCGGTGAGCTCGTGGATCGCTGCCGCCACCGCCTACTCCAACCACGGGATCAACATGATCCCGTTCTACATCTTCTACTCCATGTTCGGCTTCCAGCGCATCGGCGATCTGGCGTGGGCGGCCGGCGACATGCAGGCGCGCGGCTTCCTGGTCGGGGGCACCGCGGGGCGCACGACGCTGGCCGGCGAAGGGTTGCAGCACGACGACGGCCACAGCCACGTCCTGTCCTCGACGATCCCGAACTGCGCCTCCTACGACCCCACCTTCGCCTACGAGCTCGCGGTGATCGTGCACGACGGCCTGAAGCGGATGTTCTCCGAGCAGGAAAACGTCTTCTACTACCTCACGGTGATGAACGAGAACTACCCGCAGCCGGCCCTGCCGGCCGGCTGCGAGGAAGGCATCCTGAAGGGGCTCTACCTGCTGCGGGAGGGTGAGGGACCGGACCGCGGCGGGTCGCTACCCTCCGGGAGCGCGGGCGTTCCGCCCGCCGACGAAGGGTCGCTTCCCGGAAGCGCGGGCGTCCCGCCCGCAACGGACCGAAGGTCCGGGGCCGAAGGCCCGCCGGACCCGGAGAACGCGGATGTCTCGCCCACAGACGGGGACCCCTCGCGTGAACGCGGCGGGTTGCCGGAGCCCGGCGGGAAGCGGCGCCCGCGGGTGCAGCTCCTGGGATGCGGCACCATCCTGCGCGAGGTGCTCGCCGCTGCGGAGCTGCTGGAGACGGACTTCGCGGTAAGCGTGGACGTATGGAGCGCCACGAGCTTCACCGAGCTGCGGCGCGACGGCATGGCGGTCGAGCGCTGGAACCGCCTGCATCCGACCGGGACGCCGCGCCGAAGCTACGTCGAGCAGTGCCTGGACCCACGCCCCGGCCCGGTGGTGGCGGCGTCGGACTACATGCGCCTGTTCGCGGACCAGATTCGTCCCTGGGTGCGCCGGCGCTTCGTCGCCCTCGGCGCCGACGGCTTCGGGCGTAGCGACATGCGGGCGCGGCTGCGACGATTCTTCGAGGTCGACCGGTTCCACGTCGCGGTCGCGGCGCTGAAGGCGCTGGCCGACGACGGCGAGATCGGGTCCCAGGTGGTGGCAGGCGCGATCGAGAGGTACGGAATCGACCCGGACCTGCCGCATCCCTGGGAACGGTGAGGAGGGCGCGGTCATGGCGGAGCTGACCGAGGTTCGCGTTCCCGACATCGGCGACTTCTCCGAGGTCCCGGTCATCGAAGTGCTGGTCGAGGTCGGCGATCGGATCCGGCCCGAAGATCCCCTCGTCACCCTCGAGAGCGACAAGGCGACGATGGACGTGCCGGCCCCGGCGGGTGGGGTGGTGCGCGAGGTCGCGGTGGCGGTGGGCGACAACGTCTCCGAGGGCTCCGTCCTGTTGCGGATCGCAGCCGGGAACGGCGGCGGGGCGGCAGGCGAGGAATCCGCACCGGCAGGCGCCGGGGGCAGCGGGACGGCGGACATGGCTCCGGCCGGCTCCGCCGGCGCCGGGATGGGTGGGGGGACGCCGCCATCCGGTTCTCTCGACACGAGGGTGGCGGGCGAGGCGCCGGCGAGCCCTGCCGGCGCCACGGCGGAGATTGCATCGCGCGAATCATCGGAAATCGTCGAAGTCCGGGTTCCCGACATCGGCGACTTCTCCGACGTCCCGGTCATCGAAGTGCTGGTCGGCGCCGGAGACCGTATCCGTCCCGAGGATCCCCTTGTCTCCCTGGAGAGTGACAAGGCGACGATGGACGTGCCCTCCCCGGTGGCCGGAAGGGTCGCCGGCATCGCGCTCTCGGTGGGGGATCTCGTGTCCGAGGGCGCGCTGATCCTGACCGTCGAATCGGCTGAATCCACGGAGGCCGCCGCTCCGGCGCCGCTCCCCGGGCCGCCAGGCGCGGTGGCGCCCGAACCCGCGGACGGCGCCTCGGCACCGGACCCGCGCGCGCCTCGCGGCCGGCCGTCGCCGACCGCGGCGCTCGCGGCAGAACCTGCGCCGCGACCGATCTCCCACGCCACGCCGGCGATGCGGCGCTACGCGCGCGAGCTCGGCGTCGATCTCGCCAGGGTCACGGGGACCGGACGCAAGGGCCGGGTGCTGCGTGAGGACGTGAGCGGCTTCGTGAAGCGCGCCCTCTCCGCCCCGGCGCCGGCCGAGACCCCCGCGGCAGCCGGCGGGAGCGGCATCCCGCCCATCCCTGCCGTGGACTTCTCCAAGTTCGGGGAAATCGAGATGCGCCCGCTGTCCCGGATCAAGCGCATCTCGGGGCCGCATCTGCACCGCTCCTGGGTGAACGTCCCCCACGTCACCAGCCACGACGAGGCCGACGTCACCGATCTGGAAGCGTTCCGCCGATCAATCAGGGAAGAAGCGGCGGCGAACGGGGTACGCATCACCCTCCTCGCCTTCATCACGAAGGCGGTGGCCTCGGCACTCGCGGAGTTTCCGGCCTTCAACGCGTCGCTCGGCCCCAACGGGGACACCCTGATCGTCAAGAAGTACATCCACGTCGGCATCGCCGTGGACACCCCGAACGGGCTGATGGTGCCGGTGTTGCGTGACGCCGGTCGCAAGGGCGTGTACGACCTGGCGCGCGAGATGGCCGGGCTCGGCGCCCGCGCCCGTGACGGAACGTTGAAGTCCGGCGAGCTGCAGGGCGGCACGTTCACGATCTCCAGCCTCGGCGGCATCGGAGGCACCGCGTTCACCCCCATCATCAACGCCCCCGAGGTCGCGATCCTCGGCGTGTCCCGGGCGCGGACGGCGCCGGTCTGGGACGGCTCCGAATTCCAGCCGCGCCTGATGCTGCCCCTGGACCTGTCCTGGGACCACCGCGTCGTGGACGGCGCGGAGGCGGCCCGCTTCCTCGCATACCTCACCCGCGTGCTCGGCGACGCACGACGGCTGCTGCTGTAGCCGTAATCAACTGGAGACTGGAATAGCGGAGGCACCGAGCAGCGCATGAACAGGCGGAGCGGTCGCCATGAAGACACCGGCGGTTCTCGTTGTTTTTCCGGTACGCCATGAAGCGAAGAGTCTTGTCTGGTACATGTTCAAGGTCATGCTTTCCATGTTTGTTTCCAGTATTCGCAAACGGGAGGGGACCACGCGGAGTAGCCGATGACCATGCAGACTTCCCCATCGCTGAACACCGGGGCGACGCGGAACGCGGCCC
Source organism: uncultured Gammaproteobacteria bacterium (assembly GCA_958295835.1). Classification (GTDB taxonomy): domain Bacteria; phylum Pseudomonadota; class Gammaproteobacteria; order HK1; family HK1; genus HK1. The sequence continues at coordinate 4,396,787 of OY282378.1, forward strand.
GTCCGGTACGGTGTGACCGGTGACGATGAGCGCTCCCCCATTCATGGAAGCGGAGGTCGTGGTCCTCGGGGCGGGACCGGGGGGGTACACCGCTGCATTCCGCGCCGCCGATCTCGGCTTGCGCACCGTGCTCGTCGAGCGCTATCCGACCCTCGGCGGAGTCTGCCTCAACGTCGGGTGCATCCCGTCCAAGGCGCTGCTCCATGCCGCCGCGGTCATCGACGGCGCGGCGGAGATGGCCGCGCACGGCGTCGAGTTCGGGCCGCCGTCGATCGACCCGGGAAAGCTCGCGGACTGGAAGAACAAGATCGTCGCGCGGCTCACCCGCGGGCTCGCCGGGCTCGCGAAGCAGCGCAAGGTGGAGGTCGTGCACGGCGCCGGCGCGTTCGCGTCGCCCCACCGCCTGAGCGTCGCGGCTCCCGGCGGCACGACGGAGATCGGGTTCCAGCGCGCGATCGTCGCCGCCGGCTCCCGGGCGGCGGAGATCCCGGGGTTCCCGCACGGCGATCCGCGGCTGATGGACTCCACCGGCGCGCTCGTGCTCGATGCGATCCCGCCGCGCCTTCTCGTCATCGGCGGCGGCATCATCGGGCTGGAGATGGCCACCGTCTACGCCGCGCTGGGCTCGAAGGTGAGCGTGGTCGAGCTGATGGACGGTCTCATCCCCGGCTGCGACCGGGACCTCGTCAAACCGCTGGAGCAGCGCGTCCGAGGCCGGTACGAGTCGATCCGGCTCTCGACGAAGGTCACGGGCGTAGTGCCGGAAGACTCCGGGCTGCGCGTCTCCTTCGAAGGTCCCGACCAATCGGCCGAGGATACGTTCGACCGGGTCCTCGTCGCAGTCGGCCGGCGCCCCAACGGCGACCGGATCGGGGCCGAGAACGCCGGCCTGCGCGTGGACGAACACGGCTTCATCCCCGCCGACCGGCAGCAGCGCACCAACGTCGATCACATCTTCGCCATCGGCGACGTCGCCGGGCCGCCAATGCTCGCCCACAAGGCGACCCACGAGGGCAAGGTGGCCGCGGAGGTGTGCGCGGGCCGGAAGACGGGCTTCGATGCGCTGGCCATCCCCTCGGTGGCCTACACCGACCCGGAGGTCGCGTGGACCGGGCTCACCGAAACTGCGGCGCGCGAACAAGGAGTCGAGTTCGACAAGGCGACCTTCCCGTGGGCGGCGAGCGGACGCGCGCTCGGCATCGGCCGTACCGAAGGACTGACCAAGGTGCTGTTCGACCGCAAGAGCGGGCGGCTGCTCGGGACTGGTATCGTCGGCCCGCACGCCGGAGATCTCATCGCGGAGGCGACGCTGGCGATCGAGATGGGCGCGGACGCGCGCGACATCGGCCTCACCATCCACCCCCACCCGACGCTGTCGGAGACGATCAACTTCGCGGCGGAGATGGTGGAGGGGACGATCACGGACCTCTACGCGCCGCGCAGTGGGAAGTAGTCCGGCGATGACACCGGCTCGCGAGGGGAGACCGCGCAGATGGCGACAGCGGTAGGGCGCTCGCACCGCCGGATGCGGATGCAGCCGCTTCAGCCGGAAGGCTCCCCTCCGGTGTGGGCTGCACTCGCATCGACGGCAACCGGCAAAGACCGGCCGTTCCTCATCCTGCACCTCCCACCGGTCTCCGCCATCGGACACCCGCCCGACCGACCCTGAAGCCGCATGTCGGTCGCGCTCGCATCGACGGTGATCGGAACGGGCCGGCCCGCCCTCATCCTCCTGCGAAGGACCGACTCTGTTCCTGCGCGGCGAGCAATCCGATTACCTGACGACGCACCACGAGCCGCATATCCGCGCCCTCTTCCCCTCCTCGTCCATCGCCACCATCGCGGCGGCCGGTCATTGGCTGCACGCCGAGCAACCGGCGGCGGTCACGGCGCGGATTGCACGATTCCTCGAGGAGGCTGCCGCTGGTTGACGCAGTGGTAATTCGGCGCGAAATCCCCAGGATGGTCCCCGACCTGCCAGATGAATCGCCGACGTCACTGCCGATTTCTCCATCGTGACCGGCTTCGGAATGAGCCAGTGGAGCCGGTACCCTGCACCAGTCCGGCAGCGGTCGCGGCACCCAAGGCGATCGGAAGGTCCTGCGTCGGAAACCCGGTGGTCCGGTCCGGGGGCGATTCCGCCATCGTCCGGACCAGACCGGGTCCGGCGCCCGGGCGCCGTTGATACGACACCCGGCCGCGGCTCGTCGCGAACCGCTCCCGTCAATTCCCGGCGACTTCGACGATGACTTCGATCTCGACCGGAATTCCGCCCGGCAACGACCCCATCCCCACCGCGGATCGTGCGTGGCGCCCCTTTTCGCCGAAGATCTCGACGAAGAGATCCGAGCAGCCGTTGATGACCTGGGGCTGCTGGCCGAACTCCGGCACCGCGTTCACCATCCCCAGCACCTTCACGATGCGGTTCACGCGATCGAGCGACCCGAGCTCCTGGCGCATCACCGCGATGAGGATGAGTCCGGTCTCGCGCGCGTGCCCATACGCTTCCTCGACCGAGATGCCTCCGCCAACCTTCCCGGCGGCCTCTCCCGGACCCTTGCCCGCCAGATAGAGCAGGTTTCCGGTGCGCACCGCGTGCACGTAGTTCCCCGCCGGCGCTGGCACCGGAGGAAGCTCGATGCCGAGCTCGTTCAGCCGTTCGTCGATTGTCATGGCAACCCTTCCTCCTCTTCCCTTCAGCCCGATTCGAATTCGTTGTCGTGGCGCTCGACGTACCGGACGATCCGTTCGAGCCCTTCGCGCAGGCGCCCGTGCGACTGCGCGAAGCACAGCCGGAAGTGCTCTTCGTTGCCGGGGCCGAACGTATATCCCGGAGCGATGCCGACGTTCTCCTCCTCCAGCACTCCCTGCGCGAACGCGAGGCTCGACCGCATCCCTCGTACCCGGGGAAATACGTAGAACGCGCCCTGCGGCTCGGTGAGCTCGATGCGCGGGCAGCGGCCCAGCACCTCGGACACGATCGCCCGCCCCCGGGCGTACTGATCGCGCAGCCGCGCGACCACCTCCTCCCCGCGCTCCAGCGCGGTGACGGCGGCGCGCTGCACGAAGACGGTCGCCCCGGTGTTGAAGCACTCGGAGAGGATCGACCACGCCTCGGCGAACCGGCTCGGCGCGACCACCCATCCGATCCGCCAGCCGGTCATCGCCCAGGCCTTGGAGAAGCCGTTCACGACGATCACCGGATCGTCATCCCTCGCGATGGACAGGAACGACGGCGCGACGTCGCCGTCGAACACGTTGCGGTGGTAGACCTCGTCGGCGATCAGGAGGATGTTGCGCTCTCGGCAGAGTTCCAGAAGCTCGGCCTGCTGATCGGGCGGCATCACCCAGCCGGTGGGGTTGCAGGGGGTGTTGACGAACAGCGCCCGGGTCCTCGGGCGTAGTGCGGAGCGGACGTCGTCGAGGTCGAGGCGCCATCCGGCGCCCATCCGCCGCTGGCGCACGTACTCCACCTCGGCCCCGGTGGTACGGAACGTGCTGTCGATGTTCGGCCATGCCGGACCCACGATGATCGCGTGGTCGCCGGTGCTCAGCACCATCTGGGCGGCGATGGTGAGCCCGATCATGGTGGCCCCGGGCACGGTGATCCGATCCGGGTGGAGGTCGATCCCGTAGAGCGCGTCGAGGTAGCGCTTCAGCGCGTCGCGCAGGTCCTGCCGGCCGCGGGTGTGGGTGTAGAACGTATCGCCGTCGTCGAGCGCCTGCTTCGCGGCGTCGCGGATGAACCCCTCGGTGGCGAGGTCCCCTTCGCCGAACCACAGGGCGATCACGTCCGGATCGTCGATGCGCGGCAGGGCGACCCTGGTGATTCCGTTCTGCTCCAGGGCGGCGATCTCGGGGCGAAGCAGGTTCATGGCAAGGCACCGGCGGCGGCGGGAGCGGATCGGCGCGCCGATCCGGTGCACTGTATCGGCTTGCCGCGTGCAGGGACAAGCGACCGCGCGTACGGGCGGCGATTCCCGCCGGCGTTCCGGCCATGGTCGTGCGATCGGATTTCGCGGCCTTCCCTGCCGTCCGGGCGTCTGGTCGTAGCGGTTCAACGGACAATTTCGGGCTTGGCGGGAATTGCCGGCTTGAAGGAAATCCGTTGCGCCGGCAACCGGCCAACCGCCTGGCCGGCACGGGGCGCCGTCGGGCGCCGGACCGATGCGCGAGTCCGCTCCCCTTCCGGTCCTCCGGAATCCGGCCCGGATCACCCCGGCCACACCGCTCGCGCGAAGAGGAGCACGGAGAGGGCCATCAGCACGAAGAGCGCAACCCTCTTGAAGGTCTCGGGATCGGTCTTGACGAAGCCGCGATTGCCGGCCACGACCCCGGCGATCAGAACCGGCACGAAGACCGCGGTACGCCACCAGACGCTCTCGTCGATCAGTCCCCGGGCCGCGAACATCAACGTTCCGACGCTGTCGGTACCGATGAAATAGGCGATGATCGAGGCCCGTCCCGCGACCACGCCGATCGGCGAGGAGAAGTAGAACAGGATCACCGGCGGGCCGACGATCCCCATGCTCCCGTTGAGCACCCCGGCCATGAGCCCGACGCCGACCGTCGCGGGCCGGCCGGGCTCCTTCGCGAGCGCGAAGCCGCGCAGGATCAGGATCGCGGCGACGAGGACGACGACCGCGAGCGCCATGCGGATGGGCGCCGCGGGCAGACTGGAGAGGGCATGGATGCCGACGGGCGTCGCGGCCCAGGTGCCGAGCAGCAGAAGCCCGATGGACCGCCATCGCACGTCCTTCCAGATCCGTGGCAGGAGGGCGATGCTGGTGACGACCTCGAACATCAGGACCATCGGAACGACCTGCAGCGGCGGGAGCAGGAGCGAGAGGCTGGTCATCCACAGCATGGATGCGCCGAAGCCGGTGTAGCCCTTGAGCCAGGCGCCCGCGAGCACCGCGGCCACACCGTACAGGAAGCCCGGCCCGTCCAGGCCCGTCGCTTCGAGGATCCAGCCCGGCATCTCGTTCACGCCTTCACCTCCTGCGCACCGCGACCAGGGCGCGATCGAGCCCGATGAAGTCTGGTTCCATCCGCCGTCGTCAGCCAAACTACACCGGCGGATCGCCATCCCGGCTCCCCGGTCGTGCGGCGCCGCGGGTGATGGAGCCGGACGATGGCGGAAGGACGCACGGGCGAAGCCCCGGCGCCGGGGATCCACCGTACATTTCACACAACGGGGAGGCCGCCTCCATGCTCATCGGAGTACCGAAGGAGATCAAGGACCACGAGTACCGCGTGGGACTCACGCCGGACAGCGTGAACGAAGTGATCCTGCACGGCCACGACGTGCTCGTGGAGCATGACGCGGGAGCGGGGATCGGTGCCGGGGATGCCGAGTACGCCGCGGTGGGGGCGACGATCGCCGACGGTGCGGAGGAAATCTTCGAGCGGGCGGAGATGATCGTCAAGGTCAAGGAGCCGCTGGCCGGCGAGCGCGCGATGCTGCGCGAGGGGCAGATCCTGTTCACCTACCTCCATCTCGCCCCCGACCCCGAGCAGACCGCGGACCTGGTGAAGAGCAAGGCGGTGTGCATCGCCTACGAGACGGTGACTTCGCCGGCCGGCGGTCTGCCCCTGCTGGCGCCGATGTCGGAGGTCGCGGGCCGGCTCTCCATCCAGGCCGCCGCCCATGCACTCGAGAAGGTCAACGGCGGCAAGGGGATGCTGCTGGGCGGGGTACCCGGCGTGCTGCCCGCCAAGGTCGTCGTCATCGGCGGCGGAGTGGTCGGCACCCATGCCGCGCACATCGCGATGGGGATGGGCGCGGATACGTGGGTCATCGACCGCTCGCCCGAGGCGCTCAAGGCCCTGTGGCGCCAGTTCGGGCGCCCGCTCGACACCGTGTATTCCACCCGCACCGCCATCGACCGCCACGTGACCGACGCGGACGTGGTCATCGGCGGCGTGCTCATCCCGGGCGCCGCCGCCCCGAAGCTCGTCACCGCCGACATGGTCCGCCGGATGAAGCCGGGCTCGGTCGTGGTCGACGTCGCCATCGACCAGGGCGGCTGCATCGAGACCTCGCACCCCACCACCCACAGCGACCCGACCTTCATCGTCGACGACGTGGTCCACTACTGCGTCGCGAACATGCCGGGCGCGGTCCCGCGGACCTCGACGTTCGCGCTCAACAACGCCACCCTGCCGCACGTCCTCACCCTCGCGGACAAGGGTTACCGCCAGGCCCTCACCGGCGACCCGCACCTGCGCAACGGCCTGAACGTGCACGCCGGCGAGGTCACGTGCAGAGAGGTCGCCGAGGCGCTGGGCTACGAATACCGGGAACCGATGGAGGCGATCGGCGCGTGAGCCGGCATCGGCCCTCCCTCGGTGGTGGGCGGCGATGCACCGGGGAGTCGTCCGGACCCATCGCCGGAGTCGAGGCCGGGACGGGGTGTTTCGCCGCCGCCTCCGGCGACCCCCACTCTCCCCAGGCCAAAGTCCGTCAGAGGTCGTCCAGATCGAAGAAGTGCGTTGGCCCGGCGCGGCGGCCGGCGACATCCCTGGCGAGGGTGGTCTTACCGACCTGCCGGGCGCCCACAAGGCCAACCACGGGATTGTTCGCGATCAGCCGTTCCAGCGCGACACGGTGCCTTCCGCGTTCGATCATGGTCTTGCCAGACCATGAAATCTGGACGACAGGCATCCGGATTTCCGGATAGGCGGCCGACCGCCACCGCTGGCGGGCATCAGTGATCTCACGTTGCGTCGAGGGCTCGGAGACGAATCACCGCAGCCCGCGCCTTCAGCCGCGCGCCGCGTCGGCGCGGATCATGTCCGCGGCCTTCTCCGCGATCATGATGGTCGGGGCGTTCGTGTTCCCGGAGGTGATCACCGGCATCACCGAGGCGTCCACGACGCGCAGCCCCCCGATGCCGTGCACGCGCAGCCGCTCATCGACCACCGCGTTCGTTCCCCGCCCCATCGCGCACGTCCCCACCGGGTGATAAATGGTCTCCGCGATGCCCCGTGCCGCCTCCAGCAGCTCCTCGTCGGTGCGCGCTTCCGGTCCGGGGAGCAGCTCCTCCTCCACGAAGGGACGCATCGCGCGCGTGCCGGCGATGGCGCGCGTCATCCTGAGCCCGGCCACCGCCGTCTCGCGGTCCAGCGCGGTGGCGAGGTAGTTCGGCTCGATGGCCGGGTAGGCGTAAGGATCGGGATGCTTGATGCGGACCCGGCCGCGGCTCTCCGGGCGGAGCTGGCATACCGATGAGGTGAACGCCGAGAAGCGGTGCAGGCCCTCCCCCGGCTTGTCGGCGCTCAGGGGCTGGAAGTGGAACTGGATGTCGGGCGTCTCCAGCTCGGGGCGGGTGCGGACGAAGGCGTAGACCTGGCTCGCGCCCATGCTCATCGGCCCGCTGCGCTTCAGGATGTACTCGATCCCGATGAGCATCTTGCGCAAGGGGTGGTTCACCTCGTCGTTGAGGGTCGGCCGGGTGCACTTGTACACCGCGCGGAGCTGGAGATGGTCCTGGAGGTTCCCGCCGACGCCGGGCAGGTCGTGCACCGGCTCGATCCCGTGGCGTGCCAGCAGATCCGCCGGTCCGACCGCCGAGAGCTGGAGGATCTGCGGCGAGCCGATCGCGCCGGCGCAGAGCAGCACCTCCGCCCGCGCCCGCGCCTCGTGCACCTCGGCCCCGATGGCGTAGCGCACCCCGACCGCGCGCCGGCCCTCGAAGCACAGGCGGTGGACGTGCGCGCCGGTGACGATGCTCAGGTTGGGGCGCCGGCGGGCGGGGCGCAGATACCCGGCCGCGGTGCTGCACCGAAAGCCCTTGCGCATGGTGAGCTGGAAGTAGCCCGCGCCTTCCTGGTTCGCCCCGTTGATATCATCGTTGCGGGGGATCCCGATCTCCTCCGCCCCGGCGATGAACGCATCGCATACGTCGCGCCGCACCCGCATGTCGCTCACCCCCAGGGGGCCGCCGGCGCCGTGCCACTCGTCCGCCCCCCGCTCCTGGTCCTCGGCCTTGATGAAGTAGGGCAGCACGTCCTCGAACGACCAGCCGGCGTTGCCGAGCTGGCGCCAGTGGTCGAAGTCCCGCGGCTGGCCGCGGACGTAGAGCAGGCCGTTGATGGAGCTCGACCCGCCGAGGACCTTCCCCCGCGGCCAGTCGAGGCTGCGCCCGTTGAGCGAGGGCTCGGGCTCGGTGCGGTAACACCAGTCCGTGCGCGGGTCGTGCATGGTCTTGAAGTAGCCGACCGGGACGTGGATCCAGGGGTTGGTGTCCTTGCCGCCGGCTTCGAGCAGAAGGACGTTGGTCGAAGGGTCCTCGCTCAGGCGGGCCGCCAGGGCGCAGCCCGCCGATCCGGCGCCGGCGACGACGTAGTCCGCCTCGACGATCGGGGGGCGTGTCGCGTCAGCCATCGGCCATGCCTCCATGCGCCGCCGCCGTGCGGCCCCGGTGTGGCGCCGGCCGCGCCCGCTCATTACCCTCGCGGATGCGGCACGGCAGGGAGCTGTCCATGGACGTCATCGAACACCTCATCGAACGCGCAAAATCCCGTCCCCGAACCGTCGTCCTGCCGGAGGGCGAGGACCCCAGGATCCTCCATGCGGCGAGACGCCTGCACGACGGCGGCATCGCCCGCCCCATGTTAATCGGGGAACGCGCCGCGCTGGAAGCGGCAGCGGCGGCAGCCGGCGTCCCGCTCGATCCGATCGAGAGCATCTCGCCCACGGCCAGCGCCGCGCTCGATGCATACGCGGCGCTCTACGTCGAAGGCCGGCCGAAGACGAGCGAGCGGGTGGCGAAACGGCTGCTTGCGAAGCCGCTGTTCTACGCGGCGATGGCGGTGAAGGCGGGCGACGCGGACGCGCTCGTGGCCGGAGCGAACCAGCCCACCGCGCGGGTCATCGAAGCCGGGTTGATGTCGGTGGGCCTCGCGCCGGGCATCGCGACCCCGTCGAGCTTCTTCATCATGGCCCCCCGCGGAGGCGGGGACCCGCTCGTCTTCGCCGACTGCGCGGTCAACATCGAGCCGGACCCCGAGGCGCTGGCGGACATCGCGATCGCCTCGGCCCGGAGCGCCGAGAAGCTGCTCCGGGTCCCCGCGCGGGTGGCGATGCTGTCGTTCTCCACGCACGGCAGCGCCAGGCACGAGCGGGTGGAGAAGGTCCGCCGGGCGGTGGAGATCGTGTGCTCGCGGGCGCCGGGGCTCGCGATCGACGGCGAGCTCCAGGCGGACGCCGCGATCGTGCCGAGGGTCGCCGCGCTGAAGGTCAAGAACCCGAGCGAGGTCGCGGGCAAGGCCAACGTCCTCGTGTTCCCGGACCTCGACGCCGGCAACATCGGTTACAAGCTGAGCGAGCACCTCGGTGGGATGCGCGCCATCGGCCCCTTCCTGCAAGGCTTCGCGCGGCCGTTGTGCGATCTGTCGCGTGGCGCGACGGTCGACGACGTGGTGGCCGCGGCGGCGATCACCGCGGTGATGTCCTGATCCTGCACGGCCCGAACCGCGCCTTCCTGATCCCCGCTCACGCCACGTCGTTCAGATGGCAGGCCGACCAGTGGCCCGCGGCAACCTCGCGCAGCCGCGGGACCTCGCTGCGGCAGCGCGGCAGGGCGTGCGGGCAGCGAGGATGGAAATGGCAGCCTTGCGGGGGATCGAGCGGAGAGGGAATCTCGCCGCGGATGGGCTCGAATGCGCGGTGCCGCAAATCCATGCGCGGCACCTCCGCGAGCAGCGCCCGGGTATAGGGATGGTTGGGCCTGCCGAACAGCACCGCGGTGGGCGCGCGCTCGACCACCCGTCCGAGATACATGATCACTACCCGATCGGAGAGATGCCGGACCACGCCGAGATCGTGGCTGATGAACAGGTACGTCAAGTCCAGCTCGGCGCGCAGGCGCATGAACAGGTTGAGTATCTGCGCCTGGATGGACACGTCGAGGGCGGCGACCGCCTCGTCGCATACCAGGAACTCCGGCGCCACCGCGAGCGCACGGGCGATGCCGATGCGCTGCCGCTGTCCGCCCGAGAACTGGTGCGGGTAGCGGCGCTTCAACGCGGGGTCGAGGCCGACCCTGAGCATCACCTCGTCGACTCGGCCGTCGAGCTCGTCCCGCCTCCAGATCCCGTGGACGTCCGGCGCCTCGCCGATGATCCGGCCCACGCGCTGGCGTGGACTCAGGGAGGCGTAAGGGTCCTGGAAGATCATCTGGACCTTGAGGGTGTAGTCGGCGCGCTCCTCCCGGCTCATCCGGGGCACCGGGCGCCCGCGGAATGCGAGGGTTCCGCTCGTGGGCTCGTGGATGCCGGCCACCACGCGGCCCAGGGTCGACTTGCCGCAGCCGGATTCGCCGACCAGACCGACGACCTCGCCAGCCTCGATCGACAGATCGACGCCGTCGACGGCGCGCACCACTTCTTCGCGCAGGTTCGCGCCCAGCCGCCCGGCCGCGCGGGCGACCAGGTCCAGGGGCTTGACGAAATGCCTCGACACGCCGTGCAGGCTCAACAGCGCCGAGGTCATCGCCCGCTGCCCGGATGGTGACAGGACACCAGGCGCTCGCCGCCGGGCGAGCGCGGCGCCGGATCGTCGTCGCGGCATCGACGGGTCGCCCGCGGGCAGCGCTCGCGGAATCGGCAGCCCGGCCCGACGTCGATCAGCGAGGGCATCATGCCGGGGATCTGCGCAAGCGCTCCGCCCGCGGCATCGTGGCTTGGAATCGAGCCGATCAGGCCCTCGGTGTAAGGATGCTCCGGCGTATCCAGCACCTCGTCGACGCTGCCCTGCTCCACGATGCGCCCCGCGTACATGACCGCCACCCGGTCGGCGAGTCCGGCCACCACCGAGAGATCATGGGTGATCCAGATCAGCGCCATCTCCCGTTCGCGGCGCAGGCGCTGCATCTCGTGGAGGATCTGGGCCTGGATGGTCACGTCGAGGGCGGTGGTCGGCTCGTCGGCGATGATCAGATCCGGTGCGTGCAGCATGGCGATGGCGATGACCACCCGCTGGCGCATGCCACCGGAGAACTGGTGGGGATAGGCGCGCAGCCGCTCTTCGGGAGACGGAATGCCGACGAGGCCGAGGGCGTCGCGCGCCCGTCGCCACGCCGCGTCGCGGCCGACCTTCGAGTGCGCCCGGATCGCCTCGATCATCTGCGTGTCGATGCGCAGCAACGGGTTCAGGGTCATCATGGGGTCCTGGAAGATCATGGCGATGCGCGATCCGCGCAACCGCGCGAGGGCCGGCTCCCCGGCCGCCAGGAGGTCCTGGCCGTCGAACACGATCCTGCCCGCGGTGACGCGGCCGGGCTCGTCGATCAGGCCGATGATGGAGAAGCCGGTGACCGACTTGCCGGACCCCGATTCGCCGACCAGGCCGAGGATCTCGCCGCGCCGGAGGCGGAGATCGATGCCGTCCACCGCTCTCACGGTCCCGGCCCGGGTGGCGAACTCGGTACGCAGCCCCTCGATGCGCAGCAGCTCTGCGCCCGCCCCGTTCGTATGGAACAAGACTGTTCCCCGCCCGTCTACGGCGCTGACTGGAGCGCGGCCGCGCAGCGGTCGCCACTCACCGGAGTCGAGGCGCTGACCGATGCACCCGCGATTCCGCGCAGCGGAATCGCCAAGCGACCGCGCCCGCGGTCGCCACTCACCGGAGTCGAGGCACTGACCGATGCACCCGCGATTCCGCGCAGCGGAATCGCCAAGCGACCGCGCCCGCGGTCGCCGCTCACCGTTGCAGCCTCGGATTGAGGATGTCGCGCAGCTCGTCGCCGACGAGGTTGATGGCCACCACCGTGATGAGCAGCGCGACGCCGGGCGACATGCTGATCCACGGGTAGCCCGACAGCAGATAGTCGAACCCGTTGGAGATCAGCAGTCCCAGCGACGGCTGGGTCACCGGCAGGCCGAGGCCGAGGAAGCTCAGGGTCGCTTCGAGCGAGATCGCATGAGCCACCTCCAGCGTCGCGATCACGATCAGCGACGGCGTGCAGTTGGGCAGGATGTGGTACACGATGATGCGGGCCGGTCCGAGGCCCAGGCAGGCGGCGGATTCCACGTACTCCTTCTGCCGCTCCGCCAGCGCGACGCCGCGGGCGGTACGGGCGTACAGCGCCCATTGCACGATCACCAGGGCCAGCACCACGTTGAAGATCCCCTTGCCGAGGATCGCCAGCAGGATCAGCGCCACCAGGATGGTCGGGAAGCTCAGTTGAAGGTCGACCACGCGCATGATGAGCGCATCCGCACGGCCGCCGTGGTAGGCGGCGTACAGGCCGACCAGGGTCCCGAAGCTCAGGGCGATCAGCACCGAGACGAGGGCCACCCCGAGGCTGATGCGCAGGCCGTAGAAGATGGCGCTCAGCATGTCGCGGCCCTGATCGTCGGTGCCCAGCCAGTAGGTCATCAGGTGCCGTTGCGTCCCGCCGGAGGCGGTCAGGGTGAACCGGACGCCATCCCCGGCCGATGCCGGCAGGGTGACCACCAGATCCCGCACGTCCTCGCCGGTGAGCTTCCACACGTTGCGGAACCGGTCCTTCTTGCCCGCGGACAGCTCGGTGCCGCGCGGAAGGCCCCGAAGCTGCGCGCTACGCAAGGGGTCCAGTGGACCGGCGGGCGCCGGGGCGAGGGTCATCCGGAAGCGCCGGGCGCCGGTGCCGTCCGGCGCCGCGGCGAGCCGTAGTTCGAGCGCGCCTGCGGGGGCGTCGCCGGCGCGTCCACGGGCCTTGACGTCGTAGCCCGGCCGATCGCCGGTCAGGCGATCCCGGATGGTGACGGTCATCCCGACGTCCGCCGGCCGGGAGAGCTTCGCCGACCCCGGCGGCAGGCGGCCGTCCTCGATGTCGATGGCCCGCAGGTCGTATGGATTCTGCGGCGCGATCAGCGGCGCGGTCACCGCGATGACCGCCACTGCCGACAACGTGGCCAGCGCCAGCATCGCGATTCGGCTCTCCGCATACTGGGCCGCGATCCGGCGCAACGGCGACCGCGTGTCGCCGGCCGGAGCGGTGGTCGCGGTGGTCGCGGCGGCCGGGCGCGCCATCGTCAGTCCCCGCCGCTCTGGGCGGTCCGGATCCGTGGATCGATCACCGAGTAGAGGATGTCCACGATCAGGTTGATGGTGATGAACAGCATGACGATCACGATCAGGTAGGCGACGATGACCGGGCGGTCGAGGATGTAGACGGAGTCGATGATCAGCTTGCCCATCCCCGGCCAGGCGAAGACCGTTTCGGTCACCACCGAGTACGCGATCAGGCCGCCGAGCTGCAGCCCGATCACCGTGATCAGCACCACCAGGGTGTTCTTGAGGATGTGCACGAACACGATCCGGCGCCACGCCAGACCCTTGGCCCGCGCGAACCTGATGTAGTCCAGCAGCACGATCTCGCGCACGTTCGCCCGCACCAGCCGGATGATCAGCGTGCACTGGAACAACGCGAGGTTGACCGCCGGCAGCAGGACGTGCCGCCAGCCGTCCGCCGTCCACAGGCTGGAGGTGATGCCGAACACGGTGTCGAGCTCGCCGCGCCCGCCGGACGGAAACAGCCCCCAGCTCACCGCCAGCACGAAGATCAGCATCAGGCCCTGCCAGAAGTTGGGGATCGACACCCCGATGATCGACGTACCCATGATGAGCCGCGCGGGAACGGTGTCCGGATGCAGGCCGGTGTACATGCCGAGCGGAATCCCGGTGGCGAGCGCCATGACCATGGCCACGAACACCAGCTCCAGGGTCGCGGGCATGCGTTGCACCACGAGCTTCAGCGCCGGCTCGCTGAACGCGAACGACCGGCCCAGATCGCCCTGCACCAGGTTCGAGATGTAGACGAGGATCTGCTTCCAGAGCGGCTGATCGAGGCCCAGAAGCCGGACCATGCGCTCGAACTCTTCCTGGTCGGCCTCGGTGGACACCATCACGTCCACCGGGTTGCCGATGACGTACACGCCGACGAAGACCAGCACGAGCATGATCACGATGACCAGCACGCTTTGCAGCAGGCGGCGGACGATGTACAGGGTCATCGGTTCAGTTGGAGCTGATCCGCTTCTGTGGATGGCTTGGAGGTCGGGGAGGCGACCGGGTCGTATGCAGGATGCCTCAGTGCGTGCAAGTCTTGCCGCAGCTTTCCCCGTGGTATGACGACATCGTGAAGATCGGCGGCGAAGACGGCGAGCGCAATCCCACCCATGCGCACGTCATCGCGCAGCTTCACCACACGATGTGAACCGCCCCGGGAATCCCGGAGACTACACTTGTTGAGTCTTCGGGGATGACGAGGACGTTCACTCCACCCGCTCCTCGTCTTCCCCGGTGAAGACAAGCGCATCCTCCATCCAGCCGGAGGCATGGAGTCGCCCAAGTCCCTGGGAATGTCGCAACTTTTCCGAATCGGGCAATTCGCATACCGAACGAATCACGGCATCGTCGGTATCGGGCAAGCGACAAACGACGGATGTGTTGTTGAACGTGTCGTCACCGATCATGGCAAGCAGGTCCGGGGAATGCGTGGTGGTGATTACCTGGATCCCACCCTTTGCGGTTTGCCCTTCGATCAGATCGAGAAGCAGCCGCAATCGCGACGGATGGATGCCGTTGTCGATCTCTTCGAAAACGTAAAGACGCGCGACATGCCTGTCGTGCAACGTGGGATGTTCGCCGAGCAGCGCCGCCAACATGGCGAGGAAACGCAAAGTACCATCCGATGCGCTGTAAGCGGATACCTTTCTTTCGTTCGTCTCGCCAATCACGAGCTGGACCAGTCCGGTAATCGGATCACGTGGAAAGTCGAAATTCGCTACATCCATTGGTGTGAGCTCGCGCGCCCATTCGTAGAACACGGCCCCACGTTCCGGATTCGCGCAGATTTCCTGTAGGACAGTCGGCAGATTTTCACCGTTGTCCCCGAGCACGGTCTGCCCGGGAAAAGCCGGTTTCCGCATCAGATCCGGCATTGGATCCAGGAAACGGATGCCGGCAAGAGTATCAATCACCAATTGGACGTAGTCTTTGTGAGTCCGAACAACGTTCTTGTGCTCCCTGATTTGCGTCAGGGCCGGCTGATCCGGCCTGACTGCGATCCGGTGGCCGTACTTTCTTTGTTCTCCGGTCTTCTCCATGCGAAGAAGAAGGTGTGCATCGTCGTCTTGATCACGAACAGGATCGGGTTCATCCGGATAGCTCGTATAAATGCATCTTGACCAGAATACGAGCTCCTCTACGGTGACCCGAAACCCACTCCGACTGCCCCCGTCATACAGGACTCCAATTGAATACTGGGCAGTGATCCCGTCCAACCTCAGATCGACTCGAAGGAAGAATCCAGACTGCCCGAAACGGATGAGTTCACTCGCCGCGCCACGAATCGGCGCCCATTCGACCTGGCCGCCGGCACCGTACTTGCCGCCGATGATTTCCGCCAGGGTGTAGCCGCGGCCGATGCCGTGGAGGAAACGGAAGGCGTCGCGGATGTTGCTCTTGCCGCTCGCGTTCGCACCCACGATGACGGTGAACGGACCGGCACGCAGGGTCTCGTCGGCGAAATTCTTGAAATCGACGAGTTGGAACGAAGTAATCATGATGCCTCTCCGAGTTTCAGGACTGCTTGTGGTGACGCCGAGATACCGCCCGCACGGCGATGTGGCTCGAATCCGCCACCGGCCTATCGAGCGGGCTCGATCCTGCCACCGCGATACTTCGCCGAATACCCGGATTAGCGGGTTGTTCGACCTGTCCTCTCATCCGCCGTTTCGACTTGATGGTGCAACCCGACGAGCTGGCTCGTCACCCGCGCCCTGCGGTGCCGATCCGGTATCCAGTCGAGGATCATGCTGTTCTTCACCTCCTCGAAACGACTGGCGAGCGTGCCCACATCCGGCTGTGCTGCCGATCGCTGCGATGCGCTTCGTCCAGCGCCGTTGCCGAGCCACTCGATCTGCTCGACGGGCTCGACACGACCGTCCGGGCCGCCACGCAGGGTGATGACCCGGGTGGTCGGCCGATTGTCGTCGTTCTCGTATCGGACGAGGTAACGGGCGACGATCGTCCCGCTGCCCAGTCTGGCGGTCTCTCCCATGAAGGCCGGCTCGCGGGTCACCGCAAGCAGGGCATCGACGAGCGGATGCCCCACACCGCCAAGCTCGCTGTTCCGCGAGCGCATGGCCAGCGCCCGGTCGAAGCAGATGCGCTCGTAGCGGGGCGCCAGATGGAACCGGTGTTGCAAGGGATCCGGGGTGTGAAAGGTCCAGAATTCGCCGTCGGGAACGGCGGCTCCCCCCAGGCGCAGCACCGCCGACCGCACCCAGCGGCCAAGCTCGGCAAGGGTGTGGCGACCCTCGATACGGCGGTAGCTCTCCAGGTTGAAGCTAGTGAGGTCCTGGGTCAGGGCGCCCAGGGCTTCGCGGGCGCGGTTCGCTTCGGCGAGCATACGGGCGATCTCGGCCTCGGTGTGCCGATAGTCACGATCGACCAGCGCCCGTTTGAACAGGTTCTGGTAGTCGGGACGTGCGCCGAGCAGTCCCAGGATGTCGCTGCGGAAATCCTCGGCCGGCTGGCCGCGGTCGTCGGACTTGCCGATCGACAACGCGATCTCGCGCAGCTTCGCGTCCAGCAGACCGTAGATCCGTTCTTCGACCGTATCCTCCGCGAACAGGTTGTAGACCTGAACCGTCTCCTGCTGTCCGTAACGGTGGATCCGGCCGATCCGCTGCTCCACGGCCATTGGGTTCCAGGGCAGGTCGTAGTTGAACAGGATGCGCCCGATCTGAAGGTTGATACCTTCGCCGCCGGCCGACGTGCTCAGGAGAAAACGGGCGCCGTCTTCGCGCCAGAAGTCCTCCATCGCGGCAATCTTGTCTTCGATGGGGCCGCCCTTGAGCGTCGCAATCCGTTGCGCTCCAAAGATCCGCCCGAGCTCCTCGGCGAGGAAAGCCAGCGTGTCCCGGTATTGAGTGAAGATGACGAAACGTTCGTCCGGGTTCTCGCGGGAGAGATCGCTGATTGCCCGGACCAGGGTCTCGAAGCGCCGATCGGGACCCTGGGGGACCAGCTTGATGAGCTGCCGGACGGTCGGAATCTCCTCCGGGATGCCCGTCTCGGCGTAGAGTCCCTCGCCGGCTTCCTCGTCACCGTCCAGGGTCCAGCTCGTCGTCTCGGCTTCTTCCTCCCGCCGTTGCAGGCGCCGGCGCACCCGAGCGACGTACGCTTCGGCATCGCTGGTTGCGCTCGCGTCCTCTCCCAGGATCGCCCGCGCCACCTTCAGCATCTCGTCCTGGATGCGCAGGATCTCCTCGGCGAGCTCCCCTCCGCCGGCTGGCCGGGCACGGGTCCGGCGAGCTTCGAGATCCAGTTGCCGGCGCGCCAGGAGGACGAGCAACCGTCGTCTCAGCGCCTGGCGGATCGCGCGCGGGCTCGACGACATGATCTTCTGGAAAGTCGTCATCACGAAGCCGATGGCGCGCTGCCGGCGGGTCGTGCGGGTGTCGCCGACGCCCGCGGCGTCGTAGCCTTCGCGCAGGTAATCGCTGATGCGCTCGTAGAACATCCGCTCCCGCGGCCCAAGCGAAAAGCGTTCGGTATGCACTTGGCGGCGCCGGAAGATCGGGTCGCCTCGCGAGCCCGTGACCTCGCGCTTGGTGCGCCTGATCATGACGTGGTTCAACAACCCGCGGTGGTCGGCGATCGCCTCGGGACCGGCAAACAACTGGTCGTCCAGGAGCTGGATCAGCGACCAGAACTGAAAGGCGTTGCCCTGGTGCGGCGTCGCGGAGAGAAACAGCATGTCCCGGCTGTGGTTGCGCAGCGCCTCGGCGAGGCGGTAGTTCTGGGTGGTCGTGGTCTTCTTGCCGCTACGGGTACGCGACAGATGGTGCGCCTCGTCGAAGATCACGAGGTCCCACGGGGGCGCGGCCAGCAGGCGTTGCACTCGGCGGCGCTGCTTGAGGGTGTCGATGGAGCAGATGACGCGCGGGTACCGCTCCCAGGTCGCGGCGCCGTGATCGCGGAAATCGCGGCCGAGTACGTCGAAGGTCAGGCGAAAGCACTCGGCCAGCTCACTGCGCCAGTTCTCGATCAGCCCGGCGGGCGTCACGATCAGGATCCGGGCCGCCTCGCCGCGCGCGATCAGCTCGCGGATGAGCATGCCCGTCTCGATGGTCTTGCCCAGCCCGACCTCGTCCGCGACGAGCAGCCGCCGCGGCGTTCGGTCGAGCAGATCATGGACCAGCAGGATCTGGTGGGGCAGGAGATCCACCCGGCTGGCGGTCAGCTCGCCGCCGGTGTTGGCATGGGCGAGGTCGAGGGCCATCTGCCGGATGCGGTAGTCCTCGGGGTCGTCGAAATCATCCGCCGCCAGACGCTCCCAGAGGTCCGCGGCCTTCTCCAGCCATTCGATGGGCAGGTTCTCCACCCGCTCGCCTTCCGGCGCCTTGAACAGCACCTTGGCCTGATAGACGCCGAGGGTCTGGGACACGCGCAGCACCTCGCCCGTGCCCCACTCCGGATGCCGCCGGACCCGAACCTTGTCGTCGGTCCGAATCTCGTAGACCGCCGCCGGTTCGCTCATGACAGGTTGAAGGAAGCGAGGAAGAATTCGCTGCCGTGCTCGTGGCGATGCTGGATGCGGCCGAAGATCGGGCGCAGTGAGATGCGCCGGGTGCCGACCTCGAACCAGAAGTCGTCCGCGTGATGCAGCCTCGATTTGAAGACGACCTGCACGAAGCCGCCCATGCGTTCCAGCGCGTTGGCCCGGGCGGCCATCGTCTCGTGGATGAAGCCCGCGACCTCGCGCGGCGGATCGCCGGCCGCCCTCAGCACGTCTTCAAGCCCCACCACCCGGATCCGGTGGCCGGGCGGAAACGGAAAGACCTCCTGGCGGAGCTCGCGGAGATAATCCAGCAGGCCATGGCAATGGGGATGCGGCGCCACCCCGCCGGCCTTCGAGGGCTGCATCATGCGTTCTTCGACGATCAGGTAGCCGGCCATCAGATCGCTCCCGCCGGGTTGAACAGCGGCGCACCCTCGATGATGGCAAGCACGCGGTCGATGGCGGCCGACCAGTCGGCCCGTTCGTCCCTCAGAAACCGCAGTCCGGCCCGAAGCGCCGCCTGCCGGCCCGGAAAACGCTCCAGCCACGGCAACACCTGTTCCCCGGCGTCGGCGAGCGCGATGAGGGCGTGCAGGAGATCGACCAGAGGCACCGTGGCGGTGGCCAGCGCCGGATCGTCCTGGAACAGGACGCTCTGGGCAGTCTGCTCGTATGCCTTCTGCAACCGTTTCCGGGCATCCTCCAGCCGATCGAGGGGCTGCTTGACCTCATAGGTCCGGCCGCGCCCGG
Organism: uncultured Gammaproteobacteria bacterium; assembly: GCA_958295835.1. Lineage (GTDB taxonomy): Bacteria > Pseudomonadota > Gammaproteobacteria > HK1 > HK1 > HK1. Next base: position 4,416,100 of record OY282378.1, read on the forward strand.
CGCGACCCCGGATGATCAATCCGGCCTTCCTCAGATCCTCCGTATTGACCTGCATCGCGCGCAGGCCCTTGTTGACCTTGTCCACGCCCACCTCGCCGCGCACCGGCATCAGCAGCCGAAGCCACGCATAGCTGAGAGCGTCGATGTCTTCCAGCTCCGGCGGCAACGGCCGTTCACGGGTGACGAGTTGATCGATAATTGCGCCGATGTCCTGCAGGGCCTTGTGCAACGGTAACGGATTGCCCTCGTGATCCAGCACGCGGTTGTAGTGGGTGCTGTAGAGCTCCAGGCACTTACCGATACAGACGAGGCGCACGTCCGGTTCAGGCAGCGGCTGGTTGCCGTAACGGCCTGCCTCGATGGCGGCAAGCTCGGCCCGTGCCCGGCGCCTGACCTCCTGGCGGACGCCGGCCCAGGAGCGGTTGGAGGGGTTTTCCCGGCGTTTGCGGCAGACGTGGATCAGGTCGTAAGCGACGTTTTCCTTATCGTGAAGGTGCAGCGAAGATTCCGATTCGGCATGTATGGGATAGACAGCGGCGATCTCGAAACCGGTGTCGCAAAGTGACTGCAAAAGCCCTTCCCATACCGTACCTTCCGTGTCGGTGTGGTGAAATGTAAAAACAAGAAGACTATCGTCCGGAAGCCGTTGGTGAATAGATTCAAATACATTGCAAAGCCCTGAATAGAAATCATCTCGGCTCTTTCCTCGTATGCTGTTTTCGATAATCTCTTCTGTTTTTGGTGTGATTTCCGGGGCGAACCATGAGTGACTATTCTTTAACACAATACGTAGCCACACATAGAAGAAATCCGCAAGTTCTGAATAATTGACATTTCCTACATAAGGAGGATCCGTTATAACTGCATCAACGGTCATGGGAAATACAAATTTCTCCGATGATGAGCAATTCAAATATGCCCTAAATCCTGCATCCTGGTACGAATACGAAATAGATGAAAGAGCTGTGCTACCGTCCGTTTTTCTCTCCAATCTCTGACCTTTTTCCGTATCATGATAGAAATTGTCAGACGGATTCTCTGCGAAACGTTTCCCTTGAATAACGATGTCAATCCAGGCCCGAAATCCTTTTCCAACTTGTGACCCCCATACATTATCCTCAACGGGTGTATTTTTGAGTTGAAAGTCGTGACGCGCAAATATCCCTTTCGCTGTTTCGCTTCGGTTTTGATTCGTTTTGAATCTGGCAAACAAATTGGAACCCTCAAGGAGGCTAAAAAAAGCGGTCAGCAGATGATCACGAGAGATTTCATCTCCTTCCATAGAAATACCATCCAGCAGTGTCGTTAATGCCAGCAATTGCCTCGGTGTGAACATTTCATGCCAGTGGTTGTAGTGATATTCAAGTAATCGAATAGTCTCTGCGCCTCTCGGAATCTTGCTTTTCGGATACGATAATCCGTCCCTATTTTGGATCCATGTATTTTCAACACGCTGCAAGCCAGCCTGGTCGTTTACCGAGAAGCGCTTGAAGAATTTACCGTTTTTCGGCAGCAAGAAGCCGTCCGGTAGTGCTACGTCTTGCGTGGTGTTCTCCACAACCGCATCCCCGAACAACGACTCCTCCGTCTTCCGTTCATGAATAGAGTCGCGGGACTCTAGAAAGGCTTGAATCGCATACGGCCGAACCGGGAGCCTCCGGGTCTGCGGCAGCAGGCGGATGCTTTCGATGATCTTGTCGCGGTTGCCGCAGGAACATTCGAAGGCGCCCTTGGCAGGCACGTTTCCGGTACGCGGGTCGTAGCCGTGGCCGCAGGCAGGGCAATTCACCGCATCATCCGGCAGCGCTCCGCGCCACTGCCACACCGCCTCACAGGCCGGACACAGCAACACGGTCAAGGAGACCTTCTTGCGCTCCTTCTTCCTGTCCCACGGGACCTGCAAACGCGCATCGTCATCGCAGTGGGGACAGTACACCGACGCCAAGGTCGGATCCCGCCGTCCGCGCCCCTTCGGCTTCTCCGGCTCCGGCGCATACGTCCACATCTGGTGCGGCCGGCCTTCGCCGGCGCTGCCGCGGGAGCTGTTCACCATCATCGCGGTATCCGCGATCAACGATGCAGGCTCGATTTCCCAATCGAACCGCTTCTTGCATCGCGGGCACAGCACGTCCCGGTGGTAGCGGACCGACAGGGTCTTGTGCGCGATGAGATAGTCCTTGAACAGCGGCACCTCGCGCTTGCAGGTCGGGTCGGTGCAGATCGCGTGCTTGACCCAGAAGGTGTAGATGACGTCCGCCTGCACATCCGGAGCAACCTTCGTCCGGTACAGCCCGAGCAAGGTCTCGCGCAGCGGCGCGTCGCCGTTCCAGGCCACGGGCCGCGCCGCCAGCCGATCGAAGGCGTCTTGCAGCGCATCCAGATTCACCGGCTCGATTTCAGTCTTGACGATGAACCAGGCGACGGGATTGAGGTCGATGCCGATGACCCGGCACCCCAGCCGAAGCGCCTCCACCACCGTCGTTCCGCCACCCATGAATGGATCGAGCACGACCTTGCCGGCGGTATCCGGATCGTCGCCGTGATTGCGGTAGAACTCCTCCATGAGATCGACCGGCGTGCCGTCGGGCTTCCAGGCCGGCTTCAGCGCCCCCAGCAGGATCGCCCGGAACACGCACGACGCCCGCCGCGCGAACCACTTGTGCATCTGGTAGATGGGCTTGAAGCTGTTGCGCTCCGGCTGCGCCAAGCGGTTGATCTCGACGATGGGGAAGCCCACCTCGATGGCGCGCGGCACGTTGCCGGGATTGTCGGTGGAGACAGCCAAGGACGTTCTCAGATGCGAAGATCACTGGGAGCGAACACAGTGATTTCATCGACGGACCGGAACCCCTTGTCGCTCGACACCAGACCGTCAGCTTCCAATCGGATGGCCACCGCCAGAATCACCGAGTCGTTGGTAAGCAGCCCGTATCGTCTCTGCAAGGCGAATGCCGATTGCAGCAGATCATCCCGTGTACAACTCTCAAAACGGAGACCAAGCCCGAGCAGGTTTCGTACCTTCGACTGGTACAAACTCAGACCGCGGATGATCTCCGGCTTCTCGGCCAAGCGTGCTGCCGGATTGCTGCGCGAGCTCCCGTGCTTCATGGCGGCTTCCGCAAGCATCAACCTGTGGGTGAGCTCTTGCCAGACGGTCTGAGGCAATACGCCCACAAGCTCGCCCTTGGAGCACCGCCGCAGAAAACGCTGAGCCTGGCCGGACACCCCCTGCTCCGCGTACACCAACACGTTCGTGTCGATGACGCACAGGCTGCCGGTGGGGATGTCGTCGAGATTCACAGGTCCCAGGCATCCGCGTGCAGGATCTCACGAAGCTGTTCGGGCGAGATCCGCATCGGCTGCTCGCAAAACAGCCTGTAGGCCGCTTCCCGCCGGTCAGGCATCGGTATCTTCGCGGTCAGATACCGATCCAGGGCATCCTGAATCAAGTCGCTCAACGGACGCTCCTCATCGGCGGCCTGACGTCTGGCGCGGCGCAGGACGTCGGCTTCGATGACGGTCCCGATTTTCTGTTTCATATGTGGTTCTCCCACTCCGGCGGGACCAGAATGAAAATAAAATCCAAATTCGATGAAAATCCTCGACGTTAATTAATGTCTATAAATGTACCGATTCTCTAGCATTTTGTTACTTCACTCGATATTCAAGCTCTACTCGACTAGAGATCGGATCAAGGGATGTTGGTCACGGAGTTAGCTGGCATCCTTTCTGCAAATTCATTGTATGCGTTGAGTGTTGATTCAATTTCCAGAATACAAGTTCTAATCTCCCGCAATGCGACCGAATCGAATTTGTCAGTCAAGGAACTTGATTCGCGGCGCCAAGAAGTGATTAACTCCAATTTCATTTGTTCCAGAGCATTCGCAAGAGACTGCACAGTCTGGATTCTACCCCGGCATCGCCGCAGAAATCTCTCTGCTGCCCGATATGCCGAGAGGCGCCTACTGGCGTCCGGTGATTTGAATTCCTTCATTATATTTTCTGCTGATTTTGAATTCATCTCGCAAATCTGTCCAAAAAATTTAATTGCCAAATGCCGCACCTCTGTAGGTTTGCGAAAATCATCCGCCACTTTGAGAAGAATAGCTCCAATAGTAAAATCAAAGGGAATCGTCATTTGATCGCATACCATAAACAATTTTGACACAAAGTATTTTCTACGTTTTGTCCATTTACCAGTACTATGCAGAGATCTGTTCAATTCGCTCGCAAGTGCTAACCGACACGATTTATCTTTTACAGCATGTCTAGCTATACTATTTATAATTTCCTGTGATTCCTCTGTATACTGTCCCTTTAATGCATGCAGACGCTCGATTAATGCATCTGTTACGATCTGCATACTTGGGAAGGATCGAAGTGCTTTCACAGCCGCAGTACGTACGTTACGATATTTGGACTTGGAATAGCTACACACTAGATCCGTATCCGCGAGCGAAGCCACCCGAATTGCCGCGGGATATGCAGAGAGCGAATCCAGGATAGTACTCAGTATGATGTCATCTTTTTCTTTCCTTAACGAACTAAACAGTACTCGATAAACCTTTACGGCATCTTTTTCGACTGTAACCAAACTACGAAACCCACGTTGCTTATCTTGAATACTGTCGGAGTATATCCACTCCTCTAGCTCTTCCCAAGAAATCTCAAGTTTACCGACTAATGATTGCCTCGGTCCGTCACTTCGAGTTACAACCTCCAAAGCAGTGTCCAACAACGCTCGTCCCCCATACTCCCGCCTCTGTGGTAATCCTCCTCTCAATATGCAACTAGCTGCCGTCAAGGTGAGCAAGCCCTTTTTTTGATAAAGAATATCAATGATCTCCTCAGCAAATTCTCCGATGAGCGAAGGAACTTCTTCCAGAAACTGTAGCGCTGTACTTTTCTCTACAATCCCTCCTCTCAATAGCATATGCCGAACTGCATTCAAATTCTGAGTCGATCTCAGGGACGGCAGATCTCGCAGAGAATTTATAGTGGATAATTGCAATACCTTATCCTTACGTAGAAATGCTTGAGTCAAAGCGCCAAGTAGATCCTCATCAGCGTCTGAATATGTTCCCATCTTTGAGATCAGATGTACGTATGCGGCCGCAACCTCGGCATCGTCCGACATGATTCCACGTAATAGCAGTTCTTTTATTGGTCTACTTCCGGTATTTTCCAATAATCTACAGACTTTATGCGCCAAATCTTCTCGTACATCTGATACGAAAATCCCCGCACCCTTAGAAAGTATATTATGAAGTTCTTCTGCCAAGAAGATCTGCGTAGCTTCCGGAGGCACATCACATTCCATCGCACAGTCAAACGCCAACATTATACGATTTGCAGTTATAAGATCAGACTCCGACTGCTGTTCGCAGAGTATCTTTATACCATGTGTAATATCAGTTTGTTCACCAAGAATACCGAACATAAGAGTCACGACTTCATACCATCGAGTAAGTAGTGCGAATGGTGCAATTACCCTGATACCATTCCCTTCTTCAATAAATCCCAACGCAGTATAGTACTCCAGAAACGAGTGATGCATGAAAGATACTAGATCTTCAGCCTTATTCTCTGTGCGTGGATGCACCAGCAACAGGCCAGTATTTTCTGCTACTTCCTGTATAAAATCAATTATTGATTCCGATGTCTTATTCAGACCTATCAGTACATCTGCTACCTCTTTACGGTTGGGTAATGCAGGAGTTTCTCGGCGGAACATAGCCACCGCAAGTTTCCCCAAATGTGTCCTGAGATCGGCTTCCGATAATACCACGTGCCTAATATCACGATGTCTTACGGTCACCAGCGTCTTCACTGCCTGAGAATAGATTAGGTGTCTACGTGCGGCAGAAGATCCACTATTTTGGTAGATAAAAACTAAAAGAGTAAGTAGCAGTGGATTCCTTGCCAATCGACGAACCCCGGGTTTCGATTGACAATCCTGAAGGATTGATTGTATGATCTCCTTATCATCTTGATGTAAATCAGAGCCGTCTGGATATTGAGCCTGGAACAATCTCGTCGCCAGTAGCTCAATCTCAGAATCTGTAAGCCCTTGTAGCGTCAATCTAGCCATATCAATCGGTACGTCAACGTCTCTGATAGCAGCCGGTCTGGACGTTAATACAAATCGGTTTCCTAGTGGTGCAAATTGCCTCACAAGGTTATTCACTTCATCAATCACTTCTTGACGAATTGCAATGGAGTTAATTTCGTCTAGTCCGTCTAGAAATAGCGCTATCTTTCCTCTGGACAATAAGATGTCCAAATGAATTCTACTAAGGGACAGTCCCTGATTTCTAGCATGTGTAACGCAATAATTCAGAAGTGACGTACTCGTATCTAGCCCAGTGAATTCGGCCAGTGGAAGAAATACGGGTACGTGTAATGAATACCAACCTCCACTTCTACTATTAGGCGGATCGCAGTACGCCATGATTTCGGATCGGACAAAACAGCTCTTTCCTGAACCTGGATCACCTAATACTATGATGTTCCCGAAGGTTTGGTACAAGTAACCAGCGGCGTTTACCTCGGAAGTTTGATGCGCTCCATAACTTTCTTTCATCTGCTGAGTTAGTTGTGCGCGTTGATGTTCATCGAGTCCCAATGCTTGTACTAGATCTTCTATTGCTCGATTGGTAGCTTCCACAGCAAAGTGATCACGTTCGACATTGGCCGCAGTGGGAACATAAATTTGACGCAGAGATTCTATTGGCAACTTAACTCCAACGGCGGCGAGTCCGGCGTATTTTGCTGTATCAAACAATTGGAGGCAACGTGCCAAATAACCATCTCTGTTAAATGGTCGCGGTAGCTTCTCATTACTTTCTTGTGAAGTCCCGGTGTCGAAAACATATTTCGCGGATTTGAGTTCAGGCAGCTTCTCTCGGATCATACTAACGAGCATATCGAATTTGTCTTTTGAGCCACCATCAATATCTACTATTCTATACCAGCTCTTTCTTATGGCATCGACTAAAAGCAATGCGATTCCCCCGTTGACTACAAGCGGCACAATAACTGTCTCATTGTTATCTTGTGTCGTGCTGACAACGCTTTTTCTGACTTTATCAGATTCTGACAATTTCTGAGCGATAGTTGATCCTCCAAAAATTTCGATATTTTTCTTTTGTCGGAGGCTGTTAGCTAAATTAATCGCACCTTCTGAAATCTTCCCTAACGTAATGATAATACATGAATCTAGTCCCAATGTATCGATGCTAGTATTGACATGTTCTACATGATCATATGCAACGATAGCTGTTTCAGCAGATGATGCATGAATAAGATGATTGCCGTTTTTATCCTTAATGAGGAAACTCGAATATATTCCAATACTGGGTTCTTGATGCCGCAAAACACTATAAGGTTGCGAGATAAGACCTAGCAATGAGAGTAAAAATGTCCAGTTTGGTATGGTATCTCCTTCAATCCAAATCGGAGTTTGCAGCTTAAGAGGAATGCGAACTCTTTCGGATAGTACTTGCTGTCGGCTAACCGATGAATTGGCTCGGGATGTCGGGATTGATACTTCGTAGCCGCAGGAAAGAAAGTCGCTTTTCTGGCTGAAATCAGATTGTACGGTGTGAAATGGTCGCCAAAAACCGTATGTTGGCTCCCATGCAACGAACTTAACGTGTAGCTCATCATGCAATTCGCAAATGGCGAATGTGCTCGTGTAGGGCTGCGAGGTTTTTGCATCCAGGCGCTGTGGATATCCTGCACCAAATCCTAGAGTCTGAAGGCCGTGACTACTAAAACTTGCCTCGATTTTATGTTCATGTCCATGTAGATATATCGCACCAAGATCCTTTAGTGCTGAAATAAAATGGCGCCTTGATTGAACTTCAAACCACTCGACTGGATGATGTCCCATCACGATAATCAATCCGCTGGAATCTTCCGGCTTCACGAGAGCACGGAATGTTTGAGTCGGAATTGGAGCACTACCTCTTTCTTCTTCGTCGGAAAATTCTTTGTCTGAAAACAGAGCCGTGTTTAGACAAACAAGAGTTAATTTTTCGTTTTGTGATCTATCGATTACATGTCGAGAGCCAATTTCGTGTACAGGATCAGGTCCACAGATACCTTCATTTCTCATAAAATCAGAATATGCCTTGAATCCGGAAGCTCTGTGGGAACGAACATTTCGTCCTTGATCATCTGAATTCCAAAACACATCTTGACGCGCCTTTCCCAAGCTACCCCACACTAGGGGGTGTGAACAATTGCAGTCCAGATCATGGTTTCCTGGAACCGAAAAAATTCTGGCTTTTTTAATGACTGACAACGAACGAAGTGATTCCAAAAATTCATTCTTCAGAACTTCATATTCATCAGGTACACCAGAGAATGCAAGATCTCCTGTAAACAAGACTAGATCCAGATCTTTATCTGAGGCTGCTTCTTTAATAGCCTTGACCAATTGTTTCATAGCAACAGCTTGGGCTTGGTCGTTTTTGCCCACGTGCAGATCGGAAAGGTGTAGCCAACGCATCATATAATCCCTCGTTTTCCTGGCAGTTCATCTTGCAAGCCATCAGAGATTGTTGCCCGAGGCCCTTTTTTCTCCTCCCCGGATCGTTGGTATCCTACTGTGTAGGTTGCCGGCTCGAGAACCAGCCACGGGGTCAGCATTTCCATCAAGGTCAGTCCGCCGTGGCGGTACACGGAGCGGGACGCCGAGGGCGCCTGCGGGCGGTTGTGGCAGCGGCCGACGAGCATGGCGAGCCGGCGTTGCCGATCTACCCACAGTCCGGGGCGGGGTGCAGGCAGTGTCTCATCGGGACCGAAGGTCCTGAACCGCTTGCCTTCCAGCGGGCGGTCAACGTCTTTCAGGGAGGGATCGCTCAGTGCAGGACCGAGAAAGACGTAGCCGTGGTCGCTCGTGACCAGGACCGGGCGGTCGAGCGGTACCGCCTGAACCGTGCGCTGCCAAGCCAGCTCCAGACCGTCCCACAGGGCGTCGTACAGCATCTCGTTGACCGCGGTGCTGTCGGTGTAACGCTGGTCCGGAAACCGGCTCCACAACAGCAGGGAACCTGGGGCCGCATCGATGGTGTGGTGATCTCCCGGGTTGCCGAAATAGAAGTAGCGGACGTTACGCTCCCGCAGTTCGGCCCGTGACGTGAGCTTGGACGGGCCGATCTCGGGTAACCCCAGGCCAAGGCGGTTCCCGACGAATGCCTCCGTATCGCTCGGCAGCGCCGCGCGTCCGCAGCCCAGGCTCCGCACCTTCCGCCCCGAGTCGTGGGCCAACTGGACCAGTCTCGGGATCTCCCGCAGGGAGCACCCATCGAGCACCACTACCGCCGCGTCGGGGTGCTCATTCATGAACCCGTCGATACCGGACTGTTCGGGCGGAGGATCGGCGAGCTCGGCATACAGGCGATCGCCGGCCGCGGTCATCAGGGTTTCCAGGGCGTTCACCCAGCGCTCGCCATCAAGCAGGTAGGTCCGGGGTGAACGGTTGGCTGCCTCGAACGCGGCTTCACTCCAGACCTCGTGCAGAAGCCAACTCGACAGCCCGGGCAGCCGCGGGCCGGGCCTCGTCAACCGATCGAGGTGACCGGGCTTCAGCACGGGCGCGCTCACGACACTTCCGCCTCCGGCGCCTCGCTCACGCTCACCACCGGTGCTTCGATGCGGACCCGAGCCGCGTAGGTGGCGTCCGGTACAGCGGGGAGCTGCTCGCAATGCTGTTCCAGGGTGGCCTTGTCCATTGGTCCCTGCACCGTGATGTCGAGCTGTATGTCGAGATTCCCCGTGCCGCTCAGGGCGCCGCGCCAAGCGGCCGGCTGGCTCGCGAGGTCGTGGTCGGGGTAGCTCGCATAGATCGTGAACCGCGCGAAATGGATGGTGGGATCATCGACGTCGACGAGCCGGGCGGCCGCCTGCTGGCGCAGCTCGCCCCGGCCGCGGCAGTGGGGGGTGGCGCGTTCCTCGGTCACCACGCCAGGGGGTTCTGGTGTCGATGGCGGCTCCCCGGGCACCGTTCCCGGTTCGAGCCCTGGATCGTCCGCGGGGGGTGGGGCCTTGAGTGAAGCTCCGGCTCCGGGCGGATGGGATTCAGGCCGCGGTGTGCTCGCGGGCCACGGCGGCATGAGGACCGCCGCCGCAAGCTCCGGCTCCGAGAGGCTGACGTGCTCGGCGCAGAAGTGGCCTCGGGTGTGTTGCAGGCCGGCGATGCGGGCCGGGTCCCTTGCCAGCGACACGAGCGCCTTGGAGACCATGTCCACCGTCAAGGGGACCGGGAAGCCCAGGGTGTTGCGATAGGCTCGATCGATCTGATCCACGCGCCGGCCGAAGAAGTCATCGAGCCGGTCCCGAAGGTGCTCCTCGAACAGCGAGCCGGGAAATATCTGGGTGCGGAGGAAGGTCAGAACCTCCTCGCGCGTGCCCGCGGAGCCCAGGCTCTCTTCCTCGAAGGTCGTCCGGTCCGGTGTCTCCGCCCACTCGTCGATTCGGACGTAGACGAGCCCGGCCGACTTCAGGAGGCGCACGATCTCCTGCGTGCGCTCCCTGCCGATGCGCTCGAACCGGTTGCGGCGCTCACCGCTCGATGCCGATTCGGCGAGTTGGGCCGCGGCACGGATGCCGCGGGTCAGCGCCAGCATGTCCGGATTGGCCAGATGGTCCACACGGGCGTCGCGCGGCTCCAGCAGGAGTATCTGGTTGCGGCGCTCCAGGCCCGTGTAGAGACCGTGGCGCTCCGGCGCCGAGAGCCGGCGGGGGGCCAGCACGTAGCGGGGAGGCCTGCGGTCCAGGGCTTCGAGTGCCTGACGGGTCGTGGCCGGGTCCTGGAACACCACGCTGTGCCGGGTGTCGCGGAACACGTCCTGCTGCCAGACGCGCACCAGCTCCGCGCGGGCGGTCTCGTCGTTGAGCTTGACGGCTTCCAGCTCGACCTTGGCGTACTCGTTCTCTTCCGAATCGAAGAAAAAGCGCCCCTCACGTTCGTGGAAGTTCGTTCCGAACCGGGAGAAGGCGTCCATCCCGGCGTGCAGGCGGTTGGGGTCTGCGCCGGGCGCGGTGACGTGGCGGACGAGGTCATCGCGGCCGAGTCCCCTTGCGCCACCGCCGGGAACGAGGCTGGCCAGCAGCACCGCCGATGCAATGGCCTCGGAGAAGGGCTGCCCGGCAAGCTCGCGCTGATTCGAAGCCGCGCAGTTGATCAACGTGCCGGTGGGGTCGAGGTCCTGCAAGCGATCCGTGCAGGCGCGGCTGGTGACCTTGCAGTGCGCCCCACTCATCAGGGCGCTGCCACCGTCCATGGTGTCCAGCATGGCGCCGAGCAACCCCAGGGCGCTGCGTGTGCCCTGGAAGCCGCCGCCCTCCGTGATGCGCTCGAAGATCAGCTCGATCAGATCGGGAAGAAACGGAAAGGCACGTTCCATCCGTTCGACGTAAGGGTCCTGCGTCTCGATGCCGAACTTTCGCCACGTGTTCACATAGGAGCGGACAACGGTGCGGGCCGCATCGTGATCGTAGGTCCCCGCGTTGGAGAACAGGCGGTGCCGAACGATGGCGGCACGATCGTCGGCGTTGCGGAAGCGCAGTTCAATGCGGCGGGTGCGTTTCAGCGTCGAGCCGGGTTCCCGGTTGCCGTCGTACACGGCCGCGAACAGCGTGATCCGGCGTTCCCGGTTGGCCTCCTCGCTCAACATTTGCAGGAAAGCCAGATTCTGATCCCGCCGGGCAGGGTCGCGAATGCTGCCGATGCCGCGTTCCAGCTCGTCGAGGATCAGGACCATGTGCCGATCGCCGAGAGCCGTGCGCAGTGCATCCAGGTCCGGTGGCCGTTCCCCGGACCAGCCGGCGCCGAGGTGTTCCGCGACCAGCAACCACAGCGCATCGTCCGGGAGCGCCCGATCGGTCAGCTTCCGGACCACCAGCAGCGTGTCGTCGGGCGGCGTCCAGTCGTAGCCAAGGGGCTCTGCCCATGCACGGGCGGTCTCGGGGCTCGAGAACAGGTGGTACCCCAGCAGCAGGGCATGGGACTTGCCGAGACCCTTGGCGGAGTGGGCGAGGATGGTGCCGCTCTGGGAGCCACCGTTGAACCGGTTGCTCAACCCGCGGACGAGGGCATGGACGTCCGACGAGGGGCAGGTGAGCTCCAGGAAGTTGGCAGCGTCTCGTTCCAGGCTGGTAGACGGGCCGGAACGGAGGCGCTCAAGGTCGATGACCCCATCCAGATCCTGTGCCGAGGCGTAACGTTTGGTCAGCATAAAATCTAATGTAGTCAAGAAATCTTGACGTGTCAAGATAAATTTCTCGGAAATCACCGGAAATCGCTATGTCGGTGGCTTCCGGGATGGTGGACGTTTCGCTCAGGGTTCTTCCCGAACGATGACAGAATGAAAACATATCCATGAAATCATAAAGTAAATACGGTTGCTCTACTGCCGAGGCCATCCGCAATTCTCGTAGCGGTTCAGGGTCAGCGGCACCGGACTTCTCATTTCTGTATGCGGGAGAAAATGCCGCGCTCTGGCTTGGGTGCAGAAAAGCGCGCAAACAATTCGTTCTCACTTCTTCTGCCGGGACTACGGGATGGCTCAAGGTGATGGCGCTGCCAATTCTGCAAACAGATTCTGTGACCAAGCATGCTGTGGATCGTTCACATACTCCCAGAGGTTGCCTGGCAGCCACCCTTGCACGGTGTCCCTTTTCAATTCCGTCACCATGAACCAGATACCGGGGAGCCGGTCACGAAGCACGGCAGCGAGATCCTGGATGTTCAGTTTGGATATGAGAATAGCCGCGTAAGGAAACGGCGCCACCCATGTCTCGACTGCCTGAGTATCACTAAGTACGTATTGTACATGCGCTGGCGCGCCGGCTTGAGTGTATGTCAAGAGATATGACTTCATGGCTCGCGTTCCTCTTCAGCAACGGTTGAATCCGGAATCCTTTCGCCCTCGGTACGCGACTGAGGCTCGACCGGGTTCTCGGTCGGCTCTGTCAACGGAAGGTTCTCTACCGGCACCGGATGCCGTAATTCCTTGGCTGCGATCATTTGCTGCATCGTCAGTAATCGGTATTCCTCCGACTGCAACCGATCAGGATCGTGCTTCGCAAAAGCCGTATAGTGACGGAGATAGCTGAAGACGATCACCAGCGCTGCGAGCACAAACACAGCACTGAAGACCGGCACGCCATCAACCACTGCCATCTCTCGAAACAGGTACGCGGCCAAGACGAACACTAAGGCCAGGAAGAGTAATGGGACCAAAGGCCCCATCACTGTGCCTCTTTTGATCAGCAGGCTGCCAACGTCCCGAAAACCCGCCCAAGCATTGTGGAGCCCCAACATGTACCCGCTCCTGGCGACTACTTCGATCTATCGGCAATGACCCCCCGGTGTTCGGCGGCGGGCGTGCGCCCGGAACACCGCCGGCCCGCTCGCCCCCGAGGCGCTTACCGCATGACCTCCAGCGACTCGGCCAGCGTCGATTCATCGGCGCGGGGCACGTAGGCCAGCCCCTTGCGGGTCGCCCAGCAGGCGACCTGGAAGTGGGTGGGGATGATGGGCAGGTCCTCCATCGCCACCGCGGTCGCTTCCTTGAGCATGCTCTCGTACTCGGCCAGGTCGACGGTGCTCAACGCGCCCTGAATGAGCTCGTTGAACCGTTCGTTCTCCCAGCGCCCGTAGTTGTTGCGCACACCCTTGGAAAGGGCCGGGTTGAGGATCGCGGACGACTCGCCGGTGGCCGATGCCCAGCCGATCTGGGCCATGGTGAACTCGTGCTTGCGCGCCTTGCCGTAGTAGACCGCGACCGGCATGGTCTCGACGGTCACGTCCACCCCGATCCGCGACAGCAATTGCGCGACCGCCTGGGCCAGCCTGGCGTCGTTGACGTAGCGGTCGTTGGTGGAATGGATGGTCAGCTTGAAGCCGTCCGGGTAGCCCGCCTCGGCGAGCAGCGCCCTCGCCCGATCGAGGTCGTGGTCCGGCATCGGGATGTCGGGATTGTGGCCCCCGAACCCCTCGCCCGCGATCTGGTTCGCCGGCACCGCGAGCCCGCCCATGACCTCATCGACGATCACGTTGCGGTCGAGGGCCATGTCGAACGCCTGGCGCACCCGCCGGTCGGCCAGGGGGTTGGGGATCGCCCCACCGTCCCTGGCGGTGACGTGCTCCGCCTGCGCGCGATGCACGTCGAGCGACCAGTACATCACCCGCGTGGACTGGTCGCAGAAGACGTTGACGTCCGGGTCCGCGTCGAGCTTGTCGACGTCGGTGGTCGGCACCGAGGCGATGGCGTCGACGTCCCCGGACAGCAGCGCCGCGACCCGCGCGGGTCCGCTCTTGATCCAGCGGACGGTGACCTTGTCCCACTTCGGCTTGCCGCCCCAATAGTCTTCGTTGGCGACATAGGTCACGTGGTCGCCGGCCACGAATTCGACGAACCGGTACGGGCCGGTTCCGTAGAGCTTGCTGCCGTCGTTGAACTCCGTGGGCTCGGCGTCCATGCCCACCGTCCGGCTGACGACCGGCACCGACGCCAGGGAGTTCGGCAGCAGCGGATACGGGGTCTTGGTACGAACGTGCAGGGTGTGGTCGTCGATCGCCACCGACCCGGCGACCTTCGCGGTGCGCCGCTTGTAGGTCGAAGGGGCGTTGGGGACGTTCGGCGCGCGTTCGTAGGTGAACGCCACGTCGTGGGCGGTGAACGGCTCGCCGTTGTGGAACTTCACACCCTTGCGCAGCTTGAACTCCCACACCAGCGGATCGTCCGTCGGCCCCCAGGACTCGGCCAGCCCCGGCTCCAGCTCGTACTTCGGCCCCGGCTCCACCAGCGAGTTGAAGGCGTGCTTGGCCAGCTCGTGGTTCGACCCCAGCGCCTGGAACAGCGGGTCGAGCGAGGTCGGCTCGGTGGCGACCGCGATCACGACCTCCTCGGCGACCGCCGGCGCGGCGATGGCCAAGGCCACCACGGGGGCCGCGATCCGCCGGGTGATGCGTCCGATACGTCTCATGGGAATCTCCTCCTTGTCATTGCGTACGGGAACGGTCCATCATGGGTGAGGGAACGGCCCCGGTTCAGGCGCCGATACGCCGCAGCGCGATCTCGACCACTTCCCTGCCCCGCTCCCAGACCATCGTCTTCCACTTCTCCTCACCGGGATACGAAGCGTCCTTCACGTCCCGCTTGATGGCACGGCCGAGGTCGCTGTCCAGCTCGCCGTGGGCATGCAGCCAGGCATTGGCGAGCATGCAGCGGCGCATGTGCTCGCGCTCCCGGGTGCCGTATTCCAACCCTACCGCCGCCCATTCCAGGCCCGCCACCGGCGGCCTGAAGCCGGCCAGGATGCTGCCCTTGGATCCGGCGTAGGCGGAGGCCCCGGCGGTGGTGCTGTGCACCTGCTCGCCGTACCAGTCGAAGAACAGGTCGTAGACCGGCTCGCCCGGCTTGCTCGGGGTCATGAGCTCACCGTAGCCGTACGGGCCGAGACCGGTGTGCACGTCGATCATCGCGCCGCGTCGCGCGGCGCCGAGAAACTCGCCGCAAATCCGGCCCAGGGTGCGGTTCGACCAAGTGGCGGTACCGCCGCCGTAATGGATGCTGTCGGGGTGACGGTACTGGCCCTTGTGCATCGCCTTGCGCACCGGGACCTCGCCGTACCTGTGGTTGAGCGCGCCGATGGCGGCCTTGTAGCGCTCGTAGGCGTCGTCGTCCCAGACCTTCGGCACCAAGTGCTCGACCAGCTCCTCGAACAGGTCGTTCTCCGGGTAGTTGCCGCCTTCGTGATCCACGAAATTGCGGTTCAGATCGACGTTGTCCTCGTTCTCGCGGCGCAGCCAGGCCATCCCGTGGGGATTGATGGTGTGGATCAGCAGCAACGCGGTGTCCGGCGGCGGTTTGGGCGCATCCGCATCGCGCAGCAGGCCGACCTGGATCCCCGACCCGGCAAAGCCCTCCACGCCGTGGGTCGACGAGGTCACGACGACGACGTTCTCGGCGTCGGTCCGGCCGACCAGGGCGGCGTCCGTGTACAGGGCCTCGCCCTCCGGGCCGGGGTGCGGATTGCGATAGCTAGCGACCGGTACGCGCGCGTCCAGGCACGCGGAGAGGAATCGTGCGCGGCCGTCGCAGTAGGTCGCCGGGAAGTAGTCCTCCACCATCGTCCTCACCTCCTGTCGTGAATTCGGATCGACCTCTCCCGCGGCATCGAGGATTCACCCGCGCGCTTCGACCGGAACGTACCGCGGACTCCACCGGCGGTATTCATTTCGGGATCCGCCCGCGCGCCTCCTGCCTCGAATCCGGATTCCGTCGCCGCTCCGGGGACTCACCCACGGGCCTCGATCGGAACGTACTCCCGGGCCTCGGGTCCGGTATAGAGGAGGCGCGGGCGGATCAGGATGTTGTTCCCGAGCTGCTCCATCGCCTGCACCGTCCAGCCCGGGATGCGACCGATGGCGAAGATCGGCACGAAGAGATCCTGGGGGACCCCGTGCAGGTGGTAGACGACGCCCGCGTAGAAGTCGACGTTCACGTTGACGCCATGTCGGGCATAGGGCCGCATCGCCTCGACCAGGGCCTCCAGGATCTCGTACCAGTGGGGCTGCCCCATCTCCTCGGACAGCCGCTTGACCCCCGCCCGCATGTGCCGCGCCCGCGGGTCCTCGGCCCGGTAGACCCGGTGGCCGAAGCCCATGACCGGCTCGCGCGCCTTGCGCTTCGCCTTGACGTAGGCCGCCGCCTCCGACGAATCGCCGATCTCCCTGGCCATCTGCATGACGTTCTCCGCCGCGCCGCCGTGCGCGGGGCCGGACAGCGCCGCCACCCCCGCGGTGATGCCGGCGTGCAGGTTCGCCTCGGTGCTCACCACCACCCTGGCGGCGAACGACGATGCGTTGGAGCCGTGCTCGGCGTGCAGCACCATGTCGGTGTCCATCAGCGCCGAGGCGTCCTCGCTCGGCGCTTCGCCCTTGAGCATGTGGAGGAAATTCGCGGCGTGGCCGAGCCCGGCATCCGCCGGCACCGGATCCCGGCCCTGTCGGATGTGGTGGTGCGCGGTCACGATCACCGGCACCTGCGAGGTCAGCCGGATCCCCTTGCGGCGGGTCGCCTCCGGGGAGTTGTCGCCGGTCTCGGGGTCGAAGGCGGAGAGCGCGGACACCGCGGTCCGCAGCACGTCCATGGGATGCGAATCCTTCACCGCGCGGATGATGTCGTAGACCGGGCCGGGCAGCGCCCGCGCCTCCTTCAGCGCCGCGTCGAAGGCGTCGAGCTCGGCCGCGGTGGGAAGCTCGCCGTACAGCAGGAGGCAGGCGGTCTCCTCGAACGAGGAATGCGCGGCCAGATCGTGGATCGAGTAGCCGCGGTACCGGAGCTCGCCGGCCCGGCCGTCGATGAGGGTGGTGGGTGAACGGTCGAAACACAGATCCTTCAAGCCGCGGTGTACCGCGGGCTGGCTCGCATCCGTCATGAGTCGCATTCCTCTCTTTCGGGCGCTGGTTGAAAACCGGACCCGGACCTTCGAAGATTCGTAGCACGCGGCTCGGAGACAATGCAATGGCGAAGAAGATGAAAGGCCCCGACCGCTTCCGCGCCGCCCTCGAAGCGGCCGCCCTCGATTGCGAGATCCGCACCCTCCCCGGCTCGGTCCGTACCGCGGCGGAAGCCGCAGCAGCAATGGGATGTCCGGTGGGCGAGATCGCGAAGTCGCTGGTGTTTCGCGCCGGCGATCACGCGCTCGTCGCCGTGATGAGCGGCGACAACCGGCTCGACCCCGGCAAGCTCTCCGATGCGCTCGGCGAGGAGGTCGGCCGCGCCGACGCGAGCTTCGTGCGAGAGAGGTCGGGATTCGCGATCGGTGGCGTTCCGCCTCTCGGACACGTCACGCCCATGGACGTGTTCATGGACGCCGACCTGTTCCGTTTCGATCGGATCTGGGCGGCGGCGGGCGGACCGTTCAGCCTGTTCGCGATCGAACCGGCCCGGCTGCGCGACGCCAGCCGGGCGACGGTGATGGACCTCAGGGCACGTTGACGACACGCGCATACCGCATCCTCCGATGATTCGGCGCCCGCGTATCCTGTGCGGCAGTCGACGAACCCTTGTCCCGTGCCCACGATCCTCGGACGGCGCGATCCGGTGACGGTGTAGGATAGCGCAGCATGGAAGCGACCTTTCACAAGCGACCGGGATGCCCGGCTTCGCGCCGGCACGGAGGGCGAGACGCCTTGACCGGCATTTCCCACCAGGGCACGAAGCGAGGCCCGCGCCAAGCCTGGACCGGGTGCCTGCCCGGCCTGGACCGCGTGGCGCGCAGATGACGGTATCGGCAGTCATGTCCGGGGACCCGCTGGTGCGCTTCATCGACGTCCAGAAGACCTTCGACGGCGAGACCCTCGTCGTCAGGAACCTGAACCTCGACGTCGCGGACGGCGAGTTCCTCACCCTGCTCGGACCGTCCGGGTCCGGCAAGACCACCACCCTGCTCATGCTGGCGGGGTTCGAGACCGTTACCCACGGCGACATCCTGCTCGCCGGGAAATCACTGAAGAGCACCCCGCCGCACCGGCGCAACATCGGGATGGTGTTCCAGAACTACGCGCTGTTCCCGCACATGACGGTGGAGGAGAACCTCGCCTTCCCCCTGGAAAGCCGCCAGGCCGGCAAGGCCGAGATCGCGCGCAAGGTGGGCCGGGCGCTGGAGATGGTGCAGCTCACCGGTTTCGAGAAGCGCCGCCCCGGACAGCTCTCGGGCGGGCAGCAGCAGCGGGTGGCGGTGGCGCGGGCGCTGGTCTACGAGCCGCGGCTGGTGCTGATGGACGAGCCGCTGGGCGCGCTCGACCGCCAGCTTCGCGAGAACATGCAGTACGAGCTGAAGCACATCCACGAGAGCGTCGGGGTCACCATCGTCTACGTGACCCACGACCAGGGCGAGGCGCTCACCATGTCGAACCGGATCGCGGTCTTCAACGACGGGGCGATCCAGCAGCTCGCCTCCCCGTCGGCGCTGTACGAGGAGCCCGAGAACGCCTTCGTGGCCCAGTTCATCGGCGAGAACAACCGGCTGACGGGGGTGGTGAAGTCGGTGAACGGCTCGCAGTGCACGGTGGCGATCGACGGCGGTGGAGAGGTTGCGGCGGCCGCGATCAACATCGGCGGGACCGGCTCCCGCACCACCCTTTCGCTACGCCCCGAGAGTGTGCGGATCGACCCGCCGGCCGACGGATACCCCGACCGTTTCGAGGCCCGGATCGAGGAGATCATCTACATGGGCGATCACGTACGGGTGCGCGTCGACGTGTGCGGGCACGACGATTTCATCGTCAAGGTCCCCCGCTCGCGCGAGGCGCCGGCGCTCGCGGTGGGGCAGACGCGGACCATCGGCTGGCATCCGGGCGATTGCCGGGCGCTGGACGTGGCCTGAGCCGGGGCGCGCCGCGTGGCCACCGCCTCGCCGCCAAACGGCAGCGCCGACGCCAACGGCGTTTTCACCGTCGACGGGGTCCCGCTCAAGATCAAGCTGAGAAGGGCGGAGCGGTGGGCCAGGATCCGCGCCGTCGGCCTGATCGCTCCGCTGTTCCTGTTCCTGATGGTGAGCTTCGTCGTGCCGATCTTCTCGATGCTCTGGCGCGGCGTGGAGAACCCGGAAATCGGGCTCGTGCTGCCCCGTACCGCGGCCCGGATGCAGGCCTGGGACGGCCGGGGCTTCCCGCCGAACGAGACCCTCGCGGTGGTCGTCGAGGAGTTCGTCGCGGCGGCCGGGGACCGGACCATCGGCAAGGCCGCGAAGCGGCTCAACTACCACGTCGCGGGCTATCGCTCGCTCACGATGAAGACCGCCCGCCGGCTCGAGCGCGCCGCGAAGCAGCAGGGGATGGAAGCACTCCTCGCGGGGCCGGATCTGATCGAGCGCTTCAAGGGGATCGATGCCCGCTGGGGCGAGCGGCGGTTCTGGACGATCCTCAAGCAGGCGTCGCCGCCGCATACCGCGTTCTACCTGCTGCAATCGGTCGACCGCGACTTCGACGAGGACGAGAACGTCGTCAAGGTCGGGGAGCACCGCGCGATCCACGTCGACATCCTGGGGCGTACGGTGTTCATCAGCATCAACGTGACGATCCTCTGCCTGCTGCTCGGCTATCCGATCGCGTACCTCCTCGCCACCCTGCCCACCCGGCAGAGCAACGTGCTGATCCTGTTGCTGCTGCTGCCGTTCTGGACCTCGCTGCTGGTGCGCACCACCGCCTGGCTGGTGCTGCTGCAGAACGAGGGGCTGATCAACGACCTGGCGATCACCGTGGGGTTCTGGGATGACCCGGTGCAGCTCGTGCGCAACCGCCTGGGCGTCTACGTGGCGATGGTGCACATCCTGCTGCCGTTCATGGTGCTGCCGATGTTCAGCGTGATGAAGGGCATCGACCCGTACCACCTGCGCGCCGCCGCCTCGCTCGGCGCGAACCCGTTGCGCGCGTTTCTCAGGGTCTACCTCCCGCAGACGATCCCCGGGGTCGGGGCCGGGGTGCTGCTCGTGTTCATCCTCTCGCTCGGCTACTACATCACGCCCGCCCTGGTCGGCGGGCCGAGGGACCAGATGCTGAGCTACTTCATCGCCTTCCACGCCAACACCACCGTCAACTGGGGCATGGCCGCGGCCCTGAGCCTCGTGCTCATGTGCTGCGTCGTGGTGTTCTTCGCGATGTACCAGCGGCTCGTCGGCGTGGGCAACGTGAAGCTGGGCTGACCGTGGCCGCGCCTCCCTACGCAACGCCGCTGCAGAAGTCGTGGTACTACGCGCTCCGTGTGATCTGCGGCCTGATCTTCTTCTTCCTGATCGCGCCGATCATCGTGATCATCCCGCTCTCGTTCAATTCCGTGCCCTTCTTCACGTACCCCATGGAAGGCTTCTCGATGCGGTGGTACGAGGAGATCTTCGGCGACTCGCCCCAGTCGCTGCTGTGGCAGCGCTCGATCGTCAACAGCGTGGTGATCGCGATCTGCTCGACGGCGCTCGCCACCGCGCTGGGCACGATGGCCGCGCTGGGGCTCACCCGGGCGGAGTTCCCCGGCAAGAGCCTGGTGATGGCGGTGCTGATCTCGCCGATCATCGTCCCCATCGTGGTGATCGCGATCGGGGTGTTCTACTTCTACGCACGGATCGGGCTCGCGAGCACGCTCACCGGGATCATCCTCGCCCATACCGCGCTGGGGGTCCCCTTCGTGGTGATCACCGTGGCGGCGACGCTGCAGGGCTTCGACCACAACCTCGTGCGGGCCGGCGCGATCCTGGGGGCGGGGCCGTTGCGCGTGTTCCGCAAGGTCACCCTGCCGATCATCACCCCGGGAGTGGTCTCGGGCGCGCTCTTCGCCTTCGCCGCGTCGTGGGACGAGATCGTGGTGGTGCTGTTCCTCGCGAGCACCGAGCAGCACACCGTGCCGCGGCGCATGTGGAGCGGCATCCGCGAGCTGTTGAGCCCGACGATCATCGCGGCGGCGACATTGCTCATCATCGTGTCCATCGCCCTGATGTTCACGATGGAGGCGCTACGCCGCCGGGGCGAGCGGCTGCGCGGGATCAGTCCGGGCTGAGCGGACCCGGGCGTTCGGGCGCCCGACGCTCATGGCGCCATGCTTCAATCCGGCGCGACGCTCACCGTCGGATACGGCAGGCCGCGGGTGCGCGAGTAGCCCTGCCTCCGCCGTCTCCATTCATTCGCATCTATTCGAGGCCGGATTGACTCTGGCCGCATGAACGGCGGGTTACCGGCCCGGCGACACCAGTGCGTCGAAGCGCCGGTCGAGGGCCTCGCGGTGTCCGTTCCAGAAGTCCGCGTCGAGCTTCAGCCACGCTTCGAGATGCGCCGGGGCGGTGGGGAGCCAGCGGGCGAGGTCGGGTTCGATGTAGTCGAACGCGCCTCGGCGTAGCGGTCCGTAGGGGATGCGGCGGGCCTGCTCGGCCTGCCGGTCCGGCCGGATGGCGAAGGCGATGAAGCGGTGGGCGAGGTCGGCGCCCGGATGGCCTCTCGGGATGATCCAGTAGCCGTAGTCCATGAGCTGGCCGCGCCAGACGATCTCGACGTCCCGGCGGTCACGGGTGATCGCACGCTGGATCCGGCCGTGCCAGGCGGTGGTCATCACCGCGTCCCCGTCGTCGAGGAGCCGGGCGGGCTGGCGGCCCGCCTCCCACCACGTCACGTGCGGCGCGAGCGCCGCGAGCTTCGCGAACGCCCGATCGAGCCCCGCCGGGGTACGCAGCAGCGCGTACACCCGCTCCGGCGCGACCCCGTCCGCCATCAGCGCGATCTCCAGGTTGCCGAAGGAACCGCGCCGCAGGCCGCGTCCGCCCGGGAATCGCGCGAGGTCGAAGAAGTCGGCCCAGTCCGCGGGCGTCGCACCGCCCGTGCGGGCGCGGTCGAACGCGAGGACCATCGACCACGCGACGTTCCCGACCCCGCAGGCGTGCGCCGCGCCGGGCAGCATGTCCCCCGGCGAGAGCCCGAGCCGCGCGTAGTCGATGGGCTCGAGGATCCCCTCCGTGCAGCCCTCGGCCACGTCGCCGCTCTCGGCATCGAACACGTGGGAGCGGTAGTTCCCGGTCTCGACCATGGCGCGGATCCTGGCCGGATCGCCGCCCCAGTCGTCCTCGACGACGCGGATCCCGGCCGCAGCGGAGAAGGGCTCGAAGTACGCCTCGCGCTGGCTCGCGCCGTAGGGGCCGCCCGGTGAGCTGACGACGAAGGACTGCGCGGACGCGCCCCATGGGCATGAGAGCAAGGCGGGGAGCAGCGCGAACGCGCGGAGACGAGGAGAACGTGGAACGGGGAAGGCGGGAAGGACGTTGTGGTTCAAAGGGCCAAGGTTTGTGGAGGAACCGACGGGAGATCCGGCCGGGACGTGGCATGGCTGCCGGAAGAGCGCCTCGAAACCCCGGCTCTCCGGAGAGCTTGCGTCTCGACTCCCGGACATGTTGTGTTGACCGCCTGCCACCGCACCGTTCTCGTCTCCCTGGACGGAGGTGCGCAGCAGATGCGTGGCTGCGTGCAACAGAGGGAGCATGAGCGTGCGGGAGATCGTGGCATCGGATCGGGTTTCTACAAGGAACGCAGGAACACGTGGCCAACCACGGAGAGCAGCATCACGACGATGATGCCGACACCCCACTTGAGCATGTCGTTCTTCGCCTGGAGCACGTCCTCCTTTGTTGCAAGACCCTCCATCCTCGTCTTGAGTTCGGTGTAGTGTTCCTTCGTTGAAAGATTCTCCAGCTTCGCCTTGAGCTCGATGCAGATTCCCTTCGTTTCCCCCGTCTCCTGTTCCAGAGCCCCCACGCGGCGCTCCAGCTCGTCCAGTCTGAAACCCCCTCCGCTACGGTCGCCTCCGTTCGAATTTCCGGAAGATCCTCGAGAGTGAAGCCGACTCACGTTGCCGCCGTTACCGTTCATGAGAATTTCCTTGCCCATTCCCACAGACCGGGTTTGTTGAATCCGCTGTACGAGGCCACTTCGATGACGACCCCCGTGACGTTTCTCTCGTCGTCCATCCCGAGTGTTTCCGCGATATCTTCCGTAAGGATGACTTCTTTGGGCGCGATGAATGCGAGGCGGTCGGTAACGATGTAGTGGCGGTCGGGCCATTCACTCCTGACCTGCCGCCACGCCGTTTCATCGGGTTCGTTGAGGACGATGGCGTAGATTGTCATGTGGAGACTCTCCCGGTGTGCCCCGTCTGGCCCTTCTCACCGCAGACTTTGAGTCAGGGGATACGATGATGCGCGGCAGTGCCTCGCTTGGTCAATGTCGCGTCGAGCCCGTGCGATGTCGGTAGCGGTCTCCACGATCGTCAGCCGGAGGCGACGGTCCTCGTCCTCGATCAGCCCGCGCCCGCGCGGCTCGTCTCGGGGAAACGAGCCTCGGCCAGGGAATCGACCGCGGCGGTGACGCCCCCCTTCCCGTACGGCACGCCGCACGCCTTGAGCGCCATCTCCACCACCCCCAGTGCGCCGAGCACCATGGGCTCGTTCACCCAGCCCATGTGTCCGATGCGGAACGCCTTGCCTTCCAGCGGCCCCAAGCCACCGCCGAGCGAGACGTCGAGCCCGTCGCGGGCCAGCAGGCGGACGCGGTCGGCGTCGATGCCGTCCGCGACCCGGACGGTGGTGACCGAGTTGGCCCGTTCGGCCGGATTGACGGCGTTGAACTCCAGCGCCCCCGCCTGTCCCCATACCTCCACCGCGGCATGGACCGCGCGCGCCAGACGGCGGTGGCGCGCGAACATGGCGTCGAGGCCCTCCTCGAAGATCATGTCGAGCGCCTCGCGCAACGCCCAGATGAGGTGCTCGGGCGGGGTGCCGCAGAACAGCATGTAGAACTCCTTTCCCATTCGCTGACGCCAGTCCCAGTAGGCTCGGCGGGTTCCGGCGGCACGGCTCTCGCGCAACGCGCGTTCGCTCACCGCGTTGAACGCGAGCCCGGGCGGCGTCATCAGCGCCTTCTGCGAGCCGGCGACCGCGACGTCCACGCCCCATTCGTCCATACGGAAGTCGGTGGAGCCGAGGGATGCGACGACGTCGGCCATGAGGAGCGCGGGATGACCACTCGTATCGAGTGCGCGGCGGGCCGCCGCGACGTCGCTGGTCACCGAGGTCGCGGTGTCGGTCTGCACCGCGAGCACCGCCCTGATGCGATGCCCGGGGTCCGCGTGCAGCCGCTCCTCGATGCGAGCGGAGTCGAACCCGCTCCGCCAGTCGCTCGGGAGCTCCTCGACCCGTGCGCCGAGATCCTCCGCGAGCTTGCCCCATGCCCAGGAGAACATGCCGGTGGAAGGGACGAGCACGAGATCACCCTCGCCGACCAGGTTCGCGAGGGCGGCCTCCCACGCGCCATGGCCGTTGGATGCGTAGAGAAAGACCCGGCCGGCGGTTCCGAACACCCGCGCGAGGTCGTCGAAGCACGATTCCGCGAGCGCCATGAAATCGGTGTCCATCAGATCGACGGCGGGGCGGTGCATCGCGGCAAGCACGCGGTCGGGGATGTTGGAAGGCCCGGGGGTCATCAGGAAGTTCCGGCCGCGCATCGGCGCCGGGCTCGTTGTCGTGTAGCGCATGGTCAATCGCTCGGGGTCATGAAGATGAAGGGACGTGCGGGGCGTCCGGCCGCTTCACGCCGTGGCGGAAGGGGTGGGCGGGATAGACGCCGAGGATCGAGTACGAGTCCGAGAAGAACTCGAGCTCCTCCAGGGCGAGCTGCACGAGCCGGTGCTCGACGTGCCCTTCGATCTCCGCGTAGAACTGCGCGACGGTGAAGCTCGCGTCCACGATGTAGCTCTCGATCTTGGTGATGTTCACCCCGTTGGTCGCGAACCCCCCGAGCGCCTTGTAGAGCGCGGCGGGAACACTTCGAACCCGGAACACGATGGACGTCACGCACGGCCAGATCGGATCGGGGCGGATCGGCTCGCGCGCCATCACCACGAATCGCGTGGTGTTCGCGTCATGATCCTCGACACCTGCGCGCAACGCATCGAGCCCGTAGATCTCCCCCGCGAGGTCGGACGCGATGGCGGCGACCTTCCGATCCCCGCGTTCGGCGAGGTGCCGGGCCGCGCCGGCGGTATCCGAGGTGACCACCGGTCGCGCGCCGAGGCCGCGGATGAAGCGCCGGCACTGCCTGATGGCCTGGGCATGGCTCTCGATGCGCTCGATGCCTTCGAGCGTCGCGCCCGGCACCGCCAGGAGATGATGCCGCACCGGCTGGAAATGCTCGGCGACGATGTGCAGGTTCGATTCCGGCAGCAGGTGGTGGATGTCCGCGACCCGGCCGCCGAGCGAGTTCTCGATGGGGATCATCGCGAGATCGACCTTGCCGCTCTCCGCGGCCGCGAACGTATCCTCGAAGCTCGCGTACGGCACCGGCTCCATCTCCGGGCGGGCCTCCCGGCAGGCGAGGTGACTGTACGCTCCCGGCTCACCCTGAAACCCGATGCGTCCCTTGCCCGTCATGGTTCCGTCATCGCCCTGTCGTCATCGCCCCGGGTGCGCCACCGCGCCGGGGCGGAGTCTATCGGATGCGGGTGGCGTCCGTGCGCCGGCCTTCCAGGTCCGGGTGTCTCCCGCGCGCACTTCGCCGCCGCGCCGGACGGCGTGCGCCGGGCTCGATCACTCGTCCCGCGGGGTCCTGCGGCGCTTGCCCGCGCTACGGCAGGCGCTCGTCCGCCGTGCGGTTCACGAGCGGACGCCGGTAGAGCGGGTGGTGGAGGCTGCGCACCTCGTGCTCGACGGAGAACAGCACCTTCTTTCCCCCGGGCGCGATGATGTCGATGAAGCGGAACTGGTGGGGGTTGTCCTCGCGGGTGACGAGGCCGCGCCCGGCGAGCGCGCGGTACGGTCCGGAGAAGTCGGCGACGTAGACCGCGAGGTGGTGCCCGTCGTACTCGGCGTCGTGCCCCTTGTCTTCGTGGAACACGAGGCACTGTCCGGGTCCCGCGTTCACGCGCACGCCCGTGTCCGAAAGCTCGGCCGGGGCGCCCATGACCGAGCGGTAGAATCGGGCGATCCCCGCCGCCGTACCCTTCGCGATCGGCATTTCGAGGTATGGAATGCCGAGCGGCCCGCCGTACGCGCCCCCGGCCGCGTGCGCGCGGAAGCGGTTTCCCCACGGACACGTCACGTCGACCCGGGCAGGCTTGCGCCGCCACGAGAACCGCGTTCCTTCAAGCCGTCCCGACACGTTGCGCAGCCGGCTCTCCAACGCATCGAGGTCCGGCACCACGAGCCCGATCGTGCCGCGGAAGCGTTGCGGCTCTCCCCTCGGCAGGTGGAATTGCTGCCGGCCGCAGTTCACCCACATGTTGCGGGTGCCCACCATCAGGTACGGGTCGCGGGTGAACCCGAGCCCGTCGACGTAGAAGTCGGTCGCGGCTCCCTGGTCCGGGACGGCGAGGTTCACGTGCTCGAAGAAGACGATGTTGCCGACGTCCTGGGAAGCGGGGTCGAAGTGCATCTTCAGGTACCTCTCGTTCGCCGGCGCATCCCAGGCGGCGCGGGACGGTCAGTTCACCGGCTGGCCGGCGCCCGGCGGCACGCGACGCGCCTCGGTGCGCAGCGTGTAGTGGCTCGCCACTTCCGCGAGGGCGGCCCGCCCGTCGTAGCGCCCGGTCATCCGGGTCATCGCGTCGTGGCGCAGGGCCGTCTTCAGGAGCGCCGCGAACTCCCCGCGCTGCTCGGGGTCGAGGGGGTGCTGCTGGGTGCGGACGAGCTCGAAGCCCCGATCGCCGAAGAACCAGGTGAGGCGCGGCTGCCGGGAGAGCAGGTCCAGCGCCTCGAAGTGCGCGCCGCCCTCCCCCGGAGTCACCAGAATCTCGCATACGAAGGGATCGAACGGTCCGGTGTGCACCTCCGGACGCAGCACCACCACCGCCCCATGGGCGGTCTCGATGACGTCGCTGTCGAGCCCGAGCGACAGGGGACCGCGCCATTTCCGGATGACCCTGCGGTCCGCCTTGCTCTCCGGCCCGGCGATGTTGATGAAGAACGCCGCCTCCGGAGCGCCGCCGTCGAGCTCGACGGGGATGCAGGTCGCGGCCGCCCCGGAGGCGGTCATCGCCTCGCGCACCGGGACAGGGAATCTTCGGTTGGACGACATCAGCGCCGACGCTCGCGGATACGGCGGTTCGTGCCGCGCAGTGTATCCGGGCAGTCGCTGCCGGTCACACCGGATACCCCACGGGCGCGCCGGGTTGATCCCGACCCCCGGAGGGAGAATGATCGCGGCCGGCGGCGAGCGACACGGGAGCATGACGATGGGCAAGGTGCTGGATGCGGCGGCGGTCGAGCAGTTTCACCGGGACGGCTTCTACGCGCCGGTGCAGGTGGCCGCGAGGGAGGAGGCGTTGCGGATGCGGGGGCGGCTCGAAGCCTGCGAGGCCGCGCACGGCGGACCGCTCAAGGGCTCGGTGCGCTTCAAGAGCCATCTCCTGTTCAAGTGGCTCGCGGACTTCATCCGCTCGCCGCGGGTCCTGGATCCGGTCGAGGACGTCATCGGCCCCGACATCATGGTCTGGTCGACGGACTGGTGGATCAAGGAGGCGAACTCCCCGAGCTACGTCTCCTGGCACCAGGACAGCCAGTACTGGGGGCTCGACAGCGACAAGCTGGTCACGGTGTGGGTGGCGCTGTCGCCTTCGAACGTCGCCAGCGGCTGCATGCGCTACATACCCGGCTCGCACCTGGGACCCGACCTCCCCCACCGGGAGACCTACCACGACGACAACCTGCTCACGCGCGGGCAGGAGATCACCGAGGGCATCGATGAAGGCAAGGCGGTCAACGTCGAGCTGGAGCCCGGCGAGGGCTCGCTCTTCGCGTTCCGCATCGCGCACGCCTCGCATCCCAACCGCACCGGCGACCGCCGCATCGGGCTGGCCATCCGCTTCATTCCCCCGGATGCGCGCCAGGTTCGATCGGATCACGACAGCGTGGCGCTGGTGCGTGGAGTCGATACCCACGGCCATTTCGAGCTGGAGCCCGAGCCCGAATGCGACTTCGATCCGAACGCGGTAGAATTCCACCGATGGGCAGAGGAGGAGCGCCGCAAGATCCTCTACCACGGCACGGACTGGCGGACGCACCGCACCTGAACTTGCGAACACCTCCCGGACCTGCTGCCGCCAGCTTCACGAGGCGGATGTTTGGCGTGGAGCCAATGATGTCCAGTCTCGCGTGTCATCGTCGCCGCCACCGGTGCGTATTGTACCGGTCCGGTGCCGATCGACGCCCGACCGGGGCTCCACGTCCCCCCCCCCCCCCCCCCCCCCCCCCGCGGTAACCAGGACGTTCCACCGACCCTGAGGCCACGCGCGAACCGGCTGTCGGCCGCGTCGCGATCGGGCACGGCCAGCGCACTGCTCGCGGCACCGGCCCTCGCGGTGGGCGCGGAGCTCGACTCCGGCGATACGGCATGGATGATCACCGCGACCGCTCTGGTGCTGCTCATGACCATCCCCGGCCTGTCGCTCTTCTACGCCGGGATGGTCCGCAGCAAGAACGTCCTGTCGGTGTTCATGCAGTGCTTCGCGACCACCGGCCTGATGAGCCTCCTCTGGGCCTTCTACGCCTACAGCCTCGTGTTCGACGAAGGAAGCGCGTTCATCGGCGGCCTCGACAAGGCGCTCCTGCGCGGCGTGACGGTGGACGCGATGAACGGCACGATCCCCGAGACGGTGTTCATGACGTTCCAGATGATGTTCGCGATCATCACCCCGGCCCTGATCGTCGGGGCGTTCGCCGAGCGGATGAAGTTCTCGGCGATGCTCGTGTTCATGGCGCTCTGGCTGACGCTGTGCTACGCGCCGGTGTGCCACTGGGTATGGGGCGGAGGCTGGCTCGGCGAGTTCGGCATCCTCGACTCCTCGGGCGGGACGGTGGTGCACATCAATGCCGGAATCGCGGGGCTCGCGGCGGCGCTGGCGCTCGGGCCGCGCAAGGGGTATCCCGTGACGCCGATGCCGCCGAACAACCTCGCGTACACGCTCGTCGGCGCGGGCATGCTGTGGGTTGGCTGGTTCGGGTTCAACGCGGGCTCCACGCTGGCCGCGGGTGGTGCGGCGGGGATGGCGCTGGTGGTGACCCAGCTCTCGTCGGCCGCGGCGGCGCTGGCGTGGATGTGCTACGAGTGGCTCCGCCACGGCAAGCCGAGCGTGCTCGGCATCGCATCGGGGGCCGTCGCGGGGCTCGTTGCGATCACCCCCGCCTCGGGGTCCGTCGGGCCGATGGGCGCGATCGTCATCGGCGCGGTGTCCGGAATCGTGTGCTTCATGGCCTCGACCTCGGTGAAGCGCTTGCTGGGCTACGACGATTCGCTCGACGTATTCGGCATCCATTGCGTGGGCGGGATCGTCGGGGCGCTGCTGACCGGGGTGTTCTGCGCGGCCTCGTTCGGCGGCGCCGGTTTCGGAGACGGCAACGAATCGATCGCGGACCAGATGACCGTGCAGGGTATCGGGGTGATCGTGACACTTGTCTATACGTTCGTCGTGAGCTTCTTGATTCTGCAACTCCTGAATATGACGATGGGGCTGCGCGTCGCCGAAGATCAGGAGGAGAAAGGCCTCGATCTGGCCCTGCACGACGAGCGCGGCTACTTCCTCTGAAAGGAGGAAGAGGCCCGAGGAGAGCGGGCCGGGCGTTCCGGCACCCGGGCCGCTACGGCGGCGTCACCGCCTCCCAGGCCCGTCCGAAACGGTCCAGGCTCTCCCCGGCACAGCCGATACGGCCGAAATCGGCCGGCGGGGCGCGGCTCCGAGACCATGCCCCATGTCGCCACGCGCAACCACCGGCGGCGTTCCCCCGCCTACAGCACGCGGCAGAGTCGGATCGCGTCGAGCACCGCGGCGTGGATGTTGCGGCTGGAGACCGCATCCCCGATGCGGAAGAGCTGGAAGCCCTCCCCTTCCGCGCGGGGCTGCGGCCTGCCCTGGAGCAGCGCCTTCTGATCCGTGACCCCACGGTTCGACGACCGATCCCGCAACCCCCGAAAGAGCTCGTCGGCGGGAAGCGTCCCGTGCTCGACCACGACCTGATCGGCCTCGTGCGTCTCCACCGCATCGGTGAGCTCGTTGCGGAAGGTGGCGCGCAACCGGTTGCCGTCGCGCTCGACCCGCACGAGGCGGCGGTCGAGCCTGGGCTCGATGCCGATCTCATAGGCCCGCCGCCGCCAGACGACCTGCTCGGAGTAGGCCATCTCCATCGCGAGGTGGCCATCGAGACCGAAGAATGCGACGTTCGACCCGGCAAGGCGGAGCTTCTCCGCCGCGGTGAGGGCGGCATGGCGCCCGGTGCCGTCGTAGACGATCGTGTCATCGCCCGGCCGCGCCGCGCCGGAGAGGACGTCCCACACGCTCGTGCAGTGCGCCGCGCCGTCGAGCCAGTCGAGGTCCGGGATGCCTCCGGTGGCGACGATCACGACATCGGCGTCGTCCTCGCCGACGGCTTCGGGCTCGACGTAGCGGTTGAAACGAACATCGACCCCGAGCCGCTCCAGCTCCTGTTCCCGCCAATCGACCAGCCCGACGAGATCGCGCCGCCAGCTCGCCTCGGTGGCGAGGAGCACCTGCCCCCCGAGTCGTCCCGACGCCTCCACGAGCCGCACCTCGTGGCCGCGCTCCGCGCATACCCGCGCCGCCTCCAGGCCGGCGGGGCCGCCGCCGGCAACCAGCACGCGATGCTTCGCCGCCGCCGGCTCGACCTCGTGGGGCAGCTCGCGCTCGTGGCCGGTGGAGGGGTTGTGGAGGCAGGTCGGGCGCAGCTCGCTCATGCAATGCGTCGCGCCCACGCAGGGGCGCACCCGCGCCTCGTCGCCGCGGGCGAGCTTCGCGACCAGCTCCGGGTCCGCGATCTGGGCCCGGGTCATCGCGACCATGTCGAGCAGCCCCTCGCGGATCGCGTACCGTGCGGTGGCGAGCTCGGTGATGCGGGTGGCGTGGAAGACCGGGAGGCCCACCGCCTGCCGGAAGGCGCCGGCCCGGGCGAGAAACGGCGCCATCGGTGACGCCATGCCCGGCATGCAGTCCGTCGCGAGCTTGATCTGGGTGTCCATCCGCCCGTAGATCGCGTTGAAGAAGTCGATGGTCCCCGACGCCTCGAAGATCCCGGCGATCCGGAGGCATTCCTCGAAGTCGAGGCGGCCCTCGCCGGCTTCGTCGACCACGAACCGGATACCGACCACGAAATCCTCGCCCACCGCCTCGCGGATCGCCTCGTGCACCATCAGCCCGAAGCGGCATCGGTTCTCCACCGACCCGCCGAAGCGGTCGGTGCGGCGGTTCGTCGCCGGCGAGAGGAACTGGCCGATGAGATGGGCGCCGGCGAGGGTCTCGATGCCGTCGAGCCCGCCTTCCCTGCACCGCGCCGCGGCCCGGGCGTAGTCGGCCACCACCCGCGCGACGTCGTGCTCGTCCATCTCCCTGGCGAACGCCCGGTGCAGGGTCTCGCGCAGCGGAGACGGCCCGATCGGTGCGAGCCGCGCCCCCGCGTGGGGCTCGCCCCGCCCTCCCACGTGGCTCACCTGGCACATGAGGCGTGCGCCGCGGGCGTGGATGCGTTCCGAGAACCGCCGCAGGTGCTCGACGATGCGCTCGTCGTGCAGGTTGATCTGCGGGGAGCTCCACTGGGAGTCCGGCGAGACGTTGGACGATCCGCCGAACATCGTGAGCGCGATCCCGCCCTTCGCCTTCGCCTCGTGGTAGCGCTGGTAGCGCTCCGCGGGCATCCCGCCCTCGGCGAGTCCGCAGGCATGGCTGGTGCTCATGATGCGGTTGCGGAAGATGAGATGCTTCAGCCTGAACGGCTGAAGCAGCGGATCGGCGGCGGGCGCGCTCGAAGGGGGGGCGGTGCGGGTCACGTGAACGGTCTCCGGTTCGGAAGCGCTGAGATGGGCTCGCTCCGGTCGTCGCGAAGGATACGGCGTGCGCCCCGCCGCCGCGAACCTGCTATCGTGGCCATCCTCGGACAAGCCCGACGACACGGACCGGCAACGAGAGGAGCCATCCATGGCCAGCAGCAGAGTCGCCATCGTCACCGCCGCCGGGCACGGCATGGGCGCGGCCATCGCCCGCGAGCTCTCCGCGCAGGGCTATGCGCTCGCCCTCCTGTCGTCGTCGGGGGCGGCGGAGAAGCTCGCCGAGGAGCTTGGCGGGTTCGGGTTGACCGGCTCGGTCACCGAGCCCGACGATCTGAAGCGCCTGGTGGATGGAACGATGGAACGTCACGGGCGCATCCATGCGGTGGTGAACAACACCGGCCACGTCCCCAAGGGGGAGCTGCTCGATCACGACGACGAGGCCTGGCACGCTTCGCTGGACATGGTGCTGCTCAACGTGGTGCGGATGGCGCGGCTGGTCACCCCGGTGATGCGCGATCAGGGAGGCGGCGCGATCGTCAACGTCTCGACGTTCTCCGCGTTCGAGCCGTCGCTCGACTACCCCGTGTCGAGCACGTTGCGGGCCGGGCTCGGGAGCTTCACCAAGCTCTACGCCGAGCGCTACGCCGCGGACAACATCCGCATGAACAACATCCTCCCCGGCTTCATCGACAGCCTGCCGCACGGCGGGGACAAGGCGGCGAGGGTTCCCATGCGCCGCATCGGGTCGGTGGCGGAGATCGCGAAGACCGCGGCCTTCCTCCTCGGGGACGGCGCCGGCTACATCACCGGCCAGAACCTGCGGGTCGACGGCGGCCTGACCCGCGGGGTGTGACCGCGCATGGTGGCGACGACCTCGCCGGAAGCTACCCGCAGACCCGTGGTTGCGGTGATCGGCACCGGCGGGACGATCGCGTCGGTCGGCGGCGACGGTCTGGAGCTCGTGCGCTATATCGACCGCAAGCAGATGCTCTCCATCGACGCGCTGCTGGCGCGCACCCCCGAACTCGCCCAGGTCGCGGACGTCACCGCGATCGCATACGACGTGCTGCAGAGCCACGCCATCGGCCCCGACCACTGGCTCGCGCTGGTGTCGAGGATCCACGCTCTGGCCGCCGAACGCCCGGAGCTCGACGGCATCGTGGTCACCCACGGCACCGCCACCCTCGAGGAGACCGCGTACTTCCTGAACCTCACCCTCAAGGTGGAGACCCCCGTGGTGATGGTCGGCGCGCAACGGCCCGCGACCGCGGTCTCCGGCGACGGCCCGCTCAACCTCGTGAACGGGGTGCGTACCGCCGGCTCGGTGCAAGCGCGCGGGATGGGGGTGATGATCGTGCTGAACGACGAGATCCAGGCCGCGCGCGAGGGCGCCAAGACCTCGACGTTACGGCTGCAGACGTTCCGCAGCCCGGACTTCGGGGCGCTCGGACACGCGGACGCCGACCGGGTGGCGTTCTACCGCGCGCCGTTGCGCCGGCACGCCCCGGATACCGAGTTCGACGTGGGCGGCCTCGATGCCCTGCCCCGGGTCGATATCGTCCACGCCTACGCGGGCGCGGACGGCGCCGCCGTCCGGGCCTGTGTGGACGCGGGAGCGCAGGGGATCGTCATGGCCGGATTCGCGCCGGGCCTCGTGCCCCCGGCCCAGCTCGAAGCGCTGAACGAAGCGGCGCGAGCGGGGGTCGTCGTCGCCCACGGCTCGCGGGTCGGGAGCGGACGGGTCCCGGCGCTGGGCGCATCGCACGCGCGCGGCAGCGTGACCGCCGACAACCTGACCCCGCAGAAGGCCCGCATCCTGCTCATGCTGGGGCTCGCGCGCACCCGCGATCGCACCGAGCTCCAGCGGATGTTCGACACGTACTGAGCGCCGTCCTCGGGGGCTCGGTACGGCTCTCGACCCCCGGGGGCTGAGACTGATTGCCCGATTTCGATAAGAGCCGGAACCCCGGCACTCACCGGAAGCCCCCACCTCCCTAGCCTTGCGTCGGAGGTGGCTTGCGGGCGTATCCGGCACTGCAACGAGCCCCGCCGGCACCCCTCGGGCATGGACGGGCGCGACCCGCATCGCGCGAACGTCGCTCGGAACCGGCGAACGCCGGCCGCGGGACGGCGCGCCTCCGCGTGAGCCAGGGCGGACGTCCACTCGCCGGATCGCATCGGGCGATTCCGTTGTCTGGTCCTCGCGCGTGGAGTAGCGTTGGGATGAGCGGCTCGAACACGCGAAAGGGCCGCGAAGCGATGATACCGCCGGCATGCGTCCGGCTCTCGAATCCGGGCGAACACGAGAAACCGAGGAGATCGACGATGGCCGAGGTCGCGGAACTGCGAAAGGTGGGCTACGTGCGGATGGATGAAGGCACGGTCGAAGATTACGCACTCGCGGCGACGCTCGCGAAGCCGTTCATGGCCGCGACCCCGGAGCGGATTCTCGCCTTCATGGAATCGCTGCACTACACGTTCCCGGGCGGGCGGATCGATCGCCATGCGCACTGCCTGCAAACCGCGACCCGGGCCGAGGACGCAGGCGAGTGCGAGGAGATCATCGTCGCGGGACTCCTGCACGACATCGGCGATTCGCTCGCCCCGCGCAACCACGCGGCCGTCGGCGCGGAGGTCCTGCGTCCGTTCGTGTCGCGGCATACGTACTGGATGCTCAAGCACCACGACGTCTTTCAGGGGTACTACTTCTGGGACAAGATTGGACTGGACAAGAACGCGCGCGAGCGCTTTCGGGATCATCCGGCGTACGAGATGACGGTGCGTTTCACCGGCGACTACGACCAGATGGCGTTCGACCCGGGCTATGAGACCCGTCCCCTCGAGTACTTCGAGCCGATGGTCAGGCGCATCTTCGCCCGCGAGCCCTGGGGCGCACAGACGAGGGAGGATTGGCCGGTCGAGGATTGACCGGAAACCCATGCAGGAGCCAGGAACCGCGCCCGCGGTCCGCACCACCGGGCCAACGTGACCCGAGGCCCTCGAACCGGGCGCCCGCCTTCGGGTCGGCGCGGCAACTCGCCCCCTTGGAGACGACGCTGAAGGACCACACCAACATCCTGTTCATCATGTGCGACCAGCTCCGGTGGGACTACCTGTCCTGCTACGGCCACCCGCACCTGGAGACCCCGAACATCGACCGGCTCGCCGCCCGCGGGGTGCGGTTCACCCGCGCTTACTGCCAGGCGCCGCTGTGCGGGCCGTCCCGGGCCAGCATCCACACCGGCCGCTACATGTCCTCGCACGGCGCGATGGCCAACGAGGATCCGCTCAAGCCGGGGGAGCTGACCCTGGGAGACTACATGCGGGACCTCGGCCTCTCTCCGGTGCTGGTCGGCAAGATGGAGGTGACCGGCGCCCGTGCCGCACTGGCCCGCCTCGGGGTGGACCCGGACACCGGCGTCGGCCGGGCGATCGTCAACGGCGGCTTCGAGCCGTTCGAGAAGCTGGAGGGGCTCTACCCCGATCCCATCCTCCCGCCCCGCCTGGGATACAACGACTACCTGCGCCGCCAGGGCTACGCCGGTGACAATCCCTGGGAGCTGTACGCGAACAGCGCCACCGGGGAGGACGGGCGGCGCGTGAGCGGCTGGAGCATGCGACACGCCGGCCGGCCGGCGCGGGTGGCGGAAGCGCATTCGGAGACCGCGTTCACCACCGACCGGGCCATCGAGTTCATCGAGCAGACCCCGGACGACCGGCGCTGGTGCCTGCACCTGAGCTACATCAAGCCGCACTGGCCCTATCTCGCCCCCGCCCCCTACCACGCGCTCTACACCCGCGATCACGTGGTGCCTGCGGTGCGCGCCGACGGCGAGCGCGAGGACCCGCATCCGGTTTATCGAGCCTTCATGCAGCAGGACTACAGCGGGAACTTCTCTCGCGACGAGGTTCGCGAGCGGGTGATCCCCACCTACATGGGCCTCGTCAGGCAGGTCGACGACCACCTCGGCCGGCTGTTCCGCTGCCTGGAGGAGCGCGGCCTGATGGAGCGGACCCTGATCGCCTTCACCAGCGACCACGGCGACTATCTGGGCGACCACTGGCTGGGGGAGAAAGATCTCTTCCACGACTGCTCGGCCCGGATCCCGATGATCGTCTCCGACCCCTCGCCCGAGGCGGACGCCACCCGGGGCACGGTGGACGACCGCTTCGTGGAAGCGGTGGATCTGCTGCCGACCTTCGTGCAGTTCGCCGGCGGCGAGGTGTGCGCCGAGCGGGTCGAGGGACGGTCCCTGCTCGGCGTCCTGCGGGGCGAGGGGGAGTCAGGGTGGCGTGACTGCGCGATCAGCGAGATCGATTTCAGCGATCGGGGTCCGCGCACCCTGCTCGACGTGCATCCCTGGGAGTGCCGGGCCCACATGCTGCGCACCGGCCGCTGGAAGTACATCCTGCACGAACGCTTCCGTCCCCAGCTCTTCGATCTGGACGATGATCCTCAAGAGCTCGTGGACCTTGGCGACGAGCCGGGCTACGAAGGCGTGCGAAGGGAGCTCCACGAGCGGCTGTTCACCTGGTTCCGCCGCCGGCGCAACCGTACCGAGATGCCGGCGGACTTCCTGTTCGGGATGGGACCAGAACGCGACGAGCGTCTCGGGATCATGATCGGCCACTGGTGACCCCATCGAATACCGGCGGTGCAGTTCATGACCTCGGGGTCACTCGGAGACTTTCCCGTTCCGCCGCCAATGAAAGCCGCCGGTCGAGGCAGACGAACGTAAGCGCATCCGCGAGCTCTTCTCGAATCAGTAGCGCGGCGCCGAGCTGACCCGCATCGGCAGCCCGTAACGGATGCCGCGCCAGCAGCGCATCAGCCCGGGCTCGAACGGCAAGTATTTCGGTCACTTCGTCCCAGCTTGCGGCAAAGGCGTGGAGCCGTTCGAGCGCTTCGTAGCGCTGCTGCCGCGACAGTGAGCCCTCGCGGGCGCGCCTCTCTATCGCACTGGTGATCTCGGTGCGTGTCCATACCCACGTGACGATGTGATCGTCTTCGGACAGTCATGCGCGAACCGGTCCGCTGTCCGGTTCAGCGACGATCGCGGGGACCAGCGCGGAAGCATCCCAGTACCTCACAGCCGATCCGTCCGATCCTCGGCCAGTGCTTCCGAAAGATTCACCGGCAGCGCCAGCGGCGGCCGAGCTGGCGATTCTTCTCCACAAGGCGGTGGATTTCTCGCACTAAGGGCGTGGATTCTTCGCATCAAGCCCTTGCATTTCTCGCCATGGCGGGCAGGATTCTTCGAGTTGAACAGCCATAGCCGGGGCGCTCGCCCGCGCACCGGAGAACGCGCATCGACCGGAGCCGGACCATGTACGCCAGATGCCTGCAACCTCTCCTCCGGGAACTGCTCGCGGAGTTCCGTATCGTCTATCTGACGGGTCCCCGGCAGGCGGGGAAGACGACGCTGGCGCGTTCGGTCTCCCGCGATCTGGGCCTGGAATACGTCACGCTGGATGACCAGGCGACGCTGGCATCGGTGCAGAGCGACCCGCATGGGTTCGTCCGCTCGCTGGGGGACAAGCGCGCGGTGCTGGACGAATTCCAGTACGTCCCGGCCCTGATCCCGGCCATCAAGGAAATCTCCGACAGGCTCGATCCGCACGAGAAGGGCAAGTTCCTGCTGACGGGGTCGGCGGACATCTTCCGCTCCGCCCGCACGCAGGAGTCCTTGCCCGGACACATGGCGAGGTTGGAGTTGCTGCCCCTGTCCGTCACCGAACTGTACGGCCGGCCGTTGAACGTCATCGACTATCTGTCCGCCGGCGAATTCACGCATGTCCCGGCCGCGTCCGCGACGCGGGAAGACATTGCCGGTCTGGTGCTGCGCGGCGGCTACCCGGAGGTACAGAGCAAGAGCCGGCGCGGCAGGCAGGCATGGTTCCGGTCCTATATGGAAGGCCGGCTCTACAAGGACTTCGAGACGTTGCACGCCGCCCGCGGCGACTACTTTTCCAAACTGCGCGCTCTGGCGCCCTGGCTGGCCGGCGCAAGCGGCAACCTGTTGAAGTACTCGAACGTCGCCAACGACCTGGAGCTGGACGACAGGCTGAGCAAGCGCTATGTGGAAATCCTCGAACTCATGTACATCGTTCGTCGCGTGCCGGCCTGGATGAGAGGTCGGGCCAGACGTCCGGCGACGCGCATGCCCAAGCTTCATTACGTCGATACAGGGCTGGCGTGCCACCTGCTCGGCTTGCGCAACGAACGGCAGCTATTGGGAAGCCCGCACTACGGCGGCCTGCTCGAAAGCCTGATCTGCATGGAATGCTGCAAACACGCCGCCTGGGCGGAGGAGGAAGTCAGCCTGTGGCACTTCAGGGACAACAGGAAACGGGAGGTGGACATCGTGCTGGAGCGCGGCGACTCGCGGATCATCGGGGTCGAGGTGAAGGCATCCGCCAGCGTCAGGCGGGAGGATTTCAAGGGTCTCGCCGCGTTGGCGGAGTTTGCCGGGAGCGCCTTCGAGCGGGGCGTCCTGTTCTACGGCGGGCACGAGGCGCTGCCGTTCAGCTTCGGCGAGAGGCGCTTTCATGCCCTGCCCCTGGGGATGCTTCTGGCGTCCTGTTGAGCGCGGGTCGCGTAGCGAGGGTCATGTGTCCACGAAATCGGGTCAACTCCACTTTCCGCACGAGATCACCCTTTGGATGTTCCGCGAGTCGCCACACCCTTCGCGGATTACAGACGTCGCGCACAGTCCGCCGCGAAATTCCCTCCATGCGCGCGATCGCCTGTTGACTCATACCTGCGTTACGGGCCGAGATGATACGAGCATTCCGATCCGCCACTTTCGATATTGTTGGAGACGCCGTGTTCTTTGATCCCTCCGATTCATCAAGATTGCACTCCGAGCCGGCTCCTCGTGCTATATCTCTTAGACCATAGATTATTCTTTTCGTTTCTTCATCCCAGGTAGAACGTATTGGGACGTTGAGATAATTTAGCGTTTCTCCCAATGAGTCAACTACCGGTGCCGGAATGTCATACTCAATCCGATATTCATTATACTCAATGATGATTTTCATCGTTCGTTTCTCTCCATGTCCGATATAATTTCATCGTCACTCATGGATAATCCTGGATAGTGAACCTCCTTCCTCGATCTGTACCTGAGGATTGAAATCGTCGCAACGGACACGGCGCAACAGTTCCGCGGAGAGGCGGCAAGCAGTCCCATACACATCCGTGCCGCCCTCATGATCCTGGGGTCACTCGGAGACTTTCCCGTTCCGCCGCCAATGAAAGTCGCCGGTCGAGGCAGACGAAGGTGAGCGCATCCGCGAGCTCTTCCCGAATCAACAGCGCCGCGCCGAGCTGACCCGCATCGGCAGCCCGCAACGGATGCCGCGCCAGCAGCGCATCAGCCCGGGTTCGAACGGCAAGTATTTCGGTCACTTCGTCCCAGTTTGCAGCGAAGGCGTAGAGCCGTTCGAGCGCTTCGTAGCGTTGCCGCCGCGACAGTGAGCCCTCGCGGGCACGCCTTTCTATCGCACTGGTGATCTCGGTGCGTGTCCATACCCACGTGACGATGTGGTCGTCTTCGGACAGCCATGCGCGGACCGATTCGCTGTCCGGTTCAGCGACGACCACGGGAACCAGCGCGGAGGCATCCCAGTACCTCACAGCCGATCCGTCCGATCCTCGGCCAGTGCTTCCGAAAGATTCACCGGCAGCGCCAGCGGCGGCTTGTCGAGTATGGCCGCAGCGTTCCCCTTGCCCGGCCGTAGTATCCCTTTGGCGATCAAACGCTCCCGGACCCCCTCGTCGTCGTTCGCCGCGGGAGGCACCAGTCTGGCGACCGGCGTGCCCCGATCGAGGACCTGAACCTCACCGCCACGACGCACCACGCGCAGATAGCGGGAAAGATTCGCCTTCAAGTCGGAAATGGATGCGGTAGTCATCATGACCAGTATGGTCTCCAATTGGGGATCATACAAGTCTCGAATCGCCTCCCGACCATACCCCCGCCAGCGGATGGTCTCGAAGCCGGTGAAGCCGGGCTGACCGATCCGTTCGATCGCGCCGATGCGAATCGCGACAACACGCGGCAGCGACCGAGGGCGTGGAGATCACGCGACGGGCGGATCAACGTCACGGTGGAGCTTTCGAATCGGATCGGTGATCCACGGTTGGGGATCTACGTCTGCGTCAACGATCGCTACCCCATCGACGAAACCAGCCCCAGGACGGGTGCCCGCTGGATAGAAACCCTTGAGGAGAATTTCGATGCGTCGCTCAAGCGCAGTGACGATATCATCGATCATGTGATGTCCTTGGCGGAAGAACAGGAGACCTGACCCATGCCGCAGGCGGCTCGATCCACGGCAGGGGAGCGCGTCGATGCGCTTGGACGGCCCTGCGGTTCCGGTGCGGATACCGCGGCGGAGAAACTTGTCCGCAGTGTGAACGAGGCCGTTCGCCTGAGGTTGGAGCATGGAACGGGAGCGGCCGGACGACCACCATGCACAACCTGAACAGGGAAGGGACTGCCCTGTCGAGCCTCGCCCGCGGCAACCGGAACGCGGGCGACCTCTCCCCGGTTGTGAACCTGCCGCCGCCGCTGCCGCGCCGAGCGCCAACGGCGTCCTTTCACGCGCTGCAAGAATGGGAAGGATACGTCGTCGAGATGCGCGCCAAGGACTTCGTGGCACGCCTGACGGATCTGACGGCCGGAGCGTCGCATGAGCGGGAAGAGGCGATCATCCCTCTCACCGAGCTGTCGGATCACGACGCCGCCCGGATGACTGCCGGGAGCGTGTTCCGCTGGGTGATCGGGTACGAGCGCTCCCCGGCAGGAACGAAGAAGCGGGTGTCCCAGATCGTGCTTCGCGACCTTCCCGCGGTGACCGAAGCCGACCTGCGGGAAGGCGAGGAGTGGGCGCGAGAGACGATTCGGGCGCTCGGTCTGAGACGGAGGCGGGAACGCCGCCGGGACAGCGCGAGTTCGAGCTCACCCTTCTCGGTCCCGGCTATGGCGAGAGCATCGTCTTGCACGTCGGTGACGGCGTCTGGATCCTCGTAGACTCCTGCGTCGATACCGACGGAACACCAAGAGCCCTGCGCTACCTTGAGGGCATCGGTCTCGATCCGGATCAAGCCGTCGCCTTGATCGTGGTGACCCACTGGCACGAGACCACATACGCGGGATGGCGCGGCTGGTCGAAATCTGCGGCCGAGCCGCCTTCTGCTGCGCCGGCGTGCTATGCCGGGAAGAGTTTCTCGCCGCGGTCCATGCCCTGAAAACCGCCACCTCTCCGTCAACGGTTCCGGGGTTCGCGAGATTTACGATATGTAACTTCGGGTATCAGTGCGTCCGCCCGGGTCCGCGCACGCACGAACAAGACGGTCGCTCGAACCATCCGGGAGTCCGGCATCTCACTTCGAAGTCTCCCGATGCCGTCCGGTGCGATTCGATTGCGGCGACCGTTCGGTTCGCGGGTGCAATGGAGGGTCGAGAAGTTCGGCTCCGTGCGTCACCTCAAGGATTTCGTCGAGCAATCAATGATGCGCCGCGAGCGCTCCGCACATCGCGGCCAGACGCCGGCGGAGACGGGCAGGCTTCTCCACCGTCACGCTCTCCCCCCACGTGAACAGGTGCCAGCACATCTCGTCGAGGCCGCCCGCCTCGAAGCGCACCGTCAGCGAGCCGTCTTCGTTCTCCTCGACGCTCTGGTTCGGATGGAAGCGGAACGCCGCCGCATCCCGTGCCGCCCTGGCATCGAAGCGCAGCACCACCTTGACCGGCTTTTCCTGGAAGGTGCCGAACGAACGCTCGGCGAATCGATGCAAATCGAACGCCGGGTCCCGCTCGAACGCCTCATCGGTGATCCGGGCTTCGCTCATGTTCGCGAGACGCCACAGCCGTGGCTCCTCGGCCCACTCGGTCCATCCCACCAGGTGCGCGCGGTTCCCGTAGAGCAGGCCGAGGGGCCGAACCTGCTGCCAGCTCCGCCGCCTCGTCGATTG
The DNA here is from genome assembly GCA_958295835.1 of uncultured Gammaproteobacteria bacterium. Classification (GTDB taxonomy): domain Bacteria; phylum Pseudomonadota; class Gammaproteobacteria; order HK1; family HK1; genus HK1. The sequence continues at coordinate 4,458,459 of OY282378.1, forward strand.
GGCGAAGTAGCGGAACTCGACCACCCGGCAGGTCGTGATGGCTTCGCGCAGAAGGGCGAGCAGGCCCCGGTCCAGGCGCTGCCTCGGACCGGGGCGCATCGCCAGACCCTCGGCCTGCACCAGCATTTCGAGGTCCGACTCCACCCGCGCCTGCGATTCGGCCCGCAACGTGGCTTGCAGCTTGGCGGCGAGGTCCCGGAGCATGGCCGCGCGTTCCCCGAGGCCGGCGCGGTCCAGGGCCGCAGCGGCGGCCCCGAGCTCCGCCAGCTCCTCCGCCGAGACCGAGACGAGGCGGCGCAAGGCGTCCGAGCGCAGCCGCCAGTGCCGCTTCCCGTCGTCGTCCCGGTCCACGGGTTCCAGCGGCCCGAAGGCGGCATCGACGGCGTCGCGCCGGCGCTCGGCCGTGCGCCGGCTGATCGAGAATTCGGCTTCGATGTCGTCGAGGGTCAACCCGCCGTGCGCGCCCTGGAGACGAACGGCCAAGTCCAGGATGTCCTTCAGGCCTTCGTAGCGCATCCTGCCGCCCTCCTTCGCCCCTCGTGATTCCGGCTGTCGATCGCCCGGATGCGAGGTACAGGATGAACGGAGTCTCGATCCTCGATCAACCTCGCTCCGGCGTCATCACGTTTTTGATAACGACCGGAGCGAGGCGTCCGGTTTCATCGGCGTCCTGCCGGTATCCGGTGTCCCGGCAAGCCTGTCCCCGCAACCACCAGGATCACCGCCTTCTCTCATTCGTCGACATCGCCCGCATGACGCAGACGCGGTCGGCGATCGTGACGGAGCTCGGAGCACAGCCGCGATGATGGGGCAACGCATCTCGGGGAACCGTCTCCGGCGAATTTACTGAGTATCCTGACGGTCCGGCGGCGGCCCGTCACTGGGGTCACCGTTCTGCCACCATCCTTCGTACACCATGTTGAGGTTGGGATCGTACAGTATCCCCCAGCCGTGTCTTTGCTCGCCGTCATCGTCCCACTCCCCTTCGTAGCGCGAGCCGTCCTTATACAAAAGAGAGTCTCCTTTCCTCCAGTCACGCTCCCATGCGTGAGTGATGCCGTCGGGACAGAACAAAGTCCCGTGGCCATGCCAGTAACCTTCCTTCCATTGCCCTTCGTACTCTTTGGTGCCGTCGGGGCGGTACTGTATCCCCCAGCGGTGTCTTTGATTGCCGTCATTGCGCCACTCCCCTTCGTAGCGCGAGCCGTCCTTATACGAACAAGAGTCTCCTTTCCTCCAGTCATCCTCCCGTGCGTGAGTGATGCCGTCGGGACAGAACAAAGTCCCGTGGCCATGCCAGTAACCTTCCTTCCATTGCCCTTCGTACTCTTTGGTGCCGTCGGGGCGGTGCGAAGTCCCTTGGCCATGGTACTTCCCGTTGACGTGATTCCCATCATATGCCACGGCTCCGTCAGGGTAACCACCAGGGTAGTAACAAGTCCCGCGACCGTGCGCTCTCCAAATGCCACGAATGCAGTTCATCTCGCCATTGTAGTGGTAGTGCATGACATGCCCTCCGTTGTTGTCCGCCTGTCGGACCCAATTATTGGTAGTGTGGCAGTTTGACTTTACCCTGACCTAGTACGCATCTACCAGACCGCTCCAAGAAATGAACTTGCCGCTCTCATCGTACTTGATGTAGGCCCTCTTGTTACGTCTTCCCAAAGCGGTGAATTCCAATTCACCCGTAACACCTAGGTCATTGGACATCACGTACCCAATACTCTGGGCATTATCTCGAAGACGAAGATTGCCCTTGAACGAAGTCGAGCGTTTCTGCGCGCTCCCGCCCCGTGTTGGCGAAGATGGCCTCGCACCGGTCGGGCAATTCGCCACCGTGCGCCATGAGCACTTGACCAAGCATGTAGGCGGACGACCGCCCGCCGGAGACGTTCAGAACGTTGTACCAGGGTGACCCCGGATCGATGCGGTACGGGTGCGCTCGCGGGTGCGCTACGCCGACGTTTGCGCCCCGGCCCTCCTGCCTTCCAGGCACCGATACCGGTCCGATACCGCCGCGGTCCGCGTCGACCATCACCCCCTCCCTCCGTATGGTCAATTGCGTTTCCGCCGCCGCATCAAGCGCGCGACCCGGCCGGAGTGCTTGAACCTCCAGATCGCCTCTTTCCTTTCCTTGCCGGGCACATCGCTTCCCGCCAGCACCGCCCGTTCGAGCCGATGGCTCTTACGATTGCGCACCGCCCCGCCGCCTGTCCCGTCCGGGGCGCCGCACCAGCCGGGAACGGACAAAGTCCACCGTCACCGCCGCGGTCCGCTCGATCTCATGCAGCGTCAGCCCACGGTCCACCAGACCATCAGCCACCGACCGCGCGATCTCGCGGATCTCATCGGACGTGCGCACCGGGGCGCACGGCTCCCTTGTCTCCGGCATCAGAAGTTCCCCCATCGTCGCCGGCGCCCCTCCCACGGACCGCCGACACCCAAGGTCGATCACTCGCCATCGTCCCGGGGCGGAACGCGGTTACGGAGTTTCGCGAACATCCGGCCCATCGGGAGTCTCAACAGCCACGCCAACCAACCGTTTTCGATGCGCTCACTTGTACCGTCCGGCGCCGTGACGATGGCCCCATCCTGGGGCTTCGATTGCCAAAGGCCCTCGATGCGCGTGCCGTCCGCCATCGCGAACACCCCTTGACCAGATGGGTAGCCATCCCGGTACGCGCCCTCGTGGCGCCCACCGCCCGGGATGGTGGTGGCGCCCTTCCCGTGCGCCTTCCCGTCAACGAAGTCGCCCTCGTAGCGCTCCCCGTCCTGCCACGTCACGACGCCCTTCCCGTGCCGCCTCCCGTCAACGAAGTCGCCCTCGTAGCGATGCCCGTCCTGCCACGTCTCGCCGTCCGGCCACGTCTCGACGCCCTTCCCGTGCCGCAACCCGTCAACGAAGTCGCCCTCGTAGCGCTCGCCGTACGGCCACGTCTCGACACCCTTCCCGTGCCGCAACCCGTCAACGAAGTCGCCCTCGTAGCGATGCCCGTCCGACCATGTCCGAACGCCCTTCCCGTGCGCCTTCCCGTCAACGAAGTCGCCCTCGTAGCGCCTGCCGTCCGGCCACTCCCTGCGAGCCCATCCCCGCACCCGCCATCGATACCGGGCAGGAAGGGTAGGGACAGCCACCACCACCCCGCCCCGCGGCCGCGTCACGACGCCCTTCCCGTGCGCCTTCCCGTCAACGAAGTCGCCCTCGTAGCGCCTGCCGTCCGGCCATGTCCGAACGCCCTTCCCGTGCCGCTTCCCGTCAACGAAGTCGCCCTCGTAGTGCGCCCCATCCTCCAGGGTCATGCTCACCACCTTCGCGCCCTCGCCTGCCTTGCCGTCCGTTCCGTTGCTCATGACTCACTCCCGTTCGGTTTCTCAAACACCGGCTTCCCGCCCCGCCATTCGCCTTCGATGCGGGTGCCGTCCGGGGTTGTCAGTGCGTCCCTGCCATGCCGGGCACCGTCTACCCATCCGCCTTCGTACCGGGTGCCGTCCCAAACGGCGTTGAAAAGCCCCTGAATGGCTTATTAGAATCATCCGTCGCGCAACCGTCTACCGACGCATAAACGCCGGGATGGTCGCAGTCCTCCCCGCCATCCGGCCCCGGAAGCATTCGCGTCCGAAGCATTTGCCTCTACGACCGAAAGCCGATCGGCCGCGGGCAGTCCGGCTTGGCGTCGCATTCGGCGCGCAGCATGGCGGCGAGCGCCTCCGGCTCCCCCAGGCAGTCCAGGACCTCGGCTTGCTTGCGCACCACCGCGAAATCGCCGGGGGTCAGGGCGGCGAGGGCCGCGAGCTGCACCGGGGGCGTGAACCCGAAGTAGCCCCGGAACGCCGCCCCCGCCTGCTCGGGCGTGAGGTAGTCGAGCGTGACCTTGAACACGAAACGCCGCAGCGTCGCCGGGTCGAGATGCGCACCGAAGTTGGTCGTGCAGGCAAACGGCGCGGGATGGCTCTCCATCCAGGTCAGCATCTCGTTCACCTGGCTGACCTCCCAGCTCCTCTCGGCGAAGCGCCGGTCGGCGAGCAGCGAATCGGCCTCGTCGAAGACGAGGAAGGCGCCACTGTCGCGCGCCTCCGCGAACGCGGCGGCGATCAGTTGCTCGGTCTCCCCGACCCACTTCGACATCAGATCGGAGGCCCGCTTCTGCACGACCTCCAGGCCGAGGCGCTCGGCAAGGTAGCGCACGAACGCGCTCTTGCCCGTGCCCGGCGGCCCTTGCAGACAGAGGGAGAAGCGCCGCTCGCCGCTGCTCGCGAGACGGTCCGCGAGCCTCACCGGATCGGTGTCGGCCCGGATGAGCGCGGGGTCGTACCGGGCCGGCGTCTCCTGCGGCGGCTTCTCGCAAGATAGGACCCGGGACAGGCTGCGCACGCCGCGGCGCACCGCGGCCAAGTCGCCGCCGCCGAGCCGCGCGGCGGCGGTGGCCCCGGCCGCCACGCCGGGGGTCGCCTCGAACTCCCGGGCCAGCGAGAACGCATCGTCCGGCCCCGCCTCGATGCCGTGGCGCGCAAGCTGCCGTGTCCAGACCCGTGCTCTCACCTTGGGCGGCGGCAGGCGCAGCTCCAGGGCGAACATCATCCGGCGCAGGACGGCGGGATCGACCGCCCGGGCATCGTTGATGGTCCACAGGGTCGGCGCCGGCGCCTCCTCAAGCAGCCGGTTCATGAACACCTTCGACCCGCCGCCGGCCCGGAATCCGCGAGGTCCGGGAGAGAGCAACCGCCCGAAGATCCCCAGGCCCGCGAAGGGGTCCGACAGCAGGTCCTCCATTTCATCGAAAAGGAGGAGCGAGCGGCGGCCCCGGGCGATCAGACGCTGGGCGAGCCGGAGCTCTTGCAGCCTCTCGTTGCGGGTGGGTTCGTCCCCGTCATCGTCCGATTCCCCGACGCTGTGGAGATCCACTCCGAGCCGTCCGGCCAGCACCTTGCAGAGCTCGGTCTTGCCGGTCCCCGGGGGGCCGTACAGGAGGACGTTCACGCCCGGCGCGCCGGTCTCGAGGGCACCTCCGAGCAACCGTTCGACGTGGTCGCGGTCGTGCCCGAGGTGGTCGAAGTCCGGCCATTCGAGCTCGCTCGGGGACGCCTCTCCCAGCAGCAGGCGGTTCACGTCGAGCCCGGGTCCGCCGGGAATGGTGGCCAGGCGGTGCAGCCGGTTGACGAGCGTGAGGTCGCCGTCGTCGCTGTCGATGCACACGAGCCCCGACCGCACGAGAGGCGCATCGGCCCGGAGGCGGCCGAGGATCGCATTGGCCGATACGCCGAGGAGGGCGGACAGCGTGGGTCCCTTGAGATTGAAGGGGGTGCTCCTGAAAGAATGGCGCTCGAAAACGCTGTCGATCATCGACTCGATGATGGGCTGCGTCTGGTAGCGCAGCATGAGTTCCAGGATGGCGACGTCGGTTCGGGAAAGGCCCGTCGTCCTTCCAAGACACCGGAGCCGCTGCGCCGTCCGGTCGCTTCGCACGGACTTCGCCGTGGAACACTTTCTCCGCAGGGCCTCTTCGAGGCGGCTCCATTGCTTCCCGGTCGGCCCGTCCGTGCAGTCTTCGAGAGCCTTGAAGTCCTCGGGGGCCAGGAGATCATCGAGGTCCAGGCGCTTGCGGCCGAGGTTCGGCGGGAGCGTGCGGGACCGCCTCCTTTTCCCGCCGAACGCCCGAGGCGCCTTCCTTCTGCTCCCGAACACCGTGCGGCGACCATTGGAGGCGACCCATTCGACCAGCTCCTTCGCTTCCCGGTCACGGTGGTGCAGGCACGAGGCGAGGTTCGCGAGATAGTGGACGATCAGGCGTTGTTCATAGCCGGTCAGCATGGCTCTCTCCGTGGTCGTGAGGTGTGGGTGTGGAGAGAGGCTATCGCGCCGATACGTCAGATTCGGACGTATTGCCGTGCGGCAGTCGAAATCTCGCCATCCGGTACGGCCGGCGCGCGGTGACGGTTTCACGTGGGGCGCTCGCGAGCAGGGCGCTCGCGAGGCGGAGCCGTTGACGGTTCTGACGGCTCGCATGGCGAGCCGGTCACGGGCTCCCGGCACGTCCCGAAGGACCGCGACCACAAGCCGTTGACACCGGGTGCGGGTGGTGGAATCCTCCGTATTCAGGGGGCCGGGTGAATTTCGGTTTGCGCCCCGGCGTCAATGCATGACTGACCGGAAGCGCCGAGCGGGCGGGGGGATTAGCGGGGTTGCCGGAAGCTATAGAAACGAACTACCGTCTATCCGGACATAATGCAACTATTACAGTAAATGGTGATAGTATCTGGGTAGCTTCCGTGCTGAAAATACAACCCGCGCCATGAAAAAAATTCAGTAAGCACAGCTTTCCTGTAATTGGCGGCTGAGCTGCCAGTTACAGGAGAATTTAAGCGACCGTTTCCCCTATATACAGAGACAATTGACTGCTATCGGAGAAAGCATTTCTAAAAATCCCTTTGTGATGAACATTATCAATCTTTATCAAGTGTTTCAGTTTATCGTAAGCCTTCTGCCTCAAGTTTCGATGGACGGCAGTAATCTCTTCGGCAGCATTAAATGACCCATACTGCTCTCGATGAGCAATGATGGCGTTAGCGAGTTTGGGGCCAATACCTGGCAAGGTTTTCAGATCTTCGACCGAGGCCGTATTCAGGTCAATCCGGTTATCAGTCGTGACAATTGTTGCTACTCCTACATTTTTAACCGGATCATCCATTTCCGCTTGAGGTTCACGAACAACCTCCACGACCGACTCTCCTGCGGTTGCCAAGGGCAAAGCATCTGATTCAGCGCGGAAACATATCGGTTCGATTTCCCGTCCATCAAGCAGAAAGTCGGGGATAGCTAGAGGCTCCACAAGCAACGGGGATGCACCCGGTTTGTGCCGAATGAATTCTCTCAACTCCATCAACAATCGGCCTAGGGCATTAACTCCGATCAGCGTTTGATCATTGATCGGCTTGGCGCCCCAGAAATCATCTCGCCGAGATTGTTCAACTATGGGAAGATCTCTGGTTTCCAGCAGGGCATCTCCGAATTTCTCCCGATTTTGCACCAGCTTGACACGCAGGCACCAGCGCATAATCTTGACCCGAATCCGATCCCAATCCGGACGGGTTCTATCCCGATACGGCTTGCTCTTCATCTTGGCCGACATCGGGCTGCGCTGCCCAATAATCAGGCGCTGCACGTCGGGATAATGAGGGAAACGGCAAGCTTGGTACAGGGCTTCGGAAGTGCGGATATCGACGCCGTTGATCTTCAGAGGAAAGCCACCGGCCATATTGGACAAGCCACCGTACTTTGCCTTGGTTTTCAGGAACACTGCGGATTCTGATCGGCGGTATTCCCGGAATTGACCATTACTGGTTGAAGTGGTTATCATGGCTACTACCTTGTCACCGGTAAGTTTTGCGGGGAAACAGGGGAAACCAATCTCCCACATCCCACCATAGAGCTAACGGACAATTATTCGCGCAATTCCGGTAGAAAACCAATAACGACCCAAACCCGGGTTCAAAGTTACTGAAACCGAGAGATTTCAGAAAACGAGAAACTTGAGTGTGAGAATTGATGATTTGTATTCCTGCATTCAGAAATTCACTCTCCAGAAGTTGCCGGCCTTGTTCACTGGAAAAGATTTGGGTTGTATATGAGGATGCGGAATTACGAGGAGTAAAATCTTCGGACACCCAAACATTTGCAGTAGGCCAAAGTACATCAGATCGATCGCGATATTTTAAGCGATTCTCGAAGATAAATCCACCAAGCATCGGGAAACGATAGTCAATTTTCTTACCGGATTTCCATGTATCTTCGTTTTTCTGAATCCAGTACCTGCCGGCTTTGTGAATCGCAATAGTCATTATATACAATGTCACATTATTTGGAGCATCAATTTTAGTCCATTCTGAAAGATCATGGATGACACGATTTCCCGAGAAAATAGCATCATCAAGATAAATATAATCCCTACCGGAAGAATCTTGGCGATCAATACATGAGCCGCATTTATTCTGCAAAATCGGCAGGAATAATTCTCGAATCTCAGACTGACTCCTGCCACCCTGTTGGATGTCAAGGATATGGGCGGCTTGCCAAAACGTACAAGGAAAGCGGTTGGCAATTCCTGCAAGCAATTCTGCAGTTCGGCTCTGAGAAACGTAGGTGCGTCTGAACACATAGTCCAATTCCCGTAGCATAGGAATCTGCACGTCGTCGCTGAATTGTTGAATCCAGCGGTCAACGTGAGCTGGCGTACGCTCCAGGATTTCTCCCGCCCGATAATCTTTGATGGTGTCGGCTATGGAGGCCAACAGGTCATCCCGTTCTGTCATGCCCATCTACTCCATTTGCCTTGGCGACAAGATACTACATCTATGTTTGCGTTTTCGACCCCTCCGTGTCCGCCTCGTCGTCCACCGCCTCGCACGCCGCCAGCTCCCAGCCGTGGAACACCACCGCCAACCCGATGTACCGCACCGACGGGGCACGACGCCGCAATCCCTCGTCCGCCAGATAGCCTTTCAGTTGCTCCCGCGCCCCGCGCACCATCTCCGCCACCACCGACTTGTCCATCCTCTCCCTTCGCTTCAGGTACTTCACCTCGATGAGGTAGCCGTAAGCGATGTCCGGATACTGCGCCACGAAGGGCTCGAGATGCAAGTCCGCGTAACCCTTGTTCAGCACCCGCTCCGAATGGATGAGGAACTGACCTACCACGCTGAAGTGTGCGGCCAGGAACGCCTGCACCACCTTCTCACCGTCGATGTAGTCCCGAATCCCCGTCTGCTCGGCGATGGCCGCCGCGATGTATTCCACCGCCGCGCGCCATTCGCCCTTGTAGGCCATGCCCCGCACCAGGCGCGAGAAGTGGTGGTGGCTCACCGAGAACACCCCCACGTCCCGGTACGCCCTGCGCAGGTACCCGTACATCAGCCGCCACACCGTCTGGTTCGGGATCCCCAACCGGACCGCGCCCCCGGACACCCCGCGGATGCTCAGCAGCCCGAAGTAGTACAGCAGGGAGAGGAAGTTCTCCGGCTCGTCGAGCTCCTCCAGCGGGAAGCTCAAGTTGAGGTCAGCCTCCGCCTCCCCCTCGCCGATGAGGTGGCGCAGCAGGTCGAAGTTGCCGTTGAGCCGCCTCGCCTCCGCGCTCGCCCGCTGGTTCACCAGCAGCAGGTGGCGCAGCTTCGTGTAGTCGATGCGAATGTTGGGGTCGATGAGGTCGTCCGGCATCGGCTTGTTCGGAACGGAACCCTTCAGGTAGTGGAGCACCATGTCGGTGTTGTAGAGGTCGCCGGCGGCGTTCTTCGCGAAGCGGTAGCCGTTGTACCACTCGCGCATCACGTCGAGGGCCGCGTCCACGTCCTGGTTGAACGCGCCGCGGTCGCGGTAGAGCTCCAGCAACCCGCGTACCTCCGGCTCGGTGAAGCCGAGCATCCCGTTGAACTCCGGCTCCAGGGTGACGTTGCGGCCGATGTTGAAGCCGCTGGTGACGTCGTCCATGGTGATGGGCGAGACGCCGGTGATGAACAGGCGTTCGAGGCCGCCGCCCGCTTCGCCGGTCCCGGCCTTCAGGGCGGCGAAGAAGTTGCGGTAGAAGCCGCCGCCGTGGGTGAGGGACTCGTAGGCTGCCTGCCCCCGGTGCACCAGCACCGTGTTGGCGAAGTTGTCGTACTCGTCGATGAGCATGTACAGCGGGATGCCGTGCTCGCCGGCGTATGCGAACAGCGCGGTGAGCTTGCCATCAATGGCAGCGGGCGAGAGGATGCGCCGGAGCGCGGCCTCGGGAAACAGGTCCGGATGCCGTTCCAGGGCGTGGCGCAGCCTGATGAAACAGTATTCCTGGAAGCGTTCCTCCAGGGTCTCCAGCTTGTCGTTGAAGGCGGAGAAGTCGAAGCGCACGATGACGTAGCGGCCACGTTCGGCGGTGGGCTCTCGCCCGACGTCGGTATCCCCGAACAGGTCATCGAACTCGTGCGCCCAATGCCGCCCGTAGTAGCACTCCAGCAGCGCCAGCCAGCAGGACTTGCCGAAGCGCCGGGGGCGGATGAAGAAGACGTAGCGCTCGTCTTCGAGCGGGCGCAGGTAACGGGTCTTGTCCACGTACAGCCAGCCGTTCACCCGGATGCGCCGGAAGGACATCTCGCCGTAGGGGATGCGCGGGTAGGGGGTGGTCACCGTCACTCCCAGCCAAGCCACGACCGGGCTTGCGGCCCGCTCTTCGGCCGCCGCCGGGATGGTTCGTCTCGAACCGGCATGGTCAGGTCACGCCTCCCCGGAAACACTCGTCGAGCGCGTGCAGGCACGCGGCGGCCGGCCGGTCGAAGTATACGCCGCGGCTCATGCCGGCGGCGGGATCGATTCCGCGCACGAAGAGGTAGAAGGCCCCGCCGACGTGGCGCTCGTAGTCGTATCCGGGCAGGCGAGTCGCGAGATAGCGGTGCAGCGCGACGAGGTAGATGAGGTACTGGAGCGGGTAGCCGCCCGCGCGGACCGCTTCGGCGAGCGCCTCCGGCCCATAGTCGGCGGAGGCCGGGCCGAGCCAGTTCGACTTGTAGTCGAGGATGTACCAGCGCCCCGCGTGCTCGACCACCAGATCGACGTAGCCTCGCAGGAATCCGTGGATCGGCGGCAGGCGCTCTCCCGCTCCGTCCCGCGCCGGCGGGGCGAAGGGATGCGGGTAGCCGTGCTCGACGAGTCGGGCGGCAAGGCGCTCCCGATCGAGCCCCTCCACCGGGAAGTGGAACTCCAGCTCGACGAGCCGGCGGATCGCCGGATCGTCCAGGCGGAAACCGCTCGCCCCGCCGGATCCGCCGCCGTCTGCTCCGTTTGAATCGACTCCCTCGCCCGATCCGGGCTCCGCATCCGAATCGGCCTCCCCGCCCGCATCGGCCTCCCACTTCGAGCCGACGCCCTTCCTCGTCCCCGCGCCCTGCCCAAGGTCGGCACTTCCTGTCGAGCCGGCGCCCCCGCCCGAATCGGCGTCCCACTTCGAGCCAGCGCCCGCCCTTGTCGGCGCGCCCTGCCCCGAATCGGCACTTCCTGTCGAGCCGGCGGCACGCCCGTCCGGGCCTCCCCCCCTCCGTTCATGGAGACATACCGCGCGGGTGCGCTCGACCATGGCGCGCGCGACCGGACTCCATTCCCTGCCGATCCCGAAATCTTCGAGCGTTTCGCGGCAGATCACATCGAAATCGCGCTCTTCCGGCCCGTCCCCGAACGGCTCGTCCAGCCGCTCGAAGATCCGGTGCAGGCAGCTTCCCGCCACCGGCCCCCGCGGAAAGGTGAACGCGGTGCGCCCGCGCCCTGCTCCACCCACGGCATCCGTGTCTTCTCCGGTGTCATCGGCCGACGCTGCGCGCTGATCGTGGTCCGGCCGATCGACCTCGGCGTCGTCACCCTCGACCGCCGGACGGACGGAGCCGGCGGCAAACGCCTCGGCGGAGAGCGCGGTGAAGCTGGTCAACTGCCGGATGCGCCGGAGGGGACGGCCCGGCTCGCGCGCCGCGAGCGCAGGGAGCTGGCTTTCGGGAAGCCCGAGCGCGTGGACCGGAGGAGGATCCGGATCGAGCACGGTGACCGAGATCGCGTCCGGGAAGCGCCGGGCGTATGCCTCCATCTCACCGATCCAGTCCGATGCGCCCAGCCCGGTGAAGCGATGGGCAACCGCTTCCAGCGCGGCGATGGGCGCGTCAGGTCCATTCGCTCCCGGCTCGCCTCCGGCTCTGTGGAGAAGCCACGCCAGCGGCGCGTGCCCGGCGCCGCTCACCTGTCCCCACGTGACCACGCACCGGTACCTGGCCCGCGTGAGCGCGACGTACAGGAGGCGTACCGATTCGGAGAACTCCTCGATCCAGGCGATGGATACGGCATGTTCGTCCGGGTCGAGGTCGAGCACCTCCCGGTAGTCCTGCCCCGCGTCCAGATGGTAGGTCGCGTCCACCGTCCCGGCGCCGCGCTCCGGACCCCGCGCGTCCCAGGCGAAGGGGCAGAACACCACGGGGAATTCGAGCCCCTTCGCCCCGTGGACGGTCATGACCCTGACGAGCTGCTCGTCGCTCTCCAGCCGGAGCAAGGCGCTTTCGGAGGGGCGGTCGGATTCTCTCCGGCGGTGGCTCAGCCAGGCGGCGAGCCCGGCCGGCGAGAAACGCTCCCGCGTTTCCGCCTCCTGCAGGAGCTCGGCGAGATGCCGGAAATTCGTCAGCCGGCGCGCCCCGTCCCGATGGCCGAGGAGATGCCGTGCGCCGCCTTCTCTTTCGAGCAGTCGCAGCAGGACCGCGCCGATGCCCCTCGATTCCCACTCCGAACGCCAGTCCGCGAGCCGCTCCGTCCAACGCATCCAGGCCCCTTCGTCGTCGTCCAGGGCCAGAAGCGCGCGGGCGTCGAATCCGAACGGATCCCCGGCGAGGGCGCCCCGAGTCCCGGCCTCCCGCCCCGGCTCGACCAGGGCCCACAGAAGGCGCTCGATCTGCTCCGCCTCGCGCGTGTCGAACACGCTGCCGTCGTCGATCTCGACGCTGCGCACCCCGCGCTCGCGCAACGCCTCCGCGACCAGCCGGCCCTGCTCGCGGGTGCGGACCAGCACCGCGACGTCCGCGCCGGTGAGCGGTTCGCCCTCGATCGTGGCCTTGCCGTGCGCGGCGAGCTCGAGGAGACGGACGATTTCGTTCGCGACCGCACCCACGGCGACCGGACGCGCGCTCTCCTTGGTCCGAAGCTTGTCGTCCTCCAAGCGGGACAGAAGCCGGAACCGGAGCGGGGCGCCGCCGTCGCCGGACGCGATCCGCAGGGGGTTGCCGGCATCGCGGGCCGCGGCCACCGGGCGGTATTCGATCTCGGGCGCAACGAACGGGACGGCTCCCGCGAACACCACGTTCACCCCCTCGACGAGGGCGGGGACGGAGCGCCAGTTGAATTCGAGATGGAGGCGCTCGCGGGCCGAGCGCCGGGCCGCGAGGTAGGCGAACACGTCCGCACCACGGAACCGGTAGATGGACTGCTTCGGATCGCCCACCACGATGAAGGTGGGCCGGGGAACCGGCCCGGCATCGGTGGAGCCGGCCTCCGCCCCGCCGTCGGAAGCCTCTCCTCCGGCCCCGTCCCCTCCCTCGCCGTAAATCCGCGCGAAGATACGCGCCTGCAGCGGATCGGTGTCCTGGTACTCGTCGATGAGGGCGCACGGGAATTCACGGCGGATACGGGCCGCGAGACGTGCCCCGTCCGCGCCGTCGAGCGCACGGTGGAGCTCGATCAGCAGGTCGTCGTAGCCGAGGCGCCGGTCCTCGCGGATCCGGCGCCGGATCGTTTCACGGACCTCGGCCAGCACTTCCCGGCGCGCCCACCGGAGCCACCGGTCGAACATCGAGCGGAGCTCCCGGGACGCTTCCTCCAGACGGTCGAGCGCATCGAACAGAGGGGTCTCGGGGACGGCGCGGCCCTTCCTGCACATCCCGGACAAGCGCTCCCTGCCGCAGCGTCCGGCGGCGCCCTCCTCCGGCAGGCCGGGCGCAGGTGCGGCGAACATCGCATCGAGGCGCTGCAAGTCGGCTTCGATCTTCGGGCGGCGGTAACGGCCACGGTTGAGCCAGTCCCCTTCCAGGAGCTCGGCCCGGAACGTCTCCCGGTGCTGCAACCACGCCTCCCGCACCCCGTCGAGCTCGCCGCGCCATCGCGCCTCCCATTCTTCGGGCGTTCCCGGTGGAGGCTCGCCCCCCACGACGGTGATTCCGACCTTCGAGCGCCGGGTCGATGTCCATTCGGCGATCCCGCGCGGGAGGAACCCGCTCTCCATCGCGTGGCGCACCAGCAGCGTCGAAGCGGGATACAGCCGCCGGCGCCAGAAATCCTGCACCGCGCCGGCGACCATCTCCCCGTCTCCGCCGCTGACTTCGAACCCGAAAGGGAACCCGCTCTCGAACGCGAGGTCGGCCAGCACCCGCTGGCAGAAGCCGTGGATGGTGTACACGCCCGCGCGGTCGACGTCGTGCATGGCGGCCTCCAGCCGCCGGGCCGCTCCGGCGAGCCCGATCCCGTCCGCGCGTTCCCAGCGGGCCAGCAGCTCCTGCGCCTGGGGGTCCGCCTCCGACGCCTGGGCGGGCGGGGCGCCGCCCCGCGTCCGGGTGGAGCGTTCGGGACCTGCCCCGTTCGGAGAAGTGGCCAGCGCCGGAGGAGCGTCTGCCTCCCGCACTCGGGAAGTCGCGGGGACAGCGGGTTCATTCGGGAGGGTGGCAGGCTCCGCTTCCCGTATCCGGAGACCCGTTCCCGTGGCGCGCGTCTTCACCGCGTCGAGAACGGATCCGAGGGTGCGCCGGATCCGGTCCCGAAGCTCCGCGGTGGCGGCCCGGGTGAAGGTGACGACGAGGATCCGATCGAGTCCCCGGCCTTCCTCCACCACGAGGCGGGCCACCAGGGTGGTGAGGGCATGGGTCTTGCCGGTCCCCGCGCTGGCCTCGATGAACGTCGTTCCGCCGCCGCCGAGCGGGAGGTCGGCCGGCGTACGGCCGCGACCGGGCGCATCGCTCGATCTTCTTGCGGTCTTTGCGGTCACCGCATCACCTCCCGGCCCCGGCGACGAGCGGCACGAGCAGCGCCTTCGCGAGGTCCTCGAACTCGCCGGCCAATGGATCGGGGCCGTCGTGGATCAGGCCGAGATACGGATCGAGCCGCTCTCCTCGCCGATACCGGCTCCCGAACCAGGCGTCATGGGCCTTTGCCCGGGCAGTCTCCAACGCTCCGATACCATCGTCCCCGGCCCGCGCGACGGCCTTCGCGTATGCAAGGGATGCCTCCGGGAAGAAGGGGAGCGGCGATCCCAGGCCCCGCCACCAGGCGCGCAGCCAGCGTTCGAGCTGCTCCCCCGCGCGGTCGGGAGGCGGAAGCTCGGCCGACGTCCACGAGCCTCTTTCCAGAGAGACGGCGACCGCCCCCACCGGCTCGTGGCCGGCCGCCGCCCAGGCGAGTTGCCGCAACCCGATCTCGATCCGGTCCCGGGCGCGCAGACTTCCGAGCCGCCACCAGACCATCCTGACCGGCCCCAGCGTTCCCGATCCGGCGCCGCCCGATCCGGCCTTTCCCGGCTCGCTTCCTTCCGGCCCGACGTGGCCGACCGCGCCC
This sequence comes from uncultured Gammaproteobacteria bacterium, assembly GCA_958295835.1. GTDB lineage: Bacteria > Pseudomonadota > Gammaproteobacteria > HK1 > HK1 > HK1. The sequence continues at coordinate 4,473,547 of OY282378.1, forward strand.
GTGACCCGGAATCCGCCGAGCTCGAAATCGACCTCGCGGGGGGGGGCTTCAAGCGCCGCACGGTACCGGGCGAGCCGCTGTTCAAGCTGCTCCGCCTCCTCCCGAGCGCGTTCATGAGCGATATGGCCGAGGCCCGCGTGCGGCAGCCGCCCGCGGCCTCGCAGCAGCGCCGCGGTTCGTTCCGGCGGCGCCCCGGCCCGCACCTGCTCCCACGTCTCCGACCGGAGCCGGTAGCGTTCGAGGCCGTCGATCTCGAAGGGCTCTTCCTCGTCGAGCGCGGCATCGCCGGACTCGAGCCGTGCGCCGAGCCGTTCTCGGAGGAAGAAGCGGGCGGGGTTGGCGAAGAACGCGACCAGATCGGCGAGAGCGATGCAGCGCCGGGATTCCTCCGGATCGGGCGGCGTCACCGCGAAGCGTCCCGGAGCGCCGACGCCCTCTCCCCCCGCCTGCATCGCTTTCGCCGCCTCGCACATCCCTCGGGAATAGCTGAACAAATCCTCGCCGTCAGGCGAGCCGCCACCCGGCGAGCCGTCGCCCGCCGTCCCTTCCGGCGCGTGGCCCGCCACGCCGCCCACCGCCCTGCCTGCCGCCCTGCCAGCCGTCTCGCCTCCCATTCCGTTCCCGGCGCCGGTCGCGGCCCTCGTGCCGGCCGCGAAGTAACGCTGGCTGAACGGCTGCAAGGGATGCCGGGTCTCGACCGCCGCCCCCGGAAACCGGCGGCCGAGATAGTCCTTCAGCTCATCCACCGGCACGGACGGCGGGATCGGGGCGTCGTCCCGCGGACCGCGCCCGGCAAAGGTCACGAGAAAACAGCGGCGGGCCGCGAGGAGCGCTTCCAGGAACGCGAACCGGTCCTCGTGCCGGACGTCGCGATCCCCCCGGCGGACGGGGCCGGCCGCGACGAGGTCGAACGAGGGGACCGGATCCAGTCGGGGGAATGCGCCGTCGTTCATGCCGATCAGGCACACGATCCCGGCCGGATAGATCCGGCCCGCGCCGAGGCTGGCCACCGTCACCCCGTCCGCGAGCCGTGCGGGCTCGCGGACGGTCTCGCACGCGCGCTCGCGCAGCACGTCGAGCACGACCTCGAACGGCGCCGGCGATTCGGCGTGCTCCGCCTCACGCTCGAAGCCCCGGATCAGCGCGCGCACCGCGCCGACTTCGTCCGCCAGCTCGCCGGCGGACGGACGACCATCCGTGTGACCGATGCGACCGGTCCCGTCGTTCCGACCGGAGCCACCGGCTCCCCCCGCGCCGCGCGCCGATCCCGAGCCGTCCGGGAAGAAATCACGGACCACCGCCCGCAACTCCGCGGCCCACCGCGCCGGCCGGCGCTCTCCCGCGAGTCGATCGCGAAGCCCGAAGATCCCTTCACAGTACGAGACGAAGCCCCCCAGAAGCCCGCCGTCCACCTCGCCGGCGCCGACCCCGTCCGCCCCGAACGAACAGGGCGCCAGCCCGGCGACCAGCACGTCCGTCCCTTCCATCGCGTAGCCCAGGAGAAGCCGGCGCAGGCCCTGCCGCCAAGTGTGGCCGGGCGTCTCCGGCAGTCCTTCCTCGCCCCGATGCGTCTCGTCCACTCCCCATCGGATCCCGGCCTCCCGCACCAGGGCGCGAACAGCGGCAAGGTCGGATTCTTCGATCCCGAACCGGGTCCGGACCGCCGGCGCCGCCAGCGGCGCGAGCATCGACTCGGCGCCGTGCCGTGACCGCGGCAGGGCCAGCAGGTCGAGGAACGCGCGCAGGGTGCGCGACGCGCCTTCTACGCGCGCGACGTTGCAGGGGATGCGCCCGGCCGCTCCGAAGACGGCCTCGACGGCGGGTCCGTAGATCGCGAGGTTCGGGGTCAGCACGAGGACGTCCGCGGGTTCGAGATCCGTGTGGGTGTCGAAGAGGGCGAGCAGCCGGTCGTGCAGGACCTCGGCCTCGCGCAAGGGGGAGTGGCAGACATGGATCCGGATCGAGTCGTCAGCCGGCGGCCCCTGCCCTCCTTCCTGCGCCCCGACAGGTGGGACGTGCGCCGATGCGGCTTCGACCGGCAGGCCGGCGGATGGGACATGCGCCGACGGCGGCCCTTCCGGCACACCGGCGGATGACGTTCTCTCCGAAGGCGTCTCGGCCGGCGCATCTGCCGCCGGCCCTTGCAATGGCGCGTCTTCCGGCGCTGCCGCCTCGATCTGCGCCGCCTCGCTCGCGAGCCGGAGATCGAGGATGTCCCGCTGCACCGCGGCGAGCCGGCAGGCGCCGTCCGGCGGGACGAAATGCTCCTCCCACTCCACGCTCTCACCCTCGACGAGGGCGTCGAACGTATCGCGCCCTGCCCTTCCCCACGCCGCCAGCAGCTCGTTGCCCTCGGTGAAGTAGCCCGCATCGGGGTCGCCGCCTCCGTCCCGGCGGGCGACCTCGCGCCGCGAGCGGATGTCTCCCCAGTACTCCCGGCACGGGACGAGCATGAACAGGTGGATCTCGATCCCCTCCGCAACCCGGCGCAGCACGTCGAGATACGAAGGCGACAGGGAGGACACCGCGAAGAAGGCCGCGCGCCGGGGCCAGCCGGACGGCCGGGCGTCGGACCCGATACGCTCGTGGAAGGCATCGATGGCCGCGACCCAGTGGGCGGCTGCGGTTCCCCGCCCTTCTCCGACCAGACGCCGCCACAACCGCGCCTGCCAGTGCGGGACCGCCCCGCGTTCCCATTCCCGGATCCAGTCCGGGCGGTAGAGCAGGCAGCGGTCGAAGACCCGGGCGAGGCGGTCCGCGAGTTCGAAGCGCTTGCGCGGGTCCCCGTCCCCGAGGTAGCCCCGCACCGCGCGCGCCTCCGGCCCCTCCGCCAGCTCCGGCAACACGTCGTGGATACGCCACCGCAGCCGCTCCGGGGCATACGTCCGGTCCCCGGAAAGATCCGGGTCCGCGTCACGCATGATCGACCAGGCGAACTCGGCGGGCAGCTCGAAGCGGACGTTGGCCGCGATGCCGAGCCCGCGCGCGAGCTCCAGCGAGAGCCAGCGCCCGATGGTCGGATGCGGCACGACAATCCGCTCCGGCGCGAAAGGATCGCCGGGGTCCGCGCGCATGAGGCGCGCGAGCTCGGCCGCCAGCGCCTCCATCCGGTTCGAATGATGGAGTCGCACCCCCGTCATCTCATGCCGATCCCCGACCGGGACGACCATGCGCCGGGCGCGAACCCATGCAGGTACCTGCTGCCGGCGGCGTGATCGCGGCGTTTGCCCGATCCTGCGGCGGCGCCGGTCATCGTTCGGTGGGCGCCGGTCCGCGGACGGCGTCGGCGACGCGGAGGATCGCGGCGAGGCTTCGCTCCACGTCGTCGTCGGTGGTCGCCCACGAGGAGACGCTGATGCGCATCGCGGCGCGGCCGTTCCACTGCGTCCCCCCGCACCAGCAGGCGCCCTCGCGCTGCACGCCGCGGATCACTTCGGTGGTGGCCCGATCGTCCCCGAACGCGACGAGCACCTGGTTGAGCACCACGTCGTTGAGGATCTCGCAGCCGGCGTCACGCAATCCGGCCGCAAACCGCCGGGCCTGGCGGCAATTGCGCTCCACGAGCTCCTCGAGGCCGTCGCGGCCCAGCGATGCCACCGCCGCCCAGACCTCCAGGCCGCGCATGCGGCGGCTGGTCTCCGGCGTGAATTCGAACGGATCCCGGCTCGCCCGATCGGGGAGATAGTCCGCCTGCACCGACATCGCGCCGCGCAGCATCCCGGCGTCGCGTACGATGGCGAGGCCGCTGTCGTAGGGGACGTTGAGCCACTTGTGCGCGTCGGTCGCCCACGAGTCGGCGCGCTCCACCCCGGCCGCCAGCTCCGCGAGCCGGCCCGAGGCCCTCGCCCACAGGCCGAAGGCGCCGTCCACGTGCACCCGGACGTCGCCGGCGCGCACCGCGTCGCACACCTCGCCCACCGGATCGAACGCCCCGCTGTTCACGTTCCCCGCCTGGGTGCAGACGATCGCGGGACCATCCAGGATGGGAAGCGCATCCACGCGCATTCGGCCCTGCTCGTCGGCCGGCACCCGGACGACCCGCTCGCGCCCCAGTCCAATCATGCCCAGCGCCTTGAACAACGTGGCGTGGGCCTGCTCGCCGACCACGACGGTGACCTCCGGCCCACCATGCAGCCCATCCCGATCGACGTCGTGGCCGTGAGCGAGCAACACCGCGCGCCGGGCCGCCGCGAGCGCGGTGAAGTTGGCCATCGTCGCGCCGGTGACGAACGCGGCCCCGGCGTCCGCCGGCAGGCCGAGGATCTCGAGCACCCACCGCATCGCCACCCGCTCGACGGCGGCGCCGGTGGGCGAGCTCACCTCGCTGAAGGCGTTCTGGTCCCACGCCGCCGCGAGCCAGCTCGCAGCCAGCGACGCCGGCAGAACGCCGCCGGTGACGAAGCCGAAGTACCGCGGACCGGCGCTCGCCACCACCCCCTGACCACCAATCTCGTCCAGCCGCGCGAGGATCTCCGAAGCGGGCATCCCGTTGCGCGGCAGAGCGCCGCCGAGCGCCGGCACGAGCTCGCCCGCATCGCGGGACGCGGCGACGCGGCGCTCGGGGAGGGATTCGACGAACCGCGCGGCACGCCGTGCCGTGTCGTTCAACAGCTCCCGCGTCTCGTTCATGCTCTCCTTGCTCCCGGTGTTCATGTGTTCGGCGCCGCGCGTCGCCCGATCGGAGCGGCAGGCGCCTGCCTCTTCGCCGTTCCGGTGGACGGCGTTCGAGGCGCGGCCCTGGAGGAATCGAGTGTCGCATACGAGATCGCGCAAGAGGCGAATCGCAGGCGTCTACCTTGCCAGCGCGCCATGACCCGCGAACACCAGGCAGGCCGCGAGCACCATGATCCCGCTGTAGACCGCGTTCCAACGCGGAAACACCCAGCTCGAGACACCGCCGCGAGCCGCAAGCACCAGGTTGATGCCGGAGTACGGACCCGCGGCCGAGCCGATCCCCCATCCCGTTATGCATACCGCCGCGAGCAGGGTCGGATCGGGCGATGCCGGAAGGGCCACGGCAACGAGGGTGGTGACCGACACCAAGGGATGCACGCCGGCCATCGCGAGGACGACGATGCCGGCGAGCGCCATGGTCGCGGTGGCGGTGGTGAGCGCGAACGCCGGCGCCATCGATGGATGGGCGGAGACCAGACCGTTGAGTCCTGCGCCCAACACTCCGGCGGCGAGAAAGAGCGAGAGCTCACCGCTCATGCCCGGCAGCTCCGTCACCGCGAATCGCGCCACGACCCGGGCTGCGCCGGCGACCCCGACTCGCGTCGCGAGCGCCGTCACCGCGAGCAGCGGCGCGATCAGCGCGACCACGAGCAGCACCGGCAACGACGGCCATATCCAGTGCACGGCCGCCACCGCTCCGACGAGGACGACCGGTGGCCAGAGGCTCTCCAGCCGGAAAGGGTACCCCTGGAACTCCGTGATCGCCTCGCCCTCTTCGAGTCGGCCGAGGACGACGGCAACGAGGAATCCGACGCATGCGAGCGCGACTCCACCCAGCACCAGCGCGGGGAAGCGCACCCCCGGGACCAGGCCGAGCGCGAGCGCGACTCCGCCGATGAACGGCGAGTAGAAGGCGACCATCGAGTACGAGCGGCCGAGCATCGCCATCTCCCGGCGGGAAAGGAGCGCGGTCCGGGCAAGCCGATCAGCGAACACCACCAGGGCCGAGATGTTGATGACGGCGCCGAACAGGTGCACGCCGAGCATGGTGCGCACATATGGACCAATGCCCCGGGGCGCGGCGGCGCCTGCCCCTCCTCCCACCTCGGCGCGATAGACCAGGCGCAGGAACGCAACCCCGGCGAGCAGCGTGAGGATCGGCAGCGAGCGCCCCGCCACGTCGCTCCACTCGACATCGAGGCCGCGCGCGGCGACCAACGCGATGCACGCGAGGCCGATCCCGAGCATCAGCCCCGTTTGAATCCGCGCGCGACGCGGGAGCCGTCCCCAAACCGCGCACCCCGCGATCCACGCAGCCAGCACCCCGGCCTCTCGCGGGAACGCGGGCGCGAGCCCGTGCGCGATCGACGCCACGAGCATCGCGCCGATCATCAGTCCGGGAAACGCATCGCGGCGGGTCGGCGCGGCCGCGAGCCCCGACGAGCCCGGCTCCGCCAACCGCCGAACCTCCCTTTGGGCGCGCGGCAGGGTAGCAGAGCGGCGACCGCTGGCGCGGTCGCCTGGCGATTCCGCTACGCGGAATCGCGCCCCGACCAGCGCCGTAGACGGGCGAGGAACAGTCTCGTTCCACATATGCCGCAGGGCACGGAATCCTTTCCCGTCCCCGCGGGATGTCCGGGGACGGCTCGGGGAAAGGCCATGTCCGCGGAAGGACCGCCGATGCGCGAGCGTGCAGGTGCGCGAGGAGTCGAGGATCGGTCATGCCTCCGAAAGCACCGCCGGCGTGCACGAACGGCGCCGGAACCCGGTAGAGTTCCATCGAAGGATGGATCGGCGTTCGCGGCCGATCACCGGAGTGGAAGATGGTTCGGCATCTACACGACGCAAGGCCCGCGATCACGCCGCAACGCCCTGCCCGGAGCGACCCCGAGGGCGGGACCCGCCACCTCCCTCCCGGTCGCGTGACGCCGCAACGCCCTGCACCGGACCGAACCGGGAGCTCGCCGGTCGCACCAATCCGCGTCTCCGGCGGTGAGGCAGGACCCGGCGGTTTGCCGGTGGCGCCCGTCCGCGTCTCCGGCGATGAGGCGGGACCCGGTGGTTCGCCGGTGGCGTCGGCCCGCGTCTCCGGTCGTGGAGCCCGACCCGGATCCGCGGCCGGCGTGCGATTCGTTCCGGGCACGTCGCCGATCGACCGCCGGCTCAGCGTGGCACCGATGATGGACTGCACGGATAGGCACTTCCGACGCCTGATCCGCCTCGTCACCCGGCATACGCTGCTCTACACCGAGATGGTGACGAGCGCGGCGCTCGTGCACGGACGGCGCGGCCACCTGCTCGACTTCGCGGAAGAAGAGCACCCCATCGCCCTTCAGCTCGGCGGCAGCGACCCCGCCGAGCTTGCCCGTTGCGCCCGCTTCGCGGCAGAACGCGGGTTCGACGAGATCAACCTGAACGTCGGCTGCCCGAGCGATCGCGTGCGTAACGGGCGGTTCGGCGCATGCCTGATGGCAGAACCCGAGGTGGTGGCGCACTGCGTGGAGACCATGGCGTCGGCCGGCGGCCTCCCGGTGACGGTGAAGACGCGCATCGGCATCGACGACCGCGACCGCTACGAGGATCTCGCCGAATTCGTGGAATCCATTGTCGAGGCAGGCTGCCGGACGGTCATCATCCACGCCCGCAAGGCCTGGCTCTCCGGCTTGAGCCCGAAGGAGAACCGCGAGATCCCGCCGCTCCGATACGATGTCGTGTACCGGCTGAAGGAGGACTTTCCCGCGCTGGAGATCATCGTCAACGGTGGCATCACGTCACTCGACGGGGTCGTCGCGCACAATGAACGGGTCGACGGCTCCATGGTAGGACGCGAGGCGTACCGCAACCCCTTCGTGCTCGGGGACGCGGATTGCCGGCTGTTCGGCGACCGCACGGCCACGACGCCGGACCGAGTGGAGATCGCGGGACGCATGGCGGCGTACGCCCGCCGAGAGGTCGAGCGCGGGACGCGACTTCACCACGTCACCCGCCACATGCTCGGACTGTTCCACGCAACCAGCGGCGCGCGGCGATGGCGCCGGTACTTGAGCACGGAGGCGTCGCGCCGCAACGACGCGGCGGTCATCACCGAGGCGTTGCAGCAGGTCGACGGCTGAGCAGGAGCATTCCGCACGCCGCCGACTTCGAAGAAATCCGGTCGAAGCCCGGGACGCCCTGTCGGCGTTCCCCGACGGGCGAGACCGGTGCTCGGTCAGGCCCACCTGTACGAGCCGTGAAACATCCGCCGAGCCAATGAATCCAGACTCATCCAACATATTGATATTGATATATTTTTGATGATCTTGCCCTGACCACTCCACCCTGCGTCATGCAATCGGCGAGGAGATCGCGCAGAATCCGCGCCTTTCGATCCGGCCCCCACTCCATCCGCGGAGACTGCCGACTTGTCCGATGTCGTGAAGCGCCGGCCGCGTATCCTCGTCGATGCGATCGACCCCTCCCTGCTCTCCGGAAGGCGGGTCGGCATCGAGAAGGAGAGCCTGCGCGTCGACCGCGCCGGCTACATCTCGCAACGGCCCCACCCCGAAGCGCTGGGCTCCGCCCTCACCCACCCCAACATCACCACCGACTTCTCCGAGGCGCTCCTCGAGTTCGTCACCCCCGCGTACCGTGGCGTGCGCGAGGTGTCGCGCAGCCTCCGCCACCTGCACCGGTTCACCTGCCCGCTGATCGGGGACGAGGTGCTGTGGGCGGCGAGCATGCCCTGCATGGTCACCGGCGACCGCTCCATTCCCATCGCGCACTATGGCGGATCGAACGTGGGCACCATGAAGCACGTCTACCGGCGCGGGCTCAGCCACCGCTACGGGCGGGTGATGCAGACCATCTCCGGCGTTCACTTCAACTTCTCCCTGCCGCGGCCGTTCTGGGCCGCGTACCGGGAGATGGAGGGCCGGAGCGCGGAGCGCCTCGGCGCGTTCGCCTCCGATCGGTATTTCGCCCTGGTGCGCAACTTCCACCGCCACGGATGGATCGTGCCGCTGCTGTTCGGCTCCTCGCCGGCGATCTGCCGCTCGTTTCTCGGCAATACGCCGCATACGTTCTCCGAGCTGGGCCGGGGCACCCTCTACGAGCCCTTCGCGACCTCGCTGCGCATGAGCGACATCGGCTACAAGAACGAGTCGCAACGGCGGCTCGGGATCTCCTACGACTCCCCCGCCGCCTACGTCCGCACCCTGCACGCGGCGACGGAGGCCGCGCACCCGCCCTACGAGGAGATCGGAGTCGTCGCCGGCGGGGAGTACCGCCAGCTCAACGCGAACCTGCTCCAGATCGAGAACGAGTACTACAGCTTCGTCCGCCCGAAGCAGATCGCCCGCTCCGGGGAGAAGCCGACCGTCGCGCTGCAGCGCCGCGGCGTGCGCTACGTGGAGATCCGGGCGCTCGACGTCGACCCGTTCTCCCCGATCGGGATCGAGGAAGACACGATGCGGTTCATGGAGGCGTTCCTCATCCACTGCGTACTCGACGCGAGCCCCCCGATCTCGCGGTCGGAGCAGGACGAGATCGAGGAGAACCAGCGCCTCGTCGCGGTCCGCGGGCGCGACCCGGCGCTACGGATTCGGCGCGCCGGACAGGATGTCGCGATCTTCGACCGGGCCCGGGAGATCGTGGACGCGGTAGCGGAGATCGCCGGCGTGCTCGACGCCGGGAGCCGCACGAGGCGCTACGCCGCCGCGGTCGAGTCCTGCCGCGCGGCCCTCGACGATCCTCGGCGGCTGCCCTCGGCCCGGGTGCTCGACGAGCTCCGTGCACGGTCCGAGGCGTTCTTCGAGTTCGCCATGCGCAAGTCCGGGGAGCATCGCGCGAGCCTGCTGGCAACGCCGCTGCCCGCCGGGCGCCGGGCCGCGCTCGAAGCGCAGGCCACCGCGTCGCTGCGCGTCCAGCGCGAGATCGAGGTCGCGGACCGCATCTCCTTTGCCGAGTACCTCGAAGGCTACTTCGCCCGGCAACCACGCCTCGACGGGAGGCCCCGCCCATGAACGCCGAGACTGTCCCGACTCCCGCATCCCGCTCCCTCGACTCCTTGGCCGCGCATGGCGTGTGGTCGCCGGTGCTCGTGCCGCTACGCCCGGATCTCGGCATCGACTCCGGACGTTTCGTCGCCCACGCGCGCTGGCTGCTCGCGCAGGGCTGTCACGGCCTCGCGATGTTCGGGACCACCAGCGAGGCGAACTCGTTCTCGGTGGCCGAGCGCAAGGCGCTGGTCGATGAAGTGACGGGTGCCGGCATCCCGCCCGACCGGCTCATGGTCGGCACCGGCTGCTGCGCCCTCACCGACAGCGTCGAGCTCACCCGGCACGCGCTGGACGCCGGCTGCCGCCGCGTGCTGATGCTGCCGCCGTTCTACTACAAGGGGGTGAGCGACGAAGGGCTCTTCCGCGCCTTCGCCGAGGTCATCGAGCGGGTCGGGGAGCCCGCCCTGAGGGTGTTCCTCTACCACTTCCCGAGGCTTTCCGGGGTGCCCGTCACCGAGGGGCTGATCGGGCGGCTCGCCGATGCGTTCCCGGAGACCGTCGCCGGGGTGAAGGACAGCTCCGGCGACTGGTCGAACACGCGGATGATGCTCGACCGCTTCCTGGATCTGGCGATCTTCCCGGGCTCGGAGGTCTTCCTCCTCGACGGGCTCCGCGCCGGCGCCGCCGGCTGCATCACCGCCACCTCCAACGTCAATCCGGCCGGCGCCCGGGCCATCTTCGACGCTTGGGAGAGCGGGCACGGCGACCCCGACGCGAAGCAGGCGGCGGCGACCACGATCCGTCGCGCCATCGACCGATACCCCGGGATCCCGGCCCAGAAATACCTCATCGCCCACTACCGGGACGATCCCGCGTGGCGCACCGTCCGCCCGCCGCTGGCCGCGCTGGACGACGATTCAGGCCGCGACCTCCTCGATGCGCTGACGGGGACGGAGTTCGACGGCGCCCGCCTCGGCGCCTGATCAGCGCCTGGAGGGAAAGAACGAAAGGACGCCGTCCATCCCCACGCTGATCAGCACGAAGAGCGCTCCGCAGTTCACGAGGACCGTCACCAGGAACGCCAGGAGAAAGGGAGTCTTGCTGGATTCGTTCAGACCTCCCGGTACACCTCGCCCCCGCTCGCCCGGAACTCCTCCGCCTTCGCCTTCATCCCCTCCGCCAGCGCCTCGTCCACCTCCGCCAGCCCGTGCTCGCGGGCGTAGTCGCGCACGTCCTGGGTGATCTTCATCGAGCAGAACTTCGGCCCGCACATCGAGCAGAAGTGGGCGAGCTTGTGCCCTTCCTTGGGCAGCGTCTCGTCGTGGAAGTGGCGCGCGGTGTCCGGGTCGAGCGAGAGGTTGAACTGGTCTTCCCAGCGGAACTCGAAGCGGGCCTTGGACAGCGCGTTGTCCCGGAGCTGGGCGGCAGGGTGGCCCTTGGCGAGGTCGGCGGCGTGGGCCGCGATCTTGTAGGTCACGATGCCCGTCTTCACGTCGTCCTTGTTCGGCAGCCCCAGGTGCTCCTTCGGGGTGACGTAGCAGAGCATCGCGGTGCCGTACCAGCCGATCATCGCCGCCCCAATCCCCGAGGTGATGTGGTCGTAGCCTGGCGCGATGTCGGTGACCAGCGGGCCGAGGGTATAGAACGGCGCCTCCCGGCACTCGCTCAGCTCCTTCTCCATGTTCTCCCGGATCCGCTGCATGGGCACGTGGCCGGGACCCTCGATCATCACCTGCACGTCGTGCTTCCACGCGGTCCGGGCCAGCTCGCCCAGGGTCTCCAGCTCGGCGAACTGCGCCTCGTCGTTGGCGTCGGCGATGGAGCCGGGGCGCAGGCCGTCGCCGAGCGAGAACGCGACGTCGTATGCCTTCATGATCTCGCAGATGTCCTCGAAGCGCTCGTAGAGGAAGCTCTCGCGGTGGTGCGTGAGGCACCACTTCGCCATGATCGAGCCGCCGCGGGAGACGATGCCGGTGACCCGGCGCGCGGTCAGCGGCACGTAGGGCAGGCGGACCCCGGCGTGGATCGTGAAGTAGTCCACGCCCTGCTCGGCCTGCTCGACGAGGGTGTCGCGGTAGAGCTCCCAGGTGAGGTCCTCGGCCACCCCGCCGACCTTCTCCAGCGCCTGGTAGATGGGGACGGTGCCGATCGGCACCGGGCTGTTGCGGATGATCCACTCCCTTGTTTCGTGGATGTTCTTCCCGGTGGAGAGGTCCATGACGGTGTCCGCGCCCCAGCGGATCGCCCACGTCATCTTCTCGACCTCCTCCCCGATGCTCGACGTCACCGCGGAATTCCCGATGTTCGCGTTGACCTTCACGAGGAAGTTGCGGCCGATGATCATCGGCTCGCTCTCCGGATGGTTGACGTTGGAGGGGATGATCGCGCGGCCCGCCGCGACCTCGTCGCGCACGAACTCCGGCGTGACGTCCTCCGGGAGGCTCGCCCCGAACCCCATGCCCGGATGGCGATGCCCGCGGACCTCCGCCCGGTACGCCTCGCGCATGCAGTTCTCGCGGATCGCGATGAACTCCATCTCCGGGGTCACGATGCCCTGCCGGGCGTAGTGCATCTGGGTGACGTTGGCTCCGGGCCGGGCGCGGCGCGGCACGCGCAGATGGGCGAAGCGCAGCGGCGCGAGCTTCGGATCGCCCTGCCGTTGCCGGCCGTACTCGGAGGACACGCCGCCGAGGGGCTCGGTATCCCCGCGCTCCCCGATCCACGGGGCGCGCAATGGCGGCAGGCCCCGGCGGACGTCGATCCGCGCGTCCGGGTCGGTATACGGGCCGGAGGTGTCGTAGACGTAGACGGCATCGTTGCGCTCGACGCCCTGCGACGAGCGCGTCTCGGCCAGCGTGATCTCCCTGAACGGCACGTTCAGGTCGGGCCGGCTGCCGGTCCGGTACACCTTCTTCGAGCTCGGAAACGGCTGCACCGAATCCGGATCGACCTTGGCCGTCCGGCTGAGAAATTCGGCGGGAACTGCACTCATGATGGACACCTCGTTCGGATTGGCGCGGACGCGCTTCGGGATCGGCGATGCGAACCGTGGGGACGTCCGGGACGAACGCCGGACGCCCACCGCGGCGGCGGGTTGAAGCTATCCAATCGACCGGGGGTTTTCAAGGAACAGGATCGGTGCCGCGGGTGTCAACGGCACCACGGGGCGACAGCCCGGTTTGCCGGATTGGTGCTCCCGGGCGCTGGCTGGCCGCGGAATGCCGACGTTTCGGTGGCAAAGGGGATCGGTCCGCTCGGGCGCGGAGCCGTCCGACGAAGCCAGCCGACGGCTCCGCCGGACGCGGAGGCCGAGGTGTCCGGCGGCAACCCGGCGCCGCTCCAGTATCCAGCCGCGCGCCGCTCTCGTCGCCCCAGGGGTCGGGTAGCCGCAGGCAGGCAATTGCCCGCCGCTATCCGGTCCTTGCATCGTCGTCCGGGCTTGACTTTGCAGGATCGAAGGCGCAAATTGCCCAATGTTTCGCGCGGATATCGAAGCTCCTGTTCGGAGTGGAGATTCCCTTGCGGAGTTCCTCGGTTCAGGTTCGCGTTGCGCCGTCCGAGGAGCGCGGCCAAGAGGCCAGAACGAGGATCTGGATATGCATGTCCTCTCCTCGTTAGCTATCTTGGCTTAAAGGCGTGGAGACGGGATGCGGCTCCGATAATTTTTTCAGTGTTCAGGCACTCGTCGCTAACTTCGGCAACGACAGTCCCAATGAGCCGCGACAATCTGATCGCGGCTCATTATTTTCACCTGATATTGTCATTCGGTGCAATGTTCACATGAGTCCTTCCGCGAGGCACAGACTTTGTGTCGTGGCAACTGGGGAAGGTCCGATTTCCATCTTTGGGAATGTCGCAGTCGTAGTGAAATTTCGGATCGTAAGATACCCCAAACCGCATTCGTCCCCGGATCACACAAGATGAATCGTGCCCGGGATCTTCCCATGTCGGCGCCAAGCCATGTCGTGCACCGGCCTTGCCTGGGCTTTTGAATACAAGCCTTCCTTGTCCTGTGAAATACTTGCGCCCATCTACATGATCTGTTGGAAGTGACTGTGAAACACGGTCCAGCTTCTGCTTGAATCTACCTTTGCCCTCCTCCTCGGACAAAGCGGCGTCACGTACACAATCGAATACTTTGTTGATTTTACTACCGAAATTTTTACGCGGTAGCAACAGACATGTCCTGTTTTCGCGATTGGTAACCTCCTCTGCAATCACAGCGAGCAAATCCCGTGCATGCCTAATCGCCCGTCTTCCTCCGCGGAGCAAGCCATTGACGGCTTGTCCCCGCTGATTTCCAGTAGCCAGAGGCATGTCCGCAAATTCCGGCCATTTCAGTGGAATGACCAGCGCCTCGGCACCGAATCTTTGGAAAAGCGCCGATTCGCTTCCATCATTCTTGTGGAGATACAGCAGGACGAGATTCGTATTCGCCAATAGATGCGAGCGAGTCGACTGCTCGCACCCTTTCAGTCCGGCGGCAAAACACTCATAGAGTTCTGCCGAGTATGAATCCGTATAACCTTTCGATCGTTCCAGTGGCAACAATGCTGGAATCGACCATGCCTTGTTGAACTTGATTACGAACTCGTCGTGAATTGCAGGCGGGATGCCCGCAACGACCACCATCAATCTCGGCCTCACAGCGGCTGGCGCCTCAGTTTACTGACGACATCCAGAGGCATGGATATTCGCTTGAGTTCGTCAGGCTCAAGGGCGAGCAATAATCGGCCAAGCAAATCGTCGGACGGCAGGCGTGCAATATTTGCCTCGTTTTTCAACAAAAAAGGTGCTGGATCGAGTTTGTTTGCCGCAAGCCAATCCTGAATTCTTTGTTGCACCTCCGCCACCTCGGCATCCGGACCGAGGACATACTCCCGTGTTATCTCAACGAAACCATCCGGTTTGTGTTCCGGAAGCATATCCTGGAATCGAAGGGGGGGTTGGACGCTCACGTACCGCCCGTTCGATTCATCAAGGGGTTTCCGGAAGGCGGCCCAGAAGGCGGGGTGGTAACGTGGCTTGGCTTCCGCCCCCAGCCGGCTATGTGTTTTTTCCAGCAGCATGTCGATATCAGTGTTCTCAGGTAATTCCGCGTCCTCCGGAATGGCCCCGATAACCGGGAATTTGGCACTATGTTGAATCACTCGCACCTTCCCAACAAGTTCACGGCGCAGATAGGCCCTCAAGCTTCCGGCTTTCTTTTTTGCCAACTCCGCAATCTGACCATTGTCCTGGTTTCCTAACCGACTCAGGAGCAGCGGTATCCGGTGCTCTTCCCAAAATCCCCGCACCAAGTCGACAATTCGACCGTCAAGATCGGATGATTGTTGTGATGTGGTCATGTCCCTGCTCAACACGTTTTCACGTGTCTGGTAGTTTGCCAGCACAGGGCACCATAATCCAGTCCAATCGATTTCTGACGCTCAATGCTCCGACGGGTCGATTTTCCTCCCCGTCGATGCCGCCCCCTCAACCGATCGCGCGAGACCTGACCGACGCCCGCGAAGGCCTCGTGACAGGCCACCCGGTCGCGATCCATCGACGCCTCCCTGATTCGGAGCCCCGACGGGCAGAACGGAATGCCCTTACCCGCCAAGCGCGGCCCGCATGTTCTCCGGGAGCCAGGTCGCGAGCTCCGGCGCTGCGATCAGGATGAAGACCATGACCACCATGATCAGGAACATCGGCGTCGCCATCTTCGCCACGTAGCCGATGTCGTGTTGGGTCATGCCCTGCAGCAGCACGAACAGGTTGAACCCGATGGGGGGCGTGACGTGCAGGATGGTTCGGGCGGCGACGCACCGGATTCCATCCGGCCCCGGAGTCCGCCAAGGCAGTTTCACACCGTTCCCCAAGCCATTGAGGAGGCGATTCGGTCCGGGACCGTTTCACGCTGACCGCCCCGCGGCCCGCACCGGCTCACCTCCCCCTCCATCCGGGAAACAGGACAAGCCTCCGGTTTCGATGAACGAGCCGACGTATCATCGCCGGATGGAACTCCATGGCCGATCCCCTTCGGGTTCTTCGCCATTGCGGCCGGGGACCACGATGGAGCCTGGGTTGGAACCTGAAGAAGGTGCGAGATGGATGTCTTCGACCTGAGAAGCCGCCTGGTCTCCGACTACCGGGACTACACCCGCAGCTTCATCAAGATCCGCGATCCCCGGATCGGGGCATTCGTCGACGGCATCCTCGATGCGGAGGGGTTCTGGCCGGAGCCGCTCCTCCAACTGAATCCGACGTTCAGCCCCGGCGGCACGATCGGCGATCTGGTCGCGGAAGGGGTACTCCACGAGGAATGCTCGCGCATCTTCCGGATCGGCAAGTCCGACGCGGACCACCGTGGCAAGCTGCTCCACCTCCACCGCCACCAGCGCGAGGCGATCCTCCAGGTGGCCGAGGGACGATCCTGCGTGCTGACCACCGGCACCGGCTCCGGCAAGAGCCTCGCCTACATCGTGCCGATCGTGGACCAGATACTTCGCCGCGGGTCCGAACGGGGCATTCGAGAGGGCATCCGGGCCATCGTCGTCTACCCCATGAACGCCCTCGCCAACAGCCAGGCCGAGGAGCTCGGGAAGTTCCTCGACAAGGGCTATCCGGAAGGCCGGTCGCCGGTGCGCTTCGCACGCTACACGGGGCAGGAACGGGGCGCTGACCGCGAGGCCATCCGCGACGATCCGCCGGACATCCTCCTGACGAACTACATGATGCTGGAGCTGATGCTCACGCGCAGCGAGGACCGTGAGCTGGTGAGGGCCGCCCAGGGCCTCAAGTTCCTCGTCTTCGATGAGCTGCACACCTACCGGGGCCGCCAGGGGGCGGACGTCGCGATGCTCATCCGCCGCTGCCGCCACGCTCTCGGCAACCGCGTCGCCTCCGGCAACAGCGTCGCCTTTGGCGACGGCGCCGTCTGCATCGGCACCTCCGCCACGATGGCAAGCGGCGGGAGCAGCGAGGAGCAGCGGCGCGAGGTGGCGAAGGTGTCACAGGCCCTGTTCGGGGTGGACTTCACGCCCGAACAGGTGATCGGCGAAACGCTGGAGCGGGCGACGCCGGAGATCGACCCCGCGGACCCTGCGGTCCGGGACGCCATTCGAGCGGCCATCGTCTCGGACGAAGAGCCGCCCTCCGACTACGAGTCGTTCCGGGCGCATCCCCTCGCCTCCTGGATCGAATCCACCTTCGGCGTGCGCGAGGAGGCGGGCACCGGCAAGCTCCTCAGACAGACGCCCCGCAGGCTCGGCGGGGATGTCGAGGCGGTCGGGCGCGACCATGGCGAGCCGGGCGGGGGTGGCCAGCCGTCCGCCGGGTTGGAGCTCGCGGCGCTCGTGGGCGCCGCGTCGGAGAGCGGCGCCGGAGCACCATCGTCGCTGACGGACGCGGGGATCGCGGACGCCGCGCCGCGACGAGCCGCGCCGGAGATCGATGCCGAAGCACCATCGCCGCTGGCAGACACGGGGTTCACGGATGCCGGGCCGCGACGAGCCGCGTCGGAGAGCAGTGCCGGGCCGCCATCGTCGCTGACGGACGCGAGGATCGCGGACACCGGGCCGCGACGATGCGCCGAAGTGCTCCGCCGATGGCTGCTTCGGGGGTCCGGCATCTACCGAAGCGAATCCAGCCGCTTCTCCCTCTTCGCCTTCCGGCTGCATCAATTCCTGACCCGGGGCGATACGGTCTGGGCCTCGCTCGAACCCGAGGCGCACCGCCACCTGGAGATTGCCAAGAAGGCGGCCAAACCCGGCGAACCGGAGAAACCGCTTTTTCCTCTCGTCTTCTGCCGCCATTGCGGAACCGCCTACTACCGGGTGCGGGTCGCGGCGTCGGCGGCGGACGCGCACGGCCAGGCGACACTGCTCCCCCGCGAAGACCGCCGCGAGGTCGATGACGACGACAGCCACGACGCCTACCTGTACCTCTCCGAGGAAGCACCTTGGCCTCGCGCCGCCGGTCCTGCGCTGCTCGCCCGCCTGCCGGACGCGCTCAAGGAAACGACCGCCCAGGGCGTGGAGCGGGTCCGGCCCAACGCCCGCAAGGACGTCCCGGAGCCGGTCTTCGTCGATTCCGCCGGATGCATCGTCCCGGAAGGTGAGGGAGCGCCCGCCGCCCTGATCCACGGCAACTTCCTGTTCTGCCTGGAGCCGTCCTGCGGGGTCGCCTACCCCAGGGGCCAGCGATCCGAGCGTTTCAAGCTGGCCACCCTCGGCGTGGACAACCGGAGCACCGCCACCACGATCCTCGCGGTGCGCTCGCTCATCGAATTACAGCACGACCGGAGCCTCGCCCCCGAGGCGCGCAAGCTCCTGAGCTTCACCGACAACCGCCAGGACGCCTCCTTGCAGGCGGGCCACTTCAACGACTTCGTACAGGTCGCCCTGCTGCGCTCGGCGCTGTATCGGGCTTGCGGGCGACCGCTGGCGCGGTCGCTTGGCGATTCCGCTGCGCGGAATCGCGGGCGCCCCGGACAGACGGGGAACGGGTTTGTTCCAGACGAGGGAGCGGGGGCACTGGGGCTTCGCCACGGCGACCTGTCACGCCACGTCTTCGACGCCATGCACCCGCGTTTCGAGGACTATGCGGCGGATCCGGAAGTGCGCGGTCCGGCACGGCAGAACACCCGGGACGCCCTGCGGCGCGTCATCGAGTACTTCCTCTACCGCGACCTCGAACGCGGCTGGCGGGTCACCGCGCCCAATCTGGAGGACTGCGGGCTGCTGCGCTTCGAGTACGAAGGGCTCGGAGAGGAAGACGGACTGTTCGGCGAAACGGAATTGTGGGAGTCGGGGTTCTCCGTACAGGAAGGCCGCGGGAACCGGCGCTTCATCGAAGCTCCGGCGGCCCTCCGCCAAGTCCCGGCCGAAGCGCGGGAGGAAATCGTCCGCACCCTGCTCGACGTGCTCCGGCGGGCGCTCGCGGTGAAGGTGGACGTGCTCGATCCCCGGAAACAGCACGATCTCGTCGAGCAGACGAAGCCACGTCTCCTCGAAGGCACGGTCTGGTATCTCGACGACGAGCGGGAGCTGACCGGCTCCGTCGTCGCCTGGCCCCGCCCTCGAAGGAAGGGCGAACGGGGCGGTTTCTTCGTCTCCTCTTACGGCGCCTACGGACAGTACGTGAAACGCACCCTCGAATCGTATCCGGCGCCGGGGCAATCCTGGGAGCAGTCCCGGGCGCAATCCCTCGGGCGCGCGGACACCGGCGAGGTCATCCGGTTCCTGTTCCTCGCGCTGAAGCGCTACGGCATCGTCGAGCAGGTGCGCACCGGACGCGGACGCGCCGGCGACGGCGAAGATCCGGGCTATCAACTCAACGCCGATGCGCTGCGCTGGCTGCCAGGCGACGGCGAGGATCGTCCGCCCGATCGCACGCGCCTGCTCGAAGAAGGCGGGCTTCCCGCGGAAGTGAACCGCTACTTCGTGGCGTGCTACCGGCGCTTCGTGGATCTGAGGCACGTCCTCGAAGCGCGCGAGCACACCGCCCAGGTGATGCCGGAGGACCGCCTGGAACGGGAGGAACGCTTCCGCGAAGGAGATCTGCCGCTGCTGTTCTGTTCGCCGACCATGGAGCTCGGGGTGGACATCGCCCAGCTCAACCTCGTCAACCTGCGCAACGTGCCGCCCACGCCGGCCAACTACGCGCAACGTAGCGGGCGCGCGGGGCGCGGCGGACAGCCCGCCCTGGTCTTCACCTACTGCGCGGGGCGCAGCCCCCACGACCAGTACTTCTACCGCGAACCCGCCCGGATGGTCGCCGGAACGGTGGCGCCGCCCCGCATCGATCTGCGCAACCGCGACCTCGTCCGCTCGCACGTCCACGCGATCTGGATGGAAGGTGGGAGGCCGGACCTGGGCAGAACCTTGACCGCGGTCCTGGACCTCGATGATGCCGGGAACGGGAACGGGCGGCGGCCGTTGCCGGTGAAGGGGGCGCTCAGAGACGAGCTGCGAAGCCCGGTCCACCGGGGCGCGGCGCGCGCCAGGGCCGATGCGGTGATCGCGGAGATCCGCCCGGAGCTCGAGGGGACGGCCTGGTTCCACGATCGATGGGTGGACGAGGTGCTCGACCGGATCGAGCGCAGCTTCGATTCCGCGTGCGACCGGTGGCGCGGCCTCTATCGCGCCGCCGTCCGCCAGCGCGAGCTCCACCATGCGGTCATCGGCGACCACTCGCGACCGGAGGCCGAGCGCCACCACTCGCGACGGCTGCGCGCACAGGCCGAGAGCCAGATCCGCCTGCTCACCGAAGCCGAGGGGGTCTACGAGGGAGACTTCTACTCCTACCGCTACTTCGCGACGGAAGGCTTCCTCCCCGGCTACAACTTTCCCCGGCTGCCGATCTCCGCCTACGTGCCGGGCCGGCGCCGGCGCAGAGGGCGCGACGAGTTCATCTCCCGCCCCCGCTTCCTCGCCATCTCGGAGTTCGGCCCCCGCGCGCTGATCTATCACGAGGGTGCGCGCTACCGGGTGTACAAGGTCAATCTCGACTTCGCTTCGGACGCCGCCGAGAACACCCACCGGCTCGTCACCGACACGATGAAGCGCTGTCCCGGATGCGGCTACGCCCACCTCCAGGCGGGCGAAACCAACCTGGCCGAGGTCTGCGACCGTTGCGGCGCCGCCCTCGATACGCCGTCCCGTATCGACGGTCTGGTCCGGTTGCAGAACGTGAGCTTGAGCCTCGCCCAGCGCATCACCTGCGACGAGGAGGAGCGGCAGCGCTTCGGTTACCACCTGGTCACGGCATACCGCTTCCCCGAGGTCAACGGCCGGCTCGACCGCAAGGATGCGGAGGTCTGCCGCGGCGACGTGCGTGCGCTCACGCTCAGCTACGGTGACGCCACCGATCTCTATCGCGTCAACCTCGGCTGGACGCACCAGGACGGGAACCAGCCGCGCGGCTTCAACCTCGACCTGGAGCGCGGCTACTGGTCGCGCAACCAGGCCGACGCCGAGGACCGGGACGACGCGGCCGCCGAAGGACGGATCGCGCGGGTCGTGCCCTTCGTCAGGGACACCAGGAACGCGCTGGTCATGCGCTTCGAGCCGCCGCGCGCTGCTCCCGAGATGGCGAGCCTGCAAGCGGCCTTCAAGCAGGCGATCCAGCAGCATTTCCAGCTTGAGCCGCGCGAGCTCTCCTGCGAGGCGATGCCCTCGCCGCACGAACGGCGGGAGGTGCTCTTCTACGAGGCGTCGGAAGGAGGCGCCGGCGTCCTGCGCCAACTCGCCGAAGGCCCGGTGGTGCTGCCCGCGCTCGCGCGCCGGGCGCTGGAGATCTGCCATTACGATCCCGACACCCTGGAGGACCGTGCCGAGGACCGGTGCGGCAGGGCGTGTTACGAATGCCTGCTGGACTATGGCAACCAGCCGGATCACCGAATTCTGGATCGCGCGCTGATCCGCGATCTGCTCGCGGAACTGGCGCATTCCGAATGCCGCCCCGCCGGCGGCGCGGGTTCCCGCGCGGAGCGCTTGACCGCGCTTCGGAAGCGCTGCGACAGCCGGCTCGAACAACGCTGGCTCGACAGGGTGGAGTCGCTGGGGCTTCGGCTGCCGAGCGACGCGCAGTACGCCATCCCCGGCCACTACACCCGGCCCGACTTCTTCTACCGGGAGGCGAACGCCGCGATCTACATCGACGGCCCGCCGCACGACGCCCCGGATCAGGCCCGCGAGGATCAGGCGAAGACCCGCGCCCTGATCGAGGTCGGCTACATCGTGATCCGCTTCCACCACGCGGCCGACTGGTTTGTCGTCTTCCGCCGCCATGCCGACGTGTTCGGCGTCCCGAGCGAATGATCGATGTCTGGTACCATCGCGCGCCAATCAGGAATCCACTGCCCGATCCATCAGCGAAATCCGCCCGGCCGTCCACCCGAGGGAACCGAGCTATGACGAACCGTACCAAGCGGGTTGTTGGCTCGAAGGGATACATCATCAACATTCCGAGTGTGGACGTTGATCAGGACAGCGGCCTCGAACGTGAGCGGGAAGATTCTGGCGGAGAGATCAAGCGGCCCTTCAATCCAGAAAAGATCAAGGTTCGCACGGTCAACATCGTCGTGGGCCAACTCGTTTCGCGTATTGATCATGATGAAGTCGATCTGGCGCCGGATTTTCAACGTATGGCGGGTATTTGGAACGACGAACGAAAGAGTCGCCTTATCGAATCGCTCCTGCTACGCATTCCGATACCTGTTTTTTATGTAGCAGAGGACGAAGACGAGAAATGGTCCGTTGTCGATGGACTCCAAAGAACGTCAACCATCCATGCCTATGTGACAGGTTGCTTTCATTTGACTAAGCTTGAATATCTGACAAAACTGAATGATCATCATTACACGGATCTTCCGCGGCCAATGCAGAGACGAATCAGCGAAACCCAGCTCGTAGTGAACGTCATAGAACCAGGAACGCCGGAAGAAGTGATGTTCAATATCTTTCGGCGTATCAATACTGGCGGGGTAATGCTTAACGGACAGGAAATACGCCATGCACTGCATCCAGGACCGATTAGGGGTTACCTCAAGAAATTGGCCAATACCAGAGAGTTTCTTGATGCCACTGTTGAATCGATTGAGACAAATCGTATGGCAGATAGAGAGTGTGTACTTCGATTTATAGCCTTTCATGTCAATCCGTGGGAGGAATATTCAGAAAACGATCTGGACGGCTATCTTGGTCGTACAATGAAAAAAGTGAATGCAATGGATTCACGCGAAAGGACTCGTATTTCAAAAGACTTCAGGAAAGCCATGAAATCTGCATTCCGTATTTTTGGAAACGATGCCTTCAGGAAACGTTATTCTAAAGAAGAAAATCGTCGTCCGATTAGTAAAGCATTGTTTGAAGCTTGGAGTGTCGGGTTGGCGCGCCGTTCGGATAGTGAAATCGACATACTTATAAATAAACACAAAAAAGTCAACAATCGGTTCATATCATTGATGAACGAAGATGAGGAGTTCGATAAAGCGATTTCCTATTCTACCGGTATTCCCGTTCGAGTAAGAAAGCGCTTTCAAGCTATTGATAAGCTGATAAAGGACTGTCTGTAATGCTTAGAAAAATCAAACTGACGAACTTCAAATGCTTCAAAAGCACGGAATTGACCTGCGCCCCTCTCACTTTACTATGTGGCTTGAACGGAATGGGAAAGAGCAGCGTCATCCAGGCGCTGTTGGTGCTTCGGCAGTCGTCTACTAC
This sequence comes from uncultured Gammaproteobacteria bacterium, assembly GCA_958295835.1. Taxonomy (GTDB): domain Bacteria; phylum Pseudomonadota; class Gammaproteobacteria; order HK1; family HK1; genus HK1. The sequence continues at coordinate 4,496,405 of OY282378.1, forward strand.
CGGTGAGCTTCGCGAGGGTCGGCTGGTGCTGGGTGGTGAACTCGCGGATCTCGGCACCGGCCAGGATGTCCTTTGCGAAGACGCCGAAGCCGATGTGGTGGAATTCGAGCTTCACCGTACCGACAACCCGACGCCTTGCAGATTTTCTTTCGACTATTCGAGGACGGCCGACGAACTACGAACCAGGGGCGCTTCCCAAGGCGTTATTTCCCCCACTGATCCGGAATCGAATGTACTGAAGCAGTGGACCGAAGTTCCGCCGCTGGGCGGTCGTCTGATCTACGTCAACGCGGAACGGATCGGTCCGCGCAAATTCTACCACCACTCCGAAGTATTCGCTCGCCGTGGGAACCTCGGCACCCGTGGTGAGTACACACCGAATTACCTGAGCGCCCGACAGGGCGAGAGCCTGTCGTCAAACGATCCCCGATGTTCCGATCCGAGGCGCCGTCGGCTGATGGAAGTCATAGACGATTGGTTGCAGGAAGTAACACCGGGTGTCCATCTGCAACTGGAGACGATCCAGGACGCCGATGCCATTATTGCCGGCTTCTCTTTCGACCATCCTGGCGACGTGGAGACGAGACGCTACCGCGCGACGAACGTCGGTTTCGGCCTGTCTTACACACTGCCGGTACTGACGGCCCTGTTGGAGCCGCCAGGCTCTCTGTGCCTGATCGAGAACCCGGAGGCTCACCTGCATCCCAGAGGTCAGACCAGATTGGCCGAGCTGGCAGTTCGCGCCTCGCTTGCGGGCGTACAAGTGATTGTCGAAACACACAGCGATCACTTCATGGACGGTGTCCGCATTGCCGTTCGGGAAGGTCTGGTTCGACCGGAGGACGTAGCGTTCCACTATTTCTCCCGCGAAGGTGCCGAAGCGGTAGTGTCCTCCCCGCGAGTGGATGCTGACGGTCGCCTGTCTACATGGCCGGAAGGATTCTTCGATCAACACGAGGACAATCTGATCAAGCTGCTTGGCCCGAGATCCTGACGTGCGCGAGATGGTCCTCAATCATGCCAGCGTGTCGGTCCCCCGCTCGAATCCTGCTGAGATATCCACGTGGCTCAGGGATCTCGCAGCGGGCATGAAGCAGCTTCTTGAATCCGAAGTCGTTGAGAAGAGCCTGCGGAACGCCCGGAATCTCTACGACACGCAGTGCCTGCCCGGTTACTCCTTGTTTAGCGCTTATCTCGAATTGCGGAGCCAGGGATACCGGGAAGAGTTTAGATTTTTCATGGGGTTGACCGACAGGCAACCACTCCTGATCGAAATCGGACGGGACATGGAGGATCGCTTCCTGGCGTGCGAGGAACAGACGTTGCCGGTGCCCGATGGCGAGCCTCTTGTTCTGTGCGCAATCGCCAACTGGATAGCCATCGGATTCCCGTCGGCTCCGATCTGGGACCGTGACCGCATCACGGTCCGCTTCAACGAGCTGCTGCCCGACGAAACAATCAAGGAAGCATCCGAAGAAATAGACCAACTCACCCGTTCCGCTCATGCCGGCCCCATCTGCAACCGTCACCGTGAACGTCTTCTCGCGGGCAGTGATGATCCCGTTACCTTGTGGGAGAACCGCCAAACCGTCTTCCCAAATCTCGTCTTCGGTCCGGGAGTGGAAGACAACCTCAAGGAGCAAGCGCACCTGTTCTCCACCATCGTCGGGAAGCTCAAAGACCTCGACCAGTCGGCCCGAGAGTGGCGGGACGTTGGAGGCCCCGCACCGCCTTGGAAAACCAAGGTCACACCGGAGAGCACGTTGAAGATGAAGAATCGCTTTTTTCGGGAGGCGCGGATGTTCCAATCCCATCGCGGTACGCGGGAGATATTCGAATGGCACGCTCGCTTCGGCGACGGCGGCCGCATCCATCTTCGTTTCGATCCGGTCGCCAAGGAGGTCGAAATCGGGTACATCGGACCGCACTTGCCCTGCCAGTTGCATTAAATTTCTACCCATACATGCGTTCACTGCACGAAATACGGGGTTTTCAGGCCGAAGCAGCGTGCGGCTCAAGTTCACTGCCAGTGAGGATAAGCCACATGCGATATTCTTGAATCTTGTGCAAGGTCGTACGGAGTCATTTGTGAAACGAATGTAATAGAGAGAAACGTGGTCTCCGAAGCTGGTACAATAGTTGTCTCTCAAAACAACGTACCAAACGAAACGGAGACCACGAAGATGAAACATAGCAGAGCCGACGTTCGAGGTAAAGCTACGCTGGGCCTCGATATCCGATTCGAAGAGCAGAACCTCACGTCGTACTCGGGACTCATCCTGTTCCAGCACTTCTTCCCCCTCATTGGCATCAAGGAGCGGCTATGGAGATGCTTCCGCCACCTGAAGGCCAATCCGATTTACGGTCATCACGTGATCATGATGCTGCTGGTCGTGCACCTGATCATCGGACACCGGCGGCTGCGCGACGTGGAGTACTACCGTGATGACGAAATGGTCAAACGGGTTCTCGGTCTGAAGCGGTTGCCGAATGTGTCCACGCTCAGCCGGTCGCTCGCCAGTGCAGATGAACAAAGTGTCGCCAAAGTGCGAAGTGAATCGAGACATCTGGTCATGGAGCGTTTGGTGGTCGAGGGATTTTCGAGAGTGACGCTCGATTACGACGGGTCGGTGTTGAGCACCGGGCGTCATGCCGAAGGAACCGCAGTGGGTTTCAACAAGAAAAAGAAGGGCGCGCGAAGCTACTACCCCCTCTTTTGCACCGTCGCCCAGACCGACCAGGTCCTCGATGTTCACCATCGTCCTGGAAACGTACACGACTCCAACGGGGCCGACACCTTCATCGGCCACTGTATCAGCCATGTGCGCTCGTGCCTTCCCCACACAAAGGTAGAGACTCGCATCGACAGCGCATTTTTCAACGAAACCATCGCTGAACGACTGCATTCGTCGGGGGTCGAATTCACCATCTCGGTGCCTTTCGAGCGCTTTGCCGCCCTCAAGGAACTGGTCGAAGGCAGAAAACGATGGCGACGCATGGCGGTCGGGCTCGATTACTTCGAGACCCGCTGGAAGCCGAAGTCGTGGAACGCCCGCTATCGCTTCATCTTCATCAAAAATCAGGTCAGATGCCAACACAAGCTGCCGATCCAACTCGACCTGTTCCAGCCCACCGAATACGGGTACGAATTCAAGGTCATCGTCACCAACAAACGAATGGCCCCACGCAAGGTCGTCGCCTTCCACGAAGGCCGCGGTTCGCAGGAGAGCATCTTCGCCGAACTCAAGACGCATTGCCAGATGGATTACGTCCCGGTCAAGACCCGGGTCGGCAACCAACTGTACATGTTCGCCGGCATTGTTGCTCACAACCTTACCCGCGAGTTGCAGATCCAACTCAATCCTCGCGCCCGTGGCACCACCGCAAAGCGCGCCGCGCTGTGGTGTTTCCGGGAGATTGGGACCCTTCGCCGTACCCTCATCCAACGCGCCGGGCGCATGATCCGCCCCGCCGGCAAATTGGTCCTCTCCATGAACAGCAACGAAAGGCTCGAAAGAGAACTCCGGCAGGCTCTTGCAACACTGAACGCCGTCGCTTGACTATATTTGTCGCACGTTTATGCAACAATCGGGTTGCCCCTTTGATACAGTCCGCAGTCCCGACCGTCACAACCGCTTGCGCTCCACGACCCGGTCCGCGCGGTCCACCGCAGTAAGTTGAAACCGAAGTTCCCCGGGCGCGACAAGGTTCAACTCATTGACTGAAGGACAAATTTTCAGATTTTTGGGGATCCCGACACCGGGAACATTTCATGGCGAATCAGGGTTACAACCCCTTGGTAGCTATTCAGGTCGCTCTCGCCGGATGAGCCGTTGAAAACAGGGATGAGCAGTGACTCGCGATGAAGCTGGCCAAGTCCGTCCGACAGCCGAGCGGCAGCCTTTCGCTGCCGGCATGTCGAAGGCCGTGGGTGAGGGTGGAGGTTGAAGCGATCCGGACGAGTCACTAATGTAGTCATATCGAGTCTTTCAGTGATTCATTCGAGGGAACAGGCGTGAACCAACTCACGATAAGAGGCTTTGACGACGAGTTGGCCCACCGCATCCGGCAGCTCGCAAGCCGGGAAGGCATCTCGTTGAATCGCGCCGTGCTGAAGCTTCTCCGCCGGGGCGCCGGTCTGGGGGAACGCAAGGGCGACAGCGACACCGTGGGGTTTTCGCTGGACCATCTGATCGGCACCTGGACACATCAGGAAGCGGTCGCGATGGAGCGGGCCCTCGAGGATCTCTCGTACGTCGACGAAGCCAAGTGGAAATGAGGGTTCTCCTGGACTCCAGTGCGTACTCGCATTTGAAGCGGGGACACTGCCTCATCGCCCAACTGATGACGCTCGGCACGCTGGACGACGTGCGGTGGCTGATCAACCAAGTGCCCGCGGACGCGCTGCGGCGAGTGCTGCGCAAGCCGCCGATCGGCATCTTCAACGAACGCTCGTGGCGGTTCTGGCATCTGCGCCTCGACTGCCGGCCCATCCCTCCCCTGCCGGTCAGGCAATCGCCACCGGCAACATGACCTCATGACGTTCCGGCCGAGGCTCGACGTCCTGCCGGCGGCGCAACGGCGACTCTGGCCGGCACTGGCCGACGTTCCCGATACCTTCGTTCTCTACGGCGGTTCAGCGCGATGTTTCCTCCGCGACAGTGGAGCCACGAGGGGCCGTCCGGGCTTCCATGACGAATCTTGACGATGTAACGGCGCCCGGTTACGTTGCCGGCCCATGATCACCGTCGGCGTCCGGGAATTGCAGAATCGGCTGAGCGAGTATCTCCGCATGGTTCGCGCCGGGGAGGAAATTCTGGTGACGGATTGCGGCAGGGCGGTGGCGGAGCTGCGCCAGCCTGTCAATGGGCTCGATAGCGCGGCGTACCCCGAATTGGCCCGCCGCGCCCGCGCAGGCAAAGTGCGCCTTGGGGGGCGCAATCACCCCGGCCTCTACCCGCGCGTCAGCCCGTCTTTGCCGCCGGGCGTCGCACGGCGGCTGCTCGACGAAGAGCGGGGCGATCGCTGAATCTCTACGCGGAGTCCAGCGCGGTCCTCGCCTGGCTGCTCGGCGAGAACCACGGGGACGGTGTACGCGAGCGGCTGTCTGCCGTGACCTCCGACCTGACGTTCATCGAGTGCGATCGGGTCCTCCATCGCGCCACGGCTCCGGGCGAGCTGGACAAGGCCGAAGCCGCCGCGAAGCGCACGCTCGTCAGCACCCTCGCCGAGCATTGGATCGTGTTTTCGATCGATGGCGGGATAGCGGAGAGGGCACGACGGTCTTTTCCGCGGGAACCGATCAGGACACTCGACGCCATTCATCTCGCGACCGCGCTGGCGGCTCGCGGTCTGGTGACGGAGATGCAGCTATTGTCGCTGGACGAACGCATTCGCCGGACCGCCGCCGAGTTCGGATTCGAAGTCGTGCCGGCGGACTGAGCCGGCCCCGGAACGGGGAGAACACGTGGCCGGTGCATCGCCCCGCCGCGGGGATGCGAGAACACTGGACACCTTCCACCGCATGAGCACCGCCTCCCTCTCCAAGCCAGGCGCCCTCGTCCAGGCGCGGGGCCGGGAATGGGTGGTGCTACCCGAATCCACGGACGAGTTGCTGATGCTCCGCCCCGTCGGCGGGCTCGACGAGGAGGTCACCGGCCTGCTGCCGGCGGTGGAGCCGGTCGAGTCGGCGACGTTCCGGCTGCCCGGCCGGGAAGACCTCGGAGACTTCGCCTCGGGCCGGCGGTTGCGCGACGCAGCGCGCCTCTCGACCCGCGCCGCCGCAGGCCCTTTCCGCAGTTTCGGCCGCATCGCCGTCGAGCCCCGGCCCTACCAGCTCGTGCCGCTGATGATGGCCCTCGGGCTCGACCCGGTGCGCCTGCTCGTCGCCGACGACGTGGGCATCGGCAAGACCGTCGAGGCGTGCCTCATCGCGCGCGAGCTGCTCGATCGCGGCGAGATCCGCCGGATCGCGGTGCTCTGCCCGCCGCACCTGGCGGAGCAATGGCAGCGGGAGCTGGCGGAGAAGTTCCACCTCGAAGCGGAACTCGTGCTGTCGAGCACCATCCAGCGCCTCGAACGCGATCTGCCCCTCGGGGTCTCGGTCTTCGAGCGGCATCCCTGCACGGTGGTCTCCACCGACTTCATCAAGGCGGCCCGCCGCGCCGAGGACTTTGCCCTCAAGTGCCCGGAGTTCGTGATCGTGGACGAGGCGCACGGCTGCACGCTCGCCGGCGGGGGCGGGGGCGCCGGCCGCGGGCGCCAGCAGCGTCACGACCTCCTGCGCCGCCTCACCGCCGATCCGGAGCGCCATCTCGTGCTGGTCACCGCGACCCCGCACAGTGGGAACGAGGAGGCGTTCCGCTCGCTGCTCGGCCTGCTCGAAGACGACTTCGCCAACCTGCCGGCGGACCTCGACCAGGCCGAACTCGAAGGCGTCCGCCGCCGGCTCGCCCGCCACCTCGTCCAGCGCCGCCGCGGCGACATCCGCCGCTACCTCGCGACCGACACCGCATTTCCCGAGCGCAAGGACAAGGAGGCCACGTACACGTTCAGCCCCGCCTACCGCCGGCTCTTCGACGACATCCTCGCCTTCGCCCGCGAGTACGTGAGCGAGGACGGCGGCGGGCGGCGCCGGCAGCGGGTGCGTTACTGGTCGGCGCTCGCGCTGCTGCGCTGCGTCTCGTCGAGCCCTGCCGCCGCGGTAGCGACCCTGCGCAGCCGGGCCGCCGCCGATCAGGCCGAAGAATGGGAAGACGTGGACGAAGTGGGCCGCCGCACCGTCCTCGACCAGGGCGACGATGACGACACTTTATCCCTCGACCTGAGCCCCGGCTCGGACACCGAAGGCGGCCGTGCCGCGACCCGCCGCAAGCTGCTGGAGTTCGCCCGCCGCGCCGGCGCCATCGCCCCTGCGGAGGACCGCAAGCTTCAGGGCGCGGTGCGCGAGGTCAAGGCGTTCCTGAAGGAAGGCTTCCATCCGGTCGTCTTCTGCCGCTTCGTCGATACCGCGGACTACGTCGCGCGCCACCTGCGCGGGGCGCTACCGGAGCAGGTCCGTATCGAATCGGTCACCGGCCGGCTTCCCCCCGCCGAACGCGAAGCGCGCATCGATTCCCTCACCGCCGACGGCGGCCGGTTCGCGCTCGTCTGCACCGACTGCCTGTCGGAAGGCGTCAACCTCCAGGAACACTTCGATGCCGTCCTGCACTACGACCTGGCATGGAACCCCACGCGCCACGAGCAGCGCGAGGGCCGAGTGGACCGGTTCGGGCAGGAGAAGCGCGAGGTACGGGCCATCACGTACTACGGCGCCGACAACCCGATCGACGGCGTGATCCTCGACGTCCTCATCCGCAAGCACAAGAGCATCAAGAGCGACCTCGGGGTGACGGTCTCGGTGCCGGGCTCCGGCGAGCAGATCGCCGAAGCGCTGTTCGAGGGCGCGTTGTTCCGCGAGCAGGCGGGTGCTGGACGGCATCAGCTCGCCCTCGACTTCATCGACGATCTCGACGCGGAGACGCGGGCGATCCACGCCGAGTGGGAGAACGCGCGAGACCGTGAAAAGGCCAGCCGCTCGCGCTTCGCCCAACACGGCCTCAAGCCGGAGGCCGTGGCCGCGGAGCTCGAACACGTGCGCGCGGCCATCGGCCGGAGCGAGGATGTGGCCCGGTTCTTCACCGCCGTCCTGCGGGCCGCGAACGTGCCCGTCCAGACCAACGGCCAGATGAGCGGCAGGATCGAGGTCCACGTCAGCCCCGAGACCCCGCGCGCGCTGCGCCAAGCCATCGGGCAGGAGGAGCCCTTCACCGGGCGCTTCGATCTGCCCCTGCCGGAGGGCGAGATCCACCTTGGGCGCATGAGTCCGGTGGTCGAAGGTCTTGCGAGCTGGACCCTGGATCAGGCCCTCGATCCGGAGTCCCGTGACGCCGCCGGAGCCGTGGCCTCCCGTTGCGGGGCGATCGTCACCTCGGCGGTGAGCGCGCGGACGACGCTGCTCGTCGCGCGCTTCCGTTATCACCTGAGAAGAGCCGCCGCCGTCGCCGGATCCGGACACGGCGGGGAAGGACCCGGATTCAACGAGCCCGGACACGGTGGACCCGGGCATGGCGGAGCCGGACACGCCGGACCCGAGCCCAGACCCGGCACCAGCGGCGACACCATCCTGTGCGAGGAGATCGCCCCGCTCGCCTGCACCGGTCCGGCGGAGGCGCCGCAATGGCTTTCCCCCGAGGAGGGCGAACGCCTGCTGGCTGCCGAGCCCGAGCGCAACCTGCTGCCCACCGCCGTCGAGCAGCAACTCGGCGTGCTGCTGCCGGCTCTGCCCGCATTCCAGGCCGCCCTTGAATCCGTCGCGAACGAGCGCGCGGAAGCCCAGCGTGCCGCGCACGAGCGGGTGCGGGCGGCTTCCCGCACGAGGGCCGCGCGGGGAGGAAGCCGGGGCCGGGGCCGCATCGCCGTCGAACCCGTGCTGCCCGTGGACGTCCTGGGCGCCTACGTCCTGCTGCCGGTCCTGCCGCCGGCGCGGCCCTGAACCGAACAGACCGAACCGCCGTGGCCCGCCGGCGCAACAGCCAGGAACAGTTCCAGACGATCCGCTCCGAAGGCGGGTTGCTACCACCGGACCTTCTGCGGCGCCTGATCGACCCCCGCTCGAAGCTGCCGGGCGTCCAGTCGGAGGACTACGCGCTCGCGGCCCGCGAGCGGCGTGTTGCCGCGCTATACACAGCCAAACACTGATCACCAACATGTTGCAGAAACTGAAGCCGAGGCTACCGGCTGAACGTTCAACGTCCCAGTGCAAGCGCTCCGGCACTCCCCCGATCAATCCGCCATCCGCGAATCCACATTCAATTCTTCGAGGATGTGTCGAGTGCTTTCCTGCGATGTCGGCCCCGGGTTCAGAAATTCCTCACCCGCGACCAGATGAAACCACTCCGACTTCGGTCCCGAGGCGGGAAGGGTGGTGTTCACATCGAGTCGATCGTACTTCTCCAGCAACCTCCGCAGCTCGGGCCATATCGGAGATGCGATGATTTTTCTGGATGTCGGGTCCATCTGATCTTCAATGGATCGTATCGAATACTGCCGCATCGAGATACGTGCGAATTTCTCCAGAAGGCCCCACCTTTCGTCCGGATCCGTGTCGTTACGTCCAGGCATCGGCGTTCTCCGGGCGATCCAGTCCGACATTCCTTCGAACAGCCGATTTTCCTTGAAGTGTTCATACACGATGATGGAGCGGACGTTCGGAACACTTGTCCCGAACTTCACGAAAGGATCCGCAAGCAACTCGAATACTTCGGTGTTCGAAAACAGCACCTTGCCAAGATCCGCTCCCCGAACATCCAGACGGTGTATATTGCAACCGTTCAGACTGACCTTCTGGGTCCCAAGAAGATCAGCCATCCAGACGTCCCGCAACTCCAGATGTGAAAGAACGAGCACGTCGTCTTCGAATCCATCCTCCTCCAGGGGCGCGAACGACAAGAGAAGCCCTCCGATGTTCGTCCTCAGATAGTCGTAACCGCCCGGCTCGCGAAGTTTCGAGAGCAGGTTCTCGCGAAGTCGTCCCTGATCGCTCATGGATCTGCGCCGCGCAACACGGTTGAATATCCGAAAGTCATCGGCACTCAAGGGGACACGATGCAGGCCAGTGGTTGCTCCGTATTTTGGAAAATAGTCGAAGACACTCTGGGCAAAGAAATATGATCTGACCGTCTCGTGAGGAAACACACGCTTGTTGTCCCCTCCCCTTTCTTCCTCCAGCAGGGCCAGTGCCCTGGCGCGCTGAACCAGCGCGTTGACCATCTCCGGATTCGCGTGACCGGTGAACACTTCTTCAAGCAGCAATTCGACGAGACCTGTTTCTATCTCGTTGGTCTCGTCGTCCATCATCATACGGGCCACTTCAGAGAGAACTTCACCGTAAAGCTTGGCGGCGAGTTCAGTGCTGATATCGGCCGAAACACCCGTCAATTTCTCGCTCTCTCTTCGGATGATGCTTTCCATGAGTTCGGCAATGGGCTCCCCTTGCGCATCCTGGAAGCGCTCCGGCCCGAGATCCGCGATTCTGGAAATGAAGAAAGGACGCCTGAGATACTCGCTGCTCTCGATTCGTCTCTCAAGAGAATTCAATATCGCCCTCTCGTCGCGCCATTCCTCGTGGCTGGACAGCCAGACCCGGACCTGATCTGCCGGGGGATGCTGAATGCGCAGAAAAACGATGTCGCCATCGCCGACCGCATTCCCCAACCCCTCCTGCACGGTGGCCGGATCCAGCATCGTGTCTCGTCCCGCCAGCACACAGGTGCCCTTGCCTTCGAGATCACGGATAAAGTCCCGCAATGCGCCCCAGGCACGAACGTATCCCCGGCTGTCGGAAAGCTCGTCGAAGCCATCGATCGCCAATTGAACCACACCGCGCCGGATGAGTGGCTTCAGCTCCTCCTCGAAGAAGCTTGCGCGCAGGCCCGAAAGGGTGCCCGCGATCCGGTCGTTGAGTGATGTAAGAACCTTGCCGCGGCTCTCGACGTGGAGAAGCAGAGGCTTCCCCGACTTGTAGGACACGGGCTCCGCTCGACGTCGAACGATCCGTTCGATCAGATGGCTCTTGCCGACTCCTGCGCTTCCATCGATCACAAGGACGCGCAGCCGGTCTTCAGGCCGTTCCAGCATGTCGCAGACGCCATCGAACGTCAGGAGCTTGTCAGGGCCGTCACTCCGCCGGATTTCGCAGACGACCGGCAGGAACTCTTTCAGGTCTCCCGTACCCGGATCGGTAAGATTCGCGGTGCGATGCATCTGGGCGCTGGCGAAGCGTTGGAGATTGGCGAATGCCTCACTGACGAGCAATCCCTTGAAATTTCGATATCTCGGTCGTCTCTGGCCGGCCAGCGTTCGAACCGCTCCATTGGATTCACGCTGAATCGATATTTCTTCTCCTTTGCGTACGAAGCTCGCCGTCCACCCGTCGGCACGCGACCCGCTCTTGAACTCCTCGAACGGATCGGCGAAGAGTTGAAGGTCCGCAAGTTCTTTCTTCAGGAGCTCATTCATGTTTTGACGCTCTGGTACGTGTGGACAAGATCGGCCGCATGAGCCATGAATCTGCTGCTCATGCCCGGACGGCTCAGCATCATGCTTGCAGCGCCCGCGGCTTCCGCCGCGAAGATTCCTGGTAACATGTCGTCGTCATCGGAAACCACGAGATATCGATCGGCTTCTTTCCGGTTCACGAGACCGAGAAGGTCCACGACGAGCGCCGTGTCCACCATCTTCTCCTCCTGTTTCCCCTCCCGGTACCTCAGTGTGTCGAGAAGGTGTACGCCATGTCTGCGCGCCACCTCCCCGGAATGCAAGCGAGCGTGTTGCCCAGTTGAATGCCGCCGTTTCCTCCCCGGAACGCCACGCGGTCCGCATGATAGGAGCGGGTCTTGCTCGCATATGTTCCCATCACCTTGTCGATGCCGTGGAAGTAATTGGTGCGTGTCTTCCCACTGTGCCATCCCGCATACAAACGCAACCGTACCTCGAACTTCGACCCCGCCGCAGACTCCTTCAGGCAGTCCGACACGATGCGTTCCACGTATCTCAGTGTCTTCTCCGCGATGGTGTCCTGGCGGCCGGGCCGTGTCGCAGCGCCTGACGTGATGACGGCGGTATGCCAATCGACAAAGCCAATCGCTCTCTTGAAGGGTCTGATCGTCACATCTGGATTCCGGGTGGAGGCGGCAGTTGTATCAAGATTCACTCAATTTAGCATGGCCCGGTCTCGGCGTATGGTCACTCGGCGGGTCGAAGTGCCATCGAGTCGTAGGCCATCTGCTTCGTGATCCGTCGACATTTTTCATAGCTGAGACGGTGAGGACGTGCCCCAGGGGCCGAATTCGGCGGCGGCGGATTTCGTAACCCCTTGATTCATCGTCCCGTTGCGGACAGTATTCCTGTGAGGCCATGGACAGATTTCGTGTGGATGCACAACCTGCCGCAAGCTGCCCGATTTCATCCGCCGCACCGGGGTCGTCTCCCCGGTCGCATCGCCGTCGAACCCGTGCTGCCCGTGGACATCCTGGGCGCCTACGTCCTGTTGCCAGTGCTACCCCTGTCGCCGGCACTGCACCGGACTGAGCCTGCCTGAGCCAAACCACCGTGGCCCGCCGACGCAACAGCCAGGAGTTCCAGACGATCCGCTCCGAAGGCGGATTGCTGCCACCCGACCTTCTGCGGCGCCTGATCGACCCCCGCTCGAAGCTGCCGGGCGTCCGGCCGGAGGACTACGCGCTCGCAGCCCGCGAGCGGCTGAACGAGGTCGTCACCCAGTCCTGGAACCGCCTGCGCCGGCACTGGTCGGAGTTCCGCGCCGCCGCCGCGAACCTGTCCGCGGGCGAGGCGGGCACCGGCCTCACCAACGACAGGTGGAGCCTGCCGCTGCTGCGCGAGCTCGGGTTCGGTCTCCTGCCCGCCACCGCCGGCCCCGAGGTCGGCGGGCGCACCTACGCCATCCGCCGCTTCTTCGGATCGACGCCCGTCCACCTCCTCGGCTGCGGCCTCTCGCTGGACCGTCGTGCCGCCGGACAGCGCGGCGCGGCGTCCGCCAACCCGCACGGGCTGGTGCAGGAATTCCTCAACCGCAGCGACGCCCACCTCTGGGCCATCGTCTCCAACGGCCTCCGCCTGCGCATCCTGCGGGACAACCAGGCCCTCTCCCGTCAGTCCTGGCTCGAATTCGATCTCGAAGCGATGTTCTCGGGCGAGATCTACTCCGACTTCGTGCTGCTCTGGCTCGTGGCCCACGCCACGCGCTTCACCCCGCGCGAGGGCGACCGGCCCGAGACCTGCTGGCTGGAGCGATGGACCCGGGAGGCGGACAGTCAGGGCGCGCGGGCGCTCGGGGAGCTACGCGGCAGTGTCGAACACGCGCTCGAAATCCTTGGTGCGGGCTTCACCGGCCACCCGAAGAACGCCGCGTTGCGCGAGGCCCTGCGCACCGGGGAAGTCGGGCTGGACGACTTCCACGGCCAGCTTCTGCGCATCGTGTACCGGCTGATCTTCCTCTTCGTCGCGGAAGATCGCCTCCTCGACGGACAGCCGCTGCTCCACCCCCGGGACGATTCCGACGCCGCGCGGACCGCCCGCGAACGCTACGCCGCGTACTACGGCGCCGCCCGGCTGCGCGATCTGGCGGGCCGGATCAAGGGCTCCCGCCACGGCGATCTGTGGCGCCAGTTCCAGCTTCCGGTGGGAGCGCTCTCGGGCGACCCGCGCTTCGAGACCGCCCGCCGCGCCCTCGCCCTCCCCGCGCTCGGCAGCTTTCTCTGGGACCCGGCCTCCACCGCCGCCCTCAACGACGCCGAGCTGACCAACTACGACTTCCTGGAATCGCTCCGCCGCCTCGCCTTCGTCCGTCAGGGTCGGGTCCTGCGGCCGGTGGACTACCGCAACCTCGGCGCGGAGGAGCTGGGCGGCGTTTACGAGAGCCTGCTCGGACTCACGCCCCAGCTCGGCGGCGACGGCGCGCGCTTCACCTTCGCGGAGTTCGCCGGCAACGCGCGCAAGACCTCGGGCTCCTACTACACGCCCGACGAGCTGGTGCAATGCCTGCTCGATACGGCCCTCGACCCGGTGGTCGAGGCGGCGATCCGCGACAAGACCGGCACCGAGGCGGAGCGGGCGATCCTCGACCTCAAGGTCTGCGACCCCGCCGTGGGCTCCGGCCACTTCCTCGTCGGCGCCGCCCACCGCCTCGCCCGCCATCTGGCCCGCGTGCGCGCGCATTCGGCTGGCGACAGCGAGCCCTCCCCGCTGCTCCATCAGCACGCCCTGCGCGACGTGATCGGCCGCTGCCTCTACGGCGTGGACATGAACCCGATGGCCGCCGAGCTCTGCCGCGTGAGCCTGTGGCTGGAGGCCCTGGAGCCCGGCAAGCCGCTCTCCTTCCTCGACCATCACATCCGCGTCGGCAACAGCCTGCTCGGGGCGACGCCGGCGCTCATCGAGGCGGGCCTGCCCGACGAGGCGTTCAAGCCCATCCAGGGCGACGACGCGAAGGTCTGCTCCGGTCTCAGGAGAAAGAACAAGGTGGAGCGCGAAGACGTGCAGCACGTCATGGACCTGATGGTGGCCGAGCCGCGGCCGGAGTACGGCGGCATCGCTTCGCTCAGCCGGGACATCGACGAATCACCCGACGACACCCTGGACGAAGTGCGGCGCAAGGAAGCCCGGTTCCAGCGCCTGATCGTCTCTCCCGGATACCGGCAGAAGCAGCGCGTCGCGGATGCGTGGTGCGCCGCCTTCGTGTGGCCGAAGCGGGCCGGCGATGATCCCGCCCTTTGCATCACCACCAGGACGGTGAGGAGGCTGCAAGCCGGCTTGGACTTCGACCTCGACCCTCACGATGCTGATGCCGGTGCCGGCCTCGACCTCGGCAGGGGCCTTGGTACGGACTCCGGTACGGACCCCGGCAAGGACCCTGGTACGGACATCGACTCCGGCGCCGATGCCCTGTCTCCCACGCAACGCCGGGAGGTCGAACGCCTCGCTCGCCGGTATCGATTCTTCCATTGGGATCTCGCGTTCCCGGAAGTGTTCGAGAACGGCGGCTTCGACTGCGTGCTCGGCAACCCGCCGTGGGAGAAGGTCAAGCTCCAGGAAAAGGAATGGTTTGCGGAGCGCAAGCCGGAGATCGCGGACGCCCCCACCGCCGCCGCGCGCAAGCGGATGATCCAGACGCTGAAGACGAATGACTTCCCCCTCTACCGGCGCTTCCTCGACGACTTGCGCGAATCCGAGGGTTGGAGCCATCTGATGCGCAACACCGGCCGCTACCCCCTGTGCGGCCGGGGCGACATCAATCTGTATGCCGTCTTCGCCGAAACGATGCGGAACGTCGTGAACGAGCACGGCCGCGCCGGATACGTGCTGCCCACCGGCATCGCCACCGACGACACGACCAAGTTCTTCTTTCAGGACGTGGTGGAGACCAAGGCGCTCGCCAGCCTGTTCGACTTCGAGAACAAAGGGGTCTTCTTTCCCGGCGTCCACAGCAGCTACAAGTTCTGCCTGTTCACCGCCGGCAACAGGCAACGGCCCGTCACCGGCCCACGACCCGCCACCGGCCAACAGCCCACCACTGGCTCACGGCCCGCCGCCGGCAGTGGTCAACAGCCGACCATCGGCGGCGCCGAGTTCGTGTTCTTCGCCCACGCCGTGGAGGAGCTGCGCGACCCCGAACGTCGCTTCACCCTCTCCCCCGAAGACATCGCGCTCCTGAACCCCAACACCCACACCTGCCCGATCTTCCGCTCCCGCAAGGACGCCGAGCTGACCAAGGCAATCTATCGCCGGGTGCCGGTGCTGGTCCGCGAGGTACGGGAGGGACAACCCGCGGAGAATCCGTGGGGCATCCAGTACAGCAGAATGTTCGACATGTCCAACGACTCGCATCTCTTCCGGACGCGGGAGCAGCTCGAAGCCGAAGGTTGGGAATTGGATGGCAACGTGTTTCGCCGGGACGGCGCGGAGTATCTGCCGCTGTACGAAGCGAAGATGACCCAGATGTACAACCACCGCGCCGCGGACGTCGTCGTCAGCGACCGTGCACGCCAACGCAAGGCCCAACCGGCTCCGCTCGATGACGCAATGCTTGCCGATCCTCATCGATCGGCTGTTCCGCTTTACTGGATCGACGAACGCCGATGCTCCGAGGCTCTGGACGGGCTATGGGATCGCGACTGGCTGCTCGGGTTCACGAATGTAACCAGCCCCACGAACGAACGGACGATGAACCCTGTAATATTTTCCCGGGCCGGTGTGGGAAATAGTATGCCCGTGCTTCTCGGCACCGAGCACGCGCTGGACTTCCGAATCCTGTACGCAAACCTGTGCTCCTTCGTATTCGACTACGCTGTCCGGCAGAATATTGGCGGAGTCAATCTGAATTTCTACTTGGTGAATCAGCTACCGGTGTTGCCGCAGAAGATCGCCGGCGAGACATGTTCGTGGGACGCTTCTCGGACGAACAGTTCCTGGGTGACGGATCGCGTCCTCGAACTCACCTACACCGCGTGGGATCTCGAGCCTTTCGCGAACGACTGCGGCTACCACGGCCCGCCATTCCGCTGGAACGAGGACCGCCGCTTCCTCCTCCGTTGCGAGCTGGACGCTGCCTTTTTCCACCTGTACCTTCCGGCAGACGAACGGGGCGACTGGTCACCCGCACGGCGCTCCGACGGCTGCCTCCAAGACGAAACACCCGAGCAGCTTGCTGAGATCGAACGCCATTTCCCCAAGCCGCTGGATGCCGTCGCCTACATCATGGATACCTTCCCCATCGCGCGCCGCAAGGACGAGGAGAAATTCGGCGAGTACCGCACCAAACGTGTTGTTCTCGCCATCTACGATTCGATTCAGGTATCCATTATCACCAAGGGAACCTACCGGACTGTTCTCGATCCACAACCTACTGAATTTTCGTGCTAATTCATCATGGGAGTTACCGTCATGTCACAAGAAAGTCCAGATGATCGCCTGCATCTTTCCGATCTGTCAATAAACAATTTCCGAGGTATTGACCACCTCTCTATTTCCCGATTGGGGCATGTAACGCTACTTGCGGGAAGAAACGGTATTGGGAAAACCACAGTGCTGGATGCCATCCGGGTCTATGCAGCCCGAGGGCGTCCTGTGGTGTTGACGGGATTGTTGGAAAATCGTGAGGAATTTACTGTTGCCACCGATGAGGATGGTGATGAAGTATTGTTCCCTGATATTTCGGCTCTATTTCATGGAAGAGAAGCACAGCATAATGTTGTTTTCTCGATTGGATCTTCTGATGAAAGAGATCGTCTTGGAATTGAGATATCTATCATGGAAAGATTATCTATGGATGGGAAAAAGAGAATTTTCATGGATACTTTCACGGATTCCAAGGGCATATCGGTGAAGATCACATTCAGGAATAGAGAACGTTTTATTCCTTGGAATATGCTTGTAAGAGATTTCAATTTCAATCGCATTCAGTTGCGCAGATTGCAGAGAGAATTATTTGATGATGACGATGATGAATGGCCATCCGCAATTGAGTGCGAATCCCTGGGTCCGGGCTTGCCCAGCAATACCGATATGGTTCGATTCTGGGACAGAATCGCACTGACGGATGGCGAGATCCTGCTGGTTCAGGCCTTGGAATTGATCCTCGGAAATACCGTAAACCGCATTGCAGTGATCGGAGACGATGGACCGCGTGTCGGGAAAACTGGCCGCCGCATCATCGTAAGGTTACCGGGCGATCCGACTCCGGTTCCTCTGAAAAGCCTCGGTGACGGTGCAATACGTCTGTTCGGCGTCGCCCTTGCCCTTGCCAACAGCCGAAATGGTTTCCTGCTCATCGACGAAGCGGAAAATGGAATTCACTACTCCGTACAACGCGACTTCTGGCGCATGATTCTACGGACCGCACACAAGGATAACGTCCAGGTAGTCGCGACGACCCACAGTTGGGATTGCGTCAAGGGGTTCGCACGGGCGGCTACGGAGTTCGAGGATGCAGAGGGCGTTCTCGTTCGGCTTGAGCGTGATGATGATGGAATGCGAGCGATCGAGTATTCGGAAAAAGAACTCAGGATCGCTGCCGAGCAGGGAATCGAGGTGAGATGATCATGGCCGATCGGGAACTGCCTTCATCGGACCGTGTGCTTCTCGTGGAAGGACAGGATGACAAACACGTCGTTCTACATCTTTGTCGCCGCAGTGAATCGATGCCGACATTCTGCATTTCAGATAAGGATGGCATTGCCCGGCTTCTCGATTCCATCAGTCCTGAGATCAAGGTGTCCGGCAGAAAATCGGTAGGCATCCTCGTGGATGCGAACGACGAACCGGAGAATCGATGGAAGGCGATCAGAAGTCGGTTTCAGCAACTTGATCTCCACCTACCCGAAGAACCTGAGCCGAACGGGACGATTCTATCTGCTGTTCCTCCTGCTGTTCCCCGCATCGGGATCTGGCTGTGGCCTGACAATCAATGCCCTGGTGAGCTGGAAGACTTCGTCAAATCCATGATCCCCTCGAAAGATCCGGTATGGCCGAGATCCGAAGAGTACATCGATCGCATTCCGGAACCGGATCGCAAGTTCCTTCCGGGCAAGGAAATGAAGGCCAAGATCTACGCTTGGCTTGCAACGACAAAGACACCCGGTCGCATGGGCACGGCCATCAAGGCGAAAATGCTGGACGCTGATGGCCCACTCGCCCTGAAATTCACAGATTGGCTTCGACGACTGTTCACGTGACGACAACCGTCAAACGACTACTCCACAGCGGCCGATCCGTGGTGAGGACCTCCCGGAGCGCTCGGACGACGCCGACATGACCGTCTTCGGACTCGAGGAGCAACGCATACAGGCCGGAAGTGGTGGCGCAATTCGGCCAATTCCCGGCCATATCCATAGGTCGGGATCCTTAGAATTGCCTGATTATCCAACATAATCAATGAATTGCAGGACTATCGGCGTATTCCGGCGTATTCCGGCGTATTCCGATTGGCCGATTGGCCCTTCCGTCCATGTATGTCCCCGACCGGCGATGCGCGATCACGAGTCGCGACAGCCCTCGACCGCCGCCGGCGGCGCCAGCAACCATTCGCCGGCAGCCTGGACCTCCACGTCCGCGGGCGCCTCGGCGGGAAGCACGTCTCGCGTGAGCGTCAGCAACCGCTTGCGGGCTTGAGGAAACGGAACGCCCCCGGCGGCGAGCGCGCGGAACTCGCGAGCGGCGGTCGCCGGATCGGAGAGATCCGCACACACCTGAACCAGCGCCATGCCGCCGCTCGGGGCGCGGGCCAGAAAGTCGACTTCGTAACCTTCCGGCGTGCGCAGATACGTGACGTCGCACCCTCGGCGCTCCAGCTCCACCAGGACCGCCGTCTCCAACGCATGACCCGTATTCGCCCGTCCGGTGCGGTCGAACACCGGGATCAGCCCCGGAATTGAAAGGAGAATTCCAGTGCCTGAACATCGCGGTAATCATCTTTGCGGGGTCTCGACAGCCCGTTCAAACGCTGTTCATCGAGGAGGTAGCCGCGGCCAGGATGGGGACGATCGGGAAGCCCGGCGCCGCCGGAGGAAAGATGCCGCGATCGTCTACCAACGTCCGGGGCACAACGTCCGGCACGATTGCGGCGCCTGTTTCCGCTGCGTACATTGTGTTCATGCGCATGGACCGTACATCCACCCGAGACCGTGTTCCCCCTCAACCCATTTGCGCCCGGCGCCGGTAGCCCGCCCCCGGAGATGGCGGGGCGGGACAGCGAGCTGCGGCATGTGCTGGGCGTGGTGTGCAATCGCCTGTGTGCATCGCCCCCATCCCCGTTGCACCGGCCAATCGCCATATGGGGGCCACGCGGCAACGGCAAGACGACGCTTGTGGACCGCATCATCGACGCCGCCACGCCTGCCGGCTGCGCGGAGGAGGATGCACCAATCCGTTTTCTGCACGTGGACGCCTCCGGCTGCCGCACGGCTTCCGACCTGCGGGTCCTGCTGATTCCCGGAGGGCAGGAGCTTGCACTCATCAGGGAAGGCGGAAGCGCCGGCGGTGGGGCGTCCCTCCCCGGCAAATTGCTGCACGGCGAAGGCGAGGCTCACGAGGAGGTGGAGCATCTCGTCCATCCTCTGCACCTGTGGCAATTGTTGAGGCGGCTGGCGCGGGACAAACCGGTGCTGGTGGTCGTGGACGAAGCGCATCTGCTGACGAAGGAAGTGGGTGCCGCCTTGCTGCAGATGGATCAGATGGCGCGTCGCCGCAAAGCGCCCGTCGGCCTGCTGATGGCCGGGACGCCGGGGCTGCCCCATGTTCTCAACCAATGCAGGGCGTCGTTCTGGTCACGGCTGGGGGACGATGCAGTGGCCTTGGGGCTGCTGTCCATGGAAGAGGCCAAGGACGCCATCTTTACGCCCTTGGCGCAGATCGGCATCCCGTCGCCGGACGCGGGCGTACAGGACGCACTCGCCGAGGCGTCGGCGGGCTATCCCTACTTTACCCAGGAAATGGGCAGCGCCTTGTGGGAGACCGCCAGACGACGCGTCGATGCGGGTTCAGCCCCCGACATCGACGTGCCGGCGCTTCGGGACACCCTGGTGTTGTTCGAGAAGAACAAGCAGGCTTACTACAGCCTGCGCTATGACGACCTGACGGAAAGCGGGATTCTGCAGGTCGCGTATGCCTTGAGCGAGCATCTGCGGGGATGCGGGTCCATTGACGCCGCGGACGTATGGGCCTGCCTCGAAGCCGTTGCGCCGCGTCTGGGTATCGACGCCCTGAACGAAGCGGCAATCGACAAGGCACTGCTGGGCATGGCGCAGCGAATCGAGGCCAGCGGGCTGTTCTGGCGCCCGGACCCGGCCAGCGACGCCTGGGCGCAGGGGATCCCCTCCTTCTCGGAATACGTTCGCAACGCCTTCTCCAAAAAACGCCCTCATGCGGCGCAGGCCATCCAGGCGGCGTTGGCGCCGCTTGCGCCGCCCGCGGGGAAAGCACCGTCGAAGTGAACTGAACCGCCCCGGGACTCCCGGAGTCGGAGCCGGCTCCCGGTTCCGGTTACCCCGAATCACGGAAGGACCCCGCCTCCGCGCTCCGGCGCTCGCGGATCAGGGCGGCCGCGTGGGCCAGCAGGCTCACCACGATGATCACGAAGATCGTCGCGGAGATGGGGCGGTCGATGAAGTCGAGCGGGGTCTCCACCCGCGCGAGGCTCGCGCGGAACTTCTCGTCCATGATCCGGCCGAGCACCATGCCGAGCACGATGGGGACCAGCGGCAGCTCGAGCCGCCGGAGAACGAAGCCGAACATGCCGAAGGCGGCGGCCACCGCGCAGTCGATCAGGTTCGCGCGCAGCGAATAGACCCCCACCAGCGACAGGGTGAGCACCGCGACCCCGAGATACCGGGACGGCACCCTGACCACCTGCACCAGCCATCCGGTGGAGAGCTTCAGGAACGCCAGCACCAGCACGTTGACGGCGAGCAGGACGGCGAACAGGCTTTGCAGGAAGTGGGGCTGGGTCTCGAACAGCTTCGGCCCCGGAATCACCCCGTGCACGTGGAACACCGACAGCATCATGGCGGTCAGCGCCTCGCCGGGGATCCCCAGCGCGAGCAGCGGGATCATGGCGGCGGCGGGCACCGCGTTGTTGGCCGCCTCCGAGGCGATCAGCCCTTCCGGCGAGCCGCGGCCGATCAGATCGGGATGGCGCGAGGTCTTCTGGGCGAAGGTATACGAGAAGAACTGCGCAAGGAACTCGCCGACCCCGGGGATGATCCCCATGACCACGCCGAAGGACGACGAGACGCCGGCGAGCCGCGGGTGTCGTGCGATCTCGCGAAACCCGCCACCGCGTCCCGGCTCCATGCGCGGCAGCCGGGGCGGGGGCTCCCGGTCCACCAGCAGCTTGAACGCCTGCGAGATCGCGAACAGCCCCAGGATGACCGTGATCAGATCGAAGCCCGGGTTCAGCCAGGACTGCCCGAAGGTGAAGCGGTGGCTGAAGCGGACCCCTTCGAGGCCGACGGTGTTCAGGAACATGCCGAGCGACACCAGCATCGCCGCCGCGACGGTCTGCCGCCGATGCGCGAGCACGACCATCACCACGCCCAGCAGTGCGGCCATGAAGACGTCGCGCGAGCCGAAGTACGGCGCGACCCGCGCGAGGTACGGGGACAGGGCCAGCAGGCAGGCCACCGAGAACACCCCGCCGACGAACGAGGCGCTGTAGGCGATGGACAGCGCCCGCCTCGCCTCGCCGCGCCGGGTCATCGCGTATCCGTCATAGGTGGTCAGCGCGTTGACCGGCGTGCCGGGGGTATTGATGAGGATGGCCGGCACCGCCCCGCCGAACATCGAGGCCCCGTAGATGCCGAGCAGCAGGGTGATCCCGACCAGCGGCTCGAACTGGAAGGTCGCGGGCAGGAGGATGGCGATGGCCACCGCCGGCCCCACCCCCGGGATGGCGCCGATGACGACGCCGCCCACCGCCCCGATCGCGACCGCCAGCGCCACGTCGAGCCGCATGATCTGCTCGGCGACCGCGATCGATTCCTGCATGGATCCGTGGCCCCGGTCAGAAGTTCCGGATCAGGAAATTGCGCACTTGCGGAGGAAAGAGGTCGTAGAGCGCCCCGGACGGCATGCGCACCTCCAGGCCGGTCTTGAAGACGAGCACGATCCCGATGCCCAGCCCTGCCAGCAGGCCCAGGCCGGAGGGGGAGCGGATGCCGGTCCGCAGCCCCAGCAGCGGCATGAAGACCGCCGTCGAGAGCAGGTACCCGAGCCACGGTATCGAGGCGGCATAGGCGACGAAGTACAGGGCGAACTCCAGCGGGCGCAGCCAGCGCAGCAGCTCGCCGGCCGGCAGCAACGAGGTATCGAGATGGTCCGGGCGCGTCCGGGCCAGCGGCGACCGCTGGCGCGGTCGCTTGGCGATTCCGCTGCGCGGAATCGCGGGCGTTCCGGCCAACGGCGCCGGCTGGCGAGGAACCGTCCTGTTCCATGCGAGCCAGCTTTGCATCAGGTGGAGACCGGAGAAGAGCGTGAACGCGCCGAGAACGACCGCGGGCCAGAAGCGGGGCTGCAACGGCAGGTCGACCCGGTCGAACCACCGGGTCTCGGCCGGGAGCCGGCTCAGCAGGAACAGGGCGAGGACGAACAGGACGCCCGCGAAGAAGAGGTCTCCGGGGCGGCGCCGAACGGCGAACAGCTCCGGCGCCGGCTTTGGTGTCGGCGCCGGAATTGCCGTCGTCCTGCCGCATGGCGTCACCTGTCCCGACCTCGTCAGGCTGGGCAACTATCCGCTCGTAATACTCGCCGAGGCGGGACGCTGGCGAACCGGAAGGTTGCGTGCGCCGGGTGAGGGCTATAATCGCGCCCATCGGATTCTCGACGGTAGGCTTCAAGGAGGCGGACGTGAGACAAGCGTTGCTTTACCCCGGCGAAGATGGTTATTGGGTTGCGGAATGCCCGAGTCTCCCCGGCTGCGTCAGCCAGGGGCGGACCAGACAGGAGGCCCTGGCGAACATCAAGGAGGCTATCGAAGGATACGAGCTCGCGTTGGCGGAAGACGGCGTACCGGTTCCCGACGACAGCTTTGAAGCCGTGGTGGTTGCCGTTTGAGATTGCCAGGAGTCTCGGGGCGGGAGTGCGTTCGTGCTCTTGGCCGCGCGGGTTTCGTGTCCGTTCGGCAGCACGGAAGCCATTTGATATTGCGGCGCGATGAGCCTTTCGCCCAAGTCGTCGTTCCCGATCATCGGGAGCTGGACCGCGGTACGTTACGGGCGATCATCCGCCAGGCCGGGCTCGGTGTAAACGAATTCAGGGAGCTGCTGTGAGTTGGCGGAGCGCCACCTGATTATGGATCATGGATCAGCCGGCTGTGCAGTCGGTCGCAAAGACGCGCCAGCCCCGGGATCTCCGGGGCCGGCGCAGGATCAGGCTACAGATCGCCCATGCGTTTGAACATCTCCTTGATCTTCTCGTAGTCGGCGTCGATGCGGGCCGCGGCCTGGTTCGCGTCCTGCCAGTAGACGAGCGCCCCGGTCTCCTTCGAGAGCTTGCGGGCCTCGTCGCTCATGACCACGCGCCTGGCCACCGCGGCGAGCTTGTCCTTGACCGCCTGCGGGGTGCCCTTGGGGACGAACAGCCCGTTCCACAGCGAGACATCGAGTCCCGGCACCTGTTCGGACAGGGTGGGGGTGTCCGGCAGGAGCGGGATGCGCTCGTCGGTGATCGCCGCCAGCGGCTTGATCGTGTCCAGGCAGGGAAGCACGAGCTGGAGCGTGGTGTTGATGACGTCGGCGTCGTCGGACGCGAGCGTATTGCAGTCCAGGGCGTCGAAGGCGGCCTCGCTGCCGAACTCGAAGCCGAGCTCCATCGCGGCGATGAGCGAGGCCCGGGTCGGCACCAGGCCGTAGCCGAAGTGCCCCAGCGCGACCTTGTTGTCCTTCGCGTGGGCGGCGAGACCGGCCATGTCGGAGTACGGCGCGTCCCCGCCCGCGGCCAGCACGAAGGGATAGGTGAGGAAGATGCCGACCGGCTCGAAGGTGTCGCGCGTGATGCCTTCGATCCCGAGCAGGGCTCCGACGGTGGGGACGCCGATGACGAACGAGCCCACCGTGTAGCCGTCGGCCGGCACCCGGGCGACCTCGGCCGCGCCCGGGAAGGGTCCCCCGCCCCCGCCCGGCTTGTTCACCACCGCGGCGGCGACGCCGGTCTCGTTCTGAAGCGCCTCCGCGATCATGCGGGTCAGCACGTCTTCGAGATCGCCGGGGGGCCAGGGCACGATGAACTGCACCGGCTTCTCGGGATACTCGGCGCGTGCGGCGCCGGCCGGAGCCATGGCCAGGGTCGTGGCAAGCACCGCGGCGAGGGTCATGGCGGCGGCGCGCGCCATCGCGCCCGGTGTCGTCCTGTGTTTCATTGCTCTCCTCCTGTGGTTGAAGTGATCGAATTGCCGGAGTTGCTCCAGCCCTCGGCCGGGCGGTCGAACCAGACGTGCACCTGGCCGGTGCCGGCGGCGTTCTCGTAGGCGCTGAACCGTCTTCCGGCCGCGATGCAGTCGCGGCCGCCCAGGGCGGACACCATCATCAGGTAGTGGCCGAACATCCCCTCGGGCTTGTGCGGGCGGTAGTCGTCCATCGAGTCGATGACCGCCGCGTGGTCGCCCTGCGCCCACCAGGCCAGCCGCTGCTCGTCGGCGGCCCTCGCCTCCGGGGTGCGGACATGGACCGGATCGGAGGCCTCGTGCCGCTCGAACTCGGACAGGGGCCAGAACCGATGGCTCATGCCTCCGCTCGCGAGCAGGACCACCCGCGCGTCCGATTCGCCCACGGCCTGCCCGAGGGCCGCGCCCACCGCCAGGAAGTCGTCGTCCCGCGCGGTCTGGCAGATGCTCACCGAGATCCACCGTTCGCCGCGGTCGAGGTAGTGTGCGAGGTTGACGGTCGGGTAGTGGATCGGAAGGCAGTCGTCGTCGTTGGCGGTACAGCGCACGGCGGTGCGCTCGCCCACCTTCGCAGCGATGCGCCTCGCCAGGGCCGGATCCCCCGCGAGATCGTAGGGGAGCCGGCGGATGACGCGGGGAAGCTCTTCGGAGGTGTAATGGCCCGCGCGCCGCGCGTGGGCGGTCACCACGAACTCCACGGTGGTGAACCAGTGGGTGTCGAAGACCACGAAGGTATCGGGCCGGATCTCGTCGAGCACCTCGCGGCGAAGCCGTTCGAGCCCGGGCACGAGGCTGATCTCGTGGCCTTCGTTCAGCGCGCGCCGGGTCTTCTCCGGCAGCATGATGGTCGGCACGTGCGACAGAAAGCCGGCGCCTGCGATGTCTCCCAACGTCCTCTCCTCCGGGGTCGCGGCAGCCGTAGCTGCCGCGCCTGCCGCCGGGTCCGTCACCGGCCTTGCCGGCCTGCCGACCACTCCCGCCACGTCCCGGTCCCCGGTCGCGAGACTCGATTCCCGACCCGGCATGACCGGACCGGAGGATCCGGTGTCCATCCCGATTCTGCATCACCGGAATCAAGAGCCGGCTGGAGAATCACTCCTCGTCATCTTGTTCGAACGTTCATGAGCAGGAGACCGGCATGTTCCGGCGGTCCGAACGCCGAACCGCGGCTGCTTCCGAATGTTCTGGAGAATCACTCCTCGTCATCTCGTTCGAACGTTCATGGACAAGAGCCCGGCACGTTCCGGCGGTCCGAACGCCGAACCGCGGCTGCTTCCGAATGTTCTCGTGCCCGACGGAAACTCCCCCGGCTCATGCCCGCGATGGACATTTCGTTCGGTTCCAAACTATCATGCCACCGGTTCATTCGCAACCGAACGACAGCCATGCCGGCAATGCCCGCCAAGCGCGAGAACGTCCTAAGTTCCGCCACGATCAGGCGCTGTCGGAACCGGCGCGACATCGCGTCGTGGCGTCGGCGGGAACCGATGTAGCCATGTCCGTCTCCGTATCCTCCGCATCCCCCGAATCGCGGGACGTCGCCGACCTATCCTCCCACGATGCGTTCGTTGCCGGCGTCCCCCACCGGACCTTCGAGACGCTGAGGCGCGAGGACCCGGTGGCGTGGTTCGAGGAGCGGGAGGGCTCCGGCTTCTGGGCGATCACCCGCCACACGGACATCGTCGCCGTCAACCGGAACTACCGGCGCTTCAGCTCGCGCCAGGGGATCCGGCTGGAGGAGATGTCGGAGGAGGAGCGCGTCGCCCGGCTGACCATGATGGAGCACGATCCGCCCGAGCACACCCGGCTGCGCCGCTTCGTCAACCGCGGCTTCGCGCGCCCGTTCATCGAGACCTGCGAGAAGCGGGTGCGGGACCTCGTGGGCGACGTGCTCGACAAGGCCCTGGTCCGGGACGAGTTCGACTGCGTCGCCGAGATCGCCAAGCCCCTTCCGTTGAAGATGCTGGCGAGCGTGCTCGGGGTCTCCGAGGAGGACGGGGCCTGGCTGGCCGCCAAGGGCGACGAGATGATCGGGAACAGCGATCCGGACTTCACCGATCACGTGGTCGATCGGGTCGATACCGACGCCTTCCGGCTGATGCCCTTCCGCTCCCCGGCCGGGGCGGAGGTCTTCGAGTACGCGGAGCGCCAAGCGGAGATCCGGCGCCGGCAGCCGCGCGACGACGTGATCAGCCTCCTGCTGGAGCCGCTCGCCGACGGGAAGCCTCTCGGCGACCTCGAATTCAAGAACTTCTTCACCCTGCTGATCGCGGCAGGAAACGACACCACGCGCTACGCGATCGCCTCCGCCATCCACGTCCTCGCCAACCGGCCGCCCCTGTTCGAGCAGCTTCGCGGCGCCGACGAGCGGCTATGGAGCACCGCGGTGGAGGAGCTGCTGCGCACGAGCTCCCCGACCATGCACTTTCGCCGTACCGCGACGGAGGATTGCGAGATGCACGGGCGCATCATCGAGGCGGGCGACAAGGTGCTCCTGTGGTTCATCTCCGGCAACCATGACGAGTCGGTGTTCGAGGCTCCCTTCCGTGTCGACCTCGCCCGCGATCCGAACCCCCACATGGCCTTCGGCCGGGGCGGGCCGCACGCCTGCCTGGGCATGTGGCTGGCGCGCCTGGAGCTTCGGGTCGTGCTGCAGGAGCTCGCGGGGCGGGTCCGATCCATCCGCCAAGCCGGCCCCGCCGCACGGCTCCGCTCGAACTTCATCAACGGCATCAAGTCCCTGCCGGTGGCGGTGGTCCGGGAATGATATGAATTCACGAAAATCATCCGGTCTCCGGTTCACGACCTCCCTGCTCCCGCTTCACTGATCGGCGACTCCGGCCACGTTCGATTGCAGGGCCGACCCTCCGTAGCCGGGTTCGCCTGTTGATAGAATCGTCCATAGGTGGGTGGGGAACGTTCGCCTCTCACCTTCAACGAATCTCCAATCCGGCAGATTCACGGGGGGATACGGAGCGAGCGATGACGCTGAGCAACCCACCGGGTTCGGGTGCCGCCGGGGCGGGCAACGTGCCGGCGCTCGACGTGTTCGCCCTCCGCGACAGCGTCGTCGACGAGTACAAGCGCTTCGCAACATCGTTCACGGCGATCCACGCTCCGGACATCCGCGAGCAGGTCGCAGCCATCTACGCCGAGAACCGTTACTGGCCCGAACCGCTCATCCAGATCAACCCGAGCTACAAGCGTTCGACGGACGTCGGCGCCCTGGTGGCGGACGGCGTCATCGACCCTGGCTGCGCCGACGTCTTCCGGGCGGACGGCCGGCCGCTGTCCCTCTACAAGCACCAGGAGCAGGCCGTCGCGCTCGCCACGGAGGGCGAGAGCTTCGTGGTGACAACCGGCACGGGATCCGGAAAGTCGCTCTGTTTCTTCATCCCCATCGTCAGCCACGTTCTGCATGCACGGCGAACGAGCGCGCAACCGCGCACGCACGCCGTCGTCGTGTACCCGATGAACGCGCTCGCGAACTCCCAGATGGAGGAGCTCGGCAAGTTCATCGGCCAGGCGCCGGAAGACCGGCCGGTCACGTTCGCCCGCTACACGGGGCAGGAGAACGGGGACGAGCGGAGGCGAGTTGCAGATGAACCCCCGGACATCCTGCTCACCAACTTCATGATGCTCGAGCTCCTCATGACGCGGCAGGAGGAGATCGACCGCCGGGTCATCGGCAACTGCGCGGGCCTTCGCTTCCTGGTCCTGGACGAGCTGCACACGTACCGCGGCCGTCAGGGCGCGGACGTGGCGCTGCTGGTGCGCCGCGTCCGTGAGCGGCTCCAGCCCGGGAAGCTCCTGTGCATCGGCACCTCGGCCACGATGGCGAGCGAAGGATCGCTCGATGACAAGAACCGCGTGGTCGCGGGCGTGGCTTCGAAGCTCTTCGGGAGCAGGATTGCCGAGAGCAACGTCATCGCCGAGACGCTCGAGCGCATCACCGTTTCCTCCGCCACCGCAGATTCGGTCAAGCCCGACCTCGGCAACGCCATCGATGCCGGAGCACCACCGCACATCTCCGACGCGGCGCTCCGGGAGCACCCGCTCTCGGTGTGGGTGGAGACACGTCTCGGGGTCGAGTTCTCCGAGGTCGACCAGCACTGGGTCCGGGCCAGGCCCAGAACGGTGACCGAGGCAGTGGCCGAGCTCTCGGCGGAGTCCGGTCGGCCCGCCGCCGCCTGTCGCAGGGTGTTGCGAGACCTTCTCCTCGTGTCGAGCGTCCCCGAGCGGGTACGGACCTCGAACCCCGGCGCAGGCGGGAAGAGCTTCTTCGCGTTCAAGCTCCACCAGTTCATCTCGGGCGCCGGCCACGCCTATGCGACGATCGAGCCGCCGGGCGCACGCGAAGTGACGGTCGATGGCCAGCAGTTTCTTCCCGGTCACGCGGACAAGCGCCTTTACGCCGTGCACTTCTGTCGCGAGTGTGGCCACGAGTATCACCCGGTGCGGTTGGTGCGGCAGGAGGAGGGTTCCGCCTTCCTCGCGCGTGACATCGACGATGCGCCACCGACCAGGCAGGAAGAGGCCGACCGAGACGCGCACGAAGCGCAGTCGGAGGCCGAGATCTTCGGCTTTCTGACACCGCACCCGCTCGATGATCCCGATTTCACCTTTGCCGGCGGCGACGAGGACTACCCGGAGACCTGGATCGAGTTGACCGCCGCCGGTCACCCACGGATCAAGCCCTACTACCGCGACGCGCGTGCTCGGAGCTTTGCGGTCGCGCCCGACGGGCGCGTCGGATCGGGGACGACGGTGTGGTTCCTGCCTGGCAAGTTCCGACTCTGCCTCCGCTGCGGGAACACGCAGGGCGGTGCATCGCGTGATCGCACGCGCCTCGCCTCGCTCTCGGCGGAGGGCCGCAGCTCGGCGACCACCGTACTCGTGGGCAGCGTACTGCGCTGGATGCACGGCGCCGAGTCGGGGCTGGACCGCTACACGCGAAAGCTTCTCGGCTTCACCGACAACCGTCAGGACGCCGCGCTCCAGGCCGGCCATTTCAACGACTTCCTCTTCGTGAGCCTCGTCCGCGCGGGCTTTCTCGGCGCACTGCAGGATGCCGGCTCGAACGGGCTCCGTAGCGACGCGCTGGGCGTTGCCCAACAGCGCACGCTCGGCTTCGACCGATCGGATCCGAAGATCCGCGCCGAGTGGCTGCTCGAGCCCACGCTGCGCGGCTTCAACCTGCAAGAGGCCGAGGGCACGCTTCGACAGGTGATGGCCTACCGCATCTGGTTCGATCAACGACGTGGCTGGCGGTACACGAACCCGAACCTCGAGCAGCTCGGCATGGTCCGGGTGGAGTACCTCGGCCTCGATGACCTCGCCGCGGACGACGAGCTGTTCGCCGACTCGCACCACCTGCTGAAGCAGGCCGGCCGTACCGTCCGGGCGGCGGTCTACCGCAAGCTGCTCGACCACATGCGGCAGTGGATGGCGATCCGCAGCCAGGTTCTCGACACCGCCGTCCTCGAACAGTTGGTCGCGAAGTCGCACAGCCGACTCCGGCCGCCCTGGGGATTCGGCATCGACGAGAAGCCGAGGGCGGCGCGCTGGCTGATGGTCGTCGCGCCCACCCGCCGGGCAGGCACGCTCCGCGACATGGACCTGATCGTGCGCGGCGGCTCACGAAGTGCACTCGGGCGGACGCTGCACTCGACGAGCCTCTGGGGTGGTGACACGTCCATCCGCGACCTGAGGTCGAAAGACTTCGACGAGCTCGTCGTCGATCTCCTCCGTGCGGGCGCGACGCACGGTCTCGTGTCGGAGGTGGGTACTCCGTTCGACCGGCCCGGATGGCAGCTCAACGACGCCTGTGTCGTCTTCGGCTCGGGCGACGTGCAGACGGACGGCGGCGGTTCCACGCGGAGTGCGTTCTTCCGCGACCTCTACGAGAACCTGGCGAGGATGCTCCGAGCCCCGATGCACCCGCTCTTCGGATTCGAGGCGCGCGAGCACACCGCCCAGGTCGATCCCGACAACCGCGAGATCCGGGAGAAGCGCTTCCGCTTCGGCGAGCGCGAGCGCGAGGAGCTGGCGACGAACGAGAAGCGGCTTCGAGAGGCCGGCGAGGCCAATCGGTTCCTGCCGGTTCTCTTCTGCTCCCCGACGATGGAGCTCGGCGTCGACATCGCGGCGCTGAACGCGGTTCACATGCGCAACGTGCCGCCTACGCCGGCGAACTACGCCCAGCGTGGCGGACGAGCGGGCCGCAGCGGACAGGCGGCCCTGGTCATCACGTACGCGTCTTCCCAGAGCCCGCACGACCAGTACTTCTTCCGCGACCCCAAGGCGATGGTCCACGGCGAGGTACGCGCGCCGATCCTCGAGCTCGCGAACCGGGACCTGATCGCCAGCCATCTCCAGGCGGTCTGGCTCTCATGCGTCGACCAACCGCTCGACCCGTGCATCGCGGATCTGCTCGTCCTCGGTGACGCCGACCGTCCGCTCGATCCGGACGTCGAGGCTGCGCTGAAGGAGGGAAGCGTCGCGGACGACGCACGCGAACGGATTCGGCGCGTCCTCGACCTGGTCGCAGACGATCTCACCCCCGAGCTGGCGCCCTGGTACACGGGCCGTGACGCCTGGTCCGATGCCATCGTGGCGGCGGCGGCGGAGCGCTTCGACGCGGCGTTCAATCGCTGGCGAGACCTCTTTGCCGCCGCCGAGGAGCAGCGGGACGCTGCGCGGAGGACCATGGACGACTACTCCGCGTCCTACCGGGACAAGCGGGCGGCGCAGACCCGACATGCGCAGGCGATGGACCAGCTCAACCTGCTCCAGCGGGGGACGAACGCGCTCTCGAGCGACTTCTACACGTACCGCTACCTCGCCACGGAAGGCTTCCTGCCCGGGTACAACTTCCCGAGGCTGCCTCTCCTCGCGTACGTCCCGGCAAGCCGGGATGGCCGTGGGCGGCAGACGTACCTCCAGCGTCCGCGCTTCCTCGCGCTCTCCGAGTTCGGCCCTGGCAGCCTCGTCTACCACGAGGGGCGCGCCTACCGGGTCGTGCGGGCGCTGCTCTCGCTCGGTCACCGGGGGTCGGCAACGCCCGACCCACAACTGCCCACCAGGGCCGTGCGAATCTGCGCGAGCTGCGGCGCGGGACACTTCGACGACGATCTGTCGATGTGCCACGCCTGCGGAACGTCGCTCGGCAACGCCGAGGTCGTGGGCAACACGTACCGGATCGAGAACGTCGCCACGCATCCGGCCGAGCAGATCACCGCCAACGACGAAGAACGCCAGCGGCGGGGCTTCGACTTGCAGACGACGTTCGAGTGGGCGGTCCGCGACCGGGAGATCGACGTGCGGCTCGCGTCGGCCTCCGACGCGGAGGGCGAGATCGTGCGCATGGCGTACGGCGCCGGGGCGACGATCACGCGCCTGAACAAGGGGCTGCGGCGCAGGGCCGACAAGAAGATCCTCGGCTTCCGCATCGATCCGGTATCGGGGTACTGGGCCAGGAACGAGGACGAAGACGCGGACGAGCGCGCACTCGATCCCACCGCCTCGCCCCGGCAGTGGATCGTCCCCAGTGTTCAGGACCGCAAGAACGCGCTCCTCTTCCAGCCCGTCGGCGAGCTTCGTTCGGAGGTGACGCTGGTCACCGTGCAGCATGCGATCCTGCGTGGCATCGAAGCGGTGTTCCAGCTCGAGGAAGGCGAGATGCTCGCGGAACCGATGCCCACGCGCGACGTTCGCAACGGCTTCCTGCTCTACGAGGCCACCGAGGGTGGCGCCGGCGTTCTCACGCGGCTCGTGAGCCAGGAGACGAGCCTTGCCACCGTCGCGCGGGAAGCGCTGCGGATCATGCATCTCGCCGTCGGCGACGGCCCTCTGCCCGATTCCCCGTCGGGCCTCTCGGATCAGCCGGGGGCAGCCTGCGTCGCGGCCTGCTATCGCTGCCTGATGTCGTACTACAACCAGCCCGATCACGAGGGCCTCGACCGCCGCGACGAGGACGCTCGCACGATGCTGCTGCGGCTGGCGCGCGCACGTACTGCGCGGAACCCGCGGACGCATCCGATCTCTGCCACTTTCAACGTGCCCCCGGCGGAGTTTCGTGTCGCCCTCACCGTGTCGCTCGAGGATCGGTGGCTCGCGGAAGCGTCGCGGCGAGGGATCCCCGCACCGGATCCGAAGCCCCTCGTGGCAGGCGGGCGATCCCTGCGATGCGTCTGGCGCAGGCACTACGTCGCGGCGGTCATCGACGAGGCCGACCGTCCGGCCCTGCAGCCGATGGAGGACCTCGGCTTCGAGGTCGTTCGGTTCGAGGATCCCGCGGGCTGGAGTGCTGCCTTCGCGCGGCTGGCTTCCGCTCTGGGGCAGGCGTCGTGAGTGACCTCGTCTACGCGCCCGGGAGCCTCGTCAGCGCCCGCGGGCGGGAGTGGGTCGTCCTCGGCGGAAGCACGGCGGAGACGCTGCGGGTCCGTCCGGTCACGGGATCGGACGAGGATCGGACCCTGATCCACCTTCCGCTCGAGATCGAGCCGGTTCGCGAGGCCCGGTTCCCCTTGCCGGGCGCGCACCAGATGGGCGGGCACGACTCGGCCCTCCTGCTTCGCGACGCGCTGCTGCTCTCGCTGCGGCGGGGCGCCGGACCCTTCCGGAGCATTGGACAGATCTCGGTCGAGCCGCGCGCCTACCAGCTCGTGCCGCTGCTCATGGCGCTGAAGCTCGATCCGGTGCGCCTTCTCATCGCGGACGACGTCGGGGTCGGGAAGACGATCGAGGCCCTGCTCGTCGCTCGCGAGCTTCTCGACCGCGGCGACGTCGATCGCACCGTCGTCCTCTGTCCGCCGCATCTCGTGGACCAGTGGATCACCGAGATGGAGGTTCGCTTCCACATCCGCGCCGCGGCCGTCACCGCCCGGAGCGCGCGGCGTCTGGAGCGGGGCGTTCCGCCGGGCGTGAGCATCTTCTCGGTGCATCCGCACACGGTCGTCAGCCTCGACTACGTGAAGACCCGCGAGAGGCGGGACAACTTCCTCCAGGCGTGTCCCGACTTCGTGATCGTCGACGAGGCACATACGTGCGCCTCGTCCGGTCGGGGCCGGCATCAGCGGCATGAGCTGATCCAGGGCCTGGCCGGCAGCGCAACGCGGCACCTCCTCCTGCTCACCGCGACACCGCATAGCGGCGACGACGGCGCCTTCTACCGGCTGCTCGGCCTGCTCGCCCCGGAGTTCGAGCGTCTGGCGGAGGTCACGGGCACGGAGCGCACACGTCTCCGCGAGCGCCTCGCAAACCACTTCGTCCAGAGACGACGCCCCGACATCGCGGAATGGCAGGAGGGCGACATCTTCCCGCGCCGCGAAACGAAGGAGCTCACCTACCAGCTCGGTGGAGCCTGGGAGGCGTTCTTCAACGGCGTCCTCGATTACTGCGCCGAGGTCGTGGAGACGGGCGCCGGGGACGAGCAGCGGCAGCGGCTCGACTTCTGGGGGACGCTGGCCCTCCTGCGCTGCACCGGATCGAGCCCCGCCGCGGCCGTGCAGGCCCTGCGCACCCGTGCCGGAGAGGATCCCGGCGCGGAGGCGCGCGAAGATCTGCTCGATCGCATATTCGACGGCGACGCCGACGCGCTCGTCGCGGACGACGTGGAGCCCCCGGCCGGTGGCGACGGCCCGGCGCTGGCACGGTTGATCGGGCAGGCGGAGGCACTTGCGGGCCAGAGCGGCGATCCGAAGCTCAGGGCCGCCTCGGAGCACGTCGCGGAGCTCGTCGAAGCCGGGTTCGACGTGGTGATCTTCTGCCGCTTCATCGCGACCGCCCACTACGTGGCCCGCCACCTCCGCGAGCACCTGACGGGCATTGCCGTCGACGCCGTGACCGGCGAGATGCCCCCCGAAGATCGCAGGGAGCGTGTGGCGGAGATCGGCGCGGCTCAGGGCGCGAAGGTCCTGGTCGCCACGGACTGCCTGTCGGAGGGGATCAACCTGCAGGAGCACTTCGACGCCGTCGTTCACTACGACCTCTCCTGGAACCCGACGCGCCATGAGCAGCGGGAGGGCCGCGTCGATCGCTTCGGCCAGCCGAGCCCGACGGTGCGCGCCACGCTCCTCTACGGTGTCAACAATCCGGTGGATGGCGCGGTGCTCCAGGTCATCCTGCGCAAGGCGGCCCGCATCCGCGAGGAGCTCGGTGTCCCGGTGCCCGTGCCGGACGACGGCCACTCGCTCACGCAGGCGCTGCTCAAGGCCGTGCTCCTGCGGCGGCGGGCCGGCGCCGGCGCCGGCGAGGGCCGACAGATCGAACTGTTCGAGACCCAGTGGGAAGACGCGAAGGCGAAGGCGCAAAGGAACCGGACCGTATTCGCCCAGCGGCGCGTCAAGCCCGACGAGGTACTGCCGGAGTGGCACAAGAGTCTTGCCGCGATCGGTGGCCGTGACGACGTGCAGCGGTTCGCGAGCCGTGCCCTCGCCCGGCTCGGCTCCGGACTCGAACCGCTCCGGCAGGGATTCAAGGTCCCGACGGAACCGCTGCCGGCCGAGGTCCGCGAGCGTCTGGAGACGGAGGGCGTCGTGGGCACCGTCGCCATCGACTTCGCCTATCCCTCCGCGCCCGGATGCCGTCCCGTCCAGCGCAGCCATCCCCTCGTCGCGGTGCTCGCCGACACGCTGCTCGGGCGGACTCTCTCGGCCGACGACGTCGACGCCTCGACCAGCGACCTCTCGGTCCTCGGTCGGGTCGGCTGCTGGATCTCCGAGGGAGTGCGCGGCCGGACGACGGTCGCGCTCCTCCGGCTGCGCCACCAGCTCCTGTCCCGCACGCGCCGCCGGGAGACGACGCTGATGGTCGAGGAGGCGACGGCGTTGGCCTGGGCCGGCCCCCGAACCAATGACCCGATCGCCGGGTCCGAAGCGCTCTCGCTGCTCGCGACCCCTCCTTCCGGCGATCCCCCGCGGCATGTACGGGAGCGCGAGGCCGCACGAGCCCTCGTCCTGCTCCGGGAACGCGCGGCGGATCTCGAGGAGTGCGCGGCGGCGCGCGCGCGCGCCTTGCTCGACGACCATCTGCGCGTGCGCGAGGCCGGCAGGGCGACCGGGAACACCTCCGTCGAGGCCCTCCCGCGTCCCGACGTGATCGGCGTGTACGTGCTCCTGCCGAAGGTGGACTGACCATGGCGCCTCCTCGAAGCCGCCCGGGCGAGGCTCGGGTCGCCTTCGACGCGATCTCGATCGAAGGCGGTCTTCTCGGGGCGGAGTGGCTTGGAAAGGTGGCCCGGCTCCGGGCCGCCGCGCAGGAGCCGGCCGACTACCGCGTTCCGAAGGGGCTCCACATCCGCGACGAGATCGCGCGGAGCTGGCGCATTGCCCAGGCGTGCTTTCAGGAGATGGAGTCGGGCCGCGCCTCGGGAGGCGACGCCCGCGCGCTGGCCGAACGTTTCCTCGAGGCGTTTCTGCGCGACGCATTCTGTTTCGTGTCCGTGACGCGGGCGGAGCCGAAGACGATCGGCGAGCGGGTGTATCCGGTCCGGCTCTTCGCTCTCGGCGATCGAGTTCCGGTCGTCGTGGCCCCGATGGGAGCGGGCCTGGACACTCCCCTGCCCGAGCTCGGAGACGATCGGCATCGACGCAGCGCCTTCGGGCTCCTGCAGGAGACCCTGAACGCCTCCGGCGCGGCGCTCTGGGGTCTCGCCGCGGACGGGCTCTCGCTGCGGATCGCGCGCGACAACGCGAGCCTCACGCGGCCGGCGTGGATCGAAGCCGACCTCGGCCGGATCTTCACGGAGGAGCTGTACCCCGACTTCGCGGCGCTATGGCTCCTCGCCCACGAGTCGCGCTTCGGCCGCGCCGGCGACCCGCCCGGGACCTGCCCGCTGGAGGCATGGCGGGAGGCC
The DNA here is from genome assembly GCA_958295835.1 of uncultured Gammaproteobacteria bacterium. Lineage (GTDB taxonomy): Bacteria > Pseudomonadota > Gammaproteobacteria > HK1 > HK1 > HK1. The sequence continues at coordinate 4,532,752 of OY282378.1, forward strand.
GGCCGGCAGGAGGGAACGCGGGCGCGAGACAAGCTGAGCGGCGGCTTCCGGCAGGCGCTCGAGATCCTGGGGCAGGGGTTCCTTGCCCACGCCGCGAACAGGAAGCTCCGCTCCGCGCTGCACGCGGGGGATCTCACGAAGGAGCGCTACTTCGGGCAGCTCCTGCGGCTCGTCTATCGGCTCGTCTTCCTGCTCACGGTCGAAGAACGGAACCTGCTGCATCCGAAGAATGCATCCGACTCGGCCCGCCGGCTCTACGCCGACGGATACGCCCTCCGCCGCCTTCGCGATCGGGCCGTCCGTGGGAGCGCCCACGATCGCCAGCGCGATCTCTGGGAGGCCGTCACCGTCGTATTCCGCGGCCTTGCCGGCGGCGAAGCGCGTCTCGGGCTGCCCGCCCTTGCCGGCCTGTTCGCGCCGGAGGAGTGCCCGGACCTCGATGCGGCGAAGCTGGAGAACCGCGCCCTCCTCGGCGCCCTCTTCCATCTGGCGTGGCTTCGCGAGCCCTCGGGGCTGGTTCGCGTGAACTGGCGCGACATGGGTCCGGACGAGCTCGGCTACGTCTACGAGGGCCTTCTCGAGCTAGTCCCGCAGATTACCGGGGGCGGACGTTCCTTCTCCTTCGCGGGCGCCGACGAGAGCCGGGGCCATGCGCGGAAGACGACCGGCAGCTACTACACGCCGGACGAGCTCGTGCAACGCCTCCTCGCAAGCGCCCTCGATCCCGTGGTCCAGCGCACGATCGACGCGCATCCCGAGCATCCTGCCGATGCCCTGCTCGATCTGGCGATCGTGGATCCCGCCTGCGGATCGGGACACTTCCTGCTCGCGGCGGCACGCCGTCTCGCCGATCACGTCGCGCGCCTCCGGGCGGGGGGCACGCCTGCGCCGGACGACTACCAGCGCGCGCTTCGCGACGTCGTCCGGCGGTGCATCCACGGCGTCGACATGAACCCGCTGGCCGTCGAGATCTGCAAGGTGGGACTCTGGATGGAGTCGATCGATCCGGGCCTGCCCCTCACGTTCCTGGAGAGCCACATCCGCTACGGCAACTCGCTCATCGGCACGAGCCGCGCGCTGATGGGCGAACAGGTGCCGGACACCGCATGGGCGGTTCTCGAAGGAGACGACAGGAGGGTCACCAGGGAGCTCAAGCGCCTGAACCGGGGGGAGATCGCCGGACATCGACGCCTTCCGTTCGAGGTTCGAAGCGAATTGGACGCCCTGCGCGAGGAGATGCGCGCGGTCGAGCAGGTCCCGGACACGGATGCCGCCGCCCTGGCCGAGAAGCAGCGAAAGTGGAAGGCGATCCTGACCTCTCAAGCCTACGAGCACGAGAAGCTGGTGGCCGACGCTTGGTGCGCCGCCTTCCTCTGGCCCAAGCACGAACCCGGTCCGGTCATGGAGGCGGCGCCCACGACGGCCGCGTGGCTCGCGCTGCGCGACGAGGACGCGCCGCCGTCCCCGCTGCTGGTCGAGACCACGCGGCGCATCGTCGAAGACCACGGCCTCTTCCACTGGGAGCTGGCGTTTCCGCACGTCCTTGCGCGAGGCGGCTTCGACGTCGTGCTCGGCAACCCGCCCTGGGAGCGCGTCAAGCTCCAGGAGCAGGAGTTCTTCGCCAAGCGCGACCCGGGGATCGCGAACGCGCGGAATGCCGCCGAGCGCAAGCAACTCATCGCGGCGCTGCCGATCACCAACCCGGTGCTCTGGCAGGAGTGGACCGGCGCGACGCGCATCGCGCAGGGACAGAGCCATTTCGTTCGGCAATCCGGCCGCTACCCGCTCTGCGGAAAGGGCGACGTGAACACATACGCCCTGTTCGCCGAGCACAATTGGAGCGTGCTGGCGCCTCGCGGTCGTGCAGGCTTCATCGTCCCCGGCGGAATCGTCACGGACGATACCACCAAGGAGTATTTTCAGGCGCTTCTCGACCGTAACGCTCTTGCCAGCGTCTGGCACTTCGAAAACGAGGAACTCGTCTTCAAGGGCCTCCACCACGCGTACCGGTTTCTGCTTCTCACGATCGGAGCGTCCGATCAGGCCGACCTCGTCTTCTATGCGCGGCGCGCGGTCGATCTCGACGACCGGCGGCGGCACTTCGCGCTGACGCCCGCCGATTTCGCTGCGCTCAACCCGAACACGCGCACCTGCCCCACCTTCAGATCACGTCGCGACGCGGACATCAACCTGGCGATGTACCGCCGAGCGGGCGTGCTTTGGCGGGAGGGCGACCCGGACGGGAATCCATGGGGCGTGAGATTCCTGCGCATGTTCGACATGGCCAACGACTCCGGCCTGTTTCGCACGCGGGCCGACCTGGCGGCGGCCGGGTGGAGGCTGGAAGGCGACCGGTTCGAGAAGGACGGAGAGGTCCTGTTGCCTCTGTACGAGGCCAAGATGATCCACCATTTCGATCACCGATTCGGCACCTATGAGGGGCAGAGCAAGGCTCAGGCGAACCAGGGGAAGCTGCCCGAACTCGACCACGTTGCCCATGCCGATCCGGGGCAGATGACGCTACCGAGGTACTGGGTCCCCGAGAACCGGGTGGCAACGAAGCTGGAGGACACCTGGGATAGGGATTGGCTGCTCGGTTGGAGGGACATCACCCGTGCGAGTGATATCCGAACGGTCGTCGCGTGCATCGTCCCGAGGGCCGCCGTGAACCACACGTTCCCGTTGATGATGCCGTCTCTTGATCCGCAACTCGTCGCCGCGCTCTACGCGAACCTGTCCAGCATCCCCCTCGACTATTGCACAAGGCAGAAGGTCGGCGGGCTCCACGTGACGTATTTCACGATGCGGCAGCTTCCGGCGCTTCCCCCGGGGGCATACGCGATGCCTGCGCCCTGGGCGCCTTCGATACGAATCCGCGACTGGCTCCTGCCTCGTGTCCTTGAACTTGCTTATACCGCGTGGAACCTGAAGGCGTTCGCCGAGGACTGCGGTGACGACGGTGCGCCTTTCGTCTGGGATCCCGCGCGTCGCTTCCAGCTCCGGTGCGAGATCGATGCGGCCTTCTTCCATATGTACGGTCTCTCGCGGGAGGACACCGCCTGGATCCTCGACACGTTTCCCGTCCTTGAACGGTCCGAGGAACGCGAGCACGGCGAGTACCGGACGAAGCGCGGGGTGCTGGAGACCCATGACGCGCTGGCAGCGGCGGCTGCGGAAGGCATACCGTACCGCTCGCCGCTCGGACCGCCGAGGAGGGCCACATGAACGGATTCCGGTTTCGGGAGCTCCACGTCGAAAACTACCGTTGCTTCGACGAGCTGAGGCTTTCGCTGGAGGAGGACACCACGGTCCTCTTCGCCGAGAACGGCGGTGGAAAGACGGCGTTGCTCACCGCGCTGGCGACGGGCCTCGCCGTGTTCCAGAGGGGTGCGCCGAAGGCCCTGAAGCTCGACGCGAAGCGCGATCCCAGGATGCGCACGCTCGACGAGCAGGGGCGGCGCGAGCCGGTCGGCCCGTGCAAGGTCGCATGGACCGCGGATGTGGGGGTATCGGAATCCGTCACGTGGTCGATGGCGGCCCATCCGGCGTCCGGACGCAAGGTCAACGAGCACCAACCGATTTTCGAGGCCCTGGAGCGCGTTCGAGTACCCGGAGATCGATGGCCGTTGTTCGCGTGGTACGGCGTTGATCGCTTGGGACGCCTCCGTGGCGGCCGTCGCAAGGTCGAGCGCACGAGGGACCGCTGGGAAGCCTACGACTCCTCGCTCGACCCGAACCTCGACGAGGCTCCGCTGCTCCAGTGGCTGCAAGACGAGATGCTCGGAGACGTGGTCCGGAGGCAACAGGAAAAACCGGAGCGCTTCTTCCACGAGGCCGTGATGGAGACCACGGTTCGGGCGACGCCCGGCGTCACGCGCGCTTGGTACGACCCCGCGAAACAAGGCCCCGTGGTGCGCTTCGAGGGCGGACACGCCGCCCCGTGGTCCGAGCTGTCCGACGGCTATCACGTGTTCATCGCGCTGGTCGCCGACATCGCCCGCCGCGCCGTCATGCTCAACGAGTTCGACGGCGCCGAGGCGCCCAAGCGCGTGGAGGGCGTGGTGCTCATCGACGAGATCGACCTTCACCTGCACCCGCGTTGGCAGCGGGAGGCGCTTCCGAGGCTTCGCGACGTATTCCCGAAGTTGCAGCTCATCATCACCACGCACTCGCCGCAGGTACTGAGCAGCGCTGAGAACCGCCAGGTTCGCCGGCTCGTCCACGGGAGGCTTCAGGAGCATCAGGTATTCGTCGAGGGCAGGGACACGAACGCGATCCTCTGCGATCTCATGCACACGGATGAGCGCGACGAAAGAGGAGTGGTCGAGTTGAATCGTCTTCACCGCGCGATCGATCAAGGCGACCACGTGGGGGCGGAGCGGATCTATCGGGAGCTGGCGGAGCGGTGGGGAGACAACGATCCGGCGCTCATCCGAGCCGGATGGTTCATGGAGGAGGAGTAGATGCGGGGACTGTCGAAGCCGTGGCCGCCCTCGAACGTGAGCCCCGATGGCCAGGCGCCGCGGCGGTTCGTGGATGCCGAGCGGGCATACCGGACGGCTCTCCCGCACAGGTCCGACAAGACCCGGTTCGCCAGAACGGAGTTCGATCAACTCGACAAGGGCAAGCTGCGCAAGGTCATGTCCGGCGAGCAGTCATCACTTTGCGTGTACTGCGAACGCAGGCTCTCGGAGAACGGGCGGCCGGCTCACGTAGAGCACTGGCGCCCCCTGAGCGGCGCCCCTGAACACGCGCTCTGTTGGCGCAACCTGTACCTCTCCTGCGCGACGATCGACACGTGCGATGGAGCCAAGGGCAACCGGCGACTCAGGTGGGACGACGCGGATCCGGATCTTCCGTGGCCCACCGAGCTCGAGTACGAACGGCTGGTCGGTTTCGACAGCGACGGCCGGATGTACGTCCGCGACGACGTGAACATCGACGAGGCAACCCGGAAAGCCCTCGAGCTGGCCATCGACGATCATCGGCACGGCGGGGATCGGCGGTGTGCGATCCTCAACCTGAATCACCCGACACTCGTGGCAGGCCGAAGGGCGGCGCTGGACAGCGAGCGCACGCGCATGGAGAAGGACTTCGAGAACAGGACCAACAGGACCGCAACCAGGGAGCAGCGCGATGAGCAAGCCACCCAGCTCCTCGACCAGGAGCAGCGTCCCGCCTTCGTGAGCATCCGGGTCGCGTGGCTGCGGAAGCGACTGGGCCGAGGCCGGTGATGCTGGCGGCCGTCACGATCACCCGCCTGGAGAAGGCCGCGACCGACAACGGCTTCGACCTCGATCTGGAGCGAACGGCCGACTGGCTCTGCTTCGGCAGCAGCCAGACGTCGATGCGCGTCTGGCTCACGGCCATCGGAGAATCCCAATTCCTCGCCGCCGCGTCGCGGTCGGACGTCCTCGACGGGCTGGCGGGCCTCGGCACGGTATCCGCCGCCCCACTCCCGAGCGGCGCCGCCGGCGCGCTGGCCGTCGGTGACATCGCCGCACTCCATCGCCTGTTGCGCCGCGCGTTCCAGCTCTCGCGCACCCTGCCGGACGCGCTGCTTCATGACTTCGACAACGAAACCGCGAACCTGCCGCGGACCACGGAAGCCGAACGCCGGGTGGTCCGGCGAGTCGGCCAGGACATCTTCCGCCGCGGCCTGTTCGAGTACTGGGACGGCCGTTGCGCGATCACCGGCCTCGGGGTGCCCGAGCTCCTGCGCGCGAGCCACATCAAGCCCTGGGCCGACTGCGGCACGGATGCAGAGCGCCTCGACGTCTTCAACGGCTTGCTGCTGGCGCCTCATCTCGATGCGGCGTTCGACGCCGGCTTCATCACGGTCACAGAGGACGGAACGGTGCTCCTCTCGGACGCTCTCCCCTCCGGCGCCCGGTCGGCTCTTGGACTCGATCAATCGCTGAAGGTCCATGGACTGCACCGGGCGCACGAGCGTTACCTGCCGTGGCACCGGTCCAGAATCTTCCGCACGAGTGTGGAGAACCCGAGCCGAATGGCACAAGCAGATTCAGGCTCACGCCCCGATACCGCGCCAACTCTTTCAGTCGGGTGACAGGACATACAATCCCGGAAAGCGAACCCCCGCGCGTTCGAAGCTTCTCGTATTTACGCTATTGAGTAAAATTGCTCACAAGCGTAACGTCGCTTCATGACGACCTATGAGCGCGCGCAAGTTTCGACCCTCCTCGACCGCCTGGATGAGGCCCCCGAACGGCTGATCGTCGTCACCGGGCCGCGCCAGACGGGCAAGACCACCCTCGTCCGGCAGGTCCTGGGCCGCATTGACCAGCCCCACCGTTACCTGCCCGTGGACGAGCCCGAACCGGCCACGCCCCCTCCCTTCCCCCGCGACCGCGAAGACATGTTCGCGCTCTCGAACGGCACCACCATGCCGATCGCCGGCGAGAAGGACGCAAGGTGGCTGGTGCGGCAGTGGGAACGCGCCCGGATGGACGCCGAGCGTTCGGAGCGGGGCTTCGTTCTCGTGTTCGACGAGGTTCAGAAGATCCCCGGCTGGTCGGAGGCGGTCAAGGGGCTGTGGGATGCGGACCGGCGGGACGGCCGCCGCCTCCATGTGGTCCTGCTGGGCTCCGCGCCCTTGCTCATGCAGCGGGGAATGAGCGAGAGCCTGGCCGGGCGGTACGAGACCATCCGTGTGATGCATTGGTCGTTTTCCGAAATGTCCGCCGCGTTCGACCTCGACCTTCCGGGCTACGTCTATTTCGGTGGCTACCCGGGCGCCGTCCCGCTCGTTCGCGAGCAGGACCGCTGGCGCGCATACATCGCCGAATCGCTGATCGAGCCGAACATCGAACGCGACATCCTCGCGATGCAGCGGGTGGACAAGCCCTCGTTGCTGAAGCGGCTGTTCGAGCTCGGCGCCGGGTATTCCGGACAGATCCTGTCCTACAACAAGATGCTCGGTCAGCTCCAGGACGCGGGCAATACGACGACCCTCGCGCGCTATCTGGATCTGCTCGCGAACGCCGGCCTGATCGCGGGCCTGCCGAAGTACGCCAGGGGCGCTCACCTCCGCAAGGGCTCCAGCCCCAAGCTCAACGTGCTCAACACGGCGCTCATGTCGGCGCTGTCCGGATACACGTTCGAGGAAGCCAGAGCGGACAGGAGCTTCTGGGGGCGCATGGTCGAGAGCGCGGTCGGCGCCCATCTATTCAACACGGGGGCACCTGAAATACGCCTCCATTACTGGAGGAACAACGGCCACGAGGTGGACTTCGTCCTGGTGCGAGGCCGGAGGCTGGTCGCCGTGGAGGTCAAGAGCGGCGCGCGCCGGGAAAGCTTGAGCGGACTCGCGGAGTTCGGCGAGCGCTTCGACGTCACCGCCTCCCTCCTCGCCGGCGAAGGGGGGATCCCTCTTTCGGAGTTTCTGTCGACGCCAGCTCGGGAGTGGTTCGAAACAAACAGCCTGAACCGCCCCGGGAATCCTGGAAGCTCATGAGTCATTTCGTTCCGCGGACGTGCACCGACTGGTCCAAGGTGCTGAGCGGGGACGACTCCCCTGCCGAATCCGAGGGCTCCTCTCGGTCTCTGGAAGATTTCCGGGAGAGCGACGCCTACGTGCTGCTCGGCGCTCCCGGCGCCGGCAAAACCGTGGCGTTCAGCCAAGAGGCTGAATGCGGCCGGAGCCACTACGTCACCGCACGCGATTTCATTACGTTCGACGACCGATCCGAATGGCATGATGCGACGCTGTTCATCGACGGGCTCGATGAGAGGCGGGCCGGAGCGGCGGACGGGCGCACACCACTAGACGCCATTCGCGCCAAGCTCGATCGGATCGGGTGCCCCCGATTCCGGCTGTCCTGCCGCGAGGCTGACTGGTTCGGAGCCAACGATCGGGAGCATTTGAGGAGCGTATCGCGAGGAGGAGAGGTCAAGGTTCTGCGTCTCGATCCGCTGTCCGAGGACAGCATCCGTAAGCTTCTGGGCCGCCATTCCGGCATCGAGGATGCTGACCATTTCATCGCCTCGGCCCGTGAGCGAGGGATAGCCGGCCTCCTGGCGAATCCGCAGAGTCTGCTGATGCTGGCGCAAGCGGTTTCGGACGGGTCCTGGCCGGAAACCCGGATGCAGACCTTCGAGTTGGCTTGCAAGAGACTCGTTCGCGAACACAACACCGAACATCAATCAGCACATCGGAGTCAAGAACTTTGCGAATCCGAACTGCTGCACACCGCCGGTCGGCTTTGCGCCGTGCAACTTCTCACCGATCGTGCGGGGTACGTCCTGCTCGGCGACGGAAGCGGCTCCGAATATCTTGGGCTGCAACGGATCTCCGGCGGCAATCAGGCGACCCTCCGTCATGTACTGGGGACCAGGTTGTTCGAGTCTCCCGGAGAAAACCACGTCGCCCCGATACACCGGCAGATCGCCGAATTCCTCGCCGGCCGATATCTCGCACAGCTCATCGGCAACGGCCTTCCGGTGGGACGAGTGCTCGCCCTGATGACCGGTGAAGATGGCGGTGTCGTATCGGAATTGCGCAGTCTGTCTGCATGGCTTGCCGCCCATGACCAGAACAGCCGGAAGGATATTATCGATCGCGATCCCTTCGGAATAGTCCTTTATGGTGATGTTCGAGGGTTTTCTCGTGAAGAGAGGCGAAAAATACTGGATTGCCTGAGCCAGGAGACGAAGAAGAATTCCTGGTTTTCAAGCGTAACCTGGATAGATTCCCGGCTGGGAGATCTTGCAACCACCGATATGGGAGATGTCTTCCGGGAAATTCTGACCAATCCCGCAAGAAGCGGTGCGCGGCAACGATTGGTCTTCACAGTGCTTCAAGCTCTCACGTATGGACAGGCAACTGTCGTACCGTCCGATCTACTAATGAGGATAGTCAGGGATGATAGCTGGTGGTCGAGTGTAAGACGCCAGGCTCTTGATGCGTTGCTCATACGATATCAGAAACAAGGCACGGGCATTGAAGATCTGCGGGCACTGATGACGGACGTGCATGCAGGATCGATATCGGATCCAAACGACGATCTGATCGACGCATTGCTTAGAGCATTCTATCCGTCGATACTACCTGCGCCGGAACTCTTCCAATACCTGAAAACACCTCAGAATCCGTCCAACTTCGAAGAATTCTGGACTACACATGTCCCAGAAGAGTCGACCAATATGCAACTTGCCGAGCTTCTCGATGCGATCATCGATCATCTCGACCAACTGCGTCCTGTACTTTTGAAACTTGATGGAATATCGGCTACTCTATTATCTCGCTATCTTCAAACTGCGAAGGATGTTGTCTCTCCAGAAAAATTGTTCGATTGGTTGAAGGTCGTATCTGATCTGGAAACCTCCGTATTATCGAAATCATTGGAATATATCAAATCTTGGTTAACTTCTCATCCCGATATACAGAAAGAGATAATTACGATAGGGGTAGTGCGTTGCACTCAGTCATCCAATTCCTTCTGCTGCATGGATAAGATAAGATACCTGTTTTGTTATGTTCAACACCCTTCGGATTTTGGATATTGGTGCCTGAAGCAGGCGATTGCTGCGGCCGATTCCGGGATTCAGAAATACTTCATCTTCGAAGTCGCTGATGCAGTATATAACCATCGCTATGATGAAGGACTTTCCCATGAAATAGTCGAAGAATTCCTTGCCGATTATTGTACCCTTTCATATATATTCACTGAAAGACTGAAGACTCACAAGGATAATGCCAGAGAACAACAAGAAAATCAAGATCATGATGAAGAAAAACGTAAAATTTGTAAGATGTCGCGCCTTTCGCGATGGCAAGACATGACGAAACCCCAACAGGTTGCTCTACGCGAAAATAGATGTGATCCGGCGATACTCCACCAATTGGCTATGGTGTATTTTGGAATATCTCCCGATATTGAAGGCGATACACCTGCAGAACGATTTCATAATATCTTGGGTGACGACCAAGATCTGATCGGTGCTGTACTGGATGGTTTACGCGGATCTGTAAATCGAACCGATGTTCCGAAGACCGAAGAGATCATACGTTTGAGAAAAGAGAAACAGAGCCACTTCATGATTCTTCCTTTCCTGGCCGCATTGGAAGAGACTGGAGGACCTCCGGACGAACGGCGAATGCGTCAAGCCCTTGCTGCATATTACATGCGGCCTGTGAGGCGGCTGCGGCCTGTGAGGCGGCTCATGAACCAGCGACCGATCTGGTATGAATCTGTCCTGAAATCCCATGCAGATGTCGTAGCAGATATTCTCGTCCGATCGATTCGAGCCCAGATAAGAAGCAGCAGTAAATATATTTTCGGAACAGAGTGTCTACGAGATAGTGATGAGGTCGCCCGGCTGGCCTCCATGCCTTTGCTGGAAACATTCCCCATACGTTGTTCCTCTCATAAACTTTCAGAATTACGGATTTTTCTGGATACTGCACTTCGTTTTTGTGAAGAAAAACAACTTATAGATCTGATAGACAGAAAACTCGCCAGCCAAAGGATGAACGTAGGGCAGCGTGTTTACTGGCTAGCTACTGGATTCTTTGCTTCTGAGTCCTCGGATTTAGCGGAGCCATATAGAGAACGGATTAGAGAATATGTTTCGCAAACCGAGCTTCGATCCAAGCACTTGGCGACGTTCGTAGACGGAATTTTCTTCGACAGAACTGGTGGAGATTGGATTTATCCGGAACGTATCGGTAACCTGGATACGCCGACACTACAGCTCCTGATCAAGCTCATGGCCACTTCATACAGACCTGCAAAATTGGATTCTCATGTCTTTGATTCGAAATCGTATCTCATCTGTAAATTTATGGACAAATTGGCATCTTTTCCATCACCGGAAGCTACAGAAGCTCTTGAATCACTCTCGGGCGATGATACTTTGCGCTCTTGGAAAGCTTATCTCGACGATGCACTGGATCGACAAAATACTGTACGTCGTGAGGCTGGCTTCCATCACCCCGACGTCGATCAGGTGCTGAAAACGCTTGATGGCGGAAACCCCGCGAACGTCGCCGATCTGGCGGTGCTGACGTTCGATTTCCTGACTGAAATCGCCCGGAACATCCGCGATGGAAACACAAGCGACTGGCGTCAGTATTGGCATTGGGACCAGCACTCGCACCGTCAGCGGTCGAATCCCATGCACGAGGATCATTGCCGGGACAGGCTGTTATCCGACTTACGGAGCCGAGTCGAATCATTGGGCATCGACGCGGCGCCGGAAGGCCGTTACGCCGATGAAAAACGGGCGGATATTCGAGTCTCCTGCGGTGGCTTCAACGTACCGGTGGAAATCAAGAAGAGCGATCACCGAAATCTGTGGAGTGCGATCCGGAATCAGTTGATTGCAAAGTATACCCGTGATCCGGGTGCGGGTGGACATGGCATCTACCTGGTGTTCTGGTTCGGCAAGGATTATCGTCAGCCCCCGCCGGAGTCGGGATCGCCCCCCGGCAGTGCCACCGAGCTCGATGAACGTTTGCGCGATACACTCTCGCCGGAGGAGGCGCGCATGATCAGGGTCTGCGTGATCGACGTGGCGGGAGCCCCTGAGCGTAAGCAGGATGTGCAAGTGGGAAGGGGTCGGAAGAAGGGAAGCTCGTAGAATGGTTACAGCGCCCCTCCGGACGCTTTTCAGGGAAACAGCCGGTGATAGATATATCAGGAGCGCGCAACGTGCAAGGAAAGACTTGCGAGCGTGACCATGCCGCACCCAGGGACAGGACGACGTCGGGGGATCGCAAGATGAAGGACGAATCGGCAAACGCCCATGCGGCCACGCTGCCGGAAGCCGATCTCTGGCTCCCCCCGACCGGCTGGACGAGGAAGGAATACGAGCTCGATCGGGAGGGACGGACGGCCGAGGCGGACGAATGGGCGCTCGCCATGGAACAAGAGCAGGAAGCAGTCCCGTGAACGCAGCCGCGTGCAGGGATGTCGCTTTCGACACCGTGATCATGGTGAAGCAGACGCCGCGCCGGATGCTGGCGGCCGTGCAGGAGGTCTGTGGGGGAAGCGTCATCGTCCCCGACGAGACGGCGCGCGAAGCGGCGAAGGTCTACGTGCGCGTCGCGGCGGGCCAGGCGCGGCGCGAGACACAGTGGAAGGCGACGGAGCAGTGGGGCGCGGATTGGAGCGAGGAACAGAGGGAGGCGGTCAAACGCCACACCCTCGAACGCACGCGGGAGAAGGTCGCCGGCTTCCGGCGATGGTTGGACGAAGAAGTCGGGCGCAACGACGGGCCGTACCGGCGGGCTGCGGGATCGGCGCAGGCGGACCTGCTCGCGCAGGAGATCGCGGCGGAAGCCTTCCTCGACGACGAGACCCTGGTGGACCGCACCGCCGGCGATCCGTTGGTGCTCGCGCAGGCGCTACTGGCCGGAGCCGAGATCGTCGGGAGCGACAACATGGTCCGGGTCCGGAGCGCGTCGCTCAGGCGGTGGGTGGAACGCGCACAGGCAGCGGGGCGGTTCAGGGACGCGGATCCGCAGTTCGTGAGGACGGGGGACGAGATCGTCACCGCCCGGCTCTACGGCGGGGATGAAGAAACGCTGGACGGAAGGATCGCCGCTGTCGCCTACGGCGTGTGCCGCCCGGACGAAGCGCGGGGCAAGGACCCGCGCACGCGGTGGAGGATCCTGAGCGGGTTCGCCGCCCACCTCGAGGCGGGGGGGATGCCGGAAACGGCGAAGGCGATCGCGCGTTGCCAGGACCGGTGGCGCGGGCGGACGGAGAAGTTCATGGAATCCCTTGAACACACGGCGCCTCGGGTGCAAGGGACGAGGGAAAGCGAACGGAGGCGCACCGCGCGGGAGCGCGCGGGGTCCGAAACGGCAGGTTGAGCGGCGGGCCGCGGCGGCCCCCTTGCGGGCGAGACGCCCGCATTTCCAGGACGCATGGATTCCCGCTTGCGCGGGAATGACGAGGATGGGCGGAATGCCCGCGTTCCCAAGAAGCCTTGTGCGAATTTTGCCTCGATTGCCAAGATGATGGCGTCTCGAGGATTCCAGTGGGGAGTGCATTCCGATGAATGACTACGAACGCATCCGCATCCTGTTCTGCGACCACCTGAACCTCGCGCGGGGGAAATACCTGCCCCGCTCCGTGGCCGAGTCCGGCTCGGCCCGGCATTGCGTCGGGGTGTACGCGTTGGATTACACGCGCGCCATGCTGGACGCCCCCGGCGCCGGGATGCGCGAGGGGCTGCCGGACATGGAGGCGGTGTTCGACCTCGACCGGGTCCGCCCCGGCTGGGAGCCCGGCACCGGCGTGGTGGTGGCGGAGCTGGAGCGCGAGGGACGGCCCTTCGATCTCTGCGCCCGGGGGGCGCTGAAGCGCGCCGTCGAGCAATGGCGGCAGAAGGACCTGTCCCCTTCGATCGGCATCGAGCTGGAGGCGTTCATCTTCCAGCGCAGCCCTTCCGGGGGCTGGGAGCCCTACCACACCCCCGGCGCCTACGTATACGGGACCGGGACCGCGGTAGACCCCGAGGGCCTGCTCGACGCCATCTGGGCCGAGGCCCGGTCCTGCGGCTTTCCGGTGGAGGCCGTCAACTCCGAATACGACTGGCCGCAGTTCGAATTCACCCTGCGCTACCGCGACGCGCTCGGCGCCATCGACGACGCCTTCCTGTTCCGGCTGATGGCCCGTGAGGTCGTCGCGAAGCGTGGATACCTGCTGACGTTCATGCCCAAGCCGCTCTCCGACCGGGGCGGAAACGGCCTGCACGTGAACCTGAGCCTGGCCGACGAATCGGGCGGCAACGCATTCGCCGATCCCGCGCGGGAAGACGGACTCTCGACGCTGGCCCGGCAGTGCATCGCGGGACTCCTGCACCACCACCGCTCGATGTCCGCGCTGCTGGCGCCCACCGTCAACTCCTACCGCCGGCTGCGCCCGGCCAGTCTGGCCGGCTACTGGGCGAACTGGGGATACGACCACCGCGGGGTGACGGTGCGGATCCCCGGCGAGCGCGGCCCGGCGACGCGCATCGAGCATCGCCTCGGCGACGGCGCCGCCAACCCCTATATCGCCGCCGCGACGGCGCTGCACGCGGCCCGTCTGGGGGTCGAGAACGGGTATGCGCTCCCGGCGGCGGAGACCGGCGACGGCCTGGAGACCGTCGATACCGAGGTCTGCGTTCCCGAGACCCTCGGAGCGGCCCTCGACGTGCTGCAGGGCGACGGCGTGCTGGCATCCGCGCTCGGCGAGCGGCTGGTCGCGAACTTCATCGGGATCAAGCGCAAGGAGTGGGACGACTTCCTCGGCGCCACGACGGACTGGGAGCTGTCCCGCTACCTGGACTTCGTCTGAGACGCTCCCGGTCCGACGCCGCGTGGCGTCGAGCGGATGCTCGCTGAATACTGTCCATGACTGCACAATGCGTTCATGCCGGTTCAGATCACGATACGAGGCGTCCCCGAAGAAGTGCGCGACGAACTCGCGGCGCGCGCTGCGCTTCAGCGTCAATCCATGCAGGAATACCTGCGCTGCGAGCTGGAGCGACTCGCGTCGCGCCCTTCCATCGGTTCGTGGCTGGAGGGAGTCCGCCAGCGCAAGGCCGCGGCGGGGACCCGCGTGCGGCCTGCCAGCATCCTGCGCGCCCGTGATGCGGACCGCAGGTGACGATCGTCGTCGATGCGTCGGTGCTGGTCACGGCTCTGCTCGACTCGGGGCCCGAAGGGGAATGGGCGGAATCCGCATTGGCCGGGGGCTCCCCGGCCGGGCCGGAACTGGTGCTGGCCGAGGCCAGCAACGTCCTGCGCCGACTGGAACGGGCCGGGGAGATATCGAGGCTGGAAGCGACCAGCGCATACCGGGATCTGCTGCGGCTCGACCTGGAACTGTTCCCCTTCGCGCCCTTCGCCGATCGCGTATGGGCACTGCGCGCCAACCTGACCAGCTACGACGCCTGGTACGTGGCGTTGGCCGAGGCGCTCGATGCCCCGCTGGCCACCCTGGACAGGAAGCTCGGCCGCGCCGACGGCCCCAGGTGCGCCGTGGCCGTTCCACCTCGTTCGTAAACGAAACACCGGAGGATCCGAGGCCCCCCTGCGAGTGCGAGCGGTCGGAGGTGGTGGGGGTCCCGCCTGCCGCAGTCGAGGTATCGGCAAGGGGTACGGAGGTCTCACCAGAGAACATCATGGCGACCGTGCATCAAGGGATACGATGAACAGCACTGCCCGCATCGACGTCGAAGGCGTGTCCGTCTCGCCCGACCACTACATCGGCGGGCGGCGGGTCGCCTCGGCCCGCACCTTCGAGGATCGATCGCCGCTGGACTGGACGCTGAAGATCGGCGACTTCGCCCGCGGCGACGCGCTCACCGCCGAGGCCGCAGTGAGTGCAGCAGCGGAGGCGTTTCCGGGCTGGGCGGCATCGGGCGTTTCCGAGCGGGCGGCCTGCATGTACCGGCTGGCCGATCTCATCGACGCCCGCGCGCCCGACCTCGCCCGCCTCGAATGCCTGGACATGGCGATGCTCCGGGAGAGCCTGGAGCTGCGGGTGATCCCCCGGGGCGCCCGGAACTTTCGCGCCTACGCGGATCTCGCCCGCGAACACGAGGGGCGGACCTGGCGCTCCAACCGCACCGCCAACGCCATCCACCGGATGCCGGCCGGACCCGCGGTGATCATCACCCCCTGGAACGCGCCGTTCATGCTCTCGACGTGGAAGTGCGCTCCGGCCCTGGCCGCGGGCAACAGCGTCGTTCTCAAGCCCGCCGAGTGGTCACCGCTCTCGGCCTCGGTGCTTGCGGATCTGGCCGACGAGGCGGGGTTCCCGCCCGGCGTATTCAACGTCGTCCAGGGGATCGGCGAAGAAGTGGGCGCGGCGCTGGTCTCGGATCCGAGGGTGCGGCGGATCTCCTTCACCGGATCGCCGGAGGCCGCCCGGCACATCGGGGCCGCCGCCGCCCGCAACATCGTGCCCTTCACTGCGGAGCTCGGCGGGAAGAGCCCCTTCATCGTGTTCGCCGACGCCGACCTCGACGCAGCCGCCCGCAAGGCCGCCGGCCAGTACGACGACGCGGGACAAGTCTGCCTGGCGGGGACCCGCCTGCTGGTCGAGGCATCGGTTCGGGACACCTTCCTGGAAAGGATGCTGGCCTGTACCGATGAACACGTGCTCGGGGACAGCCGGGAGCCCGAGACCACGGTCTCGCCGTTGATCCATCCCGATCACCTCGCGCGGGTCCATGGCTTCGTCGAGCGGTCGAGGGCGGCGGGAGACCGGGTGCTGCGCGGCGGGCGCATCGCGAGGGAAGGCAGGCTGTGGTACGAGCCGACCCTGATCGAGCCGCGCTCCAACGATTCCGAGATCGTCCAGAACGAGGTCTTCGGTCCGGTGCTGACCCTCCAGACCTTCAGCGGCGAGGCACAGGCGGTGGCCCTCGCCAACGGCACGCGCTACGGGCTGTCCGGGATCGTCTACACCGGGGACGCGGCCCGGGCCGGGCGCATCGGGCGGGCGGTGCGCGCGGGCACGGTGTGGGTCAACTGCTTTCTGATCCGCGACCTCACCGCACCCTTCGGAGGCTGCGGCATCAGCGGCATCGGGCGCGAGGGCGGCGACTACGCCCTCGACTTCCACAGCGATCTCAAGACGTTGCAGATCCTGGAAGGCTCCACCGTCTGAGGCGGGCGGCGACCGCTGGCGCGGTCGCTGGGCGATTCCGCTGCGCAGAATCGCGGGCGTCCGGCTGAACCGGGAACCGGAGCGGTGTTTCGCATCCGGTTTCGAGCGGGCGAGCCGACTGAATCGGCTCAGTCGTCCAGCCGACTCCGGTAATGCTTCGACCCGGGTCCGCGCGGCGACCGGATGCCGCGAAACTCCCAGTCGCCGCCGAGCGCGGTGGACACCACCTCCTCCGAGCTGGTCGGCTGGGCGCCGACGTCCTCCCGGATGGGGACCGGGCCGTGGACGATCTCGTTCTTGAGCCTCCCGAGCCCCTCGACCTCCACCGCCACGACGTCGCCCGGCTCGACCGGCCGGCTGTTGGCGGGGGTGCCGGAGAGCAGCAGATCGCCCGGCTCCAGGGTGATGTTGCGGGCGACGTCGGCGACGAGATAGTGCATGTCCCACTCCATCTCGTCGGTGTTCCCGTCCTGTACGACCTCGCCGTTCACGAAGGTCCTGATGGATTTTCCGCGGAAGTCCCAGCCGGTGACGAGCGCCGGACCCACCGGGCAGAGCGTATCCGAGCCTTTCACCCGCAGCATCGAGCCCGCGTCGGTGTCGCGGAAATCGTGCAGTCCGTAGTCGTTCGCGATCGTGTAGCCGGCGATGTGGTCGCCGGCCTCGTCCCGGCCGACGTTGCGGCAGTGCCGGCCGATGACGATGGCGATCTCGCCTTCGTAGTTCAGCCATCGGCAACGCTCGGGGCGCACCACCCGGGCACGGTGTCCGCACAGTGCGCTGACCGGCTTGTGGAAGTAGGTGGGGGCCGCGGGCAGCTTCGTCATGAACTCGTCCACCCGGCTCGCGTAGTTCAGGTGCACACAGATGATCTTGCGCGGCTCGGTGGGGGGAAGATGGACCGCATCCTCGACGGAGATCGACCGTCCGTCCTTCGCATGAAGCCGATCGCCTTCACGGGTCATGACGGCCGGATAACCGTCGAGCAGGATCCGCCGGTACTCTCGCATGGAACGACTCCTTCCTCGGTAGTCGGCGACGCTTCGCCAAGCACTGGTTGGCGATTCCGCGCAACTGAATCACGAAGCGGCCCGCACCGGCGGCCACCACTCACGTGGAACAAACCCCTTCCTCGCCCGTCCACGGATTGACCGGCAGTCGCCATTTGCCATTCGCATGGCGTTCATCCCCATGACGTTGACCGGGTTTGAAATCGTTAGGCTCCGAACGATATGATGCCCGGCCAGGAATGACAAGCAATCACGGCTCTCCCCATGTCCGTCCAGGGCTTCATGTTTCCCCGTTCCCGCACCGGCAGGGCATCCCTGCTGCCGCCGCCACCGTGGCACTACTCCGGGCACATGCTCACGCTCGAATACCGGACCGATCTGGACGCGGTGGCGGAGCTGCTCCCGTCCGGGCTCGCTCCGGCGGACGAGGACCCGGGCGCGGTCGCGGTGATCTGGGCCGACTGGCAGAGCTGCTCCGACACCTTCGAGGAGCTCCTCGATCCGGTCCGGGCCCAGTACCGCGAGGTCTTCGTCGTCATCCGCTGCAAGTACCGGGGCCGGCACTATTCGCGTTGCGTGTACATCTGGGTGGACACCGACTACGCCATGGTGCGGGGCCATTACCAGGGCTACCCCAAGAAGCTCGGGTCGATCTTCCTCACCCGGCCGGTCACGGTGGGGCGGGCGGGACCGCGCCTTTCGCCGGGCGGACGCTTCGGCGCCAGCCTGGCCGCCAACGACCGCCGGCTGCTGCACGCGACGTTCGAGATCGGGGCCGAGAGCGAGCACGCCGGCTTCGTCAACGCCCTGCCGATGCTGCACCATCGCTGGATGCCGGCGATCGAGGGGGACGGCGCCGACAGCCTGGACGAGATGGTGACGATGTCCGCGTACGAGAGCGAGATCGGCCGGTGCTTCTCCGGCGACTTCGATCTCCGGATCGGCGACTCCCCGGTCGAGGAGCTGACCCGGCTGCAACCCCGCGAGCCGATCGCGGGCTATTGGCGCGAGGTCGCCATGTCGTGGCGGAGCGGCACCACCCTCGAGCGGAACAACCTCACCGGGATCTGAGTCGGCCGGATGACGAGGGATGCGTCGGTCACCCGCGCCGAGCGCGAAGCCCGCGAGCGCGTGGAGGCGCTCGGAATCGACGTCGGCGCCTACGCCGCAGTGTCGAACATCTTCCGGGTGGCCAACGCGGTGCGCAACCACACCGAGCGCACCCTGCTGAGCGAGTTCAACCTGTCGTTCTCGGGATTCACGGTGCTGTGGGTGCTCTGGGTGTGGGGACCGAAGGAATCGCATGCCCTCGCCAGGGAATCGGGCATCTCGAAGAGCACCCTCACCGGAGTGGTGAAGACGCTCGAACGCCTGGGCTTCGCCGCCCGCAAGCCCCATGCGATGGACGGCCGGCGCGTCTTCGTGCAGGCGACGCGCAAGGGACTCTCCGCCATGCGCAAAATCTTCCCGCGCTTCAACGACGTCGAGGCGATGGTGACGCGGGATCTTTCCATCGGGGAGAAGGAGAATCTGGCCCGCGCCCTGCGCATCATGCTGCACAGCATGGAGAGCTGACGCCGCGGGCGCCGGATCGCGATACCCGTCCGGATCGGTTCCCCCGATCGGAGCATCCCCTTGCTGGTGGCCGGGCGTGCTGCGCGGCGCGAACGGCCCGGACGCCCGTGCGGGGGATGCCGCCGTCGCCGGGGTCAGTGCCCGGTCAGGGTCAGGATCGAGTCGATGAGGATTTCCACCGGGGTCAGAATCAACCATGGAAGCAGGTCGAGCTTCATGCCGATCTGCATGCCGATGAGAGGCGGTACGATCAGCAGCCCGATGAGTATCGCCATGCCGTAGCGGTCGAGCTTCGCATAGCGCACTGCGAGCCCCGAGGGGAGAAGCCCCAGGACCACCCTGCTCCCGTCCAGCGGGGGAAGCGGCAGCAGGTTGAACACCGCGAGCACGACGTTCAGCAGCAGCGCATTCTTGAGGTTCTGGAACAGCCAGGGCGCCGCGACGTCGGGAACCAGCACGGTCACGTACATCAGGAGACCGGCCAGGTATGCCATCGCGACATTGATCCCGGGACCGGCCGCCGCCACCAGGATCATGTCGCGTCTCGGCCGGCGAAGGCGGGCGAAATTGACCGGCACCGGCTTCGCGTAGCCGAACAGGAACGGGGCCTGCATCGCCAGCAGGATTCCGGGCAGGATGAGCGTGCCGAATGGATCGACGTGTCTCGCGGGGTTGAAGCTGACCCGCCCGGAACGTCTCGCGGTATCGTCGCCCAGCTTCCAGGCCACCCATCCATGCGCCGCTTCGTGCAGCGTAATCGCGGTGACCACGGGCAGCACCCAGATCGAGGCGGAGTACATCAACGTCGAGATGTCCTCGAGCACGCGGAATCGTCCCTGATGTGAGCTTGTTGGCGAGCGGGCGCACGGAGCACCCGCGGCTCATCGCCATGAGCGAGCTGGCGCCGTCGATGGTGATTGTATCTTCAAACACCGGAACACCGGGCCACACGACCTGCCGCGGTCGGCTCGCGGTGCGCCCCTCGCGGTACAATCCTTCCTCGAAAGGCGCGGCTCGACCGCGGTCGGGCCGCGGACCGGACCAGGGCGCCTGAGGAGAATGCGTCATGAAGCTGACCCACGAAGAAATCACACGGTTCGACGAGCAGGGCTACCTGTTCTGGCCCTCATGCTTCTCGCCCGAGGAGGTGTCGGTGCTGAGACGGGCGGCGGACGAGGTCTACGCGATGGACCGCAGGGAGGTATGGCGCGAATCGAGCGGGGTCGCGCGCACCGCCTTCGCCGCGCATACCTACCACGAGGCGTTCCGCCGCCTCGGGCGCCATCCGCGCCTCATCGAGCCGGTGATGCAGCTCGTCGGCGGCCCGGTCTACATGCACCAGTACAAGGTCAACGCCAAGGCCGCGTTCGACGGGGAGATCTGGCAGTGGCACCAGGACTTCGGCACGTGGCACCGCGACGACGAGATGCCGGAGCCGCGCGCGATGAACATCGCGGTGTTCCTCGACGAGGTGAGCGCCGCCAACGGACCCCTGATCTTCCTCCCGAAGAGCCACAAGCAGGGCGTGTTCGAAGCCGGGCACGATCTGGAGACCACCACCTACCCGCTGTGGACGCTGGACCGCGCCACGGTGACGCGGCTCGCCGAGCAGGGCGGATGCGTGGCCCCGACCGGACCGGCGGGCAGCATGATCGTCTTCGCCTCCACCCTGGTGCACGCGAGCGCGCCGAACATCAGCCCCATGAACCGCAGCATCGTGTACCTCTCGCTGTGCCACGTCGACAACCACATCCGCCGGTTCAAGCGCCCGGAGTGGGTCGCGCACCGCGACTTCCGGCCCATCAAGCCGCTCGCGGACGACTGCCTGGCCGATCCCTTGCGTGGAACAGGAAACGGCTCCCCACCCGCCTACGACGTTGACCGCGGGCAGCCGCAATTCCGCGCAGCGGAATCACCGGGCGACCACGCCGGCGGTCGCCCGGCGGCCTGAGCGCAGCATGTACATCCACGAGCAGCTCCGCGAGCGCGCCGCATCCGCCCGGCCGGTGCGGGTCGGGCTCATCGGCGCCGGCAAGTTCGGCTCGATGTTCCTCGCCCAGGCACCCTCGACGACGGGACTCGAGGTGAGCGTGATCGCGGATCTCGATCCGGATCGCGCCCGCGCCGCGTGCCGCACCGTGGGATGGAGCGACGCCCTCACTTCCGGCACACGATTCACCGATGATGCGCTCGACGCGATACGCGCCGGCGACGGCGACGTCGTGGTGGAGGCGACCGGCAACCCCGCGGCCGGGATCGCCCATGCCCGCGCCGCGTTCGCGGCCGGCAAGCACGTCGTGATGGTGAACGTCGAGGCCGACGTGCTGGCGGGGCCGCTGCTGGCGGCGGAGGCGCGCGACGCAGGGGTCGTCTACACGATGGCCTACGGGGACCAGCCCGCGCTCACCTGCGAGATGGTGGAGTGGGCGCGCATCAGCGGCTTCGACGTGGTGGCGGCGGGAAAGGGCACCAAGTACCTGCCTTCGTACCACGGCTCGACGCCGGATACGGTCTGGGAGCACTACGGACTCACCGCCGCACAGGCGCAGGCCGCGGGCATGAACAGCCGGATGTTCAACTCCTTCCTCGACGGGACGAAGTCCGCGATCGAGATGGCGGCGATCGCGAACGCCACCGGCCTCGCCCCCCCGCCGGACGGCCTCCGGTTCCCGCCCTGCGGCCGGGACGATCTCGCGCACGTGCTGCGGCCCGCCGAGGCCGGGGGGCAGCTTCACCACAAGGGACAGGTCGAGGTGGTGTCGTCGATCGAGCGCGACGGCCGTCCGGTCCCGAACGATCTGCGCTGGGGGGTCTACGTCGTCATCGAGGCCCCCAACGACTACACCGCGGCCTGCTTCCGCCAGTACGGCATGAACACCGATGCGACGGGTCGGTACTCGGCCATGTACAAGCCCTTCCATCTCATCGGGCTGGAGCTGAACGTGTCGATCCTCTCCGCTGCCCTCCTCCGCCGGCCGACCGGCGCGACGCGCGATTTCGTCGGCGATGCGGTGGCGGCCGCGAAGCGGGATCTCGTGGCGGGCGAGACCCTCGACGGCGAGGGCGGCTTCACCGTCTACGGAAAGCTCCTGCCGGCCCGGACCTCGCTCGAACGCGGCGCCCTGCCGATCGGCCTCGCCCACGGGACGGCGCTGAAGCACGCGATCCGCGCCGGCGAGATCATCGGATGGGACGACGTCGAGATCGATCCGGCCCTCGGCGCGGTGCGGGCGCGGCGCGCGATGGAGCACCGATTCGGGACGAAACGCGGCCTCGACGCGAAGCGCGACTCCGAAACCAGGCACGACGTCGGGACGGCGCAACGCCGAGGCTCGGCCACGGGCGGATGATCCGGTCCGGAGGCCCGCATCGGGCGAATCGCCCGCGCTCGCGAGGGCGCCGGCACGTACCGCCGACGGTCTCCCCGCGGGCAGCTTCAGGGGGCCACGACGGACTTGCTCTTCCAGCTCCCTCAACCTTGGATGGCGATTCAGGAGCCATATCGGAATGAACCGGGACCAGATGAACCGAGGCAGGACGAATCGCGGTCCATGGAGCCGAAGTGCGGTCGAGCTCGCCGCGATGATCCGGGCGCGCGAGGTGTCGTGCGTCGAGGTGACGGAGTCGGTGCTCGGGCGCATCGCGGCGCACAACGGGCGCATCAACGCGATCGTCGCCGACTGCTCCGAAGAAGCGTTGCGGTCTGCCGAACGGAAGGATCGGGAGATCGGCGGCGGCGCAACCCTCGGGCCGCTGCACGGGGTCCCGGTCACCATCAAGGAGAACATCGACGTCACCGGACAGGCGACCACGAACGGCCTGCCCGCGTTCGCGGATCTCATCGCCCCGGATGACTCCCCGGTGGTGCGCAACCTCCTCGAGGCCGGCGCGATCATCGTGGGGCGCACCAACACCCCGGAGCTCTCGATGCGGGCGACGACGGACAATCCGCTACGCGGCCGGACCCTCAACCCCTGGGACGACGAAGCGTCGCCCGGCGGCTCCTCCGGAGGCGCCTCGGCCGCCGCGGCCATGGGGTTCGGACCGATCCACCACGGCAACGACATCGGGGGATCGCTGCGCTACCCCGCCTTCGCGTGCGGCGTGGCGACGGTGAAGCCGACCTTCGGGCGGGTACCCGTGTTCAACCCCAGCGCGTCGGCCGAGCGCGGCCTCCTCGCGCAGCTCATCTCCGTCCAGGGCGCGATCTGCCGTGAGGTGCGCGACGTACGGCTCGCAGCCCGGGTGCTCTCGCGCGGCGACCCGCGCGATCCGTGGTGGGTACCGGCGCCCTTCGACGGGCCACGGCTCGACCCGCCCCTCAAGGTCGCGGTCACTTGCGAGGCACACGGCTATCCGGTCAATCCGCAGATCCTCGCCGGCATCGACCGGGCGGCGGACGTGCTGAGCGACGCCGGCTATGCGGTGGAGCGGGTGGCGACGCCGTCGATCATGAAGCCGGCCCAAGCGTGGTTCGACGTGCTGGTGAGCGAGATCGCCCACTTTCTCGGCCCGGTCGCGCGCGACCACGGCAGCGAGACCATCCGCACCCTGTTCGATCACTACCAGCGCATCGGCAGGCCGGTGGACCCGGCCGGGTATCGGGACGCCATCGCCGAGCGCACCGCCCTGACCCGCGAGTGGAACGTCTTCCTCGACCGGTACCCGCTCGTGCTGTGCCCGTTCCTGCTGCGCTCGATGTACGCATGGGACTACGATGCACAGGGGTTCGAGCAGGTCGAGGATCTCTTCCGATCCGCCGTCTACAGCACCGGGATCAACTACCTGAGCCTTCCGGCGGGCGTGGTCCCGATCGGATTCGCGGACGGGCGGCCGGCCGGCGTGCAGATCGTCGGGCGCCGGTTCCGGGAGGACCTGATCCTTGATGCGATGGAGGTCATCGAAGCCTCCGTCGGAATTCTGTCCCATGCGCTGTGGGACCGTGAAGGCGACGCGCCGTCGAGCCCGGAGGCGGCCGGCTGACATCCGAGAGTACCGCGCGACGAAAATCACCACTCACGTGTGCCTTCGGCGTACGACCGCCGCGGGCGGCGCCTCTATTCCCCCGCCTCGAAGCCGTGGCGCCGTACGGGTCGAGGGCGCGCTGGACCGCTTCGCCAGATAGCGCGCCAGCAGACCCGGGTGGATGGCCTGGAGTACGCGGCGAAGCTCGATGCCCTGCTCGTCCGGATCCGGACGGGCCAGCAGCGCGATCACCGTGTCGAAAGCGCGGGACGGGTGGTCGTCCCCGCGACAGGGCTCGAGTACACCGGCGAGCCCCGGCTCTTCCAGCAGCATCCAGGCGGGAAACCACTCGGGGGTCATCTCCGGCTCCAGGTCCTGATCGAGGGCGAGACGCCAGGCGGTGCGCAGGGCCCAGTCCGGAAAGTCGGAGGCTTCGACCAGCCGCTCGAACTCCTCCGGCGCAAATCGGCACAGAGCGAACCAGGACTCGACGGCCCCGGCGCGGTTGCGCAGCCTCCACTCGGCCTCGGCGAGCCGGGTGAGCAGAACCGGCTCCTTCCCGTAGCCCGGGACCGCGAGCACCGATCGTCTCAGGCGCTCCCAGTCGAGTCCCTCGCGGTACGCCCGGCTCGCGTGGCGCTCAGGATGGCGCGGGTCGAAGCGCATCGGGTCGAGCGCCCGGCCGAGGTCGCGCCACAACGGCGCCAGGAAATCCCGCCGGCGGGCGCCGAGCAGGGCCGTGGCGGCGGGGAGCCACTCCTGCTCCATCTGGTGGAGCCGTTCGAGTCCCTGATCGGGTCCCTGGGGAACCGGCGCCTCCAGTGCCGCGATCAACGCCACGGCATGAAAGCGTTGCCCATGATCGCGTTCGATCCCGACGAGCCGTTCGAGCGCCCTCCCCGCCTTGCCGGCGTCACGCGCCGCCAGTGCGTCGATCAGCGCGTTGACCGCCGCGGTCTGAGCGCTGTCGATGAAGAGATCGAGCTGATCGTGCTCCCGTATGCGGCGAAACCACGTGCTCAGCAAGGTATTCAGTGACCGATCGGCAGACGCCACCAGAACGGTCCCCGCGGCCTCTTCCCAACCGTGATGAACCACCGGCTCGGGGTCCAGACCGAGCGCACCGGCCCACGACTGCGCCGCTTCGAGCCATTCCCGCACATCGTCCGGATCGCCTGCGAGGGCAGCATCCAGGCTCGCCGGATCGCCCTCGCGCCACGCCCGGTAGTCCTCGTAGCCGAGACGGTTGGTCGCCAGCAGCAGCTCCAGCGGCGAGTATCCGCCGTGCTCCATCACGAGCTGCTGAACGGCGGCCTGTACTTCGGCGGTGGGCATGTCCATGGTACGGCAGAATTCCACCTTCGGCTGAATACGGGTCATGGTAGCCGCTGAACGGTATGATGAGGTCCCCAGCGAAGCATTCCCTCCACCGACACGGAGGAACCCCCATGACCGGCACCCTCAAGGTCTTCTGGCAGCCTCACTGAACGAGCTGTCTCAGGGTCAAGGAATACCTCTCGGTCCGTGGGATCGAGTACGAATCGATCAACGTCCTGGAAGGCGGCGGGATGGAAGAGTTGCGCAAGCTCGGCGCCCGCTCGGTGCCCGTCGTCTCCCGCGGCGGCCGATTCGTCTTCGCGCAGGTCATCGGGGACGTCGTCGATTTTCTCGATCTGCCGGACGACACCGCGCCCGAGCTCTCGCCCGAGGCGCTCGCGACGAAGCTCGACCGGATTCTCGACACCGCGGTCCGGCTCACCCGCCAGATGCCCGACGATCGCCTGGAAGATCTCCTGCCGAACCGGCCCCGATCGTGGCGCGTGCTGATGCACCACGTCTACCAGATCCCGGCCGCATTCCTCGACATGGAGGAGCAGGGCCGGACCCTGACCTACGAAGCCCTGACCGAGCCGCCACCGGCCGGGATGCGCACCAGCGCGGCCATCGCCGACCACGGGGAAGCGATGCGGGAACGCTTCTCCGCGTGGCAGGGCCGGGTGGCCGGCGAAGATTTCTCCCGCCAGGTGCCCACGTATTTCGGCGGCACCACCCGGCACGAGATGCTGGAGCGCACGGTCTGGCACACCGGGCAGCACGTGCGTCAGGTCGCGTCACTGCTGGCGCAGGCGGGGGTAGCGCCGGACCGGCCGCTGAGCGCAGACGATCTCCGGGGCCTGCCCCTGACCGACAAGGTCTGGGACGAGGGCTGAACGCCCGGAAGGCCGTTCAGCCGAGCTCTTCGAGTACCTCTCGCACGTTTGCCGCAATCGCCTCGATGGGCTCGTCACCATAGTAGAGCGCTCGTACGTATCCGGCCGGGTCGATGAGGTAGGCGATGGAGGAGTGGTTCACGAGATAGCCCTCCTCCGACTGGCCCTCGGGGATCATGAACCGGGCGCCGTACCGGCGCGCGACGTCCTCGAGCTCGCCTTCACTGCCGGTCAGCCCGATGAATCCGGGGTCGAAGAACTCCACGTACTGGCCGAGCCGTTGCGGCGTATCGCGCGCCGGGTCCACCGAGACGAGCACCCCGGTGAATCGAGCCGCGTCCTCCGGGGCCAGGGCGGCCTTGACCTCGCGCACGCGGGCCAGCGTCGCGGGGCAGATGTCCGGGCAGAAGGTGTAGCCGAAGAACATCACCAGCGCACGGCCCGCGAGATCGCTCAGGCGCAGGCGCTCGCCGCGCTGGTTGGTGAGCTCGAACTCACCCCCGATCTCGTACCGCTGGAGCTCCGGTCCGACGCCGGATCCGATGCGCTCGGCGGCATCGTCCCGGAACATGCCGCCGAAGACGAGACCGGCCGCGAGCGCCGCGATCACGATCGCGCCCATCGCGAGCCGTTGGGAGAGCTTTGACATCCACGCGTCGATCGGGGCGCCGATGCCCGGCGCTTCCGTACTGTACACGACGGCAGGACCGCGATGGCGGCGAGCGGTGCCGCCGGAAGGCAATGCAGGCGAGCGGAACAACCGCGGACCCTGGTGTGCCGGTCCCCGGAATGCCGGTTCCCGGAGCATCGGTCCCGGAGGTCTCGGTCTTCGAGGCGCCATCCCGGATGAATCAGGGTCCCGGGGGTACCTCTCGCGAGCGACAACGTGAAAGAATCGCCCACCCTCGGCGCCGGAGGGCCCGATGCGGGCACGGAGCCTGAACACGAGGCGTCATCATGGAGTCGGACAACGGAGGAGGCCTGACCTGATGAGCGAGTACGCGGACTTGAGGGCGCGGATCGAGAGACGCGAGGTCATCATTCTCGACGGGGCCATCGGCACCCAGCTCCAGCACATGGAGGTCCCGATGAGCCACGATGCGTGGGCCGCCATCGCGCTCGAGACCCATCCGTTCACGGTGCGCCGCCTCCACGAGCTCTACATCGATGCCGGCGTGGACGTCATCACCACCAACACCTATTCGAGCGCCCGGCACAACCTCCTGCCGCTCGGCCTCGGCGAGAAGATGCACGAGCTGAACCTGCGCGCGGTGATGCTCGCCCAGGACGCGCGCGATCGGGCGGCGAAGGAGCGCCCGGTGTGGATTGGCGGCTCGGTCTCGAACTACGGGCTCATGGCCGGGGCGGAGTCGGGGTGGCGCGACTTCCGGTACTTCCGCGGACGGACCGAGACGAGTGAGAACCAGGCCCGTGCCAACCTCCGCGAGCAGGCGGAGATCCTCGCTGAATCCGGGGTGGACTTCCTCATCGCCGAGCCGACCGGCAGCACCGTGCAGCGCCGCTGGGTCTTCGAGGCGTGCATCGCCACCGGCCTGCCGGTCTGGTCCGGCTTCAAGTGCCGCCATGACGCCCGGGACGGGGCGCTCAAGGTGGGCTACCAGTCGGATGAACTCTTCGACGCGGAGTTCGCCGGCCTCGCCGCCCTTGGCGGAGAGGTGGTGACGGTGTTCCACTCGCCGGTGGACGCCACCGATTCCGCGCTCACGGTGGTCAAGGCGCACTGGAACGGCCCGATCGGCGTCTACCCCGAGGCCGAGCGGACGGACTACGTGGAGGCACATCGGGACGACTCGGTCGAGACGAAGCTGACCCCGGACGAGTTCGTAGCCCGCGCCAAGCGGTGGGTCATGGATGGAGTGCAGGTGATCGGCGGATGTTGCGGAGTCGAGCTGGAGTACATCCGCCCCCTGCGCGAAGCACTGCCGGAGCGGATCCCGGGATAAGCCGGGCTTGTACGGAACAAGACTGTTCCGGGACGTGGTGTAGCATCGCCCTTCCCTCCCGAATCAAACCGCCCGACTTCCAACCTTGCGCGGGGCCTTCGTCATCGCGGTCGTCTTCTCGTCCACTGCCGTCGCGGTGGGCGTGTCGCAGTACGCGTTCGGATTGTTCATCGGCCCGATCGAGGAGACCTTCGGGTGGACGCGCACCGAGATCAGCGCGTCGCTCTCGTTCGCGGCGGTCGGCGGCCTTTCGGCGCCGCTCCTCGGACGCGCGATGGATCGATTCGGGGCGCGGCCGGTCCTCGTGCTCTCGCTCACCGTCTTCGGGCTCAGCTTCTGCCTCCGGCCCCTGATGACCGAGCTATGGCACTGGTATGCGCTGAGCTTCATGCAGTTCGCCACCTTCTCGGGCATGACGGTGCTGCCCGCTGGCCGACTGGTGGCGGCCTGGTTCCCCCACGTCCGGGGTCGAATGACGGGGATCGCAGCGACGGGCAACAACGTCGGCGGTCTGGTCATGCCGGTGCTCATCGCCGCCCTCCTGGCCGTGATGCCATGGAGCGAGGCGTCGGTGGTTATCGGGATCGCGTCGTTCGCGGTCGCGGGGGCGGCGGTCCTGGTGATCCGGGAGGCGCCTCCGGCCGCCCGCGCACAGGCACGCGGCCCCGGTGCGGCCGGCGAGCGCGCTACCCGGGCCGCACCGGCGCTCCCCGATCGGAATCTCCGCGAGACGGTGCGCACCCGTACGTTCTACGCGGTGCTCGCCGCGATCACCCTGGGGACGTTCACCTACAGCACCATTCTCCCGCACGTGCTCGCGCATCTCGTGAACAAGGGCATGGCGAATGCCTCGGCGCTGTCCGCGCTCGGCACGCTCGCCACCGCCGGCATCTGCGGCAAGCTCCTGTTCGGTTGGATGTCGGAACGCTTCGGCGCGCGGCGCATGATGATGTCGAATCTGATCGGGCAGGCGGCATTCGCCGCCCTCCTCGCCGGCGCCGGCCATACCGGGATGCTGGCGGTCGCTGCGCCGCTGTTCGGCCTGTTCATGGGCGGATTCGGAGCGCTTTACATCCTGGTGGTGCAGGAGTCGTTCGGTCTGCGCCACTACGGGAGCGTCATGGGCCTCGTGAACCTCGGCACCGTCGTCTCGTTCGGCCTCGGCCCGCTCATCGCCGGCGTCTCGTACGACGTCTCCGGCGGCTACGGCGCCGCCTTCCTCATCGTATGCGGCCTGTTCGTCGCCGGCGCCGTCTCGCTCGTCTTTGCGCGTCCTCGCATCCGGGAGACGGATGTGGCGTCGCGGCGGCCGTCAGAGGCCGGGGCAGGTCAATCCATGATGTCTAACGCCAAGTCCTCTTCCAGACATCGAACTCCCGCGGCGTGAGGCGGAACCGGGCGACGTTGCCCTCGTGCAGGCCCATGATCTCGGTTTCGACGACCTCCATGAAACGCGCCCGTTCGGCCGGTAGCGGTCGAGGAACGTCCGGTCGTATCCGACGGGCCGCCGGTCCTGGATGGGCGCACGCACCGCCCGCCTGATCGCTTCGCCCTCGGCGGAGACGGGAATTTCGTCTTCGCCAACCCGTGCGTATCCTTCGGCGGTCCGTGCACGCTCCCTGACGGTCGATGTGTCCGCTGAAGGTCTCGGCGGAGCGCCCGGAGGTGGCGGCAGGCGACGTGCCTGCCCTTCGGCGATCCGTGTACCCGCCGAAAACCGGGCGGCCTCACCTTCGTTTCGCGGAACCCGGTAACGGCTGCCGCGGCCCCGCCCTCCCCGGCTCAGCCTTCCGCCTTCCACCAGCCTCGCCAGCCGGCGCTGCAACGTGCGGCGGGGCAGGTCGCCCCCCAGGTCGCGGCCGATGTCGTCGAGCGAGGCCCCGTCGGGGAACCGGCCGGCGATCTCGATCAGGACCTCGAACTCGGAGCTTGCGATCTGCTTCGGCATGACGCTGCTTTTTATGGCGCATTACGGATAATCGCGCCATAAAACCACCCAAGTGGCGCGTTTTCAGGATTATTGCGCCACATCAGCAGTCATACAAGCAGAATTACGCCACTATGCGCCACTTCAGAATGAAGCGGAATCCAGGCCACCGGTTCCGGGGGAGGGGGACCGGTGGCCCGGCCTACATACGGCAGGACATGGAGTCTTCGTCGCCCGGCGCCGGGAGATCGCCCTCGATCGTCCCATCTTCGCCGACCTCGACGGCGGGGCTGAAGTTGTACGGGTCGTCGGTGACGAAGGCCGGTGCGCCGCCTTCGAGCCGGACGGCTCCGGCCTCTCCGAGCAGGCCCGCATCGCCCTCGCCAAGCTCGACCGCCACGTTCGGATCCGCCGCCGGGGTGGCGGTCACGCTCCCGTCGTACACCGCGACCGCGAGGTCGCCCTCCTGCACCTCCCGGGCGCTGTCCTTCAGCAGGCCGGGCTGCACGTTCACGTCCTCGGGGATCGGCGCCTGCCGGAGGAACGACTCCAGCGCCGGCGGCAGGGGGATGTTCGTCCGCGGCGCGATCTGCGCCGAGGCGATGAACGCGGTAGCCCCCGCCCCGAATTCGAACGTCCCGGCCGGGGACTCCGAGGCCACGCGGCCGAAGCGCACGAGCAGGAACAGTCCGTTCAGGCCTCCTTGCGCTTCATCCACGCAGGCGCCCGCGCAGACGAGGTCGAACCGGGTGCCTCGGGTGCTGATCGTCGCCACCGGCGTGGCGACCTTGTAGGCTTCGGGCCGAGCCCTGGAGATGAGGCCCGCCGCCGCCCGGATACCCCCCCGGATCAGGCGCATCAGGGCACTGCTGTTGCCGGGCCTTTCCGCGTCGTACTCGTGCCGGTCGATCCGGAACCGGGTGTTCTCCAGCAGGGTGAGCCGGCTCTCGTCGCGGAACGCGATGACCACGAAGGCGCCGGGGCCGGTCTCCAGCGTATCGCCCTGGAACACCGGCCCTCCGACCGGCAACCGGCGCTGCTTGCCGAGCAGCGACACCGCGCCGGCCCTGCCCTTCACGAATGCGACCCGCCCGATGGGGTCCGGCCCGCCGCCCGCGTCCTCGCCCAGCGCCCCGGCTTCCTCCACGCAGTCCTGCCCGCAGAGCCGGGCGCTGAAGTCGGTGCCGCGCACCCCGATGGCGGCGACCGGGGTCCTGAGCTCGAAGGCGTCCGGCGCGCGTCTCGCCACTTGACCGGTGATCGTGCGCAGGCCCCCCTGGAACAGGTCGAGCCGCATGCGCTCCTCGCCCTCGCCGCCGGCGTACTCGTCGATCCGGAACACGCTGTTCGGGCGCAGGGTCATCTCGGTGCCGTCGTCGAGCTTCAGGACCACGAAGCTGTCCCTGCCCGTGGTCACCACGTCGTTGCGGTAGATCGGCGTGCCGCGGCCCATCAGGCGGATGTCGCCTTCGAGCGACGCGGTATTCGCCCCCCGGGCGAACACGGTGGTGCCCACCCGCTCATTCGCCGACGCCGGAGGAACCGCCAGGAGCGCGCATGCGATCAGGGGCGCCAGCCGCATGGCAGCCCGGTTCCGGCCCCGGCTTCGCTCGCCAATCCTCATCGTATCCGGCACCGTGCCGCGCCCCGCCTCAATACCGCACCAGCACGTTCAGATGGCCGCGCGCGCCGTGCTCCCGCGCCGGAGTCCCTTCCACCACCACACCCACGTCGAGCTGCAACGCCACGTGCTCCTTCCAGTTCCAGCGCACCCCCGCTCCGATGCCGGCGATGGTGTCGTTGCGCGGGGTATCGGGCGTGGGTGGTGCACTCTTGAAGCGCACGCGGCCCACGTCGGTGAAGATCAGGAAGCGGGGACCAGCGCCCGGAACGGCCGGCGGCCACAGCTCCAGACTCGCGCGAAAGCCATCGTCGCCGGAGATCTCGCGTTCGGAGAATCCGCGCACGGAATCGATGCCACCAAGACCGAACCGTTCGCCCGGGATCAGCGCCTCGTTGGCGTACTGCCCCTCGAAGACGCCCCGCACGGCCCACCGGGCAGGAAGCGATGACGAAAACGTGGCGCCGCCGCGGAATGTGTCCCATCCAGCCTCCGCACCGGGGCGATTGGAGCCGTAGGCGTCGTCGTCGTTGTCGCCGCCGCTCTCCAGGTTGCGTGCGTATTGCAGGTGGAGGTCGAGGCCCCAGTCGCCGCCCGCGTACTCCGCGGCATAGCGCAGAGACACCGGCCGGCTGCGCACGTCCTGCCCGAGGTCAACACCCGCGAACACCACCTCGTTGTCGAAGTGCCGGTCGTCGATGCCGGCGGAGAGCCGGTGGGACAGCCGCCCCCGACGCTCGAGCTCCTGGGTGTAGAGCACCCCGCCGAACTTGCCCGCTCCACTCACGTCGAACGTGTCGAGCACGCGACCGGTATCGACGTCCGAGCGCACGTAGTACCCCGAGAGCGTACCGCCGAGGCCGTAGACCGGCAGGCCGTAGCCGACTCCCCACTGCCGCACCTGGCCCGCGTGGCCGGGGGAGGTGGTGAAGCTCGCGTCCAGGGTGTGGTCGCGATCGAAGAGGTTGCCGGCGCTCCCGCCCAGCGACCAGCGCCACTGGCCGGTGGAGGCGTTGCCGGTGTTGTTCAGCCCGCTCCAGAAGAGCCGGGGGGCGCGGTCTTCCACCTCCAGCACCGCGTCCAGGCCCTCCGCGTCCGTCCCGCTCTCCCGGAACGTCAGGGCCGTGGTCTTCCAGGGCTGGCGGTTCGCCACCGCCAGATCGCGGGCGATCGCGCCGGTATCGGGCGTCTCCCCCTCCCGGAGGGCCGGCACGCTACGCCGGACGTTCGCCTCGGAGTGGTGCTGCGCGCCCCGGACCTCGACCCCCATGACCCTGAACACCGCCACCCGCAGGACGACCTCGCCGTCCTGCAACGACTGTGGCGGCAGCACCACGCTCTGGAAGGCGACCCCGGCGTCCCGGATCGCCCGCTCCAGGGCGTCGGCCGCGGCCAGCAGCCCGTCCACCCCGGCGTGCTCGCCGGTGAAGGGATCGAGCACCGCCCGGGTCTGCGCCTCCGACAGGGGATTGTCGCCTTCGACCACGAAACGCTCGACCTCGAAGCGCACCACCGGCGTCGCTTCCTGCGCCGACGCCACCGCCACCACGGCCGCCGCCGTCGCCCCGGCGAAGAGCATGGCGATCCACCGGCGGGCGGCCAGGATGCTGGGCATGATCCGGGGTCCTTTCATGTCAGCTTCGTGCCGGCTTCCCGGGGCCGCCGTCACGCCGGGCACATCGGGAGCTCTTCCCGCTCTTCCTCGCCGCTCTCGCCGGTGCCGGCAGGCTCGCCACCTTCCTCTTCGGAATCCTCGTCCTCTTCGCCTTCCTCTCCGTCTTCGTCGTCCCGCGCGCCGTCTTCCCCACCGGCCTGGGCGTCGTCTTCCCGCGTCCCGTCCTGTTCCCCGGCAGGCTCGGAGCGCTCACCGGCGGCCTCCAGCGGTGGCTCCTGCTCGTGCCCGGCGAGGATCGCATCGGTGTTCTCGCCGACGCTCTCCTGGACCTCCGGGTCCGCCGCGGTGGTGAAGTCCGCGGACCCGCCCGCGCCGACGTCGAGTGCACCGTACCGGACCCGGCTGCCCGGCTCCCCTGTCGCGCTGCCCGTACCGCCCGGCTCCTGCGCCACCAGACGGTCGAAGTCGAAGTCCTTGCCGACCGCCAGCAGGGCGTCGGCGTCGAGCGAGCCCCCGCGCCTTACCCGCAACGTGCCCCGCGACCCGGGCTTGCGCCCGACGACGATCCGCGCGGCGGTCACGCCTGCGCCGCCCTCGACGGTGAGCGCGCCGGTCCCTTCGTCACCGGCGACGATGCGGTTGCCGTCGCCCGTCACGGCGATCGTCGAGCCGGCGCCGGATACGGTGACGGCGCCGTCGGCAGCCGGACCGCTGTCGCCGATTACGAGGCGCGCGTTCTCACCGGTGACCTCCATCCTGCCTCCGGAGAGGACGTTCACCACGCTGCGCTGATTGATGGAGCCGTCGTCCGGGTCGGGGACGTTCGGAGACACCGAGTCTCTCGACACCCGCACGAACGCATCCTCGCCCCGCACCAGCAGCTTGCCTCCGTTGCGGATGGTGGTGGTCCCACTCCCGCGCCGCCCGAGTTGCGCGGCGGGACCCGGGAAGAAGTTGGGGACGCCATGTACAGCCGGACCGTTCTGGATGACTTCGAGGCTCGACCCGGCTCCGTCGATCAACAGCGTCCCGACACTACCCTTGTCACGTGCGAGCTGGAACTCGGGACCGTAGGTGCCCTCACCGTCGAGCACCCGGAGCAACCCGCCCTCCAGGATCTCGATGGCCCCGCGCGACCCGGCGAAGCGCCCCGCACGGGCAAAGCCGCCTCCATTGGCGAAGTCGCCTCTGAACTTCCCGTTGGCCGGCGAGGCAATGACCCGGGAGCGGGTCCCGTCGGACGCGACCCCGCGGATGGTCGCCCGGCCGACGCCCGAGTGCCCCACCTCGAAATCCAACGTCTCGACGAGGCCGCCGTCGAGCACTTCGAGCACGCCGGCTCCCCCGTTACCGACCATGACCTCGTTTTGGGTCCCCCCCGTGGTGATCGTCGAGCCGGCGCCGGACACGGTGACGGCGCCGTTCGCGGCCGGGCCGCCATAGCCGATTACGAGGCGCGCGTTCTCACCGGTGACCTCCATCCTGCCCCGGGAGAGGATGTCCACCACGCTGCGCTGATTGATGGAGCCGGTGTCCGGGTCGGGGTAGTTCAGACTCACCGAATCCCGCGAGACCCCGACAAAGGCGCCCTCGCCCTGCACCAGCAGCGTGCCTCCGTTGCGGATGGTGGTGGTGCCGCCCCCGCGCCGGCCGAGCTGCGCGTAAGGACCATAGGCGTAGGGATTATCGGCAGGAATCGGGGCATCCTGAATGACCTCGAGGCTCGACCCGGCCCCGTCGATCACCAGCGTCCCGACGCTGCCCTTGTTGCGCGCCATCTGGAAGCCCGGGCCCCAAGTGCTGCCGCCGTCGCGTACCCGGAGCAACCCGCCTTCCAGAATCTCGAGAGTGCCGCGCGACCCGGCAGTGCGCGCCACCCGGGCAAAGCCCCCTTCGTCGGCACAGCACCCGGCGACGTCGGGATCATCGGAGAAGCGGCCGTTGGCCGGCGAGGCGATCACCCGGGAGCGGGTCCCGTCGGACGCGACCCCGCGGATGGTCACCCGGCCAACGCCCGAGTACGCCACGTCGAAATCCAGCGTATCGACGAGGCCGCCGTCGAGCACTGCGAGCGTGCCGGTTCCCCTGTTACCGACCCTGACCTCGTTGCCGGTCCCCGTCGTGGTGAGGGTCGAGCCCGAGCCGGTGACCGTCACCGTGCCCTGAGAACCCGCATCGTCCCCAATGACGACCCTGCTCGCCCTCACGTCGGCACCGTCCTTGATGGTGAGCGCACCGCTCCCTTCGTCGCCGACGACGAGGGCGTTGCCGCTACCCGTCACGGTGATCGTCGAGCCGGAGTCGGTCACCGTCACGACCCCGTCCCAGCTCGTCGCCAATCCAACAATGATTTCGGCCGCCGTCACGTCACCGCCGCTTCTGATTCTGAGCGTACCGGTACCAGTGGCTCCGTCTCCGACGACCAGCAGCCTCCCTGCCGCATCCAGGTGAGCGCCGTTTTCTACGACAACCATGCCGATGCTGGTTCTGCCGCTGTGGTCGGAGCCGATTCCCAAGGCACGGCTGTCCATGTCCCATGTGATGCCGTCCAAGGTAACCGCCGCACCATTGGAAATCTCTATGAAATCACCGCTTCTGGTCACCAGCGATCCGCCACGTAGCACCACATCCGCATGGATCCTGATATCCCCTCCGGCGTCGAGCGTGATGTCGAGCTCGGCCCCACCCGCCGCGTCAGTGACTGGCTCATTGATGATGATGTGGCGGTGCGCATCGAGGATCAGGGTGTTGGTGCCGGTCGTTGCATCGATATTGGCCGGAGTGCTCAAGGTGATGTCGCCGCCCTGGGTCCCGCCCGCGGCGGTCTGCACCGTCACGCTCTGACCGCCCGAGAGCGCGGCGGTGAGCAGATCGATACCCAGTCGCGCGCTGTCGCCGGTGCTGGTGAAGGGGTCGGCGGCGGGGATGTTGGTGTTGCCGCTGCCGGCCACGATCTCGATGTCGTGGGGGTCGATGAGCCAGTGGCCACCCTCTCCCTTCGGCGCAGTGGTGTCGGGCGCATGGCGGATCGCGAACGATCGGAGGCCCGATGTCTCGACGAAGCCGCCGTCGCCGCCGTCCGGGCCGCCGCGGGCGCTCAGGCGACCCTGGACGTTCGCGAAGCCCTCGGCGAACACCACCACCTTGCCGCCGTCGCCGGAGGCGAGCGCATCGGCGGAGACGGTCGAGTCCGCCGAGACCCAGGTGGCCTCGGCGGTCGGCGTCGGTCCCCGGCCGCTCACGTCGCCGCCGATCAGAACCTCGCCGCCGCCGGACGGGCCGGAGGCATCGACCTCCGCCCCGGCGAGTCCGACCCGATCCCCGAGCAGCCGGATACTGCCGCCCCGCCCTTCGCTCGCCCGCGCCGACACCTCGCCCGACACCCACGTGGTCCCGCGCTTGCTCTCGACGTGCACCTCCCCGCCGGACGGCCCCTGCGCCGCGACGCGCCCGCCCGCTTCCAGGGTGAGACGTTCTCGGGCGACGAGCCGGATGACGCCGTCATCGCCCACCGTGACCGCGTTCGCCTCCACCGTGCCGGCGTTGCGGATCGAGTCCGCGAACATCCCCGCCGCCCCGCGCCCGGCAATGAGCGACCCGAGGTTCAGCGCCTCGTCCCCCGGCGCCTGCACCTCCACCCGCACCCCATCGAGGTCCAGGCTCGTCAGAGTGATGCGGCGCCCCGCCGCGAGCACCAGATCGCCGCCCGTGGTCCGGACCACCCCGCTGTTCTCGACGCTCGGGGCGAGCAGGAAGACGCCGTCGGCGCCAGCCTTGATCAGGCCCTGGTTGACGACGTCCCCGGCGTCGGGACCGGCGTCGAAGCGGTAGCGCCCCGCCAGGAAGTCCGCGTCGGCGATGCCCAGCGTCGAGGCGACGAGCCCCGCGGTATCGACCACCGCGCCCTCGCCGAAGACGATGCCGTGCGGGTTGACGAGGAACACCCGGCCGTTCGACAGGAGCTGGCCGAGGATCGCGGAGGGGTCGGCGCCGGTGACCCGGTTGAGCACTGCGCTCGACGTGGACTGCTGGATGAAGCGGGTGACCTCGCCCGCGCCGATCGAGAAGTCCTGCCAGTTGATGATCGTGTTCGGGGAGGTGGTGACGTCCAGCGCGTTCGCGCCGGGATGGGCGAACCGCGCGGAGCCGTGGACCACGGTGGGTCCGGCCGGGTTGGCATGCGCGGCGGCGCCCGCGAGCAGGCCGGCGAGAGCGCCGGCCAGGAAGCGGCCGGCGGCCGGGATCCGGCGGATCGGCCTATCTCTGCCGGTCAAATGCGGTGGGGAGGATAAGGACATTTGGAGTGCATGGCCGTGCTCGGGACTCAGGGTCTCGCCTCGCCTTCCCGTCCGTCGGCGGCGCGCGATATATTGCACGAGCACAGCATGAATGCAACACCGGGGCGCCGCTCATTCAGGGCAATCACTTTTTGATTTTCCGGCAGCGGCCCACACCGAGCATCCACGCAACCGCGACTGTGCAATGCGACCGGGGGCGCTTCCCGGTACCTCCAAGAGGCAAGGACGCCAGGATTCGGGGCTCAATCCAAAGTCCTGGCCACGCGGAAGCCGGCAATGATGATCCTGCTGCCGGCAGGGTTCCTGTAGCGGTTCGCGGAGCGGATGTTCCACGGTTCGAGGCCCCAGGAGCCGCCGCGCAGCACGCGCCAGTCACAATTCCACTCCCACGCACTCCCGTCGTCAGGCGCTCCCGCGTAGCCACCTCCGGTGTAACAATCCTCCACCCACTCGTACACATTCCCGTGCACGTCGTGCAACCCGAATCCGTTGGCCGGAAAGCTCCCCACCTGCACCGTCTTCCTCCGATACCGGCCCTTGCGCCTCGAACCGTATGTAAAGTTCCCGTTGTAGTTCGCCTGCCCCGTCGATATCGTCGAACCCGTGTGAAACGGTGTCCTCGTCCCTGCCCGCGCCACGTACTCCCACTCCGACTCACTCAACAACCGATACCCATTCCCCGTCTCCCGACGGAGCCAATCCACATACGCCCTGGCATCTTCCCAACTCACCTTGATGACTGGACGAGACCCCCGGCCCCAGCCTGCATCAGAAGGGCGATACCCCCCGCACCCACCTCCACTCACGCACGCATCCCACTCCCCGAACGTCACCTCGTACACCCCCACTGCAAACTGATAACCAATTCTCACCTCATGCACCGGGCCTTCATTGACCCCTCGTCCCGCCTCCGACATCGGCGAACCCATCATGAACGTCCCCGCCGGAACCACCACCATCTCCGGGCAATGCCCGCAGTCCCGGAAGGTGTCTCCCGGTGCGTAGCTTCCGCTCGCCGCTTCCTCCACCGGCGACAGGGCCATCACGGCAGCCAGTGACGAACCGCAAACCACCAACCGTGCTTTTTTCATCCTGGAACCCCTCGATTCGGTGCCGCTGATCCGGACCTGCCCCGATCCGGTGGGCAGGTGATGGCTTTCGAGGAACGATGCAACATCGGTGCACCACCTCGCGGCTGATCGGCTACAGGCGCCGCGGGCCGAATCCATTTTCCCGCTCCCGGATCATGCTCCCATTCTCGCCACCGGCCCGAAGGTCCAATAGCATAACGCGATGCGCCGCCTCCGGCCCTGGCTCCACCTCGTCGTGCCCTTCGCTGCGCTGGCGATCGCGCTCGGGCTCCACGTCCGCGCCCCGCGCTTCGTGGAGACCCTCCGCTTCCAGGTCTTCGACGCCTACCAGCGGCTCTCCCCACGCCCACCGGCCACCGCCCCGGTCGTCGTCATCGACGTCGACGACGCCAGCCTGCGCCGCATCGGGCAGTGGCCCTGGCCGCGCACCCGCATCGCGGAGCTGCTGCGCAAGCTGCATGAGGCCGGCGCCGCGGCCGTCGGTCTGGACCTCATCCTCGCGGAGCCCGACCGCACCTCGCCGGAGAACGCGATCCCGTTGTGGGGGGAGGCGACGGAACGCATCCGGGACGCCCTCGGACACCTGCCCGAGCACGATGCGGTGCTGGCCGGCGCGGTGCGTAGCGCGCCGGTGGTGACCGGCTTCGCCCTGACCCGCGGGCCGGACGCCGGACGGCCGCCGCGTCCCTACACGATCACGATCGCCGGAGCCGACCCGCTGCCGGTGCTGCCCGCTTTCACCGGCGCGGTGGCGAACCTGCCACACATCGACGCCGGCGCGCGCGGGACCGGCGGCTTCAACTTCCTGCCTTCGGTGGACGGGGTCCTGCGCCGGGTCCCCCTGCTGCTACGCCTGGGAGACGACGTCTATCCGAGCTTCTCCCTGGAGATGCTCAGGGTCCTGCTCGGGGCGGAGGGCTACGAGGTGCGGGTCGAGGAAGCCGGGGTCGAGGGCGCCCCGCCGGCCGTCGAGGAGGTGGCGGTGGGCGGGCTGGTGATTCCGGCCGACGAAGCGGGGCGCGTCTGGCTGCACCATACCCGACCGGAAGCGCGGCGCTCGATCCCGGCCTGGCGGGTGCTGACCGGGGAGATCGCCGGTGAAGCGCTCTCCGGCCACGTATGCGTGGTCGGCACCTCCGCCGCGGGCCTGAAGGATCTGCGCGCCACTCCTCTCGATCTGGCCGCGCCCGGCGTGGCGATCCATGCCGCGGCCCTGGAACAGATGCTTCTGGGCCATTTCCTCGAGCGTCCCGCCTGGGTCGAACCGGTCGAACTCGTCTACATGCTCGTTCTGGGAGTGGCGTTGATCCTCCTGCTGCGCAAGCTCAAGGCGCTCGGCTGCGCATCGCTCGGAGCGGTGGCGGTGGCCGTCGCGGCCGGCCTGTCCTGGTACGCCTACACCGAGCACCGGCTGCTGATCGATCCGGTGCTGCCTTCGCTGGTGGCGCTGCTCGTCTACATGGCGGGCTCGCTCGTCAACTTCGCCTGCACGGAGGCGGAACGCCGCTGGGTCCGCAGAGCCTTCGGCCACTACCTGGCCCCGGCGGTGGTGCAGCAGCTCATGGACGATCCCGACACGCTGCGCGTCGGCGGCGAGAGGCGCGACACCACCTTCCTGTTCACCGACATCGCCGGATTCACCTCCGTCACCGAACGTCTCGAGCCGGCGGTGCTGGTGCGCCTGCTGAACGAGTACCTCGACGGCACCTGCCGCATCGTGCTGCAGCACGGCGGCACCATCGACAAGGTCGTCGGCGATGCGCTGCACGTGATGTTCAACGCCCCGGGAGATCAGCCGGACCACGCGGAGCGTGCGCTGCGCTGCGCACTGGCGCTCGACGAGTTCTGCCGCCGCTACGCGGCCGGGCAGCGTACGCTCGGGGTGGATTTCGGCGACACCCGCATCGGCGTGAATACCGGGGAGACGGTGGTCGGCAACTTCGGCGGTGCGGCGCGTTTCGACTACACCGCGCACGGCGATGCGATCAACACGGCAGCCCGTCTCGAAAGCGTGAACAAGTACTTCGACACCCGGATCTGCGTGAGCGAGACCACGCTCCAACGCTGCGACTGGCCGCACCATCGCCCGATCGGCCGGCTCGTCCTCAAGGGCAAGTCGGAAGGGCTCGGCGCGTACGAGCTGCTCGGCCCCTCGCGAGCGCGGGCGCCGGAAGTCGTGGAGTACAAGGAGGCGTACCGGTTGCTCGAAGCCGGGGACCCCTCGGCCGGGGCGGTGTTCGCCGATCTCGCCGAGCGCCATCCCGGCGATGGCCTGATCGCCTTCCACGCTATCCGGCTCCGGGCCGGGATGACCGGAGTGATCATCGAGATGAGCGGGAAATAGGGGCCGCCCGCAGCGCTGGTCCGGGCACCCGCGATTCCGCACCGCGGAATCGCCAAAGTGACCGCGCCAGCGGTCGCCATTCGTATGGAACAAACCTGTTCCCCGCCCACCCGCAGCCCTGGTCCGCCCACCCGCGATTCCGCATAGCGGAATCGCCAAGCGACCGCGCCAGCGGTCGCCGCTCGCCCATCGTCCTGTATCCTTGCCGGTGCTGCGCCCGGCGGGGGTGACGCGGACCAACCGGCCGAGCGCCGTCGCGGCTCCCCGGCGCCTCCCCGAAGAAATCAACCTGCAAGAGACCAGTCATGAGCGGACCCGGATACATCAAGTTCGACACCCTGAGCCTGCACGCGGGCCAGAAACCCGATCCGGCCACCGGCGCGCGCGCGACGCCGATCTACCAGACGACGTCCTACGTCTTCCGGGATTCCGACCACGCCGCGGCGCTGTTCAACGCCGAACGGCCCGGCCACGTGTACTCGCGCATCACCAATCCCACCACCGCGGTGCTGGAGGAGCGGGTCGCCGCCCTCGAAGGCGGGGTCGGGGCGATCGCCACCGCCAGCGGGCAGGCCGCGATGCATCTGGCGATCGCGACCATCGTCGGAACCGGCGAGCACGTCGTGGCCTCGTCCGCGCTCTACGGCGGCT
Organism: uncultured Gammaproteobacteria bacterium; assembly: GCA_958295835.1. Taxonomy (GTDB): domain Bacteria; phylum Pseudomonadota; class Gammaproteobacteria; order HK1; family HK1; genus HK1. The sequence goes on from OY282378.1 coordinate 4,574,657, forward strand.
CGCACAACCTGCTCTCCTACACCCTGCCGCGCTTCGGCATCGAGACCACGTTCGTCGATCCCAGGGACCCCGCCGCGTTCCGCGCCGCCATCCGCCCCGAGACCCGGCTGGTGTTCAGCGAGACCCTCGGCAACCCCGGCCTCGACGTGCTCGACGTTCCCGCCGTCGCCGAGGTCGCCCATGACGCCGGCTTGCCCCTGCTCGTGGACTCGACGTTCACCACGCCCTACCTGATGCGCCCCTTCGACCACGGCGCGGATCTCGTCTTCCATTCGGCGACGAAGTTCCTCGGCGGCCACGGGGTGGCGATCGGCGGGGTGCTCGTGGACGGTGGCACGTTCGACTGGGACGCCTCCGGCCGCTTCCCGACCCTGAGCGCGCCCTACGCCGGCTTCCACGACCTGGTGTTCACCGAGGAGTACGGCCCGGCCGCGTTCATCATGCGCGCGCGCAAGGAAGGCGCGCGCGACTTCGGGGCATGCATGAGCCCGACCACCGCGTTCCACATCCTGCAAGGGGTGGAGACCCTGTCGCTGCGCATGGAGCGGCACGTGGCCAACACCCGCAAGGTGGTGGAGTTCCTGGACCGCCACGACGCGGTGGCGAGCGTGGTGTACCCGGAGCTGTCCGATCACCCGGACCACGAGCTCGCGAAGAAGCTGCTGCCGCGCGGCTGCGGGGCGGTGTTCAGCTTCGAGCTCGAAGGCGGACGGGACGCAGGCCGGATGTTCATCGAGTCGTTGCGGGTATTCTCCCACCTCGCGAACGTCGGGGATGCGAAGTCCCTCGTCATCCACCCCGCGAGCACTACCCACCACCGGATGGACGCCGAGGCGCTGGCGCGGGCCGGGATCTCGGAGGGGACGGTACGGCTCTCGATCGGCCTGGAGGACGCCGGCGACCTGCTCGACGATCTGGGACGGGCGCTGCACCTGTCGCAACGCGCCGCGAAACGGCGCGCTGACACGGCATGGCACACCGGCGCGAAGCGGGACGCCGGCGCAGCCCAGAAGGAAGCCGGTCCACGGAGGGCGGCGTCGTGAGATTCGAGGTGAACGGCCTGGTGGGCCATGCGTACACCGGCCCGCGCCCCTTTGCGCCGGACTCGCAACGCGCCGGCGTAGCGCAGAAGGCGGCGGGTCCGCGGAGTGCGGCATCATGAGGTTCGAGGTGGACGGCCTGCCGGCCTACGCATACACCGGCTCCCGCCCCCTCGTGCCGGGGCAGCCGGCGGCGGTGTTCGTGCACGGCGGCGGCCTCGACCACAGCGTGTGGATCCACCAGAGCCGCTACTTCGCGCACCACGGCTTCAACGTCGCCGCCCTCGACCTGGCGGGCCACGGTCGATCGGCCGGCGCCCCGCCGGGCACCATCACCGGCATGGCGCACTGGGTGATGCGCGCGGCCGACGCGCTCGGCATCGGGCGCCTGTCCGTGGCCGGACACAGCATGGGCTCGCTGGTGGCCCTGGAAGTGGCCGGCCTCTACCCGGACCGCATCGAGGCCGCGGCGCTCGTCGGCTGCGCGGTGCCGATGGCGGTCACCAGCGCGCTGCTCGATGCCGCGAAGGCCGGCAGCCATGCCGCCTTCGACATGATCACGCTGTGGGGACACCGCATGGATGCGCAGCTCGGCGGCAATCCGGCGCCCGGCATGTGGATGACCGGCGGCGCGGTGCGGCTGCTCGAACGCAGCGGCCGGGGCGTGCTGCACAACGATCTGAACGCCTGCAACGAATACCGCCACGGGCTGGAGACCGCCGCGAAGGTCGCCTGCCCCACCCATGTCGTTCTCGGCCGGGAAGACGTCATGGCCCCGCCGCGGGCGGCGCGGAATTTGATTGCCGCACTCTCCGTCGTGCGGGTCACCGAGCTCGCGGATTGCGGCCACATGCTGATGGCGGAGCAGCCCGATGCGGTCCGCGACGCGCTGGCGGCCGCCTTTCCGGATCCGGGGGGTTGACCCGCTACCGAAACATCTGATCCGTACGGGCGGGTTCACTCACACACGGATGGGATACCGGCATTGTCGTGGCTCGCCGGACACATTCATGCACCATTGTCCCTGGTCGCGAACGGAACCTCCCCACCGTCCCGCACGGCCCGCAACTGCGCGCGAAGCTTCGCGGTCGCCGCCTCGTCCACCGCCCATCGCTCGATGTCGATGACGACACCGTAGTCCCGCTCCGCCGCGGCGGGGCTCACCAATTCGTTGCGCACATCGCGGAGCATGCGCTTCGGGTCGCGCTCCAGCGGATCGCCCCAGCCCCCGCCGCCGGGCAGCACCCAGCGCACCACGTCGCCGCGGCGGCAGGTCATGGTGACCTTCGACGGCAGGGTCTTCGCGTCTTCCCCGGGGTTGAGCACCACCGCCCCCGGCGCGCCGGGCTTGCCGCCGTACAGCCCGTAGGGGCGGTGGGTCTGGCGGTCCGATCGGACCTGGACGATCGCCTCCGCCTCGCGCATCCGATAGTCGCGAAAGAAGGGAGCCCCGCCCCGGAACCGCCCCGCGCCGCAGGCGTCGGCCACCAGCTCGTTGGCGAGGATCTCGACCGGATTCTCGATCTCCGAGACCTCCACCGATTGCGCGGCCATATTGGCGAGGAGGTTCGAGTTGCCTTCGAGCCCGTCCGCGAAAGGCCGCCCGCCCCAGGTGCCGCAGGTGAAGTCCACGTAGATGAAGGGGCTGCGGTCGGCGCGGTAGCCCCCCACCGAAATCCCCACGTTGCCGCCGTCGGAGGCCGCGCAGACCTTGTCCGGGGCCATCTTCGCGAGCGCCCCGAACGCGCAGTCGAGCATGCGGAATCCGGTGAGCCCGCGCGCCGCGCACGCGCCCGGCAGCTCCATGTTCGCGATCGACCCGCGCGGTGCGGTCACCTCGACGGCGCGGAAGGTGCCGTCGTTGTTGGGGATGTCGGGGGGGAGGATCGAGCGGATGGCGGTGAACGAGGTGGCCTGGGTCACGGAGAGGGTCGCGTTGATCGCGCCCTTGACCTGCGGCGCGCTGCCGGCCCAGTCGAAGGCGATGCGATCGCCCGACTTGCGCACGGTGACGAAGAGCCGGATGGGCTTGCCGAAATCGACACCGTCGTCGTCGATCCAGTCCTCGAAGTCGTACTCGCCGTCCGGGAGCTTCGAGAGCGCCGCCTTCGTCATGCGTTCGGTGTAGTCGAGCATCTCCCGCATCATCGCGTGGGCGGGATCGAGGCCGTACCGGGCGACCTGGGCGCGGATTTCGCGCTCGGCGATCTCGCAGGCCGCGAGCTGGGCGCGCAGATCCCCGAACACCTGGACGGGGATGCGCACGTTGCGCTCGATCAGGCGCCACAGGGTGTCGTTGCGCGCGCCGCCGTCGAGCAGCTTCATCGGCGGGATCCGCAGCCCCTCCTGGTAGATCTCGGTCGAATCCGCCGCGTTCGAGCCGGGGACCCGGCCGCCGATGTCCACCTGGTGCGCGGTGCAGCAGGCGAACGCCACGCGCTCGCCGTTCACGAACACCGGCTTGAACATGAAGACGTCGGGCAGGTGCATCCCGCCCTCGAAGGGGTCGTTCAGGGCGTAGACGTCGCCCTCGCGCATATCGTTGTCGTAGTGCGCGAGCACCGCGGCCAGCGCGGTGCGGACCGAGCCGAGGTGCATCGGCAGGGTGAGGCCCTGGGCGACGACGCTGCCTCGGGCGTCGGTGATCGAGGTGGAGAAGTCCATGTTGTCGCGCAGCACCCCGGAGTAGGTGGTGCGGCACACCGTTACCGCCATCTCGTCCGCGGCCGCGAACAGGGCGTTCTTGAACAGCTCGAAATCGATCGGATCGGCGTGCAGGGACATGGGTTACCTCGGAGGTCGCCGCCCGCCGGCCGGGCGCCCGGATTCGGCTGGGATCATAACGCGCGCCCGGGAATGACGATCCCCGGCAATCGCTACATGCCCGAGCTGTCGCCCGGTTCGCCCGGCTCCTTCGGCGTGTGGCTGGCCGGCGTCACGGCCTCGCCGGACCCCCTTCTTCGTCGTGGTCGATCGCGCCACCGGGCGGGCGGAAGGCCGGCAGAGCCTGTTGCGGATCACCCCCGTCCACCAGTACATCGTGATCGGCAACATCTACCGGGGACCCCGGATGGCGGGCACCCGCATCGCTACCGAGGCGATGTCGATTGCGATGTCAACGACCGGTGGGGCAGTCCGTCTCCCCGCCCGCCGCCCGCGTGGTCCCGGCCGCCGGATGACCGGTCCGGCGCACGAGGCACAGCACGCCGGGGAGGATGCGTTCCACGATCACCTCCACCCCCGCCTCGTTCGGATGGAGCCCGTCCGCCTGGTTGAGGGCGGCCACGGTGGCGACGCCGTCGAGCAGGAACGGGTAGAGGAGCGTCCCGTATCGATCGGCGACCCGGGGGTAGATGACGTCGAATCGCGCACCGTAGTCCGGCCCGAGGTTGCGGGGGGCCAGCATCCCGGCCAGGAGCACCGGGAGGCGGCGCTCGGCGAGCGCGCCGATCAGCCGGTCCAGGTTCGAGTGGGAGACGGCCGGATCGATCGCGCGCAAGGCATCGTTCGCCCCCAGTGCCACGATCACCGCGTGGGGGCGGTCGGCCAGCGCCCATTCGAGCCGTGCAAGCCCGCCGGCCGTGGTATCGCCCGAGACCCCGGCGTTGATGATCCGTACACTGAGAGCGCGGTCGCGAAGCGCCGCCTCCAGCCGGGCGGGCAACGCGTCGCGGGCAGCGAGCCCGTAACCCGCGGTGAGGCTGTCGCCGAGCATGAGGATGCGAAGCTCCCCGGCGCCGGTCTCCGCCCGGAGCCCTCCCGCGACCAACACCAGCCAGGCCAGCAGCCAGGCCGCCGACAGTGCCCGCGTAGCAGCGCTCGCCACTCGGGGTCCTCCCGCGACCGGCGCCAGCCACGCCGGCGGCCGGGCCACCGGCAGCGCCCGCGTAGCAGCGCTCGCCACTCGGGGTCCTCCCGCGACCGGCGCCAGCCACGCCGGCGGCCGGGCCACCGGCAGCGCCCGCATACTTTCGCGTTCGTCATCCATTTCTGACACGATGTATTCGTGACATTCACGTAAAATCATATAATTATGAGAGTTATTTCATGTGGAAAATGAGAAAATATTCAAAAGTAACGCCCCCGTAACGTTCTTCGCCCGGCCGCACGCCCGCGGAGTCGCCGCCGGCTGGTACCCTTGCGCCCGCACGCGCTCGAACGGATCGCGGGACTTTCTCATCTCGGCCATCACCGGATCGATTGAATTTCGCCGCCGCGCCCGCGTCGGAAGATTTTTCCGTGCGGCGGCCCGGATACCCAGGACACGTTCGCCATGCCGATTCCCGTCTCCCGTTCCTGCATCGTATCGCTACGCGGCCTGGGCGTCACACTGACCGGGGCGGCCGGCGCGGTGGAGGTCCTGCGCGGGATCGATCTCGATCTCGCCCCCGGCGAAACGGTGAGCGTCGTCGGGCCGTCCGGGGCGGGCAAGACTACGCTGCTGATGATCATCGGCGGCCTGGAGCGGCCCTCCGCCGGGCAGGTCACGGTGGCCGGCCACGATCTCCGCCTTCTCGACGAGGACGCGCTCGCCCGCTTCCGGGGCCGGCACGTGGGTATCGTGTTCCAGTCCTTCCACCTCATCCCCACCATGACCGCGCTCGAGAACGTGGCGGCGCCCCGCGAACTGGCGGGCGAGCCCGACGCCTTCGAGCGGGCCCGGGAGGAGCTGGCCGCGGTGGGCCTCGATCACCGGTTGGGGCACTATCCCGGAGAATTGTCCGGCGGCGAGCAGCAGCGGGTGGCGATCGCCCGCGCGCTGGTCAACCGGCCGGACCTCCTGCTCGCGGACGAACCCACCGGGAACCTCGATGCCGCGACCGGCGGCCAAGTGATCGACCATCTCTTCGCCCGCAGCCACGACAAGGGCGCGACCCTGGTGCTGATCACCCACGAAACACGGCTGGCCGGGCTCTGCGGCCGGACCATCCGCATCGCGGACGGACGCATCGAGAGAAAGACGGAGGCGCCTCCCGCACGGCCGGGCCTCGATAGCCCCGTGCCGGCCGGACTCCGGTAGCCGTCGCCATGCGCTCCGTAGCGTTCCGCTTCGCGGCCCGCGAGCTGCGTCACGGCGTCCGGGGCCTGCGCGGGTTCGGGGTCTTTCTCGGCTGCCTCGCGCTCGGGGTCGCGGCCATCGCCGGGGTGCAGTCCACGGCAAGCTCGATCGTGACGGGGCTGCGCGCGGACGGGCGGGAGATCCTCGGGGGCGACCTCGCCCTGCGCGCCGTCTACCGGGACCTCGCCCCGGACCACCGGGCGCTGATCGAGCACACGGCGGCGGCGACCACCCATTTCGCGGAGATGCGCACCATGGCGCGTCTTCCGGACGACGCCGAGACGGGCGTGCTCGTCGAGCTCAAGGCGGTGGACGGCCACTATCCCCTGTTCGGCCGCGTCGAGGCGCGGCAGGACGACGGCACGCCCGTTCCTCTTGAGGCGGCGCTGGCGCGGATCGGCGGGACGTGGGGCGCGCTCGTCGATCCCGCGCTCGTCGATCGCCTCGATCTCAAGGAAGGGGATCCGCTCGCCATCGGCGGCATCGCGCTCGAAGTGCGGGGGACGATCGAGCGCGAGCCCGACCGCGCGGGCTCCGGCGGACCCTTCGGGTTCTGGCCCCGGGTCCTGGTGGGCTTCGACGCGCTCGCCGCCTCGGAGCTCCTGCGCGAAGGCAGCCTCGTCTACCACCAGTACGCGCTGCGCCTGGAGGAAGGCGTCCGCGCGGACGCGGTGCAGGCGGAGATCGGCGAGACGCTGCGGGACGCGGGATGGCAGGTGCGCACCTTCGAGGACGCCGCGCCCCAGGTCCGGCGCATGGTGGAACGGCTCGGCTCCTTCCTGAGCCTGGTCGGCCTGACCGCGCTGCTGGTCGGGGGCGTGGGGGTCGGCAACGCGGTGCGGGCCTGGCTCGATACGAGGCTCGGGGCCATCGCCACCCTGAAGTGCATCGGCGCCTCCCGCCGGGTCGTGTTCTCGACCTACCTCTCCCAGTTGACGGTGATCGCGGTCCTCGGCGTTCTCGCCGGGCTGGCGGTCGGGGCCCTCGCGCCGCTGGCGGCAGGCCGGCTGCTGGAGACGCTGCTGCCCACGCCGGTGGCGATCGGCGTCTATCCGGGGGTGCTCGGTCTCGCCGCCCTGTTCGGCCTCCTCACGGCCGTCACGTTCACGATATGGCCGCTCTCCCGGGCGCACGAGACCCCCGCCGTCGCACTGTTCCGCGGCGCCGGCCTCGGCACCCGTCCCGGGCGTCCGGGACACCTCGCCGCCGCCCTCGCGGGCGGGGCGGCGCTGGCCGCTCTCGCCGTGGTGAGCGCGCCCGACCGGTGGTTCGCGACGTGGTTCATCGGCGGAGCGGCGCTCATCCTCCTCGCCTTCCGCGCCGCCGGATGGGCGGTGGTGCGGGCGGCCCGCGCCGTGCATCGGCCCGGACGTGGGGCGGACGACGACGAGGTTCGTTCATTCGGGACCACCCGGCCCGGTGGCAGGCCGGAGAGCGACGAGACTCGTTCATCCCGCCGCCCGTGGCTCGGGCCGCGTCTGCGGATGGCGGTCTCGAACCTCTGCCGCCCCGGCAACGCGACGGCCGACATCGTGCTGTCGCTGGGCCTCGGACTCACCGTGCTCGTCGCGGTCGCGCTGGTCGAGGGAAACCTGCGGCGCAGCATCGCCGCCTCCCTCCCCGAGGACGCGCCCGCCTTCTTCTTCGTGGGCGTCGAGGCGGATCGGGTCGAGCGCTTTACCGGGGCGGTGACCGGAATCGGCGGCGCCGGCCGCTTCCGCTCGGTGCCCTTCCTGCGGGGGCGCATCGTCCGTGTGAAGGGCCTCGACCCGGAGCAGGCGCTGGTGCAGGACGAGCACGCCTGGCTCATCCAGGGCGACCGCGGGCTCAGCTACGCCGCCGCCCCGCCCGACAACCCCACCATCGCCGGGAGCTGGTGGCCGGAGGACTACGCGGGGCCGCCTCTCCTCTCGGTCGAAGCCGACGTCATGGAGGCGTTCGATCTCGCGCTCGGGGACACCATCACCGTCAACGTCCTCGGCCGGGAGCTGACCGCCGAGGTGCGGCATGTGCGCGCGGTCGAGTGGCAGGGCATGCAGCTCAACTTCGCCCTGCTGCTTTCGCCGGAGCCGTTGCGCCACGCACCCCACGGCTACATCGCCACGGTGAGCGCCACCCCGGGGGCGGAGGCCCGCATCGAGCGCACCCTGGCGCGCGAGTTCCCGCAGATCACGGTGGTGCGGGTGCGCGAAGCCCTCGGGCGCGTCGCCGAGCTCATGGGCAGCATCGCCGCCGCGGCGCGCACGGTCGGCGCCGTCACCCTGCTCGCGGGCGCCCTGGTGCTGGCCGGCGCGGTGGCCGCGGGCCACCGGCGGCGCACCTACGAAAGCGTCGTGCTCAAGGTCCTGGGGGTGCGGCGGCGCGACGTGGTGTTCATCCACGCGGCGGAGTTCGCGTTGCTGGGCATCGTCACCGGCGTCATCGCGGCCGGCGCCGGCACGGTGACGGCATGGGCAGTGACCACCCAGGTGCTGGACCAGGACTGGGTGTTCCTTCCGGGCGCTGCCGCGGGCGCCGCCGGGTTCTGCGTGCTGCTGACCCTGGGCCTCGGGCTCCTCGGGACCTGGCGCGCGCTGGGGGAGTCCGCATCGCCCTTCCTGAGGAACGAATAGTGCCTGCCGTGGCCGTCGTTCCCGTGGAGGCGGGGATCCGGAAGTCCGGTCCCGGCGATGCCGGGCCGGTGATCGGGAACGGAGTGGCGTGCGCCCGGGAAGAGGAAGGGCAGAGGGGCTCATCCCGGCTCAGGCGTCGATGATCGTGTAGAGCCCGCTGTGGTCGAGGTCGCCGCCGCCGGCGGCGATCAACCGATCGTAGAGATCTCGCGAGAGCGCGGTGGCCGGCAGCTCCAGGCCCGCGGAGGCCGCGAGGTCGAGCGCCTGCTGCATGTCCTTGCGCTGCGTCGTCGCCTTCCCGCCCGGGGTGAACGCGCCGTCGATCATGCGCTGGCCGTGCACGTCGAGGATGCGCGACGCGGCGAACCCGCCCTGCAACGCCTCGCGCACCTTCGCCGGGTCCGCGCCGGCGCGCCTCGCCAGCGCGAGGGCCTCCGCCACCGCGCCGATGGTGAGTCCGACGATGATCTGGTTCGCGGCCTTGGCGATCTGGCCCGCCCCGGCGCCGCCGACGTGGGTCACGCTCTGACCCATCACCTCGAAGCAGGGCATCGCCCGGGAGATCGATTCCGGCGAGCCGCCCGCCATGATCGTCAGCGTGCCGGCCTTCGCTCCGATCTCCCCACCCGACACCGGAGCATCGACGTAGTGCGCGCCGAGGCCCTCGATCGTCTTCGCGAGGGCGCGGGTCGCCTCCACCGCAGTGGTCCCCATGTCGATTACCAGCCCGTCCGGCGCGATGCCGCTCGCGATGCCGTCGTTCCCGTTGACGATCCGCTCCACCGCCGGGGTGTCCGTCGCCATCATGACGACCACCGGGGCGCGCTGCGCCACCTCGCGCGGCGAGCCCGCGGGCGAGAGCCCTTCGGCCGCGAGCGCATCGACCACCGCGCGGCTCCGGTTGTGGATGACCACCTCGGCCCCGGCCGCGTGGAGGTTCCTGCTCATCGGCCGGCCCATCAGCCCGAGGCCGATGAAGCCGACGACGTGACCTGACAACGTGTTGGCCATGGTGTGCGCCTCATGCCGGAAGGGGTGAAGGAACGGGTGGTGGCCTAGTTTGAAATGTTCCACTCACGCGGGGGTTTCTGGCGGACAGTCCGCGGCCGCTAGGGCTTCCTTCAGCCCCTTGAGCTCAAAGCGGAACGTTGCGTCGCCTTGATGCCACTTCACGCGTACTACCCATACCTTTCCTCGGGGCAAGTGCCATAGCTGGCCCCTTGGCAGGCTCCCGAACAGCCCGCCCAGCGGGCGGTCCGTCATGATGAGTTTCCTTGCGCCAGCCAGCCAGCTACCGTGGAAGATCAACACCTTCCCGTCGTCCAGCCTGCCCCATGCGGCTTCCGTCCTCAGGTTGGCAGCGTCTGAGAACAGTATGAACGGGTGGACAGGAGAAGATGGCTCGATGATCCGCAATGGCCTGGAGCTTCCGCAGACGAACCCGAAGCGGGCGCGCAGGTCTTCATAGGGAAAACCCAAGGGTGTGATGTTTGGTTTCCATTCGCTCTCGACACCCACCGTTGTGTGTCCGGTCATCGGATCGTTGTACGTCCAGACCTTCCAACCGTCGGCGCTGTGCGCCTTCACCAAGCTTGTGTCCGCCTGCTCGTACGCACCGCCGCAGCCGCTCGTGACCAGTGCTGCCGCGAGGACTCCCATGAACGACTTCTGGATCCTTCCCATCCTTTCATCCTCCTTGCGTGGAACAATTCAACTTGAGCCATTACCAAGGAACGTGAGTATACGAAGGTGAGGACGGGCGGTGATATTCTGCGGAATGTCTCGCGCCGCCCGCCGGTCCACGCCTCGCGCCCGGCGATCACGGGGGTTGGAGCCCGGATGCCCCGCAAGGTCTCGAAGAAGTTCGCCGCCGCGTTCCGCGCCCGTCCCGCCGCCGGCGCAGCGTCGGCCTCCGCCCCGGAACGCGTCCGCGCGCCCCGTACCCTCGTTCGCATCGATCTCGACCGCCAGCGCCTGGAGCTGCGCGTGGGCGGGGAGCTGCGCGGATCCTGGCCCGTGTCCACCGCCGCCAACGGCCCCGGCGAGCAGGAAGGCAGCGAATGCACCCCGCGGGGGAGCCACGTGATTCGCGCCAGGATTGGCGCCGACGCCGCCCCCGGCACCGTCTTCGTCGCCCGCCGACCGACCGGCGAACGCTATACCCCGGCGTTGGGAGCCGCACATCCCGAACGCGACTGGATCCTCACCCGGATCCTCTGGCTCTCCGGCACCGAGCCGGGGAGAAACCGCCTGGGCGACGTCGACACCATGCGCCGCTACATCTACATCCACGGCTGTCCCGACGACACCGACATCACGACCCCCGGCTCCCACGGCTGCATCCGCATGAAGAATGATGATGTCATCGACCTCTTCGACCGGGTGGAAACGGGAACGAAAGTGGTGATCGAGGCGTAGCCGCCGGCCCTTCGTCCGTACACCGGGAGCGCCCGCCCATGATGCGCCTCTACGACAACCACCTTTCGGGCAACGGCTACAAGCCGCGCCTCCTGCTCGCGCACCTTGTGCGGTCTTACGAGCGGGTCGAGATCGACATCCTGCAGGGCGAGAGCCGCACGCCGGAGTTCCTCGCCATGAACCCCAACGGCCGCATTCCCGTGCTTCGGCTCGACGACGGCACGTGCCTCGCCGAATCCAACGCGATCCTGTGGTATCTCGCCGAGGGGTCGCGCTTCTTGCCGGCCGATCCGCTGGCCCGCGCGCTGACCCTGCAATGGATGTTCTTCGAGCAGTACAGCCACGAGCCGAACGTCGCGGTCGCCCGCCACTGGCTCCGGCACGTCGAGATGAGCGAGGCCCGGCGTGCGCAGCTTCCCGCGAAGCAGGAAGGCGGCCGGGCCGCGCTCGCAGTCATGGAGCGCCACCTCGGGCGTCGGCCCTGGTTCGGCGCGGCGGCGATGACCGTCGCGGACATCGCCCTCTACGCCTACACCCACGTGGCCGGGGAGGGTGGCTTCGATCTTTCGGACTACCCGAACGTCACCGTCTGGCTCGCGCGGGTGGCGGCGCAGCCGGGACACGTCCCGATGCACCCGGCGCCTGAAGGGGTGGTCTCCCCGAGCGTGTAGCGCGGGCCGCGCACCGGATGGCCGGGACCCCACGTTCGCCGTCGCCCCGAGTGCCGGGCGTGGGCCGGTCCTGCCGGGGCCGGAAGTTCCCGTGCACCCGCCGATCCCCTACAATCCCGCCTCGCAGCCGGAGAGGTGCCGGAGTGGCCGAACGGGGCTGACTCGAAATCAGTTGTCCCTTCCGGGGGACCGGGGGTTCGAATCCCTCCCTCTCCGCCATATGCACATCAGATCTTCCCGGTGCGGCATCGACCTTCCGAACGCCGGGACGGGAGAGCGGTGCCGCGTCACTTGCGCTTGCGCTCGTACGCCTCGGTCGGCCCGTCTGCCTCCTTCCAGGCGGTGTACCCGCCCTCGACGTGGCACACCCGTTCGAGCCCGATGCGTTGCGCGACCTCGGTCGCCAGCGCCGAGCGCCAGTCCCGGTTGCAGTAGAACGCGAAGCGCCGGTCCTGGTCGAAGACCTCGGACTTGAAGTACGGGCTGTCCGGATCGACCCAGAACTCCACCATCCCGCGCGGCATGTGGAAGGCCCCCGGAATGCGGCCTTCCCGCTCCAGCTCGCGCACGTCGCGCAAGTCCACGAAGACCACCCCCGGGTCGCCGTGCATCGCGACCGCCTCGTCCACCGGCACTGTCTCGATCACCTTGCGCGCCTGCTCGACCAGGTCGAGGACCGAGACCCTGGCATTCACGGTCATGTCGCCACCTCCCTGTCATGTCGCCGCCTCCCTTCCGGTCAGCAGCGCTTCGCACGATGTTGGCGATTCCGCGTCAGCGAAATCGCGGGACGGCCGCGAAGCGGCCGCGGCTTGTATCGATGACCCCGCCGCCCGCGACGACGCGCCGGTGGCATGGGGCCGCCGGCATGGCGGCGCGATGCGCCGCGGTGAGTGCGAGCGCGTCCAGTCTATCGCAGGATCCGGCCACCGGCGGATTCCATCGGAATGATCCAGCGGGCGCATCAGCAAGGCTCCACCGCGACCGGCCGCGCGGTTCCACGCTCGTCGCAGTGACTGATCAGGAGGATATTCCGAGTCGGCTCGACATCCCGAGCGCCCCAACGCCGGTCTCGGACCGTTCGGCACAGTATCTTCTTCTGATACCGTCTTCCCGTGTGAACAGAAGGCATCACACCGTCCTGGACGCGATCTTCCGGGACCCGGTCCCGGCGAACGTCGAATGGACGGACGTGAAGCCTCTGGTGACGGGAGCCGGCGGCACGGTCGAGGAGGGCCGCGGGCCGCGAGTCCGATTCGAGTTGAACGGGGTCCGCGCCAATTTTCATCGACCGCATCCCCGGAAGGAAGCCAGGCGCTATCAAGTACGGCATCTTCGGGATTTCTTCGCGGCAGCGGGAGTCATTCCATGAAATACAAAGGCTACGAGGCGATCGTGGACTTCGACGAAACCGACCGGATCCTGCACGGCCGCGTGCTGGGGACACGCGACGTCATATCGTTCGAAGCCGACTCCGTGGGCGGGATCGAGCGCGCCTTCCACGAAGCGGTCGACGACTACCTCGAACACTGTGCGGAGACGGGGCGGGAGCCGGACAAATCGTTTTCCGGCAGGCTGATCGTGCGGATGGAACCGGCCTTGCATCGGAACGTGTACCTGGAAGCCACCCGAAAGGGAACGAGCCTGAATGCCTGGATCGTCGAATCCCTGGCGTCCATGATCGGTCGAGCGCCGGGGCCATGAGGCTGCGGCGACATGACATGTCCCTGCCATACCGGATCGGGATGGTTGATTTCCGGATCGCTCTTCGAGTGAACACATCGCTTCCAGCCAGCCAGCCGTGCGCCCCATGACCCTCGACCGCTTCCATCCCGCCGTCGCCTCCTGGTTCGAGACGGCCCTCGGCGCCCCGACCCCCTGCCAGACACAAGCATGGGAGGCGGTGGCGGCGGGCCGCCACACCCTGATCGCCGCCCCCACCGGCTCGGGCAAAACGCTGGCCGGATTCCTCACCGCCATCGACACCCTGGTCCGGGACAGCCGCCGGGCGGCGCTCCCCGACGCGACCCGGGTGGTCTACGTCTCGCCGCTCAAGGCGCTTGGCAACGACGTGCACAAGAACCTGGAGGTGCCGCTCGCCGGCATCGACCGCACCCTCGCCGATGCCGGGGAACCCGGCTCCGGCATCCGGGCCATGGTGCGCACCGGCGACACCCCAAGCGCGGCGCGCGAGGCGATGCGCCGGCAGCCGCCGCACATCCTGGTGACCACGCCGGAGTCGCTCTACATCCTCCTCACCAGCGGGGGCGGACGCGCCATGCTCGCCGGCGCCGGCGCCGGCACCGTCATCGTCGACGAGATCCACGCCGTCGCCGGCAACAAGCGCGGGGCGCATCTCGCGCTCTCGCTGGAGCGCCTGGACGCGCTGGCCGGCCGGCCCCTCACCCGCATCGGCCTGTCCGCGACCCAGCGCCCGATCGAGACCGTCGCCCACTTCCTCACCGGTTGCGACGAGGCGGGCCGGCCGCGCGAGTGCACCGTCGTGGACACCGGCCACCGCCGCGAGCGCGACCTCGCGCTGGAGCTGCCCGAATCACCCCTCGAAGCGGTGATGTCCGGCGAAGTCTGGGGCGAGGTCTACCGGCGTCTGTGCGCGCTCATCGAGGCGCATCGCACCACGCTGGTGTTCGTCAACACGCGCCGCATGGCGGAGCGGGTGGCCCGGGCGCTCACCGACTCGCTGGGGGAGGAGAACGTCACCTCGCATCACGGCAGCCTCGCGCGCGAGCGCCGGCTCGCGGCCGAGCAGCGGCTCAAGGCCGGTGATCTCAAAGTGCTGGTGGCCACCGCCTCGCTGGAGCTCGGGATCGACATCGGCGACGTGGACCTCGTCTGCCAGCTCGGCTCGACGCGCTCGATCGCGACCTTCCTGCAACGGGCCGGGCGCTCCGGTCACGCGGTCAGCGGCACGCCGAAGGCCCGGCTGTTCCCCCTCACCCGGGACGAGCTCGTCGAATGCGCCGCGATCCTCGACACGGTACGGCGCGGCGAGCTGGACCGGCTGCACGTGCCGTCCCATCCGTTGGACGTGCTCGCGCAGCAGGCGGTCGCGATGGTCGCGGCCGAGGACTGGGGCGAGGAGGCGCTGCTCGCCACGGTGCGCCGCGCCTGGCCCTACCGCGATCTCACCGGCGAACGATGGCGCGCGCTGCTGGCGATGCTCGCCGGCGGGTTCGCGACCCGGCGCGGCCGGCGCAGCGCCTGGCTGCATCGTGACGTCATCAACGGCGAGCTGCGCGCCCGGCGCGGCGCCCGCCTCACCGCGATGACCTCGGGTGGCGCGATCCCCGACAACGCCGACTACGACGTCGTGCTCGAACCGCACGGGACCCGTCTCGGGTCGCTCAACGAGGACTTCGCGATCGAAAGCCTTCCCGGCGACATCTTCCAGCTCGGCAACACCTCGTGGCGCATCCTGCGCATCGAGCGCGGCGCGGTCCGGGTGGAGGACGCGCAGGGCCTGCCGCCGAACATCCCGTTCTGGTTCGGGGAGGCGCCGGGACGCACCGCCGAGCTCTCCGAGAGCGTATGCGATCTGCTCGGATGGCTCGGACGCCGCCTCGACGCGGCCGGTGCCGAGGTCAGTGACGGGATGGCTGGGGATGAGACGGACGGAGCGACCGGAGTCGGGACGGGCGGGACCGAAGCAGCCGGAACCGGGACGACCGGAGCCTGGATGGGCGGAGCCGGAGCGGTCAGGGCTGGGGCGCCCGGAACCGGGATGGTCGGGGGCGGAACGACCGGAGCCGGAGTGGCCGGAGCCGGAGCCGGAATAGTCGGGGTCAGGACGGACGGAACCGGGACGGTCGGTGCCGGGATGGTCGGGACCGGGATGGCCGGAGCCGCCGCGCCGGAAACGCGCGCCCGGCTCGCGCGCGAGCTTGGCGCGCGCGCCGGGATCGGGACCGAAGCGGGCGCGCAGATCGTGGACTACCTCTGCGCCGGGCACGCGGCGCTGGGCGCGCTGCCGGACCGCGACACGGTGGTGCTGGAGCGCTTCTTCGACGAGAGCGGCGGGATGCAGCTCGTCATCCACTCGCGCTTCGGCAGCCGGCTCAACCGGGCCTGGGGCCTCGCGCTGCGCAAGCGTTTCTGCCGGAAGTTCAACTTCGAGCTCCAGGCGGCGGCGACCGAGGACGCGATCGTGCTCTCGCTCGGCGAGAGCCACAGCTTCGCGCTCGACGAGGTCTGTCGCTACCTCTCGCCGGAGACGGTGCGCGACGTCCTGACCCAGGCGCTGCTCGACGCCCCGATGTTCGACGTGCGCTGGCGCTGGAACGCGAACGTCTCGCTGGCGGTCCCGCGCTTCCGGGGCGGGAGCAAGGTCCCGCCGAACATCCAGCGCATGCAGGCCGAGGACCTCGTGGCCGCCGTATTCCCCGACCAGATCGCCTGCGCCGAGAACCTCTCCGGACCGCGCGAGATCCCCGACCACCCCCTGGTGGAGCAGACGATCGCCGACGCGCTGACCGAGGCGATGGACGTCGAGGGGCTCGAAGCCCTCGTCGCGCGCCTCGCGGGCGGGGAGATCCGGGTCGTCGCCCGCGACCTCACCGAGCCCTCCCCGCTCGCGGCGGAGGTCCTCGACGCCCGCCCCTATGCGTTCCTGGACGACGCGCCCCTGGAGGAACGCCGCACCCGGGCGGTGTCGATGCGCCGCGGGCTCGACCCGGAATCCGCCGCCGACATCGGGCGGCTCGACCCCGAGGCGATCGAGCGTGTCTGCGAGGAAGCCTGGCCGGAGGCGGCGACCCCCGACGAGCTGCATGACGCGCTCGTGGTGCTCGGCTTCGCCACCGCCGCCGAGGGAGTGGCCGGGCGCCTGGCTGACTCGGCGGGCGCTGCCGGGAGGGTGGCCGGGCGTTCGATGAATCCGGCGAGTGACACCGACGCCACGTCCAGGCGCTCGGCGGGTCCGGCGAGCATGACCGAGGCAGTGGCCGAACCCTCGGCAAGTCCGGCGAATGCCGCCGAAACGATGTCCGGGCGTTCGGCGGGTCCGGCGAGCATCGCCGAAGCTGTGGCCGGTCACCGCCCGGCGAACCCGGCGAACGCTACCGATGCAGCGCCCGGACGTTCGGCAAGCATGGCGGACGCCGCGCGCCGGCTCGCGAACGGCGAACGCCCCGGATGGAGCACCCATTTCGACGCCCTTGTCGCATCCGGCCGCGCCACCCGCTTCCGCCCCCCGCGCGGCGGCCCCGTGCTCTGGTGTGCCGCGGAACGCCTCGCCCTGCTCGAAGCGGCGCTGGGCGCCGGGCGCGCCGACCCGCCGCTCGTGCTCCCCGAGGAGCTTCGCGCCGCGCCCGGGCGCGATGCGGCGCTGATCGAGCTGCTGCGCGCACGGCTCGGATGCCTCGGCCCGGCCACCGCGGCCCGCCTCGCCCGCGATCTCGGGCTCGCCCCGGTGGACGTCGAGGTCGCGCTCGTCGGCCTCGAAGCGGAAGGCTACGTGCTGCGCGGGCGGTTCACGGAAGACGCCGCCTCGATCGAATGGTGCGACCGGCGCCTGCTCGCGCGCATCCACCGCTACACCCTCGGCCGGCTGCGGCGCGAGATCGAGCCGGCGACGCGCGCGGAGTTCATGCGATATCTCTTCGAGTGGCAGCGGGTGCGGCCCGACGACCGGCGGCAGGGATTCGAGGCGCTGGCCGCCGTCGCCGCGGAGCTGGAGGGGTTCGCGGCACCCGCCGCGGCCTGGGAGGCGGAGATCCTGCCCGCCCGGATCGCGGATTTCGCCCCGGAGATGCTCGATCGGCTCTGCCTCGCCGGCCGGGCCTCGTGGGCGAGGCCGGCCCCCCCGAACCGCGAGACCCCGGGCCGGTCGTTCGGGCCGATCCGCTCGACCCCGATCGCCCTGCTCTCCCGCCGCCACGCGCCGCTGTGGCTGGCGCCGTCCGCAGGTGAGGCCAAGGGAACGGCGGAGTCGTCCACCGGACCCGGCACGATAACCCCCGGACGGCCCGGACGGCCCGGACGGCCCAGCTCCGGAAACGGGGCCGGACCATCGGCGGCGGCGTCCACCGGCGCGCGCAATGCCCCCACACCCGGAAACACCGGCGCCCCGCCCCCATCACTCTCCCCCGGCGCCCGCAACGTCCTCTCATGCCTGTGCGCCCGCGGCGCGTCGTTCTTCGACGACCTCCTCGCCGGAACCGGCGCGCGGGCGCCGGACGCGGCCGCCGCGCTCGGCGAGCTGATCACCCACGGGCTCGTGAGCGCGGATGGATTCGCGGGGTTGCGCGCGTTCACCGGCGCCTCCGTTCGCCGCCTCCACGCCGTCGCCGAAGCCGGCCGGTGGACGTGCGTTCCACGCCGCGCCGCCGGCATGGAGACGGACGGCATCGGGGAGGACGGCGCCGAGACCATCGCGCGCACCCTGCTGCGCCGCTACGGCGTCGTGTTCAAGACGCTCCTCGCGCGCGAATCGCTCACCGTCCCGTGGCGGGACCTGTTGCGCGTGCTCCGCCGCCTCGAAGCACGCGGCGAGATCCGCGGGGGGCGGTTCGTCGCGGGCTTCACCGGCGAGCAGTACGCCCTGCCCGAGGCGGTGGAGACCCTGAGACGGGTGCGCCGCGCCCCGGCGGACGGCGCCATCGTGGCCCTGAGCGCGGCGGACCCGCTGAACCTCACCGGCATCGTCACCCTCGGCGACCGCATCCCCGCCACCGCATCCACCCGGATCGCGTTCCGCGACGGGGTGCCGGTGGCGACCCTGACCGGCGCCCGGAAGTTCGACTTGCTCGAATCGCAAGCTCCGGAGCAGGAATGGACCACGCGCAACGCTCTGCTGCGCCGGCGCATGCCCCCCCTCTCCGCACGGGCCCACATAAGGGAGCAGGGCTTGCCGGACGGGGCGACCAGACAGTGATCTGCCTTGGCCCCCTCTGGTCAGAGCACGCGGATCGGCCCCGGATAACGGCCCACGACTTCGTCCGCCGTCAACAACGTGATCCCTTCGATCCGGGCCTGCGCAACCAGGATACGGTCGAAGGGATCCTTGTGGATCGGGGGCAACAGGTCCACGGCCAGTACATGGACACCGGCCACGGCCAGCTCCGTATAGCCGTTTTCCAGCAGACCCCGGCGCAGCAGGTGCGGATCGACGCTGAAATCCGCACGTCCGAGCCCGTTCTCGATGACGATCTCCCAGAGGGACGCAACGCTGAAGATCAATACCGTCCCCGGATCTTCGATCATCGCGCGGGCGGCGGCCGGCAACCGCTCCGGCACGCCCGCCGCCCAGAGCAGGACGTGCGTGTCGAGGAGGAGACTCACTCGACGCCTTCGAACAGGGACTCGATCTCGCCGGACCCCATGTCGTCGAAGTCGTCCGGCACCGAGATCCTCCCGGCCAGAAACCCGATTCGGCGCGTTGCTCCGTGCTCCGGGGTTTCCAGCGCGACGACCTTGACCACCGGCTTGCCCGCACGCGCGATGATGAACGGCTCTCCATCGGCGGCGGCCTTGACGAGACGCGACAGATGTGTCTTGGCTTCGTGCATGTTGACGGTGCGCATGGCGGCGCTCCTCGGACTTGGTCCGATCAACTTAGTTTGAACGGGACCGTCGATCAAGACTGACCGTCCTTTTATCCCGCCCCTGTCGGGAACGCCGGCGGGACGTCTTTCAGGAGAGGAACGATGTCCGACAAGCCCGTCACCGTCATCGCCGCGATGGCGCGCAACCGCGCCATCGGCCGCGAAGGCCGCGTGCCCTGGGATCTGCCTGCGGACTGGGGTCGGTTCCGGCGGTTGACGATGGGATGCCCCGTCATCGTCGGACAACGCACCTGCGCGGGGTTCAAGCGTCCGCTGGACGGCCGCACGGTGATCGTCCTGGCCCGGGAAGGCGAGCCGGTGCAGGTGGGAGACCGCACGGTGGACAGCGCGGTGCTCGACGCGCTGGAAGCCGCCGAGGTCGCCCCGGGCGGTCGGATCTGGATCGCCGGAGGTGCGGTCACCTACAGGCGAATGATGGGACTGGCGGGCGGCATCGACCTGACGGTGGTGGATACCGAGGTGGAGGCGGATACCTGGATGCCGGAAATCGACCGCAACGTCTGGCAGGAAGTAGCCCGGCGGGCTGGACCCTCGGGCGGCCCGGAAGGGCTCACCAGCACCATCGTGCAGTACCTGCGCCGGGCGCAGACCGCGGGACGGAGCACAGGGGGACCGCTCACCGTCGACTGGGAGTAGCTCTGTAGCTGCTCCACTGCGTACCCGATGCTTTCGTCGTCATGGGATCATCGACGCTTTTCGCGTGGATGCGCGGAATCCGCCGTCCCGGGCGCTCCGTACCCGCCGCCGCCGCAGCTCTCGACCACCACCACGTCGCCCTGGCCGAGACGGAAGTTGGCCTTGCCGGGCAGCTCGCGACGGCGGCCGTCCGCATCGACGACGGTCACCCGGAACGGCGCCCCCGGCTCGCCTCCCTGCAACCCATAGGGCGGCACCACGCGGCGCTCGAACATCGAGGTGACCGACATGTCGTCGCACAGCACCCGGTACTCCCGGTGCAGTCCGTCACCGCCGCGCCGCCGCCCTGCCCCGCCCGAGCCGCGGCGCAGGCGCTGGCATTCGACCCGGATCGGATACTCCGCTTCCACCACCTCGGCCGGGGTGTTCATCACGTTCGACATGTGGACCCGGACCACCGGCGCGCCGTCACGGTCATGCCTGGCCCCCTCCCCGCCGCCGTGGGTCTCGTAGAAGGTGGTCCAAACCCCGTCCGCGCGCCGCCCGCCGAACAGCACCAAGCCGGACGTCGTCGGCCCGCCGGCGGAGAGCCGTTCCGGCCCGGTCGGCTCCAGCGCCCGGAACACGGCATCGGCGACGCGCTGCGAGGTCTCGTGGTTGCCGCCCACCACCGGGCGGTCGGGCCCGGGGTCGAGCAGCGAGCCGGGACGGGTGATGATCTCGAGCGGGCGGTAGCAGCCGCCGCCGGGCTGGACATCGGGGCCGAAGAGGGTCTTCACCACGTAGAAGACGGACGCGGCGGCGATGAACGGTGTGGTGTTCACGGGGCCGCGGGCCGCGTCCGCGGTCTCGGAGAAGTCGAACGTGGCGCGGTCGCCGTCGATGGTCACCCGCACCCGCACCGGGATCGGCTCGTCTCCCGCGGCATCGTCGTCGAGCCAGTCCTCGCCGACGTAGGTGCCGTCGGGGACGGCGGCCAGGGCCTCGCGCATCCGGGCCTCGGCCCGATCGTGGATGGCGGCGATGGCGGCCAGCACGGTGCCCGCGCCATGCTCGGCGAAGAGATGGTGGAGGTGCTCTTCCGCGCCCCGGGTCGCCGCCATCTGCGCGAGGATGTCGCCTTCGCGCTCCTCCGCCCCGCGCACGTTGGCAAGCACCATGTCCAGATTCTCGCGATGCGGGCCGCGGGCGGTGAACAGGCGGAACGGCGGGATGCGCAGCCCCTCCTGCCAGGCGTCGGTGGCGCCGGCGACGTAGCTTCCGGGGACCGCTCCCCCGATGTCGGCCCAGTGGGCGAGGCTGACCGCGAACGCGACCACCGCGCCATCGGCGAACACCGGCCGGATCGCCTTCACGTCGGGCAGGTGGTTGCCGCCGATCTCCGGCAGGTTGAGGAACCAGACGTCGCCCGGCGCGAGCCGCGACTTCGGCACCCGCTTCAGGAACTCGCGCACCGTGAAGCTCATGACCCCCATGTGCATGGGGATGTCGCGGCCCTGGGCGACGAGGTGGCCGTCCGCGTCGGTCAGTGCCGAGGAGAGGTCGCCGGCCTCGCGCAGGAGCGGTGAGCGGGCCGAGCGCATGACCACCAGGGACATCTCCTCCGCCGTCGCACTCAGGGCGTTGCGGATGACCTCCAGGGTCACGGGGTCCACGGCGGTCACGGGGTCGGCAGAGGGGGTCATGGCGGCGACGGTGAGACCGCCATCGCCGTGGGCGAAAGATCGGCGGAGGTCACGGGGACGACGGGGGTGGTCATGTCCCGGTCCCGGTGGCGATGTGGAGGTGGCCGGCCTCGTCGGGGACGAGGGTGGCTCCCGGCGGGACCACCACCGTCGACCACGCATCCTCGACGATGGCCGGTCCGGCAAGCGCACGGCCGGGCACCAGGGCGGCGCGATCGTAGCGCGGCGTGGCGGCCGTCGCGCCGGCTTCGAAGGTGCATGGCAGGGTCCTGGCCGGCAGGGACCCGCCTGACTCGACGGGCGATGACGGTGTCCCGGCTGACGGGGATCCGGCCGACTCGACGGGCGCCGGCCGGAGCTCCCCGCTGGTTGGCGGCGCCGAGACGCGAAGCCGGATCGAGACCAGCTCCCACGGCTCCCCGGTCGCGAATCCGTACAGCGCCCGATGGCGGTCCAGGAAATCGCGCGTCAGCCGCGCCGGATCGTCGAGGGCGGCATCGGGGATCTCGATGGCGTAGCTCTGGCCACGGTAGCGGATGGCCGCAACTTCCTCGACCGCCATCTCGCCTTCACCGCAACCGGCCACAGCCAAGGGAGCGGCGAGCCGGGACCTCAGGTCCTCGCGCGCCCGCTCCAGACGCTGCGCGTCCCACTCATCCACCGCCATGCGCAGGGTGCGCTGCTGCGCATAGCTCATCCACGCGCTGACGCATCCGAGGGCGGAGAACACGCTGGAATGGGCGGGAACGACCACCTTGGCAATGGAAAAGGCGCGAGCCAGATCGACCGCGTGCATGGGACCGGCGCCGCCGAAGGCGAGGAGCGTGCATTGGCGGCCGTCGACGCCGCGCTCCACCGTGACCCGGCGAAGCGCCCGCAGCATGGTCGAGTTGGCGACCCGGATCACGCCGAGAGCCGCGGCCTCCACGCTCATGCCCATGGCCGAAGCGAGAGGCGCGACGGCCGTCCGGGCAGCAGCGGGGTCGACCCGGATGTCCCCGCCGATGATTCGGTCCGGCGCCATGTATCCCAGTACCAGATTGGCATCGCTCACCGTCGGCCGGCTGCCGCCGCGGGCGTAGCAGGCAGGCCCCGGGTCGGCGCCGGCGCTCTCCGGGCCGACCACCAGGGCGCCGTGATCGAGCCGGGCGATGGAGCCGCCGCCGGCTCCGATGGACTCCACCGCGACCATGGGCTGGCGCAGGGGTCGGCCGCCCAGGGTTCGATCGCTCGAGATCTGCGCCTCGCCGCCGAAGATCAGGCAGACGTCGGTGGTGGTGCCGCCCATGTCGAAGCTGATGGCGTGCTCGACGTCGAGGTCCCGGGCGATGCGTCCGGCCGCGGCGACGCCGGCCGCGGGACCCGAGGCGGCGAGGCCGAGCGGCAGCTCGCGCAACGCCTCCGGCGAGGCCATGCCCCCGGCGGAGTGGAACAGGTGCAGCCTGGAGTCCGCCGGCCTGGCCGCCTCGATCCGGTCGAGGTAGCTCGCGGCCAGCGGCATCAACCCGGCGCTCAGCGCCGTCGTCGCGGTGCGCTCGTACTCCCGGGCCTCGGGACTGACCCGGCTCGACAGCGCGACGAAGGGGAACCGCTCGCGCAGCCGCCCGCCCAACGCCTCCTCGTGGGCGGGATTGGCGTAGGAGTGCAGCAGGGACACCGCCACCGCCGCGGCGCCGCTCTCCTCGATGCGCCGGAGCGCCTCGTCGACCGTTCGCGGATCCATCGGTTCGAGAACCTGCCCCTCATGATCGATCCGCTCCCTCACCTCGAAACGGCGCTCGGCCGGCACCTGGGGGGCGGCCTTGGGCGGAAGGTCGAGACGGTAGAGGTGGCGCCGGTTCTGGCGCCCGATGGCTAGGGTGTCGGAGAACCCCCGGGTGGAGACCAGGGCGACCTCGGCGAGATCGTCCTCGACGATGGCGTTGGTCACCAGGGTGGTGCCGTGGATCAGGTCGTCCACGTCCGGCCATGCGAGATCCACCGCCCGGAGCGCGGCCAGCAGGCCGGCCACGCGGTCGTCGGAGCGGGAGGGAACCTTGGCGACCCGGGTGTCGCGACGCGCCCGGTTCACCGCGAACACGTCCGTGAACGTGCCGCCGACGTCGACCCCCACCCGCCATCCGCCCGACATGATCATCCGCTGATCCGGTGACCGGCGCGCATTCTACCGCCCGCCCGCGGGATCCGGTATGGATGAGGCGGTCATGGCCCGTGCGGGCGGCGGCGTCATCCGCCGGGCTTCGTCCCGCTCCTCCCCACGAGCCAGGAGACGGTGACGAAGACGACGGAGACCACGAGCATCAGCGTGGAGAGCGCCATGATGTTCGGTTTGATGCCCTGCTTGACGGCCCCGAAGATCGCCGTCGGCAGGGTCTCGACGCCTGCCCCCTTGATGAAGTTCGTGATGATGAAGTCGTCGAGGGAGATGATGAAGGCGAGCAGGAACCCGGAGAGGATGCCGGGGGCCATGAGCGGCAGGAGCACGTGCCGGAACGCCTCCGCCCGGCTCGCGTAGAGATCCCGCGCGGCCTCCTCGTAGACGCCTTCGATCCCTTGCAGCCGCGCCGAGATCGGCAGGTAGGCGAAGGGGATGCAGAACACGACGTGGGCCACGAGGATGGAGGCGAATCCCAGGGTGAAGCCGATGGCGCTGAAGAAGATCAGCGTGGCCACGGCGGTGACGATCTCGGGCACCATGATGGGCAGGCTCAGGAGCGCGAAGCTGGCCGACTTTCCCCGGAACGCGCCGCCCCGCACCATCCCCAGCGCCGCCGAGGTGGCGATGACGGTCGAGGCCGCCGCGGCCATGGCCGCGATCGACAGCGAGTTCCAGGCCGCGTCCTTGAACTTCCCGGCCTCCAGGCCGAAGAAGACGTCCTCGTACCACCTCAGGCTGAACCCGCCCCAGATCGTGATCGACGGGGAGTCGTTGAAGCTGTAGGCCATCACGACGATCAGGGGGGCGTAGAGGACGATCAGGCAGAGGATCGTCACCGGCAGGAAGCCCGGATAGCGCCGGACGTCGTGATGCGCCGTCATCTCAGGGCCTGCACCTGAACGCGCGCAAGGGCGCGACCGCATGCGCGCCAGCAGGCGTCGCACCATGCCCCGGCAGCTTCGTTCGCGCGCGGCTGATCTCACGCCTCATGCCTGTTCCTTCCCCCGAGGGATGGGGTATCCGGCACGACGATGCGGGCGAGGCGCCCGCGTTTCCAGGAAGGCGCTTCGGGCAAAACCTGCTCCAATTGCAGAGAGGATGGCACCTCATGGTGTCCGGCAGGCTATCGGCGCACGTGCTTCCCGCCGGGTGGAGCGATCACCTTGCGAAAGGTGAGCGAGATGCGCCTCCCCCGCTTCACTCTACCGGGTTCGGTCTTTCTGTTCGGTATCTCATGCGTCCAGCGATACCGGGCATCGCCATTCATTATCGCGACGCTCCGCCGATCGAGCACCTGGTTGACTTTTCTCTTGGCGTTCTTCTCGCGAAACACCATCTCCCATGATTCCAGCAGGCTGATCGTGGCGATGCCGTCGGCGAAGCTCGGGCTGTCGGCATGGGCTCGAATTCCCTGAGTGGCGATATATTCGTTGACGATGACCTGATCCGGTAGCTGGTGCACGAGTCCCTTTGCAATGAGGCGGTGCGCGAGCTTGTCGGCCCAGTCCGGCAAAGGCCCGAGATACATGGAAGGGTCGACCTTGCGGGCTTTGTAGTCGTATCGCCAGCCATAGTGTTGGACACGCCGCTTGATGTCCGAACGCCAATCGCACCGATCGATCGTAGCCACAAGCTCGTCTTCTTCAATCTCGGTGAGGAAGTCTTTTACGTACATGAGACCCGGAACATCCGACTCCTCGACACTCGGATCGAGCACCGGTGAGGTGGGTGGGCTCGGCAACCGTCCACCCTCGACCGCGACCCGATGCCGAAATAATTCGGCATCGAAGCTCTCTTCGATGGTGACCCCTTCCGACACCCGTAACCTGACCTCTCCTTCGACTTCAAGGTGCGAACCCGGTTCGCCGAGCACACGGATATTGCCGGAACCGCGGAGAGGAATCCGTATGTTCCTGAAAACGACCTCCTGATTCACGCACTGCCAATCCAGTTCTCTTGCAACCGTCTGCGCTTCACACCTTGTCTTCGCATCTTCGAAATTCGCGGCATACCATCTGCCCCGGGCCTTCTCCGGACGCCGAGCGAATTCTTCGGCGCCCCAGGACAATACGAAGTTGCCGGATTCTCTGCACCAGCGAGGTTCGTCGCCGGCGAGCGTCGGCCAGTTGACTTCTCGTGCCTCGTCGGCGCAGGCACGTAGTGTGAGAATCGACAGGAGCTCGCGCTGGAATGCCTTTCCGCGAAAATAGGCATCCAGCCTCCTGTATCCGTGAAGAAGCCCACACAACGTTGCTGCCGACCAGGCAACGGCCGGAGGCAGGTCAGGCAGATCCTGGAACCAGGACTTGAATCTGATCGGATCCGGACGAGTCAACACCAGTTGGATGGCCTTCCCCACCGGACAAGCCCGCCAGTCATCGAGCCGAACAACGGATTCCGCACGCAAGATTCCGTGCGTAGATTCGAGCCAGGAGGATATCTCGTCCAGGTTGATCGAACATTCGTAACGAGAGGCGGTGTCGGCGATGCGTTCTGCGAGTTCCCGGAGCGAAATACGGTTTTCAATCGGGCGGATCGAGAGGGTATCGACGGCAGCCAACCAGAGGCAATCCTGCGGGTTGAGCGGCTTGGTGTGGTCCGACGATGGCGCCCAAGGCGGGAGCCGCCACCAGGAGGCATCGACGTCGTCGGCCAGAATCGGAAGCCGTGATCGATCGGAAGCCAGGCTCGTTGCGAGAAGGTCCAACCAGGGGTCGATCCGAGGCACTGCCCACACGGCCATGGTCATGGCGCCGCGCACCGCATCTTCATTGTCAGGAATTGTCAATTGGCTGGTTTCATCATAAGGACACCCTTCAGGCCTGGAGATGTCCGCGGGCGCTGGACCGATCCTGATTGCCTCTTCCGGGAGTATCAAGTTCGAAGCGAACCGGGCCATTCCCGCCAGACGCGCGCGTTCTTCTTCCGTCGAGACCACGATCTTCCGAATCGCGAATGCAGGAAGCACACCCGGCCAATACAAGGCAGTGTCCGAAGATTCGACCTCCCGGATGGAGCGGGATTCCCATCTGCCTCTCCGGAAGGCGGCGACCCTCAACTCGGGCAGCTTCGCGGAATCCAGCGCGATGTGGACCGGTATCGGATGCCCGTCCTGGTTCGGGTTTCGTTCGGCGATGTATCGGCCAACCCCGGCCAGAATGCCGGCCTGCGGCATCATGGGGCGCAGCCAGCCATCCTGAAGCGCATCGAACAGGCGCCGGTGATCCGTGGCCAATCCCAACCAGCGGGCCTCCGAAGCCTGCTCGTCGGTCGGGGGGAGGGGCATCGGGATCTGGCTTTCGGCGGAGATCATGTACGTTCCAGAACATTCTCGTCTGGCAATGCCGCCGCGGCTCTTGCCGAAAGATTTTCGTGCACGAGGAAGAGATAGTCTCTCGCTCGCGTACACATCATGTACATCGCACGGCGTTCCGCGTCGTTCGTACACGGAATGAACGCTTCCAGCTCCAGAATGAAGACTGCATCGAACTCCTGGCCTTTTACCGATTTCTTGTTCAGTATCGTCACGCCCGGTTCGAGTATCTCGATCGAATCTTCGTTCTTATCTTCACTACTGTAGATGTCGACGCGCTTTTGCGGAAGTCTTCGTCTGAGGTTGCGGTGCAGGGTACTGCCGGTATCACTCGAATCGACGATGACACCGATGCTCCCGCCGCGGGTGTCGCACCAGTTCGATATCAACTTGGCGGTGGATTGAAGGCGGCGTGATCGAACGATACGGGGAAGCTCCTTCAACGAAGGGCGAACCACCGTCGCGACGGGCAGGCGTCCGGAGTGAAAGTGCTCCGCCAAGCGCGCGATCTCGGGCGTATTCCGGTGGTTATGGCTCAGTATGATGGGATCACCCAAGCCTGACGCGGTCTTGATCTGCTCAAGCGTCGTGTGTCGTTCACTCAGGGCTTGATTCTCGTCGGCGAACACGGTGATCGTGCGCGATGCGTACCGTGATGCGTACTCGAAAAATCCCTGTGGGAGATCCTGCCCTTCATCCACGACCAAGTGCGATCGGTTGGGGTGTTCTTCCGCCTCCTCAAGGCATGAGAACATGGAGCGCCAATCATACGAGTACGAATCGTACGGTTGATGTGGGGGTCGTCTGCTCATGCGGTTCCGATAGTCGTGCCAGACGAAGCTGTGCATCGTCCCGACACGAAGATCGGCCTCCTTGAGCATATCCAGAAGGCGCCTGAGCATGCGGTTGAACGTGACGATCGCGACCGATGGCTCCGCCTCGTCCGGCGCTAACGTAGCCGCCATCTGCGCCCGGTATATGGCAAGGACCGTCTTTCCGGATCCTGGCGGACCCACGACGAACAGAGACCGGTCGAGACGATACTCCAGCACATCCCGCTGTTCCGGGACTCTTTGAAGCTCATCCCAGGTAGGAAGCCGCACTTCACTCCTCTCCGAGTCGAAGGATATCCTGATTCCGGCGATGAAACAGGGCGTATCGAAGCCTTCGGTTTCTGGAACCGGTCCATCTCTCGATCTCGATCGACCCGGTATCCTCGTCGGACAGCTCGAAGCCTGCGTCCAGCAGTGCGGTACGAAAGCTCGGATAGCTGCGGTTCGGCTCGGGTCGGGGGGAATTGGTGTAGAGGACCGTGACCGGCCCGCGCCCGAGCTTCGCAAGCAACCCCTCCAGCTCTCCGATGAGCTCCCCGGCATCCAGCGTCGGACTCGCGAGGAGGTACGATACGATGACGAATACCGGACGCCAGCCCGGCGCAGAATCCCAAGTGACCGAGGAGATGTCGGGCGACCAGTGCCGGTCAATCCGCGGCGTCTGATCAAGCTCGGCGGCGGCCGACGCCAGCTTCTCTCCAAGCTCGCGCATCGCCCGTGACCGATCCACCCCGATGTAGTCGAGACGGGATTCATGGCCCAACTTGGTGGCGATGGCGAGCCCACCCGTGAACGGTCCGCAACCAAGGTCGACGACGATTGGACTCTCCGGACGAGAGGCATCAGCGAACAACATGCGAAATGCTTCGGCAAGCTCCTCCAGGTGGCCGAGCTGGTTGAAGTAGGCATAGAGGAGGACGCGGTCGTCGGCAGACAGATCATTCCGCGGCTGATCGAACTCGGCCTGCCCTCCACCTATGACTTCATGAACCGCGACCTCGAAATCCACTCCCAGGAACGTGCCTCCCGCCGAGCGGGGATCATGGCGCACGCGATCGACGATCTCGGATCGGCGCAGATCCTTGAGCCATTGGGGGAGTTCGACGGGCATCCAACCGGACGGTGCTTCTACGGATACTCGGGTGGTTCCGAAGAGGATGGGTCCTTGCCGGATCAGGGATCGGGGCGGTCCCTTGAGGTGGTCCTGTTTCGTGAGACGGTTCGAGGGCTTGGTTAAGTGTACTCCGCTGACTCGATTGGCCCTCGATTGCGAGTGTCGCCGCGTGCCGGCGACCTGTCAACGTGTCTCTCGCGGTGTCAACCCCTCACCCCGCCTGCCGGCGCGGAACGCCCCACTTCCCCATCCTCACGCCCCGGCTCACGGGGACCTGTGCTTCACAGACCCCGGATAGCGCCACAACGGCAGAGAAAGAGTTAAGTGGGATAAACGGGACGCCCGCTCTCAGGGACACGTCATCGAGAGCGGTCATCCGGCCCGTTCGCTGCGGATCTGCTGGCGCGCGTAGTACAGGAGCGCGACCAGCACCATCGAGAGCAGGATCATCGACGCGGCGGCGCCGAAGGGCCAGTTGCCGGCATTGCCCTTGAACTGCTCCTCGATCAGCGACCCGATCATGAAGTTCTTCGCCCCGCCCAGCAGGTCCGGTGCGAGAAAGGCGCCGAGGCTGGGGACGAACACGAGGATGCATCCGGCGACGATGCCGGGGGTCACTACCGGGAACACCACGTGGCGCAGCGTCGTCCAGCGGTCCGCGTACAGATCCGCCGCCGCCTCCGACAGCGTGAAGTCGTAGCGCTCGACCGAGGCGTAGATCGGCAGCACCATGAAGGGCAGGTAGGAGTAGAACAGGCCGAGCTGCACGGCGAGGTTCGTGTTCACCAGCGCCAGCGGCTCGGAGATGGCCCCGGTCCAGAGCAGGAATTCGTTCAGCGGCCCGTTATCCCGGATCAGGAACTTCATCGACACCGTGCGGATCAGCAGGTTGACCCAGTAGGGAACGGTCACGAGAAAGAGCCAGGCCGAGCGGGTGTGGGCCGGCCGGGTGGCGATGAAGAACGCGGTCGGGAAACCGATGAGGAAGCACAGCACCGTCGCCGCCGCAGCCTGCACGATCGAGCGGGCGAAGATCGTGATGTAGGTCCATTCGAGCCGCGGCGGCTCGTCGCCGAACAGGCCGCGGTCGAAGATGAACTGGTCGTAGGCGGCGAGGGAGAGCTCCCAGATGACGCCACCGCGGAATTCCTTGGTCAGGAACGAATAGACCAGCATCATGCCCACCGGCGCCAGCAGGAAGACGCCGATCACGAGCCAGGACGGCGCGAGCAGCCAGCCGCGGAGCGGCGCCCAGGTTCCCGGAGCGGCTCCGGAAGCCGCTCTGTCGCCGCCGATGTCTCCACCGCCCGCCATCAGTCCACCAGGGCACCGATCACGAGCCGGGAGGGCGCGAGCAGCCAGCCGCGGAGCGACGCCCAGGTTCCCGGAGCGGCCCCGGAAGTCGCTCTGTCGCCGCCGCCACCGCCGCCGTCTCCGCCGCCTGCCATCAGTCCACCAGCAGGCGCGCGGCGCCTTCGTCCACGTCCAGGGCCGCGCGGTCGCCGGGACCGAGACCGAGCGCGGCGTGGTCCGCATTCCGGGTGCGGACGGTGATCCCGGACCCGCCGTCGAGGCCGACCAGGTACTGGGTGTCGGTCCCGAGATACACGGTGCGGTGGATCACCCCCGTGAGGGAGTCGCCGCCGCCGGGCTTCGCAAGGGAGCTTCCCCCGGGCGTCGCGATCGACAGTCGTTCGGGCCGGATCGACACGCATCCGGTGGCCCCCTGCCGCGGCGTCCCCGGCGCATCGCATTCGAGCCTCGCGCCGTTCGCGAGACGGCACAGGCAGCGCCCGCCCGAGACCCCTTCGACCGTCACGTCCAGCAGGTTGGTCTCGCCGATGAAGTCCGCGACGAAGCGGTTGTGGGGCTTCTCGTAGATCTCGTGGGGCGTGCCGACCTGTTGTATCCCGCCCGCCGACATCACCGTGATGCGGTCGGACATCGTCAGCGCCTCCTCCTGGTCGTGGGTGACGAACACGAAGGTGATGCCGGCCTCCTCCTGAAGCTGCTTGAGCTCCACGCGCATGGCCTGGCGCAGCTTCAGGTCGAGCGCGGAGAGCGGCTCGTCGAGCAGGAGGACCTTCGGGCCCGGGGCCATCGCGCGGGCGAGCGCCACCCGCTGCTGCTGCCCCCCGGAAAGCTGGTGCGGCTTGCGCTCCGAGAAGCCGCCGAGCTCGACCATGTCGAGCATGCGCCGCGTGCGCGCCTCGGTCTCGGCCGCGGGCCGCTTCAGCCGCTGCATCCCGAACGCGACGTTCTCGGCGACCGTCATGTGGGGGAAGAGCGCGTACTGCTGGAAGACGGTGTTCACCGGACGCCGGTTGGGCGGCAGCCCCTCGATCTCCTCGCCGTAGAGAAAGATCGCGCCCTCGGTCACGTCCTCGAACCCCGCGATCATGCGCAGCAGCGTGGTCTTGCCGCATCCCGACGGACCGAGGAGGGTGAAGAATTCGTTATCCCCGATCTCCAGGCTGGCCTCCCTGATCGCGGTCACGGACCCGTAGCGCTTCACCACGCCGCGAAGCTCGATGGCCGGCGGACCGGCCGCGGACCCGCCCGCGCGCGCTCCCCGTGGGTCCCGTTCACGTTTCATTCTTCGTGCCGTCCGTGACCGGCGGAAATCAAGGGAAGGGCCTCGTCTCGTTCATGGTCATGTCGCACATCTCGAAGACATCATGGACAAGGGGTCACGGACAGGGGGTTGACGGCTCGATCCCGCGCCAGGCCCAGTCGTTGTAGTCGTCGGGCGCACGCAGGCAGGACGCCCACACCGGATCGGACTCGAGCGCGTCCCATGCCGGCGCGACGCCGTGGCCGTGCGCCGACTGCACCAGACGGCGTTCGCGCTGGCTCGCACGAACCTCGGCCTCCAGCGCAGCCGCATCCCAGGTCTCCCCGGCAAGGCGGCGCAACGCCGCGAGGGTATCCCGGCGAGCCGGGTCCGCGGCGAGGTCGGTCCGCTCTTCCGGGTCGGCACGGAGGTCGAACAGCAGGTCCGGCGCGTCCCCGCCGGTCATGAGCTTGAAGGATCCGTGACGGACCATGAACATCGGGGACGGCACCCCCTCGGAGGTGATCTCGGCGAACACCGGCGCATCCCTGGCCGCGGCCGGATCTTCGCATAGCGGAACGAGGCTGGCGCCGTCCGGCGGCCGGGGCGCGCGCTCCGCGACGCTGATCCGTGCCAGATCGCACAGCGTGGACAGCAGATCCACCAGCGAGACGTTCTCGCTCCGGCGGGCGGCTGCGAACCTCGACGGCGCGTGGATGATCAGCGGGACCCGCGCCGCATGGTCGAAGAAGTGCTTCTTGAACCACATCCCCCGCTCGCCGAGCATGTCCCCGTGGTCCGAGGTGACCAGGACCACGGTGGTACGCGAGAGGCCGGTCGCCTCCAGGGTATCGAGCAGCCTCCCGATCATCTCGTCGAGGTACGAGCAGTTGGCCAGGTAGGCGTGGCGGGCGGTACGGACGTGGTCCCGCGTGATATCCCCTTCGAGCAGGCCGTGGTGGGCGAGCATGCGCCGGCTGTGACGATCGCGTTCCGGCTCCGGCAGCAGCGGAGTCGCGGGCATCGGGACGTCCTCGTGGCGATAGCGCTCCCAGTGCCTGCGCAGCGCGAAGTACGGCTCGTGGGGGTGGGTGAAGGACGCCAGCAGAAAGAACGGCCGCCGATCCGGCCGGCGCGAGAAATCGTGCAGCCTGGACACCGCTCGGAAGAGCACCGTCTCATCGTGGTCCATCTGCATGCTGCGCACGCAGACGCCGGATCGGGTGACGCCGCTCGAGTCGTTGTTCGAGTCCATGCGCACCTCGTCCCAGCTCGGCGTCCAGTGGAAGTCGGTCGGATAGAGCTCCGGCACCAGCCGTTCGTGGAACCCGTGCAGCATGTCGGGGCCGACGAAGTGCTGCTTGCCGGACAGTGTGGTGTGGTAGCCGGCGAGCCGCAGGTAGTGCGCCATGGTCGGCGTGGCGGCGGAGAGCTCCGCGCCGTTGTCGAACGCCCTCACCCGTGACGGCAGCATGCCGGCCAGCATGGAGAAACGCGATGGCGCGCAGAGCGGGAAGTTGCAGTAGGCGTTCTCGAACACCACCCCTTCCGCGCACAGCCGATCGAGGTGCGGCGTCACCGCCTTGCCGCCGTATCCGGGCAGCACCTGGGGTTTGAGCTGATCCGCCTGGATGAACAGGATGTCTGGCTGGTTCTCGGCCACGCAATTCTCCGGAAGTGGGGTTCAGGACATGCGGGCGAGGCGACGTTCGCCGCGCTCCGGCGCGGACCGATACCATTCGATGACGCGCAGGACAAGGTGTTCCCGCATCACGCCGCTGCCCGCTGGTGACTCGCAGGCGGTGCGCACCGGCGGATGCGCAGGACAGGCCCGTGTCCATGCGCAAGCGTCATTCCGGCGATCGCCCATTCGTTCGCGGTGGCCGCCCGGCGCTCCTGGACGGAATCCGCGGTGAGCCGCCCGACCGGATTCTCGCGAAAACGGAACCTCCGGAAGCAGGGCGATGTCACGCCGGCGGGGAAGCGACGGGCCTTGAGACCGCCGCCGAGGCCACTTAGCATCACGGCTCGAAAGGATGCGTTCCACGCAGCACGGGGATTGGAGACCGGATTGCTGGTGAGCCACATCGTGTCAACCCCGGTCCTTGCGGGATCGTTCGTCCGGTTCGACCCGAATGCTCTCCGGCGCTCTCGGCGTCACCCGGCCGCGACGCCCCTGCTCGATGAGCCGTCTTCATGAACTTCGACGCCTACGATCTCGATACCGCGATCTACGACGAGATGTTCCTGTCCGACGGCATGCCCCGCGAGCACTGCCGTGCGCTGCACGACGCCTTGCGACGGCTCTCCGACGGTGAGCTGCAAGACATTCAGGATCGGATCACGCGCTCGTTCTCGAACGAAGGCATCACGTTTACCGTCTACGGAGACGACGAGGCGGACGAACGCGTCATTCCCATCGACTGCGTGCCCCGAATCCTTTCGGGCGCCGAGTGGCGGCAGCTCGAAGCAGGGCTGATGCAACGCATCGGGGCCCTGAACCGGTTCCTGGAGGACGTCTACGGCGAGGCCCGGATCATCGCCGACGGCGTCATCCCCACCGAGGTGGTACGCGGCTGTCCCCAGTACCGCGTCGAGATGCGCGGGGTCTCCGTACCCCATGGCACCTGGGTCGCCGTCTGCGGCACCGACCTGGTGCGCACCCATGACGGATTCCAGGTCCTCGAGGACAACCTGCGGGTGCCGTCGGGCGTGTCCTACATGATCGCCAACCGCAAGGTGGTCAAGAGGAGTCTGCGCCGCCTCTACCGGAGCTGCCGGGTCCGGGAGGTGGAACACTACGGGCGCGTCCTGCTCGACACGTTGCGCGATCTCGCCCCCGCCGGAGGCTCCGACCCCTGCATCGTCCTGCTCACCCCGGGGGTCTACAACTCGGCGTTCTACGAGCACATGTTCCTGGCCCACGAAATCGGCGCGGCGCTCGTCGAGGGCCGTGACCTGCTGGTCAAGGACGGCTTCGTCTACATGCGCACCACCGCGGGGCTGCGGCGCGTGGACGTGATCTACCGCCGGGTGGACGACGACTTCCTCGACCCTCTCGTCTTCCGTCCGGATTCCCTGCTCGGAGTGCCCGGGCTGCTGCACGCCTTCAGGCTCGGGCGCGTCGCCCTGGCGAACGCCCCGGGGACCGGGGTCGCCGACGACAAGAGCGTCTATGCCTGGGTCCCGGACATGATCCGCTACTACCTCGGCGATGATCCGATCCTGCCCAACGTCGAGACCCACCTGTGCCGGCGGCCGGAAGATCTGGAGTACACCCTCGACAACCTGGAGAACCTGGTGGTGAAGCGCGTCGGCGAAGCCGGAGGCTACGGCATGCTCGTCGGGCCGCACGCGACGCCGGAGGAACGCGCGGCGTACGCCGGGCAACTGCGCGCCGACCCCTCCGACTTCATCTCCCAGCCGGTGCTCGCGCTCTCACGCGCACCCTGCCTCGTGGAGGGCCGGGCCGAGCCGCGCCACGTCGATCTGCGCCCTTTCGTACTTCACGGCCGCGAGACCCGAATCGTGCCCGGCGCCTTCTGCCGTGTGGCGCTGCGCCGGGGAAGCCTCGTGGTGAACTCCAGCCAGGGAGGCGGCGGCAAGGACCTGTGGGTGCTGGACGACTGAATGCTCTCGCGCAGCGCCCAGGGACTGTACTGGATGGGCCGCTACCTGGAGCGGACGAGCCATCTGTGCAGTCTGCTCCGGTTGCAGGTGGAAGCGCTGGTGGACCGGCCGATCCCCGAAATCCACTTCGGCTGGCGCCGGATCTACGCAAGCGTCGACCGTCGGCCACCCTTCGGGGGCGATTTCGAGCCTGACGAGAGCGATGACTTCACCCTCGCCGATTCCTACACCCTGGCCGGCGATCTCACGTTCGAGCGCTCCAACCTCGATTCGGTACGGAGCTGCTTCGCCCTCGGCCGCGAGAACGCCCGCCAGATGCGCCACTGCATCAGCGCGGAGATGTGGACCTGCCTGAATCTTGCCTGGCTGCGCATCCGCGGACTCGACGTCGAGGACATCTGGAAGGTCTCCCCGGAAAGCTTCTACGCCGAGACGATCCGAGAGATCGACACCTTCATCGGCGTGGCCGAAGCGACCATGTACCGGGACGAGGGTTGGCGCTTCATGCGGCTCGGACGGTTCATCGAGCGCGCCCAGCTCCTGGTTGCGCTGCTCCTCGCCCAGCTCGCTACCGTCCGGACCCGGGACGAGGCCACCGACACCGGCTGGACGAGTCTGTTGCGCGCATGCAAGGCCTTCGACGCCTACAAGCGAAGCTACAGCGTCGAGGTCCGGCCGGATCGGGTGCTGGACCTTCTCGTCACCGATCCCCTGCTGCCCGGCTCGCTGTACCGTTCGCTCGATACGCTGGCGTCGGAGCTTGCCGCCATCGGCCCGGGCCCGAGCTCGCGCACCGGAGCCGCGGCCGGGCAGCTCGCCGGACGGCTGCGCGACCTGATCCGCCATGAGTGGCCCAAGCGAGCAGATCCGGAAGATCGGGCGGCTCTTCTCGTGCGTGCGCGGGAGCATTGCCTGAAGCTCCACGATCTCGTGAACGCGGCGTACATCGACTACGACGTCGATGACTCCCCGGTACACTGACGTCATGACCGGAGCCGTCCGCTACCAGATCACGCACGTCTCCCGCTACCGCTACACCACCCGCGTGCGGCAGTGCGCGATGCTGTTGTGCCTGGAGCCGCGCGAGGATCGGAGGCAGCGGCTGCTTCACTTCGAGATCGAGACCCACCCTCCGGGCTTCATCAACCGGGAGAAGGACAGCTTCGGCAATGCCCGACACGTTCTCGACGTCCAGCGGGCGCATCGTATCCTGGAGATCACCGCCCGTTCCACGGTCGAGTCGATGCCTCCGGGCGCGCTCCCCGAACGTCTGGACGCCGGCGTCTGGGACGAGAGCCGCGCGCTGCGAGGATCCTTCGCCGATTGGGACTTCGTGCAGCCGAGCGCACTGGTCGCCCCCTCCCCCGCTCTCGCCGCGTTCGTCGATCGGCACCGCATCGAGCCCGGAAGCGACCCTCTCGAAAGCCTGTTGCGACTCTCGGATACGCTCCACCGCCGCCTGCACTACATTCCGGGAGCCACTTCGGTGGAGTCCCCCGTCGATCATGTCCTCCGGACCGACCGAGGGGTCTGCCAGGACTACGCCCACGTGATGATCGCGATCGCCCGCTCCTGGAGCATCCCTGCCCGCTATGTCTCCGGCTACCTGCACGTGACCGGTCAATCCGGCGAGCGTCCGCCGGACAACGCGACCCACGCCTGGGTCGAATGCCGGTTGCCGGGACTCGGCTGGACAGGTTTCGACCCGACCAACCGGAGTCTCGCCGGCGTGGGACATCTGTGCATCGCGGCCGGGCGCGACTACCGGGACGTGGCTCCGACCCGCGGCGTCATCCAGGGCGGTGGAGACGCCCGCCTCGAGGTCGAGGTGAGGGTGCATGCGGACGCTGCCGGGGCGACGGCAACTCCCGCCAAATCCGAACATGCCCCTTGAATCGCCCGGACCGGATGCTCGGGCGGCCGGCAAGGCCGGGCAATCCCGATCATGCGGTCCGTGCCCGTGCGTTGGCGGGAATTGCTGCCGGCCCGAGATCGGGATTGCCCTCGATCTCCGACAAGGCTATTCTTTCCTGAATTCCGCCGCGAAGCTCCAAGAGCGAAGACCACGACACCAACCAGGACGCGAGGCCCATGGATATTCAGACCGAACGGGAAAATGGAACCTTGATTGCAAAGGCGAAGGGGCGCATCGACGGCGTGAACGCTCGCGACTTCGAAGAAGCGCTGCAGACCGCGATCAGCACGGACGACAACACGGTCGTCATGGATTTCGAAGACCTCTCCTACATCAGCAGCGCGGGGCTTCGGGTCATCCTGCTGATCGCCAAGACCCTGCGGAAACGGAACGCCGAGCTCATGCTCTGTTCGCTCTCGGATCCGATTCGGGAAGTCTTCGAGATCAGCGGCTTCGACAAGTTCATCCCGGTCCACGCCTCCCGGAAAGAAGCCCTCGCTGCGATCGGCAGCTAGCCCGCGCGAGACATCGTTGCGTCTTCCCGGTCCCGAAACGGCGCGGTGGCGTTCGTGCTCTCAAGCCGGGGCGAAGCCGCCGCCTCCTCCTGCAAGGCCGCCCGCGATGGGGGCGGCCCGTCCAGCCCCTTTCCGAATCAAGGTAGATTCCTGGTCAGAGTAGATCCCTGACCGCGTCGCGCTCCTCTTCGAGCTCGACGCGCGTCGCATCCATCTTCTCGCGGCTGAACTCGTCGATGTCCAGTCCCTGCACGATGCGGCAGGCGTCGTTCTCGATGGTCACCGGGAAGGAGTAGATCAGACCTTCGGGAATGCCGTAGCTTCCATCGCTGGGGATGGCCATGCTGGTCCAGTCGCCCGCGGCGGTTCCCCGGATCCAGTCGCGAACGTGCGAGAGCCCCGCGTGGGCGGCGGAGGCCGCGCTGGAGAGACCGCGCGCTTCGATGATCTCGGCGCCGCGCCTCTGGACTCCGGGAATGAACCGGTCGCGGATCCACCCGGTGTCGAGCCGCTCCATCGCCGGCGTGGCGCCGATCGTGGCGTGGTTCAAGTCCGGATACTGGGTCGCGGAGTGATTTCCCCAGATCGTCACCCGCCGAATGTCCGATACCGCGGCTCCGGTCTTCTCCGCCACCTGGCTGATGGCCCGGTTGTGATCGAGCCGCATCATCGCGGAGAACTGCGCCGGCGCCAGATCCGGCGCGTTGCGCATCGCGATGAGTGCATTGGTGTTCGCGGGATTGCCGATCACCAGCACCTTGACGTCGCGGCTGGCATGGTCGTTGAGGGCCCGGCCCTGGGGACCGAAGATCCTGCCGTTCCCGGCGAGCAGATCCCCTCGCTCCATGCCCTTGCCGCGCGGCTTCGCGCCGACGAGCATCGCGTAATCGACGTCCTTGAACGCGACGGCCGGATCGTCGGTGATCACGACGTCCTGCAGCAGCGGATACGCGCAGTCGGCGAGCTCCATCACCACGCCCCGGAGCGGGCCGAGCGCAGGCGTGATCTCCATCAGGTTCAACGCGACCGGCCGATCCGGACCGAGCATCTCGCCGGATGCGATGCGAAACAGCAGTGAGTACCCGATCTGGCCGGCCGCACCGGTGACGGCGATTCTCGCGGGTGAGGTCATGCGCCGATCTCCTGTTCGTCCTTCTCTCGACATTCCGCGATGAGCGCGGGCTCCATGCTCAGCCTCGCTCCTTCATGTGCACGTAATCGCGCCGCGCCGCGCCCGTGTAGCGCTGCTGCGGGCGGCCGATTCGCTGTTCCTCGCCGG
Source organism: uncultured Gammaproteobacteria bacterium (assembly GCA_958295835.1). Taxonomy (GTDB): domain Bacteria; phylum Pseudomonadota; class Gammaproteobacteria; order HK1; family HK1; genus HK1. The sequence continues at coordinate 4,613,672 of OY282378.1, forward strand.
TGAAGAACTCCATCCAGTGCGTAACCCAGCCGACGCTGCGCGAGATGGCGAAGATCACGGTAAACATGTTCAGGGGAATCCCCAGCGCACTCAGAATGATGCCGGAGTAGAAGTCCACGTTGGGGTAGAGGTTGCGTTCGATGAAGTACTCGTCCTGAAGAGCGATCTCTTCCAGGCGCAGCGCAATCTCGAACAACGGCTGATTACCGGCGTCCAGATCATCGAGAAGATCGTGGCACGCCTGGCGGATCAGCGTCGCGCGAGGGTCGAAGTTCTTGTACACGCGGTGGCCGAAGCCCATCAGGCGAAACGGGTCGTTCCGATCCTTCGCGCGTTCGATGTACCTCGGGATCTCGGCCGGATCGTCGATGTCCCGGAGCATGTCGATCACCGCTTCGTTGGCGCCTCCGTGAGCCGGTCCCCACAGGGTCGCGATTCCTGCCGCGACACACGCGTAGGGGTTCGCGCCGGAGCTGCCCGCGAGCCGTACCGTCGATGTGCTCGCGTTCTGCTCGTGGTCGGCATGAAGGATCATCATGAGCTCCAGGGCGCGCACCGCGACGGGGCTCGGAAGGTAGGGCTCGGCCCGGACCGCGAACATCATCTGGAGGAAGTTCTCCACGTAGCCGAGTGAATTGATGGGATACATGAAGGGCTGGCCGATGCTGTACTTGTAGCAGTCGGCGGCGATGGACGGAAGCTTCGCGATCAAGCGGATCGCGGCCAGCTCGCGATGCTCCGCGCTGCTGATGTCGAGGGTGTCGTGATAGAAGGTCGAGAGCGCGCCCACGATGCCGACGAGCATTCCCATCGGATGGGCATCGTGCTGATACCCCGCAATGAACCGCCGAATCCCCTCGTGGACCATCGTGTGGCGCCGAATCCCGGCATTGAATTCACTCCATTGCCCCCTGGTCGGCAGCTCGCCGTACAGCAGGAGGTAGCAGATCTCGAGAAAGCTGCTCTGCTCGGCGAGCTGCTCGATCGGGTAGCCGCGGTAGAGCAGCACCCCCTCCTGTCCGTCGATGTAGGTGATCGTGCTGGAGCAGCTCGCGGTCGACGCGAAACCGGGGTCGTAGGTGAAGTAGCCCAGCTTCGACGGCAGGGAGCGGATGTCGAGCACCGGGCGTCCGTGGACGCCTTCGAGCACCTCGCATTCGACGCTCTCTCCGGAGGCGTTGTCCGTGATCGTGACGCTCTTGTGGTTTGCCATGTTGCTCTCCCGTGGCTCGGGCTCGACGGATGCGAGCGGACCGGCCAGGCAAGACTTCGGGGGCTCGAATCCACCTCGCCGGCCGTCCCGCGAACGGCGCTGGAGGGGTGTCGACGCCGGCCGGCTCGAAAGCGCACCGGCCGATCCGGCGAGGAACGCGCGGGCCCGTGCGGCGGCGCATGATCTCATACGCATCCGTGCTTTTGTACCCATTGGAGCCGTGTGGACGGGCGGGCCGCCCCTGTGTGACGATTCCCGCCCGTGCTGCACACCCCCGTCGGATTCGCGGAAGCCCGTACCTTCCAGACCCGTTCCGACGGATTTCAGGAATTCACCTGCGTGCCGCGCGAGCTGACACAAGCGGTTTGCCACCCACCCCGAAGGAGGACATCCAGATGGCTGACAGGACACGCCTGCAAGACGCCGTGCGCCGTTCGCGGCTCCGAGACACGTGGGACGAGGCGCACGACTTCGACCCCGCCGACCCCATGGTCGGGCTCGACCGTCACGACATGGGCGGGCCGGTTCTCAAGCGCCGGACCGTTCTCAGGCTTCTCGCCGCATCGGGGGCGTTGACCGCCGCGCACCTGATGCCGGGCATCGGCATGATGCCGGCGCGGGCCGCGGCCGGCGGGACGTTGCGCGCGGGCTGGTCGGCCGTCGGCGAGTTCCGCACCATCGATCCGGCGCAGATCAACCAGGTGCTGCTGTTCCAGATCTCCTCCAACGTGCTCAGCGGGCTGACCCACATCAACCCGCAGCTCCAGGCGGAAGGCGACCTGGCCATCGATTGGAAGGTCGACTCGGCGGGCACCGAGTACGTCTTCAACCTCCGCGAGGGCGTGACGTTCCACAACGGCGACCCCTTCACCGCCGATGACGTCCTCTTCACCTGGCAGCGCTCGAAGGACCCGGACAAGTCCATTCATTCCCGCGTCGTCGCCAACGTCGCCGGCATCGAGAAGCTGGGGACGCACAAGATCCGGATCACGCTCAAGGCGCCGCAGGCGTCGCTGCTGGTGAAGACGTTGGAGCGCTCGTCGGGCAGGGCCATGACCATCGTCTCGCGCGGCGCGCTGGAGAACATGGGCGCCTCGGACTATGGGCTGCGCGCAGTCGGCACGGGGCCGTTCAGGGTCACCGATCACCAGCTTGGACAGTCCATGACCCTCGAACGCTTCGAGGACTACTACGACCCCGAGCGGCCGAAGCTCGACCGGATCGTCATCACCCCCATCATCGACCCGGAGCCGCTGGCCGCAGCCATCGAGGCCGGAGACATCCACATCATCGGCGGGAACCCGGTCGCTCCCGAGCTCGTCGATCGCTTCGAATCCAACCCTGATCTCAACGTCTCGATCGTGCCCGGCCCGGGGTTCCAGGGCGTATTCCTCAACCCGTGGCGCGAGCCGATGAAGGTCCCGGACTTCTCGAAGCCGATCGAGGAGCTCAAGAAGGAACAGGGGTTCATGGTGCGGCTCGCCATCGCCAAGGCGATCGACCGCGACCTCTACATCAGGCAGGCCCAGTTCGGCCGCGCCACCCCGGCCTACGGCACCATCAATCCGGCGATGGGCTTCTACTTCGACGACAGCCTCGGGGCGACCTCGGAGCAGGCATTCGACGCGGACGCGGCGCGCAAGCTGCTGGCCGACGCCGGATTCCCGGGCGGCGAGGGATTTCCGAAACTCAAGATCCTCTGCACCCCGGCGGCCCGGCGCGACTGCCTGGTGATCAGGAACATCCTGAAGAAGAACCTCGGAATCGACATCGAGCTCGACACCAAGGACTTCCCGGTCCTGCTCGACGAATTCCAGACGATGGACTTCGACCTCTGCCGGCTCGGCTCGGGCGGCGACTTCGACCCGGACGACGGCGTCGTGGACTGGGTGCAGACCAGCTCCAAGTTCAACGGACGCAAACGCGACAAGGCGGAAATGCCCTTCGGCTTCTTCTCGGATCCGGAGGTCGACGCCCTGGTCGCCGAGCAGTCCACCACCGCGGACGTCGAAGCCCGCAAGGCGCTCGTGCAGAAGGTGAACCGGATCGCCTCGAACAAGGTGGTCCAGGCCTTCCTGTACCACCCGGCGGACGTACTGGTCACCCGCAAGGAGGTCGACTTCCCGGCCGAGAGCCGGATCCCGGGCCTGGTCGACATGGACCGCGTGACGCTGGCCGGGTGATCGCAGTCACAGTGTGAAGCCGAATCCCGATCCGGCCCCGATCCGGGGCCGGATGGCCCTCGGCGCAACATGACGCGCTACCTCATCAAGCGTGGCCTCGGCGCCGTCGTCGTCATGTGGGCGGTGGCGACCCTCGTGTTCTTCATGCTGCGGATCCTGCCCGGCGACCCGCTCTCCGCGATGCTGTTCGATACCGGAGACCCGGCGGCGGCGGACCACCTCCGCACCAAGTTCGGGCTCGACCAGCCCTTGCCCGTGCAGTACGGGAAGTGGTTCCTGCTGGTGCTGCAGGGCGATCTGGGCAACTCCATCTACGGCTCGCGCATCCCCGTGAGCCAGCTCCTGATCGAGGCGGCGCCGCGCACCCTCTCGCTCGCGATCCTGGCATTCGCCGTGTCCGTGGCTATCGCGATTCCGGCGGGGCTCATATCGGCGCTCAGGCGCGGGCGGCCGATCGACCACGGGGTGACCTTCATCGCCTTCCTGGGACTCTCGATGCCGGATTTCTGGCTCGGGATCCTGCTGATCATCCTGTTCGCCGCCCATCTCGGCTGGCTGCCCGCCATCGGCTACGAGCCGCTCTCGAACGGCTTCTGGCCGTGGCTCTCGCACCTGATCCTGCCGGCGGTCGCGGCCGGCACGGCGTTCACCGCGATCATCGCGCGGATGGTGCGCTCCTCGATGCTGGAGGTGCTGAAGACCGACTACGTCCGCGTCGCCGGAGCGAAGGGTCTCACCCCCTGGCGTGTGGTGATGGGCCACGCCTTCCCGAACGCGCTGATCCCGGTGATCACGGTGATGGGCATCGCCTTCGGCCTGCTGATGGCGGCGGCCGTGGTGGTCGAGACCGTCTTCGCCATCAAGGGCCTGGGACGCATCCTGATCGAGGGGATCCTGAACCGCGACTACCCCGTGGTGCAGGGCGCGATCCTCGCGGTCTCGTTCATCTTCGTCTTCGTCAACCTGCTGGTCGACGTGCTCTACGTGGCCGTCGACCCGCGCATCCGGATCGAGTGACGCCCTTCCTCGACACGCCGGCCGAGCCGCCGCTACAGCGGGCGAGCGCCGCCAGGCGGATCCTGCGCGACCGCCGCGCGCTGGCCGGCACGGTATTCCTGGCCGTGCTGACGGTGGCGGCAATCTTCGCGCCGTGGCTCGCGCCCTTCGATCCGAACGCCATGGATTACATGATGCTGGAGGAGCCGAGCCCGACCCATCCGCTCGGCGTCGACGACCTCGGCCGCGACCTGTTCTCGCGGATCGTCCACGGGGCGCGCGTGTCCCTGTTCGTCGGGCTGGTCACGGTCGCCGTCGCGCTGGTGCTGGGGGTCGCCATGGGAATCGTGGCGGGCTACTTCCGCGGCTGGGCCGATACCCTCATCATGCGCTACATCGACTTGCAATGGGCGTTCCCGAACATCCTGATCGCGGTCTACCTCGTCGCCGTCTTCGGTACCGGCCTGCTGAACGTGATCGTCGCGATCTCGCTGGCCTACCTGGACGATTTCGCGCGGGTCGCCCGAGGCATGACCCTCTCGGTCAAGGAGGAGCAGTACGTCGCCGCCGCCCGCGCCGTAGGTTGCTCCGACTGGCGGATCATGGGGCGCCACATCCTGCCCAACATCGCGGCGCCGGTGATCGTGCTGGCGACGGTCAGCGTCTCGAACGCGATCCTGGCCGAGGCGGTGCTGTCGTTCCTGGGCCTCGGCGTCAGCGCGGACACCCCGACCTGGGGGCTCATCCTCTCCGATGCGCGCAGCTTCGTCAGCCGGGCCTGGTGGCTCGGCGTCTTCCCCGGCCTCGCGATCATGCTGACGGTGCTGTCGATCAACTTTCTCGGCGACGCCCTGCGCGACGTCCTCGACGTGCGCGAGAGCCGGGGCGTCTCGTGAGCGGGTGTCGGCATGAACGAGAACGAGGAAGCCCTCTCACCCGGCTCTCGCCCGCCCCGCCGAACCGGAAGTTTCACCAGGGCGGCCCACGCCCGTGCCGCCTCGCCGGGTATGCCCGGCGTCCGGATCCTGACCCTGCCCCACCCCTGGCGCCCCGCAGCATCCCCGGCACGATCGGCACGACAAGAAACGAGGGAATCCCATGACCTGGTCCATTCTGGCGAAAGACCCCGAAAGCGGCCTGTTCGGGCTGGCCGTCGCCTCGAAGTTCTTCGCCGTCGGCGCGATCTGCCCGTGGAGCGGTGGGCCGCACGGCGCGGCGATGAGCCAGGCGCTGCCGAACCCGGAGCTCGGCCATCGCGCCCTCGGCCTGCTTGCCGAAGGGCACCGCTCATCCGATGTCGTCGCCATGCTCGCCGGCATGGACCGCGGCATCGACCAGCGCCAGCTCCACGTCATCGATGCCGGAGGCGGAACCGCCGCGCACACGGGCGCCCGTTGCATCGAATGGTGCGGGCATCTGGCCGAGCCGGGTGTCTCGGTGGCGGGCAACATGCTGGCGGGGGCGCGGGTGGTCGCCGAGACCCTGGCCGCGTGGAAGGCCAACGACGGCCTGCCCATCGTCGACCGCCTGATCGCGGCCATGCAGGCGGGTGAGGACGCCGGCGGCGACAAGCGCGGCAAGCAGTCGATCGCATTGCGGATCCAGGGGCCGGAGGTCTTCCCGCGCCTCGACCTGCGGGTGGACGACCACGCGGATCCGATCCCGGAGCTCCTTCGCCTCTATGAAGTCGCGAAGGAACGGTTCATCCCCTTCTCCGCCGGTCTGCCGCGCGCCGGGCGTCCTTACGGCATCCTCGACCGCGCGGTGACCGAGCGGATCATCGAACGCGACGCGGGCAAGCCCTTGGCGGCGACGGTCGAGATCCCGAAGGGTTGACCCATGAAGCTGGCCCGAACACCTGGCCGAGATGCAGATGTCCGTTACGCGCCATGAACAAGACATGCGTTACTACCATTGTCATCACCGCCGTTGTCGCCGTCGGCTTGGCAGGAACGCGGCACTTCTTTACGCACGCTTCGGCGAGCGATACCGAGACGCACACGAGCGCGATTCACTCGCCCTATGCAGGACAAGAGAAACGAGGTATCAAGGCATTGCCGCAGGCCGATGTCGAGGGTCTGCTTGCCGGGGCCGGCACACCGTTCGGCGGCATGGCGAAGCCAGCCGAGCTCAACGGCTATCCGGGTCCGCGCCATGTGCTGGATGCTGTTGAAGCGGGAGAATTCGAGATAACCGAAAAACAGAAAACACAGATAGAAGAACTATACGAGGAGATGAAAGTACGGGCGATTACACTCGGAGAAAAAATTATTTCCATCGAACAAAGAATCGATGATGAATTTGCCAATAAAACCGTAACAAGCGGAGGATTACGGGAAAACATAGCCGACAGCGCAGACATGTACGGACAACTGCGTTTCGTGCACTTGAAATACCATTTGCAAATAGTGGGCATCCTGACACCAGAGCAGATCGAGCGATACAACACCCTGCGCGGCTACATCGGCAACGACGATCCATGCGAGGGTGTTCCCGAAGGACACGATCCCGCTCTGTGGAAAATGCACAACGATTGTCGATGACGATCCAGGACTTCACCACCCGACCCGAGATCCGCGGCACGTTCGGCGCGGTCGCGAGCACCCACTGGATCGCTTCGGCGGTCGGGTTCGGGATCCTGGAACGGGGCGGCAACGCCTTCGATGCCGCGGTTGCGACCGGCTTCACCCTCCAGATCGTCGAGCCGCATCTGAACGGGCCGGGCGGTGAGGTCCCGATCATCGTCCACCCGACCGGAGCGGATCGGCCGCGGGTGCTCTGCGGCCAGGGCGTCGCGCCGCGGGCGGCCACCATCGCGCGGCTGCGCGAAATGGGCATCACCCGGATGCCCGGCACGGGGCTCGTGCCCGCCGTGGTGCCGGGAGCGTTCGGCGCGTGGATGCAGCTCCTGCTGGAGCACGGGACCATGCGGCTCCGCGACGTGCTGGAGCCCGCCATCGGCTACGCCCGCGACGGCTATCCCCTGGTGCGCCGCGCCGCCGAATCGATCCACGCCGCCGCGCCCCTCTTCCGCACGGAATGGAGGCACTCGGCCGAAGTCTGGCTGCCCGGGGGCGATGCGCCCCTGCCCGGCGCGCGGGTCGCGCAGCCGCGCATTGCGGAGACGTACTCGAAGATCCTGGCCGAGGCCGAGGCGGCGGGCGCGAGTCGTGAGGTCCAGATCGAGGCGGCGATGCGCGCCTTCTACCAGGGCTTCGTGGCCGAGGCGGTGGATCGCTTCTACCGCACCGAGCAGGCCGACGGCTCCGGCGCGCGCCATCCGGGCCTGCTGGCCGGAGAGGACATGACGGCATGGCGGCCGACGTGGGAGGACACCGTCTCCATCGACTTCGCCGGCGTGACGGTCCACAAGACCGGCCCGTGGGGACAGGGACCCGCGCTCTTGCAGGCGCTACGCATCCTCGATGCGAAAGGCATCGCCGATCTCGAACCCGGCAGTGCGCCCTGGGTCCACGTGGTGGTGGAGACGCTGAAATTGTCCCTCGCCGATCGGGATGCGTGGTTCGGCGATCCGGACTACACCGACGTGCCGCTCGACCGGCTACTGTCCCTCGACTACGCCGAGAGCCGTGCCGCGATCATCGATAACGCGGCAAGCCTCGTTCTGCGCCCGGGCGAGCCTGCGCATCCCGGCGTGCCTCGATCCGGCGACGTGGCGCGCGAACCCGATGCGGCCGCCGCCCTCCTGGCGCTGGCGGCGGCGCCGGAAGACGTGGGGCCCGGCGCTGGAGAGCCGACCTTCGCGGACCTGCCGGAGGTCGAGGGCGATACGGTCCAGCTCGACGTGGCGGACCGCTGGGGCAACCTCGTCGCAGCGACCCCGAGCGGCGGCTGGCTGCAAGGCGCGCCCGCCGTGCCCGGGCTTGGTTTCAACGTGACCACCCGCGGACAGATGTTCTGGCTGGACGAACGCCTGCCCTCCCATCTCGCGCCCGGGTTCCGGCCGCGTACGACCCTGACCCCCACCGTCCTGACCCGCAACGGCCGGCCGGTGGCTGGGCTGGGCTCGCCGGGCGGAGACCAGCAGGACCAGTGGACCCTCGGCCTCCTGTTGCGCCACCTGCACCAGGGCCTGAACCTGCAAGCGGCCATCGACGCGCCGCTGTTCCATACCGCCCATTACGTGGGTTCCTTCGCGCCGCGGGCATTCACGCCGGGCGTCGTGCATGTCGAGGAGCGGTTTCCGAAGGCCGTGCGTGCCGATCTGGCGGAGCGCGGCCATCTCCTCGCCGTTCAGCCACCGTGGTCGCTCGGGCGGCTCTGCGCGGCCGGATTCACGCGCTCGGGCCTCGTCCGCGCCGCGGCGACCCCGCGGTTCATGCAGGCGTATGCCGTCGGGCGCTGACCGGTGTTCGCTCGCCCGCGGCGAACGCATCGGAACCGGATGCCCATGCCCTTGTACCCATCGCGGAGCCACTTCGGTACACTGTGCATCCGCTTGAGTTCCCACGGCCACGCGAAGCGAAGCCCGGGAGAGATGCTCCCCACCCGGATCACGCAACGGCAATGCGCCGACCGGCGGCGGGCGGCGCGGTTCCGCATGGCCCCCGTTCTCCGCACCGCGCCGGAGAAAACCCCCAGATGACGGACCCCTCCCCCCTCCGGATCGGAAACGCCGCGTTCCTCGACGCGCTCTACCACGCCTGGCACCGGGACCCGGCATCGGTCGATCCCCGATGGAGCAGCTTCTTCTCCGACATCGACAACGGCGCCCTGGATGCACCCCCCGCATCCCGCGCCACGGCCGCGGTCACGGCCGGGGACTTCTCCGCACTCACGAAGAAGCAGATGAAGGTGCTGGCGCTCATCAACGCGAACCGCTACCGCGGCCACCGGGGCGCGGATCTCGACCCCATCAAGGTCTACGAACGGCCGCCGGCCCCGGAGCTGTATCCCGAGCACCACGGGCTCGGCGAGGATGACCTCGACCGCACGTTCAACACCGGAACGCTCCACATCGGCAGGCCCGAGGCGACGCTTCGCGAGATCGACGCGCTGCTGCGCGACACGTACCGCGGGTCGATCGGCGTCGAGGTGACCCACCTCTCATCGACCGATCAGAAGCGATGGGTGCAGGAACGGCTGGAAAGCTGCCGGGGGCAGCCGGATTTCGACGCGGAGAAGAAGCGCGACATCCTGCGCTGGGTCACCGCGGCCCGCAAGCTCGAGGACTACCTGCACCGCAAGTACGTCGGCCAGAAGCGGTTCTCGCTCGAAGGCGGCGAGAACCTCATCCCGCTCCTCGACGAGGTCATCCAGGACGCCGGCAGCCGGGGGGTGCGCGAGGCGGTCATCGGCATGGCGCACCGCGGGCGGCTCAACGTGCTGGTCAACATCCTCGGCAAGCATCCCAAGGCGCTGTTCGGCGAGTTCGAAGGCGAGATCGACGTCGGGGTCGGATCCGGCGACGTCAAGTACCACCTCGGCTTCTCCTCCACGGTGGAGACGCCGGGCGGGCCGGTCCATCTGGTGCTCGCGTTCAACCCGTCGCATCTGGAGATCATCAATCCGGTCGTCGAAGGGTCGGTCCGGGCGCGGCAGGAACGCCGCGGAGACTCTTCACGCGACCAGGTGCTTCCCATCCTGATTCATGGCGACGCCGCGTTCTCCGGGCAGGGGGTGGTGACCGAGACCCTCAATCTCTCCGAGACCCGCGGCTACGGCACCGGAGGGACCGTGCACGTCGTGGTGAACAACCAGATAGGCTTTACCACCAGCGACCCTCTCGACTCACGCTCGACCTTGTACTGCACCGATGTCGCAAAGCTCGTGCAGGCGCCGATCTTCCACGTCAACGGCAACGACGCGGAGGCGGTGGTCTTCGTCGCCAAGCTCGCGCTCGACTTCCGGATGCGGTTCAAGAAGGACGTGGTCATCGACATGATCTGCTTCCGCCGCTACGGCCACAACGAAGCCGACGAGCCGCTCGCGACCCAGCCCATGATGTACAAGAAGATCCGCGACCAGCAGGGTCCGCGGAAAGTCTACGCGGACCGGCTCGTGGCCGAGGGGGTGGTCGAACCCGGCGAGCCGGAGGCGATGTCCGACGCGTACCTCGCGGCCCTGGAAGCCAACCACGTGGTGTCGAGGCCGCTGGTCGACGATCGCGTGAACGAGCACCTCGTGAACTGGACGCCGTACGTCGGGACCGGCTGGCGGGCCCCCTGCGACACCACGATGACGATCCAGCGCATTGAGCGACTCGGCAGGAAGCTCTGCGAATACCCCGCCGACGATTTCGAGCTGCACCGAAGCGTGAAGCGGATCGTCGATGCGCGCCGCGAAATGGCCCGCGGCGAACGGCCGATGGACTGGGGCTTCGCCGAAAATCTCGCGTACGCCACGCTTCTGGAGGACGGTTACTCCGTGCGCCTGTCCGGCCAGGACAGCCAGCGAGGCACGTTCTTTCATCGCCACGCGGTGCTGCACAACCAGAAACGATTCGGCACCCATACGCCGCTCGAACACCTGTTCGACGGCCAGCCTCGATTCCGGGCCATCAACTCGATGCTCTCGGAGGTCGCGGTCCTCGGGTTCGAGTACGGCTACTGCACCGCCGAGCCGGAGGGGCTGACCATCTGGGAGGCGCAGTTCGGGGACTTCGCGAACGTCGCCCAGATCGTCATCGACCAGTTCCTCAGCTCCTCGGAAGTGAAGTGGGGGCGGTTCTGCGGGCTGGTGCTGATGCTCCCGCACGGATACGACGGCCAGGGGCCCGAGCACTCTTCGGCTCGCCTGGAGCGATTCCTCCAGCTCTGCGCGGAGGAGAACATGCAGGTCTGCATGCCGACGACTCCCGCGCAGATGTTCCATCTCCTCAGAAGGCAGCTCCTGCGGCCCTATCGCAAGCCGCTTGCCATCATGAGTCCCAAGAGCCTGTTGCGGCACCGGTTGTCGACCTCGACGCGCGAGGATCTGTGCACGGTCGGGTTCCAGGTGCTCGTCGACGAGATCGACGACATCGACCCGAGCCAGGTCACACGGCTCGTGCTGTGTTCCGGCAAGGTCTACTACAACATCCTGGAGCGGCGGCGCGAGGCCGGACTGCGGCATGTCGCCATCGTCCGGGTGGAGCAGCTCTACCCGTTTCCGGAAGAGGAGCTTCGCGCGATCCTCGAGAAGTACCCCAAGGCAACCGAGATCTGCTGGGCGCAGGAAGAGCCGCGCAACCAGGGGAGCTGGTTCTTCATGCTCTCGCGGCGCCACCTCGCAGGATGCATACAGCGCAAGCACAAGCTGGTCTACGCGGGCCGCGACTATTCGGCGTCCCCTGCCGCGGGCTACCTCAACGTGCACACCAGCCAGCAGCGCGCCCTGGTCGAGACCGCGCTTGGCCTCGATCAGGCGGCCTCGCGCAAGAAGAGCGCGTAGGCGGGGCGGGACGCGGCAGCCCCGCGCCGGCCGTATGCCACCGGGCCACGCTTGCCGCCGCATGGCGAGGAAGGGCCGTTCGAGGGCGGGACTGCCGGTGGGAGCCGGCGTGGACGTTCGACCCTGAATCATGAACTCGTGAGGAGACAGCGCAGTGACCGTCGAAGTGAAGGTGCCGGTACTTGCCGAGTCGATCCCCGACGCCACGCTTCTCGAATGGCGAAAGCGGCCCGGTGATACGGTCGCCAGGGACGAAATCCTGATCGAGCTCGAGACCGACAAGGTCGTGCTGGAGGTGCCTGCGCCCGAGGCGGGAATACTCGCCGAGGTGTTGAAACAGACCGGCGACACGGTGCTGAGCCAGGAAGTGCTGGCCCGCATCGACACCAGCTCCACGGGGACCGCCGGACCTCCGGATCTCGCGCCCGAGCCCGCTCCCTCCCTGTCCCCCGAGACCTCGGCTGCCGTGGTGGTGCACGAGCGCCTGAGTCCCGCGGTGCGCCGGCTCGTCGAGGAGCACGCGCTCGATTCCTCGAAGATCCCGGGGACCGGCAGGGACGGCCGGATCACCAAGGCCGACGTGCTCGCCCACCTCGAAGCCTCCGCGGAGCCGGTGGCGGGCGTAGCGCCGCCCTCCCCTGCCAGCTCCGCACCAGCAGCGCCCACACCTGCCTTCACCGGCACGCCGACGCCCCCCGCCGGCCCTGTATCGGCCCCTGCATCCGCCCCGGAGCCAGACACATCGGCGCCAGCGCCTGCTCCTGCCGCACCGGCGTCCGGCTCCCGCGGCGAACGCCGCGAGCCGATGTCGAGGCTGCGCCGGCGGATCGCGGAGCGCCTGGTGGAGGCGCAGCACACCGCCGCGATCCTGACCACCTTCAACGAGATCGACATGCAGCCGGTGATCGCGCTGCGCGCCCGGCACAAGGAGGGCTTCGAGCGCCGGCACGGGGTGCGCCTCGGTTTCATGTCGTTCTTCGCCAAGGCGGCGGTGCGGGCGCTCGAGCGCTTCCCCGCCGTCAACGCCCGCATCGAGGACGGCGACGTCGTCTACCACGACTACTGCGACATCGGGGTCGCGGTCGGCTCGCCGCGCGGGCTCGTGGTGCCGATCCTGCGAAACGTCGAGGCCATGTCGTTCGCCGCGATCGAGGCGAAGATCGCCGAGTTCGGGACGAAGGCCCGCGACGGCACCCTGACCCTCGACGAGATGAGCGGCGGCACGTTCACCATCTCCAACGGCGGCGTGTTCGGATCGCTGCTCTCCACCCCGATCCTGAACCCTCCGCAGAGCGGCATCCTCGGCATGCACAAGACCGAGGAGCGCCCGGTGGTCGAGAACGGCGAGGTCGTCGTGCGCCCGATGATGTACGTCGCCCTGTCCTACGACCACCGCATCATCGACGGACGCGAGGCGGTGCAGTTCCTGATCAGCGTGAAGGAAGCCATCGAGGACCCGGCGCGGCTGCTCCTGGACGTGTGATCCGCGACGTTGCCGCCGGACGCCGGCGGACGCAACTCCGACACCGATGCTTCACACGGCCCGATGGACAGTTTCGTCCACATGGTGACGAAGAGCACGATGTCCCGAGAATGCTCGACGACATGATCGCTGCACGGCCTGACCCGCCGCGGAAGTTGCGGGCGGGCTGGAATGCGAGCTTGATCAACGAGCACCCTCCGCCGGTAGCCGAAAACAGGCTGCCGAGTACGGTGAACGGGGCGACGATCGACAGGAAAATTCCGGGGAACCGGCCCAGCAGAGAGTGGTCGTCACCGACGATCAACCACTTGCGGTTGCGGCTTCAAGCGTGGAAAGCCAGCGGGCGAAGTTTTGGCACTGACAGCGGATGTTGTCCAAGCCGATGTCTGAAATGGCAGCGGCGCCCATTGCCGCCTTGTTGTAGCTCGGGATCAAGGCGAGGATGCGTTTTGACGGGGCGGTTGCCTGCGAATCGTCGATCTTCTCCGGGCTGCCGAACTGGTCGAGTATCCCTTGCATCGCGCTGCCGATTTCGGGACACCCAACGCTGTCAGCGAAACCCATGCAGTCGCTGAACAATAGCGCCTCGAACTCGTGCATGGAGACGTAAGGGATAAACCGGATTGGGTCGAACCCTCCGCCCATGTGTTGGCAAATATCCTGAGCGAGGGCGTTCTGTATGGTCCCGGTTTTCTGTTCAAAGGGCAGGTTGGTTGCTGCGACACGGCCCGGCCATTGCCTGGACTGGCTCTGCGGCATGCCGTAGTAATCCACCATCGTGGTGGCGACGGCCTGCCGATCCCGCCTCAGGTGGCGTAGAATGCCTTGCCGAACGGACTGCCACGACAAGCCGCCACCACGGCGACTCCGTGGACGCGCATCCCCTATCAGGCGCGGAGCCACCAACGAGTACCCTTGACCCATCAGGTGTGGACTGAGCACGTTGTTCACAAACGTCTCTTCGGTCGGGCCCTCCACATGAACCAGGAGGCGCATCAGGAGTCTCGATGACCATGCGTGTTCTCATGGGCGGGACGGCCGCCGAGTTCGTTCTTCGACCAAAGATCACCAAGGCTGTAGTCTTCCAGCCAATCCCCGAGCTTCTCCGCGGACAATTTGTTGAACTCCGACCGACCTTCTACCCGGTTCGCCACGATGATGTCTTCCGGTTCGAAATGATCGACCAGGAAAGGTGACTGCGTGGCGAGAATGACTTGGGTTTCCGCCGCGACGCTTCGTACAAGGGAGCACAGCACGGTGACGGCGTAGGGGTGAAGGCCAAGTTCCGGCTCGTCCAACAGGAGAATCGATGGTAGCAGTTTCACGGGTTGAAGGAGTAGCGTCGTGAGCGCCAGAAAGCGAAGTGAACCATCCGACAGCGCAGAGATGTCGAAGTGCGCGTCCGAGCGGCAATGCCGCCACTCAAGGCGAATCATCTGTTCATTCAGCGCTTGCGGTTCCAGAACGAAGTCCTCGAAAAACGGAGCAACTAGCTGAAAAGTCTTTCTTATTCTGTTGTAGGACGTCTGCTCCCTTTGCTTTAGATAGTAAAGGAAAGCGGCCAGGTTCTCGCCGTCCTCCCGCAGAAACCGGTTGTCATGCAACTGCGCCGTTCGCAGCAAAGCTCCCCCTCTTCCCGTGTCGTGGAAATGGTAAACACGCCATCTATCCAGCCCCTCCTGTACCGTATCGACAAAATCTTTGCGCACACCATCCACACGATGATGTTCATCAAGCACCCTGTTTGCTGCCGGTCCGCCGATTGCCTCGGATCGCAAAAACAGTCTATCTGCATCCGTAGGCGCGAAGTGGGCTTCGTGAAATTCTTCTCCACCACCAAAGGAAATCTCAATGAAAATTTCCTTGGTGACCTTGGATCCATAATGGAGATTTCTGTCAGCGCCGCCTGAACGTTCCACATACTCGTCAAGGCGCTTGAGGCGCAACGCACGAAGGAGGGCGAAAACGCCAATCAAGTTCGACTTGCCGGAACCATTCGCGCCAATCAAAATATTGATGGACTTGAGCGGGAGCCGTTCCACCTGCGCAATGCTCCTGAAGCCCTCGACGGTAATCCAGTCAATGGAATTGGATGCGCCTGCCGTCATACCCGAAACACCTTCATCACCTCATCGCCAAGATGGCCAACGACCTTCACCGCAATTCTCCTCCTCTCCTTGGCCGCCGCATCGGCGGGCCGTTCTCTTGATCATGCGGCCGCACTGACACGCGCACGGCGCGCTACGATACTGTAATTCAATCTGTTGATACAGAATTACGGATACCGAATCGTTCCACCACCCGGGAGAGCACACCATGGACACCTTCGACATCGTAGTCATCGGGGCCGGTCCCGGCGGATACGTCGCGGCGATCCGGGCCGCACAGCTCGGGCTGGGCACCGCCTGCGTGGATGCCTGGCTCGGCCCGGACGGCAGGCCGGCCTTGGGCGGCACCTGCCTGAACGTCGGCTGCATCCCCTCGAAGGCCCTGCTCGACTCCTCGCACCACTACCACAACCTGCGCCACCTGCTGCCCGCGCACGGCATCGAGGCCGGCGACGTGACGCTCGATCTGGGCCGGATGCTCGCGCGCAAGGACAAGGTGGTGAAGACCCTGACCCGCGGGGTCGCCGGCCTGCTGCGCAAGAACAAGGTCGAATCGATCGCGGGTCTGGCCACCTTGAAGGGCGGCGGTCGGGTCGAGGTGGCGCCGCACGGCGCCGGCGAACCCCGGACCCTCACGGCGAGGCACGTCGTCATCGCCACCGGCTCGGTCCCGGTCCGCATCCCCGCCGCCGAGGTGGACGGCGACCGCATCGTCGACAACGAAGGCGCCCTCGCGTTCCCCGAGGTTCCGAAGCGGCTCGGCATCATCGGGGCCGGGGTCATCGGCCTGGAGCTCGGCAGCGTATGGGGACGGCTCGGCTCGCAGGTGACGATCCTGGAGGCCCTCAACGACTTCCTCCCCGCCGCGGACCGGCGGATCGCGAGCGAGGCGTTGAAGGTGCTCACCCGGCAGGGGCTCGACATCCGGCTCGGGGCGCGGGTGACCGGCGCGCGCCCG
This sequence comes from uncultured Gammaproteobacteria bacterium, assembly GCA_958295835.1. Taxonomy (GTDB): domain Bacteria; phylum Pseudomonadota; class Gammaproteobacteria; order HK1; family HK1; genus HK1. The sequence goes on from OY282378.1 coordinate 4,630,005, forward strand.
CATGACGGCGGGGTCACGGTCGGCTATGAGGACGCCGGCGGGCGGCACGAACGCGAGTTCGATCGGCTCGTCGTCGCGGTGGGCCGTCGTGCGAACACCGAAGGTCTCGACCCGGCCGCGGCCGGCGTCGAGCTCGACGACCACGGCCGTATCGTCGTCGACGGGCACTGCCGCACCGGCGCGGACGGCATCTGGGCGATCGGAGACGCGGTGGCGGGTCCGATGCTCGCGCACAAGGCGTCGGAGGAAGGCGTCGCGGTCGCGGAACGCATCGCGGGACAGGTCGCGCACGTGGACCACGGCCTCATTCCCTGGGTCATCTACACCCACCCGGAGATCGCGTGGGTCGGCAGGACCGAGGCCGAGCTGGACGCCGCCGGTGTCGCGCACCAAGCCGGTGCCTTCCCGTTCCTCGCCAGCGGGCGCGCCCAGGGCTCGGGGGAGACCGACGGCGTGGTCAAGGTGATCGCGGATGCCGCCACCGACCGCATCCTCGGCGTCCACGTGTTCGCGGCGAACGCCTCGGAGCTGATCGCCGAGGCGGTGGTCGCGATGGCCTTCGACGCGAGCGCCGAGGACGTGGCGCGCACCATCCACGCCCACCCCACCCTCGCCGAGGCGATGCACGAAGCCGCCCTGGCGGTGGACGGGCGGGCCATTCACGTTTGAGCGGACGGCCGAGGATACACAATCGTTTCCCGGCCGCCGGACGAACGACCGGTTTCGGGACCGCGCCGCTCGGTGGAACCGATGCACCCGAGACCGCCGGTCGGGGCCGATCTCCGGGCAGCGCGGTCGGGGCCTACAGATAGATGGTCCGGACGATGTCGTCGTAGTTGCCTTCCAGCGATCTCACGAAACCACCGTCGCTGACCGTCCCGTCGCGCAGGATGATGAACCGGTCAGCGACCTTGAAGGCGAGGGCCAGATTCTGCTCCACCATCAGGATGGTCGCGCCGTCGTCCTTCAGGGCCTGGATGATGGTGCCGATCTCGTTGATGAACTGTGGCGCCAGTCCACCCGACGGCTCATCGAGCAGCAACAGCCGCGGACGCGCCATGATGGCGCGTCCGATGGCCGCCATCTGCTGCTCGCCGCCGGACAGTGTCCGGGCCTGTTGCCCGCGACGTTCCTTCAAACGCGGGAAGTACTCGAAGACCTGTTCCAGCCGGTCCTCGATCTCGTGCCTGTTCCGGATCACGCCACCGAGCCGCAGATTGTGTTCCACGGTCAGAAACGGGAACAGGTCGCGCGACTGGGACACCTGTATGACGCCGAGACGGAAGATCCGATGAGCGGGAAGCGCGGTGACGTCGCTGCCGTCGAACACGATTCTGCCCGCATTCGAGGATACGAATCCGCTGATGGTGTTCAGCGAAGTCGACTTGCCGCTCCCGTTCGCGCCGAGGACCGCGACCACCTCGCGCTCCGAAACGTGGTAGTCGATTCCGCGCAGCACCTGCTTGGCGCCGTAGGAAACGTGCAGGCCCTCGACGCTCAACAGTGGATCAGGCGTGTCCAAGATATGCCTCCAGGACCTCGCGGTTCTGCCTGACCTCCTCCGGCGACCCCTCTGCGATCATCTGGCCGGAGCTGAGGACGACGATGACGTCGGATCCGCTCATGACCAGGTCGATCACGTGCTCGATGAGCATGATCCCGATACCTTCCTCGCCGGCCAGACGCCGAATGATCTCCATCATGCGGTCCCGCATCGGCGGAGACAGGCCGACGACGGGCTCGTCGAGGAGCAGCAAGGGCGGGTCCGTGGCCAGGGTGCGGACGATTTCCACCATGCGTTGCTGACCTCCGGAGAGATCCTTGATCGGTTGATCGGCGATGGCCCCCAGGTCCATCAGGTCGAGGAGACGGCGCGCGCGAGCCAAGCCTTCGCGCTCTGCCTCCCGTGCCGCGCGCGAGCCGAAGACGATCCCGAGAAAGCTGCTGTCGATCCGGACGTGGAGACCGGTCAGCACGTTCTCCAGAGCGGTCAATTCGGGGAACAGTCCGCCATTCTGGAAGGTGCGGCGAATACCCTTCGCCGAGATGTCGTGCGGCGCAAGTCCATGGATCGGCTCACCCTTGAAGTGGATGGCGCCACCGGATGCCGGCACGTAACCGGAGATGACGTTGAACAGCGTCGTCTTGCCGGCTCCGTTGGGTCCGATGACGGCGCGCACTTCCCCGGCGCGGGCCTCGAAGGTCACGCCGGCGAGCGCCTCGAGACCGGCGAACTGGACCGAGACGTCTTGCAGCTCGAGTAGCGGCTCCATGTCTGGTCCGGGGCTAGTCCCGGTAGTACCGCTCGTTGAACACGGGCGAGACGCGGCACAGCAGGCTGACCAGGCCCTTCGGCAGGAACAGCAGAACCAGGACGATGACGGCGCCGAAGAACAGCTCGTCCATCCCCGGGAACTGGCGGAAGTACTCCGGCAGCGCGGTCAGGGTGATGGCGCCGAGCACGCTGCCCACGATGCTCCCGGTGCCACCGACCAGGACCATTCCGAAATGAATGATGACCTCCGTCAGGCCGAAGGCTTCCGGCAACACGCGCTCGGTCAGTACCGCGAACATGGCGCCGGCGATGCCGACCACCGCACCGCTCCAGACGAAGGCCAGAACGACGTATCGCGCCGTGTGGATGCCGAGGGAGGCCGTCGAGGACTCGTTGTCCCGAATGGCGACGATGGCGCGCCCGATCCTCGACCGCATGAGATTGGAGGTCGCCTTGATCACCAGGACCGTCAGCAGCAGGAACACGAAGAACTTGGGCGCTTCCGAATCGAGCGGAATCCGGAAGAAGCTGGCCGGGGGCAGAAGCAGACCGTCGGACCCCTTCGTGACCTTGTCGCCATGCAGATAGACCCAGCGCATGAGCTCGCCGAAGGCAAGGGTGATGATGGCCAGATAGTAGAGCCGGATTCCACGCAACGCCGCGACGCTGGCGAGAAGGCCGGCGACGCCGCCCGCGATTGCCGAGGCGACGATTGCCAGCGGATACGGAAACCCGAGGTAGACCATGAGGATGGCCGTCGTATAGGCGCCGATCCCGAAGAACGCGGTGTTGGCGAAGGCGAGCTGGCCGAGGTTGCCGATGACGATGTTGAACCCCACCGTCACGAGGCTGTAGACCAGCATGGCGTTCACCACCCACAACAGATACTCGTTCGCCACCAGCGGTATGGCCAGGGCGGCGACCGGCACGACGTAGTAGATGCGCCGCCACCGGGTCATGGAGAACGCAGGATCGGATCGGGTCCGGGTCATGCTCGGCGCATCACACCCGGACCGTGACCGTCTTGCCGAACAGGCCGGCGGGACGGATGACCAGCACCGCGACAATCACCAGATAGGCGGTGATGTCGATCAATGCCGAATTGATGTAGAAGCCGAAGTTCTGCTCCGCGACGCCCAGCAGGAGGCCGCCGACGACGGCCCCGCCGAGCGATCCGAAGCCGCCGAGCGTCATGGCCGCGAACCCGCGAATCAGGAACGAGGCGCCGAGGTCCGGATGCAGAAGCGATATGGGCGCGATCAGGATTCCGCCGATCGCCCCCATGGCCAGGCCGACGCCCCACATGTACTGGTGGAAGGCATCGACGTTGACGCCGATCAGCGTCGCCCCGCGTTCGGACTGGTAGACGGCCTGGATGACGGTTCCGACGGTCGTCCGGTAGAAGATCAGGAAGAAGACTGTCAGCAGAACCGCCACGATGGCGGAGATGAACAGGACGTCGCCGGTGACCACCAGCTCGTCGATGAATATGGGCTCGATGTCGAAGACCCGGGGCATTGGAAAGACCTCGCGCCCCCACAGCGTCCGCGCGCCGCCCCGGAGAACGTACCCGAGGGAAATGCTCATCATGGCGAAGCCTATGTGAGGGCCTGCCTTGATCGGATCGATGAACCCGCGGCTGATCGCCACGCCGAGCAGAAACAGGAGCGCGACAGCCAGAACGGAGGCCGGCACGTAGGGCAGGCCGAGGTAGATCACCAGCACGTAGACCACGAAGGCGCCGGCCATGACGAAGTCGCCGTGCCCGAAATTGACGATCGTCGTCGCCCGGTAGACCACGGTCAGCGAAAGCGCGATCAGTGCGTAGATCGCGCCTTGCATCAGTCCACTGAGGGTAAGTTGAAGGAAGAACATCCTCTGACGGACCATCCGCAACACATGAAGAAAGGCCGTTCCACACCCGAGGCGGCTGCGCCCGCGGGGCGGAACGGCCCGCCCGGCTTCGATTCCCCGTCAGCTTGCAGGGAACAAGACTGCTCCTCGCCCGTCCACGGCGCTGGCCAAGGCGCGACCGCACCAGCGGCCGCTGCTCACCAGGGCTTGCCCCAGGCCGACAGCACCGTCGGTTTTCCATCGACGAAACCGGCCACCGCGGACTTCTTGCACCCGTGGCGATCCGTCGGCGTCCAGGTAATGTCGCACGCCAGGATACCCGTCTCCAGACCGCGTACCTTTTCCAGCTCGGCGATGAATTTCGAACGGGTCAAGTCCCGCCCCACCGCTTCGAGAGCCTTCACGGCGGCGACGCCGCTGGCCATCGAAACCGCGCTGAACCCCGTGATGGTCTCGTCGGGGTTGTACTTCAGGATGATGTCGTTCCACTTGGTCATCCTGGGTCCATCGACCTTGTCGACGAACGCATGCAGCACGAAGTAATCCTTGACCGCATCCGGATCCCCCAGGCGCTCCAGGGTATTCTCCAGGTCCGTCCCGGCGGTTCCCATCACCGGAATCCTGACACCGTACTTCTTGGCATCGCGCAGGAAGATCACCGTCTCCGCTTCGTACAGGCAGCCGAGAATGAAGTCGGGATTCGCCTGCTTCAGCTTCAGCACCTGGGCCGTGGCGTCGGTCTGGCCACGCTCGAGCGCGAGCTCCTCGATGATCTCGCCGCCGGAATCCTTGATGACCTGAACGGCGGGATCGCAGTACGACTTCGCCCAGTCGTTGGTATGGGCGACCATCGCGATGCGCGTGACGCCGGGCTTGCTCATCACGAACTCGCCCATCGTGGAGCCGTAGGCCGGGCCGGCGGGGACCCCGTGGAAGATGTTCCGCTTCTCGGTCACCGGCATTGAAATGTTGGGATTGACCGCGTGCGCGATGATCCAGGGAGTCCCCGTGGGCTCCACGGTCGGCTTGACGGCCATGGCGACGGCGCTGCAGGAGTTGCCGTGCAGATAGAACACCTCGTCCTGGTGGATCAGCTTCTTGGCGGCGGCGATGCCCTTGGCCGGAGCGCAGGCGGTGTCTTCCGGAATCATCTCGAACTTGCGTCCATGAATTCCGCCTTGATCGTTGATGTGCCGGAAATAGGCCATCAACCCGATCTGCGTCTTGCTGTAGCTCGACGCATTGCCCGTGAACGGCCCCATGACTCCAACCTTGATCGTCGTGTCCGTCAAACCGGTGGTTTCGCCTGCGCCGGCCGCACCGGCCATGGCCAGGGCGCCGGACGCGATCATCGCCGTCGCCAGCCTGTCGATTCTCATGTTCACCTGCCTCTCCCTGTTGTGAAGTGTGCTTTTGCCGTCGAGCCTCGACGCCCGCGCCGGCCACGAGCCGCGCCAGCGACCGGCACAGCCGGCGGCAGCCTGTGATTGTACGTCGGGCGGCCATGGCGGATCACATCCATTGCGAACCTGCTCCCGTATCTCTCGCGAGCGGCCGGCGCCCGCGCGGCTCGCCATCGGATGCCCGGCAGCCCCAGGCGGAGAGGCCACGAGCGACGACGGCCGCGCCTGTCATCACCGGCTGCATTCGAAGATAATGCGTTATCCCGGCATCGTACCGCGGCTACGCGGAGGAGCATCGGCATGGCCGATTCATTCAACGCACGATCGACGCTGGAAGTCGGAGGCGTGGAGTACGAAATCTTCAGGCTCGACCGGCTCGCGGACCGGTTCGATACGAGCCGTCTGCCCTTCTCGCTGAAGATCCTCCTGGAGAACCTGCTCCGCCACGAAGACGGCGGCGCCGTCACCGCGAGCGACGTCGAGGCGTTGGCGGGATGGGACGCCGCGGCCGAGCCCGCCACCGAGATCGCGTTCACTCCGTCCAGGGTGCTGCTCCAGGACTTCACCGGGGTGCCGGCGGTGGTCGACCTCGCCGCGATGCGTGACGCGATGCGCGCGCTCGGCGGCGATCCTGCGAAGATCAATCCCCTGTCGCCGGTGGAGCTGGTGATCGACCACTCGGTGCAGGTCGATCGGTTCGGCGCCCACGACGCGCTCGCACGCAACACCGAGATCGAGTTCGAACGCAACCGGGAGCGCTACGCGTTCCTGCGTTGGGGCCAGAAGGCGTTCCGGGACTTCAAGGTGGTGCCGCCGGGCACCGGCATCGTCCACCAGATCAACCTGGAGTACCTCGCCCGCGTCGTCTTCGCCCGCGAGCACGGCGGCGTGACCAGGGCGTACCCGGACACGGTGGTCGGCACCGACTCGCATACCACCATGGTCAACGGCCTCGGGGTGCTGGGCTGGGGGGTCGGCGGGATCGAGGCGGAGGCCGCGATGCTCGGCCAGCCGATCTCGATGCTCATCCCCCAGGTGGTCGGGTTCGAGCTCACCGGAAGGCTCCCCGAGGGCGCCACCGCCACCGACCTCGTGCTCACCGTGGTGCAGATACTTCGCGCGAAGGGGGTCGTCGGCAAGTTCGTCGAGTTCTTCGGCGACGGCCTCGACCACCTGCCGCTGGCCGACCGCACCACCATCGCGAACATGGCCCCCGAGTACGGGGCGACCTGCGGAATCTTCCCCATCGACACGGAGAGCATCGAATACCTGCGCCTGTCGGGCCGCCCCGCCTCGCAGATCGCGCTGGTCGAAGCGTATGCCCGCGCCCAGGGCCTGTTCCGCGAGCCCGGCGGCCCCGCCGCCGAATACTCCGACACCCTCACGCTGGACATGGGTACGGTCGAGCCCTGCATCTCCGGGCCGAAGCGTCCCCAGGACCGGATCCCGCTGCACGAGGCGAAGGCGGTCGTCACCGGCCATCTCGGGGCGATGCAGGGCGAGCGCGGCAGCGACGCCACCGGGAAGGTCACGGTGGAGAAGGACGGGGCAAGCTACGAGCTGCGCGACGGCGCCATCGTGATCGCCGCGATCACCTCGTGCACGAATACGTCGAACCCGGCGGTACTGGTGGGGGCCGGCCTGCTCGCGCGCAACGCACGCGAGCGCGGCCTCGTCGTGAAACCCTGGGTGAAGACGAGCTTCGCCCCCGGATCGATGGTGGTCAGGGACTACCTCGAGAAGGCGGGGCTGCTCGAAGACCTCGAAGGTCTCGGCTTCCACATCGTGGGGTTCGGATGCACGACCTGCATCGGCAACTCCGGTCCTCTGCCCGAGGAGGTCAGCGCCGCGATCCGGGACGGCGACCTCATCGTCAGCGCCGCGCTGTCCGGGAACAGGAACTTCGAGGGGCGGGTCCACGCCGAAGTGAAGATGAACTTCCTCGCCTCCCCCCCGCTCGTGGTCGCCTGCGCCATCGCGGGACGCAGCGACTTCGATTTCCACGAAGAGCCGCTCGGCGAGGATGCCGCCGGCACGCCGGTGTACCTGCGCGACCTCTGGCCGTCGGGCCACGAGATCCAGGAGATCATCGCGTCGTCGATCTCGTCGGAGATGTTCCGCGCGAGCTACGACCGCGTATTCGAGGGCGACGAGCGATGGCAGGGCATGGACGTTCCGGCCGCGGACCGGTTCCAATGGGACCCCACGTCCACCTACGTCCGGAATCCGCCCTACTTCGACGACATGTCGATGACCCCGCGCGGCATCCCCGCCATCCGGGGAGCGCGCATGCTCGCCCTCCTCGGCGACAGCATCACCACCGACCACATCTCGCCGGCCGGCGCGATCAAGCCGGACAGCCCCGCCGGCCACTTCCTGCGGGGGCGGCAGATCCCTCCCCGGGAGTTCAACTCCTACGGCTCGCGGCGCGGCAACCACGAGATCATGATGCGCGGGACGTTCGCCAACATCCGCCTGCGAAACCAGGCCGCGCCGGGCACCGAAGGGGGGTGGACCGTCCACCAGCCGTCCGGGGAACGCATGACCGTCTACGACGCCGCGATGCGCTACAAGGAGGAAGGTGTACCGCTCGTCGTGATCGGAGGTGCGGAGTATGGCACGGGCTCCTCGCGCGACTGGGCGGCGAAGGGCACCCTCCTCCTCGGGGTCGCCGCGGTCGTCGCCAGGAGCTTCGAGCGGATCCACCGCTCCAACCTGGTCGGCATGGGCGTGCTGCCGCTGGTGTTCGAGGACGGCCAGGACGCCGGATCGCTCGGGCTCACGCCCGGGCACGTGTTCGACGTCGAAGGGCTCGTGAAAGGAGCGAAGACCGTCACCGTGACTGCGACGGCGCCGGACGGCGAACGCACGCGCTTCACCGCCCGCGTGCGCATCGACACCCCGAAGGAATGGGAGTACTACGAGAACGGCGGCATCCTGCACTACGTGGTTCGCCAGCTCGCGGCCTGAGCCGGCGTGGCAGGGCGTCGGACCAGGGGATGCGCCGCAGGGCGGTGTGCGTCCGCCGTGCGGGAAGGCGGGAGATCGGTCCCCTGTCCATGAAGCGTCGTGCACGATGACGAAGAACCGTTTGTGGGTCCGGCGATGCCGGGCTGAGGATTCGATCGGGAATTATTTCATGTTCAACATGAGAAACATTGGATAACAGATTGTTTTTATGACAGTTCATTCCCACCGGAACATCGGAGAGAACCATGAATGAGCAGACACGCACCGAAGTCGAAGCGGCGGCGTTCCGGCACTTGGTCGACCACCTGCGCGAGCACACCGACGTGCAGAACATCGATCTCATGAATCTTGCCGGTTTCTGCCGAAACTGCCTCTCCAAGTGGTATCGCGCCGCGGCGGAAGAACGGGGCGTGGAGATGAGCTACGAGGATGCACGCGAGATCATCTACGCGATGCCCTACTCGGAGTGGAAATCCAGGCACCAGTGGGAAGCGACCCCCGCGCAGCAGGCCGCCTACGACGCGAAGCACCCGAAGCACGGATAACACCGGGGCCACGATGGAGCTGTCCCCGCTGACCGCGATCTCGCCCGCCGACGGGCGGTACGGCTCGAAAACCGCTCCGTTGCGGGAGATCGTGAGCGAGTACGGCCTCATCCGGTACCGGGTAGCGGTCGAGGTGCGCTGGCTGCGGGTGCTGGCGGCACACCCCGGGTTCGACGCGCTCGCGCCCTTGAGCGAGGAGGCGGAGGGCTTCCTCGACGACGTCGCGAGCGGCTTCTCGCTCGACGATGCGCGGCGGGTGAAAGCCATCGAGCGCGAGACGAACCACGACGTGAAGGCCGTGGAGTACTTCGTCCGGGAACGGATCGCGGGAGCGTCCGGGCTGGGCGGCGCACGTGAACTCATCCACTTCGCATGCACGTCGGAGGACATCAACAATCTCGCATACGCGACGATGCTCTCCGACGCGCGCGCGCAGGTGCTGCTGCCTCGAATGCGAGCCCTGACCGAGGCGGTGCGCGGGCTCGCCCGCGAACACGCCGCGGTGGCCATGCTGTCGCGCACGCACGGCCAGCCGGCGTCGCCCACCACGATGGGCAAGGAGATGTCCGTCTTCGCCGCGCGCCTGGACCGTCAGCTCGAAGCGTTCGCCGCGGTTCGCATCATGGGCAAGCTCAACGGCGCGGTCGGGAACTACAACGCACACCTCGCCGCCTGCCCCGGGGTCGACTGGCATCGTGTCTCCCGGGAGTTCGTGGAAGGGCTCGGACTCGCCTGGAATTCGCATACCACCCAGATCGAGCCTCACGACTCGATGGCGGAGCTCTTCCACGCCCTCGCACGGTTCAACCGGGTCATGCTCGATCTGTGCCGGGACGTGTGGACCTACATTTCGCTCGGGTACTTTCGCCAGCGCCTGGTGGCCGGCGAGACGGGCTCATCGACCATGCCGCACAAGGTCAACCCCATCGATTTCGAGAACGCGGAGGGAAACGTCGGGATCGCGAACGCGATCCTGGAACATCTGGCCGCGAAGCTGCCGGTATCACGCCTGCAACGCGACCTGAGCGACTCGACCGCGCAGCGCAACCTGGGCGTCGGGCTTGCCCATTCGCTGATCGCATGCGACTCGTGCCTGAAGGGCATCGGCAAGCTCGCCCTCGACGAGGCCGCGGTTGCGCGAGATCTCGCCGATGCCTGGGAGCTGCTCGCCGAGCCGATCCAGACCGTCATGCGGCGACACGGGATCGAGAGCTCCTACGAGCGCCTGAAGGCGCTGACGCGCGGCCGTGCGGTCGATCGGGACACCCTCGCGCGCTTCATCGAATCGCTCGCGCTGCCGCGAGAAGAGAAGGACGCGCTCCTCGATCTCACTCCCGCGGCATACATGGGCGCCGCCGAGAGGCTCGCTCTCGAACGGTAGGCGCGCCCGCACGCGCGTAAGGAACGCTCCCGGCGCCCGGCGAGAGTACCCCGCAACCGACGCAGGAACGGCAGGCCCTACCAGGCAGGGCTGCTCGGAGCCGGACACCAGTAGTACGGCGGCGCGCACGGCACCCACTGCACCGGCGCATCGGCGCCGTCTTCATGCCTCCGGGCTTCCGGGCCTTCAGTGGACCAGCTCTCGCCGGTGGGCAGGCCGCGATACCGCGGATCGCGGTAGGGACCGGGCGGAGACGGATAGAGCATCCCCGACGCGCCCGCCGGCGTCCCGGCGTCGGATCCGCGGCCTGCGAAGGCGCGGCCTGTCAAGGGCGGCGGACTTGCCATCGAGGTCCGCATGGTGAACCCGCCGTCGAATGCCTCTGCGACCCCGCGCGCAGTGCCGGGGGGGCCAGGCATTCGCTCCGGAGTCCGGGCTCCGGCCACAAGCTCGCCCGTGCCGCCGGCCAGCGGCCCGCGCACCGTCTCGGCCGGGACGTCCGCTGCCGCCTGGCCCGGCGCGTCGGGGCCGGTCGCCACCGTGCTCCCGCCCTCCCCTCCTCCCTGGAATACGAGCACGAGAAACCCGATGATGATCAACGGCCCCCACAACGCCAGCACGCCTCCGAGGCCGCCGGCCTGCTCCTGCGCCGAGTCCATGGAGGCGCCGGGGTGCATGGGGGCAGGAGGCCGCGACGTTTCAATCGATGGTCCGGGCTCGGGAGGCGCAGCCGCGGGGGTGGCGGGCGTACCCGCGACACTTCGCGAAGCATCCGTGGCGCCGGCCGCGGCCGACTCCGAGGCGAAGGCCGCCCCGGATGCGGCCGTCGCGGTCTCGGCAGCGGCGGCCCCGGTCTTCGCGGCAGCCGCCCTGGCCCTCGTGGTCGAGGACTTCCTGGACGCGGGTGTGGCGACCTTCGCCGGAGCAGGTTTGTCCGTCTTCGTCGCCGACTGCACGGTCCTCTTCGTGGTCTTGCCGGCAGTGGCCGTCGTTCTCCTCGCCGTCTTCTTCTGTCCCGTGCTCTTCGCGACCTTCCTGACGGCTCCCTTCGCGGCGGCTCGAACGCCGCCGCGCAAGGGGCCCAAGGCTTCGCGTTCAGGATCCCGCGCTGTGTCCTTCACGATCTTGTCGTCGTTCATCGCTCGATCTCCCTGTCAGCATCCCGATGCTACCATGCCGAATCCGGGCTCTCAGCGGCCAGGCCCGAACCGTGCGCCGTCGATTCGGTGCGGTTCGAGTATCATCGCGCCCGCCCAATGGACGCCCCGGCCCCTCCCGTCACCGCCATCCTGCTGTTCCAGGGAGGGCGCGCCTTGCCGGCATTTCGCCGCGAGCGTCTGGTGGAGCGGGCGCGGGCGTGCGCGCCTTCAGTCATCGATCTCGACGCGCGTTGGGTCTACTTCGTTCGAAGCGGCGACCTCTCGGCGTGGATCGTCGAACGGCTCGGACAGCTCCTCGACGCCTCGTTCATCCCGCGCGCCCGAGTACATGCGAAGCTGGACGCCGTCGTCGTCGTGGCGCCGCGCCCAGGAACGATTTCGCCGTGGTCGAGCAAGGCCACCGACATCGCCCACCACGGCGGCCTCGCCGGCGTGTCGCGAATCGAGCGCGGCATCGCCTGGTCCATCGCACGGATCGGCGGCGATTCATGCGAGACATCGAGAATGCTCGCCGGATCGGGTCTGCTCCACGACCGCATGACGCAGTGCGCATTCCCGGCCGGCGTGTTCTTCCCGGACGACGCCGGTCCCGGAGCCGGAACGAAGGCGATCTTCCTCGGCGGAACACCTCCTTCCCATTCGACGATCACGCTCGGCGCAGACCCGCGCGGAGCCCTGGAAGACGCGAACGCCTCCCTCGGCCTTGGCTTGAGCCCCGGTGAGATCGACTACCTGCGAGCCCGGTTCCGCGAGCTTCGCCGGGACCCGACCGATGCCGAGCTGATGATGTTCGCGCAGGTGAACTCCGAGCACTGCCGCCACAAGATCTTCAATGCGTCCTGGACGGTCGACGGCGCAAGGCAGGAGCGCTCCCTGTTCGAGATGATTCGCCACACACAGGCGTGCAGCCCGGGCGAGGTGCTGTCCGCATACCGCGACAACGCGGCGGTCATGCGCGGGCACGAGGCGGGCTGGTTCGTCCCGGACCCGCGCACGGGGCGCTACTCGACCGAGCCGGGGCGGGTCGAGATCCTGATGAAGGTGGAGACGCACAACCACCCGACCGCGATCTCCCCCTTCCCGGGCGCCGCGACCGGCGCGGGCGGCGAGATCCGCGACGAGGCGGCGACGGGGCGCGGCGCCCGCAGCAAGGCCGGCATCACCGGGTTCTCGGTCTCGAACCTGCGCATCCCGGGCTTCGTCCAGCCTTGGGAGGGCGAGCACCGCAGGCCGGGACACATCGCTTCCGCGCTGGAGATCATGCTCGACGGACCGATCGGCGCCGCCGCTTTCAACAACGAGTTCGGGCGTCCCGTTCTCGGTGGATACTTCCGTACCCTCGAGATCGACGTCGCGCGCGCGATCGACGCTGCCCCCGGCCGCTCCGATAGAGACGGCTCCACCCCCGGCAGCGCCGCTCTCGATGGCTCCGCTCGCGATGATCCCGCCCACGATGCCCCCCTCCACCGCAGCGCCACCCTCGACGGCCCCGCCACCGTCCGCGCAGCCGGCGTCCGCGCGACCCCCAGCGGCGCCAGGCGGGTGTACGGCTACCACAAGCCCGTCATGATCGCGGGCGGGGTCGGCAACATCCGCGCGGATCAGGTCCACAAGTCCGGCATCGTGCCGGGCGCCCGCCTCGTCGTGCTCGGCGGCCCGGCGATGCTCATCGGCCTCGGCGGCGGGGCCGCGTCGTCGAGCGCATCGGGAAGCGGCGAGGAGGCGCTCGATTTCGCCTCCGTGCAGCGCGGGAACCCCGAAATGCAGCGTCGCTGCCAGGAGGTGATCGACCGCTGCTGGCAGCTCGGCCCGGACAACCCGATCCTCTCCATCCACGACGTCGGCGCCGGAGGGCTGTCCAACGCACTGCCGGAGCTCGTCGACGGCGCCGGGCGGGGCGGACGGTTCGAGCTGCGCGCCGTTCCCTGCGACGACCCTGCGATGTCGCCGCTCGAGATCTGGTGCAACGAATCCCAGGAGCGCTACGTCCTCGCCATCGACCCTCGCCGCATCGCCGACTTCGCCACGCTCTGCCGGCGCGAGCGCTGTCCATGGGCGGAGATCGGGGAAGCGACGCGGCGCCGGCTCCTGGAGGTGCGCGACGCCGAGTTCGATTCCATCCCGGTCTCGATGCCGATGCCGGTCCTGCTCGGTGACCTTCCGCGCATGCACCGCGACGCCGCCCGGCTTGCGCCCGTGCGCGGCGCGTTCGACACCGGTCGAATCGAGATCGGCCCGGCCCTGGAGCGGGTGCTGCGCATGCCGGCGGTGGCGGACAAGTCGTTCCTCGTCACCATCGGCGATCGCACCGTCGGCGGGCTCGTCGCCCGCGACCAGATGGTGGGTCCATGGCAGGTACCGGTGGCCGACTGCGCCGTCACGCTGAGCGGCTTCCACGGTTGCACCGGGGAGGCGGTCGCGATGGGAGAGCGCGCGCCGCTCGCCTTGCTCGACCCCCGTGCCGCGGCGCGCATGGCGGTGGCGGAGGCGCTCACGAACATCGCCGCGGCGGACGTGGCGCACATCGATCGCGTGGTGCTGTCGGCGAACTGGATGGCCGCGTGCGGGGAGCCGGGCGAGGACGCGAATCTCTTCGATGCGGTGGAGGCGGTGGCGATGGAGCTCTGTCCCGCTCTCGGCATCTCGATCCCGGTCGGGAAGGATTCGCTGTCGATGAGCACCACTTGGCGCGACGACGCCGGCCCCCGAAAGATCGTGTCGCCGCTCTCGCTCGTCATCTCCGCGTTCGCGCCGGTCGAGGATGCGCGCCTGAGCCTGGTGCCGATGCTGCGCACCGACGTCGGCGAATCCTCGCTGCTGCTGGTCGATCTGGGATATCGCGCGAATCGGCTCGGCGGGTCCGCCCTCGCGCTCTCCCACGAGCGCCTCGGCGCCGCTCCGCCCGACCTCGATCGGCTCGAAGCGCTCCCTGCCCTGTTCCGGGCGCTGTCGCGGCTGCGACGGGCAGGGTGGGCCGCGGCGTACCACGACCGCTCGGACGGCGGCCTCGCCGCCTGCGTGCTGGAGATGGCGTTCGCGGGCCGTGCGGGATTCGACATCGACCTCGAACCGCTCGGCCCGGACCCTGTCGCGGCGCTCTTCTGCGAGGAGCCTGGCGCGGTGCTGCAAGTCCGGGACGCCGATCTCGACGCGGTACGCGCGGTGTTCGGCTCCGAGCCGTCGCTTGCGCCCTGCGTTCATCGGATTGGCCGAGTCGAGTCCGGCGCTTCGGTGCGGTTCCGGGCGGGGAGCCGCACCTTGTACGAGGCGTCCCGCACCGGGCTGCACCGGGCATGGTCGGAGACGTCGTACCGTATGCAGCGCCTGCGCGACGACCCGCGGTGCGCGGACGAGGAGCACGCACGCATCGGCGATGGAAGCGAGCGCGGGCTGTGGTGCGAGGCGACGTTCGACGTCGACGCGGACACCGGCGCTCCGCTCGTCGCGCGCGCACGCCCCCGGGTCGCGGTACTCCGCGAGCAGGGGGTGAACGGGCACGTCGAGATGGCCGCCTCCTTCGACGCGGGCGGCTTCGACGCCTTCGACGTGCACATGAGCGATCTCGCGAGCGGCAACGTCTCGCTCGCCGGATTCACCGGCCTCGCGGCCTGCGGCGGCTTCTCGTTCGGCGACGTGCTCGGAGCCGGCGGGGGATGGGCGTACTCGATCCGGTTCAACCCCCGGTGCCGCGACGAGTTCGAGGCGTTCTTCCGGCGGGACGATACGTTCACCCTCGGGGTGTGCAACGGATGCCAGATGCTCGCGCGCCTGCGCGACCTCATCCCCGGCGCGGACGCCTGGCCCCGTTTCGTGCGCAACCGCTCCGAGCAGTTCGAGGCGCGGCTCGTGATGACTCGAATCGCCGGCTCGCCGTCGCTGTTCCTCGAGGGAATGGAAGGCTCCGAGCTCCCCACGGTGGTGGCGCACGGAGAAGGCCGTGCGGTCTTCGACGATGGCGCGCTCGACCGCGCGACCCGCGATCGGCTCGTCTGCCTGCGCTATGCCGCCTGCGACGGCGCCCCGGCCCAGCGCTATCCCGCCAATCCGAACGGCTCCGAGGTCGGCGTGGCCGGCGTCACCACCCCCGATGGACGGGTGACGATCATGATGCCGCATCCGGAACGCACCATCCGGGCCGTGCAGCACTCCTGGCATCCTCCGCACTGGGGCGAAGACGGCCCGTGGCTGCGGATGTTCCTGAATGCCCGGCGATGGGTAGACTGACCGCGGCGACGCCCGCCAACGGCTTGCCGCGGTCCGGGCTCATCGGGGACAATGAATCGACGAGTCACGAACGATTTCCAACGCGCCGCCGCGCATGATCCGGACCACGCCCGTCTCGGCGCCCCGGTCGAGCGCGGTGCGCCGCCCGCTCCCGGGACGAGGATGCGCGCCGGTGCATTGCACGGACCGAAATCGCGATGCGCGCGTGAATCTTTCGTGAATTCCACCGTTCAGACTGTACTTCCATTGGCAGCGGCGTACGGCGGACCCGGTGGTGTCCGGGAGCTGTCCCACGGTGAATCGTACTTCGAAGCACGGAGTGTGCCATGCTGATCAAACGTCCAGACGACATTCAACCGTCGGAAATCACCCCCCGGTCCGTCTTCCGCGACCGGCGGCGGTTCATGCGCGACACCGCGGGCCTCGCCGCGGCCATGCTGGGCGGAACTCTGCTCGGATCGCGCACCGCGAGCGCTCTCGCGACCGACAAGGACGCCCGGGGACCCAGGATCGAGGGCGTCGTCGAGAGCTCCTACCGGGTCGATGACGAGCTGACCCCGTACTCCGATATCACGAGCTACAACAACTTCTACGAGTTCGGGACGGACAAGCGCGATCCGGCGCTCTACGGGGGGGACTTCACCCCGCGTCCCTGGACGGTCAAGGTGCTCGGAGAGTGCGAGAAGCCGGGCGAGTACGACTACGAGGACGTCGTGAAGCCCCACCGCCTCGAGGAACGAATCTATCGGCTGCGATGCGTCGAGGCGTGGTCGATGGTGATCCCGTGGGTCGGGATCCCCCTGGCGGACGTGCTGCGTCGTTTCGCCCCGACCTCCCGGGCCAGGTACGTCGCCTTCCGCACCGTGTTCCGTCCCGACGAGATGCGCGGCCAGCACCGGCCCATCCTCGACTGGCCGTACGTCGAGGGTCTGCGGATCGACGAGGCGATGCACCCGCTGTCGCTGCTCACCGTCGGCCTCTACGGCGAGGTGCTGCCCAACCAGAACGGCGCTCCGATTCGCCTCGTCGTTCCGTGGAAGTACGGCTTCAAGAGCATCAAGTCGATCGCGGCGATCGAGTTCACCGAGAAGCAGCCGCCGACGAGCTGGAACCGGGCCGCGCCGCGCGAATACGGGTTCTACTCGAACGTGAATCCGGAGGTCTCCCATCCCCGCTGGAGCCAACGGCGCGAACGGCGTATCGGTGAGCTGTTCAAGCGCGACACGCTGATGTTCAACGGCTACGCGGATCAGGTGGCGGACCTCTACGCGGGGATGGACCTCAAAGCGAGCTACTGAGCCGCGGATGCGCGCCGGCACCCGCGCCGGGACGACTTCGGATGAACCGGAAGGGGCAGGTTGCCACCGTCAAGGCCGTGGTCTTCGCGGCGGCCCTCGCCCCGTTCACGGCGCTCGCGATCGCCGCGTTCACGAACGGGCTCGGTGCGAACCCGGTGGAGACCATCACCCACACCACGGGCGAGTGGACCCTGCGCCTCCTCCTCGCGACGCTCGCGATCACTCCGCTCCGCCACCTGACCGGCTGGGTGTGGCTGGCGCGGCTGCGGCGGATGGTCGGGTTGTTCGCATTCTTCTACCTGATGC
Organism: uncultured Gammaproteobacteria bacterium; assembly: GCA_958295835.1. Classification (GTDB taxonomy): domain Bacteria; phylum Pseudomonadota; class Gammaproteobacteria; order HK1; family HK1; genus HK1. The sequence goes on from OY282378.1 coordinate 4,647,421, forward strand.
TCCACTTCACGACCTACGCGGTGCTCGACGCTTCGCTCGATCTCGCGTACGTCGTCGAAGACGTCGCGGACCGCCTCTACATCACCGCGGGATTCGCGGCCTTCGTGATGCTGGTCCCGCTGGCCGCGACGTCGACGAACGCGATGGTGCGCAGGCTCGGACCGCTGCGATGGCGCAGGCTCCACCGCCTCGTCTATGCGGCCGGGGTCTGCGGGGTGCTGCACTACCTGTGGCTCGTGAAAGCCGATCTCCGCGAGCCGCTCGTCTACGCGGGGATCCTCGCCGTCCTGCTCGCGGCGCGGCTCCCGATCGTCGTGAAGACGTTGCAGGCACGCCGCTCGAAGGGCGCAGGAAAGGCCACGGCGGCGGTTGCGCCCTGACCGGCTCGACGCCCCGCCGGCGGCCCGTCATCATCGCGAAACACCTTTCGGCGCCGGCAAGGAAATCGTCGCCCTGCGCCCGGCAGTCGTGTCCCGTGGACGGTGCCAGGGCGGCGAGCGGGTCGTGCCGGCGGATCGATTCCGCAAAGCCCGGCCGGACGGCGGCACGGCGAGCGGTCATCATCCGGACAATGATGTCGAAGCGCAGCCATATCACCGACGAAGACCGGGACCTCTTTCGCCGGGCCACTGGCGACGTGCGTCGCATCGAAGACGACCGTGCGCCCCCGATACGCACGGCGAGGACGCCGCGCACACGAAGCCGGGCGCGGAGCGACCCCCCGGTCCCACGGGGACTCGCCGAGTCGGAGTGGACTTCGAACGTCGGCCCGGGCGACATACTGAGCTTCGCACGCGGAGGGGTCCGACGGCGCGACATGGAGCGGCTGCGGCGCGGCCGGCTCACGGTTGAAGCGGATCTGGATCTGCATGGCCGGATCGTGGCCGATGCCGTCGTGGCGCTCGACCGCTTTCTCGACGACTCCCGCCGCCGCGGGCGGCGTTGCGTGCGCATCGTCCACGGCAAGGGATTCGGGTCCCGGAGCGGCCTGCCGGTCATGAAGGCGCATGTGGATCGATGGCTGCGCACCCGCCCCGAAGTGCTCGCGTTCTGCTCCGCGACGCCGCCCGACGGCGGTACCGGCGCGCTCTACGTGCTGCTCAGACGTTGAGGGAAAGCGGCCGTCTTCTCGTCCGGTCGAGCGGGATTCCGATGCGTCCACGCAGGCAGGCGGCGCAGCCCGGTGCACGTGCCTCTCAGAAATGGACGGTGACATGGACGGAGCCGGACACCCTCCCGGTGCGCAATGCGAACTCGTCCAGATCCTCGCCATACAGATAGCGCCCTTCGAGGCCGACGACCAGGTTCGGCCCCAGTCCGCGCTCCAGGCGCAGGCCCAGGCTTCCGCTACGGTCTGCCAGACCATGGAAGACGGTCAGCTCCGCCGCGAGGTCAAGGCCGAACAGGCCGGGATGGTGCGCTCTCAGGACACCGTAGTGCCGCCTCAACGTGAACTGGTCGAGCTGTCCACCGAGCCGGAGGAGGTTTCCGGCAGGAAGACCGCCGAACCGGCCGGCCCTGCGATTCGTGTCGTTCTCGGCGATCAGGCCGGTGATCTCGTTCCACTCGCCGGAGGTGTAGCCGTTGGCGTCGAAGTAGTGTTCGAGATTGAAGCTGGCCCCGGACTCCAGCGTATAGCCGGCCCCGAGGCTCGACCGCGTGAAGAGCCGGCTCCGCTCCCCCGCCATGGTGAGGAACGCACCTGGATCGGCATCGGGTCCGCGATCGACCCGAATCGCCTGCCGATCCCGGCCCCGGCGGACCGCGGCGTCTCCATAGAGGAGCACGGCTTCGCCCAAGGTGCGTGAGAAGGAGAGTCCCGCGCCGGGACGCTCGTCGTCGAACGCGAGGACCGTGAGGTCGGACCTCCACTCCGGCAAGGTGAACGTGCCCGCCAGCAGGGCGCGCTCGTCGGGTGTCCAGTAGCCGGCCAGGGTGAAGCGCTCGCCGAGCAGGGACTCGAAGCCGAGCATGTCCTGCCCTTCGATCTCGTTGCGCCGCCTGTTCATGTCCTTGGACCGGTCGAGATCGAGGGGATCGACGGCGACGTCCAGGGGATTCACCCCGAGGGAGCGGCCGTGCACGATGTGGCGCCGCCCGGCGTAGAGGAAGTGCTCCGGGGTCAAGGCGTACTCGGCGTAGAGCTCGTCCACGTGGAGCCGTGCGGGGCGTTCTCCCTCCCCCGGCGCGTTGCGGGCGCGCAACTGGCCGACCACCGCCACGGGCCCCTGCCAGGCCTCGAACCCGGCCACGGTGGTGATCGAGAAGACGCGGGTATCGAGCCCGATCCGCTCCGGCGCCGGGACGAGCTTCGTCGCGTTGTCCTGCCGGGCGCGGGCGCGGGCGTCGAGAAGCCCGTCCAGCGACCAATCCCAGGGATCGGCGCCGGCCGCCGGGAGGACGGCCAGCAGCAGGAGCGCGGCAAGCGCCGGGGCGGCCGGGGCACGGAGGCGACGGATCATCCCGGGCGCTTGCGCCGGACCGGCCGGAACCGGGTGCCGCAGGCTGGCCGGCGCCGGGACGGCGGCCGGGGTGCGGAGATGGCGCATCATCTCAGACGCTTCAGGTAGGTCGGCTGGAACCAGGCGTCGGGGGTGTCTTCCAGGACGAAATCCGAGTACTCGAGGATGGTCTCCTCGCCCCCCTTCACGTGGTCGATCACCCGCAGCACGGTCGGGCGCCGCCTTCCCAGCACCTCGCGATAGCCCTCGAAGTACGTGGTCTTCAAGTGACGGCCGCCGGTGGCCGCGAACAGATCGGCCTTCAGCGGACGCGCCTCGTCGCCGCCGACGAGCAGCTCGATACGCGCGTAGGCCGCGCCCTTCGACTGCCGGGACAGGCTCAGGCCCCGCCGGCGCTCCCCGCCCTCCTCCGCCAGCTCCTCGATGGAGTCGAGCTCGTAGTCGATCGAGAAGACCATGCGGGCGACGTCGGCGCTCGCCACGCCGCCCAGCACCCGCTGCTGGGGCGAGATCCTCAGCACCTGCCGGGTACCGGGCACGTACACCCACATGTTGTGATCGAGGAACAGGATCGACCGCCCGGCGCTGCGCGGCGGCTCGATATAGCGGACCAGACTCTTCACCTGACCGCTGACGCGGACGGAGAGCTTCAGCCGGTTGCCCTCCGGCCCGGTGGCCGCGACGGTGAAGGTGAAGTCGTCGGCCGGCGCCCGCACCGTGTCCACCTGCTCCAGCAGGGTCATCTCCGCGGCCGGTGCCTCGGGCGCCGGGCCGGCGCCCAGGACGAGACAGGCGAAGGCCGCGGCGAGCCTGCGGCCGGGTGTCGAATGGATCATGACGGTTGCAACGCCTCCACGATTCGGATCCGTGATGCCGCGAAGGCGGGATAGACCGAGGACACCAGCGTCGCCGCCATGGTGACGGCGAAGGCGCTGAAGAGAACCCCGCCGGTGATGCTGAAGTAGGCCTGGAACCCTTGCGTCATGCCGGGTGGCGGCGGCATCGGAATGCCGCCCGCCGCCTCCACCGCCGCGGCGAGCAGCCAGGCCGCGGCGACGCCGAGGCCGCTGCCGATGAGCCCGACGCCGAGCCCTTCGAGGAGGAACATCGAGACCAGGGTGGACCGGCGCGCGCCGATCGCCCGCAGGGCCCCGATCTCCCCGGTGCGCTCGAAGACCGCCATCGTCATGGTGTTGGCGACGGAGAACATCACCACCACGCCGACGATGCCCGCGAACACCCTGAAGAGCCCCGTATAGAGCGCGACCACCGCCTCGTAGAAGCCGGCCAGCTCGTCCCAGCGGCGGATCTCGAACTTGCGATCGAAGTCCGCGAGGATCTCCTCGATCCGGGGCAGCAGCTCGGGGAGATCCCCGGTGTCCTCCAGCAGGACGATGATCCGCTCTACCTTGTCGGTCTCCCGCGCACGCTGCGCCAGCTCGATCGGGACCTTGGCGAATACACTGTCGTATTCCTTGGAGCTCGATCGCACGACGCCGGCGACCTTGAAGTCGATCGCGTTGATGACCCCGTCGAAGGAGCTGGTCAGCACCGTCACCCAGTCGCCGACCTTGGCCCCCAGACCGTTTCGCAGCTCCTCGCCGATCAGCCCGCCCTCGGGGTCGTCCGGCTCCAGGGGCCGTCCCTCGACCAGGATCTCGAAGTCGGAGAACTCCTCCTCGCCTCCCGGATCCACCCCCACCACGGACACGTTCACCGTGGCGTTGCCCGCGGTGCCGAGCCCGGAGAAGGTGAGGCGGTGGGTCACCGTGGAGACGCCCGGCAGCGCGGCGATGCGCGCCTCCACCTCCTCCGGGTCCGTGATCAGGACGGATTCGAGATCCGACACCCGCTTCTTCCAGTAGCCGTCCGCGTAGATCTGGAGATGGCCGAGCTGGGTGCGGATGGTGCTCTCCCTCAAGCCCTCGAAGGAGAACTCGATGAAGCCGCCGAAGCAGGCCATGGCCGCGAAGCCCACCACGATCGAGAACACCGTGATGGTCGTCCGCCGGGCGTTGCGGAAGATGTTCCTCAACGAGAGGGAGGCGAGATCAAACATGAGCGGCGTCCTCGCGGTGGATCGTGCCCGGGGGCTCGTCGGCGACCTTTCCTTCCGCCAGGAACAGGCGCCGGCCGGCGTAGGACACGACCGTCGGATCATGGGTGGAGAACACGAAGGTCACCCTGCCGTCGCGGTTCAGCGAGGCGAAGAGGTCCATGATCTCCAGGACGGTCTTGCGGTCCAGGTTGCCGGTCGGCTCGTCCGCCAGCAGGATCCTGGGCTCGCAGGCCAGCGCCCGGGCGATGGCCACCCGCTGGCGCTGCCCGCCGGAGAGCCGCCCCGGCGTACGGTTCATGTGCTCGGCGAGCCCGACCCGGGCGAGGAGCTCCCTCGACCGCGCCACGCGCCGGCGGCGTTCCACCCCCTTGAGAAAGAGCGGCCAAGCCACGTTCTCCACCGCGGTCAGCACCGGGATGAGGTGGAAGGACTGGAAGACGAAGCCGAGCTTCTCGTTCCTGAGGCTGGCGAGCGCCCGGTCGCTGCGGTCACCGAGGTCCACGCCGTCGATCCGGACGGTGCCGGAGTCCGGGTGGTCGAGGGCGCCCATCAGGTTGAGCAGGGTGCTCTTGCCGCTGCCGGAGGGACCGGCCACCACCGCGAACTCGCCTTCCTCGACGTCGAGGTCGACCCCGCGCAGCACCCGCAGCCGGGCATCGGCCGAGGGATACGACTTGGACACCGCCCTCAAGGAAATGATGCTCATCGCACTCAGCCCCCTTCCGAGAGCGTGCGGGCGCGCTCGAGACGCTCGGCCCAGGGGCCGGCGCCCGGAGCACGGCTTTGCAGCGCTTCATAGATCTCGACCATCATGCCGGCCAGCCCCGGTGACGGCTCCGCCCGGTAGATCTCGTCGAGAGCCAGCATGTCCTCCAGCGCCGCATCGGCCCGGTCGAACATCTCCGGCAGCCCGGAGTTCACGTTGGCGCGAATCAGGCGTACGGCAAACGCCCGGGGCGCCGCCTCCAGCGCGCGGTCCAGGTGGCGCAGGCCTCGATTGGCGTAGCGCACCTTGTTGGCGACACTGGAGGCATCGCGCCCCATCATGGCGTAGGCACTGCCGAGATAGGCCCGGGCCTCGCCGTCCTTGGAGAATCGTTTCAGGTACCGTTCAAGCGCCTCGACCGCCGTTTCGGCCGCATCCTCGTCGCCCTCCACGGCCGCGTCGTGGAACACGATCCCCTCCTCCCGCAACGCTTCGAGCTCCGGTGGCGGCTCCTCCTCCGCGGCATGGGCAGGCGGAACGGCCACCAGTGCGACGATCGGCAGGGCAGGGACACCGGCCAGAGAGAGCGCGGCGGCGAAAACGTATGTGCGGTGTACGGACTTCATGTCTCGTCCTCCTCCGGTGTAATGACGGCAAGGCTCAGATCTCCCGATGCAACGACTCCGACCGCGGTGCGCGCGGTCGCCTTGAACCGCAGCATGTCCCCCGCCATGCGGACGAAGCGCAGGTCCATGCGCAACTGGTCTCCCGGCACCACCGGCTTGCGGAACTTCAGGTTCAGGCCGACGCAGAAGAGATGCTGGTCGGCCCTGCTCCCGTCGAGGGCCGCCGGGCCGCCGCCCGCCCCGTCCGCCTCGGCGGTTCGGCCCACGAACGCCGCGGTCTGCATCAGTGCCTCGGCGATGAGAGCGCCGGGCATGACCGAGCGTTGCGGGAAATGTCCCTGGAAGCAGGGTTCGTTGGCGGTGACGTTCTTGACTCCGATCGCGTATCCCGGGCCGCTCTCCTCGATGCGGTCCACCATCAGGAAGGGATAGCGATGCGGCAGGCGCCGCTTGATGGCCTCGACGTCGTATCTGCCCGCGCTGGATGCGGTCATGTGGTCTCTCCTCTTCACATCCGTGCCTGTACAGGGGTGGGGCCGGGGCGAGCTCGTTCGCGCACCCCGGAGTCGTCGGCCAGCTCCATGACCACGCTGCAATTCGATCCACCGAAGCCGAGCGTATTCGAGAGAACGTGCCTCGGAGCCGCGGGGCGCGCCTCGGCGGAGCAGGCCACCGGATCGCGCGGGTCCGGCTCCTCGAAGTGGACGGTGGGCGGAATGTAGCCGCCCCGCCCGGCCGCAATCGCCGCGGCCGCGTTCATCGCCCCCGCGGCGCCGAGGGTGTGTCCGATCATCGACTTGACCGATGCGCAGGGAATCTCCACCCCACGCGGACCGAATACGTTGCGCAACGCCTTTGCCTCGGTCTGGTCGTTGAGCACCGTGCCCGTCCCGTGGGCGCAGATCAGATCCACGCCGGCCGGGGTCAGGCCGGCCTTCTCGATCGCCCGCTGCATGCACGCGGCCGGCCCGGCCGCGGTCGGGTCGGGTGCGGTCATGCTGCGGGCGTCGGAGACGAGCCCGTAGCCGCGGATTGCCGCCAGGGCCGGCGCCCCGCGTCGGGCCGCGAAATCGTCGGCCTCCACGATCAGCACCGCACTCCCTTCTCCGAGGACGAGGCCGTCGCGGTGGCGATCGAACGGGCGGCAGAGGTTGGGCGTGACGTTGCGCATCACGCTGAAGCCCGAGCAGGAGATCGGGGACAAGGGGTCGAAGCCCCCGGTGATGACGACGTCCGCCTTGTCCGCCCGTATCAGATCGCAGGCGGTGGCCAGCGCGAGGTTGGATGATGTACACGCGGTCGAGAACACCAGGTTGGCTCCGAGAAAGCCGGATTCGATGCAAATGCGGTAGCCCGGCGCGTGCATCGAGTGATCCCGTAGCCGGGACGGGCGGCGGCGGCCGTCCCGGACTGCGCGGTAGTACTGGAATCCGGTCACCGCTCCGCCCAGGGTGGACCCCATGACCACCGCGCCCCTCGTGGGCTCCACGCCGTGGAGATCGATCCGCGCCATGGCCACGGCCTGGTCGAAGGCGGCGAGCACGAGCTCGGAGCTGCGATCCATCTTCCTCTTGTCCCGGTGTTCGTAGACCGGGGCCGGATCGAAGTCCGCCGCCTCGCAAGCCCGCGGGTTGCGCAGGCCGCTGGCGTCGAAGCCGGCGATCGACCGCTGCCCGCAGCGGCCGGCACGCATGGCCTCGACGAACGACTCGAAGTCGTTCGCGATCGCGTTGACCAGCCCCACGCCGGTCACCAGCGCCTCACGCGATGTCATTCTGGGAATCATCGGCCATCCTCCTTTGAATGGGCTGCCGTGGCTGCCCGTACGATGCGGGGCAGTGCGCATCAAGCCTCCGTGCTCATGATGAAACGTCCTGCTCCGGGAATGCCGGCACCCTGTTCACCATGCCGTCCCCCTGATCAGAACGGCGCCGAACATCCCGTTCAGGCCGATGCCGGTGCACAGGATCGTTCCGATCCCCCCGGCGTGGGTTCCAGCCGCATCCAGCGAAGCGGGCGCCCGGCCCCGGCGGACCATCTCCACCGCCAGAGTGACGTCGAACATCGCCGCGGCTCCCATCGCATGTCCGATGTCGCCCTTGATCGACGCCACCGGCGGCGCCGTGTCCCCGAAGACCGATCGAAGGGCTGCCGCCTCCAGGCGATCGTCGACGTCGGTGTTGGCGGAGGCCGACAGGATCATGTCCACGGCTTCGGGAGACTCCTCGGCATCGGCGAGGCATCCGTGCATCGCGGCGATCAGTCCGCGGCCGTCCTGCGCCGGCCGGACCAGCTTCCAGGCATCGTTGGTCGAGGCGGCACCGGCCATCTCGGCCAGGACGGACGCACGCCGGGCCAGGGCATCGTCTCCGCGTTCGAGGACCAGAGCCGCCGCGCCTTCCGACGAGACCGCTCCCCGTCCGGGACGGGACGGCGACGGTTCATCCGCACCTGCGGCCGGCCGGTGCCATCGCAGCACCCGCAGGGCGGACTGGACGGCTTCGCACAGCTCGTCGGCACAGAGTGCGATCACCGCCTTGACGTCGGGGTGCGCCAGCAGCATCTGCGCCTGGTGGAGCACCGCCGGAGCGCAGACGCTGGCGGCCAGGACCTGGATCGGTCCCTTCAGCCCGAACTGGATGCTTGCCAGGCTTGCGGGGGCGTTGAAGACGGATTCCTGGAAGGCCCGCGGCTTCACCGCCGTGGGTCCGTGCTCGATCAGATCGTCATAGATTTCCTGGGTGGTCGAGCCGGGACCATGCGAGGTACCGAAGACGATTCCGATGGCCCGGCCGGATGCCCCCTGGCCGGCGGGGAGGCGGGCCTGGCTCAGCGCCAGATGCACTGCCGCGATCGCGAACTGCGACACCAGCGACATTCTGGAGTTGCGGCCGGATTGCAGCAGGCGGCGCAGGTCCGGCTTCACCGCCTCGGCGCACGGAAGGGTGCCGGGGTAGCGCGTGCATGGGGCGAACTTCGTCCCGCCGGCGCCGATGGAGTCCCAGAACGCCTCGGTGCCGAGTCCGAACGATCCGATGACACCGGCACCGGTTATCGCGACGCGCCGAGCGAGATCCGATGCCATTTCGCGAGCTCCTGGAGAGTAGGGTTGTCGGTCACTTCGGAAAGACGCCGCCAGGAACGGAGCGCGTCTTCATGCTCTGCGATCTCCTCCATCGCCCGGGCCCGCGCGAGGTGGTACTCCTCACGCCAGCTCCGGGAGCGCAGGAGGTCCGCATGATCGGGATTGCTGTCCGGATCGCGGGTCCAGGCACGCAGCGTGCCGAAGTCCGCGAGGCCCTCTTCACGGCTGCCGAAGATCGGCGGCATCGCGAGCCAGGTGGACCCGCGGATGAGCCGGATGACCGGATCGTCCGGCGCGGCGCCGACCGCCGAGTCCAGATCGGAGAAGGCCGCCTTCACGTGGTAGAGCCGGACGAAGCCGGGACCCGGCACGATCTGCCAGAGCCCCTTGACCGGATAGTCGCGGGCCATCAGCGCATGAGCGGAGCCCCGCCACGCACGGGCGAGCGCGGAGCCCGGATCGCTGTCGAGCACCTTGTCGAAGGCGTCGATGGCCTGATTGGCCCATGCCGGGTCCAGGGTCGCGGAAGCCAGGCCATAGGCCGCCAGCCCGGCTGCGAACGGATCGCCGTCCGGACCGGTCTCTTCGTTCCAGATCGGTTCGTACTCGGCGATCCTCTCCGCCCGCCAGGCCTGCTCGGCCTTCTCCGGACCGTCGATCTCTCCGCCCGTGACGACGGGCTCGGTCACCGGCGTCACGGGCGTCACGGGCGTGCAGCCCGACCCCACGAGGCCGTATCCCAACGCCAGCGCACCCGCCGCCAGCCAGGTCCGAAGCAGGGTGCGGCCGCCGAGGAGCGCGCGGCTCACGGGGAAGGCGTAACCAGTATCGCGGCGTTCAGATCTTCGCATTCTCGATCTCCTCCGGATCGCGTTTCGGACGAAGGAAGGTGCGCACCATCTCCCGGACGACGACCTGCTTGAAGAAGCGTTCCATCACGTATGGCGCCAGGACGTCGTGCATGTCGGTGGCCACGACGCCCGGCCCGCCCCTGTGCACCATGCCGGCCAGGTCCAACATCATCGGCACGACCTTGATCCCGTAGCCGGTCGCCTGCTCGGCGCGCGGCCCGTGCAGCGCATCGCGAAATTCCTTGAAGCCGAGCTTCTCGTACATCCTCGCCTGAAAATCGAAGGCGTCGTTGAAGAGGACGTGGATACGCTTCTCGGCGGCAGCCTCGATGACGCACTTGAAGAGTCCCTTGAGAAGCGCCGGACTGATGCGGTAGCGCCGGAGCACGCCCAGACGGCCGACCTCGGCGATGGGACCCATGCGCCGCCAGGGACTCAGATCGATGTGCGCGACGTCCTCGATGGGCAGGCCGCGTTGCCCGTGGTCGAAGAAGATGCAGATTCCACCGACCGGCCGATCGCCTGCGAATGCCAGGAACGGCAGGAATTCGCTCTCCCGCGCGTCGCTGATGATCCGGTGTTCCTGGATGATCGCCGCGGTGTCGAGCTTCCGGCGCGGGCCGAGCGCGGCCTGCGCGTCGGGACGAAACGCCTCGGCGATGACGTGGTAGAAGGTCTCGCGATCGCTCCGACTGGTCGCCTCGCGAAAGGTGTAGCCTTCGAGCTCGAACCGGGATGGACGCTTGGCGGCCGGCCCCATCGAGACGAAGTTCAGCCATATCGTGACGAGTGTCCCCAGCGTCATCAGACCCAACGGAACGTAGAGAAACCCCGGGCCCGGGATCAGGGCCAGCGCGGCAAGGCCGGACGCGAGATGCAATCCGCCCCAGACCAGCGAGGTCGCGCGATGCAGCGGCGGAAAGCCGGCGTCTCCCGCATAGACGGCGGTGAACGGCCGGCCCGCCAGCAGCAACGCGAAGATCAGCGCCGCCAGGGTCCAGTAGATCATCGGGGAGAACCAGGCCATCCAGGACGGATCGTCGCCCCGGTAGAGAGGAAATGCCGCGAAGAACAGATAGAACACGGTCATGGCCCGAGTGATTGGGGAGACGACCCCGAGCCGCCGCTCATACGCCCACAGACCGGCGTAGAGAGCGGCGGCGAGGAGCGGCGCAACGGCCAAGGGTGCGAAGTACAGTGCAACGATTGCCGCCATCATCACGGCGAGGCTGACCAGCATCAGCGTCACCGCCGCGCGCAGCCTCGCCCCCGAATGTGCCGTCCTGGTGTCCACGAAGGCTCCTTCAGCCGAGGCTGTCGGTGATGGAGCGGCCCAGGAAGGCCGGGGCGGACACGGTCTTGCCGGCTCGCCGGCCCGCGCCCACCGCGCAGGACAGACCCGGCATCCCCAGGTCCTCGTCGAGGTAGGCGAGAGCGACGCACTTGTCCAGGGTCTCCGAGAGGAAAGCGGACTGGATGCGTCCGATGTCACGGTCCTCGATGAAGATCGGTTGGCCCTGAAGGTCGGAGGCGCCTCCGTCGATGATCATCAGCACGCACTTGCGATCCACCGAGCGCTTCTTCCGCGCAAGCTCCCCGGCCGCGCGCAAGCCCTCCTTGCGGAAATCGATCATCCACTGCAATCCGGCCTCGAAGACGGAGACGTCCGGCGGGACGTCCCGTTCCCGGCTCAGGGTGCCCATCTCGGTCATCATCACCGGAAGCGCGTCCTGCCCCACCATGAGGGCGTCACCGTCTCCGGCCCGCTCGAGCGCGTCGATGACCGCCTGCTTGCGGGCGGCCGCGCCGAACAGATGCAGCTCGTACTCCCCGAAGTATCCAATCCGCGCCGCCATGACCGGCGGGACGCCGAGCGGCAGGACATGGAGGAACGCGATGGAATGAACCTCGTCCCCGAACGCCTTCCAGGCCACCTCCTCGGCCGCCGGCCCGATGAGGGCGAGGGCGAACGTCTCGTCGCAGTCGTCCCGGAGCGTGGCGTCGCGACCGGCGGCGGCCTCCGCGAGGGCGGACCGGATGGCCTCCCGGTCGGCGGGCTCGCCCGTGATCCGGAAGCCGTCCTCGACCGCGATCAACCACACGATGGCATCGACCCCTCCAGCCGGCGACGGGATCAGGGTGTTCGCAGCCCGCCCTTCGAAGAGGTCCCGCACGTTGCAGCCGACGACCGCATCCAGCGCATCGCACGCTTCCGGACCCGCAAGCTCGAAACGGGCCCATTCCTGCAGATCGACCAGCCCCGCATGGCTGCGCAGGCGTAGATAGTCGGACATCACACGTTCTCCTCTCGGGTTTGGCGGGACAGGATCAAGTCCACGATCGAATTGACGGAGCGAATCTCCTGCATGTCGTCATCCTCGACGCGGATACCGAACTCGCCTTCGACGGCGACCACGATCTCGAGCGCATCCACGGAGTCGAGACCCAGCCCGACCCCGAACAGCAGGCAGTCGTCCGGGATCTCGTCGGAGTGCCGGTCGAGGTCGAGGCGCTCGACCAGGGTCTCCTTGAGACGGTGGGTGAGATCCTTTCGCTGCCCGGCGTAGGCACGCGCTTCAACAAGCGTATTGATCATCAGACGTAACTCCCTCCACTGACGTTGATGGTGGTACCGGTGACGTAGGTCGAGAGGTCGGAGCCCAGGAAGACGCAGGGACCGGCCACCTCTTCGGGCCGTCCCACCCGCTGGAGGGGGATGACCTGGCGCAGCTCCTTCTTCGCGGCCGGCGGCATGCGTCTGGTCATCTCGGTTTCGACCACGCCGACGAACAACGCATTGGCGAGCACGTTGAACTTGCCTACCTCGCGGGCGAGCGATTTCGTGAAGCCCACGATCCCGGCCTTCGCCGCGGTGTAGTTGCACTGCCCGGGCCGACCGGCCAGAGCGGCGACGGAGCTGATGGAGACGATCCGGCCGTGGCGCTGCTTCATCATTTCCCGGACCGCGGCGCGCGAGCACTGGTAGACGCCGCGCAGGTTGACGGCGAGCACCTCGTCGAACTCCTTCTCGCTCATCATCGCCAGCGGTTTGTCGCGGACGATGCCGGCGTTGTTGATCAGGACGTCCAGCTTGCCGAACGCTTCCACCGCCTTCTCCACCAGGGCCCTGGCGGTGGCCTCCTCGGTGACCGAGCCGGGCACCGTTTCGCAGCTCGCGCCCAGATCCCGGATCGCCGCCGCGGTCCCGGCCAGCGCATCGGAGGCACGGGAAGCATTGAGCACCACGGAGGCCCCCTGTCTCGCGTATTCCAGGGCGATGGCGCGGCCGATCCCGCGCGACGCGCCGGTGACGATCGCGGACTTGCCTTCGAGGAGCTTCATCGTGAGATCCCCCGCCCGCACACCACGTCACCCGAGCGGGCCCGTTCGAAGATGCCCCGGACGTCGTCGGGAAAGAGGATTGGCCGCCGGCTGAAACGATCCATGCACACGAGCTCCGCACGCACCGTGCAGACCAGGGTCCCCCCACGACGGATGCGGCTGGTCCACCTCGAGCTGGCGGCCCCCAGCCCCTCGACCGAGGTCCGGATCGTGAGGTGATCGTCGAACAGCGCGGGAACGTGGAACTTCATGTCCGCGGAGCGCAGCGCAAGGCTGAGCCGCCGGTGCTCGAACATGTTTCCGACGTCCAGCCCCACCGCGCGCATGAGCTCGTTGCGGCCCCGTTCCGCCATCTCCAGATATCGGGGGTGGTAGACGACACCGCCCGCGTCGGTATCCCCGAAGATGACGCGACAGGTGGTGACCGCCACTTCCAGGGCGGCGCATTCGTGTGACGTAGCACGATCGTTCACTGCGTGATCCTCTCGAGGATGAAAGCGAAGCCGTCTCCGATCAGATCGCAGCCGGCGGCCAGGACGTGGCGCGGGGGGGCGTCGCTGCGCTGGAGGTTCGCCAGCGCAGCCGCGACGGTCATCACCGCACCGCAGGAGGGTGCGAAGCCGAACACCTCGTCCGGGCGGACGATGGGTGGCTTCTCCGGTCCGAATACCGCATTCAGGGCCTGGCGGCAGGCATGGCGCGCCGGTGCGGCTCCCCGATCGAGCAGGCTGACCAGATCGACCTGCCCAGGAGTGATCCCCGCCATGCGGTGGGCGGCATCGATCGCCCGCCGAAGACCCGAGCCGTCTCGGGCCACCGAGAGATCGAGGGGATCCTGAAAATGCGCCCAGCCGGCAAGGCGCGCCATGGGCCGCACGCCTCGATCCGTCGCGCTCGACGCCCGCTCCAGGGTCAACGCCGCCGCGAACTCTCCCAACGCGCCAGCCCGGCTGCGGCGCCCTTCCGCCGCTCCCCGTACCACACCGGCGCGCCAGTAGACCTTCAGCAGTCGCGGCGAGAGCTCGTCCGCCGAGACCATGGCCACACGGTCCTGGCGCCCGTCGCGGGCCAGATCCGACGCGTAGGCCAGGCCCGCCGCGGCGCCGCATACGGTGGTGGTGTATCCCGTGATTCCAAATGCCAGCGAGCAGGTGCTTCCCGTCGCGTTCATGATCGTCATCGGGAAGTAGTGCGCGCTCGCGAGCGCGGGGTCGGCAAACACGCTTTCCATGTACTTCTCCGTCGGCTTCTGGGCAGCGAAGACCACCCCGCCGACGAGGCCGGAACGCGGGTCGTGGTCGTAGACGGCCTTGTCGGCGCCCAGCGCCTCGTCCAGAGCGACGACCGCATAGCGCGTCGCCGGGGCGCCGCGCGCGAACCGCCTGAGCCGGGGATCGGTGACGCGCGGCGCGGGGCAGTACGCGGCGTCGATCCCGCTCTCCGCATCCCTGCTCACCAGAGCGTTCCCGGCCTCCAGGGCCCGGCAGAACCGCGCCACGCCCTCACCGGCGGCGCTCACGATTCCGATCCCGGTCACCACCACCGAATCGGCTCGACGGAGACGCGGGCGTCCTGCATCACGGCTCCGGCCCGCCCGCACGACCAGCGAGCTGTTGTTGCCACCGAAGCCGAAGTTGTTGACCATGATGATGTCGGGCCGGCCCTTGCGAGGGACGCCCCGTACGTAGTCCAGCCGCGCGCACCCCTCCCTCACCGCGCCCATTCGCAGACCATGCGGGACCACGCCGTCGTCGGCGAGCAGGAGGGAGGCGATCAGCTCCAGAACCCCGCTGGCGCCCAGCGTGTGACCGAGGAAGGACTTGGTGGAGCTGATGGGCGTGGTGTCGCCGAACATCCGGCGAAGCGATCGGGATTCGGCCGCGTCGTTGGCCTCCGTCCCCGTGCCGTGCGCGTTGATGTAGTCGACGTCGGCAGCGGTCAGGCCGCCGTCTTCCAGCGCCGCGACCATCGCCTGCTCGCATCCGACTCCATCGGGGTCCGGGGCGGTGGCGTGCCACGCGTCGCCGGACAGTCCGTAACCCAGGATCTCGGCCAGCGGCGGCCCACATCCGGGCATCTCCAGATCCCCGCGCTTGAGCACGACGATTCCGGCGCCTTCACCGAGATTGAGGCCGGCGGGATTGGAGAATGGGGCGGTCTTGTCGCGGGAAATGACCCGTAGTGCGTTGAATCCCGCCATGACCGAGAGAGACACGGTGTCGGAGCCGCCCGCGACGACCAGATCCAGCTCGCCCCTTCGGATGAGATCGGCGCCGATGCCCACGGCGGAATTGGAGCTGGCGCAGGCCGAGGAGATCGTCATCACCCGGCCCCGCGCCCCACTCATGCGTTTGATGATCGAGGTGCAGTGCGAGACCAGGGTCGCGGCGACGATTCTGGGACGCAGCCGCTCCCACTGGTTGCGCAACACGTGCTGCGCGATCTCCTCGGTGCGCACGAGGCCGCTGTGGGAGCTGCCCAGGCACACACCGACCCGGTCCGGATCGAGGTCCCGAGGGTTCACTCCCGCCTGGCTGATCGCCTCCCGGTATGCCTCGACCGTCAGGAGCGTGGCGCGGTCCACCCACGATCGCGCGTCCGCATCCATCTCGACCGGGACTTCGTCGCCGAAGCTGCTGGCCAGCTCACCGATGAAACGGCAGGCGTCGAAATGGGTCACCCTCGCGATGGAGTCGCGGCCGTCGTGCAGGGCCTGCCTCATCTCGGCGCAGTTGCGCCCCAACGGAGAGAAGGCGCCCATGCCGACAAGGACGGCCTCGTGATCGTGGGGCGAGTCGGAGCGCCGTGCATTCGCAGCATCGCCGGGCGCGCGTTCGCGCGCACGTACCGCGGCGTGACGTTCTCGCTCGCCGGTTCCCCGTCCCGGCTCTCCATCCCCGGCCGCCATTCGTGTCGCGCCGGAGGCGGGCACGTGGTGGCGGGCGCCGGGGAGGTATCGTCGGAAGCTCTCGTTCAACGCAGGAATCCTCCGTCGACACGCTGGACCGTGCCGTTGCTGTATGAAGAGACGCCCGAGGCAAGGAACCAGACCGCCTCGGCGACCTCGGCCGGATCGCCCATCCGGGGGGACGCACTCGCTTCGAGGACGTGCTCGTACATGTCCGGCTCGAGGGCATCGACCATCCCGGTGCGGATGAATCCGGGCGCGAGCGCGTTGGCTCTCACCCCGCGACGGCCGAAATGCCGTGCGAGAAGCCTCGTGGCCCCGATCAGACCGCCCTTGGTGGCCGCGTAGGGGACCTGGCCTTCCTTGCCGGTCACACCGGCCATCGAAGCCATCATCACGATCGCACCGCCACGCCCCGCCCGGGCCGAGCTGACGAGATGCGGCGCCGCGTGCAGGGCCAGTACGACCGGGGCGGAGAGATTCCCCCAGACCAGACCGACGTAGCTCTCGGGCGGCATGGCCGCGAAGGCGCCGTCGTGTGTTCCGCCGGCGTTGTTGACCAGCACGTCCAGGCCGCCGTAGCGGGCTACGACCCGGTCGATGACGGTGCGGCACGCCCGCAGATCGCTGAGGTCCGCCCGGATCATCTCCGCCTCGACGCACGCGGCCTCGAGCAGGTCGCGGACTTCGCGGGCCGCGGTCTCGTCGGCGCGGTAGACAAGGGCGAGCCGGCAGCCCGCGCGCGCGAACCTCTGCGTGATCGCCCGGCCGATGCCGCGCGTCGCGCCCGTGATCAGAACGATGCTTGCGGTGTTCATGGTCACGCCGTCATCTCCATGACGCCGTTGCCCAGGCACAGGACGCTGCCGTTGGCCGGCGGATCGCCGTTGATCATGGAGATGATGAACCGGGAGTAGCCGCCGACCCCGACCGGGCGATAGCGCAGCGCGTAGACCTTCAACTGCTCCCGGTGGGCCCGCCATGCGGACTTCTCCACCATCTCCCGCGGGGGCTGGCAGACGAACGTATTGAAGCCGAGACCCATCCGCCCGTACTCCTTGGCCATGGACTTCAGAGCCGCGGCCCGGGCCTGATTGGCGATAGGGGTCTGGGAGAGGCCGAGGATTTTCGCCGCGAAGTCGTCGATGCAGAGCGCCAGTACGTATCCCCTGCCGGCCGGCATCATGGCGCGGATCGCCGCCCGGCAGTCGGCGAGGAACGCCATCGTCTGGCCGTGGAGCTCGCCGGCGAATGCCGCCGCCGCATCGGGCGCCGCCAGCGATTGCCTCACGAAGGCGGATTCGTCCAGGCGGGGCTCGGTCAACACGACACCGTACGGCGTCACCCCGGCCAGGACGGAGGCCAGCCCTCCGCCGGCCGAGGCGTCCAGCACGCACCCTCCCCGCTCCCGCCAGACCGCGGCCAGGGATTCCCCGAGCACCGTGCCCATCCGGTCGAAGGCAAGAATGCGTGCCGACATCGGTCGTCTCTCCGTGGGATCGGGCAGGGCTCAGGAATCTGCCGAGGAGCCGCTTCGGCGCTCCTCGACGATCGCGTTCGAGGACGGGTCCCCGCCGGCCCCGTCCGGAGCCTGTCCTCGGGTGCCGGTGTCGGAGGACAGGTCCGCCACCATGCTTGCGAGGCGCCCGACCGTGGCGCAGTGCTCGTCCATGAACGCCTGGTCGACGTCGGGAAGGGACAGGCCGAACTCGCGCTGTACTCCAGCGATGATCTCCAGCGCGTCGATCGAATCGAGGTTCAGGCCATCCTCGTCGAAGAGGCGGACATCGTCGGTGACGTCGGCGAGCTCGATGCCGATCTCTTCGAGCTCGAGCCCCTCGTAGATCACCTTCAGGCGAATATGGTCCGCGATTTCCGAACCGCTCTTGCAGATACCCACTCTCTATGCCTCCCTCATGAAACAACCGCCGCCAGATGCGCCGGGGACGAGGCTCGTCCTCGTAGCGCGTCTCCCGTTACGGAAGGGCGATGCCGCCCAACCATCGGTGCGCCGATCGGCCAGGGCCGTGGACGCGGGGGCGTGCTTCGATCCCTCCGCCTTCCAGCGCTCCGAATCCCCCGATGAAGCGGCCGGGGCGCCGCGTTGCTTCGATTCCGGCGGAAACGAAGTCGCGGACGGCTCGACATACCGTCCTTCCCGTCGTTCCGACCTGCCTCCATGCCCCTTGCCTTTCCATCGCCACCGAATCCTCGTCTGCGGCATGGGCTCCGTACCCGCTCCCCGGAGCCATCCCCCGAAGTGACGCGCATCGTCGCCCGGCCCGGGGCGCGCGAAAATCGCCCTGAAGCACCATCGGTGTCAGCGCGAGTCGCATTCGTTGAAGGTCGACAGGCCGCGGCGCCTTCGGCCGGAGCCGTCCCATGGGCGCCGATCGATCACACATGCCCAACCGGCGCGCCCGGGGTGATTGCCGCTGGTGGTTCCTGCATCCTCATGCCCGCGGTTCCGCGTTACACTTGCGCCGTGCGGGCCGCCACCTCCCCGAATCGAAGAACCACTGATGAACCGCAGGATCACGGAACGGCGAACAGGTCGGTGGGCCGCGCTGGCGGTCGTCGCATCGGTCGCCCTCGCCGGATGCGCCGCTACCGCGCCGTCGGATCTGGATCCGCGTCTCGAGGCCGCTACCGCCGCGTTCGGCGGCCGGTTCGACTACATGTACGTCCCGAGCAACGGCAGACTCGCCGACGAAGCGTTCCTCGCGATGTCGCGGGTCGCCGGCCCGAGCAAGCTCGCCCGCGATCTCGCCTCCATCATGGTGCCGGCGGAAGCCCGGCCGGTCCGGGTCATGGTGACCGGACCCGCGGGCCAGAAGACGCTCCGGGTAATTCTGGATGCGCTCTCGTTCTACGAGGGACGCCGGATCCCGCATCTGGAACTGCTCTATCTCGGAGAGCCGTCCCACGAAGCACTGCTCGCACGCAAGCTCTCCGAGGTCGGAGCGGTGCTCCGCTTCGTGCCCTACCAGTATTGAGCGATTGCGGCGCTGGTCAGGGGGCGACCGCGCCGGCGGTCGCCACCGGCATGGAACAAGCCTGTTCCTCGTCCGCCCGCGGCGTTGGTCGGGGCGCCCGCAATGCCGCGTTGCTCACGAAGCGCCCTCCCGGCTCCGGCGCACCGCCGGGCGGCTCATCGCGTTTCGATCAGCACCACCGCATGCGCCGCGATCCCCTCGCCGCGCCCGGTGAAGCCCATCCCCTCGGTGGTCGTCGCCTTGACGTTGACCCTCTCCGG
The DNA here is from genome assembly GCA_958295835.1 of uncultured Gammaproteobacteria bacterium. Classification (GTDB taxonomy): domain Bacteria; phylum Pseudomonadota; class Gammaproteobacteria; order HK1; family HK1; genus HK1. The sequence continues at coordinate 4,666,716 of OY282378.1, forward strand.
CTCGATACCCAGATCCGAGGCGAGGCGAGCACGCATCCTGGCAAGATGCGGCCCGAGGCGCGGCGCCTGCGCGATGACCGTCACGTCGGCGTTCACGACCCCGAAACCTCGTTCGTCGAGGAGAGCGCCGACGCGGCGGAGCAGGATCCGGCTGTCGATCCCGGCGAGTTCCGGGCTCGTATCGGGAAAGTGCCGGCCGATGTCGCCGAGCCCCGCCGCGCCGAGCAACGCATCGCACAGTGCGTGAACGAGGACGTCGCCATCGGAGTGGGCGGCGAGTCCGCGGTCGAACTCGACAGCGACCCCGCCGAGCACCAGCTTCGTGCCGGGGGCGAATCGGTGGGCGTCGTATCCGTGACCGATACGGTTCACGATGCGGACGTCCCTGCGCCGGGCAAGTGACGGGCCGGCGCATGATCCTGCCGGCGGATGGCTGTGAAACGGGACCGGCGGACACCGGGTGCGACCTGTCGAGCGCTGCGGCTGCGGCCCGGACCGGGGCTTGGGCCGGTGCCGGGGACGGAGCCGATCCGGATCACGACCGCAGGTTCTCCGCCGCCAGCAAGGCACGGGCGAGCGCAAGGTCTTCCGGGCGGGTGATCTTGATGTTGCCCGGCGAGCCTTCCACGAGCAGTGGCCGGGCGCCGGCGTGCTCCATCGCCTGCGCTTCGTCGCTCACCATGCAGCCGCTCTCGACCGCGTTCCGGAGCGCAGCGCGCAGCCGGCCCAAGGGAAAGACTTGAGGGGTGAATGCACGCCAGAGCCGGCATCGATCCACCGTAGCCGCGATCGAGCCTTCCGGACCGGCCCGCTTGAGAGTGTCGCATATCGGCGCGGCCAGGATGGCCCCGTGCGGCTGGCGGCGCGCTGCCGCGACGACCCGTTCGATGTCCGCCACCGCCACGCAAGGGCGGACCGCATCATGCACCATCACCAGAGCGGCGTCCGGCGCGACCGTGCCCAGGTAATCCAGCGCGTTCGCCACCGAGTCACGGCGCTCGGCGCCACCCTCGACCCGGACCAGAGGCGCATCGAACACCCGTGCGGCCTCTTCCCACCATGGATCCGCCGGTGCGACCGCGACGACGATTCCGGCCACCTCGCGTAGCGCCGCAAGCTTCGCGACGACATGGGCGATGATTGGGCGATCGCCGAGCGCGAGATACTGCTTGGGGCGATCGGCCCCGAACCGCCGTCCGATGCCGGCCGCGGGGACGACCGCCCACACGTCCGATGCCGGACCGCGGCGCCGGTCAACGTCCGACGAGCTGATAATACGTCTCGTCCCGGCCGATCATCCCGAGGTCGGTGCGCGCCCGCTCCTCCACCGCTTCGAGCCCTTCCTTCAGATCGTGGACCTCCGCCGCGAGACGGCGATTGTGGGCCTCGAGGCGAGCGTTGTCTTCGACCCGCCGCTCGACCTCGACCTTCAGGCGATGCACCTCGGGCAGGCCGCGGTCCCCCAGCCAGAGCTGGTACTGCAACACGACGAGCGATACCAGGAGTATGGCGATCATGGGCTTCACGGGCACACCCGATGTCTTGTGCCTCGACAATCGTTCCCCAACGCTGTGACCGTGGCCACTTCCCGCCTGCGCCATGGATGGCTCGGTATTCATCTCGCGCCCCCTTCACGGAGATGACCCTGCCGGCACTGCCCGGCCAGCGCAGTGTACCCCGACACGGGACCGCGCGGCGACGGCAGGGACCTCGTATGGGACAAGACTGTTCCGGCTACGGCGCTGGCCCGGGAGCGACCGCGCCGGCGGCCACCGCTCGCCGCTTTGCCCGCCCGGCAACAGGACGTCGCAGCCGAGCCGCCGCCCTTCGGTCCCGACCGGGCTTCGATACCGGCCGATTCGCGTTCAGGCATTCGAGGACACGACCTCGCGAGCCGCGCGGTGGAACGCTCGCAGCCCGGGGTAGCTCGACCGGCCCTCCGGCGCGAGGCTCTCCTCGATGCGGATGAGGCGGTTGTACTTCGCGACCCGATCCGAGCGCGAGAGCGAGCCGGTCTTGATCTGCCCCGCGCCGGTGGCCACCGCGAGATCCGCGATGGTGGTGTCCTCCGTCTCCCCCGAACGGTGCGAGATCACGACGGTGTAGCCGCCCGAGCGCGCGGTCTCGATCGCCTCCAGCGTCTCGCTGAGGGTGCCGATCTGGTTGACCTTGACGAGCACCGAGTTCGCGACGCCCTCGGCGATTCCGGCGGCGATGGTCGCGGGGTCCGTCACGAAGAGGTCGTCGCCCACGAGCTGCACCCTGCCGCCGAGCCGTCCGGTCAGCCGCTTCCAGCCCTCCCGGTCGTCCTCCGCCATGCCGTCCTCGATGGACACGATCGGGTACTTGTCCGCCCAGCCGGCGAGGTAGTCGGTGAACGCCGCGGCGTCGAGCGCCACGCCCTCCGAGTCGAGATGGTACGTCCCGTCGCGGTAGAACTCCGAGCTCGCCACGTCCAGGGCCAGGTGCACGTCGCCCCCGGCGCGGTAGCCGGCTTTCCCGATCGCTTCGAGGATGACCTCGACGGCCTCCTCGTTGGACCGCAGATCGGGCGCGAAGCCGCCCTCGTCGCCCACCGCGGTGGCCAGCCCGCGCCCGCCCAGCACCGCCTTCAGCGCGTGGAACACCTCCGCCCCGCAACGCACCGCCTCGCGGAGATCCGCCGCGCCGGTGGGGACGATCATGAACTCCTGCATGTCCACGCTGTTGTCGGCGTGTGCGCCCCCGTTCACGATGTTCATCATCGGCACCGGCATCCGGAACGGCCCGGCGCCGCCGAGGTGGCGGTAGAGCGGCAGCCCGGCGGCGCGCGCCGCGGCCTTCGCGCAGGCCAGCGACACCGCGAGGATCGCGTTCGCGCCGAGGTTCGCCTTGTTGTCCGTGCCGTCCAGGTCCCGCATCGTGGCGTCGATCCGGCCCTGATCGGCCGCGTCCATCCCCGCGAGCGCGGGCCGGATCCGCTCCTCGACGTTCGCCACCGCCCGCCGGACGCCGCGCCCGTGGAACCGCTCCGGCTCGCCGTCGCGCAGCTCCAGCGCCTCGCGCCGTCCGGTCGAGGCGCCGGAGGGGACCGCGGCCCGGCCGACGAGGCCGCCGTCGAGGACGACATCCGCCTCGATGGTGGGGTTGCCGCGCGAGTCGATGATCTCGCGGGCGACGATGTCTCGAATGACCGTCAATCGAGGTGCCCTCCTCCAGGAATCTGCGCTACGGAACCCTTCCGTAAAATCGAGCCTCCGAGTTCAGGAATGATCATGAATCAATGGATTGGCTCATATAGCGATGAGTCGCGCGTCACATGCCGATCCGCGGGACAGGCTCCCAACCCGGCGAGCCGGAACCAGGCGCCTGTCGTGAACCTGGGAGCGACGCGTCACGCGGTCGGCGCGTCCTTCGGATACGGGCGTCCCGCCCGCTTTGTCAATCTGCGGGCCTGCGGCCCGTTGCGGTCGAGACGCCCACGCTCCCAGAGATGCTTCGCGCAAAATTCGGCTCGATTGTCAAAGATGGTGGCGCCTCGAGGAGTCCGGCCCCACCCCCGACCCGTCCTCCGCCCGCGGCCGGGACTTCACCGCCTCATCGATCGCGAGCAGGCATTCGAGCAGCGCCTCCATCCGGCCCAGCGGCCAGGCGTTGGGACCGTCGCTCAGCGCCTCGTCGGGGTTCGGATGGGTCTCCATGAACACCCCCGCGACCCCCGCCGCGACCGCGGCCCGCGCGAGCACCGGCACGAACTCGCGCTGGCCGCCGGAGCGCGCGCCCTGCCCTCCCGGCATCTGCACCGAATGGGTGGCGTCGAACACCACCGGGCAGCCGGTGCGCCGCATCACCGCCAGCGAGCGCATGTCCGAGACGAGGTAGTTGTACCCGAACGACGCCCCCCGCTCGCAGACCATGACGTCGGGGTTGCCGGCCGCTCTCGCCTTGTCCACCACGTTGGCCATGTCCCAAGGGGCGAGGAACTGGCCCTTCTTGATGTTCACCGGCTTGCCGCAACGGGCCACGGCCTGGATGTAGTTCGTCTGGCGGCAGAGGAATGCCGGGGTCTGGAGCACGTCCGCGACCGACGCCACCTCGTCGAGCGGGGTGTCCTCGTGCACGTCGGTGAGGACGGGGACGCAGACCTCGGCCCGGACCCGCTCCAGGATCCGCAGCCCGGCCTCCAGGCCGGGGCCACGGAAGCTCTCGTGCGAGGTCCGGTTCGCCTTGTCGAAGGAGGACTTGTAGACGAGACCGATCCCGTACCGCCCGGCGATGCGCGCCAGCGTCTCCGCGGTTTCCATCGCCAGCGCCTCGGATTCGATGACGCAGGGCCCGGCGATGAGAAACAGCCTCTCGTCGTTACCGGCCTCGAAGGCACCGATCCTCATCGGCCCGGCCGGCTCCAGGGTTCATCCGCGCCACGGGGTTTCAGGTGTCGTGGATTTCCTGTGCTTTCCGATAGCGTGGCCGGTTCCGCCAGCGGCGCACCGGAGGCCCATCCTCCCGGCGGAAATGCCGTTGCGCGAAACGCCGATACCGGACCGCCGGGGGTGGCCGTCCCGACTTCACCACGGCTTTCGGAGGATCCCGAACCGACTCGCAACGGAGACGCCGGACGAAACCCGGGGTCCGATCCGGCGTCTGTCCGTCCGAAGCGCCGACTCATGCGACGGCGGCGCCTTCGACGGCGCGGGCGGACTCACCGGCATCATTGCCGATGTCCCTGCCGGCGCTTCCACCGGCGCCGCGCTCCGCGGCCACTTCACCGGCGTCCCTGCCGGTGCTGCCCTCGCCGACATTCCCGCCGGTGATCTCGCCGGCGCTCCCGCCGGCACTCGCACCAACTCGTTCGCCGACGTTCCCGCCGACGCGCTCACGATAATCGTTCGCCGCCTCGACGAACCCCCTGAACAGCGGATGGCCGTCGCGCGGGGTGGAGGTGAACTCCGGATGGAACTGGCATCCGATGAACCAGGGATGGCCGGGCACCTCGACAACCTCGACCAGGGTGCCGTCGATGGTCTTGCCGGCGATCCGCAGCCCCGCATCCTGCAACGGGTCCATGTAGGTGCTGTTGAACTCGTAGCGGTGCCGGTGCCGCTCGTGGCCGATGACGTCGGTCCCGTACACCGAGCGTATCCGCGACTCGCGCCGCAGCCGGACCGGCTGCGCGCCGAGGCGCATCGTCCCCCCGAGGTCCGACCCCTCGTCTCGGCGCTCGATCGCACCGTCCTTCCCGATCCACTCGGTGACCAGCGCGATGACCGGGTGCGGCGTCGCCGGGTTGAACTCCGTGCTGTCGGCGCCTTCGAGCCCCGCGCAATGGCGCGCGTACTCGATCACCGCGACCTGCATCCCCAGGCAGATGCCGAGGTACGGCACGCCGTTCTCGCGGGCGTAGCGCACGGCCCGAATCTTCCCTTCGATGCCGCGCTTGCCGAATCCGCCGGGGACGAGCACCGCGTCCGCGCCTTCGAGGCGGCCGGGGCCGGCGCTCTCGATCTCCTCGGAATCGACGTAGCGGATCTCGACCCTGGTCCCGGTGTGGATGCCGGCGTGGACGAGCGCCTCGCTCAGCGACTTGTAGGACTCCGCGAGCTCGACGTACTTCCCGACCATCGCGATCCGCACGCTCCGGTCCGCGTTGTCGAGGCCGTCCACCACCGCGTCCCATTCCGAGAGATCGCTCTCCGCGGCCTCGAGTCCGAAGCGCTCGACCACCAGGTCGTCGAGCCCCTGCGCGTGGAGCATGCGGGGGATCCGGTAGATGCTGTCGGCGTCGATGCAGTTGATCACCGCGCGCTCGGGGACGTTGGTGAAGAGCGCGATCTTGCGCCGCTCGCCGTCGGGGAGCGGGCGCTCCGAGCGGCAGAGCAGGACGTCCGGCTGGATGCCGATCGAGCGCAGCTCCTTGACCGAATGCTGGGTGGGCTTCGTCTTCAGCTCGCCGGCGGCTCCGATGTACGGCACCAGGGTGAGGTGGATGAACAGCGACTTCCGCTCCCCGAGCTCGATCCGCATCTGCCGGATGGTCTCGAGAAAGGGCAGCGACTCGATGTCCCCGACCGTGCCCCCGATCTCGACGAGGCAGATCTCCGCCTCGCCCGCCCCCCGGCGGATGCAGGACTTGATCTCGTCGGTGACGTGGGGGATGACCTGGACGGTGGCGCCGAGGTATTCGCCGCGCCGCTCCTTGCGCAGCACGTTCCAGTAGATCTGGCCGGTGGTGAAGTTGTTCCGCTTGCCCATGGTGACGCGGACGAAGCGCTCGTAGTGGCCGAGGTCGAGATCGGTCTCCCCGCCGTCGGCGGTGACGAACACCTCCCCGTGCTGGAAGGGGCTCATCGTCCCGGGGTCGACGTTGATGTAGGGATCGAGCTTGACGAGGGTGACGTCGAGGCCCCGCGCTTCCAGGATCGCGGCGAGCGATGCGGAGGCGATGCCCTTGCCGAGTGACGAGACGACCCCGCCCGTGATGAAGATGAAGCGTGCCATCGCACCTGCTTCGCACGGCCGCGGATTGGGCCGCCGGACGGGAGGGCACGGTAACAAATCGCCCTTCGAGCGGCAATGTCGGTCTTGTCCTGCCCTCTCCGATGTCCTGCCCTCTCCCGGTCAAGGTCAAGGCCGGCTTCGGAACGGCCCTGTCCGGTCCGACATACTCGCGGTGACGGTGGCGGAAACGAGAGCGGTGAAGACAACGGGGGCGGCGACCGTCCCGGCAACAGGGGTGGGAACGGCGGCGGACGCGGGAACGATGACGAAGACGGGAGCGGCGGCGATTGCTCCGGCAGCCGGGGGGGGCGGTAGTGACGGTGGGAACGGAAGCGGTGCCGGAAACAGGCGTCGGAGCGGAAGCGGGAGGGCCGGAACGCCTTCGAGAAGTGGATCAACGCCAAGCTGGACCACGCGGTGGCCACGCTCGACGAACTGAAGGTCCGCCGGCTGCGCCAGATCGAACTGCAACTCGAAGGATCGGGGCAGGCAGAAGCGATCAAGCGGACTCGGGCGGAGCGAAGCCGCCACGAAGTCGAGGGGATGTTCGACGAGTACCTGGAATGGATCCAGGAGACGATGACTACCGAGCCCCGGTCCTGGATCAAGGTGGTCTGCGCCATGACGAGGGAGAATTAACGGAAAAGATCCCATCTGAATCTGCAAACATCGGAATGTGCCGTTCCTTGACACCTTCGATCCAACAGGGCTAGCTTGACCACGTTGCAAGCCGTCGTTGCTCATCGATCGTTCGATCATCGACCATCGTACGCGGAAGGATCATGACCCCAAACCAGTCCCGAATCGAAGAGGAAATCGAAGGTCTCGGCGATCCTCTCGCAGACGTCGACGAGAACGTGTATCCGCTCGATGACGTCATGGTCCGCTCCGAAACGCGCACGGTCACGGAAGTGGTCAAGCGCATAAAGCGGGGACGCTTCTTCCTGGATCCCGATTTTCAGCGCGATTTCGTGTGGGAGCCCTCCAAGCAATCCAAGCTCATGGAAAGTTGCCTCATGCGCATACCGCTTCCCGTCCTTTACGTTGCAGAAGGTCCTGACGGGCGAATCGTGGTCGTTGACGGGCTCCAGCGCTTGACGACGTTCGTTCGTTTCCTTGGCGACAAATTGGCACTGACCGGGCTTGGCCGCAGCCATCCGTTGAACGGAAAACGTTTCTCCGATCTGCCGATACATCTGCAGGAGCGGGTGGAAGATACGCAACTGACGCTCTATATCCTCGACAAATATGCACCCCAGCGGGCGCGGCTCGACATATTCGAACGTGTCAACAGCGGCGTCGTTCTCACCCGTCAGCAGATGCGCAACGCCATTTACAACGGACCCGGTACGCGCTGGCTCTCGAACATGGCGAAAAAGAAGATTTTCCTGACGTCGACGGGCCGATCGCTGAATGCCAAGACCATGCGCGACCGGGAGGCAATCAACCGGTTTGCCGGATTCTGCCTGCTGGGTTGGGGATCCTACGTCAACGGTGACATGGACGAATTCCTGGCCCAGACCCTGGAGCGTCTCAATGCCGAAGACGACGACGTACTTCATGAGCTGGAAAGAGAATTTATCCAGTCCATGCGCAAGAACTACGAATTGTTCGGCCGTCATGCCTTTCGGAGATCACTGGCCATGGGCAGGAACAAACGATCCGTCATCAACATCTCCCTTTTCGATGTATTTTCATGGACGTTCACGAAAATACCCCTTGGAGAAGTCAAGGAATATGAAGACGAAATAGCGCGGCTCGTCATCAATCTGGTTCTGAACCAGAACTTCCAAGACGCGATCACCTATTCGACGAACAGCACCAGACAGATCAGTACAAGGTTCGACATGGCCGAGCAAACACTCGGATCTTACATGACGAGGAGACCCACCGGGTTCAAATGACCCGGAATCCGGAGTTCATCATCTTGATTGTCACCTCGATAACGCTGGAAAATTTCAAGTGCTTCGAAGCACTTGAGATCCCGTGCGCGCCGCTGACGGTGCTGACCGGGTACAACGCGGCCGGCAAGTCCACTACGCTGCAAACCCTGCTGTTGCTGGCGCAGGCGTTGCGGGTAGCTTCCCATGACCGGCGATTGCCGCTGAACGGGGAGCTGGTCACGCTCGGAGCCGGCGGCGACGTCATCCGGCACGGCGCGGCCGGCAAATCGCTGCGTCTCGGCGCCGGTAACTCTCGGGAGAGCATCATCTGGACCTTTGTACATCGGCCGAAGTTCTCGGCCAGGGGATTGATGGCGCTCGAAAGCGTGGAGTACGTCCGGGACGGCGTCGTCAAACGTTCAACCCAGAGAATCCGGCCCGCGATCGTACGATCGAAGTCGCCGCTGGTATCGGCTCTGCGGGATACGGTATTCATCGGTGCAGGACGCGCGGTGGAGATCGAGACCTGTCCCGTTCCCCGCACGCCTTCGCGCCCGCCGGGTGACGTCGGGGCGAACGGCGAGTACGCCGCTTATTGGTACCTGGAATATGCCGATGAGGAAGTCGCCGTTGCCCGCCGCCACCCCGATGACGATCGGGAAACGGTGCGTGCGCAGGTCGATGCCTGGCTCGGCGAGCTGTTTCCGAACGCCCGCGTGAACGCCGATCGGCTGACCGCGGACTCGCCCATCCGGTTGACCTTCAGTTCAAGCCGATCGAGCCGCTGGGCGCGACCCGCGAACGTAGGCTACGGATTGAGCTACGCATTCCCCGTCCTGGTCGCGTTGCTGACGGCGGCGCCGGGGACGATCATCGTCGTGGACAGCGCGGAGGCCCACCTGCACCCTCGGGCACAGTCCGCCGTCGGTCGGCTGCTCGGACGGATGGCCGGCGCCGGCCTGCAGATTTTCGTCGAAACGCATAGTGATCATTTGCTCAACGGCATCCGGCTGGCCGTTCGCGACGGTCTGCTCAATCCCGAAGATGCGGCCCTGCACTTCTTCGGTCCGGGCGGCGACGTCGGGCGGGTCACGACGGTCACCGTCGACCGAACAGGGGCAATCAGCGACTGGCCGGAGGGCTTCTTCGATCAGGCGGAACGCGATCTGGCCGCCCTTTCCGGGTGGGAGTAGATCCTGTTGCGCGCGTTCGTCAACGAGCTGGCGCTCGCCGAGGCCTGCGCCGTCGCCCATCCTCACCAAGCGCCTCTCGATGCACTGATCGAAGCGCGACGACGGCACCCTGTTCTTGTCGAGAGGTTGTATTGCGCGAGGGGAATGCCGAACACGGAGATTCGGCCTGGGGTCAGGCTGGCCGAAGTCGGGAGACGACTGCCCCGTGACAAGCGGGTGTTGTTGTTTCAGTGGGCAGGCAGGAAGGGGCCGTTCATCGAAGACGATCGACAGTCGACGGACGATGACCTGTTCCTGTTCGACGGCGAAGACGTCACTGATCTCGGTCTCGGCGAAGCCGCGCGCCGTATCCTCGCCACGTTGCCGGCAGCCACCCTGAGCCCCGTCCAGGACCCTGCTTCACGCTTCGCCGCCGATCCGTTATGCGTCGTCCATGGGCTGGCGGAGGAGCCCATCGACCATGTCCCCGTTGCGAACTTTCGCGAAACGGAGGCGCTTGCGGATGCGCTGCTGGCGGCGCGACCGGAGCCTGCGACATGGCCGGAACTGCTCGCCGAGGCTCGTGAGCGCTTCGATCGCCTGCACATAGGCGGTCACTGTGACGACATCCTCGCACGCCACCCTTACCATCCGCCGGGAGGCAGGAGGATCCTCGCCCTGCTCGACGTACTTCAACGGCTGATGACGGAAATGGACGGTGACGGCAGGCTTTCCAGGGCCGGCGCAGAGCTGCACAACAGGTTCTTCGTCGGGGAAAGGTCGTGGTTCTCGGGCGAGTCCGAAGGACGCAAGAATTCCCCGGAGACCTTCACCTTTCCCGACCCCGACGGCGATGGAACGCTGGTTTGCTTCTGGCACGGCAAGGTCTCCACGCCAGCCTTCCGCATCCACTTCGAGTGGCCTGTCTCGCCGCCCGCCCGGCGACTCCGCATCGTCTATATCGGGCCGCACCTCTGATCCCTCGCGACAACGAGGGGTTCGGTCGGCCGTTCGTTGCCGTCCGTTTCAAACTCCGAACCGCGCGTCACCGGATGTTTCGGCTCCGTCGCCGAAGATGGGATGAGTCTTGCCTCAATCACGCTCCCGGCCCCTGCCGCGCGGCGAGTCCCTGGGCAAGGAACGTCGTGGCCAGTTGATTCAGGCTGACACCCTCGCTCGCCGCCCGTTTGGCGAGCTGCATGTGCAAGGTCTTCGGAATGCGCTGGACGAACTGTCCGCTCCAGGTCTTCGGGGCCGGCAGATCACCCTTGTCTTCCCGTTCGGCCGTCGCCCATGCCTCGAAGGCGTCACGGGCCTCCGCAATGGCGGCATCGATGGTCTCGGCGTCCGCGATACATCCGGGCAGATCGGGGATGGTGACCAGATAGCCTCCACCCTCCTCCTCGGGGATGGGGTCGACGTGGAGCGGATAATCTTCGAACTTCATCGCGCGGCCTCGATCAGCTCCACCAGCCGCCTGATATAGAGGGGCTTGATGGGTTTGTGCATGGGGATCGTCAAGTGTCGGCGCAGAGCGTTGGTGACCACCGCGTAGCTGGTTCCTCGTTGCCGAAAGGCCAGCCGTAAGCCCGCGCCACCGCCTTGATGTTGCCGGGCGTCCAATCCGCTTTCGGATTGGCCCTTATCGAATCGAGTAGCCTCTCGGCTCTGGTCATGGCGCCGATGATACTACCTACAGTATCACGATCCATGCAGAGCGAGATCGAATGGATCCACCGCCCGACTCCGAGGCCACCGGAGGACTGACCCCATGCCCGCCGCCGAAACCGCCGCCACCTTCGCCGGCATCCACAACGAGAACGAGTTCTACAGCCATCACTACCTGTCCGAGGTCTTCGCGGGCGACATCCGGGAGACCGTGGAGCGCTGGCGCGATGCCGCTGCAAGCGACAGCCCAACCACAATCGACCGCACCTCCTACGGCGAGGCGCCGTCGCCCGAAGCCCTCCTCCTGAAAGGCGAGTTCTACGTGACCGCCCATTGGAACGAGACGATGTCACAGCGCGAAGGAATCGTCCGCAGGGAGACGCGATTCCCGGAGACCCCGGCGGCGCTGGTGCTGTCGGGTCCGCACTTCTTCGAACGCCTTGCGAATCAGGGCGCTACGCCTCTGCTGCCTCACCAGCCACTACGCCGACCTGTGGTCCGAAATCTGCAACGGCGAGTCGCCGCCTCCGACCGCCCCGGATCGTCCCGGATGCGCTACCATGCCCGGAAACGCCGTCGCCGCCTCCGATCGGAACCCTGCTCGTGATGCCGGAGGCACGACTGCCACGGATGAATCGTCCGGTAGTGCCTTCGCCGCTTCCGACCAACACTCTGATGCCCCGGAATCCATGAACGCCATCGACGCTTCTCGAGCCGACGCCTGGACCAGGCAGGATCCCCGCCTGCCGGAGGACTTCGCCGCCCTCACCCCCGAATGGCGATGGGAGTGCGCCCTCCGCACCGACTGCGCCCGCCGCCAAGCCCTCATCAAGATCGACATCCTCGCCGCCATGGCCCTCGCCCTGACCCTCGGCGAACTCCTCACCATCTATCGCGTCCAGTTTCCCGTCATGCGCCAGTACGAAGCCGATACTTGGTACGACGCCAATGGCCGCATCGTCTTCACCCCTCCAAGGGCCTCCCCGGCGTCGGCTTCCCCCGCAAGGCCGTCAAGGGCGACACCAGCTACACCCTCCGCACCCCCGACCGCCAGAGCGCGCACCCCGACGACGACGCGCAGACCGGCAGCACCCAGGCCGGCATCTCCCTCGGCTGGGAGGACATCCGCGACCTTCCCGAAGGCACCGTCACCCGCCGCATCACCGACGACACCCTACCGGGCGGCCCCACCGACCTCGATATCACGTACCATACCCTTCGATCGCAATGATCGGAAAAAGGACTGCTACGTTACGTGGATGGCGTTTGAGCGGTGTTTCGATACCGGCGACAGATGAAGAAATCAATATCGATGAATGGAAAATACGATGTCTGTAGAAATGAAATGATCAATTGAGCGAGCACTGAAAAACGTAGTTGCCTACAGGGACATGGATATTTTTCCTTTTACCTTCGAAAATACATATTCGAGGATAAGTTTTCTGATTATGTTTGGATTCTTCTTGACAGACACGAATAACTTAAAGATTGTATGGCTGAAATCCCACAATTGTCAGCGATCCATGTCGGCAAGACTCGGAAACCGGGATGATGAAGGAAGATTCGAAAAACACCTTGGTTAACGACCTGCTCGACCGCACGGCCAGAGCCGTCCAACAAGGCGAGATCCGTGATCTGAGGGAAGTCGTCACCGATGCCCTGAAGGCCAAGGTTCACCACGGCTTGGCCAAGCTACCCCGGTTCCGGGAGCACCTCTCGGTCCTGACAGCGCACGCCGCGACCCAGGGTGACGAGCAGTTCGTTTCAGCCCTCGCCGAGCTGGGGCGCTTGCACAGTTCAACCCGGTCGAAGTGCGAATGGGTCCCCGCACTAGCGGCCCGGTTGCTGTCGGTCGGCGTGCCTTCGTCCTTTCAACACGGCGATGGCGATCAACGTCACCATGCCGCCGTCGCCGTCGTGGCGTCCGGCATCCCGATGGAACCGGATGTTCTGGCGAAGGCTGCCGTCGAAGAGGACAAAGGTGAAAAAGCACGTCGTGTGTGGGTCAGGGCGCTGCTTGAAAGAGTGCCGTTGTCCGAGGGTTTCAAATACATGGCGCGGGCGATCACCGAAATCGACGGCATGTCGACCCAGAGCCGCTCTCTTCGTCTTCAACACATCCTGGAGGCGCTCAACGATCAGTTCATCCAGGCTGACATCCAGGTCGATGAAAATCTCTGCGACGGCTTTCGCCATTTCATCACCAAGGCATTTGCCAACGTTCCACGTCCTCAGGAGTACAGGACATCAGCCATGACGGTGGAAGAACTGGTCAAGACCGCCATCCAGCTAATCCGCTTCAGATTCAGGCTTGGCGCGGAACCGGACTTCTACAGGGCGGTGGCGCTTGCGGACCGATGGCTACCGGACGGTGGCTGGATACGGCTGACCGGTGACAGCGCCGGGCTGAAACAGCTACGGCGAACCCTTCTCGAAGGGTTGTTGCTGTTGCTTGAACAAGGCAAACCCGACAATGAACTCCTCAAGGCGCACCGTGCCCTGTCGCCTGACAAGAGATTCGCGCAAAAGGAACTGAGTGAATCGGAGAGATCGGCGCGCAACCTGCCGCCCGAGTTGCGAAGATGGCTGGGTTCAGGTGGCGTCAAAATGGTGGAGACGAAACCCGTCGAACTGGACGAAACCGACGACCTGTCGATCGCCATGGCCATGATCGTCGCGAACGATCTCCGCCATCGGACGGACATGAGCGTCGACGCCATGCTCAATGACATTCGCTTCAAGGCTCCAATCCATGCCGATACCATCACAGGCGTGGTCGATCTGACCAAGCAGCTTATCGACCGGGTGATTTTTTTGGCGGACAGAAGGCAGCTACGATTATTTGGTTCGCCCGGCGAGATCGTCGACTTCTCGCCTCACGCGTATCGCCTCCCCGACGATGCACCGCTCACGCGACGCGTCCAGATCCAGTCGCCCGGCGTTGAAAAATGTGGGCGGTCAGCGTCAAGGGTGGTTGTTCCTGCTCTCGTGGAGGCGTTCAACTGACAGCGCTTGTCATCACTGCCCGTCGCGAAAGCCGTCTAGTTTCCATTGCACTTCAGATAAATCCCCTCCGAACGTCTTTCGCTCCTGATCCACGCCCAAGAAGGGAATCTTCCCCGCGCCGTGGCAGGCGCCGCCGATGCACACCGCGAGTTTCGGATAGGAGGCGATGATGTCCTCGCACTCTTCTTCGAGCCAAGGTGGTGACTGTGCCACACCTATCGGTATAACCGCCGACTCGCCAATATTGACAGACTGGTTTCCAGCAAGCGTTGTCACCATGCTGAGGGAAGCCCCGCCGCCCGTGAAGAACACCTCGAGCTCTTTAAGAGCCAACCAACTCCTGTCGATTCCCGACAGCACCTCGTGAAATTTTGTCCTCATCGCGACCCGCAGCCCATCCATTGCAGGACATTCTTCAAATTCATCGAGCTGCGCTTCGGTCTTCATATCGTTGACGAGTTGCCTCGTCACGCTCCCATTACTGAACAGTTCCTCCTTAATCAGCCGAATATCCCGACGCAAGTCGGCTATGACGGCACCACGCCGCGAATGGCCTTCCCCGACATTCGCCTGTTGCAGCAGGTAATCCATCAGAGCGTTGTCGACGCTGTCCCCGGCGACCCGGATTGTGGTTACGGAGCCCTTGATAGGGATCAGGCGCATCCCGCCCTTGTCTTGAACTCGCGCGAACATGGCGAAGTCGGTTGTTCCCGCTCCCGCGTCGATCACCATCATGAGGCGGCGTCGATGCTGTTCGGGAACAATATTCCGGACACGACTGGCGAAAGCGGCGACTGGTTCCGGCAGGACTCCGCTTTCGACCACGATATGCTTCTCCTGTGTGCTCGCTTCGGCGACGGCGAGTTCCTTGCGCAAATCATCCAATAGAATTCCGCTGGCCCACTGGCCGGAGAAGCGATCAGCCAGTGCCTGTCCGACAGCCGCGCATTCATTCAGGATGTTCGTCGCCCACTCATCCCGAGTCTGGTCGAAAACGGGCTTGGTGTAGCTGCGCGGGACGTTGCGGCTACCCTCTTGATGGTCCTCCCGTAGCGCCAGAAGCGCGCTGTCGGTCAGGAAGGCCAGATACAGCGAGACCACCTCTTTGCGATTGATTTGATGCCCGCCCGGGTTGTAAAGGTCGGACACGGGTTCCAGCAAGTCGGTCATCGGGCCGACGGTCAGAATGTCCTTGATGGACTGGAACGCTTGGTGGTGCTCGGGGTCTGCCGCCGCCGCGAGATTCACGGCTGTTTGTCCGAAGAAGACGCGCCCATCCCGATTGATGAAGATCGATGAATTGAGCGCGTAAGGGGAAGACGCGGGCTCCCCTGCGGCGTGGCCGATCCTCAGTGGCATGGGCATGTCGGCGTCCTTGTCCCACGCAAACGCCTTCGACATGGCGGTACCGAAGTCGAGGCAGAGGTGAATGGGGCCGGTGTAGGGTTCGACCGGGGGCGCCGCTGGGAAGTCGGGGCTCTGCGCCGTGTCTGCGGTGTCGAGAACTTCGTCCTCTGCACCGTCGGCATCGCCGGGATCGTCAGTACCGCCAAACACACTATTTGCATACTCAAGCGCCGCAGTGGCGAGCTGATGCGGCGGAATCTCCATGGTTTCCGCCAGCTCGTGGAGAAACCTGACTATCTTCTTCTTCGAAGCCACTTTTACTCAAGCACCCTTGGGGGTTGGTGAATGGGAAGGACGGCAGCGCCTGACACCGCCAACACGCCGGTCTACCGGTCACCGGAGGATAACACCGAAGTCCCTGGCGCAGACAACGACCTGTCAGCGCCGCAGGGCCAAATCACTAAAATTCTATTGACATCAACATGTTATATGATCCGTGGCGCGGTGGCCCAAAGGGTGGCCCAATCCGTGCTGGCGGGCTTGATCGAACGCCTTTCGTCACATCGGGGCTACCGATATGGGGCAATGAACCAATTGACTCATGAGACAATGAGCCCCGCGTGAAAAATGAATGTGAACATCCAGGACTACAATAGCATGGCGACGGCGTATCAGATACGCCAACTCATTGATGCGATTGAGAAATTGTAGGTTCGGAATGGCTGATCACAACACCTGCCGCATCACATGGTCGGCGGAGGATGGAGAGCACTTGGGGCTGTGCGCCGAATTTCCGTCTCTGAGCTGGCTGGCCCCGACTCCCGGCGAGGCGCTGTCGGGGATTCGGGAGCTGGTGAGCGGCGTGCTCGCGGACATGCAGGCTAGTGGAGAATCCCCGCCGGAACCCCTCGCGGACCACACCTGTAGCGGATGATTCGTGGTGCGGTTCCCCACGAAACGCATTGGGCGCTCACGATCAAGGCCGCCGGGGAACGAACCTGAACCGGCTCGTGAGCGCGCGGCTGACCGGATGACCATCGCCCCTCCCTGCGCCAGGACTCTGGCGGAGGCGGCGGAGGCGGCTGGCGCGGACGGCTCCGCCACGAGCCTTCGCCCTTCGGTCTCGGGACAACGGCTGTATCGTTCATCAATCATCGAAACCGGGCGAAACCACCGATCCGGCGAACATCATCGCAACTCTGACCAGCGACTTGCCGGACGAGCTGGCGGAGGAAGCAAAGTCGTTCGGCCTCTGACCCATTCAACGCACGGATGTGGAGAATTCGAGCTGGAAGAGGGACGGTGAACACCGGAAGACGAGGGCGGGAACCACGATGAACCGGCGAAAGCACGAAGAAACGAAAAAGGGACCTGCACTGGGGCCGATTGGCTGGGCGGACGTGGAGGGGCCGCCTGGAAATGCGGTAGAAATCATCATGATCTACTGGATGCCGGGGACTGCGAGGGAGCGGCGAAGTGGCTGGCCGACATCCCGGTGGATGGGATCGCCCGGCTGGAAGAAGAGATGGCGCGAAAATGACCGGCATCGTCGCCATCGACGCGAATCTGTTCCTGCGCCACACGGTGCGCGGGTTCCTCTGCGCAATGCAGGATACGCGCGGGGGACAGGTGCCGGTTAACGCGAGACGCCGTTGGAGAAGCAGAGCGCCATCGGCGAGTTGAACGAACGGTCCCTGCACCGGGCGCTGAAGGCGCGCTACGCGGTTCCCGGCAGCATCACGGAGCAGGCCGTGGACGGCTTCGTGGCCGACGTGGTGATCGGCGGACGCATCGTCGAAATCCACACCGGGTCGTTCTGGCGGCTGAAGAAGAAGCTGCCGCGGCTGCTCGAACGCTTCGCCGTGACGCTGGTGTATCCGGTCGCCCAGGATCGCTACATCGTCACGATGCCGGCCGGCGCGGACGCCCGCGGCGTCCAAAATGCCCCGGATGCCCCGAATACACCGGATGCCCCAGACACCCCGGATGCCGATACCCCGAGCACCCCGAACACCTTGAACGTTCCGGATATCCCGACCGTCCCGATCAGGCGGCGCAAGTCGCCGAAGCACGATTCCGTGTTCGCCGTCTTCGACGGCCTGACGAGCATCCCCACCCTGCTGGACCACCCCAACCTGACCATCGACGTGGTGATGACGGTCGAGGAGGATGTCCGGATGAAAGGTTCGGGAACAGGAAACCGAGGCCGCAGGCGCAGGTACGGGCGCGACTGGACCCGCATCGACCGGCGGCTGGTGGAGGTGGCGCGGACGCACCGCCTCACGGGCATGGCCGACCTCTTCGCGCTGGTGGACGCCGACCTGCCGGAGCCGTTCACCACCCTCGACCTCGCCCGCGCGATGCGCTCGCCGCGACGCCTCGGCCAGCAGGCGGCGTTCTGTTTCCGCGAGGCCGGTGTCAGCGAGATCTGCGGCAAGGCCGGCAACGCCCTGCTGTACCGGCGCACGGCGAGGGGTTGAACCTCATCCCGAATCCCCGACCAACGACCGCAGGTGACCGCCGCGGGGATTCCGACCGGTGCCTGGCGTTGTCACCTCTGTCATCGCCCGCGCGTGGCCGCCCTCGCAACGGCTTCGTCCATCGCCTCCAGGCTGACCGGGAACTCGGGTTTCGGCGCCATGCCCTTCAGTTGCGTGACGGGTGCCGTGACGGGAGTAACCCGCAATCTGCCGTCTTCTTCCGGTCTCGGCGGAAGTCCCCCCTGCGCTCGGGCGACGGAGGTGGCCCGCAAGCTACCGTTTTCTTCCATCATGATGTCAACTCATCCATGGAAACCGCCATCTGCCTCGCGACATTAGCGGCTGTTTGTGGCAGATTCTACCCGTAACGTCCGTTATCGGAGGGGAAAGGCATGTTGTTGCGCTTCGGTGTGGCCAACCATCGCTCCATCCGCGATTACCAGGAGCTGTTCCTGAGCGCGTCCAGGCGCATCAAGCGCAAAGGACTGGTCATCCCCGTGCCGACGCTGAAGGAAGCCGCCGTGCCCATCGCCGCGATCTACGGACCCAACGCGGCGGGAAAGTCCAACCTCATCGATGCCATGAACGAGATGCGGCGGGCAGTCATCAAGTCTCACAAATCACTGGACGCGACGGACCGTATTCCCCGGACGCCGTTTCGGCTCGACGACACAACCGAAGCAAAGCCGACGCGGTTCGACTGCACCTTCACCGTGAGCGAACAGGGAGCGGACGGGCGGGGGTCGGATCAGCCCGAGAGCGTATACGAATACGGTTTCGAGTACACGGCAACGGAATTTTGCAGGGAATGGCTCTATCGAATTGTACGCAAGGAGAGACAGAGCACCCAAGTACTCTTCGAACGCGAAACACGAGACCGAAAGGTTCGCGTAAGAGTTGGAAATCAATTACCGGGGGAAAACAGGACGATCGAAAACCTGACACGCCCGAACAGCCTGTTTCTCTCGGCCGCTGCGCAGAACAATCACCCACAGCTTACGGAGTTGTATCGGTATTTCGTGGAGAGTTGGGTGGTCATTTTGGAAGGAGAGCCCCCGCACGAAATCATCGCTGACCGCCTTGCCAGCTACGAACACCTTGACCGTCTCGTGGAGTTGGTCAGCCAAGCCGATATCGGCATCAGTAGAATCGACGTCAAGGAGGAGGTATACAGCGAAGATGAATCCAGAATGATTCAGGATCTTATCCAAACGATGGCAAAACACGTCAAGGGCAATGATTCTTTGAGAGATCTTTTACTCGAGAAAGTCCGCCATCGTAAGCAACTCCGTTTCATCCATTCAGCCTCCGAAGGCCGTACCCGGGCATTGGACTACGATTCGGAGAGCAAGGGGACCCGAACGCTGCTCTCACTGCTCATTCCGGCACTGGAGGCGCTGTCGCGAGGGTCGTTGCTCGTGATCGACGAGCTGGATACCAGCCTTCATCCGAATCTCGCACGGGCTTTCGTATCACTTTTCAACAAGAAGGATTCCAACCCGCATAGTGCGCAGCTCGTCTTCTCCACGCATGACGTCACCCTTCTCGGCAGCGGGCTGATTCGGCAGGACGAAATCTGGATGACCGACAAGAACCGGGAAGGGGCGTCCGAGTTCACGCCGCTGACGAACTTCAAGCTGCGCTCGCGCGACGACATCGAGAGGGCCTATCGTCACGGACGTTTCGGAGGAGTGCCGGCCGCTGACGATTTCCTCGAGACGCAGTCGGAAGGGCCGAGTATTCGCTTGCCCGCCGTGAAGAGGAAGGAGATCCCGAAGGAAACCCTTCCACAACCGTGCATCGTCTGACCGAGCACATCCGCGGCCGGTAGCGCGATCACCGGCGGGGACACACGAAGGATGCGGCGGCGGCGGGTGGTGGCGGTAGCGCAGGCGACGCAGCTCATGGGCTGGCGGCGGGCGCCTGCGGTCATCTGGCTCGTTTCGGCAGTCCTGATCCTCTGGCATCTCGACCACACCGCACTCTGGCACGACGAAGCGTCGGTGGCGGGCATGGGACGCCAGATCCTGCAAGGTCAAGGGCTCTACGCCTTCGATGGGCGAAACCTCTGGGGCGGCGCGAACGGCGTACAGTTGAACGCCGAGCTGGTCGACACCTTCCCCCCGCTGATGTACCTGCTCACCGCAGCCGGATTCGCGCTCTTTGGGTACGGCGAATTCGGCGCGCGGGTCCTGCATGCGGTGGCCGGGACCCTCGCGCTGGGGTTGTTCCACCGGGTACTGCACCAGCATATCGGGGAACGCGCCCGGCTGATCGTGTTCTGCTTCGCGTTCGCGGCATTCAACGCACAGCTCATGCTCCACTTCCGGTCGGCGCGGTATTACGCATTGAGCGTTCTCACCGTCGTTGCGATGATGTGGGCCTACGAACGCTGGTGGAGAGGAGGCAGGACACCGAGCCAGCTCGCGGTCCTCGCCCTCAGCGGGGTGGCGGTGTTCTTCAGCCAGTACGCGATCGGTGTGGCGGCGATGCTGGCGTTGGCCACGATGCACTGCATCGTCCGTGGGGGCGAGACGCGGAAGCTCGAGTGGGCCGGGCTCGCCCTCGCCGGGGCGGCAGCGTGCGCAGTCGGTATAGCTTGGCTCGGCTGGCTGGGGGTATTGGGCGATAGCCCCGCGGACAGGGCGATCGCGTGGGCGCACACATCCGACAAGCCGGAGTGGGGAGCTGCCGCAGCACTGCGGCAGGTGGCGGTGTACGGCTGGACGCTCTTCAGCACCGACTGGATCTCGTGGCCCGTCGCGCTGTGGCTGGCGGTGTGCGCCACCGCGGCGAGGATACGAGCCATCCGACTTCAGCGGGGAGCCGGCATGGACCCCGGCTTCGCTGGTGCGGGAAGGCTGATCCTGTTCGGGATACTGTTCACAGTCGCTGTCGCGGTGGTGGGGCCACAGGACCCTGGACGGACGGTAGCAAACGTACCGTTGCGCTACATGCTCCCGGCGATCGTCTTCGTCCTCGTGTTGAAGGGACTCTTCTGCGAATGGGTCTGGCGCCGGAACCGGTACATGGGCGTAGTGGCCTTGGCAGGGCTGCTGCTCACGAACGCGGCGGCTTGGCCGCTGCACATCCGGAACGCGGACACGGGAGCCTCGAGCGCAGGCTACCCGCTATGGAATTACGTGAAGTTCGTCACCCGGCTCTACCCGGACCCTCTCAAACGCGCGTCGCTCTGGCTCGCACAGAACGCGGGTGAGGACGACAACGTCTACGTGGCCGGGAAACCCGACATGGAGAATGTCACTTGGTACGCGGGAGGACGAGTACGGATTTGCTGCTACATCGACGCCATGTCGGAGCTGCCGGAAACGACGGTCGCTGCGCTACCGGCCCCGCTGCGCCGGGGACCGGGGGGGTACGCGCCAGACTGGATCGTGCTCGGCGCACACCACTGGCCGAAAGGCCCGGAGGTGGCACTACCGGCTACAGCGCAGTTCGAGGGTCCCTGGACGAAGGCGGCAAAGTTCGGCGGCTGGCCGACCCAGTCGGCCCGGCCCGAGCTGAACAGGCACTTGCCCGAGCCCCCGCACGTGCCCGAAGCGGGGATCTTGATCTTGAGAAGAAAGTGAAACCGTTGAACCGCACAGCGCAAGAGCCGAAGCAAACGCCAAGAATGACCCCATAGCGCATCGACTGGCCCGCGATGGCCGGCGACATCGCCGAGGCCCTGCTCGGCGAGCCGTCGAGCCGGACCGGTCGGGAGCTCCGCCATGAGCGCCGTGGCTCGCTATCCATGCGACTCGACTCCACGTCACCGCCCGCCCCGCGGTCACGCACTGCGCTGGGTGGCGAGCACTCGAATCGAGTGACGAAGATCTTTGCGAGGCGATCGCGAACGCGCTCGCCGGGGAGGACTGATGGCAATCCCCCAACTGCATCTGTCCTCCTACACATTTTCCAACCACTTTCGGTTTACTTCCCTCCTTTCCGTTTTCGTCACCCCCAAACCGTGCTCATCCAGCAGCTCGCAAAGCCGTTCCCCGTCTACCAACTCACCTGTTTGGCTCCGGGTGCCTTGGCCTGGGTTTTCGCGCTGGGGCTGAAGTGCCCGGTCGTGATGACGATCCCGTGGTCCACGTCGCTCGTCATCGATCCCTGCATCTCGCGAACCCGAAACGATGTCGTCCTCGATTTCCTGATTCGAGGCCACCCCTCCCCTCTTTCGTAGCGATGCGAGCGTGGCTCTCACCATCTCGTCGTATTTAGGGGCCATGTGACGATTCTCCGGTTGTGGCGCGTCCTTGCCCGCCGGTGTCGTGCCGATTCCTTCTTCGCGGTCCATTTGCCGGTCCGTTCGTCGACCTCTCGATAGCGCGTTCACGCCCTCACCCGCCCGTCTCCGGAGCGTCGAACACCGCCGACACCTCCGCCGAGAAGCCTTCCAGCAGCATCGAGACGGCCGTTTCCCCATAAGCGCTAACTTGTTTTCCGAACTGGTTTGCGTACCATGACACGCCGGTTTGCAACGCGGAGGCTGGCGAGTGAACGAGGATTGGGAAGTGCTGATGGCGTTTCTGCCAAGTGATTGGCGCACGCTGGCCGACGACACCGGGGCTCTGAAGGGCCTGCGCAAGGACAAATCGGTCGAGAACCTGCTGCGCACGCTTCTGCTGCACTTGGGGTGCGGGCACTCGTTGCGTGAAACCGTGGTGCGGGCCAGGAAGGCGCGTCTGGGCGATCTGTCCGATGTCGCGCTGCTCAAGCGGCTGAGGAAGTCGAGGGACTGGCTGCACGCCTTGTGCGTGGAGCTGTTCCGCGACTACGGCGTTGGTGTTGCCGACAGCGATGGCTTCGAGGTCAGGGCGTTCGATGCGACGACGGTGAAGGAGCCTGGCAAGACCGGTGGGCTGTGGCGGGTCCACTACAGCGTGCGCCTCCCGTCGTTGGCCTGCGACTTCTTCAAGCTCACGCCCACCCGGGGTCCGGGGACTGGCGAGTCGTTCTCGCACTTCCCCATCGCTCCCGGTGACTTCATTGTGGCCGACCGCGGCGACTCGACAGCCAACGGCATCGGGCACGTGGTATGCGCGGGTGGTTATGTGACGGTGCGTGTGAACACCGGTTCGCTGGCGTTTCACACGGCTCGGGGCGAGTCGTTCGACCTGCTCGGGGCGGTCACGTCGCTCAAGCGCGCCGGCGCCGTGCGGTCGTGGCCGGTGACGGTGGTGTCCGGCGATGGGGTGGTGTCGGGTCGGGTGTGTGCGTTGCGAAAGACCCGGGAAGCGGTCCGGATGGCCCATGAGAGATTGCATCGGACGGCTTCGCGCAAGGGGACGCAGCTTCAGCCCGAGACGCTGGAGTTTGCGCGCTACGTCATTGTATTCACGACGTTTCCCGCGCTCATGAGCGCCTCGCAGGTGCTGGAGTGGTATCGCATCCGCTGGCAGGTCGAGTTGGTGTTCAAGCGGTTCAAGTCGCTGGCGCAGTTGGGGCATCTGCCGAAATACGATGACGAGAGCGCCAAGGCTTGGCTGTACGGCAAGCTGCTGGTGGCGTTGCTGGTGGAGAAGCTGATTCGCCATGCCATCGCGATTTCCCCCTGGGGATACGACCTGGAGGCGACATCGCCCCCACAGTGCGTGGCGTGACTTCAAGTTCGTGCTCAACCAGGTGATGCGAAGCATCGAACCCCCGATGGCGTTGACGCGGATGCTGGGCGAATGGAACGACATCTCCAGAGCATTGGCTGAACCGCCTCGCCGTCGCTTCCCTCAATTGTCGGAATACTTCGATTATTGATGAAAAAACAAGTTAGCGCTTATGGGCCGTTTCCCCCCGCCCGTACCTGCCGTGCTCGACGTATGCCTCCCCACGCAGCACCAGCACCGTCAGCGTCTCGTCACGCGGGTCCGCGATCCAGTACTCCGGAATACCCGCCTCGGCGTAATCGGCCCGCTTCTCCACCAAGTCCCGGTCGGGGTGGTCCGGGCTGACGACTTCGGCCACAAGGTCCGCGCCCTGCCAGTAGCGATCCTGGTAGCGCGAATCGGAGCGGTCACGCAGCAACAGAATGTCCGGCTCCCGGAACTTGCCCTCGCGCACGCGCATCCGCAACGCGGAGAACGCCGCGATGCCGCCACGCGGCCGGATCCAGGCACGGAACAGGACATAAAGAAACGAAAGGACGGCCTGATGGGTGGATGTTGGTAAGGGCAGCTCCTCGATGAAGCCGTCGGTGAACTCGACCGGGCGGTTGCCGTGGCCGGTAAGCCACAGGTAGCCCTCGTCGCTCCAGCACCCCTGGCGCGGCAGGAGTTCGCACAGCAGGATGTCCAGCGCGGCTTGCGAGGCGGCGGCCTCCCGCGGAGCCGGCTCCCGAGGGGCCGCGGCCGCTTCCCCGGCGCAACGGCTTCTCCGCTCGCCGGGACCGGCACGGGACGCAACTTCGACCGTCATTTCGAGCTCCCCCACACCGCGGGCGAAGGCGGGCATCGTACCCGCGCGCCCATGCTGCCGCAGCCTCGCCGATACCCGTCCCGGCAATCAAGGAACCGCCGGGTAGAAGTGGATGAACAGCGACTCCCGCTCCCCGAGCTCGATCCGCATCTGCCGGATGGTCTCGAGAAACGGCAGCGACTCGATGTCCCCGACCGTGCCCCCGATCTCGACGAGGCAGACCTCCGCCTCGCCCGCCCCCCGGCGGTTCAGTGCTGGCGCCGCTCGGAGCCGTGGCCGGGGCCGGCCTGCTCTACGCCGGGCTCTTCGCCTGCACACGAAGGCCGCCGGGGCGATGGCGCGCACCGCCTCCGGGCAGTAGCATCCGGGGCCATGCATCGGACGCCGCGCGAGGTCCTCGATCGCGTCTTCGGATACGGCGCGTTTCGAGGCGAGCAGGAAGCGATCATCGAGCACGTCGCGGGCGGCGGCGATTGCCTGGTGGTCATGCCCACCGGCGGCGGCAAGTCGCTGTGCTACCAGATCCCCGCCCTGCTCCGCGCCGGCGTCGCGGTCGTCGTCTCCCCCCTCATCGCGCTGATGCAGGACCAGGTCGACGCCCTGCGCCAAGCGGGGGTGCGCGCCGGGTATCTCAACTCCACGCTCACCTTCGGCGAAGTCCGGACGATCGAGGACGGCGCCCGCGCGGGCCGGCTCGACCTGCTCTACGTCGCGCCGGAGCGGTTGATGGGCGAGCGCACCCTCGCGCTGCTCGACGGTATTCGTGACGGCGCCCGCATCTCCCTCTTCGCCATCGACGAGGCGCACTGCGTCTCCCAATGGGGTCACGACTTCCGGCCCGAGTACCTCCGGCTCTCGGTGCTGCACGAACGCTACCCCGGCGTGCCGCGCATCGCGCTCACCGCCACCGCGGACGCACCGACCCGGCGCGAGATCGCCGAGCGCCTCGGGCTCCGGGACGCGCGGGTCTTCGTCAGCGGCTTCGACCGTCCGAACATCCGCTACGCCATCGTGCCCAAGCGCAATGCGCGCGAGCAGCTCCTGCACTTCCTCGACGCCGAGCACCGCGGCCACGCGGGCATCGTCTACTGCCTGTCGCGCCGCAAGGTGGAGGAGACGGCGCAATGGCTGCGGGGCCGGGGGTACGACGCGCTCCCCTACCACGCGGGCATGGGCGCGGAGGAGCGCAAGCGCCACCAGGATGCGTTCGTGCGCGAGGACGCGGTGATCATCGTCGCCACCATCGCGTTCGGCATGGGGATCGACAAGCCCGACGTGCGCTTCGTCGCGCATCTGGACCTCCCGAAGAGCATCGAGTCGTACTACCAGGAGACGGGCCGGGCCGGGCGCGACGGCCTGCCGGCCGATGCCTGGATGGCCTACGGGCTCGCCGACGTCATCACGCTCCGCCAGATGGTGGAGGGTTCCGAGGCGGGCGAGCAGCGCAAGCGGCTCGAAGTGCGCAAGCTCGATGCGATGCTCGGTCTGTGCGAGCTGACCACCTGCCGACGCCGAACCCTGCTCGCGTACTTCGGCGAGACCCGCGCGGAGCCCTGCGGCAACTGCGACAACTGCATCGCCCCGCCCGAGGCGTGGGACGCGACCGAGGCCGCGCGCAAGGCCCTCTCCTGCGTGTACCGCACCGGGCAGCGCTTCGGCGCGGGCTACGTCATCGACGTGCTGCTCGGCAAGGACAACGAGCGCATCCGCGGTTTCGGGCACCACCGGCTCTCGACCTTCGGCATCGGCGCGGACCTCGACGTATCGACGTGGCGCTCGGTGTTCCGCCAGCTCGTCGCGCGCGGACTGATGCGCGTGGACGTCGAGGGCTTCGGCTCGCTGAAGCTCACCGGGGAGAGCCGCGCGGTGCTGCGCGGCACGTGCGAGGTGCGGTTGCGGCGCGACGCAGCGGCCCCGAAGAAGCAGAAGCGGCGCCGTGAGCCCGCGGCGCGGGCCGCGGCCGCACGAGCCACGCTCGCGCCGGAGCATCAGGGGCTGTTCGACGCGCTACGCGCCCACCGCCGGGAGCTCGCCAAGGCGCAGGGCGTGCCGCCCTACGTCATCTTCCACGACGTGACGCTCGAAGCGATGGCCGAGCAGCAGCCGTGCACCCTCGACGAGTTCGCCGCGCTTCCCGGCGTCGGGGAGAAGAAGCTCGAACGCTACGCGGCGGCGTTCATCGAGGTGATCGCGGGCCACGGCTGAGCACGGCGCTCTCGACCCGGCGCGGCGTGATCGCCGGCACGCCGCCACCCCCGCCCTGCCTGCCGGACGCTCGACGACGTCGAGTGCCTTGCGGTGGACGCCCATAAGAGCCTCCGGCTCGATCTCACCGACGTGCAGAACATCGACGCCACGCTCGACGATATGCCGCTCGACGTTCCGTGAGGGATGTCCTTCCCGGACGGATACGGCTCGCGGCCGGTCTTCCCCCTCGTCGCGCCGGGTCGAGAACGCCGTCCACCCTGCATCGGGCGCCGCAAACAGCGCCGCCGGCGCCCGCAAGAGAGGCGGACGGCAACGCACCGATCCCGAATCGGAGGCGTGCCGGGCGCTGCTACAATCCTGTCCGCCCGAGAGATCACCGCAACGGTGATGCCGAATGGCCCTGAAGAAATCCCGACTCTACTCCTCGCTCTGGCAGAGCTGCGACGAGCTGCGCGGCGGCATGGACGCCTCGCAGTACAAGGACTACGTCCTGACCCTGCTATTCATGAAGTACGTCTCGGACAAGTACGCCGGAGACCCCGGCGCGCTCATCGAGGTGCCCGCCGGGGGCGGCTTCGCCGACATGGCGAAGCTGAAGGGCGACAAGGAGATCGGCGACCGGATCAACAAGATCATCGGCCGCCTCGCCGAGGCCAACGACCTGAAGGGCGTCATCGACCAGGCCGACTTCAACGACGAGAGCAGGCTCGGCGCGGGCAAGGAGATGCAGGACCGGCTCTCGAAGCTGGTGGCCATCTTCGAGAGGCTCGATTTCCGCGCCAACCGCGCCGGGGGCGACGACCTGCTGGGCGACGCCTACGAGTACCTGATGCGGCACTTCGCCACCGAGTCGGGCAAGAGCAAGGGGCAGTTCTACACTCCGGCCGAGGTCTCGCGCATCATGGCCCGGGTGGTCGGCGTCGGCCCGGACACCCGCCCGGACCAGACCATCTACGACCCCGCCTGCGGTTCCGGCTCGCTGCTGCTCAAGGCCGCGGACGAGGCGCCGCGCGGCATCAGCATCTACGACCAGGAGATGGACAACGCCACCTGGGCGCTGGCGCGCATGAACATGATCCTGCACGGCCACGAGACCGCCGAGCTGAAGCGCGGCAACACACTGGCCGCCCCGGAGTTCAAGAACCCGGACGACACCCTCAAGACCTTCGACTTCGCCGTCGCCAATCCGCCCTTCTCCGCCAAGGCGTGGTCCAACGGCCTCGACCCGGCGCACGACGCCTTCGGGCGCTTCGAGTACGGTATCCCGCCGGCCAGGAACGGCGACTACGCCTTCCTGCTGCACCTCGTCACATCGCTCAAGAGCAAGGGCAAGGGCGCCATCATCCTGCCCCACGGCGTGCTGTTCCGCGGCAACCGCGAGGCCGGCATCCGCCGGGAGCTGGTCCGGCGCGGCCTCCTCAAGGGTGTCATCGGCCTGCCCGCCAACCTGTTCTACGGCACCGGCATCCCTGCCTGCATCCTGGTCATCGACAAGGAGCACGCCCGCGCCCGCAAGGGCCTCTTCATGATCGACGCGAGCCGGGGCTTCCTCAAGGACGGCAACAAGAACCGCCTGCGCGCGCAGGACATCCACCGCATCGTGGACGTGTTCAACCGGCAGATCGAGACGCCGCGCTACGCGCGCATGGTGCCGCTCTCCGAGATCGCGGACCCCGCCAACGACTACAACCTGAACATCCCGCGCTACGTCGATTCCAGCGAGCCGGAAGACCTGCACGACCTCGACGCGCACCTGAACGGCGGCATTCCCAACCGCGACATCGACGCGCTCGGCGCCTGTTGGGAGGTCTTCCCCTCGCTGCGCAAGGTCCTGTTCAAGCGCATCCCCGGCCGCCGCGGCTACAGCCGGCCGCGCATTGAGGCCCGGCAGGTCAAGGCGGCCATCCTGGACCACGAGGAGTTCAAGTCCTTCGGAGCGCGCGTCACGGCCATCTTCGAGTCCTGGCGCAAGATCCATGGGCGGCGTCTCCGGGGGCTCCAGATCGATGACCGTCCCGCGGCGCTCATCGACGCCTTGTCGGAAGATCTGCTGGCGCGCTTCGCCGGCCTGCCGCTGCTCAGCCGCTACGACGTCTACCAACGGCTGATGGATTACTGGGACGAGGCGATGCAGGATGACGTCCACCTCATCGCCGCCGAAGGCTGGGTCGAGGCCGCCCGGCCGCGCGGGATCATCGAGGACCGGGAAAAGAACATCCGGAAGGCGCCGGACCTGACCGTCGGGCGCCGGAAGTACAAGATGGATCTGGCGCCCCCGGCCCTGATCGTCGCGCGCTGGTTCGCCGCCGGGCAGGCCGACGTCGAGATGCTGAAGGCTTGGCAGGAGACCGCCGCCCGCGCGCTGGAGGAGTTCGTCGAGGAGCACCGCGGCGATGGCGGGCTGCTGGAAGACGCCGCCAACGACAAGGGCAGGATCACCCGGAGCACGGTGAAGATGCGTCTCAAGGCCATTCGGGACGAGCCGGAGAGCGGCGAGGAACGGGATGCCCTGACGCGCTGCCTCGCCCTGATCGAGACCGAGTCCGAGGCAGGCAAGTCCGTGAAGGAGGCACAGGCCGCCTTGGACGAACAGGTGCTGGCCCGCTACGCCACCCTCACCGAGACCGAGATCAAGACGCTGGTGGTGGAGGACAAGTGGTTCGCCGGCATCCGGGGCGCCGTTGACGGCGAAGTGCAGCGGCTGACGCAAGGACTGGCCGGGCGGGTGACGGAGCTGGAGGAGCGCTACGCCCGGCCGCTGCCGGAATTGGAGCAGGAGGTGGAGACGTTCGGCAAGAAAGTGGAGGGCCACTTGAGGCGGATGGGGCTGTCACCATGAGCCGGGTACTCGACTACCCGGAAATTCGACAGATGCTGTCTGTTGAATCCATCGTCAACTGGGAGGACCGACAATGGAAGACCGGATAACCGTATCAGTCGATTCCGATGTGGCCAGGGCCTATAGATCGGCTTCGGACAGTGAGCGCCGCAAATTGGATTTGCTCATCAATCTGCATTTGCGTGATGTGACAGCGTCCGGGAAATCACTACGTAAAACCATGTCGGAAATCAGCCGCAAGGCACAACGTCGCGGTCTGACCCCGGAAATCCTGCAATCCATACTGGACGAAGAATGACTCGCGTCGTTTTCGACACCAACGTCATTGTCAGCGCGGTACTCTTCAACAATTCCGTGCCGGGGCAGGTGTTCATCAGAGCTTTGGATCATGGGACGATTCTGGTTTCCGAAGCACTGGCAAGAGAACTGGCCGATGTACTCGACCGGGACAAATTCGACCGATATGTCTCCCGTGAAGATCGCATCTCTTGCGCTGCGCCGAATCCTTGGCCCAACCCTTCATGTCCCTTGACAAGAGAATCAAACAAGTGGCCCGTGATTTGGGGATCAACATACTGGAGTGAAGACCATGGAAAAATTCACCTACTCGGAAGCACGCCGGAATCTGGCTCGTCTGTTGGTTTTTGCGGAGAAAGAAGAAGTTCAAATTCGCAGACGGGACGGGAGTGTTTTTTCTCTCAAGGCCAAGGAAAACATGGCCAGATCGCCGTTTGACGTGCCAAGTGTCAACACACGAGCCACTACGTCGGACATTCTGGACGCCATCAAATCGGCGCGGGAGAGAGATTGACGCACATTCGAGAGGACTCCAGACATGAATGGAAACCTGCTCGCCCGCAAAATTACGGAAGTTCCGGGAGGTCTATCGCACCTGTCGGAGATTCGACAGACGCCGTCCGTTGATTCACCTCTGAGCGCCACAGATATCGCAGCCATTTACGCATCGAAACACCGGTTTTACCTGCCTCCGAAGCAGGAATTGAGGGCGCAATCTGAAAGTACCCGGGAATGGCTTGTCGGGCATTTGGGAGAGCCAACCGATGGATGAAGAGCAAGCCGCGATGGTCACGATGGACGTCTCCTCACTAGCGGACGGAGCACAAAGGGAAAACGTCCCCGCTGGTTACAAGCGCACCGTGGCAGGAGTAATTCCTGAAGATTGGACACTTGGGAGGCTTGGGGATTTCGGGGTATTTCGTAGCGGGAGTGGATTTCCTCTCATCTATCAAGGACTCCAATCAGGCGACTATCCGTTCTTCAAGGTCTCCGACATGAACAATCAAGGCAATGAACTGTTCATGAAGATTGCAATCCACTGGATCAGTGAAGAAGTAAGGAAGAAACTGAGTGCTATCAAGCATCCAGTTGGGAGTATTGTTTTTGCCAAAATCGGAGCAGCGATCTTTCTGGAAAGAAAGCGTCTTCTGTCTCGGGAAAGCTGTATCGACAACAACATGATAGCCTTCAGCCTGGCGGATCGTGGTGCTTGCCAGCAGTTCTTTTTGTACATCTTTCTTCGTCTTGAACTTGGCAAATTTGTATCGACGACAGCGCTTCCATCGTTGTCAGGGCGACAGATTGGGGCGATCAGTGTGCCAATACCGGCCTCCGATGAGCAACGTGCCATCGCCGAAGCGTTGTCGGAGGTGGATGAGTTGCTTGGCGCGTTGGATGCATTGATCACCAAGAAGCGAGCCATCAAGCAGGCAACCATGCAGCAACTGCTGACCGGAAAGATCCGACTGCCGGGATTCAATGGAGAGTGGGAGACGAAGCGGTTGGGGAGACTCGGTCCCTTTTTGAAGGGACGTGGAATCAAGCGCGAGGATGTTTCCAGTACAGGTTTTTCATGTATCCGCTATGGAGAATTGTATACGAGATATGAAAACTATATCTTGAACGCAGTAGCGCGTATCCCTTCATCTATCGCTCAGACGGCTCTGCCGATTAAAACAGGCGATCTGCTATTTTCTGGATCGGGTGAAACTTCGGAGGAAATCGGCCGATGTGCAGCCTATCTTGGCGACGAACCAGCCTATGCAGGCGGAGATGTCGTGGTATTGACGCCTTTGGGACAGAATTCGCTCTATCTGGGCTATCTGATGAACCAACCCACGGTAGCAAGACAAAAAGCGCGGATGGGCCAAGGCGATGCAATCGTTCATATAAACACTCGTAATTTGGCCCAGATCCAGATGGATCTTCCGCCAATTGAGGAACAAACTGCGATTGCCGCGATCCTCTTTGACATGGACACCGAGATTGCCACACTGGAACGGCGCCGCGACAAGACCCGTGCCCTCAAGCAAGGCATGATGCAGCAACTTCTTACCGGCCGAATACGGCTCCTCATACCGGAGTAACCCATGCCGATCACGTACTCGGATCAGGAGATCGTGTCGTTGGTGCAGGAACATAAATCTCTACCAGCAGATTGGCGCGCTCGAACTCGTCTCAAACCC
Organism: uncultured Gammaproteobacteria bacterium; assembly: GCA_958295835.1. GTDB lineage: Bacteria > Pseudomonadota > Gammaproteobacteria > HK1 > HK1 > HK1. Next base: position 4,698,696 of record OY282378.1, read on the forward strand.
AAACGCGGCCACCACGAGCAACATCTGGAGCTGATTGGTGATGCAGAGAATGAATTCCGTCTTGTTCTCAGGAGAAGCCACATCAATCCGTTCGATTTTTCCATTATCCTGGCGGTTCGAGTCGCCGGATCGAGTCAGTTGTTTCGACTACGCCGCTACAACGGCAAGAGCCATGAACATACCAACCACATCGAAAACGTGACATTCCATGATTTCCACATCCATTTTGCGACAGAGCGATACCAGGAACTCGGAACACGCGAGGACGCCTACGCCGATCCAACTGATCGCTATGGCGCCTTCGATGGCGCCTTTCTCTGCTTGAGAGACGACGCGAACCTAGAAATTCCTCACGAACCTCAATACGGCCTGTTCGAGGAGGGGTAGGCGATGTACATGGAAACCATGGAGCATGATTTTCACGAGAAAGTTTCCGAGAAAATCCGGCTGGCAAGCGAAGGCGTGGACCGTTTCCGCGTGTTCACTCCTTTTCTGTTCGAGGATGGCGACCACCTCTCAATCGTTCTGAAAAAAGAAGGAACGCGGTGGGTGCTTTCCGACGAAGCGCATACTTACATGCGACTCACATACGATATTGATGAGTCGGATATTTATAAAGGTACCCGCCAGAAGATCATCTCCAACACGTTGTCCATGTTCCGAGTCGAGGATCGTGATGGAGAGTTGCTGATCGAAGTGCCGGATGAACGTTATGGTGATGCGCTGTACTCCTTTGTACAGGCACTTCTCAAGATCTCCGATGTATCGTACCTGTCGCGGGAACGGGCACGCTCCACGTTCATGGAGGACTTTCGGGCCTTGTTGAGTGAAGCTGCCCCGGAAGAACGCAGATCCTTCAATTGGAGCGATCCCGAGCACGATCCCCAAGGAAAATACATGGTAGATTGCCGAATCAACGGTATGGCCCGCCCGCTTTTTGTTCACGCCCTTGCCAACGACGACAGAACACGCGACGCCACGATTGCACTGCTCCGGTTCGAGAAGTGGAATGTTTCGTTTCGCTCCCTGGCCATCTTCGAGGATCAGGAGTCGATCAACCGGAAGGTGTTGGCGCGTTTCAGCGACGTCTGTGAAAAACAGTTCTCCAGCCTCACCGCGAATCGCGACAGGATCATGCGTTTTCTGGATGAGGGCATCACAAATGAATTCGACTCAAGACAGGGTTGATCGGAGATCATGGACATGATCCTCCGATGTGTCGAGGCACGTTTGCCGGAGCCGCAGTTCGCCGTTACCGATGGATTCCTGACAACCGTTCACCGGGCGGCGCTCGCCGGCCATACCGAGGACCAAGTGGGCCATGCCGAGGGCCAAGTGGGCCATGCCGAGGACCAAGCGTTACTGCCAACCAAGGACGCCGCCATGCTGCGAGCGTGCGGCCGGGAAGCCGTTCCTGGTGAAGAGTTGCTGGCAGCCGCGGGTTATTCGCGTCGGACGGGCGAGTTCAGAAGACGGCTTGAACGGCTCCTGAACAGGGGGTTGCTGGAAATGACCGTTCCCGACACACCGAGAAGCCCTTTGCAGAAGTACCGGCTGACCGCCAGAGGGAAGGCCGTATTGACCGCATCGAAGCGTGGAGACGCAGAAACATGAATTCGGCCGGCGGGAAACCTGTACACGGTGATCGAGGTACAAAGCCGAACGACGATAGCGGATGCTCCAGGAGATGTCTTCGTCAGTAAAATTACGGTCGAGACTTCTCGAAAGGCGCAGCCGCGCAACGATTGGAGAAGTGGAACTACCGGCACCTCGCCAATGCGGCGATACGCGCACGGATCGAAGCGGTGTGTCTTGACGCCGGCTTCGATCCAGCCATCACCTGCTCCCCCGACGAACTCATGGAGCCATACGATGAAGACGGATGATCCGATCGTGGATGAAATCCGCGCAATCCGTAACGCGTTCGCGGCGCGGCATGATTATGATGTCGAACGGATATTCGCGGTCATCAAAGCACAAAGGAAGGAGTCTGGTCGAAAGGCCGTCAAGTACCCGTTCCGCCCGGCGTCGCGAGAGACGCCTTCCTGGTCTCTTCCTGAATGAACCGCCCCGACGACGGCAGCGAAGGACCGACACCGGAGAGACAGTCATGATCGAGAGACGGTTCAGGAGCCTCTGGGAACGATTGCAGAGCAAGAAACTCCACATGCCGCATTTCCTGTCGGAAGTACACCTGCAAGGTATCCGCGGCATCGACGACCTGCGGGTGGTGTTCGACTACCCCGTCAGCGTCATCGCGGGCGGCAACGCCAGCGGCAAGTCCACGGTGCTCTTCGCGGCGGCCTGCGCTTACAAGGTACCGGGAGCGGGGGTCAAGGACTTCGTACCGTCCACGCTCTTTCCCGATTACCGTCCCAAACTGGGCGGACGCACGGACGGGAAAGATGCAATCGTCATCGAGTTCGACTATTCGACGCCCAAAGGCCGGCTGTCCATGCGGTGGCGGCGTTCCAAAGGCTGGAATCGGAGCTTCCTCGGCCGCAAGAACGCCGCCCAGCCGGAGCGTCCGCTCTATCTCAGGACGCTCAGCAATCTCAGCAATCCGTCCGAGGTGCGCGGCGTGCTCAGCATGTCGCGCCTGAGCGCCGCGCCGGACGAGACACCCTTGACGGCGTCGCAGATCGAGTTCGCGCAGCAGATGCTCCCCTTCAGGTATTCGGAGGTCGTCAATCTGTCCAGCGGCAGCAAGCACCTGCTTTTTGCCGCTCAGGAAAGCGGTGCGGCGTATTCCGAGCTGCACATGGCCGCCGGCGAGCGCGCCATCCTGCGGCTGTCCCAGCGGATCGCCCAGCTCCGAGGCGCCCTGGTGCTGATCGACGAGGTAGAAACCGGACTGCATCCGTGGGTACAACAGCTTCTCATGCTCCAGTTGCAGCAACTTGCCCTGCGCAATGACTTGCAGATCATCGTGACGACCCACAGTCCGGTCGTGCTGGATTCGGTGCCGTCTTACGGGCGAGTCTTCCTGGAACGGGACGTAACCGGCCGGGTGACCGTGCGCCCACCGTACCGGGACGTGGTGCAGAACGCGCTGTACGGCCGATCCGACGACGCGCTCAGTCTGCTGTGCGAGGACGACGCGGCGGAAGGCATCCTGCAAGGCGTGTTCGACGTCCTCCTGCCGCGCCAGCGGATCCGGAGAGAGTCGGTTCACATCGGAGGGGACACGGGCGCCGCCGAGTTTCCCGCCCATGCCGCAGCGTTCAGGAAGTTCGGCCGGATCGAGAGCTTCGTCTTCGTCCTCGATGGCGACCGGCGCGACAGTGACACGACTCGGAAGATACGGGACGGCGCCGGGCGCGACGTTCCCGTGCTCTTTCTGCCCGGCCGGGATGCTCCGGAAGTCTGGGTATGGGAGACGTTGCCGCGGCACAAGGCGGCGGTGGCCGGAGAGCTGCACATCGACGACGGTGATCTGTCGGAGCGCATGAGCCGCCAGAACGCGATTTACGATTCCGCATCGGATCGGCCTTCCGAGATCGCGAAAGCCAAGCTTCGGGGTCTCTCCGAGCCCCTTGATTGGGAGGTACCGGACATTTGCCGAATCGTCGCCCGGTTGGAAGTCGAGCGCACGGAGAGCGACATCCAGCCCCTGGTGGAGCAACTGGAGAACGCTCTGAACAAGTGGCGGGCGGAGTAGAGCGGAATGGCGATGACGGTGGAACCGGGTAAGTGCGCATGACGCCGGGAGCGCGCGAACGCGGAGACGGCGGGCCATGAGCCTCGTCGGCCAGCGGGAGATTCATACGCAGCGGCGCGTGGTCGCGTTCTTCCGCGACGCGCTCGGCTATGCCTGCCTCGGCGACTGGACAAGCCGCCCCGGCAACGCCAACGTCGAGGAAACGTTGCTCGCCGACTTCCTCGAGCGTCAGGGCCACAACCGCAGGATCATCGACAAAACGTTGCGCGAACTGCGCAAGGCCGCCGCGCTCGGCGGCAGCAAGACCCTCTACGACGCCAACCGCGAGGTCTACGGCCTGCTCCGCTACGGGGTGAAGGTCCAGCCGGGCGCCGGAGAGAAGACGGTCACCGTCCGGCCGATCGATTGGTCGAACCCCGGAGGCAACGATTTCGCCATCGCCGAGGAGGTGACCGTCACCGGGGAGAACGCCAGGCGGCCGGACCTCGTGCTCTACGTCAACGGCATCGCCTTCGGCGTGCTGGAGTTGAAGCGCTCCACGGTGTCGGTGAGCGAGGGGATCCGCCAGAACCTCGACAGCCAGAAGAAAGAGTTCATCCGCCCCTTCTACGCCACCGTGCAGCTCGTGATGGCGGGCAACGACACCGAGGGGTTGCGCTACGGCGTAATCGAGACGCCGGAGAAGCACTGGCTGCGCTGGAAGGAAGCCGACGCCCACCCGGCCGCCGGGGACAATCCGCTGCTCCGGGAGCTGGGCCAACTCTGCGCCAGGGAGCGGCTGCTCGAGATCGTGCACGACTTCATGGTCTTCGATGCGGGCGTCAGAAAGACCTGCCGCCACAACCAGTACTTCGGGGTACGGGCGGCGCAGGCGCGCATCCGGCGCCGCGAGGGCGGGATCGTCTGGCATACCCAGGGCAGCGGCAAAAGCCTGACCATGGTCTGGCTCGCGAAGTGGATCCGCGAGCACGTGACCGGCGGCCGGGTGCTGATCGTCACCGACCGCACCGAGCTGGACGAACAGATCGAGCGGGTCTTCAAGGGCGTCGGCGAGGCCATCCGCCGCACCAGCAGCGGCGCCGACCTCGTGCGTGCGCTCGACGCCGGCGACGAATGGCTGATCGGCTCGCTGATCCACAAGTTCGGCACCGCGGAGGAAGGCGACGTCGACGCCTTTGTCACGGACCTCCGCGGCCATCTGCCCAAGGGGTTCCACGCCAGGGGCCGGATGTTCGTCTTCGTGGACGAGTGCCACCGCACCCAGTCCGGGAAGCTGCACGAGGCGATGAAGGAGCTGCTCCCGGACGCGATGCCGATCGGTTTCACCGGGACGCCGCTGCTCAAGGACGACAAGCAGCGCAGCATCGAGACCTTCGGGCCGTACATCCACACCTACAAGTACGACGAGGCGGTAAGCGACGGCGTGGTGCTGGACCTGCGCTACGAGGCGCGCGACATCGACCAGAACCTCACTTCCGAAGACCGGATCGATCGGTGGTTCGAGTCGAAGACCCGGGGGTTGAGCGACGTCGCGAAGGCCCAGATCAAGCAGCGCTGGGGCACGATGCGGAAGGTGCTGAGCTCGCGGGATCGGCTGGAGAAGATCGTCGCCGACGTCCTGCTCGACATGGAGACGCGCGACCGGCTGAAGAGCGGGCGCGGCAACGCGCTGTTCGTCTCCGACAGCATCTACTCGGCCTGCCGCATCTTCGAGATGTTCGACAGGACGGATCTGAAGGACAAGTGCGCCATCGTCACTTCCTACCGGCCGGCCGCATCGGACATCAAGGGCGAGGAGACCGGCGAAGGGCTCACCGAGAAGCTGCGCCAGTACGACGTCTATCGAAAGATGCTCGCGGCGCATTTCAACGAGCCGGAAGAGACGGCGATGCACAAGGTGGAGCGCTTCGAGTTGGAAGTGAAGAAGCGTTTCGTGGAGGAGCCGGGGCGGATGAAGCTCCTGATCGTGGTGGACAAGCTGCTGACCGGCTTCGACGCCCCGCCGGCGACCTGCCTCTACATCGACAAGCAGATGCGGGACCACGGCCTGTTCCAGGCGATCTGCCGGGTCAACCGCCTCGACGGCGAGGACAAGGAATACGGCTACGTCATCGACTACAAGGATCTGTTCCGGTCGCTGGAGCAGTCCATCGCGGACTACACCGGCGAGGCGTTCGACGGCTACGACGCGGAAGACGTCGCAGGGCTGCTCAAGGACCGGTTGCAGAAGGGCCGGGACCGTCTCGAGGAGGTCCGCGAGCAGATCAAGGCGCTGTGCGAGCCGGTGGAGCCGCCGCGCGACACCGCCGCTTATCTGCGCTTCTTCTGCGCCGCGGAGAGCGGCGACGCCGGGCAGCTCAAGGACAACGAACCCAAGCGCGTGACGCTCTACAGGATCGCCGCGGCGTTGCTGCGGGCCTGGGCCAACCTGGCCAACGAGATGCGTGAGGCCGGCTACTCCGAGGCCGAGGCGCAGGAGATCCGGGCCGAGGTGGAGCACTACGAGCAGGTGCGCAAGGAGGTCAAGCTCGCCAGCGGCGACTACGTCGACATGAAGATGTACGAGCCGGCCATGCGGCATCTTCTCGATGCGTACATCCGGGCCGAGGAGAGCGAGCGGCTCTCGGCGTTCGACGATCTGACGCTCGTGCAGCTCGTCGTCGAACGTGGGGAGGATGCACTTGGACTTCTGCCCGCGGGCATCCGCAAGCACCCCGAAGCGGTCGCCGAGACGATCGAGAACAACGTCCGGCGGATCATCATCGACGAGATGGCGATCAACCCGAGGTACTACGAGAGGATGTCGGAGCTGCTGGACGCCCTGATCCGCCAGCGCAGGCAGGAGGCGATGGACTACCGGGCATACCTGGCCCGGATCGTCGCGCTGGCGAAGCAGGTGCGACAGCCGGGGGACGAGCGGTATCCGATCGCCGTCAACAGCCCCGCCCGCCGCGCGTTGTATGACAACTTGAAGGACGTCACGGGGCTGGAAGACCTGATGTTGAAAGACGAGGTGGCGGACACCCCCGCCGACACGGCCGAGACTGCCGCCCTGGCCGTGGACGATGCCGTTCGCAGCGTCAGGAAGGCGGACTGGCGGGGCAACAGGTTCAAGGAACGGGAAGTCCGCAACGCCGTCAGGGCCGTGCTCCGGGACGATGCGCTGGCGGACAGGATGTTCGAGATCGTCAAGGCGCAACGTGACTGCTGAAGGGCAACGGATTCAAGGAACGAAAAGTCCGTCCGCGACGCCGTCAGGGCAGCGCTCCGGGACGATGCGCTGGCGGACGAAACGTTCGAGATCGCCAAGGCGCAACGTGACTGCTGATCGTGGCCGGCGGAACGCGGTTCGATGGACGTGCTCATTTCGAGCGGGCAGGGCACGGCATGGCGACTGACCGACGACACATCGACGTCCGCGGCATTTCCGTGGAGGTCGTCCGCAAGGACATCAGGAACCTGCACGTGGGGGTCTACCCGCCGAACGGTCGTGTGCGGGTGGCGGCGCCGCGCCGCCTCGACGATGACGCCGTGCGGCTGGCGGTCATCTCGCGTCTGGCCTGGATCCGCCGGCGCCGGGGCGAGTTCGAAGGGCAGGAGCGCCAGTCCCGGCGGGAATTCGTGACCGGCGAAAGCCATTACTTCGAGGGCCGGCGCTACCGGCTCGACGTGATCGAGCACGAAGGCCCGCCGGCGGTCCGTCTGCTCAACAACACGACGATGATCCTGCGCGTCCGCCCGGACACCGGTCGGGACGCCCGGGAAACCGTGTTGCGTCAATGGTATCGACACCGGCTGCGCGACCGGCTGCCGGCACTCGTCGCCAAGTGGGAGCCGAGGGTCGGGGTGACCGTCAACGCCGTACGCATCAGGAGGATGAAGACCCGCTGGGGCTCCTGCAACGCGGGCGCCGGGCGCATCTGGCTGAATCTCGAACTGGCCGGGAAACCGGCCACGTGCCTGGAGTACATCCTCGTGCACGAGATGGTCCATTTCCTGGAGCGGCGCCACGGCGAGCGCTTCCGCGAGATGATGGACGGCCTGATGCCGCAATGGCGCCTGCATCGGGAGGAACTGAATCGCGCGCCGCTCGCTCACGAGGACTGGCGGTACTGAACCTGAACGCCCCGACCACGCCGGGTTTCCCCGGCGTCGGGGAGAAGAAGCTCGAACGCTACGTGGCGGCGTTCATCGAGGTGGTGGTCGTCGGCCACGCCTGAGCGCGGCATGGCCGCGGACGGAGGCCCGGGCCGCCCGTGTTCTCCCGTCACGCCGCGCAGCGCGACCAGCCGATCTCGGGCGGCTCGAACACCGTCACCACCGACAACATGATGCGCCGGCCACCGCGCGTTCCGACGCTACCGGCGAAGCGGCCGGCGGCTCGCGCACACCTGCTCCGGGGTCGCGTCGATCCTGAAGCCGAAGAACCGGTGCAAGGTCCGGCCGCGTACGTTGAGCGTCGCCACTCCGGTGGAGACGAGCACCACCGGGCGCTTGGTTCCGGCTATGTCGGGTTGGGGAAGATCAGGAACTGAAGCGGCCCGTCCGTACCCCTCAGTGCCGAGGCTCGCTACAGTCGATCAGACGGATCGTTCTCGCGCCCAGCGTCTGATACCTTGCCTCGTGGCAGGTCAGAATCAGGATTTGCACGTGCTCCGCGGCGCGGCGCAAGGCCGTCCCCATCCGCCTGAAACGGTCGTCGTCGCAGTTGACGAGCGCGTCGTCCAGGATCAAGGCCACCGGCTTTCCCTTTTCGCGCAGCAGATCCGCCAGCGCGAGCCGCGCGAGGACCGCGATCTGTTCCCGCGCGCCGATGCTCAGGCTCGTGAACGGCTCCTCGACAGTCCCTCTGCGCAACGACTTGATCTCCAGTCCGTCTTCGTCGAGCAGCAGGTTGGTGGAGGGGAAGAGTCGTTCGAGATAGGGCTGCAAACGTTCCCGCACGGGCGCGAGAAAGGTCTCCCGGGCCTTGCGCTCGGCCTCCCGAAGCGTGTCCCTCAGCAGCTTCCAGGCTTTGGCGTCGAGCGCCAGGCGTTCCAGCGCCTGCCTGGCCACTTCCCATTCTCTACGCTTCTGTCCGACCTGTTCACTGAGTCCCTGCTGCCCCACCGTCCGCAATTCTATTTCCAGATCGCGCGCCTGCCTCTTGTCCCTGTCGATTTGATCCTTCAGGGTCGAACAAGCTTCGCGCGCGCGGTCGAGCTCACCGCGTACCAGGTCGGGAGACATGCGTTCGCGCCGTTCCGCGAGTACTTGCAGCGCCTCGGCTTGCCTGTCGCGTCCCCGCGAGGCTGCGTCCACGGCGTTCTCCAGATCGGCGTCGGATGTAATCCCCCGATCCTGGTCGAGCTTTACCGCCAGCCTTTCCTTTTCCTGACTGTGGAGCCGAAGAGAGCCCTTCACTGTCGTCCACTCTTCCCGAACCGCCGAAGACCTCTTCTGTCTGATACCCCATTCCTTTTCGGCTTCGGATTGCTCTGCTTCCGCCTCGGCCTCCTCCGACGCTGCTTCGGCTTCGGCTCTCTTTGCTTCCTCGATCGAAGCGGGAGGGATGGTGAGATCGGATGTACAGGCGGCCAAATCCTCACGCCGGCCGGCGACGGCGTTCCGCAACTCCTCCAACCCGGCGGGGGCGATTCCAGTCAAAAGGGCCTCGGCCGTCTCGATTTCCTTGAGTTTCTGGCTCTTTTGGCGGAAGGCGACTTCGGCTTCACCAACCGAACGGTACTGCCGCTGCGCCAGATCGGCATTCAGGCTGTTTTGCAGTTCTTCAACCTTGGCCCGACGGGTTCGGACGTCTTCGCCGCCCGGGGTCACGTCCAGTCGTCCGAAGCCTTCGAGTTCGAGCGACGTCCTTTCGGTCACCCGGTACGGTCTGTCGACGGCAAGCTCGCTTCCATCGACACGAACGGATTGGTTCGCGTCGGGCGAAAACTCCAGTGTGGTGGCGACGGCTTCGAGCGCCGCTCCCTGCCGGTCCAGCTCGTTTTCGTTCTTCTTGAGCGCTTTCAGCTCCTTTTCGTCGATCCGGATGCGCGCGGCAGCCTCCCTGTCCCGGGCAATCCCGGCGTCGATCTTCTGCGCTTGTTCGAGTTTGCACGTGAGTTCGTTCAGCGCAACCGCGATCTCGGCTCTTTTCAGTTCTCGTTGGGCGGCCAGACGTTTCGACCTTGCGCTTGCAAAGACGCTCCGTGCCGATTTCAGGTTCCCGTCGGCCTGCTCGTGTGCCGTGTCAGCGGCGCGTAGCGTCTCATCCAGATCCGCAAATTCACGCTTCGCATTCCTGGCCTCCGCCTCGACAGCTTCTAATCTTTTGGCGTCGTCCCGGCGGTGCTTCCACTTGGAGCGAACAAGTTCGAGGCCGCTCTCCGCCGTCCTCATCTCCGCCGCCGCCGTGGCGATCCCGCCCTCCAGATCTTCGAGCTCTTTCGCCGCCTTCTGCGCTTTTTCCAAATCGCCCTGCGCGTTCGCGAGCTGTCCCGTGCTTTCGTAACGCGCGAGCGTCCTTTTCAATTTTTCGAGCCGATCCACCTGCGCGTCGTAATGCGAAAGCTCCCCGCCGAGGCGCTCACATTCGTCGTTCGCTTCTTCAGCCGCGGCCCGAGCCTCTTTCAACACGATCGTCTCGCGTCCCTCCTTCGGCGTGTAATACCTGTCATGATGTTTCTGCACGGCGGTCAGGAGATTGCGCCCCCGCTCACCGCCGGTGACCTGCCCGACCTCCCCCGCTATCGCTTCGCGGAGGGCGTCGCGGGTATCCCGGTTGAGCTCGAGCGGAGCGAACGCCCGGCCCTGTTCCACCCACAGCAGGCCCGACAGGCCACGGTGCTCCTCCTTCGCGGCGCCCTTGCCGGGGGGGCTGAACCCCAACAGCTCGCGGAGCCGTTCTTCGGCACTGTCGTTTTGCCAATGCCTGTCGTCGCTTTCCAGCCGTGCGGACGAGGACTGATGGAAGCCCTTCGTCAGGCGATAGCGCGTCTGGCCGATCTCGAAGTCGACGTCTATCTCCGGCCGCACCTTCGAGCCGAAGGGCAGCATGTCGTACATGGCTTTGCCGGAGAGGTTGTGGCGATCGAACAGCGCGGCTTGCAGCGCCTTCAGGAGCGTCGATTTGCCTTCTTCGTTGTCGCCGGCGATGACGGTCAGCCCCGGTTCCAGACCGTCGATCACCACCCCGGCGAGGTGTTTGCGGAAATTCCGCACGGCGATGCGCCGGATCAGCATGACGCGCTCTCCATGCGGACATGCTCGTGATAGAGCCGCAGCAGCGCCGCCCTGGCAATCTCACGCTCAGCGTCGTGTGGATCCTCTGCCCGCGCGCGCAGCGCCTCGACGGCGGCCCGCACGAATCCTCCCCGATCGATCCCGTCGAGATCGTCATCGCTCGGCTGGGCCACGAGCGCTTCGTCCTCGCGCCGCAGATAACGCAAACGGGCGTCCCACGCCTCAAGCCGATCGCGCAGCTTCTCGTGAAGCGCGAAGTCGACGACACCGGCCAGCTTCAGCCACACAAGGAGTCGCGCGGGGTCCGGGCAGAGCGATTCCAGACGCCGTTCCAGGGCGTCGATGTCCGGGGCGCCGTGGATGGCCCACTCGATTTGCCGCCAGACGTAGCGGCCGACGGGAATGAGTTCGACCGACGGAGGCGCACCGGGCCGGTCGATGCCGACGGCCAGGACGTTGCCCGGATCGCTCGATCCGAAGCGGTCCGTCTCCGGCGTGCCGGCATACCACGTGCGATCGTCGATCCTGAGCGTCCCGTGCCAGTCGCCGAGCGCCAGGTAATCGAGCCCCGCCGTCCCGGCGCGGCCAGCGGCGATCGGGTTGGGCGCCTCCGAAGCGGCGGGCAGAAATTCTCTTACCGAACCGTGCGCCAAGCCGACGCGCACCGCCCCCGCGGGGGTCTGCGCCCGGTCGAACCACGCGGTCAGATCGTCGACCTCGTGCCGTCGCTCCAGCACCGCCGGCAGGATGGCGAGCGCGCCGTCCTTCAGCAGCAGCGGTTGTTCGGGTTTCAGCAGAAAATGGACGTTGCCGGGCTTTCCGTCTTGACCGGCGTAGACGTGGCCGGCGCGGCTCCAGACCGAATCCGCCAGCGCCGGATCGTGGTTGCCCGGAATGAACACCCAGTCCCCTTCGAACGATGCCAGCGCATCGAGCGTCTGGCGAAGCGTCCGGTCGGCGACGGCGTTGGTTTCGAAGACGTCCCCGGAAACGACCACTGCGTCGGCGCGGCGCTCACGCGCCACCTTCGCAACGTCCTTGATCGTTTCAATGCGCTGATCGCGCAACGCGGCGCCGGCATCGCCGGGAACGTTGGCGAACTGTTTCCCAAGCTGCCAGTCGGACGTGTGGATCAGGGTGACGCTCAAGGGCCTCCCTCCGTCAAGCTCTTTTCCAAATCGGCACGACGATGTCGCCGTGGATGCGGATGACGTCGCGGTCGGCTCCGAAGATCGCCTCGGGCTGCTCGCGGCAGGGCACGAGGCGCGACACGGGGCGTCCGCGCCTGGTGATCACGATCTCCTCGCCGGTCTTCGCAACCTCGTCCATGAGCTGGAGGCAGCGCGCCTTGAGCTCGGACGCCTTGATCCTGCGGCTGGCCCGCCGCCGCGCGGTGTTGGCTCGCCGGCGATGGTACCAAGTGGTCACGGCACACGGTCACTTATGCTCCCCGCGCTCACCCGCCCGCCGCGAGGCGGCGCAGCAGCGCGAACGCGAGCAGGTCGGCGGCAGCGCAAGCGGCTCGAAGTGCGCAAGCTCGACGCGATGCCCGGCCTCTGCGAGCTGACCACCTGCCGGCACCGGATCCTGCTCGTGCACTTCGGCGAGACGCGCGCGGAACCTTGCGGCCATTGCGGCAACTGCATCCTCGACCGCGGGACAGGGTGCCGCTCAGCGCCACCTGCGCCCGCCCGGATGCAGCAGCCGCACGTTCCGCCGCTTGAACAGCGGGATCAGCGCGAGCCCGGCGATGAAGCCGCCGATGTGCGCGCCGAAGGCGACGCCTCCGCCGCCCGGGGGCGTGGTCAGCGAGTTGAAGAGCTGCAACGCGAACCACAGTCCCAGCACGATGCCGGCCCGCAGGTGGAGGATCTGTGAGAAGAAACCGAGCGGGATGAACACGAGCACGCGCGCGTGCGGGTAGAGGAGCAGGTAGGCGCCGAGCACGCCCGAGATCGCGCCGCTCGCCCCGATCATCGGCACCTTCGAGTGCGTATCCGGCAGCGACTGCGCCAGCACCGCGGCCACTCCGCACAGGAGGTAGAAGACGATGAAGCGTCCGTGGCCCATGCTGTCCTCGACGTTGTCACCGAAGATCCACAGGTAGAGCATGTTGCCGATGAGGTGCATCCACCCGCCGTGCAGGAACATCGAAGTGAACACGGTGGCGATCGGCGGCGCCAGGGCCAGTTCCGGCGGCAGCCGGGCCCCTTCGAAGAGGACGGCCGGAATCACCCCGAGGGCGTACACGGCGATCTGCCCGTCATGCGGCCCGAGCGAGAACTGCCACAGGAAGACGAGCACGCACGCCCCGATGAGCACCCAGCTCACGACGGGGACGATGGCGCTGGGGTTGTCGTCGCGCAGAGGTATCAAGTGACGTCCCTCGACCGGCCTCGGAGCCGGTTCGGTTCAAGCTGGCCGGGTTCGAGCCGGTCCGAGCCGGTTCGCTTCGGTCTTCGGTGTTCCGGGTGACGGCAGTCCCACGGTCCGGTCCTCACCAACGGAGATCGAGCCGGAGCCGCCCCTGCCGGATCGAGATCCGGCCGATATGCTCGCATGCGCCGAGCGCGCCGACGAGGCGGCCGATTTCGTCGAGGGCGCCGGGCGGGCGGCGCGGCGGCTCCGGGGTCCGGTCGTCGAGCACGTGGGCGGGGAAGGAGTGACGGAGCAGCAGCTCGTCCCCGCCGGCGTTCGGGTGTCGGCGTTTCAACGTGTCGAGGGCCGGCTCGGGTTCGGACGGCGTCAGGGCGATGGCCGGCGAGCCGTTCTCGACGATGCGATCCAGCGCCTCGGGCTCGACCGGCGCGGGCAGCTTGCCGTAATAGCCGAGCGCGTAACGCTTCACCTCGTCGGGAACGCGGGCGTAACGCTCGCCTTCGAGCACGTTCAGCGTCGCCTGCACGCCGACGAGCTGCGAGAACGGCGTCACCATGATCGGCCAGCCCAGCTCCGCGCGCACCCGCGAGCATTCGGCGAGCACTTCGTCGAGCCGGTGCTTGAGCCCGGCGGAGCGTAGCTGCGAGACGAGGTTGCTCAGCACTCCGCCCGGGATCTGGTGGCCGAAGTTGGCGGCATCGAAGTCGTTCGGGGCGCCGAGGGGGAAGCCGCCCCGCTCGGCGACCTCCACGAAACAGGCGCTCACGTTGGCGATGGCCGCGTCATCGAGATCGACGCTGTGGCCGAGATGGCGGAGGTTGCGGATCGTCGTCTGCACGGACGGCGGCGCGTTGCCGTCGGCGATCGGCGCGATGCAGGTGTAGAGCGACTCCACCCCGAGCTCGACCGCCTCGATGTACGTGCGCTGGGCGAGCCCCACGAGGTTGTGGGTGTGCAGCGCGAGGGGGCGCTCTCCGATCGCCGCCTTGATCGCCGGGATCAGGGTGCGGACCCGCTCCGGGGTGAGGATGCCGCTGGTGTCCTCGATCATGACCGTGTCCACCCGGGCACGATCGATGAACTCCCGTGCCTTCGCGGCGTAGAGGGCGTCGGTGTGGATCGGGCTGTCGCTGAAGATGAGCCAGCCAATGGTGTACGCGCCGAGGGATTTTGCGTGCAGGAGCCCCTCGGCGAGGTTGTCGAGATCGTGCAGGCCGTCGAACGCGACGAGGCGATCGACCCCGCACGCCATCAGCCGCTCGATCCACAGCCGATGGAGGTCGAGCGGCTGGGGCTCGAAGCCGAGCACGCAACGGCTCCGCGTGATGACCTGAAGCGGTCCCCGCAGGTGGCGGCGGAACAGCCGGATCCGCTCCCAGGGATCGTCCTTGAGGTAGCGGACGCAAGCGTCGAAATGGACCGCGCCCATGATCTCGATCGCCTCGAAGCCGATCCGGTCCATCGGCTCCAGGACCGGACGCATCATCGCGGTGGACATCCGGGTCGCCCACAGGCATTGGTGCCCGTCCCGCAGGGTCGTATCGACGAGCTTCACCTTCGCCATCGTGCGCTGCTCCGGTCCGAATCCGTTGGTGTCGAGTGGGAAGCCGAATCGTAGCGCAGTGCAGGTACACCGGTCGGGCATTACAGGCTCGACACGCCGACACCGCCGCGCCGGCCGACGTCCACGGCCACTCCCCGAGGAGCCCCCCTACCCCCGGGACCGAGTAGAATCTACTCTTACCGGCCATCGCCCATCACCTCGACACGAGCGAGAACCGTCAACCGGGAGGTTTCACCGGGACGGATCGGGTGGCGCCTCGACGCCGCCGCCCGCATTTCCCGGCACGACGACATGAGCGCCGAGCTGCTGATCAACGTCACTCCACGCGAGACCAGGGTCGCGCTGATCGAGAACGGCGTGCTCCAGGAGATCTTCATCGAGCGCGCGAGCCGGCGCGGGCTCGTGGGCAACATCTACAAGGGTCGGGTGTGCCGCGTCCTCCCCGGAATGCAGGCCGCCTTCGTGGAAATCGGGCTGGACCGGGCGGCATTTCTTCACGCATCGGACATCGCCGACGCGGACGCGCAACAGGTGCGCGACGCCCCCTCCTCCAGCGAAGACGGGTCGAGTCCGGAGAGGACGGAGCCGGTGTCGATGCTCCGCAACGGGGCGGCGATCACCGATCTCGTGCGCGACGGACAGGAAGTGCTCGTGCAGGTCATCAAGGACCCGCTCGGCACCAAGGGAGCGCGTCTCACCACCCACGTATCGATCCCCTCGTGCTACCTCGTCTACATGCCCGGTGCGGGGACGATCGGGGTCTCGCAACGAATCGAGGACGAAGACGAACGCAAGCGACTGCGCGAGCTGGTGCGCGACGCCGCACGTCGCGCCGACGGCGACGACACCGGGCCGGGCGGCGCACCCTGTGAAGAGTGGACCCCGGCGGACGGATACATCGTCCGAACCGCCGCCGAG
The DNA here is from genome assembly GCA_958295835.1 of uncultured Gammaproteobacteria bacterium. Lineage (GTDB taxonomy): Bacteria > Pseudomonadota > Gammaproteobacteria > HK1 > HK1 > HK1. Next base: position 4,714,442 of record OY282378.1, read on the forward strand.
GGGTATCCGGGGTCGATCATCGAAGCGGACATGGCATTTCTGCGCAAGCTGTGGGCATCGGTCAACGAGCTCGCTGCATCGGTCAACGGCCCGGGCATCGTGCACGAAGACCTGACGCTCGTAATCCGCACCCTGCGCGAGCTGTCCGCCACGACCATCGAGCGGGTGCGGATCGACTCGCACGACACGCTCGAACGTGTGCTCGACTTCACCGGGCGGTTCCTGCCGGAGATGACCCCTCGCATCGAGCTCTACACCGGCGAAGGACCCATCTTCGAGCTGTACGCGGTAGAGGATGAGATTCAGAGAGCCCTGCACCGCAAGGTGCAGCTCAAGTCGGGCGGGCACATCGTGATCGACCAGACCGAGGCGATGACCACCGTCGACGTCAACACCGGCGGATTCGTGGGGCATCGCAACTTCGAAGAGACGATCTTCAAGACCAACCTCGAGGCGGCCCAGACCATCGCGCGACAGCTCCGCCTGCGCAATCTCGGGGGAATCATCATCATCGACTTCATCGACATGGGCAACGAGACCCACAAGCGCCAGGTGCTCCGCGCACTGGAGAAGGCGCTCGCCCGTGACCACACCAGAACGCACATCAGCAACGTGTCGCCGCTCGGCCTGGTGGAGATGACGCGCAAGCGCACGCGCGAGAGCCTGGAACACGTGCTGTGCGATCCGTGTCCAACCTGCGACGCGCGCGGCTCGATCAAGTCCACCGACACCGTATGCTACGAGATCTTCCGCGAGATCCTGCGCGAAGCGCGACAGTTCGATACCGAACGCCTGCTCGTCATCACCTCGCCCGAGGTCACGGACCAGCTTGTCGACGAGGAGTCGTCGGCGTTTGCGGAGCTGGAGGCGTTCATCGGCAAGCCCATCACGCTACAGGTCGAGAGCCGGTACTCGCGCGAGCAATACGACGTCGTGCTGATGTGACCGGCCCTCCTCCCCGGCGTCCTCCGGGCGGACTCGGCGCGAGGATGCTGCGCTTGTGCGTATACGCGCTGGCCGGCCTTGCGCTCCTCGGCGCCGCCGCGCTCGCGGGACTGCGGATACTCCTCCCCGAGATCGGACACCAGCGCCCGGCGATCGAGCAATGGCTGGGTCGAATCGCCGGACGGCAGGTCGAGCTTGGAACGATCGACGTCCACTGGCGCGGCTGGACGCCGGTGTTTCGAATCGAGGACGTGCGGCTCGCCGGCGGCAGGGCCACGGGTGATACACCTGCGGATACTTCGGTCCGGCTCGCCAGCCTCACGTTCTCGATCGACCCGCTCGCGTCACTGCGGTCGGGAGCCCTGCGCCCACGCGAGATTTCCGCCAGCGGCGCGTCGCTCGTCGTGATGCGGCGGACCGACGGAACGTTCGCGGTGGAAGATCTCGGGGAGCTCACGCCGGGCGGGCCGCGGGAGAGCGACCCTCTGGCGCAATGGATACTGAGCCAGACGAGCATCTCGCTGCATGCTTCGCAGATCCTCTGGATCGACGAGCAGCACGGTGCTCGCGCGCTGCCGCTCCAGGGTGTGACGCTGCATCTCGACCACACGGGCGACCGGCGTCTCCTTTCCGGCTCGTTCGAGCCCCCCGAAGCCGGCCGGATCGACTTCGCGATGGAGGTGGCCGGCGATTCGCCGATTTCATCGTGGACCGGCACGGCATACGTCGCCGCCCGCGAAGTCGACGTCGCCCGCCTCGGCCTCGACATTCGACAGCTCGGGGCGGAGAGTCTCTCGGGCGTCCTCTCGGGCTCGATATGGAGCATCTGGAACGGCGGCCGAATCGTCGAGGCCGAGGGGACGATCCACGCGCAGTCTCCGAGCGTCATGCGCGAGGGGAGCCGGCGAGGGTTCGACGAGGTGAGCGCGTCGTTCAAGGTCGAGCGCACTCCGCAGGGCTGGACGCTTGCCGCGCGCGACCTCGCCGTGACCACCCTCGGCGGCTCCTGGCCCCAATCCAGTGTCGATGCGATGTGGACGATGCCGGAGGACGGCCGGGAGGGCTCGGTAGCCGTGAGCGCCGAGCTCGTTCGAATCGAAGATCTCGTCCCGCTCGCCGTACCGGGCGGCGATACGCCGGCAAGCCCGGTGCTGAATGCCCTGGTCGAGGCCGGTCCGCGCGGGGTGCTCAACGACCTCCGAGTGTGGGCGCCGCTCACCGATCGCATCCACTTCGAGCGCGCTCGTGTCACCGGCGGATTCTCGGGAATGCGCCTCGATCCGAAGGACTGGCCGGTCTCCGTCACCGCGGCGAGCGGGAGGTTCGAAGCCGGCGAGCATGGTTTCGTGACCGACCTCGCGGCCGGCGATCTTCGCGTGGACGACCCGCGCTGGCTCGCACGCCCGCTGCAAGGGGAAGAGCTCGCAGGCGCCCTCGGCGCCTTCCCCTCTCCGCACGGCATCCGGTTTCGATTGGAAGACGCGAGTCTCACTACGCCGGCCGGGACCGTGGCGGCGGGAGGGGTGTTGTTCGCACCTCGCGACGAGGGCGAACCCCGGCTCGACGCCACCTTCTCCCTGGGAGCATCGAAGATCGCCGCGGTGCGGACGCTCATCCCGGATCACGTACTGCCGGAGCCGGTGGCGCGCTGGATTGGTTCGGCCGCACCGGACGGCGCAATCCGCGAGGCGCGACTGACCCTGCGCGGAGGCCTCTCCGAGATGTCGTTCAGCGCCGGTACGGGAACGATCGAAGCCACCGCGGAGCTCGCACTGCCGGTACTGCGCTACGCTCCCGGCTGGCCTGAAATCACCGACGTATCGGGCGTGATCCGCCTCGACGGTCCGCGGTTCGACGCGCGCGTCGAGTCGGGGCGCGTGTTCGCATCAGCCATCCGGGAGGCCGATCTCACCATCGAGGACCTGAGCGTCGAGAGGCCGGTCGCGAACATCGCCGGGAGCATCGAGGGCACGAGCGCCGACGCGGTACGGTTCCTCGTCGAGAGCCCGCTGCGGGCACGGTTCCCGTCAGCGCTCGATGATGTCGCGATCCACGGCGACAGCAGGCTCGATCTGGGGCTCACACTGACCTTCGCGGGCGGCGCCCCGTCGGTCTCGGTCGAGGGCAAGGTCGTTCTCGACGACAACCGGTTCGAGCTCCCGGGGTTCACCCGGGGACCCGAGACGGTCAACGGAGCGATTGCGTTCCGCGGCGACAGCGTGGAATCCGACGGCGTCACCGCGACCTGGTTCGGAGAGCCGCTCCGCGCCGTCGTCGGCGACGCGCCGGAATCGGCATACGCGACGCGCCTGTCGATCGACGGTAGAATGACCCCACGTCTGCTGGCCTCCTGGCTCCATGATGCCGGGCTCGTCGATTCCCCCCTGCCCGGCGACTCCGCCCTCCTCGCACGATTCCTCGGCGACACGGCCTGGAACGCGACACTCGACATCCCGCGCACCGGCGACGACAGGCCGGTGAGGCTGCGGATGGCCGTCGATCTGACCGGCGTCGCACTCGATCTCCCGCCGCCCTTCGGCAAGGAGAGCGGGACGGCGCGCGTGCTCCGCATCGACAGCCGCATTGCATCGGGTGTGGAACGCATCATTGCGGTCCGCCACGGCGATCTGGCCGGCATGGTGCTCCGGCTGGTCCCGGACGCCGATCGGTTCCGGCTCGACCGGGGCACGATCCGTCTCGGCGCCGGTGACGCCATCCTCTCCGACGCCCCCGGCCTGACGGTGCAGGGGGCGCTGCCGGAGCTCGACACCGGCGCCTGGCTCGCGCTCCTCGAAGACGCCACGGCCCGCCATGCATCGAGCGCCGATCCCTCACCGTTCGGCGTCGTACGCAACGTATCGATCGAAGCCGGCTCGATCATCGCGATCGGCGCGCGGTTTCCCACCACCCGGATACGGGCAACGCGCAGCCCGGGCGGAGGCTGGCGGCTGGACCTCGACGGCCGTCATCTCGAGGGCGAGGTGCGAATCCCCGCCGACCTGCGCGCCGAGCCCGTGGCCATGGACCTCGAGCGCTTCGTGTACGAGCCGGGCTCCTCCGCATCCGGGAACGAACGGCGCAGCCTCGATCCCCGCACCTTGCCGGCCGTTTCGTTCTCCGCCCGGCACTTCGTCCTCGGCGAGCATGATCTCGGACACGTCACCTTCACCGTGGCGCCGACCGGGCAAGGGATGCAGCTCGAACGGCTCGATATGCGGGCCGATGCCTTCCAGGGCGAGGCCACCGGAACCTGGACGTTCGCCGGCGAGGGGCATCGCACCGAATTCGTCCTTCGGACGCACGGCGACAATCTCGGGCAACTGATCGACTCGCTGGGATTCGACGGTGCCGCCGTGGCCGGAGGAACGGCGGACATCTCGCTACGTGGTTCATGGACGGGCACGCCGGCCGATTTCGCGCTCCAGCGCCTGACCGGAGTCATGCATTTCCTGTCGACCGACGGGCGTCTGACCCGAGTCGAGCGCGGCGTGACCGGACGCGCGTTCGGACTGCTCACCATCACGTCCCTGCCGCGCCGCCTCATCCTCGACTTCAGCGATCTCTTCAGGGACGGCTTCGAGTACGACCGGATCGAAGGCAACTTCGCGATCGAGAACGGCCATGCCTATACGGACGATCTGTTCATGGAGAGCGACACCGCGCGGATCGAGATAGTGGGCCGTACCGGGCTCGTGAGCGAGGACTACGACAAGCTCGTCACCGTCATTCCGAAGATCTCGTCAAGCCTGCCTCTCCTGCCCGTATGGCTTGCACAGACGATCCTCGGCCGCAACGTGTTCGACAAGGCGTTCGCCTACCAGTACACGATTACCGGCACATGGGGCGAGCCGGTGGTCGATCTGGTGAACACTCGGAGGCGACAGGTCGATGAGCCGCAATAGCGCCGGTCCGCACCCGGACGGCGATGCACCGACGATGGTCGCGGTATCCGGCGGCGTCGATTCCGCGGTCGCGCTGATGCGTCTGGTCGAGGCGGGTGTCCCGGTGCAGGCGATGTTCATGAAGAGCTGGGAAGAGGACGACGGGGACGGCTACTGTGCGGCGGCCGAGGATCTGGCCGACGCGCAGCGTGTATGCGACCGGCTCGGCGTGCCCCTGCACGCGGTGAACTGCTCCGACGCCTACTGGGACAACGTCTTCATGCGCTTCATTCGGGACCTCGAGGCAGGCATGACCCCCAATCCGGACGTGATGTGCAATCGGGAGGTGAAGTTCACCACGTTCATCGAGCATGCGCGCCGGCTCGGCGCCGAGCGCGTCGCGACCGGCCACTACGCCAGGATCGAACGCACCGCCGACGGAGTGCGGTTGCTCAAGGGCGCGGATCCCGGCAAGGATCAGAGCTACTTCCTGCACGCGCTCGACCAGCCGCGGCTCGATCGTGCCGTATTCCCGCTCGGTGGGCTGCGCAAGCACACGGTGCGCACCATGGCGCGGCAGGCGGGGCTGGCGCCGCACGACAAGCCTGACAGCACCGGCATCTGCTTCGTCGGCGAGCGCCGTTTCTCGCCGTTTCTCGCTCGCTTCGTCGACGCCGCGCCGGGACCCATCGAGACCGGGAACGGGGCTCGCATCGGCGAGCATCGGGGGCTCGCGTTCTTCACCATCGGCCAGCGCCGGGGCCTCGGGATCGGAGGCCGGAGCGACAGCGCGCAGGCGCCATGGTACGTCGCGGCAAAGGACCATGCGCGCAACGCCCTCGTCGTCGTCCAGGGGCACGATCACCCCGCGTTGCTGTCGCGCTGGCTGCGGGTGCGCGACATGCACTGGATCGCGGGCCGTGCACCGCCTCTGCCGCTACGGTGCCGGGCGAAGATTCGATACCGGCAGACGGATCAGGAGTGCACCGCCCGGCCCGGCACGCTCGGCGAGAACACCCTCGATCTCCACTTCGAACGCCCGCAGTGGGCGGCGGCCCCCGGCCAGTACGCCGTGCTCTACGACGGTGAGGAGTGCCTCGGCGGCGGCGTGATCGAATGCGCCGGCGCAGTGTCGCAGGAGGGAACGCAAGCAGCGCAGGCGACGCTTGAAGCCCGCGGCGGGGTCAACCGTCCGAGCGCCCGGGGATACGCAGCACGTCGCCGATCCGGATGAGGCTTCCATTGATCCGGTTCACGGCGCGCAGGCTCTCGACCGAGACCCGGTACCTGACCGCGATTTCGGACAATGTCTCGCCGCGCGCGATGGTGTGGCGCCGCGCCGTCGCGAAGGTGGTGCCGGGAAGCGGGTTGCGCTCGAAGTAGTCGAGGATTCCGTCGAGAATGGCTCGGGCGACGACATCCTGGTGTTTGGGATTGGACAGCCGCTTCGCGTCGGACGGGTTGGTGAGAAAGCCGGTCTCGATGAGGATCGAGGGAATGTCGGGCGACTTCAGGACCAGGAAGCCGGCCTGCTCGATGCGGCGCTTGTGTCTGCGCGCGATCCGGCCAAGCGCTTTGAGCACCCGCCCTCCGACCTCGGAGCTCGCGCTACGAGTCGCCGTCTGCTGCAGATCGACGAGCACCGAGGCAAGCAGGTCGTCCTTGTCGTCGATCGAGACACCGCCGACGAAATCGGATGCGTTCTCCTGCGCGGCGAGCCATCGTGCCGCCTCGCTGCTCGCCCCCCGGCGCGAGAGGACGTACACCGAGCTTCCCGATACCCGCGGGCTCCTGAACGAGTCGGCGTGGATGGAGACGAACAGGTCCGCGCCGTGACGGCGCGCGATCTCGGTCCGGCGCCGGAGGCCGACGTAGTAGTCGCCGCTGCGGATCATGACCGCCTTCATGCCCGGGGTGCGGTCGATTCGGCGCGAGAGCGCCCTGGCAATGGCGAGCACGACATCCTTCTCGCGGATTCCCGATCGGGTGATTGCTCCGGGGTCTTCGCCGCCGTGACCGGCATCGACGGCGATGACGAGGTCGCGCCGGCCCTTCGGGGCAGCATCCGCGACCCGTTTGCGCGCCGTCGTCTTGTCCGCTTCGCCGCCTGCCGGGTACACGTCGATGACCAGGCGGTGGCCGTATTGCCGATTGGGCTTGAGCAGAAAGCTCTTGGGCCGCACCCGCTGCTTCGTGTCGAGCACCACCCGAAGATCCTTTCCGGACTCGTTGCGCTGCGCGGCCCGGATGCGCGCGAGGAGGCGATCCGCGGGACGGGCATCGGGGACGCGCTTCAGGAGCTTGGCGCTGCGCAGATCGATGACCACCCGGTCGGGGTCGCGAAGCACGAACAATGCGTACTCGACGGAGCGATCGATGTCGAGAACGATCCGGGTGTGATCGGGTGCGGGCCAGGTTCTGATGTTCTCGACGTTGACGGCGATGGCGGGCACCGGGAACGCCATCAGGCATGCGAGGCCGATCGCGAAGAGCCGCATGTTCGTCACCTGACTGCCGGAACTTCTCAAAAATCTATGGCTTTCTTGGGGTTATTGCAAGTGCTTTATCCTGACTGTCAAGATTATGACCTGTCGGTTCCGAGAAATTCAAGCTTCACCGAGGCAAGTACGCGCGAGCCGACCGCATCACCGAGGGCGGTGCGCGATTCGATCCGGAGCCGCCTCTCGTGTCCGCTCGGGGCGATGGCCAGAACGCAGTCGGGCTCCGGAAGTCCTCCGTATCCGCGCTCCGGCCATTCGACGAGGCACGCGGCGGACTCCGCGACCAGATCGCGGAGCGCGATGAACTCCAGCTCGACCGGGTCCGCGATCCGGTACAGATCGAGATGCCAGATACGGCCGATGCACGTCTCGTAGGGCTCCGCGATGGTGTAGGTGGGGCTGCGCACCGTTCCCGCTACCCCCAACGCGCGCAACGATGCACGCGCCAGCGTCGTCTTCCCCGCGCCAAGGCCCCCGGTGAGCCCGACGATCACGGCATCGCCCGCGTGCCGCGGCCCCAGCACGGATTCGAGCGCACGGCCGAGCGCCTGTCCCGCCCACTCCGTCGCAGCCGCGTCGTGCAGGGAAACCGCGCCACCGGGCGCCGGCGGCCGAGCCTCGCTCATCGGCTTCGTGCCCGGCGCCCGTCGCGCGGCAGGCGTCCGCGTCGCGCGGTGGAAGTCGAAGGAGGATGCGTGACGGATTCGACCGGGAACGCATCGGTACCAGAGCGGCGAGGATCGAGGCCGCCCACGCTCCGTCGGGCCGGCGTCAAAGCCGGTCCACCAGCGGGCGAAGCGCGGCGATCACGTCGCTCGCGAGCATGCCGCGCTCTCCGTCCCCGGCCGCCGCGTCCGCCGCCGCCGCGTGCACGCATGCGCCCGCCGACGCGGCATCGATCCCGAGGCAGCCCTGGGCGAGCAGTGCCGCGACGACCCCGGTGAGCACGTCTCCCATCCCGCCGCAGGCCATCCCCGGATTGCCTCCCTCGCAAACGCGTGGAATCGCGCCCGGCTCGGCGACGATGGTGCCGGCGCCCTTGAGCAGCCACGTTCCGGGGTGGGCTTCGGCAAGCGCCCGCGCCGCGAAGAACCGATCCGATTCCAGTGCGCCGGCAGGCGTGCCGAGAACCCGACCCGCCTCTCCGGGGTGAGGGGTGTAGACCACGGCCCGCGTCGCCGCGCCCGGCCAGGCGACCGAGCCCTGCGCCAGCAGGTTGATGGCATCGGCGTCGATCACCAGCGCCCGATCGGTCGCGACGACCCGAGCGAGCAGCGACGCTCCCCATTCGCCCCGCCCGAGCCCCGGGCCGACCGCGATGACCGAGGCGCGGCCCAGCAGTGGATCGAGGGCGCCTGGAGACTCGATGCCGTGCACCATCATCTCCGGCCGCGAAGCCACGAGCGCCGCCACGTGCCCGGGACGGGTCGCGACGCTCACCAGTCCCGCCCCGCTGCGGCCGGCGGCCTCGCCGGCGAGCCGTGCCGCACCGGCGAACCCGTGGTCACCGCCCACGACGAGCACGTGGCCGAACCGGCCCTTGTGCGCGTCACCGCGGCGAGGGCCGATCAATCCAGGGCAGTCCTCGTACGCCATCCGCCGCGCGGACGCCTCCACCCGCGCGAACACGTGTTCGGGCACCCCGAGGTCGCGGTACACGATCTCGCCCCCGCATTCGCGTCCTTCCCGAGTGAACAGGCCCTGTTTCAGACCGATGAAGCTCACGGTGACGGCCGCACGGACCGCGCCGCCGAGCATGCGGCCGGTGTCGGAGTGGATCCCCGAAGGAACGTCCAGCGCCAGCACCGGCGCGGGGGAATCGTTCATCGCCCGCACCGCCTCGGCCGCCGTCCCGGAGAGGTCGCGAGTCAGTCCCGTCCCGAACAACGCATCGACGATGACGTCGGTGTCCTCCGTCATGGCCCGGATCGGGGTCAGCCCGGGAGCCGCATCGAGCATGCGCCGATACGCGGTGCGGGCGTCGCCCGCGATCCGCGCGACGTCCCCGATCAAGCTGACCAGGACCGACAGTCCCTCGCCCGCGGCGAGCCGTGCGACCACGAACCCGTCGCCGCCGTTGTTGCCGGGACCCGCGACCACCGTCACGCGGCGCGCCGCCGGCCACCGTTCGCGCAGCACCCGGAAGGATTCGAGCCCCGCGCGCTCCATCAGGTCGATGCCGGGAATACCCGTCCCGATCGCCCGGCGATCGAGCTCGCGCACGTCGCAAGCTCGGTACAGCGCGGTCGGGAGCATCGGACGGCCCGGTACGCGGTCGCGGCTGCCGCGTTCAGTCGAGCCGCAGCAGCGTGTCGCGGTAGAAGCGGAGCTCGGCGATCGATCCGCGGACATCCTGCATGGCTCGATGCTCCGCACGCTTCACGAGATGCCGCGCCTTCTCCGGAGCCCAGCGCATGCACAGCTCCTTCAGGGTGCTCACGTCGAGGTTGCGATAGTGGAAGAAGCTCTCGAGCCTCGGCATGCAGCGGTGGAGAAAGCGTCGATCGAGACAGATGCTGTTCCCGCACATCGGCGACGTTTGCGGCGGTACGTACCGCCCCAGGAACTCCAGGGTGCGCTCCTCGGCCTCTTCCACCCCGCAGGCGCTCGCCAGCGCCCGCTCGGTGAGTCCCGAGCGACCATGCTGCTCGGTATTCCACTCGTCCATCCCCGCGAGGACCTCGGCGGTCTGATGAATCGCAATCTCCGGTCCTTCCGCCAGCACCTCGAGCGAGGCATCGGTCACCACCGTGGCGATCTCGATGATCTTCTCCGTATCGGGATCGAGGCCGGTCATCTCGAGATCGATCCAGACGAGGTTCGATGAATTCCGCGCCATTTCAGAGCGCGTCCTGCCGGGCCGTGATCGCCCGGGCGAGGGTGCCGCCGTCGACGTACTCGAGCTCCCCGCCCATCGGAATTCCCTGCGCGATGCGGGTTGCCCGAATACTGCGTTCACGGACCATTTCCGCGAGATAGTGCGCCGTGGCCTCACCCTCGACCGTGGAGGACGTCGCGAGGATGACCTCGGTGATCCCGCCGCCGGCGAGCCGCTGCTCGAACTGGTCGAGTCCGAGCTCGGCCGGTCCGATCCCGTCGAGCGGCGACAGATGCCCCATCAGCACGAAGAACATCCCCCGGTATCCCGTGGATGCGTCGATGGCGGCCATGTCCGCCGGCGTCTCCACCACGCACAACATTCGGGAATCGCGCCGCGGAGATGCGCAGATCGGGCAGAGCGCATGCTCGCTGAGCGTCCGGCACGACTCGCACCGTCCCACCGCGGTGACCGCCTCCTCGATCACCCGCGCGAGATCGAGCGCGGCTTCCCGATTGCGTTCGAGGAGATGAAAGGCCATGCGCTGGGCGGATTTCGGCCCGACCCCGGGCAGACACCGCAACGCCTCGACGAGACGGCTGATGAGAGGGCTCGACGCCATCGACCAGGGAGCTAGAACGGCAGCTTCATTCCGGGGGGAAGATTGAGAGCGGACCCGAGCCCGGAGAACCGATCCTTCGACCGGGCTTCGACCTTGTGGACCGCGTCGTTCATCGCGGCCGCGATCAGGTCCTCGAGCATCTCCTTGTCTTCTGCCATCAGCGCCGGATCGATCCGCACCGAGCGCACGTCGTGCCGGCCCGTCATGGTGACCGTGACCATGCCGGCCCCCGCCTCGCCCACCACCTCCATCGATGCGATCTCGTTCTGCGCCTGCTGGAGATCCTCCTGAAGCTTCTGTGCCTGCTTCATCAACTGACCGAGTCCGCCTTTCATCGGGAATCGCCTCCGGAATCGACGCAAGGACCGCCCGGGCGGCTCAGGCCGTCACGGCGCGAGGAGAGGATGGGCTGCCGCGATGGGCAACGCAACCCGAGGGAAGCGCGCAAGCTCCGGCGGGCGTCACCCCGGCGCGGCGAGACATGCGCAACGCCACCGGAAGGCGCGACGCACGAGTGTGGTCCGCGCCCCGGCACGGACCCCGATCCGCGGACTGCCGGCCCGGAGCCACGGATCAATCGACGGGCCGCACGAACGCGGGATCGACGCGCGTACCGAACGTCTCGCACAGGGTCTGCACCCGCGGGTCCGCTTCGATCGCGCGAATCGCGGCCTGGCGGCGGCCCGTCCGGTCTCGCGCGCGTCCAGCCGCCGGAGTCTCGTGGCTCGGCGAGTCCAGCACGATGTCGAGCTCGATCGGACCGCCGAGCCGGGACGCGAGCGCACTGCGCAACGCCTCGCGCGCACCGGGCGTATTGAGCGCTGCATGTGCGGGGTCGAGCTCGATCTTCAGCCGGCGCGCGTCGGATTCGACGAGGATCGAGTTCGACGCGAGCTCGCTCGCGAGCCCCGACAGCCCCAGCCCTTCCACCATGTCGCGCCAGCTTCGCGGGGTCATCGATGCCGGGTCGATGCAGGCCTCCGCGCGCTCCGCCGTCGGCGCCGCGGACCGATCGGACGCGGCGGCAGGGCCCGCCGGTGCGGCCGTGACGCCGGCATGGCCGGCGCGGGTGTCGACAGGAGACGTGGCGCCGTCCACATCGGGAGTGAACGCAAGCATCCGAAGCACCGTCATCTCCAGCCCGAGCCTGGGATCCGGAACGAGCACCAGATCCCGTCGTCCTCTCAGCCCGATCTCGTAGTAGAGCTGCACGTCCTCGGGCGAGAGCTGCTCTGCCAGCCGCGCACAGGCTTCGGCGAGATCGGGATCGGGATCGGCCGCGCCGGGCAACACCTGCCGCACCGCAATGCGATGCAGGGTGATCACCAGCTCGCCGAGCACGTCCGCGTAGTCCGCGGCGTCGCTCGCGACCGCGGCCACGACCTCCAGGGCGCCGGCCGCATCATGCGCCGCGATCGCGTCGAGAAGCTCGATCACCCGGCTTCGATCGACGGCGCCGAGCATCGCCCGCGTCTCCTCCTCCATCACCGTCCCCGCCCCATAGGCGATCGCCTGGTCGAGGAGGCTCAACGCATCGCGCATGCTCCCATCCGCCGCCCGCGCCACCAGCTTCACCGCGGATGCCTCGAATTCGATCGCCTCCTCGGCGAGGATCCTCTCGAGATGGGCGGCGATGTCGCCGGCCGGCAATCGCTTGAGGTTGAACTTCAGGCAGCGAGACAGCACCGTGATCGGAAGCTTCTGGGGGTCCGTCGTCGCGAGCAGGAACTTCACATGGGGCGGCGGCTCTTCCAGCGTCTTGAGCAATGCGTTGAAGCTCTTCTCCGAGAACATGTGCACCTCGTCGATGAGGTACACCTTGTAACGGCCGCGGGCCGGCGTGAACTGGACGTTGTCCATCAAGTCGCGTGTCTCGTCCACCTTCGAACGGGATGCCGCATCCACCTCGAGCAGGTCGACGAACCGGCCCGTGTCGATCTCGACGCACGCGCTGCACTCGCCGCACGGCTTCGAGGAGACGCCGGAATCGCAGTTGATGCATTTCGCGAGGATTCGAGCAAGCGTCGTCTTGCCGACCCCACGGGTGCCGGTGAAGAGGAAGGCGTGGTGGAGTCGATCCGCGTCCAGCGCATTGACGAGCGCGCGCGCGACGTGCGCCTGCCCGACGAGCTGCTCGAAGTTGCGGGGACGCCACTTTCGGGCAAGCACCTGATAGCTCACGGGAACGTCCGCTCCGTGGTGGATGGAGCCAGCGCGAGCCGGACCGCCGGCTCGACCCTTCCTGCCACACAGGATTCGCGCGTACTCTCGATGGAAGCTGCCCGCTCCGCCACTTTGCGGACCGGAGCTTGCCGTCCGTTCATCAGGACACCGATCATGCCGCTCGCGCAGTCGACGGTGCCGGTGACATGCCAGCATACCAGCCCGCACACGATGATGCGGCGGCGTACTGACGATCGCCGTGGTCTCGCAGCAGGGCGGCGCCGGAAAGAGCGCCTTCGCGCTCGACCTCGCCGGAGCCTCCGCGAAAGCAGGATACCGGCCGGGCGCTCGGCATGCACGGAAGGCGGGTTGGAGGCACCGGCGCCCGACGAGGGTTACCCTGTGCAAGCCGCGCTTTCGAATATCTCCGGGCAACCGGATCATGTCGGCCGGCACCGTCGTACCATGCGCGACCTCGTGACTCGCGTGGAACAAACCCGTTCCCCACCGGTCAGCACGTCGAGCCCGACGTTGGCGATTCCACGTACGCGGATCCACGGGATGATCGCGCCAGTGGCCGCCTCCCGCACCGGACAAGGATTGTCAGGATCCCTGAAGGCCGCCGACTTCACCCCCTTCATGAAAGCGGAGAGCCACAAGTGACAGTGACCACACCCTGCCTCCACATCCCCTGCGGCGATGCGGTGGAGCCGGGGGGACGCGACGGGGAGGACACGGCATGATCGCCAACCCGCCGCCTTGGCCCGGCGGCGCCCGCTGCGCGGTCGCGTTCACCTTCGACATGGATGCCGACAGCATCCTGCACCTCTCCCACCACCGCAGCGCCGACACCCGGGTCGCCGCGATGTCGGCGCTACGCTACGGTCCGGAGGTGGCGGTCCCCCGCCTCGTCGCCCTCTACCGCGAGTTCGACATGCGGCAGACCTTCTTCCTGCCGGCGTGGTGCATCGAACGCTACCCCCGAGCGGTGGAGTCGATCCTGAGCGACGGCCACGAGATCGCCCACCACCACTACCTGCACGAGCATGCCAACGAGATGTCGGCCGGCGAGGAGCGGTACTGGTTCGAGCGCAGCATGGACGCGATCGTGAAGGCCACCGGCCGGCCCCCGGCCGGCTACCGCGCCGCCACCTACCGGTTCTCGCGCCACACCCTCGACATCCTCATCGACCACGGGCTCGTCTACGATGCATCCCTGTTCGGCGACGACGTCCCCTACGTGCTCGCGAACGGCCGCGGCTCGGTCATCGAGCTGCCCAGCCACTACGGCCTCGACGACTGGCCGCATTACCAGTTCTCACGGGACTTCCTGACCATGATGCCGGTCAAGTCGGCGGCGCAGGCCCACGGCGTGTTTCGCGAGGAATTCGACGCGGCCTGGGAGTACGGGGGACTCTGGGTGTCGGTGTGGCATCCGTTCCTGAGCGGGCGCCTTGCCCGGGCCCACGCGGTGAAGACCCTCATCGAATACATGCACGACAAGGGCCGGGTCTGGTTCGCGACCCTGGAAGAGATCGCGAGCCACGTCCGAACGCTGATCGACACCGGGGCCTGGACGCCCCGCATCGATCGGCTGCCGTACTATCCGGGTCCCATCCCCGAGCTCGGCGAGGCCGAGCCGCGCGACGTCGAGCCCTGACCTCCTGTCCGCGCGCTACGCCGCTGCTGCACGATCGGGACGCGGGCCGCATACGCGAAGGAACGAAGGCGCCTCCATCCGGACGGCGCAGCCGCGTTTCCCGTCCGGGGCGATCCGTACGAGCCCGTCGCCAGGCCGCGCGGGACCGGTATACTCCCGCCGCCTTCCCGCCCCCGTGCCATGTCCGCGTCCACCGACATCCCACTTCCCGCAGACGATGCGAAACGCATCGGGGCAGTGCTCGAATCGTTGCCGCACAACGCGAAGCTCGGCATCCGCATGGTCGAGATTGCGCCGGGACGCTGCACCACGTACATCGAGTTCCGCCCCGAGCTGGTCGGCGACCCGAGCCGGAGGGTGCTGCACGGCGGAGTGGTCACCACCCTGATCGACGCGACCGCGGGCGCCGCGGTGTACACCTCCATCCCCGGGGAGATGTCGCTCGCCACCCTCGACATGCGCATCGATTACCTGAAGCCGGCGGAGCCGGACCAACGGCTCTACGCCAGCGCCGAGCTCTATCGGCTCACCCGCCGGATCGCGTTCGTCCGCGCATCCGCCTACCAGGACGATCCCGGGAACCAGGTCGCGCATTGCGCCGCATCGTTCATGATCGGCAGCCTCGGGCTCTCGATGCGCGCCCCCTGATGTCCGAGCCCGTCCACGGCACCCGCCGGCCCGGCGCGCGGGAAGGCTTTTCCGGCCTCAACCGCGAGCTTCCCTACGCGGGCTTCATCCACCTGGACGTCGAGATCCGGGACGGGCGGGCGCTCACGATCCTGCGCAAGGACGCCGGCAACGTCGGCAATCCCGTCATGCCGATGATCCACGGAGGCGCAGTGGGAGCGCTGCTGGAGCACGCCGCGCTCATGCAGCTCTTCTTCGAGTTGGAGCTCGGGCTCGATCGCCGGCCGAAAATCGTCAACATCTCGATCGACTACCTCCGCCCATGCCTGCTCGAGGACACGTTCGCCCGGGGGGTCATCATCCGCCAGGGCCGCCGGGTCGCGAACGTGCGGGTCGATGCGTGGCAGTCGGACCCCGGCAAGCTGGTGGCGGCCGCCCATGCCCACTTCCTGCTTCCGGGAGAATGACTTCCCGTGAGCGGCTCGGTCCCGCTCCGGTCGTATCCGTGCGAGGTGCGGAGGAGCGTATGAACGACACCCTGAACGGCCCGCGGATCCTCTCCGCGCTCAAGGCGAGCGGCATCGAGGTCGTGGTCTCGGTGCCGGACATCGTGACCAGCGAAGGGTTGCTGCGGCCGATCTCGACCGACCCCGACCTTCGCCACGTCCGGGTGTGCAAGGAGGATGAAGGAGTGTCCATCTGCGCCGCCCTGTCCTACTGCGGCACGCGCGCGCTCCTGATGATGCAGCAGACCGGCATGTACGATTCGATGAACGCGATACGGGCCATCGCCGCGGGCTACGGGTTGCCGGTCTGCATGCTGATCGGCCTGCAGGGGGCGGTGGCCGATGAAGATCCGCGCCGCTCGGAGAAACATATCGTGCGTTGCGCCCTGCCGGCCCTGGACGCCGTCGAAGTGGAGCACCGCCTGTTGCGCCGGGCGGGCGACGTCCCGGCCATCGTTCCCGCCATCGACGGCGCCTACCGGCGCTCCAGGCCGGTCGCGCTGTTCGTCGGCGCCATGCTGCCCGGCGCATGAGCGCGGATACGCCATCGCCGGCAGGTCGTCACCGGCCCCGTCCCGTCATCCCATGATCAGGCGGGACGACTGCATCCGGCTCCTGGCCACCCACCACATCGACGAGATCGTGGTGCCGCTCTACCAGGCCGCCTTCGAGTGGTACGCGATCAAGCCCTGGCCGCTCACCTACTACGCCTTCGGGGCCATGGGCCAGGGCTCCTCCCACGGACTGGGGTTCGCGATCGGGGTGCCCGAGCGCCGGGTCTGGGTACTCGACGGAGACGGCAGCCTGCTCATGAACCTGGGCACCCTGGTGACCATCGCCGAGGCCGCACCGGAGAACCTGGTCCACTTCGTGTTCGAGAACGGCACCTACGAGGCGAACGGTGCGCATCCGATCCCCGGGGCCGGCGTCGTGAACCTCGCCGGCATCGCGAAAGCGGCGGGGATCCCGAACGTCCACGAGTTCTCGGAGATGGAAGCGCTGGCCGAGGCGCTGCCGGGAATCGTGGCCGCGCCCGGCCCGACCTTCGTCGATCTGAAGGTCGTCCCCGGCGGCCGCTACGAGTACCGCTGGGACGTCGTGCACGGCCCGGAGTCCAGGGCGATCTTCCGCCAGGCCATGCAAGCGGTGCTGGCCGCGCGCTGATGCCCATGCCCCTCGACGCCCCGGCCTTGCGGGAAGGACGTCGTCCACGGGACCGGTCGCGCCCGCCGCCGCCCGCCGCCCCCCTCGCCGGAAGGCGCTGCCGGCGTCGCGGACCTCCGCGGTGAAGCGCTACGACGCGATCGTGGCCGGGGGCGGCCACAACGGCCTCACCTGCGCCGCCTACCTGGCCCGCGCCGGAATGCGGGTGCTGGTATGCGAGCGGCGCCACGTCGTGGGCGGCCCGTGCGCGGAGTACGAATACTTCCCCGGCTACCGCGCCTCCATCACCAACTCCCCCGGGTCGCTGGAGCCCAAGGTGGTGGCCGACCTCGATCTCGAGCGCCACGGCCTGAAGTTCACCCACCCGGATCCCACCCTGATGTTCCCCTTCCCGGACGGCCGCGCGTTCATCGGATGGCGTGCGCGTGATCGCGTCGCGGAGCAGATCCGCCGGTTCTCGGCCCGGGACGTCCACGGCTATGCCGCGCTGTTCGACTTCCTGAACCGGTTCGCCGAACGCCTCGGCGTCTCGCTGTTCGAAGCGCCGCCGACGCTTCGCGCGCTGGCCTCCCGCCTGGAGACCCCCGAGGACGAGGAGGCGTTCGCCAAGGTGTTCCTCGGCAGCGTCGCCGACCTGCTCGACGAGTTTCTCGAATCCGGGCACCTCAAGTCGATGCTCGCGATGCTCGGGGTCATGTCGAACCGGGTGAGCCCGCTGTCCCCCGGCTCCGCCACCTGGCTGATGATGCGCCCGATGTCGCTCGCATCGTCGAGCGTCGCAGCCGGGCACGACCCCCGGCGCCAGGTCCTGCGCGGCTCCACGGGGCTTCCGCTCGGGGGAATGGGAAGCATCGTGCGGGCCATGCGCCGTTCGTTCGAGGCCGCCGGCGGGGAGGTGCGCACGGAATGCGAGGTCCGCCGGATCCTCGTCACCGGCGGGCGCGTGGCCGGTGTGGTGCTGGCGGACGGTGAGGAGATCGGGGCCGGCACGGTCATCTCGAACCTCGACCCCTGGACGACGTATCTGGAGCTGATCGACGCTTCCTGCCTGGAGCCCGGGTTTCGCGCCGCGGTCGAGCGGCTGCCGCGGCGCGGCTCGGCGTTCAAGGTGGCGCTGGCGCTCGACGGCATCCCCGGCTTCGCCGCCGCGCCCAAGGGCCTGGAGCGGGCCTGCGCGGGATGCCAGTTCCGGATCGCGCCCAGCATCAAGTACCAGGATCGGGCGTTCGAGGACGTGAAGAACGGCCGGCCGTCGCGGGATCCCGTGTTCTGGGGGCTGTTCCCGACCATGGCGGACCCGACCCTGGCCCCGCCCGGCCGCCACATCCTGAGCGCCAACGTCTTCCACGCCCCGGACGCGCTGCGCGAAGGGAGCTGGGAGACCGAGCGCGACCGGTTCGGCGAGCGCTGCATCGACGTCCTGGGCGAGTACCTGCCGGGGTTGAGGGACAGGATCGTCGACCGGCGGTTCTGGAGCCCTGCCGATCTGGAGGCGGAGTTCGGCCTGCCCGGCGCCAACATCACGCATCTCGACATGACGCCGCGCCACATGTTCGGGCTGCGCCCGCTGGCCGGCTTCTCCGACTACCGCTCCCCGATCGCGGGCCTTTACAACTGCGGCTCCTCTACCTGGCCCGGCGGCACCGTCACCGGCGCCCCGGGGCACAACGCCGGCCGGCAGGTGCTGGCGGACGTCCACCGAACAGACCGGATCGCACGGCGAGACCAGTGACGATCCGGGCGAGTGCGGGAGACCGTCCCTCGAGTCCGGCCTCTCGCAAGAAGAGGTCGCCCTGATCCGGTGGAGCCGGAACCAGGAGGCGGGCAGTGATGCGCATGGGCACGAGGGGTGATCACCGTGGCGGCCGCGGTCTTTCGAGCAGGTGGCGCAGAAGCGCCACGAGGCCGTCGCGTGTTGACATCGCTGTCCTTTCAGTGCGGGATCGAATCATTCGATATCGAACCATATGACGGATGGCGGCGAGAACCGGCAAGGAATACGTCAACGGCCTGCGCGCCGACGGCCGGGAGGTCTGGCTCGGCGCCGACAGGGTACACGACGTCACCGGGCATCCGGCCTTCGCCGGCTCCCTGCGCGGGATGGCCGGATTCTTCGACTGGCAGCACCGCCACGCCGAAGACTGCATCGCCACCGATCCGGGCCTGGACCGGCCGGTCGGCATCGCTCATGTCATTCCCCACGGCCCGGAGGACCTCGCCCGCCGCCACCGCGGCCTGGAGAAGCTGGCCCGCTACAGCGCCGGCATGCTCGGGCGCACCCCCGACTACGTGAGCCTCACCTTCGCGGGGTTCGCCGGCCAGCCGAGCGTCTGGTCCGCCAACGGCAACGCGCGGGGCACCGGGAACCTCATCGCCTTCCAGCGCCACGTCGCGGAGAAGGATCTGGCCCTCACCCATACCATCATCCACCCCGTGGTGGACGGCCGGGCCGCCCCCTACGAAGGCGTCAACCGGGAGGTCGCGCTCAGGAAGGTGGGCGAGACCGCCGGCGGGATCGTCGTGCGCGGCGCCCGCATCCTCGCCACGCTGGGCCCCTTCGCCGACGAGCTCGCGGTCTATCCAGGCCAGCCGATCCCGAAGGACGCCGCCGACGTGGCGCTCGCGTTCTCCATTCCCCTGGCCACCCCGGGGCTCAGGATCATCTGCCGCGACCATTACGGCCTCGACGCCGACCCCTTCGACAAGCCCTTCTCCTCCCGCTTCGACGAGCAGGATGCGTTCGTCGTGTTCGACGACGTGGAGGTGCCCCGGCACCGCGTCTTCCTCGACGGCGACCCGGCCACCTACAACGCGGTCATGGCCCGGGGCTGGGTCGGCAACGTCATGCAGCAGACCAGCATCCGGGCGATGGTCAAGCTGGAGTTCGCCTACGAGCTCTGCTGCCGCATGGCCGAGGTTACCGGCCAGAGCCACCGGCCGGACGTCGTGCAGATGCTGGGCGAGATCTGGAGCTACGCCGAGCTCACCCGTGCCGCGATCCGCGCCGCGGAGGCCGATGCTCACGAGTTCGGCGACGGGGTATGGTTCTGCGACGAGGCGCCGTTCAGGGCGTTGCGTCCTGCGCTGCCGGGATGGATGCCGCGGGTGAACGAGATCATCAAGCGCATCGGCTCGCACAACCTCCTGGCCACGCCCACGCGGGGCGGACTCGACAACCCCGAGCTCAGGCCCTGGCTCGACCGCTATCTGCCGGGCGCCGGTGGCGCCGACGCATCGGAGCGAAGCCGCCTGTTCCGGACCGCCTGGGACTTTTGCGGCTCCGCGCTCGGTGCGCGCACCGAGCTCTACGAGCGCTACTACCTCGCCTCCGCCTCCCGCGCCTACACCCTGGCCCACATCGCCGCCCGCAAGGATCGTGAATGGGAGCAGGTGCCCGCGCTCTGGGAGCACCTCGACTCCTTGGAGACGGACTTGAGACGGACGTGACGGACCGCATCCGAATCGCCGGCGTCGGCGTCGACACCCGGCACTGGATCGGCGGGGAGCGGATCGCATCGCCCGGGCGCTTCTCCGTGTTCTCGCCCATCGACGGCGAGCCGCTGGCGGAAGTGAGCGCCGGCTCCGATCGGGAAGCGGAGGATGCGGTGCGGGCGGCGCGCGAGGCGTTTCCGCGCTGGGCCGCGCTCGGGCCGGCCGGACGCCGGCCCATCCTCGACCGGCTTGCCAACGGCATCCTCGCCCGCATCGACGAGCTCTCGGCCGTCGAGACCCGCGACAACGGCTCCCTGCTCATCGGCAACCGGAAGAACGTGATGGCGCGATGCGCACACAACGTCGCGTTCTTCGCCGAGCTTGCGTGCCGGATGGGAGGCGAGGTCATCGCCGGCGACACGGTGGACAACCACGTCCGCTACGAGCCCTCCGGGGTGGCGGCGCTGATCACGCCCTGGAACGCCCCGCTGATGCTGAGCACGTGGAAGGTCGGCCCGGCCCTGGCCGCGGGCAACACCGTGGTGCTCAAGCCCCCCGAATGGGCGCCGCTCACCTGCTCGATGCTCGCGGACGTCGCCGCCGAGGCGGGCCTCCCGGCGGGCGTGCTCAACGTCCTGCAAGGCACCGGCGAGGAGGCGGGCGCCGCCCTGGCCGCGCATCCGGGCCTCGCCCGCCTCAGCTTCACCGGCTCTCCCCGCACCGCACGGCGCATCGGCCGCTCGGCGGCGGAATCGCTCACCCCCGTCAGCTTCGAGCTGGGCGGGAAATCTCCCTTCATCGTGTTCGCGGACGCGGATCCGGACGCCGCCGCGCGCACCATCGCCCGCCAGTACGTCAACGCGGGACAGGTCTGCCTGGCCGGAACCCGGATCCTGGTCGAGGCCGGGATCGCGGAGCCGCTGCTCGCGAAGGTCCGGGCCGAGACCGGAACGCTCCCGGTCGGAGACCCACGGGACCTCGCCACCCGGATCGGTCCTCTGATCCACCCGCGCCAGCACGAACGGGTCAGGGGCTACGTGGAACGGGCGCTGGCGCACGGGGCGCGGGTGCTCTTCGGCGGTGGGCCGCATCCCTTCGGCGATCTGTACTACCAACCCACCCTGCTGGAAGGCGCCGCCCCGGGCGACGAGATCTTCGACGAGGAAGTCTTCGGCCCGGTGCTGACCTGGAACACGTTCGGCGACGAGGACGAAGCCGTGGCGCTTGCCAACGCCACCCGCTACGGGCTCGCGGCCATGGTGTACACGGGCGATCCGGCCCGGGCGGAGCGGGTCGCCGCCGCGGTCGTCGCCGGCACGGTGTGGGTGAACTGCTACTTCGTCCGGGATCTGGCCGCCCCCTTCGGCGGCACTCGAATCTCCGGCATCGGGCGCGAGGGCGGACGGTGGAGCTTCGATTTCTTCTGCGACGTGAAGAACGTGGCGGTGCGCAGGGGAAGCTTCGGGGTCGGGCAGGGAGGCGGGCAGTCGCGAGGGTGAGAGCCTGGCCGCCGGGCCGGTGGAGGTGAGCTGCTACGTGCAGGTGGGAGACCGCACGGTGGACAGCGCGGTCGTCGCGGGCACGATGGGGATGAACTGCTACTTCGTCCGGGATCCGGGCCGCCCCCTTCAGCGCCGCCGGCATCTCCGGTATCGGACGGACGGGGCAGCTCCAGCGGTGCGAGACTCCACCGGGACGGATTGGAACGTTACAACTTCCAGACCGCCACCTTGCGCCCGTCCTGCCGGCGCCCGCCTCCATCCGCCTCGCCGCCGCCCCGCCGACGTTTCCCGGTCCGGCGGTCGAACACCACCAGATGCCCTTCCTCCGCTCCGCACTGCGCCATGTACCCCAACGTCTGCTCCACCCCGCGCTCGATGGTCCACGCGAGGCTCTTGCGGTCCGTATCGCGCAACACCTTGCACTCGACCACGAAACGCTCCCACAGGTCCGACGGCTGCCCCGACTCCCGCGGCCACAGCACCAGAAGATCCGTCGCGCCCCGCCCAAGCCCGTACTCCCGTTCGATGCGACCGCCCCCGTTCACCACCCGCTGCAGGTACGACTGCAACAGGAGCTGCGGCCCCGCCTCTCGGTAGTCGAAGCGCCCCATCCAGTGCTCCGCGTGCTCCCCGAAGAAGGTGCGGAACGCCGTCAGCAGCTTCGTCATGTCCAACCGGCCAGCGCCGTCCACGTACCACGTCGCCTGGACGTTCGCCAGACGCTCCTGCGCCGCCGCCGTCAGCTCCCGCGGCACCACCTCCGCGTAGATCGGGTTCGCCATGCGGATCCCCCGGCCCGGCGCGATCAGCCCCAGATCCCGCACGTAGTCGACATCGCGCTGGAAGCCGATGTCGGACACCTCACAGCCCGGCTCCTCGGCATCGCTCAGCAGCGGCTCGATGACCCGCCGCACCCGCGCCTCCTCCAGCTTGTGCGCCAACTGGTCCAGATGCGTGCGCCGCGAGAGAATGAGCTCCTCGCGGGCCGCGTAGACGTCGTCCACTTCGATGGTCCGCGAGCGGTCCCGCCCGGCCTTGTTGTCGAAGCAGGTCCCGGCGCACAGCGCGTTCACCAGCCACGGCTGGCCCCGCGTCTGCATCCACACCGAATCCAGCGCCGCCGCCGAGAACCGCTGGCCGGTCTCTTCCGTGTGCTGCGCCATCAGCGCCCGCGTCTCGGCTTCGGTGAAGTCGCCCATGCGAAGCGACTTCGCCGCGACGTTGAACGGACTGCCGCCGGCGATGACCTCGCCGGCGCTCGACCGGATGCGGTAGTCGCGGATGTCGCGCACCCCGCACAGCACCACGCTCTGCGGGAAGCCTTCGGGGCGTTGCTCGTAGCCGGCCCGGAGCTGGCGCAGCACCGAGAGGAGGGTGTCGCCAACCAGCGAGTCGATCTCGTCCACCAGCAGCACCAGCGGCGTCGGGTCGGCCAGGCACCAGTTGGACAGCAAGTCACCCAGCGCATCGTCCGGTCCCGACGCCCCCAGCACGTCGAGCCACGACTCATGCGGAAAGCTGTCGCCCAGGAGCCGCGCTCGCATGGCCAGCCGACTGAGGATGGCGCGAATGCCGCGCGCCACGTCGTCGCGCGCCACTTGGCCGACTTCCACGTTGGTATGCACGCAGCGGAAGTGGCCAGCCTCGCCGCTGTTGAGCAGGTCGCGCAGGGCGATGAGGGCGGAGGTCTTGCCGGTCTGGCGCGGTGCGTGCAGCACGAAGTAGCGTTTGGCACGAATCAGGTCCAGCAGCTCCTCCACGTCCATCCGGTCCAGCGGCGGGATGGCGTAGTGGTCGTCCGGGCGCACCGGCCCTTCGGTGTTGAAGCGGCGCATGAATCGATTATGGCACTCTTGCCGTTATCAAATCCGCCGCACCGTCAAGGTCAATCGGTTCTCGATCTTGCGGCATGACCGCGAAACGGAATCACTCGTTGATCCAACAGCCACTCCCATGCCGGCGTCCAGCCTTGAGCGGCGGCTTCCCTGGTGGACACGATCGATTGAATATCGTCAGGAGAACAAATCAGCCCCGGCCGCACCGCGGCGCCACGGTCCGCCACGGCGCGACGCACTCGCCGCGTGGACGATGCGTTACAGCGTCCAGTGCAAATACCTTCGATGTCTTGTGAAATTCGAGCGGACCGACACGCCGTCGGAGCCGTGCACCATCGGGAGCCCGCGTTTCGTAAGATCCGCTCCCTCTGAACCGGCCTGAGGCCCCACGACCATGACTCTGAAAGGATGGACCCTGCCGCAGAGCCCCACCGGCAAGTCTTCCCTGTTGCCGCCGCCTCCCTGGCATTACTCCGGCGAGATCATCTCCGCCGACTTCACCGCGGACCCCGACCGGGTCGCGGAGCTGCTCCCGCCGGGCATGGCTCCGATGGGGGACGGCAGCGGCAGCTTCGTCTTCGCCGACTGGTGCTCGGCCGCGGACCATGACCCGCGTATCCGCGACGACCCCGCGATGGGGCAGTACCGCGAGGCGTACTGCGTGCTGTACGGCCTCTTCGAGGAGAAGAAGGTAAGCCGCATTCCATACATCTGGGTGGACAGCGAGCTCTCCCTCGTCCGGGGGCACGTCCAGGGCTTTCCCAAGAAGCTCGGCGACATCTTCATGACCCGCCCGGTAGAGCTGGGGCGAGGCGGCGTGCGCAAGGCGGTGGGCTCCCGCTTCGCGGCCCACGTCTCGGCGCTCGGGCGGCGGCTGGCGACGCTGAGCGTGACCCTCGAAGCGACGGTGGAGAAGTTCTATCCGCCCTCGGTGGCAAGGCCGCCCCTGCATACGCGCCTGTTCCCGTCGGTCGAGGGCGACGAGCCGTCGGTGTACGAGTTCCAGCGGGCCAGGGTCGCGGACTTCGAGATCGGCACCGTGTTCACGGGTCACGCCACCCTGGAGTTCGGTCCGTCCGAGTACAACGAGATCGACGCGCTCGGGCCGGTCAGCGTGCAGAAAGGTTACGTGCACTCGATGGCGTTCTCGGTCACCGGCGGCTCGGTGCAGCCGGTAGTCCCTTGCCCATGAAGCCTTCGACAAGACGAGGAAGGATTGTCCGCCGGCCGGCTCCTGATTCCATGACGCCGATCCCGGGATCGGAACCGGCGCCCGGTTCCGACCATGCCGGGTCGGGGGGTACGCATTCGGTCACCGGCGGCTCGGTGCGGCCGGTTGGGGATGCGCGTTCGACCACCGGCGATTCGGCGCAGCCGGCGGGGAGCGCACGATGAGCGTGCTCGACGGGCCGCGGCGGGAGCATCGCCGGATCCTCCTCGACGGCAGGCCGCAGTGGTGCGAGCCGGACGGCGACGCGCTGGCCCTCTCCGACGACCGCCGGATCCCGGAGGGGGACGCGGTCTACCTGCCCCCCTGCGAGCCGAGCAAGATCCTCTGCGTGCATCTCAACTTCGTTTCACGCGCGGTCGAGTTCGGCCGATCCCTCGAAGGCGAGACCCCGACCTATTTCCAGAAGCCGGTGAGCGCGCTCAACGCGCACCGTGGGGCGCTGGTGCAGCCGGCCGACTGCCACTGGCTGAACTACGAGGGGGAGATCGCCGCTGTCGTGGGCCGCCCGATGAGGAACGTTTCCCCGGCCGAGGTCTGGGATCTTCTGGCCGGCTTCTCGCCCGCCAACGATGTCGGCGCGCACGATTTTCGCGGCACCGACGCCGGCTCCATGCTGCGGGTCAAGGGGATGGACGGATTCTGCCCGATCGGCCCCGGCATCGTGCGGGGAACGGACGTGCGAAGCGCGACGCTGCGCACCTTTCTCAATGGGGAAGTGGTGCAGGAAGGGCCGGTGAGCGAGATGGTCTGGGGCATCGACTACCTGCTCGCGGATCTGAGCCGCCACATCACCCTGGTGCCGGGGGACGTCGTGCTGACCGGCACGCCCTGGCACTCCCGGCCCATGGCCATCGGGGACGTGGTCGAGGTGGAGATCGACGGCCTGGGACGCCTCGCCAACACCGTGGTGGAAGGTCCCGCCCCGCACCACGCGATCGGACACCAGCCGGCCGGTGACAAGCTGGTCAGGGCGGTCGCCCTGGGCAAGGATTACCGGCGGATGAAGGACGAAGGCTACGGCATCGAGCCTCGGGACTACTTCGACGTCCGCGGCGAGTTCTTCCGCCGCAATCGCGATGAAGGCCCGGGGCGTGACTGAGACGGCGCCGGTGCCCGCCGTCGGCGCGCTCGGCCGCCACGAGGCGGCCATGAGGGAGACTATCGAGCGGGCGCGGCGGGAGATCCCGTTCTACGCCGAGCACCACCGCAAGACTTCGTCCCTCGACCTGCACGCCCTTCCCACCTGCGACAAGGCGGATCTGGCACCCTTCGGCCGGCTGCCCCTGTCGGCGCGTCCGCTGTCGGACATGTACCGGGTGTCGGCGACCTCCGGCACCACCGGGCCGCGCCTGTTCATCGGCTATACGGAAGGCGACTGGCAGGCGGTCCGGGACCAGTACGCCCCGGTGGCTCGATGCATCGGGCTGGAGAGCGGTGACGTCCTGCTCAATACCCACGGCGGCGGGCTCTGGATAGGGGCGCCTTCGCTCGACGAGCTGGCCCATGCCGCCGGCGCCGGCATCGTGCCCTGCGGGCCGACGGGGCCGGACCAGGTGATCGATTGGCTTCGCGAGCTGCCCGCGACCCTCATCTCGGCCACGCCGTCCTACATGCGCCTGCTGGCCGAAACGGCGGCCCGGTCGGGCGAGGATCTTTCGG
Organism: uncultured Gammaproteobacteria bacterium; assembly: GCA_958295835.1. GTDB lineage: Bacteria > Pseudomonadota > Gammaproteobacteria > HK1 > HK1 > HK1. The sequence continues at coordinate 4,740,988 of OY282378.1, forward strand.
GTCTCGGGCTTCGGATGGGCCTTCTCGGCGGCGAGGGTTCGAGCCCTTCGCTGAAGCGCGGCGTCTCGCAGGCGTTCGGCGCCGGCTTTCGCTGGCAGGAGCTGTACGGTTCGACGGAGACGGGCGGGCCGATCCTGGCGTTCGCGCCCCCGCGGGATCCGTTCGGAGACCGGCTGAACGTCAACACGGACTACTTCGTGGTGGAGCTGTTGCGCCCCGGCGCGGACGAGCCGGCCGCCCCCGACGAGATCGGCGAGCTCACCCTGAGCACGCCTTACCGCGAAGGCACGGTGCTGATCCGCTACCGGACGCGGGATCTGGCCGTCTCGTTGCCGGAAGAGCGCGACGCCTCGGGCTGGCCGCAGACAACGGCGCTCATCGGCCGCACCGACGACGCCATCAAGGTGCGGGGCGCGCTCGTCTACCCAAGCGTGATCGAGGAGGCGCTCACCGAGCGATTGGCGCGGGGCGCGGAGTGGAGGATCGAGGTGGACAGGCAGCGGGCCGCGAACGAAGTCATCACCGTCCGGTACGAGCATCCCGACGATTCGTTGCAGGGCGATCTCGCCGCCACCCTGTACCGGCGCATCGGGGTCAGGCCGGTGCTGGAGGTCGTGCCGCCCGACACCTTCGAGCGGTTCAGCGCAAAGGCGGCGCGGGTCATGGACCGGCGCAAGCCTTGACGGAGCCCTTGCCCGATCGGCCTTGACGAACGCCTCGTCCGGAACGGCGCTCGCCGCCGCCGAGCGGTTCAGCGCAAAGGCGGCGCGGGTCATGGACCGGCGCAAGCCTTGACGGAGCCCTTTGCCCGATCGGCCTTGACGAACGCCTCGTCCGGAACGGCGCTCGCCGCCGCGCCATCGGGCCAGGGGGACGCTCCGGCGATGTACCGCGGCCACCGCGCCGGCAGCGCTCAAGCCGCTACCGATGACGGTCCAGGCTGCGATGCTCAGTCGGTCACCCGGTTCGTCACGAGCATTTCCCGCTCGATGGAAATGAGTTCGACACAGGCCTGAATCCGTGAGCTCGATTCATGGTGGACTCGCAACGCCGGCGACGCGCTACAACTTCCAGACCGCCACCTTGCGCCCGTCCTGCCGGCGCCCGCCTCCTCCCGCCTCGCCACCGCCCCGCCGACGTTTCCCGGTCCGGCGGTCGAACACCACCAGATGCCCTTCCTCCGCTCCGCACTGCGCCATGTACCCCAACGTCTGCTCCACCCCGCGCTCGATCGTCCACGCGAGGCTCTTGCGGTCCGTATCGCGCAGCACCTTGCACTCGACCACGAACCGCTCCCACAGGTCCGACGGCTGCCCCGACTCCCGCGGCCACAGCACCAGCAGGTCCGTCGCGCCCCGCCCAAGCCCGTACTCCCGCTCGATGCGACCGCCCCCGTTCACCACCCGCTGCAGGTACGACTGCAACAGGAGCTGCGGCCCCGCCTCCCGGTAGTCGAAGCGCCCCATCCAGTGCTCCGCGTGCTCCCCGAAGAAGGTGCCGAACGCCCTCAGCAGCTTCGTCATGTCCAACCGGCCGGCGCCGTCCACGTACCACGTCGCCTGGACGTTCGCCAGACGCTCCTGCGCCGCCGCCGTCAGCTCCCGCGGCACCACCTCCGCGTAGATCGGGTTCGCCATGCGGATCCCCCGGCCCGGCGCGATCAGCCCCAGATCCCGCACGTAGTCGACGTCACGCTGGAAGCCGATGTCCGACACCTCGCAGCCCGGCTCCTCGGCATCGCTCAGCAGCGGCTCGATGACCCGCCGCACCCGCGCCTCCTCCAGCTTGTGCGCCAATTGGTCCAGATGCGTGCGCCGCGAGAGAATCAACTCCTCCCGAGCCGCGTAGACGTCGTCCACTTCGATGGCGCGCGAGCGGTCCCGCCCCGCCTTGTTGTCGAAGCACGCCCCCGCGCACAGTGCGTTCACCAGCCACGGCTGGCCCCGGGTCTGCGTCCACACCACATCCAGCGCCGCCGCCGTGAACCGCTGGCCGGTCTCCTCCGTGTGCTGCGCCATCAGGGCGCGCGTCTCGGCTTCGGTGAAGTCGCCCATGCGCAGCGACTTCGCCGCGACGTTGAACGGACTGCCGCCGGCGATGACCTCGCCGGTGCTCGACCGGATGCGGTAGTCGCGGATGTCGCGCACCCCGCACAGCACCACGCTCTGCGGGAAGCCTTCCGGGCGCTGTTCATAGCCGGCGCGAAGCTGGCGCAGCACCGAGAGCAGGGTGTCGCCGACCAGCGAATCGATCTCGTCCACCAGCAGCACCAGCGGCACAGGGTTCGCCACGCACCAGCGGGTAAGCAGCTCCTTGAGGGCGTCCTCGGAACCAACCTTGGTCAGGATGTCGGGCCAAATGCCGTCCGGGTAGTCGTCGCCCAGAAGGCGCGCGCTGGTCGCCAGGCTGCTCAGGATGGCGCGGATGCCGCGCGCGGTGTCGTCGCGCGCCACCTGGCCGACCTCCACGTTCACGTTCACGCACCGGAAGTTGCCCGCTTCGCCGCAGTTGAGCAGGTTGCGCAGGGCGATGAGCGCGGAGGTCTTGCCCGTCTGCCGTGGCGCGTGCAGCACGAAGTAGCGCTTGGCACGAATCAGGCCCAGGAGCTCGTCGACGTCCATGCGCTCCAAGGGCGAGATGGTGTAGTGGTCGTCCGGACGAACCGGCCCTTCGGTGTTGAAGAAGCGCATGGGCCGATTATGGCACTTGCCGCCCGCCGGTTGGGTCAAGGGGGCGCTCCGGCGATGCGCCGCGCAGGCTGGCACGCCGCCTTCGGCAGGCGCGAAAATGCCGCGCGCTACGCAGCATGGGAGAACTCGACTTCGACGAGGCCCCCGGTCACGGCGAAGTGGATGTAGCAGGTCGCCGGGAGTGACGATGGAGTAGCCGGAAGCGGGCCATTCGTTTCCACCCAGGGCAAAACCGTATCTCGCCACGCCGGCGACGCCCTACAGCATCCAGACGGCCACCTTGCGCCCGACGCCGGCGACGCCCTACAACTTCCAGACCGCCACCTTGCGCCCGTCCTGCCGGCGCCCGCCTCCTCCCGCCTCGCCACCGCCCCGCCGACGTTTCCCGGTCCGGCGGTCGAACACCACCAGATGCCCTTCCTCCGCTCCGCACTGCGCCATGTACCCCAACGTCTGCTCCACCCCGCGCTCGATGGTCCACGCGAGGCTCTTGCGGTCCGTATCGCGCAACACCTTGCACTCGACCACGAAACGCTCCCACAGGTCCGACGGCTGCCCCGACTCCCGCGGCCACAGCACCAGCAGGTCCGTCGCACCCCGCCCAAGCCCGTATTCCCGCTCGATGCGACCGCCCCCGTTCACCACCCGCTGCAGGTACGTCTGCAACAGAAGCTGCGGCCCCGCCTCCCGGTAGTCGAAGCGCCCCATCCAGTGCTCCGCGTGCTCCCCGAAGAAGGTCCTGAACGCCCTCAACAGCTTCGTCATGTCCAACCGACCGGCGCCGTCCACGTACCACGTCGCCTGGACGTTCGCCAGACGCTCCTGCGCCGCCGCCGTCAGCTCGCGCGGCACCACCTCCGCGTAGATCGGGTTCGCCATGCGGATCCCCCGGCCCGATGCGATCAGCCCCAGATCCCGCACGTAGTCGACGTCGCGCTGGAAGCCGATGTCGGACACCTCACAGCCCGGCTCCTCCGCATCGCTCAGCAACGGCTCGATGACGCGCCGCACCCGTTCCTCCTCCAGCTTGTGCGCCAATTGGTCCAGATGCGTGCGCCGCGAGAGAATCAACTCCTCCCGAGCCGCGTAGACGTCGTCCACTTCGATGGCGCGCGAGCGGTCCCGCCCCGCCTTGTTGTCGAAGCACGCCCCCGCGCACAGCGCGTTCACCAGCCACGGCTGGCCCTGGGTCTGCGTCCACACCACATCCAGCGCCGCCGCCGAGAACCGCTGGCCGGTCTCCTCCGTGTGCTGCGCCATCAGGGCGCGCGTCTCGGCTTCGGTGAAGTCGCCCATGCGCAGCGACTTCGCCGCGACGTTGAACGGACTGCCGCCGGCGATGACCTCGCCGGTGCTCGACCGGATGCGGTAGTCGCGGATGTCGCGCACCCCGCACAGCACCACGCTCTGCGGGAAGCCTTCCGGGCGCTGTTCATAGCCGGCGCGAAGCTGGCGCAGCACCGAGAGCAGGGTGTCGCCGACCAGCGAGTCGATCTCGTCCACCAGCAGCACCAGCGGCGTCGGGTTCGCCACGCACCAGCGGGTGAGCAGCCTCTTGAGCGCATCTTCAGGCCCCACCTTCGCAAGGATGTCCGGCCAAACCCCATCCGGGTAGTCGTCGCCCAGAAGCTGCGCGCTCGTGGCCAGACTGCTCAGGATGGCGCGAATGCCGCGTGCGGTGTCGTCACGCGCCACTTGGCCGACCTCCACGTTCACGTTCACGCACCGGAAGTGGCCCGCTTCGCCGCGGTTGAGCAGGTTGCGCAGGGCGATGAGCGCGGAGGTCTTGCCCGTCTGCCGCGGCGCGTGCAGCACGAAGTAGCGTTCCGCCCGAATCAGGGTCAGGAATTCGTCGACGTTCACGCGATCCAACGGTTGGATCGCATAGTGCTTGTCCGGGCGCACCGGCCCTTCGGTGTTGAAGAAGCGCATGGGTCGATTATGGCACTTGCCGCCCGCCGGTTGGGCTGGGGACACGGTCGCCGCCGGTGAGGGCGAGCGCCGGCGGCGGTCGTGGCGCCACCACCGGCGACGCCGGGCGCCTGCGAGATGGAGACGCCCGGAATCGCCGTGACCGGACCGAAGCCTGACGTCCCACGTGGGACATCACCTGGAGAGCCCTCGCCATGCTCGTCGTCCCAACCTGCGGCGGGCTGCTCCGGAGTCGGGATCCTCCACACCGGTCTGCACCGGAGTGGCGGGGAGTACAACCATGGCCTCGGCGCAAACGCTCGGACACCGGCCGATACGATGTCGATCGGCGCCGGCGATGACGGTTCTCCGACTACCCGCGGAGCACCGCCGGAAGCCACAGCGTGAGCGCGGGAAACGCGACCAGGACCGCCACGCGCACGAGCTCCGCCCCGAAGAACGGCAGCACGCCAAGGAAGGTCCGGCGCATCGGCACGTCCGGCGCCTGGGCCGAGATGATGAAGACGTTCATGCCCACGGGGGGCGTGATGAGCCCGAGCTCGACGACGATCAGGGCCAGGACGCCGAACCAGATCTTCAGGTCCTCCGTGGTCACGCCGAAGGGCGAGTCCGCCGCCGTGGCCCAGTCCCCGCCGTTCAGCTCCACGAGCACCGGCCAGAAGAACGGGATCGCCAACAGGATCATCGACAGGCTGTCCATCAGGCATCCCAGCACGATGAGCGCCGCCAGCAGGAGGATCAGGAGCGTCATCGGGGGCAGGCCGGACCCGGCCATCCACCCGGCCATCGCCTGGGGCACGCCGCCGCGGGACATGAAGATCTTCAACAGCTCCGCGCCGAGGAGGATCAGGTAGATCATGCCGGCGGTGCGCGCCGTCTCCAGCAGGGCCTCGCGTCCGTCGGCCAAGGACAACTGGCCCTTGACCAGCCCGAACAGGGTCACCATGACCGCGCCCGCGGCGGCCGCCGGCGTCGGATTGAAAAAACCGAGGTAGATACCGCCGATCACGACGCCGAAGACCAGCGCCACCGGCAGGATGCCGAGGGTCGCGGCGATGAACTCCCCGCGCTCGGGAAGTGCGCCCTTCGGACCCGCATCGGGGACGATCGTCACGTAGACCAGGATGGTGAAGATGAACAGGGCGACGGCGATCAGCCCGGGGATCAGGGCGGCGGCGAACATCGTCACGATGTTCGCCTCCACGATGACGGAATAGATGATCAGGATCACCGAAGGGGGGATCAGGATGCCGAGCACCCCGCCGGCCGCGATGGTGCCCGTGCCCAGGGTGTCGGAGTACCTGTAGCGCTTGAGCTCGGGCAGGGCGACGCGCCCCATCGTCGAAGCCGTGGCCAGCGAGCTGCCGCATACGGCGCCGAATCCGGCGCAGGCGGCGATGGCCGAAATCGCGACGCCGCCGCGCAGCCAGCCCAGCCACGCATTCGCCGCCCTGAACAGATCCGCGCTCAGGCCGCAACGGGAGGCGATCGCCCCCATCAGGACGAACAGGGGAACCACGGACAGGTCGTAGATCGAGAACTGGCCGTAGGCGAGATCCTTGAGCTGGCTCAGGACGATGCCGGGTCCGTTCAGAACGGCGACCCCGACGCCGCCCACCACGATCATGGCGTAGGCGACGGGCACCCGGATCGCGATCAACGCGACGAGCGCGCCCAGTCCGAGCACGCCGACGGCCACCGGCTCCATGGTCAGCCCGGCTTCGTTCGCGAGATGTCGCCGATCGCTTCGGCCAGCGTGATGATCGACGCAAGGACGAGAAGCGCCAGCGAAACGAGGGCCGGCACGAAGGCCCACCAGATCGGAATTTCAAGGATCCCGGTGAACTGCTCGTATTCGCGGTAGTCCTGCAGGCCGGCCCCCATCCGCCACAGGAGGATGGCCGCGAAGACCACCGCGATGGCCGCGGCCAGGGCCGACATGACCGCCACCGCCCGCGGTCCCGCGCGCATCGTGAAGATGTCCGCCGAGACGTTGGCCCCGACCAGTTGGCAGTAGGGCAGGAAGCAGAAAGCCGCGACGGCGGCGCCCATTTCCGTCAGCTCGAAGTCGCCGGGAAACGGCCGGTTGACGATCGCGCCCGCCAGGATGGACCAGGCGTTGACCAGGACGACGCCCACGAGCACGAGCCCGCCCAGCAGGGCCCATCCCGTGATCAGGGAGCGGGCGGGGCCGAACCGCCCCGCCCGTCCGGCGCCGGAGGGCGCGGTCATCGCCTGGCCCGGCATCGCCGGAACCAGGAATCGGCCGGCGAACCATGCTTCGTCATTTTGTCCAGGCGTCCCCGCGCAAGCGCCTAATTGGACATCATGTTCTTCGACACCAGCTCGACCGCCTGGTCATAGAGCGCCTGGCCGTCGATGCCCTTCTCGTTCATCTCGGCGATCCAGCGCCCGACGACCGGCGCCACCGCCGTTTCAAAGGCCGCCCATTCCTCTTCGGAAAGCTGGACGTGCTCGTTCCCGCTGTCGGTGGCCATCTTGATGCCGAAGGCTTCGGCGCCGTCCCAGATCTCGCCGACCTTCGCGTGCCACTCCGATCCCGAGGCGTCCTCGAAGATCTTGCGGACGTCGTCCGGCAGGCCGTTCCAGCGGTCTTCGTTGATGACGACCGAGAACGACGTGGTGCCCAGGCGCTTGCCGCCGGGTCCCTCGATCTGGTAGCGGGTCTGCTCGTGGATCTTCAGCGGCGGGATGATCTCGAAGGGGATCAGGGCGCCGTCCACGACCTTCTTGGCGAGCGCCGTCGGGATCTCGCCGACCGAGGTCTTGACCGGGCTCGCGCCGAGGGCTTCGACCACCCACGCTCCCGTGCGCGACGGGATGCGGATTTTCATGCCCGCCAGATCCGCGGGCGAGCGGACCAGCGTATCCGCCATGTGGATCGCCTGGCCGCCATGCACGTGCTGGAACAGCGCGACGACACCCTTGAAGTCCTTGCCGAGCTCGCCGTCGTACATGGTTTCCATCGCCATGTTCACGGCGGCGCTGCTGCCCTGGTGCACGCCGGGCAGCTCGAACACCTCGGTCCGCGGGAACTGCCCCGCGGCATAGGCGTTCACGATCCAGGCCATGTCCACCACGCCGTCACGCACCTGACGCGGAAGCTGCGGCGGGCTGCCGCCCAGCGACATCGCCGGAAAGATCTCGATCGCGATGCGCCCGCCCGATGCCTCCATGATCGACTGCGCCCAGGGTTCCAGCATCAGCCGGTGCGCCGGCGCCTTCGGCCCCAGGAAGTGGTGGAGCTTGAACTCGAACTCCGCGGCGTATGCGGTCGTGGTTCCGGCTACCGCGGTTCCGGCAACGGCAATCACCGCCCCGAGGGCGGCCCCCAGCTTGCGAATGGCACTCATCTTGATTCCCTCCAGTGTGGTCTTCGTTCTCGTGAGCGTGAAACGGCCCTGTGTCCCAGGCGTCCGGCCTTTCATGATCAGGCTCCCCGGTCAATCCGGAAGATTGCAATGACCTCCTCGGGTACCGGGCAAGCCGTGATGCCCTCGCCATCCGCCGACTTCGCGACGAGAACGCGCTTTTCGAACCCTTCCACCGCCAGGACGTCGCCGCGCATCAGCCGGTGCTCGACGTCGAAGCTCGACCTGCCGAAGCGGGTGATCCGCGTTTCTATCGTGACCTCGTCGCCATGTCTCGACGGTACATGAAAGATGGCGCGGGTATCGACCATCGGGAACCCCACGACGTCGTAGCGCCTGACGAGCTCCGGCTTCGAGAGGCCGGCCGCCCTGAAGTGGTTGGCGGTCGAGGCGTCGAACCAGCAGAAATACCGAGGGTAGAACACGATGTTGGCCGGATCGCAGTCGCCCCATTCGATCAGGATGGTGCGGCGGCTAGTGAACATTCGCCGGCGCCTCTTTCCGCCCCCGTTCCGGCTTCGTAAACGGGACCGATATGCCGCGCAGCCTGCCATCCGGCCCGCTGTCCGGTCCTTCGGATGGCATGTCTTCTCCGGCAAGCAGGGCATCGAGGGCCGCATGGCGTTCGTCCGCCATCGCCGCCGCGACGGCCTTGCGCAGCCGGTCCGCGTGGTCCGCGGTGGTGCCGGAAGACAGGGCGGGCCGGACGATCGCCTCCATGATCCTGGACCAGGCCGCAAGCCCACGCTGCATCGTATCGGAATAGCCCTTGCGCAGGCGGGGAAGCTCCGCCAAGGCGCAGGCGAAAGCCGCCGATGCCGGCAAGGCTACGGTGAAAGCCCGCAACCATTCCTCGATGGACTGCTGTTCACGATGGTAGCGCAACGAGCGCCGGCGGATGCGTTTCAGGGACGCGACGAGGCGCAGCATCCAGTATCCCGGAGCGCCGTTCGAGCGCACGTTGATGCCGCAGCCGAGCAGGGGAAGGCCCTTTCCCGCTTCGACCCGCGCCATGATCCGCTTGCCGATGCCCACCGGCATGACGTCCGCCACCTCCTCGGCGCGGGGCTTGAGGTATTCGGTCACGTGCAGGATCTGGCCCGGCTGCATCCGGCTCTCCGACCGGATGCGCCGGAAGCGTTCATGCCGCGTCTTCAGATCGGCCACCCGGGCGACGTCTTCGTAGGCCATCCACAATGCGAGGCGACGGCTGGCCTCGGTCACGGCGTGGAGCGCCTGCGGATCGCGGAGGTCGGCCCCGGCCAGCAGCGTCCCGACCCTCTCCGCATAGAGGGCCGCATAGCGCTCGTCCTGGAAGTCCAGCACGCGGGCACGGCCGTATCCGATCACCTCCGCCAGGGATGCGGGCAACCCTTCGGTGCCTTTGGCGCCGGGCAACCCTTCCGCGCCTTCGGATCTGGGCAACCTTTCAGCGCCTTCGGTGCCGGATAGTCCTTCCGCGCCTTCAGTGCCGGGCAACCCTTCGGTGCTTTCGGCGCCGGGCATCCCGCGCAGGAGCGCATCCGGCAGCGGCGCCCCGGACTCGGCCTCGCTCTCGCCCGTACCACCGTCGTCCTCGTCCGCACCGCCCTCACCCATACCCCCTCGGTCCGTGTCGACCGCGGCTATGGCCGCCTCCATCCCCTTGAGACTGGCTTCGGCAGAACTTCCCGTGCCCAGTACACCCTTGGAAAGTTCGACCGGCCAGGGCAACGCGCCGCTGCCCGCCAGCGCTCCGAAGAGGGTTGCGCTGACGAAGGTTCCGTGCTGCGTGGCGAGCGCTTGCAGATCCAGAAGATGGGCGGACTTCGCAAGGGTCCCGGCGGCGGTCCTGATTGTTTCTTCGTCGAACCGGCCGTCGCCCATGGCGATCTTTTCCGCGGTGGAATAGACCCGGCTCGTGGAGGCGATCAGGGTCGTCAATCCGGGCGAGACGAAGCCGCCTTCCATGACCCGGGCCGCCTCGACGAGCTCGCTGGCCAGCACCACGTCCACCCGGCCCGGCATCGGCACCAGGCTGAAGACCGGAGCGGCCCCGCCGTCGGCAATTTCGACGTAGTAGCTCGTGGACCCGGTCCTCTGCGCCACCCCGGGCACCGACGTCGCCTGTACGCCGTAGCCCGCCGCCCGCGCGGCGGCCACGATCCAGTTCATCAGGACCCCGCCCCCTTCGCCGCCGAGGGCGCAGATCAGGATGCGCAGCGGCACCCCGGCGTTCCGCATCGTGCTCATGCTTGCGGGACCCCCGTGAAGAAGGCGTCGAGGTGCGACTTGACGCGGTCCCACCAGCGCGGGCTGCCAACGATCCCCGCCCGCCGGAACGGCGCACGGAGCGCCGCCGCGTGAGTCGGCTCGCCACAAGGCCCGCGGCCGTGGACATCGTCGCCGTTGCCGTTACCGTTGCCGAGCTCCAGGCTTTCGATCTCTCTCTTGGGGCACGAGCGTTCCAAGCCGGGTTCCTCCTCGGGCTGGTGCCTGGAAGATCAGCGAATAGAGGGCGATGTACAGTCAAACGGACGCTTGTTCAACCGAGATGCAGTATGACGATTGGCGCCGATCGTCGCGAGCAGCGCGGGCGCTCCCGTCCCTGGCTGCTGATCCGTATCCGGTTCGAGTGGTTCGGGGAGATGGCGCCGGAGATCCGAGGTGCGCCCCGGCAACACGCCGTGGGCGCGGGCGCAACGTGCGTCACCGTCTCGCTCGTCCGATACTATGACAGGCAACTGTTTCACACCGGGACATCCGCCATGACTCCCCCCGCCACCATGCACACCGGCCCCCGCGGCTCCACCATCCACGTCCTCCGCGCCGACGCCGGCACCATCACCCAGCTCGCCGCCATCGACTGGAACCGCTACTTCCGCCGGGTCTGCCTCGACCCGGTGCGCGGCCTCATTACCCTCATGTCGCCTTCACACCCCCACGAAGACCTGACCGGGGTCCTGGACCGTATCGTGGACGCGGTGGCCCGGATCGTGCGTCGGCGGCAGCAGGCGAGCGTGCGGGTGCGGGAGGAAGCGACGGCGTACCCCACCCATCGAGGCGGGCGCGGCCCACGTCCCGGCTCCATCAAGCCCGCCAACCGACCACTGTAGATGAGCAAGAGGATACGGAATGACCCCTGAAGCAAGTCCGTTCAGACCCGGACAACCAATACCAATCGAGTTCTTCGTTGGCCGAAGTGCCGAAATCGAACGCCTGAGCAGCATGGTTCGAGGCGGCGCGCAAGGGCGTTTCGGAATCGGCTTCGTCAGCGGCGAACGAGGCATCGGCAAGAGCTCGCTCGCCGCCTTCGTCCGCCATCTGGTCGAGATGAACGACGACGCGGTCGGGTGTCACGTCTTTCTTGGAGGCGTCCAGGACCTCGGGGAGATGCTGCGCCGGACGCTCGACCGTCTCTTGAACCAAAGCATCGACAGGCCATGGCACCAGCAGATGGTCGATTTCTTCGGCGATCGCGTTCGCAAGGCAGGCTTCTTTGGCGTCACGCTCGAGCTGGATCTTCAAGACAGCGATTTGTCTTCGGTCGAACACGACTTCGTGCCGTCGATGAGACGTTTGCTGGAGGGAATCAGGAACAAGAAATCGCTCTTCCTGATCCTGGACGACATCAACGGACTGGCAGGGTCCGCCGATTTTGCCAATTGGCTGAAGAGCACCGTGGATGAAATCGCCACTTCCCGTCAGGAAACCAGACTTTGTATCCTCGTGGTCGGACTCGAGGAAAGACGACGGGATCTGGTTGCGGTTCAACCATCCCTGGCCCGAGTGTTCGAGCTGATCGACATCGTGCCTTGGTCCGGCGATGAAGTCATGGAGTTCTACCAGAAATCGTTTCATGCCGGCAAGGCGGAAGTGTCGGATGAAAGCTTGGAGAGGTTGCAATTTTTTACCGGCGGTCTGCCGGTTCTGGCGCATGAGATCGGTGACGCGGTTTGGCGTACGGCTCGTGGTCCGAAGATAAGGGACAACGAAGTGACGGAAGGCATCGTGACGGCTGCCGACGTGATCGGAAGAAAGTGGCTGGAACCCCAGGTGTTCGACGCCATTCGCAGCGAACGCTACCGCTCGATTCTCGGCGAGATCGCCGACAAGCCTTTCGGACTACGTTTCACGCGAGCGGAAATCCTCGAACACCTGACTGAGAAGGACAGGCCCGTTCTGGACAATTTCCTGCGCCGAATGAGGAAATTGGGGGCATTGGAAGCGGATCCCGGTATCCGCGGAGGATATCGTTTCCCCAACCATCTTCATGCACTGTACATCTACATGGAAAAAGGCGCGCTGCCAGGATCATGAAACGGAAGACTCGTCACGATCTCGCCACCGCCCGCCCCTCGGCCAGACACTGTTAAAATCCGTGGTACATTTATAATAACCCCAGCATTCGGCTGAAAGATCAAGGAGAGTGACGATGCGTAGTCTGATAACAATCGCGATGATGGTGTTAAGCATAAGTGCGCAGGCTGAATGGAGGCAATGGTCATCCGAAGACCCGATGAATGACACGGTCCGCAAAGGAATGGCATCTGCATTGACTGCCTCCATGAAGATGATGTCATTTCCGTACCAGGATACCAAGGCAGTCTTGGGTGTATCCTGTGATGATACCGGAGCATACATGAGGTTCACGAACAGTCCCAATTTGTCAGGAGATACCACACACGACGGATACAACTCCATACGCCTGAGGGTGCGCAAGGACAACGATCAGGTTCGAGGGATCAAATTCGTTCAGAATTGGGGATCGGATCAGCTTTCCACTACATTTCCACCGATGCGTAACATCGTACTGGAAGGCCAAACGCTACTGGTGGAGATCCCTTGGCACGGCCAAGGGAAAGTACACTTCAAGTTCGACCTTACCGGATCATCCGACATGTACAAGCGAACATGTCACGAGCGTATACTGCAGGATAAGGCGAACGCCGAAAAGCGTGCCAAAGATAGCGCACGGCGAGAGAAAGAACAGGCAGAAGAAGCCAAGAGGCTCAAGGATCTTGCGGACAAACGCGCGGCTTTGAATAGCGCGTTCACCGCCAAATATCCAAGGCGCTCAAGCAGCCCGCGGTTGGCGCAGGACATAAAGGCAGCTACAGGCACACCCTGCAGGATACGATATACCGCATCCAGCATCAGCCCGGAAGGAATCGTTATTGCGTGTAAGGGCAGCCAAGATCGGCTCTGGAAGACAGATGGGAACATCGTTACGCTGAGTCGATAGGGCGATGACGACCAAAATCCACTATGCCTTGTGATCATGGTGGATTTTGGTCTACATGTTATACATAATAGTAATCTCCATACGCTAATCAGGCCATAACGCCGTCCTTTGAAGGATCCGAACATGCATATGCAGGGACTTACATTTGAAATAATACAATCCGTTTTGATGCTATATTGCACTTTCCTGAGTCATTGGAGGTTCCAAGAGGATCGAGCATCACCTTGACATTGCTAGGGAAAGAACTTATTTCCCTTTGCGATGACCCGGGCCGCCTCGACGAGCTCGCTGGCCAGCACCACGTCCACCCGGCCCGGCATCGACATCAAGCTGAAGACCGGAGCGGCCCCGCCTTCGGCAATTTCGACGTAGTAGCTCGTGGAACCGGTCCTCTGCGCCACCCCGGGCACCGACGTCGCCTGTACGCCGTAGCCCGCCGCCCGCGCGGCGGCCACGATCCAGTTCACCAGGACCCCGCCCCCTTCGCCGCCGAGGGCGCAGATCAGGATGCGCAACGGCGCCTTGGCGTTCCGCATTGTGCTCATGCCTGCGCCAACCCCGTGAAGAACGTGTCGAGGCGCGCCTTCATGCGGTCCCACCAGCCCGGATTGCTGATGATCTCGGCCCGCCAGAACGACGGGCAGAGCGTCGCCGCATGGGCCAGCTCGCCGCACAGCCCGCAGCCGACGCAGCCGTTGGTCACGTGGGCCACGGGGTCCGACTTCAGGGGATCGCCGGGGGTCCTGACGGTCAGAGTCGGGCAGCCCGAGAGCCGGATGCAGGAATGGTCGCCGGTGCAGGTGTCCTCATCGACCCCGAACCGCGTCCGTACCACCCGCTCGCCCGCGGCCAGCGCCCGGACCCGGACCGGCTTGGCCCGCCGCTGGCGTTCCAGTTGGCATTCGCCCTCGGCGACGATGACCTTGAGCCCCCTGAAACGCGACCGGAACGCCTCGATCAACGTCTTGCGCATCTTCTCGACGCGGTAGGTGTGGACCGTGCGCAGCCACTTGACGCCCACTCCCTTCAGCGCGTCCTCGATGGTGGTCTCGGTGTGGGTCGCGCTCTCGCCGGCTGATGCGGGCGGCGACTTCTGGCGCAGTCGCTTGGCGATTCCGCTACGCGGAATCGCGGGCACCTCCGCCAGCGCTACGGACGGGCGAGGAACGGGTTTGTCCCCTGCAAGCTTCCGTGCCTTGTCCGGCGAAGAGAGCACCTCCTGCGCGCCCGTGGCCGAGGTGTAGCCGTTCTTCATGATGACCAGCACCCCGTCGCCCCCGTTCATCAGCCGCGAGGCGACGCCCGACAACAGCCCGTTGTGCCAGAACCCGCCGTCGCCCATCACCGCCAGGGGCGGCTTCTTCTGGAAGCTCGCGACCCCGGCGTTGGAGGCCAGGCTCATCCCGTAGCCGAGGATCGAGTTGCCGTAGTTGAACGGAGCGAAGGTCGCGAAGGCATGGCAGCCGATGTCCGCCGAATAGTGCACCTTGCCGATGTCCCGTTCCGCCAGCTTGAGCGCTGCGAAGAAGGGCCGTTCCGGGCAACCGGTGCAGAACCCGGGCGGTCGCGGCGGGACCGGCGCCCCGAGAAGACGCTTCGCCGTGGCCTTCAGCGCCGCGATTTCCCCGGCGTAGGCGTCGCTGCCTGGCATATTGCCCACGGCGGGCAGATGCTTGCGCAGAAAGGCGGAGACCCCGTCCATGAGCACTTCCGAACGGTACTCGCCGGCCATGGGCAGCACGTCCTTGCCCGACAGCGCCGCCCGCACGTCCGCGCGGCGCAGGATCGAGCCGATTTCATGTTCGATGTATTCCGGCTGCCCTTCCTCGACCACCAGAAGCGCCGACTTGCCCCTGGCGAAGTCCAGGATCTCCTCGGGCACGAGCGGGTAGACGACGTTCAGGACGAGGATCGGCAGGTCGCTGTTCCCTTCGACGTCCGCCAGATCCAGCTCGTGCAGCGCCCGCAGCAGCGCGTTGCAGATCCCGCCCTGCACGATGATCCCGACGTTCCCGCGCCGCCCGTGCCCACCGTCGAACACTTCGTTGAGGCCCAGCCTGCGGATGCAGGCGCGCGCGGCGGGCATCCGCTCGTCGTATTTCCGTTTCTCGTGGGCGAAGGTCGCCGGAGGATGCGCGAGGTGGTCGTACCGGTGCGGCGCCGGCTCGGACAGGATCTCCTTCATCGACACCCTCGGCGCGACGTTGTCCCTGGCGACGAAGCTGCCCTGGACGTGGCAGGCGCGAATGCGCAGCTCCAGCATGACCGGCGTGTTCGACGCCTCGGACAGCTCGAAGGCGCTTTCGGCGCATTGCACGATGGTTTCGAGGTCGGGGCGCGGGTCCATCAGCCAGATGGCGGACTTCATGGCGTAGGCGTGGGTGCGTTCCTGGATGACGCTGGCCCCGTCGCCGTAATCCTCGCCGACGACGATCAGCGTGCCCCCCGTCACCCCGGGCGAGGCGAGGTTCGACAGCGCATCGGCGGCGACGTTGGTGCCGACGATCGACTTCCAGGTCACCGCCCCGCGCACGGGGTACATGATCGAGGCCCCGAGCATCGCCGCCGCCGATGCCTCGTTCGTGCAAGGCTCGACGTGGACGCCGAGCCCGGCCATCTGCGGGGCGGCCTGGACCATGACGTCGATCAGGTGGGACACCGGTGCGCCCTGGTATCCCCCGACATAGGACACCCCCGACTGCAACAGCGCCTTGGTCACGGCGAGAATGCCCTCGCCGTGGAACACCTCGCCGTCGCCGAGGGTCAGGCTTTCGATCTCTGTTGCGAACGAGCGTTCCAAGCCGTGGTTCTCCTCAAGCCGGCGATGTCATCGCGGGTAGCGCGGCACTCCCGCGATCGGTCTCTTGTGCGAACGAGCGTTGCAAGTTGCGGTTCTCCTCAAACCGGCGATGTCATCGCGGGTAGCGGGGACACTCCCGCGATCGGTTTCTTGTGCGAACGAGCGTTCCAAGCCGCAGTCCTTCTCAAGCCGGCGCCGTCGTCGCGAGCAGCGCGGACACTCCCGCGACCGCCATGCCCTGCGCAATGCGGGGATCCGGCGCCGCGACGCGGATCATGACGAACCCTCGCTTCTGCGCACCGGGGAATCAGCGGAACCGGGCGGCCCGGACACCATGCCGGCCCTCCTCGACGATCGAATTCAGCATCTTCCCCCCATCATACGCCGTCCACTCTGCGCCGTAGCGCGTTCGGAATCGGAACGCGGAAAGACCCGCCCCTCGAACAGCTTGCGCGCCGTGCGCAGCACCGCGGCCCGGGCGATCTTCAGCGCTCCGTTCTCCGCGGACACGTGCATCATCACGCTGGTCTCGCCGATGGGATGCTCCACGGAAACCAGCTTTTCCTCTCCGGCGGGCACCTGCGCCAGGGCGCCGGCGGGGGAATCCGGCAACATGCAGGCGGTGGCGACGCTCACCGCGCCGAGCACGCCGATCGACGCATGGCAGCGGTGCGGGATGAAGGTGCGGGTGGCGATGGCGCCGCCGGCGCGGGGCGGGGCCACCATCGTCATCTTCGGCACGGACTTGTCCTTCACGTCGCCCAGGTTCATCAGCGGCCCCGCCTGTCGCCGGATCGTTTCCAGCCTTTCCTTCAGGGCGCCGTCCGCGTCCAGCGCCTCGCGGCTCTCATACCCGCTGACCCCCAGATCCTCCGCTCGCATCACCACCACCGGCATGCCGTTGTCGATGCACGTGGCCTCGATGCCGGCGATCACGTCGGCGGCGTTCCCCGTGGGCAGCAAGGCGCCGCAGGTCGATCCGGCCGCTTGCGGGAAGTTCTGGAGCACCGGCGCCGCGGCGCCGGGCACCCCGTCGATCCGCGCGCTCCCTTCGTAGGTCACGACGCCGCCCGGGGTCTCGATGGTCACCCCGGCGACCTGATCGCTGTTGACCATGTGGACGGCGACCTCGGTGCGGCCGTCCGCGGCCCGCACCAGCCCCTTCTCCACCGCGAACTGGGCGACGCCGGCGAGGATGTTTCCGCAGTTCTGCCGGTCCGTGACCACGGCCCGGTCGACGAACACTTGCAGGAACAGGTACTCGACGTCGGCGTCCGGGCGCTCGGAGGCGGCCACCACCGCCACCTTGCTGGTCAGGGGATCGGCGCCGCCGATGCCGTCGATCTGCCGGGGGTCGGGCGAGCCCATCACCGCCAGCAGCAGGGCGTCGCGCTCCGCCTCGGCGGCCGGCAGGTCGTGCTCGAGGAAATAGGCGCCCTTGGACGTCCCGCCGCGCATCCAGGTGCAGGGAATGCCCTGGATACCTTCCCTCGGCTTCCCTTCCCTCATGACGCTTGCCTCGTCCGCGGAATCGAAACGGGTGCAACGCCCGAACCGGGCCCGGCGGCGCGTGCCGGGCCGTTCATTTCGAACAGATTCTCCCGGGCGGTTCCCGGCTCCTTTCGTGAGAGAACGGCCGCGACTTCAGCGAGAAAGTGCGACGGCTGGACCATCCTCGACTGTCCGGCGCCGATGTCCCGGAGAACGGCCACGGCCCGGTCGGCGTGCGGCTCATCGGTGCGCTCGTCGAAGAACCATTTCAGCGCCACACCGGCGTCCACGACGGCGATCATGGACGCCCTTCCTCCCGTATCGACCGGAGCTCGTCACCGGAGGCCGCCGGCGCCCGGCGGCGGCGATGCAGAATGCGCTCGATCGCCTCCTGGCCCTTCTGTTCGCGCCGGACCCGCTCCACGGCTTCGCGCATCAATTCTGCGATGCACTTCATCGAAACGTTCCCAGTACCGAGAACCTCCTGAAACTGAAAATTCTACACCTGATCAATCAGTTGAACCTTGTCTGGATCAGGGAACTCCGGGTTGGCGGGGATTGCCGGAGAGGGCCGACGCGCCTGCCAATCGGCTCGAGTACCTGCGTATGATGCCGGATCGGGGATGGCCGCACATCGGCCGGGGATGCATTCATGTCCGGGATCACCGTCTACACCGCGCGTCGGATCCACACCATGAATCCTTCCATGCCGCGGGCGGACGCGGTGGCGGTGCGCGATGGACGAATCGTCGAGGCCGGCACCCTGGAGACGCTCTCGCCCTGGCTCGACGCCCACCCGCACGTCGTGGACCGGACCTTCGAGCGCCACGTCCTGATGCCCGGCTTCATCGACCCGCATCTCCATCCGCCGATGGCGGCGGTGTTGCTGCCGCTTCACTTCATCACTGCGATGGAGTGGCGCCTGCCGTGGGGAACCGTTCCCCCGACGCGCGGAGCGGACGCCTATCTGGCGCGCCTGCGCGAGATCGAGGGTTCGCTCGCCGACCCCGCGGAGCCCCTGATCACCTGGGGCTATCACGAGATCTGGCACGGACCGATGCACCGCCAGGCCCTGAACCGGATCTCGGCGACCCGGCCGGTGGTGGTCTGGCAACGGTCGTTCCATGCGCTCTACGCCAACGACGCCGCGCTGCGATGGATGGATCTCGACGAGGAGACCCTGGAGCGCCACCCCCAGATCGATGCCGGGGCCGGCCATTTCTTCGAAACCGGCCTCGGCGTCGCCAACGCCCGCATGGCTCCGTACCTGCTCGACCGGGAGCGGTTTCGGGACGGTCTGCGCCGCGTCCGGCAAGCGGTCCATCACGGCGGGCACACCACCATCGCGGACATGGCGTTCGCGCTCTTCGACCAGGACCGGGAGTGGGCGGCGCTGTGCGACGTGCTCGATCGCGACGACACGCCGTTCCGGGTCCACATGGTGCCGCGGGTGAAGGACCCCGGCAGCGCCGGGCTCGAATCCGAGGTCGCGCGGGTGCGGGCGCTGCGCGCGCTCGACACCGGCCGCCTGGCGTTCCACGACCACGTGAAGCTGTTCACCGACGGCGGGTTCTTCGCGGAGCTGATGCAGGTGCAGCCGCCGGGCTTCATCGACGGGCACCACGGGGAGTGGCTGATGGCGCCGGAACGTTTCGAGGCGCTGGCGCGGGCGTTCTGGAACGAGGGCTACCGCATCCACGTCCACTGCACCGGGGACCTCGGCCTGGAACTCGCGATCGAGGTGCTGGCGAAGTTGCAATGGGAGCGTCCGCGCTTCGATCACCGCTTCACCATCGAGCACTTCGGTCTCTCCACCCCGGAGCAGATCCGCCGCCTCGCCCGGCTCGGCGGCCTCGTCTCCGCCAACGTGTACTACGTCTACGAGCTGGCCGATGCGTACTGGAAGCACAGCATCGGGCACGAGCGGGCGACGCGGATGGCCCGGCTCGCCACGGTGGTGCGCGAGGGCATACCGCTGGCCCTGCACTCCGACTTCACGATGGCGCCGGCCCAGCCGCTGAACCATGCCTGGGTCGCGGTCAACCGGATCGGCGACTCGGGCGAGGTGGCGGGTCCCGAGGAACGGCTCACGCTCGGGCAGGCGCTGCGCGCGATCACCATCGACGCGGCGTTCGTGCTCGGCATGGAGGACGACGTCGGCAGCATCCGGGCCGGCAAGCGCGCCGACTTCACGGTGCTGGAGGCGGACCCCTTCGAGGAGCCGGTGGAATCGCTGAAGGACATCCCGCTCTGGGGCACGGTGTTCGAGGGGCGTCCGTTCCCGATTCGATGATCGTGGCGCCATTCAGCCGGATTCAGGTCGCGGAGACCGCGGGCGCGGCGTTCCCCGGCGTGCGCGAGATGACCGCCCCGATCCGATGAGCACCGCTCCGGCCGATCGAATTCCCGTCACGCTGATCGGGGGCTACCTGGGAGCCGGGAAGACCTCGCTCCTCGGCCACCTCCTCGCCCATACCACGGGCGGGCGCATCGCGGTGCTGGTCAACGACTTCGGAGCCCTCGGCCTCGACGCGGCGCTCGTCGCCCGCCGGGACGCCGAGACCGTCACCCTGACCAACGGGTGCGTGTGTTGCAGCATCGCCGACGACTTCGGCGCCGCCCTCGACGCGCAGGTCCGCTCCCCCGAGCCGCCCGCCCGCATCGTGGTGGAGACGAGCGGAGTGGCGGACCCGGGGAAGAGCGCGCGTTACGCGATGGGCTGGCCCGGCGTAGGGCTCGATGCGGTCATCACGGTGGTCGACCTCGAGACCATACGCACCCTGGCCGCGGACCGCTTCACGGGTGACCTGGTGGTACGCCAGATCGAGTCGGCCGACGTGCTCGTCGCGAACAAGTCCGATCGGGTCGCGCCTCCGATGCGCCGCTCGACGACGGACTGGCTTGCCCGCCACGCACCCCGGGCCACGCGGATCGAGACCTGCCACGGCCGGGTCCCTCCGGCCATCGTGCTCGGTGTGGGGCTGCGCGATCCGGACCGTCACCCCGCACCCCCCGGCCATGACGAAGCGCGTTCCATCCGCACCGGCGCGGGCGCGGTGTCCGGTCCGCGGACCCGCGAGCCGGCCGGTCGCGATGCGCAAGGGGCGGCCGGCGGCGACCTGCCCTTCGTCCGGGTGAGCTGCCGGACGCGCGAGCCGTTCGATCGGAGACGGCTGGGCGCGGCCCTCGACGCGCTCCCGGTCGCCGTGGTGCGATTCAAGGGGCTCGTCCGGTTGCGGGATCACCCTGACCGGCCATACGTACTCCAGGGGGTCGGGCGTCGATGGTCCCTGGAGCCGGTCCCGCCGCACGCTCCGGAGGACCTCGGGGTCGATCACGACTCCGTGATCGACCTCATCGGGGTCGGTCCGGCCGGCCCGATCGAATCGGCCGCGCGGAGGATCGCCCCGGTTCTCCGGCGCCGCACCTGACGGGCCGATTCGTCGTGGATTGACCGTATGCTGCTCTACGAACCGTTGTTCCGCGCTCTCAACGCATCCGGAACCCGCTACGTCGTGGTCGGCGGGGTTGCGACGGTATTGCACGGCTATGCGCGTCTGACGGCGGACATCGATCTCATCCTCGACCTGAACCGGGAAGCGGCTGCGAGGGCCATGCACACCCTCACCGCACTCGGTCTTCGGCCTCGGGTGCCGGTGGACCCCGCGAATTTCGCGGATACCCACATCAGGGAAAGCTGGTTGCGCGACAAGGGTATGCAGGTCTTCTCGCTCTTCGATCCGGACAATCCCCTGCTTTCCGTCGACGTATTCACGCATCATCCAATCGAGTTCGAGGATCTGTTCGATCGATCCATCGTGTGTGATATCGGCGACGTTTCGGTGAGGGTCGTGTCGATTCCCGATCTGATCTACTTGAAGAGACTGGCCGATCGTCCGCGAGACCGGGACGACATCGAGAAGCTCGAGAAGATAGCTCGACTGAGGAGCGATCACGATGAGCGGCGCGAAGACCGATGATTCCACGGACGGGCGGGCGCAGCGGTGGGACGTGACCTGGACGGACGTAGAGCAGGCACAGCTCGAGACCATGCTGAGCGCGACCCCCATGCAGCGGCTCGCCTGGCTGGAGGAAGCGATGCGACTCGCCTACGCTTCCGGCGCTCTTGAAGCAAGACGCCTCGGTGATCACGCCGACCGGGAGGTCGGCTGAGAGTCATCTCTCACGCAGAAACACCAGTACCTGGACCGGAAGCGCACACTACTTTGAGACACGAGCCGTCCCACTCCCTTGACCGGCCGGAGAGCTTGCGCCTACCTTTGGCCGGGCTGCATCCCGTCCGTTCCGAGTCCGTGTCCGGGTCGAGGCGCACCGATCGATGAAGCGAAACCCCGAACGATTCCGAACCATGATCCGATGAGCCGTTCCACGACACGCGGACGCCCGGAAATTCACCAGTCATCTCGACGAACACACCACTGGAGCACACCATGAGCATCATGCGATCGATCGCCCGCAACGCGATCGTCTGTCTCGCCGCCGCCGGGCTGGCCGGTCCGTCGTTCGCAGCGGAGCCCAAGCGGGGCGGCACCCTGATCGTCGGCGGAGGCGCCGGCGTGCGCCACCTCAATCCGGCCGTGCAATCGGGCGGGGCGACCGGCGTGCCCGGCACCCAGCTCTTCGCGGGCCTGGTACGGATCGACGACGAGTTCGAGCCGCACCCCTATCTCGCCAAGCACTGGGAAATCTCCGACGACGGTCTCGGCTACACCTTCCACCTCGTCGAGAACGCACGCTTCCACGACGGCAAGCCGATCACGTCCGAAGACGTCGCGTTCTCGCTGGGCATCGTCAAGGCGAACCATCCCTTCGGCATCGCGATGTTCGATGCGGTGGAGCGGGTGGATACCCCGGATCCGCACACCGTGGTGATCCGGCTGAGCAAGCCGCACCCGGCGCTGATGCAGGCGCTGGCGCCGCTCCTGATGCCGGTCATCCCCAAGCACGTGTTCGACGACGGCCAGGAGCCGAAGACCCACCCGATGAACGCCATGCCGGTGGGGTCCGGCCCGTTCAAGTTCAAGGAATGGGTGAAGGGTCAGCACGTCATCCTGGAGCGCAACGACGACTTCTTCATCGAGGGCCGGCCGTATCTCGACCGGATCATCATCAAGTTCATCAAGGAGCCCTCGGTGCGCATGCTCGCGCTGGAAAAGGGCGAGGTGGACTACTACCCGTTCACGGGAGTGCGCTTCCGCGACGTCCCGAAGATGGAGAAGAACCCCGATCTGAACGTGACCTCGAAGGGCTACGAGGCGCTCGGCCCGATCAACTACTTCGAGTTCAACCTGCGCAAGCCGCCGTTCGACGACTTGCGGGTGCGCCAAGCGGTGGCCTACGCCATCGACCAGGACTTCATGGTGAACAAGCTGCACGGGGGCGTGCCGCATCCCGGCTACAGCCCGTTCTACCACGCGAGCCCCTTCCACTCCGACAAGCTGAACAAGTACCCGGTGGACCTGGAGCGGGCCGGGAAGCTGCTCGACGAGGCCGGCTACGCGCCGGATGCGGACGGCCAGCGCATGAAGGTGGTCCTCGACTACCCCACCTTCCACATCGACAGCCTCACCAACGGCGCGAACTACGCCAAGTCACAGCTCAAGAAGGTGGGGATCGCGGTGGAGCTCCGGGCCCCGGCCGATTTCCCGAGCTGGGCGAAGCAGATCGCCTCGTGGGACTACCAGTTCACCCTGAACGACCACTGGAACTACCCGGACCCGGTCATCGGAGTGCACCGCATCTATCTCTGCGGCAACATCAGGAACACCATCTGGTCGAACACCCAGGGCTACTGCAACGAGAAGGTGGACGCCCTGCTCCAGGAGGCGGGAGCGACCCTCGACCCGGACCGGCGCAAGGCGCTCTACGAGGAGTTCCAGCTCCTCGTCAACGAGGAGCTGCCGCTCTACTTCATCAACGAGGAGCCCTACGTCACGGTGTCGCACAAGACGGTCATGAACCCGCCGGAGACGGTATGGGGCGCGATGCAGCCGATGGACGAGGTCTGGCTTGACCGCTGAGGCGACCCTCATGCGTCCGGGCGCCGGAGAGGGCGGCACGGCGCCGCCCCCTCCGGTCCGGTCCCGGCTGACCGATTGACCGATACCGGGCCTGCGGCGTGGAGTTCACCGTCATCCTCGGCCGCCGTCTGTTCTATGCCGCGGTGCTGATCGCGGCGGTGGTCGTTCTCAACTTCCTCCTGATCCGCCTCGCCCCCGGCGACCCCGCGCTCACCATCGCGGGAGAGATGGGGGGCGCGACCGAGGAGATCATCGAGGACATCCGCCGCGCCTACGGCCTCGACAAGCCGCTCCCCCACCAGCTCCTGGTGTACATGAAGCGCATGCTGTCGGGAGACCTCGGCGACTCGCTGTTCTTCAACACCCCGGTGATGGATCTCATCCTCGCCCGGCTCGGGCCGACGATCCTGCTGGTGATGACCGCGATGGCGCTGGCGGTGGTTCTCGGCTCCCTCCTCGGGGTGCTCGCCTCGCGCAACCCGGAGGGACTGTTCAGCAACCTCATCACCGTACTGTCGCTGGTCGGCTATTCCGCACCGGTGTTCTGGACCGGCATCATGCTCCTCATCGTCTTCTCCGCCATGATCCCGCTGTTCCCGCTGTCGGGGATGTACGACGTGCGCCTCGACACCGAGGGCTTCGCCCGGGCGCTCGACGTGGTCCACCACCTGGCGCTGCCGGCATTCACCCTGGGGATCATCTACCTCGCGCAGTACAGCCGAATCTCGCGCGCGAGCATGCTCGACGTGCTCGGTGCCGACTACGTGCGGACCGCGCGCGCCAAGGGACTGAGCGAGGGGGTGGTTCTCTGCAAGCACGCCTTGCGCAACGCGGTGCTGCCGGTGGTGACGCTGGCCGGACTCCAGTTCGGCAGCATGCTTTCCGGCGCGGTGCTGGTGGAGACGGTATTCAACTGGCCGGGTCTGGGGCAGCTCGCGTTCGAGTCCATCCTGCGCCGGGACCATCCGACGATCCTCGGGATCCTGTTCTTCGCGTCGGGGATGGTGGTGGTGGCCAACCTGCTCACCGACCTCGCCTACCGCATCATCGACCCCCGCATCCGCACCGGGCGATCCTGATCCGGGAGCCTGTCATGCCCGCGCACGCCGACACCCCCGAGCCCGCCCCCGCCTCCGTCCACGGCCCCGCGCGCGAGGCGTGGGCGATGTTCATCCGCAACAAGTCCGCGATCGCGGGACTGGTGCTGATGACGCTGGTGCTGGCGCTGACCCTGATCGTGCCGGCGTTCTACCCGGTCGATCCCTTCGACATCGTATGGGGGCCGCTGGCCCCGCCCGGCGCCGCTCCGGAGATACCGCTGGGATCCGATTTCGTCGGGCGCGACGTGCTGGCCGGGATCATCCACGGCGGGCGGGCCACGCTCGCGGTGGGAGCCAGCGCCGCGATGATTACGGTGGTGATCGGCATCGGCATCGGCGCCGCGGCCGGGTTCTACGGCGGCTTCGCCGACGAGATGCTCATGCGGCTCACCGAGTTCTTCCAGGTGCTGCCGGCGCTGCTCTTCGCAATGGTGCTGGTGAGCCTGTTCAGCCAGAGCCTCACCACCATCGCCATCGCCATCGGGGTGGTGAGCTGGCCGCCGGTGGCCCGCCTCACGCGGGCGGAGTTCCTCAAGATCAAGGAGCTGGAGTACGTCAAGGCGGCCCGCGCGATCGGCGCCCGCAACCGGCGCATCATCTGGCGGGTGATCCTGCCGAACGCCCTGCCGCCCCTCATCGTCTCCGCCACCCTGACCATCGGCGTCGCGATCCTGTTCGAGGCGGGGCTCTCGTTCCTCGGTCTCGGCGATCCGAACGTCATGAGCTGGGGGCTGATGATCGGCTTCAACCGCGATTTCGTGGTCGATGCCTGGTGGGCGGTGACCTTTCCGGGCCTCGCGATCTTCGTCACCGTGCTGAGCGTGAGCCTGATCGGCGACGGACTCACCGACGCCCTCAACCCCAAGCTGCGAGACCGGTGAGCGGCGACCGCGCCATAGACGGGCGAGGAACTGTCTTGTTCCATGCAGGCACGCCGCTCCTGGAGCTGCGCGACGTCGAGGTCGAGTTCAGGACCCGCCACGGGATCGCCCGGGTCCTGGACCGGGTGGGCTTCAGCCTGTCCGCCGGCTCGACCCTGGGCATCGTCGGAGAGTCGGGTTGCGGCAAGAGCATGACCGCGCTGACCATCATGCGGCTGGTGCCCGAGCCGCCGGGGCGCATCGCCGGCGGATCGATCCTGCTCGACGGCGAGAACCTGCTGGCGACGACCGAGGCGCGCATGCGCGAGATCCGGGGCAACGAGGTCTCGATGGTGTTCCAGGAGCCGATGACCTCGCTCAACCCCGTGTTCCCGGTCGGGGAGCAGATCGCGGAGACGGTGCGGCTGCACCAGGGGCTCGGCAGGCGCGAGGCCCTGGAGCGCGCGGTGGAGATGCTGGCCGCGGTCGGGATCCCGGTACCGGAACGCCGTGTGCGGGAATACCCGCACCAGCTCTCGGGCGGCATGCGCCAGCGAGTGATGATCGCGATCGGCCTCGCCTGCGGCCCGCGGGTGCTGATCGCGGACGAGCCCACCACCGCACTCGACGTCACGGTGCAGGCCCAGATCTTCGACCTGCTGATCGATCTCAAGGAGCGCACCGGCACCTCGATCATCCTCATCACCCACGACATGGGGGCAATTGCGGAGATGGCGGACCGGGTGGTGGTGATGTACGCCGGACGCGTCGTGGAAGAAGCGCCGGTCGAGGGCATCCTGGAAGATCCGCTCCACCCCTACACGCGCGGGCTCATCACCTGCGTGCCCCACCTCGAGGAACATCCGTCTCCGGAGCGCCGGCCGCTGACCGAGATCGCGGGCATGGTCCCGGCGCTGACCGCACTCGGGCGCGGCTGCGCGTTCGCGCCCCGTTGCGCCCATGCGATGGATCGATGCCGGAGCGAAGCGCCCCCGCTCATGGGGGAGGACGGGCATCGAGTGGCGTGCTGGCTGCACGAGGAGGGCGGCCGGTGCGGGGCGTCACGCCCCCGTGGCGAGCCGGCGTCGGAGCCGGCACCTGCCTCCCATACGGCCGATCGGGCGCCCGGCGGCCCGGCGGCGGCGCGTGGACCCGGCCCATGAGCGAGAGCGTCCTGGAGGTCCGCGACTTGCGGGTCCACTTCAAGCTGGCTCGGCGGGTGCCGTGGGGGCCACACTCCAGGGTCCACGCGGTCGACGGAATCTCGTTCGAAGTTCCGAACGGAACCACCTTCGGACTGGTCGGAGAGAGCGGCTCGGGCAAGTCGACGACCGCGCTCGCGGTGATGCGGCTGGTGGAGATCACGACCGGACGCATCCGGCTCGGAGACGTCGTGCTGAGCGAGCTCGAAGACGAAGCGCTACGCCTCGCCCGCCGCGACTTCCAGATCATCTTCCAGGACCCCTACAGCTCGCTGAACCCGCGCACGAGGGCCGGCGACATGGTCCGGGAGCCGCTCGATCTGATGGAGGTCGGCGCCGCGGCGGAGCGCGACGATCGGGTCGCCGAGCTGTTCACCGAGGTGGGTCTGCGCCCCGAGCAGCGCTTCCTCTTTCCGCACCAGTTCTCGGGCGGCCAGCGGCAGCGGATCGGGGTGGCGCGGGCCCTCGCCACCCATCCGCGGCTGGTGGTGTGCGACGAGCCGGTATCGGCCCTCGACGTCGCCATCCAGGCCCAGATCCTCAACCTGCTGCAGCGCCTCCAGCGCGAGAGGAACCTGACCTACCTGTTCATCTCCCACGACCTGGGCGTGGTGCAGTACATCTGCGACGAGATCGCGGTGATGTACCTCGGGCAGATCGTCGAGCAGGCGGATCGGATATCGCTGTTCACCACCCCGCTGCATCCCTACACCTGGGCGCTGCTCTCGGCGGTGCCGTCGGCCAGGGCGCGAGCCGATCGCGCCTCGCGGCGGGTCCGGCTCAGCGGCGACCCGCCGAGCCCGATCGATCCGCCTCCAGGATGCCGGTTCGCCGGGCGGTGCCCGTTCGCCGAGGCACGGTGCCGGCGCGAAACGCCGCGGCTGCGCACGATCAGGGACGGCCATCGCGTCGCGTGCCATCTCGTCGGCGACGACGGCTCCGCCCCCCACCACGGCCGTACCGGACAGGACGGCCGGGCCACGCGCCGGACACCAACCACCTGCTGACGGGCGGGGACCACCACTACCGCTGCCACTCGAGCGTCACCCGCACCCTGGCCACGGCAAGGGGCCTGCCGCCGGGCGAAGCCGAGACGCACGTGCATGACGTGGTGAACGTGCTCATGGGCACCGGCGCAAGCCAACGGATACGGCGGCGGCCACGGCGCCGGTCGAATTCGGGCCGCGGCCTTTGCCCCACCCGTACTTCGTCGGCCCGATGCGAAGCCTCGTCAGGCCTTCTTCAACCGGTAGTAGAACGTCCCGCGATCTTCGGTGGATTCCAGAAGCTCGTGCCCGGTCTGGCGCGAGAACGCTTCGAAGTCCTTCACCGACCCGGGATCGGTCGCGATGATGCGCAGGACCTCGCCGCTGGCCATCCTGGTGAGCGCCTTCTTCGCCCTGAGAATCGGCAGCGGGCAGCTCAGGCCACACGCGTCGAGCTCCTGGTCGTATTCCGTCATCGGGAAATCCTCGTCAAGGCCCGCAAGATGGGCGGTCTTCCACATGAACCGCCGGATCGCGACGGCGCCGGACAGGCCGCCGCGCCGGCTGCCCGGCGCCCCGCACTCCCACCCTTCGTTCCCCCGGCCGCGCCGGAATCCCGGAGCGGCTCATGCGTCTTCGCCGAGGGGGCGCGGCTCGCGCCGTTCGGTCAGGAGCCGCTCGGCTTGCGCCTCGCCGGCGGCGAAGACCATCCGCACCGTGGCGGGATCGTCGCGACCGAGGGTGCGGCGCATCGCCCGCACCGCGGTGCGGGCCTCGCGGTAGTCCGCGAACGAGCCCGCCTTCTCCGGCGGACGCGGCCATCGCAGCTTGTAGATGAAGTAGGGCACTCGATCCACGCTGCTGCGCGGGAACGCCGGCAACGCATGCCTCGTCGTGCCGATGGGCGGCGGGCAGGGACGCCGCCGCCCATCGGCCGGCCGCGACGTCAGCCGCCCGGGACGGTGGTGAGCCCCAGGATCTCCCAGTCCTGCATGCCCCCGCGATACCACTTGATCTTGTGGGCGGGGTAACCGAACTTCAGGAGGTTCTGGATGTTGTTCGGAGACTGGCCGCACCACATTCCGTTGCAGAACATCACCGCGGTCTTGCAGTCCGAGAAGTCCATCAGCTCTTCATTCGACTTGACGTTGAACACGCCCTCCATGATCTCGGCGATCGAGATCGGATCGGCGCCCTTGGCGGGGTTGAGCTTCGTCCAGGGAACGTTCATCGCACTGGGAATCGTCCCCCTGCCCACCCAGTCCGGCGTGCGCGAGTCGACCAGCACGATGGTGTCGTCGCCGTCGCTCATGCTCTTCGCGTACCGGATGATCTCCGACTCGCCGATGGTCTCGACGCCGGGGGCCAGCTTCGAGGGCTGAATGCAGAACGGCGGGCATTTGCGCGACGTCTTCGCGAACGCAGGATTCACGGTGTTCTTCTGATCCTGGTTGCGCATGATGGTGACCGTCTCGCCGCCGTGCATGACGTCCACGGACCCCACACCCGCCGTGATCTGCACCGCGACGTCCTCCGCCCCCACGGGGGCCACGAGTACGGTCGCGATTGCTGCTGCGAACAGTGTCTTTGTCGTACGCATCGTCATTTCCTCCCTTCAGTCTGTCGAACGCTCGTGATCCCTTGTCGAATCACCCCGATACCTGCAATGTCCCGGTACACCGATGACGGAGCCCGGAGGCCCCCCGCCACCGGCGGGACGCCCGACCCGCGATCCCGGACGCCTGCCGCCCGGTCCCGCGCATCGCTCGTTTCGAACGGACCGCCGGTCACTCACAGTCCGGCTCCTCATCCTCCTCATCCTCATCCTCTGCTACGAGCTTCTCGGCGCCCTGCTGATGGAGCACGTCCGCGCCGGCGCCCGGCGCCGGGTCACGGACCCCGGCGTCGGCCAGGGATGCGAACGCCAGCAGCATCGAGACCGCGAACGCCCGTTGGATGGTAGTCATCGAGATCCTCCTGCCTCGATCCGGATACCGGCGACACCGGGCTCATCCAGCGCTTCGTCACCGAAAGGGGCCGGAACACCCGTCCCGTGCCGGCATGAGCCTGCCATGCAGTGCGAATTCCGGCAAACGCACGCCGGATTCGGTGACGCAGCGCGAGTGTACGCCAGATCTCGCGCGCGGTGCCGGGATTCATCTCCGTGGAGGCATCGATCGGCAGGCCCGGTTCCGGGCATTCTGCACGGCACTTGATCCCGAGCAGTCCGGGCGGTCGAATTGGCGCCCGGCCACTGCATCCACCCCGAGGCAAGGCGATCCATGGACTATTTGCCGATCTTCCTCGCCGTCAGGAACGAGCCATGCCTGCTCGTCGGCGGCTCACCGGCAGCAGAGCCCAAGGCCCGGCTTCTGCTGAGAGCCGGCGCGCGGCTCGTCATCGTCGCGACCGCCCTCACCGCGGGACTGCGGGAGCTCGCCGCCGAGACCGGCGTCACGTGGCGCCGGCGAGCGTTTCGCGACGGCGACCTCGACGGCGTGCGGCTCGTCATCGTCGCGGCGGACGACGACGCTCTCGCCCGCACCGTCGCGAGCGCCGCCCGGCGGCGGGGCATCCCCGTCAACGCGGTCGATCGCCGGTCGCTGTGCTCGTTCATCCTGCCTTCGATTCTCGATCGCTCACCGCTGGTCGCGGCGGTCTCGACGGGCGGCGCCGCCCCCATCCTCGCCCGCATCCTGCGCGCGCGCCTGGAGACCATCATCCCGGCCCGGTACGGACGGCTCGCCCGGTTCCTCGGCGAGATGCGGCCTGCCGTGCTCCGGCGGATCACCGACTCGGCGCAACGGCGCCGATTCTTCGAGGGCCTGGTGGACGGCCCGATCGGAGAGCAGGTGCTCGCGGGGCGCGAGGACGATGCGCGCGGCGCGCTCCGGTCCGCGCTCACCGAATACGAACGCACGGACCCGACCGGTGAGGTGTACCTGGTCGGAGCCGGGCCCGGAGATCCCGATCTGCTCACGTTCCGGGCCTTGCGGCTCATGCAGCAGGCGGACGTCGTCGTCTACGACCGTCTGGTATCGAAGGCGGTGCTCGATCTGACCCGGCGCGACGCCGAGCGCATCTACGCGGGGAAGCAGCCCGGCCACCATGCGATCCCGCAGCACGAGATCAACGATCTCCTGGCCAGGCTCGCGCTCGCCGGCAAGCGGGTGCTGCGGCTCAAGGGCGGCGATCCGTTCATCTTCGGCCGTGGCGGGGAAGAGATCGAGACCCTCGCGGCCCTCGGCGTTCCGTTCCAGGTCGTCCCCGGGATCACCGCCGCCTCGGGCTGCGCGGCCTATGCGGGGATCCCCCTGACCCATCGGGAGCACGCCCAGTCGTGCATCTTCGTCACCGGACGCCGGAAGATCGAGGAGGAGACGCTCGACTGGGACAGCCTCGTGCGCCCGAACCAGACCGTGGTGGTCTACATGGGGCTCGCGGGCCTGGAGACCATCTGCAACGGCCTGTTGCGCCACGGACTCGCGCCGGAGACCCCGGCCGCGCTCATCGAGCAGGGAACCACGGCCGCGCAAGCCGTCCACACCGGCACGGTCGGCACCCTGGTGTCGATCGTCGAGGGGAAGCGTCCGCGCGCGCCGACCCTGGTCATCGTCGGCGAGGTCGTGCGCCTCAGGGAGAAGCTGGCCTGGTATCACCCGCGCCGAAACGCGGAATCGGCGTTCGTCGCCCGCGCCACCCGCTCCGGGCCGGGAACTTCGCCTCAGCGCTGAAAGATCCGCTCCTCGACCGCGATCACCGCCGCCTCCACCCGCGAGCGCACTTCGAGCTTTCTCAGGACCGAGCGCACGTGAAGCTTCACCGTCCCGTCGGTGATGCCGAGCTCGCGCGCGATCTCCTTGTTGCTCTGCCCTTCCGCGAGGTGACGGAGGATTTCGAGCTCGCGCGGAGTGAGCGACGAGAACCGTCCCGGCTGGCCGGATTCCGCCTCCCCTCCCTTGACCACCTTCGCGAGAATGCTCGTCATTTCCGGGGCGACGACCGTCTGTCCATCGATCACCGCGGCGAGCGCGTCCACGAGCTGCTCCGGCTCCATGTCCTTGAGAAGGTAGCCCCGCGCGCCCGAACGCAGCGAAGTGACCAGGTCGCGTTCGTCGCTGCTCGTGGTGAGCATCACCACCGCGGAGCCGGGATCCGCCGCCGCGAGCCGTTCGAGCACGGACAGCCCGTCAAGCTCGGGCATGCGCAGATCGAGCAGGACGACGTCGGGCCGCAGCCGGGCGGCGAGACGACACCCCTCCTCGCCGTCGCCGACCGCCGCACACACCTCGATGCCCCGTCGCTCCAGAAGCTCGCTCAATCCACTTCGGAACAGCGTGTGATCGTCGATCACCATCACGCGGAGCCGGGAGCGGCCGGTGGACATGGGACTCAGCCGGCCTCGTCAGTGGGCACGGGGCTGCCCGCCCGTTCCGGCGCGGGTCCTGGGAAAGGTCAGGCTCACCCGGGTCCCCTCCCCCGGCTCGCTCTCGATGGCGAGCGTACCGCCGAGCCAGCGCGCCCGCTCGTGCATCACCGACAGGCCGATGTGTTCTCCGGGCGCGGCATCGCACGGCGGTCTCGAGAATCCCTCCCCGTCGTCCTCCACCAGAACCCGGACCGACGCGGCGTCGCCGCGGACGAGCACCCGGGCGAGGTTCCCCCCGCTGTGGGCGCAGGCGTTCGCGAGCGCCTCGCCCACGATGCGCACGACCTGGAGCTGCAGGCCGGCCGAAAGCTCGGGCAGCTCGCCATCGATCTGCAGGTGCACGGTCAGCGGGCTCTGCGCGGTGTAGCGCGCGCTCATCTCCTCCAGCGCGGTCCCCAGATCGCGTCCGTCCACCGGCGCCCGGAAGCCGGCGATCAGCTCGCGCAGCTCGACGTTGGCGGATTCGAGCGTCGTGCGGATCCTCGCCAGCTCGGCGGGGACGCGGCCGGCGCCGGCCGCGGCGAGCGAATCGGCGAGCATGTCCGCCTGCATCCGCAGGCTCGCCAGGGTCTGCGCGAGGGAATCGTGCAGCTCGTACGCGATCGCGGCGCGTTCGCGGACGATCGACAGCATCTTCGATTCGTCGTCGGTCCACGCCTTGGCGATCGACATGCCGAGATGGCGGCCGACGCTCAGCAGCAGCCGATGCCGCTCCGGCGACCGAACGGGGCCGGGGGACTCGGTGAACAGGCGGATGACCCCGAGATTCACGCCCTTGTGGTCGAGCGGAACCGCCGCCATGCCGACGTCATCCGGTTCGGGCGGCGCGACACCGGCGTCGGCCGGGTCGGATTCGCGCGCCCTCCCCCCGATGACGAAAGACTCCAGGGTGCTGCCGTCACCGGGCTCGACTTCCTCGGGACACTCGCCCAGGCGCACCGCGACGTACAGCTCGCCGGTCGCATCGCGCAGGCAGACCATCGCACCGCGGGCGTCGACCATCTTCATCGTCGACCGCGCCGAGACCCGCAGGATCTCGTCGACCGAGTCGAGCCGATGGATCGACGCCGCGACCTCGTAGAGAAGCTCGAGCGATGCGTTCTTCTCGCGCAGCCGCTGCGTCTGGCGCCACACCACGTCGTCCATCTCGTTCGCCAGCCGTTCGAGCGCCTCGGACAGCCGGTTGATGTGGAATGCGAGCTTGCGATACGCGCCTTCCCCGCCGGCCGGCACCCGGGTGGAGAAATCCCCCATGCACATGCCCAGCGCCCAGGCGTAGAGCTCGGACAGCGGAGCGTGAAGGTCGCGGCGCACCCTGTGCATCGCGACGAAGACCAGCGCCGCCGCGAGGGCGAGGGCGGCGAGGATCAGGACGAGCGCGGCGCTCGCGCCGGCCGCCCCGCGATACCAGGCCACCGCCACCCCGGCCGCGACGGCGAGCACCGCGAGCAGGGTCAGCAACAGCGCATCGACGGTGCGCGGACCTCGCGCCGCGTCGTCGCGGGCCCAATCGTCCGCCGGCATCGTGAACCGGCTGAGCACGGTGCGCGGACCCTCGGGCAGGTCGGGACGCTCGGCGGAATCCGATCGCGGGTCGTTCATCCCGGGAGCCCGCGACGCGCGACGAGCGGCCCGGCCGCATCCGATCGCAGGCCGTTCATCCCGCGAGCCTGCTACGCGCGATGCCTGGCCCGGCCGCCGGTTCGGGGCGCCCGGTGGACTCGCTGCGCGCGACGTTCATTCGGCGGGCGGGCGATGGTGGGGATCGTTGGGGTTGAGGAAGATGAAGCGGTGGTCGCCGGGTTCGATCTCGACGTAGTCGAGCACCGTTCCGTTGAGCAGCGTCTTGTCGGCGGTGGCGATCACCACGTCGACGCCGTTGGTGCTGAGCAGGGTGTCATCGACGCCGACATCGTCGAACCCCATGCGGTAGTCGATGCCGCCGTCGCCGGCGCGCGACGCCGTGACCCGAAGCGCGAGCTCCTCGGTGTCGCCGGAAGCGGCGGAGCGGCGGACCTGCTTCGCGGCGGCCCTGGTAACGGTGAACATGCGTGGGACCTCCCCTCTGCGGCAAAGCCTCCGAGCCGCGCCTGGCCGCCCTCATTGTAGCCGCGACGGGCCTTCGCGGCATGTGGGCCATTCGGTACGGAGTCGGCATCGGGGATGGGACGCCCGGTCGGGTCAACGTGTCGATCAGCTCCGCGTCGATGATTCTGCAATCCCGCGCAAGCAGCGTCATGCCGAGCACGCGAGCGGTCGCCACGGCCTTGTCCGACCATTCCCACACTGATGCCGTCATCGTTCTCCCGCCGGGCATGGTTCCGCATCGAAGGGACCGGCGACACGATCGAGAGCCTTGCGTTCACGCACACAGGCGACGAATCGCTCCGCCCAGCGGCATCCCTCCACGTCGCGCAGATGGCCGTAGCTCGCGAGCAGGCTGCCGATGACGATGCCGTCCCTCTCGCCGTCGATGCCGCGCCCGCGCCGGACCCGGTAGGCGTAGCGCCAGTCCGATCCGTCCAGGTTCTCCAGGCTCGAATGGTGGAACTCGTGCGCGTGCACCGGTCCGTTCGCCAGGGGCGCCCACGGAGCATCCCCGGTCGGCTCCAGCACCACGTATCCGCGACCGCGGGGCCGGCGGTGCATCACGACGTCGGCAGGGATTGCGCCCACCATCTCGCAGTCCTGCCCGTTCCAGCGGATGCGGCGCGCGAGGTACATCAGTCCGCCGCACTCCGCGTAGACCGGGATTCCCGCGGCGATCCGGGCGCGCAGCGACGCGCGCATCGGCGCATTCGCCTCCAGAGCGCTCATCGCCCGTTCGGGGAATCCGCCGCCGATGAAGATGCCGTCGGACTCGGGCGGCGCGGGATCATCGAGGGTGTCGAACGGAACGAGCCGCGCGCCGGCCGCCTCCAGGGCTTCCAGATCGCCCGGGTAGTAGAAGCAGAACGCCGCGTCGCGCGCGACGGCGATGCGCACGTCGGGGACGGGGGCCGCGGGGGGCGGGCGCGCCGGAGGCGCCGGGGCGGCCTCGACCGCCTCGGCGCGGGCGGCGATCGCATGCAACCGATCGAGATCGACGTCCGCCTCGATACGTCGCGCAACCCGCTTCACACGGTCCTCGGCCTTCGCGATCTCGTTCGGCGGGACGAGGCCGAGATGCGCGGCACCGAGCGCGAGATCGGGCGTCCGGCCGATCGCTCCAAGCACCGGGATGTCCGTATAGGCTCGCACCGCGTGCACGAGCTTCGCCTCATGGCGCGCGCCGCCGACCTGGTTCAGGACGACTCCGGCGATCCGCACCCCGGGGTCGAAGTCGCGGTAGCCGTGGAGCAGCGGCGCGATCCCGCGGGTGATGCCCCGCGTGTCCACGACGAGCACCACCGGCGCCGAGAGCAGCTTCGCCAGCGCCGCGTTGCTGTCGGCGCCGTCCACCGACACGCCGTCGTGCAGTCCCTTGTTCCCCTCGATGAGGGAGAGATCCGCGCCTTCGCGGCGCTGCACGAACTCCGCGCGGATCTCGGCCCGCCCCATCGTGTGGAAGTCGAGGTTGCGGCAGCTCCGGCCCGCTGCCGCGGTGAGCCACATCGGGTCGATGTAGTCCGGCCCCTTCTTGAACGGCTGCACGACGAGTCCGCGCGCGCGCAGCGCCGCCCCGATCCCCACCGAGACCGTGGTCTTCCCGGACGACTTGTGGGCGGCGGATATGAACAGGCGCGGCATCCCGCTCACTCCGGTCCTGTCCCGCGCGCGTCCACCCTCTCGACCCGATCGCAACGAGGGGAGTCGTGGCCCGGCGCACGGGTCGCATGGCCTGAGCCGGTTCGAGGCGGAGCGCCGAGGTCCACTCCGAACGCTCCTATTCGCTCATGAGCTGTTCGTGAAGCCGATCACTGGACGCCTGAAGGTGGACATGGAGCACCGCCGTCGCTCTTTCCACGTCTCTTGCTTCACAGGCGCGGAGGATTTCTTCGTGCTCCGCGACGCTTCCATCGACCGTCTTCGATGATCGGATGACCAGGACCTGCGCGCAGCGCGTCATCCCGTCGTACTGGTCGGAGATGATCTTCATCAGCCGTTTCTTGCGGCAGGGCGTGTAAAGGACCAGGTGGAATTTCCGGTTGAGCTCCACTTGATCCCAGGGGTCCGAACACCGCTCGTAGTCCTTGAGGATCCCCCGACTCCTCCTGAGCGTCTCGCTCGTCATGTCGGGGATGGCTCCTGCCAGGGCGAGGGGCTCCAGGGCGAGCCGGATTGCGCTGATTTCCAGGACTTCGTGGGCGGAAACGCCCGAGACCACGGGGCTGCGCCGCGGAAGGATGTCGATCAGGTGGTCGGCCTCCAGCATCCGCAATGCTTCGCGCACCGGGATGATGCTGACCCCGAACTCCTCGGCCACCGCTCCGATCTTGATCCGGGCGCCGCTCGGGAGCTGGCCTCTCAGGATCCGCTCCCGGAGGTTCTTGTAGATTTCGTTCGGGACGCCGCCATAGTCGATCACCGCGGACATTGGACTTCTCCCGTCAATTTCGCGTTCTCGCCCGATCCCGGGCAGCCGGAACCGGGAATCCGTTCATGAGTTTCCGCCATCTTGTACAGGATTCGGGCGATTCGAGAGCCCCGGGGAATGGATCGGCGCCTCGATACAGTCGCCGAGCGCGGTCATGTGCGGAATCGGTCACCGCAGGATGCTCCGGCTGACGCGAGTCTCGACCATCCGCACCAGGACCGCCGCGACCAGGCTCATGACGAGGAAGAACAGCCCGGCAAGGGTCACCGCCTCGGTAAAGCGATAGTACTCGGAGCCGATCAGCTTCGAGGCGTGCATCAGCTCTCCCACCGCCAGGAAGGAGAGCAGCGGCGTTTCCTTGAAGATGCCGATGAGGTAATTCCCGAGTGCCGGGACGATCGGCGGCAACGACTGGGGAATGATGATGTCCCGCCAGGTCCGGTAGGCGCCGAGGTTGAGCGCCTTCGCCGCCTCCCACTGTCCGACGGGAACCGCCTGGATGCCGGCCCGGTAGACCTCGGCGCACAGCGCCGCGTTGTAGATGCCGATCCCCAGGATGCCCGTGGTCAGCGGCGGCAGGGTGATGCCCACTTCCGGCAGGAGGAAGAACAGGAAAAAGAGTTGAACCAGCAGGGGCGTGCCACGGATCAGCTCGATCAGCTCCCCCGCCGGCACCGCGATCAGCTTGAAGCGGGAGATCCGGAGCAGCATCAGGAACAGGCCCAGCACGACGGCGAGCAGGAAGGAAAGGACGGTCGCCTGGATGGTGACGGGCACCACCGGCAGCAGCCTGGGGAGCACGACCTCGAAGGTGAATTGCCAATCCCAGTTCACGTCCTCACCTCGTCACGACCAGATGGCGCTTGGAGCGCTCTTCGAGGAGCCCCATGCTGAAGCGGATCAACTGGGAAAGGCAGTAGTAGAGAAAGAGCGTCACGACGAAGATCTCCACCGTACGGTAATGGAGCTGGTTCTGCTGCACGGAGGCATAGGTGATGTCCACGAGCGTGACGGCGGAGACGACTGAAGTGGCCTTGACCATCTCGATGGTGAGGTTGCCGAAGGGCGGAATCACCACCACCAGGGCCTGGGGCAGGACGATCCGGGTCATGCGCCGGAAGGCCGTCAGGTTGAGAGCCGCGGCGGCTTCCCACTGGCCTCTCGGGACGGCCGTGATCGCGCCGCGCACGATCTCGGCGCCATAGGCCCCGAAGTTGAATCCGACCCCCAGAACCCCGGCGGCCATGGGTGACAGGGTCAGGCCGAACTCGGGCAGGACGAAGAAGAACCAGAAGAGCTGCACGAGGAGCGACGTCCCGCGGAAGACTTCGACATACGCCGTCGCGACCCAGCGCACCGGCCACCAGGGGCTGAGCCTGGCCACTCCCGCGGTGAAAGCGCTGGCCGTCATCAACAGGAAAGAGAGGGCCGCGACCTCGATCGTGACCAGCGCGCCCCGCAGCAGGGCCGGCAGGAAGACCCGCAGCTCGGAGAAGGTCGCGAACACCATTCCCGCCAGAAAGGCGACCAGGACGGCGATGGCCGCCACTCGGGCATTCATCGGGGCCGCAACACCGGAACGGTGACGTTTCGCATATGCCCTGGCGCCCGGTTCGGAAGTTGCTGCTCGTGCATGCCGATTGTATGCAATAAATGATACATCATATATTCTTGGGCTTCGTGCGATCGCAGCTCCCGATGCGAGGCGGCTGCAAGGAACGGACCATCATGACGACAGGCTACCGGTATGCCCGGCGCGCGGAAGTGCTGGGCGAATCCGTCTACGATCACGCCCCCGGCGCCATCGTGCTCAGCAGCGGCCTGGCCTACCCGCCGCTCCTGCCCGACGTGGTGCGGGAAGCCATGGAGGCCGCGCGCGACCGGCCCGCCGAAAGCCTCCAGTACGGTCCCCTGATGGGGCTCGACGATCTCCGCGACGAGATCGCCGCTTTCGTCGCCGCGGACGGGGTGATCTGCAACCGGGAAAACGTCCTGGTGACCTATGGCGCCAAGAGCGCCCTCGATCTTGCCTGCCGCGTGTTCACCGAGCCCGGCGACTGCATCGTCGTCACCCGCCCGACCTATATGACCGCCCTGCAGATCATGCGCTGCCACGGCGTCTCCTTTCTCGACGTCGGCCAGGACGAGGAAGGACTCGACACCGGGGAGCTGGAAGCCAGGCTCCTCCGCCTGCAACGGAACGGCGAACGGATGCCCAAGCTCCTCTTCGACGTCCCGGACTTCCACAACCCCACCGGCATCACCACGTCGGCGGCCAGGCGCCGGCGCCTGGTCGAGCTGGCCGAGAGCCACGGCTTCGTCATACTGGAAGACGACCCCTACCGGCGCCTGCGCTTCGAGGGCGAGCCGGTACCACCAATCAAGAGCTTCGACCGGAGCGGGGTAGTGATCGCACTCGGCACCGTCTCGAAGATCCTCGCGCCCGGTCTCAGGGTCGGCTGGGCGATCGGCCCGAAGGAGGTGGTCGATCGCATGGCGATGCAGAAGGCGGACGGCGGCTCCAACCCTTTCGCGCAGCGGATGGTCGCGGAGCTGATGCGCGGCAACAAGATGGCGAAGCACATCGGCGATCTTTCGGTGGAGATGCGCGGGCACCGCGACGCCATGGTCGATGCCTTCAGGGAGTTCCTGCCGGAAGCCCGGGTGCGCGCGCCGCAAGGCGGCTACTTCCTGTGGGCGGCCCTGCCCGAGGGGACGGATGCCGAGGCGCTCGCCGGACTCGCGCTGACGCACGGCGTGGAAGTCAGCTCGGGCCGTCTCTGCTTTCCGAACGACGTGCCCGGACACCACCTCCGCCTCGCCTACAGCTTTGTCGGCGTCGAGGCGATCAGGGAGGGTGTCCGCCGCCTGGGCGACGCCTGGAAAGAGTACGGCGCCCGCGCCTGAGCCGGATCCGGCCCGTGCTCCGGTCCGGTGCAGCCGTTCAATCACAAGGAGGCCAGGACATGCCCTGTCCCAGAGTCAGCATCGGCGCCCCCACCAGCGAGATCGATTTCGATCGGGATGGGAAGCATCACGGCTACGTCCGCGTCCCCTGGTCGAGCCACCGCTCCGCCTACGGCTGGCTGCCCGTGCCGATCATGTCGATCCGCAACGGCGACGGACCCCGCGCGCTGCTCGTCGGCGGCAACCACGGCGACGAGTACGAGGGAATGTCGATCTTCATCGACCTGTATCGAACGTTGTCCCCGGAAGACATCGAGGGCCAGCTCATCTTCATGCCTGCCGCGAACGCGCCGGCCGTCTATGCCGGGCGGCGGACCTCGCCCCTGGACCACGGCGGCGAGGGCAACCTCAACCGGCTGTTCCCGGGGCACGAGCACGGCACACCGACGGAAACCATCGCCTGGTTCATCACCAGCCAGTTGATCGAGCGGGTCGATGCGATCTTCGATCTCCACTCGGCCGGATCCTCCAGCGATCACTGGCCGTCGTGCAAGATCAGGCTGATGGGGGACGAGGCCAGGGACGCGATGCAGATGGAGTTCCTGAAGCTCTTCGGCGCGCCCCTTGCCCTGGTGGGCGACCGCGTGCACGAGACGACGCTCTCCGGCGAGGCCCTGCCCAGAGACATCATCTACGTCAGCACGGAGCTCGGCGGCGCGGGGAGGATCACACCCTGGATCCGCGAGCTGGGCGATCAGGGGCTCAAGCGCTGCCTGAAGCGCATGGGCATCCTCCCGGAAAGCTACCCCACCGATCCGCCGAAGTTCGAGCCCCGGGTGATGGCCATGCAGAACGAGGAGAACTACGTCTTCGCCTACGAGGACGGCCTGTTCGAGCCCGTCGTGGACGTGGGCGACGAGGTCGAGGACGGGCAGTTCGCCGGCTACATCTGGAACGTCCGCCAGCCGTGGCGGGAGCCGACCAGGCTCCATTTCAAAAGGGGGGGCGTGGTCTTCACCAAGCGGCACCCCGCCCTGTGCCAGATCGGCGACACGCTCTTCTTCACCCTGAACGTCTACGAGGGCTGACGGAGCTGACGGGGAATTCGTCCATGCCCGCAACCCCGGTCGCCACGTCATTCCGAGACGGAGGGTGAGTCACCCGAGGATGTTCACCCCTTCAACCCCGCACCATCTTCCTTCTCTGACCACCCGTCGACTCCGGGCAGCATGGCGTGCGGCTCCGTCATCCGTCCCTGCCGGACCCGGGCGCGGGCGCCCCGGGCCTGGGCCAGATTCGCCGCCATCGGGCGTTCCCGCGCCAGCTCCCTTATCCGGAGATTCACCACCTCGGGCGCCAGGTGTCCCGCCGCCCGCATCCCGGCCAGCCTGGCCCATACCGATTCCTTCTTGCGCACCTGGTGGGGCTGGGTGTCGTCCATGTCGCGCATGGTCAGCTCGCGAACGATCCTGATCGCGCCGGCGGCTTCCGCATCACGCAGCAAGTCCCGGCCCACCGGAGTCCGGGCGATCATGGAATTGAACCCGGCGTCCTCACCCGATGGAGCGCCGCCCGGCCAGTAGTCCGCGGCGGCGACGTCCGCCACTTCACCAATTGCATCCGGACAGATCTTGCAGCGGTTCTGTATGCACCATTGGCTTTCTTCTTCCCACATCTCGAGGTAGGTCTTTTCGAATGCGCGGCCGTCGCGGGTTTCGATCCGGGTACGTCCGGGATTTCCATATCCGCGGTATCTCAGCAATGAGATCTCGTCTTCTCGAAGCCCCAATTCGTCCAGCAGATCACCGGTCTTGCGGAATTCGGGCGCTCCGCCGCAGACGAGCGCCAGCATCGCCTTGCAATGACGCGCAACACGGCCGTCTTCCCTTGCCAGCAGTCGCAGGGCGCCGACGTCGCAGGGCTTGCCGACGAACGCAAAGGGCTCGTCCCTGTCCAGCGCGTCCATGATGGACGCGAGCGGCGTCGCCGGCCCATAGCGCGAGCCGGCGGAGCGGACGACGCTGGCGCCGTCCTCCGACATCACGGTCTCGGTACGCACCGGCCGGTCGGGAGAGGCGCGGACCTGCAGGATGAAGGAGACTTTTCCGGACTCCACAAGGTAGGCCGCCAGGGCCGTCAGGATGCCGCCCGAAGCCGCCCGAAAGCGCACGTCCGGGTCGGCGGCGTGGCCAAGACAGACCCGATGGTATGGACCCCAGATCCGATCCGATTCCGCATCATGTCCGCACAACTCCGAAGAGGCTCCCTCCACCCGGATCCCCGGACAGGTTCTCAGAATTCGCTGCCAGTCGTCCGGCGAAATCTTCCTGCGCTCAACGGGTCGTTCACGTCCTTCAGGGGTGATGACGAACTCGATCCGGTCCTTGCCGGCGATGGCCTGGCACAAGCCGCATCCCACGCAGAGCCCGTTCTCGACGATGTCACTCAACCGCTCGGGACGGGCGGCGACCGCTGGTGCGGTCGCTTGGCGATTCCGCTGCGCGGAATCGCGGGGGGACGGGGAACAACGGTCCTGTTCCATGCGAGACGAGTGTGGCATGAACGGATGCTTTTCGCGAAAGAAAGGGCACGGTACGAGTGAGTACCGTGCCCGCTGGCCAGTCCAGGCGGGCTCAGCCCGGGAAGTTGTCGAGCCACTTCGTCTTGAGCGCCTCGGAGAGGCCCGTGGCCTGGTTGCTCCGGATCCAGGTATTCAGGAAGTTGAGCAGGTGCACGTCCCCCGGACGGATCGCGTAGGCATACCCTTGCGCGGAGATTCCACGGGACGGCTCGACGATCTCCAGAGGCGCCTCCGGGTTTTGCGCCAGATACAGCCTCATGTTGACCTCGGAAGACACGATCGCGTCCGCGCGTCCGGCCGCCACCTCGAGGAGGGGCGCGGCCAGACCCTCCGCCACCATCGGGGTGACGG
This sequence comes from uncultured Gammaproteobacteria bacterium, assembly GCA_958295835.1. Classification (GTDB taxonomy): domain Bacteria; phylum Pseudomonadota; class Gammaproteobacteria; order HK1; family HK1; genus HK1. The sequence goes on from OY282378.1 coordinate 4,783,490, forward strand.
TCGCATCGGGGAAGTTGTCCCGCGCGACCTGCTCATCCGCCGTGCCGGCCAGGACCACGATGTTCCTGCCTTCGCTGTTCAGGGCTTCCCAGTCGGCGAGCCTCTTGTTCTCCCGGGTGTTGCCCATGACCACCATCCGGGTCTGGAAGTACTGGTCGGTGAACATCACGGTGACCGCACGCTTGGGCGTGGCGAACATGTCCACGAGCGCGATGTCCCAGCGGCCCGCAACCAGGCCGGGGATCAGTGTCGCCCAGGTCGCGTCCACGATCTCCAGCTTGACGCCCAGGACCTCCACCAGGTTGTTGGCCAGATCCACGTTGTATCCGCGCCACTCGCCCGATGCGACATCCTTAGTACTGCATCGGGACCGAATCCGCCATGCCGACCCGAAGCACCCCTTCGGACTGGACGTCCTGGATCGTGGACTGTGCGGACGCGGTTGCCGCGAATCCGGCAACCACCATGATGCCTGCAAACACTCGGCTCAGGAATTTCATCGGTATTCCTCCCTTGCTTGGGACAGTGTGGATGCGGTTGCCGGGAATTCGACAACCGCCGTGACACCTGCGAACAGGCGATTCGGAAGTTTCATCGGATACTTATCCCTTTCCTGGAACAGGATCGGATTCTCCGGCCCTCCGTCAGGCCTCATCGCCCTTTCTCTCCAACCGTCGCGCCAGAAGGCTGACCGGAAAGATCATGAGGAAGTAGGCAATGGCCACCGAGGTGAAGAATTCGTTGTACTTGAAGGTCTGCGATCCCAGGATGTAGGCCTGGTAGGCAAGCTCGCCCACCGTGATCGCGGCCAGCAGGCTGGTCATCTTCAGCAACTCGGTGATGAAGTTGACGATTGCCGGCAGAACCGTTCTGAGGGCCTGGGGCAGGATGACCTTGTACCAGCGTGCGATGAAGCCCAGTCCCAGGGCATTCGCCGCCTCGATCTGCCCGATGGGCATGGCATTGACGCCGGCGCGAAAAATTTCGGCCAGAAAGGCTCCCGCCACCAGCGAGATCGCGAGCGTGCCACTGGTAAACGCCGAGAACGACGTGCCGAGTATCAGCGGAAGGCTGAGGTAGATCCAGAAGATGAGGGCCATTTCCGGGACGGTCCGGAACACATGGACATAGACGCGGGACGGGAGACGCATCAGACGGCGTGTTTGCAGATTCCCCGCGCAGACCAGCGCTCCGATGATCGATCCGAAGAAGAGGGCCAGCAGAAGAACCAGAAACGTATTCAACGCGCCACGCGCGAGCAGGTCGATGTTGTCCGCGAGGATTGTCCAGTCGAACCTCATGCCCGTCTCCCCCGAGGTCCGTATTTCCGTTCAATCCAATCCGCGCCGAAGGCCAGCAGGCTGCCCAGGATCAGGTAGAGCAGCGCGGCGGCGGTAATCATCTCGACCGGTTTGAACGTGGTGTTGCTGATCCGGGTGGCGATCCGCATCAAGTCGTCGATGGCCAGGATCGACAGGATCGCCGTCGCCTTGAAGATGTTGATCACCATGTTCGCGAGCGGCGGGATCATGACCCGGAGCGCCTGCGGCAGGATGACCGACAACCAGATGGGGACTGCATGCAATCCGAGGGCTTGAGCCCCCTCCCATTGCCCCTTGCCGACGGAGTTGATACCCGCTCTGGCGATTTCGGAGAAATACGCGGTCACGTTCAACGTCAGGGCAAGCACGCCCGAGACCAGGGGCGTCGTATTGATCCCGGTCAGCAGCGGCAAGACGAAATGGATCCATATCAACTGGACGAGCAGCGGGGTATTTCGGAAGAACTCCACGTAAGCCGAGATCATCCAGCGGAACACGGCGTGTTTCGTGCGGGACATGATCGCCAGCACGACGCCCAGGGCCAGCCCGGCGGCAGACGACACCAGCATCAGGAAGAAGCTGATTCCCAGTCCATAAAGCAACTGCCATCGATATTTCCAGGGGATGCTGAAATCGAGCGTCGCCAGGTATTCGAAGTCGATCAATACATGCTCTCCCCCGTTTTTCCCCGATATCTGAAGAACGGCTCCTTTCCGGCCAAGGCTTCCGGCCGATCCAGCAGGCATGCACCTTCATAAAGACACGCCTGGTTGACCGTCAGCACCGGCTTGCCCAGCACCGCCTCCAGTCCGGGTATCAGCCACAGGGAGTTCACCGCCGTGTCCGGGATCATCACCACGTCGCCGGTGAGATCATCTCCCCTCGCAAAAGCGCGGCATTCGTCCATGAGAGGAAGGTTGGCGGATGCAATGGCATCTTCCGAATGCAGCATCCGGGTGCTTGCCACTTCCAATCCGGCATCCCTCAGACACGTCAGGAAAATTTCCGAAACATCCTCGGGATAGGGACTCAATACATTGACGGATTGGTATCCCAGCCGGAAGCAGCTCGAGATCAACGCCAGCGTACCGCTCGTCGCCGGAAGCCCCGTCCGCGCGCGCAGTTCGGCCCGTTGATCCAGGGACCATTGAAATCCGCCGATGAAGCTGCCGGACGTACAGGCCCAGACCACGGCTTCCGCACCCTTTCCCGCCAAGGAAACTCCGGCTGCCGCAACGCTTTCCACGTCACCCACGTCGTACAGGGCGTCGATGGAATGCCCGGGCGGACACTTCGAATACGCCACGTCGAAGTTCAGCGCACCGGACCCCAGATTCCGATTGAGGAGATCAGCCTGCGCCATCTCGAACCACGACAGGTCCTCACCGGTGTCGGGCCAGATGACCCCCAATCGCTTCGACCCGGTGCCCATCGACGCACTCAAGCCCCGCGGAATTCCCCGGACATCGGCATCGGCCGAGCGGCGGCCGGGCACGAGGCTCCCGCGCCTTGCGCCCGGCCCCGCCGGTGATCATCCGCCGCAGAGGTCGGCCGTCATGGCCTTGGGCAGCTCGTCGGCGCTCATGCCGTGCCTTTCCATGATCGCGATATGCTCCGGCGTGCCGATGAAGGCGGTCAGGTGCTTGTCGAATTCGTCCACGAACGCGCCGTCCTCCTTGCGGAACGCATAGGCGCCGTGGGCGATCGCCGGCTCACCGGCGACGGTGTCGAAGGGGGGCACACTCTCCATGTCCTGTTCCGGCAGCCCGGCCACGAGCTCGCGCACCCCGGGGGCGGAGATGGCGTAGGCGTCGGCGCGCCCCGCCCTGATCGCCGCGACCGCCGTCGGGTTGTCGGGGAGCTGCATGATCTTCGCTGCGTCGATCCCGGACCTTTCCGCATAGCCGACCTGGGCGGCCCCGGAGACGGCGGCCACCACCAGCCCCATCTCGCGGATGCTGTCGTAATCGACGATGCCCTTGGGGTTGCCCTTGGGCACGACGAGCGATTGCCGGATGCCGAAGGTGGGCTCGGAGAAGCGCACTGCCGCGCAACGCTTCGGCGTCACGAACATCCCCGCCGCCACGACATCGAAACGCCTGGCGTTGATCCCGGGGATCAGGTTGCCCCACTCCGTCGCCTGCTCGCTGGCGATCCGCCCGCCCATCCTGTCGATGACGTGACGCAGGATGTCGACCTGCTCGCCGACCAGCTTCCCCTCCTCGTTCTTGTAGGCGTAGGGTTTGAAGTTGTAGAAGGCCACCCGGAGCCCCTCGCCCCTGGCTCTCTCCATCAGGGACTGCGCGGCAACCGGCCCGGCACCCGCGCCGAACAGGGTTGCCGCCGCCAGTACCATGCTCGACCCGAGAAGTGTCCTGCGGCCTTTGCTGAACTGTTTCATGATCGTCTCTCCCGAGATTGTCGAAACGCCTTCCGCCCGATATGACTCATGCGGCGACGATGGGGATCCGCATCGGGGCGATGGGGTCCGTCAGCAGATCCGGGTCACCGTCCGTGATCGCCCAGTTGTCCTCCGCGTTGAGGAAGCCCAGGTGGTTGGCGAAGTTGGGATTGCAGGCAAACACCATGCCCTTCTGAAAGGTGACGTCCTCGAAGGCGGCGAGCGAGGGGTACTCCGTCGTCTCGCAGCCGACCCCGTGCCCGACCCGGCCGACCCCCATGGTCTTGAGACCGCGCTCGGCGAGGTATCTGTCGACGACCGCGACCAGATCACGAGGGGACTGGCCGGGGCGCAGCGTCATGTTGCAGTCGTGGCGCAGCTTCATCATCCATTCGTAGAACTCGCTCAGCTCCTGCGAGGGCTCGCCCACCGACGCGGTGCGCGCCATGTCGCAGCAGTAGCCCTTGTAGGTCACGCCGCAGTCGAACCCCAGGGTGTCTCCCTTCCGTACCACCCGGTCGGTCGGCAGCAGGCAGATTCCTCCGGTTGACGGGCCGGAGACCACGCACAGCAGGGTCAGATCCTCCGCCCCCTTCTCGAACAGGCGGGTGCGCAGCCTGACCGCGATCTCGTTCTCGGTCATTCCGGCGTGCACTTCCTCGAAGATTTCCTTCTCCGCCTGCGCGGTCATCTGCGACGCTCTGCGCATGTATTCGATCTCGCGCGGGGACTTGATGACCCGCACCTCCAGGATGACCTGCGCGGCGTCGACGAACTCCGCCTCCGGCAGTCCCTTCCTGATCTCCTCCAGGGCCATGACGTTGGTGCCCAGGTACTGCTCGCGGCCCAGCTCCGCGCCGATGCGCGCCCTGCCCAGGCCCATGGACCTGAACGTGTCGACGATGAACTCCGGATGCCCGGTCAACCCGCCGATCGTCCTGACGTTCTCGACGTACGTGGTCTGCTCGACCTGCATGACCTCGAAGGGCATCGTAATCAGGACGGGATCGTCATCCCTGGGCAGGATGAACATGTAGGAGCGGATCTTGTCGATCGGGTTCTGGCAGGAGCGGTGGCCCGAGAAGTAGGCGTAGTTCAGCTTCTCGGTGATGAAGAGCGCGTCGATGTTCCGTTCGGCCATCAAGGCGCGGGTCCTTGCGTAGCGGTGCTCGAACTCTTCCTTGGGAAAGTCGGGATACTCCGGTGACATCGTTCGTTCTCCTCGATGGTATCGAACGTTACCGTCGCCGGCGCGGATGCGCACGGCGAGACGACTCTTCCTCGCGCCCGCCCGGCGTCCTTCCACGAACGGGGCAATGTGTCGGGCGCATGACGGCGACCCTTCCCCCGGTTCAGAGGCCGAGGAGACGGCCGGGGCCGTCATCGAGCCGGAAGCCGGTGCGATGCACCTTTCTTGCGGTTTGCTCTCGGGTGTTCATTTCGAGTTGCATCGACATGGGCGCACCGGGACGTCCGTGAAATGGAGTGCGCTGTACAGCCTGCATTCGTATTTCATATATCATATATTTTTAACAGCGCGCAAGCCGTCGATGCCGGTACCCAACGCGCTGACCGGCGAAGAACGGGTTCATATTCCATGCGAGAAGCCGATTACGTGGTGGTCGGGTCCGGCAGCGCCGGGGCGGTGGTGGCGGCGCGGCTCTCGGAGGACCGGGATGTCTCCGTGCTGCTGCTGGAGGCCGGCCCTCCCGACCGGAGCCCGATCCTGCATCTGCCCGCCGCTGCCCGCTACGCATTCAACGCCCGCCGGTTCAACTGGAGCTACGAGAGCGAGCCCGAGCCCCACTTGAACGGCCGGCGGGTCAGGCAGCCGCGGGGACGGGTGCTGGGCGGATCTTCGAGCATCAACGGATTGGTATACCTGCGCGGCCATGCCCTGGACTACGAAGGATGGGCCGCGGCGGGCGCGACGGGATGGGGCTACGCCGACGTCCTGCCCTACTTCCGGAAGCTCGAAGCCCGGGTGGACCATTCGAACCCCTACCAGGGCGACAGCGGACCGGTGCAAGTCTCCGTCGCCGCTCGCCCCAACCCCATCTCGCGCGCGTTCATCGAGGCGAGCCGGCAGGCGGGCCATGCATTCAGCGAAGACGTGAACGGCTACCGGCAGGAGGGTTGCGGCTGGTTCCCGATGAACGCGGCGCGGGGGCTGCGCTGGAGCGTGGCGAGGGCCTACCTGTACGGCGCACGGCGCCGCGCGAACCTCGACGTGCAATGCGGCGGCCACGCGGACCGGATCGAGTTCGAGGGCCACCGGGCGGTCGCGGTGGTCTGGCGTCGCGGGAGCCGCCGGTACCGGGTCCGCGCCCGGCGGGAGATCGTGCTCGGCGCCGGGGCCTTCAACAGCCCCAAGCTGCTCATGCTCTCCGGCATCGGCGCCGGGGACGCGCTGAAGGCGCACGGAATCCCGGTGGTGCAGGAGCTGCCGGGGGTCGGGGCGAACCTGATGGATCACCCGCTCACCGCCATCCAGGTGGCCTGCCGGCAACCGGTCTCACTGGCCCGGGAGCTGGGCGTGGGCGCGAAGGTGCGGGGTGCGTTGCGCTGGCTCGCCCGCAGGGACGGGGTGCTCGCCAGCAACCATTTCGAATGCGGCGCGTTCATCCGCAGCGAGGCGGGAGTCGAGTTTCCCGACGTCCAGCTCTACCTGTTTCCCATCGGGGTCGCGGAAGGCAGCAACGATTTCATGCGCGAGCATGGGTTCCAGGTGCAGATCAGCACCCAGCGCAGCCTCAGCCGCGGCCGGGTCCGGCTGGCCTCGTCCGATCCGGACGCGCCGCCGCTCATGCGCTTCAACTATCTGGAGGCGGAGCGGGACCTCGTCGAGCTCCGGGCCGGCTTCCGCCACGCCCGCGAGATCCTCGCGCAGCCGGCCATGCGGGATTTGCACGGTGGAGAGATCTCGCCGGGATCGTCGATCGATTCGGATCGGGAGCTCGACGCCTTCATCCGGCAGCACGTGGTGTCCTCCTACCACCCTTGCGGCACCTGCAGGATGGGGCAGGATCCGATGGCGGTGGTGGACCCCGAATGCCGGGTGCACGGCGTGGAGGGACTGCGGGTCGCCGACGCCTCCATCATGCCGCTGATCCCGTCCTGCAACCTCAACTGCCCCACCATCATGATCGGCGAGAAGGCCGCCGATCTGATCGCGGGCCACCCGCCCCCGCCGCCTTCGGACCTGCCGTACTTCGTGGACCCGGAGTGGAGGACGCGGCAGAGATAGACCGCTGACGGGCACGTCCGCTTCTCGCGATCGCCTTTCGTCGCCGACGGTCCGGCTCGCCAGGGTTGGAAAGGACGCGCGTGCGGTTGGACGGCGCAGTGAAAGCCGTCTCAGTAGCTTGCCGCGGTCTTCGACCGCATGATCTCGTCGTGGAGCGCAATCTCGGACGGACCGAACCCATGCCGGGGCGGCGCGAAATGGATGAAGTTCTGCTCCCGGTCCACCCCCCGCACCAGAAGGGCATGTTCCTTCGACCCGTCCACCTGCCGCGCATTCGGGTTCACGTAGCGAATGGCGACACCGATGCGCCTGTCCGCCGAATCGTTCGAGCCCGACGAATGGAAGAGCAGGCCATGGTGAAGTGAGCACTGGCCCGGCTCCAGCAGGATGTCCGTCGCCTCGTTCTCGTCGACTTCGACGGCAATCTCCTGGCCGCGGGACAACAGGTTTGCCTCGAAAGAGGATTCCCTGTGGGGCACGAGATGCCTCCGGTGCGAGCCGGCGACGAAACGCATGCACCCGTTCTCCACCGTAGAGGATGTCAGCGCAATCCAGGCCGTGACCTGATCCGACGTCTCGCCGAATCCCCAATAGGTCAGATCCTGATGCCAGGTGACGACCCTCCCGTCACCTGGATCCTTGATGAAGAACGAAACGCTCCAGGCCATCAGATCGGTCCCGAGAAGGCTCTCCACCGCGTCGACGATGCCGGGATGACGACACAGGTCGGATGCGAGGGGGCAAACCGCGTGAGAGCCGCCGCCCATCAGGTAATGGGAGATCGGCCTGTCGTGGTTGCCCGCCGCATAGTCCTTCTCGGCCTGTTCCAGCCGATTCCGGAAGGTAATCGCCTCGCCGGCCGCCATTGCATCGACCGGAAACAGGAATCCGTCCCTTTCATACCTTTCGACTTGAAATCCGGCCAGGGCTCCGGTCATTCGTCCCTCCCTTGATCGGCAAGCGGCGCCTACCGGGTCAACACTTCCGGCAGCCAGGTCGAAGCCGCCGGAAACAGGACCATGAGAATACCGTAGGCGATTCCGACCAGCACGAACAGGGGCACTTCTCGAAACGCCTTGTCGGGACTCTCCTTGATCACGCCCGCGGATGTATATATCCCGACACAGACCGGCGGCGTGATCATCCCGATTCCGGCAAAGGCCACGAACACCACGTAGAGGTGCGTAATTTCCAGGTTCAGTGACAATGCGATCGCGGCGAATATCGGCACGGTCAGGTAGAAGACGGGGACAATCTCGATGAACGTGCCGAGCACCAGGCAGATAAGGGCGACCGAGAGCCAGAACATCATCGCCGATACGCCGTACTCGGTAAAGAAGGCGATGATCGACTGCGGGATCCGGGCGTAGGTCAAGACCACCGAGAGAAAGGTCGCCATCGCGATGATGGAAAAGATCACCGCGGTAATGACGGCGGTCTGGCGGAGCGATTCGACCACCCCCGCGAGCGTCAGCTCACGATAGACGAAAATACCGTTCAGCAGCGCCCAGACTCCGGCGATCGCGGCCGACTCCGAAGGAGTCAACAGACCCGAGTAGATGCCTCCCAGGATGACCACCGGCGTGGCAAGGGCGGGCAGCGCGCCGATGAATGCGCCGAGCTTCTCGCGCGGCGTGGTCCGGCGCGGGTTGCGAATGTGCCGGCACCTCCAGGTCACCAGGATGATCATCATCCCCAGCAGCACGAAACCCGGAATGATGCCCGCGGCGAACGTCTGGGAAACCGGTGCGCCGGTCAGCGCGCTGAACAGGATTGCAGCATTGGAAGGCGGGATCAGGGACTCCATCAGCGCCGCGGAAGCGGCCAGGACGACGACGAACGGCGTCGGATATCCCTCTTCGATCATCTTCGGCATCATGATCGTGCCGACGGCCGTGATCGCGGCGAGAATCGAACCGGAAAAGGCGGCGAAGAACCCCATGGCCAGCACCATGCCGATACCCAGGCCTCCCGGCAGATGTCCTACGAAGGCGATGCAGAGGTTGACGAGCCGCGCGGCCATTCCGCCCCTCAGCATGATCATCCCCGCGAAGATGAACAGCGGCACCGCGACGAGAACGTGCTTCGTCACCGATCCGAACGCCACTTGAATCAACGTGGACCAGGGCAACTGCAGCCCGACGATCGCAGACAGCGCCCCGCCAATCCCGAAGACGAGGAAGATGGGCAACGCCATGAACAGCAAGATGCCGGCGACGATGGTGGCGATCAGGTTCATGCCGCCGGCCCCGTCGCCGGTCCGGGCTTCCCGCTCCCATGATCAGGTCTGTTCCAGTCGACGAGATCGGCCAGGATGAGCTCGACGGCAAAACTGATGAGGATGAAGAAACCCACGGGGAATGCCAGGTACATGTACCAGATGGGAAACTCCATCTCCAGCTCGAGCATCTGCCCGAGCCCCATGAACAACTGGACGGCTTCGATACCGGCAACCATGAACACGAACGAGGCCGCGACCGTGATCGCGTTCAGCATCAATCTGAGAACTTTGAGGCCCTTCCCGGTGAGAAAGATGGGAAGGACGTCGACGGTGATGTGTTCCTGTTGCCGCAGTAGCGGCCCCAGTAGCGGAAAGACGAGCCAGGGCACGAGTACCGGCGGCAGCTCGATGTAGGCGTCGTATCCGGTTCCGGTCGTGTAGCGCGTGACCGCGCTCGCGGTGAGCGCCACAACCATGAAACCGACGATGAAGATCCCGAGCGCCATCGCAAGCTTGACGATGCGATCGTTGAATCCACGGAGGAAGCCGTGGAGAGACCTCAAGGCGCTCATGATCGACGATCCACCGACACGAAAGACAGCCGGTGCGCTGGCGAAGCCCGCGCACCGGCGCAAATGGCCATGACCCGCCGGTCTATTGCCTGACGAATTCCTGGGCGGCCTCGAGCACTTCGGGCGCGATGAGATCTTCGACCTGGGGGATGATTTTCTCCTCCATCAGCTCGTCGAACTCCGCCTTGGCCGCTCCGTCGAGAACCGTGACCACACCGCCGCGCTGCTTGAACTCATCGAGGATGACGTCGGCATTCTCCATGACGGACCTGGTCGCCACGTCACCCACCTCGCGGCCCACTTCCAGGATCAGATCCTGAAGATCTTGCGGCAGGCCGTTGAACCAGGTGGCGTTCGCCATGATGTAGGCATCGGAGTACGACTGGTAAGGTAGCTGGACGTACTTCAGCAGTTCCCACCAGCTATACGCCCGGAGACCCTCCGGTACGCTGTTGATCGTATCGATCATGCCCGTCTGGAGGGAGGTGTAGACCTCGCGCGTGGGGAGCGACACCCCGCTGACCTTGAGCTCCTTCCACAACGGACGTTCAATCTGGAAAATGACCCGCGCCTTCAGGCCCTCCATCGCCTTGACGCCGGTCAACGCACGCTTGGATGACATGGTCAGAATCGGTCCTACCGGATCGAACATCACCCGCATGGTGTTGGACTTCTTCTCGATCTTCTCCCAGATCCCCCTGCCGGCGGCGGTGTTGGTGAAGAAATCCCGTTGCTGTTGATAATCTCTGAACAGACCCGGGAAGTTCGCGATGTTGAAGTCCTTGTTGATCGGCGGGAAGCTGACGACGCCCACGATGCCGCCCAGTTGAACCGCCCCCGAGCTCACACCGCCGAGAATCTCCCGAATGCCGAAGAGCTGCCCGGTCGGGTAGACCTCGATCCGCAGCCTGCCTTTCGCGCGCTCATTGACGGTGTCGGCGAAAATCCTGGCATGCTTTCCGCTGGTATGCTTCAGATTCCAGTGAAACGCCAGCTTGGCCACCATCTCTTCCGCCGACGCCGCACCAGGCGTCATCGCGGTCCCCAATCCCGAAAGAAACAGTACGCCTGCTCCCAGCAGCCCGAGCACCGGACGTCTCGACATACTCCTGCGATTGAACATTGGAATCTCCTTGGTGATCTCACTTCGCGACTGATGCTACCCCGGAGCTCTCGCCAGTCTCCACCGGCACCGGAGCCGGACGATGCCGCCGAAGGCAGACCGAGGTCGCGATCTTGCCCACCTTCGGCGCGGACGTCGAACCGCGCGAATCCGGCTCCGGCCGATGCCCGTACGCCCGACGCAGCGCTATCTCCCGAACTGCCGCGACACGGCAACTCTGATACCGTCTCCGCCCACCGTTCCCGACGAGGAGAAACGCCATGGCCAGCCACGCGACCGGTGACGGAGGCATTCCGCCGCGCGATGCGGCGAAGCGCGGCTTGAAGAGGATCATGACCCTTGGCGGCGCGTACGGAACCCGCAACTACACCGTGAAGGACCTCCGGGACCGGAAGGGAAGGCGCGTGCTCGTGGAGACCCTGCCCTTCTCCCCGGAGGAAGCGGCAGCAGCCGAGGAAGCCGGCATCGACACCATGAAGGTGCGTTTCGATCCCGGACGGCCCGAGCCCGCGGCGGCCATCCGGCGAGCCGCCCCCAACACGTTCATGGCCTTCTCCGTGCCGCTCCTGGCCGCCGCCACCGAGGCCGAGGCGGTGCGGCTGGGCTACGACGCGATGGCCGTCGGGGCGGACGCGATCATGTGCCAGTGGAGCCCCCGCTTCGTGGCCGCGGCGACCGAGGCGGGGGTTCCCATCCAGGGGCACGCGGGCCTGGTGCCGAGAAGGAGCACGTGGACCGGAGGGTTGCGCGCGGTCGGCAAGACCCTCGACGAGGCGTTGTGGATCTACCACGAAATCAAGGCGCTGGAGAACGCGGGGGCCTACGCGGTCGAAGTGGAGGTCATTCCTGCCGAGCTCCTCGCCGAGATCAGCAAGCGCACCACCCTGCTGACCTCGTCCATCGGCGCGGGGAGTGGTGGGGACATCCAGTTCCTGTTCGCGGAGGACGTCCTCGGCAACGACCCGCCTCCATACCCGCGGCACTCGAAGCAGTACCGCCACCTCTACAAGCTGAAGGAGCGGATGCAGGCCGAGCGCGTGGCCGGCTTCAAGGAATTCGCCCAGGACGTCCGGGAAGGCCGTTTCCCCGGGCCGGAGCACGTCGTCAATGCTTCGGAAGACATGATCGGCGCATTCGTCGAGGCGGTAGACAACGACGGGTGATTCCTGAGAGCGGATGGGTCCGCCACTCGACATGCGAGGGCATCGGCAGGAAGGGCTCCATCGCCTGCGACGCCAGCCGGGCCTGGCTGCCGGGTCATGCCATCCGGGTCATGCCATCCGGGTCATGAATGTCTCGCCGCCGGTTCCGAGTCGAGTGGCTCCGACCGGCAGCAAGCATTGCGGGTTTCAGGATCGGGTGCGGCGATGGCGGTCCGCTCATGCCGGTGACGTCCGCGAGCCGCCGCCGGCATCGTCCTCCCCGCCGAACCGCTCCGGGAGGATCCTCAGCACCCTGATCGCGAGCACGAGGATCAACAACGAGACCGCCACGCCGCCGAGGCCGAGGAGCAGCTCGGGCGCGCTGGCCAGGTAGCGGGAGGGCTCGCCGTCGATGAGGGCGCCCTCCACGATCTCCTTGCCGGGGAAGATGAGGAGTGGGGCGGCCTGACCGCCGATGATGATGCCGTAGAGCTGGCTGAATCCTCCAACCACCACGAGTCCCGCCGCGGTCCCGATCCATCCCCGCGAGCGCATCCGCCCGCCACCCCACAGGATGACGAGCGGTGCGATGGAGCCGGCGAGGATCTGTCCGCCCCAGAAGACCGCCGGATACACGCCCCCGCCTCCGTCGATGAGCAGGAACCGTTCGACCGCGGCGTGCTCGGCCACGTAGAGGTTCGCCAGGTGCCGCACGAGCACGAAATAGAGCACGACCGACACGAAGATCGCTTGCAGGCGCGCGAGCCTGTGCAACAGGCGATCGTCGAGCGGGCGGGCGGTGGCCGACACCGCGCCCAGCAGCACCAGGATGAACACCGCCGAGCCGAGGGAGAACGACGTCGCCACGAACAGCGGGGCCATGATCGCCGCGTCGTACGCCTGCCGCGCGACGAGAAAGCCGAAGATGCAGCCGGTGCCGGTGGTAAGCACGATCCGCCACACCAGCGCGACGATGCCGGCGGGGCGCGCGTACCGGTGCATCCGTCGCTCCATCCGCATCCACAGGTAGACCGCGACGGCGGCCATGAAGCCCGTGTACAGCAGGACGTTCCAGGCGAAGACCGACGAGAAGTTGTAATGGGTCATGGCGACGACGAGTCGATCCGGGCGCCCCAGATCCAGCATGAGCACCGCGAGCCCGCCGGCGAGCAACGCGATCGCGAGCACCCCCGACAGCCGCGCCAGCGGCTCGTACGCGGCCTGCCCGAACACCGACGCGGCCGAGGCCGCGTTGAGCGCGCCGGACGCGGCCACGATCAGGAACACCGCGAACACGTGGGGCAGCCCCCACACGATCCGGTTGTTCATGCCGGTGACGTGGTGCCCCTCCACGTCCATGCGATGCCCGGCGAGGCCCCCGGCGAGCACGGCCAGGACGAGCAGCACGATCAGCGCGGCATAGCCGGCGCTCCTGCCTTCAATCTCGCGGTATTCGACGTGGCGCATGGATCAACGCGGCCCTTGGGGAGAGAAGGGAGTGCGTGGGTTGGCCAGAACCGTTTCCGAGCATGAAGGGAGGGATACCTGTCCCGTTGCCACCCTGTCCGGCGCATCGAATCGTACCGAAACAATGTTTCCGATCTCGTACCCTCCGGATCCCGGTCGGACTGCGGTTCCTCGTGCCGTATCGGTTTGCACGGTGACACCGAGCCGAGCCCGCGGTGGCTCAATCAGAAGATCATGCAAGGATGTGATGTGCTTGATCGGATCTCCATGTCCATCTAGCATGTCCATGATGGACGGATGGCGAGTCAACGAGGCGAAGCAGCGATTTTCGGAGATCATCCGGCGATCCGAAGCCGAGCCGCAGAAGATCTACAACCGCGAGCGGCTCGTGGCCGCCGTCGTGAGCCCCACCGCACTCGAAATGCTCGACCACCTTCGCGAGCAGCGGTCGAGATGCACACTGGCCGAGATTTTCTCCGAGATCCGCGAGATTTGCGAGGAAGACGGTTATGAGCTGGAGATTGCCGAGCGGAGCGATCGAGCCGGCTGGCCAGCAGACGAGTCGTGATCCTGATCGACACCAACATCATTTCCGAGCTTTGCCGGCATCGGCCGGCCCCGGCCGTCGAACGCTGGGCTGCCGTGACGGAGGCTCCGTTCGGGATAAGCGTCGTCACCATCGAGGAGATCCACTTCGGTTTGTCCTGCAAGCCGAATCCGCGCATCGAGACTCTGTTGGTCCGTTTCTTCAGCGACCGGTGCAAGACCTTCCCGATCACGGAACCGGTAGCCCGCCGCGCGGGCACACTACGCGGACAACTCCGCTCCCTCGGTCGGCCTCGAACGCAGGCGGACATGCTCATCGCCGCGACCGCGCAGGTGCATCAACTCACGCTCGCGACGCGAAACGCGAGTGATTTCCAGGGCTGCGGCCTCGCGCTCCTCAATCCGTTCGAAGCATCGTAGCCCGCGACGTCGTTTCCTGATGACGCGGCGACCCTGCCGGCGGTTCGCGACCGCCATTGGATATCCGGACAGACCGGGGATGGTCCCGTCGGACCATGTGAAAGCTCAGACGCTTCGGTAGCGAACCCCCGTATCGAGGCCGAAGTCGGGACGAAGCTCCGCGCTCGCGCCGCGTGCGAGCGCTTGCGACACCGGGCTCTCCGGGTCGTTCAGGTCGCCGAAGACGAGCGCGCGATGCCCCGCCTCCGCGCACGCTTCGACGCAGGCCGGTTCGCGCCCGTCTCCCGCGTCCACGCGGTGCACGCACAGGTTGCACGACTCCACCGTCCCCTTGCCCCGCGGCGACCAGGGCCTCGGATTCTCAACCGCCTCGTGCACGAATGCGCGCGCCTGGAAGGGGCAGGCCATCACGCAGTAGCGGCAGCCGATGCAGGTGTGCTTGTCCACCAGCACGATGCCGTCGGCGCGCCTGAACGACGCGCCGGTGGGGCAGACATCCACGCACGGCGGGTCCGCGCAGTGCTGGCACATCAGCGGCAAGGTGCTGATCCGGCCGGTCGCGCGATCGCGCAGGGTCACCTTGTGGATCCACCGCGGATCCGTCGCGGGACCGTGCACGGGTTCGAGGCCGTGCTCATCGTCGCAGGCGCGCACGCAGGCATCGCAGTCGCGGGCACACTTGTCGGCATCGACGAGCATTCCGTAGCGCACGTCGCCGCTCACCGGCTCATGGAGCTCACGGGACCGACGGGCGCGAGCGAGAGGAATCATGGCGAGTCCGGACGCGAGGGCGGCGCCGGCCGCAATCCCCGCTCGCGCGAGAAACCGGCGTCGCGCCGCACTCCCGAGGCTCCCGCGCCCACCATTCACCCGACCGCCTCCTTGAACGCCGCCGCCGGTCCCCTCGCGCAATCTCCGAGGCCGACCGCAGTCCTTTGCTCCGCCCGCACCGGAAACCAGCGTCGCGCCGCGCGGCTGAGACCTTCCTGCCCGTCGCTCATTCGGCCCCCTCCCTGAACGCCACCGCCGGCACCGCGGCGTGGCATCCGAAGCAGTCGATCTTCACGGAGACGTAGGCGTGGCAGCTCGCGCAGAACTGGCCGGGAGCGTCGATGCGCACCCACTGCCCGGCCGCGTCCTTCGCGGCATGGCAGTCGATACACCCGGCGAGGCTGTGGCGCGTGGTGCGGATCCCCTCGTGCACGGTGTCGTCGCGCTGGTGCATGAGGAACGTCATGTGCTCGCGCCGGATGACCGGGAGCGGCTCGACGCACGCTGCGCCCCTGATCGCCTTGACGAGCGCCGGCAGCGGCACGCCGTCCGCCGCCCGTGCATCGGCGCCAGCGCCGAACGCGATACCCGCGACGGCCAGCATCAGCACGATGGCCGCACGATGGCCCGTGTGTCGTCGCCGGGGAACCATCGGCGGACGGTGACGGCGAACGGCCAGAAAACCACCTTGCCGTGGTGCCGCGGCAGTACGTATCGGGGTCGCCGAAGCCTGTCCACCCAGGCCCATGTCGGCTTACCCGCCCATGCCCATGTCGATGTAGCCGCTGGGGCAGACGTCGGCGCAGATGTGGCAGCCGATGCAGCGGGTGTAGTCGGTGTCCACGTAGCGCCCGGTGGTGCCCTTGTCCTTCTTGACCCGGAACACCGCGTCCTGCGGGCAGTAGATGACGCAGTTGTCGCATTCGAAGCAGAGCCCGCAGCTCATGCAGCGCGCCGCCTCGGCCATCGCCTGCTCCTCGCCCAGCCCGACGATGCGCTCCTCGAAGTGCCCGAGCACCGCCTCGCCCGAGGGCACCCGCTCCTCGCGCCGGTGGCGGGGCGTGGGCGGGAAATGCCCGAGGAACAGCTCGTCGGCCGGCACGATCTCGTGGGCGGAGCGGTCCTCGAAGTTGTGCACCGCGTAGTTCGAGAAGCAGGTGCCCCACTCCTGCCGGTGGTCATAGTCCTCGGGGGCGAGGCGCTGCTCGCGCAGCTTGTCGAGGAGCCTGAAGTGGTGCACGTCCACCTTCGGGCGACGGGTGGGCTCCAGGCCGCCGAGGTGCTGGTCGATGCAGCCCGCCGCGATGGACGCCTGGCCGATGGCGGTGGTGAGCAGATGCGGTCGGACGATGTCGCCGGCGACGAAGTGCCCGGGTCGGCCGGGCACCCGGTAGAACGCATCGGCGTCGATCAGCCCCCGGCCGTTGTCCAGCGTTTCGAGTCCTTCGAGATTGCCGCCCTGACCGATGGCGGAGACCACCAGATCCGCCTCGATCTCGAACTCCGTGCCTTCGCGCGCCACCGGCCGGCCCTCGACCATGTCGCATTCGGCGAAGCGCAGCGCCCGCGCCCGCCCGTCGCCGGCGAGCACCACCTCGGTCGGCATCACCCCGGTGAGCACCGTCACCCCTTCCTTCAGTGCGTCCTCGACCTCGTGCTCGGCCGCGGTCATGCCGGAGCGCGGGAGCAGCGAGGTCAGGGTCACCGTCGCACCGGTGCGCGCCGCCGTCACCGCGACATCGTGGGCGACGAACCCATGCACCACCATCTCGGGCCGATCCTTCGGGTTGATCCGGTTGATCCGTCCGAGCCGGCGGGCCACGGAGACCACGTCGATCGACGTATCGCCGCCGCCGACGCAGACCACCCGGTCCGCCGCCACCTGCAACCTGCCTTCGTTGAACGCCTCCAGGAACTTCACCCCGCTCACGCAGTTCGGCGCATCCCCGCCCGGCACCGGAAGGGGGCGCCCGCTCTGGCATCCGACCGTCCACAGCACCGCGTCGTGCTCCGCCTCGATCCGCTCGATGCCCACGTCGCGCCCCACCCGCGTCGAGAGCCGCGTCTCGATGCCGCCGAGGGCGAGGATGCGGTCGATCTCGTGGTCGAGGTACTGCCGTGGCGTTCGGTAGCCGGGGATGCCGTAGCGCATCATGCCGCCGAGCGCCTCGTGGTCGTCGTAGACCGTGCACCGATGCCCGCGCCGGCGGAGCTGGTACGCGGCGGTGAGTCCGGCCGGGCCGCCGCCGACGATGGCGATGCGCTTGCCGGTCTCGCGTTCGGGCGGCGCGAACGCGAAGTTCTCCGCGATGGCGCTGTCGCCGATGAACTGCTCCACGGAGTTGATGCCGACGAAGTCCTCGACCTCGTTGCGGTTGCAGCCGTCCTCGCAAGGCGCCGGGCAGACCCGGCCCATCTGCGCGGGGAAGGGGTTGGCGTCGGTGGCCCGCCGGAACGCGTACTCCTGCCAACTCATGCCCTCCGGCGGCTTCTCCAGCCCCCGCACCACCTGGAGCCAGCCCCGCACGTCCTCCCCGGCCGGGCAGCTCCCCTGGCACGGCGGCGTGCGGTGCACGTAGGTCGGGCACTTGTGGGAGTAGTCCGCGTCGAAGATCTGCGACTCCAGGTCCGGCCAGCGGTGATCGCCGTCGCGGAACTTGCGGAACGTGTGGTTCCCGCTGCGGTGGGTCTTGCTCCAGGGGGTGGCCATGATTTCGGTCTCTGTTGATGTTTCCCGGGTATCTCTCGGACCGGCAGGACGATCGGGAATACGCCCCGGCAGATGGTCCCATCTTCATGCCTCTATCCGACAACCACGAAAGTCCGCTCCGGCTCTTTCCAAGGAAATTCTACCCTTTCGGCGAGCGTTGCCGGCGATGGGGCGTGGTGCCGTCGATGGGCTCGGTCGAGGACTGCTTCGACAGCGCCATGGCCGAGAGCTTCTTCGCCACCCTCGAATGCGAGCTGCTCGACCGCACGCACTTCCACGACCCCCGGTCGAGCCGGGGGCAGGCTCATCCCCAGGCGCGCAGAGCCATCTTCGAGTTCATCGAGGGACGGTATCACCCGCATCGTCGTCACCAGGGCCTCGGTCAACACTCCCCGATGGCCTTCGAGAGGAGCGACCAGGAAGCGGCATGAAACCCAAGCCCTTCACTGTCCACTGAATCGGGGCAACTCCAATTGTTGGCGGAACATCCGAGTGGTAGATTCGGGCGCGTTCCGGACAGGCCGGAATGGCAGTTCCCTTCATCCATGACGCGCCGTGGAACAAACTGACGGAGACACCAGCATGGGCGCCGTACACGTCACGGTCACCATCCGCAATCCGGCCGAGCCGTCGAGATCCTGGGAGGGATTGTTTCTCGTCGACACCGGCGCAACGGATTCCCTCGCGCCGAGATCCCACCTCGAGGCCATCGGCCTGGAGTCCAAGGGACTGCGGGTGTACGAAACAGCCGACGGTCGCAAAGTCAAGATGGACGTGACGACCGCGGACATCGAATTCATGGGCGACTTCACGGCAGGACGCATCATCATGGGTGATGACGATGCCGAACCGCTGTTGGGGGTCACCGCCCTGGAGTCCGCCGGTATCGAAGTCGATCCGGTCAATCAGCGGTTGAAAAAACTGCCGGCCTTGCGCCTGAAGCGTTTCCGCGGATAAGTTTGCGAACATTACACCAAACCCCAAGCCCGCAAACGCCAATCGTCTTTTCCGATGCGAAGACGCTCCCGCATCGATCGCCAAATGACGTTTCGAGTCCGCCTTGGACAATCGGGTTGCGAGCTCCATCCCTCCCGGATGCGCGCGCCTCCGGCGTCCCTGTCCGGTGTTCGTCGAAGCCGTCGAGCGGGGATGCAATCGTCCGCCGGAACCACGATGAACAGCCGCCCGTCCCGGCGGCGGCCGAGATCAGGCACCGTCAGTCGTTGCGCCCGAGCACGATCGCGTCGCCGACGAGCTGGTGCACGCTCAGGATTTGGTCCATCTCGAAGCCGTAGTACGGCAGCACCTTGGCGAACTGGCTCTTGCAGATCGCGCAGATGGCGGCAATGTGGGTCACGCGGTGGCGCTCGACGACTTCCCTGAACGCCTGCATCCGGGGCAGCGCCCCCTTGACCCGCAGCTCGACGAGGTCGTCGGTGAGCAGCCCTCCGCCGCCGCCGCAGCAGAAGGTGCCCTCCCCGATGGTGTCGGGGGCCATGTCAAAGAAGTGGTTGCAGACCGCGCGCAGCACGTCGCGGGGCAGCGTGAACTGACCGCCCGGGACGTCGCCCATGCGGGACGCGCGTGCGACGTTGCACGAATCGTGGAACGTGACGCGGCGCTCGTCGTTGGCGGACCTGTCGAGGGTGAGCGCGCCACGGCGGATCAGGTCGTGGGTGACCTCGACGACGTGCTGCGGCACCGGGTAGCGCGGGTCGAGGAAGTCGAAGGGGCCGGCGAGGGTGTCGAGGAAGCTGTAGGCGACCCGCCAGGCGTGCCCGCACTCGCCGAACACGAGCCGCTTCACCCCGAGCTCCAGCGCCGCTTCCCGGACCCGCAGGGCCACCTTGCGCATGTTCTCGTAGCTGCCGATGAACAGCCCGAAGTTCGCCGCCTCCGAGGCCCGGGTGCTGAGCGTCCAGCGGATGCCGGCCTGGTGGAACACCTTGGCGTAGCCGATGAGGCCGTCGACGTGCGGCTCGGCGAAGAAGTCCGCCGACGGCGTGACGAGGAGGACCTCCGCGCCCTCCTCGTCGAGGGGGAAGCGCACCGGGACCCCCGTCTCCTCCTCGACGTCCTCCTCCAGCCCTTCGAGGGTGTCGGCCAGGGCCGGCTGCGGCAGTCCGAGGTTGTTCCCGATCTTGTGGACCTTGCCGATGATCTCGTTGCTGTACTTCTGCCCCAGGCCGACGCTCGCGAGGATCTCGCGCCCCGCCATCGACACCTCCGCGGTGTCGATGCCGTAGGGGCAGAACACCGAGCAGCGCCGGCACTGCGAGCACTGGTGGAAGTAGCGGTACCAGTCCTCCAGCACCTCCTCGGTGAGGTCGGCCGCGCCGACGAGCTTCGGGAACAACTTGCCGGCGAGCGTGAAGTGGCGCCGGTACACCTTGCGCAGCAGGTCCTGCCGCGCCACCGGCATGTTCTTGGGATCGCCGGTGCCGAGGAAGTAGTGGCATTTGTCGGTGCAGGCGCCGCACTTGACGCATGAGTCGAGGAAGACGCGCAAGCCCCGGGACCGGCCGAGCAGCTCCCCCATCCGGGCGATCGCCCGGTCGTGCCAGTCCTCGACGAGCCGGCCGGGGAAGCCGAGCGCTTCCTGATGCTCGGGTGCTGCGGCGAACGGCCGGCTATGCCCCATCGCGCCCTCGACCACCACCGGGATCTCGGGGAAGTCCGGGATGCGGGGCGTGTCGAATGCGGCCTTGGCCATCAGGGCACTCCGATCCAACATGTCTTGCGCAGTGGCATCGAGAATCCTCGGTGAACGCCGCCCGTGACGTGACCGATCCGGTGCTTGACCGCGGGACACCGGCCGGCACCGCCACGGTGCTCGCCGTCGAGGGACTTGTCGAACGTGAAGTTCCCGATACGATGTGTCTTGTTCCAGTGGGCGGCCATGGATTTCGGTCTCTCGATGTCTATCGGACGGCTCCGGACAGGCGGGGTGGCGAACCGAACGATACAGGCGAGTGGTGGCTATAGAGATTTGTTCGCTCTCTCAAGGTCCGGTCCTGCAGGTCGATGGGCAATCGCCCTCTCGCGTTCCTGCCTGACGCTACGCTCCAGAAGGGAAATTTCATCCTCCCTGTGCGCGCCTGCCGCGATGAGTATCTCCGCGAACTGCCTCGCGTCTTTTGCCGTCCCGACGCACTCGCGTTTCACCTCGGCGCCTTCGTTCCATTCCCACTCGATTCCCAGTACCGGCGTCGAATCCCGGATCGTCACCCGATGGCGCCCCCGAGGATGGCGCCACTGGTACTCCCTGAGTCGCCGGACCACTTGCCTCCCCTGCTGCTCCCACCTTGGCGTCGATCTGCCCGCGGGGTATTGCGGATGCGCGCGTTCCGCCATCCGCATTTTCACGGGCAGCCGCTGCCGTACCGCTTCCAGAAGCGTCCGGGTTTCCCGTCCCTCGCGCAGCTCTTCCAGGCAATATTCCCCGACACGGGGCAAATGGGCCGCCGGCAAGTTGCGCACCGCGCCTTGTACTTCAACGAGTGCTTCTCCGGCTTCGACTTCCGCGTCTTCGGGCCAGAATGCGCCCATGACCGTTTTCAGCAGATGCACTTTTCCCATGCGGCTTCGTTTCGCGATTCGCTCGATCGTCTCATCTGCCTTGCACAGGACCTCATGGGTGGCGAATCCGAATCTCTCCCTGTTTTCTTCGACCCATGCGTTGATCATGTCATGCCTCATCGACTCGACGTTGCTCGTCAACAACACCTGTCCCCCAAGGACTAGCGTTTCCGCCACGATGCGGGCGTCGTGGTGCGTCTCGATATCCTGCGGGGCGACGTGGAAATGATCCGGATCGAACGCCTTGATGACCGCTTCTACTCGTTTTCTGTCTTTTTCTTCCAGATTTTGCAGGCGGTAATTGCCTTGGGTATTTTCCCACTGCCGTATCCACCACAAATCCCATTGCGCCGATCGTTGTATCATCCCTCCCGGTTCATTCTGTTCTATTGCATCGCACGCTGCTTCACGGGACATTTCCAGATTGCCGACGACGACGTCGTGGGTCAGTTCCCTCCCGACCGTCGGGCAGATTTGGAGTTGGTCTCCAAGCAGTTCCTGCCAAGCCGTATGAAACCGCCGCTGCGTGACTTTCCACAGCCTGTTGCTGTCCGGGAATACGCCACGGCAGACGGTCTCCATCTCAGGCTCCTATTCGGCAACCACGAAGATCCACGCCGGATTTTTCCAGGAAACACCTACCCTGTCGCTCTTTTTCCCTATCGTAAACAGCGCCTCCCCCGGCTCTCTGCCATCTCGTTCTATTCGCATCAGTTCCCGCAGGGCGATGTTCTGTCGCCCCTGCTGTTCCAGGAGCCGAATGATCTCCGGGGTTCGCATGCCCATGTCCCGGTGCTCCTCCGTTTCTTCGTTTCCCGTGTCGTCAGGGAGCATCGCGCTTTCCACCCGCCGCATCTGATGTTCAGTCAACATGATTTGCTCCTGTGAGGCCGTCAGTCGTGGAATGCGGACCGGCGGCAGCGGGCTCCAACCTGATCACCATGATCCCATCTGCCGCTTGAACTCGTCACTGGCTAAGGATCCGCCCTGACCTCCGCCCCCACCACCCGAGGCGCCACATGGCGGCGCTCGCGCGGGTCGTCGGCCTGGTTGCGGGTGGGGCTGAAGAACAGGCCGGGGGCGTGGAGCAGCTTGCTGAACGGGAACACCGCCATCAGCGCGACGACGAGCCCGAGATGCAGGAGCAGGACCGCGTCGGAGGGGATCGGCTGCCAGTCGAAGTACACGAGACCGAGCACGAACGCCTTGAGCGCGACGACGTCGGTGGGGGCGGCGAATCGCATCGCGACCCCGCTGCCGCCGATGGCGACGAGGAGCGCGAGCATCAGGTGATCCGAAGGCGCGGAGATGTAGCGCACCCGGTCCACGAGGAACCGGCGCGCCCACAGGCCCGCGAGCCCCGCGATCATCGCGAGCCCCGCGTACGGGGCGATCCCCTGGACGAGGCCGGCCGGCGCCCACACCGGCTCGGTGAAATACCGCAGGTGCCCGATGAGCACGACGAGGAGCGCGGCGTGGAAGGTCCAGCCGAACAGCCAAGTCCACTTCGCCGCCTTGAACAGGCTCTCGAACAGCACCACCTCGCGGGCGATGCGCGCGGCCACGCCGGCGCGGGTGACGGGCGCCGGTGTCGTCGGGATCTTGAGCGGTGCCGGAGTACGGGCGTATTGCGCGATCTTGTAAGCAAGACCGGCAACAAGGGCCGCGGCGGCGGCGTAGAACGCGAGCGCGAAGGCGACAGTGAGGATCGGCATCGAAACGCGCTCCGGCGCCCGTCACCGAGCCGGCCCGGTCCGCGGCCGTTTCCCGGCCCCGGCGGCTCAGACGCAGCCGGTCGGCTTCGGCAGCCCGGCGTACCGGCACGCCTGCTTGGCCGGACCGTAGGGATAGAGCTGGTACAGGTACTTGCTGTTGCCCTTGTCCTTGCCGAGCTTCTTGCCGATGGCCTTGGTGAGCACCCGCACCGCCGGCGCGATCTGGTATTCCTCGTAGTACGAGCGCAGGAAGTTGATCACCTCCCAGTGGTTGTCGGTCAGATCGCATTCGTCGGATTCCGCCATGACTTGCGCGACCTCCGGCTCCCAGTCGCTCAGGTTCGCGAGGTATCCCTCCTCGTCCGTGTCCAGGGTCTTGCCGTTGAGTTGAAGCGCCATCGTCCGTCCTCCGTGGGTTTACCGTGAAATGTCTTCAACGTGATGGTATCCGGCCGGACACCACCACCGTCCTTCGTTCATTGCCGTGCCCGCACCGCACCTTGTCCGCGTCACAGCCACGACTGGACGTTGTCGTGACCGACGGCCAGGTCCACGAAGCCCGCGTAGTCGACCGGCTCGATGCCGTCGATCAGCGCGCCCTCGCCGAGCCCCCGCGCATTGCAGTCGTTCGCGAGGACGTAGAACTTCAGCCGGCGCATGGCGTCGCGGACCCGGGGCGCCACCACCGTCCCGTTCGCCGCCGCGTAGACGCCGTCCTCGATCAGCAGCACCGCGCTGCCGTCGAGGGCGTGCGCGATGCACGTCTCCAGCGAGTCCTTCTCGAACGGCGACTTGTTCACGGTGTGCAGAATCGGCATCGTGCCGGCCCCCGGACATCCGGTCCTCAGAAGTTGAACACCACGTCCTGCGCGTCGATCAGGCGGGCGAGCTCGGCGCGATCGACGACATGGATCGAGGACTTCTCGACCCAGTCGTCGTCCTCGTCCTCCCAGGTGAGCAGCATCAGATCGCCGGCGTCCAGGCCCCGCTCCTCCAGCGATTCGCGCTCGACGTAGAGCCGCGTCACGTCGTAGTCGCCCAACGCCCGGTACGCCGGCGAGAAGTTCTTGAGACCCAGGCCCGAGGTGTCCTGCCCCGCCTTGAGCTGGTACACGCCGTCGCCGACGAAGGCCATGCAGACGTCCTGGTCGAACGCGGCCCCGATCAGCACCACCTCCAGCCCTTCCGCCGCGTAGATGGTCCCGCAGGGCGCGCGGCGGTTGAGGTACATGAGCTTCTTCCGCTCTCCGGCGCTCATCGCGTCAGTCCCCGAACGTCAATCGTCCCGCGGCAGCCATTTCCGCTCACTCGGAAATCATCCGTGGAATCGCCGCGATTCGACGCGCGGACCTCGGACCGCCGGAATTTGCGCTGCATCGAGCCCGGGAGCCGCACATCGGAGAGTCGGCGGGAATGGCCAATTCCGAACGGCTGCGGATACATGGACTTCGTGCGGGCAACGACGCGCATTTCAGTCCCCGAACGTCACCAGCCGGTCGCATTCGATGGCTGCCTCCACGAGCTGGCCCAGCCCGGAGATCCGGAAACCGGGCGCGATGTTGTCGGCGTCCTTGCCGTTGCGCTTCGCCTCGTCGGGGTCGCAGATGCCGCGCCGTTGCGCGGCGGCGACGCAGAGGACGAGATCGACGCCGTGCGCCTCGGCAAGCTCCGTCCAGCGCCGCTGGATGTGGCGGTCGTCCTGCGGTGGGGTGGTGAGCCGCGTCCCGTTGTTCACGCCGTCGTGGTAGAAGAACACGCGGAAGACCTCATGTCCCTTCTCGATCGCGGCCTTGGCGAAGTGGTACGCAGTGTCGGCCGCCTGGTGCTGGTACGGGCCTTCGTTGACGAGCAATCCGATTTTCATCGCCTTCATCTCGCACCAACCACCTCGGCCAGGGCGATACGGGTGTTTATCGTCTCGGTCGGAGCCATGCTCCGTTTCGAGTTCCTGTTCGGTCAGACCCTTTGCGAACAGGTACTGACGGATATGCTCGATGAATTCTCGCGCTCGCCCGCATTCATCCCGAGCCTCTTCGCCGGATTCAGAACCGTATGTGGGTCGAGGCGTTCAAGCTCTTGCGCGAGCCCCGCCAGTTGTCGATGTGGAACTTGGTGAACGGCAGCTCGGTGAGCTCGAAGAAGCGAGGCCAGCCCACGCGGTCGATCCAGTCGTTGATCCGCTCCCAGTCGCGGGCGTCTTCCTTGTAGACGCGCAGGATGCGCTTGACCACCGCGGTCGCCTCCGGCCAGCGCGGGGGGTTGTTGGGGATCCCCGCCGCGACGAGCTTCTGGAACGACGGCTTGCTGCGCGCGTTGGAGTGGTTGCCGCCCACCCATATCGCGAGCTTGGAATGCTCGGGGTCGTTGATCTGCATCGGCGGGCAGGGCGGGTAGCACGCGCCGCAGCAGATGCACTTCTTCTCGTCCACCTCCAGCGAAGGCTTGCCATTGACCATCGCGGGCCGGATCGCCGCCACCGGGCAGCGCGCGACCACCGAGGGCCGCTCGCAGACGTTCGCCACCAGGTCGTGGTTGATCTTCGGCGGCTTGGTGTGCTGGATGTTGATCGCGATGTCGCCCTGCCCCCCGCAGTTGATCTGGCAGCAGGACGTGGTGATGTGCACGCGGTTCGGCATCTCGGCGTTGCGGAACTCGTCGATGAGCTCGTCCATCATCGACTTCACCACACCGGAGGCATCGGTGCCCGGGATGTCGCAGTGCAGCCAGCCCTGAGTATGGGAGATGAAGGCGACGGAGTTCTGCGTTCCCCCGACCACGAACCCGTTGGATTCGAGGGCCTCGATCAGCGGCTCGACCTTCACCTCGTCGTCCACCATGTACTCGATGTTGCTGCGGATGGTGAAGCGCACGTGGCCGTCCGCGTACCGGTCGCCGATCTCGCAGAGCTTTCGCAGGGTGAACACGTCGAGGATGCGCTGGGTGCCCGCGCGCACCGTCCAGATGGCGTCGCCGCTCTCGGCGATGTGACACAACACCCCGACCCTGGGATGCGTGTGGTACTGCCACTGCCCGAAGTTCCGGATCATCGCCGGGTGCATGTACTGGAACCCGTCCGGGCATCCCGACTCGATCGGCATTCGATGTTTCTTTGCCATTGTCCCGAATCCTCCTCCTGAATCCTTCCCCGTCTCTCCGTCCTGAACCTCTCGACCCCTCGCCCCCGAGCCCGCGTGCCGTTACCGGCAGCGTGCCCCGTTCCGGCGCGGAAAGAGGATGGCCGATTGTTGCATCAATCAAGGACCTGTCATTCCCGCGGAAGCGAGTAACGGGATCCAGTGCGTTTTCGGGCAGATATGTTATGCAATTGGCAGGGAGATGCGCCTCACGCCGCCTCGCTCTCGCCGTTCTTCGCCCGCTGCCGGCGCTCGAACCACTTGGCGGCTTCCTCGTCCCAGGTATCGGTGCGCACGTACGAGCTTTCGCGCGGATGGGCGATCATGTTGGGGTCCGTTTCGAGGCCGATCCCTTCGAGGAAGTTGACGAGCCCGATACGCTCGATCATCTCCCCTACCCGCTCGTGCTCCAGCGCGTTCTCCGCGAAGAAATCGATGGTCTCCTCCGCGATCTCCACGAGGCGGTCGTAGTCCTCCTGGGTGTCGAGCTTCATGAAGGGCACCACCACGGTGCCGAACAGATCGCCGATCTTCAGCGTACGCTTGCCGCCGATCAGCACCGACACCCCCTTCTCGTCGCCCGGCGACAGGCACTTCGGCATCACGTTCAGGCAATGCATGCAGCGCACGCAGTTGCGGTCGTCCACCTCCAGGGTGTCGTCGTCGTTCAGCGACAGCGCGTTCGTCGGGCAGCGGGTGACGACGTTGTCGATGACGTACTTGCGCCCCTTGCGGGCGACGTAGGCTTTCACCTCCTCCTGGTCCACCTTCATCTCGTCGCGCCACGTGCCGATCACCGCGAAGTCGGCCCGCTCGATGGAATTCATGCAGTCGTTGGGGCAGCCGGAGATCTTGAACTTGAACTTGTAGGGCAGGGCCGGACGGTGGATGTCGTCGACGAAGTTGTTGACCAGCGAGCGGTGGATCTTGTGCTCGTTGCAGCAGGACTGCTCGCAGCGGGCCGAGCCGACGCAGGACTGCGCGGTGCGCACGCAGGGGCCGGCGCCGCCGAGGTCGAAGCCGTAGTCGTTGATCTCGTCGAAGAAGTGCTGGGTGTTCTCGGTGTCGGCGCCGATGAACATGATGTTGCCGGTCTGCCCGTGGAAGGTGACGAGCCCCGAGCCCCACTTCTCCCAGGAGTCCGCCAGCTTGCGCAGCATGTCGGTGGTGTAGTAGTTGCCGGCCGGCGGCTGCACCCGCAGGGTGTGGAACTCGCGCGATTTCGGAAACTGCTCGCCGACCTCGGAGAAGCGGGGGATGATCCCGCCCCCGTAGCCGTACACGCTGACCGTCCCGCCCTTCCAGTACCCGCGCCGCGTCTCGTAGGAATGCTCGAGCTGGCCGAGGAGATCGTTGGCCACCCCGTTGACCCGATCGTCGCGGTGCTCGTCCCGCAGCTTCTTGATCCCGGAAATGAAGCTCGGCCAGGGGCCCTGCTCCAACTGATCCAGCATCGGAGTGTCGTGCTTCTTCATGGCTCGTCGTCCCTCCTTCGCCTGTCACGTCGACCCGTTCATCGTCACGGACCACGGTTCGAGCTGCTGATGCCGGTGCGGAGCGTACCACCGCTGTGCGGACGCTTTGCCGCGGAATTGTAGTGCCCGCAAGCACCGGCAGCATCCGCCCAAACAGGAGGAGGCGCGTCAATTCAGGTATCTCGAAAGGGATACCTCACACTGAACCGGTACGGTGTCGCGTCGTTCGGAACCGCACGCCCGGAATGCGGCGACCCGATCGAGGTCGACCGGATGCTGCGCGAGCAGGTATCGAAGCGTATAACGCAGGGAGTACGTGTGGTCCGAGGGCCGGCGCCCGAGTGCCTCCACGCGCGCGCCGGCGGCATGTGCTCCGTGCGGCCACCAGCGGAGAATCGATGGACTCGATGGCAGTTTCCCGATGGTGCGACGCCCGGCGCGAAACATACGCGGCGCGCGGGGCCGGGCAGTGGGTCGAGATCGCGGATCCATACAGGCTGCGAATGGCCGAGCGCGACGCGATCGCGGACCGATGCGCACGATTCAACCTTGCGCTCTACCGTTTCGCGCGCGCCCGGACCGACCCCGATGCGCTCTCGGCGTTCGCGAGCGCGATGGGGCTGGAACGCCGTGACCGGACGCTCGGAGCGGACCGCCGCGGCATCGCGTCGGTCCGGGTGCTCCGGAACACGCCCGGGCCGGAGATGATTCCGTTCACCTCCCGCGCTCTCAACTGGCATACCGACGGCTACTACAACGCACCGGGGCAATCCGTTCGCGCCGTCGTCATGCACTGTGCGGCGCCGGCGGCGAGTGGCGGCGAGACCACGCTGCTTGACCCGGACCTCGTCCACGCGGCCATGCATGAACAGGATCCGCTGCTCGTCGAAGCCCTCGCCCATCCACGCGCGATGACGATTCCGGAGCATGAAGCCGAGGGGGCGCTGGTGCGACCTGCCCGCACCGGACCCGTCTTCCGCTTCCTCGGCGATCCCCCGCACCTGCTCATGCGCTACACGATGCGCACCCGGTCGATACGCTGGCGCTCGACCCCGGCCACCGCCCGGGCGGTCGCAGCGCTCGAAGCGACGATCGCCTCGCTCTCCG
This sequence comes from uncultured Gammaproteobacteria bacterium, assembly GCA_958295835.1. Classification (GTDB taxonomy): domain Bacteria; phylum Pseudomonadota; class Gammaproteobacteria; order HK1; family HK1; genus HK1. The sequence continues at coordinate 4,812,442 of OY282378.1, forward strand.
CGCATCATGTGCGGGTGCGGTTCGAGGCGGGAGAAGGCGTGATCTGCAACAACGTGCTGCACCGCCGCGCCGCGTTCGTCGATGACCAAGGTGCGCGGCGCGTGATGCTGAGGATTCGATCGTTCGAGCCGGTTTCGAACGAGTAGCGCGGACAGCGTCGTCCTGCGCAAGACTTCTCCGATTGCGGACCCCCCCGCGCAGGAAGGCCGGCGGAGCCTGCCCCCGTGGAAACGGGGGGCGGTCTCGATTTCGGCATGGTGGATACCTCCTCCCCAAAGGGTCAGGTGTCCACGAAATCGGGTCAACTCCACTTATCGCCCTGTCCAATAATCGGGGTCCACTTCTCCTCACCCGGCCCGTTTCCCGGCGAGCTTGCGCTCCCAGGCCAGCGAGGTGGCGGCGATGGTGTCGAGGTCGTCGAACCTCGGGGTCCAGTCCAAGGCGTCCCGGATCCGCTCCGTGCCTGCGACCAGGCTCGGCGGGTCGCCCGGGCGCCTCGGGGCGTCGCGTGCGTCGATCGGGGCGCCGGCGGCCCGCTCCACCGCCTGAATGACTTCGCGCACGCTGTAGCCGTGGCCGTAGCCGCAGTTCAGGGTCAGCGATCCGCCGTCCTCTTCGAGCCGGCGCAGCGCCCGGAGGTGCGCATCGGCCAGATCCTCGACGTGGATGTAATCCCTCACGCAAGTGCCGTCGGGGGTGGGGTAGTCGGTGCCGTACACGAACATGTGGTCGCGCTTCCCGGCCGCGACCTCGCACGCCACCTTCGTGAGCAGGGTGGCGTCCGGCGTCGATTGGCCGATCCGCCCCTCCGGGTCGCTGCCCGCGACGTTGAAGTAACGCAGGGTGACGTGGCGCAGATCGGTCGCGGCGGAGACGTCGGCCAGCATCCGCTCCGTCATCAGCTTCGACGAGCCGTAGGGGTTGATGGGGTTCACCGGCGTTTCCTCGCCGATGAGGGCGGCCTGCGGGGCGCCGTACACCGCCGCGGTCGAGGAGAAGATGAAGTGCTCCACGCCGGCCTCCACGCAACACTCGATGAGGGTGCGGGAGGCGCAGGTGTTGTTGCGGTAGTACGGGAGCGGGTTCGCCACCGATTCGGGGACGACGGTTTTCGCGGCGAAGTGCAGCACCGAGTGCACCGAGAACTTCCGGAGCAGGTCGAACACCAGTGCATGGTCGCCGGTGTCGCCGACCACGAGGTCACCGTGGAGCACGGCGTCGCGTACGCCCTTGCTCAGATCGTCGAGCACGACGACCCCGTAACCGCTCTCCCCGAGTTGCCGGACGACGTGGCTTCCGATGTAGCCGGCGCCGCCGGTGACGAGTACGTGTCCTGACATCCTGTATCCCTCCGTTGCGAGTTGTTGCGACAGTCAGCCATGCCGTGCCGCGGATCGGATCCCCGGCCGCCGCTGGCTGTACCGCGCTGTCCGTTCAGAGTGTCTGCGACGGCCGGCCGCATCACCGCTTGAGCTCTCGGCGTGACTGGAGCAGGGGGGCCTCCATGGCAGGCGGGCGCGCGGCAAGCGCTCCGTCCCAGTGGGAAACGTCGGGCCGGCAACGGACACCGCCGCGCCGGCACGCGCCGCGGCGTCAGTAGCTCATGTCCGGCTGGGCGGCTTTCCGTTCGTCGATGAAGGCGCGCAGGGCCTCGTCGATCCCCTCGTCCAGCGGCGGCGACTCGTAGCGCGCGAGCATGTCCTTCCACAGGCGGTTGGCCCGCCCGGCGGCGTCGAGCGCGCCTTCCGACTCCCACTGCTCGAAGCTGTTGTTGTCGGCGACGGGCGAGCGGTAGAAGGCGGTCTCGAAGTTCGCGCGGGTATGCGCGGAGCCCAGGAAATGGCTTCCGGGGCCGACCTCCCGGATCGCGTCGAGCCCCTGTGCGTTCTCCGAGAGGTCGATGCCCGCGAGGAACACCTGCATCATCTGCGCCTGGTCGGCGTCCATCACGAACTTCTCGTATCCCATCGCCAGCCCGCCTTCCAGCCAGCCCGCGACGTGCAGCATGAAGTTCACGCCCGCGAGCATGGCGTGCTGCAAGGTGTTCGCGGCCTCGAACGCGGCCTGCGCGTCGGGCAGCTTCGATGCGCAGAGACCGCCGCCGCTGCGGAACGGGACCCCGAGGCGCCGCGCCAGCGAGCCGATGACGTTGAGCACGAGTTGCGGCTCCGGGGTACCGAACGTCGGCGCGCCGGACTGCATCGACATGGAGCTGGAGAAGGTGCCGAAGATCACGGGCGCGCCGGGGCGCACGAGCTGCGCGAAGGCCATCCCCGACAGCGCCTCGGCGAAGAGCTGCGCGCAGGTCGCGGCGATGGTCACCGGCGACATCGCGCCCGCGATGCAGAACGGCGAGACCACGGTGGCCTGGTTGTGCCGGGCGTAGACCTTCAGCGCCCCGAGCATGGTCGCGTCCCAGACCAGGGGGGAGTTCGCGTTGATGAGGCTGGTGACGACCGGGTTCGAGTCCACGAACCCCTCGCCGAAGACGATCTTCGCCATCGAGACGGTGTCCTCGGCCCGCTCGGGGGCGGTGACGGAGCCCATGAAGGGCTTGTCGGAGTAGCGCAGGTGGCTGTAGACCATGTCGAGGTGGCGCTTGTTGACCGGCAGGTCCACCGGCTCGCAGAGCGTGCCTCCGGCGTGGTGCAGGCCGGGCGAGAGGTAGGTGAGCTTCACGAAGTTGCGGAAGTCCTCGATCGTCGCGTAGCGCCTTCCTTCGTCGAGGCTGCGGATGAAGGGGGGGCCGTAGGCCGGCGCGAACACCATGTGCGGGCCGCCGATGCGCGCGCTGCGCTCGGGGTTGCGCGCATGCTGCACGAACTCCGCCGGCGCGGAGTCGGTCACGAGCTTGCGGGCGAGGCCGCGGGGGATCTTCACGCGCTCTCCGTCGACGGCCGCTCCGGCCCCGCGCCACAGCGCGAGCGCTTCCGGATCGTCCCTGAACTCGACGCCGACCTCTTCGAGGATCGTCTCCGCGTTGTACTCGATGAGCTCCAGGCCCTCGGCGGACATGACGTCGTAGACCGGCACCCGGCGCGTGACGTAGGGCACGACGGCCGGCCGGGCTTCGGCCTCGGCGCGCGCCGCCCGGCGCGCCGCCCGCCCGCCGCCGCGGGTCCGTCCCCGTTCACGCCCCTCGCTGTTCATTCGCAAACCTCATGTTCCCGACCCGGCGGAGCCGGGAGTCTGCTCATGGATGTCCTTGACACTGATGAGGCCCCAGGGGCGTCCGTCAGATGGACCCTTTGTCCGTCGAGGCCATATCGAGAAGGGCCGGCAGCGATTTCGGGGAGTGCACGGAAATCGGAGACTTCGAAAAGCCCCTCTCGTTGCGGGTCGGTATGACTTGAACTCTCGTTTAACGCCATCCCGCGCGCGCTCCGATCGTGCGCAACGGCCGGACGGCGTGACAGGCGCCACGGCTCGGGGCGCCACCGCGCTCACCCATCTGGCTCGGGGGGCGTCGAACACCGCGGACACGCCGGCGGCGAAGCCTTCGATCGAAGACCGATTCTGGCGCATTGGACCCTGCGGCCGGCTCGATTGCGCCGATCTTCCGGAGCCAGGTATGCGTCCAGGCTGCGTTGTAGCCGACCCTCGTCCGTGGTCCGTCGCCGTGAGGCCTGGCAGCCGCCTCTTCGCTGAGGTTCATCTCAGCAACGATGCCATCCTCGATCTCCCGGTTCGATGCCACCCTTCCACGCTTTCGTAGTGATGCAAGGGTGATTCCCACCGTCTCGGCGTACTTCGGAACCGTGTGACGATTCTCCGGTTCTGCCGGTTCCGTGCCCGCCGGTGTCGTGCCCCTTCCTTCTTCGTTGTCCATTTGGCCGGTGCTCCGTTCGATCAATTCCCACTTCAGTGTATCCAGATGTTCCCCTTCCATCACTGCCCGCAGCTCCCCCAGATCTACCCAGCCCCACTCCGGCTCGACATCTCCCGCCTTCAGTTCCACGCACTCCACCAGAACCCGGTAGTCTCCTGGTTCGTCCCAGATCCACAGATAGCCGTTCAGTGCCATGTCCACCAGCTCGAACGCGCTCAGCCTCGGATCCCCTCCATATTGCTCGTTCAGCATCGCTGCCGGCGCCAGTGTCATTCGGTAGAACGTCTGCTGTGCCTCTCTCCCCCGCCTTGCCTCTGCGCCGCCGCCTTCCGGAATCCTGGAACAACGTTCCTCAGTTCTTCGTCCAGGCGGCTCATCGTCTCTGCCTGGATGGATTCCGGCACCCCCCACGGGCCCTCCGCTACGCTCCCGGCAATCGCCGCGATCGTGTCGCTGTCCTCTCCGATGCTGATCACCTTCCGGGATGAAGGAAATCCTGGTCACTGATACGGTTTCGCCGGTGTCGCTGCCCTGATGACCGGAGCAGGATACCGGAGACTGCCAGCAGCCAGCCGCCGGGCCGGCGTCTTCCATGTTGCGCGCCTTGCTTGCGAATTCCTCCGATCGTCAGGTACCCGCGGGTGTCCTTCCCGGATGTCGGGAAGATGTCCTGCGAGCATCGAGACAAGCGCCCGCGCGGAACACTCCTCTGGAGTGGGTCCAACCCCATCGAGTCGCTCCAACCCCACCTTCGCGCTCAGCTTTCCAACCCGCTGTCCCGGAGGAAGCGGAACAGGCGCCGTGCGCTCGCATTCCCGGGCGCATCCTCCTCCCGCTCGCGGCGCGCGGTGGTGACGAGCCGCCGCAGCTTCCGGAAATCCAGGTCCGGCCTTTCCTCGCGTATGCGGTCGAACGCCTCGCCGTCACCGCCGAGAAGCGCGTCGCGCAGCCGTTCGAGCCGGCGATGGCGCGCCGCCTCTCGCCGGCCGGGGCGACGCACCGTGTCGAGGGCCTGCGCGATCGATTCGGCGTCGCCTTCCCGGAGCACGCGCCCGATGTAGCGGATCTGTCGCCGCAACGCGGCGCGTTCGAGACCGCGTGCGCCGGCCACCGCGGCTTCGAGGTCCGGCCACATGGGGATTCGGGCGAGATCGCTGGGGGCCAGGGTCGCCAGCGACTCGCCGAGCGCCTGCGACGCGAGCGCCTCGCGCTTGCGCTGCGATTTGGACCTGGGCGCTGCACCCGCATCGCTTGAGCCCGGCGCCGCCTCGCGCTTGCGTTGCGACTTCGACTTGGACGCTATGACGGATTCGGTCATCCAAGCATCCTCCGAGGCGCCCGGCGCGTGACGCCCGACTCCCGCACACCCTGCCCGACCCTCGCACGCCTTGCCCGACCCCATGGAGTGCGGTGAACCGTCCCCCAGCGCCTTCATCCCGCCCCGCGGTCTTCAACCAGGCTCTCGGGGGCGATTCGATACCACCGGATCGCATTGTCGCGGAACATCATGCGCCGTTCCGAGGCCGAGAAGCGGCGAGTGATCTCGAGAAATCCGCTCATGATGGTGTGGAAGGGCGCGTAGAGCCGGTCCACCGGGTAGTTGCTGCCGAACATGCAGCGGTCCACGCCGAAGACGTCGATGGTCTCCAGCACCACGTCCCGATGGACGGACACCGACCACGGAGGCAGGTGAGGCTCCCCCAGCCCCGAGATCTTGACCGCCGCGTTCGGCGCCCCGGCGAGGGCGCGCAGACCCTCGCGCCAAGCGGAAAGCCCTTCCGCGGTCCGGACGCCGGGCAGTCCGGCGTGGTCGAGGATGAGGGGGATCGAGGGGTAGCGCTCGGCGAGGGCACGCGCCTCGTGGAGGTGCCAGAACGGCGCCTGGAGGTCGAAGGAGAATCCGTAGGTCTCCAGACGGGCGTAGCCGTCCTGCCAGGCCGGGTCGCTCATCGAGCCGGGGGCGCCGGGGATCACCCACCCCGTATGCGAGGCGGCGGCAGGCTTCTCGCGTACCCCCCGCACCCGTGGATGCTGCGCCTGTGCGGCCAGGATCGTGTTCGCGTCGGGACGAGCGAGCCACGCCTGGGCCACGATGACGGTGGGAAGGCCCCTGGTCTCGGCGACCGACTCCACCCAGGCTGTTTCCCCCAGCGGATCCAGCGGGTTCCATTCAGCTTCCACGTACACCGATCCGACGATGCGCAATCCGTGCCAGTCCCGGCGATAATCGTCCGGCAGGTAGCTGTGCCGGATGGCGCGATAGTCGCCGTGCCGGCCCGCCACCGGCGGCTCGTCGCAGAGCCACGGATGGTAGTTCCGGTCGAGGTCCCAGAAGTGGTGGTGGGCGTCGATGATCGGTTCGCCGCCCCCGCAGGAATCGTCGAGGTCGACCAGCTCTCCGTTCTTGTCCCGCATCGCCCTCGCCGCCCCCCGGGCATCGTCGAGATTCTTCCGGGCGCAGCCCATCGGCGCCTGTTACCGATAATCCAGCTCCCCCTGCCTGGAGGAATATCCGGCCAGCCTGGGGGGTGCGTCGTAATCGACAGGAATCGGCTTCGCATTTTCCGATTCCGCGGTCCGGCTCTCCTTCGGCTTCGGGTGTCGATGCCTGCCGCCGTCCTCCGGCAGCAGATCGCCGTTCTCCCCGCTCCACCGCCGAGCCGCGACCGGAGCCTCCCCCCGCACCCTGCGCCCGATCACCATTCGATCCGCGGCACGCATTATCCGGCTCCCGAATATAATCGCGACCGGCCGCATCCCCGCCAAGGACCCTCCCATGCCGATCGACGCCGCCGAACCCGCCGCCACCCGGCTCTCGGACTATGCCCCGCCGCCCTTCCTCGTCGATGAGGTGGACCTCGACTTCGAGCTTGGCGAGGAGCGCACGCTGGTGCGGGCGAAGCTCAAGGTGCGGCGCAATCCCGCCGCCGTAGCCACTACGCCCGCGCCCACCGCCGCACCTGAGTCCGCCACTACACCCACGTCCGTCGCCCCGCCTGGGTCCGTCGCTACGCCCGCGCCTGCCGCCATACCTGCATCTGCCCCTGTCCCTGCGCCCGCCGCCGCGGTCGCCGCTGCCACATCCGCGTCCAGTGCTGCACCCGCATCCGCCACCACGTCCGCGTCCACCACCCCGCCACCGGCGGATCTGGTCCTCGACGGGCGGGGACTCGACACCCGAGCGGTGCGCATCGACGGCGAGCCGGTGGCGGGGAACCGGATCGAGATCGCCGCCGAGACGCTGACGATCCGCGACGCCCCCGATGCGTTCGTGCTCGAGACCGAAGTGGCGGTCCGGCCCGGCGAGAACAAGTCCCTCGAAGGGCTCTACGCCTCGTCGGGGAACCTGTGCACGCAGTGCGAGGCGGAGGGGTTCAGGAAGATCACCTGGTTCCCCGACCGCCCGGACGTGATGGCGCGTTACCGCACCCGCATCGCCGGGGACCCGGAGCGCTTCCCGGTGATGCTCTCGAACGGGAACGCCGTCGAGCGCGGCGCCCTCGACGACGGCCGCCGCTATGTGGTGTGGGAGGACCCCTTCCCCAAGCCGAGCTACCTCTTCGCGCTGGTCGCGGGCCGGCTCGAATGCGTCGAGGACACGTTCACCACGCGCTCGGGGCGGGCGGTGGCGCTACGCATCCACGTCGAGCCCCACAACCTCGACAAGTGCGCCCACGCGATGCGCTCGCTCAAGCGCGCGATGCGCTGGGACGAGGACGTCTACGGCCTCCAATACGACCTCGACACCTTCATGATCGTCGCGGTGGACGACTTCAACATGGGGGCGATGGAGAACAAGGGGCTCAACGTCTTCAACTCGAAGTACGTGCTGGCCCGCCCCGACACCGCCACCGACGCCGACTTCGCGGCGATCGAGGCGGTCATCGCCCACGAATACTTCCACAACTGGACCGGCAACCGCGTGACCTGCCGCGACTGGTTCCAGCTAAGCCTCAAGGAAGGCCTGACCGTGTTCCGCGACCAGGAGTTCTCCGCCGACACCGGGTCGCGCGCGGTCAAGCGCATCCGCGACGCGCGCATGTTGCGTTCGCACCAGTTCCCGGAGGACGCGGGGCCGATGGCGCATCCCGTGCGCCCCGACTCCTACATCGAGATCAGCAACTTCTACACCCTCACGATCTACGTCAAGGGGGCCGAGGTCATCCGGATGATGCACACCCTGCTCGGCGACGTGGGGTTCAAGGCCGGGATGCGGCTCTATTTCGAGCGTCACGATGGGCAGGCGGTCACCACCGACGACTTCGTGGCAACGATGGAGGCCGCCTCGGGCGCGGACCTCGGGCAGTTCCGGCGCTGGTACACGCAGGCGGGGACGCCGGTGCTCGCCGCCCGCGGCGCATACGACGCGGCGCGTTCGGAGTACGTGCTCGACGTCGAGCAACGCACGCCCCCGACTCCGGGGCAGCCGGAGAAGCTGCCGCTGCACATCCCGGTGCGCTTGGCCCTGCTCGGCGGGGACGGGCGCAACCTCCCGCTCCACTGCGCGGAGGCGGGCCTTGCCGGCGAGCGCGAGGCGGTGCTCGACGTGCGCGAGCCGCGGCATGTGTTCCGGTTCTCGAACGTGCCCGCGTGCCCGGTCCCTTCGCTGGTGCGCGGCTTCTCGGCGCCGGTGAAGGTCGAGATCGAGCGCGGCGACGACGAGATGATATGGAACAACACTGCCTCCCGCCCGCCCACGACGCTGGTTGAGGCGCCCGCGATTCCGCATGGCGGAATCGCCAAGCGACCGCGCCAGCGGTCGCCGCTTGCCGGAGTCGAGGCGCTGACCGATGCACGACCGCCTCAGCGGTCGCCGCTCGCATTCCTCATCGCCCACGAGACGGATCCCTTCAACCGCTGGGACGCGGTGCAGGAGTACTCCACGAAGCTGATGCTGGGGATGATTGAGGACCGGCTCGCGGGCGCGAAGGCCGATGTCGGCGAGAATCAGCTTACGGGTGCGGGAGCCGGGGCCAGCGAGGAGCGATACACGGGTACGGCTACTGATGCCGGCAAGGACCGGGGCGCGTGCACGGACGCGGGCGCCGGCGCCGGAGAAGGCCGGCTCGCGGGGGCCGATGAGGGACGGCACACGGACCCGGGGATTGGCGCCGGCATGAACCGGCTCGCGGGCGCTGATCCGGGTGACGATCCGGACGCCGGCGTCGACCTCCCCGACGAATTCGTCCTCGCGCTTCGCGCCCTGCTCCTCGACGAGACACTCGACCCGGCGTTCATCGCGGAGGCGCTCACCCTGCCCTCGGAGTCGAACCTCGCCGACCGGATGGAGATCATCGCCGTCGAAGCCATCCACGAGGTGCGCGAGGCGGTGAAGGCGACCCTCGCGCTACGCCTCGCGGACGCATTCGCATCCGTGCGCGAGGCGAACCGATCCCGCGGTCCGTACCGCTTCGATGCCGGGGAGACCGGGCGCCGGGCGCTCAAGAACCTCTGCCTCGGCTACCTGATGGAGCTCGACGATCCGGCGGTGTGGACGGATTGCTGCCGCCAGCTCGAAACCGCGGACAACATGACCGACGCCCTCGCCGCCCTCGCCTGCTTCGCCAACAGCGCGCGTGGCTGGGAACGCGACAAGTGGCTGGACTGGTTCCACGAACGGTGGAAGGACGATCCGCTGGTGCTCGACAAATGGTTCTCGCTCCAGGCCACCTCCCGGCAGCCCGGCACCATCAACCGCGTCCGCACGCTCATCCGGCACCGCGCGTTCGACATCGAGAATCCCAACCGGGTGCGGGCGCTCATCGGAGCGTTCTGCCACGCCAACCAGCGCCGCTTCCACGACGCCTCCGGCGAGGGCTACCGCTTCCTCTCCTCGTACGTGCTGGCCATCGATGCGTTCAATCCGCAGACCGCAGCCCGATTGCTGGGCGCCGCGAGCCACTGGCGCCGCCTCGACCCGGACCGCCGCGCCCTGCTCCGCGGGGAGCTGGAGCACATTCGCGCGACTCCGGGGTTGTCGAAGGACTGCTACGAGGTCGTGTCGAAGTTTCTTGCCTGATCGAGGGCACACGGTTCGGAGCTGGTCCGTTGCAGGCGAGGCCGCGAGGTCGCGGTCAGGTTTTCTGCCTGATCGAGGAGCGAGCCCGGCGCACGCCCCGGTTCGGCCGGATCAGGGCGGTGGCTTCTCCTGGGCACGCGGGTGTCCCGCCTGCATTGATTCGTGCGGCCTTGCCGCTCGCCGGTCAGAGTGACACGGTCCTGGAGGCCATCCGTCGCTGCACTGTTCGACATCTGCGCCTGGTGAGGGTAGCGACAGGACAGGAGATTGACAGATTTCGACGGTAAACTTAATTTCTGACGGAATTGAGATAAAATGGAACTGAACATGTCAAACGGATCCTCCGTTCGGACGGCGGCCGAGCTCCCGATCGTCCCGCCAGGTCCCGGCACCAGGACCGGGCAGGTCTGGAAAATCGCCGACGCGATTACCCTTGAGAAAGGGCGCCGTGCGCAACGCCATGAGGTCATCGAGCGTTACGTGGCCGAGAATGGCAACCGGAATACGGCCAGCACGCAGTATCAGCGCTGGAAGATCCATCGTGACAGGCAACACGAGACTTCCGAGCCGCCGTCGCCCGGAAATGATCCCGCTTCGTCCGGAAAGCTCCGTACGGTCGAACCACAGTCCCTCAAGGTCGCCCCGGACGGCCGGGTCCTGATCCCCCTTGAAATGCGCGCGGCGATGGCCCTGGGAGACAACGGCCGGGTGACGGCCCGGGTCGAGGCCGGAGAGCTCCGTCTCGTGTCCCCGGCGGTCGCGGTCCGGCAAATCCAGTCCCGCTTGAAGAAATACAGGAGGCCGTGCGAGAACGTCGTCGACCGGTTCCTCTCGGAGCGGCGGGCGATGTGGGGAGAAGAGTGAGCGTCGTCTTCGACAGCTCCTCATTCGGCATGGTATCACTATAACGATGTTCATCACGATCCAAGGAAAACCACGATGCCGGAAACAATCAAGGCCAGTGAACAGAATCTGGATAAAGTATTCTGCGATGATTACCTGTTTGAAATCCCCTTTTACCAGCGTCCGTACGCGTGGACTACGGATGAGGTAGGCGAATTACTGGATGATCTGCTTTTTGCCATGGATCAAGACGATGAAGCCCCGTATTTTCTGGGGAGCATCGTCCTCATCAAGAGTGACAGCGCTGACAGTCAAGTAGTTGACGGACAGCAGCGGCTGACAACCCTCACGATATTGCTCTGCACGCTACGGGAACTGGCCGACGGGCAGATAAAAACAGCGCTGGATGAACGCATCCGGCAACGCCACGATCCACTATCCGGGGCACAGGAAGTGGTCAGGTTGAGTATCAGATCTCGAGACCAAGGTTTCTTTCACACCAACATCCAATCTGATGGCGGCATTCGCAGTATGCTGGAGAACATTCCGCAGCGAACCACGGACAGCCAGCAACGAATATTCGAGAATGCCAAACTCCTGTTTGATAAACTTTCAGATATCGACAAGGAAGGGCGTGATCGCTTGGCTACTTTCATCGTCCAGCATTGCTACCTTGTCATTGTATCCACGACGGATAAGAATTCCGCATACCGGATTTTTTCGGTCATGAATGATCGAGGACTTAACCTTGAACCGACCGACATTCTGAAGGCGGAAATCGTCGGGGACATCAGTAAGGTGGATCAGTCAGAATACAGCGACAAGTGGGAGAATATTGAACAGGAATTGGGACGGGAACGTTTCGGCGCTCTCTTTGCTCATATACGGATGATTTACGCAAAAGCCAAAGCGCGTCGCAATTGGCAAGACGAGTTCAAGGAATTTGTGCTGCAAGACACCATCAGTACGTATTTTATTGACAGAATTCTCGAACCATACGCTGATGCGTATGAAAGAGTGCTCGGTGTGTCTGGCAACCATCCCAGCGATACAATAGAATTCGACATATACTTAGAGTATTTGCGCCGTCTGGACAATACCGACTGGATTCCTCCAGCAATGGCATTTTTCCGTTCCAATTCGCGCGGTCTGGACAGATTCAATTTTATCAAGGATTTGGAACGCTTGGCTTACGGTTTATTCATCTTGCGCGCGGATATCAACAAACGTATCCGACGCTATGCCGCCGTACTCCATGCCATCGGGCAGGGAGATACCATCTGGCAGGATAACGGCCCGCTACAGCTCCCTGCAGATGAAAAAAAACAAATTGTGAGTGCGTTAGACGGGCCAGTGTACACACTCCCGCGCGTTCCGCAGCCGCTGCTGTTGCGCCTGGACAGTCTCTCGGCAGACGAAGGGGCGCGTTATCATCACTCCGTAATTTCAATCGAACACGTGCTGCCGCAGAATCCGGACACAGAATCTCAATGGTGCAGATGGTTTCCTGATGATGAAGAACGAGCGCAGTGGACACATAGATTGGCGAATCTGGTACTTCTGTCACGTCGTAAAAACGCCGCTGCATCCAATTGGGATTTTGAAACCAAGAAATCCAGATATTTCCAGCACGATCGTGTTGCTCCATTTGCCCTGACCACACAGGTATTGACGGAATCAGAGTGGACACCAGAAGTGTTGAAGCGCCGTCAGAGTGACTTACTGGACAAACTCAAGCAGGAATGGCGGCTGGAATGAACTGTTTTCTACCGTGATGCTTGCCATCTGTTCCTATGAGACCAGCGTCGCCTTCGTAGTATCAGAAAGACTGCAAAGGGAGTAGCGACAGTTCTTCCCGGGCACACCGAGGTTGGCAGCCTGTACGATGACGTTCGTCGTCAGCTCCCTCGCCACCGTCGGGACGATTTGCACCCGACTCCCCCGCATCTCGTCCCATGCGGTGTGGAACCGCCTCTGCGTGACCAGTGACAGCCGGTTCGCGTCCGGGAACGTCCCTCGCATCATTCCTGCCCTCCGGATCCCGGCACCGGCCCGATGCCGGCTTCCAGATCGCTCCGGCTCCAGGTCTCCACTTTCCTGGCGCCGGCTCTCCCCTGTGCTTCCCATATCCGCTCCAGACGCTTCCTTCGCCCTTCATCGTCCAGGCTTTCCTTCGGATAGTCGTCCCTTTTCCGGCCCGTCCTGTTTTCCCAGTACTCCACGGCTCCGGCCATGAACTCGTCTTCCGGTCTTCGCTTCCGCTCGTTCATTCCCTGCTCCTCTTTCCGGCGCGCCGTGCATGACGTTGCCTTCATGGCGGCATGTCTCATAGACGATACATCGAGAGATCGCCTCAAGACCCAAGAATCCAGGTCAAGAGACATGTCGCCTCCCGGCGCTCGCCGTGCCCACGAACACGACTCCTCCATGCGATGCGACGCTGCCGACTCGGCAGAAACCATCTCCCGATGCTCGCCGTGCTTCGGAACACTACTCCCGGACCGCGGACCGCGCGAGGGCGTCGCGCAACCCCGATGAGCGTTCCGTGGGCCGTTCGACCGCCGCGGCGACGCTTTCCGCGGCGCCGTACACCACCATCCGCCGGCGCGCCCGGGTGACCGCGGTGTAGAGCAGCTCGCGGGTCGCCACCCGCGAATCGGCGGGACCTGGCACCACCGCCACCTCGTCGTACTCCGAGCCCTGCGCCCGATGCACGGTGAGGGCGAAGAAGCTCTCGTGCGGGGGCAGGCGGGCCGGCGGGACCAGCCGCGGCCCTCCTTCGGCGTCCTCCAGCTCCGGGAACCAGACCTGCGCCCGCCCGTCCGCATCGCGCAGCACCACCCCGGTATCCCCGTTCGAGAGCCGGGTTCGCGGGTCGTTGCGGGTGACGAGGATCGGCCGGCCTGGATAGAAGGCGTCATGTGCCCGCACGAGACCGAGAGCGCGCAGCCGCCGTTCCACCGACCGGTTGAAGCGCTCCGCCCCGAACGGCCCGACCCGGTGCGCGCAGAGCACGCGGAACGACGGCAACGGCCCGGCGCCCTCGTCGGGCGGGCCGCGGAGCTTTCGCGCCTTCCGTAGCGCCGGCGCGAACCACTCGTCCGCGAACCGCACCGCGAGCCGTTCGAACGCCGCCGCGTCGGGCAGGGGGCGCAGCTCGACGGCGGTGTCGGACGGATCCTGGAGTGCGGCGACCGCGGCGGGGGCGTCGCCGCGCACCACCGCGGCGGCGAGGCGCCCGAGCCCGCCTCTCTCGTCGAAGCGCCAGTTGTGCACGAGCTCGACCACGCATGAGGCGAGTGGCGACCGCTGGGGCGGTCGCTTGGCGATTCCGCTGTGCGGAATCGCGGGCTCCCTGATCTCGACCCTTTCGCCCCCGGCCCGGCACAGATCCGCGAACACCGACCCCGGCTGGACCGAGGCGAGCTGCGACGCATCGCCGAGCAGCACGAGCCGGGCGCCGTCCGGCAGCGTACGCAGCACCTGCGCCATAAGGGTGAGATCCACCATCGACCCCTCGTCGAGGATGAGGGCATCGGCCGCGAGCCCCTTCCGGACGTGGTGGAGAAGCCAGCGGTGCACCGTCGTCGCCCGGGGGTCGAACCCTTCGAGGGCCGGCGCCCGGGACAACAGCGCCTGGCGCTGCCCGCGCACCGCTTCCTGGAGGCGGGCCGCCGCCTTGCCGGTGGGGGCCGCGAGCGCGATCCGATCGGGGGCGGCGAGCCCCAGCTCGACGAGCAGGGCCACGATCGCCGCCGCGGTGGTGGTCTTGCCCGTGCCGGGACCGCCCGACACCACGCAGAGCCGGCGGAGAACGGCGGTCCGGGCCGCCGCGCGGGGGCGGTCATCGGGCGTCGCGCCGGGGAAGAGCTGGTCGAGCGCGGCATCGAGGCCATCCGACTCGGGCCTCGGACCGCTCTCCGGGATGCGGCCGCCGGATGCCGCATCCAGCCCCTTCGGATCGACACCCGCATCGTCTTCCGCGAGCCGGCGCAGGCCGTCCGCCACCGCTTGCTCCGCCGTCCGGAGCCGTTCCAGGTAGAGCCGGCCCTGCCGGTCGAGCACCAGCGGGCGTCGCTCTCCGTCTCCGGGCCGGGCGACGATCGGGCTCGCATCGAGCGCCTCCATCCACGATTCGAGCGCGGGAAGCCGCACCGCGCCGGCCCCCGTCCGCGGCCAGTCCCGGCCCGCTACCTCGGATAGTGCGAGGCAGGCGTGTCCGTCCCGTGTCCACGCGCTCGCGAGCGCCGCCGCCAGTGGCAGCTCCGGCCCTCCGCCGCCGTCGAGCTCCCCGATCAGCCGCCCGAAGTGCAGGTCGACGTCGGCGAGATGTCCTTCGCCGTACAGCGTGTCCAGCACCGGCACGGCGGCGGCCGGCGGAACGGCAGTCGGCGAAGCACCGGCCCGCGGCCTGTCCTTCGGTTGTCGCATGGATGGCTACCCCCGGATCGGCATGATCGGGCAGGTTCCCACGAATCACCCACCTGGCGCACGCCGGCATACGGACACAATCCCGGCGAAGGTTGATCGCGAAGCCGCGAAACCCGACACTTTTCCCCCCTTCACCGACACGGGACGACGCCATGGCCCTCCTCGAACGCATCGAAGCCGGCACGGACGAGGCGCCGCGGCGCCCGCGCAAATCGCTGATGAGCTATCCGCCCTCCTCCGAGCTGGCGTTCCCCGGCTGCAAGCCCGTCCGCCTGCCCCGCGAGGAACTCGAACTCTACGACGGGCGGTTGGAGTTCTGGGACGGGGCCACCGAGACCGCCTGGGTCTGCGAGCCCAACAGCCCCTACCACGAGAAGCCGGGGGGCGCGTTGCCGAGCCTGGTGGAGCGCATCGCCCAGGTGCGCGGCTCGCCCATCACCTGCTACGGCTCGATGGACCTGATGGTGCGCAACGAGGGGGGCTTGGCGTGGCGCATCCTGCAGGCGGACCAGTCGGTGTACCTGCATCCCGGTCGGGCGCGGTTGCCGGGGGCGGTGGCGATGGAGGTGGGGGAGCACGATTTGCCGGACGTGGTGCTGGAGGTGGACCACACGACGGACGTGTACCGGGGGAAGCTGCGGCTGTACGAGGCGTGGGGGTTCCCGGAGGTGTGGGTGGAGGTGCCGAACTATCGGGCGGCGAGCCGACCGAAGCGCCGGCGCGCGGGGCTGACGATTCACGTGCTGGAAGGGGACGTGTACCGGGAGTCGCCGGAGAGCCGTGCGTTTCCGGGTTGGAGTGCGGAGGAATTGCAC
The DNA here is from genome assembly GCA_958295835.1 of uncultured Gammaproteobacteria bacterium. Taxonomy (GTDB): domain Bacteria; phylum Pseudomonadota; class Gammaproteobacteria; order HK1; family HK1; genus HK1. The sequence goes on from OY282378.1 coordinate 4,828,379, forward strand.
GTGGCGTTCAACGAACGGGTGCGTTCGGCGCGGACGTGCGCGGTGCTGGAGCGGGTGGGGGCTGTATTGGGGGCGCGAGAAGGGACGGGACCGGACGACGATCCGATGCTGCGTTCCCTGCGCAGCCAGAGCCGGACGGAAGGCCGGATGGAAGGCCGGGCGGAAGGCCGGGAAGAAGGCCGTGCCGGGATGGTGCGCGCGATGCTGTCGTCGCGGGGCATCGGATTGTCGGAGGACTTCCCGGCCGACGTGCCCGGATTCGCCGAATCGCCCGAGGCCGTTATCGTCGCGGCGGCGTTCGCCTGCGACAGCGAGCAGGATTTCCGCGCCCGCATCCGCAGCCATTGACCTGCCAGTTGCATAACATTTCCACCCATACATGCGTTCACTGCACAAAACACGGGGTTTTCAGACCGAAACAGCGTGTGGCTCAAGTTCACTGCCAGTGAGAATAAGCCACACGCGATATTCCTGAATCTTGTGCAAGGTCGTACGGAGTCATTTGTGAAACGAATGTAACAGAGAGAAACGTGGTCTCCGAAGCTGGTACAATAGTCGTTGCCAACAACAACGTACCAAGCGAAACGGAGACCACGAAGATGAAGCATAGCCGAGCCGACGTTCGAGGTAAAGCCAAGCTGGGCCTCGATATCCGATTCGAAGAGCAGAGCCTGATATCGTATTCGGGACTCATCGTCTTTCAACACATCTTCTCTCTCATCGACATCAAAGAACGGTTGTGGAGATGTTTCCACCACCTGAAGGCCAATCCGGTTTACGGCCATCACATGATCATGATGCTGCTGGTCGTGCACCTGATCATCGGACACCGGCGGCTGCGAGACGTGGACTACTACCGTGATGACGAGATGGTCAAACGGGTTCTCGGTCTGAAGCGGTTGCCGGACGTATCCATGCTCAGCCGGGCGCTCGCCAGTGCGGATGAACAAACCTGATTGTTGCATAAACGTGCGACAAATATAGTCAAGCGACGGCGTTCAGTGTTGCGAGAGCCTGCCGGAGTTCTCTTTCGAGCCTTTCGTTGCTGTTCATGGAGAGGACCAATTTGCCGGCGGGGCGAATCATGCGCCCGGCGCGTTGGATGAGGGTACGGCGAAGGGTTCCAACCTCCCGGAAGCACCACAGCGCGGCGCGCTTTGCGGTGGTGCCACGGGCGCGAGGGTCGAGTTGGATCTGTAGCTCGCGGGTGAGGTTGTGAGCAACAATGCCGGCGAACATGTACAGTTGGTTGCCGTCCCGGGTCTTGACCGGTATGTAATCCATCTGGCAATGCGTCTTGAGTTCGGCGAAGATACCTTCCTGCGAACCGCGGCCTTCGTGGAAGGCGACGACCTTGCGTGGGGTCATTCGTTTGTTGGTGACGATGACCTTGAATTCGTACCCGTATTCGGTGGGCTGGAACAGGTCGAGTTGGATCGGCAGCTTGTGTTGGCATCTGACCTGCTTTTTGATGAAGATGAAGCGATAGCGGGCGTTCCACGACTTCGGCTTCCAGCGGGTCTCGAAGTAATCGAGCCCGACCGCCATGCGTCGCCATCGTTTTCTGCCTTCGACCAGCCCTTTGAGGACAGTAAAGCGTTCGAAAGGCACCGAGATGGTGAATTCGACCCCCGACGAATGCAGTCGTTCAGCGATGGTTTCGTTGAAAAATGCGCTGTCGATGCGAGTCTCTACCTTTGCACGGGGAAGGCACGAGCGCACGTGGCTGATACAGTGGCCGATGAAGGTATCGGCCCCGTTGGAGTCGTGTACGTTTCCAGGACGATGGTGAACGTCGAGGACCTGGTCGGTCTGGGCGACGGTGCAAAAGAGGGGGTAGTAGCTGCGCGCGCCCTTCTTTTTCTTGTTGAAACCCACTGCGGTTCCTTCGGCATGTCGCCCGGTGCTCAACACCGACCCGTCGTAATCGAGCGTCACTCTCGGAAACCCCTCGACCACCAAACGCTCCATGACCAGATGTCTCGATTCACTTCGTACTTTGGCGACACTTTGTTCATCCGCACTGGCGAGCGACCGGCTGAGCGTGGACACGTCCGGCAACCGCTTCAGACCGAGAATCCGTTTGACCATCTCGTCATCACGGTAGTAGTCCACGTCGCGCAGCCGCCGGTGTCCGATAATCAGGTGCACGACCAGCAGCATCATGACCACGTGATGACCGTCAATCGGATTGGCCTTCAGGTGGCGGAAACATCGCCACAACCGTTCTTTGATGCCGATGAGAGAGAAGAGGTGTTGAAAGACGATGAGTCCCGAATACGATGTCAGGCTCTGCGATTCGAATCGGATGTCGAGACCCAGCCTGGCTTTACCTCGAACGTCGGCTCGGCTATGCTTCATCTTCGTGGTCTCCGTTTCGCTTGGTACGTTGTTTTGAGAGACAACTATTGTACCAGCTTCGGAGACCACGTTTCTCTCTATTACATTCGTTTCACAAATGACTCCGTACGACCTTGCACAAGATTCAAGAATATCGCGTGTGGCTTATTCTCACTGGCAGTGAACTTGAGCCACACGCTGTTTCGGTCTGAAAACCCCGTGTTTTGTGCAGCGAACGCATGTATGGGTGGAAATTTTATGCAACTGGCAGGCAAAGTGTCGCCAAAGTGCGAAGTGAATCGAGACATCTGGTCATGGAGCGTTTGGTAGACGAGGGACTTTCGAGAGTGTCGCTCGATTACGACGGGTCGGTGTTGAGTACCGGGCGTCATACCGAAGGAACCGCAGTGGGCTTCAACAAGAAAAAGAAGGGCGCGCGCAGCTACTACCCCCTCTTTTGCACCGTCGCCCAGACCGACCAGGTCCTCGACGTTCACCATCGTCCTGGAAACGTACACGACTCCAACGGGGCCGACACCTTCATCGGCCACTGTCTCAGCCACGTGCACTCGTGCCTTCCCCACACAAAGATAGAGACTCGCATCGACAGCGCATTTTTCAACGAAACCATCGCTGAACGACTCCATTCGTCAGGGGTCGAATTCACCATCTCGGTGCCTTTCGAACGCTTTGCTGTCCTCAAAGGAACTGGTCGAAGGCAGAAGACGATGGCGCCCAATGGCGACCGGGCTCGATTACTTCGAGACCCGCTGGAAGCCGAAGTCGTGGAACGCCCGCTATCGCTTCATCTTCATCAAAAAGCAGGTCAGATGCCAACACAAGCTGCCGATCCAACTCGACCTGTTCCAGCCCACCGAATACGGGTACGAATTCAAGGTCATCGTCACCAACAAACGAATGACCCCACGCAAGGTCGTCGCCTTCCACGAAGGCCGCGGTTCGCAGGAGAGCATCTTCGCCGAACTCAAGACGCATTGCCAGATGGATTACATACCGGTCAAGACCCGAGTCGGCAACCAACTGTACATGTTCGCCGGCATTGTTGCTCACAACCTCACTCGCGAGCTACAGATCCAACTCGACCCTCGCGCCCGTGGCACCACCGCAAAGCGCGCCGCGCTGTGGTGCTTCCGGGAGATTGGAACCCTTCGCCGTACCCTCATCCAACGCGCCGGGCGCATGATTCGCCCCGCCGGCAAATTGGTCCTCTCCATGAACAGCAACGAAAGGCTCGAAAGAGAACTCCGGCAGGCTCTCGCAACACTGAACGCCGTCGCCTGACGTATATTTGTCGCGCCTTTTTGCAACAATCGGGTCTAGCTCCATCACAAGATTTTCCGCCCGATCCCGACCGTATCGGAGCACCGCGCCATGATGCGGCCGGCCCCGTGATGCGGCCAGCCATCACGAAGGAGAAATTCTCAATGTCAGGACACATGCTCGTCACCGGCGGCGCCGGCTACATCGGAAGCCATGTCGTCAGGCAGCTCGGGGAGCCGCTCGGAAAGGACGACTGGCCGTGGTACCTGGAGGGTGGGTTCTTCCGGAGGCAAGGCGCCCATGTGGTCACTGCCTGCCGCGACCGTTGCAACGAAGAGGAAGCGGAGGTCCGGCGATCGCGGGACGGGGTTTGCGGCCACCGGAGCATGCCCGGAGCCGTCAGCTCTGCGATGCCGCCTTGCCAAGCACTTCGGAGGCCCACTGGTTGATGCTCTTCCCTCGTATGCCGGCAGCCGTGGCAACGGCGGCGTGAATCTCAGGCGGGACGCGCAGCATCAGCCTGCCGGAGTATGGCTTCTGCGCAGGCCGGTCCTGTTCCTCACCGACGGCGATGTAGTGATCGACGGATTCACGGAAAGCGCTTTCGAGCTCGTCGACCGTCGTTCCGTGAAAGCCGACGATGTCCCTGATGCCGGCCAGATGGCCGACAAAAATGCGATCGACCTCGTCGAACTCGATGCGAGCGGTGTAGCCTCGATACTTCATCTTGTTCATGGTCTGATTCCTGCCTGTTCCAGAAAGCCACGGGCATCCTTGACCCGGTAGCGCAACGCCGCCTTGTTCGGATGGGGGCGATGAAACTGCGCCACTGCGCCGTTCAGCGCGAAGCTGACCGCGGCGCCCGCCCGCTCCGTGCGAACCGCGCCCAGCGCCTCGATCCGGCGCCATTCGATGTTGCCGTTCACCGGATTGGCGAAGATCGCCTGGAGCGTTCTCTCGTGCCTGCGGTTCACGACGCTAGTGATAACACTTTCTGCCATCGTTGCAAGCAGACACTTGCCGCGCGCCGATCGGGCCGGGAGTGCGGAAACAGGAAGCGCAACAAGCGTCTCAGCGCCCCCCCGCGACTTGGTTGACCAGCGCGAAGAACGGATCCGGGTACAGGAACAGCACCACGCATCCGGCCGCGGTAACCAGGATCGCGACCAGGCAGGCCGGCGGCGCCTCCCGGATCTCCCGGTCTCCCGCACTCCCCTCGCTACCCTCCCCTTCTCCGGCGACCCCGGCCCCCTCTCCCCCGGCTCGCGAGAACGCACGCATCGGCACCGTGAGCAGATACCCCATGCTCAGCAGCGAACTCAGCAGCAGCACCCCCAGCAGCATCCACTCCCCCGCGTCCACCGTCGCGGTCGCCAGATACCACTTGCTCCACGCTCCCCCCAGCGGCGGCAACCCGATGATGCACAGGCTCGCCACCACGAACGCCCCCATCGTCACCGGCATCCGCCGCCCCAGACCCCCCAGCTCGCTCACCTCCGTCTTGTGCGCCGCCACCAGCACCGCCCCGGCGCAGAAGAACAGCGTGATCTTCCCGAACGCATGCATCACGATGTGCAGCGCCGCACCCACCGTCCCCCACGCGCTCGCCAGCACCGCCCCCAGCACTACGTAGGAAAGCTGGCTGATGGTGGAGTAGGCGAGGCGCGCCTTCAGGTTGTCCTTGCTCATCGCCACCAGCGAGCCGATGAGAATCGTCGCGCCGGCCACCCAGGCGATGATCGTCCCGCCCCCGCTCGCGGCGAGCAGGTCGGGACCGAACACGTATACCGCCACCTTCAGGATGGTGAACACCCCCGCCTTCACCACCGCCACCGCGTGCAGCAGCGCGCTCACCGGGGTCGGGGCCACCATCGCGGCCGGAAGCCAGCGATGGAACGGCATCAGCGCCGCCTTGCCGGCGCCGAACGCGAACAGGCAGAACACCACGGCGGCGACGCCCTCGGGCATTCGCCCGGCGAGGATGCCGCCCTCGCGGAAGTCCACGGTGCCGGCATAGGCGTAGGTCCACGCGATCGCGAGGAGCTGGAACGCGATCGAGGTCCCGAGCAGGGTGGCCAGATACACCCGTCCCGCGCGCCTCGCCTCGGGGGTGCCGGCGTGGGTCACGAGCGGATACGTGGACAGGGTCAGCACCTCGTAGAAGACGAACAGGGTGACGAGGTTGCCCGCGAACGCGACCCCCATCGCGGCCGCGATGGACACCGCGAAGCAGGCGTAGAAGCGGGTCTGGTTGCGTTCGTGGTGCGCCCGCATGTACCCGATGGCGTAGATCGTGGTCACCGGCCACAGGAACCCCGCCACCATCGCGAACAGCAGCCCGAGCGGCTCGACCACGAGGCGGAGCGCGACCCCCGGCACCAGCGGGGCGAGGACGACGTCCGGCCGCGCGCCCTGCGAGACCTCGGGGTAGAGCCCGAGCACGCATCCGATGACGAGCGCCCCGGCCGCCAGGGTCACCGCCTCGCGCAGGTTCGGCGTGCGCCCTGTCGCGACGATCAGCACGCTCGCCAGCACCGGCAGCGCGATGCAGCCGAGTATGAGGAGCTGGGAGCTCACGGCAGGCGTCCGGACGGCGCGGCGCTTCCCGGAGCCGCGGGCTCGCCGGGATTGGAATCGCGCCGCGCGAGAGCGAACGGCCCACCGGCAGGCGCCGGAGACACAGGATGTCCGGGCGTGGGGAGTAGCGGACTCATGATGGGGATTCGGGCGCAAGCAGCGGCGGACTCACGGCCCGCCTCCGGCCAGGGCCGCGCCCGCCAGAGCCGCGAACCCCGTGCCGAACGAGGTCTCGACGCCGAACCAGACGTTGGCCAGCGCGAGCGCGACCACCGGCGCGACCATCGTCCAGGGCGCCTCCGCCGCGTGCGCCTGGACCGTGTCGGGGCCGGCCCGCTCGAAGAACGCGACGCCGATCACCCGCCACAGGTAGATCGCGGCGAGCAGTGACGAGATCAGGATCACGACCGCGATCGGCCATAGCCCCTCCTCCAGCGCGGCGCGGAGCAGGTACCACTTGGATACGAAGCCCGCGGTGAGGGGGACGCCGACGAGACTCATCGCGGCCACCAGGAACGCCCCCATCGTCCACGGCATGTTCCGCCCCACCCCCGCGAGGCTCGCCAGCGCCGCGGACCCGGTGCGGTAGACGAGATTCCCGACCGCGAGGAAGAGCGCGACCTTCATCAGCGCATGGTTGAACAGGTGGAGGATCGAGGCGGTGGCCCCGGCCGCGGTGCCGAGCCCGAGCCCGAGCACCATGTAGCCGATCTGGGCGATGCTCGACCACGCGAGCAGCCGCTTCACGTGGTCCTGGAACACCGCGACGGCCGAGCCCACGACGATCCCCGCGATCGCCAGCGGGACCAGGAACGTCCCCGGATCGAGCCGCCCGAACGAAAGATCCACCCCGAAGACGTCGAACAGGAAGCGCGCCAGGACGTAGACGGACACCTTGGTCGCGGTCCCGGCGAGGAACGAGGCGGCGCTCGACGGCGCTTGCGTGTAGGCGGCGGGCAGCCACGCATGGAGGGGGAAGACCGCGGCCTTGAGGCCGAGACCGAGGATCACGAACACGATGCCCGCGGTCACCGTCCGGGTATGGGCGACCCCGCCCAGCCTCCCGGCCAGGTCTGCCATGTTCAGAGTGCCGGTCATCATGTAGAGCAGCCCGACCCCGATAAGGAAGAAGGTCGCGCCGATCGAGCCGAGGACGAGGTAGCGAAACGCGGCGAGCAGCGCCGCGCGCCCGGTGCCGAGGGCGACCAGGGTGTAGGTCGCCAGCGACGAGATCTCGAGGAAGACGAAGACGTTGAACGCATCCCCGGTGATCGCCATGCCCAGCATCCCGGTGAGACACAGCAGCCATGCGGTGTAGAAGAGCCCGATGCGCTCTCGGCGGACCTCGCGCGCGACGCTGAGCCGGGCGTGCACGAGGGTCACCGTGCTCGCCCCGGTCACGATCACGAGCACCAGGGCGTTCAGCGCGTCGATCCGGTACTCGATGCCCCACGGCGCCGCCCATCCGCCGAGGAGATAGGCGATCTCCGAGCCGTCCGACACTGCGACGGCGAGCGCCGCCGCGACCGCGAAGCTCGCCCCGCTCACCGCCGCGGCAAGGCCCCAGGCGAGGGCGGGACGGCGCAGGAGCGAGCACAGGGGCGCCGCCAGGAGGGGGACGACGATCTGCAGGGCGGGAAGCTGCGCCTGCAAGGTGCTCATCGATCCCCGGCCTCCCTGTTCACAACCCGGCACGGCCGGAACCAGATGCCGGTCGGCGGAGATCTTCGTCGTTTCGTCGAAGGCTTCACGGACGAGGGACTACCCCGGCGGAGCCGGAACCGGGGGCCGTTCATGAGTTTCTTCGACGTCGTGCATGGGATTCGCCGGAAGCGCGTTCACGAAGTTCTTCCACGTTCCGCATGGGATCCGATCGCCGGGGATCCGGAGGCGCCGCCGCCCTCCCCGGCGGATGCTTCACCGGCCCGGTGATGCACCTGCAAGGGCACTTGCGACGGCGCCTGCAAGGGTTCGGCCTCCGCGCGGGCGATGTCGTCCTCCTCGACGCTGCCGTAGACGGCATGGATGCGCACCACCAGCGCGAGAGCGAGGGCCGCGGTCGCGACCCCCACCACGATGGCGGTGAGGATCAGCACGTGGGGCAGCGGGTTCGCGTAGGCGGCATGGGACGGTCCGGCGATGGGCGCGGTCGCGCCCTCGACCGCGCCTATCGAGATGTAGAGCACGAAGACCGCGGACTGGAACACCGAGAGCCCCATCACCTTCTTCACGAGGTTCCCGCTCGCGGTCACCGTGTAGAGCCCCACGCCGAGCAGAACGATGGCGCCCCAGTAGGCGTAGTGGCCGAGGAAGGTGTCGAGCATCGTCCCGGTCCGCGGCGGTTCAGCTCGCGGAGGTCCAATCCGGGCCGGGCCGGCTCGCACCACCCCGGTCTGCGACGGCCGGACCCGCGGCGGCTCGCTCCGCACCATTCCGGTTCGCGACCGTCCGATCCGCGGTGGCCCGCTCCGCACCATTCCGGTTCGCGACCACCCGACCCGCGGCAGCCCGCTCCGCACCATCCCGATTCGCGACCGTCCGACCCGCGGCAGCCCGCTCCGCACCATTCCGGTTCGCAACCGTCCGACCCGCGGCAGCCCGCTCCGTCTCCGCCCCCTCCACACCGGCGAAGGCGTAGAAGAGCAGGATCATCACCGCGGTCACGGTGAGCCCCACCCCCAGCTCCACGAGGAGGATGCCGAGGTGCTGGCCGGCCACCGGATCGGCCGCCAGGACCCCGTAGTCGAGGAAGTTCGCGCCGAGCAGCAGGGACGCCACCCCGACCCCGGTGTAGAGGAGCACCCCGAGCGCGGCGGCGGCGCGGACCGCGCCCGGCGGGACCACCGCGCGGGCGTGCCCGGTGCCGAACACCAGGGCGTAGAGGATGATCCCGGCCCCGAAGATGACCCCGGCCTGGAAGCCTCCGCCCGGGCCGAAGTCGCCGTGGAACTGGACGTAGAGCGCGAACAGCAGGATGAAAGGCAGGAGCAGCTTCGCGGCGACCTTGAGGACGGTGTGGTGCTGCATGGGCCGGCTCCTTCAGTCTCGCCGCGCCCCGCCGCCCAGCCCGAGCAGGGCGAGGACGCCGATGCCGGCGGTGAAGATCACCGTGACCTCGCCGAGGGTGTCGTAGCCCCGGTAGCTCGCGAGCACCGCGGTGACGACGTTGGGCACCCCCGTCTCCCGTGGTCCCTCCTGGAGGTAGCGGGGCGCGACGTGCAGGTTCGCGGGGGCCTCGGGCGCGGCGAAGCGGGGGCGGTCCGAGGATGCCCAGGCGAGGAGCAGCACGAGCCCCGCCGCCAGCGCGAGGGGCCCGGGGCGCAGCCGCGGGCCGGCGCGCTGCCGGGCGCTGGTCCTCGCCAGGGTCGCGAGCATCAGGATCGTCGAGATCCCCGCCCCCACCGCCGCCTCGGTGAACGCGACGTCGACGGCGTCCAGCACCACGAAGACCGCCGCCGACAGGAGGCCGAAGATGCCGAACAGCATCGCGGCGGCGAACAGGCTCCGCGTCAGGGCGATGGCCCCCGCGGTCACCGTCATGAGCGCGAGCAGGGAGACGAGGATCAGGTGCTCGACGACGGCAGCGGGCATCGAAAGGACGTTCATTCCGTGCAGGCGAACAGGGAGGTAAGGATCAGCCGCTCGATGACGGCGGCTCCGGGGGGCGGCCCGAGAGCGGGTCCAGGCGTCCGTGCAGCGCCGCCTTGGCGAGCGCGTGGGTCGCGGTCGGGCCGGTGAGCAGCATGAAGCCGAGGATGAGCACGAGCTTGACGCTCGGCAGCGACCACCCCGCGAGGAGGATCAGGCCAATGAGGGTCAAGCCCATGCCCATCGTGTCGATGATTCCGGTGGCGTGGATCCGGGTGAAGAAGTCCGGCAGCCGGACCAGCCCGATCGCGCCGACGAGCAGGAAGGCCGCGCCTCCGAGCAGGCAGGCGCCGGCCGCGAAATCGACGAGGGACGGCACCGTCACGAGCTCCACGGGTTCGGATACGACGCCAGCGACGCCGCGCCGGCCGCAAGACCGATGAGGGACGGCATCGTCATGTCTCCGCATCCCCTGTCGCGCGCGAGCCCTGTCGCGCGCGATGCACAAGGAAGGCGACGGTGGATGCACGGGGACGGCACCGTCAGCCCTCCGTGCTCCCCGCCGCGCCGAGGTCGCCGTACTCGAAGAACTTCAGCACCGCCACCGTGCCGATGAAGTTGATCAGGGCGTAGAGGAGCGCGATGTCGAGAAACTCCGGCCGTTCGGTGAGGAATCCGTGCAGGGCGATCAGGAGCACGGTCAGGGTCCCGAAGCTGTTCACCGCCAGCACCCGGTCGTACAACGTCGGGCCGCGCAGTGCCCGAATCAGGGTGATGCCCATCGCGGCGAGCACCGCGAGCGCCGCGGCCCCAGTCATGGCGGCGGCTCCGAGGCCGGCGGTTGCGAGCGCGACGGCTCCGAGGCCGGCGGCCCCGAACTCATCGGCTCCGATGCCGATGGTCGCGGGCGCGCCAGCTCCGGCTCGAGTCGGCTCACCCGCCCGTCCATGTCCAGCCCGCCCGCGAGTGCGTCGAGGGATTCCTCGTTCAGCGCATGGACCTCGACCCATCCGTCCACGAGATCGATCGACAGCGTCCCGGGGGTCAGCGTGATCGAGTCGGCATAGGCGACGCGCCCCAGCTCGCTACGCTGGCTCGCCGGCAGCCACCGCACCGCCGGAGCGATCGGCAGGCCGGGCGAGAGGATCCGGCGCGAGACGTCGACGTTCGCCTTGACGATCTCCCAGGCGAGCCAGAGCAGGTAGCCCGCGAGTCGCCCGATGCGCAACGCGAAGGGGACCGGCTCGCCGTCACGGCGGTCGGCGCGGACCGCGAGCCACGCAACCGCGAGGCTGGACGCGAGCCCGAAACCCAGCAGCAACGGCGAGAATATCCCCGATAGCAGCACCCACACGCAGGCGAGGACCAGCGCCAGTTTCACTTTGTGCATCATGCCGTCGGGACCCCATCCACGGGCCGGTGGACCGAGCCGGAAGAATACCCCAACGCGGCGATCATGCCATGCCGGCACGGGGGTCGCCGCTCCATGCGCCGGCTACCCCAACCGCCGGCAGTCGGACACGTTCGGGAGCTGCGCGAGCCGGTCGAGGATGCGGCTGAGCTGCTCGACGTCGCGCACCTCGACGGTGATGCGCATGTCGACGATGTGGATGCCCGGGTCGGTGTGCGAGTCCATCGCGACGATGTTGACGCCCTCGTTCGACACCAGGGTGGTCACGTCGCGCAGCAGACCCTTGCGGTCGTAGGCCTCGACGGCGACCTCGACCGGCCAGGTCTCCTCCGCTCCGCCGCTCCACGCCACGTCGATGAGCCGCGCCCGCTCCGAGCCGGCGAGGTCGAGCAGGTTGCGGCAGTCCGCGCGGTGGATGCTCACCCCGCGTCCCCGGGTGATGTAGCCCGTGATCGGATCGTTGGGCAGCGGCTTGCAGCACTGCGCCATCTGCGTGAGCAGATCGCCGACGCCGCTGATGCGCACGTCGCCGGTGCGTTTCCGGCGCCGCTTCGCAAGCCTCGGTGCAGGTGGCGGGGGCGCGGGCAGATACGGCTGAAGCGCGCCCGCGAGCTGGGGCACACTCACGTCTCCACGCCCCAGCGCGGCGAGAAAATCCTCGAACCTCGCCGCGTGGAACCGCTCCGCCAGCGCATCGCGGGGCGGGTCCCCGACCCCGAGCCGTTTCAGCTCCCGATCCCAGATCTCCTGTCCGTCGGCCACGTTGCGCTTGCGATCCTGGTGCTTGAACCAGTGCCGCACCTTCGCCCGCGAGCGGGCGCTGCCGAGGTAGCCGAGGTTCGGGTTGAGCCAGTCGCGGCTGGGGCGCGGGTGCCGGGTGGTCAGCACCTCGATCCGATCCCCCGAGCGTACCGTGTACGTCAGCGGCACGATCCGCCCGTCGACCTTGGCGCCCCGGCAGCGGTGGCCGACTTCGGTGTGGATCTGGTAGGCGAAGTCGAGCGGGGTCGAGCCGGCCGGAAGATCGACGATGTCGCCGCGTGGGGTGAAGGCGTAGACCCGCTCCGACTCGAGCTCCCTGCCGAGCGAGGCGAGCGGGGAGCCGGGCTCGTCGGCCTCTTCCCGGTGCTCCAGGATCTGGCGCAGCCACGCGATGCGGGTGTCGACCTCCGTCTCCGGGCCCCGCATACCCTCCTTGTACCGCCAGTGGGCCGCAACTCCCAGCTCGGCTTGAGCATGCATCTCGCGGGTGCGGATCTGCACCTCCAGGGTCCGGCCGCCCGGCCCGATGACCGCGGTGTGCAGCGACCGGTAGCCGTTCGGCTTGGGATGGGTGATGTAGTCGTCGAACTCGCGGGGGATATGGGTCCACCGCCCATGCACGATGCCGAGCACCGTGTAGCACTCGGCGACGGTATCGACGAGCACCCGGACGGCCCGCAGGTCGAATATCTGCTCGATACCGTCCTGCCCCGGACCCGGGTGCTCGACGTCGGCCTCTCCAACCACGGCCGGCTCGATACCGATCCGTACAGTGCCCGGCGATGTCCGGTGCATCTTCCGCCAGATGCTGTGGATGTGCTTGGCGCGGCCGGACACCTGCGCGTTCATGCCGGCCCGGCCGAGGTCGGCGTCGAGCCTGCGCACGGCGTCGTCGACGTAGCGTTCGCGGTCGACGCGCCGCTCGTTGAGCTGGCGGGCGATGCTCATGTACGTCGCCGGGTCGGACTCGCGGAACGCGAGGTCCTCGATCTCCCACTTGCACTGCCAGATCCCGAGGCGGCTCGCGAGCGGGGCGTAGAGCTCCAGGCCCTCGCGGGCCAGGCGCTCGCGCTCGGCACGAGAACGCTCGCGCGCGGTGCGCAGCCGGTGCAGGGTCAGCGCGAGCTGCACGATCAGGACCCGCACGTCGTCCACGACGGTGAGCAGCAGCCGGCGCAACCGTTCCGCCTGTTTCGTCCGCTCCGTCCCCGCGTCCCGGCCGGCGGGGGTGGTGTCCCCTGCCGAGAACGATCGGAGCTCGTCGAACCGGAGCAGCCCCTCCACGAGCGCCGCCGCCTCCGCGCCGAGATGCTCCCGCACCGCGTCGATTCCCACGGCGCCGCACTCGACGAGGAGGCCGGCAAGGCCCGCGGCGATGCAGCGGGCATCCAGGTTCAGCTCCGCGAGCACCTCCGCCGCCCCGATCCACGACGGCGGCTCTCCGACCGGTTTCCCGGCTCCCACCGATCCCCGGACCGAATTCCCGGCCGGGGCCGAGGCGGCACTCCCCCGAGCGGGGGCGTCGACGAGCCCGCGCACCAGACGCACCGCGGCCGCCGCAGTCTCGGCCGCGGCCGCCGCGTCGCCGAGAGCCGCACCGGGGGAGCGGACGCCGGGGACCAGGCCGCCGGTCTTCATGGATGCAGGTTCATCGGAAGCTGGTGCCGTACATCGTCTCGATCATCACTGAATCGAGGGATGCGGGACACTCCATCGCCGGCGACCGCGCAGGGATCCGGGCCGAGATCTGGTGCGCAAGCTGCGCAGGCAAGCCGGAGCGGTGTGAGGAGATGCGGCCACGCGGAGCCACGCCGCAGGGTCACACCCGCCGGATCGCCGCCACGACGCGGCCGATGATGCTGATCTTGTCGATCCTGCGTTCGCAGGCGTCGTAGTCCCGATTGACCGACTTGACCGTGACGCGGGGTGGATTGCTGTCCGGAACGTGCTCGACCTGCTTGATGACGATGCCGGAGCCGTCGCGCAGGACGAAATAGCCGGGCGGTGAGGGCTCTGTCTGACCGCGGTCGACCACCACCTTGTCTCCCGGCGACAGCGACGGTTCCATCGAATTGCCCTGAACCTCGATCACGTGGATGTGGCTCGGGCCGTGCCCCGCGACCCCGACCAGCCAGATGGCCGGAAAGCCCCAGTCCGCGACCCTGGCCGGGGCTTGGCCGTCAGTCCCCTCGCTCCTGCCGGCGCGGGCGTCCAGCTCTGGGATCGTGGTCATCGAATCGGCGATTCCCACGGCGCCCGTGTGGCGATGCGGAAATACCGATTCGTCCTGGCCGAGCAGCCACGTGACCGCAACCCCGAGCGCGCCTGCCAGCGCCTCGACGGTGTCGGCGCGAGGATTGCGCGAAATGCCCCGCAGGATGTTGCGCACACGATCCTGGTGCAACCCGGCCTTGATGGCCAGTGAGCGCTGATTGAGCCCAGCCGCGGACATGCGCGCCTTCAGGCGATCGGCTCGGAACGTCATGGTCCGGAAATGATCCCACAGCCTTGAAATGACGAATATCTGGTAAAAAATCCTTGACATCAGCAAATTAAGCGGTATATCTACCGTATTCATGACATGCAGCAGTGGACCCATTCTGCCGGGTTGCCCGTTGGCAATGACAAGAAGAGAGCAATGCTGGGAGCCAGACCCACCCAACCATCGTCGCCGCGGCGTCCCTGCGCTCCCACCGGAACGCCTGATGCCCCCGTCCGCCGTGTGACCCCCGCGCCCAAGCGCCCGAAGTGGAAGGGGCTCGGTCCTTCGCCGTCGCCGGCACCACCACACCGGACGACCTCTGGCACCCGGTGGAGAACGTGAGGCGCATCCGGACCATCGAGCGCGTCGCTGCTCGGGCTGAGAACACATTCCAGGACACCGATTCTCGATCGGTAACGTAGATACAGCTTGGCCGATTGGCTTACGTACTTACCAGTGAGTGGTGCATGGACTGGCCCGACCAGGCGCCGCAATCTTCAAGGGCTATGGGAGAGATACCATGTCTCGGGTGTTGATGGGTGGAGTATTGGCGTTGTTCGCCAGCGTGGCGGTCGGTCATGCGACCGTCAAGGCGAAGGGCGCTCTCAAGGATGGGCGCGCGTATGTCGTCATCAAGCCGGGCACGGGGCCCTGTCCCGAGGGCTTCATGCGGAGTTACCGCGAGATCGTACCGGGGGAGAACAAGAATGATCCCGCGATGCTCGGTGCCTTGGGTAGCTGGAACGGCGGGTGCATCGCGAAGCCCTGACCGGCGCGTGGGACAGGAAGGGGCCGCATCCGCGGCCCTCGGAGATCCCCTCATCCTCTACATGAACACAGGACTTGCCCGCCCATGCCTCACCAGTGGCAAAACTGGTCGTCATTCTCTACTTTCTACCCATAAATTCTGCGGAAGATCCCAATGGATTCATATGAAATCTGGTTCTGAGATCGAAATCGCACCTTCAAGCCAGTCGGAGGCGAACGATGAAACTGAAAGAAATCATGCAGAGAAACTGGATAGCCGAATTCATTGCGGATTCGCATGACGGTGCCTTGCATGCGAGCGGGTGCACGACGGCGCCCGGCGCGCTGCCGGCCGGGGCGCCGGGAGCCGGGCCGCCGATCTTCATGGGTGCGGATTCATCGAGGGTTCGCGCCGCTCACCGTCTTCTCTGGCGGCGCGTATGATACGCAGGGTGAAGAGTGCGGACTCGTTCAGGGAGAGGGAGACCTCGTGACTGCCCCGATACCGCCCCCGTGGGCGATTCGATGCATGCTGGCGTTCGTTGCACTGCTGGCGTTCGCTTCGGCGCCGGCGGCGGAAACCGGTGTCCGCCTGGACGGTCCGCGCACGCAAGGGGGTCTGCTGCGCGGGCGCGTGGCGCCGGGCTCCGCCGTCGAGCTCGGAGGCGTTCCGGTGCGGGTGTCCCGGGACGGCTGGTTTCTCATCGGCTTCGGTCGGGACGCGCCGCCGGAAGCGGAGCTCGCGGTGGTCTTCCCGGACGGCCGGCGCGAGCGGCGGATCCTGGAGGTGGAGCCGCGCGAGTACCGCATCCAGCGTATCGACGGGCTGCCCGCGCGCAAGGTGACGCCGCGAAGCGAGGAAGACCTCGCGCGCATCCGCGCGGAGGTCGGGATGGTGAAGAAGGCCCGCACGATCGACGACCCCCGCACCGATTTCCTCGACGGCTTCCGCTGGCCGGTCAAGGGCCGGATCAGCGGTGTCTACGGCTCGCAGCGCATCCTCAACGGCGAGCCGCGCCGGCCGCACTACGGCATCGACATCGCGGCGCCGGCCGGTACGCGGGTCCTTGCGCCGGCCGGCGGCGTGGTCACGCTCACGCACCCGGACATGTTCTTCTCCGGCGGCACCCTGATCATCGACCACGGCCATGGGCTGTCGTCGGCGTTCCTGCACCTCTCGCGCATCCTGGTCGAGACGGGCGAGCGGGTGGCACAGGGACGGCCCATCGCGGAGGTCGGCTCGACCGGCCGCTCCACCGGGCCGCATCTCGACTGGCGGATGAACCTCTTCGACCAACGCATCGATCCGTCGCTGCTCGCGGGACCGATGCCGGAATAAGGCGGCGATTTCGCCGCGGCGCCCTGTGCCCCGGCGTGCCCGGGAGCACAGGGTGTCGGACATACGGAGAGACACGAGCGGTGGAAGCAGCCGTCATCGAGTACTACTTCGCCCTGGCCTCGCCCTGGGCCTATCTCGGCAACGCCCGGCTGCGGGCCGTCGCCGCCGCTCACCGCGCGGTCATCGACCCGATCATCATCGACTACGACCGGGTGTTCGCCGCAGCCGGGACGGTGCCGCTGCCGGAGCGCCCGCCGCTGCGCAAGGCGTACCGCCTGGTCGAGCTGCGCCGCTGGAGCGCATGGCGCGGGGTGCCGTTACGCCCTGAGCCGCGCCACTACCGCGGCGACGTGGAAGAGCCCGACGAGCGGCTCGCCGCCGTCATGGTGACCGCGGCCAAGGTGGCCGGCGCCGACTCGCTCGCCCTCGCCCATGCCATCAGCCGCGCGCTCTGGGCGGAAGATCGTTTTCCCTTCACGCGCAAGGAGCTGCTGGCGATCGCCGCCGCGGAAGGCTTCGACGGCCCCGCCCTCCTCGCCGCGGCCGAGCGCCCGGAAACCGCCCGCCTGTATGAACGCCAGACCGAACAGGCGATTGCCCGCGGCGTGTTCGGCATGCCCTTCTACATCCTCGGCGGCGAACCCTTCTGGGGCCAGGACCGCCTGGAGATGCTGGACGCTAGACTGGCGTCGCATTCGGCGCCTGCGTCGGCCTGACCGATCACATCCGGCCGGATCCAGGTGGCGGACGGGCAGGCGCCCGGTCCATATCCGAGGTCCGGCCACGCCCGGCCGGATCCAGGCAGTCGCCGGGGATCGTTCTCCGTATCAATCAGCTCCGTGCGGGCTTTCGCGCGGGCGCACGGGACGGATCTGGTGGTGGAGATTGCTTCTGTGCATCAACTCCGTGCGAGCTTTCCCGCGGCCGCCGCGGCGGAACGAGCCTGCGCCACCACGCACAGGATCTCGAACATCATCGTCGCGCCCACCAGCGCGGTGTTGCCGCTGGGGTCGAAGGGCGGCGCGACCTCCACCACGTCGCCGCCGACGAGGTCGAGGCCGGACAGGGCGCGGATCATGAGCTGCGCCTCGATGGTCGAGAAGCCGCCGACCTCCGGCGTGCCGGTGCCGGGCGCGTAGACCGGGTCGAGCCCGTCCACGTCGAAGCTCACGTAGGTCGGGCCGTCGCCGGCGACCGCGCGCGCCTCCTCGATGACCGAACGCCATCCGCGCTCGAACAGCTCTTCCATGTAGACCACGCGCATGCCGCTGTCGTGGCTGAACTTCCATACGTCGACGTCGCTCACCCCGCCGCGGATCCCGATCTGGATGGTGCGGTGCGGGTCGAGCAACCCCTCCTCGACCGCGCGGCGGAACGGCGCACCGTGATGGAACTTCGATCCGAGATAGTCGTCGTGGGTGTCGCAGTGGGCGTCGAAGTGCACCATGCCCACCGGCCGGTGCCTGGCGATGGCCCGGAAGATGGGCAGGGTGATCGAGTGGTCTCCACCGGCCGCGATGGGGACGATCCCCGCATCGTGCAGCCGGGCGAACGCCTGCTCGATCTCGTCGAGGCTCGACTCCAGGTGGAACGGGCTCCTGATCGGCGTGTCCCCCACGTCGCATACCCGACACAGATCGTACGGTGCGACCTTCGTCGCCTGGTTGATGCGGCGCATGAGCGAGGACTGGTTTCGGATCTCGCGCGGCCCGTGCCGCGCGCCGGTGCGGTTCGTCACCCCGCCGTCGAACGGCACCCCGATGAGGCCGACGTCCACGTCGTCGAGGGTCTCGGCGAAGGGGGTACGCATGAACGTCGGGATCCCCGTATAGCGGGGCCACATCATCGGCTCGGAGAAGTCACCGGGGCGGTCGTCGTGGCTCATGGCTGCCTCCTTCCTGTGATGTGGATGTGCGCGTGCGCCAAGCCTGTGCCGCCATCCGAGCGCCGTATGAACCGCCCCGGGAAACCCGGAGGGTGAATTGCTTGAGTCAGGCGACCATCGCCGACTCATGCAGTGGGTGATCGTAGTGTGCCTCGAATTCAGCCGGAGGCACATGCTCGAAACGATCCCGGTCGAGCTCCCGCATGGTGGGCGTGACCGGCGCAGCAGGGGAGTGTGCAAGGAGAGCCGTTCTCGCCGGTGGAGTGGACTCCCAGTGGATGCCGGTCAGGTTCGTGCATGGCGTACGCAGCCGGCATGACGAGGGCGCTGCTTCCCGCTGGTGTGGTGAGCGCCGGGCCTGGATTCTCAAGCGCTGCGCGTTATAACATAACATTTCCAGATCAACATACCCGCGGTATGCGGACGGTCGGAAAGGAGACGCCACGATGAAGACTGGACCCCTGCCCATGAAATCCTCGGCAGAACGACGAAGAAACGCTCGCCGCCCGGCTTCTGATTCCGTGACGCCGGGCCTCCGGAAGCAGTGTGTCCCGGAAGCACACGGACGCCCCGCCCGCTTTGCCATGTGGCGGGCCTCCGGCCTGCCTGCGGGCAGGACGCGCCGGTCCCCGGGATGCGCTGCTCCCAGGTTCACGACAGGCGCCCGGTTCCGGCTACACCGGGCCGGGAAGACCAGTCGGCCCCCCGGCGGCGCGCGCCGGATGCAATCGGTGTTCGCAGCTCTGTCCCTGTTCGTGGCGGGCGCCGCGTTCGCGGCATCGGAGGACGGATACCGCGAGCATGGCGCGCACGAACACGGGCGCGGGACGCTCGACGTGGCCGTCGAAGGCGAGGAGCTCGTCATCGAATTCCGGATCCCGGCGGTCAACGCGGTCGGCTTCGAGCACGCACCGGGCACCGATGCGGAGCGGGCGGCGGTGCGGCAGGCGCTTGCGAGGTTCGGGGATCCGTCCGCGGTGCTCGTTCCCTCATCAGGCGCGGAGTGCGCACCCGAACGGGCGGAGGCCGGTTTCTCGGGCATGGATCCCGCAGGGTCCCGCGACCACCACGAGCAGCGCGAAGAAGACGGGCACGAGCAGGACAGCCATGAGCAGGGCGGTCATGCGCATGGGAAACATGGACACGACCGGAACGGAGACGGCGAGCGCGGACATGAAGAGGACGGGCAGGCCCGGACCGAAGGGGGCGGGCACGAGCATGAAGAGGATGAGCACCACGAGCACGAGCACGGGCACGACGAGCATCATGACGACGAGCACGAGCCCGGGGAGCCCGGCATGGACTCCGGCGCGGAAGCGCATTCGGAGCTGCACGCGACGTATCATTTCCACTGCCACGCGCCGGAGCAGCTCGATCGGATCCGGGTGCGCGTGTTCGAGCTTCTGCACGACGCCGAGGAGATCGAGGTGCGGGTGGTGACGCCGACGCTGCAAAGGGCGATGGATCTGCATCCCGGCGAAACGGTCGTCGAGCTCTCGCGCTGACGCCTGGTGTGGCGCTGGCGGTCCGGTCATCGCGGCGAAGATGGAGGCGGCCGGCGGGATGAAGGGGCAGGCATTGGAGAGATCGGAGGCGATATGGTGGGGGCTGGCGGGATGGAGGGACGGCCGCAGGCCGATACTGTGCTCAGGGAGTGAGGCAGCCATGCCCGATACCGCCGTGGTGAAAGGGGCGGCTACCCCCACGAAGGAGACGGCCAGGGCCGGCGCCGCCGCATCGACAAGGGCGCTCACGGCCGGGCCGGCGACCGTGGAAATCGACCGCGTCCGGTTCGCCTGGAAAGCCGGCGGACGCGACGTCCTCGACATCGCGCGCTTCGAGGTCGCGGCGGGGGAACGGGTGTTCGTCGAAGGGCCGAGCGGCAGCGGCAAGAGCACGCTGCTCGGTCTGCTCGGCGGGGTGACGATCCCGCGAGAAGGATCGATCCGGATCCTCGGGACCGCCCTCTCGTCGATGCCGGCGCGACGGCGCGACCGCTTCCGCGCCGACCACGTCGGCTTCATCTTCCAGATGTTCAACCTCGTGCCCTACCTCTCGATGATCGACAACGTCACCCTGCCGTGCCGCTTCTCGCGGCGGCGGCGGGAACGCGTCGGATCGCGGGCGGGAGGGCTGGAGGCGGAGGCGCGGCGCCTGCTCGCCCGCCTGGAGCTCGACCGGCCGGAGCTGCTCTCGCGCGCGGTCACCGATCTCAGCATCGGGCAGCAGCAGCGTGTGGCCGCCGCGCGGGCGCTCATCGGCACCCCGGAGCTCCTCATCGCCGACGAGCCGACCTCCGCCCTCGACGAAGGCGCGCGCGAGCGCTTCCTCGACCTGCTGTCCGCGCAATGCGGCGAGGCAGGCGCATCGCTGCTGTTCGCGAGCCACGACACGAGGCTCGGCGCCCGGTTCGACCGCCGGGTGTCGATCACGGAGCTGAACCGCTGTGACCTCGAAGGGGGCGGCTGAAGTGGCCCGGCGGCGATCCTCCGTCCTCGCAGAAAGGATGCACAAGCGTCTCCCTGACCCGTCGTGCGTGCGCCGTGACGAGACAGGGACGGCACTGACCCGGAGGGCGACGGTGCCGGCGATCGCCGCTCGAAGCCGGTTCGACCACCTGATGCCTCCGGCGGAGCCGGACTGCGGCGGCCCCGGTGGGTGTGGCTGAGGCGGCCGGATGGCGATCCTTCGGCTGGCGCTCGAGAGCGTATTGAACCGCCGGGTCACGGCGGGACTCACCCTGCTCGCGGTCGCGCTCAGCATCGCGATGCTGCTCGGGGTCGAGAAGATGCGCCGCGAGGCTCGCGAGACGTTCGCGAACACGATCTCCGGCACCGACCTCATCGTCGGCGCGCGTAGCGGGGCGGTCCAGCTTCTGCTCTACACCGTCTTCCGCATCGGCAATGCGACCAGCAACATCTCCTGGGAGAGCTATCGCCGGATCGCGGAGCTTCCCCGGGTGCGCTGGACCGTGCCCGTCATGCTCGGGGATTCGCACCGGGGCTTCCGGGTGCTGGGCACCACGCGCGGATACTTCGAGCATTACCGGTACGCGCGCCGGGAGTCGCTCGCGTTCGCCTCCGGCGGACCCTTCGGCGACGTCTTCGACGCGGTGCTCGGCGCGGAGGTCGCCGCGCGGCTCGGGTACGTGCTCGGGGACGATCTCGTCGTCGCGCACGGCGCCGGCGAGGTGAGCCTCTTCGAGCACGACGACAAACCCTTCCGCGTCGCCGGAATCCTTGCGCGCACCGGCACGCCGGTCGACCGCACGGTGCACGTCGGCATCGAGGGTTTCACCGCGATGCACGTCGACTGGCGGGCGGGGGTGCCGGTGCCCGGATTGAAGATCCCGGCCGAGCAGGCGCGGGTGATGGATCTGACGCCGAAGACGATCACCGCCTTCCTGGTGGGTCTCGATTCGAAGATCGCCATCTTCGACTTGCGGCGGCGGATCAACGAGTACCGCCGCGAGCCGCTGCTCGCGATCATCCCCGGAGTCGCGCTGCAGGAGCTGTGGGATCTCATGAGCGTCGCGGAGAACGTGCTGCGCGTGATCTCCGCGATGGTCGTCGTGACCGGCCTGCTCGGGATGCTCACCGTCATTCTGTCGAGCCTGGAAGCCCGTCGGCGGGAGATGGCGGTGCTGCGCTCGGTCGGCGCGCGCCCGCTGCACGTCTTCGCACTGTTCATGAGCGAGGCGGGGATGCTGGCGCTGCTCGGCGCTGCGGCCGGGGTCGGCCTGCTCTATGCCGGCCTCATGATCGGGCAGCCGATCGTCGCGCGGGAGTTCGGCCTGCACGTGCCGATCGCGATGCTTGCGCCGGCGGATTGGCGCATACTCGCGGCGGTGGTGCTCGCGGGCCTCGCGGCCGGCGGCATTCCGGCGTTCCGCGCCTACCGGCTGTCGCTCGCCGACGGTCTTTCGATGAGGGTCTGAAAGAGCCTGGGACCATCAGGATCGTCGTCGATGGTGGTGTGAAGACGGCCTTTCCATGAGGATTTGAAGATGCCTGGAACACCCGAGGATGCAAGGCGCGGATGCGTCGCCCCGGCGGCGGTGAAGACGCGTTTCGTTCTGGCCGTCGTGCTTGGTGTCGGGCTGGCCGCGGCCGAACCGTCGCCGGCGGCGCAGGACGACGTGCGCGAGCTCGAATGGGAGGAGCTCATGCCCGAGGGCTGGGATCCGTTCTCCGGGCTCGACGCACTGATGTCGGACGATGCGCAGAACCTCGCCGACGGCAGCGCGCAGGCCGAGACGCTGATGAACGCCTACCGGGACGCGGTCCGCTCGGCGCCGGTGGTCGGCGCGCTCGACGGCCGGCAGGTGCGCCTTCCGGGGTTCGTGGTGCCACTCGACTTCCAGGACATGGAGACCTCGGAGTTCCTGCTCGTCCCGTACTTCGGCGCGTGCATCCACGTGCCGCCGCCGCCCTCGAACCAGATCGTCTACGTGCGCACGGTCGCGGGCTATCCGATCAAGGAGCTGTTCGACCCGGTGTGGGTGACCGGCGTGATCAGCACGCAGGCGCATCCGAACGAGGTCGGCGACGCCGGGTACACCATGCAGGCGACGATCATCGAGCCGTACTGATACCGGGTCTCACGGATGCGGGACCGACGGGCCGCTTGCCCAGGATATTTCCATGCGGCCCGCGAGACCGTGCTTTTCGCGACTTTGAAAGAGCCCTCCGCAGAGGATCACCGATACTGCTCCCCTTCGGCCATCGCGGCCTGACCCAAGCTGATCACTCTCCGGGATCCCCGGGGCGGTTCACTTGGGAAGCCTCCGGAGCAACCGGCCCATGCACCCGGACCGGAACCTGCCGAAGCCCGCGGCGGGAGGGAAGCCCCGATACGCGCACACGCGCCCGCCCGTCACCGGACAGGGAGCGCCCCACCATCCGAGGCGTCCCCGTCCGATACACTCCTGTCCGATGCGTCCCCGAGCGCCCCCGAAACCCAATCCAGGAGGCTTCCCACGGAGGTGGCCGTGTCTTCCTTCCCTCCGTCGCCGGACAGGACCCGCACCGCGCCGCGCGGCAGATCGCCGCGGCCCTCTTCGAGTCCCTCCCGCAGCAGGAACGCGGCGGCGGAATCCGCGTCGCCGGGCTCCGGCTCTCCACGCAGCGCCGCCATCGCTCCGGTGGCGAGGAGGGCCGCTTCCACCGCGGGCGCGCGGGCTTCCTCCGGGAAGCCGCCGCCTTCGAGCAGCGCCGCCGCCTTGAGCTTGTGCTTCGCCTGGTCCGCCAGCGCCCTCGCGCGCCGGACCCGGCCTTCGGACTCGGCCTCCCGCGCGTCCGGCCCGGGATAGACCTCGCGCATCTCTCCCGCCGAGCCGCCGGTCCCGCCGGCCGACAGGGAGATCAGCCCAACACTCGCGAGGCGGAGCATCGTCTCGTGCGTGGCCTGATCGATCACCGTCACTTTCAGGTCCGGCGTGTCGTCGAGGCGGCGTTGCGTCTCGGCGAGGCGGTCCGGGGGCAGGGAGACCACCACCAGCGCGGCGTCCCCGCCTTCGCCCTCGCGCACGAGGATCCGCTGCAACGCCGGGCCGTGCTCGGCGGTCAGGTCGTCGCGCAGCTTCTCGACGGGCGACGGCGCAGTCGTTGCTTCGCCCTCCGTCGCCTTCGGTTTGGCGTCGAGCACCTCGTTCAGCCGCTCCAGGAACGCGGCCCGGCCGCCGGGCATACGGATCCGCCCGAGGTCGCCGCGCCGGTCGAGGACGCCGTCCGCCAGCGCGCGTTTGGATTCCAGGAGGCCGAGCATGCGGTGCTCGATGGTGTCCTGGCTCACCAGGTTGATGACGGTCACCGTACGGGTCTGGTGCTTGCGCCAGGCGCGGGCGATACGCTGCTCCAGACGCGCCGGATTCCAGGGCTGGTCCAGGTTGACGACGACGTTCGCCGCTTGCAGGTTGAGCCCCACGCCGCCGGATTCGGAGGAGAGGAACAGGCGGCAGTCCGGGTCTTCACGGAACCTGCGGATCTCCGCGCGGCGGCGCTGCTGCGGCACGCTGCCCGTATGCCAGGCGAATTCCAGACCGGCTCCGAGCGCGTAACCGCGCACCAGCGCGAGCATCCGCACCCATTCGGAGAAGACGATGATCTTGCATCCGGGATCGTCCAGCAGGTCGGGCAGCAGGCGTTCGAGCTCGTCCATCTTGGGGCATTCGTAGGGCTTGTCGTCGAGAATGCAGGGGGTGTCGCATACCATCCTCATGCAGGCGAGGTAGCGCTGGAGCTGCTCGAATTCCTCCTTGCGCAACGGCCGCCGCCTGGCAATGGACGCCAAGCGCCCGACCAGGCGCTCGTAGTCGTCGTAGAAGCTCATCTGCGCGTCGGTCATGGGCACGAAGAAAGTCTTGTCCACCCGGCCCGGGAGCTGGCCCTCCACGTCTTCCTTGCGCCGCCGCAGCATGATCGAGGAGACGCGGTCCGCGAGTGTTTCCAGGTTCCGGTAACCGATGGGACGTCCCTTCTCGTCCAGGTGGTAGAACTCCCGGTTGAAGCGAAACAGGGGACCGAGGAGTTCCGGATCCAGGAACTGCACGATGGAGTAGATCTCGTCGATCCGGTTTTCGAGCGGCGTCCCGGTCAGGACGAACGCGTACCGGCTGCGGAGCTTCTTGACCGCGTTCGCGGTCTTGGTCTGCCAGTTCTTGATGCGCTGGGCTTCGTCGAGAATGACCACGTCGGGCTGCAACGTGGCGCTCAGGGCATCGCCGTCTCCCAGAATCTGCTCGTAGTTGCAGAGGGTGAAGAACGCCCGGCGCCCGTAGGCGGCGCGGCGCGCGGCAGGACCGCCGAACACCGCGGTGACGGGGTACTCGAAGCCCTCGGAAGTGGCGCTTTCGGAACCGGAGCCTTCGGAGCCCGAGCCTTCCGAGGACACGCCCGGGGGACGCCCTCGCGCATGGAGGAACTTCGCGATCTGCTCCTCCCATTCCGCCTTCAGCGACGCCGGCGACACCACCAGCACCCGCTCGATGCCGTGCAGCTCGCGCAGCAGGGCGCAGGCGGCGATGGCCTGCGCGGTCTTGCCGAGCCCCATGTCGTCGGCAAGCAGCACCCGCTCACCGAACGCGAGGTGCAACACCCCTTCGGTCTGGTAAGGCAGGAGCGGGCACTTGAGCAGGCCGTCCAGCGACCGGCGGCCGGACTTCAGATCCGCCTCGAAACGGGCGCGGGCGCGCTCCCTTCGCACCGCCGTCTTCCGGGTTTCCAGCCAGTGTTCCAGGCGGCGGGAAACGCGGAGGCGATCCTCGCTGGAACGCGCCGTGTCCCGCAGCGCCCGAAGCGCTCTGGACGAGCCGCGGCGCAGGTTTCCGTACAGCCGCCCGACCTCGGCGGCGAGCGCGGGGTGTTCGCGCACCGTCCCGGCCGGGACCACCATGCGCGGCTCCCGTGCGCACTCGTCGAGAAAGACCTCGATGCGATCGTTCGACCCGCGCTGCCCGCGGGCGCCGATGCGCCGCACCGCGCCCTCGACGTGCTTGCAGGTGCCGAGGCGGTTGGTGGCGAAGTCACGGCACCCGCAGGAGTTGATCCGCTCCTCGAGGGATCGGACCTCCACCACGTAGCCGCTGCCGCTCGATGACGTCACCCGGTAGTCGCAGAACGGGCCGCGCCGCCCATCGATGGGTTGCACCTCGCCGATCTCGGTGCGCCCGCGCCATTCCCGCCGCCTGATCTCGTCCTCGTCCGTCGATATCCATCCCCGGAACACGGGGCCGCGTTCGGACGGGCGTTTGCGCCCGCCGGCAGGTTCCTGTCGCGCCTTGCTCACGTCGAATCGTCCTCTGTCCGTGGAGGCGGCGTTCGCCTCGCCGGCGAATGTCTCACAAAACCCTCGAACCGCGTCGCCGGGCGCTCACGCCCGTCGTGCCGTACGCTTCACGGGCGGAAGAAACGCGGCGACCGCATCGAACCACTGCACGAGCGCCGGCAACCCATAGGAGGCGTTGGCGGGGCTCGGATTGGGGGTGACGAACACGCGGGCGCGGCCGATGGCCTCGCGCCGTGGCCCCCATTGCACCCTTCCGGCCACGTCCCATCCTGCATGGCGGGCGAACGCGCGCCACGCCTGCGCGCCCTGGAACCATACGACGGCCGGCTCGTGGCGGAGGACCAGTGCTTCCAGACGCACCGCCCCTTCCCGGTACTCGCGGGCGCGAAGCTCCGCGCTGCCGGCGGTGGGGCGCTTCACGACGTCGGTGAAGCCGATCCCGTAGCGCTCGACGAGCACTTCGACGGCCTGGGGTCCGGGCGGGAGCGGCGCATCGACGAGTCGCGACGCATTGAGGGCGGGCCAGAACCGATTGCGCGGATTCGCGAAATAGAACCCTGCCCGCACCGAGGGCAGGGATGGGTTGATGCCGACCGCGAGCGCGCGGAGCCCCCCGCGGACCGCATCCGGAAGCGTCTTCATGGCCATGTGCGATCAGTGCCGGTACATCGGGGCATGGGGCCGCTCCGTATACGTGCCGCGTTGTTGGAGATCGACATTCATCGGTACGGCATATTGCCCATCTCGCCGTACTTTGAGCCCGGATCGAGAGTAATCTGTTGACGTTCCGTTCCCGGCGACCATGGCACGACACGTGCGCGGAAGACCGCCGTCCAATCGGCCATCCAGGGAGAAGCATCCATGCATCTCGTCACCGCGATCATCAAACCGTTCAAGCTCGACGACGTGCGGGCGGCGTTGTCGGAGATCGGCATTCAGGGCATGACCGTCACCGAGGTCAAGGGGTTCGGCCGGCAGAAGGGGCATACCGAACTCTACCGGGGCGCCGAGTACGTGGTGGACTTCCTGCCCAAGATCAAGCTCGAAGTGGCTGTGGACGAGACGCGGCTCGACGAGGTGATCGAGACCATCACCACCGCCGCCCGAACCGGCAAGATCGGCGACGGCAAGATCTTCGTCGCCTCGCTCGACAACGTGGTCCGCATCCGCACCGGAGAGATGGCCGCCGAGGCGCTCTGAGGAGCACCCGGCCCGGCGCGCGTCCCCCCTCTCCCGCTTGAGCGGCTGCCCATGCCGTCTCCGATTCTGCCGCAACTTGCGCGGCCCGACCCGGTACGGGGAGTCATGGAACGAAGCGTTGCCGTCGGCGGACTCCTTCAAACGGGAGGTTCCGTGGCGCTTTCACGCCGCCGGCAGCGTCCCCCCGCGGTGGCGTTGCCATTCCGCCGCGGCCTACAATGCCGGCATGGACGACGCGCAAACACTGACCGCCATCCCCTTCGGGCCGGGGCGTTCACCGGGGGGTGAGCCTCCGGCAGCGTCGTTGCGGCGCTCGGAGGAGGACGAGCCCCTCGCGGCGCCGGCCGCATTGCCGCCGGAGCCTCCGGCATCCCCGTTGCCGTCGGCGACAGAGTCCCCGGCATCCTTGCCGCCGGCGGAGCTACCGCTGTCCGTGCTGGAGTTCACCGGCTGCACGGCCGTGCCCATGACCTATGCGCAGCTCCGCCGCTTCGACGGACGGCTCGAAGTCTGGGACGCCGAGTCCGAAACCGCCTGGATGGTCCGCGAGCCCACCAGCCCCACCCACGAGAGCCCCTCCCACGGCCTCGCCGGACTGGTCGAGCGCATCGCCGCGGTGCGTGGCTCGTCCATCAAGTGCTACGGCTCGATGGACCTGCTGAGGCGCGACGCGCAGGGTGAGCCGAGGCGCATCATGCAGGCGGACCAGACGGTGTACCTGTATCCGCGGCGGGCGGAGTTGCTGGGCGCGAGTGCGATGGTGGTGGGGAGGCACAACTACCCGGACGTGGTGCTGGAGGTGGACCACACGACGGACGTTCGGCGGGGGAAGCTGAAGCTGTACGAGTCGTGGGGGTTCCCGGAGGTGTGGGTGGAGGTGCCGGAGCAGTGGGTGGCGAGCCGACCGCGGGGCTTGGGACCGGGGCTGACGATTCATTTGCTGGAGGATGGTGTCTACCGGGAGTCGCCGGAGAGTGTGGCGTTTCCGGGTTGGCGCGCGGAGGCCA
This sequence comes from uncultured Gammaproteobacteria bacterium, assembly GCA_958295835.1. Lineage (GTDB taxonomy): Bacteria > Pseudomonadota > Gammaproteobacteria > HK1 > HK1 > HK1. Next base: position 4,856,783 of record OY282378.1, read on the forward strand.
TCCACGAGGCGATGAACGAGGCGGAGCGTTCGGTGCGGACGAACGAGAGACTGGAGCGCTTGGGCCGGGGGTTGGGGACACGGGACGGCACGGGGCCGGACGACGATGCGCTGCTGCGTTCCCTGCGTGGTCAGAGCCGGGCGGAAGGCGAGCACAAGGGCCGTGCGGAAGGCGAGAAGAAGGGCCGGACGAAGGGGTTGGCAGAGGGCCGGCGGAAAGGCCAGGCGGAGGGCCGGGCCGGGATGGTGCGCCAGATGCTGTTGTCGCGGGACATCGAGGTGTCGGAAGGATTCCCGTCCAACGTCCCCGGATTCGGCGAATCGCCGGAGGCCGTGCTCGTGGACGCGGCATTGGCCTGCGACAGCGAACGCGACTTCCACGCCCGCATCCGTGACCGCATCATTCGCACCCGCGGTCGCTGATACTGCAAGAACGACACTCCGGCGCACTCGTCTGGAGTTGCCCCGTTTCGTGGACACCCGACCCTTTGGGGAGGAGGGTTCCACCATGCCGAAGTCGAGACCGCCTCCCCGTTGGCACGGAGCCTGCCCCGGCAGGCAGTAAGCCGGAGGGCAGGCTCCGCCGGCCCTCCGGCGCCAGATGGTCGAGCTGGATCACACCGGACGGACTCCGGAAGAGCTGGCTCGTGAATAGCGGTTTTTCGGCTTCACGGTCGCCTCCGGCAGGTGTAGCGCACGCCATGCGTGGACTGTGCGCCTCATGCACGGATTGTGCACGCTCGCTCGCCGTCAGGATACGCACGGCCGCCGGCGGCGACCGGAGAGCCCACCTCCGCCCGCTCGCGGAGCAGGCGGCGGCACGCGGCCCGGTGCGGATCCGGCGTGCGTGCAGGCATGCAGCGGTTCGTTCTGTGCGAAAATTCGCATCCTCCCACGATCCACGCACGCCGGTGACGGACATGACGCAAGGCAATCGGCGCACCGGCGGCCGGGTCCTGGTCGATGCCCTCCGGATCCACGGCGTCGACACCGTCTTCTGCGTGCCGGGCGAGAGCTATCTCGCGGCCCTCGACGCCCTCTACGACGCGCGCGATGCGATCGCGACCATCACCTGCCGGCACGAGGGTGGCGCCGCGAACATGGCGGAAGCCTGCGGCAAGCTCACCGGGCGGCCCGGGGTGGTCATGGTCACGCGGGGTCCGGGCGCCTGCCACGCCGCGGTGGGGCTGCATACCGCGGCCCAGGACTCGACGCCCATGGTGATGTTCATCGGCCAGGTCGAGCGCGGGCACTCCGATCGCGAGGCGTTCCAGGAGATCGAATACCGGCGATTCCTCGCGCCGCTGTGCAAATGGGTGGTGCAGATCGACGATCCGGCGCGGATCCCCGAGCTCGTGAGCCAGGCGTTTCACCGGGCGTGCTCCGGGCGGCCGGGACCCGTGGCGGTCGCGCTGCCGGAAGACGTGCTGGTCGAGGAGACCACCGTCGCGGATGTGGGCCGGTACATGGCGGTCACGCCGGGGGTGGCGAACGATGCGATCCCGGCCCTGCGGACGTTGCTCGCCGGCGCGCGCCGCCCGCTGGTGATCGCCGGCGGCGGGGGTTGGTCCGCGCGGGCGAGCGAGGATCTCGCCCGCTTCGTGGAGGCGAACGCGCTCGCCACCGCGGCGTCGTTCCGCTGCCAGGACCGCCTCGACAACACCCATCCCTGCTACGCGGGCGATCTCGGACTCGGGATCGATCCGAAGCTCGCCGAGCGGGTCCGCGATGCCGATCTCCTGCTGGTGATCGGGGCGCGGCTGGGCGAGATGACCACGCGCGGCTACGCCCTCGTCGCGCCGCCGATCCCGCGGCAGACGCTCGTGCACGTCCATCCCGACCCCGGCGAGCTCGGCCGGGTGTACCGGCCGGCCCTCGCGATCTGCGCGGGATCGGCCGAGTTCCTGCGGGCCGCCGCCGCGATGCCCCCGGTGGATTCGGGCGCGTGGCGCGAATCCACCGCCGTCGCCCATGCCGAATACCTCGCATCCGTCGAGCCGACCGCCGGCCTGCCGGGACCGGTGGAGATGGGGAAGGTGATGGCCTGCCTGCGCGAGCGGCTTCCCCCGGAGGCGATCCTCACCACCGACGCCGGCAACTTCTCCGCGTGGATGCACCGCCACTACGTCTACCGCCGGTTCCCGACCCAGATCGGCCCGACCAGCGGGGCGATGGGCTATGGGATTCCGGCCGCGATCGCGGCCCGCCACGTCTACCCCGACCGCCCGGTGGTGGCGTTCTGCGGCGACGGTGGCGCACTGATGACCGGGCAGGAGATCGCGACCGCGGTGCACTACGGGATCGACCCCGTCATCCTCGTGGTGAACAACTCGATGTACGGGACGATCCGCATGCACCAGGAGCGGGAGTATCCCGATCGCGCGATTGCCACCGGCCTCACCAACCCGGACTTCGTAGCCTGGGCGGAGAGCTTCGGCGCCTTCGCCACGAGGGTGGAGCGCACCGGCGAGTTCCCCGCCGCGTTCGAGGCCGCGGCGTCCGCCGGGCGCGTGGCCCTCGTCGAGCTGCGGATCGACCCGGAGCTGATCACCACCCGCGCAACCCTCGCGCAGATCCGCGGCGCCGGCGTGCGCGCCTGAAGCCGGTCGCGTTCCGCTCCCTCCGCGTCCGCATCCCGGTCCTTCCGCGTCCGCGTTCCGCTCCTCCGCCTCTCCGTTCACCTCCACGCCCCGCCATGCTCGCCGCGATCGCCAGCGCCTGGGCCCTGCTCCTGGGCATCGCCCTCATCATGCTCGGGAACGGCCTCCAGGGCACGCTGCTCGGGGTGCGGGCCACCCTGGAAGGATTCGGCACCGGCACCACCGGGTTGGTGCTGACCGGCTACTTCGCCGGGTTCATGGCCGGCTCCTGGATCGTGCCGCGCCTGCTCGCCAAGGTGGGCCACGTGCGGGTCTTCGCCGCGCTGGCCTCGTCCGCGTCGGGGGCCGCCCTGTTGCATACGCTCTTCATCTCGCCGCTGTCCTGGGGCCTGATCCGGCTGGTGACCGGGTTCAGCATCGCCGGGCTCTACGTCGTGGCGGAGAGCTGGCTCAACGACGCGGCGACGAACAAGACCCGGGGTCAGTTGCTGTCGGTGTACATGATCATCATGATGGGCGGCCTGGGCGGCGGCCAGCTCCTCCTGAACCTCTACGATCCGCGCGGCTTCGAGCTGTTCGTGCTGGTCTCGGTCCTGATCTCCTTCGCACTGATCCCGATCACGCTGAGCGCCGGGCGCGCGCCCGCGTTCGATGCGCCGGAATCCATCGGCGTCCGCGCCCTGTTCCGGGCGTCTCCGCTCGGCGTGGGCGGCGCCTTCCTGATCGGCATCGCGCACAGCGCCCTGTTCGCGATGGGTCCGGTGTACGCCACCCGGATCGGACTGGCGGTGGACCGACTCTCCTTCTTCATCGCGGCGGCGCTGCTCGGGGGGCTGGTCCTGCAATGGCCGATCGGCTGGCTGTCCGACCGTTTCGACCGGCGCAAGGTGATCGTGGCGATCGCCTGGGTCGCGGCCGGCGCCGCGTTCGGCGCGGGTGTGGGCGGCGCGGATTCGTACGCGGTGCTCATCGGCCTGACCGCCCTGCTCGGCGGCACGTCGCTGCCGCTCTACTCGCTGTGCGGCGCACATACCAACGATCACCTCACGCCGCGGCAGATGGTCGCCGCGAGCGCCACCCTGGTCCTGGTCAGCGGCGCGGGGCTCACCCTGGGACCCTCGATCGCCGCCCTGGCGATGGGCCTCACCGGGCCACCGGGGATGTTCTGGTCGCTGGTCGCCGCTCACGGCTGCGTCGGCGTGTACGGCCTGTACCGGATGGTGCGCCGCGACCCGGTACCGCTCGAGAAGCAGCGCCGCTACTGGCCGGTGAGCCTGCGCACCTCGCCGATCGTGCAGGCGCTGGCGCTCCGGGAGGTGCGCGATTCCCGGGACCGCGACCTCGCGCGGTGGAGCGGCTGGTGAAGCGTGCGCCGGCCCGCGCCCGTTGATTGACGCATCGGCGGCAGGCCCCTCCGGCCCATGCCGCCCGTTGCCATCGTTCCGTGCAGGTCCGGTGCAATCCCCTCTGCCGACGATGCCGTCCGCGCTGCCTCGAATTGCTCCGTGCGTATCCGGTGGAGCCGATCACCCTCGGCCTCGGCGCCGAAGCGGTCCCCACCTCCGGCGTCCGTGCGTATCCGGTGGAACCGGTCACCCCCGGCCGAGCCGGCGGGCCATGTACCGGTAGAAGTCCCACACCGTGCCTTCGACGTCGGGCGGCCCCAGCGGTCCGGGCCGGAAGCTGCGCGCACCGAGGCCACGCCGGAGGTTCGCGAGCTGCACCTTGTCTTCGGCCATCGTCCGCTCGAAGAGGTCCACGACCGCCCGGCGTTCGCCGTCCCCGATGTCGGGACCGCCGAAGATGATCCCGCGCTTGCCTCGAACGCGGTCCACCGACTCCGGCTGCATGCAGATGAAGGTCGTCATGTGCCCGGCCGCGCCCGCCACCAGCCCGGGCATGATCGCGAACATCACCGAGCAGTTGCGTTCCGCGTCCGTGAGGTCCGGGTGGTATCGGCCGCGTTGCGGCAGGTCGGGCGGGAACCTGGAGTAGTAGCCGAGGTATCCCTCACCCGCCGGGAAGTGCTCGCAGAGCCGGGTCGGGGTGATCGGGTGCAGGGTCTCGTAGTGCACGGTGGAGAGGTGGTAGCCCTCCATGAAGTTCTCGGTCAGGCACTTCCAGTTCGTCTCCCACGCCTCGGTCTCGCAGTGGCCGAGCACCATCTCTTCCATGTGGTAGTTGCGCACCAGCGGCAGCAGGCCTCCGAGCCGCGGCGCGAGGGGCGGGGCCTGCCCGTCGAGATTGACGAAGAGGAAGCCCTGCCATACCTCCGTCGCGACCTCGGGCAGGCCGCAACCGGCCTGGTCGAAGTCCTCGCGCCCCTCGATGAGCGGCGCGCGCAGCAACCGCCCCCGCAGATCGTAGGTCCATGCGTGGTAGGGGCATTGAAAGTGCCGGGCATGGCCGCGCCCGCCCGCGACCGGCATGCCGCGGTGCCGGCAGACGTTGGAGAGCACCCGCAACCGCCCGTCCCCGGCACGTACCACCAGCAGCGGCTCCCCCAGCAGATCGACCGTCCAGTAATCGCCCGGCGCCGCGGCCTCCTCGACGCGGCCGATGCAGACCCATTCCTTGCGGAACAGATCGTCGACTTCGAGCGCCAGGAACTCCGGCGAGGTGTAGAAGCCGGCCGGCATGCCCCACGCCTGCCGGTGAGACCGGCCGAGACAGGCGCGCAACGCCTCCCGGACGCTCTCCACGGAATCCTCCCCCGATGCGTATCCGGCTGCCCTCATGTCCGCCTCTCCCGCCCTGCCCGGCAGCCCCCGCCGGCCGGCGTTCCGAAACACGATTTCACAAGACGATCCCGCGGCGGTTGCGTCCGCCCGGACCAGCCGATCGCGGCGATTCCACGGGCGCCCCCCGGCCTGGCGGGAGCCCCGGCGTTGCGCCGGGCGGTTTGCCCTGCCGCCGGTGGCGAACGATAGCACCCGCGGCCCACTTCTCCGGCTCCGCTGCCTACGCTCCGGGAGCGCGGGCCACCGTCGCCGCGCCGGCCCGGGCCGGCGGCTCCAGGGTGTCCAGCCAGTCCGTCCTCAGGTCGGGGACCGACCTCAACAGGAGCGCCGTGTATGGATGGTGAGGCGGCGACAGCACGTCCCCCGTGGAGCCGTACTCCACGACCTCGCCGTCCTGCATCACCGCAATGGTGTCGGCGACCCGCGCGATTGTCGAGATGTCGTGCGAGATGAACAGGTAGGCCACCTCCAGCCGCTCCTGCAGGTCCCGCAGCAGATCGAGGATGGCGCGGGCGACCACCGTATCCAGCGCCGACGTGATCTCGTCACAGACGATCAGCCTCGGCTCCGCCGCCAGCGCACGGGCGAGGTTGACCCGCTGCCGTTCGCCGCCGGAGAGCTGCCTCGGGTATCGCGATGCGTAGCTCTCGGGCAGCTCCACCAGCGCCAGCAGCTCCCGTACCCGCCGTTCCGTCTCCGCCCCGTCCAGCCCGAAGTAGAAGGAGAGCGGACGACCCAGTATCTTCCCGACCCTGTGCCGCGGGTTCAGCGCCACGTCCGCCATCTGGAACGCGAACTGGATGGCCCGGAGCCGTTCCCGGTCCCGCTCGCCGATGCTGCCGCCGAGCTCGCGGCCCTGGAAGCTCACCCGGCCGGACCGCGCCGGCATCAGCCCGGTGATCACCCGCCCGAGCGTGGTCTTGCCGGAGCCGGATTCACCGATGATGCCCAGCGTGCGGGAGGCGAACGCCTCCAGGCTCACGTTGCGAAGCGCGAGATGTCCGCCGGATCGGCCATAGCCGGCGGTGACGCCGGACACCCGCAGCAGGGGCTCCGGTGCGCCCGTGCGGCCCGGATCCGGCGGCGCGCGCCCGGGCGGCGCCGCGGACGGCATCACGTGGGCTGCGCCGAGGAGCTGCCGGGTATACGCCTCCACCGGCCTGGCGATGATGTCCTCGGTCGCGCCCGCCTCCACCATGGCGCCGTTCCGGAGCACCAGCACCTGGTCGGCGATCTGTGCGACCACGGCCAGATCATGGCTGACGTAGACGGCCGAGGCGCCCTTGCCCCGGATGAGCTTCCTGAACGCCAGCAGCACCTCGACCTGGGTGGTGACGTCCAGCGCGGTCGTCGGCTCGTCGAGTATGAGCAGCCGGGGATCGCAGATCATCGCCATGGCCGCCATCATGCGCTGGAGCTGGCCTCCGCTGACCTGGTGCGGATAACGGCGTCCGATGGTCTCCGGCTCGGGCAGATCCAGCTCCCCGAAGAGCGCCACCGCCTTCGCCCGCGCCTCTTCCCCGGACAACAGGCCCTTCATCACCGGCGCTTCCGTCACCTGCCGGCCGAGGGTGAGCGCGCCGTTGAAGGCGGCGGCGGCGCTTTGCGCGACATAGGCCACGTCCCGGCCACGTATCGCCCGGCGCTCGGGCAGGGACAGATCGAGGATCGGGCGGTCCCCGAGACGCACGCTGCCGCCGGCGATCTCGCATCCGGGACGGGCGTAGCCCATGCACGCCAGGGAGATCGTCGTCTTGCCCGATCCGGACTCGCCGATCAGGGCGATCACCTCGCCGGCCCGGACCTCGAAGGAGACACCCTCCACGATGGACACCGCCCTCCCCCCGCGGGACCTCGCGACGACGGACAGGCCCCGGACCTCCAGCAGGGGCGGCGGCCCACCCCGGACCTCCCGTCCCATCACAGCTCCTCCGGCAGCGCAGCATCCGTGGTCTTGAGAAACCAGTCGACCAGCATGTTGACGGAGACCGTGACCAGGGCGATGCACAGGGCCGGGAAGATCGGCGCATAGGAGCCGTAGAGCAGCCCTTGCATGTTCTCCTTCACCATGACCCCCAGGTCGGCGTGGGGGGGCTGCACGCCCAGCCCGAGGAAGCTCAGGGCCGAGATGAACAGGATGGCGTAGGTGAAGCGGATCCCGAACTCCGCCGCCAGCGGCGCGAGGGCGTTCGGCAGCAGCTCGTGCCACATGATCCAGCCGAGCCCCTCGCCCCGCACCCGGGCCGCCTCGATGTAGTCCTGCACCACGATGTCCATGCCCAGCGCCCGGGCCACCCGGAACACCCGCGTCGCGTCGATCAGGGCAACGGTCACGATCAGCACCGCGAAGGTCGAGCCCAGCCCCGAGATCACGATGAGCGCGATCATGATGGCCGGGAACGAGATCAGCGCATCCACCACCCGACTCAGGATCGCATCCGTCCAGCCTCCCCGGACCGCCGCGAGGAACCCCGCCGCGGACCCGATGAGGAAGGCCAGGGCGGAGATGGCCAGCGCCAGGCCCAGGGTCACCCGCGCTCCGTAGATCAGGCGCGAGGCGAGGTCGCGCCCGAGGAAGTCGCCGCCGAGCAGCAGCGCCCCACCGGGTGGCACGAAGCTGTCGTCGGTGAGGATCGCGCTCTCGTCGTGCGGCGCCAGCCACGGGGCGACGCAGGCGGCGGCCGCGAAACACGCGACGATGCCCAGGCAGACGGCGGCAGGGATCGTGAGCTGCGAAGCGAGCTCGACGAGAGGATGCGCATCCGGCCGTTCCGTCCCGCTCACCTCGGATACCTCAGCCGCGGGTTGGCGACGATGGCGACGACGTCCGCCAGCAGGTTCAGAACCACGTACACGCTGCAGAAGATCATGGCGCAGGCCTGCACGACCGGAACGTCCCGGGTCGTCACCGCCTCGACCATCAGCCGGCCCAGGCCCGCGATGTTGAACAGCGTCTCGATCACCACGATCCCGGAGATCAGGAAGGCGAGGTTCAACGCCACCACGTTGGCGATGGGCGCCAGTGCGTTCGGCAGCGCGTGCACCACCAGCAGGCGCCAGCGGCCTGCCCCCTTGAGGATAGCCATCTCGATGGCCGGGGTGGCGAGGATGTTGATGACCGCGGTGCGGGTCATGCGGATCATGTGGGCGAGCACGGTGAACAGGAGCACGGCCACCGGCAGCGTCAGCATCCGGGCGACCACCACCGGATCCTGCCCGGGCCTGAGGTTGGCGATGGCCGGCAACCAGCCCAGGTGGACCGCGAAGATGGTCACCAGCACGATGGCCACGAGGAAGTCCGGCACCGAGATCAGGGTCAGGGAGACGGTGGAGATGGCCCGGTCCACCGCCCCGTTGGGCTTCAGGGCGCAGAGCAGTCCCAGCCCGACGGCCAGGGGCACCGCCAGGGCGGCGGTGACCCCTGCCAGCAGCATGGTGTTCACGATGCGCTCGCCGATCATGTCGGCGATGTCCGCGCTGTTCGCCAGGGACGTGCCCAGACGCCCGGCGAGCAGGTTCCCCATCCAGGTGAAGTAGCGCAGGTGGGCCGGCTCGTCCAGGCCCAGGCGCTCACGCACGTTGGCGATGAGCTCCGGCGTGGCGCCCTGCCCGAGGATGGCCCGCGCCACGTCGCCGGGAAGCACCTCGGTGGCGACGAAGACCAGGGCCGAGACGACCAGCAGGACGAGCACGCCCAGCACCAGCCGCCGGGCGACCAGGATCGTCAGCGACACGGCCGCTCTTCCGCCCACTCCAGCGGACGGTACCGGCCGGCTTTAGCCGTCGATCCAGACCGTCCTGGCGAACTGGTAGAACCCGAGCGGCCCCGAGGGATGGGCGCCGATCCCCCGGACGTCGGGCGCCTTGGCGTCGAGGATGTCGCGAAACGCCAGGGTGACGTGGCCGCCGTCATCGTGGAGCATGCGCTGCATCTCGCAGTACATCGCCTTGCGTTTCTCGAAGTCCACCGTGGAGCGCGCTTCCAGCAGGAGCCGGTCGAAGCGCTCGTCCGCGTACCTGGTCTCGTTCCAGTCGCTGCCGCTCTTGAACGCGATAGAGAACATCAGGTCGGGCACCGGGCGCATGTCCCATCCCGAAGCGCTCAGGGGCTTCTGGATCCACACCGAGGACCAGTAGGTGTCGGCCGGCGGCTGGATCAGGTTGAGGTTGATCCCCGCCGCCGCCGCGGTCTGCTGGACGACCTGGCAGGCCGCCAGCGTGCCCGCCCCGGGCACGTCGGAGGCGTAGAAGTCCACCGGGACGTTCTCGAGGCCGGCCTTCCTGACGTGGTGACGCGCCTTGTCCGGGTCGTACGTGCGCTGCGCGATGTCGCCGCAGAAATAGGGGTCCGCCGGCGAGATGGGGTGGTCGTTGCCCACGCTGCCGTAGCCCTTGAGCACGTTCCTCACGATCTTCTCGCGGTCCACGGCGTACTTCATCGCCATGCGGAAGTCCGCGCTGCTGGTGGGCTCGCGGTCGACCATCATCGCGAGATTGATGAACGCGCCGCTCGGGGTCCTGATCAGATCCGCCTTCTTGCTGCGCTCGATCAGGTCGACCGCCTTCGGGTCCAGCTCCAGCATCACGTTGATGTCGCCGGAGAGCAGCGCGTTCACCCGTGCGGTGATGTCGCCGATGCCGATGACCTCGATCTCGTCCACCCAGGGCCCGTCCGACCTCCAGTAGCTGTCGTTGCGCTCGAACACGTAGCGCGAGCCCGACTTCCATTCCCTGACCTTGAAGGGGCCGGTGCCGATCGTCGTGCTCACGAAGTCCTCGTAACCGTTGCGGCTGATCTGGACTCGCGTGTCGGACAGCACGATGGGGAAGTCGGCGTTCGGCGCGGACAGCTTGAAGCGGACCACGTGGTCGCCGTCCTTCTTCATCTCCGCGATCTGGCCCATGTATCCCTTGGCGGGCGATTCGGAGCCTTCGCGGGTATGCCGGCTGCACGAATAGATGACGTCGTCGGCGGTGAACAGCGCCCCGTCATGCCACTCCACGTCCTTGCGCAGATGGAAGATCCACTCTCCGGCGTCCGCTCCGCTCTCCCAGGATTCCGCCAGCCACGGCACCGGCTTCAGGTCCGGACCCCGATTGACGAGGCCGTCGTAGACGGAAAAGCCCATGAGGATGTTGGCCGTCGAGTAGTACCTCGTCGGGTCCAGCGAATCCCTGGTCTGGGCCGCCTCGACCCCGACCGTGATCTTGCCGCCCTTCTTCGGCTCGGCGGCGTGGGCGGCGCCGGCCAGCAGCACGGGCATGGTCCCGGCGGCGGCGCCGAGGGCGCCCATGCGGTGGATGAACTCGCGTCGGGACAGCAGACCGCCGTGCAGTGCCTTCAGAAGTGTTTCTCTCGTCGACATGATCCTTTTCCTCGGATGGGCTTCTCGGATGGTGTTTCCGTCAGTGTTTCCGTTCGGCCCGAAGGACTCCGGATCGCAGGCGGATCGAGCAGGCCGCAGGTGGGGAACGTGCGCGACGCGCGTACCGGAGGCCACTCCCCGGGGACGGTCGGAAACCGTGTCGCTGCCGGATAGTGTACGCAGATCGATCGCCCACTGACCAACCCGCCAGCGCGCTATCATTCCCCGACGTGACTTGCAGGAGCGGAGCATGGACGCCAGGATGGACGACGCAGCCGGGAAGCCCGCGATCGACGCCGCCCACATGGTGGATCTCGCCCGCTGCCCGATCGCCGGCCCCGATTCCGCCGCCGGCGCCGCGTTCAGGCAGGCCTGCCGGGAACGCTTCCTCGAAGACGGGCTCTGCATGCTGCCGGGCTTCATCCGCCCGGACGCGCTGGAAGTCCTGGCCCGGGAGGCGGAGGGATCCACCCGGGACGCTTGGTTCTGCCGCAACACCCACAACGTCTACCTCACGAATCATGATCCCGGCACACCGGCGGACGGCGTGGCCGGACGGAAGGAGCGGACCTTCGTGGGCTCGGTGCCCTACGACCGAATCGGGGAAGATTCCTCGCTACGGCGCCTGTACCTGTGGGATCCCCTGAAGGACTTCGTCGGCGCGGTGCTGGGCAAGGAGCGGCTCTACCGCTTCGCGGATCCCCTGGGCGCGTGTTCCATGAACGTCTTCGTCGACGGCGGTGAGCACGGATGGCATTTCGACGAATCGGAGTTCACGGTCACGTTGATGCTGCGATCGCCGGAGTCGGGGGGCTCTTTCGAGTACGTGCCGCGGATCCGGGGGCGCCGGGACGAGAAGGCGATTGTCGGCGCGGTGCTGGACGGCGACCGCGGCAGCGTGATCGAGCTGCCGTTCACGGCGGGCACCCTGCTCATCTTCGGTGGCCGGCAGACGCTGCACCGGGTGACCCGGGTGCGCGGCGCCCGGCCTCGCCTGGTGCCCGTACTCTGCTACGGCGAACGGCCCGGGCTCGAGAACAGCGAAGCCGTGCGCAAGCTGTTCTGGGGCCGCACGGGAACTGAACGCGACCCCGACCGCTGCCGGGCCGAGGCTTGATGGTCACGATCGCCCGAGGCGATTCCGATGCCGCAATGCGCGGCGCCCCTCGGGTCCCCAGGCGATGCGCGTAACAGGAAGGCGCGCATGACACCCTTGGAGCGTGAGCATCCGGCTCGGCCGGATCATGCATCGACAGGAAAACAATGAGCGACACGACGACATCCGCGGACCTCGACGCACGCAAGCGCGCCCTGCTCGAAGCGTTTCGCCGCTTCCTCCCCCAAGCCTCCGTGCTCCACACCGAGGAGGCGCTGAAGCCCTACGAATGCGACGGGCTCACCGCGTACCGGCAGGTGCCCCTCGTCGCGGTGCTTCCCGAGACGGTCGGGCAGGTGCAGGAGGTGATGCGCACCTGCTCGCGCCTCGGCGTGCCGGTGGTCGCGCGGGGGGCGGGCACGGGGCTCTCGGGCGGCGCCCTGCCGCTGGCCGGCGGGGTCCTGCTGAGCCTCGCGAAGCTCAACCGGATCCTGGAGGTGGATACGGTCAACCGCGTGGCGCGGGTGCAGCCGGGGGTGCGCAACCTCGCGATCTCCGAGCACGTCGCGCCGCTCGGGCTCTACTACGCGCCGGACCCCTCCTCGCAGATCGCGTGCAGCATCGGCGGCAACGTCGCGGAGAACGCGGGGGGGCTCCACTGCCTGAAGTACGGCCTCACCGTGCACAACGTCCTGGAGCTCACCGTGATCACCGTGGACGGGGAGCGCATGACCATCGGCAGCGGCGCCCTCGACGCCCCCGGCTACGATCTGCTGGCGCTGATGACCGGCTCGGAAGGGCTGCTCGGAGTGGTGGTCGAGGTCAGGGTGAAGCTCCTGCCGAAGCCCGCCTGCGCGAGGGTGCTGCTCGCGGCGTTCGAGGACGTGGAGAGCGCCGGCGCGGCGGTGGGCGCGATCATCGCCGGGGGCGTCCTCCCCGCCGGACTGGAGATGATGGACAACTTCGCCATCCGCGCCACCGACGACTTCTGCGGCGCGGGCTATCCGACCGATGCCGCCGCTATCCTGCTCTGCGAGCTCGACGGCATCGAGGCGGAGGTCGAGGACCGGATCGCGGAGGTGGGCGAGGTGCTCCACCGCTGCGGGGCGACCGAAGTGCGGGTGGCGCGCGACGAGGCCGAACGCGCGCGCTTCTGGGCCGGGCGCAAGGCCGCCTTCCCCGCCGCCGGCCGGCTCTCGCCGGACTACCTCTGCATGGACGGCACCATCCCGCGGCGCGAATTGCCGGCGGTGCTCAACCGCATGAAGGCGCTCTCCGAGGAATCGGGCCTGCGGATCATGAATGTGTTCCACGCCGGCGACGGCAACCTGCATCCGCTGATCCTCTACGACGCGAACGCGCCGGACGAGCTCGAGACGGCCGAGCGTGTCGGTGCACGGATCCTCGAATTGTGCGTCGAGGTCGGGGGGACGATCACCGGCGAGCACGGGGTGGGGGTGGAGAAGATCGACCAGATGTGCGTGCAGTTCGCATCCCCGGAGCTTGCGCAGTTCCACGCCGTGAAGGGCGCGTTCGACCCGCACGGGCTGCTCAACCCCGGCAAGGCGGTGCCGACCTTGCAGCGCTGCGCCGAGTTCGGCGCCATGCACGTGCACGGCGGCCGGCTGCCGTTCGCGGAGATCGAGCGGTTCTGAACGAATCCGGCGAGCCCGATGGGTAAATGGATGGTAAGGCATCATGTAGGATTCCCCCGGCCCCGTTCCGCGCGGGCTCGACACCGCCTCCGCAATGGACGACCGACGGGCGGGAGGCGGAAGGCGCAAACCCGTTTCCATCGAAAGGGAGAACGAGCATGGACATCGACCTCTCCTCCGTGGCCGCACGCAACGAGGCGATCGTCTTCACCGACCTCGACGACACCGTCGTGATGATGGACGTCGACGAGGGGCAGTACTACGAGCTCGATCCGATCGGGGCGAGAATCTGGACCTTGATCGAGGCCGCCCGGCCCGTGGCCGAGATCTGCGACGCGCTGGCGGGCGAGTACGACGTCGATCCCGACACCTGCCGCCACGACACGCTGGAATTCCTGCAAACGGCAAGCGAGTACCGGCTCGTCCGGGTGCAGCCCGCCGGAGCGTGAAAGAGGCGCGAGTCCGGCCTCCGGCCGCGGCCTCGTCGAAGGGGACCGATGCCCCCGAGCAGGACGGCGAATCCCGCGTGAGCCACCCTGCTCCCGGCGCGGCGGGTAGGTCCGGCGTTGGCGAAAGGCAGCGGGTTCCTCCTGTCCGGTACCGGTCCTGACATGGCCCTGTCCGGCACACCTCCCGGCTCGGCGGAGCCCGGGCCCGATCCGGGGGGCGAGCATCGAAGGGTCTGCCTCGCCACGGTGACCACGGACGGCTTCCTGCCCGGAACGCTGGTGATGGTCGCGTCCTTCCTCAAGGCACACCCCGGCTTCGACGGGGACGTGGCCGTCATCCACGACGGGCTGTCCGAAGAAGCGAAGGCGTGCCTCGGGGCGTTGTACGACCGGGTGCGGTTCGAGACGCCCTCCGCCGAGCTCAAGGACCGGCTGGCCCGCGTGGGCGCCGCCCACCCCCGCTTCGCGCCCATCCTGTGCCATCTGCATGCGTTCGAAGCGTACCGGCTGGCCGGGTATCGGAAGGTGCTGCTCTGCAACGGCGACCTGCTGTTCCGGCAGCCGATCGACGAGCTGTTCGATGCCGAAGACCTTCTGCTGTGTTGCGGAGACCAGGTTTTTCTGGCGGGAGGATACCGTGACGCGGCGACCTTCATGCCTCTGGCCGCCCCGTCATGCGCGGGCGCCGCCGGCGTCCTTGGACAGACGTTCAACGACGGGTTTCTGGTCCTCGACGGCAGCCTTCCGGGAGAGCGGCGCTATGCGGACCTGCTGGCCCTGGTGACGCCGGAGACGTGGCGCGACACCGACACGCCGCATTTCAAGCAGCTCGTCCACAACCGGTACTTCACGGGGCGGCAAACGTTGATCAGCTCCGCGTACAACTACATCCTGCTGGCCGCTACCGCCATTCGGGCGAGGGAGGGGCTTGCCGCGACGGACGCCAAGGTCCTGCATTTCAATCTGAACGCGAAGCCCTGGATGCCGGCGACGATGCTGCGCTGGATGAACGGCGGGACGCCGGTCCCCGAGTTCAGGCTCTGGTACGACGCCTGGATGGACTCGCTGTCCGTCGGTCATCTCCGCGCTTCGAAGCGATCCGTGCGATGGACGGTCGTTGCATGAGGGGCAGCGGCTCCTTGCCGGCCCATCTCACCCAGCCACTCCTCGATTCGATCCGCCAGCGCGTCGAGCCGGAACGCAGACGCGGGCCTCCTCACGCCCACGACCGGCACACGCCTTGCCAGCGCCACGAAGGTGCGGAAGTGGGCCGGCTGCTGCCCGAGCCCGCGCAGGTACTTCCCGCGGTAGGTATGCCTGCACAGCCATCCGAAGGCGTCGGCGGGCGGCGCCGTCCGGACCTCGATGCGCTCCCGCTGGTGGCTCCCCAGC
This sequence comes from uncultured Gammaproteobacteria bacterium, assembly GCA_958295835.1. Lineage (GTDB taxonomy): Bacteria > Pseudomonadota > Gammaproteobacteria > HK1 > HK1 > HK1. Next base: position 4,872,081 of record OY282378.1, read on the forward strand.
ACACAGACGGCGCGCACCGCCAGCGGTGTGGTCCGGAATCGCTCCACCGGGACCAGATACTTCTCCCACCCCTCCCGCACCCTGCCCCGCGCCCGTTCCTGCCAGGCCAGCTCGTCCAGCGTGTCTGCCCACAGCTTCATGCGGGGAAAGGCGGACAGCGCCACCGCACCGCCGCCCGCGTCCGGCACCACCCCCGTCACGTCGTCGGCCAGCATCGCGTAGCCGCGCTCGACGAGCGCCGCGAGCAGCGACGATTTGCCTGTGCCCGGATCGCCCGCGAACAGCACCGCCCCCGAATCCGTCTCAATGGCGCCGGCATGAAGGAGGGCCACGCCACGCTGCTGCAACAGGGCGGCGAACACCGAGCCGGTGAGGAAGAGGCCGACCACGTCGTCGCTGCCGCCCCTCGGCTCGACGAGGATGTCGCGGCCGCCGGTGACCAGGAATCGGGCGCCGTCGCGCACGTTCCTCAGGTAGGCGCCGGGGGCGGTCTCCCACGGGCCGCGGCTTTCGACGGGCGCCGGGAGCGCCTCCGGGGTCGCGCCGATGCGGACCGTCACGTCCGGTTCACCGGCCGGGGGGACGGGAACGCGGATGAACGGCAGGGCGATGGGCGAGCGCACCCACAGCCCATACGCCCGATAATCGAGCAGAGGGCGGCTCACACGGGATCCACCGTCTTGCCCGTCCGGCGCGGTGCGTGCAGCACGATGCATTTCTTCATCCGAACGAGCGCCGGCGCCTCGTCGAGGTCGAAACGCCCGAGCGGCGGGAGGCAGTGGTGGTCCGCGGGTCTGACGGGACCGGTGGTGTCGAAGAAGCGCACGGCCTCGGTTCCTCGATTCCTCGTTTCCATCGGCAACGTCCCTGCCGGTGGTCGTTGCAGGCCGCCGTCGGCATGACCGCTTCCGCACGGCGGTGCCTCCGGTATCATCCGGCACAGCCTCGGTCTCGTGCAACCATGATCGGGCAGCCGTGCCATCGTCGACCGCGAGCGCCGACACGCCTTGGAACCTCCGGTTGATTCCGTAGAACATGTTCACACGATGGACTCCCTCGATGCGTTCTCCAGCCGAACGGCGGCGGGGGGCGATGCGCCCGCCGCCGGGACGCTCCCGCACGTTGCCCATGCGCCGGACGGCGCCGGCGCCCTGATGCGATGACGGCGATCTGCGGCACGGTCGGGCGCCACGAGGCCCCGGCGGGCGGGGTGGACGCCATGCTGGCGGCAATGACCCACTCCGGCGCCGACGTCGCCTCCTGGACCGATGCCGGCGTGAGCCTCGGGCGCCGTTGCGCCGCGGGCGACGGCGCGACGCCCCGGGGCGCCGCGGCCCCGGCCCCGGCGCCGGACGTTCCCGGCACGGTCGTCGTGGCCGATGCCCGGCTCGACGACCGCGATACGCTTTGCGGCGCGCTGGGCCTGCCGCCCGCCGCCCGCGCGGCCCATGACGACCGCGCCCTCATCGCGAAGGCGTACCGGCGATGGGGCGCCGACTGTCCGCGCCACCTCCTCGGCGACTACGCCTTCGCCGTGTGGGACGCGGCGAAGCGCACGCTGTTCTGCGCTCGGGACCACGTCGGCGCGCGGCCGTTCTACTACGCCGAGACGCGGCGAGGGTTCGTCTTCGCCAGCGCCATCGAAGCCGTGCTCGCCGGCCCGGACGTCGGCCGCGAGCTCGACGAATTCACGGTGGGGATGTGGCTGATGAGGAGGGACGCGGAGCTCCCCGCCACAAGCACGTTCTTCCAGGCCGTGCGCAGGCTGCCGCCGGGGCATGGCCTCGTGGTCACGAACGGCGCGGTGCGGCTGCAACGCTACTGGCGGCCGGAGGACGTGCCGCGGGCGGCGCCGGCCTCCGACGACGACTACGCCGAGGAGTTTCTGGCCCTGTATTCGCGGGCGGTGAAGGACCGCCTGTGCGGCCCCGGCCGGATAGGCGTCCATCTGAGCGGCGGCCTGGACTCGTCGAGCGTCGCGGTCCTCGCCGCCCGCGAATTGCGGCGCCAGGGCCGTCCGCCGCCGCCTGCCTTCACCTGGCTGCCGCCATTGGGCGAAGAGCCGCCGGGGGAGAGCGGTGGGTGGGAGTACGATGCCGTCGGCGCGGTGGCCGGGCAGGAGGGGTTGCATGTGTTCCTCCAGCCTCCAACCGCGGCGGACACCCTCGCCCTGCTGCGGTGCGACGGCGCCTTTCCACAAGCGCACGTTGGTCCCAACGAAGCGGCAGTGCAGCGCGCAGCCGCCGCGCACGGGGTGCGCGTGCTGCTGTCCGGCCTGGGGGGCGACCAGGGCATCTCCTTCAACGGCTACGGATATTACGCCGGCCTGCTGCTGGGTGGACGTTGGGCCGCGTTGTTCGCCGAGGCGCGCGCCCGCGGGAGCAATCCGCTCCGGGTGGCGGCCGGCACCGCGTTGAGGGTTCTTCCACACGGCTACAAGCTGCTCATTCCGAGGAACAGGCTGCGCAAGTGGTTGCAGGGGGACCCGGAGCCGAGGGCCCGGCGCTTCATCAACCGGGCGTTCGCGCGGGAAAGGCCGTTTCCCCCCCCCCCCCCCCCCCCGAACGAGACGTTGGCCGACGAGTGCGCGAAGGGGTCAATTGGAGTCGTTGGGCCACCGGGGTCTTGGCGAGCACCTGGAGTGGTGGGCCGCCAGCGGCGTTCGCCACGGCCTGGAGTACCGGTATCCGCTGCTGGACCGCCGGGTGCTGGAGCTCGCCTTGAGCCTCCCGACGGAACAGTTCAGGCGCGGGCCGTCGAGCCGCTGGCTGATGCGCCATGCGCTGGCCCTCGATGCCGTCCTGCCGCCCGAGGTGTGCTGGCACGAGTCCAAGAGCGACCCGGCGCGTTTCAACGCGGCATCCGACGCATTCCTCGGGGCGCTGCCGTCGATTCGGCGGGAGCTCGCCGCCCGTGCCGTGCCGCCGGGCCGGGCCCGCTACGTCGACATGCCGCGCCTCGTCGAACGTCTGGAGGACCCGGCCCTGTCCAGGAGGAGACGTTCGTGGTCGGGGCTTGCGGCGGCCTTGTCGTTTCTTGATTTCTGACACCATCGGACAGCACGCCGGACGCCGGCGACGCGCGCGGCCGGCCGGGCGCCGCCGACGTGGGCCGCGGCGGCGAGCAGGCCGCCGGCTCGGGCAGGCGCCTCGACTTGAGAAGAAGGCGATTGCGCGGCCTTGAAACCACCTGGCCCTCCGTTGACGCCGTGGCCCGGTCGAGTCGAGAATTGCACTCCCTGTCCATACTGCGAAGCTCGGATGATGGTGCCGAGCCTTGGCTGGAGAAGAAACGAGATGACGCATGTCCCCCCCACGTCTGAGCCTGAGGACCTGCAGCGCTCCGAACACTCGCCGACGCAGAGCTCCGAACGAACGTGGTCCAAGCCCCAAGTGAGGCGGGTGATGCTCACAGGCACAGGCGGTAACCCCGATTCCCTGCCTGGTACGCGTGAATGGGGGGGGTTCGGTGGTACCTACAGACCCTCCAGCTAGCAGACAAAGGTAGTCCGGAGCGTCTCGGCCTCGGTCGCCTTCCGGTGGTGGCCCCCGGTACACGGGCGGCGCCCCACCGCCAGCGGGACGTCGGCGGCGCCCGGCCGGCCGGGCGCCGCCGACGTGGGCCGCGGCGGCGAGCAGGCCGGACAGATGACGTGCTACTACACCGGACAGACTATTTGCTCCTGACAAACCACTTGGCCCTCCGTTGACACCGTGGCCCGGTCGAGTCGAGAATTGCAGTGCCGGTTCATGCTGCGAAGCTCGAATGGTGACGCCGAGCCTTGGCTGGAGGAGAAACGAGATGACGCCTGTCCCCCCCACGCCTGAGCCTGAGGACCTGCAGGGCTCCGAGCGCTCGCGGACGCAGAGCTCCGGACGAACGTGGTCCAAGCCCCAAGTGAGGCGGGTGATACTCACAGACACAGGCGGTGAACCCGATCGCCCGCAGGGTACTCAGGAAGCGGGGAATGTAGGCGAGGGCTACAGACCCATGAGCTAGCAGACGAAGCAGTCCGGAGCGTCTCGAAGCAACCTTTCACCGGCAGGCGCCGGCCGCCGGTACCGTCTCGACCTCGATCGCCTTCCGGTGGCGGCCCCCGGTACACGGGCGGCGCCCCACCGCCAGCGGGGCGGCCGGAACCGCTCCCTCGTCAGGACATACCGGCCCTGTCAGAAAATTTTCTTCAATCCAGCTTGCACGAGGACGGCGTTGGCCGTGTGCCGAGACTTGACGTCACCGTCCACCGGGAAGCTCCGATTCGAGATCGTACTGAACCAGATTTCGTGATCCCCGCGTCCTTGACGGACGAAACGGCACCCGGACGCCTTGAGGTGCTTCCTCTTTTTTCTCCGACCGCTACATTTGCCACGCCCGGAAACGGTATCGCGTCAGGTAAGGGCCTGACAACCGGCGGTCTTGTCCAACGAGAGATGAGCCTGAAGGGAGCCGGATCCTGGTTCAATCTCGCATCTCGTAGCCAAAATGGCCGAAGAGGTCGCAGCGCTCGTGGAACACCCGATTGAACGCGGCGACCTGTCCGGCGGTGAGGCGCGCGATCTGCCGGGCGTTCATGTCGGTGAGCATCTCGTCGTACCGGCCCTTCACCGGCAGGCGCCGGCGCAGCTCCAGGTCGCCGAGCTCCGGGGCCAGCGCCTGGATCTCCCGCCCCACCCGCTCCGGATCCGCGCACATCGCCTCGTAGGTGAAGAACACCCCGCGGCGCCCGTGGGCTTCGACGTTGCGGCGCTGGCGGGCAAGGCAGTTCACGACGTGCACGGCCGCCCATTCTTCCAGGCCGCGTCCCTGCCACGTCGCCGATGCCGGGTCCGCACCGTGCCTTTCCCGGTAGCTTCGGCAGATCCCTTCGCAGGCCGCGTAAGGGTCGCGCACCATGAACAGGAACCTGGCGTTGCGGAAGTGCCGTGCCAGCATGTCCACCTGGAAGAGCGCCCGCGGCGAGTGCACGACGAACACCGACGCCTTCGGGTCGCGGGCGCGCGCCATGAAATACCACGCCTTGCGGTTGCGCGGCCAGTCGTAACCGGCGGCGCCGGCCAGCCGGTCCATGCGTGGCCGGCTGGCCGCCCAGAGCTTGGATGGTCTCGGCATGTCGGGTGACTCCACCCGAGGGGGCTGGACGAAGCCCGGCATCCGATCGGCCTCGCCGGGCAGGCTCCAGGCCGACCGGCAGGCGGCCAGCGCTTTCCCAAGGAACGTCGACCCGCCGTGATTCGCCGAGATGACGAACAAGTGGGTCCCGATCGTGGGCTCCAGGTCGCGGCCGGCGGCGTACACCATCCCCCCCGCTCCGTCGTCCGCGCACCGGCCGTGCGGACGAGTTGCGCAAGCGCTACGGGGACCGGGTCCGGTGGGTGCGCATCCGTCGCCCGTCCGCATGGTGGACTCGCCCCCGGTGACCCGAAACGTGCGTATCATGCCCGATGCGTCCCAGGCCGGGGAATGGGTGGTTGCAAGGGAGAAGCGGAGGCGGAGATGGCCGTCACTCGTGCAACCGCGCGGACGCCGAAACGGGCCGCTGTCCCATCAAGGCTTTCTCGCGGATCGTGCTGCTGGCGGCGGGCCTCGGCCACGGCGGCGAACCGGCCGCCGCCGCGCCGCAACGTTCGGCTTGGTTCGGCGATCTTCAAGTGCATACGATGTACTCCACCCACTCGTTCTTGAGGAGAAACCACCGCACCACGCCGGACGACGCCTACCGATACGCCAAGGGGGGCGCCATCCCCCACCCGCGGGGCGGGGAGGTGAAGCTGTCCGGGCCTCCGCTCGACTTTCTCGCCGTCACCGATCACGCGGACTTCATGGGCGCGGCGCTGCCGTTGCTCCACCTCGCGAACGACAGCCCTCGGGGCTACCCGGTATCCGAAACCGTCAGGCGGGCGGTGGTGCGCCTCGTCGAGTCGGGCCGCCTTCAGGAAGTGAGGCGCCGTGCCTGGCGACGCACCGTGGAGGCCGCCGAGCGGCACAACGAGCCGGGCAGGTTCACCACGTTCATCGGTTACGAATGGGCGTTCCGCCTTCACGGGAGCAACCTGCACCGCCACGTCGTCTTCGGGAGCGCTGACGTGCCGGCGCTGCCGCTCGGCCCCCGGTACTCGCGGGGTCCCGAGGATTTGTGGGACTGGCTCGACCGCCAGCGCGGGCAGGGCATCGAAGCGCTGGCCATCCCGCACAACATGGACAAGAGCAGGGGGCTCGCCTTTCCGGAGACCGACTGGAAGGGGCGGCCGATCGATCGGGCCTTCGCGGAGAAGCGCCTGCGCAACGAGCCGGTCGTCGAGATCATCCAGGAGAAGGGTGTTTCCGAGACGCACCCCCTGTTTTCGCCGAACGACGAATGGGCCGACTTCCAGACGTTCCGGTACTACGACGGCAGGGAGAGCCCGGTGGGCGACTACTACCGGCAGGGGCTGAAACGCGGCCTCGCGATCGAACGGCGCATCGGCGTCAATCCCTACCGGTTCGGTGCGGTCGGCGGCAGCGACAGCAAGCTGGGCGCGGGCGCCTTCGATGAAGCCGACTTTTTCAAGTCGAGGCTCGAGCCGCACGAGCGCGGCTCGGCGTACCCGGAAGAACAGGGCGGCTGGGAAGGCTACCGGACGCCCCACGTCGCCACTCACGGCAGCGCCGGCCTGACCGGCCTCTGGGCGGAAGAGAACACCCGCGCCGCGCTGTTCCGGGCCCTGCGTCGCCGCGAGACGTTCGCCACCTCCGGGCCGCGCTTGCGCGTGCGCTTCTTCGGGGGGTTCGGGCTGGCGCAAGGAATCGAGCAGTCCCGGGACCCCGTCGCCGCGGGCTATGCCCACGGCGCGCCCATGGGCGGGGTGCTGACCGGCGCGGCCGGATCGGCGCCGGACTTCTTCGTCTGGGCCATGCGCGACCCGCGGTCCGGCCGGCTGCAACGGGCCCAGATCGTCAAGGGCTGGCTGGAGGACGGCGAGGCCCGCGAGCGGGTGTTCGACGTCGCCTGCTCGGGCGGCCTGGAGCCGGACCCGGACAGCCATCGCTGCCCCGACAACGGCGCGCGCGTCGACCTCGCCGATTGCTCGGTCAGCCGGGACCGGGGCGCGGCGGAGCTGCGCACGGTGTGGACCGACCCGGACTTCGATGCCGGCCAGCCCGGTTTCTATTACGTGAGGGTGCTCGAGAACCCGAGCTGCCGCTGGTCCACTTGGGACGCCGTCCGCGCCGGCATCGAACCCAATCCCGTCCTGCCCCCGGTCATCCAGGAGCGAGCCTGGAGCTCGCCCGTGTGGTATGCGCCCGGCGGCCCGTAGCCGAACGGCGGCGAGCGATGCGCCCGCCGCCAAGTCCGCACGTTGCCCATGCGCCGAGCCGCAACGTCGCCCCGATGCGGTGACGGGGATCTGCGGCACGGTCGCACGCCCGGGACGGAGCGGTCATCCAGCCGCGCCGGAGGCGCCCGCGCCCCGATGCGCATCGGGGCGCGGGAAGGCGCTGCGCAAACGTACGGCCGCCAGGCAGTCCACGTAGGCGCCGTACCAGTGCTTGAAGCACGGCGTCATCGCGTCCCGGGCCTTCCCGCCCGCCCACGCGAGCATGGCGTCCGGCCTCCACGGCTTGATGGACGCCCGGAAATGCAGCACCTTGGCGTTCCGGATGCCGATCCCTTCGCGCGCCTGGATCACGTCGGCCCGCGGGAGCAGGTAGTTGTAGGTCGAGCTCACCAGCGTCTGGCGCCCCGCGAAGTAGCGGTTCAACACGAGCTGATCGGCGATCCGGACCCTGGCGCGGCGCCAGGTCTCCCCGGACACCATCTCCAGCAGGCCGGCGTAGCAGCCTGCCCGCACCAACCCTTCGTCGATCAGGAGCAGGCCGCTGTTGAACGTTCCCGCCAAGGTAGAGGATTCCCCGGCGACCGCCTCGGGGCGGCTCCCGACTGCGGACGGCCGCCCCTCCGGCGTTCGCCGGCCGGAGGCGTCCTCGACCGGCAGGTAGGTGACGGCATCGCGGGGCAGCCCGCGCAGATGCGGCTCGTCACCGCAGCAGAGCAACGCGTCGCGGGAATCGAACAGCTCCGCGATCGGTGCGCGAAACAGCAGGTCGCCGTCGCAGTACAGCACCTTGCGGTAACCGTGCAGGCGGAACGCCTCGAGGGAGTAGAAATGCGCCAGCCTGTCGCGCAGCCTCGGCTGCTCGGCGGACAGGCAGGCCAGCCGATCCCGGAGCTCGGGCGAGATGGGCTCGAAGCGCAGGCGTTCGGACAGAGGCGCCAACGCCTCGCGCGACGCCGCGGACAGGCCGTCGTGGATGACGACGACGTCCCCGTCGAAGCGGGGATGATGTTTCAGGAAGGTGCCGAGCATGGCGAACGTGCCCGGCACGAAACCGTCCGTGGTCCCCGTGACCAGACAGACCCTCGAAGGGCGGGGGGCGACCGCTGGCGCGGTCGCTTGGCGATTCCGCTGCGCGGAATCGCGGGTGCTGCCGGCCACCGCTGGCGCGGTAGCGGCAGCGGCCGGCCCGCGCCGAGGCGGGGCTTCCGCGAAGCGTTCGCGTTCGGGCCGCTGCGGCGGCCCCCGGAACGGGGCGGGGTTCCGGGGAACCACGGCGATGCCCGGCCGGCCGAGCGCGTGCCGCAGATGCGCATCCGCCAGACAGTCCATGTAAGCGTCGTACCAGAGCTTGTAGCCCGGGGCGAGCGGGCGGGCGGCGTCCCTGCGCGCCCAGTACAGCATGGCGTCCGGCGCCCAGGGCTTCATGGGCAGCTTGAAGTGCAGCACCCTGGCGTCCTCGACGCCGATCCCCTCGCGGGCCCGGATGGCGTCGGAGCAGTCCACCAGGTAGTTGTACGTCGAGCTGACCAGCGTCTGCCGCCCGGCGAAGCGGCGGTTGAGGACGAGCTGGTCGTCGCCCACCGCCTTGACCCCGCGCCAAGCCTCCGGCGAGATCCTGGCCAGCAGGTCCGCATGCGCGCCCTCCCCCATGAGCCGCCCGTCGAGGAGCAGGAAGCCGCTGTTGAACGTTTCCGCCAGGGTGGGCGCGGCCGGTGCGGCAACGGGGACGACCGGATCGTCGGCCGGCAGGTAGGTCACCGCGTCGCGCCGCCGGCCGCGCAGGGAGTACTTGTCGCGGCAGCAGATCAGCGCCTCGGGGGAGTCGAACAACTCCTCGACGGAGGCGCGGAACAGCAGGTCGCAGTCGCAGCACAGCACCTTGCGGTAGCCGTGCAGGCGGAACGCATCGAGGACGTAGAAAGCTGCCCGCCGGGCGCGGAGCTCCGGACGCACGGCGCACAGGCGCGCCACCCGATCCCGGAGCTCGGGAGAGACGGGCTCGAACCGCAGGCGGTGGAACGACGCCGCGAGCACTTCGCGCGATGCGTCGGACAGCCCGTCGTGGACGATGACGACGTCCCCGTCGAAGCGGGGATGGTGCTTCAGGAAGGTGCGCACCATGACGAACGCGCCCGGCACGAAATCGTCCGTGGCCACCGTGAGCAGGCACGTCTTCGACCGCCGCATCACCTTCTCCCTCCGGGAGCGGCGCTCTTCCCTGGGAGCGATGCTCCCCCCGGAAGCGGCGTTTCTCCCGGCCGGAGCGCCCCGCCATCAAGCATCTCGTAGCCGAAGTGGTCGAAGAGATCCCGGCGCTCGCGGAAGACCCGGTTGAACGCGGCGATCTGCCCGGCGGTGAGGCGGGCGATCTGCCGGGCGTTCATGTCGGTAAGCACCTCGTCGTACCGGCCCTTCACCGGCAGGCGCCGGCGCAGGTCCAGATCGTCCAGCTCCGGGACCAGCGCCCGGATCTCCCGCGCCACCCGCTCCGGATCCGCGCACATCGCCTCGTAGGTGAAGAACACCCCGCGGTCCCCGCGGGCTTCGACGTTGCGGCGCTGGCGGGCAAGGCAGTGGACGACGTGGGCGGCGGCCGTCTCTTCCAGGCTCCGTCCCCCCTCCGCGGCCCCCGGCAGGTGGTCCCGCCCGAACCGGCGCCGGAAGCTCCGGCAGATCCCCTCGCAGACCGCGTAAGGGTTGCGCACCATGTACAGGAACCTGGGGTTGCGGAAATGCCGGGCGAGCTGGCCGACCTGGAAGACGTGCTGCGACGACTTCTCGACGAACACCGATGCGCCGGGGTCGCTGGCGCGGGCGAAAAAATACCATGCCTTGCGGGTGCGCGCCCAGTCGTGGCGGCCCGGATCGGCGAAGAGGGCGATGCTGCGCGGCTCGGCGGCCCAGATGGCGAGCTCCGGGCCCTGCGTCGTGACCGGCCCGGCGTAGCCGGGGACCGCCTGGCCCTCACAGGGAAAGCTCCAGACGGCCCGGCAGGCCGCCAATGCGCCCGCCAGGAAGGAGGAGCCGCTGTTGTTCGGGCAGATGACGAACAGGTGAGCGGCGATCGTGTTCTCCGGGTCGCGGGTGGCGCCGCGGACGAGCGCACGCTCCGCTCCGGCGGCCCGAGGCGGTCCGGTCCTGTGTGCGGGTGCGCGTCCGTCGTCCGTCTGCATGGTGGGCTGGTCCGATGATCCGGAAGGTGCGGGACGCCGCCTGCGCGGCGCCGGCGGCGGTGCGGCCCAGGCGCCGCTTCAACCTTCTTGATCGAGCGAATTCGACGAGTCGCGGCAGCACTCGGCGAATTGACCCGAATTTTGAAAGGTTCCCTTATGATAGAACCGGGGAGTCGTTCAAGGACACGATTCTTCTGCGAAGACCATCGGCAGAGAACGATCGTTCAGCATTCCATGAATTCATCGACACGGCCTGATGAAGGGAGATGGCGTGCAGAGACGCCGGCGGAACCGCCACCTCTGCCCCGTACATCGCGGCGGGCTCACTCACCGTCACCACTCGGGTCAACCTTTCCCGCATCCGACGTCGCCCTGCCACCAGCCCGTTACGATGGATTCGATCGATGGACGCCGACCTGACCGAATCCCTGTCCGCGAGGATCCGGGCCGCCGCCGATGACGGTACGCCGCTGGCGATCGCCGGGGGTGGCACCAAGGACTTCCTGGGCCGCATCACGCAGGCGGAACGATTCGACGTCTCCGGCCACCGGGGCATCGTCACCTACGAGCCCACCGAGCTCGTGCTCTCCGCGCGCGGCGGCACCCCGCTCGCGGAAGTGCGGGCGGCGCTCGCGGAGAAGGGGCAGATGCTCGCCTTCGAGCCGCCCGCGTTCGGCGAGGCTGCGACCATCGGCGGCGCCGTGGCGGCCGGGCTCTCCGGCCCGGCCCGCCCCTACGCCGGGGCGGCGCGCGACTTCGTGCTCGGCACCCGGGTGCTGAACGGCCGGGGCGAGGCATTGCGCTTCGGCGGCGAGGTGATGAAGAACGTCGCCGGGTACGACGTCTCGCGCCTCATGACCGGCGCGTTCGGCACCCTGGGGGTGCTGCTCGAGGTCTCGCTGAAGGTGCTGCCGCGCCCGGCGCAAGCGCGCACCCTCGCGTTCGAGACGAGCACGGAGGAAGCGATCGCGCGATGCAACGCCTGGGCCGCGAAGCCGCTGCCGATCACCGGCGCCTGCCACCACGGCGGACGCCTGTACGTGCGGCTCGCGGGCACGGCGGGGGGCGTCGCCGCCGCGGCCGATGCCCTCGGCGGTGAGACCGTCGACGGCGAGACCGTCGATGGCGATGCGTTCTGGCCGGCGCTCCGCGAACAGGCCCTCCCCTTCTTCACCCGGCACGGCCCGCCGCTGTGGCGGGTGTCGGTCCCCCCCGGCGCCCCGGCCCTGGACGTCGACGGCGACCGCCTCACCGACTGGGGCGGCGCCCAGCGCTGGCTGCGCACCGACGCGCCGGCCGCGGAGGTGCGTGCCGCCGCCGGGCGCATCGGCGGACATGCAACGCTCTTCCGCGGCGGCGATCGCACCGACGCGGTGTTCCATCCCCCGGCCCCGGCGGTGCTGAAGCTCCACGAGAGGATCAAGGCCGCCTTCGACCCGGCCGGCATCCTCAACCCCGGCCGGATGTACGAGGGGATCTGAAATGCAGACCCGGATCGACGATCTCGACCCGACCGGCGCCTTCAGCCCCAGGCCGACTCCCGACAGGTCCTGAAATGCAGACCCGACTCGCCGACTTCATCCGGGACACCCCCGAAGGGCGCGACGCGGATGCGATCCTGCGAAAGTGCGTGCACTGCGGCTTCTGCACCGCGACCTGCCCCACCTACCAGCTCCTCGGCGACGAGCTCGACGGCCCGCGCGGACGCATCTACCTCATCAAGCAGCTTCTGGAAGGCGCGCCGGTGACCGCGCGCACCCAGATCCATCTCGACCGCTGCCTCACCTGCCGCGCCTGCGAGACCACCTGCCCGTCCGGCGTGCGCTACGGGCGGCTCGCGGACATCGGGCGCGGGCTGGTGGAGGAGCGCGTCGGGCGCCCACTCGCCGAGCGCATCAGGCGCCGGGCGCTGCTCGCGGTCATCCCCTACCGCGCGCGCTTCGCCCCCCTGCTCGCCCTCGGCCGGCTCGCACGCCCGCTGCTTCCCGGCCGGCTCGCCCGCCGGATCCCGCCGCGCGAGCCGGCCGGCCGCTGGCCGGCCTCGAGACATGTGCGGCGGGTGCTCGCGTTGGGCGGCTGTGTGCAGGGCGCGATCGCGCCGGGCATCGACGCGGCGGCGGCGCGGGTGCTGGACCGGCTCGGCATCAGCTACGTGCCGGCGCCGGCTTCCGGCTGCTGCGGAGCGGCGAGCCGCCACCTGCACGCGCACGAGACCGCGTGCGCGATGATGCGCCGGAACATCGATGCCTGGTGGCCGGAGATCGAGGCCGGGGCCGAAGCCGTCGTGCCCACCGCGAGCGCGTGCGCGTTCGAGGTCAAGGAGTACGCGGAGCTGCTGCGGCACGACCCGGCCTACGCCGGAAAGGCGGAGCGCGTCTCCTCGCTCGCGCGGGATCTCTGCGAGATCGTGGCGGCCGAGGACCTCTCCGGCCTCGTCCCCGCGCATCCGCCGGGGCGGATCGCGTTCCACTCGCCGTGCACGTTGCAGCACGGGCAGAAGCTGCGGGGCGTGGTCGAAGGCATCCTCGAACGCGCGGGGTTCGAGCTCACCTCGGTGAGCGACGCCCACCTGTGCTGCGGGTCCGCCGGCACCTACTCCATCCTGCAGCCGGAGCTTTCGCGCGCGCTGCTCGCGCGCAAGATCGACAACCTGGAGGCGCAACGCCCGCGGACGATCGCCACCGCGAACATCGGCTGCCTCGCGCACCTCGCCACCGCGGCGTCGGCGCCGGTGCGGCACTGGATCCAGCTCCTGGACCCCGGCGGCGAGGCGTGAGAGCGAGGTAGGAGAAGGCGCCATCCGCCTCATTTCCGCACGAAGGGCGACCCGCCGGGAGCGGACCGAATATGAAGCTTGAGAAGTTGAAAAAACGTCTGGACAAACGCCGGCCGATGACCATCGACTGTCTGACGTGTGCAGGCACAGGCACGATCGACGTCGATCGCAACCTCACCGGCCCCTGTCCCGACTGCGCCGGCCGAGGCTTCCACGATGCCAACGACCTCGACTGACCCCGCCTCCACTGCCGCCCCGTGCACACCGCACGGGCGGCCCTCCCGAGCGTTCCGCTTCCGACCGACCCCAACCCCCAGCTCCACCGCACGGCCCGCCACGAGGCTCCCGAGGCCGTGTGCGCGGCTCCGGCCCGAGGCAACGTCGAAGGCAACGGCGAAAGGCGAACGTCAACGGCGAAAGGCGGATCGGCCAAGAGCCTTTGCCATGAAGGGCACACCCCTCCACCGCAGTCACCTTCCCGCACATAGGGACCCATCCCTGTGAGATTCCCCGCCAAAAATACCAAACCTTTTAACTCCCAGGATTCCGCGACATACCGGATTGGGAGCGCCAGGACGCGATCCCGGAGTGTGCCGGAGCGAGATTGGATCGCGTTATCCACCCCCGGCCGCTACCGCGCTGGAAGGTCGGGGACAGCCCGACCAGGTACGCCAGGCTGGACCTCCACAACGGGCAGGACCTCACGGGAAACGCAGCTTGCGGGCGGTTTACCGCTAGGCCGTGTTGACGAATTATCGAAGCATGATCCAGGCCGACACGATATGAATAAACGCCAGGAACGTCCGACTGAGCTTGTCATAACGGGTGGCAATACGGCGGAATTGCTTGAGCTTGTTGAAGAACCGCTCAACCTTCTCACGCAGCTTGTACTTCTGCGCATCGTGATGAATCGACTCGATCCGGTTCGCCTTCGGCGGGATGACGGCCTCAATCCCCTGCATTGCCAGGAATTGACGAATGGCATTGCTGTCATATGCCTTGTCCATCACCACCGCCCCCAGCCCAGGCAACGCTGGCGCCCCCTCCCACACTGGCTCGAATCCCACCGCATCATTGCGCTGTCCACCAGTCAACACGAACGACACCCCGGTGCGCTCGTCAATGCAGGCCGCGTGCAGCTTGGTGGACAGTCCACCGGCCGTTGCGAAGGGCGGCCCAGAGCCTGGGCTTGTTGCCCACCGTTTTTTTTGATGCCCCGGCCGCGTGCTGATGTGCCCGCACAATGGTCGAATCGATGAAGAGTTCGTGGAGTTGTTCATCGTCGAGGGTCTGGAACCGCTGCCAGAGCCGCTCCCATAGGCCGCCCTTTTCCCAACGGCGAAAGCGATGATAGACGGCATTCCAGTGGCCGAACTCGCCGGGCAGGTCCCGCCAAGGGGTCCCGGTGCGGGCCTGGTACAGGACAGCTTCGATGAACATCCGGTCGCTGAGCCTCGGCGGGCTGCCGGCGGCGTGCTTGAGTTCCCGGAGCACGGGTTCGATTGTCGACCACAGAGCATCGCTGATGAGCAAGCGTAAGGCCATGATTGTTCTCCGAAGAACATCGACAGAGAACAATTGTCCAGAATTCCATGAATTCGTCAACACGGCCTAGTGAATTAGTGCCCCGGGGCACTAATTCGAGCTCGCGCCCTGCCGCGGGTCAAGCACGCATCCGCTGACGAGCGCCTCCGGTCCCGTGGCTTGCGAGCTTCATCGCAAGAGCCCATCCACCAGGAAGTACCCCAGGACGAGCACCGACCCGACCGCCACGCCCCAGGTCCACCGGATTCGGCTTCTCCGCCGTGCGCGCTCGCGTTCCTCCTCGCGTTCGTCGCGGTCGCGTTCCTCGCGGTCGCGTTCCTCCGCACGTTCGTCGCGGTCGCGTTCCTCGCGGTCGCGCTCGCGTTCCTCCTCGCGTTCCTCGCGCCTCGCGAGGCGTTCCTCCTCGCGATCGCGGCGCTCGCGTCCCTCCTCGCGTTCGTCGCGGTCGCGTTCCTCGCGCGCGCGGCGCGCACGGCGGCGGCCCGCGAGGCGGAACGGAGCGCACACAGCCCACAAAGCCCACGCGAGCGCGAGGAACGCGAGAAAAACGGCGGAGCAGGTGAAGTCGAAGGTGAGGCGGCCGATGCGCTTCGCGAATTTGGCCAGGCGAGCGGTCCAGTGGCTTCCTCGGGCCATGCCGAGTCTCCCCATTGTCACAGTAGCGGCCGTTGGGCGCTCTCTCGTTGGGATGGAGTGTGACATGGCGGGGGGAAGCGCAAGCGCCGCAAGTCGTGCGCGATGCGGAGCGGGGGGACGCGGTGGAGAGCAACCGGCGAGAGAGACGGGAGCGCGCTGCTGCAGAGCACGCGCGGGCCTCGGCGACTATGACAACTCGGCACGTGCATCAGCCGATGCAGGCTCCCGCACTCCGTATCCCTACGGTCGATGGCCTGGTTGATTCACCGTGCCGGCGTTCGGCAGTGTATGGTGTCAGCCGGTCCCGGCCGAATCATGTAGCCGCATCGATGCGACAGGCTTCCTTCGTGGTCGCCTGTCCGGCACATCCTTCCTGCCGCTCCTTCATCGCCACGGCTTCCAGCGCCCCGGCCGGGGCCTTCTCAACGACTCCGGACGTCGCCCACGGGGCGCCCGTGGCGCGTCAGAGCACGGTTCGCCGGCAGGCTGGCGCGTTCCCGCCGAACCCGGTTACCCTGCCGAGCACGGAACCACACTGGACAACGCCATGAGCGCCGTCGCCTTCGACACACTCACCGCCGCCCGCGACCTCGAAGCGGCCGGCATCGAGCGCCGCCAGGCCGAAGCCATCGCCGGCACGGTCCGCACGGCCGCAGCAGCAGACCGGGAAGCACTGGCGACGAAAGCGGACCTTGCCGAGCTCCGGGCAGACACGAAGGCCGACCTTGCCGAGCTCGCAACGAAGGCCGACCTCAAGGCCGAGATTGCCGAGCTCCGGGCAGACATGAAGGCCGGGTTTGCCGAGACCGCAACGAAGGCCGACCTTGCCAGCGTGCGCGCCGAGATCGGGACTGTCCGATGGGCAGTCGGCTTGACCGCCGCTTTCATTTTCGCCATCGGCCTTCGTGTGTTCGGCTTGATCTGACCAAGTGCCGGCATCGAGCACGCCAGGTCTTCACCGGCGCGATGCCGCGCTCGCCTGTAGGCGCCAGCGGCCCGCGAGAGCGCACGCCTCCACGAATGGACCTGCCAGCACGCGAGACAACCCGACCTGCTCCAGGAGGAGATTGACGATGCCGAAGAAAGACGGAGTACTCGGAGACGCCTTGAGGAAGGTCACGGCCGCGACGACCACCGCCCCCCCGCCGTGGCCGCAAGTCCATCACCGTCTACCTCGACGCCGCCGGCCATCGGCAACTGCACCTGCTCGCGCTCGAACAAGACAGATTACGGGCTCCTAACACTCCTAACAGGTGAAGTTGACAATGTACCTGGACACAATTATCGTGAATGCCATCCTGGTCGTGCTGGACCCCTGGACACGGTGAAGTTGACGATGTACCGGCTGATCCCTACGGCGACCAGACACTCAACCTTAGCATGACAAAGTACTTCAAAGTAGTCATGGAGACATACCAATGGCGAATAGAAACCGCCCGAATTTTTTGGAGATCGACTGGAAAGAACTTTATGCTACTGACCATATTCCATACAAATGGTTTAAGCATGATGTAGATGGTGTAGATAAATGTTACAAAATTACCAACCTACGTGGAGAGCGTGGAATTCAGGCAAAATGCAAAATTCGTGTTTTAGGAAATCAGGCAACTCTCGATTATGGTGGAAGCAACAAAGAATACAATGAAAGCAAGGATATACATATTGGTACTACACGGGTGACATTTCATGACGAAAGCAGAATCGGAGTGCATAAAATAAAATGGGAATGGGAAGATGAGCCTGATCTCGAAGATTTCGAACTGGACCCCGGTGATTGGAGAGAGATATAAGTGTCCTCCGCCCCCGTTGGTTCGCCAGCTTCACGCTGCCTTGGGCCATCCTCTACGAACTCGCACAACTCCTCGAAACACACTACGCCAGCCAACCCCACCGCGACTCCATCACAACCGACGCGCGGCAAGCCGACCTCTGGCCAGAAACCGACCCACCGTTCTGAGCCCCATCCGCATCGGCGACTGCCAGCAGCAGGCACCCCTGTTCGCCAAATACACGCGCTTTTACACAGCCGCTAACACGTAGCAGCGGGCGGAGGCTGAAATCGGGGTTAGAATCCCGTCGAGAGGCTTTCAGGAGCATCCTGCAATGGGCGGACGAGTCTGGACGCAGGCGGAAGACGAGCAGATACGCGCGGCGATGGGCCAGTTCGGCGCGCTCGCCGCAGTCGGCCGGCGGATCGGCCGCTCACCGGGTGCGGTCCGGGTGCGCGCCCACGTGCTCCGGCAGGCGGACCCGGGCATCGAGCACGAAGCGGCCGGCATCGAGCACGGCCCCGAGCACGCCAGGGCGGCCTACCCCGAGCACACGCCCGCCGGCCCCATTCTACCCTACCGACCGCGCCCGCCAGGCGTCAGCGCAGCGGAGTTCGAGCGGCGGGTGAATGAGCAGGTCGAGAAGCTGCGCGCGCAGCACCTGCAAGGGAGGACACCACCACCATGAACCAGGAACGACGCGGCCGACCGTGGTCCCCCGCCGAGGACGAGCTTGCCGCCCTCGCCGCCGGCGACATGTTTTCCGTCCTTGAGACCGCGAGCAGGCTCGGCCGCTCATCCACCGCCACGGCGGCGAGAATCGCGAAATTGAAGGCCACCGGCCGCTCGGGCGGTTTCGTCCTGTCGCCCCACATCGGCGCGAGCGAGTTCGAGGACGTGATCGTGAGCATCGAGCGAGAGGGACGCTCCCGGCTGGAGGCATTCGTCGAGACAAAACAGCTAGCGGAGAAGTTCGTGGAGATCGGAGCCTACGACTGGCCCGAGCGGGCACGGACCCCGCACGCTCCCTTGCCTCATCCCCCAGCAGACTGACCAGGACCGGACTACCGGCGGGCGCCGTCCCCCCAGGCAGCGCCCAATCTCGGGACATCGCCTTTCTTCGCCAGGAAGGCGAGACGCTTCAGGTCAACCTCGATCGCCATCACCGGCACGCCGCAAACCCTCGTCCGGCTCGCCATCGAGATCCGACGTCCCGCCGGCGGGCCGACCAAAACCTTGAGCTCGCGCAGTGCAGCGATCAGCGTTTCGATCCTGACGTCCCGGCCGCGTAGCCAGGCCCGAAGGTCAGTCTTCGCAAGGAACGCCGTTTGCTTCGACTGCGGCCCATAGGTCAACAGCTTCCGAACGAGGACCGGTGAAGCCTCGGGCTGGCTCTCGACGTACCACCGCCCCGAGCCGAAGCGGGTCAACATCGCAGCGTGCGCCCGCCGCTCCCGGAGATAGACCCCGATCAGCGCACCGAAGGGCAGTGCTTCCCGGAAGGCCATCGCCGAGCGCTGCGCAGCTTGCGCCTGCCGGCGTGCCTCAATGCTGATCAGCGCTCGATTCTGCAACGACAAGGCCACGGCTCATCCTCCACGCGCTGACGTTCGACGGGGTTCTAACAGCCAGCGCGACCAGCACAAGGAGGGAAACGGATGCGAAACACCAGCAGTTTAGACCGTGCGCTAGAATACCAGTGGAACGGGACACCCAGAGGCTCCAGCCATGTCCGCACTGCCCCAGGCCGTACCCGCGCACGCCTCGCCTGCACCCGAAAGAACGCAACATCGCGGCGGGACTCCGGGAGACCCCAGGCTCACCGCCGGGACCCTCACGCTCATCGAGGAGCAGCGCGCGCGGTACGCAGTCCCCCGAAACGCCTTCCTCGCGGCACTCGGCTTGACGCCGGGCACATGGTGCGACTGGACCAGCGGACGCTACC
This sequence comes from uncultured Gammaproteobacteria bacterium, assembly GCA_958295835.1. Classification (GTDB taxonomy): domain Bacteria; phylum Pseudomonadota; class Gammaproteobacteria; order HK1; family HK1; genus HK1. The sequence goes on from OY282378.1 coordinate 4,891,241, forward strand.
GAATCCGGGAGTCGAAGTGCAAAAAGCTCATCGCCAGGTCGAAGCTCATCCAGGGCGCGATCGACGCCGACGCGATCCGGGCGCTCCCGTCAGGACCTCGCCGGCGGGATGCCTTCTTGGCAGCCGCGACGATCGCCGTCAACTCCACCGGGATCGCGTAAGCCTCACCACTCCCCAGGCCGACCAGCCCCGCCGCGCAGTCGTGGGAGGGCAACCCGTCAGCCAGCTTGCGACCCGTAGATCTCCACACCGATCGTAGTGACCCCCTCACCCACGATCCCGTTGTTGAGCACCGTCACAGGCACGCTACGCCGGAGCGAGATAATCTCCCCAGTCTTCTTGTCCCTCACCACTTCCACGCCGGCAGCGGGATCGCCGTCCGAATCGGTGAATTGGAGCCGCTGGTCTTGGATACCCTCATAGTCCCTTCCTGAAACTGCCGAGCCGCGCCCACTGTCCCGGAAGCCTACCGACGTGTTGCGAGGCAACTCTGGCAACAGTTCATCCACGACCAGGCCGGGCGGGTGATGAAGATGGAAGACACCCGTTCCGCCCCGATGGTCGTACAGCTTGACGCCGAGGCGACGGCCTTCCCGCTCCATGCCGGGACTCACCACGTCCACGGGGATCGCCTGCACCGTTTCGCCCGGCGCCCAGGTCTCCATGCGGTTCCCCGAGGACGTCATCGACGACCTGAAACGGGTGGCCCCTCTCAGGGGCTTTACCGGCTACCAGCCTTTGATCCGCGCCTACGTGGGCCAAGGGCTTCGGGTGGATCTGGAGCAGCTCGACACGGACCAGGTGACCTGCCTGGTGGAGAGCCTGAAACGCCGCGGGGTAAGCGAGTCCACCATCGAGGAGGCACTGGCCGAAGCAGCCCGAAGGTGATAGGCGAACGGCCCCACTCCGTCGATCGAGCCGATCAGGTGCGCCGGGGCAGCACCCGCCTGACCTGTCCCCGCGAACGCCTCATCTCTTCCTCCGCCGCCTGAGCGGCGGGCCATCGTGCTTACCGGACTGCCTCGCCCTTTGTGCATCGCTACGATGTAGCGTGGTCTCTCGATGTTCCGGTGTCCGCGGTTCAAGGCGATGAGTCGTTGGGGATGTCCGGCGGTGTCGAGGCGGTGGCTGGTGATGCCACAGGCGTGCTCGACGGTGCATTTGCCGATGGATTGAAATGGTCGTGGGGTGGAGTTAGGCTCGTTACCGCCTCGGAAGACCCCGTTTGCGCGCCAGCGTATGCATCTTCTCCGAGCGACGTCCGCATCCGCGGAGGGTACGGTGGTCAGTCGGGGCAAGGTTATCGACCTTTCATACAGGAGATCGTAATGGCTGAGCGACATCAGAGAACTCTCGAAGAGCAGCAACGCGACCGCGACAACAACCGTGCGAACCAGTTGAACCCGAACAACGATGCCTTTTGGCAGTCGCGGGGTCAGCCCGGTCGCCCGCCTTCGGAACCCGGCCCAGAGCACCCGCCCAAGGCCAGGAAATAGCCTTTTCCCTGTCCCCCGCCCCGGTGTGGCCTCAGACGCCGGGGCGGGGGGAATGCCCGTTGGAAGGCGGATGAAGGATCGCCGGATATTGATCACCGGCTCGGATCGCGCGGGCGCCGCCGCGGTCGTTCGACGTATCCCGCTTCCACGGCAACCCGGCGCGTGCGCGGAGACTGCGCGGCTGGGCTCCGCAAGTGGAACTTCAGCAGGGCTTGCCCACCTGATCCATGATTTTCGTCTTGGACCAGACGCGCTCGAACCCCAAGGGGCCGTCCCATGAAGATCCTCCAGGTCATCCACGGCTACCCGATGCGTTACAACGCGGGGTCCGAGATCTATACGCAGACCCTCTGCCACGAACTCGCCGGCCGCCACGAGATCCACGTATTCACCCGCGAGGAGGACCCGTTCGCACCGGACTTCCGGATGCGCATCGAACGGGACCCCGACCACACCGGAATCACCCTCCATGTCGTCAACAACCCGCGCAACCGGGATCGCTACCGGGAATCCGGAATCGACCGGCGCTTCGTCGAGGTGCTCGATCGCATTCGGCCGGACGTCGTACACGTCGGACACCTGAACCACCTGTCGAGCGCACTGCCGTTCGAGGCCGCGACGCGGTCCATCCCGGTCATTCATACCCTGCACGACTACTGGGTGATGTGCCCCCGGGGCCAGTTCATGCAGACCTTCCCGGAGGACCCTGAACACCCGTGGGCCGCGTGCGGCGGTCAGGAGGACCGCAAGTGCGCCGAGCGTTGCTACGCCCGCTACTTCGGGGGCGCTCCGGAGGAACGCGAGGAGGACGTCCGCTACTGGACCGGTTGGACCGGGCGACGCATGCGCCACCTGCGGGAGATGACCGAGTGCGTGGACCTCTTCGTGGCGCCCGCCCGATACCTCCGCGACCGGTATCGCGACGAATTCGGGATTCCGGAGCGAAAGCTGGTCTGTCTCGACTACGGCTTCGACCTTGCGCGGCTGCGCGGCCGGGAGCGGACACCGGGAGAGCCGTTCACCTTCGGCTATATCGGCACGCACATCCCGGCGAAGGGGATCCACGATCTGATACGGGCGTTCGGCGGCGTGAAGGGGAAGGCGACGCTGCGCATCTGGGGCCGCCCGAGGGGCCAGCACACGGAGGCCCTCAAGGCGCTTGCCCGGAGTCTTCCGGACGGGAAAGCCGATCGCGTGGAGTGGCTCCCGGAGTATCGCAACCGGGACATCGTGCGGGACGTGTTCAACCGGGTGGACGCCATCGTCGTCCCCTCGGTATGGGTCGAGAACTCGCCGCTCGTCATCCACGAGGCGCAGCAGGCGCGGGTGCCGGTGATCACGGCCGACGCGGGCGGCATGGCCGAATACGTCCGTCACGAGGTCAACGGCCTGCGCTTCGAGCACCGGTCGCATCGATCCCTCGCAGGCCAGATGCAGAGGCTCGTCGACGACCCCGCCCTCGCCCGGCGCCTCGGCCGGCGGGGCTACGCTTTCAGCGAGAGCGGTGACGTCCCGGCGATCGAAGACCACGCCCGCGCGATCGAAGGTCTCTACCGGCTGGTTCTGGAGCGGCGCGACAGCGCAAAGGTGTCCACCGGCAAGGGTCCGTGGCGGATCACCTTCGATACGAACCCGGACACCTGCAACATGCGCTGCATCATGTGCGAGGAGCACTCTCCCCACAGCCCGCGGCAAATCGCCCGCAGGAAGGAAGGGAGGCCCCGCCGGCTGATGCCCATCGACCTCGTCCGCCGAGTGGTCGCGGACGCGGCGGCAGCCGGCGGGCTCCGGGAGATCATCCCCTCCACGATGGGCGAGCCGCTGCTCTACGAGCACTTCGAGGACATCCTGGCGCTTTGCTCGCAGTACGGCGTGCGGCTCAACCTGACCACGAACGGAACCTTCCCGAGACATGGAGCGAAGGCGTGGGCCGAACGGATCGTCCCGGTTGCATCCGATGTGAAGATCTCCTGGAACGGCGCCACGAAGGCGACCCAGGAAGCAATCATGCTCGGCTCGCACTGGGAGAAGGTGCTGGCCAACGTCCGAGACTTCGTCGCGGTTCGAGACGCGCACGCGGCGGGCGGAGGCAACCGCTGCCGCGTGACGTTCCAGCTCACGTTCCTCGAAGCGAACGTTGCAGAGCTGGCCGATATCGTGCGCCTGGCCGTCGAGCTGGGGATCGACAGGGTCAAGGGGCACCATCTATGGGCGCACTTCGACGAGATCGAAGGGCAGTCGATGCGCCGTGACCCGGAGACGGTCCGGCACTGGAACGACGCGGTCCTCGCGGCACGGGAAGCCGCCGCCGAACGCCCGCTGCCCAGCGGGCGGTACATCCTGCTCGAGAACGTCTTCCCTCTGGATGAAGGCGCGAAAGACGATCTTGCCCCCGGCGGACCGTGTCCGTTCCTCGGCCGGGAAGCATGGATCAGCGCACAGGGACGCTTCGACCCCTGTTGTGCGCCCGATGCCGAGCGGCGGACGCTTGGCGACTTCGGAAACCTGCACGAGCAAGAGCTCATGGAGATCTGGCACGGAGAGCGCTACCGGACCCTGGTGGACACATACCGGAACCGGTCTCTCTGCCTGGGCTGCAACATGCGCAGGCCCGTCGTGACCGGGCCATGAGTTGGCGAGACGCCCGCGTATCCCCGGAGGGCACGCATCACGTCCGGAACGGCGCCCCGCTCTACGCCGAACGTTTCGACGAGGTCCTCAAGTTCCACGCGCCGGGGCTGGCTCCCGTGCGGCGGGGCGGCGAAGCCTGGCACATTCGGGCCGACGGCACGGCGGCCTATCGCCGGCGCTTCCGCCGGACCTTCGGTTTCTACGAAGGGCTCGCCGCCGTGGCCGCACCGGACGGATGGCGACACATCCGCCCGGACGGATCGGATCTCTCCGCCGCGCGCTTCCACTGGTGCGGCAACTTCCAGGGTGGACGCTGCGCGGTCCGCGGGTTCGACGGCGGTTATCTGCACGTCACGCCCGAGGGGGAGCCCGGCTACGACGCCCGGTGGCGGTACGCGGGCGACTTCCGCGATGGCGCCGCGGTGGTGCAGTCCGGCGATGGACGTTCGACCCATATCGACCTGCGGGGCGAGCCGGTGCACGGGGTCCGGTTCCTCGACCTCGACGTGTTCCACAAGGGCTGTGCCCGCGCCCGTGACGAAGACGGCTGGATGCACATCAATGCGACGGGGCGTCCCCTGTACACGAGGCGGTTCGCGGCGGTGGAGCCGTTCTACAACGGACAGGCCCGGGTCGAACGCTTCGATGGAGGGCTGGAGGTCATCGACGAGGCCGGAGGCCGGGTGGTGGAGCTGCGCCCGCCGCTGAAGAGCGAATTCGCCGCGCTGTCGGACGATATGACGGGCTTCTGGCGTACGCAGGCGATATGCGCCGCCGTCGAGTTGGGAGTGTTCGAGGCGCTGCCGGCCACCGCCGGGGGAGTCGCCCGAACCTGTGGTCTGGACCCGGCCCGTACGTGGCGGCTGCTGCGCGCCCTCGCGGAGCTCCGGCTGGCGGTGGAGGTGAACGGCGAATGGCGCGCGACCGGACGGGGCGAGTATCTGAGGACCGGGCACCCCCGAACCCTCACGGATGCCGCCCGGGAATACGGCCGCGCCTTTCCGCAAATGTGGAAAACCTTGCCCGAGGCTGTACGTGGCACCGACTGGACTCCCCCGGACATCTTCAGCGACGTCGCCGCCGAGCCCGCTCGCACGGCGGCCCACCATCGGATGCTGATGAGCTATGCCCTCCACGATTACCCCGCGGTACCGGCCGCCCTCGATCTGCGGGGCGACGAGCACGTGATCGACGCGGGCGGGGGGTTGGGGGCGCTGGCGGGATTGCTCGCGGACGAGTACCCGGAGTTGCGAATCACGGTCCTCGACCGTCCCGAGGTCGTCGAGCAGGCGACGCGGCGGGGGCCCGGAAACCGGGTGCGGCTCCGGCCCGCGGACCTCTTCGAGCCTTGGGGAATCGAGGGGGACGCAGTGGTGATGGCCCGCGTCCTCCACGACTGGGACGACGCGCCGGCCCTTCGGCTCCTCCTCCGCGCGCGGCGCGCACTGCCGTCCGGGGGCCGGTTGTTCGTGGTGGAGATGGTAATGTCCGAGAACGCGGTGGCGGGCAGCCTGTGCGACCTGCATCTGCTGACGGCCACCGGAGGCAGGGAGCGGACGGCCGCCGAATACGCCGCACTCCTCGGCGACGCGAGGTTCGCTTTTGAAGGCGTTCGGCGGATCCCCGCCCTCCCTTCCATCGTCGTGGGGATGGCGCGATGAGCGGCATCGACTGGCGCATTCCCCCTTCCGTGACACGATGGATGGCAGAGGCGCCGGCGTGCGGGCCCGTGGCCGTTCTCCTCCGTCACTCGGTCCGTGACCGGCTTCAGCCCGGGGAGATTGGGTACGCGCTTCCAATTACCCCGGCGGGCGCCGCCCTTGGGCACGAACTCGGAACGCTCCTTGGAAGCCGCCTCCGAACCCTGCACACCAGTCCGCTGGCCCGTTGCGTACAAACCGCCGAGGCGGTCCGTGCCGGGGCCACGGATCGTGCCGGGGCCACGGCGGACATTCCGATCGTCCGGGACCGGCTGCTGGGAGACCCCGGTGTGTATGTGGTCGATGAAGATCGCGCCTGGTCGAACTGGGTGGAACGAGGGCACGAAAGCGTCATGGAGCATCTCGTGTCGCAGGACCACCCGCTCCCGGGGATGGCCGATCCGGCTTCCGCCGCCCGACTCCTGGTGCAGCACATGTTGGCCCGCGCCGGAGGCCGGCCCGGCCTGCACGTCTTCGTCACGCATGATTCGCTGGTGACCACCACCGCGGCCCGGCTCCTTGGGGAGCCGCTCGGAAAAAACGACTGGCCGTGGTATCTGGAGGGTGCGTTCTTCTGGCGGCAGGACGACCACTTGATCACTGCCTACCGTGACCGCCGCAACGAAAACGACACGCTGAAGCGTGATCCGCTGACCGGCTTCGGGTTCCGGCGGCGCCGGCTCAGGAGCTTGGGCCGGCCGGGACGGCCGGAACAGGAGACGAAAATGGACGTGAGATCGTTCGTCCGGGGCCTGCCCAAGGCCGAGTTGCATCTGCACCTGGAAGGCTCGCTCGAACCGGACATGCTGATGCGCCTGGCGGCCAGGAACAAGGTCGGGATCCCGTTCCGCTCGGTGGAGGAGATCCGCGCCGCCTACCGCTTCACCGAGCTGCAGGACTTCCTCGACGTCTACTACCAGGGCATGAACGTGCTGCGCGAGGAAGAGGACTTCTACGATCTCACCATGGCCTACCTGCAACGCGCCGCCACCGACGGCGCCGTCCACGTCGAGGTGTTCTACGATCCCCAAGGGCATACCGCGCGCGGCATCCCCTTCCCGACCGTGACCGACGGCATCCTGGCCGCGCTGGCCGACGGGCGCGAAAGGCTCGGCATCACCTCGCTGCTCATCCTCTGCATCCTGCGCCACCTGCCGGAGGACGAAGGCTTCGCCACCTTCCGCCAGGCCGAGCCCTACGTCGCCGGCCGGCGGATCGCCGGTCTCGGCCTCGACTCGACCGAGAAGGACAATCCGCCCGCCAGGTTCCGGCGACTCTTCGCCGCGGCCCGGGAGGCCGGGCTCAAGCTGGTCGCCCATGCAGGCGAGGAAGGCCCGGCCGCCTACGTCGCCGACACGGTGGACCTGCTGAAAGTGGACCGGATCGATCACGGCAACCGCGCGCTGGAAGACCCGGCGCTGGTCCGCCGCCTGGCCGCGAGCGGCATCCCGCTCACCGTCTGCCCGCTCTCCAATCTCCGGCTCCGCGGCGTCACCGACCTCCGGCGGCATCCGCTGAAGCGCATGCTCGACGCCGGGCTCAAGGCCACCGTCAACTCGGACGACCCGTCCTATTTCGGCGGCTACCTGCTGGACAACTTCGTAGCGATCGCCGAGGCGCTCGGTCTCGGACGGCCGGATCTGGTCACCCTGGCCCGCAACTCGATCGAGGGCTCGTTCCTCGACGAGCCCGCCAAGGAAGCGCATCTGGCCCGGATCGACCGGGTCGTCGCGGCCACGGGGTGAACGAGCGGCCGCGGTTGGGACCTCACGCGCCCTCGGCCCCACGATGCTCAGGCACGGCATCCATGCCCTTGCGGGTGGATCTCTCAATGCGCTGGCGATGGAGCCCCTGAGCCAGCCAACCGCGCCCATGCCTCCGCGGGCAGGTCACGGTCGAATTTGAACTGACGGAGCGGGTTTGTCACCATCGATCGGTGCTGGTCGTGAAGTCGGACCCGAATACCCGGACCGGCGCGCGCGACAAACGATCGCACGACACACCCGACAATTCGACGACATGGAGGAGACATCATGAACATGCCGGTCAGACGCTTGCTCGCCACCGCGGTGGTGGCCTCGCTCGCGAGTGGCTTCAGTACCGCCAGCCTCGCCGCGAAGACGTTGCGCATGAGCAGCCAGTGGACCGAGACCACCGCCGGAGCCCAAGTCGACAAGTGGTGGGCGAAGGAGATCGAGGCGCGCACCAACGGAGAGATCAGGATCAAGATCTTCTGGGAGGGCGTGCTCGGCAAGGCCAAGGAGAACCTCGCGCTGATCCAGAACGGCTCGATCGACCTCGCCGCGATGTCGCCGGGCTATTTCCCGGCCGAGCTTCCGTTCCACTCGGCGCCGAACTCGATCCCGATGGCGATGGCGAGGGTCGAACAGGCCACGGAGCTGATGGAGCGGCTGCTCACCGAAGTGCCCGAGTTCGACGAGGAAGCGAAGCGCAACGGGATGAAGGCGCTGTTCTTCCACCACCTCAACCCGTATCTGCTGGTGTGCAAGGAGCCGGTGAGCGGCGTTGACGACATGCGGGGCAAGAAGGTCCGCACCTGGGGCAAGGACATGCCGCGCATGGTCCAGGCCGCGGGCGGAGTCGCGGTCACCCTGAGTCTGCCGGAGCTCTACGAGGGACTGGGCCGCGGGACGGTGGACTGCATCCCCTTCTCCGTCGATCTGATGGTGAACTACAAGATCTACGAGGTCGCCAGGCATGTGCACGACATCACGCTGTGGGAAGGGCCGACGAACGCGGTGTGGATCGCGCGCGGGGTCTGGGAAGGGCTCACCCCCGAGCAGCAGAAGGTGATCCGGGAGGTCTCGTTCGAGGCCGCGTATCGGGATCGGGACCAGGTGGTGGCGGCCGGCGGGAAGGCAATCGGCGAGTTGAAGGCCAAGGGCGTGCAGTTCCACGACTTCCCCGACGCCGAGAAGAAGCGCTGGAAGGACGCCAACCCCGACTTCTTCGGTGATTTCATCGAGGAGCAGAAGGGAGTCGGGCGCGGCGAGGCGGCGATGAAGACCATCGAGATCTGGCGCGAGGTGGTCGGCGGCTGAGCGGATTCCGATTCGTATCCGAGGGACGTGGCCCGGTGACCGGGACTCCGGGATCCCGGGCCGCGTTCCGGACCATTCCCGTGGGAGCGCGGCGTGCCGGGAACGGCGCGTCCCGGGGATGGCGTATCCCGGGAGCACAGGCGCCCGCCCGCTCGAACCCTCCACCGCACAACCCCCGGCATCGCGGGCGCCCTACCCCGGCGAGCCTTCCGCCGTGGCCCCCTTGGGAATGCGGGCGCTCCCGCCGGACACACGGCGCACCATCAGCCGCACCTCGCCGTGGTCCCCTCGGGAATGCGGGCACTCCCGCCCGCATCCGCTCCGGTCCACGCAGGTGTGACCCTCCATTGACCGAAGCGGCGCCGATCCGGTGCGTTCCGAGCCGATGAACGCGAGGTCCGCCATCGCGCGCTGGATGATGCGCGTCAACCTGTGGTGCGGCCTCGCCTCCGGCTTCGCCCTGCTCGCGATGATGCTGATGGGCGCGGTCGACGTCATCGGCTCCAACCTCGACCTCGCCGGGCTGACCGCGCGGCCGGTGCCCGCCGCGTTCGAGTTCATGGCCACCATGATGGTGGTGAACGTCTTCCTCGCCATGGCCCTCGGGCAGTCCCGCCGGCGCCACATCCGGGTGGAGATCGTCCTCAATGCGCTGCCGCGCCCGCTGCGGCGCGCGGCCGAGGCGTTCTCGCTCCTCTGCGCCATCGCACTGTTCGGGCTCATCGCGTGGTTCGGCTGGAAATCCGGGCTGCACGCGACGGGGGTCGGCGAGTACGCGCCGGGGCTCATCAAGTATCCGGTCTGGCCGGCCCGCCTGGTCCTCGCGGTGGGGGCGACGCTGATGACCGTGCAGTGCGCGTTCGACCTCGCGGGGCTGTTCGTCGCACGGCTCCGCACCGACTCGACCGGCGCGGGCTCGGAGCCGGGACCGGCACGATGATCGACGTCGACCCGCTCGTCATCGGCTACACCGGCGCGCTCGCGCTCTTCGTCCTGCTCGCCCTCGGGATCCCGGTCGGGGTGTCGATGGGGGTCATCGGCGTCGTGGGGATGATGCTCGGCGCGGGCGAGGCGCTCACCTTCGGGCAGCTCCGCACCCTGCCGTTCGCAGTGGTCAACAACTACGCGTTCGCGGTGCTGCCGATGTTCGTGTTGATGGGGGTGCTGGCGGAGGCGGCGGGGCTGACCTCGCAGGTCTTCCACGCCGCCGACCTGTGGCTGCGCCGGTTTCGCGGCGGGCTCTACCAGGCGGTGATCGTCGGCTCCGCGATGTTCGCGGCGATCTCCGGGTCCACCATCGTCAACGCGGTGGTGTTCACCCGCATCGCATTCCCCGAGATGATGCGCTTCGGCTACTCGAAGAGCCTGTCGATCGGGTCGATCGCGGGAGCGGGGAGCTTCGCGGCGATGATCCCGCCGTCGATCACGATGGTCATCTACGCGATCATGACCGAGCAGTCGGTGGGCCAGCTCCTGATCGCGGGCGTCATCCCCGGGGTGCTCACCGCGACGGTGTACCTGGCCGGAGTCTACGTCCTGGTCCGCCTGAATCCTTCGCTCGCGCCGCCGATCAAGGAGCAGGTGTCGCCGCGCGAGCGCTGGCGCGCGGCGGGCGCGGTGTGGCCGATCGGGGTGCTGATGGCGCTGGTGCTCGGCGGCATCTACACCGGGCTGTTCCCGCCCTCGGCGGCGGGCGCGGCCGGGGCGTTCGGCGCGTTCTGCCTGTCGGTGGCGCGCAAGCGCGGGGTGCGGGGATGGCTGGTGCCGACCTTGCAGGACGCGGCGTCGATAAGCTGCGTCATCTTCGTGATCCTGATCGGCGGGCTGCTGCTCTCGCGGATGCTCGCGGTGGTCGGGGTCATCGACGACATGGTGGCCCAGATCACCGCCCTCGCCGACACCCCGCTCAAGTTCATGATCCTCGCGTCGGTGCTGTACGTGGTGCTCGGCTGCTTCCTCGACACGACGTCGATGATGGTGGTCACCCTGCCCTTCCTCTATCCGGTGACCGTCGCGCTCGGGATCGACCCGATCTGGTTCGGCATCGTGCTGGTGAAGCTCATCGAGATCTCGGTGGTCACACCACCGGTGGGCATCAACCTGTTCGCGGTCATGAGCGCGGTGGGCAGCCAGGCGACGTTCAGACACGTATACCTCGGGGTGGCCCCGTTCATCGTGTTCGACCTCGTGGTGCTCGGCCTGCTCATCGCCTTCCCCGACCTCGCCACCTGGCTGCCGCGGCGCATGATCGCGGGGTGACCGGATGGACCGCACGCATCGCATTCGTGCTCGTGCCTGCGTCGCGAGGCCGGCTCTGCCGCGGGTCGAGAAGCCGGCCCTGGTGCGCTGTCTCGGTCCCGTGGACGTCGAGGCGCTGCGGGCGCCGGTCGGGCGGCTGTCGGAGAAGGTGTGGCGGCAGGAGGACACTGCCAAGGAGAACGACTACTTCTGCTTCACCCACACCCGCCACATCGTGTTCCGGTTCATCGAAGGCAACCGGACGCCGCTGAGTTACTACTCGCAGCCGATATGGACCGTCTGGCAGCGGCTGCTGCTGCCGGTGATGGCGCAGGCCGCGGCGCCCTGTGGCTACGCCGAGCCGGTCTACCCCAAGGCGATGCTGGCGAGGCTCGCGGCCGGGCACGGGATCGACCGGCACGTGGACGGCGAGGGCTCGCATCCGTTGACGCATCGCATCCACGTGCCGTTGCAGACCAATCCGCGGGCGACGCTGACGGTGGACGGCGCCGACTTCCATCTGGAGGCCGGCTACGCCTTCGAGGTCAACAACCTCGTGCCGCACAGTGCGTTCAACGGCGGCGAGGAGGATCGGATCCACTTCGTCTTCGAGGTGTTCGAGGGCGCCGGCCACCGGGGAGGCCCGGGGTCCGCTGCGAACGGCGACCGCTGAAGCCGGGGAGCGCCCGCGGTGTCCATCGTCTGGCTCGCCTCCTATCCGAAGTCCGGTAACACCTGGCTGCGGGCGGTGCTGACCAACTACCTGCGAGACGACGGCGAGCCGGCCTCGATCAACGCCCTGGTCGGCCGGCCGGTGGCCATCGGCCGCGAGACGTTCAGCGAGATCGTCGGGCTGGATTCCTCGGACCTGACCCCGGAGGAAATCTTGCGCCACCGGCCGCTGTTCCACGAGTTGCTGGCCCGGGAGCTGGCCGAGCTCCCGGCCGGGGGGTACAGGCGCCCGACGCAATCGACGGGGGCTCCGTCCCGCGAGCGCGCGCCGGCCTTCGTCAAGGTCCATGACGCCTACCTCCACGTCGGGGACGGCGCGGCGCTGTTCCCGAAGGTCGCGACGAGCGCAGTGGTGTATCTGGTGCGCAACCCCCTGGACGTGGCGGTGTCCTACGCGCACCATCGGCAGAAGTCCATCGACGACACGATGCGATGGATGAACGAGCCGGCGGCGGCCGAAGGGGAGGTGGCCGGCGGCATTCACACCCAGTTGCCGCAACCGCTCACGACGTGGAGCGGCCACGTGGCGAGCTGGCTGGACCAGGAGGAGCTGCCGGTACACGTCGCGCGCTACGAGGACCTGCTGGCGGACCCGATGGCCGGGTTCGGCGCGATCGTGCGCTTCGCCGGCCTCGACCGGGACGGGACGCACCCTGAAGGACCCGGGCGGCCGAGCGCATCCGCGCGCCTCGCGCGGGCCGTCGGCCAGGCCGCCTTCTCCCGCCTGCGGGCCCAGGAGGAAAGCTCCGGATTCTCGGAGAAGCAGCCGACGGCGCCGTCGTTCTTCCGCGCCGGGGTGGCGGGGTCGTGGCGGACCGTGCTGGCCCCCCGGCAGGTGCAAGCGCTGGTGGACGCGCACCGGCCGGTGATGGCGCGGCTCGGCTACCTGCGCGAAGCCGAGGCGTTCCTCGCGGGCGACGCTCTCGTTCCACCCCCCGACGGCCAAGTGGAGCCGGCCCATGGGGCCCTGCTGCACGCGGCGCCGGACTGTCTTGCACCGGAACACTCGGAAAGAGCCCTGGCAGGCGGGACGGTGAATTCCGCGTGAGCCGCCCGCTGCGCGATTACCGGGCATACGGGCTGTGGGTGCGCTCGGCCATCGCCTTGCCGTTCGTCCCCGTTCCCGTGCCTCCGGCCCGCGAGCCGGAGGTGACGGTTCGCATCGGCGCGACGGCGGAGGCGCTCCCCACCCCCGCCGACAAACGCGGCCTGTGGGAGACCGCCCCCGGCGCCTTCCTGATGGACGTGCCCGGCATAGCCCGATACCTGGTGACGGATGGCCGCGACATCCTCGTCGAGCCGCATGGCGGCAGCGACCACGACGCGGGCGTCTTTCTCACCGGCTCGATGTTCTCCGCGCTGTTGCAGCAGCGGGGCGTGACCACCTTTCATGCCAGCGCCATCGAGACGGATTCGGGGGCGGTGCTGTTTGCGGGCCGTTCGGGCAGCGGCAAGTCGTCGCTGCTCGCGGCGCTGCGGGCGGGAAGACGGCCCTCCGGTCGGCGGTACGAGCGTGACGAGACGGCAGGTTCGATGACCGCGATTGCCGGCTGCATCGGAAGCGGCCCGGACGTCCCGGCGGTGTTGGCGGCGATGCTGGAAGCAGCAACCGGCTATGGGGCGGCCGGCTCCTTGACGAAGATGCCATTAGCTCACAGAACTCGTTTATATCAATGGATTTTTAGCGATCTGACCCTGGGCTGGCCCCCGAGCCGACCGGCAGCTCGGGCGTGGCCGCAGGGGCCGTCCCGACGCCTGGTGGCCGGAACCCCGGTCATGAGCGTTCATCTGCGGTGGCATTGCCGTTCCGGCGCGGCCTACAATCCCGGCATGGAAGACACGGAAACACTGACGATCACCCCTTCCGGGTCGGGGCGCTCACTGGTGGACGAGCCTCCGGCGGCGCCGGCCCCATCGCCCTCGGCCGCATTGCCGCCGGAGCCTCCGGCATCCCCGCCGCCGTCGGCGGCAGAGTCCCCGGCATTCTCGCCACCGGCGGAGCTACTGCTGTCCGAGCTGGAGTTCACCGGCTGCAAGGCCGTGCCCATGACCTATGCGCAGCTCCGCCGCTACGACGGACGGCTCGAAGTCTGGGACGCCGAATCCGAAACCGCCTGGATGGTCCGCGAGCCCACCAGCCCCACCCACGAGAGCCCCTCCCACGGCCTCGCCGGATTGGTCGCCCTCATCGCCGCGGTGCGCGGCTCGTCCATCAAGTGCTACGGCTCGATGGACCTGCTGATGCGCGACGCGCGGGGTGAGCCGAGGCGCATCATGCAGGCGGACCAGACGGTGTACCTGTATCCGCGGCGGGCGGAGTTGTTGGGCGCGAGTGCGATGGTGGTGGGGAGGCACAACTACCCGGACGTGGTGCTGGAGGTGGACCACACGACGGACGTTCGGCGGGGGAAGCTGAAGCTGTACGAGTCGTGGGGATTCCCGGAGGTGTGGGTGGAGGTGCCGGAGCAGTGGGTGGCGAGCCGACCGCGGGGCTTGGGACCGGGGCTGACGATTCATTTGCTGGAGGATGGTGTCTACCGGGCCTCGCCGGAGAGCGTGGCGTTTCCGGGTTGGCGCGCGGAGGCCATCCACGAGGCGATGAACGAGGCGGAGCGTTCGGTGCGGACGAACGAGAGACTGGAGCGCTTGGGCCGGGGGTTGGGGACACGGGACGGCACGGGGCCGGACGACGATGCGCTGCTGCGTTCCCTGCGTGGTCAGAGCCGGGCGGAAGGCGAGCACAAGGGCCGTGCGGAAGGCGAGAAGAAGGGCCGGACGAAGGGGTTGGCAGAGGGCCGGCGGAAAGGACGGGCGGAGGGCCAGGCGGAAGACCGGGTGGAGATGGTACGCGAGATGCTGCGGGCGCGGGGCATCGCGTTTTCGGAATCGTTCCCGGCCAACGTACCCGGATTCGCCGAATCGTCTCGGGCCGTCGTCGTCGCGGCGGCGCTCGGCTGCGACAGTGAACGCGATTTCCATGCGCGCATTGCCTCGGGGAGTGGCCCGCGACGATAGCGGCGGCCATGCCCATCGGTTCCGTGTGCTGATCGGCGCCGCCGATGGCGTCGAGAAGATCCGGGTGCCGGTGCGCATTGGCCGCTGTTTTAATGAGCGGAAGGCACCGCCTCGCAGCGCGCGAGCTCCCATCCCCGGAACACCAGCGCCAAGCCCGTGAACCGCACCGAGGGGTACTGCCGCGCCAGCCGCTCGTCCGCCAGGTAGCGGCGTAGCTGGTCCACCGCCTCCCGAACCGCCGCCGCGGCCCGCGCTTCGTCGTCGTCCTCGCGCTTGAGATACTTGAGCTCGATGGCGTAGCCGTGGCGCATCGTCGGATACCGGGCGACGAACGGCTCCAGCACGATGTCCGCGTAGCCGAAGTTCAGCTCCCGCTCGGTGTGGAACACGAAACAGCCGGACGCCCCCAGGTATGCCGCGAGGAAGCCCTGGAGCAGCTTCTCCCCCTGGATGTAGTCCCGGATCCCCGTCTGCCGGGCGATGGCCTCGGCCAGGTACTCCACCGCCGGGCGCCAGACGCCGTCACGGGCCATCGCCCGGATCAGGCGGTCGAACGCGAACAGATCCACCGAGAACACCCCCACGTCGTCGTAGGCGTCGCGCAGATACCCGTACATCAGCCGCCGCACGGTCTGGTTCGGAATGCCCAGGCGCGGCGTGCCGTCCGCCACCCCGCGGATGCCGAGCAGGCCGAAGCAGTGCATCAGGGAGAGGAAGTGCTCGCGCCGGCCGAGCTGCCCCAGGGGGAAGCTGGCGACGAGGTCGCTGTCCACCCGGCCTTCGGCGATGACGTGGCGGAGCAGGTCGAAGTTGCCGTTGAGGGCGAGGTCCTTCGCGGCCCACAGCTCGGCCCGGGTCGACACCGACTGCGCCGCCTCGGCAGCGGCCAGCTCCCGGTTGACCACCAGCAGGTGGCGCAGCTTGCCGTAGTCGATGCGCACGTTGGTGTCGATGAGATCCCGCGGTCCGGGCTTGTTCGGAACGGAATCCTTCAGGTAGTGGAGCACCATGTCCGTGTTGTAGACGTCATTCTCGGCATCCTCCGAGAACCGGTAGCCGTCGTACCACTCGCGCATCAGGGCCAGGGCGGCGTCCACGTCCTGGTCGAATGCGCCGAGATCCCGGTACATCCGAAGGACGCCGCGTACCTCCGCTTCGGTGAACCCGAGCAGGTCGTTGAACTCGGCGCGCAGGCTGAGGTTGCGGCCGATGTTGAAGCCGCTGGTCACGTCGTCCATGGTGATCGGCGACACGCCGGTGATGAACAGCCGCTGGAGGCTGCCCGACTCGGTCCCCCCCTTGAGGGTGGCGAAGAAGCTGCGGAAGAAGCCGCCGCCGTGCGTGAAGGAGTGGTACGCCTCCGCGCCTTCGTGAGCCAGGATGGTGTTCGCGAAGTTGTCGTATTCGTCGATGAGGACGTAGAGCGGGATGCCGCGCTCGCCGGCGTACCTGAACAGCTCGTTGAGCCCGCCCTTGATGGCGGGGGGCGCGAGGATGCGCCGCTGCGCCGGCTCGGAGAACAGGTCCGCGTTACGCTCCAGCGTGGAGCGCAGCACCATGCGGCAGTATTCCTCGAACCGTTCCTCCAGGGTGGCCAGCGCGTCCCCGAATACCGAGAAGTTGAAGCGCAGGATCACGTAGCGGTTCCGGTGCGCGGTCGGCTGCCGGCCGATGTCGGTGCCGCCGAAGAGCGACTCGAAATCGCCGGCCTGGCTTCGGTCGTAGTAGCACTCCAGCAGCGACACCCAGCAGGTCTTGCCGAAGCGTCGGGGGCGGAGGAAGAACACGTAGCGCTCGCGCTCCAACTCGTGGAGGAAGCGGGTCTTGTCCACGTACAGGCAGCCTTCCTGCCGGATGCCCTTGAAGAAGGCCCAGCCGTAGGGGATCTCGGGATAGTGCGGGGATGGCGTGTCGGACATGGCGTCCCGATCCGGACGAATGAGAAAACGGCGTGCGGGCCGAGCCGGGGACGGCTTGCCCTGATTCTGAAGCCGCGCCCGCTTCCCTGTCCACCGCGAGCTTCCAGGACGGACGGCCCACGCCCAGGGTGATTTCATCCCGGCCGGCTCGCGGCCTGGGGCCTGGATGCGGACGGGCCTGGTATGCGGGGATGGAGGAGGCCGTTCTGCGCGAGGAACTCGATCGGTCTGTAGCGTCACGATCATCCTCCGATGATCCCAGACCCCGCGCTACAGGCTCACTTCTCGTTGGATTCACACCCTCCCTTCAGGCTCATCTCTCGTTGGACAAGACTACAGGTTCCGATAATCCCCACGTTGGCATACGCTACCGGAAGTCAACGGCCAACGGAGCACCCACCATGCAGCAGACTTCCACCACGGAGACACCATCATGACCGCAAGCGCCTTCGACACCCTCACCGCCGCGCATGACCTCGAAGCGGCCGGGTTCGAGCGCCGCCAGGCCGAAGCCATCGCGAAGGCCATCAACCATGGCGACGAACGCGCCGCCACGAAAGCTGACCTCGAAGCCGCCATCGCCGGCCTTCGCGCCGACCTCTACCGCGCCTTGTGGATGCAGGGCGCCGCGATCGCCGCCCTCATCCTCGCTGCCAAGCTGCTTTGACCCGCAACCGGAGACACCGCCATGACCCACTACCGAAACGAGTACGGCAACCTCACCACGTCCGCCGCGGAAGCGGACGGTTGGCGAGCCGCCGCTCAATGATTTTTTCTACGGCGCAGGCTCCTGAGAGTCTGCACCGTAGAAAACGATGCGATGCTGTCACCTCCTCAAGGGACTCCATGTAACCGGACAGACGACGGGCTCCTGACACTTGCTCGCGATCACCTTGCTTCACGGATGCATGCCTGATATAAGCCCGCCCTCGTCATTGTCCCCAACCGCGGAAGATCGAATCATGTCGAGGGTTTGCGAAGTCACCGGGAAGCGCACGATTACCGGGAACCACGTCTCGCACGCCAACAACAAGACGAAGCGGCGATTCATGCCCAACCTGCACACGCACCGCTTCTGGGTCCCGAACGAGAACCGCTACGTGCGGCTCCGCATCTCGGCGAAGGGCATGCGAATCATCGACAAGAAGGGGATCGACACGGTGCTCGCGGACATGCGGGCGCGAGGACGCAAGATCTGATTCATCCCGAGTCGGGCTGAACGAACCGAACGGAAGAGTGGAGACGTGAGATGCGTGAGAAAATCCGACTGACGTCGAGCGCCGGGACCGGACATTTCTACACCACCACCAAGAACAAGCGCACGATGCCGGGAAAGATGGAGATCCGGAAGTTCGATCCCGTCGTCCGCAAGTACGTGATCTACAAGGAAGGCAAGATCAAGTAGCCGCGTATCGCGGCACCCCCGTCCGCAATTCCGGAAGCCGCCTCGGCCAAGCGGCAGAGCCGCCATCATCGGGCGGCTCTTTCGTTTCGGGCCGGACGCGGCGTCAGACCACGGCGCTCCCCTGGCGCATCGAGTACGCGGGAAGCGTCCGGGCGAACTCCTCGAGCGCCCTCACCCCGCTATCTTCAGCTTGCCGGCACCAGTCGCGCAGCGCTTCCAGCAAGTGCTCCTGGGTCGCATGGCGCTGCTGCCACAGCTCCTGGAGCTGATGCTTGTATCGGTAGACGGTCTCGAGCGCGTCGCTGTGGGCGCGGGCACGCTCCAGATGCTGCCTCGCCTCCCCGCTCAGCATCGACTCCTCGCGCATGAGCAGCGACCGCGCCGACTCCAGAAACCCTCGCCGGCTCGAATCGATCTTCGCGATCTCTTCGGCGTACACCCGGTTCATCACGCGCTTCGCATAATCGGCCATGACCTGGAACCGGTTGGAGATGACGGCCTGGACGGTGTCGATGTCCGGGTCGAGCTTGCCGGGCACCATCACTACCTCGGGCGGAAGCTTCTTGACCCTGGCGAGCCCGAGGAGCTCGAACGCGCGGATGTACGCCCACCCGATGTCGAACTCCCACGGCTTGGTCGACAGCTTCGCGGAGCTGGCGAACGCGTGGTGGTTGTTGTGGAGCTCCTCGCCGCCGATGAGGATGCCCCAGGGCACGATGTTGGTGGAGATGTCCTGCGTCTCGTAGTTCCGGTATCCCCACCAATGGCCGATACCGTTGATGACTCCGGCCGCGAAGACCGGCTGCCAGACCATCTGCACCGCCCAGATGGTGATGCCGATGGGTCCGAACAGGACCACGTCGATGATCAGCATTAGGTAGTAGCCGCGGTCCGTATATGGCTTGTAGACGTTGCGCTCGAGCCAGTCGTCCGGGCACCCGTGGCTGTACTTGGCGACCGTCTCCCGATCACGCGCGGCCTCCCGGTACAGCTCCGCTCCTTCCAACAACAACTTCTTGATTCCGAAGGTCTTCGGGCTGTGCGGATCCTCCCCGGACTCCACGCAGGCGTGATGCTTTCGGTGCACCGCGACCCATTCCCCGGTCACGGTCCCGGTCGCGAGCCACAGCCAGAAACGGAAGAAGTGGGCCAGCGCGGGATGCAGGTCGAGCGCACGGTGCGCCTGGTGGCGATGCAGGTAAATGGTGATCGATGCGATCGTGACGTGGGTCATCCCGAGGGTTGCGAGGACATAGCCCCACCACGGTAGATCGAGTAGTCCTGAATACATTGGGTTCCCCCTGCCCAAGTGACGCCGCGGCGATTCCGGCGGTCGCAACGCTGCCCAGCCCGTACCCCGCATCGCGGCCGGCGGCGAACCCGGCTCCCGTGCGAGTCTCGTTCCGAATCCCCGGATGGAGACAGTCTATCCCGCATTTCCCGTCAGGTCACGGGAAGGAGGCGACGCGGGAGGCCCGTGCCCGTATCAGCTCGCCTCCGCGTCGCCGGCCTTGTCGCCCGCGTCGCGGCGCACGTAGACCCTCGCGAACACCACCCCGAGCTCGAACAGCCCCCAGACCGGCAGCGCGAGCAACGTCTGCGAGATCAGGTCCGGAGGCGTGAGCAGCATTCCGACCACGAAGGCGCCGACGATGATGTAGGGCCGCTTCTGCAGCAGCGATTCCGGTGTCGTGAATCCGGTCCACACCAGCACCACGGTCGCAATCGGCACTTCGAACGCCAGCCCGAACGCGAAGAAGATCTTGAGCACGAAATCCAGGTAGCTGCTGATGTCGGTCATGATCTCCACGCCCTCCGGAGCCACCGCCTGGAAGAACGCGAACATGAGCGGAAACACCACGAAGTAGGCGAACGCCATCCCCAGATAGAACAGGAACGAGCTCGAGACCATGAGCGGAAAGACGAGCCGCTTCTCTTGACGATAGAGCCCCGGCGCGACGAATGCCCAGAACTGGTACAGGATGTAGGGCATCCCGATCAGCACCGCGGCGACCAGGGCGAGCTTGAACGGCGTGAGGAAGGGGGATGCCACCTGGGTGGCGATCATGCTCGAGCCCATCTGCATCTGGGCGAGCAGCGGCGCGGCGAGCAGCGCGTACAGGCGGTTGGCGAAGGGCATCAGGCACAGCAGCAGGATCGACACGACGATCACCACGCGGAGCAGCCGGTTGCGCAGCTCCACGAGATGTTCCACGAAGGTCATCTCGGCTTGCGAGGCCACGCCGTCCCGGGATTCAGATTCTGCCGCTCGATCGCTCATCGTTCTCGCCGACGTCCGTCGCGGCAGCGGGCGTATCGTTCTCGCCGGATTGCATCTCGCCCATGTCCGGCGGACTCGTCCCCTCCGGGCCGGTCTTCACCGGGGTCGTCGCCGTCGAGGAGGTCTCCGGAGGTGTCTCCGGCGCCGGGCCACCTTGCGCCGCCCCGGAGCCCGTGCCCGGCAGCTCGGTCGGGAAGATCGATCCGGCGGCGGGCTCGTTCGGGGTCGAGATGCTGGCCGGCCCGTTGTCGAACGCGGCTTTCGCCTCGCCGAGGGCGCCCTTCGCCTGATCGAGGGTGCCCTTCGTCTCTTCGGCGACCTTGTACAGGTCGTCGAGCTCGCGAGCCGGCTTGTCGAGCATCTCCTTGAGCTCCTGCGCGCGCACTTCGCGCTCGATGTCGCTCTTGACCTGGCCTACGTAGTAGCGAATCTTGCCCATCCACAACCCGAGGGTGCGCGCCATCTTCGGCAGGCGCTCGGGACCGACCACGATCAGCGCGATCACGCCGATCAGGGTGAGCTCCTGGAAGCCTACGTCGAACATGGAAAGCGGTTCGGTCGCGTGTCGAATCGGTACGTCACGCGCGGCGCATGCCGGTCCGATGCGCCCGTGGGCCTGGATGGACGACGCGAGGGACAGGGCACCGGCGTTCGAATCAAGACCCTTCCCCCTCCCGGAGAAGGAGCAAGGACGAAGGTTGGAGCAGGTCGTGCGTCAAGCGCTTTCGCGCTCCTTCGCAGACATCGTCGCGGCGTCCGCGGTCGGTTCCGAATCATTCTCGATGCGGGCCGCGTCCGCCGCGTCCGCCGCTTCCTTCGCTTCATCTCCACCCTCTTTCACCGCGCCCCTGAAGTTGCGGATCGCAGCGCCGAGATCGCCGCCCATGTTGCGAAGCTTCTTCGTGCCGAAGAGCAGCAGCACGATGACCAGCACGATCAAGAGCTGCCAGATACTGATTCCCATGGCCTTCTCCAGGACGTCTCCGGACCCGTCGGTCCCGTTCGGCCGGTGACTTTAGCGCAAAACCGGCCCGCTCCCTACCCTCGTTTCCCCAGGACGCCGGAGTGCGACAGGCGTTCATCCACTGCCGCGGGAACGCATGTCGCGATCACCCCCGGTGGGCCTTCTCCTCGTGGCCGGAGATCCCGAACCGCCTGGCCAGCTCGGCGGTGACCGCCTCCGGATGCGAGCCGCGCGCCGCGAGCAGCACCAGGCAGTGAAACCACAAGTCCGCGACTTCGTGCACGAGCGCGTCGCGATCGCCGCGCTGGCCGGCGATGACCACCTCGATCGCCTCCTCGCCCACCTTCTTCAGGATTGCATCGACTCCGCCCGCGTAAAGCGACGCGACATAGGATTCGGCGGCCGGAGCGTTCTTCCGCGCCTCGATGACCTCGGCGAGCGCCTTCAACACATCGCCCATCGCTCAGCGCCCGCCGTCGATCCGATCCGGCGGCTCGAGCACCGGCTCGACATCGACCCATCGATCATCTTCGAGGCGCCGGTAGAAGCATCGTTCGCGTCCGGTATGGCACGCGATCCCCCCCACCTGCTCGACCACCAGCGCCACTGTATCCGCATCGCAGTCGAGACGAATCTCACGCACCCGCTGCTCGTGGCCGGACTGCTCGCCCTTGCGCCACAGGCGCCGCCGCGATCGCGACCAGTACACCGCCCGACCTTCGCGCGCGGTGAGCTCCAGCGCCTCGCGATTCATCCACGCCATCATCAGGGGTCGTCCGGAGTGCACGTCCTCCGCCACGCAGGGCACCAGCCCCTGTTCGTTCCAGCGCACTTCGTCGAGCCAGGACGTCATCGCCAGGAAGTCTTATGGAGCTCAGCGCGGCCTGCCTTCGGAGCGCGGCCGTGGCGGGGCGGCGATGATACACGAATCGCAGCGCCGGTCCGGGGGACGTGTCCCGCCTTGACCATGCCGCCGGGCCGCCGCGAAACTACGCGCCTCGCACGCGGGCTCCCGAACCATGGCGGCGAAACGGATCGCGATTCTTGGCGGCTCAGGCTTCGTCGGCCGGCATCTCGTGGCCGCGCTCACCCGAGAGGGATACGCGACCCGCGTGTTCACACGGCGGCGCAGCCGCTCGCGGTCCTTGCTGGTGATGCCGACGTGCGAGGTCGTCGAGACGGACGTCCATCGCGCATCGAACCTGAGCTCCTGCCTCGCGGGATGCGACGCGGTCGTGAACCTGGCCGGCATCCTGAACGAGCACGCCAGGACCGGCGACAGGTTCCGGGACGTGCACGCGGAGCTTCCCGGCAAGCTCGTCGAAGCGTGCCGGCGCCACCGCATCGAGCGAATGCTGCACATGAGCGCGCTCGGGGTGGGCGCCGATGCGCCCAGCGAGTACCTGCGCACGAAGTTTCACGGCGAGCAGGCGGCTCACTCGGCCGAAGCCGGCGGCATCGCGGTCACGAGCTTCCGGCCGAGCGTGATTTTCGGGCCCGGCGACAGCTTCTTCAACCGATTCGCGGGCCTGCTCGCGCTGTCGCCGCTGGTCTTTCCCCTCGCCTGCCCGGAGGCGCGATTCGCGCCGGTGTACGTCGACGACGTGGTTCGGGCATTTCTCGCCGTGCTTGGCGACGAAACAACGGCGGGACAACGCTACGAGCTGTGCGGGCCGCACACGTACACGCTTCGCGAGCTGGTCGCCTATACCGCAGGGGTCACCGGCCGCCGGCGGCTGATCGTCGGGCTCGGCGACCGATTGTCGCGGCTCCAGGGACTGGTGCTCGAACGAATTCCGGGCAAGCCGTTCAGCACCGACAACTACCTCTCGACGAAGATCGACAGCGTCTGCGCGAGCAACGGCCTGGAGCGGCTCGGTATCGCGCCGCGCAGTGTGGAGAGCGTCGTGCCGGGCTATCTCGGGAGGAGCGAGAGGAACGCATGGCTCGGCCGCCTGCGGGCATCCGCCCGCCGCGACTGAAGGTGTTGCCGGCGCGCGTCAGACGAAGAGCCAGAGCAGCACCCCGCCGAGCGCCAGCCGGTAGGCGACGAAAGGCGCGAAGCCGATCCGGTCCACGAGGCGCAGGAACGCGTGGATGCAGGCGTAGGCGCAGACCGCGGCGAATATTGCACCCGCGGCGAGCGCGGACCATTGCGCATCGGCCGCTCCGGCGGCGAGTTGCAGCGTCTTGTAGCCCCCGGTCATCAGGATCACCGGCGCCGACAACAGGAAGGAAAACCGGGCCGATGCAGCCGGTGTGAGGCCCACGAGCAGGCCGGCGGTCATCGTGATCCCGGACCGGGACGTGCCCGGAACGAGCGCGAGGATCTGCGCGCAGCCGATCACGATCGCGTCACGGAGGTCGATGGACTCGAGCCGGCGGCTCTTCGCCCCCGCACGATCCGCCGCCAGCAACAGGAGCCCGAACCCGATGGTGGCGGCGGCGATCACCAGCGGGTCGCGCAATGATTCGGACAGGCCCGCGTCCACTGCAAGGCCCGCCGCGCCGACGGGAATGCTCGCAACCACCACCAGCCGCCCGACGCGGGCATGCCCGTCGGCCCCGAGCGGGCGGCGGAGTCCCTCGCGCAGCATCGATGCAAAGTCGTTACGGAAGTAGATCGACACCGCCGCAAGAGAGCCGACGTGAACCGCGACGTCGAACGCGAGCCCCTGGTCGGGCCAACCCGTCAGCACCGGCACCAGGACGAGGTGGGCGGAGCTGGAGACGGGCAGGAACTCGGTCAGGCCCTGGACGCCCGCGAGGACAAGGGTCTGCAACCATTCCATGACCTTGAATCCCCGGTGTGAAGCGTCCGCGCTCGGGCCGCGGGCACCTGATCGAGTCGAACCTTCTGTCCGGCCTGCCGTCCGGCGCCCGCTTCCGGCTCACAGGCGGGAACGGTGGTCGCGCCCGGAGAACCCGATGAGCGGCTCCTCGATGCCGCGCGTGAGGGCCAGGACCTTGACCGCTTCGCCCATCTCGCCGGGCAAGGTAATTCGCTTGATCCGGGTGGTCAATTCAACGAACTCCGCGCTGCCCGGTTCGAGACCGGCCGCCAGATCGAGCAGCCCGCACCCGAGGAGAAACTCGCTCTGGGTGGTGAATCCGGCGACGTCGAGCCCGGCCGCACGAGCGATTGCGGTGAAGTCCACGTGCGCGGTGATGTCCTGCAGGCCGCACAGCGCGAGAGCGTCGTCGTGACGGCGATGCCGGAAATGGCATCGCAGCGTCCCGTCGCGGCGGTCGGGGTGATAGAGCTCGCGGCGGGGGAATCCATAATCGATCACGAGCAGGAGGCCGCGCTCGATCCGCTCCGCGATGCTCGCGGCCCAGGCGCAACGCGCCGGCCCGATCTCCGAGACGTATCCCACCGGCAGCCTGTGCTCGATCTCGCACTGGATCGACTCCACCGCATCGGCAAGCCAGGGCGGCGCCGGGCGCGAGCACCAGCAGGGGTGACCCGCCTCGAACCCGACGCAGTGCATGGAGACGCCGCCGGCGGTCACCTCGAACCGTTCGACCGGCAAGGCGTCCACGACTTCGTTGGCCAGCACCACTCCGCGGAACCCGGGCTCGGGAAGCGCGTCCATCCAGCGCACGTTTGCGAGCGCCTGCGGCGCGTGTGCCTCGATGGTCTCGCGCTGCCGTGCGGCCATTGCACCGCTCAGCTCGAGTATCCGGTAGCGCACGCCTCCCCGCGGTACGAGCTCGGCGAGCATCTGGGCCGCCATCGTCCCCGCGCCGGCCCCGATCTCGATGACCTCCCTCCTGCCGGTCAACGACAGGGCCTCACCGACCTGACGCGCTACGGTGCGCGCGAACAGCGGCGAGAGCTCGGGCGCGGTGACGAAATCGCCCCGGGCTCCGAAGGTTCGCCAGCCGGCGCGGTAGTATCCGAGCCGGGGGGCATAGAGCGCGGATTCCATGTATCGGGAGAACGGAATCGCCCCTCCGCCGGCCTCGACCTCGGCCCGGATCAGATCATGCATGCGCTCGACGTGCGCCCGTTCGCCGGCGCCGACAGCAGGAAGTCCAGGCCCCGCCCGCATCATCCCTCCCCTCGCATGGCCGTTATCATTACGCCCATGACGAGCGGAAGCTTCCATGCCACACGGTGCCGGCACTCCAGGTTGGGGCGGCGGTGAGCGGGACCGTCGAGGCCCGGAGCCGCGTGGCGCTCGTGACCGGCGGCGCGCGGCGCATCGGGGCAGCCGTCGTACGCGCCCTGCATCGGCGCGGTCTCGGCGTCGCGGTGCACTACCGGGCATCCCGCGACGACGCCCGGGCGCTCGCGCTTGCGCTCGACCGCGAGCGCCCGGGAGCGGTGGCGACGTTCTGCTGCGACCTCCTCGACCCCGGCGCCCCGGCCGGACTCGTCTCCGACGTCGTCTCCCGGTTCGGAGCACTCGACGTGCTGGTCAACAATGCTTCGAGCTTCTACCCGACCCCGCTGGACACCACCACGGAGGCGGAATGGGACGATGTGGTCGGCACCAACCTGAAGGCGCCCTTCTTCGTCACCAGGGCCGCCGCGCGGTTCCTTGCCGAAAGCCGCGGCTCGGTCGTGAATCTTGCCGACGTTCATGGGCGCAATCCCGTCACCGGCTACCCCGTGTACTGCTCGGCCAAGGCGGGGTTGATCATGCTCACGCGCGCCTTGGCGCTGGAGATGGCGCCGGAGGTTCGTGTCAACGCGGTCGCCCCCGGAATCGCGCTGTGGCCCGAGGGCGACCGCGACGCGCACGCGCAGGCCAGGGCCGTGCGGTCGGTTCCGCTGCGCCGTTCCGGCTCTCCCGAAGAGGTTGCGGACGCGGTCACGTGGCTTGCGCTCGATGCCCCGTACACCACGGGAGAAGTCCTTGCGGTCGCCGGCGGCCGCGGGATCGGGACGATCGGTCCTTGAGCGCCGGTTCGAAGGCGGCACGGCGGGATCGACGTTCCCGCGGCATCCTGCCGCCGGTCACCGCGTGGCGCGGCGCTGAATCACATCGGTGTGGGTCCCGAATGCGCCGTCACGGCGGTCCCGGAACCAGAGCTCCAGGGTGCGCGAGATGGCGGGGAACGCAATCTCGTCCCACGGCACCTCGGCTTCGTCGAACAGGCGCGTGTCCAGGCTCTCCGCGCCCGGCGAGAACGACCCGCCGACGAGACAGCCCCGGAACATCACGTAGACCTGGTTGATCCGGGGGATGTCGAGGCAGGTGAACAAGGCGTCGACCTCCACCCGGGCGTTCGCCTCTTCGAACGTCTCCCGCACCGCTGCCTCTTCCATCGTCTCGCCGTTCTCCATGAACCCGGCCGGGAGCGTCCACCGCCCCGACCGCGGCTCGATCGCACGGCGGCAAAGCAGCACCCTCCCCTCATGCTCCGGAACGCATCCCGCGACGATCTTCGGGTTCTGGTAGTGGATGGTTCCACAGACGTCGCAGATGTGGCGCGGACGGTCGTCGCCGGGAGGGATGCGCAGCACCACCGGCGCCGCGCATTGAGAGCAGAAGTTCACGGATGCATTCTCCCCGTCATCCGTGCACCGCATCGGCGATGCGGTGCATCTCGTGCGTTTCCTCGAATTCGCTCCGGAGCTGGGCGAACGTGCGCGGCACCAGAGGGTGCTTCGTCGCAGGCCCGCTCTCGGCGGGCGAGCACGTACGCGTACGAGAGTACGTCCACCCGCTCAGTCATCCGGTTTGCGCCCTCGCTCGATCACGATGCCGACACCCGCCGCGCCGCGCAGGGCGCCGACCTTGTTCAGCTTCACCCGCACCCATGGAACCGGGAACTCGTCGAGCACCAGCGCCGCGATGCGCTCGGCGAGGGTCTCGACCAGAAAAAAGCTCGACTCGCCCACGAACTGCTGCACGCGCTTCGAAACCGACTTGTAATCGAGGGCGTCCGCCACGTCGTCGCTCGCCGCGGCCCGCGCGATCTCGGTGCCCATCTCCAGGTCGATGACCACCGGCTGCCGGATTCGGCGCTCCCAGTCGTAGACCCCGATGACGGTGTCCACCCGCAACGCTTCGATGAAGATGATGTCCAGAGCCCGGTCTCCCGATCGTTCCACCCGGCCAGTGTGCTCGTCCGTCTCCGTTCCCGCCATCCGCGCGAAACTCTACCTGCTCCGCATCGGGCGCGCATGTGCCGGGCGCTTGACCTGTTCGCCGGTGCACCGGTCCAATAGCGTGATGATCGATGCTGCCGTGGTGCTCATCGCCTACTTCATCGGATCGATCGCGTCGGCGATCGTGGTATGTCGCGCGATGGGTCTGCCCGATCCCCGTGGCGAGGGCTCCGGCAATCCCGGCGCGACCAACGTCCTGCGCATCGCCGGCAAGGGACCCGCGGCCCTCACCCTCGCCGGCGACGTGCTGAAGGGCGTCCTGCCGGTGCTTCTTGCAGGCAGCCTGTCGCTCTCGCCGACCGTCGAAGCGCTCTCGGCCCTTGCCGCCTTCCTCGGCCACCTCCATCCACTGTATTTCCGCTTCCAGGGAGGAAAGGGCATGGCGACCGCGCTCGGTGCGATCACCGCGCTGGCCTGGCCGATCGGCTGCGTGATGGGCGCACTCTGGCTCGCGGTCGCGGCCGTGACCCGTTACTCCTCGCTCGCCTCGATGACCGCTGCGATTGGAGCACCGGTGGCCGCTCTGTGGTTCGCCCCCGAGCCTGCAAGCATGGTGGTTCTCGCAGTGATCGCGGCATTCGTGCTGTGGCGCCATCGCGCCAACATCCGCCGGCTCGTCGATGGAACCGAAAGCCGGATCGGTCAACGTGCGGCCAGGTAGCCGCGCGCCGGCTCAAGCGCCGGGCGGGCGCAGCTCTTCCAGCCCCCAGCGCGCTCTTGCGCCGAACCGTCGAGGCTCGCTGGCCCCATGGAGAAGCCGGCAGCATCCCGCGTAGGCGATCATCGCTCCGTTGTCGGTGCACAGCTCGGGACGCGGGTAGCTCACCGCCGCGTCCTCGCGTTGCGCCATGTCCGCGAGCGCCGCGCGCAGCCGCCGGTTCGCGCCGACCCCGCCGGAGACGACCAGCACCGGCAGCCCGGTCGCCCGCAGAGCACGACGGCACTTGATGACCAGCGTGTCGACCACCGCGTCCTCGAACGCGCGCGCCACGTCGGCCAGGAATCGTTCATCACGATGTCCTCCCGCCAACGTGTTGAGCGCGAACGTCTTCAGGCCGCTGAAGCTGAAATCGAGCCCGGGGCGATCCGTCATGGGCCGGGGAAACCGGAAACGGCCAGGGTCGCCGTTGCGGGCCAGGTCGGCGAGCGCCGGCCCGCCGGGGTATGGGAGTCCGAGCAGGGTCGCGACCTTGTCGAACGCCTCCCCTGCCGCGTCGTCGACCGACTCTCCCAGGATTTCATACGCGCCAACCCCCTCGACCTCGACGAGCTGGGTATGCCCGCCCGAGACGAGCAGGGCCAGGAAAGGAAACGCGGGCGGATCGGGCTCCAGCATCGGGGCAAGGAGGTGACCTTCCATGTGGTGGACGCCAAGCGCCGCCACCCCCCACGCCCAGGCGAGGCTCCGGCCGAACGCGGTGCCGACCAGCAGCGCTCCGACCAGCCCCGGGCCGGCGGTATAGGCCACTCCATCGACGTCTCCGGGCCGAGAGCCGGACTCCTCCAACACCCGCCGCACCAGAGGCGGCAGCCGCCGGACGTGATCGCGCGAAGCGAGCTCCGGCACCACGCCCCCGAATTCGGCGTGGACGGCGCTCTGCGTGTGCACGGCGTGTGCGAGCAGGCCGCGCGCGGCGTCGTAGACCGCGACGCCGGTCTCGTCGCAGGAAGTCTCGATTCCAAGGACGCGCATCCGGCACCATATGCCCCATCACGCTGCGTTTGACAACCGGCCGGTTCGCTCTCCCGCCTGCCACCTGCGACATGAGTTCGTGGATCGTCCCATCGACCTCGATCGGCGAGATGGACTCTCCTCCCAAGGTGGTGACATCCGTCGATCGGCCCATCGGCTGCTGCACGGGCGCCGACCTCCACGCCTTTGCCGAGGCGTGCGGAGAGGGTATATTCGTGCGTCCACCGTCAAGCGCCCGACCACTTTCAGATGAGGAACCCGTCTCGATGCCGCAAATCCGTGTGAAGGAGAATGAGCCTTTCGACGTCGCGCTCCGCCGTTTCAAGCGCGCCTGCGAGAAGGCCGGCGTACTGACCGAGGTGCGCCGTCGCGAGTACCACGAAAAGCCCACGTCGATCCGCAAACGCAAGGCCGCCGCCGCGGTGAAACGCCACTTGAAGAAGATCCAGCGCGAGCAGATCCGACGCACCCGGCTGTACTGAGGCTCTCCCGCCGCCGTCCCGCGCCGTGTCCGATCCACTGAAAGCCCGTATTCTCGAAGATGTGAAGGACGCGATGCGCGCCCGGGACAAGGCGCGGCTCGGGACCTTGCGCATGGTCACCGCGGCGATCAAGCAACGGGAGGTCGACCAGCGCATCTCGCACCTCGACGACGCCTCCGTCGTGGCGGTGCTGGAGAAGATGCTCAAGCAGCGCCGCGAGTCGGCGACCCAGTACGAAGACGCGGGCCGCGACGATTTGGCGGCGGCCGAACGCGGCGAGATCGCGATCATCGAGCAGTACATGCCGCGGGCGCTCGACGCCGCCGAGATCGACGCGATGGTCGAAGCCGCCATCGACGATGCCGGAGCCGCGACGATGAAGGACATGGGTCGCGTGATGGGCCTGCTCAAGCCCCGGATGCAGGGCCGCGCGGACATGGGCGCGGTGAGCGCGACGGTCAAGGCCAGGCTGTCCGGCTGAACGCTCTTCCGGGGCCCCGTCCGGCGGACCCTCGAACATCGCGACATCACATGGCGGGGCGGATTCCCGAGTCATTCATCGACGACCTCGTCGCGGCGACCGACATCGTCGAGGTCATCGAACACTACGTTCCGCTCAAGCGCGCCGGCAAGGAGTTCAAGGCGTGCTGCCCGTTCCACGACGAGAAGACGCCGTCGTTCACCGTCGTCCCGGACAAGCAGTTCTACCACTGCTTCGGCTGCGGCGCGCACGGATCCGCGGTCGGCTTCCTGATGGACTACGCGAACCTGGAGTTCGTCGAGGCAGTGGAAGAGCTGGCCCGCCGAGCCGGGCGTGACGTACCCCGCGAAGGCGGCGGCGCGCGTGGACCGCACGAGGACTTCGAGCCGGTCTTCATGGCGCTCGAAAGAGCCAATGCGTACTTCCAGCGACAGCTCCGGCGCCACCCGCAGGCATCACGGGCGGTGGAGTACCTCAAGGGACGCGGCCTCTCGGGAAGGATCGCGGCCGAATTCCAGCTCGGCTTCGCCCCGCCCGGATGGGACGGGCTGCTGCGGGAGCTCGGCATCGACGACTCCGCGCGCGCCACGCTCGTCCGGGCGGGCCTGCTTGTCGAGCGCGACGGCGATCGCCCCTACGACCGGTTCCGCGACCGGATCATCTTCCCCATCCACGATGTCAAGGGGCGCGTCGCCGGCTTCGGCGCCCGGATCATCGACAGCGGCGAGCCGAAGTACCTCAACTCTCCGGAGACACCGGTGTTTCAAAAGGGCCGCGGGCTCTACGGACTGTGGCGGGCGCGGCGTGCAGGACGCTCCCCGGCGCGGCTGCTCGTGGTGGAGGGCTACATGGACGTGGTGGCGCTCGCGCAGTCGGGGATCGACTACGCGGTAGCGACCCTCGGCACCGCCGCGACCGAAGCCCACGTCCAGCGTCTGTTTCGCGCCGTCAACGACGTCGTGTTCTGCTTCGACGGCGACGAGGCCGGCCGGCGCGCCGCATGGCGCGCGGCGGAAAACACGCTTCCATCGATGAAGGCCGGCCGTTACGCACGGTTCCTGTTCCTCCCCGAGGGCGAGGATCCCGACAGCCTCGTCCGCACGGAGGGCAGGCAGGTGTTCGAGAGCCGCCTCGGAGATGCGCTGCCGTTGAGCCGATTTCTGTTCGATCGGCTCGCCACGGGGATCGATCCGGGCACGCCGGAGGGAGACGCGCGCTTCGTCGAGGATTTCCGCCCCCACGTCGAGCGAGTCCCGGCCGGTGCGTATCGGCGTCAGCTCGTGAGCCGGATCGGGGAGCTGTACGCCGCACGGGTCCCTGCCGGTCCGTATCGACGTCAGATTGAGACGTGGTTCGACGCGCTGTCGAGAGACGATTCACCGGAAGGACTGGGCCGGCTCGGCAACAGGATCCATGCGCACACCAGGCGCCTCCAGGGCTCGGGATCCCCCGCGACGCGCGCGGCGCGGATGCTGCTCCACGAGCCGTCGCTGGCGGCCGAAGCCGTCGACCCGGAGCTGCTGCGCAGGGCGGGCGTCGCGGACGCGGATCTGCTTGCCCATCTGATTGAAATTCTGCGCGCACGCCCCGACCTGAAGACGGCCGGGCTGGTGGAGCACCATCGCCAGCACGAATGGTTCCGAAGAATCGAGAGACTCTCCCACAGCGAGCCGGAGCTCTCCGATCCGGATCTGCTTCGCAGAGAGTTCGTCCACTGCCTGCGGTGGGTGACGGACCAGGCCAGGCATCACAGGGCGCGACGCCGCCTCGACGAGCTGAAGAATCGGCATCCATCCGAGCTGAACGACGCGGAGCGGCGAGAGCTCACCGAGCTGACTGCCCGCAAGCGACGCTGAATCGCGGGCGCCCGACTCCCCGTGGCCGCCCGCGGCGAGGCGAGGCGTGAACCTGATTCCACGAAATCCGTCCAACCCGATGCAGATTCCCGGCAGAGCGGATCCGCCCTCTGTCTGCTAGACTGCGCGGTTACGCCGCTCCGACCAATCACATCATGGATATGGGTGGGACCATGGATCTCGACCAGCAGCAATCCCGTCTGAAATTACTGATCGCGAAGGGCAAGGAGCAAGGTTACCTCACGTATTCGGAGGTCAACGACCACCTGCCCGAAGGCATCGTCGACCCGGAACAGATCGAAGACATCATCTCGATGATCAACGATATGGGCATCGCCGTGCACGAGGTGCCGCCCGATGCCGACGCGCTCCTGCTCATGGGATCGACCGTCAACGCCGACGATGACGAGACCGAGGAAGCGGCGGTCGCCCTCGCCACCATCGACAGCGAGTTCGGGCGCACCACGGATCCCGTGCGCATGTACATGCGCGAGATGGGCACGGTGGATCTCCTCACCCGTGAAGGCGAGATCAAGATAGCCAAGCGCATCGAAAAGGGTCTGAACCAGGCGCTGGCCGCGCTGGCCGCCTATCCGCCGACCATCCGCGCCTTGATCGGGGAATACGAACGGGTCGAGGCGAGCGAAGCGAAGCTCACCGACCTGCTCACCGCCTATATCGATCCGAACGCGAAGGAAGAGGAGATCCCCACTCCCAAGCAGCGCGCGGCGGCGAGCGAGGACGATGACGAGGAAGAAGTCGATCTCGGACCGGATCCCCAGGAGGCCG
Source organism: uncultured Gammaproteobacteria bacterium (assembly GCA_958295835.1). Taxonomy (GTDB): domain Bacteria; phylum Pseudomonadota; class Gammaproteobacteria; order HK1; family HK1; genus HK1. Next base: position 4,924,109 of record OY282378.1, read on the forward strand.
CGGAGCGTTTCAACAAGATGAGGCGCACCTACCAGCGCCTCGTGGATGCGACGGAGAAGCACGGTTGGGGGACACCGCAGGCCGACAAGAACCGTCAAAGCCTGGTCGGTCAATTCATGCAGCTCAAGCTCACGCCGAAGCTCATCGAACGACTCACTTCGAGCCTGCGCCGGGTCATCGAGCGCGTGCGGGCCAACGAGCGCGCGATCATGCGCATGTGCGTGCACGACGCGAAGATGCCGCGCAAGCGCTTCACCGAAATCTTCCCGGGCAACGAGTCCAGGGTGCGGTGGCTGCACGTCCAGGTGCGCAGGAACTACCCCTGGGGCGATGCGCTCAAGCCATATTCGAAGGACATCAAGCGCCTGCAGCTCCGGCTGGGAGCGGCCGAGCGGGCGGGCATGGTCTCCATCACGGAGCTCAAGGAGATCAATCGCCGCATGTCGATCGGCGAAGCGAAGGCACGCCGCGCGAAGAAGGAGATGGTGGAGGCGAACCTGCGGCTCGTCATCTCGATCGCGAAGAAGTACACCAACCGCGGGTTGCAGTTCCTCGACCTGATTCAGGAGGGCAACATCGGCCTGATGAAGGCCGTGGACAAGTTCGAGTACCGGCGAGGATACAAATTCTCGACCTACGCGACCTGGTGGATTCGGCAGGCGATTACGCGGTCCATCGCCGATCAGGCGCGCACCATCCGCATTCCGGTGCACATGATCGAGACGATCAACAAGCTCAACCGCATCTCGCGCCAGATCCTCCAGGAGAAGGGCCGCGAGCCGACCCCGGAAGAGCTGGCCGAGCGGATGGAGATGCCCGAGGAGAAGGTGCGCAAGGTACTCAAGATCGCGAAGGAGCCGATCTCGATGGAGACCCCGATCGGCGACGACGAGGATTCGCATCTCGGCGATTTCATCGAGGATCTGAGCGTCGTCTCCCCGGTCGATTCGGCCACCTCGCAGGGCCTGCGCGAGTCGACGCAGAACATCCTCGCCGGGCTCACGCCGCGCGAGGCGAAGGTGCTCCGCATGCGCTTCGGCATCGAGATGAACACCGACCACACGCTCGAAGAGGTCGGCAAGCAGTTCGACGTCACCCGCGAGCGCATTCGTCAGATCGAGGCCAAGGCGCTGCGCAAGCTTCGCCACCCGAGCCGGTCGGAGCAGCTCCGGAGCTTTCTCGACTGAGGCGGAATTGCGCCGCCGCGAACGGCTCGGCGGCCGCTGCCCGCATCGAACAACCCGCCGGCGCGAGAGAGCAGGAACAGGGTTACGGAGAGAGCCGCGCCTTGAACGCGGCCTCTCCGGTAGAGAACGGCGACGACCGCACCTCCCTTTCGCCCGCGGGATTGAACCGTTCCGGGATACTGCCTTACTTCTTCGGCTCGGTCTTGCCGTCGTAGCGCTTTCGCCATTCGGCGACGATTCGACCCTTGTTCTTCGCCGCCCATACGAAGTCGTTGTTGATCATGCGATCCTGGACCTCGGGGGGAAAGTGCTCGCGTTTCCGGATCTTGACGGGCATCGCGACCACGGAGTAGCGCGAGGCATAGATCTCCATCGCCGGTCCGGTGACGGTCCAGTCGATGAAGGTTCGGGCATCCGCGAGATTCTTCGTCCCGGTCATGATCGCCACGGCCTGCATTTCCCAACCGATCCCCTCTTCCGGAACGATGATGTCGATGGGCGCGCCCTTGCCCTTGAGCTTTGCGCCCCGGAACGGCCAGGAAATTCCGACCGTGTACTCGCCACTGGCCGCCTGCTTGCACGGCTTCGAGCCGGAATGCGTGTAGATGGAGACGTTCTCGTGCAGCTTGTCCATGTACTGCCAGGCCTTCTCCTCGCCCCAGATCTGTATCCAGCTCGATACGTCGAGAAATCCGGTTCCGGACGATGCGGGGTTCGGCATCGACACGTGTCCCTTGTAGACCGGATCGACAAGGTCCGACCACTTCGCGGGCTTCGGCAGACCATGCTTTTCCGCTTCGATGGTGTTGAAGCAGATGGCGCCCGCCCAGCCGTAGATCCCCGTCCAGTGCGCAGGATCGTTCTTGTCGCGATACCGATTGTCGAGCGCGTCCACTCCCTTGGGCGTATACGGTATGAACATGCCGAGCTCGTCCATTCCCAGCATGCTGGTCGCCGCCATTGCGAACAGCACATCGGATCGTGGATTGTCCTTCTCGGCCATCAGTCGTGCGTGCATGATGCCGGTGGAGTCACGCACCCAGTGAACCTTGATGTCCGGGTGATCCTTGCTGAACGCCTCCCCGATCACCTTCAGGTTGTCGGCGTCCGTCGTCGAATAGATGGTGAGCTCACCCGCGTTCGACACCGACGTTGCGAGGCCGAGCGAGAGCAAAATGGCCGCGATGCGCTTCGGTGCGCTTACCGCCCTGCCGGGTATCGTGCGAACGATTGAATGATTCATCATGGTTCTCCTCCATCGGCCTGCGAATGAAGCAATGCGCTTCAATGATAGCCACGGCCAGGATCACCCGCAATGAATTCGTCAGTTTTTCTTTTCTTGTAAATCTGGCATGTCTTCACGGCATCTTGTACGGTGCGAGCCGATCCGAGAGAACGCCATCGCCTTCCCGATCCGAATGCAAGCGATGCAAGGACCCTGAACCCATCGGAGAACGGAAATGGATCGAGCGGCTGCCGAAGACGGGAACGCACCGTATCTCGTTGCGACATCGCTGGCCAAGTACTTCGGATCCTTTCGCGCGCTGTCGGACATCACCTTCTCCATCGCGCGAGGTGAGTTCATCTGCTTCCTCGGTCCGTCGGGATGCGGAAAGACGACGTTGCTCCGGTGCATCGCGGGACTCGAGACGCAGACCGACGGCGGAATCCGGGTCGACGGAAGGGATGTCTCCTGGCTGCCGCCCTCGAAGCGTGATTTCGGAATCGTCTTCCAGTCCTACGCTCTGTTCCCGAACCTGACCGTCGCGGCCAACGTCGGATTCGGTCTGGTGAACCAGAAGATGGGTCGCGATGCCGTGCGACGGCGAGTCGACGAGCTGCTCTCTCTCGTCGATCTGTCGGGGCACGCAGCCAAGTACCCGGCCCAGCTCTCGGGAGGGGAGCAGCAAAGGGTCGCGCTCGCGCGTGCGCTCGCTCCATCGCCCGGGCTCCTGCTCCTCGACGAGCCGTTGTCGGCACTGGATGCGAAGGTCCGCGCCCGGCTCCGCCGGGAGATCAGGGACATTCAGGATCGTCTGGGAGTGACCACGATCATGGTCACCCACGATCAGGAAGAAGCGCAGACCATGGCGGACAGGATCTTCGTCCTCGACGCGGGCCGGATCGAGCAGATGGGCACGCCAAGCGAGATCTACGACGCCCCGGCGACACCTTTCGTGGCCGACTTCATCGGGGTGATGAACTTTCTGCCGGTCACCGTCGTCGACGAAGGCCACGTGCGCTGTGGAGTCCATCGGTTCGCGTGCAGCACGGCGCCGCACCAGGCCGGGGCCGCCCTGAGCTGTGCGGTAAGGCCGGAAGACATTTCCCTCGGATCCGCGGGCACCGAGCCTGAAAGCCGGGTCGAAGCGGAAATTCGCTACATCGAAATGCTCGGATCGTTCATGCGGGTGTATCTCTACTGCGACGGGCTCGGTGGACTGGAAATCAAGGCCGACGTTCGCAAGGATCTCGCTCGTGCGTGGAAGCTGGCACCACGACATCGGGTGAGATTCTCGATCCCGAGCGAGTGCATACGCCTGTACAGGCTGGAAGAGCCGGCATGACGGCGGGGGTCGCAATCGGCGCAATGCCCCGCGGCAAGCCTGCGCTCGATCGCGATGACTGGACCGTTCGGGTCCTGCTGATTCTGCTGGCGGCCTTTTTCCTGATCGCGCTCGCGATCCCGCTCTACATGATGCTCGCACGCAGCTTCCTCGGCCCCGACGGCCGATTCATCGGGCTGGCGAACTACGCACTCTACTTCGATACCCCGGCGTTGTCGGAGTCCATCTCCAACAGCTTCTTCGTGGCAGGAACCAGCACCGTCATCGTCATCTCGCTGGCGTTCGCCTACGCGTATGCCCTCACACGCACCTGCATGAAGTACAAGAGTTTTTTCAAGATCATGGCGATGGTTCCGCTGTTGAGCCCGTCTCTGCTCAAAGCCATCGCGCTCGTGTACTGGTTCGGCAACCAGGGCGTGCTGAATAGCTGGCTGTTCGGTCATTCCATCTACGGGCCAATCGGGATCATCATGGGCTCGGTGTTCTGGACCTTTCCACACGCAGTGCTGATCATCTCCACCGCGCTCGCGATCTCGGACATGCGCCTGTACGAGGCAGCCGAGGTTCTGAAGACAGGACGGCTCCGGACCTTCTTTTCGGTCACCCTGCCCGGTGCGCGCTACGGGCTCATCAGCGCCACCATCGTCGTGTTCATTCTGGTGTTCACCGACTTCGGCGTGCCCAAGGTCATCGGGGGCAACTTCAACGTCCTCGCCACCGACATCTACAAGGAGGTCATCGGCCAGCAGAATTTCGAGATGGGGGCGGTGGTGTCGGTCGTGCTCCTGATCCCGGCCGTCGTCGCATTCCTCATCGACCGCGTCGTGACCCGCAAGCAGACCGCCCTGCTATCCGTGCGGGCAGTTCCCTTCGCTCCGAAGCCGAACCCCTGGGTCGACCGTGCGATGCTGCTGTTCTGCCTGGTCATCACCGGCCTGACCCTCGCGATTCTGGGCATGGCCCAGCTTGCGGCGCTGGTCGAGTTCTGGCCCTACAACCTCGAATTGACGCTCGCGCACTACTCGTTCGAGCTCGAAGGCGTCGGCCTTCGGGACTTCTTCAACTCGCTCATCATGGCGGGAAGCGCCGCGGTCTTCGGGACCGCTCTCATCTTCGTCGGCGCGTTCGTGGTCGAGAAGCCGCGACGCGATCCGATCGCGCGACAACTCATTCATTTCATCGCGCTGCTTCCGATGGCCATACCCGGTATTGTCCTGGGGCTTGCGTACCTGTTCTTCATCAACGCGCCGGGCAACCCGATCGGCTTCCTGTACGGGACCATTGCGATTCTCGTGATCAACTCGATCACCCATTTCTACACCGTGTCGCACCTCACTGCCGTGACCGCATTGAAGCAAATCGATCGAGAGTTCGAGGCGGTGTCCGCGTCACTGAAGGTACCGATTACTCACAGCTTCCGGCGCGTCACGGTACCGGTATGCCTGCCTGCCATCTTCGACATCTCCATCTACCTGTTCCTTAGCTGCATGACGACGCTGTCGGCGGTGATATTCCTCTACGGACCCGAAACGAAGGTCGCGTCGGTGGCGGCCATCCACATGGACGAGGCGGGGGAAACCGCGAGCGCGGCAGCGATGGCGATGCTGATTGTCTACGCATGCGCAGCGGTCAGAGTGCTGCACGCCTTCGTCACGGGATGGCTGCTCGCGCGTGTGCAGGCCTGGCGGCGGATGTGAATCGAGGCCGGAGGATCACGTCACCCTCGCGTTCGGAACACCGGGCCGCCCGCCGGGGCGCTTGATCCTGTCGCCCGATGACCCCCTGCCGCGGCCAGTGACGGCCCGTTCAGCACGTAATCCATCTGTCCGCCGGTTTCTATCGCCCCGGGACGGACCCGTCGCACCGCGTCTATCGCATGGTAGGCGGGTGCGCCGAGGGCGGTGAGGAGCTTCGCCGCCACCATTCCACTCCGCCCGAGCCCCCCCGCGCAGTGGACAAGAAGCCGCTCGCCGGCGCGAAGCGATCCGAAGATGCAGGCTCCGTCACGCGACCAGGCTTCGTCGAACGCCTTGCCCGGCGTCGACATGTCCGGGATGGCCATGTGGTACCAGACGAGCCGGGACCTGCGCATCTCGGTCGCGAATTCCGGCACACCCAGGTGCGCGAACTCGTACTCTTCCACCAGCGTCAAGACGGTGCCGGCGCCCCATGCCATGAGATCCCGCAGATCGTCGCGGAGATTGCGCTTCCATTGATATCCGGCCGAGTCGATTCGATTCCGGCCCGGGCAGTGCGTAATCCCGAGCGAGCCGGAAACGGGAATCGGTACTTCGGCGATGCGAAGGGGACCGCTCAGCTCCATGCCGGGCAGATGTCGATGTTTCGCCGACGGAGGGTCGTCGTGCAGTCGCGCGTGAAGCATTTCGGGGCGTCGTGAAGTAGCGATGCCGGGGATTCTCGGGTCTTGCAAACCAGTGTTCAACCGGGGCAGTCCGGAATTGCCGACGCAGTGCCCACAATGATCGGGCGATGCAAGCCTGCATTCCGGCTCGGGGCCAGCTTCTCGCCGTTGGGCAGCGAGAGCAGGCGGGGTCGATCGGGAACGAGGCGGACGGCGTCACTCCGCGTCACGGACATGGAAGCGTCTCCGAATGGTGACGGGAAGACTACCCGCCACGTCAACCGCACGTACGGCCAATGAAGACCTCCGCGGCGGCGCGGGCTTTCGCCGGCCCGTCGCGAGTCGTATCCTGATCGGAACGCATGTGATCCCATGCCGTCGCCCTTGGCCCTTGCGAGACAGGAATTCCAGCTCATGACCCGAATCGCCGTCCAGGTGTATCCCCAGCATTGCGAATTCGCCGACATCCGCCGCGCCTTCCTGACCGCGGAGGAGGCCGGCGCGGATCGCGTCTATACCTGGGACCATTTCTTTCCGCTGTTCGGAGACTCCGGCGGCGCGCACTTCGAGTGCTTCACGATGCTCGCGGCGCTCGCGGAGGCGACCTCGACCATTCGGTTCGGGCCGCTCGTCGCCTGCAACTCGTATCGCAACCCGGAGCTGCTCGCGGACATGGCCCGCACCATCGACCACGTCTCGGGAGGGCGCTTCATCCTCGGCATCGGGTCGGGATGGTTCGAGCGCGACTACGACGAGTACGGCTACGAGTTCGGTACCGCGGCGAGCCGGCTGAAGGACCTCGCGGCGGCGATCCCGCGCATGAAGGCAAGGCTCGGCAAGCTCAATCCGGCCCCGCTCGGTCCGCTGCCGATGATGATCGGGGGTGGGGGGGAGAAGGTCACCCTGCGTCTGACCGCCGAGCACGCGGATATCTGGCACGGATTCGCGAGCGACAGCACCGGCAGGCGCACGCCGGCCGAGCAGGTGCGGCACAAGAACGGGGTGCTCGACGGCTGGTGCGCGAAGGTCGGAAGAGACCCCGGGGCCATCGACCGGACCATCGGCGTGGACGCCAAGGCGCTCGACCAGGCCGATGCGATCGCCGATGCCGGTGCCGACGAGATCACGGTGGGGGTCGCCGGCCCCGAGTTCGACTTCGGCGCGGTGAAGGAATGGCTGGCGTGGCGCGACGCGCGGAATGCGAAGTGAGATGCCCCCCGCACCCCCCTTCCCCCACCTCTTCAACCCGATCCGGGTCGGCTCGAAAACCCTCAAGCATCGCCTGAACTTCGGCGCCCACACCGCCAACATGAGCGCGGAGGGCCTGCCCGCCGAGCGCCATCTCGGCTACTACCTCGAGCGCGCCATCGGCGGGGCGGCGATGATCGTGGTCGAGCCGGTGCCGGTCCACCGCACCGCGGTGCTCACCCGCGGCAACTTCCGCCACGGCGACGACGCCGTGATCCCGCACTTCCGGCGGATCACCGACGCCTGCCACGAACACGGCGCGGTGATGATCCAGCAGCTCTACCACGTCGGCGCCCACGGCGATTTCGACCTCTCCTACCAGCCGAACTGGTCACCCTCGGGCCTGCCCTCGATGCACGACCAGGACGGCAGCCATGCGATGACCCGCCCGGAGATCGAGGAGCTGATCGAAGGCTTCGCGCAGGCCGCGCGCCGGGCGAAGGAGGCGGGCTTCGACGGCTGCGAGATCATGGCCGCGTACAACGCGCTCTTCGAGCAGTTCTGGTCGCCCTTCAGCAACCGCCGGGACGACGCCTGGGGCGGCTCGTTCGAGAACCGCATGCGCTTCTCGTCGCGGACGCTTGCGAGGATCCGCACGCTGTGCGGCGAGGATTTCGTGATCGGGGTGTGCGTGAGCGTCGACCCCACCCGGCCCGACGTGCTCTCGGTCGAGGACCAGCAGGCCATCGCCGCGTGGCACGACGAGCGCGGCCTCTACGACTACGTGACGGTGGGCACCGGCAGCTACTTCGAGTTCACGCGCCTGATGCCGACGTTCGTCTACGAGGACAAGCTCGGTCCGCCCTTTGCCGAGCGGATCAGGCAAGCCGTCCGTCACGCGAAGGTGCAGTCGGAGAGCCATATCCGCACCCCGGAGAACGCGGACGCCGTCATCGGCGCCGGGCAGGCGGACATGGTGAGCATCGTGCGCGGCCAGATCGCGGACCCGCACATGGCGAACAAGGCGCGCGAGGGGCGGGCCGAGGACGTGCGCCCCTGCCTCTCGTGCAACCAGATGTGCTGGGGGCGTCGCTCGCGCGACTACTGGATCAGTTGCCTGGTCAACCCTTCGGCGGGCCGCGAGTTCGAATGGGGCGGGGACCGCTTCACCCGGACGGATGCTCCGCGCAAGGTGCTGGTGGTGGGCGGCGGCCCGGCCGGGCTCGAAGCGGCCCGGGTGGCGGCGGAGCGCGGCCACCGCGTCACCCTCGCCGAGGCGTCGGACAAGCTGGGTGGACAGTTTCGGCTCGCCGGAATGCAGCCGCGCCGTGCGCAGATCCTCGACCTCATCGACTGGTACGAGCGCCAGCTCACGAAGTTGCAGGTGGTCGTGCGGCTCAATACGCCGATGGAGCCGGAGGAGATCGAGGGCTTCAACGCGGAGGTGGTGGTGCTCGCCACCGGCTCGCAGCCTGCCGGCAACGGCTGGCAGCGCGGGCTGCCCACCGTCGATCGGCTCCCCGGCGTGGACCGGACCAACGTGTTTTCGGTCGATGACGTCATGAGCCGCGCCGGGCGGCCCGGGCATCGCGTCATCGTGCTCGACGACACCGGCACGTGGCGCGGAGGCGGCACCGCATGGCATCTCGCCGAGCGGGGACACGCGGTCATCCTCGTCACCCCCGACCCCTTCGTCGGACGCGAGATCGTGCGCACCTCGGCCGACTGGCCGTTGCGCGAGCGGCTCCGGCGTCTCGGGGTCGAGTTCGTGGTGGAGTCCGTGATCGGGGAGTGGCACGGGGACGGGGCCACGGTGCTCGGCCTGCTCGACGGTTCCGAGCGGCGGATCGACGCGGATGCGCTGGTGCTGGCGACGGTGAACGCGCCCGAGCGCACCCTCCCGGACGCGCTGGTCGGTTCCGGCCGCAAGGTGCACGCCATCGGCGACTGCGTCGCGGTCCGCCAGGCCCCGGCCGCGATCTACGAGGGCCGCAAGCTCGCGCTGGAGCTATAGGTGGCGCGGGAAGCCGCCCCGCTCACGGATCCAACGACCTCGTGCGGTGCCGGCGCACAATCCCGACCGATACGGCGCTTCGTCTCGTCCGTTATTTCGGGACGTCTCCGGAATCACCGTTCCTTGCCGCCGGCATGGGACTTCTGGACAGATCCGACCGGCCCGGATATCGTCGATACGTCTTACTGGTAAGAAGACCGAGGAACGACACGTCATGGCTGTTTCCACTACGAAGATGTCTTCGAAAGGGCAGGTGGTCATTCCGGAGAGCATCCGCGAGAGTCTCGGCCTTCAAACCGGAGCCCGATTCGTCGTCGTCGCCGGCCAGGATGCAATCCTCCTCAAGCTTGTCACGCAGCCGTCAATGGAAGAGTTCGACGAATTGCTCGCGGAAGCTCGACGGCAAGCCCGCCGCGCCGGTCTCGAGCAGTCCGATATCGGCAACGCCGTCGCCGCGGCCAGACGCGAGCGGTGAGAATCGTCGTCGATACCAACGTCCTGATGTCCGGGATTTTCTTTGGCGGCATGCCCGGGCGAATCCTCGCCGCGTGGCGCGAGGGGCGATTCGAGTTGGCCGTGTCACCGGACATTGCCGATGAATATGCGCGGGTGGGTGAACGACTGGCCCAACGCTTCGCCGGTGTTGACGTCCAGGTCGTTCTGGATCTCATCGTCCGGAACGCGGAAGTCGTTCCGAGCACGGCGCTGCCGGAGCCTGTCTGCGACGATCCGGATGACGACAAGTTCCTTGCCTGTGCGTTGACCGCCCGGGCCGACCTGATCGTCAGTGGCGACAAGAAGCTTCTTGCGGTGTCGGGCTACGAGGATGTCGCGGTCGCTACGCCCCGGGAGTTCTCGGACCGATGGCTTTGATTCGATGGATGTCAGGCATCATGAATTGACCTGCCGGGGCGAGGGGAGCGGTGTACCAAGGGGAGATGAAGAATCAGCGCAAGTCGCTGCTGCGGTTGATTCGGGCACTGAGCCCGAACGGTGAGGTGGTGAGCCACCTCATCAGGAGGCTCCATGAAACCGGACAAATGATGTGCTACTACACCGGACAGACTACGTGCTCCCGACACCAGCCAGCCCCGCAAGGCGTATAGCCGATCGTGGTGCATGACTGGAGAGCAGTCATTCACACCTGTTAAATCAGTTTGTGTTTATGATTTTACGGGTATGTTTTCAGCCTGTCGGCATCCGGGAAAGGGTCATGACGCATTTGGCGGTGCGACGCAGGCGTCGCTCCTTGCGGCTTTCAGAACTCCTTGCACAGCCGCAGCGAGTCGTAGATCGCGGCGTGGATGTTGCGGCTCGCCACCGCGTCGCCGACCCGGAAGAGCATGAACTCCCCGCCCGGATTCGATGCGATCTCCTGCGCGCACCCCGCGATCAGCGCCTCGATGTCCAGGGTCCCCCCGTTGCGTGCCCGCGGAGCGAGCTCCCGGAAGAGCTCCGCCGCCGGCAGGGTGCCGTGCTCGACCACGACCTGATCCACCACCCGCGCCTCCTCCGCGTCGCTGTACTCGTTGCGCAGCATCGCCCGCAGCCGGTTGCCCTCGCGCTCCACCGAGCGCAGCCGGTGGTCCGGGGTCAGCTTCACCCCCTTCGAGTAGAAGTTCCGCAGATACACCGGAAAGTTCGTCGCCCCGACCTCATGGGCGCTCATGCGGTCCGGGGTCGCCAGCTCCACCGAAGACCCGCGCGAGGCGAGGAAATCGACCACGCTCGGTCCCTGGTGGTCCCCGTGGTCGTCGAACACCAGCACCTCGGCGCCGGGCTCCACCTGCCCCCCGAGCACGTCCCAGACGCTCACCACATGCTCCGCACCTTCCACCCACTCCACGTTCGGCACCCCGCCGGTAGCCACCACCACGACGTCCGGCCGCTCCGCGAGCACGTCCTCCGCCTCCGCGTAGCGGTTGAGGTGCAGCGTGACGCCCAGGTGCTCGACCTCGGACGCGAGCCATTGGGCGATGCCGAGCAGGTCCTTGCGCCACGTCGCCTTCGCCGCCAGCACGATCTGCCCCCCCGGCTCGCTCGCCGCCTCGAAGAGCACCACCTCGTGCCCGCGCAACGCGGAGACCCGCGCCGCCTCCAGCCCGGCCGGCCCCGCCCCCACCACCACGACCTTGCGCCGCGGGCCGGGACCGGGCTCGACGACGTGTGGCATCGTCCGCTCGCGTCCCGTGGCGGGGTTGTGCAGGCAGAGCGCATCCCCGCCGACGTAGATGCGGTCGAGGCAGTAGCCGGCCCCGACGCAGGGGCGGATGCGCTCCTCCTCCCCCCGCATCATCTTCGCGGCGATGTGCGGGTCCGCCATGTGGGCGCGGGTCATCGCCACCATGTCCACCAGACCCTCCCGCACGCAGTGCTCCGCCGTCGCGAGGTCGGTGATGCGGGTGGCGTGGAAGACCGCGAGTCCGGTTTCGCGCTTCATCTCCCCCGCGATGTCCACGAAGGGCGCGCGCGGACCGGCCATGCTCGGGATGGCCTGCGACAGCCCGCGCTCGTCCCCCACCTGCCCCGCGACCACGTTCATGAAGTCGCACAGGCCCGTGTCGGCGTAGAGCTTCGCCAGCGCCAGGCAGTCGTCCCGCGTAAGCCCGCCTTCCTTGAGCTCGTCGCCCATCATCCGGAAGCCGACCAGGAAGTCCTCCCCGACCCGGCGGCGCACCTCTTCGAGGACTTCGAGGCCGAAGCGGGCGCGGTTCTCGAGGCTCCCGCCGTACTCGTCGGTGCGCCGGTTGACCAGAGGCGTCCAGAACTGGTGGATGAGATGCCCGTGGGCGAGCAGCTCGGTGCCGTCGAGCCCGCCCTCCTTGCAGCGCGCCGCGGCGTCGCCGAACGCGCGCACCACCCGCCGGATGTCGTCGCGGTCCATCTCCTTGGGGAACGAGCGATGCGCGTGCTCGCGCACCACCGAGGGCGCCAGCGGCGGCAGCCAGTCCTCGACGTTCCACAGGGTGCGATGCCCCATATGGGTGATCTGGCACATGATCGCGCAGCCGTGCCGGCGGATACGCTCGGAGAACTCCCGCAGCACGGGAATGATCGAGTCGTCGCCGATGTAGATCTGGCCGAACGCGGAGGGCGAGTCCGGCGCGATGTTGGAGGAGCCGCCGAACATGGTGAGCGCGAGGCCGCCCTTCGCCTTCTCCTCGTGGTAGAGCTGGTAGCGCAGCTTCGGATGCTTGTCCTCGACGTATCCGGGGGCGTGGCTCGTGCTCATGAGCCGGTTCCTGAACGTCACGTGGCGGAGCCGGAAGGGCTCGAGAAGGTGCGGGTACGACGGATTCAGGCTCGGGCTCGGGCTTGCGCTCGGGTTCGGGCTCGATTTCATGCTGGTTGGACTCCGGTGGCCGGTTTGCCCGCATCATGACGAATCCGGGGCGCCGGGGCGAGGGGGAAGCGGAGCAGCAGCGCATGGAACCGGGGCCGGTACATTCGGCTGTGGTTGCCTGCATCACCACACACCAGGCGAAAGCCCATTACCTGTCCACGAGATCGGGGCAACTCCGGTTATTTTCATTCTTTGCATTCACCCGCCGCCGTCCTGCCTTGGCGCGGCCGGACCCCGGGAGCCGGTCGGCGAACGGTGCTTCCCGGTATGGCAGGTAAGGGGCAGGGCGGAACGGGCGCCTCACATCCCCCAGACCTCCACCGGTACACCGCCCTTCGACCGCTCTTGCCGGCGGAACACCTTCTCCTCCCAACCCCGCCCTGCGCGCTGGTCGATCACCACCAGATGTCCCGCCTCCGCCGCGCACCGGGCCATGTACCCCGCCGTCTGCTCCACCCCCTCCCCGACCGTGCTCTCCAACCCGTCCCCCGCCCGCACCACCTTGCACTCCACCACGTACTCCCGCATCCGGCCGCTCCCTGAGGGCGGGCTCTGCGGCCACATGATCAACAGGTCCACCCGCCCCCGGCCCAACCCGTACTCCCGCTCGATGCGACCACCCCCGTTCACCACCCGGTGCAGGTACGCCTGCAACAGAATCTGCGGCCACGCCTCCTCGTACATGAACCGGTTCTTCCAGTGCTCCGAGTGCCGGCGGAAGAAGTCCTGGAACGCCCCCAGCAGCTTGTCCAGGTTCAGGCTCCCGTCCGCGTCCACGTACCACTTCGTGCTCAGGTCCAGCTCCTCCTGCAGAATCCAGCCCAGCTCCCGCGGCACCACCTCCGCGTAGATGGGGTTGGCGATGCGTACCGGCTTGTCCCGGGCAATCAGGCCGAGGTCGCGCACGTACTCGACGTCGCGGTTGGTCGCGCGCCGTTCGTCCACCCCGCTGAGCATCGGCTCGACCACCCGGCGCACGCGGTCTTCCCGGAGCTTGTCCGCCAACTGGTCCAGATGCGTCACCCGGCGCACGATGAGCGCTTCACGCGCCTCGGCGATGTCGTCCGCGCTCACCGCACGGGTGCGGTCGCGCTTGGCCTTGCGCTCGAAGCAGGTCTCGTAGGCCAGCGCGTTCACCAGCCACGGCTGGCCCAGGGTCTGGGTCCATATCGCCTCGCGGGCGTCGTCCGTGAACGCCTGTCCCGTCTCCCGGGTGTGCTGGTCGAGGAGGGTCAACGTCTCCTCTTGGGTGAAATCTCCGAGCCGCAACGACTTCGCCACGATGTTGAAGGGGCTGCTGGTGGACCGGATGCGGTAGTCGCGCACGTCGCGCAGCCCGCACAGCACCACGCACTGCGGAAACGCCTCCGGGCGCATGGGGTAGCCCCCCCGTAGCTGCTGGAGCACCGAGAGCAACGGGTCACCCTGGAGGGTGTCGATCTCGTCGATGAGCAGCACCAGCGGCTTCGGGGATGCCTCCGACCAGCGCTTCAGCGCTTCGCGAAGCGCCCTGCTCGGGCCGAACTCCGCGAGGATGCCGGACCAGTGCCTGGCCAGGAAGTCGTCGCCCAATGCCGACCGCGCGTCCGAGCCCAGTGCGGAGAGCACCACCCGCATCGCCTCCACCATGTCGTCGCGGGCCGTGCGCGCCTCCTCGACGGTGGTGTACACGCAGCCGTAGCCCTGGGCGTTCAGCAGGTCGCACAGCGCGAGCAGGGCGGAGGTCTTGCCGGTCTGGCGCGGGGCGTGCAGCACGAAGTACTTCTTCATCAGCACGAGCGCCAGGACCTCGTCGAGGTCGAAGCGTTCGAGCGGCGGGATGCAGTAGTGGTCGGCGGGTTTGACGGGGCCGGCAGTGTTGAAGAAGCGCATGGTTCGGTTCCTCGCTTTCATCGGCAGGACCTTCGCGGACCTCCGCCGACACTCGTCGCAGGCTGTCCCGATTATCACCGCCATCGCACGACAGGGCGAGGCCGCCCCTGGCCTTCTCCTCGTGGTAGAGCTGGTAGCGCAGCTTCGGATGCTTGTCCTCGACGTACCCGGGGGCGTGGCTCGTACTCATGAGCCGGTTCCTGAACGTCACGTGGCGGAGCCGGAAGGGCTGGAGGAGAGAGGGGTACCGGCTTTGGATCTGGTTCTGGCTCATGCTCGTAGGCTCCCGAGAATTGGCTGCCCGCATCATGCCCGAATCCGGGGCGCCGGGGACAACCGGGGGGCGGCGTGCGCCGGACCACGGGATCCCCACGTAGCGGCGAGTGAACGCAGACGCGCGCCTTTCACACGCCCCTCGGATCGATACGTCGTCGATTGCGGATTTCACCGACATGTACTTCGACGGCTCCATGAAGCCAGAGTACCGGAGGAAGATCCGGCAGCCATTAAGCACTGGAGGAGAGGCGGTGGAGATCGAGCGACGGAACGCCAAGGAGTACAAGGAGCCACGCACCCTCACAGTGGTCCAATTGCTCCTGACACATCACGGAAGGGAAATTGTATCTTCAATTGGGCACGTGTAGATTGGATTTCGCCTCCATAAATGACGGAGACCAAAATGCCGGTGCAAACAACCTCGCTGAATGAAGTGACTTCCTGGTTGATGGACGAGTTGAGAAAAGAAAGGGCTCCCTGGATAAAGCCGTGGGCGGACCTTTCCGTCCGTATCGGCGGGGAGAGCTTTCCGATAAACGGCTGGCCGAGCAACATTCGATCACCGCGCTCTTACTACGGACCTCTCAACATGTTGCACCTGACGCAGCAATTGCGGGCAAGAAAGGCCGATTACCGGTCCAACCTCTGGATTACCCCCCAGGCACTCGAGAAACTGAAAGTACCAGCTACCGGGGAAGACCCGTACAAGATCTTCAACTTTATCCAAGGTCGTGGTGGTTACGCTTTCACGTTCCGGGAAGTCTTCCATGTCGAACAATTCGACGACTGCGAGAAAGTCATGGGATTCAGCTTTGTCGATTTCGATGCAGGTAAACATGGATATTCCTACAAACGGTCAAAGAATGCTCTGGAAGCATTGGAGCAGAAGCACCGGCTGTATGTCCGCGAAGGCCAGCGATATGCCGCGTTTCATCCGGAGACCGAGTACGTGTCGATGCCCGGTATCGGCCAGTTCATCGAAAAGCACGGCAAGAATGACGGCGAAGCGCACTACTGGGCGACCATGTGGCACGAGGTCGTTCATTGGACCGGACATCGCCGCAGGCTCGATCGAACCCTGACCGGCATGGGCGGGGATGAGGCGGCCTACGCGTTTGAGGAACTCGTCGCGGAGATCGGATCTGCATACCTGTGTGCGAACTTCGGGATCAGGGGCGAGCTGCAGCATGCGGAATACATGAAGTCCTGGTTGCAGGTTCTCGAAGACCGGGGGGACGAGGCCCTGGCCAAGGCGTTCATCAGTGCGCAGAAGGCGGCCAGTTGGGTGTTGAAGGAGTCCAGGAATCAACGGCGACGTGCGGATGAAGGCCAATTCGGCGACTTCCGGGGCGAGTCTTATTGATTGAACAGGTGACCGATTGAATCATTGGAGCGATACCTGACGGGCCGAGAGTGCTTGTCGAGCACACCTTCCTTCACCAAGCGCTTCAGGCAAGCCCGGACCTGCTTCCCGGAAAGCTGAAGCGCCTCGGTGATCTCGGCCTCGGTCTTGCACACGTCCGTCCCCTTAAACAGTTCCCTGATCTTCCCTTCGGTGAAGCGTACGAGCCAGATCTCGGCCTGCTTCTTCGGGATTTGAAGCGTTTCGGCGACGGCGTCTTCCGTCCTGGGTCCATCCATGCGTTCGATCAGTTTCCGGACCTTGGCGAACAATTCGCCGGCGGGGATGGAATCTGCGACGGCGCAAGGCTCGGGTGTCCGTGTCGGCGCTGCTGGCGTCGTCTGCGGACCGCCCTCCGAGGGCGCCGGTCCATCCCGGACGGCTGTCGAATGCGGTCGTTGTTCCGGAGCGTCGTATTCCTCGCTTGACGCAATATCCGGAATCCTTTCGAGTGCCTCCGATCCGCTCCGGACGTTCGCCGAAAGCGTCTGTTGCCGCGGGGCGCCGTATTCCTCGCCTGCCGCCGCATCCAGGATCCTTCCCAATGCCTCCGAGGTCTCCGGATCCGGCCATCGCATCGCCCCCCGTTCCCGAAGCCCCTCGAGACCCTTCCCCTTCGTGCCGTTGGCGCGAACGTAGACCGGTACGAGCTTCAGCTTGTCGAGCTGCTCGATCGCCCCGGTCCAGGTGCCTCCTTTTCCGTAGTCCGAGTTGACGACCAGCGCCGCGTCCGAGAGCGCGTAGATCAGCTTGTTGCGTTGCATCGCATGTCCGACCTGGAAACGGGCCGCGGGATCGTATGGGGAGATCAGGACCAGCCGCCCGTCCATCAGCGCTTCCCGATGTTCCCGGAGTATCGCCGCCTTTTCGAGGCCGTCGGCCAGGACGCCCGCCACGCGCCCGCCCGCATCCAGCGCCCCGCGCATCGCAGCCCGGTCGACGCCCCGGGACCGCCCGATACCAGGCTGCGTCCCGCCGATGCGGCGAGTCGCCCCACATCCTCGGTGTATTGAATCAGCGCCTCGTGCACGTTCCGGGAGCCGACGACCGCCAAGCCGCCGGTGCTCAGGATCGCGGCCTCGCCACAGCCGTAGAGTATCGGGGGAGCGTCCTCTCCAAGGCGCTGCTTCAGGCGGCGCGGGTAATCGGCATCCGCCCGGCTCAGGACCCAGATCGCCCGCGTCCGCCAGCGTTCCACCGCTTGGGCGAGGAGAAACCCGCGACCGAGCAGCCGTTCGAGTCGTTCGGAATCCAGCTCGACCCGGCACTCGCCCACGATCTCGCGCGTCCCGGTATCCAGCAGATCGGCGGGTTGGCGCCGCAACTCACGGAGCCGGCGGGCAAGCCGGCGGTACTCGCCGGCGCCGAGCGGTTTGACGGAAGGCTTGCCTCGCCCGGCAATCAACGGCGCGGTCAGCAGCAGGATCGCCTTCGTGTTGGAAGACAGCTCGAACGTCATCAATCGTGACTCGTCAGGGCGAGGGCGAGCGGCCACACTTCGCCGCTGCCCTTCGAGCGCAACAGCCACGCGGCGACCGTCAACGTCCAGCGCGAATCCACCATGTCGTCCACCAGCAGCACCGGTCCACCGGGCAGCCGCTCCAGGGAGGCCCGCGAGCGAGCCATCCACGTTGCGCGCCTGCTGGACGCTGTTCGCCATCGATTTCTGCTCCGCCCGATCCTCGACCTTCGAAAGCGACCGATGGAATAGCAGTCCCATCTCCGTCGCCAGGCGGAGGGCCGCGTATGTCCACGCGCAGCCCGGCGTAACCGTAACCGGCGTAGCAGGCGTGCTTGGCGGCGTCGCTGTCCTTCCGATGACGGGCGAATTGGCGGGAAAGGTCGGAGAGGGGGGGCGTCGAGTTCGCCGCGCGGACGCCCATGCTGCCGCCCGGAGAGATCATCGGCGCAACCAGTTCTCCAACGCAATTCCTCCAACCTTGGAAAAATGCCGCTCGTTGTTCGTGACGAGCACGCAGCCGAGGGCCAGCGCATGGGCGGCGATCATGGTGTCGTTGCGGCCAATGGGGGTCCCCGCATCGAACAACCTTCCCTGAATGCGGGCATATGCGTCCGCCGCATCCCGGCCCCAGGCCATCACGCCGCTCAACCTTTCGCAGAACGACCGAACCAGCGCGTGGTGCCGGACGGCGTTCCGCGATCGCTCGGCGCCCAGTCTCAACTCGGCATAGGTCACGGCGGAGATCGAGATCTCCGCCCCCGAACGGGCGCGGGTCTGCATGGTCGCGAGCAGGCGGGGGTCGTGTCGTCGGATGACGTAGCTGCAAATATCCGTATCAAGCATGTACCGCATCAGAAGAGGATCCGGCCCTCACCCATCAAATCAGGCCGCTCGGCCATGAAGTCGTCATCCGCCATGGACACCTCGCTGGCGAAGGAAGTCCAACTCTTGCGTGCGGGGGTGACGATCAGTGCGTCGCCCTCTTTGCGCAGGATGACCTCGGCTACACCCTCGAATTGATATGCCTTGGGAATCCGCACGGCCTGACTGCGGCCGTTGGTGAACAGTTTCGCGGTGATCTCCATGGGGAGCTCCTGATTCTGCTTTCAACCGTAGAATATCACGGAGATATGCTTGCGACGGCGGCATCGTGGGCAGTGCCGGAGACCGAAGGTGCACGCTCAGGTGCCGGCGTTCAGTGGGGTGACGAACCGGCGCCGGATCGCGACCACACTCGGCGCGACGAACCGACTGGAAAGCTTGAGCGGTGATCATTCCCGACTCGACCTCCCGGTGTACGTCTGCGATTCGAGTTCTCGCCGGCACGAAGGCGCTTCGGGCTGTCGGCCGCCGGCTGGCCGTCGAAGACCGGGCGGCGTAGTGGCAAGAGACGGATCCGGACAGCATTCCCGGGGCAGCCGAGCACAAGCCTCTTTGTGCCGCCGGCCGTTGACAGTATCCTGTCGCCGCCGGCCGCTTGCCGGCACGAATCAGCCATGCCGTGATTTCCGGCCGATCGATCGCGGGAGCCGCCGGTGCGAGGTGTAACCGTATGCCTCGGAGCCGTGCATGGGTCGGGATGGGCCCGGACCGCACATGAACAAACGGACGTGTACTCTGGAGACAGACATGAACAGAAGTGGATATGAATCGGCGCAGCGCAACGGCCGCGGATTTACCCGCCGCATCGTCGTGACGGCCGGGAAGGCGCTGGCGGGCGCCGGCCTGCTGCTCGCGGCGGGGAACGCCGCGGCCGCGGTCCCGGACGAGTCACAGTTCGTGCTCAACACCTTCTCGTTCCTCATCTGGGGAGCGCTGGTGATGTGGATGTGCGCGGGCTTCACCATGCTCGAATCCGGGTCGGTGCGCACCAAGAACGCCTCCGTGATCTGCCTCAAGAACATCGGGCTCTACTCCATCGCGGGGCTGGCCTACTACCTGCTCGGCTACAACCTGATGTACGTCGACGTCACGGGCTGGATCGGTTCGTTCAAGTTCTTCTACGGACCATCTGCGGAAGAACTGACCCTGCTGAACCTCGGCGACGATGCGACCGCCGAGGCGCAGGCGGCGGCGACGGCGGCCGTCGTCGAGAGCGGCTACTCGACGATGTCGGACTGGTTCTTCCAGATGGTGTTCGTGGCGACCACCGCCTCCATCGTCTCGGGCACGCTGGCGGAGCGGGTGAAGCTGTGGTCCTTCTTCGCCTTCATCGCGGTGCTGACCGCCGTCATCTACCCCGTCGTCGGCGCCTGGACGTGGGGCGGCGGGTGGCTCACCGAGATGGGCTTCCAGGACTTCGCCGGCTCCACCATCGTGCATTCGACCGGCGGCTGGGCCGCGCTCGCCGGGGCCATCGTGGTGGGGGCGAGGCGGGGGAAGTTCCGGCCCGACGGCAGCGTCAAGCCCACCCCTCCCTCGAACGTCCCGACCGTGACCCTGGGCGTGTTCATCCTGTGGCTCGGATGGTTCGGCTTCAACGGCGGGTCGGTGCTCGCCCTCGGCGACGCGGCCAGCGCGGTCCACATGAGCAACGTGCTCGCCAACACCAACCTCGCGGCGGCGGCGGGGGTCATGGCCGCCATCAGCACCGCGAGGCCGTTGCTCGGACGGGTCGATCTGCTTGCGGTACTGAACGGCGCAATCGCCGGCCTCGTCGCGATCACGGCAGGACCCGACATCGTCGACCACTACTGGGCGATCATCATCGGCGCGATCGGCGGTGTCATCTGTACCGCGGGAATCAAGCTGATGGAGACGATGAAGCTGGACGACGTGGTCGGCGCGGTCCCCGCCCACCTCTTTGCCGGCGTCTGGGGCACGCTGGCGGTCTGTATCGCGGCCGGCGGCAGCTTCGTCACCCAGCTCGTCGGGGTGCTCGCGGTGGGCGTGTTCGTGTTCGTGGCCTCGTGGATTGTGTGGCTCGTGCTCGAGAAGACGGTGGGGGTGCGGGTTTCGGAGACGGTCGAAGAGCTCGGCCAGGACACCGCCGAGCTCGGGATCGAAGCCTATCCCGAGTTCATGCTCATGCCGGACCAGGACGACATGGAGACGCTCCGGCGCAATTAGCCGGCTCATCATCCGCCCGGCAGGGAGCGTCCCGGCTTGCCTCGACGCGATCCGGGATGCTCCCCGCCTGTTTCAACAGCAATAACCGCCAACGCCCGAACCCGGACTGCATGACCGGGAACTCTCGGTCTCCCCTGCCGCCCGGGCATCCGATCCCGGCGATTCAGGGGACGTCTCCGGCTCCGGACTTCGGCGGGAATTGCCGATGCCTCAACGAGGGGCCGCGGCCCGGGAGCCGGACAGGCACGCTCCCGCCACCCGTGCGCCGGAGCGTCCGGCTCTCCGGCACTCGTTACCGGCAGGAGTGACACCGCCGATGATTCACCGCGAAGACCGTGACGGCATCGCCGTGCTGCGCATCGAGCACGGCAAGGCGAACACCCTCGACATGGAGCTGTGCAACGCGGTCGTGGAAGCGTTCGAACACGCGGGCGACGCCCGAGCCGTCGTTCTCACCGGCGCCGGCAGGATCTTCTCCGCCGGTGTCGATCTGTTCCGGGTGCTGGAGGGAGGCGAGCGCTACATCGAAGCCTTCGTGCCCGCGATGTGCCGTGCGTTCGAACGCGTATTCGTCCATCCCGCCCCGGTGGTGGCCGCCGCCAACGGACACGCGATCGCCGGCGGCTGCCTGCTCGTCGCGGCGGCGGACCAGCGACTGATGGCGGCGGGCGCCGCGAGGATCGGGCTCCCCGAACTCCAGGTCGGCGTGCCGTTCCCGCCCCTCGCCCTCGAGATCATGCGGTTCGCAACTCCGCCGCAGCACTTTCAGACCATCGTCTACCGCGCCGGCACCCACGAGCCGGAGGCCGCGCTCGCACTCGGACTGCTCGACGAGGTCGTGGAGCCCGACATCCTGCTCGATCGTGCCCTCGCCAGGGCCGAGCGCCTGGCCTCGGTACCCGCGGACACCTTCGCGATCACGAAGCGCGAGATCCGGCGCCCCGCCATGGTCAGGGTCCGATCGCTGGCGCAGACCGCCGCGCGGGAAGTGCAGGCGCAGTGGCTGGAGCCACGGACCCTGGACGGCATCCGCGCCTATCTCGACCGGACGATCCCGCAAGGCCGCTGATCCGGCGCGGCGCTCGAACGGACCGTCACGGATGACCCGGTACGGCGCCCGAACGGCTCCTCGCCGATGACCCGGGACGACGGAACCGGCCTGTCTCTCTCCGTTTCGCAACCGGTCGCCGACGCGCTCGCGGTCTCGGCACCGGTGGTCGCGCTCGAGAGCACCCTGGTGACGCACGGCCTGCCCTGCCCGCTCAACCTGGAGACCGTCCGGGAGATGATGGGCGCGATTCGGCGCGAGGGCGCGGCGCCGGCCCTGATCGCGGTGCTCGACGGCCGCATACGGATCGGGCTCGATGCCCCGGAGCTCGAACGCCTTGCCCACGACGACGGGATCGTGAAGGCAAGCGCGCGTGACGTGCCGGTCCTCGTCGCGACGGGTGCGAGCGGGGCCACCACCGTCGCCGGCACCATGTTCTGCGCACGGCTTGCCGGGATCGAGGTGTTCGCGACCGGCGGGATCGGTGGGGTGCACCGCGGCGCGTCATCGACGTTCGACGTCTCCGCCGATCTGCACGAGCTGGCCAGGACACCGGTCGCCGTGGTGTGCAGCGGCGCGAAGTCGATCCTCGACGTCCCCGCTACCCTGGAGACGCTGGAATCCCTCGGCGTCCCGGTGCTCGGCCTCGGGACGGGCCGGTTTCCCGCGTTTCACGTGCGCGACAGTGGCCTGACCGCTCCCCATCCGGTGCGGAATGCGGCCGAGGCGGCCCGGGTCGCGGCGGCGGTGCTCGCACTCGGTCGCACCGGGCTGATCATTGCCAACCCGGTTCCCGCCGCCGATGCGATGGATCGTGACACCGTCGAGCGCCTCGTCGGGGAAGCCGAGCGCCGCGCACGCGCATCGAACGTGACCGGCAAGGCGCTCACGCCATTTCTCCTCGAGGCGCTCGCCGAGTCCAGCGGTGGCGCGACGTTGCGCACGAACCGGGCCCTGCTCGTCGACAACGCCCGGGTCGCGGCCGAGGTCGCGCGCCACATCGCGGCGGCGCGAAACCACTCTGAACCCGACCCACGGGCATGACCGGAGACAAGCCCGTTCCCGTATGATGGCGCTTCTCTCCCCGGCGCATCGTGCCCATGACCCAGCCGCGCGAAGCCCTCGTCGTCGAGGACCTCCACAAGAGCTTCGGTGGCCTCGAAGTGCTCAAGGGCATCTCGATGACCGCCCACGAGCACGATGTCGTCTCGATCCTCGGCAGCAGCGGCTCGGGCAAGAGCACCCTGTTGCGATCGCCAGGACGCTGGCGATGGAGCCGGCGCTGCTGCTCTTCGACGAGCCGACGTCGGCCCTCGATCCGGAGCTCGTGGGCGAGGTGCTCAAGGTCATGCGCGGCCTCGCCGAGGAAGGCCGGACCATGCTCGTGGTGACCCATGAGATGGGGTTCGCCCGCGAGGTCTCCACCCGGGTGACGTTCCTGCATGAAGGCCGGGTGGAAGAGACGGGCGCCCCCCGGCAGATATTCGAGCAGTCCCCCTCGGAGCGCTTCCGGCAGTTCCTCGCCGGCACGTTGCGCCAGTCCCTGTGCACGGAGACAATCTGAAGCGTCTGCACCGCTGTCGAGCCTCCGCCGACCACCGAAAACCACATAAAGGAGAAGATCACATGATGAGAAAGCTCACCACGGCACTGCTTGCAGCCACCGCTCTGGCGTTCGTGGCCGGACCCGCGACCGCCGACAAGGTCAAGGTCGGCATCGAGGCGGCCTACCCGCCGTTCAGTGCAGTGTCGGCGGACGGCACGTTCGTCGGCTTCGACATCGACATCGCGAACGCCCTGTGCGAGGAGATGGGCGCGGAGTGCACAATGGTCCAGCAGGACTGGGACGGCATCATCCCCGCCCTCCTCGCCCGCAAGTACGACGCGATGATCGCCTCGATGTCGATCACCGAGGAGCGCAAGAAGAAGGTCGCCTTCACGAACAAGTACTACAACACGCCGGCGAAGTTCGCGCAGAAGAGGGGCGCCGGCATCAGCATCGACGCCGATGGCCTGTCCGGCAAGACGGTCGGGGTGCAACGCGCGACCACCCACGACAACTTCATCACCGAGGTCTTCGGCGAGAACGTCGAGATCAAGCGCTACACGACCCAGGACGAAGCCTACCTGGACGCGGTGGCCGGCCGGCTGGACCTGCTGCTCGCCGATTCCGTCGCCATGGCCGACGGCTTCCTCGCCACCGATCAGGGGAAGGACTGGGAGTTCGTCGGGCCCGACTTCACCGATCCGAAGTACTTCGGCGTGGGCGCCGGCATCGCGGTGCGCAAGGACGACGCCGACCTGCTCGCGAAGCTCAACGAGGCCCTCGACGCCATCCTGCGCAACGGCGTCTACAAGGCCATCAACGACAAGTACTTCGATTTCAACGTCTACGGCGAGCCCCTCCCGCAGTAGCGCCCTTTCCCGGACCCCGTCGCCACCCGGCGGCGGGGCCTGCCGGACGCCAGCGCCGTGCTCGAACGGATCGACCCCCTGCTCAAGGCCACCCTCGGCAGCCCCGCCCTGCTGGACGGCTACCTCTATCCGTTCATCCTCACCGGCTTCGCGCTGACCCTGAAGCTCGCACTGGCGTCTCTCGCCCTGGCCGTGGCTCTCGGCATGCTCGGGGCAGTGGCCAAGCTCTCCCGGTCGAGGATCGCGCGCGGCGCCGCGGGGGTGTACACCACGGTGATACGCGGGGTTCCGGACATCGTGCTGATGTTCATCCTGTTCTTCGGCGGGCAACTCTTCGTGAACTACTGCGGCGCAGAGCTGGCCGCCCTGGGAGAGCGGTTCAGCCTGCCGATCGGCTGGGACTACGTCGAGATCAGCGCGTTCGCGGCCGGAACGTTCTCCATCGGGTTCATCTTCGGGGCGTACATGACCGAGACGTTCCGGGGCGGAATCCTCGCGGTGTCGCGGGGAGAGATCGAGGCCGGCCAGGCGTTCGGCATGACCCCGGCGCAGGTGTTCTTCCGCATCACCCTGCCGTCGAGCGTGCGCCACGCCCTGCCGAGCTTCGGCAACAACTGGCTGGTGCTCGCCAAGGCCACCGCCCTGGTCTCGGTCATCGGGCTGCAGGACGTGGTGTTCCGAGCGGCGCAGGCGGGCAACACCCTGCGCCAGCCGTTCACGTTCTTCCTGGTGGTGGCGGTGCTCTACCTGCTCCTCACCGGCGTCTCCGACGTGGGACTGCGCTGGATCAACCGGCGCTACAGCGTGGGCGTGCGGGAGGCCTGAGCATGGACGTCGAGGCCATCGTCAGGAACCTGCCCCTCTATTTCGAAGGGCTGTGGACGACGGTGCAGCTCGTGGCCCTCTCACTCGCCTGCGGGCTCACACTGGCCATCCCGATTGCGTTGCTTGCCGCTTCCCGGCGGTGGTTCTTCGAAATCCCCGCCAAGGCGTACATCTACGTCTTCCGGGGTACGCCGCTGCTGGTGCAGATATATCTCATCTACTACGGCCTGGCCCAGTTCGAGACGGTGCGCGACAGCCTTCTCTGGCCGGTGTTGCGTGAGGCTTACTGGTGCGCGCTGCTCTCGTTCGCGCTCAACACCGCCGGATACACCGGAGAGATTCTCCGTGGGGCCATCGTCAACACCCACCACGGAGAAATCGAGGCGGCACGATCGGTCGGCATGTCGCGCCGGCAGATATACTCCCGCATCGTGCTTCCGAGCGCGTTCCGCCGCGCCCTGCCCGCCTACGGGAACGAAGTGATCTTCATGCTGCACGGAAGCGCGCTCGCCGGTGTGATCACCCTGGTGGACCTCTTCGGCGCGGCACGCATCGTCAACTCGCGTCACTTCGTGCCGTTCGAATCGTTTATCGCGGCCGGCGCGTTCTACCTGGGTCTGACCTTCCTCATCGCGTGGCTGTTCAAGCTGTGGGAGCGGCGCTGGCACGCTCATCTGCGCGCCCGCGACGGCGGCCGGTGTATCGTCCGAAGCCACGTTCTCGGCGCGGTGAGAAAGAGGTACGCGCTGCGAATGTTCGAAATGCGTGGACCACCAGGATGACTCCAAATCGATCGCACTG
The DNA here is from genome assembly GCA_958295835.1 of uncultured Gammaproteobacteria bacterium. GTDB lineage: Bacteria > Pseudomonadota > Gammaproteobacteria > HK1 > HK1 > HK1. Next base: position 4,949,940 of record OY282378.1, read on the forward strand.
GCGCGCTCGCGCCGCAATGCCCGCCCCGGCAGGAGTCGGCGGCGTAAGCCGGGCTTCCGGGCCGTTCCAGCCACTGTCGGTAGCGGTGCAATCACGGAGGTGGCAGCCGATGTCATTGCAGTGGAAGTGGTTGTCGCCGGTGGTGTTGCTGGTTCTCCTGGCCGGTTCAGGCGCAGCGGTTCATGCGCAGTCCGATCCGATGGTCGAGGCGGTCCAGCGAGCGCTTTCCGAGAGGGGATTCGACCCGGGCAAGATCGACGGCGCCGTGGGGTGGCGCACCCGGAGCGCGCTCAGACTGTTCCAGCGTTCGGCCAGACTGCCCGACACGGGACAGATAAGCGATGCGACCCTGGCGGCCCTCGGGCTGGAACTTCCCGGCAGCACACAGGCGGAAGCGGATGAGGACCCGCCGCGGACCGAGTCGGCGCCGGACACGGAGGACGCCCCCACGGCGGAGACGCCGAGCGCCAGACCCACCATGGAGCCAGGCACCGAAGCGCCCGAGACCGAGCCCTCCCGCGCCGAGCCGGCGCCGATGCCGGGCACGGGCGCACCGAAGACCAAGACGCCGAGCGCCAGGCCCACCACGGAGCCAGGCGCGGCCGCGCCCAAGGGCGAGGCGCCTCGCACCGAACCGGCGCCCGAGCGTGCCGCGAGACGGGAGTTGAGCTTCACGACCCTCGGTTGGCACCACCCCCAGACCGGTGCGGAGGCGCTGGCACGTTTCAATGCGCTCGGCCTGCCTCGGGATTTCAAGCGGGGGACAGGCGCCCTGTTCGTGCCGAAAGCCGAGCTCGTCTTCGTGCTGCAAGCAGGGGAGCGGATCCCGGATCTCGACTGTGATCCGGGGGCGGGACGGCTTTCCGTCGAGTTCGTATTCGAACCGGACGGCCCGGTCGTCTTCACCCCGGCCGCGGGCGGGGAATATTGCCGGATGGGTATCGGTATCGCGATCGAGGTCGGTCGTACGCTGGAGATGCGGCGGGTCGACTGGGGAGACATGCAGTATCCGCGAGGGACGGTACGAATCACGAATCAGGGGCTCGAATACGTCAGGTCGTCGACTTGAACCCCGGAACGAGCCGCCCCGAACACGGGAAGCCGCTCCGGGCAGACATCGGATACGACCCTGCGGGACTGGCGGCCGGGCCGGCGCCCGCATCCGGGATTCACACCTTGCGGAGCGCCTGCTCCAGGTCCGCGATGATGTCGTCGACGTCCTCGACTCCGACCGACAGCCGAACCAGGCCGTCGGTGAGGCCTCGTGCGCGGCGCTCTTCGATCGGAACGTCGACATGGGTCATCGTCGCCGGATGCGTGATCATCGTCTCCACCGCCCCCAGGCTCTCGGCGAGGCCGGCGAGCTCCACCGCGTTCATCACCGCGCGGCCGGCCTCGACGCCGCCCGCGAGCTGGAACGTCATCATCCCGCTGAAGCCCGACATCTGTGCGCTCGCGAGCGCATGCTGAGGATGCGAGGCGAGGCCCGGGTAGGTGACGCGCTCGACCTTGTCGTGCCCTTCGAGGAACTCGGCTACCGCCTGTGCGTTTTCCGAATGCCGCGGCATGCGCAGATGCAGGGTCTTCACCCCCAGCAGGGTCAGCCAGCAGTCGAACGGGCTCGGCACCGCTCCGATCGTCTTCTGGATGAACTTGAACCGATCGAATATGTCCTCCCGATCGGTGACGAGCACCCCACCGATGATCTGGTTGTGGCCGCTCAGATACTTCGTGGTGCTGTGCATGACGATGTCCGCGCCGAGCTCGATCGGACGCAGGTACACGGGGGTCGCGAACGTCGAGTCGACCGCAAGATAGATCCCCGCCTCCCTTGCGATCGCCGACATCGCCTCGACGTCGGTGATCTTCAGCAGCGGATTCGAGGGAGTCTCGACCCAGAGCATCTTCGTCTCCGGCCGGATTGCCTGACGCACCGTCTCCGGCTGCGCGGTATCGACGTACGTGAACCCGAGGCCGTGGCTCGCAAGCACGTTGTTGAAGTGCCGCGACACGCCGCCGTAGACGTCGTCCGAGCACACCACGTGATCCCCCGCCTCCAGCAGCTTGAGCGCACCGTCCACCGCGGCCATGCCGCTCGCGAACATCACTCCGTAGCGGCCGCTGTCGAGCGCGGCGAGATTCTCCTCGAGCACCTGGCGGGTGGGATTCGAGGACCGCGTGTAGTCGAAGCCCTTGTCGCGTCCGACCTCGTCCAGCACGTAGGTCGCGGTCTGGTAGATCGGGGGGACGATCGAGCCGGTGGTGGGGTCCGGACGAATGCCGGCATGCACTACTTTCGTGTCGAATTTCATCGAATTCCTCCGCCGACGGGTTCGGCGCCTACGGATTGGTGAGCAGCCGCATGAGGCTCGAGGTATCCCAGCGTCCGCCGCCGCGCGCCTGCGCCCGCGCATAGAACTCGTTGACGAGCGCGGTCAGAGGCAGAAGCGCTCCGACGCGGTGCCCCTGGGCAAGGCAGATGTCGAGATCCTTGCGCATCCAGTCGACCGCGAATCCGAAGTCGAATTCGTCGTCGACCATGGTCGTTCCCCGGTTTTCCATCTGCCAGGACTGCGCGGCGCCTTTCGAGATCACGTCCAGCACGAGCTTGGCGTCCAGCCCGGAGCGCTGAGCGAGGTTCAGCGCCTCGGCCAATCCCTGCACGACGCCCGCGATGCAGATCTGGTTGGCCATCTTGGTGAGCTGGCCGGACCCGACCGGACCGAGCAGGGTGACGGCGCGCGCATACGCATCGATGACGTCCCGGCATTGATCGAACTCGGCCTGGCCGCCACCCACCATGACCGTGAGCATCCCGTTCACGGCGCCGGCTTCACCGCCGGACACCGGTGCGTCCATGAACCCGAGACCGCGCTCCGCGGCGGCGGCAGCGAGCTCTCTGGCAACGTCGGCGGAGGCGGTGGTGTGATCGACGAACACCGCGCCGCGGTCCATCCCCTCGAACGCCCCGCCCGCGCCTGTCGTCACCGAGCGCACGTCGTCGTCGTTGCCGACGCATGCGAACACGATCCCGTTTCCGGCCGCGGCCTCGGCCGGGGTCGCCGCCCTCCTCCCTCCGAACTCTTCGATCCACCGGGCGGCCTTCGATCCGGTCCGGTTGTACACGGTGACGTCGTGACCCGCCTTGGCGAGATGCCCTGCCATGTGGTAACCCATGACCCCGAGGCCGAGGAACGCAACCTTCCCTGGCACGGCGCCCGCTGAATCGCTCATGCTCGACTCCCCATCGGTTGCCCGCGGCCCGGCGCCGGGGCGGATGCGGATTATCGGCGGCAGCCCGGATTCGGTTCAAGGCGCCGTCTCGCCAAGTGCCGGCCATTTCGTGGATTCCCAATCGCAAGGGAACGACGGACACCATTGCGGAACGAGGCCCCTGACGGCGTTCGCCGCGCGTTTCCGGCCACGGTGGAGCGGCTGCGGACGGAACGCAGCCAAGGCGGACGAGCGGAGCAAGCGCGGCCCCGCGAGCGTGCGGCGCTCGGGGCCGGGTCTCTCACCACATCAGCTCGTCGGGGACCTCGTATCCTTCGTAACCCTCCTCCACCGTGCCCGCGCCGTCCCCACCGACCGTGATGAACACGAACACCTCCGGACGCAGCTCGCGCACCCGCTCCCCCGCCGCCCGCGGCACGAGATGGTGACGACCCCGGAAGCCGACGATCGCGAGCTCGCCGTTCGAGAGCCGGCGGCGCTGATCCCCGCTCACGTAGAGCCGCTTGACCCGATCGCCGCGGGTGAAATGAAACGGAGCATCGCTCTCCGCCTCGGCCTTCTCGGCCTCGGTGTCGAGGATCCGTCGAATCTCGAGGTTGAGCTGCCTGACCTGCGCCTCCGGATCGGCGGCAGGAGGCGTGGCCGGCGCCGCCGAACCCGGACTCTGGCCCGGAAGACGTTGCTTCGATGCATTCCGGGACCGACGCTTCACGGTGCCGTCCGCCGCCCGGCTCTTCCCCGCCTTGCTCCTTGCCGGCTTCGAGGGCGGCCGGCTGCCCTCGATGCGGGCGGGACGCCCGCGTTCTCGGGAAGTGCTGCTCCCCGCCGGTTTGGAGGGGGGCCGGCTGCTCCGCTCGGCGCGCGCCGCCTGCTCGCTGGTCACGAGCCCCGCTTTCAGCAGCTCGTCACGAAGCGATCTGGCCATCGATCGATCCTTCAGGAATCCGGGGCGGCCGACCGTCGCAGGCCATGCGCGTCACGCGCGGCCATGGCGGTGCGGCGAACAGCTACCTGGGGGCGACGGCGCATGGCGGTTACTGCGTGGCTGCGCTATCCGTACTCGCCCTGTCCGCTTCCGCGCGCGATGGGAGGGCGAGAGAGAGTTGACCACGGACGAAGGCGACCTCGCGTTCAATCCGGTCCACACGTTCCGTCAACGCACCGATGTCCGCCTTCAGCCACGCGAACAAGCCCAGTTGCACCGTGACGATGACGGTGCCCGTGGCGATGACGACGCCGCGCAGCTCCATGAGGAGACTATCGCATCACTGTCGTCCGAGATCATCTCGTCCTCCCCGGCGGAGCGAAGCGCCCATTGCATGCATGACTCACGATGCGCTCGACGCCTGCTACAGTACCCGCGGGTGCCTTCGGATGCTACGCGGCGTGAAGCATCTCCTGATCGTCTACCACTCGCAGTCCGGCAAGACCGCCGCGATGGCCGGCGCGGTTCGGCGCGGAGCGATGCACCCCGACGTGGAGTCGGTGGACGTCCGCCTGCGCATCGCGGCCGATGCCGGACCGCGCGATCTCATCTGGTGCGATGCGGTCGTCTTCGCGACTCCGGAGAACTTCGGGTACATGGCCGGGGCGATGAAGGACTTCTTCGACCGCACCTTCTATCCATGCCAAGGGCGCCTCGAAGGACTGCCCTGCGCGGTGGTGGTCGGCGCCGGCAACGACGGCACCGGAGCGCTCGGCGCACTGAGGCGCATCGTGCGGGGCTTTCCGCTGAACGAAACGCAGGAGCCGATCATCTGCCGCGGCCGGCTCGACGAGAACGTCATCGCCCGCTGCGAGGCCCTTGGAACGACGATGGCGGCCGGTCTCGAGATCGGCGTGTTCTGAGCCGCATCGGCCGGGTCCGCCAGCATGTATCGTTCGCCTCCCTCCCGCATCATCGGACCGCGATGGATCGTCTGCGAGATTTCGTGAGCACCTTCGGCGCGCTGCGCGTGATGCTGGTGATCGGCGTCGTCGCGCTCATCGTCGCGGCGCCGTTCTCCGACGGCCCGGCCTACTCGACGGGGTGGCCGCTGGTGCGCAGCGTCATCGCACCGACCCTGTTCGTGATCATGGCGTTCGTCCTTCCGCTCGACGTCACGATGACGCTCATATTCATGTCCGATCGGCAGGGACCGGAACGACGCCGCCTTCGACGCATCGCGCAAGCCGAGACCGTGCTGCTCGTCGCGATGCTCGTTGCGTGGATGCCGCTGATGATGCGGCTGCTCCGAACCCTCGACTGAATTGGTGCGCAACGGCATGATCGATCCGCCTGACCAGCGCTGCCGCCCAATGAAGTCCGGCATCCTTGCCCGCCGGGGGACCGACATGCTCGCCCGGCTGTCCGGCTTCTTCCTCATTGCCGCGCTGGCCGCTCCCGCGACCGCCCAGCACTACACGCCGGGAGATCTGTCGATCGACCGTCCATGGTCACGCGAGCTTCCGCCCGTCGCCCCGAACGGCGCCGCCTACCTCCGGATCGAGAACGGCGGGAGCGAGGCGGTCCGCATCGTCTCGGTGTCCTCCCCGATCGCCGACCGCGCCGAGCTCCATACCCACGAGATGGAAGGCGGAGTCATGAAGATGCGCCACGTCCATTCGGCCGAGGTGCCCGCCCGGAGCGCGCTCTCGTTCGAGCCGGGAGGACTGCACGTGATGCTCATCGGGCTGAAGAAAGCCCTCGTGGGAGGAGAGAGCTTTCCCCTCACCCTGGAGTTCGACAAGGCCGGAACCATTGACGTGACGGTCGAAATCATGGGCAGGGGGAGGCCGGATCACTCCGGCCACGGAGAGCACGAGCACGGACAGAGCCAGTAGTCGGGGCTTGGCGATGGGGAGACGTGCGCCCTCGGCTTCGGGACACGGGCACGGACCAGGGCACGGGCCGAACGACGATGGGGAGAGGCCGGGCGCATGGTGCCCGTCCGAATGCCCGGGGGCCTACGTCCGAGCCGACGATGACCCCACCCGCATCTTCCCGTGATGCGGCGGCGGATGGCGGAGATCGTCGAACACCTCGTAGTCGACTCCGGTCCCGCTGATTCGGAATACCGCGGTCGCGAGCGTGAAGCCGGGGTCGTCCGCGTCCTTCTCGCGGCGATGGATCGGCAGGGGCGAGCCCACGTCGCCGAGCACGCACAGCGGATCGCCGCCGTCCACCACGCCGCCCTCGATCAGCGTCTCGGCTCGAATCCGGCGGCTGCGCGACGAGGGATCGATCACCTGCGGCAGGTGCGCGAAACGCTCGTGCAGCAGATGATTCGCGTGGACCCGAGGCTCGCGCGCCTCCACCACCACGCATCCGCTCGCAGGCGCCTCGACCGACAGGAGACGATGGTCGCCGGCCCGTCCAAGGCTGTGATGGAAGCCGCTCGCCCGAACGGTGCCGCGGATGCACGCGACCGCGTCGTCGAGCCGTTCGCAGTCGAGCACCGCGCGGCATACGAGGTGGCGCGGCACTCCGAGCGCATGATCCTCCGGACGTACGTCGTCGACGGTCTGGACGAGACCGGCACGATTGACTGCAAAGGCATGGCCGGGAAGCAGCCCGGGGGAGTAGAAGCTCACGAACCCCGGCGCCCGGTCGGGTCGCACGTCGACGACGCGACAGTAGCCGTGGAGCCCCGGCTCGTCGTCCTCGTTATGGGCGATGATCCCGGAGCGCGGGGCCCGCGGCGGGATCATCACCGTCGTGCCGCCGGCCGCATCCGGGCGAGGCCTCCGCCCCCCGCTTCCCGGGAGGTCCCCGCGGCAGTTCCACAGGAACACGGCCTCGAACGCCATGCCGGCGCCGTCCGCGATGCCTTCGATCTCACGCACGTAATGCGGCCATGCGGCGCGGGCCGCGGCTTCGAGTGCGCGCACGCGATCCCTGCCCCGCCACTCGCGCATCAAGCTCCGGAACCGGTCGAGGGCGGGCACTACGTCCCGCAAGGCGCTCGCCGACGCCTCACCGAGGGCGCGGCCGATGGCATAGGCATCGCCGCTCGTGCTCAGGGGGGCGAGGGTCGGGCCACGCATCAGCCGCCTGCCTCATCGATACGAGCCCGCAGCGCCTGCGCAAGCGTGAGCTCCTGGGCGGATTCCCCTTCCTCGAACCATTGCAGCGATGTTTCGATCGCGTCGCGGGCTTCGTCGTTCCTCCCCGCGCGCATCCACAACGGGACGAGATCGAGCACTACACGCAGCTCGTGCATGCGCGCGGTCTGATAGCGGGCGATCTCGTGGGCACGCATGAGCAGATCCTCCGCTTCCGGCTCGAACTCGGCGGAGCTGGCAAGCAGAAGCGCGGCACGGATGCGCAACAGCTCCGATTCGTGCTCGTGTGCGTGTCCACGCTCATGGCACAAGGCAAGCGCCTCGTCGACGGCCTCCAGCCCGCGTTGCGCCTGCGCGCCGGCCAGGCACACGCGCCCGAGCGTGAGCAGCGCATAGATCCGGCTTCCATCCGCGCCGACGTTGCGCAGCCCGTTCAAACCGTCCTGGACGCGCACGATACCTTCGTCGAGATCTCCGGTCGCAGCGGTCACGAGTCCGTCGAGCACCGCGCTCCACGGCAGCCACTCCGCGAGCGCATGCCCGCTCGCGACCCGCACGAGCTGCCGGGCCGCGTCGCGCGCACCCGCCCAGTCCCGACGCTCGGCGTGAATCCGCGCCGCCGCGGCATGAACGAAGGCATCGCTCGGGGGATGCTCGATCCGGCCGGCCAGCGCCAGCGCCTCGGTCAACCGTTGCTCGCTCAGACGCAAGTGTCCGAGCACCCAGAAGTTCGACGCGAGACACGCAAGCGAGACGACGCCCGCGTCGCAGGCTCCGTTGACGGCTCCTGCGCCGGCCTCGTGCGGCTCGTATCGCTCGATGGCCATATCGAGATGGGTGCCGCCCGCCGCGCGGTCACCGAGCATGCTGAGCGCCAGGCCGGCGACGCGATGCGCTTCGACGAACAATGGCGTGGCTTCGCGCTCGCGCGCCGCGGCGAGCAGCTCGCGCGCGACCTCCAGGGCGCTGTCGCATTCCCCCCGAGCCAGCGCCACCGCTGCTGCGAGTCCCAGCGCCGACAGGCGGGATTCGTCGTCTCCCTCCCACCCCGCCAGAACGAATGCGCGGGCAAGCGAACGCTCGATCAAGGGATGCGCCGGCCCTTCGACGAGCAGCAGCGCGTGCACGAGGCCGATATGGATCTCGACTTCCACCGCAGCGAGGGTGTCCGAAGTGCCCACCGCCTCCAGCGCGGTCTCGAATCGCTGCCTTGCCCGCAGGTAATGTGCGTTGGCGAGCGCCTCGCGGCCGTCCTGCAGACACGCCCGGACGGTGAGCGGGTCCACCGTCACCGACGCCACGCCCGCGCCGGTCTCGATGACCGACGACTCGTCCAGGAACACCGCATGGCCCATCGAGCGTTCGGTTTCCGCACCGGCGCCGGTGCGGAGAAACTCACGGAGATCGTGGGCGAGCTCCCCTGCCGCGTCATAGCGCTCGGCGCGGTCCTTCGCCATCGCGCGAAGGCAGATGCGCTCCAGGGCCTCGGGCACTGCGGCATCGATCCGGGACGGAAGTTCGGGCGGCACCTCCAGGATCTGGCGATAGAGCTTTTCCCGGTCGGTGGCGACGAAGGGCAGCGTACCGCACAGCATTCGGTAGAGGACGACTCCGAGGCTGTAGATGTCGCTGCGCGCGCCGATCGCATGCCCCTTCCCGCTGATCTGCTCCGGCGACATGTAGCCGGGCGTGCCCGCGGCCCGCCCCGGAGCCAGCGCCCCGGCGTCGTCCTGATTGAACGCGAGGCCGAAGTCGATCAGGACCGGCCCTCGATCGTCGGTCAGGATGATGTTGGACGGCTTGACGTCGCGGTGCACCACACCTTGCGCGTGCGCGTGCGCGAGGGCGTCGGCGACATCGGCGACCGTACGCGCCGTTTCCCGGAAGTCCGGCCGGCGTTTCTTCAGGTGCGAAAGCAGGCTCTTTCCGGAAAGCAGGGCCGAGACGATGTAGCGGTGCTCGCCTTCGACGCCTGCATCGAACACGGTGACGATACGCGGATGCTGCAGGCGGGCGAGCTGGCGGGCTTCCTTGACGAACGCCGCGCGGCCTTCCGCGGAGTCCATCCTCCCGATGTGCGCGACCTTGATCGCGACCGGTCGCTCGAGCTCGCCGTCGAAACCCTCGTACACGGTCGCGAAGCCCCCGCGTCCGATGGTGCCGCGAACGACGTAGCGGCCGAACCGGCGTGGTCTCGGGCTCCGCGATGATTCCCCTCCCGGGGGTGCGGCGCTCATGACTGCGTGAGGCGATCAGCCGGACGGATGGCGCGCGATGATCTGGGGGACGATCAAGATCATGACCGTCTCCCCGCGATGGTTCCGGACGGTGTAACGCATCCGCACCACCCCACGATCGGCCTTCGACTTCGAAGGCCGCAGCTCGATCACCTCGACCTCGGTGTACAAGGTGTCGCCGGGGCGTACCGGAGCCGTCCAGTGCAACTCCTCCAGGCCCGGCGCCCCAATCCCCGATTCCCGTATCACGCCGAGCTGGAAGAACATCCGAAACGACAGGGCCAGGGTCTGGAACCCGCTCGCGACGAGGCCGCCGAAATGGGTTCGCGCAGCCGCCTCCCTGTCGATATGAAACCGCTGAGGATCGTAGCGGGTCGCAAAGTCGATGATCGACGCTTCGGTGAGCGTCACCCCCTGCGAGACGAAGCGCTGCCCCACCTCGAAATCCTCGAACCACTGGTTACCCACGGCGATCTCCCGTGCGAATCCCGAACCCCGTACCGTACGGCCCCGCCTCACGCGCCCCAGCGTTCCACGAGCTGCCGGACCCGATCGGCGAATGCCTCCTGGCGAAAGGCCGAGAACGCGGACCAACTGCAGAACGTCCCGGGATCGTCGACCCGGTGGGGAAACAGGATGCCGTCGAGATGGTCGTTCTCGTGCTGGAACGTGCCGGCCGAATATCCGCGGACTTCGAACGACCGGTGCACGCCGTCGCGATCGTAGCCCGAGACCGATACCTCCAGGTGGCGGGTCACCGCCCCGCGCAGGTTCGGCACCGACAGGCAGCCCTCGTAGTTCTCGAACGTCTCGTCGGAGAGAAACGAGATCGCGGGGTTGACCAGAATGGTGAGAGGGATCGGCGGCTTGTAGGGATAGCGCGGATTGCCGCCCCGGACTTCCACCGTGAACAGCCGGTAGGGGATGCCGATCTGGTTGGCGGCGATCCCGGCGCCGCTGGCGGCGCGCATCGTATCGATCAGATCATCGATCCAACCTTGCACCTCGGGGGTGCCGATGGCGTCCACCTCCACCTCGCGCGCCCGGGCCGCCAGCGTGGGATGCCCGATTTCCAGAATCTCGCGTACCGCCATCTCTCGCTCTCCGTATCCGTCATCCGATGATTGAAGCGTCGTTCGCGTCTCGTCCCGGTCGTGGACCGGCTGGTGGCCGATTCCTCTCTCGGCCGTTCGCGGTCCCGGACGGCCGGGCACGGGGTCGAGCGGACATCACCCCGGCGGACGCGCCATGAAGCAGGAGACGTGCGAGTGCTGCGACCGCGAGAGGTCCTCGACCAGGTCCGGGTACGGAATCGGTCCGAGCGATTTCACCGCCGCATCGCCTTCGACCCGGTAGAGCGCAAGATACGTATTGTACGGCTCGTCGCAGCCGTACGCCTCGCGCGCGGCGGGCCACGGCGATCCCACCGCGGTCTGCTCACTGAAGGACGACGAGAACACCAGGAACTCCGCGTGGCGTCCCCGCCCGTCGCCGTCGCCGGCCACGAAGCGGCGCGCCCCGATCAGGCCGAGGCGGCTGACCCGGGAGATCTCGTACGCAACCTCACCGAGGAGGATGCGTCCTCCTACCACGTCGCGCCGACTCTCGGCTTCGAGCCGGAACGGAAGCATCGCACCGTCGCGGCCCGGCGCCGCGCCGACCAGAAGCTCCGCCGCCCCCGCCAAGCCCGCGAGCAGCAACGCGGCGCCGGCGGCCAGGACGCTGGCGGGACGGTACGCCCGGCCGCGGCGGCCCGGGCGACGGCGCCGCGGGTTGACGCCGGCGTCCACATCGTCGAGCCTCCCGGTGCCGGCCGATCGGGTAGAAACGTGGGTCGTCATGGCTCCTCCGATGGACCGCATGGACACGCGGCACACTGTACATGAACGCGCTGTCACCGGGGTTCGCGGGGGAGGATGGAGAATGGGCGGACGGTTGGAGCAGGATCGGCCAGTCGCGATCGCACCGGGCTTCCGCCTCCAGTGGGAAGAGGCGCAGGGCGCCCATGTCCTCCTCTACCCCGAAGGCATGGTTCGACTCGGCGGGAGCGCCGGCGCAATCCTGAGCCGTTGCGACGGCGAGCGCTCCCTCACCGGGATCGTCGCCTCGCTCGAGGAAGCGTTTCCCGGCGCCGACCTTGAAGCCGATGTCGTCGAATTCATGGAAATCGCCCTCGACAAGGGCTGGATCGTGCTCGATCCGCGCTGAACGACAGCGTCCGCGCCGTCGGCCGCGATATCTCACAGCCGGCGCCAGGGGATCCCGAGCCGGTCGAGATCGCGTTCGCGCCCCGTGCCCGCGAGCACCCCGGTACGTCCCATCGTCGAGCGCAGGTACCGTCCGGCCACTTCGCGCAATTGCTCGGGATCGACGCGGAGCACCGACGCCCGAAGCGGTCGGACGCCCTCCCCGCCTCGGCCTTGCAGCTCGTCCAGGTAGCGTTCGCATGCCGCGATCTGGAACGCCCTGGGCCGATCGATCTCACGAACCGCCCGCAGGATCGCCTCCTCGAGCTCGCGCCCCTCGGGCGGCTGCCGTCGTAGCGCCTCGATCGCCGAGTCGAAGTCCCGGAGCGTCTCGGAGAGGCGCGGGTCGCGGTACGAGAACATGCGCAAGGTCGCGGTCCGGTCACAGTAACGGGCTCCCGCACCGTACGCGCCGCCACGCTCGCGAATGGTCCGCTGAAGGAGATCGCCTCCAAGTACGGCGGCGAGGACCGAAAGCGGACCTGCATCCGGATGGTCCGCGGTCACCGCGGGAAACACCTTGGCGCAGTAGTTGACCGGCCCCTCCACGACCCAGGCGCCGGCCGCCGAAGCGCTGCGCGCCGCTGCGCAGGGGGCCGGCGCCTTCCGTCCTTGCGGATCCATCGTCACCGGCAAGTTCGAGGAGCTCATCGCGGCAGGCTTCGGCGGTGACGGAGTCTCCGATGGACGTTCCGGCCAAGCCCGATCCGAATCGCCACTCGGACGGCTCTCCCGGTCGCGGACGATCTGAAGCTGGTACGGCGCGCGGACGAGCGCACGGTGGACGCGGCGCAAACGTTCCTCCAGCGGTGCGCCCTCATCGCCGCCTTCCGCCGCCGCGGCCAGAATCACCAGCGCGCTCGGACCCTGCCACCGTTCGGCGACCGCGGCCCAGGGGCCGAGGCGCGCCGCTGCAATCCGCTCGGCATGGAGGTGGCCGTTGCGGGTCAGGTCCTTCGAACGGCGCACCCGGGCTTTCGCCGCGGCCGCCCGCGCACTCTGGTCGAAGCGAGCGTCGAGGTACGCATCGGCGAGCACTTCGAGGAGCGCAGCCTCATCGCACGCCCGCGCCCGCGCCGAGAGCAGGAGCACCGCCCGCGGGGCGGCGGCGCCGGAAGCATCGGACCCCGGGGCGGGGCGGGCCAGGAGCCGCGGCTCCACCGAGAGGCGATCGCAAACGCGCGCAATCCGCGCCCGGGTCTCATCGGCTCCGAGGCGGCCGTGGTCCGACTCCGGCAGAATTTCACCGAGCAGCCCGACGTCATCGAGCCGATCGGACTCGAAGCCGGACACGTCGATGGCGAGGCGCGCGTAGACCAGTCCGCCGGTGGGACCGCGGCTGATCCGGATGGGCGGACCGCCCGCGGCTTCGTCGTTCCGTTCGATCCGCGGCTCCGCGGTGGGAACCCGGCGAAATGCCGCGGGCAGATGACCGGCCGGTAACGCGAGGAGCTCCGGGCGCTCGCGCGGAGATCCAATCGCGTCGAGACCGAGCCCTGGCAGCGACGACTCTCCGGCCGGCGACTCCTGGCGACGGCGCAGCGCACGGGAACGCTCGATGACCCGCCGGCGAGCCTGCGGGCGCAACGGGCCGTATTCCCGCATGAGCCGGGCGCGATCCTCCGCCTGGAGGCGACGGGCGGCGGCGGGATCGGGGATCGCGGTCACCGAGGCCCTTTCCGGATTGTCGCCCAGACACCACCGGACGAGCGCCGCGGTGTCCGCCCGCGTGCGCGTCTCGGCGCGCAACGCCGCGAACGCCGTGGTCGTGTCGAGCGCGCCCGCGGGGTCCCCGCCGTACAGGGCGGCGGGGAGGATCCGGGTGAGAAGCTTGAGCGGAAATGGATAGCGTGGATCGTGGCGCTCGTGCAATTCACGTTCGATCTGGGCAAGCGCGCCGTCTACCTGGCCTTCGTCGAGACCGTCGCGGGCGGCGCCGTCGATGGCCGCCAGTGCTCTCGCTTCGATCTCCCCGGTGAGGTCCGGATCGCATCCGTGGACACCGCACTGGAAGACGATCCGGCGGCGTGTCACCTGCACGCCGTTCGACGCAAGCGCCGTCGCCGGACTCCCCGGCGCCTCCAGCGCCCAGCGAAGCGGCGCATCCCCCTGTTCCAGCAGGCAGCGCGCAAGAAGCTGCGCCCGGATGACCGCCGCCGGATCCGAGGTCTCCCCCAGCCGCCACGCGAGCGCCACGCTCGCGCCTGTCGGCTCTCGATCCCTGGCACTCGCCGCGCTGTCCGGCCCCCGGCCCGCCGTAGCGCCCGCGACGCCAACCGGCTCCCGATTCACCGCATCTGCCCTGCTTGCCGTGCCTGCCGCACGCAGCACGGGATAGCGCACCACGGACCGGACCGGCGCTTCGAGCGGCGGAATCTCCAGCGATACGGGACGCGACGCGGCACACGGCACGCGGCGCGAGAACCGCGCGAGCGCGAGCTCGTGCAACCGGACCTGCAGCCACTCCGGCCGCAAGGACCCGGCGCTCAGGAACACCGCGTTGCCGGGGTGGTAGTGACGGCGGTGGTAGGCGTTCAGCGCCTCGTAGTCGAGGGCCGGGATCCGCCAGGGGTCGCCGCCGGCGTTGAAGCGGTACGGGGTGGACGGGAACAGCCGGGAGTTCAGCGCCTGCTGAAGGTGTTGCTCGGGATCATTCATGAGGCCGCGCATCTCGTTCAGTACGACACCGCGCCGCACCGGCGTTTCGCCCTCCTCCCCCGCGGTCTCGATCTCTACACGACATCCTTCCTGATCGAAGTCCAGCCGGTCGAGGCGTGGGAAGAAGGCCGCGTCGAGATAGACCGAAAGCAGGTTCTCGTAGTCGGCCAAGCTTCGCGTCGCGAAATGGTAGGCGGTGCAGTCCTCGGTGGTCATCGCGTTCATCGTCGTGCTCAGGGTGCGGCCCAGCATCGCGAAGAACGCGCGCCGGCAGGGGTAGCGCTCGCTGCCGCACATGACCAAGTGTTCGAGCACGTGGGTGAGGCCGCTCGAATCCGGAGCGGGGGTGAGGAAGCCCATCAGGAAGGCGCAATCCTCGACGGGCAGATCGAGGTGCAGGTGCCGCGCCCCGGTCGGCCGGTGGATGGACTGCGTGAGCTCGGCGTCGAGCGCAGGGACGCGGGTGCGGCTCCGGCACTCGAAGCTCGATCGAGCCGTTGCGGGCCGGGCGGGGGAATGCGCCGACTTCGTCATGTCACGCGCTCCGTCACGTCACGCGGAACCATGTCGCCCGCCTCGTTCGTTCGCGCATGGCCGGAGAGCCTGCCGCCGCCCTTGCGGCCGGGCAACGGCGGGGGCGGCCATCGCCAGAGCCGTCATCTCGCGGGTCGACGATGCGCGGGTGATCCATGCCCGGACTCTACCGACTCGCCCGCTCTCGGCCTGCGGGGCTCGATTCCGAGCTTCCGGATGCGGTAACGAAGCGCCATTCGGGAGACGCCGAGTCGTCTGGCGGACTCGGACACATTGCCGCCCGTCTCGTGCAACGCACGCGCAATGAGCCGTCGCTCCGCCTCGTCGAGCGTGAGACCGTCCAGAACGTCCACCGGATCGACAGCGGCCACGGGTGGCGCCGACGCGAGGCCGAGCGACTGCGCGTCGGACCGCTGATCGGCGCCGAGAAGTATCGTGCGCTCGACCGTGTACGCAAGCTCTCGCACATTCCCCGGCCAGTCGTGGCAGCGCGCCGCCTCCAGCAATTCGGGGGAGAGCGTCGGCGCCGGCATCCCGTAGCGCCTCGCGGTGAGCGCCGCGAAGTGCTCGAACAGCGGCGCCAGATCGTCGAGGCGCTCGCGAAGCGGCGGGATGTCCAGAGAGAGCACCTTCAGCCGAAAGTAGAGATCGGAACGGAAGGCGCCCCTGGACACCATGTCGTCCAGATCCCGGTTGGTGGCGGCGATGAACCACGCGGCGACCGGCCGGGGCCGGGTGCTGCCGATGCGGCGCACCTCGCGGCGTTCGAGCACCGCGAGCAGCCGCGACTGGAGCTCCAGCGGCAGCTCCCCGATCTCGTCCAGATAGGCGGTGCCGTCCTCGGCCGCCTCGATCAGCCCGGTCCGTGCGGTATGGGCATGGGTGAAGGCGCCCTTCTCGTGCCCGAACAACTCCGCTTCGATCAGGTCCTTGGGCAGCGCCGCGCAATCGACGTGCACGAACGGGCGCCGGGCCCGGTCGCTGCCGAAGTGCAGCGTGCGGGCGGCGAGATCCTTCCCGGTCCCCGTCTCGCCCTGGATCAGCACCGTCGGCGGGGCTTTGCCCGCCTGCCCGGCGAGGTGCCGGATGCGGGCGATCCGCGAGCGGAGCGCACCCATCGCGGCGCTCGTTCCGATCAGCGGATCCTCTTTCCGGGCATGCCGCTCACGCTGGCGGGAATACTCGAGCCGCCGGGACAGATCCGCCTGCCCCAGCACGCGCTCGATCTTGACCATCAACTCGTCGAGATCCACCGGCTTGACAAGGTAGTCGTCGGCGCGCTCCTTCATCGCGGCCACGGCGTCCTCCAGCCCGCCGAAGGCGGTCAGCACCAGCACCGGCAGATCGGCATGGTCGCCGGCACGAATCTCGCGCAGGAAGTCGAGGCCGGATCCGTCCGGCAGCCGCATGTCGAGCAGAATCAGATCGGGCCGTCGGGCGGTGAGGCGGGTCCGCGCCTCCGCGAGATCCAGGACCAGCTCGCACCCCATGCCGCTCCGGCGCAGCTTCCTGCCGACCGCGCGGGCGAACAGCTCCTCGTCATCGACAACGAGGACGGTGGGCACGGAGCCTCCCGGTTCGCGCGGCGGCTCGGAATGCCCCGGCCCGGACTGCTGCATCGTCATTCGTCGCCTCTTCCCAATCCGGCGGAGCCGGAATCAGTGGGCACTCCCGTCGCCTCTTTCAGACCCCGACCGTAACGGTCGGCGACCGGCGGCGCCGCGAGCGGCAGGGTGATGGTGGCGCGGGTGCCGCCTTCGTCTCGCCGCCGGACGTCGACCGTGCCGCCGTGCGCCTGGCAGATCTTCCAGGCCACCGGAATGCCGAGTCCGTAGCCGCCGCGCTTGTTGCTCGGTCCGGGAGAAAGCTCGCGCGGATCCGGCGCGAAAGAGATGCCGGGACCCTCGTCGTCGATCCGCAACACGATCGCGCCGTCGCCTCCGGCAAGACCGAGCCGTATTCGTGCGCGTACGGGCGAAGCATCCACCGCGTTGCCGAGGAGCGCATGGATCGCCTGCTCCAGCAGATCGGGATCGACCTGAAGCGGCGCATCCTGCTCCCAGTCCTCGTACACGACCCGCAACTCCTTGCGCTCCAGCTTCGGCCCCAGCGGCGCGAGGGCGCCCCGCACGACATCACCGAGCCGGCACTCGCGCCGGCGTGGCTCGAGCGGGACCAGGTACGACAGCAGCGCGGTCACCCATCGCTCCAGCCGGTCGACGGTGTCGATGATCGCCCGCCGGCTCTCGGCGAGATCCTCGGCCTCGCCCGCCCCCCCTTCGTCCATCATCTGGGCGGTGGCCCGGATGCTGGCGAGCGGGTTGCGGATGTTGTGTGCGACCACCGGGACCAGGGCCCCGAGGGCGGCCTGGCGTTCCGACTCAACCAGAATGCGCTGGCTCTCCGCGAGCTTGCGGGTCATCTCGCCGAAGGTCGAGGCGAGCTGGCGGATCTCCTCGGCGCCTTCGACCGGGATCCGGTGCCGGAGATTGCCCCGACTGATCTCGACCGTCCCATCGACCAGGTTGCGGAGCGGGCCGACGAAGCGCGTCTGCAGGCTGCGCCGCGAGAACAGCAGGAGCACCACCGCGAGCACCACCGACACCGGCACCACGATCGGCGCCCATCGCGTCCAGCGTGAGCGCTGCGCATCGAGCGCCTCCCGACGCGCTCCGGCGATGGCCTCGAGGACCGTCAGGGCGCTCTCCAGCTCGCCGAGCATCCATTGCTCGTAAGCGGGGTCGAGGAGCTTCATGCGCGCCGCCTCGGTGATCTCGTTGGGATCGGTGAACACCTTCTCCATGTCGTCGAGCACCACACCGTAGGCGTCGTGGAGGTAATCCACGGCGGCGTGCTCGTCCTCGCCGTGAGCGAGTTGCCGGAGCTTCTCGAAGTGTCCGGCGATCTGCTGCCGGTACCCGGAGTACACCTGCAACACGGCCGGATTTTCGGTCAGCCGGGCGTGGGTGACTTCATGAAGCTGGCGGTACATGTTGCCCCGCACCCGTTCGGCCAGGCGGGCCAGCTCCTCGATGCGTGCCGCCTCCTGGGAAGATTGGGTCCAGAACCAGGCCCACAGCCCGGTCAGGGTCGCCGTCACCAGGACGAGGACGAGGAACGCGGATTCGTTGAACAGCAGCAGGCCCTTGAGCGAGTCTGGGAGAATTCGGCGCATTGGGTGACCGCGGCGCTCGTGGCGGGCTGGCCTTGCCCGGTGTCGCGCCGGCAGTGTAGCGCCAGCGCGGCAGGAATGGTTCATTTCAGCCAATCGGATCGGCTGATATCAGCTACTTTGCCGAAAGCGTGCCGGACAAACGCGGCCGGGAATGGTCCTTGGCACCGCCAACCCGTTGAATGATCGGGCCGCAACCGGTTCGGGAACCGACAAGGCCAAAGTGGCACGGTAATTGCTTCTTGAGAGGACGCCGGTACATGTGACACCGGCGGGAAGAACCAATACAACCCATCGTTCCGGAGGAAGGAAACATGTGGACCAAGCCTGAATTCACCGAGATGCGTTTCGGTTTCGAAATCACGATGTACATCGGCAATCGCTGAGACTCATCGACGTGACTTGGGACGTGACGGGGTGCTCCCGGCGTCCCAGGCTCCACCGCGGTTGGCGCGGTGGAGCCGTTCCCCGCCTGCGAAGCCTCGAAGCCCCGGCGTTCGATGACCAGGACGAAGCGGCCGATTCGTCCGCCGGATAGTCGGAGGGCGGGCCATGACGCAAGTCGGCCTCGCCCATGTTGGCGAACCCCGAAACGCGGCCCGCATCACGACTCGATGTGGCCGGGGTCACTTGGGCGGCGTCGAGCCGTGGCCGCCGTCATCGTTCCGCTTCATGGTTGCCATCGTCGTTCCACTGCAACCTTGACCGCGGCCGACCGTCATCAGGCCGCCTGTCATCGGGGAGGACCCCGCCATGCCCGACGCTCCCCCCGGCCCCCTCTGGCTGCTCGCGGAGCTCACCTACGCCTGTCCGCTGCAATGCCCGTACTGCTCGAACCCGCTCGACTTCGCCCGGACCAGGGGCGAGCTGACCACGGAGCAATGGATCGGCACATTGCGTGAGGCCAGGCAGCTCGGGGCGGCGCAGCTCGGCTTCTCCGGCGGCGAGCCGCTCGTGCGCCGCGACCTCGAAGAGCTGGTCGCGGAGGCGCGGAGCCTCGGCTACTACACCAACCTCATCACCTCGGCCATCGGCATGGACGCCGCCCGGGTGCGGCGCCTCAAGGACGCGGGCCTCGACCACATCCAGATCAGCTTCCAGGCGAGCGACGCGGCCCTCAACGACTACCTCGCGGGGACCGACGCCTTCGCCCACAAGGTGGAGATGGCGCGCGCGGTCAAGGCGGAGGGTTACCCGATGGTCTTCAACGCCGTGCTGCACCGCCAGAACATCGACCGCACGGAGGAGATCCTGGCCTTGGCGCTGGACCTCGGAGCGGACTACGTCGAGCTCGCCAACACCCAGTTCTATGGCTGGGCGTTCCACAACCGGCATCGGCTTCTTCCGACCCGCGAGCAGCTCCGGCGTTCGGAAGCAGTGGCGAACCGGTACCGGGAGGCGCACGGGGATCGCATGAAGATCCTCTACGTGATCCCGGACTACTACGCCGACCGTCCGAAGCCGTGCATGAACGGCTGGGGACAGGTCTTCCTCAGCGTCGCGCCCGACGGCACCGCCCTGCCCTGCCAAGCCGCGCGCATGCTGCCGGGTATCGAGTTTCCCAAGGTGACCGAACACCGCCTCGCCTGGATCTGGAACGAATCGCCGGCGTTCAACCGGTACCGGGGCCGGGACTGGATGAAGGAGCCGTGCCGGAGCTGCCCGGAGCGCGACAAGGACTTCGGCGGCTGCCGCTGTCAGGCATGGCTCGTCACCGGCGATCCGGCCGGCGCGGATCCGGTGTGTGGTCTGTCGCCGCACCGGGGCCTGATCGACCGCGTCGTCGAGGCGGTCAACGGCGGTGGCGCCGGAGCCGTCAATGCAGGCGGCGCCAGCGCCGCGGCCGGGGCCGGAACGGCCGGTGACATCCCGGCGATGCTGTTCCGCAACGCCCGCAACTCGAAGGCGCTGCATTCCTGACGGGAGTTTTCGCCAGAGCCCAGACCGTCCGCGGACGGACTTGCTCGAATCCGTTCTCGACGCTCCCAACCTGCAAGAAGCTCATCCGAGACAACAGGCTCTCCTCCAAAGTGGTGCCGGTGTGAAAGTGCAGGTGCTCCGCTCCGACAATCCTCCCGGACTTGCTCAACGTACCCTTTTCCGCCGTCCCGCTACCACTACCGGTTACGTCCGGGTCGATGAAGCAGAAGCCACCGCATTGACGCTCCATCAATCGGCGCTGGTGTGCGGGGACGCCTGCCGTGCATTGCGACTCCTCCCGGATGCTTGCGTGCAAACCGTGGTGACTTCGCCTCCCTACTGGTCACTGCGCGACTACGCCGTTGAGAATCAGATCGGGATGGACGACACCCTGTCCGATTACATCAGAAGCATAGTGGCTGCCTTCGACGAGGTCCGGCGCGTGCTCCGGGACGACGGCACGGTCTGGTTCAACGTGGGGGATGCCTTCACGTCCGGGAACCGGCGCTATCGCGCCCGGGACCGAAAGAACCGTGCGCGGGCGATGACGGTGCGTCCCCCGACCCCGCGCGGCCTGAAGCCAAAGGACCTGATCGGCGTACCTTGGCGACTCGCGTTCGCGCTCCAGGAAGCAGGATGGTGGCTACGCTCGGAAGTAATCTGGAGCAAACCGAACGCGCACCCGGAATCCGTGCGGGATCGCCCCACGAAGGCACACGAAACCGTCTTCCTGTTTTCCAAGAGTCAGGACTACTACTACGACATCGAGGCGGTGCGCGGCCCCCGCGGGCGCAGACTGCGCACCGTATGGGAGATTGCGACGGAGCCGCTCAAGCGCCTGAACGGGCAGGCCGATGACCATCCGGCCATGATGCCCATGACGCTGGCTCGGCAATGTGTGGCTATCACCAGTCGCGAGGGCAGCGTCGTGTTGGATCCCTACGCGGGCGCCGGAACGGCGTTGCTGGCCGCACACGGGCTTGGCAGACGATGGGTGGGTATCGAGATCAACCGAGCATTCGTTGATCTGATCGAGCGTCGGTTGCGTGGCGAGTGAAGCTCGACGAACTCAAAGCCAGATTGGATGAATTCTCCCCGGTCCGTGAGGGGCGAGTCGGGCGCGGGGCGTCCACATTCAATCCCGAAGGTGTATGTGATGGCGAATGACGTCGGTTATGAAGATGCTGTGCGCCGGACGTTATGGCTCTGGGCCGACAGGCACCATCGGGATGAACTCGATGACGGTCCGCGGCTGAAGCGTCCGCCGGTTCTTGCAAAGGGGTCCGCATCGAAGAACGTCCTGGTTCCATCGGAGATGTCGAAAGCGAATGACATCCGCGCTGCTATCCCCGAAAGGCATCGGCATCGGTGGTTTCGCAGCCTGAAGAGCTCCCAGGCCCTGACGCAAAGTGTATTCGGAGCGATCCATGCTTTCGATTGTCTTGATCTGCTCCAGGATGTGCCCGCCGAATGCGGGCAGCCGGCTTTCTACGAAAACTCCCGCGGTTGGACGCTCGACTTCGAGCACGAATTGCGCTGCCTGGGAGAGCCGAGACCTACGAGTGTCGACGTGCTGGCAAGCGGACCGGGAAAGCGGGTTGCTGTCGAGTGCAAGTTCACCGAGCGGGAATTCGGCGCCTGCTCACGCCCGCGTCTGCGCCCTGGCGATGAAACTTGGTCCGATCAGTATTGCGACGGAAGCTACAGAGTACAGCACCATCGCCGCAGCCGCTGTGCGCTGACGGAGATCGGTATTCGTTATTGGGAATATCTGCCCTGCTTGTTCGATTGGCCGGCTGACTACGATCATGAGCCGTGCCCGTTCGGGGAAACTTACCAACTGGCGAGAAACGCGCTTGCTGCTAATCTCACACCGGACGGCGAGCTTGATCCGGGTAAAGGACACGTACTTGTCGTTTACGATGCTCGCAACCCCGAGTTCCAGGGCGACGGCAGAGCCGAAAGACAGTGGAAGGCAGTGATCGCCACCTGTCGCGTGCCGGGACTGGTACGCCGCCTGAGTTGGCAACGCCTGATGGCCGCCGTCGCACACACGCCGATACTGACGTATCTCGTCGATGGTGTGGCGAAGAAATACGGCCTGGAACCGGATTGGCCATAGATCCGGACCGCGGTCACCCGTCGAGCACCATCCCGTCGCAGGCGACCTCCCAGCCCTGCCCGGTGACCGCGCGCCTCTCCTCGCTGTCGTCGAGCAGCACCGGGTTGGTGGTGTTGAGGTGGATGAAGACCTTGCGCCTCACCCCCAGCGGCGCGAACGCCGCCATCGTGCCGTCTTCCCCCGAGATGCTCATATGCCCCATCCGGCGCCCCGTCTTCACCCCGGTCCCGGAACGGATCATCTCGTCGTCGGTCCACAGGGTGCCGTCGAAGAGCACGAGCTCGGCCCCCGCGAGACGGGCCGCGAGGGCGTCGGTCATCCGCGCACAGGCGGGCACGTAGAACAGCCTGGTCACCCCGGCGGCGTCCCTCACCTCCAACGCGATGGTGTCTTCCTCCACGGAGCCGAAGTCCGGACCCTTGCTTTCGTCTTCGAGCCACAGCGCGACCTTGCCGGGTACCGCGAAGGGGGTCACCACCAAGCCGGCCGGCGAGCCGTCGGGGCAGAGGATCGAGAGCGGCTCGTCGAGCCGCATTGGTTCGCGGGAGACGAACGCCGGATTGAGCACGTTGAACACCGAGTTCGCTTCCAGCACCGAGAGGACCCGTTCGGTCGCGTAGAGCCGTAGCGGCTGCGATTCACGCAGGTTGAGCAGGCCGGCGATGTGGTCGACGTCGGCGTTGGTCAGCACCACCGCCTTGATCGGACTGTGCCGCAGCCCCTCGCGCGGGTGCAGGAAGGGGTTGTCGCCGATCTGCTGGCGCAGATCCGGGGAGGCGTTGCAGAGCACCCAGTCGGCGCCGTTCGCACTCAGCGCGATGGAGGACTGGGTCCTCGGCCGCGCGGCCGGATCGCCGCCGCGGGCCCGGTGGCTGTTCGGGTGGTTGCAGTTCCATTGGGGATAGCCGCCGCCCGCGCCGGCCCCCAGCACTCGGACCTTCATGGACGGCGATTGTACCGCGCGGGAGGCGGGTTGCTTGAAAAATCGCGCGGTGATCCAACCTGATGAGCAAGCGGCGAAGGGCCGCCATTCAACCCGACAACGGAGGCTTCAACATGTTGCTGACCCGATACGAGCCCTGGAGCGCGATGCGCCAGCTCCAGAACGAGATGAGCCGCGTGTTCGACAACGCGGTGGCCGGAGCCGAGGACGGCTCGAACGTGGTGACCAGCCGCTGGACGCCGACGGTGGACATCAGGGAAGACGCCGAACGTTTCGTGATCGCCGCCGACGTCCCGGGGGTCGATCCCGAGGACATCGAGCTGACGATGGAGAACGGCGTGCTCACCATCAAGGGCGAGCGCAAGCTCGAGGCCAAGGACGAGGGCGACAACGGCTATCGCCGGGTGGAGCGGGTGTACGGCAGCTTCTATCGCCGGTTCACCCTGCCCGACACCGCCGATGCCGAGGCCATCTCCGCCAACGGCAGGCACGGGGTGCTGGAGGTGGTGATCCCGAAGCGCGCCGCGTTGCAGCCGAAGCGGATCGCGGTCGCCCACTGAAGAAGCTGCGTGGGGAAGGCGGGACGACACGTGTCGTCCCGCCTTGCGTTCTTCTGGCTGGCTCTACTTCGAACGCCGCCGAGTTCCGGGGGCGTCCCGAACTTCATCGACATCAGGGGCATTGGACGCCCAGCGCGGTACGGGTCGGCGAAATCTCTCCCCAAGGGTCGAATCGGGGGCGGGTGGTGCGAGGGACATCCATGAGCCGGCTTCGAATTCGCGGCGTCGGAAGACAGGCCGGCGCATCAATCCTGACAGTTCGCCTCAAACCCCCGCGAGAGCTGCACGGTCGAGCACGTCCTTCAACTCCCGCATCGCCTGCGCCTCGATCTGACGAACACGCTCGGCAGATATCCCGTACTCCTGCGCAAGCTCGCGCAGCTTCGCCCTGGGCTCGGCGAGCCAACGTCGTCTGACGATGTCCCGGGCGCGTTCATCGAGGTTCTCCAGCGCGGACCGCAGCTTCCTGGCCACGGATTCGCGCCACTCCTCCTCCTCGATCGATGCCGACGGATCGAGAGCCGGATCGGCGATGAACGCGGCGGGCGCAGGATGGTCTTCGTCGTCAACGAGGCCGTCGAACGCTGCGTCATGCGCTTCGAGCCTGCGTTCCATCTCGATCACATCCTCGGGGCGCACCGCAAGATCGCTCGCGATCTCGTCGATCTCCTCGCACGACAACGCGCCGGGACGCTGCTTCGCCCCCCTGAGATTGAAGAAGAGCTTGCGCTGGGCCTTGGTCGTCGCGACCTTGACGATGCGCCAGTTGCGAAGCACGAACTCGTGGATCTCGGCCCGGATCCAGTGCATGGCGAACGAGACGAGCCGGACCCCCACGTCGGGGTCGAAGCGCTTGACCGCCTTCATCAGGCCGATGTTGCCCTCCTGGATCAGATCCTCCTCGGGCAAGCCGTAGCCGCGATAGCCGCGGGCCACCTTGGCGACGTAACGCAGATGGGAGGTGACGAGCCGCCAAGCCGCTTCGAGGTCGTCGTCGCGCCGGAAACAGGTGGCCAGCTCCCGTTCCTCGTCGGCGGTCAGGAACGGGAACGCCCGCACCGCCCGCAGGTAACCCTGCAAGTCCGCGGCCGGTGTCGGCAACCGATGGGCAAAAGTCGCCATGACGTGTCGAGCCTCTGCTTGTACCTGCTGGTGGAAGCCGCTCGCTCCGGAGCGCTCCTGCCTCCGCGCGTGCTCCCTCTCGATGCGTGGTGAGATTGAGGCGGTGACCCGGAATTCAAGCCGCTTGCGGACCCGCTTACGGACCGAGGACCGACCGAACCACGATGAGCTCGTTGCGCACGGAGGCAATCCCCGGCACCTCGCGCGCGAGCCGCTCGGCCTCGTCCTTGAACGCCTGGTCGTCGGCCACGCCGCTCAGCAGCAGCTCACCGGATTCCGGGTCGAGCTCGATCGTCAACGAGGGCGTCGGGCGGCTGGTGATTTCACTGCGCCGCAGTGCCGACCGCACATGCGCGAGCTTGATCATGTGGTCGAGCCTGCCCGTCGAAGCCGGGGTAGGTTGGTTTTCCGGGCGGGCGGTCATCGAGACGATCATGTCGATGCACGCCTCGACCGAGACATGCTCGGTGTTGAGCACCATGTCGTAAAGCATCGGATCGCGGTAGTCGACGTGGAACAGGTGCTGCATCCTGCGTGCATACGCGGCGTCGTTGCGCCGCACTTCCTTCCTCGCGACCTCCAGATCGGCAATCCCCATCCGATCCATGACGTTGCGGGCGCGCAGGGCCACCGGCGCACAAATCCTGACGCAGGTCACGTGGGCAATCTCGCGCAGCACGTAGGTCGCGCCCCATCCGCGGATCAACACGTTGCCTCGTGTCGCGACGTCGAGCAGCTCTTCGGTGGTGTAGAGGGACAGGTCGTTCTCATTGATCCCCCAGCGCTCCAGCAAGCTCGATTTCCCCTCCAGGAACCGGTTCACCGAGCTCTCCTGCATATGCATCTTCTCGGCGATGTGCTCCACCAGCTCGTGCTGGACCAGCTCGAGCCCGAGCCGATCGGCAAGCCCCAAGGCCACGTCGCGCCCGAGCGAACCCATCTCCCGTGTCATGGTGATGATTGCCATCGGTGTTCTCCCGCAACGGTATCCGCCGGCAAGCTTAGTCTTCCGGCGGCCGGATGGCGAATGGCCGGGATCGATCGGACACCCACGGCGACCGTCGCACACTGCGCCGGTTCCTACCCGCGGTCATCGGGCATCTCGAACGGTCTTGAATCGAGGAAGCGATCGAGCACGTTCGCAAGCAGCCGCGAGACGTCGTTGTCGAAGCCGTTGCTCGGCAGGCTGCCGCAGAAGGTGATGGAGCCGGTGGAGAACACCGCCCCGCCCTTCGGGGTTTCGAAGAAGGTGAGATCGGCGCGGATCAGCTTCTCGGCCGGCTCGCCCGGCCACGTGACGATATGGGTGAGATGCTCCTCGGGCACGAGCACCCACGGCGCCTCGGGGGGGTGGTTCTCCGAGCTTGCGACGACCACCGCATGGGAGGGGGTTCCGAGCCGCTTGTCGGCGCGGTCGAGCTCGAATCCCGCCGCGCCGTGGCCGCCGAGGCCGTGGTCGCCGAAGGTCTCGCCGTCGATGCCTTCGAACATCCACGCAACCCGCGAGTCGTCCGCTTCCGGTCGCTTGCGGTAGTACGACCCCACGTAGTTGCCCTGGGCGGTGAAGCCGACCCCGGTGAGGTGTTGCGGAGGACGGCCGTTACGGCGCCACAGTCCACCGTACTCGCCGTCGAACTGGTTGTAGTATTCCCCGGGCTCGGCCGCCCATGCTCGAATGCCGCCTTCTCCGCGGCGGATCTCGATGACCCCGCGCTTCTCCGACGACAGGGCGACCTTCCAGTAGAACCCGTTCCCCCCGAGGTAGCACAACCGCCCGCCGCGGTCGCGGTACGCCTCCAGCGCATCCAGCGTCTCGCGGGTGTGGTACTCGGGATGGGTGCCGGTAGCGACCACCGTGTAATCCTTCAGCACCTCCGCGCCTTCGTCGTGAAGCTCCTGATCGGTGACGATGTCGTAGTCGTAGCCCTTCGCCTCCATCCACGCGGTGAGGTGGGTGTCGGCGGGGAAGTGGCGCAGCCCCGAGCCTCGAATTCCGGGGTACGGGTAGGTGATGTAGCCGATGCGCACGTTCAGCATGGGCCGATGCCACGACGCGATGGAGATTCCGCTCCCGTCGGTATGATGGTTGTAGGTCGAGAGCCCGTACTCGACGTGGCCGCCGGGGTTGTGCGGATAGGCGCCCCACTCTGCGGCCTGCGCCTTCCAGTCCGCCTTCCACCGCGGGTCCCGCGACCACTCGGGACGGGCATGGTTCGCGTAGATCGTGTACGTGAACGTCGAGACGAGCACCGCGATCGGCGCGGTGGTCCTGCCCTTCGGCGGCACCACGAAGAACGGGATGTTCTCCCGCGCATCGGCCGCCGTGAGCATCAGCGCGCAGGTGGACGAGCGCGTGCCCTCGGGCACCGTCCACTCGAACGCCACCGGCCAGCCGCAGTCGTCGATGTCGTCTTCGTGAAAGTGGATCGCCGCATACTCGCGAGGGGCGTACCGCCAGCACATCTCGCGGCCGTTCCACCCCGAGCCGGTCATCCCTCGGGCCGGGACGTTGACGAGCCGGCCGTGGAGTCCGTGGGGGCCGACGTCTTCGATACGGCTCGATTCGACGCCGCGCGAGAAGTCCCACCGTGCGCTTGCGCCGTCGATGGCGCCACCGTCCGCGAAGTCGTCGATCTCGTCTCCGGTGAGCGGCCGATCGAACACCGCAGGGGCCTCGAGCTTGCCGTTGAAGTGATGGGTGGGAAGCGCGTGGTTCACGGCCGCAAGCAGCATCGGGGCATCCGCCGCGGGAGATGCGCCGGCGGGGAGGGCCGCGCTTGCGGTCCGCGGCGGAAGCGTCTCCCCGAGTCGGGGCGAAGTCGCCGCCCACCCGACGCGGACCTCGGCGGCATCGGTGTCCATCACGAGCCACACGGCATGCCATGCCCGCTCGACGAGCGGATTCGAGACCACCGCGACGTCGCGCATCGACGTACCGTCGCCGATCGATGCGCAGAGCCGGCCCTGCTCGTCGATCGCGAGAGCGAATCCGCTCCTCGCCGCATCGCCGGTGCGCGAGACGATCCCCTGCCGCGCACCGGCGAGCCGTGTCGGGTGGACGAGACAGGTCACCGAGAAGCTGCCCGTCCCGAAGCAGCGCCCCGGATCCTCGATGCGGGCATGCGAGCCCCGCGGGGATCGCTCCTCGCCCGCCGCCCCGCACGCGACGGGAGCGCTCGCGACGGGCTCGACGAGGATGCCGGGACCGGCCGGATTGGCGTCCGCGCAGATGACGCGCACGAGCTTCGCTTCGACCTTCGCTCCCGTGGCATTGGTGAGATGGAATCGGATCGTCTCTCCGGGACGAACCGACAGGCGATCGGCATATCCGGTCAACGGCAGCATGGCGATTGGCTCCTGGGCTCCGGTCTCGGTGCAGGCCGGGCGGCGGCATTCTCACAGAACCGGCGGGCTCGGGTGAACATTCCGTATCCGCACGCGGGAGGGACAGCACCCGAACATGCGTTCGCGGCCCTGGAGTGACCCCGGACTCCCGGTCGCCACGCTCGTCTCCATCGAGGCGGCGGCCCCGGTTCAGGGGGACATTCCCGACCCGGCGCACGAACACGCTCTCGATCACCGACGCCGGCTCCGGGAATCGAAGTCGTCGACCTCGAAAATCTTCCGGCCGCAAACGAACCGACCGACCGCGCGCGGCAGGCGCCCTCCCGCTCGTGCTACGCGGCCTCGACGTCGCGTGCCGGCAGGTAGAGCAGGAGCGAGATCACGATCATCAGGGCGAGAAAGCCGAAGACCGAGCGATAGGCGATGTCGGGCGCAGCCTCCCCCACCTCCGTGAAGCTGCCGATGATGAAGCCGGTTGCGCTCTGCATCGCCGCGACCCCGAAGAACACCGCGACGTTCTGCAACGTGAGCCCGCGCCCGACGAGATGGTCGGGGAGCACCGCACGGGCGTGGGCATGATTGAGCATGATGTGGGCGCTCGTCACCGCGAACGCGATGAGCAGTCCGGCCGCCGGCCACGGCCCGATACCGGGCCACAGCGCGAGGACGAGCAGAATCGCCGCCGACGCGACGCTGCCGGCGGCAATGGCGCGCTTGCGTGAGCGGAGCTTGCGCTCGACGACGCCGTAGCCCAGGACGCCGGCCAGCATCACGAGATTGATGGCGAACAGCACGTTGCCGCGGAGGACGCCCTGCAGGCCGTGGACGTCGTTCAGGTACGGGCCGGCCCACAGCCCGACGATGGCGATGATGCTGCCGTAGTTGACGAACTGGATGGCACATACGTGCCAGAGCTGCCGGTTGGCGCACACCGCCCTCACGCCGCCGAGCATCTCGCCGAACGTCTCGCGCGTGCTCTCGACCTCCTGCCCCGGCGGCGCATCGCGCACCATCGCGAAGAGCATCACCGCGAATCCCAGGGTGACCGCGGCCGTCCCCCAGAATGCTCCGCGCCAGCCGATGGTGTCGGCCGCAGCGGCAAGCGGGGTCGTTGCAAAGAGCACCCCCGCGCCGCCGACGACATAGACCATCGCGCTGAGCCGCGCGAAACGCTCCGGCGGGTACCACCGGGCGATCGCCACGAGCGTCCCCATCAGTCCCGCCGCGCAGCCGATGCCGATGAGGGCGCGTCCGATGGCCAGCCCGGCCACTCCTTCGGCGGTTGCGAAGACCGCGGAGCCGGCCGCCGCGATCACGAACAGCCCGGACATGGTGCGCCGGGGACCGAACCGATCGAGCAGCATTCCGGTCGGGATCTGCATGATGCCGAACGCGAGGAAGAACGCGCCGGTGATCACGCCCATCGCCTCGGAGGAAATGGACAGCGTGCGCATGAGCTCCGGGGCGATGACCGCGTTCGAGACCCGGAAGAACTGGCTGGCCATGAATGCCGCACAGAGCACCGCGAGCATCCGCGCCGCGACCCGCGACCGTGCCGGAGGAATCGAAGCAGGGGTCATCGCCGGTCCCGGCCTGCCGCGCGCCGGGGCTGTCCCGGAGAGGCCACGAGTGGCTTCACGCCGCCTCCGCTGCGCTCAATCAGTCGAGCCGCACGTACTCGAAGTCGATGGGCTGATGATTGATGCCCCGCGAAGGCGGTGCGATCCAGTTGGCGAACCGGCCGGGCTCGGTGATCGCCTCCGGCATCAGGGAGCGGACGTAGGCACGATCGGATGCGGACGGCAACCAGTCCTCCTCCCCGCGCCGCCAGGCGCCGGCATCGATCACCGCGCCGTTCGGGATCACGTCCATGCCGGCGAACGCACCTACCTTGCGATTGAACGCGACGTGGGGGAGGGTGATCTCGAAGTCCACCTCGAAGCCGCGGACCACACGGTTGATCCGCCCGACGCCGACCTCCACGTCCGCGATGAAGTCATCGCGGAGGCGTTCGTTGAGGGCGTTGAGGGCGGGGGCGCCGACCCTGCGAAACGCCCCGTCCTGCCAGCGCAGGACCGGGTAGCGGGCATGGTTCAGCCGGTGATCGTCCTCGATACCGGTCTCGTGGAAGCGGCCCTTCAGTCCGCCCGTGTAGCTCGCCGCCGCGTTCGTCGAGATCTCCGCGCCGAACAGGTCGAGGGTCACGCTGAAGTGGAAGTTCAGGTACTTCTGGAAGGTCGGCAGGTCGATCACCCCGAACCTGCGCACGTCGTCGGTGCCGTGCTCGCGCATGATCTCGCAGGTGCGCTGCACCACGCGGGTGAGCCCGGTGATGCCCACGAACATGTGATGCGCTTCCTCGGTCAGCATGAACCGGCAGGTGCGCGACAGCGGGTCGAAGGCCGACTCCGCCAGCGAGTGGAGCTGGAACTTGCCGTCGCGATCGGTGAGGAAGGTGAACATGAACAGCGCGAGCCAGTCCGGCGTCCGTTCGTTGAAGGCGGTGAGGATGCGGGGCCGATCTGCATCCCCGGAACGGCGCTCCAGCAGCGCCTGCGCCTCCTCGCGGCCGTCGCGGCCGAAGTAGGCGTGCAGCAGGTAGACCATCGCCCACAGATGACGGCCCTCCTCGACGTTGATCTGGAAGAGGTTGCGCAGATCGTAGCCCGAGGGACAGGTGCGGCCGAGATGGCGCTGCTGCTCCACCGACGCCGGCTCGGTGTCGCCCTGGATCACGATCAGCCGGCGCAGCGCCGCGCGATGCTCGCCCGGCACCCGTTGCCAGACCGGCTCGCCCTTGTGATCGCCGAAGGCGATGCGCCGCTCGGGCTCCGGATCGGCGAGGAAGACGCCCCAGCGGTAGTCCGGCATCCGGGTGTAGCCGAAGTTCGCCCATCCACTGCGATCGACCGAGGTCGCGGTACGCAGGTACACCTCGGGCACGGCGCCGTGCGCCGGCCCCATCTCCCGCCACCAGTCGAGAAAGGCCGGCTGCCATTGCTCCAGCGCCCGCCGCAGGCGGCGGTCCGATGCGAGATCCACGTTGTTGGGGATACGATCGTTCAAGTCGACGGAAGACATGTCCTGCCTCTTCGATGGCTGCCCGGGCACCGTGGTGGCCGGTGAGCGGAGTGGCTCATACGCGGCGGCGGTCGAAGTCGGCACGCGCGCCGGAGCCGTACAGGGTCAGCGCCCCTCGCTCGCCGACCGCGTTCTCGCGCTGGAAGATCCAGTTCTGCCAGGCGGTGAGCCGCCCGAAGATGCGCGACTCCATCGTCTCCGGCCCGGGGCAGCGCAGGCTGGCCTCCATGCCCGTGAGGGCGTCGGGCGAGAAGCTTGCGCGCGCCTCCAGCGCGAGACGCACCTCGTCCTCCCAGTCGATCTCGTCGGGGGTGAAGGTGACCAGCCGGTATGCCTCGGCCTCGGCCGCCGTCAGGTCACGGCCGATCCGCTGCCGCGCGCGGGCCAGCGCCCGGCCGTCGTCGAGGCAGCGCGAGGCGAGACGGGCGAGGCCGTTGACGCCAGGGAAGCAGCCGAAGTTCGATTCGGTGAGGCGCACCGCCGCCGGCGCGCCGCCGCTGCCGCCATTACCGTCCCTGTCCCTGCCATCTCCATCGCTGTCGTCGCCGTCGTCTCCGAAAGGACCGTCGAGCATGTAGGCGCGGTCCGCCGCGAGCACCAGCTCCAGCAACAACCCGGCGAAGCAGCTTCCCGGCTCGACCAGGGCCACGATGCTGCGGGAGGTCAGGTCGATACGCTTCAGCAGGCGCTTCCAGTAGAGCAGGATCTCGCGGGCGAGCCAGTGTTCCCGGTGCGCGAGCAGGAACGCGTCGTGCGCGGCGACCGCATCGAGCGCGCCCTCGGAAGTGAACACGAGCGTGCCGATCTCCGGCTCGTTGTGGCGCAGGTGCAGCACCAGATCTTCAAGCTCGCGGGCGAGGGCGAGGGGCCAGAACGCATCGCCCGCCTCCACCAGCTCTTCGATGCCTGCGGGCGGCGCCCCGGCCGGTCCCCGCACCCGGATCCGGCACGCGCGGATCTCGCGTTCCCGATCGATCTCCGCCTCGACGGATGCGTAGGCGATGCGCTCGCTCTCGATACGGCGTTCGATCTCGCGGAGACGGATGCCGCGCGCGACGGACGGGCGGTCGGTGAGCGCCGCGAGCGCCCGGGCGCGCGCCGCCACCGCGTCCTCGAAACGCGACGAGGGCGCAATCTCGTCCACCAGACCCCATTCCAGCGCCCGTGCACCGCGGATGCCTTCCTCGGTGGTCGAGAACACGTCGGCCCGGTCGCGGCGCACCTTGCGCTTGTCGACGACGCGCACCAGCCCGCCGGTGCCGGGCAGCACGCCGAGCAGCGCCACCTCCGGCAGCGACACCGCGCTCGCGCCGTCGTCGACGAGAAGAATCCAGTCGGTGGCCAGCGCAAGCTCGTAGCCGCCCCCCGCCGCGGTTCCATTGATCGCGCATAGATAACGCTGTCCCGAGTGTGCGCCAGCGTCCTCGATCGCGCACCGGGTCTCGTTGGTGAACTTGCAGAAGGCGACCTTGTGGGCGTGGCTCGACCCGCCGAGCATGCGGATGTTCGCCCCGGCGCAGAACACGCGGTCCCTGGCCGACCGGATCACCACCGCCGCCACCTCCGGGTGCTCGAACCGCAACCGCTGCACGGCGTCGGCGAGCTCGATGTCGACACCGAGATCGTAGGAATTGAGCTTGAGCTCGTACCCGGGCGCAAGCCCGCCGGATTCGTCGACGTCGAGCTCCAGCGTGGCGATTCGGCCTTCGGTGCGCAGACGCCAGTGACGGTAGCGATCCGGCGCGGTACGCACGTCGATCGGCCTGCTGTCCGCGCGCGCCGACGCTTCGGTGGTTTCCGGCATGAGTTCCCGATCGAGGCGATCCCGGGCAGGTGGCTTCGACGCTACCACCGCCCGGCCGCTCCGTCGAGACGGAGTCTTGTCCAACGAGACATGAGCCTGAAGGGAGGAGCTGAATCCAACGCTATGTGAGCTGGCCAGAACCACCGAGCTTTCGATCTGGCGTTCGGAGATCGTCCAGTAACGGCGCAACAGCGCCTCCACGTCGGCGGCAGGCCGAAACCCGTGCCGCTCGTAGAAGGCGATCGCCCAGCTCGCCGCCTTCCAGGTCCCGACCAGCACCGGCCGCCGCGTCGCTTTCATCAACGCCGTGATCAGCCCCGAACCGATGCCGCCGCGGCGCCTCGCGCTCAGTACGTAGGCATGCCGGATCAGGGTGACGTCCTGCACGTCCTGCGCGCCCATGACCCCGAGCAGCGTACCGGGCGGCGAGTACCAGCCGAGAAAGCGGACCCCGGCCGCGACCTCCGACTCGAGCTCCGGCTCGGTCATGTACGGCTCGTGCCATTGATCGTCGGGAATGACTCCGCGATAGGCGAGCGCGGCGTCGTTGATGATGAAGTGAATGCGCGGAAGCTCGTCCGTCGTACAGGTCCTGATTCGCGCACCGCCGGTGTCCGCATGTCGATTGGGCATGTTCCTTCCTCGCGCAAGCCTGCGTTCGGGCGACCATGGGGCGCGCTTGCGCCCCCGCAGCGCCGCGGTCAGCGGCGGCCAGGTTGCCCTCGTGACCACGGTCCCGGTCCGAATCAGTCATTTCCGAGTCGATCCGCCGCCTGCTCGACCGCGGCTTCACGCTCGCCCTGACGTGCCGCTGCGGCTTCACGCACCGTGGCCACCAGCGACGCATCCGCGCGTTCCGGAGTGCCGGCATCGAATGGCGGGCGGGGGTCGTACTCGATGCCGAGCTGGATCCTCCGGGCGGTGTCGGCCCCGAACAACTCGCCGGCTACCGTCAACGCGAAGTCGATGCCGGCAGTGACCCCGCCGCCGGTGATCACGTTGCCGTCGACGACCACGCGCTCGGCCACCGGCTCGCAGCCGAATGCGGCAAGCATCGGCAGCGACATCCAATGCGTCGTCGCCCGCTTCCCGCGCAGCAGTCCCGCCGCGCCAAGCACCAGCGACCCCGTGCACACGGACGTGACGTGGGGAAGAGAAGAAGGCCGATATGCAAGCGCATGGACAGGCTCCTCAAGGCAGTTCACCAAATCCGGCAGAGCTGGAACCGGGAGGGAGGCAGAGCCCTGCAGGCGGCTCAGCTCGTCGCGTTCGAACCGGGTCAGCGGAGCGCCGCCGGTAAAGGTGACCCCGCGTCCGGACCCGGCCCGGCCGATGACGGATACGGCCCGGTCGGCGCGCGCGAGGTCGTGCAGTGCCTCGTCGAGCCGCTCGGGGGCAAATCCTGCCAGCAGCGTCCCCGAGGCGAGGGTTCCCCACGGATCGATCCCCGCCGCGGCGCACAGCGCCACACCCGGCTCGAACCAGAGGATGCGCTCGGACTCGATGGCCAGCGCCACTCCGGACGCGCCGGCGATCTCATGCAACCCGGCGGAGAGACCGCCTTCGGTCGGATCATGGAGCGCGGACGCGCCGGCCAAGGCGGCGGCGAGAGCGGGCTCGACCACCGAGATCCCCGGCATGTCGAGGGCGGATCGAGCCGCCGCGAGCACCGGCGCGGGAACCGCGGCGAGGCATTTCGGCGGCAGGACGCCGGCGAGCACCGCAGCACCCTCCACCGGTGCGGGTCCTATCTGGAGGACAGCGTGGCCCGGACGGAGCCCCCCGGTCGGCACGATCCGCTCCGCCGCGATTCCAAGCATCTGCCCGACCACGAGCGGCTGGCGTACCGCGCCCGTCACCTCGGTGTGTCCCCCCACGAGAGTTGCTCCTACCTCGTCGAGCGCGCGCCGCATCTCCGCGAAGAGCGCCTCTGCATCATGGCGCGTCGATCCTTCGGGCAGCAACACGCATGCGAGAAACCATCGCGGACGCGCTCCGGTCACCGCGACGTCGTTCGCATTGACCGCGACCGCGTGTGCCCCCACCCCGGCGCCGGTGAGGGTGATGGGGTCCGTCGCCGCCACCAGCGTTCCCGCCTCGATCTCGATCGCGCACGCATCTTCGCCGATGCGCGGTCCAAGCACGACTTCGGGCGGAAGTGAGCTTTCGATGAGCCTCGCGAGGAAATCCGGCGCGAGCTTGCCGGGAGGGAGAGGGACGGACAGGCCCCCGGGCGCCGCGAGGGTTGCCTCGTGCTCGACACCTCTCGGGTTCGGATTCGGAGGTCGCTTGCTCACCGGACCATGGTATCGCGCATCTTTCGCCATTCGGGCGGAGGAGGAGGAGCGGCGGGCGCAGTGGTGGCCTGCCCGCATCGAAAACCGCTTCGTGGCCGGCCCCGGAGCGGGCCGGCAGGCGTAACTCCGGCGCCGGGGTGTCATACTTCGGCCATGCGCAGATTCAACACCGAAGGCCCCATCATCGCGGCGGACCATTACTTCATCCCGCCGCTGGAACGGGTGAATCTGGACGAAGTCCTGGATCTGGTCAGGAACAAGCGCTACTTCGTCCTGCACGCGCCCCGGCAGACGGGCAAGACCTCCGTGCTTCTCGCGTTGCGAGACCTGCTCAACCGCGGCGCCGAAGGCGACTTTCGCTGCGTGTACGTGAACGTCGAGGCAGCGCAGGCAGCGCGGGAAAACGTGGAAAGCGCCATGCGCGCCATTCTGAGCCGATTGTCTTCCCGGGCGCGCTTGTCGGGCGATGGGTTCCTGCACGAGGTCTGGCCCGGCATCCTGGCCACCACCGGTCCCCACGACGCCCTCACGGAGGCGTTGACCCAGTGGAGCATGGCCGATCCGAGGCCGCTGGTGCTGCTGATCGACGAGATCGACTCCCTGATCGGCGACAGCCTGATCTCCGTGCTCCGACAGTTGCGGGCCGGCTACGACCAGCGTCCGGAGGGCTTTCCGCAGAGCGTGGCGCTGTGCGGGGTGCGCGACGTACGCGACTATCGCATCCGTTCGAGCTCGGAGAACGCGGCGATCACCGGCGGCAGCGCGTTCAACGTCCGGGCCGAATCGTTGCGCCTGGGGGACTTCACAGAGGCCGAGGTACGCGCGCTGCTCGCCCAGCACACCGAGGAGACCGGGCAGGCGTTCACCCCCGAGGCACTGGAGACGGTGTGGACCGAGACCCGAGGCCAGCCCTGGCTGGTGAACGCGCTATGCGCCAGAGCCTGCTTCGCCGCCGAGGCCGGCCAGGACCGCGCCCGCGCGATCACCCGCGACGCCCTCCTCGACGCCCGCGAGCACCTCGTCGTGAGCCGGCAGGTCCACCTCGACCAGCTTGCCGACAAGCTCCGGGAAGACCGCGTGCGGCGCGTCGTCGAGCCCTTGCTGAGCGGGAGCGACGAGGCGCGGTACCACGCTCACGACCTGGAGTACGTCCGCGACCTGGGCTTGGTCGCGCACGACGACCCGCTACGCATCGCCAATCCCATCTACGCCGAGGTCGTGCCTCGTGAGCTGACCTGGGCGGTACAGTCGAGCCTGTTGCAGGAAGTGGACTGGTACGTCGATGCCGAAGGCAGTCTCGACGTGGGCAAGCTGCTCGGGGCCTTCCAGGCGTTCTTCCGGGAGCACTCGGAGCACTGGCTGGGGCGCTTCGACTACGTGGAGGCCGGCCCGCAGCTCGTGTTGCAGGCGTTCCTGCAGCGGGTGGTGAACAGCGGCGGGCGCATCGAGCGGGAGTACGGCCTGGGGCGGGGACGCACGGACCTGCTGATCGTGTGGCCGCGGGGCGGGGGCAGCGGCGAAGGCACACCCGGACCCACGCCCGCGGACAGGTACGTGGTCGAATGCAAGGTGCTGCGGAGGAGTCTCGAGACCACCCTCCGTGAAGGGCTCGAACAGACCGCGGGCTACATGGACCGTTGCGGGAGCCGGGAAGGCCATCTGGTCATCTTCGATCGGAGCGAGGGGAAGGCGTGGGAGGAGAAGATCTTCCGGCGCGAAGAGTCGTCTTCAATCGGGCGCACGATCACCGTGTGGGGGATGTGAGGGCGCGTGACAACCGGCCGTGAGCGGCCGGATCTCCGCTGCTGCG
The DNA here is from genome assembly GCA_958295835.1 of uncultured Gammaproteobacteria bacterium. Taxonomy (GTDB): domain Bacteria; phylum Pseudomonadota; class Gammaproteobacteria; order HK1; family HK1; genus HK1. The sequence continues at coordinate 4,987,069 of OY282378.1, forward strand.
ACAACTCTCGGAAGTCCGGTCAGCCGGTGCGAGGGGGACGGGTGGCGCGTGCGCCCCGGCGCTACGACACCTCTGGGAGGCCGGTCAGCCCGTGCCCCGCAAACGCTTTGTTTATCGGCCCCTTTTGCGGCGCGCAGATCCGTGACCCGCTGACCTTGACGGATCGCCGGAGCTACGAGTCGGGGTCGGCGCTCTGCTCGCGCGGGCTCGGGACGCTGCGCTTCTCGACCGTCGCGGACGGGAGCACCGAGATGCGCCGCGCCGCGCGCGAAGAGCTGCGCCGAGGGGGGACCCGGATCAAGGTCATGGGCTCCGGCGGAGTGGCGTCGTCGGCTCTCGCTGCTACCGGCGGAACCCGTACTCCAGGGTGAAGAACCGTGCGTTGAGGGCAGCCAACGGCTTGCGAAGCTTCTCGATCTCCGATTCCGGGCCGTGCACTTCGAGACGCGCAAGTGTGGAGATCTTGAAGGCTTCTTCAAGCAGGGGGGTGACGTTCTCGATGTGGGCGAGCAGGGCCGGTCCATCCACGTAGCCCTCACGGCAATGCGCGGTGTGGTCGTCGAACGAGAACCCGTAGTAGAGGCAGCCGGACTCCTCCTCCGTCTTCGCCACGAAGCGCTCGCACAGCGCCTTGAATTCATCCAGATGGCCGGACTTCACCTCGAAGTACGGGACGATGGTGCAACAGGTATCGTTCGTGGCCATGGCTTCGCTCCGGGATTCGGCGGGGATTTCGTCGATCAGGATGGAGTAGCCATTGTCGCATACCGGGCAGGGCTCCGGCCGTTCGTACGGCGCCGTCGGATTCAAAAGCCTGCATACGGATCCAATACCACGCCATTGGGCCGACTCGTTATCTCTACGCAACGCCGATCCAGCGTGGAAGGTTTCGGCGATATTTCCAATGTAGTCTTCAAGGGAATCATCCCGGCCGATTTGCTGATCTGCTTCATGGTCTCTCAAGGACCAATACGGCGGAGACATGACGACGGTCTGGATGCTTTTCCGGGGGATAAGGTCCAAAGCGTCGATCGCGCCCGTGAATGAGTACGGACTGCGAAAACGAGTCGACAGGGGCGTCGTTCTTGCCAATCAGTCGGAAACCGTCCGTGGATGGCTGTACCTGTACCGTTCCCTTCCGGCAGCCTGACGGCGACAGAGCGGACCACTTCGGTTTGGCAAGCCGTGACGTCATCGCCGCCGCGCGGGACCCGCTCGCCCGGTCCCGCCCCCGATCAGCGTTCGTACCCGAGGATCATGGCGGCGACGGTGGCGGCATCGGCGTTCGAAGGCGCGACGATCACCCCGGCGTCGGCAAGCATCGCGGCTTGGCGCTTGTCGTCCTGCGGATCGTCGCGGGTGCCGCAGACCGACGCGACGACCGCGGGACCCCTGCCCTCCACGGCCAGGACCGCATCGCGAACCGGACGCGCGGGGTCGGCGTGCGCGCCGAGACCGAGCACCACGTCGAGCAGCACGACGGCGACGTCCGGCCCGGCGAGCGCCTCGCACAGCTTCTCGGTACGGGGGGCGGGATCGATCATCGGATGGGGACGACCAACGGTGTACTCGTCGGCACCGAGATCGACCACGGTATGCGAAGACACCGTGCCGACCCGCGCAGGTGGAGCGACGTTCGAGGCGACGTCGATCCCCGCCGCCGCGAGCACCGCGTACGCCTCCGCCGCGAGCGTGCCCCCGCAGAAGAGGCCGCGAAGTGCGCGGCGTCCCGGCTCCAGTCGCGCCGCCGCGTCCCGCGCCGCCTCGCCGGGGTCGTAGTCCGGGGCGATCGGACGACCGGTCGCGCGTTCGACCGCGGCCTTGAGCGTGGGTACGAGCACCGGTCCTGCCGGCGGCGCCTCGATCCCGCCCTCGCCGGCGCCGAACACGACCGCGGTACACGGCTTGCCCGCCGCGGCGAGCCGTGCGAAGACGGTGCGCGCGGTTCGTGGTCCGGGCGGCTTGGAGACGAGGATCAGGTGATCGGTCCCGGCATCCGCCGCGAGGAGATCGATGGCGTCCAGCGTGCTGACGCCGCCGACCGCGTCGGAGAGGTCGCGCCCGCCCACGCCGACCCCGTGCGAGATGCCGGCGCCGGCGCGCGCAAGCAGCACCGCCACTTCCTGCAAGCCCGTCCCCGATGCCGCGATCACCCCCACCCGCCCGCGGGGGACGACGTTCGCGAACGCCAGCGGCGTTCCCGCGACGTACGCGGTGCCGCAGTCGGGACCCATCACGATCAGCCCGCGCGCGTGCGCTAGGGCCTTGAGCGCGCGTTCCGATTCCAGCGGGACGTTGTCGCTGAACAGCATCACGTTCAGTCCGCGGTCCAGCGCGCGCCGCGCCTCGCGGACCGCATAGACGCCAGGGACCGAGACGAGCACGAGGTTCGCATCCCCCATGCGGTCGAGGGCGCCATCGAGGGTGCGGGGCTGCCATTGTCCGCCCTCGGCCGGCGCGCTCTTTCGTTCGAGCGCGTCCCCGGCCCGGACGAACGCGGCCTCGGCTGCCGCCTCGCCGGAGGCGCGGACCGCGACGACGAGATCGTTCGGCCCCGCTGCCTCGCCTGCCGGTGCGAGCAGCCCGGCCTCGCGCATGATCTCGACGTTCGCCGGGGTGCCGATCATCGCCACCGCGTCCTCGACCCCCGGCAACGCGGCGAGATCTCCCGAGATCCGCATCAGCGCAACGGAATCGAGGTAGAAGCCGCGCCGCACCTCGTTGACGACCACCGTGTCCGTGTTCACTCCGCGTCCATCCCCTCGGTGAGCGCCGCCACGGCCCGCTCGAAGCAGACGAACGGCACGTTCACGATTTCCCGGTTACAGAATCTTGCAGACGTGGATGTCGCGCGACTCGATGACGTCCGCGTAGCGCTCGCGGGTGCGGGCGAGGATCAGCGATGCCTTGTGGGTCTCCGGCGCGGCCTCGCCGACGTACATCTCGTAGAGGAAGACGCGGCCCCCGCCTTCGAGCGGATCGCATACCTCGAACCGGAGACAGCCCTCTTCGCTCGCGAGCGTCTGCACCGCGTGCTCCCTGATGGTTTCGAGAAACCGCGCCTTCGTGCCCGGTTCGACCTTGAAGTCCATCACGAGACAGATCCGGCTCATTGCACGGTGCCTTCCTGACGATGGGGGGCAAGAGTGTAGCCCGAATCGCGCCGGGCGATTCCTTGGCAATCACGCCTGCCGCATCATGGGCGCGTGGCGGATACGGGGCGCCATCGCCCGGACGCGGCGCCGTCCGGCGATCCCGCGGCGGGGGGCCGTGCACTATCACCGGCGGCTCCGCCTGTTGCATCATGCTCCACCCTGCCGCCCGAGCGGCGGCGCCCAGGCGTTCGCGAAGGGCGCGCGGCCGCACCACCGGCAAGGTCCTCGCCCTCGGCTACGTCCGGGTCGACGGGGTGACCGCCAACGCCGCCTGCGACGTGGAGGTGATCGGCAGGCTCGTTCCCGCGCACCGGCTCGAACGGCCTCCCGTCGATCCGGAAGGAAAGCGGATGCGGGGCTGAACCCGGCCATCGGCAACGAACTTCGGAGGAGACGATGAAACCCGTCGGCATGAACGCCACCGGCCGCGATGCTTCCGCCAACCCGGCCTTCCCGCCGGCCCCCGTCCCCGGTCGGCCCGACGTCGCCCTCGACCGCGTGGCCGCCTGGCGCCTCGGGCGCCTGCGGGAACAGCTCCACCGCGCCGATGCCGCGCTTGCCGTCCTGACGAGTCCGGTCAGCCTGCGCTACGCCACGGACTTTCGTGACTACGCGCTGTTCCAGTCCCATATCCCGACCTTCTACGCATTCGTCGCCGCCGACGGACGGGTGATCATGCACGGCGCGAGCCGCACCGCGGCCGGCCGCTTCGACGAAGTGCGCCCCGCGCGTGCGGTGAGCTTCTTCAACGCGGGCGGGAACCTGAACGACGAGGCGCGCGCCCTCGCCCGGGACGTCACGGACTTTCTGGCCGACATCGGCGCCTCCGAGCGTCGCGTCGCCGTGGAGTACGTCAACCCGAGCATCACGGGCGCGCTGATGCAGGCCGGGCTGGACGTGATCGACGCCGTCGATCTCGTGGACCGGGCGCGGTCCGTCAAGTGCGACGGCGAGATCGAGTGCATGCGCTGGTCCCTGCGGGTGGCGGAGGCAGGCATGAGGCGGATGGAAGCGGCGCTCGCGCCGGGAATCACCGAGAACCAGCTATGGGCGCTGCTGCACGAGACGAACATCTCCAACGACGGAGACTGGATCGACGGGCGGATGCTCTGCTCCGGTCGCAGAACCAACCCCTGGTTTCAGGAGGCGACCGCCAAGACCATCGATGCCGGCGAGCTCGTCGCCTTCGACACCGACATGGTCGGGCCGTTCGGCTACTGCGCGGACGTCTCCAGGACCTGGCTCTGCGGGGACGGCGCGGCAACGCCCGGGCAGCGCGAGATCTATCGGCGCGCCTTCGATGAAGTACAGCACAACATCGCACTCATCAAGCCCGGCATGAGCCTGCGAGAGGTGAGCGAGCGAGGCTTCCGGCAGCCGGAGATCTTCATCCCCAACCGGTATCCCTGCCTCGCCCACGGCGTCGGCATGAGCGACGAGTATCCGAAGATCTACTACCGCGAAGACTGGGAAGCCCGCGGCTACGACGGGATCATCGAGGAGAACATGGTGCTGTGCGTGGAGAGCTACACCGGCGCGGTTGGCGGCGCCGAGGGGGTCAAGCTGGAGGAGCAGGTGCTCGTCACCAGCCGCGGCTGCGAGGTACTGTCGGACTATCCGTTCGACGCCCGGCTGCTCGCCGGTCACGGCTGAGCGCCGATGAACGGCTCCGCACCGAGATGCACCTCCAGCGCCTTGATTTGCCGGCTGACCGCCGAGGTGCTCATGTCCGGGGATTCGGCGGCGCCCACGAAGCTCTCCGTGCGGGTTGCCGCCTCGCCGCCGGTGACCGGCGCCGGATGCCGTTCCCGCGCGCCGGCCGGACACCGTTCGGATCGCATCCCGCCCTGCCGCTCGCGACGTGCGCCTCATCCGGGGTGAAATTCGATCGGGGCGCCGAACGCATCGGCCGGCGCGATGCACCGAGCCTGTCGCGGCCGATTCGCCGTCCCGGCTTCAGCCCCGGCCATTGCCGATTTCCCCGATACCGGCGGGCGTCGCAACGCTCACTCCCACCAGATCCACCAGCTCCGCCACCACCGCGACCTCGCCCTCGTCCATACCGGTCAGGACGATGGGCTCGAACTCGGGATTGTTCGGCTTCAAGGTGATCCTCGCATGCCGCCAGGAGTCGCCGTCCCCGGCCCTTTCGCTCTCGTAGCGCTTGACGGTGTACCGCGCTCCGGTCTCGGGATCGGTGGCGTCGCGGAGCTGGACGAGCACCGTCTTCCCTTGACGCGTGCCCTGCACGGGCGCGCGGAACAGGCCATACGCGCCGTCGGGAATCGCGGGCTCCATCGACCTGCCGGCGATTCGGGCGACGAACATCCCCGGCCTCAAGCGCCGCGCGCCACCCACCTCGACCCACTTCCAATCCTCCTCGGCTTCGACGCTCCGGGGATCGCCGAAGGCGCCGGCCGCGATCGCCAGCGGCACGAGGGGGATGCAGGTGACGTAACGCTCCTCGGGCCGCCCTTCGACGATACGGAGACCGCCGGGTTCGGAAGCCTCCGCCTCCCGGCCAACCTCATCCGGTCGAAGCGGCAGAGGCCCGATGGGCGGGGAGGAGCCATCGGTGCGTTCCGCCTCGATACCCTCCGGCCGAGCCTGTCGAAGCCCGGCGGGCAAGGGGAATCCGTCGGTGGGCTCGGATGCGATACCGTCCGACTCCGCCAGCCCGGTCGGCTTGTCCATGGCGGTCGGCGCGGACGGCCCAACCGACCCGGCCGGTTCCCTTGATTCGGACAGCCCGCCTCGCCCGATCGACCCGCCCCGCCCGGCCATCTCGCTTGGCCCGGCCACCTCACTCGGCCCGGCCAGCCCTGCCGGCCGCAGCCGCCGGTATGCTTCGGTGGCCATCCAGCGGCTGACCGTCCGGTGGAAGGGCTCGTCGTTCATGTAGCGGATGAAGATCTCTTCGTTCTGGTCCATGCGCTCGGTGAACAGGCGCTCGATCAGGGTGTCGAACACCAGCTCGAACTTGTCTTCGGGGTTGATCGCCGCCGTTTCGCGCAACGCATCGTCGGCCACCGCCGCCTCGACGATCTGGTCGAAGAAGAGTTGATCGGCGTCGTTGAAGTCCGTGCCGAAGCGTTCGTTGACGACGTCGATCAACCTCGACAGCGGCGCCGCCTGCTCGCGGGCCATGCCGCTGCCCACCTCCGTGGGTCCGTCGAGGGCGCGCGCGCCGCCCTGCCCGAGCGGAATCGATCCCTCGCTGATCTTCCGGAGACGGTAGTACTGAAGGCGCACGTCGTCGTCGAACTGGTACGCGGGACCGGAGCGCCGGCGCGGGAGCTTCGCCGCCAGGTGGCGGAGCCATGTGTACAGGCGTTCGAGGTCCGAATCCTGGTAAGGGATCACCTGGCTCAGGAAGCCGTAGAGGTTGCGGAACGCCTGCACCTTGCCGCGCCACAGCTCGGCTTCTTCTTCCCTCTCCTTGTGCAACGCGGCAAAGCGCGACACCGCCGGGTCCAGCGCGGCGTTCATCGCCTGGTGGTCCCGCGGGCTCTGGCGCTGCCGGGGCTTGAAGAAGATCTTGCAGAAGCGCTCGACTTCCTCGCCGAGGTAGATACCGGAAGCATCGAGCTCTTCCCTGATCGCGTACATCCGGGCCGGGTCGGCCTCGTCGCCCATTTCGGCCCCTTCGTAGTACGTCTTGAACGCTTCGCGGATCTCGTCCCGGCCGTTCACGAAGTCGAGGACGAAGGTGTCCTCCTTGAAAGGATGGGTGCGGTTCAGCCGGGAGAGGGTCTGCACGGCCTGGATGCCGGCCAGGCGCTTGTCGACGTACATCGTATGCAGCAAGGGCTGGTCGAAGCCCGTCTGGTACTTCTCGGCGACGAGCAGCACCTGGTATTCCCCGGTCGCGAAGTGTTCCGGCAGCTCCTTCTCCCGGACGCCCTCGTTCATCTTCTCCTCGGTCCAGGCGAGGTCGGGGTCCCGGTCGTCCCGGACGACCCCCGAGAAAGCCACCAGCGACCTGATCGCGTAGCCCCGGTCCTCGATGTAGCGATCGAAGCTCTGCTTGTAGCGGACCGCTTCGAGGCGGGAGCCGGTGACCACCATCGCCTTGGCGCGCCCGCCGATCCGGTGGCGGGTGGCGGAGTGGAAGTGCTCGACCATCACCTCGGTCTTCTGCGCGACGTTGTGCGGATGCAGCCGCACGAAGCGGGCCAGGGCGCGGGCGGCCCGCTTGCGCTCCACGTTCGGATCGTCCTCGCAGGCCTTGAGCAGCTTGTAGTAGGTGGCGTACGACGTGTAGTGCTTCAGCACGTCGAGGATGAACCCTTCCTCGATCGCCTGGCGCATGGTGTAGCGGTGGGCGGGCTCGCCGCCGCGCCCGAAGACCTTCAGCGTCCTGTGCTTCGGCGTGGCGGTGAAGGCGAAGAAGCTCAGGTTCGCCTGCCGGCCCCGCTTGGCCATGCCGAGAAAGAGCGCTTCCAGGCCATCGGGGTCATTGGGGTCATTGGGGTCATTGGGGTCATTGGGGTCATTGGGGTCATTGGGGTCATTGGGGTCATTGGGGTCATTGGGGTCATTGGGACCATTGATGCCATCGCCCTCCAGGCCCTCCTCGGCCGCTCGCTTTCTCGCCTTTTCGCGCAACGCTTCGCCACCCAGCACCTCCTTCAGGGCGGTGGCCGTCTCGCCGCCCTGCGAGCTATGCGCCTCGTCGATGACCACCGCGTAGCGGCGGGTCGGCAGGGTTCCGGCTCTGCTCCCGAGCCCGAGCCCGGTCCCGATCCCGGACCCGAATCTGATCCCGCTTCCGGTATTCGTCCCACTCCCGGTCTTGGTCCCGGTCCCGGTACTGGTTCCGGACCCGAGCCCGCTCCCGCTTCCGGTATTGGTCCCGCTCCCGGTATTGGTCCCGGTCTCGGTACCGGCTTCGGCCGCCGCCTCCGTTCCCCGCTCCTCGGCCATCCTGAGAAGCTGGCGGGAGACGAAGGGAAACTTCTGGAGTGTGGTGATCACGATCGGCACCGCGCCTTCCAGCGCCTCGGCGAGCTGGCGCGAGCTCTCGTCGATCTTCTGCACCACGCCCCGCTTGTGCTCGAACTGGTAGATGGTGTCCTGGAGCTGGCTGTCGAGCACCACGCGGTCCGTGACCACGATCACGCTGTCGAAGACGCGGGCGTCCTGCGCATCGTGCAGCGAGGCCAGACGGTGCGTGAGCCAGGCGATGGTGTTGCTCTTGCCGCTGCCCGCGGAGTGCTCGACCAGGGCGTTGTGCCCGACGCCCTCGCGCCGCGCCGTGTCCACGAGCCGGCGCACCGCTTCGAGCTGGTGGTAGCGGGGGAAGATCATCGTCTCGACCTTCACATTGCGCCCCTTGTCGTCGCGCTTCTCCCCGGTCTGGAGGTGGACGAAGCGCGCCAGCAGGTCCAGCAGGCTGTCGCGCGCAAGGACTTCCTCCCAGAGGTAGGCGGTGCGGTAGCCGCGTCCTTGCGGGTCGGGCGGGTTGCCCGCGCCCCCGTCGCAACCCTTGTCGAAGGGCAGGAAGTGGGTCGCGGCGCCGGCGAGCCGGGTGGTCATGAGCACGGACTCGGTATCCACGGCGAAGTGGACGAGCGTGCGCCGCTTGAACTCGAAGATCGGCTCGCGCGGATCGCGGTCCCGCCGGTACTGCCCGCGGGCGTCCTCGGCGGTCTGCCCGGTGAGCGGGTTCTTCAGCTCCAGGGTCGAGACCGGTATCCCGTTCAGGCTCAAGGTGACGTCGACGGACTGCTCCGAGCGCGGCGAGAAACGGAGCTGGCGGGTGAGCCCGACGCGGTTCGCGGCATAGCGCGCCTCGAGCTCCGGGTTGAGCGCGTGGGCCGCCTTGAAGAAGGCGATACGCAGCGTCCGGCCGTAGCACTTGAAGCCGTGGCGCAACGTCGCCAGCGCGCCGTTCCGGTCCATCCACTTGCACAAGTCGGCAAGGACCTGCTCGCCGGTCCGCTCGCCGAGCAGCGCTTCCAGCCTCGTCCATGCGTCCGGCTGGGTCTCGCGGATGAACCCGAGCGCGACCTCGGGAAAGACGGCGCGCTCGCGGTCGAAGCCGCGGCCGGGGACGGAGACGTATCCGTTCGCCAGGAGATGGACTTCGATGACGGTCTCGAAGGCGGATTCGCCGGTTCGATTCATGTCCTTTCCGCCGCCGGACATGCCTGCTTCCCGTTCGTTCCCATCCACTCGATTCGCAAGGAACACCGTTCCCCGGCCGTCCACGGCGCTGGCCGGGGGCGCCCGCGATTCCACGGGGGCAGGTTTCGCGGAGCCTGTGCCCGCGAAAGCGGGTAGCGGGAGCCGCCGCGCCTGTCGTCATTCCCGCGGAAGCGGGAATCCACTTCAATCAATCTCATTGAGATCCCGTGTTTTCTGCAACCAGCGCGTGACCAGGCAGGAATGTCATGCAACCGGCAGGTCCATATCCCTTTCCGCCGCCGGACATGCCTGCTTCCCGTCCATCCGGTTCGCGCGTGAACCATCCTTCACGGCGATACCGGTTGTTCCTCGCCCGGATTGGCGTGATCGAAGATCTCCCTCAGCAGATCGAGTTTCCCGCCCACCTCTGCCGGTATGGAGGAAGGATCGACGAACCGGACCAGCCGGTGAAGCTCGCCCTTCCTCAGCAGCATCGCATGTCCGAGCCTTTCCGCAAGACGGCGAAAGAACTCCTCGGCGAAGTCGCTGAGCTTCACCCGTTCGGTCCTCGCCTCCCACAGCAGCCGCGCCGCGTCGGCCCTCGCGGCCTTCCAGGTGTCGAGATCCTGCTCGCGGCCGTCGAACACACGTTCCAGGATCAACGCATCGAGCACCTCTTCGGACGTATCGTGAACTTCACCGAGAAACAGGGGCAAGTCCTTGTAGTGTTCGGCGACCTGCCTGCGCAGCACCTCGGGGGTGACGAAGTAGTTTTCGACTTCGTAGCGCTTCCAGTAGACGACGTTGAGCCCGCCTTCGTTCGAATCCGATCGTGCGCCGCCGTCGTTGTCCAGAATCGCCAGGCCCCGCAGCCCGGGTATCATCTCGCGCAGGGCGAAGAAGTGCTTCCGGGGCGTCACCCCGAACCCTCCTTCCACGCGCTCCAGCTCGGCTTTCAGATCGTCGGGGTCCGGGTAATTGTCCTGTATGTAGAAAGCGTTGATCCGTTGATCCCACACGTCCGCCGCCCGATGGCCCAGGCGTTCGGCCAGGGCCTGCAGGACGGCGAGATCCGTTCCGCCCTCGACATACAGGACGTAACCCCGTTCCAGCGCCCTGACGTAGTGCTCGGCGCCGTAGTGCTTGAGCGCATTGCGGATATCGGTCCTGGCGGCCAGATCGTCGGCCCGCCCCCGCAACAGCAGCGTGAGATGGTGGTCCAGCGCCTCGTCGAGAATCACTTCCGAATGGGTCACCAGCACGACCTGCGACTCGTTCCGGGCCGCGATCTCCCGCAAGAGCACATAGACCTGCTTCTGCCGGAGGATCTCCAGGTGCGCGTCCGGCTCGTCGATCAGCAGCACGCTCCGGCGATGCGAATAAAGGTAGGCGAAGATCAGGAGCATCTGCTGGAATCCGCGGCCCGCGAGAGAGACGTCCAGCGGCTCCCGCACGTTCGCCTGCCGGTAGAAGAGATCGATGCTGCCACGCCCGGTTTCGGTCGGGTCGCCCAGCTCGACCGAGAACAGTCGTGACATCAACTTGGCGATGCGCTGCCAGTCTTCCGGCGCGTCCTTGAACACCAGGAGACACAGGTTGCGAAGTACCTGGGCGGTCTGCCCCTGCCCCAACAGGACGTCGATGCGGCCGGGTTGGAGGATCGGTTCCTCGGTATCGAGGCCCGACATCGGGTAGAGCAGCGCCACGTTCAACCCCGCCGCGGCCTCGACGACCTCCGGTTTCTTGAGGGTCGCATCGTCGGGCGTGCAGTAGACCAGCTCGTCTCCCTGGTTCCGAAAGCGCATCGTCACCGGCTCGACCTTGTTCCGGTGCAGGATGCCCACGGTGATCAGGAGAGGAACGTCACGATTGCCGCGACGTACCGCCGCGTTGTGCCAGAAGTAGCGGGTGCGCCGGACGGGAACCGAGACGATGTTCAGCCGGTTGAGCGATGTGGCCGTCCGCTCCCTGGGCGTCGATTTCCCTTTCGCTTCGAACCACGTCCCGACCGCCTGCGACCAGAGTGCGATCGCCTGGATCGCCGTGGTCTTCCCGCAGTTGTTGGGGCCGATGAGCACCGCTGGATGATCGAGTTCGATCCGCTGCCTGTCGCCGAAATGCTTGAAGTTTTGAATCTCGATGTAGTGGAGCAGCCTCACTTCATGCTCCTTCTACGAAAGGGGCCGTCCGGCCACGACCGGAGACCGAAGCACCCCGACCGTCTTCCCAAGCGGCCGAACCCGTCGCCTGGGCCGGGTGAGCACCCGTCCCCCGGAAACGGTCGCCGCGCGCCTGTCGCGGACGTAGACCTCCGGCTTCATCGCCCGTTCCCCGTGCTTCCCCTTTCGTCACAACGCCCTCAATTTATTCAGGAACGCCTTGGCGTGCGGACAGGCGGCTTCGACTTGGGCGGGATCGACTTGCGCCAGCAACTCGAACGAGACTTTGCCCTTGGAATAGGATTTACGACATGAAGCGGTCGCACGTTCGAGTGCTTCGAAGACCCTCGATTTGGGCACATCTTCCAGATTGGGCCATGCTCTGAGCGCGTTCTCTCCGAACCCCGTGCCGAAGTAGCTCCGCAACGCCTCGCGGTCCGCCAGAAACCAGGTTTCCATGACCTGGACCATCAGGAATGCCCGATCGTCGCCCGCGTTGGCGGGCCGGTGCCAACCGTCACGGGCGTGCAAGTGCTGCCAGACCGAGTGTCCCGGCGCAACCGGACCTTCGCTGTCCACGAGCAGGAACGGGACCGTGCCGGGAGAGCTGTCCGAGACGGCGGTTGCGAAACGGTCGAAGGTCTGTCGGCGCCCGGCGCCCCGAACGATCTTCGTCCTGCCACCGACGCCGGCGGAGTCGAAGAATTTTTTCCATCCCTCGCGAAAGCGGGCACGAAGATCCTTGCCCTCTCCACCGCCCTCGATGTACAGCGTTGCCGTCACCATCGGTTTCCGCCCAACTCGCCCGACGTCCAGAGATCACCAAGCCTGTAGTCATTCAACCACTTCGCCAGATCGTCTTTGTCGAGACGCCGCATCTCCGTCTGTCCATCGTGCTTTTCGCAGACGACGACACTTTCCGGCTGATCCGTCAGCGTGTCGACAAATACGTCCGAGTGGGTCGTCACGATGAGCTGAGTACGCTCGGATGCCTCTCGCATCAAATCGCTCAACGTCGGCAGCAGATCCGGATGCAAGCCCAATTCCGGCTCCTCGATACAGATCAAGGGAGGTGGTTCGGGATGCAACAGGATCGCCAGCAGGCAGAGATAACGTAACGTCCCGTCCGAGAGGCGGGTAACCGGGATCGAGCGGTTGCCGAACTCTTCCAGGAACAACGCCACCGTGCCGCCGGTCACGGGGCACTGTATGTCCACGATGCCGTCGAACAGCTTGCTCAATGCGGAGAGGAATGACTTCTTATGCGTTCCATGCAGTTGCGAGAGCACAAGCGGCAGGTTCTCGCCGCCTTCGTCCAGAAAGTCGCTACGCGCATGTGCGTTGCAGGGTTGGCGCAGTTTCGCGTGGGGACCGAACGACCAGCTTCGGTAGAGACGAATTTGTTCATATTGATGTTTCAAATACCAAAGCGCTGGATAATCCATCATGGCAAAAGAATAGAGCAAAGAATTTTCCTGTTCGAACGTTCTGAAGAATTCGACAACTCCACGATTTTGATCGATGAACATAGTTGGTGTATGAACATTCACATTCCTGGATTTCGACGACTGCGGTGACTTGGCTTTCGCCTCCCTCGACATCTCTCGTTCGTCCCATTGGGGAGGGCGATAATAGCGGTACCCAGAAGGATCTCCTGAATGCTTTTCCGAGGGCTCGATCTGTTCGTCAGCGACTAAAAGCAGCCCCCCCTGGTCGGCCAAGGTCAGCGGGGGAGGGCGATAATAGCGGTACCCAGAAGGATCTCCTGAATGCTTCTTCGAGGGCTCGATCTGTTCGTCAGCGACTAAAGGCCGCCCCCCTTGGTCGGACAGAGTCAGGGAATGTCGCAACGTCCTGGTCGGTGGGTAGTCAACCATGGCCTCCAGGGCGATCGAATCCGGCGCCTCCAGCCCCTTCCACAACCACTCCCGAACACCTCCCATACCTGAGATTGGTTCCGAGATACCACGCGGAGCGGCCTGGAACAGCGAGATCGCCTCCAGCAAGTTCGATTTCCCCGAACCGTTCGGGCCAATCAGGACGTTCAGCGGCTTCATCGGCAAGTCAATCCCCGCCGGTCCGAAAGACAAGAGGCCCGAAAATTTCAGCCTGTGAAACAACATGTTCATTCCCCGTTCAACGTGTCCCAGCACGACGATCCACTACGCGGCGTTCGAGAGCTTCAGCCCCAGGCAGCGTCTTGCGAGATCCGTTTCCAATGCCTTGAGCCTTGCCTCGTACGCCTCGCCGTGTGCCTTTCCGACCTCGTCCTTGACCTTGCACTTGCGCACGGCGTCGCTCAGCGCATCCTGGAGCCTGTTCGCCATTCCCTTCACGATTCGCACCGCTTCTTCGGCCCCGAGTGTCGTCTTTCCGGCAAGTGTGCCGGCCGCTTCGGCCCCGAACGCATCCGGCGTCTCCGCGCCTCCTGCCGGCAGCGCAAGCTGCCTGGTGATCCATTGCGCTCGGCCGCTCGAACTCGACGCGTCGTAGAGCGGCGCGAGCCGGATCGGCCCGCGCAGGCGCGGGTGCCGTATCCCCAGATTCTTGCGGTGCATGTCGGTGTGCCCAAGCAGAACGCATGCCCCGATGGCTTCGATCCCTTTCTCTACTTCCCCCGCCGCTCCCTCGCGCGCCAGCAGCGCCAGCAGATCGTCGAGTCCCGGATCCATCCGCTCGAACGCGAACTTCTCCCGCCGACCCACTCCGGCGGCCTGTGCCCATTCCTCTTGGTGCCTCCGGCCGATGCGTCCTTGCGACGGTGTCCGGATCCGGTCGCTTCGCTCGCTGACCACGACTTGCAGTCCGTCGATGACGCGCGCCCATGTCGAGGCAGCGCGGACGCCCGCGAGCTTCAGCGTGGTCTGTACGAGGCTTTCCATCGCCGCCTCGCCCGGGTTCCTCGGGTCGTCCTCCACTTTCACGATGTGGGTGCTCAGCAGGCCGTCCGCCGGCCGCGGCGGCCGCCAAACCCCTCCCTCCATGTCCTCCTCCAGGTGGACACCGAGTTTCCCCTTCATTCCGCTCAGCGACGTCTGCCCGAGCTTCGGGTCCCAGTCCAGGTGCCGCCTGCCGTTCGTGACTTCGTAGTCGGCCCGGCGCAGCACGTCCGCGAGGTACTTCCAGCCACGGTAGGCTTCCAGCGTCGGGGCGTCCCATTCGATCTCCCGCCCGTCCCCGTCGAGAGCCCGGAACGATACGCCACCCGCGTATTCGCGATCCGCGTTTCCCCAGATCCTTGCGGCCACGTCCGGTTCCCGCACGTTCGCCTCGCCGTACATCTTCAGGAAATGCTGCGCCCGCTCGCGGTATATGGTGCTTGCCTCTCCTTCGGGGATGAGGTGCTCCAGCCACTCCCGCACCGCTTCCGCATCCGGCTTCATCTCCCTCCACCCGGCCGAAAGCAGGGAGACATCCCCGACGTGCTCGACGCGACTTTCTTGCAATGCCGGTCCTTGCCCGTTCACGATTCGCATCAGCGGGGTCCCCAGCAGTAGCACTTCGAGCGTTCCGTCCATCAGTTCTTCCTTTCCCGCATTTGCCGGCCTCACGACCTCAGCCCGTTGCACCTGTGATCAGCAGTGGCGGCGGCGCGGGAGCGCCTGCATTGAGCAACAAGGGTCCAGCGGCCACACGTCTGGATTACGGAGTGGGTTACGGCCCACCGGCGCTCACCGGAGCGCCGAGCTTCCGAGCACGAACCGTACTCGCTCGCGCCGCAACATCTCGAAGGGGCTCGATTTCGAAAGGACCCGATTGTTGCATAAATCAAAGATCTGTCATTCCCGCGAAAGCGGGAATCCACTTCGATCAGAGCACCATCAGATTTGCTCGCAAGGATGTAGACACAGGGGATTTTCATGAAAGTCTCTGGATTCCCGCTTTCGCGGGAATGACGATCTGTGCCTGCGGAAGCAGGAAGATATGCCATTACGCGATCACCCTAAGGCTGGTACCGAGTTTGCGAAAGGTTTCCATTTTCTTGAAACCGAGCAGACGGAACGCTTCGGTGAACGACGACCGGCCCTCAAGCGTATTTGCGATCATCGCATGGGCAAAACGCTTGCTGACACGGGCGCCAAGGGTGAGGTAGAAGTTTCCGTCGTCTCCCCGGGGCAGACGGCGTATCCGATCCAGTTCGGACCTGTAAGCGGCCCGGTACGCTTCGGGGGTAAGTGCACCGGCATCGCGAATCCGGCGCAGCACGACAAGCGTACTCACCTTGAAGCGCCGCGCCAGCCGGTCCAGTTCATCGCGAAGCTCGGCGTCGGCATCATGTTCCCGGCGGAAAACGGCGAGCGGCGCCAGAATCTCCGCCGCGACCAGATTGCACCAACGCTCCACTTCGTGCCCCGGCACGTGTCGCGCATCGCTGTCGGAGAGTGCCGATTCGCCGAGCCAGAGGTGGGCGAGCTCATGCGCCAAGGTGAACATCTGCGCCGCCTTCGTGTCGGCGCCACTGATGAAGACCAGAGGCGCCAAGTCGTCCACCAGTGCGAAGCCCAGCGTTTCGCGGATGCCTTCGGCTACCGCTTCGACCTCGTGGGTCAGGCGTACCGAGCCGACGAATTCCAACGGCCGATCGCCCGTCACCTGCGCGAAGTCGCGGTACCACGCTTGGCGCTGCTGGCACAGATAGAGCGTATCGAGCAGGTCCGCACTCGGGCGGCCAATGGGTTCATCGGCGATGGTTCGGAAATCGGGAACGGGAAGGTGTTCTTCCGGTGGCTCGGGCAAGAGCAGCAAGCCCACGGGTGTGTGGGTTGCCTTCGCGAAGGCTTCAAGCTGCCGGAGTGTCGGCTGTTTTTCCCCCCGCTCCCACGCCGGAATTTGGGGAAACCGTTCCACCAGGGCGGCGAGCTCGACTCGTGCCCGTTCACACGCCCAACGCAGCAGCCTGGATTCAACCTGTACGCGGCTCATGCCGATTTTCACATCAATACAATTTCCGACAGGTGAACGCTGCTGCCTCGGAGTCTACCCGTCATGATGGCCAGGACCATTCATCACCGCATCCACGAACCCTTTGAAACTGGGGCTCCTCTCCGCAATGGCCGGTGCATCGAGTCGGCTCGCGATCTCCTTCGAGATCCGAGCCGTATAGACTTGAGCACCAAGCAGATGCTTCAGTATGGAGTTTGGGGTTTTGAATCTCATCGGGTTTGGAGACATCGACCTTCCCGAGCGTTCGACCGAGATAGCCTCGGAGATCCGCGGCATCGGCAAAGTACCAAGCTTCGAGATGCCACCGTGCATAGGTGCATCGGACTGCCACCTCGATCTTGCCGTTCAAATATTCGGGAAGCTCCCTGAAGGGCTCCAACACGTCATCAGGAAGCTTCCCGTCCACATCCACGAGGACGACGAACTTGTCCGGAGAGCAGATGTCAAGGCGCCCATACCATGCCGCCTCTATCAGTCTCGCCGCCATCCTGACGCTGAGCGCCCCGTTTCGCGGCGGAATCCGTACCTCCTCCACCAAGGCAACCGCATATAAAATTACTGCCCCATCAATATCTTATCTCGGAAGCCATCGTTCAACGCCGCCCGGATACGCTTCTTCCTGACACTGATCTTCGTTGGCTCGCGCTTCAGCAGATTAACCGCCACATGTCGAATCACTCCCATATTATGCGGTGCGTTGCCTCGACGAATCCGACTCTCGTCCTCACGGAACGTCACATCCAATCTCCAGTGCAACTCATTCTCGATTCCCCAGTGCGAACGCACCGCTCTGCGAAATGACTCCACATCTTCGAGCGACGTGATGAAATCCCGCTGCTCAATACCGACACGCCCACCACGATAGCGCTCCGATTCCACCATCCCGACCGCTCTCAATCCATTCCACTTCTTCACACCAGACAATGCACTCAAATCAGTGGACAAAAAATAGCTCCTGTACTCTACCCGTCCGTGACCATCCTCCGCCGTCTCGTCGTTTTGAATCTCCTTACACTCGAAATCCTTCTCTCGTGCAGCATCAAAATACTGCCGAACCTCCTTGTCCAATTGCTCCTGGTTCCCCTTCACCGCCAACACGTAATCCCCTCCCCCTTCCTTGACCTGCTTCGCAATCGCTCGTTGGCATCCCATCGCATCCAGCGTCACGATACGCCCCGATAATTCCAGCTTGTCCAGCAGCTCCGGCACCGCCGTTATCTCGTTCGACTTCTCCTCCGTCTTCACCTGTCCAAGCACCACTCCATTGCCACACGCCCACGCACTGACCATATGCAACGCCTTCACTCCTCGCCTGCGGTCGTGGGAACGCCTCTGCGTCTTGCCGTCCACCGCGATGATCTCGCCACCACTCAACTTCATCACATCCTCCATCCAACTCATGAAACACTCCTGAAATCCACTCACCGACAACGCCGAGATGATTCGCGCAATCATGTCATCCACCGGTATCCCATTGGCCAACGGCACATACCGGCGAAGCCACTCCAGCTTCGTGCGTCCAAATTCCTCAATGTCACTCCATCCCTCCGCGCCACTGACCACCGCACACACGCACAACACGATGACATCAATCAATTCATGCTTCTTGTTCCTAATCGATTCGCGGATCCTCCAGCTCCGAGAAATACTCGAGCAAACTTTCAGGTGCCGTCGTGTCCATTTCTTGCCATCTCCATCTCCTTGACGAAGAGGCCATTAGATCACAGAACTTGTTGATGTCAATAGAATTTTAGCGATCTGGCCTTGGGCCTCTGCCTAACGTTTATGACACCGACCGTTTGGGCCTCACCTAACGTCGGCATGTAGGGCCAAGGTTCTTCGTGCATCCAATCACTCATTGTTTTACAACGTGTCCGGAATATGCAGTGTCGAAGGCGAGTATGATAATTTCTGTGTAACCCATCTTTTTTTTTGAAAAAATACAGCTTCACGCTACGTACACTAGCATCGCAGCGCAAGATCTTCTAGATTTTCCTTAAAAAAATGTCTAATTTATCCGATGTCTCATATGTTCTGAGCTGGCGCCACGAAATTCCCAATTTTGCGGAAAATTCGTTCATGTTAACATGATAGAATTTTGTATCCATCGAAAGTATCTGTTCAGAAACTAGCGCATTGAGTACACATCGCCCGATATCGCCTCTCAGAACACGCTCGTGTTCAATTTTTTGTCGGTACTTTGCAAGGCCACCTTTCCCGTGAGATGCAAATTCAGAGAATATCCTTCGTAGTCTCCGGTATTTCTCTGACAGGATTGCGTCCTTAGTGGGCGCCACAGTCCTTTTAATTTTCACGTATTTCGCGAGAGGATAAGAAAGCTCATGATCACTACACTGAATCTCTATTAGTCCCCCTCTATTGGAAACCTCATTAACATGTCCTTCTACACTACGGGCATTGATGAACAATTCAGCTCCTATGTCAGTGCTTTGTCGCGAAACGCGACGCAGAGTCAAAGCAGGGGCGGTGATGCTCACTCGTCGAGCGGAAATGCTGCAAGAACCTATGCTTTCGATTACGGAAGGTCCAGTCAAATGAACGGCACAGGGTACTATCACGCTCGCATTAACGAGGTAAGGCCCCATCGGAATAGATTCCGCACCGTCAATTTTACCGCTGAATACGAATGTGCGCGCCTGGTCCTTATCAGGAAATTCGATAGTGATAACAAGTTCCACATCGGTATCTATCTCTTGTAATTCGTCGTCGGATTCCTCCCAGGCGGTTCCAGTAATTTCCGCCGAGATATTGGCATTGACGCCCACAGACTCGGAACCCGATTGGATCAACGTGTTGAAATACCTTACTTCAATCTCGGTATCATGCGCAAGTTCATGAAAGATGTACAGAAAATGATATGTCGATTGATGTTCGACGACGTAAGAGTGTGCAAGGTCGTGATATTCTGATATGTTGCTGAGCGCGCATCGCGCAACTGCAAAAGCCGCAAACACGACATTGCGAACGCGATCTTCTTCCAGAAACGGGTGGTCGTTGCACCATTCTCCTACTGCACTTTCGTATCGTTCATTTAGTGAATCGTCCTCGATGATTCGCCGGGGAAATTGGCGACCAAGCGCGCGCGACAGAACCCTTGCGCATTGTTCTTCAGCTATGTACAGAGATCGTCGAAATTCTTGTCCTAATTCGGGGCTAGCGTCATTCGCAATCTCATCGATAAAATTGGGTAAGGCCTTGTCTTTGTGTTCACGTTTGAGAAGATATTCGGAAATGTCGACGAGGAGTTTGATTTCCAGTCGGTCATTTGTTGCCGGTTCTAAGCTTTGCAGAAGGTTATGATAATTCTTCTCTGCTTGAAGTAGGGTCGAAATGGCATCTAGAACAGGCGGATAACCAATGAAGGACAAGAACGGATCTTGATCGTCTTTTTCTTTATGGGTAACTGCCGAAAATGCGGCACTGAGTTTCGTGAGAATAAGATCCCGAGCTTGTGCATAATTGACATTCTGACCAGAGCTTCTGCCTTCTATATGCGAATCGATGTACTCCTTGGCCTGTTCAATGCTGAATGGATCGAGTTGCACCAAACCGACGTTAGCACCTTTATCCTCAAGGTAGATCCAGGTATTGAGGATGACTTGACTACGTCCAAACACGATAATCGCGGTCGCGGCGGAACTGTCAGATCGCTGGATTAGATCATCGAGGAACGCCTCAAATCCCTGTTCTGTCGTCTTAGTTCGCCCCTCGTCTATTCCGTCTATTATAATGCCGTATTTTCCATGCTGAAGCCCTTTCAAAACTGTGCCCACGGCATTCAACGGATATGCAGTTGTCAGAATACCCGTAAGTGTGTTGTCACCGACTGCTTTGTGCTTGGCTAGATCAAGAATGGGCAACTGGATGTCGAACGAAATAGCCTGAGCGACGGTAGTTTTACCGGAGGCACCGATGGCGGACACCAGCAAGATAGAAGGTTTTTCTTTGGGAAAATCGATTTTTGAAAAATTTGGTTCGATATATGGATCGACATGCGTACGTTTCACGAAGAAAGAATCAGAATCACTGGCAAGTGTAATAGGTTCCTTGTTTGAAGCGATAATAGATCTGAACATCCTGTATTGCATTTCATTTATCTCCTCAAGTTCACTTATTCCTTAACTTGGCGTAGCCGGAACCAATGATACAGAAGTGGACCCCGATTATTGGACAAGGCGATAAGTGTCCTCCGCCCCCGTTGGTTCCCCACTTCACGCTGCCTTGGGCCATGAGCCGCTTCAGCATACACCGCATCGGGTGTCCTGCGCCCAAGGCCCTGATGGCGGCGCTCGGCATTGTAGAACCGGAAGTAGCGGCCCAGTCCCGCGCGAGCCGCGGCCACACCCTCACAGGCGTACAGATACACCTCCTCGTACTTCACACTTCTCCACAGCCGTTCCACGAACACGTTGTCCACCCGTCGCCCCTTGCCGTCCATGCTGATGGCAATGTCGGCAAGAGGAGCACACCGCACATGAGCAACGATACTGTGGTTTCGCTGGCGGCGCCAGCGCTGGTTCCCGACCCCCTCACGGAGCTTCTGCGCTCCGGGGCGCGGCGGCTGGTCGAGGCTGCGGTCCGGGCGGAGTTCGAGGAGCACCTGTCGTCGTTCGGGCACGAGAAGCTGCCCGACGGGCGCCAGCGGGTGGTGCGCAACGGGCGCCTTCCCGAGCGCAAGATTCTCACCGGGCTCGGTGAGGTGGACGTGCGGGTCCCGAAGGCGCGCAGCCGCTCGGGCTCCCCGGAGCCGTTCCGCTCCTCGGTGGCGCCGCCTTACGTTCGGCGCTGCGCGAGTCTCGATGCAGCGATTCCGTGGCTGTACCTGCACGGGGTGTCCACCGGGCAGATGCGTCAGGCGGTCGCCGCGCTGGTGGGCGAGCAGGCCGCGCGCGGGCTCTCGGCGAACGTGGTCAGTCGGCTCAAGCGGAGCTGGGACGAGGAGTACCGGCAGTGGTGCCGTCGGCGCCTGGACGACGAGTGGGTCTACCTGTGGGCGCACGGTATCTACAGCGCCCTTCGCGGCGATGGCGAGCGGCTATGTGTGCTGGTGGTCATCGGCGTGAACGCCCGCGGGGAGAAGCACTTCCTGGCCATCGAGGACGGGGTTCGTGAGTCCACCCAGAGCTGGCGCGAGGGGCTGCTAGCGATGAAGCAGCGCGGCTTCACCCGCCCGGCGAAGCTCGCCGTGGGCGACGGGGCGATGGGGTTCTGGGCAGCGCTGTCGGAAGTGTTTCCATCCACCCGCACGCAGCGCTGCTGGATGCACAAGACCGGGAACGTCCTGAACTCCCTCCCCAAGTCCGGCCAGGCGAAGGCCAAGCAGGGGCTGCACGAGATCTGGGGGGCCGAGACCCGGGCGAAGGCCGAGCGCGCCTTCGACCAGTGGCTCGAGCGCTACCACGACAAGTACCCCAAGGCCACCGCCTGCCTGGCCCGCGACCGCGACGAGCTGCTCGCATTCTACGACTTCCCCGCCGCACACTGGACGCACCTTCGAACCACCAACGTCATCGAATCGGCCTTCGCCACGATCCGCCACCGAAGCTCGCGAGCCAAGGGCTGCGTCACCCGAAAGACCATGCTCTCGATGGTCTACAAGATGGGTCGGTGCGCGGAGAAATCCTGGCGCCGGCTGCGTGGCTTCCGCCACCTCGCCAAGGTCATCAAGGGAGTCCAGTTCAACGACGGCATCGAGGTCATCAAGGACAGCAGAGCCGCCGCATGAACAACCCCCCGTACACCAGATTTGACAATAGCTCGCCGGTGAACTGTGCCCCCGGTCGGTGTTGAATCTCTCCGGACTCCCAAAGTGTGCGAGCGCGTCCTCAACCGCCTTGATGCAGAAGTCGCCGTTGAGGGTATTGGACAGCCGCCAGGCGAGCACCTTGCGGCTGTACCAGTCCATGACCGCGACCAGGTAGAGAAACCCGCGGGCCATCGGAAGGGAGCAGATGTCGGCCGCCCACACCTGATTGGGACGCTCCACGGTGAGCTCCCTCAGCAGATAGGGATAGACCTTGTGACCCCGGCCCGCTCGGTTCGTTCAGGGCCGTGGGTACAGCGCCTCAAGCCCCATCAGGCGCATCACACGCCGCACCCGCTTGCGGTTGGCCTTCACCCCGCGTTCCCCGAGCCAATCGCTCAATCGACGGCTCCCGTAGAACGGGAACTGAAGATGGGCCTCGTCGAGCAGGCGCATGGCCTCCAGATCCTGTTCCGAGACCGGCGCTGGCTGGTGGTACACGCTCGAACGCGACAGCGCCAGCAGCTCGCACTGATGCGTCACCGCCAATGAGTGACCCCGCTCGATCATGGCCTTGCGCCGGGGGCGGCTCAATGACCGAGCTTGCCGGATAAAAAATCCCGTTCCATCGTCAACTGTCCGATCTTCGCGTGCAGCTCCTTGACTTGGTGTTCGGTGTCGTTGTCTCGTGCGGCCCCGCGTTCGAACAGGCGCTCGGCGCTGCCCACCAAGCGGCCTCGCCAGTCCTGAATCTGGTTCGGGTGCACGTCGTACTGTTGGGCCAGCTCCGCGAGGGTCTTCTCACCGCGAACCGCGGCCACCGCCACCTTCGCCTTGAACGACGCCGAGTGATTCCTGCGCTTGCGTCTCATCTTCTGCTCCTCTCTCTCCCTGCTATGATCATGGCAGAAGACACTTACTGATTCGCGATTCCTGTCCAACCGATGGGGTCCACTTCTCGATTCGATCACTCGTACGCTCACGAGCTTGAGACGAATCGCTTTCATCCGGCACATCCGATGTCGGTCCGTCCGGTGACTGCGGCGGCGATGAGAGCGGAGCGGCGTTCCTTGATGATCGCGATGGTTCTCTTCGCCGCTGATTGAAGGAAATCGAATCGCCCCGTGGAAACGGTGATGTGATCGAGGATCGCCGATTGCTCATCCGGCGGAGGAATCGGTACACGGAGGTTCGCGACCTGTTCGCACGTAAGGGCGCCCTTCGTGCCGCCGGTGTCGTCACTGATGCTTCTGAGAAAATCGTAGGCGGCAAACAGCGTCCATCTCAAGAACCATGGCCGGAGGCGGGAGCATTCCGGCTGGATGAACGCGAGATGCTGATTGATGGTGGAGTCGATCGAGAGAACTACTGCTCTGCCTCGTGTTTTCCCCTGACCGGTAATGGCTATCAGAACACTGCCGGCCTTTACCAGAGGCAGATGGCATTCCTGAACTGCGTGTGCAGTCACGAACTGATCGGCGCCGATGACTTCGGATTGGTTCACGACACCGCTGTTGCTCCAGGGAATCCGGCCATCGGTCCAGTACGCGGCTTTGTTGCGGTTCGGGGTCGAGCCGTTTCCGATTGATGCGGCGTGTCCGAGCTTCCAGATTTCCCAGTGCGCCGGAATCTGACCCAACCACGGAATGCCGGAATCCCGCATGGCGGCGTCGGGGTCGAGACCACGGGTGACGGCGCGAGTGATGAGCGCTTGGCGTTTCTCGGCCAGCAGTCTCAGAAGGCGTTCCTTCTCCGCTACCAAGGCGTCCAGCCGCGCCGTCTCACGGTCGAGGTAGTTGGCGATGGCGCGTTGCTGTGCAAGAAGGGGAACCGGAACACGGTAATCCCGAACGAAGTCTTCGGGGACGCGCTTTTGACCGGCCGCTCCAAACATGGCGGCTTCGCCAAGCCTGCGGAAGCGGTCACTCACCGTGATGTAGTACAGGAAGCGTGCTTCGATCTCGTTGCCGAGGTTCAGCACATGGAGTTCGGTTGTTCCGAAGCCGACGCCGTTCAGGGTTCCGCGCACCAGAGCACCCTTGCCGTTTTCGAAACACGGCGTGATCTTGGCTACCAGGACGTCGCCGTCGAAAAATTGGGTGTAACCGTTCCGAACATCGTCAATGTCCCGGATGATCGAACAATCGAGCTCTCCCTGTTCTCCGATATTCTCCATCGGCAAGAACGTGACCTGGGCCGCGCTAGCCAGAACTTGCCGTTGCTCATCCGAAAGCCCACGCCGCGTAAGAAAACGCATACGCTTTGCGGGCCACGTTTGCTCGGTGGCGACGTTCACCCCACCACCTCCCCCAGCAACCTCACGATCTCCGCCTCCGCCTTCTTCAGATCCGCGTCGATCTCCTCCAGCGGCCTCGGTGGCGTGTACTCGTAGAAGTGCCGGTTGAAGTTGATCTCGTAGCCCACCCGATCCTTGGCTCGATCCATCCAGGCGTCGGGGACGTGGGGGCGGACCTCGCGCTCGAAGTAGTCGTCGACGTCATCGGTGAGGGGAACGTTCTCGAAGTCGCGCAGCCCGGTGTCGGGCTCGAAGCCTTGCTCCCGCCCGCCCTTCGCGACGGGCTCGGCTTCCGGGTCCTTGTGGGTGAATACGTCACGGAACAGCCGCTGCTCCACCTTCTTCCAGCGCGAGCCGCGTTCGTGCAGCAGGTCCGCAATGCGCTCCCATACGGCGTTCCAGTCGCGCATCGGCTTGCGGCCGAGGGCCTTGTCGATGACCTGGACGTCGTCCAGCAGGAAAGGGCAGGCGTCGAGGAAGCGGGCCTTGTCGTCGATCGTCATCCGGTAGCGGAGCCGTAGCGGGCGTTCGACGGTGACGCGGGTGTAGCCGAAATCGGCGTTCCTGAAGATCTTCGAGCGCCCGCCGTCCCGGAAGAGGCCGTAGAGGCGCACGATCTCGTCGATCTGCCCGTCCGGGAGATGCCGGCGCTTGTCGCCGAGGCTTCGCCTGCTCTCCTTGCTGCCGCCGGAGGCCGAGAGATCGCGTGCGTCGAAGAGCTGGATCCTGCCCCGGCGGCGCTCCTCCTTGCGGTTGGTGACGATCCAGACGTAGGTGCCGATGCCGGTGTTGTAGAACATCTGCTCGGGCAGGGCGACGATCGCTTCGAGCCAATCGTTCTCGATGATCCAGCGACGGATGTTGCTCTCGCCCGATCCGGCGCCGCCGGTGAACAGCGGGGAGCCGGAGAACACGATGGCGAGCCGCGAGCCGTGCTTGTGCTCCTTCGGGCGCACCGGCTCGAACTTGGCGATCATGTGCTGGAGAAAGAGGAGGGAGCCGTCGTTCACCCTCGGCAGCCCGGCCCCGAAGCGGCCCGCGAAGCCCCGCTGCTCATGCTCGCGCCGGACCTCGCCCTGCTGGCGCTTCCAATCGACGCCGAAGGGCGGGTTGGTGAGGAAGTAGTCGAAGGCGCCGGCCGCGAACCGGTCCTCGATGAGGCTGTCGCCGAGGCGCACGTTGTCGCCGCGGCCGTTGTGGTCCACCTGCTTCATCAGCATGTCGGAGGCGGCGGTGGCGTAGGCGCGCTTGTTGTAGTCCTGGCCGTAGACGTAGAGCCGGGCCTCCAGGTGGTGGTCGCGCAGCCAGCTCTGCGCTTCCGCCAGCATGCCGCCGGTGCCGCAGGCGGGGTCGAGGAGGGTGCGCACCACGCCGGGGGTGGCGAGCAGCGCGTCGTCGTCGATGAACAGCAGGCTCACCATCAGCCGGATGACCTCGCGCGGCGTGAAATGGTCACCCGCGGTCTCGTTGGCGAGCTCGTTGAAGCGGCGGATCAGGTTCTCGAAGATCAGCCCCATCTGCGCGTTCGGCACCGTGTCCGGGTGGAGATCGACGTTGCGGAACTGCGAGACCATCATGTAGAGGATGTGCGATTCGCGCATCTTCTCGATCTCGGCCTCGAACTCGAAGTACTCGATGAAGATGCGGCGCACGTCGGCCGAAAAGCCCTGGATGTAGCTCACCAGGTGCTGGGCGATGTGGTCGGGGTCGCCCTGGAGCTTTTCGAAGTCGAGCGGCGAGCGGTTGTGGAAGCGCTGGCCGGCGGCCCGGTTGAGGACGCTGTCCAGAGCCTCGCCCCTGAGCTTGCCGCCCTTGCGCCGTTCGTACTCCGCCAGCACCCTGGCCTTGGTGGGCGCGAGCACGCAGTCGAAGCGGCGCAGCACGGTCATCGGCAGCATCACCCGCTCGTACTGCGGGGGGCGGTAGGGGCCGCGCAGCAGGTCCGCGATCTGCCAGATCAGGTTGGAGAAGTACGCATGGTCGGGCGCCGGGTGGGCGGCGCCGGACACGCCGGCGCGGGATGTGCGCGGCTTGCTGCGCTTCATGGTCCGCCTCCCCGCGTTCCCGGTGGCTTTCGGGGATCGTTTCATCCGGCCCACAGATCCCTGGCGATGGAGACGGCGTCCTCCCGGCCCCGGTAGAACCCCCGGATCGTCCTCGTTTCCCGGTAGCCCAGAGCACGGTAGAAGCCCCGCGCCTCCGGATTGTTCACCCGTGCTTCGAGCCGGATGAGCCCGACCCCCGCGGTGAGGGCGGTGGCTTCCAGCCAGCGCACGAGGGCGGCGCCGACCCCCGTGCGGCGGCGTTGCGGATGCACCGCGAACAGGAGGAGGTGGGCCTCGTCGTCGCCGTACTCCATGATGCCGAAGCCCGCGAGCGCGGGGCCTTCGCGGGCGACGGCGACGTTGACCGCCGGATGCCGGATGCAGGCCAGCACCCGCGTCTCGGTCCATCGCCAGCCGAGCCCCTGCTCGATGCAGTCCCGCGACATCTCGGCGATCGGCCGGGCGTCGTCGTCGCGGGCGAGCCGGATCTGGTAGTTGAGCGCCTGGCGCGGCATGGGCGGTTTCGACTCCCGTTCAGGGATCTCCCGTAAACACGGCGACTCGGTTCAGCCTCGCGGTAGTGGTGCGGGATGACGACGTGCGGGCGCAGGGTCTCGATACGGATCGATCATGACGCCCACCCCTTTCGGGGAGGTGATCCCGAACGCGGAGCCGCTATAGCAGGCGATCTCCACCGGGCCGTCGCGCGGCGCCGGGCGGTCGGCCTGGATCTCGATCATCCGGTCGTGGCTGCGTGTCATCTGCCAGACGTTCAAACCGGTGTCGACATCGGTCATGACTTGCTCCCGGGAATGCCGCATGGCGATTGCTCGGCGAAACCGTGGACACCGTGGCACGCCACCGGGCGAGGCGCAACCGCCGGTTCCCGTTACGCTGGCCCGGGGCACATGGCCGGCATGGTTTGCGGCGCACCACTCGGACCATATCCCGTCCTGCCGCTCACGCTCCACGTTCGGAGCGTCCTCGCTCGCCTTCGTCCAGCGCTTCCGGACCCCCGTGGTCATGGATTGGACGAAGGTCAGGCTCAAGGCGCCGCTGTCGTGACCAGCCATACTGCCCGCTCCGAAGAGATCGTGAACGCAGTCTGGACGGAGCTCCCGATGTGCTGCACCATCCGTTCCGCAAACCGGACACGTTCCGCAAGCCTTCAACCACCCGAAGGAGAAGATGATGCGTGCATGCAAGCTGTTTCCCGCGCTGCTGTCGGCGCTCCTCGTGGCGATGAGCGCCTCGTCGTGGGCCCAGGACACCCTGCGGCTGCTCACCTGGGGGAGTTACGCCCCGGAGAACGTCATCGAGAGATTCGAGAAGGAGACCGGCATCGAGGTCGAGGTGACCTACTCGAACAACGAGGAGATGATCTCCAAGCTTCGCGCCACCGGCGGCGGGGGGTTCGATCTGGCGCAGCCGAGCCATGACCGGATCCATGCGGCACAACTGGAGTACAACATCTACAAACCGATGGATCTCTCCATGATCGACACGTCGGTCTACGACACGAGCCTGCTCGGCGCCGTGAAGGAGAACACCACCATCGACGGCGAAACCTACTCGGTTCCGCATTTCTGGGGAACTTCCGGCCTCGTCGTGAACAGGAAGGAGGCGCCTGATCTCAAGAGCTTCTCCGATCTGTGCGACCCGCGGTACAAGGGACGGATCTCGATGCGCCTGAAGCGGACGATCCTCATCGGCATGGGCTATGCAATGGGTGAAGATCCCTTCGCCGCCTATGGGAACATGACGGAGTACGGGCGCATCATCGATGCAGCCGCCGAGAAGCTGATCGAATGCAAGGACAACGTGAAGACCTACTGGACCGGCGGCGACGATCTGTCGAACCTGCTCCGCTCCGGTGAAATCGTCGCCTCCGACGCCTGGGACGGCACCGCCTTCAAGCTGAACACCGAGAACCCGGACATCAACTTCACGCCCCCTGCCCACGGAGCGCTGGGGTGGATCGACACGTTCACGCTGCCGCGCAAGACCAGGGCCGAGGAAGCGGCCTACAAGTGGATCAACTTCGTGATGCAGCCCGACGTGGCCAAGATGATGTCCAGCCATTCCGGCTACGTCACCGCCCACCGCAACGGGGGCGATCTCACGTCGGATCAGCTCAAGCAGTCGTTCAACGATGCGTTTTCCAAGCAGGACATCGCCAACATCAAGTGGTTCGCAAACATTCCTCCCGGACTCGAGGACATCGAAGGCAAGGTTCTCGAGCGCATCAAGGCGGCCCGCTAGCCGGCACCGGCCGGGAGGAAAGGCGCCGCGCGCCTTTCCTCCCGGACCATGCGAAGCCTGACCGGTGGCCTACGATCTGGAGTGTGAGCGCGTAAGAAAGCGTTTCGGCGCGTTCATTGCGGTCGACGGCGTCTCGTTCCGGATCCCGAGGGGGTCGTTCTTCTCCATTCTCGGTCCTTCCGGTTGTGGAAAGACCACCCTGCTCAGGATGATCGCCGGGTTCGAGACCCCGAGCGAAGGCGACATCCTGATCAAGGGCAGGTCGGTGCTCGCCCTGCCCCCCAACCGGCGCAACGTCAAGCTCGTGTTCCAGCACCTGGCGTTGTTCCCGATGATGAACGTCGAGGAGAACATCGCCTACGGCCTGCGCTGTAAGGGCATGGCAAAGGACGAAATCACCCGCCGCACGGCGGACGTGCTCGAGCGGGTCGGGCTGCCCGACGCCCGCCGCAAGGACATCGGCCAGTTGTCGGGGGGCCAGAAACAGCGCATCGCGATCGCGCGCTGCATGGTGCTCGACCCGGACGTCCTCCTGCTCGACGAGCCGCTCGGCGCTCTCGACCTCAAGCTGCGCGAGCACATGAAGATCGAGCTCAAGATGCTCCAGAGCCGGTTCGGGACCACGTTCCTGTACATCACCCACGACCAGTCGGAGGCCCTGGTGATGTCCGATCGGGTTGCGGTGATGAACGACGGAAGGTTCGAGCAGGTCGGCGAGCCGCGCGAGCTCTACCACCACCCGAAGACCGCGTTCGTCGCCGGATTCGTGGGCGACAGCAACCGCTGGCCCGGCCGCGTGCTGGACCGCGATCCGGCGGGGATGCGGGTGGAAACGCGATCGGGGCTGATTTTCATCGCCGATGCGACGGACGAGGGGATCGGGAAGGGGGATGCGGTCGACGTCTTCGTGCGGCCGGAATCGATCGCCGTCACGCGGGGAGAAGGCGCGGGCGGCCAGGACGCGAGCGGCGAGACCAACCGCCGGACCGGCAGGATCGAGGGCGTGCTGTTCAACGGAGCGAACACCCGCATCCTGGTCAGAACCTCCGCCGGGGATCAGATCGAGGCCGATCTCCCGCAAGGTGGGGCGGAAGCGAACCTCGGGAACGGCGATCCGGTCACGCTGACCTGGAAACGAACCGGTGCGAAGTGCTTCGCACGGGCGGGTGGGACGCAGGCCCGATGACCCGGCAACACGTCCGGCGCCTGACCCTGTTCATGCTGCTGGCTCCATTCCTGCTGTGGATCCTGCTCATGATCGTATTGCCCCACCTCGGCATCTTTGCGCTTTCACTGCGCGAGAAGGTCGCCCCGCTGGTCTATACCATCGGCCCGAAGAACTACCTGGATTTCCTGCGGGAACCGATCTACTGGAACACGCTGCTGCGTACCGCGTCGATCTCGATCCTGGTCACCGCCCTGACCTTTCTGGTCGGCTTCCCGATCGCGTACTACATCGCCAAGATAGCGGGGCGGCGCGTCAAGGGCGCCTTGTTCCTGGCCTGCCTGATCCCGCTGTGGGTGAGCGATCTCGTGCGGGCCTACGGCTGGATGATCCTGCTGCGCGAGACGGGGGTGGTGTCGAGCGTCCTCCAGTGGACGGGGATCGTGGACGGACCGGTCGAGCTGCTCTACAACGACGCCACGGTCGTCGTCGGCCTGGTGTACACCGTGGTCCTGTTCATGATCGTGCCGCTGGCATCGACGCTCGAAGGCATGGACGACAGCCTGATCGAGGCGGGCTACAACCTGGGCGGAAGCGGCTTCACGGTCATGCGCAGGATCGTCATCCCGTATGCGATGCCCGGAATCGTCGCCGGAAGCATCATCGTCTTCATGCTGACCGCGGGGAGCTATCTGACGCCGATACTGCTCGGGGGAAAGAACAGCATGTGGTTCACCGAGCAGATCTACGAGCAGTTCATCACCCGTTTCAATTGGGAGTCGGGAGCCACCTTCGGCATCCTGCTCCTGCTGTTCACTTCCCTGACCGTCTGGCTCGGCCTGCGCCTGAGCGGACAGTCGCTGGCGACCACGGTGGCGAGGAGCGAGGCATGATCCCTTCCGTCCGCCCTTCCAGGCTGGTCACCTGGAGCTACCGCGCCTGCGTACTCGCCTTTTTCCTGTACCTGATCGCCCCGTTGACCGCGGCCGGGATCTTCGCGTTCAACGATTCGCTGTTCGCTTCCATGCCATGGAAAGGGTTCACGCTGGACTGGTTCGTCGGCGACACCGAGCCGAAGATCGGACTGCTGCACGACAACCGTCTTCTCAAGGGGCTCGGGGTCTCCTTCCTGGTCGCGACGATGGTGTCGCTGGCGAGCCTGCTCGTCGGCCTGACCAACGCCTTCCTGTTCGAACGGCACTGGTTTCCCCTGAAGGGACTCTGCTACATGCTGATGATCGTGCCGCTGGTCATCCCCGGAGTGCTCCTCGGAATATCGATCCTCGTCCTCGCGAGCGGAATCGCGAACTACGTCGAGAACACCTTCGGCTACGAACCGGACTTCCTCCGCCCGGGACTTCCCCTCGTCGTGCTTGGCCAGGCATCGTTCATCATCACCATCACGTCGCTGGTGATTGCCGCGCGGCTGAGGAAATTCGACCGGACGCTGGAGGAAGCCGCATTCAACCTGGGGGCCAGCCGGACCCGGGTGTTTCTGACCATCACCCTGCCGTACATCAGACCGGCCCTGATCGGAGCGGGGCTCGTGGCGTTCCTCGTCTCCTTCGAGAACTTCAACACCACCCTGTTCCTCGTCGGCTCCGACGCCCCCCTGACCGTCACGATGTACGACCGGATGTTGAAGGTGGGATCCACCCCCGTACTCAACGCGGTTTCGCTGCTGTTGATTGTAGGGTCGGGGGCGCTGGCGCTGGTGAGCGTGTTCGTCCAGCTCGAAAAGAGGCGGCCGCCGGCCCCACGGGCTCCACGGGAACGATGACCCCGGCCCGCACGCTCCGGCTCGTGAAACGCGGGCGCGCAACGGCCGAGGCGCCCGTTCAGCGCGTGCGATTCGAGGCGCCGGTCGTGCTCCCCGCACCCGCCGCGCTCACCCCTCGTCCATCCCCTCGACGAGCGCCGCGACGGCCTGCTCGAAGCAGGCGAGCGGCGCGTTCACGATCCCGGCCCCTACCTGCCCGACCCCCGGCTTCCGATGGGCGATGCCGGTGTTGATGGTCGGCGCAAGTCCGCTCGCGACGACCTTTCGCACGTCGATCCCCGTCGGCGTCCCGGCGAAATCCAGCGCGGGGATCGTCCACTCCGGATTCCGCGTCGCGGTGATCTCGTACATCGCCCGGGTCGCCCCCAACGCCGCGCTCGCGCTCCCCGCCCCCACGAAGCCCGCCACCGCCGGGGATGCGGCCATCGCGAACCCGCCGAGGCCGACGGTCTCCACGATGGTCGAATCGCCCATGTCGGGGTTCGCGTCGTCCGCGGTGAAGCCCGGAAAGTAGAGCCCGCGCGGCATCTCGACGGGGGCGGTGAACCAGCGCTCGCCGGCGCCGGCGAGCCGCACCCCGAAGTCGGTGCCGTTCCTCGACATCGCGGTGACGATGCTCGCACCGGCAATACCGCGCACCGGGTCCATGATCGCCTTGCCCATCGCCATCGCCACGTTCAGGAAGAACTGGTCATTGCCGCCGATGAATTCGAGCACCTCGCCGAGCAGAGCGTTGTCGCGGGTCGCGCGGGCCAGCGCGGGGGCCAGCGCACGCAGCAGCAGGCTGGTGCATGCGACGTTGCGCTGGTGCATCTCGTCGCCCATGGAGAGGCCGCGCGCGGCCAGCGCCTTGAGGGCTATCCCGTCCCCGGCGCGCAGCGCGTCGCCCAGCAGCGGGGCGAGGGTGGACGCGAGCCAGCGCAGGCGATCGAGGACCGCCTCGTCGTTGCCGCCGAAGCGCATGACCTTGCCGAGCCCCTCGTTCACCGTGCAGTACGCCCGGTTGCCGAAGGCCCGGTTCTCCACCACCATCACCGGCATCGTGCGCGTGGTCAGCCCGGTCATCGGGCCGACCGCGTCGAAGTGGTGGTTCGGCGCGAACCGCACCCCGCCCGAGGCGGCGAGCGCGGTCGCGGCCTCCAGGGTCGGCGCCCAGCCTTCGAGCACGATCGCCCCGGCGACGGCGCCGCGCATCGGGCCGCACATCCGCGCCCATTCGATCGGCGGCCCCGCGTGGAGGATCATCCGGTCTTCGAGCCCGCCGATCACCTCCCCGGCCGGGCGCACGTCGACGAGCACCGGGTCCGCGGCGAGCATCCGTTCGACCGCGAGCGCGTTGGCGGCCTCGACCCGCTCCGTCAACCGGGGGTCCGCGCCGGTAACGCGGTCGAGCGCTTCGAGCACCCGCGCGTCCGCGCTCGCGGGCGGCGTCCAGGCGACATCGGTGACGGGGACCCCGGTCGCGCGCAGATCATCGGCGAACCGGGGCAGGCCGACGTTCACCACCCGCGGCCCGTTCGCGAGCAGGTCGGCGGCGGTCAAAGCACGTTACCGGGGTGTCGGATCATGGCAGGCGAAGGATATGCGATTCGGGGCGCCGGTGGAGACCGGCGCGCGGTTCCGCCAGGGCCGACCCCTCCCCATTGTCCACCGCCTTTCCTCCGACGCAGTCGGTCACAAGGGAGGACGCGCCCGTGGAAAGCCCGTGGAACACGCTCCCCGCCGAACCCGGCGCCCGCGTGACCCTGCCTCTCGACCGGAGAAATGGCCCGACGGCCGGGGGGACATCCCTGCTTTGCGTGGACACTTCGAATCCATGCTTCGAATCCATGCCTTGCACGGATACCCCTGTACCGCCATGCTGATGCCGGAGCGCTCATGCAGAAGCCGAGGAACGAAGCCATGCGCTTCTTCAACACCACCGGCCCGGTCAATCCCGCGGACCACTACTGCATCCCGCCGCTCGCGCGCTTCGACCTCGACGAGGTGCTGACGCTCGTCCGGACGAAGAAGTACTTCGTGCTGCACGCGCCACGCCAGACGGGCAAGACCTCCGCCCTGCTGGCGCTGTGCGACCTGCTCAACGGGCAGGGTTTCAGTTGCGTGTACACCACCGTCGAGAATGCGCGAACGGCCCGCGACGATGTGGAACGGGCGATGCGCACGGTGCTCTCCGGCCTGGGTTCGCGGGCGCGGTTGACGCTGGGCGACGAGTTCCTGGCCAAAGCATGGTCCGGCATTCTCGCCGAGTTCGGTCCGGACGGAGCGTTGGGAGAGGCATTGACGCGCTGGTCGGAGGCGTCGCCGAAGCCGCTGGTGCTGCTCATCGACGAGATCGACACCCTCCAGGGGGACCCG
This sequence comes from uncultured Gammaproteobacteria bacterium, assembly GCA_958295835.1. Classification (GTDB taxonomy): domain Bacteria; phylum Pseudomonadota; class Gammaproteobacteria; order HK1; family HK1; genus HK1. Next base: position 5,021,126 of record OY282378.1, read on the forward strand.
TTGCTCTCGGTGCTCCAGCAGCTACGGGGGGGCTACCCCATGCGCCCGGAGGCGTTTCCGCAGTGCGTGGTGCTGTGCGGGCTGCGCGACGTGCGCGACTACCGCATCCGGTCCACCAGCAGCCCGTTCAACATCGTGGCGGAGTCGCTGCGGTTGGGGGACTTCACGCAGGAGGAGACGCTGGCCCTCCTCGACCAGCACACCGGGGAGACGGGACAGGCGTTCACGGACGATGCCCGCGAGGCGATATGGACCCAGACCCTGGGCCAGCCGTGGCTGGTGAACGCGCTGGCCTACGAAACCTGCTTCAAGAGCAAGGCCGGGCGCGACCGCGCGGTGACCGCGGACGACGTCGCCGAGGCGCGGGAAGGTCTCATCGTGCGCCGGGTGACGCATCTGGACCAGTTGGCGGACAAGCTCCGGGAAGACCGCGTGCGCCGGGTGGTCGAGCCGATGCTCAGCGGGGCGGACGAACACGCCTTCTCCAACCGCGACGTCGAGTACGTGCGAGACCTCGGCCTGATTGCCCGGGACAAGCCGGTGCGCATCGCCAACCCCATCTACGCGGAGGTCCTGCCGCGCGAGTTGGGCTGGGTCTTGCAGGAGACGCTGGACCTGAACACGACGTGGTACGTGGACGCGGACGACAGCCTGAACCTGAACAAGCTGCTGGGGGCGTTCCAGGACTTCTTCCGCCGCCACTCGGAGCACTGGAAGAACCGGTTCATGTACGAGGAGGCGTGGCCGCAGATTCTGTTGCAGGCGTACCTGCACCGGGTGGTGAACGGGGGCGGGCGCATCGAACGGGAGTACGGCCTGGGCCGGGGGCGGGTGGACCTGCTGATTACCTGGCCGCGAGGCGATCGGATGCGGGAGTACGTGGTGGAGTGCAAGGTGGTGCGGATGGGAGACGGGCTGGAGAGCACGGTTCGTGACGGTGTGGAGCAGACGGCGGGGTACATGGCCCGCTGCGCGGCGGAGGCGGGGCATCTGGTGGTGATCGACCGGCGCGAGGGCCGGAGTTGGGAGGAGAAGGTGTTCCGCCGGCAGCACCGCTCGCAAGACGGCGTGCCGGTGGACGTCTGGGGGATGTGATTCGAGAAGGAGGACCGTCATGTTGCAGGCACAAAGCGCGCTGGGTCTCGTCGTGCTGCTGTTCCTGGCCTGGGCCCTGGGCGAGGAGCGCCGGCTCTCGGCCTGGCGGATCGCAGTCACCGGCGCCGTACTGCAACTCGTACTGGCGGCCTCGATGCTGTACCTGCCCGCGCTCACCGATGCGGTGGCGGCGGCCAACCGGCTCGTCGCCATGCTCGATGCCGCGACCAAGGCCGGGACGAGCCTGGTGTTCGGCTACCTGGGCGGCGGCCCGCTGCCCTTCGAGGAGGGCTTTCCGGGCGCGAGCTTCGTCCTCGCCTTTCGGGCCCTGCCCGTCATCCTGGTGGTCAGCGCGCTGGCGGCGCTCCTCACCCACTGGCGCATCCTGCCGCTCGTCATCCGGGGCTTCGGCCGGCTCCTGGAGCGCAGCTTCCGCATCGGCGGGCCGGTGGGACTGGTGAGCGCGGCCAACGTGCTCGTCGGGATGATCGAGGCGCCGTTCCTGGTGCGCCCCTACCTGTCCCTCCTGTCCCGCTCGGAGCTCTTCGTGCTGATGGCCACCGGCATGGCGACGATCGCCGGCACGGTCTACGTGCTCTATTCACTGATCCTGACGCCCGTGCTGCCGGACGCCGCCTCCCAGCTCCTGGTCGCCTCGGTGATCAGCGCCCCGGCGGCGGTCACCATCGCCCTCCTGATGGTGCCGCCGCGGGAGCCGCCGACCGAGGGCCGGGCGGAGATACCGCGCGAGAGCGCCGGGGCCATGGACGCCGTCGTACACGGCACGGGACAGGGCGTGAAGGTGCTGATCGCGGTCGTCGCCATGCTGATCGTGTTCGTGGCGCTGGTCCACCTCGCCAACGTCGGGCTGGGGATGCTCCCCGACCTCGCGGGCGCGCCGCTCACCCTGCAACGGGTGCTTTCCTGGCCCCTGGTGCCGATCGCCTGGCTGCTGGGCATTCCGTGGGAGGAGGTCCGGACGGCTTCGCAGTTGCTGGCGACGAAGGTGGTGCTCAACGAGCTCGTGGCCTACCTCGACCTCGCAAAGCTGCCGGAGGAGGCGCTCTCGGCGCGCAGCCGGCTCATCGTCGTCTACGCCCTGTGCGGCTTCGCCAACCTCGGCAGCCTGGGCATCATGATCGGCGGCCTGTCCACCCTCGTCCCCGAGCGCCGGGCGGAGGTCGTGGCGCTCGGCCCGAAGAGTATCGTGGCCGGATTCCTGGCCACCTGCCTGACGGGCGCGGTCGCCGGCATCCTGACCCCGGCATCCTGAACGGCGGCAACGCTCTCGCGCGGGCTCATCGACCGGTCCTCGGGCGGCGGCTCTCGCGGTGGCGCCATGCAGCGAAGTGCGGCCGTCACGCCCTTCGACTCACGGACCTTTCGGACCCGAGCCCGCCGGGACCCCGACAAGAGGAGCCCTGCCGGCATGAACGAATCCGCGTCCACGAAGCGTTTCGCCCCGTTCGCCTGCGAGAAGAGGCCGGCCGTCGGTTCCAGGGCGATGGTGGTGGCCAACCACCCGCTCGCTTCCGCCGCGGGAGCGGAGATGCTGCTCGCCGGCGGCAACGCCGTCGATGCGGCGGTGGCGGCCCTGTTCGCCCTCACCGTGGTCGAGCCGATGATGGTCGGGATACTGGGAGGGGGCGTGGCCCATATCCGTCTGTCCGGCGGTCGCCACCTGATACTGGACGGGCTGAGCACCGCGCCCTGCGCCGCCCACGGCGCGATGTACGAGACGGTGTCCGACGAGCTGCCGGACCGCCGGGAGACCGCGGGACGCGCCAACCAGGTGGGTCCGCTCTCCATCGCGGTACCGGGCGCGCTCGCGGGCTGGTGCCGCGCCCTGCGCGACTTCGGCACGTTCTCCATCGCGGACGTGACCGCCCCCGCGATCCGGTTCGCCGAGCGCGGCTTCACGGCGACGCCGTACCTCGCGGACTGCGTGGCGGATCTGGCCTCCGATCTGGGCCGCGACCCCGGCCTTTCCGCCCTGTTCCTGCCCGGCGGCGCTCCCCTGCGGGCCGGCGACCGGGTCGTGCAACCCGAGTACGCCCAGACGCTGCGCACCATCGCCCGCCGGGGCGCCGACGCACTCTACGCGGGCGAGCTGGGCGGCGCGCTGGTCGAGGCCATGTCACGCACCGGCGGCCTCGTCGCCCGCGAGGACCTCGGGACGTACCGGGTGGTCGAGCGCGATCCGATCCGCGGCAGCTACCGCGGCTTCGAGATCCTCGGCCCGCCGCCGCCGGCGTCTTCCGGGGTGCACGTGATCCAGATGCTCAACCTGCTCGAGGGCTTCGATGTGGGGGCGATGGGCTTCGGCTCCCCGGACGCGGTACACCTGCTCGCCGAGGTCATGAAGATCGCCTTTGCCGACCGCGCGGTGGCGACCGCGGACCCCGCCTTCGTCGAGGCGCCGGTGGAGCGGCTCACGGACAAGGGCTACGCGGATCAGCGCCGCCGGCTCGTCGATCGCGCCCGGACCCGCCGATGGGAGCCCGGGGTGTCCGGGGCGGCGCCGAAGTCCGGGCCGGCCCGGCGGGCAGGGCGGGATGCGCCCGGCGGGGCCGCGGTCTCCGGGAGTTTCGGCCGCGAGCCGGGCTGCACCACGCACGTCACCGTCGCCGACGCCGAGGGCAACGTCGTGGCCACCACCCAGACCATCAACGGCCTGTTCGGCGCTTGCGTGCAGATCCCGGGCACCGGCATGATCGCGAACAACTACATGTTCAACTTCGACCCGCATCCTGGGCGGGCGTTGTCGGTCGAGCCGGGCAAGCGGGTGTTCACGTCGATGGCGCCGATGATGGTTTGCCGGGACGGACGGCTGCTCTGCGCGCTCGGCCTGCCCGGAGGATTGAGGATCTTCCCGTCGGCGATGCAGGCGCTGGTCAATCTCCTGGATCACGGCATGGCCCTGCAGGAGGCGGTCGAGGCGCCCCGGATCTGGACCGAGGGCGGCGCCGTCGAAATGGAAGAGGCATTTCCGGAGGCGGTGGAGAAGGCGCTGGTCGACCGCGGGCACGAGGTCGAGCGCCTGCCGCGCATCGGCGGCGGCATGAACGCGATCGCCTTCGGCGGCAACGGATCGTTGACCGGGGCCGCCTGCTGGCGGGCGGACGGCGCCCCGGTGGCCATCGCCGGTGGGCTGGCTCGGGCGGGGGTGCGCTTCTCCGGCATCTGAGGCGAAGAAACCGCCACCGGGCAGCCGGGAGCCAATCGACCCTGGCATCCAGTTCGCGAGACCGTCGCGCGGTGCGCGCCTCGCGATGGAGGAAACACCACCATGACCGAGACCATCGTCGTCCTCGACGCGATCAGCGAGACCGTCGCCAAACGGTTGCGCGCATTGCTGCCGGAGGGATTCTCGCTGACCCACGGCACTGCGCTCGGCGACGATCACCTGGCGGAGATCGTCGCCGGGGCGGATTACGCGATCTCGGGCCAGGTGCCGGTCAGCGGCACGGTGCTGCGGGCGGGAAAGCGGCTGAAGCTGCTGCATAAATGGGGGGTCGGGGTCGACAACCTCGACCTCGGGACCGCCCGCGAGCTCGGGATCAAGGTGGCGCGCACCACCGGAAGCAACGCGGTGGCGGTGGCGGAGTTCACCATCGGCCTGATGCTCTGCGCGTTGCGGCACATTCCGCATGGCCATTTCGGGCTGCAACAGGGACGGTGGCAAAGCTGGCGCGGGCGGAGCCCCTTCCTGCTGTCGGGCAAGACGGTGGGGCTGGTGGGCTTCGGCGCGATCGGCAAGGCCGTCGCGCGGCTGCTGTCCGGATTCGGATGCACCATCCTGTACAACAAGCCGCATCGGCTCACGGGCGGCGAGGAGAAGGCGCTGGGCGCCCGGTACGCGCGGCTCCCGGACCTGCTCGCCCGGTCCGACGTGGTGTCGCTGCACTGTCCGTTGACCCCGGCCACCAACGGGCTCATCAACCGCGCCGCGCTGGCGTCGATGAAGCCCACCGCGGTTCTGGTCAACGTCGCGCGGGGCGGCGTGGTGGCGGAGCAGGACCTTGCCCGGGCGTTGCGAGACGGTGTCATCCACGCCGCCGCCGTGGACGTGTACGAGATCGAACCCCTTCCCGCCGACAGCCCCCTGCTGCACATCGACAACCTCACCCTCACCCCGCACCTGGGCGCGATGGCCGCGGACACCTTCGCACCCACCGTCGGGCGCATGTTCGAGAACATCGCCCGCGTCTCTCGCGGGGAAGCCATCCCGGCCCTCGACGTGGTGGTGGATTAGGCGCGGCTCGCCACCAGGCCATTCATCGGATCATCCCCTGGGGGATGCTCCCGCCGCGTTTCTGCGCTCGTCATGCCCGACCTCGCCACCACCGACGCCGCCCCGGCCGCCCCAAGCGCCGGGAGACGCGCATGAGGCATCGATCCGGCCCGCGACCGGGAGATCCGGGGCTTGCCACTCGCCTGCGCCGCGAGATCGAGGGGGAGGTGCGCTTCGGCCCCGCGGATCGGGGCCGCTACAGCACCGATGCGTCCATCTATCAGATCGAGCCGATCGGTGTCGTGGTGCCCCGCAGCGCGGAGGACATCGGCCACGCCATCGCGATCTGCCGCGAGGCGGGCGCCCCGGTCCTTGCGCGCGGCGCCGGCACCTCGCAGTGCGGGCAGACCGTGGGCGAGGCGGTGGTCGTCGACACCAGCAAGTATCTCGATGGGGTGCTCGGCTTCGACGAAGGTGCGCGCCGGATCACGGTGCAGCCCGGCGTCGTGCTCGACCGCCTCAACGCCTGGCTTGCACCGAAGGGGCTCTTCTTCCCCGTGGACGTGTCCCCGTCCAACCGAGCCACGATCGGCGGCATGACCGGCAACAACTCCTGCGGCGCACGCTCCATCCGCTACGGCAACATGGTGCACAACGTGCACGCCGTCAACGCGATCCTCGCCGATGGGAGCGCGGTGCGGTTCGGCGAGGCGCCGGGCAACCTCGCGGGGCTGGCGGCCGACGGCCACTATCTCGACCTGATCCGGCGCATGCGAGCCCTCGGCGTCCGCGAGGCCGGCGAGATCGCGCGCCGCTTCCCGCCGCTGCTCAGAAGGGTGGGCGGCTACAACATCGACGCCCTCACCCCGGGCGCGGCAGCCGACGCGCGGCGCCGGTCCTCACGGAAGCCCCGACCCGGCGAGGGCCTCGACGCCATCGCTCCGGGTGCGGGCGCCTCCCCCGGCGGTCACAACATGGCCCACCTGCTGGTCGGCTCCGAGGGCACCCTGGGGTTCTTCACCGAGATCGAGCTGGACCTGCAACCGCTGCCCACCCACCGCGTGCTGGGCGTCTGCCACTTTCCGGCGTTTCACGATGCGATGGCCGCCACCCGGCACATCGTGGCCCTGGACCCGAGCGCGGTGGAGCTGGTGGACCGCACCCTGATGGAGCTGGCCCGCGACATCGCGGCGTTCCGCCCCGCCGTCGAGCGCTTCGTGCGGGGGAATCCCGATGCGCTGCTGCTGGTGGAGTTCGCGGGCGAGGACCGCGACGCCCTCCTCGCCCGGCTCGCACGGCTCGGTGAGCGGATGGCGGACCTGGGCTTCCCCGGCGCGGTGGTGGAGGCGGTGGAGCCTGCGTTCCAGCGCGCGGTCTGGGACGTGCGCAAGGCGGGGCTCAACATCATGATGTCGATGAAGGGGGACGGAAAGCCGATCTCCTTCGTCGAGGACTGCGCGGTGCGCCTGGAAGACCTCCCCGAGTACACCCGCCGCCTCGACGCCATCTTCGCCCGCCACGGCACCCGCGGCACCTGGTACGCGCACGCTTCGGTCGGCACCCTGCACGTGCGCCCGATCATCGATCTCAAGACCGCGGAAGGCGCGCGCACCATGCGGGCGATCGCGGAGGAATGCTTCGAGATGGTCCGCGGCTACCGGGGCTCGCACTCCGGCGAGCATGGCGACGGCATCGTGCGCAGCGAGTTCCACGAGGCGATGTTCGGTCCCCGGCTCGTCGCCGCGTTCGAGGAGGTCAAGGACGCCTTCGACCCCGGCGGGCTGTTCAACCCGGGCAAGATCGTGCGGCCCGAGCGCATGGACGACCGCACGCTCTTCCGCTACAAGCCGGGCTACGCGCCGTTGCCCGTGGAGACCGGGCTCGACTGGTCCGAATGGGGCGGGTTCCACCGCGCGGTCGAGATGTGCAACAACAACGGTGCGTGCCGCAAGTCCGACCCCGGCGTGATGTGCCCCTCCTACCGGGTGACCGCGGACGAGCAGCACGTCACGCGGGGGCGCGCGAATACGCTGCGGCTCGCCCTGACCGGCCAGCTCGGCCGCGACGCGCTCACCTCCGACGCGATGCGCGACACGATGGCGCTGTGCGTCGGATGCAAGGGCTGCCGGCGCGAATGCCCCACCGGCGTGGACATGGCGCGCATGAAGATCGAATACCTCCACCAGCACCGGAAGCGGCACGGGATCGGGCTGCGCGATCGCCTCGTCGCGTGGCTGCCCCGCTACGCCCCCGCCGCGAGCCGGCTCGCGTGGATGATGAACCTGCGCGACCGGATCCCCGGACTCGCCCCCGTCACCGAGCGCCTTCTGGGGCTGAGCGCGAGGCGTTCGCTCCCGCGCTGGCGCAGCGACCCGTTCCGGGCCGATGCGTTGCGGGCCGATCCCTCCCCCGCGCGCGGCAGCGGGTCCGAGGTGGTCCTCTTCGCCGATACGTTCAACACCTGGTTCGAGCCGGAGAACGCGCGGGCCGCGGTCCGGGTGCTGGAGGCGGCGGGCTTCCGGGTCCGCGCCGCCGCGCCGCCGCCGGGAGAACGCCGCCCGCTGTGCTGCGGGCGGACGTTCCTCGCCGCCGGCTTGATCGAGGAAGCCCGGTGTGAGCTGGAGCGGACCCTCTCGGCGCTCGCACCGTTCATCGAGCGCGGCGTTCCCGTCGTCGGCCTGGAGCCCTCGTGCCTGCTCACGTTCCGCGACGAGGCCCTCGTGCTCGGCCTGGAGCGGGATTCGGGCGGAGCGCGGTTCCTGCTGTTCGAGGAGCTCATCGCCGAGGCCGCCGCCGAAGGGGATCTCGCACTCTCCCTGCACCCGCTGGCGCAGAAACGCGCCCTCCTCCACGGCCACTGCCACCAGAAGGCGTTCGGGGCCATGCCCGCAGTCGAGCGCACCCTCCGCCTGGTACCGGAGCTCGCGGTGGAGACCGTCGCCTCGAGCTGCTGCGGCATGGCCGGCGCCTTCGGCCACGAGGCCGAGCACTACGAGAGGTCGATGGCCATGGCCGAGCTCGGCCTCCTCCCGGCGGTACGGGCAGCGGACCGGGACACCCTGATCGTGGCGGACGGCACGAGCTGCCGGCGCCAGATCGCCGACGGCGCGGCCCGCGAGGCGTGCCACGTTGCGAGGGTGCTGGAGCAGGCGCTTCCGGTCTGATCCTGCCCGCGGTCGCCACTCGAGGCCGCCGTGCGCCCCGGCCGGCCTCGAATCATTGCTCGAACGGGACCGGCTCGACGTAGGGGAACCGGGCCCGGGCCTTGGTCGGCGCGGCGCCGGCATTGCGCACGAACCGCCGGTCGTCGTCCTCGCGCACCTTGTACGCCCAGTAGGGCTCGCCGCCGGTGGCGCGCTGCACGAAGCGGCGCCGGCGCTGCGATTCCAGGCAGCGTTCGCCGATCGCATCGGGGTCCCAGCCGTCGAGCAGGGCGGCGCGCAGCTCCTGCGCGGTCTGCGCCGTGTCCGTCGCCCCGACGAGGTTCCGAAGCTCCAGGGGATCGGATTCCAGGTCGTAGAGCCTGTCCGGGAAGCCATGCGTGTACATGTACTTGAACCGGCCCCGGCGGAGCATCCGGCAGGGCGCCCGGACCCCTTCGCCGGTGTACTCGGAGATCACCTGGTTCGGCCATCCGCCGGTGCTGCCGCCCAGCAGGCCGGTGAGGCTGTTGCCGTCGAAGGGGTCCACCGCCTCGGGCGGATGGCCGCCGGTGGCGAAGTCGAGCAGGGTCGGCAGGAGATCCACCAGCGAGACCAGCTCGCCCACACGGCCCGGGGCGAACGTGCCGGGCTTGCTCACGATGAGGGGGACGCGCGCGGACCACTCGTGGAAGGTCTGCTTGTACCACATGCCCCGCTCGCCCAGCATCTCGCCGTGGTCGCTGGTGAAGACGACGAACGTCTCGTCGGCGAGCCCGGTGGCGCGCATCGCCTCCATGATGCGGCCCACCTTGTCGTCCACGTAGCTGCACATGCCGTAGTAGGCGTGCCGGGCGGCGCGCACGTGCTCCTCGGTGACCGTGTTCAGGTGGGTGCCGTGCGCGTAGTGGAGCCAGCGGCTGTGCTCGTCCAGCTCCTCCACCGGGATCGGCGGCACGCTGGGCATGTCGATGTCGTCGTGGCGGTACAGGTCCCAGTAGCGCGCGGTGGTGGTGAAGGGCGAGTGCGGGTGGGTGAAGGAGATGACCAGGAAGAACGGGGTGTCCCGCGAGTAGCGCGCCAGGTCGTGGATTTGCTGGATGCCGTAGAACTCGACCTCGTCGTCGTAGTCGATCTGGAGGCTACGCACGCACTGGCCGGCCTGCACCACCGGGCGGAGGCTGATCCCGGTGGGGCGGTACTCGGGCTCGTTGGGCCAGTCCGGGGTCCACGCGAAGTTGGAGGGGTAGACGTCGGTGGTGAGCCGCTGCCTGAAGCCGTGGAGCTGGTCCGGGCCGACGAAGTGCATCTTGCCGCAGAGGATGGTGTCGTACCCGAGATCGTCCATGTAATGGGCCATCGTCGGGCGCTCCGAGGCCAGCTCGACGGCGTTGTCCCAGGCGCCGATCGCGCTGGTATGGCGTCCCGTCAGCATCGAGTAGCGCGAGGGGACGCAGAGCGGGAAGTTGCAGTAAGCGTTCTCGAACACCACCCCCTGCTCCGCCAGGGCCGAGATGTTGGGCGCATGAAGCAGGGGATGGCCGTGGACCGGCAGCGCCTGCGGCGCCATCTGGTCTGCCTGGATGATCAGGATGTTGGGTCTTTTCGTGGCCATCTGTCGTGCTCCCTGTCTGTTTGCCGGCGGCAGGATCGGCCGGCTCGCATGGAACGAACCTGTTCCTCGCGCGGCGCCGGCCGGGGGTGGCCGCGCCAGCGGTCGCCCCTCCCTTTCGATCGAGCACCGCCCCGCGCTCGACCCGCATCGTTTCAACGGTTCAGCGTCGTTTCAACCCTTCCCGGTCGAGCCGGCGATCGAGACCCGGATCACGGCCCGAGCCCCAGCAGGTGCTCCACCATCCTGCGGGGGATGTCGACGCCGGTGGTGTCGATGCTGTTCCTGAACTCCATCGTGTAGTTCACCTCGTTGACGAGGAGACCGTCCGGCGTCTCGAAGAGGTCGACGGCCAGGATCCCCCCGCCCACCGCCCGGGCCGCGGCCAGCGAGACCGCCGCCAGCTCGCCGGTCACCGGGCAGTTCGAGGCTTGCGCGCCACGCGCGGTATTGGTGATCCAGTGCGCCGACCCGCGGTAGATGGCGGCGATGCACTCGTCGCCGACGACGAAGCTGCGGATGTCGCGTCCGTGCTTCTCGACGTACTCCTGGATGTAGAAGATCGAGTGGTGGTAGCTGCCGAGGATGGTCTTGTGCTCCAGGATCGACTCGGCCGCGTCCCGATCGTTGACCTTGGAGAGCAGGCGGCCCCAGGAGCCGACAGCGGGCTTGAGCACCGCGGGATAGCCGACGGCGTCCAGCGCTTCGAGCGCGGACGCCTCGGTGAACGCGACCCTGACCTCCGGCTGCGCAACCCCGGCCTCGTGGAGCGCGAGCGAGGTGAGCAGCTTGTCGCCGCAGACGTTGGCCACCCGGTAGCTGTTCACGCACCGGATCCCCAGGCTTTCGAGCAGGCGCAGCCCGTGCAGCGCACGGGAGTGGTTGATGCAGCGCTCCAGCACCACGTCGACGTCGGGGCCGCTCTTCAGATCGAAGACCATCTTCCGGTCGTCGAGCATGGCCACCTCCACCCCGCCATGCTTCGCGAGCTCGCCGAGCAGGAGCTTCTCCTCCTTCCGAATCAGGGAATGGAGGAAGCCGACCCTCACTGACCCCAGTCCTCCTCGGTCTCGGGGGCCTCGCCGAGCGCCGGCGGCTCCACTTCAAGCACCTCCAGCTCGGCGCCACAATCGGCGCACTCCATCAGCTCTCCCACCACCGCGTCGGCCGCCAGCTCGACCTCCGCCCCGCACACCGGACATTCCGCCATCTGCATTTCTCCCATGCGTCCTGAAGTCGTTTGGCCCCGCTTCCCCGCGCTCCACCGCCGCGCATTGTAGGCACGGCTCCGGGGGATGACGAGAAGTCCGGCAACGATTCCCGCCAACGTCCCGAACCCGATGGCACGACAGGGATTTCGCAGCCGTCCCGATCACCTGCCGAGCCCCTGATCGTTGGGATGCAAGGGACGTTCTCGGGCCTGGCGGGAATTGCCGGCCGTTCACGAATCGTTTTCAAACGATAACGCCGTTCACGAAAAACCGCTTGCGATCGCCGGACGGGCTGGCCTATACCCATCGGCGAGGGAGGCCGCCGCATCCCCGTGGCGATGGCTCCCGTTTCACGATCAGGCGGGACGACGGCAATGCAAACAGTCACTCGGCGGGAATTCCTCGGCGCCACGGCGCTCACCGGCATCGGCGTGCTCACCGCCGACGGCGCCTGGGCGCTCAACAAGCTGGAGCCGCTCTTCGATACGCTCGACCAGGAGTATCCCTATCGTGCCTGGGAAGATCTCTACCGCGACGAGTTCACCTGGGACCACGTGGGATACGCCGCTCACTGCATCAACTGCGTCGGCAACTGCGCGTTCCGGATCTATGTGAAGGACGGCATCGTGCTGCGCGAAGAGCAGCTCGCCGAGTATCCGCAGATCAATCCGGACACCCCCGACGCCAACCCCCGCGGCTGCCAGAAGGGCGCCATCCACTCGGCGGCGATGTACGAAGGCGACCGCCTGCGCTACCCGATGAAGCGCGCCGGCGAACGCGGCGAGGGCAGGTGGCAGCGCATCTCGTGGGACCAGGCGACGACCGAGATCGCCGACAGGATCGTCGACATCTTCGAGAAGTACGGCCCCGGCGCCCTGATGACCCACACCGGCAGCGGCAACCTGAGCCACGTCCGCCTCGCCGCGCCCTATCGCCTGGCTTCGCTGCTCGGCGGCGTCCAGCTCGACATCTTCACCGACGTCGGAGACCTCAACACGGGCGCCCACCTCGCCTACGGCGATCCGATCCAGAGCTTCACCTCCGACGCGTGGTTCGACGCCGACTACATCATGATGACCCTGTTCAACCCCAACGCGACCCGCATCCCCGACGCCCACTACATCTGGGAAGCCCGCTACAACGGCGCCCGCATCGTCTCCATCGCGCCGGACTACAACCCCAGCTCGATCCACGCCGACCTGTGGATCCCCATCCAGCCGGGCGCGGACCCCTTCTTCAACATGTCGCTGGCCCAGGTCATCCTCTCCGAGGCGCTGCACGACACTGCGTTCGTCAAGGAGCAGACCGACCTGACGCTGCTGGTGCGCGACGACAACGGCAAGCTGCTGCGCCAGTCGGATCTCGCCGCCGACGGCAAGGCCGACGTGTTCTACATGTGGGACACGGTTGGCAACCGGGCGGTCGAAGCCCCGGGCTCGATGGGCAGCGAGACCAAATCGATCGCGCTCGGTGCGGTCGACCCGGCGCTGGAGGGCAGCTTCACCGTCGAGGGCATCGCGGTGCAGCCGGCTTTCGTGCACATGCGGGCCGAGGCGATGAAGTATCCACCCGAAGCGACGCGGGAGGTCACCGGCGTGCATCCCGACGTGGTGCGCACCGAGGCGCGCCACATCGCCAGAGCGAAGAAGGCCGTGTTCATGACCGGCTTCAACATCGGCCGCTACATCAACGGCATCCACACCGGCTGGGCGCAGGTGCTGGTGCTGGCGCTGACCGGCCACGGCGGGCCGCGCGGCGGACTCGACACCTCATGGATCGAGTGGGCGCACCCCAAGCTGCTGTCCCTCGCGCTCGCCGAGTTCACCAAGCTCCCCCGCCTCGAACCCGGCGGCCTCGGCGAGTTCATGCGCGGCGAGATGGTCCACGAGGCGCGCCGGCACTTCGACCCGGACAAGCTCAAGGCGCGCGTCGGCTTCAACGTCGATGAAATGATGGAGATGATCCACGAGAGCATCGACAAGCAGGGCATGCCCTACCACGGACACGTCAAGGGCCTGATCTCGATCGCCGACAACAAGTTCCGCCGCAACAAGGGTGCCCACAAGTACCGCGAGCGCATCCTGAACGAGGTCAGCGAGCTGTTCGTCAACGTCAACGTGCGCATGGACTCGACCGCTATGTGGGCCGATTACCTGCTGCCCGCGGCGAGCCATTACGAGGCCTGGGACCTGCGCTCGGTCGGCTACCACCGGTTCGTCAACGTGTTCACCGCGCCGGTCGACCCCGTCGGCGAAGCCCTGCCCGACTGGGACATCATGGCGCTGCTCACCGGGAAGATCCAGGAACGCGCCAGGGTGCGGGGCGCTGGCGCCTACGAAGACGGATCGGTCACCCGCAACCTCGACACCATCCACGACGACTTCACCATGGGCGGCACCATCAACACCGCCTACGACGCGACCAGGTGGCTGGTGGACAACAGCCCGGAGATCGACGGCACCCTCGAGGAAGGCGCCAAACGCGGGTTCTTCGTGATGAACGAGAAGGCGGGCGGCCACTCGACGCTGCGGCCCGACGCGGTCTACAACCCCTTCGAGCATCAGGTGGTCGACAAGACGCCCTATCCGACGCTGTCGGGGCGCATCACCTTCTACTGCGACCACGACCGCTACATGAAGCTCGGCGCCCGGGTACCGACCGCGCGCCGGCACGCCGGGAAGGAAGCCTCCAACTACCCGTTGCACTTCTACACCCCGCACACGCGCTGGGGCATCCATTCGAACTGGCGTTCGAACAAGTTCATGATGCGCCTGCAGCGCGGCGAGCCCAACGTCTACATCAACCCGCGGCTTGCCGCTGCCCGCAGCATCGCCGACGGCGACAAGGTGCGGGTGTTCAACGGCATCGGAGAATTCTTCGCCCAGGCCAAGTTCTATCCCAGCCTTCCCGAGGATGCGCTGATGATGGAGCACGGCTGGGAGCCCTACCAGTACGACGAGCAGAAGCCGCTCAACAACGTCACCGCGACGCTGCTGCAGCCGCTGGAGCTGGTCGGCGACTGGGGGCACCTGAAGTTCACCTTGTGGAAGTGGAACGCCAACCAGCTCGCTCACGAGAGCAGCGTCGACGTCGAGAGGGTGTAACCGGACGGATCGCACCACGACACGGTCGCGATACGAAACGAGTATTCAGGGGGCGAACGAGATGGCAACCGGAGTCAAACGGCAGCTCAGCATGGTGATGGACCTCAACAAGTGCATCGGCTGCCATACCTGCACGTCGGCCTGCAAGATGCAGTGGACCAATCGCAACGGCCGGGAATACATGTACTGGAACAACGTCGAGACCCGGCCGGGCCGCGGCTATCCGCGCGACTTCGAGTCGATGGGCGGGGGTTTCGACGAAGGAGGCAACCTCCGCCTCGGCCGCGAGCCCAGCGCGGAGGACTACGGCATCCCATGGGAGTACAACTTCGAAGAAAGCCTGATGACCGGCACCGACCCCTGGATGCGGCCCAACGTCAAGCCGACCTGGGGCGCGAACTGGGACGAGGACGAAGGCACCGGCGACTACCCCAACAGCTACTACTTCTACCTGCCGCGGATCTGCAACCACTGCGACGATCCGGCCTGCCTCGCCGCGTGCTCGCGCAACGCCATCTACAAGCGCCAGGAAGACGGCATCGTGCTGGTGGACCAGGAACGCTGCCGGGGCTACCGCTACTGCGTCACCGCCTGCCCCTACAAGAAGGTCTATTTCAACGAGCGCATCTCGAAATCGGAGAAGTGCATCTTCTGCTATCCGCGCATCGAGAAGGGCCTGGCCATGGCCTGCGCGCGCCAATGCGTGGGGCGCATCCGCTGGGTGGGCTATCGCGACGACGAGGCCGGTCCGATCCATCTGCTGGTGGAGAAGTACAAGGTCGCCCTGCCCCTGCACCCCGAATGGGGCACCAGGCCGAACGTGTTCTACGTGCCGCCGACCTCGCCCCCCCGGCTCGGCGCCGACCGCAACGCCGAGACCGAATCGCGCATCCCCGTCGCCTATCTCGAAGAGCTGTTCGGCGACGGCGTGCGCCAGGCGTTCGAGACCATCGCGGCCGAGCGTGCGAAGAAGGCGAGCGGTGAAGCGTCGGAGCTGATGGACACGCTCATCGGCTTCAAGCACCACGAGATGTTCAAGCTGAGCTGAGCCGGTGCCCTCGATGAAGCCGCGACCGCCGATCCGGAGCCCCACCACGCGCCCCGACCGGGAGCGCGCCATGACCGATCCGGTGACCCGCTGCCGCGCACGTTCCGCCGGCTACCAGCTACTCTCGATCGCGTTCGCGCATCCGATCTCCGAGATTACCGCGCAGCTCGAAGACGGGCGGTTCCAGTCGGCGTTCGCGGGACACATGGAGACGGTCTTCGGCCGCATTCCTCCGCTGCCCCGGCTCACGCTCGCCCCGTCCTCCTTCGGGAGCGCCTATATCGCGCTCTTCGAGCGCGGGACACGGGGGCGGCCGCCGGTGCCGCTGTGTACCGGCGAGTACATGCAGCTACTCGACGGACGGCCACGGCCCGAGGTGCTGCTCGACCATGTCCGGTTCTACCGCCATTTCGGCCTCAAGGTGCGCGGCCACGGCGAGGACAACGAGCTGCCCGACCATCTGTGCTGCCAGCTCGAGGCGATGGCCTGGCTCGGCGAGCTCGAAGCACGCGCCCGCCGGGAGGGGAAGCGCACCGGCGGCCTGGAGCGCGCGCAGGCCGACTTCCTCGACAAGCTGCTGATCCCGTTTCTCGATCGATTCGTGCCCACCCTCGAGCTCGAGGTTTCGCGCCGCGGCGGCGACCCCCTGTTCGCCGCACTCGGCGGGGCCGCGGCCTCGCTCACCACTTGGCACGCGCACGAGCTCGGCGCCGCTCTGCCGGCGCCGCCGGTGCATGCGCTTGCCGACAAACCGTTGACCGAAGAACAGAACCTCTGGGGATGAGACCGATGCGGACAATCGTTCCGGGTTTGCTGCTGGTGGCCATGATCGGCTGGAACGCCGGATTCGCCGCCGAAGTTCCACGCGGAAAGGCCAACGTGCTCGACCTCGCGGCCGGCGACACGATACCGGTGACCATCATCCCGCGAGGGGTGCATCTGCGGATCGCCAATGATCCGATCGACGACATCTGGGAGCGTGTCCCCGAATACCAGATGTGGCTGACGCCCGCGCCGATCTGGCACCCATCGGTGGCGCTGCGGCAGGAGGCCGGCGGGACGGGGATGCCGCTGTATTTCAGCGCGGCCAGCGACGGGGAGCGGCTGTACGTCAAGCTGCGCTGGGCGGACGCGACCGCCGATCGGGTCACGGGGCTCGACCGCTTCCGCGACGGCGCCGCGGTGCAGTTCGCGCTGAAAGGGGCCGATGTCACGCCGCATCTCATGGGCGTCACCGGAGCGCCCGTGAACATCTGGTACTGGAAAGCCGACGACGACTCGGCCGAGAACCTTGCGGCGGGTGGACCCGGCTCGACCACCCGGCTCGACGATCAGCCGCTCGGCGCGGCCAGCGCCCACGGCAAGGCGGCGTTCGCTCCGGAAGACCAGTGGGTGGTGGTGATGTCGCGTGCGCTCGGGGCCGAAGGGATGCACATGGCGCGCCTCGACCCCGCCGGCGACCCTCAGCCGCTCGCCTTCGCGGTCTGGCAGGGCGCCGACGGCGAGCGCGACGGCCACAAGAACGCGAGCCCCGGCTGGATCCTGCTCGATCTGTCGCCGCTCGCGGGGAGCTGAGCCCGGCCATGGCAAAGCCGAGGCCGGCCGTGATCGACTGCGGCCTCGGGCACGCCTGCACGTTCTGCAAGCTCGAGGACGACTGTGCGCTCGACAAGCCTGCGCACAACCGGCGCCTGATCGAGGACCGGTTGCAGGCGATCGGCGGCGTGATCCTGGTCCTCGCCAACAAGGGCGGGGTCGGCAAGAGCACCGTGGCCGCCAATCTCGCCGCATCGCTGGCGGCGCGGGGCCATCGCACCGCGCTCGCCGATGCCGACATCCACGGCCCCAACGCCGCCCAGTTCTTCGGCCAGCAGGGAGAGCACACCACGGTCGGTGGCCGGGGCATCCAACCTCGCCGGTACCGCTTCCACGATCACGCGGGCGAGCTTCCGATCGGCTCGCTCGGCTTCTTCCTCGACGGACCCGACGTGCCGGTGGTCTGGCGCGACGCCTACAAGTTCGACTACGTTCACCACCTGATCGGCTCCTACGACTGGGGCACGCTCGACTTCCTGGTGATCGACATGCCCCCCGGGACCGGCAACGAATTGATCACGCTCTGCGATCTGCTCGAAGGGGTCGAGACCCGCGCGCTCCTCGTGACCACGCCGCAGGCGGTGGCGCTGCTCGACACCCTCAAGGCGGCCCGCTTCTGCCACGAACGCGGCCTGCCGGTGGCCGGGGTGGTCGAGAACATGGCCGGCATGTCGTGTCCGCACTGCGACGGCCATATCGAGATGTTCCCGCGCGATCCGCTGTCGGATCGACTCGCGCAGAGCGGCATCGAGACCCTGGTTCGACTGCCCTTCTCCCCGGCGCTGGCGTTTGCCTCCGACGCGGGTCGGCCGGCGGTCGACGACGGCGACCGGCAAGGCGATGCAGCGGGACGGTTCGCCGCGCTGGCTGATCGCATGGTCGCGGCGTTCGCCCGGGAGCAGTCGGGCGCGATGTCCGGTGAGCTGGTCGAATCGCTCGGCGTCGGCGCTCAGATGGAGTCCATCGAGGCCGCCCTCGCCACCCGGCCCGACATCGACAAGGCGGCGGTTCGTGGCGAGATCCAGGCGTTGATCGACGGTGAGGTCGAGCGTCTGGGGCATGGATGACCGGCGTCGCCTTTCCCGGGAGGCTCCATGAGGGCAGTCGCGAGGCTTGTCATGACAAGGCGCGGTGTCCCGCAAGGCCCACGCCTTCGGCCCCGGATCCTTCGGTCCGCTGCGGGCGGGACGCCCGCGCTCCCAAGCGCCCGGTTCCGGCGTGCCGGATCAGGCCAGGTCACCCGTGCCGGACGATAACGTCCCGTCGCGGCGCCGCTTCCTCACCGGTCGCATCCGTGGCGAGCAGCCGATCTGGCGCCCGGTGCCGACCACCGGCGCTTCCCCGAACGACGTGTTGTGGGGGGTCTGGTGCGACGGTCCCGATCACGCGCTGATCGTCGGTGACGGTGGCGCGATTCACCGGCTGAAGGACGGCGTCTGGCGGCGCGAGGAATCGGGGGTCAAGGAGCCGCTGCACGCTGTCGCCGGGTTCGGCGACGGCAACGCTGGCAATGCCCCCGGCATTGCCGCTGTTGCCGTCGGCTGGATGGGGGTCATCGTGCATTGGGACGGCGCCGCCTGGCGCCGGCTTGGCGGCGGCACCGTCGATCCGATGACCAGGCGCTTCGCCTCGATCCGCGCGAACACGCCGCTCTTCGGCCTGTGGGCGTCGTCGCCTGCCGATGTCTGGGCCGTCGGCGACGAGGGCCGGGTGTGCCGATTCGACGGATCCGCATGGCACGAGGCCGATTGCCCGACCGACGCTCACCTGCGCGCGGTCCTGAGGGCACCCGACGGCACGCTCATGGTCGCCGGCGCCCAGGGAGTCGTGCTGACCTTCCGCGACGGCACGTGGTCGCGGATGGCGACGGACACGTCGAGCCATCTGACCGGGATGCACGTCGAGCCCGACGGCACGGTCTATGCGGTCGGCGGTCATTTCAACGCGCGGCGAAACGGCTTCACCGGCACCCTCCTGCGCCTGCGCGGGGGAACCTGGTCCCCGCTCGCCTCCGACGAGGCGCTGCCGCGGCTGCGCGCGGTCGGGCGGATCGGTGACGCGGTGGTCGCGGTCGGCGATCACGGCACGATCGTGCGGGTCGCGGGCGATTCGATCGTGGCCGAGCGAGTCGACACCCGCCGCGATCTCTACGCGCTGGCCGCGGTGGGCGGCCAGCGCGCCTTGTGCGTGGGTGACGGCGGAGGCGTCATCGAAAGGGCGACGGTCTCGGCAACCGCCCTGCCCTCCCTCGAGGCCGACGCCGCTCCGATCGGCCGCGCCAGCCCTTGGGAGTGCGTCGATGGATGCCCGACCGATCGAGTGCTGTGGTCGCTGTGGGGAGACGACGACCAAATCTTCGCGGTCGGCGACGAGGGCGCCATCGTCACCTTCGACGGGAAGCGGTGGCTCGCCCATGCCGCACCCGCGCCGCTGCATCTGCACGGCGTGTGGGGCCGACGCGCCGATCAGGTCTACGCGGTGGGCGACTTCGCAGCCGTCATCGAGTTCGACGGCTCGCGCTGGCGCGAGATCCACCGTCTGGGTGTCGACATCTCGGCTGTCGCGGTCGCAGGCTTCGGGCCGCACGACCTGTTCGTCGTCGGCGACGAAGGCCTGATCCTGCGCTCGGACGGCGTCGGCTTCGAGCGTATCGACGGGCGCACCCGCGACGCGCTCTATTCGATATGGGGCTACGACGCCGATCATGTGCTCGCGGTCGGCGACTTCGGCGCCATCCTGCGCTGGAACGGCCGCGAGTGGAACAGCTTCTCCGCCGGCACCGAGGCGTTCCTCTACGGTGTCTGCGGCCGGGCGCTCGACGACGTCGTGGTGGTCGGCCTCTCGGGCACCACGGCGCATTTCGACGGCCGGCGCTGGTCGCGACGCGCCACCGGCACCACCGCGGACCTGCTCGGGGTGGCGCCGCTCGACGACACGCGATGGATCGCGGTCGGCACCCGGGGGACGGCTCTCGTCTGGGATGGCGACGCCTGGATCGAAGAGGACACCGGCACCGATGCCGGCCTGCGCGCCGTCCGGGTCGCCGTGGACGGGACCGCCTACGCGGTGGGGGACGCCGGAACGGTGCGCAAGCGTCTGCCGTGAGTGGCTGAACCGCCACTCGCGCATCGTGAACCGCGCGGTCCTCGCGGTTTGCGAAAAAGTCCGTTGTTTCACGAATTTCCGATTGCCGGCGGCTCGCATCCCTGTCGAGAATCCGCGTCACGGCGCACCGCATCGGTCGCCGTTCCCGACCATCCAGACACAGGAGAACCCACCATGATTCAACGATTGCTCACCGGATTGCTCACCGTCGCCGCCCTGGCCGGCGTCGTCGCCGTCCCGCTCCCCGCCGCGGACCTCGCCGTCGAGGTACGCGGCATTCGCTCCGGGGACGGACGTCTCTACGTCGCGGTGCACGCCCCCGAGACGAAGGACAAGTTCCCCGCCACGTCCGGCACGATCGCAGCGGTCCAGCAAAGTGCGAACGTCGGTGCGCTTCGTTTCATCCTGCGCGACCTGCCCCCCGGGCGGTACGCGGTGAACGCCTTCCATGACGAGAACGACAACGGGGAGCTCGACACCAACCTCGTGGGGATCCCGTCCGAAGGCTACGGCTTCGCCAACGATCCCGATTCGTCCTTCGGGCCTCCCGACTTCGAGGCCGCCGCGGTGAACGTCGGCGACGCAGCCGAGGTCGCCGTCATGACCCTGCGCTACTGAGGAGGCTTCCGATGGCTCACCAGACATGGAAACGCCGATCCTTCCTGCGCACGGCAGGGCTTGCCGGCCTCGCTCCGCTGTTTCCGCTGCACGCGGCGGCGGGTGGAAGCGGCTGGTCGGAGAGCTTCGCCCGAGCTCTCGAGAAGAATCCCATGCTGCTCGGCTGGCGTAGCGTCCGCGCCGATCGGCTCCGCTGCGAAGCACGCATCGAGGGCCGCCTGCCGGCGGAGCTTCAAGGGATCTTCTACCGCAACGGACCGGCGGTCTACCAACGCTTCGGGGTCCGCTACCGGCACTGGTTCGAGGGCGACGGCATGGTGCAGGCCTGTCGTTTCGACGGCCGCGGCGTCTCGCACCACGCCCGCGTACTGGAGACTCCGAAGCTGGTGCGCGAGACCTCGGCGCAGCGCCGCCTCTTCTCCGGATTCGCAACCTCCGCGGGCGGCGGCGCCGGCCCACGCCGTCCCGATGACCTCAACGTCGCCAACACCTCCGTACTCGACCACCACGGCGAGCTGCTCGCGCTGTGGGAAGGCGGCTCGGCGAGCGTGCTCGATCGCGAGACACTTGCCTGGCAGGGCTTCAAGGTATGGGGCGAGTCCCTGGACGGCCTGCCCTTCACCGCCCACCCCAAGGTCGAGTCCGACGGCACGCTTTGGGCGTTCGGCTACAGCTTCGCGCCGGTCCCGGCGCTCCTGCTCTATCACATCGCCCCGGACGGCACGGTTCGGAGGGCGCATCGCATCGACGTGGGTGCGCCCGGCATGGTGCACGACTTCGTCGTCACCGCCCGGCACCTGGTCATCGTCATTCCGCCTCTGGTGTTCGCGCCGGCCGCGGGCGACGAGGTGCTGCTCGACGCCCTGTCCTGGCAGCCCGCGCTGGGCTCTCGCGTGCTCGTGGTGGACAAGGACGATTTCGACACCCGGCGCTGGTACCAGCTCCCGGCCGGATTCGGCTTTCACCACGGCAACGGGTGGGAGGACGACAGCGGGGTCATCCGCTTCGACCACTGCGTCGCGACCGATGCCTCCCTGGTGACGGACAGAATGCGCGCCATCATGCGCGGCGAGCTCGGGGAGGCGACACCGGAACGCTATGCCCGCTTCACACTCCGTCCGAACGGGAGCGCAGAGGTCGAGGCCACGGGCGAGGAAGCCGAGTTTCCCCGCATCGCGCCCTCGGTGGCGGGACGACGCAACCGCTACGTCTATACCCTCGGGGCAGCATCCGTGGAATCAACCGGGTGGCATCTGCGCCGGGTCGTCAAGCGGGACCTGGATGCCGGATCCGTTGAAGCGTTCGACTACGGGCCGGGGGTGATTCCGGAGGAGCACGTCTTCGTACCGAAGCAGGCCCCGCGCAGCGAGGACGATGGGTGGCTGATCGGTCCCTACCTCGACTACGTACGGGAGCTGAGCGGCATCGCGATCTTCGATGCCCGGCACGTCGCCGACGGGCCGATGGCGCGCGCCTGGCTCGACTACCCCCTCCCAATCGCTCTGCACGGCCATTTCTCGCCGGCCTGACGCGAACCCTCGCCGGCGTTCGGCGCCGGGAAGGCACACCACGTCGAAGCAGGGCTGCTCGCGGCGCCGGACACCGCGAGCAGCCCTCACGAGACGGCCTGCCCGATCGTCCAGACCGGCCGGACGCTCACCGGATACGGATCATCGAGCATCGGCGCGCAACGAGGAGGATATTCGAGTACATTGCAGACAGGCGTAGCGCACACCGCCGCCGGAGCCTGTCCCGCGAAAGTCGGAGATACGGGATGTCAGGCACCTATCGGGACGACTCGCCGAGCCGCGGCTTCACATCCTGGCCGCGGTCGACCCACTGCGACGAATCAATTTCACCGGCGAGGGAATGAGGCATTCACTGCGCGATCTGCTGCTCGGCCACGAAGACTGGCTGATTTACCGCGTCATCGATTACGCCAAGGCGAACGACTACTCGCAGTACACGCCCACCCTGGTCAGCGCCTGGCGGGAGTCCGTGGTGGGGCTTCGCGACGAGCTGGCCCGGGCGCTCGACGAGCACCCGGGGCTGCTGCCGATGCCCGCAGACCATGACTACTGTGCCGATCCCTATACGGCGTTCGCCATCGGCTCGGCGAGACGCCACCGCGCCCGCGGCGTCACCCTCGCCCTGTTCCTCGGGCTGACCAAGTTCTTCCGCCTCACCTTCCTCGATCTCGTCGACAAGGAGCATTGGCCGGAACCCGAGGCCCGCCGGGCGCGCGAGCTCATCGCGCGTTACTTCGACCGTATCGAGCTGGCCATCAGCATCGACTGGGCATCGCTCGGCGAGAACGAGAAGATCGCCGAGGTCCAGGACAAGAATCGTGCTCTGGCAAACGAGAAGGACAAGTACCTCACCATCTTCGAGAGCCTCGAGGATCCGGTCTTCGTCCTCGACGAGAGGAACGGGATCGAGAACATGAACGGCGCCGCCTGGCGCCTGTTCGGGGTCGAGAACGACCCCGGCGAGCTCTACTACCGCCCTGAAGGCGCAAGCGCGGCCCTCGAGGCGGTGACCTCGCGCCTCGATCCGTCGAGCTTGATCGACGGCGCCTCCCTGGCGTTGCAGACGTCGGCGGGCGAGAGCTTCTTCGACGTCCGCCGCCGCGACATCCTCGACATCTGCGACAAGTACGCCGGCTCGGTCGTCATTCTCAACGACGTCACCACCCACAAGCACGCTCTGCGCGCCGCCGAGGAAGCGAACCGCGCCAAGTCGGCCTTCCTGTCCACCATGACCCACGAGCTGCGCACCCCGCTGAACGGCGTGCTCGGCGCCATGCGCCTGATCCGCGACGAGGGCCTGACCGACGCCCAGAACGAGTTCGCCGACACCATCGAACGTTCGGGAGAGCGGCTGCTCGGGGTGATCAACAATGTGCTCGACTACAGCCGCATCGAGGCCGGCCGCATCGAGGTCGCGCGCGCACCCTTCGTGCTGCCGGAGATGCTCGACGGGGTCCTCGCCATCGTCCGTCCGCGCGCCATCGAATCCGGGGTCCATCTGACCCTGGATTGCATGGCCCCGCACGATGCGCATCGGCTCGGCGATGCCGGCAAGATCCAGCAGGTGCTGCTCAACCTGGTCGGCAACGCGATGAAGTTTTCGCCGCGAGGGCGCGTCACGGTCAACGTCCGGCGGGCGCACGGACGCGATGGACGGCTTCGCTTCGAGGTCGTCGATGACGGCACGGGCGTGGACGAAGCGGCGCTCCCCCGGTTGTTCGAACCGTTCACGCAGATCCACCCCCACACCACCGACCGAGGCCAGGGCGCCGGACTCGGCCTCGCCATATCGCGGGCGCTGGTGACCGGGATGGGCGGGGAGATCGGCGCCGAACGACGCCGGGAGCGCGGCAGCCGTTTCTGGTTCGAGCTCGATCTGCCGCCCGCCGCGGCGCCGGCGCGTTGCGAGGTGGCGCCGCCTCCGGACATCAGCAGGCAATCAGCGCGCACCATCCTGATGGTGGAGGACGACGAGGTGAACCGCGTCGTCGGCAAGGCACTGCTCGAACGCCGGGGCCATCGGGTGCTCGTCGCCGCCACCGGCATGGCCGCGATCCGGATGGCGCGCGACCATCGGGTCGACGTCGTGCTGATGGATATCCGTCTGCCGGACATCGACGGCTTCGAGGCCGCAAGACGCATCCGGACCCTGTACGGGGAAACGTTGCAACGCAGCCAACCGCCGATCATCGCTCTGACCGCGCAGGTCGAGCCATCGGATGCGACCGCTTGCGAAGCCGCCGGGATCGACGACCTCGTCGTCAAGCCCTTCTCGCCGGAAGACTTGTGCCGCCGGATCGAATTGCTGCCCGGGGGCGGGACTTCGCAGTCCGCCGCCGCTTCCACCGGCGAGGACGCGGGGGACTGGCTCGATCCGCGCATACTCGCCGATCACTTCAGCGCCCTCGGCCCCGGGCGTACCGCGCGGATACTGAAAGCCTTCGAGACGAACACCGGGCAGGTGCTGGCGGCTCTCGCCAACCCCGGCGCCGACGGCGGGAAGCTCGTGGACCGCGCTCATCGGCTGGCCGGCTCGGCGGCAGCCCTGGGCTTGCCGAGGCTGCACTCCCTCGCCGTCGATCTCGAACGTGCGGCGCGCAACGGCGCCCGTGAGCTGGACACCCTGTCGGTGCTGATGCCCGCGGCCATCGAGGTGAGTCAGCGGCACATCGACGCCTACTGGTCGTCGCTCTGCGGCGATGCGACCGCATCCAGCATGTAGCCCACGTTACGGATCGAGCGAATCAACCCGCTGCCGCACCGGGCCGCCAGCTTGCGCCGGATGCGACTGACCAGCACATCGATGCTCCGGTCGTCGGGGCCTCCCAGCCGGCGGCCCATCCGCATGGCCAGAGCCTCGCGCGTGATCGGCCGCCCGGGATGCTCGGCCAGGGCCGCCATGATTGCGCCTTCAGCCGCGGTGAGCGCCACCCGCCGTCCTTCGGTTCCGACGAAGCGGCGGCGCTCCCGATCGAAGGTCCAGCCGCCACCGATCGCCAGAGGTTCGGCACCGCTCCGTTCCGCGGCCCGCCTCAGAACGTTGCGCACGCGCGCCACCAGCTCGCGGGCGTTGAACGGTTTGGTGACGTAATCATCCGCACCGAGCTCCAGTCCCTCGACGCGTGCCCGGGCTTCGGTACACGAAGTGACCATGATCACCGGCAGATCGGAGCGCGCGCGGACCGAGCGCAGCAGCTCGAAGCCGTCGGTTCCGGGCAGCTTGACGTCGAGCAGCATCAGCGCCGGGGCGAGCCGTGGCAGAGCATCCAGGAGGCTCTCACCATCCGCGGCCTCGGTCACCCGGTAACCGGCGTCCTCGAGGTAGCCACGCAGGATCGCCCGCAGCACGGGGTCGTCGTCGACGACCACGATCCGCCGGGCGGCTCCTGCTCCGGCCGGGCCGGCACCGGCGAGGTTCTCCGGCATGAGTCCGAGTCCCGAGGGTTGGACGGCTCGATGCCCGCGCGGCCTGGTGTGAAGTCGGGCGCAAAGCCGATTCTCAGGATAGCAGACGGAGCCCGGACACGACGGCGGAGTCCGGTCGCCCTAGGCTCCTCTGCACCGGTACACTCCGTCGGCGATGAATCCCTCGATTCCGGAGCCGGCGGCATTGGCCGACCGAAGGAAGTCGCGAGCCAATCTCGCGATCCTCAGCATCGCCACCATGCTCAACCGGTCGGCGGTCCCGTTGATCGTGCTCGTCGGCGGGCTGTCGGGGCTGGTGCTCGCCCCGGATCCGGCCCTCGCGACCCTGCCGGTCGCGCTGAACGTGGTGGGCCTGGGACTGTGCACTTACCCTGCTTCCAGCATCATGCGCCGCATCGGCCGGCGAACCGGCTTCGTGTCGGCCAGCACGGTCGCGGGGCTCGCCGCGATTGCAGCCGCAATCTCGATCATGGCCGGAAGCTTCACCGGCCTGTGCCTCGCCAGCGCCGTGCTCGGCGCGAACCAGGCGTTCGTGCACCAGTACCGGTTCGCGGCGGCCGAGAACGTCCCGTCCTCGCGGGTGAGCCAGGCGATCTCCCTGCTGCTGTTCGTCAGCTTGGTCTCGGCGTTTGCCGGTCCGGAGCTCGGCCGGCACGGCCGCGACTGGGTGGACGGCGCGCCGTTCGCCGGCGCGTTCTTCGGACTCGCCGTGGTCCATTTCCTCGCCGCGCTGGTGCTCGCGGGCTATCGGGACACCGGGATGATGCAGGAGGCGGGCGGCGGCGCCGAGAGGCCGCTCGGGCGCATCCTCGCCCAGCCGTCCTACGTGATCGCGGTGGCGGCGGCCGCGTTCGCGTACGCGGTCATGACGATGATGATGACGGCGGCGCCGATCAGCATGCATGCGATGCACGGGTTCGGGCTCGACATCACCGCATGGGCGATCGAGGGGCACGTGCTGGCGATGTTTCTTCCGTCAGTGATCACCGGCGCCCTGATCATGCGTCTCGGCGTGTACACGATCATGACCGTCGGAGTGGCGATCCTCGCGGCATCGACCTCCGTCGCATGGCTCGGCCAGAGTGCGATGCACTATATGGCAGGGCTGATACTGCTCGGAGTGGGCTGGAACTTCCTCTTCACCGCGGCCAGCACCCTGATCACCACCACCTACGGTCACGCCGAGCGTTTCAAGGCCCAGGGTCTCAACGACCTCATCGTGTTCGGGACCATGGCGCTTCTGACCCTCGCGGCCGGGGTGCTGCTGGATCGGGTGGGCTGGCGGGGGCTGCTGCTGTGCACGCTGCCGTTCCTCGTGGCGATGCTGGCGCTTCTCTTCTTCATGCCCCGGGAGGGGGCCGAATCCGCGAGGGGAGCCGCCGGCCACGTCGAAGAGGGTGCATCGACCCGGTGACCGGCGCGTCGATCCCGCACCGTCCACGCACCGGTCCGCGATTCATGGATGCGCGGACGACAGACACCACCGAAGGCCGGTCGGCCCGGTAATCCGCAGAATCGATCGAACCGGCTCCCTGCTCCACCGCCGGGCGATGACCACCATCCCGCGCCAGTCGGCGCGAGCCGTCGCCGTACCGCTCGCGGGCATGCTCTTCACCCAGACGGCGGGGGTGATGAGCCTCGTGACGGTGCCGGTGCTCGCAACCGAGATCGCCGGCGAGACCGGCATCGGGGCCAGCAACGTCGGTCTCCATACCTCGCTGATCTTCGGTGCCGCGATGTTCACCTCGGCCGCGGCCGGCGGAGCCATTCACCGGCTCGGTCCGGTGCGGACCAACCAGGTCGGGCTCGTATTCTCCGCGACGGCACTGCTGCTCACCCTGACTGCCAACCCGTGGTGGATCGCCTTGAGCGCGGTGCTCATCGGCGCGGGGTACGGGCCGAACACACCCTCCGGCAGCGAGGTTCTGGGCCGGGTGACCCCGCCGCGCATGCGCGGACTGGTGTTCTCCATCAAGCAGAGTGGCGCACCGCTCGGGGCAATGGCCGGCGGCCTGGTCCTGCCCGCGATGGTCATGGTCGGCGATTGGCGTACCGCGGTCGTCACCGGCGCGCTGATCGTGTACGCGGCAGCCGTGGCGGTGCAGCCGTTGCGCGCGCGCATCGACAGCCACGCCGGTAGCGGCGGACCGCCGCGGCGTGCATCGACGGTGGACGCCGTCCGCGAGACGCTTGCCGATCCCGCGTTGCGCCGGCTCACGGTGGCCGCGTTCGTGTTGATGACGGTGCACACCTGCTTCCAGACGTTCACGGTGGCGTTCCTCGTCGAGCACGTGGGTCTGGGACTCACGCTGGCCGGCGGCCTGTTCGCGACGCTCTCGGTGGCCGGAGCGATCTCGCGGGTGGGGCTGGGCTGGCTCTCCGACCGGCTGAGCCGGGCCCGTGGCGTCCTCGTCACCCTCTCGCTCGCCGCCAGCGCCTCGTGCGCCCTGACCGCGTTGTTCACGAGCACGTGGACGCTGGCGGGGATGGCGCTCGCATGCGCGTTCGCAGGCATCGGCACCGCCGGCTGGTACGGGGTCTTCCTGGCCGAGGTCGCACGTCTGGCGCCCGCCGAGCGGATCGGCCTCGCCACCGGCGGGGCGCTGTTCTTCGTGTACGCGGCGATCTGCGTCGGACCGCTGGTGTTCACCGCAACGGTATCGATCGCCGGGAGCTATCCCGCCGCGTTCTGGCTCGGGGCCGCGGTGTCCCTCATCGCCACCGTCAACCTGTTGCGCATCCCGGCCATGTCCGGTCGATGAGGCTGCTTCGAGCGTCCCCGCCGGCGAGTTCCTGGCCGTGATCGGACCTTCCGGATGCGGCAAGACGACGCTGCCGAACCTCCTGCTCGGGCTTCTGCGAGCCCGAGCAGGGCGAGGTCGCACTGCGGGGGGCGTTGCGTTCAGAAGATCAGGTTGACCATCGGAATGAGGATCACCAGGAACAGGATGGTCATGATGCCGCCCGCGCGCATGAAGTCCACGACCCGATATCCGCCCGGCCCCATGATCAGCGCATTGACCTGATGCGTCGGGATCAGGAACGAGTTCGACGCGGCCAGCGCCACCGTCAGCGCGAACACGGCGGGGTTCCCTCCCACCCCGAGCGCGATGTTGATGGCCAGCGGCACCAGCAGCACCGTCGCCCCGACGTTCGACATCAGCAGGGTGAATCCGGTGGCAAGCACCGCCAGGGCGGCCTGCAGCGTCCAGTGCGGCACGTCCCCGAGCAGGCGCAGGGTCTCCTGCGCGATCCAGGCCGCGGTGCCCGTGGTCTCCACCGCGAGACCCAGCGGAAGCAGGCCGGCGAGCAGGAACACGCTCTGCCAGCCGACCGACCGGTACGCCTCGTCGATGGTGATGACTCCGCTCAGGATCATGCCCACCGCGCCGGTGAGCAGCGCGAGCGACAGGCGCAGATCAGTGAACAGGGTCAGGCCGATGGCGAGCAGGAAGAACACCAGTGCGTGGTACACGCGGTGTGGACGGGTGACCTCGTAGGGATAGTTCGTCACGCATACGAACGAACGATCCTGAACCAGGCGATGCAGGTCGTCCCAGAAGCTGTGCAGCACCAGCGTGTCGCCGACCTGAAGCTCGGTGTCCGTGAGATCGTGGCGGATGATCTCCTCCTGCCGGTTGATCGCGAGCACGTGGGCGCCGTAGCGCTTGCGCATCGCCACGTCCCTGATGGTGCGCCCGGCCACGTTCGACGCGGGAGGAATGACGACCTCCGACACGCCTGCCCGCGACGGATTCAGCAATTCGACGAACGCTTCCATGTCCCGCGCTACGCTGAGCCTGGTGGTGCGTGCGAAACGCCGCACCTGCTCCGAGCTCCCCATGAGCGCGAAGGTGGTGCCGGCGGGAATCAGCGCATCGATCGGCGGCTCGAGTGCGATGTCGCGCCCCACCCGCATCCCCAGCACGAAGGGGGCGTCCGGGATTCCTTCCGCATCGCCGATCGACTGGCCGACCAGAGGGCTGTTGGCGGGGACGGTGGCCTCGAAGATGTCCCCCTTCAGCCCGTAGAGATCCTCGAAATACTGCGCGGTGGTGGAGGTGTCGGCGGTGGCGTCATCCATCTCCGGAAGCAGCCGGGACCCGAGGAGGATGAAGTAGGCGATGCCGGCGGTGATCATCACGATTCCGATGGGAGTGACCGCGAACAGGTGAAAGGTCCGCATCGGGGCCACGCCGTCCGGCAGCGCCTCGTTCGCGTTCAGGATCAGATCGTTCAGCAGAATGAGCGGACTCGATCCCACCATCGTCATCGTGCCGCCGAGGATCGCGCAGAAACCCATCGGCATCAGCAAGCGCGAGAGCGCGATGCCAGTCCGCGCCGAGATCCGGCTCACCACCGGGAGGAACAGCGCCGCCGCCCCGATGTTCTGCATGAAGCTCGAAATGATGCCGACCGCGCCCGAGATGATCGGGATGATTCGCCCCTCGGTATTCCCGCCCACGCGCAGGATGTAACCGGCGAGCTGGGTCATGATTCCGGTGCGATCCAGTCCCGCCCCCATGATCATCACCGCGATGATGGATATCACCGCGTTGCTCGCGAAGCCGTCGAAGACCTGGGAAGCGGGAACGATGCCGGTGGCCCCGACCAACACCATGATGAGCAGCGCGGCCACGTCGACCCGGACCACCTCGGAGACGAACAGATAGATCGTGAGCCCCAGGACGAGGATCACCGCCAGCATGTTCTGGGTGAACGCGATCGAACCGGTCACGGACGCCGGCCCGCTTCAGAGGATTCCAGCACTTCAGGGCTATCGAAACCGGGCGGATACACCATCGACTTCAGTGTATCCCATTCACGTCGCAATCATTCGTTTTTTTCAAAAAAAACGCGGGATTGCATGGCCGCCCCGCCCTACGCGCCTTCGAGGATCGCGAGAGCGCGTTCGTATGCCTTGCGCGCGAAGGGCAGCGCCGCCTGGTACTCCTCATCCTCGTAGCAGGCGACGGCTTGCTCGAAGGACGGAAACTCCACGATCACGGCCCGGCCCCAGGCGCCTTCGCGCGCGTCGAGCCGGCCGCCGGCGTTGAGGATCCTGGCTCCGAACCGCTCCGCCACCGGCCCCCACCGCTTCGCATACTCCCCGTACGCGGCCTGGTCCCTGATTTCCCCGCCCTTCACTATCCAGTAGCCCGGCATGACGTCTCTCCCGTATGGGTGGATGGAGCCCGTGCCCGGCCGCGGCCGGACCGGGAAAGCATAGTCCAACTCGGGGTGTGTCCGCCGCCCCCGCCGGCCGGCTCGCAGTGACGGCAGGATATCGACTCCGGAACTCTCGTCATTGATCCACACGGACAGGCGTTCATAATGGCTTACATGGAACAAGACTGCTCCTCGCCCGTCGACGGCGCTGGCCGGGGCGCGACCGCGCCAGCGGTCGCCGCTCAGAGTCGATCCGGGATTTGCGAAAGACTTGAACGGCACTCGGATCGGGCCGGCGCGGAGGAGGCCGGTCGCCGCTGATCGTCATTACGGGAATCGGACAGTTGGGCGCCTTTCGCTTCCTTCATGCCGCGGACATTCATCTCGACAGCCCCCTGAAGGGACTGGCCGGGCAAGAGGGAAGCGCCGCCGAACGCATCCGCACCGCCACGCGCGGCGCATTCGAGCGGCTCGTCGGGCACGCCGTCGAAGAACGGGTCGCGTTCCTCGTCATCGCCGGCGATCTGTACGACGGCGACTGGCGCGACTACAAGACCGGCCTGTTTTTCGTGAGCCAGATGGGCCGTCTCCGGGCAGCGGGTATTCCCGTCCATCTGCTCTACGGCAACCACGACGCGGAGAGCCGGATCACCCGCCGCCTCACGCTCCCCGACAACGTGAACGTCTTCGGCTCCGCAAGGCCCGAATCCTTCGAGATCGAGGGGCTGGACACGGTCTTGCACGGGCAGAGCTTCCGGCAGCGCGACGTCGCCGACAACCTGGCCGCGGCCTACCCGGCGCCGGTTCCCGGCGCTTTCAACATCGGCGTCCTGCACACCGGACTCGGCGGCCTGGGCGGCCACGAGAACTATGCCCCCTGCACCCTCGACGACCTTGTCAACAAGGGATACGACTATTGGGCGCTCGGCCACGTGCATCAGGCCCAGGTGCTCAACGAGCGGCCCCACGTCGTGTTCCCCGGCAACCTGCAAGGGCGGCACGTGCGGGAGGTCGGCCCCAAGGGCGCCTGCCTGGTCAGCGTGGAAGACGGAGAGGTCACCGACGTCACGACCTTGCCCTGCGACGTGGTCCGCTGGGCGGTCGTTGCGGTGGATCTGGCGCAGATCGGCAGTGTCGCCGAGGCAGAGGACCGCATCCGGGACGCCATCGAAAGCGCCGTCGCGGATCGGGCCGGTGGCCGGCTGCTGGCGTGCCGCATCCTTCTGCAAGGGCGCACGGAGGTCCATGAACCGCTCCTGGCCGCGGACGATCGCCTTCTCGCCGAGGCGCGCTCGGCCGCGCTGGGGCTTGGCGACGACGCGGCGTGGATAGAGAAGATCGTCGTCGCCACGGAACCGGAGGCCGATCCGAAGGCTCTCGCGGCGCGCGAAGACGCCGTCGGCGAGCTGCTGCGCATGCTGCCGGAGGCGGGCGGCGACCCCCGCCTTCTGCAACCGTTTCAGGACGACGTCGGCGAGCTGATCCGCCGACTGCCCCACGAGCTGCGGTCGGAGGTCGAGGACGCGGTGTTGAAGGCGGCCGTCGACGGTGATTACGCCGGGATGATCACCGAGGTCACGCCCTACCTCTCGGCCCGGCTGATCGCGGGAGAAGGCTGACGTGCGCTTGCGGCGCCTGGACCTTCTCCGCTACGGGCACTTCACGGACCGTTCGATCGAGCTGCCCCTCGGCGACGCCGACGTCCACGTCGTCTTCGGACCCAACGAAGCGGGCAAGTCCACCGCGCTTTGTACGATAGAGGACTTGCTCTTCGGCATCCCGGCGCGTTCGCCCTACGACTTCCTGCACGACTATTCCGACATGCGGGTCGGCGCCCGGATCGAGCGCCCGGAAGCTTCCCTGGAAATGGTCCGCCGCAAGGGCAGGAAGGACACCCTCCTCGACGCCGGCGGCTTGCCGGCGGCCGGCGGCGAGGGAGTGCTCAAGCCCTTCCTGGCCGGCGCGGATCGGCCCTTCTTCCAACGGATGTTCAGCCTCGACCGCGTTCGGCTCGAAGAAGGCGGCCGGGAAATCCTGGAGGCGAAGGACGAGATCGGCGAGATCATCTTCTCGGCCGGAACCGGGACGGCAGGACTGCGGGATCGCCTCGCGCGGCTCTCGGAGCAGGCCGATGCACTCTGGGCGCGGCGGCGAGCGGGCCGCCGGGAGTATTACCAGGCCTCCGACAAGCTGAAGGCGGCGGAAGGAGATCTGAGGCAGCAGACGCTGAGCGCGGACAAGTGGCAGGAGCGAAAGCGGGCCTTCGAGGCGGCACAGGCCGCCTGCGCGAAAATCGAAGCGCGCTTCGAGGAGATCTCCGCCCAGGGCAGGCGGATCGGCCGGATCCGCAGGGTCTATCGTCACGTGCGGCGCAAGGCCGATCTGGACGCGCGGATCGAGGCGCTGGGAAAGGTCGTCGTCTTGCCGGAGGATGCCAGGCAGGTTCTCGATCGGTCGCGGAGCAGGGAGTCCGAGGCGTCGGCGCGGATCGACACGCTCTCCGGCCAGCTCGATGCGGCGCGCAAGGCGCTGGAAGGGCTGACATACGACGAAGGGCTCGTATTGCGTGCGGACGACGTGCGCCAGCTACATGAGCGCCGTATCGAGACGCGGCGTGAAAAGGCCGATCTGCCGAAACGCCGGGCGGAGCTCGACGCCGCGGAAAGGGAGCTCCGCGACTTGGCGGCCGAGCTGGGTTGGCGGACGGACGAGGCCGGTGCGCTGATCGACCGCATACCGGCACGCCCTCGGGTCGGCACGGTGCGTTCGCTGCTCGGCCGGCGCGGCGAGCTGTCCTCGGAGGTCTCGAAGAGCGCCGAGGCTCTGGAAGAGGCGAGGGCCGAACGAGCCCGGTTGCAGGAGCGCCTCGACGCCTCGGGGGATGCCGCGGACACCTCCCGACTGGACGCGGTGATCCGGACGCTTCGGGAGAGCGGTGACCTCACCGGTCGCCTGGATGCCGCGACACAAGGCGTCAAGGACGCGCGGGAGCGTGTCGGACGTCTGCTCCGGTCACTGCATCCGGGCGTCTCGAACGACGAGGACGCCGCGGCCATGCGCGTGCCGGCCCGGACGGAGGTGCAACGTCATCGTGACCTGGTCCAGGACCGCGAGCGGCAGACCCGCGAGATCCGCCAGAAGATCGAAGCTGCCGAACGGGACCTTGCCCGCGCCCGGAAGGCTTACGAGAACGCCGTCCGCGATGGGGACGTGGTCCCGCCGGACACGCTTCAGGCGGCGCGAGCCGAGCGGGACACGCTCTGGGAACGGGTGAAGCTCAGGTACGTCGACAACACGCCCATCCCGGTCGAGAAAGCCCATGACGACGCCGGCGGGCCGTCCGGTCTTCCCGAGACGTTCGAGCAGGCGATGCGCTCCGCCGACGCGCTGGCCGACCGCCGTTTCGACAACGCCGAAGCGGCTGCGCATCTGGCGGAGCGGTCGCGCGCCATCGCCGGGATCGAAGACGACCTGGCCGAGCTGCGCGCACAAGAGGAAACGCTCGCGCAAGAAGGCGGGCGCCTCGGCTCCGAATGGCGTGCCATGTGGGCCGGTGCGCCCTTCGAGCCTCATGCGCCCGATGCCATGCTGGAATGGCTGGACAAGCGCCGCGACCTGATCGAGGCCATTGAACGGCGGATGGAGGCGGAGAGCACCCTGGCACTTCGGATCGAGGAAGTGCGTCGCGCCGGGGACGGTCTGCTCGTCGAGCTGGCGGCATTGGCCACCGATCGCGCCACTCTCGAAAACGACCCCCTGCCCGTGGTTCTGGAACACGCTGACCGTATCCGGCGAGGGCATCGGCAGAAGGCCGAGGACAAGGCCCGGCTGCAAGAGGAGTTACAAGAAGCAGAGGCCGGCGTCGAGCGGCGCGGCCGTGCGCTCACCCGCGCACGAGAGGCGCAGTCGCAATGGCAAGACCAGTGGTCGGCCGCCCTGTCCGCGCTCGGACTGGCGGCGGACACGCCTCCGGACACCGTGGCCACCCAGATCGACGTCATCGACCAGATGCGTGAAAGGGCGGTCCGGATCAAGGAGCTCCGACATCAGCGGATCGAAAAGATCAACCGGGACGTTGCCGACTTCGAGTCCGCGGTGGCCGAATTCGTCCGCGAAACGGCCGCCGCTCTCTCGGACACGTCGGCGGAAGAGGCCGTTCTCGAAATCGAGAACCGCCTGGGCGAAGCGGAGCGCATCCGCGACCTTCTGGCACGCAAGCGGGAGGAAGCGGCGGACATCGAGAAGCAGATCGCCGGAATGGAGGAGGACCGCCGGCAGGCACGAGGGTCGGTGAAGCATCTCGAGGATGCGGCCGGCACCGGCACGATGGACGCGCTCGAGCAGGCCATCGAGCGATCCGACACGTGCCGCGCCCTCCGGAAGGAATTGGCCGACACCCTCAAGTTGCTCGAACAGGAAGGCGATGGCCTGTCCGTCGATCGCCTGGTCGAAGAATGCGCCGGCGTGGACATCGACCGGCTCGAGGCCCAGGAAGAGACGAATGCCAACGAGTTGAACGAGTTGCGCGGACAGTTAGCCGCCGCCGAAGCCGGATCGCAGGCCAGGGAAGCATTCCAGGCGACAGGCGGCGACGATGCCGCGGCGCGAGCCGAAGCGGCACGGCAGGAAGCGCTTGCCGAGATGCGTCGGATCGCCGGGCGTTACGTCCGGGTGCGCACGTCAGCCATGCTTCTGCGATGGGCGATCGACCGTTACCGGCAAGAGAAACAGGCTCCGCTGCTCAAGCGGGCAGGCAGGCTCTTCGAGATGCTGACCGGCGGAGCATTCACCACCCTGGAGGTCGATTACGATGATCAGGATCGGGCGCGCCTGGTCGGGCGGAGGCCGAACCGGCAGGCCGTGCCCGTTTCCGGCATGAGCACGGGAACCGCGGACCAGCTCTTTCTTGCGCTGCGCATCGCGTCCGTCGAGGACTACCTGGACCGCGCGGAGGCACTCCCCTTCGTCGCCGACGACCTGTTCGTCAACTTCGACGACGACCGGGCCGGCGCCGGATTCGAGGTGCTGGGAGGGCTGGCGGAAAGAACCCAGGTGCTGTTCTTCACCCATCATCGGCACCTCGTGGACGTCGCCCGCCGTTCACTGGGCAGGTCCCTGTCCGTCGTGGACTTGAGCGCGGCCTGAGCTCGTCTTGGTGATCCTGCCCTGGACCGGGCTGCGGAACGCGGTGCTCGTCGGCGGAACGGCGGCGGTTCGCGTAGCTGTCGAAGACGAAGTCGCGCACGGCGATTTCCACGTAGCGCCCCGGGCGCCATGCGCCTGAAAGAAGCTCGCGTTCGAGGCGCAGGACCTCACGTTCCAGGTGGGCGAGGAAGGCGGCCACACCGGGCTTCCTGCGCTTCCCCGCGACGCACATCGGGCGGATGTCCTACGAGGCGCGGGACCGGAGGCGCATCCGGCCGGCCCCGGTGCCGGGCGACGCTGGCCCCATGCAGGACCCGAACTACAAGCGCCTCTTCTCCTTCCCCCGCATGGTCGAGGACCTCCTGCGCGGCTTCCTCCCCGGCCAGTGGCTCGCCGAGCTGGACTTCTCGACCCTCGACAAGCTCCCCACCGAGTACGTCAGCGACGAATTGCTCCGCCGCCACGGGGACTGCGTGTGGCGGGTGCGCCGGCGCGGGGGGTGGCTGTACCTGCTGGTGCTGCTGGAGTTCCAGTCCACCGACGAGCCGCGGATGGCGTTGCGCATCCTGGCCTACACGAGCCTCCTGTACCAGGAACTGGTGCGCAACGATGCGCTGGATGCGGGTGGACGGTTGCCGGCGGTGCTGCCGATCATGCTCTACAACGGTGAGGCGCGGTGGCGGGCGGCGGTGGAGGTGGGGGAGTTGATTGCGCCGGTGGGGCCGGAGTTGGCGCCGTACCAGCCGTCGCAGCGTTACCACGTGGTTGACGAGCGCCACGTCGGGGCAGAGGATTTGCCGGGGACGAACCTGATGGCGGCGGTGTTGGGGTTGGAGCAGAGTCGCACGCCGGGGGACGTGGTGCGGGTGGCGGGGCTGCTGGTGGAGTGGTTGCGTGACCCGCGTGACCGGGAGTTGAAGCGTACGTTCACCGATTGGGTATGGAGGCTGGCCGGGCAATTCACGCCGGGGGATGCGGAGCCGGCTCCGGTGCGGACATTGGAGGGGGTGAGGATGACGCTGGAAGAGCGGTTGGCCGAGTGGCCGAAGCAGTGGTTTCGGGAAGGCCATGAGCAGGGGGTGAGGGAAGGCGTCGAGCAGGGCATCGAGCGGGGCATCGAACAGGGCCTTGAGCACGAACGGGCGCTGTTGCGCCGCTTGGCGGCGTCCCGGTTCGGAGCGGAGACCGCCGAGCGTCTGTCGGGAGTGCTGGCCGGCATCGCGGATCCGGAAGGTCTGGCCGAGGTGGGCGAGTGGCTGGTGCGTTGCGAGACGGGGGGCGAGTTTCTCGCCCGCGTGGACCCGGCGGCGGGCGGTGCGGCCCGGCGCGGCGACCGCGGGAGATCGCACTCCCGCGGGAACTGACGGGGCCGTTCTCCCTGCCGATTTGCGGCGCCGGCGCATTCGTCGCCCGGATGCGAGCCGGATCGGCCTCGTTTACATCGCCGTTCGCCGAATACGCGCGCTTTTTGGGAGCCGCCGACAGAGCGCCGCCACGCGGGCACATGACGAAGACCATGGACCCGCAACGCAACTCCCTCAGCCCCTCATGCGCTCGCCCGCCGGATCCAGCACAGGCTCGCGGACGAGCCTCGCCGTGCGCCGTTCGCCGAGGATCTCGATCGCGAACCCCGCCGCGGGCTCCGCGCCGCCGTCGATCAGGTCCACCGGCACGAAGCCCAGCGCGATGCTCTTCCCGCTGTAGTGCGCGTACCCGCCCGAGGTCACGAAGCCGGCCACCTCGCCGCCCGCGAAGATCGGCTCGTCGCCCCAAGGGTCCGCATCGTGCGCGTCCACCACGAACGTGCACAGCCGGCGGCCGGGGGGCGCGTCACGCTCGCGCAGCGCCGCATCCCGGCCGATGAAGTCGCCCTTGCGAAGATCGACGAAACGGTCGAGACCGGTCTCCGCCGGGGTGTAGTCCGGCCGGTACTCGCGCATCCACGCGCCGAAGGATTTATCGAGCCGCAGCGACATCATCGCCCTCATGCCGAAGGGACGCATCCCGTGCCCGGCGCCGGCCGCCGCGAGCGCCCGGTAGAGCGCGACCTGGTGCCGGGCATCGACGTAGATCTCGTAGCCGAGGTCGCCGGTGTAGCTGATGCGGCACACCAGCGCGGGCACGAGCCCCACTTCCATCTCCCGCGCATCGAGAAAGCGCAGCGCCTCGTTCGAGACGTCGGATCCCGGCGCCGCCGCCGCGAGCACGTCCCGCGCCCGGGGGCCGGCGATCTGGAACCCGATGCGCTCCAGCGATACGTTCCTCACGCCGACCCCGCACGGCGGCAGGTGCGCCTCGAACCAGCGCATGTGGAAGGCCTGCGCGGCGTACGACGCGGTGAGCTGGAACCGCTCCGGGGCGAGCCGCGCCATCGTGAAGTCGCCGATGAGTCGGCCCTTCGGGCTCAGCATCGGGGTGAGCGCGATGCGGCCCTCGCCAGGGACCCGGTTCGCCATCAGGCGCGAGAGCCATGCTTCTGCACCTGGCCCCTCCACGAGGTACTTGCCGAAGTTGTGGATCTCGTTGATGCCGGCCGCCTCGCGCACCGCCCGGCATTCCCCGGCCACCGGCGCGAAGGCGTTGGAGCGCCGGAAGCTCGGCTGCTCGAAGGCGCGTTCCCCCGCGGGCGCGAAGTAGTTGACGTGCTCCAGCCCGTAGCCGGCCCCGAACACCGCGCCCTGCCCCGCCCAGAGGCCGTAGGCCGGCGTGGTCACCAGTCCGCGCGCGGCGGGCAGCTCCTCGTTCGGGTAGGAGATGGCGAAGCGGCGCTGGTAGTTCTCCCGCACCTTGGCCCGAGTCCAGGGCCGGGTGCACCAGTCCCCGAAGCGGGCGACGTCCATCGCGAAGACGTCGCGCGAGGGCTCGCCCTCGACCATCCACTCGGCCAGCGCGAGCCCCACCCCGCCCCCCTGGCTGAAGCCCGCCATCACCGCGCACGCCGCCCAGTAGTTGCGCAGTCCCGGCACCGGGCCGACCAGCGGATTGCCGTCCGGGGCGAAGGTGAAGGGACCGCTGATGATGCGCTTCACCCCGGCCGTCTTCAGGACCGGGTAGCGCTCGTACGCGACATCGAGCTTGTCCGCCATGCGGTCGATCTTCTCGGGCAGGAGCTCGTGCCCGAAGTCCTCCGGCGTCCCGTCCACCGCCCACAGCTCGCACCCCTGCTCGTACATGCCGACCACGAGGCCGCGCCCTTCCTGGCGCAGGTAGCTCTCCCCGGCCGGGTCCATGCAGTGCGGAAGCTCGGCGTCGCGCTCGTACACCTCGGGGAGGTCGCCGGTGACCAGGTACTGGTGCTCCATCGGGTGGCACGGCAGGGACACCCCCGCCATCTCCCCGACCTCCCGCGCCCACAGGCCCGCCGCGTTGACCACGTATTCGGCGTTCACCGTGCCCTGCACCGTCACCACGTCCCAGCGCCCGCCGGGGCGGGGGCGAAGCTCGCGCACCGGGTTGCGCAGCACGATCTCCGCGCCCTGCATCCGGGCGCCCTTCGCGTACGCCAGGGTGGTGCCGGAGGGGTCGAGGTGGCCGTCGAGGGGATCGTAGAGCGCTCCGAGCAGCCCGGCGGTGTTCGTGATGGGCGAGAGCCGCGCGATCTCCGCAGGGCCGACGATCTCGGTGTCGAGCCCCATGTAGCGATGCTTGGCCCGCTCGGCCTTGAGGAAGTCGAGGCGGTCATGGTCCGTCGCGAGCGTGAGCCCGCCGACGTGGTGCAGCCCGCAGGACTGGCCGGTGAGCTCTTCGAGCTCGCGGTAGAGGCGGATGGTGTAGCCCTGCAGCGCCGCCATGTTGGTGTCGGCGTTCAGGGTGTGGAAGCCGCCCGCCGCATGCCAGGTCGAGCCGGAAGTCAGCTCGGAGCGCTCGATGAGCATCACGTCGCGCCAGCCCAGCCGGGTGAGGTGGTAGAGCACGCTGCACCCCACCACCCCGCCACCGATCACCGCGACCTGAACGTGGGATTTCATGGTTGCTCCCGCCCTACGCGCCTTCGAGGATCGCGAGATCGCGTTCGTATGCCTTGCGCGCGAAGGGCAGCGCCGTCTGGTACTCCTCGTCCTCGTAGCAGGCCACGGCCTGCTCGAAGGACGGAAACTCCACGACCACGGCCCGGCCCCAGGCGCCTTCGCGCGCGTCGAGCCGGCCGCCGGCGTTGAGGATCCTGGCTCCGAACCGCTCCGCCACCGGCCCCCACCGCTTCGCGTACTCCCCGTACGCGGCCTGGTCCCTGATTTCCCCGCCCTTCACTATCCAGTAGCCCGGCATGACGTCTCTCCCGTATGGATGGATGGAGTCCGCGCCCGGCCGCGGCCGGACCGCGAGCCAGCCGGACCGGGGAAGCATAGTCCGATTCGAGGCGTGCCCGCCGCCCCTGCTGCCGAGGCGGAGGCGCCGGACCGTGGTCAGGCCATAGCGATGGTGTCGATGGCGGCAAGAACAAGGATCTCGCGTTCCAGACGGGCGAGGAAGACGGCCACCCCGGCTTCCTCCGCTTCCCCGTGCCGCACATCAGGTGGATGTCCTACAACGCTCGGGACCGGAGGCGCATCCGACCCGCCCCGGCGCCGGGCTACGCCGGCCCCACGCACGACACCGCCTACGAGGACCTGTTCTCCCACCTCCAGATGGTCGAGGA
Organism: uncultured Gammaproteobacteria bacterium; assembly: GCA_958295835.1. Classification (GTDB taxonomy): domain Bacteria; phylum Pseudomonadota; class Gammaproteobacteria; order HK1; family HK1; genus HK1. The sequence continues at coordinate 5,061,794 of OY282378.1, forward strand.
CTTACTGTGCGGGTTCTCCGATCAAGCTCCATATTCTGTCCAAAAACGAACTTAATCTACTGTTTTTATTAGGCCGTGTTGATGAATTATCGAAGCATGATCCAGGCCGACACGATATGAATAAATGCCAGGAACGTCCGACTGAGCTTGTCATAACGGGTGGCAATGTGAACTCCGAACGGGCACCGCGTTCCGGATGAACAACGAACGTTTTGGTAGCTGGCGGTATGGCTGGTCTCTCGCGGGCGAACTCCGGGTCGCAGACGCAGTTACGGCGTCCGCCGCCTATCCGCCCTTCCTTCCGCCGTTTGACTGGACGAAATCCTTCGAACGGGGCGGACAAACCAATACTCATCGCGTGGTCGTCACCGACGGGGGCGTCTTCGAAAACCTCGGCTTGAGCGTGATGGAACCGGGCCGAGATGCACAGATAAGCGCAATCAGTTACAACCCTGACATCATCATCGCGAGCGACGCCGGCGTTGGGCAGTTTACCGGCAAAACCGTGCCGATGAGCTGGCCGAATCGAATGATCCAGGTTGTCAATGCAGTAATGCGCAAAGTTCAGGATGCTACCAAACAGCGACTGCACGACCATGCGAAGGCCGGGCGAATTGACGGTTTCATCTATGCAGGTTTAGGGCAGATCGATAAGCGTGTGCACCTGAAGTCGGCCAACTGGGTGGATCGCGAAGATGTGATCCTTTATCCAACCGATTTTTCCGTGATGTCCGATGACAACATTCGAAAGCTCGCCGGACGCGGCGAAGCAATCACTCGGGCCTTAGTAACGCAGTATCTGCTCAGCGACTGAAGACCTTGGCCAACCGGCCACGAACGAATCGATTTGTACGGCCGATGCAGAGTCCTATGTTCTACTCACCCGAGACGGTCTTTACCAATTCAGTGCAAGGTCTATCGCAGTTAGCCCTTCCGCTTGTCGTTTTACAGGCTCAAACTGCAAGTTGCGGACTTGCGCTTCCCCGCCGACGACAACGATGCCCGAAATCAGGCGCCTCCCTCCGGTCGTACTTGAATCGCATGAACGGCAGTCCGCACTTCGTCGTATATGTTCACATCGAGTGCTTCGGCGATTTCCAGCGTTACGGCGAGCGCGTAAGGGACCTCGGCCTCCAGGATTCCAGCACCCGCCCTGCAACTCACCTGAATCTCCAGATTCTCGTCTTGGACATACACGCCCGCTCTTTCGCCTCCGAGGATCTCGTGCTGCAAGGTTCCTCGCTGAACTGCCCGCCAGTCCGCTTGTTGCCGACTCACTCGAAGCGGCTCCTGCGGAGGGTTGAACCAGAGATCCGCCCTCCGCCAAGCCTGATGTCGCTGGTTGACCGGCGACAGCCACGCAAGCGTGATGGTCAGCCGTCGATGACCGCGCCGGCCACTCAAAGACGGCGGCAATGGAAAACGGTGAATGTGCGACTCATCCTGTTTGAGCCTGCCTCCGCTGAGAGCGGTCACACGCCGAGCGGTGCATTCTTTCACCCGGTTGAGGTCCACCGCGCCGTAACCGAGCAACCGCGTGATGTATTCCTTGAACTGCCGGCTGTTGTTTTCGTCCTTCAGTATTCGAGTCAGTATCGCGCCCGCTTCCCCCCACTCTGCTCCATGTGCGACCAGCGCCTTGAGCCAGACCGCGCGAGGGAGGCGATCTATGATCTCTCCTCCGGGCTCTTGACGAAGCTCGTCCATGACGTCGTAGAGCAAAGCGCAGGCGCGGCTGACCAGCGCGGTCGCATTGCTCGTGCCCCTGGAATGCCGCACGGCTCCTTGGTCGCCGGGTGCTGCGCCTGGGGAGGCCGCCAGTTGTCCGGGCGGAAGCGTTCGGTCGTAGATTTCGAGAGTCGTTCCCCCTGCCAGTGCTCGCCGCACGACAGTCCGCCCACCGGCTGCCAGCACGTCGGGCTTGATCCCGCGGCGATACCCCATGCCCTGTGCGTTGATAGGGCTGGGAAGACCCGCAGTGGTATACGGATCGTTCCATCCGGGTGGTGGCTGCCCTGTCGATGCATCCTCGTGGACCGACGCCACGGTGAGCGCATTCACTGCCTCCGCAGGCGAGAGGAGACGGCGATTCCGGGTGTCGGCAGCGACTGTGCGGATCAACTGCTCCTGGATGTCTCCCAACAATGGCTGCCCCGGTTGGTGTGCCGGCAACAACTCGATCCCCCCGGCGTAGTTGCCGGCGCTCACGACAAAAAGCACCCGGTAGCGCCATGCCAGCCAATCGAGCAAGCGTGCGAGGGGGCTCAAGGCTTGGTCGAAAGGGCGATCCCGGATGCCGATCGACAGGTTGATGATTGATACGTGCGGCGCCGCCGGCGCTTCGCCTCCATCCCCCTCGAACAGGCGGCGAACCGCCCGGTGAACCAAGTCGACCACGAGCGTTCCTTCAGGCACGGTCTCCGTGTGGTCTATCCAGTCACGCGGGTCCGGTCGAAGGATCGGGCGGACGTACAGCGACCTCGAGAGAGGCCTTTCGCCCGCGGCCAGGTCGCCATGGAGAATGAGCGACGCCATCGCCGTTCCATGACGGCGGGTGATGGCCGGAGAGTCGCCCTCGAAGCCGTCCGGGTCATCGACAACGAGCCGCCCTTGAAGCCGGCGGTGCGCCTGCAACGGAAGCCCATCGAACAACGCGACGATGGGGGAACCGGCAGGCGGCTCTTCGGGCAGCGCTTCCTCGTCTCGATCTTGTAGTTCATCCGCCAGCCAAGCGGACCTCTGTCCGCTGACACGAAAGAACTGGATCTGCTCGCACTGGACGAGAGCGACATCGGATTCGCTCCACTCCAAGAGAGGGCGAAGTTGAGCCACGGGGAGATGAACCAGAAGCGCGTGATAGGCGATTTCCTCGATGTTCGCCTCGGCAATCACTTGTCCGGTCATATCTTCGACAAGGTCGACAACCCGGCTCCGAGCCGTGCGGCGCTGCTCCGGGTTTAACCGACGCCAAAGCTCGATTTCGCAGGGCGCCAGCTCCTGACCGGGCTCGACACGCTCGTCCCAGTCTTCGAGTATCCCTGTTTCCTGAAGACGATCCCGGACCCCCCAACACCGCACGTCACGAAGCTGTTGAAAGAGGATTTTCCACCTTCCCAGACCCCGTGGAAGCCTCCTGTCGGACTGCCACCCTTCCCAAAGCGAAACCATCTGCTGCAGGGCGGCCTGATTCGTGAAGACCAGGAATATGCGGCCCCGAAGATCCTTGTCCGACCGTAACTACTCACGCCATCTTGGCGACAATATAAAGGTGGAAGGACGGCGTGAGGTTCCAGAGCAGCCGAGAGCGGTGCCCGAGTGTGTGAGGGTGTTCTTGACATCATAGCGTCGTGTCGCTAGGGTGCGGCTCCTCTCCAGGCGGTGGGGCTGCGCGAGTGGGCTACTTCGGGTCGAAGGCGACATCGGGGCTGTGCCAGCCCCTCATCGCGATGATGCCGCCGCACGCCACCTACATCGAGACGCATCTCGGCGGGGGCGCCATTATGAGGCGCAAGCCGCCGGCGCTGCACAACATCGGCATCGACCGCGATGCGCGGGCGCTGGCGGGGTTCGAGTGCGATTATCCGGTGGAGCTCGTTCACGGGTGTGCGCACCGGTTCGTGGCCGGGTATGCGTTCGAGGGCACGGAGCTCATCTACAGCGACCCGCCGTACCTGAAGCATACCCGCACGTCGCGGCGCCGGTACCGGTACGACTACGAGGAGGCGGACCATATCGAGTGGCTGGAGTTGCTCAAGGGGGTGCCCTGCCGGGTGATGGTCTCGGGGTATCCCTCGGCGCTGTACGAGGAGCGGCTGGCGGGGTGGCGCCGCGTGCAGTGGCAGGTGATGAACCAGGGCGGGGTGCGCACCGAGTGTGTGTGGTTCAACTTCGCCCCCGACCGGGTGCACTGGGCGCGCTATGCGGGGAAGAACTTCACCGACCGCCAGCGCATCAAGCGCAAGGCGGCGGGGTGGGGCCGGCGCTACGCCGCGCTGCCTGTGCCCGAGCGCCTGGCGGTGCTGGGGGCGATGATGGCGGTCGAGGCCGAGGGCGAGTCATGGCGACGGTGAACCGGCACTCGCTCAGGGAGGAGTTCGACACGCTCAAGGCGCGCTTCGAGGGGCTGTGCGCCGAGGGCAAGATGAGCGCAGAGAGCCGCGCCCTGGTCGATGCGCTGCTGCTGCTGTTCGGGGTGTTGATGGCGGTGTTGATGGAGAAGACCACGCCCAAGAGCAGTGCCAACTCAAGCCTCCCGTCCTCCCACAACGCCGATGACGAGACGGCGCTGGCCCGCCCGGGGGCCAAGGCCAAGGGGCCGGCACACAATGCCGAGCGCTGCGTCAACACCCGCACCCGCGAGCACGTCAAGGTGCTCCACGTCGAGCGCTGCGGGCGCTGTGGTGAAGACCTCACCGATACCGACTGCCTCAGGCACGAACGGCGCACCCTCGTCGACATCGTGTTCGAGAAGGTGGTGCATCACGCCGATGCACAAGTCAAGCACTGTCCCCGCTGCCGCACCGAGACCCGGGCACGCTTCCCCGACGAGATGCCCGGCCCGCTACAGTACGGCCACGGCCTCAAGGCCTACGTCGTGCACCTGCTCGTCGCCCAGATGCTCTCGCTCAAGCGCGCCGCACACTCGGTTCACGCCCTCATCGCACAGACCCTCTCCGAGGCCACCCTGCTGCACTACGTCCTTCAGCTCCACCACGCCCTGGCCGAATGGGAGCGGCGCGCCATCGAACGCCTCCTCGCCATGCCGGCCCTGCACGTCGATGAGACCTCGTTGCGCGTGGACCGAAAGAACCACTGGATCCACGTCTACTCGGGGGGCGCACTCACCGTCAAACGCCTCCACCCCAAGCGCGGGTGCGAGGCCATCGAGGCCATTGGCATCATCCCCCGCTACGGCGGCGTGGCGGTGCACGACTGCTGGGCCTCGTACCTGAGCTACGCGCACTGCGGCCATGCCCTGTGCGGCGCGCACCTGCTGCGCGAACTCACCTTCATCATCGACGCTCATGACTACGCATGGGCCAAGCGCATGAAGCGCCTGCTCCTCCACATAGCCACCAAATCGCCAATCGTGACGACAAGACGTTGACATCGGACGAGTACAAGGCGTTGCAGAAACGCTACCGCACTCTCATCACCCAGGGGGCGAAAGAACTCCCACCGATTCCCCCCCGACTCAACGGCCAACGCGGACGGGTCGCCAAATCCGATGCCCACAACCTGTGGGAACGCCTGCAAAAGTACGAAACCGCCGTGCTGCTGTTCGCCAGCAACCCGCACGTCGCCTTCACCAACAACCGCGCCGAGCGGGACTTGCGCATGAGCAAGGTCAAGCAGAAAGTGTCGGGATGCTTCCGCACCCGAAGGTACGCCGAAGCGTATTGCCGAATCTCAAGCTACCTGCAATCCATGGCGAACCAGGGTTACAATCCCCTGGTAGCCATTCAGATCGCCCTCGCCGGCCGGGCCGTTGATAATATGGGTGAGTAGTTACGTCCGACCGTGCCTCGCCATCACCGGCCAAGGCGAAGAAGTCGTCATCCGGAGGGATGCCTTCGGTCTCGACCTCGGCAAGCCACTCCATCCCCGGCACTGCTTCCACGGCACGAATGAAATCGTCTACCGTCCCCACCGTCTCCAGCACCACGACTTCCTCGGGAACGAGATCACGGTCCTCCATCTGTAGCCGCGCCCGTCGCTCCTCCAACGTCTGTTGCAGGCGTTCGAATTGTGGTGACAGCCGTTCGGCCTGGCGCTGGGGGCTTGGAAGGTGGAGTTTCCCGCCGCCGGCGCTCCTCTTTCGCCGCGCCACAGGCTCTCCCGGACTCGGGAGAATCAGCAGAGGACGTTCAGGCATCGCTTCTTGGCGCTCGCACCGGCTCAGGCGTCGTCACCGGCGCCGAGGAACGGTCCTGCCACTGTCTCAACCGCTCGGTGACGATCGCGCGTACATCACGGTCGGGGAGCGTGAGTACGTATTGCCGCTGCACGTCAAGAGCGAACTGCTCCAGCTCGGAGAAGCTCAGGCCCTTGAGACGCTTCGCCAAGGTGGCGGGCTTGTACCCCAAGCTCTCGCCGAGGCGTTTTTCGAATCGACAGAACCACTCCTCTGCCAGCGAGAGAGTGGGCGCCGGAAGATTCAGCCGAAGCTGAAACCGGCGCCAGACTGCTCTGTCCAGTAATTCAGGGTGGTTCGTCGCCGTGACGACGACGACGTGGCTCGGCAAATCGTCGATCTGAAGCAGGAGCGAGCTGACGACCCGCTTGATCTCTCCTGTTTCGTGAACGTCGCCGCGTTCCTTTCCAACTACGTCGAACTCGTCGAAGAAGAGCACGCATCGGCGGGTACGCACCTCGTCGAAGAGCCGGGAAAGGCGCACCGCCGTCTCGCCGAGGTAGCTGGCGATGACCGACTCGTAGCGCACCGCGAACAGAGGAACCGCGAGCTCCGTGGCGAGCGCTTCGGCGAGAGAAGTCTTCCCGTTGCCGGGCGGCCCGGTGAGAAGCACCCGATGCCGGGGTTCCAGATTGTGCGCTCGCAAGAGGTCGGCGCGTCGAAATTCTTCGACCAGCTCCCGGGCCGCGTTCGTTACGGAAGCCGGGAGGACGAGGTCCCCCAGCCGCCGCTCGGGATACATCTCATGGAACGACCCGGCGACCGGCCCGTTGCGGCGCGTCAAGGCCTGCCCCGGCAAGCCGTAAGCCGGGGACGGCGAAGCGTTGGCGTTCGGCGGGCCGCCGGCATTGAGATGGGCGGCCAGGCGATCCGCCAGCACATGGTGCTGCTTTGCGCGTTCCTCGGCGACGAGGGCCTCGAGGGACTTGCGGAACAGGGGCTGGTCTCCCTTGGCGCCCGCGCGCACGAGATTGAGGAGCAGGTCGGCGCGGGCCATCTCAGTCACCTCCTTTGAATGAGGCCGACCGCTGCGAGGGGGACCACGGTTCGCTCAGGTCAGTCATCGATCAGCCCGAGTTCCCGGAGCGGTTCGAGAACCCCGTTTTCCAGCTTGGCCTCGTCGAGTCCGGCTTCCGACGTGGCCGTCACGTTGACCGAAACCTCCCCGGCGATGTCTGCAAGGTTGGCGAGAGCATTCCATGCCGCGAACATCTGATCTCTGTCGGCGACGAATGAGACGGTGAGATCGTGCGGGCCTCCGGAGACCGGAGGTTGTTCATCGTCGGCGCTATTGTCTTCTCGAACTTCGCCTTCTCCTGTCGTCCCGGAGTAATCCCCGGTGTCGTCTTCGACACGATCGGAATGGTCGGTCGTTGTCCGAGGCTTGGCAGGCAGGGCGCCCGGAACGATCAGGAACCCCGAATCCAGATCGATCTCGTCGTCTGCAACCACCCTCTCGAAGGCGATGCGGTTCCAGTCGAGTCGATAGCGTCCATCGTCCCCAAGCTCCGGCCGCCCCGTCGTGTAGGCGAAGAGGCCGGTTTCCACGCCGCGGGCGATTGCCTTGCGTACCACGTCACCGGAGAGCAATCGTGGGAACCCGAAGAAGGAGAAGAATCCGGCGACTACCTTGCCGGTCTCGATTCCAGGCTTGGCGGAATCGCCTTCTCCCAACCTGAACAGCTCGACGATCTTCCCCGGCGCCACGGCTCCGAAGACCCTGCGCTGCACCGTCGTGAGCAGTTCCATCAGGCGTTGGTGGATCAGGGCGCGCTTCTTTTCGTCGAGCGTCGTCTGAAGCGGCCGGCCTCCCATGCCGACCGTATCCAGCGACAGCGAGCCGTTGTCCGTCTCCGGCAGCCGGATTTCACCGTACAGCTTGAGCAGCGCGGATTCAGCCGCCGCCCTCTCGGTGGCCTCACGCTCCTTGAGCTGGCTCTTCTGCGCATCCGTGAGGTTGTGCTCCCGCCACTTGTCCCGGACGCGCTCGACGGCCAGCAGATAGCGAACGGCGCGGCGCAGGATTTCGACCTGATCGGCCATTGGCACGGCCAGACCCAGGCCGTTGCGGAATTCGCGGGTACGGTTGCCATGACTTTCGCAGATGCCGAGCGCCGCTCGTTTCTGCTCCGCCATCGGTTGCGCGGTGAATTCCAGAGGCAGGTAGGCGATCAGGAATCGCGGCTCCTTGTCCGGTACGTCGGCGGGCTTCGCCGGCCAGACGATGGCCGAGCGCTGCCCGGCAAGGCGTTCTTCGATCATTTGCCTGATGCGGGATCGAACGCGGTCTTCGTCCCGCGATACCGCTTCCGCTTCCTGCTCGACCAGCAGGGTGACGTTGGGGTCCTTCCTGAAGCAGTAGCGCACGCCGTCGAAGTGGAGATACAGGCACTGTTCCTTCAGCTCCTTCAGACATGCCTGGATGGTGGTGCTGTCGAGGTCCGGACCGATGCTCACGCCCAGCAAGTCGGATTCGCCTATCCCCGGAGGCAGCGGATCGCCCTCTTCGCTCCCTCCCCGCCGCAGGCCGCCGAAGGAGTGCATGAGCATGGCGGTCGCGAGACGGGTTGCCGGTTGCTTGCCGGATTCGGCCGTCACCTCGCGGGCGCGCCGGTCGTCGATCCGCCGCGTCCGCGAATTGGCACCGACGAAGTCATGCTCCAGGCAGGCCTGAAAGTCCTCCCGCTGTCCGACCTCCTTGAAGAAGGCGAGGCGCACGTCCGAATCGCGAACGGGGACGTCGCCGGGGCCGAGGAGCAGCCGCGAGCCGCCGGCGCGGTGGGCGGCGCGAAGACAGGTGGCCAGGAAACGCAGGGCGCCGCGGGTGCGCTGGAAGTCGGGGATGGCTGCCCAGCGCTCCCGCATGAGATCGATGAGGGCAGGATGGAAGGGGTAGGACGCCTTGATCCGGTCGCGTAGCGCCAAGCCTTCTTCCTCCGCCTGTGTTCGCTCCGACTCTCCGTGCGCGTACGCGCGGCGCATCCGGGTGAACACCTGCCGGCACGCTTCCGCCGCGCTTGCCGCGGCGGCCGGGTCGGGCGGCCCGGCGAGCAGCCGGCGCTGGATCACGTTGAGGATCTCGTTGCCCTCCACCGGCTCCCGGCGCTGGTCCTTGCGGGCCGCCAGATGCTCCACCGTCCGGAGCAGGCCGGTGTATTCGAGGGATTCGCGCTTGCTCGACTGCAACGAGTACACCAGCACCGCGTCGTCCACGTTTCCTACCGCCACCGTCAGACGCTTGAGGAACGACAGTGTCTCGTCGCGAAGGGTGGTCTGTTCGACGCGAACGCCGCCGGCGCTGATGAGGTATTCCAGGAGTTCGTCGAGCAGGATCAGGCTCGGCCCGCGCTTGAGCAGCTCGACGATCGCGTCGCCGCCCGGAGCGACGCGGGCCTCGTCCTGCGCTCGAACGAGCTCGTAGCCTTCCGGTCCGCCGAGCGCCCACGCGACCCAACCCCATAGGGTCCTGGCGGTGGCGTCCCCATTCGGTACACGCTTGCCGACCCGCGCGTCGAAGAACTGGCCGTCCACCACCGCCACGCGCACCCGCTCGGGGCGCGGCAACCCGGATGCCTCGGGCAGGGCATCGAGCGCCGCCCGCGATCGAGCGGCGTGCAGCAGCGCGGCGAGCGTGTGGGACTTGCCGCCGCCGAAGGGTGTCAGCAGCTTGAGCACGCGGTTGCCGTGGGCGCCGGTGAGGCGCCCGAGAACGTCTTCGAACAGGGACCTGAGACCGCGGGTGAGGTAGGACGCCTGGAAGAAGCTGTCCGCGTCCCGGTATGCCGCAGGAACCCGCGGCAGGTCCGAGTCGGGCAGACCGAGACTCTTTCCGATCAGGTAGTCCGACAAGCTCCCGAGGTCGAGCGCGAACACGTCCTCGGAGAAGTCGTCCGACAGAACGTCGGGATGCAGATCGACGCATTCGAGCCAAGGGTGGGGTGTTTCGCTCATCGAACGTCGCTCTCCAAGGTGAACTCCGTCTGTCCGCTGCTCCGGGCTTCGAGCTCCCGAGAGTACGCCGCCCCTTCTACGATACCCCGCCAGTTGGCGTTGAGCTTGGCGAGGGCGCGTAGCTCAGGGGTGGCGGCGGCGTCCAGCAAGTCGGAACGACCGAGCACCGGTGCGCAGAGCGCCTGGGTGACCAGACGAAGCTGCTCCTGGTTCGGGCGCACGGCGTGAAGGAACGCCGGCAGCGCCGCCGGCTGGTGGTCGAGGAGCCAGAGTAGCCGGTGGACGACGTCGACCAGCGGCGCCGGCTTGCCGTCCTCACCGATGCCCAACTCGTCGTCGCCGCCGCGCTCCTCGAAGGTGCGGACGCGGAACTTGCTGCTGGACTTCTCGACCAGCGACGGCGCCGGCCCGGAAAGCCCCTCCGTGCCATCGATCTCGATACCCTGTGGATAGCAGAAGACGTAGGCGTCGCCGGCTTCGATGGCGGACTCGCGGTAGGTGAACCTCCACAGGATGTAGAAGCGGGTGAGCGAGTCCACCGAGCCGACGGCTGCGCCGCGCAAGCCGAAGATCTCGTCCAGCATCACGTCGAGAACGACGCCCTCGACCTCGCGGAGGTAGCGCTCGGCGGGCACGGCCTCGCCGTTGGCGTACTCGACCTTCGCGAACCGGGTGTAGGCGCGCAGACCGGCGCCGACCGCGGCCATCAGGAGATCGGCGCCTCCGATTCCCTTGCCTCCCGCCCACAGGGTGGTCACGCGCTCGCGCGCGATGCGGTGCAGCTCCGGCTCCACCTCCGTTTCGTACTGCCCGGCGCCGGCCACTTCGCGACGGCGCGCGACGAAGAAGATGCTGTCGGAGAGCGCGGCGGCCCCGAGTGCGTTGACCCGCCCGCGCGACTCCGTCTGCACCGGCCACGCCTCAGTGACGGTGAGCCCGGCGTCGACCAGCGCGCGGATCAACGTGGCCCAGCCTTCCGTCGTCCGATGGGCGTACACGCAGACCAGCGGGGCACCCGGCTTCAGGACGCGACGGGCCTCCGCGAACGAGCGCTGCATCATGTCCTGGTAGTGCGCGGTCGCCTTCTTCGCGTCTCCGCCATGTTCGCTCGGCTGGGCGACCGCCTCCCGCCGCTTCGGCGGCGCCGGCAGCGTGAAGTGCTCGGGGTAGAGGTCGCCGACGAGGCGTTTCAGCCAGACGTAGAAGAACGCCGAGAGATCCGCGTAGTAGATGCTGCTGTAGTAGGGCGGGTCGGTGATCACCGCGTCGAAGGTTTCGTCGTCGTAGAAGAGCTTCTCGGCGTTGCCGCGAGTGACGGTCGATGGGTTCCTGACCTTGGCGAGCTCGCGAATACAGTACGCTTCTCGGTTGAGTGCGTGCGGCAAGCAACCTTGTGTATTGGAGAGGGGGTTAATTTCAGAAAAATCGTAGATCATCTTCAATGCCTGTCGATCGAACACCCCTTCGGTTGCTTGAGTACCAGATCTCCATCGAGCAAAACTATTGAATGCAATAGCCAAGCGATCGAACGCCATCGCGAAGTAGGTCGCCAGTGCCCGTGCCCGATCCTCGGCCATACCCTCTCCAAGCATTTCGGTATGGACTTTTCGGATGTGCTTGATGAGCGTGAACAGGACGAGTAGTTGCCGGGGTGTGAAAAGCTCGCACCAACGTGAGATTCCATAGCCACGCCCGGCAACCGTCGTGGAGTCCGCGGTATTCATCTGTTCATCGAGCGGATCCAAACCGGTTTCGTTCAGTAATACTCCGAGCCGCCGCACACATTCACCGTCATCTGGCAACGTCGTAGCTGTAGGAGGCAGATAAAGTTTGGGCCGCCTTTTTTGACCGTCGCCTTTTCGTAGCAACGCGCAAACTACGGCGGCAAGCGATTCGGACAGCCGTCCGTTCTTCGATGTTTCCTTTACATAGTCGGAGGGAACGGGCGTATTGCACGCGACGCATACCGCCTGTCCCGCACCCGTTTGCTCCGCGTGCAGCGAGACCTCGCCGGTAGAACTCCCCGACACGATGTCCCAACGCAGGCGACTGCCGCCCTCGATGTGCGGAACCGCCGCCACGGCGCCGCCCTTCTTGCGCAACCACGCCTGACGGACCAAGGGAACGGGGGCCGCGCAGCCGGGTCGGCGACACGGAACGGTACGTGCCCAGATATACGCGACCGGTTCGGCCTGCCGGGCTATTTGGGGGTCACCGCCTGCGAAGAGCTGCGACTGACGGGACACATCGCGGGTCCGCGGTATCTCGATGGTCGGGTACAGATCGCCGATCTCCCTCCCCAGCCGGTCGAGAACCACTTCGCTCCACCGCTGGAAGTCGTCCGCAAGACCCGGGCCAAACTTCTGCGGATACACCAGCGTGCACAGCTCGATCAGGTGCGCCACGGGGTTGTAGTCGAGAGCATGACTCTCGCAGCCAAGCCGGGCCGCCTCCAGCGGGATCGCTCCTCCGCCGGCGAACAGGTCCAGCACCTTCGGCGCTCGCCCGCCGTGCGCCCTCTGGACGTGTTCGCGTGCCTCCCTGACGACTCCTGGATCGGGTTCGTACGCGGCGAGCCGGGTGACGAAGGACGCCGCGTCCTGGCGTTCATCATCGGAGTTCGGCGCGGAAACGAGCGCCGCGTAAATGGCGGCGCGCGACGCGGTGATCGGGCGGCGGGCCGGCCAGTAGTGGACCAGCTCCACGTAACGACGAGGGTGCAGCTTCTCCCTGGATGCGATGGCGTTGAGCGCATCCAGCGGCAGGTAGTCTTCGATCAGCCTGCGGTCACTCGTGGCCGCCATCATCCGATCCGCCCTGCCGCCGTGTCGGACCCGTGGTCGCCCAGGCAACCCATCTCGACGAGAAACCGTGAAGGCGCCTTTGGCAATCCCCGGTAGCGCCGAGCCCGCGACAGGATGAGTTGCTTTCTGGTGCGCGTAACGGCAACGAAACATCCTCGGCGCTCCTCTTCCAGCGCGGCGCTGCCGTTACCCTTCTTCAAGCTGTGCCAGAGCGGCAAGATCCCCTCTGCCAGGCCGATCAGGTACACCCTCTCGAACTCCTGGCCCTTGGCGCCGTGAATGGTGGTCAGCGACACAGTTCCCGGCTTCGCCGGTTCTTTGGTGCGCAGTTGCAGCTCCTGCAGGAACCGGTCCAGCGATGCAGATTCTTGCGCGTCCTCGATCTCGGACTGGATCCTTTGCCATGCTCTCAGATCGTACTTAAGGTCGTCGTCCGGTTCATTGTCTTTGAAGTAGCCGAGGATCTGTTCGATTGCGTCGGTGAACTTGCGGTTCCCAGCAGAGAGGTCGGCGATCATGTCCACCACCTCGGCGACAAGGAACGGCATCTCGGCCTCGCGCGCGGCATCTGTCCACACCTTGAGGCAAGTGAGCCTTTCGGATTCCGACCGCGACACGAGCTCGTCCCAACCCAGGGGCGAAGACGCGAAGCTGTTGAACGCCTCGACCAGGACGGCCATGTTGCGTAGATCCAGCGGTCGGTGGATCTGCTTCAGGCAGGCGACGAGCCAGCGCATCTGCGGAGACACGAAGTCGCCGTGGCGCATTGCGATCACCTCGGGAACGCCGTTGACGGCCAAGGCTTCGTACATAGCTTCCAGGAGGAATCGGGTTCTGGCCAGCACTGCGGTCCGGTCGCGGGACGCGCCATCCAGACGCGCGATCTCACCGGCAATCCCGGCAATCTCATCGTTGTCAGTATCGAATTCTCGATACTGAATCTGTTCGTCTCCGGCGGGTGAAGAGTTGCTCGGAGCCGGCTTGGCGGGTTGCTTCGACGCTACGCGGCGGGAGTTGTACACGACAAGGCGGTTTGCGGCCTCGACGATGCGCGGCGGACAGCGGAAGTTCGTCGGCAGTTGCACTACGTCACAGGAGAAGTCCCTCACCAGCTCGCCAATTCTGCGAACATTCGCACCGTTCCATTCGAAAATCATCTGATCGTCGTCGGCGACCGCGAAGACCTCACGAAAGTTCTGACCGGCCATTCGTCGCAGCAGCGCGTATTGAGCGCCGTTGGTCTCTTCAAACTCGTCGAGCAGCCAGTATCGGTAGGCCCTCTGGTATTGGCGGACCATGGCCGGATAGGCAAACAACCGGTACGCATCCAGAATGAGCGAATTGAAATCCAGTGCATTGATACCCCGAAGCTCTTCCTCGTACAGGCGGTAGGCGCGGGCAACGCGGCCGGCGTCTTCGGCCGCAGAGCCGTTCATCGCTCCAATATACCGTTCCGCCATGTCAGGCCCCACGAGCCGGGTCTTCAGGTGATCGATCAAGGGCAGGAGTCGAAAATTCTCCTGACTCCAATCCTGCCTGTGAGCGCGGCTGAGCGCGTCTTCCAGCACCGACTGCCGATCCTCGGTCCGTGAATAGATCGCGAAGTCAGGCTTGATTCCCAAATGCACGCCGTGCTGCCGGAGAACCTGCGCACAAAAAGCGTGGATGCTTCCGATGCTGGCGCGTCCTTCCAGTCCCGGCACGAGGGCAGCGACGCGGGCCGCCATCTCGTCCGCCGCCTTGTTGGTGAACGTCAGAGCAAGGATGCGGAAACGCTGATCCGGGGACGAATCCAGCAGACGGGCGATTCGGCATGTGAGCACCCTGGTCTTGCCTGAGCCCGGCCCGGCCAGCACGAGCAAGGCGCCATCGTCCCAATCGACCGCTTGGCGCTGGATATCCGTCAACTCCTGAAGAGTCGTATCAAGCGGACTGTCCATCATTTTAGCCCCCGCAGTTGCTCGATTGTCGTTCGGAACGCCGGTAGCGCACGATTCACCAAGTTGGCGTTGGTGCGAAAGCGGACGGCAAGCAATGCAGCGCAGTCGGTCTTGTTCTGTTTCACCTGCACCAGAACCTCGTCGTCCGTCAGATCGGCGGCATCCTGAACGCCCAGTTCTGTCAGGATCTCACGCAGCTCCGGGTCGAGCCCGTTGGCCACAAGCTGCGCTTCCAGGTCGCCGGCGAGATGGGTTCGGCATCGTTTGTTGACTTCTTCAGCGGCGAATCCACGCCTGCCGATCCTACGGACGTATTCTTGTCCGGCGTCGTCGCCATCGAATACGGCCAGCCAAGGGACGTCGAGCGCTCGCGCAAGCACCGCGAACGTGTCCGGATTGCCGTTGTTCTGGGCATCGATCACGGATACGCCATGTGAATCCAGGTCGTAGCCCATCGCGTGCGCCAACGCGTGGACGATCAGATAGTCCGCCTGTCCCTCGACAATCAGCCAACGCTCGGCAAAGAATATTTCTCCGCGCATACGCCGGGCGTAAGTCTCCAGCGACTGAAGCTCGTCATCGCCGATGTAGAGGGAAGACCGATCCCGCAGGTCCCTCAAGAGACCTTCAAGATCGGCCCTCCGTTCATGCTGGCCGCAGCATGTGAGAAGGGCGCGATAGGTCCCTTCATCGAGCGTTCCGACGACGGTAAGGGTCTCCGACGCGCGCTTGTACTTCAGCCGGCCAGCCGATCCGTCTACTACGGCATCGAGGCCATCGAGAGCCGGAATGGAAGCAGAGAAGCTCGCGGGCAACGACTTCACCTGCGTCCCTTTTTTCGTGAGGCGTACCAGACGCAGGTCCCGGAACGGCACGTGCTGGACGAAATAGGGTGAGTGGGTGGTGACGATCTTCTGGCCGGGCAGCGCTCGAACATGGGTCCACAGAGTGCGGGCAGCTTGCGGATGCAGGTGCGTTTCCGGCTCTTCCAGGGCGAGCACCGGCTCACTGTCCTGCTCGTACAACTCGCGCACGAGATGCTCGACGAATGCCTGGAACAGGAAGATCACCGAGAGACTCTGTATGCCCTGACCTTGACGCAGGAGCGGCAGCCACGGCGAATCCGGCTCGTTGCGCAGGATGATCTCGGCCTTGGAGAGCAGGTCCGGTGTCTTGAGCGGGGACATGCGCAAATCCAGCCCGCCTTTCCCGTCACGCGCCGCGATTCGAGTGGCGCCGGACAACGTCTTGGCAATTTTCTGCAGGCGCGGAGCGGCCTTCAGCAGGCGGCGGTTGAGCAGATCGAGCTCGCGCAGCGCTCGCGATTCCAGGTCGGCCGGAATCTCCAACGCCTCGAGCAGGCGTCCCCAGAACTGCGAGCGCGGCGAGAACTCGTCGCCCACGTCTCGCAAGGCGCTCAGATAGAACACCGGCAGGTAGCGCCAGAATCGCTCGAGGTTGACACGGCGTGCGCCGCGCCCGGTGAGCGGCTCGCGCGCCGCGTTGAGGAACTCCCAGAGCGGCTCGAAGGCGCCGCTCTCCTCGCTCCACGCGCACCGCGTCCGCAGGGCGATGGAGTGCAGACCGGTGGGCAGATCGAGCTGCACGATCTGATCGAGATCCTCCGCGACGCCATCGGGCCACTCTCCCGGCTCGGATTCCTGCGCATGAATTTCAATGCTCACGCCGGGGGATGCTTTGGGGTCGTCGTCATCGCCCGCGAGGTGGATGTCGTACTCGGTGAATCCGGTCCCGCGCTGTCCCCAGCGGTGTGTGAGCGCGATGCGCAGGGCATCCAGGATCGCGGTCTTGCCGGCGTTGTTCGGGCCGGCGAACACCGTGGTTTCGCCCAGGTCGACGACGAGGTGTCGTATCGAGCGGAAGTTACGGATCTCGATCCGGCTCACGCGCATTCCGCTTGGCCCTCGCTTCCTTCGTTCATTCGATTCGAGGCGTCTGGCTTGACGTAGTGGCGCCAATACGATCGCACGTCGATCGGGCCGCCACGCGCGCGTTTCACCCTCACTCCCTCTCCTGGGTTCGAGACACCTGCTCCACGGCCTCGGCTGGAAAATCATAGTACCGGGCGGCGACGACCTCCCGCTTGGCGTAGTCCAGATGCTTGGCGGGGTTCCGGATCATCAACGGAGTCGGGTCCGGGTCGTCCAACGGGTCCCAGACCACATAGAGCCAGTACGTGTCCCCGAGCTGCTGCGCCTTGTACCACTCGTTCGTGGTCAGCCGCACCGGCTGCCCGCGCTTGCGGCCCTTGACCTCGATACGGCGAACGCCGGTCACCGGGTCCCGGTAGCCAGTCTGCGGGTCCGGCGGCGCGAGGCTGCGGATGTCGAAGCCGATCTTCTGGTGCCCGACTCGCTCGCACTCGCGGCCCTGGGCCTCCTCACAGGCGACGACGACGTCCTCCGCGGCAAGCTCGACCCGCCGTTTCAACGCCGGATCGGGCTCCTCGACGAGCTCGGGGAAGCGATCCGTACCCGTGTCGGGCGGCAGGACCAGGCAGCTCGCGACGTGGAGCACGGGGCCATGGCGGGCGATGCGGAGCCGCGCGATGCCGGCGAGACGTTCCCGCTGCGTGCGTTCGAGATCCGCCAGATCCTGCTCCGCGCGCTGGCGGGCCAGCGTCACTTCCGGCTCCTTCGGCTCCCGGGCGCGCAGCCCCATCACCCGATCCTGTGAGGCCCGGACGCGGGCGGCGAAGGATTTCTCCAGATACTCGCGCGCCACGTCCGCATAGTGGCCACGCTCGGCTTGTGCCTCCCGCCGCCGTTCCATCTGGATCGTCGCCTTGACGTGGTCGCCGATGGGGCTTTGGTCGATCTCGGGCAGCGTCGCAGGCGGGTGCGGATGAGCGGGCAGATCGATGAGCGCATCCGCCGGAACGACGCCGTAGCGGTCCGCGGCGTCGATGCCCTCTCCGATCTCCTCCCGCAGGGCCACCAACTCGGCGTGTATCGTCGTCGACTCGCCCCCGGTGGTCTGACCGCGTATCGAAATCTCGTAGAAGTGGAGGCGATAGGGCGTTTCCCCGAGCGGGTCCACATAGACTGCCGTCCGTGCCGCAAGCCGCTCGCCAAGGAGTTCCTGCAACCTCTCGTCCACGGCGCCGTAGACCGGG
The DNA here is from genome assembly GCA_958295835.1 of uncultured Gammaproteobacteria bacterium. Lineage (GTDB taxonomy): Bacteria > Pseudomonadota > Gammaproteobacteria > HK1 > HK1 > HK1. The sequence goes on from OY282378.1 coordinate 5,079,539, forward strand.
TGTCCGGGGCCGAGCAGCACGGCGTCGAGGTGCCGATCCTGGTCCAGGTGTTCCTTGTAGAAGGTCAGCTTGCGGTAGCCCGCCTCGGGTTTCCCGAGGCGGCGGACCGCGGCGAGGCGTTCGGAGCGGAGATCGGCGCGCACGTGCTCGATCCGCCACAGTCCGTCCGCTCTCGCCTCCGTCCGAAGCCCCACCGCCCTGGCCGCGTTCAGGAAATGGGATTCGACGTAACGCGGCATGAGCCGCCGCTCCTCCGCCTCCAAGTTCGCCCGTGCGAAGGCAGAGAAGTCCACGTGGGCGCGGGCAAGGGCAATCCCGGTCGCGTCCTCGTACAGTTCGAGCTGCTTCGGATCGATCTGTTCGATCGCATCGAGATAGTCGTCGAGGCGCCGCGGCTCATAGGCCACTTCACGGAGCATTTCCGGCAGATTGACCTTGTTCAGGGAGAGCACCTCGCCGACGACGTCGAACACGCGATCGCCGAGCGCATCGCGCATCCGGTCCAGCTTGCTCAACAGGCGCTCCAGGATGCGCCCCTCGATGACCGGCTGGCCGTCCTCCGACGAAATGGCGACGAAGTTGAACGCATACACGTCGCGCGATTGCCCGATGCGGTGGATGCGGCCCAGCCGTTGCTCGAGGCGGGTCGGGTTCCAGGGCAGGTCGTAGTTGACCATCAGGTGGCAGAACTGGAGGTTGATGCCTTCGCCGGCCGCCTCCGTCGCCACGCAAATCTGACGGCTGGTCCGGAAGTGTTCCTGCGCCTGTTTGCGGTCGCGCGGGTTCATCCCGCCGTGGATCTCGCAGGTCGAATAGCCCCAGGATTCGAGGTGGTCCCGCAGGTGGTTCAGCGTGTCGCGGTGCTCAGTGAAGACGAGCAGCTTGCCGCGTCCGTCCTTCAGCTCCTCGAACTCCGCCCGCTCCAGACACTCGCGCAGCGCGATGAGCTTGGAGTCGCGACCGTCTTCGCGCACCCGGCCGACGCGCGCCGCCAAGTCCCCGAGCGCCGCCACCTCGGCCCGGATCTGATCCAGTTCGAGGGCCGCGGTGGTTTCGCCGATGAGCGCGTCACGGGAGGTCTCATCGAGATCGTCCTCGTCCTGCTCCGCGTCGGCGATCCGGCCGGAGATCTGTGCAAGCCGCCTGGCCCGCTGCGCAGGGGGTAGCCGGTCGAGCTCCTCGACGAGCTCTTCGAGCCGGGTCCGGCGGCGAAGCAGCGACTCATGGATCGCGCGCGTGGAGCTTGCCAGACGGCGCTGGAAGACGGTGCGCACGAGGGCGACGCTGTTCTTTCGCCGGCCGGTCGCCTGCGGCAGGAATTCGTTGATGTACGCGGTGACCGCCTTGTAGATGGCGTACTCCTGCGCGCCGAGGTCGAAGCTGACGGTGTGCACGTGCCGATCCGGAAACAATCGGCGCCCGTGCAGGTCCTTCAGGTCCTCCTTCAGCCGCCGGAGCGACCACGGGCAGTCCTTGCCGAGTTGCAGGACGTCGCGCCGGACCCGCCCGGCTTCCTCGCCGAAGCGATGGGGCTCGGGGAACAGATCACGGTCGATGAGGCGGATGAAATGCGCAAACCGGTCGTCGTCGCCGTGATGAGGGGTGGCGGTCAGGAGCAGCAGGTTGTCGCAATGCTCCGAGAGCCGTTCGGCGAGCTGATAGCGCTTCGTGCGCTCGACCTCGCCGCCGCGGCCGGCGGAGCGCTTGGTGTAGGCGCTGCACTTGTGGGCTTCGTCGATGATGACGAGGTCCCAATGCTGTTGCCATACCCGCTCCCGGACGTCGTCCTGCTTCGCGTAATCGATGGAGGAGATGACCTGTGCCTCCCGCTCCCACAGATTCAGGAGCTGCTGCTGGTCGTTCGCGGAGTGGATGATCTGGAACGGCTCGCCAAAGAAGCGCAGCAACTCGTCCTGCCACTGGATGGTCAACGGCGCCGGAACGAGGATCAGGCAGCGGTCGACGGCCTCGCGGAGCTTGAGTTCCTTGATGAGGAGACCGGCCATGATCGTCTTGCCCGCGCCGGGGTCGTCGGCGAGCAGGAAGCGCAGCCGCGGCTGCGGCAGCATCTTGCGATAGACCGCCTCGATCTGGTGCGGCAGGGTGCGGATGCCGGAGAGGCTGACCGCGAACTGGCGATCGTAGGCGTAAGCGAGGCGGATGCGGGCGGACTCGATCAGAAGCCTCAGCCTTTCCGGGTCCGCGGGCCGTGCCGCCGTGGTCTCTTCCGCACCCGCTCCGGCGGCGCACACGGCCGCGGCCTCCTCGGAGGAAATGACCGCCTCCTCCAGCGCGCCGCCGGGCAGTCGGACGCGGCATTCGTAGCCGGTGGAGCCGTCTGCGCCGAGCGGCCTCACGTCCTCCAGGATGACGGGTACGTCGAAATGCCCCGGCAGGGAAACCCGGCGTCCGATCTGCGTTGAAAGAGGGGCTTCGGCCATTGCTCCGGGTCCTGCTCCCGCTCCGTTCTCCGCCGTTCCCTCATCCGGAACGAGGGCTCTGCCAACCGTTCAGGGCGCCCGCGGCCCGGGCGATGGTCGGGAGCCAGCGGCGGTGACGGCAGTGATTATGCGGCCAAACTCCCGCGGTGCCGAAAGCGGTCCTCTCCGAGTATCACTGCCGGGGTGAGAGAGGCCGATGAACGCCACATTCTCACCGGCATCGCCGGCGCCGCCGTTGTCTCCCGGAGGCCGCGGTGACGGGTAGTGACTCAGCTTGGAACTTTCCCCGTCAGTACCGCCCGGCTCGTCTCCCGCGGGGCCATCGGTCGTGGCTGGCTCTTCGCGATCCGGACCTCTCGCACCACGACCAGCCTGTTCGCGTGCTTCTTTGGGGCTTTGCGCCAGCGGTCGATCGCTCGGGCCACCGTGCGTGCGTCGTCGCCGCGCAGTCCCTCCTCGCGGAGTACGATACGTTTGCGCTTCTCGGTCTCGATCACGATCTCGTACCAGCACCGAAGCCGCATCCGAAGCGGGGGCGCGCTACGCGGTCCGGTGAGCCCGCGTGCCCCAATCCAGTTCACATACCGGAAGCATTTCTCCTCGTCGATGTCCTGCCACCGTCTCCTGGGCTCTCTGGGCAGCAGCCACCAGCCCTCCGCGCGTACCTCCTCCACCTGCCGCACAGCGTCCACGAGCGCGATCCGGTGTTCGACCCAGGTTGCCTCTCCGATCCAGGCGATCATGGTCGAGTACCGTCCGGAGCCGATCGCCCCCGCGACCCGGGGCTGCGCGTAATCGTACGCCCCGCGCACCCAGATACCGTTCTCGCCGTACCCTTCGGGCACCGGTTGTCCGCAGGCGTCGTGGCCAAGTTCGATCCGGTCGATGAAGATCTCCCCGATCGATTCGAGACCTTCGTCCTCGATTTCGAACCACTCGTCCTCCAGAATCGCATCGAGCTCCGCCATCGCGCCTTCGATCCGGTACACCGCCCCCCTCGACTTGAGCGCGCGGAGCACGAGAACCGGCCCCGGGTGCTCGGGTGGCGCCTCCTCGACAGGCACCAAGCCCTGCCGCCCGCTCCTCGTCCACCTTCGACGCGCGTGTTCGAGTGCATGTCGTGCCTGCCGAACCCGAGGTCCTGCGGTCCAGAGCGTGTATCCGCGCACCGCGCGTCGGTGAACCGCCTCGTCGAGCCGAATCCCCACTTCGCCGAGCGAGGACCTCGTCCCCGAGAGCGCCGATCCGATCCCTTTCACGCTCCGCGCTCCGAGTATGGCGGCGACTTCCTCGCTCGTGAGCCCCGTCCCGGTCTCCGAGAGCCGCTCGAGGACCGCGAGTCCAGACCAGTACCGCGCCATGCCGTGTTCGTGCGCTTCATTCATGTCGCTTCCCCTTCCCCTGGATCGTATTTCAAACTCAACCACAACCCGGCGACGATGCGGCAGCAAGACCGCGATCCGGCCCGATTCAGGAGGCTACACGTCATCGGCTTCAAGCTCGTTGGCCCTTGCCTCGACATCGGCGCATCGCTCGATGAGCGCTTCGAAGGGCTCGCTGTCGTCGGGCAACATGCCGTCGCCAAGCATTGCGCGGTAGTCGTCGGCCAGCGCCTCGCGCGCGAAGCCGGAGGGGACCAGTTGCAGTCCGCCCGAGACCGCCGCCTCGTAGTCGATCCGGTTCCCGGCCGTGTCCTTCTCCGGGAAGAACATCGCCTTGTGACGCGCGACCGAACGGGAGAGGGCACGGTCGGCCAGGGCCGCTGCGGCAATGCCCGCGTCGTCCAGCCGGACCAGATCGTGCCAGTGCCGGGACAGACGCTCCCCGCGGCGCCGTTCCTGCCGGCAGAAGACGTGCCCGAAAGCGCCTGGAGTGCGGCGTCAACCATGCGCGATCAATGCGCTCAGGGGCTCCGCCATCCATATCGGCAAGACCGCCCGTGCGGCGGCCAGCTCGCCGAAGTCCTCGGCGGAGAGCTTGGGCATGATCGCTTCGAGTCCGGTGTCGACCTCCCGGGGACCGAGCCAGGCAAGGGCGCGGACGGCATTGCCGGCCGGCCGGTGGGGCGCCACCATCTGCCAGCGCGGGGCATGACGCAATTGCACGATCAGCGCGTCGAAGCGCAGCCGGCGGCTCGAGCCGGAGGTCAGCTCGGAGCGCTCGATGAGCATCACGTCGCGCCAGCCCAGCCGGGTGAGGTGGTAGAGCACGCTGCACCCCACCACCCCGCCGCCGATCACCGCGACCTGAACGTGGGATTTCATGGCTGCCTTTCCTCCGTCCGGTTGGAGTCGATCCAGCGCAGTCTATAATGCCGCGCATCGGCCCCGCGATTGCCCGCGTGGGGAACGATGCGGCGGTGCTGGAAGAGAAGCCATGCCCCCCTTCATCGCCGCGATTTCCCGAAGGCCGTTTCCGGCGGCGCCGGGCGAAAGCAGCCATACTCATGGCGGCCTGCAACGAGTCCATCGGCAGATTCGGCAAGACCCCGCCGATGGAAGCGAGGAACCGAGCCATGCGCTTCTTCAATACCGCCGGTCCCGTCAATCCCGAGGACCATTACTGCATTCCGCCGCTTGAGCGCTTCGACCTGGAGGAAGTGCTGGCGCTCGTCCGGATGAAGAAGTACTTCGTCCTGCACGCGCCGCGCCAGACGGGCAAGACCTCCGCCCTCCTGGCGCTCTGCGACCTGCTCAACCGGCAGGGCTACGCCTGCGTGTACACCACCGTCGAGACCGCGCGCACGGCCCGTGACGACGTGGAGGAGGCGATGCGGACGGTGCTCGCCGGATTGGGCTCGCAAGTGCGGTCAACGTTGGGAGACGAGTTTCTGGCTATGGAATGGTCGCGCATCCTCGCCGAGTTCGGCCCGAGCGAGGCGTTGCGCGAGGCCCTGAAGCGCTGGTCGGAGGTATCACCGAAGCCGTTGGTGCTGCTCATCGACGAGATCGACACCCTCCAGGGCGACCCGCTGCTCTCGACGCTCCAGCAGTTGCGGGGGGGCTACCCCATGCGCCCGGGGGCCTTTCCGCAGTGCGTGGTGCTGTGCGGGTTGCGCGACGTGCGCGACTACCGCATCCGGTCCACCAGCAGTCCGTTCAACATCGTGGCGGAGTCGCTGCGTCTGGGGGACTTCACGCAGGAGGAAACGCTGGCGTTGCTCGGCCAGCATACGGCGGAGACGGGGCAGGCGTTCACGGACGACGCCCGCGAGACGATATGGACCCAGACCCTGGGCCAGCCGTGGCTGGTGAACGCACTGGCCTACGAGACCTGCTTCAGGCGCAAGGCCGGGCGCGACCGCTCCCGCGCGGTGAGCGCGGACGACATCGCCGAGGCGCGCGAAGCGCTCATCGTGCGCCGGGTGACGCATCTGGACCAGTTGGCGGACAAGCTCCGGGAAGACCGCGTGCGCCGGGTGGTCGAGCCGATGCTCAGCGGGGCGGACGAACACGCCTTCTCCAACCGCGACGTCGAGTACGTGCGCGACCTCGGGCTGATTGCCCGGGACAAGCCGGTGCGCATCGCCAACCCCATCTACGCGGAGGTCCTGCCGCGAGAGCTGGGCTGGGTCTTGCAGGAGACGCTGGACCTGAACACGACGTGGTACGTGGACGCGGACGACAGCCTGAACCTGGACAGGCTGATGGAGGCGTTCCAGGACTTCTTCCGCCGGCACTCGGAGCATTGGAAGAACCGGTTCATGTACGAGGAGGCGTGGCCGCAGATTCTGTTGCAGGCGTATCTGCACCGGGTGGTGAACGGAGGCGGTCGCATCGAGCGGGAGTACGGCCTGGGCCGGGGGCGGGTGGACCTGCTGATTGCCTGGCCGCGAGGCGGTCGGATGCGGGAGTACGTGGTGGAGTGCAAGGTGGTGCGCGCCGGGGATGGGCTGGAGAGCACGGTCAGGGATGGGGTGGAGCAGACCGCAGGGTACATGGCCCGTTGCGCGGCGGAGGCGGGGCATCTGGTGGTCATCGACCGGCGCGAGGGCCGGAGTTGGGAGGAGAAGGTGTTCCACCGGCAACAGCGGTCGAAGGGCAGCGTGCAGGTGGAAGTCTGGGGGATGTGACGCGGCCACCCTCGACCGCTCCTTCGGGTCAACTTCAAAGCCGCAAGCCGAATGGTCACGTTCTTCTACGAACCCGTCCCCTCCCTCATCGAGGCCCGATACGCCCTACCGGAACCACCAGTCACCTTGAACCGGAAGCGGTCCCGTCACCAGCTCGCCCGGCCGGAAGACCGAATCGTTGCCGGGCCGCCGCAGCTCTATCCGTGGCCCCGTATGACCTGTTCCGAGCGACATCGTTTCGACGGTCGTTTCGGAAGGCATTTCGACGAAGGTTCCGGGGTCGATGACCAGACGGCGCGCCTCCGCACCGTGACCGCTCCCGGAAAGAGCGGCGCCGGCCACCGTCAGGCAGACAACCGGCGCCAGCCAGAACGCACCATGCCTGCATTGCATCATGACGGATGCTCCCCGATTCACGGACTCGGAATCGTATCCACTCTTCCCCATCGAACCGTGGCTCGCGATTCGACGTCTTCCATCTCGATTGTCCGAGCACTCCGGACAAACGCCCGAACGAATCGGCGCTTGCGAGATGAAGCCTCCGACGCCATACCCGTTCTTCTCGTAGCTCCCCACCGGCGACGTCCGCGCATGGCCGTCGTTACACTTCACGCTCCTACTGTGCCCGTGTCGTCAGGATCGGCGTCACGGTGCGGCCCGGTATCCGGGCAAGCCTCGAGAAGAAAGAATTGCGCGCAAGAGAGCCCATCAGGATCAAGCTGTCTTCGGAGGAAGCGGTCCATGCGGCGGTGTTCGGCTGGGGCGCCGACAACAGGATCATCCGTCTTTATCCGAACCGGGCAGTGTCGGATCCGACGCTCGAAGCGGGAGGCAGTGTGATCCTGCCACGTGCCGGGGAAGGTCATATCTGGTCAGCGCCGATGCCGGGCAACGCCGAGGATCACGAGGCGTTCATCGTGCTGGCCGCCGGCGAACGGCTCGCCTTCGAAGGGCTGACCCGCCGGGCGGGCGACTCCGTGGAGAAAACGATACTGGCCGGCGTCCCTGCCACCTCCTTCTTCGCCGCGCTCGCGAAGCTCGACACGTCCCGTCTCGCCCTGACCGTTCTGCCCTATCGGGTGACGAGGTAAACGACCTCCCGCGCATCGAGAAAGCGCAGCGCCTCGTTCGAGACATCGGACCCCGGCGCTGCCGCCGCGAGCACATCCCGCGCCCGGGGGAGAGCTTCTCGCCCGCGTGGACCCGGCGGCGGGCGGTGTGGACCGGTGCGGCGCCGACGGGAGTTCCCCGCGGGCATTCCCGTGAAAGCTCCCGCGGGGACTGACGGGGCCGTTCTCCCTGCCGACTTGCGAGACGATTCAGGATTCATCGCGCGCGGCTGCATCGCGGGAAGGCTGCGCGTCGGGGGCGTACCGGGAGAACGCGCCCGAATACGCCTTCGGGCGGGGTGGCGCATAGCCGCCGCGCTTCGACGTCCCGATCCCGAGGGTCGCGAGACCTTCGACGATCTTTACCGCCGCGGTGACCCCCTCCACCACCGGCACCCCCAGCTCCTCGGAGAGCGAACGGGCCATGTCCACCATGCCCGCGCAGCCGAGCACGATGGATTCACAGCCGTCTTCGTCGAGGGCGCGGCGGACCTCGGACCGGAGCCGATCGCGGGCGCCCGACGCCGCGTCCTCCAGCGCGAGCACGGGGATCTCCGAAGCGCGGACCTTGCGGCAGAGATCCGCGTATCCGTAGCGCCGCGCGAGATGCTCGATGGCCGGCGCGGAACGGGCGAGGGTGGTGACCACCGTGAAGCTTCCCGAGACGATCGACGCCACCTGCATCGCCGCCTGGCAGATCCCGATGACCGGGGCGGAGGTCATGCACCGTGCCGCGTCCACCCCGGTGTCGTCGAAGCATCCGACGATGATGCCATCTGCGTCCGGATGGGCGTTCACCGCGTCGAGCATCGGGGGGATCGAGAACACCTCGTCGTAGTACCCCTCGATGCTTTCCGGCCCGTACCCGGCCGTCGCCGCGATCAGCTCGGTCCCCTGCGCCGCGACGGCGGTTGCCGCGGCGAGCATACTGCCGGTCATCGAGGCCGTCGTATTGGGGTTGACGAGCAGTATCCTGATCGCGGGCATGTCCTGTTGCTCCCTGGTCCCTTGTCCGTGAAATCTTCGACAAGACGACGAAGATTCGTTCGCCGGCCGGCGTCCGGTTCCGGCGATGCCGGGCCGGGATCCTCGATCCTCCGCGCGGCGCCCTCCCGCCTACACCATCCCCTCGCCGGCGTCCGTGCCGTGCTTCAGTCGGCGCCGCCGCAACAGGGAGATGAAGGAGAGGCAGAGCATGATGACGAGAAAGGATACCCCGGTGGTCACGGTGCCCAGCGCGTAGAGCACCGGAGTGGTCGCGGTGGTGGTCATCCCGAAGATCTCGAGCGGCAGGGTGTTGTGCACGCCGGCCGCGAGCAGGGTGCGCGCGAACTCGTCGAACGACAGCGTGAACCCGAACAGGCCGACGCCGACCAGGCTCGGACCGATGATCGGCAGCACCACGTACCGGAACACCTGCCAGGGACGCGCGCCCAGATCCCGCGCCGCTTCCTCGTAGGAGGGGTCGAATCGGTTGAACACCGCGAACATGATGAGCAGCCCGAACGGCAGGGTCCACGTCAGGTGCGCGCCGAGTCCCGAGCTGTACCAGTGCGGCTCGAATCCGGCCCGGTCGAACATCAGGCCGATCCCGAGGGTGATCAGGATCGAGGGCACGATCAGGCTGGCCACGGTGAGGTAGAACACCACGGTGGCGCCGCGAAACGGCTTCCGGAACGCGAGGCCGGCGGCCAGCGAGAACACCACGGTCAGCCCCATGACCACGCACGCCAGGGTGAACGAGCGTGCGAACGACCCCTCGAAATCCCCGACCATCTGCGGCTCGAAGAGCTTCCCGAACCAGTGCAGCGACACCCCGTTCATCGGGAAGGTGAGTCCGCCGTCGACCCCCTGGAACGACAGGATGACGATCGCGATGATGGGTCCGTACATGAACACCACGAACAACGCGAAGAAGAGCGCGAGGGCGCGGAACTCGACCCTCCGCCTTGCGCCCCGGCGCACGTCACAGCTCCTTGCGCACGTCGACGATCCGCATCAGCGCCGCCACCATCATCAGCACCACGGCGAGCAGGATGACCGCATCGGCAGCCGCGGCCGGGTACTGGAGCAGGGCCCGCTTGTTGTTCATCGCGACCCCCACCGACGCGCTCTGGCCGCCCGACATCATCTGCACGGTCACGAAGTCACCCATCACCAGCGTGACCACGAAGATCGTCCCGATCGCGATGCCGGGCTTGCACAGCGGCAGGATCACGTGCCGGACGGTGCGCCAGGTCCCCGCGCCCGCGTCGTAGGCGGCCTCGATCACCGAGGGATCGATGCGCATCATGGAGTTGAAGATGGGCACCACCATGAACAGCGTGTAGAGGTGCACGAAGGCGAGCACCACGGAGAAGTCCGAGAACAGCAGCCACTCCAGCGGCTCGTCGATCAGGCCCGCCGCGAGCAGCCCTTCGTTGACCAGGCCGTGGCGGCCGAGCACCGGGATCCAGGCGATCATGCGGATGACGTTCGAGGTCCAGAACGGGATGGTGCAGAGCAGGAACAGCACGATCTGCCATTTCAGGTCGGGCACGTGGAAGGCGAGGAAGTAGGCGACGGTGAACCCGATGAGGAACGTGAAGATCCACGTCAGCAGGGCGAACTTGAGGGTCGCGAGGTAGATCGTGTAGGTCACCGAAGAGGTGAAGAGCTCTTCGTAGTTGGTCCACACGAAGTCCGGGAGCAGCTCGAACTCGTTGTAGTCCCAGAAGCTGACCACGCCGATCAGCGCGATCGGGACGACCAGGAACAGGACCAGGGTGAGGGTGAGGGGCAGGACCTGGAGGTATCGCATGAGCCGCCGGGCCGCTCAGCGGCGTTCGCGGGAACGTTCGAGGAAAGGCCGGCGGCGGATGCCGCCGGCCCCCTTCGTCACGAATGACGCCCGGCGTGGCGCTAGGCCGCGATGAACTCGTTCCACTTCCGCACCATGTACCGGTTCTCGTCCATCACCGAGTTCCAGCACTCCACCGCGCCCATGCGCTCGTAGAAGGAGCCACCGTCGCGCACCGCGCCCGCGGACTCCATCTTCTGCCCGAACGGGTTGAGGACGTCGCCCTTCGCGGGCTTGCCCTCGAACCAGTAGCCCCACTCGTCATCGCTCATGTGGGCCTTCGAGGTCTCGGGCGCGGCGGAGTAGTAGCCCTGGCGCATGAGCAGTCCGCCGACCCAGCCCGAGAGGTACCAGTCGAGGTACTCGTAGGCCGCGTCGAGCTCGATCCCCGAGAGGTTCGCGGACAGGCCGAGCCCGCCGCCCCAGGAGCGATAGCCTTCCTTCAGCGGTTGGTAGACGCAGGGGATCCCCATCGAGCGGACCTTGGTGATCGCCGGCGACCACATCGACTGGATGACCACTTCGCCGGACGCCATCAGGTTCACCGACTCGTCGAAGGTCTTCCAGAACGCCCGGAACTGTCCGGCCTTCTTCGCCTCGGTGAAGATCGCCATGGTGCTGTCGATCTCGTCCGTCGTCATGTTGCCCTTGTCGCCGTAGCGCACCTCGCCCATCGCCTCGCAGACCATGGCCGCGTCCATGATGCCGATGGAGGCGATGTTCAGGATCGACGCCTTGCCCCTGAACTCGGGGTTGAGCAGCTCCGTCCAGCTCTCGATGGGGCGGCCGATCAGGTCGGGCCGGATGCCCAGGGTGTCGGCGTTGTAGATGGTCGGCACCATCGTGTACCAGTTGGTCATCCCCGCCGCGAATTGCTTGTCGCCCGGCTTCTCGACGAAGCTCACGGTATGCGGCGCGGTGCCCTGCGCGATCTTCGAGGTCGGGGTCAGCCTGCCGTCCTTGAAGATGCCCACGATCTTGTCGAAGTACTTCAGCCGCGAGATGTCCATCGGCTGGAGATTGCCCGCCCCCCAGACCTTCTTGAGGGTGAAGTACTCGATGTCGGCGATGTCGAAGCCCTTCGGCTGGGTGACGACGCGCTGCGCGGTGGAGTCGGTGTCGAGCGCGGTCATCTGCAAGGTGATGCCGAGGTCTTCCTTCGCCTTCTCGGCAATGGCGTTGATGTTCGACACGCCGGTCCCGAACTGGCGCAGGGTGACGTTCTTGATGTTCTGGGCCCACACCATCGGAAAGCCGGTGACCACACCGCTTCCGGCGACGGCGCCCGACAGGGCCGCGCCGCGCTTGAGCATCGCGCGGCGGGTGAGGGTTCGACTCGCTTTCTTCCTCTTTGGCATCACTTCCTCCTGTTGTATTTCGAGTGTCTTGAGTTTGCCCGGGCTTCCACTTCTCGAGCTTGCCCGGACTTCCACCGTACCAGCCTGTTTCCACCTCCACCGTACCGAACAGTCTTTCGAGGCGCGGGGGGCGGCCACGAGGACGCGCGCCGCAACCCGTCCGGACGCCTCCACGTCATCGGCGTCCACAACCGTCGCGCATGGGACGCCCCTGGCCCCGGACCGGCTCAATCCCCGAGCAGATGGACCGCATCGGCGCTCCACGACGCGACGACGTCCGATCCCACCTCCACCGGCGCGGAGTAGAACTCCTTGTCGCCCATGGTGACGGAAAACTCCCCGGCTCCTCCGACCTCCAGCTCGATCCGGACGAGCGAGCCGTGGTACTCGACCGCGCGCACCGAGCCGGGAATCGTATTGTCCGGCCGATCGTCCGTCCGTCCGCGGCGGATCCGCACGAGGTCGGAACGCACCGCGACGCTCGCGGCCCCCCGGCCCGGCCCGGCCGCATCGCCTGCCCCGGCCACGACGCCTCCGGCCACGTTCAGCCGGAACCCGCCCGCCGGTGCCGGCGCCGGCTCGCCTTCGAGCACGTTGTGTCCGCCGATGAACCGTGCGACGAAGCGCGTGGCCGGCGCATTGTAGATCGTGCGCGGCGGGCCGACCTGCTCGATACGGCCGTGATCCATGACCACCACCGTATCGGCGACGGCCATGGCTTCCTGCTGCGAATGGGTCACGTGGACGAACGTGATCCCGAGGTCGCGCTGCAGCCGCCGGAGCTCGCCGCGCATGCGTACCCGCAGGAAGGGGTCCAGGGCCGAGAGCGGCTCGTCGAGGAGGAGCACCGCGGGGTTGGTGACGAGCGCGCGGGCGAGCGCGACGCGCTGCTGCTGTCCGCCGGAGAGCTGCGAGGGCATGCGCTGCACGTACCCTTCCATATGGACGAGGCGGAGCTTCCCGAGCGCGGCGTCATGGCGTTCGGGCTTCGGCACGCCCCGCATCCGCAGGCTGAACGCGACGTTGTCCCGGCAGTTCAGGTGCGGGAACAGCGCATAGTTCTGGAACATCATCGCGGTCGGGCGCTCGGCCGGCGTCAGCCCGCCGACGTCGGCCCCGTCGATCGAGATGCGGCCCGCGCTGATCTCCTCGTGGCCGGCGATCATGCGCAGGGTGGACGTCTTGCCGCATCCGGACGGACCGAGCAGGCAGCAGTAGCTGCCGGCGGGCACCGCGAGATCGACGTGATCGACCGCGGTCACCGCGCCGTAGGATTTCACGACTCCGGCGAGCTCGATGCGGCCTTTCATGGGAGATGCCGGGGGTCCGGGAGCCGGCGGAGCCGGCACGGGGGATCGGTCCGGGCCCGAGAGATCGACGTTTCAACCATGTGCGCCATCACCGGTCATGTTGCCACGATGCGGCAGAAGCTGCATGGGGACGCTCTCGCCGGGGACCGCGCGCGTCGCCGGATTCGCGCCCTGCACTGCCTGCACGGACGCCGTTGCGTCGCCGGCCCCGACAAGAGGTCTACCCTGCATCGGAACGAATCGCTTCGGACAAACTCGATACGGCGGTTGCCGCCGGTCGTGGAAGCTGATATTGAGAGCGGACCGGATCGGGCCGGGCCGATCTCGATAGCCACACGGACACATGAACACAGCCCTTCAGCCCACGTGGGGCCCGGTGTCCGCGGACACCCCCGCCCTGCTCGTCCAACTCCAGCCCGTCCTGCGTCTCACGGACGACCAATTCTACGAATTCTGCCAGCTCAACAAGGAGTTGCGCATCGAGCGGACGGCTTGGGGAGGGCTGCTGATCATGCCGCCGGCGGGGGGGTATTCCAGCGAAAGGAACGCGGAGGTCACGTTCCAGTTGAGGCTTTGGGCCAAGCGGGATGGAACGGGCGCTACGTTCGATTCCTCCGGCGGCTTCGTGCTGCCCAACGGAGCGGTTCGTTCGCCGGATGCTTCCTGGATCGGCCATGCCCGGCTGGCTTCCCTGACCGCCGAGCAGCGCATGAAGTTTCTTCCCCTGTGCCCCGATTTCGTCATCGAGCTCCGGTCCCTCACCGACAGCCTGTCCGTGCTCCAAGACAAGATGCGCGAATACGTGGACAACGGCGCGCGGCTCGGCTGGTTGATCGATCCCTCCGGCCGGCAGGTGTTCGTCCACCGTCCCGGCGAGCCGGTGGAACGCCTCGATGAACCGGAGGGCATGTCCGCCGACCCGGTGTTGTCCGGGTTCCGTCTGGAGATGAGCGACATCTGGTAGCTTGGCCGGCGCTTTTGCCGTTTCCTGCGAAATCGTGCGGAAGAGGTGAAGAGCTCTTCGTAGTTGGTCCACACGAAGTCCGGAAGCAGCTCGAACTCGTTGTAGTCCCAGAAGCTGACCACGCCGATCAGCGTGATCGGGACGACCAGGAACAGGATCAGGGTGAGGGGCAGGACCTGGAGGTATCGCGTGAGCCGCCGGGCCGCTCAGCGACGTTCGCGGGAACGTTCGAGGGAAGGCCGGCAGCAGATGCCGCCGGCCCCCTGCGTCACCAATGATGCCCGGCGTGGCGCAGGGCCAGATCACTAAAAATTCCTTGACATCAATGAGTTACTTTGATTCAGACGACGATTTTCCAATGAAAATAACGCGGATCTGTATCCGTAAGCCGGATTAAGCCACTTTTTCGATAAGAAAATCTGCGAATTGGCAAGGACAAGCCCCATGCATCAATCGGTATCGCTGTTGTCGAATTGCTCCGAATTTTGGTGTCCCTGCTAACGTATTGATAACACAGCAGGTTTATATGCGGTTGCCCTGCGGCGTGGCGCTAGGCCGCGATGAACTCGTTCCACTTCCGTACCATGTACCGGTTCTCGTCCATCACCGAGTTCCAGCACTCCACCGCGCCCATGCGCTCGTAGAAGGAGCCGCCGTCGCGCACCGCGCCCGCGGACTCCATCTTCTGCCCGAACGGGTTGAGGACGTCGCCCTTCGCGGGCTTGCCCTCGAACCAGTAGCCCCACTCGTCATCGCTCATGTGGGCCTTCGAGGTCTCGGGCGCGGCGGAATAGTAGCCCTGGCTCATGAGCAGTCCGCCGACCCATCCCGAGAGATACCAGTTGACGTACTCGTAGGCCGCGTCGAGCTCGATCCCCGAGAGGTTCGCGGACAGGCCGAGCCCGCCGCCCCAGGAGCGGTAGCCTTCCTTCAGCGGCTGGTAGACGCAGGGGATCCCCATCGAGCGGACCTTGGTGATCGCCGGCGACCACATCGACTGGATGACCACTTCGCCGGACGCCATCAGGTTCACCGACTCGTCGAAGGTCTTCCAGAACGCCCGGAACTGACCCGCCTTCTTCGCCTCGGTGAAGCGCGCCGCAACCCGTCCGGACGCCTCCACGTCATCGGCGTCCACAACCGTCGCGCATGGGACGCCCCTGGCCCCGGACCGGCTCAATCCCCGAGCAGATGGACCGCATCGGCGCTCCACGACGCGACGACGTCCGATCCCACCTCCACCGGCGCGGAGTAGAACTCCTTGTCGCCCATGGTGACGGAAAACTCCCCGGCTCCTCCGACCTCCAGCTCGATCCGGACGAGCGAGCCGTGGTACTCGACCGCGCGCACCGAGCCGGGAATCGTATTGTCCGGCCGATCGTCCGTCCGTCCGCGGCGGATCCGCACGAGGTCGGAACGCACCGCGACGCTCGCGGCCCCCCGGCCCGGCCCGGCCGCATCGCCTGCCCCGGCCACGACGCCTCCGGCCACGTTCAGCCGGAACCCGCCCGCCGGTGCCGGCGCCGGCTCGCCTTCGAGCACGTTGTGTCCGCCGATGAACCGTGCGACGAAGCGCGTGGCCGGCGCATTGTAGATCGTGCGCGGCGGGCCGACCTGCTCGATACGGCCGTGATCCATGACCACCACCGTATCGGCGACGGCCATGGCTTCCTGCTGCGAATGGGTCACGTGGACGAACGTGATCCCGAGGTCGCGCTGCAGCCGCCGGAGCTCGCCGCGCATGCGTACCCGCAGGAAGGGGTCCAGGGCCGAGAGCGGCTCGTCGAGGAGGAGCACCGCGGGGTTGGTGACGAGCGCGCGGGCGAGCGCGACGCGCTGCTGCTGTCCGCCGGAGAGCTGCGAGGGCATGCGCTGCACGTACCCTTCCATATGGACGAGGCGGAGCTTCCCGAGCGCGGCGTCATGGCGTTCGGGCTTCGGCACGCCCCGCATCCGCAGGCTGAACGCGACGTTGTCCCGGCAGTTCAGGTGCGGGAACAGCGCATAGTTCTGGAACATCATCGCGGTCGGGCGCTCGGCCGGCGTCAGCCCGCCGACGTCGGCCCCGTCGATCGAGATGCGGCCCGCGCTGATCTCCTCGTGGCCGGCGATCATGCGCAGGGTGGACGTCTTGCCGCATCCGGACGGACCGAGCAGGCAGCAGTAGCTGCCGGCGGGCACCGCGAGATCGACGTGATCGACCGCGGTCACCGCGCCGTAGGATTTCACGACTCCGGCGAGCTCGATGCGACCTTTCATGGGAGATGCCGGGGGTCCGGGAGCCGGCGGAGCCGGCACGGGGGATCGGTCCGGCCCCGGGGAATCGACGTGTCAGCCATGTGCGCCATCACCGTGTGGCCGGGCATCTCGATGGCCTGGGCCAGCCTCATGATCGTATCCCAGCCCACGGCGACGAACGCCGTGTCCGGATCCGAGCGATGGTAATCATTGAACAGCTTGATGAACTCCGGCATCTCGGGATTGGACTCGGGCCCCATCCAGGTATGGATCATGAAGTAGACGTCGGCCCGTCATGCCGTGAAGAAGCTCAATGCCTCGTCCAGCTTCACCACGTGGCAGTAGATCATGTTGATGATCTCGAGCTCCTTCTCGTGCAGCTCCATCGTCGCCGCCGCGCAGCACTCCTCGACGACCACGACGTTGAAGCTCTCGTCGGCAAGGCTGCGCACGGTGGAGGAGACACACTGGTCGGTGAAGATCCCGGAGACGACGACGTTCCTGATCCCCATGTTCTGCAGCACCAGGCGCATGTTCGTGCCGGTGAGCGCGCTGTCCGTCGTCTTGATGAACGTGATCTCGTCGTCCCGCGGCGCCAGCTCCGCCACGATCCGGCCGTCGGGCTCGTCCTTCGGCAGCAACAGGTAGTTGAACCCCGGCTTCTTCTGGCTGAGCGAGCGGTCGCGCCCGTCGGGCTTCAGGCAGGCGATGCGCGCGAACACGTTCTCTACGTTGCGCGAGCGGCATTCGGCGATGAGGCGCGCGGTGTTGGGAATCACCGTGCGGCGCATGCGCTCGATGAACGGAGCCCAGCGCCGAGCCTCTTCGGGATCGTCTTTCTTCAGGTAGTAGTCCTGGACGTCGATACACAGATGGGCGGTCTCGGCGGGCGGCAGTACGATGTCATCCGGCTCCTCCGCATCGGCGTAGTAGAACGATCGGTGGGCGGTCTTCCAGCTCATCGGTCGGTCTCCTGATGTCCGGTGTCCCGGCGGTGTCCGGCAAGGCGCGCAACCCCCGTCACCCGCGAAACGGCATTGTGCATCGCATCCGGGGTACATGCATCCTCCCACCAACGTTGGCGTGATTGCGGCCCCTGCACCCTCCGCGCACATCGTGTCCATCGGCATCGCTGGACATGCATCCGGGACCGTGACGTTCCTGTGGTGTCGGGAGTGCGCCTGGCGATGGATCGGGCCAACGCGCCCCACGTGCTCCGGCGCGAGCAGTCCGCGCGCCGGTCGGCCCGGAAGCCGCTACACTGCCGCACCGTTCGCGCCCGCCGATCCGGATGCCCGCGCCCGATCCGTGCACCTCTACCCCGTCATCCGCCTCTTCGCATCACTCCTGCTCATGGCGGTCGCGGGCTCGGCGATGTACGCCGCGATCCTCGTCCTCGAGCCCGCCGCGGCGGAGTTCGGCACCGGCCGCGCCGCGGGATCCATGCCGTACACCCTGTTCATGATCGGCTTCGGCCTCGGCGGGGTCATGATGGGACGGCTCTCCGATCGCTTCGGCATCATCGCCCCTGCCCTGCTCGCAAGTCTCTGCCTCCCCGCGGGGCTGCTCTTCGCGGCCCGCGCCACCGAGCTATGGCACTTCAGCCTCTCGCTCGGGGTCCTGTGCGGGCTGTTCGGCATGGCCGCGACCTTCGCGCCGGTGGCTTCCGACATCTCCCACTGGTTCACCGCACGCCGCGGCCTCGCGGTCGGGATCGTGATCAGCGGCACGTACGTCGCGGGCGCGGTGTGGCCGCCGGTGTTGCAGCATTTCATCGACACGCATGGCTGGCGGGCCACGTTCCAGGGATTGGGAAACCTGACCTTGTTCACGATGCTGCCGCTCGGCTTCGTGCTCTACCGGCCCGCGATCGTCGATCACGAGGACGGCCTCGCGAGAAGAGGCAGGACCCGCCGCCGCCCGCTCGGGTTCTCCGGTCGCTCGCTGCAGGGACTGCTGTGCATCGCGGGGGTGGGGTGTTGCGCGGCGATGGCGATGCCCCAGGTCCACATCGTCCCGCTCACGATCGACCTGGGGTTCGACGCGGCGCACGGCGCACGCATGCTCGCGCTCATGCTCGGGTTCGGGGTGGTGAGCCGGCTGGTGTCGGGCTGGCTCTCCGACCGCATCGGCGGGCTGAAGACCCTGCTGCTCGGCTCGATGCTGCAAGGGCTGGTGATCTTCGCGTACCTGTTCGCCGGCGGGCTCACGACCCTGTACGTCCTCGCCGTCGCCTTCGGCCTCTCGCAGGGCGGCATCGTGCCCTCCTACACGATGATCATCCGCGCCCTCTTCCCGGCCGGGGAGGCGGGATGGCGGATCGGCATGACGATGCTGTTCACGATCTGCGGGATGGCGCTCGGCGGCTGGCTCGCCGGCGCCCTCTACGATCTCACCGGCGACTACACCGCCTCGATCCTCGCCGCGTTCGGGTTCAACGTCCTGAACTTCGGGATCGCGGCCTGGCTGCTCGCGCGCGACCGGTGGCCGCCGGCCGGCGCGGCGGTGGCTCGACCGGCGTGAGCCGGCGCCGGTGTCGGTCGGCGCAAATGCGGACTGCACCCGAATCCGCGCCGTCTCCCGGCATCGCCGCCATCGCACCGGCCCCGGTGAAGTGGGTAGGATGCCGCCCTGCACTCCCGCACCCCGGAGCACGGAGACCGAGATGACCGGCGGCGAACGACCCTTCCGCTTCTTCGACAACCGGGAGAAGTACCTGCTGTTCGTCACCACGTGCAGCGAGAAGTGGGCGATTGGCCAGCGCATCGGCGCCGAGCTGGCAGCGCTGGACCCCAGGCCGCCCGCGCTGCGGGTGTTCGACGCCGGAACCGGCGACGGCACGGTGATGGCGAGCGTACTGCGCCAGCTTCACGGCCACTACCCGACCGTGCCCTTCCTCGTCGTCGGCAAGGAGATCAGCCTCGAAGACGTGAGGCTCACCCTGGAGAAGCTCCCCGACCGCTTCTCCGAGCACCCACAGACCGTGGTGGTGCTCACCAACCTGCACTACCGCGAGGCGCCCGCGCTATGCCCGGCCGACGAAACGGCCCGATCGCGGATCAACTGGCGCGAGGTCGCCCTCGACGGGCGCACCGCCCACGAGCTCGACCGCCGGATCAACGACCTCCGTCCGACCCTGGCCGACTGGTGGAAGGTGCGCACGAGCCCGAAGACCGGCAATCCGGTCTACGTCGATCCTTCCGTGATCGTGCTCTACCGCTCCGACCACCGGTTCGCGCTCGATTCTGTGATCCCCAGGCCCGGCGTGCCGGTCGGCGATTACGACCTCGTCATCGCGGCCCAGCCCTTCCGCGCGCGGCATCCGGCCGATCTGAAGGTGAAGCTCGTGCTGGAACCTCTCGCCGGCGCGCTCGCGCCGGGCGGGCGCATGATCACGATCCAGGCGACCGGCCAGGACCCCGGCATGGAGATCATCCGCAAGGTCTGGCCGGGCGAGGAGCCGTTCCGGACCCCGGGACCGGTGCTCATCCAGGAATTGCGGGCGCAGCTCGCGGCCCGCTTCCCGGAGCGCGAGTTCAGCATCGACGGCGACTCGCACACCTTCTTCCGCTACTCCCTGCACGTGATGCCGAACGAGGTCACCGAGAACATCGGCACCTCGACCCGGCTCGCGGCGTGGAACGCGGCGGTCTACGTCGCGCAGATCGACGACGCGCGCATCACCCGCGCGATGTCGGACGGCGCCTACCTCGACGCGACGGCCGAGGTCGTCGCCCGCCACGGGGGACTGTGGTTCGTCGACGAGTCGTTCGTGGTGGCGCGGCGCGAGTAAGGCGGGGGCGGTGCCGGGAGCGCGGGCGATCCGGCTTCGCCTGTTCCCCTGAATACGCCATGACGTCGGTCAGGGAGAAGTCCCGCCCCTTGAACAACAACGGCTCGTTCAAGGTTTTCGCCAAGGCATCAGCGAAGCAATCACCGAAATCGAGACCGGCCGGATGACGCCCCTTGCCGTAGTCGCGGAATGCTCCTCGGGCAATGCGGGCCTGAGCGGCATCAATCTCGACGAGCTCGATCTTCGCCTTCGCAAGTTCATCCGCACGCGCCACGGCGTCAGCCCAGCGCCTGTTCCAGATCCGCGATGAGTTCATCCGCGTTTTCGATGCCGACCGAGACGCGGAGCAGGTTCTGCGGCACCACGCTGTGCGGCCCCTCCACCGTGGCGCGGTGCTCGATCAGGCTCTCCACGCCGCCCAGCGAGGTCGCCGGCACGAAGAGCCGGGTGCGGGTCGCGACCCGCTTCGCGTCCCCGGCGTCGCCCGCGACGAGCAGGGAGAGCATGGCGCCGAAACCGTTGGTCATCTGCCGCTTCGCGACCGCGTGCCCGGGGTGGGATTCGAGCCCTGGGTAGAGCACCGCTTCGAGCTTCGGGTGGCCGTCGAAGTGCCGGGCGATGGCCATCGCGTTCTCCGCCTGGCGCTCGTAGCGCACGTGCAGGGTGCGCATGCCGCGCAGCAGCAGCCAGGATTCGAACGGCCCGAGCACCCCGCCCATCAGGGTGCGCGCGAGCTTCACGTCCTCCCAGCGCGCATCGGTGTGGCGGGTCGCGAGCACCCCGGCGGTGACGTCGCTATGCCCGGCGAGGTATTTCGTTCCCGAGTGGAAGACGACGTCGGCGCCGAGATCCAGCGCCCGTAGCGTGACCGCGGGCGTCGCGGTGGCGTCGACGCCGAGGATCGCGCCCCCCGCATGTGCGATCTCCGCTGCCGCACGCACGTCGATCACGTCCCAGGTCGGATTGACCGACGCCTCGATCCAGACCACCGAGGTCTCGCCGGGGCGGACCGCGGCCTTCAGCGCCCTCGCCGCCCCCGGCGCCGCCGCCCCCGGCGGCGCGGCCGCCCCCGGCGGCGCGGCCGCATCGAAGAACGTGACGCCGATCCCGCGGCGCCCGGCGAGGCGGCGCAGCCAGTCCGCGGCGCCGTGGTACATGACCCGCGGGGCGACGACGTGCTCGCCGCCGCGCACCGTGTCGAAGAACGTCGCGATCCCGGCGAGCCCCGAGGCGAACACGAGCGCCTCCTCCGCGCCTTCGAGCCGGGCCAGCACCTCCTCGACCTGCGCACAGGTCGGGTTGCCGGAGCGGCTGTACCCGTAGCCGATCAGCTCGTAGCGTTCGTCGCGGGCGAACGTCGTGGAAGGGTGGATCGGCGGCACGATGGCGCCGGTTTCGGGATCGATGAAATGCCCGCCCTGGGCGAGCAGGGTCTCGATGGTTCGGTCGGTTTCGGTCATGTCACTTGTCGGCATCAGGATGGAGTCATGGACGGCGCAGCCGCACGGCGGCGCCGGTTTCGGAATAAGCGGGCTCCGATCGGCCAGTCTCTTTCGTCCAGGTCTTTGCCGGTATCCGGCAGATCCGGTTTCGGCGCACGGGTCGTCATTCTCCCCACGTCCGACGGGCGCTTCGCACCGTCGCGAGCTTCACGCAGGTCACGAAGACCTCCATGGCCCGGTCCACTTCCGCGAGCGGGGGGAAGCTCGGGGCGAGGCGGATGTGGCTGTCCTCCGGATCCTCGCCATAGGGGAAGGCGGCGCCGGCCGGGGTCAGCCGCACGCCGGCTTCGGCGGCGAGGCGCACCGTCTCTTTCGCGAGCCCCGGCCGGGTCCAGAAGCTCACGAAGTAGCCGCCGGCCGGGTCCGTCCACCGGCCGATGCCGAGATTGCCCAGACCCTCTTCGAGACGGCGCCGCACGCAATCGAACTTCGGGCGCAGCAGCGCGGCGTGGCGGCGCATGTGGGCGCGCCCGCGTCCATGTCGGGCAGCAGCTTCAGGTGCCGGAGCTGGTTCACCTTGTCCGGCCCGATGGTCATCACCGAGAGCCGCGCGCGGAACCAGTCCACGTTGCGCCGCGAGCCGCCGAAGAACGCGAGGCCGGCCCCGGCGAAGGTGACCTTGGAGGTCGAGGCGAACTGCACCACGCTGTCCTCGGCGCCCGCCGCCCGGCACAGGGCCATGACGTTCGGGAGCGCACCGCCCGAGTCGGGGCGATGGATCCCGGGCCGATCCATGACGTCCGCCTGCACGTCCCCCGAGTCGGGATGGAGGGTTCCGGGCCGGGCCGTGACGTTCGCGGGTGCGTCTCCCGAATCGGGATGTGGTGGATGGATACCGGGCTGGGCCGTGGCGTTCGCCGGCGCGTCCCCCTCCCCGTCCCCGGCGAAGCCGTGCACCGCGTAGGCGTTGTCCCACATCACGCGGAACCCGGGGGCGGCGATCCGCCCGAGCGCGGCGATGCGGCGCACCGTGTCGGCGGAATACGTCTCGCCGGTGGGGTTCGAGAAGCGCGGCACGCACCACATCCCGCGGACCCCGGGATCGCCGGTCACGAGCGCCTCGACACGGTCCATGTCCGGCCCTTCACCCGTCATCGGCACCGGGATCATCTCGATGCCGAGGTCCTCGCAGATCGAGAAGTGCCGATCGTAGCCGGGCACCGGGCAGAGAAAGCGCGTGCCGCCCGCGTCGAAGGCCCAGGCGCTCTCCGGACCGTCGAGCCCGAACCGGTGGGCGCCGAGCAGGAACAGGTACATCAGGGTGAGGCTGCTGTTGCCGCCGGCCAGGACCTCGTCCGGGGCGAGCCCGAGCCACTCGGCACCGAGCCTGCGCGCCTCGGCGATGCCGTCGCCCCCGCCGTAGCCGCGGGTGTCGGCGCCGTCCTCCGTGCGGTAGTCGCCGCCCAGCGCGCCGTCGAGCGCGGCGCTCAGCGCGAGCTGGTCGCCGGCCGGCTTGCCGCGCGTGAGGTCGAGGTCCAGGCCCTCGGCGCACAGCGAGGCGTAGTGGTTCTCGAGCTCCATGTCGAGCCCGGCCAGCGAGGTGGTGTCCATCGTATCGATCTGCATTCGGCCGGCTGGTG
Source organism: uncultured Gammaproteobacteria bacterium (assembly GCA_958295835.1). Classification (GTDB taxonomy): domain Bacteria; phylum Pseudomonadota; class Gammaproteobacteria; order HK1; family HK1; genus HK1. The sequence goes on from OY282378.1 coordinate 5,102,745, forward strand.
AATGCCGCCGGGCGGTTCCATGACCTCGATGCTCGGTCAACGGCTCGCGGCATTCATGGATAACTTCATTATGATGCAACTCCACTTTGTCGGAGAAATTTTGTCGGAGAAATATCGCTTGACGGTCAACTGATTCGAACCGCAGTGTGGACAGGGCTCATCTGTCAAGCTTGACCACTCGCGACCACAATCGCGGCACTGTACGCGGCGCGATGTTTCATCATGGGGCATCCGGGTTCTCCATCTTGGCGAAGTCATCGTCGGCCGAACACAGGACGAGACCATGCTCGATGGCGAGGGCGGCGATATGGGCGGCCGGTACGAGGTTGGCTCGGTCTTCCGCACTCTTCACGAATGGGGCGGGTATTTCAATTTAGGTTGTCTGAACGTCTTGATGTCAAAGGAGGGCACACACGGGCCGCTCCGGCGGTCGCCTGGCCGGGCTCGCCTGTTCCCCCGCCCCCGGTCGGGTCCGGTAAAATCGCCGTATGAGTGCCCAATCGAAAGAAGTCGGGAGGCGGGCCAGAGCGCTCGCACGCCGTAGCTGGCCGGTGCGCAAGCTCCGCCTCGGAGACGAACCGGGCGATGACTTGAGCGCGACGACCACGGCGGAGGAGCGGCTGGCGATGATGTGGCCGCTCGCGGTCGAGGCGTGGTCCCTGACGGGCCGGTCGATTCCGGAGTACCCGCGGGAAGACACTCCGGTCAGACGGCTGCCCCCCGGCGCACCGAAGTAGCCGTTGAACAAGGACTTCAAGGACATTCTCGCCGAGTTCCTGTCGGCGCAAGCCCGTTTCCTCGTGATCGGAGCGCATGCGATGGCCGTGCATGGAATCCCCCGGGCGACCGGCGACCTCGACCTGTGGATCGACCCCGACGGGGAAAACGCTGCCCGCGTCTGGACTGCACTCGTCCGCTTCGGCGCCCCGGTGGAAGCCCTCGGAATCACCATGCGGGATCTCGCGACCCCGGGAACGATCGTCCAGATCGGCCTGCCGCCGCGCCGTATCGACGTCATGACCAACGCGACGGGGCTTGTTTTCGGGGAAGCATGGGCCAGCCGGGTGACATACGAAGTGGCTCACCTCTCGATACCCTTCATCGGTAGAGCCGAGTTGCTCAGGAACAAGCGAGCAACCGGGCGGCCGAGGGATCTGGCCGACGTCCATGCGCTTGAACACCGGGCCGCGGACGACGAATCGTGACGGATTGAGGCCCGCCATTCGGCCGCGCCCGGCCCACCAAACGGATTCGACCATTCCGCTTCGATACTTCCCATCCTGGATTACAGCCATAATCTATCCGAATTCGGGTAGATTTCTGTGATTTTCCTCCGATTCATGGTTGGATTACGCGCTATGCCGTCCGCTTCCGTCCCTGCCGATCTGCTCGACCATCTGGTCGGTACGCGCGGGCTGCCCCGTTCGGAGGCCCGCCGAATCGTCGAGGAGGTGGTGAGCTTCTACGGCGAGACCGCCGAGGCGTTCGTCACCAGACGCCACCGGGAGCTCCAGGCGGAAGGGTTGCGCAACCGTGCGATCTACGCGCGGATCGCGGCGGAGCTGGAAGGCCGGCGCTTCCGGGCGCCGGGGCTCAGCGAGCGCCAGATCCGGCGCATCGTCTACGGCTGACCCGATCCGCATGGCCGGAACCGGACACGGCTCGAACTTCCTCGGCCGGGTGCGTATTCCCGGCCGCGGCCGCGCGCGTTCCCGCGAGGGCGTGTTCCCGGACACGGGCCAGCGGCCGCAGGCACGTAACGGCGGCAGGCGACCGCCCATGCGCTCCTCCGGCACTTCGGAGGCGAGCGCTTTGGAGGTGATCGCTTCGGAGGTGATCGCTTCGCCGGCAACGGCTTCAGCATCGAATGCGATCCGATCGACAAGAAACGAAAGGGAGGCACCGGCGCCATGTGCGGAATCATCGGCTACATCGGTCCCCGGAGCGCGGCTCCGATCCTGATCTCCGGCCTGAAACGGCTTGAATACCGCGGCTACGACTCCGCAGGCGTCGCGCTCGTCTCCCGGCGCGCGTTGCGCGTGTACAAGAAGGAGGGAAAGCTCGCCAAGCTCCAGGCGGCGCTTCCGAAGCGGCTCGGCGGGAAGATCGGCATCGGGCATACGCGATGGGCGACCCACGGGGCGCCGAGCGACGCCAACGCGCATCCCCACGTGAGCGCGGACGGGTCGATCGCCGTCGTGCACAACGGCATCGTCGAGAACGCCACGGAGCTGCGCGAGCGCCTCGCGACCGAGGGCGTCACGTTCGTCTCCGAGACCGATACCGAGATCATCGCGCATCTCGTGGCGCGCGCGGACGGCGAATCGCTGGAGCAGCGGGTGCGCGGCGCACTCGCGCTGGTACGCGGCACCTACGGGATCGCGGTCGTCGACGCCCGCGCGCCCGACCGCATCGTCGTCGCCCGCAACGGCTCACCGGTGATCATCGGCCTCGGGGAGCACGAGATGTTCGTCGCGTCCGACGTCGCGGCGCTGGTGCGCCACACCCGGCAGGTCGTGCATCTCGACGACGGCGAGATCGCGGTGCTCGACACCGGGGGCTTCCACACGACGACGATGGACGAGCGTCCGATAGCGAAGTCTCCCTCGACCGTCGAGTGGGAAGACGGCGCCTATGAGCGCGGCGGACACGCGCACTACATGCGCAAGGAGATCTTCGACCAGCCCGAGGCGGTCGCGCGCACGCTGAGCGGACGGCTCGATCACCATTTCCACACCGCCCACCTCGGTGGGCTCAACCTCGACCCCCGCGAGCTGCTCGACGTAAAACGGGTGAAGCTGCTCGGTTGCGGCTCCGCGTATTACGCGGGGCTCGCCGGCGCACACCTCATCGAATCACTGGTGCGCATCCCGGCCTCGGCCGAGCCGGCGGCGGAGTTCCGCTACCGCAATCCGGTGATCGAGCGCGACACCCTCTACGTCGCGATCAGCCAGTCGGGCGAGACCATCGATACGCTGATGGCGGTGCAGGAGGTGCGCCAGAGCGGCGGCCGGGTGCTCGGCGTCGTCAACGTCGTGGGCAGCAGCATCGCGCGCGAGGTGGACGGCGGGATCTACATGCACGCAGGCCCGGAGGTGTCGGTCGCCTCGACCAAGGCGTATACGTGCAGCCTGGTCTGCCTCGCCCTGCTCGCACTGCACCTCGGCCGGGCGCGGGACCTGTCGCCCGAGCAGGGCCGGCGGCTCATCGATGCGATGGAGCGCCTCCCCGCCGGCATCGAGGCCGCGCTCGCCGCCGAGTCCCACCTGGAGGCGATCGCACGCCGGTACGCAGACTCCAGGAGCGCGTTCTACATCGGTCGCGGCCCCGGCTTTCCCATCGCCCTCGAAGGGGCGCAGAAGCTCAAGGAGATCTCCTACATCCACGCCGAGGCGTATCCGGCGTCGGAGCTCAAGCACGGACCGCTCGCGCTCATCGGCCCGGACATCCCCACCGTCATCGCGCTGCCGCACGACGCGCTGCTCGACAAGTCGATCGCCTCGCTCGAGGAGGTGCGGGCGCGGAGCGGCCCGGTGATCGCGCTGACCCATCCCGGTGACGGCCGCATCGCCGGGCGCGCGGACGCGATCATCGAGGTCCCGCCCTCGGAGGACGTGCTCAACCCGGTGGTGATGGGGGTCCCGCTCCAGCTCTTCGCCTACCACTGCGCGCTCGCCCTCGGGCGCGACATCGATCAGCCGCGCAACCTCGCCAAGAGCGTGACGGTGGAGTAGCCGGGTGTCGCCCATGTTTCAGCGAGTGGTGTGCCTGACACTGCGACGCCGACGAACGAAACGTCGGCAACAACCTCGGACCCGTACCGATCCGGCTTCGCCTATTCCTCGATACACGCCATGACGTCGGTCAGGGAGAAGTCCTTCCCCTTGAACAACAACGGCTCGTTCAAGGTTTTCGCCAAGGCGTAAGCGAAGCAGTCACCGAAATCGAGGCCGGCCGGATGGCGCCCCTTGCCGTAGTCACGGAACGCTCCTCGGGCAAGGTGGGCCTGATCGGCGTCAACCTCGACGAGTTCGATCTTCGCTTTCACGATGAACAAATCGAGAGCACGTATTCCATCCGGGCCGTACCGGGATTCGATGATCATCGACGTCTCGACGAACGAGGCAACCGACAACACGCATCCATCCGCCGCTTCGATGGCTTCGTTGAATGCTCGTCGTCCGGATTCATCTTGCAGGATGGCGATCAGCGCCGACGTATCGATGACCATCAGATGGGCAAACCGTTCTCGTCGTATCCAAGGATCACATCGGCCCGTCTATCGTCGAGAACGGGGAGGGAGGCGCAATGCAAGGCGATGTCGTCAAGCTCCTCGGCGAGACTCTGCCCGGAACGTTGCCGGCGAATCCGCTCCAACCGGTCCCGCAATGCCTTCGTGACCGCCTGTGTCTTCGTTTCTCCCGTCAACCTGGCCAAGGTCTCGGCGAGTTCCTCGGTGGTCCGGTTCCGGATGTTCAGAGCCATTGGTGCAACACGTGTAGATAAAGAGCCGCATTGTAGCAATCCACCATGAAGCGCACGCCCACCGGGAGGCCCGAAGTGCGTCCGGCGTAGCGACAGGCGCGCCGTTCAGCCCGCGCAGACCCCGGGGCGCCGGTCCCCCCACGGTCGGGCGCGTTCGAGCTGGCCCGCCAGACGGATGAGGGTCGCCTCCTCGCCCCAGCGGGCCGTGAAGTGCACGCCCACCGGAAGTCCCGAGGCCGTCCAGTGCAGCGGCAGGGAGATCGCGGGCTGGCCGCTGGCGTTGCCGATCCAGGTATAGGGGGAGAACCGCGCGCAACGCCTGCGCAGCTCGAAGGGATCGCCGCCGCGGTAGACGAGGGTGCCGAGCTCGACCGGCGGCTGCCCCAGGGTCGGGGTCAGCCAGAGGTCGAAGCGGGTGAAAAATGCGCTCATGTCGCGCATCGCGCGCTGCATGTCCTGGACCGCGAGCAGGTAGGCGCCGGCCCCGAGCGAACGCCCGCGCTCGGCGAACGCCCACACGAAGGGCTCGAAGTGGGCGGGCCCGGCGGTTCGGCCGGTGCGCCTCTCCCAGTCGGCGATGGCCCAGGCCGCCCCGGCCGCCAGCACGGACGTGAACTTCGCCCACAGCGCCTCGGCATCGTAGTCGGGCCGCGCTTCCTCGACCACGTGGCCGAGCGACTCGCACCGCGCCGCCGCGTCGCGCACCGCGCGCTCGCACTCGGGATCGATCGCATCGCCGAGCGGAGCTTCGGTGGAGAAGCCGATCTTCAGCGATCCCGGCGAACGCTCGACTTCGCTGGTGTACGACCGCGCGGGTGGGGCCGGGAAGTACGGGTCCCCGACCGCGGGTCCGGCGACCGCATCGAGCAGCGCCGCGGTGTCGCGCACGCTACGCGTCACCCCGAGCTCGCAGACCAGGCCCGAGAACAGGTCACCGTAGTGGGGCGCGAGGGAGACCCGCCCCCGGCTCGGCTTCAGGCCCACCAGCCCGCAGCACGACGCGGGAATGCGGATCGAGCCTCCGGCGTCGTTGCCGTGGGCCATGGGCACAATCCGGGCGGAGACCGCCGCCGCCGAGCCTCCGCTCGATCCTCCCGGCGTTCGTGTCGTATCCCACGGGTTGCGGGTGGCGCCGAAGAGCCGTGGCTCGGTGGTCGGTCCGATGGCGAGTTCCGGGGTGTTCGTCTTGCCGATGAACACGAGCCCGGCGGCGCGAAAGCGGCGCACCAGCTCGCTGTCCTCGGCCGGTACGTGGTCGCCCAGGAACGCGCTCGCCTCGGTGAAGCGCACGCCTTCGACCTCGGCGAGAAAATCCTTCACGAGAAACGGCACCCCGGCGAAGATGCCGGCGCCGGTATGGGCTTGCGCGGTCTCGCGCGCATGGTCGTACATCTCGGTCACGATCGCGTTGAGCGTCCCGTCGACCTGTTCGGCCCGGTCGATGGCGGCATCAACCAGATCGAGCGGGGTCAGCTCGCCGGCTCGCACCAGCGCCGCGCACCGAATCGCATCGAGCCCGGCGAGCTCGTCGTGTCTCACCGTCATCCGCTCCCCCCTCCTCCGGCACCCGCTCTGCGGTATCGCTTCGCTCAGCCGTCGATGAGCTTCCAGTAGGTGTCCTTCTTCGTGATTCGCCCGTCACGGAACGTCCAGAGGTCGCAGCCGAGCCAGTCGAGCGGCGCGCCCTCCTTCGGCGTGCCCTTCACCGTCCACTCGGAGCAGGCCCGGCTGCCGCCCGCGTCGATGAAGTGCTGCATGTCCACCCACCGCATGTCGGGAATGACCGCGTAGCGGGCGCGCAGCACCTCGCCGATGGCCTGCTTCCCGCGCAGCCGCTTCGCCTCCCACGGATCCGGGCCGCGCGCCATCAGCCACTCTCCGTCCTCGGCGAAGTACGACAGGATGCCGTCGACGTCATGGCGGTTGAACGCATCCTGGATCGCGTCGAGCAGGGCGATGGTCACCCTGGTGTCGTTGCTCATGGATTCTCTCCCCGATGGCGCCGACCCGTGACGAAAACCGTCACCAGCGCTACCACCGTTCCACCGCCGACGATTGCGGCAGCGGTCCCGTACCCCAGGTAACCGAGATAGCTTGCGGTACCAAACGCCGCGAGCGCGACCAGGAAGCCGAATATCTGCCCGCGCCGGTTGTCCGCGGTGGCTGCCCGGACCGCGATCCCTTCAACTTCCCGGGCACTCGCCTGATCCTTCTCAGCCATGGCCTGCTCCTTCTCGGCCATGCGCATGATGCGCTCGGCGGCGCCCGGCAGCACCTCATCGTACCCAAGCAGGATGTCCGGTGTGGGCAGAGGCCCGGAAATACGGCGCTCTTCGTGCAGAACCTGCGTGATTACTCGACCGGACTGGTCAGGAGGCCCGCTCTTCGGATTCGCCGGCGGGAGGGATGATTTTTTCCGGGCGGGTCGACGATTTCGACTCATGACGAACCCTCGCGGCTGCGTCTCGGATACGCTTCCCTACACGACTCCAGTGGTCTCCAATTCGCTCCTCGGCCGGTGCAGTCGAGATGAAACGTTCGTAGCGGCTTGGATCCGGGTAGATATCCATGATACTTCCCGCTCCGCGGAGCATGGCGCGCATTCGATCGGTCATCGGGACCTCCTTGACGACGACTGCATGGGTTCCGGAGCCGTCCGCCCCTTCTGCAGCCACCCCGGACTGTTGACGGAAAGAGGAATCTGCCACATGGCGAGGAAGATAGCACGAGAGGACGGCCCACACGGTCCTCGTGCCAGAGGGCGACCGCTGACGCGGTCGCTTGGCGATTCCGCTACGCGGAATCGCGGATGCCCCCGGCGAACGCTGGCGCAGGTGCCTTCGGCCAATGCGGTGGACGGATGGGACCGCCGCCGCGGTCGCCCCGGCCAACGCGGTGGACGGACGGAACCGCCGCCGCGCACATCGATGGTACAGGACACCGGATCAGGAGCTCTCCGGCCGAGATGACACGCGACCGCCTGAATTTCCTCTTCCTGAACGTCGGGCATTTCCTCGACCATCTCTTCATGCTGGTCTTTGCGACGGTCGCGGCGCTGCGGCTCACCGAGGAGTGGGGCATGAGCTACGCGGCGCTCATCCCCTACGCGACGCCGGGCTTCGTCGCGTTCGGGATCGGCGCCATCCCGGCCGGATGGATCGCGGACAAGTGGAGCCGGGAAGGGATGATGGTGATCTTCTTCATCGGCATCGGGGCGAGCTCGATCGCGACGGCGCTCGCGGGCTCTCCCGTCGAGATCGCGCTGGGCCTGCTCGCGATCGGGCTGTTCGCCGCGATCTACCACCCGGTCGGTCTCGCGATGGTCGTGCACGGGCGGGAGAAGACCGGCATGCCGCTCGCGATCAACGGCGTCTTCGGCAACCTGGGGGTCGCCGCCGCCGCGCTGCTCACCGGCTGGCTCATCGACACCGCGGGCTGGCGTAGCGCGTTCGTCCTGCCCGGCGCTGTCTCCATCGGCCTCGGTGCGGCCTACGCGGTTTTCGTATGGTCCGGAAGGGCGGACCGGGCCGGTCGCACGGGCAACGGCGGCGGCAGCGCGGCCGCAAGGCAGACCGCGGCCGCAAGGCAGGCCGTGGCTGCGAGCCAAGCCGCGACCGCCGGACAGGCACCGGCTGCGGAGCAGCCGGCAGCCGGCCCCTCCTCCATCGGGCGCGCGGCGTTCGTGCGGGTATTCGCGATCATCGTGTTCACGACCGCCATCGGCGGCCTCATCTTTCAGAGCACCACCTTCGCACTCCCCAAGATCTTCGACGAACGGCTCGCCGGGATCGCCGGATCCGCCACCGCGGTCGGCGGTTATGCATTCGTCGTGTTCGCGGTCGCGGCCCTCGCCCAGCTCGTGGTCGGCTATCTCGTCGACCGCCACTCCGTGCGCACCGTCTTCGCGTTCGTCGCGGGATTGCAGGCGGTGTTCTTCGCGCTCATGTACCAGCTCGCCGGGGCTGCCGCCCTGATCGTCGCCGTCGCCTTCATGCTCGTCGTATTCGGCCAGATCCCGATCAACGACGTGCTGGTCGGCAGGATCACGAAGAGCGAGTGGCGCAGCCGCGTCTACTCCATCCGCTACATCGTGACCTTCTCGGTCATGGCCTCCACCCTGCCCCTGATCGCGGGGATTCATGCGAGCTGGGGCTTCGGCGCGCTCTTCGTGGTGCTGGCGGCCGCGGCGGGCGGGATCTTCGCGGCGGTCCTGCTGCTGCCGCGCACCGGTCCGATCGTCGGACGGCCTTCCCCGGCGTGAACGCTTCGTCCCGCCGCGGCCGGCGCCGCGGGCGCGACCCATTCCGCAGCGTGAAATCGCCCCGACCCGCGCAGCCGTCGCGCTTCGGGCCGGGGGCCGGATTCGATACACTCCCCGGCCGAACGAACCATCGGACCCTTCCCATGAAGCAAGTCGTCGTACTGAACGACGCGGACAACGTCGCGACGAGCCTCGCGCCGCTCGATGCGCAGTCCCGGGTCGAAGTAGAGCTGGACGGCCAGAGCCGGACCGTCACCGTGCTCGACCCCATTCCCTTCGGTCACAAGCTCGCGATACGCACTCTGTCCCCCGGCGACGACGTGCTGAAGTACGGCGAGGTGATCGGACGCGCGAGCGAAGCCATCGAGCCCGGCCGATGGGTGCACGTACACAACGTCGAATCGGTGCGCGGAAGAGGAGACATCGAATGACCGACACCTTCCTCGGCTACCGCCGCGCCGACGGCCGCGTGGGCGTGCGCAACGTCGTCGCCGTTCTCTCCGCGATGGACAACACCAATCCGAGCGCCGAGCGTATCGCGTCGATGGTGAACGGCACCGCGGTTCTGGCCACGCCCTTCGGACGCGGGCAGATCGGCGTGGACTTCGAAGTGACCCGCCGCACGCTGGCCGGCATCGCCGGCCACCCGAACGTGGCCGGGGTCCTCGTGCTGAGCTTGAGCCTCGCATCGGGCCGGGAGCTCGCGGACCGGGTGCGCGCGACCGGCAAGCCGGTCGAGGTCCTGGGGTTGCAGGAGAGCGGCAGCGCGCTGGCAATGACCATGGAAGGGGTCCGAATCGCGGCGCGGCTCGTCCTCGAAGCATCGGAGCTGGCCCGCGAGCCGTGCGCACTCGAAGCCCTGACGGTGGGGGTCGAGTGCGGCGGCTCGGACACCACCTCCGGCCTCGCATCGAATCCGGCGGTGGGCCGCTTCTCCGACCGGCTGGTCGACTCCGGCGGGACCGTCATCCTCTCCGAGCCCGCGGAGTTCATGGGCGCCGAGCACATCCTCGCGGCTCGCGCGGAGAATCCGGACGACGCTCGCAAGATCCGCGACATGGTGCGGTGGTTCGAAGACGAGGCGAAACGCAACGGCGTGGACATGCGGGGCACCAACCCGACCCCGGACAACATCGAAGGGGGGCTGACGACGCTGGAGGAGAAATCGCTCGGGGCCATCGCCAAGGGCGGCACCCGGCCGATCGTGGAAGTGACCGACTACTCCGAGCCCCCGAGCCGGCGCGGCCTCGTGGTCATGAATACGCCCTCCGCCGCGTGCGAGTCGATGACCGGGCTCGCGGCAGGCGGCGCGCAGATCATCATCTTCTCCACCGGCCGGGGCAACGCCATCGGCGCTCCCGTCGCACCCACCGTCAAGGTCACCGGCAACCCGAACACCGCCCGTACGATGGGCGAGAACATGGATGTGGACGTGAGCGCCATCCTCACCGGCGAAGAGAATCTGGATGCGGCGGGTGAGCGGGTCTGGGAGCGCGTGGTCAAGGTGGCCAATGGCGCCCTGACGAGCTGCGAGGTCCTCAACGAGCAGCAGCTCTCGGTCAGCCGCTTCGGCCCGTCGGTGTAGGCGCTCGTTCGAGACGGTCGGGGCACGCGGAGAGGTGGCAGGGTCGAGCCACGTGGCGCGGCGGCGCCCAAGCCGTGCATCGCACGAGCCCGCGGGATTGCCCGATCCCTGAAAGCTGCCCGGCGCCATGACCCTGCACGGCGATCCGGGGAAGGACACGGGATGGATCGATGGCGGATGCGCAACGACTTCAGCTCGACGAGCTGCACGCTCTCATCGTCGAGATCCTGGTTGCCCACGACACCGCCCGCGACAACGCGGAGCAGGTGGCAAGGGCGCTGGTCGCGGCGGAGGCCGACGGACAGAAGGGGCACGGAGCGTCGAGGATCCCGTCGTATGCGGCACAGGCGCGCAGCGGCAAGGTCGACGGCCATGCCACGCCGGAGGCGATCGGGCTGAGCGGCTCGGCCGCCGTCGTCGATGCCCGCGACGGATTCGCCTACCCGGCCATCGCGCTCGCGCAGCAGACCCTCCGGGACTGCCTCGTGGCCTCGCCGCTGGCCGCCGCGGTCATCCGCAACTCGCACCACTCCGGGGTCATCGCCCATCACATCGAGCCGCTCGCGCGGGCCGGCTTCATCGCCATGAGCGTGGGCAACGGACCCCAGGCCATCGCCCCGTGGGGCGGCCACCGCGGACTGTTCGGCACCAACCCGATCGGGTTCGCCGCGCCCCGGGCCGACGATCCGCCGCTCGTCATCGACATGAGCCTGAGCAAGGTGGCGCGCGGCCGGATCAACGTCGCCGCCCAGGCGGGCGAGCCCATTCCCCGGGACTGGGCGTTCGATGCCGACGGCAACCCGACGACCGACGCCGGGGAGGCCATGGCCGGCACGATGGCTCCGATCGGAGACGCCAAGGGCGCACAGCTCGCCCTGATGGTGGAGATACTCGCCGGCGCGCTGTCGGCATCGTGCTTCGGCTTCGAGTCCAGCTCCTATTTTACGGCCGAGGGTCCGCCCCCGCGGGCGGGCCAGTTCCTGCTGGCCATGGACCCGGCTCCCTTCTCGGAGGGCCGGTTCGGGGCCCGTCTGGAAGACCTCCTCGCCGCCATCGAGGAGCAGCCCGGCGCCCGGCTGCCGGGGCAGCGCCGGTTCGCACTGCGAGAGCAGGCCGAACGCGACGGCGTCACGATTCCCCGGGCACTGTACGAGCAACTGATGTCGCTGCGCGGTTGAGGTCCGGCCTGCTACCCGGCGCGCACGACCGTTCGGGTCGGCCGGCACGACCGCCGCGCCGGAGATGACGCACGTCCGGACCGGCACCGCTCAACCGGACCACCACACCGAGTAGCCGTGCGGGGAGACGATGACGGGCACGTGATAGCGGGCCTCCGGGTCGGGCAGCCTCAGACGAAAGACCACTTCCGGCATGATTCGAGCCTGCTCGACGAGCCCCTGCCGATCGAAGTACCCGCCGGTGTGGAATACGAGTTCGTAGACCCTCCCCTCGTCGGCGCCGTCCACCTCGGCGGTGCCGACGATGCGGCCGTCCGCACCGCTCTCCACACTGAAGACCGGCTCGGCCCGGTCGTCGTCGCCGATACGGCGGAGATCGACCCGGACACCGCAGGCGTGCGTGCCGCTCACCGCATCGAGGACATGTGAAGTGATCGTTGCCATGACCATGGATCTCCCGTATGCAGAACCTGTCCCAACGTCGCCGGCCGGAATCACCGGCCTCTCGGTCCATATTTCAACCATTTGATATTCAACGTTATTCTGACCATCAGGAGACGGTGGCCCGCGATCTCGATGGCAAGACGCGCTCCGGCCGGATCTGCCCGGGCGGCTCGCGCGGATCGACGGCGGACGATCGGTCGGCGCCCCCGCGGGCCAGCACCCGCTCGTCGAGCGCGCCGATGTCGGTGCGGCCGATCTGGGCCAGCGCGACACCGACCTCCTCCGCCAGCAGCTCGATGATGCGATACACCCCGGCTCGACCGCCCGCGCCGGCCGCGTAGAGAAACGGCCGGCCCAGCATGACGTAGCTCGCGCCGAGCGCGAATGCCTTGACGATGTCCTCGCCGTCACGGAGCCCGCTGTCGAACAGCAGCGGGTAGTCCGGGCCGACAGCGTGCCGGATACCGGGCAAGGCGTCGATTGCAGCCGGCGCGCTGTCGAGCTGGCGACCGCCGTGGTTCGAGACGTAGACCGCATCGGCTCCCGCGTCCCTGATTCCGGCCGCGTCGTCGGGCGACAGCACCCCCTTGACGATGAGACGGTGGGGCCAGAGATCGCGCAACGCATCAAGGAACGCCCAATCCACCGCGCCGCGGCTTCGAGAGCGATCGAACGCGCGCGACGAACCGCCGCGGTCGGGCCTGTTGTTCGCGAACCTGGGCACACCGTGCATCAGGGTCGCCAGCGACCAGCGGGGGTGGAGTGCGAAGTCCAGGAGCTGGGAGGGGCCGATCCGGAACGGCGTCCTGAAGCCCCGGCGCAGCTCGCGCCGTCGCCGGGAGAGGATCGGGGTATCGACGGTGAGGACGAGATGCTCGTAGCCGGCGTCGCGGGCGCGCCGCACCAGGTCCCGGCCGGTCTCCGGAGCGCTGACGTAGAGCTGGAACCATGCATTGTCGCCGGCGCGGGCGCGGCAGCGCTCGAGCGAGGTGGAGGCGGCGGTGGACAGGCAATGGGGGATCGAGTGGTCGCGCGCAGCATCCCCGAAGGCGCGATCCGCACCCGGCCAGGCGAGGTCGCACATCCCCATCGGCGCGATGCCGAAGGGCAGATCCCACCGGCGCCCCAGGAGATCGCAGGCGATCCGCCGCGCCTCGACGTTCACCAGCACCCGTGGCAGCAGCTCGATCCGGTCGAGCGCCTCGCGGTTGCGGCGGCTGGCCCTCTCCTCGCCGGCGCCGCCGTCGATGAAATCGAACAGCATCCGCGGCAGCCGCCGCCGGGCGGCCCGCCGTGCGTCCTCGCTGCACTGGATGTGGTCCAGTCGCGCCATGTCAGCTCCGGCCGAGCAGCTCGATCACGGCCTGCGCCAGGGTCTCGACGTCCTCGGCAACGACGATCATCTACCGCTCCTCACGATCCACATGCGCCCGGAACCGGACGTCCTACGGTCGCTGGACGCCCTCGCGGTTCAGAATCACGGAATAGACGGAGAATGTTGGAGAACAGCAGGCAGCCGGCATCGCCGAACCAGATCGGACCTTCGGTCCAGTCGAATCCGGAGGCGATCTGCTTGAAGGGGGCGTTCCTCAGTACATAGGTACGGAAGATCGGATCGATCGCTTCGAAGAATGACATGCTGTCCCTCTCGTCGATGGGAGACCGGCAGACGGGATCTTAATCGACCGCGGCCCGGTAGAACGGAGTTCGCAGCCGTCCCGCCCCTCGGCGCCACGGCCGTCCCCCGGTTCGATACGCAAGCCGAAGCGGAATCCGGAGACCGTCCGCCCTGCCCGGAGGCGGACGGCGCGGGGCCGGTCGAGAAATCAGTCGAAGGTGATCCGGGTCTTCATCGCATGGCCGCGATCGTTTGCGATCCGGAACGCGAGCTCGGCGTCGTCCAGGGGAATGGTATGCGTGATCACCGGCTTCACGTCGATGAGCCCGGACTGCATCAGCCTCACCGCGGCCGAGAACTCCTCATGGAACCGGAACGAGCCGCTTCATGGCCGTCGCGGAGGCGACCCGATTGGCGCTGGACGCCGGGGGGGATGCCACCAGGATCCCGGAGGCGCTGAGCGGCGGGCGGGCCGACAGCACCATCCTGCAAGAGTTCATGGTGAAGTTTGCGGCCAGGGACTACACGCCCACCGGCCGGATAGACAACATGGTCAAGGATCTGAACGGCGTGCAGGACCTGGCGCGCACGACGGGAACCGCGATGCCCCTGACCGCGGCGTGCGCCGAGGTCCACTGGTTGCTCGCCTCGGCGGGGCCGACAATGCGGCCCTGATGAAGTACTTCGAAGGACCCGGCATGGAAGGCGTCCCGACGTGAGCGCCCGTCGATTCGCTCCACGATATCGAGCCGTACATGTCAACCCTGTCGAGCAGATCGCTCGTCAGGCGCCGGCCTCGGAAGGTGTAGAGAGGACGAGTCGCGCCCGATGGTGGTTTTCGCAAATTTGTTTGCGGTAACATACCCAAGGCGGCCGAACATCGTCAGGGACGATCGTGCGAGAGAACAGCATGACGACGGTCCCGACCGCCCGCAGTTCCGCTTGGCGGAATCGTCAAGCGACCGCGCCAGCGGTCGTCGCTCGCAGGGGAGACCGAATTGCCGAACATCCGGTTCGAGAAGATCGAGAAGAGTTTCGGCAGCGTCCGCGTCCTGTTGCCGATCGATCTAGCCTTGGACGCTGGCGAGTTCACGGTGCTCGTCAACCCTTTCGGCCCGGCTGCGGGAAATCGACGCCCCTGCGGATTCTGGCCAAGCTGGAAAGCCCAGACGCCGGGGAGAGGTTACTTCAACGGCAGCCCCATCAGACACTTCGCGCCGAAGGACCGCGACATCGCGATGGTATTTCAGGATTACGCGCTACCCGCACGTAAGCACTGCGAAGAACATGTCCTCGATCATGATGGAATTGTCTGCGCAACGACACCGCTGACGTTGTCCTTCCACACAATGGATATCGACGATGCCGAACACGATTGAAGAACACTTGACGCAGATAGACCACCGATTGGCCCTCGGACAACGCGAAGAACCTGAGCGTTTATTGGCGGAACTCATTGGTCAGATGGGCCCCGTCGAGCTTTCCGACTGGCGCCTGGATATATTGAAGATGACGGATCAGTTCCAGAAGAAACGTCGTCGGAATCTGCGGGAACTCATCGAAAATATGCTTCAGAGCGGAACTGATCAGGGCGAGATGGTCGTAAATGAATCTACCGAGACCTATTCCATCACACCTGAATCGAAGATCGTGATTGATTTCCAGCGCGCACTGGACGTACTCCACGAACGTCACATCTATCAATGGTCTACGTTTTATCGAGATTGCTTGACGCAGTACTTCGATCTGTTTCTTGAGAAGATGATGCATTTATCTCCCGACGATCACTGTCCGACACTTTCGGATCTGCTCGCGGAACATTCTCGTAACATATTCTCTCAAGGGTATGAATACGTGCGTAATAACCGCCGCCACAGTAACCCAATAGAGAAATCAATCAATGGATTATCGAAATTCTTGGAACTGCCGATCGCTTTTTACTCCGTAAGATTGTCCAGTGTGTCGGATTACCGCTCTGCTTTCGCCTTGCGCCTACTTGTCTCCGCGGCAGTGAGCGGTATCCTCGAAGGGTATTCTTCCGTGCAATTCGGTCCAGAGACCGGAAAAACGATCCTTCCGAGATTTCGGCGCCCATGGGTGCACTACATGGCATTTCTTTCCCCGCACCACGCAGAGGGTGTCATCAACCACCTTGAACCGGGTCCTCTGAGCGAAGGCCTGAACGCATCCGTCTTGCCGCTGTTGGACGCCATTCAGAAATTCTTTGATCGCAAGGATGAGGACTATTTCCCTCTTCCGATCGCGGGACAATATTCATGGTATCAAAGGCGCCTTGATATCACTGTGCGGCCGCCACATAACACCGAATCACAGCGGTTTATCGAAGCTAACGCATTTTTGGAAGAAGGACTTGTTTCAACCGCAGATCTGAACGATGCTCTTGGAAGACAGGTGGCGCTTGTAATCGCACCTCTGAGACCCGACGTTCGGAAAATTATCGACGAGCGCGAGGGACTTACAGAAATTGTCGTACCAGCGGATAAGACGCAACGGGCATTCGTAGCAAATCAGGCATTTCAAATTTGGGATGATGCCATTTTCGCACTTCGCAGCAGACGAAAAGATACATTTCCGATTACCTATAATTTTGCTCGCGAGTTTCCGTTACATGATCCAAATAAAGCCAAATTTTTCCATGTTGTCCGAACGAGTGTACGCGATTTGCTTCGAACATTTGAGCGTCGCAATGGCGTACGGCTTTGGTGCAGCGTTCAAAGAAGCGGCAAGACGACAGCTTGCTTCGATCTCGGATCTGCAACTGGTGATTCAATAATTATTAGTCAGACATGTGGCGCGACGCAGGCGGCAGGTGCCAATGTGTTCTATGAGCAGGTAGCTGATGCAGTCGAATCAGGCAGAAAGATCTCCAGGACATTCATAATGGATGTGATTTTGGAGTGTGCTCCAATCGATATTAAAAACAGGAGGATGGTACTGGTAATCGACGAATATGAAACTTTTTTTGGTCTTCTGAAACTTTCTCTAGAGAATAAACCGAAAATCCGATATACTGTAGTGCAACCGATTCTTGATCAATTGTTGTCATTTTCTTACGACAACCTGCTGGTATTTCTTGGTCAGCAACCGGATGCGCATTTTATTCTCATGGATCAGAATCAACTTGCTCCCTACGTTGAACAAGATTCCTTTCCGTTGTTCGAACACAGATCAGGAACGACAACAGGTGAATTTTCGGAGTTGGTACGCAAAATATTGGCCGGACGCATTGACTGCATTGCTCGATTTATGGACGCGGTCTTCGAGGAAACTGCCGGACATCCGTTTTTGACGGCAAATATCCTTGGTGAGTTCGTCGATTGGTTGATCGAGAAGCAACGACCTCAGATTGGTTTACGAGTCGATAAAATCGATTTCTCTGGATTCGCTAATCTCAAATTGAGAAAAGATCAAATTGAGATGAGTGTAGATTATGAATTCTTCAGGAACGCTGTGGCTTCAGCAATGTCAGAACAGAGATATAGAACTAATCCGTGGCTTTATACAGTATATTGGGTTCTACATTTAATAACGAGAGACGAGTCGAAGAAATTTCGCATCAAGCTGACTGACTTCGAGAATTTGACTGACAGGATCCCGATTCCGGATGGTGCAAATCGACTAACGTCGGCAGAAATACTGCGGACGGCATCTCAAACGAATTTTTTATCCCATGACAGACGTTTTGTAAGCGTCAAGATCCGGACTTTGGGACGTATTGCTTCAGTAGTCCGTCCGGCGTTGTCCTGAAGGAGACTGGCGATGATAGAACCGAATCAGATTGTTGATGAAATTCGGCAGCGTTTACGTGTTTCACAACCCTTGAGCGTATTCTGGGTGACTTTATCTACGGACCGTGACGATTTCGTTCGGACGATGAAGGAAATGCGAAACGGACTGCCGATCGCACCGTGGGCATTACGTTCACCCGGATTTACTGACCCGAATTCGGTGATGAACGATGTAGTTGAGATTCTGAACCAAGCCCGGGAAGATATCGAAATTGTAGGTAAAACTGCCACTCAGAAGAACTGTATTGCTCTTGTCTTACTCAGCCGAAGAGAATTGAATTTGGCCATTACCTCTTCGCCGATCTTATTACCAGATTGGTTTCCAGTGGCACCTGGACAAATGGTGGCGGCACACATTGATGATCTTACTTGGTCTGTTAGTGTACTCATATCAGACGAGGTATCCGCTCTTGGCGATCTACGACGTATCCTCTTTGAAATTGACGATGCCTTAATTACGTGCTTGGAGGAATCTCTGGCTGTTGATCATAATCGAGTGCAAAGTCTCTGGAGCGAAATCTCTCGTGAGGGTGATGGCGCAATAGCAACGGCGCTAAACAAGGCTAGGAACGAACTGCACAAGATTCAGAATCCAACTGGTTACCGGCCGAGCACGAAGAAGAGTCTGACGATTGTCGACCGATTTTGATACAAGGTGAACACTGCAACGCCTGACAGGCTAGTGAGAACGGCCAAAGCGCTGGCAGATGCGTTGGCTTTGGAGAATGATGTCAGTCACGACGATGTACCGCTGATTTCCGTCCTGAATCGACCGTCCAATCCGATTGGGAGTTCGTATGCGAGGTGGTCGTTCTGTCTGATCGTGGCGCTACGTAGTGCATGCCAGTTGGTGACCGCGGCTGCGCATGCCGATGAATATCCGAAATTTCCTCTCCCCCTCTTGAAGTCAACTTCCCTTGACCTTCGACGATTTCTCGACACGGCGATAGCAACACTACGAAGGTCGGCCAATACGACGCGAGCAGGATACGGCAATCTATAAGGATCTCCAATATGCGTGATTTTCATGTCTTTCTCGCGCTTATCTGGCCAATTCTGGCATCGCCTCCTTTCTACGATGCGAGCATGGCCTCGATGAAACACTGTAAGCGCCCGGACAAGTCCGTAGTTCCATAGCCTTGTCTGCCGTGTCACGGTGCATGCTCCATGGCCCCGCGGAGGGTGTCGGTGATGGATCAGACGATTCCCGATGTCAAACGCACGCAGCAAGGCGTGCGAGCAATTCTGTCTAGACTGAACCGCTCCGGGAATCCCGGAGACTCCAATCGTTGTCCCGACCCGCACCGCATGGGCCATCAACTCCACATTTTCGGCCCTATTCGCCCGAAGTCGGTCGTCCTCGCGCATCCGAGTCCCGGATGCAGAATGAAATGGCCTTGGGGTGCCGACGCGCGGGGGTTGTTCGTCAGCGGGTTATCCGGGACAGTATGCAGAGTGAGCGCCCGATGTCCGGTATGGGGCCGGAGGCGATGCGGTAGTGGATGGCGGCGTCGAGGGGTTGTTCGAAGCCATCGTCGGGTTCGAGGTCGAGCCGTCCCGGACCGTCGGCGACGTGAGTCATCGGTTACGGCCCGCCAGCGGTCGCCGCTCGCATCGTCCGCAGGGGAGATCGAGTTGCCGAACATCCGGTTCGAGAAGATCGAGAAGAGCTTCGGCAGCGTACGCGTCCTGTCGCCGATCGACCTGGACCTCGCCGCCGGCGAGTTCACGGTGCTCGTCGGCCCCTCCGGCTGTGGAAAATCGACGACTCTGCGGATTCTGGCCGGCCTGGAAAGCCCGAACGCCGGGGAGATCTACTTCGACGGCAACCCCATCAACCACCTCGCACCGAAGGACCGCGACGTCGCGATGGTGTTTCAGGACTACGCCCTCTATCCGCACATGAACATCGCGAAGAACATGTCCTTCGCGCTACGGCTGCGGCGTGCCCCCAAGGCGGAGATCCGGAACAGGGTCCAGCGCGTCGCAGAGACCCTCAACATCGCCCACCTGCTGGATCGCAGGCCGGCCGAATTGTCCGGCGGACAACGTCAGCGCGTCGCCATGGGAAGAGCCCTGGTTCGAGACACGTCGACCTTCCTGTTCGACGAGCCGCTCTCGAACCTGGATGCGAACCTCCGCGCCAGGATGCGCACCGAGCTGGCCGAGATGCGCGACCGCCTCCACAAGAACATGATCTACGTCACGCACGATCAGACCGAGGCGATGACCCTCGGCCAGCGAATCGTGGTCATGTCCGAAGGCGAGATCCGGCAGCAGGGAACCCCGGAGGATCTGTTCAGGCATCCGGCGAACAAGTTCGTTGCCGGCTTCATCGGCAGCCCGAAGATGAACTTCCTGTCCGGTGAGTTCGTCATGGAAGGGGACCGCCTCTGGGTGCAGGGAGACGGCTACCGCCTGCCCCTGTCGGAGCGCACGCACGCACGCCTCGCGGCCCACCACAGCCGATCCGTGGACATCGGGATCCGCCCTTCCGCGTTCGGAGCCGAGCAGGCAGGCGGGGCACCGATACGCCTCGATCTCGTCGTCTCCGAGTACCTCGGAACGCATTCCGTACTTGTCACCCGCTGCGGAGCGAGCGAGGTGCTCGTCGAGCACCAGAGCGTCTCGCCACCGCGTCCGGGCACCACCATGACCTTCGGTGTCAAGCCCGACGACATCATGCTCTTCGATGCGGCCACGGCAAGAACACTGTAATCCGCAACCAACCCACGGGAGGAGTCCCATGAAGCATGCGAAGACGTTCCTGGTCGGGGCGGCCGCCGCCCTCGGCATCGCCGCCGGCGCCGCGTTCGCCGATCCGTACGCACCGTACAAGGGCGAGACCCTCGTCGTGAACTTCCCGGCGCATCCGCACTTCAATGCGGTCATGAAGGTGCTGCCGCAGTTCATGAAGGAGACCGGCATCAACGTCGAGGTCGATCAGCTCCAGTACCTCAAGATGCGGGAGCGGCAGAACCTGGTGCTGACCAAGCCGAAGGGCGACTACGATCTCATCGCCTATGTCGTGTTCTCGAAAGCCGACTACGTCTACGCGGATCAGATCGAACCGCTCGCGCGGTTCTTCATGAACCCGAAGCTGGCGGATCCGAACTACGACCCCGAGGATCTGATCGACGGCTACGTGCAGAACATCGGCGTCGCGGGCGGCAAGAAGGGCTACCTTCCCGGACCGACCGGTGCGCTGTTCGGCGTGCCCTTCGGCTCGGAGACGTCCGTGTTCGGCTATCGGAAAGACATCTTCGAGAAGCACGGCCTGAAGGTCCCGGAGACGTATGACGAGCTCCTCGACCTCGCGTGCCGGATCCCCGAGCTCGAGCCGGGCATGGGCGGCCTGGCCTCGCGCGGCAAGTCCGGCCACCAGGCCAGCCACGCCTTCCTCCTGCACCTCGCGCCTCTCGGGGGCCGGGTCCTGGACGACAACTGGAACCCGATCGTCAACAACGATGCAGGCATCGAGGCGGGCGAGGCGTTGAAGACGATCCTCGAGTGCGGCCCTGAAGGCGGCACCTCCTTCGGGTTTGCGGAAGCCAAGAACGCGTTCCTGCAGGGTCAGGCCGCCATGTTCCTGGACTCGACGGTGGTCGCCGGCGAGGTGGACAACCCCGAGAAGTCCAGGGTCGTCGGCAAGGTCGGCTGGGCGCCCCATCCGATGGGGGTGCGGCGCGGCTCCCAGACCGGCGGATTCGGGATCGCCATCCCGAAGAACGCACAGAAGAAGGAGGCGGCGTTCCTGCTCATGCAGTGGCTCACGTCGAAGAAGGCGGACAGGATGATCGCGCTGGAGGGAGGCAATCCATCCCGCTTCTCGACCCACGCGGATCCGGACGTCAACGCGGAGTTTCCCCACATGAAGGTCTTCGGGGAGGCGCTGAAGCACGCCGACCCGGACTGGCGGCCGATCATCCCCGTCTGGGGGAAGATCAACTCCGACCTCGGCACGACGCTCTCCAAGGCTTTGACCGGCGAGATGTCGGTCAAGGAAGCCCTGGACGCGGTGGCCGAACGCACCCGGGGAATCATGGAGGAGGCCGGCTACCATACGTTCCAGTAGGCGTTTGCCGGGCGGGCGGGCTTACGGGCCCGCCCGCTCACATGGCCCCGGGAGCCGTACCGCTCCGCCCCCGGACCCGTCAAGCCACGACCGCATCCCACCGCGATGGCCGCGCCCTTCAATCCGAACCGGCTGACGCCGTACGTCTTCCTTGCGCCCGCCGCCGCGGTGCTCGCGGCCGGGCTTCTCTATCCGATCGGCTACATGCTCTATGCGAGCTTCCTGCGCTGGGCGCCGAACCAGCGCATCCAGCAGGCTGAATGGATCGGGCTGCGCAACTATCTGAACCTGATCGACGACCCGAACTTCAGGGAGTCGTTCGCGGTCACCCTGAAATTCTCCTTCGCGGTGGTGAGCCTGGAGATGATCATCGGAGTCGGGCTCGCCCTGCTCCTGGATCGCAAGCTTCGCGGCATGTCGATCCTGCGCACGATCTTCATCCTCCCGATGATGATCGCGCCGATCGTGGTGGGCCTGATGTGGCGCTACATGTACCACCCGAGCGTCGGAATCTTCAATCGGACGCTCAAGGCGTGGGGCTTCGAATCCGTTCCCTGGCTCTCCGATCCGGGATGGTCGCTCGCCTCCATCATCATCGCGGACGTGTGGCAGTGGACCCCGTTCATCTTCATCCTCTCGCTCGCCGCGCTCCAGTCGCTGCCGCGCTCGGCCCTGGAAGCCGCACGCATCGACGGTGCGTCGGCGTGGCAGGAGATCCTCCACATCAAGCTCCCGCTGATGATGCCGGTGCTGGTGGTGGCCGGGCTTCTGCGGCTCATCGACGCGTTCAAGGTGCTGGAGGTGATCCTCGTGATGACCAACGGCGGACCGGGGCTGTCCACCGAGATCATGTCGTTGCGGATCTGGCGGACGGCATCCGAGTTCCTCGAGCTCGGGGCGGCTTCCGCGGCGTCGAGCTATCTGCTCATGCTTCTCCTGGTCCTCACGATGGTCATGTACGTGTTCAACAAGACCCTCGAAGCGCGCCAGCGCCGCCTGCGCCGCATGGCGCAGGAGGAGGCTTCCTGATGAGCGGCGGCCATCAGGCGGAGCGCCCGAATCCGGCCGTCCATGCCGTGCTCGTGCTGCTGGTGCTGATGTCGATCGGGCCGATCGTCCTCATGCTCCTCACGTCCATGCGGCTCAAGGTCGACATCTTCAGCGATACGTCCAGCCTGATCTTCATGCCTACGCTGAGGAACTACGAGACGGTCCTGTGCAACGTCCTGTGGTACGAGCCGGCGCATGTCGATTACTGCAATCCGACGTTCGGAAGAGCCTTGGGCAACTCCCTGATGATCTCCACCATATCGACCGCGATCACCCTGGTGATCGGCTGCATGGCGGCTTACGCGATCGTCAGGTTCCGGTTCATGGGACGCGATACGGTGTCGCTGACCACGTTGCTGATGCGGATGGTGCCTCCGGCGGTGCTGCTGGTTCCCGTATTCGGGATCTGGACCTTCGACTTCTGCTTTGGAGAGGACCGCTGCCTCGCGGGCACCAGCGCCGGGATCGTGCTCATCTACGTCGCGATGAACCTGCCCTTCGTGATCTGGATTCTCCAGAGCTTCATCCAGCAGGTGCCGATCGCGCTGGAAGAAGCGGCGAAGATGGACGGGGCCAATCCGTTCCAGATCTTCTTCCTGGTGGTACTCCCGATCATCAAGCCGGGGCTCGCCGCGGCGGCGATCTTCACCTTTCGGATCTCATGGAACGAATTCCTCCTGGCCAACGCCCTCGCCGACCGGAGCACCCGGACCGTCCCGGTCACGATCGTGAACTCGCTGACCGAGCACGACATCGACTGGGGCGTGATCATGGCGACCGGTATGCTCCTCGCGGTACCGCCGATCATCTTCACGTTCGTGGCGTCCCGCCAGATCATCACCGGCATGACCGCGGGCGCCGTCAAGGGTTGATCCACGGCTTGTCCCGTACACGTCGGGTGTCGCTCTACGAGACCTTCCCGGCGCTTGCGGCGAACGCCGGCCCGGCCGCCCCGCCGGCTCCCTTGCACGGTGCCGCGGCGCAGCGGTAGTCGCGGACGGCAGCCTCGTCATGGAAGTCGTGGAGCTCCTTCGCGAGCCCCATAGCGGAGCAGCCGTCCATCGCATTCCCGCGGCGTGGGCATGGCACGGCCGGCTCATGGTCCTGGCGGGCGCGGCGCTGTTTCCAATCGGAGTCATGCTCGCCAGGTACTACTCTTCGGCTCGTCACCGAGCATTCGAGCTCCCGAAGCGCATGGCTCGCGCAACGTTCATCGTTCCTTCACGTAGGGCACGCCCAGCGCCCGCGGCGGCACCGCCCGACCGATGAAGCCGGCCAGCAGCACCACGGTCAGGACGTAGGGCAGGGCCTGCACGAGCTGCACCGGCACTTCGCCGACGCCGGGAATGTCCGTCCCCTGCAGCCGGATGGCCACCGCGTCCAGCAGGCCGAAGAGCAGGCAGGCGAGCATCGCCGGCACCGGGCGCCACTTGCCGAAGATCAACGCCGCGAGCGCGATGTAGCCCTTGCCCGCGGTCATGTCGTTGATGAACCCGGCGCTCTGGGCGAGCGACAGGTAGGTCCCGGCCACCCCGCAGAGGACACCGGTGCATACGAGCGCCCGGTAGCGCAGCCCCGGGACCGGGACCCCCGCCGCGTCCACGGAGTGCGGATTCTCGCCGGCGGCGCGCAGGCGCAGCCCGAAGCGGGTCCGGTAGAGCATCCAGCCCACCGCCGGCACCGCCAGGAAGGCGAGGTAGACGAGCAGGTTGTGGCCGCTCAGGAGCTCGCTGTAGACCGCACCCAGCCCCGGCACCTCCCGCAACGCCCCTGCCCCCGGCCATTCCAGGGACAGGAAGCGGGCTTCGCCGGGAAGCTGGGGGGTGCGGCCGCCCTGGGCGAACCAGGCGACCCCCAGAACCGCGGTCAGGCCGGAGACCAGGATGTTGAGGGCGAGGCCCGAGACGACCTGGTTGCCCCCGTGGGTGATGCAGGCATAGCCGTGGATCATGGCGAGCAGCACCGACACACCGACACCCGCCGCAAGCCCCGCCCACGGCGAGCCGGTGAGCGCGGCGGTGGCGGCGGCGGCGAAGGCGGCCCCCAACATCTTGCCTTCGAGCCCGATGTCGATGATGCCCGAGCGCTCCGAGAACAGGCCGGCCAGGGCGGCCAGGATCAGGGGTACCGACAGGCGCAGGGTCGAATCCAGCACCGGGACCGCCACGGTGAAGGATTCCACGTCAGCCCCCGACCCGGCGCAGCAGGGCCGCCCGCAGGGCGGGGACGAACATGAACTCCAGCGCCCCGGCGAACAGGATCACCAGCCCCTGGATCACCACCACCATGTCGCGGGTGATCCGGGGGACCTCGAAGGCGAGCTCCGCGCCCCCCTGGTACAGCGCCCCGAACAGGACCGAGGCGAGGACGACGCCGGCCGGGTGGCCCCGGCCCATCAGCGCCACCGCGATTCCGGCGAAGCCGTAGCCGGCGGTGAACTCCAGCACCAGGCGGTGCTGCACCCCCATCAGCTCGTTCAGGCTCATGAACCCGGCCAGCGCGCCGGAGACGAGCATCGCGACCAGTATCTGGCGCGACGGCGAGATACCCCCGTAGAGGGCCGCGGCCGGACTCGCGCCCGCGGCCCTCAGGCGATAGCCGGCCCGGGTATGCCAGAGGAACAGCCACACCCCGGCCGCACAGAGGAGCGCCCACGGGAACGACAGGTTCAGGGGCGAGGCCGCGATCTCGATCCCCACCGCGCCCAGCGCCTCGTGCATCGGAGGCAGGTAGGCGTGCGGCGCGAAGCCCCGGGTCTCCGGCTCCATGCTGCCGGGCCGGGCCATGACGTTGACGAGCAGGTGGACCATCACCGAGGCGGCGATGAAGTTGAACATGATGGTGGTGATGACGATGTGGCTGCCCCGGCGGGCCTGCAGCCAGGCGGGCACCAAGGCCCAGGCGGCGCCGAACAGGGCGGCCCCGGCGACGGCCGCGGGCACGATCAGGGCGAAGGGCAGGAAGTCCAGGTGCAGGCATACCAGGGCCACCCCCAGCCCGCCGACGTATGCCTGGCCCTCGCCACCGATGTTGAACAGCCCGCAGTGGAAGGCCACCGCCACCGCCAAGCCCGTGAAGATGAAGTTGGTCGCGTAGAACAGGGTGTAGCCGATCGCCTCCTCGAACCCGAACGCGCCCCATACCAGGATCCGCACCACCTGCCAGGGGTTCTCGCCGATCAGCACCACCACCAGGCCGGAGACCGCGAAGGCGGCCAGCAGGTTGAGCCCTGGAAGCAGCGCCAGGACCGCCCAGCGGGGCAACCCGGCCGCCGGCCCGGTGGCTACGGCGCTCACCGCGCGCCGCGCGCCTCGTGCCGCGTGCCGGCGCCGGCCATGAGCAGGCCCAGCGCCTGCTCCGTCGCCCGGCCGGCCGGGAGCTCGCCGGCGATGGATCCGCCGTACATCACCAGGATGCGGTCGGAGAGGCCCATGATCTCGTCGAGCTCCGCGGAGACGAGCAGGATCGCCTTGCCGGCGTCGCGCATGGCCACCAGCCGGCGGTGGATGAACTCGATGGCGCCGACGTCGACGCCGCGTGTGGGCTGGCCCACCAGCAGGACCAGGGGATCGCGCTCGATCTCCCGGGCCAGCACCAGCTTCTGCTGGTTGCCGCCGGAGAACGCGGCGGTGATCCGGCGGGGCTCCGCGGGCCGCACGTCGAAGGCGTTCATCTTGCCGGCGGTGTCACGCGAGACCGCGGCCCAGTCCAGCAGCCCCGCGCGGCGGTAGCCGGGATCGTCGTGGTAGCCGAGGATGGCGGATTCGCGCGCCTCGAAGGGCATGACGAGGCCCATGCGCCGGCGGTCCTCCGGCACGTGGGCCAGACCCCGGCGGCGCAGGCCGGGGTCGCCGGAGCCCACCGGCTCGCCCGCGAGAAGGATCCGCCCTCCGGACACGGGCCGGAGCCCGGCCAGCGCCTCCAGCAGCTCGCTCTGACCGTTGCCGGCCACCCCGGCGATCCCGACGATCTCGCCCGCCCGCACCGTGAACGAGACGTCGCGCACCCGCGGCGCTCCGCGGGGGTCGTGGACGCTCAGGCGCTCTACCGCGAGCAGCTCCCGTCCCGGCCGCGCCGGACCCTTCTCGACCCGGAGCAGCACCCGCCGCCCCACCATCAGCTCGGCGAGCTCGGGGATGGTGGTCCCCGCGGTGTCCCGATGGGCCACCATCCTGCCTTGGCGCATGACCGAGACCCGGTCGGTCACCGCCATGATCTCCCGCAGCTTGTGGGTGATCAGGATGACCGTCTTGCCCTGGGCCCCGAGCCGGCGGAGGATGCGGAACAGGTGGTCGGCCTCCGGGGGGGTGAGCGCGCCGGTGGGCTCGTCCAGGATCAGGACCCCGGCCCCCCGGTAGAGGGCCTTCAGGATCTCCACCCGCTGCTGCAGCCCCACCGGCAGATCGCCGGCCAAGGCGTCCGGAGGGACCTCCAGGGCATATTCCCGCGCCAGCCGCGCCAGCTCCCGCCGCGCCCGCTCCGTGCCCGAGGCGAGCAGCGCCCCGCCCTCCACGCCCAGGATCACGTTCTCGGCCACCGTGAACGTGTCCACCAGCATGAAGTGCTGGTGGACCATGCCGATGCCGGCGGCGATGGCGTCCTGGCTGCCCCCGATGGCCACCGGCCGCCCGGCGACGCGGATCTCCCCCCGGTCGGCCCGGTAGAAGCCGTAGAGGACGTTCATCAAGGTGGTCTTGCCGGCGCCGTTCTCGCCGACGATCCCGTGGATGGTTCCCGGCGCGACGGCCAGGCTCACGTCCCGGTTGGCGTGGACGGCGCCGAAACGCTTGTCGATGCGGCGAAGCTCGACCGCCGGCGCACCGGCCCCCTCCGCCGTGTTCCGCGGCTCCTCCGGGAACGGCACGGCGCCTACTTCACGGGGCACTCGCCCCCGGTGACGTAGTCGTGGACCTCGATGTCGCCGGCGATGATCCGCCTGGCCGCCTCGTCGGCGGCGGCCTTCATGGCCGGCGTCACCAGTGCCTCGTTGTATTCGTCGAGGGACCAGCCGACGCCGTCCTCCTTCAGCCCGAAGACGCGCACGCCGGGCTTCCAGACGCCCCGGCGCGCCGAATCGAAGACGTCGTAGGCCGCCACGTCCACCCGCTTCAGCATGGAGGTGAGCACGTTCCCCGGGTGGAGGTGGTTCTGGTTCGAATCGACGCCGATGCCGAGCCTGCCCGCATCCGCCGCCGCCTGGAGCACGCCGAGACCGGTGGCGCCGGCGGCGTGGTAGACCACCTCGGCGCCCCGGTCGAACTGGGACCTGGCCAGCTCCGCCCCCTTGACGGGGTCGTTCCAGGCCGCGCCGGTGGTGCCGGTCATGTTCTGGAACACTTCGATGGCGGGCTTGGCGTGGCGTGCCCCCTGCACGTAGCCGCAGGCGAACCGGCGGATCAGCGGCACGTCCATGCCGCCGACGAAGCCGATCCTGTCGCTGCCGGCCGCCATTGCGGCCAGGACGCCGACGATGAAGGAGCCCTCGTGCTCCTTGAACACGATGGACTGCACGTTGGGCCGGTCGATGACCGTATCGATGATGGCGAAACGGGTTTCGGGGAACTCGGACGCCACCTTGTCCATGGACGAGGCGTACTGGAAGCCCACCGCCAGGATGGGATCGTGGCCCCGGCGGGCGAAGTTGCGCAGCGCCTGCACCCGCTGGGAGTCGGTCTGTATCTCGAGCTCCCGGAAATCGATCCCGGTGTCGGCCCTGAACTTCACGGCGCCGTTGTAGACGCCCTCGTTGAAGGACTTGTCGAACTTGCCGCCCAGATCGTAGACGAGGCCCGGCTTGATGCCGGCAGCACCGGCGCCGGCACAGCTCAGGGCGAAGAGCACCGCGGCCGCGGCGAGGAACAGGCGTTTCATGAGGATTACCCCCCTTGCTCGGTGTCGATTGCCCTCGAACGACAAGCGCCCGCGTCAGCGCGACACGGTGAGGGCCTCGTACCGCGGCAGGAGGCAGGCCTGGTCCTGCATCGCGTCGCGGCGGAACGGAGCGCCGAGCTCCTTGTTGACCATCACCTCGACCAGGGTCGTGGTGCCGTCGTTCTGGGCCGCGCACGCCTCCCGCATCGCGGCGGTCAGGTCCGCCATGTTGCCGACGCGCACGCCCTTCAGCCCGAACGCCTCGGCCACCCTGGCGTAGCTGAAGGGGTCGCCGAGCTCGGTGCCGACGAAGCGTTCGTCGAACCACAGGATGTCATTCTTCTTCTCCGCCCCCCACTGCTCGTTGCGGAACACCACCACCGTCACCGGGATGTCCATCCGGTCGCAGGTGGGAAGCTCGTTCAGGCTGATCCCGAACGCGCCGTCGCCGACCAAGGCCACTGCGGGGCGATCGGGCCGCGCCAGCTTCGCGCCCATGATCGCGGGGAAGGCGTAGCCGCAGTTGCCGAACATCCCCGGTGCGAGGAAGCTCCGCGGCTGCTCGAACGGCAGGTAGCTGTTCGCCATCGCGCAGATGTTGCCGATGTCGGTGGAGACCATCGCGTCCGCCGGCAGGCCGTCCTGGATCGCGCGCAACGCCTGGCGCGGGGCCAGCCGTTCCGGCGCGTCGGCCTGCGCACGGGCGTTCCAGGTGCTGCCCGCATCGTCCTCCTCGTGGTCCCAGCCGGCGAGCTTCTGGAGCCAGGCGGACTTCGCGGTGGCGATCCGGTGCCTGCGCTCCTCGGCCGCTTCTCCCGCCCGATGTCCGTCCAGCGCCTCGACGAGCTGTTGCGCGACGGCGCGCGCGTCGCCGCAGATCGCGACGTCGATCGGCTTCGCGAGTCCGAGCATGTCGGGGTTCGAATCGACCTGGATGATCTTCGCCTGGCCGGTCCAGTACTCGATGCCGTGCTGCGGCAGGGTGCTGAAGGGGTTGAGGCGCGTGCCCAGCGCGAGGATGACGTCGGCTTCCCTGACCAGCACCATCGCCGATTCCCAGCCCTGGTAGCCCAGCGGCCCGACCGCCAGCGGGTGGCTCGCGGGGAAGCTGTCGTTGTGGAGGTAGCTGTTCGCGACGGGAGCGCCCAGGCACTCGGCCAGTTGGCGGCACTCGTCGACCGCGTCGCTCAGCACCACCCCGGCCCCGGCCACGATGAACGGGCGCTTCGCATCCTTCAGCATCGCGGCGGCTGCGGCGACCGTGTCCACGTCGCCGGGCTGGCGTCCCGGCATGATCGGGTCCGGGACCTCGACGTCGATCACCTGGCAGAAGTAGTCGCGGGGGAGGTTGAACTGCACCGGCGCGGAGTGCTGGCGCGCGCGCTGGAAGCAGCGGGTCAGCGATTCCACCATGCGGACCGGATGCGCGAGGGTCTCCTGGTGGCAGGTGATCTCCTCGAAGTAGGGAAGCTGGCGGGTCTCCTGGAACCCTCCGAGGCCCTGGGTCTTCGCCCCGGTCTCGGGGGTCACGATGATCATCGGGGTGTGGTTCCAGTACGCCGCGGCCACCGCGGTCACGAAGTTGGTGATCCCCGGCCCGTTCTGCGCGATGCACACCGCGATCTCGCCGTTCGCGCGGGTGTATCCGTCCGCCATGTGGGCAGCGCCCTGCTCGTGCGCGACGTCGACGAATCGAATGCCCGCGCGCTGGAATATGTCGAGCCCGGGCATGAACGCCGAGCCCACGATCCCGAAGGCCATCTTCACCCCGTTCACCCGCAGCGTTTCGACGAACGCCTCTTGAGAAGTCATCTTCATCTTTCGTTTCCTGTTGATTGCCCGGTGGTTGAAATGACCGGCGCAGTGTGCCGGAGGGGCGCCGGAGCGACAAGATGAAGCGCAAACGCACTTGTCGCGGTCCCTGCCGATCCCGAGAATGGAACGATGGCGGACGCGAACCATTCCGACCGGGGCGCCGGCAGCGCCGCGGGTGATGCCCTGGGGCGGCTTCGAGCCCAGGTGCTGGCCCGATGGCGCGTGTTCCCGGAGGCGCGACGCGGCGCGCTCGACGCCCTGCTCGCCGATGCCCTCACCCACGCGGCAGCGGCCGATCCGGAGGTGCTGACGGTGATGGACCCGGTGGCCCGTCCGCAGCGGCTGCGGCTCGCCACGGTGGTGGCGGAGGCGGACCTCGACAGCTTCTACCACAACGAATGGGCCGAGCTCGCGGTCTCCCACGACGGCCGGCTCTTTCTCGTCTACCGCCGGCGCGACGGCGGCGACTACGCGGTCACGTGGTCGCAGGCGACCACGGTCCCGGCGCCGGTCATGCAGGCGTTGCCGGACGTGCTCGCGACCGCGATGCTCGAGAGCGACGGTGCGGAAGGCTGACACGATGCGCCCCGGCGATATTCGGAGTCCCGCGCCCGGTCGCGCGCCGGCCACACCATCCACGGTACGGGCTGATGACTCGAACGATACGACGGCGTGGGGAACCGGCGGGATGTGCCTCGCCGGCTTCCGACGCTCCGAGCCCCGAGCCCTGCGCCGGCCACGGCATTCGCGGCACGTGCCGGCGGTTCGCACGATGTGCCGCGGCGGGCCGGCGGTGTGACGCGCCCTGCCCTCCTCCTGCGCCTCGCATGCGGTGTCATGCTGGCCGCGGCATGCGCGGTCCACGCCGCCGGCCCGGCTCCTGCCGCGACGGACTACGGCACCGTCGGCTATGCCGAGATCGACGACGTCATCGATCGCTTCCAGGACCGCTACCTCGCGCGCATCATCGAGCAGGCCCGCGCCGAGGACGTCGACACCCTGCTGGTCCGCATCGACACCGACGGGGGGGAGGTGCATCACGCGCGCACGATGTTCAAGCGCATCCTCGACCTTGAAGCAGCCGGGATCCGCACAGTGGCGTTCGTGGATTTCCGCGCGATCTCCGCCGGCGCGCTGATCGCCTACGCCCACGAAGAGGTGTATCTCGCCGAGACCGCGTCCATCGGCGACATCGGCGTCGTCTTCCAGTCCCCGGAGGGAGAGATCAAGTACGCGCCCGAGAAGATCGAGACCGTCATCCGCACCCTGCTGGCCCAGGCGGCGGAGCAGCGCGGCTGGAGCCGCGGACTGCTGCTCAAGATGACCGCGCACAAGCAGACGCTCTATCGGGTCACCCGTCCCGACGCGACGGTGGAATACGTCATCGAGGACGATCTCCCGGAGTTCCTCGCGCGCCACCCCGGCTTCGACCGCGACGATCCGAAGCAGGTCATCGTCTATCGCGGTCCGGACCGCCTCCTCACCCTGACCGGGCTCGAAGCCACGAAGCTCGGCATGGCGACCGGCAACGCCGCCGACCTCGACGCGATGCATGAACGACTCGGCGTCTCCGGAGATGCCATCGTCGATCTGTCCCCGCGGGGAGCGGAGCGCGCGGCCTGGGCGCTGTCGCGCTTCGCGCCGATCCTCGCGGGGCTCGCGGTACTGTTCCTGCTCTTCGAGCTGAAGACCCCGGGGGTCGGGCTGTGGGCAGGGCTCGCCGCCCTGCTCGGAACGGGATTCCTGCTCACCCAGTACTCGCTCGACCTCATGGAGCACTACGAGCTGGTGCTGATCTCGATCGGAGCCGGGCTCGTGGTCGCCGAGGTGCTCACCATGGCCGGCGGCGGACTGCTCGCGGCGGCCGGGGCGGCGATCGGGCTCACCGGCCTGGTGCTCGCGTTCCTGCCGAACGAGCTGACGTTCGACTTCGACGATCCGATCTTTCTCGATGCACTGAGAGACGCCGCGCTCAGCGCCGCGGCCGCGGCCGGCATCGTCGCGGCCGGCGTCGTGCTCGCCATCCGGTACCTGCCGCGCACCACGCTGCACCGGGGCCTGGCGGTTGAAGGGGCGGTGACCGCGACCAGCGCGGGAGCCCTGGAGGCGCAGACCACCGCACTCGTCGGGCAACGCGGCGAAGCGGCGGAGGCGCTGCATCCGAACGGAATCGTGCGGCTCGATGGCAAACCGATCCGCGCCCGGGCTCAGCACGGCGCCTGGATCGCGCAGGGCACGGCGGTGGAGGTGGTGTCGATCGAGTTCGGCGAGGTCGTGGTGCGCGCGGCCGGGGGCGCGGGGGGTGCCCGGGAAAATTGATTCTGGTAGAAGCCCACAGGGCCGGAATTCACGAATAGCGCCGAACGCCCACGCCGCCGGCGTGTCTTCGTCGAGCCATTTGTCGGATGATGAACGGGAGCAGCGCGGCCGGCGCCGAGAGACGCCTCGGCCGCGCCCGGAGGCGTGATGATGGACGAAAGCGATGCTCCCGGCACCGGTGGGCGTCCCGGCAGTGTTCAGGGGGGTAGCAATGGATAGCCTCGGCGTCCCGGCGTCGGCCGGCGTCGACTGGCAGACCCTGTGGCTCGCGCTCGGACTGCTCGGCCTCGCCGTCGCATTGCTGGTCCTGGAGCTCTTCGTGGTGTCGTTCGGAATATTGCTCGTCGCCTCGATCGCGTCGGCCGCCGCCTCGATCCACTACGCGTTCGCCGCGAGCGATGCGACGGGCTGGGCGATGACGGCGGTCGTGCCGGTCCTCGCGCTGGTGCTTGCGCGCTGGGGGCTCGCACGCATCCGCAGGTCACGCCGGCTGGTGACGCAGAGCGAAATCACCGCCGAAGCGGGTTATCATCACCACGCCGAGAAGGTCGGCGTGCATCCCGGCGCGGTCGGGATCATGGTGACCCCGGCGAGGCCGTCGGGGCGGGCGCGCTTCGACGGCGGGGAGTGCGACGTGCAGGCGCAGAGCGGCAGTCTCGCGCGCGGCGCGAAGGTGGTGGTACTGCGCATCGACGGTCCCATCGTGTTCGTCGCCCCGGCGGCGGACGACGAACCACACGACATCACCTCATGACCTGAGGAGGTAAGGCGGCATGTCCTTCGATCTCATCATCCTGTTCATCATCGGCGTCATCGCGATCCTGATCTTCGGGTTCATCTGGAGTGCGTTCTGGCTGTGGTGGCAATCCATCCTCTCCAACGCTCCCGTGAGCCTGCTCCAGATCATCTTCATGCGCTTTCGCAAGGTGAATCCTTCGGTCATCGTGACGGTGCGGGTCACCGCGAAGAAGGCGGGCATCGACATCTCCGGCGACCAGCTCGAAGCCCACTACCTCGCCGGCGGCAACGTCGCGCGCGTCGTGCAGGCGCTCATCTCCGCGAGCAAGGCGAACATCACGCTCGACTACGACCGCGCCTGCGCCATCGATCTCGCCGGGCGCGACGTGCAGGAGGCGGTCGGCACCTCGGTCAATCCGAAGGTCATCGACGTGCCCTCGGGGCAGATGGCGCGAAACACCATCGACGGCATCGCCGGCGACGGCATCCAGCTCAAGGTGAAGGCGCGGGTCACGGTGCGCACCAACCTCGACCGCCTCGTCGGCGGCGCGACCGAGGAGACCATCGTCGCCCGCGTCGGCGAGGGCATCGTCACCACCATCGGCTCGTCGCAGAACCACATGGCGGTGCTCGAGAACCCCGACCGCATCTCCAAGGTCGTGCTGGAGCGCGGCCTCGACTCCGGCACCGCGTTCGAGATCCTCTCGATCGACATCGCCGACGTCGACGTCGGCGACAACATCGGGGCGCGCCTCAAGATCGACCAGGCCGAAGCGGAGAAGCAGGTCGCCCAGGCCCAGGCCGAGCGCCAGCGGGCGCTGGCCGTCGCCCGCGAGCAGGAGATGGTGGCGCTGGTGCAGGAGAACCGCGCCAAGGTGGTCCTCGCCGAGGCCGAGGTGCCCAAGGCGATGGCGGAGGCGTTCCGGGCCGGCAACCTCGGGGTGATGGACTACTACAACATGCAGAACGTCATCTCCGACACCCGGATGCGCCGGAGCATCGCGGGCGAGGGCGACGACGCGGCGACGCCGCAGGAGGGCTGAGGGATGGCGGGGCTCAGGGAGCTGCTCCAGCGGCTCGCCCACGACCTGGAGCAAGCGGGCGCGCAGCAGCCCGGTGACGATCTGCGGGCCCGGCTGGGGTACGGCTCCGGGGATGATGTGGATGACGTAGACGATGTGGACGAGACGGAGCCGGGGGCGGAGAGGGCACGAAGGTCGACAGCGGCAGGAGAGCCGGAGATGGTGTGGAAGCCGATGACGGCACGGGAGCCGGTGGCGTCGCCGGCACCGGCGACATCGCGGGCGCCCCAGGCGTATCGGGCGTCGCCTTCCTCACCGACCACCCCGTCCCACCCCCATCCCTCTTCCGAATCCCTGCTATCGAAGCGCATCCGCGTGCGCCTGCGCGCGCCGGATGCGCTACGCGAGGCGTTCGTGATGAAAGAGCTCCTGGACAGGCCGCTGGGGCGACGGCGTACAAGGTAAGGGGTCCCGAAGCCCTGACTCTCGACTCTCGACGCTCGGAGTGGGAGAGTGCTGCGCCTCCTTCCCGGATGGACGGTTCGAGCGCATCCAGCTCGATGATTTCGGCAGATACGTGGCCGACCTCACCTTGAACCGCCTCATCCTTGCGGCCGCAACACCTCTCGTGTATCACCGCTTCCCCCGGCAAGGAACGCCAGAGCGGTCTGCTTGAGCATCGGGATGGATATCGGGACTGGCATCGACGCGGGCGGGCGCGCATGAGCGGTTCCTCCCGGGTGGGGGTCGAGGTCGGCGGGACGTTCACCGATCTGGTGGCGTTCGAGGCCGACGGGGTGCACATCACCAAGGTGCCGAGCACGCCCTCGGCGCCGCATCGCGGGGCGATCGCCGCGCTCGACGAGTCCGGCCTCACCATGGACGCCGCCGGCGATCTCGTGCACGGCTCCACCGTCGCGACCAACGCGGTGCTGGAGCGCAAGGGCGCCAGGGTCGCGTTCCTCGCCACCGAGGGCTTCCGCGACGTGCTCGCGCTGCAGCGCCAGAGCCGCCGCTCCATCTACGACATCCACTACCGGAAGCCGACCCCGTTGGTCTCGCCCGGCGACACGTTCGGGATCCCGGAGCGCATGGGGCCGCGCGGCGAGGTCGTCACCCCCCTCGACGAAGCGGCGGCGCGGGACCGCATCCGACGCGCCCTGGAGGGCACCGGATGCGAATCGGTGGCGATCTGTTTCCTGAACAGCTACGTGAACCCGGCCCACGAACGGCGGGTCGCGGCGCTCGTCGCCGAGCACTTTCCCGGCGCCGCGGTCACCTGCTCCTGCGACGTGACGCGCGAGTTCCGCGAATACGAGCGGGCTTCCACCACCGCCCTGGCGGCATACGTGCAGCCGGTCATCGACCGCTACCTGAACGAATTCGAGCGCGAGCTCGCCGCGCGATCCTTCACCGGCCGGTTCAGCCTGATGCAGTCGAACGGCGGACGCCTGCCCGCGAGCGGCATGGCCGGCAACGCGATCACCGCGCTGTTCTCGGGGCCGGCGGCGGGGGTGACGGGCGCGATCCGCCAAGCGGAACGCTCGGGCTACCGCGACCTCATCACCTTCGACATGGGAGGCACGAGCACCGACGTCTGCCTCGTGCGTGACGGGGTCCCGGTCCTCACGAGCGACGCCGAGATCGACGGGCTCCCCATCCGTACCCCGGTGCTCGACATCGTGACGGTGGGCGCGGGGGGCGGCTCGATCGTGTGGCGCGACGACGGCGGCATGCTGCGGATCGGGCCGCGCTCGGCCGGCGCCGAACCCGGTCCCGCCTGCTACCGGCGCGGTGGCGCGGAGCCGACGATCACCGATGCGCACCTGGTCCGCGGCACGGTGCTCGCCGACACCTTCCTCGGCGGGCGCATGGACGTCGATCCCGCCCTCGCCCGCGAGGCGTTCGGTCCGCTCACGGGGCAGCTCGGCCGCGGCGTGGAGCAGATCGCCGACGACGCGGTGCGCGTCGCCGAGCACAACATCGTGCGGGCGATCCAGCTCGTCTCCACCGAGCGGGGCCGCGACCCCCGCGACTACGTGCTCGTCCCCTTCGGGGGCGCGGGGCCGTTGCACGCGGCGCGGGTCGCCGAGGAGCTGAGCATCGCGACCATCGTCATCCCGCCCGCGGCCGGGGTGCTCTCCGCCTTCGGCCTCGTCGCCTCGGACTTCGTGCGCTACGAGAGCCGCACGGTGCGCTTTCCCATCGACGAGGCGG
The DNA here is from genome assembly GCA_958295835.1 of uncultured Gammaproteobacteria bacterium. Classification (GTDB taxonomy): domain Bacteria; phylum Pseudomonadota; class Gammaproteobacteria; order HK1; family HK1; genus HK1. The sequence continues at coordinate 5,139,232 of OY282378.1, forward strand.
GCGCCGCGGAGCGCGTGCGCGAGCAGTTCGCGGAGATGCGCGCCGACGCCGTGGCCGCCTTCGCCGAACTCGGCATCGCGAGCGCGCTCCGGTTCACGCATACGCTCGAGATGCGCTACGTCGGCCAGGCGTTCGAAGTTCCGGTTGCGCTCGGCGAGGACGAGATCGCGCGCCTCGACGCGGCATTCCTGCGCGCAAAGTTCAATGAAGCGCACCACCGGGTCTTCGAGTTCGACGATTCACGAACGAACCGTCCCGAGGTGGTCTCGTTCCGGCTCGGCATCGCGTCGCCGCCCCCTTCGATCCCGGAGCTTGCCGCGACGGAAGACGCACCGCGCACGGACACGGTCACCATCTTCGATGCGGGCGAGCGGCGCACCGCGCAGCGGGTCAACCGGCAGGCCCTGCGCGACGCGGGAGAGTGCGCAGGGCCGCTGCTCATCGGCGACGACACCTCCACCGCGTACGTGCCGCCGGGATGGCGCGCGCGGATCGACGCACATCACAACGTCATCCTGACCCGGCGGGGGTGAGTGCAGCCCGCTATCGAGAGCCACCCTCCGCGTCGCGGCCACGGCGCTCCGCGAGGAGACGCCGGGCGCGCCGGACCACCGCGTAGTCCACACCCTCGCGATTGAGGGCGCGCACCAGGGCCGGCAACCGGTCGAGATCGATCACGGGACAGGACGAGCCGAGTGCATGTCCGGACCGATCAAGGGTGTGGACTACGCGGTTCGAGATATACACGGCGGCCTGCTCTGCGCCGCGAACCCGGGAACGGCAACCCGACGGCCGCATCGCTTCTCACACCGCGCGCTCCACTTCGAACGCCACCAGGTTGCGGGCATCCTTGCTGAACTCCACGGCAATCAGGTGAATCGGCTGCCCCAGGTGCCGGTACTTGTCCGCGTAGCGCCTCTCCTTCAACTGCGACATGGCTGCCCCCTCCGGCTCCAGTTCCACCACCTTGAACTCGAAGAGGTACACGTTGGCGTTGAAGCGCACCGCCATGTCCAGACGGCCCTGGCTCGTGCTGTCCTCCACCTTCACGTCCAGACCCAGCCCCGCGAAGTAGGAGTAGAACACGCTCGCGTAGTAGCCCTCGAAGCGCGCGATGTCGTTGTTGGTGTACCACTGGTGAGGGATGCTGGCGTAGAAGGCGTGGAACAGCGTCTTCAGGCCCGCGAAGTCGTTGGCTTCGAGCAATTCGTAGAGCCGGATGCTGTTGGCCATCTGGCGCGTCGAATCCCCGGCCAGATGGCGCGACAGGCTGTCGTTGAGGCTCTGGCGCACTTCCTGGTTCGGATAGCCGAGACGGTACACCGTCCGGCCGCCGAGGCGCTTGTGGTCCCGGATCGTGAGGTAGCCGGTCTGGAACAGCAGGGCCTCGGTCGCCATGTCGTCCACATCGAAGGTGGAGAGCAGGGCGTCGGTGCCGGCCATCCCTTCCAGTGCAAAGGAGCCCACCCCGCGCTTGACCAGGGTGTCGATCAGGAACGTCGGCGTGCCGGTCTCGAACCAGTGGGCGGCGAACTTGCGGCTGCGGAAGAGCAACAGGATGTCGAAGGGGTTGTAGACCTTCTCCCCGCCCAGCCAGTCGTAGCCGTTGTACCAGCGACGGATCTGGTCGCGGTCCAGCCCCGGGAGTTCCGGCGCGAACACCGTGTCCAGGTCCGCGTCGGTGTAGCCGCAGATGGCCGAACAGCCGGGGTCCAGGGTGATGTCGGTGAGGTTGTTGAGGCCGGAGAACAGGCTGACCTTGGAGAACTTGCTGACCCCGGTGATGAACGTGAACCGGACGTGGGCATCGCTGTCCTTGACCACCGAGTAGAGGCCGCGCAGAAAGTCCCGGTTCGCCCGGGCGACGTCCGGCACGGTGAGCGCGTCCAGGATCGGCTTGTCGTACTCGTCCACCAGAACCGCCACCCGCTGCCCGGTCTCGCGATGCAGCGCCGCGAGCAGCGCGGCGAAGCGCCCGGAGGCCGTGGCGTAGTCCGTGACCACCTGCGCCTCGGCCTCGGCGGCGGCCAGCTTCTCCATGAAGCTCGCCTCCACGAAGCCTGGCTGCTTGAAATCACCGATGCCGAAGCTGAGTCGCAGCACCGGGTAACGCACCGACCAGTCCCGGCGGCCGTGGATGGCCAGCCCCTCGAACAGCGCCTCGTTGCCCTCGAAGAACTCCTTCAGGGTGTCCAGGAACAGGCTCTTGCCGAAGCGCCGCGGGCGGGACAGGAAATAGTGTGCGCCTTCCTCGACCAGCCGCCCGATGAAAGCGGTCTTGTCGACGTAATAGCAGCCCTCCTCGCGGATGGTGCGGAAGGTCTGGATGCCGATGGGCAGCTTGCGTTTGGAGCTCACGGGTACAGCTTACCGCACCGGCAGCCGGACCGGTCGATCGATGGACGCTACTCGATACCGTGGCAAGCCGACAGCCTTCAACGACAGGCTTCAGCGACAAGCCCGCCCTTCCAGGGAGAAGGACATGCCCGATGTCAAGCTGCAGTCTTGTCCAACGAGACATGAGCCTGAAGGGAGGGTGTGAATCCAACGAGAAGTGAGCCTGTAGCGCGGGGTCTGGGATCATCGGAGGATGATCGTGACGCTACAGACCGAACGGGTCCGGACGCTGGAGCAGGTGCGTGCCTTCGTCGGGGGCAGCGAGGCGGTGGACTCCCGTTTTCACGGGGGCAGGCTTTTGCGGGGGCCGACCGGGACTCGGTCTACAAGTTCGTGCGCCGCACGCTGGTGCGGTTGAGCTATGAGGACTTGGAGCAACCCGACAAGGGGCTGGTCAGGCGCTTTCTGGCGAAGGTGACGGGGCTGTCGAGGGCGCTACTGACACGGCTGATGTGCCAGCATCGGGAGACCGGGCGCATCAAGGACCGGGGTGGTGGCGCCCCGGCGCGGCCCTTCAAGCGGCGCTATACGGGGGCAGACATTCGGCTGCTTGCGGCGGGTGGACGTGGCGTTGGGCCAGAGGTCGGGTCAGCCACGCGGGCGCTGATGCGGCGCCAGTATGCGGTGTTCGGCGACACGCGATTCGACCGGCTGGCGGGGCTGTCGAACGGTCATTTCAGGACAGGAGCACAGGAGTTCCAACAGCGCCGCGGATTCGGACAGTGCCGAATCTGCCTGGAAATAGTCGAGATCGACCCACAATGCATTGAGAATCAGAAGATTGACGATGCGACGCCGGCCCTGGAACCGGCACTGCGACAGGTAAACGTCGTACCCGAGCGGCAGGCCCTCGACATAGCGCGGCAGGTCCCGGACCGGGATCACCACCCCGAGTTGTGTCGCTCCCGTTGTTGCAGTCACCGCGGCCTCTCAAACCAGCCCCCCACGAACGCCTGCTTGCGCTCCGGAACCACCGGTTCAATCCGCGGCTCACGCTGGCCGCAACCCCCTTCCCGTGCCGCTTGTCATCTCGGTACTCGCCCTCGTAGCGAGTGCCGTCCGGCAACGTCTCGACCCACTTCCCGTGCCGCTTGTCATCACGGTACTCGCCCTCGGAGTGAGTGCCGTCCGGCCATGTCTCGACCCACTTCCCGTGTCGCTGGCCATCGCGGTACTCGCCCTCGGAGTGAGTGCCGTCCGGCCATGTCTCGACCCCCTTCCCGTGCCGCTGGCCATCGCGGTACTCGCCCTCGGAGCGCGTGCCGTGCGGCCACGTCTCGACCCCCTCCCCGTGCGGCTTGCCATCGCGGTACTCGACCTCGAAGCGAGCGCCGTCCGGCTTCGTCTCGACCCCCTTCCCGTGCCGCTGGCCATCGCGGTACTCGACCTCGAAGCGCGTGCCGTCCGGCCACGTCTTGACCCCCTTCCCGTGCCGCTTGCCATCGCGGTATTCGCCCTCGGAGCGCGTGCCGCTCGGCCACGTCTCGATCCCCTTCCCGTGCCGCTTGCCATCACGCCATTCACCTTCGAAGCGCGTGCCGTCCGGCCACGTCTCGACCCCCTTCCCGTGCCAATCGCCACCGTGGTACTCACCCTCGATGCGAGTGCCGTCCGGCTTCGTCTCGACAACCTTCCCGTGCCAATCGCCATCGCGGTACTCGCCCTCGATGCGAGTGCCGTCCGGCTTCGTCTCGACAACCTTCCCGTGCCGCTTGTCATCGCGGTACTCACCCTTGAAGCGCGTGCCGTCCGGCTTCGTCACGACCCCCTTCCCGTGCCGCTTGCCATCGCCGTACTCGCCCTCGTAGCACGTGCCGGCTGGCCACGTCACGACCCACTTCCCGTGTCGCTTGCCATCGCGGTACTCGCCTTCGGAGCGCATGCCGCTCGGCCACGTCTCGATCCCCTTCCCGTGCCGTTTGCCATCACGCCATTCACCTTCGAAGCGAGTGCCGTCCGGCCATGTCACGACCCCCTTCCCGTGCGGCTTGCCATTGGCAGCCTCGCCTTCGTAGTCTTCGAGGGTCATGCTCACCCTGTCTACTTCGCCTGCCTTGCTCTCCGTTCCAGTTGTCACCTCACCCTCCCCGCCGCTCACCGCGACCGTTGACCGTCGCCGTGACGGAGACCGTTCCGCGTCCGCCTATTCCTCCGGCGGTTCCCCGCCTGCGGCGGCTTGCTTGCGGGTTGCATCGATCGTGCGGCCCAACCCATTCTCGAGAGCTTGCCGCAGGATCACCGCCTCGGCCACGTGGACCGGTTGGAAACCGCCCGGACCTTCGCCGCCGTCGCCGCATCGAACCCCACGTTGAACCGTACCGGATAGCGCGTTTCACGCCTCTTGCCCATTCCACCACCCTCCTATCTCACGCCATTGACCCTAACCCGGCGTAGCCGGAACCAAAGAGATGCCGTATTGTGATTGTTCTTCAGACACGCTGATCATGAGGCTATCACGATGAATCCGTTCGTTGAGCGTCATCAGGACAGGATCGCTGGTGTCATCTCCTGCTTTGATCGCGTCGTGGTCACAGGAACGCTGCCTGATATCGGCCATGCCCAGGCCATGGCGGGGTATCTCACCTATCACGATATCCGACTGTTCGACTTTCCTCGATGGGCACAGCCGTTACGCGATGATATACGCGGCCATGCAGAGCGCCTGGCTGGCGAAGCGGGCCTCAAGATCGAATTCATTCGCAGCCACAAAGCGTTCCGCAAGGAACAGAGAATCAAGGACATCGTCAAGGAACGCGGAGAGCATCCTGGTCTGGTCCATGTCTTTTCGGCAATGGAGACCTGCGCATCGTTTCGCCCCTGGCATGACAAGGAGACGCATCACACATCTCTGAAGCCTTCCATAAGCAAGTGCCTGCATTATTACTTTTACTTCATCGACGAGAGCTTTGGTCTGTGTTACGTCCGGGTGCCTACGTGGGCGCCGTTTCGCCTGCAAGTCTACTTCAATGGTCACAATTGGCTCGCGCGCCGCCTCGACAAGGCAGGCATCGTCTATGAGATGGCTGACAATGCCTTCCTCTTCATTTCCGATTTCGCACGTGCTCAGCAGCTCGCCGAGCGCCTGGATGCCAAACAGCTTCATCGACACCTGAATCGATGGGCAAAGCGATTCTGTCCACCGCTGAAACTGTTTCGCTCCGGTTACCATTGGAGTTTCATGCAAGCGGAGTATGCCACCGACGTGTTGTTTCATCGCCAAGCCGACTTCCAACCCCTGTACGCCAACATTGTCCGTACGACCGTGCACAGCGTTCAGGCCGACCAAGTGGCCACGTTTCTCGGTCGCAAGCTCACGGGGGCTTATCGGGGTGAGGCCGGCAACGACTTCAGCACTCGCATTCAGGAGACCCGCATCCGTCATCGGATGGGGGCGGTCGGTATCAAGCTCTACGACAAGCACGGCATCATGGCGCGCGTGGAATGCACGACCAACGATGTTTCCTTTTTCAAAACTCACCGGGTGGTGGAACAGCGTGATGGGAACGAAGTGTGGAAGCTCGCTCCGTTACGCAAGAACATCTACAGCTTGCGTGATTTGCGCAAGGTGATGCATGCCGCCAACGAACGCTATCTGGCGTTCATTGCGGCGATTGATAATCCGGATGCCGGGTTGAAGGCTATCGACAAGGTGGCTCAGCCGGTCAGGGAGGAGGGTCGTTCCTATCGGGGGTTCAATCTGTTTCTGAGTGACGACTATCATCTCTTTCTCACACTTGCTCGGGGAGAGTGGTGTATCAGCGGCTTCCGAGCGGTGGATCTCAGAGCTCATCTTCCTTGGCTCACACCGACTCGTTGTTCTTGGTTGCTCAAGCGTCTTCGAACACATGGACTCATCAAGAAAGTGGGGCGTCGCTACAAGTATTACCTCACCAAGATGGGAAAACGTGTTCTGGTCACTGCACTCGACATCCGAGAATCTGTAGTCCTTCCCGCACTTTGTGAGGCTCGCGCATGAATTCTTCGTCATTTTGTCGAAGATCTTGTCGGTAAGGGACTAAGGTAGTGTCTGCCAGAAAACCCCCACTCCCACACGAGTTCTGCGACGCTCCGCCATACTGTCGGCGAGGTTTCAGCTACGGAGCCGGCGGCACCGACACCACTGAAGGGCGTTCGGCGTCAAACCGGACCCCATCCCCGATGCCCGGGCACCGATGAACCGCCCCGGGATTCCCGGGGCGGTTCACGAGAGCGTCCCGGTGCTCAACGCCCTACGCGCTTGGCTCGACGACACCCTGCCCAAGGGGCTGCCCTCCGGCCCCCTGGGCAAGGCCATGCGCTACCTCGACAGCCAATGGAACGCGCTGGTGCGCTTCTGTGACGACGGCCGCTACGGCATCGACACCAACCCCGTCGAGAACGCCATCCGCCCGTTCTGCCTCGGAAGACGCAACTGGCTCTTCGCCGATACCGTGCCCGGCGCCAACGCCAGCGCCCGGCTCTACTCGCTGATTGAAACCGCCAAGGCCTGCCCCCGCGAAAGCGGGGGCCAACGCACTCGAACCCTACGCCTCCCTGCGCCACGTGTTCACCGAACTGCCCAAGGCGCAATCACTCGCCGAGGTCGAAGCCCTGCTGCCCACCCGGCTCGACTCCGATACCCTTACTCGTCACTCGCTCCAAGGCCCACTTATCAATCCGCGTCAATAGCGCCGTTCCCGGGGCGCTTACGAAGAGAGTACGGGTGACGTTCTGCAACTGGAAAGGCTGAGGGAGCAGTGCTCGCCATAGCGGGCGGTCGAGATCGATGTTCGGTTGGTGCGCGCGCGACTCGTGACGGCGGGAGGGGTCTGTCGACCTGCCTTGAATCCATTTCGATGAGAGCCGACAATCGACGCGCACCGCTGGTCGCCGTGGGTAGCCGGGGAACGGCGGCAGGGCCGCGACGAACCGGCGCCGGTGCCCGAGGCTGGCCTGTTCATCACTCCGCACGGGGCTCGGGGAGGAAACCACTTGCCGATGAGACCGGCCTTGCCTATCCAGGATATGGCTCAGCGCCATACCGGACTGACCAAGGCGATCGCCGACTCGTACTCCGAAGCCGCGCGCGTCTGCCTGGCTCGGCATCACCAGTCCCCGACGGACTTCGATCTGGACAGAAGCGGGAAACGGACGGGGGCGACCGTTGTATGGCAGCCCCCCGACGCGCGAACACGCGGTGCATGGGCGAACGAGACGGATGCAACGGAGGATGGCGCCTCCGCCTGCGCGCTCGCGGCGGTCGAGCTGACCGACGGACTCGTCGCCGTGCGGCGGGCGGAGACCAGAACCGGCGCGGACTACTACGTCGCGCCGCACGGCGCCTCGGCCGACGATCTCGAAGACTGTTTGCGTCTGGAGGTGTCCGGTGTGGACCGTGGACCGGAGCAGACCGTCAGACAGCGTCTCAACGCCAAGTTGCGACAAGCCGCGGCGGGAAACAGCAATCTGCCCGCGCTGGCTGGCGTGGTCGGCTTCAAGGCGCGTCTGATCGCGGTGGCCGACCTCAAGGGTTGACGGCGCCCGCGAAGGAAGGCGTCTCCATGTCCTGGATCGAGCATCACGAGAACAGCGAACGGCTCGCCTCGCAAGCGCAGGTCGCCGCACAAGAGGGCCGGCGGGACGAGGCGCAGGCACTGTACGCCCGCGCGGCCGACGCCGAAGAGAACGCCATCTCGGCCCTGGATCCGTCGAAGGTGCGCACCCTCGGAATCTCCGCGGTGAGCGCCGTGTCACTCCATTACAAAGCGAATCGGCTCGCACGTGCCGAGGCGGTTGCGGCTCGGTGGTTGGAATTCGATGCGCTCCCGACCTTCGCCAAGGTTCAACTGCGGCTCCTGCTGCAATCGATCTGGAGCGAGCAGGTCCGGGACAACGCGGGTGCGCGGTTCGCGCCGGGACAGGTGCTGATCTCCGTGCAGGGCGGTGAAATCGTTCCCGGTGGTGCGCCGCTCGACCTGATCGCCGACAAGGTGAAGACCGTCCAGTCGATCTTCCATCGAACCGCCGAATTCATGAGCGGCCTCGAACATCGCAGACGCGGTGCTCCGAGCCGCGAGATCCAGGAGAGCTGCCGTCCGTGGCTGTTCCAGACCGCGCCCGGCAGCTATCAATTCGCGGTCGCCATTCAGGAAGAGTATCAACCCGACTTGTTCGGTCCCGGGCTGCCGTCACCTCGGAACATCGCGGACTGCTTCCTGCGGATCCTTCGTGTCGGAATCGAGGATCCGGAAGAGGGTTTTGCGGAGGTCGTTCCCCCTCCGGACTACCGGCGCACGTTCCTGAAGCTGACCCGGAACTTGGCGCCCGACGGCAAGACCTGCAACAGGCTGGACATTCGTTCCCCGGACGAATCCCAAGAGATCAGTCTCGACTCGGATGTACGCCAGAGTCTTGGTCGCATCATCAGGAATACCGGACAGGGGACTGAAACGCCAGCGGCGCGACGGGAATGGTTGCACGGAGTGCTGCGAGCGCTTCATCTCGATCTGGATTGGATAGAATTGACGGTCGGAAACGAACATCTTCGTATCATTTCCGTGGGCGAAGAAGTGGACGACGTGCTCGGGCCTCTGGTCAACAAGCCCGTCTTCGTGTACGTATCCATCGTCGAGGAGAAACGAAAATTCCTGGATATCGAACTCGACAGTCGTGTTTCGGGAACCGCCGTTGCAGGTCCACGACCCGAGTGAACCCATCGTGTCTTCCGCAAGGCGGAGGCGGCCCGTCATCGCGACACCCTCACGCCGCGTCGAACATCTCCTTCACGTCCACCGAGAAACCGGGCAGGCTCGGCGAGCCGGCCTGCTCTCCCGACCGGAACACCCCGTGTTCCCTGTATTCGACGCCCGATGGAGCGAGCACGGTCAGAGTGCCGGCGACGGGATTGGCGATCCAGTACTCGGGGATGCCGGCCTCGGCGTAGTCCTTGCGCTTGTCGATGAGATCCCGGTCGGGATTGTCGGGACTGACCACTTCCACGACCAAGTCCGCGCCAAGCCAATAGTCGTTCCGGCAGCGAGGATCATCCGCGTCGGTCACAAGCAGCAGATCCGGCTCACGAAACTTGCCGTCTCGGATGCGGAGGCGCAAGGGGGCGTAGAACACGTTGCCGCCGATGCCCTGGGCGAAAAAGTAGAGCGCCAGGAACAGGAACCGTGAAAGGGCCTGATGCTCTTGGGTAGGGATGGGCAGAACTTCGATGCGACCGTCCGTGAATTCGAGCAGGCGATTGCTCTGGTTCGTCAGCTTGAGGTACTGCGCCTGGGTCCAGAATCCCTGGAGCGCGGCCGAGTCGGCCACCGTGCAGTCATCGGGCGTGACCACACGCAGTCCGTCGGATTGGGGGGAGGCGGCCGTCATGTCCATGCCTGCTTCCATTCACCGGGATGATGGCCAGTGTCGAGGCGCCGGTTTCGCCTGTCAACGATACCCGACGAATCCGCGGCGAACGACGGAGCGATTCCCGGTGACGCGGCGCAGATCTCCTGCGGCGTTGGCGCGCGGGGTGAGCGGATCCCTTCGCCGCGCCGATGGAACCGGGTGGCGGTCATCGGCTACCGTAGCAGTCACCGGCCGTGGCCGGTTGTCATCAGCAGTGCTTGCCCGTGACCCGCAGTGACCGTTCCAGAGAAGGAGACACCTGATGATCGAGAAGCGGCGATTCGGCCGTACCGGGCACATGAGCACGGCGACGATATTCGGGGCGGCGGCGCTCAAGAACGTGAGCCAAGGCGACGCGGACCATGCCCTTGAGCTTCTGCTCCGCTACGGGGTGAACCACATCGACACCGCGCCGCGATATGGTGACGCGGAGCTCCGGATCGGGCCGTGGATGCGCTCGCACCGCCAGGACTTCTTCCTCGCGACGAAGACCGGGCAGCGCACCCGTGGGGCCGCCCGTGACGAGATCCAGCGCTCCCTGGACCGGCTTCGGGTGGACTCGGTGGACCTGCTCCAGCTCCACTCGCTGGCCCATCCGGGCGATTGGGAGACGGCGATGGGACCCGGCGGCGCCCTGGAGGCGGCGGTCGAGGCCCGCGCCGAGGGTCTGACCCGGTTCATCGGGGTGACCGGGCACGGATGGACCATCGCGGCGATGCACCGCAGGAGCCTCGAACGCTTCGACTTCGATTCCGTCCTGATGCCGTGGAACCCCGTGATGTACGAGAGCGAGCACTACCGCGAGGACTTCGATGCGGTATGCGCGCTCTGCGAAGAGCGGGATGTCGCGGTGCAGACGATCAAGTCGGTTGCCCGCGGCCCCTGGGCCACCACGGAGCCGAACCGCAACACCTGGTACCAGCCGTTCGAGGATCCGGCCGATATCGAACAGGCCGTCCATTGGGTCCTGGCCGGATCGCGGCTCTTCCTCAACACGGTCGGCGATCTGGATCTGCTGCCGCTGGTGCTCGATGCGGCGAGCCGGTTCGAAGCCTCTCCCGGCGACGATGCGATGCGCGCGGTCGTCGAAGCGCGGCGCGCGACGGCGTTGTTCGGGATCGCCACCTGACCCGCGACGCGGGCGTCATGCCGGAGGGGTGGGCGGCTCATGAAGAGGCGTCGGCCGCGCATCGCTGCGGGCCGGCGCGGCGCTCTAATTCGAAGGTGGCCGGTCTGCCGACCGTCCGATCAAACTTTCCCAACCCGGCATAGCCGGAACCAAACGCCGGTCGACGGAAAAATTTTCGTCGTTTTGTCGAAGACTTCACGGGTAAGAGACTAAATGCCCGGTTTCGCGCCGATGGCGCGCGCGGGAGCTCGATCCCTTCCACACCCTGTCCGGCGGGGAGCCCGCGGGCTACTCGGCGGCTTCCTGCCGCGTGCCGCCGAGCCACGCCGTGACCTCCGGCTCGGCGGAGGGCGACTCCGGTCGGACTCCACAATCCTGCAAGGTTGCTCGGCCGACGCCTGTAGAATGCGGTCGCGGAACAGGGATCGGATGGCGAGAGGTGGAAGGCGCCCCGCACCACCGATGCTGCCTATGGGAGGCGAATCATGAGCGACGAACCCGCTGAGCAACTGCGCGGCAGGCGGCAGACCGTATCGCTTGGGCACCTCTACCTGGACCCGAACAACTACCGGATCGTGGACAACCCGGACTACCGCCCTGTCGCGCCTGCGGACGTCTTCAATCCGGATGTGCAGCGGCGCACGAACAGATTCGTTCTGGGGCGCTCCCAGGAGAACGTTTGGGACCTGATCGCCAGCATCAAGGGGAACGGCTGGCTGGACATCGATCCGATCCTGGTCGAACACCGGGACGGCGGGCGATTCCTGGTCCACGAAGGCAATCGGCGGGTGGCCACGCTGAAGTACCTGCAAGGTCGGTACACGCTGGACGACTCCATCGATCTGGGCAGGCTGGACCCTGCGTTGTTCTCCAAAGTACCGGTGGTCTTCCACGAGTTCGCCGACGAACGGCAGCGCATGGTGATGATGGTGCTCCATCACATCACCGGCAAGCGGCGCTGGCCGGCCGTGAATCGCGCCATGGCGATGAGGCGCTTGCAGGAGCACTTCGATGGTGATGCGGATGCCGTATGCAATGCGCTTGGCATCACCAAGCGCGAGTTCAACCTGTCCGTCAGGACGCTTGCTCTGGTGCAGGCCTACAAGGAGAGTGACTACGGCGATCAGTTTCGATCAGACCAGTACAACTTGTTCCGCGAGGTCCTCGCCAGTCCCTCGATGCGCGATTGGCTCGGCTGGGATCATGCGACATGTACGGTTGCCAAAAAGGCCAACCTGGAGCGGCTATTCCACTGGATATCGTCAGAAATCGAAGATGAAGGCGGAGGCGAGGATGAGGACGCTGGCGTCCATGCGGAATCCAGCCCCGTAATCACCACGTTCGGCCACGTTCGCGAGCTTGCAAAGATCATCGACGATCCGGAGGCGGTCAAGCGGCTGGACGAGACGCGCAGCCTGCAAGAGGCAACTCTGTCGAGCAGCCTCTTGGTCAAGAGCGAAATCGACGGTGCGTTCGGATCGTGCGACACCGGTATCCAGAAGCTGAGCACGCGGGTCGGGGTGCTGGCGCCCGAGGATCTGGATCGCGTCGATCAACTCGTCGGCAAGCTACAGGGGCTCGCTCTGGCGCGCAAGCGGCAACCGTTCATGTTCGGCAGCCGGTTGCCTTGGGAGCCGTTCAACGAGTTGACGCAGTCGCAGTTCTCCGATGTCCACGTCCAACGTTACCGGGGTCTCGATGGCCTGGCCCTCGACGGCCTGAAGCGCATCAATCTCATCGCCGGCGTCAACAATGCCGGCAAGACCTCCCTGCTCGAAGCGATCTACCTGCTTACCCGCCAGAACGACGAGGCAGGGTTGCTGGACGTCATTCGCTGGCGAGGGAGGCTCGAAGGCGAACCCGATCCGTTGTGGCTGGTCGAGCAGATTCCGCCTGCCATCCGCATCGTCGGACGTTTCGACAAAGTGAATGGCAATTCCGCCAGTCTGGACGTGCAGCGCGTGAACGAGCCTGGCGAGGACATCGAGGATCAAACGACCTTCCTCGCCAAGCTCGCCGTCGAGTCCAGCTACGCCGGCCATGCCCAAAACACGGATGTGGCGCTATTTTCGGACCGTCCCCGGCGCACGAGCTTCCAGGGTCGGCATTGGCTGTGTCGGTCCGCGCTCACCAGCCCGTTCTGGGTCAATCGTGCGGATGCGCTCTCCGAATCCAACAAGGCAGCGCTGGAGGCGGGTACGAAGGCGAAGGTGATCGATTTCATCAAGGAACACCTCGACGCGCGAATGACGAACATCGAGCTGGCGGACAAGTTCAACCGGTTCCTGGTGAGCCACCAGGACTTCGACCGGGCGCCGGACTTGTCGTCGTTCGGCGACGGTTTACGGCGGATATTCGAAATTGGCTTGCTGTTCGCCGGTGTTCGGGGCGGCGTGCTGCTCATCGACGAGTTCGAGAACGCAATCCACACGGGGTTGCTCATTCCCTTCACCCGCATGGTTCAGGAGCTTGCCGTGGAGCTCAACGTGCAGGTCTTTCTGACCACTCACAGCAAGGAAACACTCGATGCCTTCATCGGGAACGAATACAACACCGAGGACATCGCCGGCTATGCGATCGGTCGTGACGACGGCAGTGCCGGCGTTCAACGCTTTGACGGCAACAAGCTCTTGCGTCTGCACAGGGCTCTCGATTTCGATCTCAGGGGAATTCGGTGAAGGCGGTTCTCGTCCTCTGCGAAGGCCGCCATGACGTCGTGTTCGTCCAGCGAAGCCTGGGTGCCGTTGCCGGTTGCCGATGGAGGAAGGATCGCATCAAGGATCTGCCGTCGCCGTTCGGCGCCCTTCCCGGGATGTCGCCCAAGGGATTGATTGCGAGGCGTGTCGAGAGAGATGCCGACGAGTTGACGCTTCGGAGCGCAGCATACCCACCGCTGCCTCAGTTCGAGTCTACCGTGTTCAATGAGGAAGCAGGCATCATCTTTCTCCTGGTGCGTGCGAACGGTAGGGACCAAGTCGCCGCTGTTATCGATCTGCTCGAAGATGTTGACGCATCGATGGGCGTTGGCGGCGTAGCCATCTCGGAGTATGCCGCAGCGTTCCTCTTCGACGCGGACACGGTGGGGCTGACGGCAACACTGGAAGAGTTTCGCGGGCACTACAGCGGCCATTTCGGCGACTTGTCGGAGGCCGGACACTCCGGATGGGTGGCCACGGCCACCTGCCCGGTCGGCGTGTTCGTCTTCCACAGGACGGCGGAAGACGAGACGGGCACGCTTGAAGATCACTTGGCGCCGATGGTTCAGTCTGCTTGGCCCGACAGATACGCCAGTGCACGCGGCTTCATCGACGACAACAGGCAGCCCGGCGACGAAGTGTCGCGAAGCGATGCGAGGCGGCTGAAGGCCATCGTCACGTCGGCCGGACAGTTCGATCATCCCGGATCGCCCTTGTCGGCCATGATCGCCCGAGACGGAATTCCCAAGGTGCAGTTCGAAACGTCTCCGATGAGCCGAGCGCTGGTCGCCTTCCTTCAGGGAGTGCCGTGGCGCGATGATCCGCCGTAGCTGGTACGACGTGACGAGGAGCACCACGGTCCGACCCGAACAGCCCAAGCAAGCGACTACGCTCACTCACGGCTCCAAGCGCACCTCCCGGGCGAGGACCGACAAGGGACTGCTCGTATTCTTTCGTGCCTCGCCCTTGGCCGGCGCGGAGTTCGAATTCGGACGTGGCCGGTCTGCCGACCGTCCGATCAAACTTCCCTCGAATGCCCGGTTTCGCGCCGATGGCGCGCGGGCGGGAGCTCGATCCCTTCCACCCCCTGCTCGGCAAGACGCTCGCGGGCTACTCGGCGGCTTCCTGTCGCGTGCCGCCCAGCCACGCCGTGACCACCAGCTCGGCGACGGCCCCGGGCGGCAGTGCGCTGATGCCGACGTCGGTCCAGGTCGGATAGGGCGCCTTGACGTACCGGTTCTTCACTTCGTTGAAGAGCGCGAAGTTCTTGACGTAGTCCAGGCGAAAGGTCTCGACGGTGACCACGTTGTCGAACGTCGCGCCGGCCCGCGCGAGCCTCGCCTTGACCTCCTCGAAGATGCTGACGAAGTTGGCGGTCAACGCCTCGTCGTCGGCATCGCGCTCCACCGGCGTTCCGGTCACGCCGGAGAGGTAGAGCATGTCGCCCACCCGCACCGTATCCGCATAGCGAATGAACTCGGGGAGGTTGGGATTTTGCGATCCGAAGACCTCGGGGACGACGTTGTCGTCGCCGGCAAAGGTGGTGAGCGGCAGCGTCAGGAGAGCGGCGGCCAACAGGGCGATGCGGTACATGTTTCCCTCCGGGGGGTATCGAAGCGGGATGCGCGGCAAACGTATCGGTTTCTGCTCCCGTTGTCACCGGCCAGCCTTGCAGTGGCGCGCTGATCCGCCTTCAAGGACGTGAGGCAGAGCGACGTGGACGCCCCCTCTCGCCGGCGTCCGGGGCGGGATCCATTCCACTGTCACTCGCCCAGGCATCACCGTCCGTCCGAGCTGCCGGCGATCAGGCCGCCGGCTCGATCACCGGCACTTCCATCGCCCGGGCCGCATCCGCCATCCGGCGGTCATACGTGAGCAGCTCGACGCTCTGCCCCTGCCGGCGCAGGAAGTCGATCGACGCCAGATGCAGCGCATCGAGTGTGCGAACGGTGATGGGAAAGCCTGCCAGCGCGCGGGCGAGCACCACCGGGGACAATTCCAGCAATGCGATGCGTTCGATGATCGTCTGGGCGGCCTCGCCGTGGGATTCCGCGAGCTTGCGGGCGTGGAGCCTGGTCCGGATCTCGTATTCGAGCAGGCGACTGGCGGTCAGCGTGCCATCCCAGAGGACGTCCGCCGGTCGACGGTCTTCGGCCAGCAGGTACGCCAGCACGACGGACGCATCAACATAGATCACCGCTCGCGTCTATCCTCGTCCAGCTCCCGGAGAAGCTGGTCCAGCGACATGATCGGCGGTGGGGCGGGAGGAGGCCCCGAGCCGGGCGCCGCCGGGGGCCTCAGCCAGCCCTTTCGTACCGCATCGGCCAGCATGGCGTCGGCCAGAATGGGGCTCCGCTCCACCCTCGGCGGAACGATTTCCGCGACGACGCGGTCGCGGTCCGTCACCAGCACCGTCTCGCCCGCGGCAGCCAGCCGCACGTATTCGCTCAGCTTGTTGTTGAGCGTTTTCAGGCCGACGGATCTCATGGCTGCAACGTAGCTTCCGGTAGCCACCTGCGTCAAGGACGACGGTACAGGGCGAAGGGCTCGACGAAGCCCCGCTCGGCGCTCTCGAGAGGGCTGGCGACAGGAACATGTATGGTCCGTCCGCCCCGCGTTTGCAACGGACGAGTGGAAGGAGGGCAGGGAGTCGGTTGCAGCCATGTATCCGGCCTTTGGCGGGGGCGTGGAGCTCCCAGGCATTGATGGGATCCGCACACACCGGTCTCATCATTTCATTCTGCATCCGGAATGCAATGACCTCGGGGCCGGCGACGGCCGGCCTTCGTGGCCAATGCTCCTGAAGTGGTGCATCATCCTCTCCCCACAGGGAGTCCACCATGTCCACGACCACGATCAACACGTTGCGCCATGCTCACCGCCTCGAAGCTGCCGGCGTCCCCAAGCATCAGGCTGAAGAGATGGCCGACGCGCTCGGCAACGAACTCGCCGGGCAGCTCGCACCAGGGACGACCTCGATACAGCAGTGACCAACATCGAAAGCCCCCCCTCACGCTCATGAAGCGGATGCTCGGGTTCATACTGGCGTTCATGGCCGCGATCGCCTGGCGCGTCTTCGGATAAACGGCCACGCCGTCGCTCTCTTCCGTCGAGCGCCGGGATGGCCCGGCAAGGGAATCGTGAGCATTTCGCCCGATGCGCCCGCGAAGTGGTGAATCCGCCCGCCCATGATTCGGAGGATGCGATGACCACCACCAACTACCAGCGCGTCACCGAGGGGTTGCAGACGCTTACCGCAGTGCTCGCGCCCTACGTCGCGCGGGAGCTGCGCGCGAAGCTCGCCGACGAGTGGTGGCCCCGGGGGGTCTTCGACGTGCTCTACGAGAGCCAGCGGCGCGACCTGCCGGCGACCGGCGAGGACGACGCGCTGATCGCCCGGCTCGACCCCGCCCGCTGCCTGCTGCTGATGGACCTCCATTGGAACGACCTCTTCCGGCGCAAGCTCAGCCGCGAACACCGCACCTGGATCAAGGAGCTGATCGCGACGCGGAACAAGTGGGCGCATGCCGGGCTGGTGGACATGGCGGACGAGGATGCGTGGCGCGCCCTCGACACCATGACGCGGCTCATCGAGCAGATGGACGCGGAGGCCACGGAGCGCCTGCGGGCGCTGGCGCGCACGGTGCGCTACGGCACGGAGGGGCCGTCGACGTCGGTGAACCGGGCGGATGGAGCGGACTCTGCGGACAGGGCGGATAGAGCCGACAGAGCGGGCTCGGTGGACGAAGTGGCCGCGCCCGTGCCGCGGAGCAACGGCGGTGCCGTGCATGGAGCGTCGGACCCGGCGCACGAGGCTGCCGCGTCGTCGAGGAGCTCCGGCCCCGCCACGAGGCGTCACGCGACGAGGAGTCCCGCCGCGGGAAGCTTCGCGACGAGACGGGGCGGTGGGGCGCCGGCCGGCGTGCTCACGGCCGTTCCCCGGCAGGGCCTGCGGCCGTGGCGGGAGGTGGCGAGGCCGCATCCCGACGTCGCCGCCGGCCGCTACCGGCAGGCCGAGTTCGCGGCGGACCTCTCGCAGGTGGCGCGCGGCCGGGCCGAGGCCGAGTACCAGGACCCGATCGAGTTCTTCGCCCGCACCTACCTCACCGAGGGGATGCGCGGGCTGATGGTCCAGGCCCTGCGGCGGATCGCCGGCCAGGGAGGCGAGCCGGTCATCCAGCTCAAGACCGCGTTCGGCGGCGGCAAGACCCATTCGCTGCTCGCGCTCTACCACCTGCTGCGCGGGCGCGCCCCGCTCGCGAGCCTGCGGGGCGCCTCGGAGCTGCTGGAGGAAGCGGGCATCGGGCAGCCGCCGCCGGCGCGGGTCGCGGTGGTGGTGGGCACCGCCGTCAATCCCACCCGGGAGCGCCGCCCCCCGACCCTGCCCGGCATCACCATCCGCACCCTGTGGGGGGAGATCGCCGCCCAGCTCGCGGAGCAGGCCGGGGACCCGGCCCTCTACGACCGGGTACGCACCGCCGACCGCCGCGGGGTGCCGCCCGGCTCCGACGCCCTGCGTGCGCTGTTCGACGCCTGCGGTCCCTGCCTCCTCCTCATCGACGAGCTGGTGGCCTACGCGCGCAAGATCTACGGCGTGGAGGGGTTGCCCTCCGGCACCTTCGACGCGGTGCAGACCTTCATCCAGGAGCTGACCGAGGCGGTGCGGGCGAGCCGCGACACCGTGCTGGTCGCGACCATCCCCGAATCCGACATCGAGATCGGCGGGGATGCGGGCCGGGAGACGCTGGCGCGGATCGAACACACCTTCGGGCGCATGGAGGCCATCTGGAAGCCGGTCGGCTCCGAGGAGGGGTTCGAGGTGGTGCGCCGGCGGCTGTTCCTGCCCATCGACGACGAGCCGGCTCGCGACGACACATGCCGCGCGTTCGGCGCGCTCTACCGGGAGGGCCGCGGCGATTTTCCGGCGGAGTGCCGGGAGGCGCGCTACGCGGAGCGCCTGAAGGCGTGCTATCCGATCCACCCGGAGGTGTTCGAGCGGCTCTACAACGACTGGGCGACGCTCGAACGCTTCCAGCGCACGCGCGGGGTGCTGCGCCTGATGGCGGCGGTGATCCACGATCTCTGGGCGCGCAACGACGCGAGCCTGCTGATCCTGCCGTGCTCGGTCGGCCTCGACGCCCCGGGGGTGCGCGACGAGCTCACCCGCTACCTGCCCGAGGGCTGGACCCCGGTGCTCGAAGGGGACGTGGACGGCCGCAACTCCGGGCCGTTCCGCATCGACGCGGAGAGCCCGCGCTTCGGCCAGACGGTGGCGGCCCGCCGGGTGGCCCGCGCGATCTTCCTCGGCAGCGCCCCGCACGTGGCGGCACAGCGGGTGCGCGGGGTCGAGGACGTGCGCATCCGCCTCGGCGCAGTGCAGCCGGGGGAGCAGGTGGCGGTCTTCAACGACGCGCTCTCGCAGCTCTCCGAGCGGCTGACCTACCTCTACCGCCAGGACCGCCGCTACTGGTACGACACCCGCCCGAACCTCCGCCGCACCGTCTCGGAGCGGGCCCAGCAGCTCGCCGAGGACGAGGTGGAGCGGGAGATCGAGCGGCGGCTGCGCGAGGCGACCCGGCGGGATCGGGGCGGCTTCCAGGGCGTGCATCCCTGCCCGGCGGTATCGGCCGACGTGCCGGACGAGCCGGCGGTGCGGCTCGTGGTCCTCGCCCCCGGCGCGGCGCACGCGGACGGGGACACCGGCAGCGCCGCCCTGACCACCGCCCGCGACCTGCTCTCCGAGCGCGGGAGCAGCCCGCGCCGGCACCAGAACATGCTGGCCTTCCTCGCGCCGGACCGGGAGGCGGTGGAAGGGCTCGTCCAGGAGGCGCGACGCTTTCTCGCCTGGAAGTCGGTGGTGCGGGACCGCGAGGCGCTGAACCTCGACGCGCACCAGCGCCGGGAAGCGGATGCGGGGGAGAAGGCGAGCGACGACACCGTGCGTCTGCGGCTGAACGAGGCGTGGCGCTGGCTGCTGGTGCCGGTGCAGCACGTCCTGCCGGACGGGGTGGGTGGTCTGGTGTGGGATGTGGTGCAGGCGCCCGGGGGCGGCGGAGACGCCATTGCGGAGCGCGCCTGGCAGCGGATGCGCTCGAACGAGCACGTGATTCCGGAATGGTCGCCGGCCCTGCTCGCGATGGAGATGGAGCGGTGGTTCTGGCGGGGCCGGGCGCACGTTCCGGTCAAGCAGGTGTGGGACGCGATGTGCGCCTACTGCTACCTGCCGAGGCTGCGCGACGAGTCGGTGTTCACGGCCTCGATTCGGGCGGGCCTCGCGAGCGGCGACTACTTCGCCTATGCGACGAGCGTGTCGGCGCAAGGCCGCTACGAGGGGTTGACCTTCGGCGTGCCGGCCGCTGCCGCGGTCTACGTCGATGCGGCGAGCGTGCTGGTCCGGCCGGAGGCGGCGCGGGCGCAGCTCGAAGCCGAACGGGCACGGTCGGCGGAGGCGTCCGGGACGGAGCAGGTGCGGCGGGTGCCGGGACGGGAACCGGCACGGGGCTCGCCGGATCGGGAGAGGTGTCCGGTCGGCCGCCGCCCGTGGACGGAACCGGACCCGTTGGCCGGCCCGTCGAGCCGCCCCCGCCGCGGCGCTTCTTCGGCACGGTCCGGCTCGACCCGGATCGCGCCGGCCGCGACATGGGCACGGTGGCGGAGGATGTCTTGCAGCACCTGACCACCCTGCCGGGGGCGGAGGTGGAGGTGTCGGTGGAAATCTCCGCGAAGGTCCCGGCCGGAGTGAGCCGGACCGTCCGGCGCATCGTCGAGGAGAACTGCCGGACGCTGCGGTTTCGCTCTCACTGGTTCGAGGAGGAGTAGCGCGGCCTCGCTCACGTTCGCTTGGCGACGCCCTCGGCCGCGATGATGTCGGCTGACGCAAGATGAGCGCTCCCAAGCGTGCGGGCTGCGTGTCCTCGGCTTCGAACCGCGTTCGCCGGAGCATGTCTTCGGAGTCGTGCCCGCGAGGGCGGCGCAGTACGAACCGTGAAGGCGCCGGGTTGCATGAGGTACCGGTTCGCGTCATATTCGCTACGGACATCGATTCTGGCCGCAGAGCGTTCACTTCGTGTACATCGATTCGATAACAATGCGGGAGTTTCTGACGTTCAGACGGACGTCCATGAAATTCGTGCATCCCGATGCACGGACTCCCACGGGGTCCGAAAATCCGAAATTCACGAACATGAACCTTGTCATCGGGGGAAACGGCTGCGGAAAGACAACCCTCCTCAAGGGCATGGCCCTTGCCGCGCTTGGTCCGGCGGTAGCCGACTCCGGGCTCTTTCCATACCACCTTATCCGGCGTGAAGCAGGTACGCCGGTCAAAACGGGAGCGCGCATAGAGGCAACCTTCACCCCCAATGTACAGGACGGTGTTCCTGAAGGAGCGTCGCCGGTCGAATCCCGTATTCACATTGATCACCGCGGCGATCTGGAACGTTTCCGGTGGGATCACCGAAACGAAAAACCATGGCACCCGATCTTCAGCAACGATTCGGAAGCCTTCTTCTTCGTAGGATACGGCGCGAATCGTCGGGTCGAGAAAGTCGAGCGCGTCGACGAGGCGGGTCGGCGGGCGTCGTCCTTCACGCGCACACAGCGGATTATGAGCCTTTTCGAGGAAGCGTATTCCCTTCGTCCCCTGAGTCATTGGCTGCCACGGTACCAGGAGAGGAATCCGGGCCGCTTCTCTCAGGTACGCACCCTCATCAACAATCTTCTGGGTCCGGGGCGATACCGATTCACGGGCGAGATCGAGGACGGAGAGTACGTCTTCGAGTACAAACAGATCCGGGTTCCTTTCCCGGCTCTCTCGGACGGATATCGGGCGTTCATCGGGTGGATCGGCGATCTGCTGTACCACGTCTGCATGACGTGCCCCAGTGGCAAGAAGCTCCGTGATAATGAAGGGATCGTGATGATCGACGAAGTGGATCTGCACATCCACCCGCGGTGGCAAATGGAGTTGCTTCCGAGACTTGCCAAGCAGTTGCCACGGATCCAGTTCATCGTCACCTCTCACAGTCCGCTCCTGGTGGGGTCCCTCGAACGACAGAACATCGTCATCGCGCGACAGCGATGGAACGGCAGCAGCGACCTGAAACGGGCAGAGGTGGACGTATCGAGGCTGGATGCCGATCAAATTCTGCTCACTGCCTTGTTCGGTCTCGATTCGACGCGATCCGGATCGCAGCAGCGACGGATACGCACGCTTCTCGAAAGCGCTCGCGGGGGAGATGTCGATACGGCCGAAAAGCTGATGGCCGAGCTGTCGGGCACGGAATCGTGATCCGTTACGACATCACTCTTGATACCCTCCGTGGAATGGTCGAACGGCGTGTGCCGGGTTGGCTCGCCAACGCACGAGATCGAACCGAGACGTTCCGGGCCAAGGGGAGATACGAAGAGGCAAGCTCGATCTGGGGCGACGTGAAGCCGATCTTCATGGAAATACAGGGAGCGAAATGTTGTTTTTGTGAACGAAAATTCGAATCTGGAGAACTCGGCCGACATGAGCTCGATATCGAACACTTCCGGCCCAAGAAAAGAGTCAGGAAATGGACGTGCCCTCAATCCCTGATCGATGCCGGGGCCCGGCAGACACCGCTACCTGATGCAGGGAAGGGATACCATCTTCTGCCCTAACCCGGCATAGCCGGAACCAAATATCGGTTGGTGGAAAAATCTTCGTTGTTTTGTCGAAGATTTCACGGGTAAGAGACTACCTATGTGGCTGACTTGGCACAGCGATGCAATGGAAACCGCGAGACACGGCTTGACGGCTTTTATACAATTTCCGTTGGGATTAATGTTGTGGTTGTATGTATGGGATCATGGTATCTACGCATCGAAGCCCATTTCAGACGAAGAAGAGGAACGGCGCCAGCAGGGGCAGGAAACACCACTGGGCGGCCTCAGAGATCCCCTCATTTTCTGCATGAAATAGGACTTGCAACTGTCTGATTTTGGGATCAATGTAAAGTCTTCGACTGGATTCGGAGACGAGTCATGAGACCGAAAAGCGCTCTGCGGCGGAACGAGATCAATGAATTCATCACCCGATTGTACGACGGGGACCTGCACGCGAAGCGGGTGCTGTCGCTGGCCAACGGGACGCTGGGGGTGCTGAGCAGCGCCTCGCTGGCGGTCCATGCGGTCGGGCAAGGTTTGGCGCAGGCCCAGGGGACGTTGGGCAAGCACGCGGTGAAACAGGTCGACCGGCTGCTGAGCAATGACGGGGTGGTGATGGAAGAGTTCTTCGCCCACTGGGGGCCATACATGGTGGGGTCTCGCCCGGAGGTGTTGGTGGCACTGGACTGGACGAGCTTTGCTCGGGATGGGCACGAGACACTGGTGTTGTCGATGTTGACGAGTCATGGTCGTGCGACACCGCTGATGTGGAAGACGGTGCAGGCATCGACACTGAAGGGGAATCAGACGGGGTATGAGGAGGCGTTGGTGCGGCAATTGTGCGACGTGATGCCGGAAGGGGTGAAGGTGACGGTGTTGGCGGACCGTGGGTTTGCGAGTTGCCGGTTGATGACGTTGCTGAAAGCCTGCCCCCGGCTCCGACCGGGGGGAGGAGTTGGGTTTCGAGTACGTGATTCGTCTGCGGGGGAACTACTACGTCACCAATGCCAGGGGAGAGCGGCGCGAGGCGGCGCAGTGGGTGGGCGCGGGCGGACGGGCGCGCACGTTGCGGGATGCGAAGGTGACCGATGCGCATGAATTGGAGGTGGGCACGGTGGTGTGCGTGCAAGACCGGGAGATGAAGGAGCCGTGGTGTGTGGTGTCGAGCGAGCGCACGGTGAGGACGCGCACGCTGATTCGATATTACGGGAAACGTTGGGGAATCGAGACGAGCTTTCGCGACATCAAGGACATGCGTTTCGGGATGGGGTTGTCGTCGATGCGCATCTCGCGTCCACAGCGACGTGACCGGATGCTGCTGCTCAGTGCGTTGGCGATTGCGTTGTTGACGCTGTTGGGGGCGGCGGGAGAGAGTCTGGGGTATGACCGGTGGTTGAAGGTGAATACGGCGAAGTACCGCACGCATTCGCTGTTTCGCCAAGGATTGATGCTGTATGAGCATATTGCGAACTGGCCTGAGTATCGTGTGCGTGCGTTGATGGAGGCGTTTGGACGGATGCTGATGGAGCAGCGAGTGTATCGAGGAATATTCGGCGTCATCTGATACTTGAAATGAGGGGATTGATGAGCTGGGCGGCCTGTAGGGCACCGTAGAGGCCGGAGCGGTACCAAGGCAACCCCTGGGAGGACGGGGAGGGACGAAAATGGGATGGCTACGCAACAAGATTGCAAGGATGCAAGATCCGCCAAGAACACGGGAAGAGGAAGCGGCTCGAGTGTACGTGAGACCAAACCTGGGGCTGTACACGATACCAGGGAGCCCGAGCAAGGAGCAGTCAGAGGTGTGGGTAGAGATCGGACCAACACAAGTGGAAGTAAAGGCAGAGCGCAAACAAGAAATGCATCGGTTAGAGATGGGGGTACCGACAGTGCAACCGATACTGCTTGCAGGGATGAAGGTAGGATGGAAAAGCCCGGAAGCAACCACTGAATCATGTCGGCGAGATTACGTATTCGAGAGAGGAATACGAGGAGATTGGCATAACAGCATATGGAGGGAAGGATGGCACTTCAGATGGGTACGCTATCCGCAAGCGGCGGCAATCGGGGTGCTGTACACGAGGGTATGGGAGCAGGAGAAGAGACAGGTGTCGGAAGAACGGGCGGTAGTGCTGTGCGCACACCGGGATGACGGAAAACCGGCACTGATAATGGAGAGAGAAAAGAACAGGGAGCGCGGAGACCCATCACGTGACATACTCTTCAACTACTTCCTGGCATATTGCGTGACACGGTACGGAGAGGACGCCGAACGAGACCGCCAACTAGGACGAGATTTTTTGAAAGCAACGGAGTCGGAACCAATAGTCAGAGACCCCAATCCAGGATGGTGCAACGATGTACGACAGAAACTAAAAGATGAATACGAGGAAAAGAAGAGACAAGGAAAGTGAGGGAAGAAGGAGTGGAGAAGAATTTCCCTTAACCGTCCTTAGCGGAAGTGTTCGGGTTTGGTTCGTGGTGGTGGAAGGGTGCAGCGCAGCCGGGCACCGGCCCGGCAAGCGCCCGCGCTCGTCTCACGCATCGCCGTTGTACGCCGTACTACGGGCTCGCCGCCCGTACCGGCACCATCCAGGGCCGTCCGGCACCCGCGGCCGTGACGATAGGCCAGCCACCGCCGCGGGCGACTCGCCGGCAGGCTGGCGCGTTCCCGCCGAACCCGGTTACCCTGCCGACCGCACGCCGACCACGGAACCGCCCCGGACAACGCCATGAGCGCCGCCGCCTTCGACACACTCACCGCCGCCCGCGACCTCGGCGATGGTCTGGCCGAGCAGATATTTTGCGCCGAGTCGAGGGCCGCAGCCAGCTTGGCGACTGGGTCTATGAAGTGGTGGACACCAAACTTTCGCGGGAGACAAAAGCCGGAACGATTCTGCAACTCTGTTTGTACTCCGACATGGTGAAGGAAATTCAGGGGACGCTACCCGATCGCATGCATGTGGTGTCGCCCGGCGCTGATCCGAAACAGCCATTTGTTGCGGAGACTTTTCGTGTCCAAGACTACTTGGCGTACTACCGGCTGATGCGCCGCAAGATCGAGCAAGCCGTTGAAACGGATATCGAGGCGGACACTCCAGGAACCTACCCGGAGCCGGTGCCGCATTGCGACATCTGCCGTTGGCAAATTCCCTGCCGCGGCCGACGCCGAGAGGATGATCATCTCAGCCTCGTGGCGAGTTTGGGCAGGCTTCATCAGAGGCAGATCCGCGATTGGAGCATCGATACGCTCACAGCCTTCGCCGAGTTGCCGATTCCGATTCCTTACCGCCCCAAGCGTGGTTCGATCAAGGCTTACGAGACCGGCCGGGAGCAAGCAAGAGTGCAGCTCGAAGGCCGTCGGCAGGAGGCCCCCCGTTACGAGTTGCTGCCACGCGAAGGCGGTCGCGGCCTGGCGCTCCTGCCAGCTCCGTCGCCCGGAGACATTTTCTTCGACCTCGAAGGGGCTCGATTCGTGGGCGCACAGGGGTTCGAGTACCTGTTCGGCTGGGCGGAGCAGGACATAGCAGGCCATGTGCAATACCACGCAACGTGGGCCTTCGAGCCGGGAGCGGAACACGAGAGCTTCGCGGTTCAGGAAAGACGTGTGTTCGAGGAATTCGTAGATACCGTGATGGCTCGCTGGCAGGAGCACGAGCACCTGCACATCTACCATTTCGCACCTTACGAACCGAGTGCCCTCAAACGCCTGATGGGACGGTTTGCCACCCGCGGCGCGGAACTCGATCGCATGTTGCGGGCGAAGCTGTTCGTGGACTTGCACACGATTACGAGACAGGCTTTGCGAGCCAGTGTCGAACAGTATTCGCTCAAGGATCTGGAACCGTTCCACGATTTCACACGCAATGTCGAGCTGCGGCAGGCGAACGACAACCGCCACCGGATGGAGCGGTTGTTGGAAACGGGCCATCGCGCCGAAGTGACCGAGGAAATGCGGAGAATCGTTAAGGGCTACAACCGGGACGATTGCGTCTCGACGATGAGACTGCGCGACTGGCTGGAGCACATCAGGGGCGACTTGGTAGAGCGGGGCGAGGAAATTCCGCGGCCGGAGCCCACACGTGGCGATCCGTCCGAAGAGGTTGCCGAGCGAGAGGCACAAGTTGATGCGCTTCGTACACGGCTGCTCGAACACATACCGGACGACGACGGCGAACGCACGCCTGAACAACAGGCACAGTGGCTCTTGGCCTATTTGCTGGACTGGCATCGACGCGAAGCGAAGTCGCGGCGGTGGGAGTTTTTCCGCTTGGCTGAAATGCCGCCGGACGAGTTGCAGCAGGAAGACAAGGGGCTCGTCGGCCTCAAATTTGCGAAACGCATTGGTGGCACCAAAGTCGCACCTGTAGATCGCTACAAATACGACGAACAGGACACAACGATCCTCAAGGAAAACGAATTGTATTTACCCGGCGAAGAAAGGAAACTCGTCGGCATCGTCGAGCATATCGATCCGATAGCTCGGATAATTGAAGTAAAGAAGCGGAGAGATACCGCGGACCTGCATCTCGAGGCGCTCTACGCGAGATCAAGGCCTATACCTTCGATCACCTTGGAGGATTCCTTGTCCCGCTTGGGAAAGTGGGTTGCCGACAATGGCATAGACACAACGGGTGACCACCGCGCTGCACGTGACCTACTGCTCGCGCACTCGCCGCGACACTGTTCCGGAAAGGAACAAACCGATCCACTCAGGAAAGCCAATGAGTCCGCAGCCGAAGCCGCAGAACGCTTGGTGCTGGAGCTCGAAGGCGGTGTGCTCCCCATCCAAGGTCCGCCCGGCACGGGCAAGACGCACACCGGCGGTCGCATGATCTGCGCCTTGATCCGTGCCGGGAAAAAGGTAGGCATAACGGCCAACAGCCACAGCGTGATCCGCAACTTGATAGATGCCGCAGTGAAGGCTGCCGGCAGGGAAGACCTGGATTTGCGTTGCATTCAGAAGATCAGCAAGATGCCGGGAGGTGAAGAAAGGCCCGTGAAGCAGACCAGGAACAACGAGGATGTGCTGACGGCCCTTTCCAGGGGCGAGGCACAAGTTGGCGCCGGCACTGCGTGGCTCTGGTCAAGAGCTGAATTTCAGTCTTCCGTGGACGTGCTGTTTATCGACGAAGCAGGCCAGATGTCGCTGGCCAACACGCTTGCCGTGGCGCAGTCAGCCGACAGCCTGGTGCTGCTCGGCGACCCGCAGCAACTCGACCAACCGCTGCAAGGCAGCCATCCCGACGGTACCGACGCCTCCGCACTCGGCCATCTGCTTGGTGAACACCAGACCATGCCGGAAGAGAAAGGCTTGTTTCTTGACGAGACATGGCGGCTGCACCCGTCCATCAGCCGGTTCACTTCCGAGCTTTTCTACGACAACTCGCTACGGGCACGGCCCGGCCTGGACAGGCAGTTGTTGAGCGGCGCGGGCGATCTGGATGGACATGGATTGCGGTTCTTGCCGGTGGAACACGATGGCAACCAGAGCGCGTCCACCGAGGAGGCTGATCAGGTCGCTACACTGGTTCATCGACTACTCGGCGGTGGTGTTTCCTGGACGGACCACGAGGGACAATCACAGGCGCTCTCGCAAAACGACATCCTGATAGTCGCACCCTACAACGCACACTTGGCCGAGTTGCGTCGCCGACTGCCCGATGCACGCATCGGCACCGTGGACAAGTTCCAGGGCCAGGAAGCGCCTGTTGTCATCTACAGCATGGCGACGTCCTCCGCCGAGGATGCGCCCCGCGGCATGGAGTTCCTGTTCAACCTCAATCGTTTGAACGTGGCTACTTCAAGGGCACGTTGCGTGACCATCCTCGTATGCAGCCCGATGCTGCTCGAACCCGACTGCCAAACGCCCCGGCAGATGCGGCTGGCCAACGCGCTCTGCCGCTACAGGGAGATGGCGCGTATTGTTGCACGGGACTGCCGCTGAGCTTCGCTGCCGGTGGCTGCTCCGTAAGACTTGGCCAAGGTGGCCTTGTCCACTGCTTCGAGGCTGTTTCCCACCGGATTCCTCAGAGATCCCCTCATTTTCTGCATGAAATAGGACTTGCAACTGTCTGATTTTGGGATCAATGTAAAGTCTTCGACTGGATTCGGAGACGAGTCATGAGACCGAAAAGCGCTCTGCGGCGGAACGAGATCAATGAATTCATCACCCGATTGTACGACGGGGACCTGCACGCGAAGCGGGTGCTGTCGCTGGCCAACGGGACGCTGGGGGTGCTGAGCAGCGCCTCGCTGGCGGTCCATGCGGTCGGGCAAGGTTTGGCGCAGGCCCAGGGGACGTTGGGCAAGCACGCGGTGAAACAGGTCGACCGGCTGCTGAGCAATGACGGGGTGGTGATGGAAGAGTTCTTCGCCCACTGGGGGCCATACATGGTGGGGTCTCGCCCGGAGGTGTTGGTGGCACTGGACTGGACGAGCTTTGCTCGGGATGGGCACGAGACACTGGTTGAACCGCCCCGGGTTTCCCGGAGGGTGATTTGCTTGAGTCAGGCGGCCATCGCCGACTCTTGCAGTTGATGGTCGTAGTGTGCCTCGAATTCAGCCGGAGGCACATGCCCGAGGGGTCCGAACAGGCGCCGGTGGTTGTACCAGTGCACCCAGTCGAGGGTGGCGAGTTCCACCGCCTCGCAGTGACGCCACGGCCCGCGCTGGTTCCCGCTTTCGCGGGAATGACAGATGAGTTCCGTCTTGTACAGCCCGATGATGGACTCGGCCAGCGCGTTGTCGTAGGAGTCGCCCACGCTTCCCACCGAGGGCGCGATGCCCATCTGTACGAGGCGCTCGGTGTAGCGCAACGAGAGAGACTGCACGCCCCTGACGCTGTGGTGGATGAGTCCTTCACGCGGCGCACGGCGCTCGTGAAGGGCCTGTTCGAGGGCATCGAGGGCCAAGTCCGTGTGCAGTGAATGCGACACCCGCCAGCCTACGATGCGCCGCGCATAGGCGTCGATGACGAAGGCCGTGTAGGCGAACCCTCGCCACGTCGCCACATAGAGCCTGCCCCCGTGGAAACGGGGGTCAGAGCCTGCCCCCGAGTGATGGAATCGGGGGTCCGACACCCACAGCGCATTCGGGCGGCTGACCTTGAACTCCCGATTCACCCGGTCATCCGGGCGCTCGCCTTGCACCACCGAGTGCGTGGTCTTCGCCCGCCGGCCTCGCACCGCTCCTTGCAGCCCCAGCCGGCGCATCAGCCGCGCCACCGTGCAACGCGCCACCGCGACCCCTTCACGGCGAAGCTGGCGCCAGACCTTGCGCACCCCGTACACCCCGAAGGGCTCGGCGTCCACCCGGCGGATCTCCCCGCACAACCACTCATCGCGGCGCACCCGCCCCGGCGCGCGCTCCGGCTCCCCCTCGCGCGCCTTGTGCTCGTAGTACGTCGATGGGGCGATCGGCACTGCGTATTCCGGTCCAAAGTGATCAGTGATTCCGGTGGAAAGTGATCACCGAATCCGGCGCAAAGTGGTCAGCGATTCCGGTGGGAGCATGATCACTTTTGCGGGATGCACCGCACTGGTGCAAGGGGTCTGACCCCTGGAGTTGAGCGACGCGGGACAACCGGTCGCCGTAGGACCCTTCGAGGATTTGAAGGAGGGTCCGACGGTGGCGAACAGGAGGTTGTCCATGCGTAAAGTTCGAGAGGTTCTGCGGCTGTACTACGCTGCGGGGATGAGCGCTCGGGCGATCGCCCGGAGCCTGAAGGTGTCGCCGGCGGTCCCCGCGAAAGCGGGGATGGGGAAGTGCATCCGCCGTGCCGAGGCGCGGGGGGTGAGTTGGCCGCTGCCTGACTCGGTGGATGATGCGGGGCTGGAGCGGCGGCTGTTCCCGGCGCCGGCGCCGAGCGCGAGGCGGCGTGCGATGCCGCGGTGGAGTGAGGTGCACCGCGAGTTGCGCCGCAAGGGCGTGACGCTGGCGTTGGTGTGGGAGGAGTACAAGGCGGCCCATCCCGAGGGGCTGCAATCCAGTGGGTTCTGCGAGCAGTACCGGGCGTGGGCGTCGAGGCTCGACGTGGGGATGCGCCAGGAGCACCGTGCGGGCGAGAAGCGGTTCGTGGACTCCGCCGGGCACACGGTGGGGGTGGTGGACCGTCACACCGGGGAGTTGCTGCCTGAGCGCAGGTCTTCGTCGCGGTGCTCGGGGCGTCGAGCTACATCCCCGCGTACGCGGGGACCACGTGGACGCAGGGCTTGGCGGAGTGGATTGCGTCGCACCCCCGATAGAGGCATTCGGGGGCAGGCCCGCGCGCGTTCGAGTTCTTCGGTGGCTGTGTCGAGTTGGTCGTCCCCGACAATCTGCGCTCGGCGGTGAGCCGGGCGCATCCCCCCGCTTGCGCGGGGGCCGACACCAACCCGACCTACCCCGACCTGGCCCGCCACTACGGGGTCGCGGTGCTGGCGGCGCGGGTGCGACGGCCTCGCGACAAGGCCAAGGTCGAAGCCTGCCCCCGAATGGGGGAATCGGGGGGAGGCGTGCAGGTGGTCAAGCGCTGGATACTGGCTGCGCTTCGTCACCGCACGTTGTTCTCGCTGGCCGAACTCAACGCTGCGATTGCCGAGCTCCTTCAGCGGCTCAACGCACGCGCGTTCCGCAAGCTCCCGGGGTCGCGGCGCTCGCTGTTCGAGCAGCTCGACCGCCCCGCGCTTCGCCCGCTGCCCACCGAGCGCTACGTGTTCGCCGAGTGGAAGCAGGTCCGGGTCAACATCGACTCCCACGTCGAGGTCTGCGGGCACGACTACTCCGTCCCTCACGCCCTGGTGCGGCGCCAGCTCGACGTGCGCCTCACCGCCCACACCGTGGAGTGCCTGTACCGCGGCCAGCGCGTGGCCAGCCACGTGCGCTCCCCGCTCAAAGGCCGTCACACCACCGCCGACGAACACAGGCCCGAGAAACACCGCCGGATGGGGCAGTGCACGCCCGAGCGCTTCGTTCGCTGGGCCGAGACGGTCGGGCCGCACACCGCCACCCTCATCACCACCGTGCTCGGCTCCCGGCGCCACCCCCAGCAGGCGTTGCGCTCCTGCCTGGGGATTCTGCGTCTGGCCAACAGCTACGGCGATGCCCGCCTGGAAGCGGCCGCGCGCCGCGCGCTGGCCATCCCCGCTTTCGCGGGGACCGGGCACAGCTACCGTAGCGTCGAGTCGATCCTCACCCATCGCCTCGACACGACCCCACCCGAGCAGGCCGAACTCGCCACCCCGCTCGTGCACCACAACATCCGTGGCGCCGGCGACTACTCCTGAGAGGACACCGACATGTTGACCCATCCCACCGTGGACAAGCTCCACCAACTGCGATGCACCGGCATGGCCAAGGCCCTGGCCGAGCAGCTCGGCTCGTGCGAAGTCGAGCACCTGTCGTTCGAGGAGCGCCTCGGGCTACTCACCGACCGCGAACTCACCGAGCGACACTCCCGACAACTCACCAACCGGCTGCGCCGCGCCAAGCTCAGAGCCTGCCCCCGCGTGCCTGTAGCGGGGGCACACAGCGTGCATCGAGGACATCGACTTCCGCCAGCCCCGTGGACTCGACAAGGCCCTCGTCCTGTCACTGGCCGACGGGCGCTGGGTGCGTGAACACCTCAACCTCCTCATCACCGCACCGGCCGGCATCGGCAAGTCATGGATTGCCTGTGCGCTCGCCCACAGCGCCTGCCGCCACGCCCACAGCGCCTCGTACCGGCGCATGCCGCGCCTGCTCAGCGAACTGGCCATCGCACGCGCCGACGGAAGCTATCCCAAGCGGCTGGCCTCGCTCGCCAAGACCGAGGTCCTGGTCATCGACGACTTCGGCCTCGCCAAACTCAGCGCCGAGAACCGCCGCGACCTGCTCGAAATCATCGAGGACCGCTATGGCATCCGCTCCACTGTGGCCACCAGAGAGCTTCCGGTCGAGAAGTGGCACGACGCCATCGGTGCCCCCACCTTGGCCGACGCCATCCTCGACCGGCTCGTACACAGCGCCTACCAACTCAACTTGAAAGGAGAATCGATGCGCAAAAGACACCGACCGTTGACCCAAACGGGTCACCGTGACTCATCATCCAACTCCCGCGTCGCTTCGCTCCGACCGGTGATCACTTTGACCGGAATCGGTGATCAGTTTCCCACCGGAATCGGTGACCACTTTTACCGGAATGCGCAGACAATCTACACGTCCGGCGAGTTCCAGCGCCGGCGCGCGGTCAAGGCCGGGTTTCTGACGCGGGTGCTCAAAGGCCGGCATATCGTTCTCATGGGGAGCCTCGATGGCGCATGAGCAGCTCGCCAATCTGGTGAGAGCCGGCGGCCTCAAGGTGGAGACGGCGACAGCCGATGAAGTCTCCGGACTGCTCCGCTCCGGAGCCGCACGGCTTGCGGGGGATTGCCTCCGTCGGATACACCACCACTACGTCGCGGGTTTCTATGCCGGGATGCGTCCCGATCCCACTTCCCCCGCTACCCGACCGCTGGTGCGCAGTATGAGGGGTTGGCGGTCTATTCGTTGCGCAGTGCCGCGGGGCTTCCTCCGACCGGCTTCGTCTCACCTCTTCCCGGGGCGGTTCAGCCGGGCGCTTCGAGCAGTCCGGGGTCTACAACCGCTTCGGGCTTGCCCTGACCCGCTCCACGGATCGCCACGCGACCCGCTTCAGCGCCGAGCTTCCTGGGCGCTTGAACCGCGTCACCACCGAGGCCGTCCACGATCGGCTTTCGTGGTCTCGCGGCGACGACGGGCGCTCCGCGCGCCTCATCTCCCGTCGATGCCTCGCCGCGGCGTTGCCCGGCTTTTGCATACCGAGTCGTTGCGGTACAGCGTGAATCCCCCTGCTTCGTCCCGGAAGTACATGGCCTGCCGTACCGGGCCTTCGGCTCGCCAAGGTACATATGCCGGGCACCCCTGGATCTCTCCTGCGGGCACCATCCACAGCCCTTCGCCTGCGTGCACGGCATGCCCATCCCCCGGAGGTGTGGCCTCCGGGGGATGTTCTGCCTGGGCGCAACCCTCCAAGGCTACGAGCAGTGCTACGCACGGGCCGATGGCGGTTGCGGCGCTCACCAGGACATCCTGTAGGCGATTCCGCCGCGCAGGTCTTCCTCCCCCTGCACGTGGCCCGCGTCGTGGCTATAGCCGATCGACACGGTGGCTTCCCCAGCCAGCAGGGGTCGATCGTGACGCAGCCCCACCGCAATCTCGCGCCCCGCAGGGGACAGGCCGATGGTGCGTCGTTCATACACCCGTGCACCGTCGGTTGTGCGACTGATCGGGTAGGTCAGGTTGGCTGACCCCGACTCCGCCCGCCAAGGCTGGGACAGGGAGAACTCGGTTGTGGCTCCACCCGCTGTCGATCGCACCAATGCGACCTTTGCTGACGAGAACATCCCCGACCCTGGCTCGAAAATGGCGCCAGCGGCCACCTTCGGCCGCCCTGCCCCGAGCACCATCTCCGTTCCTACGCGCCAGCTTTCCTCCTGCCTGGCGAGCTCCCATCGGTCCTGGCGCTTCAGCCACACCGTGGTTGCCTCTGCCTGTGTTCCGAAGGCTCCGGATGCTTGCCCGCCCTGCACACCCTCCGTCTCGTGCAGGAACCCCATGCCGAACCCGTGGTTCTGGGGCACGAGCTCCAGCCCGGAGGCATGGGACAGCCCCGCCAGCACCGAGCCCGAGGAGGTCGGCATCACCAGCCGCAGCGCGTGGTCGGGCAGTGCCTCCAGCGTGCCGACGGAAGCCCAGGCCAGCCCCGCAGGCAGCGACGTGTCCCGCACCGTCTCCGAGCGTGCGTGCGGGATGCGCGGCACCGCCGAGCGTGGTGCCTGCGACACGAACCCGGACATCTCGTACCAGAATGGTGCGTTCAAGGCATCGAACCCTGCAATCTCGATTCTCTCCACCACACGCGACACGCTGTCTCCGTAGCTTGTGGAGGTGACGAGGTTGGTACTTCTGACGGGGTAGGGCTGCCCCCCGGCCCGCGCCGTAATCTGTAACTGACCCACCGGGCTTGTGGCGGCGTCGATGTCGAGGACCCCCGCCCCGATCTTGGCAGCGTCGTAGCCCGCAACGGTGTTGTCCGCCGTGTCTACGAGTCGCCGTCCGACCTCTCGTGGGTTCAGTGTTCCCCGAAACTTCTCCATGACCAGAGCCAGGGCTCCTGCCACCATCGGTGCGGAGAATGACGTCCCGGAGATTGGCGAGAGCGCGGGGTCCGGGTTCGTCCCGGTCTTCGCCCCGTTGACCGTGAAAGGTGCTCCCAGGCAGTAGTGGCGCCCCTGCGTGAGTGCATTCCAGTCGATCGGTAGCGTCCCGCAAGGGATCGACCTTGGGTGCAGGCTTCCGTCCGCCCGTACCCCGACGACCGCGAAGTGCAGCCCGCGTAGCTGCGGGAACCACCAGGCCATGCTGGCTGCGGCCTCTGGAAATCGCGGTGGATCAAGCACTCCCGGAAGCAGGTTCCCTGCGGATGCGACGAACAGTGTCTTCTCGTCCTCGGGAACGCCGTTCTGGAGCAATGCACCCCAGTAGTGCGGCAGGTTGTTCCCGAGCCATGCCCACGCGACAGCGGCTGTCCGGTCGCTGAAGCCTCGGCCCGTGTCGCTGATGATCGGGATGCCGTATGACCGGTTGACGATGTCGACGTTGCTGTTGTACAGCAGCTCGAGCTGCCCCATCGAACGGTCCAAAGCTACCACGCTGTTGTGGGTTGGCCCGAGCCGGTTGACAGTCTCCTCGAGGTCACGCGCGTCCGCGATCCGTGCATCCTGGACCTCCGGGTCGTCACCCAGTGGGATGGGCCAGGGGATGACCCGAGCGCCTGGGGCGACCCCGCCATCTTTTCCGATGATGACCGACGCGACCGCGGTGCCGTGCGTGCGCTTCGTATCGCTCACGCCGGGGATCTTGTACCAGGACAGCCAGCTTGGCGATGATGTCACCCTGATGTAGCGCGACGCCACGTCGGTGGGGTAGCCGTCCGCAAGAATGGACTGCCGTGCCCGCTCCTCCACGTCACCGATGTCGTCCACCTCCAGGACTGTGCACGAGACTCCGTCGCACGGGGCCACCGGATTGGTGGAGGACAGAGGGTGGTGGTAGGTGAACCGTGCCCCTCGGGCTGGGTTCGTCTCCACCTGCCCCGCGAGCTGTGGGCTACGGAAATCCACGAAGTCGTCTTCGACAGCGATCCGGACACCTGCACCGGACAATCTGCGACTGTTCAGTGCTGGCTCTGCCTTCACCTGCGCCAGCACGGGTTGCGCTCTCAAGCGGTCTTCCCATCGCCCTGCAGGTGGCAATGTCGGCGCAGGAGCAGGTCTTTCCGGCTCGGTTGCCGGGGGGGCGTCGGGCGATGCCGGTGGGGTTCCATCGGGTGGCAATGTCGGTGTCGCTGGCGGCGTGGGCTTGACGTTCCCTCCTCCTCCTCCGCAGCCCGCTATCGTGATCGTTGCCATCCCGATGGCGACTGCCAGTTTCCTGATGCTTCTGTTCATGGATGAACCCTTTCGGCCCTTGGTCGGTGGTGGTGTGCCTTGAACCGCCCCGGGTTTCCCGGGGCGGTTCACGTCCGGCGAGTTCCAGCGCCGGCGCGCGGTCAAGGCCGGGTTCCTGACGCGGGTGCTCAAAGGCCGGCATATCGTTCTCATGGGGAGCCTCGATGGCGCATAAGCAGTTCGAAACCTGATGAGAGCGGGCGGCTTCATCCCGATGGCGGCAAGATCATGTCCGGGACGTTGGCGGGAATTGCTGCCGGCCTCCGGACGATAGCATCACGGAGCATCGCCCCCGCCTGCGAGCCAGGTGCACAGGCGACGCCTCCCGTCCTCCGACATGCGCAATCACTTCTTGGTGCGCCGCCACAGGACGTCTTCGGAGGTTCGGGCCCATTCATGCTCGGCCAGGTACTCGACCTCCGCCACATGGAGCCCGGCCCCGAAGTGCTCTCCGAGGTCGCCGGCGCTCGTGCGGCCGGCGAGCAGGGTGTGGATGCCGGTGCCGTAGTGGCGGACGTAGTGGCGGACCAACCCTTGCGCGAGCCACGGGTAACGTTCGGCGCAGCGTGCGATGAACCCTTCGACGTCCGCGCCGGGGACGTCCCCGCCGGGGAAGGGCACGGTCAGTCCACTGACCCACCCCACCAAAGCGGACAACCCATGTGCTACAAAACCGGACAGGTCTATTTGTTGCCAACAGGTGCGGATCTTGCTATTGAATATGCAACTGGCGGGCAGGATATACTCATTCTCGATATGCTTGGAGTGGCCTCAACCGCAACTCTCACCCCGCCGTCCTCCTGTGAGAAGGCTGGGGCGAGAGCGAAGCGCGTCGCGCGCGAGGCCGCCCGGCGCACCCGCTCGATGCGGCGCAATTGGGGAACAAGGTGAGCCAAGTCATCGCCCGGCACAAGCCTGCCCCCGAGTCCCATCGGGGGATGGCCAAGCACTTCCGGTGGGCGGTCCACGACGGGCGCTTGGTCCATGAGCGCGACCACACGCGCATCGACGCCGAGGCGCGCCTTGATGGCATCTACGTGCTGCGTACCAGCGAGCTCGCCCCCCCCCGAAGACACGGTGCGCACCTGCAAGGGCTGGCCGACGTCGAACGATGGTTCCGCACCCTCAAAAGGAGCTCGACATCCGGGTGCGCCCCATCCGACACCGCGAGGAACGCCGGGGCCGCGCACATCTGTCTGCTCGCCGGCTACCTGGAATGGCGCCTGCGCCGGGCCTGGGCGCCGCTGCTGTTCGACGACGAGACCCTGACCGACGCCCGACGTACCCGCGACCCCGTCGCCCCGGCCAAGCCCACCCGGCACAACAAAGCATCCCGGCGCACCGACGACGGATTGCCCCTTCACAGCCTCGATACCCTGCTCGGCGAACTCGCGACTCGCTGCCGCAACACCTGTCGGGTCGCCGACCCTTCGGCCCCGGCCCTGTGTGTGCTGACCGAGCCGACACCGATTCAGCGCCCGCGCCGCACACCTCATCGAAACGTTCCCAGTACCGGGAGCTCCCGAAAGCTGAAATGGTTGATGCCAATCGACCACAGTTGAACTTTGTCACACCCAGGGAACTTCGGCTTGAGCACTCCCCAAACCCCCGAAACGGCGATGTACCGCCGTTCGGTGCTGAATCGCGCCTTTGAATTTGGAGGTAAGAGATGAAGGATCAAATCCCCCCCGAAACAGGTGAGTCAGCGGCTGAGGGGCCGAAAGGGAAGCGCCCTTGGTCAAAACCGAGGATTATTCCCTTGCACCGGATGGCGCGAACTGCCTCCGGCGAAGCTGTGCAGGTGAATGAGACCGAGGAGCTCAGCTATCGCCCATCCTGAGCTGCTTTCCCTTTGATCCGCCAGATGGGCGGCCTGGATGTTGCTTGTGCTTGGCGTTGCGCCGCAACTTCGTCGAATTTTGAACCAGGCTGGGCCGGCCTATGCGGACTTCGGCGGCTGTGACCTGTTATGGGGCCACCCACGATGTGGCGCAAGCGGTAACGACCCATCTGTTCGGCATCAGCCCGAACCACAGCGGCTCGACGCTCTTGAAGGAGGCGTTGGGCACTTCCAAAAAAACGTGGAACCTCCTCACGGAGGGCCATCTGGCGTTGGGGTTCGCCGGCCCTGTGGCCGCTACCGTGCTCTGGGCGGCAGGCCGCCGCCGAGTTGATCGGTTGGCGGACTCGGCGCGGTATGACTGGGCGCTGATCCGCAAGGCGTGGTATTTCCAAGCTCAGGCCCGCGACCCCGCAGCATCGGTTTTTTACACCAAGTCACCGCCGCATCTGCTGATTGTGGGCGATTTGGCGCGGCGCTTTCGCAACGCCAAGTTCCTGTTCATGGTGCGCAATCCCTACGCCGTCTGCGAAAGCCTGTGCCGGTACTACCGGGACCTTGGAATGGCGGCGTTCACCGCCCGTTTTCCGGGGCGAAGCCTACCCGAGACGGCCGCTGCCCATGTCGTGGCCTGCCTGTCCCGGCAACGTCTCAACCTTGACGCATATGGAGACCGCGGGATTTTCTTTACCTACGAGGATATGTGCGCGGAGCCGGAGCGCGTGGCGCACGCCATCCAGGGCCTGGTCCCGGAAATCGACGACCTCAACCTGCGGCAACGCCTGTTGGTAAAGGGCAAGTACAACTGCTTGCCCACCGACTTCAACGCCTGGCAAATATCCCGCCTGGACGCCGGGCAGGTGGCGCTGTGCAACCGGGTGTTCCGACGGCATGGGAACGTATTCGACCATTTCGGCTATGACCTCCTGTGACAAGTTCGATTTGGCTGCGCCCTGAGGTGCGAGATGCGCTGCTGGGCACAGGAGGTCTCCATGCTCAGGCTGCGGCGGCCTTGCAGCGACGCGCACTTGACGCCGGCGCATTGTGGCAGCTCGGAGACATCGAGCGGGGGAACGGTCGTTTTACGGCCGCACATCAGATTTATCGGCGCTTGTGCGCACTCCGCCCTGGCGACCCTTGCGCCTCTTGGCTATGCGCGATCACCGGCAGCCACCGTTTGCCGGCGCCGCCAACGGGCGTTCGGGCGGCGCCGTTCGTGCAGATCCCGAACTTCCTGACCTCCGCAGAGGGAGAACACTTGTTGTCGTGGGCGCAGAACGAGCGCGGACGCTTCGCACCGGCGAAGGTGGGGCCAAGTGGAAAGCGCCGAGTTGACATCTCCGAACGCCGCGGACTGGCGGCGCCTCCCAAAGCCTGCAAAGACATTGGCGCATGGCTCATCCTGAAGGTGCGCGCCGTGCTACCAACCGTCTCGGCGCGGCTGCGGCTGCAGGGTTTCGATAGCTGCCGGATCGTCCCTGCGGCGGTGGCGCATCTCAACGGGGGCTACGGCCGCCCGCATCGCGATCCGCCACCCCTTGTCGGCAACTGCTATTTTCATGCGCAGCCGCGCCGCTTCTCCGGTGGCGACTTGTTGCTCTACGATACGGAAGTCGAGACGGGGGACTTCGATGCCTGCGCGTTCTCGCGGGTCGAGCCGGCCGCCAACAGCATCGTCTTCCATCCCGGCGCCTATGTGCATGAGATCACTCGCGTGGTCTGCGGGACGGACCGCTTCACGGACGCAAGGTTCGCCATGACCTGCGCAATCTGGCCGAATGGCGGCGCGGGAACGTAGCGGCGCCCGCCGGCCGCAGGTTTGCTGCAAATCCATAGGATGGAGAGGCCGACATGACGGCAATCATCTGCGGCTGTCTCGGCGGTGCGGCGGCCGGAGAAGCGGTGGCGGCCATGTTCGCGGCGCATGCCGGCCATGGTCGAGCAGACGAGGCGCACTGGACGGACGGAGCGGTCGCCCTTGGCGTACGCAGCACCTCCGCGCCCGATTCGTCGTTGCGCACGCATCAGGACAGCGGAGTCGCCGTCGCTGCGGCCGCTCGCCTTGACGACCGCGAGGAGTTGTGTGACCTGCTGAACATCCGCCGTGCCGAGCGGCCCGGCCTCGCCGACGTCGATCTTGTCCTCCGCGCCTACATGCGCTGGGGCCGGCTCTGTCCGGAACGACTGCTTGGCGACTTCGCCTTCGCAGTGTGGGACAGTCGGCGGCGCACGCTGTTCTGCGCCCGCGACCCCATCGGCGTCCGGCCGTTCTACTACGCACGGATGCCGACGGTCTTTGTTTTCGGCGGCACCGTCGATGCGGTAGTCGCCGCACCCGGTGTCCCCGATGCGCTTGATGATGTGGGCGTGGCGGCTTTTCTAACGCGCAGCGCCATGTGGAGGACAAGGGGGATAAACCGCACCCGGACATTGTTCAAGGCGGTGCGCAAGCTGCCGCCCGGCCATGCGCTCACCGTCAAGGTAGGAGCCGAGCGCACCTCGGCTGTGCCGGGGCGCATTCGAACGAAACTGGAGCGGCACTGGCGCCCGGAGCATGCGCCCTTGGCGCGGCCCGCTTCGGATGAAGACTACGCAGAGCAGTTTCTGGAGCTCTACGAGCGGGCGGTGCGGGACCGCCTGCACGGCCCGGATCCGGTGGGTGTGCATCTGAGTGGAGGCTTGGACTCGTCGAGCATCGCGGCGCTCGCCGCCCGTGCATTGCGGCGCGAGGGCCGTCCGCCGCCGCTTGCCTTTAGCTGGTTGCCAGTGCCGGGCCGCCCCCCCGATGAGCGCCATGCGTCCGAGTACGACCTCGTCCACGACCTCTGCGCCCGCGAAGGGCTGCAAGTGCTCCATAGATCACCCAGCCAGGAAGACATTGCCGCTGTCCATCAGCGTGACGGGGCCTATCCAGGTGTGCAGGTCCATCTCAACGAGGAGGCCGTGCAACGTTGCGCTGCGGCCCAAGGGGTACGGGTGCTGCTGTCGGGCTGGGGCGGGGATGAAGGCATTTCGTTCAACGGCCGTGGATACAACGCATATTTGCTCTTGAGCGGGCGTTGGCGGACGCTCCACGCCATCTGCCGAGCGCAAGGCGGGAGCCCGCTCAGGTTTTTGGCGCATGTGCTGGCCCCGTTGCTGCATCCACGCCTTGAATTCCATCTGCGGCGTCGCCGTCCTTTGTGGGGGCCGCATTCGCACCGGGCGCTTGAGCGTCGGCGCTGGCTCATCAACCCGGCGTTCGCACGGCAGGTAAGGCCCCCGCCACGCCGATTTTTTCGCCAGGTGAGCTTAAGGCGCACACAGTTGCGGATTATGCAGGATGGGAGGCTGGACGACCGCATTGAGGGCTGGGCGGCGAGCGGCTTGCGCCACGGCGTCGAATACCGCTATCCGCTGCTGGACCGCCGGGTGCTGGAGTTTGCGCTGGGCCTGCCGCCGGATCAGTATCGGCGAGGACCTTGGAACCGTTGGCTGATGCGTTATGCGTTGTCCCTGCCCGGCGGCGCCGTCCTGCCAGATGGGATCTGCTGGAATCGGAGCAAAAGCGACCCGATCAGGTACGAATCGACGATGGATGCCTTCGCCGAGTCGCTGCCCATCGTTCGACGGCGGATTGAGGCGCTGGCCGGGATGCCGTCACGCGCCCGGTACGTTGACCTGCCGCGCCTCCTCGCCCGCCTGGACGCGGACCGCTTCCGGTCCAAGCGTCACTTTGCCGCCATCAGCAATGCTCTGATGCTGCTCGACTTCTAAAGATGGTGGCCGCAATGCGCACCATGCAACCGCATCTCGCCGGTCGGAGCTTCGCTGTCATCAGCGGCAACGCCCTGCACTATGGCGCTGCTTGCGACGTGGCGCAGGCCGTGACGACCCATCTGTTCGGAATCTGTCCGAACAACAGCGGCTCCACCTTCCTGCAAAAGGCGCTGGCGACCTGCCGCGCCACCTGGAACCTCCCCGTAGAGGGTCAGCGCATGACGGGTTTCGTTGGGCCGGTCAGCTTTCAGCCGCTCGAACCCGGCGACCCGCGGCCGGGCCTTTTATGGGCCGCCGAGCGCCGCTGGCTCGAGCGGTTCGCGGACCCTGCCGCGTACAACTGGAGGCGCTCCCGCGTTGCGTGGTATTTCCAAGCCTACGCCAGCGACCCTGCGGCATCGGTTTTCTACACCAAGTCGTCACCGCATCTGGTGATCGTGGATGAGCTCGTGCGGCACTTCCGCAACGCGAAGTTCCTGTTCATGGTGCGCAACCCCTACGCGGTTTGCGAGGGCATCTTGCGGTGCTACCGGCGCTACCGACCCCGCGAGCTTGCGGCTTTGGCGGCCCTTTTTCCGGAACGAACCCTGGATGAGCTTGCCGCCATTCATGCCGTCACTTGTTTGGCGTGGCAACGCCGCAATGTCGAAAAGCACGGCCACCGCGGGACGTTCTTCACCTACGAGACAATGTGCGCCGAGCCGGAGCGGGTGGCGTGTGCTGTGCGCACCTTGGTGCCGGAAATCGACGATCTGAACCTTCGGCAACAGTTGCCGGTGAAGGGTCGCTATTGCGAGACGCTCAATGACATGAACGCTCGGCAGATCGCCCGCCTTGACGCTCGGCGGATCGCGGCGTTCTCGCATGTCTTCCGGCGGCATCGAGACGTGCTCGACCACTTCGGATACGACCTCCTGTGACCGCGAACGTCTGCCTGGTCACCGCCGTTACGGATGACTTCCTGCCTGGCGCCATCGCCATGCTGGGCTCGTTTCGAAGTCATCATCCCGGATTCGACGGTGACGTGATCGTCCTTCACGATGGCCTGACCGAAGAGTCGTGCGCGGTGCTCGAAGCGGTGGCGCCGCTTGTGCGGTTCCAGCCGGTCGCGCCGGAACTGCTCGACCGAGTGGCGCATCTCAAGGCGGCTTACCCAAGCCGACCCATTCTCCCGCCCATGTTCCATGCGCTGGACGCGTTTCGCCTGGACGGCTATCGCAAGGTGCTGTACTACGACAGCGACATGCTGTTCCTCGGGCCGGTTGACGAACTGTTCGACACCGACGAAGCGCTGCTGTGCTGCGGCGACCGAGAGTTCGTCCTGAACCGGCAGCGCGACCCCGACACCGGTCTCGCGCTGCAAGGGCGCACGGATCGACCGGTCTTGGAGCGCCCCTTCAACTGCGGCTTCATGCTCATCGACGGCGCCTGCACGGGTCCGCGGGTGTATGCGGATTTGCTGGCGATGATAGCGCCGGAGGTGTGGCGCAACTTGGATATCCGGCTTACGGATCAACCCGTCGTGAACCGCTACTTCGCGGGTCGTCAGACGCTGACGAGCTGGACTTACAACTATTTCGTGCCCGAGGCGGCGGAGGTGCGGGAGCGCACCGGCCTTAACGCCGAGCTCGCGAAGGTGCTGCACTTCAAGGGGCCGGTGAAGCCTTGGGCGCCGGATGCGATGCTGCGCTGGGCGCATGGTGGCGCCGAACTCGCGTATCGAACGCCAGCCACGCTCTTCAAGCTCTGGTACGGTGCCTACCTGGAAGTCTTGGCGAAGCTGCATCTGCGGACGGCGTATCCGGCGCTGGTTCCTTAACGCTTCTCTCTTCAAAATATACAATTCCAACGTGCTTGAGGCGTCGGGACGCTGGCAGCACGAGCAAATAACTCCTTTCGGATCATCTCCCGATAGTCCTGATAGTCGGGTCCTCCGCAAAACCACCCCGCATAAACACACCTCGGCTCGGTTCCCTGCACCGAGGAGACTTTGTGCTCAAGAGATCCATGCACCCGAAACAGGTGCGCATCCCCAAACCGACTCGGCGGAATCGTTCGCAAAATCTCCTCGGTTTTTTTGCTTCGAATTTGAAAAGCGCCGCCCTCCACGGGCTTTTGCGACAAGTTTATGCTTAGTCCATACAGCCTTCCCGAAGCGCAGTCGTTGTGCCAGG
Organism: uncultured Gammaproteobacteria bacterium; assembly: GCA_958295835.1. Classification (GTDB taxonomy): domain Bacteria; phylum Pseudomonadota; class Gammaproteobacteria; order HK1; family HK1; genus HK1. The sequence goes on from OY282378.1 coordinate 5,182,725, forward strand.
AATCAAAGTGGTTGCTGTTCGGAACACGCTTATAGCATCGGCCTTCGAAAATTCGAATTTCTCTTTTTGAACCAGTAAGCTCGGCAATTGCCTTGAACAGCCGAGGTTGATTGAGAAGAAGTACAAATACCGTCACCAGTGGTTCATCGTCCCGCATTGTAAGTTCCCTGGCGAACACCCCGCCCTCTCTAACGTCTTCGCGGCCATAGTACTGGCTCGTTTCCAGCATCCGGGAGATGCGGTTCAATATGGATTGATCAACAAAGCCCTTGAACACAACGCAATGGCGGTGCGCAAATTCATGCTGCTGCGCCATCCATTCGCCGTCTTTGACAACGCTGGGGCCGCCGGCTGCCAGTTGAATCATGCGGCGGCCTTCACTGGCTGAATTCCGGTCATTCGTTCACCTGAAGAAATCACCTGTTGAAAGGTGCAGGGTGGACAGGCAGTCCGCCCATGCCTCCCACCACAATAACATGCCGGGGACCGGCTTGACGTCGCACGTCCAACGGAGTAACCGCAGGGGCATCCAGGGCTTGCCGGGAACATTGAAATGCAGGACCTTGGCGTCCGCCACCCCCAGACCCTCCCGGGACCGAATGGCCGGCGCCGAAGCCAGCAGATAGTTGTAGGTCGAGCTGATCAGCGTCTGCCGCCCGGCGAAATATCTGTTCAGCAGGACTTGCGCGGTGTGGGGCGTGCCGATGCCGCGCCACATCTCCGGCGTCAACATCGCCAGCAGCTTCCCATAAGTGCGTTCCCCGACAACGCCGGCGTCCATGACCAGGAACCCGCTGTTGAATGTCCGCTCCAGGACAGCGGCGGCGTCCTCCCCACTTTCCGGCTGCATGCGCAGGAAGGTGGCGGCATCCCGGTGCTTATCCTCCAGAACCGCCCTGTCGCCGCAGCACAGCAGCGCTTCGTCGGTGTCGAACAGTCCCTCCACCGGCGCCCGGAACAGCAAGTCGCTGTCGCAGAACAGCACCTTGCGGTATCCAGTCAGGCGCAACGCCTCAATGGCGAAGAACCGGGCGGCGCGGTCCTGAATGTCTGGGCGCGCGGCCGTGAGGTGCGCTATTCGAGCTTGGAGCTCGGATGACACGGGGACCAACCGCACGCAACCATGCAAAGTGCGCAGCAACTCCCGGTGCTCCTCGCACAACCCGTCTTCAATGATTACGACTTCGCCATCAAAGCCCGGGTGATGTTTCAGGAAGGAGCCTATGGTGACGATGGTTCCAGGCAGAAAATCCGCGGTTGTCGCCGTGGCCAGGCATAGGGCCGATGTTCGCCGGGACGGTGTTGTTGCGGTGGTCTCCATGTGGGATGGCTAACGAACGCCTGGAGTTGACCCGAATTCGTGCTCAATGCCCTGGACATGGCCGTCGAGCAACGACGACCGGACTCCGGCATCCACCATTCCGATCAGGGCTGCCAGTCCACCTCCTTCGCCTTCTGCGAGCGCTGCCGGCGATGGGGCGTGGCGCCGTCGATGGGCTCGGTTGGAGACTGCTTCGACAACGCCATGGCCGAGAGCTTCTTCGCCACCCTCGAATGCGAGCTGCTCGACCGCACGCACTTCCATGACCCCCGGTCAAGCCGGGGGCAGGCTCATCACCAGGCGCGCAGAGCCATCTTCGAGTTCATCGAGGGATGGTATCACCCGCATCGTCGTCACCAGGGCCTCGGTCAGCGATCCCCGATGGCCTTCGAGAGGAGCTACCAGAGAGCTGCATGAAACCCAAGCCCTTCACTGTCCACTGAATCGGGGCAACTCCAACCTCGCGCTGGGGAATCCCGGGAAAGTCCGGCCGGCTGCTATGCGCAGCCGGTCGCGAGGGCGAGCGCATGGCAGACCCGGCGCATCTTCGCCTCGCTCAAAGAACCGACATAGCGGTGCAGACGCCGCTGCTCGACGGTCTGGACGTGATCGAGGTTGATCGCCGATTCGTGCTCCAGACCTTCGGCGACACCGACGCTCACTTCGCTCGGCAGCCCCCGGATCGTCGACGTGATCGGCGCCACCATCGCGGTGCTCAGCAAGGGAAGGACCTCCTGGCGCGTCAGGATGACGACCGGCCGCCGTTTGTCGGGCGCCTTGAAGCGGTATTGCCAGATCTCTCCACGCCGGGGTCCGGCCATCAGTCCCCCGGCCATGCCCCCTCGGCGGCCCATCCTTCGAGCGCGTCGTCGAGGAAAGCGGTATCGCGATACCCTGTTCGATACCGGCGAGTGATCTCTTCAGCCTCCTGGCGCTTCAGATAATCGCCCGCGGCCTCCCGCAGCACCGCTGAGCGGCCCCGCTCCCGAACCGCCGGATGCCGATCAAACCTCGCGAGCAAGGCTTCGTCGAAAGTGACCTGGATAGCTTTCATACCGGCAGCATACTACACAAAAAATGAACGTGAATATGAACAGTCTTGTCCAACGAGAGATGAGCCTGACGGCCAACCCGGCTATGTGCGAGTCGATACCGTCCATCAGGGCGACCATGACGGCGCCTAGGGCGTCTACCACATCAACGCGGTCGATGACGTGATCCAGTTCCAGTTCGTGGGGACCGTGGAGGCCATCTCCGAGCGCTTCCTGCTCCACATCCGGCGAGTTCCAACGCCGGCGCACGGCCGCCAAGGCCGAGTTTCTCACGCGTGTGCTCAAAAGCCGGCATATTGTTCTCATGGGGAGCCTCGACGGCGCGTGAACACCTCGACAACCTGGTGAGAGCGGGCGGCCTCAAGGTGGAGGCGGCGACAGCCGATGAAGTCTCCGGACTGCTCCGCTCCGGAGCCGCACGGCTTGCGGACGCGAAAAACGGCGATCTCAGCTTCGACTCACGGTTCGATCTGGCCTGCAACGCCGCCTGGATGGGAAAGATCGCGGTGCGCGCTCCGGGCATCGACGCGGTGTGGTCTCGGGCTCGCTCTCCCACACCCGGTACATCGAGCGTCACAAAGCATCGCCCCCACCTGCGAGCCAGGCGCACAGGCGACGTCTCCCGTCCTCCGACATGCGCAATCCCTTCTTGGTGCGCCGCCACAGGACGTCCTCGGAGGTTCGGGCCCATTCATGCTCGGCCAGGTACTCGACCTCCGCCGCATGGAGCCCGGCCCCGAAGTGCTCTCCGAGATCGTCGATGCCCATGCGGCCGGCCAGGAGGGTGTGGATGCCGGTGCCGTAGTGGCGGACGTAGTGGCGGACCAACCCTTGCGCAAGCCACGGATAACGTTCGGCGCAGCGCGCGATGAACCCTTCGACGTCCGCACCGGGGACGTCCCCGCCGGGGAGGGGGGCGTCACGGGTCCAGGCCGGACGGTCGAAACGCAGCGGCCCGGCCAGCAGGTCCACGGCCTGCTCGGCGAGCTTGCGGCAGGTGGTGATCTTGCCGCCGTATACCGAGAGCATGGGCGCCGGGCGCCGGTCGAGATGGAGCACGTAGTCGCGGGTGACCTCGCTCGCGTTGCGCGATCGGTCGTCGATGAGGGGGCGGATGCCGGAGTACGACCAGACGACGTCGCCGGGGGAAATGGGCTTCTCGAAGTACGCGTTGGCCGCGGCGCAGAGGTAGTCCACTTCACCGGAAGTGATCTCGACCGGCCCCGGACCGCCCTCGACCTCCACCTCGGTGGTTCCGAGCAGGGTGTAATCCCCCTCGAAAGGGATCGCGAACAGCACGCGCCCGTCCGTGCCCTGGAAGATGTAGGGGTAGGGATGATCGAACACCTTCCCGACGACGATGTGGCTGCCCTTCACGAGCCGGACATCGTGCTTCGTAGTGTCGTCGCCCAAGGACTTGGCTCCATCTGCCGCGGCGCTGCCCTTCATGAGCCTCACGTCGTGCTTCGCGTCGTTGTCGTCCGAGGACGTGGCCCCATCCGTGGCGCTGCCTTTCATGCGCCCTGCGTCGTGTCTCGCGCCGGCATCCGCACCCGCGCCCGGATCCAGCCTCCTGCCGACCCACGGTCCGCTCGCGTTGACGACCCCTCTCGCCGAGACGGTCGAGCGCGCGCCGGTGGTCCCGTCGACCAGCGTCGCCTCCCAGTGCGGGCCGCGGCGCGCGAGTGACACGCATTCGGTGCGGGTCCGCACGTCCGCGCCCCGCAGATGCGCGTCGCGGGCGTTGAGCACCACCAGGCGCGCGTCCTGCACCCAGCAGTCCGAGTACTCGTACCCCCGGCGGTAGTGCTTCTTCAGCGGGCGTCCGCTCGGATGCCGGCGCAGATCGATGCCAGTGGAAGGCGGCAGCAATGCGCGCCCGCCGAGATGGTCGTAGAGGAAGAGGCCCAGCCGGATCATCCACCGGGGCCGCAGCCCGGCGTGGTGCGGGAGCACGAAACGCATGGGCCAGATGATGTGCGGGGCGTTGCGGAGCAGGACCTCGCGCTCCCGAAGGGAGTGGCGCACGAGCCGGAAATCGTAGTGCTCCAGGTAACGCAGCCCGCCATGGATCAGCTTGGTGCTGGCCGAGGAGGTATGCGCGGCGAGATCGTCCTTCTCGCAGAGCAGGACGTCGAGGCCGCGCCCGGCCGCGTCCCGGGCGATGCACGCGCCGTTGACGCCGCCGCCGATGACGAGCAGGTCGACGGCCTTCGGCCCGGACTCCCTCGCATTCATCCGGACACGGCGATCCCGCGGACGAACGGCCCGCGCACGGCCGGGACGCCGGCCACGGCCCACGCCGGAGGGCCGGCGAGATCAAGCCACGCGAGGGGGATGAAGACGCTCACACCCATCTGAATACCGCGACCCCGTAGACGACCGAGATACCGAGCGCGGCCCATACCGGAGGGCCGGCGAGGCCGAGCCACGCGAGGTGGATGAAGGCGCTCCCGAGCAGGGTGATGAACAGCCGGTCCCCGCGCGTCGTGTCGAGCCCGAGGACGCCGCGCCGCGCCCCCCCGCCGGGGCGCCGCAGCTCCCAGATCGTCATGCCGGCCAGGGCGAGCGCGATGCAGACGAAGAACGCCGCCGTCGGCCAGGTCCACGCCATCCATGAGAGGGACATGTCTCGATCTCCCCTACACCCGGCCCAGCGAGAATCCCTTCGCGATGTAGTGGCGCACGAAGTAGATGACGAACGCGCCCGGCACGATGGTCAGGACGCCCGCCGCCGCGAGCAGGCCCAGCTCGTAGCCCGCGGTGCTCGCGGTGCGGGTCATCGTCGCGGCGATCGGCTTCGCCGCCACCGAGGTGAGGTTCTTCGCGAGCAGCAGCTCGACCCAGGAGAACATGAAGCAGAAGAAGGCGGTGACCCCGATCCCGGCCGTGATCGTCGGGATGAATATCTTCACGAAGAACCTCGGGAACGAGTAGCCGTCGACGTAGGCGGTCTCGTCCAGCTCCTTGGGCACCCCCGACATGAAGCCTTCCAGGATCCAGACCGCGAGCGGGATGTTGAACAGGCAGTGGGCGAGGGCGACCGCGATGTGCGTGTCGAACAGGTGCAGGGCCGAGTAGAGCTGGAAGAAGGGCAGCGCGAACACCGCGGGCGGGGCCATCCGGTTGGTGAGCAGCCAGAAGAACAGGTGCTTGTCGCCCAGGAAGTGGTAGCGCGAGAAGGCGTAGGCGGCGGGAAGCGCCGCCGCCACCGAGATCACGGTGTTGACGGCCACGTAGGCCAGCGAATTCAGGTAGCCGCCGTACCACGTCGAATCGGTGAAGATCTTCCGGTAGTTGGCCAGCGTGAAGTCCTGCGGCCAGAGCGAGAAGGCGCCCAGGATCTCGTTGGTGGTCTTGAACGACATGTTCAGCAGCCAGTAGATCGGCAGGAGCAGGAACACGATGTAGATCGCCGGCGCCAGCCACTTGAAGGAGCGCATCGCTCACTTCTCCTCGTCGCGCATGACGACCGTGAAGAAGACGTAGCAGACCAGCAGCACGATCAGGAAGTAGATCAGCGACATCGCCGCGGCCGGCCCGAGGTCGAACTGCCCGAGCGCGGCCTTCACCAGGTCGATCGACAGGAAGGTCGTCGTGTTGCCGGGTCCCCCGCCGGTCAGCACGAAGGGCTCGGTGTAGATCATGAAGCTGTCCATGAAGCGGAGCAGGATCGCGATGGTCAGCACCCGCTTCATCTTCGGCAGCTCGATGTGGCGGAACACCGCCCAGGCGCCGGCGCCGTCGATCTTCGCGGCCTGGTAGTAGGCGTCCGGGATCGCGCATAGCCCCGCGTAGGCGAGCAGCACCACGAGCGAGGTCCAGTGCCATACGTCCATGGCCACCGTCGTGACCCAGGCGGAGACGGGGTCCTGGGTGAAGTTGTACGCGATGCCCATGCCGTTGACCGCCCGCCCGAGGAGGCCGATGTCGGGCAGCGCGAAGATGTTCCACATCGCTCCGACCACGTTCCACGGGATCAGCAGCGGCAGAGCCATGAGCACGAGGCAGACCGAAGCCCACGGCCCGCTGCGCGGCATCGCGAGGGCGATGGCCACGCCGAGGGGGATCTCGATGGCCAGGATCACCCCCGTGAAGACGAGCTGGCGCCCGAAGGAGGCGTGGAACCGCTCCGAGGTCAGGACCTGCTGATACCACTTGAACCCCTCGAAGAAGAAGACGTTGTCGCCGAAGGTCTCCTGGAAGGAGTAGTTCACCACCGTCATCATCGGGATGAGGGCGTTGAACGCCACCAGGGCCACCACCGGCGCCACGAGGAGCCAGGCCCTCTGGTTGGTGGTCTTTCCGATCACTGTTCGGCCTCCACGGTCACCGCCCGGACTCCCCGGCCATCATCCAGCCGTCCCGGTACACGCGGGTGTATGCGGGGTCGAACCGGATGCGGGGGTTCTCGGAGGGGATGGCGTCGTCCTCCCCCGCGAGCATCCTGATCACGTGCCCGCCGCGGCGGAGATCGACGATCCGGTGCCGTCCCAGGTCGTCCACCTTCGCGATCTCCACCGCGAAGCCGTCGTCGGAGAAGCGGACGAACTCGGGCCGCACGCCGAGCTCCAGAGAGGCCGCTTCCTGCGCGGCCCGGCCGGTGGAGGCATCGAGCGGGATCCGCTCCCCGTCGAAGATCACGCCGCCTGCGTCGATCCCGCACGGCAGGACGTTCATGCCGGGCGAGCCGATGAAATGTCCGACGAAGGTGTGCTTCGGCTTCTCGAACAGCTCCACCGGGGTGCCGATCTGCACGACCGCGCCCTCGTACATCACGACCACGGTGTCGGCGAAGGTGAGCGCCTCGGTCTGGTCGTGCGTCACGTAGATCATGGTGACGCCGGACTGCCGGTGGATCTCCTTGAGCTTCGATCGAAGGACCCACTTCATCTGCGGATCGATGACCGTCAGCGGCTCGTCGAACATGATCACGTTGACGTCGGAGCGCACGAGGCCGCGGCCGAGGGAGATCTTCTGCTTGTCGTCGGCGCCGAGCCTCGATGCGCGGCGCGCGAGCTTGCCGTCGAGGTCGAGCATGGCCGCGACCTCGCGCACCCGCGCATCCACCGCGCCGGCCGCCATGCCGCGGTTGCGCAGCGGGAAGGCGAGGTTCCCGTAGACGGTCATCGTGTCGTAGATCACCGGAAACTGGAACACCTGCGCGACGTGCCGATCGGCAGGGTCGAGCCCGGTCACGTCGGCGGCGTCGAACAGCACCCGCCCCCGGGTCGGGCGGAGCAGCCCGGAGACGACGTTGAGCAGCGTCGTCTTGCCGCAGCCGGAGGGACCGAGCAGCGCATAGGCGCCCCCGTCGGCCCATTCGACATCGATCCGCCTGAGCGCCCAGTCCGCGTCGGCCGCGGGGTTCGCCAGATAGCTGTGGCGAAGCCGTTCGAGGGTGATCCTGGCCATGGGTCGGTTCGGTCGCTGGTCTCGGGGGTCGGGTCCGGGTCCGGCGCCTCAGGGCGCGAGCAGTGCCCCGTCCTCGCCGAAGTAGAAGAAGCGGCCGGTTTGCAGGTACATCGGCTCGTTGGCGCCTGCCGCCACCGGGTGGATGCCGTGGGATTGCGATATCCAGGTGTGCCCGCCGATCCGTACGTGCATGATGCTCTCCGATCCGGAGAGCTCGGCGACGAGCACCCGCGCTTCGACTTCGAGGGCGTCCCCGGCGGGCCGCGACGGGGTGATGTGGTGCGGGCGCAGCCCCACCGTGTACCGGCCCTCGGCAAGCCCGGCGGCGGGGCCGGTGGCGGGCCAGCGCACGGAGTCGTCCAGCGCGAAGGTGTCTCCGCGCCTGACGGCCGAAGCGACGTTGAGCGGCGGGTCCGAGAACACCCGGGCGCTCACCAGATCCTTCGGCCCGCGGTAGACCTCGGGGGTCGGCCCGAACTGCGTGATCCGTCCTTCGTGCAGGGTGGCGGTGCATCCCCCGAGGAGCAGCGCTTCCTGCGGCTCGCTCGTCGCGTACACGATGGTCGCGCCTTTTTTCTCGAGAAGGCCCGGCAATTCCTCGCGCAGCTCCTCCCGGAGCTTGTAGTCGAGGTTGGCGAGCGGCTCGTCGAGCAGGACGAGGCCGGAATCCTTGACCAGCGCCCGGGCCAGCGCGGTGCGCTGCTGCTGCCCGCCGGAGAGCTCCGCCGGGCGCCGCCCGAGCATCGGGGTCAGTCCGAGCAACGCCGCGACCTCGGCGACGCGCTCTTCGATCTCGCTCCCGGGCGTGCCCACCACCCGCAACGGCGATGCGATGTTCTCGAAGACACTCAGGTTCGGGTAGTTGATGAACTGCTGGTAGACCATGGAGACGTTGCGCTTCTGCACGGGAACGCCGGTGACGTCCTCGCCGCGGAACAGGATCCGGCCGGCGCTCGGCTTGTCGAGCCCCGCCATGAGGCGCATCAGCGTGGTCTTGCCCGAGAGCGTCGCCCCGAGCAGGACGTTGAACACGCCCTGCTGCAGGACGAGATCGGTGGGATGGATGTGCGGCTGCGCGCCCACCGTCTTCGCAACGCCCCTGAGCTCGATGGCCATCGCCTTGCGCTCTTTCGATTGCGCCGCCGCGGGCGCCGGCTCAGCCGGCGGCCTCTCCGGCCCCGTCCGGCGCCGCGACCTCGACCCGCACGTCGTGCCGGGCGCACAGTTCGAGGAACGGCGCCGGCGGAGCGGTATCGGTCACGAAGCAGTCGAGCTGCGAGACGTTGCCGATGCGCACCGGGGCGCTGCGCCGGAACTTCATGCCGTCGGCGACGAGGATCACCGAACGCGCGTTCTCGATGATCGCCTTCGCGACCCGTACTTCGCGGGGATCGTAGTCGAGAAGGGCGCCGTCTTCCTCGATGGCGGATGCGCCGATGATGGCGTGGTCCACCTTGAACTGCCCGATGAAGTCGACGGTGGCGTCGCCGACGATTCCACCGTCTTCCCGGCGCAGGATCCCGCCGGCCGACATCACCTCGATGCCCTCGAACGGGCGCAGCAGGTTGACGACGTTCAGGTTGTTGGTGATGACGGTCAATCCGACGTGTCCGGAGAGGTTGTGCGCGACCTGCTCCGTGGTGGTGCCGATGTTCACGATCAGCGAGGCGTCGTTCGGGATCAGCGCCGCCGCGCGGCGCCCGATCGCCGCCTTGCCTTCGGCCGCGAGCTGCAGCCGGGCGGCGTAGCCCATGTTGGAGACGCCGCCCATCGGGACGGCGCCGCCGTGGATCCGCTGGAGCAGCCGCAGGCGGGAGAGCTGGTTCAGGTCCCGGCGGACCGTCTGCGAGGTGACCCCGAAGCGTTGCGCCAGCGGCTCGACCAGGATCGTGCCGCGGGCGCGGGCGATGTCCAGGATCTCCCGTTGCCGTCGGCTGAGGTTCGACGATTCGGTGAGCGGCATGGTCATGCGAGTGGCGACGGCCGGCGCGGACGTCCGTCGGGCGATGCGTCGCCGACTGTCGGAGAGCGGGTGTGTTCCATCAGCCATTCCCGCCAAGCCCGACAACGTCCATCGAATCGCCACGACCAGACGTTCGGGCGGCAGAAAAGACCGCGAAATCCCGATGACACCACCCTGTTCGGGACGTTGGCGGGAATGGCCGGTGTTCCATGCACGTACGGTGTCGCGACTATGCGAACGAAAACCTCCCGGCCCGGTCCGCCGCATGGCTTCGGGACATCGGCCCGTCGCATGGCATGGCACCATGCGACGGGAGCGCATCGCGCGCTCCCGCCGTTGCCCCGATGCGGCGGATCCGCATCCGCCTTCGTCCACTCAGTTCGTCTGCCAGCGCTTGACGAGCTCGTCGTAGTCGATGGTCTTGCCCTGCGGCTTCTCGTCGCGCTTCGCCTTGGGCGACTCGTTCGCGCTCAGCCACTCGGAAGGATCCTTCTCCGGGTTGAGGCGCGGGCCGCAGCCGCCGTAGGTGTTCGCCCGTTCGTCGGCCGCCTGCATCCGGGCCATCACCTGGTCCATCTCGCCCGCGAGCCGGTCCATCGCCTGCTGGGGGGTGAACGCGCCGGAGTTCACGTCGCCGATCTGCTGCCACCAGATCTGCGCGAGCTTCGGGTAGTCCGGCACGTTGACGCCCGTGGGGCTCCAGCGCACCCGGTCGGGCGAGCGGTAGAACTCGACGAGGCCGCCCAGCTTCGGCGCCCGCTCGGTGAACGAAGCGTGCCGGATGTCGCTGTCGCGGATCGGGGTGAGGCCGACGTGGGTCTTCTTCAGGGACACGCTCTTCGAGACGGTGAACTGGGCGTACAGCCAGGCCGCCTTGCGGCGATCGACGGGGGTGGACTTGAACAGCGTCCACGAGCCCGCGTCCTGGTAGCCGAGCTTCTGGCCCTCGTCCCAGTAGGCGCCGTGCGGCGAGGGGGCCATGCGCCAGAGCGGATTGCCCTCGTCGTCCACGGTGTTGTTGCCCTCGCTCTTCGGGGCCACCATCGAGGCGGTGAACGCCGTGTACCAGAAGATCTGCTGGGCGACGTTGCCGGTGGAGAGCGCGGGCAGCGACTGGTAGAAGTCGTAGCTCGCCGCCCCCGGAGGCGCGTAATTGCGCAGCCACTCGTCCCATTTGCGGATGGCGTAGACCGCGGCCGGCCCGTTGGCCGCGCCGCCGCGCGAGACCGACGCCCCGGCCGGATTGCAGGAGTCCGCCTCCATGCGGATCCCCCACTCGTCCACGGGCACACCGTTCGGGAGGCCCTTGCTGCCGGCGCCGGCCATGGAGAGCCACGCGTCGGTCATGCGCCAGCCGAGGTCGGGCGCGCGCTTGCCGTAGTCCATGTGGCCGTAGACGCGCACGCCGTCGATCTCCTTGACGTGCACGGAGAAGAACTCGGCGATGTCCTCGTAGGCCGACCAGTTGACCGGCACGCCGAGCTCGTAGCCGTACATCTCCTTGAACCTCTCCTTCAGCTCGGGACGCTGGAACCAGTCGTAACGGAACCAGTAGAGGTTCGCGAACTGCTGGTCGGGGAGCTGGTAGAGCTTGCCGTCGGGACCGGTCGTGAACGACTTGCCGATGAAGTCGTCGACGTCGAGGGTCGGCAGGGTCACGTCCTTGCCGTCCCCCGCCATCCAGTCGCTGAGGTTCACCGCGAGCTGCAAGCGCGAATGCGTGCCGATGAGGTCCGAATCGTTGATGTAGGCGTCGTACAGGTTGCGGTTGGTCTGCATCTGCGTCTGCACCGCCTGGACGACCTCGCCCTCGCCGAGGAGCTGGTGGTTCACCTTGATCCCGGTGATCTCCTCGAACGCCCTGGTGAGCACCTTCGACTCGTACTCGTGGGTGGGGATCGTCTCCGACAACACGTTGATCTCCATGCCCTGGAAGGGTTCGGCGGCCTTGACGAACCACTCCATCTCCTGCATCTGATCGGCCTTCGAGAGGGTGGACGGCCGGAACTCCTCGTCGATCCACTTCTCCGCTTCGGCCATGCCGGCGTGGCCGGCCTGTGAGACACTGAGCGCGGCGGCGACCGCCGCGACTGCAATTCCGATTCGCATTGTTCACTTCCCTCTGTTTCCGATGGATCGGGGGCCGGATTCTAGCAGTATGTTTTCGATTCACAAACAAGAACGTTCGCTTGAAAAGAATATCGCTTTTGGTTCGATCGTACGGATCATGCATGTGCAACGGAGGGAGCCCATGACCAGTGCAGCCATCCGCCCGGATCTCGGCGTCGAGCTCGCCGACCACGTCGCGACCGTCGAGATCCGCCGCCCGCCGAACAACTTCTTCGACTACGAACTCATCCACGAGATCGCAAACGTCTACGAGCGGCTCGACGCCGACCCCGGGTGCCGCGCCATCGTGCTCTGTTCCGAGGGCCGCCACTTCTGCGCCGGGGCGGACTTCAGCGCCCGCGAGAAGTGGAGCCGGGAACGGCTCGATCGGCAGGCGAGCCGGCTCTACGTGGAGGCGGTGCGGGTGTTCTCCTGCACCCGGCCGGTGGTCGCGGCGGTGCAGGGGGCGGCGGTGGGAGGCGGACTCGGGCTCGCGCTCTCGGCCGATTTCCGCATCGCCTGCGAGGAATCGCGCTTCGTCGCGAACTTCGCGCGGTTGGGGATCCATCAGGGGTTCGGGCTCAGCGTGACCCTCCCGCGGCTCATCGGCCGCAACCGGGCAGCCCTGATGCTCTACACCGGGCGGCGGATCAAGGGCGTCGAGGCGGTCGGGATGGGGCTTGCCGACGAGCTCGCGGACCTCGCCGAAGTGCGGGGCCGCGCGCTCGATCTCGCGACCGAGATCGCCCGGTCCGCGCCCCTCGCGGTACGGTCGATCCGCGCCACCCTGCGCCGGGGGCTGGCCGATGCGGTGCGCGAGGCCACGGACCACGAGCTTGCCGAGCAGAGCCGGCTTCGGCGTACCGCCGACCACGAGGAAGGCGTGAAGGCCACGGCGGAGCGACGCCTCGGGGATTTCCAGGGGCGCTGAGCGTTTCCCGGCCCCGTCCGGTTCACACGAGTCGATTCGGGGACGCCCAGGTCAGGCGGTGACCGCGGGCGTAGCAGGCGGCCATTCGAAGTCGATTCGGGGACGCCCGGGTCAGCCCCTTCCCCACCGCCTCTCGAACTCCCATATCTCCTCGAACCCCATCAGCTCGTGCATTTCACCGATCGAGAAGCTCTCGGCCGCGAGGCCGATCGACGAACCGTTCCTCCTGAGGTGCCCGTAGACGTCCGCCAGCGTCTTCGCGGTCGTCAGGAAGCCGGTGCCCGGGTAGATTGCGATGGCGAAGCCGAGCCGCGCCAGGACCTCCGCCGGCAGGACGGGGGAGAAGCCCCCTTCGACCATGTTCGCGAGCAGAGGGGCGTCGATCTCCCGGCCGATACGCTCGAACTCCTCCTCGGATTCGGGCGCTTCGATGAACACCACGTCCGCGCCGGCCTTCGAGAACGCCCGCCCCCGGCGAATCGCCTCGTCGAGGCCGAGCGAGCTGCGCGAGTCGGTACGCGCGATGACGAGGAAGTCGTCGCTTTCCCGCGCCTCTGCCGCCACCTCGATCTTGCGCAGCATGTCGCCGAGCGGGACCACCCGGCGCCCCGGTGCGTGACCGCACTTCTTCGGGAACTCCTGGTCTTCGATCTGAATTGCAGCGACCCCCGCCGCCTCGTATCCACGCACCGTGTGGCGAACGTTGAGCAATCCGCCGAACCCGGTGTCGGCATCGGCGATGAGCGGTGTCCGAATCGCCTCGCAGATGCGTGCGGCGCGGCCGAGCATGTCCGCGTAGCTGGCCAGCCCGGCGTCCGGCAGGCCCATGTGGGACGCGGCGATGCCGTAGCCGGTCATGTACAGGGCGTCGAAGCCGGCGCGGTCGGCGACCTTGGCCGAGATCAGGTCGAATACCCCGGGGGCCACCGTGAGCTCGCGGGCCTGAATCCGGCGTGCGAGCGCACGGCGCCCTTCCTGAACGTCTGGCATGTTCCGCATCCTTTCGGCGATTTCCGGTGGGGTCCTACGATAGCCTGCCTTGCGCATGGACCGCATCCGCCGGCTCGACCGCATGGGGCAGCGTATCGGAATGCTACGATGCGGCGGGCGTGCCGGGGTGCTGCCGCCGGCCCACGCCCGCCCCTCCATCGAGCAGGAGACATCGATGCTGGACGCACGCGGACTCGAGACGACCGCCGCGAACGATGCGGCAGTCCGGAACTTCGATACGACGCTCGCGCAGTACCTGCGGTTCGGGACGGAGACCGGAGACGCTCTGAAGCGCACTCTGGCCGAGGACCCCGAGATGGTGCTCGCGCACTGCGTGAAGGGTTATTTCTTCATGCTCTTCTGCGTGCCGGCGCTGACCGGCAAGGCGCGCGGGAGTCTCGACGCCGCGCGCCGATCCGCCGGCGAGCGCGGCGCCACGGAGCGCGAACGGCGCCACCTCGACGCGCTCGACGCCTGGAGCCGCGGCGAGTTCGAACAGGCCGTCGCGCACCTGGAGACGATCCTGGCCGGTCATCCGCGCGACATCCTCGCTTTGAAGCTCGCCCACTACCTCCACTTCTATCTCGGCGACGACGAGAATCTGCGCGACTCCATCGGACGGGTGTTGCACGCCTGGGACGAGACCGTGGACGGCTACGGCTACGTCCTCGGCCTGCAGGCGTTCGCGCTCGAAGAGTCGGGCGCCTGGGACGAGGCGGAGCATGCGGGGCGGGCCGCGGTGGAACGCAATCCGTCCGACCTGTGGGCGGTGCACGCGGTCGCGCACGTCATGGAGATGCAGGACCGTCGCCGCGAGGGCGTCGCATGGATCCGCGAGAGCGAGCCGCGGCTCGCCGAGTGCAACAACTTCGGCTACCACCTGTGGTGGCATCTCGCGCTGTTTCACCTCGATCTCGAGGATGTCGAGTCGGTCCTGCGGCTCTACGACGAACGGATGCGCGCGGACCTGTCGGACGAATACCTCGACATCTGCAACGCGACGTCGATGCTGTGGCGGCTGGAGGAGCGCGGCGTCGACGTGGGTGATCGCTGGAACGAGCTGGCGGAACGATGCGAGGCCCGCACCGGCGACCACCAGATGGTCTTCCCCGACGTGCACTACATGCTCGCGCTCGCGGCGGGGGGCCGCGATGCGGCCGTCGAACGGATGCTGGACAGCATGCGCACCTTCGCCGAGGGGACGGCCACCGAACAGGTGGTGATGCGGTCGGCCGGCATTCCGCTCGGCAAGGCGATCGCACACTGGTACCGTGGCGAGTACGCGGAGGTCGTCGAGGTGCTCGCGCCGGTCCGCTACCGGCTGCCGCTCATCGGTGGCTCGCACGCGCAGCGGGACCTGTTCCACCAGCTCCTCATCGCCGCTACGTTCGCGTCGGGCCGGTACGAGACCGCCCGTACCCTGCTGAGCGAGCGCGCCGCCCGCAAGCCGCGCAATCCGTGGACCTGGAAGCGTTACGCACGGGCGCTGGCCGCCCTCGACGACGACGAGGGCGCCGCTCTGGCGCGCGAGACCGCGGTGCGCCTGCTGAATGCGTAGAGGCCGGCAGAAGCAGGATCGAGTCGCCTGCCGATGGACCGAAGGGCTCGGGGTATGCGGGATGAGAATCAACCGTCGCCCGCGTTCTCGCACGCGATGACACCGCGGGCGGCGAGATCGCCGATCTCGGCCGCGGTGAAGCCCCAATCGGCGAGCACCGCCCGGGTTTCGCTTCCGGGGGCGGACGGGGAGCACCGAATGCCGCCCGACGTGCGACTGAAGCGCGGCGCGGCGTTCGGCTGCACGATGCCGTCGCGTTCGAGGAACGTCGCGCGCGCGGCGTTGTGGGGATGGCGGTGCGCTTCGTCCATCCCGAGCACCGGCGCGAAGCATGCATCCGTGCCTTCGAGGATCTCGCACCACTCGTCCCGGGTGCGGGTGCGGAACAGTGCCGCCAGCTTCGCCTTGCTCGTGGACCAGTCGGCGCGGTTCGCGGAGTGGGGCGCGTCGCCGGGGTCGAGACCGATCCGATCGAGCAGCTCCGTGTAGAACTTGGGCTCGACCGGAGCGACCGAGACGTATCCGCCGTCGCTCGTCTCGTAGACCTCGTAGTAGTGGGCGCCGCTGTCGAGCACGTTCTCGCCGCGGGGACCGTCGCTGATTCCGGCCGCCTTCAGCGCACAGGCCGAGGTCATGAGCGAGGCGGCGCCATCGATCATCGCGGCATCGACGGTCTGCCCCCGTCCGGATCCCCGAGCCTCGTACAGGGCCGCGACGACGCCCAGAGCCAGATAGAGGGCGCCACCGCCGAAGTCGCCGACGAGATTGAGGGGCGGCGTCGGCGCCGCGCCACGCCGGCCGATGGAGTGCAGGACGCCGGTGAGCGCGATGTAGTTGAGATCGTGCCCGGCCGATCCGGCGAGCGGCCCGTCCTGGCCCCATCCGGTGACGCGGCCATAGACCAGATGCGGGTTCCGGGCCGCACAATCCTCGGGCCCGATTCCAAGACGTTCGGTGACGCCGGGTCGGAACCCTTCGATCAGGGCATCCGCACAATCGACGAGGCGAAGCACCGTCTCGACGCCATCGGGGTGCTTGAGATCGACCGCGATACTCGGCCGGCTGCGGTTGAGCAAGTGGTATTCCGGCGCCATGTCGATACCGAGCCCGGAGTCGGCCAGGCGATCGACGCGCACGACGTCGGCGCCGAGCTCGGCCAGGAGCATCGCGCACATCGGACAAGGACCGATTCCCGCGAGCTCGATGATTTTCAGTCCCTGGAGCGGGCCCATCCGATCGACCTCCGGCACGTGGTGGACGAGCCCGAGATGGTACACGGGCGATTGCGCCCGGCCCCGTCTCATCCTGCCACGCCCCCGGGCGCCGCAACCGCCGGCAGGCAATCCATCCCGGTGTCGCAGGGAACGCCTCGAGCGGCGCGTGCGTCGCGGCGTTGCCCGCGGTCCGGGCGCGGCTTGCCGTCCACACGCCGTCACGCGCCCGCTACGTCGACATGCCGCGCCTGCCCGAACGCCTGGATGTCGCATCGAGTCCGCGATGCGCATGACCAAGGGCATGTCGAGCAGGGCGAGCTCAGCGCAACCCCAGCCCCCGGGCCACGATCCCGCGCAGGATCTCGCGCGTTCCCCCCTGGATGGTGAGCTTCGGAGCGATGAGGGTCGCGTAGCGCAGTGCTTCCTCGAAATCGATCCGGTTGCCGGGGTCGACGTATGCGTGCGGGGCGAGGTCGCGCGCGCGGGCCGGGAGCGCCTGCTCCCAGTTCGTGCCCTGCTCCTTCACCACCGCCGCTTCCACGTCCGGCAGCTTTCCCGCTTCGAGCATCCCGGCCACCGAGATCGACATGTTGCGCAGGGTCGAGAGCTCGGCGACGAGGCGCCCGAGCCCTTCCGCCAGCCGGTCGTCCGGGGTCTCGCCGGCCACACGGGCAAGCTCGTAGAGCACGAAGATGGTCTCCAGGAACCGCTCGGGACCGCTGCGCTCGTAGGCGAGCTCGCTCGCGGCCTGCTTCCAGGCGGCATCGACCTCGCCGATCAGGTGCGCCTCGGGCACGAAGACGTCGTCGAACACCACCTCGTTGAAATCCGAATCGCCGGTGAGGTTGCGGATCGGGCGGACCTCGATGCCCGGCGAATCCATCGCGACCAGGAACTGGGTGAGGCCGTGGCGGCGGTTGCCGGCGGCCGGCGGGGAGGTGCGCAGCAGCGCGATCATGTAGTGCGAGCGGTGGGCGTTGCTCGTCCAGATCTTGCGGCCGTTGACCTTCCACCCGCCCTTCATCGGCTCGGCCCGGCACTTGGCGGAGTAGAGGTCGGAGCCCGAGTCCGGCTCGCTCATCCCGATGCAGAAGTAGCACTCACCGGTGACGATGCGCGGCAGGATCGCGTCGCGCACCTCCTCCCGGCCGTAGCGCATGAGCATCGGGCCGCTCTGCCGGTCGGCGACCCAGTGCGCCCACACCGGCGCGCCCGCCGCCAGCAGTTCCTCGGTGACCACGTAACGTTCGAGGAAGCTCCGCTCACCCCCGCCGTAACGCGCGGGCCAGGTCATGCCGATGAACCCTTCCTCGCCGCAGCGCCGGCTGAACTCCGGCGAGTGGCGGTTGATCCCCGGGCCGAGTCCGGCCGCGAAGGTTCCGGCATCGAGCTCGCGCGCGAGGAAGTCGCGCACGCGCCCTCGCAGGGGCTCGGTCGACTCGGGTAGCGGGGAGAACTCGAAACGGATGCTCTCGGTCACGGCGGGCTGTCGGCTCGGCGGCGGGCGGCAGGTGCAGACGGCCGGGGAGCGCGAATGCTCCCCGGCCGTGGCCGATCGGTCTTTCTTTCCGATCGGCGCCTCCCGGTGTTTCTCGATACTTCTCAGTACTTCCTGCACTCCGGCACTTCGCGGCCGGGGGCGCCGATGGTCTTGAAGACCGCCGGATCGACACCCAGCGTCTGGCGCACGTTCGGGATGATCTTCACGAGCTGGTTGACGAGGTTGCCGTCGGCATCCTCGACGACCTCGGTCACGAAGTTGGTCCCGACGGCCTGCCGGTTCTCGTCGAGCACGATCTTGCCGTTCGGCGCGTCGAGCTCCAGCGCGGCCAGTCCGGCCCGGAACTTCACGTGTCCGTCGCCCAGGTCGCCGCCGATGTCGTCGAGCACCGTGAACGCGGCGGTCGCCGCATTGTGGTACCCGGTCGCCAGCAGTGAGGGCGAGGGGAAGCGCTTGTCCGGCGGGAACGCGTCCTGGTACGCCTTCACGAACGCCTGCCATTTCGGATCGTCCCAGCTATCGGCCTGCGGCCCGGAGGCCGGGGTCCCGATCAGGGCCTTCTTGGCCGGCCCCTTCGACGAGAGCACGGTCTGATCGACCATGATCGTGCCGCCGACGAGAGCCGCGTCGCCGCCCGCCTGGAGGTACTGGTTGAGGAAGTTCACGGCGTCGCCGCCCCCGAGCCCGAGGTAGATCGCATCCACGTCCTCGGGCAGCGCGGCGATGATGGACGCGAAGTCCTTGGTGCCGAGCGGGACCCAGTGGCGCTCGGTCACCTCTCCGCCGAGGCCGCAGAACTCGAGCACGAGCCCGAACACCTGGGTGTAGATGAACGAGTAGTCCTCGCCGATGGTGGCGATCGTCCGGTAGCCCTTCTCGTTGTAGATGTACTCGCCGATGCCGGACGACCACTGCGCGCCGTCCATGTTGAAGCGGAAGAAGTTCGGCGCCGGGTCGACGTAGGTCGTCTCCTGGGCGCCGGAGATGCCGTTGATGAACGTCACCTGCGGCTGCGTCTTGGCGTAGTCCTTGATCGCGATGCCCTCCGAGCCGGACAGCGGGCCGATGACGATGTCGACCTTGTCCTGCTCCACGACCTTGCGGGCGGCGCGGATGGCGGAGTCGGGGCTCGCGTCGGTGGCCCCGATGACCACCTCGACCTCGCGCCCGCCGGCCATCCCGCCGAACTTCTTCAGCGCGACGTTGAACCCGCGCACCCCGTCTTCCCCGAGCACGGTATACGTGCCCTCCAGCGTCGCCAGGACACCGACCTTCAGCGGATCCGCGGCGAACGCGGCGCCCGCACCTCCCAGCGCGAACGCGAGTCCGAGTCCCGCCGCGCCAATCAGACATTTCTTCATTGCTCCTCTCCTCTTGCCGTTGTCGTTTGCCTTTGCCGTGCAATTACAGGTGAAACCTCAGCGTTGCGTCTTCGCTCGCACGCTCCCTGCCCATGCCCATCCATCGCCCTGCCCTTTCTCCGGCTTTCCGCAGGGAGGGGCGCAGGCGCCACCGTCCTTCGTGCAATGCGATGCCGTTCCCATTGACGAGGACCGGCGGACATGCTTCAACATACCGGCGCCGACCGCAACACGCCTCACACCGAGAGATGCGCCGCCGGCAGGCGCTTCGCCGGCGGGTACGCCTTGCACGACGCGCCGGCGAGTCTACACCGAGAGGAGCGTAAGCGTTGAACGATACGGTCACCGTCGACATCCCCTACGAGTCGCTCGATCCGCTCACCATCGGCTCGTGCGACGACCCGAGCTCCGTCTACCGCGAGCAACTCGTTCTCCGGATTCCAAGGCGCAACCTGTGGGCGTGGGTGAGGCCGAACGAGCCCCCTGCCCTGCCCGACGTGACCGCCGCCGCCGCGGCGGCGCTGGAGCGCCCGGTCGGCGGCCCCCGCTTCTCCGAGCTGATCGGCCCGGACAGGTCGCTGTCCATCATCATCGACAACCAGTTCCGGCCGACCCCGGCCTCGAAGATCCTCCCCGCCGTCTTCGACGCGGTCGAGCGCCGCAGGGTGCGCGATGCGCGCGTCATCTGCGCCAACGGGAAGGTCTTCCCGATGTCGGAGCGCGACACCGAGCTGAAGCTCGGGCGCGGGAACCTCGACCGGATGCAGCGCCTCGGCATCCCCTTCTTCCAGAACGACGACCCGCGGAACGCCGGCCTCTACACGTTCAAGGGCGTTTCGTCGCGCGGCACCCCGGTGTGGGTGCACGACGAGGTCGCAAGGTGCGACGTGAGGATCGCGATCGGGCAGACGCAGTCGAACCACTGGGGCTACGGGGGCGGGGGAAAGCTCATCCTGCCGGGGGTGTGCTCCGACGAGACCATCGAGTCCAACCACGGCGCCTTCGTGCTGTCGCCTCGAACCCACTACGGCGCGATGGCCGGACCGATGCGGACCGACATCGACGAGGTCGCCACGATGTGCGATCTCACCTGCACCCTCAACTCGGTGCTCGACACCAAGGGGGCGGTATGCCACCTCAACTTCGGTGCCCATCCCCGCGCCCACCGCGAGGCGGTGCGCGTGTTCAACAAGATCTATGCCTACCGCCGCCCGTCCGGCGGCCCCGCCGACATCGCGATCTGCGGGGTGTTCGCACCGACCGACCACCTTTTCTTCCACACCGGGTGGGGGTGCATGTCCGCCGATCTGATCCTGAAGGACGGCGGCGACATGATCTACTGCACGCCGAGTCCGGGGGTCGAGACCACGCATCTCGGCCACTTCCCGGGGCTCGCCCTGTTCGACTTCATGAAGCCGTACATGCCGCCGTCCCCGCGCAACCTCGAACGGTTGCACCGCGACATCCACCATCGCCGGGTCGAGATGTGGGCGGGTTGCATCTGGGCGCCGATCTACGAGGTCATGTCCCGCAAGCGTCTCACCATCGTGACCCTGGAGGAGAACCTGCCGATGGCGCGCGACATCGGCATGACCGCGACCACTTCGCTGGAGACCGCCTTCGCGGAGGCGATGGCACGGCACGGGCCGGACGCGAAGGTGGTCGTGCTCCCCTTCGCGCGCTACCAGATGCCGGCCGACGTCATCCGGATGCCCAGCGACGCGGCCGGAACGCCGGCATCATGGGAGGGCTGGCCGGAGGCGGCCGACTGAGCGGCGGCGGTGGAGCCGGCCGCACTCGATCTTCCCGCTCGAATGCGCCTTCCCATGACGGATACCGGTCGGGATCGGGTGCTCGCACCGGGCTGACCTTTCAATCAGCCGACATCTGACCTTTCAATCAGAACCGCCCCGATTGACGGACGATCGCTGTCCGCTCACGTCGTCCGCACGGCTCACGGGACCCGGTCAGCGCGCGGGTCAGCACCGTCCCGTTGCCGATGCGCGACCAGCCGGCGGCGCCGGGATAAGGGTCCGAGCAGACGATCCGCGTGCCGCCGGTTTCGCGTTCCCACATCTGGAAGTAGCCGGGGTCCTCGGCGAAACGGCACGCGACGTGGACCCGGCCGGCGCTCGCGAGGATGACGTTCATCGCCCGCACGTAGCGCGAGCGCTTCCCGATGATGGCGAGCCCGCGTTCGAGCGCCTCGTGCATGTCGCCGCGGTCGAACCGCTTGACGTAGTTGAAGACCTTTTCCGCGCCGATCCTTCCGCGCTCCCGGATGCGCACCCCGCGCAGCTCGCCGTTGAAGACGAACACGTGCCGCCCGTCGGCGAAGGGCATGTTGTTCTCGACGCGGATCCCCTCGTCCCGGAACGCGCTGCGCGCGTGCGCGAGCAGCAGCGTCGTCTCGCCGAACCGGTCGTGCCGGTCCTCCCACACCGGACGGATGTCGTGGTACAGGCGCCACCGCCCGTCTTCGAGCCACGCGCACCCCCAGCCGTGGCCCTGGTACTCCCGGCTGTCGCGCGCGATGGCCGCGAACGCCTCCAGATGCGGCTCGATCTCGAAGGCGCGATCCGAGTGGACGCAGAGGAGCCGGCACATCAGGACACCCGGCGCATCGGAGTAGAGCTCCGGGAGCAGCATCCCGGAAACGGCGGCTCCTGGGAATGCGCCGTCGCCGGGAGCCGCAGCACCCCACGGGACACGGGCCGCATCACGTTCTCCTGGGAATGGTTCGGGCTCCGCCGGCACATCAGATCGGATGCAGCCCGGGAAACTCGAGGCCGGTCGTTTCGTCGAAGCCGTGCATGACGTTGAGCGCCTGCACCGCCTGGCCCGCCGCGCCCTTCATCAGGTTGTCGATGGCGCTGACCACCACCAGCCGGTTGGAGTCCGGGTCCCGCTCGAAACCGATGTCGCAGTAGTTCGTTCCTGCGAGGAGCTTCGGCTCCGGGTAGCGATGGATGCCGCCGCGCTCCTTCACGATGCGCACGAAGGGCTCGTCCGCATAGTCCTCGCGCAGGATCTTCCACACTTCCTTCTCCGGGAGGTCGCGGTCGAGGAAGACGTGGCAGGTGGCGAGGATGCCGCGCACCATTTCGATCGAGGTCGCCGAGAAGTGGATGGGTCCGGCGCCGAGTGCCTGCACCATCTCCGCCACGTGCCGATGCCCGGTCGGCTTGTAGGAGCGCACCGCCCCGCTTCGCTCCGGGTGGTGGCTCGCGTCGCTCGATACGTTGCCGCCCTCGCTCGACCCCGCCTTCACTTCGACCACCGCGCTCTCCACGAGTCCGCGTCGGTAGAAGGGGCGTAGCGCGAGGATCGTGGCGGTGGCGTTGCAGCCGGCGCAGGCGACGAGTGAGGCGCCGGGCAGTGCATCCCGGTGCAGCTCGGGCACCCCGTAGACGAACGCTTCGAGCAGCTCGGGACGGGGATGCTCGCGCCCGTACCAGCGCACGTATCCGGCCGGGTCGCGCAGCCGGAAGTCCGCGCTCAGATCGACGATCCGCGGCGCGAGCGCGCGGAACTCGTCGATACGTGCCATCGACTGCCCGTGGGGCAGGCAGAGGAACAGCACATCGCAGGGTGCAAGCTCGGATGCGGAGGAGAACTTCAGCTTCGTCGCCGCTCGGAGATTAGGATGGGCGTTGTGCACGAACTTCCCGGCCAGGCGTTCCGACGTCACCTGGACCACCTCGACGCCCGGATGGAACAGGAGCAGCCGCAGCAGCTCCCCGCCGGTGTACCCGGATGCCCCGGCGATCGAGACCCGGATCACGGCATCGGCCCCGGCCGGTGCTTCGCCGGCACGAAGATTCGAGCCGGCGATGCGCACGTCATGCCCGGACCTCCGCTCGGCCAAGCCCTGCGGCGGCGCCGTCATGGCAGCCACTCCCGCGGCATTTGCACTCGCGAAACGGCGGCTCGTATCTCGTCTTCGATCACGCGACTCTCCTCGCTCTCGACGACGGAAATTTCGCATCCGCTTTGCAGGTTTGTCCGGAATGCGGAACCGGTTCCAAGGTAGCGGCCGAGACGCAACGCGGTTTCGGTCGTGATCGCCCGTTCGCCGCGCAGGATCATCCCCGCAACCTTTCGTTCCCCGGATCGTAGGGCGACTCGCCGATGACCGTCGCGCGGTGCATGGCGCCGAGGACGTCGATCTCCAGCGCCGTGCCGGGCGCGGCGAGGTCCGGCCGGACCATCGCCAGCGCGAGGGACTTCCCCACCCTGAACCCGTAGTTGCCGCCGGTGGCCCGTCCCACGAGCTCGCCGCCCGCGAACACCGGATTGTTGCCGAGAGGGTCCGCATCGGTCGCGTCGTGCACTTCGAGGGTGACGAGCTGGTTGGAGAACCCGCGCTCCATCCACCGGTGCAGGGCGTCGCGGCCGATGAAGTCCCCCTTGTTCAGGTGCACGAACCGGCCCATGCCGGATTCCAGGGCCGCGTACTCGATGGACAGCTCCGTCCCCACCATCCGGTAGGACTTCTCGATCCGCATCGAATCCATGGCCCGGATCCCGAACGGCGCGAGCCCCAGGTCGCGACCTGCCTCCATGAGCGCGTCGAACACGTGGTTCTGGTATTCGACGGGATGGTGCAGCTCCCATCCCAGCTCGCCCACGTAATTCACCCGCAGCGCGAGACAGGGGGCGAGGCCCACGTCGATCCACCGGCCGCTCAGCCACGGGAACGCCGTGTTGGACAGATCCGCGTCCGTCACCCGCGCGAGCAGCGTCCGCGCCTTCGGGCCGGCGACGACCAGCACCCCGCGCTGGTTGGTGAGGTCCTCGAAGCGGACCGACCCGTCGCGCGGCGCGTGGCGCCGGATCCAGTCGTGGTCGAGGCGCTGGAAGGCGCCGGCGGAGACGAGGTAGAAGCTCTCCTCCCCTTCGCGCCACAGCGTGAACTCCGAGAGCACCCCGCCGCGGGTGTTGAGGGCGTGCACGAGGCGCACCGGACCGCTGCGGGCCGGCACGCGGTTCGCCACCAGCCGGTCGAGGAAGCCCTCGGCCCCCGGCCCCGACACCCGGCACTTCGCGAACGCGGTCATGTCCAGCAGGCCGACGTTCGCGGCGACGTTGCGGCATTCGCGGCCGACGTGCTCGAACCAGTGCGAGCGCCGGAACGACCAGTCGTCCACCGGCTTTACCCCTTCCGGGGCGAACCAGTTCGCGCGCTCCCAGCCGAACTTCTGGCCGAAGACCGCGCCCAGCGCCTTCAGCCGGTCGTGGCAGGGCGCGGTGCGCAGCGGGCGGGCGGCGGGGCGTTCCTCGTCCGGGTAGTGGATGGTGAACACGTTGGCGTAGGCTTCCTCGTTCTTCTTCACGAGGTAGGCCCGCGTCGCGTAATCCCCGAACCGCCGCGGGTCCACCCCCATCATGTCGATGGCCGGCTCGCCCTCCACGATCCACTCCGCGAGCTGGAAGCCCGCGCCCCCTGCCGCGGTGATGCCGAAGCTGTGGCCCTCGTTGAGCCAGAAGTTGTCGATGCCCCACGCGGGGCCGATGATGGGGCTGCCGTCCGGGGTATAGCAGATCGCCCCGTTGAAGACCTGCTTGACCCCCACCTCGCCGAACGCCGGCACCCGGTTGATGGCCGCCTCGATATGCGGCTCCAGGCGCTCCAGATCCTCCTGGAACAGCTCGTACTCGCAGTCCTCGGCGGGGCCGTCCACGTAGCAGGCCGGGGCGCCGACCTCGTAGGGACCGAGGATCAGCCCGCCCCGCTCCTCGCGCAGGTACCACGAGCCGTCGGACTCGCGCAGCACTCCCATCTCGGGCAGCCCCGCTGCGTGGCGGGCCTGGATCGCCGGATGCGGCTCGGTCACGATGTACTGGTGCTGCACCGGGATGACCGGGACCTCCAGGCCCACCATCGCCCCGGTGCGCCGGGCGAAGCTCCCGGTGGCGCTGACCACGTGCTCGCAGACGATATCGCCCTGGTCGGTGTGCACGCGCCATTCGCCCCCCGAAGTGCGGGTGATCGCGGTCACCGTGGTGTTGCGGTAGAGCGCCGCGCCGCGGCGGCGCGCGCCGGTGGCCAGCGCCTGGGTCAGATCCGCCGGCTGCACGTACCCGTCCCCCGGATGGCGGATCGCCCCGACCAGGCCGTCGATGTTGCACAGCGGCCAGATCTCCCCGACCTCGGCGGGGGTCAGGAACTCGACGTCCACCCCGATGGTGCGGGCCACGCCCGCGTACTGGTGGTACTCGTCCATCCGGTCGCGGTGCATCGCGAGCCGGATGTTGCCCACCAGCCGCAGCCCCACGTCCTGCCCCGTCTCCGCCTCCAGCGTGCGGTACAGCTCGACGGAGGACTTGTGGATCTGGCCGACCGAGTAGCTCATGTTGAACAGGGGCAGCAGCCCCGCGGCGTGCCAGGTCGAACCGGAGGTCAGCTCCCGGCGCTCCACCAGCACCACGTCGGACCATCCCTTCCTCGCGAGGTGGTAGAGGGTGCCGGCCCCGACGACGCCGCCGCCGATGACCACGACACGGGCATGGGTCTTCATGATGCGATCTCCTTGTCTCGATGACCATATCGTGTGGAACGAATTGTACATATACGCATGAACCCATATTCTGGAGTGGGTGACAGTATCGGAGGTCATGAAATGAGCAACGTCCGGTGGTCCGTTGTCGTGTCCGAGGAAACGGATCGTGCCTTGCGTTCCTGGCTTGGCGCCACCGGCGTTCGGAAAGGTGGCCTGTCCCGCTTCGTCGGGGAAGCCGTGCAGGCACGGTTGTTCGAGTTGACGGTCGAGGATGCCAAGGAGCGGAATGGCGTTTACTCGCAAAGCGAGATTCTCGCTGCGATAGAGGAAGCCTTGGCCGCCGGCCAGTGCGAGTAGTGCTCGACACGGGTGTCCTGATCGCGGCGCTGATCACCCGGGGCACGCCACCGGATCGCATCTATCAGGCCTGGCGCTGGCGCCGTTTCGAATTGCTCACGTCCGACTGGCAGTTGGAGGAATTCCGCCGGGTGAGTCGATACCCGCGTCTACACCCGTACTTCAAGCCCGCCGACGCAGGTCGGATGGCGAACGGCCTGCGTTCCCGGAGCACGGTGTTGAAGGATTTACCTCGCGTTGACGTATCGAGCGACCCTGACGACAACCCGGTGCTCGCCATGGCGTCAATCGGCGCGGCGCACTACCTTGTGACCGGGGACAAGCGAGATCTGCTGGCTCTTGAGCGCATGGGGAATACGCGCATCGTTTCCGCGCGGCAGTTCATCGACGAACTCGGCGACTGAGCCCGACGGTCGCCACATCGGATGCGCCTGGAAGACGATCTCGGGCGAATCAGGGGCCGAAAATGCGGGCTGACGACTCATGCGGTACTGATCGGGATGCGGCGACTGTCCCTGGAGCCGGAGATCGATGCAGAATGAAATGGCCCTGCTGCACATGCGTGTCGGCCTT
The DNA here is from genome assembly GCA_958295835.1 of uncultured Gammaproteobacteria bacterium. GTDB lineage: Bacteria > Pseudomonadota > Gammaproteobacteria > HK1 > HK1 > HK1. The sequence goes on from OY282378.1 coordinate 5,209,573, forward strand.
GCATCCGCCAGCCAGACATGCTACTGACTACCATTCAATGGTAGTCAGTACACAAATCGATGCAGTGCTTCAAATCCGTCTATTTCGCCGACCACCCCGGCGGGAACGCCAAGCGGCGCAATCTGAAACTGGCGTTCGGCCCCGGCGACGCCGATCTGTTCAGGGCGATCAGTCCCCTCGCGAGCGAGGACATCCGGCGCCTTCTGGGATGTGGCACCTTCAGTCACCTCAAGACTCGTGCGGAGGCTGATGGAACGAGCCTGAACGCATACAGTTTGAAACGCCTCCGAAAAGCCGTGACGCGACCGGATTCCACCCAACTGGACCTCTTTCCCCAAAGGCGCCCGGAAGAATCGCCCTTCAACCCGATACAAGCAACGTATCGGGGAGGCATCGCCGAACCATTGCACGAATGGTACCCGTACCTGGAAGGCTACTCGCCTGACTTCGTCAAGAACGTCCTCGGCGCGTTCGCCCCGGCCGCGACGCGCGTGCTCGACCCGTTCGCCGGAACCGGGACGACCCCGTTGACCGCGGCGTCAGCCGGTCGCAAGTGCTTCTACTGCGAGCTCAACCCCGTACTTCAGTTTCTGATCGAAGCCAAGACAAGGGTCCTCGCCATGCCCGAACGGGGCCGGCTGCGACTGGCCGCCCGTGTTCAGAACCTGGCGGATCGCCTGGAATCGTCGCTCGCCGAACATGAACCCGATCGGCGCCTCATCGTGGCTTATGGCGAATCCTTCGGTGACAGTGAGTTTTTCCCGCCTGCTGCACTGGATGCCTGCCTCAAGCTGCGAAGCTGGCTCGACACGATCGGTTGCGAGGACCCCGAGGCGGCGTCGGTCGCCACGGTCGCGGCCGTGGCGGCGCTCGTGCCGTGCTCGAACATGATCCGGCGCGGCGATCTTCGCTTCCGCAAGGGGGCCGAACGCGAAGGTATCGTCGGCGATCTGACCGGTGAGGCCCGCGACAGGCTTCGCGCGATTGCGCGAGACATCACAAACCTGCAATCCGTCGATCACGCGCCGGTCCTGATCGCGGGCGATGCCAAGCGCCTCGGCCATATCCCCGGTCTGGAAGTGGACGCGACCGTCACGTCGCCCCCTTATCTGAACGGAACGAACTACTACCGAAACACCAAGATCGAACTCTGGTTTCTACGAGCGCTGTCGTCCGCCGGCGATCTGACAACCTTCCGGCACCATACCGTCACGGCCGGCATCAACGACGTCACTGCCGGGAAGAGCGGGCCACCAGTCTCCCGGGCCGTCGAGCGGATAGTCCGATCGCTCGAGAAAAGCGCATACGATCGCCGCATTCCGCTGATGGTGTCGAGCTACTTCTCGGACATGCAGTTGATTTTCGATGGGCTGTTGCGCCACGCCAAGCCGTCGTCGCCGCTTCTCATGGACATCGGCGATTCTTCCTACGCCGGGGTCCGGGTGGACACGCCGACGATTCTCGCGGATCTGCTGCGAGCGGATGGCTGGAAGGTTGACCGGGAGGTGACGTTGCGCCAGCGCCTCTCGCGCAACGGCCGGCCGTTGCGCCAAGTCCTCCTTGTCGCGACGGCGCCACCACGCACACGCCCGCCGCCTCGCGCCAAGGCGACGCGGCATCCGAGGTGGGATGCCTTCAAGCGCAATCTACCCCACCAGCAAGGTGTCTTCGCCAAGCGCAACTGGGGAAGCCCGCTACACTCGCTGTGCTCCTACCAAGGTAAACTGAAACCGTCGCTTGCGCACCACCTGATAAAGACTTTCACAAGTCCTGGCGACCGCCTCCTGGATCCCTTTGGCGGTGTGGGAACCATTGCATTCGAAGCGGCGCTGCACGGCGTCACGGCATGGAGCTTCGACATCAGTCCGGTGGCGGTGCCTGTCGCGGCGGCAAAGCTCAATCCGGCGACGGCCGGTGAATGCATGACCGTGCTCGATGAGCTCAGGCACTTCATCCGGACACGACGCCCGACGAATGCGGAACGGAACGACGCCGGTTCGATCCGGTTCAATGGACCGCTTCCGGACTATTACCATCCGAAGACACTGGACGAGATTCTGCTGGCACGCCGTTTCTTCAAGGAAAACCCGCCAACAGGTCACGGAGCGGCGCTGGTCTTCGCGTGCCTGCTGCACATACTTCACGGCAATCGGCCTTACGCACTGAGCCGCCGCTCGCATCCGATCACACCGTTCTCTCCCACCGGCGAGGCCGAATACAAGGAATTGGCGGTCAAGCTGGCGGAGAAGGTCCACCGGTCTCTGGCAGCGAAACGGCCGGATGCATTCACCGCGGGTTCATCCATGTTCCAGGACGCCACCGACCGCTGGCCGCAAGGCATCGACCAACTGGATGCGGTGATCACGTCGCCGCCGTTCTACGACAGCACTCGTTTTCACTTGGCGAACTGGATTCGCTTGTGGTTCGCGGGCTGGACAAGCGCGGACTTCAGGGAACGCCCGCTGGCGTTTGTGGATGAACGCCAGAAACGAAGCTTCAGCGTCTACGAGCCGATCGTTCGACAGGCCCGCGAGCGGCTGAAACATGGTGGTGTCTGTGTCTTCCATCTCGGCAAGAGCCGGAAATGCGACATGGCCGGCGAGGTTGCCGGGGTCGCCCGGCCCTGGTTTCGCAACGTCGAAATCTTCGCGGAGAATGTCGCCCATTGCGAATCGCACGGCATCAGGGACAAGGGAACCGTCGTCGAGCACACGTACCTTCTGATGAGTTACGCGGCGTTCACTCGGCCGGTTCGTCCGGCTCCAGCAGGTAGCCGGGAACATGACTGGCTCCCTCGAAGATGTCGGCCTCCGTGTACTCCAGAATCATGCCGCGTACTCTCCTGACCTCCTCGGGATATGGAATCCATTCATCGATGAAAGTGTCGGGATCGGCGAGTATCTCCTCAACGGCGGCCTCGTTGATACACGGTGGACCGGACAACAGAGCGTGGCGATAGCCTGTCAACCGCGCCAGGGTTCTCAGCTTCGGGCCGTCATAGAAAGCCGAAGGCCACGGATCATGCTTCTCGTTGTTACAGATCGGGCAAAGCAGGGTTGCATTTGGAGAGGTTTTGAGTCTGGACGGCCGCTATCTCTTACGTTTCTTGAAAAGGATGTCTAGCACTTCAAATCTCTCTCGCGTATAGCGGAACGGAATTTTTATGCATTTGGTCCTTTTATCGTATAGCTTTCCATTCTTGTAGTCTCTCGATCCAAGCAAGAAATTCAAATCGACCATCCTCAACGTATCCATAAGAACGGAGCGCCCTTTTCTCTCATAGAACGCAAACACGACCGACGCATTGGTAACCTCGTCCTTCATCCTCTCGTGCCGCTTTATCTGGCTATATTCGATCATATAATAGTCTCCTATATCCTTTGAAGAATATTTCGTCTTGCACTTGACTTCAATTTCGGCGTTGTGGCAGTTTCTGCATATGAAATCGCCTCTCTTGACAGACCGGCCGGCAACATCCTCGTATATTCCTATCTTTTCTTTCTCCTGAGATATCCTCTCCATAATCCACCGTGCTGCATCTGCCTGCTGCACGAATATTTCTTCTGCTCTGGTTCCGGCATAATAGTGGGGACGAAAGACAGCATCAAACAACCTCTTCATAGCGCCACTCCTTTCGTTCAGTGCGATGCCTGCGCCTGACTTGTGCGCCTTCGACGGTCAGATTCATCCTGGATAGTGTGACCTTCAGTTCGGAAAGCCGCAGGACCAGCATGAGCGGCTCGCGATCCGAGAACGACCGGAAGCCGAATCGCGCATAGAACGCCTTGGCCTCTTCGTTGAGCGCCTGCATGACGATTGCCCGTGCGCCGATCACACCCGCCGCCACCAACACTCGCTTCGCCGCATCGACCAACAGATCGGACCCGATGCCTTGTGCTTGGTAATCCGCGTCCACCGCCAGTTGTCCGAGCAGGACTAACTCACCAGACCGAGTGTACTCCTGCCGACCCTCGAAGACAAACGCCGTCTCTCCACCAAACTCGCGGCGAGGCTGTAGAACCCGACCACCCGGTCGCCGTCACGGGCGACATAGGTGCGCGCGCCACCCTTGGCCTCATTTAACCGCGCCTTAACCTTGCAGCCAAGCGTCGAGGCCGGGCACGCCGGAGCGAAACCGCAAGATGCCATGCCGTTCGCCCAGCGGTTCGGGCGCGGCTATCGTTCCCACAACGGCCGGCGCGAGAAACGTTCCTTCAAACGGGCGTCTGGCTCCATCGGGGCGTCGAGCGCGGCGGCGCCCGCATCGCAGGTCTCGTCATCGAGCGCAATGTCGGGACGTTCGTTCACTGTCTCGACCGCCGCCGATGACGACGACACGAGCATGGGTCTTCATGATGCGATCTCCTTGGCAGTGTCGGGGCGGGTGAACCGTCGCGTCCCGCGCACGCGGCTTCATTCGCGCGCTGCATACATCCCCTGCCCTTCGTTCAGTGCGGTGCTGCCGGTACGGTGCTGCGGTTCATTCGACCGGGGTCATTCAACTGTATGCTTGTCTCCGCCGCTGCGCCAGAATCGAGGCATGCGCAGACATCAACATCGGCAGTATCGGAGGTCATGAGTCGGATTACGTGCTGCGCGAGATCGAACGGTCACTGTCACGCCCCACCCGGGAAGAGGTGTTCGCGCGCATTGCCGAGCTGCCGCCGATCGAGCTCGATCCTTCTCCGCGTGGCGCGCCAACCTCACGGCATACGACGCCGCGTATGTGACACTGGCGGAGATCATGGGCGGCCCGCTTCTGACCACCGACAGCCGGCAGGCGAAAGCCCCGGGACTTCCGATCCCGATCGAGGTCTTCGCCACCGGGTAGCCGCTCGTACCGGCCCGCGGCCTCGTCCGCCATATCACTCCGACCTCTCGCCTCCCCGATACCCCGGCTGGTGGCTCGGGCGACGAAGAACGGTGGAGGGCGAATGAAACCGGAAGACCGCGACCGCGCCGAAGGCACGGAGCTCGTTCGCGCTCAGGAAGGGGAACCAGTCGGCGATCTCGGCCGGCAGCGCTTCGGGGTCCGCGATCACGAAATCCCCCGGCGGGAAGCCGATCTCGTCGAGGAAGTACGTGAACGCCTCGAACGGGGGTTCGAGATGCTCCCAGGCGACCCGCAGGTTGAGCAGCGACCCGGCCGGTGCGCCGGGGGGCGGCTGCCGGCGCAGGCGCTGGAAGAGCCAGCCGCCACGGTGGGAGCAATGGAACGCGCCGTACAGCACGACGTGACGGCGCCCCGGCCGGTACCGCGCCCGGAAGTTCGTCTCGATCGAGCCTTCGCGCGAGCCGTGTTCCCCCCCGCGGCGCGCGGAGCGCTGTTCGGGCCGTTCCTCGATGCCGTCGATCTCGAGGGCGGGATTGGCCGCGAGCGCGCTGCGCAGGAGCCTTGCCATGTCGGCGCCGAGCAGCATGACCGGGTCATCTCCCGACTCGACCCGGCGGTGTATCCGCGCGGCTTCGCGGGCCGTGGCCTCGATCAGCAGGACGTCCGCCTTGAGCGTCGCGAACAGCCGGTCGGCAAGAAAGCGGCGCAGGTAGGGCTCATGGTTTTCCCCGACGCACAGCACCGCCACCGGCCGCCGGTCGAGCGCCGCCAGCCATTGCGGAACGGGCTGCAGGGTGCGTTCGATCCCGGCCCGCAGGGCCGTGCGTCCAGGGGGCGGCAACGCCGCGAACTTCGCGAGCGCTTTCTTCGCCCACCGGTGATGCGCCGGGAATTGGATCCGTTCGGGTGGCGGCCAGGGGGGAGGTGGCCGGGTGAATTCCACGTAGAGGGTATGGCCCTGGATCAGTGCGATGGCGAGCAGCGGCACGCCGAGGATGATCAGCGCGATCTGTAATGCCGCGTTCTTGATGTCGGGACCTCTCCGTGTACCGATAGCGGCGACCGCTGGCGCGGTCGCTTGGTGATTACGCTACGCGGAATCGCGGGCGCCGGCTCAGGATCGGGAACCGTGCCGCCGGCTCAGGACCCGGGTTGCACCACCCGGAAACGCCGCCGCACCGGATCAGGGCCGTGGCCGGCTTCCCGAAGCACTGCCGCGCCGGCTCAGGATCGGGGTCGCGTGCCGCTGCGGCCGGGGATGCATTGGGGTAGCGCTACTCCTATGCGCCGTGCCGCCGGCTCAGAAGCGGGAGCAGCGCCGCCCGGAAAGCGCTGCCGCGCCGGATGCTCTCGCGTCGTTCCGAACCGCCTGCCGGCCCCGCGAGGCCCAGGTGGCTCGCCGCATCGTTCGGACACGATCCGGGCGGAGCGCTGGCGGACGTCCCTACGCCGGGGTCAGGCCGCGCAGCCGCTCGGAGCGCCGGCGCAGCAGCTCGACGGTGGTCAGCAGCAGGACGGAGAGGATCACCAGCACCGTGGCCACCGCGAGGATCGTCGGACTGATCTCCTGGCGAATGCCCGCCCACATCTGTCTCGGCAGGGTGAGCTGATCCGCCCCGCCCAGGAACAGGATGATGACCACCTCGTCGAAGGAGGTGATGAAGGCGAAGAGCGCGCCCGAGATGACCCCCGGCGCAATCAGCGGGAGCTGGACCTTGAAGAAGTTGTACGTCGGACTCCCGCCCAAGCTTTGTGCCGCGCGGGTCAGCGAGTAGTCGAATCCGATCAGCGTCGCGGTCACCGTGATCACCACGAACGGCAGCCCGAGCACGGTATGTGCCAGGATGACGCCGGCAAAGCTCGCCACGAGCTTGAGCTTGGCGTAGAACAGGAACATGCCGGCCGCGGTGATGATCAGCGGCACGATCATCGGCGAGATCAGGAACGCCATGATCAGGCGCCGGCCCGCCAGATGGGAGCGGCTGAGCCCCAGCGCGGCCAGGGTGCCGATGGCGGTGGCCAGCACCGTGGCGACGACGGCGATGATCAGGCTGTTGACGGCGCCGATCTTCCACTTGTCGCTGCACACCGTCGTAATGACGTCGGCGGCCGAGCAGTCCCCCACCATGAGCTTGTACCACCGCACCGAGAAGGCTTCCGGGTCGAGCCGCAGCATGCCGGGGGTGAAGTCGAGGAAGGGGGCGGCGGTGAACGACAGGGGAATGACCGCGATGAGCGGCATCACCAGGAAGAACAGCACGAGCGCGCAGTAGACCACGTAGGTCCGGTGCCAGACGCGCTGGCCGGTGGTGTAGTAGGCAGGAAGTGCCATCGTCAGCCCATCTTCATGTTGTCGATGCCCACCACCCGGTCGTAGACCCAGTAGAGGATCAGGATCGCGGCGAGCAGGATCACGCCCATCGCCGAGGCCAGCCCCCAGTTGAGGCTCGACTTCAGATGGTAGGCGATGTAGTTGCCGATCATCTGCCCGTCCTTGCCGCCGACCAGCTCGGGGGTGATGAAGTACCCGATCGCGACGATGAACACGAGGATCACGCCCGCCCCGACCCCCGGCAGGCTCTGCGGCACGTACACGCGGAGGAAGGCGATCGCCGGCGGCGCGCCCAGGTTCTGGGCGGCCTTCATGTAGGCGGGCGAGATGCCCTTCATCACGCTGTAGACCGGGAGGATCATGAAGGGCAGCAGGATCTGGGTCATGACGATGACGGTGCCGGTGAAGTTGTACATCATTTGCCACCGGCTCTCGTCGCCGACCAGGCGCAGCCACACCAGGGTGTCGTTGACCACCCCCTCCTGCTGCAACATGATCATCCACGCCACGATGCGCACCAGCAGCGACGTCCAGAACGGCATCAGCACGCAGATCATAAGGAGGTTGGAGTAGCGCAGCGGCAGGGTCGCCAGCAGGTGCGCGACCGGATAGCCGAGCGCCAGGCAGGCCAGGGTGACGATCACGCTGATCATCAGCGTGCGCATCCACAGCGTCTTGTAGATGCGGCGGTTCTCGGGTTGCTGGACCACTGCCTTCCCGAAGCCGTACTGCAAGTCGAAGGAATTCAGGTAGTACCCCAGGGTGTACGGGTCCTTCATGATCCCGAGGGAATGCCAGAACGAGATGTCCTCCCACCGCTTGTCGATCCCGATGAGCGCCTCCTTGTAGGGGCCGGCGAAGTCCGGGTCCGTGCCGAGAAGCGCCTTGACCTTGCGCTTCGTCTTCTTCATCAGGCTCTTCCACTTGGACTTCGCGTAGTTCATGCGCGTGCTCGCGCGCCCGATCTGGAGCCCGCTGGCCTCGGCGACGTCCTTGAACATCGCCTCGTAGAGCGGCTCGGAGGGCAGCTCCTCGCCGTCCCATTGCTGGTAGGCGGCGAAGGTCCGGGGCAGGGCGTTGTTGACCTGGGTGTCGTCGACGCTCCAGGTCATCAGGTAGATGACCGGCATGCCGAAGAGCACGAACAGGAACACCACGGCCGGGGCCACCAGCGCCAGGGCGGTGAGCTTGCGGCGGCGCAACGAGCGCTGGAGGCTTTCCTTCAGCGGCCGGCCGTCGGCCGTGAGCAGCTCGCCGGTTGCGGTGGTGGACATGTCGATGGAGGTGGCGGCCATTGGGGTGGTTCGTCGGTTCCCTGATCTCTCAGCGTCCGGATTCCATGCGAATCAGCCGGTCGGGTGTGGCGGTCCCGGCCGGATACGGGTCAGATCGGCAGGAACCGAAGGGCGGTGAGGATCGCGACGATGGCCCCGCCCTGAATCCACAAGGCGCGGTACATGCGCCCTTCGAGGGCTTCGAGCCTGGCGTCGATGCGCGCTTCGAGGCCGGCGAGGTCGGCTTTGGTGGCGAATTCGTCACGGTCGGGCGGCATCGCGCATCCCTTCGGCGATGGCTTCCGCGTGCTGGCGTTCGATTCCGGCCGCTTCGAGGTCGCGGGTGGTCTTGAGGGCGTCGAAGGTGGTGGCGTTCATGGCGGTGTCTCCGGGGCAGTGAGTGAACGTTGACTGCAAGTCTCCGAAGAAATCGACGGGCAAGCCCCCGGCTGCGCCAAGCCGGATTCCGATACCGTCCCGCTCGGCCGCGGGGCCGTATGGTTCCCCGACCACCGGACCGGGCGACACGGCGCCGCCCGGTCCACATGGAACACACCCGCTCCTCGCCGGTCAGCGCACCGGGCAAGGGCGCCACCGCTGACGCGGTCGTGTACTACTGCGCACGCCAAGCGTCGAAACGCTCCTTGACGGCGTCGCCGTTGTCGGCCCACCAGTCCGGATTGGCGATGACGCTCCGGGCCATGACCTCCGGACGGTTCGGCATGTGCTCCATGATGTTCTTGCCGTTGTGGAACCACGGCTCACCGGCTTCGATGATGCCGAAGGCGGAATTGCGCATCGGACCGTAGTTGATGTATCGGGCCTGACCCGCCTGCTGCTCGGGTGCGCTCGCGAAGCCGATGAACTCGAAGGCGGCCTCCATGTTGGGCGTTCCCTTCACGACGACCATCCACTCCTCCTCCAGCACCTGCCCGTCCCATACCGGCACGAAGGTGGCGTCTTCGCTCAGGTTCGCGGCGCCCACGCGGCCGTTGTATGCGAGCGCCATGGAGGTCTCACCCGACTTCACGAACTCCAGCGGCTTCGAGCCCGCCGACCAGAACACCGAGTGGTCGCGGATCTTGTCGAGGGTCGCGAACGCCCGGTCGATCCCTTCATCGGTGTCCATCACCTCGTAGACCCCTTTCGGGTCCACGCCGTCGGCCACGAGCGCCATCTCGATCAGCGCGTTCGGCCACGAGTGGATCCCCCGCTTGCCGGGAAAGTCGGACACGTTGAAGAAGTCCGCAATCGACGCCGGCGCCTGCTTGCCCGCCCACGCCGGCTCGTCGTAGAACATCATGTAGGACCACCAGATCTGCGGGGCGACGCATTTGTTGGGGCGGGGCACCATCATGTCCTCGTCGAGCGACTTCCCATCCATGGTCTTGACGAGATACCGCTCCGGGATCTCCTCGAACAAGCCCTCGTCGCAGCCCACCCGCGCCTCGTGGGGCAGCACGTCCACGATGTCCCAGGTCACCGTGCCCGACTCGACCTGCGTGCGCACCTCGCCGAGGCCGCCGTTGTAGTTCTCCCAGTGGATCTTCTTCCCGGTCTTCTCCTCCCACGGCGTTCCGTAGGCTTTCTGCTGCGAGGCGGTGTATGCGCCGCCCCAGGACACGACCGTCACGTCGGCGGCCTGGGACGCGCCCGCCGCGAGTGCGACGGCGCCCGCCACCGCGAGTGCCCGGGCAATGGTTTCGTGTTTCATTTGATGTCTCCTGTCTTCAGCTCGGTGGGTCTCGGCTCTCGGCGGGACTGTTCGCGCAGCGGCTTTCCGGAAACGTCGCGGTTTCAGCCCGCGATCGGGTCCAGCGCGCGGCAATCCTCCGTCAGCCAGGCGACGGTCGCCGCCTCTCCTATCTTCAATCGCCGGTGCGCATGGGTGTTCGGCACTTTGACGATGAAGTCGTCATGCCCGGCGACCGTCAGACGCGTGCGTATATGGTCGCCCAGGTAGATCAATTCTTCGACCCTCCCTTCGAGGGTGTTGAAGCCGTCGGTGCTCACGGGGTCGATCTCGGCCCGCTCGGGCCGGAGCGAGAGCGTCGTTCGAGTGTTCGCACGCTCCACGTTGACCGCGAGCGCGGAGACTTCGCCGCCGCCGTCGATGGCCACCCGGCATTCGCCGTTGCGGATTTCGGTGACGGTGCCGTGCAGGGTGTTGTTCTCGCCGATGAAGTGGGCGACGAAGCTGTTTTGCGGCCGCTCGTAGAGCTCGGCGGGAGTGGAGAGCTGCTGGATGACCCCGTCGTCGAACACCGCGATGCGGTCCGACATGGTGAGCGCCTCGCTCTGATCGTGGGTCACGTAGACGACGGTCACCCCCAGGCTCTCGTGGATATGCTTGATTTCGTACTGCATCTGTTCGCGCAACTGCTTGTCGAGGGCGCCCAGGGGCTCGTCCATCAGCACCAGGTCGGGCTCGAAGACCAGCGCCCGGGCAACGGCGACCCGTTGCTGCTGGCCGCCCGAGAGCTGGGCCGGGCGCCGCCCGCCGAAGCCGGGAAGCTCGACCATCTCCAGGACCTTCCCGACCCGCCGGCGCGCCTCGTCGCGCGGCATGCGCCGCACTTCCAGGGGGAAGAGCAGGTTTTCCTCCACCGACATGTGCGGGAACAGCGCGTAGTTCTGGAACACCATGCCGATCCCGCGCTTGTGCGGCGCGACGTTGTTGATCGGGCGGGTATTCAGAAAGATCTCGCCGTGGGTCGCGGGCTCGAACCCCGCGAGCATCATCAGGCACGTCGTCTTGCCCGAGCCGGAAGGCCCGAGCATCGTCAGGAACTCTCCCTTGGCGATGTCCAGATTGAGGCTCTTGACGACCAGGGTCACCCCGTCGTAGCTCTTCTGGACGTTGTCGAAGCGGACGTAGGCCGCACCCGGATCGGCGCCCGGGGCGTGAGAGGCCGGCTGAGGAGGATTGGCGCCGGAGTCGCTCATGGAGTGCCTGTCGATGGTTCGCTGATCATCGGGTGCGGGTTCAGCGTGACTCCTGCATCTTGCCTTTCGGCGAGGCAGGGAAGAGGGATCCGCCGCATGGCGGCCCTGTCGAGCTGCTCATTCGCCGCCGCTGAATGGTCCGTATCCCGCGGGACGCGACGCTCGCCCACTGGAGATAGTGCATCATCTCGTAGCGGATCTCCATGATCAACCCTCACTCGCCCCACCGGGTTGAGCGCCGATATCGCGAATGGAACGGCCCGCCTCCTCCGGAACGCCCAGCGCCGCGTGTCCCGCCGCGACCTGCTCGATACGGCGGGCGACGTCGCCGGGGAACGGGCTGGTGTGCGCCCCGTCTTCGCTCTGGACGACATGCAGCATCATCACGTCCATGGTGGCCGCGCAATAGCCGTCGTCGCTGGCGAACAGTCGATGGAACACGCGCAACCGCTTCGCATCGACACCGAGGATCAGGCTCTCGATGTGGAGCCGCTGCCCCAGCGACAGCTCCCGCGCCCACGTGAGATGGGCTTCCACCGAGTAGAGCGTCTCCCCGGTTCGCGCCCGATAATCCGCGTGCAGCCCCAGATGATCCTGGACCCGCCAGCTCGCCTCGCCGAATGCGACCGCATAACAGCCGTCGTTCATGTGCCGGTTGGCGTCGACCCACTCCGCGAGCACCTCGCCTTCCCACAGCCTCAATGCACCGGCCATCATCGGCCCCTGCGATTCAGCCGGCCCTGGCGAAGAGGCGGTTCACCGCGCAGAGGATCGCGCGCAGCGACGCGTTCGTGATGTTGGGGTGCCTCCCCACTCCGAACAGCACGTCCCCGGACTCGCCGGCCGCCTCGACGTACGCCACGGCCGTCGCATCGGCGCCCCGCCCGAGCGCGTGCTCGTGGTAGTCCTTGACCGATATCTTCACCCCGCAGTCGGATTCGAGCGCGTCCACGAAGGCGGCGATGGGTCCGTTGCCCCGGCCGGTGATGGTGAGCTCTTCGCCGTGGCGGCGGATGGTCGCGGTGATCTTCCGGCGCTCCGAGGCATGGGTGTCCGGCACCGACCAGTGCTCGACGAACTCGTACGGGCCATCCTCGCGCAGATACTCCGATTCGAACCGCTTCCAGATGGCCTCGGAGCTGATCTCGGTGCCGCTCTGGTCGGTGACGTCCTGCACGATACGGCTGAACTCGACCTGGAGGGCGCGCGGCAGGTCCAGGCCGTGGTCGGCCTTGAGGAGATAGGCCACCCCGCCTTTTCCGGACTGGCTGTTGACCCGGATGATCGCCTCGTAGTCGCGTCCCACGTCCCGCGGGTCCACCGGCAGGTAGGGCACTTCCCAGAGGCCGGAGTTGCTTCGCTCCATCGCGTTCATGCCCTTCTTGATCGCATCCTGGTGCGATCCCGAGAACGCGGTGTAGACGAGCTCGCCCGCCCACGGGTGCCGTGGGTGGACCGGAAGCTGGTTGCAGAACTCCGCCACGCCCTTGAGCCGGTCGATGTCGGAGAGGTCGAGCTCGGGGTCGATCCCCTGGGTGAACAGGTTCATCGCGAGGTTGACGACGTCCACGTTGCCGGTGCGCTCGCCGTTGCCGAACAGGGTGCCCTCCACCCGATCCGCCCCGGCCATCACCGCCAGCTCCGCCGCCGCCACTCCGGTGCCCCGGTCGTTGTGGGGATGGAGGCTGATGACGCAGCGCTCGCGGTACCGGAAGTTGCGGATGAACCATTCGATCTGGTCCGCATAGACGTTGGGGGTGGCCATCTCCACCGTCGCGGGAAGGTTGATGATCGCCTTCTTCTCCGGCGTCGGCTCCCACACGTCGCAGACCGCCTCGCAGACCGAGACCGCGAAGTCGAGCTCGGTGCCGGTGAAGCTCTCGGGCGAGTACTGGTACACGATCTCCGAACCGTTCATGCCCTCGGCGAGCTCGCGCACGAGCCGGGCACCGCTGACCGCTATGTCGGCGATGCCGTCGCGGTCGAGACCGAACACCACCCGGCGCTGCACGGTGGAGGTCGAGTTGTAGAGGTGGAGTATCGCGCGCCGGCAGCCCGCGATACTCTCGAAGGTGCGCCGGATCAGGGGCTCCCGGGCCTGGGTGAGCACCTGGATGGTCACGTCCGCGGGGATGCGGTCTTCGTCGATCAGCTTGCGCACGAAGTCGAAATCGGTCTTCGAGGCCGACGGAAAGCCCACCTCGATCTCCTTGAAGCCCATGCCGGCGAGGGTTTCGAACATGTGCAGCTTGCGCCGGCCGTCCATCGGGTCGATGAGCGCCTGGTTGCCGTCTCGCAGATCCACGCTGCACCACACCGGGGCGCGGGTGATGGTGCGGCCCGGCCACTGCCGGTCCGGCAGATCGATCGGCTTGAACGGCTGGTACTTCCCGGTGGGCATCCTGTTCATGGGGGCATGTGCTCGAGGTGGCGGGCTCCGCGTGCCGTGACGCCGTTCGATGCGAATGGTGACCGTCGGCACGGTCACCTGGCGATTCCGCCACGCGGGACCGCCGGCATCCACGGCCGGCGCGGCAACGGGCGAGGAAAGGGTTTGTTCCATGCGAGTGTAAACGACACGGCTGCATCGCGGGAGGCGGGCCGTCGTTCTTCAGCGATTGAACCGCCCCGGGTTTCCCGGAGACTCCACTCGTTGAGCCTTTGGGAGGAAAAGGCAGATGAAATCACCGACAAGATACTCCCCGGAAGTCCGGGAACGGGCGGTGCGCTTGGTGTTGGATCACCAGGGCGAACATGATTCGCAGTGGTCGGCGATCACCTCGGTGGCATCGAAGCTCGGGTGCATGGCGAAGACGCTGCGCAAGTGGGTGCGACAGGCCGATTCCCGCTTCCGCGGGAATGACGTGCGACCGCGGGGGCCGTGCAGGGTTCACGAGCGAGGAGCGCCGCCGGCTCAAGGAGCTGGAGCGCGAGAACCGAGAGCTGCGCCGAGCGAACGAGATTCTTCGCAAGGCGTCGGCGTATTTGTCTACCTTCGGCAGACAACACCACCACCATTCGCGCAGGCGGAGCACGAGCGCCGCGCGAGAGGATGATGTCGTTCATCGACGCTCATCGGGGTCGATACGGGGTCGGGCCGGTCCCCGCTTTCGCGGGGATGACATGCGCCGAGGTGCCGATCGCCCCATCGACGTACTCCGAGCACAAGGCGCGCGAAGGGGAGCCGGAGCGCGCGCCGGGGCGGGTGCGCCGCGATGAGTGGTTGTGCGGGGAGATCCGCCGGGTGTACGACAAGCACTTCGGGGTGTACGGGGTGCGCAAGGTCTGGCGCCAGCTTCGCCGTGAAGGGGTCGCGGTGGCGCGTGGCACGCCTGCCCCCGAGTCCCATCGGGGGGTGGCGCGGCTGATGCGCCGGATGGAGCTGCAAGGGGCGGTGCGGGGCCAGCGGGCGAAGACCACGCACCCGGTGGTGCAGGGCGAGCGCCCCGATGACCGGGTGAATCGGGAGTTCAAGGTCAGCCGCCCGAATGCGCTGTGGGTGTCGGACCCCCGATTCCATCACTCGGGGGCAGGCTCTGACCCCCGTTTCCACGGGGGCAGGCTCTATGTGGCGACGTGGCGGGGGTTCGCCTACACGGCCTTCGTCATCGACGCCTATGCGCGGCGTATCGTGGGCTGGCGGGTGTCGCATTCACTGCACACGGACTTGGCCCTCGATGCCCTCGAACAGGCCCTTCACGAGCGCCGTGCGCCGCGTGAAGGACTCATCCACCACAGCGTCAGGGGCGTGCAGTATCTCTCGTTGCGCTACACCGAGCGCCTCGTGCAGATGGGCATCGCGCCCTCGGTGGGAAGCGTAGGCGACTCCTACGACAACGCGCTGGCCGAGTCCATCATCGGGCTGTACAAGACGGAACTCATCTGTCATTCCCGCGAAAGCGGGAACCAGCGCGGGCCGTGGCGTCACTGCGAGGCGGTGGAGCTCGCCACCCTCCACTGGGTGCACTGGTACAACCACCGGCGCCTGTTCGGACCCCTCGGGCATGTGCCTCCGGCTGAATTCGAGGCACACTACGACCACCAACTGCGAGAGTCGGCGATGGCCGCCTGACTCAAGCAAATCACCCTCCGGGAAACCCGGGGCGGTTCAGGGGATGGGCAGCACAGCCATTCGACTGACCTTGCGGCTCCGATGGCGTGATCCACCGTCGTGCGGCACAACCAGGAAAACGGCGCACTCGCCTTCGATGGCAGGAGTTGGTGGAACCGTCCTCGCGCACCGACGTCACAGTCCGAGCTCAGCGTGCGACCCGATGCGGACGAGCCGCAGCGTCTTGGCATCGGGCTTCTGGTAGATGAGTACCAGATCCGGTCTGACGTGGCAGTCACGGAAGTCGGTCCACGAGCCGCTGAGTGCATGGTCATGGTGGCGGGTTCCAGCGGAACATCGGTGGCAAGTGCCTGTACGATCGCCGCCAGTCGTTCATCAAGATCTGCGCCGTGGTGTCCGCGGGACTCCCGTCTGTAGTCACGTTTGAACCGATGCATCCGTTCAATCGTCCGCATGCAGGTCGTCGAGCAGGCTTTGGACATCCTCGAACTGCGGCAGATTGCCGGCTCGCGCCTCCTTCATGGCCGCGATGGTGGGGGCGTTGGGAACGAGCGGAGCGAACGGTAGTGCCTTTTCGCGTGCAACCCGAGTGAGCAGGAGGCGAACAGCGTCGGATACTGTCAGGCCCATCGCGGCCAGAACCACCGCGGCCTCCTCCGTGACCTCCCTGTCGACATGCGCCTGGACGAGTTGGCTATATGGCATGGCGGTGTGCCTGCTGAGCTTGAAACTGCATGATATTGCCGTTTGACAGCGGTTGCCCTTCAAGGCTGGTGGGCGATCCGCGTATGCGCGTCGTCGTTGCTTTCGGTGGATGCCGATCACCGATGCATCGCCGCGCAGCAGGGTACGGATACGTGTGCCGGGTGCGGCCCGCTGCCGGGCTGCCCGCCGAATACTACAACCCAATCCGGGGCAGGGGGTCATGACCCGGCCCGGGGTGAATGGCCGTTCCGGAAATGCCGGCGTCATGGCCCAGATCCCGGCACTTTAGAGGGACCAGCCGCGAAGTTCGTTGGCCTTTTCTACGAAGCGTTGGGCCGGACGATCCCGCCTGTCGGGCGGCAAGGTGAGAACAGGGCGCAGGGCATCCTTGAACGCTTCGAGGCCGCCCGCGTGTTCGGCCGCCTTCAGTTCACGGGCCATGCTTTCGTTCACATGAATCCGGAACTCGAAATCGAACGTGACGAGAGCCCGGTCGAACGCGCGATGATGCAGGGCGCACAGGGCGACGCCGTTGTCGGTGCCGTCGGTGCTGTCAGGATGCGCAGTCGGCAGGATATGCGCGCCATCGAGAAGTCGTAGCTGAATGCCGCACATCGCGCAACTCTGGCCGTAAGCGGTGAGTACGCGCTTTCGGAAGCCTGTTTCCCGAAGTGCCCGTTTCGTGGAGAGCACGGCGTAGCGGCGCGATTCGGCGATCTTCTCCTCGACCTCCGTGTCGTCAACGGCGTCGGGGTCCTGCCCGATCCGGCTCAACATCTCTATTTCTTCGGCGGCTCGACCGCACTCGTGGAGGGATTCGAGATTGGCGACATAGGCGGCGAGACAGTCCGGGCGAAAGGCAATGGCCAGTTCGCCGTTCCCCTTGTTGTGGGGCGCGAAGCCATCCAGGACGGCTTGGTGAAGCGCGGCTTCGCGAAGCTGGATCGAGGGTGAAATCCCAAGATCGGCTCGATGCCGGGCGAAATCGAAGCCGGCGAACACCTCCCTCTCGTCTTGCCAGCCCAGGATCAAGGTCTTGCCGTCGGGCTCCGGCTCGAAACGGTCAACGCCGGTTGCCTGAATACGCCACTCGTCTTCGGGCCGGTTCTGCCCACCCCGAGTCAGGTTCCAGATATGGACACGCACCCTGTGGCTCTGGCCGTCCCGATAGATTTGGTACTGTGCGGGATGAGACCCGATCGGCGACAGGCGGAGAAAGTACCATCCACCTTCACGGATCGCGCCCTCGACGACGTTGAGCAGTTGCTTTTTGGCAAGCCGCGCCATGTCAGGCCATCTCGATGGCCGGCACGATCATCCGGCGGCAACGCGCGGTGCCTGCTTTACGGTCTTCCGCTTTGCCGACACCCGCGGGCGCGTGAGGCCGCCGTCCTCGATCAGTGGAACGTCGCCCTCGCTGACGGCAACACTGCATGGCGGATTGATCGAATAGGTCACTGCTTTCTTGCGAAGGGCGCTCCCCCCCGCAGCCGGGAAGAGATCTCCACTCTGGTTGTGTACTTGTACGGCCGGCACGAAGCGAGCCATCGCGCCCTTCAGGAATTCCTCGTCCAGCTCGCAACATGTCCATCTGCGTCCGAGTTGTTCGGCGACGGCGCCGGTGACGCAGGAACCGGCAAATGGATCCAGCACCAGATCCCCGGGGTCGGTGAGCATCCGGATGAAATACTCCGGCACTTCCTCGGGAAAACGCGCCGGGTGGATCGGGTAGCCGTTCCGCCGGCAATAATCCTGGTAGCGTCCGTTCGATTCGGTATTGGCGACCGCGAGCAGGTTGGGTGGAACCGACCCGCCGTTGTCCTTGCCGAATTTGTCCGAGATCTGATGTCCCGAGGGCCGAAGCCTAGCCTTGTAACCATGCTTCAGCAGGTCGCGCATCGAAGCGCTGTAGGGCGCGAGAACCCGGCGGTTGCTGGCCTTCGGCCACGGGGTCGGGCTCAGCCACCAGACGCAGTTCACCGCATCCTTGACCCGCACCCGGCGCACGTTGACCCACTCCGCCGGCGTCGGCAGCTTCGAAGGGTTCCACCAATAGTGCTCCTGGCACAGATGGAAGCCGTAGTCTTCGCACAGCATCAGCAGGAGCTCGAAGTGGTAGAGCGAGCGCGTCGGCGTTCCCGGCTTCCACGCCCCGCCGATGTCGATCACCAAGCTGCCGCCGGCCTTGAGCACCCGCCGGAAACCCTCCGCGAACGGGCGGAACCAGTCGCAATAGCGGTGCGCGTCCTCGTTGCCGTAGGTCTTCTTGCGGACAAGGCCGAACGGTGGCGAAGTCATGATGAGATCGACCGATTGTTCGGCAGCGCCGTTCATGAGGTGGCATCGGGCGTCGCCGCACAGCATCCGGCCCAACCGGCTTTTGTGAAAGGTCCGGATCCCGCTTGCCGGATACGTCCTGGCCAGCGCATGCCCGTTGCTCTCCGGCTCGACCGCATCCGCCTTGGCGCGTGCGTGCAAGTGGCGCAAATACTCGCTGAGCGAGCCGAAGCCGAGGCGTTCGGCGGCCATCTCCATCTCGGCGCGTTCCTCCGCCGTCAAGCGGACGCTGGCGAACGCGTTCCTCGGGTTTTCGGCTCTCGGGCGGGGCATGCCTTGCTCCCGTGTGACGGCAATACCCTAGCTCAGGGGTTTTCGTATGACAAGTCAAAATCCGCGCCGGTCCCTGGCCGGCCGTGTGCTCTGATGGCCATATCAGACACATTCTGCCCGGCATCGGTCACGATATCGTAGTGGCTGAAGTCCCTCGATTTGTAAGCCATTTGCTCGATCTCCGGCTCCCGGGACTGTCGCCGCGTCCCGACCTGAACCGCATGGGTCGTCAAACCCGCATCTTCGGTCCTGATTCGCCCGAAATCGTCTTCCGGACGCATCCGACATACGTCCCGGATGCAGAATGAAATGCCCCTGTGGCCCCGACCCCGGCACTTGACGCCTTGACCGCTCCCGGTTCAGAGTCGGGCGTCAGCCCCATCGATGCGGATGGGGGCGGTCGTTCCTTCTGATCCCGTCTCGCGTGCTTCGAGCGCCGGGCTGTCCGGCGATGGCATGTTCGCGAGTTTCACCCGGTCAGGGTCCGCCGGAACGAGGACGATCCGGATGCCGCATGATTCGCCGTCCGGCGGCGGCACGGCCGCGAGTCTCAACCCGGTGGGGGTCCGGCGGCCGGTTTCGCAGGGAAGAGTGCCATGAACGCAACGCATCGAATCCGCCCCGGACCACCCCCGGCCCAGGGGCTCTACGATCCCCGCTTCGAGCACGAGAGCTGCGGCGTCGGCTTCGTATGCCACATCGAGGGACGCGCCGGGCGCGGCATCGTGGACGACGCGAAGCGCATCAACTGCTGCATGGAGCATCGCGGCGGCATCGGCAGCGAGCCCAACACCGGCGACGGGGCCGGCATCCTCACCGCGTTGCCGCACAAGCTGCTCGCGCGCTTCGCGGAGATCGCCTTCGGCCGATCCCTCCCCGAGCCGGGCCGCTACGGCGCGGGCAACGTCTTCCTGCCGCACGACCCGGCCGAGCGACGCGCGTGCAAGGAACGCATCGAGGCGATCGTCGCGGCGCAGGGCCAGGAATGCCTCGGCTGGCGCGCCCTGCCGCACGACCCCGAGGGCGCGGACCTCGGCCGCGCCGCGCTGGCCTCCATGCCGCACATGGAGCAGCTCTTCATCGCGGCGGGCGAGGGCTTCGCGGGCGAAGGCTTCGAGCGCCGGCTCTACGTCATCCGCAAGCACGCCAGCCGCAGCCTGCGCGGCGACGAGGGCCTCGCCGAGCGCAAGCTGCTGTACTTCTGCTCCCTGTCCTCGAAGGTGATCGTCTACAAGGGGATGCTGACCCCGCGCCAGCTCTTCGAGTTCTTCCCCGACCTCGAAGCGCCCGGGTACGAGACGCACCTCGCGATGATCCACTCGCGCTTCAGCACCAACACCTTCCCCTCCTGGGACCGGGCGCAGCCGAACCGCTTCATGAGCCACAACGGCGAGATCAACACCCTGCTCGGCAACTGCAACTGGATGAACGCCCGCGAAGGCGTGATGCGCTCCGAGCTCTTCGGCGACGACCTGGAGAAGCTCTTTCCGGTGATCGAGCCGGACTGCTCCGACTCCGGCAACTTCGACAACGCGCTCGAATTCCTGCTCATGAACGGCCGCACGCTGCCGGAGGCGGTCATGATGATGATCCCCGAGGCGTGGCAGCAGCGGCGCGACATGTCGCCCGACAAGCGCGCCTTCTACGAGTACAACTCCTGCCTGATGGAGCCGTGGGACGGCCCGGCCTCCATCGCCTTCACCGACGGCACCTGCATCGGCGCGGTCCTGGACCGCAACGGGCTGCGGCCGAGCCGGTACTACGTGACCGACGACGGCCGCTGCATCATGGCCTCGGAGGTCGGGGTGGTGCCGGTCGCGCCCGAGCGGGTGGTGGAGAAGGGACGGCTCCGGCCCGGCCGGCTGTTCCTGATCGACTTCGAGGCCGGGCGCATGGTGCCCGACCACGAGATCAAGGCCGAGTGGGCCCGGCAGCGCCCTTACGGCGAGTGGCTCGCGCGCCAGCGCCTCGATCTGGCCGATCTCGGTCCGCCGCGTGCAACGACCGTCCGGGGCCTGGACGAGGAGACGCTGATCGAGCGGATGCAGGCGTTCGGCTACACCACCGAGACCATGCAGTTCATGCTCCTCGACCTGGTGCGCGAACGCCGCGATCCGCTGGGGTCGATGGGCAACGACGCATCGCTCGCGGCGCTCTCCGACCAGCCGCGGATGCTCTACGACTACTTCAAGCAGCGTTTCGCGCAGGTCACCAACCCGGCCATCGACTCGATCCGCGAGGAGGTGGTCATGTCCCTCGAATGCTATATCGGACCCGAGGCCAACCTGCTGGAGGTGACCGAACGGCACGCGCACCGGCTGCGCCTGCCGCATCCCGTCCTCTCGAACGAGGAGCTCGCCGCCCTGGCGCGGATCGATGCCCGTGGGTGGCGGGCGCGGACCCTGGACGCCACCTTCCCCAAGGGATCCGGCGAAGCCGGGCTGCGCGAGGCTCTGGCGCGGATCGAGTCCGAGGCCACGCGGGCCATCGACGAGGGGGACAGCCTGCTCGTGCTCTCGGACCGTGCGGCCGGTCCGGAGCGGGTGCCGATCAGCGCCCTGCTCGCCACCGGCTGCGTGCACCATCACCTGGTCCGCACCCACCGGCGCACCCGCATCGGCCTCGTCGTCGAGACCGGCGAGGCGCGCGAGGTGCATCACCACTGCCTGCTGATCGGATACGGGGCGGACGCGGTCAACCCCTACCTCGCGTTCGAGTCCCTGTGGTACGCGCGGCGCACCGGACTGTTCGCGGAGCACGGGCACGCGCAGACCGACGCCGGCGTGGTGGACGCCTACCGCAAGGGCGTCGCCAAGGGGATGCTGAAGGTGCTCGCCAAGATGGGGATCTCCACCCTCCAGTCCTACAAGGGCGCGCAGATCTTCGAGGCGGTGGGCCTGGGGCCGGAGGTCGTGCAGCGGTGCTTCGCGGGGACCGCGAGCCGCGTGGACGGCATCGGCTTCGCGGTGCTGGCCGAGGAGATGGAGCGCCGCCACCGGATCGGCTACCCCGGCCGGCCCCTGGAGGCGCCGCGCGAGCTGCCCAATCCGGGGGACTTCCAGTGGCGTAGCGGCGGCGAACGGCATATGTGGGACCCGGTGTCGATCGGCGATCTGCAAGTCGCCGCGCGTACCGACTCCGAGGACGCATACCGGCGTTTCGCCAGGCACGTCGACGAGGAGAACACGCGCAACGCCACGCTGCGCGGGCTGCTGGAGCTCACCCCGGTCGGGCCGCCGGAGGACCTCGACGAGGTGGAGCCGGAGGCGGAGATCGTGCGCCGCTTCGCCACCGGGGCCATGAGCCTCGGCTCCCTCTCCGAGGAGGCCCACCAGACGCTGGCGCTGGCCATGAACCGCATCGGCGGCAAGTCGAACACCGGCGAAGGCGGGGAGGACCCCGCCCGCTTCGTGCCCCTGCCGAACGGCGACTCGCGGCGCTCCGCCATCAAGCAGGTGGCGAGCGGGCGCTTCGGCGTCACCATCGGATACCTGACCAGCGCCGACGAGCTGCAGATCAAGATCGTGCAGGGGGCGAAGCCCGGCGAGGGCGGGGAGCTGCCGGGGGGCAAGGTCGATGACCACATCGCCAGGCTCCGCTACTCGATCCCGGGGGTCGGGCTCATCAGCCCGCCGCCGCACCACGACATCTACTCGATCGAGGACATCGCGCAGCTCATCCACGATCTGAAGAACGCGAACCCGCGGGCGCGCATCAGCGTCAAGCTCGGCGCCGAGATCGGCGTGGGCACGGTCGCGGCCGGGGTCACCAAGGCGCGCGCCGACCATCTGGTGATCGCGGGCGATACGGGCGGCACCGGCGCCTCCCCGCTCACCTCCATCAAGCACGCCGGCGTGCCCTGGGAGCTGGGCATCGCCGAGACCCACCAGACCCTGGTCATGAACAACCTGCGCTCGCGGGTGGTGCTGCAAACGGACGGGCAGCTCAAGACCGGCCGGGACGTCGCGATCGCCGCCCTGCTCGGCGCCGAGGAGTTCGGCTTCGCGACGGCGCCGCTGGTCGCGCTCGGCTGCATCATGATGCGCAAGTGCCACCTCAACACCTGCCCGGTGGGCATCGCCACCCAGGACCCGGCGCTGCGCCGGAAGTTCGCCGGCGCCCCGGAGCACGTCGTCAACTACCTCTTCATGGTGGCCCGGGATCTGCGCCGCATCATGGCCGGGCTCGGCTTCAGAACCGTGAACGAGATGATCGGGCGGGTGGATGCGCTGCGCGCCGCGCCGCGGGCCTCGCACTGGAAGGCCAGGGGCATCGACGTCGCCGCGCTGCTGGCCCCGGCGCCGGCGTCCGAGGACTGCCTCGGGGTGTACCGCCTGCATGAGCAGGACCACGGCCTGGCCGCCGCGCTCGACAACGCGCTGATCCGCCTGGCCGAGCCCGCCATCCGGCGGGGCGAGCGCGTGCACCACGAATTGCCGATCGACAACACCCGCCGGGTGGTGGGCGGGATGCTCTCGAACCACATCGTGCGCGAGGCCGGCCCGGACCTGCTGCCCGACGGCAGCATCCATTTCCGGTTCACCGGCAGCGCCGGCCAGAGCTTCGGGGCGTGGCTCGCAAGGGGCGTGACCCTGGAGGTGGAGGGCGACGCCAACGACTACGTGGGCAAGGGCCTGTCCGGCGGGCGCATCGTCATCTATCCGCCGCGCGGGTCGAAGTTCAGGGCCGAGGAGAACATCCTCATCGGCAACGTGGTGCTCTACGGGGCGACGAGCGGCGAGTGCTTCTTCCGCGGCGTGGCGGCGGAGCGGTTCTGCGTGCGCAACAGCGGCGCCGATGCGGTGGTGGAAGGGGTGGGCGATCACTGCTGCGAGTACATGACCGGTGGGCGCGTGGTGGTGCTGGGCGAGACCGGGGTGAACTTCGCGGCCGGGATGTCGGGGGGCATCGCCTACGTCTGGGACCCCCGGGGCCGCTTCCCCGGGCGCTGCAACCCGGAGATGGTGGCGCTTGAGCCCCTGGAAGACGCGGCGGAGCGCCGGGAGGTCCGCCGGCTGGTCGAGCGCCACCTGGAGCACACCGGGTCCGCGGTGGCCCGGAAGCTGCTGGCCGACTGGGACGGCGCGGCGGAAGCCTTCGTCAAGGTGATGCCGGTCGACTACAAGCGCGTGCTGCGCGCACGGGCCGGGGGTGCCGGTTCGCCGGACGGTGAGCCGGGCGATTCGCTGGGCGAGGGCGGCTCGCCAAGCGAGCCAGTGGCGGACCGCGCGGTCCTCGCGACGGCTTCCTGATCCGGCGTCGCCGGAACCATCAGGGGTCCGCTCATGAACGTCTCCGACGTTCTGCATGGGATGCGGTCGCCGGGGGACTGAGCGCCTCGTTCGTCCCCTGCACGGCGGACGGCCCCGGCGGAGCCGCCGCCCGAAGCGCAGACACATGGCAAACACATGGGCAAGACCACCGGATTCAAGGAGTTCGTGCGGGAAGCGGCGCCCTACCGGGACGCGGCGGCGCGGCTGTGCGACTTCGACGAGATCTACACCCCGCACGACGAAGGGCGCCTCGCGACCCAGGGCGCCCGCTGCATGGACTGCGGCGTCCCGTTCTGCCAGGCCGACGACGGCTGCCCCATCGACAACCTGATCCCGGAGTGGAACGACCTCGTCTACCGGGGCCGCTGGCGCGAGGCCCTCGACCGGCTGCACAAGACCAACAACTTCCCCGAGTTCACCGGGCGGGTGTGCCCGGCCCCATGCGAAGGATCCTGCGTGCTCGGCATCACGGACCCGCCGGTGACCATCAAGAACATCGAGATGGCCATCATCGACCGCGGCTTCGCCGAAGGGTGGGTGACGGCGAGCCCGCCCGCGGCGAGGACGGGCCGGCGCGTCGCCGTGGTGGGGTCGGGGCCGGCGGGCCTCGCCGCGGCGGCGCAGCTCAACTCCGTGGGCCATCGGGTCACCGTCTACGAGCGGGAGGACCGGGTGGGCGGGCTGCTGATGTACGGCATCCCCAACATGAAGCTCGACAAGCGCACGGTGCAGCGGCGCGTCGATCTGCTGCGCGAGGAGGGCGTCGTCTTCGTCACCGGCGCCGCGGTCGGGGACGGCGGCGGTTCCGCGGACGTCGGGCGGCTGCACGAGGAGAGCGATGCCCTGCTGCTCGCCACCGGCGCGACGGTGCCCCGGGATCTGCCCGTCGAGGGCCGCGGCCTGCCCGGCGTGCACTTCGCCATGGAGTACCTGACCGGCAGCACCAAGGCGCTTCTCGACGGCGTGCCGCCGCCGCTCTCCGCCGAGGACAGGGACGTCATCGTGATCGGCGGCGGGGATACGGGGACGGACTGCATCGGCACGGCGCTGCGCCAGTCCTGCCGGAGCCTGACCAACTTCGAGCTGTTCCCCAGGCCGCCGGCGGAGCGCGCGCCGGACAACCCCTGGCCCGCGTGGCCGCTCATCCATCGCGTCGATTACGGGCACGAGGAAGGCGCGAGGAAGTTCGGCCGGGACCCGCGCGTGTACTCGATCTCCTCCAAATCGTTCATCTCGGGCAGCGACGGGGCGCTCGCCGGCATACGCACCGTGGACGTCGAGCGCCGGGACGGGCGCTTCGCGGAGGTGTCCGGCACGGAGCGTGAATGGAAGGCGGATCTCGTGCTGCTGTCGATGGGCTTCCTCGGGCCGGAGCACGCAGTCTCCGACCCGCTCGGCATCGCATACGACGCCCGCTCCAACTACGCCGCCGGGTACGGCAGCTACGTGACCAGCGTCCCGGGGGTGTTCGCGGCCGGCGACTGCCGCCGCGGCCAGTCCCTGGTGGTGTGGGCCATCAACGAAGGCCGCGAGGCCGCCCGCGAGATCGACCGCTACCTGATGGGGTCGACGCGGCTGCCCTGAGCGGGCGGGCGCTGCGCCGTCCGGTGCGGCGAACGGAGAGACGAAGCATTTCGACAAGGAGCGAGCACTCCGATGTGGACCGGAATCGGAGTGGAGTGGCGTCGCGTCGCAGGAGATTCGATGGAGGTTTCGCAGCACCACAGGATGGCCGTCCACCGAGTATGTGATTCGGTGATCGTTTCCAGTCGGTAATCGCGTAGCGCTTCAAGCCCGTCCCCGCGCACGGGCCGCCGTTTGACATCCCCCTGACGATAAGTAGACTCCACCGCCCTCGCAGGAACGGGCGAAGCCGAACGCCCTGAACGGAGAGTGCGAACGTGTCGGAAACGTTGTCGATACCACGGAACGGAACACGCCTGCTACGCCGCCGGGTAGCGCGGACGTATGCGCTCGGCGGACGCGAACCGTGGCTGCCTTCCGATACGCGGCCCCTGGACGGTGTGTTCATGACGTAGGGTTCCCGGACATCGGTCGGGAGATCCGCGGAAGAAACATCCGCCATACGTCTCCCGGAAACGAAAACCCCGGCAGGCGCGTGGTCTGACCGGGGTTTTTTGTTGCCCCGACTCCCGGATACCCGTGTGCATCCGGAATGCTCTTTGACAAATCGGATGATTGTGCGGGCACTCACCAACCTGCCGCCGCCCGAAGTCATCCGCGTATCGTCGAAGGCAATGAAGAGAGCAGCAGTAGAGAGGACATGGAGCCATGACCGTCAAGCAGACCATCGAATACACCCCGGTGCCGGTGCGCATCTGGACCGAGGACGTGACCCCCGACGCGATGCGGCAGCTCGAGCAGGTCGCGCGCCTGCCGTTCGTACATTCGCACGTGGCCGCGATGCCGGACGTACACGCCGGGATCGGATCGACCATCGGCTCGGTCATCCCGACCCGCGGCGCGATCGTGCCGGCCGCGGTCGGAGTGGACATCGGCTGCGGGATGATCGCCGCCCGGCTCTCGATCGACGCGAACGCCCTGCCGGACTCCCTCGGCGCGGTGCGATCGGAGATCGAGGCGCGGGTGCCGGTCGGCTTCGGGATGCACGACGAGCGCAACGTGCGCACGAGTGGCGTCGCCCGCCTGAAGTCGGGTTACGACGCCCTGACCGGTCGGGTGCCGGCCCTCGCCACGATGATGAAGCATCGCGACGGATGGCAGCGCCAGATCGGCACGCTGGGCGGCGGCAACCACTTCATCGAGGTCTGCCTCGACGAGAGCGACCGCGTGTGGGTGATGCTCCACTCGGGCTCACGCGGGATCGGGAACGGGATCGGCCGCTACTTCATCGCGCTCGCCCGCGAGGAGATGCTCGCCCTCGACGCGAAGCTGCCGGACAGGAACATCGCTTGGCTGCACGAGGGCACGGAGTCGTTCGATCTCTACGTCGAGGCGCTCGGTTGGGCGCAGGACTATGCCTCGGAGAACCGCGCCCGGATGCTCGCGCTCGTGCTCGAAGCGCTACGGGCGACCCTGCCGTCGTTCGAGGTCACCGAGCACGCGGTCAACTGCCATCACAACTACGTGGCCCGCGAGCGACACTTCGGCGCGGAGGTCTACGTCACTCGAAAGGGCGCGATTCGGGCCGGGGCCGGTGAGTTCGGGATCATTCCGGGCTCGATGGGCGCGAGGTCCTACATCGTGCGCGGCAAGGGCAGCGCGGAGAGCTTCCACTCGTGCGCCCACGGCGCCGGACGCCGGATGTCGCGGTCGCAGGCGAAGAAAATGTTCAGCGCGGACGATCTCGCCCGGCAGACGGTCGGGGTCGAGTGCCGGAAGGACATGGGAGTGGTCGACGAAATCCCGGGCGCCTACAAGGACATCGACGCGGTGATGGCGAATCAGGCCGATCTGGTCGACGTCGTGCATACCCTCAAGCAGGTCGTATGCGTCAAGGGGTAGGGAGCGGCCGTGGACCGCGGCGCAGTGAGCGAGGGACGGCGGCGAAGCGCTCGCCTGCCCGTCGGGCCACACCCGATCCGCGGCTTGATCGAGACGAGCGCGGACGGCTGGCGCCTCCTGGTCGAGTACGAGCCCGACCGCGACGAGACGACGAGCGCCTATGCGCTATTTCATTTTTAGATGTAAAGTCATAATAGCGCCGCCAGCTATTTCAGAATTCCCAATAGTGGTTGTCGAGGCCATGCAACGCAGCGGGAGCGGCAGGCACGAGACGACGAGCGCGGGCGGCGGACGTATCCGTGCTATTTCATTTCCATGCGTGAAACTGTAATAGCGCCGCCGACTATTTCAGAATCTCCAATAGCGGTTGTCGAGGCCATGCAACGCGGCGAGAGCGGCAGGTACGAGACGACGAGCGCGGGCGGCGAGCGCGTACGCGCCTTCGTGCCGGCGCCGCTGCCGCCGGCGCCTCCCGTCGCCCTGGACGGTTCGCTCCAGCAAGTGTTCGAATCGGCGGCCCTCGCGCTCGGCCGGCTGGATGCCATCTCGGCGCTGTTGCCGGATCAGTCGCTGTTTCTCTACGCCTACGTACGCAAGGAGGCGGTGCTCTCCTCCCAGATAGAGGGGACGCAGTCGTCGCTCTCCGACCTGCTGCTCCATGAGCTGGAGGAGGCGCCCGGCTCTCCCCTCGACGTCGTCGAGGTCTCCAACTACGTGGCGGCGCTGGAACACGGCCTGCATCGCCTGGCGGGCGGCTTCCCCCTGTGCAACCGCCTGATCCGCGAAATTCACGGCGTGCTGCTGTCGCGCGGGCGAGGCAGCGGGAAGATGCCCGGCGAGTTTCGTTCGTCCCAGAACTGGCTTGGCGGCTCCCGGCCCGGAACCGCCGCCTTCGTGCCGCCGCCGCACACCGCCGTGCCCGACTGCATGGCCGCGTTCGAGCGCTTTCTCCACGCCCGCGAAGACGGCCTGCCCACGCTGATTCGGGTCGGGCTCGCGCACGTGCAGTTCGAGACCATCCACCCCTTCCTCGACGGGAACGGCCGTGTGGGGAGGCTGCTCATCGCCTTCCAGTTGTGCAACGCCGGAGTGCTGCGGGAGCCGCTGTTGTATCTCAGCCTCTACTTCAAGCAGCACCGGAGCATCTACTACGACCTGCTGATGCAGGTGCGCCGGACCGGCGACTGGGAGGCATGGCTCGACTTCTTTCTCCAGGGAGTGCGCGAGACCGCGGAGGGCGCGGTCGCCACGTCCCGGCGATTGTCGGAGACCTTCGCATCGGACCGGACAGTCATCGAGCGGCAAGGCGGGCGCCGCGCCGGATCGCTCCTGCGCGTGCACGAGGCGCTGAAGGCACACCCCATCCTGTCCCTGTCGGGCATACGCAAGCGGACGACGCTCGCCTTCGCCACCGCCGCCTCGGCGATGGAATCGCTCGTCGAGCAGGGGATCGCCCGGGAGATCACGGGGAAGCGCAGGGACCGGCTGTTCGTCTACGACCGGTATCTTTCCATCCTCGGCGAGGGAACCGAGATGCCGTGAGACTGGACAAAATGTGCTTCCAGGCCCGCGGTTGAATTCCGATGTTCAACGAGCTCGAACCATCTATCCACCATGAACTCTCCGGTGTGCAGTGGCTTGGAGACGTGCCGGCACACTGGACGGTACGACGACTGAAGAACACGAAGACGGTGAAATCCGTCTTGCTTCGGCGTTACGGTGCTGGCGGTGACGGATCACAACCACGTCGGCGGGATGGGCGCGATCCGAAGCATGGAACACGTGCCGGTAGCACTGTTGCACGATGATCGCGCGTTCCTGCTCCGAGTGCGCTTCGAGCTTGCGCACCCTGGCCTGCCGGTGCTCGGTCAGCTCGACCAGATGCTCGGGCTTCTTCAGCTCCTGCAAGGCGAGAAGTCCTTCTCCCTCCTACCAGCGCTTTTGCAGCGAGAGCTTCTCCCGCACCGCCTCGGGGCCGAGCACGCGCATCCCCATGTTCTCCGCGATCGCCACCGCGCGCCCCACCAGATCGGCGTTGGTGGCGAGGATGCCCTTATCGAGCCAGATGTTGTCCTCCAGCCCGACGCGGACGTTGCCGCCCGCGAGTATCGCCAGCGCCACGTAGGGGAGCTGGTTGCGGCTGATCGAGAACGCCGAGAACGTCCACCCCGCCGGCAGGTTGTTCACCATCGACATCAGCGTCCCGATGTCGTCGGGCGCCCCCCAGGGGATCCCCATGCAGAGCTGCACCATCACCGGCTCCTCGATGAGGCCCTGCTCCACCAGCCACTTCGCGAGCACGAGATGGCCGGTGTCGAAGATCTCGATCTCCGGACGCACCCCGAGCGCGCGCACCCGCCGAGCCATGTCCGCGAGCATCGCCGGCGTGTTGGTCATGATGTAGTCGCCCTCGCCGAAGTTCATCGTCCCGCAGTCGAGGGTACAGATCTCGGGCAGGAGCTCGGCGACGTGGGCGAGCCGCTCCTCGGCGCTCGCGAGGTCCGTCCCCGCCTGCGAGAAGGGCAGCGGCCGGTCCGCCGGACCCAGGGTGAGGTCGCCCCCCATGCCGGCGGTGAGGTTCAGCACCACGTCGACACCCGAATCCCGCACCCGCTCCACCACCTCGCGGTAGAGCCCCGGGGCGCGCGCCGGCTGCCCGGTCTCCGGGTCGCGGACGTGCACGTGGACGACCGCGGCCCCGGCCCGCGCCGCGTCCACGCCGGCCCGGGCGATCTGCTCCGGGGTCACCGGCACCTTGCCGGAACGGCCGGTGGTGTCTCCCGCGCCGGTCAGCGCGCAGGTGATGAAGACTTCCCGATTCGGTGCAAGCGCCATGTCGCCCCTCCTCTCCCGACCACCCCTGCCTGCGGCGCGAGCATCGCGCGATCGACGCTGCATTTCTACCCCGAAGTCTTTTCCAATACGAAGATGAGCCTGAAGGCGGAGGGGGATGGAGCCGCAGGCGGAGTCGGGGAGCTGTTGAATGGAAGGTGCATCCGGCGAGCCCGCGGGGCCAAGGCGCCGGTGGCGGGAGCCGGCTCTACGATGAGCCTGAATCCCTCGTGCGCCGCCTCGAATACGGCCTCCGGTACGGCAACACGTACCCTTCCTGCCTGGCGTCCCTCGCGTAGGCCCTGATCGTCATGATCGACACCCTGCCGCCCGGATGCTCCGCCCGTACGCGCTTCTGTATCTCCCGATACGGTAATCCGACGGATCGGGCGCCGGGGACGTCCGGTT
The DNA here is from genome assembly GCA_958295835.1 of uncultured Gammaproteobacteria bacterium. Lineage (GTDB taxonomy): Bacteria > Pseudomonadota > Gammaproteobacteria > HK1 > HK1 > HK1. The sequence continues at coordinate 5,240,345 of OY282378.1, forward strand.
CCACCGGCCGGCGCGTGTCGCGATCCTCGTAGTAATCGACATGGGCGAGGGCCGCCATGATCGCCGTCTTGATCTCGCCGCGCCGCGGGCGCCTGCGGGCCCTGGGCAGCCACGCCGCCGACAGCGAAAGCAGGCCCGCCAGCATCGACTGCGCTCTGGCGTCGCCGCGCTCGGCCGGTTCCCCACCGGCCGGTGGAGCCTTTCGGGGCCATGGCAGCGACACGGCGAACAATGAGAACAGGCCCGTCGGGAGCGACTTCCGAGGGCCGTTGCGCCGGATCGGGTCCCCTTCGGGCCGGGACCGCCGGGGCGGTGGACAGTCGCGTCCCACGTCCGGCGCCATCCATCAATCATGCGTTGTAGTCATGTTCGTACATCTTCCGCTCCGGATTCCAGCGGAGTCGATACTGTCGACCATACGAGTCGATATGGAGCCTCCCTTTGCCGCCCCCCGCCATCGCGAGCTCCTCTTCGCTCAGAGGGGTGTTCGGATCCACCGGCATGGCGACATGGACGGTGTCCGCGGCGTCCGCCACGAACCGGACTTCGATCCCCGGCGGCAGATCCACGCCCTCCTCGACCAGTACGGCCCGCGGGTCCTCCTCGCAACGCGCGCGGAACGCCGGATCCGTGCGGTAGGCACGGCTCAGGGCCATCAGCCTCTCCCATTGTTTCATCAGCAACTTCTGCAACGGTGTCAGCGAGTTCGTTTCCATTGCCTTCCCGTCTCCAGTGGGGCCTTTCCGGCGTGCTTGTCGTCCTCTTCCGTATTTTCCCGCGATCATGAGGGCGGGGGTGACATGTAATACACCGACGGGGTGTGCGTATACCCTAATTTGGCGTGGCGGAGGCAGGGGGCGACCGCGCGAGATCCGGCTGCCCAGTGGCCGAAAACGCCGCCGGGGAAGCAATCCGTCGATGGATCGTCACCCGGGTGGCTCCGGATCAATCGGGGGGCTCGGGCAGCACGATGTGCAGGAGTTTGTCCGTATTGAACAGCAGCTTGACGGTGGCCCCCTCCGGAATGTCGAGACCTTCGTCCTTGAGCACCCGGGCCGGATCCGCGTCCATCTCCGCCTTGAAGTCGGGGTCGCCGTAATACTTGGCGACCACGTCGGCGTAGATCCGCTGGTTGCGTTCAATGCGTTCGGGGGTCAGTTCCGCGAGCGCCGCATCCAGGTCGGTCGCCTTCCGGTCGCCGGGCATCGGACGAGCCTCCCTCACCAACGATGATGACACGGGCCGATTCTTGCCATTCCGTTCGGGATTGCAAGGACCGGCTTGGCAGGAGCGTTCAGCGGCCGGGTATAGTGTCGCACGCCGTTCCGGTGCGGGAGAGGGAAGTGGCCGCCATACATCGGGGGAATCCGCGTTCCACGCGGCCGCGACGGGCTTCCGGATTCATCCCCACCGGCTCGTCCGGCAGGCTCGTGGCCGCGCACCATCCGCCACTCCACCCCTGTCCCATGCCTTGAGCCGAGACGATCCGTGAACCGGGTGCTCATCGCCAACCGCGGCGAGATCGCGGCGAGGATCCTGCGTGCCTGCCGGGCCGCGGGTCTCGAAGCGGTCGCGGTGCATTCGACCGCCGACCGGGACGCGCCGTACCTCTCCCAGGCGGATCGCGCAGTGTGCATCGGGCCGCCGGCGGCGGCGCGGAGCTATCTGCTGGCGGATGCCCTGCTCGCCGCCGCGCTCGGCACCGGATGCGATGCCGTCCATCCGGGCTACGGGTTCATGGCGGAGAACGCGGCCTTCGCGCTGCGCTGCGCAGAGCACGGGCTCACGTTCGTCGGACCGTCGCCGGAGGCCATCGAGCTGATGGGGGACAAGATCGCCGGCCGCGCCGCGGCGGCCGCGAACCATGTCCCCGTGGTGCCCGGATCGGATGCGAGCATTTCCGACATGGGCGCGGCGAGGCGCCAAGCCGCCGACGTCGGCTATCCGCTGCTGCTCAAGGCGAGCGCGGGCGGTGGCGGCCGGGGCATGAGGGTGGTGAGCTCCCCGGCCGAGCTGGAACAGCGGCTCGCCCAGGCCGGGGCCGAAGCCGCGGCGGCGTTCTCCGACTCGCGCATCTACATGGAACGCTACTTCCCGAGGGTCCACCACGTCGAGGTCCAGGTCTTCGGTGACCGTCACGGCAACCACGTCCATCTCGGCGAGCGCGATTGCAGCGCGCAACGTCGCCACCAGAAGCTCGTCGAGGAATCGCCCTCGCCGGTGCTCGCCCCCGCACTGCGCCGGGAGATCTGCGAAGCCGCGGTCCGCCTCGCCCGCGGCGTCGGCTACGAGAACGCCGGCACCGTCGAGTTCATCTACGACCCGGCCGAGGCGCGCTGCTACTTCATCGAGATGAACACGCGCATCCAGGTCGAGCACCCGGTGACCGAGATGGTGACCGGTACGGACCTGGTGCTGGAGCAGCTTCGGGTTGCAGCCGGAGAGCCGCTTTCGTTCACGTCCCAATCCATCGTGCACCGCGGCCACGCCATCGAATGGCGCATCAACGCGGAGGACCCCGATCGCGGATTCCTCCCGACCCCCGGCCGGCTCACCCGGTGGTCGCCTCCACGCGAGACCCCGGCGGTGCGTGTGGATACTTTCGTGCACGCAGGTCAGACGGTAACCCCCTACTACGACTCGATGCTCGCCAAGCTCATCGTGAAGGGCGATTCCCGCACCGAGGCGCTCGAACGCTCCGCCGCCGCCCTCGACGCCTTCGTGGTCGAGGGGGTAAGCACCACCATCGGGTTTCAGCGGGCGATGATCGAGCATCGCGACTTCATCGAAGGAAGGGTGCATACCCGCTGGATCGAGGAATGCGGCGACCGCTGACGCGGTCGCTTGTTCACGGTTCCTCGTCGATTCGCCTCTCCCGGAGCCGCTCCACCAGAGGGGCGAGGAAGGGTTTGTGGGTCCGGATCTCGTCGAGGCTCAGGCCGTTCAGCTCGTAGGGCAGCACCAGCCACTGGTCGGTCTCGTGCAGGTAGTAGTCGGGAACGCGCCCGGTGCGGTTGCGCGCCGGCTTGTACCAGGGAACCGCGACCCGCACGTCGTGCGGCATGTTCCGCCGGGTGCGCTTGGCCAGCCGATCGATCACCGCCTTCACGTTGAGGCCGGTGCTGTAGACGTCGTCGACGATCAGCAACCCGTCCGCCGCGTTCATGCTTTCGAGCAGGTATTGGGTGCCGTGGACCCGGATCTCCGAAGAGGCTCCATCCACCATGCGCTGGTACTGCTGCATGCCGCGGTAGGAGGTGCGGAGCGAGATGTGGTCGGTCGCCACCCCGAGGTGCTGCAAGCACTCCTGCACCGCGATCCCCACCGAGCTGCCGCCGCGCCACAGCCCGACGATGAAGCTCGGCCGGAACCCGCTGTTGAAGACCCTCACGCCGAGGCGGTAGGCGTCGAGCAGGAGGTCCTCTTCGGCGATGAACAGCTTGTCCATGGATGGGGCGCACTCGCCGGGGGCCGGAGGTATGGCGCCGCGGTCCCGCCGGATGAACCGCCTGTCCATGGGGCGGGCCGCGCTTGCCTGCACAGTGGCCGCGCCAACATACTTCACCGCGGCCAGCGGGTAAATCGCAGGGAAGCCGGATGCTCTACGTCGGTGCACAAGAGCTGCTCGAAGACGCCTTCGAGCTCGGGGCGAGGGTGTTCGAGAGCGGATTCCGGCCGAGCTTCATCATCGCCATCTGGCGGGGTGGCGCTCCCATCGGGGTCGCGGTGCAGGAGCTGCTCGACTACTTCGGCGTGGAATCCGATCACATCGCCATCCGTACCTCGTCGTACAGCGGCATCGACGGACGCGCGTCCGAGGTGCGCGTGCATGGGCTCAACTACCTCTTGAAGAACATCGAGCAGGACGATCGCCTGCTGATCGTCGACGACGTGTTCGATACGGGCCACACCATCGAGGTGGTCGTCCGGACGTTGCGGGAGAAGGCGCGGCGCAACGCACCGCACGAGGTCCGCGTCGCGGTGCCGTTCTACAAGCCGTCGCGCAACCGCACCGCCCGCGTCCCCGATTACTACCTGTACGAGACCGCGGAATGGATCAAGTTCCCCCACTCGCTGGAGGGGCTGACGCCGGAGGAGATCGCCCGCCACCGGCCGGCCTTGCTCTCGGTGCTCCGGGAGGCGGGGGGCGACCGCTAACGCGGTCGCTTGGCGATTCCGCACAGCGGAATCGCGGGTGCCCCAACCAACGCCGCGGGCGGGCGGGGAACAACGACTTTGTTCCATGCGAGGGGCGACCGCTAGCGCGGTCGCTTGGCGATTCCGCACAGCGGAATCGCGGGTGCCCCAACAAGCGCCGCGGGCGGAGCACGCGATGACTGCATCCAGATGCGGATACGCACGGGGTCGAGACCCCGATGCGCCCGCTGATCGGAACGGTCACCGGGACCCCGTGCCCGAGCCGCCACCGGCCGCGACCGGCGAGGCGTTCGCGTTCTCCGCGCCATCCATTGCGAAAGGGAGCAATCCATGACCGCGAAGCGCACGATTTCGCTCATCGACGTCACCCTGCGTGACGCGCACCAATGCCTCTGGGCCACCCGCATGACCACCGCGGCGATGGCGGACGTCGCGCCCCGCCTCGACCGGGCCGGATTCGAGGCGATCGATCTGGTCGGCGGCGCGGTCTTCGACGTCTGCGTGCGCTACCTGCGCGAGGATCCGTGGGAACGCATGCGCATCCTGAGCGGGTGGGTGCGGGAGACGCCGCTCATCGTGCACCACCGGGGCCAGAGCCTGTTCACGTTCGAGCTGTTTCCCGACGACGTGGTGGAGCTCACCGCGGAGCGGATCGCGGCCAACGGTATCCGCTACCACACCACCTACGATGCGCTGAACGACGTGCGCAACCTCGAAGTCCCGGTGCGCGCGGCCAAGGCCAACGGCCTGCACACCGTGGCGGGGTTCGTCTACACCGTCAGCCCGGTGCACACCGACGAGTACTACGCCGGCAAGATCCGGGAGATGGTCACGCTCGGCATCGACGGCGTATTCCTCAAGGATCCGAGCGGCCTGCTCACCCCGGAGCGCGCCGCCACCCTCGTACCCGCCGCGAAGCGGGCCTGCGGCAGCCTGCCCTTGCAGATCCACAGCCACTGCCTGTCCGGGCTTGCGCCCTACGTCGTGGTCAAGTGCATCGAGCACGGCGCGGACGCGGTGCACACCGCCACCTCGACCCTGGCCAACGGCGCCTCGCACCCTTCGACGGAGCAATTCGTGCGCAATGCCCGGCGGGCCGGCTTCGAGGTCGGGGTCGATCTCGGGGTGGTGGAGGACGTTGCGGATCGGCTGCGGTTCATCGCCGCCAACGAGGGGAAGCCCGTCGGCGAGATCGCGCCCTTCGACGCCTTCCACTACCACCACCAGGTGCCGGGCGGGATGATCTCGAATCTGAAATCGCAGCTCGCACCGCTCGGCATCGCACACCGTCTCGAAGAGATCCTCGACGAGGCCGGCCGGGTGCGCGCGGATCTGGGCTACCCCATCGTGGTGAGCCCGTTCGCCCAGTTCATCATCACCCAGTCGGTGCTGAACGTGATGAGCAAGGAGCGTTACGCCTCGGTGCCGGACGAGGTACGCAAGTACGTGCTCGGCTACTACGGGGAGATCGCAGGCCCGATCGATCCGAACCTCTTCGACCGCATCACCGGCGGCGCCGAGCCGGTCACGGATCGGCCGGGCGCGCTGGCGCCGCCGGCGCTGGAGCGGCTGCGCAAGACGCGCGGGCCGTTCGCCTCCGACGACGACCTGCTGCTCGCCGCCTGTTACGACGAGCGCGAGTATGGCGCGCTCAAGGCAGCCGGCCCCATCACGACCGACTACCCGATCGCCGAGACCCCGCTGCTGACCCTCGTCAAGGCGCTGGCGCAGCGCCGCGACCTGAGCTCGGTGCGGCTGACCCGGCACGGCAAAGGGCGCTGATTCATGATCAGCGCTCCACCGTCCCCGGGAACCGAATGCAGCGGCCAGGGACACGGACGGCGGCCACGACCGGTGCGAGGGCCATCGGTCATTCGGTGAAGAAGACCCGCCGCAATTTTTCCTCCGGGATGAAGCGGCTGGCCTGCCTGTAGATCGCGTGGATGGTCCCGGCGGTCAATTGCCGATGAACGGGGACGATCAGGATTTCCTTCTCGCCCGAGGGTCGAGTGCGCGCGAGCTTGGCGTGGCTGCCGCGCATCGACACCACCTGGAACCCGAACCCACCCAACAGGCTCAGGAGGTCACGCCGTCCGAGCCGTTTGAGACGCGGCATCAGCGAGCGCGCGCCGCAGTTTCGAAGCTGATGACCAATCGTGGCTCGGGCGCAAGCCCCAACAGGGCAGGGTCTTCGCCACTCATGTAGAGGTCCAGCCCTTCACGGAGGTTGCCGAGCATCTCATCCAACGAGGCGCCCTGGGTCACGACTGCAACTTCGAGACACTCGGCGACGTACTGTCCCTCGCTTTCGACAACGACGGCGTGAATCGCCGGACGCGCCGCGATGGGACTCGGTGCGTAAGCCGGCGCGTCTTCGGCCACCTGAGACGTCGAGGCTCCGGTGTCCGGCCCGGTGGTTCCTGGTTCGCGGTACTTCTCCTGTATTTCGTAGACACCCCGGTCCACCCGCTTGAAATACGGCCAGCGATGCGCGTGATGGCTGGGGGCATTCGTGCAGCAGCGGCTGACGACATGCGTCCTCACCGACCGCTCGTTCAGGTGGGGAAGGGCATGTACGATCTCGGCCGGCGTGAACGTCCAGGCTTCCCTTGCGATGCACAGGCGGCGAGCGGTGGTCAGTATCTCCTCGTGAATTTTCATGTGGCGTCTCCAGCAGTACGAAGATGCAGAATATACACATGTTGAATTTGAATTTCACTTGTTATAAAAGATCTGAGCAGCGATCCCGACAACATCCGGCCCTCCACACCTCGGCCGAGGTGCCGGCAGGATCATGAAGGAGACGGCATGACCCGGGCCCTGGCCGCGCTCGCGCGGCGATTCACCGGCGCCTTGCGCGATCTCGCGCCCATCATCGTCGTCATCGCGTTCTTTCAGATCGTGGTGTTGCAGCAGCCGTTTCCGAATCTGGGGAGCATCACCGTCGGGCTGCTCTGCGTGATCGCCGGCCTGACGCTGTTCATCCAGGGCCTCGAAAGCGGTCTCTTCCCCCTCGGCGAGGCGCTCGCGCAGGCGTTCGCGCGCAAGGGGAGCGCCACCGCGCTGCTCGGCTTCGCCTTCTGCCTGGGGTTCGCCACCACGGTGGCCGAGCCGGCACTGATCGCGGTGGCCGCCGAGGCGGCCGAGGTCGCCTCGCAAGCCGGCGCCATCGCCGACCGCGATGGAGCGCGGACGGAGTACGCATTCGCGTTGCGCATGGTGGTGGCGCTCTCGGTCGGGGCGGCCATCGTGCTCGGCGTGCTGCGCATCCTGAAGGGCTGGCCGATCCACCGGTTGATCATCGGCGGCTATGTGCTGGTGACGGTGATGACCGCCTTCGCGCCCGACGAGATCATCGGCGTCGCCTACGATTCGGGCGGCGTCACCACCAGCACCATCACGGTGCCCCTCGTCACCGCGCTCGGGGTCGGGCTCGCCACGTCGATCAAGGGGCGCAACCCGATGACCGACGGCTTCGGGCTCATCGCCTTCGCGAGCCTCACGCCCATGATCTTCGTGCTCGCCTACGGCATGGTGGTCTGAGGGTGGAGCTCGGCTTGCTTGCGGCGGGGCGGCCCGAGCGTGGGGTTCATGCCCGCCTGCGGCCGGATGGCCTGGGCATCGAGCCCCGCCCTCGTGCGTGGCGGAGTGATCCGGGCGCGGGATTCATGCGCGCCTGCGGCGGGTCGGGTTGAGCGTGGAGCTCCTGCGCACCCTTGCCGCCACGGCGTTCTCCACCGCGCTGGACGTGGCGCCGATCGTCGGCGTCCTCGTCCTGTTCCAGATCGTCGTGCTGCGCCGCAAGCTGCCGAACCTGCGCCGGATCGTGGCGGGCTTCGTCCTGGTCCTGCTGGGCCTCACGCTCTTCCTGATCGGCCTGGAGGAAGCGCTCTTCCCCATCGGCGAGACCATGGCGCGCCAGCTCACCGCGCCGGAGAGCATCGGGGCGGAGAGGCTGGCCGACGGCGTGGACTGGCACGACTACCTGCTCGTGTATGCGTTCGCCGCCGCGATCGGTTTCGCGACGACGGTGGCCGAGCCCTCGCTCATTGCCGTCGCGCTGAAGGCCGAGGAGGTCTCGGGCGGCGCCGTGCGCGCATGGGGTCTGAGGATCGCGGTGGCGGTCGGCGTCGCGGTGGGCGTGGCGCTGGGATGCTTCCGCATCGTCACGGGCACACCCCTGCCGTGGTACATCGTCGCCGCCTACGTCGTGGTGATCGTCCAGACCTTCCGGTCCAGCCGGGCGATCGTGCCGCTCGCCTACGACAGCGGCGGCGTCACGACGTCGACGGTCACGGTGCCGGTGGTCGCCGCGCTGGGGCTGGGCCTCGCCGCCACCGTGCCCGGGCGCAGCCCGCTGATCGACGGGTTCGGACTCATCGCGTTCGCCAGCGTCTTTCCCATCATGTCCGTTCTGGGCTACTCCATGGTCGCGTCGAGGGTCGGCCGCGGGCGCGGCGCCGACCATTCACGGGAAACTTGAGTCATGAAGCTGACGATCACAGCCGCCTGGCCATCGCGAGCCGGACGGCGCGAATCGACCCTACGGAGACTGAAGCCATGAGATTGAAGCTGATTGTCGCTCTCGTCAGCGACGAAAAGACCGACGTCGTGATCGACGCCGCGCGCGCCGGCGGCGCGACCGGCGCCACGATCATCACCGGCGTTCGCGGGGAGGGACTGGAGCCGGAGAAGACATTCTTCGGCCTGGATCTGGCGGCCAGGCGCGACGTCGTCCTGTTCCTGGTGATCGAGCCGCGGGCGCGCGACATCCTGGAGCGCATCCGTGACGCCGGGCGCTTCGAGCAGGAGCCCGGCGCCGGCATCGCCTTCCAGGTCCCGATCGAGGACGCGGTCGGCCTGAGCACGCAGCTCCCCGCCATCATGGAAGAGCTGGAGGACGAGATATGAAGACCCGACCCATCCTTCGCGTCAGGGACGTCATGCGTAACGAGGTTCACACCATCGACGGACTCGCGACGGTATCGGAGGCGGTGGCGCTCATGCGCCGGCACAACGTCAGCTCGCTCGCCGTCCCGCGGCGTGACGACGACGACGAGCCGGGACTGGTCGGAGTCACGGACGTGGCGCGCAAGGTGATCGCCGAGAACCGGGCCCCGGAGCGCGTCAACGTCTACGAGATCATGTCCAAGCCGGTGTTGACCCTGCCGAGCGACATGCAGGCGCGCTACGCGGTGCGCCTGCTGGTGCGATTCGGTGTCTCGCGCGCAGTGGTCGTGGACCACGATCGCAGCCCCGTGGGGATCGCGACGCTGCGGGATCTGGTGCTGGGCCACGTATAGGAGTGAAGGATCGCCTGCGGTCCGTAACGCGCGGGCCACATCATGCCGATGTCGGTGCACGTACGGGAGTGAAGGATCGCCCGCGCGGCCGAGACGGAGCCGATCCTTCAGCGCCGGGCGCTCGTGATCAGTGCCCTGCGCCGATCTTTCCTCACCGTACGCGGAAGATCATCCGGGGCTCACCGCTCGAGGATCACCCGCGCCTCGTCCTCGACCACCGTGCCATCGAAGAACCCGGGGTTCATTCCGCCGTGCAGCCGGACCGCGTTGGCGAAGGTGAAGTCGCGGAAGCCGTCCTCGTCGAGGAGCTCGTCCTCGACCAGCTCGTAGGCCTCGCCGAGCACCTCGTTCATGTTGGGCACGTCCCAGTGGCCGATGTCCGAGCCGAAGACCGGCTTGAGCTTCGAGCCGAACGGCAGCGCGTTGCCCGAGCAGGCGATGCCGGTCAGCTTGTCGTCGGCCTCGCAGCCGAAGTAGATGGGCTCGGCGAAGAGATCGACGATGTCTTCCGCCTTCTCGATCCCGCACGCCGCGAAGTCGTCCATGAGCGCGAGGTCCGCCTCGCGGGGCACCGCGTCGGCGGACAAGGCGGTGTAGCCGAGCCCGGCGACGTTGCCGGTCGAGCCCGAGAACCGCTCCCCGCCGTACCGCGAGAAGTACCCTTCGAGCTGCTCCAGGTCGAGCTTCGCGGGGTCGAGGTTCTCGATGGCGGGCGAGCCGCGCTTGCCCCAGATCTCGACCAGCGAACAGAACAGGCTCGCGGCCCAGCCCACGCCCCCCTCCAGCACCCCGAAGTTGAGATCGGGGAACCGCCGCGTCACCCCGCCGAAGAACAGCGCCTTCGCGAACGCTTCGCCGGCGTCGGCGAAATGCCCGATCTGGTTGTACATGTAGTTGGTCACCGAACGGCGCGCGCCGTGGCCCTGCATGAACGAGTGCGCGGTGGGCGCGATGCCCAGCTCGACGCACTTCGCCCAGAACGGGTCGTAGTCGTACTGCGAGTCGAGCGAGAGGTTGTCGATCCAGTAGGCGAAGTCGCGCAGCGTCGGATCGTCTCCCTTCACCGTCTCCAGCGGGCGGTGCACGAGGCTCGCGATCATCGCGACCTTCAGGCCGAGTTGGTTGACCGCGTACTCCATCTCCTCGATGGCCTCGGCCGGGGTGAACATCGGGATCGACGCGGCAGGCGTCATCCGGTCCGCGTGCTCGCGGTAGAGCTCGGACACCATCGCGTTCTGTGCCCGGCAGCAGGCGCGTCGAACGTCCTCCTCGGGCTCGTCGAAGAGGAAGAACCCGAGGGTCGGGTAGACGATGGTGAAGTCGAGCCCCAGCTCGTCGAGCCGCTCGCGCAGCAATCCGGGCAGCATGGACGTTGCCCGGTCGAGGGTGTTCCCCGACGGAATCCCCCAGAACGGAGGCCGCGCGGGGCGATGGATCCTGCGTTCCTCGGGGGTGAGCGCGTACCAGCGTCCGTTCTTGCCCTCGCGCGAGCACTTGAGGTAGTGCTCGACCATCTCCGGGCCGGCCGTCTCCTTCAGGAAGTCCAGGAACACCGGGACGTGCTCCAGCATGTGGCCGTCGCAGTCCACGATCGGGTGGTTCAACCGCGCGCGAACGTCGGCGGAGGATGCGTGGAAATCGGCGTGGGCGGTGGCGGTGGTGGTCATGGTCGATTCTCTCCGGTGATGCGGGCGGTGTCGCTGACGCGGTCATCCCCCGGCCGGCGCCGCGGGCGGGCGGGGAACAGGCTTGTTCCGTACGAGCTGCCGGGTCGCGGCGATCCGGCGGCGGCGCGAGCGATTATGTCACCGTATCCTGCGCCAACGCATCGCAGCAATTCAACATCGCCGGCTTCAGCATCCCCACCGCAGCGCCGCGGTATGCACCGGCGCATCCCATAGCGACAGGGCCTCGTCGTCCATCAGCGACAGGGTGGCCGAACAGCCGGCCATGTCCAGGGACGTGACGTAGCTGCCCACCAGGCTTCGGACGACCTCGACGCCGCTCGACGCCATCGCTTTGCGCACCGCGTCGTACATCAGCGTCAGCTCCATCAGCGGGGTGGCGCCGAAGCCGTTGATCAGCAGCAGCGCCCGCTCCCCACCGGCCGGGGAGAGCCCGCCCAGCATCGGCTCGACGAGCTGCGCGGCGATCTCGTCGGCCGAGGCCAGAGGAAGCCGCCGGCGCCCGGGCTCGCCGTGGATCCCCACGCCCATCTCCATCTCGTCCCCGGCGATCTCGAAGGTCGGCTTTCCGGCCTCCGGCACGGTGCAGCTCGTCAGCGCGACGCCCATCGACGCGGTGCGTTCGTTGATGCGCGTCCCGAGTGCGCGGCACGCCTCCAGATCCGCGCCCGACTCCGCCGCCGCGCCCACCACCTTCTCCACCACCAGGGTCCCGGCGACCCCCCGGCGGCCGGTGGTGTAGGTGCTGTCCTCGACCGCGACGTCGTCGTTGGTCAGCACCGTCGCGGCCGTGCCCTCGTACATCTCTATCGCCATCTCGAAGTTCATCACGTCGCCCGAGTAGTTCTTCACGATGAAGAGCACTCCGGCGCCGCGATCGACCGCCTGGGCCGCCGCCAGCATCTGGTCGGGGGTGGGCGAGGTGAACACCTGTCCGGGGCAGGCGGCGTCCAGCATCCCGCGCCCCACGAATCCCCCGTGCAGCGGCTCGTGGCCGCTTCCGCCACCCGAGACCAGCGCGACCTTGCCCTCCGGCGCCGGGGCCGCACGGCTCAGAAAGACCGGATCCCGATGGAGCCGGACGACGTCGCCATGGGCGGCCTCGAACCCGCGAAGGCTCTCCGCCAGTACGTCTTCCACACGGTTGATGAGCTTCTTCATGCCGTCTCTCCTGTGCTGTTCACGATCCGTCGGTGGCCGATGACTCCGGCTCCGATCGGGCCACGGCGACGGACGCCGGATCTTCCCGGAAACGGCATGTCCCGGGAGCGGTGCGTCCCAAGCTCACGACCGGCGCCTGAACATCGTCCCGACCGCTTTGCCATGTGGCGAGCCTCCGGCCCGCTTGTGGGCGAGACGCCCGCGGTCTCGTGTTCCCATTCCCCTTCCTCCGTCGTTTCAAGCACTTGGCCATCCGTTACCCATCCGTATCCCGTGGAATATCCGTTGAAATCAGCCAGTTAACCGACTGACTGCCTACCGTTGAGCACTGTTTGACACGGATGGAAACGCCTGCTATCTTGTCTCTGCGGGTGGGTAACAGGGTGAGGAACGACACCCGCGCCCACACCACCGACCGACCGACAGGAGAGCCCCGATGAGCAAGCCCAGCCTCACCGCCGCCTTCGTCAAGAACGTGCGGTACCAAGGCAGGAACCCGCCCGTGCCCGAGCGCTACAACGACGGCGCCGGGACCGGCCTGTACCTCAACGTGATGCCCTCGCACAGCAAGCAGTTCCTCCAGCGCCTCAAGGTCGCGGGCAAGCGCCGCGACTACGGGCTCGGAGGATACTCCACCGGCGGCGAGAACAGCCTCGGGATCAGCCTCGCCAAAGCACGGGAGATCGCTCTGGACAACTGGTTGGCGGCGCGCCGGGGCGAGGTCCCGGCGTGCGAGGCGAAGCGCCAGGCCCGGCTGGCGGAGCGCCAGGCCAGGAAGGCTGGATCTGGATCTCTCGACGCCGCCACGCTCGCGACCATTCCCGGCGGCCCGACCTTCGAGGCGGCCTTCCTCACCGTCCTGGCCGCACGTGCCCCGTCGTGGAAGCCGAGCGTGCGGGTGAGCTCCGAGCGGTCCTGGAAGCAGGGGCTGCGCGACTACCTCGGCGCCCTCGCTAGGGTACCGGTCGCTGCGGTCACCGCCGCCGACATCCGCAGGTGCATCGAGCCGGCCTGGACGAGCAAGCCCAAGACGGCCGAGAAGCAGCTCCGGCGGATCGGGCTGGTGCTGCGCTGGGCGATCGCCGAAGGGCTGCGCGACGCCGACCCGACCCCGGCGGTGCGCTCCGCCCTCCCGCGGTTCAAGGCAGCGCCCCGGCACTTCAAGGCACTCCCCCCTGACCAGATCCCCGGGCTGCTCGCGAGGGTGCGCGAGAGCGACGCCCCGCGCGACGCGCGGCTTGCCTTCGAGCTGATGGCCCTCACGGCGCTGCGCACCAACGAGGTCCGCCTCGCCGACTGGAGCGAGATCGACCTTGAGGCCGCGTTGTGGGTGATCCCCGCTGAGCGCATGAAGTACTCCGAACGGGGGGATCATCGAGTGCCCCTCTCGCCCCAGGCGGTCGAGGTCCTGCGCGCCGTCGGTCCGGCCCGCGAGGCGGGGAAGGTGTTCCGGGCGCCCCGCGGGGGCGCGCTCGGCGACGACGCCTTTCGCGACCTCCTGCGCGACCTCGGCGTGACCGAATGCTCGCCTCATGGTCTGAGAAGTTCGTTCCGAGATCACTGCGCTCTGAATGGAGTGGACCGTCTGACGGCCGAAGCCGCACTGGCTCATGCACGGGGCGGCAAGACCGAACAGGCGTATTTCAGGGTGGACCTCTTCGCCCAAAGAAGAGCCGTCATGGTGGCCTGGGCGGACTTCGTTTGCGGGGCGGCCTGATGGCCGCCCCGCCCGGCAGCGCCGGCTACATCGCGGGAGGGCGCTGACGGTGGCGGTGAATCATGGAGGCGGCCAACAGGCCGCCTCCATGAGCCTCTTCGAACAGGCGAGGCTCCGGGACGAACAGAACGAGCTCGACCGGCGGCGTGAAGCGTCCGAGATACGGCAGGAAGCGAACCGCCGCCTGCGAGAACGCAGGAAGGTCGAGAAAGTGGTGTCCCGGCTGCTGCGCGCCCTCCTCGCTCCCGTGCCGTTCACGAACGATGTCCGCGACGCGGCCTCCCGCGTCCATCTCCCGATCCCGGTGGGACGCGGGATGCCCAGGCGCCTGTCGCGCCTGCACAGCTTGTGCGAGCGGGACAGGCCGGACCGGTGCCGGCGCCTGGCGCTCGCGTGGATGCTCCTCACGGGCCAGCCTGCGGTGCTCGCCGTCCGTGCACGGTGGACAGAGATCAGCCCTGCGGGCGATCGCTGGACCCCGGCCCCGGTGGGCCATGGCGTCAAGCACCCTGGCCCGATCGTGCTGTCGACCGCGGCCGAGAGTGTCCTCGATCGGGCTCGCGAGGTCGGTGACGGGGTGGGGCTGGCGCTCAATGCCTTGCTGCAGTTGAAACCCGGGGAGGCCTGCTACCTGGACAAGCAGAGGCTCGCGTACCACCTGGATTTTCCGGAGCAACCGGAGCGCATCTTCCCTTGCGACATCCCGGGCGACGACGCGCGGCGAACACGCTCCATCCTCACGAAAACGCTCGGGCAGGTCGGCGCCCCGAAACAATCCCTTAGGGACTGTGCGAATGCGTTCGACCGGTGGTTTTCGACCGAGCCTGACTGCGAGGGCGATCAGCCCCTCGATGCCTGGTCGCGCGCGGTCCGGCCCTGAATCGGCCCTCGCGGGCCGATCCAGGATCATTTCCCGAGATTTTTTTTCAGGGGGCAGAAAACCGAGCCGCCCTCTCTAGATCGCGCGCGTACTGTTATCTCTTCTCACCCGCCGATCTTCGCCGTATTCAGCGCGCACCGCCTTGCGCCCTGATTGCAGGTCACTATCTTTGCGCTCCACCTCGAAACGATGGAGCGCGCAATGGAAAGGAACGTCGAAGGTGAGCGGGCACCCGCCAGCCTGATACATATTCGTGAAGTCGCCCGCCGTCTGGGCGTGTCGCGCTCCACCATCCGGCGCCTCGTCAAGGACAGCGAGTTCCCGGCCCCTCTCAACATCGGCGGCTCGCACCGCTGGCGCCCGAGCAGCGTCGAAGCGTACTTGAAGCGGCAAGAGCGGGCCGACTCCACGCTGGCATCGTCGTCGTGAGCGGATCCGGAAAAGCGGACAAATGTCCGCTTTTTTCCGCTTGCCGCGAATGCGGGCAACCCTTCGAGCGGGCACCGGGCATGCCCCGGGTGTGCCCGGGCTGCTTGCCGGCCTTCAAGGCGAGGCTGGTACGCGAGGGCACACGGATCCCCGTTTATCGGTATCCCGCCGAGGTGCTCCAGGACCCCGTGCACGTGAAGAAAGTCCAGCGGCTCTCGCGCCGGTGCGCCCTGTACACCGTCGCTTCCCCCTCACCCAGCGAGCGGAACACAAAGCGCAAGAAGACGCCCCTGACGTACGCCGAGCGCAAGGAGGCCGGGCGCAAAGCCCTGGCCGCGCTCGACCGCCTGTTCCAGGCAACCGACACCGGGCGGCTCCGCTACTGGGCGGGCTGCACGATGATCTCCCCGAGCTTTAACCCCGCCACGGGTCAGGGCGGGATATGGGCTGCCTGTTCGCGAATCGTGAATGAGCGGGCACTCGCCGAATTGACACGGCGGGGGGACGAGTGGCGGGCAGCGGGACTTGGAAGCTTCGCCACTGTCGAGGCGGTCGAGGAAGCGGGTCTATCGGGACAGGGATGCAAGTGATGGACATGGTTGCGTTCCACAACACCGGGCTTCCGGCCAAGCTTGACACCGCACGCCAAGCGCTTGCCGAAGCCAGCACCGACTTCGAACTCTTGCGGGTGCGCGACCATGCGGCGGCGGTGCAGGCCGCCGCCGCCATCCTCAAGCGAAAGGATGTCCAGGTGGACGCCAGCCTGCTGGTGGCAGAAGCGGAACGGGAGATTGCGAAGGCGAACCCGCCTGCCCCGCCAGGCCGAGGTAAAAAGGTAGAAGCCGCTTCTACCATTTCCAAGGCAACACGATCGGAGCTCCGCAAGGCACACACACCGATCACCGACAAGCAGTTCGCCGACTTGAAGAATCAGGCACGGGAGCAGGGGCAGCCACTGACTCGCCAAGCAATCAAGGACGTGGCGCGAGAGGCGGAGAAGGTTGCCGAGCGTGAAGCGAAGCGCAAGGCGGCGGTAGCGATCGCCCCTACCCTCGAAGCTCTGGTGTACCACTGCGCAGTTGCCGACCTTCACAAGCACATCGAGGCGGGGAGTGTGGACGCCATTGTGACGGCCCCCCCGTACCCTCGGAAGTTTGTTCCGGTTTATGGCGATCTCGCTCACTTCGCGGTCCATGCGCTCCGGCCCGGTGGACTCCTCATGGCGATCGCGGGGCAGCCATACCTTCCCGATATCTTCCACTGGATGGGGTTGGCAGGACCACGGCTCAAGTACCGGTGGATCGCCGCGTACTTCCAACAGGGGGCAAGCCAAAATATCCATAGCGCCAAAGTAACGGTGAAGTGGAAACCGTTTCTCGTGTTCACGCGGGCCGGCGGACACCCACAGGGCTACTCGAACGACTGGATCGACGGCGGCCCGTACAACGCCGCAGACAAGGACAAACACCACTGGGGGCAGACCGAGGCAGGTCTGGAGGCGGTGATCCGGGAGTGGGTGAAGGAGCCTGGCTCGCTGGTTTGCGACCCCATATGTGGCGCCGGATCAACACTGCTTGCTACGCGCACGCTGGGGCACCGGGTCATCGGAGCCGACATCGACGAGGTGAACGTGAACATCACGAGGGAGGCATTGGCATGAACGTGAAAGGCACGCAAATGGCGGTCGTTTTCCGTACTGCCCTGGACAGGTACGGGTTCCAGCGCTTTCACATATCGCAACTCCTGGACCTGCTGCACGGACTCGGCGTGCCCATCCAGGCGAACATCCTGCGTGCGCGGATTAGTGAGAAGGGTCATGCGGCCGGTCTGGTGGTCCGCGAGTGGTTGTTCCCCGAGGGTGGCGGTTGGTACCGGGTCAACCCGGAGTGGAATGCCGGGGAGCTGGACTTGGGCGATCCCGACATGCAGCTCTCGATGGATGAACTCGTGGCGAAGCTGCGCGAGTACAAGCATGACCGCGTAGCTACCATTAGGGCTCCTACGAAGCGGGAACTTACCGAGGCTGCATTGCTTCGCGCGCATCGGGTCCAGCTCGGCATCTGCCCTGTCTGCGGCCATGCCATCGAGCATGTCTTCTACGCCGAGCTCGCCCACGTGCTGGCGGTCAGCGAAGGCGGCGAGGACGAGATGCGTAACCGCGTCCTGGTGCACGGATCATGCAACCGGGTGAAGGGGAGGACGCGGACGATTGAGATGGCGCGCACTGCGTTGGGTCTGCGCTGGTCGGGCCTGATCGACCTCCCGCGTGCCCAAGCGGCCGAGCGTGCATGGAAGCAAGCGCGCGGCAAGGATGCCTGATGCCTTCCGATGCGGTGGTTGATGCGGGCCAATCTTTAAATTCTTGCGAATCTCGCAAAGACGTTCTTGCAAGAGCACGGGGAACGACCGTTGTAGTTTGACCCTTCAAAGGAGGATGGAACGATGGTAATTATGTTGAGAGACCTGGTTCAACAGCTACGGCAGCACGCAGACAGCGAGTTCGATGACGTGGTTTTCAAGCTGAAGGATAGCGGTCGAGTCGATGAGGGCTACTTCCTAGTCGACAACATCGACGTTCATGGAAACTGGGGCGAGGTGGCTCATCCATCCCCTCATTTCAAGTGTCAGATGACGCCGAATATTCCTCGATACACTCGCTGCTCCATCAGCATCCGTCCAAACGCCTCCATCAACGGACGCAGACGATACTCAGGCCAGTTCGGAACATGCTCATACAGCATCAATCCTTGGCGAAACAGCGAATGCGTGCGGTACTTCGCCGTATTCACCTTCAACCACCGGTCATACCCCAGACTCTCTCCCGCCGCCCCCAACAGCGTCAACAACGCAATCGCCAACGCACTGAGCAGCAGCATCCGGTCACGTCGCTGTGGACGCGAGATGCGCATCGACGACAATCCCATCCCGAAACGCATGTCCTTGATGTCGCGAAAGCTCGTCTCGATTCCCCAACGTTTCCCGTCATATCGAATCAGCGTGCGCGTCCTCACCGTGTGCTCGCTCGACACCACACACCACGGCTCCTTCATCTCCCGGTCTTGCACGCACACCACCGTGCCCACCTCCAATTCATGCGCATCGGTCACCTTCGCATCCCGCAACCGTGCGCGCCCGTCCGCCCGCGCCCACCCACTGCGCCGCCTCGCGCCGCTCTCCCCTGGCATTGGTGACGGAGTAGTTCCCCCGCAGACGAATCACGTACTCGAAACCCAACTCCTCCTTCAGCAACGTCATCAACCGGCAACTCGCAAACCCACGGTCCGCCAACACCGTCACCTTCACCCCATCCGGCATCACGTCGCACAATTGCCGCGCCAACGCCTCCTCATACCCCGTCTGATTCCCCTTCAGTGTCGATGCCTGCACCGTCTTCCACATCAGCGGCGTCGCACGACCATGACTCGTCAACATCGACAACACCAGTGTCGCGTGCCCATCCCGAGCAAAGCTCGTCCAGTCCAGCGCCACCAACACCTCCGGGCGAGACCCCACCATGTAGGGCGCCCAGTGGGCGAAGAACTCTTTCATCACCACCCCGTCATTGCTCAGCAGCCGGTCGACCTGTTTCACCGCGTGCTTGCTCAACGTCCCCTGGGCCTGCGCCAAACCTTGCCCGACCGCATGGACCGCCAGCGAGGCGCTGCTCAGCACCCCCAGCGTCCCGTTGGCCAGCGACAGCACCCGCTTCGCGTGCAGGTCCCCGTCGTACAATCGGGTGATGAATTCAAAAATCTCGTCTCGCCGCAGAGCGCCTTTCGGTCTCATGACTCGTCTCCGAATCCAGTCGAAGACTTTACATTGATCCCAAAATCAGCAAGTTGCAAGTCCTATTTCATGCAGAAAATGAGGGGATCTCTGAGCCTTATGACTCCACTTTACCTCGTTGATAAAATCTGCGCTAATCATCTTTCGACATTTTGTAGTCGCAATATGCGCACATTCTCAAGTTATCAATAGAGACATTTTCAGGTGTGAGCCCATCCATGCAGAGGAGACATTCCCCCAATTCAAGCTGGCACCACACACACCCGACTGCATCCGCCCTTGACAAATAAGCTGTAACTCCACAATCCGGACAATTACTCAATACTGGATCACCACCGTCAGTCATGGCAACGTAGTTCTCCCACTCAAAATGCACTTCGAGCGCTCGCTCTACAGTCTCCTCTGCAGGAAACTGACTTCCGCATGATCTACACTGGCAATCCATCATTTCATGATCTTGGTTTTCAGGATTCGTTTGTGCTACCAAGTTGGATTGACATGTCGGACAACTGAATTTGATTTCATCCAAAATACTAATTGGCCATTCTATTTTCTCGAAGGTTTTTCTACAAAATTCAAGTTCTTTTTCATAAACTTCTCTCTCGTGTAGCATTACCTCCCAAGCATCACCCAATATTTCTAGCGGTGTTTCGTTTATCAATCTGAAGAAATGTGCGACAATAGGAAATGTTCTTGCAATGATTTCCCGGATCGCTTCGGACGATCCATTGGAGAAATTGTGTTCCAAATCGTTCCGTACATCATTGAGTTTTTTCAGTGCTGGTCGATCGATCGGCAATTTGAAATCTCGGAATCGTTCACCGATCGTTAAGAAATCGATGGTTCGTTGTGAATGGCAGGTATAGACAATTCCACCATTACCATCTGGTATCGGTTTATAGCGTACACCTATTATATCAATGGGATTGGCCTGCGGTGCTTGACGAACTAATACTTCTTTCGCTAGAAGAAGAACGCCGGCATGAAAATTGCGTACTGCCGAAACTGCACGTTTAGGATCATTTGCTTGATAGTCTTCAATGCCGAGTTGAATAGATTCCACGGCATTCTTAAACAAATCACTTTGTTGCCCACCACCATTATCTTCCATGGTCGCATTGCCTCCTGATCTTATCCAGTTTCAAATGCATCCCTTTGTCCTTGAGCGCGAGCCGTCATCTTATCATCTCTCTTTTTCGCACTCACCCTCGTGTCGGCGCGGGCGGCGTTCAGTTCCAGGAGGCGGGCGAGGACTTCGTCGCGGGTGGCTCAGCTTCGGTGCGTTACACTGTGTGGTCATGAGGCCGTGCTCCCGCTGTGAGATAAGTGATTAATCGCACAGGACACGGCCTCATTCAACCCCTTTGGTGAGAGATCCGGGCTAAGCGACCTTGTGGAGCTGTTGGAAGCTCTCGGACCGGTTGTCCAAGGCGAGGATGAGCCGGGCCATGTCGCGGTAGCCGCGGAGGCGTTGCTCGGATTCACCGGGATGTACACCCGCAGGCAGAGCCATCACAGAAGCGTCCCGCGTACGGCCGCTGCGGGGGCGGCGCAGTCAGGCGGGAGATCTGCCGTCGGTAGGCGCATCCTCGCCCGTCCGCTACTATCCATATCCATCCGATGCCGCCTCGGAGTGTGGGATATGAATGTGGGAAATGATTTATTACATCAATTAAAACAATGTGTTATATGACATTCACGAGACGCCCGCGCTCCCGGGATGCGCCTTCCCAGCAGCGCCCGCGTTCCCAGGAGAGCGCCGAGGTCGGCCCCCCACGCTCATTCGACCAGCTCGCACAGGCGCCGCACCGTGTCCCGGATCAGTGATTCCAGCGCCTCCTGCCGCTTCTCGTCCCGGAGCATCGGAACCTGGAGGTGCAGCGTGCGGGTATGGCGCTGGCGTGCGTGCCGGGGCGCCGCACGTCCCGGATGGGCCGAATGGTACTCGTCCAGGAAGCTCTGCCGTTCCTCCGGGGAGAGACGGCACACGTCGAAGATGGCCTCGATGTGACGCGCCGGCAGCGGGGTCGCATCCGACGGATTGGTGAGCTGCGAGATGAAGCTCTTGTGCGTTCCCGTGACCTCGGCGATCTTGCGCCGGACGCCGGACGGGCGCTGGTCGATGAACCGTCGCAAGGTGGCCTTGTAGGCGGCGACGTGCTCCTTGCGCGTGTTCCGGGGAACGGCGGCCACCGGCTCGATCTCAGAGCGCGGCGAGCGCGGCCTTGGTGGAGGCCAGCGCCGCCGGCGGGACCGAGAACGTGCGGATGCCTGCATCGAGCAGTGCGCGCAGACCCTCGGGACGGGCTGCCATCTCGCCGCAGACGCTCACTTCGCGGCCGCTGCGGGCGCCGTGCCCGGCCACCCGCGCGATCAGCTCCAGGACGGCCGGATGCAGCGGATCGAGGAGATCGGCGACCGCCGTCGAATCGCGACCGGCAGCCAGCACGTACTGCGTCAGGTCGTTGGTGCCGATCGAGAAGAAGTCGGCATCGAAGGTCTCGATGGTCAGGGCGGCCGCGGGGACTTCGACCATCATCCCCAGGCGCGGCGCCGCCGCTTCGATACCGGCCGCCCGTAGCGCCTCCACTTCCGCGGCCAGTAGCCGGCGTACCTCGTGGAGCTCGTCCGGCGTCGTCACCATCGGCAGCATCACCCGCAGTCCGCCGCCGGCCGCGGCCCGGGCCAGGGCGCGAAGCTGGGTTGCGAGGACGTCCGGACGGGCAAGGGAGAGCCGCACGCCGCGCAGTCCGAGAAAGGGGTTGGATTCCCTCTCGGGGGTGAGTCCGGGGAGCGGCTTGTCGCCGCCCGCGTCCAGGGTGCGCACGGTCACCGGCCGCCCGCGTGCCCACGCGGCGAGCCGTCGGTAGAAACGCAACTGCGCGTCTTCGCCGGGCAGCGCCTCCGTGCCGTGGAACAGGAATTCCGTGCGGGTGAGGCCGATGCCGTCGCAGTGCGAGGGATCGAGGCTGTCGAGACACGAAGGCGCATCGACGTTCACGAGCACCCGGACCGGTGAGCCGTCGCGGATGCGCGCGGGGCGGGAGACGTGCCGCAGGACTGCGCGCTTCCGCGCACGTTGCTCGTCGATGCGGCGCGCGTAGCGCTCCCGAATCGACGGTGGAGGAGCGGGCACGAGGCAGCCCCGTTCGGCGTCGAGGATCGCCTCGATCCCCTCGATCAACTCGCCGGGATCGCTGGAGAGCTGCACCAGCATCGGAACGCCTTGCGCCCGGGCAAGCATCGCCACGTGACTGGCCGGACTCCCCGAGTACGTCGCAGCCCCCACCGCGCGGCTCCAGTCGATCTCGAGAAAACGCGAGGGGGTCAGCTCATCGGCGACCACCACGCAGTGGTCGGGCAAGTCGTGGCTTGGCGGGCGGGGACCGGACGATGAATGATCGGGCAAGCCGTGGCCGGATGGGCCATGCTCGGGCTGGTCGTGATCGGGCAGACCGTCACCGGACGGGTCACGGCCGGGCAGTCCGTCACCGGACCGGCCGTGTTCGGGCCGGCCACCGCGGGACATCCCTCCTCCGAGCGCCGCCACGACCCGGTCGCGCAGATCGCGCAGGTCGGCCGTCCGTTCGCGGAGATAGCCGGTCGACGCCGACTCGTAATCCGTGATCTCCCCGACCAGATGGCGGGTCCAGGCCTGAACGGCCGCCATCCCCGCCTCGATTCCCGCCCGCACGGGCTCCAGGAACTCCTCGTCCTCGAGAAGGCCGATCTGGAAACCGATCACGCCGGCGGCGACCTCGCCGGATCCGTGGGTGAGTCCGCGCAACTCCGCCAGAGACCGCGCGACGGCTTCGTCCAGGGCGGCCCGTTCGGTCTCCGGGCCACCGGTATTTCGGGCCAGGCCATCGGATCCCCGAGCCGTGCCGCCAGTGTCCGAGGCCAGGCAACCGGCGTCCGGGGTCATGCCGCCGGCTTCCAGGGCCGAGCCGCTGGATTCCCGGGTCGAGCCGCCGGATTCCCGAGCCGGGTCGTCGGATTCCCGGGCCGGGTCGCCGGCTTTCCGGGCCGAGCCGCCGGCGTCCGGGGTCATGCCGCCAGCGTCCAGGGCCGGGCCGCCGGGCTGCCGGGGCGGACCGCCGTGCTCCCGGACCAGGTCGTCAGCTTCCCGGGCCGGGTCGCGGGACCTCGCGGGAACGTGCAGGACCCCGATCGCGAGGCCGGGTGAAGCCACCACGGCCGAAATGGTGCGCCCTCCCGGTGTCTCTCCCATGGCCGCCCCGGATCCGCCTGCACCCTCTCCCCTGCCCTCGCACGCATCCTCGACCGGCTGCTCGATGGCATCCGACGGAACGGCGGCGGGACCTTCGTCGAAGTCACGCCGGACGAAGTCGACGAGCGCGGACAGGGCGTCGTCCGCCTGTGCCCCTCTGGCCCGCAAATGAATCACCGACTGCGCGCCCGCCTTGAGCTTCATCACCCGGGCGGTGCTGCGCGCCCGGACCCATTCGCCCGTTTCGGCCGCGCGGATCTCGACATCGGCGTCGAAGCCCGCCGCGAGCTGGGCGAGCTTCACCGCGGGACGCGCGTGCAGCCCGGTCGGATTAGTGATGACCACCTGAGCCTCGGCTCTCACAGTGCGTCCTCGGCCGCGGCGCAGACGTCCGCGAGGGCGCTCCCCATCGAGGCTTCCGTCGCCGCCATCACTGCGCCTTCCACGATCGCGGCGTTGCAGATCGTGATGCGTCCGCGGCGGCTCTCGCCGAGCATCTCGATCGCCATCTCCGCGTTCATCTCCGCACCCCCGAGGTCCACCAGCACCGCCACGCCCCGCTCCGACCATGCGGCCTCGATCGCGGCCGAGATCGCCTCCACGTCGGTCCCCAGCCCGCCGGCGGGATCGCCCCCGCAGGAAGCCAGCGGAACGCTCTCGCCGACCATCTGGCGGACCATGTCCGCCGCGCCGCGGGCGACGTGGGGCGAATGCGAAACGATGACCACACCGACGTTCCGCTCTGCCCCCGCGGTGCTCATGACCCACCCCGCAAGCGCGTGCATACGGTCTCGACGATGAGCTGGCTCGAACGGGCGCCGGGGTCCAGGTGGCCGGCGCTGCGTTCGCCCAGGAACGAGGCGCGTCCCTTGCGCGCCACCAGCGCGCGCGTGGATTCGAGGCCAAGGCCGGCCGCGGCGGCCACGTCGTCGAGGAGCCGGGAGGCCGGGAGCGATCGCGCCACGCCGTCACGCAGCGCCTCGCACACCGGCGCCAGCACGTCGAGCATGGTCTTGTCGCCGGCCTCGGACTTGCCGCGCTGCCGGACCGCGTCAACGCCGGCCTGAAGCGCATCGGCGAAGTCCGGCAGGCCCGGCGTCTCGGGCAGCGCCTTCCCGATCCCCATCAGCAGCGATCCGTACAGCGGGCCGGAGGCGCCGCCGACCTTCATGACCAGGGTCATGCCCGCCTTCTGCAGCGCCTTGCCCACCGGCATGGCGTCGAGCTCCGGGCCGAGCCCGGCCACCGCGTCGAAGCCCCGGCGCAGGTTGAGGCCGTGGTCACCGTCGCCGATCGCCCGGTCGAGCTCGGTGAGCTCGTCCGCGTTCGCACGTACCGCCGCGGCCACCTCGCCAAACAGCTCGCTCACCGCCGGCATCCTTTCCTCCTTTTCCCGGTCTTCCGGAACCGAACCGTCACGCCCGGCCGCACCGTGGAGAGGCGGCCAGCCGCTCGCCGTCGCGGTCGAAGAACAGCGGGGCGTCGAGCCGGACGTCGACCCGGTCGCCGGCGCGCAGCCCCAGGGCGGCGTCATCCAGGGTGATCAGTGTGTGCTCACCCACCTCGACGTGAACGGGGCTCTGATCGCCCAGGTGCTCGATGCGCCGCACCGTCCCTGCCCCGCCGCCTTCCCGCGCCCGCGCAAGATGCAGGTGCTCGGTCCGCGCGCCCACCGTCACCGTCCCCGCCGGCTTGCCCTCGACCGGCAGCAGGTCGCCCGGAAGCAGATTCATCGCCGGCGTGCCGAGCCGGGCGGCCACGTAGACGTTGCGCGGCGTCTCGTAGATCTCGCGCGGGGTGCCGACCTGCACCAGCCGTCCTTCGCGCAGGACGCCGATCCGATCCGCCATCGTCATCGCCTCGATCTGGTCGTGGGTGACGTACACGATGGTGGCGCCCATCTCGCGCTGGATCCGCTTCAGCTCCAGCCTCAGCTCGGAGCGCAGCTTCGCATCCAGCGAGGAGAGGGGCTCGTCCATCAGGTAGGCGGCGGGGTCGCGCACGAGCGCGCGCCCGATGGCGACGCGCTGCATCTCGCCGCCCGAGAGCCGGGTCGCCTTGCTGTCGAGCTTGTGGCCGATGTGCAGCAGGCGGGCGACCTCCGCGACCTTCTCGCGGATCGCCCCCTCGGCGCCGCGTCGCGCCGGGGCGCGCAAGGGAAACGCCATGTTGTCGTACGCGGTCATGTGCGGGTACAGCGAGTACTGCTGAAACACGAACGCGAGGTCGCGGGCGGCCGGAGGCTCGCCGGTGACGTCGCGGCCTCCGATGCGGATCTTGCCTGCGTCCGGCGTCTCCAGGCCGGCGATCAGGCGCAGGGTGGTGGTCTTGCCGGCCCCGGTCGGACCGAGAAGCACCACGAGCTCGCCATGGGCGACGTCCAGGTCGATCGCCTCCACGGCGACCTGCTCCCCGAAGCGCTTGGCGACACCTCTCAGCGACAGGTCAGCCATGCGGGGCACTCCGGTACAGGTCGCCGTCGAGGATGCGACCGCCTGCCGCGTCGAACCCCACCGGTCGCTCGGGCGTGCACGCGACCTGCCCGCCGAAGCACCCGGTGACGCCCCGAAACGATACGTCAGCCATGTGCGCCTCCCCGGTACAGGTCGCTGTCGAGGGCGCGGCCGCTCTGCGCGTCGAACACCACCAGACGTTCGGGCGCGCATTCGATGCCGACGTTCTCGCCGGGCGCCACCCGCTCGCGCGAGGGCACGCGCGCCCGAAGCTGCCCGTGGTCCGTTTCCACCGTCACGATCTGCGTCGTGCCCAGGTACTCCGTGCCGAACACCGCGCCCCGCAGGGCGGAGGCGTCGCTGAAGCGCACCCGCTCGGGGCGGACCCCGAGGGCGAGGGGACCGTGAGGGCGCGATTCGCGCAGCGCCGGCACCGCGACCGCCGCGCCGCCGATCGCGATCGAGGACTGCCCGGCCTGCACCGCGCCCTCGAAACGGAGAAAGCTCATCGGCGGGCTGCCGATGAAGTCGGCGACGAACATGGTCCGGGGCCGGTCGTAGATCTCCCGCGGGGCGCCGACCTGCTCGATCACCCCGTGGTTCATGACGATGATCCGATCGGCCATCGACATGGCTTCGAGCTGGTCGTGGGTCACGTACAGGGTCGTCGCGTGCAGGCGCTCGTGCAGGGTGCGCAGCTCCCCGCACATCAGCTCGCGGAACTCCGCGTCCAGGGCGCCCAGCGGCTCGTCCATCAGGAACGCCTTCGGCCGGCGCACGATGGCGCGGCCCAGGGCCACCCGCTGGCGGTCGCCGCCCGCGAGCCCGGACACCCGCCGGTGGAGGAAGTGGTCGATGCGGAGCAGCGCCGCGGTCTCCTCGACGCGGCGGCGGCGTTCCTTGCGCGGCACCCCCTGGCACTTCAGGGGGAAGGCGATGTTGTCGTGGACGTTCATATGCGGGTACAGCGCGAAGAGCTGGAACATGAACGCGACGTCGCGTCGCGACGCCCGGAGAGGGGTCACGTCGTCGCCGTCGATCAGGATCTGCCCCGAGGTCGGCAGCTCCAGACCCGCGATCATCCGCAGGGTGGTCGTCTTGCCGCATCCCGAGGGGCCCAGCATCACGAAGAACTCCCCGCCGTGGATGGTGAACGAGGACTCGCGCACCGCCACGAACTCGCCGAAGCGTTTCTGCAGGTTCCGGACGCCGATCTCGGCCATCGCGTCACTCCGGAAAGTGGCTCACGACGACGAAGCCCACCGTGCCGGTGAGGATGACGGCGAACGAGAAGGTGTAGAGGACCATGAAGTACGGCTGCATCAGCATCACCACGCCGGCCGCGATCAGCACCGTCGCGGCGTTCTCCCAGGGGCCGCGCCGGAAGAAGCGCTTCCAGCCCCGGGGCTTTGCATCCGCATCGGGCCGGTTCACTTGCGCACCGCTCCGAAGGTGATGCCCCGCAGCAGGTGCGAGCGGAGCATGACGGTGAAGACGAACACCGGGAGCAGGAACAGCGTGGTGCCCGCGGCGACCGCCGGCCAGTCGAGGCCGCCCTCCCCGATGATGATGGGGATGAAGGGGGGCGCGGTCTGGGCTTCCCCGCTCGTGAGCAGCAGGGCGAAGGCGTACTCGTTCCAGGCGAAGATGAGGCAGAAGATCGCGGTGGCCGCGATGCCGGTGGTCGCCTGGGGCAGCACCACCTTGAAGAACGCCTGGAGCCGGGTATAGCCGTCCACCATCGCGGCTTCCTCGTACTCCCGGGGGATCTCGTCCATGAACCCCTTGAGCAGCCACACCGACAGGGACATGTTCACCGCGGTGTAGAGCAGGATCATCCCGAGATGGGTGTCGGACAGGCCCAGCTCGCGGAACATCAGGAAGATCGGGATGGCGACCGCGATGGGGGGCATCATCCGCGTCGAGAGGATGAAGAAGAGCAGATCGTCTTGCAGCGGCACCCTGAAGCGCGAGAAGGCGTAGGCGGTCAGGGTGCCCAGGAAGACGGCCAGAAAGGTCGAGCCGAACCCGATGATCACGGAATTGACGTAGCGGTCCGCGAAACGCGACGGCCCGGTGATGACCATGTTGCGGCTGCGGACCAGCCGGTCGTACCAGGTCTCGGGGGGCGGGAGGCTGGCCATGTACTCCGGGGTCTGGCGCGAACGGTTCGTGAAGAGGTTCACGTAGCCTTCGAGCGAGGGCTCGAAGACGACCTTGGGCGGATAGGAGATCGAGTCGGGCGGGGTCTTGAAGCCGGTGAGCAGGATCCAGACCAGCGGGATCATCGTGACGAGGGCATAGGCCACGACGATCGCCCCGGCAAGGCGCCGGGCGCCGGCCGACGGCTCGGCGACGGAATGGGCGCTGGATTTGCCCATCGCCGCCCCGTTCATCGCCGCTTCACCGCGTTCATCGCCTTGACGTAGACGTTGGCGGCCCCGAAGACGGTCACGAACAGGATGACCGCGAACGCCGAGCTGTAGCCGGTGCGCCATTTCTCGAAGGCTTCCCGCTTGAGGTTGATCGAGGCCAGCTCGGTGGTCGACCCGGGTCCGCCGGAGGTCAGCTCGACGACCATGTCGAACATCTTGAAGTTCTCGATGGCCCGGAACAGCACCGCCAGCATCAGGAAGGGCAGCACCATCGGCACGGTGATGGACCAGAACCGGCGCCATGCGGAGGCGCCGTCCACCTCGGCGGCTTCATAGACGTAGTCGGGAATGGAACGCAGGCCGGCGAGGCAGATGAGCATCACGTACGGCGCCCACATCCAGGTATCGACCATGACGATGGCCCAGGGCGCGAGAGCGACGCTCCCGATCATGTCCAGGGGGCCGACGTCGGCGAACACGTTGACGATGTAGCTGAAAATCCCGGTCTGGGGCTGGAACAGGTAGGTCCAGAACACCCCGACCACCGCCGGCGAGAGCATCATCGGCAGCAGGATCACCGTCGTCCAGAAGCTGTGCCCCCCGAACCGGCGGTTGAGCAGAAGCGCCAGCCCGAAGCCGATGACGATCTGGAGGATCATCGTCCAGCACAGGAAGTGCGCGGTCGCCTGCAGGTACTCCCAGATGTCCTCCTTGTTGAGGATGCGCTCGTAGTTGCGCAGGCCCACCCACTTGACCTCCGCGTTCGGCCGGTTGGCCCGGTAGTTCGTGAAGCTGAGATAAATGGTCCAGAGCAGCGGGAAGATGTTGATGGCCAGCAGGATCAGGATCGTCGGCGCGACGAAGAGCCGGACGATGGCCCGATCCGAAAGCCCCCGGACCCCGGCGGCGGCGTGACGGGGTTCGCCGGTCTCGATGCTTCCTGGACGGTTACGGGGATTTCGGGGAGCTATGACGAAAGTATCCTTATACGGTTGCCGTTCATCTTCGCCCGATACCTTGGAGGGCATCCGTGAGGCCATGGGCAATCACCGCGTTCCTGCATCCAGTCACCGATGTGCTGGCCGCGGATCGAACGGCATTTCCTCCGGAATGACGAGGTCAGCTCAATCTCCATGCGCAGAGTGGCGCCCTCCCGGCGTGGAAGTTTCAGGACGACTTCATTCAGACCTTTGAACAGGATGTCGCGATCCCTCCTGTTCACTCTGAGCCCGGGTGTTCCCGGACACTCGCGCGTTCCCGACCGCCAGCCTGTCAATACGATGTCGGCCATTGCGGTTCCTTTCGATGGTGAGGCACCGGTGCCGGCGATCGGCTACCCGGACGGACGGCGCGGATGCACCGCCCGTTCGGGGTATGCGCCGGCGCGTTCGAGGCTCAGAGCTTCCCTTCGTCCTCGAAGACCTCGACCCAGTCCTCGATCATCTTGTCGAGCGCCTCCTGTGCCGTGCCCTTGTCGGCGACGACGTAGTCGTGGACGCGCTTCTGCATCGACTGGAGCAGGGAGGCGTACGCGGGCTCCTGCCAGAAGTCCTTCACGCCCGACATCGCCTTGAGGAAGTCGGCGGCGAAGGGGGCGGTGTCCGCGAAGCCCGGATCTTCGAGCACCGAGTTGTGGCAGGAGTATCCGCCGAGGGACCACCACTTCTTCTGCACGCCGGGCTTGGCGAACCACTCGATGTACCGGAGCGCCTGGTCCTTCTTGTCGGAGTAGGAGACCACGGAGATCCCCTGGCCGCCCAGCGTGGACGCTTCGATCACCTGTCTCGGGTTGACGAAGAAGCCGGACTTCTCGCCGCCGACCGCGGGATCCTTGGCGATCCCCGGGAAGAAGGCGAACCAGTTCATCTGCATCGCCACTTGGCCGGACTTGTAGGCGTCGAGGTTGGCGACCATGTAGGCGTCCGAATGCCCCGGCGGGGTGCAGCACTCGTAGAGGTCCTTGTAGAACGCCAGCGCCTCGGCGGCGGCGGGGCTGTTGACGTAGCCCTGCATGTCATAGGGCTTGTCCGGGTTCTCGTACTGGAAGCCCCATGAGTAGAGGGCAGCGGTCACGCCCATGGTGATGCCCTCGGAGCCGCGCTCGGTGTAGATCGCGGCGCCGTAGACCTTCTTGCCGTCGATCTCCCGGCCCTGGAAGAACTCGGCCACTTCCCGGAGCTCAGTCCAGGTCTGCGGCGGCGCGAGCTCGCGGCCGTGCTTCGCCTTGAACTCCTCACGCAGCTCGGGGCGGGAGAACCAGTCCTTGCGGTAGATCCATCCGAGCGCATCGCCCATGGCCGGCAGCGCCCAGTAGTTGGGCGAGCCCTTCGGCCAGGTCGAGTAGGCGTAGACGGTGGCCGGCAGGAAATCGTCCATGGAGATCCCCTGCGCGTCGAAGAAATCGTTGAGCTTCACGTAATGGCCGTTCTCGGCGGAGCCGCCGATCCACTGGCTGTCGCCGATCAACAGGTCGCAGAGCTTCCCGCCGGAGTTCAGCTCGTTGAGGAAGCGGTCGGCGAAGTTCGTCCAGGGCACGAACTCGAACTTCATCCCGATGCCGGTCTCCGCGGTGAAGTCCTTCGACAGCTCGACGAGGGCGTTGGCCGGGTCCCAAGCCGCCCAGCAGAGCGTGAGCTCGTCCTGCGCCCTGGCCGGGGTGATGCTGACCGCCAGGCTGGCCAGACCGCCGGCGAGCGCGGTGATGATGCGCTTGTTCATCTTTTGCTACCTCCTCCTCGAATGGTCAGGGGCTCGCCGATAGGCGCGCGGAGTCGAGTTTAGTAGCTCGACTCAACGTGTCAACTAAACCTCCATGCGGGCACGAGGCCGTTCCCTGTTCGCTGCATCGCCCGCGATACGCACCTTGACCGGCCAGGTTCGGGCGCCGTCCTTCCGGGAAGCCCGAGGTGGCTCTGCCAGCCTCGATGGCGACGCGCGGCTCGCCCTCGCGACCGGAGGGATCGCCGCGAGCGTCGGTCCGCCGATCTCAGTTCAGGGTCAGCCCCGCGCCCCCCAGCCCCGCGAACTTCACGAGCCACGTGGACAGAGCGGGAACCATCGCCACGATCCCCCAGACGATCAACAGGGCGAACAGGTACGGAATCACCTGGCGCACGATCCGGAAGTACGGCAGGCCCGTGATCCCGGACGCGACGTAGAGGTTCAGCCCGTAGGGCGGGGTGATGAACCCGATGGAGTCGCCGATGAGGAAGATCACCGCGAAGTGGAAGGGATCGATCCCGAGCCCGTGCGCGATGGGGGCGAGGATGGGAGCGAGGATGATGGTGTTCGGGACCGATTCCAGCAGGGTCCCCGCCGCCAGCACCATGCCCATCATGCAGAACAGCACCACGTAGTAGCCGCCGAGCCGGTTGAGCAGTCCCTCGACGAATTCCCTGGCGCCGATGACGGCCAGGATCTCCTGCATCATGATCGACACCGCGACCAGCGGCACGATGATGCCGATGATGACGGCGCTGCGGAAGAAGATGCTCGGCAACGCCCGCCACTTCGTCTCCCTGGTGACGAAGAGTCCGGCGAGGAGGCAGTAGACGACGGTCACCGCCGACGCCTCGGTCGGCGAGAAGATGCCGGTGTAGATCCCGTACAGCACGATGAAGATGGCGACGATGCCGATCGATGCGCCGGGGAACGTCCGCTGCACCTCCTTCTTCTCGAACGGATGGACCACGCCGTACGACCTGCGCCGGCTTACGAGGTAGCAGGCGATCATCATCGCCATGACCATCATGATCCCGGGGATGATGCCGGCGAGGAACAGCTCGGAGATCGGGAGCCCGATCAGGTACCCGTAGACGATGAACAGGATGCTCGGCGGGATGATGATGCCGACGGTCCCCCCCGCGGCCGAGGTGGCGGCGGAGAAGTGCTTCTCGTAGTTCTGCCGGCACATCGTCGGGTAGGTGATGGAGCCGATGGTCGCGGTGGTGGCGGCGTTCGAGCCGCTGATGGCCGCGAACATCCCGCATGCCGCGATCGAGGCCATGCCGAGGCCACCCCGGATCCATCCGAGGATGGCCAGCGCGAAATCGGACATGCGCCGTGCGATGCCGCCGGCGCTGATCAGGTCGCCGGTCAGGATGAACAGGGGCGCGGCGAGCAGCGCGAAGCTGTTCAGCCCTTCGAACATGGAGCTACCGACGTTGGCGAGCGGGAAATCGAAGATGAGCTGCATGCCGACCACCCACAGGCCGATGATCAGCATCAGCGGCGTGCCCGTCGCGAAGAAGAAGAACGCGGCGAGGGTGAGCAGCGTGATGAGGACCGGATCCGACATGGCGTGCTCCTCAGCCCGGTTCGGTCATCGCCGCGCCCTTGACCCTGATGGGCGCGCCGCTGCGGAAATCGATGAAGTCGATGACGATGTTCTGGATGACCCGCAGCAGCAGCAACGTCCAGCCGACCGGGGTCGCGCTGTAGAACCACCAGCTCAGTACGTCGTCCGTCCCCGGCACGATGGACTCCATCTCGAAATGGAGCTGCACCAGATCGAAGGACCAGTAGATCACCACGGCGCCGAAGACGAAGTACAGCAGGTAGTCGACCTGCATGAAGAAGTACTGCCATCCCCGCGACATGCGTTCGCGGAACTCGTTGAACACCAGGTGGTTGCGAAGCTTCACGCAGTACGACGCGCCGAGCCAGGTGAGCCAGAGGAAGAGATAGGACGGAACGAACGTGCTCCAGGGCGCCTGCGCGTCGAACACGTAGCGCCGGAACACCTCCACCGCGATGATGCCGGCGCAGCCGGCATACGCGAGGACGAGCACCGTCTTTTCAAGGTTGAGGTCGAGCCACCGGTAGACGGCGAGCGGGAAGTTGACCACGTCAGCATCCTCCTTCGAACCGTCCCGGCTTGAAGGCGTCGGCGCGGCCGGCGGGCCGCGCGCATCCGGGCCGGACCGCCTTCACCGGGGACGGCGGGCGCCTCCGAGCCGGGTGGGGACCACCGGCGGGGCGGCGAAACGCCCCGCCGGCGACTTCTCCTTCGGGCCGCGGCGCGCGGCCGCGCGATCGCACGGGGGCGGTCAGGCCGATCGCCACCAGCGGCGCGGCTCGACGTCGATGGCGAGCGCGTTCCTGTCGTACTCGCGGGCCACCGGCAGCAGCTCGTCGTAGACGTTGAAGCCGGCCATCTCGTTGAGCTTCTCGTGCCAGCGGTCGTACTCCTTCCGCTTCGGGCTCGCGATCTCCTCGCACTCCGCGAGCGCCTCGTTGGAGAGGAAGTTCATCTGGGTGCCGACCTTGCCGAAGATGGTGTCCTTGCCGGGGTCGGGAACCTCGCCGCTGACCATGACGAGGGCGGCCTCGTTCGCGTACATCACCTGCTGCTGGGCATAGTACGCGGCCTCGAAGATCTCCTCGGTGAGCTCGCTGCCGAGCTTGTCGAGACTCCTCGTATTGATCGCGGTGTGCCCGGTGCCGGGAATGAACTTCAAGCCCACATACTTCGCCACGACCGGCGCCATGTTGAAGGCGGTGGTGGCCGAGGTCCACGTCTCCATGCCGTCGATGAGTCCGTTCTTGAGCGCATCGAGGGTCTCCACCCACGCCACCGGCACCGGGTTGAGCTCCATGAGCTGCATCGCGATGCGCCCGAGCTGGGTGTTGGTGACCCGGTTCTTGGTGCCCGCGAGATCCCCGATCCTGGTGACCGGAGGCTTGTCCCTCCACTTCAGGCCCATGAAGAGGTTGCGCACCTCGCACAGCGAGAAGAGGAACTCCATGCGGTTCTTCTCGCGATAGACCTTGCGGAAGAGCCGGTCGGATTTCGGGTTGAAGAAGAAGTGGTAGAGCTGCCCGGCGGACTGGAACATGTAGGGGAAGTCGAGGGCGTTCAGCCACGGCGCCACGCTCGATGCGTTCTGGGTCGAGGACGTGCCCATGTCGAGGACGCCCTGCATGGTCTTCTGGATGCAGACCTGCTCGGAGCAGATCGAGTTCGCGTCGAGGATCTCGACGAGGATTTCGCCGTCGGTGCGCTCCTCGACGTCGCGCGCGAAGTGGTAGTAGCCGAGGCGGATGATCCGGTTGTTGTCCCAGTTCGCCACCGAGCCGAGCTTCAGGGTATGCCTGGCCTTGCCGCCGAGGCGCTTCTCGTACACGCTGCGCGTCTTCTGTGCGAGCGCCTCGGCGGAGAAGATCCCGCCCATGCCGGCGACCGCGAAACAGGTCGAGGTCAGCCCCCACCGTTTCGCGATCCGCATGAAGTCGCGGCGGCTCACGCCGGCGAGCTTGTCGTTGAACCACCCGGACGTGTCGAGCTGCTCTTCGCTCAGGCGCGAGACTTGCGCCGCCGAGCGTGGGTCGGTGACGAAGTCGGGAAGTCGATTCGAGTACCTGTCCTGCCGTCTCCTCATTGTTCCGGCTCCTCGTTGGTGTGTTTCCGATCGTGATTCGCAAGCGGTGCGGCCGGCGGGGATCCGCCCGCGCCGCCTGCCGTTCGATGGAGGATGCTTCCGCCCCCTGTCCGTTGCAACCGCGTGCACGGCAACCTATCCCAAGGGTGAACGGGATACAACCAAGCCCCGGAAGCGACTCTGGGCGGACTGCTCTTCGTCATGTCGTCCCGGACTCCGCGGGTCAGGGAGCACGGAGCCGGGATCGGGCGATCCTGGATGAACCGCCCCGGCATTTTTCGGTCCGGCTCGACGCCACGAGGTCACTGGCGCTCGGGCGCAACGCCGTCTGTCTGCCTGTTCGGGACGCGATCACCGGGGCTGTTTTCCACCCCGGGCGTCGGGCCCGGAAGCGTCCGAGTACAGCTCGTCGAGCGCTTCGCGCTTGAGCTCGAGATAGCGCTCGGTCGCGGCGACCTCGAAGGTCCGGGGACGCGGGAGATCCACTTCCAGGACGCGACTGATCCGGCTCGGCGGCTCCGTCATGAAGTAGATGCGGTCGGCGAGGAAGAGCGCTTCGTCGAGCTCCGAGGTGATGAAGACCGTACTCATTCGAGATTCCTCGAACAGCTCCAGGTAGTACTCCTGGAGCAGCTCGCGGGTCATCACGTCGAGCCCGCGGAAGGGTTCGTCGAGGATCATGACGTCGGGGCTGTTGATCAACGCCTGGGCGATCTCCGCACGGCGCTTCATGCCGCCCGAGAGCTGATCGGGGAACTTGTCGCCGAAGTCGCCGAGACCGAACTTGTCGAGGAGCCTCGCCGCATCGGAGCGTGCGCTCGCCCGCGCGCGCCCGTCCCGGCGGCTCATCGGTCCGAAGGTCACGTTGTCCGTCACCCGCATCCACGGCCACAGGGCCGTCTCCTGGAAGACCATGATCCGATCCGGCCCCGGCCCGCGGATCGGCCGGGCGTCGATGGACAGCGTGCCGGCGTCCGGGGTGACGTAGCCGGCCAGCAGACAGGCGAGGGTCGACTTCCCGCAGCCCGACTTGCCCATGATGACGTTCAGCCGCCCGGGCTCGAGATCGAGCGAGCAGTCCGCGAGCACGTGGATGGACGCCCCGCCGGGTCCGGGGAAGGACTTGGCAAGTCCGTTCACGAGCAGGCGCCCGCGCGGACCGGATGCCGTGGCGTCGTTCACTCCGGGCCTCCCGCCAGGAGGCGGTCAGGCAGATGATCCGGCAGGGAAAGGACCGGCGCCATGATGCCGCTCATTCCGGGCCTCTCGCGGGTCCGGTGCCGTGGCGCCGCTCATTCCGGATCCCTCGCGGGTCCGGTGCCGGAAGGCTCACGCTCACGTCCTGCGCCACGGCATCAGGCGCCGCTCGATGAGCTCGACGACCACCGAGGACAGGTAACCGGCCAGCCCGATGCTGATCATGCCGATGACCACCACCTCCGGAGTGCTCGACACGTAGCCCTCCCACGTCATGCGCCCGAGCCCGGTATCGCTCGCGATCATCTCGGCCGCGATCACCACGTTCCAGGTGATGGCGATGCCGAGGGTCATGCCGACGGCGATCGACGGAATGACCGCGGGCAGCATGATGCGCAGGAAGATCCTCATGCGGCCCGCCCCCAGCGAGAGCGCGAGCCAGATGTGCTCCCGGCGGATGTTCCGCACCCCGTCGTACACGTTGATGGCGATGACGAAGAAGGCGCCGATGAACGTGATGAAGATGATGCTCGACTCGTTGGTCGGCCAGAACAGGATGGAGACGGGCACCCAGGCGAGGGGAGGGATCGGGCGCAGCAGCTCGAACACCGGAAACACGAGATCGCGAAAGCGCGTGTTCGTACCGAACAGCAGGCCGAGCGGGATCCCGACGATCTGGGCGATGACGAAGCCGTAGACGACACGCTCGAAGCTCACCACCCACGAGCGCCAGTACGCCTCGGTCAGGAGATAGTCGCCGAGGAGGGTGTTCAGCACCGCGCCCGGCGTGGGCAGCTCGGCGAGGCCCGGGACTCCGAGCTGCACCGAGAAATGCCATCCCGCGAAGAACAGCACGATCGACAGCGCGCCGCGCCAGTTGAAACGCCGGCGCCAACGCGCGAGCCGCGTGCCGCGCCGCGGCGCGCCGCCGGGGGTCGGGGCGCGGGCGGGCTCCCCGTCGTGAGCGGATTCCCGGTTGCGTGCGGACTCACTCATGCCAGCTCGCGCTCCCCACGCTCGAACGCCTTGCGGGCCTCTCCGTGCACCGCCGCGATCGCCTGGCGCTTCAGCTCCAGGAACGTGTTCGAGGTCGCCATGTCACGGCGCCGGGGCCGGGGCAGGTCGACCTCGATGGTCATCTTGATCGTTCCGGGCCGGGTGGTCATCACCACGACCTTGTCCGCGAGCAGGATCGCCTCGTCGAGGTCGTGGGTGATGAAGAAGATCGTCTTGCGGAACCGGTCGTAGATGTCGAGAAGA
Source organism: uncultured Gammaproteobacteria bacterium (assembly GCA_958295835.1). Taxonomy (GTDB): domain Bacteria; phylum Pseudomonadota; class Gammaproteobacteria; order HK1; family HK1; genus HK1. The sequence continues at coordinate 5,277,360 of OY282378.1, forward strand.
TGCTGGTGCATGGTGGATTTCGAGACCGTGTCCATGGCCCGGAAGGGTTCGTCCAGCAGCAGGACCTTGGGGTTGTTGATCAGGGCGCGCAGGATCTCCACCCGGCGCTGCATCCCCGAGGACAATCGACCGGGATAGGTGTCCGCGATGCGGTCGAGATCGCCGGCGCCGGCGAGCAGCGCCATCGCCCGTTCGCGGGCCTCCGCCCGCGACAGGACCCTCTGGCGAACGGGGCCGTAGGTGACGTTGTCGAGCACCGTGAACCACGGAAAGAGCGCACCGTTCTGGAACACCACCACGCGGTCGGGGCCGGGGTCGGGAACGCGGCCGATGCCTGCAAGGGGCTGTCCGTCCAGCGTCACCTCGCCCGAGGTCAGATGATCGAACCCCGCGAGCACGTTCAGCAGGGTGCTCTTCCCGCATCCGGACGGACCGACCACCGCGACGAACCCCCCGGGGGCGATCTCGAGGCTGCATTCATCGAGCGCGACCACGTGCGCGCCGTCCGGGTCGTAGATCTTGCCCACGGCGCGAATCGAAAGCTGCCCTTCGCCGGCGCCGGCGGTCGCGCCGGGCCGCTCCCTCCCCGCGCCCTGCGCCTCGCGATCAGATCGCAGAGAGCCCAAGGCTCTCCTCCCGCCACCGCATCAGGCGCTTTCCGGCCAGTCGGATGGCCGCGCTGCTCGCGTAGCCCACGATCCCGAGAGTCACCATCATGATGATGATCGTCGGGTACTGCACCAGGTTGTAGGACTCGAGAATCATGAATCCCAGACCGTACTGGGCCGCGATCATCTCGCCGGCCACCAGCGAGAACCATGCGGCCCCCATGGCGATCTGGAAGCCGGTGAAGATCGAGGGCAGCGCGCCGGGGATGATGATGTCGGTGAGGACGTCGCGCGGCGATGCGCCCAGGCAACGGGCGGCGCGGAAGTAGTCCGGATCGATCGAGCGCACGCCGAGCAGCGTGTTCATGGTCGTCGCGAAAAAGGCGACCAGGGAGGTCACGAAGATGACCGCCGGCTCGTCGCCCGGGAAGACGAGGATCGCGATGGGCACCCAGGCCAGCGGCGGGATCGGGCGCAGCAATCCGAGCAGCGCCGACGCGAACTCGTTGATGCGCACCCGCCAGCCCATGAGGATGCCGAGCGGTACGCCGAGCACGACGGCGAGCGCGAACGCGGTGAAGGCCCGGTAGGTGCTGTACCAGATGTGGAGGTAGTAATCCGCCGTGAAGACCGAGAGCCCGTAGTCCGGATCCGGATTGAACCATTCGACGACCACCGTCACCGGGTCCGGCAGCCGGTTGAACGCATCGATCGGCAGCCATTTCACGCATCCGTACCACGCCAGGACCGCGAGCGCGCAGCCGGCCCACATCAGCCGGAAAGATTGGTTGTCGAGGAAACGTTTCAGGGCTGGCGCCTCGTCATGCGCTCGCAACGGCCGCGGGCACGACGCCGGTGCAGGATCCGACGCCTTGCCATGCGCTCGCAGAGGCTGCGGTCGCAACCGTGTCCACCGGCGGGAGGCCGTTCATGTCGTGCCGGTCGAGCCGCTGCCCGCCCCGGCCCTCACGCATCGGGGCGGCCGAGGATGCTGACGGTGCACGCCACGCCGGTGCCGCCGAGGTTGTGGGTGAGGCCGAAGCGGGCGTCGCGCACCTGGTTGGGATGATCGCCGCGGAGCTGGTGCACGGCCTCGTAGAGCTGGCTCAGGCCGGTGGCCCCGACCGGATGGCCCTTCGCGAGCAGTCCGCCGCTCGGGTTGATCGGCATGTCGCCGCCGAGCGCGGTGCGGCCCTCGCCCGCCCATGCCGCGCCTTCGCCGCGGGGGACGACGCCCAGATCCTCGGAGTCGATGATCTCGGCGATGGAGAAGCAGTCGTGGAGCTCGACGAAATCGAGGTCTTCCGCTGCGATGCCCGCTTCCTCGAACGCGCGCCCGGCCGCGGCCACCGTGGCGTCGAAGGTGCAGAGATCCGGGTGGCCGGCGATACGGGCCGAGCCGCTGGTCTGGACGGTGGCGCGCACGTCCACCGCGCCGCCCCGGCCGCGGGCCGCGTCGCGCGCGACCACCACCACCGCCGCCGCCCCGTCGCTCGCCGGGCAGCAGTCGTAGAGCCTCAGCGGATCGGCGATGGGTCTGGAATCGCGGACGTCGGCCACGCTCAGGCGCGCGCCCATCTGCGCGAGGGGGTTGGAGAGCCCGTTCGCCTTGTTCTTCACCACCACCGCCGACACCTGGTCGCGGGTGGCGCCGTAGCGTTGCGCGTACAGGCGGTACGCCATGCCGAACAGGCCGGGGAAGGTCAGGCCGCTGGGCGCGTCGGCGCGGTTGTCCATCGCGCTGTTCAGCGATTCGGTGATGCGCGGGTTCGAGGCGTGGGTCATCTTCTCCACCCCAACCGCGAGCGCGGCGTCGGTGAGCCCCGCCGCCACCGCGAGGCAGGCGTGGCCGAACGCGATGCCGCCCGATGCGCACGCGCCCTCGACCTTGGTGCACGGCACGTTGCCGGCGAGCCCGGCGGCCTCCCCGACCAGCCCGGCCAGCGCCTCCTGGCCGGTGAGCATTCCGCCGACGAAGTTGCCGAGGTAGAGCGCGCCGATGCGCTCGGGCTCGACGCCGGCGTCGGCCAGCGCATCGCGCGCGGCATCCGCCGCCAGATCGTCGATCGCCGTCTCCCCGTGGCGGCCGAAGCGGGTCGAGCCGACTCCCAGAATGGATACGTCCCTCATTTTCATGATCCTCCGTCCGATCGGCCGCCCGTTCCTGCCCACGTGCCTCCGCCTCCGGCCAGCCGTTCGCGCAACGCCGTCTCAAGCACCTTGGCCGTTACGGATACTACGCCGCCGGATGCATCTCCTCCGGCCATCCGGCCGACGACCGGGCCGAATCTACTCGTCCATTTCGATTTCCTCGCAAACGCGATCGAACACCATGATCGACACGTGCTTGCAGGTGGTCTTGATGGCGCGCCAGTCATGCCATCTCGGATCGAGATTCCTGTACTTCGACAGATCCGTTGTTTTTTCATCGTAAGGGAGGGGATTGGCAAGCTGTGACTGCAATTGTTGCAATGCCGATTCCCCGCTCTTCTGAGGATACAGCCGGTCGAAGGAGCGCAGTGCGGCAACCACCCGGTCGTTGCCGAGACGATCCGCCAGAGCCGCGAAATCGATGTAGTCGCGGGCCGCATTGCGCTTGAGGATCAGTACGCCCTTGATGCGGAGAATTTCCGGGGAGGTAGGAATCGTCAGATTCATCCCATGGTGATCGTGTTCCATGGTTTCCAGAGGATGTTTGCGAATCAGTTGCCGCACTCCGGTTTCGATTCCGTCGAGGCTTCCCAGGATCCGGACGGGGCGCGCGATACGGTTGGTTTGCCAGCCGGCGACGGATTCGAGCTCCGCCAGGATCCGGTCGAAATGGGAGCGGAGGTCCGTCAGGACGTGATCCGCATCAAGGGAAATTCGATGGCCGGCGTGAATCGCCGCCGCGGTTCCGCCCACCAGCACGGCGCCGGGCAGAATTTCCTGCAGATGCGCGGCGGAGGAAAGGACGCTTTCCCAATCAGGAAGCGGCACGGTGCGCTTCGACATAGTTCATCCAGAAATGGTAGCGCTGGGCGTACGGATCGCCGACGTAGTGGGCGCAGATGCGCGCGATGTCGTCGAGCAGCGCAGGATCGTCCCGGGCGGCGCGGCGCAGGTCGGCCCAGTCACGCCAGCGGCCTCGGGAAATGACGTTGTCGATGGCGGGAAGTGAAAACTCCCGATCGTCGAGGTTGCGGTGGGGGTAACGGCAAGGCATCGGGGACGGGGCGCGAAACCGGCGGCTTCAGGGCGGGGCGCGAGTGAGTTTATGAGCTTATCCGGGGGGCGGCAACGTGGAGTCTTGTCCAACGAGAGGCGGTGGACCCCCGTACCCGCTTTCGCGGGCACAAGCTTTCACGGGGGCGGGCTTTCGCAGGGGCCGACCGGGAGTCCGTCTACGAGTTCGTGCGCCGGGCGCTGGTGCGGTTGGACCACGAGCGGCTCGGCAAGTCGGACAAGGGGCTGGTCAAACGCTACATGGCGAACAAGGGATTATTCCCCGAATACGCTTTTCAAACCTTTTTCCAACAGGTTTCCGATGGAGTTCGATCCGGATTTCCCGTCCGCCCCGTCCTCCGGTTCGTGCAGCAGGGGAATCGGCAGGGGGAGGACATCCAGAATCGGAGGCACGAGCAACGAAGCCAGCGCTTCCCCCCAGTCCATTTTCGCTTCCGGTCGAGCCAGAGAGCCCCTGACGTGGATCGGCAGTTCGATCCCGATCAGCTCGGAGAGGATTTCGCCGCCCGTTCCTCCCGTGACGTTTGCGGCGGTCGCCAGCACCTCGTAGTCGATGGTGTCGGCGTGCAGATCCGCCAGCACGCCCTTGCCCGTCAAATGGAAGGCCAGCGCATCGGTCTTCAGGTCGTCCAGCCGTACGATGCCGTCCTTCGCCACGAGATTGCCGGTCAATGTCGAAAATTCGGTCGTTTCCGTGCGCTTGAAGGCAACGGACCTGCTCTTGTCGAAGTCCTTCCACCGTTGCAGGTGCTCTCCAACGTTCATGCCGACGATGGCGCCGTCGCTGAAGCTCACGCTCATCCGGCCGTTCAGGCTGCGCTTCATGGCTTCGACGCTTCCGCCTTCGGCGGACAACGCGGCGCTGACATCGCCCTTGCCGCGAACCCTCGCTCCACCCGCCACGTCCTCGAGCAGGGGCTCGACGTGGATTCCTTGCAGGCTCGAATCGACCGTGAGCGCCGGGGCCTCGGGGTTCACGTCCAGCGCCGCGCCCCCGGAAAACCGGCCCTGATAGAGCTCGGCCGACAGGTCGTCGAGTGCTACCACACCGTCCTTTGCGCTCAGACGCAGGCTGACTTTCTCCAGCTTCGCGTTCGAGACGATCAGCTTGCCGGCGTTCAACGTTCCGTCCACGTTCAATCCGCGGATCGTATCGACGGGAATTCCGATGAACCCCGCCGCGGCCGTCCGGCCGCCCTCCGTTCCTCCGTCCTTTCCTGCCCGTCGTGCCACCTGCTTCGCGGGCGGCTCCGCCGAGCCGGACGGCATGTACCGATCCAGGTCGATTTCGTCCACTTCCAGATTGAATTGCACGGCGGGGTTTTCGATGGTTCCGGCAGCCTTGAATTCACCGGTCAGTTCACTGTCGTCCACACGTAGCGCGAGATCGTTCAAATTCAAATCGGTTCCGGTTCCGTCGAACCGGCCGGACAGGGCCACCCTGGTCAACGTCTTCGCGCCGGCGGTCGCCGGCAGCTTCATTTCGAGCCGCCCCGCGAGCTCGCGCAGATTGAAGGGCCGGACGTCGAGTCGTCCGCTGAAGGCGTCGAAAGCCGGTGTGCCCGGTACGCCGGCCACGTTGGCGTTGCCCGCCATTTCCAGGCCGAGGCCGTGCAGGGCAAGCCGATCGAGAATCAGGGTCTCCTTGTCCAGGTCGATACCGGCATCGGCGACGTCGAGGGTCACCTTCGCCGGGGAATCGGGGATGCCTTCCCCGGCGAACGTCGCCTCCAGGGCCAGAGGCGCCAGGGAGATGCCGGAGCGGGTTCCCTGCACCCGGGTTTCGAGCTCCAGCGATTGCAGGGTCCGCGCCAGGCCGGCCTGGCCGAAGGCCATGAGCAGCCCGGACACGTCGTCGCCCCTGACCTTCAGGTTCCCGCTCACCGTCCCCTTGCCGGTCCGCATCCCCTTCGCCTCCAGCGCGCCGGTCGCGCTGATTCCCAGGGCGTCGATCGACAATGCCGGGACGGAGACGTCGCCGGTCTTCGAATCGGCGTCGAAATCCGCCTTCACGTCGAACGCCTTCACCGGACCGTCGGAGAGCTTCTTTCCATACTTCACCAATACCGAATCCCCGCCCCCCTGCAACTGCCCGGCCACCTGCATCAGGGTCGGCAGGTCCGGTCCTCTCGCGTCCAGCCGGCCCCCGTAAGCCGGCGTGCGGGAAAGGACGCCGCGGGCCTCGACCTCCCCGGTGACGGTGGCGCCGAGCAGGGTCGCGGACAGCCCGGAGAGGTGTACGTTGCCGTGTTCGAGATCCGCGTCCACGGCCGCGCCGGCCTGAAAGCTCCGGTCTTCCAGCCCGGCAAGCTGGGACGCCAGCGGCTCGACCTCGGCCACCTTGAACCACAGCGCCAGATCCGAACCCTTCACGTTTACCGTCGTGTTGATCGAAGGGGCGGGCGATTCGATCCGGCTCGCGTCGAGGCGGCCCTCGATCGACGTTTCCAGGACATCGATCCTGAGGTCGGAAACCGATGCCGTTCCGGCATCCAGGTCGATGCCGATGCCGGCGGACAATGTCGCCGTCGTTTCTCCGCCGGGGACGTTCCTGCTTACGATCCGCGCGCTGGCCTCCAACGGCGAAATACCGTATTGCCGTCCGTCCGTCTCGTAGGTAACGACACCCTTCATGTTCACCGACGCATCGATTGCCGGTTCGCCGCTCGTTCCGTGAAAGCTCAGAACCAGATCGATCGGTTTCCCGTACTCGAGCGCGTCCGTCGATACGTTCAGATCGGAAACGTCATGGCGCACCGCGGCCTGCCGGTCCTCCCAGATGATCCTGGCGTCTTCCACCGCGACGCCGCCGAGAGCGATTGCGGACAGGGGCAGGGCCGGTGCGCCGCGCCCCGGCGCATCCCCGGTCTCCGCCTCGTCTTCGGTCTTCGGTGCGTCCCCGCCCACGAGGTCGTCCCAGTTCGAAACACCCTGCTCGTCCCTGGCGAGGTTGATGACCGCGCCCCGGACGTGCACCGTGTCCACCTCGTACCGACTGCGCAGAAGGGGCAGCAACTTCACCCGCACCTTGGCGTGGTCCACGTGCAGGAACGGCACATCGCCGAAACCCGGCGCATTGCCCATGCCGGCTTCGTTCACCTCCAGCCCCAGCCAGGGATACAGGGTGACGGCGACGTCGCCGTCGAGGGAGAGGGTCCTGCCGGTCCTTTCATGGAATTTCGACGCTATCCAGCCCTTGTAGTCGTCGGGATCGATCGATACGACGGCGATGATCCCCGCCGCCACGACGGCGACGGCGAGCACGAGCGTCCAGAGCAACAGCCTTGCCAATATTCTCATCCGCCGTCATCCTCATCGGGCGTCGCCGGAGGGCATCGTGAACACGCCCCGTCCCGCCGCGCATCGGTGCGCGACAATGAACCGTCCCGGGAAACCCGGAGGGTGAATTGCTCGAGTCAGGCGGCCAGCCGCTCGCGCAACGCCGTCTTGAGCACCTTGCCGTAGTTGTTCTTGGGCAGGGAGTCGACGCGCACGTAGCACCTCGGCCGCTTGAAGCGGGCGATGTGGTCGAGGCAGAGCCGGTCGAGCGCGGCATCCTCGACGCTCAGGCCCTCGCGCTCGACGACGAACGCGACGACCTCCTCCCCCCATTCGGGATGGGGCCGCCCGACCACCGACGCCTCCAGCACTGCCTCGTGCCGGAGCAGCACCTCCTCGATCTCGCGCGGATAGACGTTGCTGCCGCCGCTGACGATCATGTCCCGGATACGGTCCTTCAGCGTGACGAACCCGGTGGCGTCGAGGGCGCCGGCGTCGCCCATGTGGAGCCAGCCGCCGCGCAGGGTTCGCGCCGTCGCCTCCGGATCGCGCCAGTATCCGGCCATCACGACGTCGCCGCGGGCGAGGATCTCGCCCGGCTCCCCCGGCGGAAGATCGGCGTCGTTCCCGTCCACCACCCGCACCTCGACCCCGGTGCGCGGAAAACCGACCGAGGCCAGCCAGTCGTCGTAACGCGGGTGCTCGACCATCGCATGGTGCCTCTGCGAAAGCCCGGTGACCGTCATCGGCGCCTCGCCCTGGGCGAAGAGCTGGTAGAGCCGGGGACCCCACATCTCCAGCGCGCGGCGCAGATCCGCGACGTACATCGGACCGCCACCGTAGGTGATGGTCTTCAGATGCGCCGGATTCATGTCGCCGGCGCCGGGGGCGTTCATCAGGCGCGTGAGCATCGTCGGCGCCGCGAAGAAGCTCACCCCCTCGCGCGCGTTCACGATCGAGACGACCTCGTCCGGTGCGAAGTGCCCGCTCTCCGGGATGACGTTGCACGCCGCCTTCGCGACGTGCGAGAGCGAATACAGCCCCGAGCCGTGCGAGACCGGCGCGGCGTGGACGAGGGCGTCGCCGGGCGCGACGTGGTCGATGTCCGCGAAGTAGGCCATGGTCATGGCCATGAGCACGCGGTGGGTCAGGATCGCGCCCTTCGGCCGGCCGGTGGTGCCGCTGGTATAGAACAGCCACGCGGGGTCGGCGGGCTCGGCATGGGCCATGTCCATGCCCGGGCCGGTGGCCATCGCCTCGTAGGCCGGATCGTCCACGCTGACGACGGCTTCGACGGTCTCGACGTCGTCGGCCAACCCCGCGATGCCCTCGACCAGATCCGGGGTCACGAAGCAGATCCTCGCCCCGGAGTGGTCGAGGATCCAGGCGAGCTCGCTCGGGTGGAGCTTCGCGTTGATGGGGACCGCGACCAGGCCCGCGTGCCACGTGCCGAACAGGGTCTCGAAGAACTGCGGGCAGTTGGTCATCGCGATCGCGATGCGCGCGCCGGGCGCACAGCCCCGCGCCCGGAGCGCCGCCGCGACCGCCGCGGTGCGCGCCCCGAGCCGGCCATAAGTGGCCCAGCACGTATCGCCGACGCAGACGGCCTCGCGCTCGGATTCGGCGATGGCCGCGTGGCGCATGAAGGCCGCGAGGTTCATGGAGCGGTTTCTCCTCCGCCGGTCGCCGCCGGTGAGAAGCTACGATCGCATACCGTCCCCTGATCGTCTATCGCGCCGGGCGGGACGTCTCCAGCTTCAGCGCCCGTTGAATTGCCACTGCCTTGAATCACCACTGCCGGCGCCGCGCTGCCGGGCCTTTCCGTGTCCGCGTCGGTGAATCGAACAGACGGCTTGTTGCGCGACTACACATCCCGGTACGCGAGGAGCCGCTCGACGTAGCGGGCGATCTGGTCCACTTCGAGGTTGACCGTGGACCCCGGACCAAGCTCCCCCAGGGTCGTCACTTCGAGGGTGTGGGGGACGATGTTCACGTCGAAGACCGCGCCGACGACTCCATTGACGGTGAGGCTCACCCCGTCGATGCACACCGAGCCCTTCTCCGCGACATAGCGGGCGAGCGCGTCGGGCGCCCGGATCTCGAACCGGACGGAGCGGGCGTCGCCGCGCCGCGCGAGTACTTCCGCGACGCCGTCGACGTGGCCGGACACCAGATGGCCTCCGAGCGGCGTGTCCGGCTTGAGCGCTGTTTCGAGGTTGACCCTGCGCCCGGCCGCGAAGCCGCACAACGTGGTCCGCGCCAGCGACTCCGCCGAGACGTCGGCCCGGAAGCCGGCCGGCGTCACCTCGACGGCGGTGAGGCAGGCTCCGCTGACGCAGATGGAGTCCCCGACCGCGATGCCGGCCGGGTCGATGGCCGCGGTCGCGACGGCGAACGACACGTCTCCCGCCGCGTGCTCGATGCGTTCGTCGATCCGGCCCACCGTCCGGACGATCCCCGTGAACATCGTGTTCCGCCTCCTTTTCTGGATTCGCTGTTCGCTTCGCCTGTGCGGCGCCGGGGCCGGCTGTGCAACCACACGAAATCTGTCCGTCTGGACTGAACCGCCCCGCGGGAAACCCGGGGCGGTTCAGAGGGTGTCCTCGTCGGCGTCGCCCAAGTCGAGCTCTTGGGCCAGCGTGGTGGTGTGCCATCGCCGGGTGAGGTGGACCCCATCGGTTGGACAGGAATCGCGAATCAGTAAGTGTCTTCTGCCATGATCATAGCAGGGAGAGAGAGGAGCAGAAGATGAGACGCAAGCGCAGGAATCATTCGGCATCGTTCAAGGCGAAGGTGGCGGTGGCCGCGGTTCGCGGTGAGAAGACCCTTGCGGAACTGGCCCAACACTACGACGTGCACCCGAACCAGATTCAGGACTGGCGAGGCCGCTTGGTGGGCAGCGCCGAGCGCCTGTTCGAACGCGGGGCCGCACGAGACAACGACACCGAGCACCAAGTCAAGGAGCTGCACGCCAAGATCGGACAGTTGACGATGGAACGGGATTTTTTATCCGGCAAGCTCGGTCATTGAGCCGCACGCGGCGCAAGGCCATGATCGAGCGGGGTCACTCATTGCCGGTGACACACCAGTGCGAGCTGCTGGCGCTGTCGCGTTCGAGCGTGTACCACCAGCCGGCGCCGGTCTCGGAACAGGACCTGGAGGCCATGCGCCTGCTCGACGAGGCGCACCTTCAGTTCCCGTTCTACGGGAGCCGTCGATTGAGCGATTGGCTCGGGGAGCGTGGGGTGAAGGCCAACCGCAAGCGGGTGCGGCGTCTGATGCGCCTGATGGGGCTTGAGGCGCTGTACCCACGGCCCCGAACGAGCCGAGCGGGCCAGGGTCACACGGTCTATCCCTATCTGCTGAGGGAGCTCACCGTGGAGCGTCCCAACCAGGTGTGGGCCACCGATATCTGCTACCTCCCGATGGCCCGCGGGTTTCTCTACCTGGTCGCGGTCATGGACTGGTACAGCCGCAAGGTGCTCGCCTGGCGGCTGTCCAATCCCCTCAACGGCGACTTCTGCGTCGAGGCTTTGGAGGATGCCCTCGCCCACTATGGGCGCCCGGAGATATTCAACACCGACCAGGGGGCACAGTTCACCAGCGCGGCGTTCACAGAAGTGCTCAAGGGCGCGGGCGTGGCCATCAGCATGGACGGCAAGGGGCGATGGGTGGATAACGTGTTCGTGGAACGGCTGCGGAGGAGTGTGAAGTACGAGGAGGTGTATCTGCACGCTTACGAGAGCGTAGCCGCGGCTCGCGCGGGACTGGGCCGCTACTTCCGGTTCTACAATGCCGAGCGCCACCATCAGGGCCTCGGGCGCAGGACACCCGACGCGGTGTATGCTGACCGCGGCTCATGGCCCAAGGCAGCGTGAAGCTGGCGAACCAACGGAGGCGGAGTACACTTATCGCACTGTCCAATTATCGGGGTCCACTTCTATCTTCGGCGTGGGTTCTGGAAAGAGAATCAGCCGCTGGATGACACCAAGACTTATCCTTCATCCCGTGTAGTCTGTTCCTCGCGAGATTCAGTGTGTCTTGAAGGAGGCCAACCACGGCAACGGGCGCAGTGTTACGTTGAAGTAATAATCCTCCGAAAGTTCACTTTACTCCCCAGAGCCTCTTGGGCCATTGCCGGAAGTACGTTGCCTGCGCTTACCATGAGGGCACGATCGTCGAAGAGGAGCATATATGGACCTTCGCGTTCCGAGTCGACCAGCATGGTGCAGAGTTCTCTGCCCCAGATGACGGGGTTTAACGCAGCGGAGCGGTACGATTTCACCTTGAGGCGGCCGAACAAGTCGACGTAGATCGCATTTTGCTCTTGGAAGATTCTGAATGCCGTTTCCCTTGACCAAGCCAAGGTGTCGAACCTGGGAGCTACCCTGACGTCAATTACCCATGACGTCATGTTGCCGCTGATCAAGTCTACGAAATCGCGCCAGTTCATAGTCGTCACAAGCGCAAGAATGAATGCAAGACGTTCTGGATGCGCGATGGAAGACTGCTCAGGTGCGTCCAGCCCAAGGGAAAGCTGCTCCGGTGGTTCCAAGCACACATTGGCAGGACCCACAATCTTCTCCTGATCGTATATCAGTCGAAGATGGCTGGCGTCCTTTCTCGCGGTCATCATAATCGCCCTTTCCTTCAAATGAACTTGGCCTCACTCCTTAACTAGATTGTGCGTAAGTCGTACTTCAACCTCGGCATAACTCAGTTTCAGGGTATCAACTACCCCGTGACCGGTTGGTCGTCCCAGCGTGGTCACCATATCTCCCGTATAGGGGTCCTTCATTTCGTAATCCTTAAAGAAGGCGCGACGGTACAGCCGTGGGGCTACTCCGATGAACGCACGGAACAGGACGTTGGGTCTATTGCCGCCCCGTGTCTCTCCCTTCCCAGATCGGTGCTGCTTCTTCGGATCTGTGACGATGGCATCACCATGGAGCGGAATCGCTTGGCTCTTTAAGTAAGGCTCAATGTATTGCACCTCTTCGACGCCTGCTGTGACAATGTGCCTTGCGCAACTGTGACACGGAAACGTGGTGACAAAGAGATGTGTGCCGACTGTGCTAATTCCGTTTCGGCCAGCCGAAAGTAATGCGTCCATTTCAGCATGCACAGACCGGCTGAATTCCAAGAGCTGGCCTATTCGGCTATTTCTAACGTCTTCTCGAAGCTTCTTCTTTTCGTCTAGAGTCTTGCGTTTGTCGATCGCGTGGAGCTCTTCGATCGATGAGATCAGACTTTCAATGATCAGGTTCTGTTGAATAGTATTGGTGCAATTCTTATTATGAACAAAGCATCTGAAGTCATCCATTCTGCTAGGGTCACCGCTCTGATTATGAGCAAGAATACCTCCGTACACACCTCCTCCAGCACGCGGAACTTCGTTAGTACCCGTAGCGATTAGGGCACCGCATTGATCCAAGAGGGCGGCTCCGACTTGTCTGGATAGACAGCTACTTTGCATTCGTGCTCCGTAAGCATGAAACATTCCGGTTTCGCTTGGCCATGGACGGATTATTTTATTGCGCGTCAGGATGTCAACAAGGCGACCTAACTTGTCCGTCAAATCCCAATCTGGACTCGCTTCCTTGTTCTGTATGAAACGTTCAACTGTGTTGTCCACAAAATAATCTGACAAATGGAATGCTTCCGATACTTTTTGGCCGTAATCTTCCGGGGCATTTTCGTCCCGTTGCATGAACCTCTTTATGACGTCTTTGCTAGCATGAGAGTATTTCTCATCTCGCAAGCGCCGTTCACGTTCGTCTTCTTGGCAAAACACGCCGATTAGGCAGAATGCCTCCTGATACACGCGCCGTAGCAATGCGACCTCATCAGGGTGGCGGATGGAATCCAAGATGTAGGCTCGCTTGGTGCCGTCCGGTATGATGGGCTTATGGTTCTCTGGGGCGCCTCCATCCTGCATTTCAGCACGCGTAACCCGAATGAGCTCCACGAATCCTATTGCGATAGCTGCGTTGTCGTTGGATTCTCTCCGCAGAGAGTCTCCCTCGTTCTGTAGTGCTTGGCTCCGTTCTATCTCTGTTTTTGCTTTGATCGGTCGATTCCGTCTTTTTGCCTGTTCTTCAATGATAGTTCGAGCTTTCAGAATAGTCGCGTCGTAATCCTTCTTGCGGAGCAACTCTTCGAGGGTCTCGGCTATTTCGCTCGTACCCGAGCCAACCGGTCCAACGACTGCAAAGATCAGTTCGTTAGCTACGAGTCCGTCTAATACCAATTGAGACGGGCCTTCCTCCGATGAAGTGCTCATGGAGGTTCTGTCTAATGCAGTACTCAAGGCACCCGTCTCCCCATTGGAGTACATGGAGCCTCGTTACGCCTAGAGGGGTCCCTTTGCATAGATCTCTCCTCTTCGTTTCTGAAGTTTCCTATCGCGTTCTCTTGGTCGGTGGTTCCCAAGTAGTTTTTGCAGCTTCGTCGCCTTCCTCGGTCAAGTGAGCCACCGCGACAATCCCTCGGGCAGTGTCTCGCCGTTCCGTTCTATCGTCTCCCCGATCGGGTAGCTCTAGTCGCGTTTCCAAGTGTGGCGGCTTACCCTCTTGGTGATCGTTCCGTCTTTCTCGCGAGGCTGGAGCAACCGCTAATTGTGTCGGTTGGCTCACGTCCCGAACGTTCGTTCGTACTTGGTTCCGTTCCAGGTCTCCCGGCAGCTACTGGTATGCACCTCGCCTTCGTTGATGAGGTCCATTCCCAAGCTCGACGGTCTCCGTGTCGTCCGTCGTTGACGCTAGATGTCAAATTTTGGCATAGTGCCCTATGCGGCCTCTGCCGTTCCGCTTGCCGCTACGCTAGCCTCCAAGCTAGCGGCTCTCCGCTCCACGTTGCCTTCATCATCGGTCCCTCCTTAGTTGGCGTACCTGCGGCCGACTGGTTATCACTCGTCTTTTCACAGGATCCCCACCTGCTGCTCCGCGTTGTCTTTGGTCGCGGGGGCGATCGCGGGCTTGGTGTCTTTCTATCCGTGCATTGCCCCGCAGGGTGCCCGACATAGACCCGTCGTCCGGCTCCCCAAGTCGCGCGCAGATCGTGGTGGTCACCAACGAAGGATTCCGTCTTCCCGTTGTATCTCGTGGTCTCCGCTCGCCTGCGCCTTGTCGTTCACGTAGTAGCGGGCCGCTTCCCAGTCCCCCTCTGCGCGGATGACCTGTCGGCGAGCAGTGTACGTTCGGATCGTCTCATCTCGCAATCCTTGAAGATCTGGATAGTCCCTTGCCACAGGCATCGGTCATTAGGACAGAATTCCCGTGGTTTCTTTACGATTAGGCCAGGATTTGCGTGGATTCGTGTCAGAGGTGGTGTCCGTAACCCGTTGATTCATCGTTCTTACACGGATAGTATTCCTGTGGAATCGCGGACAGATTTCGTGTGGTTGCACACCGGCTGTGGACCGGAGTCGATGCGCCGCTCCCCGCCGGCCCGCATGATGCTTCCCGCGTACGCCGCGCACGGGCTCTCAGCCTGCTTCCCCCACGCGTTGTTCCGCGCCGGCCGCCCCGGCTTTCGGAACGGCGTCGATGCGCAGATCGGCGCCGAGTCGCGCGACACCGGTGATTTCGAGCCCGATCCGGTCGCGCATCGTCGCGACCCCCGGCAGTGTGAACATGCCCCGCGCCGCGTCGCCGAGCAGCGCCGGGGCGAGATAAACGACGATCTCGTCGACGAGGCCCGATTCCAGCAGCGCGCCGGCCAGCGTCGGGCCGCATTCGGTGTGAACCTCGTTGATGCCGCGCCCGGCGAGGGCAACCATGAGGGCGGGGAGCGAGATCCGGCCTCCGACGTCCGGCAGCGGGACGATCTCCGCACCGGCCTCGACGAGTGCGCGCATCCGGGCGGCAGCGCAGGTCGTCGCGGCAAGGGCATCTCCCGGCTCTCGGGCGATGCCGTCGACGATCGGTCCTTCGGCGGCGCCGCCAGCCGTCGCGGCAAGGGGATACTCCGACTCCCGGGCGATACCGCCGATGATCGGACCTTCGCCCCCGCCGATCGTCGCGACGAGGACGCGCCCCGGCGCCGACAGCGCGCGCGCCGCCGGCGGCGTGCGCAGGCGCGAATCGGCGATCACCCGCATTGGAGGCTGCATCGGAGGCGCGAGGCAGCCGGTGTCCTCCACCCGGGCGTCGAGCCGCGGGTTGTCGGCGAGCAGGGTGCCGATGCCGGTGAGGATCGCGCCCGCCTGTGCACGGAGCCTGTGCACGTCGGCGCGCGCCGCCTCGCCGGTGATCCACCGGCTCTCGCCCGTCGCCGTGGCGGTGCGCCCGTCCAGGGTCGCGGCGAGCTTGCAGCGCACCCAGGGGCGGCCTCGCTCGTGGCGGGAGACGAATCCGCGGTTGAGCGCCCGCGCGGGCGTCTCCATCAGCCCCGTCTCGACCTCGATGCCGGCCTCGGCAAGCTCGGCGAAACCCTGGCCGGCGACCCTCGGGTCGGGATCGGGCATCGCCGCCACCACCTTCGCGACCCTCGCTTCGATCAGGGTCCGCGTGCACGGCCCGGTGCGCCCGGTGTGGCGGCAGGGCTCCAGCGTCACGTAGGCGGTGGCTCCCCTGGAATCGCCACCGGCCGCGGCGAGGGCGTGGATCTCGGCGTGCGGCTCGCCGGCGTACCGATGCCAACCCTCTCCGACGACGCGCTCGCCGCGGGCGATCACGCAGCCCACTCGGGGATTGGGGTCGGTGGAGTAGAGGCCGCGGCGCGCGAGGTCGAGCGCCCGGGCCATGTGGCGGCGGTCAATGGCGCTCATCGGTTCCTGCCTGCCCGGTGGAGCCGGGGCCAAGGGACGCGCACGCTCCCAGGAGGGAGCCGGCGTCGCCGGAGTCATGAGCAGGTTGGCGAATCATTCTTCGTCTTCTTGCTCGATATTTCACGAATCAAGGGACGGATCGGCCTCACAGGGCTCACCGATCCTTCGGCCCATCCTGCTTCCACGGCCCGATCCGATGCCGGAGATTGGCGCCGCGACACGCACATCGAGCCCCCCGCTCGTCCGCCGCTCAATCATCGGGAATCAGGGGGATCTGGCTGCGTCGCGCCTCCGGCGGGGGCTCGTTCTCGAGGCGGTCGATCTCTTCCCGGAACTCGCTCACGCCTTCGAAGCTGCGGTACACCGATGCGAACCGGACGTAGGCGACCCGGTCGAGGTCGCGCAACGCTTCCATGACCAGCTCGCCGACGGCGCTGGACGCGATCTCCCGTTCCCCGGTCCGCGTCAGGCGCCGCCTGAGCCGGCCGATCGCGGCCTCGACCGCGTCGCTGGGCACGGGACGTTTCTCGAGCGCGCGCAACATGCCCGCGCGGAGCTTCCGTTCGTCGAAGGGGACCCGCGTCCCGTCGTTCTTCACGATCCGCGGGGCCGAGAGCTCCGCCGTCTCGTAGGTCGTGAACCGCTCCCGGCAGCCCGTGCACTCGCGCCGGCGGCGCACCTGGGCGCCGTCATCCGCGAGCCGGGAATCGACGACCCGGGTATCGCCTTCGTCGCAGAACGGACACTGCATGGGACAATCGTTGCACGAAGACGCGGGCAACCCAAGGGTTCACCTTCGGACGTCGGCTCATGAACGCGAATGATCCGCCATTCGGCCCGGTTCCAGCGGCCGGCCTCCGGGCATGTTCCCGCGGAAGCGACGGGTAGCGGTCGCGTCTCCCGCGTACCCAGCGCGGGAGGTACGGCAGGGTTCCCCTGGAGTACGGCTTCGAGGACCGCCGGGTGACTTACAATCCGGCGATGCCCATGACGATCAGACACCGGGTGCCGGGAGCCGCCCCCGCAACCCGGCCCCGAACCCTCGACGAGCACCGAAAGAGGCCGCGCCGGCGCCCCGCGACACGAGCGATGATCCGTCCCCGAGCACCATCCGCCTTCGCCAACGCTCCGCGGCACAAGCGATGACCCGCCCCCCGAGCGCTGCCCGCCTGCGCCGGCTGGCCCTGCGCGGCCAGGGCCTGGGCGGCGCCCGCAAGCTCGGCGCCGGTCTCGCCGGCGTCCGCAAGACCCTGGAACGGATCGGCTACGTGCAGATCGACACCATCTCCGTGGTCGCCCGGGCCCATCACCACGTGCTGTTCACGCGCGTCTCCCGCTACCGGGAGGACATGCTCAACAGGCTCGTCCGCGAGCGCCACACCTTCGAATACTGGCGCCATGCCGCCGCCTACATGCCGTTGAAGGACTACCGCTTCGCGCTGCCCATGATGCGCAACATCGCCGGCGGCGGGTTGATGTGGTTTCGCGACCCCGACAGGAAGCTGATGGCCCGGGTCAAGGACCGCATCCGCGAGGAGGGACCGCTGTTCGCCCGGGATTTCGAGGATACGCGCGCGAGCAAGGAGGGCTGGTGGGACTGGAAGCCGGCGAAGCAGGCGCTGGAGCAGCTCTTCATGGAAGGGGAGCTGACCAGCGTGGAGCGGCAGGGCTTCCAGAAGCGCTACGAGCTGATGGAACGGTTCCTGCCGGGCGACGTCGACACCAGCGAGCCCGGCGACGGCGAATACGCGGACCACGTGATCGACCGGTCGCTTCGCGCCCACGGCTTCGCCACCCGGCGCACGATGACCTGGCTGTGCCGCGATGCTCGTCTGCGCAAGGCCGTGACCGGCCGCCTGCCGGCACGGGTCGGCGCCGGCGAGCTGGATGAACGAAGGATGGAGAGCGGCGAGCCGGTGTACGCCCTGCCCGGCGCCTTCGACCGGCACGTTCCGGCGCCGCCGGACCGGGTGCGCCTGCTGTCGCCGTTCGACAACACGGTGATCCAGCGGGATCGTTGCGCCGCCGTCTTCGGCTTCGACTACACCGTCGAGTGCTACGTTCCGGAAGCGAAGCGGCGTTTCGGCTACTACGCCCTGCCCATCCTGTTCCGCGATCGGCTCGTGGGGCGCATGGACGGCAAGGCCCACCGCGGCGAAGGGCGCTTCGAGATCAAGGCGCTGTTCATCGAGCAGGACGTACCGGAGACGTTCTTCCCCGCCTTGGTGGCGGAGGTGTCGGACTACGCCGCATTCACCGGCTGCACGGAGGTGGACGTGGGCGGGGTCATCCCCGGAAAGTATCGGATCCCCCTCGAACGAGCGCTCGACGCCCCGGGGCGGTAGGCGGGACCGACTTCCGTTTCCATGCCGCGCCCGACGACAATGCTCCGGACGAGGCTGCTCGCCGGACAACCCGCGCGCGCATCGAAACCGGCGAACGACAGGAGCGGATTCGCAGCCGTGCTCCAGGAACGTCTCCCGGATCCGATCGAACGTCTCGTCATCGATTCCGGCTGCGAGATCGACACCGAAGATCCCGGCTCCCGGGGCTCCCGAGATCGGCCGGACCTCCATCCGCGCATTTCGCCGTGCTGTATCATGCAGCCGAAGCTGGCAGCCTCCGTGTATGCGGCATGTGGCAAGACATTCGCGGACATTCGTTCATGGCTCGTGAGGCGCCCCCTGCGCCTGCGGCATGCGGCGCATAGACATGAAGACCGATTCCGCGGCACGACGTCCCCCAACCGCGAGCCGCCGTCGGACATTGCTCCATGCGTTGCGGCCCGGTCGAATCCTCGCGGGCGCGGTGCGGCTCTACCAGCTCGTACTGTCGCCGCTCATGCCGCCGCGCTGCCGCCATCTGCCGACGTGCTCGGACTACGCGATCGAGGCGCTGTGCGAGCACGGCGCGCTGCGGGGCGGCTGGCTGGCGGCTCGGCGCATCGCGCGCTGCCACCCGTTCGGCACCAGCGGATTCGACCCGGTCCCGGTGCGCGAGAATGCGCCGCGGCGGCCGGCCTCATGAGCACCGCCTGCTGTATCCGCGCGTTGCGGCTCGGTGCTGCGCCGGCGGCAGGCGGACGTGTACGCTGGTTGCGGCTGCCTCGAATCGGTGACGCTGCCGCGAGGAAGCAACGATGAGTGTCGATCCGAAGCTGCTGGAGATCCTGGTCTGCCCGATCACGAAGGTGTCGGTGCAGGTGCTCGGCAAGCAGAAGCTCGCCGCCCTCAATCGAGCGATTGCCGGGGGCGGCGTCAAGCACCTGGGCGGCACGGTGGTGGACACTCCCCTCGACGAAGCGCTGGTGACCACCGACAGCCGGACCGTCTACCGCATCGACGACGGTATCCCGGTGATGCTGGAAGACCTCGCGATTCCGACCGAGCAGATCGCCGACTGGTAATCGGCTTCACGGACGCTGGTCGGCGACCACGTGCACGTCACCTTCGACGGCGGTGCCGTCTACCTCGCCTGGACGACACTCGGCGAGCTCGCCGGGCAGGACCTGCTCGTGGAGCGGTTCCAACCGCGCCCGTCCTCCGGTCAAGGTGTCCGCGCGCGGCTCGTGCGGCGGACCGCGACCGCCTCGGCGAGCTCCCCGAGCATCTCCACCGTCTCGTCCCAGCCGATGCAGGCGTCGGTGATGCTCTGGCCGTAGGTGAGCGGCCGTCCTTCGACGACGTCCTGGCGCCCGGCGACCAGGTGGCTCTCGATCATCACCCCCATCACCGCCTCCTCGCCGGACGCGATCTGGCCCGCCACGTCGCGGCAGACGTCGCGCTGGCGCTCGGGCCGCTTGGCGCTGTTGGCGTGGCTGAAATCGATCATCAATCGAGGAGGATGGCCGGCCGCGTCCAGCATCGCGGCAGCGGCCCGGACATGCTCGGACTCGTAGTTCGGTGACTTCCCACCGCGCAGGATGATGTGCGCGTCCTCGTTGCCGGCGGTCTTGAAGATCGCGGAGTGCGCGTTCTTCGTGAGCGAGAGGAAGACGTGGGGATGCCTGGCGGCGCCGACCGCATCGACGGCGAGCTTGATACTTCCGCCCGTGCCGTTCTTGAACCCGACCGGGCAGGACAGCCCCGAGGCCATCTCGCGGTGCACCTGGCTCTCGGTGGTGCGCGCCCCGATTGCCCCCCAACTGATCAGGTCCGCGATGTATTGAGGGGTGACGAGATCGAGGAACTCGACCCCGGCCGGTACGCCGGAGTCGTTCAGGTCGAGCAGCAACCGCCGCGCGACGCGCAATCCCTTGTCGATGTTGAACCGGCCGTCGAGGTCGGGGTCGTTGATCAGTCCCTTCCATCCGACCGTGGTGCGCGGCTTCTCGAAATAGACGCGCATGACGATGAGCAGCCGATCGGAGAGCGAGCGGCGAGGCCCGAGCAGGCGCGACGCGTACTCGCGGGCCGCCGCCGGGTCGTGGATGGAGCACGGCCCGGCGATGACGAGGAGCCGGTCGTCCTTGCCGGCCAGTATCCGGCGAATCGCCTGCCGAGTCGTGTGGATGAGCTCGGAGGTACGTTCCGGGAGGGGAAGCTCCTGGAGCAGCGTCGCCGGGGTGACCACGTCGTCGATCGACGTGATCCGAAGGTCGTCCGTCTCGTAGCGCATCAATTCGAACCTTTGTGTCGGAAGTCGTAGCCCGATTGTTGTACGAATCTCGAAGACCCGTCATTCCCGTCTTGACAGACCCGTCATTCCCGCGGAAGCGGGAATCCACATCAATTGAATGAAGTTCGGCGTGACACCGACAGACGGAGTGCCATTGGGTTTGCTCGCAAGGATGCAGGCACAGGGAATTTTCATAAAAGCCTCTGGATTCCCGCTTCCGCGGGAATGACGGCAAGCGCGGCGGTTCCTGTTTTCGCGGAGCCTGCCCTCGCGTAAGCGGGGGAATGACGGTCTGAACCCACGGAGCCTGCCCCGCGAAAGCGGGGGAATGACGGTCTGAAAGGGTAGAGGATCATCCGGGCTCTCCCGTTCTCGACGAGGCACAACGACTTCGGCGGCACCACGACGATACTTCGCCGCCGGTGCGGATTCGTCGGTGTCGTTTCATGGACCCGCCGCGACGATCTCGAACGCCTGCTCCGCGGCGCGGAACGTCGCCTCCAGGTGCTCGCCGGAATGCGCGCTCGACACGAAGCCCGCCTCGAACGCGGATGGTGCGAGATAGACCCCGGCATCGAGCATGGCGTGGAAGAACCGGGCGAAGCGGTCCGTGTCACAGGCCATGACGTCGGCGAACCCCCGCACCTCGGCCGCATCGGTGAAGAACAGGCCGAACATGCCGCAGACGTGGTTCGTCGCGAGCCCGACCCCGGCCGCCGCCGCGCGCTCGCGCAAGCCGGCGACGAGGCGGGCCGTCGTCGCCGCCAAGCGGTCGTGGAAGCCTTCCTCGCCGAGGATCTCCAGGGTCGCCAGGCCGGCGGTCATCGCGATTGGATTCCCCGAGAGCGTACCGGCCTGGTAGACGGGACCGTCCGGGGCGATGCGGTCCATGACGTCCGCCCGCCCGCCGAATGCGCCCACCGGCATCCCGCCGCCGATGACCTTGCCCAGGGTGGTCAGGTCGGGGCGCACGCCGTAGAGGGCCTGGGCGCCGCCCGGCGCGACCCGGAACCCGGTCATCACCTCGTCGAAGACGAGCACCGCGCCGTGCGCGTCGCAGCACTCGCGCAGCGATTCCAGAAAGCCCGGCGCGGGGGGGACGCAGTTCATGTTCCCGGCGATCGGTTCCACGATCACCGCGGCGATCCGATCGCCGAAACGGGCGAACGCCTCGCGCACGCCCTCCGCGTCGTTGAAGTCCAGGGTCAGGGTCTGTTCCGCGAGCGCGGCCGGAACCCCGGGCGAGGTCGGCACCCCGAAGGTGAGCGCGCCGGAGCCCGCCTTCACCAGCAGCGAGTCCGCATGTCCGTGGTAGCACCCCTCGAATTTCACGATGGCGTCCCGTCCGGTGAACCCGCGGGCGAGCCGGATGGCGCTCATCGTCGCCTCGGTGCCGGAGCTCACCATGCGCACCTTGTCCATCGACGGGACGAGTGCGCAGACGCGTTCGGCCATCTCCGATTCGAGCACCGTCGGGGCGCCGAAGCTCAAGCCGCGTGAAGCCGCTTCGCGCACCGCCTCGACCACTCGGGGATGGGCGTGACCGACGACGGCCGGTCCCCAGGTACCCACATAGTCGATGTATCGCTTCGAGTCGATGTCGAACAGCAGCGCCCCTTCGGCGCGTTCGAAGAAGACCGGGGCGCCGCCGACGGCACGGAATGCTCGGACGGGAGAGTTGACCCCACCGGGGATGCGGCGTTGCGCGCGTTCGAATTCACGCGATGAGCTCGTCATGTCGGCCTCCGTGCTTGCGCAGTGGATTGAAACGGCGCGGGCGGCATCGGCGGGCGCCGGTCACGGGAACAGCGCCGCGAAGCCGCGCGCCGCGTGTTCCACGTCGTCCCCGCCGAAGACGCCGTCGATGGCCGCGATGAAGTCCGCCCCCGCCTCGATCAGCGCCGCGCCGTTCCTCGCGGTGATGCCCCCGATCGCGACGATCGGCAGGTCGAGCTTCTCACGCGCGTCCGCGAGCAGGCGGATCGGTGCCGGGGCCGCGTGCGGTTTGGTCCGCGACGAGAAGAAGCTTCCGAACGCCACGTAGGTCGCACCCTTGCCCGCCGCGGCCAGCGCGAGATCGAGGCGATCGTAGCAGGACACGCCCACGATACATCGTTCCCCCACGATGCGGCGCGCCGATCGGAGGTCGCCGTCGTCGCGCCCGACGTGCACGCCGTCGGCGCCGATTTCGGCCGCGAGGACGGGATCGTCGTTCACGATCAACGGGACTCGCCGCGATCGGCAGGTGTCGAGGAGCAGCGACGCGGCGATGCGCCGCTCGCCATCTGCCCGATCTTTCCCGCGATACTGGATCATGACGGCTCCGCCGTCGATCGCGGCGCCGACCCGGTTGACGAGACGGGCGGGATCGGTGTCCGCGGCGGACGTGATCGCGTAGAGCCCGCGGGAGGGGATTGGTGTCATCGGCTCCCCGCTCGACGGGGGGCGATACCATGCCCGCGCGCCCGCCGCAGCCGATCCGGCACGCGCTGGCCGGCCCCGATCCGGTATCCGTTCGCAATGGCGTCGTGGGTGAATTGCTGCGCCTCGATCACCGCCGCCCGCGGGGTGGCGCCGCGGGCCAGCCCCGCGGCCACCGCGGCGGCCAGCGTGCATCCACTTCCGTGGAATACGCCCTCGATGCGAGGCCATTCGAAGGACTCGACGAGTCCCCGGCGTCCATAGAAGCGGTTGACGACGCCGGGGGTCGCCTCGTCCGCGCCGGTGACGAGCACGTATCCGCAGCCGGACGACAGGAGCCGTTCGGCCGCGTTGGCGAGGGTCGCGGCGCCGGGCGCGAGCCGGCGCGCCTCGCGGGTGTTGGGAGTCAGCACCGTGGTCCGGGGGACGAGCTGCGAGAGGACTGCGCTCGTCAGCTCGTCGCTGGCGAGCGGGGTGCCTCCGCCGGCTCGATGGATCGGATCGAGAACGACGGGAACCCCGTCGCAGTCGGTCAGGATCTCCTGAAGCGCGTCCACAATCCCGACGCTGCCGAGCAGTCCGATCTTGACCGCGGCGACGGGGACGTCGGCGAGCACGGTGCGCGCCTGGGCGATGACGTGACGGGGGTCGATGGGCATCAGCGCCCTGACGTCGTGCGTGTCCTGCGCGGTCAGCGAGGTCGCGATCGGCAAGGGGTGGCCGCCCATCGAGACGATCGTCTCGATGTCGGCCTGAAGCCCCGCCCCACCGGTGGGATCGAGCCCGGCGAAGCAGAGAACGGCGGGGATGTGCGGTTCCAGTCGATTCATCCGGCCGCATTCTAACGCATGTTCCAGTGTTCGTTCCGGTTCGGAGCATTGTGTAATCTATTGAATTCAATTAATAAATAAGTCCTGCGAGCCACAATGGGCCGGCTCCCGGAGGACTCGTGTCACGAAATCGGCAGGGATGGATTCCCGCTTTTGCGGGAATGACGGAGCTTGGCGGGAATGACAGGTATTCTCGGAGCCTGTCCCCCGATCGAGCGGGGGCCGGCTCTGGCTCGATCGGGAGAATGACGGGGCTTTGATTTATACAACAATCGAGTTTATCGCTTAACCACGGGAGAATCGACATGAGCAAGGCGAAGCATGAGCATAATCCTGTAATCCATGATTGCTCGGCTTTCAAACGCTGGTCACGCGACGAAAGAAAAGTCCAAAAAGGAACCATCGGAGGCTATGTCAGCGATCTGAGACGAATTTCAGATGAACTTGGCATCGAGATCAATCCTGAGACCATTAGCAATTATATCGATGCGGATAAATTGGCAGACAGGCTTGCGGAGAAGAACATTGACAAGAACCTTGGAGGCGTCTATCGGAACGCGGCTCGCCGTTACGCAGACTTCGTCCAAGCTTCGAAGTCTGCGGAAGAGGATGACGAAACACGATGCAATGAGGCATCGATCGTGGTTACCGGGAAATACGGGAAGATCTTGCCGGCATCCGTGGAAAGCTGTCGGTCGGTGAGACGGCGAAACGCGCGTTACGCGCTCGTGGCCGGGCCGCCTGCGAGTTCGAGGAGCTTTCCCACGACGTGCTCCACACCCGCATCCTGCGTTCCACCCTCGCCGCCCTGCTGAGGCTCCCGGACCTCGACCCCGACCGGGTGCGTCCGGATATCAGGACGGCGTACAGGAAGCTCGAAGGCATCAGCCCCGTGCGGCTGGAACGCCGGCTGTTCCCGCGGGTTCAGCTCGACCGCAATCGCCACCTCTACCGCTTTCTGATGTCGATCTGCGAGCTCATCCACGACTGCCTGATCGTCGAGGAAAGATCGGGATCGGCGAGGTTTCGGGATTTGCGGAAAGACGAATACCGGATGTGGTCGTTGTTCCAGGACTTCGTCATCGAGTTCTACCGCCGCGAACAGGATGATTATCGAGTGAACCACCGCGGGCGCGGAATCCGATGGGATGACGAAGGGACCCGGGAAGACCAGCGCCGGATGATCCCGCGGATGGAGGCGGACGTCATTCTCGAATCGCAACACCGGCGTATCGTGCTGGACACCAAGTATTACCGGCAGGCCCTGAGCAACCATCGTGGCGTCAGGAAGCTCCGCTCGGAGCATCTGTTCCAGCTTCTCGCCTACCTGCGCAACCGCGAAGCGACCTCGGAACCCGGACCCAGGCATGAGGGCATCCTGCTCTATCCGGTGGTGGACGAGCCGCTGAAGGTGGACGTCCGCCTGGAGGGGTTCTCCATCCGGGCGCGAGGGATCGATCTCGGCCGGGACTGGCGCAAGATTCACGCCGACATGCTGGCCTTGCTCGACGATTGACCATTCGACCCGGCGACTTGGCGCCGGCCGGATACATGGACTGGAAGACCATCGCCGCAGAGGGTGTCCGCAAAGTCAGGAGCCTGCATCGGGGCTCGACCAATCTTCGCAGTCGAGATCTCCCACTCGCATGAATTCCCGATGGTTGGCGGTGATCAGCACCAGTCCACGGGCAAGGGCTTGTCCTGCGATCAACAGATCGTAAGGGCCGATCGGACGCCCAATCGCTTCGAGCCGGCTTCGAACCGCACCGGCCATGCGAGCATCGGATGCATCGAACGGGACGATCTCGAACCCTATCCGATCGAGCAAGTCGAGATTCCGGCTTGTTTGCCGGCTCTTCCAGGCGCCGTAGTACAGTTCACAGGCCACGGGCGCCGGCAGGCCGATGTCCGCCGGTTCATGGCGGCGTACACGTGCCGTCAGCGGCCGTGACGTCTTGTTGAGCAGGGCGATGCAGGCGTTCGTGTCGAGGAGGTAGCGCATCACTCGAAAGCATCATCGAGTCCCGCCCGGAACGGTAGCTCCGGCTGCTCGCGCCCCCCGGCGAAGAAATCGTCGGAGAACTCGCCCGCGATGGCGTCGAGCCACTCCCAACCGGACGCTATGGGCTCGAGTACGACCGCGGCACCCTGCTTGCGGATGCGTACTTCGTCGCCCTCCATCCGGAATTCCTTCGGCAATCGGACCGCCTGGGACCGGCCGGACCAGAACAGCTTGGCGGTATCGGGCATCGGGATTATTCCATGAGAGATATCTCAACGATATGTATCATCATGGCGAAAGCCGTTTCAACCCCGTAGCCGAACAGACCGTTCACGTGGAGTCGCCCCGATTTCGTGGCCCCCTGACCCTTTGGGAAGGAAGTATCCACCATGGCGAAATCGAGATCGCCCCCCGTTTGCACGGGGGCAGGCACCCTCGTCGAGATCACCGTCATCGCCGCGCGGCGGTGACGTGCGCTCGCCGGGGCCGGGGCATCGGCCCCGCGGGGGCAGGTGAGGAGGTTCGCGATCCCGCGCTCGCCGTTCCGTGTCAGCCGGCGTCACCCCCGTGTTTCATGCTGACGCTGATTTTCCCGATGGGTGGTCGGAAGAACAGGACCCTTGTTCCATGCGAAGGGTGCCCGGCCGGCCGCGCCGGTCTCCTGCGTGCCAGTCCCTTCTGAGCCGCGGGGCTTGGCCGGCGAAGCTGTCGCCGGTCTCATGGCAGGCGACGATACGATCGGCCCGGAAGTGGCGGAAATCCTCTCGCAGCTCGCACCACGCCGCCAGCACCGTGGCTTCCACGTAATAGACGACGGCGAGCGGCAGGCAGATGCGCTCGGTCGTCCGTCTCCGCTCGTCGCGATAGGTGAGGGCAAGGCGCCGGGCATTGCGCACCGCGGCCCGCAGCACGTCCATGCCGGCCGCCGCCGGCGCCCCGAAGCCCGACACCACGAACCGGCCGTCGTCGAATTCGTCTTCGCGCCTTTCGGGCAGGACGCCGGCGATCTTCGCGCCGGCGCGGCGGCCGGCCGCCAGCAGCCCCTTGTCGCCGGTCCGGCCCAGGAGTTGCAGCCCGACGGCGATCGCCTCGACTTCTTTGCGGTCGAACATCAACGGCGGCAGATCGTAGCCCGGCCGCATGACGTAGCCGACCCCGGCCGCGCCGTCGATCGGCACGCGCATGGCCATCAACGCCGCGATCACGCTGGAAACGCCGCTCGCACCGCTGTGGGGCTGGCTGATCCTCTCCGAGATCCCGCGCGTGGCCACCGTCGCCGGCGGCGCCATCGTGCTCGTGACCCTCGTCCGGCACCTGGGACGCGACGTCCGCGTCCAGCCGTGGCAGAGGTAGCCGAGCCGGGAGGCGCGCAAGTCTAATCCCATACGGAAGTGAGCCTGAACGGTTGAGGGTGAAGAGGTGAAAGTCGACCGGCTCGTTGCCGGCCATGAAGTCGCGCACCTCGTCAACGGTGCGCAGCCGTTCGATGTCGAGTCTCAAGATCATCCTCCGATGATCCCAAAACCCCCTCGTTCAGGCTCACCTCTGGTGGGATTCGCGCCCCCCTTCAGGCTCATGTCTCATGGGACAAGACTCCCGATGGCGCCTGGCCGTCCGGCGGCGCTATGATCGCGACCGGCCACCGGGTTCCGGCGGCCACAAAGGCTGTGAAGGGGAGGAGTAGCCGGATCGGCGCGGGTTCGAGCGAGCGGAGGATGGTGAAAGCTCCGCGCCGCGCCCCCGGTGAAGATCGCCCCGGAGCCGCCGACCGAACGGGTGTCCGGTCCGATGCGCTCGCTGGCCTGTGCGCTCGCAGCCCGCCCCCGCGGCAGCGGGGCGCGCTTCGACCCGAAGATCGTTCCGGACGTTCCCAGTAGGCTCGGCCGGCCGGCCCCCGTCACCGGGCCGGGTCATCGCGCCCCCGCCCCCGCTTCCGCGGGGACATGTTTTTGCGGAGGCGTGCGGTGACCGCACGAGGCCCGTGCCGCGAGGCGCGGGCGAAACCGGGTGGTACCGCGACCTCGCCCGCTTGCGAAGCGGCCGAACCATCGCCCCGGGAGTCAATGGAGAGCGGGCCCCGAGCAAGGGCGCGTCCTGCATTGGGTCTCGGGGCGTTGTCGTTTTCAGGGAGCAATGACGATGGGACGAGCGACGGGATTCGAAGACGTACCCAGCCGCTACGACGGCGTGGCGCTGGAGGAGCAGGTGCTCGCCCTGTGGCGCGAGCACGACGTGTTCAACGAGGCGCAGCGCCGCAGCGAAGGCCGGCCCCTGTACTGCTGGAACGAGGGGCCGCCCACCGCGAACGGGCGGCCGGGGATCCACCACGTCCTCGCCCGCACCTTCAAGGACGTCTTCCCCCGCTTCAAGCACATGCAGGGCTACCACTGCCCCCGCAAGGCGGGCTGGGACACCCACGGCCTGCCGGTCGAGCACGAGATCGAGAAGGAGCTGGGGATCTTCGACAAGGCCGAGATCGAGCGCCGGGTGGGGGTGGCGGAGTTCACCCGCCGCTGCCGCGAATCGGTCATGCGCTACATCGGCGACTGGGAGAAGATGACCGAGCGCATGGGCTTCTGGGTGAACATGCGCGACGCCTACTACACCCTCGACAACGCCTTCATCGAGTCGGTGTGGTGGCTGCTCCGGCAGATCTGGGACAAGGGCCTCATCTACCAGGGCTACAAGGTCGTGCCCTACGACCCGCGCATCGGCGCGACCCTCTCCTCGCACGAGGTCGCGCTCGGCTACAAGGAGGTCGAGGACCCGTCGATCCACGTGCGCTTCCCGGTCGAGGGCGAAGAACGCACGTCGTTCCTGGTGTGGACCACCACACCGTGGACCCTGCCGTCGAACCTTGCACTCGCGGTGCATCCGGAGGTCGACTACGTCTACGCGCGCGTGAACGGTGGCGAAGGGGAGGGCGAGACCCTGATCCTCGCCGAGGCGCTGGCCGGCTCCGCGCTGCGCGACGAATACACCGTCGAGAAGCGGGTGAAGGGCGCCGACCTGGAGGGGATGCGCTACGTCCGCCTGTTCGACCACCTTCCGGCCGAGGGGCCGATCTGCCGGGTATGGGCGGCCGACTTCGTGACCGTGGAGGACGGCACCGGCATCGTGCACTGCGCGCCGGCCTACGGCGAGGACGACATCCGGCTGTGCCGGGCGAAGGGCCTGCCGGTGGTACATGGGGTGGGGCTCGACGGCTGCTTCGTGCCCGAGGTCGAGCCGGTGGCGGGGAAGTTCTTCAAGGACGCGGACCCCATCCTGATCGCCCTGCTCGAAGAGCGCGGGCTCATGTACCGCTCCGAGCGCTACCGGCACAACTATCCGCACGGATGGCGCACCGGCGACCCCCTCATCTACTACGCGAAACATGCCTGGTACATCGAGACGAGCCGGTTCCGCGACCGCATGGTGGCGCTGAACCGCACCATCAACTGGGTGCCGGAGACGATCCGGGACGGGCGCTTCGGGAACTGGCTCGCGAACAACGTCGATTGGGCGCTCTCGCGGGAGCGCTTCTGGGGCACGCCCCTGCCGGTGTGGACCGACGGCGAGGGCGGCTTCATGTGCATCGGATCGGTGGCGGAGCTCGAATCGCTGTGCGGGCGGAGCCTGCGCGACGTCGATCTCCACCGTCCCGCCGTGGACGAGATCACCTTCACCCACCCGGACACCGGGCGCACCTGGCGGCGCGTGCCGGAGGTCATCGACTGCTGGTTCGACTCCGGGGCGATGTCCTACGCGCAGTTCCACTACCCCTTCGAGAACCGGGAGCGGTTCGAGAGCCGCTTCCCCGCCGACTACATCTGCGAGGCCATCGACCAGACCCGCGGCTGGTTCTACTCGCTGCACGCGATCGCCGCCCTGGTGTCGGACAGCGTGGCGTACCGGAACTGCGTCTGCCTCGCCCACATCGTGGACAAGGACGGCAGGAAGATGTCGAAGTCGCAGGGCAACATCGTCGACCCCTACGACGTCTTCGACCACGTCGGTGCGGACCCCCTGCGCTGGTATCTGGCGTGCCGGATCGCGCCGGAGGTGCAGAAGCGCATCTCCGTTGATTTCGTGCGCGAGGTCGCCTCGGGGTTCATCAACACCTGGTGGAACACCTACGCCTTCTTCGTCATGTACGCGAAGCTCGACAAGGTCGACCTCGGCCGCGGCGCCTGCGGCGTTGCGCGGGAGCGCCAGGTCCGGGAGTCGGGCGCGAATCTCGACGCGGTCGATCCCGGCCGCGACGTCCCTCTCACCGAACGCCCCGAGATCGACCGCTGGGCGCTGGCCCTGCTGCACCGCACGGTGGTGGAAGTGACGGACGCGCTGGAGGGGTACGACGTGCTCGCGGCGGGGAGGGCGATCGAATCCTTCGTCGACCAGCTCAGCAACTGGTACGTGCGGCGCAACCGCCGGCGGTTCTGGAAGGCGGCGGCCGGCCGGGACAAGCAGTCTGCCTACCTCACCCTCTACGAATGCCTGCATACCGCGAACCGGCTGATGGCCCCGATCATGCCGTTCATCAGCGAGGCGGTGCACCAGAACCTGGTACGTGGGGTGGACGAGGCGGCCTGCCCGAGCGTGCACATGAGCGACTGGCCGGTGCCGGACCCGGAAGCGCGCGACGACGCCCTGCTCGCCGAGATCGACGCGGTGCAGCGGGTGGTGGGGCTCGGCCGGGCGGCGCGCAACCGGAGCGGGCTGCGGGTGCGCCAGCCGCTGTCCCGCCTGCTGGTGCGGACGCCCGGCGAGACGGAGGCCGCCGTGCTTGCGCGCTTTGATGCGCAGATCCTCGAAGAGCTGAACGTGAAGGCGCTGGAGATGCTCGCGCCCGACGCCGAGCTGGTGGGCTACCGGATCAAGCCGAACCTGCCCCGCCTCGGCAAGCGCTACGGCAAGCGGATTCCCGCGATCCGTGCTGCCCTTGCGAATGCGGACGCGGGCGCCGTTGCGGCGGCGGTGGCAGCCGGGCGGACGTTCACGGTCGAGATTGCGCTTTCTGGCGGAAGGATATCCGGCGACGCCGGCTCCGGCGCCGGATCGTCCACCGAGGCCGCTGGCGGCGAGTTCGTCTCCGGTGGCATCGGATTGCCCGCCGAAGCCACCGCCGGCGAGACCCTCATCTTCGAGCCGGAGGACGTGCTTGTGGAGACGACCTCGGCCGAGGGCTATGCGTGCGCGGAGGAGGGCGGCTGGCTGGTGGGCCTGGACACGGCGCTGACCGAGGCGCTCGAACGCGAGGGCTTGGCCCGGGAGCTGGTGCGCACCGTGCAGGAGGCGCGCAAGCAGGCGGGGCTCGAGGTCTCGGACCGTATCACGTTGCGTATCGACGGCTCGGTGGGGGTGGCGGCAGCGCTTGATGCGTATCGCGGCTACGTGATGGAGGAGACGCTGGCTACCGGCTGGGGCGGGGCGGACTGGCCGCCCGCGTATTCGGTCGAGCACGCCCTCGGCGCCGACCGGTGGATGATCGGGCTCGCGCGGGTGGGAGGGCGGTGAATGCTGTGACGACTCCACGCGGCGAATCCAGCGCCGATGGGTCCGAGCAGCAATTCCCGCCAAGCGCGAGAACGTCCGAAGATCCGTCATGATCAGGCGCTCCGGCCATCGGAAATCGCTCGATATCGCCTCGTGACATCGCGTATCGGGACGTTAGCGGGAACTGCTGGGTTCCGAGAGGGCGTGACGCCGGCAGGCACCGTCCTCGTCCGCGACGGCTTCGAGAGCGGCGCAGGGGCGGGCACCGGTCCCGCCGCCGGCGCCTGGCTACGCGGCGACCGTGAGCAATGGATTCCCGCCGAGAGATTTTGACGAAATGGAAATCGGTTTCTGTTTTGCATAGGTTCCAGGGTGCTGCCACGAAACATCACGCCGGTCCTGCACCGCCGATTCCACGAGTACCCGGCCGTCGCCCTGATATGATATCCAGGGCTGTCAGGATATCCAGGAGAGAATCATGCAGGTCTCGAAGTGGGGCAACAGCTTGGCGGTCCGACTGCCCAAGACGTTGGTCGAGGACCTTGGCTTGAAACCCGGCGACGAGGTGGAGGTCGTCTCCGCCACGCCGAAGCGCATCGCCATCGCGCAGGACGATCGTCGGACGCTGGCGGTCGAACGGATGCGCGCTCGCGCCTGGTCGTTGCCGGAGGGTTATGCGTTCGACCGCGACGAAGCCAACGGCCGGTGACCGCGTTCCTTGACACCAACGTCCTGATCTACGCTCAAGGGGGCGGGCGGAAAAGCGAGGTCGCGCGGCAGGCGATCCTGGCCGGCGGCGTGATCAGCGTGCAGGTTCTGAATGAGTTCGCCGCCGTCCTTCGCCGGAAGTTCCGCTTCGAGTGGGACGTTATCGCTGAAGCCATCGCCGATGCGCGCATTGCGCTCGATCCAGTTCGCCCGATCGATGTGGCGATCCACACGGAGGCCCTCGCCCTCGCCCGCTCTCACGGCTTCAGCTTCTACGACTCCCTGATCGTCGCCTCCGCGCTCGAAGCCGGGTGCGACACCCTGTTGACGGAGGATCTCCAGACCGGTCGGCGCATTGCCGGCCTGACCATCGTCGATCCGTTCGCTTGAGGAGGTCGCGGTGGTGGACAGCTTCCGGGATCAGCCGGAGCCGATGCCCGCGAACAGATCGTCGAGGTTTCTTGCCACCTCGTACCGGGCGGGCGGCTCCGCCACTCCGAGGGCGTCGAAATGCGCCTTCCCGCACTTGATCCTGGCGCCTTCGGCGCCGCGAAGATCGCCGGCAAACAGGCTGCCCTTCGTCTCGACCACGAGGTACAGCCGTTCGCCCTCCTCGGAGTCGATCAGGACGGCCCAGTCCGGGTTGTAGCTGCCGAGGGGCGTCGGGACCGTGAACCAGCCGGGCAGCTTGGCGTACACCCTGACGGCGGGGTTCTTCTCGAGCTGTTCCGCGAAGGCGGCCTCGATGCCGGAGTCGAAGACCACCTGCTCGTAGACCGACTTCTTCGTCTCCGAGAGCATGTTCTTCAGGTAGCCGGTCAGCTCCTCGCTCTCGAAGAGCTCCTGCGCGTAGTGGTCGTCGTCTCCCAGGCGCTGGTACTTGATGCCGTCCACCAGGGCGGAACGCTTGCAACGGTTGATCGCCTCGGCGGCCAGCTCGATGAACCGCTGCGGATTGCGCTTGAAGTCGTCGAGGCGTCCGCTCTCGCAGAGGATGCGCTGAATGCTCCGCCGCGTGAGCTGCGTCCGATCCTGAAGCTCGGTCAGCACGTCGGGCAGCTCGACGGCGGTCTCGTCCAGCAGCGTGGTTGCCGCTCCGGCGGTTTCGGTCGCCTCCACGCCGGACCGGCCGATGGCGAGATCGGCCTTGCGCCACTGGAGCCGGAGCCTCGATATCGCCGGAGCCTCCCGGAGCGCCCGGGTGCATTGCGCGAGCAGGTCTTCGTTGTCGAACGCCACGCGGTAGGTGGTCTTGTGCTTGATCCGGTCCCAGAGGGCCTTGAACTCGGGGCTGTGCAGGATCGCCCGGCGAGGGCGGACGGAACGGCGCTCGTCCGCGTCCCTGATCTCCAGACGTCCGGCGAGCCGGCGCAGCTCCCTGACGATATGCTCGCGACGAGCCGAGAACCCGCCGGGCACGCTGAAGGTCTCATCCGCGAGTGCCTTTCGGAGGGACTCCCGTATCCGTCCCGTCCCGTCGATATGGCCTTCCGCCTTCAGATGCTCCCATAGAGTCTTCGATGCCTCGATGCCGAGCGTCGTGATCCTTCCGTCATCGCCGATGACCGGAATGGCCGCGAACTGATGCACTTCCACGACGCCGAAGCGAACCCCCGTGTCGTTCTCGATCTCCTGCTGAAGGTTGTCCGCGAATTCCTCGTAGCTTTCCGTCGCGACGACGGTGAGGGTGTTGACGTCGAAGCCCCGCAGGCGTTCGCCTTCCTGGTTGACGCACAGGCGCAGACCCCGCCCGATCGTCTGCCGTCTCTCGCGCTCGGTCCGAATGTCGCGGAGGGTGCAGATCTGGAAGACGTTGGGGTTGTCCCAGCCCTCGCGCAATGCCGAATGGGAGAAGATGAACCTGAGCGGCGTTTCGAGGCTCAGGAGCTTCTCCTTCTCCCTCATGATCAGGTTGTAGGCGCGTTCGGCGTTGTCCCGGTTGGCCTGGTTGTTCTCCGCGGTATCCGTCCAGCCGCCTTTCCTGTCGATGGAGAAGTAGCCGTCATGGAGGGCCTCGATGGATTCGTCATCGTCGAGGTCCGCACCATCGCACAGGGTCTGATAGTCCGGATGACGGGCGAGGCGCCGATACTCCTCCTCGAACATCCGGGCGTAGTCTCCCTTGACGGGATCGCCTTCGTCGTCGTACCTCCGGTACCGGTCCACCGCATCGATGAAGAAAAGGCTCAGCACCTTGATCCCCTGGGGGCGCAGGCGCTTCTCCTTGTCGAGATGCTCCCGGATGGTCCGGCGGATCATCTGGCGCTGGACGGCGAGGGCGTCCACGTCGCCCCAGGATTCTCCCAACCGGAGGTAGCGCTCCCCGCCGGGTACGCGGAGTTCGACGAACTCGTTCCCTTTTTCGGCGCGGATTTCGCCGATGCGGCAATCACGGTAGACGCCGCGGCTCGTCGCCTGTTCGAGATCCTCGCCGTCCTGGACGACCTTCGTTCGCCGCCGGACCTTGCCCGTCGTCTCGACGTCGATCTCGACCCTGGCGCTGACCGTCCCCCGCCGATTGCTCGTTGACACCAGGCGGACGTAGGGCCGGTTGTGGGCGTCATGGACGGTGGCCGACGCCACCTCGATCTGTTTCACCAGCTTGCGTTCGTATGCGTCGACGGCGTTGAGCCGGTAGACCATGTGATGCCGGTCCGTATGTGTCGCCGAATAACGCAGCGTGCAGAGCGGGTGCATGGCGGCCAGGGCTTCCCGGCCGCGCCCCTGCAAACCGCCGTCCACGCTCTGCGGCTCGTCCACGATCAGGACCGGTCGCGTAGCCCGGATGAGGTCGATCGGCTTCTCGCCGCCGGTTCTTTCGCTGTTCTTGTAGAGGTTGTTGACGTCCTTCTTGTTGATGGCGCCGACCGTCATCACCATGATCCGGACTTGCGGACCGGTGGCGAAATTCCGGATCCGGCCCAGCCTGGTGGAGTCGTAGAGGAAGTATTCGAAAGGCACCCCCGAGTAGAGCGCCCGAAAGTGTTCCTCCGTGATCCGGAGCGACTTGTAGACGCCTTCCTTGATGGCGACCGACGGCACGACGATGACGAACTTGGTGAAGCCGTAGCGTTTGTTCAGCTCGAAGATCGTGCGCAGGTAGACGTAGGTCTTGCCGGTCCCCGTCTCCATCTCCACGCTGAAGTCACCGGAGGCCAGTGTCTCGGAAGGCGCCAAGCCGTTGCGGAGCTGGACGGCGCGCAGGTTGTCGAGGATCTCCTCGTCGGACAGGGCAAGCCGGTTGCCGACGCCGAGGCCGTTGCCGGAAAGGGCGAGTTGCCCCTGGAGCTCCGCGGGGCCTCGCGTGACGGTGAATTCGGTACGGCAGATCTCCTGGCCTCGGAACAGGTCACAGACGGCGTCGACCGCCCGGAGCTGGAAGTCGAGGTCGGGCTCGAAGTGGAGCTTCATCAAACGTATCCGTTATGCCGTCTGGTATGGCGTCCGGTCACGTTGGATGCACCATGCCGATGGTTGCCTGTCTGCACGATGGAACGTCAAGCCAGGATCAGGCGCTCGCCCTTGGGCTCCGGGATTGGATCGCCGAATTCCCGGGCGGTGTCGATCCAGAGCGCCGTCGCTTCATTAGCGTGCTTGAGAGCGGCTTCCTGTGTATCGCCATGGGCCATGCACCCGGGGAGCTCCGGCACCTCGGCCACGAAGGCATCGTCCACGTTACTCCAATAGAGGATTACCTCGTATTTGTACATCAGCTTGCCTCCTCCAGCTTGTACTTCAGGATCACCCCGCGGATCTGCCTTGCCTGATAAGGTTTCGCATGGCCGCCTTCACGTTGCAGGTTGATCCTTTCGATCACGCCTTGCTTCCTGAACATGTGATGACTTCCTCGCGTCCGCTCGGTGAATCCCGGACTTCGGAGCAAGGCACGCAAGTCGTCGAATCGGATATTCGCGTCCGAACGGCCGCCAAGAATCGTCCATAGAAGTTGTGCGTGTCGGCTCATTCGGAAGCAGCGACCAGGCGGCTTGCCTACAGGCTCCGGAGATTACTGAATCCGCGCTGCTCCAGGGTGGCAGCGATATTGATCTTGGCGATATCGTCGGTGAATGCACTATCTCGAAAGACGATGGTGGGTTCGCCGGTGGCTGCCATCTCGCCACACCAATCGGAAATTCCGAGAGCGAGAGATTCGCCTTCTTCCTTGGCTATGTGTGCGTCCAGGCATGTGATCAACGTGCCGCTACCGACAGAATGCACGGACTTGCCCACGATGATCCGTGTTTCAATGGGCAGGCAAAGGTCAAGTCCCAATTTGAGCAGCAGTTCGTAGAGAACGTCTTCTTCACTCCGGTCCGGTTTGACGTGGTCGATGCTGTCGAGCAGCGTTCCTTTCAGGTCGTTGTGATCAGGTTCCCATGCGCGGATATTGGAAGTATCGAGCTTGAAGACTCGGAAGCCGGAAGTGTGCGAGAGCAGTGAGTGTTCGTCTCTGATCTTGTCTTCTGCACGACGGAGACGTTCCTTGGCAAGTTCTGCGATATTCAGTGGTTTTCCCAGTTTCTTCAGGAAACCTGCTGCTGTCTTCTGATCCTTGTTGTCTGGATTCACTGGTTCGGGAAGTTGGACAAGAATGTAGCGACAATTGCAACCTTGGGAGATGTTGTGCGACATTACGGCGTGACCTGTCGTGCCTGAACCTGCGAAGAAATCCAGGATTATGGAATCGGTATCGCTGCCATGTTCGAGTATTCTTTGTATGAGTTTGACTGGTTTTGGATTATCGAAGATTTTTTCAATTATCAAATTCTTCAAATCCCGGGTTCCATCATCCGTATTACCCGCATAATTGTTTGTCCAAAAATTTACAGGTGTGATCTTGCGTGCTTCCGAGAGATACATCTTGATAGACGGTACAGGTTGATTCCCACTCACGCCCCAATAAAGCCGTTCTTCTTTCTGAAGCCGCTCAAATTCTTCTGTCGATCTCCTCCACGCATTCGTCGTAGGGTTCGTGATCTCTCCGGTGTTCGGATTCTCAATCGGATAACACAGGTTGGGACGTTTCTCAGGAGTTGCAGGATTAAGAAAGGATGCTCCCTTCCATGGACCCCTCGGATCGTTGTCCGGGTTCGAATAGCGCGCATCCGCCTCGGATGTACGTTCCAATAGATTTACAGAAAATTGTTCACTTTTCGAGTAAACCAATATATGTTCTATGACCGTAGTGAAATCGATGGTGTTGTTGCTTCGCGTATATCGTTTCTGCCAACTGATGTTGGCTTGATAGTTCTCTTCACCGAATATCTCAGACAACAGTATTTGCAAATTCCCCAACTCTGTGTCGTCGACGCTGATAAAGATGGCACCGTCGTTGCAAAGTAGATTACGCGCCAGCTTCAGCCGGGGATACATCATGTTCAGCCAGTCGGTATGGAACCGCCCTGACGTTTCCGGGTTCGATGACAGTTTGCGGTTCCCGCCGTCGGTCTGGCCGGTCAGATCCAGGTAGTTCCGGATGTTGTCTCGGTAATCGTCGGGATAGACGAAGTCCTTTCCCGTGTTGTACGGCGGATCGATGTAGATGAGCTTCACCTTTCCCGTGTAGCTCTTCTGCAGGAGCTTGAGTACCTCCAGATTGTCGCCCTCGATCATCAGGTTTCGGGTCGTGTCCCAGTCTACGCTCTCCGCCGGACAAGGGCGCAGGGTGCCGGTCGATGGCGTCAGCGCGAGTTGGCGTGCCTGACGCTTGCCGTACCAATTGAGACCGTATTTCTCCTCGCGTTCATCCACCTCGTCGCCGAGAAGCTGTTTGAGTACGTCGAAATCGACCTTCCCTTCAGTGAACGCCTCGGGGAATACGGCCTTCAGGTGCCGGAGGTTGCCGGCCATGACGTCGGCCGAGTGTGTTTCCGGATCATGGGAAGTGATCTTGTTCACGTTTATCTTCGGTTCACGATCAGTCATATGCGGAATCGTAGCAGATCCGTGTAGAGCGGCGATGTTAGATTTCCCATTGTGCTTCCCATTCTTCATCCTCGTTGCGGGCGTGTTCAATCCTGGCGTCAAGGTGACGAAGCATGGTCTTGGCCCATCGGCGTACCTGCCACTTCGGATGATCGTGCAGTGTGCGCAACGGCTCTCGGTAGAGCCCATAATAGTTCATCAACGGTCCAGACCAGCCGAAGTTTTCCATGTTGCAGGTGATGGCTTGTAGCATGTTGTCGCGATCGCCGAACTCGTTGAACAGCCGGATCACGACGGGGTGAAGTGACCGTTCCGGAGCGTCGATCCGGTAGGTTGTGAGGATCGGAACGGTCGCGGCCACGAAAGCCGGCGCCCGGTCCGGATGCGCACGGCACCAAGCGAACAAGGTATCCTCGGGTAGGCTCAGGATCGCTGGATTCTGGTCCTTCACGGACGAAATCCGATCCCCCAGGATTGACTCGAAGCACCACGCTTGGCCCTGGTCCGAAACGATCGCCTGGCCGACGATCGGCCAGGCGATCTCGGGGAAGCCCGACAGGAGCGGAGAAACTACAGGTTTCATGATCCGCCCTTCGTTCCAATCAGCAACGCTGACGAGTGCAGTCGCCAGAGCCAGGGCCGTGGCCCGGGCGTCGGGATCCTGCCGGCCCTTCTCCAGCATCCACTTCATGAGATTCTCGAAATTAGAATCGTAGTTGGCCATCGCTCCACCCTGCGAGCGGCTCCACCGGGCGACGTTTCCCGCGGCCTTGCGGAGGTGCGGTCGGAAGCCGTCCAGCCTGTCGGGCGTGCCGTGGGCATACATCCACATTAATTCCATTGCTTCCGTGAACGCTTCGGCACTGTGGTCGAGCATCGCATCGAACAGGGGCGCAACCGCCGGGGCCGGAACCTCGGCGAGCACTCCGTTCAGAGCCCACTGTCTTAAACGCCAGACAGGCAGCAGGCCCGTCCGAAGAGCGCCGATGACCAGTCCGATGTCGGATGGCCTGATGCCGAGCCGCGAGCAGATCAGGGGAAGTGCCAGCTGGGGCGACCGTGCCGCTCTCTGCTTGAATGCCTCCACGATGTCCGGGTGGTGTTTAGCGAAGCCGGTGACGTACCCGGACAACAGATCGAAATTGCGCTCCTTCTCTGGTGCTTCCGTGACGGCCAGGGTGATTCGCTTCAGCCAGTCCGCGGACGAACCGCCGGGTCCGATGGCGTCGGCGACGGCCTCTCCGAAGATGCGCGCCATCCGATGCTTGCCTCGGCTGAGTTGTGGCAGCACTCCCTTGAGGACCTCCGGTTGTTCGACAATCTCGGCCGCCAGCGCGCGCACCGTCTTCTCTTGATGTCGGCCGCGTGCCTCGAAATCACATTTTTCGCCGCAGGGAAAGTTCCAAGGCATTTCGGTGACGAGGAAACGCACGCGCGATTCCAGGCTCTTTGGACATAGCTCGTCAATCAGTGTCCTGACTCGGTCAACCACGTTGCGATCCATGTCGGTGACATCGTACTCAAGGAAATGACCGAGGCCCTTCAGTGCCTCCGTCCATTGGCCGGTGTTATCGACTACTTGACGGACTACTTTCTCCACCGTATCGAGGAAACCAACCGAGATCAGCGAGCGCAGGTGACCACCAAGACCTGTGCGCGCGGCAACCCCGAATTCGTCGTCTCGCTCGGCGAACCGGGCGAGGCGGACCACACAGCCCTCGATATAGCCAGCCGCTGCCTCCTTCGTGGCCGGGTACCAGGATTCCAGAGCCGGACGGGACCCGTGAGTTTCCGCGCCGGCAAATCGCGAAAAAAAGTCAGTCGCTGACCCGGCGATCAGGGATTCGACAACGATCGAACGTTGGATCGGATCGTCGGTCTCGGCGGCCTCGTCCAGGACGGAGAGCCGGGCGTCTCCATCGGCCGCGGTGCCGCCAAGTCTCACGGGAAAGAGGGCCTTGAACTGACCGGTAGCGTTGTTGTTGCTCCATGTCTCGTTCTCGGCAACCGCGAGGCGCAGCAGGAGGCGGGCACCGTCCTCGAAGGTATCGGGATGGAAGGCGATCTTCTCCAATGCCCACACAAGGTGCCGGCGCGCGTCGCCCTGAACCCGGGACAGGTCTCCGACACCGTCCAGGCAGCGTCCGATCCGGGTCGCGACGGCTTCGGAATCGATTTCGGCAAGAGACGACAGCACCTCTGCATGGATGGTCTTCCGGGCTCCTTCGATGCGGTCGAAGGGTCCGCCGGGACGGCAGACATGGGATACCACTTCCTTGGAAATGGAAGTCGTGTTGAGCAGAGCAAGTTGCTTGACAGCCATGGTTCTCAAGCGAGAGTTGGCGGCGTCGCCAGCCAGCACGTCGTCCCATTCGGCCTGGTTCCACTCCCGCCACTTGCGCTCGGCCAGTTTCATGGCGATTGGGCGGGGCTGAAGGACGACGAATCTTCCTCGCCATCGGACGACACCCCGATCTCCAAGCTCCCGGATGGCAGCACGAAGGTCGGCCGCCGTGAGGTTTCGTCCTCGGGAGGCGATCTCGCAGAGCTCGCCATCAGGTCCGCCGTCAGCCGGAGGCTTTACTTCGACCAAGCCGAACGTCGCCAGCAAGGCCGCCGATTTGCGTAACAGTTGCTCGGACTCACGGGGCATGCGTCCCAGGACGAAGGCATCGGCCAAATCGTCGGCAGTGGCATGGGCGACGGGTACGGTGGGCCACTTCTGCCCGATACGGATGGCGATCTCCGGAAAACCCTTGGAGAAGTGCACGAGCCGGCGTCGGTCTTCGGAGGACAGCCCCGGCGAGGCCTGGTTGATGACAGCCTCGATGACGGAGGACGGCGCCTCGTCGAGTTTGAACATCGTCTCGTCCGGCGTTCCGGAAGGGATCTCGTCGTCGATGGTGACCAGCGAAAGTCGGCTGCCGGGTCGCGAGACCATGCCGGCCAGAACCCGATGGGTGTCGAGGCCGCAGGAGTCGACGACCACGACGGCACGCGTTCCCACGTCTGCCAGGCTCTGGACGATCCCGTTGATGGCGGCAGGGCCTGCCTCGGACTCGTCGGCGTAGAGGACAAGATCACTGAGAAGGGGAGTTCCCGCCTCTTCGGTGTCAGGACCGAAGGCTTCAAGGGCCAGACGGGACTTGCCGACACCCGACAGTCCGACCACGCGGGCAATGCCGCGCGGCTCCGTCACCCGCTCGTGCAGGTGGGCACGCAAGTCCGAAAGGCGTTCATCCTCGACCCAGGGAGAGCGATGGTGCTCGGCGCGGTTGGCCCAGTGGAACCAGGAGCGAAAGGGACCAATGGCTCCAGGTTGGGTCTGCTCCTTCACCCAGATGGCGACGGAGGGGTGGTGATTGACCCATACGGCGATCTGATCGGCGTCGCGAAAATGGACCTGAGCATCGTCGATGGTCATGCCGGCGCCGCGGAGAGCCGCCCGAATACGGGTTTTCCGAGCCTCGATCCCCTTCTGCGCGTAAGGATGGGCGGAAAGCATGACGTAGTGGCCGTCGGCCTCGAGGACCGAACGCACCATGTCCTTGACTTCGCCTTTCCTGGCCAGGACGTCGCGGCCGGTGGCGACCGGCGGAATCTTCCCGGCTTTCAACTGGAACTGAACGAGCCGAGAAGGCAGGAACGCCGTACGGGCCGGGCCGCCCGTCCACTCGATGCGGCCATCCTCGCCCCCGTCGGAAGCGGCGATGTTGCCGGCCACGTGGATGCCGTCGGCGGGGAGGTCGTTGGCCAGGGCCTCGGCGCTCAGCAGCCGCCGCAGGAGGTAGGGAAACATCCGTTCGTTCAGGACCTTGATATGCTCACCGGTCACCTCGAACGGGCCGGTTCCGGCAGTGGGGGTGATCGGTCGGGACCGGCCTCCCCGAAGACGAGACAGGTCGCCATGAAGGGTGGTGATAGCACTCGGGTTCGCCTCCAGAACCCGCAGTAATGCGACGACGGAGGCGGCGGGTTTCACGGTTCCAGCCTCGTACTTCGTGAAGGCGCGCGGGCCGCCACCCAACAGTTTACCGGCCTCTACCTGCGAGAGGCCGAGATCCGTCCGAATGGCGCGGATTTCCTCGGGAGAGATTCCAGATTTGCTCTGGCTCATTATGGACCTTAAAGGTGTATCGTATAGATAATGAACCATTATGGTCTGTCATCATGAGATGTCAATAGCCGATCCGGGACGGACTGGCCGCCCGCGTACTCGGTCGAGCATCCCCTCGGCGCCGACCGATGGACGATCGGGCTCGCGCGGGTGAGCGGACGGTGAATGCCGTGACGACTCCGCGCGGCGGGGTCTGGCGCCGATGGTGCTGATTCGGAGTTGGTGACTGATTGGATGGTGTCGGCAAGGAGCGGTGGCGAGAGCTGGACCGGGACATCAAGGTCACGGTCCATGTCGCTCCTTGGCGGGACGGGCAGGGATCCGTATCAACCCCGGCCGGATAGCGCTTCGTCTTCACGTCGTACCCTGCCTGTTTGTCCCGCCCGGTGGTCGGCGGCCGGCCCTGACCTGTCAGTTTCCTGCCCACCGACCCGCCCGGTTTTCCTGCCGAACAAGCTAAAATCGGTACGTCACGATAAGCTAACGGGAGCCGCGGGATGACGGCGCCCTCAGAGAAACTGGCCCGTTCCCTGAACGCCCTGCACTTGCTCCAGGAGCGTGGCGTCGTCGCCATCCGCGCCGCCGACCTCCCGCGCACGCACCGCGAGCGGCTCGTCAGGCACGGCTTCCTGCAACCGGTCATGAAGGGATGGTACGTCGCCGTCTCGCCGGATCGGAGCACCGGCGACAGCACCGCGTGGTATGCCTCGTTCCGGAGCTTCTGCGCCGCGTACCTGCGCACCCGCTTCGGTGCGCGATGGTGCCTGTCGCCGGAACAGTCCCTCGCGCTTCACGCGGGCAACCGCACCGTTCCAGGTCAGCTTCTCGTGCGCGCCCCCAAGGGACGCAACCGGGTCACCGCCTTGCTCCACGGGACGTCCCTGCTCGAAGTTCGTGCCGCACTGCCCGATCCCGAGGATGTCGTGGCGCTGGACGGGATGCGCGCATTCAGCCTGCCCGCCGCGCTGATCGCGTGCACGGCCCGGTACTTCCAACAGAATCCGGTCGATGCACGGACGGCGCTCGCCCTCGTGCCCGATGCTTCGGACCTGCTGCGCCGACTCCTCGACGGCGGACACAGCACGGTTGCCGGGCGGCTGGCTGCCGCCTTTCGCGGCATCGGCCGGGAGCGGGTCGCGAACGAGATCGTGGAAACGATGCGCACCGCCGGCTTCACCGTGCGCGAACTCAATCCCTTTGAAGCGCCGGCCCCAGCCCTGTCCCTCCGCCGGGACGTATCCCCCCTGGTGCAGCGCATACGCCTGATGTGGGACGCCATGCGCGGCCCTGTCCTCGACCGCTTTCCCGCTCCGCCCGGGCGCCGGAGCGACGTCGACGCGGTTCTCGAAGGGGTCGAGGAGGTCTACGTCACGGATGCCTGGCACTCGCTCTCCATCGAGGGGTATCGCGTCAGCCCGGCCCTGATCGAGCGGGTGCGCGGCGGCGCCTGGAATCCCGACCGCAACGAGGAAGATCGGGCGCATCGCGACGCGCTCGCCGCCCGTGGCTACTGGCAGGCGTACCAGGTCGTGCGCGGCAGCGTCCGCCGAGTGGCCGAAGGCGAGAACCCCGGAACGGTCGCCGAAGAAGACCACCGGATCTGGTACCGGGAGATGTTCGCCCCCAGCGTGGCCGCGGGTCTTGCGCGCCCGGCCGACCTTGCCGGATACCGCGACACCCCCGTCTACATCCAGCGTTCGATGCACGTGCCGCCGAGTCCGTCCGCGGTCCGTGACGCGATGCCGGCGTTCTTCGACCTTCTGCGCGATGAGCCGGAGCCTTCCGTTCGTGTCGTGCTCGGGCACTTCCTGTTCGTCCACGTCCATCCCTGTCCGGATGGCAACGGGCGCATCGGCCGGTTCCTGATGAACGTGATGCTGGCGGCGGCCGGCTGGCCGTGGACCATCATCCCGGTCGAGCGGCGTGACGAATACATGGCGGCTCTCGAAGCTGCGAGCGTATGCCAGGAGATCGGTCCGTTCGCCGACTTCCTCGGCGGGCTGGTGGACGGGAGGCCGGGTTCGGG
Source organism: uncultured Gammaproteobacteria bacterium (assembly GCA_958295835.1). Taxonomy (GTDB): domain Bacteria; phylum Pseudomonadota; class Gammaproteobacteria; order HK1; family HK1; genus HK1. Next base: position 5,321,366 of record OY282378.1, read on the forward strand.
GGCGGGAGGCTGACCGATGCGGCGGGGGCGGGCAGGACCGTTACGGCCTCGCATCGTGCACTGGAAAACGGTCTCCGGGATTTCCGGGGCGAGCCACTCGCCGCTGCTGGAGTTCTTGCGTGCGGCGGCGGTTTTCCGGCCCGAGCGCCGATCCCGTCGACGGTGCCCGGCGACGGAGTGACCGTGGGACGATTGATTCCCGCCGAACAATCCATGCAAAATAGAAATTGATTTCTGTTTTGCATGGATTCCAGGGTGCTGCCACGAAACATCACGCCGGTCCTGCACCGCCGATTCGGCGAGTACCCGGCCGTCGCCCTGACCGGTCCCCGCCAGTGCGGCAAGACCACGCTGGCGCGTTCGCTGGGGGGGCGGTACTACGATCTGGAGCAGGAGCCGGATCGGCTCCGCCTCGACCTCGAATGGGAGTCGGTGGCTCGGAGCGGTGAGCTGGTCGTTCTCGACGAAGCTCAGGCCTGGCCGGAGGTCTTTCCCCGGTTGCGCGGCGCCGTGGACACGGACCGCTCCCGCAACGGCAGATTCCTGCTCCTGGGCTCGGTGTCCCCGTCGTTGATGCGGCAGGTGTCCGAGTCACTGGCGGGGCGGCTGTCCCTGATCGAGCTGACGCCCTTGGCGGTCTCGGAGCTCGTCACCGATGCCCAGCGGCGGCGGCGCTGGTTGCACGGCGGCTACCCGGACGGCGGCGTCCTCCGGGGGCGCGGGTTCCCCGTCTGGCAAATCGACTACCTGACCCTCCTGGCCCAACGCGATCTGCCGAGCTGGGGGCTGCCGGCCCCGCACCGCACCACCGAACGCCTGCTGCACATGCTCGCCGCCGTCCACGGCCAGGAGTGGAACGCCACGCAGATCGGCAAGAGCCTTGCGCTCTCCTACCACACCGTGAACAGCTACCTGGACTATCTGGAAGGCGCCTTCCTCGTGCGCCGCCTGGACGCCTACCACGCCAACGTCCGCAAGCGCCTGGTGAAGCGCCCGAAGGTCTACTGGCGCGACAGCGGGCTGTTGCACGCACTGTTGAACGCCGGCGACGAGAACACCCTGTTGCAACAGCCCTGGGTCGGCGCGAGCTGGGAGGGCTTCGTCATCGATCAGGCCCTGACCGCACTGCAACACGCCGATCGCCGCTGGCGCGCCTGGCACCTGCGGGCCGCCGACCAGCGCGAGATCGACCTGTTGCTGGAGGTGGATACGGAGTTGTGGGCGCTCGATATCAAGCTCACCACGCAACCCCACCGGAGCGACCTCGCCCGGCTGAACGCGACCGCCGATCTGGTCGGCGCCAACCGCCGCTTCCTGATCTGCCAGCGTAGCGACCGCATCGAGTCCGGGCCGCAGGTCGTCTGCGACCTCGGCGGGCTGATGGAATACATCGAGCGGTTGCCTTGATCCGGGTCCATCCCTTGGGCGGCTCGAAGTGATGGACAGGTGCAGGCTGCTCGTATCGATGCTTCACTTCTCGATACTTCACTCCACAGGGCCTCCGGGCCACGCCTTCGAGTACGGTGTTCGCTCCCGGCAAGGTCGCGGTGGTGGACGGCCCCCGGGATCAGCCGGAGCCGATGCCCGCGAACAGATCGTCGAGGTTTCTTGCCACCTCGTACCGGGCGGACGGTTCCGCCACTCCGAGGGCGTCGAAATGCGCCTTCCCGCACTTGATCCTGGCGCCTTCGGTGCCGCGAAGATCGCCGGCAAACAGGCTGCCCTTCGTCTCGACCACGAGGTACAGCCGTTCGCCCTCCCCGGAGTCGATCAGGACGGCCCAGTCCGGGTTGTAGCTGCCGAGGGGCGTCGGCACCGTGAACCAGCCGGGCAGCCCGGCGAGGGCGGACGGAACGGCGCTCGTCCGCGTCCCTGACCTCCAGGCGTCCGGCGAGCCGGCGCAGCTCCCTGACGATATGCTCGAGACGGGCCGGAAACCCGTCGGGCACGCTGAAGGTCTCGTCCGCGAGTGCCTTTCGGAGGGACTCCCGTATCCGTCCCGTCCCGTCGATTGGAGTTGACCCGATTTCGCGGGCACAGGCTCCGCGGGAATACGTTGGGGGCAAGATGCGCGGCGTTTCAAGCCGGCCGCCTCCGGAGCCGTCGCCCGCGGCGACGTTGGGAACCCGGCCCGTGACGACATCGGGAACTCGGGCCGCGACGACGCTGGGAATCTGGCCCGCACGATGGACGCCGAGGTGTGCCGTGCGCTGTTCGTCCCGCCGGGCGCCGCTCCGCGGGCCGAGGCCGGTGTCCACGTCATCGATGCGCGTGCGGTCATGAGCGTGCTCAGGTGAATCCGGGGCGTCCGCCGCCGGAGACGGCACGCCGGTTCGGCGTATGGATGGCCGCCGGCGCCTGGGTGGCGGTCCTCGCGGTCGCGAGCCTCGTGTTCGGCGACCGGCTGGCCGAGCGGAGCGCGAGAATCCCGACCGCCGGGGGGACACGGGCGTGAGCGCAGGAATAACGGGTCGCGCCCTTCTGTTTCGCAGGCCGAGGCCCCGGGCGCGGGCGCACCCCGGGGCTCTCTCGGCCGGGACTCCATGACAAGGCCGGCGACGGCCTACTTCTTCAACCGGGTCCAGATCGCGTCGTAGACCTCCTGGGTCTCCTGGTCGCAGACCGCGATGAAGGTGCCCGGCGGGGCGTCGGCCGGGGGTACGGACTCGGGCGAGGTCTTGAGCTCCTCGTCCAGCAGATCGGTCACCCCCTCGACCCCCGCGGCGTAGCGCGCGTAGTTGGTCACCGCCGCGATGTTCTCCGGCTCCAGCAGGAAGTCCATGAACTTGATCGCGTTCCCGCGGTTGGGGGCGTCCTCGAGGAGGACGACGTTGTCCATCCACACCACGTAGCCCTCCTTCGGGTAGGCGTACTCGATGTTCGCGCCTTCCGCACGCCCCTTGGCGGAGAAGCCGTTGTAGATCATGCCGGCGGCGGCATCCCCCGAGACCAGGACGTCCTTGGCGATGTCCGAGCCGAACGAGGCCCAGTGCTGCTTCGCGCTCTGCAGAAGGGCGTCGAGCGCCTTCAGTTGCTCGCGGTCGGTGGTGCACTGCGGGATGCCGAGATGCAGCGACGCCATCAGCATGACCTCGCCCTGGCTGTCGAGCACGTTGATCTTGCCGCGCAGCGCCTCGGGCGGATCGAAGATGATGCTGGTGGTGTTGATGTCCCCGGAATAGACGTCCCGGTTCACCGAGAAGCTGGTCGAGCCCCACTGGTAGGGGATCGAGTGCTTGCGGCCCGAATCGAAGGGCACGTCCATCCACTGCGGCTCGACGTTGCCGATGTTGGCGAGCTCGCCGGGCCCGACCTCGTCGAGGATCCCCTCGCCGGCCATGATCTCGACCATGTAGTCGCCCGGCACCGCCACGTCGTAGGCGCCGAGCTTCCCCGCCTTGAGCGAGGCCAGCATCGCCTCGTTGGAATCGTAGGTGTCCATGGTCACCTCGACCCCGTGCTCGGCGGCGAACTTGTCGAGGAGCTCCTGCGGGATGTACTCGAACCAGTGATAGACCGAGAGCTTCCCCTCGGCCTGCGCCGCGCCGGCCAGGAACGCCAGCGCCACCGCCACGGCTCCCGATTTCAGATATGCGTTCATGCTGTCTTCTCCCTGTGGATTGGCGAGGCCGCTCCGCCGGCCTCCGGTATGGCCGTCGCCGGCCGGATCCCGCCCCATCTCCGCCAATCCGGCAGGAGACGGCGACGATGACCATTCTCGGGCATCGGCTCGGAGCACGCCATGCCGGCCCGCATCCCTCGAAACCGGGGCCGCGATCCCGCCCCTCCCCCGGTCATGGTGACGGCGCCGGTCATGCCGGTGAATCGAGCCGGCCGGTCCCGTCGCGCCGCTTCAACGCCCTGACGATGCGCTCCGGCGTGATCGGCATCTCGAACACCCGCACTCCGATGGCGTCGGCGACGGCGTTGGCGATCGCCGGCGCCACCGGGGTCATTGCCGGCTCGCCGATGCCCTTGGCGCCGTAGGGGCCGACGCCGCTGCGCGATTCGAGGATGATGCATTCGACCTTGGGCATGTCCATGGCCGTGGGCATCAGGTACTCGCTGAACGACGGCGTGATCAGCCGCCCCTCCTCGTAGAGCATCTCCTCGCTGAGCGCGTAGCCCTGGCCGTTCTGGGCGCCGCCCTGGATCTGGCCCTCCACCGCGGCCGGATTGATGCACTGCCCGACGTCGTGAGCGGCGACGCTCTTCAGGACCTCGACCTCGCCGGTATCGACGTCCACCGCCACCTCGACCGCGTGCGCGCCGTAGGCGTAGTCGGGATGGGCCTGGCCCTGGCCGGTCTCCGGATCGAGGAAGTCGGTGAACGGCGCGCGGAACATGGCGAGCTCGGAGCGGTGGATGCCCTCCGCCCCGCAGATCCGGACCAGCTCGACCAGGGGCATGGACCGGTCCGGGCGGCCGGCCACGAACACTTCGTTGAAGCCCATGTCCACGTCGTCCGGCGCGACGCCGAACGCCCTCGCGGCCCGTTCGACCAGCCGCGCCCGGACCGCCTCCGCCGCCTGCTTCACCGCGTTGCCGGTCATGTACAGGGCGCGAGTGGCGGTGGTGGTGCCGGCCAGCGGGGTGACCGCCGAATCGCTGTTGTAGACCACCACGTTGTCGAGGGTGGTGCCGAGGGCCTCCACCGCGATCTGGCCCAGCGCCGACACCTGGCCGGCGCCGATGTCGGTGACGCCGGAACGCACGACGACGGTGCCGTCCATCTCGACTCCGACCCAGGCCTCCGACGTATCGTGCAGGAAGGTGAGCCGGCCGTAGCTCTGCTGATAGCAGCCGATGCCGCGGCCGATCCGGATCGGCCCCCGGGCGGGGGTGGGCTCGCCGAGCGCGGCCCAGGCCCGCTCCGCGCATCGATCCGTCCAGATGGCGCTGGGAGGCACGAAGCCCGTCGACATCGGCTCGCCGGTCTTGAGGAAGTTGCGCCGCCGCAGCTCCATGCGGTCGAGGCCGATGGCCTTCGCCACCTCGTCCATCTGCTGCTCGTAGGCGGCACAGGCCTGCAGGGCGCCGAATCCCCGGAAGGCGCTGGTGAACATGTTGTTCGTGGCCACCGCCCGGGCGAAGACGTCGAGGTTGTCCACGCGATAGGGGCCGGGGGCGGCCACCAGCGCGTAGAGCAGGACGTAGGGGCTCAGGAAGACGTAGGCCCCCGAATCGGCCACCATCCGCACGTCCAGGGCGGTGATCCTGCCGTCCCTGGTGACCCCGGTGCGGTACGTCAGCACGAAGGGGTGGCGCTTGCCGTGACCCACGAACGAGTCCTCGCGGGTGTATTCGAGGCGCACCGGCCGGCCGGTGCGCCTGGCGAGCAGGGCCAGGTAGATCTCGACGGTCAGGTCTTCCTTGCCGCCGAAACCGCCGCCGACCAGGGCGCCGCGGATGCGGACCTTGTTGTGGGGCACCCCGATGGCGTCGGCGATGGGGCGGAAGTGCTCGATCACCTGGGTCGAGACGCGGATGTTGACCACGTCGTTCTCGTCCACCCAGGCGAGCCCCACCTCGGGTTCGAGGAAGGCATGCTCCTGGAACGGTGTCCGAAAGGTGTTCTCGACGATGACGTCGGCCTCGGCGAATCCCGCCTCGACGTCGCCCTTCCGGATCCTGCGTTCCGCGACGATGTTGTCGGGCTCGGTGACGATGGGCGCGCCGGGCTGCATCGCCTCCATCGGATCGTAGACGCCGGGAACGGGTTCCAGCTCGGCCTCCACCAGCTCCAAGGCGTGATCCGCCACGTCGCGGGTCTCCGCCGCGATGAGGGCGAGCGGCTCCCCGAAGTACCGGACCCGCTCCCGGACCAGGATCTGCTGGCCGGTGTCCAGGCGCTTCCGGCCGACCTGGCCCGGAATGTCGGTGGACACGGCGCGGTCGGGAAGGTCCGCGGCGGTGAGGACGCATGCGACCCCTTGGAGCGCCCGCGCCCGCGAGACGTCGAGGCGCACGAGCCGGGCGCTGGCGACGTCGGCCCGGACCACCCGCATGTGCAGCATGTCCGGCATCACGTAGTCGCCGGCGTAGGGGGTGCGGCCGGCGACCTTGCCGGGGGCGTCGGTGCGGGTCAGCGGCCGGCCCACCTGCCGGAACCGGACGTTGGGCCGCGACGGGGCTTCGGTGGTGACGCCGGTCATTGTCCGCTCCTCCCCGCGCGGATGACGGCGGCCGCCTCGCTGACCGCCTCGAACACCTTCGTGTACCCGGTGCAGCGGCACAGGTTGCCGCTCAGGCCGAGGCGGACGTCGTCCTCCGTCGGCTGCGGGTGCTCGTCGATGATCGCCTTCGCCGCGATGACGATGCCCGGGATGCAGTACCCGCACTGGGCGGCCCCGCCATCGGCGAACGCCTGCTGCACGGGGTGCAGCGACTCCAGGTCTCCGAGGCCGCGGACGGTGGTGATCTCCGCGCCCTCCGCCGTCCAGGCCAGGGTCAGGCAGCTATCCACGGCCATCCCGTCGAGGAGCACCGCGCAGGCGCCGCAGTCGCCCTTCTCGCAGCCGCACTTCACCTCCATGTGGCCGATCTCGCGAAGCGCCTCCAGCAGCGTGCGATGCGCCGGGAAGCGTCCCCGTTCCTCACGTCCGTTGACGCGCAGGGTGATGGTCCGTTCGTTGGACATGGTCCTCGTCCCCCCTGGTGATCCCCTTGTCACGTGATCCCTTGGCCGGCGATTCCCGCCAGGCGCGAGTGCCTCACCGAGCGGTATTGTCCCGCCAGGCGCGGGATGTCCGCAGATCCGCCGCGATCGGACACCGACACGATCAGGCGCTTCGGCCATCGGAGCCGGCGCGACGTTGCGCCGTCACCTCGCGCGCCGGGACGTCGGCGGAAACAGGCATTCCCTGATCTCCTTGCCGGTCGAGCCGGTCCCAAGCCCGCGAGACCAGCCGGCGGGTCAGCGCCTCCACGGTGTGGAGACGGTACCCGGCGGAGGCCCGCACGTCGTCGATGGGACTGGATGCGGCGGCAGCCGCCGCCGCGGCCCGGTCGATCAGCGCCGGGGTCAGCGCCCGGCCTTCGAGCAGGGCCTCGGCCTTCCTGGCTCGAAGCACGATGGGCGCGACGGCGCCGAGCGCGATGCGCGCCTTCGTGCAGGTTCCGCCGGCGGCGCAGAGCGTCAACGCCACCCCGGTGACGGTGATCGCGTCGCCCTTGCGGCGGGCGAGCTTGTAGAAGGTGTTGACGGACGGCTCCGGCCGGCGGGGCCAGGAGATGCGGGTGATCAGCTCGTCCGGCCGGCGCACGTCGCGCTTGTAGCCGAGGAAGTATTCGTCGAGCGGTACCGTCCGCGTCCCGGCGGCGCTGGTCAGCGTGACGTCGGCGTCGAGGGAGAGCAGCGGCGGCACCAGGTCCGCGGCCGGGGAGCCGCAGGCGATGTTGCCGGCCACGGTGGCGGTGTTGCGCACCATCAGCCCGGCGAACAGGCGCGCGGATTCGATGAGCGAGGGCGCCGCCTCCGCGACCTCGGGCGAGCGCAGCAGGTCGGTGACGGTGGTACGGCCGCCGATGGAGATGCGTTCGGCCCCGAAGTCCATCCCCCGCAGCTCGCCGACCTCCCCGAGCGTGACCACTCGATCCGGCCGCTCGCGCTTCGCGCGCAAGTCGACGATCAGGTTGGTGCCTCCGGCGATGGGGACGGTCTTCGAGTCCCTGCCGGCCGTGAGGGCATCCAGGGCGCCGGCGAGATCCCCCGGCATCTCCAGCTCGAACGGTGCATACATGGTTCGTCCTCAGCTCTCCGGTCCGTCCCGGTCAGCCGCCCTCCGAATCACGCGGCAGCTCCCGCCGACGCTCCGGCACCCGGCACCACGATACGGCATCGTGCCGGCTCCGATGGCTGGAGCCCCTGATGGTGGTGGATCCTCGGAGACCGCCGCACTTGGCGGGAATCGCAGCGATCATACGTCCCACCCGCCGTCCACGGCGATGTGCTGGCCGGTGATCTGCCGGGCGTCGTCGCTGGCCAGGAACAGCACCGCGTTGGCGACGTCCTGGGCGGTGGTCACGCGCTTCAGGGCCATGTCCTGCACGTACTCGTCGTAGACCTCCTCCTCCGTCCAGCCCCGCACCATCGCCTTCTCCTCGCAGAGCTTCTTCATGCGCGGACCGTCGACGATGCCGGGACAGACCGCGTTGACGTTGATGTTGTGCCGGCCGAGCTCCAGCGCCACGGTGCGGGTGATGCCGCGCACCGCCCATTTCGACGCGCTGTAGGCGGTGCGCATGGGATAGCCGCGCAGCCCCGAGGTGCCGCTGATGTTGACGATCTTGCCTGCCTTGCGGGCGATCATGGCCGGCACCACGTACTTGATCGGCAGGAAGGTGCCGCGCTCGTTGGCGGTGACCACGTGGTCGAAGTCCGCGACCTCGATGTCCTGTACCGGGGTCTCGATCGGGCCGGTGGTCCCGGCGACGTTGACCAGAATGTCGATGCGGCCCCTGAAGACCTCCAGGGCCTTGTCCACCATCTCCCTGACCTCGCCGTCGTCGGTGACGTCGCAGGCGATCACCCAGCCTTCACGCCCCATGGCCTGCACCTCGGTCGCGACCTCCTTCAACGGCGCGATGTCGCGGGCGGACAGCACCACGTCCGCGCCCTCCCGGGCCAGGGTCCTGGTAATCGTCGCCCCCATGCCCTTCGCTGCGCCGGTGACGATCGCGTTCCTGCCTTCGAGCTTCATTGCATCGTTCCTCCTGGTTTTCATGAATCCGCCGTCCCGCGTTCATCTACAGGAATTCTGTCCGTCCGGACAGTACGTTCCTGTGGTGGCCGAGTAGCCGCGGACGGTTATCCACCCGCGGCTCGCACAGATCCGGGCGTGCCCGATTCGAGCATCGGCTCCTCGGACCATGTATTCGCTACGCAACAGTACACACTGCGCATACTTTGGGGTCCCTTCTCCGGGAAGCCGCCGCCTTCGGCTCGGCCCGGCCACGTCCCATCCTGCATGGCGGGCGAACGCGGATCGAGAGTAATCTGTTGACGTTCCGTTCCCGGCGACCATGGCACGACACGTGCGCGGAAGACCGCCGTCCAATCGGCCATCCAGGGAGAAGCATCCATGCATCTCGTCACCGCGATCATCAAACCGTTCAAGCTCGACGACGTGCGGGCGGCGTTGTCGGAGATCGGCATTCAGGGCATGACCGTCACCGAGGTCAAGGGGTTCGGCCGGCAGAAGGGGCATACCGAACTCTACCGGGGCGCCGAGTACGTGGTGGACTTCCTGCCCAAGATCAAGCTCGAAGTGGCTGTGGACGAGACGCGGCTCGACGAGGTGATCGAGACCATCACCACCGCCGCCCGAACCGGCAAGATCGGCGACGGCAAGATCTTCGTCGCCTCGCTCGACAACGTGGTCCGCATCCGCACCGGAGAGATGGCCGCCGAGGCGCTCTGAGGAGCACCCGGCCCGGCGCGCGTCCCCCCTCTCCCGCTTGAGCGGCTGCCCATGCCGTCTCCGATTCTGCCGCAACTTGCGCGGCCCGACCCGGTACGGGGAGTCATGGAACGAAGCGTTGCCGTCGGCGGACTCCTTCAAACGGGAGGTTCCGTGGCGCTTTCACGCCGCCGGCAGCGTCCCCCCGCGGTGGCGTTGCCATTTCGCCGCGGCCTACAATGCCGGCATGGACGACGCGCAAACACTGACCGCCATCCCCTTCGGGCCGGGGCGTTCACCGGGGGGTGAGCCTCCGGCAGCGTCGTTGCGGCGCTCGGAGGAGGACGAGCCCCCGGCGGCGCCGGCCGCATTGCCGCCGGAGCCTCCGGCATCCCCGTTGCCGTCGGCGGCGGAGTCCCCGGCATCCTTGCCGCCGGCGGAGCTGCCGCTGTCCGAGCTGGAGTTCACCGGCTGCACGGCCGTGCCCATGTCCTATGACCAGCTCCGCCGCTTCGACGGACGGCTCGAAGTCTGGGACGCCGAGTCCGAAACCGCCTGGATGGTCCGCGAGCCCACCAGCCCCACCCACGAGAGCCCCTCCCACGGCCTCGCCGGACTGGTCGAGCGCATCGCCGCGGTGCGTGGCTCGTCCATCAAGTGCTACGGCTCGATGGACCTGCTGAGGCGCGACGCGCGGGGTGAGCCGAGGCGCATCATGCAGGCGGACCAGACGGTGTACCTGTATCCGCGGCGGGCGGAGTTGTTGGGCGCGAGTGCGATGGTGGGGGGGAGGCACAACTACCCGGACGTGGTGCTGGAGGTGGACCACACGACGGACGTTCGGCGGGGGAAGCTGAAGCTGTACGAGTCGTGGGGGTTCCCGGAGGTGTGGGTGGAGGTGCCGGAGCAGTGGGTGGCGAGCCGACCGCGGGGCTTGGGACCGGGGCTGACGATTCATTTGCTGGAGGATGGTGTCTACCGGGCCTCACCGGAGAGCGTGGCATTTCCGGGCTGGCGGGTGGAGGCCATCCACGAGGCGATGAACGAGGCGGAGCGTTCGGTGCGGACGAACGAGAGACTGGAGCGCCTGGGCCGGGGGTTGGGGTCGCGTGAGGGCACGGGGTCGGACGACGATGCACTGATGCGTTCCCTGCGTGGTCAGAGCCGGGCGGAAGGCGAGAAGAAGGGCCGGGCCGGGATGGTGCGCCAGATGCTGTTGTCGCGAGACATCGAGGTGTCGGAAGGATTCCCGTCCAACGTCCCCGGATTCGGCGAATCGCCGGAGGCCGTGCTCGTGGACGCGGCATTGGCCTGCGACAGCGAACGCGACTTCCACGCCCGCATCCGTGACCGCATCGTTCGCACCCACGGTCGCTGATACTGCAAGAACGACACACTGGCGAAGTGAGCTCGGCGAAAACGGGGATGAACGGCCAACGGCGCAAAGTAGTGGAAGAAGAATTCTGCCGCGCGCTCGCACACGGGAGCACGGGATGACGAAGCCACGCACGCTGTTCGAGAAGATCTGGGACGGCCACGTCGTCGCGGTGGAGGAAGACGGCACCTGTCTGCTCTACATCGACCGCCACCTCACCCACGAGGTGACCACGCCCCAGCCCTACGAGGGGCTGCGCCAGGCCGGGCGCGGGGTGCGCCGCCCGGACGCGACCATCGCGGTCATCGACCACAACATCGCCACCGACCGCAGCGAGGGCATCGGCGAGGACTCGCAGCTCCAGATCGACACCCTGATCCGCAACTGCGAGGAGTTCGGCGTCGAGCTCTTCCACTTCGACGACCCACGCAACGGCATCGTCCACATCATCGGACCCGAGCAGGGCTTCACCCTGCCGGGGACCACCATCGTCTGCGGCGACAGCCATACCGCCACCCACGGCGCGTTCGGCGCCCTCGCCTTCGGCATCGGCACCTCGGAGGTCGAGCACGTGCTGGCGACGCAGACCCTCATCCAGGCGCCGGCGAAGGCGATGCGCATCACCGTCAACGGTGTCCTCCCCTTCGGCTGCACCGCGAAGGACCTCGTCCTCGCGATCGTCGGGAAGCTGGGGACCGCCGGGGGCACCGGCCACGTCATCGAGTACGCCGGCCCCGCGATCGAGGCGCTCTCGATGGAGGGGCGGATGACGGTGAGCAACATGACCATCGAGGCCGGCGCACGGGCGGGGCTCATCGCACCGGACGAGACGACGTTCGCGTACCTGGAGGGCCGCCCGATGGCCCCGAAGGGCGATCTCCGGCGCCGGGCGGTGGCGCACTGGAAGACCCTGCCCTCGGACCCGGGCGCCCGGTACGCGAAGGAGATCACGCTGGACGTCTCGGAGATCGTCCCCCTCACCACCTGGGGCACCAGCCCCGAGGACGTGGTGCCGATCACCGGGGCGGTTCCCGATCCGAAGGACGCTCCCTCCGGGGAGAAGCGCGCGAGCATGCAGCGCGCACTGGACTACATGGGGCTCGCGCCGGGGACGCGCATGACCGACGTGGCGATCGACCGGGTGTTCGTGGGCTCGTGCACCAATGGCCGGATCGAGGATCTGCGCGAGGTCGCCGCGGTCGCCAGGGGCCGCAGGGTCGCGGGCGGCGTGCGCGCGATGATCGTCCCCGGCTCCGGCCTGGTGAAGCGCCAGGCCGAGGAGGAAGGCATCGCGGACGTGCTGGTCGCGGCCGGCTTCGAGTGGCGGGAGCCCGGCTGCTCCATGTGCCTCGCGATGAACACGGACCGGCTCGACCCCGGCGAGCGCTGCGCCTCCACGACCAACCGCAACTTCGTCGGCCGCCAAGGGCGCGACGGGCGCACCCATCTGGTGAGCCCGGCGATGGCCGCCGCCGCCGCGGTCACCGGCCGCCTGACCGACGTGCGGGCGCTGATGCGGTGACGCCCCAGGAGCCTGGACGACCACGACAGGCGCCACGGGTGGCCATCTTTGTTCCTACGCGGCCCGCTGCACCTCGAAGGCGGCGAGGTTGCGGTCCTCCCGGATGAACTCCACGCCGATCAGGAGGAGATGCGCCGGCTGCGTCGTGAGAACCGTCGTGTGCGTGAAGAACGGGAATGGCGATTTTCTTGTCTGCCGAAGGTAGACAGAGATTGGCGAAAGGTGAGGAGGACCCGCGAAGGGTCCAGTGAACCCTTCGCCCGACGAACGCCTGGTTTGCTCGGGAGGTCGGACCCGGGAGGTCTACCGGTTCATGAGAGCGTCAGTCGGCGATGGCCGCCTGACTCAAGCAAATCACCCTCCGGGAAACCCGGGGCGGTTCACTTCTCGTTGGATTCACAGCCTCCCTTCAGGCTCATCTCTCGTTGGACAAGACTTGTCCTGGCAGACATTCCTGGTGTCTTGTATTCTGTATGCCATATACCGGAATCCCCGATGGGAACGTCCCGATGGCCGTCGCGCACCTCTCCCTGAAGCCGGTCGAGAACCCCGCCGCGCTCAAGGATCGCATCCACGAGCAGCTCAAGACCGCCATCACCTCGATGAACGTCTACGCCAACGTCGAGGAGCATCGCCTCGACGAGCGCCAGCTCTCCGAGGAGCTGGGCGTGAGCCGCACCCCCATCCGCGAGGCGCTGTGCCGGCTCGAGAACGAGGGCTTCGTACACACCATTCCGCGGCGCGGCGCGTTCGTGGCCCGCAAGACGAAGAAGGAAGTGCTGGAGATGGTCACGGTGTGGGCGGCGCTGGAAAGCATGGCGGCGCGGCTCATCACCGAGAACGCGACCGATGTGCAGATCGCCACCCTGCGCGAGATGTTCTCGACCTTCGGCGAGAACGGCGCGGTGCAGGCCCACATCGACGAGTACTCCGACACCAACATCGCATTCCACCAGGCGCTGTTCCGCCTGAGCCGCTGCGACCTGCTCTCCAGCCTCACCGAGAACCTCTTTCTCCACATGCGATCGATCCGGATGCGCACCATCGTCGAGAAGGACCGCGCGGCCCGGTCGATCATCGATCACATGCACATCATCGAGGCGCTGGAGGCGCGGGACACCGAGCTCGCCGAAGGGCTCGTGCGCCGGCACACCCTCGATCTGGGCAAGCACATCGAGGAATACGTCGACTGGCTCGACTGAGCCGACAGGCTGGCCATAGCGACGCAGGTACGTTGAGGAATACGTCGACGCCGAGGCCGCGGGCATCCCCGCGGGCGCCGTGGACGGCCGCATTGACGCAGACACGTCGAGGAATACGCCGCTGATTCGATGAAACGGCAAGTAGACCGGCGGTGCGTTTGCCGGGCGGCGCACCGAGGACCGATTGCCGAATCCCGATCACCGAACACCGCTTGTCGAAGGCCGGATTACCGAACATCAACGACCAGTCACCGATCACCCAAGGAGAGGAAACGACCGCCATGTCCGCTACCGCACAGCAGCTCTCGTCACGCACCGCCGAGGACACCCTCGCACAGAAGAGCCGGGACACCGGCGTCGTCTCCGGCGGCCACCTCGTCGCCCGGGCGCTCAGGAACGAAGGCGTCGATACCATCTTCACCCTGTGCGGCGGGCACATCATCGACATCTACGACGGCTGCCTCGACGAGGGCATCAAGGTGGTGGACGTGCGCCACGAGCAGGTCGCGGCGCACGCGGCGGACGGCTACGCGCGCCAGACCGGGCGGCTCGGATGCGTGGTGACCACCGCCGGCCCGGGCTGCACCAACGCGGTCACCGGCATCGCCACCGCGTTCCGCTCGGAGAGTCCGGTGCTGCACATCGGCGGCCAGGCCGCGCAGACCCAGCACCGCATGGGCGGGCTCCAGGACCTGCCGCACGTGGACCTGATGCGCCCGATCACCAAGTTCGCCTCCACCGTCGCCTCCACCGAGCGCGTCGCGGACATGATCGCGATGGCCGCGCGCGAATGCTTCGCCGGCGCGCCGGGACCGTCCTACCTGGAGATCCCGCGTGACGTGCTCGACCGAGAGATCGACCTGGAGGACGCGGTGGTCCCGGCCGCCGGCGCCTACCGCGCCTCGACCCGCTCGGCCGGCGATCCGGACGACGTCGAGCGGCTCGCCGACCTGCTGGTGAACTCCGAACGCCCCGCCGTCCTGCTGGGCTCCCAGGTCTGGTCCGCGCGCGGGCATCGCGAGGCGATCGACCTGGTGCGCGCGCTCAACCTCCCCGCGTACATGAACGGCGCGAGCCGCGGCCTGCTGCCGCCGGGCGACCCGCACTACTTCAACCGCACCCGCGGCGACGCCTTCAGGAAGGCGGACGTCATCGTCATCGCCGGCACCCCCTTCGATTTCCGCATGGGCTACGGCAAGCGGCTGAGCCGGGAGGCGACCATCGTCCACATCGACCTCGACTACCGTACCGTGGCCAAGAACCGCGACGTGTCGCTCGGCATCGCCGGGCATCCCGGGGCGGTCTTCAAGGCCGCCCACGACGCGGCCACGGGGCGGGCGGACAACCGCGCCAAGGCCCGCCAGCCCTGGCTCGACGAGCTGCGGGCGCTGGAGGAGACGAAGACCACGAAGCTGATGCCGCTGTTCAAGTCCGACGCGAGCCCCATCCACCCCTACCGCGTGGCCTGGGAGCTCAACGAATTCCTCACCGGGGACACCATCTACATCGGCGACGGCGGCGACGTCGTCACCATCAGCGCGCAGGCGGTGCAGCCGCGCTCGCCCGGCCACTGGATGGACCCGGGCGCGCTCGGCTCGCTCGGGGTCGGCACCGGCTTCGCGATGGCCTCGAAGCTCGTGCACCCCGACAAGGAAGTGCTCTGCTACTACGGCGACGGCTCCTTCGGCATGACCGCGTTCGACATGGAGACCGCCAACCGCTTCGGCGCCCCGTACATCGCGGTGATCGGCAACAACTCCGCGATGAACCAGATCCGCTTCGGCCAGATCTCCAAGTACGGCGAGGAGCGCGGCGACGTCGGCAACCTCCTCGGCGACGTGCCGTTCTCCAAATTCGGGGAGATGCTCGGCGGCTACGGCGAGGAGGTCCGCGAGGCGTCCGAGATCGCGCCCGCCCTGCAGCGCGCCCGCGAGGCGGTACGCAGCTCCGGCAAGTCCGCGGTCGTCAACGTCTGGGTCGATCCGCGCGAGTACGCGCCGGGCACCCGGAACCAGACGATGTACAAGTAGGCAGGAGCCGGGGCACCGAGGCTCCACCACCCACCTTGACGAGACAACGGAGTCGATTCATGAGCAAGGCACTCGAAGGCGTGCGCATCCTGGACATGACGCACGTGCAGTCGGGACCCACCTGCACCCAGCTCCTCGCCTGGTTCGGCGCGGACGTGCTCAAGGTCGAGCGGCCGGGCGTCGGCGACGCCACCCGCGGGCAGCTTCGCGACCTCCCCGGCGTGGACAGCCTCTACTTCACGATGCTCAACCACAACAAGCGCAGCATCACCCTGAACACCAAGACCGCGCGGGGCCGGGCCATCTTCACGCGCCTCGTCGAGGAATGCGACGTGCTGGTCGAGAACTTCGCCCCCGGCGCGCTCGACCGCATGGGGTTCACCTGGGAGCGCATCCAGGAGATCAACCCGCGGATCGTCTACGCCTCGGTCAAGGGCTTCGGGCCGGGTCCCTACCAGGAGTGCAAGGTCTACGAGAACGTGGCCCAGTGCACCGGCGGCTCGGCCAGCACCACCGGCTTCGACGACGGCCCGCCGCTGGTGACCGGCGCGCAGATCGGCGACTCCGGCACGGGCCTGAACCTCGCGCTGGGGATCGTCACCGCGCTCTACCACCGCGAGAAGACCGGGCGCGGCCAGCGCGTGGAGTGCGCGATGCAGGACGGGGTGCTGAACCTCTGCCGCGTGAAGATGCGCGACCAGCAGCGCCTTGCCCACGGGCCGCTGCGGGAGTATCCGCAGTACCCGAACGGGACCTTCGGCGACGCCGCGCCGCGCTCCGGCAACGCATCGGGCGGCGGGCAGCCCGGCTGGGTGGTGAAGACCCGGGGCTGGGAGATCGATCCGAACGCCTACATCTACGTCATCGCCCAGGCCGCTGCCTTCCCGGCGCTGGCGAAGGCCATCGGGCGCGAGGACTGGCTCGACGATCCGGAATGGAACACCCCGGATGCGCGCCTGCCCAAGCTCGACCGGATGTTCGCCGAGATCGAGCGATGGACCATGACCCGGGACAAGTTCGAGGTCATGGGGATCCTCAACCCCCTCAACGTCCCCTGCGGGCCGATCCTCTCGATGAAGGAGCTGGCCGAGGAGCCGTCGTTGCGCGCCACCGGCACGGTGGTGGAGGTGGACCACCCGACCCGCGGCCCATACCTCACGGTGGGCAACCCGGTGAAGCTCTCGGCCTCGCCCTCGGAGGTGCGGCGCTCGCCCCTGCTCGGCGAGCACACCTTCGAGATCATGCGCGAGGTCCTGGGCTACTCCGCCGAGGAGATCGAGGCGGCACGGAAAGAGGGCGCCATCGGCAGCGAGGACGCGGAGGAGCAGGCGGCGGCTTGAGTGTCCCGGTTCCTGCATACCCGGAACCGGAAGCCCGCCCACAAAGCTCTTCGAGGTCTTGCGTGAAGTTCGATCGCCAACAATCGCCTGAAGGCTTTTGCCCCTGATGCCACAACTGACCCACGAGAAGATCACCCTCCCCCAGCTCGAGTCCTTCCTCTTCAAGGCCGCGGACATCCTGCGGGGCAAGATGGACGCCTCCGAGTTCAAGGAGTTCATCTTCGGGATGCTGTTCCTGAAACGTCTCTCCGATGAGTTCGACCGCAAGCGCGTACAGCTCCGCGAGCAGGACTACGCCCATCTCGCGGATCGGCCCGCGCTGCTGGCCGAAGTGCTGGAGGACAAGACCTCTTACGGCGAAACCTTCTACATACCGCCTCGCGCCCGCTGGCACGAGGAGTGGACGGACGGGAACGGCGAGCGGGTCCCGGCGCTCAAGGACCTCAAGCACGACATCGGCAACATGCTCAACAAGGCCATCGCGGCGGTGGAGGACGAGAACGACAAGCTGGAAGGCGTGCTCAAGAACAACATCGACTTCAACGCCGTCCGGGGGCAGACCAGGATCCCGGATCAGCGGTGGAAGGACCTGCTCGACCACTTCAACCAGCCGCGCTTCGTCCTCGTCAACGACAACTTCGAGTTCCCGGACCTGCTCGGGGCGGCCTACGAGTACCTGATCAAGTACTTCGCGGACAGCGCGGGCAAGAAGGGCGGCGAGTTCTACACGCCCGCGGAAGTCGTGCGCCTGCTGGTGCAGCTCACCGGACCCGAGGCCGGCAACACGATCTACGACCCCGCCGCCGGTTCCGGCGGCTTCCTGATCCAGGCGCACCAGTACGTGGAGGAGCAGGGCGAGAACGCGGACGATCTGGCGCTCTACGGGCAGGATTCCAACGGCACCACCTGGTCGATCTGCAACATGAACATGATCCTCCACAACATCACCCGCTTCACCATCAGGAACGGGGATACGCTGGAGGACCCGCAGATCCTGGAAAACGGGCAGATCCGCAAGTTCGACCGCGTGCTCGCCAACCCCCCGTTCTCGCAGAACTACCGCCGCGCCAACATGCGCTTCGCCGACCGCTTCCGCGAATGGTGCCCGGAGACCGGCAAGAAGGCCGACCTCATGTTCGTCCAGCACATGCTGGCGAGCCTGAAGCCCGACGGCCACATGGCCACCGTCATGCCGCACGGGGTACTGTTCCGCGGGGGCAAGGAGAAGCTGATCCGCGAGCTGCTGATCGAGGACGACGTGATCGAGGCGATCGTCAGCCTGCCGCCCGGCCTCTTCTACGGCACCGGCATCCCCGCCTGCGTGCTGGTGTGCAGCAAGAGCAAGCCCGACGCGCTGCGCGACAAGGTGCTGTTCATCAACGCGGACCGCGAGTACGCGGAGGGCAAGAGCCAGAACCGGCTCCGCCCGGAGGACATCGAGAAGATCGACTTCGTCTTCACGAACAAGCACGAGATCCCGAAATACAGCCGCCTCGTGGAGAAGGCCGAGATCGTCGACGTCCAGGACTGCAACCTGAACATCCGCCGCTACGTGGACAACACCCCCGACCCGGAACCGGAGGACGTGACCGCCCACCTGATCGGCGGCATCCCGAAAGCGGAGGTCGAGGCCCGCGCCGGCGACTTCGACCGTTTCGGCATCGACCCCGGCTCGCTGTTCCGGCCCGAGCGCCCCGGCTACCTCGCGTTTCGCGAGTCCATCGGCGCGAAGTCCGCGATCAGGACCACCCTCGAAGCCGACCCGGCGCTCCGGCGCACCCTCACCGCCCACTTCGACGCGCTCGAAGCGTGGTGGCAGGCGGCCCGCGACGACTTCGCCCAGCTTCGATACGCGCAAGGGCGCGGGGCGGCGAACGGCGCGAGGAAGATGCCGGAGGTGCGCCATGCGCTGCTCGACACCCTCAAGGCCAAACTGGTTCCCCTGAAGGTGCTGGACGAATTCAGGAGCGCCGGCGTCTTCGTCAACTGGTGGCAAGAGATCCGCTTCGACCTGAAGACGATCACCTCGATCGGCTGGCACCACAGCCTGATCCCGGACGAGTACCTGATCGGCGCCTTCTTCCGGGAGGAGGCGGACGAGATCGAGCGCCTGGAAGCCGGTATCGGCGAGGCGCAAGGCGCGCTGACCGAGGCGGTGGAAACCGCGCGGGAGGTCGCCGCCTGGGAGCCGGACGAGGGCGAGAAGGTCACCGCCGCGGTCATGAAGAAGGTCCTGAAGACGCTGATCGACGACCTCAAGGACAGCACCGGCCGCTCGGCTAGGAAGGAACTGGCAAGTCTTCAGGAGCAGGACAGAAGCATCAAGGCCATCGAGAAACGGCTCCGGGAGGCGAAGGCGGCGCTCAAGGACAAGAGCGCGGAACTGAAGCTCAAGCTGCGACTCAAGCGGACGGGCGGGGAGGACTACAAGGCCGAGATGCAGGCGCTCGCCGGTCAGGTGGACGCGCGGCTTGCCGTTCTCGACCCGGAGGACAGCGCGGACAAGCGGAAGGCGGCGGCGCTGAGCAAGGACCGAGAGGTACTGGCCGCGCGCGTCGCGCGGGCGGAAGCGCTCGTCGCCGAGATCGGCGGGCGGATATCGGAGGCCGAAGCCCGCGGGTTGATCCTGGCGAAGCTCTACGATGTAGTACACGCGGAGCTGGAGCGATACCTCGGCGCCGAGAAGCGCCGCTTGGTGTACGGGGTCGAGAATCTGTGGGAGAAGTATGCGGTGAGTGTTCGGGAGCTTGAGGTAGAGCGGGATGGGACGCTCAAGACCCTGGATGGATATTTGCAGGATTTGGGTTATTTCGGATGAGCACTGATTGGCCAGTTTGCAAGTTGAGCGATCTCGCAGACGTGCGTGTGAGTAACGTCGACAAGAAATTCAGTGAAGCGGAAGTTCCGGTAAAGTTGTGCAACTATATCGACGTTTACGAAAACGACTACGTAACCGAATCCATTGATTTCATGACCGCATCGGCAAGTCAATCGGAAATCGATCGATTCGGCCTTCGAGTGGGCGATGTGATTATCACGAAGGATTCCGAGACGCCGGATGACATCGGTGTACCCGCGGTCGTCTCAGAATCAATAAACGGATTGGTTTGTGGTTATCATCTCGCTCTTATCAGACCGAATCAGGATGCGGTAGATTCAATTTATCTAGCAAAGCAGATAGCCGCTGCTCCGATCGCCCGCTATTTCGGTTTGAATGCCAGTGGCTCTACTCGCTTCGGTCTGCCTGTCAGCGTGATCGAAAATACCAGAATTCCAGTTGTTCCACGACCGCAACAAACAAGGATTGCCAAGATTCTATTTACGGTCGATCGTGCGATAGAACAGACGAAAGCATTGATCGCCAAGCAGCAGCGTATCAAGATCGGCATGATGCAGGATCTTCTTACTCGCGGTATCGATGGGCACGGCAATCTTCGTACCGAGAAGACCCACAAATTCAAGGATTCACTGCTGGGCCGAATTCCGGAAGAATGGAAAATCGTCAAGATTGACGACATCGCCGAATACGTAGGCAGTGGAATCACGCCTAGAGGCGGCGAGAGCGTTTATGAAGCTCAGGGCGTCGTGTTCATCCGAAGTCAGAACGTGCAATTCGGTGGACTCAAGTTGCATGATGTCACGTATATTCCAGAGCGAATTCATCTGATGATGCAGCGAAGTGAAGTCTACGAAAACGACGTGCTGCTGAATATCACGGGCGCCTCCATAGGTCGATGCTGTCGAATACCGAAAATCAACAGTCGCTCCAACGTCAACCAACATGTGTGTATCATAAGGCTCCACGATGCAACAGAGACCAAATCTGGATTTCTGGCAGCGGTCTTCGAGTCCGATATCGGTCAACATCAGATTGCCCGATTAAATGCAGGAGGTAATAGAGAAGGATTGAACTACAAACAAATTCGGAGTTTTCTCATTCCTTGGCCGAAAACATCGTATGAATTCGATAAATTGAACGAAACCCTGAAGGCGATTATGGATCAAATTCATCAATGGGAATTCTCACTAGGAAAACTATATGCAATCAAAGCGGCCCTGACTAAAGATCTTCTTGCTCCGAGACGTCAACTTACTGCATCCTAACCTAAGATCGAGATTTCGAATTCATGGAATGTACTAACAATTCTTCAATATTGGTATACGAACATGTCTAGTACTCGAAAAATCCTCCGTGCCTTTCTTGCTTCGCCGGGCGACTTGCAAGAGGAGCGGCAAGCTATACGTGGTGTAGTTGCCGAATGCAACGAATTGTGGGCAGATGAGCTGGGGTATCAGGTCGAGTTGCTCGGATGGGAGGACACCAGCGCCGGTTACGGGAGGCCGCAACATCTCATTAACCAAGAGGTGGATCGGTGCGACCTCTTTATTGGAATGATCTGGAAGAGATGGGGAACGCCACCGGGTGGGAGTGGCGAATCCACTTCTGGATTCCACGAAGAATTCAGGCGATCGATCAGCAGACGCGAACAGAGTGGGAATCCCGAAATTTCCCTCTTCTTCAAGACAATTCCCGAAGAATTCATGATAGATCCTGGTGACGATCTTAAACAAGTACTCGAATTTAAGGGACAGATAATTTCTGAAAGGAAGATTCTATTTCAGAAGTTCTCGACTGTTCTCGAGATCGAAGGTCTAGTGAGGAAATGCATTACCAAGTACGTGATCGGTATCAGGGCAACGGACGTATCTTCTGACTCTAACGAAGCCAAGGCAGTACGCGTCAAGTCGGAATCTAAAGGATCTGAAGATCAGAATCAAAGTCCTGATGCATCTCCTCTTTCGATCGAAAGTTTGTCCTTCCTTTCTAGTTTGGTTGATAGAATTGGGCATGGGAAGGCAATGGACAATCTTAGTGCATTTGACGTCGCGAGATTCCGCCTGATAGCGAATTCGATATCCAAACATGGCAATGAAGAATTGAATTTAGGCGTTCACGATATCAATATCCTTTTTTCGGCACTCCCTGAAGATATGGAACTTAGTTATAGAGAGAAAATTCATCTGGTCAGATTGGGCTTTCAGTATCTCAGCAACGAGAATGTGCCGCTTTGGTGCTGGTATTCTGTCCTGTCGAATTCTAGGTTCGATGTAGCTGCTTGGTCATCGTTTATTGGCGCCAACGATGAAGAGATAATCGGAGCTATTAGTGTACTGAACGCACTATCGAGAACGCTTCCGGCAGATGATGAGAGACTAAAGAGAGAGTGGATCATAGATAGCTGGTTTTCCAAAGACACTTCTGCGCGTGTGAAATCTGTTGCGTTAAACTATCTCGCAGAAAACGGAACTGCAGAAGATTTCATTGTCGCAAGGAATGAATACGATAGAAATGATCATGAGACGTCTCGCAAAGCACTTGAATGTATGATATTGATTCTCCTCAGAATTGGTGAGAGAAATGCAGCGCAACGGTTGGTTTTTGAATTGCAGTTCGAATCACTGGACGCTGGCATCCTACAAACTGTTCTAGATGGATTCGAGCACCTGGAAACTGAAATTTTGTTGCTCGGACTAGAACACCGTAATTCTCAGATTCGATTGCAGACACTAAGAGTACTTCTTGGACGAAATTGGCTCGACCGAGAGATAGCTGAACGTTTGTTGGAAGATAGTGATGTTTTGGTTCGTAACGAAGCAATCTTTATGCTTTCCAATATGGGCAGATCGTTTTCTCAAGAAGAAATCGAGAATATTTTAATTACAACTCAAGGAAAAACAAATCTTATTAATTATTTTGTTGGAAAAAAAGAGAGAGCGATTTTGACACAACACCAATTGGAGAGGCTGAAAGATCTCTCAGAATCAGAGCTTACAAGTAAGATCGATACAAATTTCATGTATGAGGATGATGCTTATTTCGTGCGTGCAGAGAGGTATTTTGTGAAATATGTCAAGGAACTCCGTAGTAACATCGATAGCACTTTCAATACATATTTTGAAGAACGAATTCGGCGTGCCGAAACAACCTTTGGTACTTTGGATAACATCTCTAAAGGTATAAATTTAATCAATAAGTATAGAGAATTAGAAGATTACCACAGAAAAAATTTAACTAGAAGAGGATTGGATATTTTGTGTAAAGCGAACAAACGTGAAGATCTGATGAGGATCAGAAAAAACATCCAAGATGGCTATACAGAAACCTCACCGGAAGACGCAAAATATCTAGGAAACAACGGTGAATGGGAAGATATTTCCCTGCTTGCTAATTCCAGTTTGTCGACCTCTGAAATTAACTATATCGACTTTCAGGATCAAATCGCGAAAGCTATACTCAAAATAGCTCGCAGACGCTCAGTATCAGATCTCGTTTCTATTGAGATTCCAGCAAACATTCTGAAAAGAATGATCGAGTTATGTTCGAATTCAAAGTTCTCAAAAATTGCAGACATCGCCTTGCTTGTTCTCTTTAATCATGAATCAGCAGATGTCCGTAAAGCGGCCTCGATTAAGGCTGTCCAGGTGTTCTCTGCGAAGCGGATCAGGTCGACTCTTCGTGAATACATCAGTAGTGACAAGTATCGCTACTACAACGTCATTCACTGGTTGGATTTGGGTGCATCCATGCCTCGGGCAGAGGCGCGAAAGGTGACCCGCACAGCCGCCGGCTAGCGTTGCGCTTTACGTATATGCACACCGCTGTCCCAACAAAGTCGATCTGCCAGCATAACTCGGTGAAGTAAGCCACCGCCTCTGGCGGTGTGACAAACAAGGGCTTTGCCGTTTCGTCGTGTGAAGTGGTGGTTTAGTAGATGACCCCCTTCCAATGAACCGCCAAATTCAATCGGAAGGAGATCACCATGAGAGAGTGGCAGAGCCAAGCTCATGCGCGATGGTACCGCAGATATCACATTGTTTTCCTGCCGAAGTATCGACGGCGCTCGCTGTAGCGGACACTGCGGCGCAACGTGAGGTCGATTCTGCAAGAGTTGTGTCGGCAGCACGGGTAGAGCTGGTCGAAGGGCACGCGATGCCGGATCATATCCAACTGTGTGAGCATTCCGCCGAAGTATAGCGTTGCCAACATGGTGGGGTTTCTGAAGGGGAAGTCAGCGATACGGATTCACCGAGAGCACTTGGGACGGAAACGCCAGTTGACGGGTTCTCACTTCTGGACCCGGGGGGTACTGCGTCAATACGGTGGGGCTGGACGAGCAAACGGTTCAGGCCTATATCCGCAACCAGGAGGCGGAGAAGAAACGGCAGGAGGATCTGCACCTCTAAGGATCTTCAGACCCTTTCATGAGACCACAGGTCCCCCTGGGGGCTTCACCAAACCGCCACACTGTGGGCGGTACCTGATTTGCGCGTGAATCAGAAAACGCACGCTCAGGCGGAACGGGTGCCGGAACGTTCGTTCACGGCATCGACGAAGGTCCGCGCGGCATTCAGATCTTCTTCGCTCAAAACCAGATGATTGGCAAGAACCCCCACAGGAGACATGCTGGCGGCAAGAAGACGAAATACGTAGGAGACCTTATGCCGGGCGCCGTCGATATGTGTGGATGTACCGCAGATTGCAGCGTCGGCGTCGATACGGCCGACGACGGGAGCCTGTTCCGTACACCCAAGCCCTTCGGTTGTGAACGACTCCACTTCATTTTTTGCAATCAACTGCATCACATTGCCGATGCATGTTATGTCTATGTCTCCTATATCCATGTTCATTACTTCTCCGTCGTATCTTGGCAGAAAACAAAATTTAAGCGTGTTTTCAAGTGCATTTATCGATTCTGCTGGAATTATACGGTCGAAACAGAAGAAAATGATTCTGGAATTCTTAAGAAGTTTCTCGTACTCCGTGAATTTGCATTTTCCATTATCGTGGCATGTTTTCTTGCCGCGGCATTCTTTGCAATTTCTCTTACGCCAATTTATTTGAAAATTGCCGCCTGTTTTACTTCGACTATAATGTTGTTTAACCCGTTTTAGAAGATTTTGTTTTTTTAGGGTCTTGTTTATTTAGTTTCGCACCACCCTGCCCAACATAAAGAATTTCTCCTGTATCCTCGTGCTGGAAAACATAAGCTCCTTTACGAACTCCTTTACGCCCGTCGACGCAATCGAAGCACAAGTAATCGTTTTCTATCAGCAGCTTGCCAGCGTTCGCTACACATATACGGATTGTCATTTCTCCACCTCTCAATGACATTTACTCAAACTGCTATATGGGATCGCATGCGGAACGCTGGGCTTCAGCTTCCTTCCTTCCGACCAGCTATCTCTCCCGAACCGCGCACCGTTCGCATCCGATCACGGGCCGACCCGCCCTCCCGCGGGGGCAGCACCCCGTCCTCGTGGCAAATGATGTCCGGCCATTCGCCGAAGCCCCGGTGCGATGCCCGGTACGCCTCCGCTGCATCCACGCCATGACGGCACAGGCCACTGACGCCGGGGCAACGTGTCACCAACCGGTGGCCCTGTTCTCTGGCAGTCATCATCGCGTCCTCACGGCGTCGGGGCGATATGCCGCTACCGGGACAGTCCGGGATTCGCCGGATCGCGCGCCCTCTTTCGCCCCTGCCGGATCTCCAGTTGGAGTTTGCGCCACTCGGGGGTTCCCTCGTGTGGCGCGACCCGGTGGTACCCGGCGGGCAACGACTCGTCGAGCTTCTCGGCGACCTCCATAAGGTACCGCCTCACATCGTCAAAGCTGCGATTCGTTGGAATGACGACAACGGGCATTGGGGGTCTCGGCGTTTGGAACTCCATGTTCACGTCGCCCGTGACCATCGCCTCGAAGCCCTCGCCATGCGCGTCCGACTGCAGCTTCCCGTTGGTCGCCCCCGCCCATCCCAAGGCACGCACATGCTCGAATCTGTGCTCCGGCCTCATCCCGCCGAGAACGCTGCCGACGCGATCGGGCAGGCATTCGTCAACCAACACTCTCACCGGCCAAGGCCAAGGTGGGCGCTTCGCGCCCGATGCTCGCGAGCGCACTCCCGCTCGATCCCCCTGACGTACTCGTTGTCGATCCGCTCAATGGCGAACTGGGCCTGGTCTTTGGTGACGGTCGGGAAGTCGCTCAGGAAATCGTCAATGGTGTAGCCGTCCCGAAGGTAACCGAGCAACTGGGACACGCCCACCCGCGTGCCGGTGAAGCAGGCGACTCCGCCGCGTATGTTGGGTGTCGAGCGAAACACCTCGTCAGGGTGCGGTTCAACGTTCGATTGCTTGCGCATGGCATCCACTCCGTCGAATCGGCGCCGACATTATAGAACTGTCCGGGCTGCCCACACCGGGCCATGCGTGAACGCGCAAACCACACTCGGCCAGTCCGGTGGGCGCCATGCCATCCCGCCTTCGCGCCAACTCCACTCTGTTCCGTCACGCCCGCCAGCCGAGATGCGGCGGAGGGCGCGCGGCCCGGCCTTCCTGCCCCGTCCGTGACGGGCACGGGCACTCGCTTTATGCGTCCGGCGCACTACACTGGACGTTCCGCCGTCTCGCTCGTCATTACGATCGTTTCGGAGACGGCGGGACCCGCCGGCGGTTCGAGAATGACGCGAATGATCCGAGTGAAGAGACATCATCCCGACCGCACGTCGTGGGCATCGCGGGAATGGCCGTCATGACGGAGCCGCCGCTTCGCATCGACGAGCGCCGCCACGTCGAGAAGCCCTTGCTGGAACAGCTCGCCGGGTTCGGCTGGGAGATCCTCGACCTCGACCGCAAGCAGCGCCCGTCGGACAGCTTCCGGGAGCACTTTACCGAGGTGGCGATGCTGTCCGTGCTGCGCGAGCGGCTTGCGATCATCAACCCGTGGCTGGAGGACGACCAGATCGAAGAAGCAGTCAGTCGGATGACCGCCGGGCTTCCGGGCATGGGGCTGCTGGAGAACAACCGGTACATTCTCGATCTGCTGCTCGAAGGCACCAGCGCCGGAGAGAACCGCCGAACCGGGGAGAGGAGCCCGACCGTCCGCTACGTGGACTTCGAGCAACGCGGGAACAACCGCTTCATCGCGGTGTGCCAGTGCAAGGTCCGCGTCCCCGGGACCGAGCACCACATCGTTCCGGACCTCGTGCTGTTCCTGAACGGCCTGCCCGTGGTGGTGATCGAGTGCAAGTCGCCCAAGGTGAAGGACGCGATCCCGGAGGCCATCGATCAGCTTCTGCGCTACGGCGATCGGCGCGACGCGACGGGCGAGGGCAGCCCGCGCCTCTTCCACTACAACCAGTTCGTGGTGGTGACCTGCCGGCAGGAGGCGCGATTCGGCACGATCAGCACCCGCAGCGAGAAGCACTTCTACCGCTGGACCGACCCCTACCCCCGCACCGTGGATGATCTGGAACACGGTGCCGGCGGCCCGAACGATCAGCAACGGCTCGTCGCCGGGATGCTCGACCCCGGCAACCTGCTCGATCTCATCCGCACCTTCACCCTGTTCTCGGTCAACGACAAGGGCGAGACCATCAAGATCGTGGGGCGCTACCAGCAGTTCCGGGCGGTGAAGCGGGCCGTGAAGCGCTTGCTGGAAGGCCGGAGCCCGCGCGGGCGTAGCGGCATCGTCTGGCACACCCAGGGGTCGGGCAAGTCCCTGACGATGATGTTCATGGTCCGCGAGATGTACCGCCACGCGGCGCTCGCGAGCTGGAAGGTGGTCTTCGTCACCGACCGCATCCAGCTCGAACGACAGCTCTCCGAGACGAGCGTGAACGTCGGCTTCACGGTGAAGGTCGCGGACAGCATCGCGGCGCTGAAGGCGCTCCTGCGCGCCGAGACCTCCGATCTGGTCATGGCCATGATCCACAAGTTCCGGGAGGCGGACCTCGCGGAAACCTTCCCCGAGCTCAACACGAGCCCGCACATCCTCGTCATGACCGATGAGGCGCATCGGTCCCAGTACCGGCTGCTCGGCGCCAACCTCGACCGGGCCATCCCCAACGCGGCCCGGATCGGATACACCGGCACGCCGATCGACAAGACCGAGCGGGTGTTCGGCGACTACATCGACCGGTACACCATGCGCCGGTCCATGCAGGACGGCGTGACCCTTCAAATCGTCTACGAAGGACGCACCCACAAGGCCGAGGTCAGCGACCGGGCGGCGATGGATACGGCGTTCGAGGACGTATTCAGCGATTACGACCTGCAAGAGCGCTTGCGGATCCTCGGCTACGGCTCACGGGACGCCTACCTGGAAGCGGAATCGACCATCGAGGCGAAGGCGCGGGACATGGTCGACCACTACCTGATCCACGTGTACCCGAACGGCTACAAGGCGCAGGTGGTCGCCACGTCGCGCGAAGCGGCCGTGCGTTACAAGACGTACCTCGACGCGGCGCTCGGAGCCGCCGTCGCGAAGCTGGAGCAGCGGGCCAACCTCGGAAGCCCGGACCTGGAACGGCTCCGGGCGATGCGCACGGCCGTGGTCATCTCCGGAAGCCACAACGATCCGCTGCACCTGAAGGCCCATACGGACCCGTCGAGGCACGAGGCGAGCATCAAGAGCTTCAAGCTGCCCTTCGACGGAGAAGACGAAGGCGTGAGTGGGGACGTGGGGATCCTCATCGTCAACAACATGCTGCTCACGGGCTTCGACGCGCCGATCGAGCAGGTGATGTATCTCGACAAGGTGGTCGTCGCCCACAACCTGCTTCAGGCCATCGCGCGGGTCAACCGCGTCGCCGGGGAATCCAAGGACAAGGGCTTCGTGGTCGACTACGTCGGCATCGGCCACCACATCAGACAGGCGATCGACGCCTACGACGAGCGGGAGCAGAAGAACATCGTCGATGCGCTCAGCTTCCCGGAAGACGAATTGCGCGAGCTCGAAGCGAGCTTCGGCGCAATCATGGGTCTCTTGAAGAAACACCGCCTCGACGATTTGAGCGATCACGATGCGTTCTTCGATGTCTTCTACGACGAAGACCTGCGCTTCGAGTTCATGTCGGCGTTCAGGAAGCTGACCCGATGCCTGAACCTGGTGTTTCCGGCGAAGCAGGCGCTCGGTTACGTTCGGGACTACCAAGCCCTGGCCGAGATCAACGTACTGGCGGGCAAGCACTTTCGGGACGGGCGGCTCAGCATGAAGGGCATTCCGCCGAAGCTGCGGGCCATCACGGACGAACACCTGGAATCCCGGGGGATCGATGCCCGGGTGCCGCCCATCTCCATCCTCGACGAGAATTTCGTCAAGGACGTGGCCAGGCGCAATCGCACGAAGACGAGGGCGGCGGAGATCGAGCACGCGATCCGCCACCATCTCGACGTCGAGCTCGACGACGATCCGGATCTCAAGGCGTCGCTCGCGCAGGCCCTCGCCGACATATTCGAACAGTTCCGCGACAACTGGCGGAAGATTTACGAGGAGCTGGAGAAGCTACGCACGCGGATCGTCAACGCCCGCAAGGAGCCGACCTACGGGCTGCACCGCAAGAAGCAGATGCCCTTCTTCCGCATGTTTCGGCGGGAGCTGTTCGGTATGGACGCGCTCGGGGACGACGCGGAGGAACCGAAGGTGGCGGAGCCGGCCCCGTCCTACGGCATGAGCGAGGAAGACCGCATCGGCCTGCTCGTGGACCTGACGCAGAAGGTGTGTCTCGCCGTCGAGCGCGAGCTGTATCTCACCGGGTTCTGGGAAAGCGTCCCGGCCCGGAACAGGCTGAAGGCGGAAGTCCAGAAGATCCTGCTCGCACCCGAGTTCGTTTCGGTTCCCCGCATCGTCGACAACCGGGCGCAGCTCATCGGCCGGATCATGGAGATCGCGGAAAGGAACAACGACGTCATCCTTTACGCGGATTGACGCGGGCCGACTCGGACCGGCCACCGACGCAGAACGGGCATCCCATGGACCTGCGGTACACGATCAGGCGATCGGCGAAACGAAAGCGGCTCACGATCACCGTCGAGCGTGACCGAAGCGTCGTCGTGCACGCGCCGGCCGCCATGCCGGATGCAGCGATCGGGCGGGCGGTGGAAGCCAGGCGGCAGTGGATCCGGGAGAAGACACGGCACGGCCGGAAGTACCGGGAGCCGCCGCACCCGCCCGGCAAGGAGCTGGTCAACGGCGAATCGGCGCTCTACCTGGGCAGGAGCTACCGGATCGAGCTGGTGAAGGGAGATGCGGACGACGCCGGCGGCGTCCGTCTCGACCGGCGTTTCTTCGTGCCCGTCCTCCCCCGGGCCGCGGGGGCGCCCGCAGGCCACGGGGCGACCGCGATGCGGGACTGGTACGTCGCCAGAGCGAAGGAACACATCCTGCCGCGGGTCGAGCGCCATGCCCGGAGCCTCGGGGTGCGCTACGGCCGGGCGCGTATCGTCGACAGCCGCTACCGCTGGGGCTCGTGCACCGTGCGCGGCAACGTCAACATCAACTGGCGGCTGATCAAGGCGCCGGCGTTCGTCATCGACTACGTCATCGTGCACGAGCTCGCACACCTGATCGAGCCGAACCACACGGAACGCTTCTGGGGCGTCGTGCGCGCCCACGCGCCGGGGATGGAAGGGGCGCGCTCATGGCTGCGGGAACACGGCCAGCTTCTGGAGGAGCTTGTGTAGGGAACGAGAGAAATGGCAGGGAAACCCCGCTAACATGCAGGCTCCGTGATCACGGCAGCACCGGAGAGCCACGATGGACAGACTCGACAGAGGAACACGGAAACCTCCACCGGTCCCGATCATCTCCGAGGAGGAGGCACGGGCACGGCGGGCAAAAGCCGCCGAGGCCGATAGCAGGCGAGCGAAAGAGCTCGCGGAAAAAGCGGGGTTCGGGGATTACAGCATCGACTTCATCCGCCAGGCTCGCGGCATCGGGAGGTGAGTCCCTGTCATTGGTGGACGGCCTCGACCAGGGGCGAGGTCGTTTTCGACTGCAACGTCCCGCTGGATTACGCCTGTAACACCGGCCAACGGGGAGACTGGGCAAGGGAGGTCATCAAGTGGGCCAAAACGGAAGATCACACGATGCTCATATCGGCGATGGCCCACGGCGAGATCCTCGCGGTGCTGCGCAACCTTGAATTACGGCAGATCGCGGACAACAGGAAGATGCACCCGGAAGGCCCGGGGGACTTCGCCGCCGTCGACGCGCAGACGATCCGATCACTGAGCGAGCAGATATGGAGCGTACAAGTCAGACCGGTCGTCCTGTCCGCAGATCTCAGAGATCGATGCCTCGAACTACGACAGAACATCGTCCCTTACGACGCCTGGTACGTCGCAATCTCGGAGCGCTACGACGCCCCCCTGTTCACGACGGACGAAAGGCTCGTCAACGCCATCGGCCACACGAACAGCACGTGCACCGCCTACAGCTTCAGAACCGATACGGAACGACGGAACAGGGAGCAAAACCGCTCCCGCATCGAATAACTCCGCGAGCCGCGCATACCCTTCCAGGCAGCGCCCCCACGAACGTTTGAGCGTACATGAACGGCGCGAGCCGCGGCCTGCTGCCGCCGGCGACCCGCGCTACTTCAACCGTACCCGCGGCGACGCCTTCAGGAAGGCGGACGTCATCGTCCTCGCCGGCACCCCCTTCGGCATGACCGCGTTCGACATGGAGACCGCCAACCGCTTCGGCGCCCCGTACATCGCAGTGATCGGCAACAACTCCGCGACGAACCAGATCCGCTTCGGCCAGATCTCCAAGTACGGCGAGGAGCGCGCCGACCTCGGTCGAGGCGAAGAGCCAGTTGCGCTTGCCCCCCGATAGACTGCCTCGGGGGCAGGCTCATCGGCACAGGACGTAGGGCGCGCTCCAGATGATTGGTGTCGATGGCCACCGCGGGGTCGTCGAGGAAGACCTCCAGCGCCGAGCGGCGCTCGCGCGCGTAGCGCAACGCCTTGGCCAACGGACTCTTGGGCAGCAGGCCGGGGCGATGGCACTGCACATCGCACCATCGCCAGAAAGCCTCGACCACGGGCCGGTTGCCCTTCGCCTCGCGCCCGGCCTTGATGGAGGTCTTGTCCACCGCCAGCACCCGGCTCGTGAGCACCTGCGCGCTTTGCGCCGCCACGATGGGCGCCAACAGGTCAATCGCCCGGCTCGTCCAGTGAATCAGCGTCGAGCGGCTGAGTTCGACGCCGCTGTCGTGCAGGCGCTGGTGCTGGCGGTACAACGGCAGGTGATATGAGAACTTGTCGACCAGCATCCCCGCAAGCACGCTCACTGAACCGCCCCGGGAAACTCGGAGGGTGATTTAGCGACCTTCGCCGGCACGCAGCCGGGCGGGGACGGCGGCGAGACCGATCCGGCCAGGCCCGACGAAGACTTGCTCGCCGATCTGGCCGAGGCGATCGCTCTGGTGCGGGCCTTCCTCGATACCTCCTTGCAATCGGGGGCGGCGACGAACGGACGCGCGTGGAAAGGAAGGGGCGCCGGTCGGGTCAGGGCGACGAACGCCGGGGGAGCGGCGTGTCCGCATCCGCGACCGTGGGCCGGTCAGCGTGACATGGTCCTGACCCGGTCTTGACAGGCACGCGAAACGCATCCATCGCCAAGGGATGCAGGACCCGAATCAGTAGAGCTGTGCCTCGTACCGGGCGACCATCTCTTCCCGGGTCTCGGCCGGTGCGGTCGAGCCGATCTGGTCCTTGAGCATTCGGCCCATGCTCGGGAGGGTGGAACGCTCGATCTTCGAGTCCTCGTGCCAGAGCCGGGCCCGCATCACCGCCTTCGCGCAGTGCAGGTAGGCGTCGCGCACCGCGATCCGGATCACGGTGGCCGGCGCCCGGCCGCGCATCACGTGCTCCGCGCGCAACGGCTCGTCATCGAGGATCTCGGCGGTCCCGTTCACGCGCAGGACTTCGTCGACTCCGGGGACCAGGAACAGCAGCGCGACCTCCGGGTTCTCCACGATGTTGGAGAGGGAGTCGAGCCGGTTGTTGCCGGGAGAATCCGGGATCGCGAGGGTTCGATCGTCGAGGATCTTCACGAATCCGGGCTCGCCCCCGCGCGGCGAAACGTCCGCCTGCCGGCTCCGCCCGCTCGACGCGAGCAGCACGAAGGGCGAGACCTCGACGAAGCGGCGGCAGTGCGGGTCGAGGTGGTCGAGCTGCTTGCGCACCGCGCGTTCGGAAGGCCGGTGGTAGTGCGAGCGAAGGTCGTCGACGGAGCGGATGGCGGGCACGGGGTTTCCTCCACGGAGAGGCGTGATTCAATACAGTCGAGCGTAAGTTGCCCGATGTCTTGTAGTCAAAAGATCGAGCCGGCCCGCACGGGCGTCGCGCTCCGCTGCCCGGACTTCGGGGATACGGGACTTCGGAGATACACTGGCCACACCAGAGGACGACCGTCGACATGGACCTGGAAACCATCCGCTTCGAGCGGCGCGGGCGGGTCGCGCTGCTCACCCTCGACCGGCCGGAACGGCTCAACGCCATCTCCGCGCGGATGATGGACGAGATCGAGTCGGTGCTCGATACCGTGGCCGGGGACGACGGCCTCGGGGCGGTGGTGGTGTGCGGGACGGGACGCGCCTTCTGCTCCGGCTACGATCTGAAGGACGACGCCCTCGCGCCACCGGCGGACGCGGAAGCGTGGCGCTCCCGCCTGGAGCGCGATCTCGACTTCCTCTTGCGGTTCTGGAACCAGCCGGAGCCCACCATCGCCGCGGTGCACGGCTACTGCCTCGCCGGGGGGTGCGAGCTGGCGATGTCGTGCGACGTCACCATCGCCGAGGAGGGGTGCCGCTTCGGGGAGCCGGAGCTGAAGTTCGGCTCCGTGGTGGTGAACATGATGATGCCGTGGCTCATCGGGCCGAAGCTCACCAAGGAGCTGCTGCTCTCCGGGGACGACCGGCTGAGCGCGGAACGGGCCGAACGGATCGGGCTGGTCAACCGGGTGGTGGCGAAAGGAACCCACGTCGATGAGGCGCTCGCCCTCGCGGCGCGCATCGCTGCGCTCGACGCCGATGCGATCGTCCGCACCAAGGCCGCGATCAACCGCGGCTTCGAGATCATGGGGCTGCACGGCGCGTTGCGGGCCGGGCTCGACGCCGCAGTCGAGATCGAATCGATGGAGACCCCGTCGCGCGCCGAGTTCAAGCGGCGGGTCCGCGAGCAGGGCCTGAAGGCGGCCCTCGCGTGGCGCGACGGGCGATTCGGGGAGGCCGATGCCGGCGCCGATGTCGAGTGACGTATACGTGCTCGGCGGCTCGGCGGCGCCCTTCACCCGCCGCCGGGACGGCAGCGCATGGGTAATTCGAATGACGGGTCCGCGAACGGGGCCTGAAGGCCGCGCTCGTCTGGCGTGACGGGTGGTTCGGAGGGCTGATGCCGATGTCGAACGACGTGTACGTGCTCGGCGGCTCGGCGGTGCCGTTCGCCCGCCGCCGGGACGACAGCGCGTGGCGCGACTGGGTGCGCGAGGCGGGGCTAGCAGCGCTGGAGGATTCGAGCATCGACGCCCGCGACGTCGAGGCTCTCGTCGTCGCCACCGAGAGCGACTTCTTCTCCCTGCAACTCTCCCCCGCCCCGGTGGTGGCCGCCGAGCTCGGTCTCCACGGATGCGAGACGGTGCACGCGGAGAGCGGCGGGGCGAGCGGCGCCGCGGCGGTGCGCGCGGCCCATGCCCTCGTCGCGGCGGGATTCGCCCGCTGCGTGCTGGTGGTGGGGTTCGATCCGGTCGCGAGCCATCTCGGGGGCGACGACGTGCGGACGCTCTACGGGATGTCGTTCGACGCCGAGGTCGAAGGGTTCGCCGGGGTGAGCGCCGCGGCGCTCTACGCGCTGTCGATGCGGATGCACATGGCCCGCCACGGGACCACGGCGGCACAGTGCGCAGCGGTGGCGGTGCACAATCGCGCCAATGCGTGCGCGAACCCGCTCGCGCACAAGCCGATGCGCATCGAGGTCGCGGACGTGCTCGCGTCGCCGATGGTGGCGAGCCCGTACCGCCGCCTCGACTGCTCGCTGCTGAGCGACGGCGCGGCGGCGGTGGTCGTCGCCCACCCATCGCGCACGCCCCGGATCGAACGCCCCCGGGTGCGCATCGCGGGCAGCGGCGCGGCAGCGGACCATGCGCGGCTCGGCGACCGGGAGCGCCCGGACCGTTTCGATGCGAAGGCCTGCGCCGCGCGCGCCGCGTACACGATGGCCGGGATCCGCGCCCCGGCGGACGAGATCGACTGCGCGGAGGTCTACGATGCGTTCTCCGGCGCACAGATCCAGGCCGTCGAAGCCCTGGGCCTGACACCCGAAGGCGCGGGCGGCACGACCTGCGAAGCGGGCGAGTTCGCCCCCGACGGGCGCATCCCGGTCAACCTCTCCGGCGGACTGCTCGGACAGGGCGGCGCCCCCGGCGCGACCGGCGTCGTGCAGGCGATGACGGTGCAACGCCTCCTCGAAGGACGCTACTTCGACGGCGCACAGCCTCCCCGCGCGCTTCGCCGCGGAATCGTCGATACCCACGGCGGCGTATGCACGAGCGCGGTGGTCCAGGTGTTCGAGGCGGTGGAGTGAAGAGCGATCGGGTTGTTCCACCCGTCCTCCGGCATTCAATCCGAACGAATGAAAACTACTTGGTACAGGACATCATTCACTGATGTGTATCCCGCCACGCGGCACCGGGCATGATGCGGCGCATGAACCGGTCGAACAAGGGAACGGTAAAGGCCGTGTCACCGCGAGTGGCGCTCCAGACCATGCCCTTGGCGATTAACTGGCCGCGCGTGGGGGCAAGTGAAGTGACCTTGCGGCCGAGCATCCGGGCGATCGCCCCTGAACGATGCGGGCCGGGGCCGAGCTCAGCCATGGCCCGCAGATAGCGCTTCTGGGACGGCGTCAGGCGGTCGAAGCGGGCCCGGAAGAAACCTGCGTCAAGGGAGGCTGCCACTTCGTTCGATGCGCGCTCGACATCGCCTGCGACGACCGGCGAGCTTTCCGCGATGTCCCAAGCGTGCTTGCCCCATTCCTGGAGGAAGTACGGATAGCCTTGGGTTTCGGCGACGATCATCCGCAGGGCGTCAGTGTTGATGTCGACATTCCGCGCACGGATGGGTTTCGCAATCGCATCTTCCGACGCGTTCTCGTCGAGGGGGCCGATTTCCCGAAATTCGAACAGGCGCTCCGCGTACGTCTTGGCCTCGGCTGCCTGTGCCCGGAGCTGCGGCAGTCCGGCGGCGACGAGGAGAATCGGAAACCGCCTCTGCGCGGCACGGTGCAAGGCGGCGATCAGCGCAGCCAACTCCAGTTTCGGAACGTACTGCAACTCGTCGATGATCACGATCAGCGCGGTGTCCATCGCGGACGCCGTTTCGCCAAGAGCTTCGAACAGGGCGATCAGGTCGAATTCCAGGTTTCCGCTGTCAGCCAAGCCCGGTTCGGGAGGTGCATCGATACCCAGTTCGACGTCGCCGTACTTCACTTTCAGCGCCGACACGAATCCGGCGAGTACCCGCAAGGCCCGGGAAGCCATGTCGCGCATCCTCTGCTGGCGGGACAAACGCAGGAGCACGCCGTGCAACTCGGCGGCGAGCAGGGCCGGCAG
Organism: uncultured Gammaproteobacteria bacterium; assembly: GCA_958295835.1. Classification (GTDB taxonomy): domain Bacteria; phylum Pseudomonadota; class Gammaproteobacteria; order HK1; family HK1; genus HK1. The sequence continues at coordinate 5,357,692 of OY282378.1, forward strand.
GGCACTCCGTTCAGTGGCTTCGATCATGACCGTGGCGAGCCCGGCCCCTTGTGCATCCCGATGCACGCGGTCGAGCAGAACGGTCTTGCCGACGCCACGCAGCCCCAGCAGCAATACGCTTCTCGCCGCCAGCGAACGGCGCGACCGTTCGGAGGAAACATGAATGGATTCAAGCAATTGATCCCGCCCGGCGAGTTCCGGGGGCGAGACGCCCGCGCCGGGCGCAAAGGGGTTGTCCAAAGGATTCATGATCGTTTTATATCAAAGTCAGTCTATTTATGTATCGCCGATAAATCGGCTAATTTCGGCATAATTCCCAGTGTATGCTGTCCAGCCTGCCCGGTTGATGCGCCACCCGTACCAAGCCATGCCTCGAACCGTGTCCCGGGAAGCTGTAGGGCGACCGTATCGACCACACGGAAAGCACACGGTGGAACCGGAATGCAGCATCGGACGATGCTCCCGCCCCGGTCGTCGACCATCACCCCGGACGACTCATTCGGGCACATAATGCACGGCCTGCGCGGGATGCGGCGGGTGACGCCCGCACGCGACGAGGCGGACCCTCGCCCCCTCCGGCGGCTCGCCGCCGAAGCCATCGACCCACCCGAGCGCGAGATTGTCTGCGCCGTCCAGCGCGATGAGCGCCAGCCCCTCGCCGGCCGGCCCGCCGCCAAAGGGGAGGGTCCCGCCGCCGCCGGTGCCGGCGACGATCCTCCCGGCTCCGGTAAGCGCCGTCCACTGCACGGCGCCGGCTCGCGAGCAGCATCCGGGTCGAGGCGGGAACCAGGTCCGCCCGCAAGCCGTGCAAATCGAGGCCAGGGCACGGCCGGCGGCCAGCCCTTCGAAGTAAGGCGAGAGCACGCCGAGCGCATGGGTGTAGCGCAACGTGAGCGTGACCTCGGGCGTCGAAGCGGCGGACGCGGATGCGGATGCGTATGCGTATGCGGGTCCGGATCGTCGTGTGCTGCTCAAGGTTCCGACCTCACTCCTTTGTCTCGAATATCCAGGCTACTACACCCACATGGCCGGACGCGGAAGCTTGGCCCCATGGCACGTCATTGCCAAGTCTCCAGGATCTTCCGGAGCTTGTTCGGACCACTTGTCCGTCAGGAGGCACGAGTGATGGAACCAGCAGACTGCGTGTGGTGTTTTGCGATGAAGGATGGAAGGAAGTCTGCTCGTGCGGTGACGTTCGCGCGCAATTGCATCACCGGGGCCCGTGGGCAGCGTACGTGTACATCCCGCCGCGGCCCCGGTACTCCGATCGGAATGATTTCTGCTACGATGATGCGCAGTCGCTCGACACGGGTGAGGACAGTTTCCCGCAGGAGAGGCAGATCCCATGGAACCCGGCATGTCGTTGATGCGCTGGACCGACATCCGGAGCTGACCGGCCAGCGTGTCGCTCGGGGATTGACGGTGGCAGAAACCGTACGTACGTTTTACCGGCGCATGGTTGGCGGTTCGGAATGTATGAGTGGGACGAAGACAAGCGGCAAGCCAATATCGTCAAGCACGGAGTTGATTTCGCGGCAATGGACGCTTTTCAGTGGGATACCGCCGTGGGAGCTTTCGATGATCGCCACGGGGAGCCGCGGTGGCTGGCGACCGGCTTCATCGACCTTCAACTCCATGTCGTCGCGTATGCCGTCCGTGGAGATGTCGTCCGTTTAATCAGTTTGCGCAGGGCCACGCCCCAGGAGCGAAGACGCCATGGCGAAACCCGGATCTGAAACGATCGATTCGCCGATGAAGGAAGAAGTCAGGATCCGATCAGGCATCAAGGCCGATCCCGATACCATGGAGCTTGATGATGAGTGGTTCGCGAAAGCGCGCCCGGTGAGCGAGACGCATCCCCAAGTCGTCGAGCGCTACCTGCGGCGTCGCGGTAAACAGAGGGCACCGGTCAAGGAGCACGTCTCCATGCAACCGGACGCCGACAATGGAGAAATGAAGATGACGATTCATGAAGCTGCGAGGCAAGTGATGCTGGAGGCAGGCAAACCACTCTCCACAAGAGAAGTCTACGATTTTATCATCAATATGAGGCTCTATGAATTCAAAGCAAGAGATCCAATTTCCGTTTTGCGAAGCATGATTCGCTCTCGCACGGAGAATATAAATAATCCATCGAGCAACCCTGTTCGCTATTTCCGACTCGTGGAAGGTGGAAAATTCATGCCACTGAATCTTCCTGTTCGAATCGAGACGACAGTAAGGAATAAATCACAAATAATGAAGATACCACGAGGATCGATTTCCGAGGTAGATTTTGATGCTTTACGAAAACAAGCCATTGCATATAACTATCAAGTAAAGAACGATCTGCTGGAATCTCTAAAGAATTTGGATTGGGATGAATTCGAACGTTTCTCTGCCAGATTATTGCCTGTTTATGGTTTTGAGGACGTCAAGACTACTTCATCGAACAGAGACAAGGGTATCGACGGATACGGAAAGCTGAAGGTCGGTCTGGCACATATGAATGTGGCGTTCCAATGCAAGCGCTGGGCCCGGAATTCTGTCGGAAGGATCGAAGTCGATCAGTTCCGCGGCGCAATCCAGGGCGAATACGAGCAAGGTGTATTTTTCACCACTTCAACCTTTACATCAAGTGCTCTGGAGGTTTCTATCAAAAAGGGCGCAGTACCCGTGATCTTGATAGATGGTATGGGGATCGTCGATCTTATGGTAAACAAGAGATTCGGCGTGCAAAAGGACGAACTCCCGATTTATTCCAATGCCTTGGACTTGGTTTTTGAAGATGATATTGAAGATAATGAATAGATAACGCGACCGCGATGACCATCGACGATTCGGTATTCGCGCCCGTCGCGGCCAGGACCAACCTCTACCGCGACCCGTCGTGCGGCGCGTGGCGGATCCGGATCCCGGAACGCGCGAACATCGCCCTCGACACCGTGGTCGCGCATGCCCGCGGTCCCCGCCGCGACCATCCCGCCCTCGTCTTCGAGGACGAGGACGCCACCGTGCGGCGCTACTCGTTCGCGACGCTGGACGCGCTCTCCGACCGCCTCGCGAAGGGCCTGCTCACCCTGGGCGTGCGGCCCGGCGAGCCGGTGGCGGTGCACACCGGACAACGGCCGGAGACCGCCCTCGCCCACCTCGCGATCCACAAGATCGGCGCGGTGGTGATGACCCTCTCGCAGCTCTACGGACCGGACACCGTCGAGCACTGCCTCGCGGACTCCGGAGCCCGGATCGTCATCACCGACCCGCAAGCGTGGAGCCGTGTGCGCGACGCCCGGCAACGTTTCATCGACCTGGAGCACGTGTTGATGGTGGGCGAGCCGGGGGCAGGCGAGCGCGCCGCCGTGGGCGAGCGCGCCTTCGACGACTGCCTGGCCTCGGAGCCGGGCGGCGTCGAGTACGTATCGACCGGCCCCGAGTACCCGGCCCTGCTCATGTACACCTCCGGCTCCACCGGATTGCCGAAGGGCCTGCTGCACGGGCACCGCATCATGCATGCCTACACCCCGACCATGACCCTGGCCTACGACCTGGAGCTCGACCACCCGGGCGCGGTGTTCTGGACCCCGGCCGACTGGGCCTGGGTCGGCGGCTGGCTCGACACCGTGCTCCCGGCCTGGCAGCACGGGCAGACGGTGGTGTCGAGCCGGCATCGCTTCGACGAGGAGTGGGCGTTCGACTTCATGGCCCGCCACGGGGTGACGCACTCGTTCATGACCCCCACCGCGTTGAAGCGCCTCGCGCAGGTCGCGGCGCCGCGAGAACGCTGGAAGCTCGCCACCCGGGTCATCTGCACCGGGGGCGAGAGCCTGCCCGGCGACGTGGTGCGATGGGCGGACGAGGAGTTCGGCATCGTGATCAACGAGTTCTACGGCCTCACCGAGTTCAACCACATGGTCGGGTGCTGCAAGGCGCTCTATCCGGTGGTGCCCGGCTCGATGGGGATCCGCTACCCCGGCCGGCGCACCGCGATCATCGACGACGCGGGCAACGAGCAGCCCGACGGGATGGCGGGGGAGATCGCCTCGTGGCGCGAGGACGACCCCAGCCTGTTCCTGGGGTATTGGGGCGATCCCGGGGTGCCGGAGCGCATGAGGCTCGGCGGGTGGCTGCGCTCCGGCGATCTCGCGGTCCGCGGCGAGGACGGCTACTTCCGCTACCAGGGCCGCAACGACGACCTCATCAAGAGCGCGGGGTACCGCATCGGCCCGGCGGAGGTCGAAGACGCGCTGGTGCGCCACGGGCAGGTGGCGGAGGCGGCGGTGGTCGCGAAGCCCGACCCGGATCGGGGCTCGGTGGTCATGGCCTACGTGCGGGTGATGCCGGGCGTTGTCCCTGGCGACGAACTGGTCCGCGAGCTGCAGGACCACGTCAGGCGCAACCTCGCCGCGTACAAGTACCCGCGGGTGGTGGAATTCGTCGACGAGTTCCCGCTCACGAGTTCCGGCAAGATCAGCCGCCGCACCTTGCGCGCGCGGGTGGCTGGAACGCCCCGGCGCTGATCGGGAAGCCCCGAGCCATCCGCGCTTGCCGGATCATAGGGTCCGGCCGCTGCCGGCGAGACTGCCCGGAGCCGATCGGCGGGCTTGGACGGGCCATGCTCGTCCCGGTCATGGCCTGCTTCCATTGAAAGGCGATCGTCGAGGGGCCGGGCCAGCCTCTGGTCGACCACCCACCTGCCGCACCGCCTGGAGCACGCGCCGCTCCTCCCCCGGCCTGGATGTTGCTCGCGGGCCGCCCGCCATGTGCCCGAAAGGCGCCCGTGTGAGGCTCAGGCGTTTCCCCGATCCGCCGAAACCGTATCGAGAAGGGCCAGCAGCGACTTCGGGGAATGCACGAAAACCGGAGACTTCGCGAAGTCCTTCTCGTTGCGGGTCACGACGACTCGAGCGCCCACCCGCCGCGCGGATTCGGCGATGACTGCATCCTCGAAGTCGCCGATCCCGCTGGAAGCCGCGCTTTCCAGTACCGCGCGGTTGACCGGCGCGACGTCAAGAATAGAGAGAAGATCCCTGACCCGACGGCGGGCGACCTGGAGCCCGGAGGCCTTGCGCACCAGGTAGAAGATCGTGGTGATGGTCGTGGCGCATGCGAAACCCTGGATTTCGCCACGTTCAGCCCGTGACAGGAGCCGTGCGGCGGGTTCGCAGAAAGGCGGGCGGTCCAGAAGAACATCAAGGATGACATTGGTATCGAACGTCACTTTCAACGATGCTTCTCCTCCAGGTACGCGCCATAATCCTCAGGTACGACGTTCGTGCCCGCGAGTGTCCCTTTCAGCTCCGAAACGACCGGTGTCAACTCCGAGGGAGATTCCGCCGGTGACGTGACCGCCGAGAAGTATTCGGCAACCATCTGCGAGAGGGACTTGCCGGTCTGTGCGGCGTGTTGCTTGGCGTGCTTTACGAGTCGCTCGTCGAGCCTCAAAGTGAGCTTGGTCTGCATGTCGGGATCCGGTGAGACGTACAAAACATGCAAAAATGTACGTCAGTCGTGGTTCGACATCAAGAGAGCGGCATCCTCCGGTCCCCGCCGCGACCATCCCGCCCTCGTCTTCGAGGACGAGGACACCACGGTGCGGCGCTACACGTTCGCGACGCTGGACGCGCTCTCCGACCGTCTCGCCAAGGGCCTGCTCACCCTGGGCACGCGACCGGGCGAGCCGGTGGCGGTGCACACCGGACACCGTCGAGCACTGTCTCGCGGACTCCGAAGCCCGGATCGTCATCACCGACCCGCAAGCGTGGAGCCGTGTGCGCGGCGCCCGGCAACGTTTCACCGACCTGGAGCACGTGTTGATGGTGGGCGAGCCGGCGGCAGGCGAGCGCGCCGCCGTGGGCGAGCGCGCCTTCGACGACTGCCTATTCTACGGACTCCCGGCGAGACCGCCCAAAGCCGATCGCCGGACTCGGACGGCTCGCCCTGGTCATGTCCTGCATCCATTGAAAGGCGATCGCCGAAGGGGCCGGGGCGGGATTTCGCCAAGCCCGGCATCGAGGCGTTTCCTGAATTCACGCGGGTGCCGGAGAGGTGGTGATCGCGTCCGCCCGCGAGACCGCGAACGCGGTCATGTTCACGATGCCCCGCACCGTGATGGTCTCGGTGACGACACGCGCGGAGCGCGCGGCGCCGATGACGATCGGGCCGATGGACACCCCGCCGCCGAGGATGCGCTTCGGCGCGGCGCGCGCGCATCCGTGGCGGCGACCCGGAGGCTTGCCGTGGTGGCTCCGATCTGCAGATCCAGCGCAGATCGGCGCTTGCCGGAACGGATGCTATGATTGCCTGTCGCTCGAAGCCACCCGCCGGATGACCGGTCACAGATGACCGGAGGCCGCAACGTAGTCGGGAAGAGAATGGGTATTCTGATGGTGAACAAGAAAACTGTATATGTCGAGACCTCGGTGGTGTCATATTTGACCGCCAGACCGTCGAATGACTTGTTGGTGGCTGCGTGGCAAAAAATTACTGTCGATTGGTGGGATATTCAAAGAAACAGATTCGATCTGTACACATCCGGAATTACGATTGATGAAGCTGGAAGAGGCAACTCCGAGGCGGCGTCACGACGCCTTGAAACATTATCCGACATTTCCATACTTCCGGTCACGGAGGCCGTTGCTGATCTATCCAAGGCGTTTCTTGAAGAGAAGGCTTTTCCGACCAAGGCCCTGAATGATTCCCTGCACGTTGCGGTGTCCGCCGTGCATGGTATCGACTACCTGTTGACGTGGAATTTTCGGCACATCGACAACGCCGAAATCAAACCCGTCATTCGGCGTATCTGCGCCATGTACGAGTATACCAGCCCTGAAATCTGCACCCCTCAAGAACTTATAGGAGACTTCAAGGATGTCTGACGAACTCATCGAAGAACTATGGCAGATCAAGGACAGCATCGCACGAGAGCATGGATACGACGTCGATACGCTCGTTGCCCATCTCCGGACCCAGGAAAGGATAGAAAGCCGGCGGGTGGTGGATCTGCATGCCGCAAGAGAGGCCGCGGAATACGGTGCCCCAGGGAAACGGGCGGATTCGGCTCCAGGGAGCCGCGACACCGGGGAACCGGCGCCCACTGCACCGGCACGGTAGGGATCACTGTCCTCCGGGAGCTCACGGGTGGTTGAGCGCCGCTCGTCCCGTGTCACCGCCTGACGCTTGGCGCACGAGCAAAGCACGCTGACGATTTACCGGTGCAACTTGTATCCGGCTGCCGCGACCCCTGCCCGGAGGAGTGTTCTGCGCAAGGTGGCGCAGGCAGAACCATTTTGATCGCCGATTGACCCGACCGCTCGCTAAATCATTCGGTACAGCAGATTCGGATCCGCTTCCTCACCGCGGTAGATCGCGAGCACCTCACCCGCTATCCCTCCGAGCTGCTGCATTTTCCCCTTGCTCCAAGTCCCTTGCGCTTCGCACAGTTCGAGCGTTCCCGTGATCTGCCGCGTGACCGGTGTCCCTTCTTCCAGTGCGATGTTCCCCATGCATTTCACACGCGCCAAGCCACCCAGCAGGAGCAGGGCGTAGCGCATCTGCACGTGTGGCCGCATTTTCCACCTGTCCGGCATTCTCGGGTTGATCGCCATTTCCTGCATTTTGTCGCAAGCCCTTTCTGCGATCTGATCGATCCATTCCGCACGGCGGTTCACGATCTCGCCGGCCGTTCGGCGGCGGGCCAGCAGGTGACTCAGACATGCCAAGGCATCGCACTCGAATTCTCCATCCCGATCCGCTAGCCCATCTTTACCACCCCACCCCACAATATCTCATTGCATCATACAGTTACGATGTTCGAGGTCGGCGAGTGGCACTACAATCGTGTGCCCGAGGGTCGTTCAGACGAGGGTTTTGCAGATCCCTCCGGGTGCGTGGTCGATGCCCAGGGCCTCGTAGATGGCCTGTTGGGAGGGTTCGGCACGGGTGGCTTTGCGCACGTGCAGGGTGCGCCCGTCGGCGCGTCGGAAGGTGGCGGTGATGCGCTGCTGCCCTTCGAGGATTCGGCGAAGGGTGGTCCAACGGGCGCACTGGCCGGTTTGGCGCAGGCGCCGGCGAATCACCTGGACGAGTTGATAGGCGATGACGGTGATGAACAGATGGCCCTCGGCGCGGATGGGCTTGTGGTGATAGATGGGGCGCAGGCCGAGTTCGGATTTCAACGAGCGGAACACGGCCTCGATGTCGGTGAGGGTGAAGTAGGTGCGCCACAGGGTGGATTCGTCCCAATCGGTTTGATTGGTGCGCAGGCAGTACACGCCGGGGTGGGTCAGCATGGAGCCGGGGAGCGGGCGGCGGGTGAAGCGCACGGCGGTGACGCGCTCGCCGGTCTGGTTGGTGTCGAGTTCGATGTCGTAGTGTTGGGCGACGCCGCGGCTTGTCTCTTTGAGCCGCCCGATGCGCTGCCAGACTTGGTCGGTGCGTTTGTGGGTGCGGGGTTTGGACAGCCCGTCGGAGAGCCGGGTGAGGGCGGCCTCGAAGCGTTGGGCGAAGCGCTCGACGATGGCGCGCTCCTTGGCGGCGCGCGCTTCGGAGAAGCAATACAGGCGCACTTCCTGGCCGTCGTCGCTGAGGACCTTGTGCAGATGCACGCGGTGATGGGAGGCGGTCTCGATGGACAGCGCCGCGTCGGCGTCGAAGTGGCGGGTGCGTTCGCGGCTGACCACCAGGTAGCGGTATTGGTGCTCGCGCAGCCAGCGCACGCGGTCTTCGGTGGCGATGCCGCGGTCCATGACCACCAGGGCGCCGCGCGGGGCGTTGAGGGCGTCGAGCATCTGGGCGAGGGTGTGATGTTCGCGCACGTTGCCGGCGAAGACTTGGGAGCGGCGCACGAAGCCGCTGGCGTCGAGCACCAGTCCCAAGGTGAGCAGCGGGCAGTCGGTGCGTTTGTCCTTGGAGTGTCCGCGCCGGGCCTTGGGTTGTCCGCTCGCCTCGCCCTCGAAGTAGGTATTGGTCAGGTCGTAGAGGGTGACGGTGGGGTGGAGGTCGAACAGGTCCATCGCCCGGTCGAAGAGGGGGCGTTCGATGGCTTCGCGGTGCGCCATCAGCGCATCGGAGGCGCGGTACAGTCGCATCGGCCCCATCATCTCGAAGTCCACGCCCAGGAGTTCGCCCAGGGCGCTGCGCTCGCCCAGCCAGCGCCGGGTGGCGCGCTCGGAGCCTGGCCGGGCCATGCGCGCGATGATGGAGCCGATGGCGGCGGAGCGTACCGACGCCCCGATGCCCAGTGCTTCGAGCCGCGTGCGCAGGCCGAGCTGGTCCATCGCCCACAGGGCGGCGTGCTCCACGCCGACCGAGCGGGGGCGAATCAGTTCCAGGGAGTCGACGTCGACGTGTTGGAAGTCGTGCCTCGGGCTCGCCGGCGAGGATGCAGCGCCGATGCGTTCACCGGCGAGCAGCAGCGCGGTGATGCGTTGGGCGTGTGATTCGAGCGCCGGGGGGCCATCGGGTGGCAGTGGTAGCTGACCGGCGAGGAGTTCGTCGATGCGCCGGCACAGCACCGGCCACTCGCTTGGTGCGATGTCGAAGTGCCGTCCCAGGTTGAGCAGGGTGCGTTGGCGCACCTTCGAGCCGGTGCGCTCGGAGCGCACGAGGCGGAAGGTGAAGTGCTCGCCGATGCTGCGGGTACGGGTGCGGCGGATGAACATGGACGCAGGGTAGCGGCGGGCGGGATGTGGTGCAACAGAGAGAATTCATTTTATGGCACTACATCTGCCTCTCCGACGACACATCAATCACCTACACGCGAAAATCGGCGAAATCGCGACGAATCCCCACCCAATTGCGGCTCGCAGTGGTAAAGATGGGCTAGCGCGCCTCGGATTGCTCTCCGCATACTTTCTTCATCCCTCACCGTCCGCCCCAATCCTTGCAGGATCGCCCTGTGTGCTCCGTCTGTCGTGTACCGTACCGTCCCCCGGGCTCTCTGTCCGCCCTCCACCGCGTCCAGCAGCAGGTCCAGGAGCTGGTTCGGGCACCTCGCGAACGCCCAGCTCGCTACCGTGTGTAGTTGATTCAGGGCCTTCAGCGGGACGTTTCCGTCACTCCCCGCCTTGTACCGATCCAACAGCGTGTAACCCCCCGCCATGATGACCTCGTCCAAATCCCTTTCCGCCCGCATCCGTCGTTCGGCCGTCCACCCCGTCGCATCGTTCGGCGGCGGGAGTTCCCCATCCGTTCCTACGGTGTACCGCTGGTCTACCGGGGGCGTTCCACGCGGTTGGCTCAACCACTTGTACAGCTCGTCCCGCTCCGCCCTGGTCACTGCGTCGTGCAGGATCTGCCTGCACCGCACCGCAAGCATTTCCAGCGTTCGTGCCTCGGGTGTCGGTTTCCCGTTTGCCCACCATGCTTCTTCCGCGCCGTCGAAGCGCACCAAGTGGGGGACGATCTGCATCCCGTCCATCGCATCCGGGCGAAACACCACCTTCTTCGGCTCCTCGCTCCATGATCCGTAGGTCGGCGAGCCGATCTCGATCCTCGCGTACCCGGTCGCCGGCTGCTGCACCGCGACGATCACGACGTCGTGGTCACGGGCGGTCGTTTCAATTTCGATACGTTCTCTCCCCCTCATCTGTCCCTTCCGCAATGGGATCACGAGTTCCGACTTCCCCTTCTCCAATTTGAGCCCTTTGCTCACCTCCTTCGCCTTCTCGGACGGCGTCCGGTATGGCTCTCCCGCCCGTACCACTTCATCTTCGCGAATGAGCGGTAGTTCCCTTATTGTTCTTTTCGGGCCTTCGATGATCGTCAGCCAGAACCCATCCAGATGGTCGAACCATGGAGTCTCGCGCCGTTCGACTGCTCTTGCCGCGAGCAGCGCGCCTCGGCTTGCCGCGTTGGCCGGTGCAGCCAGTGCCTTTCGTCCTGCATTCTTCAGGCTCGCCACCATGGCGTCCGTGACTATTTCTCCGACAGGACTCCACGCGATCACGGTTCTCCGGTTTTCCAGACCCGCCGTCGCATCCGGTATTGCCCCCGCCGGGATCGCGTTCCTTGGCGCAGCGACCCTGTTCCAACCGTCTTTCTCATCGCGGATCCAAGCGTCCTGTGTTACTCCGCGCGCCCAGTGTTCGATCGCCCGCGTTTGCTGTTCTACCTTTTCCGCATCGCGCCACGGTGTTATCTGGATTCGCACCATCTCGCGCATACAGTTCCAACCAGTCGGCCAAGGGCGGGGATCTTGGGGACCCTTTCGTACTGGCAGGGTGCGCCCCGTTCTCCCGTCCTTCCTCAGTTGGAATACGTGTGTCCGGACATCGTTTCCGTAGCTGACGACGATCCCGATGCTCTCTTCTTTCGTCAGTGCCGGCGTTTCGTCGAGCATCGCAAGCGCCACGGCCACAGAGTCCCATACCAAGTAAACTTCAATCCCTCCGAGTGCTCTCCTGCCAAGCGCTTCCAGGACATCCGCCTGTACGGTTTCGGTTGTCTCCCGGTCATCCGGAATGCAAAAACCCGCGTTCTTCGTGGAGCTCCATGTCTCCTCATGCCAGCCGATCGCGCTTCGGGCGCCCGCAAGCAGCACTTCCCCGGCGCTCATCTCCCACTCTCCATCGTTCCCGACATCCCTTACCAGCAGATCGCCCGACTCGTTCGTACCCTCCGCCTTGTTCGCCCCCCTGAGTTCTCGCCAAGCGTCCGCCGTTTCGCGCCTCCTGGCGGGATCGCCTTTCTCTCCGAACTCCAGCCCCCGGCCGTAGATCGTGGAAACCGCGTCCAGCCCGCCAATCAGCGTGGCCCCCCCTCCGTTCGCCCTGTCCGCGCATACCACGACGCTCCGAGGTCCCTCGTCGCGTTCCTGGCGTCGTTGCTTTCCTTCTTTTGCACCGCTTTCCGTCGCGACGTGGTCCCATACGCCGTTCAGGTCCATACCGACGATTTCCCGGCTCATCGTCTTTCCGCTTCGGCCTGAAGGTGGCGGATTGCCTGCTGGATCGCCTTCATGACCGTTCCCAGACCGTTCTCCGGCATCATCTGTACCGCGAAGACGCGGCATTCGTGCCTCTTCCCACCCATCGGCCTCACGAGCGGCTTCTCCTCCGACATCCTTACCTGAGCGGCCAGTACCCCGACGCAATACGGGATCGCCTCGCGCTCCGTCCTGTCCGCCAGCGTCTCCATCAGGTCGATATGCCGTATCTCTCCTTCCATCGGCCCCAAGCTATAGAGGGTGAGTTTCGCCGTCTTGCCAGCCCCGTCCCGTGTCGTCCCCAGCGTGAGCGCACAGCAGGCGCCGGGAGGGACCTCGTTCCCAAGATTTCGTCCTCCCGCGTGGACTTTTATCCACCATCCCGTATCGGGTTCGATGAGTACGCAGAACGGCTCCTGTTCCAGCGCCAGCCAGCGTCCCTTCTCCTGTCCGACGCGGAGGGCTACCGGCGGCTTCACCACGAGTATCCAGCCTTCGAGGTTCAGCACCGAGACGCTCGCAACGAGCAGCCCGAGCTCGTTCCATCCTTCCGCTTGCCAAGCCCAGAGCTCGTCTTCCAGATCCGTCTGGCGGATGAGTTCTTCCCTGGCCGTCCAGATCCGCCGATAGCCGGGGTTCATCCTCAGAACCTGGTTGGGTTTCGCTCCCGGCTCCAGCTTCCCGACGCCCCGTTCCCTCAACGCCGCCGCAACGTTCGCGCATTCCCGACCCCACTGGACGAGCTGGATGTCTCCGCTCAGTTCCTGCGGAACCCGCCGGACCTCGCGTGCGGTCATCTCTGCGAAATCGCGAACCACCCGGTTCTCACGGGTGTTGGGGTCCGTCACCCGCACTTCGGTCAGAACTCCCTGCCTGGCACGTTCCTCCATCGTCCGGCCGGGTCTCCCGGCCAGCCACTTCATGCTTCTTCGGCTCGTGTGCTCCACGCGCTCCGGGGGCACGATCCGTTCCTCGCGAGCGAGCACCGTCTTCGGGCGTTGAGCGATTCTCCCCAGAATCGGGGACAGCTCCCGGGCGTGATGTTTCAGCACCGCTGTCCTTGGCTCGTAGTCATCCGGTAGCTTGCGCTCGAACAGCACCTTGGCCCGTTCCCACCATCTGTCCGTTCCCCAGGCCCTTGTCTCTTCGATCTGGCGGATCCGCGCCGCCACGTCGATATGTGCTCCTCCCTCGCGGGCTTCGGCGTCGAGATCGTCTTCGGTCCACTCGATCGCCTGGATGAAACCGTTCACGCTCACCCGCTGGATGTCCGGCGTTCCCGGCCGAGGGAGCGGGATCCGCCACACCCTTCGTTCCTTGTCCTCGCTCGTGGCGATCCACTCGGGTTGCAGTGCCCGGTATCCGCTCAACCTCGGCTTCGGGTCCTTGGGCGCGACCACGAAAATTGCACTGCGACTCGTCCTTCTCGCCCCCTCGATCACCGTTTCCGGGCACGTGTCCGCCTCCCCTCCCGCCAGCGCCAGCGCGAGGTTCCGAAATCCAATCACGATTTGGAGGTCTTGCCGCACTTACCCGATTCGGCGTCCGGTCCAGGCGAACGTGCCGGTGTTGTGCATGATGTCCGTGGTGCCGGTAACGGCCTCTGCCAGATCCTCGTCTTCCAGGTCTTCAGCGCAGATTTTTCTCAGCCTGTCCAAGGCCCCTGCCGCCTCGTCGTTGGCCCCGTCAAGCCCGGTGAGCTTCGGCAACACCCGCATCTCCACTTGGTCCGCGAGAGCGTTCCTCCAATCCCCCGATGGGTAGCGCTCGACGTATCGCGCCATCGCCTGCCCCATCCGGTGCCCGAACGGCCTCCCGACACTTTCCATCACTTCCTCGTTGATCGTCGCGATCGTCCGACGAGCCTCGTCCGGCATCTCCCGTCCTTTGCACCACTGCCGCCATTGCCTTGCCGTCAGGGCCTTTCGCAACGCCTCTTGCCCGTTCTCGTCTTTCCCCTTCGCCTTGGCCGCGAACACGATTTCCTTCGGTCGTGGGAACCGGATGACGTTCGAGCGGTCGATCACCTTGTCCGAGAGTGTCTGCGTGCTTTCGTCTTCGTTCATCGTGCCGACCCACACGATCCGCTCCGACGGATAGATCCTCTCCGGGTCCTCGCCTTCACCGTGCGGTATGTCGAGTTCGATCATCGCTTCGGGGCTCGATCCGCCTGCCCGGCGTAGCTCCAGTCGGCTGAGGAAATCCGAGAAGTAGTACTCCGTGCGCGCGAGGTTCATCTCGTCGAGCAACACCATCGCCATTCGGTCGTCCCCCGAGGGGTTCCGCCGATCCTGGTCGAAGTTCCACAGGAGCCGGGCCAGCTCGGTGGCCTGGTACCGTTTGGCATGTAGTCGTACGAGCCGACCAGGTCCATCGGGCTGTCCCACCGCGGTTGAACGGGCACGACCAGCAGATACATTCCCATCGCTTCGGCGTACGCCCGCGGAAGCTGCGTCTTGCCGGTGCCGCTGATCCCGGCGAGCACGGTCAGCGGCGAGACCTCCGCGACCTTGAGCGACGTGTGCAGCCGCCACACCATCCGCTGGTGGAACTCGAGCCCCTGCCCGCGAATAAGGCTCAGCGCCTCCTTCAATGCTTCACCTTCTTCCTCCCGTGGATTGCCTGTTCTCTCTCCCCCCACACAGCCGGGCGGACTGGTGAGGTTGCCGAGGCGGCGCCCCCGATCATGCTCGTCACCGCGCTGTTCTCCTCCCGATTCCCCTGTTCTCTTTTCCAGATTCTCCACTTCCCGTTGAAGAATCTCCTTTTTCATCTCCAAGGATTGGACTTCTTCTTCCGCTTTCTTCGTTCTCTTCTCCGCTTTCTCCACGTCCATGGATGCTCGCATCCTGATTTCGCGCTCTCGTGCTTCAAGGTTTTCGAGCTCTTTGGCCTTTTCCGCGATCCTGGCTTCGGTGTTCGCCGTCTCGCCGGCCTTCCGCTCCATCTCTTCGAGCTGCCTCCCTTTCGCTTCGATCTGCTCCTGCAACGTCTTGTTCGCTCTTTCGAGCTTATCCGCCTCCACCCGGATTCCGTCCCACTTCTCTCGCGCCTGCTCTCCCTCGCGCGCAATCTCACGGATCTTCGCTTCCTCCTCCGTCGCGAATCTGTCCAGCGCCTCACGCGCTTCGTCCAGGCCCGCGGACTCCCTTTGAAGGTCCGCCATCTCCTTGCGAAGATCATCACACTGGCGGGCGAGCTTCTCGCTCTCCTCCGCCTTGCCTCGGACCTCTTCGTATCTGGATTCGGCTTCCTTGGCCCGAGCCTCCGCACGGTCGTACCGTTCCTTCATCGACGAACCGTCCCTGCCCCGCTTGTGGAAGGTGAGCCACGCAATGGTCCAGCCACCGGCCAGCGCCGCTCCCACCGCGCTCGCGGCGGTCCAGGGGATCTCCTCGATCATCGGTTCGTCCTCCCGTCTTGCTCCTTCCTCTGGGCGTCTTCCAGGCGTTTCAGTGTCATGTCGAGACTTGTCTTCGCCTGCGCAAGCTGGCTCGTCACCTCTCCGTATTCGCGTTCCAGGCGTTCGATGTCGCCCTTCAGCGCCTGTCCAGTCCCTCGTACATGCTCCAGGCCGGCTTCGGTTTCTCGTTTCGCTGTTTCGAGCCGTCGATATTCCTCCCGGATCGCCCGTAGTTCACCTTTCGCACTGTCGAGGGCTACCCTTCTCGTGCTCAGCTCCGCTTCGGCCTTCTGCTGCTCCTTCCGCGCCGCTTCCGTTCGTTCCTGAAGCCGGCTCAAGTTCCTCTCCGTCTCACGTATGGCGACCTCAACTTCCCGTTTTTTGGTCTCCAGTACCGACACCTGCTCGCGGGTCGCACTCAACTCCCCCTTCGCGTCCGCCAGATTCTTCCGCGTAGCGTTGAGATCGGCCTCGGCCCGTTGCCGTTCCATCCTGGCCGTGTCCGCGCGTTCACGTGCGTTTTTCACCTCCTCTCGCAACTCCGGGAGATTCTCCGTGAGTCTTTCCGCTTCCTCGACCTTCGATCGCAGCTCCGTGATCCGGTTTTCCAGATTGTCTCGCACCTCCCGCTTCTGTCCGATCACCCGGTCGAGCGTACTCAGATCCGTCCTCGCTTGTTGATTTTGCTCCGAGAGCCGTTCCCGTTCCGCCCTCAGGCGTTCGACCCCTCCTTTGACGACTTTCAAATCAGCCTCGACCTGTTCCCGATCCATCCTGGCCGTGTCTGCACGTTCGCGTTCTTTCTCCGTCGATTTACGCAACTCCGAGAGATTCTTCGTGAGTTCTTCTGCCTTCGTCCGCGCTTCCCGCTCAGCGCTCTCCGCCCGTCTTTGCGACTGTTCTGCACGTGCCTCCAAGCTCTCCACCCTCGTTTTCAGCCTGCTTTCTTCTGCCTCCAGATCTTCTACCTTGATACGGAGCGCCGCCGCGTCGTCGATCGTCTTGCGCGCCGTTTCGGCTTGCTGCCGTAGCGGTGGCAGTTCTTCTTCAAGTCTTTTCCGCTCTGCCTTGAGTTCATCTACTTGGCTCAGCAGCTCTCCGCGCTGGTCCTCCAACACCTTGATCGCCTCGCGATGCTGCGCAGCTTCAATGCTGTCGGCCACGACGAACGTCGCGGTCACGCCTACGAGCAACAGCCCGGCCATAGCCAACATTCCCGTCATCGCCCGACCCCGCCGCGTGTCCCGATCGACTCGCTCGAAAATGTCTGCTTCACTCATCGAGTGCCTCCCTGATCTTCAGTACGCACCCCGTGGGGTCCTCTTCGATCTCTCTGTCCCAGAAACGCAACGTCTTCCATCCTATGGCTTGCAGACAGGCATCGCGCCAGAGGTCCCGGTCCAACCGCTCGCCTTTTTCGTCCGTGTGCCACCGTCTTCCGTCGGCTTCGACGCAGAGCTGGCGTTCTCCCTTCCTCAGGGCGAAGTCGATCCGGTAACGTCCAATTTGCACCTGCCGCTCGGCTTCGAGTCCTGCGCTTTCCATGGCTTCGCCGAGCCTGTCCTCCAGCCCTGACTCCGTGACCGGCCCGGTTTCCCCCTTGAGCGCGTCCAGGAACGCGCGGCATCGTCCGGTCACCGGTCTTTCGAGGAGGCTTGGGCTTCCCACGCAGACGAGGGCGTGTGTCGTCCCCCGTCTCGCCTCCCACATATGCCGGGCGAACTCGCGGTGGTTCGTGACCCTCTCCGGGAGAACAACATAACGGACTCCGACGACATTTCGCGTCGATTCTTCTCCGACGGTCCCGCCATACCCTGCCCACACCCTCTGGCGGCTTTCACGCGCTCTGTCGTGTTCCTCCCGGTTGACGAAGTAGAGGAGAGGTCTGCGGGCGGTCGGGGCTGCCTTCGCCGCCCTCCACCCCTCGTTCTGCCGCCAGCGCCCGGTCGGGCCGTAGCGCACCGGGCCTTGCCCGCTCGCGGGCTCCAGCCCTTCGTACCACCGCTTCTGCGGTTCTTCCCGCTGCCGTGTCCGGCGGAGCTCGCTCGTTCTCGTTCCGCGCGGTGTGAGTCTCACATGCTCCCCCTTTGGCGCGTCTCCCACTCCTGCCGTACGACGACGATATCGCGCGCATTGAAGCTGGTCCGAACCATGTTCTCGTCAGCCATTTTCAAGTACAGGCCGGCCCTGCCCTCGAAGCCGTCATCACCGGGTCATGCTCGTCAAACCGCCTCCTCCGCGCTTCCCGCGCTGATTCGCGATTCCTGTCCAACCGATGGGGTCCACTTCTGCCCTTACTCCACGTCCGCCCGCGAGACCGCGAGCGCGGTCATGTTCACGATGCCCCGCACCGTGATGGTCTCGGTGACGACGTGTGCGGCGCGCGCGGCGCCGATGACGATCGGCCCGATGGAGACCCCGCCGCCGAGGGCGCGCAGCAGGTTGTGGGCGATGTTCGCCGCCTCGACGTTCGGCATCACCAGCAGGTTCGCCTGCCCCTTGAGCCGGCTGTCCGGCAGCAACCGGGACCGGAGCGGCTCCGAGAGCGCCGCGTCGGCGTGCATCTCGCCGTCCACCTCCAGCTCGGGCGCGGCCTCGTGGAGCATCCGGGTGGCCCGGCGCATGCGCTCGGCGGTCGGGGAATCGTGCGTGCCGAAGTTCGAGCGGGACAGGAGCGCGACCTTCGGCTCGACCCCGAACCCGCGGATCTCGGCGCAGGCGAGCAGGGTCATCTCCACGATCTCCTCGGCGCTCGGCTCGGGGGTGACGTGGGTGTCGCATATGAAGAACGTGCCGCTGGGCAGGATGTGGGCCGAGATCGTGGACAGATCCCGTACCCCCTCGCGGGTCCCGATGAGGTCGCGCACGTAGCGCAAATGACCGCTGAACGCCCCGACGGTCCCGCACAGCATCGCGTCGGCGTCGCTGAGCCGCAGCGCGAGCGCCGCCACCGCGGTCGCCCGTGACCGCACGATGTTCTTCGCCTCTTCCGGCGAGACACCCTTGCGGCCCATGACCCGGTGGTATTCGCCCCAGTAGGTGGGAAACCGCACATCCCGGAGGATGTTGACGAGGTCGAAGTCACGCTCCGGCGCGAGGTTCAGGCCCAGGGACTCGATGCGCGACAGGATCACCTCGGGCCGGCCGACGAGGATCGGCCGGGCCAGCCCCTGGTCGACCACCTGCCGCACCGCCTGGAGCACGCGCCGCTCCTCCCCTTCCCCGTAGACGATGCGCTTCGGCGCGGCGCGCGCGCGTTCGAACACCGGCTTCATCACCAGACCGGAGCGGAACACGAACCCGCTCAGGCGCTCCCGGTAGGCGTCGAAGTCTTCGATGGGACGAGTGGCCACCCCCGAATCCATCGCGGCGCGCGCCACCGCGGGCGCGATCTCGGTGAGCAGCCGGGGGTCGAAGGGCCGCGGGATCAGCTTCTCGGGACCGAAGCGGACCCGCTCGCCGCCGTACGCGGCGGTCACCAGATCGGAGGGCTCCCGGCGGGCGAGCCCGGCCAGCGCGTCGACGCAGGCGAGCTTCATCGGCTCGTTGACGTCGGTCGCCCCGGCGTCGAGCGCCCCGCGGAAGATGAACGGAAAGCACAGGACGTTGTTGACCTGGTTCGGGTAGTCGGAGCGGCCGGTGGCGACGATGGCGTCGCGCCGCGCCTGGTGCGCGACTTCGGGGAGGATCTCCGGCACCGGGTTCGCAAGCGCGAGGATGAGGGGGTCCTTCGCCATGCGCCGGACGTGCTCCGGCTCCAGCACGCCGGGGGCGGAGAGGCCGAGGAACACGTCCGCGCCGCCGATGACCTCGGCGAGGGTGCGTGCATCGGTCTCCACCGCGTAGCGCGCCTTCCACCGGTCCATCAACGCCTCGCGGCCGGTGTACACCACGCCGGCGATATCGGTGACCACGACGTTCTCGCGCTTCAGGCCCATGCCGAGCAGCAGGTCGAGGCAGGCAAGCGCGGCGGCGCCGGCCCCCGAGGCGACGAGCCGCACGTCCCCGATGGACTTGCCGACCAGCTCCAGGGCGTTGCGTACCGCCGCCCCCACGATGATCGCGGTGCCGTGCTGGTCGTCGTGGAACACCGGGATGCGCATCCGCTCGCGCAGCCGCGATTCGATCTCGAAGCACTCCGGGGCCTTGACGTCCTCGATGTTGATGCCCCCGAAGGTGGGTTCGAGGCTCGCGACGACGTCGCAGAAGCGCCCCGGGTCCTGCTCGTCGATCTCGACGTCGAACACGTCGATCCCGGAGAACTTCTTGAACAGTACCGCCTTGCCTTCCATGACGGGCTTGGCCGCGAGCGGCCCGATCGCGCCGAGGCCGAGCACCGCGGTCCCGTTCGTCACCACCGCGACGAGGTTGGAGCGGGCGGTCAGATTCGACGCCTCGGCGGGGTCCGCGGCGATCGCGTCGCAGGCGGCGGCAACGCCCGGGGAGTAGGCGAGCGAGAGGTCGTGCTGGCTCGCCAGCGGCTTGGTCGCGCTGATCGCGAGCTTGCCCGGCACCGGAAGGCGGTGGTACGCGAGGGCGTCTCTGGAGAGCTGGTCGGGCATCTGTCCCCGCCCGCGGCGGTCGGCGGCGGTCCGGTGTGCGGCGATTGTAGACCTGTCGCGGACGAAGCGGCGTCCGCCGTGCATGGTATCGACTACCCGTTGACGTGGAATTCAATGCGCGCAGTTTCGCTGAGCGCCTGCCGCCATGACCACGCCCGCCGTATCCGGTATCCCCGTGCCTTTATCTTCAATCCCCTTGATTGCAGTTGATGGTGTAGCTCTCCTCGTTCCGCCACATGCCCCTGCCGCAGTACGCGTAGTACAAGCGATTCAGAAGCCCGAATTTCGGGATTCGTTTCAGCGCAGGATTCATGTATGACTCCTTGCGCTGCCCAGCATTTCCGGCGTCCCAGCGGCTGGGTGCGTCCGCGTCAGAACAGGAGCGTCACGATCGGCGGCCACGTCAGCAACACGCACAGCGCCACCAGTTGCACGGCGATGAACGGCAGGAACCCGCGGAAGATGTCGGTGAGCGAAATGTGCGGCGGTGCAACCGATTTCAGGTAGAACGCCGCCGGGCCGAAGGGCGGTGACAGGAAGCTGACCTGCATGTTCATGCAGAAGAGCACCCCGAACCAGACGGCGACGTGTTGCGGAGCGAGCTGGCCGAAGAACCCGATCTCCTCGATCGGCAGGCGCTTCACGATCGGCAGGAACACGGGAATGATCAGGAGGACGATTCCGACCCAATCCATGAAGGCGCCCATGAACAACAGGATGACCATCATCGTCAGGAGCACCAGCAGTGTCGGCATCTCCGCCCCGACGATGAGCTCCGCGATGTACGCCGGGCCGCCGGCCAGCGTATAGGCGCCGGACAGGGCGGCGGCGCCGACCGTCACCCAGATGATCGTTCCGGTCGATCGCAGGGTCCGCATGAGGCTGTCCCACACGAGGCCGACCGACGCTTCGCCTCTGACCAGGGCGATCAGGAAGACCGCGAGTGCGCCCATGCCCGCCGCTTCGGTGATGCCGGTGACGCCGCCGTAGATCGAGCCCATCACGATGCCGACGACGATGAGCGGCGGTACGAGCCCCTTGCCATGCTGCCAGCCGAGCCTCGAACGCTCGCGGCCGAAGACGAACAGGATGAGGACCACCCCCACGACGATCGGGATGGAGAGCCAGGGCAGGTGATGGCTCATGCCGAGAAAGATCGAATCCTTGTGCTCGGGAAGGTTCGCATTGAGTCCGGTCATCGTGAGAACGAGCGCCCGCAGAAATAGCAACGCCGAGAGGCCCACCACGACGATGGACACGAAACCGCCGAACATCCCGAGCTTCTGACGGCCCGCCGGGTCGCCCGGCCCGGGCGTCGGTAGCGGCGCGAGCGATGGATTGAGCTGTGTGCGAATGACGATGTAGACGATGATGAAGCTCGCCAGCATGAAACCCGGTACGAATGCGCCGGTGAACAGGGCCTTGATCGAGGTCTCCGTGATCAGGCCGTAGATGATCAGGACGATCGACGGCGGAATCATCGTTCCGAGGGAGCCGGAGGCACAGATCGTGCCGATGGCGAGGTTCTGGTCGTAGCCGAGACGGAGCATCTGCGGCAGCGCGATAAGACCCAGCAGCACCACTTCGCCGCCGATGATTCCCGACATCGCCGCGAGGATCACCGCCATCACCGACGTCACGATGGCGATGCCTCCGCGGACCCTGCTCAGCCAGAAATCGAGCGAGTCGTACATCGCCCTGGCAACGCCCGACCGTTCGAGCAGCGCGGCCATGAAGATGAACAGGGGAACCGAGATGAGCACGTATTCCGTCAGGAGATCGAAGATCTTCTGGGTGAGGATGTAGAGCGGGCCGGTGCCCGGATTCCTGGTCAGCAGCCCCTCGCCGAAGGTGAAAGGGTTGGTGAGCAGCGTCGGCTCGAACTTCATGACCATGACCAGGAGGGCGAGCACCGCCGACGCGAAGCCGAGCGGCATGCCGATCGCCAGCAGGAAGATCAGTCCGGCGACCAGGACGATCGATATCGTGCCGACGTCCATCAGTCCTTGCCCACGCTGCGCTTGATAGCCTCGAGCTCGTCCTCGTCGATGTCATCCGCCGCCGAGTGCACGGTCGGTTCGAGGTTCCAGTCCGCGATCAGGTTGATGACCGCCTGCACGGCGATGAGGCTGATCACGATGAGGATCATCGGCTGCACGGTCGCCGGGATCGGCGGATCGAATGCAGTGCCGAACATTTCCCACTTGTAGAACTTGACGACGAAGACCTGGTAGAAGCTGCCGAAGATCAGGAAGCAGGCGAACACCACCAGCATGAGCACCGAGATCGCGTCGAAGGTGTGCTGCATCCATCGCGGCACGACGTCGTACAGGAGGAAGATTCTGATGTGGCAGCGCTGCTGCATCGCGTAGAGGCCCGAGAACAGGAACACGAACCCCGCGATCCACAACGTCAGCTCGTTCGCCCACAGCGTCGGCGCTTCGAAGACGTAACGAAGAAACACCTCGTACAGCATGACGGCCGTCATCGAGATGATGAGCAGCATCGTCAACCGGCCGATGAACAGGGCAACCCGGTCGATCGGGCGCCAGTGACGGTACTCCATGTGGGCACAGCGCACGGTCCGTGCTCCGATGAAGAAGATGATCGGCATCAGCACGAGCGCAGCCCAGTCGATCAGGTCCGCAGTGCCGCCGAACAGGCCGGGCAGGCCCGGGGCGGCGTCCTTGCGCTGATGCAGTTCGCTTATCTGGTCTAGCAGGCTGGGGCTCTCGGGCGGAATGAAGTCCAGGATGTAGGCGGGGGCGTGCCAGATCGCCCAGCCCGCACAGACGCAGAAGGCGAATGGAACCAGCCACTCCCAGAGGCCGCCGGATTGGTCTTCCATCATCCCCCCTACCTGGAATCCATGCGGTGACGGCCGATACCACTACCACGCGCCCGGCCGTCCGGCGATCGCCTGCTCGCCGTCACCCGAGCCATCCGATATCTCCCCCCGCCGATCGGGCCGAGCCACCATCCATGTCGCCGGGGAGATCGCGACCGGTACTCCTGTCGCTCCAGCCGTGCACGGCTCGATGGAAGTTCATCGGGCTGAAATGAAGACGGCAGGATCGATGAGACCCTGCCGTCCGAACGGGAAACTCGACGTTTCCGCTACTTCATCGCGCCCAGTTCCTTCAGGAAGTCGATATGGCTCTTGAGCAGCGCCTTGGCTTCCGGCGTCGTAGCGAACTCGGTCCAGCCCCTTTGCACTGCGGCACGGTACTTGGCCAGCTCTTCCGGCGACCACTCGTACAGGTTGATACCCTTCGCGCGAAGCTCCTTCGCCGTTCTCGCGTTGTTGACCTCGTTGGCGGTCGCGTTGCGCAGGGCCAGAGCCTGCATGGCGACCTTCAGGATCGCCTGATGGTGTGCGGGCATCGCATCCCAGACGTCCCTGCGGCAGGTGAGGTGATCCGCCGGCATGGAGTGGAAGCCCGGGTAGTTCGTGTGCTCGGCGATGTCGTAGAGGCCCAGGCCGACGTTGTTCGTCAGGTTGGCCGCGTCCGCACCGTCGATGATGCCCGATTCCAGCGCCGTGAATATCTCGTTGAAGTCCATCACGATCGGCGATGCGCCCAGGTTCTTGAAGACCAGGGTCATCATCCCCGGCGGGGATCGGAACTTCCAGTTCTTGAAGTCCTCGGTACTGCGAATCGGGCGGGTCGAGGAAAGCGACTCCGGACCCGGAATCCACCAACCGATGAACTCCATGTTGTGGGCGTTGTACAGATCGTTGATCTGATCGTATCCGCCGCCGTGGAGCAGCCATGCCATCTGCTGGTAGGGATTCAGGTAACCGCCGGCCAGATCGCCGGCGAACTGGAAGGCCGGGTTCTTGCCGGTCTGGTATGAGCCGCCCGTCATGTCGCAGTCGAGGATGCCGGTGGCGGCTGCGTCGAAGGTCTCGGCCGACTTCACGACGGCGGACGAGTAGAACATCTCGACCTTGATCTCGCCGTTCGACATCGCGGTGATGTCCTCGATGAACTCGGCCGCCATTTGCCCGGACAGCGTTTCCGGCGAGAAATGCGTCTGGATGCGCAGGTTCGTCTCCGCCGCGCCGGCGGCGCCGGCCGAAATCGCGAGCGCGGCCGCGGTGGCCACGCCGGCCGAGGCAAGCTTGGGAAAGGACTTCAGCATTATGGAACCTCCTTTGATGGTTGGGTTGCTGAGCGTTACGCGGCGGGGATTCTGCCGGTGTTTCCTGGTTTCACTGAATCCTGCGTCCGTCGTGCAAGCCGATTGTCTGCATCGCCGGGCAGGAGCACCATCAGCCGTCCGGCTTCAGGATCATCTCGCTCGAAAAACGCATCAGTCGCGTCACCGTGAAGCGCGATCGAGGATACGTTTTCTCACGGAATCGAGTTCGTCAATCGTATTCGGCCAACTCGTTGATTCCACCCGTCGGCCGTTTGGAATCTGGTTGAACCCGCCGGAGAAACGATGAATATCCAATTTAACCAAAATGGGCAGGGCTTGCCAGAGGTTTTCTCGATCAGGCGGGGTGGCGCGGATCCGGTCGCCGGAGCCTGCCGGTCCGATCCGCCAGGACAGCGTGAGGGGCGGGGCCGGTCGTCCGTCCCCCACCGGCGGAACGAGATCGGGTCTTCAGGGCGTTTCCGGCCCGGCGCTCAGCGGAAGAGGTCGTGCTCGCGTTCGCGCACGAGCGCTCGGGCCGGCGTCGGCTCGCCGCTCCATGCGAGCCCCCGCACGTGTACGGCCGGCACGCCCTCGCCGCCCTCACCAGCGACGAGGTTGGCAGCCGAGGCGATCTGGTCGGCGAAGCCGGTCAGCGTCACCTTCAGTGGCTCGCCGAAGAGGTCCGGGGCGCCACGCAGATCGACGAGCGAGGGCAGTCCCGCCGCGCCGACCGCGATGCCCGCCACCCCGTGCCGCCACGCCCGGCCCACGCTGTCGCTGATCACCACCGCCAAGCGGCATCCGAAGCGCGCTTCGAGGGCGCGATGGAGCGCCGCCGCGCTCGCGTCCGGGTCGCTCGGCAGCAGGAGCACCGTTTCATCGGCGAACGCTTCCTCGGCAACCGCTTCGTCGTCAATCTCCATGCCGTTTCCCGGGTCACCGACACTCAAACGCCCGACGTTCGAACGGTCCACACCGGCGGCCGAAGTGCTGTTCAGCGCCAAGAACACCTCGTTCGAGGGGTTGCAGCGCGCCGGGGTGGTCGTAGGCGGCAAGGGCAAGGTCCGGCTCAGGCGCCGCGACGAACTGGACCCGGACTGGAATCCGGCGACCGACCGGCGCATCGCCGATTGGGAGGGCGCGCAGCACCTGACCCGCTCCCTGACCGCCGAGCGGGGCGGCGGGGTGGGCGAGGCGGCCCGCCTCACCCGCGAAGCAACCGCCCCGCGCCCTATCGGCTCAGGCGAGGTGCGCGGCGAGGGCATCCCAGTCGAACTCGACTCCGTGGCCGGGGCGGTCGGGAGCGATGGCGCTGCCGTTGCGAAGGCGGAGCGGCTCGGCGAGGAACCGTTCCAATCCGAATCCGTGGAACTCCAGCCATGAGCCGTTCGGGATCGCGCCGAGCAGATGCACGTGGACGTCGTGGATGCCATGTGAGGTCACCGGGAGGTTGCGCGCCTCGGCGAGGCGCGCAACCTTGAGCCAGGGCGTGATCCCGCCGAGGGTGGCCGCGTCCGGCTCCGGGAAGCTGATGCGGCCCCGGGTGATAGTCTGCTCGAACTCGTAGACGCTGTGCAGGTTCTCCCCGGCCGCGACGGGGAGCCCGCCTTCCACCGCGACCCGCGCGAGGCCGTCCACGTCGTCCGGGATCACGGGCTCCTCCAGCCAGACCAGGCCGAAAGGGGCCAGGGCCCGCGCCGCCGCAATCGCCTCATGCACCTGCCAGCGCATGTTCGCGTCCGCCATCAAAGGGAAGTCCGGCCCCACCAGATCACGGATTGCCGCCACCCGCTCCACGTCCTCCGACAGCCGGTCCCGCCCCACCTTCATCTTGATGGCGCCGAATCCGCGTTCCATGAACCCCTGGGCCTGCTCGCGCAACGCATCCAGCGTGAAGTAGAGGTCGATCCCGCCGGCGTAGGCCGGGACCTCCCGGCGGTGGCCGCCGAGAAGCCGCCACAGCGGCTCGCCGCGCCGCTTCCCTTCCAGGTCCCAGAGGGCAACGTCGAGAGCGGCCATGGCGAAGGCGGCGATACCGCCGCGTCCGCAGAAGTGCACGTGCCACCACATCCGCTCCCAGAGCCGGTCGATCGCGCGGGCGTCCTCGCCGATGAGCAGAGGCGCCAAGTCATGCTCCACGAGGACGCGGACCGCGCGCGATCCGATGTCGTTCACGGTGTAGGTATAGCCGACGCCTTCCGTGCCGTCCGTGTCGCGCACCTGCGCCACGACAAGCCCGGAGCAGCTCATTTCGCCGTGGGTGGAATCCGAGAGGACCGCGGGCAGCGGGATGCGGTAGTGGTGTACTTCGATCGAATCGATGCGGCTCATTCGTCGCCTCCCTTCCCCGCGAACGCGGATCCCCGTATCCGAAGGAAAACCTCGAAACCAGCAACGGACTCCCCGCCTCGTGGACGCAGGCCCCGGCTCGTTCCCGGACCATTAGGAGGGTGACGAAAATAGAGTTTCCAGGTGACGGCGGTTTCTGCATCGAAGCGCGTGTCACGGTAACCGGATCGGTGAATTGCGCCCGCGATGAAGTTGGAAACCTTAATTCGATCAGTCTCCTTAGGATCCATCGCACCTGATCATGAGCGCCGTCATTCTACTCGAGCCGGCGGCAGGCGATGCGCGATCCCGAAGCGCTGCGAACGGACATCCGCGTCCCTCTCGAAGCCATGGCCGCCTGTACCGACGACGCGGCCATGGCGTCTGCCGGGGGCTTCGTGCGGCGCTGCCCGGGGATGGGCGATCGATACCGGTTTCATATCGTGGACAGATCCCGCACCCCCCTCGCGGGCACCGATGAGGTCACGCACGTAGCGCAGGTGCCGGCTGAACGCCCCGACGGTCCCGCACAGCATCGCGTCGGCGTCGCCGAGCCGCAGCGCGAGCGCCGCCACCGCGGTCGCCCGCGACCGCACGACGTTCTTCGCTTCGTCCGGGGAGACGCCCTTGCGACCCATGACCCGGTGGTATTCGCCCCAGTAGGTGGGAAACCGCACATCCTGGAGGATGTTGACGAGGTCGAAATCGCGCTCCGGTGCGAGGTTCAGGCCCAGGAATTCGATGCGCGACAGGATCACCTCGGGCCGGCCGACGAGGATCGGCCGGGCCAGCCCCTGGTCGACCACCTGCCGCACCGCCTGGAGCACGCGCCGCTCCTCCCCTTCCCCGTAGACGATGCGCTTCGGCGCGGCGCGCGCGCTCGAACACCGGCTTCATCACCAGACCGGAGCGGAACACGAACCCGCTCAGGCGCTCCCGGTAGGCGTCGAAGTCTTCGACGGGACGAGTGGCCACGCCCGAATCCATCGCGGCGCGCGCCGCCGCGGGCGCGATCTCGGTGAGCAGCCGGGGGTCGAACGGACGCGGGATCAGCTTCTCGGGACCGAAGCGGACCCGCTCGCCGCCGTACGCGGCGGTCACCAGATCGGAGGGTTCCCGGCGGGCGAGCCCGGCCAGCGCGTCGACGCAGGCGAGCTTCATCGGCTCGTTGACGTCGGTCGCCCCGGCGTCGAGCGCCCCGCGGAAGATGAACGGAAAGCACAGGACGTTGTTGACCTGGTTCGGGTAGTCGGAGCGGCCGGTGGCGACGATGGCGTCGCGTCGCGCCTGGCGCGCGACTTCGGGGAGGATCTCCGGCACCGGGTTCGCGAGCGCGAGGATGAGGGGGTCCTTCGCCATGCGCCGGACGTGCTCCGGCTCCAGCACGCCGGGGGCGGAGAGGCCGAGGAAGATGTCCGCGCCGCCGATGACCTCGGCGAGGGTGCGCGCATCGGTCTCCACCGCGTAGCGCGCCTTCCACCGGTCCATCAGCGCCTCGCGGCCGGTGTACACCACGCCGGCGATATCGGTGACCACGACGTTCTCGCGCTTCAGGCCCATGCCGAGCAGCAGGTCGAGGCAGGCGAGCGCGGCGGCGCCGGCCCCCGAGGCGACGAGCCGCACGTCCCCGATGGACTTGCCGACCAGCTCCAGGGCGTTGCGCACCGCCGCCCCCACGATGATCGCGGTGCCGTGCTGGTCGTCGTGGAACACCGGGATGCGCATCCGCTCGCGCAGCCGCGATTCGATCTCGAAGCACTCCGGGGCCTTGACGTCCTCGATGTTGATGCCCCCGAAGGTGGGTTCGAGGCTCGCGACGACGTCGCAGAAGCGCTCCGGGTCCTGCTCGTCGATCTCGACGTCGAACACGTCGATGCCGGAGAACTTCTTGAACAGCACCGCCTTGCCTTCCATGACGGGCTTGGCCGCGAGCGGCCCGATCGCGCCGAGGCCGAGCACCGCGGTCCCGTTCGTCACCACCGCGACGAGGTTGGAGCGGGCGGTCAGATTCGACGCCTCGGCGGGGTCGGCGGCGATCGCGTCGCAGGCGGCGGCCACCCCCGGGGAGTAGGCGAGCGAGAGATCGTGCTGGCTCGCCAGCGGCTTGGTCGCGCTGATCGCGAGCTTCCCCGGTACCGGGAGACGGTGGTACGCGAGGGCGTCTCTGGAGAGCTGGTCGGGCATCTGTCTCCGCCCGCGGCGGTCGGCGGCGGTCCGGTGTGCGGCGATTGTAGACCTATCGCGGACGATGCGGTGTCCGCCGTGCATGGTATCGACCACCTGTTGACGTGGCATTTTCGGCACATCGACAATGCCGAAATCAAACCCGTCATTCGGCGTATCTGCGTCATGTACGGGTACACCAGCCCTGAAATCCGCACCCCTCGAGAACTCATGGGAGCATTCAAGGATGCCCGACGAACTCATCGAAGAACTGTGGCAGATCAAGGACTGCATCGCGCGAGAACATGGATACGACGTCGATGCGCTCGTCGCCCATCTCCGGTCCCAGGAAAGGATGGAAAGCCGGCAAGTGGTGGATCTGCATGCCGCAAGAGAGGCCGCGGAATACGGTGCCTCAGGGAAACGAGCGGATCCGGCTCCGGGGAGCCGCGACACCGGGGAGCCGGTGGCCACTGCACCGGCACGGTAGGGATCACGGTCCTCCGGGAACCCGCGGGTGGTTGAGCGCCGCTCGTCCCGCGTTACCGCCTGACGTCTGGCGCAGGGGCAAGGCACGCTGACGATTTACCGGTGCAACTCGTATCCGGCTGCCACGACTCCCGATCCCGGAGGGGTGTTCTGCGTGCGGAACCATAGGCAGGTGATGGCGGTGCTGGCGAAGCGGTTGGGAAGTACGGTCTGCGTCTGCGCCGGAGAAGATCCGGCTGACGGACTATCGCCGCCCGCCAACGGCGCGGCGAGGGCGCTCGCAACGCCGGCGCAGCTTCGTGATGCTGGGGTTCGCCCACTACTGGGGGCGCTCCAGGACGGGGTGATGGGTGGTGAAGCGCAAGATGGCCAAGACTTGCCCCCGGCTTGACCGGGGGACCGACTCAGCCGCGCGCTGAGAGGGATTGGCCAGTGGTGCGGGCGGCATCGGCACGAGAGCCTGCCCGAGCAGCACGCGGCGTTGAGCCACAAGCTGCGCGGACACCATGTCTACTACGGCATCACCGGCAACGCCCGGGCGTTGCAGCGCTTCGCGTATGAAGTCGGGCGGCGGTGGCGCAAGTGGATGGGCGGGCGGTGCTGGCGCGGTCGCATGACGTGGGAGCGATTCAACCGCCTGATGAACACCTACCCTCTCCCAACCGCGCGCGTGGTTGAACGAACGATCATCAGGGATGCCGTTGCGGATCGCCACCGTGAACCCGACAATGACGTTGCACTTGCCGACCCGGGCAGGGCTGCTGTATCAGGACCTGTTCCGCCACGAAGTCACGTTTTCCGGAAGTTCGATCGACACATCGAAGTACGCCTTGACCGATCCCGGTACTGTACAAAGCAACAGGAACACCTCGTCCCATGACTTTTCCTGACCAAAGCCACATCGATCGAGTTCGAAACGCCCTGTGGCAGCACACAGGCGGCGGCGCATCCGTCATGATTGGAGCCGGTTTCAGCAGATGTGCCCGGAAAGCCCGGCCCGGCGCATCCGACCCTCCAATGTGGTTGGAGGTCACGAAAGGAATATCCGATAAGTTGTATCCACCAGAGGATGCGGAAGATTCGTTGCCGGGCGCGAGGAACGTGTCGTCCCCGGGGGATTCTCTCAAGCTTGCGCAAGAATACGAATCCGCGTTCGGACGCTCCGATCTGCACGACTTCCTCCGGCGACTGATTCGGGACGACGACCATGAACCCGACGCGATGCATCGGAGACTCCTTCGTCTTCCATGGCGCGACGTGTTTACCACGAATTGGGATACGCTCCTGGAAAGGACGTGCTCCTCGATTGCCGAGCGCAAGTACACCATCGTTCGAAACAAGGATGAAATCCCGCTGGGAGCTCCGCCGCGCGTCGTCAAGCTGCATGGATCGCTCCCGTCGGACTTCCCTTTGATCCTCGCGGAAGAAGACTACCGCACTTACCCCAAGAGGTTCGCACCGTTCGTCAACATGGCGCAGCAAGCGATGATGGAGACGGTGTTCTGTCTCATCGGTTTCTCGGGCGATGATCCAAATTTCCTGCATTGGTCGGGGTGGGTTCGTGACAACATGGGAGAATCAGCCCCGAAGATCTACTTGGCGGGTTGGTTGAACTTGTCGAATCATCGGCGGCGTCTGCTTGAAGAACGGAACGTCGTTCCGATCGATCTCGCTCGCCATCCGAACGCGAGCAAGTGGCCCGAGCATCTTCGCCATCGCTACGCAACCGATTGGGTACTGTACACACTTGAATGCGGACGTCCGTATGACATTACGGAATGGCCTTCTCCCTTGTCAGAACAGTCGATCGATTCATCGATCCCGGATTATCTTCTTCCCGTTACACGGATCGATTCCGCCAAGCCGAAGAAAGAACCGGAACCTCTCCCGAGGCCGCTGCCCGACGACTGGTTGAAGCAGACGAAAGCCGTTCTCGAAGTCTGGACCCACAACAGGAGGATTTATCCCGGCTGGTTGAGCATTCCGAGCAGCGTATTTCGTTCATTCAATTGGCACACCGACGATTGGGAGCGGTTGATCCTGCGTGCATTGCCCGATCTCGCGCCAGGGCGCCGGTTGAACGCTATTCGAGAGCTGGTGTGGCGCCGCGAGATTTCCCTCGTCCCGATGTCCTCCGATCTCGAATCCGCAGCGAGCGATGCACTCCGGCACGTTGACTGCCAAGCTCGCACTATCGGCGGGGTTGCCGACGCGACGGTTCGCTGGGATGAGATTCGGGAGGCATGGCGCCACGTCGCGCTCACACTCGTAACAGCCGCTCGACATGGCTTGAAGCAGACGTTGTTCGATCAACGGATCGAAGCGTTGTCGCCCTTTCTGGATGATGACCCCGACGTTGCACAGAGGGTTCATCACGAATGTTGTCTCTGGGCGATCTACTCGATGGATTTCCAAGCGCTGGAAGGTTTTCTGGGTGACTGGGAAACAGGGAATACCGATCCTATCTGGATGCTGAGAAAAGCCGCTATCCTTGTCGAAACCATCCGGGTAGATGAGGCAATAAAACTGTTCGAAGACGCATTCTCGCACATTCGCCAAATTCCGGATGATGATCGTAGTGTAGCCGGTGCTTCGCGAGAGAGCTGGGCGCTTTTCTGGGCGATGGCCCATGAGATGGGTTCGTTCTGGGAGGGTAAAACAAATTCTCCCGATTACTCCCGGTTTCACAGGAGGTGGCGGGAACTGGCATCTCGTAAATGTGATCCCTTGGAAGAAAAGAGGAATTTGCATGACCTCATCAGAGGACAAGGGGAGAAAAGCGAATCACCTGTGTTCGACTTGAATGTGCGACGTGGCCGAGGATTTCATTTTTCTGATGAACAGCACCGGCGGTGGACAGCGGCGCGTCGTGCGATCCGCCTTTCCGAAGTAGCCGGCCTGCCGCCTTCCGCGTTCCATCTTTCCATGGCTTCGGATATCTTGACCCCCGCTGCTGACGTGCTGGCCGAAGTCGAGCCGGAGATGGCGGTGCGGTTGGTGCTTCGAACCGTGGACTATGATCAGGACAAGATCCTTCAACGCGTTCTGTCCCGCGTTCGCGTAGCAACCATGCCACAGGATTCGGCAAAAAACCTCAAGGCTTTCTGTGATGGAGTAATCCAGTATGCGCTGCCCCGGCTCAGGAGCCCTGGGGCACGTGATGGGACGATGTCGTGGATCGATAGGCTGCGAGTCGCGCTGGAAGTGACGTCGCGACTTGTGCTTCGACTGGATCCGGAACAGGTAGAAATCGTCTTCGACACGGCGCTGAGCTATTATGGAGATGATCGTTTTCACCATGACTTGCTGGCACTTCCACTCCGAAGACTGTTGGAACGGAGTTGGGAAACGCTTCTCCCCGATCAGCAGGCATGTCGCATTCTGAACCTGCTCAATGCCCCCATTGTTGGGCTGGATGGTTTCAAGGAACCGTTCGGAAGCCATGACCCTGATCCGGGCTATCTGGTAAGGGATGATTTACCCGCACCCTGTCGTACGGCCGACACTGAGGAGCAGTGGAAGCAAATCATCAATTTGTTGGTACATGGTCTGCGCGCCGGGGGAGAAGCGCGAAAACGATCCGCCTCTCGGATCAGGTACGTGGTCTTGCGGGGCCGATTGTCCGAATCTGAATCCGTCGATATTGCCCGAGCGTTGTGGAATCCCCAACACGTCGGCGATAGTTGTCTGCCTGTGGAAACGGATCTCGCTGACGCGGTATTTCTTGATTTACCGGAACCGGAATCCGGTTTGGCGGAACGATGCTTCCGCAAGAAGTGGCTCGACATTGGCAATCTTCCGCAAGGCAGCGAGGAAAACCTAGCTGAAGTTCTGTGGCAGGTTGGATACGCGATTTGGCTGAAACACCGCAAACGTTCTTTGCGTTTGACGAAAGATGAAATAGACTACTTGGCCGAGATCGTGGAAAGATGGGCGGACCTTCCTGTACCACGCCGTCGTATCCCCTTTTTCGAGGATCAGATTCAGAACTTTACTCTCCGTGCCATCATCGGACTATGTGAAATCTTATCTGGGATTCCACTTCCGGATTCAGTGGTGAAGAAGCTATACGGGAAGATTCCGGATCTCAACGATTCCGATGTACCGGGATTTACCCTCATGACAGGCATCGTCAGGGCTTTGCCGGATCGTTTCGATGAGATCGTGCAGTCGATGCGAGTGGGATTGGTGTCGGATAAATCGATCCTGGCTGAAAATGCGACGTGGGGATTGTTCCATTGGATGAAGACGTCGAATGATTCCGAAACGCCATGTCCAAAGCCTCCGATTGATCTGGTGCGCGAAGTCGGAGTGATCATTGCTTCTCGGAGGAGCATTTCTCTCGATGTTGCTCTACAGATAACCAAGTGGATATTCGACGAAGGAAGCGAAGAACAAAGGACTGCCGTCAGCGAATTGGCGCAACAAGGACTTGACTATTTGCTCCAAGAGTTGCGGTATGATAGGAGGCACGAGCGGGATGAAGACAGCATACCCTCGCTCAGACGACGTTGCGTTCAGCTCGCGGTATCGATGGCGAAACAGGGTTTCGAGGAAGAGCCGGTTGTTTCGCGCTGGCTGAAGGATGCGGAGAACGATCCGATGCCCGAAGTCCGGTACGCGAACGTCCACCATGCCGCTGTTTTCAGAGGTGCTCGGGATGGGAGTGTGTCCGACAACGGTGAAGACCTGCCAGTAGCATAAAAAGCTATCGAAAACGCCATTTCGTGCTGCGATAGCAGGATGGAACGCATGCCACGCCGGTGTAGCTCATCCTCACTGGGAGTGAACATGAACTGGACCGTCCAGTGTGTGGAATACTACTTGTACAGAGGCGTTTCGCGCACCAATGCATATGAGTTTATGCAACAATCGGGAGAAGCAGAAACCGGAGCAGAATAGCCCCGATTACTGCATAAATCAGAGTTCCGTCACTCCTCTGGTCGAGCCGGAAGCAGGCTCCATCCGGGAGGCGACGTTCGGATCCGAAGTTCGGCAGAAACCCGTGTCCGCGCTCGCCGGAGTCTCCCTTGCTCGTCAGAGTGCCAGGACCAGTCGCAAACCGTCTTCGATTCGGCGCATCGTCGACGGTGGCGCCCGACCGACCCTCTCCGTCAGGCAGCTCTTGTCGAGTGTGACGACTTGGGACACGTTGACGACCGAGCTCACATTCAGGCCGGTGCCGCGTGTCGATAGCTCCACGTTTCCCGGAGCGGCGGCCAGAGATCTGTTGGAAGTGACCGCGGCAACAACAACGGTGCGAATAGCGCTGCGGTTGAACTCGTTCGTCTGGATGATCAGGACCGGACGCCGGTAGCCGGGTTCCGAGCCCGCGAGCTCCGGCAAGCTTGCCCACCAGATCTCTCCCCGTTTCACGTCCAGTCGTCCTTCCGCAGGACGTCCAGGGAGTATGCTTGCAGCGTCCGAAGTTCGGGGTCCAGAGCTGAGGGCGTGCCAGCGCTTGTATACACTTCGTTGAGCCTGCCCTCGACATCTGGCGCTTTACCAAGCCAGAACACGATTCGATCTTCCGAGTACACCTTGACGCAGGGATTGCCTCCCTCTGAGAGCTCCGGTTTGCCGAATACGAGGCAGTACGCCCCGATGATGTTTCGACGGGTTATCTTCCATTGTCCATAAACGGCATCACGAATTTCCTTGTCAACGATGATGCAAGCCGCTTCCCGATCGCCTGTGTTCAGGCACTCCATTCCGGCATCGCTCCCGCTCAGTTGGCCCCAGAAGCCGTGCCATCTGGGCTTCGTGTCCCCCGTTGGCACTGCTATATCCGAGAAGGGGCAGAACAGTCGTAGCGGAGTGAACTCATTTCTCATGCCTGGGATCCTGATCTTGATATTCGCCTGCCGGAAATCCGCTGAACAGACGAGATACCGGAGCAAACGCTTGCCTCCCACGCGCGACGGTTTCTTCGGTTTGGTGGATTTCTTCGTATGCCGGCGACTTGCTCGTCCCTCACCACCGCCCTCGGGGTCGTCGACAATTCGGGTCGGGATACCTGCCGGCCGCGAGTCCCGGTCCGGCAGACTCAGATCCACTGCGAGGACGGATGTATCCTTGACGATCTGCTCTACCTCCCTGATCACGGCGGCGATGTGCTGCGATGACGACGCCATGACGCAACCGGATTCGTGTCGCGCAAAGAAACAGGGATCCTTTCCGTCACGACTTTTTCTTCTGAAGTGGGCCGGCGCCCGGCACGCAGGGCATTGCAAGTGGGGGTTCATGCTGTTGCGCCGTTCCTTGGGGTAACCATCGAAGACGTTTGCAACGATGCCTTCCTTACGGCCTGCGTGGCAGTAGATTGCTATATCCATGGGACGCTCCCGGATTGGCGGATAAGTTGATCCCGATGCGGTTCGTGAATCGATTTCCAGTTGCGATTCTATCGGATCAGGACCTTTCCCGATCTCGGATCCTGTCAGATTTGCCGAATCCTGCGCTGGCCTTTCAGCGCCAGCGGCCTTCCATGACGCATCCTCGTCACACCGGCGTGGATCCCCCGACATTCAGCGCCAGCAGCTCCCCCAACGCCTCCTCGTCCGTGACGTCTTCCGGCCAACCATAGGCTTCGGCGACGGCGGCGTCGAGGGCCGCATGGGCGTCGGCGAGCCACTGCGGGCGGGCGTTGTAGAGGTTGGTCAGTGTGCGTTGCTTGAGCGCCTTCGCCGCCGCTTCGTCGCGGGGAGCCGGGCGCTTCGGATAGCCGGGGGCCGGCTCCTCCACCCACTCCACCCACTCGGGCGGGTTCAGCCAGCGGTCCCGCAACGCGACCAGCCGCCTCGCCGCCTCGGCGATGGCGGCGGCGTGCGGGTCGCCCGCGTCGCCGGCGGCGGGGAGGTCGGGCGACAGCCCTTCGGGGAAGGGGAAGGTCTCGAAGGTGGTGGTCGGGGTATAGCGGGGGTCGTTGCCCTTGCCGAGCCATGTACCGAGCCGCAGCGACCACGCCTCGTGGAAGCGGCTGTGCAGGATGCCGAAGGTCGTGTCGTCATCGCGCGCGATGACGATGAGTTGGCTATCCGGGCAGATGCCGGCGTCGAGCCAGACGAAGACCCGGTGCTTCGCCACGCGCGGCGTCGCGATGTAACGTGAGAGCCCTGCGAGCGCCCGCCACATCCCCTGTCTCGGCTCCACGTGCCGCCACCAGCGTTCCCGATAGGACTCGCGGCGGTTGCGCTGCCGCATCGGGTACACGTGCTCCTGTGCGTGCCGGTACGGCGCTTCGTAGAGCGCCGCCTCCTCGCGCACCATGTCCCAGCCGAAATCCACGATCCACTTGTCCGCCGGGCGCCGGGTCACGTCCATCCCGTTCATCCACGGGCGCAGGACCTCCGAATTGGGCCTGCCGTTGGGGTTCGCGGGCGCGCGCAGCCAGTCCCTCGCCAGCTCTCCCCGCACGTCGAAGGGGCCGCCCTTGGTGTCGCCCATGAATGCGACGCCCATGTTCCGGTACAAGCGTTGCGCCCCGGTCAGGTCCACCCCCGCACCGCCCCGCCTCGCCGTCAGATCGGCGTGGATCGCGTCCACGGGCTGCCCGTCGAGCCGCCGTTCCGGTCCTGGCGTATCCTCCGGCCCTTGCCGTGCGAAGCACACCAGGGACACCCGCACCGCCGCCCCGTCGACCACCCACGGCTCGTCGCTCCATGCCTCGAAGATCGGGCACTCCCGGATCGCCGCCTGCAAGGCCCGCCGGTTCGCCCCGCCCCGGATGGAGTTGGTCGAGACCAGCCCCACCCGCTTCGCCCGGCCCGCCCTCATCTGCTCCCCCGCCTTCACGAACCAGTAGCAGACCAGATCGGCCTCCGCCGGCACCCGGCCTTCGTAGACCGTGAACAGGCGCGATACGTAATCCTCCCCGAGATGGGCGTTGAGCAGCTTACCGCCGAGAAAGGGCGGGTTGCCGATCACCACGTCGGCCGCCGGCCATTCCGGCTCCCGGCCCTCCGGCTCCCCGCCTTCCGGCTCCCCGCCTTCCGGCTCCCCGCCTTCCGACTCCCGGCCTTCCGACTCCCGGCCCTCCGACTCCGCGCCCTCCGGCTCCCCGCCCTTCGACTCCCTACCTTCCGGCTTCCCGCCCTCCGGCTTCCCGCCCTCCGGCTTCCCGCCCTCCGGCTTCCCGCCCTCCGGCTCCCGGCCCTCCGACTCCCGGCCCTCCGGCTCCCCGACCCCCGGCCCCCCACCCCCCAGCACCAGCAGCGCGTCGCGGCATTCGATGGTGTCCAGGGGCTTGAGGATCGGATCGCGCGACTCCCGGAACCCGTTGCGCCGCATCCACTGGATCTCGCCGACCCATACCGAGACGCGGGCCAGCTCCGCCGCGTAGGCGTTGAGCTCGATCCCCCCTGACGTTGGCCGGGCCGACCGCCGGAAAGGCCCGCTGAAACCCCATCGCCTCGGCTTCCAGTTGCACCCGGTGCTCCACGTCCTTGAGCGCGTGCAACGCGAGATACAGGAAGTTGCCCGAGCCGCAGGCCGGGTCGAGCACCGTGAAGCCCCGCAAGTCTTCGAGGAATGCGCGCAGCCGCCGTTCCGCAAGCGCGCCGGCCCGCGTTCGCGCCGCCCGTGACCGCGCCGCCTCCGCCTTCTCCAGCGCCGCCGCGATCTCCGCCTTCGCCCTCGCCCACCCGGCGAGCCAGGGGCGGACGATCACCGGCTCCACGATCTGCATGATCTTGTCCCGGTCGGTGTAATGCGCGCCGAGCTGCGAGCGCTTGTCCGGGTCGAGCCCGCGCTCGAACAGCGTGCCCAGGATGGAGGGGTCGATCTCCGACCAGTCCAACGCCGCGGCGGCGAGCGCCGTCTCGATCTCGGCACGCCGGAGCGGCACCGCTGCATCGTCGTCGAACAACCCGCCGTTGAAGCGTTCCACGGGCTCGAAGCCGACCAGGCCGCCCGCCGCCATCGCCCCGAACAGGGCGCGGGCCATGCCGGCGAACTCCCCGGGCCGGAGGCGGGCCTGCTCCAGCATCCGCGTGAACATCCGGTCCGGCAGCAGCCCCACGTCCTCGGCGAACATGCAGAAGACGAGGCGGTTGACGAAATGCGCCACCGCCCGGGGCGCGTGCCCGCGCTCGCGCAACGCCTGCGCCAGCGAGGCGAAGGCCGCCGCCGCGCGTTCGGTGAGCGCCTGCCGGCTCTCGCCGGGACGCAGGCGCACGGGCTCGGACATCGCCCACTTGAGCGTGTCCCGCACCGCCGCATCCGCGAGGTCGTCCAGCGTGAACTCGTGGGTCTCGCTGACGCTGTTGGTCCAGTTGGTGCGGATGCGGAACCGCGCCATGTCCGAGACGATCAGCAGCGGCGGGTTCTCCAGCGCCAGCGCGTATTGCCGGAGCTGGTCGAAGGCCGCGTCGAGGTTCGCGCGCCGGCCCTTGTACTCCCAGGCGAAGCAGTGGCGCTTCCACACGTCGGCCCAGCCGTCGCCGCCGCTGTCCTTGCGCGCGCCGCGCTCGAAGCAGTAGCGCTCTCCCGCGGGGTCCGCCTCGGCCGGGGTCGGCTCGCCCAGCAGCCGGCAGAGGTCGATGAAGTGTTCCTGCGCCGCGGAGCGCTCCTTGAGCTCCACCGCCCGCCACTTGGCGATGAACGCGCCCGGCGTCATGGCTTCCATGCGGCGGTGAAGGTGTCATGTGCGACAGTCCGAGCCTGCATACTTTCTCCCTCGATCCCCCGTAGAACCGGACCTGGCTTGTCTTCACGGATGAACAGCTTCTCGAAATCGAAACGTGGACCCTGCCCGGTATAGATCGGATAGTTCTCTTCCATACGTTTTCGGATATGGGCCGAGTCATGGAGCTCGGTGCCTATCCAGTGGCGGTGAAGCTTTTCCGCTGCCTGGAAAGTGGATCCTCCCCCTCCGAATGGATCGAAGACGACGTCTCCAGGATCGGTCGAAATCAGAATGGCCCGTTCAGGTATCATCGGCTTCAGCTCGTTCACGCCCGGCCGGACTTTGAATTTCGCGTGACGGTTGGGAGAGGTGTCTGTCCAGAAGTCCGTCAGATTCACCCCCTCGGAATTCATCTTGTTGCGATGACCGCCGTAGTCCCGGATTTCACCGCCGCAGTGCCGGCAGGTCTCGATCGGCAGGCGAAGCTTGTTGAATACGCGCGGCGTGCCTCGAGTATAGTAGAGAAGCGCATAGTGCGCCGGATAGAGCTTTTTCCCCCGCGGCCAGGTGCCTTTCATGGTAAGCGCAATCCAGTGCCTGAAGTTCAGCCGCTCTCCCATGACCGGAGCAAACTGGACTGCAAGCTCCGGCGTGGCATAGAGAAAAAACGCTCCGCCCGGTTTCAGGATGCGGCAGCACTCGAGGATCCAGCGGCGGCACCAATCCAGATATTCGGTCTGTGTCGCGGCGTCGTCGTAGCCGTTCTTGTAGTCCTTGCCGATGTTGAACGGAGGATCGGCAAAGACGGTATCGATGACCCCCGATTTCATGCGTCCAAGAACCTGGAGGCAATCGGCGTCGTAGAGAACTCCGTGGGATGTGATCAAAAACGGCTGTTTCATCCGACGACCTCCCGCTGCGTCGCCTCCGTATTCATGAAAAATGACCGAACGTCGCCGGCGCCCGGTGATGAGCCCGGACAGGACAGGCTACCGCATCCCGTATCTCCGGATGTAATCCTGTCGCGTTCACGAGGCCGAAGAGCCGAGTATGGTCCGCCCGAGCCGGATTGTCGGCGCCCGAGCCTCCCGCCAGCTTGGCGGGCGCCGGCGGTGTGCCGGGTGCACCCGGACGAACCGGGGACGGGCAGGACGCGCCCTGTGGGGATTTCGACGCCGAGGGCTCGAGCTCTGCACGTTCAGGCGGACCGGCGCTTCTCGAAGCGGGTGCTATGATCATCCGCCGCTCGAAGCCGCCCGCCAGATGACCGGCCACCGATGACCGGAGACCGCAACAAGCTCCCGACGCAGTCCACGTCGACCGAGGTCGATGCCTTCCTGCGCAACGTGGCGGCGGTCACGCCGGCCGGGCGGACGAAGACCCGGGGACGCCTGCTGTTCGCGATGGACGCGACTGCCAGCCGCGAGCCGGCCTGGGACCGCGCGTGCCGGATCCAGGGCGAGATGTTCACCGAGGCGGCGCGGGCCGGCGGGCTGTCGGTGCAGCTCTGCCATTACGGCGGGTTCAACGGCTTCGAAGCGACGCCCTGGCTCATGAGCTCGGATTCGCTCTTGCGCCACATGAGCGCGGTGCGTTGCGCCGCGGGCATCACCCAGATCGAGCGCGTGCTGCGCCACGCGAAGACCGAGGCCGAGCGCACCCGGGTGAATGCGGTGGTCTTCGTCGGTGACTGCGTCGAGGAGGGCGTCGATCGGCTGTGCGCGGCGGCCGGCCCCCTGCGCCTGCTGGCCGTCCCGATGTTCGTGTTCCAGGAAGGCCACGACCCCGTGGCCGAACGCGCCTTCCGGGAAATCGCCACCCTGACCGGGGGGGCGTACTGCCGCTTCGATGCGTCGAGCGCGGCGGAGCTGCGCGACCTGCTGCGCGCGGTGGCGGTCTACGCGGCGGGAGGCCGCGAGGCGCTGGAGGATCTCGGCCGGCGCGAAGGCGGCACGATCAAGCGTCTCACGCACTCGCTCGGCCGGTCCGGACAGGCCGGGCGCAGATAGCCGGACATGCACCCGATCCTGCTGCTCGCCGCCCTGGTCGCGGTGCTGTTCTTCATAAGCTGGTACAAGCGCGTCCCCAAGTCGAAGCAGAAGCGGGTCCGCAACCGCGCGCTGCTGATCGGGGGCGGGATCGTCCTGTTCTTCGCGCTGATCACCGGCAAGCTGCATCCCCTGTTCGCCGGTCTGGCCGCCCTGGTGCCGCTGGCGTACCGCGCGGTCGGGCTGTTCCAGACCTTCAACACCATCAGGGGGTTCACCAGCCGCATGAAGGCCGGCGCCTCCCCGGGCCCCACCCCGGGCCAGACTTCGGAGGTCGAGACCGCGTTCCTGAGCATGCGGCTCGACCACGACACCGGAGAGATGGACGGCGCCGTGCTCCGGGGCAGGTACGAGGGGCGCGCGCTCGGCTCGCTCGCCCTCGAAGACCTCCTCGCGCTGCTCGCCGAGTGCCGGTCGGACCGGCAATCCGCCGTGGTGCTCGAAGCGTATCTGGACCGCACCTGCGAGGGCTGGCGCGAGCGCGGCGAGCCGCCGTCCGGCGGGGCTTCCGGCGAGATGAGCGAGAACGAAGCGCGGGCGGTGCTGGGACTCGGGCCGGAGGCGACGCGGGAGGAGATCATCGAGGCCCACCGGCGCCTCATCCAGCGGCTCCACCCCGACCGCGGCGGCTCGGACTACCTCGCAGCGAAGCTCAACGCGGCGAAGGATCTGCTGCTCGGCGGGTGACGGCTCCTGCCCGCGGCGCTGTCCGGGAGGATTCGTCAGTCTTCGTATGGGATGTCCAAGCGGCGGTGCCGGACCCGCCTGGCCCGCCGTACCACCGTCCGGGGAGCGCCCGTCAGCCGTCGAAGGCGACGATCACCCGACGGTTCTGGCGGCCCTTCTTCTCGATCTTCGTCACCCGTACCGGCCCGATCTCGCCGGTGGAGGCCACGTGGGTGCCGCCGCAGGGCTGCAAGTCCACGCCTTCGATGTCGAGCAGCCGCACGCTTCCCCGGCCGCGCGGGGGCGCCACCGACATCGTCCGCACCAGCGAGGGGTTCGCATCGAGCTCGCCCTCGCTGACCCAGCGCGGATTCACGGGGTGATCCTCGGCCACGAGCCGATTGAGCCGGGTGGTGAGGTCCTGCTTGTCGAGCGTGCTCTCGGGGAGGTCGAAGTCGAGCCGGCCACTCCCGTCCCGGATGGACCCGCC
The DNA here is from genome assembly GCA_958295835.1 of uncultured Gammaproteobacteria bacterium. Taxonomy (GTDB): domain Bacteria; phylum Pseudomonadota; class Gammaproteobacteria; order HK1; family HK1; genus HK1. The sequence goes on from OY282378.1 coordinate 5,399,514, forward strand.
GGTCACCGGCGCCGGAATGAGCGAGCACAGGAGGTGCAGGCAGGTATGTATCCGCATCAGGCGATGCCGGCGGTCCCAATCGATGCGGGCGGTGACCCCGGAGCCGGCGAGGGCGGGATCGGCCGATGCTTCCGGGACGTGGACGATCTCGTCCGGGGCCGTGCCCTTGCGGGTGTCGATGATCCGGATGGCCGTCCCGTCGTGGAGAACCAGCTCGCCGTTGTCGCCCGGTTGACCGCCTCCGAGCGGGTAGAAGACGGTGCGGTCGAGGCGTACCCCGGCCTCATCCACCGCGGTGACGCGGGCTTCGCAAGACCTTGCGTACGCATCCTGCCTGAACACTTCCTCGGTCATCGGTATCGCTCCGTTTCGATGCCGGTGCGCCTTACACGCTCGACCCGGAGCCGCGGCGGCTCCGGGCCACTGGAGCCCGTCCGGCGCCGCCTGCGATTCGGCTCATCGGCGCCCATACGTCGAGTATACGCGCCCGGCTGGAAGCGCCGGCGGGAGAGGCGGCGGGGGCGGCTCGACCCGCCCCCTTCCAACGGCGGGTGGCCGGCCTGCCGTCGATGTTCTCCGAGGGGGCATATCGAGGAGAAACCGCCCCCTGCCACCGGCGGGGACCGCGGGGCGGCCCGCGGGAGGATCTTCGAACGAATGTCTCCGTCGCCGGGGAAGCCCGCACGACGGATCAGGCGTGCTCTCGCCGGTACCGCTCGATCATCGCCGCCATCTTGTCCTTGGCGAGGAGCTTTTCCTTCTTCATCGTACCGAGGCTGAGGTCGTCGAGCGGCAATACGCCGATCTCGGCATCGCGGACTTTTGCCTTGAGTGTGTTGTGCTGCTTGTAGAGAATCTGGAACTGCTCGTTGTCGTTGAGGAGCACCTCAACGATGTCCTGGTCGTACTCGAACATTGAACCTCCCGGGCGCGATGGTTGAGGAACTTGGTGGAACCTCCTCCCCGAGCACCTGTTCCCACGGGTGCCCAGCGGATACCGTAGCCTATCTCCGCCCCTCTCTCAACGATGCGGCCGAGACCTGTCAGGAGCACGTAGTCTGTCCGGTGTAGTCGATGGGGTCCACCTCACCCTGACTTCGCCGGACCCGCAGCGAACGACGCCCGAGGGACGTTCGACGAGCAGCGCGCCGTCGTTGTCGATTCCGTGCGCCATCCCCTCGATCGGCGCTCCCCCCGACAGCACGCGCACGGGCCGGCCACGCAGCGCGTCGCGCTCGCGCCACCGGGCTGCGAAGGGTTCAAGACCGTGGTCCCGATACTGCTCGCACGCATCGAGAAGTGCGTTGGCGGTCCGGGCGGCCAGTCCGCTTCGCGCAGGAATCCGGCCGAATGCCCGTGCGAAATCGGTCCATGGCTGATCGATTCGGCCGGAATCCGCCGGCGCGAGATCGAGATTGAAACCGACCCCGATCACGCACGTGGCCGACCTCGGCCGGGAGTGGTTCGCCTCGACAAGGATGCCCGCGAGCTTGCGGTCGTCGACGACCAGGTCGTTGGGCCATTTGAGCATCACGTGTCCGAACCCGCCGGCCGCAAGCGTCTCGACGAGCGCAACCCCGGCGGCAAGCGAGAGGCCGCTGAGTGCGTTCGATCGCGTGGTGAAGCACCAGGAGACGGACAGCACGAGGCTCTGTCCCAGGCCCGAGATCCAGCGCCGCCCCTGGCGGCCCCTTCCAGCGGTCTGGATCTCCGCGGTACAGAGCTCCGGCGTGGAGGCTCCGGCGCGGAGGCGCCCCGCGAGGACCGAACTGGTGGAATCGACCGCGAAACGCACGTGGACCGCCTCGGGCCGCAAACGCGGTATGGCGCGCCGGATCCGCCCGGCATCGAGCAGATCGACCGGCCGCGTCAGGGCCACCGTTTCCCGGCTGGTAGTCAGCGCGACTCCGAGCCGAGGGAGCCGTTCGAGGGTCGCGTCAAGGATTGCGTGGCTGATACCGCACTCGCGGGCGAGCGCGCCGCGGTCGCGGGTGCGGCCATCGGCCAGAGCCCGAACGACAAGGGCAGCCGGCTCGGAAACGGCCGGAGCGTTCACGGTTCGAGGCGTCCGAGTATCGCCTCGCCCGGCGCGAGCCAGCGGGCCGCCGGATGTTGCCGTGTCCGTTCGATGAACCGGGCGACGAACGTCCAGGTCGACTCCTCGTGCACGGCGTGGTGGGTCAGGAGCCCGGTGGGCTCGACCGGGTCCACCGATCGCCGCCTCCGTGCTGCGAGATGAGCGACGACCTCGGCGATAGCCCGGTCGCGCCCGACAAACCCTCGCCCGCCGCGCCAGTCCACCACATCGACGTGGCAGTTCGTCTGCCCGAGACCCGGCGCCGGCTTGGCCGCGGGGCGGGGGCCGAACGTCGACAGGCCGCGGAACCCCACGGGCGCCAGGGCCGGAATCAGGGCGGGATCGATCCGGTTCCAGGGAGGGACGAGCACCGGCAGGGTCCAGCCGCGGGCAAGCCCGCGCAACGTCTCGCGGCCCCGCGACAGCTCCGCCATGACCACTCCGGCCGCGCGGCGGCGCCCGAGCTCCGATTTCTTCTCGCCGTCCGCCGCATGGTTGCGATGCGCCCATCCGTGCTGCAGCACCTCGACGCGCGCGGACTCGATCCACATCGCGAGGGCCCCGGACGCCAGGGCCGGGATCACCGCGAGCCCCACCGTCACTGTGTGCTCGTGCGCGATGCCCGCGAGCCGGTCGAGGGCCGGACCCGGCTCCGCGGCATCATCGTCCCGCCACCACATCGAGGCGACCCGGCCTTCGCCGCGCCACGCATCGAGCTCATTGGAAAGATCGGACCAGTGCATTGGTTGGTCGAACCGACGGGCGGCGACCGCGTGAGCGGTCGCCGCTCACATGGTCGAGTTGTGTCCGCCGGAGGATTCAGGACGGCACCTCCCCGATATCGAATTGCCGCAGGAACCCCAAGCAACCATGGACCATCGGGCGCAGGTGGCTGATCCGGTCTATCCAGTGCTGACTGATCGCGCGTAGAATTCGGTCGCCCATGACGTAGGAGGCTACTCCATGAGCGTCAGCGAGCAAACCCGGAACGAGGTATGGCAAGGCTTCCTGGATGCCGCGCGGTTGGGGCGATACTACGCCACGCTCTCCAACCGGCACCGGCGCAACCACCAGCGACTTCGGTTCGCGTTGCTGGTTGCGGCGGCTGGAGGCATCTCCGCCTTCCTGAATCTGCTTCCCGAAGATTTTCGGTGGGTTACGGAAATTGCCAGCGCTCTGATAGCGGTGCTCGTAATTTGGGATCTGGTGTCGGATGACGCGAAGAAGGCCGCCATCCTGCATACGATCAGCGTCGAATGTGGCGATTTGGAGAATCAGTGGCGTGATTTGTGGAGCGCTGTCGACCAGGAAGACTCGAACGACGCCGAGATACGGAACCGGATCCGAAAGCTCGCGGACAGGACGCTGAGGGTGACTGGGCGGGCTGGCGATTCCGATATTCGGGAAGACCCGCGGTTGAACAGGAAAAGCGCGGAGATTGCGTACAAGGTGATGACCGATCGATATGCATCCTGAAGGAGATCGCAATGCCAAGAAGGGGTTCTGCCGGTCGCCCACCGAGACCACCCAATCCGCCACCTCCTCCACCTCCACCTCCCCCACGTCCGGCGCCGTCTCCGCCGAAACCGAAGTAAGGACACACGAAATCGTAATGCCCATGCCCGCCGCATTTCAGCGTCGGGACGAATCGGCAACGTCACGGGCGATTTCGATGATGGCATCGGCGCTCTTCGCGGCGCCGTCGAGCCGGATGCGTGCCCGGCCTGCGTCCGGTGCGGGTGCGGCGCGGATCGCTTCCAGCAGGGTCTCGGGGGTCAGGCGATCCTCCTCGACCACTTGTGCGAATCCCGCTTCGGCGAGGGTCCGGGCGCGGATCGACTGCTCGCGCTCGCCCCCGGCGGAGAACGGCACGAGCACCGCCGGCGCACCGGCGGCCAGGAGGTCGGTGACGGTGTTGTAGCCCGCTTGGGAGACGGAGACCCGCGCCCGCGAGAGAAGCGATCCGAAGTCCGCGCGGTTCGGCTCCACGACTGTGTTCGCCGCCGCGGCCCGGCGCCAGCCGGTGAAGATGTCTTCGCCGGCGTTCGGCCCGATGAGGATCCGCCATCGGAGGTCCGGATCCTGTCGCGCGGCGGCGAGGGCGGCGTCCACGAGGCGGTGCGCGACCACCCCGCCGCCGGCGGAGACGACGATCTCATCCTCCCCCATCCCGGGTGTCGCGGCCGGCTCCTTCCCTGCCGCGACGTACCCCGTATACCGGATGCGCGTCCGGATCCGCTCCGTCTCGGGGAAGCTCGCATCGAGCGGGACGAAGGCGGGGTCACCGTGCACGAGCACCACGTCAAAGGATTCCAGTACACGGTTCGCCGCCGCCCGCGCCCTGGCCAGGCTCGATGGCGGCTGGAGCACGTCGCGGATGGAGCTGACTCGCCGGCACCCCGCGGCCCGGGCGCGCTCGACCAGCGGTTCCAGCTCGAAGCGCAGCAGCCGGCGGCCGAACGGCCAGGTCTCGGTGACGAGCACGTGCGGCGCGTGCTCCTCGAACGCGGCGAGCAGCAGATCCCGGCGCGTGGCCCGCCAGACGTCGTCGACCTCGCAACCGCCCGCATCCACCAGGGCGCGGTAGCCGGCATCCGCGACCCGGGCGGCGGGAAGCGCGACGACGCGCACCCGACCAGGCCAGCCGGGCGCGAGATCCGGGATCTCCGCCCCGCCGGTCACGTACACGACGTCCGCCCCTCTCCCGGCGAGGGCCAGCGCGATGGCTGCCACGCGGCGCTGGTGGCCGATCCCCATCAGGTGCTGGACCCAGAGCATCACCCTGGGCGCGGCGGCCGGGGCGGTCACGGGAGGGCGGCCACGCGGCGTTCCCTGCCGCTATCCATCGCGTTCGAGCCGGATGTTCGGCTCGTCGAGGGTGAACGCCCCGGAGGTCGGGTCGAATCGGAAACGGTGCGCGCGGGTCCAGTCGAGGCGCACCGGGGACTTGCCGATGAGATCCCATCCATGGGCGAGCCCCAGCAACGCCTTGATGACCCCCTTGTGGGTGATCGTGACCACGTGCGGCGACGAGCGGACAGCGCTCCGGGCCACGCCGCCCGCCGGGCGGCGATGGTTCCGCGCGGCGCCGGGCGGCGACCCGGCGGCGACGCTCCGGGCCCAGTCGAGGAGCCGGACCTGCACCTCGCGCGGACTCTCTCCGCCTGGCGGCCGGAAGTCCGGCCCCCTCGCCTCGTTGCGCGCGACCCCGCCGGGGTCCGCCGCGGCGAGCGCGGCGCGCGTCCCTCCCTCCCACTCGCCCCAGTCCATCTCCATGAGGCGGCGGTCGAGCACCGGCGCATCGAGCCCGAGCAGCGCCGCGGTCTCCACCGCGCGGGCGAGCGGGCTCGAATGCACCCGGTACGCTCCGAACCGCTCCGGGAGACGGCGCCGGGCCAATGCTCGGCGCCCGTCCTCGCTCAGCGGCACGTCTACATGGCCCTGGATGCGCCCCGCCGCGTTCCACGCCGTCGGCGCATGGCGGATGGCCACCACGTCGATCGGCCCAGACGGTTCGGGCGGTTCGGGCGGTTCGGGCGATCGGGGGACCGCCGCTCGGGATGCGCGAACGGCATTCACTCCTGTTCCGCGGGCGGGCGGCATGGACATCGTTCTCGAATCCCGGACAAGGCGTCGAAGATGTTCGGGATCTCCCGGCTCCGGGCCGTGAACCGCCCCGGGTTTCCCGGAGACTACGCTTGTCGAGTCTTCGGGAGGAGAGGGCAGATGAACCCATCGACAAGATACTCCCCGGAAGTCCGGGACCGAGCAGTGCGCCTGATGCTGGAGCACCAGGGTGAACATGACTCGCAGTGGTCGGCGATCACCTCGGTGGCGTCGAAGACGATGCGGCCGGCCGAGAGCCCGCCGTGCCCAGGTTGAGGGAGCGCATCCCGGTGACGCCGAACGGCGGGCGGCCTTGCCCGCGTCCCCGGGACGCGCCGTCTACCAGCGCACCCGCCCGCGCAGCATCAGGCCGTGCTCGGCGCGCTCGGTGCGGCTCTCCCGGCGTTCGCCTTCAAGACCCAGCTCGCAGGCCGGGCCGAGCAGGAAGCGCGCCCCCAGCCGGTAGCCACGCGCGCCGCCCTCGGACAGATCGAGGCCGCCGTAGGGAGTCAGCACCCCGGCGAACGCCGCCAGGCCGTAGCCCATCTCGGTGTCCAGCCGCGCGGCCGGAGATTCGCCGTTCGGCGCGGATGCGCCGGTGGTTCCGGTGGCGCCACTCCCGGCCACGCCGCCCTCCCACAGCCGCGAGAGGCCGCCTCCCGTCTCTCCATACGAGGGCGCCAGGCGTAGCGACAGCCCCCGGCCCGAGGCCGGTTCCAGCCGCACCGCCCCGCCCACGCTCCAGTCCTCCGTCCCGCCCTCGTGCGCGAGCAGCACCCGGCCCGCCACGTCCGCGCTCAGGCCCAGGGCCGGGTGCGCGTAGTCCAGCCCGCCCCCGAGCTCCACCCCCGCCCCGGTCTCGCCGTCGCCCCCGTCGAGGCGCATCCCCAACTCCACCGAGGGCGTGAACGCCGCACCCCCGCCCAACGCGAACGCCCGCGCGCCTTCGGCCGCCACCCGCAGCCGGTGGGTCCCGACCGCAAGCCCCGCGATGCGCTCGCCGTTGTCCTCGACGGCGAGCCGCGTCGTCCACGCCTCGCCCTTGAGGTCCACGGTCACCGGGCCGAAGACCCCCGGCCCCTCGCCCGAGAGCACCCGCACGCTCCCGCCCGCCGCCGCGCTGCGCAACGTGCTGTCGCTCGTCTGCCGGCCCGCTTCGCCGTCGAGGAGGGTGACGTCGCCCCGGCCGTAGCCGAGCGACGCCCAGGCGTGCCTCCCCGCCGGCCATGCCCATCCCACGTAGGGATGCGCGCTCGTCATCCGGCTCTCGTACTCGCCCTCGACCGTCTCGCCGAGGGCGTAGGCGGACGTGTCGGTGTAGTCGAAGCGCCCCTTGCTCACCGAGAGCGCGAGCCCGGCCAATCCCCCGGCCCCGAAGCGGGCGTCCATCCCCAGGTGCGCGCCGAACAGGTGGCCGTCCCAGTCCACCCCGCTACCGTCGCCGTCGCCGGCGAGGCTGCGGTAGTCGCCCGCGCCCCAGGCGGTCACGCGCGCGCCGGCGTCCGTGACGGCTCCGCCCCCGGCGCCGTCTCTCTCACCGTCCCCGGAGAGCGCGAGGGCGAAGCGTCGCCCGGCGAGCCCCTGCTTCCACGACCACGTGCCGTCCTCGAGGGCCTGCTCGTTCGCCTGGAGGAGGCCGGCGAACCCCGTGAGCACGTCCGCGGGGGCCATCGCGCCGGGGGCGGCGGCCCCGTCCGGGGAGAGCGCCTGCCCGATGCGCCCGCTCACCGCGTCCAGCGTGCTCGCGGTCATCGCCCGGGAGAGGTCGGGCAGGATGGCTTCGTTGATGCCCTTCAGGCGCACCCGCAGGCGGTCCAGCACCTCGATGGTGAAGCGCAGCGTCGCGGTATCGCCGTCGGCGTCGGTGGCGGTCAGGGTCCAGGCGGCGGCTTGCGCGGGCACGGTGGAGGTGCCGGCGAGGGTGCCGCCGCTCCTCGCATCGGCAGGGGCGGTGTACTCGAGCCCCTCGGGCAAGGCCAGGTCCGAGGCCGGTCCCGGCCCGGTCAGCGCATAGGTCAACGGGAGGTCGCCGCCCGTCGCCGCCGGCAGGGCGAGCGGCGCAATCTCCAGGTCCTGCACGTAGCGTTGCGGCGGCACCTGTGCATCGCCGAAGCTCGGCACCAGGTCCGACACGTCCGGCGCCACTTCGATGGTGAAGGTGAGCGTCGCGGTATCGCCATCGGCGTCGGTAGCGGTCAGGGTCCAGGCGGCGGTTTGCGCGGGCACGGCGGGCGTGCCGGCGAGGGTGCCGCCGCTCGTCGCATCGGCAGGAGCGGTGTACTCGAGCCCCTCGGGCAAGGCCGGCGCGAGCGCATAGGCGAGCGGCCCGTCACCGCCCGTCGCCGCCGGCAGGGCGAGGGGGTCAATCTCCGTCCCTTCCCGGTAGCGCTGCGGTGCGAGCGCCGCATCGGCGAAGGTGGGCTTCAGGTCGTCGTAGCCCACCGCGAACGGGGAGAGCGCGGCCACTCCGGAAGCGCACACCAGACCGCGGGCCGCGTCGTCGCGCGAGCGCGCCACCGGCGCCCAGCCGGCCTCGCCGTAGTGCAGCAACCGCAGCCCCCGCTCCCCGGCCTCCGCGCGCAAGGACGCGGCCACCGGCAAGCAGAGCTCCAGCCCCCCGGACGGGACCGGCTGCGCGGTCACGTCCACCACCGTGCGCCGGTCGGGGTCTTCCCCGAGCCCGAAGCGGGCGCTCTCGAAGGGCACGCCGGGGGCGGGCGGGGCGAAGCGCAGCGCCACGTCCCGGTCGAGCGCGACCGGGAGGATGACCACCACCCCCGCCGGCACGCCGTCGCCCACCACCACCGTCACCGTGTGCCCGTTCACCGTGCGGGTGGTGGTGCCCGGCCCGGTCGTCTCCACCCGCAGGTCCGCATCGTCGTTGGTCACCGTCCCCGTCCCGGCGGCGGCGGCGAGGGTCGCGTTCACCGGGGCGCTCAACGTCACCACCACCGTCTCGTTCGCCTCGTCCGTCGCGTCCCCGGTCACCGTCACGGCGATGGTCTGGCTCGTCGTCCCCGGCGCGAAGGTGAGCGTCCCGGCGGGAATCGCCGTGTAGTCGGCGCCCGAGGTTGCGGTGCCGGTGCCCGCGTCCGCGTAGCCCACCGTCACCTGCCTGCCGCTCGCCGCGCTCAGCGTCACCGTGAACGTCAGGTCCGCCGAACCGCTGTCACCCTCCATCACGCTCGGTGAGTCGATCGAAACCGTCGGCGCCCCGTCGTCGTCGGTGATCGTCCCCGTGCCGGTGGCCGTCCCAATGGTCGCGTTCGCCGCGTTGCTCAACGTCACCACGACGGTCTCGTCCGCCTCGTCCGTGGTGTCGCCCGTCACCGACACGTTGAAGGCCCGGCTCGTCGTCCCCGCCGCGAAGGTCAGCGTGCCGCCGGTGATGGCCGTGTAGTCCGTCCCCGAAGTCGCGGTGCCGCCCGTCCCCTCCGCCCAGTCCACCGTCACCTGCTGGCCGCTCGCCGCGCTCAGCGTCGCCGTGAACGTCAGGTTCGCCGAGCCGCTGTCCCCCTCGGTCACGCTCGGCGAGTCGACCGCCAGCGCCGGCCCATCGTCGTTCGTGATCGTCCCCGTCCCGCTCGCCGTCGAGATCGTCGCGTTCGCCGCGTCGCTCAGCGACACCACGACGGTCTCGTTCGCCTCGGCCAGCGTGTCGCCCGTCACCGACACGTCGAAGGTCCGGCTCGTCGTCCCCGCCGCGAAGGTCAGCGTGCCGCCGGTGATGGCCGTGTAGTCCGTCCCCGAAGTCGCGGTGCCGCCGGTCCCCTCCGCCCAGTCCACCGTCACCTGCCTGCCGCTCGCCGCGCTCAGCGTCGCCGTGAACGTCAGATCCGCCGAACCGCTGTCCCCCTCCATCACGCTCGGCGAGTCGATCGAAACCGTCGGCGCCCCGTCGTCGTCGGTGATCGTCCCCGTGCCGGTGGCCGTCCCAATGGTCGCGTTCGCCGCGTTGCTCAACGTCACCACGACGGTCTCGTCCGCCTCGTCCGTGGTGTCGCCCGTCACCGACACGTCGAAGGTCCGGCTGGTCGTCCCCGCCGTGAAGGTCAGCGTGCCGCCGGTGATGGCCGTGTAGTCCGTCCCCGAAGTGGCCGTGCCAGTCCCGGCGTCGGCCCAGGCCACCGTCACCTGCCGGCCGCTCGCCGCGCTCAGCGTCGCCGTGAACGTCAGGTTCGTCGCGCCGCTGTTTCCCTCGGTCACGCTCGGCGAGTCGATCGACAGCGACGGCGCGCCGTCGTTGTCCGTGATCGTCCCCGTCCCCGTCCCGCTCGCCGTCGAGATCGTCGCGTTCGTCGCGCCGCTCAGGGTCACCACGACGGTCTCATTCACCTCGTTCAGGACGTCGCCCGTCACCGACACGTTGAAGGTCCGGCTGGTCGTCCCCGCCGCGAAGGTCAGTGTCCCGCCCGTGATGGCCGTGTAGTCCGTCCCCGAAGTGGCCGTGCCGGTCCCGGCGTCGGCGTACGCCACCGTCACCTGCTGGCCGCTCGCCGGACTCAAGGTCACCGTGAACGTCAGGTTCTTCGAGCCGCTGTCCCCCTCCGTCACGCTCGGCGAGTCGATCGACAGCGACGGCGCGCCATCGTTGTCCGTCAGGCTGATCGTGGCCGGGTTCACCATCAGGCCGCCCGACGCGCCGCTCACCGTGATGGTCTCGTCCGTCTCGTCCTCCGTGTCGTCCGTCGGCGTCAGCGTGAACGTCCCGGCCCGGCTCGCCGCCCCCGCCGCGATCTCGATGTCGAAGTCCGCCACCGCCGCGAAGTCCACCGCCGTCGCCGTGCCGCTGCCCGCCACGCTCACCGTCACCGTCGTGGCCGCGCCGAACCGGGTCGTGCCGTCCACCGTGGCGGTCACCGTGATCGTCGTCGCCCCGGCGCCCTCGCCCACGCTGCTGTCATCCACCGTCAAGGTGATCGCGGTCGGCGCCGCGTCGTCGTCCGTGATCGTCCCCGTGCCGCTCGCCGTCGAGATCGTCGCGTTCGCCGCGTTGCTCAGGGTCGCGATCACCGTCTCGTTCGCCTCGTCCAGGACGTCGCCCGTCACCGACACGTCGAAGGTCTGGCTGGTGGCACCCACCGCGAAGGTCAGCGTGCCGCCGGTGATCGCCGTGTAGTCCGTCCCGGAAGTGGCCGTGCCGCCCGTCCCCTCCGCCCAGTCCACCGTCACCAGCCGGCCGCTCGCCGCGCTCAACGTCATCGTGAAAGTCAGGTTCGTCGCGCCGCTGTCCCCCTCCGTCACGCTCGGCGAGTCGATCGACAGCGTCGGCGCGTCGTCGTTGTCCGTGATCGTCCCCGTCCCGCTCGCCGTCGAGATCGTCGCGTTCGTCGCGCCGCCCAGGGTCACCACGACGGTCTCGTTCGCTTCGTCCAGCGTGTCGCCCGTCACCGACACGTCGAAGGTCCGGCTGGTCGTTCCCGCCGCGAAGGTCAGTGTCCCGCCCGTGATCGCCGTGTAGTCCGTCCCCGAAGTGGCCGTGCCGGTCCCGGCGTCGGCGTACGCCACCGTCACCTGCCGGCCGCTCGCCGCGCTCAACGTCACCGTGAACGTCAGGTTCGTCGAGCCGCTGTCCCCCTCCGTCACGCTCGGCGGGTCGATCGACAGCGTCGGCGCGCTATCGTCGTCCGTCAGGCTGATCGTGGCCGGGTTCACCGTCAGGCTGCCTGACGCGCCACTCACCGTGATGGTCTCGTCCGTCTCGTCCGTCGTATCGTCCGTCGGCGTCAGCGTGAAGCTCCCGGTGTCGCTCGCCGCCCCCGCAGCGAGCTCGATGTCGAAGTCCGTCACCGCCGCGAAGTCCACCGCCCCCGCCGTGCCGCTGCCCGCCACGCTCACCGTCACCGTCGTGGCTTCGGCGAATCGGGTCGTGCCGTCCACCGTGGCCGTCACCGTGATCAGGGTGGCCCCGTCGCCCTCGCCCACACTGTTGTCATCCACCGTCAACGTGATCGAGGGCGTCGCGTCGTCGTCGGTGATGGTCAGCGAGACCCCTGTCACCGAGCCCGCTTCGTGGCTGTTGGCCGCCGACCCCGTCACCGTCACCATCCGGTCCGGCTCGTCCCGGGTGTTGTTCACCGCCGTGATCGACGCCGTGTCCGAACTGTTCTCGGTCTCCCCCGCCGCGATCGTGATGGTCGCGTCCGAACCCACCGTGTACGCCCCCGGCACCGGCGTCACCGTGATCGTCGTGTCTTCGCTCGAGGCATGGCTCAGCGTCGCCGACACCGTGGTCATCGTCTCGCTCGCCGTGTCGCTGTTCTCCTTGATCGTGTTGTCCGCCACCGCCAGCGTCACCGTCGGCGCATCGTCGTCGTCCTCCAAGGTCAGTTTCGCCCCCACCACCTCTGCCCGTGGGCTGCTGATCCCGCGCACCGTCCCCGAACGATCCGGCGAATCCGTCGTGTTGTCCACCGCCGTCAGCGTCACCCGATCCGTGCTTTTCGTCTCCCCCGCCTCGATCATGATCGTGTTCGCATCCGACGGCACCGTGTACGCGCCCGCCACGTCGCTGAACGTGATCGTCACCGTCTGGTACGACACTTCGGTCAGCGCCGCCGACACTTCGGTCGTGCCGCCGTTCTCCGAAATCGAATCGTCCGACAGCGACAGCTTCACCTCCGGATCATCGTCATCCAAGTTCACGCCCGTCACTCTCAAACTTTGACCATGGTATTTCGTGTCCGCGCTCGCCGCCGTCACCGTGATCGCGAAAGGCTGATAGTTGTCATCCTCCAGATCATCCACTCCCCTCACCGTCACCTCTCGCGGGACGTTCCACTCGTACACCGGATCATCCAAATCGCGGATGTCCGCCACCGCCGCGAACTTCAGGGTCGATGGGGTCACCGTCGCCTCGCCCGTGTCGCTGCTGCGGATCGACAGCGTCACCGTCGCCGTCGGCTGCGACCGCAGGCGCACCCGTATGCTGACCGGCGGCCCGGCCGCCTCGGAGGTTCTCAGGGGTAACCGGACCGTCGTCGCCTCCAGGCGCGCGGTGTCGTCGTCGGTGATCGTCAGCGACACCCCCGCCGGGCCCGACACGGTCGCGCTATTGGTCGCCGTGCCCGTCACCATCACCACGCGGTCCGGCGCGTCGAGGCCGTTGTCCACCGCCCTGAGCGTCAGCTGCCGGGGCGCCACCGTGTCCGCAGACCTGCTCGAGAGCTTGCCCGCGTCGATCGTCAGCGTGTCGAGCGTCAGCAGCGTCTCGCCCATCCTCGTCTCGCTCAGCGTCGTTCCCGGCGGCGCCGTCACCGTGATCGTCGTCGGAGCCGTCGATGCCCGGTCCAGAAACGCAAAAATCCCGGTCGAATTGAACTCCCCGCTTTCGGCGATCTCGGTCTCGGTCAGCTCCAGCGTCACCCTCGGCACATCGTCGTCCGCATTCAAACCCGACACCGTCTTGCTCAGGGCGTTGTAGTTCGCGTCCGTGCTCGCCGCCGCCACCGTGATCGTGTACGAGCGGTCGCCGTCCGACGCGCCGTCATCCTGGCCCGTCACCGTCACCTGCCGCGGATCGTCCCACTTGAACTCGTTGTTGCCGCTGTTCGCCGCCGCCGCGAACTTCAGGGTCGTCGGACTCACCGTCGCCTCGTCCGTGTCGCCGGCGGTGACGCCGATGGTGACGGTCACCGTCGCCGTCGGTTCAGTGTCCAGCTTCACCGTGAACGAATCCCTCCCGTTGGGCTCGCTGGTCGACACCGAGCTCTTCGACACCGTCAGTCCCGCCGTGTCGTCGTCGGCGATCGTCAGCGAAACGGCCGCCGGGTCCGCCACGGCCACGGCGTTGCTCGCCGACCCCGTGACTGACACCATGCGGTCCGCCGCGTCGACGTCGTTGTCCACCGCCGTAAGCGTCACCTGCCGGTGCGCCGCCGTGTCCGCGTCCGCGCTCGAAGTCTCGCCCGCGTCGATCGTCAGCCTCGTCGCGTCCAGCGATGTCCCCGCCGGCGCCGTCAGCGTGATCGCCGTCGGGGCCGTCGATGCCCGGCTCAGTCGCGCCGAGACCGTGGTCGAATTGCCCGTCCCGCTCTCGTTGATCGAGGTACTGCCCAGCGCCAGCGTCACTTTCGGCGCATCGTCGTCCGCATTCGAACCCGATACCGTCTCGTCCGGAACTTTCGCGTTGTCGTTGTAGATCGCATCGCCGCTCGCCGCCGCCACCGTGATCGTGTACGAGCGGTCACCGTCCGACGCGCTGTCATCCTGGCCCGTCACCGTCACCTGCCGCGGATCGTCCCACTTGAACTCATTGTTGCCGCTGTTCGCCGTCGCCGCGAACTTCAAGGTCGCCGGACTCACCGCCGCCTCGTCCGTGTCGCCGCCGGTGACGCCGATGGTGACCGTCACCGTCGCCGTCGGTTCAGTGTCCAGCTGCACCGTGAACGTGTCCGTGCGCCCGCCGCCGGCCGCTTCCGTGGTCGACACCGAATTCTTCGATACCGTCAGGCCCGCCTCGTCGTCGTCGGTGATCGTCAGCGCGGCTCCCGTCACCGCGCCCGCCCCGCGGCTGTTCTGCGCCGTGCCCGTCACCGTCACTATCCGGCTCGCGCCGACGTCGATGTCATCGTCCACCGCCGTGATGGACGCCGTGTCCGAACTGTTCGCGGTCTCCCCCGCCGCGATCGTGATGGTCGCGTCCGCGCCCACCGCGTACGCCCCCGACACCGCCGCCACGGTCACCGTCGTCGCCTCGCTCGAGGGATTGCTCAGCGTCGCCGACACCGTGGTCATCGTCTCGCTCGCCGTGCTGCTCGATTCCTCGATCGCGGCGTCCGTCACCGCCAGCGTCACCGTCGGCGCATCGTCGTCGTCGGCGATCGTCAGCGGCGCTCCCGTCACCATTCCCACTCCCCGGCTGTTCTGCGCCGAGGCCGTCACCGTCCCCGAGCGGTTCGGCTCGTCCTTCATGTTGTTCACCGCCGCGATGGATGCCGTGTCCGAACTGTTCGCGGTCTCTCCCGCCGCGATCGTGATGGTCGCATCGGCGCCCACCGTGTACAGCCCCGACGCCGCCTGCACCGTCACCGTCGTCGCTTCGCTCGAGGGATTGCTCAGCGTCGCCGACACCGTGGCCGTCCCGCCGTTCTCCGAGAGCGATGCGCTCGACAGCGACAGCGTCACCGTCGGCGCATTGTCGTCGTCGGCGATCGTCAGCGAAACGGGCGCCGGGTCCGCCACGACCGCGGCGTTGCTCGCCGACCCCGTCACGGACACCATGCGGTTCGGCGCGTCCGTCGTGTTGTCCACCGCCGTAAGCGTCACCTGCCGGTGCGCCACCGTGTCCGCGTCCGCGCTCGAAGTCTCGCCCGCGTCGATCGTCAGCCTCGTCGCGCTCAGCGTCGTCCCCGCCGGCGCCGTCAGCGTGATCGCCGTCGGGGCCGTCGATGCCCGGCTCAGCCGCGCCGAGACTGTGGTCGAATTGCCCGCCCCGCTCTCGTTGATCGAGGTACTGCCCAGCGCCAGCGTCACCCTCGACGCATCGTCGTCCACATTCAAACCCGACAGCGTCTTGTCCGGAACTTTCGTGTTGTCGTTGTAGATCGCATCGCCGCTCGCCGCCGCCACCGTGATCGTGTACGAGCGGTCGCTGTCCTGCACGTTTTCGTCCACGCCCGTCACCGTCACCGTCTGCGGATCGTCCCACTTGAACTCGTTGTTGCCGCTGTTCGCCGTCGCCGCGAACTTCAGGGTCGCCGGACTCACCGTCGCCTCGTCCGTGTCGCCGCCGGTGACGCCGATGGTGACGGTCACCGCCGCCGTCGGCTCGCTCGCCAGGTGCACCGTGAACGTGTCCGTGCGGCCGGAGCCGGCCGCCTCCGTTGTCGACACCGAATTCTTCGATACCGTCAGGCCCGCTTCGTCGTCGTCGGTGATCGTCAGCGCGGCCCCCGACACCACGCCCCCCGCATGGCTGTTCTGCGCCGTGCCCGACACCGTCACCGCGCGGTTCGCGCCGACGTCGATGTCGTTGTCCACCGCCGTGATGGACGCCGTGTCCGAACTGTTCGCGGTCTCTCCCGCCGCGATCGTGATGGTCGCGTCCGCGCCCACCGCGTACGCCCCCGACACCGCCGTCACCGTGATCGTCGTCGCCTCGCTCGAGGGATTGCTCAGCGTCGCCGACACCGTGGTCATCGTCTCGCTCGCCGTGCCGCTCGACTCCTCGATCGTGGTATCCGCCACCGCCAGCGTCACCGTCGGCGTATCGTCGTCGTCGGTGATCGTCAGCGCGGCCCCCGACACCTCGCCCGCTCCCTGGCTGTTCTGCGCCGCGCCCGTCACCGTCACCGAGCGGTGCGGCTCGTCCTTCGTATTGTTCACCGCCGTGATGGAGACCGTGTCCGAACTGTTCGTGGTGTCCCCCGCCGCGATCGTGATGGTCGCGTCCGAACCCACCGAGTACAGCCCCGAGGCCGCCTGCACCGTCACCGTGGTCGCTTCGCTGGAGGGGTGGCTCAGCGTCGCCGACACCGCGCTCGTCCCGCCGTTTTCCGAGATCGATGAGTCCGCCGCCGCTAGCGTCACCGTCGGCGCATCGTCGTCGTCGGCGATCGTCAGCGAAGCGATCAGCGGCGGCGGCTCGCCCGCGAGGCTCGACGTCCCCGTCACGGTCACCATCCGGTCCGGCGCGTCCGTCGTGTTGTTCTCCGCCGTGAGCGTCACCTGCCGGTGCGCCGCCGTAGCCGCGTCCGCGCTCGAGGTCTCGCCCGCGTCGATCGTCAGCGTCGTCCCGCTCAGCGATGTCCCCGCCGGCGCCGTCAGCGTGATCGTCGCCGCCTCCGTCGTCGCTCGGCTCAGCCGCGCCTCGATCGTGGTCGAATTGCCCGCCCCGCTCTCGTCGATCGAGGTCTCGCCCAGCACCAGCGTCGCCGCCGGAGGCTCGTCGTCCTGCACCGTCAGCGTGGCGGAGGTGACGACAGGGGTTGCGTCACTGGTGCTATACCAGTAATCGCTGCCTCTGCTCGGGTGGTAGGGAACCGAACCCGTTATCGTCACTTTCCGGTCGCCGTTGCTCAGCCCGTCGTCCGTGACCCTGATCGTCACTGTTCCACTGGACATGCGCGGCAGATCGACAGTATTTCCGGTAGTGAAAGTCAATCGCTTATTGGCGCTCAGAACGGCGCCGCCTGCTTGGAGTTCTCCGCCGACGATGAAGATATCTATATACGCGCTCTGATTGGTCGCCGGATCCGGATGGGCGAATAATTGGCGGCATTCTGCAGATGTGCAGTTGGCGGTAACGGTAATGGTGTCCCCTGAATTCTCCGCAATCGTGTCCGAAGACAACTTGATCTCGAAATGATAGTGTGCGTCGTAATCGGGCAATAGGACATGCGCTTTCGCCAGAGACGCCGCGAACAGCAGCGGCGCAGCCAGCAGCGCCGCGAAAACAACGCCTGCACTCCAACTTTTATTGTCAGCTTCGGATCGCACGGCTCTATCGAATACTCCTAGGTGGGAGGGGGGTGATCGTCCCATAAGCGCTAACTTGTTTTCCGAACTGGTTTGCGTACCATGACACGCCGGTTTGCAACGCGGAGGCTGGCGAGTGAACGAGGATTGGGAAGTGCTGATGGCGTTTCTGCCAAGTGATTGGCGCACGCTGGCCGACGACACCGGGGCTCTGAAGGGCCTGCGCAAGGACAAATCGGTCGAGAACCTGCTGCGCACGCTTCTGCTGCACTTGGGGTGCGGGCACTCGTTGCGTGAAACCGTGGTGCGGGCCAGGAAGGCGCGTCTGGGCGATCTGTCCGATGTCGCGCTGCTCAAGCGGCTGAGGAAGTCGAGGGACTGGCTGCACGCCTTGTGCGTGGAGCTGTTCCGCGACTACGGCGTTGGTGTTGCCGACAGCGATGGCTTCGAGGTCAGGGCGTTCGATGCGACGACGGTGAAGGAGC
Organism: uncultured Gammaproteobacteria bacterium; assembly: GCA_958295835.1. Lineage (GTDB taxonomy): Bacteria > Pseudomonadota > Gammaproteobacteria > HK1 > HK1 > HK1. Next base: position 5,417,100 of record OY282378.1, read on the forward strand.
CTGGCAAGACCGGTGGGCTGTGGCGGGTCCACTACAGCGTGCGCCTCCCGTCGTTGGCCTGCGACTTCTTCAAGCTCACGCCCACCCGGGGTCCGGGGACTGGCGAGTCGTTCTCGCACTTCCCCATCGCTCCCGGTGACTTCATTGTGGCCGACCGCGGCGACTCGACAGCCAACGGCATCGGGCACGTGGTATGCGCGGGTGGTTATGTGACGGTGCGTGTGAACACCGGTTCGCTGGCGTTTCACACGGCTCGGGGCGAGTCGTTCGACCTGCTCGGGGCGGTCACGTCGCTCAAGCGCGCCGGCGCCGTGCGGTCGTGGCCGGTGACGGTGGTGTCCGGCGATGGGGTGGTGTCGGGTCGGGTGTGTGCGTTGCGAAAGACCCGGGAAGCGGTCCGGATGGCCCATGAGAGATTGCATCGGACGGCTTCGCGCAAGGGGACGCAGCTTCAGCCCGAGACGCTGGAGTTTGCGCGCTACGTCATTGTATTCACGACGTTTCCCGCGCTCATGAGCGCCTCGCAGGTGCTGGAGTGGTATCGCATCCGCTGGCAGGTCGAGTTGGTGTTCAAGCGGTTCAAGTCGCTGGCGCAGTTGGGGCATCTGCCGAAATACGATGACGAGAGCGCCAAGGCTTGGCTGTACGGCAAGCTGCTGGTGGCGTTGCTGGTGGAGAAGCTGATTCGCCATGCCATCGCGATTTCCCCCTGGGGATACGACCTGGAGGCGACATCGCCCCCACAGTGCGTGGCGTGACTTCAAGTTCGTGCTCAACCAGGTGATGCGAAGCATCGAACCCCCGATGGCGTTGACGCGGATGCTGGGCGAATGGAACGACATCTCCAGAGCATTGGCTGAACCGCCTCGCCGTCGCTTCCCTCAATTGTCGGAATACTTCGATTATTGATGAAAAAACAAGTTAGCGCTTATGGGTGATCGTCCCCGTCCTGCTCGCCGTCGCGAGCGTCGCGTTCGTCGGGCTGCTCAGGGTCACCACGATGGTCTCGTTCGCTTCGTCCAGCGCGTCGCCCGTCACCGACACGTTGAAGGTCTGGCTGGTCGTCCCCGCCGCGAAGGTCAGTGTGCCGCCGGTGATCGCCGTGTAGTCCGTCCCGGATGTGGCCGTCCCGCTCGTTCCTTCCGCCCAGTCCACCGTCACCTGCTGGCTGCCCACCGCGCTCAACGTCACCGTGAACGTCAGGTTCTTCGAGCCGCTGTCCCCCTCCGTCACGCTCGGCGAGTCGATCGACAGCGACCGCGTCTGCGCGGCGGCATCGGGCGCGGCGACGGCGAGGACAAGGAGCAGCAAGGAGACAAGGCCGGCGATCCAGCCGGGGCGCAAGCCGGCGATCCAGCCAACGTCAGGGTACATCGTGCCGCCGTCCCCTTCCGACACGCTCGGCGAGTTGATGGAAACCGACGGATTCGGCGCCTGCCCGGCGGCATCGAGAGCGGGGGGCATAAGAGCTAACTTGTTTTCCGATCCAGGAGTCTGCGCCGCAGAAAGATAGCCCGGCCCGGAACGACGCTGTAGGGGCGACGCATGCGTCGCCCCTACCGACGGTGATGTCCCCGTGTTTGGCGACACCACGGTACGGCGCCAATCCAACGACCGACCAGTCGCCCCTGCCGCCGGTGATGTCCCCCGTGTTTGGCGACACCGCGGTACGGCGCCAATCCAACGACCGACCAGTGCGGGCGCCGGTACTCCGGCGCGTAAGGGGAACATCTTTCTGCCATCGGGACACCTCCGCACAATGGTCAGGGGTCCACCAAAGCAACTGCGCCGCAGACTGTAGGGGCGACGCATGCGTCGCCCCTACCGCCGCATCGTTTTCTGCGGCGCAGACTCCTGAGTTTTGCGTGCCATGACGCGCGGGTTTGCAACGCGGAGGTGCGCAGAAACGGCTCCTTCATGCGCCCGAAGACTTCCATATCGACGCACCCCTCGCCCCGGACAGCGTCGACAGAAGAGCGATCATCAGCATCTCGTGAAGGTCATGGCGTGTTGCGTGGCTACCCTGAGGTCTTCAATCCCTTGAAAAACAATGGGAATCTCCCGCACCAGGAATCCCCGGCCCGGGACCGATCGAAATCTGGCGATCCATCTTTACATACGAGCCACGACGGCGACCATGCCGCCTCGCGGTCGTGGAGGAAACATTGCGCCGCCCGGTTGCGGAGACCATTTCTTGCCTCAAAAAATACTTCCATGAATTCAACAGGTTGCTGGATGTTACATACGAGCGGCGTTGTCCCGAGGCACGCGGTGCCCGGGGATTGCCGGGGATGACGGCACTGTACTTCCTGCCCGTGCTGGCGGGAGGAGGGTTCGCGTTCGACGACGCGGAGTACAGCAATTTCCGCTAACCCATCTTTACCACTCCACCCCACAATATCTCATTGCATCATACAGTTACGATGGTCGAGGTCGGCGAGTGGCACTACAATCGTGTGCCGAGGGTCGTTCAGACGAGGGTTTTGCGGACCCCTCCGGGTGCGTGGTCGATGCCCAGGGCCTCGTAGATGGCCTGCTGGGGTGGTTCGGCGCGGGTGGCTTTTCGCACGTGCAGGGTGCGCCCGTCGGCGCGTCGGAAGGTGGCGGTGATGCGCTGCTGCCCTTCGAGGATTCGGCGAAGGGTGGTCCAACGGGCGCACTGGCCGGTTTGGCGCAGGCGCCGGCGAATCACCTGGACGAGTTGATAGGCGATGACGGTGATGAACAGATGGCCTTCGGCGCGGATGGGCTTGTGGTGATAGATGGGGCGCAGGCCGAGTTCGGATTTCAACGAGCGGAACACGGCCTCGATGTCGGTGAGGGTGAAGTAGGTGCGCCACAGGGTGGATTCGTCCCAATCGGTTTGATTGGTGCGCAGGCAGTACACGCCGGGGTGGGTCAGCATGGAGCCGGGGAGCGCACGGCGGGTGAAGCGTACGGCGGTGGCACGCTCGCCGGTCTCGTCGGTGTCGAGTTCGATGTCGTAGTGTTGGGCGACGCCGCGGCTTGTCTCTTTGAGCCGCCCGATGCGCTGCCAGACTTGGTCGGTGCGTTTGTGGGTGCGGGGTTTGGACAGCCCGTCGGAGAGCCGGGTGAGGGCGGCCTCGAAGCGTTGGGCGAAGCGCTCGACGATGGCGCGCTCCTTGGCGGCGCGCGCTTCGGAGAAGCAATACAGGCGCACCTCCTGGGCGTCGTCGCTGAGGACCTTGTGCAGATGCACGCGGTGATGGGAGGCGGTCTCGATGGACAGCGCCGCGTCGGCGTCGAAGTGGCGGGTGCGTTCGCGGCTGACTACCAGGTAGCGGTATTGGTGCTCGCGCAGCCAGCGCACGCGGTCTTCGGTGGCGATGCCGCGGTCCATCACCACCAGGGCGCCGCGCGGGGCGTTGAGGGCGTCGAGCATCTGGGCGAGGGTGTGATGTTCGCGCACGTTGCCGGCGAAGACTTGGGAGCGGCGCACGAAGCCGCTGGCGTCGAGCACCAGTCCCAAGGTGAGCAGCGGGCAGTCGGTGCGTTTGTCCTTGGAGTGTCCGCGCCGGGCGTTGGGTTGTCCGCTCGCCTCGCCCTCGAAGCCTGCCCCCGCGTGGGGTAAGCGGGGGTAGGTATTGGTCAGGTCGTAGAGGGTGACGGTGGGGTGGAGGTCGAACAGGTCCATCGCCCGGTCGAAGAGGGGGCGTTCGATGGCTTCGCGGTGCGCCATCAGCGCATCGCAGGCGCGGTACAGTCGCATCGGCCCCATCATCTCGAAGTCCACGCCCAGGAGTTCGCCCAGGGCGCTGCGTTCGCCCAGCCAGCGCCGGGTGGCGCGCTCGGAGCCTGGCCGGGCCATACGCGCGATGATGGAGCCGATGGCGGCGGTGCGTAACGACGCCCCGATGCCCAGTGCTTCGAGCCGCGTGCGCAGGCCGAGCTGGTCCATCGCCCACAGGCCGACGTGCTCCACGCCGACCGAGCGGGGGCGAATCAGTTCCAGGGAGTCGACGTCGACGGGTTGGAAGTCGTGCCTCTGGCTCGCCGGCGAGGATGCAGCGCCGATGCGCTCACCGGCGAGCAGCAGCGCGGTGATGCGTTGGGCGTGTGATTCGAGCGCCGGGGGGCCATCGGGTGGCAGTGGTAGCTGACCGGCGAGGAGTTCGTCGATGCGCCGGCACAGCACCGGCCACTCGCTTGGTGCGACGTCGAAGTGCCGTCCCAGGTTGAGCAGGGTGCGTTGTCGCACCTTCGAGCCGGTGCGCTCGGAGCGCACGAGGCGGAAGGTGAAGTACTCGCCGATGCTGCGGGTACGGGTGCGGCGGATGAACATGGGCGCACGGTAGCGGCGGGCGGGATGTGGTGCAACAGAGCGAATTCATTTTATGGCACTACATCAGCCTCTCCGACGACACATCAACAAGTTACGCGCAAAAAACGGCCAAATCGGGGCGAATTCCCATCCAATCGCAGCTCGCAGTGGTAAAGATGGGCTAACGTCCCGAACTCGATTGTATGACCGGGATTTCGCGGCCATCCCGGCCGCCTGAGCATTCGATCGTTGTGGTTCATGGAACGTTTTCGGACTTGGCGGAAATTGCTGCGCGGAGTACGTGATCGGCCATGGGCGGTTGCAGGCTGCGCCGGGGTCAAGCGTTCCGGGAAGGAACGCGGCGGCAAGGAGGCGGCGGCGAGGCTCAGGCGCGCTCTGCCGCGAATGCGGCGACGTTGCGCTCCTCCCGGCTGAACTCCACCCCGACCAGATGGATCGGCTGCCCGAGACGGCGGTATTTGTCGGCGTAGCCCTTCTCCTCGAGCTGCGCCATCGCGGTCCCCTCCGGCTCCTTCCCTACCGTCTTGAACTCGAACAGGTAGACCTGATCATTGAATAACACCGCCATGTCCAGACGACCGCGGCTGGTGCTGTCTTCCACCCGCACGTCCAGACCCGCGGCGGCGAACCAGGAGTAGAACACGCTCGCGTAGTAGCCCTCGTAGCGGGCGATGTCGTTCTTCGTATGCCACTGGCAGGGGATGCCGGCGAAGAACGACCGGAGCAGTGCATCCAGCCCGTCGAAATCGTTCTCGCGCAGCAGTTGGCGGAGGCGAAGGTGGTCCTTCATCCGGTGCGACCCCTCCGGCGTCATGGCCCGGAGCAGGCTGCCGTTGAGGCTCTGGCGCACCTCGCGGTTCGGATACTCCAGCCGGTAGAGGGTCTCGCCGTCGAAGTCCTCTTCGCCGGCGATCGTCAGGTAGCCGGTCTGGAACAGCAGTGCCTCGGTGGCCATCTCGTCCACGTCGAAGGCGGAGAGCAGCGCATCGGTGCCCATCATGCCGTCCAGCTCCGGGGAGGCGACGCCGCGGCGCAGCAGGGTGTCGATGAGGAACCTCGGCGTCCCGGTCTCGAACCAGTGCGCCTTGAACTCGCGCTGCCGGAAGAGCAGCAGGATGTCGAAAGGGTTGTAGACCTTCTCCTTGCCCCGCCAGCCATAGCCGTTGTACCAGCGGCGGATCTCGTCGCGGTCCAGGCCCGGGAGCTCCGGCGCGAACACGGTGTCCAGGTCCCGTTCCGTGTAGCCGCAGAGGGCGGAGTACGCCGGGTCCAGCGTGATGTCGATGAGGTTGTTCAGGCCGGAGAAGATGCCCACCTTGGAGAACTTGCTTACGCCCGTAAGCAGCGTGAACCTGACGTGCGCGTCGCTGGCCTTGATGGCCGAGTACAGTCCGCGTAGCGAGTCACGGTTGGCGCGCGCCAGCTCCGGCTTCCCCAGGGCGTCCAGGATCGGCCTGTCGTACTCGTCGACCAGGACCACCACCCGCTGTCCCGTACGCTCGTGCAGCGTGGCGAGCAGGCGGCGGAAGCGGACCGTGCCGCTGGAGTAGCGGGATTCGATGCCGGCGCCTTCTTCGACGGCATCGAGCTGCGCCCCCACGTCTTCGCGCAGGTAGTCCGGGTCGTTGAAGTCACTGGCGCTGAAGTCAAGCCGCACGACGGGATGGCGCACCGACCAGTCCCAGCGGTCGTGGATGTCCAATCCATCGAACAGCGGCTCGTTACCCTCGAACAGCTCCTTCAGGGTGTCCACGAACAGGCTCTTGCCGAAACGCCGCGGGCGGGAGAGGAAGTAGTGCTTGCCCCCGTCCACCAGCCGATGGGCGTAGGCCGTCTTGTCCACGTAATAGCAGCCTTCCTCGCGGATCTCCCGGAAGGTCTGGATACCGATGGGCAGCTTGCGCCTGATCATGGGCGCACCATAGCCCCCGCCTCGGGGGCGGTCAAAGACGAGCCCGGAGGGAAAAGCGCCATCTTTTCGACATGTTGGAGATCAACCGCCCGATCCCGTGATACACCGGGGACAGGAGGTCGCAGCCCTTGGAGCTGAAGGTCGGCAGATCCGGCCGGACCGCGATGGGCTCCTTCGTCGCAACGATCTGCTTCATGGGAGCGACGGGATCATTTCAAAAATCGGCCTCCGGGACGCGGCGTGCGACGACGCGCCACTGCTTGTCGCGCTCGACCGGCTCCGGCGCGAAATGCGGATCGTTCGCTTCCGCGGGGTCGAGTTCGACCCAACCGGTCGCCCGTCCGGGCAGGGCGGCGTGCAACGGACCGGTCCGATCCGCGTAGCCGAGTCGCGCGAGCAGATGTCCGAGGCGTTGGACGACCGGCCGTTCGAACATTTTCGACAACGTGGCGAGCATTTCGGCGTCCAGCCGGCCGCCGAGGTCGGTCAGGACCGTCGCCACGTTGTCGAGCCCGCCGCGCCCCGGTCGAAGACGATGCGGCCGGCCGAGAGAAGGCCGGTGGCCCAGGAGGAAAGGGTGGAGCGGGGATCCGGAATCATGTCTCGATATCCGCTTGATTCGCGGATATTCCAACATGAACAGGCCATGTCGTACACCGTCGGGGGCGGTGGAACGGGCCACCCCCACCGGAGCCAAGCTCGCCGCCGCCCAAGCCGGACTTGCCGCTGCCGGGACATATCCGACAAGCTCTCGTCCCTGAACCGTGGACATCATGTCGTCCCCGCGTCGTCGACCTCCGGAGGCAATCGTCATGGGCGTTCCCGAAATCGAATACGGCACCGGACACGCGCGGCTCGAGAAGCTGCTGCACTCCATCGACCGCCCGGGCGACTTCTGCGCCCACGGCAGGCTGTTCGCACCCATGCCGCGACTGGAGGTCGAGGGCGCCGGCATGGTGTCCTTCCCGGTCCCCGAGGCGCAGGCCCGCGCCCTGATCGAGGCAGCCGAACGCGCCCCCTACGGCAAGGGGCCGGAGACCCTGGTGGACGCCTCGGTCCGTGACTGCTGGCAGATCGACGCAGAAAAGGTGCGGCTGGGAGGGAGCGCGTGGCCGGAGACGTTCGCGCGCGTCCTCGATGCGGCGGCGGCGGGGCTCGGCTGCCCCAACGGGCGGCTCGACGCCCGGCTCTACAAGCTGCTCGTCTACGAGCCGGGCGGGTTCTTCCTGCCGCACCGCGACACCGAGAAGACCGACGGCATGATCGCGACCCTCTCGGTCTCGTTGCCGGTCGCGGGCGCCGGCGGCGAGCTGGTCGTCCGCCATCACGACCGCGAGGTCGCCGTCGACATGCGTGCGGAGGAGCCCTCCGAGCTGGCGTTCGCGGCCTTCTACGCCGACTGCACGCACGAGATCCGGCCCGTGCTCGAAGGCCATCGCCTCTCGCTGGTGTTCAACCTGTGCCTTCGCCCCGGAGACCGGGACACCCCGCGCGAGGCGCCCGACTACAGCCGGCAGATCGCCGGGGTCGCGGAGCAACTCGCCCAATGGAGCCGCGAGGAAGGCGCGACCGAGAAGCTGGTCTGGCTGCTCGACCACGAATACAGCGAATCGGGGCTGTCCTTCGCCACCTTGAAGAACTCCGACGCGGCCGTGGCCCAAGTCCTGGCGCCGGCGGCGGAGCGCGCCGGGTGCGAGCTGTACGCGGCCATCGTCCACATCGAGGAATCCGGCGAGGCGACGTTCAAGGGCGACTACGTCTTCGGCGGGTATGGCCGGGGCCGGTACGACCGGGATTGGGACGAGGATGACGTCGCGCATATGGACATCGACGAGGTGTTCGACGGCCAGCGCTGGCTCGACGGCTGGGCGGGCCGGGACGGGGGCCGGCCGCCGTTCGCCGAGATCCCGCTGGCGCCCGGGGAGCTGTTGCCCGCCGGCGCACTCGACGATGCGAAGCCGGACGTGCAACGGCTGCACGAAGCCTCGGGCAACGCGGGCGTGACCCTGGAACGCGCCTACCGCCGCGCGGCCTTCGTGCTCTGGCCGCGGGCGAAGACCCTCGACCTCGTGGCGAGCGCGGGCATCGAGGGGGCCGTCGCCTGGGTGGCGGAGGAACTCGACCGCAACGCCGGGGTCGCGGACGACAGGATCGGGGGCCTCGTCTCGCGGCTGCTCGACCTCTGGGCCTCCACTCGAAAAGGGCGCAACGAGGAAGGCCGCATCGGGATGCTCGCCCTGCTGTGCAGGCTCGGGGACGAGGCCCGCATCGGGCGCTTCCTGCGCGAAGTGGTCCTGTCGAGCTACAGCGGCGGAGAGAACGAAGCGCTGGCGGCGACGCTCACCGTGGTCGGGCCGAAGGCCGCGGGACGCTTCCTGCCCGACCTGGTCGAAACGCACTTCGCACGGCGCCCCAGGGACACGCTCGTGCTCCTGCGCCGCCTCGGCGAGGCGCACGGCGACCCCGCAAACCCCGACACCTCCTGGCATGGTGCGCTCCGGAAAAGCGTGCGGGCGGCCCTCTCCGCCCTGCCCGGCGCGCTGGCGGGCCGCGCGAAGGGCCGCACACCGAAGCCGGACTCCGACTCCGCCTGGGAGTTCAACCGGGGCTCCGCCCGGTCGAAGTCCATCGGCGACGCGGCGGTGCATGATCTCTTCGCCCTGGCTTGGCGTTGGGGATTGACGAAGGAGGCCGGGGCGGCGGCCGACGCCATCGTCCTCCACCCGCGGGCCGTCACACCGGATCGTGCCCTGCCGGCGGCGTTGCAGGCGCTGTACGCGGAAACGGGCCTGGCGAACGCCGCCGCCTTCGCGTCGCTGTGGCGCCATGCCGCGGACTTCCTGCTGGCGCGCAGCGAGACGCCGCCCAAGGCGCCGCGGAACTGGAAGATCGCCGCCCCCGTCAAGTGCCGTTGCGAGCACTGCGCGAAGCTGCGGGCCTTCTGCAAGGACCCGGTGGCTGAGACGGCGCGCTTCCCGTTGCGCCAGGAATTGCGCGTCCACCTACAGGAGGTCATCAAGCAACACCGGCTCGACCTCTCGCACGTGACCGAACGCCGGGGCCGACCCTTCACCCTCGTATGCACCAAGACCCGCGCGAGCCACGAGCGGCGGCTTGCCGAGTACGCCGAGGACGTATCGAACATGCGCGCGCTGGCCGAGTCGGCGCCGGGTGGAAGGCAGGCCGGACGGTGCGCGGCCGATCTTGAGCGGCTGCGCGAGGCGATCGCGGCGGCCGGGGGAGGCTGAAGGCCGGGTGGATCAGGAGAGATCGAGGCACGGGCTTCGACATCACAACAGGAACGGAGACAAGATGTTCGATGTCGGGGTTCCGAATAGCGCGCGAACGGAGGATCTCCCGGCCTCGGAGCCCGAACTCGCCGCTGCTGCTGCCGCTCTCGCCTCCTGGGATGCGCCTCCGACCCGGCTCGAATGCGCCCTCCTTCACGAGGCGCCCGCCCCGCCCCCCGATCTTCTATCGAATCTGCGCCGCTGCATCGCGCGCGGCGGCGACCCCCTCGGCGAAGCCTTCTGCCGGCTGCGCACACCGCGGATCCGCCGCGGGCATGGGGCGGTCTACACGCCCGGCCCCATCGTGGAGGCCATGATCCGCTGGGCCGCCGGCGCAGGCGCCCCGGCGCGTATCGTCGATCCCGGCGCCGGATCGGGACGCTTCCTCCTGGCCGCCGGCGAGATTTTCCCCGACGCCGAGCTGGTCGGTATCGAGATCGACCCGCTGGCGGCGCTCCTGCTGCGCGCCAACGCCGCCGTGCGCGGCATGGCGGAGCGGCTGACGCTGCTGGTCGCCGACTACCGCGCCGCGGCGTTTCCCGAAATCGACGGCCAGACCCTCTTTCTGGGCAACCCGCCCTACGTCCGCCATCACGACATCGCGCCGGAATGGAAGCACTGGCTGTCGGATACCGCGGCCGGCTTCGGCTTCAGGGCGAGCCGGCTCGCGGGATTACACGTCCATTTCTTCCTGAGGACGTACCAGCTCTGCCGTGACGGGGACTACGGCGCGTTCATCACCTCCTCGGAGTGGCTCGACGTCAACTACGGCGCGGTCCTGCGCAAGCTGCTCGTCAACGGTCTCGGCGGCGAGGCGCTGCACGCCGTCGCGCCCGCCGCCATGCCCTTCGCCGAGACGGCGACGACGGGCGCGATCACTTGTTTCCGGATCGGGAGCCGGGAGCGGGGCATTCGCTTCAGGGAGGTGTCCTCACCCGGCGAGCTGGGCGCACTCGAAGGCGGCAGGACCGTCTCCCGGCCGCGTCTCGACCAGGCACGGCGCTGGTCGCCGTTTCTGCGGCCGGCGAAGTGCCCGCCGCAGGGCTCGATGGAGCTGGGCGAGATCTGCCGCGTCCATCGTGGCCAGGTCACCGGCTGCAACGCCGTATGGATCGCCGGCGGCTGGACCGGCGCCCTGCCGGACGCGGTGCTGATCCCTGCCGTCACACGCGCGCGAGATCTGCTGGACGCCGGCGCGACGCTATCCTGTGCCGGCGGATTGCGCCGCGTGATCGAGCTGCCGGTCGATCTCGGCGAGCTCGACGAGACGGATCGGCGCAAGGTCCGCCGTTTCCTGCGCTGGGCGGAAGGCATGGGCGCGGACAAGTCCTACGTCGCCCGTCACCGGCGCGCCTGGTGGGCCGTGGGCCTCCGTCCCCCGGCCCCGATCCTGTGCACCTACATGGCGCGCCGGCCGCCGGCGTTCGTCCGCAACCGATGCGACGCACGGCACCTCAACATCGCCCACGGGCTCTACCCGCGCGAGACGCTGCCCCCCGCGGTGCTCGACAGTCTGGCCGCCTGGTTGCGGAACAACGTGGGCGTGGCCGCCGGTCGGACCTATGCCGGCGGTCTGACGAAATTCGAGCCGAAGGAGCTGGAACGCATCCCCATCCCGAAGCTGGAACGATTGCATGGCTGAACCCAGGGCATGGTCACTGGCCGAGCTGGCGGAAGACGCCGGAGCGGCCACGGACCGGTTTCGGCGATCGCGGCTGAATGAACCGCTGGCACAGTACACCCGGTTCTTCGAGACCTTCACACCGATCTTCGACGACCTCATCGACCGTCTGCCGTCCCTGACCGACGAGGCAAACGTCCGGAACGTCATGGCCGATCTGGTCGCCGACGATGACGTCCGGACCGGCTTCAGATACCTGTCGGCGCCGCCCATATCGGAAGACGACCTGAAGATCCTGGCCGAGACGACGCTGGCCGCCAACGTACTGCGCCGGGATGCCGAACAGGCGAAACGTGTTCGCGACATCGTCCTGCACATCATCGATCCGCACCGCTTTCCCTGGATCGGGGAAGAACGCGAACCGACCCTCGAAGAACACCGTATCGCCGTCGTCGCATCAGCCGCGCTCGTCGCCGCCCGCAAGGTGGAGACCTCCCGGCGGTCGGGATCGAGGATGCAGGAAGATGACGTCAAGAACGTGCTGCGGGAGATCGATCTGGTCGAGGTTCCGCGCCGCGACATCCGGATGCTTGATGACGCGCCGGCCCCCGGCGAATTCTGCGGCGAAAGCAGGTTGGGCGATACCCGTGCCGATATCGTGATCCGACTGCACGACCGCCGGGTCATGCCCGTGGAGTGCAAAATGTCGAACAGTGCAGTGAACTCCTTCAAGAGAATCAACCATGAGGCGGCCGGCAAGGCGCGGGCTTGGCTCACCCGGTTCGGAAGCCTGCAAATCGTCCCTTGCGCCGTAATCGACGGTGTTTTCAATCCGGCCAACCTGGAAGCAGCCCAAGGCGAGGGCCTCATGATCGTCTGGAGCCATCGTCTCTCGGATCTCACCGAATTCATCGAAGAGACCCGGAGCCCGTCATGATGCGCCGTGCGGCCGTTGGGTGTTTTTCCGGTTTCGTCAGCGCCCTCGCCGGTATCGCTCCGATCGAGGACGAAATGAGTGGCGCCATCGAAGAAAGGTGTATATGAATCAATGGACGATATCGTACTTTGGAGTCGATCCGATTTCGTGGACACCTGACCCTTTGGGAAGGAGGTATCCACTATGCCGAAATCGAGACCGCCCCCGTTTCCACGGAGCCTGCCCCGGCAGGCAATCAGCCGGAGGACAGGCTCCGCCGGCCTTCCGGCGCCGGATGGTCGAGTTGGTTCGCACTGGACGGACTCCGGAGGAACTGGCTCGTGAACAGCGGTGTTGTTGTCTGCCGAAGGTAGACAGTTCGAACCGTCCGCCCAGGTGATCTGCAACTGGGTCGCGCAGGCCAACCGTGACGAAGGCCGGCTCACCGTTGCGAGCGGCCTTTCTGCTTAGCGCCGCTGGCGCCGGTATGCGTCGGCGCTTCGCCTCCGACCTGCTCAACCTGACGCTGGCCGGTCCGGACGTGGACCGCAACCGTAAGAAGCACCATGACGCCGCGCAGTGGATGCCGTCGATGAACCGTTGCTGGTTCGCGGCCCGTGTCGTCGAAGTGCGGCGCAAGTACGCCCTGACCGTCGATGCTCGGGAAGCGCGCGCCTTGGAGCGCGTGCTCTCGGCCTGCGCTTCCACCGAGATGGTCGTCCGAAGCTGCGACGCCGGCCCGTCAGCCGCAGTTCCCGAGGCTCCGCGGAGCGTGCCGTCTTCCGGCACGACCGATGCGCTGCGCCTGTGGGACGACAACGGGAACGGGCGGATTACCTGCCGCGAGGCGCGGCGCCACGGCATCGCCCCGGTGCCACGCAGCCATCCCGCCTACCCGCTCATGCACGATGGCGACGGCGACGGGGTGGCCTGCGAGTAACCGCGGTTTCCTACTTGTTCATCGAGACTGTAATGGAACTGTTGAAAGAACTAGCTGCTTGGCTCGGTGCCATCTTCATAGTAGTGCTCGCGGCTTGGCTGAAGAGATTCTTTAATCAATTTTGGCCGCCGCCGCAATGGGTGTGGTTGGTCATCACGAATAGTTTTGAGACCAAACCGCCGCGTCTCGAAGATGGATTTCGTTTCGTGTTGTGCTGGCTGGAGGATGACACCAGTGGGCGCGACACGAAAATCGTCGAGCGGGCATTCGCGGGCATTGAGGGCGTCGAGCTGGTTCGCTCCGCCCGCATTGTGAGGGCGTCCGGCGCCGCGGATGAATGGCGGCCGACAATGCGCGAAGGCGCCCGCAAGGTCCTGGATGAATGGAACGCCGACTTGGCGGTCATCGGCTTGGTCAAGGAATCCAGAAAGGCCCTGAGCCTGTGGCTCGTGCCGCGGGAAGGCGACGGCACGCTTGGTCGTGCGGACCGGCCTTACGAATTGGAGAACGTGACGCTTCAAGAGGAGTTCCACGAAGACCTCCGAGCACAGCTTGCTGCCGAGGCGCTGAGGGCCGTGGCGCCGCTCGCAGACGCCGAAGTGCGCGGTCAAGTGCTGGAGAAAGGGCTGACCGACGCCACCGGGAAGCTCGCGATTCTGCTTGAAGGTGACACAATCACCAAGCCTGAACGCCGCGCTGCCTTGTCCCTGGCATATGGTGATGCCCTTCAGACCCTGGGTGAGCGAGAGCGCGGGCCGGAGCGCCTGAAGGAGGCCGTGGCCGCCTACACCGAGGCGCTCAAGGAGTACACCCGCGAGCGCGTGCCGCTTCAGTGGGCCATGACGCAGAACAGCCTCGGCAGCGCCCTTCGGATCCTGGGTGAGCGAGAGAGCGGGCCGGAGCGCCTGAAGGAGGCCGTAGCCGCCTTCAATGAGGCGCTCAAGGAGTACACCCGCGAGCGCGTGCCGCTTCAGTGGGCCATGACGCAGAACAGCCTCGGCAACGCCCTTCGGGTCCTGGGTTCGCGAGAGCGCGGGACGGAGCGCCTGGAGCAGGCCGTAGCCGCCTACAACGAAGCGCTTCGGGTGTTCACTCCCGAGGAGGCGCCGCGATACCGGGAGATAACGCTGAACAACCGTGCTCGTGCCGTTGAACGCCTGCGCGAGCGGGGAGCCGAATCCGGGCCGGATGAGACTCCGGATTGAGGCAGTCCGGTAGCACTCGGACCCCGTACGGTCCGGGGCGGCAAGACGGCCGTCAGCGGTCGTCAAGCTCAAGCCCCGATGCAGGCGGCCGGCTTCGCGGACACCGGGACGCGGCGGTCGAATGATCCTCATGCCGACGGCGCAGGGGCGATGCCACAGAGGATCGCATGGAACGGAGCGGGGGATGCACGGCATCGGGGCTCTGAAGAGCGCGCGAACGAAGAGCAGAAGCGGACAAAGGAAAGGTGCGATGGAGGGAAGTGTCAAGGCTCTCGAACACGTTCAGCGCGTGCGCGAGGCCGAACAGGTCGCGTCCCTTGTCCCGCTGGAGCGATACGCACAGCTTGGTAGCAGGCATCACCTCCCGGGAAAGTGTCCGTGCAGCCTCATGTCCGGCGTCATCCGATGTCCCATCCCTGGCTCCGCTTCGGGAGCGGTGGTCGTTTCGGTGCCGGCGCCCGCTGCCGCCCTGCCTGACGCCGTTGCGCCCGCGTTCCCAGCTCCGTGAGCGCTCTTGCACACCGTTCGGTTGCATACCTTCCGATTTCCTCCATCCTTCTGTCCCGTGCTTTCGGGTTCGCCACGATGTCTTCCCGTTTTGCCTCTTCCGCTGCTTCCCGTAGGGCGTCCGGCAATCTCTCCGCCACTTCCCGCACGCTGTCCAGCACCAGCCCCGTGTCCACACTGCCGGCATGAGCCAGCCTCGCCCACTGCTCTCCCTTCACGTTGTCGAACTCGACTTCTCCGCCGACCGGAATCTCCATCCTTTTCACATTCGTCCACGCCACCCCTTCCACACTGGAGCAGTCGTATAGCGGCGCCAGCACGACTTTCCGCCCTTCCGCGCCCCGCACGTGCCGGATACCCACGTTTCGCCGGTGCGTGTCCCCGTTTCCGAGAAGTACGACGGCGGCGATCGCCTTGCACAGCTTGCGTTGTTCCCGCTCTGCGTCCTGACCGTACCGGCCCAGCAGTCTCAAGAGACTGGGCCACTCGGTTTCCGGCCGGTCGTCGACTTTCTTTTCTTCCGGGTACAGCCCGATGGCCTGCGACCACTCTTCCTGGTGGATCGTGAAGATCTCTCCTCCGTCCCCTTGATCGACTCGATCGCTACGCCGGCTGACCACCGTGCCTATGCCGTGGTACAGCCGGGCTCTCGTCCAGCATGCTTCTACCCCCGCGGTCGCCAGCGCCCGTTGGCAACAGCTTTCGATGCATGCTTCTGCCGGCAGCCATTCCCGCTCCGACTCGTTCTTCAGGATATGCGTCGACAGGGCGCCGTACGTGGGCGCCAGCCAGCGTCGTGCAGACCAGTCCCATCGCAGGCAAACCTTGCCCCGCCCTCCGCTCAGCCCGTGGTCGCGTAGCGCTGTCTTCGTCTCCGGGACGTTTCTTCCTCCTTCAGCCATCCTCCCTGCCGTTGCGACCAGCATGCCCACCAGCTCTTCGCTCAACGGCTCGTACCTCCGGGACGGGATCTCTTCGCCGACGCGCCGCCCTTTTTGCGTCGTAGGCTGCGACTTCCACCTTCCCGCTGTATTCCCGTTCGCAGTTCCCCCACAGCTCGTGTCCGACGTTCAGGCGACCCGCTTGCAGTCCGTGTTGACGCATGCGCTTCCGTGCACGGCTCTTGAATCTTTCCCGGTGACCATTCTCCGGCACCAGATGTTCCAGCCACGCTTCGATGCGTCGCCTTGAACTCTCCGGGGTCATTCCGCATGACAATCGACTACATGCCTCATGCAGAACGATGCCGTCGCCCTCCGGCCAGCTCGGTCGTTGCGGCCTGAGCGTCAATGCGGTTTCCCCGTCGATTCCGACGACGACTTCCATCTCTGCCGTTCCTCGTCTTTACTCCGGATCGAGCGGGAACATGCACCCTGTCCGCTTCTCGATTCCAGCCTTTGGTGCTTCGAACCGTTTCGCCGCGGAGTCCGCTTCCTTCCCGCGCCTTTGCCGCTCCGCCCGGCCTTTCCCCGGCCGCCTGCGTTGCTCCATGCTCGAACGTAGTCGTTGTACGCCGGTATCAGCGTCTGCTTCAACTCCCGTGGCCGCGGCCCGCGTGGGACTGGGCCGCTACTTCCGGTTCTACGATGCCGAGCGCCGCCATCAGGGCCTGGATCGCAGGACACCCGACGCGGTGTATGCGGACAGCGGCTCATGGCCCAAGGCAGCGTGAAGCAGGCGAACCCACGGGGGCGGAGGACACTTATCGCCCCGTCCAATAATCGGGGTCCACTTCTTTCCCGGCGCTACCGGCCGGAGCGTTCATGGCGTTCATCGAACGGATCATCGGATTCAGGGCCGTCTTGCGTAAGGGCAGGGTGTCGCCGGGAGTGGCGCAGGGGACGCTGCTCGCCGGGCTCGTCGCCGCGGCCTATGCCCCCGTGTGGGTCGGAGGGGCGTTCATCTGGGACAGTGAGTTTTTCGTCCGCGACCATCCAGCCCTGACCGCGGGCTGGCCGGGGCTCCGGGCGCTGTGGACGACCTTCGGTCCCGACCCGTCCGGTTTCGTCGTCATGGTGCATTACTGGCCGGTCCTCTACACGACGTTCTGGTTCGACGCTGCGCTCTGGGGCGGTTGGGTCCCCGGATACCATGCGACGAACGTCGCGTTGCATGCCCTCAATGCCTGCCTCGCATGGCGGTTGCTCACGCACTTCCGCGTCCCCGGGGCGTGGTGGGCGGCCGTCATCTTTGCGTTGCATCCGGGGCAGGTCGAGCCGGTCGCCTGGATCATCGGCCGGAAGGACGTCCTCGCGGGCACGTTCGTCCTGCTTGCCGTCGCCGTCTGGCTCCGACTGCTCGTTGCGCCCTCCGGCTCTGTGCTGCCGCGCCTCGGCTTCCTGCTCCTTCTTTACGTCCTTGGAGCGTGGAGCAAGTCCTCCGCGCTCGTCCTGCCGGTGCTGCTCCTGGTCCTGCGCTGGTGGACGGCGGGCCGTCTGCCGCTACGCGACCTGCACTGGTGGGCGCCGCTCGCATTCGTGGGGACATTGCTGCTTCTTCTCGAACTCTCCGTCTTCGGCGTCCGGGGGGTGCTGCCCGAGTACTCCTTCCTCGAGCGGGCGCTCATCGCCGCCCGCGCGTTCTGGACGCAATGGGAGATCGTGCTCCGGCCGCATCCCCTGCCCATCCTCTATCCCCGCTGGCCGGTATCTCCCACGGATCCGATCGCCTGGGCGGGCCTCGCCCTGATCGCCGCCGTGTGCGCGCTGCTCTGGCGCTTCCGCCACCGTCTCGGGCGCAGCCCACTCGCGGCCTGGCTCTGGTTTCTCGTCTGCCTCCTGCCCACCCTGGGACTTGCCCTGCACGAGTACATGCTCTTCTCCTTCGTGGCCGACCGTTACCGCTATCTGGCGATCCTCGCCCCGGCCGCCCTGAGCGCCGCCGTCGTCTTCCGTCTCGGCGCCCGCCTGAGGCTGACGTCCGCCTCCCCTGTGCTCATCCCCGTCCGCCTCGGCGTGCTCCTGCCCCTGATTGTGCTCTGCTTTCTGCAATCCGCTCTCTATACCCGGCCCCTGGACTACTGGACCCACGTGCGCACGCTCCGCCCCGACGACGTCATGGGATATGACAACGTCGCATCCTCCCTGCTGGTCGAGGGACGGCACCGGGAGGCGCTCGACGCGGCCGATCTGGCGGTCACCCGGTTCCCTGCGCACGTTCGGTCCCACGCCGTGCAAGTACGCGCCCGTTATGCGGCCGGGGATTGGGCTGGGACCCTGGCGGCGGCCGATCGCTTCTTTTCCCTCACCGCCCGGTGCCGCGCCGGTCCGTGGAAGGGATATCTCGCCCACATGGAGGCCGGTTGCCACTCCAGTGACCGGATACGCACCGGGACCATGGTCCACCGCGCGCTCGCCCTGTGGCGCCTCGGCCATGCGGAGGCCGCCGCCGAGGCTGTTCGCGCCGCGCGCGCCAGCGTCCATCCGCTTCTCTACCGTGATCTCCTGAAGACCTTTCCCGCGCTCCCCCCCGAGATCACCGAAGGCGTTGCTCCAGACGATCCGTGACTGTTTTCGGGCTGTTCTCCTTCCGGGTCCGGGGCCTTCACCGGTCCGTGCGCCGTTCGTCGTCGTCGCGTATTCCCCGCATGGTTCCACGGCGGCATACCGCGCACTCATCGGCGAGCGCGAAAGTGGCGGAAATCGACGTGCACGACGGTCGAGCCGAGCGGCCCGGTGTACATGGTGGCAGGCCCGTTCACGGCGGTTCTCCTCTGCGGGCGCGTGTCTCCCGGTGTCCGCCAACGCCTGCCTGATCAACCTGCTCAAGCGTTCCCGGCGATTCTCGTCTCCGGGCACGTGTCTCAGTATACTGCGCGTCGCCGGGCGGCCCTCGGCGCTTCGATCGTTTCCATTGTCTCTCTCGCATACGCACCGACGCTCCGAACCCCGTGACCCACCGAATGCCTCCCGCTCTCCTCCAGGCGATCGGCGTCACCGCCCGGCGGTCCGGCGGGTCATCCGCCGGCGGATGGCTCTGATGCCCTCATGACCATCGACGCCCTCAACTCGGTCTGCTACGCGACGCTCGGGCTCGACGAGCCGTGGCGCATCGAGAGCTACGAGCGGGTGGGCGGCTATGAGGCGTGGCGGAGGATCCTGGCCGAGAAGATCCCCCCCGAGGCGGTGGTGGAGGAGGTCAGGAAGTCGGGGTTGCGCGGGCGCGGCGGGGCCGGGTTCCCCGCGGGGCTGAAGTGGAGCTTCATGCCCAAGGGGTTCGCGGGCCAGACGTACGCGGTGTGCAACTCCGACGAGAGCGAGCCCGGAACGTGCAAGGACCGCGACATCCTGCGCTTCAACCCCCACGCCCTCGTCGAGGGGATGGCGATCGGGGGGTACGCCATGGGCGCCACCGTCGGATACAACTACATCCGCGGCGAGTTCATGGACGAGCCCTTCCGGCGCTTCGAGCAGGCGCTGGAATCCGCCCGCGGGAAGGGGCTGCTCGGTCGGGACATCCTGGGCACCGGGGTGGATTTCGACCTCTACGCCACGCTTGGGGCGGGCGCCTACATCTGCGGCGAGGAGACCGCACTGATCGAATCCCTGGAGGGCAAGAAGGGGCTGCCGCGGTTCAAGCCGCCGTTCCCCGCGCAATACGGGGTCTACGGCCAGCCGACGACGATCAACAACACCGAGACTTTCGCCTCGGTGCCGTCGATCATCCGCAATGGCGGCGACTGGTTCATGGCTCTGGGCCGGCCGAACAACGGCGGGGTGAAGTGCTTCTCGGTGTCCGGGCACGTCAACCGTCCCGGGAACTTCGAGGTGCCGCTGGGCACCCCGTTCCGCGACCTCCTGGCGCTGGCGGGCGGCGTGCGCGGCGGGCGCCGACTCAAGGCGGTGATCCCCGGCGGCTCGTCGGTGCCGCCGCTCCCCGGCGACGTCATGATGGATGTGGACATGGACTACGACTCCATCCGGAAGGCGGGCTCGCTGCTCGGCTCCGGGGCGGTGGTGGTGATGGACGAGACCACGTCCATGGTGAGCATGCTGCGCCGCATCGCGCGCTTCTACTACGCCGAGTCCTGCGGGCAGTGCACGCCGTGTCGCGAAGGGACGGGTTGGCTGTACCGGGTGCTGTGCCGCATCGAGCGCGGGGAGGCGCGGCAGGAGGAGCTGGACATGCTCGTCGACGTCGCCGACAACATCGAGGGCCGCACCATTTGTGCCTTGGGCGACGCCGCGGCCTGGCCGGTGCAGGGCTTCCTGCGTCATTTCCGCGACGAGTTCCAGTACCACGTCGATCACGGGGCCTTCCCGCCGGGGGTGGCGGAGGTGAGGGAGGCGGCGTGATCTCGAAAGGCACCCGCGATTACCGGCCGACGGACTTCGCGCTGTCTCTGCGCAAGCATATGGAGACATGGTGCGACGGCATGGGCAGGCGTCCGCCGATGTGGAGCCGATGGACCGATGGCGTTTATCCGGCATATCGCAAGCTCGCCGAACAGGTAACGGTGACTGATTCGGTGAAGCTTCACGATTACGCCGCCCACCTGCTCAGCTCCCAGACTTTTGCGTTCAACCTGTTCCTGCCATTCCGCGAAGGAAACCGGGCACGGCTATCCGAACGTATGAGCGATTTGGTCGGTGCGAAGCTTTCTATCGACAAGGTGCAATTCGAGTGGGTACCGCCGGGGGCGCTACTTGGCGAACTTGACGGAGAACGGCCCGTGGGCGATGAGCCGACGACGGCCGTGGACATCGTGTTGTGGAGTCGCTTGACGGATGATCAACGCGCCGTGGTTCTCATTGAAGTCAAGCTCAGTGAGTCGGGCTTCACGAAATGCCGCGGTCCCGATCATCCCAAGAACGACCGGAAAAAAGTTTGCAGGTCATCGGATCACTTCTTCACCGATCCGAGCGCATGCTTTATCCGAAGGCTCCCAAGGAAGCAACGCAACCGGCGTTACTGGGAGATATTCACAGCGAGCCACGGCAGTGTCCACGCCGCCTTCCCCGGCGTCGACATGAACGGACCGTGCCCTTTTGCCGGTCACGCTTATCAGCCGATGAGGAATCTGGCCATCGCCCGGGGATTGGAACAGGACGAGTACTCGACGGTGACCCAGGCTTGGCTCGCCCTCTGTGCACACGACGACAATCCCGATGCTGCCGCTCACTGGCAAGCGTGGCGAGAACTGCTCCCCGATCCTGGCATGGCGCCCTCGCTCCCGGCGTCGGAAGTGGACTATATCGGCGAAGCGGATGGGCATGCTGATTGGGCGGAATGGATGCGGAATCGTTACCGACTGGAGAAATTGCCGTGAAGTTGAATCCGAAAAAGAATGGGTATATTGGCATTACCCGTGATCTGGCCAAGCGGTGGAAAGCGCACTGCAAAGATCCATATATGGGGCAGAAGATTAAAGAGTACGGATTAGGCTTCGGAGACATGCGTATTCTTAAAGAAGGGCTTTCCAAACTCGAAGCATACCGTCTTGAAAAGGAATATCGCCCGAAACCGGATATCGGATGGAATCGAAAATCAGGCGGTGGCGGGATAGAAGAGGGCCAATCTTACTATCTGTATCACATTGCACCCAGGAGAGGCATAAAACACTTCGTGATATGGCCTGTGGTCATAGTACTTGCCATCATCCTCCTGGTATGATTAGTCTCACTGCTGTCCCATAACGTTCAGGTAAATTTCAGCCTGAATTGCGGCGGTGGATCTGGGGGTGTTGATTGTGTCGCCAGAAGGTCCATCATCGCACGACGATCGAACAGGTTCAGTTGAAGCACCCGCAGAATCTCGTGCAAACTCCAACTCAGTCGGTTGACGAACTTGATGTAAGAAAGCAACAGATACACGCACATCGCAATCCAGAGCTGCGTCAGTACTGCATTGCGCTATGTACCGACAAAGATCTTCACCTTCAGGTGTTGCTTGATCCACCTGAAAACAGCTCTATCTGCCATCTTGCCTTGTAAATATCCGCAATGGTCTTCGCCTACAAGTCGAAGCTGTTCGTCATGAAGACGTAGTGTTTGTCCGTCTCAGCGTCCCGGTATCCGATTCGGCGCAACGTCCCAGGATACCTCTTCGCGCCATGCGTACTCGTCAACACTATGATTTGGTCGCAGGTGATGCCTTGCCTTGGCTTGACCGCACGACGTTCCCGAACCGCATACCTGACCTCCTTCTTCATGCGGGTGACAAGAGAAATACCCTGTGTATTCAGGTGGTTGAGCCACGCGAAGTCCACGTACGCGCGGTCCGCCACCACGATGTTTCTTCTCGGCAACTCCAGCGCACGCGCCGCCTCGATATCCGATGTCTTGCCGTCGGTGATACGTACAAAGGTCGGCAGATATCCACCATGGTCATGCCCACATGCAACTTCACCGCCCCGACAACTGCGCCATGAACATCGCCACAAACTGGTTCCAGCGCGTCATCTCGCGCAGCTTCCGCCCCTTGTGGTGCTGCGCCGCATCCCTCTCGAATTCATGTCTCGGCTCTAGCTTGAGAAATTGCGCCAGCACGGTATTATTGTAGGCCATGGATCTCCAGTGATTTGGTTGCTTTTGGCAAACTCAATCATAACATCACAGGACGATTCAGGTCCTCTTCCCCTCACACTTTGTGGGACAGCAATGATAATGGACGCGGAATCGTTACCGACTGGAGAAATTGCCATGACGACAGTGAAATATGCGCGCTACGAGCGCGCACCTTCGGACGAGTTGAAGAATCTCCTGCGCCCAGGAAAATTTCTCGCCCCGCTCCTCATTCGCGGAAACCACAACAACCTTGATCTCCATTTTCGTCCCGGGGACAATGTCAAAATCTACCGCGGCCTTACGAGTTTACTCGAATTACACCTCAAGAGGAATAATCAAGTTACTCTCACTGCACATGAAACATACAAAAACCAAGAATGTTCTGGAGAACTCTTCACTACATGGGAGATCGATGATCATAGATTCGAGAAGGTATTGGATGGATATTTGAATAATGTGAAAGTGGATGAACGACATACCAAAGGAGAGGGCGATGTACAGACACGCTGGGAACGAGTTGCAGAATATCAGCATCATCTATGGAAATTCCATCCCTGGATTCCCTTTGATCGAGAAGCTAGGTTGGACTACTCCTTAGCACTCGATCTGAAGAAAGAAATGGATCTAAGGGATGGAAATCCGAGAGGGAAGATTGATCAGCTTGCTGTTGATCCAAAAGGTAATCTGGTTCTTCTCGAACTCAAGGACAGCGGAAGCAAAGATCTGAAGTCTATCTATTATGCACCACACCAGATTCTAGAGTACATCAAGGAATGGCACTATGCTTTCGGAGGATCCGAAATACGGAATCAGATACAGAAATTGATCGACGCGCGCAAGGAATTGGGGCTCACGCCTGATAATGTTCCTCAGCTTGGGGGAGGCATTCGGGCAGCGATCTGTTTTGGTAACTACCGCCACAGCAACCCACCACGAACGCCCGAGGAGCCGCCAATGTTCGAAGTGAAACGCCGCTATCATGAAGCGCTTGATGACGCCAATTCGAAACTTCCCTCTGGTGTTCCTCCGATCGAAACATGGAAACTCGATGAGAAAGGTCCCTATCAGGTCGTCAGGAGCATCCATCGTCGCCCATCAGCTACGCCGGGTGAGTCTCGCCGGCAGCCGGGTGACGTATCTTGACGTGATGGCCCATGATCTCAACCTCGCGCCGCGGCGCGGATGGTCGTCCGCCGCCTGGGCTCGCGGGCCGTGAGCCGGAGGGTTGAGAACGTCTCCGACGGCGTCGAGAGCGTGAGAATAGGCGAAATACCCCGGCGCTCCGTGGGGGGCGTGAAGATGGGGAAGTGGGGCGCGAAGGCGTGCGTTGCGCACCGGCAGGCGGGGTGAGGGGTGTGTGATCGCAGGGTCAGGGGTCTTCGAGGTCCGGTGTGGTGAAAGGTGGTGTGCGGGTGGCGAGTCAGTAAACGCTGGCCTCGATATCGGCACGCTCGGTATCAGATCACGATCAGGGAGGCATCGCTCGCCCGGCGGACGGCCGCCAACGGCACCGACTTGTCGAGGGTGACCAATCGGGCATCATGCACGACGGCGAGCGCCAAGAGATAAACGTCCGTCAACTGCCGAGGACCGAACAACTGCCGGTGGGCCACAACCGAATCGTCGAGCAGACTGACGTCGTCGGCGATAAACTGGTGATATGGCGTGGAAACGGCCGCTCGCAGACGTGCCACGGCCTCGGAAACATCCAGTGCGTTCGGATACCGTGGCTGGGAAATGATGCGAATGCAGCCGTTCTGAGTCAGAGGGCAAGATACCCATCCCAGATCGATGTGGCCTCCGAACCACTCTGAAGCCGCCGCATGATGGGTGTGATTCTCGTCGAGCAAGGCAATGAGGACGTTGACGTCGAGCAACGCCCTCACGAATCAGACCCCCATCTCTTCGCGAAGCCCGTCAACGAGCTCGTTGGTGACGACGGCGCCGCCCGCCGGAATGGGTTTGAATCCATACAGATCGCGTCGTGGTTGTTCGGCTGTTACCGGGGGCGTCCGCGTGCGCAACGCCTCTCGCATCAGCTCCGACACAAACTGCCCCGCGGTCTTCCTTTCGCGCCTTGCGAGCTGCTTCGCGGTTGCAAGGACATCGTTGTCGATATCGAGCGTAGTGCGCATCGAGCGTCTCCCGCATGATCGCCTGTCACCACCGCCGCGTGCCTCCCGGCAGCGACACTTGACGCAGGCGCCGTCGTGGCGCGGCAGTTGCGACAGCCGCCCGAAGCCAGCTATTGTCGTTCGCTCGCCGACCGTCAATGCGTATGGTCGTGTTCCTTGAAGTATAGCGCCTCGTACTCCGTATCCCGAGATCAGCTCGCCGCACCGATGGGACTGACGCCCGACTCTGAACCGGGAGCGGTCAAGGCGTCAAGTGCCCATCCGGTGGGCGGTGACTCCGGGAGCGAGTGCCCCGTTTTGCCGGACCGGCGATCCCGTGTGCAGGCTGATCGGTCGAGCCTGGCGACCGCCGCCTTCCACCGCCGGACCAGAAGGAGCTGGACATGCTCGTCGACGTCGCCGACAACATCGAGGGCCGCACCATCTGTGCCTTGGGCGACGCCGCGGCCTGGCCGGTGCAGGGCTTCCTGCGCCACTTCCGCGACGAGTTCCAGTACCACGTCGATCACGGGTCTTTCCCGCCGGGGGTGCGGGAGGCGGCGTGATCTCGAAGAGGAGCCCGCAATTACCGGCCTGAAGGCCCTGCACGACGGTCGCGTCGATGACTCGCCGTGATGTGGCCCGGTTGCGGCGATCGCGTCAGCGGATAGACTGAACCGGCGAATCAGAACCCGAATCAGCCAGTCGGTACGGAGGGAGTCCGACATGTGCCAGATCTTCGCCGGCCAACCGCGAAGCAGTTACCGTCAAGTGACCCGCTCCTGTCGCCTCCACGGCCACTCCACCAGCGTGCGCCTGGAAGCGAAGTTCTGGGAGATCATCGACGAGATCGCCACCGCCCAGGATATGACCACCTCTCGGTTCCTGGCCCTCGTCCACGACGAGGTGGAGGAAATCCACGGCAGCGTGGACAACTTCGCCTCCCTGCTGCGCTGTGCCTGTCTGCTGTACCTCCGGAAGCCGCGCCACACCATCGCGGCCGCGCACGGCGAGCTTCCGCGGCAGTCGGGGGCGGGCGCGGCCGTTTCTCTCGATGGGGTAGCGGACTAACACCCGCCGCCCGCGCGGCGGCGATAGGCTCATCCTCGGTCCATCCGGAGGAGACGTCCATGGCCAAGGCCATCCACACCATGATCCGCGTGCTGGACCTCGACCGGTCGATCGACTTCTACCGGCGCGCCTTCGGCCTCGACGTCGCCGACCGGTTCGACTTCGACGGCTTCACGCTGGTCTACCTCCGCAACGAGGAGAACGACTTCGAGCTCGAGCTGACCTGGAACGAAGGTCAGGAAGAGGGATACACCCACGGTAGCGGCTACGGCCACGTCGCCATGTGCGTCGGCGACTGCAAGGCCGAGCACGAACGCTTCGAGCGGGAGGGCCTGAGCCCGAACCCGGTGAAGGAGTTCCACCGCGACGGCGCACTCATGGCCCGGTTCTTCTTCGTGCAGGACCCCGACGGCTACAAGATCGAGGTGCTGGAGCGGCACGGACGCTACCGGTAGCGGCGGGGGTACAACGGAAGGCGTGAGGGAGCGACCGGACCGTTCCATGGATCCACTACCGCGTCGTCATGGAACCACCACCGCGGGCGCGGCTGCTCCCGAGATCCGGCGCACGCGCGCTCCCGGTGCTCCACGCGTTATTCCCGCCTGCCCGTTCTCCGATCCTCGCAAAGCGTCTTGTCGAGCGTTTTCCCGGGCGTCCCGGCGCCCTCGCTACGAGAGTCCACCAACGAATCCGGGCCCGCGGACGGCATCGGGCAGGCATCTTCCACCCGACCTCGACACCCACCGGGAGGAATCACCCCGATATCTCATACAGGAGGAGTAGAAGATGAGACGACGAGCCATGAACCGGCGACGGTTCCTGCATCTCACCGGCGGCTCCGCGGCGGGAGCGGCCATGCTGGCCGCGGGGGTAGGGTTGACGGCCACCTCGCCCGGCGCCTGGGCCCTCGCGCTGTCGAGCCTCGACCCGCATCAAGGAAGGACTCTGCTCAAGGTCGCGCGCCACGTTTTTCCGCACGGCACCCTGGACGACGTCTACTACGCCGGGGTCGTGGAGGCGCTCGACGGCGAAGCGGCCGCGAACCCCGCCGCCGCGACGCTGCTCGCGGACGGCGTGAAGACCCTGGATGCGGCCACCGGCATGCAGTGGATCGATCTCTCCGAGGGCTATCAGCGCGAGATCCTGGAAGGTCCTGGCCGTGCGCTGCTCGACAAGGTAAAGGGCAACGCGGTGGTCTCCCTGTACAACAACCCGCTCGTGTGGAGGCACTTCGGCTACGAGGGCCCCTCGGCGCGGCACGGGGGTTACATCAACCGCGGCTTCGACGATCTGGCATGGCTGCCGGATCCGGACGAGCAGGCCAGCCCACGACCGGCGTGAAGGGAGGATTCGAGACATGGCGAAATTCGACGACAACGACGGCGTGGTGGTGGTCATCGGCTCCGGGGCCGGAGGGGGCACCCTCGCCAACGAGCTATGCCAGAAGGGCATCAAGGTGGTGCTTCTCGAGGCCGGCAAGCACTACGGCATCGGCGACTTCACCAACGACGAGTGGAACGCCTTCGGGCAACTCTCCTGGCTCGACATGCGCACCACCTCCGGAAGCTGGCGGGTGGCGAAGGACTTCCCCAACCTGCCCGCGTGGATCTGCAAGACCGTGGGGGGCTCCACCACGCACTGGGCGGGCGCAAGCCTTCGCTTCCAGGAGCACGAGTTCAGGGTCCGGTCCGTCTACGGCGACGTCGACGGTGCGGCCCTCCTCGACTGGCCGCTGAGCTTGGCGGATCTGGAGCCCTGGTACGCCAGGGCCGAGGACAAGATGGGGGTCACCCGGACCCACGGCATCCCCGGCCTTCCCGGCAACAATAATTTCAAGGTCATGTGGAACGGCGCCAAACGCCTCGGCTACAAGGGGGTGCACACGGGGCGCATGGCCATCAACAGCCGGCCCCGGGACGGACGCGCCGCCTGCCAGCAACTCGGATTCTGCTTCCAGGGCTGCAAGACGGGCGCCAAGTGGTCGACCCTGTACACGGAGATCCCGAAAGCCGAGGCCACCGGCAACCTGGACCTTCGCCCCGAGAGCCAGGTGCTCACCATCACCCACGACGAGCAGGGGATGGTCGATGGCGTGGTGTACGCGGACAAGGACGGCAGCCGGCACCGCCAGGCCGCGCGGGTGGTGTGCGTGGCGGGTAATTCCATCGAGAGTCCGCGGCTGCTGCTCAACTCCGCCTCGTCGAAGTTCCCCGACGGGCTCGCCAACTCGTCGGGCCAGGTGGGGAAGAACTACATGCGTCACATGACCGGCTCGGTGTACGCCACCTTCGACAAGCCGGTGAACATGTATCGCGGCACCACCATGGCCGGGATCGTCACCGACGAGAGCATCAACGACCCGAGCCGGGGGTTCGTGGGCGGCTACGAGATGGAGACCCTGGCTCTCGGGGTGCCTTTCATGGCCGCGTTCCTCGACCCGGGCGCCTACGGGCCGCTGTTCACCGACGCGCTCGACCACTACGACCACATGGCGGGCATGTGGCTGGTGGGCGAGGACATGCCCCAGGAATCGAACGCGATCACGTTGCATCCCACCGAGAAGGACCAGTACGGCCTGCCGGTGCCCAACGTGCACTTCGACGACCATCCCAATGACGTCGCCATGCGCAGCCATGCCTACCGCCAGGGCTCGGCGGTGTACGACGCGGTGGGCGCCATCCGTGCCTACGAAGTGCCGCCTTATCCCTCGACACATAACCTCGGGACCAACCGCATGAGCGCCAACGCCTCCGATGGTGTGGTGAACAAGTGGGGGCAGGCACACGACGTGAAGAACCTGTTCGTCAGCGACGGCAGCGTGTTCACCACCGGCGGGGCGGAGAACCCGACCCTGACCATCGTCACCCTGGCGATCCGTCAGGCCGACTACATCGCCGGCGAAATGAGCAGGCAGTCTCTGTAGGGAGCTCCACAGGGGAATCCTCCCGCTCGTTCGTGTCCCCGGGGCGGCCTGGCCCCGGGGACGCTTCGTCCGGGCCGCCGAACGACACGGCAGGAACCCGCTCCGCCGCCGGCCGCCACGTGTCTTCCTCCCGGCGAGCCGCCGATGTCTCGCCTGCCGCTGCTTCGCGTCTACAGACTCCGGAGATAGGAGGTCATCACCGGGTCTACCAGAACCCATCGTCCGTCGTCGTCGCGCCGGATCAGATCTTCCTGCTCCAGTACTACCCTGGCCCGGTTTCCCGTGGACGTGGGCAGCCGGAGGGGGGACAGGAATTCGAGCGACGCCGGGTGCTCGACGCCGCCTCGGGTCCGGGCGACCGCCTTCAGCAGAGCACGCTGGCTCGGCGCCAGGCGAACCAGTCGGCCGGCTGCGACGCGCTTGTCCTCGTCGACGATCCTGGACCAGGCGGCATCGACCGCCTCGACCGAGGGTGGCCGTTCGCCGCCCCACAGCCGGGCGCAGAGAGCGTTGACGTAGTAGGGGTGCCGGGTCGTGGTCGCGAGGATCCGATCGATGGCGGCGTCCGCGACCGGACTGCGCCAGCGCGATATGCCCGCTTGCCGCATGAAAGCCCGGTAGTCGGCCGCGCCGATGCGATCGAGGGTCATCTTTCGACACAGGCGGTACAGCGGCCGGTCTTCATCCTCGAACATCGACGCCAGCAAATGTCTCTGGCTGCCCGCGAACAGGTACGTGACGTTTCGAGCCCTCTCCACCGCGTGCCGGACAGCGCCTTCCGGGCCATGCCTCGCCGTCCCGGATTCGAGCTGGCCGAGCTGCTGGAACTCGTCGAGCACGATCACCGCCCGGCGCCGGTACATGCCCGCCGCCCGATCGAGTCCGAGCAGCATCTCGGCGATTCCCTGCATCGCCTGAGTCGGCGGCGACAGCCTGACGCCAAGGCCCATCGCGCCGAAGGAGAATTCGGGTTTCAACGCCCCGAACGCCTCGGCGAGCTTCCCGCTCGATCTCCGGCCCTTCGGCACGATGCTGGCGCTGAGCCGCTCGACCGCCGTCCGGATTCGTACCTCCAGGTCCTGCACGTCATGCACGACGAGCAGATCGATCGTCGCCGCCACGACCTTGCGCCTGTTCCTCGCGAGATCCTGAAGCCCCTGCTCGACAAGGCTGGTCTTTCCCATGCGGCGCCGGCCCCAGAGCCACGTATGCGCGCCGGTGAGGACGTTCCGCGTGAGCTCGGCACGTTCCTCCTTCCGGTTGCAGTGTGCGGAGCCGGTGGCGACGCCGAGCGGGAACAGGTTGGGTTCGGGGGACATGTCGTCGCTCCTGGAGCGATACCCGTAGGCATTGGAACGCATCTACCCGATACAGCATACATGGTTGCCATATATCATGTTCCATAGATCACGGGAACCGGCATCCGCGATTCGCCCGCACGTGAAGCCGCGGACCCCGGAGCGGCCGAGGGGATGGAGCAGCGGGAATGGCATCCCATCAGGAAGCGCAGGAGGGAGAGAGGGCGCGGGCAGCCGGGAGTTCACTCAGAGGCCGAGCCGCGCCCTGATCATCCGCCACAGCAGCGCGAGGCCGCTCGCGCTCCTGCCGATACGCACTTCTTTCCCGGAGAGCAGCCGCTCGCAATTGCGTACGAATTCGGTGAGCACCACGTCGGCGAAGCTCTCGACGAGATCACCACGGTTGAACTGCGCCAGACCGCCCTGGACGCGGAAGCGGATCGCGAGATCGACGCGGGTGCGAGGCCGCGGATCGGGTACGCCTTCTTCGCCGGACATCGCATAGCGCAGCTCCGCTTCGAGGGTGGCTTGACCGCGGGCGTCCGTGCCGCGCCCGTGTATGGTCCCTGTGCGCCGCTCGGCATCGGTCGTGCGCGCTCCCTCGCCGTCGAAGGCGGCGGCGATGGGGCCGAAGCGGATCGCGGCCCGGCCGGTGAAGTGGTCCGCGCCGGCCGATTCGACGCTCACCCCCGGG
Organism: uncultured Gammaproteobacteria bacterium; assembly: GCA_958295835.1. GTDB lineage: Bacteria > Pseudomonadota > Gammaproteobacteria > HK1 > HK1 > HK1. The sequence goes on from OY282378.1 coordinate 5,447,399, forward strand.
ATGCAGCGCGCGACCCGTGGCAGATCCTCGAACAGCGCCCACAGCGCATCGACGGGCTGCTCCACGGTGAATGCGCGTTCGAGCCGGGTCCAGCCGCCCGCCCGGGTTGCCGCACGGTCCGCGCCGGCCGCGGGCGTGGCCGCGGCCGGCAGGTGAGCCGGATCGACCTCGAAGGGTTCGAAGGGAGCGGCGGATTCGGGGACTGCCGCGGCGCAAGGTGTGGTGAAGTCCCGAGCGGTCGTTTCTCCGGCATCGGCCACATCCGTGGCGGGATGGGCCGTATCGACTTCGGAGGACTCGGTGTACGGCGCGGCGAGGTCGCGGTCGGTCGCCTCGCCGGCGCCGACTGCGCCGGTCCCGGAGGACTCTGAGGAAGCGGCGGGCGCCCCGAGGCATTCACGAGCCTCCGCCACGCCGTTCGCGTCCGCCGGCCCTTCCCCCCGGCGTTGCCGTGCGACCTCCTGCACCGCCGCGACGATCCCCATGTAGCCGGTGCACCGGCAGAGGTTGCCGTTCAGCTCGCGCCGGATCGCTGCATCGTCCACCGGCGCGAGACGGGTGACGACGTCCCACGCCGTGATCAGCATCCCCGGCGTGCAGAAGCCGCATTGCAGAGCGTGATGCCGCGAGAACGCATCGCGTAGCGCCTTCCCGACCGGATCGCCTCCCAGGCCTTCGACGGTGACCACGTCGGCGCCCTCGCAGGCGTGTGCGTATGTGATGCAGGAGCGGATCGGACGCCCGTTCACGAGCACCGTGCACGCGCCGCACACCCCGTGCTCGCAGCCGAGATGGGTGCCGGTGAGGTGCAGGTGGTCGCGCAGCAGCTCGGCGAGCTGCGTCCGCGCCGCGATGACGGCCTCGCACGGCTCATGGTTGACGCTGAGGTGGATCGTCTTCATCGGGGAGTCAGCGGCCTTCATCGCAATGCCACTACACCGCCAGCGCGCGGCCGATGGCGCGGCCCACCGCGACCGCCGCCATGTGCAGCTTCACCGGGTCGTGCTCGTTCGCGACGGTGGCGATTTCGGCGCGGGTCGCGCCGGGCTCGGGCGGCATTGCGTTGGCGGCGAGCGATCGCGTCGCGTCCGGCAGCACCACCGGCTTCGGGCCGACGGCGCCAGCCACGACGCGGCAACAGCGCCGCTCGGGGTCGATCAGCACCGCGCCCACCGCCTCTGCGAACTCCCCGGCCTTGCGGCAGAGCTTGCAGAAGCCGAAGCGCGCCCGCCCGCCGGCGCGCGGGATCTCGACGTGGGTGAGGATCTCCCCCGGGCCAAGGTCGGTCGTATAGGCCGCGCGGATGAAGTCCGTCACCGGCAGGGCGCGGGCTCCCGCAGCGCCGCGAACGTGCACCCGCGCGCCCGCGCACAGCAGGAAGATCGGCCAGTCCGCCGAGGGGTCGGCATGGGCGACGCTGCCGCCGATGGTGCCCCGGTTGCGCACCGCGCGACAGGCGATGCCGGCCGCGACCTCGCGCATCGCGCGTTCGATAACGCCCGAGGCGGGCCGGTCTTCGATCTCGGCGTGGGTGACCGCCGCGCCGGCGATGACGCTCTCGCGGGTCGATTCGACGGCCCGCAACGCCGCCACCGACGAGACGTCGACGAGCACGCGGGGGCGGGCCAGGCGCAGGTTCAGCATCGGCCCCAGCGACTGCCCGCCGCCGAGGAGCTTCGCGCCCTCACCTGCCGCGTTCAGATGCTCCAGGGCATCGTCGAGACCGGTGGCCCGGTGATACCGGAAATCGACGGGCTTCACGGTGTCCGTCTCCGGCCATCCTCGTTCGCCCCCGACGCCTTCGCCTCGAGGATCGCGGCGAGGATCCGGCGCGGGGTGGCGGGGATCTCGTTGATCTCCACGTTCAGCGGCCTCAGCGCATCGTTGATCGCGTTGACCACCGCGCCGGCGGGGGCGATGGCCGCGCCTTCCCCGATCCCCTTGATGCCGTGGCGGGTGTAGGGCGAGAGCGACTCCAGATGCTCGATCCGCATCGCCGGCAGCTCGGCCGGCCCCGGCAGCACGTAGTCCGCGAAGGTCGAGGTCAGCGGCTGGCCGTTCTCGTCGTAGAGGCTTTCCTCGAACAGCGCGGTGCCGATGCCCTGCGCGGCGCCGCCGTACGACTGGCCTTCGAGGATCATCGGGTTGACCCGCCGTCCGCAGTCCTCGAACAGGACGTAGTCGAGGATCTCCACCGAGCCGGTGGCCGGATCCACCGCGACCACCGCGGCGTGCGTCGCGTAGGTGAAGACGCCGGTGTCCACCTCGGGCTTGTAGCCCTCGGTGACTTCGAGCCCTTGGGTGTCGACGTCGTCGGGAAGCTGGTCGGGGCGCAGGTACCAGGCGCGGGCCACGTCCTCGAAGGAGACGCTCGCCCCGCCGGCGGCGTTCGCCTGCCCGCCGGCGAGGGATACCCGGTCGGCGCCGGTCTGGAGCAGGTGCGCCGCGTGTTTCCTGATACGCCCGGCCAGTGATTCCGCCGCCTTCGACACCGCGCCGCCGGCCATCACCATGCCCCTCGATGCGTAGGCGCCGGTGGAGTAGGGGGTCTCGCCGGTATCGCCCATCGTCACCCGGATACGGTCGACGCCGATGCCGAGCTGCTCGCTCGCGATCTGGGCGAGCGTCGTCTCCAGCCCCTGGCCGAAGGAGTGGTTGCCCGAGCGCACCTCCACCGTGCCGCTGGGCGCGAGCTTCACCGTCGCCTGCTCGTAGCCGGGCACGAGCGGCAGGCCCCAGGCGCCGAAGACCCTGGTGCCGTGGGCGGTCTGCTCGGTGAAGGTCGAGAAGCCGATCCCGATGAGCCGGCCGTCCGGCTCCCGCGCGCCCTGACGGGCGCTCACGGCATCGAGCCGCCTCGAATCCGGCGCGGGCCGTTCAGCATGGTCCTGGTGTGCGTGCGTGGTATCCAGCCGAGCCGCCGGTTCGGGAAACGGTCGAGACCGGCTCCGGCACGCAGGTGCGGCATCGAGCCGATCCGCCCCCCCGGGAGGCGGCAGGGATCGCCCCTGCCGCGCGCGCACGGCATCAAGGCCGATCATGCGCCGCGCCCCGGCCACGCTGGCCGGGTAGTCACCGCTGTCGTAGTGCTTCCCGGTGACGTTGGTGTAGGGCATCGCGCCGGCCGGCACCAGATTCTCCGCCCGCACGTCCGCCGGCTCCCGTCCGACCGCCCGCGCGATCGCGTCGATGGTGAGCTCCATCGCGAAGCACACCCCGGGGCGCGCGACGCCACGGTAAGGCGTAAAGCCGGGCTTGTTGGTCGCGACGGAGTACGTCTTGCAGCGGTAGACGTCGAGGGCGTAGGGCCCCGGCAGGTTGCCGCCGGCCTGGGAGGCTTCGAGGCAGGCGGTGAACGGCCATACCGAGTAGGCGCCCACGTCCACCGTGATCTCCGCGTCCACCGCCAGCAGCCGCCCGTGCTCGTCGGCGCAGGCGGTGAGCCGGTAGTGGTGCTGGCGGGTGTTGGCCCCCGCGGTCAGGTGCTCGCGCCGGTCCTCGACCCAGCGCAAGGGCCGCCCGGTGCGCATCGCCGCCCACGACACCGAGATCTCCTCCGGTTGCAGCACGCACTTGTAGCCGAAGCCGCCGCCCACGTCGGGCGCGATCACCCGCACGTCCGCCTGGTCGAGCCCCAGGAACTGCGAAAGCCCGGTGCGGATGAGATGCGGCACCTGGGTGGAGGTGTAGACGACGAGCTGTCCCTTGCGCTCGTCGTGCCGGGCGAGCACCGCCTTGCCCTCCAACGGCACCATGCACTGGCGGGCGGTGCGGTACTCGCGTTCGACGACCACCGCGGCGCGCTTCCTCGCCGACTCGAAGTCGCCGTCCACCGAGGTGGTGAGGAAGAGGTTGTCGCCCCATTCCTCGTGCACCCGAGGGGCGCCGGGCCGGCGGGCGGCAAGGCTGTCGATCACCGCGGGCAGCGCTTCCAGATCGAGGATTACTTCCTCGGCGACGTCCTCGGCCTCGGCCCGGGTGGGGGCGATGCACAGGGCCACGCACTCCCCGGCGAAGCGCACCTTGCCGCGGGCGAGCGGCGGGTAGTCGGAGGGCTTGTAGGTGGGGAGGCTCGACTCGGCGCGGATGGGCTGCACGCCTTCCATGTCCTGCGCGGTGAACACGCGGCCCGCGTGGCGCTCGGGGACGGTGATCGACCGGATGCGGGCGTGCGCGAGGGGGCTTCGCACGAACGCGACCTCCCACAGCCGGGGGAAGGAGAGGTCTCCCACGAACCGCGCCTTGCCGGCCAGATGCCGGGCGTCCTCCTTGCGGGGGACACGAGCCCCGATCCCCGTGGACATGTGTGCTCTCCCGTCCTTCGCACGCCGGTATTCTGCCGTGCCCGCCGTGGCCGAGGCTACCGGTCGCGCCGAAAGCCACGGGGCCGCGAGGATCAGCCGATACGCATCCCCATGCTCACGCGTTCCTCGACCTCGAAGCCGAGCGATTCGTAGAACCCGACGACGGCCGTGTTGGTGGCCCGCACTTGAAGATTGACCTTGACGCAGCCTATCGATCGCAGCGCGTCGAGGGCGTGGCGGACGAGAGCGGTGCCGATGCCGCACCGGCGGTGCCCGGGCGAGACGGCGACCGCGTAGAGCCAACCTCGGTGGCCGTCGTACCCCGCCATCGCGGTGCCAAGGAGGGTATCCGTGTCTGCCGCCACGAACAGGAGGCCGTCGTTCGCCGCGAGCTTGGCGTCGAGCATCCGCGGCGGTGCGTTGTGCGGGAGATCGTCGGGGAACACCCGCTCCCACAGCGCGATCACGCCGGCGCGGTCGTCGTCAACAAAGGGTCGGATGTGCAAGCGATCCGGAAGGGCAGGCTGTTGCCCCAGGCTCGATCGAGGGTGTGGCATGGCTTCGCATGACGGAGACGATACGGTCAGAAGTCAGAAGAAGTCGGCCGGCAGCCGGAATGTCTGCGGATGGCCGCGAGATCGCATACGTTGGTCATCCGCTACTCCTTCAATTCCCGGCCGTCATGTTCTCGTTGGCCGTGTCGATGTCCGGTTGATTCTCCGCGCACGCCTCGATGCACGGGTGAGAATGATACAACCCTCCTCGATGAGTGTCGCGATCGTCCGTGGCCTCGCGTCCTTCTGCGAGTCGGCGGGGTATGCTCGCGGGCGCTGGCCGGTGGGAGCGGCTTGGTGTATCGGGATACGGCCCTGGACGACGAGGAGGCGGTCATGAATGGATCGAAGCGCAGGCATGTACTGACCGACAGGGGCCACGGAGTGACCGGCGCGGTACGCGCGCTACGGGCCGGCGACCTCGGGCCGGTCGAGCTGGTCGAGGAATGCCTGAAGCGGATCCAGGCGTCGGAGTCCGAGGTCGGGGCATGGGTCGAGATCGACGCGGAGAACGCGAAGCGCACCGCGGCCCGGCAGGCCGCCCTTTCGCGCGAGGAGGCGCGGGGGCTGCCGCTGCTCGGAATCCCCATCGGGGTCAAGGACATCATCGACGTCGCCGGGCTGCCGACGCGGGCCGGGTCTGCCTTGCGCGCCGGCCATCGTGCGGAATGCGACGCCCCGATCGTGAAGATCCTCCGCGACCTCGGTGCGATCATCCTCGGCAAGACCGAGACCACCCAGTTCGCGTGCCAGGATCCGGCACGCACCCGCAATCCCTGGAACCTCGAACGCTCTCCCGGCGGGTCGAGCGCGGGCAGCGCGGCGGCGGTCGCGAGCGGGATGTGCATGGCCGCGCTCGGCACCCAGACCGGCGGGTCGATCACGCGCCCCGCGAGCTTCTGCGGGGTCGCGAGCTTCAAGGGAGCATGGGGCGCGTGGCCGCTCGAAGGCATCGTGCCGGTGAGCGCGCATCTCGACCATGTCGGCCCGATGGCGCGCTCGGTCGCGGATCTCGCGCTGCTGTGGACGCTCGTCGAGATGCGCCTGCACCCGGAGCGGGCCGCGGATCTCGCGCGCCGGAGCGAGGCGATCGTCGCTGGCGAATGGCGACCGCAGGCGCGGTCGCTTGGCGATTCCGCCATGCGGAATCGCGGGTGCCCCGACCAACGCTATGGATGGGCGCCGCCGCGCCTCGCGGTCATCGAGGAGTACTTCTTCGAGGAGAGCGAAGCCTCCGCCCTCGATGCGTTCAGGGCGTGCATCGCACGCCTGGAGGAGGCGGGGGCGGCGATCGAGCGTATCGCGCTACCCGCCAGCTTTGCCGGCATGCCCGCGAGCCACCGCATGGTGATGGCAGTGGAAGCGGCGCAAGTGCACCGCGAGGATTTCGCGGCCCGGCCCGAGACCTACCGTCCGGGGATCACGCGGCTCATCGAGGAGGGGCTGTCGGCCTCCGCCGTCGATTACCGCGCCGCGCGGGTGCAGCAGCAGCGCTTCGCGGCGGATCTCGCCGCCGCCCTCGATGCGTCGGCCGCGCCGGTGGGGCAGGCGGCGCCAGCGGGGCAGGCGGGACCGGTCATCGCCTTGTCCCCGGCGACGGTATCGAGCGCGCCGCCGCTCGCCGAGCAGAGCACCGGGGACCCGCGGTTCAACTCGGTGTGGTCGTTCAGCGGGCTGCCGACGTGCGGAGTGCCGGCCTGCCTGGATGCGGACGGACTGCCGCTGGGCCTGCAACTCGGCGCGGCTCGCGAATCCCTCGCGCTGTTCCAGGCCGCGGCCTGGTGCGAGGCGGTCCTGGCGTTTTCCGGCGAGATCTGACTTGCGATGTTCGTTGAAGCGAGAAACAGACTCGTCGATTGGCTGCGTCGGCAGCTCGTCGGCCCTCCCGGCGACGACATTCTCCGAATGTCGCCGCTCGAGAGGTATCCGACAGGCGTGCTGCATCCCGTTGAACTCGGCACTTCCGGCATGGATCCCGCACTCGGGGACGAGGCGGCGGAAACCGATCCCATGTTGCTCGCAGATGAGGACGATGAAGTCCTCCAGGACGGCGAAGGGGAAGGCAGGACGCTGGCGCAACCGGCGCGCCGCAGGCGGTACGTGCCGCCGTCGTCGGTGGGTTTCTCCTTCTGTGTCAGAGGTGCCGCCTGCCTCGCCATCACAGCATCGGCGACCGTCTACGAGCGCACCGGAGAAAGGGATGAGAAGGGGCGGTTTCGTTCCCAGGAATACGAACGAACGAAACTTGAAAGCCATTCCCTTGCCTGGTCGGCGTCCGACTCGCTGACAGATCCGTTCTGGCAGGGCCGCGGCGGCATCGACGTTCGCGCACGTCCACATCGGGATGGCGCCATTCTCACCGTCACCCTGTTCAACAGGAACCGGTTGGACGCAGGCGCCCCCGGATGGCAGAGGACCCAGGATCGGGTGGAGAAGGCGCTGTTCGAAGTCGAGCTCGAATGCATCATCGAGGCAGGCGAGCTGGTCGAGTATCCACGTGTCGACCCGAGTCTGCTCACCGAAGAAGAGCAGGAACTCGAACTTCAGTACAAGGATCGGCACATCTACGCGATTGGCCACGGAGCCGCGGTCGAATGGCTGGTGGAACCGGGCCGTACCGTGCAGATCCGCTCCGATTTCATGCCGGCGGTCGAAACCCCGCCGATGATGATGGTCGATACCGGCATCGGCAAAGTCCTGGAGCTGGCGCGGCTCGCCGATGCGCCACCGTACGACGAGCTTGAGCAATTCGTCGAACGGTACGCGGACTGGGTCGAAGGCCAGCATCATCTCGCCGGCGACGTCCGGGACGTCAAGGAACGAACCGCGGCGAAGCGCATCTGCGACAGGATGACGACGGCCTTGGGGCGTATGCGGCAGTGCGTCGAAATGCTGCGTTCGGACCCACGGGCGGATGAATCCTTCCGATTGGCGAACCGGGCGATGTTCGATCAGATGCGCCAGGCCCACCAAGTGGACGGAAAGGAGGCCGAAAGCGGCGAGTACCGTTGGCGGCCCTTCCAGTTGGCCTTCCTGTTGACTGTCATGGAATCGGCGATCCGGGAAGACGACAAATTCCGGGACGTGCTGGACCTGATCTGGTTTCCGACCGGCGGCGGCAAGACGGAAGCCTACCTCGGCCTCATCGCATTCCTGATCGTCTGGCGGAGGTTGAAATACCCCGATACGGGCGGCGGTACCGTCGCCTTCATGCGTTATACGTTGCGCCTGTTGACCCGGCAGCAGTTCGAGCGGGCCGTGCGCATGATCTGCGCATTGGAGCTGATCCGTCGGGAGAACCGGGGGAGGTTGGGCGACGAGCCCATAGATGCCGGTATCTGGGTGGGTGGTGCAAGCACCCCCAATACTTTTGAACAAGCGGAAAAATGCGTCGCCGACATTGCAGCGGGCCGTCCGTCGGCAGGCCACGCCCTGCTGCTGGAAAGCTGCCCCTGGTGTCACGAACGATTCGATGTGGATGACGCCAGCTATGACGCGACGGTGGACGGCTTCCACTTCCATTGCCGCAACGCCGACTGCGAGTTCGGTGCAGACAACGATCCGTTGCCCTGCAACGTGATCGACGAAGCCCTCTACGAGAATCCGCCTTCCTTGCTGATCGCCACCATAGATAAATTCGCCCGTGTCGCCTGGGAAGAAAGGGCGGGCGCCTTCTTCGGTGCCTGTAGCCGCTCGCGACCGCCTGAACTGATCATTCAAGACGAACTGCACCTCATCACCGGACCGCTCGGTTCGGTCGCCGGGCTGTACGAAGCGGGTCTCGACACACTGCTCACGCAGCGCGGCGTGCAGCCCAAGTACATCGCGTCCACGGCCACGATCCGTAGGGCCCGGGAACAGGTACGTTCCCTGTATGACCGCGATTTGGCGATTTTCCCGCCACCCGGCTTGTCCTGCGACGATACATTCTTCGCTCGCACGGACAGGGAGCGTCCGGGTCGTCTCTACGTCGGCTATCTGGCGCCCATGCTCGATCAGCAGCACTGCCTGGCGCCCCTTGCCGCGGCGCTGTTGGCAGGTCCCGGTGCGATCTTCAGCGACGATGCGAATCGGGATGCGCTGCTCGAAGCCTGGTGGACCCAGGTGATCTACCACGGCAGCCTCAAGGGCGTCGGCAGCAGCCACAACGCTTTCTCGACGGACGTGCGAGACTTTGGCGCCTGGCTCGCCGGGGAGTTGGGACAACTGGGTGAAACCGATTCGAGCCCGCAACCGGAGGCCCGCGGGCTCAACGGCGCGACCCTTGATCGATCTGGAAATACGCAAGTCGCCCAGCTCACGGGCATGAGAAACGCCGAGGAAAATGCAGACACCTTCCAGCGGCTGGCTGTCCCTCGCGGGGGCGCTGCCTGCCTGGACGCCGTCCTGGCGACTAACATGGTGTCGGTAGGACTCGACGTCACCCGCCTGGCGCTGATGGTCATCAACGGCCAGCCGCTGACGACCGCGGAGTACATTCAGGCATCCGGTCGGGTGGGCCGAGGCCAGGTTCCGGGTCTGGTCCTGGTCAACTATCACAGGCTTCAGGCCCGCAGCCTCTCCCATTACGAGAGCTTTCGCCCGTACCACGAATCCTTCTACCGCTTCGTGGAGCCGAGCAGCGTGACGCCGTTTACTCGTCAAGTGCGATCCCGTGCCCTGCATGCCGCCCTGGTGATTGCCTTGCGGCATACGTGCGGCCATTTGCGGGACAACAAATCGGCCGGCCAATTCGACCGGAGCAATTCGGAAGTGCAGGCGGTGGTCGACAAATTGAAACATCGCTGCGCAAAAGCAGTGAAAACGGGACAGGCGGTCATTGACCATATCGATCGCCTGGTCGGCGAATGGCATGAGGAAGCTCGACGCTGCGCGGATGACAAGAGGCCGCTTCACTATCAAGCACCGAACAGCACACGCAACGCTGATCGACTGCTGCGTGGCTACGACGAGACGCGCCACGGTCTGTGGCGTACACTGCATTCGATGCGTAACGTGGAAAGCGAAGGGATGCTGAGACTCGATGAACAGGGAACGTGAATCCGGGAAAAGACCGAACGAGGCAAAGGAAATTTCCGTGCGTCTCTCGCATCTGTTGCGCCACTGTTCCGTCGGCGCCATCGTGCGCGATTCGGACGCCCTGATGGTCGTACCGGACATCCGCCGTTGGTACAAACCGGGTGACGATCCAATGGCTCGGCAGATCCGTTACGTCGATCAGGTGCGAAGCGCACTCGGCATCGACCAGGCTCTCTGCACACCGCCTGTCGCTCGGAAGCTCGATAATGGACGAATGGTCGGCTGGATCCCGGTTCGCCGCTTTCCGCTCTGGATGCGCTGCCTGCAATGCGGCCTGCTGCATCGGGCGCCCTGGCGAGACCGGCCGGACGACAGCGACATCCGCTGTCCGGGACGTGAAGGTCGAGGGTGCGGCGGCAGGCTGGAGCAGGTGCCCTGGGTTCTGGTCCACGAGTGTGGTTACCTGGCGGATGTTCCCTGGCATGATCTCGCGCATCCGGCAAGTGTCCGCGACCCGAGTCAGCGGCAGTGTAAGCGGGACTGGAAGACCCCCTATCTCAAATTCGCCGAACGGGGCCGCCGCCGGATCTCCTGCGCACGGTGCGGCGCGAGCGGCGGCCTGCCACAGCAATATCATTTGGCTCGCAATACCTGGCAGCAACCGTGGATTCACGAGCCTCCTGCCGATCCTCCGGAGGAGCCAGCGTGGTGGCTGCTGGAGATCAACGACGTGCGTGTCCACGCCACGGTGACGCGGACGGCGCTGGTCATACCGCCGGAGTCACGAATTGGCCGTGGCACGATAGTCGATCGACTTTACGGCAGCTCTCGGAATCAACGGAGGATACGGACGGCGAAAACCCGATTGGCCCGAAGCAACGCCGTCAACCGGATCGCGGGCGATTATGGCTGCCATCCCGACGAGATCGACGCCGCGCTGCATGAAATCAAACTCGGATATCCCCTTTATGGTCAGACGATCACCGAAGGTGAATTGCTGGTCAGTGAATATCGAGCCCTCACGGAAGAAATCCCGAACCTGATGGAAGACGAGGATTTCGTTACAGAACACCATACCGATGACTGGAAGAACCACGTCGACTCTCTGGATGCCGGTCTCGTCAAACAGATCGGCAGCACGGTCAGCCGCCTGGTTTCCGTGCGCAAGCTGAAGGAAATCATGGTGCTCAAGGGATTTGGGCGTATGGGCGGCAACAAATATCTGACACCGCCTGACATCAGTGGCAAAAGCGGCTGGCTACCGGCCCTGGAGCTCTATGGAGAGGGCATATTCTTCACCCTAGACGAAGAACTGCTTGGCCGATGGGAGCGCCATGAAGCTCTATGCCGTCGCGCCGATGAGGCCCGCAAGCGATACGAACGCCGAGATTTTCTGATGGAGGAAGGCGAAGTCTCGCCGCGTTTCCTGCTGTGCCATACGCTGGGGCATATCCTTGTTCGCCGACTCGAGGCGGAAGCCGGATATCCGGCCGCGTCGCTCAAGGAACGCATCTACTGCGCGACGGACAAGACTTCCCCGATGGCCGGGATCCTGATCTACGTGGCGGTAGCGGACGAGGAAGGCTCCTTGGGCGGCCTGATGGAATTGGCGGAACCAGGACGGTTTCTCCGATTGCTGGTCGGAGTGTTCGAGACGGCACAATGGTGTTCGCTCGACCCGGTCTGCTCGGAACAGGACGGCCACGGACCGGATCTTCTGAACAGGGCCGCTTGCCATGCCTGCGCACTGGTGCCGGAAACGAGCTGCGCCTACGGCAATGTTCTATTGGATCGGATCTTCATCCGCGGTGCCGATGATATACCGGCGCTGCTGGATTTCGTGGAGATGCCGACCTGATGGCCAGACGGAAATTCGAACTGCCGGGCATCCAGGACCTCAGCAAGGAACAGGAAGCCGTGCGTGCCCTGCCCAAAGAAGGGCAGCACCTGATCGTCGGTGGTCCAGGGACAGGGAAGTCGGTGCTTGCGCTGATCCGCAGCAGGCGACATCAGAGAGACGAAGACGATTATCTGTTCCTGGTTTACAACCACCTCCTGAATCGAGCCAGCAACCAGCTCTTCGGTGAGAATCTGAAAAGCAATACATGGATACGCTGGTTCCGGCAGACGTTCCGGGAGACCGCTGGGCAAGACATCCCGCTTCGACCACCGAAAGGAAATGGGTACCGGGAAGAGGATTGGGAACGCATTGAGAACATCATCGGGATTTTGCCGGAATCCGCAACGAACGTCGGCTGGCCGTACCTCGTCATAGACGAAGGCCAGGACATGCCGCCACAGTTCTACGACAGCCTTGTCAGTTTCGGTTTCGAGAATTTTTTCGTCGTGGCGGATCAGAATCAACAGATCACGGAGACGAACAGCAGCCGGCGGGATATCGAGAAGGGCCTGGACATCGACACGAAAAACGTGATCGAACTCACGTCGAACTACCGCAACCGCTATCCTGTCGCGCGACTGGCGCGGGAGTTCTACACCGGCGACCCCGTGAGTCCACCTCCGGAGCTTCCCGCAGGGGTACCGTCCGTGCGTACGGCGCCTCTCCTCTATTCCTACCGAGCGAACGAATTGAATGACGTGGCGGCGCGTATCCTGCGGCTGGCGGATCTCGACCCACGCCGGCTCGTCGGAGTCATCGCGCCGAACAACAAGGTCAGGGAACGTTATTTGAAAGCGTTGCGATCCGTGGAAGTGCGCCTGGACAACCCGAGACCGACCATCGAGACAGCCTACACGGGTGAATACCCCGACATGACCTTCGGAGAGGGCGGCATCCTGGTCATCAATGCCCAGGCGTGCAAGGGCCTCGAATTCGACACGGCAATCCTGGCCGATATCGACGAGTACAATTTTAATCCCCAAGAGCCGGATGCGACCAGGCGCCTGTTCTACGTCATGGTCGCCCGGGCGATGGAGCGGGTGTTCCTGTTCGTGAAGCACGGCAAGCATCGCATCGAGAATATCCTGCCGAAGGATAGTCGCATCCTGCGACGCGAGGACCTGTAAATGACGGACGATCTGTTCAGCGACAAGGATGGGGCAAGCCGATCTGCGCCGACAGATGCGTCCACGGCGGGCTTGGTCGTCACCAACCATCTGAACCTCATGTATATGCTCGGGGTTGGTCTCGTGGTGCCGCCCGCAGGGTTCGGAGGCAGGTACTATAAAGACACCCTGGGCTGCTTCCCGGGCTGGATCCCCCTGTTCCTCGGCAGGAAGGTGCCGCGAGACGCACTCGCCTTGTCCACCCGTGAAGCCGCGCACCTCAGACCGATTGTCGTCGAGATGGAATTGGGCGGTCTGTCGGGTACCGTGGCAACGGCTACTCCGAACGGAATGCGGGAGCTGCACTTTCCTGATCAATTGAACGGTACGGAGCGGGTTTTGCTGATTCCGGCGCCACTGCCCACGGCCCGGATCAAGCACATCGTCTTCGCTTCACCCGATGACAAGGGAGCCACGGAAGCCGATGCGCTGGACTTCGACAACGTGCCGTTGCGGGATTTCAAACGCAAGACGACGAAGACACTGTTCACCAAGCCATCGGACGCGCCGTGGCCACCCGAACAAGGGCCGGCGGAGCGGGTGGCGCCACTGCAAGCGCCCCTCGCCGCGGGCGGGGCCATGGCGATGCTCGCCCACTTCGGGAATCAAGGCGATTTGGCGGTAGACGCCTGTCGGGCCGCATTCGACCCTGACGACCGTTCGGCGACACCAGTGGACGCCACCGTCCTCGCCGGGCTTCCCGTCTGGATACGATCCGGGAGGATGACGTCGTCGTCTTCCACGGACATGAGGGTTGCCGTCGCTCCGAGGGACCTGCAAAACGCCTCCCAGGAGAGTCTTTTCCGGGGCGCCGTCGATCGGCTCGTGGACTGGCGGAACACGGACCTCGCCTCCAGCGCCGAGGATGCGCTGCTCGACTATCTCGAAAAGGAGTTGACGGCGCTCGACCCCCGCTTGCAGGCCGGTGCGAGACAACTCCGGGATACCCTTGTCTCCCTGACGGGGATAGGGACCGCCACCGCAAGCGAGCTGTTCGTCCGCCACAAGGCACCTTTTGCGCGTGCCATGATCTTGTTCTTCCTGCGTGATCGCTGTACCGACCTGCTCGAATTCAGCAGCGGTGAACTCCACGAACCTGACTGGCTGACCGCCGCCGTCCTGTTCGGCGCCCGCGCCGGCTGGTTGAGTCTGCCCCTCCCGCTACGCACCGTGCCCGGACTGTCTGCCGCCGTCTCGGAGCGCATGGCGCAGATGGCCCACCGGATCGCGAGGACCGACATCGACATGGGCACCCCCTCACCAAGGTTTTCACCCCTGCGCGAGCTGTTCAGGCATGGTGCCGAATGGAGCGCCAGGCAGGCCAGGGCGGCCGAGGAGCTCGTCCGATGCCATGATTGGGACTGCGCCAGCACCCGCATCAGCCTTGGCCCCGGTAGCTACCAGCTCGTCGTCGAACGCGGCTCGTTGCATATCGATCTGTCCGGCGAGCCGAATATCTCGCGGATCATCGACCGGGAACGCTTCTTTCATCTTCTGGCCAGCACTCCCATGGACCGCCGGGTGGAGGCGAGTGTCCGAAAGACGCTCTCCGCCTGATCCGCCATGCGGATGATCCCGCCGTCGCCTTACGACACCGGCAGTTCGGCGGAGAAGCGAATGTTCGACCGACTGCGCCGCGCCTTCGACGACGGTTACGTCGCCTGCCATTCGTTGCAACCAACCCGACATCCCTACAAGCGATTTCCGGAGATCGATTTTGCGATTTGCTGCGCAGAAGGCCTGTACGTCCTCGAGATCAAGGGCGGACGGATTTCCTGTCAGGAAGGCGTCTGGCGCTACGAAGACGGCTACGGCAATGCTCGTGAATCCCAAGAGAGCCCCTTCCGCCAGGCAGAGACCGCACTGCGGGGATTGCTCGATGATCTGAGCGCCAACCTTCCGGTTGCCGTGATCGATCAATTCACGTTCGGCTACGGTGTGGTGCTTCCTGATTGCGATTGGCCCAACGACAGCGCCGCCGAGTGGGACCTCGCGATGGTTGCCGACAGGCGGCGCAGCCGAAATATTGAAGGTTGGCTGCGCAGCCTGTTCGGCTATTGGAGTACGCGGGGCGGCAACAAGGGGAAGGCCGATGAGGATGCCGTCCGGCAGGTTCTCGAGTATCTGCGGCCTCACCGATACCCACGACGCGATGTATCGGAAGAGTCTCTATTCCATCAAGTGACGGATGCCGGGAGACGTATCTGCGAACTGACCGCTGATCAGATGCGGATGGCGGATGTCGCAGAAGCGAATCCGCGCACGCTCTGCGTCGGCGGCGCCGGTACCGGCAAGACTTTCCTCGCCGAGAAACTGGCGCGACGCTGGACCGACGCCGGCATGCAGGTAGCGTTGGTGTGCCGGTCGCCCTGGCTCAGGCACTTCCTCTCGGCGCGCGTGGCCACGCCGCGGCTGCATGTGTCACTGATCGGAGGGGTTCGCCTCGACTGCCGCCGGGCGGGTCTCAAGTGTTTCGACGCCGTGATCGTCGATGAAGGTCAGGATCTGTTCGAGACAGGCTGCCTCGAAATACTGGACGGCATCCTGGACGGCGGCTTGAAATCCGGTCGCTGGTGCTGGTTTCATGATTTGAACAACCAGTTCCTCTCCGATCGATTCGACCCGTGCGCGAAGAGTTTTCTGGAGTCGCTGAATCCGGTGCGGATGCCGCTACGAACGAATTGCCGCAATACGCGGATCATCCTGGAATGGATACAGAACGAGCTGGGGGCGGACTTGGGCGTCGGCGGCGCGGGAGAGGGGCCCGATGTACGTCAACAAGCCGTGAGCGACAAGGAGGAAGCCGCTGTTCGAGTCGCTGGCGAAATCGTCGAGTTGGTGGATCGAGGCGGCCTCACACCCGGTTCCGTGACGATTCTGTCACCGTTCGAATACACCCAATCTTCCGTTGCAGCCATGCGCCCGGACGCTGTTGCCCGCGTCTGTCGCCTGGACGAATACTCCACGCGCAACATGCCGGCCAACAAGGTCGGATTCGCAACCATCGAGGATTTCAAGGGGTTGGAAAACGACGCGATCATCGTCACTGATCTTCCGGTTCCCGCAGGAGATGACAGGTCGGCGGCTCACTATGTCGCCATGAGCCGAGCGCGTGCCGTGTTATCGCTGATCCATATGGCGCCGTCGCGCGAAGGACGGTCGGCCAAGGCAAGAGGGAAGCATCCGGCAACAGTCCAGGATAATGGGTAGGATCCGGAGTCAATCGAGAAACGCGGTTCCCGGGGCGCTTGCAACTCTACTGATCCGGATAGCCGGCGGATTGTCACGGCGTCGGCGGCGAGTGTTCCCACAACAGGCGTACAGGTACCGCGTAGAGTCCTTCCCCGAAACGCACACACATCTCACCGTCGTACAGTACCGCGCCGCCCGCGAAACGATCCCCGACCGCGTTCCTGAGCTTGCGCAGGCCGCGGAAGTCCGATGCCCTCACCGTGGCGCCGGCCTTGACTTCCACGCCCGCCAGCGCCCGCGTGCCACGTTCGATGACGACATCGACCTCCACGCGGTCCCTGTCGCGGTAGTGGAAGAACGTATGCGGGATGTCGTGGACGGTCGCCTGCCGCCGCAGTTCCTGGTACACGAAGGTCTCTCAGAACGAATCCGAGCAGGGTCCGGTCGGCGGCAAGCGCGGCGGCGTCGGTGCCGAGCAGGGCGCAGGCGAGGCCGGTGTCGCCGAAATGCAGCTTGGGCGTTTTTACGAGCCGGCTCGAACGATTGCCGTGCCACGGCGGCAGCCGTTCCAGCAGGAACACCCGTTCCAGCAGCGTGACGTAGTCGCGGATCGTCGGCCGGCTCAGGCCGAACGGCGATGCGAGGTCGGCGAGGTTGAAGAGCCGGGCGGTCTGCGCGGCAGCCAGCGCCAGCAGCCTCGGCAGCGCATCCAGTGCGCTGATGTGCGCCAGGTCGCGGATGTCGCGCTGCACGAGGGCGTCCACGTAGTCGCGGTGCCAACTCGCTCGCCGCCGGCCCGGCGGTCGCGTCAGGGCCGGGGGGTAGCCACCGGCGGCGATGCGTTCGGCCAGCTCGTGCGCCAGCCTTTCGATACGCGTTGTTTCGAATGCGCCGGTGGTGCGGGCGGCGGAATCGGCGGCGGCAATGCTGAAGAGCGCGTCGAGAAACCGGGGTTGCTCGCGCGCCAGCTCGGACTGCGACAGCGGATGCAGCCGCAAAATCTCCATGCGTCCCGCCAGCGAGTCGGTCAGCTTCGGCACCAGCAACACCTGCGATGAACCAGTCAGCATAAAGCGGCCGGCCGTGCGGCGGCGATCCACCGCCATCTTCAGCGCCGCAAAGATCGCCGGCGCCCGCTGCACCTCGTCCAGGATGACGTGCTCGGACAGGTCGGCAACGAAGCCGGCGGGATCGGTTGCCGCCGCTTCCCGTACCACGTCGTCGTCGAAGCTGATGTAGACGTACCCTCTTGGCTCCCCTGTCATGCGCGCCAGCGTGGTCTTGCCGCATTGACGCGGGCCGTGGATGAGCACCACGGGCGAGTCCTGCAACGCCTCGACGAGGTGCGGCGCCGCGTGACGGGGATAGAGATCGGCCTCGGCCATCGGCTGATCGTAACCTCAGGCATCGGCTGATTGAAAGGTCATGTATCGGCTGATTGAAAGGTCAGCCCGGTGCGAGCACCCGATCCCGACCGGTCCCCGTCATGGGAAGGCGCATACGCCGCCAGCGCGCGATCGATGGCGCGGCGCACCGCGACTGAGGCGCACACGCTCCTCTTCGGTCGATACCAGAAGATCGGAAATCGCAAACGTGGGGAGTACACCCGGCCAGTACAATGCCTCGTCCGATGATTCAAGTGCGTTGAGATGTGCAGGCGTCCACCGTCCTTCACGGAAGACGCTGACATCGAAAGCGGGCAACTTCGCCACGTCCAACTTCATGCGGACGAGTATCGGGTGACCTGCCGAGGCAGGGCTCCGTTCGGAAGCATATTTCCCGATCCCGACCAGCACTCCGGCGGGCGGTTCCAAGGGACGCAGCCAGCCATCCTGCAACGCATCGAACAGTCGCCGGTGATCCGTGACCAACCCCAACCAAGGGGCTTCGGAGCCGCGAGCCTCGATATCGTCTGTCTGACCTGCTCGAATACGGTTTCCCGATCACTTCGTCGGATTGGGGGATATGGTTCGCACCTGCCGGCCCGAATGTCGCACCGTAGCACCGTCCCCTGCGAAATACCGCCCTTGATTCATCCGCGACGCTCCGACCATACTTGCTACTAATTCTCCGCTAAATCAAATAATTACACCCCGTTATTCACAGAGCCAGCAGAAACACGCAGAGCACGACCACCATCACGATGGCCATCCGGCTGGTGTCCCATGCCTCACCGAGTCTTCCGGACGGCCCGAAGCAACGGTACGCCCACCCTCCGACATTGCGCCCGATGCGCGCGCCGGCGCTGCCGCAAGCGGCATACAGCGCCTGCATCCGTGAGCGCGCGCCCAGCACGGCACGCCGCCCGAGGCGGCGGTAGACCCACTCGGCATCGAGGTTGACCGAGGGCAGCTCCGGCGGATAGAGGCCGGTGAGCTTCAGCCAGACGAACGCCAGGGCCGAGAAGAAGAGGATCTGGAGCTGCGCGATCACGTGGGTCGCGTCATAGGCGGTGTAGTCGGTGGCGAAGGGAAGCAGGTCGTAGAGCAGGCGCGGGTAGCAGCCGATGAGCACGCACAGGCCCGCGGCGAGCCCCATCGCGACGAGCATGTTGACGGGCGGCTCCGTGGTGCGGATCCCCGAATCGTGCGCGAAGAACGCGAAGAACGGGATCTTGATCCCGGCGTGGTGGAACACCCCGGCCGATGCGAACAGCAGCGCCAGCCACACCCAGTGGTGGCCTTCCGCGAGCGCCGCGCTCATCACCATCGACTTGCTCACGAAGCCGCTGAACAGCGGAAACGCGGAGATCGACGCCGCCCCCACGATGCACAGCCCGGTGGTGATCGGCATGCTCTTGTAGAGGCCGCCGAGATCCGAGCCGTTGATGCGCCCGGTCATGTGCAGGACCGCGCCCATCGACATCATCAGCAATCCCTTGAAGATGACGTCGTTGAACGCATGGGCGACCGCGCCGTTCACCGCCAGCTCGGTGCCGATGCCGATGCCGCATACCATGAACCCGATCTGGTTGATCATGCTGTAGGCGAGCACGCGGCGGAGATCGTTCTCGATCACCGCGTAGAAGATCGGGAAGCAGGTCATCGCCGCCCCGATGTAGACCAGCAGCTCGGTGCCGGGGAAGCCGCGCGCGAGCGCGTACACCGCCACCTTGGTGGTGAACGCGCAGAGGAACACCGTCCCCGTCGGGGTCGCCTCCGGGTAGGCGTCGGTGAGCCAGTTGTGCAGGAACGGGAAGGCGCACTTGATCCCGAACGCGATGAAGATGAGCCAGCCCGCGACCCCGCCGAGGCCGATGTAGGTGAACGCCAGGGTGCCGGTCTCCAGCAGGTGCGCCGCCGCCCCGCCGAGCAGCAGCACCCCCGACAGGACCTGCACGACGAGATAGCGCAGGCCCGCGCCTGCCGCCCGCCCGGTTCTCCGCGCCCAGATCAGGCAGACGGAGCTCACCGCCATCAGCTCCCAGAACACGAACAGGGTGATCAGGTCGCCCGCAAACACCGCGCCGAGGGCGGAGCCCGCGTAGACCAGACTCGCGATGAGCTCGAACCTGTCACGCAGATGCAGCGCGAAGACGACTCCGAGCAGCGCGCCGATGTGGAACAGGTAGCCGAACAGCCGGCTCAGCCGATCCACCCGCACTGGCTCGAGGGCGTTGTCCAGGAAGGAGAGCTGCCAGAACACCCCGTCGGGGAGGTGGTACAGATTGACTGCGCCGAGTACCGGCAGCGCCACGAGCACGAACGCCCGGGCGCGCCCGGGCAGCGCGGGGACAAGCGCCGCCGCGAAGAAGAAGGGCAGGAAGGGCGGCAGACTACCCATCATCGTCGTAGTAGTCCTCGCGGCGCATCAGGAGCTTGCGCATCTCCTTGGCGATCAGCACCAGCAGCACGCAGGCGACGAACCCGTAGCCCGCGTAGAACCCCCACACCCCCTCCCAGGCATGGACGACGTGCCGGTGGTAAACGACGTCCGCCAGCAGCAGCGCCCCGCAGACGACGTAGAACACCCGCAGCACCTTCTTCACGTTGCCGGGGTCGTCGAAGAAATGCTTTCGCTCGTGCATCGGGGGGTTCCTCTCGCGATTCGAGACGAACTCCGTTCGGAACCGCTACTCGACCGGGGGCTGGTCCACGGGGCTCTCGTCCTGCGCCGCCTCACGGCGTTTCTTCGCTTCGGCGTAAAGAACCTCGAAGCTCACCGGCGCGAGCATGAATGGAGGGAAGGTACCCTTGACGAGCAGGGTGTCGACGGTCTCGCGGGCATACGGGAACAGCACTTCGGGACACGCCACCCCCAGCGCCTCCCGGCGTCTCTCCTCGTCCGTCTCCTTGATGAGGAAGATGCCCGCCTGCTGCAGTTCCACCACGAGCAGGGTGCTCTCGGCGGCCTTCGCCTCCAGTGTCAGGGTGAGGACGACCTCGAACCGCCCGTCGTCGAGGCGGTTGGCGCGTGTGTTGAGCTCGATCTGGAATTGCGGCGCCCATTCCGAGGCGAATACGCCGGGGGCCCGCGGCGATTCGAAGGAGAGGTCGCGGAGATAGACGCGGTCGATTCTCAGATCCGCCCTTGCCCGAGCCGAGGGTCCCAATGACCTGGCTGGCGTCGATTCGGCCATGTGCGGCTTCCTTCCTCGGAGCGATTGGCGGGGCGAGGCCCATACCGGGCGCCATCATACCCGCCAGCGTTACGGAAAGCCGGACCGAGTCTTGTCCAACGAGAGATGAGCCTGAAGGGAGGGTGTGAATCCAACGAGAAGTGAGCCTGTAGCGCGGGGTCCGGGAGCATCGGAGGATGATCGTGACGCTACAGACCGAACGGGTCCGGACGCTGGGGCAGGTGCGTGCCTTCGTCGAGGGCAGCGAGGCGGTGGACCCCCGTTTTCACGGGGGCGGGCTTTCGCGGGGGCCGAGCGGGAATCGGTGTACGAGTTCGTGCGCCGGGCGTTGGTGCGGTCGGGCTACGAGCGGCTCGGCAAGTCGGACAAGGGGCTGGTCAGGCGCTACCCGGCGAATTGGAAAAGACTTCGGGGCAGCCAGCGCGGTCGATGAGGACAAGGGTCGCGGCGGGACGCCCGCCGCTGGCCTCCATCGGCTCGACGCGGACCACGAGCCCGCCGCGATCGAGTGGATCGATCTCGTCCTCGGGGCGTGGCCCCTTCATCGCGACGATGCGCCCCGGCGCATCGAGGACCGGCAGCGCGCCGGCCACGAGATCCGCGATGGGGAGGGCGGCGCGGCTGATCACCGTCGAGTAACGATGCGGTGGCCGGTGCGCGGCAAGCCGTTCCGAGGCGATCTCCACATTGTCGAGCCCGAGGGTCATCGCGGCATGGGCGCAGAAACGGGTCTTCTTGCGCACGGGATCGAGCAGCGTGCATCGAACGTCCGGGCGCACGACGGCGAGCACGAGCCCGGGCAGGCCCGCGCCGGTCCCGACGTCGAGCAGTCGCGCCCCGACCAGGAAGTCCAGGGCAGTGAGAGAGTCGAGCACGTGCCGGTCGATCATCGCGAACGGGTCCCGCACCGCGGTGAGGTTGTAGGCCCGGTTCCACTGCGCGAGCAGTGCGACGTATCTCGCGAGCGCACGACGCTGCGCCGTGGTGACCGGGACGTTCGATCGGCCGAGCGCGGAGTCGAAGCGGGATTCGATTGCCGCAACGTCCGGCGGGTGTGCGGCCCGTGCCTCGCCACCGGGGTCCGGCGCCGGACGGCCGCCCGATGCGCGCTGAAGCTTCACGCGACGCGGCATGTTCGAGGCATCGGCGGCTGGAAGGCGTCGAACGTGGCGTGCCGCGGGGGCGCGGCCAGGTCAGGCGAAACGTCCGGTGCGAATCGCATCTCGGAGACCTTGAGGTACGGACCAGGCGCACGCGATTCCGGTGCGCGGTTTTCCGGCCTCACGGTGCGGCCGAAGGCAGCCACCCGGATGCTTCAAGCGCTGCGCCGTGTATCCCCGGACGGTGCGAGCCCGGTGCGGGCGGACAGCGCGCGCTTCTTCAGATACACGAGCAGCAGGGAGACGGCGGCCGGGGTCACCCCGGCGATCCGCGCCGCCTGGCCCACCGAGGCGGGACGATACCCTTCCAGCTTCTCGCGCACTTCCGCTGAGAGCCCGCGCACCGTTGCGTAGTCCAGATCCTCGGGGAGCGGCGCGTCCTCGTGCTGCCGGGCGCGCTCGATCTCATCCCGCTGGCGCTGGATGTAACCGTCGTAGCGAGCCTGGACTTCGAGCTGCTGCGCCACCGCCTCGTCGTCGATGCCGGGACCGAGCCCGTCCACCTCGACGAGCGCTTGATACGACGTCTCCGGACGTTTGAGGAGGTCGAAGACGCTACAGTCGCGGGTGAGCGGCGCTCCGAGCACGCCGGCGAGTGCCTCCGCGCAACGCGAGGACGGCCCGACCCGCAGTGTTTCAAGGCGCGCGCGCTCGCCCTCGATCCGCTCCCGCTTGACGGTGAAGGCGTCCCAGCGCGCATCGTCCACCAGCCCGAGCCGGCGTCCGGTTTCGGTGAGCCGCAGATCCGCGTTGTCCTCGCGCAGCATCAGGCGGTACTCCGCGCGGCTCGTGAACATGCGGTAGGGCTCGCTCGTGCCGCGGGTGACCAGGTCATCGACGAGCACGCCGATGTATGCCTCGTGGCGGCGCGGATACCAGGGCTCGTCCCCGCGGGCGCGGAGCGCGGCGTTCACCCCGGCGACGAGTCCCTGCGCGGCCGCCTCCTCGTAGCCGGTGGTGCCGTTGATCTGGCCGGCGAAGAACAGGTTCACCACCCGGCGCGTCTCCAGCCACGGCCGCAGCTCCCGGGGGTCGAAGTAGTCGTACTCGATGGCGTAGCCCGGGCGCGTGATGTGCGCGTGCTCGAAGCCCCGTATCGTGCGCACGAACTCGATCTGCACGTCGAAGGGGAGGCTGGTCGAGATCCCGTTCGGATAGACCTCGGTGGTGTCCAGTCCTTCCGGCTCGATGAAGATCTGGTGCGCGCCGCGCTCGGCGAAGCGCACCACCTTGTCCTCCACCGAGGGGCAGTAGCGCGGCCCCGCGCCGTCGATCACCCCGGTGTACATCGGCGAGCGGTCGAGCGCGGCGCGGATCAGCGCGTGGGTGCGCTCGTTGGTGTGGGTGATGTGGCATGGCGCCTGCGCGGGATGCCGGTCCCGGCTCCCGATGTACGAGAACACCGGCCGCGGGTCGTCGCCGGGCTGGGGCTCGAGCCTGGAGAAGTCGATGCTGCGCCCGTCGATGCGCGGCGGGGTACCGGTCTTCAGGCGCCCGACCGCGAACCCGCGCTCGCGCAGCCTGCGCGCCAGCACGTTCGACGGCGGATCGCCGGCCCGGCCCCCCTCGTGGCTCTCCAGCCCGACGTGGATGCGCCCGCCGAGGAAGGTGCCGACGGTCATCACCACGCACGCGGCCTCGATGCGCAGGCCGATCCCGGTCACCACCCCGCGCACCGTATCCCCGTCCACGACGAGATCGGAGACGGTCTGCTGGAGCAGCGTGAGCCGGGGCGCGCGTTCGAGCACCCCGCGAACGTGCCGGCGGTACAGCGCGCGGTCGATCTGGGCGCGGGTCGCCCGCACCGCGGGACCCTTGCGCGCGTTGAGGGTACGGAAGTGGATCCCGCAGTGGTCCGCGGCCACCGCCATCGCCCCGCCGAGCGCGTCGATCTCCTTGACGAGGTGTCCCTTGCCGATCCCGCCGATGGCCGGGTTGCAGCTCATCTGCCCCAGCGTCTCGATGCTCTGGGTGAGCAGCAGGGTCTGCGCGCCGGCCCGCGCCGCGGCCAGCGCCGCCTCGGTGCCGGCATGGCCGCCACCGACGATGATCACGTCGAAGGAGCGGTGGTAGCGCATGGAGAGGTGGTGGGTCGTTCAGGGTGGAGCGGGGCGCCGGGGCGGGGATGGTAGCAGGATCGCAGTGAGGCCGGCGGGTTGGGGAGGTGCAACCGATCCGGTCGTTCGTCGTGACCGATCCTCGGCAGTCAGCCCCTCGCCCATCATGCGGAGCCGGGCAGGTGCAGCCGGTCCGGTCGTTCGCCGTGGCGGGTCGGCTTTCCCTGGCTCGCGAGGTCTCCGGGCTTCACGCCACTTCGCGCGGACGAATGGCCTGCAAGGCATCCGCGGCGTCTCGCTCCGCGAGCGTGAGTTCGTACCGATCCTGAAGTGAAGTCGCCCCGGATCCGTGGACACCTTCAGAGTGTGCAGGCTCGGCGAGCGGGAGCCTGCTACCCGGCAGTCCGGCTCGCTGCGGAGCCTTCGGCACGATGGCTGTCCCATGCAATGGCTTCCGACGTTTTATGCTTGGTAAACCTGTACAAAATGCTGATAATGACTGGATGACCAAACATTAGATGCTCACGAACCGATCTTCGTGTACCGTTGCCGACATGATCTGCGAAACCGTACCAATGGAAGACGAGATTGGCGGCCTGCGCTATCGCTATTGGTTGCACCGCGACTTGTCCACCGCCGGCGACGAGGGGTTGGTGTTCGTGATGCTGAACCCCTCCACCGCCGATGAGGTCGATGATGATCCGAGCGTGCGGCGCTGCATGGCGTTCGGGCGACGGTGGGGGTACAGGGAACTCACCGTAGTCAATCTCTTCGCGTTACGGGCGACCCGTCCGGATGATTTGCGGCGTCACGGCAACGAGGCCATCGGCGAGCGCAACGACGAGGTGTTGTGCTGGATGCGGCAGCATCCGGCGACATCCATGATCGTGGCCGCATGGGGCAACCATGGAACGCACTTGAACCGCGATGCGGCGGTGATGTCCATCATCCAGCCGGCCATGGCGCTGCGGATCACGAAACCAGGCTGTCCCGCGCATCCGCTGTATCTCCCGCTGTCGGCTCGGCCTGTCCCTTACGAACACCGACGTCGGGGCGTGGACGGAGGAGCACTGTCGGGCACTCCTGTTCCGGTACGCCGCGCATTGTCCAAGCTCGGCGACGATATCCGCGACGCCCGCCGGCGGCGGCGCATACCTATGGCACTGCTGGCGGAGCGGGCGTCGATCAGCCGGACGACGCTCACTAACATCGAGAAGGGCGACGCGGGAGTCTCTCTCGGCAACTATGCCCGCGCGTTGTTCTCGCTCGGTCTCCTCGACCGCCTGGCAGACCTGGCGGACGCCCGCCATGACGACACAGGACTGGCCATCGAGAGGGAACGGCTGCCGAAGCGCATTCGTCGACGCCAGCTCTGGCGGTAGCGCCGGGTGGATAGCGATGGAGCGCGAGCTGTTCGTCTATGTCGACATGCCTGGTCAGGCCGTGCTGGCAGGCCGGCTGTGGACACGAGCGCGCCAGCGCGCGGAAAGCGCGACGTTTCTCTACGACACGGGTTGGTTGGAGCACCCCGATCGCTTCCCCCTGGAGCCCGCTTTGCCGCTTGGCGCTGCGCCCTGCCATACGTCGCCGGGCAGGGCATTGTTTGGCAGCCTGGGGGACTCGGCGCCCGATCGCTGGGGGCGTGCGCTGATGCGTCGTCAAAGGCGGCGGGAGCGTGCATCCGGCGGTACTGCCACAGCATCGCTCTCGGAAGCCGACTTTCTGTTGCGCGTAAACGACACGGCCCGCCTCGGCGCGTTACGTTTCGCGGAATCCGAAGGCGGCGTCTTCCAGACGCCGGACGGCGTGGCGCCGATCCCCCCCTTGGTGGAGCTGCCGGCGTTGTTGAACGCCAGCGATGACGTGCTGACGGCCAGCGAGTCCGAGGCGGCCGCTGCATTGCGCTTGCTGCTCGCGCCAGGCTCGTCGCTCGGCGGAGCGCGTCCCAAGGCGTCGGTGCGCGATGCCGACGGCCAGCTCGCCATCGCCAAGTTTCCGACGCACAGCGACGAATGGGATGTGGTGCGCTGGGAAGCCGTGGCGTTGCATCTGGCGAAGAACGCCGGTATCGACGTGCCGCGGCACAGCCTTGCGCTGGTCAACGACCGGCCCGTGTTACTGCTCCGCCGCTTCGATCGCGCCATGAACGGTCGCATTCCGTTTCTCTCCGCCATGGCTGCACTGGGCGCGTCGGACCATGAAATGCACAGCTATATGGAGCTCGTGGATTTCCTGCGCCAGCACGGCGCTCGGCCCAGGCAGGATATGCACGCCCTTTGGCGGCGGCTGGTCTTCAACGTGCTGATTTCCAACACGGACGACCACCTGCGCAATCATGCCTTCCTGCATGTGCCGGGTTGCGGCTGGGCGCTGTCACCTGCCTACGACCTGAATCCGGCGCCCACGGATGTGGCGCCCCGCATCCTGGCCACCGCCATCTGCCTCGACGACGCTACTGCATCGCTGGAACTGGCTCTGGAAGTAGCGCCATACTTCGAATTGGACGCTGCCTCGGCGCGAGCGACCGTCGCCGAAATAGCGCGGGGAACAGCGCTTTGGCGTCGAACGGCGAAGTCGTATGGGTTGGCAAGCGCCGAAACGTCCCGGATGGCCGGCGCCTTCGAGCACGCGGATCTGGAACTCGCGCAGAGTCTCCAGGCCGACTTGTAAGTCACCACACGGAAGACGCCGTCACGAAGGCCGCGAAGACCGATATGACACCGGAGGAAAAACGCACGGTTTCGTCAATCGCGGCTGCGCTCAAGGCCACACGGAGGAGGTGAAATGAGCACTTTCGGTGACGATCTGATCCAGTCCCTGCACGAAGCCCACGCCCACGCCAAGGGCGACGGTCCCGCTGTCGTGCACGCTCCCGTGACCCCGCGCAAGATTCGCGAGCGGGCAAACCTCACACAGGCGCAGATGGCGCCGCTGATGGGCATGAGCCTCTCGGGCTACCGGAAATGGGAGCAGGGAACGCGCCGGATCAGCGGTCCGGCCGCAACACTTCTGCGGGTGCTCGAAAGATAGCCGGATGCCGTCAAGCGCGCATTGCTGTCCGAAGACCGGGTGTAAAGCGTTGACGCCCTACAGGAAGGAGACGCCCTCCTTGGCTGCCGCTGCTGCAAGCTTCTTGTCAAGACATGAGCGGCTCTCTCGATTGAAGCCGATTCATCGTCGGAGGCCGACATGGATGTCGACTGACCCTGCGCATGATCACGTGCCATGAACGGCTCCATCACGCGAACATAAGCCAAGTGAGGGTGACGGCCAGAATGAAGCATCCGGCCAATGTGCCGAATACTACGATCGCTACTTTGTCACGCTCAGTCATGCCTTCCCCCTATTCCTCGACGTACCATTTGACAATCTCGTGTCCCATCACCCCAACGATGACAAGTATTGTCATGAAGAACGTGACCCCCAAGTATTCCATCATCGCTTTTTCCTCCATCGAAGTCGTGGGCCATCCAGCATGGATGCTGGATGGGTGAGCCGTTCGTTCCGCGTCGTTTCTCCTCTTCCTGTTTACTTGCACCCGTGGTTCCAGACCACGTTCGCCCCGCTGCGCATGCCGAACCACACGGACTTCGACTGTGTCACCGTGATGCTCCTCATCAGCGTCCTGCGTGCGGCTGTGCCTCGCCGCATGGCCCTCTCCTGCGCTATCCCGGATGTGGAGTAGACCTCCAGGACTCGGTCGACGTACTGCTCCAGCTCGTTGCTGATGCGGCTGTAGTCCTCCGTCCCTTCCCCTTCCATCCATTGCGCTTCCGCCGACTTCATCCGTTCCTCGCACTGACTCTGGGTCAGGGGCTCGGCACTGGAGACCTCCTGCCCGCCCGCGGCGAGCCCAAGGGCCAGCAGGAACGTCCTCATCCACCACCGCTTCTCCACTGTCATTGCTCGGTGATAGGGAAGAGGCTGAAGTAGTGTTCTCGACACACTGCGATTCTGTCCTCTGCGTTGGCTTGGTCGAGGATGCGGTAGGTTTCCCCCTTCATCTTCTCTGCTTGGGCCCGCGTTCCTTCGAACCACAGCCCTTGCTGTCCCTCCCTGTTCCTCCACCCCAGGCAACGCCATTCGTGCTCCAGCCCGCCGTGTGGAAGATCCTGCAGACCTTCCAGCTTCAAGACGACCTTGGCCGTTCCCATGTCCTTTCCTCCGGTACGCCCGTCTGTTTGTCTGGGTCGGCGCATCGCGCCGTTCCTTCTGCAGCCTCCTGTCCCGCGTTCGCGGGACCCTGCGCCGATTCTGCCACACTCGGCGGACGCCGGCGGCCGTGCCTTGAGAGCCTCTTGCGCGAAAGCGCAGGGAGGGGGCAGCCGCCGCCCTCCCTGCGCTTTCGCGGTGCTCCGACGGCCTTCTTCTGCGCTGCCGTAGGCGGCGCCCCGCCAAATCCCACCCGTAGGGCCGCGTAGCGGGGGCGTAGCCCTAGGAGTAGCGAGCTTCCCGCCGCGGCGTTTCGCGGTCTCCAGATACGCCGCATCGTAGCCACTGAGGTCGTGGTGGCGTGCCAGCGCGGTGACCCGATCGTCATCCTGGTCGCTGTCGGATTGGAAAGATAACTGGCGCAGGTCTTTCAGGTGATCTTCCGTAGTGCCCGCGTCAATGCTTCCTCGACGCTCCGCAACCAGCAAGACGCTACGCACCTCGGCCAGAACAGATCCGGCACGACAATGCTCTCCAACCCACCCTGTTCGATTACGGAGTCTGCGCAGGGTGTTTCGGGACGGTCGCGCAGACGCCGAGCGATGGCAATGGAGGCATCGATCACAACGGCCATTAGCGGCGACCCTCATCCCGACATTGAAGAAACTCCTCGTGGGACATGGTCGCTCCGCTCGCGTCGCGCTTTCGAGTCATGGCCTTGCCGATCAAGGTGAATACAAGGACTCGAAAAGTGGCGAAGTCCGGGCGGAAGTCTGTTTGGTTCACCCGTATGTACTTCCAGGTATCCCCCGTTGCATTGGCAATGCGACGGCACCAGTCGTGCATCGCCGCGTCCTTCTCTTCCGTGCCCTCCCACACTCTGCCCTTGGTCTCGATCACCCAGTTGATGATCTGGCCATCCAGTTCGCGCTGAACGGCCACCCAGTCCGGGTAGTAGAAGCCGATAGCGCCGCTCGGCTTCAGGTAGTCGACGCGGAACGACGTGCCGGAAGCCCCCTGCTCCGTCGTGCCCAGCGCGGCGAAGCGCAGGATGTCGCCTGCGTTGTCCAGAAATTCCGCGAAGCGGCGCTCGAAATCGTTGTAGGTGGCCACGAAGTTGAACACCGTCTTCTCCGCTTCCAGCGGTGGAAGGTTCCGCCGCCAGCTAAAGGGCCTGGTTTCGGACAGGTGGAAGTCCTGGTTGTCGAATTCGATCTCGCGGCGTTCGACGGTGAGATCGGCGATCTTGCGGACCAGGTACTTGGCGATGCCCTCCCTTATCTCCAATCGGGCCAGATGCGAGCGGAGGGCGTCGTCATCCAATGCGATCTCCCGGCCGAAACACCGACTCCCGATGTACTCGCGTATCACCGGGTACAACTCCGCGAAACGATTAGTCAGACCCGCCTTGCCAGCCACCAGATTGGTCACATCGGCCAGAAGTTCCTGGACGGGCAGCAGGCCGCCGGCAATGTCGTCCTGATGCACTTCGGTTTCCGGCATGGCGAATTCCAGCTTCAACCTGATCCGGAACGGCTCATCGAGCTCTTCCTGGTCGAATATCGGTTCGAGGGATTGCACGTCCAGATCCGACAGCTTGCGATGGTCGTGCTTCAGGCTTGGCTTGGTGATGGGAATGGCGACGTCGTACTTCAGCCGCTCCTGCACCGGCTCGATGACGATCGGCGGGGGTGGATTGGTTTTCGTGCTCGCTACCCCGACACCCTCCGCCTCCAGTTGCTCGCGCAGGACGTTGAGCAGGTTGCGCGTGCCGAGCACCTCCAGGGTCTGCGTCCGATCCGGGCTCACCTGCGACATCAGGCGCAAACCGCGGCCGATCACCTGTTCCGGGAGTATCTCGGCCTTCGCGGTGAACGGCCGCAGCCCCAGCACCACCGTCACGTTGCGCACGTCCCATCCCTCGCGCAGCATCATCACGCTGACGATGGCCTTGATCCCGCTCTCGGCCCTGTCGATGTCCCGCGCCGCCCGGCGGGCCTTCTCGAGGTCGCCCTTCCTGATCTCACCCGTGGTGTCGGTGTGGATGACGAGCACCTCGGACTGCTTGAAGCCGAACCCCTTGGTCTTCCACAGGTATTCGCCCAATGCGTCGGCGTAGACGTTCTTCTCCGCCATGATGAAGAGCACCGGCCTGATGCCCAGCCTCTTGTACACCTTCCGATGCTCTTTCCAGCGCCGGACGGCGGCCTGTAGCCAGTAGCCGTACTTCTCCGCCACGTTGTCCCTGGTCACTCCGTCGGGGTCTTCGGTCGGCTGATTCCGATCGGTTTCCCTGGTTACGATGATAGGCGCCTTGACGATCCGATCCTCCACCGCCTGCGCCAGCGGGTAGTCCACGACCGTCCAGGGGAAATACATGCCGTTCTGGTCCTTCGGCGTGGCCGAGAAGTCGAGCCATGCGCCGAGGCCGTGCGGCAGCGCTTCGTGAATGGCGAGAAGCGATCTGCTCCAGGCAAGGTCCTCGTTGTGGATGTGGTGTGCTTCGTCGTTCAGCACGAGGAGGTCCTTGAGCGATTTCACCCGCTCCAACATGGAGCGTTGACCGGACGATGCGAGGTCCTGCACCGGTTTCCTGCCGAGGAGCGCCTCGACGGCGTTTTCCGGCGTCCACTCCTGGTCTCGTGACTCGTAGAGCTGCTGGATGTTGGTGAGGAGGAGATTTCCCGACGGATCCGGCTCGGCGGCCTCCCCGCGGAGGATCACCTTCTGCGAGAAGCTGCCCTTCCACTCCGGGGGGATCAACGGTAATTCGTGGAATATCCGGTTACTTGCGAAGTCCTTTTCCAGCCGTTGATACACGATCACGTTGGGCGCCACGATGAGGAAGTTGGTGGAGAGATCCGAGCCGGGTATGCGCTGCTTGTGGAGACGGGACCAGACGACCGCCATCGCCATCACCCAGGTCTTGCCCGATCCGGTGGCCATCTTGAAGGCGAGCCGGCGCAGGTTTTCGGGCGGCAGGTCCTGTACTCCGTCCGACTCCAGCTCCGGCACGTAGCGGCGAAGCTGGCGCTTGCCGTCCATGGTGGTCTGAAACTCGATGTTCTTCGAGAGCAGATCCCTCTCGTAGATCGTCCCGTGTGCTTCGATGAGCGCCTTGGTGTCGCGCTGGCCGGCAATCTCCACCAGCCAGGCCAGTGTCTCGATCGCTTCGCGCTGGCAGAAGTAGTACCGGAACGGCGCATCGAAGCCGGGAACTTCGTGATCCTCCTCGAACCAGTACTCGAACAGACGGCTGGTCACTTCGGAGGCGCCCGGATAGCCGCCGTCGCGCCAAGCGTCCACCGCATCGCGGATCTTCGGCGCCAGCAGGAGCCGGCTCGGCCGGCGGCCGGAGTCGTCCTCGCGCCAGCCGGTCGGTGCGTCGTCGTCCTTGACCAAGTGGGAAACAGGCGGCTCCCACGGCCGGCGGCCCTGAATTCCCGGCAGGTCCTTGTCGTAGGCGACGACGGCCCTGGCCATGACTACTTCGCCTCCCCATCGAAGACGATGACCGTTTCAGGCATTGCCATGCTCCGGTTCGAGCTCCTGGTCGGTCAGGCCCCTGGCCAACAGATACTGCCACTCCGCGAGCGTCATCTCCCGATTCACAGGACGGTTACTCCGTCGCGTTCGATCGATTCCCGATAGGCGGATCGCAGGTCCTTGAGCCGATCCCACTCGGCCTGCGTATACGCCATGATCGAGGGCACGGCCCAGGACACCGCGGCCAACTCGTATCCGATTTCCCGCAATGGAATTTTGAGATGGTCAGTACCATCCCTGACCACGAGAAGTACGTCGAGGTCGCTGTCCTCTCGCGCGTCGCCGCGCGCCTTGGAGCCGTATATGACCATGCGCAAGACCGTGCCGGGGTGCCGTTCGTTGAGCACTTTGCGATATTCGTCCAGCCAGGTTTGTTCTTCGGGGTGAAGCGTCAGCATTGTTCTACACCTCGACGTCGTAGCCTTGCGACGTGTCGTTGCCGAAGATGTCGATCACCTTGACCAGCACCCGATACTTGCCGGGCTCCTCGTAGGTGTGTGGGTCGGACGTGAGGGCAAGCGTCCGGTCCTTGCGAGTGCGGTAGGTCACCCATCCCTGCATGAAGGTGTCGTTCCGGAAATCCCAATCCACGGCCCAGTAGTCGATGTAGTCCGACCACTTGCTGACCTTGTTTCGTACTTCGTCCGGGATGAGTTCGGCGTTGGGGATGACGAAGTCCTTGAGTGTCACCTGCACGGTGCGCTTCTTCGGCTTCCTGATCGCAGCTTCCAGGTAGGCCAGTTCGAAGAAACGAACGTCGCCCTTGTCGGCAGCCTGCTGTTCCATGACTTCGCGAGGGATTTGCAGAAGCAGGAGCTTCACGCCTCTGTTCTTTGCTTCCTGAACCACGAGATTCTGAAGACCCATCTCCCATTCCCAACCGAGAACATGCAGTTCCTTCTGTTTCAACTTGACACATTCTTCCACTGCGGATTCGATTTCCCCGATGGTTACCGGGGCATCCACTGCGCCTACGTGAACCATCGCTTTACCTTTCTTGCCGTGCAGATGGCTCAAGCCAGTCACGGGTTGGGAGCCATGGAGTTTCAGAATAAAGGCAAGGTATTCATAAAGCGCCTGTTCCGTGACCGGCTTATCCTTCTTGCCGAAGGTCACGCCCTGCCAATACTGACGTTCATACCTGCCAAGGTTCAGAACATCGAACGGTTTGCAATTCTCCATACCGAGCAGCCGTTTACGAGTAATATGGATACCCCATCGTCCAAGATCGCAACCGATCCAGCGCCTGTCGAGTTTCTCGGCTACGGCGAGCGTCGTGCCGGAACCACAGAAGAAATCTGCGACAAGGTCGTTTGGCTGGCTAAGCCATTCAATTACACGAGTTAAAAGTTGTTCATGTTTCTGAGTAGCGTAATCTTTGCGATTTTCGTAAGTCTTGACGTCATCCCACACGGTGTCTCCGATCTTGTCGTCATTGGGCGAAAACCAATTTTCTACAGTCCCGGTCGCCGATTTCCGGATGAACTCGAATTTCTTATCTGTATCTCGCCAATATGCCACCAATGAACGTCCGCCACCCTATGCACAGTATTTATTATAATTCTCAACTGCACGTAATGCTCTTCTCTTTTCCCACTTCCACTGACCGTGAGTTGGCGTTTCAGAAAGTAATTCATATCGCATACTTGGCCGGTCTGCACCGCTCCAGAAACGGTGCCAGTAGCCTTCAGGTGAAGATGTTTCGTATGGAACCAGAAGATTGGAAACCCTCGTACCTGGCTGCGTGGAGTACCAAAGCAGCACGTCGTGACCTTGTGGAAGGGCTGTGATTACCTTGAATTGTCGTTGCAGATTTTTCGTTATCGGCCTATGAATTACTATTTCATTTCTGAAGTTTTCGATGCCAAATATTTCATCCAATATCAATCGAAGATGGGGAGTCACATTAGGAGCGACATGAACGACAAGGTGGCCTTCTTGAGATATGAGCGATCGGATCAACGTCAGACGCTCCCTCATCATCTGCATGTAGCTGATTAGCCCGCGGCCCCAGGTGTCGCGATATGCTTTCTCCTCTACTACCGACGCCTCCTTGTCGAGTCGAATGCTCCCGTCACCGATTTCGGTCGTAAACGAAAAATCTGCCCCTGTAGCAAACGGCGGATCGATATAGATCAGATCGACCTTCCCGGCGAACTTCTCCAGAAGCGAACCCATCACCAGCAAGTTATCGCCCCAGATGAGCTTGTTCTTCCATCCTTCCTCGAAGGTGTCACCCTCGTTACCCTCGTAAACGTCAAACAGAGATGCCTGCACGCCGCCCTTCTTCGCTTCGCGCGTGGCACGACTCTCGTTGACGGTCTCGATGATCTGGAACGGCAGGTTGACCCGCGGAACTTCCTTGAGCGTTCCGTCTTCGTTGTACTTGCCGGGCCAGACCAGCTCGATCTTCGTGACGTCGATCTTCGGCATTATCGGGCATCTCCGATTTGCTTCAGGTACTCGCTTCCCGCGGGGGTCAGGCGGTATCGCTGCTTGCTGCTGCGCGGCTTGTCCGGGATGGTCATTTCGATCAGGCCGGCCTGAAGAGCGGGGAGCAGATAGGCTTGGTTGAAGTGGTCCCGATGTTTCAGGCCAAGGGCTTCCTGGATATCCTGCCTGGTCATTTCACCAGATAATACCCGTAGCAGTCGGACTTCCGGGGCGGCTTCCTCGGCGACTTGCCCGGTAACTTGCCCGGTGACTTCCGGGGTCACTTGGGGGGTGATCCGATCATCCCCCGACACCTCCCGGACCACCGGGTTCGGACGGAACGTGACGGTGACGAATCGATCGGCCTCGAACTCCGGTTCCGGGCACTCCTGCTCCCTCGCTCCGTCCCGGATGCGCCGGATCCCCGTGCCCGCTTTTTCGATGAAATCAATGCGGTGGAGCAGGTCGGCGATGAGTGGATTCCGCCGGATGCTCTTGCGCCCGAGATCGGCCAGGGTCAGGCCCTTGGGCAGGCTGCCGGGGCTGATCACCTCGATCCGGTCGGCGTAGAGCTCGACGAAGACGTTGGCGTCGTCGAAGAACCAGTCGCGGTGCATGACCGCGTTGGTGATCGCCTCGCGCACGGCCTCCATCGGGTACTCCGGGATGTTCTGCCGCCGCAAGCCCCCGATGCGGTAGGCGGTGCGGGTGTTGCGCTCGATGAAGCGCATGGCGTCCTCGATGTCGGCCACGACCCCGCCGTCGAAGTCCTTGCGGTCCAGGATGTGGATCTTGTCGGCAGGGGTCATGCCGCCAGCGCCTCCGATTCGCCAACCTCGCCGATGACACCCTCCGCCCGGCACAGCGTCCGCAGATCGCATTCCCGGCAGATCGCCGCTTCGGGCGGCGTCGTGACCGCGAACTCTCCCGCCCGGATGCGGCCCACCGTCGCGTCGAAGTGCCGGCCCGCCTCGTCCACCCGCTCCGGGCGATACGGCAGGGTCATCAGCGCATCCTCCTTGCGCGCCTCCGAGGTCCAGTATAGAAGCAGCCGGTCCACGTGCCGACCGTGCCGGCGTTCCAGGATGTGCGCGTAGGTGCAGAGCTGCCGTTCGTAGGCCGCGATCAGGGCGGGACTGTGCTTCGGGCGCGGCGAGGTCTTGAAGTCGAGCAGCTCCAGCTTGCCGTCCCCGCCGAGCAGCAGGTCCACCTTGCCGGCGAGAATGTAGTCGTCCTTCTCCAGCGATACGTCCACCTCCGTTTCGATGATCCGGTGCATCTCCTCCCGGTTCTGGCGGAAGTAGTTGACCACCTGCGTGAAGGCCGATTCCTTCGCCCGGTCGCCGATGGGGCGCACGTCGGAGAGGCACAGGAAGCGAAAGGTCCGCTCGAACAGCTCCCGGATGCGCGGCTCGTCCAGCGTATGGAGCCGGCCGTCGAGGGCGATCCGGTGGACCTCCTCAATGGACTGGTGCACGAGCAGGCCGAAGAAGATCACCGCCGATCGGGAGGGTGTGAAATCGTACTCGCGGAAGAACTGATACTGGCGCGGGCAGGTTTCGTAGATCTTGAGGTCCCCGGTGAAGCTGTAGGTCTTCTTGACCGGCAGGCGCTCATGCGGCTCGAAGCGTTGCGCCGCGAGCAGCTCCTTCCTGACGTAGGGCCACTGGGGAAGTCCCTGCCAGATGGGCGCGAAGTGGGCCTTGGGTTGCTCGTGGGCGGTGAGCACCAGCACCTTCTGCGGCCTTGAAAACGCCACGTAACCTGATTGTTGCATAAACGTGCGACAAATATAGTCAAGCGACGGCGTTCAGTGTTGCGAGAGCCTGCCGGAGTTCTCTTTCGAGCCTTTCGTTGCTGTTCATGGAGAGGACCAATTTGCCGGCGGGGCGAATCATGCGCCCGGCGCGTTGGATGAGGGTACGGCGAAGGGTCCCAATCTCCCGGAAACACCACAGCGCGGCGCGCTTTGCGGTGGTGCCACGGGCGCGAGGGTCGAGTTGGATCTGCAACTCGCGGGTGAGGTTGTGAGCAACAATACCGGCGAACATATACAGTTGGTTGCCGACCCGGTTCTTGACCGGGACGTAATCCATCTGGCAATGCGTCTTGAGTTCGGCGAAGATGCTCTCCTGCGAACCGCGGCCTTCGTGGAAGGCGACGACCCTGCGCGGGCTTATTCGTTTGTTGGTGACGATGACCTTGAATTCGTACCCGTATTCGGTGGGCTGGAACAGGTCGAGTTGAATCGGCAGCTTGTGTTGGCACCTGACCTGCTTTCTGATGAAGATGAAGCGATAGCGGGTGTTCCATGACTTCGGCTTCCAGCGGGTCTCGAAGTAATCGAGCCCGGTCGCCATTGGGCGCCATCGTTTTCTGCCTTCGACCAGCCCTTTGAGGGCGGCAAAGCGCTCGAAAGGCACCGAGATGGTGAATTCGACCCCCGACGAATGGAGTCGTTCAGCGATGGTTTCGTTGAAAAATGCGCTGTCGATGCGAGTCTCTACCTTTGTGTGGGGAAGGCACGAGCGCACGTGGCTGATACAGTGGCCGATGAAGGTGTCGGCCCCGTTGGAGTCGTGTACGTTTCCAGGACGATGGTGAACGTCGAGGACCTGGTCGGTCTGGGCGACAGTACAAAAGAGGGGGTAGTAGCTGCGCGCGCCCTTCTTTTTCTTGTTGAAGCCCACTGCCGTCCCTTCGGCATGACGCCCGGTGCTCAACACCGACCCGTCGTAATCGAGCGTCACTCTCGGAAACCCCTCGACCACCAAACGCTCCATGACCAGATGTCTCGATTCACTTCGTACTTTGGCGACACTTTGTTCATCTGCACTGGCGAGCGACCGGCTGAGCGTGGACACGTCCGGCAACCGCTTCAGACCGAGAATCCGTTTGACCATCTCGTCATCACGGTAGTACTCCACGTCGCGCAGCCGCCGGTGTCCGATAATCAGGTGCACGACCAGCAGCATCATGACCACGTGATGACCGTAAATCGGATTGGCCTTCAGGTGGCGGAAACATCGCCACAACCGTTCTTTGATGCCGATGAGAGAGAAGAGGTGTTGAAAGACGATGAGTCCCGAATACGATGTCAGGCTCTGCGATTCGAATCGGATGTCGAGGCCCAGCTTGGCTTTACCTCGAACGTCGGCTCGGCTATGCTTCATCTTCGTGGTCTCCGTTTCGCTTGGTACGTTGTTTTGAGAGACAACTATTGTACCAGCTTCGGAGACTACGTTTCTCTCTATTACATTCGTTTCACAAATGACTCCGTACGACCTTGCACAAGATTCAAGAATATCGCGTGTGGCTTATCCTCACTGGCAGTGAACTTGAGCCACACGCTGTTTCGGTCTGAAAACCCCGTGTTTTGTGCAGCGAACGCATGTATGGGTGGAAATTTTATGCAACTGGCAGGGTAATGCAGGCGCATCCGGTCGAAGAGGGTAATGCGGCTCTCGGGCTCGAACGGCGGCCGGCCGTAGAACGGGCCAAGGTCCCGGTCGATCCGCTTGGGGCTGGCCAATTGCGTGGAGAGCGAGCCGACCACAACCACCGGGAATTCGAGCCCCTTGGCCTGGTGGATGGTCATCACCTGCACGTGGCCCCGGGGGAAGGGTCGGTCCGGGTCCTCGTATTCGTTGATGCCGCCATCGTGGAGGAGGCGCAGGAAGCTCGCGAAGAAGTGAAAGCGGAGGTATTCGCGGTTCCCGTGGGTGACCACCGGGTAATGATAGTAGGTCTGAAAGACGTTCAGGAGCTGGGAGAAGATGGCGAGGTTGCGGGCCGTGTTCTCGTCCCGGACGGC
Source organism: uncultured Gammaproteobacteria bacterium (assembly GCA_958295835.1). GTDB lineage: Bacteria > Pseudomonadota > Gammaproteobacteria > HK1 > HK1 > HK1. Next base: position 5,485,275 of record OY282378.1, read on the forward strand.
GCTCCGGAACGGCTCCAGGGCGAGCAGCCGGTAGAAGTAGTCGGCGGGGCGGAGATCGAGCGCCTCGCCCTCCCGCAGGGCGGCGATCTCCCCCGTCCAACGCTGGAGCGCGCGGGCGAGAGGATGCGGCGATGCGAAGCTCCGGCCGAGCCGGATCAGGGCGTCGTCCACGTAGCCCGCCAACTCCGCCACCGCGCCGCCGACTTCTCCGCGTCCGCTGCCGTGCCAGCCGAACAGCACCGCGTAGCAGGCGACCAGGTAGCGAATCTCGGTCATCTCGAAGAAGGACCGGGAGCGGGGGCAGAACGCGGGGATGCCCTTGGCGTCGAGCGCCGCCAGGTAGGGGCCGCTGTGGTCTTCGCGGACGCTGTGCAGCAGGAGCGCCACTTGGTGGTAGTCCGCGATAACCCCGTTCTCCTTCAGGAACGCCACGAGGTCGGCGAAACGGCCGGCCTCGTCACCGCGGTTGCGGCCCCAGATGCCGATGACCGCGGGGTAATCGGGATGCGTTCCCTTCGGGTCCGCGGCGATGGTCTTGTCGTGGCGGAACGAGCCGCCTTCCCGGCCGGACCAGTCGGCCGAGGTCATCCAGCGGTCGTAACGCTCCACGATCGCCCGGTGCGAGCGGTAGTTGGTGGTCAGCTTGACGGTCGTGCAGCCTGCCACCCGCCGCGGGAACTCCAGGATGTTGCGCACCGTCGCGCCCCTGAAGCGGTAGAGGCTCTGATCCTCGTCGCCCACCACGCACAGGTTCCGGTCCGCTCCCGCCAGCTTCAGAAGAAGCTGCTCCTGGATGTGGTTGGTGTCCTGGTACTCGTCCACCAGCAGGTAGCGCGGGCGGGGGGACACGGCGTCCGCGTTCGCGGGGTCGTCGAGCATGTCGTACACGAGCCGCTGAAGGTGCGCGAAGTCCACCCGGTTGGTGTTCAACAATGCCTGTTCGTAGCGTTGGCAGGCAGAGCCGATGGCTCCAAGGAACGCATCGCCGCAAGCCGCCAGCCGGCGGGGGTCGACGAGCTCCTCCGTGATCTTGTCGAAGTAGCCGCGCGCGCCCTCGATGGCGGTCCAGCGCGTCTTCCAGCGGGTGAGAAACAGGTCGTCGTCGGGCGGGCCGACGATCTCGTCGAAGTGCTCGAAGAGGAAGAGAAGCTGCGTCAGCTCGTCCAGGGTCTGGTAGTTATGTCCGAGCGCCGTCCGGTGCCGGTGCCGGGTGAGCACCCGGTTGCAGAAGCCGTGGATGGTCGAGACCGTCAGCTCGGAGAGGTCGCCGGCATAACCCACCTTGCGGGCCGCTGCGGCCAACCGGTCGCGCATCTCGAAGGCGGCCTTCCCGGTGAAGGTGCAGAGCACGATTTCCCCTGGCTCGGCCTTTTCCAGCAGCAGGAGGTTCAAGGCCCGCAGGACGATGCCGTGGGTCTTGCCGGACCCCGGCCCCGCGATCACCAGCAGCGGCCCGTCGAGATGGCCGACGACCGCGCGCTGGCTCCCGGTGAGCTCCGGGTAGTGTTTCAGGATGGCGGGCGCGACGCTCACCACAATCCTGCCCTTCGGAAGTGGTCCGCTTGCGGGCGAGGCGTCCGCGTTCCCAGGGCGGGGATGGCGGGCGCGACGGTCACAACAGCCCCGCCTTCCGGAAGCTGAAGGTCTCCTCCGGGGACACGATCAGGTGATCGACCACCCGGAGGCCGATGGTCTCGGCCGCCAGCACGATGGCCCGCGTGAGCACCTTGTCGTGCTCGCTCGGCGCGACGTTGCCGTTCGGATGGTTGTGCGCGAGCACCAGCCCCGCCGCCTGGCGCCTGAGTGCGGCTTCCACCACGCGGCGGGGATACACCGCCGCACGGTCGATCGTGCCCTCCTGCAACGTCTCGACGCCGTTGCGGAGCAGCCGGTACGCGGAATCCAGGTACGCGACGGCGAACACCTCGTGCCCGAGGGCGCCGATCCGCATCCGCCAGAAGTCGCCGAGCCGCTGCGGGTCGCGAAGCACCTCGGTTCCCTCCGACGCTTGCTGCAAGTAGAGCGTCGCCGATTCGCGGATGACTTGCAGGGAAACCGCGGCGACCTCGCCGACGCCGGTTGCCGACCGTAGCTCCACAAGCGGCGCGTCCAGCACCCCCCGCAGGCTGCCGAAGCGCTCGAGCAGCGCCTTGGCGGGCTGCTTCACGTCCGAGCGGGGGATGGCCAGGGTCAGCAGCAGCTCGATGACCTCGTGCTCCGCGAACCCCGCCAGGCCGCTCTTGAGGAAGCGTTCGCGGAGACGCTTGCGGTGTCCGTGGTAGTGCGGCCGTTCCATCGTTCGGTCATCGAGACACTTCAGGCAACTCCAGTACCAACCGGCTACAGCGTCGGCGACCGGACCCGCGCTACCCCCGCCTCGGCCATCTGCGTCCAGGCCACGTCCAGCGAGCCCTCCAGATCGATCCCTCGGCAGGCGTCCTCGACGACCGCGCTCTCGAAGCCTTCCCGGGCGCCGTCGATCGCGGACCAGGCGACGCAGAAGTCGGTGGCGAGGCCGGCGAAGAACAGGCGCGAGATGCCCCGGCTGCGCAGGTAACCGGCGAGGCCGGTCGGGGTGCCGCGGTCGTTCTCGTAGAACGCGGAGTAGGAGTCGATCCCGCGCCGGAAGCCCTTGCGCAGCACCAGGTCCGCGCCATCGGTCTCCAGATCCCGGTGGAAGGCGGCCCCGGCCGTGCCCTGGACGCAGTGGTCGGGCCACAGCACCTGCTCGCCGTAGGTGAGGGTGGTGGTCTCGAACGGCGCCTTCCCCTCGTGGCTCGACGCGAACGAGAGATGGCCGGGCGGATGCCAGTCCTGGGTCAGGATGCGGGCGGGGAAGCGGGGCGCGATCGCGTTGATCACCGCCACCACCGCGTCGCCGTCCGGCACTTCGAGCGCACCTCCCGGACAGAAATCGTTCTGGACGTCGATGACCACCAGTGCGGCATTTTCAAGCGTCACGGTTTTATCCTCCCTCTGAAATTCACCGGCACTCGAGGTCCGGCGACCGGATTGTCTCATCGCCCGAACCAGCGGCGCGTCGTCCGGCGGCGATCCCCGGCGCGGGCTCCAGTGGCTTCGCCGGGCGCAATCGTCCCCCGTGGCCCGACGGAAAGCGGTTCTCCGGATCGGTCCCGGCGGCTTCACTGCCAACGATCGTCCCCCGTGGCCCCTCGAAGCGCGGCGGTGGCGGCGGGGTCGACCTTGTCGGGATCGGCACGAACGGTGGAACCAGCGTCCCGAAGCGCGGCGGTGGGGTCGGGAGCGGCCTCGCCGGGATCAGCGCGGGCGACAGAACCAGCGTCCCGAAACGCGGCGGTGGCGGCGAGGTCGGCCTCGCCCGTCTCCGGCGAGAGGCGGACCAGGAACCGTTCGCGCGCCTGCTCGCCCGTGTAATACCCGCGCCGCACGTCCCGCGCGACCCGCTCCGGCGGGCGGGCGGCGGCCGGGCCGTAGCCGCCTCCGCCGGGCGTGCGCACCTCCACGGTGTCTCCCGGGCGCAGCACGATCCCCTGGTCCTTCGAGCGGTGGGGCGGGTGGTACGGGACGCCGCCGCGGGTGACGGTGACCACGTTCACCCCGCCGTCCTCGCCGCCGAGCGCCCCCAGCGGACCGGTGCGGCCATGGTCCATCACGAAGGAGGCATTGGCCGTCCCGCGCCGCAGCTTCACCCGGTAACGCAGCCCGAAGCCGCCGCGATGCTCGCCCGCGCCGCCGGACCCCTCATGGAGCGTGTACTCCTCGAACAGCACCGGGTAGTGCTGCTCGAAGACCTCCACCGGCGTGGACTTCGAGATGCCGATGGTGGAGCACCCGTTCGAGATCCCGTCGCCCGCCGGCGAGCCACCGTAGCCGCCGCCGGAGATCACGTACATCACGTAGGCCCGGTCCCGCTCCGGGTCGTGCCCGCCGAGCGCGAAGTTGCCGCTGGTGCCGGCGGGGGCGCCGAAGAGCCGCTCCGGGATGGCGGGGGTGAGGGCGTTGAACACCGCCTCGGCGATGCGCTGGCTCACCTCCGCCGCGCAGCCGGAGACCGGACGCGGGTAGCGCGCGTAGAGGAAGGTGCCCTCCGGGTCGGCCACGTGCAGCGGCGCGAACGTCCCCGCGTTGATCGGTACCTCCGGGAAGATGTGTTTCATCGCCAGATAGATCGAGGAGCGGGTGGTGGCGATGACGCTGTTCATCGGCCCGGCACAGGGCGGGCTGGACCCAGACATGTCGAAGAACAGGTCCGTGCCCCGCTTCTCGATGCGCATCTCGATGGTCAGGGGTTCGTCGACCACGCCGTCGGAGTCCACCCAGGCCCGGCCGTGGTAGCGCCCGTCGGGGATGGTGGCGATGCGCGCGCGCATCTGCCGCTCCGCCCGCACCTTGAGCTCTTCGATGCCGGCTTCGACGGTGTCGCGGCCGTAGCGGTCGAGCAGGGCGGTCAGGCGGCGCTCGCCGGCGGCCAGCGCGGCGGCCTGCGCCTTGATGTCCCCGATGCGCTGATCCGCGATGCGGATGTTGGACAGGATGATGGAGAGGATCTCCTCGTCCATCTCGCCGCGCTTGAAGAGCTTGACCGGCGGCAGCCGCAGCCCCTCCTGCTCCACCTCGGTGGCGTTGGCCGAGAAACCGCCGGGCACCATCCCGCCGGTGTCCGGCCAGTGGCCGGTGTTGGCGAGCCAGGCGAACAGCTCGCCCCGGTAGAAGTACGGCTTCACGAAGCGCACGTCCATCAGGTGGGTGCCGCCGAGGTAGGGGTCGTTGACGATGTAGAGGTCGCCCGGGGCGAGATCGCGGGCGCGCTCGATCACCGCCCGGGTGCCGAACTGCATGGTGCCGACGAACACCGGCAGGCCCAGCTCGCCCTGCGCGATCAGCGCGCCGGTGTCGCGGTGGTAGATGCCGTCGGAGCGGTCCAGGGCCTCGGAGATCACCGGGCTGAACGCGGCGCGCACGAAGGTCAGGTCCATCTCGTTGCAGACCTGTTGCAGGCCGTTCCCGATCACCGCGAGGGTGATCGGATCGAGATGGGCGGCGGGGGAGGGGGCGTCGGTCGTGTCGGCAGGGTCGTTCATGGCGCTCGTCCTGCGCGAGTCCGGCGGCGAGATCCGGTGAGATTCACTGCGTCGGAGCGCGAGCGGTCGTTCATGACGATCATCCTGCACGATCCTGGCGACGGATGCGGAACGTCCATCGGCACTCAGCTCTTTGCAGCGCTGATCTCGCCCGGAGGGCCGGCGGGATGATAAGCGGAATGTTCAGCCGGAGGCGATCCGGCGGCATTTTCCGACCGGATCATCCGTCGATGTCGCGACGGCGTTGCAGGTGGCGTGGACTGCCGCCGGCGTTTTCCGACAGGCCCCGAGCCGATTTTCTACCGGCGGCTTCCGTCGGCCCGCCATGAGATCGATCTGCAAGGTCCTGTCGTGAGCACGCGCGGCTGCTGGAACGGTTGTCCGCATGTCATCGGACTTGACGTAAGACGTCCGGACGTCTTAGCTTGCACCCATGCCTGCAAGTCGATACCGGAGACCGCCGGGCGAAGTGCGTGACGCGGTCTTGATGGTCCTGCAAACGCATCCCTCGGGGGCGCCGGTCGGGGAGATCGTGTCCGGTGTCCGGGATCGGATCGGTGAGGTCTCGGAATCGAGCATTCGTTCCTACCTGCGCCTCAATACGCCACGCCTCTTCGTTCGCCCGCGGCGCGGGCACTACCGGTTGTCGGAGGGGCGGTTGTCGGACGGGGGGCAGGACGGAGAAAGCGCGTCCGATGGTGACGCTCCGGTCAGGCGTCGCTTCCGCACCAGGGTCTTCGGCCATGCGACCGTGGTTCACGCCGACTGCATGGAATGGCTGAGGCAGCAGGAACGGAACTCGATCCACGCGGTCGTCACGGACCCGCCCTACGGCCTTGTCGAATACTCGTCCAGGGAGCAGGAGAAGCTTCGCAACGGCAAAGGCGGGATATGGCGCCAGCCCCCGTCGTTCGACGGCACCCGACGCTCCCCCCTGCCTCGCTTCACCGTGCTCTCTCCCGACGACGTGCGGGACCTGGGCGAGTTCTTCTCGCGTTGGGCAAGGCTTCTGGCGCCCGTACTGGTGCCGGGGGCGAACGTCGTGGTGGCCGCGAATCCGTTGCTTTCGCATATCGTCGCCGGGGCGCTCGCCGAGGTCGGGCTGGAGCGGAGGGGCGAGATCGTCCGGCTGGTCATGACGATGCGTGGCGGGGACCGCCCCAAGGGCGCGCACGACGAGTTCCCGGACGTGAGCGTGATGCCTCGCTCGATGTGGGAGCCGTGGCTGGTGTTCCGCAAGCCGCTCGAAGGAAGGGTGCAGGACAACCTGCGCAGGTGGCGCACCGGTGGATTCAGGCGACCGTCCCCCGAGCGCCCCTTCGGGGACGTGATCCGCTCATCGCCGACCCGGAAGGAGGAGCGGAGTCTGGCGCCGCACCCGAGCCTGAAGCCGCAAGGCTTCCTGAGGCAGTTGGTCAGAGGCGCCCTGCCGCTTGGCGAAGGCGTCGTCCTCGACCCTTTCTGCGGGGCGGGCTCGACACTGGCAGCGGCCGCAGCAGTGGGCTACCGGAGCATCGGCATCGAGAGCGATCCCGAGTATTTCAGCATGGCGAGCCACGCGATCCCCCGCCTGGCCGTCTACCGGCGGGAACAGGCCGAGCTGTTTCAAGCCTTGTAGATCCAGTGCTCTCGAAGCTTCCTGACGCCCTCCCGGTGCAGGGTCGCGGTGCGTGTCCCCAGCTCCCCGCGGGGATTGCTCCGGAAGTCGTCGACGCCGACATGGGCCAGATAAACTTCCGTGAACGACATCGGCCGGCGGTTTCGGGCCGGCTCCGTCTCGGTATCGACCTCGTGGACGAACACACACATCCACTGTTCGCGAGCGCCGTGGGTATCGACCGCGCCTCCCTTCTTCCGCGTCGATTTGATCTCGATACCCTCGGACCCTGCCGGAACGCTGTCATTCGGATAGAACCCGGCCACGATGAGATCGGGATGACCGTTGAAGTAGCGATTCTCGGTCAGACCCCTTGCATGGCTTGCCAGACTCGCCGTCAGGAGGTCGGAGATCAGCCCCGACATCGCCGCCGGACGCAGCATTTCTTCAAGCCGCTTCAGTCCACGCTCCAGGAACAGGCTGTTGATGTCGTAGAAGAGATCGTAGACATCCTGCATGGCGATCTCGAAATCCATCAGCCGAAGCGAGTACGGCAACACGGCATCCTTGTTGAACCTGGCGGGATCCAGGCGGTTTCGTACATGGTTGGACATGGGGTTACCCGATTGTTGCATAAAACGAAGATCAGTCATCCCCCCGCTTTCGCGGAGGCAGGCTCCGCGGGGCCTGTGCCCGCGAAAGCGGGTAACGGGTAGCGGGAATCCACTTCAGATTGCCGAGGAGAAGAACGAAGTCTGTTCCATGCAAGAATGGTCAAGATCATTTCCTGGAATATCGCAGGCCGTCACACCCCCTGGCACACCCTGCTGGCGATGGACGCCGATGTTGCGCTTTTGCAAGAGGCCGCCCCGCCGGCGCTGAAATTGCCCGCCCGCGTCGAGATTGACCCGTCCCCCTGGCATACGGCCGGCGCCGGGCTGAACCGGCCCTGGAAAGCGGCAATCGTCAAGTTGTCCGACCGTGTTCAGGTGGAATGGACCGAAGCCGAGTCCATCACCGACGCCGAGTGGGATGAATTCGCCGTCAGTCGTCCCGGAACGCTTGCTGCTGCCACTGTGACACCATCCGAGTCTGGGGGCGAACCGTTCGTCGTGGCATCGATGTACGGCGCCTGGGAACACCTGCATCGTTCAGCCGGAAGCCGCTGGATTTTCGCGGACGGCTCCGTGCACCGCATCATCTCGGATTTGTCGCGGTTGATCGGCCACGCCACCTGTCATCGCATCGTCGCTGCCGGGGACCTCAACGTCCTGTACGGCTATGGCGAACACGGCGATGCTTACGCTGCCGCGCGCTATGCAACGGTGTTCGACCGGATGGAACGCATTGGACTGCCTTTCGTCGGGCCGCAACATCCCCATGGGCGGCAGGCCGAACCCTGGCCCGGCGAACTGCCCGCGGACAGCCGGAACGTTCCCACCTACCACCATGGCCGGCAGAATCCGGCCACGGCGACGCGGCAACTGGATTTCGTATTCGCCTCCGGGAACATGATTGAATCGGTGCAGGTCGCCGCGCGGAACGATCCTGACGAATGGGGGCCAAGCGACCACTGCCGCATCGCAATCACGGTGTCCTGATCGAGCCAGTCGGCAGGGTCGTTCATGGCGTTCGTCCTGGGCCGGTATCGCTCACGGTGCCGGGATGTCGATGATCAGGTTGTCGGGGTCTTCGACGTCCAGCCCGTCCGTTGGTGCGGGTCGCGCACCTTCGCATCCCGCGCACTCTTGCGCGCCGCTTCCCGATACCTTTCGCTCTCGTGCCCGTCTCGCGGTGGAGGCGCAGCTCGCGGATTCCAGAATACGCCACGGTAGTCGAGAAACAGCATCCGTTCTGCGTATCGAATCACGGACGTGAAGCCAAGGGTAGAAACAGACGTTCGTTCCGGTCTGCAAGCCGGATGAAGCCGAAGCGTTCGTAGAACTGCCTCGCACGGTCATCCTTTGCGTCAACGACCAAAGCATGAATGGCGACTTCTTCGCTCGCGGCCAGGGTCCGCTTGACGGCATCCGCCAACAGTAGCCGGCCGACACCCTGACCCTGGGCGTCGCGGGAGACCGCCAGACGTCCGATCAGCGCCGCCGGCACGGGAAGACCGGGCAGCTTGCGCGCCCGGTCTTCCGGCAGGCTGCTCACGTCGATCGACAAGGAACTCAAGGTGTAGAAGCCAAGGACGGCGCTACTGCCCTCCTTGCAGCAAACGAACACGTGAGCCAAACGCCTTCGCACGTCCTGGCCCGCTCGGGCTCTGAGCCAGGCGTCGAGTGCATCGACTCCGCAGGAGAACGCCGCCCGGTCATGGTGTTTGCCGAGCGGCGCGATGAAGAGGGGATCAGGAAGCGTCACACGGAGACGACGCGACGGTCATGCTCCTTCAAAGCCGAGGCGAGTCGGGCGTTCATCTTCGGCGGCCTGACGAGAGCGTCGAAGAAGATCTCCGCCTCACGCCGGTTCAGCACCATCGCTTCATGTTCCCGGAGCGTCCGTTCCGCCTGAGCCAGTGCGCTGGACAGAATGAAGCTGCTCGCGGTCCTGCCTTCGACGGAGGCCGCCCGCTCGATCCGTTTTTTGGTTTCCGGGCTCAGCCGGATATTGAACCGCTCACTTCTGGTAGCTGCTGTCTGCGCCATGTCATTGACTCGTTGCCAGCGGCGAATGTACGTCGTTTCGGTGCCTGTGACAAATGAGATATCCACTCCATTCCTCCGTAGGACGTTTGCGCGGAGAATGGAAGTCCGGCGCCTCACTGAACGGCCCGCGCATGAACTACGGCAATCGAAGCCGATGGAACCGCCCCGTGCTTGACGTGCGCCGGGACCGGAACGATCGACGTGGATCGAGACTTCCCCGGCCCGTGCCCGGACTGCAACGGACGCGGCTTCCACGACGGCGCCGACATCGACACGCTCATCGAGCGCAGCGCAGACGACTGACCCGGAGACCATCGGCGCCGGGACCGCCTCCGCGCGGCCCGGCGCACGTGGCGAAGGGCACACCCCTGAATCAAAATCCACATCCGGCACACAGGGGACCCTGCCTCTCATGGACAACAGGAAGATGCACTCGGAAGGCCCGGGGGATTTCGCCGCCGTCGACGCGCAGACGATCCGATCACTGAGCGAGCAGATATCGCATCACCAAGCCACGCCGACGCATCGCCAACGGCCGGTCGGCGGCGACATCCGGGGACCCGGAACCTTGCGCTGCGCGCAAGCTCCGTCAAGACCTTCGGAGCGGGTCCGCGTCAGTCCTCCGGCGTCGGATACGAGCCGTCCTCGTCATGCGTTTCCGGTCCCACCAGCGCCGGAGAGAACACGCATACGATCCGCATGTCGGTGTCCGCGTCGATGCGGTGCCGGTCGTGCCGGTCCAGGGCGTACATCGTGCCCGGCGCCAACCGATGGACCGTGCCGGTCACGAGGTCGGTGAGATCACCCTCGCCCTCGATGATCAGGTTGGCCTCGACGTGGTTCTTGTACTGCATGGTCTGCGACGCGCCGGCGACGACGGTGGTCTCGGTGAGGGTGAACCCCATGCCGTCGCGGCGCAGCAGGTAGCGCGCGCTGCTCCACACGCCGGGCTTCTCGCGGTAGCTTCCGTGCGCCTCGAGATCCTGGACGGTACGGACGAGCATCTCCTTGCCTCCCTGCTCTTGCGGATCAGGATTCGGAGACGCAGTGTATCGGAACCGGCGATTCCCGCCCCGTCCCGAAACGCCGGCCACGATCCGAAGCACTACGAAGCGTCCGCCCGATCCGGGATACTACGCGCCCTCTCCCGCTACACCGACGACGATCCGTGAACACTCCGACACGACGTACCGGGAAGCGTGCTGCGCTCGATGCGATGGTCGAGGAGCTGCACATCAAGCAGGTCAGGCGCCACATCCTGCTGTGCAGCGATCAGACCAAGCCCAAGTGCTGCCCCAAGGCGCTGGGCCTGAAATCGTGGGATTTTCTCAAGGCCCGGCTCGCCGAGCTGGGGCTCGTGGATGCCGGCGGCGTCTACCGCAGCAAGGTGAACTGCCTGCGGGTGTGTGTGCATGGCCCGATCGCGGTCGTCTATCCCGACGGGACCTGGTACCACTCGTGCACGCCCGAGGTGCTGGAGCGAATCATCCAGGAGCACCTGATCGGGGGGCGCGCGGTGGAGGAACACGTCTTCGCCGAGCATCCGCTGTCGGTCTCCGGGCCGCTGGCCACGTCGCCGGACGACGGAGCGTCGCGATAGAGGGGGCGATGGACTCTGAACGGGTGGAGGAGGGCGTCCTCGCCGGGCGCTGGCTACCGGCACTCCGAGCGCCTGTTCCTGACCCCGCAGCCGAGACGACGGACACCAAATGGAGACTTCAACGGAGACACCGATGGAATCCGGACAGGTGGAGGAAGCAGGCCGGATCATCCTCGCGTGCTGGATCGCCGGTGACGTCATCGAGGCGCTGCCGGACACATGCCGGCCGCGGACCCTGGCCGACGGCTACGCGGCGCAACGCGCGCTGGCCGCCGCGAGCGGTGAATCGATTCTCGGCTGGAAGATTGCGGCAACGAGCACCGCCGGGCAGCGTCACATCAACGTCGATGCTCCGATCGCGGGCCGGCTGCTCGGGAGCCGCGTGCGCCGCAGTCCCTGCGAAGTAGCGTTCGGAGCGAACCGGATGGCGGTCGCGGAAGCGGAGTTCGCGTTCGTGATGGGCAGCGATCTTCCCGCCCGGGAAGACGCCTATTCGGTGGATGAAGTGCTCGCGGCGGTCGCCACGTTGCATCCGGCCATCGAGATTCCGGACTCCCGATTCGCAGACTTCACCCGTGCGGGCAGCGCCCAGCTTGCGGCGGACAACGCTTGCGCACACGAGTTCGTGCTCGGACCCGCAACCGATGCGGACTGGCGCGCGATCGATCTCGCCGCCCAGCGCGTCACGCTGTCGATCGACGGCTGCGAGGCGACAGCCGGCACGGGCGCGGATGCCCTCGGGGACCCCGGAGCGGCACTCGCGTGGGTCGCGAACAACCACGCGTTGCAGGGCGAGGCGTTGCGCGCCGGGGACATCGTCACCACCGGAGTCTGCGGCAAGCCGAGCGCCATCGCCGCGGGAAACCGCGTCGTCGCGGACTTCGGGACGATCGGCGCCGCCGAGGTGACGTTGACGTAGCGTGCGTCCCGATACGCAGGCGCCCCGGGAAAACAGCGCGACGTGTCGAACCGGCTTCGCAGGCGGGACATTGCCACGGGCAGCGGCCGCATGAGTCAGATCGACTTGAACACCTTGGCGATCGGGTCGCCGTGCACGTCGATGTCCCAGGCGCAGCTCCAGCCGAAGGGGGTGATCGTCACCGCGTAGCCGTTCGAGTCGAGCCGGCGCGCGAGCGCTTCGAGGAACGCCGACGCGAACCCGGCCGGGGCCTTCGTGTCCGCGAGGTGCGTGAACGAGTGCAGCACGACGTTGCGGAGTGCCCGCTTGTTGGCGAGCCACTTCACGTTGCGCGCGGCCTTCGAGACGAGCTTCGCCTCCCGGTTCGCGTCGTCCTCCTCCGCATGCACGAACACCACGACCGCTGCATCGACCGTGCGGTCGGCGGCATCGGGGTCGGGGGCGCCGTCGAACGTCCGGGCGTGCGCCCGGTAGCCGAAGCGCTCGGCGTGGAACATGAGAAGCTTCATGGTACGGTGGTCTCCGGAGCGCCCGTGCCGGGAGCTTCGTTGAAGACCCCCGCATTCCACAAGATATGAATCCGGTACCCGGATCCGCCGCGCGGATCGCCGCTCAAGCCTCGAATCAAGTAGGATCGCGGATTCAAGACACGAACCCGCCATTTACGCATGAGGGCATCGGCTCGATTGCGGCGCCGGCACTGAATCGGGGCTCGATGAAGGACAGCGTTCTCCGGCCGTCTGCGAAGCGGTATGGGCTGAACCACCATCGGGAAATTCCACGCATCCAATGAATGACAGCGCCCTCCGGACGACTGCGAAGCCGATCCAGGAGCTCGACTCCGTGGTCGTGCGCTTCGCCGGCGATTCCGGCGACGGCATGCAGCTCGCCGGCACGCAGCTTACCAACACCTCCGCGCTGGCCGGCAACGACGTCGCCACGTTCCCGGACTTCCCGGCCGAGATCCGCGCCCCGAAGGGAACGCTGGCCGGGGTGTCGGGCTTCCAGGTCCACTTCGCCTCGCGCGACATCCATACGCCGGGGGACATGGTCGACGTCCTCGTCGCGATGAATCCCGCCGCGCTCTCGGAGAACCTGCGCTTCCTCCAGCCCCAGGGCACCCTCATCGTGGACGAGGACGCCTTCGACGCGAAGAGCCTGAAGCTCGCCCACGTCGAATCCAACCCCCTCGAAGACGGCAGCCTCGACGAGTACCAGGTCATCCGCGTCCCCCTCACCTCGCTCACCCGCGAGGCGGTGGAGGGCGCCGGGGTCGGGCGGAAGCTGGCCACGCGCTGCCGCAACTTCTTCGCGATGGGCCTGATCTACTGGCTCTACGGACGCGATCTCGAACCGACCCTGCGCTGGGTGCGCCACCGGTTCCGTGACCGGCCCGAGGTGCGCGATGCGGACGTCGAGGCGTTGCGCACCGGCTGGAACTTCGGCGAGACGACCGAGGCGCTGACCCGGAGCTACCACGTGCCCCCGGCCGCGCTCGAACCGGGCGAGTACCGGAACATCACCGGCAACCAGGCGCTGGCCTGCGGCCTGATCGCGGCGGCCGAGCTGTCGGGCAAGACGCTGTTCTACGGCTCCTACCCCATCACCCCGGCCAGCGACATCCTCCACGAGCTGGCGCGGCACAAGCGCTTCGGCGTGCGCACGTTCCAGGCCGAGGACGAGATCGCGGCGGCGACCTCGGCGATCGGCGCCGCATACGGCGGCGCGATGGCGGTGACCGCGTCGAGCGGCCCCGGCATCGCGCTCAAGACCGAGGCGATGGGGCTCGCGGTCATGTTCGAGCTGCCGATGCTCGTGCTGAGCATCCAGCGCGGCGGGCCGAGCACCGGGCTGCCGACCAAGCCCGAGCAGTCGGACCTGCTGCAGGTGATGTTCGGCCGAAGTGGCGAGGCCCCGCTCCCGGTGCTCGCGGCGAGCGGCCCGACCGACTGCTTCGACATCGTCCTCGAAGCGTGGCGGATCGCCACCCGGCTGATGACCCCGGTGGTGGTGCTCTCGGACGCATTCGTGGCGAACGGTGCGGAACCTTGGCGGATCCCCGACGTCGCGAGCCTCGAGCCCATCGAAGTGACCCATCCGGGCGCAGGCGGCGGGCAGCCGGCCCCTCCTCCCTCCCTCCCTCGCGCAAGCGGGGGGAAAGCGGGGGGCGCCGCTTCCCCCGCGGGGACGAGCTTCCGGCCCTACGCCCGCGACGAATGGCTGGCCCGCCCGTGGGCGCTGCCCGGCACCCCCGGCCTCATGCACCGGGTGGGGAGCCTGGAAAAGCAGGACGGCACCGGCAACGTGAGCTACGACCCGGACAACCACGAGCACATGGTGAAGCTCCGGGCGCAGAAGGTCGCGAACGCGGTCAACCTCATCCCGGATCTGGAGGTCACCGGCCCGGAGAGCGGGAAGCTGCTCGTGCTCTCGTGGGGCGGAACTCTCGGGGTGTGCCGGGAGGCGGTGGGGCGGGTGCGCGCCGCCGGCGGCGGCGCGCACGGGACCGGTACCGGCGCGGTCGCACACGCACATCTCCGGCACCTGAACCCCCTGCCCGCGAACACCGGCGAGGTGCTCGCGCGCTACGAGCGCGTGCTGGTGCCGGAGCTCAACCTCGGCCAGCTCGCGCTGCTCCTGCGCGCCCGCTATCTCGTGGACGTGGTGTCGCTGGGCAAGGTGCGCGGGCGTCCGTTCTGGGTCAAGGACGTGGCCGGCGTCATCGAGGAGATGCTTGCGTGAAAGAAACCTGTTCCCCGTCCGCCCGTGGTGCCGGCCGGGGCGTCCGCCAAGTTTTGCGCGGGGCGCATTGCCATGTGGCGGGCCTTCGGCGGCGGACCTCCCCGGTCCGCGCTTGCGGGCGGGACGCCCGCGCTCCCAAGTTCAGGAGAATGCAGTGAATGCCGTGACCGCCAAGGCTCGAAAGCTCACCGCCAACGACTTTGCATCCAGCCAGGAGATCCGCTGGTGTCCGGGCTGCGGGGATTTCTCGATCCTCGCGCAGATGAAGAAGGTGCTGCCGGAAATCGGCATCGCACCCGAGAACTTGGTGTTCGTCTCCGGCATCGGCTGTTCCAGCCGCTTCCCGTACTACCTGAACACCTACGGCGTGCACGGCATCCACGGCCGTGCGCCGGCCATCGCGACGGGCCTGAAGACGGTGCGCCCGGATTTGCAGGTGTGGGTGGTCACCGGCGACGGCGACGCGCTCAGCATCGGCGGCAACCACCTGATGCACGCGATGCGGCGCAACGTGGACATCAAGATCCTCCTGTTCAACAACCGCATCTACGGGTTGACCAAGGGCCAGTACTCGCCCACGTCGCTGCCCGGGCACGTCACCCGCAGCACCCCCTACGGCTCGGTGGACGCCCCGCTGCATCCGCTGTCGATCGCGCTCGGCAGCGAGGCGACGTTCGTGGCACGCTCGGTGGATACGCATACGAAGCACCTCGGCGCGGTCCTGCGCCGGGCGGCGGAGCACCGCGGCACCGCCCTCGTCGAGATCTACCAGAACTGCAACGTCTACAACGACGGCGCGTTCGAGTACGCAAAGGACGTGAAGCTGCGCTCCGACACCCTGGTGGAGCTGGAGCACGGTCAGCCGATCGTGTTCGGAGCGAATCGCGACAAGGGGATCCGGCTGAACGGCCTCTCGCCCGAGGTCGTCCCGCTGGGCAACGGAACGGACGTGTCGGACCTGCTGGTGCACGACGAGACCGCCGCCGAGCCGACCCTGGCCACGGTGCTGGCACGGATGCGCCACCCGGCGCTCCCCGAGGCGATCGGGGTGCTCCGCGCGGTCGAGCGCCCGACCCTCGACGCGCTCGTCAACGAGCAGGTGGAAACGGCGCGCGCCCGGGAGGGAAAGGGCGAGCTGGCCGATTTGCTCCGAGTCGGAGATACCTGGACCGTCGGCTGAGCCGCGGCGCGGAATCGGCGGATCGCGTTGTTCCCGTCATGAGTCACCCGGCGATACACGAGCCCTTTCCGGTCGATGACGCGGAGCAGGGATTGCGAACCGGGCCGCGCCCCGAGCACGCGGATCGCCAGCGCCCGAACCACACCCTGAGCCGACCGCGAGCCCGGTGAGCAACCAATCGGCCCGCATCGACGACGCCATCGTCGAGAGGTTCCGGCGCGACGGAGTCGCCCATCTCGATGGTGCGTTCACCGAGTGGATCGAGGCGCTCCGCGCCGGCGTCGAGCGCAACATGCGCTCGCCCGGACCCTATACGAAGGAGTACGAGCCGGAAGGCTCGAAGGGCTACTTCTTCGGCGACTACTGCAACTGGGCGCGCATCCCCGAATACCGCGACTTCGTGCTCCACTCCCCTGCGGCGGCGATGGCCGCCCGGCTCATGGAGTCGCGCACCGCGCGGTTCTTCCACGAGCACGTGCTGGTGAAGGAGCCGGAGACCGAATCGCGCACCCCTTGGCATCACGACCTCCCCTACTACTGCATCGACGGCACGCAGACCGTGAGCTTCTGGACGGCGCTCGACCCCGTGCCGCGTCCGGTATGCCTGGAGCTGGTCGTGGGATCCCACCGCTGGGGGAAGTCGTTCCTGCCGAAGAAGTTCGTCGGCGTCGACTACGAGCGCGAGGGCGAGGCGCTCGACACCATGCCGGACATCGACGCGCGCCGCGGCGAATTCGAGATCGCCTCGTTCGATATGGCGCCGGGCGACGCCATTGCCTTTCATTTCCTCACCGTGCACGGCGCGCCCGGGAACGCATCGGAATCGGCGCGGCGCCGAGCCTTCGCCCACCGCTGGGTCGGCGACGATGTCCGCTTCAAGCTCCGGGGCGGCGAGGTCTCGCCGCCATTCCCCGAGGCGCACCGGCGGCTGCGCGACGGGGATCCCCTCCAAGGGCCGGAGTTTCCGCTGGTGTGGTCGGTGGGCAGGTGAGCCCGGGGGACGGTGTGCCCTGATACGCGGCCCGGCACCCTGTCGCGGGCGCCTGCGATGGCAGGGCGGGAGTCTGTCGGGTGACGATCCGGCCCACGCCCGATCGCTTTCACGCTCCGCCGAGGAGAAGCCGCGAGAGGTACACGGGCAGGACCTCGCGCCGATACCACGCCGACGCGATGGCGTCGGTGGGGGGCGAGCAGCCGTCCACCGCGACCGCGGCGGCGGCCTCGACCACCGGGCGCTCCAACCGCCGGCCTTCCAGCGCGCGCTCGACCGCCGCGGCACGCATCGGGGCCGGCCCCATGTTCGCGTACGCGACCCTCACCCCGGAGAGCCGCCCGGCCGAGTCCTCCAGCCTGGCCGCGACGGTGAGCAGCGACACTCCCTTCGGCCGCACCCTCGATACCTTGAGGAAGCGGAACGAACGTGCGTCGCGTGGCCGTGCGACTTCGATCCCGGAGACGATCGAACGCCCCATGGTGTCGCGGGTACGCAGGAGCTCGTCCAGCGGCATGTCGCGCGGGCTGTATCCGCTCTGCACCGAGACTCTGGCGTCGAGTGCGAGCAGCGCAGCGGTGAAGTCCCCGTAGGGCGGCGGTGCGAACAGATTCCCTCCGACCGTCGCCTGCGCGCGCACCGCCGGGCCGCCCACGGTCCGGGCGGCCGGATGGAGAAAGGCGAGATCGCGGCTCGCGAGGATCGCCTCCATCGTGACCCCGGCGCCGATGCGCACCCGCGACCCCGAGGCGCGAACCTCGGTCAGGATGCGATCGGTACACCGCACCAGGGTCGAGAAATCCGCGGTCCCCTCGTTGAGCGCGCGCACGAGGAGGGTGCCGCCGCCGAGGAAACGTGCCGAGGGGTCGCGCCCGACCGCGGCCGAGGCATCGCGCAACGTCTCGAATGTCTGCAATCCGACCGCCACCGGGCTCCCTCCGGTCGTGCAGTCACATGAAGTCCGGCCGCACGACGGTACATCCGTGTTTTATCACAAGGACGGACCTCTCGTGTCGGGCCGCGGCAAGCCGTGCACCGTCCGGGCAGCCCGGCAGCTATGATAGATTCATGGCGCTGCACCTGACGATGCACTCGCGCAAGTGTGCCGTTCGACGAGCCGACCCTCCGCCCCTTGCCACCCTGGAGGAATCCGCCCGGTGACCAATCCGAGGATTGAGGCCGTTCGTATCCACGGCTTCAGATCCCTTGCGGACGTCGAGCTGACAGGCCTCGGAGGCGCGACCGTAATGATCGGTCCCAATGGCTCGGGAAAGTCCAATTTCATCCGTTTCTTCGAAATGATGAGCTGGATGGTGCGAGCCCGCCGGCTCGCCGAGTTCGTCGAGAAGCATGGGGGGGCCGACGATCAGCTATACGGCGGCAACCGCCTTACGCCCCGCATGGAGGCGGAGGTCGCTCTGCGCACCGAACACGGTCGGAATGACTACCGGTTCGTCCTGACCCATGCCCACCCCGATCGATTCATCTTTACCGACGAAGCATTCCGCTTCAGCAGGGAAGGCTATCCCGCGGACGCCGACTGGCAACACGTCGGATCCGGCCATCGGGAAGCTGGTATCGTCGAAGCTGCGCAGTCGGTGGGAGCCGGCGGAGCCGATCCAACCACCGCCAGAGTCATCGTGCACCTGCTCCGCGGCTGCTCCGTCTACCAGTTTCACGATACGTCCGACACGTCCCGCTTCATGATGCGCTGGGACGTGGAGGACAAAGACTATCTTCGCGCGCACGGCGGAAACCTGGCCGCCGTTCTGTTCCGGCTGGAACAGGAAGACATCAGGCGGTTCGAGCTGATTTGCCGCCACATCGGCCGGGTGCTCCCGGTCTTCGATCGTTTCCAGATCGACGAGAGCTACGGCAAGGTGTCCTTGCGGTGGAAGGCGAAGAGGAGTGAGAAGACCTTCGGGGCACACCTCACGTCCGACGGCTCGTTACGGTTCTTCGCACTCGTGACACTGCTGAACCTTCCCCCGGAGATGCTTCCGAACATCCTCCTGCTCGACGAGCCGGAGCTGGGCCTGCATCCGGCGGCCGTCGCCCTGATAGGCGGCATGATCAAGGCCCTCGCCGGCGAACGGCAGGTCATCGTGGCGACGCAGTCGCCCCTGCTCGTCGATGCATTCGACCTCGGCGAGATCGTTGTGCTGGATCTGCGCGACGGACGGACGGAGGCTCGCCGGCTCGATGCGGACCGGTACCGGAACTGGCTCGCCGAGAGCTTCACGCCCGGCGAACTCTGGCAGAAGAATCTGCTCGGGGGACGGCCGTGATCCGTCTCGCCGTGTCGGTGGAGGGCCGAACGGAAGAAGAATTCGTCAAGACGATGCTCGCCGGCCATCTGAGGGGACATGGAGTCGAGCCGACTCCGGTCCTGATCGGCAGAGCCCGTGGCGGCTCCGGTGGCGGCAACGTCTCGGTGGAACGGCTCGTACCGGAGATGAGGGCACTTGTACTGGTCTTTCGATGCCGTCACCTCACTGGTCGATTTCTACGGATTTCGGGGCCGGGAAGATCGGGAGACAGCCGATGAGCTGGAGAGGCGTTTGGGTGAGGCACTCCACAGAGAGGTCGTCCAGGGGTGGGACTCGCGCAGGGTACTTCCCTATATCCAGCAGTACGAATTCGAAAGCCTGCTGTTTTCGGACGTGGATGCCTTTGCCATCGTGTCGAGCGGCATATCGAACGAGGCCGTACGGACGCTACGGCACGTACGCTCGCAGTTTCCGAGCCCGGAGGACATCAACGACGGTCGGACTACGGCGCCGAGCAAGCGCATTGCAGGAGCGATGCCGAAGTACAGGAAGGTCGTACACGGCCCCCTGATCGCCGGGGAAACGGGTCTGGGCGCAATCCGCCGCGAGTGCCGCCGATTCAACGCCTGGATGGAACGTCTGGAGACCTTGGCAGGACGGCTCCGAGACGGCTCCTTCGAGCCGCAGCCGTCGTGACAGAGGTGGAGCTTTCGCCAGTTGCCGTTCCGTATCGCCTTTCCCAACCGCCAGGGCGGCGGCTTCGTTGGAGTCGGACCCACCGGCCGCGAGGTCACCATGCGGGTGATGACTTCCATCTCCTTCACGAAGGCCTGATCCGCGAGAACTGGGTGCCGCTCGACATGCTCGACCTCCTGATGCAGATGGACGTGGACGTGCTGGACCGGATGCGCTCGCACTTTCAGCGCAATGCGTGGGATGGCTGACGCGGAGGGGCTCGTGCGTGGCGAGTCCATGGTTCGAAGGGCCGGTCACGCCGCCAGATGCTTGCGGATCGCGGCGAATCCGCGCATGTAGATGTCTTCGCCGACGAGGGTGCGGAGCTTGCGCTCCTGGCCGCGCGGGGTGTCGAACTCCGAGGTCCAGCGCCAGAACGTGCGGTCCCCATCGGTCACCCGGTGCAGGGCGATGTGGGCGACGTAGTTGAGCAGGGGAATCGGCGTGTCCAGGAGGTAGTAGGAGAGCGTCTTCTCGGTGTCGGAAAGCGTCAGCAGGCGCTCTCGGAGCACCGCGCCATCGGTAAGCCGAAACCGGCGCACGGCACCGATCGCGTCGCCTGCCCGGCGCTCCTCGATGCGGCTCTCCCTGACCGCGGGATGCCAGCGGTCGTGTCCGTTGAAGTCGCGCAGCACCGACCACACGCGGTCGATGGGCGCGTCGATCACCGTGCTTCGCTCCACCTTCGTCATGCGCCGAGGTGCTCCTTGAGAGCGTCGAAGCCGCCCTGGAACACGTTGGTGCCGATCCCCTCGACCAGCTCGGCCTCGCGTGCGGGATCGCAGTCGAACTCCGCCGACCACTCCGCGAAGGTCCGGTCGCCGTCCGTCACTGGGGTCAGCCGCAGGGTGGCCACGTAGCCCTCGACCCCCATCGAGGATTCCAGGATCGAGTAGGTGCAGAAGAGGTCGAAGTCGGAGAGGCCGAGAAGCTGCTCGCGTACCGTGGAGCCGTCCCGGAGGGTGAGGACGCGGATGCAGCCGACACGATCCGGCGGCTCGCCGTTCTCGATCCGGCTCTCGCCGATAAGCGGATGCCATCCGGGGAGCCCGTTGAAGTCGCGCACGCGATCCCATACCGCCCCCACCGGGGCGCCGATGATGCTCGAGACGTAGATCCGGGCCATTGCTCAGCCCTTCGGTTTCTTCGCTTCGTCCCCGGCGTCCTGCTCCCGGGTCCGAGCCTGAGCGTCGGTCTCGGCGGAACGGCGGATACTGTCGAGATCGCGCGCCTCGCGCACCAGCCCCCCCATCCTCGCGAGGCTGCCCCCTTCCATGCCGATGTCACCGAGCAGGGAGTCGATGAGCGGAGCCTGGACGCGGTAGCGGAGCGCGGAGTCGATGACCTCGTCGGTCATGTTGCGGCCCGTGCCCCCGGCGTTTCCGAGGCCATCGACGTGAAGAATGTTGATCCCGTCGATCTTCTCCATCGGGCGAACGCTCTCGCGCACGATCCCCTCGACCTTGTCCAGCAGGTTGCGCCTGAAGACCGAGAGGCGCGCTTCGTCAGTCAGCACGTTCTCCGCCTCGTTGAGGAGGCGTTGCGCCTCCGCCTCCACCGCGGCCCGGATGCGATCGACCTCGACCACGATGCGCTGCTCCTCGGCGTCCTTCTGCGCGAGCATCAGCTCGACATCGCGCCGGCGGTTGGCGATCTCGGCGTCGCGCGCGGTCTCGACCTGCTCCTCCGCGCGCACCGCCTTCGCCCGCGCCGTCTCGGATTCGATCCGGACTTCGGAGCGCTCCTTCGACTTTTCCAACAAGGCGATCGCCTTGTCGACCTCGCTCAGCTCGACCGCCTTGTCACGCTCGATCTCCAGGCGGCGCAGATCCCTGTCCCGGTTCACGCGGGCCTCGTCGAGCCCGCGGTCGGACGCGATCCGGGCACGCTCGATCTCCTCGTCCGCGGCGATCTCGGCTTCCTCCAGCGCCTGGCGCCTGCCGACCTCGAGCTGCTCGAGCGCGCGTCGGTGCTCCAGCCGTGCCTCGTCGAGCGTCTTGTCGCGCGAGACCGCCGTCGTCTCGACCTCGCGCTCGGTCTCGATGTCGGCCTGGCGGAGGCGTTGCTCGGCCGCGGCGCGTTCGACCCGCTTCGCGGCCACCGCGATGTCGCGATCCTGCTCCGCGATCTCGACCGTCCGGCGTTGCGCGACCTCCAGCACCTCGCGATCCCTCGCGGTCGCGATCCGCTGCTCGTCCACCGCGAACTCCTGAACAATGCGCGCGGCCTCGACCGCCTCGCGCGCCGCGATCTCCGCCTCCTCGAGGGCACGGTCCCGGGCGATCTCCAACGCCCGCGTGGCCTCCTCGCTCGCCACCCGCTCCGCCGCGACCGCCTTCTCCCGCGCGATCCCTGCCGCCTCGATGGCGCGTTCGGCTTCAATGCTGGCCTGTTCAAGCGTACGGTGGCGCTCGATCTCGAACCCGCGGGTCTCGCGTTCGGACTCGATGCGCTCCACCGCGATCTTCTTCTCCTGCACGATCCGCGCGGCCTCGACCGCCTCGCGTGCCGCGATCTCCGCCTCCTCCAGCGACTTGCCGCGCTCGATCTCCAGGCTACGGGTCTCGCGCTCCGAGGCGATCCGCTCCGCGCTGACCGTCTTCTCCTGCGCGATGCGCGCCCGCTCGGTGGCCTCCGCGGCGCCGATCTCCGCCTCCTCCAGAGCGCGGGTGCGCTCGATCTCGCGGCGGCGGGTGGCCTCCTCCTGCTCGATGCGCAGCTCGGTCAGCGCCCGCTCCTGGGCGATGCGGGCCTGCTCGGTCTCGCGCTGCGCCGCGATCTCCGCCTCCTCCACTGCGCGCTTGCGCTCGATCTCCAGCCTCTGGGTCTCCTCCTCCGAGGCGATCCGCGTCTCGGCGACCGCGCGCTCCTGCGCGATCCGCGTCTTCTCGATCTCCTCGCGGGCGCCGATCTCCGCCGCCTCGATCGCGCGGGTGCGGTCGATGTCGCGCTGCCGGGTGGTCTGCCCGGCCGCGATGCGGGCCGCGTCGAGGGCCTCCTCGTTGGCGATCCGCGCCTTCTCGGTCTCCTCGCGGGCGAGGATCTCGGCCTGCTCGGCCTCGGTCTCGCGTTGCGCGCGCTCGCGGGCGAGGTCGGCGCGTTGCGCCGCGCGCCGGACCTCGATGTCGCGCTCCTGATCCAGCCGCGCCGTCTCGCTCTCGCGCTCGATCTCCAGGGTCTGCTTCTCCGCCTCCAGGTTGCGGGCGCGGATCCGCACCATCGCGTCCTGCTCGATGTCGTTGCGCGTCTTGCGCCGCGTCTCGATCTCCTCGATGAGCCGTGTCAGGCCCTCCGCGTCGAAGCGGTTGGAGGGGTTGAAGTATTCGAGGTCGGTCTGGTCGAGCTCGGTGATCGCCACCGATTCGAGCTCCAGGCCGTTCATCGCCAGCGCCTCGGAGGCGTCGGCCTTCACCTTGACGACGTAGTCGCCGCGCCGCTCGTGCATCTCTTCGAGGGTCATCTCGGCCCCGACCGAGCGTAGCGCCCCGATGAACTTGCCCGAGAGCAGCTCGTGGAGCCGGACCTGCTCCATCGTGCGCCGGCCCAGCGTCGCCGCCGCGTTCGAGACCGCTTCGCGGGTCGGGGCGACGCGCACGTAGAACTCCGCCACCATGTCCACGCGCATCCGGTCCTTGGTGATGAGCGCGTTCTCCTTGTCGCGGACCACTTCGAGTTGCACGACGTTCATGTTGACCGGGGTGGTCTCGTGGATGATCGGCAGCACGAAGGCGCCGCCGTTGATCACCACCTTCTCCCCGCCCAGACCCGTGCGCACGAACGAGACCTCCTTGGTGGAGCGGCGGTAGAGCCAGTTCACGAGGTACACGACGATCGCGATCACGATGACCGCGACGATGAGCCACAGGACGATGGCGCCTATCACCGAGCCGGACATGATGACTGTCTCCCCTGTATCGATTTCACGATCGCGTCTTTCGCACGATCTGCTTGAACCGCCGGGTCTGCTCCGTCAACGCGGCCTCGACCGGCAGGCGTTCCATCGAGGACGCCCCGTAGAAACCGTGACAGTGGCGGGTGTTGTCCATCACGTACTGCGCATCCTCGGGCCGGGCCACCGGTCCACCGTGCACGAGGACGAGGACGTCCGGGTTGACGCGCAGCGCAGCCTGCGCCCATGCATCGACCCGGGCGGGGCATTCCTCGAGCGCCAGCGCGGTCTCCGCCCCGATGGAGCCGCCGGTGGTGAGCCCCATGTGGCAGACCACGATGTCCGCGCCGGCCTTCGCCATCGCCGCCGCGTCGTCCTCCGAGAAGACGTACGGGGTGGTGAGCATGTCCTTCGCGTGGGCGCGCGCGATCATGTCGACCTCCAGGCGGTAGGACATGCCGGTCTCTTCGAGGTTGGCCCGGAACGTTCCGTCGATCAGCCCGACGGTGGGAAAATTCTGCACCCCGGAGAAGCCCGTCGCCTTCAGCTCGTCGAGGAACCGATCGAAGATGCAGAAGGGGTCGGTGCCGTTCACCCCCGCGAGCACCGGAGTGCGGGCCACCACCGGCAGCACCTCGCTCGCCATCTCCATCACGATCCGGTTCGCGTTGCCATACGCCATCAGGCCCGCGAGCGAGCCACGTCCCGCCATGCGGTAGCGCCCCGAGTTGTAGATGACGATGAGGTCGATTCCGCCGGCCTCCTCGCACTTGGCGGAGAGCCCGGTGCCGGCTCCGCCGCCGACGATCGGCTCGCCGCGGGCGATCATCTCCCGGAATCTTTCCAGCAGCACGCTTCGCTCGATGCGCGGCATTGCGCCTACCTCCCGCTGCGGGCGCTGGGGGCTGGGGGCGTACCCGTCACGGCTTCACGCTCCGGCCGCCGGGAAAGGATACCCGTCCGCCCACCGCGATGGTACGTGCACGCCTTGCCGGCAGTAGTTTCCGCCAACTCTCCGAAATACGGCTCCCCATCTCGATTTCGCGGATACTTCGGTGGTACGAGCGTCAAGAGGCGGAAACGGCGCTATAGTGCGCACCCGGTACGGAAACACGCGCATCAGGCACGGAGGAACCCGATGATCGATTTCGTGGTGCACGACGAGGGGGACAGCGTCGGGGTCGTCGTCGTCGAGGGGGTCAGGGCGGGTGCGGAGCTCACCGGCTGGATCATGGACCAGGATCGGGAGATCGCCTTCAGGGCGGCGAGCGACATCCCCATCGGCCACAAGCTCGCGATCAGGCCGATGCGCACCGGCGACACGGTGATCAAGTACGGCGTCGACATCGGCCGGGTGGTGGCGGACATCGCGCTGGGCGAGCACGCGCACGTGCACAACATCAAGACCAAGCGCTGGTAGGAGGCGACTTCATGGCAATGGATCTGGCAAGCACGACGTTCCGGGGCTACCGCCGGGAGAACGGCCGGGCAGGGGTGCGCAACCACGTGATCGTCCTGCCCGTCGACGATCTCTCGAACGCGGCCTGCGAGGCGGTGGCGAACAACATCAAGGGAGCGATGGCGATCCCCCATCCCTACGGCCGGTTGCAGTTCGGGGCGGATCTCGACCTGCACTTCCGCACCCTCATCGGCACCGGTGCGAACCCCAACGTCGCCGCGGTGGTGGTGATCGGGATCGAGGACGGCTGGACGCAGCGGGTGGTGGAAGGCATCGCCGAGACCGGCAAGCCGGTCACCGGCTACGGGATCGAGCTGCACGGCGACCACGAGACCATCCTGCGGGCCTCGAAGACCGCTCGGGAGTACGTGCAGTGGGCGTCGGAGCTCGTCCGCGAAGAGGCGCCGCTCGCGGACCTGTGGGTATCCACCAAATGCGGGGAGTCGGACACGACCTCGGGCTGCGGGGCCAATCCCACCGTCGGCGACGCGTTCGACAAGCTCTACCGGCACGGCACCACGCTGGTCTTCGGCGAGACCACGGAGATCACCGGCGGCGAGCACCTGGTCGCGGAGCGATGCCGCACCCCCGAGATCCGCGAACGGTTCATGTACATGTTCGACCGCTACCAGGAACTCGTCGAGCGGCACAAGACCAGCGACCTGTCCGAGTCCCAGCCCACCAAGGGCAACATCGCGGGCGGGCTCACCACCATCGAGGAGAAGGCGCTCGGCAACATCCAGAAGATCGGCCGCGAGTGCATGATCGACGGCGTGCTCGACAAGGCGGAGACGCCGGACGGTTCGGGGCTGTGGTTCATGGACTCGTCCTCGGCCGCGGCGGAGATGGTGACTCTGTGCGCCGCGGCGGGCTTCGTCGTGCACTTCTTCCCCACCGGCCAGGGCAACATCATCGGCAACCCCATCCTGCCCAACATCAAGATCTGCGCGAATCCGCGCACGGTGCGCACCATGAGCGAGCACGTGGACGTCGATGTCTCCGGCCTGCTGCGCAGGGAGATGACCCCCGACGAGGCCGGCGACGCGCTGCTCGACATGATGCTGCGCACCGCGAACGGACGGCTCACCGCGGCCGAGGCGCTCGGCCACCGCGAGTTCGTGCTCACGAGGCTCTACGAGAGCGCCTGAGCGTCGCGGACCGGCAGCGATTGCGGCTCACCGGGTGCGGGGCGCCCGGAGGGCCGGCGGATCCCCACAACTGCTCTCGAGGAGACGATCCGATGGCAATCACCTCACCCGAGGTCAGGGCGGCCCTGGAGACCATCTTCGCGGCGGACTCCGAGTTCTACCGGGACCGCGGCTTCCAGCGCCGCGTCGGCTACGGCACCCGCCCCGCCCTGCTGGTCATCGACATGGCCAACGCCTGGACCCGGCCGGGCTACGCCTTCACCTGCGACGGCATGGACACGATCATCCCCGCCACCCGATCCCTGCTGGCGGCGGCGCGCGAGAAGCGCATCCCCGTGGTCTTCACCACCACCGCCTACCAGGACCCCACCGGACCTCGTTCCGACACCGGGCTGTGGCATCTGAAGATCCCCACGGAGACCCTGCTGGAAGGCTCGGAGGCGGCCAGCATCGACGACCGCCTGGCCCCGCAGCCGGGCGAGCAGGTCATCGTCAAGAAGCGGGCCAGCGCCTTCCACGGCACCTACCTGGCCGGATACCTGCGTTCGCAGCGGGTGGACACGGTCATCATCACCGGAGTGACCATGGCCGGGTGCGTGCGCCACTCCACCGAGGACGCCATCGCCGACGGGTTCCGGCCCATCGTGGTGCGCGAGGCGGTGGGCGACCGGGTGCCCGGCGTGGTGGAGTGGAACCTGTTCGACATCGACGCCAAGTTCGGCGACGTGGAGCCGCTGGAGAACGTGCTCGCATACCTGAACGCGTTGCCGGCGCTCGCCAACGACTGAACGCCGCGCCCGCGGCTCCGAGCGCGCGCCGGCGCCCGCGATCCTCCTGTTCGAGACACGGGACTTCCACCATGAACCATGACGATCGCGGACGTTCCCCCCCGGACGGCGCCGCCCGGCGTTTCGTCGAAGACCCCGGACGCATCAAGACGCTGGTGCGGGAGATGCGCGCGGGCCGGCAATCGTCGGAAGCCCTGGCCACGGCCTGCCTCGAACGCATCGCCGAGGTCGAGGAAGACGTGCAGGCGTGGCGCGTGGTGGACTCGGCCCGGGCCCTGGAAGACGCCCGGGCCCTGGACCGGGAAGCCGCCGCCGGGCGGATCCGCGGCCCGCTCCACGGACTTCCGGTCGCGATCAAGGACGTCATCGACGTCGAGGGGCTCCCCACCCGCTGCAACAGCCGGGCGCTGGAGGATCGCGCGCCGGCCACCGCTGACGCGGAGGTGGTCGCCACCCTGCGCGCGGCCGGTGCGCTGGTGCTCGGCAAGGCGCATACCACCGAATTCGCCTTCTTCGATCCATCGCCCGCGCGCAACCCCCACCACACCGGCCACACCCCGGGAGGCTCCAGCAGCGGCTCCGCAGCGGCGGTGGCATCGGGAACCGTGCCGGCCGCGCTGGGAACGCAGACCGTGGCGTCGGTGAACCGGCCTGCCGCCTACTGCGGCATCGCGGCCTTCAAGCCCAGCACCGGGCTGCTCTCCACGTTCGGGGTCACGCCGCTGGCCCCGATGTTCGACACCGTGGGGTTCTTCGGCTTTCACGTCGCGGACGCGGCTGCCCTGTTCGAGGCGGTATGCCCGGCCCATGCGGCATCTCGGCGGGCGGGTGTGCGGATCGGCGCGACGGACGAACCGCTCACGGTGGTCGCGCTCGACGATCCGATGCTTGCGGCGGCGGCGCCTGCCGTGCGCGATGCGCTGGAGTCCGCGGCCGACAAGCTGCGTGGCGCCGGCCACACGGTGCTGGCGCGTGATGCCTGCGTGCCGTTCGAGACGGTCTGCCACGAGCAGCGACGCTGCATGCTGTACCAGACGGGCCGGGTGCACCGGCCCCTGCTGGATCTGCCCCACGACCGGGTGGGCGGGAAGCTGCGCGAGGCGGTGGAGACGGGCGCGCGCATCGGCGACGACGAGTACCGGAGCCTGCGCGGATCGCTGGCCGACGCCCGCCATCGGCTGTTCGTATCCGTCGCGGACGCCCACGCGGTGCTCTGGCCGGCCGCCCCTGATACCGCGCCGCCGGGCCTCGCGTGGACCGGCGACCCGCGCTACATCGCGCCCTGGACCGCGTTCGGCGGGCCGGTGGTGACGGTGAACGCAGGGGCCGACGGGGCCGGACTGCCCATCGGCGCACTGCTCGCCGGAGCACCGGGGACGGACGCGGACTTCACGGACGTCGCAAGACGCCTCGCGGCGGCGCTCGAAGCCTGATTCGGGCGCGAAGTGCCGGCGTCGATGATACGCAGGCACTTCGCCTTGAACGCCGGTTCAAGGTTCTTTGACAAATCGTGTCCCGCTCGGGGTACTGCGCCGCGCACCAGGTCGCCGTGCGCTGTCGGGCGTATGGGGTTTCCGGACCTGGGGTGTCCGAACAGAGAGCGATGAGCAAGGAGCAACGATGATCGTCAAGGCACTGACAGCTACCGTGCGAGCCGTTACGGGCAGAACGAATGCGTCGGCACAAGCCGGCGACGATTTCAACCGGGAGATGACCGATTCCGAGATGTCCCGGATCGTGGGCGGCTACGAGGACCCGCAGGACTACGGCCCCAACGTGGGGAGGGGCTGGTGGGAGGCCGCCGACCGCGACACTGCACTCAGGATTATCGGCGCCATGAGGAATCGCTGAGGAACCGGTCCTCGCGACGACACGACTCCTCAGGCAGCAGCATCCGGCTTTCTCCTTCAGCTCCTGTCCACCTGTCGTCGCATCGCTTTCCGCGGCGCAGACTCCCGGTCCGGATACTCTCACCGGCGCCGGACTCGGACCGCCTGACGGCGGGCGAGGGCGGCGAAGGCGCCGCCCGCGGTCATCAGCTCGTCATACCTCCCGCGCTCGACGATCCTCCCCTCCTCCATCCCATCGAGGTTACCGGCCAAGCCGCCGGGCAGAAATGTCCGGTCAGGCCGTCTCCCGCGGGACGCCGCCGGGACCCCGGCTGACCAGCATGCGCCTGGGCGTCCGGGTGAGGCGTTCGCCGCCGCCGTCCGTGACCAGCACCGTGTCGCTGATGCCAATCCCTTCGGCCGAGGTATACATGTGAAACACCATGCCGGCTTCCAGCCGCCAGTCGCTGGTGGGCAGCAGGGCGTGGGAAAAATCGCTGGAACGCGGGGTGCGTCCGTAGATCCCGAGCATGTAGCCGGTGACGTTGGCGTAGCGGTCCCGTATCCCTTCATGCAGCAGCGCCTCGCGAAGCACGGCGTCCACGTCGGACGCCCTCGCGCCGGCGACCATCGCCGCGATCTGGCGGTCCTGATGGAACACGAGTCGCTCGGCCAGGGCCTGCGGGCCGGGCGGGATCTCGGCGACGGCGATGGGACGCATGATGCGGGCGCTGTAGCGCTTCACCCGAGGCACGAGCTCGGCGTGCAGGACCTCCCCGATCGCCAGTGGATGGTCGTCGAGCTCGGCATGGAGAAAGCCGGTCGCGCCGGCGCCCCGGCAGATCCTGCCCACCTGGCCGTCGTCGGCGCCGAGCTCGAGATAGCTGGAGGCGGCCAGCGCCCCGGCCCGGCGCACGGTCACCCCCGGACCGACACCCGCGCAGAGACGTTCCATGGAGCGGTCGGCGATGCGCGCCGCACGGCGCAGCAGGTCGATTTCGGAGCCGTCCTTGACTGCCCGCAAGCGGTCGCTGGCGCCGGGCCGGTGGATGAACACCGACTCCGGCAGCTCCGCCCGAAGGCGGGACTGCGCGTGGACGGTGAACGAGTACGATGCACTGTCGGCCACGATGCGGGCTGATGCGAAGCCCCGGCGGCGAATGGAGGCCGCCACCACCGCGAAAGGGTCATCCCGGTCGTCGAAGCCTTCCACGTCCGCGAGCCAGCCCTGCCGGCCCACCTGGGGCGCGTCGAGATCCCTCAGCACCATCCACAGCGCTTCCTCCCGCCCGACGAGCGCCGCTCGATACATGGTCTCGGAGACGGTGTAGCCGGTCAGCCACGCCATGAGCTCGCCGTGGTCGGCAAGGAACAGGTCGGCGTCGAGCTCCACCAGCAACGCGCGCAGGCGCGCGACCCTCGGTTGGAAGGGTTCCGGGATGTTCACGGCTGCATCACCCGCGGTTCGCAAGGTTCGGGGATCGTCACGGCATCCTCCGTCGTCGGCAAGGTTCGGTGGTGTACAGGGGATCACGCATCCTGGGAGACCTTCAAAACGCCGGCCTGACCGGACCGCAGATGTCGATGATGAGCATGAGGTAGAGCCGCACCGCATCCAGGTAGTCGCGCAGCTCCACCCGTTCGTCGGGCATGGTGTTGTACCTGCCCCCGGGGCCGCAGACGATGCCTTCCATCCCTGCCAGGTGCTGGAAATGGGCGGCGTCGGTTCCGTAGAAGCATGGCGGCGGGAGGGCGCCAATCGGCTGATCCTCGCCTCGCAAGCGCCGGTAGGCGGCGGTGGTGGCGGTCACGATGCGGGAGTCGTGATCCACCTCGAACGGCCGCATGGCCGGACGCCCGGTCTCCACATGCTCCGCCCGCACCGTCGCCTCGAGGCCCGGGAGCTCGGACTCCAGGGCATCGAGCAGGGCGCGGAGGTCGGCGAGCACGCCCTCCTGATCCTGGGATGGCGCATAGCGGACGGTCCCGGTCAGGCGCGCGAAGTCCGCGACCTGCGGCGGGCGCCAGTCATGGAACTCCCGGGAGAGCGCGCCCCGGATGGTGCCGACGTTGGCCCGGTTGACCGAGCGATGAACGTCGTTCGCCGCGTTGGAAAAGGTCATGGCGTTCAGGCGCGGCACCAGCGCCGCGGCCGCCGCCACCGCATCCACCGCCGCCTCGCGCTTGGAGACGTGCCGGGTGACCCCTTCGAGCTCGATCACGAAGTTGAATGCGCCCGCGTGCAGGGTCAGCGCGGCCAGATCGGTGGGCTCGCCGTTCACGAAGTAGTCGGCGCGCACCCCCTGCTCGATCGCGCGCACCGTGCCGATGCCGCCCTGGAGCTCGCCCACCACGTAGGTGAGGATCACATCTCCCGCGGGCCGGAGGCCGGAACCGGCCAGGGTGCGCACCGCGCAGAAGAAGGCCGCGTCTCCGGCCTTCATGTTGGAGACGCCGATTCCGTGGATGCAGCCGCCGTCCACCACGGCGCCCCAGGGGTCGACGGTCCAGCCTCCGGTGGCCGGGTTGGTGTCCAGGTGCCCGTTGAACAGCAGGCTCTTGCCGCCGCCGCTCCCGGCGAGCCGCCCGACGGCGTTGACCCGCTTCCCGGTGACCGGCTGAAGCTTCGACTCCAGGCCAATCTCGCGCATCGCTCGTTGCATGAACAGTGCGAGCTCGCGCTCGCCCTCGGTCTCGCTGTAGCTCCGGTGACGGACCATCTCGGCGAGAAAGTCGATGCACGCCTGCTCGTCCACCCGCTTCAGGAGCGTTTGTTCCAGGGTCATGCCGATCCTCCTCCGTCTTTTCCCGCTTCCATCGCTCCTCCGTCCCGAGGGAGGGAAATGGAAGCTCTACCCTGCCCCCGTGCTCCTCCTTCCCGAGGAAAGGAGACGGAAGCCCCGCCCTTCACGCGCCAGATGGGCGGTATGCGCCCGAGGGCGGCGGCGTCCAGATGGCATGCGATGCGATGGGCCTCGCCAAGGCGGACCTCGGGAGGGGACGCGTGCCGGCAGATCGCGCCGATGCGTCGCGGGCAGCGCGATTCGAAGGGGCAGCCGTCGAGCGGCCCGACCCGGCTGGGAACGGCGCCGGAGAGCCGCACCCGGCGCACCTCGACCCCGGCTTCCAGCGCGGGCACGGAGCTGAGCAGCGCTTCGGTGTACGGATGGTAGGGCGGCTCGGCGAGGCCAGCGGCATCGCGCACCTCCACGATGCGTCCCAGGTACATCACCGCCACCCGGTCCGCGACGTATCGCAGCAGGTTGAGATCGTGGGTGATGAACAGCAACGAGACGCCGGTGGCGATCCGGACGTCCCGCAGCAGGTTCACCACCGCGGCCTGCACCGACGCATCGAGGCCGCTCGTGATCTCGTCGCAAATGATGACGTCGGGCTCCGCGCCCAGCGCGCGGGCGATGGCGACGCGCTGTTTCTCGCCACCGGACAATTCGTGGGGGTAGCGTTCCGCGAAGTGCCGGGGGAGCTGCACCCGCGAGAGAAGACCGGCGACGCGATCCCGCAGTGTCGCGCCGGAGACGCCTCGGTAGAGCCGCAACGGCCGGGCGAGGATCGTTCCGATGGTGTGCCGGGGGTTGAGCGAGTGGTCGGGGTTCTGGAACACCACCTGGATCCGGCTTCGATACCCCCGGTCCATATCCGCCGGGGAACGTGCGGCCCGCTCGCCGATCCGGATCTCGCCTTCGAACTCGCGCAATCCCGTCAACGCCCGGGCAAGCGATGACTTGCCGCAGCCGGATTCCCCGACCAGTCCCAGGGCCTCCCCGGCGTGCAGGGTCAGATCGATGCGGTTGACGGCCTGGATCGCTTCGGGAGGGCGGCCGAGCAGCCGGGCCAGCAAGTCGGATCGCTCGATGCGTACGGTCAGCGCGCTCACGGACAGTCGCGCCGGCCGCGAAGGAGCTGCCCCACCGGCCGCCGCGGGCGTGGTTTCCACCGCGTCGCTCGCCGCTGCCTCGCTCTGACGCAGACAGGCGACCAGATGCCCGTCGCGCCCCTCCAACGGAATCGTACCTTTCCGGCATGTCCCGCTGGCCAGGACGCAGCGATCGGCGAAGTGGCATCCCGCGATCGGTCGGGTGAGGTCCGGCAGGGCGCCGGGGATCGCGCGGAGATCCCGGCCGGCCAGGGAAGGCCGCGGCAGGCTCGCGAGGAGCGCGCGCGTATAGGGATGGCGAGGCGCGGAGAACAGGTCGGCGACCGGTGCGACCTCCACGATACGGCCGGCGTAGATCACGGCGACCCGGTGCGCGATCTCGCTCACCACGCCGAGATCGTGGGAGATGAACAGTGCCGCGACCCCGGTCTTGCGCTGGAGGTCGCGGAACAGATCCAGGACGTTGGCCGCGGTGGTCGCGTCCAGCGCCGAGGTCGGCTCGTCGAACAGGATGAGCTCCGGCTCGCAGGCGAAGGCGAGCGCGATGACCGCGCGCTGGTTCTCGCCGCCCGACACCTCGTGCGGATACTTCCTGGCCGTCAGCGAGGGATCCGGCAGGCCCACCATCGCGAGCAGACGCTCGATCTCGCCCGCCGCGTCGGCCGGGGCGATGGCCCGGTGACGCGCCAGGACCTGGCGGAAGTGCTCGCCGAGGGTGAGGGTGGGGTTGAGCGAGGCGCCGGGATGCTGGAAGACCATCGCGACCCGGTTGCCGCGGATCGCGGACAAGCGATTCTCGTCGAGGCCGCGCAACGCGCCGCCGCCGAGCAGGATGTCGCCGGACTCCGCCGCGACCGGTGCGCGCAGGGTCCGCATGATCGCGTAGGCGAGGGTGCTCTTGCCGGAGCCGGATTCGCCCACCAGGCCGAGCACCTCGCCGGGCATGGCGCCGAGGCTCACGCCTTCCAGCACCTGGAGCGGTCCCCGGCCGGTGGCGTAGGCCACGCTGTAGTCCCGTACCGTGAGGATCTCGCCGCTCATCCCGCCCTCGCAGTGCGGGGGTTCAGGGCGTCGCGCAGGGCATCCCCGAGCAGATTGAAGGTGACGGCCACCATCGCGATCGCGAGTCCCGGCCAGAAGATCGTCCAGGCGCTGCGGAACATGAACCCGCGGGCCTCGGAGATCATCAGTCCCCACTCCGGCGCCGGCGGCTGGGAGCCGAGACCCAGGAAGCTCAGGGTCGCGAGCAGCATGATCGCGAACGCCACCCGGATCGTCGACTCGATGATGACCGGTGCGAGCATGTTGGGAAGCACCTCTCGCGCCATGATCCAGCCGGCCGATTCGCCGCGGGCGACGGCCGCGGCCACGTAGTCGCTGGTGCGGACCGAGAGGGTCACGCTGCGCGCCACCCGGGCGATGCCCGGCACGAATGCGATGCCGATCGCGATCACCGCGTTGACGCCGCTCGGCCCGAGCACGGTGATGATGAGCAGTGCGAACAGCAGGCTCGGAATGGCCATCATCGCGTCCACGAGCCGCATCAGGAGCTCGTCGACCCAGCCCCCGACGTAGCCGGAAAGGATCCCGAGCGCGCCGCCCGCCAGGGCGCCGATCGTGGTGGCCAGCAGGCTGAGCAGCACCGTGGTCCGCGCGCCCCAGAGGATCCGGCTGAAGATGTCCCGGCCGAAGTGGTCCGTGCCGAGCCAGAACGCCTCGCTCGGACCGGTGAGCCGGCTGGCAGGATGGAAGCTCTCCGGATCGTAGGGAGCCAGCACCGGGCCGAGGGCAACGGCGACGGCGAGCACTGCCAGCAACACGCTCCCGACTGCGCCCTGGGGCTGGGACACGAGCCGTCCGATCACGTCATTCATACTGGATCCGCCGGTCGAGACAGACGTAGGCCAGGTCCGCCGCCAGGTTGGCCAGGGTGTAGGTGAATGCCATCACCAGGGCGCCGGCCTGGATCATCGGAAGGTCGCGCTCCTGGACGGCGACGATCAGCAACCGACCGACCCCGGGGAACGCGAAGATCTCCTCGACCACGATGATCCCCCCGATGAGGTAGCCCACGTCCAGGGCCAGCACCGTGATGGTCGGCAGCAGGGAGTTCCTCAGCGCGTGGCTCACCAGCACGGTGCCCGGGGACAGCCCCCGCAGGCGCGCGGCGAGCACGAAGTCCGCGTGCAGGGTATCCGCCACCTCCGATCGCACCATCCGCATCACGTGCGCGGTCAGGATGATGGCCAGGGTGATGATCGGGAGCGCCAGATGCCACAGCGCACGTAACGGATCCTCGGTGATGGGCACGTAGCCGCTCGCCGGGAAGAGGCCGATCTCGGGCCGGGTCAGCCAGACCAGCAGCAAGGTGGCCAGGACGAATTCGGGTAGCGAGATACCCGCGTAGGATCCGAGGCTGACCCCGAGGTCGGTGAGTCCGCCGCGCTTGACCGCGGCCAGGACCCCGAGAGGGACCGCGATGAGGACCACTCCGGCCAGGGCCGGCGCGGCCAGCGTCAGGGACCGGCCCAATGCCTCGAACACCGTCGGCGCGACCGGCAGGTCGGTACGCAGGGAGACACCGAGATCTCCGCGCAGGACCCCGCCCATCCAGTCGAGATACTGGACGTACGCCGGCCGATCGAGTCCGAGCTTCGCCTCCAGGGCGGCGAGGCTCTCCGGGGTCGCGAACTCGCCGAGCAGCATGGTGGCGGCATTGGCGGGCAGGATCTGGGTGATCCCGAACACCAGCACGGACACCACCAGCGCCGTCACCAGCAGGTGGACGAGGCGCCTTGCGAGATAGAGGGGCGACATCGTTCAGTGGTCACCGGTCCGACAGCACCGATCGAGGCGGACGGCCCCGGGGCCGTCCGCCTCGGGCGCGGCGCCGCGGTTACCGCTTCGGTGCGCCGGGGCCGAGCGAGACCTTCTCCAGGCTGAAGGTCGCGCCTCGCGGATGCAGACGGTACCCCTGCACGTAGTCCCGGTGCGCCGCCAGCAGGTCGAAGAACACCGGCACCAGGACGGGAAGCTCCTCGCGCATCAGGCTCTGCGCGTCCGCGTAGAGCCTGACCCGCTGCCCGGGGTCGGTCGTGGTGCGCGCGGCATCGACCAGCTCGTCGAACCCGGAGTTGTTCCAGCGCGTCTCGTTCCAGGCCGCGTCCGACGTGAACAGCAGCTTGAACAGGGCGTCCTCGGTCGGCTGCATGTTGTAGAAGCCGACGTAGAAATCGCCCTTCTTCCAGACCTGCTTCAGGTAGGTGGCGTGGGCCATGGTCTCCACCTCGATGCGGAACCCTGCCGCCTTGGCCATCTCCCGGATGGTGACCGCCAGGGTCTTGCGGTAGCCGGGCTTGACGGAAGCGACCAGGGTGAGGTCGATGCCGTCGGGGTATCCGGCTTCCGCGAGCAGCGCTCTGGCGCGGGCGACGTCGGGCATCTTCTGCGGAGCGTCGGCGTAGTAGCGGTACGCGGAATTGATCGGGGTGTCGTTGCCGGGCGTGCCGTAGCCGTCGGCCACGAGATCGATCATGGCCTGACGGTCCAGGGTGAGGGAGAGCGCCTCGCGGACCCGGGGATCGCTGAACGGTCTGCGGTCGTTGGCCATGACCACGTCGATGAACCGCCCGGAGGGTGTCCGGAGCCCGGTGACACCGGCAGTGGCGCCGATCCGCTTGAAGTCCGCCGGGGGCACCTCGAGCGCGACGTCGATCTCGCCGGCGACGAGGGCGGCCATCTCCGCGGCGGAGTCCGGGAACACCAGGACCTCCACCCGGTCGAGATGCGGCAGTCCGTCGATGAAGTAATCGGGGTTCTTCTCCACCACGATGAGGCGGTCGGGTTCGTAGCTCACCAGCTTGAAAGGACCCGACCCGACCGCTTCGCGGCTGAGCCGGGCGAGATCGTTCCTGACGATCCCGGCTGGCACGATCTTCGCGGTGGAATAGGCGAGCGCGCTCGGCAGATCGCCATAGCCGGCCGAGGTGGTGATCCGCACCGTCTCGCCCGATGCGGCGGCGACGCTTTCGATGGGGCCGAGGTTGCGCCGGCCCGGCGAGCCGGTGTTCTTGTCCAGCACCGCGGTCAGCGAAGCGGCCACGTCGTCCGCGGTCACCGGCTGCCCGTCGTGGAAGCGCGCGCCCGTGCGGAGCCTGAAGCTCCATTCGGTCAGGGCTTCGTTGGCGGTCCAGCTCTCGGCCAGATCGGGCACGATCTCCATGCCCGTACCGAGCCGCGTGAGCCCGCTGTACAGGAGCTCGCCGAGCAGGTACTCGGAATTCAGCCGGTGCAGCAGCGGATTGAGCTTGCCGGGCGCGCGATTGACGCTGACCCGCAGCGTCCCGCCCATGCTCTCGGCCGAAGCGCCGAGGCTCCAGGTGGCGGTGGTCGCCCCGGCCGCGGACAGGGCCGCGAGGGTGACGAGGAATTGCCTGCGTTGCGTATCGAATGAAGTTCGTTTCACTTCTTCCTCCTCCATTGCTCCGACTTCATGGTTCCGGACATGCGGGACGGCCGATCGGGGGCTCCTGCCCGTTCCCCGCCACGCGGGCGGTCACGCCGTTCGTGCGACCGATCGTTCCGGCACGTTCTCGTTCCCGGATGCCATCTGGTTGCCGACGATCAGCCTGCGCATGGTACTCTGGAAATTCGTCCCGGATGACCATACGCAAAAGGGCCGCGGGCCACCGTCCGGGAAATGCAGGAACGCCCTTCGAGCGCGGCAAGCGATGTCGCGCGCGCGGCGCAGACCCCCGGCCCGGTACTCTCCCGGCTCCGGAATCAGACCACCTGACGGCGGGCGAGGGCGGCGAAGGCGCCGCCCGCGGTCATCAGCTCGTCATACCTTCCGCGCTGCAAGACATGCAGGATCGCGCCCGTCCCGGTGCGGGCGGCGTCGGGAAGCGGCGCGTACAGCTTGACGCCGAGGCGTCCGATCCCGGCCGCCTCGCGGGCGCCTGCGTCGA
This sequence comes from uncultured Gammaproteobacteria bacterium, assembly GCA_958295835.1. GTDB lineage: Bacteria > Pseudomonadota > Gammaproteobacteria > HK1 > HK1 > HK1. Next base: position 5,522,998 of record OY282378.1, read on the forward strand.
AGGTCCGGCCCGCCTCGGGATCGACCGCGCGATAGCCGCCGCGCCCGTTCGAGAGCACCGCGAGGACGCGGGGGGCGCGGTCCTGCCCGTCGCCCGTGGCCGCGCCGCGTTCCGTGCCCGCGCCACCTGTGGTTGTGGCGACGAAGGAAGGGCCGTCCCGCCGCCACCAGCCGGGGGCGAGCTCGATCCGCCGCGTCCGGATGCCGGATCGGCGCACGAGCGCCTCCACCGCCCGCGGCAGGTCGTCGTCTTCGACTTCCGTGCGGCGCGGAATCTCGACGGTGGCGCCGATCGATCCGGCGACGATGCTCACCGCCTCGAGCGGCGTGCGGGCGTCCGCGTCGGCGGTGGCCTCCCGAGCCGACGCCGCTCCCAGCACGCTTCGCAGCTCCCGGAGCGTCGCCGCCTCGGTCGCCCGGCGTGCGCGGCGGGCCGCCCGGTGGTGTTCCCTCGCCCTCCGAACGTCTTCTTCCCGGGTGAGGGACGCATACCGGAGGACCAGCGCGCCGAAACGATCGAGCGCCGGCCACACCTGCCCGGTAATCGCGGTGGTCGGGGTGAGCACCGCCGACACCGTGCTGTCGGTGTCGAGCTCGATCCACGTCCAGCTCGACAGCGGCACGAGCCCGCGCCCCGGCTCTCCGGCGAGATCGTACCGGCCGATGAAGCGCATCGGCCGGCCCCCCCTGGACGTGGCCACGTGGAGCGTGCGATCGAGCCGCTCCGGTGTCGAGAGGCGATCGAGCGCCGCCCGTCGAAACAACAGCGCCATGACGTGGCTCCATCACATCGGGACGTGTCGGCTATATCCTATCTCGATTCAATGAGATGGACTCCCGACTTCCGACGCCCGCTCCCCCCGTTCAGAACGCCTCGTCCGGCAGCTCGCGCCGGCGGCGGGCCACGAACTCGTCGATCCCTTGCGCAACCCCCTCGTCGAGCGGAGGCGGCTCGAACGAGTCGATGAGCGAGGCCGCGACGGCGGCGGCCCGCGTCTCCACGTCCTGCCGGCCCTCCTCCGCCCACTGGTCCCAGGTGCCGGACTCCGCCGTCATCGGGCGGTAGAACACCGAATCGTAGTGCTCGATGGTATGGCCGTGGCCGAAGAAGTGTCCGGAAGGGCCGACCTCGCGGATCGCGTCGAGGGCGAGTGTTCCGTCGTCGACGTCGAGCCCCCCGACGAGGCCGAGGAGGTGGGAGAGCTGATCCGCGTCGATCACCATCTTGGCGAAGCTCGCCGACAGCCCGCTCTCCAGAAACCCTGCCGCGTGCAGGACGAAATGCACGCGCCCGAGCAGGGCGGAGAGCATCGCGATCATCGACTGCGCACCGGCGTCCGCGTCGCAGGCCTTCGAGCCGGTGCGCATCCCGGCGGTGCGGGACGGCACTCCGTAACGCCGTGCGAGCTGGGTGATCGCCAGCCCGAGCATGACCGTCTCCGCGGTCCCGTAGGTGGGCGCGCCCGACTGCATGGACACGGTGGCCAGGGTGTTGCCGTAGACCACCGGGGTACCGGGGCGCACGAGCTGGGCGAAGGCCATGCCGGCCACCGCCTCCGCGTTGAGCTGGGCCAGCGCGCCGGCCGTGGTCACCGGCGTGTTCGCGCCCTGCATGATGAACGGGGAGACGAGCAGGGCTTGGCCGTGCCGCGCGTAGACCTTCATGGCGCCGAGCATGGTCGCGTCCCACACCAGGGGGGAGTTGCCGTTGACGAGCGAGATCAGCACGGTGCGCTCGCCGGCATCCGCTCCGCCGAATACGATGCGGGCCATCTCCACGCAGTCCATCGCCCGCTCCGGCGAGGTCACCGCGCCCATGAACGGCTTGTCGGAGTGACGCACGTGGGCGCGAAAGGTCTCGAGGTGGCGCTTGGGAATCGGCACGTCCTGCGGCTCGCAGATGATGCCGCCCGAGTGGTTGAGGGCCGGGAGCCGCCAGGCGAGCTTGATGAAATTCTCCAGGTCTTCGAGCGTTCCCCGGCGCCGGACGCCGTGCAGGTCGCGCACGTAGGGCGGTCCGTAGACCGGGGCGAGGACGAGGTTCGAGCCGCCGATCACCACGCTACGCTCGGGGTTGCGCGCGTGCTGGGTGAATCGGTCGGGGGCCATCGCGAGCCGGGCCATCGCGAGCTCGCGCGGGATGCGCACCCGCTCGCCGGCGATCTCCGCTCCGGCCTCGCGCCATAGCGCAAGCGCCTCCGGGTCGCCGCGGAAGTCCAAGCCGATCTCTTCGAGGATCCGCATCGACGCTCGATGGACGGCCTCCTCGGATTCGGGGTCGAGAAGCGCGTAGGTCGGGATGCGGTTGATCGGCTGGACGATCGACTCGACGCTGCGCCGTGCACGGGCCGCCGCGGCCTGCCGGATCCCGCCGCGGCGCCGGCCGACGCGGGTCGCCGCGGGCGGATGACCGCGCTTCATGGATGTCGTCCAGGGCGTGGTGGCCGATGCGTACCGCGAGAGACTTCGCACGGCGGCAGCGCGATCCGAGGAGACCCGCCACGGAGGTGTCTCTGCGCCGGTAGCCGGCAGTGCCTCATCAACCATCCTCATTCTGAAACATCAGGCGGTCCCGCGTGGAGGATCGCTACCGACGGAACATCTTCGGCGAGAGCTCGCCAAGTCCCGCGCCCCTCCCGGCGACTCGCAGCCTCAGAAATCCGTCGGCGCCCCGCCCTCGCGCTTGCGCCGTTCCACGAACGCTTCGAGCTCCTCACGGATCGCCTCGTCCATCGGCGGCGCCTCGAACTCGGCGAGGATCTTCTTCCAGATGGCGTTGGCCCGCCGCGGGGTGTCGATCGCGCCGCGTTCCTCCCAGCTCTCGAAGTTGCTCCAGTCGGAGAGGAAGGGGCCGTAGAACGCGGTCTCGTAGCGGTCCTGGGTGTGCCGGCAGCCGAAGAAGTGGCCGGTGGAGCCCACCTCCCGGATGGCGTCGACCGCGACGTCGTCGTCCGTCACCGGGACCGGCTTCAGGTAGGCGATGATCTGCTGCAGCGTCTCGCAGTCCATCACGAACTTCTCATACGAGGCGCACAGCCCCCCTTCCAGCCAGCCCGCCGCGTGGTAGACCACGTTCACCCCCGCCGCCACCGCCGACCACAGCGAGAACGCGCTCTCCCACGCGGCCTGGGCGTCCGGGCAGTTCGCGGCGCAGGCGTTGGAGGCGCGCAGCGGCAGCCCGTAGAAGCGGGCCATCTGGCCCGACATCTGGGTGGCGCGGATGTACTCCGGGGTCCCGAAGGCGGGTGCGCCGGTGCGCATGTCCACGTTCGAGGTGAACGATCCGATGGCGCAGGGCACGCCCGGCCTGATGCACTGGAGCAGCACGATGGCGGCGAGCCCCTCGGCCACGAACTGCGCCACCGCGCCGGCCAGGGTCACCGGGGCCATCGCCCCGGCCAGGGTGAAGGGGGTGACGATGACGGGCTGCCCGCGGCGCGCGAGCCGCATGGCGCCGTCGAGCATCGGCCAGTCGTGCTTGAGCGGCGAGGAGGAGTTGATGTTGGTGTACATGCGCGGCGCCGCCTCGAACGCCTCGGGCGTGAGCCCGCCCGCGATGCGGACCATCTCCATCACGTCCTCGATGCGCGCGGTGCCGAGCGCATAGGCATGCGGGACTTTGTCGGTGAGGGTGAGCTTGTCGTGGAGGCAGTCGAGATGGCGTATCGAGGGGTGCAGGTCCACCGGCTCCACCGGATAGCCGCCGGCCATGTGGATGCAGTTGAAGTACTGGGTGAGCTTGAGCAGGTCCCGGTAGCTCTCGCGGTCGCCGGGGCGCCGCCCGCGGTCGAGGTCGGAGCAGTTGGGCGGGCTGGAGACGTTGACGAACGCCATGTGGCGCCCTCCGATGGGAACCGCACGCTCGGGGTTGCGCGGAGTGATGGTGAAGTGCGCGGGCGCGAGGCCGACCTTCTCCATCACCAGCTCCCGGCCCATGCGCACGTTGGTGCTGCCCGGGCGGGTCTCGCAGCCGGTGGCCTTCAGGACCTCGCGGGCTTCCTCGTTCAGGAACTCGATCCCGATCTCCTCGAGCACCCGCATCGCCCCGTCGTGTATCGCCTGCACCTGCTCCCCGGTGAGCGGCTCGGTGGGGGCGTCGGTGTTCACGGGGATCTCCCACGGAAGCTGGCGGACCGCCGGTCCCGCGCCGCGGCGGTTGGCGCTACGTCCCCCGGAGCGGCGCGTGCGCCGCGCCACCGTCCTTCCCTGATCCGTCGTCATGCGTCCGGATGCTCCGCGCATCGATGCCTCCCCGACATGGTTCAGGTCAGCCCCCCCCGCTTCAAGGCGACGCCGGCCGGGCCGGCGAGGGAGGCGATCGCCCGGGAATGGGCGATCAGGCCCTCATTGACGAATGCCTCATGATTGGCGACGACGGCCGCCTCGTCGTAGATGTAGTTCACCATCATGCCGGCGGACTGGATGAGGCCGGTCGGCGACGGGTCGCTCATCCAGTTGATCCGATCGAGCCGGGCTCCGTTGCGCAGGTGAAACCGGGCGACCGGGTCGAGTGGGTGCATCCCGCGCTTCGCGCGCAGCAGGTAGTGCGCGCAGAGCCGCGTCAGGCTGGCCCTGGCATGTTCGCCGGGCGCGGTGTCGGCCGGCCAGTCCGCGGTCTCGATGCCGTCGAGCCTGATCTCCCCGCCGTCCGGCCCGGCGGGCAGCCGCCCCGCCTGCGCCTCGCGGATCAGCCATTTGCGGAAGCCGGGGATCGGGGAAAGGGTGGCGAACCGGCGCAGCCTCGGAATCTCCGCCGCCAGCTCCCGCACCACCTGCTTGATGAGGAAGTTGCCGAAGGAGATCCCGGCGAGCCCCCGCTGGCAGTTGCTGATGGAGTAGAAGATGGCGGTATCCGCCTCGACCTCCGGCTCCACCGCCCCGAACAGCAGGTCCGTGACCGAGCCGGCCAGCCCCTTGCACAGCGCGACCTCGACGAAGATGAGCGGCTCGTCGGGCAGCGAGGGATGGAAGAACCCGAAGCAGCGCCGGTCCGCTTGCAGGCGGCGGCGCAGGTCGTCCCAGTCGAGCACCTGGTGCACCGCCTCGTACTGGATGATCTTCTCCAGCACGATGGCCGGCGTGCGCCAGTCGATGCGATGCAGCTCGAGGAATCCGCGGTTGAACCAGGAACGGAACACGTGCACGAAGTCGTCGTCCACGAGCTTGAGCTCCGGGCTCCCGGACAACGCTTCGAGCAGGGCCACGCGCATCGCCACGATGTCGCGCGTTCCGTCCGGGGCGGTGTTCATCAGGCGCAGCAGCTCCTGGCGCCGTGGCTCGGCCGCCGCCGCCAGCGCTGCCGCGGTTTCCGGATCCGGCGACGCGCGGTAGCGTTCGAGAGCCGCGTCGAGGGCGGTGGGATCGGCGCCGAGGTCGTTGCGCAGGAACTCGAAGAACCCCTCGCGCCCGGCGGCGTCGAGACGGGCGAACGCATCCAGCGTACTCCGGGCCAGCGTCACCACCGACGCCTCCCCCTTGGTGCGGAGCAGGGCGCGGCACAGCTCCCGGATGTCCTCGCCCGATCGCCCTCCCGCCCGTCGACCGAGGAGCCCCTGCCCCGCCGCCGTGAGGCCGGCGATGACGTCCTTCCAGAATGCTCTCCGCAGCCTCATCGCGAATCGCTCCCGATGTACCAGGATCCGAGGCCGGTCCGCTACCGCCCCGCCGCCGCCGTCATCTGGCGCCCGACGAGCCGGCTGTACAATCCTCCGCGCGCCACCAGCTCTTCGTGGGGACCGATCTCGTCGATGCGTCCCGCGTCGAGCACGACGATGCGGTCGGCGTTGCGCACGGTGGACAGGCGATGCGCGATCACGATGGTGGTGCGCTCGCTCATCAGCTCCTCGAGGGCGAAGCGCACCGCCTGCTCGTTCACCGCGTCGAGATGCGAGGTCGCCTCGTCGAGGATGAGCACCGGCGCATCCTTGAGGAACGCGCGCGCGATCGCGACGCGCTGGCGCTGGCCGCCCGAGAGCTGCACCCCCCGCTCGCCGACCCGGGTCTCCAGGCCGTCCGGGAGCGCCTCGACGAACGCGCCCAGCGACGCACGGCGCACCGCGTCGTCGATCTCCGCTTCGGTCGCCTCCGGCTTCGCGAGGAGGATGTTGGAGCGCAGCGTCTCGTTGAACAGGTAGGTGTCCTGCGTGACCAGCGCGACGCGATCGCGCAGGTCGTCGAGCCGGTACTCCCGCAGGTCGTGCCCGTCGAACCGGATGACCCCCGATCCCGGGTCCCAGAACCGCATCAGCAGGTGCGCGGCGGTGGTCTTGCCCGCCCCCGACGGCCCGACGAGCGCCAACGTCCTGCCCGCCGGCACGGTGAACGTGGCCCCGTCGAGCGCGAGCCGGCGGTTGCCGAAGTACGAGAACGTGACGTCCCGGACCTCGATCTCTACCCCGCCCGAGCCGGAAGAAGCATCGTCCCGCGGGCCGAGCGACACCACGTTCGCGGGCGCGGCGCCCGCGGAGCGCGGCCGGGCGTCCACCCCCGGACCGTCCGTGACCACCTCGACCGCGTTATGCACCGCGTGGAGCCGGCGCGTGGCGCCGAGGGTATCGGCGAGCTGCCGGCCGATATGAGCGATCTCCGAGACCGGGAGAAACGCCGACATCGCGAGCAGGGTGAGCATGGGCAGAATCGCCGGCTCCAGCGCCCCGGTTCCGGTCAGGTGCGCACCGGTCACGACCACCACCAGCCCCCCGAGTCCGGTCGCCGCCTCCAGGATCGCGGTCTGCCTGGTGAGATCGGAGAAGAACGGCAGCCGCAGCGCGGTGTGACGCTGGATGCGGGCGACGAACTCCGCGGCGCGGGTCCCGGCGCGCTGGAACGCGAGGATCTCCGGAAGCCCCTGGATGGTGTCGACGGCGTGGGCGTTCATGTCTCCGAACGCCTCGCGGGCCCGCGAGCCCTGCACGTCGATGCGATGCCGGACGAGGAACGGGCTCAGGGCCACCACCGCGAGGAACGGGATCAGGGCAAGGGCCATCGGCCATCCGAACCACCCCAGGGTCCCGATGACCACGGCGGGAACCAGCACCGCCACGAAGAACGGCGCCACGGTATGCGCGAAGAAGTACTCGACGAGCTCGACGTCATGAGTGGCCATCGCCACCAGATCGCCGGTGCGCCGGCGGACGAACCAGGCCGGTGCGAGCCGGTCGAGCTTCTCGTAGAGCGCGATGCGCATCTCGGCGAGCATGCGGAACGCCATGTCGTGCGCGAACCACGATTCCAGCCAGTGCAGCACCCCCGCCAGCGGCGCGACGATCGCGAGAATCACCAGGTACTGCGTGTACGGCTCGCCCTGCTTCACCGCGGCCACCGCCAGCGCGCTCGCCACTCCGACCCCGATCAGGGCCGCGACCCGCACCACCCCGAACACCAGGACGACCGAGAACTTCGCCTTCCACGGAACGACGTGGCGCAGGAGCATGCGGAACGCACCGGCCCAGCCCAGTCCCCGTGCGCGCAGGATGGCGTCGGTCGGCTCCTGGTGCGCCCCCGCGTCGTCCGCCTGCACGTCCTCCGGCGGGACGTCCCGATGCGTCGTCCCCGCCGCAACGGGCGCCGCGAGCGATGCATCGGACCGTTCGCCCTCCTCGGCCTGGGTGCCCATCAGCCGGAAGTAGGTGCCGCCCGCGCGCATCAGCGACGCATGGCCGCCGGTCTCGACGATCGACCCGTGGTCGAGCACCAGGATGCGGTCCGCTCCGACCACGCTCGACAGCCGATGCGCGAAGATGAGGGTGGTGCGGCCCTGCATCAGCCGGTCGAGCGCCTTCTGGATGACCGCCTCGTTCTCCGCGTCCACCGCGGACAGCGCCTCGTCGAGAATCAGGATCGGCGCATCGCGGAGCAACGCACGGGCGATGGCGATGCGCTGCCGCTGCCCGCCGGAGAGCTTGATGCCCCGTTCCCCGACCACGGTGGCGTAGCCTTGCGGCAGCCGGATGATGAACTCGTGGGCGTTCGCGGCGCGCGCCGCCGCCTCGAGCTCCTCCCCGGTGGCGTCGGGCCTGCCGAAACGCAGGTTGTCCTCGACCGTGCCGTGAAAGAGGTACGTCTCCTGGTTCACCACCGCGACGTTACGGTAGACATCGTCGGGGCGGAGCCGGCGCAAGTCGTGCCCGCCGACCCGCACGACGCCCTCGTCGGGGTCGTGAAACCGCAGCAGCAGCCGGACGATGGTGGATTTCCCCGCTCCGCTCTCCCCCACGAACCCGACCCGCTCCCCGGCTTCGATCCGGAACGAGAGCTCCCGGTGCGCGGCGCGCCGCCCGCCGGGGTACGCGAACGACACGTTCTCGAATTCCACCTCCGGCGCGAGCGGACCGTCGAGCGCGACCGGCGCCGCCGGCGGCTCGACCTGCGCCCGCGCATCGAGCACCGAGAAGATGTCGTCCGCGGCAGCGCGTCCCATCATCCCGGTGTGGAGCAGCGCGCGCAGGTCGCGCTGCGGGCGGAACACCTCGATCCCCATCATCAGGATGACGAGCAGCACCTCGAGGCCCATCTGGCCGTGCACCACCCGCCATGCGCCGAACGCGAGCACCGCGGCGCTCCCCACCGCGATGCCGGTGTCGGTGAGGCCGCGGGAGAGCGCGTTGGTCGCGAGCACCCACATCGTGCTCCGGAAGACTTCGTGCGCACGCTCGGCCAGCAGCCTGCCGCGCGCGGCGCTCTGGCCGAACGCCTTGAGGGTCGCGAGGCCCTGCACCGCGTCGAGGAACTCCGCCGCGAATCCGCGGTAGGCATGCGAGCGGCGCATGCTGCTCCTCGCATCCCACCGCTGGAAGAGCGCCGGTGCGAACAGGGTGAACATCGCAAAGCCGAACAGCAGCGCGGAGACGGGGAGGTCGAGGAGGGCGAGCAGCACGAAGACGACCAGCGGGGTGATGAAGGCGACCAGGAGCTGCGGCAGGTACTCGCCGAAGTACGTCTCGAGCTGCTCGACCCCGTCGACCATCGAGATCATGACCGCGCCGGTACGCTCGAGCCCGAAGTGGGCGGGGCCGAGCGCCACCACCTTTGCGTAGAGCCGCTCGCGCAGCGCGAGCTGCACGCGCGCCGCGGTGTGATGGGCGATCATGGCGCGGGCATGCTCGATCCAGCCGCGCAGCACCATGACCGCCGCCACCAGCAGGAAGGGCATGACCAGCTCCGGGAACGGATCCCCCGCGAAGACCCGCGCGAGCAGCCAGCCGAGCAGCGCGAGCCGTCCCATCCCCACGAGGGACGCGCATACCCCCATCACCACCGTGGCGGCGATCCGAAGGCGCACGCCGCGCGTGAATTGCCAGAGCCGGGGGTCGAAGAACATGGATTGGAGCTCGCCGGTTGAAGGAATCGGGGCTGTTTCGGCGTCCGGTGTCGGACGCGGCGGTCGTCAAGGCGGAAGATTCCCCGCTCCGGGAGCCTGCCGGGGCCCGTCGAATCGTACAGCGCCCACGCGGCCCTTGCACCGTACCGCATCCGGCCGGAAACATGCTCGCCTCCCGCAACGCCCGCCACTATCATGGCGCACCCCTGCCCCCGTCGCCCCACCGATGTTCGATCGCGCACGTAGCCCGTCCGCTCCGGCGACGCTCCACCCGGCCCCCGCGTGATGCTCCTGTTCGCGAGCGATGTGCACCTCGCCGCGCACCGTCCGGGCGCGGTCGCCGCGTTCTCGGCGTTTCTCTCCGGTCCGGTGCGACGGGCGGACCGCCTCTACCTCCTCGGCGACGTGTTCGATCTGTGGCTGGGCGACGACGACGACCGCAGGCCCCACCCCGAGGTCGAGGTCGCGCTTGCCGAGACCGTTGCGGCGGGCGTTCCCATCGACCTGATCCGCGGCAACCACGATTTCCTGCTCGGCGACGCATTCGCCGAACGCACCGGCTGCGGGCTCGTCGCCGAGCCGCTCGTCATCGAGGTCGGCGGCGAACGGGCGGTGCTCCTGCACGGAGATACGCTCTGTACCCGCGACGTCGAGTACCAGGCGTTCCGGCACTACGCGCGCGACCCCGGGAATCAGCGGGCCTTCCTCGCGCGTCCGATCGAGGAGCGGGCGCGCGAAGCGGCCGGGATCCGCGCCACGTCGGACACCCGGACCCGGCTCAAGCCGGAGGACATCATGGACGTCACCGACGAAGAAGTGGTGCGGGTGCTCTCGGAATGCGCCGCGGCACGGATGATCCACGGACACACGCATCGCCCGGCCATCCACGAGCTCGACCTGGACGTCGGCCCTGCCACCCGCATCGTTCTCGGGGACTGGTACGACCGGGGCACGGTGCTCGTATGGGACGAGGTCGGCTGCCGGCTCATGTCACCGGAGAGACTGTCGGCCTGAGCGAACGTCATCGTGCTTCCTGCTCACCCGGGAACCCGTGGCGTCGCCTCAGCCGTCGTCGTACGTGCCTATCGGCGCCGCGGCGCGACACGTTCGAAGCACATGGTGCGCAGCCGCCAGCGGGCGGCGTCCGCATCGACGTCGATCACGACGAGCGAGGGGCCGCCGAAGGTCCGATCGCGCCCCGCCGCGCCGGGGTTGACGATCCACGGGCGCGCGCCGCGGTCGATGCACCGCCGGTGGGTATGCCCGTAGACCACGACGCGGGCATCGGGATAACGCTCGCGCAGCCATCCGTGCCGGCGCTCCACCCGCGTGATCTGGTGCCCGTGGATCACCGCGAGCCGGCCGCCCGGCAGCGAAAGTTCGGCCTCCCACGGAAGCTGCTCCAGCCGCCGGTACTCGCCCGGGTCCCACTTCGAAGCGATGTCGTTGTTGCCGCGCACCGCGGCCACCTGCCGGCCCGGGCGGGCGAGCGCATCGAGCACCGCACCGCTGCCGATGTCCCCGGCGTGGACCGCGATCCGGCACCGCTCGACGACCTTCGCGATCCGGGGATCGAGATGGCCGTGGGTGTCGGAGACGATCGCGACCCGGAGCCGGGTGTCCGGGCCCGGGGCATCATCGACGTGGGCGATCGGTGTCATGAAGATTGCGGCGCACTGGCTACGCCGAGGCAGTGAAAGGCCAGAGGATGCCACGATGACCCGTGGTCCGGGCGCAGGGGCCGAGCCTTGTCCCGGAAACGATGAACATCGGGCCTTGTTTCAGTCAACAGAGTCAAGGGAGCAGTCCCTGAATACGGGGAATCCCGGTCGCTGGGCACTTTCAGGCAATGCGGCGCCTGGTTCGAGATCGGGCAAGTACGCCGCAATCAGCACCGCCGGACTTGTATGGCCAGCGGGAAGTCCCCGCACGGCGTGGACCGGGCGCCCATCTTTCGTTCGTTGGAGCGACAGAACGCATGCGCCCCGGACCGATCACCCGGCGCGGCGCACGCCGACATAGCGGATCAGCGGCTCCGGATCCCGGGCGAGGTTCTCGGCCGTCGTGTGCTCGCGGATCCGACCGTTCTCGATGAAGGCGATCCGGTCCGCCACCGCGAGCGCCGCCTCCACCTTCTGCTCCACCAGCAGCATCGCCGTCCCGGTGGCGCGCAGCTCCGAGACGGTCTCCAGGATCCGGTCCACGTAGCTCGGCTGAAGCCCCTCGGTCGGCTCGTCGAGCAGCAGCACCCGGGGGCCGGCGGCGAGCGCGCGCGCCATCGCCACCATCTGCTGCTGACCGCCGCTCAAGCGCCGCGCCGGCGTGTCCAGCCGATCCTTGAGCGCCGGGAACAGATCGAGCACGAAGGCGAGCCGTCCGGCGGCGTTCTCGCCGCGCCCGGCATCCCCGCTGCGGCCGGCGCCTCCACTACGCCCGGCGCCTCTGTCGCGCCCGGTATCCCTCCCGCGCCCGACACCCTCGCCACGTCCGACACCCCCGCCACGTCCGGCGAGCAAGCCCAGGCGCAAGTTCTCCCCGACGCTCATCTCCGGGAACAGCCGCCGCCCCTGCGGGACCCAGGCGATCCCGTGGCCGGGGATGCGATGCGGGTCGCTCCCCACCAGCTCCGTACCATCGATCCGGATGCTCCCGCGCAAGCCGTCCACGAGGCCCATGATCGCGCGGATGGTGGTGGTCTTGCCGGCGCCGTTGCGTCCGAGCAGGCCGAGGATGCGTCCGGGCTCCAGCGCGAGGTCGATGCCGTGGAGCACTTCGACCTTGCCGTAGCCGGCATGAACGTTGTCGAGGCGTAGCGTCATCGTCGGCCGAAAGCAAAGCGCACGCCGGAGCCGCCGCCGCAAAACCCGCCCCATCCCCCGGTTGTCGCGATCATCGGCTTGCCCCATGGAATCCCGCTGATGGCGAGTCCGTCGCCGATGCCTTGCTGAATGCGAAAGCCACCGGGACAGTTCGATTCGCCGCTGGCCTTCGCGCCGGTGAAGAACGGGTTCGCCGAATCCGGCGACGAATCCACCCGCCGCAAGTGACCGAAGCTCTCCATGAAGATGACACCGCTCACCCATGCACCTCCCTCGGTCGTTGCCCGAAGGGAGAACGAACGACGGTGTTCGATTACCGGCGCCGTCCGGTCTCCCGTTCATTCGGAAACCGACACTTGCACTTGGTCAGAAGCGCCAGACTACGGGCGTCTTCGTAGAAATTCCCGAAGGAATCCGATCCTTCGATCCATGACCTCAACGATGCCCGCTTCACGTAATCGGAAACACACTCCTGTACGTCCTGTCCCCTGTTCCGAGCACTCCGTTCGAATCCTCCCTTTACGAAACCCGAGAGATTCTCCGGCAGAACGGGAATTTCTTCCACGCGACAATCAAGCTCACTTGCAAGCGCACCCCGATCGATTGCCAGCCAGCATTCGATGTTTCGATCGGCCACTCCGAACAGCGTCAAGTGTTCGCAGTCGTTCGGAATCCTGCTTGATTCGCGCTTTTTGACTGTTCGCCAGGGATTCGCATCGGCATCCGTCAACACGACCAGGACGTCGCATTCCTTGCCGTCTTTCAAACCTATCAGCGACTTGCGAATTTCCCGCCGGAAAGATTCCCCCGAGCTGCCGCGGAAACGCCCCTCCGCCAACTCCGCGTCGGGACACCATCGCTTCGCCAACCCTCGAACGACGGATTCATCCATTGCACCCTGCACGTAATAGCCGATCCTCATCCCAGCATCTCCCGGAAGTGTTGCTCTCCCAACGGGAAATCCTTTTCGAGCCACTTTTTAACCCTGGCGGCGTCCGGTTGCGTTATCGACGTATGTCCCTGGCGTCGATCAAGCACGAAAACCCCGTCCAGGCGATCGTCGAAGAGATCGATGAAGTAGGGCGCGTGGGAAGTGAAGACGAATTGAGACCAACCAGGGGAGATCTTCTCGAACAGGGTTTTCAGACAACCGACGTATATTCCATTTTCCGGCTCCTCGATGATACACAACGGAGACGAGTTGTTCCTGTCCTGGATCATCAGGACGTAGGCCAGAGCCAGAAATCGCAACGTCCCGCTTGATGCGTCCGCCACAGACAACCAATGACCATCCCGGTCCTCGAAGGACATGAATACATGGTTCTCCAAGCCGGTGTTGAAATTGATGAGATCGAGCTCAGGCTCGATTTTCCGAACAACTGCCAGAAGCTCTCGATACGCGCGTTCGTCGGTGTTCTTCAGCCAGAACAGCACCGATGCGAGATTGCGTCCGTCGGGCATGATGACATGCTGATGGGGCTTGTGAGCCGATCCTCTCATCGCAACGGGCGAGAGATCGTAATACACCCAACCGGTCAAGTAGCGTTTGAAGAGGATGGCTCTGGGGTTGGCTTCCGGATCGTAGAGACGCTGCAGCATCGTTGCATCCGTGGATGCATTCGTCTCAACGTAGTTCCGCGTCCCGTTCATGAAGCCTTTCTCGTTCAGGAGCCGAATCCGGCCGGCGCTGTTCTCCAGCAGCACCGTCTTGTCGAATCCTTCACCGGTGACACTCAGAACTTCCCGGTCCAGCCGTACCGTTGCTTCCCCCAATCCGGTATTTGGCGGCTTGATGGTCAACTCGTACTCGAAAGTCAATCTTTCTTCTTTATATATGCTGTCGGCCCTGACGTAGAAATCCGTAGTAGCCTTGTCGAGTGCGGAATGAGTGATGCCGAACCGCCCGATCTGGGCCAAGTCCGCACATGCGTCGAACGTAATGAACGAGCTGCCGGACACGAACCGCAGCGCTTGGCAGAGATTGGTTTTTCCGGAATTGTTCCTCCCAATCAGCAGATTGATTTCCCGTGGTTTGAATACGACGTTGATCAGGGACTTGAAGTTATCTACGCGAAATTCCTGCAACATGGCAAGCTCCTCCACGAGGCTTCCGGTACGCTGCGCCGAGTCCGTGAGCGGCGGGTCAATCGTAATGCACCAGCATGGCATATGCCATTTCATTCGCTGACGGCACGTCCGATCGCACCCGTTCCTTCCCGGTCAACGCCAGCAGTCCCCCATCGCCGCGTGGATGGATCCCCTCGGCCGCACCACCTGTGGCATCACCGCCGCCCGAGATAGGCGCGCTGGACTTCCGGGTCCGCTTCCACGCTCGCCGGGTCGCCGTCGGCGATCACCCGGCCCCGGTCGATGACCGTGATGCGGGTGGCGAGCCGGAGCACCACCTTCATGTTGTGCTCGATCAGCATCACCGTCGCGCGCGAGGCGACGTCGCGCACCCGTTCGCAGAAGGTCTCGATCTCGTGCTCGGCGAGCCCCTGGGTGGGCTCGTCGAGGATCAGCAGCCGCGGTTCCAGCGCGAGCCCCATCGCCACTTCGAGCAGGCGCTGGTGCCCGTAGGGCAGGTCGCCGGCGCGGCGGTCGCGGTGGACGTCCAGGCCGAGGGTGCGCAACGCGCCCTCCACACGCGCCGCGAGCGCCGCCTCGTCGAGGCGCAGCCATGCGCCGGGGGAGCCCATCAGCCGGCGTTGCGCCGCCAGCGCGACGTTGTCCCGCACCGCGAGCGCGCCGTAGATGCTCGTCACCTGGAAGGTGTACACGATGCCCGCGGCCACGCGCTTCCAGGCCGGCACCCGGGTGACGTCGCGGCCCTCGAAGCGCACCCTTCCCGCGCTCGGCCGGACCCGCCCGCAGATCATGCCGACCAGGGTCGTCTTGCCCGCCCCGTTCGGCCCGATGACCGCGCGGATCTCTCCGCGATGGACGCCGATGGAAACGTCTTCCACCGCGCTCAGGCCCCCGAACCGGCGCCCGAGCCCTTCCGTCTCCAGCAGCGGCCCGGCCGCCGGCGGCGGCGCGTTGCTCACGGCAGCCACATCCGTTTCACCAGATGCCGGTGCGGATACATCGCCCGACCGCCGGCGGCGCGCTCACGGCAGCCACATCGCGGACGAGGCGAATGCGGCGCTTACGCAGATGGACGGCCAACCATGACGCGGCGTGCTCACGGCAACCACGGGGCGAGCCTCGCGCGCACCGCTCCCATGATGCCCAGCGGGAAGAAGAGCACCAGCACCAGCAGCGCGCCCCCGACCACGAACAGCCAGGCGCTGGTCCAGCCGCTGGTCACGTCCACGAGGTAGAACATGAGCCCGGTCCCCAGCAGCGGTCCGAGCGTGGTCCCGGCCCCGCCCAGCAGCGTCCACAGCAGCGGGTAGATGGAGTGCAGGATCGCCGCGAACGAGGCGCCCACGTAGGAGAAGAGCAGCGCGTAGGCCGCGCCCGCGGCGCCCGCCATCGCCCCCGAGACCACCAGCGCGAGCAGCTTGCAGGCCCAGGTGTCGTAGCCGAGCAGGCGGGTGCGCTCCTCGTTCTCCCGGATCGCGACCAGGACCCGCCCCAGCGGCGAGCGCACGATGCCGAGGCTCACCAGGAAGCACACCGCGAACACCGCCAGCGCCACGTTGTACTTCACCCCCGGCTCCACCAGCGCCTCCGGGAGCCGGCCGGAGAGGATGAAGCCCTGATCCCCGAGGGTGATCTCGTTGAAGTAGAGGATGGCCAGGTAGCAGGCCTGGCCGAACATCATGGTCACGATCAGGAACGAGACCCCGGTGGTGCGCAGCGCGAACAGGCCGAACAGTGCCGCCAGCCCGGCCGCCGCGAGCACCCCCAGGCCGAAACCCGCGAACGCCCCGAACCCCAGGTAGTAGATACTCAGGCCGGCGCCGTACATGCCGGCGGCGAAGAACATCGCATGCCCGAGGCTCATCAGGCCGGTGTAGCCGAGCAGCAGGTTGTAGCCGAGGGCGTAGGCGGCGAGCACCATGATGCGCGCGACGTTGGTGTGGTGGTACTCGCTCAGCACGAACTGCGCCGCGAACAGCGCCGCGATCACCCCGAGATGCAGCGCCAGCACCCGGCCGCGCGGTTCCGTCATCAGTCCCTTGTCCCTGGAGTCTTCGACATTTCGATGTGATCGGCACTGAGCGCCAGCCGCGCTTCCCGTCATCAATCCCTTACCCGTGAAATCTTCGACATGGTATCGAAGAATCGTTCGCCAGCCGGCGTCCGGTTCCGGCCATGCCGGATCAGGGATGCCCTCATCACGTGATTCCCTCGGGGGAGCGTCGAGGATGCTCTTCGTGTCCTCACGTCACCACGCCAGTCCCGCCCCGCACTGCCTCAGCTCCTCCCGCCGCCGTTCGTAATCCGGCATGACCCGTCCGAGGGCCTGCCAGTAGTCGCGACCGTGGCCGCGGTGCCGCAGATGTACGAGCTCGTGGACCACGACGTAGTCGACCAGGCGCATCGGAGCCTGGACGATGCGCCAGTTCAGGCGGAGGGTTCCGGTCCGGCCGCAGCTTCCCCAACGCTTGCGCTGGTCCGCGATGACCACCCGGGGCATTGCGACCCCGGCCTTCGCCCGCCACGCCGCCACCCGTTCCGGCAGCCGTTCGGTCGCGTGACGGTGGAGCCAGGAGATGAGCGCCTGTCGGACCTCGGCCGCCTGCCGCGCTCCCTCCGGCGCGGGCACGTGCAGCCAGCCGCCGCGCAGCTTCGCGCCACCGGGCGCGCCGTCGCCGGTCGCGTGCGGATGCACCTTCAGGCGGTAGTGCCGCCCGAGGTACAGGACGCTCTCGCCGCTGACGAACTCGCGCGGCGCAAGCGGCGGGCCATGGGGCCCCGCGCGCCGGAGGCGCCGCACGATCCATCCGGCCTTCCGCGCCACGATGCCGTCGAGCCGGTCGGTGGCGAGGTGTTCGGGGGCCACCAGCAGCACCCCGCCGGCGGGGTCCACCGTCACCGCCACCGTCTTCTTCCGTCTCGGGCTGCGGCGGATGGTGTACGAAAGCCGCGTCCCGCCCCAGACGATGGCGGAGGTCTCCACGGCGGGGGGCTCGATAGTGGAGGTCTCCATGGCGGTCATCGGGCCGGTTCAACGGCCGGTCCGTACCTTGGCGAAGTTCATGGTGTCGGCGGTCATCGGCCGGCCCGCACCGTGGCGAAGTTCATGGTGATGGCGGTCATCGGCCGGCCCGCACCGTGGCGAAGTTCATGGTGATGGCGGTCATCGGCCGGTCCGCACCCTGGCGAGGTCCATGGTGATGGCGGTCATCGGTCACTTCGTCCCCGGGCGAGGTCTACGATGTCGGCGGCGAGGGATTCCACGGCATCGACGGCGACTCCGCCGGCGCGGAGCCGGCGCTTGATCCGGCTGCGCATCTGCCGTTGCAGATCGTCCTTCTGCCACCAGTCGACCAGTTCCGTGAACGGTGCGACCTCGTCATCAATCAGCGACGCCAAGTCACGGTTGGCCACGTTGCATGCGGCGTCGTACACGGCGCCATCTTCGCGTACCGCATCATCGCGCACGGGCGTCGACCGCCGCCGTTCCAGCAGGCCGTAGATGGCGAAGCCGCGCGCGTCGAGCCCGAGGTCCTGCGCCAGGGTCTGTTCGCCTTTCAGCTCTTCGCACAGGTGGTTCAGGAGCGAGAGCTGCCGGGCTGCATCCAGCCGCTGCCGGCGCCGTTCCTCGACGATCTCCTCCAGCCGCTCGCGCAACGACCGGTAGAAGGCCGGGTTCTCCTCCACGCGGACGTTGATCTCGTGGCGGATGGCGTGCTCCATCTCGCTCGCCTTCGCGTCGTCGGTCGCAAGCGCGTCGATCTTCTCCTCGAACTCCGGCGAGAAGAGCCGGACCTCCTTGACCAGGATCTCGATGCCGTCCGCGGCGACCGCGCCGGCAATCAGCGTCCGGACCTTCTCCCCGCAACCCGAGAGGTCCAGCCGGTCGTCCCGGTAACGGGCGCGCGCGGCCCCGCGGATCTTGCCCAGCCGTTGCAGATCGGCGCGGTACGCCAGCGCCCGCGGGTCCGGCAGCAGCATGTCCATCGACCGGCTGAAGCGACGGAACGCGAGGTCGAACCCGGCCCGGACGTCCTCCGGTTCCAGAATCCGCACGCAGGCGTCCAGGTCGTTCGTGTCGGCGACCTGCCGGTCGGTGACTGGCCGGTCGATGACCGGCGGCAGGAAGAACCGCATCGCCGCCGCGTGCCGGCTCTCCAAGCGCGGCAGCTCGTCCACGTTCGGCGTGAGCGCCCCCTGGACGTCCGTGGTCGAGAAGACCGCCAACGCCTCTTGCAGCTTCGCGGACACGCCCCGGTAGTCCACGACCAGGCCGTAGGTCTTCTCTTCGCCGCAGGGGCGGTTCACGCGGGCGATGGCCTGGAGCAGCCCATGTTCCCTGAGCGGCGCGTCGAGATACATGACCTGCTCCACCGGCGCATCGAAGCCGGTGAGCAGCATGTCGCAGACCACCAGGATGGACAGCGGGTCGCCGCGGTCCTTGAACCGTTCGATGAGCCGGTCCTGTTGCTCTCTGGCGAGATGCTGGCGCGCCAGCCGTTCCTCGTCGTTGTGGCCCGCCGACATGATCACCGCCGACTCGGGGGCGTTCAGCCGGTCCAGCGTCTCCTTGAAGGTGACCGCGTCGTGGCGGCTCGCGGCGACCACCTGGGCCTTGAACCGGTTGGGAGCGATGAACCTGGTGAAGTGGTCGATGAGGTCCAGGCAGATCGCCTCGATGCGGCGCGGGGCGCCGGCGATCGCCTGCTCGGTGGCGTAGCGCTGCCTGATGGCGGCCCGTTCCTCGTCGGAGCGGTCGGCGAAGACCCGGTCGAAGACCTGATCGATGGTCTGCCCGATGATCCGAAGCTCCGGGAGCCGGCCCTCGTAGAAGATCGGCACCGTCGCCCCGTCCCGGACCGCCTGTTCGATGGTGTAGGTGTCGATGTAGGGGCCGAAGGTCCGCAGCGTGCTGCGGTCCTGCTTGTCGATGGGGGTGCCGGTGAAGCCGAGGAAGCAGGCGTTGGGGAGCACCCGGCGCATGTTCGCGGCGAGGCTCCGGTACTGCGTGCGGTGGGCTTCGTCTACAAGGACGAAGACGTTGGCCGCCTCGGACAGGGTGGGGTGGTCCGCCGCCCGTTCCGCGGGGGACTGTCGAGCGCTTCGACCGCGTTCGGCGGCAGCCGCCAGCGCCGGGTGGTCCGCCGCCCGTTCCGCGGCACGGCCAGCGCCGCCGGCACCGGCGATCTCCTGGAACTTCTGGATCGTGGTCATCACCGTCCTGCCGGTCGGGTGTCCCAGGATCCGCCGCAAGCTCCGCACACTGTCCGCCCGTTCGGGGTTCGGGAACCCGCACGCGGTGAACACCCCGGCGATCTGCCGGTCGAGCTTCGTCCGGTCGGTGACGATGACGATGGCCGGTTGCCGCTGCGACTCGTCGCGGCGCAGCTTGAGCGCGAGCCACAGCATCGTCAGGCTCTTCCCCGACCCCTGGGTGTGCCAGACGATCCCGCCCCGCGCGCCCGGTTTCCGCGCCGTCCGGATTCGGCGCATCGCCTCGTTCACGGCGACGAACTGCTTGTAGCGCGCCAGCTTGCGGACGGTCCGGCCGCCTTCGACCTCGAACACGACGAAGCTCCGCACGACGTCGAGCAGATTGCGCGGTTCCAGCAGACCGTAGAGCAGGATGTCCTGCGGCGTCGGCGCGCGCCCGAGCTTCCGACCGAGCTGCTTCACGCTCAGGGGATAGGGCTCCTTCCATTCGAGGAAGAAGCGCTCCGGCGTGCCGACCGTGCCGTAGACCGCACGCTCGCCGCAGGTCCCAACGAGGATCTGGGCCGCCTCGAACAGCCGCGGCGCGCCCTGATCCTTCCAGCGCGCGTCCGCCTCCTGGTAGCGGCGGAGCTGCTTGACCGCCTCCGCCTTCC
The DNA here is from genome assembly GCA_958295835.1 of uncultured Gammaproteobacteria bacterium. Taxonomy (GTDB): domain Bacteria; phylum Pseudomonadota; class Gammaproteobacteria; order HK1; family HK1; genus HK1. The sequence continues at coordinate 5,543,090 of OY282378.1, forward strand.
AGGCGTCGCCGATGGTGGGGCTCTTGCACTCGACGACCGCGAGCGGCAGGCCGTTGACGAACACCACCACGTCCGGGATGACGTGCTTCTTCGGCCCGAGCACCCTGTACTGCCGGGTGACCATCCACTCGTTGCGGCCGGGATCGTCGAAATCGAGGAACCGGACCGTATGGCTCCGGCGCCCTTCGCCCCGATCCTGCTCCAGCGCGATGCCGTAGGTGAGCGACGTGTAGAGCGCCTCGTTGGCCTCGGCGAGACCGGTGGCGGGAACCTGCGTGACCGCCTTCACGGCCCGGGCGACGTTGGTGTCGGAGAGCCAGGGATTCAGCCGCTTGAGGGCGGCGGCGAGGCGGCCGGTGAGGATGGCCTCCTTGAAGCTCGCGCGTTCGCGTTCGAGGCTTTCCGGCGGGACGTAGGTGTAGCCGAGGGATTGCAGGAGATCGACCGCAGGGTTCTCCGCGAGGTCCTGCTCGTTCCATCCGGTTGGCTTGGGCGTCATGCGGCTTCGGTACGCTACCGTGATCCGTTCATCGGCTCGATCAACACGAGTCCTTCGGCGACGGCGGCTTGGGCGAGCGCGGCATCCAGCGTGGCGAGCGCTGCGTCGCGCCTTCGAGCCAACTCCAGGTAAACGGCGTCGTAGAAGGACAGGCGGCGCGCCCTCGCCAGGGCGAATGCCGCCCCGAGATCCGGCTCCGTGTCCGTCCGGATGGGGAGTTCCCGCAGGAAGCGCAGGCGTTCTTCAACTTCGTCCACCCCGATGCGTCTCCGACGTTCCGCACCGAGCAGGGCGCTCCGTACTTCCAGATGCCAGAGTTGCGGGACGAACGTCACGTCGTTCTCGAGGTGGGTCAACGCAGTGTCCGCACGCGGCTCGTCCTCGTCGTCGAAGAGCCACGCTACGGCGACGGACGCGTCGAGCACGAATGCACTCACCAGCGCTGGCCTTCACGGCGCACGGCGAGGATTTCGTCCGTCGACATCTCGATAGGCCGCCACTGGCGACGCCGATTGCGGAAGCGCATCACCGCATCCTTCCTGTGGGCGCGCTCCCGATCCCGAGCCGGAATCAGATGCGCAATCGTCCGGCCATGGCGGGTGATCGCCACCGTTTCGCCGTACTCGACCGCCCGCAGCAGCTCTGCCAAGCGCGCCTTGGCCTCGGTTGCCTGGATTTCACGCACACGACACCTCTAAACCGGTCATTCCGACTGGTCAAAATATCACGAGCCGCTGCCCGCGGCAAAACGCCGTCTCGAAAGAACGGCGCGGGGCGGAACGCGGTGGCTTGGCAGCCTGTGGCGAAGCCCACCTTGCCCGGAAATCGCCGCCGCACTCTGGGCGCGCGTCCCCGTTCAGGGGCTTCGGGAGGGACGCAGGTGTACTCGGACGATTGGAACGACTCGACCGACGGAGCCTCCGCGAAATCGGGTCAACTCCAATTCGTCCGACCCGGTGGTCTTGGGGGGTCATGCGGTCTCGGGGTCTGGGGTAACGCGGAGCTCGCCGGTGAGGAGGATGGACATCAATGCTTGTTTCAACTCCAAAAGACCTCTTTCGACTCGCTCATGAGTCTCCGTCTGTTTGTCTAGTGCCTCCATGCTGTCGGCGATTGCCGAGCGTTCCACCTCCGAAGGCATCGCAACAGGCAGGCGGCTCAGAATCGATGTATTGAGGTTCAACATCGTTTGTCCCACCGCGCGCTCGTTCAGCCACGCTACCGATGCGGGCTGACCTATCCAATGCCGGAGAAAATGGGAAACGGTTCTATCTTTCGGACGAAATCTGAAACATCCGGTTCCACACACCCACCCATCTTCGTGCTCCGTGATGAGACCAGCCCTTCCGATGTCGCCTCGCCTGGCGAAAAGCATGTCCCCGGCGCGTACCCGGTGTCGTTGCAATTCCTTCGCCCGTTCATTGGGAATCCGAGCTGAATGCGCGTCCGAGACGTACCCGTTCGTCATGTCTTTCGGCATGATGACCGGCACGCCATGCGCCACGTAGTCGGAAGCGTGCAACTGGCTACCAAAGGGACCAGTTTGAATGCCGTTGTTTGGTTCAGCCAAGTCCGCGAGCGAGAGGAGGCTCCATTCCTCTGGAATCATTCCAATCTCCGTCCGCTTGAACCGTGTGTGTCGCCCCGGCAGGCCCCGCGTAAGCAACTCCTGCATCAGGCCGTGCTTGACGACCTGCACTTGATCGATGACTGCTTGCGTCCTCTCGATGGTATCGTCCACCGAGGAGAGGATGGTGGCAATCTTGCGTTGCTCGGGGACGGGTGGTGCGGGAACTCGAAAACCACGAATCGCACGCTTAGACACTTCCAGGAACGTACTGCCTGCCGCCAGTCGCTCAAGTCGGCGCTTGTGGTGATGAATCAGATAGTAGAGAAAGTCGACACACGTGTTCTGCTTCGGCACCAAACTCTGGAAACCTTGATTCGTAGCCATTGAGACTCGATTGATGGCACATGCGCCGATGGTTGCTCGCGTCGTCATCAAGAGCGAGAAGGGTGGCAATAGTGCCGCGGAGGAGTTCGCCAACCCTGCGTTGGTGATCGTCGAGGCCGTCTCCGAGATATCCCGCACTTTGAGTCCTGTCACGTCCGTCGGGGTTGCCCATGGCACGTCTCCATCCCAATAGCCCACCTCGCTTCTGGTCGGAGTTCCGCCGCCAACAACAGTCGCGATGTCGGCAAGAGCCAAGTCCGTCCATCCCTCCGGTATCTCCCCAATCTCCGTCTGCTTAAACCGCGTGTGTCGTCCTGGCAGGCCGCGCTTCGAGACCTGCACTGGGTCAATGGCCGCCTGCGTCTTCTCAATGGCATCGTCCACCGACGGAACAAGATCTCCGTAAGTACTCGAAGGCGTGACATTCAAGGACGACGCAGCCGGCCATATCCCAGGACCGCGCAGCTTCCGTGGTGCAGGTGGACAGGCCGGGCAGGTCACTACTCCCTGTGTCGCAGCACCTCCGATCGGAGTGCCGATGATTCCGTCGAATCGACCGTTGAGCAGACTCGTGATCTGGCTTTCGAATGCTTCTCGGGGAACAGAGTACATGCCTCCCCGCGCGCCCTCGAAACCGCAGTTCCAGGCCGCGAGCGCCTGACCATAGCGAAGTGCTGCCCGAACGCCACGGGCGCCGGCACGACGCAAGCCCTTCTCCCCGCCGACCGCAGTCTTGGCAATCAGGCCGGCCGTACACCAGTCGCCAGAGCCGCAGGTATCGGCAAGCCGCGGCGCAGGAACGGCCTGGAGATATATCCAATCGGAGATGCCACGGCCGAGCCGATGGCGATACTTCAGGCCTCGCTCCGCAAGGGTCTGCACTTCGAGCAGTGCCGCAGAGCCGTCTGTCATTACGCCGCAGACGTCGGGAAGACGCTCGTCGGCATACTTGACGACATGAGCGAGTGCGATCGCTTCCGCCATGAGCTTGTCGGTCGCCTTGCCGGATGGTTCGAATACCACCACGGCGCCGCGGGCCGATGCCTCGGCAGCCAAGGTGAGTGCTGCGCGTGACAGGCGATCGAGGAAGAACACCGACGTATCGTCAAGTACCGGATTGATCTTCTCCACCACGTTGACCGTAATTGCCTTGAACGGCGGCAGCCATCTGCCGCAGCTTGGGCAGGACCAGGAAAACCCGTGTTCGGGCCGGCCGTCCTGCCCATGTCGGATTTTCTGAACAATCATGGGGGTGTCCGTGGTAGGAACGCAGGTGGTCCAATCGAGATGGACACCCCAACGTGCCATATCCGCGCGGATGCGCTCGGAGGCCACGTCGCCGTTCATGCGCGCGATCGGGTAAGCATCCCACCCGAACCAAGCCAGAATGGACAGCACGTTGCCGCAAGTTCCGCCCGCCCAACAGCGAACAGGCATCTCCAGGTCAGGACCGATGACCATATCGAGGGCTATCAGTCCTGTCCCGAAGATCTTGGGCTGAGTGGCAGGGGTCATCGCGCGGGGTTCCCTTACGTTGGTAACGCCGGCCGGGGTTGAGGATAGACGTCACCCTCCAACCATATGTGTATGAGATTCGACTGTTCGATCCCTTCCGGCGCTGCCGCTTCGAGTTCGTAGCTGATTGACTCCAGGTAGGCGACGGGTAAATCGCGCTCCAGCGCCGCCATCAGCGCGCCGAGAGCCATCACCTTGCTGCCGAGCGGGGAGAGTACGAGCATCGAACCGCCCGTTTCCGCGAAAACCGATTTTCGAAGATCGTCCAGTCTGAGAACGGTTCGGTAGAGGTCCAGCGGATTCCCCTCGTCGGCATAGACGATGTCGCGCGTATCGACTGACCAAGGGGTTTCGAGTTCGTTCATCAGATACTCCTCCGCCAACACGCCACCGATACGAATTGCGACTTTATAGTTGCCCCGACATCCATCGTAAAATACGACGAAGAATATGTTTGCCACGACGTGTTTTTAACGCCCATCCCCATTCTGGATGGATCAAGCTTCGGCGCCGATACTCGAATTCCCGCCAGTAAATACGCCAAGGAGCCCATTTTGGCTTAGGTGCCGGATTGTCTACGTTTACCCACCTGTACTCAAGCCACCATTTGCGCAGGGGTGAGTTGGCTTTACGTGCCTGGGAAAAGGCCATATCATCGGGATGCCGTTCCTGTTGGTCAACGTGACTCCAATACAAAGGCCGACGATGGCTTTCCTCTCCTTCAATTAATATCAAGATTCGTCTACGTAACCGAATCCATAGTTTTGGATAAATGTTGGATTCCGCGGGTTTTGATTCTTCAGGATTGTATGGATACTGATCTGCAAGCATGGCCTCCAAAAGGCCGACTGCTTGGAAGGTGATACACAACGGATTCCACGACAGTCGCCAATCCCGCACTATAGCTGGCCATTGCCGGATTTTGGATTTATACTTGGCATTACATGCTGTAACAATTATTCTCCGGTTAATATATCGTTGTAGCAATATAGGCATCAATCCGTACCGTAATGGCACTGATACTGACAAGCGCATTCGTGAGATGCCATTATCCATATACTCATGGAGCTCCCATCTATGTTTCAGGACAGACCCTATCCCTGTATATGTCGTATCCTGAAACGTCAGGGTTGGATCAGAACCATCGTGCACGTACACAGGCGGATTGAAATCGATCGATACAAGACACAGTATTTCTGGCTTCGTGTTTGTAGGCGTATTCATCGGCATCCTCGCATTTTTATCTTCAATTCTGTCATTTACCAATTGATTTCAAACTGGTGCACTACCCCTGCTCCATCAGGCTCGCCATATGTCGGCCGGTGGGTCCGGTGTATTCGACCACCGGATCACGGACGGCTCCAGTCCTCGGGCGGCCACACCTCGGGCCGTGCCTGGGCAGTGTGGAACAGCGCGCCGACGGCGGAAACGAGCTTGCGGAAGCTGCGGCAACCGCGCCAAGCGGATGCGAGATCGAATCGGGCCGTCAGAACAGCCTGATCCGCCGCAGGAGAATAGCGTCCGGAAAGCATCTGCCGCTTCAACCGGCCCTTGGCATCTCGCGGACTTTCAGCTTCCGGGAACGATATCGCGTCTTCCCGGACCCCCGCCTGGCCCCGCAGAGACTCGATGCTTGCCAGAAACCACGCTTCGTACTCCCGATTCGCCATGACGATGCAACACGGTGTTGCGCCTGCCGCGGCGCGCGCCCACTGATCGAGATCCGGAGCCAGCTCCATCGGGCAATCGTCGTCCGCGTCGAAGAGCACAAGAATGCCGGCGCAATCCTGAGCAAGAGCGGCCACGCGGATTGCATTCTGCAACGTATCCCGATTCACAAGCCATGATCGCGGGCGACGATGCGGCGCCGCAATCTCCACGCCCCAGGCCCGCGCTTCATCGCGCAAGCGGCGAAGCAGGATCGGCACCGCAGATACCTCGCCGTGACCTTCGACAATGGGCTGAATCTTCATTGCAGATCCTCGAAGAGATCGTTCCGGTTGACTCTGTCCCGAGAACACGGCTCAGCTTCCAGGGCATTGGCGCGAAGCAACCCCCCCGCCTCCGTCAGACCTTCCCGCAAGGCGCGACGGTTCGCGTCCGACACCGGCCCGACGCGAGTCACTCCTTCGCGCCATTCGATCATCCGTAAATGACGGTCGGCAACCTCCTGCCTATCGAGCAGTTCCGGGCTGTGAGTGGTGACGATGACCTGCATGCGTTCGCTCGCCTCCCAGAGCAAATCGAGCACCGCGCCCAGTGCGCCGGAGTGGATTGTCGCCTCCGGTTCTTCTACTGCGATCAACGTTGGCGTCGGTCTCTGAAACACCGCGGCCAGCAGGCCAATCGCGCGCAGGGTACCGTCGGACATGTCGAATCCTTCAAATTTGAGTGCCTTCGGCGCACCTTCCCCCCATGTCTGGGTAATCTCCAGGGACAGGTTCTTTCCATGTCGGTTAACGGAGATTCCACGTGTGTTTGGAACAATCACTTCCAGAAACGAGGACAGACGTTCGAAATCGTCACGCCGCCGGCTCTCGATCCTTTCGAGCACACTCGCGGCATTCGCACCGTCCGGAAGCAGGGCGTAGCCTGCGTCCGGTTCCTGCATCCCCCGTAGTTTGCCGGGTTCAATGGAATACCGGCGCATACGAGAGAACGCACGCCATACTTGGTTGAAAGCCTTCGCGCCGCCAATGATCGGGAGTGCCAGTGAAGACGTATCGATCGATGGATGCAGACCATCAACGTCCGAGTCAAAGCGTTTCCCCTTTCGGTCGAACCAGCTTCGCTCCCTCCCATCGTAGAATACGCACTGTTCTCTCAGCACTGAAAAACTTTGTAGCCGATCCGCCCTGATCTCGAATGCATAGAAACCGCGCTTCTTTCTTCTCTCGAAATCGACGCGCATGGCGAGATTCGGCGGCCGTCCTCCACCGGATGACCGGTTTCTGACGGCTGCGAAGCCGCCCGTCCGGTCAAACACCGTGGGTAGCGGCATTCTCATGGCGTCGGCAAGAAAGGAGAACACGCTCACGATGTTGCTTTTCCCGGAAGCATTGCGGCCTACGAGGATCGTCGGATTGTCGAATTCGATACGAGCCGCCGGAATACTGCGGAAACCCTTCAATACGAGCTGCCGGATAAAAGGTTTCATCTCTTGTCTCCCAAGGCTGCGCCGCCGACAGCATCTTGCCGGGTCCGGTCGGCGTGCTCCTCCTCGTTGAGGCGAGGATCGCTTTCAGCCGTCACAATTACACCCGCCGCGGATTCCGGAACCGCGACGACTGTGCCGCATCCGCCCGATCCGCCGAAAGCAGCCCGTCAGGCGTCATAGCCCAGCTCCGCCAGATATCGGTTCATCGTCGCCTCCGCCGCCGCGCGCTCCCGTTCCAGCGCCCGGAGCTTGCGCACCGCCTCCGCCACGTCGATGCGTTCTTCCTCCTCCGAGGTATCCACGTAGCGGCTGATGTTCAGGTTCCAGTCGTTGCGCTCGATCTCGGCGAGCGGCACCACCCGCGCGTACTTCTCCTCGTCGGCGAAGGCGTGGAACGTCCTGGAGACGTGCTCGACGTCGCGGTCGCGCAGGCGGTTCTGGTTGCTGCCTTCCTCGAACTCCCCGGATGCGTCGATGAACAGCACCTTACCCCTGCGCGCCGCCGGCTTGTCCCGGTTCAGCACCAGGACGGACGCCGGGATGCCGGTGCCGTAGAAGAGGTTCGGCGCGAGGCCGATGACCGCCTCGAAGAGGTCCTCCTGCAGCAGCCCCTGGCGGATCTTCCCCTCCGCCGCGCCGCGGAACAGCACGCCGTGCGGCATCACCACACCGAGCCGGCCGGCGACGTTCAGCACCGCCACCATGTGCTGCACGAACGCCAGGTCGCCCCTGGTCTTCGGCGGCACCCCGAAACGGAAGCGCCCGTAGCCGTCGTTCCCGGCCACGTCGCGGCCCCACTCGTCGAGGCTGAACGGCGGATTGGCGATCACCCGGTCGTACCGCAGCAGCTCTCCGTCATCCACCAGCTTCGGGTCCCGGATCGTGTCGCCCTTCTCGATGCGGGCGTCGGGCAGCCCGTGCAGCAGCATGTTCATCTTGCAGATGGCCCAGGTGCCGAGGTTCTTCTCCTGGCCGTGCAGCGTCAGGTTGCGCGGATTGCCCCCCTGGCGCTCGATGTGGTGGGCGCATTCGATCAGCATGCCGCCGGAGCCGGCGGTCGGGTCGCAGATGCGCATTCGTTCGGCCGGCGCAAGCAGCTCCACGATGAGCCGGACGACCATCCGCGGGGTGTAGAACTCGCCACCCTTCTTGCCCGCGTCGTCGGCGAACTGCTCGATCAGGTACTCGTAGGCGCGGCCGAGGAGGTCGGGCTCGGCCATGCGGTCGTTGCGTAGCGAGACCTGGGAGAAATGCTGGACGAGGCGCGCGAGCACGGTGTCGCGGTTGCGGGCGTCGCCGAGCTTGCGTTCGTCGTTGTAGTCGATCCCGGCGAGGACGCCTTCCAGCGCGCCGTTCTGCTCCTCCAGCGCCGCGCAGGCCTTGTTGAGCGTCTCCCCGATGTTCGTGGCCTGCCCCCGGATGGCGCCCCACCGTGCCCGCTCCGGCACGAAGAACTGGTGTTCGTCCGGGTCCGTCCACGCGACGGGGTCGGGCAGACCCTCGGCGATGAGCTTCTCCGCCTCCTCCTCGAAGCGGTCGGATAGTCGTTTCAGGAAGAGCAGGCCGAAGATGTAGGTCTTGTAGTCGCTGCTGTCGATCGACCCGCGCAGGATGTCCGCCGCCGACCAGAGGTACTGTTCGAGCCGGGCGATGCTCAGCATGTCGGCGGGTGGATCCGGGGTCTCGGCCCTCGGGCGGGACGCCGCCGGCGGCCCGTCCGCGTCGCTGGTCAGCGGGTAGCCGCGCGCGGGTGTCTTCGCCCTGGAACGGGGCACCGCCGACGGAGCGGAAGTGTTCACGACCGGCGAGGATGCCGCCGGAAGCCTGTCCCCTTCGGCGCTCATCGATACCACGGCTGGCGACGCCGCGGTTGACCCCGTGAGGCGCGCAACGAGGTCCGCCTTCTTCCGGCCGGAGTCATCGAGATCGAGCGCTCGGCACAGCGCCTTGAGGCGGTCGCGCGAGAGCGCCTGCAACATCTCCTCGACCCGGGCCTTCCGGGAACCGGCCAGCGCGTCGACGAGCTGCGCCTTGACGCGGCGGTCGCCGACCCGCAGCTCGTAGAAGTCGAGACCGGCCCGCAGCTCGCGGCGGGTGAGCTCAGCAAGGACGGCGCGCTTCGTCGGCATCGGGCGGGGCTACCTGTCTGTCCGCCGGTCGGCCTCGACCTCCGCGGCGGGTATCCAGCGAACGGTCACCGCACCCGAGCGGATCCTCGGTCATCGCGGGATTCGTGGTCCAGCTTGATATCCTCGATCCGTGCTTCACCGAGTGCGAGCTGCGATTTCCGTGTCTGTCTCATGGATGTCCGTCGTGCGAAGATTGCCGACAATGGGCGGATTGGGGAGGAAATTCCTGCACAAGCTACCTGACATGGAAAATCCTCGCAATCTTGAATCGCCATTTACCCTTTGGATTCAAATAGATGTCTATTTTGGCGATTCGGTCCGCCACCGCGAGCGCCGCCTCCACCTTCTGCTCCACCAGCGCATCGCCGTCCCGGTGGCGCGCAGCTCGGCAACGGTCTCCAGTATCCGGTCCACGTAGCTCGGCTGAAGCCCCTCGGTCGGCTCGTCGAGCAGCACCCGGGGGCCGGCGACGAAGGCCGTGACCTCATCGGCCAGAGCTGCATCATCACGCCGACCGGAGAGATCGTGGCGATATGCGCGACGCGCGGATTGTGGTACGTTCGATCCGTTGCGAGTCGGGTGCGAGCTCCACAGCCGCATGGGTGACGCCGGGCGGATGGTGGGCCGCATATCACCCGACTTCGGCGTGGCAGGGGCTGACCTCCAAGCGCCCGTCGAGAAGCTTCATCACAGCATGTGATCATCGGTCGGGCATGAAGAACATCATCGAATTTCAGGACGTTTCCAAGTCTTTCGGTAATTTGAAGGTCCTGGATGACCTTTCATTGCAAGTTGGCAATGGTGAAAGACTTGCATTGATCGGTCCCAGCGGTTCGGGAAAGACCACCATTCTCCGTATCCTGATGACCTTGGAGACCATTGACAGCGGGTTCGTGACCGTGAATGGTGATTACCTGTGGCACGAAAGGGTGGGCGCCAACGTACAACCGGCCGGCGAGAAACATCTGCATGAAATGCGGCAACACATCGGCATGGTGTTTCAGCAATTCAATCTGTTTCCGCATCTTACGGCTATCGAGAATGTCCAGCAACCGCAGATACTCATAAAGAAAAGGCAGAAAACGGAGGCGAGGCGAAGAGCGGAAGATCTCTTCGGCATGGTCGGCCTGGAAGACAAGATGGATCACTATCCTTACCAGCTTTCCGGAGGCCAGCAGCAGAGAGTCGCCATTGCGAGGGCGTTGGCGATGGATCCGAAGATCATGTTGTTCGACGAAGTCACGTCGGCTCTGGATCCGGAGCTGGTGGACGAAGTTCTTTCCGTACTGCGGAAGCTCGCCGAGAGTACCGATATGACGATGCTGACGGTGACACACGAGATGAATTTTGCGAGAGAGTTCGCCGATCGAGTTCTCTTCTTCGATCGCGGACAGATCGTGGAGTCGGGGCTACCCGAAGAAATTTTCGCTCATCCAAGCGAGGAACGAACAAGAAGTTTTCTGAAGAAATTCATAGTCTCCATAGACTGACGCCGACTGACTTGCGCCAGTTCGGGGGATGCCGGCCGGATCCGGAGAAGCGGGATCATCATCAACTCGAAGCGATTGCCAACACCGTGGCGCCAAGCTTCATGCACAAGGAGAAAGACATGAAGAAATCACCATTGCTGATTGCCCTGTTTGCGGTTGCGCTCGTCGGCTCGACGGTTGACGTGCTGGCCGAAAGCACGTTGGACAGGTTGAAACAGCAAGGCTATGCCACCGTCGCGGTGGCCAATGAGCCGCCATACAGCGACATCCGGGCCGATGGATACGTGACCGGTGCCGCGCCGGAGGTGGCCCGAGCGGTGCTGAAGAAGCTCGGAGTCCCGGAGCTGAGGTCACAGGTCATCATGTACGGAGCGATGATCCCGGCGTTGCAGGCACGGCGAGTGGATCTGTCGACGTCGGGTCTCTACATCAAGCCGAAGCGGTGCGAATCCATCATCTACTCCGAGCCGGACCTCTGCGGCGCGGAAGCATTCGCCGTCAAGAAGGGCAATCCTCTGAATATCATGACCTACGAGGACATCGGCGCGAATCCGGACGTCACCATGACCACGTGCGCGGGCTGCGCTGAAGAGGCGTACGCACTGGAACGAGGGGTGAAGCCGGATCAGATCAAGGTGTTTACCGATCCACCGAGTGGCATCAAGATGCTTCAGCAGGGTCGTGTCGACGTGTTCGCATTGTCGGGGCTCGGCACCCAGGATCTGCTGAAGAAAACCGACGATCCCAATCTCGATCTGGTCATGCCGGTCATGGGCGTTCCCATGGGTTGTTCCGGTGCTGCATTCAACGCCGACGACAAGGAATTCCGGGATGCCTATGACATGGCATTGAGGGAGCTCAAGGACAGTGGAGAATTCGCCGCGATCGTCGAGCCTTACGGGTTTTCCGCCGAGGCGACCCTGGCTGTGAAACGAGATGATTTCTGTCCTGGGAACTGAGCCCGAAGCCGAGGACCAGCTCCCATGCCATGGGTAGCTGGTCCTCGAAACCAGCTCGATACCTGCACGTCCCGCATCGTCCGACAATCCGGTCAGGATCGTTCTGCGGAGGCCCGGGTCCCGGATTCCCGGACCTGACTACGGACGGTCCCGATTCGGCTCCCATTTCGAGGTCATCGATCAACTCATGGAAGAAGTCCTGTCGTACGCACCTTTGCTGCTCAAGGGAACGATTACGACCATCGAGTTGACGCTCGCGAGCGCGGTGTTGGCGTTGGTGATTTCCTTCGTCATCGGACTCTCGAGGCTTTCGAGGTTCCGGTACGTTCGGGTGGCCGCGACGATCTATCTCGAGTTTTTTCGCGGAACCTCGGCTCTGGTGCAGCTCTTCTTCATGTACTACGTGCTGCCGCTGTGGGGTCTCGTCTTCGCTCCGCTGACAGCCGGGATCCTGGCGTGCGGTTGCAATCTCGGGAGTTACGGCTCCGAGGTCGTAAGGGGAGCGGTGCTGGCGATCGGGAAAGAGCAGCATGAAGCGGCGATCGCGCTGAACTACAATACTTTCCAGAGGTACCGCTACGTCATACTTCCCCAGGCGATTCCGATAATGATTCCCACGTTCGGGAATCTGCTGATAGAACTTCTGAAGCTTACCGCCGTGACGTCACTGATCACGATTTCCGACTTGACGTTCATGGCGCAGATCATTCGCGCACAGACCGCGCTGACCCTGGAACCATTTCTCGTCATCCTGGTGATCTACTTCGCCATCGCGTCGGTCCTCGTCAGCGCGGTCAAGTACATCGAGAAGCGATTCTCGAGAGGTCGCCAAAGCATCCTGGCCAACGGTAGCTGACGATGGAATGGGATTGGGACGTGGTAGTGAATGTCCTGCCCAGGCTGGGGGCGGGGTTGATCGTGACGGTGCAGGCCACGTTCGTCGGTGCGTTGCTCGCCTACGTAATCGGCCTGTTCATCGCGATACTCAAGATGTCGAAGATTGCATTCGTGCGGGTGGTCACGTATTGGACGACCGAGTTCATCCGCAGGACCCCCCTCCTGGTCCAATTGTATTTCCTCTTCTATGTGTTGCCGGATGTGGGAATTTTTCTTTCCCCGTTCTTCGCGGGCGTTGTCGGCCTGGGTCTTCATTTCAGCACATACACCTCCGAAGTATTCAGAGCGGGCATCGAGAACGTGCCAAAGGGTCAATGGGACGCGGCCAGGGCGTTGAACTACTCGCCGGTTCAAACGTGGAAGGATGTGATTCTGCCTCAGGCCATTCCGCCGATGATTCCACCATTGGCGAACTATCTGATAGTCATGTTCAAGGAAACGCCGCTTCTGGCTGCAATCACGGTGGTGGAGCTTTTCAACGCCGCGAATATCTACAGCAACAGCCACTACAAATACCTGGAGCCGATGACGCTGGTCGGCCTGTTCTTCCTGTTGGTGTCGGTACCGGCGGCAATCGCCGCCATCAGGCTCGAGAGACGTTTCAGCACGAGAAGAACCTGACGGGCCGTGCACATGTTGCACGATGTCCGACGCCCCCGATCCGGACGCCCGATGTTCGTCTCCGGCACGTCGACCCGGGCCGGCGCCGCCGGCTGTCGCCGTTCACTGGTTCAAGAGGTCGATCGCTCTACGGGAGCGTTTCTTGATTTCCTCGATGTCGGCGGTGGCGTTGGTGACGTACTCGTGCACGCAGGCGACGAGACGCTCCATCGATGCGTTGTAGATCGCCACCTTCGAGTTGTACTCGGCGATCGCCTCCTCCGTCTCGAATGTCTCGGGGCGTTCAGGGACTTCCGGCCACTCTCCGCACGCGGGGTCGGGATAGCCCCCCGGCAGGTTCGAGCCGGCCGAGACGGTGCCGGCCGCGACGAGCATGACGGCCGCGAGCAGTCGCGGATTCCGCTTCACGAGCATGTTCATGCGAGCTCGAGTCCGAGGGGATCGTCCCGGTCGAGGTTGGCCATGAGGGGCTTTCGCCGATCGACGTCGGTGAGTTGGTACACGAGTCCCAGCCAGTTGTTGAACATTGCCTTGCCGGTATCCGTCCACGTGTTGTCCAATCGCGGCTCGAGCTCGGTGTCCGGAAACGCCGGAGGTGTCGCGCCGCGCGCTTTCGCCTCCATCACCTCGTCGCGATGGCGTTCGAGCATCGCGCGAGCCGCGGCGGCGAAATAGCGCTTCGGATACGCCGGATAGGTCTCTCGTTCACCGGTAACGAAGCGGGCCACTTCGCGCTTGTATTCCTTCGCGAGGCTCACCTTGTCGTACTCGGGGTGGCCCTGGAAGAACACGAAGTGGAAGCCGTCCGGGCTCACCGCGAGATAGATCCCCGCCTCCTCGCTCTCGCTCAGAACCCGTACGCCGGCCGGCTCGACGTCCGCACGGGTCATCTCGTAGACGTGCGAGTGCGGCGCGTCGAAGCGGGTGTTCAGGTTGGCGAGCAGCGGATGGCTGGCGAGGTTACGGTGTTCGTACACGCCCCAGCGCTTGTCGGGGAGACAACGCCGGCGAGCGATGCCGTGGAAATGCTTCAGATAGGCGTGCGTCGCCAAGCATGAGCACACCACGGAGCAGACATTCCCGGCTGCCCACTCCATGACTTCGACGAGGGGATCCCAGAACGGTTCGTCTTCCATTTCCGGCTGCGCCGGATTCGCGCCGGAGATGATGAGGGCGTCGAGGCCGGCAGCGCGCACGTCTTCGAACGATTCGTAGTAGCGATCGAGATATTCGCGCGCTTTCGGGTCGCGCGTGCCGGCATCGACCGCGAACGGATGCAAGTAGATCTGCGCGATCCGATTGCAGGATCCGACGAGGCGCATGAACTGTCGTTCGGTCGCCTGGAGCGCCGCATCCGGCATCATGTTGAGCAACCCGACGTGCAGCTCCCTGATGTCCTGACACCGGGCGCGCTCGAGCGTCAGCACCTCCTGCCCGGACGAACGCAGCCGCTCGAAGCTCGGGAGTCGGGAGTGGGCGACGAGGGGCATCGAGTGCTCAGGCGACGGCGCTGGCTTCGACGGCGACAGCGCGGGCAACGAGATCGACGAAGTCCTGCTCATCGCGCACCGTCTCGGCGGCGGCGGCGGTGACGGTGTAGCCATGCGCGGTGGCGATTCCTTCGTAGAAGGGGCGCCGGCGTTCGACGAGACGGGGGAAGATCCAGCGCACGAACCGGTCCGGGTCGATGGCGTCCGGGGAGTCGAGACCTTCCGATTCCAGATAACGGGCAAGCGAGCGGCGAAAAAACGATTCCCCGTAGTAGAGCGGCTTCGGATGACGCTTCTGACGGCGGATGAGCTCCTGCTCCATGCTCTCGTCGGCGCGGACGTACACGATCATCGTATGAGCGGCGATCAATTCGATCGTCTCGGGATCGTCAAGCTCGCAGACACTACCGCCCGCATCGTTGATGAAATGCTCGTAGCCGTAGATGTCGCGGGCCTTCTCGACGAACACGACGACGTCGCGCATCGCGTTGATCTCCGCCTGATGGTGCAGACGCTGGCGGGCAAGAAATTCCTCGCAGGTGAGCCCGCCTTTCGATGCACACCCGACCTTGCCGAGAAAGGCCGAAAGCGGCTCCAGGTTATGGACGGTGATGTTGCTGCAAATGTAGATGGAGTCGCTGCACAGCAACCCGCGAAGAAAGGGCACCTGCATCGCCGCACGCTTGACGTTGTCGACGATCGGCTCCGCGAGATACTTGGTGCCGATGCGGTAGTCTCCCGAATAGTGGAACCAATTGGTCTTCGGGAGCTTGTTCGCGAGCGTGGTCTTGCCGACCCCGGACATTCCAAGCAATGTGATCGCCTTGTGTTCCCATCGCAGGAACTCGTCCCGAGTCATTTTCACGGCGTTTCCTTTCCCCCGAAAGTCGCGCGTTCGACCAACGGGCCGCGAGGATAACGCATCGGACTCGTTCAACGTCACAATTCGTCGTCAATTGCTCCTGGTATGACTCCAACCCGGCGCAGCCGGCCCCGCGCTCTCCGGATTCACGTCCCCGTTGCGCGCGTTCAGATGGCGTCCTTGTTGACCGCGGCCTGCCGGGCCACGTCACGAGACACCACCCCTTTGCGCACCAGCGCCGACAGGTCCTGATCGAGCGTCCGCATGCCGAGCTGGTGCCCGGTCTGAATCGCCGAGTACATCTGCGCGACCCGATTCTCGCGGATGAGATTCCGGATCGCCGGGGTCCCGATCATGATCTCGTGGGCGGCGACGCGCCCGCCGCCGTTCCTCTTGAGCAGTGTCTGGGAGATGACCGCCCTGAGCGACTCCGAGAGCATCGCCCGGACCATGTCCTTCTCCCCCGCCGGGAACACATCGACGATGCGGTCGACGGTCTTGGCGGCGGAGCTCGTATGCAGGGTCCCGAACACGAGGTGGCCCGTCTCGGCCGCGGACAGGGCGAGTCGAATCGTCTCCAGATCGCGCATTTCGCCGACGAGGATGACGTCCGGGTCCTCGCGAAGCGCCGAGCGCAGCGCGGCGTCGAAGCCGAGTGTATGGCGATGGATCTCGCGCTGGCTGACGAGGCACTTCTTGCTCTGGTGGACGTACTCGATCGGGTCTTCGATGGTGAGGATATGGCCGTATCCGGTTTCGTTCTTGTGGTCGATCATCGCAGCCTGGGTGGTTGACTTCCCGGATCCGGTCGGTCCGGTGACCAGCACCACGCCGCGGGAGCCGTCCGCGATGTCCTTGAAGGGCTCCGGCGCCTGCAGCTCCTCGAGCGAGCGAACCCTCGAAGGGATGGTGCGGAATACCGCCCCGGCGCCCCGCTGGTGGTTGAATACGTTCGCGCGAAAGCGGGCGAGTCCGGGAATCTCGAACGAGAAATCCGTCTCGAGACGGTCTTCGTAGTCCTTGCGCTGCCCCTCGTTCATGACACCGGAGACGAGATCGCGCACCGTCTCGTGACCGAGCCCGTGGACGTCGATGCGGCGCAAGTCACCGTCCACCCGGATCATCGGCGGCAACCCGGCCGAGAGATGGAGATCGGACGCCCCGTTCTTCACGCTGAATGCGAGCAGCTCGCCGATGTCCATTCTTCCTCCTCGTCAACGGATGCCGCGGTGAGCCGGCGGTACCGTGGCCATCTTCGTCGTGCTCCGCTCTCGGGAGAATCGGCGGCTCGGAGCAGGCATGTGAATCCGCCGCAAGCTCGACTCATGTAGGAGAATACGCCGTCGGGCAAGTGTGTCCGTGAACAGACAGGCGGAAGATTCGATGTCGACAGGGAATGCTGAAGACCATGTTGCGATGCGGGACGTCGGGGCAGCGCTGAACGCGGTTCGGGCGCGAATCGTCGCGCTGGAGCGGCGCTTCCGCCGGGAGCCGGGCTCGGTGAGGTTGCTCGCGGTGAGCAAGACCAAGCCACCGGAAGCGGTACGGGCCGCGATCGCGGCCGGCCAGCACGCCTTCGGCGAGAACCACCTCCAGGACGCGATGACGAAAGTGGAGGCGCTCGCCCGGCACGGCGCGTCATGGCACTTCATCGGCGCCGTTCAATCGAACAAGACCCGGCCGATCTCGGCGCACTTCGACTGGGTCCACGGCATCGAGCGGGAGAAGATCGCGACTCGCCTCTCCGCCCAGCGCCCCGCCGGCCGAGAGCCGCTCGACGTCTGCATCGAGGTCGACGTGAGCGGCGAGGAGAGCAAGTCCGGCGTACCACCCTCGGAGGTCGAGCCCCTCGCCCGGGTCGTTCGCGAGCTGCCCGGACTCCGGCTGCGCGGGCTCATGGCCATCCCCCGCCCCTCGGAGGACTTCGACTCCCAGCGCATCCCGTTCCGCCTGCTGCGCGAGATCCTGGACGACCTCAATGCGAAAGGTCTCGGTCTGGACACGCTTTCGATGGGCATGACCGGCGACCTGGAGGCGGCGGTGGCGGAAGGAGCCACCATCGTGCGGATCGGGACCGCGATCTTCGGTCCGCGCCGAGGCACATCCCGTTACCGTCCGAGGTCGCCGGCTCACGAGCCTGACTGATATCGTCACGGCCTGCGAATCCGGAGGCGGCAGACATGCGCGAGCACGATCTCATTCTTCACAACGGCCACGTTCTGACCCTCGACGGCGCATCTCGAACGGCCGAGGCGATCGGGGTCACGGCAGGCGCAGTCTCCGCGCTCGGCCCTTCCTCCGAGGTGCTCGCCGGGCGCGGCCATTCGACACGGGTGATCGACCTCGAAGGCAGGTCGGTGTGTCCGGGCTTCTACGATTCCCACGCGCATATGGACCGCGAGGGATTGAAGGCCCGCGGCGGCTTCTCGCTGGCGGGGCGCCACTCGGTGAAGGATATCGTCGAAGGAGTGCGTCTCGGAGTCGAGCGAACCCCGCCGGGCGAGTGGGCGGTGTTCATGCCGCTGGGCACGCCGAAGCTCAGCTACATCAGCCGGCCCGACCAGCTCGCGGAGGGGCGCTTCCCCACGCGCCACGACCTCGACGCGGTCTCCCCGGACAATCCGGTGTACATCCGCGTGCCCTGGGGCTGGTGGGTGCACAAGCCCTTCGTCTGCGTCGCCAACTCCAGGGCCCTGGAGCTCGCGGGCATCGGGCCGGACACGCAGGCACCGTACAACGTCGAGATCCTGCGCGAGGGCAACGGCGAGCCCACCGGAGTATTCCTCGACCGCTCCTACGCGCCGGTCATCGAGTACACGCTGTTTCGTTGCGTCCCGCGCATCACCTTCGAGGATCGGGTGGCGGGATGCCGGCTCGGCGCGGCGGCGTATGCGGCGGCGGGCACCACGAGCATCTACGAGGGGCACGGCCTCACACCGGCAATCCTCGACGCCTACCGGCGCGTCCACGAAGACGGCGACCTCCGGGTACGCGCGCATCTCCCGCTGAGCGTGCCCGGCGCGTCGGTGGACGACCGCCGTCTCGCCCAGGTGGTCGACGAATGGGGCACGCGACTCGGCCACGGCGGGAGCGGCGACGACATGCTCCGGTTCGAGGGGATCTGCGTCGACGTCGCCAACGAGAAGACCGCCGCGATCATCGGCGAGGACTATCCCTACGAGGCATGGGCGGGGCATTTCTACCATTCGCTCACCCACGAGCGCTTCGTGAAGATCGGCGTCCACGCGGCGCGGCTCGGCATCCGCTTCAGTTGCCTCATCTGCTACGAGCTCGAACGGGTGCTGCGGGCCTACGAGGCCATCAACGAGGTCGTGCCGATCCACGACAAGCGCTGGGTGATGGTCCACGTCATCGAGGCCAGCGACGACCAGATCGCGCGCATGAAGCGGCTCGGGGTCATCGCCACGGTGACGCCCAACTTCATGTACATGGCGAGCGACCGCTTCAACCTCCAGGCGATCGGCGAGCGCGCGATTCCGATCCGCCGGCTCCTCGATGCGGGGGTCCCCGTATCGCTGTCGTCGGACAACGTTCCGTACTCGATGCTGTGGACGATGTGGGAGGCGCTCGCGCGGTGGGACGCGGACGGCGGGCGGAGGCTGGGCGAGAGCCGGCTCGGGCGCGAGGAAGCACTGCGGCTGATCACCCGGACCGGTCCGCTCATCTCGTTCGAGGAGCATCGCAAGGGGACGCTGGAGCCCGGCAAGCTGGCCGACATGGTCGTGCTCGACGCCAATCCGCTCACCTGCGATGAAGACCAGCTCAAGGAGATCGGCGTCGAACGGACCTTCGTCGGCGGGCGCGAGACGTTCGGCCCCGGCATGGACGACATCGGCCCGGTGGACGGAACTCCGCTCGGGGGCTGAGGTGGAATTGGAGCTGGCCTGATGATCGAAACCTGCGGAGCTATCACCGGATCCGCGCGTATCCGTGCCTTTGCATCCCCCGAGGCATGGGCGCGCCCAGCGGACAGGATGGCGCGCCGGTCATGGCAGCGGCCTTGCGCACCGTGAGCCTGCGCTCATCCATCGCGGCGGACAGTTCATATCCAACAACATGCTCAACCCGGATACCCGGAATGAGGATCGGGGCGAATGGCACCACCCGCCACCCTGTTGACGGCGGAGGATGGACGGAACCCGGTCTGTCGGGTACTCTGGAATCGTTGAATATCCAATGTCAAAAGAACAATATGCAACAATTCGCTACACGCCACGATCTGCTGGCGACGGTCACCGAAGGGCTCTCCGAAGTCCCGGTGGTCGCCCTGCTGGGCGCCCGGCAGGTGGGCAAGACGACTCTGGCCGGGCAGGTGGCGTCCGCATGGCCGGGGCCGTCGACGGTCTTCGACCTGGAAGTGGCCGCCACCCGGGCGGCGCTGTCCGGGACCCCCGAGAGGCTGCTCCGCCGGAGCGAGGGCCTGGTGGTCATCGACGAAGTGCAGCGGATGCCGGGTTTGTTCGAGGTGCTGCGCCCGATCTGTGACGACCGGAACCGGAACGCGGTCTTTCTGCTGCTGGGCAGCGCCTCCTGGGATCTGATCAGGGGGGTGTCCGAGACGCTGGCGGGGCGGATCCTCTTCGTGGACGTGGGCGGCTTCTCGCTTGCCGAGGTCGGGCCGGGGAGCCAGGACCGGCTCTGGATGCGCGGCGGCTTTCCGCGAGCGTATCTTGCGCGCTCGGCCGCGGCCTGGAGGCGATGGATGCAGTCGTTCACGCGCACCTTCCTGGAGCGGGACGTTCCGGGGCTGGGCTCGAAGGTCTCGCCCGAGGCGTTGGGCCGCTTCTGGAGAATGCTGGCGCATTGCCACGGGCAGACCTGGAACGCCTCGGAGCTGGGGCGATCGATGGACGTGAGCGTCACCGCGGTGAACCACTACCGGGACCTGCTGGCGGGCGCCTTCATGATCCGGGTGTTGCCGCCCTGGTTCGAGAACCTGGGCAAGCGCCTCGTCAAGTCACCCAAGGTCTACCTGCGCGACAGCGGCATCCTGCACTTCCTGCTGGGCCTGGAAGAGATGGAGGACCTGCCGACGCATCCGCGCTACGGCGCAAGCTGGGAGGGGTTCGCGCTGGAGCAGACGCTGATTGCGCACGGGGAACGGGAGGCGTATTTCTACGCCACCCAACGCGGCGCCGAGCTGGACCTGATGCTGTTGCGGCGGGGAAGGCGATGGGGCTTCGAGTTCAAATGCACCGACGCCCCGCGCACCACGAAGTCCATGCACGTGGTCATCGAAGACCTGGGGCTTTCGCACTTGTGGGTCCTGTATCCGGGGGATCGGGAGTACCCGCTCACCGACACCGTCACCGCTCTGCCCCTGAAGAACATCCATGACATCGAGCTGCGGCCGGGGTCATGAACGCCGCGCCTGAAGTCGTCTTCGAGAACCGGGTCTGCATCCACGGACACCGGTGCGCACGGACGCCGGCGGGCGTCAGGCAGCCGCTTCGTCCTCGTGCAGCACGGCGTTCAGCAGGGCGGCGGTCACCCCCGACACCACGATGCCGGACACGAACAGCGGCACCGACCACGACGGCAGCACGTCGAGCGGGAGCGGACCGAACCCCGCCGCCCGCGCGAGCTGCTCGACCTGCCACAGCCCCATGCCGAGGCCGAGCGAGATCGCGGCGATCAGCATGTTGCGGGTGGTGAGCCCGGAGCGGGCGACGAGCTTGAGCCCGGCCGAGACGATGAGGCCGAACATGACGATGGCCGCGCCGCCGAGCACCGGCTGCGGCATCGCCCCGACCACCGCGGCGAGCTTGGGGACGAGACCGCAGAGGATCAGGAACACCGCGCCGGCGGTGACCACGTGGCGGCTCATCATCCGGGTGAAGGAGACGAGACCGACGTTCTGGCTGTAGGACGTGTTGGGGAGGCCGCCGAACAGGGCGACCACCGCCGAGCCGAGTCCGTCCGCCATGATGCCGCCCTTCAGCTCCCGGTCGGTCGGCTCCCGATCCGCGCCGCCTGCGGTAATCCCCGAGATGTCGCCGACCGTCTCGATGGTCGTGATGAAGGCCATGATGATCATCAACCCCATCAGGCCGAGGGCGGCGGAGGTCGTGAACTCCAGCCCGAACCACCGATCGGGCAGGCCGATCCACGCGGCGTCCGATATCTTGGCCGCGGCGTCGGGGTTGACCATGCCGAACGGGATGGCCGCCAAGTAGCCGACCACGAGCCCGATGAACACGGAGGACGTGGACCAGACCCCGCGCCCGTAGCGGCGGACCAGCAGGATGGCGACGATGACGAACAGGGCCATGGCCCAGTTGGAGGCGTTGCCGAAGCCCGCCGCTTCGCAGAACGGGGCCGGATAGGCGCCGCAGCCCGCCGAGTACTTGATCCCGACCGGCAGCAGGGTGAAGCCGATGGTCATCACCACCACCCCGGACACCAGGGCGGGGATCAGCTTCCGGATCTGCGGGATGAACTGGCCGAGGATCATCTGGAACAGCCCGCCGACCAGGGAAGCGCCGAAGACGGCGGCGAGGGTCGCGCCGCCCTTGATGGCGGCGGTGAGGATGCCGACGTAGGCGAAGCTCGTGCCCTGCACGATGGGCAGGCGGGCGCCGACCGGCCCGATGCCGATGGTCTGGATCAGCGTCGCGATGCCCGACGCGAGCAGCGCAATCTGCACGAGCACGGTGATGTACTCCGGCCCCGCGGCAAGCGCGATCAGGAGGGGGACGGTGATGTTCCCCGCGAACATCGCGAGGACGTGCTGGATGCCGAGTGGAACGGCCTCCACCATCGGCGGCCGGTAATCCGGATCGCGTAGCTGTTGCAGGTCGGTCATTTCCGTTCCCCTCTGCCTGCCCGGTGTCCGCGTGACGTGCGCCCGATGACGGGTACAGCTACAACTCCTGCGCAACGCTGGCGATCGTAACACCGGAGGGCGGCGCCCGCGCCGAGGCGATACCATGCGCTCCGAGGCCCGGTCCGCCGAAGCTGCCGGACGGATCCGGGCGCTTCAGGTCTTGTCCACGGATCTGCCTGACGGACTTGGCTATGCTTCCATCATCAAGACCATGAGTGCCGCCAGGATGAACACGATTAAAACCGCGGGTGCCGCCGTTCCTTTTCCGGAAAATCCTCCCGCGAGCTACCAATGGCTGGCCGGCGAGCCGCCGTTCGACCCGGACCGGCATCTGGCGCTGGAGCCGCCGACCGAGGTGCTCACCCTGTCCGAGTTCGGCTACCGGGACGCCGAGATCGAACCGACGGCAACCCCGGTCGCGGTCTCGGCCCCGTTCCGGGTGCTCAGCGACGAAGGGGCCGCGGTCATGCAGCGCACCGCCCGCGCGCTCCGCGCCCATGCGACACGGGCCGGCAACCGTATCGAGAACGTCGTTCGCAGCGGCTGCTACCGTTCCCGCTGGCTTCGGGACCTGTGCCTCAGTCCGGCGGTGACGGAGACCATGGCCGGCATCTACGGCATCGGGGTCGCGCCGCATACCATGCCGGTGCATCTCGGGCATCTGAACTACGAGCCGGCAAACGTGGACGAGGCCGTGGACAAGTGGCACCACGACACCATCGCCCTCGACTACGTCATGATGGTCACCGACCCGGCGCAACTTCCGGGCGGCCGGTTCGAGTATTTCCTGGGCACGAAGGGAGAAGCCGCGGCGCTCGCCGCCGAGGGGAAGACGCCGCCCCCGGACCGGGTCGTCGCCCCGGATTTCCCCGGTCCCGGTTACGCCATCGCCCTGCACGGCAACATGGTGGTGCATCGCGGGGCGCCTCTGACCGCGCAAGCCGAGCGCATCACCATGGTCAACGCCTACGTCGCCCTCGACCGCACCCGCGACGACCAGAGCCGTTCCCGCGACCTGATCGGCATCGACGATCCCGCCGTGCTCTACACCGAATGGGCCAGGCACGTCGCCTGGCGCGCACAGGGACGGCTGGCCGACCTGATCGACACCCTTCCCTTCGACCAGCCACCGGAAGCGGTGGCCTCGCGCCTGGAATCGGCGATCGAGGACGTGCGGCAGGCGATCGCCGACATGCGGGCCGGCCCCCGCGAGGCCGAGCATTACGAGCGTTGAACCGCGGCAGGTTTCATCCGGCCAATGCCGAGGACGGGCCGGGTACAGGTGTGTTCCATGCAGGTGGTGGTGACGAAGTCGCAAGGTGCCGAGTGAATCACGAGGATCCGAATTGAGCCCTGAAACCCACTCCCGGCTCGCCAGCTTCATCTGGAGCATCTGCAACCTGCTCCGCGGGCCGTACAAGCGCAACGAGTACCGCAAGGTCATCCTGCCGCTGACGGTGCTGCGGCGCTTCGATTGCCTGCTCGCCCCCACCAAGGCGCGGGTGCTCGCACAGCACGCGAAGATCGGGACGAAGCCGGAGACCGTCGTACGGAGCCTGCTGCGGAAGGTCACCAAGCGCCCGTTCTACAACCTCTCGAAGCTCGACTTGCCGAAGCTGCTGGACGACCCGAACCAGATCGCCCCCAATCTGAACGCCTACGTCAACGGATTCTCGCCCAACGTGCGCGAGATCATGGAGCGCTTCGCCTTCGACCGGCAGATCGCCCGCATGGAGGAGAAGAACCTGCTCTACGAGGTGGTGAAGAGCTTCGCCGGGATCGACCTCTCGCCGGAACGGGTGGACAACGTGCAGATGGGCTATGTCTTCGAGGAGCTCATCCGCATCGGGGCGGAGCAGTCCAACGAGGAGGCCGGGGAGCACTTCACGCCGCGCGAGGTGATCAAGCTGATGGTCAACCTGCTGCTGGCGCCCGAACGGGACCTGCGCAAGAGCCACATCGTCAAGACCATCTACGACCCGGCCTGCGGCACCGGCGGAATGCTCTCGGTAGCCGAGAAGTACATCCACACCCTCAATGCGGAAGCCAACCTCCACCTCTTCGGGCAGGACTGGAACGACGAGGCGTGGGCGGTCTGCAAGTCCGACATGCTCATCAAGGGCGAGGACGACGACAACATCCGCCTCGGGGACACCTTCACGCGGGACGCCTTCGAGTACGACGACAGGGGCGGAAGGTGGGCCTTCGACTACATGCTCGCCAATCCCCCCTTCGGCGTGGAGTGGAAGCAGCAGCGCAGCCACGTCGAACGGGAGGCTGAATCGCTTGGCTACAACGGCCGTTTCGGCGCCGGCCTGCCGCGCATCAACGACGGCTCGCTGCTCTTCCTCCAGCACATGCTCTCGAAGATGCGCGCGCCGAAGGACGGCGGCAGCCGCATCGCCATCGTGTTCAACGGCTCGCCGCTGTTCACCGGCGACGCGGGCAGCGGCGAGAGCAACATCCGCCGGTGGATCATCGAGAACGACTGGCTGGAGGCCATCGTCGCGCTGCCCGACCAGCTCTTCTACAACACCGGCATCGCGACATACATCTGGGTGCTCACCAACCGCAAGAGACCCCGGCGCAAGGGCAGGGTCCAGCTCATCGACGCCCGCCGTTTCTTCGTGAAGATGCCAAGGAGCCTCGGCAACAAACGCAACAAGCTCGGCGATCCCGCGGACCGGCGGGGCGAACCCGACCAGATCGGGGACCTCACCCGCATCTTCGGCAGCTTCAGGGACGGCGAGACCCGGACCTTCACCGAGGAAGATCCGATCATCAGGGAGCCGGTCGAGCGGGAGCGCGTCGTCAGCAAGGTGTTCGACAACGCCGACTTCGGCTTCCGCAAGATCACCATCGAACGACCGTTGCGCCTCGACTTCGCGGCGACCCCGGAACGGCTCGCCCGCCTGGAGGTCCAGCGCGGATTCGTGAACCTCGCGGTCAGCAGCAGGAAGAACGAGAAGGCGCGGCTCGCGGAGATCGAGGCCGGCAAACGCCGGCAGGAGGCAATCCGCGGGTTCCTGGCCGATTTCGTGGACGTGTACGGTACGGTGACCTGGGATGATCGCGAGGCGTTCCTGACCGCCCAGCGCGAGCTCGGCCAATCCGCCGGCGTCCGCCTCGATGCCTCCGAGCGCAAGGCGGTGCTGGGAGCGCTGGGCGAACGCGACGAAAACGCCGGGATCTGCCGCGACCGGAACGGCGACCCCGAGCCCGATCCCGAGTTGCGTGACACCGAGAGCGTCCCGCTCAAGGAGGACGTCGGTGAATACTTCCGGCGCGAAGTGCTGCCACACGTGCCCGACGCCTGGATCGACGAAAGCAAAACGAGGGTCGGCTACGAGATCCCCCTCAACCGCCACTTCTACCGGTATGAGCCGCCTCGGCCGCTGGAGGTGATCGAAGCGGACATCAAGGCGCTGGGGGCCGAGATTACGGAGCTTCTCGGTGAGGTGACATCAACCAATCTGCCGCCCTATCCGAGATATAAACCCTCCGCCGTCGAGTGGATCGGGGATGTGCCGGAGCATTGGGAAGGGCTGCAACTCAAGTATTCCGCCTCTATCAACGACGAGATACTGACCGAAACCGCAGATCCCGATATGGAACTATCGTATGTGGACATCGGTAGCGTGAATGCAGTGAAAGGGATTTCATCCACAACGAAAGTATCATTTGAGGATGCCCCGAGCAGGGCACGGCGAATCGTCCGAGATGGCGACACAATCGTATCCACCGTGCGGACATATCTTCGGGCGATCGCGGCAATCCAGGACCCGATTCAGAACACCGTTGTTTCCACTGGTTTTGCGGTTGTACGTCCACGTTCCGTTTCTGCCCCGTTCATGTCCTACGCCTTGCACGAATCAGGATTTATCGAAGCGATCATGGCTCGATCCGTCGGCGTAAGCTACCCCGCCATAAATGCCGCGGAGATCGGAATGCTGCCGATTCCGATTCCCGAAACAGATGAACAACAGGCCATCGCCGATTTCCTCGATCGCGAGACGAAGAAGCTCGACAGCTTGACCGCCAAGATAGAAATTGCCACCGAGCGCTTACAGGAATACCGCGCTGCTCTCATTACCGCCGCCGTAACCGGCAAAATCGATGCGAGAACGATAGGCACACCGGAGAATTTATCATCTAGCGACCGTTCGTAGTGAAAGGATCTGATGTAAACATGAAACAATCAGTTCTGCCTACGCAGCCTTCGAGAAACCGAAAAGAAGATCAAAGCGATGAGGCTCTGGCACACCACTAGAGAAGATTTTGATTATATGATGTCACTGGTGCTATTTTTCCATACCAAAATATGAAGGTACTGAGAGCCATGTCAGCAAACATCTCGGAGTTGTCAAGTGCCGGACAGGAAATCGAAGAAATTCCCGTTCGAATCAGTTACGAAATTATTCGATTGTTCTCTGAGGGTCTTTACCAGAGTCCGCACAAGGCCATCGAGGAATTCGTAAGTAACGGGTATGATGCTGATGCGTCTCGTGTTCATGTACTGCTTCCTGAGCAACCAGATAACAAAACAGATGACCCTGCGCCGCTATGGGTAATCGACGACGGCCATGGTATGGACATGCAAGGATTCCGACAACTCTGGCGGATTGCCGATACGAACAAAGATGGACCGGTACCATCAAACGGACGAGCTCCTATCGGACAGTTCGGTATCGGGAAACTGGCGGCATACGTTCTTGCCTGGAAACTCACACATATCAGTCGCATGAGCGACAAACTGCTTCTGACGGCGATGGATTTTCATAAAGTCACAGGACGCCAAAAGGAAGCTATAGATCCGGTGCAAATATCCCTGCGTGAAATAGATGAGGCGACAGCCAGGAGGCACCTGGCAGAGATCGAACATCGTGACCCTGCTGCATGGAGGTTCATGTTCGATGGTAAGGGACAAAGCCGTACTTGGACGGCTGCCGGAATGTCCGACTTCCGGGATTTATACAACAAACTTTCAACAGGTACGCTAAAGTGGGTTTTGAGCTCCGGATTACCTCTTCATACTAATTTCCAAATCTGGCTCAACGGTGAGCGCATAGTATCCAGCAAGGAAAGTTTATCTGAAATCAAATCGATCCCGATAGACGAAGATCTTCCATCCATAGGAAAAATCAAGGGAATTGCCCGTATTCATAAGAAGCAGCTAACAACCGGAAAATCAGAACAGATCGGACGCAGCCACGGTTTCTTTATTCGCGTGCGAGAGCGAGTAATCAATCTCGAGGACGAGTTGTTTGGTGTCCAACAACCCAATCATGCGGCATGGTCCCGTTTTGCACTGGAGGTCAACGCTGACGGATTACGGGATCATTTACTCTCCTCGCGTGAAGGTGTAAGAGATTCCGAAGAAATCCGTGCATTTCGAAAGTATCTTCTGGATGTATTCAATCAATGCAGATCTGCTTACGAAGAATGGAACAGAAAAGAGAACGAGCAACTGGACATCATCACCCTGTTGTCGGAAAACCCGAGCACACATGTGACAGAGCCCCTGATTCGTAGTGTGCGCAATACGGTAGAGACTGGTTCGGAATCTTTCTATATCGGAATTCCTGGCGATGTAGAAGAAGAGAATCATTCCGCATGGCT
Source organism: uncultured Gammaproteobacteria bacterium (assembly GCA_958295835.1). Taxonomy (GTDB): domain Bacteria; phylum Pseudomonadota; class Gammaproteobacteria; order HK1; family HK1; genus HK1. The sequence goes on from OY282378.1 coordinate 5,571,129, forward strand.
GATGAAGTATGAGGAAGAAGTTTCAGAGAAACCTTTCGATGAGACCAAATTCGTACACTACGGTCCGAACGCTCCCGCGCTCCGCTATGATCCAGTCACGCGCAGCCTCGTGGTAAATGCCGATCATCCGTTCGTGGACAAGCTCACCGATGGAGATAAACATCGTAACCCGGCGAAATTGTTCGCCTCCTCCGAAGTGCTACTCGAAGGTCAGCTTCAGGATCAGGGGATAGATCGGGCGGCAATCGCCAACTTCCTGAGGGATCGTGATCGGGTCTTGCGCCTGATGGCTGGCGATGCTCCGCCGACCGCAGTCGAGGTACTGCGACGGCTTGGTGCCGCGAGCGAGGATCATACTGCCCTAGAAAGAGCAGTCGGCGCAGTCTTTCAGGTATTGGGATTCGAGTATGAACGAAAAGGAGGTAATGTACCTGGGCCTGATGGTGTGCTCTATGCTCGCCTTGGCCGCCATAAGGGAACATTGGCGGACTACAGATTGATCTACGACGCAAAACAGACGAATCATCCATCTGTTTCAGCCGACAAAATTGATCTGGCAAGCCTCGAAGAATTTCGCAAACAGAAACGCGCCGACTTCGGATTCTTCATCGCGACTGCGTATGCAGCGGAAATGGAAACAGATGGCGCACTCAACCGTCGCATCAACTCCGAAAAAAGCCGCTGTTTGGCATTACTCAAGATCCAACATTTAAATCGCCTTATATGGTTACACTATCAGCACGGTGTGACGCTTACAGAACTTCGCACAATGTTTGAAAATGCGCACACTGTTCCAGAGGTAAACGACTGGATCGATTTCCTGGAAAGTAAATTGAAGAAAGACATAGTTCCGCTCTCGGATCTCCTTCATGGTTTGGAACGCGAAAAGAGTGATCCCAAGGCAGTACCAAGTGTTATTGCCGTTCGTGCGAAACAGCAGGAACTGCAAGATTTTGAACCAGAACGTTTGATTGCGCGCTTGAAGGCGGTCGAGAACATCATTGGTTCCCGATGGATCGAAGTAGAAGATTCAGGTAATGTTTCCATGCATCAAACGGCCGATCAGATTCTGATCGAATTTGATCGGAACATCGGTACATTGATCGACACGACGAACGATCAATCCTCGGAGCAGCTCTGATGAATCTTTCCCCGATCCACCCATTCCCAGCCAGGATGGCGCCGGAGCTCGCGCGTCGTTCACTTGGAACCATCCCCAGAGGCGGACGGGTGCTCGATCCCATGTGTGGCTCCGGCACTGTTGCACGTGCCTCGGTGGAAACGGGCCTCCAGTGCGTCGGAGTCGATATCGACCCCTTGGCTGTGTTGATGTCGCGGGCATGGATCACCCGTTTGGAGCCTGACAGTATCCGCGCTGCCGCCCACAAGCTCGTAGAAACGGCCAAATCTCTTTCCGATGGGGTCGTCGAGCGAACTGCCGATCCGGAAACCGAACGCTTTATCTCCTATTGGTTTGCGCCGCGGCAGGAGGCGGAGCTTGCGCGCTTGGCGACAGTACTCCGACAGCAATGCGGACCAGTGAAAGACACCCTTGCTGTCGCGTTGAGCCGTATCATCGTCTCGAAAGAAATGATGGCATCGCTCGCGCGGGATACCTCTCATAGCCGACCTCACAGGGTAGCCGACTCCAACGATTTCGATGTCTATGCCGGATTTCTGCGGTCTGCGAGATATCTGGCCACTCGGCTTGAACCGGATCTGATCAAGGGGCAGGCTGAAATCCGCCTTGGAGACGCCCGAACGCTCGAAGGAATAGATGATGAGAGTTTTGACTTGGCACTTACTTCTCCACCATATCTTAATGCCATCGATTACTTGAGAGGCCACAGATTGACCCTTGTATGGCTTGGTTATGAAATGAAACCACTGAGACAAATCCGATCCATCAGCGTCGGAGCTGAGAAGATGATGTTGGAGAAGGATACATCAGTGGATATCTTGTCTTTTGTTCTTGCAAGGGAAAATTCGGAGATTGGGCGTCGATATTTGGGTTGGATACAGCGCTATGCTTACGATATTGACGCCATTCTTTTTCAAATCCGAAGAGTGGTCAAACGATCCGGTCAGCTAGTGATGGTGCTTGGGAATTCATTCATTCGAGGAGCTGAGATCGATAATGCTGGACTCGTGGAAGCGCTCGCGGAGGAGGCTGGGTTTCAACTCGAAAATCGACACGTTAGAGAGATTCCAGCGCGGCGCCGTTATCTGCCTCCACCAGGAGATGGCCAGAATACCCTGGATGTCCGAATGCGGACCGAGACGGTGTTGACGTTCAACATGGCGTAGAGGGCTCCGACCATGAAATACCGAATGGATCTACACCCGTTGGCATGAACCGGGAGAAAAGCATGCTTAAGTCTCTGGAACTTGAGAATGCAGGGCCGGCATCCAGTATGACGCTCGAACTAGCACCTCGGTTGAATCTCCTCACTGGCGACAACGGTCTCGGCAAGAGCTTCCTGCTGGACGTAGCGTGGTGGGCGCTGACCCGCCGTTGGCCGCAGGAAGTCAACCGACGCATGATCTCCGGTTTTCCAGCACGCCCCCTTAACCGGACAGAATCCGCATTTATCCGATTCAAGGGACAAGGCAAGACTCGACCAGTCCAGTCTGAATGGGAGTATTCACGGAAAGATGAGGCATGGCTTAGCACGCGAGGCCGACCTTGGCTTCCCGGTTTGGTCGTATACGCACATGCAGATGGTTCATTTTCCGTATGGGATCCTGCCAGAAACTACTGGAAACAACAGGGTAACACCGATATTCAGGGGGAATGGCCCGCATACGTATTTACCGAGACCGAAGTATGGGATGGACTCTGGGGTCACGTGGACAGCCGAATGATCCCTGTCTGTAACGGATTGTTGTCTGACTGGTCAGCATGGGTCGGAGCGAAGGATGACGACAACGAGAGAATCATGGCTTCTGTATTGAGGGCATTGTCATCACCCGGACAGAATCCAGATGGCGCCATCGAACCAGGGCCGCTCATGCGTCTCTCAGTCAAAGACTCCCGCTCTATCCCGTCCATCAATACAAGCTATGCCGGTCCGGTACCGATTCTGCACGCCTCATCCGGTATTCGCCGCGTGTGCGCGCTCGCATACATGCTCGTCTGGACCTGGAGTGAGCATCGGATCGCGGCCGATCTGCGTGGCGAGGAAACCTCGCCGCGGATCATCATGCTGTTCGACGAAGTGGAAAGCCATCTGTATCCCCGATGGCAGCGATCGATCCTCACGTCCCTGCTGAATATCGGCAACGAGCTTCAGGATGACATTGAGCTTCAGCTTGTCGTCACCACCCACTCCCCGCTGGTCCTGGCATCCGCCGAAGCATGGTTCGACCCGGAGCAGGACGCCTGGTTCGACCTGGATCTCGAAGGCGATCCTCCACAGGCGCACCTGCAGCGGCGTGCATACACGCCGCGCGGCACTGCCGGGGCTTGGCTGACGAGCGAGGCTTTCGACTTGGCGACGGACCGGGGCAGCGTGGAAGCGGAGCGCGCGATCCTCCGTGCGCGAGAGCTTCTCCGGCAATCCGAGCCACCACTCGACGAGGTGATGCAGGCCCACGAAGCGTTACGCGCAGTGCTGCCGGACGTCGATCGGTTCTGGGTACGATGGAACGCATTCGTGGAGCGCCGCGGGGGGACTCCATGATTCCCGTCACCCCGGCGCCGGAGCCAGCGGCTTTCGACGGCAAGATAAGGCAGCCCGGCTTGCGCGCCATCGCCGAACTTGCCGGAGAGCAATCGACCCCGCCGCGCACCGCCGGCCGGCCTTACCCCCCGGTCGCGGCGTCGAGAGACGAGATTCCTGCCGACAAATTTCCGCCGTACTGGCGCGAGATGCTGGACGACTTGATGCGGAGCTATCACCGGATCTGCGCATACCTGTGCCTCTACATCCCCCGAGGCACGGGCGCACCCAGCGTCGATCACGCGGTCGCCAAATCGAGGAGATGGGATCAGATCTACGAATGGAGCAACTACCGGCTGGCGTGCTCGCTGATGAACGCCCGGAAAGGAGCCGCTGCCTGCGTTCTGGATCCCTTTGAAATCGGGGAAGGCTGGTTCGCACTGGAACTGGTCGAATTCCAGGTACGACCCGGCGACGGACTGTCCGATGAGGTCACCGGGGCGGTGGCGAACACCATCGAGCGTCTACGACTCAACGATCATATCTGCTGTAAGGCTCGCGAGGAGTACGCGGAGAGTTACTGGAGTGGAGACATTGTGTTCGACTATCTGATGCGGCACGCGCCGTTCGTCGCAAGGGAGTTGCGGTGCCAGGACCGGATGGATGTTGCCGGGAGAGATCTGACAGAAGGTTCGACGTGAAAACGAAGCGCTATCCGGCCGGGGTTGACGCGGATCCTTGCCCGACTCGCCATGAAGCAACATGGACCGTGACCTTGATGTCTCGGTCCAGGGCGGCAAGCATCTTGAACAACCTGTCCAGCGTGAAGCGTCCCAGGTCTGCGTTGCGCACCCGGGAAAAATCGCCACCGCAAAGCCGGTCTTGGCAGCGGTCTTGCGCACCGGCCCAACCGCGCCCGGATGACGTCCTCACCGTATCGTTCAGCCTCCGGCCTCCGGTCCCGGACCCCTCCCGTCCACCAGCCCGGCGAGGAAGTCGGCGAACGGGCCGATCTCCTGGCGCACGCTCGCAGCTTCGAGAGCCGCCATGTATTCGTCACGCCGCTCGACCGGGATGATGGCCCACGGCCAGCCGGCCGCCGCCAGCATCACGTTCATCAGGAACCGGCCGATGCGCCCGCGCCCGTTGCCGTCCGGACAGGGATGGACGTGGACGAACAGGAAGTGCCCGAGCACGACACGAACGGAAGGCTCCGGTTCATCGCGCAGAAGGTCGAAGAACGCCGGCATCGCGTCACGGACCGCGGGCGGACTCGGCGGCACGTGCATCGAACGCTGGATGTAGACGGGGGTGTTGCGGTATCCGGCAAGGTCGGCCGGGCGCGCAAGACCCGCGGCCACGCTGGGGGCGAACATCTCCCGGTACCAGATCCGGTGGTCTTCTTCGGCGACCGTTCCGGGGTTCTCGCCTTCGGCCACTCGGCGGACGCTGCCGCGCACGGCCTGGTACGCCTGCCAGTAGCCACGGGCGGCGAGCGCGTCGCGATGCGCCCGATCTTCTGCGTTGCGGTCGGGGTTCCAGGCCCCGCCGCGCACGCGATCAGCAGGGATGTCCCGTGGAGCAAGGCGGTGACCCGGTTGTGTCCCTTGGACGCGCGCACGAGAAGCTGGCGCGGCACGGTGCGGTTGCCCGCGTGAAGCGCGAGGGACTGTTCCGGCGACAGGCACCATCGCGCACCGAAGCGGGTGCGCAGGTACGCGGCGCAGAAGCTCCGGAACGAGGCATACCACGCGGTGCTGTCGCCGGTGCTCCGATCCGGCGAGACGGCGACGTACCATCCCTTCATGACCGGTTGCAGGAAGCCGTGCCTGACGAGCCGCTCGCGGTGCGTGCGCGGGAGGTCGGCGGCGCGGATGGCGATGACGCCACGCTCCTGCAGCAAGTGCAGGGCGTTCAGGGAACGGGCCAGTTTCTCCGAAGGCGCCGTCATCCCGCGGCTCCCGTTAGCTTATCGTGACGTACCGATGTTAGCTTATTCGGTAGGAAGGCGGGTCGGCAGGTGAAGAATACCCATGATCTCGTGCTGCGGCCGGCGCCATGAACTCCGCGACTGAACACATCTTCGACAATCAGGCTTGCATCCCCGGACACGAACACCGGGGATCCCCGAGATGAACACCGCCACCGAACACGCCTTCGAACGCCGGGTGGAGGAAATCCTCCTGCGGCAGGGCGGCTGGCGGCGCGTCGCCAACGCCGTGTGGGACGCCGAACGCGCCCTGTTCCCGGCACGGATCTGCGCCTTCCTCGAAGCGACGCAGCCGGAGCTGTGGGCGCAGATGAGGGCGCTGCACGCTGACGGGCTCGAAAGCCTGCTGGTGGACACGCTGGCCAGGGAGCTCGATCTCAAGGGCACGCTGCACGTGCTGCGGCACGGCTTCAAGTTCTACGGCAAGACCTTCCGGATGGCCTGGTTCAAGCCCGCCCATGCGCTGAACGAAGAAGTGCTGGCGCTTTACGGAAAGAACGAGCTGACGATCACGCGACAGGCTCCCTGCCATCCGAAGAAACACGACACGGTGGACCTGCTGTTCGCGCTGAACGGACTGCCGGTGGCGACTTGCGAGTTGAAGAACCCCGGCACCGGCCAGAGCTGGCGTCACGCGGTGCGGCAGTACCGGAACGACCGCGACCCGCGCGCGCCGCTGTTCCGTTTCAAGGCCCGGGCGCTGGTGCACTTCGCCGCAGACCCGAACGAGGTGCACATGAGCACTCGCATCGGCGGGGCGGAGACGCGCTTCCTGCCTTTCAACCGCGGTAGCCATCCGGGCGAAGTGCGCTGCGGCGCCGGCAATCCGCGGCACTCTTCCGGATACCGCACGGGCTATTTCTGGGAGAAGGTGCTGGAACGCGACAGTTTCCTGGACATCCTCGGCCACTTCATGTTCATTGAGACGAAGGACGAGAAAGTGGACGACGGCAAGGGGGGAGTACGGCGGATCACCCGGGAGACCCTGATCTTCCCCCGCTACCACCAGCTCGACGCAGTGCGGAAGCTCATCGCCGCAGCGCGCGAAGAGGGCTCCGGCCGGAACTACCTGATCCAGCACTCCGCGGGGAGCGGCAAGACCAACAGCATCTCCTGGCTGTCCCACCGGCTCGCGAGCCTCCACGACCGCGAGGACCGCAAGGTCTTCGATTGCGTCGTGGTCATCACCGATCGCCGCGTGCTGGACCGGCAGCTTCAGGATGCCATCTACCAGATCGAGCACGCCCAGGGCGTGGTCAAGGCCATCGACCGGGACAGCAGGCAGCTCGCCGCCGCGCTGATCGACGACACCCGGATCGTCGTCACCACGTTGCAGAAGTTCCCGTTCGTGCTGCGCGGGTTGCTGCACGCCGCGGGGGCGGAGTCGCAGGAGGCGGCGACGGCCGGTGAGAAGGCGCGGGCGAAGGCATGGGAGGCGGAGATCGCGAAGCGCAGGTACGCCGTGATCGTGGACGAGGCGCATTCCAGCCAGACCGGGGAGACGGCGCGCGAGCTCAAGGCCATCCTCGGCGCGGGCGCGAACTTGGGTGTGGACGAGGGCTTGGACCCGGGCACGGATTTGGGCGCGGGCGGGGATGCGGACCCGAGCGCGAACGAGGGCGCGGGCAAGGGCCTGGACCCGAGCACGGACGGGGGCGTTGGCCCGGGCATGGACTTGGGCGCTGACGAAGGCGCGGATCTGAGCGCGCACCCGGGCACGGACGAGGACGCCGAAGACGAGCAGGACTGGGAGGATCGCCTGAACCAGATCATGGCCTCACGTGGCCGGCAGCCGAACCTGTCCTTCTTCGCCTTCACCGCCACCCCCAAGGGCAAGACACTGGAGTTGTTCGGCCGTTCCGACGGCCGCAGCCGCCCCGGCGAGCGCCGCTCCGGCGAGAGTCGCCCCGATGAGCGCCGCTCTGGAGAGTGCCGCTCCGATGAGCGGGGCACGCCGGAGGCGTTCCATCTCTACAGCATGAGGCAGGCGATCGAGGAGGGCTTCATTCTCGACGTCCTGGCGAGCTACACCACCTATGCCGCCTACTACGGCCTGCTCAAGAACGTCGAGGACGACCCGAAGCTGCCCAGGAAGAAGGCCGCGCGGGCACTGGCGAAGTTCGCGAGCCTGCATCCGCACAACGTCGAGCAGAAGACCGTGGTGATCGTCGAGCACTTCCGCCGCGCCGTGATGCACCGGATCGGCGGACGCGCGAAGGCGATGGTGGTCACCCCTTCGCGGCTGCACGCGGTGCGCTACAAGCTCTCCTTCGAGCGCTACCTGGCCGAGAACGGCTATACCGACGTTCGTCCGCTGGTCGCGTTCAGTGGCATCGTGCGCGACCCCGACACCGGCATCGAATATACGGAGCCCGGCATGAACGTGGACGCCGTGACCGGCAGGCCCATCGGCGAAGGGGCGTTGCCCGATCGTTTCGATTCACCGGATTACCAAGTGCTGCTGGTCGCCAACAAGTACCAGACCGGTTTCGACCAGCCGCTCCTGTGCGCGATGTACGTGGACAAGCGGCTGGACGGGGTCCAGGCGGTGCAGACGCTCTCGCGGCTGAACCGGACGATCCCCGGCAAGGAGGCGCCGTTCGTGCTCGACTTCGTGAACGACGCGGAGGACGTCCGGCGGGCCTTCAAGCCCTACTACGACGGGACGGAGATGGTGGAGGCGTCCAGGCCCGAGAGACTGGAGGCGTTGAAGCACGCGCTCGACCTGACCCGGATCTACCACTGGAGCGAGGTCGAGGCGTTCGCCCGGATCTTCTACAAGCCTTCGGAACGCCAGGGCGCCGCGGATCACGCGCACATGCAGCGGCATCTCCAGCCGGCGGTGGATCGCTTCGCGGGCATCGAGGAAGACGACGAGCGCGAGAAGTTCCGGGAGAAGCTCTCGGGCTTCGTGAGGACGTACGCCTACCTGAGCCAGATCCTTCCCTATACCGACCACGAACAGGAGATGCTCTACAGCTTCGGGCGCTTCCTCCTGCCCCACCTGCCGATCGATCGCGACGACACGATGGTCGGGATGCGCGACGAGGTGGCGCTTCAATACTATCGGCTGGCGCGCGTGCACACGGGTTCCATCGATATAGCGGACGGCGAACCGCAATACGTCAAGACCCCGACCGAAACCGGCACCCGGAAGGCGCAGGACGAGCAGGCGCCCCTCTCGGAGATCATCGAGATCCTGAACGAGCGCTTCGGGACGCAGTTCACGGAGGAAGACCGTCTCTTCTTCGATCAGATCAGGGAAAAAGCCTGCAACAGCGATGTCGTGGTGCGCACCGCGCTCGCCAATCCGCTCGACAGGTTCGAGATGGGCGTTCGCAGCCTCATCGAGGACCTCATGATCGAACGCATGGGAGAGAACGATCGGATCGTGACGCGCTACATGTCGGACAAGGAATTTCAGGGTTCGGCGTTCCCCGTCCTCGCCCGGGAGATCTTCGAGACCGTGCGGGCAAGGCGGGGAGACGTGGGGCCAGGGGGCGCACCCGGCGATGCGGACGTACGGGCGTAGCGCCTACCGACCGATGCGATCGATCCGGCCGGGCGGCGGTAATGCCGCGCAAGATCACCGAGCGCCCGTTCTACAACCTGTCGAGGCTCGATCCACCGAAGCGGCCGGACGATCCGGACGATCCGGGCGCTCCGGGTCTTCTCCACGGATCTGCCTGGCAAGCTTGATTCTGCCTCCATCATCAAGACCATGAGTGCACCATCGCCCTCGACTACGTGATGATGGTCAACGAGCCGGCGCAACTTCCGGGCCGAATGGACCAGACACGTCGCCTGGCGCGCACAGGGACGGCGGGCCGGCCTGATCGACACCCTTCCCTTCGGCCAGCCACCGGAAGCGGTGGCCTCGCGCCTGGAATCGGCGATCGAGGACGTGCGGCAGGCGATCGCCGACATGCGGGCCGGCCCCCGCGAGGCCGAGCATTACGAGCGTTGAACCGCGGCAGGTTTCATGGCGCCCTTCTCAGCCGCGGATCAGGGCGTGGATCGACTGGTTGATGGGCGTGCCGCCGGTCACCGCGTGTTCGAGCAGGGAGAAGTGGTTGACGCCCTCGACGATGACGCACTCGGCGTCGAGCCCGGCCGACGTGCACACCGCGGCGTAGGCCCGGGTCTGATCGATCCACCCCCGCGGCTCGTCGCCGCCGGCCGCGAGCAGCACCCGCGCACCGCCGCGGGGCGGACGGGCGAGGCAGTCGTGGCGCGCGGCGACCTCCGGCGCGATCCGCGCTTCCTCGTTGACGCTCACCCGCAGGATCGCCTCCGGCTCGTAGATCCCGGTCAGCCCGACCAAGCCACGGATTGGGCCAGCCGGCAGATCGTGCCTCGTCCAGTCGTTGATCAGCATGGAGGCGGCGAGATGGGCGCCGGCCGAGTGGCCGACCAGGAAGAGCCGCGAGGGGTCCGCGCCCCATTCGCGCGCGTTGCCGTGGCAGTACAGCACCGCGCGCTCGATCTCCTCGACCATCACGTCGAGGGTCACGCTCGGGCAGAGATCGTAGTTGACGTTGGCCAGCACCGCGCCGGCTTCGGTGAAGGTGGGCACGACGAAGCTGTGGTCGGATTTGTCGAGTCCGCGCCAGTAACCGCCGTGCAGGAAGACGACGAGCGCGCCGTTCGGGGCGCCGCAGGGAAGGTGGAGATCGAGCGTTTCTTTCTCCCCCTTGCCGTAGCGCAGGTCGTAACGGCCGCGGATCTCGTTGCGCGTCTCCGCGGCCTTGCGCGCGTATTCGTCCAGGAGGGCTTGCGGATCGGGCACGGTGGTACGGGGATTGAAGTGCCGCTCGACGACGTCGTCGGGCTGGTTTCTCCAGTCGAAGGTCATGGGCGTGCTCCTCGGAATGCCGTAGCGGGGCAGGATGGCGCCGGGGTCCGGGATGAGCTTACAACGAAAACCGCTGACGAGGCTTCGCCTCGGACCGACGAGGCGTGAGCGGGCTTTCGCTCGAAGGCGGCAATTTCCGCCAACGCCCCGAGCACGATTACATCGCCGGGATTTCGTGGCCTTCCCGGCCGCCTGAGCATCTGCGGGCCTGCCCGCCCTCGTTGCCGATTGCTCCATAGTGCAGCACGCTTCCACTGGAGCGAGGTCGAGGCGTTCGCCCGGACCTTCTACAAGCCCCTGGAACGCCAGGGCGCCGCGGATCACGCACACATGCAGCGCCATCTCCAGCCGGCGGTGGATCGCTTCGCGAGCATCGAGGAAGACGACGAGCGCGAGAAGTTCCGGGAGAAGCTCTCGGGCTTCGTGAGGACGTACGCCTACCTGAGCCAGATCCTTCCCTATACCGACCACGAACAGGAGATGCTCTACAGCTTTGGGCGCTTCCTGATGCCGCGCAAGATCACCAGGCGCCCGTTCTGCAACCTGTCGAGGCTCGATCCGCCGAAGCGGCCGGACGAGCCGGGCGTTCCGGGTCTTCTCCACGGATCTGCCTGGCAAGCTTGACTCTGCCTCCATCATCAAGACCACGAGTTCACCATCGCCGGCGCATCCCCGCGACCGTTTGCACGACCACCGCCAGGAGCACGATGACGCCTCCGGCCAGCGTGAAGAGCGTGGGGATCTCGTCGACGCCGATCCATACCCAGATCGGGGCGAGCACGGTTTCCACCAGTGACAGGAGCGCGACCTCGGCGGCGGGGAGGTGGCGCGCCCCGAGGGTGAGGAGCACGAATCCGCCTCCGTACTGGACGACCCCGAGAAAGAGGCAGAGCACGAGGTCGTGGCGAGAGATGACGAGGGTGTCCGACATGGCGAATCCGAGCACCGCTCCCACGACGCCGGCGAGGCAGATGGCGGGGATCATGTCTCGGTCCCCGGCGCGGCGAAGCGCCACGAGCATGATCGCGAAGCTGACGGGGGTGCCCAGAGCCACGAGGTTGCCGAGCAGCCGGCCGCCCCGGACGCCGTCGAAGACCATGATCGCGATGCCGGCGAGCGCGACCGCCATCGTCGCCCACGTCACCGGCCGGACGCGCTCGCGCAGCACCATCCAGCCAAGGACGGCGGCCATGAACGGTGCGGCGCTGATGATGAAGAGCGCGTTCGCGACCGTGGTGAGCAGCAGCGCGAACACGTAGCAGGCCGATCCGAGACCGAGACTCAGTGCGACGATCAGGCCGGCCCTCCCCACCCTGGTGAACGCATGGACGACGCGGGTGCGATAGCTGAACGCAAGCCAGAGGAAGACCGCCACGGCGAACGCGAGCGAGCGATAGAAGATGATCTGCCAGCCGCCCGCGGATTCCATGTGGCGCAGGACGATCCCCGAGAGGCTGAGCAGCACGCCGGCCCCGAGCACGAGCGCGACGCCGGTGGCGCGGCGCGGGCGCCGGATGCGCGCTGCCGGCGCGGACCGCTCGTTCGGCAGGGTCATGCGTCGATGCTCGACGGGGTATGAATGGCGTGGGCAAGCCAGGTGGCACGCTCGGCAACATGTGATCGGTGCGGGAGGGGATGCGGGCTCGGAACCGATTGACGCCTTTCCTTGCGCGGGCTTACCTTGTATGAACCTGCTTTCGCGGCCATGAAGACGACTACGGGAGGGATACGATGACGACGCGAGCCGTGCGGCTGACCCTGTACCGCTGGGCGGGTCGGTGGGGACCGTTCAAGGTCAACATCCCCTGCGGCGAATGCTCTCTCACGGTGGACGTCATCAACGATACCCTCGCCACCGAGCTGGACGGCATCCCGGTCGCCGTCGAGGTCCGGGAATGGCTGAGCGAGTGGTGGAAGCCGCTTCCCAAGGGCGGCTGGCACGCGCCGATCGTGATGATCGAAGGCAAGGTCGTCAGCCAGGGCCATGCGCTGAACCGCGGCGTCCTCACCGAAGCGGTCATCGCCGCGCACGTGGAACGCACCGGGGTGTCCGGCACCCATCTCTACGGCAAGGCGACGTGCCCCCATTGTACGCGGGCGAAAGGCTATTTCGCCGAGGCCGGGATCGATTACGTGTATCACGACGTGGTGAAGGATCCGCGCGCGCTCTACGAGATGATCGGCAGGGTCAAGCCCATCATCGGACCGAAGACCCCGGTCACCGTCCCACAAATCTGGATCGACGGAAAGTATATGGGCGGCGCCGACCAGCTCGGCCGGTTTCTGGGCCTGACGGTCGAGCCCAATCCCGAACGGGGCCAGAACTCCATGACCGCGAAGCCGAGTCTGGCGGGCTCCTGAGAGGGATGGCGGGACCAGGACGGCGGTTCCCCGTGGTTGCGGGAGCCTGAACGCTTTGCCGGCCGGCTTGCGTTTCCAGTCGAACCTGCCCGAGTGGAGCCTCGGAGAGGCGACGGATTCCGCATGAGGAGGCGATCGCGAGAGCCCCTGTCCTCGATCATGCCGGCGCGAACGACCCCGCGACGGGCGGTGGTCTGTTCGGATCAGACGCTTGCGGCAGAAGCGCCGCCCATGCCGGTCGGCGCCACCTCCCGGATCCAGCCGAAGGGGTCGGGACGGGCGCCGTACTGGATGCCCATCAGCTCGTCGAAGAGTCGTTCTGCGAAGAGCCCGGTGCCGGCATTCGCGACATGGTGGGTCCGGTCCTTGTAGTCGAGCGAGCCGACCGGGGATATGACCGCCGCGGTTCCTGCCCCGAACACCTCTTCGAGACTTCCATCCGCGTGGGCGTCAAGCACTTCTTCGATGGCGATCGGCCGCTCCTCCACCGGCACGTCCCACCGCCTGAGCAGCTTGAGCACCGAATTCTTGGTGATGCCGTCGAGGATGGTTTCGCCGGCCGGCGGTGTGACCACGGTGCCCGCAATCTTGAACAGGATGTTCATCGAGCCGACTTCCTCGATGTACCGGCGCTCGGCCGCGTCGAGCCAGAGCACCTGGGTGAAGCCGCGGGCGAGCGCCTCCTTCTCGGCCTTCAGGCTCGCCGCGTAGTTCGCGGCGGTCTTGGCCGATCCGAGCCCTCCGGGTCCGGCCCGCGAATACCGCTCCGACACCGTGATCTTCACCGGATTGAAGCCTTCGGGGTAATAGGCGCCGACCGGTCCGGTAATGATGAAGAAGAGGGCCTCGTGGGTGGATTTGAGCCCGATGTAGGGCTCGGTCGCCACCATGGTGGGTCGAACGTACAGGGACGTTCCGTGCGAACGGGGGATCCATTCGTGGTCGAGCTCGAGCAGCGCCTCGATCGCTCCGGTGAAGATGGCAGGGTCGACTTCCGGCAGATCGAGACGCGCGGCGGAGCGGCTGAAACGTGTGGCGTTGTCCGACGCGCGGAACAGGTTCACCGTTCCCTTCCGGTTCCGGTATGCCTTCAGCCCCTCGAAGATTGTCTGACCGTAGTGGAGGACCAGGGAGGCGGGTGAGAGCTCCAGATTGGCGAACGGCCTTATCGTGGGATCGCTCCAGCCGTCGTGCGAGGTCCAGCGCATGGTGAACATGTGGTCGCTGTAGATCTTCCCGAAGCCCAGCGAGCTCTCGTCCACGGGCTTCGGTCGCCGCTGGTCCGGCGGCACTGTTTCGATCCGGAAATCCATCGCGTTTCGAAGCCCCCGTCTCGACTCTGTACGGCCAGGACCGTGGTAGGGATCGCGGCGAAGACAGGTCTTCTGCCAGCCGCCCGCCGGAGGGCGCAATCTAGGGAGCCACCCGCGGCAAAGTCAAGGACCGGATATCGCGCGCCACCCCCGCCACCCGGCCTTCGTCCGGCAGCCGCAGCAGGTCGGTTGTGAACATCCAGTCCAACGCCCGCGCCCGCGCACGCGGGGGTATGTGCGGAAGCCGCCCGAGCATGAGTCACCTGACCCGCCTGCACCCGCGCACGCAGGGGTATGCGCTACACTCGTTCACGACCTGCCTTCCATCCGGAAACACCAGATCGAGGACTCCATGAAGCTAGTCAGATACGGCCAGCCGGGCGCCGAGAAGCCCGGCCTCGTCGATGCGAGCGGCGCGATCCGTGACCTGTCGGGGCACGTCGCAGACATCGACGGTTCGACCCTCTCCCCGGAAAACCTGGCCAGACTCGCGGCCATCGATCCCGCGTCGCTGCCGGCGGTCGAGGCAGGGACCCGGCTTGGCTGCCCGGTCGGCAGGGTCGGCAAGCTGCTCTGCATCGGGCTCAACTACTCCGATCACGCGAAGGAGGCCGGCCAACCCATCCCCTACGAGCCGGTGCTGTTCATGAAGGCGACCACCGCGATCTGCGGGCCGAACGACCACGTGGTCCTCCCGAAGGGATCGGTGAAGAGCGACTGGGAGGTCGAGCTCGGAGTCGTCATCGGCACGCGCGCGAGCTACGTCGAGGAAGACGAGGCGCTCGATTACGTGGCCGGATACTGCCTCGTCAACGACGTTTCCGAGCGGCAGTTCCAGCTCGAAGGCACCGGCCAGTGGGTGAAGGGCAAGAGCGCCGATACGTTCGCACCCATCGGCCCCTGGGTCGCGACCAGGGACGAGATCCCGGACCCCGGCGCCCTCGCCATGTGGCTGGAGGTGGACGGGCGCCGCTACCAGGACGGCAATACGCGGACGATGATCTTCGACGTCAAGACGATCCTGAGCTACGTGAGCCGGCACATGACCCTGATGCCGGGTGACGTCATCCCCACCGGCACTCCACCTGGGGTGGGCGCCGGCCGGAAGCCGCCGGTGTTCCTGAAGCCGGGCAACGTCATGCGCCTCGGCATCGCCGGCCTGGGCGAGCAGCGCCAGGAGGTCGTGGCGTACCCCGGATGAATCCGGGGGGGACGGGAGGCGATCAGGGGCGATCCGGCGAGATCATGCCCCCGGCATCGCCGGCCCGATCCGGAGGGGTCGAGCCGCGCCGGGAAATGGCGTGTACCCCGGCTGAGTCCGTGCGGCTGGCCGGACCGGCGACATTCGCAACGAGAGACGAACGATGAACAGAAAGAAGGCCGTTCGCCGTAGCGCCGAATGGTTCGGCAAGGACGGCAAGGACGGGTTCCATCATCGAAGCTGGATGAAGAACCAGGGCCTGCCGCACCATCTGTTCGACGGCCGTCCGGTCATCGGGATCTGCAACACCTGGTCCGAGCTCACTCCGTGCAACGCGCACTTCCGGGTGCTGGCCGAACGGGTCAAGCGCGGCGTGTACGAAATGGGGGGCTTCCCCCTCGAATTCCCGGTGATGTCGCTCGGCGAGACCCTGATGCGGCCCTCGACGATGCTCTACCGCAACCTCGTGAGCATGGACGTCGAGGAGTCCATCCGCGCCAACCCCCTCGACGGCGTGGTGCTGCTCGTCGGTTGCGACAAGACCACTCCCGCCCTGCTCATGGGGGCGGCGAGCTGCGATCTGCCGGCCATCGTGGTCTCCGGCGGCCCGATGCTCAACGGGCGGTTCCGCGACGGGCAGATCGGCTCCGGAACCCACGTGTGGAAGTTCGAAGGCATGGTGCGGGCCGGCGACATGTCGATGCAGGAGTTCATGGACGCGGAAGCGTGCATGTCGCGCTCGGTCGGCCACTGCATGACGATGGGGACGGCCTCGACGATGGCGAGCATGGCGGAGTCGCTCGGCATCGCGTTGCCCACGAACGCCGCCATCCCCGCCGCGGACTCGCGCCGCAACGTGCTCGCCCACATGGCGGGCCGGCGGATCGTCGAGATGGTGGAAGAGGATCTCACCATGTCGAAGATCCTCACGCGCGAAGCGTTCGAGAACGCCATCCGCACCAACGGGGCCATCGGCGGCTCGACCAACGCGGTGGTGCACCTGCTGGCGGTGGCCGGGCGCATCGGGGTCGACCTCTCCCTCGATGACTGGGACACGCTGGGCCGCGACGTCCCGTGCATCGTGAACCTCATGCCTTCCGGCAAGTACCTGATGGAAGATTTCTACTACGCGGGCGGACTGCCCACGGTGCATCGGGAGCTCGCGGAAGCCGGGCTTCTCCACAAGGACGCGCCCACCGCGAACGGGCATACCCTCTGGGAAAACGTGAAGGACGCACAGTGCTGGAATCGGGACGTGATCTTCCCCCTCGCCGAACCCTTCAAGGCGCAGGGGGGTATCGCGGTGCTGCGCGGCAACCTCGCCCCGCGGGGCGCGATCCTGAAGCCCTCCGCCGCCACCGAGCCGCTCATGCGCCACCGCGGAAAGGCAGTGGTCTTCGAGGATATCGACGACTACAAGGCGCGCATCGACGATCCGGAGCTCGCCGTGGACGCGACCTGTGTGCTGGTGCTCAAGGGCTGCGGGCCGAAGGGATACCCGGGCTTCCCGGAGACCGGCAACATGGGATTGCCCGCGAAGCTGCTCCGGCAGGGCGTGTCCGACATGGTGCGGATCTCGGATGCACGCATGTCCGGCACCGCGTTCGGCACCGTGGTGCTGCATACCGCGCCGGAGGCGGCGGCCGGCGGCCCCCTCGCCTTCGTCCGGGACGGCGACGATATCGAGCTCGACGTTCCCGCCCGCAAGCTCGTGCTGCACGTCCCCGACGAGGAGCTGGAGAGGCGCCGCGCCGCGTGGCGGGCACCGGAGCCGCATTCGGAGCGGGGCTACCTGAAGCTCTACCTGGACCACGTCATGCAGGCGGACACCGGCGCCGACCTCGACGTCCTCACCGGTGGCAGCGGCGCGGGGGTGCCGCGCGAGAGCCACTGAGTCCGCGGGGCCGGGTTCTCCGGGAACGGCGTGTTCCGGGACGCGCCGTTTATCGCGGTGTGCTCACAGCGCGTTCGGGCACGGGCGGCCCGCGAAGAACGCATCGAGATTGTCCAGGCAGCAATACCCCATCGCGTCGCGCGTCTCGAGGCTCGCGCTGCCGATGTGCGGGAGCAGGAAGGTGTTGTCGAGGCCGCGATAGCGGGGGTCGAGATTCGGCTCGCCGGCGAAGACGTCGAGGCCGGCCGCCGCCACCTTGCCCGATCGCAGGGCGTCGATGAGCGCGTCGTCGTCGACGAGGTCCCCGCGGGCGGTGTTGACCACCACCGCGCCGTCCGGCAGACATGCGATGCGTTCGGCATCGAGGAAGTTGCGCGTTTCCGGAGTCGAAGGCGCGTTGATCGACAGGAAGTCACTCACCGCGAGCAGCGATTCCGGGGTGTCGTGCCAGACCGCGCCGTCTTCGAGCCCCGGCGCGAGGCGGCTCCGGTTGCAGTAGTGGATCTCCATGTCGAATCCGCGTGCGCGCCGCGCCACCGCGCGCCCGATCCGGCCCATCCCGAGGATGCCGAGGCGCTTCCCCGTCACGTGTACGCCGAGCATCATGGTGGAGTGCCAGCCCAGCCACTCGCCGGCCCGCACCATGCGATCGCCCTCGGCGCCGCGCCGGGCCGCCCCGAGCAGGCAGAGCATCGCGACGTCGGCGGTGGCGTCATTCAGGACGTCGGGGGTATTGGTCACCACGATGCCGCGCGCCTTCGCCGCGCCCACCGCGACGTGCTCGTAGCCGACCGAGTACGTGGCGATAATCCGCACGCTGCCGGAGAGCCGCTCGACGGCGCCGGCGTTCAACGGGTCGCCGCCCGCACACAGGATGCCGTCCATTCCTTCGCTGCCCGTGACGAGGCCGTCCTCGGAGTAGACACGTTCCTCGGGGTTGAGCGTCGCGTCGTAGTCGCGGGCGAGCCGCGCCTCGACGTTGGGCGGCATTCGGCGGGTGCAGAGCACCCTGGGCTGGTCAGGCATGGAATCGTGTTCCTGGAGTCGTGTACCCGGAGTCGTGTTCCTGGAGTCGTGTACCCGGAGGCGTGTTCCCGGAGTCATGTACCCGGAGGCGTGTTCCCGGAGTCATGTTTCCGAAAGCGTGTACCCGGAAGCGTACTTCCGACGTTATGCCCCTCGGAGCGGAATCGTCAGGGTGTGCGGACCGGAGCGCCGGGGCTGCTCCTCCATTCCATCCGCGGATTCCGAGTCGGGCCGGCCGTGGGTCCGGATCGACCCGGGGATCCGAACGTTCAACCGTCAAATGGTCGGATCATCGGAGACCTTCACGATCAGCTTGCCGAAATTCTCGCCCCTGAGCAGCCCGAGAAACGCCCCGACCGCGTTGTCGATCCCTTCGACGACGTCTTCCCGGTAGACGATCCTGCCCTCGCGCAGCCAACCCGATACGTCGCGGGTGAAATCGGGGATTCGGTGATGGTGGTCGAAGATGATGAACCCTCGCACCGTCAGACGGCGGGTGAGGATGATGCGCATCGTACCGGCGAGGCGGTCCGGCCCGGGCGGCGGTCCGGTGTCGTTGTAGTGGGCGATGCCGCCGCACACGGGGATGCGGCCGTGCACGTTCATCAACCCGATCACCGCATCGAAGACCTTGCCGCCGACATTCTCGAAGTAGACGTCGACACCGTCCGGGCATACGTCCTTCAGGGCGCCCGCGAGGTCGGCCTCGCGATGGCTCACGCAGGCGTCGAGTCCCAGGGCATCGACCGCGTAGCGGCACTTCTCCTCCGCGCCCGCCACCCCGACCACCCGGCACCCCTTGAGCTTCGCGATCTGGCCGACGAGCGACCCGACCGCCCCGGTGGCGGCGGAAACCACCACGGTCTCGCCCTCCTGCGGCTGACCGAGATCGACGAGCCCCACGTAGCCCGTGAGGCCCGGCATACCGAGGATGCCGAGAGCGGTCGAGATCGGAGCAAGCGACGAATCGACGGGACGCATCCCCTTGCCGTTGGAGATCGCGAATTGCTGCCAGCCGGTGCGACCGAACACGACGTCGCCGGCGGAGAACTCCGGATGGCGCGACTCCTCGACCACGCTGACCGCGCCGCCCTCCATCGTCTGGCCGATCCGGACCGGGGGCACGTAGGACTTCACGTCGTTCATGCGCCCGCGCATGTACGGGTCGAGCGAGAGATAGAGGGTGCGAAGAAGCATCTCCCCGTCGCCCGGCGCCGACACCGGCTCATCGACGGTCGCGAAGTCGCTCACCTTCGGAGCGCCGATCGGGCGCGCGGCCAGGGTGATCCTGCGGTTGATTCTCGTGCTCATGGGACGACGATCCTCGTGGCGTTCATGCTGTACCGATATCGGGTGCCGGCCGTGTCGGAACCGGCATGGGCTGCCACCCGCGGGGGCAACGCAGGCGTCGCCTCCGCCACAACCCCCGGCGATCCTCCGAACCCTTCCCTGTCCACACCCATGTTGGTCTTCAAGACGTCGAGGTCCGCCACAATGCCCGGCCGGTCCTCCGAATCCTTCCCCTGGCCTGCTCGTCGGCCCGGACAGAGCCGCTGCCTCGACACGAATCCACCGATGAGGGCATTACCCTCGTGAGGGCACCACCCTCGCGCACCGGTTATGCTCGCTTCCGGGCCGGAACCCCGGCCGATGCGGGGCTCCGGAGGATACCGCGCCGGACCGGTCGATACCGCCATTCGATACCGCCATCGACGAGAGGATGCGCATGCAGACGGGCCACGGCGACCTCGACTGGATCGCGAACTACATCTGGGGCATCGCCGACGACGTCCTCCGCGACCTCTACGTCCGGGGCAAGTACCGCGACGTCATCCTCCCCATGACCGTGCTGCGCCGTCTCGATGCGGTCCTGGAAGGCAGCAAGCAGGCGGTTCTCGACATGAAGGCTTCCCTCGACGCGGCGGGGGTGGTCGAGCAGGACCCGGCCCTGCGCCAAGCGGCGGGACAGGCTTTCTACAACACCTCGAAGTTCACCTTGCGCGACCTCCGGGCCCGCGCCAACCGCCAGCGGCTCACCACCGACTTCGAGGCCTGGCTCGACGGGTTCTCGCCGAACGTGCAGGACATTCTGGAGAGCTTCGAGTTCCGCAACCAGATCCCGCGGCTCTCCCGCGCCGACGCCCTGGGCACCCTGATCGAGAAGCTCACCTCGCCCGACGTCAACCTGAGCCCCGCGCCGGTGATGAACACCGACGGCTCGGTGCGGCATCCCGGACTCGACAACCACGGCATGGGGTCGATCTTCGAAGAGCTGGTTCGGCGCTTCAACGAGGAGAACAACGAGGAGGCGGGCGAACACTGGACCCCGCGCGACGCGGTGGCGCTCATGGCGCGGCTCCTCTTCCTGCCCGTCGCCGGCGAGGTCAAGTCCGGCACCTACCTGCTCTACGACGGCGCCTGCGGCACCGGCGGGATGCTGACGGTGGCCGAGGAGACGCTGCGGCAGCTCGCCGCCGAGCACGGCAAGGAGGTCTCCACCCACCTCTATGGCCAGGAGATCAACGCCGAGACCTATGCCATCTGCAAGGCCGACCTGCTGCTCAAGGGCGGCGGCGAGGCCGCCGACAACATCGTGGGCGGCCCGGAACACTCCACCCTGGCCAACGACGCCTTCCCGTCCCGCGAGTTCGACTTCATGCTCTCCAACCCGCCCTACGGCAAGAGCTGGAAGACCGACCTGGAGCGCATGGGCGGCAAGAAGGAGATGCGCGATCCGCGCTTCGTGATCGAGCACGCCGGGGACCCCGAGTACTCCCTGGTCACCCGATCGAGCGACGGCCAGATGCTCTTCCTCGCCAACAAGCTCGCCAAGATGAAGCGGCACACCCCGCTCGGCAGCCGCATCGCCGAGGTCCACAACGGCAGCTCGCTCTTCACCGGCGACGCCGGGCAAGGCGAGAGCAACATCCGCCGCTGGATCATCGAGAACGACTGGCTGGAGGCGATCGTCGCCCTGCCCCTCAACATGTTCTACAACACCGGTATCGCGACCTACGTGTGGGTGCTCACCAACCGCAAGCCCGAGCACCGCCGGGGCAAGGTGCAGCTCATCGACGCCACCGGGTGGTACGGGCCGCTCCGCAAGAACCTCGGCAAGAAGAACTGCGAGCTGGGCGAGGACGACGTCGCCCGCATCTGCGACACCTTCCTCGCTTTCGAGGAGAACGAGCAGAGCAGGATCTTCGACAACGCCGCCTTCGGCTACTGGAAGGTGACGGTCGAGCGGCCCTTGCGCATCGAGGGGGCGGACCCGAACCGAGTCTACAAGGCGGCCGAGATCAGGGAGCTGAAGGAGAGCGGCAAGCGGAGCGAGGCCGCGCCGCCCGTCATCCGCAAGATCCACAAGCGGGGCACGCGGGCCGCCCCGCTGCACGGCCTGTTCCGGATCACCGTCAACAGGCGACCTGCCGTGGTCGAGTACGAGCCGGACGCCGACCTGCGCGACACCGAGCAGATCCCGCTACAGGAGGAGGGCGGCATCGAAGCGTTCCTGCGTCGCGAGGTCCTGCCGTACGCTGCCGACGCCTGGTACTGGCCGAACAGCGTGAAGGTCGGCTACGAGATCAGCTTCACGCGCTACTTCTACAAGCCGAAGCCGATGCGGACGCTGGCGGAGATCCGGGCGGACATTCTCGCGCTGGAGCAGGAGACGGAGGGGCTGCTGGCGGAGATACCAAGCGTCGGGGAGCAATCGGAGGCAACGTCATGACAGAGATCATCTTCGAGGTCAGCGAGGACGAAGTGGACGGCGGGTACTCCGCAAGCGCGCTCGGGCACGGCATCCATACCCAGGGCGACTCGATCGAAGAGATCCGCAGCAACGTCAAGGAGGCCGTCGACTGCTACTTCGACGACACCATGAAGCGGCCGAAGTTGATCCGCTCGCACTTCGTGCGGGACGAGGTTCTCGTAGCATGAAGTTGCCCCGCAACGTGAGCGGAGCGGCGCTGCAAGCGTCCCTTCGACGCCTGGGGTACGACACCGACCGTAGGGGCGACGCATGCGTCGCCCCTGTCACGCGCCGGCGCCGGCCGACCCGTCTTCCACACTTCGACTACACCCGGCAAGGCGCGTACTTCGTGACCATCTGTACCCGAAGCCGGGCCTGTCTGTTCGGCGAAGTCGTGGACGGAGAGATGCAGTTGAACGACGTCGGGGAAGTTGCACATGCGATGTGGGAAGAAGTGGACCCCGATTATTGGACAGTCCGATAAGTGTCCTCCGCCCCCGTTGGTTCGCCGGCTTCACGCTGCTTTGGGCCATGAGCCGCTGTCAGCATACACCGCGTCGGGTGTCCTGCGCCCGAGGCCCTGATGGCGGCGCTCGGCATTGTAGAACCGGAAGTAGCGACCCAGTCCCGCGCGAGCCGCGGCCACACCCTCGTAAGCGTGCAGATACACCTCCTCGTACTTCACACTCCTCCACAGCCGTTCCACGAACACGTTATCCACCCATCGCCCCTTGCCGTCCATGCTAAGCCTGCCCCGGCAGGCAGTAAGCCGGGGGCAATGTCTGCGCCCTTGAGCACGTCGATGAACGCCGCGCTGGTGAACTGCGCCCCCTGGTCGGTGTTGAATATCTCCGGACGCCCATAGTGGGCGAGGGCATCCTCCACCGCCTCGATGCAGAAGTCGCCGTTGAGGGTATTGGACAGCCGCCAGGCGAGCACCTTGCGGCTGTACCAGTCCATGACCGCGACCAGGTAGAGAAACCCGCGGGCCATCGGGAGATAGCAGATATCGGTGGCCCACACCTGGTTGGGACGCTCCACGGTGCGCTCCCTCAGCAGATAGGGATAGACCGTGTGACCCTGGCCCGCTCGGCTCGTTCGGGGCCGTGGGTACAGCGCCTCAAGCCCCATCAGGCGCATCAGACGCTGTACTCGCTTGCGGTTGGCCTTCACCCCACGCTTCCCGAGCCAATCGCTCAATCGACGGCTCCCGTAGAACGGGAACTGAAGGTGCGCCTCGTCGAGCAGGCGCATGGCCTCCAGATCCTGTTCCGAGACCGGCGCCGGCTGGTGGTACACGCTCGAACGCGACAGCGCCAGCAGCTCGCACTGATGCGTCACCGCCAATGAGTGACCCCGCTCGATCATGGCCTTGCGCCGGGTGAGGTGGACCCCATCGGTTGGACAGGAATCGCGAATCAGTAAGTGTCTTCTGCCATGATCATAGCAGGGAGAGAGAGGAGCAGAAGATGAGACGCAAGCGCAGGAATCACTCGGCGTCGTTCAAGGCGAAGGTGGCGGTGGCCGCGGTTCGCGGTGAGAAGACCCTCGCGGAGCTGGCCCAACAGTACGACGTGCACCCGAACCAGATTCAGGACTGGCGAGGCCGCTTGGTGGGCAGCGCCGAGCGCCTGTTCGAACGCGGGGCCGCACGAGACAACGACACCGAGCACCAAGTCAAGGAGCTGCACGCGAAGATCGGCCAGTTGACGATGGAACGGGATTGTTTATCCGGCAAGCTCGGTCATTGAGCCGCCCCCGGCGCAAGGCCATGATCGAGCGGGGTCACTCATTGGCGGTGACGCATCAGTGCGAGCTGCTGGCGCTGTCGCGTTCGAGCGTGTACCACCAGCCGGCGCCGGTCTCGGAACAGGACCTGGAGGCCATGCGCCTGCTCGACGAGGCGCACCTTCAGTTCCCGTTCTACGGGAGCCGTCGATTGAGCGATTGGCTCGGGGAGCGTGGGGTGAAGGCCAACCGCAAGCGAGTGCGGCGTCTGATGCGTCTGATGGGGCTTGAGGCGCTGTACCCACGGCCCCGAACGAGCCGAGCGGGCCAGGGTCATAAGGTCTATCCCTATCTGCTGAGGGAGCGCACCGTGGAGCGTCCCAACCAGGTGTGGGCGACCGATATCTGCTACCTCCCGATGGCCCGCGGGTTTCTCTACCTGGTCGCGGTCATGGACTGGTACAGCCGCAAGGTGCTCGCCTGGCGGCTGTCCAATACCCTCAACGGCGACTTCTGCGTCGAGGCGGTGGAAGACGCGCTCGCACACTATGGGCGCCCGGAGATATTCAACACCGACCAGGGGGCACAGTTCACCAGCGCGGCGTTCACAGAAGTGCTCAAGGGCGCAGACATCGCCCCCGGCTTACTGCCTGCCGGGGCAGGCTTAGCATGGACGGCAAGGGGCGATGGGTGGACAACGTGTTCGTGGAACGGCTGTGGAGGAGTGTGAAGTACGAGGAGGTGTATCTGCACGCTTACGAGAGCGTAGCCGCGGCTCGCGCGGGACTGGGCCGCTACTTCCGGTTCTACAATGCCGAGCGCCGCCATCAGGGTCTGGGTCGCAGGACACCCGACGCGGTGTATGCCGACCGCGGCTCATGGCCCAAGGCAGCGTGAAGCTGGCGAACCAACGGAGGCGGAGTACACTTATCGCACTGTCCAATTATCGGGGTCCACTTCTGGGTTCCGTGACGGACGCCCGGTTCCGGCGCCTCGGCTCAGACCTCCCGGCGTGCCGCGGCGGTGACGATGCCGGCATCGGCCACGCTCACCCCCTGCCCGCCGGGATGGACGATCACCGGGTTCAGGTCGAGCGCCTCCAGCGCGCCGCCCGCCGACACCGCAAATTCCGACACCGCGACGAGCAGCGCAACGAGCGCATCGACATCGGCCAGTGGCGCCCCGCGCACACCGTCGAGAAGCCGCCGCCCGCGAAGGCCACGCAGCATCTCGCGGGCTTCCGCGGCATCGACGGGGACCGGCGACAGAACGACGTCGTCGAGCAGCTCCACGAACACCCCGCCGATCCCGACCGCGAGCATCGGGCCGAAGTCGGGATCACGGCTCACGCCGACGATCACCTCGACCCCCGCGCCGGCCATGCGCTCCACCCGCACGCCTTCAATAGTCACATCCGGAGCGAACGCGCGAGCGTTCTCCATGATCCGCCCGAACGCCTCGCGTACCGCGGCCTTCCCTTCCACGCCCAGGGCGATGCCGCCCGATTCGGTTTTGTGGGGGAGATCCTCCGACTGCACCTTCATCGCCACCGGCCCGTCGAGCGCGGATGCGATGCGCACCGCCTCGCCGGCATCCGCGGCGAGGCCGCCGGCGGGCACGCCGATACCGTACGCCGAGAGCAGCGCCTTCGCGTCGTGCTCGGAGATCACCGGCCCGGCCTCGCGCAACGACCGCACGAGGGATTCGCCGGTGGGCGGCGAGCGCGGGTGCCTACCGCCCGCAACCGGAGACACCGCCTCTTCTCCACCCTCGCCGGTGCGGGCCAGCCAAGGGCGCCCGCCCTCTCTCCGTTCAAGAAACTCGCGGTACTCGTGCATCGCGCGGATCGCCTTCGCCGCGTTCGCCATGCTCGTCGTGCAGGGGAACCCCGCCCGCGCGAGCAGATCCACCGCGTGGGGGTCGGCGCGGGTATAGCCACAGAAGATCACCGGCTTGTCCACGCTCGCGCCAATCCGGATCAGGTTCTCCATGTCGCGCTCGATGTAGCGGGCGTGGGAGAGCGAGCCTGCGACCAGCACCGCGTCGATGCCGGGGGCGCGGGCCAGCAGCTCCAGCGCGGGGGCATACCCGAGGGTGAAGATCACCTGCGCGGTCACGTCCACCGGGTTGCGGGACGTCCCGTAGGCCGGAAGCATGCGATCGATGGCGGCGCGGGTCTCGGCATCGAGCGGCGGCACCGTGAGTCCATGGTGTTCGCAGACGTCGGCCAGCCACGCGCCCGCGCCTCCGGACGGGGTCAGGATTCCGACACGTGTCCCCCTCGGCAGACGCCCGGCGAAGAAGGCGAACCCGGCCGCAACGTCCACCATGTGATCCTGGTCTTCGCCGGGCAGGATGCCGTAGCGGCGAAACACGGCGTCGTAAGCACGCGCGGCGCCGGCCAGCGACGCGGTATGCGACGCCGCCGCCGCGGCTGCCGCCTCCGAGCGTCCGACCTTGGCGACGATGAGCGGCTTGCGCAGCCCGGCGGCCCGTTCCGCGACGCGCACGAGCTTCTCCGGCGCGCGGACGCCTTCGAGGAAGGCGAGCACCGCCGCGGTCTCCTCGTCCTCGACGAGGTAGCCGGCGACGTCCATCGCGTCGAGCCCTGCTTCGTTCCCCATGCTCACGACGAAGCTGAAGTTCAGCGCCTTGGGCCGGCCGCGGTGGAAGAAGGAGAAGCCGATCCCGCCGCTCTGCGAAACGACGGCGATCCCCCGCGCGCGGCTCGCCTCGGGCCGGAGCCCGTTCTCGACGTGCACGACGGTCGGGCTGAACGTCGCCGCGAGCGGCATCCGGGCGTTGAGGAACCCCTCCGCGTTGGGGCCGAGGATCGCCATGTCGAACTCCCGGGCGATGCCGGCGATCTCGCGTTGGCGCGCCGCACCGGCTTCCCCCCGCTCCTCGCCGAATCCGGAGCTGATGACGATCGCCGCCTTCACCCCGATCTTCCCGCACACCCGCAATGACGCGGCGACGTGCTCGGCGGGGATGGTGACGATCGCGAGGTCCACCGGCCCGGGCAGCGCCTCGATGCTGCGGTAACAGAGGATGCCGCCGATCTCCTCGTGGCTGCGGCTCACCGCGTACATCGGGCCGTCGAAGCCGTGCAGGGTCACCGCCTCCACGATCCGCCCGCGGATGATGGTCCGGTCCGGTGAGGCGCCTATGAGGGCGATGGAGCGGGGCCAGAAGAGGGCGTCGAGATTCGGCATGGTCACGGGCAGCGGGCGCATGAGGACCGGCAGGCGGCCAAAGAAGGCAGGACGTGCACGGGGCGCGGATCGGTCGATACCTGGATCGGTATCACACGGACGCTACATTCGCTCTCCATGCGGAGCAAGCACCGCAAGGCGCTTCGGGGATCCATGCCCGGGTGAGCGCGGATTCCTCCACCGCTTCCCACAACGCTATCGGCCAGGTGCCGTCCTCGGCCGCACTTCTTCGGTGACCCGCGTTTCGGGCCTCACCCGAGATGCGCGTTGAAGAAATCGAGGGTCCGCCGTCTCGCGAGCCTTGCCGCCGCTTCGTCGTAGCTCCCGCGGCGGTCGCAGTTGAAGCCGTGGCCCGCGTCGTAGACGTGGACGGCGGCCTCGGGGTGCGCGGCCCTGATCTGCTCGACGTCGGAGAGGGGGATCCCCGCGTCGTGCTCGCCGAAGTGCATGAGCATGGGGCAGCGCGCCTTCTCGTCCTTGCAGGGGATGATCTGCCCGCCGTAGTAGACGACGGCGGCGCGTACGTCGAGCCGGGTACCGGCGAGAAATGAGATGGAGCCGCCCCAGCAGTACCCGACCGTACCGACCTCGAGCCCTTCGCCGGCCAGCACCGCGACCGCGGCGGCGACGTCCTTCACCGTATCGTCCCAGGAAAACTCTTCGCGAAGCTTGCGGCCCGTCGCCATGTCACTCGCCTCGTATCCGAGCTCGCAGTTCCTCTGCGACGAGCGGTCGTAGAGCGCGGGCGCGATGCAGGTGAATCCATCCGCCGCGAAGCTGTCGCACACCTCCCGGAGGTGGAGGTTGACGCCGAAGATCTCCTGCAGCACGACGAGGCCGCCGCACGCCGCGCCTCCGCTCGCATCGGCCCGGTAGGCGCCGAGGGAATGCCCGTCGGCAGCGGTCAGGGTGAGTGTCCGGCCCATGGGTTGATTCTCCCGATCAAGCTGGTTTCGATGGTGTACCGCACGCTCGGGCGCGCCGGCTCACGCGCTCCGCGCGATCCAGCAGTTCGACGCCGGTCTCACATTCGATGATCGACTCGCCGACCTCGGCGAAACGTTCCGCATCCGCGATGCCGTCCAGCAGTCCGGAAAGCCGTTCGGCCGTCTCGGCATCGAACCTGCGTGCCGCAAGGCGGCTCAACAGTGCCCGTTCTTCGCTCCGGCCTCGTTCGATGCCCTGTTCGATGCCCTGTTGAAACCATTGTGCCACCCACTCCTTCGCCCGCGCCTCCAGCAACGTTGCCATGTCTTCTCCTTCCAGCGCTTGCAGCGGCGGCAGCGCCTCGCCGCTGCGCGTCAACGGCAGGTGCCGCGCCCGCTCGTACAGCGCCTCCCTGAATCCCCGGGCCTCCGGCCCACCGAACCTCCCGAACACATCCGTCAACGTCCGTACCAGACCCGCCGCCGAAGCGCTGTTCTCCAGCTCGATGAGCGCCGACACCCAATTCTCCGCCGGCAAATCCTGGGCGCCGAGCGCCCTCGCGTCAATCAGCACGTAGCGTTGCGAGGGTTGAAGCCGTGCCAGGAACCCGCCCGCCGGTGCGATCGTCCTCCCCACTTCCACCGCCGCCGTCCAGCGTCGCTCGCCGTTGTAGACCACGATGGGCAGCACCGGCGGCAGCGTACCTGACTCGCGCAACACCCCATGACGGATCAGCTCCTGATGCACCAGGGCGGTATAGGACAGGATACGCGCCGTCATGCCGCGGACCCGCGGGGTCGAAGCCGTTGAATGACATGCGGGTACTCCGGGAGACCTCCGGGGCTGCGACACTGCCCGCGTGAACGCCGTTGGCGCCGCCTGTCCCGATAAGGCATCCTGAAAACCGAACCTGCCGAAGACCGGTCAACCGGAAGAGCATGACCACACGCAAGAGGAAGCCGAGTGATGGACTACACCTGTATTCGTACCGAAACGAGGGGCGCGGTCGGCCTGGTGGTGCTCGATCGACCCAAGGTGCTGAACGCGCTCAACCAGGCGCTGATCGAGGAGCTGGGCGATGCGCTCGCCGGCTTCGACGCCGACGACGCCATCGGCGCGATGGTCGTCACCGGCAACGAGAAGGCGTTCGCGGCCGGCGCCGACATCTCGGAAATGGTGGACAAGAACGCGATGGACATGTTCACCGCCCACCATTTCGCGGGGTGGGCGCGCATCGAGGGCGTGCGCAAGCCGGTCATCGCGGCCGTCGCCGGCTACGCGCTCGGGGGCGGCTGCGAGCTGGCGATGGCCTGCGATATCGTCATCGCCGCCGACAACGCCCGCTTCGGGCAGCCGGAGATCAAGCTCGGGGTGCCGCCCGGGCTCGGCGGCACCCAGCGCCTGCCACGCGTGGCCGGCAAGGCGAAGGCGATGGATCTCTGCCTCACCGCGCGCATGATGGACGCGGACGAGGCCGAGCGCAGCGGGCTCGCGAGCCGCGTCGTGCCCCTCGACCGCCTGCTCGACGAGGCGATGGAGGCCGCGCAGGTCATCGCGTCGATGTCGCTTCCCGCGGTGCTGATGGTCAAGGAGGCCATCGACCGGGCCTACGAGACCACCCTCGAATCCGGGCTTGACGCCGAGCGGGGATTGTTCAACATGGCGTTCTCCACCGCCGACAAGCACGAAGGGATGCGTGCATTCCTCGACAAGCGGACGGCGCGATGGAAGCATCGCTGAACGGTCGTTCTCGGACGTGGCGAGAGCTCGTGTCCGAGCGGGGGCGGCGCCGCGCGGTGTGGTAACGGCATGACGCGCCGCATGATCGGCAACACACTCGGCAAACCAGGATACGAAGGAGGAACAGTTGTGAGACATCGTTTCAGGGGCTTCATCCAGGGCACCGTCTGCGCCGGATTCCTGGCGCTGGCTGCTCCCGGCATCGCCGCGGAAAAGATCACGTTGAACGACAATCCGTACCCGTCGTTCCAGGCCATCATGAACTTGCTGATCGTCCTCTTCGAAGAGAAGCTGGGCTACGTCGTCGAAACCAAGCCGGCGGACAACGCGGTCACCTACGCCGGGATGCACGCCGGCGAAGGCGACATCGACATACACGTCGACGCCTGGCTGCCGAACCAGAAGGATTTCCACCAGAAGTACGTCGTCGAAGAAGGAACGGTGGTTTACAGCGACAAGCACTATATCGGCAGCAGCGGCTTCTGCGTGCCCGATTACTTCTCCGAGGAGCACAACGTCAAGTCCATCTTCGACCTGGCCAGGCCCGAGGTATCGAAGCAGCTCGATTCCGACGGCGACGGAAAGGGCGAGATCTGGATAGGACGATCGGGCTGGATCGCCACCAACGAGAACATGATCAAGACCCGGGATTACGGGCTCCTCGGGAACAACCAGTGGGTGAGGACGGCTCCCGGCGCCCATTACGCGGCGCTCGCCGACGCGGTCAAGAAACGCAAGGGATATGCCGGATACTGCTGGAAGCCGGATTCGGTCTGGCAGGCCTACGGGCTGGTGCAGCTCGAAGAGCCGGAGAACGACGGCAAGGGCTGCTGGAAGCAGATCACCCAGAAGGAAGATCCCGACTGGTTCGAGAAATCGAAGATCACCTGCGCCAGCGCACCGAAGCAGATCCAGTTCGCGTGGTCCAGGAGCCTGGAGAAGCGCGCCCCCCTCGCCACCCAGTTGCTGGCCAGCATCCAGTTGGACATCGATCTGGTCACCGAGTGGGCCTACGAAGTGGGCTTCAGGAAGCGTGACGCACGCGAAGTCGTCTCCGAATGGATCACGGCGCACCCGGAACGCGTCGACGGCTGGTTCGGGTTGTAACGAGCCCTCTCGAATCCACGGAAGCCGGACCAGATGGACCCATCCGGTCCGGCTCTTCTCCCGATACGCCTTCTTCACCGTGTTTCGACACCGTAGCGTGCCGTCCCGTCCACGCCCGACGACATGATGGCCGGTGACATGACCGCCCCACCGTCCGCCAGCGCCATCGAGATCAGAAACGTCTGGAAGGTCTTTGGCGAACGCGAGGCCGAGGCGCTGGCGGAAGTTCAGCGCAACGGCATTTCCAAGCAACAGGCCCTGGAGCGGTACAACTGCGTCATCGGCGTGGCCGACGTCAGCCTCGAGATACGGCGCGGCGAGATATTCTGCGTCATGGGCCTGTCGGGCAGCGGCAAGTCGACCCTGGTCCGCCACATCAACCGGCTGCTGGAGCCCAGCGCGGGCGACATCCGTGTCAACGGCCGCGACGTCCTGGCCCTCTCCCCGAAGGAGCTGCGGCAATTTCGCAATGAGCACATTGCGATGGTCTTCCAGAACTTCGCCCTGATGCCGCACCGATCCGTGCTGGACAACATCGCCATGCCCCTGGAGATCAGGCGCATTCCGAAGAACCGGCGACGGGCAACGGCGGAGAAGGTTCTGGCCATGGTGGAATTGAGCGGTTGGGGGGACAGGTTCGCCCATGAGCTCTCGGGCGGCATGCAGCAGCGTGTCGGACTCGCGCGAGCGTTGGCGGTAGATGCCGGGATCCTGTTGATGGACGAGCCGTTCAGCGCCCTCGATCCCCTCATACGCCGCCAGTTGCAGGACGAGTTCATGCAGCTCGCCTCGATCATGAACAGGACGACGGTATTCATCACCCACGATCTGGACGAAGCCGTCCGTATCGGCCACCGGATTGCCATCATGCGGGACGGCCGCATCGTTCAAACCGGGACGCCGGAGGAGATCGTGCTGCACCCGGCGGACGGCTACGTGGCGGACTTCGTCGCGGGCATCTCCCGCCTCAAGGTCGTACGGGCCCATGCCGTCATGCAACCGCCGGAGGCATACGAGCGCGTGCATGGCCCCCTCCCCGGCGATCTCCCCGGCTTCGACCAGAACGCGAAGCTGGACGTACTGATGAAAGCGGCCGTCGACTCCGACGCTCCCATCGCCATTACGGACGATGCGAACCGTCGAATCGGCGTGGTCACCCGTTCCTGCCTGTTGAAGGCCGTCATCGAAGGCACGGAGGCATCATGAAGAACGAGGCGGTCGGCAACGGCGCGGCCAGTGGCGCGACCGGTGGCCCGGTCAAGACGACGGACGATCGGGGAGGATCGATCCGGCACTTCGTCGGAGCCAATGCCGCGTACTACGAACGGCAGTTCGACCTGATAGGGAACCGGTCCGGCTTTACGTGGAGCTTCAACCTCGCCGCGGCCTTGCTCGGGCCGATCTGGTACGGCATGCGCGGATTATGGAAGTGGGGCCTGCCCTTCACGGTTCTGGAGGCGTTCTCCCTGGCCCAGACAGGCCGGGGCCTGTGGGGTGATCTCACGGCCGAAGTCACCTCCCGCATCACGGCGATGGAGCTCCAACTGAACATACGCCGCGGGCAACTGGAGGCGGCGATCAAGGACAACGCGGACAACGTGGACGCCTTCCGCCGCAACATCGAGGGGCTGGAGAAGATCGTCGAGCAGGCGCAGATCGAATTTCAGCAGATCGAGGCATCGCGGATCTGGATCGTAAGCTTCGGAGTCGCGATGCTGCTGGCGGTGAAAGTGGTGGAGGGGGTGCTTGCCAACCCGTCGCTCGAACACCGGTACTCCGAATGGCTCTCCGATCGCACCATCAAGGCCGGGATCGATGCATCCGGAGTGGCGTTGAGCGCCCTCTTCGTCGTGCTCGTCCATGCCGTGAGCGTGTTCCACTTCGGATCGTCCGATCTGGTCGCCGTCCTCGACGGCTTTCCCACCCGCCCCGAATTCCGCCTGGCCGCGATCGGCTGGATCGAAGTCGCGTTCGACTACGCGAGCCTCACCGGGGACAAGGTGTTCGACGGCATCAGCTTCGGGATCCGCAAGGTCCTCGACTTCCTGGAAGTCGTGTTCGTCCGGACCCCCTGGATCGTGATCGCTTCCTTCATCGTCACGTTGACCGCGCTGTCGGCGGGACCCCGCGCGGCAATCCACGCGGGCGCGTTTCTCGCATTCATGGGCCTGGTCGGGCTGTGGACTCTGTCCATGCAGACCCTGGCGTTGCTGGGGACGGCAGCCCTCATCAGCATCGGGATCGGCATACCGCTCGGCATTTTCTGCGCCCGCCGGCCTCGCATCTATACCGTGATTCGGCCGATCCTGGATTTTCAGCAGACGATGCCGGCCTTCGTGTACATGATCCCGATCATCGCGTTCTTCGGCGCCGGCAAGCCGGCGGCGGTGGTGACGTGCCTGATCTTCGGCACACCGCCCGTGATCCGGCTGACCGTACTGGGGCTTCGCGGCGTGCCCGAGTCCATACGGGAGGCGGCGATTGCCTACGGCGCTTCGAGCTGGTACCTGATGACGAAGGTGGATCTGCCGCTCGCCGCACCGTCGATCCGCGCGGGAATGAACCAGACCATCCTGTTGAGCCTGCTGACCGTCGTGGTCGCGTCGCTGATTGGCGCGAAAGGGCTCGGCGAGGACGTGCTCGAAGCGTTGCAGTACGCATCCGTCGGCCAGGGGCTCCTTGCCGGACTCGCGATCCTGTTCATCGCCATGATGCTCGACCGGGTGATCCAGGGCAAACGCAAGGGCGTGTGAGAGGCGATGCCTTACGCCTCGCCGAATTTCATCCCATGGGTCGCAACGGGAAACCACAGAGGGAAGTGATCCAGCATCGCCACGAGGTCGGAGAGCAGGCCGGCCTCGCCGGAAATCCTCGCGCCGCTTTCCTCGAGACCGGCGAGGCCGATCTCTCCGAGAACGAACCTGCCGAGCGCGGAGCGTGACAGATCTACCGTCGCATCGGCGCGCGGGTCCGCGCCGTCGCGGTTGATCAGGACCGCGTTGGTCAGCTCCGAATGACAGGCCTCCCCGGTCTCGCCCACGTTCCAGTTGATGACGAAGCCCGATCCGACGGCCTTCGATCCATTGAGCCTGATGCTCAGCGCATTCAGGGCGAGCAGCACGCTCATGCCCTTGGTGACGTCACGCAGGGTCCGGGGATTCTTCGTCCCCGCCGGCACCCCGTTGCGCAGCTCCTGGGCGGCCGAGAGGTAGGCGTTGCGCCACGTCGCGTTCTCCGCCCCGTAGCCAAGCTGGGTATGGGCGGCCGCGGCGAGCGCGCGCGCCTCCCCGTGGTCCGGCTCCGCCCAGAGCACCTGGTCGAGAACGTGCACGACCCAGCGGTAGTCGCCCCGCTCCAGATCGTCCCTCGCTCTCGCGACGACCGCGTCCACGCCGCCCATGTACGCCAGCGTCTTCCTCGCCAGCTCGCGCGGGGGCAGCGGATCGAGGGTGGCGGGATTGCCGTCGTACCAGCCCAGGTAGTAGGCGTAGATGCCGCGGACGTTGTGCTTGAGAGCGCCGTAGTAGCCCCGCAGATGCCACAGCCGGGCCAGGGAGGGAGGAAATTCGATCGCTTCCGCGATCTCGGAGGGAACGTATCCATGGCTCATCAGCCGCAGGGTCTGGTCGTGCATGTACCTGATGCCGTCGCGCTGCTGGCCCAGAAACGTCCTGACCTCCGATCGGCCGAACACCGGCCAGTTGTGGCCGCTCAGCAGGATCTCCGTTTCTTCATACTGCAAGGATCTTGCAACGGAGTCCGCCCACTGCATGGCGTCGCGCGGGAACGCGCCACGAATCGTGTAGACGTTGTGAAGGCACATGTAGCAGTTGTCGGCGACGTGCAGCGTCCGGTGCTTCGGGATGTAGCAATGCATCCCGGAGGGCGCCTCGCCCGGCGCATACATGAAATCGAGGTCGATACCGTCGATCGTCAGGCGCCCCCCCTGCGTTCCGATAATGTCCGTGGGCTCGATGAAGGTGACCTCGCCTCCTTCGATCGCCTGCCCGAGACCGGTATCGACGATTCCCGTCGGACCCGGCGGGAGGTTCTCGCCGTACATGTAGCTGTTCCGTGACGCCATGCCTTCGGCAGCCAGGCCCTGCTCCTTGAGCACCCACTCGGAGAAGCCGTCCGAAGCGATCACCCTGACCCTTCCGCTGCTCACGTCTTCATCGGAGATCACGCCCTTGACGCCGCCGAAGTGGTCGGAATGGGTATGGGAGTAGACGACGGCCATGATCGGCCGCTCCCCGACGTGCTCGTAAAGGAGGTTCAGCGCATAGGCGGCGGTCTCCACCGTGGTCAACGGGTCGATGACGATATATCCGGTGTCGGTCTCGACGAAGGTGACGTTGGCCAGCGATTCGCCGCGGACCTGGTAGACGCCGTCCGTGACCTTGAACAGGCCACGGTAGTTGTTGAGCAGCGCATGCCGCCAGAGACTCGGATGCACTGTTTCCGGCGCGTCGCCGTGCAGGAAGTCCTCGAATGCCTCGTGGTGCCAGACGACGCCTCCGCCGGCATCCGTGATCGCCGGATCTTCCGGTCGATGAAGCAATCCGCGGCTCGCGAACTCGAAGTCCCGGCGATCCTCCCAATCGAAGACGGGATCACGGCAGGCGGCGCGATGCGCCTGCTTCGTGCAAGTCGTGGGCTGGTCGGGATCCGTCATCGATGGCTCTCGGGTTTCCGGATTCAAGGCGCCCGGATCCCGGCTGGCAGGCGATCCGTCGCGCAGGTGTCGCCCGACGACCGGAGGACCCTCACGCCAACGGGTTGCCAAACAATCGGAGCGACCGCCGGTACGGTCATGCCCCGGCGGGCTTGTATCCCACGAAATGGGTGGGCCGCAGGAAGCCCAGCTCGATGACGCTCTGCTTCCGCGTGCTGCTCTCGAGTCGATGTTCCGCCATCTCCTTGCCGACCAGCCCCACCAGCGCCCGGTAGCTGTCGCCCGAGAGGGTCGCCAGCTCGTGCTTGATCTCGTCCTTGTACCACTCGTTCCGGTCCACGAGTCGTACCTGCTCGAAGCCCGAACGTTGCAGCGCCTCGCGGGTCTGATCGAGGGTTTCCATCCGGAAGTCCAACCGGACGAAGTCAAGCCATTCCCGCGCCACGGAGGTATATGTTTCGTCCCCGCCGCGAAGCCAGTCGCTGCCGGCGAACACCCCGCCCGGTTCGAGCACCCGATGGACGTCGGCATAGCACGCCGCCTTGTCCGGTATGTGAACGATGGCGTCCTTGCTGAACACCATGCCGAAGGTCGCGTCGTCGAACGGCAAGGGTCCGGGGGTGACCAGTCGGAAGCTGATTCGCTCCGCGAGCCCGGCCGCCGTTGCCCGCTCGCGGGCCTGGGCGACGAGATGCGGCTCGACGTCGATGCCCAGAACACTGCGCGCTCGATACGTTTCGACCAACGCGACGGCGGCGGCGCCCAGGCCGCAGCCGATGTCCAGGACGTGCCGGCCGCCGACGTCCACGTCGCGCAGCATCGCGGCCACCTCCTCGGAGCCGCCGGGTGAGAGGTATCCGTCTCCCCACATCCACTGCAAGGCGGCATTCACGTTGTCGGTATATTGGGATTTCCGTTCGGGTTCCGGCATGGGCTCCTTCCCTTCTCCCCTGTCGATCACCATTTTTGCAAAGCAACGTCGCTCGCGGCGGCCGGACTCCCGCTTCCACGGGACATCGTGGAACGGCGCAGGGCAGGACGCCGGCTCATGCTTCAATCCGCCGCATCATCATACGCCTCGGGCGGCGGGCAGGCGCAGGCGAGGTGGCGGTCGCCGTGGACGTTGTCGACGCGGGCCACCGGCGGCCAGTACTTGTCCTCGCGCACGCCGGGCAGCGGGAAGAACGCCCGCGCCTTCGAGTACCGGCGATCCCAGCGCTCCGCGACGAGCAGGTCCGAGGTGTGCGGGGCGTGGGCCAGCGCGCTGTCTTCGTACGCGATCGTGCCCGCCTCGATCTCCGCGATCTCCGCGCGAATCGCCAGCATCGCGTCGCAGAAGCGATCGAGCTCGGCCTTCGATTCGCTCTCCGTCGGCTCGATCATCAGGGTGTCCGGCACCGGGAACGACATCGTCGGGGCATGGAACCCGAAGTCGACGAGCCGCTTCGCGACGTCTTCGACCGTCACCCCGCACGACTGCTTCACCGGGCGCAGGTCGATGATGCACTCGTGCGCCACGTACCCGTTCTCGCCGGTGTACAACACGGGGAAGGTCTCGCCGGTGTAGAGCACCGGGAACGCGCCGCCGAGCCGGGCCGCGACGTAGTTCGCATCGAGGATCGCGACCTCGGTGGCGCGCCGCAGTCCCCGCGCGCCCATCATCGCGATGTACGCCCACGAGATCGGCAGGATCCCCGCCGACCCCCACGGCGCCGCCGACACCGTGCCCACCGTGCCGGACGGATCGGCGGCGGGATTGACCCCGCCGACCACGGGGTGGTCCGGCAGGTACGGCGCGAGGTGGGAGCGCACTCCGATCGGACCCATGCCCGGCCCGCCGCCGCCGTGCGGGATGCAGAACGTCTTGTGCAGGTTGATGTGCGATACGTCGGCCCCGATGCGCGCGGGCCGGCACAGCCCGACCATCGCGTTGAGGTTCGCCCCGTCCATGTACACCTGCCCGCCGTGCTCGTGGACGACGTTGCAGACGTCGATGATGCCCTCCTCGAACACGCCGTGGGTCGAGGGATAGGTGATCATCAGCGCGGCGAGCCGCTCGCGGTGCTCGTGCGCCTTCAGCTCCAGATCGGCGAGATCGACGTTGCCGTTCGCGTCGCAGGCGACGACCACCACCCGCATTCCGGCCATGATCGCGCTCGCGGGGTTGGTGCCGTGCGCGGACGCGGGGATCAGGCAGACGTCGCGCCCGCCCTCCCCTCTCGACCGGTGGTACCGGCGGATGCAGAGCAGCCCCGTGTACTCCCCCTGCGAGCCGGCGTTGGGCTGGAGCGACACCGCGTCGAAGCCGGTGATCGCGCACAGCATCTGTTCCAGTCCCGCGCACAGCTCCCGGTATCCCAGCGCCTGATCGGCGGGCACGAACGGATGCAGCGCCGCGAACCCGGGAAAGGTCACCGGGATCATCTCGGCGGTGGCGTTGAGCTTCATGGTGCAGGAGCCGAGGGGGATCATCGAACGATCGAGGGCCAGGTCCTTCGCCGCGAGCCGCCGGAGATAGCGCAGCATCTCCGTCTCGCTGTGATGCGCGTGGAACACCGGATGGGTGAGGTACGGGCTCTTTCGCGCGAGTGCGCCGATGACGTCGGGCGCGGCGACGGCCAGCCCCTCGACGTCCACGCTGCTTCCGCCGGCGGCGCCGGCGCCCGGACCGCCGATATTTCCGCCGCCGGCATCAGCGCCCGGAGCTTCGGTATCCCCGCCACCGGCGTCCACGGCAGGAACCCCGGAATCCTCGCCGCCGGCGCCGGAGTGGAGAATCCCGGCCTCTCCGCCGCGGACACCAGCGCCGGCGCCCAGGGCCGCGATGATCCCCCGGACGTCCTCGACCCGAATCGTCTCGTCGAGCGACAGGCCGATGTGGTCGCCGTCGGCCAGCCGCACGTTGAACCCCGCGTCGCGCGCCCGCGCGGCCAGCGCCGTGGCCTCGCCGGGGACGCGGACGGTGATGGTGTCGAAATACGATCCGGTCACGACCTCGCGCCCCGCCGCCGCGAGCCCCGCCGCCAGCGCCTTCGCCAGCCGGTGCACGCGCCCGGCGATGGCGCGCAGCCGCTCCGGTCCGTGGTACACGGCGTACATCCCCGCCATCACCGCGAGCAGCACCTGGGCGGTGCAGATGTTGGAGGTCGCCTTCTCGCGCCGGATGTGCTGCTCGCGGGTCTGCAACGCCATGCGCAGCGCCGGCCGGCCCCGCGCATCCACCGAGACGCCGATGATCCGCCCAGGGGTCTGGCGCTTGTACGCATCGCGGGTGGCGAAGAACGCGGCATGCGGGCCGCCGAACCCCATCGGCACCCCGAAGCGCTGGGCGCTGCCGACCACGACGTCCGCCCCGAACGCCCCCGGCGGCTCGACGAGGCACAGCGCGAGGAGATCGGCGGCGAAGATCGCGAGGCCCTTCACGGCCTGCACCCGTTCGACGATCGCGGACGGATCGCGCAACGCTCCGCTCGATCCGGGGTACTGGACGAGCACCCCGAACACGTCGCCGTCGAAGGCGTCTCGGCCGAACGCCTCGTACGGGTCACCGGCCACCACGTCGATTCCCAGCGGGGCGGCCCGGGTCCGGACCACCGCGATGGTCTGCGGATGGCAGTCGGCGTCGACGAAGAACCGCGCCGACTTCGACTTCGATACGCGTCGCGCCATCGCCATCGCTTCCGCCGCCGCCGTCGCCTCGTCGAGCAGCGAGGCATTGGCAAGCTCCATCCCGGTGAGATCCATCACCATCTGCTGGAAGTCGAGCAGGGCTTCCAGCCGCCCCTGGCTCACTTCGGCCTGGTACGGTGTATAGGCGGTGTACCAGGCGGGATTCTCCAGCACGTTGCGCAGCACCACCGGCGGGGTGACGGTGCCGTGGTATCCCATCCCGATCATGGAGACGAGAGGGCGGTTCCGGTCCGCCATCGCGCGCAGCGTCTCCACCGCCTCGCGCTCGGTCAGCGGCGGGTCGAGGGCCAGCGGCTCGGCGTCTCGAATGGATGCCGGGATGGTCCGGTCGAGAAGGTCGTCGAGGGTGGAGACGCCGATGGTTTCGAGCATCGCATCGACGTCTTGCGGGGTGGGGCCGATGTGGCGCGATGCGAAGTCATCCCGCATCTCGATCGCATGGGGCAAACCCGGTCCTCGCCCGTTGCCGCGTTGGCCGGGGACCCCGGAGATTCCGCGTCGCGGTGCCGTCAACGGTACACGCACTCAGTCGAGCGATTCGAGCCAGGCCGCATAGGCCGGCTCGTCCATCAGCCCGTCGAGCTCCGAGGCGTCCTTGATCCGGAGCCGGAAGAACCATCCGTCGCCGACCGGATCGGCGTTGACCTGTCCCGGTTCGTCCACCAGCGATTCGTTGACCTCCGTTACCGTACCGCTGACGGGAAGCTTGAGCTCGCCGGCCGCCTTCACCGACTCGATGACCGCGCCTTCCTCGCCCTGATCGAGCTCCGCGCCGACTTCCGGAAGCTCGACGAAGACGAGCTCGCCGAGCTGCTCCTGCGCGTAGTCGGTGATGCCGACAACGGCGACGTCACCCTCCTCGATACGGACCCATTCGTGATCCTCGGTGAACCACAAGTCACTCATCGCAAGCCCTCTCCTGTCTCGTTGTGCACAGCCGGGCCACGGTGCCGGTGCATGGGGGATTATCGACGAAATCACCGGGCAGGACATCCGCACCGTCTCGATCGCGACCGGTATCGTGGATGAAGGAATCCATGTGCCGGCGAGGAGGCTCGAAGATGGTTGAAGCGGGCGTGTTCGCCGATGAATCCGTAACCCGCGGGGCGGAACCCGCGAACCTGGCCGGGGCCGCGTGCCGGTCGAGGTCTCGACGCACCGGGACCGGCGATCCCCTCACTGGTCGAAGTCTCGACGCACCGGGAACGGCGATGCCGTCACTGGCCGGACGCGCTCAACCCCGGTGCGGATCTCATGCTCGACGGTGCGAGGGATTCGAGGCCATCGAGGTGGGCGGCGCATGCGAGCCGGGTGATCCGCCACTCGGCATCGGCCCCGGCATCGGATCCGGCCCCGGACTCGATCTCGGTCACGCAGGCATTCACCCACCGTGCCGCCGCCACGTCGATCCCGGCCACCGCGGTCACATGGTCGCGGGCCAGCGTGCGGCATATGAAGCCGTGTGAGACCACTGCAATCGGCCCATGCACGCGGGCGGCGGCGGCCCGCACCGCCGCCCAGGCATCGCCGACACGGGCCTCGAACACCGGCACGCTCTCACCCCCGGGAGGGACGTAGTCCGGCGCGAAGACGTCGATCTCCAGCGCATCCCAGGCCCGGCCGCGGTGGATGCCGAGATTGCGCTCGCGCAG
The DNA here is from genome assembly GCA_958295835.1 of uncultured Gammaproteobacteria bacterium. Lineage (GTDB taxonomy): Bacteria > Pseudomonadota > Gammaproteobacteria > HK1 > HK1 > HK1. The sequence goes on from OY282378.1 coordinate 5,611,916, forward strand.
CAGCGGCTCGATCTCGATCGGGGCGCCGGTGGCGGCGGCGATCACCCGCGCGGTGGCGCGGGCGCGGGCATAGTCGCTCGTCAGGACTCTTTCGATCCCGGCGCCGGCGAGCCGCTTCGCGACCCGGTCGGCCTGCGCGGCGCCGCGCTCGCTGAGCGGCGTGCCGGGGTGCTGGAGGATACGGGAGGCGTTGAGCGGCGTCTCGCCGTGACGCACGAGATAGACTTTCATGCGCCCGGAGCGTAGCAGATCGGCGGGTCCTGCCCGCGGCGGGGGATACCGTCCGGGAGCACGGGTGCCCGTCCCGCCCGCCGCCGACGACACGCCAGCCGCATGGAGGCCCAATGCGCAACGGTTCTCGAACGGCCCGTCACCCGGAAAGCACCCAGGAGGCCGATGCATGAACGACGACATCGATCGCCCGTCCGGTGATCCGGCCACCCTTCACGAGATCGTCGAGCAGGCGCGGCACCGGCTCTCCGACGGGGTCTGGAACTACCTCGTCGGGGGCGCGGAGTCGGAGACCACGATGCGGCGCAACCGGCAGGCTCTCGACGCGATCGCGTTCCGGCCGCGGGTGCTGCGCGACGTCTCCGGCGTGGACTGCTCCACCACCCTGCTCGGGCGCACGCTCCGCGCCCCGGTGCTGCTCGCCCCCATCGGCTCGTTGCAGGACCTGCACCCGGCCGGCGGCGCGGCGGTCGCCGAGGCCGCGGCCGGCACGGGTGTCGCGATGATGTCGAGCTCGGCGTCGGCGCCGGGTCTCGAAGCGACGGCCAGGGCCGGCGGCAACGGGCTGAAGATCTTCCAGCTCTACGTCCGCGGCGATGCCGAATGGGTCGACGACCACGTCCGCCGCGCCATCGACGCAGGTTACGACGCGTTCTGCTTCACCGTGGATCTCGACTACTACTCGCGCCGCGAACGCGACATCGCGCAGCGCTTCGTCACCACCGGACGGCGCAACGTGAGCGGCGAGGACCACCAGAAGCGCTTCACCTGGGACGGGGTGAAGCGGGTGCGGGACCGTTTCGACATCCCGCTGGTGCTCAAGGGCATCGCGACCGGCGAGGACGCGGTGCTCGCGTGCGACATGGGCATCGACGTGGTCTACGTCTCCAACCACGGCGGACGCCAGCTCGACCACGGCCGCGGGAGCATCGACGTGTTGCCGGAGGTGGTCGAGGCGGTGGCGGGCCGCGCCGAGGTCCTGGTCGACGGCGGATTCCTGCGCGGCACCGACGTCGTGAAGGCCCTCGCGCTCGGCGCCACCGCGGTCGGGCTGGGCCGGCTGAACGGATTCGGGATCGCGGCCGGCGGCGCATCCGGCATCACCCGCATGCTCGATCTGCTGGAAGGCGAGATCCGCACCTGTCTCGGCCTGCTGGGCGTGAACCGGATCGAGGAGCTCGACGCGAGCTATCTGCACTACGCCGAGCCGGTGCACGACGGCGGAATGCGTAGCGCCTTTCCCCTCCTCGACCAGGATCCCTGGGCGAACGGGTGAACTGTTTCGCGAGCGATGGATTCCCGCTTCCGCGGGAATGACGGTTGGGGAACGACCGGGGACGGGTCCCGCGTGCTTACCGCGTCGCCTCAGCTCCGCGCGGCCAGGAACTCCACCATGTCGATCTTCGAGATGACGCCGACCACGTGCGCGTCCTCCACCACCATCGCGACGTTCTCGTCGTCGAAGACCTGCTGCACCCTGGCGAGGGAGTCTTCGAGCCCCACCATGCCGTGCATCGGCTTCGCCGCCTGCATGACGTTGCAGTCCGCGGTGCACTCGCCCCTGACCATGCTCTGGAGCAGATCGACCTCGTGGATGATCATCATCGGACTACCCGCATCGCCCGCATGGATCGGCATCTGCGAGATACCGAGGTCCGCCATGCGTCTGGTGACGTCCGCGATGGTCTCGTCCCTGTGCGCGAACTCGACGCGGGCGGGCTTGAGCTCCAGCAGCTCGCGCACCGTGCCCAGGCGCTGCTCCGGGCCGAGGAAGCCCATGTCGCGCATCCATTCGTCGTCGTAGCACTTGCTGAGATAGCGGTCGCCGGAATCCGGGATGATCACCACCACCGTCTTGCCGGGGCCGAGGCGGCGCGCGACGTCCAGCGCACCATGGACCGCGGTGCCGGCGGAGCCGCCCGAGAAGATGCCTTCGCGCCGCGCGAGCCGGCGGGCGGTGAGGAAGGAGTCCTTGTCCGAGACCTCCGTCACCTCGTCGATCACCGAGAAGTCCAGGGTCCCCACCATGAAGTCGTGGCCGATCCCTTCGACGCGGTAGATCCCGGGCTTGCGGATCTCGCGCTTGTAGAACGCGTCGTAGTACATGCTGCCGATGGGGTCGGGGCAGGACACGAACAGCTCCCGGCCCGTCTCCGCCGCCTTCTCCTTCAGGTACTTCGCCGCCCCCGAGATCGTGCCGCCGGTGCCGATCCCGCCCACGAAGGCGTCGAGCCGGCCGCCGGTCTGCTCCCAGATCTCCGGGCCGGTGGTCAGGTAATGGGCCTCGGGGTTGTGCATGTTGTAATACTGATCGGTGTAGAAGCCGCCGCGGGTCTCGGCCGCGATGCGTTTGGCGACCTCCACGTAGCTCTCGGGGTGGTCGTGCGGCAGATCGGTGCGGGTGATGATGACCTCCGCGCCGTACGCCTTGAGCATGTCGATCTTCTCCTTGCTCATCTTGTCCGGCATCGTGCATACGCAGCGGTATCCGCGCACCGCCGCGGCCATCGCGAGACCGAGGCCGGTGTTGCCCGACGTGCTCTCGACCAGCGTGGCGCCGGGACCGAGCAGGCCCGCCTCCTCCGCCCGGCGGACCATGTTCCAGGCCATCCGGTCCTTGACGGAGCCTGCGGGGTTGTAGTTCTCGAGCTTGACGAGCACGGTCGCGGCGCGGGAATCGGTCATCCGGTTCAGCTTGACGAGGGGGGTGTCTCCAATGAGATCGAGGATCGTCTCGGCATACTTCATGGCGGTGGCTCTCTCGCGACGGCCGCCGGGGGCGGCCGATATGCCGGGATATTACCCAATGCTCGCCTGCCATGCGTCCGGACGCCGCTCCGGCGCGGCCGGGCGCAACCGCGCGGGGGGCGCGATGTGCGCCGCACCGCTGCCGCACCGTGTTTTCGGGTCCGCTTCCCGGGAACGCGCGATGCGCGATACCGAGGCGGTTCGGCGTCTTGCGGCGTCGCACCGTGCTGACGGGTCCGCCTCCCGGGAACGCGCGATGCGCGATGCCGAGGCGGTTCGGCGTCTTGCGACGTCGCACCGTGCTGACGGGTCCGCCTCCCGGGAACGCGGGACACGCCGTTCCCAGGCAGGCATCTGCCCAACCCGGCGGAATCGGAAGCGGGTGCCCGTCGTGAACATGGGAACGCGGGCGTCCCATCCACCCTCGTCATTCCCGCGCAAGCGGGAATCCACTTCAATCATAAAAGTCTCTGGATTCCCGCTTTCGCGGGAATGACGGTCTGAGACCACGAGAGTGGCGGGCTGTACCCGCAGGAATGACGCCTGAAACCGCGGGAATGACGGCCTGAGCCCGGGGGAGTGACGGGCTGAAGAAGACCATTGGCCCGTGTGGATTACCCTCATTGGCGGTGAACTTGAGCCACACGCGGCTTGGGTCTGGAAATCCCGTGTGCAGCGAACGTATCTATGGGTAGAAATGTCATGCGACTGGCAGGCAGGGTTACTTCATGTGGTGGCGCGCCAATCGCATCGACGCTTCCATCGATGAACGTCAAGCCTCGAACCATCTTCATTCTCGCGCCGGATGTCCTTCCTGTTCCCGCCGCGCGTTCGGCCCTCGGCATGTCGGGTCGTTCAGACATGCAAGGGTGTGTACGCGGGGTCGGTCCCCGCTCGGGCGTCGAGCACGAACGTCATCAATACCGGCGCCCCTCTTCGATCATTTGCCGCACCGAGAGCCCTCCCGGGTCGTGGGTCTTCTGAAACGCCTTCAAGTCGTCGATCGCGGCCCGGATTTTGCCGGTGTCGTGCGTCCTGAACGGAATCAACTCGGCGACGGGGCGATTGTGCCGGGTGATGACGAAGCGCTCCCCCGCCTGCACGCGCTTCAGAAGCCGCGGCAGATTCGTTTCCGCTTCGAATACGCCGATTTCGGACATGGGCAACCTCCTGGCCGAGGGCGAGCCTTGTTCAGACCGGACGGAGGCCAGTCTGTACGTGCCCGCACGGTCAAACCGCAGGGTGGCGAAAGCTGCGCTGGAAGGCGTGGACGGATACCGAAATCGCCGTCCACGCGGCGGAGGATGACGCCGAAGCTATCGTCCGATCATCGCTGCTGTGAAGAACCCGGAAGCCGGAATCCCGCTGTTCGGCGCCTGGGTCGCGGGTGACGCAACGGCACCCTCAATGGTCTTCACCCCCGCCGGGCCGCTCCTCGTCACACCATGTGGCGGCGCGACAGATCCAGCGGTGCATGATCCCGCGCCGGTGCGAGCGGATGACCCGGGCGGGACGGCTCGCGGAAGGTGATCGCTTCGTAGTGGTCGTCCAGAGGTACGAACACGCCGTTCGCCTCCGCCCATCGGCGCATCCCCTGGTTGCACGAATGCGCCCACGAGAGCACCTCCACCCGCCATCCGCGCTTGTGCATCCGCTCCAGCGTGCGGTGGAAGCCCCGCCCCTCGGCGTAGCCCGCGCCGTCGCCCGTGAGCAACGCGACGATGCCCGGGTCGCCGTTGTGATCCAGGGCGTCCTCCAGCATGCACAACTGCAACCAGTGGTCCGGCACTTCCTGTTCGCCTCGGTCCCGTTCGCCGCGGTCGAACAGCCTCACCTGCACCCCGCGGCTCTCCATCCGGTTCCATAGCTGCCGCATCTCCGGGGGGACGGAGCCGGCGGCCACCGCTTTCTCCACGGGGCGGCCGGCCTCGGCCAGACGCAACAGGTTCTCGAAGTGGATGCGAACCAGGTATCTGGCGCCGGGCGTGCCCTCTTGTTCCTCCGCGAGGCGTTGGGCCTCGTGAAAGACGTTCGAGTTGTCCCAATAGACGAACACCCGGTCCATGTGGTTGTCTCCATGCCGCTTGCCGACTCGGCACGAGTGTACCGCAGGCGCGCGCCGTCAGAGTCCGGGTTGCCGATCCTCGCGCCGGGCGGCTTCCTCACAGGCCCGACGCCCGAGCATGGGCCGATCAGCGCTCATTCGGCGCGACTGCCGGTAATCTCCGCATCGATCTCCTGCGCGGAGTCGTAGCCCCCGGAGGCTGCGCCAGGGAGGTCGCTCATCGTGTAGCCGGCGGCACGGCGTAGCGGAGGCAGCCGCTACATGACAGAGGCGACGTTTGCAATCGGCATGATGCAGGGGAATTCCCCGAGCTCCATGCCAGCCCCTTCTTCGGCTTGCGATCGAGCTTACGGATCCCGCCCGAACGATTCGCGGAACCGGCTCTCCAGCTCCGCGCGGGTGCAGTGGTGGTTCTGGGTGCCGGGATGCTCGATCTTGAGCGTGCCCATCAGCGAGGCGAGGCGCCCGGTGGTCTCCCAGTCCATCTCGTTGACGAGACCGTGGATGAGTCCGGCGCGAAAGGCGTCGCCGCAGCCGGTCGGGTCCACGGTGTCGCCCGGCCGGGCGGGAGGAATCTCGATGCTTGCGCCACGGGTATGCACGACCGATCCCTGGGCGCCGCGCGTCACGATCAGCGCGTCGACCTTCGAGACCACCTCTGCTACGCCAAGCCCGGTGCGTTCGCATACCACCTGCCATTCGTAGTCGTTGACGGTCAGCCACGTCGCGAGGTCCACGAAACGGCGCAGATCGTCGCCGTCGAACATCGGCAGTCCCTGCCCGGGGTCGAAGATGAAGGGAGTGCCGCATTCGGCGAATTGCGAGGCGTGCTCGATCATGGCTTCGCGCCCGTCCGGGGAGACGACACCGATCGTCACTCCGGATGCGTCGCGCACGTCGTTGAGATGGGCGCTGTTCATCGCGCCAGGATGAAACGCGGTGATCTGGTTGTCGTCGAGATCGGTGGTGATGAACGCCTGCGCGGTGTATTCGGTGTCGATGCGGGTCACGTGCTCGTGGTCGACCCCCCACTTGTCCATCCACTGGTGGTACGGGCCGAAGTCCTTGCCGACGGTCGCCATGGGCAGAGGGTCGCCGCCGAGGAGCCTGAGATTGTAGGCGATGTTGCCCGCGCAGCCGCCGAACTCGCGCCGGAGTTGCGGCACGAGGAACGAGACGCTCAGTACGTGGAGCTTGTCCGGGAGGATGTGGTTCCTGAAGCGGTCATGGAAGACCATGATGGTGTCGTAGGCCAGCGAGCCACAGATCAGAGCCGACATCTGTTCATCTCCCGTATTGCGTCACAACGGTGGAGATACGGCGCTCCACCCGTAGCGCTCCATCTTGCCTTCAGTGGTGCGAGGCCCCAGGATGTCCGCATCCGATTCTGCGCTGCTCCCTTCAGGGTGTCCACATGCGACCTCGTGAGCCGCCGGGGTGGCCGACCCGGGGCGAATCGAGCCTGCCTCTCCGCACAGGATTCGACCGGGTATCGATCGCCGCCTCGGACGCCGACCGGAAGCGAGATGGATCCATGACGGACGCACGCCTTCTGGCCCTGCTCGACGATCTCCGTGCCCTTCCGGCCGAAACGGCATGGCTGGAGTTCAAGGAGAACAACGTGCCGCTCCGGGTATGAGCCTTGCGATACGCGGCATCCTGTTCGACAAGGACGGCACGCTGCTCGATTTCGACGCGACCTCGCGAATATCGAGGCGCTTGACGGCGTGCTGCCGCGGTCACCGTCGGGCGCGCGGGGTCGGTCCGGGTGACGAGGGATGCGGGGGAAGGATATCAATCTACGGGCTCGGAGGAAGGCGGGGACAGGCCGCCGCCCGCGGCCACCGGAGCAGATGCCCGCAACAACAGCAGCGAAGGCCCGTCGGGTCGAAGCATCGGAGCGAGCTCGGGATCCTGGTTGAGGCGATCCCGGACCGTGGCATCGGTTACCCATCGGGCATGGCTCCTGGCGTGCTCATGGAGTCCGGCGTGGACGTAGAGCTCCAGGATGTGGCCGAGCGAAGCGCTGCGCGTGTACTCGTCACCGAGCGATGCAGCGGCGTCGAGCAGCGTCTCGATGTCCCATTCGAGCGTGGTCGAGCCGGGCGCCCGGCGCTCCTCTTTCGCGCGTACGGCGAGGTCCGCGCAGAGCCGTTGCAGCGCCCCGAGACGCTGCAGATCGTTCGTATCCAGCGCAGCCTGCCGCGCCTCCATCGAGCGCTGCTCGACTTGCAGCCGCTCGAACCGCGCCGTGATTTCCCGCAACTCCCGAATACGCCTCTCGGAGCGGGTGAGGTTGCGGCGCACGGTACTGCCGGGCGAGATGTAGTGCTGGTAGAAGGCCGGACCGCCGAACGCCAGGACGACCAGTCCGAACCACTTGCCGAATTCAGCCAGCCATTCCATCAGGATAGCCCTCCTTGCATGGAACCGGATCGCTTCCCGATCGGGCGATGCCGATCACCGGGCTGCCCGAACGGTGCCCTTCTCGGTTGCTCTCGCGATCCACGTAACGCCTGCAACGGATGGCGTGTTGCCGGGAATCGCCCGGATCGTGACGCCGGCGCCGGCTTCGCAGGTGGCTGCCGGACGCCCTCACGTGTACTGCCTCACCCTTCGTTCACCATCGGACGGCCGGCAAGCTAGCAGGAATCCTCGCTCTCGGCGTGCGCCTCGGAGCCCTGTCTTCGTAGGACTACGGCGCATCGGGACGACGACCCGCGCCGGGACGCGCCCCCGACCCGCCGGCCGTGGAGCGGCGTGCGTCACTCACCGCCGATACCGTCCGCCCCTGCGGCCCCGGCGACGTTCCCCCGGATCGGGTTGGCATCGAAATTGACACTTCGTCAGGCGCCGGATAGGATTCGCGCCCTTTTTCGCCGGTACTGACGGGCTTCGATCGGATATGGGCACCTACACTGCCAAACCACACGAAGTCGAGCGGAGCTGGTTCGTCGTCGACGCGACGGGACAGCCTCTTGGACGCTTGGCGAGCCGGATCGCGCACCGGCTCCGGGGCAAGCACAAGACCGTGTTCACCCCCCACGTGGACACCGGCGACTACATCATCGTGATCAACGCGGAGAAGGTCGGGCTCACCGGCAACAAGCGGACCCGCAAGACCTACTACCGCCATACCGGCTACCCCGGCGGCATCCGCAGCACACCCTTCGAGAAGATGATCGCGGAGAAGCCGGCTCGGGTCATCGAGCTCGCGGTCAAGGGCATGCTGCCCAAGGGACCGCTCGGACGGGACATGTTTCGCAAGCTTCGCGTCTATGCAGGATCCGTGCATCGGCATACCGCGCAACAGCCGACCCTTCTCACCCTCTCGTGAATCGGCGCGAGCCGGCGGACGGAACGACAATGGCAGACGACATCCATTACGGCACCGGAAGGCGCAAGACCGCGACGGCGCGTGTGTTCCTCGCACCGGGCAGCGGACGAATCACCATCAACCGCCGCCCTATCGACACCTACTTCGGCCGCGAAACGGCGCGCATGATCGTACGCCAGCCGATCGAGACGATAGGAATGTCCGGCCGGTTCGATATCCGGGTCACGGTTCGCGGCGGAGGCGGCAGCGGTCAGGCGGGCGCCATCCGGCACGGCATCACGCGGGCGCTCATCCGCTACGACGAGAGCTGGCGCGCTCCGCTTCGGCGCGCCGGTTTCGTCACCCGCGATGCCCGCGAGGTCGAACGCAAGAAAGTCGGACTGCACAAGGCCCGCAAGCGGCCCCAATACTCCAAGCGGTAGCTCGCCGTATCGAACTGGGGGATCGTCTAATGGCAGGACAGCGGACTCTGACTCCGCCAGTCTAGGTTCGAATCCTAGTCCCCCAGCCAAGCATTTCAGCGACTTCCACCCGTTTCTTCCCGATAGAACAAGCAGTTAGCGCCGGATGTCGATTCCGGTACGGTGTTGCACTGTCCAACAGTGTGCAGTAGAGTCCGGCTCCGAAGGGTGACCGTAAGGGTGTCCGAATGGACCTGCGGACTTGAGGAATCGGAACGATGGCTGACATGACGCGCGAACCGAAGCGCGGCGGCAGGCGCCTGCATCATGCCCTGACGGCGAAGCGGGTGCAGACAGTCTCGGCGCCCGGGCGCTACTTCGATGGGCATGGCCTGTACCTGCTCGTCGAGCCGACTGGCGCAAAGCGGTGGAAGCAACGGCTCGCGGTGTACGGCAAGCGCCGCGAGCTCGGGCTTGGCGGATACCCGCTCGTGACGTTGGCGATGGCCCGCGAGGCGGCGCTCGCCAACCGGCGCGCGGTCCATGCCGGCGGTGACCCGCTCGCGGAGAAGCGCCGGGCGCGCGGGGTGCCGACCTTCGCCGAAGCCGCCCGCAAGGTCTTCGAGCTCCGGCGCGACGGCTGGCGCAACGCCAAGCACGCCGGCCAGTGGATCACGACGTTGGAACAGCTCGTGTTCCCGCGATTCGGCGCTCGCGGTGTCGATGAGATCACGACCGAAGACGTGATCGCGGTGCTCTCGCCGATCTGGCACGCGAAGCCGACGACGGCGAAGCGGGTCCGGCAACGGATCGGCGCGGTGCTCACTTGGGCGGTGGCGCAAGGGCTGCGCCCCGACAACCCCGCCGATGCGGTCAAGGCGGTGCTGCCGAAGCAGAACGGCGCTGGCGAGGCGCATCGAGCGCTTCCGTACATCGAGGTCGCGGACGCCATCGCGGCGGTCCGGGCGTCCAGTGCCGACACCAATACGAAGCTCGCCTTCGAGTTTGCCGTCTTGACCGCGGCGCGGGCCGGTGAGGTCCGGTTGGCGACATGGCAGGAAATCGACCTGCAAGGGCGCACGTGGACCGTGCCGGCTTCGAGGATGAAGGCCGGGCGCGAGCATCGCGTACCGCTCTCCGGTCGCGCCGTCGAGGTCCTGGGCGAAGCGCAAGCGCTCCGAAGCAAGCGCGGCGATCTGGTGTTCCGCGGCCGTCGTGGGGCGATGGCCGATAGCGCAATCGTCCATATGCTGCGCCGTGTCGGCATCAACACGACGGTGCACGGGTTCCGGGCGAGCTTCCGGGTGTGGGCGCAAGAGTGCACAAACATCCCGCGTGAAGTCTGCGAGGCGGCGCTTGCCCATACGCTCAAAGACAAGGCCGAAGCCGCATACGCGCGTTCCGATCTCTTTGACAAGCGCCGCAAGCTGATGGACGCCTGGGCGCGCTTCCTGAGCCCGGCGCCGGCGGACGTGGTGAGCCTCGACGCGCGGCGGGGAGCGGGCGGGTGAAACGGAGGGAGGGCAAGGCGTGAACGCTCCGGCTCCGGGCTCTATCGCCGAGCTACCACGGCCGCGGGCGCACGATGCACACCTGCTCGATGTGATGCTCGACGACGCGGCGGCGTACCGATCGAGTACGCACTACCGGGACCTTCTGCGCTTCGTTGCCCGGATGCGGCGATTCTCGCCCTTCAACGCGATGTTGCTCCATCGCCAGAAACCCGGCTTGAGCTTCACGGCATCGGCTCGCGATTGGCGACGGAGGTGGAAGCGGACCGTGCAGGCGGACGCGCGGCCCCTCGTGGTGCTGACCCCGTTCGGGCCGGTCGGCTTCGTGTACGACATGCTCGACACGGAGGCCCTGCCCGGCGGCCCCGCCCCTGCCGCGCGACGCCTACGCCTTCCCTGCCACCGGCAACGTCACCAAGCCGGCACTCTTGGCCATCGTGGCGGCGGTCGAGGCGAAGGGCATCCGGGTTCGCGAGGTCGACGACGGGGACTGGCACGCCGGCCGCATCCTCCGCTCGGGCGATGCGTACAGGCTCAAGGTGAACCGGAATCACCCGCGCGAAACCCGCTTCACGACCATCGCGCACGAGCTCGGGCACCTGTATCTCGGGCACCTGGGCGGGGACGCCAAGCGGCGGATTCCGGGCCGGCGCCACGTCTCCGAGCGTTGGTGCGAGGTCGAGGCCGAGAGCGTGGCCTACCTGGTCGGGCATCGTCACGGCGTGGCGCCGGTGTCCGATGCCTACCTGTCGGGGTTCATCGAGGCGGGCGAGTCGATCAGCCGCACGCTCGACGTCGAGCGCGTGATGCGCGCCGCCGGCGCCGTCGAGGGTGTGATGGGACTGGCCCCGCGTCACTTCGAGCCGGCGAAGGCAGTCAAGCGGTGAAGGTGCGGCGGGCCGGGATGACGCCGGACCCGCCGCGGTGTCGTGAACCCTGGCAAGGGAGATCATCGACGTGGACGATTCTACGGACATATCCATCCTGGATGTCAAAATCATCAAGGACCAAGCCGATCTTGTGGAGGCAGCGAAGACCGGCTTGGTTGTCAAAGAGAGAAAGATCCAAGCCGAGGAGTGGGACCCGCAACATGCCCTCCTTGCTCATGCGGCGGGGAGCGGTTCGGATGCGCTCGCTCGGTTCTATCGGGAACAAAACGAGCTTGACGCGGCAATCTGGAAGCATGAACGACGATACAAAGAGAAAGGCAAGGACGGAGTAATAGACTACAAAGAGGCCGTCGCGCTTGCGGAGCGTATCAGGGACCTGTACTTATCCGAAGGCTTCGACGGGCGCCCTGACCACATCGCGTTCCGCGCCGGAAGGTGCCTGACTCTCAAGGAAGGGCGAGCCACGGGCAAGGTATACACGGCAATCGCGAGTCTCGAAGTTGTGAACATACCCGAATGGCGCGGAGCGTGGTGGCCCGTCAACCTTGCGATTCCCGCCGAGCTTCGAGTTGCCGGCCCCGATGCGCCGCCGCTCGGCGTTCAGACGCCTGACTGGCTTTCCCGGCGGTGCGAAGACGTTGCGCGCGAGCTCGCCCGGTGCGGCTCTCCGCCCGGTTCTCCGGCCAGCCGCATGTTCGACGGCGGCGGCTTCGCCTTGATCTACGAGTCCGGGAAATTGATAGAGCAACCGGAACCGGACTCGATCCCCGTCGTGCTCGCGCCGCATGAAGACACCATCAAGGATTACATCCAGTGCGCCGCATCGAGCCCTGACCATAGAGCTGACTATTGGGATGCGCTCAAGAAGGCCGAGGCGATGCTGCGACGGAGCCAACAACCGTTCGGCGAGGCGTTGAGTGATTGGCTCGACGGGCAGACGAAGCGGCGCGATGGCCGAAAATTCGCGCAGAGCGCCGCCAACCCGCTACGGAACTTCGCCATCAAAAAGGTGATCGATGTGCTTGAGCGCTGCGGCATCCCGCCGACGAGGAACCGGAATAAGAAGTGGCTGGCGCGTGCGCACGGATGGGAAGGTGAGATAGATCCCGACTACAAGCCTCTGTCCGGCTGCATCATCGCCGCCAAAGTGTTCGGGATAAAGAACCCTGTGACGGTTGAAAATGTCTGGAGGCCCCCCGTCCGTAAGTAATTCGTCGATAGCTTACGGACGAGGGCTCGGTGGATCACCGGCACTCTCGACTTTCGGTCAACGAAAAGCGAGGGTGTCCGATGAAGGTTCTCAAGATCGAAGAAGTCGCGGCGAGGGTTGCGCTGAGCAAATCCACCATCTACGCGCGGATTCGGAGCGGTGTCTTCCCGAAACCTATCGCCTTGGGCGAACGGCGCCGCGCATGGCCGGAGGATGAGATCGACGCATGGCTCGAATCTCGCCGCGTCGAGGGCTGGCTCGAGACGCGCCCCGAGATGGAGGCGGCCCGTCTCCGGGCGCAAGCGAGGGACGGGGACTTGCTCGAGTCTCTGGAGGATCATGCCCTCGGCGTGAAGGATGAGGAGACGGGCCGGTGGACGGGAGGCAACCCGACCTTGCTGAAGTTTCTCGCCAAGTCGCAGCTCGGTATGACGGAGACGCCGAAGCCGGAGCACGACGACGACCTGTCGAAGAAGACGCCTGACCAGCTCAACCGTGAGGCGACGGTGCTTATGCGACAGATCGCAGCGCGGCGCGAGGCGCTTGGGCTGTCGGCGGCGGACGTGGAGTACGTGGATCGGGACCGGGACCGGTAGGCGCATCTACGCCTGTGCGAGAGCGAGGCTCTGGGCGGCGCGGGTGTCGCGGCCCTGGAAGTCGCGCGAGCCAGCTTGTGGGAGACAGGTACCTGATAGAGACCCAAGCGCCGGCGCATCGCCGGCCCCCCCCCCGGCCTGCGAATTGACCCCTACCCCTCCGGTTTCCACCATGCTTCAAGGGCGCGGCGGCCGTCGACGTCGTCGGCAACGGCGGCCGGCATCGGCGCGACGTGCGGATACCGTGCGCTATCGGCTCGATAACGAGGGTTGGACGGCCGGCCCGGCCCGGCCCGGTGGAAGGTCAAGCGGGGAGGAATCGAAGGGCGGTGAGGATGGCCACGATGGCGCCGCCCTGGATCCACAAGGCGCGGTAGAGGTCGGCCCGGAGGCTGGCGTTGTCGGCCTTGAGCTCGGCGATGGCGGTCGCGAGGTCGGCTTTCGTGGCGGCGCGTTCGTCGCCGTGGTTGATGGCCTTCGCGATGGCTTCGGCCTGGCGGCGCTCGATGCCGGCCGCTTCGAGGTCCTGGGCGGCGGTGAGGGTGTCGAAGGCGGCGCTCATGGCGTTGTCCAGTGTGGTTCCGTGCTCGGCAGGGTAACCGGGTTCGGCGGGAACGCGCCAGCCTGCCGGCGAAATACCTCTGTTGCTTTCTTCCGCGAGTTATCCAATTGTTCCTGTGTGTTCCCGTCTTGTTTTAGGCACCGTTCCAGTTGTTTTCGGTCATGGTCTGCCATTTTCTGGCCTTCCACTGATACCCCTATCAGATCGCTGTATACCACTGGTAACGTAAAGCTCTTCCGTAGTCCGTTCAGATCGCAATATCGTCTTCCGAACTCTCTTTTTTCTGTCATGTCAATTGCTTCTTGTATTGATATATTTTTAGGTTCCTCCAGGTATCGGGTCCGTGTGAATAGGTCTTTGTTTCTCTCTAACGCTTCCTCCAGTGTTCCGCTTAACCACTTGCTGTGTTGTTGGACCATGTCATCCCATATTTCGTTAGCCCACTCTTGTAGGTCCTTGCCGTACCACTTTCTACCCACCTTCTCCCACAAACATGGAAGTTGGTGTCCTCTAAATACTCCATCACCGTCGATGCAGAGCGCGGCTTTCATCCCGATCTCTACGCAATAGCTTGCAATCAAGTAGCAATTTAGTCCTGTCCATACCCTTTTCATTACTTTCTGCCCAGTCCTTGCTTCGTGCTTCCATGCTTCTTCCATCTTGTGCTTCAATCCTTCTACGTTTGCCCAGCGGCCAAGTGCTTCCGCGGATTTCGTTGTGTGGTAGCTCACGTCCGTCGCTGCTACCAGTTTTTGCGCTCGTTGTGGGTGTCGTCCTCCACTTCCTCGCTTTCTTCTTTTCATTTCGCTTCCTCCTCCTCCTCCGACAGGTTTTCGGGCCATCCCCCTTTCAGCTCCATTCCTTGCTATCTCCTCGCTCCTTGTTCTCGTCCTTGTGGGGAAGTGTTTCCGCCAGTGACACAGGCTTGGATGCCGGCTTCGGCAGGGACATCCCGCCGGCGTCAAGCCGATGGTCTCCTGAGTTTCGGCTTGGCGAAGTCGAGGGGAAGCGATGTCGAGGGCGGCTACGTCGTCGAGGCTTCCGGGCATGGAAGCCAAGCCTCGCGGCACTGGTAACCCTGCCGAACGCCTTTGCCTGACCCGGCCGCGGCCGTGGTAACGTCGCGATAGGCATTGAGGCCGGGGCGGTATCAGGGCGGTGGCGGAACCCTCGTCACTGGCTGACTGGAATCGCACTTATGGTGCGGCAGGCACTGGGTCAGATCAAGCCGAACACTCGAAGGCCGATGGCGAACAGGAACGCGGCGATCAAGCCGACCGTCCATCGGATAGTCCCGAGCTCGGTGCGAAGGCCGGCGATGTCCGCCTGCGCGGCGGCCCGGAGCCGGGTTTCGAGCTCGGCAAGGTCCGCCGTCGTCGCCAGTTGTTCGCGGTCCGCTCCGGCGGCGGCGCTGGCCGTGTTCACGATGGCTTCCGCCATCGCTTCATCGGCGCCGGCTTCCCGGAGGGTCTTGACCGCGGCGTAGGTGTCGAAGGTCGCTGTGCTCATGGCGTTCCCCGTGGAACGGCTACGCGGGCGGCGGCGCGGTCTCGCGGCGCGTGAACCCCTCGAACAACCCTTCCAGCCGCGCCATGCGTTCGCGAAGGTCGGCAATGTCGCGGCGCATCGCATGTTGACCGGGGAGGATGACCGCGGCGAGTGCGATTGCG
The DNA here is from genome assembly GCA_958295835.1 of uncultured Gammaproteobacteria bacterium. GTDB lineage: Bacteria > Pseudomonadota > Gammaproteobacteria > HK1 > HK1 > HK1. The sequence continues at coordinate 5,627,137 of OY282378.1, forward strand.
GCGGTGATGATGGCGATGAGCTCGGGAGACATGGCGGCGGTTCTCCGGTGGCGCTCCTATCGGCCGGCGGTGCGCATCTGATCGACGATGCCGGTGAGTCGGCTCTGTCCCTGGGTCAAGCGGGTGATGTGCTGCTCGAAGGCTTCGCGGTCGGCGCGGGCTTCGGCGCGGATGGCTTCCCGTTCGGCGCGAGCCTCCGCCCGAATGGCTTCCCGTTCGGCGCGAGCCTCCGCCTGGATGGCTTCGCGGTCGGCGCGGGCTTCGATGCGCCCGTGCATGTCGAGGCCGGCCAGTGCGAGGCCAACCGTGACGATGGCGATGGTTTCCTGGCTGAGCTTGAACATGGCTCGTTCCATCCCCGCGCGGTCTCCCTGGGCGGTGGCTCCGGGCCGGAAAGGGACCGTCGTTCGGTGGTCCCGGCTTCACTTCGAGGGCGCTCAATGAGGCCGCCCGGAAGCCGAAGGCGAGTGTAGCTTGTGCGCTACTGTCCGGGGAAGTACAGGGTAGTCCATCGCTCAAGGGTGACCGCAGAGGTGCCCGAGTCATGGACTGCCCCAAAAATATCCCGTTTCGACAGTGAGTTACGGACACAGTGAAGCGGACTCTTCCTCCGCCAGTCTAGGTTCGAATCCTAGTCCCCCAGCCAAGCATCGTCGGTCCGTTTCCCCGTGGAGCTCCGCGAAAGCAGGTAGTCACGGCTTGCGCCTGCCCCTCGTCGAAGCCGGTGTGGGCGGCTCGCGCCGGATCGACGCCATGACCGCGAGAGCGATACCGGCCGCGATCATGGGCAGGGTCAGCACCTGTCCCATCGTGACCCATCCGAATGCGAGATATCCCAGATGCGCATCGGGGACCCGGACGAGCTCGACCAGGGTTCGCGCGAGCCCGTAGCCGATGAGGAACACCCCCGAGGCGGCCATGACCGGGCGCGGGCGCCGGGTGAACCACCACAGCACCGCGAAGAGGACGACCCCTTCGAGCAGCGCCTCGTAGAGCTGCGACGGGTGGCGGGGCACGCCTCCGGCCCGAGGGTCATGAAACACCATCGCCCAGGGGAGATCCGACGGTGTTCCCCACAGCCGGCCATTGATGAAGTTTCCCAGACGTCCCGCCGCGAGACCCAGCGGCACCAGAGGCGCGATGAAGTCCGCGACCTCGAAGAATCCGCGTCCGTGCGAGCGCGCGAACCACCACATCGCGACCATGACGCCGAGCAGCCCGCCGTGAAACGACATGCCTCCGCGCCAGATCATGAACACGGACAGGGGGTGCGCGAGGAGGCGTTCGAAGTCGTAGAAGAGCATGTATCCGAGCCGGCCGCCCACCACGACGCCGAGCGCGACGTAAAAGAGCACGTCGCCGACGTTGTCGCGGCTCCAGCCACGCCAGGCGTCCCGGGTCCGGATCCGTCCGAGCCACCACCCGAGCGCGAATGCGAACAGGTACATCAGCCCGTACCAGTGGACCTCGACGGGTCCGACGGCGATGGCCACGGGATCGAAGTTCGGGTGTAGCAGCATCCGCGAGATCATATCCGACGACTCCGATCCCTGCGGCCGTTCCTGGCGTCCTCGACTCGACCCGGGACCATGAGCGTCCTCGAATGCTCGTTCTCCGCCCGTGCAGGATGGATCGGATGGAACGGATGACCGGTCGGCCCCGTCACGGGACCGTCACGAGCGCCGATCGTCGCGCTGTCCTGAAGGATGGTCGCGGGAAGCGCCGAAGGCCCGCGCCCGGTGAGCGTCGATGCGTCGAATCGAGTGGCGTTCCCCGCGCCGTGCGGGACCGCGAGGGGGCGGTCCGGGCATTGCGCCGGACCCCGGTCGCACTCGGATGGGGCCATTGCGCGCCGCGGCCGCGGCGCGTGATTCGGTCAGGCTATACTCGCGCTTCCCCTCCCGAGTCACGAATCCATGTCCGGCCCTGCCCACGCCCACGTCAACGCCCTCGCGAACGAAACCAGTCCGTACCTCCTGCAGCACGCGGACAATCCCGTCGACTGGCAGCCGTGGGGGCCGGAAGCGCTTGACCGGGCCCGCCGCGAAGACAAGCCGATCCTGCTGTCGATTGGCTATTCCGCCTGCCACTGGTGCCACGTCATGGCGCATGAATCGTTCGAGGACGAGGAAACGGCGCGGCTGATGAACGAGCTGTACATCAGTATCAAGGTCGATCGCGAGGAACGTCCCGACATCGACAAGATCTACCAGACCGCCCACCAGCTCCTCTCCCGACGCACCGGCGGCTGGCCGTTGACGGTGATGCTGGCCCCCGACGACCACGCCCCCTTCTTCGCCGGCACGTACTTTCCCGACTCTCCGCGCCACGGCATGCCGTCGTTCCGCCAGGTTCTCACCGGCGTGGCCCGGCTGTACCGCGAACGGCGCGACGACATTCGCCGCCAGAACGCCTCGCTCATCGACGCGCTCGCCGGCCTGGAGCCCGACGTCGGCGCCGAGGCCGGCGGAGCGCCGCTGACCCGGGCAGCACTCGACCTCGCACGCGCAGCGCTGATGCAATCGCACGATCCGCGCCACGGCGGCTTCGGGGATGCGCCGAAGTTCCCTCACCCGACGAACCTCGACCGGCTGATGCGCGACCATGCGGCGCGTCCCGCGAGCACGGACGGCGCCGCCGGCCTCGCGGCGGCGGCGTTCACGTTCCGCAAGATGTGCAGTGGCGGCCTGTACGACCATGTGGGCGGCGGATTCTGCCGCTACTCCGTGGACGCGATGTGGATGATCCCGCACTTCGAGAAGATGCTCTATGACAACGGACCGCTTCTCTCGGTCGCGGCGGAGCTGCATCAAGTCTCCGGCGATGCCCTGTTCGCCCGCGTCGCCCGCGAGACCGCGGCCTGGGTCATGCGCGAGATGCAGTCGCCCGAGGGCGGGTTCTACTCCACCCTCGATGCGGATTCCGAAGGCGAGGAGGGCAAGTTCTACGTCTGGACCCCCGACGAGGTACGCAGCCTCGTGTCGGACGACGAGTTTCCCGCGCTCGCGTCACGGTTCGGGCTCGATCGCGCGCCGAATTTCGAAGGCTCGCACTGGCACCTGCACGCGTTCCGCGAAGTCGCCGAGGTCGCACGCGACATGGGCGCGACGGAGGCCGAGACCGCGGAACGGATCGACCGCGCCCTCGCCAGGCTCTTCGAAGCGCGGTCCGGCCGGGTTCGCCCCGGCCGCGACGAGAAGATCCTGACATCCTGGAACGGGCTGATGATCAAGGGGATGGCGACGGCCGGGCGCATCCTCGGGGCCCCGGAGATCATCGCGTCCGCCGAACGTGCGGTGGAGTTCATCCGCGGCGCGATGTGGCGGGACGGCCGGCTGCACGCCACCTTCAAGGACGGCCGCGCGCGGTTCAACGGCTATCTCGACGACTACGCCTGCCTCGCCGACGGCGTGCTCGCGCTGCTTGCATCGCGGTGGAGCGCCCGCGATCTCGAATTCGTCATCGCGCTCGCGGACGCGATGCTCGATCACTTCGAGGACCGCGAGAACGGCGGCTTCTTCTTCACCGCGGACGACCATGAGCGTCTCATTCATCGCCCGAAGCCGATGATGGACGATTCACTGCCGTCCGGAAACGGAGTCGCCGCGGCGGTCCTCGGACGGCTCGGCCATCTGCTCGGGGACACCCGATATACGAGGGCGGCGGAGCGCGCGCTCCACGCCGCGAGGGAAGGGCTCGAACGGTTTCCGCATGCGCACACGGCGCTGCTCGTCGCGCTCGAGGAGTGTCTCGATCCTCCGGAAGTCGTGGTCATCCGCGCCGAGCCGGACGCGCTCGAGACATGGCGCGCCCGGGCGGCGGGCGGCTACGCACCACGCCGGGTCGTCATCGCCATCCCCAACCACGTATCCGATCTGCCTGCCCTGCTCGCCGAGCGGGCACCGTGCGGCTCCCCGGTGGCATACGTCTGCGAAGGACACGTATGCGATGCGCCGATTACGGAATTCGACGCCTTCCACGCACGACTCGCGGCCAGCGAGGTCCCGCCCCGTGGAGTCGGATGGAGAACCGGGGCTTCGTGACGGAAACCGGCCACTGCCGCACCGAGCCGGAGGAGACCGCTGCTCAGGTCGCCTCTCTCGTACGCTCGATCACCGATCCCGCCATCGCCGCAACCTTGTCGGCCGTCAGGCCGAAGTGCTCGTAGAGGTCCCGGTACGGCGCGGACTTCCCGAACGAATCGACCCCGGCGACCGCGCCGGTCTCGCCGACACAAGCGCGCCAACCGGCGGTGACCCCGGCCTCCACCGCCACCCGCGCCCGCATCGAGCGCGGGAGCACCGATTCCCGGTAAGCCGCGTCCTGCGTCTCGAACACGTCGGTGCTCGGCATCGAGACGACCCGCGCGTCAATGCCTCGATCGGCGAGCAGGGCGGCTGCGTCCATCGCAATTCCGACCTCCGAGCCGGTGGCGATGAGGATCGCGTCGCCGCCCTCACGGAGCACGTACCCGCCGCGTGGGATGGCCGCGATCTGCTCCGCGGTCCGGACCTGATGGGGGAGGCCTTGACGCGAGAACAGGAGGCTCGTCGGCCCTTCACGGCGCTCTATCGCGGATTTCCATGCGATCATCGACTCCACCGCGTCGCACGGCCGCCACACCGACATGTTCGGCATCAACCGCAACGTGGCGGTCTGCTCGACCGCCTGGTGGGTCGGGCCGTCTTCGCCGAGGCCGATGGAGTCGTGGGTGAACACGGAGATCACGCGCTGGCCCATCAGCGCGGCCATGCGGAGCGCGTTCCGCGCGTACTCCGAGAACATCAGGAAGGTGCCCGTGTACGGAATGAAGCCGCCATGCACGGCGATGCCGTTGCAGATCGCGGTCATCGCGAACTCGCGCACCCCGAAGAAGATGTAGCTCGCATCCCCGTTCTCGCGGGTCAGCACCCTCGACCCGCTCCACTTCGTGAGGTTCGACCCCGTGAGGTCGGCGGAGCCGCCGATCAGCTCGGGCAGCATCGGCCCAAGCGCCTCCAGGGCGTTCTGCGACGCCTTGCGAGACGCGATGTTCTCGGCCGTCGCGCTGGCCGCCTCGACACGACGGGTGCATTCCTCCGCCCATCCCGCCGGCAGCTCGCCCGACGTCCGCCGCTCGAACTCCGCCGCAGCCCCCGGGAACTCGGCGCGCCAGGCATCGGACCGCGCCTGCCAGTCGCGGTGATGCGCGGCGCCCCGCTCCCGGGCGTCCCAGCCCGCGTAGACGTCGCAGGGGATCTCGAAGGGCGGGTGGCGCCAGTCCAGTGCTTCGCGCGCCCCCGCGATCTCGTCGTCGCCCAGCGGTGCGCCATGCGCGGACGCCTTGCCCGCCTTGCGCGGCGCGCCGAACCCGATGATCGTCTTGCAGCACAGGAGCGACGGGCGGTCGATGACCGCGAGCGCGTCACGGATCGCCGCGTCGATTGCGGCGGGGTCGTGGCCGTCCACGCCGCGGATCACGTGCCAGCCGTAGGCGTCGAACCGGGCCGGGGTGTCGTCGGTGAACCACCCCCTGACCTCGCCGTCGATGGAGATGTCGTTGTCGTCGTAGAAGGCGATCAGCTTGCCCAACCCCAACGTCCCCGCGAGCGAGCACGCCTCGTGCGAGATCCCCTCCATCAGGCAGCCGTCGCCGAGGAACACCCACGTGCGGTGGTTGATGATCTCGTGCCCGGCGTGGTTGAAGCGCGCCGCGAGGACCTTCTCCGCGATCGCCATGCCGACCGCGTTCGCGAGCCCCTGGCCGAGCGGTCCGGTCGTCGTCTCGACCCCTGGCGCGTCGCCGTATTCGGGGTGGCCGGGGGTCATCGAATGAAGCTGTCGGAAACGCTTGATCTCATCGAGCGGCAGCGCGTAGCCGCTGAGATGGAGAAGCGCATAGAGGAGCATCGAGCCGTGGCCGTTCGAGAGCACGAAGCGGTCCCGGTCCGGCCAAGCCGGGTCCGCGGGGTCGTGCCGCAGGTGGTCGTTCCACAGCACCTCGGCGATGTCCGCCATCCCCATCGGCATCCCGGGGTGGCCGGACTTCGCCCGCTGCACCGCGTCCATGGCCAGCGCGCGGATCGCGTTGGCGAGCTCTCTTCGTGACGGCATCGCTGCGGAAGTCTCTCGTTGGTCCGGCGCGTCTCTCGTCCGTCCCGGGTGGCGCCGTGCGGGGCAGTCCCACACCGGCGGATGGGATGTCCGGCTCCGGATGCCGCGGGCAGCGTACGCGCCGCGCAAACCGGGCGAACCGTGAAGCGCGCCGATTCTCGCCGAGCGAGTGCCGTGGAGCAAATTCAGGGTCGCCATGCCGCCGCGGGCGCCCGCCCGGGCCGCCGGCGGGATCAGTCACTCCACCGCCGCGGCGATCGCGGCCCCCAGGGTCTGCGTCGTGGCGCTACCGCCCATGTCGGGGGTGAGCGCGGCCGGTTCCGCCAGGACCGTCTCGATCGCGCCCTCGATGGCCCGGGCCGCGTCCGCGTGGCCGAGGTGCGCCAGCATCATCGCCCCCGACCAGATCTGGCCGATGGGGTTCGCGATGCCTCGCCCCGCGATATCCGGTGCGGATCCGTGCACCGGCTCGAACATCGACGGGAACTCCCGCTCCGGGTTGATGTTCGCCGACGGCGCGATCCCGATGGTGCCGGCCACCGCCGGTCCCAGATCGGAGAGGATGTCGCCGAACAGATTGCTGCCGACCACCACGTCGAACCAGTCCGGATGGAGGACGAAGTGCGCGGTCAGGATGTCGATGTGGTACTGGTCGGTGCGGATCTCGGGGAACTCGGCCGCGACCGCGGCGAAGCGCTCGTCCCAGTAGGGCATGGTGTGCTTGATGCCGTTCGACTTCGTGGCCGAGGTCACGTGCCTCGCTTCACGTCCCATCGCGAGCCCGAACGCGTAGCGGATGATGCGGTCGGTCCCGCGTCGGGTGAACACGCTCTCCTGCGTGACCGTCTCGTGCTCGGTGCCGGCGTAGATACGCCCGCCGATGTCGGAGTATTCGCCCTCGTTGTTCTCGCGCACCACCAGGAAGTCGATGTCCGCCGCGGTGCGACCACGCAACGGGGATTGAACGCCTTGCAGAAGGCGCACCGGCCGGAGATTGACGTATTGCCGGAATTCGCGGCGGATCGGTATCAGCAGGCCCCACAGGGAGACATGGTCCGCGACGCCGGGAAACCCGACCGCGCCGAGGAAGATCGCATCGTGTGCGCGGATCGTCTCCAGGCCGTCCTCGGGCATCATCCGGCCGGTCCTGGCGTAGACCTCGCAGCTCCAGGGAAGCTCGTCGAGCTCGAAGGCGATGCCGTACTTCGAGCCTGCCGCTTCCAGGACCCGGATCCCCTCCGGCACCACCTCCTTGCCGATTCCGTCGCCGGGAATCACCGCGATCCGGTAGTCCGCCATCGATCTGTCCCGCGTGATGCGCCCCGCCGGCGCCCGATGCTCCGGATGCCTCGAACGAGGCGGCGGGAATGGTAGCACGCGCGTTTCCGGCGCCCCCTGCCTTCGCGCCCGCGGTGTCCGTGGGTCGGTCAGCGTGAAATGATCCCGCGTCGGAGGATGACGTGATCCGCGAAGGGGTGCGATACGATCCCGGATGAGGCTTGGCGCCTCCACGGCGAATACCCTGGCCGCAAGCATCCGGAGGGCAGCCCGCGACGCCCTTCGACGGGAACGAGGCCCTGTTCGCCCCTTGCGCGCGACGCAGGACCCGGAGAAACGGATCGATGAAGGAATCGGCTGTCGTGCTGGCCAACGACAAGTTCATGACCTCGAACGGGAAGACCGCGCACGGGCTCGTACGCGGCTCCGACCGCTTCCGGGTGACCGCGATCGTCGATCCCGGACTCGCGGGTCATGACGCCGGCGAGATGCTCGACGGCCGACCGGCGGACATTCCCATCGTCGCGGATCTCGACGAAGCGATCGCGCTGGAAGACTCTCCGCCGAAGTGGTGCATCATCGGCATCGCGACCCACGGCGGGAGACTGCCCCCGGAGCTTCACACCCTCGTCCTCGAAGCTGTGGACAAGGGGCTCGGTATCGTCAATGGCCTGCATGACGCGACCAGCGACGACGCCGAGATCGCCGCCGCCGCGCGGGCCCGCGGGGTGGAGCTGATCGACCTGCGCAAGGCGAAGCCACGGCACGAGATGCACTTCTGGGAGGGGGACGTCTACGACGTACGCGCCCCGCGCCTCGCGGTGCTCGGCACCGACTGCGCCCTCGGCAAACGGACCACGACCCGCATTATCGTGCAGGCGATGAACCGGGCCGGCGTGCGCACCGAGATGATCTACACCGGGCAGACGGGCTGGATGCAGGGGGCACGCTACGGGATCGTGTTCGACTCGATCGTCAACGACTTCGTGTCCGGGGAGCTGGAGCACGCGATCGTGAGCTGCGATCGCGAGGTGGAGCCGGACTTGATGGTGATCGAGGGGCAGTCCTCGCTGCGCAACCCGAGCGGCCCCTGCGGCGCGGAGATGCTGCTCTCGGCCGCGGCCCGGGGAGTAGTGCTCCACCATGCGCCGGGACGCGAGTTCCTCGAAGGCTACGAATCGATGGGTCTGCGGGTTCCTTCGCTCGAGTCGGAGATCGAGCTGATCAGGTACTACGACTCGGAAGCGATCGCGGTGACGCTGAACTCGAACGGCTGCACGCCGGAACAGCTCGACCGTCTCCGGACCGAATACCGCGACAAGCTCGGCATCCCCGTCGTCGAGCCCCTCACCGAGGGGGTCGAGGCGCTGGTGCCCGCGATCCGCGGCTTCATCGAGCGGGAACGCAAGCGGGACGCAGCCTGACGCCGCCGATGGGCGGATCGCGCCCTCGAATGATCGAGGCTTCGTCTTTTCGCGGAACACGCTGCGCCCCAGAGCGGCTCAGCCGAGGTAGGCGCGCCTGACCTCGTCGTTCTCCAGCAACTCCCGGCCGGCGCCTTCGAGCACGATCTCCCCGGTCTCCACGACGTAGCCCCGATCGGCGATCTGCAGGGCCATGAAGGCGTTCTGCTCGACCAGCAGCACCGGCACCCCTTCGTTGCGGATCGCCAGCACCGCCTCGAAGATGGTCTCGACCAGCATCGGCGCGAGGCCCATGCTGGGCTCGTCGAGCAACAGCACCCGCGGCTTCGACATCAGCCCGCGGGCCATCGCCAGCATCTGCTGCTCGCCGCCCGAAAGCGTGCCGGCGACCTGGCGGATGCGCTCGCGCAGGACCGGGAACATGGTGAGCACGTGCTCCTCGCTTTGCCGGACCTCCTGCTTGCCGGTGCGCAGGAAGGCGCCCATTCTGAGGTTTTCCCCGACCGTCAGGCGGCCGAAGATGCGCCGGCCCTCGGGCACCTGCACGATGCCGCGGCCCACCACGTCGTGGGGCGGGACGTCGGTGAGCGCCTCGCCCTCGAAGCGCACCTCGCCCTCGGCCGGGGCCAGGATGCTGCTGATGGTGTTCAGGGTGGTGGTCTTGCCGGCCCCGTTGGCGCCGATCAGGGTGACGATCTCGTCCTTGCCGACCTCCAGGGAGAGCCCTCTCAGGGCGTGGATGTTGTCGTAGAAGACGTGCAGGTTGTCGGCTTCGAGGACCGCCACTTCAACCTCCCGCCGCCGCGGCCCCGAGCTTGCCGATGCCTCCCGGAGCAGGGACGTTGCCGTGGAAGACGTACAGGGTCTCGGTTTCGAGGACCGCCACTTCAACCCCCCGCCGCCGCGGCCCTGAGCTTGCCGGCGCCGGTGCCCAGATACGCTTCGATCACCCGCGGATCGGCCTGGACCTCCGCGGGGCTCCCCTCGGCGATCTTCTCCCCGTGATCCAGGACGGTGACGGTGTCGGACATCCCCATGACCACCCGCATCTGGTGCTCGATCAGGAGGATCGTGATCCCCATCTCGTCGCGCACCCGGCGCACGAAGTCCATCATGTCGCTGCTCTCGCGCGGGTTCATGCCGGCCATCGGCTCGTCGAGCATCAGCAGCCGGGGCCGGGTCGCCAGCGCCCGGCCGATCTCCAGCCGGCGCTGCTCGCCGTAGGCCAGGTTGCGGGCGTAGACGTCGCCGCGTCCCGCCAGCCCGACGAACTTGAGCAGCTCGTAGGCGTCGTCCAGCGCACGCTGCTCGTCTTCGCGGGTGGCGCGGGTGTTGAGCACCGCGCCCCACCAGGTGGACCGGAGGTGCAGGTGCATCCCGACCAGGATGTTCTCGATGGCGGTGATGTTGCTGAACAGCCGGATGTTCTGGTAGGTGCGGTTGATCCCCGCCTTCGCCACCGCGTCGGGGGTAATGCCGTCGATGCGCTCGCCGAGAAACCGGATCTCCCCCCCATCCGGCGGATAGAACTCCATGATGCAGTTGAACACCGTGGTCTTGCCGGCCCCGTTCGGTCCGATGACGCTGTGGATGGCGCCCTCGGACACCGCGAGGTCCAGGCCGTCGACCGCGACCAGCCCCCCGAACCGCTTGGTGAGCCGGTCGCAGACGAGGATCGGTTCGCCGGCCGCGCTCACCGGCTTCCGCCGCCGCGAAGCTCCGCCTCGATGGCGGCCCGGCTCTCCTCTTCCAGCATCCTCTCGCGGCGCCGGGCCGCCGACGGCCACAGGCCCTCCGCCTTCAGGCGCATCATGACCACGATCACCAGCCCGTAGAACAGGAAGCGGTACTCGCCGAACTCGCGCAGCAGCTCGGGCAGTCCGATGAGGGCGGCGGCCCCGACCACCACCCCCGGGAGGCTGCCCATGCCGCCGACGATGAGCAGGGCCAGCACGTTGATCGAGATGAGGAGCTGGAAGCTGTGCGGGAAGATGGAGGCCAGCATCACCGCGAAGATGGCGCCGGCGACCCCGGCGAAGCCGGCGCCGAGCCCGTAGGCGAGCAGCTTGACGTTGACCAGGTTGATGCCCAGCGCCTGCGCCACGTCCTCGTCGTCGCGGATGGCGGTCCAGGCGCGGCCGAGCCGCGAATTCTCCAGGCGCCACGCGAAGTAGGCGGCCACCGCGGAGGCCACGAGGGTGATGTAGAAGAGGTCGACCGGATCGTTGAACTCGAAGCCGCCGATGCTCGGGCGCGGGATGCCGAGCACCCCTTGCGCGCCTCCGAGCACCGGGGCGGCGAAATCGGAGAGCACCAGCACCCGCACGATCTCGCCCAGGCCCAGGGTGGCCACCGCGAGATAGTCCCCGCGCACCTTGAGCACCGGGATCCCGAACAGCACCCCGATGACCACCGACAGCACCACCGCGATCGGCAGCGCCTGCCAGAAGCTCATGTTGGCGATCGCGATGTCCGCGTTCGACGTGAGCAACGCGGTGGTGTACGCGCCGACCGCGAAGAATGCGACGAAGCCGAGATCGAGCAGCCCGGCGAGCCCCAGCTCCAGGTTGAGGCCCATCCCCATGAGCACGTAGAGCCCCACCAGCATCAGGACCTGGCCGATGAAGTTCCCGGCGAAGGCCGGGAATCCGATGATGAGCACGAGGCCGATGAGGATCTTGAAGCCGAGCAGCATCCTCGCCTGCCCGGGGGTCGCGTTCTCCCTGAACGAATCGTAGCGCGGCCGGCACGCCTGCCACGCCGCGGCGGTGACCGCGGCGGCGGCGAACACGATGAGCGCGCCCCGGGGCTTGAGCCCGTCCCAGGTGAAGAAGAGCTCGCGGAACTTCATCAGGAACTCGTATTGCAGCATCAACTGGATGAGCTCCTGGAACAGCCCGACGAAGAAGGCCCACGTGAGCCCGACCACCAGCGGGCGGCGGAGCTTGCGCGGCATGAGGTAGAGCGCGGCGCCGAGCAGCCCGCAGAGCGCCCCGCCGATGACGAGGATGGCGACGGCGGCGCCGATCGATTGTTCGAAGGTCAGGATGTCGAGCAGATCCTTCTTCAGCGCGATGAACACCCGGCGCAGCTTGAACAGGTGGATCGAGAGGGCCAGCAGGGCAATGAGCGCGCCGGCCACCGCGCCCGCCCCGAGCCCCTGCGCCACCCGCGCCCCAAGGCCGGTCCGGCTCGACGCATGCGTCACCCACAGGCCCGCGAAGAACGCCGACATCGCGATGGTGAGGTGCGCGAGGCTCAGGGTCTCGGCGATGATCTCGCGCTGGCCGAACATGGTGAGGATGCCCACGAACCCCAGGAACACCGCCACCCCGCCGAAGGTGACGCCCGCCATCACGGTGCGGTAGGGCGCGGAGCGCTGGCGCTCCCGATGCCGGTAGCTCGCTGCGACGACGGTGAACGTCATGACGGGTCTTCAATCATTCGCACGTGCGGCGGCGGCCGCGACGATGGCCGCGGCAGTGTCCAGGTAGCCGGGCGGAATGCCGGTACGCTTCCCCTCTCCTTCGACATTCGCTTTCAGGCTCTCCGTCGTCCTGAAACGGTGATGTATCCCCGTCGCATTCTGATCATACATGTCGGGTTGATAATCCAGAATATCTTAGCGTTTACTCGGAGTAATCCGGCCGTCCACGGCGACAAACAGCCCGAGGCCAAAATGCGACGAGTGGCCGAGCGATATGGGACCGCGGACCGGCTTGTCGAACGCAAGCAATACATGATGGGCGCGCCTTTCGGTGTTCGTCGGGTCATCTCGATGCCGTCGGGGTCTATGGATCCGCGTCCACTTGACGGCTTGATCATCCATTTCGATCGTCAGACCGCTCGTATCGTATCCCTGCCGAGCCAGTTCAAGGCGGAGTTGCTCTTCGGGTGATTCTCCTGCCCTTACCCGACCTTTCCGGTCATACGCATGACGCGGTGGGACATAGAGCGTAACAGTCTTCCAGTGTCGACAGGTTCGTTCCCCGAAGCCGGCCGGTGGAGACACTTGCGAATCCAGAGGCACGAGCCGCACGGTCCACGGATCCCTTGTTCCAGCCTTGACGAAGGAGAGAGGGAGTTCCTGCTCGGCTGCGTTCAGAATGGCGCGTTGTTCATCGTCCGTGAATGGATGGTGACGCCATACGAGGAGTCTTGCCGCCTTGCCCGTCTCGTGGTTGAAGAGAATTCCGAACCGAGCATGTGGATGCAGGGGATCCTGCAGCGGTGTTCCATCGGCCTCCTTCCCAGTGAGAAAACGTGCCGCTTCCCGCCGTTCCGCATTCGCCTGTTGCCAGCTCCCTCCAAGGAATTCGCGAATCACTCGACCTCGAAACCGTTGGGTAAGGACGACGATGGATTCTCTCGGGGGGCTGACTCGTGCGCCGATCGCAAATTGAACGAGGTGCGTCGGCTTCTTGATTCGCCGTGTTGGACGCGGTAGCTTCACCTGCGGTCTGATGGGCCGCTTGGCGTGCAGCCAGCGAGCTCCGGGAGGTACGGTCGAGTTCGCGACCGACGGATCGTCCGTGACCGCCTGCACCTGTTCCAAAGTGGCCTCTTTCGTCGGGACAAGCACCGGAACGGAATCCGACGAGGGGTTTTGCTCCAATACGCAGTTCACATGGGTATCCTTCGGCAGCTTTTCGACACGCTGAATTTCGGTGATCGCCTCGGCACGTCCGAAATAGGTCATGCGATCCAAACAGGCGTCGAGCCGGTCCAGATCGTCCTCGGACCACCGCTCACCGTCCAGGATCCACCATACGATTCTGGAGGATGAGTCGGTTGCAGAGCTGCCGACTACCCAGAAATTGTCGCGTACCAAGGTGGATCGGTATTTCCTCTCGCCCGGGATGTTCACGGACCGGCCTTTCACCTTCTTCGTTCGGCCAGGCGGATCCCACTCGAACGTTGCTGGCTGGTATTGTCGTAGCCCCGGACCTCGCCGACTGAACGACGGCAGACACCAACCGAATGTACTTGTACAAAACGCCCTGACCAGCGAGTCACGCCACGGTTGGCACTGGACGCCATACTCCCTTTCCAACTGATGGGATCTCGCCAGAATGGCGCGAAGCAGCCTCCACGGGCTGGGCGGCCACTCCCCGTGGGGATCCTCGAACGGGAACATGCGCCATGGATTGGCATGGAACCGCCCATGCGGGAACGTCTGTCTGAGAACCACTTGCATCGTAGCGACTCGTCACTCCTGGGCATCTTGTTCGTCGTCGGAGTCGGAGCCTTCCTCTTGCTCGTCCGCCCCGGCGCGGAACAGCTCATTCGCGGGCCAGTCAACCTGCGTCACCGGCGAATCGCCGAATCCTGCTTTTCCGACAACCGACTTGATGTCGATGGCCGGCAGAGCAAGAGGCTCTTCGCGACCACGAATGCGTAGTTCGTCCAGTTCGAGGTCGCAGTTGCTTCTATAGCGGAACGGACCTCGCAGGATTCGCTCGATTTTCCACAGCGCGAACGACAGAAGAAATTCCTTCTGCGAATCGTTCAGGCCGTGGTTCCCTCGACCGAATGAGCGAAGCAACGCTAAGTCGATGATGAAGGTGGCGACGATTTTGCTGGCCGTCTCTTCGTCCAAGGAGAAGATCGGTTGTCCCGAGGAGGTCTTCCCGAGCCTATCAAATTTGACGCCGGAACTGCGGACCCGAGACGCACCAAATGCCTCCAGATGCGCCGTCAGCATTCTCGGCAGCTTGATCCCCATGGCAGGGAAAAGCACCCCGTGAACAAGTGAATTGGGGTCGTAGCGGAAGATCGTCGTAAAGACAGTCCACCACTGGTGGGGAAGTGGATGGGATTTCTTGCCGAGGTCAGCGATTCCAAATTCATTGCGGAGCGTAACGCGGAATTTCCGATCAGTCGTCTGGCCGTCCTCTACGAGTAGTCCGGTACGACTACCGGGCCTTTCTTCGCCAAGAAAGTAGGTAGAGGCCAACCGATGCCCTTCCGAAAGCGTCGTGACGACGAGCCTCTTCGGCCCTGTAGTGTCTTTAGTAACATTTGGCCAGCCATCGTCCGTCCGGCATTCGACATAGGGCATTCCCGTCAGTTCATCCGCCAAATCCAGAGAGTGTTCGCTGGCCAGGCACACCGTCTCAAGATGATTCGCCATGCTGGCCGCGCTGTCCACGATGCAGACCTTCTGCACACTGTTGTCGGGGCGAGGCGCATCGTAAATGACGTGGCCGATCTCAGGGAAACCCGCAGGTTGAAATCGATCCAGACCCGAGGCCGGCTTGAGATTCGCATGAAGCGTCAGGCGGAGATCCTTGCCATTCAATAGCGTGGATGGATCGAGCGGATGATCGGACATGGGGTATCTCCCTCATGGTTTATCGGGTCCGGCTGGCGTTCGCCAACGCCGGAAAGCGGCAAGAGTCTGTTCGTCACGAGCCGGGATGACCAACGCCGCCAGCAGGCGGTCCGGGTCAGACACATCGGGGAACACATCGAAATCGGCAAGTGCCACGCCAGCAGAGCGGTATGCAGCCAGCGCCACTTCCGCCGCGGCATTCACGTCCCCGCGCCTGAGCATCGCGATGACGCGGCCGAGACAGGCACATGTCGATGTTCTCTCGGCCCGAATGCCGCTCTCGTGAAGAACTTGACGGAACAGCCAATCACTCGCGAGCGGGCGGAACAATGCGTAGAGCGCCAGCACACCGTCAACGGCCGGTCGAGTGCGAGGGAAACCACGCTGCAATTCCTTCGCGGCCTCGTCCTCGCCGTTTGCTCCGCCGCTCCAGTCGAACATACAGAGACGATCCAGCCATAGGCTCAGCAGCTCCTCATCCACGTCGCCGGACAACCAGGAATGCAGATCGTCGAGGCCCACTCGGATGGTAGAGCCGAACGGCGGTCGCGACGCTGCTTTCTGCAATGCTTCCATGGTGCGTCGTTCCGCCGTTGCACATAGATTATCGGTCAACCCGGCATCGCTCCAGACACGGCGAGCGGGTGGAGACTCGGGAAACTCCCAGCGTGATCCGACCATCCGCACGCCGATGCTGTGTGCAATGAACGGTGGGCAGAACTGCGTCCCTGCAAGTGAGGATAACGCCAGCGCCAAACGGGTTTCCCGATCGGGCGGATCTTCATGAAACAACCTCGCTGCCCACTCGCCCGGCAACAATTGAAATCGCACATTATGACTACGAAACGCCCGATTCCGATCAACCTTGACAAGCGCCTTGAACATTTCGTCAACCAGTGCCCAAGCTTGCTCGGTGTCTGTCCCGCTCGGTTCCGCGGCGGCGAAGTCAACAAGCGCTTGTTCGAGCGGGCCACGCAAACCGGCAAATCTCCATCGATTGTGGACCTTCCGGTCCTCCGGCAATGTATCGTGAAACTCGACAATGGTCCGAATCGCTCGTGTGGTTGCACCGTCCAGGTTCGTCTTCGGAACCGGAACGACAGTTGCCAACCGGGACTCGAATGTCTGTGCACTGGTCGTATGCAGAAGCAGAAATCGTCGGAATTCCGATATTCCGGCATCGACACCACGGCTCGTTACACCAACAGCAAACGCCGCAGAGGAAGTCGCCCCTCTCCCACCGAGCTCCGCTCTCCCGCGTAGGAACAAGGATCGGAGCTCAGGCCCTGTCATGGGTTGATCCCAGATCGGAGCCCAGACCTCGGCTTCTATGCTGCCTGCTTCGTCCGTGCCCTGCGGCGCCATTGCCGTGGTAATGAACGGGAAGGCGCCCTTGGGTTGACGGCGACTGCCCAATCGCCGGGAAACGCCGCCTGAAAAATAGAGCAATCCCTCACACGCCAGCGCCATCGCCCAAGGCGTAATTTCTCCTTCGCGGTATGGTTGTTTCGTGCCGCGCGGTGAATCGGGTGGTGCGCTTGGATTACCGTGATTGTAAATCTTGTTGGCTGCACCGAACCATGATCCAGCTTGAAAAGAATCCAGATAAGTGCATGCCTCGCCGGAAAGAAAGGCATTGAGGTCGCCGTCCAGCACGGCACGGCTCTGGCCCCGTGGTGGCTTCTCAATGACTTGAACGGCAGCCTTCCAGCCCTTTGCGAAATCTCGTTTTCCGGCGTTTCCTCCGGTGCCGAGCAGAGGGTTCATCCTTACTCGACCGTCAAGAGCCAGATGCGCTCCGAACATGCGCAGCGAACGTTCCTTCGCTTCCAAGCCATGCCAACGTGCCGTTTGCATCGCCGTCTTCTTGGCCACATCCGCTTTCTTGGTCTCGTCCCACGGTCTGTCGTACTCAGTCCAGCTATTCATTTCCCCAATCCCACTAACGAACTCGACGAGCTGTTCCAGCTTGTCAGGACCTCCAACCAGACAAAAGCAGGTGTTCCGCCAAACCGCCCGGACACTTGACCATTTGCGCGCCGCAAGTGAGAACAACCCAAGCGCTGCCAGATAGGTGCCGAGCGAATCCGCGTTCAGTCCCTTGAACGGTACGACGGGCAGACTGTTCACGAACCGATTCCCCTGCTGGCGCCGGGTGTCTTGCTCGCCCGTTCGTCGGCGCAACGAACCAGCGTCTCAAGATAGGCCAGCGTGAATGGTCCAAGATCGCGCGGCTCACCGTCCGCCACGGCACCGCTCACGCCTGGCACCGCATCGTGCTCCCATGCGCCAAGCAGGTCGGCGACGAGCCCTGTCCAGCCGGGCGCCGCGAAAAGGAACGCCAGTCCGTCGTCCGAGAAGCACCCCGACGCTCCATCGACCGCACATGCGAAATCCAAGGGCATGTCGTTCCACGGAAGCGATGCAGCGGTCTTCGGTATCCCACACACATCCTCGCCGGTCGCGGTTCGAGACGTGAGAACCGTCCGCACCTTGCCGTGATGCGCGGCGCAGAGATAAATCGACAACGCGGGAAAATCCGCGTTTCCCCTTCGATAGTAGCTGTGCCACAGCGCCAACGCCGTCGCCGCCTCGTGGCGTAGGCCGGGTCGGAAAGGAACGTTCCACGTGCGCACGATGCCCGGAGTGGCACGGATGTGTTCGAGTGCTGCACGAGGCACCTTTGAGTCCGTGTGCCACGTGAACCGGATCTGGCCATCCGCCATCACTTGTTCCCACGGATCGGCTTGGCTATGCCGCAAGCCGCTCGTGCGAAGAACGGCCTCGGCTTTCCGCGCTGCTCCGGACCCATCTGCGACAATCGAGAACTGGTACGGGGCCTTGGCCCATACGCAACCCTCTTGCGGCGGCGGTTTCGGCAATCCGCCTTGCCACTGCGGCAGCGCCTTGCCGATATCGTGTTCCGACGATGCGTGAATGACTGCCGAGCCAATATCATCATCCAGATTCATCGCCCGGACGATGCGCTCCGCTTCCCGCTCGGTATCTTTCAGATGATCTGTCAGCGTAACCCAGACTCCGCTCTCGCTGTACCGGTCGTCCTCGAATCTCTCATGCGGTTCTCCCGGCGGCGGGGCATCGTCCAATTTATCGGCTTTGCTCCCTGTCCAGCCCAGTTCATGCGAATATCCTCCGTCATTGCGCCGCAGCATCACCAACATGCCGGGACGGATATCCCGAGCGCGAACCGACTCCCACGCTTCGCTCTTGTCGTCCCAGATCCAGGCCCTCCTGTTCTCCAAGAAACCCTGTAATCTGCTGGCGGTCACGGCGCACCCTTCGTCCTGAGCAAATGCCGGCCCGGTCAACGCCTCCGAACGTCGCAACTCGCTACCGGAGCGCCACGCGCGCCAGAAGACCGTCACGTCGGCATTCTCATCCTGACTTCGTATGAATGGACTTATGTCGGTGAAGCCCCCGAAAACATCTGGTTCCGTCGAAAAAAGTCCGTGCACGTCGATGGCCCTCGGACACGATTCGCGAGCGGGAGCCAGTGCCTTCTCGACCATATCCCTGGTTTCGTCTCGTGTACCCAGCCTTGCCAAGGCTTCCTTCGCGGGCAGTGTGTCGCCGGATTCGTATACCGCGACCAACGCGGCGACGAGTTCGTGTCCACGCTTTACCGCATCCGCTTCATAGGGGCCAATGAACCGTGCACCCCGTTTCGGCTTCTCCGGTCCTTCCCAGAAATAGGCCCGGGCATCTCCGTTCAGCCGTCCATCCCGATTCAGGCGCCCGAGACGCTGAATTGCCGACGGCCAAGGGGCGACTTCCGACCACAACCGCCGCGCCGATACGTCCATGCCCGCCTCGATCACTTGCGTAGACACGCAAATGAGTCCTGTGACCGAGGCGGTCCCGTCCGTCACGGTGCGTTTGCGGGCTGCTTCGAAAGCCAGAAGCCTGCCTTGATTCTCTTCGCGATCCCTGGCGCGGAAACGCGAGGTCAGAAGAACAACGTCAGAGGCACCGATGTAAGTGTCTCTGATAGCTGCGTATACCCGTTGCGCGACGGTGACGGTGTTGCAGACGACAAGGCTCAGACTCGCCTCATGATGCTCACCGGTCACGGCCTCGGCCAGCGCCTGTACGAATGCCGACAGCTTCTCGGTAGATTCGTTCTTCCGCGTCTTTCGCGCCGAGGCCGGAGGCTTCCATAGCTTGCATGGGCGAAACGCCTGGAGAATCTCGTGGTTCTGATCGTGCTTTTTCAGATCTATGCATTCAGGTCTGCGCAATTTCGCATTCTTTCGATCAAGCGTCTCAAGAAACTTCGGGCGAATCGTCGCGCTCATCCACCACGTCCGGCAGGATTTCAGACTCTTGAAGCGATCATTCCTCATCCAGTCCAGTTGCGCCGACGTCCAGAGCCCCGGCCCCATCAACTGCACTTCGTCCATGATCCACAGGCAATCGTTGTTGAGAAGCCCGAAATGCATCGGCCAGCGGTATCGGCTCATCCCATATCCACGGTTGAGGGCTCTGGAAAGCAACATGTCCTGCGTGCCCACCAGCACGGCGTTCCGTTCCACATGGATGTCCCATTCGCCGGTATCTTCCCCTCCCATGAGCACGTTAAGGCCGACTTCATCCGAAAGCCCCAGCCTCCTCAACCATTGCTCTGTGTTCTGCAGGGTCTGTTCGACGAGCGTCCGCATGGGCAGGCAGTAAACGAGGCGGCGCGGCCAGTCGCTACGGCGTTTCAAGGCTCGGTTCCACAGCCAAGCCAGCACCACCGCACCGGTTTTCCCGAAACCGGTGGGAATGTCGATGAGCATCGACTCACATGTGCGGCTGCCGCTCAGCCAGTCCTCGTAGCGACGCTCACGGCGTTCGCCGCAGGCGAGCCGCTTTTGGTATTCGTGTGGACAGTGCGTGGTCGCCTTCGCGAACAGACGATCGAACCTGTCCGGTCGATCAGACGAACATGCCTGGGTCGGATCAGTTCCCATTGCTTGCCGTTCGAGGTCGTTGGAGACTTCTCACCGCGTCGGGATCACCGGCGCGCTGTCCGAGCGGTGCGCCGATCTGGAAGTGTGCTGCTACCTGCGCCCGCTCATCCCGCTCTCGCGAACAACCTCGTCACACCGAAGCCGTGTTGCACGGCTTGGCGGTTCCGACCGGGGCACGAGGTCGAAGAGGAACCCGCCTTCATCGGTCACGGCGTGCGGCCTGATTGTCGGATCAACTTCGTGTCCTCGCATGATCCGCCAGCGTCACTATCGTGTCGCCGTGTTCGGTCGTCGCCAACGCATTCGCGAAGCGCATGTCCGCCGTCACCACCTGGGCACCGATACAGTGCGCCAGCGCCAAGTAGACGCAATCGTAAACCGGCCTGTCGAGCTCCAGCGCGAGACGAACCGCATCCGCACATACCGTCTCATCTGCGTGCCAGTGAACGGGCATCTCCGATACGGCGGCCATCAGTGCGCCGACCCGGTCGCGTTCGATCTCGCCCAGCCGGGCCTTGCGCCACAGCGCGTTGGCGCTCTCGGACGCCATCAGACGCGGCGCGTGCAAATCATCGTCGCCTGCCGCCAAACGATGCGCCGCGCCCGATCCATCTTCCGCGACCAGCCATTTGACGGCCACGCTGGCATCGACCACCAGGCGCATCAGACGACGCGGTGTCCGGTCTCGCGGTCTTCCCGGATCAGGACCTCCGACGGCGTTTGCGCGCGTCCTTCGGTCTCGTGCCGCAGCCGTGCCGCCAGAGCCGGGAAGGATGTGCGTTTTGCCGGCAGGTCGTCCTCTGCCGCGGCTTCGAGAATGTGCCGCACCTCGCCCTCCAGAGAACGGTTGTTGTCAGCGGCGCGTCGCTCGAGGCGCCGAACCACGTTGTCGTCCAGTTGCCGCACGTTGACCGTCGCCATCGCATTCTTCCCGATAAATCGCCATCGACTCGGCATCGTGCCACAGCGAAGCGGACAGGTGCCACTTCAAGGACCAACGGACCCATCGTACGGTGCGGTTCTTCAGTGACTCACCGGTCCCCCGTCGTCCGTCTTCGGATGCTGCCGGCCTCGCGCGCCGGCCGGGTCAGGCTCTCTGGCTTGCCAGCCGCTCGCCCAGGATGCCCTGCGGCCTGAAGATGAGGATCATGACCAGCATGGTGAACGCGATCAGGTCGCGTAGCTGGTAGGGCGCGGTGATGCCGATCCCGTCGAGGAACAGCGCCGGCCCCACCGACTCCACCACGCCGAGGAAGAAGCCTCCCACCATCGCCCCGGGGATGTTGCCGATCCCGCCCAGCACCGCGGCGCAGAACGCCTTGATGCCGGGGAAGAAACCCGTGAAGTAGTAGATCTGCTTGTAGACGAAGCAGTAGAGCACCCCGCCGATCCCGGCCATGCAGCCGCCGAGGATGAAGGTGAAGATGATGACCTTGTTCACGTCGATGCCCATCAGGGCCGCCGCGTCGCGGTCCTCCGAGACCGCCCGCATCGCCGTCCCCATCCGGGTCTTCTGCACGATGAGGTAGAGGAACAGCATGGCGCCCAGCGCGGTGAGGATCACGATCGGCTGCACCACCGGGATCTCGAAGCCGAACAGGTCCAGCCTGCCCTTCATCCACTCCGGGTCCGGATACGAGCGGATGGTCGAGCCGTACATGCCGCGGAAGGCGTGCTGGAGGAAGAACGAGGCGCCGATCGCGCAGATCAGCGGCGCCAGCGACTTGACGTGGCGGAACGGGCGGTAGCAGATGTGTTCGACGATCAGCGCGATTCCTGCGCACACCCCCATCGCCAGCGCCATGATGGCGAGCATCGCGAGCAGCGGAAACGCATCCAGGGTCCCGGCGCGGTCCAGCGACGAGGCGAGGAAATAGGCGCTGAAGGCGCCGGCCATCGTGATGTCGCCGTGGGCGAAGTTGATCAGCCGCAGGATGCCGTAGACCATCGTGTAGCCGAGCGCGATCAGCGCGTAGACGCCGCCGATGGTGAGGCCGAACATGAAGAAGTCCACCCACTGCGCGGTGGTGTAGGTGCCCTTGACGAAGGTGCCGATGGTGCCGCCGACGACCACCACCACCACGATCACGCGCAAGGCCCACAGGACCACGTCGACGAAGGTGATGCGTTTGAGGGCCTTGAGCCTCGTGCCGGCAGGCGCGGAGGCGGCTCGTGCGGTCACGGGAGGGTCTCGCTACGCGGCGGCGGGGTTCGCGCAACCCCGCCGCCGGGGCGCTCCCGGGAGAGCGCCCCGGCTCGGGGCGACACGATTCGATCTGCTCAGGGGTAGATCTTGATCGGGTTCTTGCCGATCTCGAAGCTCTCAGGATCGGCATCGACGAACTTGTAGGCCGCGAACTTGAAGCCCGCGCAGTCACCGTGCTCGTTGCAGGTGACCTCGCCGCCCATGCCGTCGAAGCCCTTGGTGGCGAACAGCGTATCGCGAAGCGCCTGACGCCCGATGTAGGTGTTGCCGGCGTCGTCCTTCACCGCCACCTTCTCGATCCCCATCAGCGTCACCGCCATGCCGTCGTACGCGTTCTGGTGGAACGCCTGGATCGGGGCCTCGCCGTACTTCTCCTTGTACTTCTTCACCAGCTCGGGGTAGCGGTTGCCCATCGCGTCCGGCGAGGTGTCCGGGTTGGTGAACACGAAGTCCACCGCGCTGTCGCCCGCCGCCTCCAGGAACCCCGGCGCCATCAGCGCGCTGCCGCCGATCGGGGTGGTGTCTTCGAGCCCCTTGATCTCCCCGAACTGGCGCACGATCTGGGCCGCGGCGGCCACGAAGATCGGGAAGTAGACCGCGCAGGGCTTGGTGGTGGCGATGCGGGTCAGCACCGGGCGCATGTCGACGTCGGTCGGCGCCACCGCCTCGGCCGCGGTCACCGTGCCGCCCAGCTCCTTGAAGCGATTCTCGGCCACGCGCACCAATTGCTCGGCGTAGGGGCTGCCGTCGTGGATGGTGGCGAGGCTCTTGCACTCCATCCGGTTCCAGAAGTACTCGGCGTCCGCGGCGCCGGCCGCGAGGTCGTTGTAGATGGTGCGCATGTAGCCGTGCAGGCCCTCGGGACGGTCCGCCGCGGTCAGCGACGGTGCGGTGGTCGAGGTGGCCACGCTGGGGATCCCCGCCTTCCAGAGGATCGGGCCGCCGGGGGTGCCGGCGCTGGAGCAGTCGGGACCGACCACGACGACGATGTTGCGGTTCGAGGCGAGCTTGGTGGCCGCGGTCTGCCCGCCCTCGGCGTTGCACTGGCTGTCCTCGGCGTAGAACTTGATCGGATGCCCGGCCACCATGTTCCCGTGGTCGTCCATGGCGATCTCCGCGCCGCGTTTCTGGTCCAGCCCCAGGTTGACGTCCGGCCCGGACAGGGTCCAATAGCCGCCGATGTGGATCGGCGCCCCCTTCGGAATCTTGACCACGCCGAGCGGGTCGGTGACGGGTCCCACCGTCTCGGCGGAAACGCCGGACATGGCGCCGATCGCGACGCCGGCGACCACGGCGAGGGCCTTCATGACGAGCTTCGTTTTCATGCGCTCTTCCTCCTCAAGGCTTGCCTTGTCTATCGAGATGCTCTCGGGCTCGATCCGGTTCCCACGAGCCGCATGGACTCCCACGTTCCACGACCAGGGTTCGGCGAACCCTGAGCCGGGCCGATTGTGTGGTCCGCTCCCTGGCCTTGTCCAGTGCGCGCACGACGTTTCACGGACGCTCCCTCCAGCCCGGGAACGCCCGTGGGACCGCCATGACTCGACGTTTTCGCCGGAAGCATGAGGGATCGCGGGCACGGCCGGCCTGCGGGATGCAAGGGCCGGCCGCCGCTTCTGCAACCCGGCCCCTCAAGGCCGCTCTCAACCGAAGACCAGCATCGGCTCTCCCAGGACCTCGGGGCGCGGGACCACCCCGAGGCCGGGCCCGGCCGGCGCCGCCATGCGCCCGCGCGTCCGTTGCGGGGCGCCGGCGGCGATGCTCACGGTCACGTAGCTGTTGAAGTCGGTGGCGGTGAACAGGAATTCGGGCGGGGTGCTGTGCGCGAGATGGGCGATCGCCGCGGTGACGACGTCGCCGCCCCAGGTGTCCTCCAGGGTCATGGCGATGCCGAGGGTGAGGCAGAGGTCGCGGGCCTGCCGCGCCCGGGACAGGCCGCCGAACTTCCCGATCTTGATGTTGACCACGTCCATGGCCAGGTCCGCGTGCCCGCGCAGCAGCGTGTCGATGCCGTCGATGGACTCGTCCAGCACGAAGGGACGATCGGTGTGGCGGCGGACCGACAGGCATTCCTCGTAGCTCGCGCAGGGCTGCTCGATGTACACGTCCACGTCGCGCACCGCCGCAGCCACCCGCATCGCCTCGTGGCGCAGCCATCCGGTGTTGGCGTCCGCGATCAGCTTGTCGCCCCGGCCGAGCACCGTCGCCGCGGCGTGTATCCGCTCGACGTCGGTGTCGGGATCGCCGCCGACCTTGAGCTGGAAGCGGCGGTAGCCCTCCTCGCGATACCTCGTGACGCTCGCGGCCATCGCCTCGGGCGTCTCCTGCGAGATGGCGCGGTAGAGCACGAAGTCGTCGCCGTAGCGCCCGCCGAGCAGCTCGCACACCGGCATTCCCGCAACTTGGCCGAGCACGTCCCAGGCGGCCATGTCGATCGCGCTCTTGACGTAGGGATGGCCCTTGAGCGCCGCGTCCATGGTCCGGTTGAGCCGCTCGATCTGGGTAGGATCTTCGCCGATCAGTTGCGGCGCCAGCTCCTCCAGCCCGGCGCGCACGCCGCGCGCGTAGGAAGGCAGGTACACCGGCCCGAGCGGACAGACCTCGCCGTGGCCGCTGACCCCTTCGTCGGTGTCGATGCGCACCACCGTGCTGTCGAAGACCGCCACAGACTTGCCGCCGGACCACTTGTAGCTGCCCTCGTGCAGCGGAAGGTCCACCTGGAACACCGAGATCCGCGTGATCTTCATCCATCGCTCCTTTCAGTTACGACCGCCGCTTCGTGGTGGCGACCGCCACCCGCCGCTTCACCGGATTGGGAGCACGCAACCGGCGTCGAAAAAGTGGCCCCGATCCGCGTGATCTTCATCCGTCGCCCCCTTCGATTCCGACAACCGGTTCGCCGTGGCGATGGCCGCCCGCCGCTTCACCGGATTCGGAGCCCGCAACCGGGGTCGAAAGAATGGCCCTGCCGCTCGATGGATGAATGACCCGCCCGGGATCATGAAGGTTCGAGAGGCCAGATCCGGCCTTGCCCGATTTCAGGATTCCTGACGTTCCGGAACCGCGGCGGGATGCAGTTGATGAACGGCAGATGGCGCACCGCCTTGCCCTGGCCCGGACCGCCGATCGTTCGCGCCATCGACCTCGGCAGGGGAAACCGCGGGTCCAGCATCCACAGGGTGCAGCTTTCGTCCGGCCCTCTGATGCCGCGTCCGATGCCCTGGGCCAGCTTTCGGCGAGCCGCCGCGCTCCGGTCCCCCATGACCAGCCCTTCGACCGCGCCTTGGGCCAACCCCAGTCGCGACAGGAAGCTTCGTTTCGCTTCGTCCTCCACGGTGGGCGGCGGGAAAGGAATGCGCGGGATGACGAGGTGGTCGACCATTCCCGGCAAGCTGACCCCGGCCCATGCCGCGGGAGTCAGAAGCACGCTGTCCGGCGCCGTCCGGAAAGCGTCGAGGTAGCCGTACAGGCGGGCGCCTCGTTCGTGGACGATGGCGGCTTCCACCCTCGACCCGAGCTCTTCGGCCAGGGCGTAGCTGGTGCACAGGACGAGGACCCGCCCGCTCTTCCTCGCCTCCTCGACCGCGCTCGCGACGTAGCGGAGATGCGCCGGGTCCGCTTCGGCGGAATCATCCTCCCCCCTTTTGAACGGGCCGGGCGCCGAGCGGTCGGCGAACCGGAACCGCATCCGGCCGTACCGCCGGGGCTGGAGGTCGTTCCATCCCGCGTAGTTGATCCTTGCCGGCGTCTTCATTCCCGGCGCGATGCCGAACGCGCGGAGCAGATCGTTGGGATGCGGGCTCGCGGAAGGCGCGGCGAGCGTCGCGCTCACGAAGAACGCCGCCTCCGCCTTCTCGAAGACGTGCCCGAGAAGCCGGACCGGCTCCCGGTGGACGACGGCGAGGGCAGGCGTCGCGCCGGCCGCAACCGCGGCGACGGCCCTTCCGCTCTCCGCGCTCTCCAGGAAATATCCAAGCCGCGCCCGAAGGAGCTTCGCCTCCCCGGCGACGTCGTCATCCGGGAAACCGGCCGCCCCCAGCGCATCGCGCACCTCTCCCACGAGCTCGACGATCCTGGGCCTGGAGGCGCAGTGTGCGAGAAGCCTGTGGTCCCGGGCGGTCTCCTCCGCGCATCGCCGCGCCAGCTCCCGGCAGGCGTCGCCCGCGCCCGCGCCGGCCGCCTCGACCACGTCCGCGACCAGGCCGAGGCCGATGCGCTCATCCGCCAGGCTCCTCGCGACCTCCGGCAGCATGTCCGCCTCGTCGAAAACGACGGTCGAGACGACGTCCCCGGTGCCCAGCACCCCGCCGCGGTAACGGCAGTCCGTCAGGGCCAGCGCGTGGTTGGTGAGCACCAGATCCGCTTCCGCGGCCGCCTGCTTCCGGGCCATGAACGCGGCGGACGCCAACTTGCCGCTGCGCGGCGTCAGGCACAAGTCGTCCGTGGTGAAGCCCGCGGGGATGAACATCTGGTGGTCTTCCGCCTCGGCGAACGTTTCAAAACCGGCCATCTGCTCCAGCGAACGCAGATCGGGGCCGTCACGCCGGTCCCGGGACTCCCGTACCGCCCTGTCCACCCGATCGGGATCGATGAACTGGCGCCGGCCGACCCGCGGAGCGACGGTGAGGGCCGGATAGCCGAGCTTCTCCAGCGCCGCGTTCACCTTGGGGGCGTCGTCCTCGCGGATCTGGCGGGCCAGATGGTTGGTGAACGTCGACAGCACCGCCCGGTTCGACCGGACGCCCTGCTTCTTCTGCAGCGCCGCCAGCGCCATGAGCGGCGCGAGAAGCGCGATCGTCTTGCCCGTGCCCGTCGCCGCCTGGGTCAGGGTGACGAAGGCGCCCTCCCGCGGCGGCGCGTCCAGCGCCCCGGCGACGATGCGCGCGAGGCGGCGCTGCTCCTCGCAGAAGGCGGGCAAGGGTCCGCCCGCGGCCAGGATGCGTTCGACGACACCTTCCACCGCACGGACGGCGGACATGCATCAATCCTCGCGCCGGTCGGTCAACGCCCGGATCTCGAGGTCGGTGGCCGGCAGGAGGAGGTCATGCAGCTCTCCCGCGTCCCGCCGCCACCGCTCGGCCAGCCGCATGAGCTCGACGTCGACCGGCGGCGTGTCGGCCGTCAGTGCCCGGCTCCGGCACAGCCCCCTGAACAGGAAAAGGTCCTTCCGTTCCGGGCGGACGTCGGCTAAGACGCTTTGCAACCGGCGGTACCGCTCGGTGTCCACGTAATCGATCCGATCCGGATGGCAGACGGCGAAGCGCCGGCGCCCGCTGAACGCGAGGCGGGACGGCGAGAAGGCGGATTTTCCGGCGACCGCGATGATGACGTACCCCTCCGGCGGGTCGGCGACGAGCCGCCGGATCAACGCGCCGAGACCGTCCTGGTGCATCCATCTCTGTTCGACGAAGCCGGTGCTCCAGCGGACGTTGCCGATGGTGAACGGCCTGTCGTCCCCCCGCGCCACGACGACGGTGCCTTCCGCAGGCCGCCTCTCCTCGGGACACGGCTTCGCCGGACCTTTCTTCCGCCACGTGCCGCGGGCCTTTTCCAATGCCGTTTTCTCGCCGTCGGTCGCGTCGCCGATCTCGCCCGAAATCACCTCGTCCACGATGCGGTACTGCGCCAGGGGCGCAAGCTTCTTCTCCCGTTCCGGCGCCCGCGCCTGCCGCGCCTGCTGCAACGTCTTGAGGGCGTACTCCTCCATGGGCATGCCGTAGGGGTAGGCTTTGTTGAACACCGCGCCGGCGGCTTCCCAAGGGTCTTCCTCCGTGCCGGCGATCAGGTGTTTCGCGGCGTTCTCCGCGAAGAACGCAACGGGGTCGAACGTCACGTCCATGGCAGGACGGCAGGGATCGGCGGGTTGGCGGGATCGTAGTAGGGCTGGCGGACGCGCTCGACGGCGATCACTTCATCCAGCGGATCGCCTCCCAGTCGCCGGAACGTCTCGATCGGCAGGGGCCGCCGGGGCGTCACCCGATCCGTTGCGAAATCGGGATCGTCCGGCCCGCTGACCAGGCCCCAGGTGTTCGGATCGGCATCCACCGGCTCCAACACCAGCGATTCCGGGTCGATCATGCCCCAGCCGGACTGGCGGCGCTTGCCGATGCCGATGACCGGATACAGCAGTTCCCGGACCTCGTCGATCCGCCCCGTGCCCAACCAGGCGCCGCCTTCGCACACCCGCGCCTCATACCGGTTCAGGAGGTTCTTCGCCCAGGGACGATCCGCGCGGCGGCGCCCTCTCGACACCCGGTCCGGATCGATGTCGTAGAAGGCCGACCGGCTCTTCCGGACGACCGGCACCGTCCGGGCGACACCGGTGTCGTCCAGGAGGATGAGGGACGATCCGTGAAAGACGCCGTCCGTACCGGCCAGCGGCGTCATCCGGATCGCCGTTTCGAGCGCGCCGACGCCCCGTGCGATCTCGCCGCCCAGCACGGCATCGAGCGTGCAGGCGCCGCGCAGGATCGGCATGGTGGCGAAACGGAACGTGACGATGAAGGGCTGCATGTCTCCGACGTCTCCGTTGTGCGCACGGATGGATACCGGGTCCGGCGTCAGCGCCGTGCCTTCAAGTTCTTCCGCCGCCCCTCGAACTCAGGGGCACCAAGACACATGAAATGACCACGCGCCACATCCTCCTGTTTCCGCCGCCCCTCGAACTCAGGGGCACCAAGACCTCGGCCGGCACGACCACACTGACGCTCACGTTTCCGCCGCCCCTCGAACTCAGGGGCACCAAGACGGGCGACGTAATCGTGACGAGGCACTTCCGGTTTCCGCCGCCCCTCGAACTCAGGGGCACCAAGACTACTCCACGTCAACCCCATGATCTGACTCACGAAAATACTCTCCGGAGCCGGAATTTCCAATGTCCGCGCCATGCAAACGCGGCCAGTGGAGGCGGTTTTTCGGGAGACGGAGGCTCGTGCCTTCCAGCGCGCGATACCACGGTGGAACGGCGACCACCGTGTAGCCGCGGCCGATGACGAGCAGGCCGGCGTCGAACAACTTGTGCAGATCCGCCCGCAACAGGATGCCCGCGCCGGCATCGTTTTCGGATCGCCAGTCGGCCACGTGCGCCGCCTCCAGGGCCGGCTCCGCGTCGCATCCGGTGATGGCGCAACGGCCTTCGTAGGCGAGAAGCAGCGCCTGGCGAAACGCATCCTGCCTCGGCCTTCGCTCGTGCCCGGTCTTCTTCGCCTCGGCGACCGGGGTGTTGACGTCCTCCCCCTGGGCTTCCAGCCAGCGCGCCACGTCGAAAGGCCGTTCCGGGCCGGCGTAGCCGTACTTGCGGAGGGAGGCGGCGATCGATCCCGCGTTCTCCGTGGCGACGACGTCACTGAGACGTTTCAGCGGGGTCATTCCAGGCTTTCAGCCATTCTTCGGGCCTGCCGCTCAGGCTCAGGCTGCTTTCGTCTTCGTCCCATCGATCCGGATCGATGGTCACGGCGCCCACCGGATGCGCGGAGGCCCCCTGGATCCGCTTGACCTGGTACTCCACGCAGACCTGCCCGCAGCCGTGCGCCCGGTGGGCGCCGAATCGAGGGTCCTCCGCGAACCGCGCCAGACCCGCCATGAAGATGGCCAACTGGCGTTGCGACACGTTCTTGAGGAACATCCGGTGGTTCAGCACCGTGCCGGACGGGATCGCCTCGTAGCCCGGAAGCGGAAGCAGCAGCGAGACGTCGCTCCCGATGATTCCCGATTGCTCGCCCCTGGCCTTCCGGACCGCCTGTTCCGCCTCCTCCAGGCTCCGCTCGAGCTCCGCGGTGTCCTCCGCCCTGCCCGCTTTCTTTTTCTGTGCGGTTTGTCGTTTGATGTTCCTGACTTCCGCCTCCTTCCGGCTGCGGGTGCGGTTGGCCTCCAATCCCTTCAGGACCCTGTCGATTTCGTCCGCGTCCAGGACTTCGAGAAGGACGGGATCCATCGTCGCATCCCTGCGGACCCCCTTGAGGACGATCGGTTCGATCTGCTCGGGGGGAATGGCGGCGCCGACGTCGAGGCGGCTGTGGATCCAGCCGATTCGGGAGCTTCCCGCGCCGAACAGGGCCATGAACGGCTCGGCTTCGAGGAATTCGGCCCGCTCCCGCAAACCGACGCGTTCCTCGTCCGAGCTGCCCTTCACCCCGCCGACCTTCAATTCGAGATAACGTTCGTAGTCGACCGGTTCCTTTCGAGCCGCTTCGCGTTCCAGGTAAACGTCCGCGCAGGCGTGGCGGAGCTTCCCTCGAATGGTGCTGCCGGAGACGAACACGGTGGACATCGGCCCGGAAGCGGTCGGAATCGTCATCTTCGGGAGCTTCGATCTTCTGTCTTTCCGATCCTGGTGGTCCGGCGGGGAATAGGCGAGTGGCTGTCGCGTGGTGATCGTGCCCGTGAACAGGTAGGTCTCCATCGGCGGCGGCCCTCATGCTTCCCGGAGCACGATCATACCGCAGCCCCATGCCCGGCCCTGTCCGAGCCCCCGGATGTACGCATCGGTGAACTTCCCGGACTCCGCGACCCGGATCGGCGCCCGGTAGATGCAGGCATTGAAGGCAAAGGGGGTCTTCGCCTCTTCCAGCCGGACGCGCTCCACCCGCATCTCGGGGTCCGACAGCAGGTCGAAGCCGTTCTCGCGTCCCCGCGCGCGGATCCAGCGCAGCCTGAGCGAGTCCTTGGATCGGTCGGCGCCGATGCTGCGCCGCCTGCCGCCCGTCTTGACCGAGGGCATTGCCCGCAGGGTCATTTGAAAGCGTTGTCCCTCGGCGAAGCGCGTCCTCACGTCGCGGGAGCGGACGAGAACGACGTGCAGGCCGCCGGTGGCCGCGAACGGCGCGAACAGGAAATCCCGGACGCCGTCCTTCGCGAGCGCTTCGTAGATCAACCGGTGGACGTGGTAGCCGTCGTCGGCGACGAGGCGCACGACCCGATCCCGCTCGAAGGCGTCCGATCGGCCGGAAGGGATGGACTCGGCCCAGGTCATGACCGGATGCAGTCGTCCCGGCCGCGGCTCCTCCGGTGCGGTCCACCGGCGTCCCGGTATGCCGGACCATGGACGGACGGGCCGGCCGCGGGCACGTTTCCCGGTTCCCCTTCGGCGCAGTAAAGACGGACGTACATGGACTCGCCTCCTGCCACCGCATGCGATGGCTCCGGTGAGTGGCCTCACGACGCGCCAGCGTAAACCCAACCCGGCTCAGCCGGAGCCAATCGCCCTTCCAGTCGCCGTTCGAGCCGAGTGGCTCATTGTCCGCCAACGAAATCGCCGATTTCGGACGATGCGTCGCCGACTGCCGAGGAGACGAGCTGTTTCATACAATACGAGCCATCATCGGCATCCGCCCGTCACCGAGAACCCGTGATGCGACGCAACCTCGACTCTCCCTACCTCAAGCCGCGCACCTCTCCCTATCATCATCTGGTGATTGCCGACTCCGACTATTTCATCGCCGGCATCGTGGCGGCGGACATTCCAGGCGGGAATGCAGTCATCGGCAAGGTCGAGGAGGAAACCGATCTCGTCATGCGCACCATCGAGAAGATCCTCTCGGATCACGGCGTGGGCATGGGAGAGCTGGTGCGGGTCGACGTCCATCTGGTGGACCTCGACGAGATCCACGTCATGGACCGCGCCTACGGCCGCTACCTGGACCCGGACGCGATGCCGGCCCGCACCACGACCGAATCGGCCAGGCTCTACGGCGGCAGCCGGGTCGAGATCACCTGCATGGCGCGGCGCCGCTGAGGGCGGCCACGGCGAACCTGCCGGCGACCGCCTAGCCCGCAAGCGGTCGCCGGACACCCGCGGCGGTTCGACCGGGCGGGCCGGGGCCGGCCCGCCCGACACCCGTCAATGCTCGTGTTTCGGATAATACGGCGCGACCGCCTCCACGGCGCCCTTCAGCTCGTCGACGACGCCCGCGTCCGCTTTCTGCTTTGCCCGCATCGCGGCGACGATCACCGCGTGGTGCTTCGCCAGGCGCTCGGCGTAATCTTCTTGCGAAGTCTTGACGCGCTGGGTCAGGAAGTAATCGCTGATGGTGTCGATGACGTTCTGAGCATGGCGCTCCTTGTTCATGACCCATCTCACGAGCTGGTTCTGCGATTGCGGATCGGTCTTGCCGGCCAGATCCGCGATCTGTGACACCGCCTTGTGAATGGTGGCCACGTCTTCGAGCATCAGTGCGACGCGAGCGTGGTCATCGTAGATGCCGCACGGAATCTGGCAGTGGGCCAGGGAATTCTGCACGAGCAACAGCGGCATGAGCGTCATGGCAGCCGCGCTCAGGACAATCCTGATGATGCCGTTCATGATGATCTCCTCCAGTGAAAGTTCAAGGTGGCCCTGACAGTTCGAATACAGCGAGGGGCCGGGTACGAGGTCGTATTCCGAATGTGGCTTCGCGCCCTCGAAATCATCTTACTTGGCGTCGTCGAACCGCGTCGAGGGTCACCTGACGCCGGGCGGCGCCAAGCCGGTACGGACGGCGCCCGCGGGGCCGCGATTCGCCGGCCGTGCTTCAGGCGACGCATCCGCATCTCGGGAACGCGGCCGGGATCGCACCGATCCCCGGCAGGATCCCCGCGAAGAAGCCGATGACCACCGAGCGCACCATGTCGGCTCAGCGGCTCACTCGCCCCACACCTCGCCGAGGAAGCGCAGCCAGTTCTCGCCGAGGACCTTGCGGATCCGGATCTCGGTCCAGCCACGGCGGGCCATCGCGGCGGTCAGGTTGGGGAACTCCTTGATGGTGGCCAGCCCTTCGGGCAGGCGCGGCACACGCGGTGTCCCCGGCACCAGGAGCCGCCCGTGGCCCTTGTCGCTGCGCAGCCACTCGAAGAACGACAGGCCCTGGTCCTGCGTGAAGTCGGTGCCGATGCCCACCGCGTCCTCGCCGACGACGTCGATCACGTACTCGAAGACCTCGACGCATTGATCCACGGTCGTCCCATCACCCCAGGGAAGGAACGGCGGGTAGGTCGCGACGCCGATGAAGCCGCCCCGCTCCGCCACCGCCCGCATCTCGGCGTCGGACTTGTTGCGCGGATGCTCCATGATCCCGGACGGGCAGCAATGGGTATAAGCGACCGGCTTCGCCGAATGCGCCACCGCGTCCGCGCTCGTCCTCGGGCCGACGTGCGAGAGGTCCACGAGCACCCCGCACCGGTTCATCTCGTCGACCACGTCGCGCCCGAAGTCCGAGAGCCCGCCGTCACGCGACTCCCAACACCCGCTGCCCACCAGGTTCTGGGTGTTGTAGGTGAGCTGCATCACCCGCACCCCCAGGTCCCGGAACACCTCGACGAACTCGGCCCGGTCCTCGAGCGCGGAGGTGTTCTGCCAGCCCAGGATGATGCCGGTACGCCCCTCCCGCTTCGCTCGCCGGACGTCGTCGGTACGGTGCACCTGGACCAGCAGGTCGTCGTGCTCGCGGAACCACCGCTTCCACTGCGCGACGTTCTCCATCGTGGCCCGGAAACCCTCCCAGACCGAGCAGGTGCAGTTCGCGGCGGTCACCCCGCCCGCACGCATCTCCTCGAACACGGATCGGCTCCACTTCGAGATGATCAGCCCGTCGATCAGGATCACGTCCTCATGCAAGGCAGCCGGGTCCATCGCTTGGCCTCCGTTCGATCTCCGCCTGACGGATGGAGAGCCTGGCACGCAAGCTCCGCCGCGCACACCGCCGTCGCGGCCGTGGTATTCGTTCGCGCCGGTGTCCCGGGTCTCCAACCACCTGAAGCACGGCAGCCAGCGCGGTTACGACCGGTGCTCCAGGCCGGCTCCGCAAGATTCGCGCGGGGGCGACGCAACGCGACCGGATCCTACAACCGATCGGGCGGTCCGCCTATTCCGCGAATCCGGGCTCTCCCCCATCCTGCGTCTCCGCATTCCGGCTTGGGGCGCCCCGATGACCGTGATACCGTCGTTCGCAACCCGCGTTCAGCCGACGCCGCCACGACACCACGAGGGTTGCGTTCGGGGAACGCCGCTCCACCATCCGAAGGTGACCGCCCATGCGCCGACCCGCCTTCTCTCCCCTCCCTCCCGCTACGATTGAGTACCCGAGCTCGGACGGCAAGCCCCTGGCCGAGAACGACGCCCAGCTCGCCGCCATCCTGTACGGCATCAGTGTGCTGAGGACCCGCTACGCCGGGCGCGGTGACGTGTACGTGTCCGGGGACCTGCTCATCTACTACGAGGAAGGAAACCCGCGGGTGTCGGTGGCGCCGGACGTGTTCGTGGTGTTCGGGGTGGAGGACCGGATACGGATGAGCTACAAGGTCTGGGAGGAGGGGAAGGGGCCGGACTTCGTGCTGGAGGTGGCGTCGCCGGGGACGTGGCGCGAGGACGTGGGACCGAAGCGGGGCGTGTATGCGCGGTTGGGGGTGAGGGAGTACTGGCTGTACGACCCGTTGGGAGAGCACCTGTCGCCGGAGTTGCAGGGGTACCGGCTGGTGGGGGGCGGGTACGAGCGGCAGCCGTTGCTGGAGTCGATGGATGGGACGCTGGCCCTGTACAGCGAGACGCTGGGGCTCGAGTTGCGGGCGAAAGGCGGGGAGATGCGGTTTCGGGACCCGGAGACGGGTCTGAACCTTCTCAGTCATCGCGAGGAACATGCCGAGCGCAGGCAGGAAGCCGTCGCGCGCCAAGCCGCCGAAGCGCGGGCCAGGCGGGAAGCCGTGGTACGCCGGAATGCCGAGACACGAGCCGAACGGGAAGCCGTCTTGCGGCAAGCCGCGGAGGCAAGGGTTGTAGAGCTGGAGGCGCTCATCGGCAGGAAGCGGTCTCCTCGATGACGACCGCAAGACAGTGACCCCCGATGGCCGCTCGTCTCGTCCGTACCACCAGCCCTCACCGCCCCGGCGCCCCGTTCGCGACCCGGTAGGGGGCATTCGACGGCGGGAGCGGCGCGCGGCCCCGGATCGCGTCGGCGATCTTCTCCGCCATCATGATCGTGGGTGCGTTGAGGTTGCCGTTGACGATCCGCGGCATGATCGAGGCGTCCACGACCCTCAGCCCCTCGACGCCGTAGACCCTTCCTTCGCCGTCGGTGACCGCGCGCGGGTCTTCGGGCGCTCCCATCGCGCAGGTGCACGAAGGGTGGTAGGCGCTCTCGGCGTGCTGCCGCACCCAGGCGTCGATGGCCGCGTCGTCCCGGTCGGGAACGTCGGGGCCGGGGGCGATCTCCCCGCCGCGGTAGGGGTCGAAGGGACGCTGGGCGGCGATCTCGCGCGAGAGGCGGACCGCGTCGCGCATGTCCCGGCGGTCGGACTCCGTCGTCAGATAGTTGAAGACGATCGACGGGGGATCGCGCGGGTCCTTGGAGCGGATGCGCACCCGTCCGGTGCTGGTGCCCTTCATCGGCCCCACGTGCATCTGGAATCCGTGCCCGCCGGCGGGGTTGCCCCCGTCGTAGCGCATCGCGATGGGCACGAAGTGGTATTGCAGGTTCGGGATTTCGAGATCGTCGCGCGAGCGCACGAAGGCACCCGCCTCGAAGTGGTTCGAGGCCCCGATCCCGGTGCCGGTGAGTAGCCAGCGCGCGCCGATCGCGAGCTGGTTCCACGGCTTCAGCGCGAGGTAGAGCGAGACCGGCAGCTTCGAGTGGAACTGGACGTAGATCTCGGGGTGGTCCTGCAGGTTGGCGCCGACGCCGGGCCGGTCGGTGGCCACCGGGACGTCGAGGCTCCGGAGGAAGTCGGGCTCGCCGACCCCTGAGCGTTGCAGGATCCGCGGCGAGTCGATCGCCCCGGCGCAGCAGATCACCTCGCGCTCGGCGCGGATGTGTTCGATTCCCCCCGCGTCGGCGATCTCGATGCCCGTCGCCCGCCCCCGCTCGATGGTGATCCCGGCGACCAGGGTGCGGGGGCGCACCGTGAGGTTGGACCGCGAGAGCGCCGGCTGGAGGTAGAAGAACGCGGCGCCGCCGCGCCGGCCGCGCCACGTCGTGCGGTCCATCGGGCCAAAGCCTTCCTGCCGGTAGCCGTTCAGGTCGTCGGTGCGCTCGAAGCCGGCCGCGACCCCGGATTCGATGAACGCCTCGAACAGCGGGTTGCGCGGCACGGCTTGAGTGACGGGGAGCGGGCCGTCGCCGCCGTGGTATTCGTTCGCGCCGGTGTCCCGGGTCTCCGCCTTCCTGAAGTACGGCAGGCAGTGCGAGTACGCCCAGTGCTCGAAGCCGGGGATCCTCGCCCACTCGTCGTAGTCGAGCGGGTTCCCGCGGATGTAGACCATGCCGTTGATGGAGGACGAGCCGCCCAGCGCCTTCCCGCGCGGGCAGTCCATCCGCCGCCCGTCCATCCCCGGCTCCGGATCGGTGACGTAGGCCCAGTTGTACGTGGTGCCGTTCTGCGGGTAGGAGAGCGCGGCCGGCATTCGGACGCGCCACTCCCACCACGGCACCGGTCCACCCGCCTCGACGACCAGGACCCGCACGTCCGCATCCTCGGTGAGCCGCCGCGCGAGCACGCATCCCGCGGAGCCGGCGCCGATGAGGATGTAGTCGTAGCTGGTCGTGGACATGGTTGCGATCCTCCGGGGCGGTTCCCGGCCTGGTGCGGCGAGGGTACGGAAAGTATAGCGGGGCGGAGTGGCCCGCCTTCCCGGAGGCGGGCACGCTCGCGACACTGGTCCCGGCGTCGAGCCGGGTCGATCCGCGCGTCGCACTCACATGACTCTCCCCGGTAAGGTACATTGCCGGCCGGACAACGTTCATAACGACGCGCTCCGTGATGTTCCCGTCCCGAGGCCGGACTGTCGACGACCGGCACGAAGACAACGGAGCGAAGCGATGAAGATGATCATGAGGTCACGATGCCCGACGACACGATCCGACCCCTGCGTATCGCGATGATCGCGACCGGCAGGATCGCCGCCAACGCACTTGCGCCGGCGATCGAGCGCGCGGCCGGTGCGGAGCTGTGGAGCGTACTGAGCCGCGACGCGGGACGCGCACGCGATTTCGCCGAACGCCACCGCGCCGCGTCCCCCGAGCCGGCGCACACCGATCTCGATGCCCTGCTCGCCGACCCCGATCTCGACGCGGTGCTGATCGCGTCGGCTGATCGACTGCACGCCGAGCAATGCATCGCGGCGGCCGAAGCCGGCAAGCACGTGCTCTGCGAGAAGCCGATGGCGACCTCCGCGGCGGACGCGGAGCGGATGACCGCGGCGTGTCGCGACGCGGGAGTCCGGCTCGGCATCGCGTATCACATGCGCTGGCACCGAGGGCACCGGGACCTCGCGGGCGCCGTGCACGCGGGCCGGTTCGGCGTCCTGCGGCACATGCGCGTCCAGTGGTCGATGCGGGCGCGCGACGACTCGAACTGGCGCGCCCACTCCGAGGTCGGCCGCTGGTGGGGACTGGCGGCGGTCGGCACCCACTGTCTCGATCAGGTGCGCTGGTACATGTTGCCGTCGTGCGGCGAGATCACGCGCCTGACCCCCCTCATCACCCGCAACGTCTTCCAGGGTCCGCACGACGAGACCGCGTTGCTCGCGCTGGAGTTCGAATCGGGCGCGACGGCGGAGGTCTGCACGTCGGTGCTGTTCGATGCGCCCAGACGCATGGAGGTCTACGGCAGCGACGGTCATGCGTTGTTCGACGACACCCTCGGCCCGTCCGGCAAGGGCCGCATCGTGACCCATGAGGGTGAGCATGCGTTCGAAGCCGTCGACCCCTACACCGGCGAAATCGAGGACTTCGCTGCCGCGGTGCGCGAAGACCGCGACCCGGAAGTGAACGGAGAGGAAGGCGCCCGCAACGTGGCGCTGCTCGAGGAGGCGGTTGCCTGAGAGGAAGATGCCGACCCCGGCGGGCGCGACGCACGGCGCCTCCATTCGCATCGCCGCCTCATGTGCGATGACGGCCGGCTGCCGGCAGCACCTCGACCAGCGCGGCGCCCACGATCAGCATCGAACCGATGATCCGGGTCGTTCCGAACGGCTCGCCGGCCAGCGCCGCGGCTGACGCCAGTCCGGTGATCACCTCCATCATCAGCAGCAGCCCCGCACGACCCGGGCTCACGAGCCGCACGCCCCACAGGATTCCCCACGCACTGGCCACGCTGAACACCGCGACGATCAGGACGATTGCCGCGCCTCGAATCGTGACGACCGGCGCCGGACCGGCCATGACCGGCAGCAGCGAGATGATCGCGATGACCACCATGCCGCCAATGAAGAGAGACCCGGCGTGCGCGATCGGTGCGATCGCGGCGTCCTGATGCACGCGCAGGGATCCCAGCGCCCACGTCACACCGGCGGTCAGCGCGCACCAGTCGCCGGGATTGCGCGGCAGCGGCAGGCCGCTTTCACCGCCAAGCACCACCCACAGCCCGCCGAGGCCCAGGGCCAGCGCCGTGAGGCGGGAGCCGGTAAGCCTTTCGGCGAGCAGCACCCGGCCGAGCACGGTGGCCCAGACCGGGCTCAGGTAGAACAGCAGGATCGCGGTCACGACCTCGGTGAGGACGATTGACACGGAATAGAGCACGAAGGACCCGCCGGTGAGCAGGCC
This sequence comes from uncultured Gammaproteobacteria bacterium, assembly GCA_958295835.1. GTDB lineage: Bacteria > Pseudomonadota > Gammaproteobacteria > HK1 > HK1 > HK1. The sequence continues at coordinate 5,665,953 of OY282378.1, forward strand.
GGTCACGAACATGCGCGGCGTGAATACCGCGCGCGCCGGGGGGTGTCGGACCAGAATCGGAGCGAAGAGCGCCAGCGCGACCACGAAGAGGCCGAGCGTGGTCCAGACCGCCCCCACGCCGCGGGCTTCGAGGTCACGTACCGGAATCCAGTACAGCCCCCAGAGCGCACCGGAGACCGCGATCGCGGCCTCCGGACCAGTGAGCCGCGGGCGCACTACTCGATCCCCGGGCTTCAATGCAACACCGCTGGCTCCAGGGGCGGCGCGCCGGGGATCATGTCCGCCTTCCCTCCAATCGTGGGAACCGCCGCGTTCGTATTCGCCGAAGCCGCGAGCGGCATGATGAAGCGTCCGCGACCTGCGGCAGGCGCTACCCGCGCCCTACGAACGGCATCTTCGTCGCCATGACGGTCATGGTCTGCACGTTGGCGTCGAGCGGAAGGCTGGCCATGCAGACCAGCGCGCGCGCCACGTTCTCCGGATCCATGAGCGGCTCGACCGCGACCTCGCCGTTCGCCTGCGGCACCCCCTCGGCCATCCGTGCCGCCATCTCGGTCAGGGCGTTGCCGACGTCGAGCTGCCCGCACGCGATGTCGTACTTGCGCCCGTCGAGCGACGTGCACTTGGTCAACCCGGTGATCGCGTGCTTGGTCGCGGTGTACGGAGCCGAGTTCGGCCGGGGAGCGTGAGCGGAAATCGAGCCGTTGTTCACGATGCGCCCGCCCATGGGCCTCTGGCTCTTCATCAGCCTGAACGCCTCCCGGGTGCACAGGAACGCTCCGGTCAGGTTGACGTCGACGACGCCTTGCCACTGCTCGATGGCGAGCTCCTCCATGGGGATCCCGGGTGCGTTGACCCCGGCGTTGTTGAACAGGAAGTCGAGCCGGCCGAACGCCTCCTTCGTCTTCGCGAAGAGCGCCTGCACCGACACCGGATCGCTCACGTCGGCCGGCGCGACCAATGCCCGCCCGCCGCCGGCGCCCGCGTCGGCCTTCGTCCGCTCCAGGGGTTCGGGGCGGCGCCCCGCCAGCACCACCGAGTACCCCTCGCGCAGCATCGCGAGCGCACAGGCCCGGCCGATTCCGGTGCCGGCCCCGGTGATCATCGCGACCTTTCCGTTTCCGTTCATTCCGCTTCCTCCTCACCTTCCCGCCGAGCCGGCAGAGCCGCAACCGGGAATCTGTCCGTCGTTCCGTCGATACCCTGCATGAGATTCGATCGCCGGAGGGCCGGATTCCAGGCGCAGCTCGACGGCCCGACGTCGAGCGGGGCGGAAGCGGCCGGGCGACGGCGCGGACATGCGTTCCGGACCGGCCGGCCCGGGCCGGCCGCCGCCCCTGCTCCGGCTCGACGCTCCGCTGCGCAGAAGTCTCGTCATACCGGACGGGCAGGCGCTCGTCAGGCGAACGATGCTTCTACGGTTCCCAGCGCCCCGAAGTCCGCCCGCGCCTCGTCGCCGGGGGCGATGGGCAGGATGCCGCCGCAGGTGCCGGTCATCACCACGTCCCCGGCGCGCAGTCCGCGTTCCGCGACCAGCGGATGGGCCGCGAGCCAGCCCACCGCCGCGAGGGGATCGCCCCAGGTCAGCAAAGAGCCCGCGCCGCGCGCCTTCTCCTCGCCGTTGACGCTGACGGTGAGCGCGCAGGCCGCGAGATCGATCGAGCGCCAGTCCCCACCCCTCTCGCCCTCGACGAACGCGACGTTTCCCGCGCCGTCGGCGATGAGCACGAGGCCGCCGTTGGCGAGGCCGCCGGGCAACCGGCAGCCGACGATCTCGAACGAGGGGGCAACGTAGTCCACCGCCGGCGCGATCTCGTCCGCCGGGTACGGGCGATCCCGTGCGGGCACGTCGCCCGCGAGCTTGACGAGGAATTCCGTTTCGAGTCCCGGTGCGCAGGCCGTGGGCAGCTCGATGCGCGCGCCGTTGCCGGACCGGAACGGCGCGAGCAGCGGGCCGGCGAACGCATCGTCGAGCTTGAGCATCGCGAGCGCCTTGTCGTTGGTGGCGCCGAGCTTCCAGCCGATCTGCACGGCGCCCGACGCCGCGGTCTGAATCTCCTGGATCGTGTACGCCGCCGCGGTGTCGGCGGGCTTGTCGGCAGCGTCGAGCTCGATGGTCTCGCCGCTCATGCGCGCGTCCCACAGCGCGGCGGCGATCTCCCTGGGGGTCATGGCGGTCTCCCGAAGAACGGTGTGCGGATGTCCGGTTCCGAACGGCCGCGGCTCCCTCCACCGGCCATCGCGTCCAGGCATCCGGGAGCGAGGGTGCCAAGGCGCTCGCGCCGGCGCAACGCCCGGAGCCGAACGCACGTCGAAGGGCGGTATCATTCGCCGTGCATGAATGAATGCATGGATCATTGCACAATGGCGACGAACCTTTCGATTTCCAGGCGACCGCCATGATCGCGTCCGCGCGTGGCGATACACGGAGCCGCGGACGCCTGCCGCCCCACCGCCCGGTGGCCGCGGGGCTCGCCATCGTCATAGCCGTCGCGGCGCACGCCGGAGACGCCGGGACCTGCGCTCCGGAAGCCATCCACGCCGACACCGAAGGGCAGCCGCTGACAAGGGCGGAGAGGATCGCCCGAATGGACCGGGCGTTCTACGATTCACTGGCCCGGTTCGACGAATGCCAGAGCGCTGCGGCGGGCACGGGCGCCGCGGCGGGACGGAACGGCGGCGCGGCTGGTGCGGACGGCGGTGCGGACAGTGCGGACGGCAATTCGGCAGGGGTGGGCGACGGCGCTTCCGTGGAATCGGTCGCGGCGGAAGGTATCCAGGGCGCCGAAGCTCCGGAACTCCCCAAGGCGACGGCGGACGATACCTCCATCGAATCGGTGGCGGCCGGAGGCATCCAGGGCACGGAGGCTCCGGAGGACGGCGAGAGGATGGCGGCGGACACGGACCGCCCGCCCGCCGCGGGCTCGGGCCGGGCGCCCGACGACATCCCGGCGCCGGACAACGACAGCGTGCTCGAAGCGCAGATACGGCGGGCGGCGATGGAGGAGACCGATCCACGCATACGGGCCGAGCTCTGGAATGAATATCGCAAGTACAAGGGGCTGCCCCTGAAGCCGCTCCCGGGAGAAGAAGGAGAGAGCAACGATGCGCAGACATAGCACCATTCCCGCTGCCGCTCTCGCTGCCGCCGTTGCCGTGCTGGCCGGCTGCGGGGCGATGGGGACGATGGGGGGGACGTCGGCGGGTCCGGCGGTCGGCCCCGCCATCGACCCGCCGGCCTCGGCCGCCGCGGACCCGTATCGAGGCGTGCGGCTCGACGTCATCGTCCCGGTCTTCGACCCCGGGCTCCCCGACGATCCCGACGACTACGAGAAGGAAGGCGTCTGGCCGGAGCTGCGGCGGGCCGAGGCGAACCGCTTCGCCGTCGCGCTCAAGAAGGCGCTCCAAGCTACCGGTGCGTTCGGTGACGTCCGGGTCTCGCCCGATGCCAGGGCCACCGGCGACCTCTACGTCATCGGCGCAATCGAGAAGTCGGACGGCCAGGACGTCAAGATTGCAGTCGAAGTCGTCGACATCGGCGGCAAGCGCTGGATGCGGAAGCGTTACCGGCACCGGGTGAAGGAATACTTCTGGCGCGACCCCCGCAACCGGGGCGAGGACCCCTACCAGCCGGTGTTCGACGACGCGGCCGGGGACGTCGCGAAGCTCGTCATGAAGCGTTCGTCCGAGGAGCTCGCGACCTTGCGCCAAATCGGCGAGATCCGGTTCGCCAGGACGTTCTCCCAGGAAACCTTCGCCGGGTACGTCGAGGAGCGGGGCGGGCGCGTCACCCTGACCGGGCTGCCGGACCGGGACGACCCCATGCTCGCCCGCGTCCGCGCCATCCGGGTCCGGGACGGGCTGTTCATGGACCGGATGCAGACCCACTATGAAGGGTTCGCCCAGCGCACCGACACGAGCTACGCCGCCTGGCAGGAGCACAGCCTGACCGAAGTCAAGGCGAGGAACAAGGCACGGGGCAAGGCCCTGGTCCAGGGCGTGGTGGGGGCGGCGCTGGCGGTCGGCGGCGCCATCGCCGCGGTGAAGGGCGGCCACAACCGCGATGCCGGAACCGAGGTCGCCGGCATCGCCGCCGCCGTCGCCGGCGGCCTGCTCGTCGCGAAGAGCTTCCAGAACAGCGCTGAAGGCAGGGTGCATGCCGAGGCCCTGTCCGAGCTCGGCGAATCGCTCGACGTCGAGATCGCCCCGCAGGTCGTCGAACTCGAAGATACCACCGTCGAGCTGACCGGTGACGCGCGGGAGCAGTTCCGGCAGTGGCGGTCGTTCCTCAAACGCATCTACGACGAGAAAGGCGTCCCGGAGACCGCCCTCTGAACCCTTGAATGAACCGGGAACATGAGAACGGCGCGATCCGGAGCCGGGTCGCACGCGCTCGTGTGCGCCAGGCGTCGGGCAGGAGACGCCTGCCGTGGGGACTCGCGGGGCTCGCGGGCCTGGCGGTCCTCGCCGCCGGCGGTGGGGCGTCCGGATGGGATTTCAGCTTGCCCGGGAGGCTGCGCCGGGCCCGGGCGTGGCCGAAACCCGGACTCCGGAAGCCGGACGGACGCCGGTCCCGGTCCGTATCCCGTCGGACGGCCGGACCGAGATGGGGATCCGGGGCGTCGGCCGGATCGGGCGCACCGGGGAGCGCACCATCGAGCTTCGTCCCGGCGACTACATGTTCGAAGGCAAGCGCCCCGGATACGGCTCCAGACGGGTCAGGGTGGCGGTGACGGCGGGCGGCGGTGCTCCCGTCGAGGTGCGGATCGTCTGCGATGAACGCAGTTGAGCACACGCTCTCGCAAGCGCGCCGGCGCCGGCGGCGGACCCTCGGGATCAGAACCGCGATCGGCGCTGCCGTCATCCTCGCGGCCGCGCTCGGCGGCGCGCTCGCGCATTTCGTGGGAGAGGTCGGCCGGCTCGAAGTCGCCGTCGCACCGGCCGAGGCCGCGGCGACCGCCACCATCGAAATCGTCGAGGGCCGGGGCATCGTCATCGGGACCGGGGTATGGGCCTTGCCGGGGCCGCTGGCGCTGCGCATCGGCGCCGAGGGCTTCGTGCCCGAAACCCTCGCGATCACGCAAGCGGCCAGGGCCCGCAAGCTCGTCGACGTCATCCTGCGCGAGCACCCCGCCACGCTCCGGGCGACCACCGAGCCCGGCCATCCCGCGACCCGATGGTCCCTCGACGGCCCGTTCGTGGCCGAAGGACCCCACCTCGAAATCGAAATCCCGGCCGGCGAGCACACCGTCGGCGCCCGGCATCCCTGGTACGCACCCGCGTCGCGGCGGTTGAACGCCGAACGCGGGGGCGCCTACTCCCTGACGCTGCCGCTGGTGCCGGTCGAGGGGCGGATCACGATCACCTCGGAGCCGGACGGGGCTCGGGTGACGTACAACGGCCAAGCCGCCGGGAAGACCCCGCTGACCCTGGCTGCCGGGGGCGGCGTCCATACGCTGCGCATCGCCCACGACGGCTACGAGGCTCGCACGGACACGATCGACGTCACCCACGACACCCCCGAGGCGGAACGCCACTACCGGCTGGCCCGCGCGCGGGGCCGGGTGTCGTTCGCCCTCTCGCCCGAAGGCGGCACGCTCTCCATCGACGGGCGGGCGGCGACGGCGACGGAGAATCTCCGCCTCCCCGCGGGTGTGCCCCACCGGGTCCGCTACGCGAAGCCGGGCCATGCTCCGCAGGAGACCGAATTCACGCTGAACCCGGGAGAGCACCGCGCCATCGCACTGGCGCTCACCCCGATCTTCGGCGCCGTCTCGGTGCGGTCGGAGCCCGAGGCCGACGTCGAGGTCGGGGGGCAGAGCATGGGCCGCACCCCGAAGCGCCTGATGCTTCTGGCCGTTCCCCAGACCATCCGCCTGAGCCGCGACGGTTACCGCACCGTGACGCGCACCGTCACCCCCGACCCCGACACGCCGCAGAACATCGCCGTCACACTGCGCTCCGAAGCCCAGGCCCGGCTCGAAACGGCGCCGCCGCACTACACCAACCGCGCCGGAATCATGCTGAAGCTGTTCAAGAACCCCGGAACCGTGACGCTCGGGACACCGCGGGGGGAGCCGGGGCGGCGAGCCAACGAATTCGTCCGCGAGGTCCGGCTCACCAGAGCGTTCTACGCCGGCGTGCACGAGGTCACCGCCGGGCAGTTCCGGTTGTTCACGCACCCCGGCCAGCCTCCGGCCGCCGACATGCGCCCGGTCACCGGGATCGGCTGGGAAGACGCCGCCCGCTACTGCAACTGGCTCAGCCGGCAGGAGGGCCTGGCCCCGGTCTACCACTTCGCCAACGGCCGCCACCGCGGCAGCAGCGCCGCCGCCGACGGCTACCGGCTCCCCACCGAGGCGGAATGGGAGTGGCTGGCCCGCAAGGCCGGACGCGGCCGGGAGACCCGGTTCCCGTGGGGGGACGACGCCCGGGTGCCCGCCCGCGCCGGCAACCTCGCCGACGAGTCGGCCCGCGGGCGGGTCCCGGTGTACATTCCTCGCTACAACGACGGGTTCGCGCAGATGGCCGAGGTCGGCAGGTTCGACGCCAACGCCGCGGGGCTCCACGACCTCGCGGGCAACGCGAGCGAGTGGACGCACGACAACTACGACCTGCACCCTCCGCCCCCGGACCTGGTGGAGACCGATCCGATGGACGTCCGCCCGGATCGCCGGCATACCGTGAAGGGATCGAGCTGGCGGTCCGGAACGTTGAGCGCGCTGCGCGCCGCCTGGCGCGACGGCAGCAGTGCTCCGAGAGACGACCTCGGCTTTCGTATCGCCCGCTACCTCGCGGGAGGACGATGACATGAAGGGGAACCGCACATCGCACCGGATCCGGATCGCCGCCGGGGTGGCGGTGGTGATCGCCCTCGCCGCCGTCACGTTCGTCCTCCAGCGCGCGAGCGTCGCCCAGGGAGGGCCGTCCATCAGCCTGGAGGCCCCCGTGAGCTTCCCGGTGGACATCTGACGTGAACGAGCTCGTGCGGGGCGCCGCCATCCTCGCCGGCAGCGGCGCGGCGATCCATCTGTTCTACGTCCAGGTCATCCGGCCGGGAGCCGAAGCGGCCATCGAGGCGGCCCGCCTCGCGGGGCAGTCGGCGCCCCGGGAGTGGACGGTCATCCTCAAGGACTGGGAGCAGGAGGTCTGCCTCGTGCTGATGGTCTTCTGCGCCATCCGCATCCTCATGATGATGTGGGCGCTGGCGTCCGAGCAGTACCTCTTCGGCGTCGACGTCTTCAAGGAGGCCGACGACGGAACCGCTCCGCTGGTCGAGGCCCTCGACGAGCTGGAGGCCCTGCCCGCCGAGATGACCGGGACGCAGCTCGTGGAGGCGTTGAAGGCGAGCCTGCGCCGCTACCGGATCACCGGGGACGTCCAGAACACCTCCGACGCCATCCGGACGAGCGTGGAGGCGCTGGGGATGCGGTTCGAAGCCGACAACGCGATGATCCGGTACGTCATCTGGGCGATCCCGTCGATCGGCTTCGTGGGCACCGTGCGGGGGATCGGACAGGCGCTCTCACAGGCCGACGAGGCGCTGGCCGGGGACATCGCCGGCATGACCGCGAGCCTCGGAACCGCCTTCAACTCGACGCTGGTGGCGCTGCTGGCCAGCCTCGTGCTCATGCTGCTGCTGCACGCCCTGCAACGAGCACAGGACAGGCGTCTGGTCGACATCCAGGCCTACTGCGAAGAGTTCCTGCTCAAGCGCATCAGCCGCTGACCGCCGCCATGCGGACCAGACGACGGGAGCCGGGGGGGATGATGGCCTTTCTCGACGTCATGGCCTGCGGCCTGGGCGCGGCGATCCTGCTCTTCCTCATCGTCAAGCACCACACCGGGACCGCGGTCGAGCCGGACGCCGGCGAGCGGGCCGCGGCCGGGGAGGAGACGCTGGCGGCGCTTCGCCGGGAGGCGGGAACGCTGGCCGGACGGATCGAGGAGGCGCAACGCCGGAGCCGGGAACGCCACGACAGGCAGGCCCCGACCGGCGGCGAGGGCCAGGAAGACGCCGGCCGGGCGCGGCTCGCCGAAATCGAGCGCGCGATCCGGGACGCACGGGCCAGGAACGCGGCGTTGCGCAACGAGGTGGAATCCATCGACCCGGACCAGGCCGGCGACGTCATCGAAGACGTGCGGGGCGGCGAGGAGGAGTACCTGCTCGGTCTCGGGGTGGAGGGACGGCGCATCGCGATCCTGCTCGACCGCAGCGCCTCGATGACCGACGAGCGGCTCATCGACGTCATCGCGCGCAAGGTCCGCTCGGATGCGGAGAAGAAGCAGGGGCCGAAGTGGCGGCGCACGCTGCGCACCGCGCGCTGGCTCCTGCACCGGCTCCCCGCCGGGAGCGAAGTCGCGGTCATCGCGTTCAACGATCAGGCGACGGTGCTTCACGGCGCGGCCTGGGCCGACGGCCGGGACCGGGCGGCGCTCCGGGGACTGTTCGGGGAGCTCGACCGGCTGGTGCCGACCGGGGCGACGAACCTGGAGGCGGGGCTGCGGGCGCTCGGCCACCTCTCCCCGCCCGCCACCGACGTCTACGTGGTGACCGACGGACTCCCGACCCGGAGCCTGTCATCGCCCGGGCTGCTCTCCGGCTGCTCCGGGAATGCGAGGGGCAAGGTGAGCGGCGCCTGCCGCAAGGCGCTGTTCTACGCGAGCCTGCGAGCGTCCGCCCCGCCGCCGGGCCGGAAGGTCCACGTCATTCTGCTGCCACTGGAAGGGGATCCGGAAGCGGCGCCGGCGTACTGGAACTGGACCGCGCAGGCCGGCGGGCTCCTCATGACCCCGGCGAGGGGCTGGCCGTGAAGAAGGCCCGCCCTTCCGGCGAGATCTTCGGCCTGGCGTTCCTCGACGTCATCACCTGCGGGTTCGGCGCGATCGTCCTGCTGCTGCTCATCTCGAGACCGGCCCCGATCGACGCCGGCGGCGACGCCCGGGCTCCGGTGCCCGAGTCCGAGATCCGGGAAGCCGCGGACCTCGTGGCCCGGCTGCGTGAACGGTGGGATGCCCTCCGGAGCGCACTCGCAGCCGAGGTGGAGCGGCGGCCCGCGCCCGTGGAGACACCCGGCGAGGATCCGGCCCTCGACGAGGCGATCCGGGCCGCCGGCCGGAAGCTGGAACAACTGCAACGGGACAACCAGGGGCTGGAGCGGGTCTGGGAATCGCTCCGTCGCGCAACCCTGCGGGTGCGCGCCCCGGTGAGCGAGCGCGACCCCGAAGTCGGAGGGATCCCCGTCGACAGCGAATACGTCATCTTCATCGTGGACACGTCGGGGAGCATGAAGTCCATCTGGGACCGGGTCATGGAGGTCATGGACCAGGTCCTGGACGTCCACCCCCGGGTCAGCGGGTTCCAGGTCCTGAACGACAACGGCGGCTACCTCGTCAGCGCCTACCGGAGGAAATGGATCCCCGACACCCCGGGGCGGCGCCGGAGCATCCTGGGCCTGGTTCGGAGCTGGGGCGCCTTCTCGAACAGCAGTCCCGTCGAGGGGCTCGAGACCGCGCTGCGCGCCTACGCGCGGCAGGACCGGAAGATCGCCATCTACATCTTCGGCGACGACTACTCCGGATCGTCCTACGACGAGGTCATCGAGACGTTGCGGCGGCTCAACACCGAGCCGGGGACCGGCCGGCGCCGGGTCCGCGTCCACGCCGTCGGCTTCGTCTCCACCCACAGCACCGAACGCTACGCGACTCTCATGCGCGAGGTGACCCGGACCAACGAGGGCACGTTCCTGGCCCTGCCCGTCCGGGACCCCTCGGGCAACACCGGCGTCGCCCGGCCGGACTACCGGGCCGGAGTGCTGCGGGATTCCGCGAACTGAGGGAACGGCCCGCCGTCATGGAGCCGCGGGTGCTGTTGGTGGACGCTGCGGGAGCCCGCGAACCGAAGGAACGCCCCGCCCGATCGCCGGCCGTCACCCGTCGCAGGCCGGCGCGCGGCCTTCCGCCCTCGCCTGCCGGTACAGGTCCATCGCCGCGGCCATACCCGACTGCAGGGCCCTGATCCGGGTCTCGTGCCCGGGATGGGTGGACAGGAACTCGACCGGCTGCCGGCCCGCGGTCCGGGCCATGTTCCGCCACAGATCCACGCTGGCCCGGGGATCGAAGCCCGCCCGGGCCATGAGCTCCAGTCCCATCCGGTCCGCCTCGGTCTCATGGCTGCGGCTGTAGGGCAGCAGGATCCCCACCTGCGCGCCGAGCCCCAGCACCGCCATCAGCCTTCGCCTCTCCGGCGATTCCCGCGACCTCGTCAACGCCGCTGCCGCCGCCATGCCGGCCTGCACCATGAACTGGCCGGACATGCGTTCGTTGCCGTGCCGGGCAAGGACGTGCCCTATCTCATGCCCGATCACCGCCGCGAGCTGGTCCTGCGTCTCCGTCACGTCGAGGAGGCCCTTGTACACGCCGATCTTCCTGCCCGGCAGGGCGAACGCGTTGGGTTCGTCCCGATCGAACACCCTGACCTCCCAGCCCTGCGACCCGCGGCCGGGCAGGACGCCCACGATGGGGTTCGCGACACACTCCACGTAGCGGTTCAGGAACGCACCGGCGGCGGGGGTCTCCGCCTTGATGTCGTTGAACGCCGCCGCGCCCATGTCCTGCATGGCGGCCGGTGAGAAGAGGGTCAGTTGATCGCGCCCGGTAGGGGAGGTGGCGCAGCTCGCGGTGGTCACCGCGGCCACGACGAGGATGGCGGTCCGTATCCGTTTCACGACTTGTCCGGCCTCCGTTCACGGTCAGGTCGGCCGATGCACAGCCGGGGAGGGACGCGCCGAATGGCAACCGATGGCAATCATCTTCGACCACGAACGCTCCGGCAAGCCGATTGCGCCGTGCGCCGCCCACCGAGCGCTACGTGTTCAGTGGAAGCAGGTCCGGGGCAACTCCGGACACGTGACGCAGCCAGGCGCAGGGCGCGCACGACTCCGGCCGACGAGTATCACAACGAGCGCCAGCCGGTATCCGGCCTTCCGTGATGCCACAGGTGGTTCCATATCGGCCATGCCGGCATCGTGGGCCGCGCCCAAGCCCTACAGCGTCCAGACCACCACCCCGCGCCCATCCTGACGGCGACCGCCTCCATCCGCCCCGCCCTCGCCGTCCCGGCGGTCCTCCGCGCCCTCGCTACGCCTGCGCTCCTCCGCGTCGGCCCGGCGGTCGATCACCACCAGATGCCCTTCCTCCGCCCTGCACTTCTTCATGTACCCCAACGTCTGCTTCACGCCTTCCTCGACCGTCCACGCGAGGCTCTTGCGGGCCGAATCCCGCAACACCTTGCACTCCACCACGAACCGCTCCCACAGGTCCGACGGCTGACCCGCCTCCCGCGGCCACAGCACCAGCAGGTCCGTCCGGCCTCGCCCCAACCCGTACTCCCGCTCGATGCGACCGCCACCGTTCACCACCCGCTGCAGGTACGCCTGCAAGATGAGCTGCGGCCCCGCCTCGGGGTACTCGCCGAAGCGCCCCAGCCAGTGCCCGGAATGCTCGCCGAAGAAGGTGCGGAACGCCGTCAGCAGCCTGGTCATGTTCAAGCCGCCGTCGTCGTCCACGTACCACGCCACCTGTACGTCCAGACTGCTTTGCAGGATGTAGCCCAGCTCGCGCGGCACCACCTCCGCGTAGATCGGGTTCGCCATGCGCGGTGGCTGGTTCCCGTCAATCAGGCCCAAGTCGCGCACGTACTCCAGGTCTCGAATTTCGTGCCGCGCCTCCCCGCCGCTTAGAATCGGCTCGACGACCCGCCGCACCCGCGCCTCCTCCAGCTTGTGCGCCAACTGGTCCAGATGCGTGCGCCGCGAGAGAATGAGCTCCTCCCGCGCTGCGTAGATGTCGTCCACTTCGATGGGACGCGAGCGGTCCCGCCCCGCCTTGTTGTCGAAACAGGCCCCGGCGCACAGCGCGTTCACCAGCCACGGCTGACCCCGCGTCTGCGTCCACACCGAATCCAGCGCCGCCGCCGAGAAGCGCTGGCCGGTCTCCTCCGTGTGCTGCGCCATCAGCGCCCGCGTCTCCGCTTCGGTGAAGTCCTCCATGCGCAGCGACTTCGCCGCGACGTTGAACGGGCTGCCCCCGGCGATGACCTCCCCCGTACTCGACCGGATGCGGTAGTCGCGGATGTCGCGCACCCCGCACAGCACCACGCTCTGCGGGAAGCCCTCGGGGCGTTGCTGGTAGCCGGCGCGCAACTGGCGCAGCACCGAGAGCAGGGTGTCACCGACCAGCGAGTCGATCTCGTCCACCAGCAGCACCAGCGGGTGAGCAGCTCCTTGAGGGCGTCCTCGGGACCAACCTTGGTCAGGATGTCGGGCCAAATGCCGTCCGGGTAGTCGTCGCCCAGAAGGCGCGCGCTGGTCGCCAGGCTGCTCAGGATGGCGCGGATGCCGCGGATGCCGCGCGCCACGTCGTCGCGCGCCACTTGGCCGACCTCGACGTTCACGTCCACGCACCGGAAGTCGCCGGCCGCGCCGCGGTTGAGCAGGTTGCGCAGGGCGATGAGGGCGGAGGTCTTGCCGGTCTGGCGCGGCGCGTGCAGCACGAAGTAGCGCTTGGCCCGAATCAGGGCCAGAAGTTCATCGACGTCCATCCGATCCAGGGGCGGGATGGCGTAGTGGTCGTCCGGGCGCACCGGCCCTTCGGTGTTGAAGAAGCGCATGGGCCGATTATGGCACCTGCCGTGCCCCGTTGCGTGCGCCGGTGCCGCTCACGGTCCGGTCCCGGGGCAGAGGAGCGGGGCGAGCCGCACGGCCAGCGCCCGCGGCCCGAAGGCCCGCAGGTCGTCGTTGAAGTCGCCGTGTGCAGGGGTGAGGACGGTGGCGGCGAGGTCCCGCTCCATCGCACGGATCTTCAGCCTGGCCGCAGCGCACTGGCCCTCGGCGTCGGTGTCGCGGTCGGCGGCGATGAGGAGGCGGGCGACGCCGGGGGCGGCAGCTTCTCCACAGGCGCCGGGCGGCGACTACTCCGCATCATCCTACGCTGTATAGCTTTCGAGAGGATTGACCGTGAAGCCGCGAGACCCGATCCTTTCGACCTTCCACCGACACGGGATCACGCCGTGGCCACCCTCGAACCCATCGATGCCGGCACGGACAAGGTTTCCGGCCCTCGCGGGGGTCGGCCTCATTGAAGCTCTCTCGGCAGGATTGCGATATACTGCAATTCCTCTCTTTTTCCGGCCCTCGCGGGGACCTGCCATGAGCCGCGCCCCCTTCGACGACGGCGGTTCGTGGGGAACCTTCCGTCCCCGGGGATGGGGCGGGTTCTGGCTCAAGGTCTCCCGTGCGTTCCCGGGCGGATGGCCGTGGAACCGTTTTGCCCTCCTGGCCCGTCGCCTTGCCCGGCTCCGCCTGAACAGCCCCGTCGATATCCGGACATGGGGGTTCAAGCTGCGCCTGAAAACACGGGGCTCGGTGTCGGAGGCAAGGATCCTGTTCCTGCCCCGGTACTGGGATCGTGCCGAGCGCCGGGTGCTGGAGAAATGGCTGGCGCCTGGTTCGGTCTTCGTGGACGTAGGCTCCAACGTGGGCGGCTACGCCTTCTGGGCCGCGTCGCTGACTGGCGAGTCTGGACGGGTTCTGGCCTTCGAGCCGGACCCGGCGCTGGCTCGGCAACTGCGCTATAACGTTGGTGCCAACGGGGCCGAGGACTACATCCAGGTGGTCGAGGCGGCGGTGGGAGCGTCACCGGGGACGGGCGAGCTACTGCCCGGTGTCCGCAACTCGGGAGAGAACCGTCTGGCGGAGGGCCGATCCGGCGCTGGCTTCCCGGTGCGGGTGATCGCTCTGGCCGCCGCTGTCGAAGAGGCAGGGCTGGACCGGATCGACTGCCTGAAGGTGGACGTGGAAGGACGGGAGGCCGACGTCCTGAAACCCTTCTTTGCTGTAGCGTCCCCGCGCCTTTGGCCCCGAATTCTGGTCATCGAGTTGCCGGAAGGGACCGAGGATCTGGCTCGATGGATCGTCGCCAGAGGCTACCGTTTGGTGCTGCGTACGAAGCTCAACGGTGTGTTTCGCCTGGAACGGCCCCGGGCGCTGCCTGGAGGGGTCGGGCGGTCCCGCGCACCCGCATCGGCCTCATTGAGATGAGGGGCTTCATTACGGAGAGCCGACTGTGCGGCGCCCTGCTTCTGGCGGTCCTGCTGGCCACGGTTCTATCCTATCGGGCGGGAATGACAGGCGGGTTCTCCGCCGACGACTACGTGTTTCTGCGGGCGAACCTTCGCTTTGCCGACGCTTGGCAGGCTCTGTCGGTTTTCGGCGAACACGACAACGTGCAGAAAATAGCGTATCGCCCGCTGGTTCGCCTATCCCTGTGGTTGAACTGGCAGCTTTCGCAGGATGCAACGGCCTTCCACTGGACCAATCTGCTCCTGCACTTGGGCAACACGGCTGCCCTTTTTCTTCTGCTGCGCCTGTTGTTTGACCGCCCGGCGCCAGCCTTGGTCGGCGCAACGGCGTTCGCACTACACCCCATCCATTCCACCAATGTGCTATGGGTCATGGGCAGGACGGATCTGTTGTTCAGCCTGTTCTATCTAGCGGCGCTGCTGCTATTCCTACTGCACTGGCGCCGTAGTGGAGCGAGGACGATCCTCGTCTTGTCGCTACTGCTATTCGTGCTGGCGTTAGCGTCGAAGGAAATGGCTATTTCCCTGCCCGTACTGCTACTTGCAATGACGACTGTTTTAGGTGAAGGCACAGCACGGGCGAGGGCAGCCTCGGCCTTGCGGTCGACCTTGCCCTACTTCCTGGTTTTGCTTTGCTACGTCGGACTGCGCGTGCTGTTCGTCCTGAGAGATGGCTGGGAGACGACCCCATCCGAGTATCTGAACTTCGCGGCTTCGGCGATCCTGTTCAAAGCGGGTGCTTGGTCCCTCAGTCTGGCGTATCCGTTCGATCTCTACAGGATGCGGCATCTTCTGGAAAGCGAGCCGCAACGTTTTCTCGTCACCGCCTCGGTGGTCTGTACCCTTGCAGTGGTCGCCATGCATCTAGCTCTTTGGCGGCGATGGCGTAGCTTCTATGGGGATCGGCTTTTTTGGCTGGGCGCCGCTTGGATACCGATCACGCTCCTGCCCATCCTGGGAGGCAGCCCGAACCGATGGTATCTGTACCTGCCCAGCGCAGGTTTCTGCATGGTGCTGGCGGCAACCTGGAATTCGCTCCGTGCACGGCACCTTTGCTCCGCCGCCCTTATTATCGGTTTGCTTTTCTATGCATCGGAGCTGGTAAAGCAATCGAGGACCTGGTCGCGCCAAAGCGAACTGTCCGAAAAACTCCTTCAACAGGTGCACGACCTTGGGATGCGTTCTTCTGAAACCCATTGGTTCGCCAACGTGCCGTTTGGCTACAAAAGCGCATTTCTTTTTCCCGGCCACCTTTCGTTCGCGGCGGCCATCGAACTGCGTTTCGGCCTCCAACCCGATATCCGTATTTTGTCATACGTGAATCTGAGGGACGAACTGCGTATCGAAAGCACCCGCATTGGGAGCGATTGGCTGTTTCGACTCGAACCAGACGCCCACGCCTTCGTCGTGTTGCCAGGCTACCGCCGCAGGTTCGCCGCATCAACCACCCAGTGGATTCAGGGTGCAGAAGTCGAAATCAAGGCGCTGTCGCAGGCGAACACCGCAACCGAGTACTGGGTCCGTCTTCCAAGCCCTTCGTTCGGGCGTTTCCACTACTTCGACGGCCAGCAACTTCAAACAGACCTGAATGCGCCGCCCTAGATGCACGAGGGCCGTGCGGGAATTAAATGGGGCTCGGAAAAGGCGCCACCCGGGCGGGGGTCGCCCTCATTGAAGCGTGACGGGGTCTCATAGGCAGGATCTTATAATTTATTGATTTTCAAGGGATTTTCAGAGTCGTTGAAGTCCCATCCGAAATCTCCGATCATGGAATCGCCAAACCCTCATGACATAGGGAGACTCGGATGGGACGCCGCACTGTTGCTCAATTCGCCAACCAAATCAAGCGCGTGTTGTCGCCGACCTGCCTCAATGACCTCGGACGCCGAGTCGGTTTCTGCTACCGAGAGCGCCTGATTACTCCGTATCGACTGGTCCTGAGTCTACTGGCGAGCCATGCGACGGGTCCGGTCGAGACATTGGCCGATATTCAACGACAATTCAATGCGTTGTTCGGTACAACGGTCGCGTACAAGCCGTTTCACAACCAGTTGGCGAAACGTTCATTCAAGGGTTTCATGCGAGAAGTACTGGACGTGATTCTTCAGCAATGGGTGGTTGGCGTGTTGCAACCGAAAGCGCAGGGTCCACTCGGTGCATTCGGTCGGATTGTGATCCAGGACGGATGTTCGTTCGCGGTCAAGGACGCGCTTGATGAGCACTACCCGGGACGATTCAAGAAGCAGAACCCTGCTGCGGTGGAGCTGCACGTGACGATGAGTCTGCTCAATGAATCAGTGGAGAAGGTGACGCTGACGGCGGACACGGCGCCGGAGCGGCGCCATTTGCCATCGCCCGAGACGCTACGCGATGACCTGCTGTTGGCGGACCGTGGGTACTTTGACCTGAATTATCTCGGTGCGGTGAATGGAGCGGGTGGGTATTTTGTGGTCCGTGCGAGCGCATCGGTCAATCCGAAGGTGCGAGGAGCGTATACCTGGGAAGGGGAAGCGTTGGGGGAGTGGTCTGAACAATCCTCGAAGCAGGGTGTTCTATCGAGAGGTGAAACGGTCGATCTCGATGTCGTTTGGGGGAAGGGAGCCAAGGCATTGGAACTGAGGCTGTTGGCGCGATGGAATCCTGAGGAGGAGTGTCATACGTTGTTGGTGCCGAATTTGCCTCGCACGCGATTCAGTGCGGAGCAGGTTGGCCAACTGTATCGGTTACGGTGGCAAGTCGAGCTGTTGTTCAAGGAGTGGAAGTCGTATGCGAATCTTCATGCGTTTGACACGAGTAATGCGGGGATTGCCGAGGGACTGATATGGGCAGCGATGGCGGCGTCGGTTCTGAAACGTTATCTGGCTCAAATGACTCAGGCATTGCGAGGGGTTGAGATCTCGACGCGGAAGGTGGCGATGTGTGCTCGTCATGGATTGGGGGATGTGTTCCATGCGCTTGCTTGTGGAAGGAGTCGTGGTTTTCTCCCGGTATTACGAGGATTAGTGAATTATCTGGCAAGTAATGCCACTCGGTCACATCCGAAACGCGATCACAAGAAAGGACGACTCCAATTCGGATTGGAACCTGTCTTGTGAACTCCCTTAAGTACCTACCTATGAGCGACCCAGTCCTGTGCGAACCGCGGCCACGCCCTCGTAGGCGTGCAGATACACCTCCTCGTACTTCACACGTAAGCGCCCGAAGAAGTACGTAATTCCATAGCTGTGTCTCTCGTGCCACGGTGCACCCTCCAATGTCCTGTGGGAGGGTGACAGTGATGGCTCAGGCGAGAGCCCGTTCAAGGGCGCGTCCCAAGGCGCGCGACCAATTCTGGCTCGACCATCTGCGCGCCTGTCGTAAACAAACGACAGACGCTGAAAGTGAACCGCCCCGGGTTTCCCGGAGACTACAATCGTTGAGTCTTTGGGAGGAAAGGGCAGATGAAATCACCGACAAGATACTCCCCGGAAGTCCGGGAACGGGCGGTGCGCCTAGTGTTGGATCACCAGGGGGAACATGATTCGCAGTGGTCGGCGATCCCCTCGGTGGCGTCGAAGCTCGGGTGTACGGCGATCTCGATTTCAACATAGAGGATACCTCCCCAAAGGGTCAGGTGTCCACGAAATCGGGTCAACTTCATCGCGAGATCTACCGCGTCCTCACCGCCCCATCTGCTACTTGACAAACATGAGAGCGTCAGTGGCCACCGGGAGTGTCCGACATCGGGTCGGAAGGGGGTTGTGTGCCCGGTCGATCGCCTCGCCCGTGGCGGGCCGTGCCGGAACTCGGCGCGACGGGTCGCCGCCGCGTTAGCGGGAGGTCCTGACTGAACGCCGTCGTTTGAGGTACACATGCAGCAGGTTATGCAACAATCGGGTCATTCTTGCTGCCGGGCCTTGTGACTGCTCGGGGAGCCGCGTTTTCTGGCGGCCTGCTCGCCATGCTTTCCGTTGAAGCAGTCCGGCACGCCCAGGATGCGCGGGAATACTCCATTGACGCGCTGCTGACCGTGCCAATCCGGTAGCCGCGAGGGCGATCCTGAATGCGTGAGTTGAAGCGACCGGTGGGCGAGCGCGGAGCCCGATCCCGGGGGACGCAAGGGGAAACTTCTCGCAAGAAGAAAGTCTGGTTCCCTGCTTGGGCGGCAGACAGGCGGCCCGACCGCTTCACCCTGCTCCTCGCCGCGGCTGCCGCGCTGGGCGCGGGTCTCGTGCTCCTGCGGCAGGCCGGCTACGGACCGGGGATGCCGTGGGATGCCGTCAACTACATCACGGTGGCCCGCAATCACTTGGCGGGCGATGGTTTTGTCGATTTGGTTGGCCCTTTGGGGAGCTGGCCGCCGCTGTATCCGGCGATGCTCGCCGGCGGAGGACTGTTCGGGCTCGACCCCTACGCCGTCGCCGGGCCGCTCAACGCCGTCATCTTCGGGCTGACCGTTCTGGTCGCGGGTTCGTGGCTGCGGCGCCGTCTGCACTCCCGGTTCCTGTGGCTGTGGGGCTGCTTCTCGATCGCGCTGGCCCTTCCGCTCGCCGAAGTGGCGTCCCAAGCCATGAGCGAGTCGGCTTTCATTCTGTTCGTAGTGCTTGCGCTGACGCAGATCGACGCTCACTTGAGCGGCGGTGGACGCGCCGCCCTGATCCGGGCGGCCGCGTTCAGTGCGCTGGCCTGCCTGACCCGCTACCTGGGCGTTTCCGTAATTCTGGCGGTGGTCCCGATACTGCTCGAAGCGCGGGCTGCGCCGCGGGAGAAGATGAAGCGCATCGCCGTCTATACGCTGATTGCCGCGGCGCCGGTGGGTCTGTGGATACTGCGGACCTTTCTGGTTGCCGGATCAACGACCGGCGAAAGAGGCAGGGCTTTCTACTCATTTCCCTTCCTCGTGGACGAGGCTTTGCGCACCGCTGTCGCGGACGGGTGGCTCGTCGGGTTGACCGCCCCGGTCCTGTTGGCGCTCGTGATGGCCGCCTGCCATGCGTTCTGCCGTCACTCGGATCAGAAAAGGGGCGCTCCTGTTGCTTCGGATGTTGCCTGGGCTCCGTTGCGCGTATTCGTCGGTTTCGCGCTCGCCTACCTGACGCTGCTCGTCGTCACGCTGCTGTCGGGAGGCGCTTGGGATGGATTGCAGTGGAGATACCTCACTCCATTGTATGTTCCGCTCCTGTTCACGGCGCTGCTGCTGATGGACGGCGCCCTGCGGTATGCGCGGAAGCGGGCGCCGCGGGGAATCGTTCCGGGCCGGCGGGGAGTTCCAGCGATCGGGGGGAGAAAGACTCTTGCAGCCGTCCTGATGTTGGCGCTGTCCCTGCAAGCGGCCGGGCTGGTGGTGCTGCAAGAACGCGAGATACGGCGCTGGAATGCCGGTGTACGACACCCCGTGTATGTCGCAAGCAATACCATGCCCGCCACGAGTCTGTATGCCTACGGTCCGGCACACCATTACGCACTACCGTGCGAGCCGGAGCGTCTGCGGTCCGCATTGTCGAACGCACCTGGCGGAGAGGTGCATGTCCTCTATTTCAGTGACCCGCCGTGGGGGTTGTGTACTCGGCAGCAGGACGAAGACCTCGGAAGCGCCTTGTCTCGGGAGCCCTTGCTGGAGCTGGTGGCGGAACTGGAAGACGGCGAGCTGTACCGCCTGCGCGAACGCGAATTCCTGTTCCGGCCCGCCATGTTCCGCAGTTCCGATGCTCCGGTGGTGGGCAAGTCGTTCGGCGCCTTTCTCAGCAAGTCCCACGGCCGGCAGCTGCCCGGGGAACCGTGGCGGTGGGAGAAAGGCGGCGATGCCGCTGGCTGGACGAGCCTCCCCGTTCAACGGCCAGCCACCCACACGTACACCCCCACGGCTGCCGATGTCGGGCATCGCCTGCGTGCTTCGGTGTACTACATGGGCCACCTCGGCAACCGAGTAAAAGCGATCACCGAGCCGTCCGAACCCGTACGGTCGGACCTCCCGGAAGTGGTCTTGGCGCCGCCTGGAAGCGAAGACGAAAGGGGCGCGGCGGGCGCTTCCGAAGCGGACCGCGGCAATCGTTCCAGGTACGATGTGTACCTCCACGAAAACAGGCTGATCTATAGAAACCGGAGCTGTAGACGGGAAGACGAATTCGGTACGCGGTTCTCGTTGATCGTCTATTCGTTGGATTCCGAAAGCGGGACGCCGGAACGCGATACGTTGAATTTCGTATGGTATGTGTCTTTCTGGAAGAACAACGGCACCTGCGTCGTTGAGCGCCAGCTTCCCGACAAGGACATCTTTGGCATCCAGACCGGACAGGTTGACCGCGACGGGAACCTCCTTTGGGAAGTGGAGCACTGGTTCAAGGAGAAACGGCGATGGTTTGACGGCTATTTTCCGTCGGCGACCTCTGGCGAGCTGGCGGCCCGCGGCGTCTTCGACATCCATCTCGGCGCGGGAAGTCTGATCTTCGTCAAGGCCCCGTGTGCCCGCGCCGACACGGAGGCGATGTTCTTTCTGCACCTGATTCCCGCCGATGTGGCTGACCTCCCCGGCCATCGCAGGCAGTACGGCTTCGATAACCTGGACTTCATTTTCGACCAGCACGGCGAGAGATTCGACGGCAAATGCCGGGCGAAGGTCTCTCTCCCGGAATACGATATCTCCGAAATCAGGACCGGCCAGTTCGTTCCCGGCCAGGGGCAGGTCTGGAAGGAGGAGTTCCGCACCCAAGGCTCTTCCGAGAGTGCAGACGCTACCGGCCGTTAGCAGGCTCCAGCAGGAACAGTTCCCGCAAGCCGCCTTTCAATTTCAGCCGGTCGCGAACGGAGAAGCATCTGCGGACTTCCGATTCGAAGTTCTCGGCGGTGTAGTCCGCATAGTCCTCCCGTTTGTTCTCCAGGAGGGTTTGGAACATCTCATCGTCGCGTCCGATAAACTCGAGGATGCAGGTCGCATCCAGGCTTCGCAACCAGCCGATGAACAGCGGCAATGGGATGTTCGCCGCGACCCTCAGGTGATGAACCAAAGCCAGGCTAAGCACCATGTCGGGGCTTCGCCGCGCATCGAACGCCGGGCGCTCGCGACCCGCCCAACCCTGTCCCGGCGAGAGGTTCGCCAGATCCATCACCAGCGGAATGACATTCCCCGGCCCGCTCTGCCGCACCTCGCGATAGAGCCAATCGACGGCATCGTGATCCGCGTCCACGGCAGCGACCACCCCCGAGTGCTCGGCGGCGATACGCGCGAACGCGCCGGTATTCGCGCCCAGGTCCCAAGTCAGCCCAGGGCCACGCGCCGCGGTGTGCCGTCGCACGAAGTCCTTCTTCCGTTCGAAGTCGGCCGCGTCGTAGGAATGATTCTGGGCGTACTGCGACCAGGTCGAACGAGCCGGCCCGCTGGACAGCCCGACGATGAGCCGCCGCAGGCTGTCCCACAGCGCGAACAGCATCGTCTTCGGCTGTCGTCGACGTGGGCCGACGGATCGGAAAGCTGCGCGTTCGGCCTTGGCTGGAAACCAGACATGCGACAGGACGCCGCGCTTGAAACGCCCCAGCCCACGGAAGTACCGACTTGCTTCCTCGGGCGGGATACCCTCGAGGCGCGAGCGGAGCAGCGGCTGGAACGGGATGCCCAGATGCGCCGTCAGCAGCAACGGTGTCAGGAAGGTCGCGCAGAATTGACGATACCCCCGCCAGTATTCGCCCTCCTCCCAAGGAACGAACGACGGTATGTCGATGAACACCGGGCGCGCGCCCATCCACTGCACGTTGAACGACGTCGCGTCCTTGAGCAGCCAGCCGTTTATGGCGCCGGTCTCCAGCACCTGCAATTGCAATAGCGCCGCGTCCTTGAGCATCGAGAACGGCCACTCATAGGGCCAAGTCACGAAGTCCACCGCCTGATGCTCCACGGCGGCGCTCCAGCCCTCTTTCATCACGTGCCGAGCGTTGGGGAGTTCCGGGTGGAGCAGTCGGGTCGCCACGACCTGACCGCCATCGACCAAGTCCTGGAAGAAGGGCTCGGCAAGCAGTTTCCCCATGATTCCGGCGGCGGATGGATTCAACCCGCGAACGATGCTCACCACTCCGGTGTCCTGCATAACCCGGTACACCTGTCCGGCCGGGTCCTTGAACGACCCGCCGTCAGTCCTGAGCACTTCCATCCTTGGGACGCGCGTCCGTGGAATCGGAACCGTTGCCGTCCGCCACCGCCTTCCTGTCGCTA
The DNA here is from genome assembly GCA_958295835.1 of uncultured Gammaproteobacteria bacterium. Classification (GTDB taxonomy): domain Bacteria; phylum Pseudomonadota; class Gammaproteobacteria; order HK1; family HK1; genus HK1. Next base: position 5,688,275 of record OY282378.1, read on the forward strand.
TGGAAAACCCGGCGTTTCAAGCGACTCCAATACCCCCGGATGATATAGCCACCGGCCGCCAGAGCGCCCAGCACACTGGTGATGACGAAGCCGGCGGAGCCGGGGTCGACGTAGGCGTGAGCCGCGGTCGGCACAAAGACAAACGCGGTGGCGGCGAGCAACTGGTCGCGCCGTATTGGTCTATTCATAGAGAAAGTCCTCGTAAGTTCGTCCGTCGTGTCCGGGAAACGGCCCGTACCCGGGCTGCGCGTATTTTCGCGGCTTGATGAGTGGGCTTTCACCGCCGGACAGGCAGCGAAGCAGGGCGTGAACGGCGTCCAGAATCGTCATGTAGCCCTGGGACGACGCTTCGTCGAACCACCCAGCGCAGGTATCACGGGGATAGACGCCACCCAGAATGCCGAAATGGTCCTGGAAGACGAACTCCGGATCGTCCTCGAATTGCAGCCCCTGAGACAGGAACGGGCCGTGGTCGCCGTACACGAGCAAGATGGCGCCAGGGTCATTTTCTTCCAAGTGCCGGATGATTAAATCCAGGTAGCTAGCTGCTCGTTCGCTGCCGTTGATGTATTCGCGTCTGAATGCCTCGAGCCGTTCCGTATCATCATATCGGAATGATCTATAAGTATGTCCCGGTGCATACAGGTGGGCCATCACGAATTGAGGCTTGTCGTCGGCATTCACCTTGGTGATCCGATCGGCGCTAAGTGTCGTTGCCCTCGACCCGCCAACCCTTTTTCCAAAAAGAAACCGGCAGTATCCCCAGAAAGAGAAATCCCGTATGCCGGCATCCAGTAAGCTACAGACGGTTTTGTTCGATGATATAATGTAATTGTTGATATATTTACCTTTTTCGTCTCCGAAAAAGCTGTGTCTATAGATTGATGTTGTCTCGTAGCCGTTCCCGTGAAGGATTCCAAGGAGATTAGACGGGTTTCGACCAGAGAAGAGGCGCGGGTCAGGGTCGTGTCCCCTTGCAACCAGCTCCGTTCGTTGTGCGGTATACGCATCCACGTCCAGCGCCAGAACGGTGTTGAGAGTATGTCTGGTCCTGCCGGCGTTGGCGAAGAAATTCGAGAAGCGGCGGAAATTGATGTCGAACAGATCATGAAATTTGGTGGTTTCCAAACCAAGGTATTTCTTGAGCAATGCGCGTAGGGCCATGGCATCGAACGAGACGAAATACAGGTTCGGTGTCTCCCGGAAGGAGATGTCCCGAATGTACGTCGTATCTACCGTTACGGGGACGTCACCGGTCTCCCGGTGCCCACCGGTAACAATCCCGAGCCCGAGCAACGCCGCTGCCGAGAGCGCAGGACCGCCCCAGTGCAGTTCGTCTACGAGCCGGAAGGCGACGAACAGCCCTGCGCCGGATCCGGCGCATAGCGCGATGAGGACGGCGCCGTTTCCAGTCAGATAGAGATCGGTATGGATGATGTACGCCGTCGCAACGCCGGTCATCACAATCAGCGACAGGACGGCGTTCGCTATGACCCTGGAGCGCAGGAAGAACAGCGTGTCGAGCAAAAGGACGGTGTTAACCGTCCCGCCGAGTACGAGAATATCTCTCAGGTCCAACTCGGAAAAGGCCGCCTCGGATGACGTATATGTAGCGGCAAAGGCCACCGCCAGGAGCAAGGTCGCGAAGACGAACTTGAATGCGGCCTTTCGGACAGGTCTTGATGTGCTCGATGTCTCGCGCGGGGGGAGCATCGCTGGTATTTTCTCGATAACTGAGCCATTTGCATGATTTCGCATTGAATCGGTTTCTTGCCGCCGGGGAGGACAGATTCCCCTGGTTGTCACTGCGTGAGTGAGCCCTGGAAGTGCTCGATCATCGGAACTGGCATCATCCGGCTGCCCTGTTTTTCGGGGACGTCCCGTTCGCTGTTGAACTGGAGTTGGTGCACTCCCGTGGGGTGGATTCTAAGCGGCCTTGTAGGGCGGGTGGAAGCCCTCGGACCAGTTGTCCAAGGCGAGGCCCTTGCTGAACGCTCCGCTGCTGCCCGCCGGCGCGGTCCGATGTCGCACAAGCCCTACAGCGTCCAGACCACTGCCCCGCCCTCGCCGCTCCGCCGGTCCTCCACGCCGTCGCTACGCCCGCGCTCCTCTGCGCAGGCCTGGCGGTCGATCACCACCAGATGCACTTCCTCCGCTCCGCACCTCTTCATGTAGCCCAACGTCTGCTTCACGCCCTGCTTGATGGTCCACGCGAGGCTCTTGCGGTCCGAAGCACGCAGCACGGTGCCGGGACACGCGCCGGGGCCGAGGAGCGGGGCGAGCCGCGCGGTCAGCGCCCGCGCCCGAGGGCGGCGAGGTCGTCGTTGAAGTCGCCGTGCGCGGGGGTGAGGACGACGGCGGCGAGGCCCTGCGCCATCGCCCGGGCCTCGAGCCCGGCCGCGGCACGCCGGCCCGCGGCGTCGCGGTCGGCGAGCGCGGGATGGAAGCGCAGCGCCGGGAAGCGGCAGTCCCCCAGTCCCCGGGCGCGGAGGTAGGCGTCGGCCAGGGTGCCTTCGAGGGGGCGGCAGCGTCTCCACAGGCGCCGGGCCGCGGCGGCGGTGTAGCAGCGGGTGTCGGCGGGGGAGGCGAGGCAGCCGCCGAGCCCCAGGGCGGTGCGCAGCGCCTGCGCCTGCGCTGCCCCGGGGCCAAGCGGTGAGGAGGGGGACGCGTCCCCCAGTCAAGCTGAGGGCAGACTCTTCGGACCGCGCGGCGTCCTGGGGACCGGATGGACAAGGCATGGACAAGTGCAAGGCACTTGCCCCTTGCCCACACTCGCCGCTCTCGCGCCCACAGCCTCACCGCTTCTGCAACAGCGATTCATAGGAAAGGCAACTTCACCGGCTTCAGCCGGTTCCCGGATTACTCCGTCATCCCAGGAAACCGTCTACGAAATAGTCCGGCCAATTCCCGTGGTGATCCCACGAGAGAAAGCGGGAAACAACAGTTTGCGCAGGCGCTGATAATTGGGGCGAAAGTCGTGACCCCAATCGGAGATGCAATGTGCTTCGTCGATCACCAACATGCCGAGCCGGTGGGCGACAGGCATGAGCAGGCTCTCAACGAATTCTTCGTTGGCAAGCCGTTCCGGTGCGACCAGAAGCGCATCCGCCTCGCCGCTGAGGATGGTTGTGCGGAGTTCTGGCCATTCGGCCTTGTTGGTGGAGTCGATACGTACGGCGCGGACACCGTGGCGCTTGGCGCTGTCGATCTGATTGCGCATCAGCGCCAGGAGCGGCGATACGATCAGCGTGGACCCACGACCACGATCACGCAGCAGGCGGGTGGCGATGAAGTAGACGGAACTCTTGCCCCAACCTGTGCGCTGCACGACCAATATGCGCGCGCGGTGGTTCACGACGGCATCGATCACTTCCCACTGGCCTTCGCGGAAGGTGGCATTGGGTCTTGAACGGCGGCGCGGAGCTGGGCCAAGGCAACCAACCGGTCTGACGAATCGGCGGCCATGCAGGTGATTCCAGCATTGCCTGGCGTAGTGGGCGCGTACGACACACGATCCTGGATTCCCTGTGACTTGGTCACCCGGTCACGGGTCTTCAGACGCGGGGGAGCATCCGGGTCCAGCTCGTCCCGGTTGCACAGGGTGACGGTGACGATGAGGCCGCCCCGATGCGGGCGGGCGCGAACGTCGACGCCGGCACGCGCTTCCCGCTCCCGGATCGTCTCCCCGGATTCGCCGAGGGCAGTCGCGCTCGACCACTCGACGGTACGTTCCGGGAGTCGGATCCGAGTGTACTCTCCGGGCAGAAATCGCCCGGCTTCGTCCCGGTCCCGGTCTTCGACGTCTCGATAAACAGCGGCCGAGCACGTGATGGAAAGGCGCACCTCGCCGCGCACGAAACAGGAGAAGCCCGCCGACGAGCCTCTTCCTGGCTTCGACGTACGTCACGACCGGCTCGACCCGGCAGGCAACGCTTCGCGGAGGTGTGGTGGGCCGTGCATCATCGCCATGTGCCATGCGGCAGGGCCGGGCGCCCGAAGGTGAACGGCGCATCCCACGATCCATCCTCTGTGAAGCGATCGGGCCGTGCACGATGGTCTCGACACCGGCCCGCGCCGGCACCCGCTCCCTGGCCACTGCGGCGATGGGCTCGATCCGATCCAGCTCCGGCGGCAGGAGCTCCATGCCGAATTCGGGCGGCACGCCGACCGCGCTGATTCACGCGGCGGCGTTGAAGACGCAGTTCGCCTCCGCGAGCAAGACCGACCGCAGGGTCATGTTCGATCCGATTCTCCCGTTCGGACCCAGTCGTAACAAGGGTGAGCGGCCAACGGCCGACATCCGAATGTCCGGCCGGTGTTCGGACAGTTCTATTCGTTGCCGGCACGGACGGGGGCCGATGCGCGCCGCACCGCCCATTCGATGCTTTCGACGTGGACGGACGGTTTCCCCCTGAAGTTCCGAGCGACCAGATCGGCGTCCGCGAGCGCGTCGATCGCGAAGCCGAGGCCATGGCAATCGAGGCAAACGGGCCGGATCATCTTCTCGTTCGGCCGCAGGACATCGTTCTGGTTGTGGTTGGTCACGATCTTTCCGCGGCGACCGACCTTGGCCATGTGGCAGGTCGCGCAGCTCACCCCGGCGCCCGGCGGCGCTTCCCCGGCAAGCTCCGCCTGCCACAGCGCGTGATGGGGACTGCCGAACCAGGCCCGGGTATGGGCGTCGTCGTGACAGGAGGCGCAGGCTTCGACGGCGGCCCGCACGGTGTCGACCGCATGGGGCCGGTGGCAGGCGCCGCAATCGAGCGACGCAGGAGCGGCGTCGGCGCGCATCGGGAGCCGCGCTTCGGCGACGGTCATGCGCATGGGCCGCGGCGGGTCCGCGAACCAGGCCGCCACGGCCCCCGGCAGTACGCCCCCGAGTCCGATGGCTTCCAGTCCGCGGCCCGGGTCGCGGGGGGCTGCGATCGAGGGATGCCTGCGCATACCGTGCCGGCCTCGTGCGAAGGTCTTCGCTTCCGGCTTGTGGCAGTCCTCGCACACACCGGTGTCCGGCGCCTCGATCCATCGGGCCTCGACCTCGGCGCGGGGAGCGCCTTCCACCACGTCCGGCGCGTGGCAGGCGACGCAGTCCACCCCCGCCGCCGCATGATCGGAGCCGGCCCAATCGTCCAGCGCCGCCGGCTCGACGAGTGCGGCCGCGGAGGCCACGGGCGACCGCTGGCGCGGTCGCTTGACGATTCCGCCGCGCGGAATCGCGGGCGCCCCGGTCTGCGCTGCCCCTTTGGGCAATTCCCGGACGCGGTCTCGCGCGGACCGCGCGTGCACCGGCTCCGGCGCGACCCAGGGCCGGCCGGCGTGCTTGACCAGGAAGTCTTCGTACAGCGCACTGTTGTCGTGATAGTTGTGGCAGCCCGCCGAGGCGCAGGTGTCGAAGGCGAGATCCGCATGGCTCGGCCGGATCGCCCGCACGTCCTGCTCGCCCTCGGCGTGGCACGCCACACAGAAGTCCGCCGCCACGGTGACCGCGCCCGCGCGCGTGATCTCGGGACGGTGCTCGATATGGCAGGCCGTGCACAGGCGCGCATCGATCCTTTCCCGGTAGACGGCCATTCTGGGGCTGCGGAACAACTTGCCCGGATGGCTGTCACCGGCGGCCCTCAGCTCGTCCTCGTGGCAGCTCCGGCAGGTCTTGTTCATGGCCTTGACGGCCGCCGCCGCACCGGCGAAGGCCGGCGCGGCATGGCAGGTCTCGCAGGCCATCTCGATCTGGTGGTGGGCGTCGGTGGTCTCGCCGATCGGAAGCATCCCGCGGTCGCCGCCCACCACCATCCGGACCGCGACGAAGACCGTGGCGATCAAGGTGCCCGGAACGCAGAGACCCCAGAAAATCACCCTCCAGGACACGCGCCAACCCTCTCAATCCCGATGGACGACAAGAACGTGGGTGATCGCATCCCAAGAGATGCCAATGTCCTCACCGACTTGCGTCTCATCTTCTGCTCCTCTCTCTCCCTGCTATGATCATGGCGGAAGACACTTGCTGATTCGCGATTCCTGTTCAACCGATGGGGTCCACCTCAAACCTCCCCCGGCACAAGGACGACTTCGGCCGGGTCTACGATCTCGACGACCCGAGTCCGTACTTCAACGCCTTGAGGCCGTCCGACTACCGCATGCCCGCGGTGCTGGCGTGCGCGCTGAAGGCCATCCATCGTCCGGTGTGCGCCGTCCGCCGGGCGGGCGACACCTTGCGGGTGCTGGACTTCGCATGCGGGTACGGAGCCGTCGGGGCATTGCTGCGCCATGAGGTCTCCATGCCGGAGATCCATGCCTGGTACGGCGGGCGGCATTGGCGGCCGATCGACGCCCGGCGCCATTGGGAGGCGGATGCCGCATTCTTCGCCGCCCGGCGAGCGGAGCCGGTGACGTTCGAGATCGGCGGCGCCGACGTCGCCGGGGTCGCTCTCGAGTACGCCGCAGCTCTGGGATTTCTCGATCGGACGTTCCATGAGAATCTCGTCGACGAGGCGCCGAGCGAGGCGCTGAAGCTCTTTCTGCACGGCGTGGATCTGGTGGTCGAAAGCGGCTCCCTGGGCGACCTCCTCCCGATCGCCTTCGAGAGAATTCTCGACTGTAGTGGTGATGGCGGCGGCCGGCCTTGGTTCATCTACGGTCCCCGTCCCGACGTGGATTGGTCATCCTTGAACGGGTTGTGGAAGGAGCGGGGCTATCGCGCCGAGGGCCTCGGGACCGAGCCGGTGCGCTACCGCAAGCCGCTGGGAGCGCAGGAACTCGCGGACATGCTCCGTGTCGGCCGGGCGCTGGGGAGGTCCGAGGAGGCCGTCATGCGCGACGGCTACCTGCTGGTCGACATGACGCTGGCACGCCCCGAGGCCGATGCCGGCAATCCCCCGATCGCGCGGTTGCGGAGAAACTATGGCTGAGTGGCCCGGGGTTCGAGGCCATCGCCTCATTGCGGCTTGAAGGCCACCACTTCGACCTCCACGCGCACATCCACGAGCAGATCGTTCACCACCGCCGAGCGGGCCGGGGGATCGTCCGGAAAGTACTCGGCGTACACGGCGTCGAAGCCCGGGAAATCGGCCCGATCCGTCAGCCAGACCATGGTCTTCACCACGTCGCCCGGCTCGCAGCCGGCCGCGGCGAGCGTCTTCCCGATCTCGCCAAGGACGGCGTGGGTCTGCTCCTCGATCGTACCTTCGGTCATCGGCACTCCGTCCCGCAACGGGATCTGTCCGGTGAGGAACACGAAGTCACCGGCGCGCACCGCGCGCGACAGGGAGAGCCGCCGCCCGCCGATCACCAACGGCTCCCCGATCACCTGCTTCCTGCGCTTCGTCATCGGCGTCATCGCTCCTTCCGGCTCATGTCGAGGCTATCCACGCGGACGTGCGGGGAGTCGAGATAATTCGCCAATGAGTGTCGAAAATTCCGTCGTGGAGACCGCGCAGGGAACGACAATGAACCTGCAATGAATCGACCGGCACGGAGGGCAGGCAACGATGACCCGACTCGTCCACTACCAAATGCTGATCGACGGCGCCTGGGTGGACGCCGGAGACGGGCACACCTTCGAGAGCATGAACCCGGCCACCGGTGAAGCCTGGGCAGTGATCCCCGAGGCCACCGCCGGTGACGTGGACCGCGCCGTGGCGGCGGCGCACCGCGCCTTCTCGCAAGGCCCGTGGGCGCGCATGACCCCCTCCGAGCGCGGGCGCATCTTGCGCCGGCTCGCCGATCTGCTGGCCGAGCGCTCCGAGCAGCTCGGCCGCACCGAGACCGTCGACACCGGCAAGATGCTCAAGGAAACCCGCTGGCAGGCGAAGTACATCGCGGAGTTCTTCCATTTCTACGCCGGCTGCGCGGACAAGGTGCATGGCGACACCCTGCCGATCGACAAGCCCGACCTCTGCGTCTTCACCACGCGGGAGCCGTTGGGGGTGGTGGCCGCGGTGGTGCCGTGGAACTCGCAGCTCTTCCTCGTCGCGGTCAAGCTGGGGCCGGCGCTGGCGGCCGGCAATACGGTGGTGCTCAAGGCGTCGGAGCATGCCTCGGCCGCGATGCTGGAGTTCGGCCGGCTGATCGAGGAGGCGGGCTTCCCACCGGGGGTCGTCAACGTCGTGACCGGCCACGGCGATCCTTGCGGCCGGGTCCTGACCTCGCACCCCCTGGTGGCCAGGGTGAGCTTCACCGGTGGGCCGGAGTCCGCGCGCCACGTCGTGCGGAACTCGGCCGAGAACTTCGCGGAAGTCTCGCTGGAGCTCGGGGGCAAGTCTCCGTTCATGGTGTTCGAGGACGCTGACGTCGAGAGCGCGGTCAACGGCTCCATCGCCGGGATCTTCGGGGCGAGCGGGCAGAGCTGCGTGGCCGGATCGCGTCTGTACCTGCAAGAGGATGTCGCCGATCGCTTCCTGGACGAGATGGTGGACCGGGCGAAGGAGATCGTGATCGGCGATCCCCTGGACGAGGCGACACAGATGGGGCCGCTCGCGACCACCGCGCAGCTCGAACGGATCGAGCGGGAGGTCGCGGCCGCGGTGGAGGAGGGCGGCACGATCCTGCACGGCGGGCAGCGGCCGGCTCGGCTCAACCGCGGCTGGTACTACGAGCCCACGATCATCGCCTGTCCGCGGCAGGAGATGCGCATCGTCGACACCGAGCTGTTCGGCCCGGTGCTGAGCGTGCTGCGGTTCAAGACCGAGGAGGAGGTCGTTCGCCTCGCCAACGACACCCGGCACGGCCTTGCCGCGGGCATCTTCACCCGGGACAGCGCCCGCTCGCTACGGGTCGCGAAGGCCACGCGCGCCGGCATCGTCTGGGTCAACACCTATCGCGCCGTCTCCCCCATCGCCGAGTTCGGCGGCTTCAAGGGCTCCGGTTACGGGCGCGAGAGCGGCTTCCAGGCCATCTACGACTACACCCGTCCCAAGACGATCTGGATGAACCTTTCCAGCGTGCCGATGGCGAACCCTTTCGTGATGCGCTAGCGAGGCTGCGTCTCGCACGGGGAGGCATGAGCGGAACCACGGGCGAAGCTTCCCGGGGACGCCTCGCGCATAAGTTCGGATCGAGCGCGAAGATGACGGCGCCTCAAGGATTCCAGCCCCTCACACGCATTGCCGCGTCGACCGCGCAGACGCGATCCGGCAGGACGAACAGGGGGTTGATCTCGACTTCGACGACCTCGCCCGCGTGCCGGCAGAGGTGATCGGCGAAAACGCACAGCGCTTCGACGAGCATGGCCCGATCCGCCGGCGGCCTGCCCCGGAAGCCGTCCAGCAGGCGGGAGACCCGCAGACGTCCCAAGGCTTCCTCGACGTCGTCTGCGTCCGCCGGCAGCAGGATGGTGACCGCATCGGCGACCAGCTCGGTCAGGATGCCACCGCTCCCGAGGGTCATCGCGAGCCCGAACCGCGGGTCGGCCCGGATGCCGACCAGAAGCTCCGCCAGCGGCGGCTCGATCATCTCCTCGACCAGGAAGCGATCGGACAGCGCCCCGGCATCGTGGCGTCGAACCGCGGCGCGGATCCGGGCGACGGCATCCTCCACCTCCTCACGGCTCGAAAGCCCCAGGGCCACGGCGCCGGCCTCGGTCTTGTGGGGCAGGCGGTCGCTCAGCATCTTCACCGCGACCGGAAAGCCGATCTCCGCGGCGGCATCCGGCGCTTCCCGCCCGCCGGCGACACGGCCGGCGGGTACCGGCATCCCGGCATGGCGCAGCCACGCCTTGGCCTCCCCCTCGTCGATGGCACGCGCTGGTTCGGGAAGGGCCGGCACGGGGCCGCCCCCGTGTTCGTCATGCGGGACCCGCCCACTGGTCGAGGGGGGTGTACCCGTCGTCGGGGGACCGATCCTGCGTTCGTCACGCCGGACCCGCGCCCGGCGCCTCCCGTGCCATACTGCGCCGGCGATGGCTTCCAGGGCCTCGCGAATCCCCTGCAGCGGCGCGACGCGGTCGGCGATCAGCATCTCTCTGGTCGCCCGGTCGATGTTCTCCGGCAACGTGCTGCACACCGCCGCCGGGACCCCCGCCGCCCGGGTCGCGGCGACGAACGCCCTCGCGTCGGCGAGGTAGCTGGGCCTGCTTTCGTCGAGGCCGTCCAGGGGATAGTCCTGCACGATCACGGCCGCGTCGTACGGGTCTTCGAACATGGCCTCGAACACCGGCCGGACCTTCTCCGGCTCCCCCCAGATCGGGGTGGTGTAGTCGAGCGGGTTCGACACCGTGGCGGTATGGGGCAGGCGCCGTGCGAGGCGTCCGGCCGCCTCTCCGGAGGGCGGGGGAAACCGCAATCCGAGAGCCTCCGCGTAGTCGGCGAGCATCGCCGCCGCACCGCCCGAGCAGGTGATGCCGGCGATCCGATCTCCCTCCGGCACGCCCGCGACGCACAGGAACTTCAGCGTCTCCAGCATCTGCGCCGGTGTGGTCACGCGGATGATCCCGAGGCGGTCGAACAGGGCCTGGTAGAGGTCGTCGGTGCCGGACAGCGCGCCCGTGTGGCTGGCGGCCAGACGTGCCCCGACCTCCGACACGCCGGTCTTCATCGCGACCACCGGCACGTCCGCGGCTACGGCCTTGCGGACCGCCTCGCAGAAACGCGCGACATCCGGGATCTCCTCGACGTGGAGTCCGATGGCACGCACTCCGCGGTATCCGGCCAGGACGTCGACGAAGTCCGTCAGGGTCACCGCCGCCTGATTCCCCACCGACCCCATGAACGCGAAGGGCATGGAGCGCCGGCTCATGGTGAGGTCGGAGGAGAGCATGCCGCTCTGGGTGAGGATCGCGGCCCCGTAGCCCGGGCACGAGCCGCCGTGGGCGAAAGGCCACAGGGCGGCCCGGCCGAGGTAGTTGATGATCCCGTAGCAGTTCGGCCCGACGAGGGCGAGGTCACCCGCCGCCTCCACGAGCGCCGCCTCCAGCCCGGCGCCCTCCGCCCCCGTCTCCCCAAACCCCGCGGTATGGCAGACGACACCGCCGGCGCCCATCGCGGCGAGCCGCGCCACCGTGTCGACGGCCGCCTGGCGCGGGACCGCGATGAAGGCGGCGTCGGGCGGCCGCGGGAGATCCTCGACGGTCCTGAAGCACTGATGCCCGCCGATCGTCTCCCGGCGCGGATTGACCGGCCAGACCGGCCCCCGGTAACCGATCCGTCCGCATTCCCCGGCGACTGCCTCCGCCTCCCGCCCGCCGATGACCGCCACGTGGCGCGGATTCAGCAGCCGCTCCAGGTTGCGACGCCGCGCCGGATTCATGCGCCGAGGGGTTCCCTTTCCCGGGACCGACGTGCCGCCATTGCCAGGTTGCGGCGCCGGGCGGGGGTCATGCGCCGAAGGGCCGGAGGATGGAGCGCGTGATGATGTGGCGCTGGATCTCGGAGGTGCCGTCCCAGATTCGCTCCAGTCGGGCGTCCCGCCACAGGCGCTGCACCGGGAGCTCCTCCATGAGTCCCATGCCGCCGTGGATCTGCACCGCGTGGTCGGCGGCCCGGCCCAGCATCTCCGAGCAGTAGAGCTTGACCATCGCCGCGTCCGCATCCGTCATCCTGCCGCGGTCCGCCTTGTCCACCGTATGCATCACCAGCAGATCGGCCGCCCTGAGCTCGACCGCCGTGTCCGCGAGCTTGAATCCGGTCGCCTGAAACTGTCCGATAGGCCGGCCGAACTGCCGGCGCATGGCGGCCCATTCGGTGGCGAGGCCGAGCAGCCGCTCCGCCTTGCCGCAGCAGGTCGCCCCGACCCACACGCGGCCCATCCCCAGCCACTTTCCGGACAGCTCCAGCCCCAGTCCTTCCTCCCCCAGGATCTGCCCCGGCCCAAGCCTCACGTCGGAGAAGTGGAGCCGGAACGTGTGGTGGCCGCGGTAGCTGACGCAGCGGCTTCCTTCCGCGATGTCGAAGCCCGGCTCCCCCACGTCCACCAGGAACGCGGTGATGCGCTTGCGCGGGCCGCGCGGCGTGTCATCCACTCCCGTTGCGGCGAATACGATGGCGAAGTCCGGCATCACCGGCCCGGAGGCGAAGTGCTTGGCGCCGTTGAGGATCCAGTCGTCGCCGTCGCGCCGCGCGGCGGTCTTCATGGACATGATGTCGGACCCCGCCTCGGGCTCGGTGAGGGCGAAGAGCTCGCGCTTCTCGGCCCGCACGCAGGGCAGCAGGTAACGCTCCCTCTGCTCGCCCTCGCACGCGAGCAGGATCTCGGTCGGCCGGCCGATCCACGCATGCAGCGCGTGGCTGGTCTTGCCGTACTCGCGCTCGACGACGGCCATGCTCCGGTAGTCCAGCCCGCCCCCGCCCACCGACTCCGGCAGGTTCGCGGCATACAGGCCGGCCGCGATGGCGCGCTCCTCGATCTGGCGGCCCAGCTCCGGGGGCACCCGACCGCGACGATCGACCTCCTCCTCGTGCGGGTAGAGCTCCTTCTCCATGAAGGACCGGACCGTATCGAGCAGCATCCGCTGCTCGTGGCTCAGATCGATGTCCATCCGCGGTCTCCCGGCCCGGCCTCGATCCCGGCGCCGTCAGGCCAGTCCCACCGCCGCGGCGTGACCGCCCGCACACGGTGCGAAGGCACCGGGGAGAGCGCCCGGGCGGCGATCGTCACGGCATCCATCCGTACTCTCCCGGCCAGCATCGACCGACCCCGGCGCATTCAGGCCGACTCCGGCGCCGCGGCCGGCCGCACGCGGCGCGCGAGCACCGACGAGAGAGCGAGGGCGGCGAGGGTGACGACGATCAGCACCACCGCCGCCGCGGCGACGGTCGGGTCCGTGTTCTCCCGGATCCCGTCCCACATGCGGCGCGGCAGCGTGGAGATCCGGAACTTGGCGATGAACAGGGCGACGACGATCTCGTCCCAGGAGAGGATGAAGGCGAATACCGCGCCGCCGAGTACGCCTGGCCGGATCGAGGGCAGGACCACCCGCCACAGCGTCGTGCCGGCGGACGCCCCGAGGCTGCGCGACGCCTGCTCCAGCCGGAGATCGAAGTTGGCGAGCGAGGCGGACACCGTGATCAGGACGACCGGCGCCGCGAGGATGGCGTGGGCGATGATCATGCCCGCGTAGCTGTCGAGGAGGCCGAAGCGGACCCAGGCCCGGTAGAAGGCCATGGCCGAGATGATCGGGGGGATGATCAGGGGCAGCAGGAGAAAGCCCCGGACAAGCTCCGACGCCTTCGACGACATCCGCCACAGCCCGATCGCGCACAGGGTACCGAGCCCCGTCGCGATGGCCGCGGCCGCCACCGCGATGACTGCGCTCTGCCAGATGCTTGCGAGCCACGCCTCGTTGCCGAACAGGTTCGCGTAATGGCGAAGGGAGATCTCCCCTTCCGGCATCGACAGATAGCGTTTGGGGGTGAGCGAGACCGGCAGCGCCACGAGCATCGGCAGGGTCAGGAACCCGAGCCCGCTCCAGGCGAGGATGCGCAGCCATCGCCGGCCTCCGCGGCGGCCCGGCCCCGTCCTCATGCCCGCGCTCCGAAGACCTCGCCCAGCCGCATGAACCGCGACAGCACGTACATCAACCCGAACACGCCGGCGAGCAGCAGGGTCGCGAGCATCGACGCGACGCCCCACTGCACGGTGACCAGGACCTGCACGCTGACGTACTCGGCGACCATCAGCACGCGCCCGCCGCCGAGAAGCGCCGGAGTGACGTAGAAGCCCAGGCTGATCACGAACACGAGCAGCGAGGCCGCCACCACCCCCGGCGTCGTCAGCGGCAGGTAGATCCGCGTGAAGGTGGTGGCCGCGCCCGCGCCCAGGTTGTGGGAGGCGTCCATGATGCGCCGGTCGATCCCCTGCATGTTGGCGAGCAGCGGCAGCACCGCATAGGGGATCATGTAGTGCGTCATGCCGATGAGGACCCCGAGCTCGTTGCGCACGAACGCCACCGGCTCGTCGATCAGGCCACCCGCCGCGAGCGCCGCGTTGACCGGCCCGTTCCGGCCGAGCAGGGTGAGCCAGGCGAACGCCCTGACGAGCACGGAGACCCAGAACGAGATCAGCACCAGGGTCAGCATCCAGGACCGCTCCCGGGCGCCGAGATGCACCATCGTGTACGCGATCAGGTAGCCGATGGTGACGCTCAGGAGCGTCGTGATCGTGCAGATGCGCAACGTGGTCCAGAGGATCTTCGCAAGCGCGGTCCGGGTGAAGAGCTTCTCGTAGTTCTGCAGGCCCGGCTCCGGGTCGGAGAAGCCGAGCCAGAGGATCTCGGCCACCGGCCAGGCGTAGAGGGCGATGACGAGCCCCAGCAGCGGAGCGACGAGCAGCCAGCAGGCGCCGCCGGCGCCATGATGGATCCCCGCAAGCCGCACCGCCGGGCGCCCGCCATGCCCTCCGCATCCCCTGCGATCAGCCGATCGCCTCGAGGTAACGGTTCACGGTCTCTCCACCGTTCTCGGCCCACCAGACGGGGTCGTTCAGAACGACGCGCGACAGGTTCTCCTCGGAGGTCACCGCAAACCGTTGCAGCGCATCGGGGATCATGCCGAACGCCTTCGGGTTCGAGGGCGTCATCCCGTGGCACTCCAGCAGGGCGATCTGGCGCTCCGGCGTCTGGCAGGAGGCGATGAACTTCATGACGTTCTCCCGCCCTGCCGGATTGCCCTTCGGCACGATATACGCGCCCGGCATGGCGATGGCCTCGTTCATGTTGAGCCTGAAGCGCCCGCCGGTGTCCGCCTCCACGTTCTTGGCCCGGTTGAGCCAGACCATGCCCATCGAGACCTCGGCGTCGATGATCATCTGCTGGGCCTCGGCCCCGGACCCCCAATAGTAGGTATCGGGCTTGATCGACCGTATCTTCGCGAGCGCCCGGTCGAGATCGATGGGATAGACCGCGTCTCCGGCCACGCCGTCGGCGAGCAGGGCGGCCTCGATGGCGCCGTTCGCCCACTTGTACAACGAGCGCTTGCCGGGGTACTTCGCAGTGTCGAAGAAGTCGGCCCAGGTGCTCGGCGGGTCGTCCTTGAACTTCCCGGTGTCGTACATGAACGCGTAGCCGTAGAAGACGATCGACACTCCGTGCTCCCAGGCGAAGCCTTCCAGTACCTGGCTCTTGTCGACGATCGAGTAGTCGATGGCTTCGAGGTGGCCGGACTTGCCGAGCGCAATCGCGTCGAAGGCGTCGGCGTCGGCCACGTCCGCGGTCACGTTGCCCGAATCCACCATCTCCTTCACCTTGCCCTGGAGCGGACCGGAGGTGTCCACCTTGAACTTCATCCCGGTGTCCCCGGCGAAGGGTCCGCCGAACGCATCGGTATGGCACTTGACGGCGTCGCCGCCCCAGTTCCACATCACGATCTCGTTCGCCGCGGCCTCCGCGTCGCCCATGGATACCGCCAGCGGCGCCGCCCCGGCCACCGCGCACAGCGCGAGGAAGCTCCGGCGGTCCAGCCGGCCGGACCGGTAGTCGCGCACCCCTTGCTCGGCCAGCTCCTTGAAGAACGTTCCGTCTTGCATCGTCAGTCTCCTCCTGTCTCCGTCGATAAGGCCCGAGGCCAGGTCATGGCCCGGGATCAGGTCAGGACCCGGGATCCGATCAAGGCCCGGGACCAGGTGTGCTTCGTGCCGTCCATGCCTTCCCCTGCCCGTCCTCTCCCCCGGCAAGGGGAGAAGGCGCCCCCACGCTGCCGCTCATGCCGGCGCCGGCGCGGTGGCCATGCCATGTTGCCATTCATGCCGGAGACTGCATGTCATCGACGATGACCGCGGCATCCGGCATCCACTCCAGGCAGACGTTGTGGCCCGGCTCTGCCACCCCCGGGCCGTCCCGGGGCCGGACCTCGGCGATCAGCGTCCCGGCGCCGTCCGTCGTCACCGAGACGGAGAGGGTCGAGCCGAGATAGGTGACGTCGCCGACCACACCGGGCAGGCGGTTCGGCCCGGCATCGCCCGCGCCGACCGATCCGGCGCCGTCCACACCGTCCGGTCCGGCGGGAACCACTTCGAGCTTCTCGGGGCGAAGCGCGAGGGTGACGCCGGCTCCCGGCTGAAGCCGTCGCTCCGGATCCTCCTGGCGGTACTCCCGCCCGGCGACCGCGTACGTCGCGCATCCGCCGCGACGGCCCGTGACGATGCCCCGCAGGAAGTTGCTCCTGCCGAGAAAGCCCGCGGCGAACGTCGTCGCGGGGCGTTCGTAGAGCGCTTCGGGCGAGCCCACCTGCACCTTGGCGCCGTGGTTCATGATCGCCACCCGGTCCGACATCGACAGCGCCTCCTCCTGATCGTGGGTCACGTACACGAAGGTCGTGCCGATCCTGCGGTGCAGGTGCTTCAACTGCACCTGCATCTCCCCGCGCAGCTTCTTGTCGAGCGCGCCCAGGGGCTCGTCGAGCAGGAGGATCCGGGGACCGAAGCTGAGCGCTCTCGCCAGCGCGACCCGCTGCTGCTGGCCCCCGGAGAGCTGATGGGGCAGCCGATCCGCGAAGTCTTCGAGCTGCACGAGCGCCAGCATCTCGTCGACCCGCTCGCGCACCGCATGTCGCGGGCGCTTGCGGATCTCCAGCGGGTAGGCGACGTTGCGGCGCACGGTCATGTGCGGAAACAGGGCATAGCCCTGGAACACCATCCCGAACTCCCGCTTCTCGGGCAGGAGGGAGCGGATCGAGCGTCCGTCGAGCCGAAGATCGCCCGAGGTGGGTTCCACGAAGCCGGCGATCATCATCAGCAGCGTCGTCTTGCCCGAGCCGGACGGTCCGAGCAGGGTCAGGAACTCCCCGCGCCGGACGTGCAGGTCGACCTCCGAGACGGCGGTGAAGTCTCCGAAACGCTTGCTCAGCCGCTCGATCCGCAAGCCGGCAGCGCTCGGAGCCTCGTGCCCGGACGATCCGGACGGCGGCGCGCCTTTCCCGCGAGCACGGATGCCCCGCCCGCGGCGGACGGCGGTGTGCGGACCCTCGTGATCGGATGTATCGAATGACGCGGCGCCTGCCCCGGGAGTGCAGGCATCCCGCCCGCAACCGGCGGCGGTGTTCGGGTCATGGCGATCGGAGGCCGCAACCACGCCGATCGATCCCGGTTCCCCCGCGAGCGCCGGTCTCAATGCCCGCGCAGGCCGAGCTTCTCGCGCGCCTCGGCGGGAGACACCGCCCTCGCCCCCATCCGTTCGATGATCCCGACCACCCGCTCGACCAGTTGGGCGTTGGTGGCCAGCACCCCGCGTTCGAGGTAGAGGTTGTCCTCCAGTCCCACCCGCACGTGCCCGCCCATCGCGACGGCGGCGGCAGCCATCGGCATCTGCATGCGCGAGATGCCGAAGCCGGCCCACATGGCTCCCGGCGGCAGCTCGTCCTTCATCGCCTTCATGGTGTCGACGCTCTGATCCGCGCCCCAGGGGATGCCGAGGCAGATCTGGAACATCGGCGGCTCCCTGATCAGCCCTTCCGCGATCATCTGCCTGGCGAAGCGGATGTGGCCCAGCTCGAACACCTCCAGCTCCGGCTTGACGCCCCAGTCCCCGACGCACTCAGCCATCGCGCGCAGGCAGGCAGGCGTCGAGATGTAGATCTCGTCGCCGTTGCCGAAGTTCATGGTGCCGCAGTCGATGCTGCAGATCTCCGGGCGCAGCGCCGCCACGTGCGCCAGGCGTTCGGCCGGACCCACCATGTCGGTGCCCGGACCGGGCATCGCCGGATCGTCCGGGCTCGGCGTCCAGTCTCCGCCCATGCCGCTGGTCAGGTTGATCACCACGTCCGTGTCGCTCGCCCGGATCCGCTCCACCGCCTCCCTGAACAGCCCGATCTCCCGGGAGCCCTTTCCGGTCTCCGGGTCGCGCACGTGGATGTGGACGATCGCCGCGCCGGCCCGGGCCGCCTCGACGGCCGCCTCGGCGATCTGCTCGGGGGTGACAGGAACCCCGGGATGCCGGCCCACCGTATCTCCCGCCCCGGTGACCGCGCAGGTCACCACCACCTCGAAGTTCATGGCCGGGCCCTCCCCGGGTGACGATCGCGCCGCAAGCGGCGTTCGACGTTCATTGTGCGTTTCGACCAGCGCCCGATCTGTAGAAATCTCGCCATTTGTGTTTGTTTTCCGACATGGAACTTGCTTGTATGGAGCAAGACGGTTCCTCGCCCGTCTGCGGCGCCGGCCGAAGTGCACCCGCGATTCCGTGCAGCGGAATCGCCAGGCGACCGCGCTTGCGGTCGCCGACCGCATCAGTGGTCGCCGCTCGAATCATCCGACGCGAAGGAGGTCCCCACCATGAAGAATCCCGCCGGAACATCCACGGCCGGGCCGGCCAGGGTGGCGTTCGTGCTCGTCCCCCGCTTCAACATGATGATGCTGACGGCGACCATCGAGCCGATGCGCGTCGCCAACTATCTGGCCCCGGAGACGCTGTTCGAGTGGGAGTACCGGGCGCCCGAAGGCGGCGAGATCGTCGCCAGCAACGGCATGAGCGTTTCGGCGGCGCCGATTGGGGCGGCCGCCGGGTGGCCGTTCGACATCGTGGCGGTGTGTGGGAGCTGGGGCTGCGAGCACTACACCCATCCGGCCCTGTTCCGCTGGCTGCGCCGCCAGGCGCGGGACGGAGCGGTGATGATGGCGCTGGAATCCGGCGCCTACCTTCTGGCCCGCGCGGGGCTGCTGGCCGATCGGCTCGCCACCACGCACTGGTCCATCATGGCCGGGCTTGCCGAGCAGTTCCCCGACACCCGTCTGCGCGAGCAGCTCTTCACCGTCGACGGCCCGGTGATGACTTGCGCCGGCGGCACCGCGGGCCTGGACCTGATGCTGCATCTCATTGCCGAGCGTTACGGCCACCAGCTCGTATCGGAGATCGCGGATCAGGTGCTGCACCACCCGGTCAAGGCCGGCGAGCTGCCCCAGCGCCGTACCATGGGCGCCGCCACCGATGAGCTCCACCCGAACGTCAAGGCCGCGATCGCACTGATCGAGGAGCACATCGACGAGCCGTGGCCGGTTCCGAAGATCGCGGCCCGGTTGCGCATCTCGCAGCGCCAGATCGAGCGGCTGTTCCAGCGCCACCTGGGATGTTCGGTGGTGCAGTTCAGTCAGCTTCTCAGGCTGCAATACGCCCGGGTCCTGTTGACCAGCACCCGCATGTCCATCCGCGAGGTGTCGGTCGCCTGCGGCTTCAACTCCCTGTCCTACTTCTCGCAGGCGTTTGCCCGGTGCTTCGCGCGCAAGCCCAGCGAGTACCGCCAGGCTTGGCCGGAGACCGATCCCGCACCGTCCTGGCCGGGCACCCTGTTCTCGTTCGTCGAGGAGGCGCGGCGCGGCCGAAGCGAACCTCCGCCCGGCGCGGGACGCACGTTCACGGATCGCCCCGAGCGGCCCTGAGCGCTTTCAGGATCGCGATGAGCCCGCGGTCGCGCTCCGCCGCCAGCGTCTCGAAGCCGCGGCCCGCCGCCATCTCGTTGCAGCCGTCGACCATGCGGTCGCGCAGCTCCGGGGTGAGGGGCGGGGCGGCCAGCCGGGTCCACGGCAGCTCGAGCGCGGGGCCGAACTGATCGAGGTTGGTGGCCATGCCGCCCTCGCCGCAGGCCACGTGAAACGCCATGCACTGGCCCATCAGTGCGAGCCTCGGGCCGGGGCCGTGCATCAGGGCGAAGTCGATCTGCTCGGGCGTGGCCTCGCGACTGGCGACCATGTGCAGCGCCTCGCGCCACAGCGCCTCCTGCAGCCGTGTGGCGATGAATCCCGGGACCTCGCGCTCCAGCACCAGGGGCGCCTTACCGGCCGCATGGTAGAAGTCCCGCGCCCACGCCACCGCATCCGGCGCGGTTTCGCGTCCGCCCGTGACCTCCACCAGCGGCAGCAGGTAGGGAGGGTTGAACGGATGCCCGACGACCGTGCGCCCGGGCGTCGGGCAGTGGGCCTGGATGTCCGTCATGGTCAGGCCCGAGGTGCTTGACGCGATGACCACCCGAGGTGGTGTCAGGGTGCCCAGGGTGGCGAAGAGCGAGCGCTTGACGGTCAGATCCTCCGGAACGCTCTCCTGGACGAACTCCGCCCCGCTCACCGCCTCGGCCAGATCGAAGGTGATGCGCAGGCGTTCCAGGGAGGCGCGTTCGTGGAGGCCGAGCGTCTCGAGGCTGAGCCATGCGGTCTCGACCACGCGGCGAAAGGATCCTTCCTCCGAGGCGTCGTGCAGGTAGCTGCACACGTCGAAGCCGCGGGCGAGGAAGTGTGCGGTCCATCCGCCGCCGATGGGACCGCCGCCGATGCTGGCGACGCGCCGGACCTCTTCGGGGCGGAGCCTGGCCACGCCGCCCCTTCAGCGCCCCTTGAACACGGGCTTGCGCTTCTCCACGAAGGCGCGTACGCCCTCGGCCGCATCCTCCGACTTCAGCATGGCCCGGTAGGCGGGGAGATCCCCGGTGCGCATGATGCGGAACGCCTCCTCGAGCGGCCGGCACTCGATGGCGCGCAGGACTTCCTTGACGGTTTGCAGGGCGAGGGGAGCGGCTTCGGCAAGCTGCTTCGCCCAGGCGCGAGCGGCGGGCATCAGATCCTGCTTCGCCACCACCTTGTTGACGAGCCCGTACCGGGCTGCTTCCTCCGCTCCCATCCGCCGCCCCATCAGCAGCATCTCCAGCGCGATGTTGTACGGCAGCCGGCGCGGCAGCCGCTGGATGGCGCCGGCATCCGGAACCATGCCCAGCGGCATCTCGGGAAGGGCGAACTCCACGTGCTCGGCCGCGATGATCAGGTCCCCGGCCAGGGCCAGCTCGAAGCCGCCGCCGATGACGAGCCCGTTCAGCGCGACCACCACGGGCTCGTTCAGGGTCCAGTTCTCGGTCAGCCCGGCGAAGCCGCCCTCGCCGTAGTCGCCGTCGTCCCACCACTCGTCGAGCTGCGCCTCCCCGGCGTCGAGCGCCTTCAGATCCCAGCCGGCCGAGAAGATCCGATCTCCTTCGCCGGTGAGAATCCCGACCCGCAGCTCCGGGTCATCGCGCAACGTCCTGAACGCCTCGCCCAGCTCCCGGCTCATCGCGTGGTCGATGGCGTTGACCTTGGGCTTGTTCAGCCTGACTTCGAGCACCGGTCCGTCGCGCGCGACCTCTACGTGTCGTGCCACGTGATCTCCCTCCGTTCCATCCCCCCGCCTGCTGCTCCCGGGCCGGGCCGTACAGGTTCGACGGCGCCCCCTGCTCATGCGAACGCCGTCATCACCTCCTCGATGAACAGTGCGAGCGAGCGTTTCTGCTCCTTCGGGCCGAGGCCCAGACTCGCGTAGTAGGTGAAGTGGTCGACGCCGATCTCCTCGTAGATCCTGAGCTTCGCGACCACCTCGTCCGGCGTGCCGAACAGGAGATTGCGGTGCAGCATGCGCGGGTCGTACTCGTCCCGGTTCGAGAGCGCCGACAGGTCGATCTTCCCCGGAAAGCCGTTGGTGACGCCTCCCAGGTTCTTGAACAGGTTCTCGAACTGGCCGAACTGGCGCATTGCGGCTTTCACCGGCACCTCCCAGTCCTCGGTGCGATCGTAGACCACCGTGTGACGCATCGTGGCGAAGGTCGGCCGCGCCTTGCCCGGGTTGTCGGCCAGGGCAGTCTCCAGGCGCCCCTTGTACAGCTCGACCTCCGACATGGGGCGGGTGAGCGGCCAGGAGAGGATATTGCAACCGTGCTTCACGGCGAAGTCGTACGTGGCCGGCGAGCGCGCCGCGATCCAGATCGGGGGGTGTGGCTGCTGAAGGGGCTTCGGCACCGAGGTCGCGGCCGGGAAGGACCAGAGCTCGCCGTCGTGCTCGTAGTCGCCCTGCCACAGGGCCTTCACCGCCGGCAGCATCTCCTGTACGTATCTGTGCCCGTCGGACTGCTTCAGGCCGGGGCGCATGCGGTCGAACTCGCGCTGGTAGGCGCCGGAGCCGATTCCGAACTCGAGCCGCCCGCCGCTGTAGAGGTCCAGCAGGGCGGCCTCGCCCGCGGCCTTGATCGGATGCCAGTACGGTGCGACGACCACCGCCGAGCCGAGTCGGATCCGGGACGTATGCGCGGCCCACCAGGTCAGGATCTGGAAGGGATTGGGCGCGATGGTCATCTCCAGCGCATGGTGCTCCGCCGCCCAGGCGATTGCGAACCCGCCCTCGTCGGCCATCTGCACCATCTCGAGCGTGTGGCGTGCGACCTCGCGCATGTCCGCCGGATGCGGGGTTGCTCGCTCCATGTTGATGGCCAACTGAAACTTCATGGACAACCCCGAGATCCGTTCGCAGTGCGTCTCACGGCCTGTCGATCATCGATGCAGTCAGGGGTTTCGAGTTCAGCTTTATCGACCGTGGTATCGTAAATCCGACATCGTTTCCAGGCGGTTCACGTGCGGCGGATTCGAGCGAGGGCTTGCGAGCGAGGCTGCCGGACCCGGCGGCTTCGCGGATGCCGCGAACCGCGGCACCACGTAGGGTCCCTCGGGGATCACCGCCACCGCCGGATCGCCGGACGATTCGACGGATCGGGCGATGGCGCCTTCGACCGAGTCGACGAGGTTCACGCCGGTGAGCGCTCTGTCCTCCGCCGGCAGGCCCCGCGAGTAGAGATGGATGCCGGCGCGCCGCATCGGCTTGAGCTGCATCTCGGTCTGCCACTCGTCGATGTCCGCCAGCGGCTTGTCGAGGATGCCCGCGAGAAACCCGTCCGGGCCGTTGGCGACGAGCCGGCGCTGCGCCTCCCGGTACTGCGGCGAGCCGATCCCCTCCGAGCAGTCGGAGGCGACGATCAGATTCGCACCAGGGGCGAGGACGTCGATCGGGGTGACCATGCCCTTCACCGTCTGGTAGTAGGTCCTGTCGAGCGGATAGCCGGCGGCGGAGGTGACGACGGTGCTGAACCGGCGGCCGACCGGCACCACGCAGGAGTCGCGCACGAACCGGATCGCGTCGAGATGGCTCTCGACGATCTCGCCGAAGTTCACGAAGCACAACCTGCGTTGCTCGTCGATGACGGTGTTGAGGGCGTAGACGGCGCCGAGCATGCGCAGGACCTCGAGCTGCTCCTCGTGCAGCGGATTGCCGTCGAGGTTGCATTGGATCGCGGCCGGATCCTCCATGAATCGGGCGTTGTGGAACGTCCGGATGGTGTCTTCGTGCGCCACCCCGGGGGCGACCACCTTGCGCCCCCCGGACCAGCCGGCCATGAAGTGCGGCTCGACGAGCCCGGTCGCGATCCGGAGCTCGGCGCCGACGAACCGCCGATCGAGCTTCACCGGCGTGCCTCGGGTCGCGGTGACCCCGAGGTCGACATGGGCGTCGGCGGCGCGCGCGAAGTGGTTCTCGACCCGGACCGTGTCGAGCACCCATCGATCGCCGATCAGCTCCGCGAGCTCCTCGCCCCGGTTGGGGCGGTGGAGTCCGGTCGCAACCAGCACCGTGATTTCCCGGGCGGGGATGCCGCCGTCGATGAGGGTGCGGATCATCGGTCCGAGGAAGACGTGATTCGGCACCGGACGGGTGACGTCGCATACCAGAATGCAGGCGGAGCGCTTGCCCCGGGCAAGGCGTGCCAGCGGTGGTGCGCCGGCCGGCTCGGCGAACGCCTGTTCGACGGCGCGCGAGGCGTCGCCGATGACCGGCAGTGGGCGCTTGCGGAGCACCGTGGTTTCGCATCCGTCGGGGATGCGCACCGGAAGCCGCCCGCGGCCGTATTCGAGCTCCACGATCATCTGAGGCGTCACGCATCGCAACGTGCGCAGAGTGTGCGGGCCGTGTGCTCGACTTACAATATCCCCCATGCACATCCAGCTTGATCCCGTCGGCGGGGTCGCCGGCGACATGTTCGCGGCAGCGGTGCTCGATGCCTGGCCGGAGCTGGAGTCGCCGCTCGTCGCGGCTCTTCAGCGCGCCGGGCTCGACGCGATCGCCACCGTCGAGCGCGTCGACCATGCCGATCATGCCCTGACCGGATCGCGGTTCGCGGTGTACGAGGCAGGCCGCCGGGACCGCGCGCCCGGCGCGCATGATCGCGATGCACATGACCACGGCAGGGCGCCGGACCCCCGGCGCGGCCATGACGATGCAGCCACCCTCCAACGTGGCTCCGGCGGCGGGCAGGCACGTCCTCACGGTCGTGATGGGAATCATGAACCCGAAGCCGACGGCGCCGGAGATTCCAGGCGCGATCATGATGCGCGCCGGCCCGGCTCCGGCGACGGCCGGGAACGTCGGGCCACCGGGGGTCGGGTGTCCTCCCGCCATGCCGATGCGCATCCCCACGATCACGGCGACGGCGACGCACCCATCCGCGAGCACCACTTCTACCGCGACATCCGCGCGCTGCTCGACGGGGCCGATCTCGCCCCCGGAGTGCGGGTCCGGGCGCTCGACGTCTTCGCGCGGCTCGCGCGGGCGGAATCGGCGGTGCACGGGGTGCCCGTCGACGAGGTGAGCTTCCACGAGGTCGGGGCGTACGATTCGATCGCGGACGTCGTGTGCGCGGCCTGGCTGATACAGCGCCTCGACGCCACGTGGTGGTGCGGCCCGCTGCCGATCGGCCGGGGCCGGGTCGAGACGTCGCACGGGCGGCTTCCGGTTCCCGCGCCGGCGACGGTGGAGCTGTTGCGCGGGATGGTCGTCGATCAGGACACGCACCACGGGGAGCGCATCACCCCGACCGGCGCCGCGATCGTCGCGCACCTTGCCCCGAGCTTCGAGCCGCTCCCCGGCCCGGTACGCCTCCACCGATGCGGGACGGGGTTCGGCACGAGCCTTCTTCCGGGCACGAGCAACGTCCTGCGGCTGCTCGCTTTCGAACCGGTCGGCGGGCTCGATGCGGCGGCGCATCGCGAGCGCATCGCGGTCTGCGAGTTCGAGATCGACGACCAGACCGGCGAGGATCTCGCCCTCGCCCTCGACCGGCTGCGGGATCGCGACGGTGTCCTGGACGTATGCAGCCACACGATGCACGGCAAGAAGGGCCGGCTCGCCGTTCACGTTCGCCTGCTTGCCCGCCTCGCCGCGGTGGAGTCGGCCATCGAAGCGTGCCTGTGCGAGACGACCACCCTGGGGGTGCGATGGCACGAAGTGAGTCGGGCGGCGCTGGCCCGCGAATCGATGACGGTGACGGTGGACGGCCGTCCGGTCCGGGTGAAGTCGGCGCATCGTCCTGGCGAGACCCGGACCTCGAAGGCGGAGATCGACGACTTGGCGACGGTGGCCGGCGGTCACGCGGACCGGGAGAGGGTACGCGTCCTGGCCGAACGCGCGGGCGGCGGGGGTGACGTGTGACCGGCGTGTGGCGGACGTGAAGCGCGGCATGGTCGGGGAGTCCCGAACCCCGATGCTCGAACGCATGGGCGAGGAGGGCGGACGTGGCGCACGACACGGTTGGGGAGAGTCCCGAACCTCGGTGCTCGGACGTATGGGAGAGACGGGCGGACGTGGCGTACCCGGTCCCCTGTTCGTGAAATCTCATGCAAAATGACGAAAGGAATTGTCCGTGACTTCCGGATCCTCGCCAGGAGCCTGCGCCGCAGAAAACGATGGACTGTAGGGGCTACAGCCGGGCTTGAACTATCTTTCTGCGGCGCAGGCTCCTAGGGCGGAAATCCGGAAAGACGGGAAGACGGAAAGACGGGCTCCGGCTCTGCCGGATCAGGAGAACCGATGGATAGCGCAGGCATGAAACCCGGGGTCGCGGCACTCGAACGTGTGCTTGGGAAAATCGGTCCCGTCGCGGTGGCGGTGAGCGGGGGCGTGGACAGCATGACCCTGGCCGTGGTCGCGCATCGGGTGCTCGGCGGTTCGGCGACGATGCTCCACGCGGTGTCCGCCGCCGTCCCCGCGGATGCGACGGAGCGCGTCGTGCGGTATGCGCGACGCGAGGGATGGCGGCTCGAACGGATCGACGCGGGCGAGCTTCACGATGCGCGCTACGTCGCCAATCCGGTCAACCGCTGCTACTTCTGCAAGACGAACCTCTACGCGACGATCGCGCCGCTCGCCGGCGCCGGTGCGACCATCGTCTCCGGCACCAACACCGACGATCTGGGGGACTTTCGGCCGGGGCTCGCGGCCGCGGCCGAGCACGCGGTGCGCCACCCCTACGTCGAGTGCGGCATCGGCAAGTCCACGGTCCGGGCCATCGCGACCCGGCTCGGGCTCGACGACCTCGCCGAGCTTCCGGCCGCGCCATGCCTGTCGAGCCGGGTGGAAACCGGCATCGCCATCGACCCCACGGTGTTGAAGGCCATCGATGCGTGCGAACGGATGGTGCGGAACGCGACGGGAGCGGCCACGGTGCGATGCCGGGTGCGCCGCGCCGCCGTGGTGGTCGAGCTCGACGACGTTGCGCTCTCCGCTCTCGATGCGCCCGCCCGCGCCGGACTCGCCGGAGAGCTGGACCAGCGCATGGCCGCGGCCGGGGTGTCGCGCACGGTCCGGTTCGAGCCCTACCGCATGGGCAGCGCGTTTCTGAGACCTTCCGGCCATGCCTGAACGGGAGGTGGTGCCGGACGACGCGCGTCACGGGAGGATCGGCTTCGACGAGTCGATCTATTGCGCGGGGAAGTCTCCGCGCCAGCTCGACGCCATCCTCGCTCGAAGCATCGAGGCGAGCCGCCCCCTGCTCCTCACCCGGCTCGACGCCGGCATGTTCGATGCGCTCGTTCCCGTGCATCGCACCGCGCTCGACTACGACCCGGTGTCCCGTACTGCGATGCTGGGGGGGCCGGCCGGGTCCGGAACGCCGCGGGTCGCGGTGGTGACCGCGGGCACCTCGGACGTGCCGGTCGCCAAGGAGGCGGTGCGCACGTTGGCGTACTACGGCGAGACGGCTCTGGAGGTCTACGACGTGGGCGTCGCCGGCCTGTGGCGCCTGCTCGATCGAATCGAGGACATCCGCGCGATGCCGGTGGTGCTCGCGGTCGCCGGCATGGAGGCTTCGCTGCCGAGCGTGGTGGGGGGGCAGGTCCCCGGGCTCGTGGTCGCGGTCCCGACCTCGAACGGATACGGGGTGTCGGCCGGCGGCCGGGTCGCGCTCGATGCGTCGCTGTCGAGCTGCGCGCCCGGACTCGCCGTCGTCAACATCGACAATGGCTACGGCGCGGCCTGTGTGGCGCTGCGGGCACTGCGTCTTGCCGGATGAGTCCACCGGGCGGCGTCTTTCGATTGGGAGTCTCTCGTGTCGAAAAGCGCGAAGAAGAATCCGGAATCCACCAGAAGAACTTCAGGACGCATGGACATCGGCTTCGTCCTCGTCCTGCTCCTCGTGCGCCCCGTAGCCCTCCCAGGGCAATCGCCTGCGTCCACCGAACATGAAGCGGCCCTTCAATCTTCCATCGTCCTTGTAAACAGCATGGATTCGCGTGCGTTTATTCATCGAGACCGCACTACGCAGCTCCGCCTTGAGTGATTCGATCAGATCTCCGTTATACGAAAACGGGAGATACGCTGTCGCCGCACTCTTTCGCGTCACGATCGTCAAGCCAGGAATACAAGCCTTCATAGTCGCCGCTGATACCCAGGTCATACGATAGCCAGATGAACTTCTTCATGTCTTCCTCCCGGTGCACGCCCTCGCTTCGAGCTTCGGATCGGGGTGGACACCGCCGGGACCGCTACGCCAGCAGCTTCAAGGCGGCAAGGATGGCGACGATGGCCCCGCCCTGAATCCAGAGGGCGCGGTACATGCGCGCTTCAAGACTGGAAAAGCGTGCTTCCATTCGCGATTCCAGGGTGGAAAGGTCGGCTTTCAGCATGGAGACATCGGTTTTCAGCATGGAGACATCGGTTTTCGTGGCGTATCCGCCGGTCTGACCGATGGCCGATGCGATGGCTTCGGCTTGCGGGCATTCGACCCCGGCCGTTTCGAGAGCGCGGGCGGCGCTGAAGGTGTCGAAGGGAGTGGAGGTCATGGCGCGCGCTCCGTGGCGGCCGATCCCGGAGGCGGGACGAGTGTACTTCGCCGGGTGGAATCCGGGAAAGTCCGGAAAAGCCCGGCCCGAAACAGTGACGAGAGCTGCATGGGGGGATGATGGCTTCGCCTCGACCTGCAGCGCAGTAGACGCAGGGCTCGCGCGACGGGCTCGACGTGGCGGTGGCCAACGTCACCGGGGATTGGGGGGTGCTGGCGCTGGCGGGGCCGCGTTCGCGCGAGGTGCTCGCGAAGCTCACCGATGCCGAGCTCGGCAACGGGCGCTTCCGCTGGCTGACCGACCGGGAGATCCGGCATCGTCCAGCACCATTTCCCCATAAGTATTACGGCGGCAGGGTAGGGTTGTATCAGGAACGCAGGCGCGGGCAGGGCGGCATGGGCTCACCGGGGCGCAGGTGTTGTCCCCGGCGCAAGCGAGCGATAAACCGCCTGCTCCGCCATCGCCCGATCCACTCACCCCTTCGCCTGCGGTTTGCCTGCATGCGACATTCGCAACTTGAAGGAGACGCTCCGACCGTGGCAGCATCAAGCGCCAAGCGGCACGGTACTTGGAGTTGCTACCCATGAAGACGAATGCCTCCCTCGACTGGATTCTGGACAGTGACATGGATTCCCGGCGAATGTGCTTCGAACAAGGCAAGGCGTTCGTCTACATGCCGGATGAAGACGGCGACGTCATCATCGCGGAGGAACCCAACGGCGTGGTCGAGCACCGCCGAATCTCGGATGGCATGATCACCCGCACTTGGCCGGACGGGCGGGTAGACCACTTCCGCCGGGGCGATCCGCAAGATCTCGAATTTCCATACATCCCGCCAATCGCCAAGTAGTTTCCACCGTGGCGCGGTTGACCATCGTGGTCGGCGCCAACGGTGCCGGCAAAAGCACTTGGAGCCGCAACAATCGTCGAGAACTGCCTGCGGATTTCTACGACGTCGACAGCATCGCCGAAGGTCTGGGAAGCTACGACGATCCGGTGCTGCAACGGCAGGCGCGGGAGTGGGTGGATCGCCGTATTGAAGACCACCTGGAACGCGGTGAATCCTTCGGCTTCGAGAGCACCTGATCGGGCATGTCGCGGCCCGACATCGTGCGTCGCGCCCGCACGCTCTGTTACGACATCGACGCCGTTCTCGTCGGCACGCAATCCCCCGAGATCAACATCGATCGGGTGGCTTTGCGCGTAAGGCATCGAACCGGCCATGACGTTCCCACGGCGGAGATTGTTCGCCGCTGGACCGCGGTCCAGGATAATCTTGCGAGGACAGCGCCGTTGTTCGCCAACATTTTGCTGTTGGACAACTCCGGTGTACACGCGCAGGTGGTCGCCCAAGCTGCCGGACAAGAAGTTGTCCGCTACGTTGCACCCTTACCGCGGTGGGCCGCTGATCTCGTCGCCAGGATCGAGGGTGCCCGCGTACGTTGAAGCGGACGCCTTTTCGCCCAGATGAACCGTCGATCGGCGTACCGTGCCTGCCGGACAAGGAATAATCCCTTGTTTCAAGGACCCTGTAGGGATTCAAGCAATCTACGTTTCGGCCGGCAGATCAGCGCGCAGCTCGGCGAGGGAAAGTGCGAGTCTCGAAGGAGAGCTCAAGCGACTTCCGAGAGATGTTGCACGACGGCCCCAGGTGCTTTGAAATCGCCGCAGTCGCCGGGACCGCCTGAACACCTGGAACACATTGCCGGAGGATGCCATGCAGACACACGCGAGAGTCGTCGTCATCGGTGGAGGAATGATGGGAGCGGGGCTGCTCTACCACCTCGCCGAGGAAGGTTGGACCGACATCCTGCTCGTGGAGAAGGGGGAACTCACGTCGGGCTCGACGTGGCACGCGGCGGGCCAGTGCCCGAGCTTCATCGCCGACTACAACATGGCGAAGATCCACGACTACGGGGTCAGGCTCTACCCGAAGCTCGAGGAGAAGACCGGGCAGTACGTGAGCTGGCATGGATGCGGCGGCATCCGGTTCGCCCTGAAGCCGGCCGAGGTGGAGTGGTTCCATCACGTCGCGAGCGTGGGCAAGCTCATCGGCTTCCACTGCGAGATCATCGATCCGGAGAAGATCAAGCAGATCAATCCGTTCGTGAACGTGGAGGGCGTGCTCGCGGGCGCCTGGACCACCGGGGACGGCCATGTGGACCCCGCCGGCTGCTGCAACGCGCTCGCGAAGGGCGCGCGCGACATGGGAGCGACGATCGCCCGCCGTACGCGGGTAACGGACGTGAAGCAGCGTCCGGGCGGCGAGTGGGAGGTGGTCACCGATCAAGGCAACGTCGTGTGCGAGATGGTGGTGAACGCGGCCGGGTGCTACGCGCGCCAGGTGAGCCGAATGGCGGGCACCGACGTGCCGATCACCAACATGGAGCACACCTACCTCGTCACCGAGCCGATCCGGGAGTTCCTGGAGCGCGACGAGGAGATGGTGGTGATGCGTGATCCGTACGCGTCGGCGTACTACCGCCAGGAGCAGAAGGCGGGGCTCATCGGCATCTACGAGCCGGTGGGGTCCGCCGAGTGCTGGAGCCACCGCGGCGGCTGGCCGGAGTGGGATGCGGAGAACGAGCTGTTCGAGGCGGACCTCGACCGGCTTGCCCCCTACGTCGAGCGGGTGCTGGAGCGGATGCCGATCTGGCGCGATGCCGGCATCAAGCGCATCGTATGCGGCGCGATCCCGCACACCCCCGATGCGAACCCGCTGCTCGGCCCGGCCGCGGGGTTGAAGAATTTCTGGCAATGCTGCGGCGCGTCCATCGGCATCGCGTCCGGCGCGGGCTGTGGCAAGTACCTCGCGCAGTGGATGGTGCACGGGGACAGCGAGATCAACATGGCGGGCGTCGACCCGCGCCGGTTCGGCGGCCATGCCCCCGGGGAGTACACGAAGGCCAAGTCCCACCAGGACTACGAGCACATGTACGTCCTGCACCTGCCCGGCGAAGAGCGCCCCGCCTCGCGCGGCGAGCGGGTCACGCCGCTGTTCGACAAGCTCGCGGCGAAGGGATGCGTGTACACCGAGGCGAACGGCTGGGAGCGCCCGAAGTGGTTCTCGCTCGACGGCCGGGAGGAGGAGGTCGGATTCCGGCACAACAACGTCTTCGAGGTGGTGGGCGAGGAGTGCCGGGCGGTGCGCGAGCGGGTGGGGGTGCTGGATCTGTCGAGCTTCGCGAAGTACGACGTGACCGGGCCGGGAGCCGAGGCGTACCTGAACATGATCACCGCGAACCGCATGCCGAGGCGAATCGGCGGCATCGTGCTCGCGCACTACCTCTCGGACGAGGGCCGCATCGCCGGCGAGTCCACGATCACCCGGCTCGCCCCGGATCGTTTCTACGTGCTGTCGGGCGCCGGCGCCGAGGACCGCGACATGGACAGCCTCGTGCAGGGACCGCGCGACGGGCTCGACGTCACCGTGGCCAACGTCACCGACGACTGGGGGGTGCTGGTGCTGGCGGGGCCGCGCTCGCGCGAGGTGCTCGCGAAGATCACCGATGCCGAGCTCGGCAACGGGCACTTCCGCTGGCTGACCGGCAAGGAGATCGAGGTGGCGGGGATCCCGGTTCGCGCACTGCGGGTGAACTACGTGGGCGAGCTGGGCTGGGAGCTGCACTGTCCGATGGAGCGACTCGCCGATCTGTACGACGCGGTGTGGTCGGCCGGGGAGGCGTTGGGCATCGCGGACTTCGGGACCTACGCGGTGAATTCGCTGCGCATGGAGAAGGCGTACCGGGGCTGGGGGGCGGAGCTGACCAACGAGATCACCCTGGTGGAGGCGGACATGGAGCGTTTCGCCGCCTTCGGCAAGGACGACTTCATCGGCAAGACGGCGACGCAGCGGGTGAAGCAGGCGGGTATCGCGACGCAGCTCGTCTACGTCGAGGTCGAGCCGGGAGATTGCGACGTGCACGGCGGGGAGCCGGTGATCGCGAACGGGAAGGCGGTGGGGGTCACGACCTCCGGCGCTTACGGCCACTACACCGGCAGGAGCCTGGGCTTCGCCTACGTCGAGCCTCGTCTGGCCGCGCCGGGCACGATGTTCAGCATCGACGTCCTCGGCGAGCCGCGCGCGGCGACGGTGCTGGCCGAGCCTGTTTACGACCCCGGGAACGAACGGCTGCAGGCGTGAGCCCGGCGGGACGAATGGGCTGGACCGGACGAGGCAACAGACCCGGCCGGTCTGCACGAGCCCTCCGGCGAGGCGAGCCGGGATGATCAGCCACATCGACCATCTGGTTCTGACCGTGAGCGATGTCGAAGCATCGGTCGCGTTCTACAAGCGGGCGTTGCTGCTGACGGACTCCACGTTCGCGAACGGACGCCGGGCCTTGCACTTCGGGAACCAGAAGATCAACTTGCAGGTACTCGGCCAGGAGACCAGGAATCATGCCGCGGTCGGGTCGGGGGACCTGTGCCTCGTGACGACGTGGCTGCTGCCCGACGTCATCGCGCATCTCCGCCGCGAGGGAATCGAGATCATCGAAGGACCGGTCGCCAAGACCGGCGCGGCCGGTGCGATGACGTCGGTCTACTTCACCGATCCGGACGGGAACCTCATCGAAATCAGCACCTACGGAGCGCAATCCGGGAACGGCCGGGATTGAGGGCACCCCGCGAGGCTTCGCCCCGGAGAGCCGCGGGGGATGCAGCCGGCCCGGTATCCGGGGCGGCCCGTGCAATACGGCGAGCTCACGTCCGGGGATTCGTCTTCGATCCCCGATGTCGTATGGCTGATCGTATCGCTGGTTGAATTCACGTGATGAATCTGCGGTGCAAGCTGCGAAATGCCGGATGTGCAAGGATCCGTATGGCGATACGGCCCGAGCCGGATCCCCGCGGAAACGGGGCTCCGGCGTGCCTGGTTCACGCCGCGCCGGATTGGGGAGACTTCGAGATGTGGACGGGAATCCTCCTGTTGACCGCGATTACGGCGCTCTACGCCGGGTACAACCTGCTCGTGAAGGTGTCCAGCAATCACGTTCCGGAATCGGCGACGACCACGGTGCTCGCGACCATCTGCCTGCAGCTCGTCGCCCTCGCCGCGTCCGGCACGTTCGCGCTGGTGCTGCTCGCCCGCGGCGGCCATGTGCTGAAGCTCTCCACGACGGCTTATGTCTGGGCGGCGGTAGCGGGCCTGTGCATCGGGCTCGCGGAGATCGGGTATTTCTACCTGTTTCGCGGGGTCGGCGGGACCGGCCCGGTCGCCGCGAACGTCGCGGTGCCGGTGATCGTGACCGGCACCGTGGTCCTCACGATGCTGCTCTCGTTCTTCGCGTTGAAGGAGTCGATCGGCGCCATGCAGATTGCGGGCACGGTGGTGGTGGTCATCGGCATCGCGATGATCTTCTCCGATGGATTCTCGTCCTGAATGCTTCGGACCGAGCACCTCAATCCCTTCCTGCGGGATTGAACGTGGACGCCCCGCGCCCAACCCGCCCCTCACGCCCGATTGAACGCCTTCCGCTCCGGAACCCTTCGTCGAGGGCGTGTGAGATGGTCGTTCCCGTCCCCGACGGCGAGTACGTCGTAGCCCGGTCTCCCGTCGAGGGTATCGTTGCCCGCTTCGCCCGCGATCGTGTCGTTGCCCCCGTGAAGCGGGCGCGCCTTCGTCGCGCACGCCAGCTCGTCAGTCGGCCTCTTCCTCGCAGGGCACGAACGCTCCGGGCGGGGGAATGCGCGGTGCGACGTAGGCGAAGTGGAGCGCATCGAGCTGCGCCCACAGCACGTCGGTCTTGAACAGGAGCGCTTGGCATACCGTCTCGCGCAGCTCCGGGGTGGTGGCATTGCGCTTCACGTAGTCGAGCGCGAAGTCCGCATCGCGCGGGGCCTGGGTGAGGCGGGCGCTGAAGTAGGTGAGGGTGTCCTCGTCGATGAAGTCGTAGCGCGAGAGCATCGCGCTGGTGCGTTCGCCGATGATGGCGGGCGCGAACAGCTCGGTGAGCGAGGAGGCGACGGCCTCCAGCAGTGGGCGCTCGCGCACGAAGTGGACGTAGGCATCGACCGCGAAACGGGTGGCCGGGAGCACGCCTTCTTCGGCGAGGACGCGCTCTCGTTCAAGCCCGAGCCGTTCGCAGAGATGCAGCCACTTCGCCACTCCGCCCTGACCCTCGCGGGCGCCGTCGTGATCGACGACCCGCTGTGACCATTCGCGGCGCAGATCCGCATCGATCATCCGGGACATCAGCGCCGCGTCCTTGATGGGGATCCGGCTCTGGTAGTAGTAGCGGTTGAGCGCCCACGCCTGGACCTGCCCGCGCGACAGCGCCCCGTCGCGCATCAGGGCGTGGAAAGGGTGCTTGTCGTGGTAGCGCCGGGCCCCGATCTCTCGCAGCCGCGCTTCCAGCGCCTCCGGCGAATCGAGCTTCATGGGAGCGTGTCCTCGCTTCTGCGGTCCGGACGTCGCCGGGACCAGCCAGCCAAGCCCCGGGCATGATGTTCCAGGTGATCTGCCATGAACGTCTGGATGAAGTAGTAGCCGTGGTCGCAGCCCGGATGGCGGCGAAGCTCGAGGGGCTGGTCCGCCCGCGCGCACGCTTCCTCGAGGAGATGCGGATGGAGCTGTTCGTCGAGGAACGGGTCGGCCTCACCCTGATCGACGAGGATTGGAGAGGTCCTCGCCCCTGATCGGATCAGGGCGACGGCGTCGTACTCGGCCCAGCCGGCCCGGTCCTCGCCCAGGTAGCCGCGGAACGCCTTCTCGCCCCACGGACACTCGGCGGGGGCGCAGATGGGAGCGAACGCGGAGACCGTCCGGTAGGCCCCCGGGTTCTTGAGCGCGATGGTCAGGGCGCCGTGGCCGCCCATCGAGTGGCCGAACACGCCGGTCGCGTCGTCCCTGACGGGAAACCGCGACGCGACCACGACGCGGAGCTCCCCGGTGACGTAGGCGTACATCCGGTAGTGCGCGGACCAGGGCGCCCGGGTGGCATCGAGGTAGAAGCCGGCGCCGGTCCCGAAGTCCCAGTCGTCGTCCTCTCCCTCGATCGAGGCGCCCCGGGGGCTGGTGTCGGGCATCACCAGCGCGAGCCCGAGCCGGCTCGCATGGGCCTGGGCGCCCGCCTTGACGGTCGCGGTCTCTTCCGTGCAGGTCAGCCCCGCGAGGTAGTAGAGGACCGGCACCGAGCCCCGCTCCGCCGCCGGCGGCAGATAGACCGCGAACTGCATCGGGGTGCCGGTCTCGCGCGATTCGTGCCGGTAGAAGCCCTGCACGCCGCCGTGGCAGCGGTGCTCCGATAGGGTCTCCACCACGGTTGCCGCTCCGGGTTCCGAGATGTCGGCTTGCGCCGCTTCGGCTTTCACCGATTCAGCCCCCGCCACGTTCAGAACTGCACGACGCTGCGGATCGACTCGCCCGCGTGCATCAGGTCGAACGCCTTGTTGACGTCTTCGAGCGGCAGGGTGTGGGTGATCAGATCGTCGATGTTGATCTTGCCCTCCATGTACCAGTCCACGATCTTCGGCACCTCGGTGCGGCCCTTCGCGCCGCCGAACGCGGTACCGCGCCACACCCGCCCGGTGACGAGCTGGAACGGGCGGGTGGCGATCTCCTGCCCGGCGCCGGCGACGCCGATGATGACGCTCTCGCCCCAGCCCTTGTGGCAGCACTCCAGCGCCTGGCGCATGACGTCGACGTTCCCGATGCACTCGAAGGAATAGTCGGCGCCGCCCTTGGTGAGGTCCACCAGACAGGGCACCAGATCGCCCTCGACCTCCTTCGGGTTGACGAAGTGGGTCATTCCGAACCGCTCCGCGAGCGGACGCCTGGCCGGGTTGAGATCCACGCCGACGATGACGTCGGCCCCGACCAGACGCAGGCCCTGGATGACGTTGAGGCCGATCCCGCCGAGGCCGAAGACCACGCAGTTCGCGCCCGGTTCGACCTTCGCGGTGTTGATCACCGCCCCGATCCCGGTGGTGACGCCGCAGCCGATGTAGCAGATCTTGTCGAAGGGGGCGTCCTCGCGGACCTTGGCCACCGCGATCTCCGGCAGCACCGTGTGGTTGGAGAACGTGGACGTTCCCATGTAGTGGTAGACCGGCTCCCTGCCGATGCTGAACCGGCTGGTGCCGTCGGGCATCACGCCCCGGCCCTGGGTTTCGCGGATGGCCTGGCAGAGGTTGGTCTTGCCGCTCAGGCAGTAGTCGCACTGGCGGCATTCGGGGGTGTAGAGGGGGATGACGTGGTCGCCGGGCTTCACGCTGGTGACGCCCGCGCCGACGTCGACGACGACCCCCGCGCCCTCGTGTCCGAGGATGGCGGGGAACAGCCCCTCGGGGTCGGCGCCCGACAGGGTGAACT
Organism: uncultured Gammaproteobacteria bacterium; assembly: GCA_958295835.1. Classification (GTDB taxonomy): domain Bacteria; phylum Pseudomonadota; class Gammaproteobacteria; order HK1; family HK1; genus HK1. The sequence goes on from OY282378.1 coordinate 5,724,393, forward strand.
CGTCGGTATGGCAGACGCCGGTGGCCTTGATCTCCACCAGCACTTCACCGGACTTCGGCCCTGCGAGGCTTACGGTCTCGATGGTCAGCGGTTTGCCTGCCTCATGGGCGACGGCGGCTCGGGTTTCCATGGTGCGGACCTCCTTCATGTTCTCGTCATCGAATCGATCGGAATCCTGCCATGGCTCCCTGCCGACTATGTGGATCCTCGATACTGAAGACTGACCACTCTGTCACGAGTTCTCGAACGGCGCCGGCTCCGCTTCCGTGACACCGGGCTACTCGGGCGGAATCGCGGTAAATTCGATGGAGGAATACCAAGCGGAAAGCTGGGCGATGTCCTCATCCGAAAGCTGTCCGGCGATCACCGACATGATCTCGTGCTTGCGCTTGCCGGACCGGAACGCCTTGAGCTGAGCCTGCAAGTAGATTCTGCTTTCGCCGGCGATATGCGGCGCGTTCGGAATCCTGGCGATTCCGTCATAACCATGGCAGGTCTGGCACATGGACGCCTTTTTGCGTCCGGAAGCCGGATCGCCGGCGTGTACGGACACAATACCCGTCGCCACGGCAAGGACCGCCGTGGCGACGACCGGCATGATACGGGGCAGTATCAATTCGGATTGCACCCGGGATCGGGGCGGCGCCGCCCGTCACCCTGCGGCCCAAGCCTCCGATCCGCCGGCGGGATGAAGCGGCCGCGCCTCACCCGCCGTACGAAATGCGGTACAACGCGCCGGCCAAATCGTCGGACACCAGAATCGATCCGTCGCGCAACGGGGCGACATCGACCGGACGGCCCAGATACTCACCGTTCTCGTCGATCCAGCCTTCCGCAAACGGCACCGTCTCGCCTGCCGAGCCGTCATCGTTGACGCTGGTGAACATGACGCGCGCGCCGACCGGAGTCGTACGATTCCACGAACCATGCTGGGCCGAGAAGATACCGCCTCGATACTTCTCCGGGAACATCTTGCCCGTATAGAAGGTCATGCCCAGATCGGCAGCGTGGGCGATCATCTCTACGGCGGGCATCACGGTGCCGTCCGGGGGGGTGTCGTCCATGTACTCGTTCGTCCGGACCGAACCGCCGCCGTACCACGGATGACCGAAGTGCTGCCCCATCGCGGTCTGCCGGTTGAGTTCGCCGGGCGGCTGGTCGTCGCCCATGCCGTCGACCTGGTTGTCGGTAAACCACAACTCTCCGTTTGCCGGATTGAAGTCATGTCCTACCGAATTCCGGACACCGTAAGTATAGACTTCGCGGCCGCTGCCGTCGGTGTTCATCCGGATGATTCCACCGATCCCGACCTGGTTGTAGAGAGGGAGCTTTTCCGGAGGCGCTACGTTGAAGGGCTGGCCCAGCGAGATGTAGAGCTTGCCGTCCGGCCCGACGCGGCACACGCGCGCGGTGTGGTTGTAGCTCTCCTCCTCGACCGGGACCAACTCGCCCTGTGGAACGACGTTGAAAGCCGCCACGTCCGGGCTCTCGTAGAAGAATTCGGCTGCCGGATAGACCAGCACGCGGTTCTGCTCGGCGATGTAGAGGAAACCGTCCTTCGAGAAACACGGGCCGTTGGGGATGGCGAAGTCGATGGACGGCGCAAAGCGTTTCACTTCGTCCGCCACCCGATTCTTGTTGCGGTCGGTCACCGACCAGACGTCGGTCTTGCGCGTTCCGACGAAAGTAACGATGCCCTGCGGGCCGACGGCCATGTGCCGCGCATCCGGCACCACGGCGTACAGCTCGATCCTGAAGCCCTGCGGCAAGGCGATCCGCTTGAGATTCTCCCGGATGGCATCGGCGTAGTCGCCACTTTGCTCGATGACCTGAAACCCTTTGACTCCGGTCGTCTTGAACTGACTGAGCCGCTCCAGGTTGGACTGGGCGTAGGCGCTGCCGCAAGAGAGCACGGCTACGGTGACGAAGGCTGCTGCTGGTTTCCACTGCATTGGTCGGGCCTCCCCCTGATTCCTGTCGTATGCAGGCAAGGCAGATATTGAAACAGAAATTCCCGTTGTCCCCGTTCAAGTCCCCGATCGCGATTTCACGGCCCGGGTATACGGCGACTCCGACAGCCCGAGTCCGATGCCGGTAGTTCCGCGAGGGCTTTTCGGGTTTGGTGGGAATTCCTGACGTTGGAAGCACAGATGCGTATCGGTTACGCAAGACTGCGCCACGAGTTTGATCATAGCCGTCGTGCGTCGAACGGGTCAAGCACGGCCATTTTCCGCCAGCGATTTCCGCTAACGCCCTGACACGCGATGTCACGACACGGCATCGCGCCAATTCCAGTGGCCGGAACGCCCCTTCGTGGCGGATCTTCGGAGGTTCTCGCGCTTAGCGGGAATTGCTGATTTTCCGCCAAGAGGGAACATGGGGGTCCGGCACAATCGATGAACGGCTTGATCCCCGTGGCCGAAAAATTTACGAAAATCATATTCATCCGGTTGGTTTTGCGGATTTTCCGATTTGTGGAGATCACCGTGCTCCGAACCGCGGCTCGGCTCCGATCGGCAGGCCGCTTTTCGGTATAATCGAGGAGGACAGCCGCCGGGAACGGGGGATACCGCCATGCGCACGCATCCGTTGTCTCGTTTTGCATCGATCGCCGCCGCCGTGGTGATGCTCTCGGCGCAGGCCGCAACGGCGTCCGACCACCGCGTCCGGGTCGGCGTCCTCAAGTTCGGGACCGTGAACTGGGAGCTCGACGTGATCGCGGCTCACAAGTTCTCCGAACGGGAAGGGATCGATCTCCAGGTCGTCGAGCTCGGCTCGAAGCGGGCGACCTCGGTGGCGTTGCAGGGCGGCGCCGCCGACGTCATCGTCACCGACTGGATCTGGGTCTCCCGGCAGCGATCGGAGGGCAGGGACTACGCATTCGTTCCCTACTCGCTCGCGGTCGGCGGCCTGATGGTGCGGCCCGACGCCCGCCTTGCCGAGCTCGCAGACCTGCGCGGCCGGAAGGTGGGGGTCGCGGGCGGTCCGGTGGACAAGAGCTGGCTGCTGCTCCAGGCCTACGCGAAGCGGGAGGGGATGGACCTCTCGGAGTCGGTCGAGCCGACCTTCGGCGCCCCGCCGCTGCTCAACGAGCTCATCAAGCGCGGCGATCTGCCGGCGGTGCTCAACTTCTGGCACTACAACGCACGGCTGAAGGCGCTGGGGATGCAGGAGTTCATTACCGTCGGCGAGATCCTGCCCGCGCTCGGCGTCGAGCGGCCGATCCCGCTGCTCGGCTGGGTTTTCGATCGCGCCTGGGCGGGCGAGCACCGCGAGGCGCTCCACGGATTCCTGCGCGCTTCCTACGCGGCCAAGCACCTGCTGCTCGAATCCGATGAGGAGTGGGTGAGGCTCGAGCCCAGGATGAAGGTGTCGGATCAGGCGACTGCGACGGCGTTGCGCGACGCCTGGCGGGCCGGAGTTCCGCGCGGCTTCGACGCCGCGGATCGAGAGGCCGCGGCCCGGACCTTCGCGATCCTCGCCCGCGAGGGGGGCGCGGAGCTCGTCGGCTCGAGCGACGCCCTCGCACCGGGAACGTTCTGGACCGATTTCGACCCCGCGCGGTGGCAGCGGTAGCAACGAAGCGTCTTCCGCATCCGCTCCGGCCGGGCGTGTCTCCGACCACGATCATGGCCATCCACGCGCGATGGCGGTAGCGACGAAACGCCTTCCGCCCTGGCTGCGCAGCCTGTCGCTCCTCGGCTTCGTGGCGGTCTGGCAGGCCGCCGCCTGGTTCGCGGCGAGCGACCTGCTCCCGACCCCGACGGCGGTGCTGGAGAGCCTGTGGGGCCATGCCGGGAGCGGCGATCTCGGCTACCACCTCCGGGTGACCCTTGCCCGGGTCGCGGTCAGCTTCGCGATCGCGATGGCGGTGGGCACCGCCATCGGCATCGTCATGGGCCGCTCGCACCGCCTCGACGCGGCGCTCGACGGCGTCCTCGTCCTCGGGCTCAACATCCCGGCCCTGGTCACCATCATCCTGTGCTACGTCTGGTTCGGGCTCACCGAGGTCGCGGCGGTGCTCGCGGTGGCGGTGAACAAGATCCCGACGGTGGTGGTCACCGTGCGCGAGGGGGCGAAGGCGGTGGACCGCGGCCTGCTGGAGGTCGCGAAGGTGCACGGGGTCGGGCGGCTCGCCACCCTGTTCAAGGTCTATCTGCCGCAGCTCTACCCTTACCTGATGGCGGCGGCGCGATCCGGGCTCGCGCTCATCTGGAAGATCGTCCTGGTCGTGGAGCTGCTCGGGCGCAGCAGCGGCGTGGGCTTCCAGCTCGGCACCTACTTCCAGTTCTTCGACATCGAGAGCATCCTCGCCTACACCCTTTCCTTCGCGGCGGTCATCCTGCTGGTGGAGGCGGCGGGGCTGCGGCCGCTGGAGCGGAGGCTGACCCGCTGGCGGGGCTGAGGCCGCCGGAACGGAGGCTGACCCGTCGGCAGGGTTGAGCGCGGACTGACGACGGAGAGGCCGCTGAACCTGCCGTTCAGGGCGCGGGCAGCCCGTCGAAACATATCTCGGGAGCGATTGACAACGCCTTTATTTCCCAACAATATCGTTTGCAACGAATTCGTTGGGAACATGGCGATGGCACTCAGAAAGGCCGGGGGCAACTGGGTCGAGGGAGATCGCTTCTTCGATCGTGAGACCGAGCTCGAAGCGCTCACCGAGCGGGTCCACGACGGAACCCATACCCTGCTGACCGCGCAGCGGCGGATGGGGAAGACGAGCCTGGTGCGGGAGCTGCTGCGCCGGCTGAAGGTCGAGGGGCGTTTCGAGACGATCTTCGTCGACCTGGAGGGCGCCTCCACTCCGGCGGACGCCATCGCCGAGATCGGATTCCAGTCGAGATCGGCACAAGGCGCCTGGGGCCAGCTCAAGTCCCTGTTCGCCAACGTCCTTCCGGCGGAGGTCGAGGTCAAGGTCGGCGGCCGGGTCCCTCAACTGGCCGACGCGGATCTGCGGGTGAAGCTTCGCGCCGGGGTCGACGCCGGCAACTGGCAGCACAAGGGCGATGAGGTCTTCACGGCTCTGGCGGGGAACGGGCGGCCGGTGGCGCTCGCGATCGACGAGCTGCCGATCCTCGTCAACCGGCTGCTCAAGGGGGACGACTACCGCGAGGGGCGCGACTACGGGATTACGCCGGAGCGCAGGCGGACGGCGGACGAGTTCCTGAGCTGGCTTCGCAAGAACGGCCAGATGCATCGGGGCCGGGTCAGCATGATCCTCTCCGGCAGCGTGAGCCTCGAACCCATCCTGCAACAGGCCGGACTCAGCGCCCACGCCAACATCTTCTCCCCCTTCGATCTGAAGCCCTGGGACAGGGAGACCGCGATGGCCTGCCTCGGCGCCCTGGGGGAGACCTACCGCCTCGATCTCTCCGAAGCCGTTCTCCGGGACATGTGCCGGCGGCTGCGGTGCCAGATTCCCCACCACGTACAACGCTTCTTCGACACCCTTCACGAAGACCTGCGCCGGGCCGGCCGGCACAGCGCCTCGCTCGAAGACGTGGAGCGCGTGTACGACAACGAGATGCTGGGGGTCCGGGGACAGATGGATCTGGTGCACTACGAGGGCCGGCTGAGGATGGTCCTGGGGGACGAGGGGTATCGGACCGCCCTCGAGATGTTGACTGAGGCCGCGGTCAACGGCGGCCGGCTGCGCGACGATGCCATCGGCCGGCATCGCGAGTCCCTTGCTGTCGAGGCCGGAGCCGGGGCCGACCCGCTCCCGATCGAGGACGTGCTCCACGTGCTGGAGCATGACGGGTATCTGGCGAGGCAGGGCGACGGCTACCGCTTCGTCTCCGGTCTGCTCGAAGACTGGTGGCGGGTCCGATACGGCCGCTCCGGCGCTTCGTCCGCATCGTTCGGCGCCGGACCCGACCGGAGCACCCGGCGATGGCCGTGACCGCTCCTCCCCCCCGGAAGTACAACCCGGGGTTCCTCACCGACGACGAGCTGGTGGCGTCGTTCTGCGTGCGGACGAGCGAGTTCGAATCGATCGTCGAGATGCTGCGCGAGTGCATCGGCAGCTCGAACCCGCACCAGATCGTGATCGGCCCGCGCGGCAGCGGGAAGACGAGCCTGCTCCTGCGGGTCGCGGCCGAGGTGCGCCGGGATGCCGGGCTGTCGTCCGCCTTCTTCCCCGTCGTCTTCGCGGAGGAGAGCTACGAAGTCGCCACCGCCGGGGAGTTCTGGCTGGAATGCCTGTCCCGTCTCGCCGACCAGGCGCCGCAGCGGGAGGGCGGCCCCGACCTGCGCCTGACCGTCGAGGATCTGTGCGCCCTCCGCGACGACCGGACGCTAGCCGAGCGTTGCCTCGGCGCTCTGTTGGACTTCTCGGACCGGGAGGGCAGGCGGCTGGTGCTGATGGTCGAGAACCTGAACATGATGTTCAGGGACATGGCGGACTCCAGGGAGGCGGGATGGCGGCTGCGGAAGACCCTCCAGACCGAAGCGAGGATCGTCCTGCTCGCGAGCGCGACCAGCCGTTTCGACGAGATCGACCGCCCGGACCATGCCTTGTACGACCTGTTCCGGACACTCACCTTGCGCCCTCTCGACACGAAGGAATGCGCCGTTCTGTGGGAGACGGTGTCCGGCCAGCGCCACCCTCCCGAGACGATCCGGTCGTTGGAAATCCTCACCGGCGGCAGCCCGCGCCTGCTCGCGATCGTGGCCCGATTCGGCGGAGGGCTGTCCTTCCGCGAGCTCATGGCCGACCTGCTCGATCTGGTCGATGACCACACGGAGTACTTCAAGAGCCATCTCGAATCGCTCCCGGCCCAGGAGCGGCGGGTCTATCTCGCGCTCGCCGACCTGTGGAAGCCGGCGTTCACGAAGGAGATCGCGGACCGGGCGCGGCTCGAACCGAGCAAGTGCAGCGCCCAGCTCACCCGCCTCGTCGAACGCGGCGCCGTCCAGGTCGCGGGAGGCACGGTCCGGCGCAAGCAGTACTACCTGAGCGAGCGCCTGTACAACATCTACTACCTGCTGCGCCGCAACCGCGGACCGAACCGCCTGATCGAAGCCCTCATCCGCTTCATGGCGGCGTACTACTCGCCGCCCGAGCTGAAGGACATCGGCGCCCAGATCGCCCGCGAAGCACAGGGGTTCGATCCAGAGATGCGATCGCTGCACCAGTCCGCATTCGCGCAACTGATGGAACTGCCGGCACTGGCGGGGTATCGCGAAGAGTTGCTCGCGACGGCTCCCGCGGATTTCGCAGAAGCTCCCTATCGGATCTCGACACCCTCGGATGAGGCGGGAACGGAGACGATGGGGGTCGGACAGGATCATCGTTCGGCCGCTCGACTTCACGGTGCTACGGACGCTCCCCCGGAGGTGGTCGCGGCAAGGGCACTTTTCGGTAAAGCGGCCGCGCTGGGGGACCAGAATCGGGTTGAGAATGCGTTAGCCACCTTCCACGAGCTGGTGCACCGATTCGGCGAGAGCGAGACTCCGGCCCTTCGTGAGCTTGTCGCGATGGCTCTCTTCAACAAGGGGGTGACACTCGGCACGCTCGACCGGCCAGAGGATGAATTGACCGCCTGCGACGAAGTAGTGCGCCGCTTCGGTGAGAGCGAGACTCCGGCCCTTCTTGAGCTTGTCGCGATGGCCCTCGTCAACAAAGGAGCGACACTCGGCATGCTCGACCGGTCAGAGGATGCACTGACCGCCTGTGACGAAGTATTGCGCCGATTCGGCGAGAGCGAGACGCCGACCCTTCTTGAGCCGGTCGCGAGGGCTCTCGTCAACAGGGGGATGGCTCTTGACACACTCGATCGGCCAGAGGATGCACTGACCGCCTACGACGAAGTATTGCGCCGCTTCGGTGAGAGCGAGACGCCGGCCCTTCTTGAGCCGGCGGCGAAGGCTCTCTTCAACAAGGGGGGGATACTTGACAGGCTGAACCGGCCAGAGGAAGCACTGACCGCCTACGACGAAGTATTGCGCCGCTTCGGTGAGAGCGAGACGCCGGCCCTTCTTGAAGCGGTCGCGAAGGCTCTCTTCAACAAGGGGGTGACACTCGGCACGCTCGACCGGCCAGAGGATGAATTGACCGCCTACGACGAAGTATTGCGCCGCTTCGGTGAGAGCGAGACGCCGGCCCTTCTTGAAGCGGTCGCGAAGGCTCTCTTCAATAAGGGATCGACACTTGGCGGG